>CAWBUE010000001.1:0-493968 GCA_963791825.1 uncultured Gammaproteobacteria bacterium
ACTAAAGGATTTGTCGGACGAGTAAACGCCCATGAGCATTCAGCAATTCCTTGCCATTTTGCGCGCCCGCTGGCGGATCGCGCTTGGTATCTTTGCCGTCTGCACCCTGGCATCGATAGCATTCAGCCTCAAATCGCCTGAACTCTACACCGCGTTAGCCTCTGTAGTGGTTGACGCCAAGCATGACCCATTGGCGAGCACGGGATACCCCGGACCGCTGCTGCAGGACGAGATGCAAACTCAGACGGATATCGTCACCAGTCAACGCGTCGCTGAGCGCGTAGTCAAGACTCTACGTCTAGACCAAGATCCCTCATTGGAGCAGGCATGGCAGAAGCGAACAGGCGGTCGAGGCGACTTCACCGGGTGGCTCGCCGGCAGTTTACAGAAAAGTATTACGGTGCCCCCCCCTCGCGAAAGCACCGTCATCAACATATCGTGCCGGTGGAGCAACGCAAAAGACGCGGCAAAAATCGCCAATGCGTTTGCTCAGGCATACATTGACACCAACATTGAACTGAAGGTCCAGCCAGCGAAGCAGTACGCCACTTGGTTCAACGAACGCTCGCGTGCGTTGCGTACCGATCTCGAGGCCAAACAGAAGATATTGTCCGACTACCGAGACAAGGAAGGACTGATCGCCACTGATGAACACGTGAATATTGAAATGGCGCGTCTCGCTGATCTTTCCACGCAATTGGTAAACATACAGATGCAGCGCCAGGACAGCCAGTCGCGACAGCAGCAGGCGACGGGTGCGAACGATGCCCTGCCTGAAATTCTGCAAAGTGGGCTCATTGCGGGCCTGAAGGCTCAGCTGTCTCAGGCTGAAGCGAAACAGCAACTCATTGCAACGCAAGTTGGCACAAACCATCCAGATTATCAGCGCGTTGCGGCGGAGATTAGCAGTCTGCGCGATCGAATCGCGCGAGAAGCTGGGAAGGTAGTAACTTCGCTCCGCAGCACCACACAGGTCAACATGCGCCGCGAACGGGCTATTGCCGACGAAATTGAGTTACAGAAGAAGCGCCTAATCGAGCTCAAACATCGAATTGATCATGCGGCCATCCTACAAAGCGATGTCGTCACGGCGCAACGCAATTTTGACGCAGTGAGTCAAAGCCTGGCGCAGACCAGCCTCGAGAGTCAGGCGCAGCTGGCGAACGTAGCTCTACTGACACGCGCAACGGAGCCAGCCATGCGCTCCAGTCCGAAGTATCTCCTTAATCTTGCGGTGGGAATTTTTCTCGGCTTAGCTCTTGGAATTGGGGCCGCGCTGTGGCTTGAAAAAGTAGATGAACGCGTACGAATAGATACACGGCTTGCGCAACTGCTGGGTGTGCCGCTGCTGGCCAGGATCAACCCTACTGGGGCAGGGCCGCGGATAACGCCATGGCTTGTCTTTAGGCCTGCAGGCTCGATTAAGGCCCTTAGCCAGTCGAGCCAAACCCTGTCTCAACGGGCGAACTAATGAATGCGGACGTGATAGAGCCTCAAGTCGACGAAAATACCACGCCAGCGCAGGCGGATCGGCGAGCGATCGGCAATATTCTGGTAGAAAGCGGAAGTTTAAGCGCGAGCGATGTCGACAGAATAGAACAATACGCAACCGAAAGAGGATTGCCATTTGGCGACGCGGCGGTGCAACTCAGGTTGGCATCGCAGAACGATGTCGACTTCGCCCTCGCCCAGCAATTCGATTATCCAATACTCCTGCGGGGCGCCGGCGGGGTGGCAGAAGATGTCGTGGCTGCCTACAATCCACGGAGCATAATGGTGGAGCAATTGCGTGCTTTGCGCAGTCAGCTGATGCTTCGCTGGCGTCATGTGGCAAACCGCAAAGCGCTGGCAATCGCGAGCGCATGCCGAGGCGATGGGCGAAGCTGGCTCGCCGCTAATCTGGCAACCGTATTTGCACAGGCCGGCGAAAGAACGCTTCTAATCGATACGGACTTGCGCCATCCACGCCAGCACCTGCTATTTAACATTGATAACGCGGTGGGTTTATCGGCGCTGCTCACCGGACGCGCGGCGGGTCGGGACTGGGTGTGCCGTATCCACCCGTCGCTGCGGCTTTTTGTTCTTCCGGCGGGCGTCCTGCCGCCGAATCCGCAAGAACTTCTCTTGCGGTCGGCGTTCGAAGTAGTGCTCAACCGCTTTGGCCAACTCTTCGATGTAATAATCCTCGATACGCCGGCTGCGACAGAGACTGCGGACGCGCAGATCCTGTGCGCTCGAGCCGGTGCCGCGGTGATTCTTGCCCGGTGCAACCGTACACGAGTGATGGATCTGACTGCAACGATGGCGAGCTTGTCCGGGACGGGCACGACTGTAATCGGCAGTGTGGTCAATGAGCACTGAGCACGGGTTCGACAATTGAAAAAGCGTTCCCAACCCTGACGCTTCCCGAACTCGCGCCGTCAGCTCGACACTTCGCATTTGTTCTTCCGCCTCGGCGACACATTCCCGCGTGAACGTACCCTTTCGAAACGGCGGATTGCCCCTCGATGTCCACGAGGGGGGGCGGAGATCATTGGTTGGCATCTACGCCGTATCGGTTTTCGTGTGGGCACTCGATTTTAAGGCTGAAACCAGCGGAGCCGCTGCTGCGTTTCAAGCGGCGCTTTTGTTCGTTTATACGATTTCATTTCTCTGGGTCACCGTATCCGCTGTTCGGCACGGTGCAAGCGTCGGATCTCTCTGGGCGCTGATAGTGGCGGCCGCGGTTTTTATGATCGATGCCTCGATCGTGGGACTGATCCAGAGTCAACCGCCGTATGCAATCATTGTAAATCTAATTCCGCCATTCATCTACATCAGCGCGAGTTCTTTGACGTATTTAACCCTGGCGGCGAGTGAGGACGATTTGCCTCAGTTCCTGAATGTGTTGCGCCTGGCGTGCCTCGCGTACGGCGTGGAGCGCATCCTGGTCATATACTTCTCGCCGGGTGGCCTGAACACTGCCACTTCGCGATGGGGGGTTATTTCAGGTGCAGTCGTCCCGTCCTTGGGCGTCGTTGCGGTTGCACTGATAAAGCGATTATCGAAATTGGACCTATTGGTTCTGTTTTTTAACTTGATAGTGACCCTTCTGTCCGTCACGCGAACTTTATTCGTAGCGCTTGCGGCACAAATGGCATGTGTATTCCTGGCGCGCCCCAGTGTCATCTTCAAGTCGGCCACGCTCAAGGGAGCAGCGCTGATCGCCTTTTCGATATTGGCAATTGTCGCTTTGGATTTTGGTGCCGGCACAGGTCTGGTGGGTCGCTGGGTCGACCGTCTAACCATTTCAGAGAGAGCGGGTGCCGACCCTACGGCTCTGACGCGGAGCGCAGAGGTCTATTTCATGTTGGAGAATTTTGCATCTTCGGCCGAGACCATGCTGTTTGGTAACGGACTAGCCGCCGTCACCTCTCTCACCGGTCCAGATGCCGAACGGGCGGCAATGCTCGTCGGTTGGAAATCAGTAGACATACATAGTATCGGCTACGGGCACGAAAGCTACATCAGCATATTATTTGTTGCCGGACTGGTCGGCGGCGGAGCGTTGCTGATCGTACAATTTCTCAATGGTCTGCAAGCCATTACGCTGATTCGGAGGATTCAGCTGGCCGGTTCACTTCCGGCAGAATCAGTTGCGCACATTGGCGCATGGGGTGCTTGTATTGTGATCGGGATGCTCGCGACCGGCTTTTTTGGCGGGGCCTTTGCCGATCGATCTCAGTGCATTTGGTACGGCATAGGCACAGGCATGCTCTATTGGGCTCGCAACGTAGTACTTGCGCCAACCGTAGCACCCGCGCCACAGTGATGTTCTCGACGCACGCCGGCAAATTTGCCTGCGTTGCGCTGGTCGGTCCGAATGCGTGGTCATTTCCGGACTCCGAGTAGCCGAGTGCATCCCTCCAGCATGTGGGACGCGGCGCGCTCTGCCGAGAACACAGAGGCTACATTAACGCATTGCTTGGCGGTGGCCTGCCTATCCTCGGAAAGCCGAAGCACCGTAATCATCGTTGCTGCCAAAGCCTCGATATTGCCGGCATCGAAGCAATACCCGGTCACGCCGTCAATCACGAGCTCCGGTACGCAACCACAGCGATTGCTGACCACCACGGGACACCCGTAGCTTAAGGATTCGTTCACGACCAAGCCCCAGGGCTCGGTATGGCTGGGGAGTATCAGAGCCACGCTGCGCAAGAAGTACGGCTCGATATCGCTCAGATTCATGGATCCGTGGAAGGTCACAGCTTCCGCGAGGCCAAGCTTGCTTATGCGATCGACTAGTATGTCTTTTAAATCACCCCCGCCAATCAGGTCCAGGTGTGCGGCCGGCATCTTCGCACGTACCAGACTAAACGCATCCAGTAAATCGGTGAGGCCCTTTCCTGGTGCCAAGCGGCCCACATAGAGAAACCTCGGGCGATCGTAGGTTCCAGCATCCTCGTCGAGAGGATACTGGGAAAGCACCTTGAAGGCATCGTAGCCGTGAGGCAGCGCTGCGGCTACGCATGGAATCACGATGTCGGCCTCGTTGGCACCCAGTTCCATCAAGTATTCCTTGCTGCGCTGCCCATAGCCGACGAAGCCATCGCACCAAGCAAAGAAGATCCGTTTGGCCCAACCCTTCCACCGCACCTGGCGGTTGTCGTAGATCGTCGAATCACAAAACACGGCGCGCTTGCGACGCAGTAAGATGCAAACAAAGAGCATCGCCCAATTCTCGATACGGTCGTAGCCCGGCAGCACGACAAGATCTGCCGGGTTCCTGATTAGATCTCGAGTGAGTGCACCAATTCTTCGAAAACGACTCGAGTCTTCATAGCTGCCGTGAACCATCAGTCGAAACGGATATTGGTGGTAGCTAAGATCGACGCCGCCCAGCGCCTTGCGCACTTCGTCCGTCTCCGCAACTTGAATAAAGGAGACATCGATGCCGTATTCTTTGCTCAGCAGATAGACATGCGAAAATATTGCGCCTTTGTATCTCGGCCACACACTCTTGTGATAGATGCTAAGGCGGATACCCGATGGGCGAGACGCGGCAAACTGGGCCAACTCCATCAATCGGTTTCCTTCACGCCGGCGCTGAAATGTGCATCACGGTTGGCTCATCTGGCCGGTAATATGCTTCGCCAGCCGTAGCGCCAGGGCCGTCAGCGTGATCGTAGGGAAATCGGAGGATACGGTCGGAAATACCGAAGATCCCGCGACGTAAAGATTCGCCATCCCGTGAATCAGGCAATTTCGGTCGACGACCCCCTCACGCGGAGAATCGTGCATGCGCGTTGTTCCCATGTGGTGCCAATTGCCCTCCCGATCGAACGTATCCGGCCAAGGGCCGTCGCTGATTTCCGGATCGAGTTCGACCTTAGCGATGTTATTCGACTCGAGTTCATCGCGCACGAGCACAAACATTCGATCGAATGTCCACTTGACCTTGGATCCTAGACGCCAGTTGACGCGGACCCGCGGCATGTCCAGCCGATCCCTGACGTTGGAGAGCGTCACGCGACTTTCCGGATCCGGAGCGGCCTCGACGGTTGCCTGCATGCGCACGCCTCTGATGAGGAATTTCGGTTGAAACAACCGCGCGGCACAGAAGCCCGCCGACTGCAGTGGGTGAGTCGCGATCGTCAATATATCGTGGCCGATCGTAGTCCCCGGGCTTTCCGCGCCCTCATACCGGCGCCTGAGCCGCCTGATCGCCGCTCCCGCAGCATCGTACTCTCCCGGGAAAATCGACGTGAAGGACATTCGCGCATTCAGTAATCCATCGCGCTCCTGTACTTCGGGAGTCGCTACGAGCTGAGCCGCGATCCGCGTTCCATGGGCGGCCACCACGTGGTTCTGATATTGAAACTTATTGTCGTAGAGCTTGTTTCTGCGCCATTCCGGGCGGAAGTGCACCCACCCCGAAACGACGCGCGGATGATCGGCGAAATAACGCCCCACAAGATCATTGCCGTTGCCCAAGCCCGCAGGCGCCTGAGTAGTGGACACGAGCAGTATTCGCGCGTTTTCGATACCGCCTGTGGCAAGAACGAAGATTCGCCCTCTTACGGTTAATTTGTTACCCTGAAGTGTCTGCACAGCGGCACATTGCGCGGTGGTTACATCGGCATCGGTCAAAATGTTGGTGACATTGGCGTACAGCAACACCTTGATGATCGAGGAATCGCGCAACTCCGGCATGAAGGCCTTGCCGGCCTGAAGCGGCGGACTGAATTGCGATACGCCGTCGATCAGCGTGCGCCCGGACAGCGGAAATCTTCTGACATCCGCACGATCGATGGCCTTGGTCCAGTAACCGGCATCGTAATTACTGACGCCCAGCTGCAGTACGGTCTGCGCGCGCTCGTAATACGGTGCAAGCTCTTGCGGGCCGAACGGCCAGCCGCTATGTGGAACCCAGCTGCGGCGCTCAAAGTCGAGCGGTTCCATCGGACGACACCAACCGCCCCAGCAATTGCTGCTTCCGCCGAGATAGCGGCTGCGACAACCATCGGCGAATTCGTAGGGGACGCCGACGCATTCGCCACGATACAAATCACGCGTTTCACTATCTGGGTCGAAGCCGCCGCTTTCAATCACGCACGACGGAATTTTCTGGCCAGCCAACTCGCGCGCGATCACGAGTCCCGCAAGGCCGCCGCCGATGATGCAAACTTCCGTTGTGATGGTAGCTTCCATCTCGATCGTCCTGGCATCGACAAACATACTTGCGGTGACCTACCTGGTGATTTGTCATAGGAACGAGCTTCGGGCCCGGCTTAACGGATCTGCAACATTCGCGACTCGGCGACCCTTCCGAGGCGCGTCCTCCAATGCGCTATAAACGTCCACGCGGATTAAGTGTGTGGCTGTTTTGGTGCGTATCGGCTCAGTTTGCCATCACGAACGTCATCAGCCACCATCACAAACAGCTATCGTTATGGCCATGAGAAAATATTCTCGCAGACCGCGCGTTGTAAAGCGATCCTTTTGTCGCCCGTTCGGCCTCTTGCGCGATGCAGAACGCCACGCTGTGCGGGTCCACAAAAACTAGCGAAATCCGATTAGACTGATGTCTCTATTGCCAAAAGAAATTCCAAGGTAATGAGTCGACCCGAATCAATGGTCCCCTCTCGCCCCAGTCAATCACGCGGGGCTGGTACGGTTATCGCACGGCCCACGCGCGGTAGTTGTGCGCGCAGCGGCTTACGGAGTAGACCATGCCTGACCGACAGACCCGTTTGACCGGGCAGCGCGGTGGCGGATTGGCGCTAGATCCGGATTTGGCACACCAGGTAGCATTCGTCGGACCGCTTCCGCCACCATTGCACGGCTTTTCGAGCGTGAGCGCGATGATGCTCGACGAGTTGAAGCAGCGGACTTCGGTGGCCGTGTTCGATCGTGCGAAGCGTCAAAACGGTCTCGGGCGGGAATTATTTCAGCAGCTCTTTCAGGTGGTCAGATTCATCAATGTCTCCCGCAAGGATCGGGAACTCACGCTCTATATTGCGCTTTCAGGCGGCAAAAGCCAACTCCTTGATTTGCTCTACATCCTGGTTGGTACATTTTTCCGTCAACGCGCTTTTGTTCATCACCACAGCTTCGCGTACGTTAATTATTCGACGATCATCAACAAATTACTGTTCTCGCTTCTTCGCCATCAGACGCACATCGTACTGAGCAAGGGGATGGCAACCGCCCTGGCGAAGCGCTATAGCCTGGATCAGACCAAAATCAGTATTGTGTCGAATGCGGCATTCTTTGCGAAAGCGCCGATGAATCCGCGACGGCCATTCAATCAAGACACCGAGCCGCCTGTTCGAGTGGGCTTCCTCGCTAATATCACCTTCGACAAGGGATTCGTTGAATTCTTCGACGTATTAGGGCGGCTCCGATCTCTCAATGTCGACTATCGCGCGTACGTCGCGGGTCCTGTGGCCCCGGCGGCGCACCAAGTCTTCGACCGCTTGTGCACGACACACTCCGATGTCGAATACGCAGGGGGCGTTTTTGGTGAAGCCAAAGATCAGTTCTATCGGCAGCTGGACATACTATTGTTCCCGACGAAATACGCCAACGAAGCGGAGCCGTTGGTCATACACGAGGCCCTGCGCAGCGGCGTCTATGTCATCGCCAGTAATCTCGGTGCCATCGCGGATACGCTCGATAACGGCGCGGGACTCGTCTTTCCCTTGGAAAGTTTCGTGGATTCGGCGGCGCAATGCATCCGCGGCCTCAGTTCCGATCCCGCGAAGTTGATTGAAGGGCAGCGCTTGGCGTTGGAGCAATCGCAGAGACTACGTGCCGGCGGCAGCGCCGCATTGGCCAAAGTATTAAAAGAGATCGTCTTCCAAACAATATCGCAGAGTGGGACCTGAATTGAAGCGCGTCGCTGTGCGTGCAGGGGGGGCCGCGGAGAACGATATTCCGGAGCTTACCGCCCTTCGAATTCTGGCAGCGCTGTGCGTCGTGGTGTCGCACTTGCACGGGCTTGGAATAGTTTCCGCGGAGCACGTACATCGTTTCCTGGACGGAGGCCGTCCGGCGGTGTCGTTCTTTTTCGTATTGTCCGGCTTCATCATGAATCACAAATATCCTCATCTGCACTCAGGCGATCGCGCGGCGACAAAACGCTACGCGTATTCCCGTATTGCAAGACTATACCCCACGCTCCTTTTGGCTCTCTGCGCGGCACTTCCCACCGGCATTTACTGGGCGACGACGCACGCCAGCAATCAATTATTGAATTTCTACGCGATCAAAGATCACTATTATTTCTGGCTGATCGCGAGTGCCATCGCGCAAATTCTCGCCTTCACGGGATGGATGCCGGTTGCTGCAATCAATCAGCCCTGGAACGCTCCTGCGTGGAGTCTTTCCTGCGAGTTCTTCTTCTACGCAGCATTCCCATTTTTGCGGCCAGCCTTGCAAGAACAGTCGTCGAGGAAAATTGTTTCAGCGTTGATTCTGGCCTGGGTGCTGCAGGGCGGTTGCATCGTTGCGATTCAGATGTTCATGCCACCCAACCGAGCGGGCTTCATGGTGTATCAATTCCCCTTGACCCATTTCTTTGAATTCATGTTAGGAGTATCCACGGGAATCCTCGCTAGCCGCTTTAGCGGGCGACAATTGAATAGGCTAACGATCGTGACCGCGATGGTGACGACGCTGGTACTCGCCATTCTTTATTTTTCGAAGGCGGACATGCCTGCCTACTACGGCCTGACCCCCATTTTTGCAGTATTGATCGCGGGAACGGTCAGGTCTTCAGGCTCCGTGTGGCTGGCGCCGCTGCGCCAAGGAGTCGTCACCGCGCTCGGGCATGCGAGCTACGCCCTTTACATGATCCACCTTCCAATACTGATCGCGGCATCCGCGCTTGGGATCGCGATCCGGCTCGGGTGGTTTTGGCTACCGCTTCTGTTGCTCGCCAGCCTTCTCGTACACTATTGGTATGCGGAACCTGTTCGTCGTCTTATTCTAAGGCGGCGTTATCCGTGAGCTACGCGAAGATTCCTCATGCGGGCGCAGCGTCGCGCCGTGTGCAGAGGAGGGCACAGTGAGAATAATAGAATCGGGCCCATAACGGATATAAGACCACTTTCAAAACGGAACTTGCCAATAGGCGCGAGACTTCCAGCTTGGATAGTCCATTCTTGGCTTGGAGAAAACGGATCGTGTCAAGACTGTGGAACGGCGCGTACCGGCGCCGATCGAGAATCTGAAACCCGCTCTCCGTCAGAAGATGTTCGAAGCTCGATGCTGTGAAGAATTGCACATGCCCCGTAGTGTTGATCCGCCGGTCCCTGAACAGATTTTTCACCCTGGATCCAAGAAGGTCTTCGAGCGGCACCTCGGCGACCAGGTATTTGAACCGTATTTTCTGAAGCGTGTTCGTTAGGAACTCACCTGGGCGATCAAGGTGCTCGATCACGTGGGTTAGATATACCACGTCGACCGCCCCCTCCATCGAGAACTCCGACGAATTGATGTCAGCTTGGATGGATTCAATTTCCGGCGCATGGCTGCGCAGGTAGTTAATCGCGTCTGGGGAATAGTCCACCCCAATGTAACGGTCAGCCAACCGGCGAGCGCGGCATTCCCGGATGACAGCTCCTGTGCCGCATCCCAGTTCCACGATGGTCTGCGCACTGATGGAATGCCGAGCGAGGAGAGTCTGAATGGAGTCGACCTTGTCGGCGGCACTCCTTCTCAGCCACTCCGCCTCCTGATCCAGCTCCGACGCATAGAGCGATTCGTAATAGTCACGTCCGGAGACACCGAGCTGTTTGACCAACGCCATACAAGTCTCCAGCAAATCTGTCGCACTACTAGTTTAACATAATGCGCAAGGTGTTGTGCTCTCATGCATAGCACCTCAAGGTGCGTAGGATCGGGGGGCCGCTCGGGCTGGGCGGTTTATCTGGCTTATCCCTTGGCCGAGGACGTAGACGGGCGAGGCGCCCAGGACTATGTTGACGCTACCGCTGCTGCGCGTGGCATTGGTGCAGTTGCCCATCCAGTCGCAGATCTGGACGCTTCCGGCAGGGACGGCCAGGTTGACTGTGCTCGAGGCCTCCTGGTAATCCCAGAGGGCGAGAATCGTGATCCCATGACGTCGGAAACGGTAACCCATTTGCGTGCCGGTCAAATTGGATATCGGTCCGCTCGTCGTGCTTCCGTCAAGCAGAAACGTCATTGCAGCATACGCCGGAACGGCGGGTTTCGGCCCCAGCTTGTCGGTCCCCTGGGGCATGTTGGGATTGAGGTTCCAATAAAACCCATACGTGTAGTTGGTCTCTGCCGCAGTTTTGGTCCAGAAATCCGCGATATAGAAAGAATAGTCGTGAATGAGTCCTTCGCCGAGAAGCATGATTTCCTGGCGCACGTTGCCGAGTGCCTGATTGAGCTCACCGATCTCGCCGGAAACTAATCCGTGCTCGGTGCCGAAGAACGGAATCGCCTTACCTGCTGCCGCCTTCACCTGAGCCATTTCGGCTCTCAGATTCGTCACCAGCGCGCTGGTCTCGAATGGCCATTGCGCATAGGGATGAATCGAAAAGGCATCGATCAAACTGCCGAATCCTGAGGCGTACATGCCCGCAAGGAGCGCCTCATCGCCATGATAAAACAGCGTCGGCCCCATCACTTGCGCGGTCGGATCCGCTGCGTGCAGGGGCCGATAAACAAGCTCGTAATACCGCGTTAACTGGGCCGGGGTGCCGTTATAGCACCAGGGAATCTCAGGCTCCCAAGTCACCTGGTAGTAATGCTTCGACTGGGTGGGGTAGATGATCGGGAACTCGGTCGCGAGAGCGGTTGCGAATGCAGGAAGCCCCGCAATGCCCGCTGGGTTCAACGCACCGAATGTCTTGCATTGGCTACCCGCCGTTCCGGCGACCGGTCCGGCCCAGGCCGGCATACTAGCCGATGCCAGCTGCGCGATCTCGTAGGTTGGCCATGGAGCGCCCTTATAAGTCACGGCGTCGATGTAAGGCGCCGCAGCAAAGTACCGATGCTGCGCAACCTCCGCCGCGAGTTGTCCCGCGACTTTCGGTTCGAGAGCACTCCACGACGGCGCGCCACCCAACACATAGCGTATGCCGAGAAAAGGAATTACGCTCCCCTGTGAGGCGGCGAAGCCGCCGATCATGCCGAAGCGCGACAGTGCATCGCCGTAGTTCACACGCGACGCAGGATCCGGCACGACTGCGTAAGTAATGAAGCCTGCCGGTCGCGTGCCGAGCATGGTGGTCGTCGTGCCATTGGGAAGCGATGCGTTCACCCGATAATATCCGAGCTTGGCGCTAGGCGCGGCATAGGTCGCAACGCCATTCATCACGGGCACTACCGCCGATGCGATATTGTTTCCGTTCTCATCCACCACCGCCAAGTTCACCGCGGCGGAACAGCTACCCGAGCCGGTAAATGTCAGCGTGACCAGTTCACCCTGGACGAAGGTGCTGTTGTCGGGACGATTGGTGTCGCCCACCAGCACGCCGGCGTCGCTCGATGAGCAAGCGCCGCTGCCGGCGCTGCTCAATGAAGATGCAGGGTCTACGAAGCCGGTTCTCTCGCACGCGGCGATCGCGTGGCAGGAGACCAGGAGCGCTGCACTGAAGAACCGGTGGGGAAACTCACGGACCATTCCCTTTCCTCTCGAGCATTAGCATCAACTTGAGGAGCGCTGCATGCGAACTGAACGTCTGACGCAAATGATGTTCAGTGATAAAGTTTCGTATCGTCATCTCGTAAACGGTCATTGATTGCGCCTGCTCCGCCGTGCAGCCGGTCGAGCAGCGTGTCGCGCAGCAGTCGTTTATGCGATTCCTTTGCTCCAAAATCCCGAATTGCAGGGTCGTTCTCTCTGGGCCATACTAGGTTCGTCTACCAGGTTTGTCTGCCGATCCCTCACGTGAACTGTTGCCGATATCGTGCAACTCTGGAAGCTGACCGTCAACGACCTCGCAGACGACGAGCAAATACTTATGAATAGAGCATTGAAGAACGCAATAAAGTCGACGCTCAGGCAATTTAATGTAGCGATTGCCCGCTACGATGAGCTGCAGATAATGGCCGAAAGGAGCCGAGTATTTGGTCGCTTGGGGAATGACCTCAAATTGATATTGAAGATTCGCGAGGAAGATCGGCCGATGCTCTTGGACATTCTCGAGGAATCTAAGGCGCAGCTTCGACAGGATATATTCGTACTATCAGAAGTCGCATTTAAGCGAAATGGATTCTTTGTCGAATTTGGCGCGACGAATGGCATCCACCTGAGCAATACTTACTTGCTGGAAAAACGCTTCGGATGGACTGGAATTCTTGCCGAGCCAGCCAACGTTTGGCGAAAGGATTTGGTGAAAAATCGCACCAGTAAGATCGAAACGCTTTGTGTTTGGAGCGGATCGAACGAAAAGCTGAAGTTCAACGAAACGGATTGGGCCGAACTTTCAACTGTGAGCGAATTTCAGTCGAACGACTCTCACAACGCATCCCGGGTCGGAGGAAAGTCGTATGAGGTCCAAACCATTTCCTTAAATGATCTATTGTCCAAACACGGTGCACCGCGTGAGATCGACTATCTGTCTGTGGATACCGAGGGTAGCGAATACGAAATACTCAAAAACCTAGATTTTGGAAAGTATCAATTCAAAGTGATTACGTGCGAGCACAACTACACGTTGATGCGAGAAAAGATCCTGAATCTTCTCAATTCCCATGGTTATAGGCGGACATTCGAAGACGTTTCGGAATTCGACGACTGGTACGTTCGAGCATAAGCAGATTGTGTTGAACTGCTCGATAGGGTTTCGCGGTGGTCGATTTGGCGCTGTTCATGATGTTACGGTCTCTCGATAATCTGTTACGCCGAGCATCGTTTTTTTGCCGATCCGTCATGTAAATGACACGTTGCCGATGTGCTGCATCTGTGGAAACTGACAGTCAAAGCCTTGCGGACGACGAGCAAAAGCAAATAAGGGAAAATTATTATGCGATACTTCATGACTATTTTTCTGGTCGCGGTAGCCTTGTGCGCCGCAGTGCGGGCAGACACTCCAGAGCACGATCCGGTTCGCGCCCCGCACCGTAGTTCGCACATGGAATCCGCTTGCCAGGAACAGGCACGGCAACATGGCGGATTTCCAAACAACACGGGCGCTTTAGAAGTGTTGTGCGCCGGGGCGACCTCGATCGCTCCGGCCGCCTGCGCGTACGAAGCGGCCGAGCGTAGTGTGCAGGGATGGGACAACATAGCAATCCTGTGCCAGCGCACTGTCCAGAACTCGGTCGACAAGCCCTCCATTTGCGCCCAGTCTGCCGGCCAGCAGGGCGTTCATGGGTGGGACAATCTCGCGGTCCTATGCCATGGCGCCACGGATGATGCGCCCGTTCAATGTGCGGCCCACGTGGTAAGTGGCGGGGCCATTGGGTGGGAAAACGTCGCCCTAATGTGCAGGGGAGCGCTGCCTTTCACCCCACCGGGCAACCACACCGATCCCATCGAATGCGCCAATTATCTCATCAAGTCTTCTGATTTTAAGAGTTGGTTTAGTGTTGCGCTCGTCTGCGCGAGGTCGACGCAGTAGTTCCTGCCGACAGTTTCGGCTCTAATACCCTCGGGTGCGCGCCGCGCTTCCCGTGTACTCATGGCTGCAAGCCCCAGCCCGCAAGGCGGTTTTCAACCGGAATCCGAGCGCCCATTTGAGATTTGATTTCTTCGAAGAGTTGAGGAAGAAAGAGCACGGTGCGAAACGCAGCGCTCTGCTCCGCTTGGCGATCCTCAGTTCGGGCTTCAGCAAGATTTGCGGCCTCGCGCTGCAGGCCATTTCCTTACCGTTGGTCTACCATTCCCTGGGTCAACATCACTACAATCTCTACCTTTTGTTGACGGGGCTCCTGAGTACCATCGCTTTAGTTCAAATGGGAGCAGGCCCAGGCCTTACGCAAGGCATTGCCAAAGCCCACGCAGGCGGCAGGCGCGACCTCGAAGCATCGCTGTTGCGCGCGGCATTCCGCCTGACCGCAGTAGCCGCCCTGCTGGGCGGCGCCATGATCTTAACTGTCGTTCATGCAATTCCTCCGGGCACGCTGTTCGGACCCGCGTTCTCGTCTGACCGCAGTGAAATATTGATCGACACCAACGTGTGCGTGGCTTTCTTGGTGATCCAGGTTCTTGCCGGTGTGGTCGACTCCGCGCTCGCAGGCTACCAAGAGCAGGTGTTCATAAGTATAGGCTCGATGGTGGCGAACATCCTTTGCATCGGGTTGCTGTTTCTTGTTTGCAGAAATGCTCCGTCGATAATTGGCGTCATTCTCGTGCTCTACGGAGTTCCGACATTCTTCCGCGTGATCAATCTTGCGGTTTTAACGCTGCGCAGGCCTTACTTATCAAAAGGGTTTTTCAAATCTAGCTGCGGTTCCTATGCGGTCCTAATAAATGTCGGCATGGGGTTTTGGGCGATCGAAATCGCTGGAATTCTGGAGCAAAACAACGGCAATTATGTCCTCGCACATTTGAGTACAGCCCACGCAACGGCTCTTTTTGCCGTGGTGTACAAGAGCGTCGCGCTGGCAAGCGCCGTAGTCACTACCGTCACCACGCCGCTTTGGCCCGCATTTGCCGACGCAATCGCGCACCGCGACATTGCTTGGATCCACCGCTCGTTCCGAAGGATACGTCGCGCACTGACGGTGTACTCTTTCGCCGTAGCTGCCGTGATCATTACCACCGGTCAATGGGGATTTAGCCATCTGATGCACATCGATACGGCCGGCAGCCTTTGGCTGTTCGTCATTTTTGGGGTGTACTTTGTGGCGAATGTGTGGACCCATCTTTACTATGTGACTTTGATGGGGTTGGACAATCTGTGGAAGATCGCCCTGGTCATTCTCGCGGAAAACTTGCTGGTGCTCCTTTTCGGAGTCGTGATGGTTCCCCTATGGGGAGCCTCCGGAATGGCCCTTGCCTATCTAACCGCAAGCTTTATCTTGCCGGCGTGGTTGTTGCCCGGAATGATGCAGAGGGCGATGCGCGGATTTTCTAAGTTACCTTCGCCGGCTCAGGCTTAGCGGGACCTCCGGCGCCGGTGGTACGCCATAGCTCGAGGTAAAGCGCTGCTTGCATGACCGAATCGTTTAGACTGGAGACGACGCGCTGACGGAATGCTCCCCAGGAAAGAGAATCCGCAAACCTGGCAATGGCCTCATGGTCAATCACATGTGCCGACCGCCTTTCATGCGCCTGCCGCAGGGCATGGCTTAATTGACCGACATTGCCCGGCTTAACGAGTAGAGCCATTTCCTCAGACAAGCCGAGATCGGGCACACCGGTGTTGGGCGTGGCGATCAAGTAGCAGCCTGACGCAAGGGCCTCGAGGTAAACCAAGCCGAAGCCCTCCACGAGTGAAGGCATGACGAATATATGCGACGATGCAAACGCATCCAATATCTCCGCACGCGTAACGGCGGGACTGTATTCCACATTCGGCTGATCCAATAGATGCTGAAAACCAGGGTCCAGCCGCGAGCAGATCAGGCGTAAGGTAGCGTTGCCGAGTCGCGCTTCTTTCCAGGCTCTCAGCAAATGATGCAGACCCTTACGTTGCAACCCTTGCCCCACAAATAGGAACCGAGTTGCCGTCGCGTTCCTAAGTACGCTCCCTGCGCGGTTCGCGGGCCTGGTGCCGTACGGAGCGACGGCAATGCGCTCGGGAGCTATGCCGTGAAAAATAAGGGATTGGCGCGTAAAGGAACTCGCGCAAATAAAGAAATCCGCCATGGAGCATTCGGCGTCGATTCGTGCCTTGAGGTGGCGGTTGACCATTTCTGTCGCATTGTTCACGGACCAGGCGCACTCCGGAAACCGCTCAAAATCCTTAAGCAAGATCTCTGTGCCCAAGGCAGGATGAGGATGGAAGAAAAACAGGCCTTTGAGTCTTTTCGATAGCCGGCTGTCGGCGAATGCTTCCTGGGCGTATTGCGAGTAGAGCAACAGATCGGCAGAACTTTCCGCCGCTAAGTTCGCCGCGTTCCTCGACAGAATCGCGTCCACTTTCATGAACCAGCCATCCCCGCCCGCTTGGCGCGTCTCGTGATACACCTGCAGCAAAAGCGCCCTTAGCGAAGAATAGACGACGCTGCTCGGCAAACCGGCAACATGTCGATGGATCAACCGCTTTGGCGTCAACCACTTGCCCGGGTAGCGGTCCGGTGCATAAAAGTCGGTCACGAGCCCTTGCAGCATTGCCGCTGAATGGAGCGCGAGGGGAACCTGGTAGCCGTCGCGGTCCCGGTTAAAGGCGACCACGAACTTTCTCTTGCTCCCGATTGCCGCGTTCATGGATATCCTGAGAAATGTGCGGGCTATAGCGCAGCAGGTGTTCGAAGCGCGGAGGATTCGGGTCGAGCCCGACCACCGCGTCCGGCTGCAATTGCGTCGCAGACCGCGCCCGCAAAACTTCGGGGTAGATGTGACAGTGAGATCTGCGCCGCCTTGCGTCGAAATGCTTCCATGCTCTCCGCGTTTTGCAGCATTTCTACGATCCGGGAGCCGATCTCACGCGGGTTGTTGATGTCGACGCAAATCCCGACCTTGTACTCCGAGACCAGCCACGACAGCAAACCGTAATTGGGTCCGATCACGGGCAGGGAGCAAGACATCGCTTGAGAAAATACGCCGCTCATGGTGCTGTGGTTGCGATACGCGACCCAAACGACGTCTGCCGCGGCGAACGCCAAATCCTGGGTTTCCGTGTCCGCAAAACCGAGTCGGGTGGCGAGAACGCCTTTGCGGCGGAGTTCCTCGTACTTCGTGCTCTCGAGAGTTTCCCGTGCGGCCTGATCGGGCTGTCCGACGATTAGGATGCGGATGCTCGGGATGGACTCAGCCCCGGCAATCGCCTCGATCAGTTCCGTGAACGCCTTTCTTACTTCGATCGAGCCATAGATCAAGATCACGCGGCTTTCTGGGCGAAAGCCGAACTCTTTTTTTGCAGTTGCGCTGTCGCGACGGGGAGCCACCATGCCGATCTCGGGCACATACGTCACTTTTCGATACTTCGATTGGCGCTTGCCCTCGCAATATTTCACGAGAGTCGGGTCTGCCGTCGTCACAGCGGCGAGGCTTCGGGCTCCCAGAAGGCCAGCAAAGGACAACGAGGCGAGGGATGGGAAAAGCGAACGGTGTGTTTCCACACCCAGTTGCTTCAAGTGAAATCTGACTCGCATCATCATTCCGCCCATGGGCACCGGATGCGACGGTGCTCCCAAGACTTGAATAGCCTTATCCATGTAGTCGATATTGGGAATATAGACGAAATCCCAGGGCCGATAGTTGGTCACCAAGGACTGCCGAGCGGCGCGCCACTGGCGAAATTGGTATCGCAGCATCGACGCGGCGGAAATGCGTTCAGGCATTAGAATCATGAATGGGGTGAACACCAGGTTTGGCGCACCCACCAGATCGCGGAGTTGTGAGAAATACGGGCTGCCACGATCGTTCGAAGGAGTCACGACCGTGACCGCCCAACCTCGGCGAACCGCCTCGGCGGTGATCTCCGTCAGATAGGCTCCCCGATGCCCGTGTATCGCGGTTTCGTAAATGGCAAGATTCATTGGCCGGCCATCCGGTTGGCGCACCTCATTTTACCTCTGTCTCCGAATGAATATTCCATCCATTTGAAGAAGGTGACCCGTCCTCGGGTCCTTGAATCCGCGCTCCAGCCACACCGGTAAAAAACCAAGAGCGTCGAGCAGGGAAAGCATTTCAGCCATAAGCGTCTGTTTAGAATAGAGCTCCACCAACGTCAACTCAATTTCAATCGCTTCGATTTGAGTAAGGGTTTCGGTAGCGCCCGCTAGGACCTGTTTTTCGAACCCCTGCACATCCACCTTCATGTATATCCGGTCGCTTGGCGCCATCAGGCTGCTTCGCAGCGAATCGAGCCTGGCGATTCGAATTTTCTCCCGCCTTGTAATTGCAGTGCCCTGTTCCGCCTCGGTCGACAGGTTGGTGACGGTCAACAAAGAACTGCTGGCAAAATTACGTGATACGTTGATTTCGCTCTCTGCATCCTTTTCACCCAAGGCAAGATGGTGGCAGATCCATTGACTATCACCCGAACTGGTTTGCCGCAACAGTTCAAAGACCTCGAAAATCGGCTCGAAGGAAATGATTTTGGCACGGAAACCGTTTCGACGGACTTCGAGGGCGTAGTTACCAATGTTCGCGCCGACGTCGAGCAACATATCGATCGATAGGGTTTCAAGCACACGCTGTCGCTTGGCCTCCAGCGAATTATCCGATCGGGTAATCTGCATCCCGAGCGTTTTTCCAGCGGCTTGAATCAGGTCTGTAACACGTTGATTTAATCTCATGGAAATGTTCACTGTTCGTCACCTTATCCTTACGGTGACGCACCCCGCGATCCGGGGGTCGCGCGAGCAAACCGACCACCTTGATACCTGAGCGGGGGTTGTTCCGAAAGACCATCCGCTTCGTATCGCACTTCGCGCCGACGCAACAAGGTTACCTCGTCAGTGGGGGAGTCGCTCCAGAATCCAGAAGGCTGAGCTTGGCGCTAGTTTTTTCAGGAAGTTCTCGCGCCAATAATGCACATTCCACTGCAGTATTTGGCACAACAGCCAATCGAGCACCACGATCGGCATGATAGAGAAGGGCGTTGCAATGCCGAGCTGTTTGAAGATAGCCGATAACGGATTGAACATACAGGTGCGACGAGCTACGACTTTAAATCCACTCGTTCGCGCCAATTCATCAAACCACTCCAGCGGCAATCCACGCTCATTCGCTGTCAAACCGGGTCGGGCCTTTCGCCAGTCGCCCATCGAGCAAATCGGTTCCCGCAACACGAACAATCCGCCCGGCACCAGAACCCGCGCGATCTCCCCCACGACATGACTGACATTCGGAATGTGATGCAGAACTCCAAATGACGTCGCCAGATCGACGGTACCTGCCTCCAACGGGAGGTCGCCGACAACGGAGGGCTTCATGTAAGTAGCCGGCTTGCCGCCGATATCTTCTCGCCACCATTTTTCCGCCGGCTCAATCGCCACGAAGCGTCGAACAACGGCCGCGAGCGGCGCGATGTCTTCACCGGAGGCACATCCCAATGCCAAGCAAGTGTCGAATTGGAGGTTCAGCAGCCGACCAACCGCATGGAAGCGATTTAAGGCGTCGTACTCATACTCGTACTGATTGTCTTCATTCGTTATCTTGTAATGATTAGACAGAAGATCGAAGTATCCTGTAACTTCCGTTTCATACCATTGCTGGATCTGATCCCTTGAGAATTTATCGCCATACAGCCGGCGGCCCGCGATTTCGTCCTCTGATGCAGCTGGAATCGCCATTCACGTACCTATTTTTGACTTTAGCTCCGACTTCGTTCCCGCGAATACCAGATCATCGCGCGAAGCTCAAAACACGCCTAGCGGTTGATCCGGGACCGGCGCCTCACCGGCTTTTCATTGCCGCAAAATTAGACGACATTGCGGATTCCTGAAAGCTATTTCTTGACGCCGAATTATGTCTTATTCCCGCCATGCCGGACAAACCGTTGTTTGCGCCGATATTGTACCATTTTCATGCAACCCGCCTTGCCAACTGACCGAACCGCCACACTCGGGCAAGTCGCGTTGTGAGCCGCTCGATAGCACGCCTGAGGTTCGGCTCAAGATGGTGGGCGATTGCCATACTGCACAACACCGCCGCGAGAACGCCGATAAAGGGCGCCGCTGCGTTCAATCCTGCTTTGACGGACAGAGCCAAGAAATAGTTTCCGACGAATGAGTGAGTTAGATAAAGAGGGTATGTTGACAGACCGATCAGCCTCACCAGCCCCATATGACCCCCAATGAGCTTCATCACAAAATGCCGCGCGTAGCAAGCGAAAACAAAGAACATCATGGCAGTGCTCCAGACGAAAAGTTCCAGGTATGGGGCTTGGGAGGCGCCCCATATTCTGGCAGTCGAGGCGAAATATTGCGATGTCCACACGACCTGCAGCACGCATGTCAGTATCGCCGGAACAAAAGCGAAATAGATGGCAACCCGCCGTCGTTGGCTCAACGCCAGCCACATAAAAATGCCAACCGCAAAAAAGCAGCCGTGCTGAATCAATGCGATCGTAGTAAACTTTTCGACGAAGCGATTTCCGATGATGCTGCAAACCAAGGCAGTCGAAGGAACGCCTACATGACATCCACCGAGAAAGTAGCTTCCCCAGTAGAACAAGGACACCAGGGTTAATACAACGCCCAGATGGAACAGGAGCGTTAGTCGTCCGACCGCGATTAGAAACGCGACATACAGATAGAAGACGATCTCAAGAACAAGCGTCCATACAACATCGTCAACATGCGAGCCGATCGGCGTTATGAGCAGCGATCTTACGAGCCTCAGGAGCCCATCCGTCAGACCATAAAAGCCTGTGAATACTGCGATGCAGAAGGAAACTAAAGTACAGATCCACAATGCGGGCAACAGCCGTAAGGCGCGTCTGTAAAGAAAACCCGCCGTTGTTTTGCTCTTGCTGGCGGAGTAGGAGATAACGAAGCCAGAAATTGCAAAAAAAATCTGGACACCCAAGGAACCGGTGAAAACGACTGGCGGCAATAATTGTCCCCGGAATGGGGAAAGGTCTCCGGTTATTCTGCCTATATAGTAATCTCCAAAACTACCAGCTCCCACGGCGTTGTCCGACCACAAATGCAACATGGCCACCAGCAAGGCCGCAAAAAAACGCAGGATGTCAAGCCCATAGACATGCAAGCTGGAGGAAGATGGCTGAGGCGTCACAGTGAATGTCCTTTCAGCGTTGGTGGCGTGCCTCACGTGGCGATCCCTGGTTTGGTAACTACCCATCCCTCTCAGTAAGGATGTGGGGACGCGACGAAGATCAACCTTAACATAACGACTGACGAACTTAAGCACTTCGGTGCGAAAAAACGTCCTGCTCCCAGATCCCCCTCCCGACGGATGCAAGCCATCGCCAACACGCCACTCCCGTCACAAACCAACGATTTCCCCCGCGGAACTCGCACTGGGTCGCATTTTGGCTCCGTGAGCAGTGCTATCTTCGCCCATCGTGCGTGAATGTATGGTCTATCGGGGACACGTCAGCTAAAGCGATACGTCGCTGTGCCCCGAGAGAAGTGATCAATGAACCGGAAACTCAAAGAGATTGCGAAGAGTGCACTGTGTGCAATTCATCGTGCCGCTCTGAACGCCGGAATCGTTGTCCTCCCTAACCATTACTACACGCCCATCGCCGACGTCCATGAGTTAAAGGAAACGCAGAGATTCTGGTCGCCGCCGTCTTCGATGATCGGGGTACCTATGAACGTTGCGGAACAGGCGCAAGCGCTGCGCGAGGCAATCATGCCTTACGAGCCCGAGTTCCGTAACAATCTCATCTACATCGAAGGCTACTCCAAAGGGTATGGTCCGGGCTTTGGGTATATCGAGGCGCAATGTCTTCATGGAGTGTTGCGCCATCTAAAACCGCCGCGCATCGTCGAGGTAGGATCAGGCGTCTCGACCTATTGTGCTCTCCGAGCCGTCGTGCTGAACGCCGCTGAAGGTTTTCCGTCGAAGATCACCTGTATCGACCCTCACCCGAGCAAGTTCCTTCGTGAGGCAGCCGACGGAGGGCAGATAACGCTTCTACGCTCCTACGTGCAGCACCTAGATCCGGAGTTATTTGTCGAACTGCAGGCCGGCGATCTGCTCCTCATAGACTCCACTCACGCGGTTAAGCCGGGTGGGGATGTGCTGTATCTGTATTTGGAGGTACTTCCCCGATTGAGATCAGGCGTGATTGTCCACATACATGACATTTTTTTGCCCTACGTTTATCAAAGGGATCTTCTGCGCGGACCATTTCAGTGGTCGGAAACCGCACTGTTGCAAGCGCTGATGACCTTCAACGGTAAGATCTCAACGTGGTTCTGTCTAAGCATTCTACATTATCGCGCGCCAGAGATCCTGTCGGAGGTGTTCCCCGAATACCGACCGCAGAGATCCGAAGAAGGACTGAGTATTTCCGACTCGGAAGGCCACTTTCCGTCTTCCATTTATTTGAAGATCTCGTAGGCGTTTGGCCGCGGCTAACCCTTGATTCGTGGATGGGCGAAGCACCCTGTATTACAGTGATGCTCGATATGCCCTGGGGCTATTCGTACTCCCGCGGGCGGTGATATAACCGTCAGCCACCGCCCGATGGAGTCCGGCAGCGCCTCGGTCAACCATAAAGGGGTCGCAGATCCGATTAATAATGAAGGAATTTCTTAAAAAATATGCCGGGCCGCTCTATAAGGTGTTGTTCCATTTTCGTTATAACACGAGGGTCGGCAGAGTCGTATTTACCACCGTCATTCGCGCTCTTTTCCTGGTTCGGGAACGGATCAATGGGCCTTACTTCGCGTTCGACGTGTGCGGCACAATGGGGCTAGGCGCGATGCTGAGCCACACTATACTGTTGTTAGACCGCTGCGATCGGAAAGATTTGACGCCGGTCATAAGATTTTCCAACCCATTATATGGGAGCCAGGATGCCAAAAAGCGCGACTGGTTCAGCCAGTTTTTTGAAGTGTCCCAACACCCCGCGAGCAAACACGCAAAGTGGATTTTTTATAGCAAGATCCAGTCGCATAGCGATTACTTCGCCGATCCGCAGGGAAAGGGCTTGAGCATCGAACGGGCCCACGAGCTGTTCACTCGTTATCTTACGATTAAGGACCTTGTGTATGATGAGGCGAACATGGTCTTTTCCGCCAGCAAGCAAGGAAAACGGCTCGGCGTCCACTTTCGGGGCACGGATAAGGTCTTCGAGGCGCCGCGTGTCGGATGGAATATCGTATCGGACCTCGTTGCCAATGAGATCAGACGCGACAGCTCGATCACATCCATCTTCGCGACATCGGACGAAACCGCCTTCATCGATTTTATCGAACGATTCCGTTCGGCATCCCCATCATCACTTATGATGCCAAAGCGGCTTCGGCGAACGGCCTGGCGATCCACTTTAGCCCCGGCGATCCCTACGTTCAAGCACTCGAGGCCCTCACCATCATGGTCCTCCTTTCACGTTGCGATATTGTTGTTCGTACACCATCGCATTTATCCGCCTGGGCAAAAATCCTCAATCCCGCGCTAAAGACAATAACGATGGCACGACCTCGCGAAGAGTATGTTTACTTTCCCGAGTCCGTCCTGATGACAACGGAGCAAGCCCCTAGGAAAAGTTTCTCTCCATCGGGTGGACGCAGTCAAACGCGGTCGTGAAGGCGGGCACCCCGTGGTGCCCACTGAACTCAAGTTTTCTACAAGTTGTTGCCAAGGACGTAGATGGGCGAAGCACCCAACGTCAAGTTGAGGCTGCCGCCGCTGCTCGTGATATTGCAATTGCCCATCCAGTCGCAGATTTGGACGCTCTGCGCACTAACCGCCAAGTTGACCGTGCTCGAGGCGGCCTGATAGTCCCAGAGGGCGAGTATCGTGGTGCCATTGCGTTGGAAACGGTAGCCCATCTGCGTGCCGCTCAGATGCGAGATTGGCCCGCGCGTTGTTGTGCCGTCAAGCAGGTAGGTCATCGCGGCAAACGCCGGAGCGGCAGGTTTTGGCCCCAATTTGTCGGTCCCCTGGGGTAAGTTGGGATTGAGGTTCCAATAAAAACCGTAGGTCCAATTGAGATCTGTCGGGCCGTTGACCCAAAAATCCGTGATGTAGAAAGAGTAGTCGTGAATGAATCCCTCGCCAATGAGCATGATCTCCTCACGCACGTTGCCGAGCGCTTGATTCAGCTCCCCAATCTGACCGGACACATAGCCGTGCTCCGTGCCGACAAAGGGGACGGTCTTGCCGGCGGCGGCGTTCACCTGTGCCATTTCGGCTCGTAGGTCCGCCACGAAAGTGCTGGTCTCAAAGGGCCAAGGCGCATAAGGGTGCATCGAAAACGCATCGATCAAACTGCCGAATCCCGCGGCGTACATGCTCGCGAGCAGCGCCTCATCGCCGTGGTAAAACAACGTCGGTCCCATCACTTGCGCGGCGGGATCGGCGGCATGCAGGGCGGCATAAACGAGTTGGTAATACTGCGTCAACTGTGCTCCCGTGCCGTTGTAGCACCAGGAGACCTCGGGCTCCCAAGTCACCTGGTAATAGCGCTTCGACTGGTTCGGAAAGTTGTGTGCAGTTGCAGTGCCATACGCGGCGGCAAATTGTGGAAGGCCCGCCACGCCTGCTGAGGTTAGCGCGCCAAAAGCCGCGCATCCGGTGCCTGCAGTCCCGGCCAAGGGTCCGGCCCATTTGGGCGTACTCGCCTGGGCTATCAGTCCGATCTCGAACGTCGGCCACGGCACGCCGTTGTAAGTCACCGCATCGATGTAAGGGGCCGTAGGGGGATACTGGCCTTGCGCCACTTCGGCGGCTAATTGACCCGTGTTGTTTGGCTCAAGGGCATTCCAAGACGGCGTGCCTAGCACATAGCGGACGCCGAGATAGGGAATCACGCTCCCTTGACGGGCATCAAAGCCACCCACCATACCGAAGCGCGACAGCGCATCACCATAGTTCACGCGCGTCGCCGGATCAGGAACCACGGCATAGGTGATGAACCCCGCCGGTCGCGTGCCAAGCATGACGGGCGCCGCGCCATCGGCGAGCGACGCGTTCACCCGGTAGTACCCGAGCTTGGAACTCGGTGCAGTGTAGGTCGCAGCGCCATTGGTCATTGGCACCGACGTGGTTATGACACGGTTACTGTGCTCGTCCACGATCGCTAAATTCACTGTACTCGCACAAGCACCGGTCGCTTTAAAGGTCAGGGTGACCGGCTCGCCCTGGACGAAGGTACTGTTGTTGGGCCGATTGGTATCCGCGACCAGTGTACTGGCGCCGCTCGACGAGCAACTCCCACCGCCGCTCGGTGGAACACTCGCACCGCGCGGATCGCTGCTCATAGCCCACGAGCCGTTGCCCCACGACCACCAAAAGCCGCCGCTGTTTTGAGTATAGATCGCGCCGTTGTAATAGAGCAGCAGAACGGCATTCGCGGAGTAGCTCGCCGGCTTGCCGTTTTCATAGACGGCACCGGAAACCAAAGTCCAACTATTTAGCCCGCTATCGACGATCTGCGTAGCTGAGGGAACGGTCGTGCCGTTGGGCGAGGCTACACCGCTGGACACGAGCGCAGCTTTAGGAGCTGAGCACGACGCGGTGGTGCCGCCACTAATGCCGCTGCAACTCCACGTCCACGGTCCAGTGCCGCTCGCCGTCGAAGGCGTGCCGATGCTGCACAGATTGGTGGTGGGGGTCGTCGTCGCGGTCACGCCATTGCTGGTGCCGCACGCGCCGTTTACTGGGACTACTGCGATGCGTGGGTCGCTGCTCGATACCCATGTGCTGCCATTCCAAGACTGCCAGCTTCCGCCGCTGGTTTCCTGATAGACGATGTTGTTGTCATAGAGCAGCAGCGCGACGCCCGCCGAGGAGCCCGCGGGGGCACCGTTCTCATTGACCACACCGCCGGAGACGGACCAGACATTGGCGCTAGCATCGACAATCTGCGTCGCCGAAGGAATGGTCGTGAGGTTGGGCGAAGGCAGCGAGATGGTGGGAGCAGCTTTGCTCGCTGAACAGGACGCGGTGGTGCCGCCGTAACTACCGCCGCAACTCCACGTCCACGGTCCAGTGCCATTCATCGCGGATGCCGTGCCAGCGCTGCATAAATTGGCGCTGGGGGCTACCGTCACAGCCATGCCATTCGTGGTACCGCAGGCACCGTACACTGGGACACCGCGCGGGTCGCTGCTTGTTACCCATGTGCTACCGTTCCATGACCACCAGTCAGCGTTGATGTTTTCCTGATAGATGACATTGTTGTCGTAAAGCAACAACGTGACGCCGGCCGAAAAACCTGCCGGCTTGCCGTTTTCGGAGATGACACCGCCGGAGACCGTCCAGACATTGACGCTGGCATCGACAATCTGCGTCGCCGAAGGAATGGTCGTGCCGCTGGCCGAGACCGTCGCCTGGCTGCGCGGATCGGAGGTCGCGATCCAGTCGGTGCCGTTCCATTTCCACCATCCGCCATGTACGTTTGCCTGATAGATCACGTCAGCGTAATAGAGCAGCAATACAACTGCGCCCGAGTATCCCGCCGTTTGGCCGTTAACATAGATCACGCCATTTACCACGGTCCACACTGCATCATTGTTATCGATTATTTGTGTACCCGAGGGTATCGTCGCCCCGCTGGGCGAGGCCGTGGAGGCGATTTTCGCTTTGCCGGCGGCTCCTGACACGCCAGTGATGCCAGTGATGCCGTTGGACGACGACCCTACGGGATTGGTTCCCCCGCAAGCTGCGATCGCGAGGCAAGACATAGCGAGTGACGCTTTTAAAAAATTGGTGGTGAGTCGCATAGAAATTTCCTATCCGCGTTCCGTTCAGCTATGGCTATAATTTGTTCAGCCGTGTTGTATAAGAAGTCTATTTCGCCCGCAATTGTCGGTGAATGAAGACTCTTTATCGATCAATCGCGCGATCGACCAGAACTGTGAACTGCAATCCATCCTTGCCGAAGGTGGCGCTAGTAGAGTCGAGTTCTTTTACCTATGCAGTTCGGTAACCCACATACCGCGGGTCACGAATGTGACGGACCTCCACACTAGCAACAATGTTTGCACTCTCATCCAACCCAGCTCTGCAGGTGAGGTCTACCGTAACCGTCCTGCGCAAGCAGTATTGATAAAAGAGACTTCTATTTATATTTATTGAGCGCCAGATTTGTGGCGTTCAGATCGAATCGTTTAGGCGAAAATGCCTTCGATGCCGGCGATCCAGCTGCACTACCGCTCTTGCAGAAACGCCACCACTTACGACCGCCTTGATAGCCCAGCGTAAGCGACGAACGTAAACACCTTCGGTCGCAGTCTAAAAGACCTAGCTCGGAGTGCCCGAAATCGGGGTGCCGCGGTGCCGCCGGCTCGCGGATCCAGGGACGGAGCCCCAGGAGAGCGTCCACCGGCGGCTGCGGTCGGTAGGGTGCCAATGTCAAGGTTCTTTTTTCGCGGTGCAGCACGGTGTTTGTGAAAGGTTGTGTCTCGCGCCGACAGTGGTGGGGTCAGTGGTTCGATTACTGAGCGCATTTCGCCGCGTGGCGGGGCGGGCCTAAGACGGCCGGCATTGAAGCCGGCACCTCGTTGTGCAGCGTTTGCTAAGATGCGTTATGCCAGTAATTACACTTCCTGATGGCAGCAAAAGGCATTTTGATCACGCCGTTTCGGTGGCCGACATCGCGGCTAGCATTGGTCCGGCGCTCGCCAAGGCGGCGCTTGCAGCCAAGATTGATGGCAACTTGGTCGAAACGTCGGCGATAGTCCATCATGACGCCTTGGTGAGCATCGTGACCGATCGAGATCCGGAGGGTCTCGAGATCATCCGTCATTTTCTCGAAGGCGTGCTCGTCGAGGTCAATCAGGATTTGGTCAAGCACACGTCCGTCCCGCTTGAGCGGGCCGATGTGAGCCAGACCGCACGCGACGCGGAGGCGGCCGCCGTAGCGCCTACACGCGTCGAGGAGGGATTGCGGGCCGCGGAGCACTATCAAGCCGAGGCGCGGACGCTGCGAGAATCGCTGGCCACGCGCGATACCACCATCGCGCAGACACTGCATTCGCTCGCCGAACGAGACGCGCAGCTACACGCCTTGCAGCACGAGCTGCGGGAATCTCTGGCGACGCGCGATGCCACCATCGCGCAGACACTGCATTCGCTCGCCGAACGAGATGCGCAGCTGCACGCCCTGCAGCACGAGCTGCGGAAATACGCGGAGATTGCGGCCCGAATCGATGCCTGGGAAGTTGAGTGCAAACGCATGCGCGATGAACTGGCCACACGCGACCACGGGCGCGCGGCGGCAGAGAAACAGCACGAGGAAGAATTGGCGGTGCTCATGGCGCAATTAAATGAAGCGCGTCGGCCTGACCGCTCGATTCAGGCGGACGTTAAGCGCTTGAGCGACGAATTGGACCTCAAGACCAGGAGTCTCGAACGGCTCAACGAAGACAATCGACACCTGCGCGCCGCGATGGAACTCAGCGAGGGCAGCGCAAACGTGCAGGACCAGATTCAGACGGGCATCGAAAGGCTGGGCGGTGCACCTGCCTCGACCGCAGCGCCTGCAGTACCAATGGAATGCTTCGCTGACCTCATCAGGATCGATGGCGAGCGCAACACCAAATACACCTTGGCGCGCCGCACCCGTATCGGCCGGGCCTCGGGCTGCGATTTGCAGATCGATTCGACGCTTGTGAGTCGCCATCACGCATTGCTCCTCAAGAGCGATCATGAGCTCATCATCGAGGATTTGAATAGCGTCAACGGCGTGTTGGTGAACGGGAGAAAAATCTCCCGCCGACCGCTGAAGGATGGGGATCTGGTGACGCTCGGGGAGGTCAAGTTCCGTTGTGTGCTGAAAATCGTGCCGCGTCTGGCGGAGCTCGGAGCCAACGGGCCTGGAGCGCGCGAGATGGGCTGACGAATTTGGAGGCATGGCGACGCGTATTCACGAGTTGCAGCCAACAAGTGAACCTGACAGCGATCGATCCGCGTAGTTGTCGTGCTGAGGTGGCTTTATGAAAAGGCGCACAAGGCGTCCATTGCGGACAGTCACCGGAATTTTTGGTGGCTGGGCGCGCATTTGGCCGGTGGTGAGTTGTCGACCATCAATCGAAATGTAGCGGAGCGGGTGGGCGCAAAAAGACGGTGTTAGCACAAGCACGGTGAATTGAACGCTGGCGTTGTGCTGCGGTCGGTCTTTGCGGGCCTGCCAACGATTGGGAATGGGGATCGAGCGGGCATCAAAGGTTCGGCTTATTGCGGAACCGAAGGGCCGGATTCGCTACCTCACTTCAAGATGAGGCGCGACGGCTGCTGGTGGCTATGCCGGACCATTTGGCTGCGATGGCGTCTTTTCGATGTGTTGACCGGCTTCGCCAACGTTACGTTCAGGAGCTGCGGTGGTCCAAATCCGGAAGAGAACAACCGATTGGTGGAGTGGACGCGACCGCATAAGACCTCGCAGGCGCTGGCGTTGCGTTCGCGGATCGTGCTGGCCTGTCAGGAGGATCGCTCCAATCGAGAGAGTGCAAGTCCTTGTACGAGCACGGGCCGGCATAGGGGCAGAGCCCACTGCAAATCTCTCGCTGAGAAAAGCGCGGCAAATTAGCGGTCACCAATTGTCCTATAGGAGATGCCGACTCCGTATGATTTAATCACCTCCAAGGAGTCTAATGCCCATGGGCTACGTTCATCCCGATCATCTCCCAAATTGATAATTACAGTGGGCGAGCCTGACTTCCCTATCATCGGTATCGGTGCCTCTGCGGGAGGCCTCGAGGCCTTCCATAGCTTTTTCGCTCATATGCCGGTCGATTGCGGCATGGCCTTCGTGGTGATTTTGCATTTGCCGGCCGAGCGCAAGAGCATGTTGACCGAAATTCTTGCGCGGTGGACTTCCATGCGGGTTCGGGAGGCGATCGACGGAACGCGAATCGAGGCAAATTGCGTCTACGTGCCGACACCCCATGCGATCGTCAAGTTGTCGGAGGGGCAGCGCCTTAGTGTGCATTTTCCAAACACGGTTCACGATCGGTTGTTTCGGCCGATCGACGGATTCTTTGACTCGCTGGCCGTGGCATTGCGGGAGCAGGCTGTCGGTATTGTGCTTTCCGGGACCGGCAGTGATGGAGCCTTGGGCCTCAAGGCGATCAAGGAGTGCGGCGGGCTGACGATCGCGCAAGGAAGCAATGGCAGCGCACCTCAATATGGAGAAATGCCCGCCGGAGCAATCGCAACCGGCGCTGTCGATCTCATAGTGCCTGTCGAAGACATTCCCGGGCACCTCATGCGCATGAAGGGCCGGGAAATAAGGCCCATAAAATCTGCCGACGATGCGAATAACAAGGAAGCCGCCAGGCTCGAGATCTGCGCGATATTGCGAGCCCGACTTGGGCACGATTTTAGCGGCTATCGCGCTCAGACTTTTCTGAGACGAGTGGAAAGGCGGATGCAAGTCGTGAATGCAACCTCGTTGCAAGACTACGTGAGTCATCTTCAGGAGGATCAGAACGAGAGCGGATTGCTGTTTCGTGATTTGCTTATTCGCGTCACGAGTTTTTTTCGGGACAAGGAAACATTCGAGACACTCGAGACCAGCGTCATCCCGAAACTATTTGCGGGCAAACAGGCGGACAGCGCCGTTCGGATTTGGGTACCCGGCTGTGCCACGGGAGAGGAGGCCTATTCGCTCGCAATCCTGCTGCGCGAGCACATGGATACGCTCCAAGGGCCCCCCAAAGTCCAAGTATTCGCCACTGATATCGACGACTCCGCTGTTGCGACCGCGCGGCTCGGCCGCTATCCCACGGCGCTGATCGAGGGTCTATCGGCAGATCGGCGGGACCGGTTCTTCGTGTTCTCACAGGGCAGCTATCTCGTAGACAAGGAGATCCGGGAGCTTTGCACGTTTTCCACGCACAACTTGGTGCGCGACCCCCCGTTCTCGCGTATGGATCTCGTTTCCTGCCGCAACTTGCTGATCTACATGAATACCGAGCTTCAGGCAAAGGTGATTCCTATCTTTCATTATTCATTGAATAAGGGCGGGACGCTGCTGCTCGGGGGCTCGGAATCCACCTCCCAGCATGCGAATTTGTTCGAGCCCTTGGATAAAGCCGCGCGGATTTTTAAAAAGCGCAATGTGGAAAGTCCCGATCTGGAGCTAAGTCTGCAGCGCTCGTCGCTGCAATCTCCTGCAAGCACCCAACGCGCATTTTGCGGGGACGGCGGAAATTTCCATTCGGTTCTAAACGATCAATCTTCAGGCAATCTGCATCCAAGATCGAACGAATCGCGGCGAGATAATGATCATCGGGATGATTTAGCGGCTACTCACGAGCATCTATTGGGTTCCCTTGGCCCGACAGCGGAAACGGTAGCGCAGCTCCAGGACGCGCTTCGCGGTGCGTTGGAGCAACTCGGATCGCTTCACGAAGAACATCAAACCGCGCTCGAAGAATTACGGAGCTCTAATGAGGAGCTCCATTCGGTTAATGAGGAAATGCAATCTTCGAACGAGGAACTCGAGACATCGAAAGAGGAGCTGCAGTCTCTGAATGAGGAACTGCACACCGTCAATGCCCGATTGACCGAAAAAATCGACGAACTCGCTCAAGCCAATAGTGATCTACGCAACTTGTTCGACAGCACGGAGGTAGCCACGGTCTTTCTCGATCGCCATCTCATCATTCGCAGCTTCACGCCCTCCATCGCGACGCTCTACAATCTTATCCCAAGCGACCAGGGTCGTCCCTTGACCGATATCGTCAGCCGCCTGAATTACAACAGTCTGCGAGAGGACGTTGCTCACGTTTTATCGACGCTGGAACCGCTTGAGCGGCGCGTGGCGCGAGACGATCTAGCGGTACATTACATGTTGCGAATTTTGCCTTATCGGGAGCCGGATAGCACGGTGAGCGGGGCACTTGTCACATTGGTTGATGTAAGCAGCATCGTGCAAGCAGAGGCTGCCCTCGTCGAGGCGGACGTTCGCAAGGACATTTTTTTGGCAACCTTATCGCATGAATTGCGCAATCCGCTGGCGCCAATTCGCACCGCTGCCCAACTTCTACAATCACCTAAACTGGGACGTGATGAGCTGATGCGGGCCCAAGCAATCATCGCCCGCCAGGTCACGCATATGAGTTCTCTACTCGACGATTTGCTCGACGTGTCTCGCATCACTCGCGGTTCGTTCCTGCTGAAGAAGGAGTACGTCGATGCCAAGTCCCTGATGGAAGCCGCAGTAGAGGCGGTTCAGCCGGCAATCGACTCTCGGCAACACACGTTACGGGTCGAATATCCGCCTGAACCAATGTGGTTGGAGGTCGATCCCGTGAGAATCGCTCAAGTGATCAACAACTTGCTCACGAATGCGGCGAAATACACTCGACCGGGGGGCGTGATCGAGCTAGGAACCCGGTTAGAGGGCCATGCTCTGGCCATCTTCGTCCGAGATAACGGCGCCGGGCTCGCCCCGGAAATGATTCCCAAGATTTTCAACATGTTTACCCAGGTTGAGTCGGACCTAGGACGCTCCGAAGGAGGCTTGGGAATCGGCTTGGCGCTTGCCAAAGGACTGATTGAATTGCATGGGGGACGCATCGAGGCCCGCAGCGCCGGACTAGGTCAGGGCAGCGAGTTCTGTATCATTTTGCCGAAGACTCTCATGGTCGGTGCGCCCGCAAAGCAACCAAGTACATCCGATGGTGGCGCAAGCCGCGTCGTTGGCCGGCGTATTCTGGTGGCAGACGACAATCGGGACGGCGCCGAGACTATGAGCCTGCTGTTGAGTTTAGCGGGCCATGAAGTCCATGTGGCACATACCGGTACCGAAGCATTTGAGCTCGCTAACCGTGTGCGACCTGATGTCGGAGTGCTGGATATCGGCATGCCGGACTTAAACGGATACGAAGTTGCGCAACGCATTCGCCACGAAGCCTGGGGCGAAAACATCACTTTGATTGCCGTCACCGGGTGGGGCCAAACAGATGACAAACGACGGGCCCTGGCTGCAGGATTCAATAATCACTTGACCAAACCTGTGGACCCGGACCAGCTTGAGGGATTATTGAAGCCAAAGAACGAAAACTGATGCCACCGCGAACCAGGGGATGCGCCCCGGCCCAATGGAGCTCAGCCCTCGAGGGAGGTGTGAGACGATATTAAGGCCTGTCCCCTTTTGTGCGCCCGCATATAGACGGCGCTCCCACCCGTCCGTATTCTCTACCCGTCCCATTGCGACTTTACGGATCTGGACTCACAGGAGGCGAATTGTGAAGTGGGCAGGCATGTACCTTGTTGGTTTCATCATTCTTTTGGGGGGCCTTCTCGCCGCGCTTTGGAAAATGGGCGTTCTGGCCCGCATTGGTACGACGTGGACCTTGATCGGAATCGCGATCGCGATCGGCCTCGGCATCATGATCGCAGTCACCAATAGCGGCACCAAAGAAAACGTCGAGATCAAGCGCAAGTAAGCCCATTGTCTCCGGGGGATACCGATCCCGTTAAGTAAAACCGCGACGGAGATAACAGAAACCGAGTCGACAAGTGGGCGAAGCTCTCTCCTGCAACTAAGGAGCGCCTCGTGAATGGGTTAGACGTATTCATCCTCTCTTTCTGCGTCGCATATATGGCGACGAGCAATCGTTTCAGGTCATTGCTGGCGGCATTTGGGCGGCGGGTGCGCTAGGGACGCCGCGCGTACTGCGCATCGAATAGCGCTTCGAGCCGCGGATGGACCCCCCGCAGCTGGTCGACGACCTGCTTCGCCCAATCGAAGTACTCGCGTTTGCGCTCGATGCCCCAATCTGCGGGCGGCGAGGCGTTCAGATCCCGTAGGTTGCAGATCTTGTCGGCTAGCTTTACGAGCTTGGCCTGGTCGCTGATGCTGGACGCGTGCAGCACCTGCTGACGCTTGCGTTCCGCTTTTTTCAGTTTCTTGTCGTCGGTGACTTGCACGACGATGACCGCCACCGCCGAGCCGAAATGGGCTTTGAGCTCTTCGGCCGTCGTGTCCGTGTCCTCGATCGTGTCGTGAAGCAAAGCCGCCATGAGCACGATCACGTCCTTGACCCCTGCCTCGTTGGCGAGAACATTGGCGAGAGCGATGGGATGGTTGATGTAGGGCGACGCCTTTGCATCCTTACGCCGCTGGTCGCGGTGTTTTTGGGCGGCAAATGCCGTGGCCGCGATGAACGCAGGCAGCGGCGGCGATTCCGGTAGTTCCATCGCTTCTCCCCAATATCCGTGGCCGGCGCGCATGCGCCGCTGTCGATCCGTTGCCCCCGGGGGAGTATAGCCCGAGCCACCCAAGTCGACCCGAACCACGGGTCTGTCAGTCGCACTATGCCGACCAAATGATCGTCGGATAAGGTGCAGATCGGTTGCGCGCCGTAAGAGAGTTATACTGCGCCGCGGTCTAACGGAGGGGATGGTGCATGGCGAAAGCCGCTCGCGCGGTGGTCTGCCGCGGGCTCGATCAACCGGTGGTCGTGGAACGCATCACGGTGGACTCGCCCCGACGCGGCGAAGTGATGGTCAGGCTCGCTGCGTGCGGGGTCTGCCACTCGGATCTTTCGGCAACCGACGGCACCATCCCGCTGCAACTGCCTCTGATTCTCGGTCACGAGGCGGCGGGCGAGGTGATCGAGGTGGGCGAGGGCGTCGACGGCCTTGCGCTTGGCGATCACGTCATCTCCTCTTTTATTTACATGTGCGGTAAATGCCGCTTCTGCGCAATGGGCCGGCCGGTGCTGTGCCTCAACCAGGGCAAGGCGCTGACGACGCTGCCTGACGGCACGCTGCGCACCCGCGACGCGCAGGGCAACCCGCTCAACATTTTCTCCGGCTGCGGCGTGATGGCCGATTATGCGACGCTCTCGATCGATAATGTGGTCAGGATCGATGGCACGATCCCGCTCGCATGCGCGGCCCTCGTGGGCTGCGCGGTGACTACGGGGGTGGGCGCAGTATTCAATACCGCCCGCGTGGTTCCGGGCTCCAGCGTCGCCGTGTTTGGCTGCGGCGGCGTCGGGCTGAACGTCATCCAAGGCGCGCGCATCGCCGGCGCGTCGCGTATCGTCGCCATCGACACTCTGCCGGCGAAGCTCGAGATGGCGAAACAATTCGGCGCAACTGATACCTTTCAGAGCAAGCCCGGGGCGGATCTCGTCAAGCCGATCAAGGCATTGACAGGTGGGGGCGCGGACTACGCCTTCGAGTGCGTGGGGAGCGGAGAACTCGCTGCTCTCGCGTATCGGGCCCTTGGCCGCGGCGGGATCGCGGTCGTGGTCGGGGTCGCCAAGCCGACCGACTCGACCTCGGTGCGCACGGTGACGCTACCGTTCGAGGAGAAGACGCTTACGGGCAGTTACTTCGGATCGTGCGTGCCCCGCGTCGATTTCCCGCGCCTGCTCGCGCTGTACATGGCCGGGCGCCTCAAGCTCGAAGAATTGATCACCCAATCCTACCCGATCGAGGAATCTGCTCAGGCCTTTGCCGACCTCAAGGCGGGCAAGAACGCGCGCGGCGTCATCGTCTTTTGAGCACACTTTATTCCTGGCGAGGCTGCAAGCAGGCCCGGCGCGCCCGACATCGCGCGCCTGGGTGTTACGGGGCGCGCCTGGGTGCTACGGGGCGCGATTACGCACAAGTCCCGCATTTCTCGCGACCGACGAGGCGATCGCCGACCAATCGATGTCGTCACCTTCCTGCGCAATGGTTTGCAAAAGGTGCTCGCGCACCAGGCTGAGCAGCGGCATGGGCACGCGCAGGGCCTCTGCAGATTGGCCGACGAGGCGCATGTCCTTGAGTCCAAGCGGTGCGGCGAATCCGGCCGGCCTGAATCTCTCATCGGCGAGAATGGCCCCATAGGTGCGATACACGGGCGCATCGAACAAGGTGCCGGTCAATACTTCGAGCAGCTGCTGCTTCGGCACTCCTCCCTTCTCGGCCAATGCCATCGCTTCGCCCAATGCTTCGATGGCCGACAGAATCATGAAATTGCCGCAGAGTTTTACCAGGCTCGCGGCGGAAGGCTTGTCTCCTAGGTAGAAAACGCGTTGGCTGACGGCGCCCAACAAAGGACCCACCGTTTGTAAGTCGGCCGCCTCGCCGGCGGCGACGACGAACAATTTGGCAGCCGCCGCGGCTTCCGGCCTTCCGAAGACCGGGGCGCACAAGAAGTGCTGATTCCGTGTTCGATGGATGCCCGCAATCAGGTCGGCGGTAGCCACGGCGATCGTGCTCATCGAAACATGCAGTGCGCCCGTTCTCAAACCCGCGGCCAGGCCCTTCTCCCCGGCGATGACGGATTCGAGCGCCGAATCATCGGCGAGCATGGTGAAGACGACGTCTTTGTCGGTCGCGGCTGATTTGGGGCTGTCGGCAAGCGTGGCGCCCAACTCCACGAAGGGCCGGGCTTTCTCGGGACTGCGATTCCAAACAGCCACTTCGTGTCGCGCGCGCACCAGATTGGCGGCGATGGCTCCGCCCATGTTCCCGAGTCCAATGAAACCGATACGCATGGGAGTCTCCGATGATTGGTTCAAAGCAGCCGCAAATCGGTCAGTTCCCGCCGAAACGGCACCTCATCGCTCGGCGGCCGATCGCACTCCCGGGCGTACCGATGACCCGCATAGACGGCGGCGGCTATGGTGCTCGGTGCGTGGCAATCGCCGATCGCCGTAATCGCTCCGATTCCCGCAGCCGCAATCGCCCCCGGCAAACCGTCCAGCGCTCGAGACAGCTCATCATTGGGCATGCGCGATGTCACGGAGACAATTGCGGCGGCCGCCCGGGTCGTGAGCCGTCCTGTATAGATGCATTCGAGGGTAACTCCCGAGCCGTCGAACTCGACGATGTTGCGATTGGTGATTACCTCGACACCGAGGTCGAGCACTCGCTTTTGAATCGCATGCTGTTCCAACGTGTTGACCGTCCAGGCTGATACCCGCTCAGCGGGAGTGACCAGTGTGACGTTGAGTCCGTCCAGCCGCAATTTTTCCGCAAACACCGCGCCCAAGTAGTAGTGATCGTCATCGAACACGACGACCGGTCCGGACACGGAGGCTCCGACCATCAATTCGTCGGGCGTGAGCACTCTGTGCGTATCGAATCCGCGGATGGGCCGGGCATTCGCTCTGCCGACTCCATCGCGGCGCCAACGGCAGCCGGTTGCGATCACCACACGGCTGGCGCGAAATTCCAGGATTTGAGCGGCGGTTACTCGGCTCCCGCGAAGTATCTCCACGTTCTGCATCTTGTTGAGCTGATTTATCCGGTAGTCGCGGACCCGGGCCCAGGCAGCGAGTCCCGGCAGCCGCGACTCGCGCGCGACTCGGCCGCCCAATTGCTCTCCGGCCTCAGCCAAGTGCACTGAGTATCCGCGTAGTCCCAAGACCCTCGCGCATTCGAGACCCGCGGGCCCCGCACCGATCACGAGAAACGAATCATGACCGGAGCGCGGCAAGACTGCCTCTGGGTGCCAGCCCTTTCGCCATTCTTCGCCCATCGTGGGGTTTTGCGTGCATCGGATCGGCGTCATCGTGTAGTCGCCGCTCACGCATACATTGCATCCGATGCATTCACGGATGTCATCGAGGTCGCCGTTCTCGATTTTTTTCGGCAGGAAGGGATCCGCGATGGACGGGCGCGCCGCGCCGATCATATCGAGAACTCCGCGTCTGATTTGCGACACCATGGTGTCCGGCGAGGTGAAACGGCCCACGCCGACCACGGGTTTGCTCGTCACCGTCTTGACGAATCGAACGAATTCTTCTTGATAGCCTTCGGCCGCGAATCGTGAAGTCTTCGAGTCGTTCGGCCAGTCGCTTACGTTGACGTCCCACAGGTCGGGCAGCTCGGCGAGCATTGCAACCACCTCCCGCCCTTCGGACTCGGCACGGATGCCGTCGGCGCCCCGCATCTCATCGACTGCGAAGCGCACAGCCACGGCGCAATCGGTGCCCACGGCTTCCTTGGTCTCTTCGATCAGTTCCCGCAGCAGCCGCGCGCGGTTGACGAGACTTCCGCCGTATTCATCGGTCCGGCGATTGTGCCGGCTTTGCAGAAAATGCATGGGCAGAGAGATGCCGTGGCCGGCATACACATAGATGATGTCAAAGCCCGCGCGCCGCGCGCGCAGGGCCGCTTCTCGGTGCCATCGCCGGAAGTTGCGGATATCCTCCTTGGTCATCGCGCGAGCCTGCGCCGGGGCATAGCTTGCGGGGCTTGCGATATGGCTCGGGGCAATGGAGATCTCGCGCGAGTAGAAATTCGAAGCATTCATGCCCCCGTGAGCAAGCTCGATCGCCGCCAATGCGCCGTGCTTATGAATGGCATCGGTCATGAGAGCGAGCGCCGGCACATCGCGGTCGTCCCATAGCCGGCCTTCGATGAAGGGCGAAATATCGCTCGATGGGTGAATTTCGACTTCCTCGGTGCTCACGACCGCCCAGCCGCCTTCGGCTTTCACGCCCCGCATCGCTGCATGAGCCTGCGGCCGGGCGTAGCCCATGCCGTTGCAATGGGGAACCTGGTAGAACCGGTTCTTGGCGAGCACGGGACCGATCTTCACCGGCTCGAAAAGAATGTCGAAACGAGCATCGCGGGTCACAACATCGATCTCCGGATCAGGCGCGCGAAACGCCATGGCGCTAAATAGTGCCTCATCTCAGCCGCAGTCGCTCGCCATATCCGGTGAGCTCCAGATAGCCGCGACCCGCGGCGTGCTGCTGCTCGCGTGCGCGCACGGCCCCTTCCCAATAGATGGCACCGGTGGAGAGCCGGGTGTCGTTCTCCTGATCGTCCATCAACGGCTCCAGGTCGAACTCCCGGGATCCCGCGCGTACATGCCATTGAACGGGATAGGCAATCCCGGTCCGCGGCGACGTCCAACGGCGTCCGCCGGTAAATTCGATATCACCGGGCCGCAATACTTGCGTACGGCCGTCGCTCTCGCGAAGGGTGCCGCCCGCCCAGCGCGGCTCACCGTGCGCGCCGCGGATGCGGAAGGCCATCAGCGCCGCTCCGTCGTCCAAATTAAGACCGATCCAATCCCAACCCGCGGATTCGCCGTCGAGGTATTCGCTCGACCACTCGTGATCGAACCAGGCTTCGCCGGATACGGCGTCCGCGTTGCTCTCGCGCGTGATCCTACCCGCGACGCGCATGTGCGGCAGGCTATAGTAATAGCTCGCGGCATCGGCGGCGGGGCCCTTGCGGCTGACGCCGGAATCCCCGTTGAGCAGCACCGCTTGTGTGTCGGAAAGGATCAAGTCGAACGAAAAGTTCTCCGCATCGATCTTCGCGGCGTAGACGCCGGCATGGCGTTTCAGCGACCAGCGATCGATCCGTACATCGGTATCGCCGGTGGCCGCCTCCGCGAGTCCCAATCCGGCGCGGCGAATACGCTGGTCTTGCCACAGTCGAGCGCGCGTCGGGTCGCTGATGGCGCAATGCGCGATCAGCAGCTGATGCGGCGCAAAGGCGCTGGGATTGCTGTCGTCCAGATTGGGCTTGGTGCGAAAAAACGTGATCTGGAAACCGAGCGGCTCGCCGTGGGCCGTGTCGAGCCAACCCGTGACGTACCACCATTCGGTGCGAAACTGCGGGTGACTCCCGTAGTCGTTGGGAAATGTGAGCGGATGCTCGGCGGTGACGGGAGGGTACGATGGCATTGCGGCCGTTGCGCCGTTGCATCCGAGAATGAGACTCGCCGCCGTCGAAAGGGCGAGCGTGGATATTGCCCGAGGCGCGGGCGTTAGCATTGATGACCCTTTGCGCAAGTCACCAGTCCTCGCGCACGGCCTGCACGGCATCCTCGCTCGTCGCGCCGCGGCCACTCCAAATCGCCGTGATGGCGGCTGCGGCTATGAGCGTAAGGCCCAAGATCGCAAGTTCCACGGTGGGAATGGCCAGATCGATGCTCCAATTGAAGGATTGCCTATTGATGACATAGACCAACACCAAGCTCAACGCGCCGCCGAGAACGAGGCCATACGCGACGCCGAACGCGCTCATGAGAACCCCCTCGCTTGCCAGCATCCCGAAGATCTGCCTGCGCAACATGCCCACGTGCCGCAGCATGCCGAACTCGGCGCGGCGGGCAAGGGCGGTTGAACTCGCCGCAAAGCTCACGCCGGTGAGCCCGATGATCACCGCGATGGCCTCGAGCGCGTAGGTAACGGCAAAGGCCCGATCGAAGAGCTGTAGCGAACGGATGCGCAGCGCAGTGCTCGACAAAATCTCGACGGAATCGCCGCGCGCGAAGCGAGCACGGATTGCGGCTTCGATGACCGCGGGATTCGCGCCGCTTCTCAGCCACACGGAGGCCTCATTGGCGCTGTCGTCGCCGGTCGCGGCGCGGTAAGCCTGACGGGAGATTACGATCGAACCGGACGTATGCGCGTAGTCGCGCCAGATACCGGCCACCGTGAACGCCTGGGTTCGACCTGCAAGCGGTAGGTCGATCCGAGCCCCCAGTCGGTAGCCATACAGGTCTTGCAGCGCTTCCGATATCCACGCCGGCTCGGCGTTCGACGGCAGGGGCAGCTTGTCGCTTCGCACCAGTGGTAATTCTTCCGCGGCTTGCGCAGCCGTCGCACCGCGCGCGATCAATGCGACCGTGGCACGTGAGGGGTCGAGGAGCAGTTGACGAGTGCGGCGAAATTCGATGCGCGATATGCCGGCCACCGCCGCGAGCCGTGCCTGATCGGACCCGGACCAATACGCCGTATCGCTGCCGAAGGGCTCGCGCAGTTGCATATCGGCGGGCAGAAGCTTGTCCAGCCAATGTTCGAACGACACTCGGAATGAATACACCATGATGGCCATGGCCACCATCAGACTGAAACTGACGATGATGGATGCCAGGCTCAACGTCGACAGGCCGACATTCTCCCGCAGCTGGGCCACGGCTGTATCGAGCACGATGCGCCCCGTGCGCGGCGTCAGGCTCAACACTCTGACCGCCAGGGCCGGGACCAGCAGGACCGCGCCGAACAATAGTGCAGCAATCGCTGCGTAGCCAAACAGCGGTAATCCCGCGATGGGCGGCAGCGGCGACATCGCCGCGCCGACACAGAGCAGCGCAACGCCGGCGTAGGCGCTCGTTCGAGCCACCACGCCGTAATCCGAGTCGCCGCCCTTCAAGGCACGGGCCGGCGGTTGCCGCGAGGAGCTGCGCGCAGGAAGCCAGGCTCCGCTGCACGCCACTAGCATGCCCATGACGAAGAAGAGGAGCATCGGCAGCGGCGCCGCGCGCATCGAATCCCAGCTCGCGCGCAATTGACCGTTGCCGAGATTGCCGGCCAGAAACCGCAGGATCGCCTCGGCAATGCCGAAGCCGATGATGACGCCGAGGAATGAGCCGGCGACTCCGAGCGCGGCGCCTTCGCCGATGAGCGCGCGCTGCAATTGGCCGCGCGTCACGCCGAGGGCCCGCAGCAGCGCGAGCGACCGGCGCCTGCGCAGCACGGAGAGGGATTGGGTCGAAAATACCAAGAAAGCACCGGTCCAGAGCGCGACGAGCGCGAGCATATTGAGATTGACCCGGTAAGCGCGCGTCACCGACACGGCGCGGTCGCGCTCGACTTGCGGAGCGATCGCCAAGACGCCGGCCGGCAATTTCGGGCCAAGATCCCGCCGAAACGCCTCAACGTCGGCGCCGGCTTTCAAGCGCAGGTCGATGCGATTCAGTCGACCGATCTTCTCGAAGGTCCATTGTGCCGAGGCAATGTCCATGAGAGCCAATGGCTGTGGATAGCTCCCTTCGGACAGGATTCCCAGCACGTGCAGCGCCTTTGGCGTGCTGCCCACGATGACTTGCAGCATGTCGCCGCTGCGCAAGTTGAGTGCCTGCGCGGCGCTGCTGCTCACATAGATGCTGTCGGGCTCAAAGAGCGCAAAAAGGCCGCCACCGATGTCGCCGATGAGCGCCGGTTGCAGAGCGGCCGCGCGGAAGGGATCCATCCCCATCACCTTGAGCGTATCGCGCCGTCCGGGCAACGCCGCCTCGAGTTCAAACACAGGGCTCGCCGCGCTGACCGCCGGCTCGCTCGCCAATTGGGTAAACAATTGCTCGGAGAACCCTTCGCGTGGACCGCGCACCACGACATCGGCTTCACCGACCAGCCGCTTGGTGGCCAGCCCAAACTCGTTGAGCGCGGCGCCGTTGACCAGATACACCGCCGCACCCAGGGCGACGCCCAAGGCGATTGCGAGCACCGTGACCAGCAGCCGTGCAGGCTGTTCCCGCAATTGAGCGAGCAGCAGCACGCGCCAGATCGCGAATGCGCCGCGGGCATCGTGCGGCGCTCTCATACGCCGCGGTGCAAAGGCTTGAGCCCGCCCGCATCGAGCACCGAAATGCGATCCGCAGTGTCGGCGGCCGTGCGCGAGTGGGTGATCAAAATGCCCGCACCGGCATTGGCTTTGACTTGACGGCGCAACAACTCGAGCGTCTGCGCCGCGCTTCGCGGGTCGAGATTTCCCGTCGGCTCGTCGGCCAGGACCAATCGCGGCCGATGAACCAAAGCGCGCGCGATGGCGATACGCTGCACTTCGCCGCCCGACAGTTCCCGCGCGTACCGCTTTGCGAGCGGCGCGATACCCACCGACGCCAGCATCTCGAGGGCGCGCCGGCTGCGTTCGGGCTGCCTCACGCCCAAGAGATCGAGGGGCAGGGCGACGTTTTCCTCGACGCTGAGATAGGGCAATACGTGGAAGGCTTGAAAGACGAAGCCGACTGCTCGGCGACGCAGCAGCGTCATGGCATCATCGTCCAACGTGGAGAGATCGACTCCCTCGAACAGAACGCGGCCGGAATCAGGCCGATCGAGCCCGGCAAGCACATTGAGCAGCGTCGACTTGCCGACGCCGGATTCGCCCATCACAGCAAGGTAGTCGCCCTGACGCAATTCGAGCTCGAGGCCGTCGAAAATGGCGGGGCGATCCGGAGCGTAGCGTTTGCTGAGATTCTCGAGGCGCAGAACGGCGCGGTCAGCCACCCGGCCCCTCAGGGATGTTGTAAGGCGCACGCCTCACGCGGCGTCGACTCCGATCATGGCTTTGACCTCCAAGAAATCGCGCAGGCCGAATTCACCGTACTCGCGCCCATTTCCCGACATCTTGAAACCACCGAACGGTGTCTGCATGTCGCCGTATGCCCCGTTCAAGGCGACCTGACCGGCGCGAATGCGGTTGCCCACGCCCCGCGCCCGGCCATTGTCCTTCGACCAGACGTAAGCGGCCAAGCCGTATGGCGTGTCATTGGCAATCTGGACCGCCTCTTCCTCGGTCTGGTATGGCAAAATGCACAGTACCGGCCCGAATATCTCCTCGCGCGCGATGGTCATGTCGTTGCGGACATTCGAGAAAATCGTCGGCTTGACGTAATAGCCCTTTGCCAATCCCTCGGGGCGGCCTGCGCCGCCCGTGATGAGGTGCGCGCCTTCGGCAATACCCTTTTCGATGAATCCCTCGACGCGGTCGAACTGCAGTTTGGAAACCACGGGTCCCACCGTGGTCTTATCCGAGGCGGGATCGCCGACCACCACGCTCTCGGCGATTCGCTTCGCAATTGCTTCCACCGCAGCCAACTTTCCCGCGGGCACCAGCATGCGTGTCGGCGCGTTGCAGGACTGGCCGGAGTTTTGGAATACGTGCAGCACGCTTTGTTTCACCGCGCGCTCGAAATCAGCGTCATCCAACAATACATTCGGTGATTTGCCGCCGAGTTCCTGGTGTACTCGCTTCACCGACGCGGCGGCATTGCGCGCGACCTCCGTGCCGGCCCGGGTCGATCCGGTAAAGGACACCATGTCAATTTCCCGATGCGAGGAGAGGGGCGCACCCACGTTCGGGCCGTCGCCGTTGATGAGATTGAAGACGCCCGCGGGAACTCCGGCCTCGTGCATGACCTTGGCCCACAGGATGGCGCTGAACGGCGAATATTCCGAGGGTTTGAGCACCATGGTGCAGCCGGCGGCGAGCGCGGGGACCACCTTCGCCGCGACTTGGTTCATCGGCCAATTCCACGGCGTGATCAAGGCGCAGACCCCCACCGGTTCCTGCACCAGCCGCGTGGTGCCGCGCATTTCCTCGAACTTGAAGGTTTTCAAAACCTCGATCATGGCGCCGATGTGGCCTACGCCGATGCGTGTCTGGGAACCCTTTGCGAGCGTGATGGGCGCACCCATTTCGGTCGAAATCGCCTGCGCGATTTCGTCGTAGTGTGCCTTGTACGCGGCGAGGATTCGCTCCATCAGGGCCAGGCGCTCCGCCGGGGCGGTGCGAGAGTAGCTGTCGAAGGCGCGGCGTGCCGCCCCCACGGCCCGGTCCACATCCTTTGTGCCGCCCATCGAAATCACGCCGGCGACCGCTTCGGTGGCGGGGTTGATTACCTTGAATTCCTTCGGCTCTGCCGGGTCGACCCAGGCGCCGTCGATGTAGAACTGCCGATTGTCGTACGTCATTGAAGCCTCTAAAATCTCGCTTATTCCTGCCTAGGATTCTACCCGCTGCAGGGGCCGGCCGCAGATTATGTGTCGCCAGGGGCCGACTATTGATGCCGCAGGACGGAACATCGAAGAATGCGTGCGGGTTTTTGCGGTCATAGTTCTCATTCCGGCGCCGGCAATCTTGGTAATCTTCGGGCGCGGAATCGCACAGAAATAGGGGCGTATTCCCGTCTTTTACCTCGGTTTTGGAGTGTTTATGCCAGGAATAGCCAGAATGCTGCTCGTGCTTGCCGGGAGCTGCGCCGTGACCCTCGTGTGCGCGCCCGCCGAAGCCGCGGTGCCGGAATGGAATGTCGTGCGGACGCATCCCGTCCAGCTCGGTCCCGAAGCGCACCGGCTAATCGTGGGTTTTCGCGCCACTGCCGGCAACGCCGTAGTCGCTGATGTCAAAGGTCGTGCGCAAACGCAAAGCATCAAGATCGTGCAAGCAAAGACGACCGAAGCGGACGTCGCCGGTCTCGCCCAGAGGACGGGATTGGCACTGACGAAGTCGCGGCAAATGACTCCCAGCATGCATGTGCTGTTTTTGCAGCAAACACTCTATGGCGCCGATGTAAATGCAGTGCTCAAGAAATTACGGGCCGATGCCACCGTGGAGTTTGCGGTCGTCGATCAACGCCGCTATCCGCATTCGGTGCCGGACGATCCGTTGTTCAAGCCTTCCGCCACCGCCACCGGCCAGTGGTACATGCTCACGCCCAGCCCGACGATAATCTCGGTGGGCGGTGTTCCGACCCAGGATTTATCGGCCACGGACGCGGTGTCCGCGTGGTCCATCGTGGGTGGCATGGGGAGCTCCGGGACGGTCATTGCCGATGTCGATACCGGAGTTCGATTCGACCATCCCGATTTGTGGCGAGCGGGACTTGATTCGCCATCCGGCGTTCCCGGCCGCCTCCTCCCGGGCTACGATTTCGTCGACCAAGATTACGATCCAAAATCGCCCCACAACGCGCTAGGCACTTTTCTCATTGCCAACGACGGCGATGCTTGGGATCCGGACCCCTCAGACCCAGGCGATTGGATCAGCAGCACCGATCTACAAAATCCACTCTTTCCGCCCGCCCACTGCGGAGACCCCAATAATAACCATGGCCCGAGCGACAGCTCGTGGCACGGGACTCGGGTCATGGGTGTTTTGGGCGCGCTGACCAACAACGGGGTCGGCATCGCGGGCATGACCTGGAACCCGTACCTGTTGCCGGTCCGGGCATTGAGCAAGTGCGGGGGCTTTGACTCGGACATCATTGCCGGCATGCAATGGGCCGCGGGTCTCACGGTCACCAGCCCCGAAGGCGCGGCTGTCCCCGACAATCCCTATCCGGCCGACATCATCAACTTGAGTCTCGGCGGCACCGATCTTTGCGTGAATACGGCCTATCCACCCGTGATCAACAGCTTGACCGCGATGGGCGTGCTGGTGGTTGCTTCGGCCGGCAATGGCGGCGCGTCGGTAGATGTGCCGGGCAACTGCCCCGGCGTGCTCGCCGTGGCGGGGCTGCGCAATGTCGGGACGAAGGTCGCATACAGCAGCATGGGAGCTGAAGTGGGCATTGCGGCGCCCGCGGGTAACTGCGTGACCACCTCTGGGGCGTGCTATCGGTCCATCGATACCACCTACAATTTGGGACGCACCACACCCGGCGCCAACAGCTACACGGACCAGACACACCCTAATCTCGGCACCAGCTTCTCCGCACCCATCGTCTCGGGGATCGCGGCCCTGATGCGTTCGGTCAATGCGAATTTAACGCCGCCCCAGCTGATTGCGCGAATCAAGGCGAGCGCCAGCCCGTTTCCTCCGAACAACGGAATTACCCAGATTTGCTCGAGCAGCACCGCCAACAGCGAAGAGTGCTCTTGTACTACGTCCGAATGCGGTGCCGGCATGGTCAATGCCTTGAGCGCCGTCAACGCGGCGCTCGCCCCCATCGCGGCCATCACGTCGCCCGCCATGAACACGTTCGATGCCGGCGGCAGCGTCGCCGCATGTAATCAGACGGGTTTGTCCTATGCGTGGACCGCCACGAACGGTGTGACCATTGCGGGGCCGGCGAACGCGGCGCAGGTGTCTGTGACGGTGACCGGCGCCGGCACTTTGAACCTCACCGTTCGCGATGCCGCCGGTCACACCGAGAACACCGCGTTTGTTTCCTTCGACCTCAGCGGAGCCGCGACCATCAAGGCGCCGTCATCCGCGGGCACCGCGGCTTCCGCGTGCCCGACGCCGATGGCGGTCGTACCGGCGCCGCCCACGGTCACCGAAGCATTCTCACCGGCGAGCGTCAGCGAGAATGTGGCTTCAACGCTGACGATCACCTTTTCCAATACGAATGGCTTCGCGCTCACGCAGGCGGTTTTCACGGAGACGATGCCCGCGAATCTCAGCATACAGACCTCGCCGGCGCCGTCCACGACCTGTAGCGGCGCATCGGGAACGTTGACGAGCTCCGCGAGCGCCGTGACCATGGCAGGCGCAAATATTCCTGCCAACGGCAGTTGCACCATGACCATGAGCGTCATAAGCGCGACGGCGGGCAACTACACGAACACGATCGCCGCGAAGGCCCTTGCAACCGGTCCCGCCGGCTCGAATACGGGTACCGCCTCGGCCTCGCTGGCGGTGACGGCACCGCGTGGCGGCGTCTTCTTCCGGCAAGAGCGGCGGTGGTGGCGAGCTGGATTGGATGGACATGATGTTCGTCGTGGGAGTTCTGCTCGCAGGCCGGCGCTATGCCGGCCGTCGATCGGCGCCCTAGCGGCGCCGCTCGGCTATAATCGGCAGGATGGATACGCCGAAGACCTCGCGGGTAACCGTCGAGCCCGTAAAGACGCACGGCGATGCACGCGGGAGTCTTTTTGAGCCCTTGACGGATTCCGAACTGGCGAACCAGAAAAACGTCCATATCGTGCTCACCCAGCCCAACCAAGTGCGGGGCAACCACGCACATCGAACGGCGGTTGAAACGACCGCTGTCATGGGTCCCTGCCTGATCCGTCTCAAGGAAGAAGGCACGATTCGCGATCTCGACGTGCCGGCAGGGGAGGTCTGGCGACTGACCATACCCGCAGGCGTGGTGCATGCCTTTCGCAATACCGGCGAATCGATGATGGTGCTCGTGTCGTTCAGCACGAACCTGCACGACCCCCAAGGCTCGGACATCGTTCGCGAGCAAATCCTCTAGAGTTGAGGACGGTATCGACCCCTCGGCTTTGTTCAGCGCCCGCCTTTTGACTCGAGCGATTCCATCTCGTGTCCGCGCTTGAAATCCCGGATGTGCTTCTCCATCCATGTGCGGGCTTGTTCGCTGCGCCTAAGCTTGATTGCATCGGTGATCTTGGCCTGCGCCTCTTGGATACGCGCGCGCGCTTGCGGTACGCGATCGATGATACGGGTGAGCGCCGGCTCGAGCAGCAGATTGAGCGGCGCCTGCGACAGCGCCAGCACTTGATTGCCGCTTGCCGCGGCGACGGCGGTGAAGAAATCCATTACGGCGGACACGGCGGCCCCGGTATCGGCGCCTTCGCGCTTGAACCGCGCCAGGGCACGGCCTAAGGTTTGCAGCTGCGCGGTCGTGCGGCGCGCAGCCGCGTAGTGCGCGGCCACGGGTTCGATCGCCATCATCGCTTCCCATAACTCGAGAAAGGTCACGTCGTGCAGCGCGAGTGCACGGCTCACGCCGGAACTTACGCGGCGCGGCTCGGGGCGTGTCACGCGCAAGCGCTTTTCACCGCGAGTACGGCCCAGCAGCCCGTGGGTTTCGAGTTCGCGAATCGCCTCGCGAATGGTCGATCGGTTGACGCCGAATTGACGCGCCAGATCCGTTTCCGAGGGCAATGGATCGCCGGCGCGCAATGAACGGCCGACGATGCGCTCCTCGATGACATTCGCGATTTGGCGGTACGCCGGGTGATCGTCGAGCGGCACGAATAGATCGCTCACTAGCCCTCTCCGAACAGCTCGCGGCCGATCAGCATGCGGCGGATCTCGGACGTCCCGGCACCGATCTCATAGAGTTTGGCGTCGCGCAGCAACCGTCCCGTCGGATAGTCGTTGATATAGCCGTTGCCGCCGAGGAGCTGGATCGCATCGAGAGCCGCCTGCGTTGCCGATTCGGCGCAGAACAGAATGCAGGCCGCGGCATCCTTGCGCGTGGAGTCGGCGCGGTCGCAGGCCGCAGCCACCATATAGGCATAGCTGCGGCAGGCATTCAGCGACGCGTACATGTCGGCGAGCTTGCCCTGCACGAGTTCGAAGGTGCCGATGGGCTGCCCGAATTGACGCCGCTCCCGAACATACGGGACGGCTACATCGAGAGCGGCGCCCATGATGCCGAGCGGGCCGCCGGACAAGACGACCCGCTCATAGTCCAAGCCGCGCATCAGGACGCTGATGCCCTGATTTTCCTCGCCGACGAGGTTTTCCGCCGGCACTTCGCAGCCGTCGAACACCAATTCGCTGGTACTGGAACCGCGCATGCCCAGCTTGTCCAGCTTTTGCGCCGGCATGAAACCCTTGAAGTCCTTCTCGATGATGAATGCGCTGATCCCTCGCTGCCGGGCGGTCGGGTTGGTTTTCGCATAGACCACCAGGACATCGGCCTCCGGTCCGTTGGTGATCCACATCTTGCGGCCGTCGAGCACGTACCGATCGCCATGCCGGGTGGCCTTGAGCTGCATGGAGACGACGTCGGACCCCGCGCCCGGTTCGGACATTGCAAGGGCGCCGACATGCTCGCCGCTGATGAGCTTCGGAAGGTACTTCTGCTTCTGCGCCTCGCTCGCATTGAGGGCCAACTGGTTGACGCACAAGTTCGAATGGGCGCCGTAGCTCAAGCCCAGGGCGGCGGACGCGCGGGAGATTTCCTCCATCGCGATCGTATGGGCCAGATAGCCGAGACCGGCGCCGCCGTAGTCCGGACTCACCGTCATGCCGAGCAGCCCCAATTCCCCCAACTCCGGCCACAGATCCCGGGGAAAGACATTGCTGCGATCGATCTCATTGGCGCGCGGCGCGATGCGCTCCTGCGCGAACCGCTGCGCCTGTTCGCGCACGGCGTCGATGACTTCGCCGAGGCCGAAATTGAATTCCCGATAAGCTGAACTGGCCATTCACCGGCCCCCCATTGTCATCGGACCCTAAATCGTTGGATAATCAGACTGTCGGACAATTTTGCCACTCCCGGTTGAATAAAGCCAATGGCCCAGATCGTCTCGAAAATCGACAGCCGCTCGAAGGAATTCGCCGATAACCGCGCCGCCCTGGAGTCCCTCGTCAAGGATCTGCGCTCGACGTTGCAGCGCAACGCCGCGGGCGGCAGCGCTGCGGCCCGCGCCAAGCACACCCAGGCTGGCAAGCTCCTCGCTCGCGAGCGGATCGCGCTGCTGCTCGATCCGGGCTCTCCGTTTCTGGAATTGTCGGCGTTGGCGGCTCAGGGGGTCTACGGCGAGGCTCTGCCGGGCGCTGGGCTGATAACCGGTATCGGCCGCGTCTCGGGCCGCGAGTGCATGGTGGTGGCCAACGACCCCACGGTCAAAGGGGGCACTTATTATCCTTTGACCGTGAAGAAGCACCTGCGGGCCCAAGAGATCGCCGGCGAGAACGCCCTGCCGTGCATCTATCTCGTCGAGAGCGGCGGGGCATTTCTGCCGAAGCAGGATGAGGTATTTCCCGACCGCGAGCACTTCGGCCGCATATTTTTCAATCAGGCGCGGCTCTCTGCGCAGGGTATCGCGCAGATCGCGGTGGTGCATGGCTCCTGCACGGCCGGCGGCGCCTACGTGCCGGCCATGTCCGATCATGCCGTCATCGTGCGCAATCAGGGCCGCGTGTTCTTGGGCGGTCCGCCGCTGGTGAGGGCGGCCACCGGCGAGGAGATCGATGCGGAATCGTTGGGTGGTGCGGACGTGCATTGCCGGCGTTCCGGCGTGACCGACTACTACGCGGAGAACGACACACATGCTTTGGCGTTCGCGCGCCGCGCGGTATCGCGGCTGCGAGCGGCGCCGATGAGAGACTTGCCCGGCACGGGCGGCGGGGCGGAGGAACCCGGCTTCGACCCCGCGGAGATATACGGGATCATCCCGATGAGTTCGCGAAAACCCTACGACGTGCGTGAGTTGATCGCACGCTTGGTGGACCGTTCGTGGTTCGATGAATTCAAGGCATTGTACGGCACGACCTTGGTCTGCGGCTTTGCCGATATCCACGGCTCCACAGTGGGTATTTTGGCCAATAACGGCATCCTGTTTTCGGAGAGCGCATTGAAGGGGGCGCATTTCATCGAGCTGTGCTGCCGCGAAGGGATTCCTCTCGTATTCCTGCAAAACATCGCCGGCTTCATGGTGGGGCAGGCGGCGGAGGCGGGCGGAATCGCCAAGGATGGGGCTAAATTGGTAACGGCGGTGGCTTGCGCCGCGGTTCCAAAATACACCGTCGTGATCGGCGGCAGTTTCGGCGCCGGCAATTATGCGATGTCGGGCCGTGCCTACAGCCCGCGTTTCTTGTTTCAATGGCCCAACGCGCGTACCTCGGTGATGGGCGGAGAGCAGGCTGCGAGCGTATTGGCGACCATCAAGCGCGAGGCCTTGGAGCGCGCCGGGGGCACTCTGAGCGAGGCCGAGGAAGAACAGCTGAAAGCCCCCATTCGCGAGCAATTCGAACGTCAAGGACACCCTTACTACGCGTCCGCGCGCCTCTGGGACGACGGCGTCATCGATCCGCTCGATACGCGGCGGGTCCTCGGACTGGCGCTCGCATTGACGCGGCGACAGGAGATCATGGCGACCCGCTTCGGCGTGTTTCGAATGTGAGCTCCCGAATGATCCGACGACTGCTGATCGCCAACCGCGGTGAAATCGTTTGCCGCATTACACGCACCGCGCAGCGCTTGGGAGTCACCAGCATCGCCGTTTACTCCGAGGCCGATCGCCATGCGCGGCACGTGCGCACGGCCGATGAAGCGTACTACTTGGGCCCCGCGCCGGCGGCGGAAAGCTACCTCGATATCGCGAAAATCCTAGAGGTCGCTAAGCGGGCCGGCGCCGATGCCGTGCACCCGGGTTACGGATTTCTGTCGGAGAACGCCGATTTTGCGCAGGCTTGCGTCGATGCGGGGCTGATCTTTGTCGGGCCGCCCGCGGCCTCGATTCGCGCGATGGGATCTAAAAGTGCCTCCAAAGCCGCCATGGCGGCGGTCGGAGTGCCGGTGGCTCCCGGCTACCACGGCGAGGACCAATCGGCGCAGAGGCTGCAGGCCGAAGCGCAAAAGGCCGGTTTTCCGCTCATCATCAAGGCAAGCGCGGGCGGCGGCGGCAAGGGCATGCAAGTGGTGAACTCCGTCAGCGAGGTGGCGGCGGCGGTCGAATCGGCGAAGCGGCTGGCCCGCGCTGCATTCGGCGACGATCGGCTGCTCCTCGAACGATATTTTCCCTTGGCGCGCCACGTGGAAGTCCAGGTATTCGCCGACTCCCATGGCGGCATCGTGAGCTTGTTCGACCGCGACTGTTCGGTGCAGCGTCGGCATCAAAAAATCATCGAGGAGGCGCCTGCTCCCGGTCTGCGCGGCGAGGTGCGGACCGCGATGGCGCGTGCCGCCATCCAATCGGCGCAGGCGGTGGGCTACGAGGGCGCCGGGACCGTCGAGTTCTTGGTGGACGAAGCCCAGCACTTTTACTTCATGGAAATGAATACCCGCCTGCAAGTGGAACACCCGGTAACGGAATTGATTGCGGACGTCGATCTCGTGGAATGGCAATTGCGCATCGCGCAGGGCGCGCACCTGCCGAAGATGCAGAGCGAAATACTGCAGCGAGGCGCCGCCATGGAAGCGCGTTTGTACGCCGAAGATCCGGACCATGGATACCTGCCGAGCGTCGGGCGCATCGTGCACCTGCGCTGGCCCGATGCCGCTGCGGGTTTGCGGCTGGATATCGGGGTTGACGCGGGCGATGAGGTCTCCCCGTTCTACGACCCCATGCTCGGCAAGGTCATTGCATGGGGCGCGACGAGGGCCGAAGCCGTCGATCGGCTGCGCAACGCGCTCGATGACATCGAGATCATCGGCGTTACCACCAATCGTACGCTCCTGACCAGCGTCCTTGCGGACGAGGAGTATCGCCGCGGCGGCGTAGCGACGAATTTTCTCGCTGCGCGCTGCGCCCATTTGTCGTTCGGGGATCCTCAGGCCGGCGACGTCGATGCCGCGCTGGCGGCGGTTTGGTGCGCGACTCGGGAGACCTCGCCCGATGCGCTGTGGTCCGACAGCCGCGGTTGGCGACTGGCCGCCGACCCCACGAGTACATGGAAGTTCGGCGACCGGGCCGTGGCGGCCGAATTCCGCGCGCCGGACACCTACGTCGCACACATCGCCGGCCGAGAGCATACGCTGCGAAAAGTGGCGCGCGAAGCGAACGTATTGCAGGCCGAACTTGCGGGCCAGATACAGCGTGTTCGGGTGATCGAGGTCGAGCAGAAGCTGCATCTGTTCAGGGCAGGGCGGCATGTGGTGCTGCGCGCGGCGCGAACCGAGGATGCCTTGGAAGTCAGCGCCGGCGCGGAGCAAGGATCGCTGCTCACACCGCTTCCGGGCACGGTGGTCGCCGTGCACGTGACGCCGGGGCAGCAGGTACTGCGCGGTGCGCCGCTCGTGACGGTCGAGGCCATGAAAATGGAACACACTCTGACCGCGCCCTACGATGGGACGGTGACACGCGTGATCTGTGGGCCTGCGGAGCGGGTAGCCGCGGGCGCGATACTCGTGGAACTCTCGCCGCTCGTGACTGCCGGTTCTTAAGCCACCTTGCGCGTCGGCCTCCGGCACGGCCGGCAGCGTGAGCTTGAAGCGCGTCTCGTGGCCCAGCAGCGTCGCCAGCGCAATCTTGCCGCCGGCTTCGTGCACGTAGCGCCGTACCAGCGACATGCCGGCGCCGTGGGACGGCCCGCCCGGCGCGGGGCTCAGCGTCGTGTAGCCGGACTTGAAGATCAACTTGATGGCCTGGCGATCGCGCAGGCGCGTTGCGGCATCTACGGTGATGAGACCCTTGGCGACCGCGGTGGCGCGGACCTGATCGGGATCGAGGCCCCGGCCGTCGTCTTGAAAATGCATCTCGAAGCTTTGGTCGGGCATCGGTTTGAATTCGATGCGCAGCGTGCCATGCAACGCTTTACCGGCGCTTTTGCGCGCCGCTGACGTTTCGATCCCATGCATCACGGCATTGCGGATCAATTGAATCGCCACGTTCTTGATCGCCGCCTGATACCGGGGAGGAACCAAGTGCATGCCGAGGCAATCGAGCACGACGGTCTTGTTGTGTTCGTGCGCCACCAGTTCGGTCAGCGCCGTGAGGGTGCTATCGAGACTTCCCGCCTGCGCCATGCGGTGAGCCTTGGGAAGTTCGGATTTCTGCGCCATTTCGGCCACGAACTTCGGCGCGGCGATGATCTGAGTGCCGTTTTCCGTAACGCGCGCGTCGGGCGCCGCAGCATCGGATTCCGAGGCGGGGCTCGCTTGCGATGTCAGTGAGCGCAGAAGTGCGAACTGTCCGTAGAGTTGATCGAGCTTGACGGCGAGCGGCAGAAAATCACTGCCGCTGAGCGCGCCGCGGAGGCGCAATTCGAGCAGCGAATCTTCGAGCAGCCGCGCCGCGGACTCGAGCCCGGTGAGCTTGAATGCCGCAGCGTCGCGCCGGACGAGATCGACTTCATCGAGCATTTTTTCAAGCTTGTTGCGAAACGCTTCCGCCTCGCGCGCCGGTTGCTTCAAGACCTCGTCGATGGCGTTCATCGATGCGTCGGTCCGATGCAAGAAGGCGCTGAAGCCCGCGGGCCCGCCCTGCAAGACGCTGCGCAATATCTCGGCCTGAGTCTGCATTTGGGTGCGCAGATCGTGGAGTTCGCGATTCAGCTGCACGCGCGCGGTGATGTCGCTGACGTGCACCAGCCACGCACGCGATTCGCCGGGAGAATCGACGGCGTTGAATCCGAACGAATAGTGGGACGTCTCGAACGTACCATCCGGCTTGAGCAGCCGGACCTCTACGTCCTCGAGCGGATTGGCCGGCGAGGCTTCCACGGGTTGCGCGGCGTCGAGGAGCCGCAGGACGAAAGTCCGCGCGGCGCTCAAAGTTTTCGCCGTGACGACCGGACCGATCAGCCTTTCAAAGGTGAGATTGTTGAAATCCTGCCGCCTGAACAGCGTGGCCAGCGAACTCGATACTTGCGGCAGGATTTTCCCCTTGGCATCGAGTAGAAACAGTCCTTGGGCGCTGCCCTTCAAGAGGGCGTTGGTCAGGCGGTTGCCGGCGCCGATCAGTTCCTGCTTCTCGCGCTCGTGACGTTTTCGGGTGATGAACATGGAACGAAAGAGTGCCAAACGTCCGCGCGCGTCGGCTTGATGGCGGTCACAGCCTACGATCGCCCCTTATTTGGCGTCGCTCAGGCGATGAGCGCCTGAGACGCGCGTCACAGTCAGGCGACGGCCGCTACCAATGGGCCCAAATCGGCGAGCAGTTCATCGGCGGATGCATAGCGGGCATTTTGTTGCTTCGCCATGAGGCGATCGAGCAGCGGCTGCTGTACGGCGGTGGGTGCCGGCAGCTTGGGCACGGGCGAACTCGTATGCTGCGCCATGATGGAGAGCGCGCTACGGCCGGCATAGGGCCTTTCGCCGGTGAGCATTTCGTAGAACATCACCCCGAGGCTGTAAAGATCGGTGCGGGCGTCGACGCGCTGCCCTTGCGCTTGTTCGGGGCTGATGTAGTACGGAGAGCCGAGCACCTGCCCGATTCCGGTGGTCCCGGAGTCATCCATCGATCGGCGGGCCAGGCCGAAGTCGATGAGCACCGGCGAATTGTCGTCGCGCAACATGACGTTTGCGGGCTTGAGATCGCGGTGCAGAATCCCGAATACGTGGATCACCCGCAATGCTTCGGCAATGGCACGCAAGTAGTACAGGCTCTCGTCGACGCTCAAGGGATTGCGAAGGCGGTCGCGCAAGTCGCCGCACGGGAAATGTTCCATCGCCAGGTACAAATGGCGGGGCAGGGTGCCGAAGTCATAGATCTCCGCGATCGCCCGATGGGTGATGCTGGAAATGATTTCGTATTCGCGCTGGAAACGCTCTGCATCGTTGATTTCCCGCTCGGATTCGCCGCGGTTCATCACCTTGAGCACGACGTTGCGCCGCAAGCGTTCGCTGCGCGCCAAGAAGACCTGCGAGAAGTTACTCGTGGCAATTTCCTTGACGATCGTATAGCCGGGCACCGCGATGTCCGAGACTTCCGCGCTCGGATGGGTCAAGGTCTTGGCCGCCTGCGCGGCGGCGCGGCGCTTGGACAGCGCCTCCTTGACGGCCGCCAGCAATTGATCCCGGGTAATGCGTGCGAGCGGCAAGTAGTCCTTGGCGCCACCTTTGAGAGTGCGAACCGCGGAGATCTCGTCGCCGTTTTCGGCGAGGAAAATGCAGTGCAGCCCAGGCTGCATCTGCAGCATCTGGGTCATGTGCCCCAGTACGGTGCAGGCGGCCGCTTCGTCGGCGAAGTCTGCTTGCAAGATCACGGCGTCCGGCGCCCGCTCTGCGATCAGGCGGTTCAAAGGAGCGGATTCCCCGGCCGGCACGGTGGTGACCTGGGCGTCCGGCCAATGGCTGGTGACGTGGTGGGTAAGCCACTGCAGGCGCTTGGTATCGCCGCCCACCACCAGCAAGTTTGGACCGGTCGGGTCTGCCATAAATGAGGTCTGCTACAAGGAAAGCCAGCCTAACGCCTGGGGGCGGGGGTTGGCCCGTCGGGATTTCACATTTTGTCGGGATGTAACATTCGGCTCCGGGGATTTGGGCCTCCAGGGCCGCATTTCGGAACCAATACGCTCGTTTAAGGGTCTATCATGCAATCGCGTAACCCGGCTTCAGAGAGGTCTCATTTCAATGGGTAGCTTGAGAACTTGGTCGCTCGCGTTGATCGCGGGCATCTTCGTCGTGGTCGTCGCCCATCAGCGCTCGAGCGCCGATACGGGGCGAGCCGGCGCCGCGACTGCGGCGACGAACGTTCCGGTGAGCCCGGCCCCGCTCTCCGCCCGCGTCACAGGATTGCCCGATTTTTCGGGGTTGGTCGCCGAGAACGGCGCCGCCGTGGTCAACATCAGCGTGGTGCAAAAGGCATCGAAAATGAACGTTCCCGGCGAGCCGGAGGATGGCGATGACCCGCTGTCGCAGTTCTTTCACCGCTATCAGTTGCCCGCTCCCGGACACGCACCGCCGATGAAGGGCATCGGCTCGGGATTCATCGTGAGTCAGGATGGCTACGTTCTGACCAATGCCCATGTCGTGAGCGATGCGTCGGAAGTGACGGTCAAGCTCACCGATCGGCGCGAATTCGTGGCCAAGGTGATCGGTGTCGACAAGCGCAGCGACGTGGCGCTGATCAAGATTGCAGCAACCGGCTTGCCCACCGTGCACTTCGGCGATTCCTCGCGCCTGCGGCCCGGTCAGTGGGTGGTCGCGATCGGCTCTCCGTTCGGCTTCGAGAACAGCGTGACGGCGGGCGTCGTCAGCGCGACCGCGCGGCCGCTCGATGAGAATTATGTGCCGTTCATTCAGACCGATGCCGCGGTCAACCCCGGCAATTCCGGCGGCCCCTTGTTCAATGTGGATGGCCAAGTCATCGGCATCAATGCACAGATTTACAGCCGTACCGGCGGTTACATGGGCATGTCCTTCGCGATCCCTATCGATCTGGCGCTGAACGTCAAGAACCAGCTGTTGACCAAAGGCAAGGTAAGCCGCAGCCGCATCGGCGTGGCCGTTCAAGAGGTCAATCAGAAGTTGGCCCAGACCTTCGGATTGGGAACGCCGCATGGGGCGCTCATCAGCTCCGTGGATCCTAAAGGCCCGGGCGAGCGGGCCGGATTGAAGCCGGGCGACGTCATCACGAGCGTCAATGGCCACAATATCGACCATTCCTTCGACTTGCCGACGATCATCGCGGACATCCCACCCGGCAACGAGGCGCACATCGGCATCTGGCACGACCACAAGGCGACCGAGGTGAACGTCAAGACCGTATTGCTGGACGAGGAGCCGAGCCAAACGGCGCGCACCGAGAATGACGATGCCGGCGGCAAACTGGGCCTTTCGGTGCGGCCGCTCGATCCGAAGGAGCAGCAGGAACTGCACACGCGCGGCCGATTGCTGGTCGAGGAGGTGTCCGGCCCGGCCCTGGCAGCGGGGCTGCAAGCGGGCGACGTGGTGCTGGGCGTCAACGGCGCCGGGGTCTCGTCGGTGGCGGACCTCAAGCGCGAGGTCGCGCGGGCGGGGCACAGCGTTGCCCTCTTGATCCAGCGCGAGGACGCGCAAATTTATTTACCCGTCGACATAGGCTGACGGTTCAGGCCTAATCGCGGGCGTGCAAGCCGCTAGCCCCTTATTTTCCAGTGTCAAAGAGAACCGCGCCGGCACTCCGCCGGCGCCGTTCTTGCCGACCAGCCGTGCCGAAATGGAAGCACTCGGCTGGGACTGCTGCGACATCATCATCGTCAGTGGCGATGCTTACGTGGATCACCCCAGTTTCGGCATGGCCATCATCGGACGGGTGCTGGAAGCCTTGGGATTCAAGGTCGGTATCATCGCTCAGCCGGACTGGCGCAGCACCCGCGATTTCGAGGCGCTGGGTTCGCCGCGTCTGTTTTTCGGCGTGACGGGCGGCAACATGGATTCGATGGTGAATCGCTACACCTCCGATCGGCGGGTGCGAAGCGACGACGCTTACACGCCCGGCGGACAGGGCGGCAAGCGCCCGGACCGATGCGTCATCGTGTATTCGCAGCGCCTGCGCGAATCGTTCAGGACCGTTCCTATCGTGATCGGCGGCATCGAGGCGAGCCTGCGGCGTATCGCGCATTTCGATTATTGGTCCGAGCAGGTGCGCCGATCGGTATTGGTTGACTCCAAAGCGGATCTGCTGGTGTATGGCAATGCTGAGCGCCAGATCGGCGCGCTCGCGCAGCGCCTCGATGCCGGTGAAGCCTTGAGCGCGATCACCGATTTGCGCGGCACGGCGTTTTTGCGGCGCGGCATGCCGTCGGGCTGGGTCGAAATCGATTCGAGCGAGCTGGATGCACCCGGCCCCCTGAATCCGCCCCTCGATCCGTACGCGAGCGAAGAGGAGCGCCGCAGGCCTCCGGCGTCGGTGCCGTCGCGGCAGCCGCGCCCGCCGCTGCGCCCGCAGAAAAAGTCGTCAAGTTCTACCGCAAGGTTCCGAATGCCCAGCGCGAACGGAGTGTCATCCGCCTGCCGTCCTTCGAGCAAGTGGCCGGCGATGCCGTCCTCTACGCGCATGCGTCGCGTATTTTGCACTTGGAATCGAATCCCGGAAACGCTCGCGCCTTGGTGCAGCGCCATGGCACGCTGGAATTGTGGCTGAATCCGCCGCCGATTCCGTTGAGCACGCCGGAAATGGATTCGATCTATGAATTGCCGTATGCGCGCCGTCCTCACCCCTCGTACGGCGCGGCGAAAATTCCTGCCTATCACATGATTCGATTTTCCGTGTCGATCCAACGTGGCTGCTTCGGCGGGTGCACCTTCTGCTCGATTACCGAGCATGAAGGACGAATCATTCAGAGCCGCTCCGAGGATTCGGTCATTCGCGAGGTCGAAACCATCCGCGACACGGTGAGTGGTTTTACGGGCGTGATCTCCGATCTTGGAGGTCCGACCGCAAATATGTACCGCCTGCACTGCAAGAGCGCCGCGATCGAATCCGCTTGTCGCCGTCCCTCCTGCGTCTATCCCGGCGTGTGTCCGAACCTCAACACCGATCACGCGCCGCTCATCGATCTGTATCGGCGAGCGCGTGCAGTCAGGGGAGTGAAGAAAGTGTTGATCGCCTCCGGCGTACGGTACGACCTCGCCGTTGAATCGCCCGAGTACGTCAGGGAACTCGCCACGCATCATACCGGCGGGTACCTGAAAATCGCACCCGAGGCCATCGGCGAGGGGCCGCTATCGAAAATGATGAAGCCCGGCGTGGGCGCGTACTACCGGTTCAAGGAGTTGTTCGACAAGTACTCGAAGCAAGCGGGCAAGGAACAGTATTTGATTCCTTACTTCATCGCCGCTCACCCCGGCACCCGCGATCAGGACATGCTCGAGCTCGCATTGTGGCTCAAGAAGAACGGTTTTCGAGCCGATCAGGTACAGGCATTTTTGCCCTCGCCGATGGCGACCGCCACCGCAATGTTTCACTCGGGCAAGAATCCGCTCAAGCGCATCACTCGCGCGAGCGAGGAGGTGGTCATACCGAAAGGAATCAAAGTGCGCCGTCTGCACAAGGCTTTCCTTCGATATCATGATCCGGATAATTGGCCGGTATTGCGCGACGCGCTGAAGCGCATGGGGCGCGCCGACCTGATCGGCAACGGCAAGCACCATCTCATCCCGGCCTACCAGCCCGTGGGCGGGCAGCCCGGGCTCAAGCGCCCGGCGGGGCTGCCCTTCCGCACGCAGCATACGGGGCTTCCGAAATCGGGCCGTGGCCGGACCGGTACCCCGGGCCGGCGCGAGCCGAAGGGTGCGCGCCGCGGGCGGCCTTGAGTAAGCTTCGCGCCACCGGAATTGCTTGCTAGCGTCCCCACCGTGCGATTAAAGTTCCGGGCTGTCTAGCGGCTTACCCCCGCAATTCATCAAATAATCCGGAGAGGGACAATGAGAACGCCCAGGTGGAAAGGGCGCGTGTGAACATGGACAATTGGATCGTACATAAATTTGGCGGTTCCAGCGTCGCTGACGCCGGTTGTTTCCGCCGCGTCGCCGATATCGTCGAGGCGTCGCCCCATCCGCGCGAGGCAGTGGTGTTGTCGGCTTGCCGCGGCGTCACGGACGCGTTGCTCGGTTTGGTCGCGTTGGCCGAAAAGCCAGACGGCGATTTCCTTGCTGCGGTCGAGGCACTCAAGAGCCGCCACCTGGAGCTCGCGGCCGCATTGGTCTCCGCCGGTGCGTGCGCCCTTTACCGCGAACAGCTGGAGCAGGATTGCCGCAATATCGCCGGCATTCTGCAGACCGTGCGCCTCATCCGCTCCTCGACCCATCCGATGCGCGACGTGATTGCGGGCTATGGCGAGATTTGGTCGACCCGTCTGTTTGCACCCTACCTCCGCGAGCGGGCCGGAATCAGGGGCGAGGTGCTATGGCTCGACGCCCGCGAAATCGTCATCGTCGAATGGGGATCGCTCGGTCCTGCCGTGCAATGGGCTGCAAGCGCCGCGAATCTTCAGCGGCTCGTGCCGCAGGGGTTCACCGGCCGGCTCGTCGTGACGGGTTTCATTGCCAGCACCACCAAGGGAATTCAGACGACGCTCGGGCGCAACGGCAGCGATTTTTCGGGCTCCATCTTCGGCGCCTTGCTCGGTGCCGCAGAGATCATCATCTGGACCGATGTCGACGGCGTGCTCTCGGCCGATCCGCGGCTCGTGCCGAACGCCCAAGTCATCGATCAGCTCTCGTACAACGAGGCCATGGAGCTCGCTTATTTCGGCGCTAAAGTCATCCATCCCCAGACCATGGAGCCGGCGATCGCGCGTGATATCCCGATCTTCATCCGCAATACCTTCGCTCCGGAGAAGCAGGGCACCCTCATTTGCGCGAATCCCATATCCGCGCTCAAGGTCAAGGGCATCACCACCATCGATCCGGTAGCGCTCGTGAATCTTGAAGGCGCGGGCATGATCGGCGTTCCGGGTACGGCACATCGTTTGTTCGGTGCGCTTCGCGACGCGGGTATCTCCGTCATCTTGATCTCTCAAGGCAGTTCGGAACATTCAATTTGCTTCGCCATCCCGGAAGCGCAAGCGTTGCGCGCCGAGGAAGCGGTGCGGCGGGCGTTCGACGCGGAGCTGCGCGACGGACAGATTCAGCATGTGGAAGTCGGCTTGGGAATGAGCATTCTCGCCGTGGTCGGCGACGGCATGGCCGGCGCGCACGGCGTCGCGGCCAAGGTTTTCAACTCGCTGGGGGATGCCGCAATCAGCGTGCGGGCGATCGCGCAGGGCGCCTCCGAACGCAATATCTCGGTCGTGGTGGACGGCAAGGTCGGCGCCAAGGCGCTGCGCGCCGTGCATGCCGCCTTCTACTTGTCACCGAACACGCTGTCGATCGGCTTGATCGGACCGGGCACCGTCGGGTGCGTGCTCTTGGCCCAGATCGCGACGCAGATCGAGCGCCTGCGCGCGCTGAATCTGGATTTGCGGGTGCGCGCGATCGCCGGCTCCAAACGCATGCTGTTGGACCAGGTCGCCGTCGATCTCGACCATTGGAGGGAGCGACTGGCCGAAGCCGGAGAGCCTTTGGATCTCGAAAAATTCGCCGACCATGTGCAGGCCGACTACATACCGCACACCGTCATCGTGGATTGCACGGCGAGCGCCGATGTGGGCGAGAACTATGCCGCGTGGTTGACGCGCGGCATTCATGTGGTGACGCCCAATAAGAAAGCCAACAGCGGAGCATTGCCGTACTACCGGGCCCTACAGGAGGCGGCTCGTGCTGCCGGCACCCATTACTTGTACGAGGCCACGGTAGGCGCCGGCTTGCCGATCATTCAGACACTGCGCGATCTGCGCGGCACCGGCGATGAGATCACTCGCATCGAAGGTATTTTCTCGGGCACCCTGGCTTATCTGTTCAACCTTTTCGACGGCCGCGAATCATTTTCATCCATCGTGCGCGCCGCCAAGGCCAAGGGATACACCGAACCTGATCCGCGCGATGATTTGTCGGGGATGGATGTCGCCCGCAAGCTCATCATCCTGGGCCGGGAAATGGGGCTGACTCTGGAGATGTCGGATGTGCGCGTGGAAGGGCTGGTGCCGGAGGCGCTCGAAAAATGCAGTGTCGAGGAATTCATGGCGCGTCTTCCGGAATTCGACGCCACGATGGCGGCAACACTGGCGGAGGCGCGCCGCAAGGGCCAGGTCCTGCGCTACGTCGGCCGCGTCGATGAGGCCGGCAAGGCCACGGTGGGATTGATGCATCTCGATGCCAAGCATGCCTTCGCGAATATTGCGCTCACCGACAACGTCGTGCGGTTTGCGACTCGCCGATACTGCGACAATCCGTTGATCGTGCAGGGGCCGGGAGCCGGTCCGGAGGTGACTGCGGGCGGCGTCTTCTCGGATTTGCTGCGATTATCCGCCTATCTCGGAGCACATCTGTAATGCTTTCCGACGTCACCGCTTTCGCACCGGCCACGGTTGCCAACGTGGGCATCGGCTTCGATATCCTGGGACACACCGTGGAGGCTCTCGGCGACAAGGTGCGCTTGCGCCGTATCGACGAAAGCGTGGTGCGCATTCGCTCGATCAGCGGCATTGCCGGCGAACTACCGGTCGCTCCGGCGCAAAACACCGCCGGTCGCGCCGTCCAGGCGCTGCACACGGCGCTCGCATTGAATTTTGGCTTCGAGATGGATATCGATAAGGGTATCCCGCTCGGGTCCGGTTTGGGCGGTTCGGCGGCCTCGGCGGTGGCGGCGGTCGTGGCGGCGAATGCGCTGCTGGAAGCCCCGCTGCCGCGGCTCGAGCTGCTCAAATTCGCAATGCAGGGCGAAATCGTCGCCAGTGGCTCCGCGCACATCGACAATATCGCGCCCTGCCTGTTCGGCGGCCTGATCCTCACCGTAGGCATCGACAATCCGCGGGTAAAGCAGATTCCCGTTCCGCCGTCGGTACGGTGCGTCCTGGCCCATCCGCATATGTACCTCGGAACTCGCGAGGCGCGCGCGATCCTCAAAGCGGATGTCACTCGTTCGGATTTCGTTTGGGCGAGCGCCAATCTGGCGGGGTTCATCAGCGGCTGCTATTCGAACGATCTGGACATGATTCGCGATTCCTTCAACGACGTCATCATCGAGCCGCAGCGGCACTCGTTGATTCCCGGTTTCAAGGACGTGCAGCGCGGCGCCATGTCGGCCGGTGCGCTCGGCTGCTCCATCTCCGGTGCAGGACCGACGGTGTTTGCCTGGGCCGAAATCCAATACGCCGAGGCGGTGCGCGGCGCCATGGTGGCCGCCTTCGCCGCCCACGGTTTGCAGTCGGATTATTGGATTTCCGGAATGGAAAATTACGGTGCGAGAGTCGTGAAAGCATGACGGCGGAATTGAAGTTCGTGAGTTCCCGCCGCGCCGCGCCCCCCGTCGACTTGAGCGAGGCGATCTCTCAGGGCCTCGCGCCCGACGGCGGTCTTGTACGTTCCGACCCGACTGCCGGCGGTCGATCCGGCGAGTTTCGCGGGGGTCGAGGCGTTGCCGCAGATCGCGCGCGGAGCGCTTGCCGGCTTCTTCGCCGGCGACCGGTTGCAGCCGGCGCTCGGCGAGATCGCGGATGCTGCGCTCGATTTCGCGGCACCAACGACTGCCGTGACCGCGTGCCGAGACCCCCTATTCGCGCTCGAGCTCTTCCACGGACCGACCGCAGCCTTCAAAGACTTCGGCGCGCGTTTTTTGGCTGAGAGCCTGCAGCGCCTGAAGACCGAGGCCGCGCAACCTTTGACCATTCTGGTGGCGACCTCCGGAGACACTGGTGGCGCAGTGGCAGCGGCTTTCCACCGCCGCCCGTGGGCGCGGGTGGTGATCCTGTACCCCGCCGGTCTCGTAAGTCCGCGGCAGGAGCAACAGCTGACCTGTTGGGGGGAGAATGTCGCGTCGCTGCGGGTTGCCGGCACCTTCGACGATTGCCAGCGGCTGGTCAAGGAGGCATTCGGAGATCCGCGCTTGAACCGCCGGCACCGCTTCAGTTCCGCAAACAGCATCAATGTCGGCCGCCTGCTGCCGCAGATGGTTTACTACGCGGCGTCGAGCCTCGATGTCGAACGACGCGCGGGCGCCAAGGCCTCATACATCATTCCAGCCGGCAATTTAGGCAATGCCTTCGCCGCCGTGTGGGCGAGGGCGCTCGGGTTTCCGATCGCCCGCATCATCCTGGCGCACAATGCCAACCGCACCGTTCCTGATTTCCTGGAAACGGGAGTGTGGATGCCGCGCCCGAGTATCGCGACGCTGGCGTCGGCCATGGATGTCGGAAATCCAAGCAACATGGAACGAATGCGTGCGCTGTATCCGAGCTGGCGCGACATCCGCGAACAAGTGAGCGCGGACTGGGTCGATGACGCTACAATCCACGCTCGTATCGGAGAGGACTTCATGCGCTTTGGACGCGAATGGTGCCCGCACACCGCGACTGCGGCGGAAGTCTATAGCCGCCTCGGCGCAGCGGAACGCCGCGACGGCCCTTGGGTGTTGGTCGCCACCGCGCATCCGGCAAAGTTCAATGAAATCGTCGAGCCCATCATCGGCAAGCCGGTGACGATTCCCGAAAGCCTCGAGCGGCTGCTGCGACTGCCACGGCATGCCGTGGACCTGCCCCCCACGCTCGATGCCCTGGCCGCAGCGCTCGAATGACCAGCATCGGAATAGACCCGGAGTGGATCGGAATAGGCGCGGCTGTTTTGCTGCTGCTTGCCGGCGGCTACTGGGGCGTGCGGGCGTACCAGCGTCGCTCGCGGCGCGTCGCATTGCTCGCGCGCCTGGAACGCGTTGCATTCGAGTCCGCGCACCAAGTTCTGGTTCCCGACGGCATGGGCGGCTTCATCCATATCGACCATTTGCTACTTACGCCGCGCGGCGTGCTCGTGCTCGACACGCGCCGCGTCGCCGGGCTGATCTTCGGCGGCGATCAGATGGACGATTGGACCGTGATCGGGCGGGGCCGCAGATATACCTTCGATAATCCGCAGCCGGCGCTGTACGACCGGATCGCGGCGGTCAAGGCATTGGTTGGAGATGTGCCCGTGGAAGGACGATTGGTGTTCTCGAACGCCGGCAAATTCACCAAAGGATTTCCGAAGTGGGTGCTCATGCTGGACGGCATCGAAGTGGAATTTCCCGTCGTCGATGTCGGCATGAAATCATCGCCGGAATTTGCCGGATTTGCGGACGCATGGAGCCGGCTGCTCACGCAGCTTCGGCCGAGCCCGCACCTCTTCACCAGCCTTTGATGCCGGCCGAGGAGCATCGCATGCAGGCGCTGCGGACAGGGTCGGTCTGACGGTCTAGGCCGCCTGGAGTCCGAAGAATCGGATCGCGTTGCGGGTGGTCGAGGCCGCGACCTCCTCGAAGGAATCGCCGCGCAGGTGCGCAACGGCACGCGCAACATGGGGCAGGTAGGCAGGTTCATTACGCCGCGATTTCGGACGCGGGACGAGATCGCGAGGCAAAAGATAAGGAGCGTCCGTTTCCACCATCAACCGATCGCTCGGAATGTGCGGGACTGATGTTCGCAGGCTCTCGCCGCGCCGCTCGTCGTTCACCCACCCCGTGACGCCGATGTGAAGATCGAGCGCGAGATAGTCCTCCAGTTCCGCTCGCCCGCCGGTAAAGCAATGCGCAACGCCGCCGGTGAGGCCGCGGCGAAAATCCTTGAGGATGGCGGCAAAGTCGGCATGTGCGTCGCGTTGATGGAGGAACACCGGCTTGCGCGCCGAAACGGCGAGTTCCAACTGCGCGATGAAGGCGGCGCGCTGCGCCTCGGGCGGCGAGAAATTGCGGAAGTAATCCAGGCCGCACTCGCCGACCGCGACCACCTCCGGCCGGCGCAGCACCTGGCACAGGGCATCGCGCAGCGACGCATCGAAGCCCTGGGCGTGATGGGGATGAACGCCGGCGGTGCTCGATAGGAGCGCCGGCTGCGTGGCCGCGAGCGCCGCAGCGCGTATCGAACTCGCCAGATCCGAACCCGTCACCACCTGACGCCGCACCCCCGCCTCGAGCGCGCGCGCCACCACCGCGTCGATATCCCGAGCAAAGCTGTCGTGGGTGAGGTTCGACCCAATATCGATTAGTGATATCTTCATGCGGTCATTGTAAACGCGGGAACCGTATTTTTATGCGACTGTGGGGACTGCTTTATGTGGTCATCGCCAGGGGTATCGCAGCATCGGCGCTGTGGCTGCTGCTCGCCGCCGCTGCATCGGCGCAGCTGGGCGGAGACATACAAGCGCAAATTCTCTATGCGTATCACACCGAGGATATCAACAACCTCGGGAATCTGGTTCAAGAATTGGCGACGCGGGTGCAGGCGGACACGGGCGACGCGGCGCTGCGATATCACTTGGCGCACGCGCAATACCGCCGCGGACTTCTGGCCGGCAAGGCCAATGCGCGCGAAGCGGATTCTGCCTTCGCCGAGTGCATCGACCAACTCAAGCCCGTGCTGGCGCAAGACGTCAAGTCCGAGGAGGCCCTGATCCTTCAATCGGCCTGCTACTCAAGCCTCGCCGACCGTCGAAGCCTGGGATCGGGGCTGTTGCGGGCGCGGTCGGAGGAGCGGCTCAAGACCGCGTTGAGCCTCGCGCCGCACAATCCTCGCGCCGTGTTTCTTTCGAGCATGGAAGGTTTGGCGCGCGCGAAGGCGGGCACTCCGGAACGGCAGCAGGCGCTGGCGCAATTACAGCAGGCCGTGCAGCTGTTCGACCAAACCTCGGCCACGAACATCGACACTCCGGGATGGGGACATGCGGAGTCGTATTTGGCTCTTGGCCGGGAGTTGCTGTCGCGCGGCGATCATGTGGGCGCGCGCAACTGGATTGAAAAATCCTTGATCGTCGCGCCCGACTACAAGGAGGCGCAGCGCCAGTTGGCTCTTCTGGTTCGGCGATGAGGGCGACGCGGTCCTGGGCCAGCCTAACCTGGTATGATTCGGCGCGATGAAGCCATCACAAGGCACGCAGTTATCGCTGTTCGAGACGCGGGGGGCAGTCGACCCGTTCGCCGTTCGCGTGAGTACGCGCGCGCGACGGCTGACCGCGCGCGTGCATGTGGGCGGCCACGTGGAAATCGTGGTGCCGATCGGCGTCAAGGCGCATGCGGTGCGCGACTTCGTGCAGCGCTTTACGCCATGGATAGATCGCAAGGTCGCCGCCATGCGATGTTTTGCGGCGCACAGCGAACCGGTGCCCCCGTCCATCGAGTTCGCGTGCACGGGCGAGAAATTCGCGGTCGAATGGCGTCAGGCTCCGAGACGCGCCCTGCGGCAAACTTCCGACAGTATCTTGGTGCAGGCCTCGGACGAGCCGGGCGCCCGCCGGCAGCTTCAGAGCTGGTTAAAAGCCGCCGCTTACGAACGATTGGCGCCGCGCTTGCTGCAGTTGGCGGCCGAGCTGGATTGTTCGGTCGCCCGAGTGTCGATTCGTCGTCAGAGGACGCGTTGGGGGAGCTGTTCGACCCGCGGGACCGTGAGCTTGAATTGCTCGCTGCTGTTCCTGAACCTCGAGGTCGTGCGCTATTTGTTCGTCCATGAGCTCGCGCATACCCGGCACATGAATCATTCGGCCAGTTTTTGGCGTCTGGTTGAAAATCTCGAGCCCGACTACCGGCGCTTGGACCGTGACTTGATTGCGGGCTGGCGCACCGTGCCCGGCTGGGTCTTCAAGGCATAATATGAACGAGACTACGCCGCAGGCGAAGCCCTTCGTCGATTTGAGCGATGAACAGGTGCATTGGGACCTGACCGATGCGTTGAGTTATTCGCAGTACCTCAATCTCGACAAGCTGCTCGACGCACAGCATCCGCTGTCCTACCAGCACGACGAGATGCTCTTCATCATCATTCACCAGGTCTCGGAATTGTGGATGAAGCTGTGCCTGCATGAACTCGCCGCAACCGTCGACTGCGTGCGGCGCGATGACTTGGGCCCCACGTTCAAAATGTTGGCGCGCGTCTCGACGATACAGCAGCAGTTGCTGCATACATGGGACGTGCTGGCGACGATTACGCCGCACGACTACTCGGCCTTCCGCAACACTTTGGGCAAATCCTCCGGTTTTCAGTCGCCCCAATATCGAATGCTGGAGTTCCTCATCGGCAACAAGAACGCCGAGACCATCAAGGTTTTCCGCGGCGATCCGCAAGTCTACGAGACGCTCGAGCGCGCACTGCGCGCGCCGAGCCTTTACGACGAGGTATTACGCCTGCTCAGCCGGCGTGGTCTCGACGTGCCGCCGGAGGCCATCGACCGCGATTTCACGCAGCCCTACCAGGCCAGCAAGCAGGTGGCGGCCGCGTGGCTGAGCGTCTACCATAATTCCGTCAAGGAGTGGGATCTGTATGAATTGGCCGAGCGTTTGGTCGACCTGGATTACAAGTTCCAGTTGTGGCGATTCGCCCACGTCAAGACGGTCGAGCGGATCATCGGCGATAAGCGCGGCACGGGCGGTACGGGCGGCGTATCGTACTTGACGAAAGCGCTGGAACTGAAGTTCTTTCCCGAACTTTGGACCATCAGAACGTCGATGTAGGCCGATCGGTGACGAGCACTCAAGATCGATTGCAGAACGTCAATGTCGCCTCGAGCGATCTCTTGGCGACGCCCGAAGAGGTGAAACGGCGCCTGCCGTTGACCTCGCGTGCGGCGCAGACGGTGTTCGATTCGCGCGAGACTGTTCGGGCGATCTTGGAGCGCCGCGACCCGCGTTTGTTCGTGGTGGTCGGGCCCTGTTCGATCCATGATGTGGTCGCCGCGCGCGAGTATGCGGCCCGCCTCAAGGATCTTGCAGTCCAGGTCGAGTCCACGATATTGCCCATCATGCGAGTGTACTTCGAAAAGCCGCGCACCACCGTGGGCTGGAAGGGATTGATCAACGATCCGGACCTGGATGACTCCTTTCATATCGAAAAGGGCATCCTCTTGGCGCGGGAATTGTTGCTGCACATCGCCGAGCTGGGGTTGCCGGCCGGCACGGAAGCTCTCGACCCGATCATGCCGCAGTATCTGTCCGAACTGATCACTTGGACCGCCATCGGCGCGCGCACCACCGAGTCGCAGACCCATCGGGAAATGGCGAGCGGTCTATCCACCCCGGTAGGGTTCAAGAATGGTACCGACGGCTCGCTCGCAACCTCGATCAACGCCCTGCAATCGGTGCGGCATCCCCATCACTTTCTCGGCATCACGCAGCAGGGACAGTCGGCGGTGTTTCGCACGCGCGGCAATGGGCATGCGCACCTCGTGCTGCGCGGGGGCGGCGGCCGGGTCAACTATGATGCGGTGAGCATAGCGCTGGCGGAGCGCGAGTTGGCCGCCGCCGACCTGCCCGCCACGATCGTGGTCGATTGCAGCCATGGCAACTCCAACAAGGATCCCAGCCTGCAACCTCAAGTGGCGGAGAACTGCATCGCTCAAATAGGCGATGGCAACCGTTCGATTGTCGGGCTCATGCTGGAGAGTCATTTAAAAGCGGGAAACCAAACCATCCCCAAGGACTTGAGCAAGCTCGAGTACGGGATGTCGATCACCGACCCCTGCATCGACTGGCAAACGACCGAGAGCTTGATGCTCAGGCTCCATCAGTCCTTGCAAAGCGTGCGCCGCTGAGGCGTACGAGCGATTGGCGGCGTTTCCACACGCGATATCCGAGCAGCAGCGCGAGGCCGAAGACGTACAGCAGCGGCTCGCGGATGTCCTTCTTCACTTGCCACCAAAAGTGCCACGCGCCGAGAATCGCGATCACGTAGATCAGGCGATGCAATTGCGTCCAGCGCCTTCCCAATCGACGCTGCGCCTTGGCCGTGGAGGTGAGCGCCAGCGGAATCAGCAGAAGCATTCCCAGCACGCCGATCGTGATGTACGGCCGTTTGACGATGTCTTGCCACAATGCGCCCAGTTGACCGTTCTGATCGAGCAACAGGTACACCGAGAAGTGCAGCAGCACGTAGAAGAACGCGAATAGTCCGAACATCCGCCGAAATTTGAGCCACAGCACGGAGTGCGTCAGATCCCTGAGCGGCGTCATGCAGAGGGTGATCATCAGGAAGTTGAGCGTCCACCGGCCGCACGTGTGCAGCATCACCTTGACGGGGTCCGCGCCCAAGGAGATGCCGCGGACGTGCAAAAAGCCGGCTGCGTTCAGCGCCCCGACGCCGATGTGCAAGGCCGGGAGAAGACAGGCGAGGAACACGATAGGCTTCAATAGCCAACGGATCTGCCGCATCAAAAGAATTTCCGCAGATCCATTCCCGAGTACAAACTCGCCACCTGAGCCGCGTAGCCGTTGAACGGAAGGGTGGGCTGGCGCCGGCCGAACGCATTGGCGCCAATGTGGCGCTCGGTTGCCTGACTCCATCGCGGATGGTCGACGTCCGGATTGACATTGGCAAAGAAACCATACTCGTTGGCTGCCGAACCGGCCCACGTGGTGCGCGGCGCGCGCTCGACAAATTTGATGCTGACAATGGATTTGATGCCCTTGAAACCGTATTTCCAAGGAACGATCAGCCGCAGCGGGGCGCCGTTCTGGTTCGGCAACACCTTGCCGTACAGGCCGACCGCCATGAGCGTCAGGGGGTGCATGGCCTCATCCATGCGCAAGCCTTCGACATAAGGCCACTCGAGCACCGAAGATCGCTGGCCGGGCATCTGTTTCGGATCGTAGAGGGTCTTGAATTCGACGAACTTCGCTTTGGACGTCGGTTTGAATCGCTTGAGCAAGTCGCCCAGCGGGAAGCCCACCCACGGAACCACCATCGACCAGGCTTCCACGCAGCGCAGCCGATAGATCCGCTCTTCCAAAGGGTGGGCCTTGAGAATGTCCTCCAGGCTGAAGGTGCCCGTCACTTCAGCCTCCCCGCCGACGGCGACATTCCAGGGCGATGTGCGAAATTTCTGCGCGTTCTGCGACGGGTCGGATTTATCGGTGCCAAATTCGTAGTAATTATTGTACGTGGTGATGTCGGTATACGAGTTGGGCGCCTCGGTAACGCTCAAGGCCGCATTTTTTGCATAGGCGAGGGCCGCCGGGGCTTGGGCAACGGCGTTGCGTGCGAAGCCGCCGATGCTTTGGATGGCGGCCAAACCCAGGCCGCCCGAGAGCAAATCGCGCCGCGACAGGTATTGCTCGTGCGGCGTTATATCCGAGGGCACGATCCGGGAACTGGTTGATCTCCTGCGCATGGCTCTCTCTCTCGGGTTCGAAGCATTCGTCCAATAGACCGGGCGAGTCTGAGCTTTGTTTCGAATGCGGGGTAGTTTATGTCCAATCCGAGGTTGGAACGCCCGATTGCGCCGCCAATGCGCGTGCGGCGGGATTGCCGTTGACCAGCAAGGCACGATCGGCTTCGCGCAAATGCTCGAGATCGGAGGCGCTGTTGCCGTAGGCGATGATCGGCAAGCCCGGGTACTCGGTGCGCACCCGCCTCAGGCAACGCACTTTTTCAGCACCCCGGCGATTCGCGCTCTTCAGCGCCCCGACCAACCGGTCGCCGCGCCATTCGATCTCCGTGCATAGCGTGCGTTCGAACCCCAGCACGCGGCCGATGCGCGGCACGTATAAATCCGGGCTTGCCGACAACAAGACAAGGTGGTCGCCCGCGGTCCGGTGTGCCTCGAGTGCGGCGAGTGCGGCGGCCCGTAACCGGCGGCGCGGTTGCAGCGAGTTCGCGAATGCCTCGGCGCAGTTGTCGACATCGGTCCGGCTGGCTCCGCCCATGACCATGCGGATGAGCCGAGATTTGAGGAGGCCGCGATCGTGCCGGGCCGCGAAGCTCAGCAGAGCGAAGGGCAGACGCCAGAGCCCCAAGACGCGCCACGGATGCCGGCGCACATAGCTCATCAAGAAGAGCAGCAAGGTATCGCGCCACGTGAGCGTGCCGTCGAGATCGAACACCGCGACCGAGCGGTGTGCTGCGGCGGTACTTTTAAAGATCATTAAAAATCAGTTAATACAATGAGTTAAAGAATTTATCTCGAACATAGATCACACGATCTTGCCACACGGACCCGTGTCCGGCAAGAAAACGGCGCGTTGGCCGAGTTTGCTATTCTTTTAACATGAGTCCATCAGCTGCCATCGTCGGCGCGGGTTCCATCGGCGGGTGGATTGCCGATGCGCTTGACCGCGCCGGATGGGCTGTATCGGTGGTAGCGCGCGGTTCGACGCTCGCTGCCCTGCGAGCCGAGGGTCTCTGTGTGCAATGTAACGGCGCAGTCCGACATAGCCGGCCGCGTGCGGGCTCATCCGACCAGCTGGGGTTTCACGACTTCGTGTTCCTCACCGTCAAGGCGCAGGTACTGCCCGAACTTGCGCCCTCGTTGAGTCCGCTCATCGGTCCTTCCACCGTCGTCGTCAGCGGCACCAATGGCATACCGTGGTGGTTCTTCCACGATTTCGGCGGTGTCTTGGCGAACCAGTCCCTCGAATCGGTGGACCCGGCGCGAACGCAGGAACGGACCTTTCCGAGGGGACGTATTTTGGGTTCGGTCGTACACGCATCGGCACGGGTGCTCACCCCTGCGCATGTTCAGGTCGTGGCCGCCGACCGCCTACTTCTAGGCGAGCCCAACGGCGAGATCACCGAGCGTCTGGAGCAAGTGGCGGCCGGATTGCGCAGCGGCGGCATCAACGCGGAAATTTCGCGGCGCATCCGCCACGACGTGTGGGCGAAACTCTGGGGCAATATGAACATGAATCCCTTGAGCGCCCTGGCTCGTTGCGGTACCGCCAAGATGCTCGCCGACGCGGATGTCCGGGAATTGTGCGTGCGCATGATGGAGGAGATGCAGCTTTGCGCGCGGCGATTGGATTTGAACGTGGGCATGACTCCCCTCGAGCGCATCGCCGTTACGCAGCGGCTTGGCGACTTCAAGACCTCGATGCTTGCCGACCTCGAAGCCGGGCATCCGCTCGAATTCGCGCCCCAAATCGGTGCGGTCGCCGAGATCGCGCAGCGACTCGAAATCGCGGCGCCTTTCATGCGCTCGATTCTCGGATTGACTCGGATACTCAGCGCGTAGGAGGCAGCCTACAATTCGTGACGTCGGCGAGCACTGTGCTCGCGCGCGCCAGCGTGGCAAATTCGTGCCGCTCGCTCGGATGCGAAACTAAGGTGAAACGAGATGTTGATACGACTTGGCTACGAGTTGGCCTACGAGTTTCCCCAAGCTACGCCGATGATCGCGATCCTCAACGTCCACTACAGCCGCACATCCGACTTGGTTCGTCCGGATGCCATCGTTACCGAGCCGGCCGTGCCGCTGCGCATGTATCGCGACAGTTTCGGCAACTGGTGCACGCGCTTGGTCGCGCCTCCGGGAGCGTTCCGGGTCACGAGCGACGCCCTGATCCAGGACTTGGGGGTCCTGGAACCCAGCTTCCCAAACGCGTTCGAGCACACGGTCGAATCGCTGCCCGACGAGACCTTGGAGTTCCTGCTTCCGAGCCGCTACTGCGAAACCGAACTGCTGTCGCCCATGGCATGGAGTCAGTTCGGCGGCATGATGCCGGGTTGGAGGCGGGTGCAGGCCATTTGCGATTTCGTGCACCAGCACATCGCGTTCGACTATCAAAGCGCCCGTCCTACCAAGACCGCCTGGGAAACATATAGTGAACGGCGCGGCGTGTGCCGAGATTTTGCGCATCTCGCCATCACCTTGTGCCGAAGCTTGAACATCCCCGCTCGCTATTGCACCGGCTACCTAGGGGACATCGGGGTCCCGCCTGCGGATGCCCCCATGGATTTCGCCGGTTGGTTCGAAGCCTACATCGGCGGAGGATGGTGCGTCTTCGATCCCCGCAACAACCAACGGCGGATCGGGCGCGTGCTGATCGCCCGCGGACGGGATGCGGCAGACGTTGCCATTTGCATGACCTTCGGGCCGAATGTGCTACAGCGCTTCCGGGTGTGGACCGATGAAGTGCAGGCGGTCGCCGCGTAGTCTGTCCGCCAAAATACGCCGCGCCTGAAACCAGAACGAACTAGAATTGCCGCCTTGGTTCGCAAGCGACGTAACGGGAGTTCCTATGGATGACAGAGTCGGATATGGCGGCCTGCGATACGCGTGGATGGCGTGCGCGCTAGCGGCTTCATGGGGCACCCTCGACGCAGACAGCCGCGGCCGCGGCCCCAGGAGGGACCCGTTGCCGTCGCAGGCTTTACCCATGTGAAGTCGTTCGGCGGCGTCGACGAATATCGCCTCGACAGCAACGGGCTCACCGTTCTGCTTGGTCCCCGACCATTCCGCGCCCGTGGTGACTTTCCAAGTGACGTACCAGGTCGGATCACGCAACGAGGTGACGGGCACCACGGGGGCGACGCACATCCTCGAACACATGATGTTCAAGGGGAGCGAAAACTTCAACGACCCCAAGGGCAACAGCGTCAAGCAATTCCTCGAGCACGTCGGCGGTCAATTCAACGCCTCGACGTCCTTCGACCGCACGAATTACTTCGCGACGATCGGGCGGGAAAGCCTGGAAGGGTATATCGCGATCGAGGCCGATCGGATGCGCCATCTGTGGCTGCGCGACGCCGATCGGCAGTCCGAAATGACCGTCGTGCGCAACGAATACGAACGCGGCAAAAACGATCCGGACAGCGTGCTCATGGAGGAGGTGACGGCGGCGGCATACGAAGCACTGCCGTACCACCACCCGACGATCGGCTGGAAGAGCGACATAGAGCATGTGCCGATCACGAAGTTGCGCGAGTTCTACGATACGTTCTATTGGCCCAATAATGCGACGGTTGCGGTGATCGGCGATATCGAAGCCGCGGCCACGTTGAACCTGGTCAAGAAATACTATGGCCTTTATACGCATTCTCCGGCGGCTATTCCGCCGATTTACACCGAGGAGCCGGCGCAAAGCGGCGAGCGCCGCGTCACCGTGAAACGCCCGGGCGAGCTCGGGACCGTGATCGTCGCACATAAGGTTCCGAACGGCCGGGACCCCGATCTGCCGGCCCTCGATATGCTCGATGCCATTTTGAGTTCCGGCAAGAATGCGCGGCTGTATCGGGCGCTCGTCGATCAAGGCTTGGCGCTGAACGCCGGGGCGGGAACCGATCCGCACCACGATCTGTCGCTGCACACCGTGTACGCGATTCTCGCCCCCGGGGTGACCCACGCCCAAGTGGAGAAAGCGCTCATGGCGGAAATCGCCAAAGTAAAATCGGACGGCGTGACCGCAGCGGAGGTGGCCCGAGTGAAACAGCAATATATCGCCGCCGACGCTTACAAAAGAGATGGAACCGCGGCGATCGCCTCCGAAATCAATGAATGGATCGGCGTCGGCGACTGGACTCTCTATGTGACCTTTCCTCAGAAGGTGCAACTCGTGACTCCCGCGGACGTGCAGCGTGTCGCCGCGCAGTATCTCAAGGAGGATCAGGCCACGGCGGGCTGGTTCATTCCGGTTCCACCGACAGCGGAGAAAGGCTCGTGATGCGGCACTATCTGGGGACTGCGCTGTTATTGGCGAGCGCCGCCGCCGCTGCGAACGTGGCGGAACAGAGCCACCGGACTCAGGTTGCGGGAATCGATCTGATCACCTACCGCACCGACGTGAAGGACGTGGTCGTCGTATTGGGGTCGCTGCCGGCCGGCGACGCAATGGCGGAGCCCGGCAATATCGCGATTCCGACGTTGACCGGGATGATGCTCGACCGTGGCACGAAAATGCTCGACAAGTTCGCGATTGCGGAGCAGCTGGATAACGTCGGCGCGGAAATCGCCTTCAGCGTGGGACCGCAAACATTGGAAGTTAGGGCCAAGTGCCTCAAGAAGGACCTGCCGCTGGTTCTCGGAGTCATTGCCGCGGAGCTGCGCACGCCGGCCCTGCAACCGGCAGAATTCGCCAAGGCAAAGCAGCAATTCATCGGCGCCTTGGAAGCCTCGGCGCAGAATACCGAAGCGCGCGCGCAGGAAGCCTTTGCGCGCGCGGCATTTCCCGCAGGGCACCCGAATCGCCCGCACTCGGTGACCGAGTATGAGGCCGCGGCAAAATCCGCGACTCTCGATGAACTCAAGGCCTTTCACGCGAAATATTACGGACCCGCTCACATGGTCTTGGTCGTGGTCGGCGATGTCGGCGCGCCGGAGACCCAGGCCCAGATCGGCACGGTGTTTTCCGGCTGGAGCGGCGGCCAAGATTTCGTACGGCCGCCAAGCCCCGCCGTCCTGAAGACGCCCCTCGAGGTATCGGTGCCTTTGGCCGACAAGCCGAGCGTATCGGTGATCATCGGGCAGCCGACGGGTCTGCGGTACAAGGACCCGGATGCGCTGGCGCTGCGCGTGGGGACGGCGGTTCTGGGAAGCGGGTTTACCGGACGGTTGATGGGCACCGTGCGCGACAAGGAAGGGCTGACCTACAACATCTCGGCCGCGGTGGCCGAAGACAGCGTGGTCGACGGCAAGTGGGACATTTCCGCGAGTTTTGCGCCGGCGCTCATGGATAAGGGTATTGCTTCGACGCGCCGCGAACTGCTCAGGTGGTGGAAGGACGGGATTACCGACCAGGAACTTGCGGCGCGCAAGCAAGGCTTGATCGGCAGTTACCTCGTCGGTTTGTCGACCACAGCCGGCCTCGCGAATGCAATTTTGACCAATATTCTGCGCGGGTACGACGTAAGCCGCCTGGAGAGCTTCCCGGCGGTAATCAAGGCGCTGACGCGAGACGAGGTCAATGGCGCCATCAAGAATCATCTGAACCCAAACGAGATGGTATTGGTGAAAGCCGGGAGCGTCCCACCCCCGGCTCAGGCCTTACCCAAATAATCCTGCTTGCCGATCTCGAGGCCCGACTGCCGGAGAATGCCATAGGCGGTGGCGACGTGAAAAAATACGTTCGGCAATACATGGTGGAACAAGTAGGGCGTGCCCTGCATGATTTTTCGTGGACGAGCGCGTCTGCCAGGTGATGGTCTTGTCCTCGGCCCCCTCGAACTGCGCGGGCTTCATTGACCCGAGATACGCGACCGTTGCGCGCGACGCCGCGATCCATTCGCCGAAGCTCCGCTCCTTCGCTTCGAACACAGGGACCTCGATGCCGGCGAGCCGTGCCGCGCCGCCGCCGGCGATGTCATTGGCGATGTGGATCTGCGTCGCCAAGGGAAACATGTCGGGAAAGAGCCGCGTATTGAGCAATACGGCGGGATTAATTTTGCGCGTCTCCGCATGTGCGGCCGCCTTCTCGAGGATGGATGCCAGGCTGTTCAATGCGCGAGTGCACGTCGGTACGGTTGCCGTATACATTGTAAGAGACATAAATTCAGGCCGCCTTTGATGCGGCGAGTTGCCGCAATACGTATTGCAGAATCCCGCCATGTTGGTAGTAGTCGAGTTCCTTCGGGGTATCGATGCGCAGGCGCGCCTCGAATTCAGTGGTTCTGCCGTCATCGGCCCTGGCGATGACTTGGACGGACCTTGCCGCGCCGCGATTGAGGCCGACGATTTCGAAGGATTCCTTACCGGTAAGGCCAAGCCCGAGGGCGCTCTGACCTTCCTTGTATTGCAGCGGCAGAACACCCATGCCGATGAGGTTCGAGCGGTGAATGCGCTCGAAACTCTCGGCGATCACGGCTTTGACGCCCAATAGCATCGTGCCTTTGGCCGCCCAGTCGCGGGAGCTGCCGGTGCCGTATTCCTTGCCGGCGAGAATCACCAGCGGCGTGCCCGCCGCCTTGTACTTGATCGAGGCGTCGAAGATCGACATCTGCTCGCCGCTCGGGATGTGCAGCGTCACGCCGCCTTCGGTACCGGGGAGCAGCAAATTGCGCAAGCGGATGTTGGCAAACGTGCCGCGCATCATGACCTCGTGATTGCCGCGGCGCGCGCCATAGGAATTGAAATCCACCGGTTGCACGCCTTGCGCCATCAGGTACTTGGCGGCCGGACTGGATTTGGCGATATTGCCGGCGGGAGAGATGTGATCGGTCGTGACCGAATCGCCGAGCAGCGCCAGCACGCGCGCATCCTTGATGTCGCTCAAGGGCGCCGGTTTCATGGTCATGCCGTCGAAGTAGGGCGGATTCTTGACGTAAGTCGACTTCTCGTCCCACGAGTAGATCTTGCCGGCCGGCGTGCGGATGGCGTTCCAATTCGCGTCGCCCGAGAACACGTTTGCGTAGCCTTTCTTGAACATCGCCGAGTCGACGCAGGCAGCTACCGCGGCGGCCACATCCCGGGGGCTAGGCCACACGTCCTTGAGATATACCGGCTTCCCGTCCTTGCCCAACCCCAAGGGTTCGGTAGTGATATCGATATCCATGCTTCCCGCCAGCGCATAGGCGACGACCAAGGGCGGGGAGGCGAGGAAATTCATTTTGATTTCCGGATGCACGCGGCCTTCGAAATTGCGATTGCCCGAAAGCACGGAGCAAGCGACGACGTCGGCCGTCTTGACGGCTTCGGAAATCTGCGTTTTCAAGGGTCCGGAGTTGCCGATGCAGGTGGTGCAGCCATAGCCCACCGTATAAAAACCCAAGGCCTCCAAATCCTCGAGCAGTCCGGCTTTCTGCAAATAGTCGGTGACGACGCGCGAGCCGGGGGCGAGGGAGGTTTTGACCCAGGGCTTGGAGGCCAGTCCGCGGGCGGCCGCGTTGCGGGCAAGCAGGCCCGCGGCTACCAATACCGCCGGATTCGACGTATTCGTACAACTGGTAATGGCGGCGATCAGGACGGCCCCGTCGCGTACCTCGAAGGTCTTCCCGCCGACATCGGCTGTCGCGACTCCCGTGGCCCGGGGATTCTTCTGCGCACGTTCCTCGGCCATCTTCTTCACGCTTCGCTCGTAGACGCTCTTGGCACTGCGCAGCGGCACTCGGTCCTGCGGCCGCTTCGGACCGGCGAGAGAGGGCTCGACCGTCGACAGGTCCAGCTCGACGACGTCGGTGTAGTCGGCGGCCGGTGCGCCGTTGACGCGCCATAGTCCCTGTGCCTTGGCATAGGCTTCGACGAGCGCAATCTGATCGGCCGTGCGTCCCGTGAGCTCGAGGTAGCGTATGGTCTCCTCATCGATCGGAAAGATCGCGCAGGTCGAGCCGAACTCCGGTGACATATTGGCGATGGTCGCGCGGTCCGCGAGCGGCAGACCCTTGAGGCCGTCGCCGAAGAATTCCACGAATTTGTCGACCACACCGTGCTTGCGCAAAATTTCCGTGACCGTGAGCACGAGGTCGGTCGCCGTAGTGCCGGCGGGCAGGCTGCCCGTCAATTTGAAGCCGATCACTTGCGGAATCAGCATCGTCACCGCTTGGCCCAACATGGCGGCCTCCGCCTCGATGCCGCCCACGCCCCAACCCAGTACGCCGAGTCCATTGACCATCGTGGTGTGCGAATCGGTGCCGACCAACGTATCGGGATAGGCGAGCCGATCGCCTGCGACCCCGTCCGCGAAAATCACGCGCGCCAGACGTTCGAGGTTCACTTGATGGACGATACCGGTATTGGGCGGCACGACCTTGAAGTTGCTGAATGCCGTTTGTCCCCATCGAAGGAACATATAGCGTTCGCCATTGCGGCTGAACTCGATCTCGTTGTTCCGCCTCAACGAGTCTGCCGCGCCGTATTCGTCGACTTGCACCGAATGGTCGATGACCAATTCGGCGGGAGCCAGGGGATTGACCCTCTGCGGATCCCCGCCGAGCCTGACGATCGCTTCGCGCATGGCGGCCAGATCCACGATGCAGGGGACTCCTGTGAAGTCCTGCATGATGACTCGCGCCGGCGTGAATGCGATCTCATGACTGGGCTGAGCCTTGGGGTTCCAATTGACAAGAGCCTCGATGTCGTTCTTCGTCACGTTGACGCCGTCTTCGAAACGCAAGAGATTTTCCAACAGGATCTTGAGGGAAAAGGGCAGGCGGTGGACATTGAGCGATTTGAGGGCATCGAGACTCAGAATCTCGTATTGCACGGCGCCCACTGTGAGCGTCGTTCTTGCCTTGAAGCTATCCGTCATGAGCCCTCCGCGGTCAAACCATAATTATAAGTGATTCCGCGGGCGGCAGGCGGCGTGCGGGAATTGAATCGTTGCGCAATGACACCGCCGCCGAGGCAGCACGCATCCCGATAGAAAACGGCGTACTGGCCCGGAGTGACGGCGCGTGCAGGTTCGCTCAAGGTGACACGCCGCCCGGGGCCGGCGGCGCCGCCCGAATCGTGGCGCCACCCGAGGCAGCGGCGCCCCCTGCGGCGGCGGCCCGCTCCACCGTGCAGCCGAGATCGCTCTGCCGGTAGCGAGTCTTGACCACGCATTCGATCGGTGAGTCGGTATCGATGTCGGGAGTCAACCAGCGCAACTGTTCCACATCGAAGGCATCTGACAATAGCAACGGGTGGTCTTGATCCTGGACGACGATGAGCGCGTTGCGCTCCATGTCCTTGTCGGCGACGTACCACGGAGCCGCCGCGCTCCCCGCCCGCCCGCCGAGGCCGATACCGGAGCGCTGACCCAGAGTGTAGAGGGCGAGGCCGCGATGCTCGCCCAGGACCAAACCGGCATCATTCTCGATGGGGCCCGGCTCCGTGCGCAAGTACCGGCTCAAGAATTCCTGAAATGGCCGCTCGCCGATGAAACAGATTCCGGTGCTGTCAGGCTTGTCGTACACCGGCAAGCCGGCAGCATGCGCGAGGTGGCGCACGTCCGCCTTGCGCAACTCGCCGATCGGAAACAAGGTCTTGCTCAGCGCCGACGGCGCGACCGCGTGCAAAAAGTAGCTCTGGTCCTTGGCGCCGTCGACCGCTTTCAAGAGCCGGGGGCCGCGCGGTGTGTGCTGCAGGCGCGCATAGTGGCCCGTGGCGATCGCGTCGGCACCCAGACGGTGCATGTAGTCGAGACATACGCCGAACTTGATTTCGCGATTACAGAGAACGTCGGGATTCGGGGTTCGGCCTGCGGCGTATTCACGCAAGAAGTGCTCGAAGACTCGCTCGCGGTACTGCGCGGCAAAACTCGCGCGGTGCAGCGCGATCCCCAACATATCGCAGACACGGCGTGCATCCTGAAAATCGGCCGCGGTGGTGCAGTAGGCGTCGTCGCCGTCTTCCCAATTCGACATGAACAAACCCTGCACCGCGTAGCCCGAGTCGCGCAGCAGCAGGGCCGCGACGGCCGAGTCGACGCCGCCGGACATGCCGACGATGACGGTGCCGCTCCCTTGAGGGAGAGCTTCGGAGTGGATGTGGGGGCCCGGCATCGGACCCATTATACGGACGTGCGCAGCGGCGTGCGCAGCGGCGTGCGTAGCGGCGTGCGCAGCGGCGTGCGCAGCGCAGGGGTGGCTACATCAGCATTTGCCGCATCTGCGATTCTTGCATGCTCGTCTGCCAGACCTCATCGAAGAAATTCAAATATCGGCGCACAACGGCCGGATCGTTCATGTCCGAGATGCCGTCCCAGCGGTCCGCCTGCAGCCGGTACACCAGAGCCTTGTCGTCCGCGATGATGAACGCGCCCGCGCTCGCCGGGTACTCGGGGCTCATCGCGCGCAAATCGATGCAGCTCGTCAATCGACGCGCCAGGGCAAGAAACCGATTGTTGTCGACCATCGCGCGCGAGGGATCGGCGAGCAGCACGCGCACTTTGGCGTACGAACGTGCCAATACCAGGCGCTTGATAGCCTCGAGAAACGGCTCCTCGCCGTAAATCAAGGGCTCGAGATCTTGGGTGAAGATCGATAACAAGCGTTGTGCCGACTTGGCCACTTTAAGGCTGGCTTCGCGCACCTCGGGCATGGTGGAGAGAATGGTCCGGGTACCGGAACCCGCGGCACGATCTGCACCCGCGGTTGAGACCCTGTCCACGACCGGTTTCGTCCGTTCTTCCGTATTACCCGCCATGTCTGATCGCCTCAATTGGAGAGGTTTGCCGGACTATCGCCCTGCTTCGCTGCTTTGGCGGATACTACCGTTTGGCCCGGAAAGGCTCGTGCCAACTGCGTCACGTTTCGGAGGGCTAATGTACAAAGCGGCCGCTAAGACCGGGTTGTGCGCCTTGCGAGGACCGGCGCCAACCCGACGTAATCCTTGGGCTCCAGGCATAGCAGCCGCTCTTTCTCCGCCCGCGGCAGCTCCAAGGCCCCGATGAACTCGCGCATCGTGTCCCTGTCCATGGGCCGTCCGCGGGTGAAGGATTTCAAGCGGTCGTAAGCATCGGGAATCCCGTGCGCCCGCATCACCGTCTGCACCGCCTCGCCCAAGACTTCCCAGGCGCGATCCAGATCCTCCGGCCGCGCGCGCGGGATCGAGTTCTATTTTCTCCAGGCCCGCCAGCAGCGATCCATAGCTCAAGACAGAATGCCCGATCGCGACCCCGAGATTGCGCAGCACGGTCGAGTCGGTGAGGTCCCGCTGCAGCCGCGACAACGGCAGCTTGTCCGCGAAATGGGCCAGCAATGCGTTGGCCAATCCGAGGTTGCCCTCGGCATTTTCGAAATCGATCGGATTGACCTTGTGCGGCATGGTGGATGAGCCGACCTCGTCCGCAGTTAAGCGCTGCTTGAAGTAAGCGAACGAAATATACGTCCACATGTCGCGAGCGAGGTCGACGAGCACGGTATTGGCCCGCATGAGCGCATGGCAATACTCGGCAATCCAATCGTGCGGCTCGATCTGCGTGGTATGAGCATTGGACGTCATCCCGAGGGATTCGACGAAGCCGCGGCTAAAGCCAAGCCAATCGACATGCGGCAATGCCACGGCGTGCGCATTGAAATTGCCGACAGCGCCGTTCATCTTGCCTAACACTTCGACGCGTTCGAGACTGATCCGCTGTTTGTCCAGCCTGGCGGCGACATTGGCGAGTTCCTTGCCCACCGTGGTGGGGGTCGCCGTCTGGCCATGGGTACGAGCCAACATGGGCGTTGCGGCGTGACGCTGCGCCAAGGAGTCGAGCAACCCGGCGATGCTTTCGAGCTGTGGCAGCAGAAGCGTCGTGCGGGCAGCCTTGAGCATGAGGGCGTACGCGAGATTGTTGATGTCTTCCGAAGTACAGCCGAAATGCAGCCATTCGATCTGGGCCGCCGAGGCACCCTGCGTCTTGAGCTCGGCCCGCAGCCAAACTTCCACCGCCTTCACATCGTGATTGGTGCGCGCTTCGATGCGCTTGATCGCGGCAACATCGGTGCCGGACGGATCCTTCGCCAGCGCGCTCATCAGGTCGCGGGCGGCGCTCGGCAGCGCGGCAAGCGCAGTCGCTGCGGGACCCGAAGCCAGGGCTAGGTACCAGGCACATTCCACGCGCACACGCTCGCGCATCAGGCCGGCTTCGCTGAATAAATGTCGGACTCCAGCGAGCTTGCCGGCGTACCGGCCGTCGAGGGGTGAGAGCGCGTCAGTGGGAGAAATGGCCATCGGAGGATGCGGTCGCTTTAAGTGTAGAATCCGTAATATTACCGTAAACGAACGAACCAGCGGAGGACGGGCGCGATGACAGCAACCACGCGCGTCGAACATGACAGCATGGGCGCGCTCGATGTGCCGGCGAACGCGTTATGGGGCGCGCAAACACAACGCGCCGTGCAGAACTTTCCGAGCACGGGCTTGCGGATGCCGCGGGCCTTCATTCGCGCATTGGGGCTCATCAAGCATGCGGCCGCCGCCGCCAACGCCGATCTGGGCGATCTGCCGCAGGAGACCGCACTCGCGATCCAGGCTGCCGCTCTCGATGTCGCCACCGGGAGCCATGATGATCAATTTCCCGTGGACGTCTTTCAAACGGGTTCGGGCACCAGCAGCAACATGAATGCCAACGAAGTGATCGCCACGCTGGCTTCGAGATCCCTGTCGCAGCCGGTGCATGCGAACGATCACGTGAACATGAGCCAGAGCAGCAATGACGTCGTGCCAACGGCGATTCATGTCGCTGCGGCGTTGCTTCTGCACGAGAATCTGCTGCCGGCTCTCGACCGGCTGTGCACGGTTTTGGCTCAACGAGCGGCCGAGTTCACGGACGTGGTCAAGACAGGCCGTACCCATTTGATGGATGCGGTGCCCATTACTCTCGCGCAGGAACTGATAGGGTGGCGGGCGCAGATCGGCGATGCCATCTCCCGATTGCGGTCTGTGACCCCTCGCCTATACCAGCTGGCGCAGGGCGGCACAGCGGTGGGCACGGGCGTCAATGCGAGGCCCGAGTTCGGCGCGGTCTTTGCGCGCAGCCTGGCGGCGCGGACCGGACTCGATTTCAGGCCAAGCGACAATTATTTCGCGGCGCTGTCGAGTCAGGACACGGCCGTGGAACTGTCTGGCCAACTCAAGGTCCTTAGCGTGAGCCTGATGAAGATATCGAATGATTTGCGCTGGATGAATAGCGGGCCGCTGGCGGGACTCGGTGAGATCGCGCTGCCGGCGCTGCAACCGGGCAGCAGCATCATGCCGGGCAAGGTGAACCCGGTCGTGCCCGAATCGGTGACCATGATCGCCGCGCAAGTGATGGGCAACGACGCAACGATCACCGTCGCCGCGGCGTCCGGAAATTTTCAGTTGAATGTCATGCTGCCCGTAATCGCCCATAATTTGTTGCAAAGTCTGGAACTGCTCGGGATCGGCAGCCGCAACTTGGCCGATCACGCGCTCGCCGGCTTCACGGTGAATCACGCTCGACTGCAGGATGCGCTGGCGCGCAATCCGATCTTGGTGACCGCGCTCAATCCGGTCATCGGCTACGAAAAAGGGGCGGCCATCGCCAAGAAGGCCTACGCCGAAGGCCGGCCGATTTTAGAAGTTGCGGCGGAAATGACGGATTTGAGCGTCGATGAGCTGGCTCGCCTGCTCGATCCCAAGGCGCTCACCAAAGGCGGCATTCAAGGCCACGGTTCCGGCAGCTAGAGATCAATGATTTCTCTTTATTCGAAAGCCCAGATCCGCGAGTCGCTCGATCCGCGGCCTTCCACGCCGGAAGAGGACATGCAGTGGTTGGCGGGCGCGTCCCCCGAACTCGCCTCGCAGGTGCGCGCCTCGCTGCCGGCGCGGCGGGTGCCGGCCGCCGTCCTCGTGCCGCTGGTCGAGCGCCCGAGGGGCCTGACCGTGTTGCTGACGCAACGCGCCGAAACGCTCAAGGACCACGCCGGCCAAATCAGCTTTCCCGGCGGCCGCATCGAGCCCGAGGACAAGGATGCATGGCACGCGGCTTTGCGCGAGGCCTACGAGGAGATCGGCCTGCTGCCGCAGTTCGTGGAATTCGCGGGCTTTTTGCCCGATCATCACGTCATCACGGGTTTTCGCGTCACACCCGTGGTCGGGTTCGTGAATCCGGAATACCAGCTGCGCATCGCACAGGCGGAAGTGCACGATGTATTCGAAGTGCCGCTCGACTTCATCTTGGATGCCGCCAATCACAAGTCCCGCCGGCGAAAGTTGGGGGAACTGATGATCGACGTTCACGACATCCCTTACGGCGAGCGCAATATTTGGGGTGCGACTGCCGGAATGCTGATGACTCTGCGCCGAAAATTGCAGGCCGGCGCCGGTCGCTCCTAGGTGGACAGCCGGATGCGCGAGTTGCTTTCCATCATGGCGCGCCTGCGCGGCGCGGATGGTTGTCCGTGGGACAAGGAACAAACGTTTGCGAGCATCGCCCCGTTCACCATCGAGGAGGCTTACGAAGTTGCCGATGCGGCCGAACGCGGCGAGGCGCAGCACCTGCGGGACGAATTGGGCGATCTTTTGTTTCAAGTGGTCTTTTACGCACAGATCGCCAGCGAGAGCGGCGCATTCGACTTCGAGGCGGTGGCGGCAACCATCTGCGACAAGCTCACGCGCCGCCACCCCCACGTGTTCGGAGCGGCGGGCTCCTTGACCGCCGCGCAACAAAGCATCGTATGGGAAGACATCAAGGCGCAGGAGCGTGGCGCCACCGCCGCCTCTCGCGCCGCGGGCCCCGGGGCGAGCCACTTGGACGGCGTGCCGCAGGCGCTGCCGGCGCTGATGCGCGCATTCAAACTCAGCAAGCGGGCAGCGCGCGTGGGATTTGATTTCGAACACGCTAGTCAAACGGCCGACAAGGTGGCGGAGGAGCTGGCGGAAGTGCGCGATGCCGCAACGAACGCGCTCGCGGACTCCGCGCGGCAACCGGCCGGCGCGTCGCGGGAAATCTTCGAAGAGATCGGCGATCTGCTCTTTGCGGCGGCCAATCTCGCCCGAAAACTCGATGTGGATGCCGAGGCCGCACTGCGTTCGGCGAACGCCAAGTTCGAGCGCCGATTTCGCGGCATGGAACTCTTGGCGGCGCAGCGCGGCGAAGTTTTCGCGGACTTGAAGCTCGATGCGCAAGAGAGGTTATGGCAAGAAGTCAAGCGTGGCGAGTGAACCGGGCCCCGACCTGCCGATCGCTGCTTGCCGCGAAAGCATCCTGGAGGCGCTTGGCCGGGAACAGGTACTGATCGTCGCGGGCGATACCGGCTCGGGAAAAAGCACTCGACTGCCTCAGTATTGCCTGCAATCGGGGCGCGGGGTCGCGAGCCTTGATCGCGCATACGCAGCCGCGGCGGCTCGCGGCGCGCGCCTTGGCGTCGCGCATTGCCGAGGAGCTCAGTCAGCCGGTCGGCTGCAGCGTCGGTTTTCGCGTGCGTTTCGCCGACCAAGTATCCGATGCCACGCGCTTGGTGCTGATGACCGACGGGCTGTTGTTGGCGGAACTCGCGTCCGACCCGATGCTGCGGCGTTACGACACCGTCATCGTCGATGAGGCGCACGAGCGGACCTTGAATGTCGATCTGCTGCTTGGCGTGCTGAAGCGGCTGCTGCCGCACCGGCCCGATCTCAAGGTGATCGTCACCTCGGCGACATTGGATGTGGAGCGCATCTCGCGATTCTTCGGGGATGCGCCGATCATCAGGGTGAGCGGCCGCAACCACCCTATCGAAGTACGCTACCGCGATGCGCCGGACGATTCCGAAGATCCCGACTTGCCCGCCGCGGTGCTTGCGGCATACCAGGAAATAGCCGCGGAGCCGGGCGCGATCGGCAGCGGCGACGTGCTGGTATTCCTGCCCGGCGAGCGCGAAATACGCGATGTCGGGGAGTTCTTGCAGCGCGAGCTCGGCACCGGCGTAGAGGTTCTCGAATTGTATTCGCGCCTCTCCTGGGAGCAGCAGAGCCGAATATTTCAGCGCGGCTCGAGGCAACGGATCGTGCTCGCCACGAATGTGGCCGAGACGTCGATCACGGTACCCGGCATTCGCTCGGTCATCGACGCGGGATTCGCGCGGATCAGCCGTTACAGCCCGCGCAACCGCCTGCAGCGATTGCCGATTGAGCCGATATCGCGCGCCAGCGCCGAGCAGCGCAAAGGCCGCTGCGGGCGCCTGGGATCGGGACTCTGTGTGCGCCTGTACACGGAAGCTGACTTCGACTCCCGGCCCCCCTTCACCGAACCCGAGATACTGCGCACCAACTTGAGCGCTCTGCTGCTTCGCCTGGCCGCAGGTAATTTGGGCGGCGCGGAGGACTTCCCCTTTGTCGACGCGCCCGATTCGCGAGCATTGAGCGACGGCTATCGACTGCTGCAAGAGCTGCAGGCGCTCGATGTCGAGCGGCGGATCACGAATCGCGGCCGGGCTATGGCGCGGCTGCCGCTAGACCCGCGCCTAGGACGGGCGCTCCTCGAGAGCAAGCGCTTCCGCGCGGAGGGCGAGCTATTGGCAATCGTTTCCGCCTTGAGCGTTCCGGATTTTCGCATCGCCGCGGGCGGCCCCGCCGCGGCGGCCTTGCCCAAAGAGGGCGAAGCTGCGCATTTCGAGAACAATAAATCCGAGTTTTCGGCGCTCGTGAAAATCTGGCGTGCGTACCGCGAGGCGCGCAAAGGTCCGCGGCGCGAGCTGCGCCGCTGGTGCAAGGAGCACCGGTTCTCGCTGCTGCGGCTGTCCGAATGGGACGATGTCTATGCACAGGTCGCCGACCGGGCGGCTGAACTCGGTATCGCGGCGCGGCGGCAAGCGGCCAGCTACACAGCGGTCCATCGCGCACTGCTGGCCGGCTTTTGTACCATGGTGGGTGCGCGCGGCGACGAAGGCGTCTACCTCGGCACGCGAGGGGTGCATTTTTATCTCTTTCCGGGTTCGCCTCTCGCACGGCGGCGGCCGCGCTGGGTCATGGCGGCGAATATCGTCGAGACCTCGCGAGTATTCGCGCGCCGTGCCGCGGAGGTCGAACCGCAATGGATCGAAGGCGCGGCATCGCACCTACTGAAACGCGAGTATCTGGAACCGGATTGGGACGAGGAACGCGAGGAAGTGGTGGCGCGCGAGCGCGTCAGTTTCCTCGGCTTGACCTTGAGTGCAAATCGAGTGGTGAACTTCGGACCCATAGCGCCGGAAGAATCCCGCCGTATCTTCGCCCGCGAAGCCTTGGTCCATCAGCGGCTGCATCGCAGGCCCGCTTGGCTGCTCGCGAATGACGCCGCCGTGCGCGAGGCGCAGCGCATGGAGGATCGCCTGCGCACTCGCGATCTGCTGCACAGCGCGGAGGTATTCGTCGATTTCTACGATCGGGCATTGCCGCGCCAGGTCTCGAGCGCAGCGACTTTGGAGTATTTCACCCGGCATCTCTCGGACGCGGAACGGCGCGCCCTTAGCTTCGGGCAGGAACAAATTTTCGCCCGCCTTGCCGGAGCCCGAAGCGCTCGCGCAATTTCCGGAAGTCGCGAACGTGGGGGCACTCTCGATCCCCATCGAGTACCGCTTTACGCCCGGTGAGGCCGAGGACGGCGCCCGACTGCGAATACCTCTGCTGGCGTTGCCGGGTCTCACCCGCGCCGTCGTCGACGCCGCTGTCCCCGGGCTTGCGGAACCTCGCATCGAGGCGCTGCTCCGCTCCCTCCCCAAGGATATACGCCGAAATTTGATTCCAATCGGCGACACGGCACGCCAATTCTTGGCCGCCACGAGCATGGCCTCGGGGGCGGGGACGAGCTCGAGGCCAGTCTCGGCCGCTGCGGATGCACGCAGCCTAAAGGGGTGGCTCAAGGAGCAGCGCGGCCTCCCGGATTCCTTGCTGCGGTTCGATCTGGCCGCCGTGCCGGCCCACTTGACGCCCGTCCTGGCGGTGAGCCAGGGCGGCCAGGAACTTGCGCATGGTAAAACCCTGGCGGATTTGCGCCGCGCGAGCGCTGCCGCCGCCCGCACGGAACTCGACCGGCTCGCTCGTGCCGAGCATGGGAACGTCGGCGCCTGGCACCGGTTCGAGATCGATGAGCTGCCCGACAGCGTGCCGCTCGCGGTCGGGGAGGGGACGGTGCGGGTGTATCCGTCGCTCGCCCGTGCCGGCACAAGCGCGGCGCTCGAGGTGCGCTATGAGTGGTCTGCCGCCGAAGCCAGCCGCAGTTGGCCCGAAGGCGCGGCGCGGCTCGCGCGCAGCATGCTCACTCACCAGGCGCGCGATCTCGGTAAGACCATGGCCGGCGATGCGGCCCTGTTGCTCGCTGCGAGTCCCTACCTGCGCAGCGACGAGCTTCACGATATTCTCCTCCAACGGACTTTTCGCTGCGCCTGCTTCGGCGATGAGCCGCCGCCGCGCACCCGAGCGGCGTTTGAGAGCGCCGTCGATCGGGGGCGTGCACGGCTGCATCCCTGCTTGGTCGAGACCGCCGCCGCTGCCTCTAGCTGGTTCACCGAGGCGCGTGCGGTGCGCGGCATGATCGATCGCGCGCATCGCGCGCTCTTGGCCGACGCAATCCATGAGAGCAATGAGCATCTGCGCCGGCTCCTCAGCACCCACCGCCTCGAATCCATGCCGGCGCAGTGGCTGCGCCAGTTGCCGCGATATTTGAAGGCGGAGGAGCGCCGATGGCAACGCATCGGCGCGCGCGGCAGCGAGCCGCCGCAGATCGTCGCGGAACTTCGCCGTTGGTCCGAGCGCGAAGCGTCGCTTGCAAAGCAGGTGGCGGCCGAGATGCGCTGGATCCCGGAACTCGATGAATTTCGGAATTGGATCGAAGAGTACCGGGTATCGCTGTATGCGCAAGACCTGAAGACTTTGGGTCCCATCTCGGCGGCGCGCTTGGACGCACGCGCCGCAGAGATCGAAGCGTGGCTGGCGCGCTAACGCACTCAATGCTCGGCACTCCGCCGCCGCGGTGCGATGCCGCGCCGCGGTGCGATGCCGCTTCTGCTCAGACGTTGAAGCGGATCCCTTGCGCGAGCGGCAGCTCGGAACTCCAGTTGATGGTGTTCGTCTGGCGGCGCATATACGCCTTCCATGAATCGGAGCCGGCTTCGCGGCCGCCCCCTGTATCCTTCTCACCGCCGAATGCACCGCCGATCTCGGCGCCGGAAGTGCCCAGATTGACGTTGGCGATACCGCAATCGCTCCCTTGCGCCGACAAGAAGCGCTCGGCCGCTTGTAATCGATCGGTAAAGATAGCCGACGACAGGCCATAGGGGACGGCGTTCTGAATCGCCACGGCCTCATCCAACGTGTCATACGCAATCAGGTACAAGATCGGTGCAAAGGTCTCGGTCCGGACCACTGCCATGTCGGATGAGGCGCGAATAATGGCGGGTTCCACGAAATTGCCGGGCTGGGGCAGGACCTTACCGCCGTACAGCAGCCGTCCGCCTTGTTCTTGGGCGGCGGCAATGGCCGACGAATAGCGCTCGATGGAGTTCTTGTCGATCAGGGGGCCCATCAGGGTGTCAGCGGCGAGCGGGTCGCCGATACGGACCTGCCCATACGCTGCAATCAGCCGCCGTTCGAGCTCCGCTGCGCGGGAACGATGAACCAACACCCGCCGGGTGGTGGTGCAGCGTTGTCCCGCAGTTCCGACTGCGCCGAAAACGATACCGGGAACCGCCAGGTCCAGATTGGCGGTTTCGTCGACAATGATGGCGTTGTTGCCGCCGAGCTCCAGCAGACTCTTGCCGAGCCGCTCTGCAACCCGCACGCCGATTTGCCGTCCCACCTGCGTCGAGCCGGTGAAGGACACCAGCGCCACGCGCCGGTCGTCGACGAAGCGCGTCGCGAGCTCGGTGCCGGCGTCGATGAACACCTGAAAAATGGCCGGCAACGCCTCGCGCTCGAGAACTCGATTGCAGATATGCTGTACGGCGAGGGAGCAAAGGGCGGTCTTGGGCGAGGGCTTCCACACGGTGGCATTGCCGCAGATCGCCGCCAGGAACGCGTTCCAGGACCATACTGCCACCGGAAAATTGAAGGCGGAAATCACCCCGACCACCCCCAGCGGATGCCATTGCTCGTACATGCGATGTTGCGGCCGTTCCGAGTGCATGGTGAGGCCGTACAGCATGCGCGACTGCCCCACGGCGAAATCGGCGATGTCGATCATCTCTTGAACCTCGCCGTCTCCTTCGGCCTTGATTTTGCCGTTCTCCAGGGACACGAGGCTCCCGAGTGCATCCTTGTACTGGCGCAGCTCCTCGCCGATGAGCCGCACGGCCTCGCCGCGCTTCGGCGCCGGCACTTGCCGCCACGCGGCCGCCGCCGCGACGGCACCCGTGATCACATGCTCGTAGTCCGATGGCGTCGCGCCGCGTACTTGCGCGAGGCGCTTGCCCGTGGCGGGATTGACTGAATCGATCAACGGACCGTCGCTTTGTTCGCTCCAGCCGTGGCTGCCGGACCAGGTGCCGGGGTTGAGCTCGCGAAGGCCGAGTGCCTGCAAGGGATCGGTCGTATGCATAAAAGAAATTCCAGAAGGTTTGGCGGGATTCCCGAGGGGCGGCATTTTGACGTGGGCCGGCCGACAACGCTAGCATCGCCGCATGTCGAAGACTCCTGCCTTGACGAACTGGCACCCCGCAAGTTGGCACAGCCGACCCGCGGCCCAACAACCGAGTTACCCCGACCAGCGAGCGCTGGAACGCGCCGTCGCGTCGCTGAGCAGGCTGCCGCCCCTGGTCGTCTCCTGGGAAGTCGAGGCATTGCGGGCGAAGTTGGCCCAGGCGCAGCGCGGCGAGCAGTTTCTGCTGCAGGGCGGGGACTGCGCCGAGAGTTTCGCGGATTGTGAATCCGACAATATCGCCAAGCGCCTGAAGATCTTGCTGCAGATGAGCTTGGTGCTGTTGCAAGGCTTGAAAAAGCCGATCATCCGCGTCGGCCGCTTTGCCGGCCAGTATGCAAAGCCACGCTCGGCCGACACCGAGACGCGCGACGGGGTCACTCTGCCGTGCTACCGCGGCGACAACGTCAATCGGCCGGGATTCACCGCGGCAGAGCGGGAGCCGGATCCGGAACTGCTGCTGCGCGGCTACGAGCGCGCCTCGCTCACTTTGAATTTCGTGCGCGCCTTGATCGACGGCGGCTTTGCCGATCTGCACCATCCGGAGTACTGGGACCTGAGCTTTTTGCGCCACGCGCCGCTGCACGATGCCTATCAAAAAATCGTCGACTCGATCGCCGAGTCGCTGGAATTCTTCGAGTCGGTGAGCGGGCAGCGGGTGCACGCGGCCACTCGCGTCGACTTCTACACCAGCCACGAAGGCCTGCACTTGCTGTCCGAGCAGGCGCAAACCCGCTATATCGAGCGTCAGAAGCATTGGTACAACTTGTCGACGCACATGCCGTGGATCGGCATGCGTACCGCCAACATCGATGGCGCCCACGTCGAATACTTCCGCGGTATCGCCAACCCCATCGGCGTGAAAGTGGGCGCCGCCATGAGCGCCGAATGGCTTCAAGAGCTCGTGGCGGTGCTGAATCCGCAAAGCGAGCCGGGACGGCTGACCCTCGTGCATCGGTTCGGGGTGAAGGACATCGAACAGCGTCTGCCGGCCATGATCCGCGCGGTGCGCGCCACGGGCTCGCAAGTGCTGTGGGTGTGCGATCCGATGCACGGCAATACCGAGACCACCGCGGGCGGTGTGAAGACGCGCCGCTTCGACAATATCCTCGGCGAGGTGGAAGCAGCCTTCCGCATCCACGAAGAGGAGGGGTCGATGTTGGGCGGGGTCCATATAGAACTCACGGGCGAGGACGTAACGGAGTGCATCGGCGGCGCGCGAGGCTTGGCGGAGAGCGATCTGGCGCGGGCCTATAGGTCGCAAGTGGATCCGCGGCTCAATGCCGAGCAGGCCCTGGAACTGGCGATGCTGATCGCCCGACGCGCCGGGGCGCGTAGACGGATAGGGAAGACCCCGAAACCGCGGGTCTAGCGGCCCCCCTTCGCCAATATGTCAAATTGGCCTCCACGCAATATTTTTATTAATATCAATAATTTATTTATAGAAACTTACAGTTTGACTTAGATTGTCGACGGCCTTTTTTCAAAAGCCGACTTGCCTCGATGCGTGCAGATGCTATTCTGACTTCCAGACCTTTCCCGCCCTTGAGAATTGAGTGTCGCGAGGCCCAACTGCTCGGACGAAAAGCAAACAATTAACGACGCATTGCGCGGAATTTTTCTCGGTGCAGTGAGTCTGACGGGTTCCAGCCTAGGTTCTGGGCAAGGTTGGGTTGCGCTCGGGTTAGTCCAAAGCCGCGCGTGATCGACGGCGGGCTACGCGGAAGTCTCCGCGTAGCCCGTTTTTTGTGTCCCAACGAGAATTGTTCGACCCCCCGTCCATGAACAGCAGCTTTGATCCAGCGTGCCGGCGCTGCGTCCGCCTGAGCGCATTTCTCGATGCCGTGCGCCTCGAGGAGCCGGGTTACCACTGTCGCCCCGTAGCGCCCTTCGGCGACGCCGATGCCCGGTTGCTTATCGTCGGACTCGCGCCGGGGCTGCATGGCGCCAATCGCACGGGCCGGCCATTTACCGGCGATCATGCGGGGATCCTGCTCTACCGGACATTGCACGACTTTGGCTTCGCCAGCGGCCCAATTTCTGCGGCCGCTGACGACGGCCTCCGGCTCTTGGACGCCCGCATCACCAACTCGGTGAAGTGCGTGCCCCCGGCGAACAAACCCTTGCCCTCCGAAATCAACACATGCAATGAGTTCCTGCGTGCGGAACTTGCGCAAAGCCCCAAGGTGCGCGTTATCCTCGCGTTGGGCGCCATCGCTCATGGAGCCGTGCTTCGCGCGTGCGATCTATCCCCGGGTGCCCATCGCTTTGCGCACGCCGCTGAACATCACTTGAGCGGGGGCCGTGTGTTGTTGGACTCTTATCATTGCAGCCGGTACAACACTCAGACCCGGCGCCTCACGACCCCCATGTTTGAAGGCGTCATCGGCAGGGCGCGTGACCTCCTTCGACGCTAAGTCCTTCGTCGACAGCCTGCCCGTCCGGCCGGGCGTTTACAGGATGCTCGACGCCGAGGGCGAGATTCTGTACGTGGGCAAGGCCCGCAACCTCAAGAGCCGCGTCGGGTCGTACTTTCAGCCCAGCAACGTGCATCCGAAAGTTCAGGCGTTGGTCGCGAAGACGGCAAGGATGGAAGTCACCATCGCGAACTCCGACACGGAGGCCTTGCTGCTCGAGTACAACCTCATCAAAAAGCATCGCCCGCGCTTCAATGTGGTGCTGCGCGACGACAAGAGTTTTCCCTATCTGCATTTCGAGACGGGGCACGAATTCCCGCGCCTCAACTTCTATCGCGGATCGCGCAAGGAACCGGGCCGCTACTTCGGGCCTTATCCGTCGGCAGGGGCGGTGCGCGACACGCTGCAACAGCTGCAGAAGCTTTTTCGCCTGCGAAATTGCGAGGACACTTATTTCGCCAACAGGTCCAGGCCCTGTCTGCAGTATCAAATCCAGCGCTGCACGGCCCCCTGCGTCGGCCTCATATCCAAGGAGAACTACGCGCGCGACGTCAGCGCGGCGATCAAGGTGCTGGAAGGGCGCAACGATGAGGTGAGGCTCGATCTCGGGCGGCGCATGGAGGCAGCGGCCGAACGGCTGCAGTTCGAAGAAGCCGCGCAGCTGCGCGATCAGCTCGCGAAGCTCAAAGCCGTGCAGGCGCAACAGATCGTCTCGGCGGACCTCGATCACGATGCCGATGTCATCGCGATCGCAACCCGCAATGGCGAGTATTGCGTCGCCCTGATGTTCATCCGCGCCGGCCGCAGCCTCGGCAGCACGACATTTTTTCCCAAGGCTCCTTATGCGGAGCTGCCCGAAGTGCTGTCGGCATTCGTCGCGCAATACTATTTGGAGCGGGAGTCGCCCCCGGAGATCATCGTCCAAGCGGAGTTCGATGAAATGTCCTTGCTGGAAGCGACGCTCGCGGAGCGAGCGGGCCACAAGGTGCGCATTGCTTCCTCGGTTCGCGGCATTCGCGCCCGCTGGCTCGAGATGATGCACACCAACGCAGAACAGGCGCTGACCATGCTTGGCCTGGCGCGCGCGAGCATCCAGTCCAGCTTGGAAGATCTGCGCCAGGCATTCGATTTGGAGGAGACGCCAAGCCGCATAGAGTGCTTCGACATCAGCCACACGGGCGGGACGGATACGGTGGCTTCCTGCGTAGTATTCGGCGAGGAGGGCCCGCTCAAGAACGAATACCGCCGCTTCAACATCGCCGGCATCCAACCGGGGGACGATTATGCAGCGATGTATCAGGCATTGACGCGCCGCTACAAGCGCGTGCGCGACGGCGAGACCCCCAAGCCCGATGTATTGCTCATCGACGGCGGCAAAGGACAACTCGCCGAAGCGGCCAAGGTCCTCGAGGAATTGGGAGTGACCGGTGTGACATTGATCGGCGTCGCCAAAGGCGCCGACCGGCGGCCGGGCCAGGAGCAACTGTTCTTGTTGGGCCGGGACACGCCCACTATACTGGCTCCGGACTCGCGAGCATTACATCTGATTCAGCGGGTGCGCGACGAAGCGCACCGCTTCGCGATCTCGGGACATCGGCGCAAACGGGCCAAGCGTCACAGCCAGTCGATATTGGAAACGATTCCGGGCTTGGGGCCCGTTAAACGGCGCGAGCTACTGAAACAGTTCGGAGGTTTGCAGGGGATTTTGCGTGCGGGCATTGAGGATTTCGTGCAAATCCGCGGTCTCGGACGCGATCTCGCCGAGGTAATTTATGAGCACCTCCACCCAGGGCGGCGATAGCCGTCAATCGCATTGGAACGTACCGAATACGCTGACCTGGCTGCGCATTTTGATGATTCCGGCAATCCTCGCGCTTTTCTATTTGCTGCCCTACCCGTGGGCCGATCCAGCGGCCTGTGCCGCGTTCGCACTGGCGGGCATCACCGACACATTGGATGGCTATTACGCCCGTAAATTGGGCCAAACATCGCGCCTTGGCGCATTCTTGGATCCGGTCGCCGATAAGCTCATCGTCGCCGCCGCATTGGTGTTGATCGTCAGCAAGGACCCACGCTGGTTCGTCGTCATCGTCGCGGTCGTCATTATCGGCCGAGAGATCGCGGTGTCGGCGCTTCGCGAATGGATGGCTGAAATCGGCGCGCGCGGCCGGATCAAGGTGTCGCTTCTGGCCAAGTACAAAACCATCATGCAGATTGTCGGGCTGTCGCTGCTGTTGTTCCGCCAGGATCTTTTCGGCATCCCGACCTACAAGCTCGGATTGGTGCTCACGGCCATAGCCGCAGTCCTCACGTTATGGTCGATGGTGCAATACCTACGTCTGGCCTGGCCCGAGTTGCGGGGCAGCGCTCAGCTCTAGCGGGCGCCTTCCCGGCGCCAAGGGGCGGCTTACCGGCCGCTTCTTCTTGACTCGCGGCAGTAGGGCCCTACAATTGCGCGTCTGTTTCGGGCGGGAATAGCTCAGTTGGTAGAGCGCAACCTTGCCAAGGTTGAGGTCGCGAGTTCGAGCCTCGTTTCCCGCTCCAGATCTTTCAGAACCCCGGCACGTCCGGGGTTCGTTGTTTTGACACACGGCTAGGTGGCAGAGTGGTCATGCAGCGGCCTGCAAAGCCGCGTACAGCGGTTCGATTCCGCTCCTAGCCTCCACAGGATGTGCTCCGCAAGAGCGTTCAAACTGCTGTCTCTTAAAAAGACAGTATAATCAGATCCTATCCGGAACATTACTTGACCCAGAGTGAAGTTTTTGTTCGCTCCCCAGAGCAAGCGACATCAGTTCGGGGAAGCGGCGGGCCCTCACTCGTCTTCGTCGTCCTCTTCCGCCGCAAAGTCGATCGAGCCTCCCGGAAACATGACCGTGGGGGACGAATCGTCCACCTGCACAGGTCGGCCCTTCACGCCTGCGGACGCGGGCTTTGGCGGCTTGTAAGCAGTGGTGATCACCGGTACCTCGCTCGTGGGCGACCGGTCTTCTTCCAGCGGCCGCACCCGTGCCGAATCCGGTGACGCTTGCGGCGGCTGGAACGGTTCGTGGCTGCGCAGCCGCTGGAAGGCGAATTCGGCCTCGAGCGGCTCGCTGAAATAGTATCCCTGGCCGTAATCGCATCCCATTTCCCGAAGGGCCGTGGCGGCTGCCTCAGTCTCGATAATTTCAGCAATCGCCGTAAGATTCAGGCTGCTGGCCATCTGCACCATCGCCGCCATCATCCCGGTGTTGGCCTGATCGGAGCTGGTTCGGTTCACGAACGGCCGATCGATCTTCACGAAGTCGAATGGAAACAGCTGCAGATAACTCAACGATGAGTACCCTGTGCCGAAGTCATCGAGCATCAATTGGACGCCCATGGCATGCAGCTGCTCGAGCGTTTCGCGCGCCGCGCCCACGTTGCTGATGAGCGCCGCCTCGGTGAGTTCGAATTTCAGCACCGACGGCGGGAGTTGGGTCTCCCGGAGTACCGAGGCGACGAATTCGCTGAGGCCCGGATCTCGCACCGCGCTCGGCGAGAGATTGATGCTGATGTAGAACTTATCGTCCGCCGGAAGACGCCGCAGCCATTCGCCCGCTACCCTGACCACTCTCAGGACGATCCATCGCGTGATCGGCACCATCAATCCCGCCTCTTCGGCGATGCGCAGAAATCTGTCGGGCGCAAGCACGCTCTCTACCGGGTGGCGCCAGCGCAGCAGCGCCTCGGCAGCCACCATTTGATGGGTTCGGAGGTCGACGATCGGCTGGAACAGCAGCCGCATCTCATGCTTTTCCAGCGCGACATGCAGATCCGCCTCCAGACTCACGAGACTCGCAGCCTGCCCCGCCATGTTGGGTGCGTAAGCGACGATCCTGGCGGCCTCGCTGCGCTTCGCGACCGATAGCGCGATATCGGCCTCCCGAACGACGTCCTCCGCGCGCTGTTGGCCCGAATCGACATACGTGACGCCGACATTGGCCGCAACGATGAGGCGGTGACGGCGCAGCTCTACCGGGGTGCGCAGCGCCTCTTGAAGAACGGCGGCAACATTCAGTGCCGCTTCGGCGGAGGCGGTGTCCAATAGCAGCAGGGCGAATTGATCGCCGCTCCAGCGCGCGAGGACTGCCTCGAACTCCGACGTCGACTTCTCGAAGCGGCGCGCCGCCTGAACCATCAGCTCATCGCCCGCCGTGTGGCCCAGCATGTCATTGATCAGTTTGAATCGGGCGATGTCGACGATGATCACGGCGACCCGTTGGCGCCGCTTGGTGCGCACGTCGCGCAGCGCCCGGTCGAGCTGATCCATGAAATAGCGCCGGTTCGGCAGCCCGGTGAACGCATCATGAAAACGCGCATGGTCGAATGTCTTCTGCAGATTGAGCCGCTGCTGCATCTCTCCCGCGAGCTGCTGATTGATGGCGTGAAGGCGGCGCCGCGCAACGCCTAGGGCCGCGCGAGAGCGTTCCAGCGCGTGGCTCAAGTCGTGAGTGCCGAAGGCCAGGAGCCATGCCAAGAATGCCAGCAGCCCGATCTCCGATGCGAGCAGCGTGGTCGGATACCAACCGTTGTGCGGGCGAATCGCCACTTGGAGATAACTTCCGGGAATCGCCGGCGGCGTCGGTAGCCGGACCCGGGCCGAAGCCGCGTCTGCCAGAAGTTCCGTGCCCGAGCCGACGAAGCTCCGGGACCTGGCGCTGCGCGGTTCAACCTGAGACAGCTCGAAGTCGTAGCCCATGTCCGCCAGCCGGGCGAGATGGCTATCGGCGATCAGGTCATTCAAATCCGCGTAGTGCACCGCCCAACCTCTGGATGACTGCGCTTGCGCGGAAGCCAGGGGTGCGATCGGCGAGCGCGCAGCAACGAGCCACGCGCTCCCCAGACGCATCGGGCCGAGGATGGCGGAAGCAGGCGCGGGCCGGGCAGACTCCGCCGACCGCCATTCGCTGGCGATGCCGCCGGCCGTGGCCGCCTCCTCGGAGCGCGCAGCCAACACTTGGTCGGCGGCACTCATATAAAACGAAGCCGGTTGCCGCCGGCGGCAACGAGTCGAGAGAAGCCTCCGGGCTCGCCAAGGCCTGTGCGGCAGACGCGGCCTCGCTAGCCGCTAGAGCGTCCAGCTTTTGGAGCTGCGGCTCGATTTTCTTGGCATAGGTAGCGGCAACTGCGGCCGCCGTCTCGCGCGCTACGCTGGCGTGGTGCTGCACGCTAAGATAAATCAGCCGCGCCCCGGCGAGAAGCACCACCATCAGCACTACGGCCGTCGGCAGCCATGCGAAGTGCCCCTCCGGAATGAGCCGCCTCACCGCACCGTACCCGTATGCCCTACGTGGAAAATATAGTTGAGGGTCAGCGTCGCATGCTTGGTGCCGGCCAAGTTCTGATAGTCGGCGATCACAGTGAGTTCGCTGTGATTCCGGAAGGGCTTGGACACGCCCACATAGCCTTCGTGCAGCTGACGCGCAGGGATCGAGCCCGGCTGGGCTCCCAACGCGCTGGAGCTGACGGGCAGCAGTATCGCCGCAGACGCCTGTCCGAACGCGACTCCGACGAACCAATCCAGTGCAGCGCCGTAACCGTCGATGCGCGCGGTCGTCAAATGCGTTCCCACGTTGCCGCTGACCGAGTGCGAATAGGAGACCTGTGTCTGGAAGTGAGGATTCCAAAGGTAGGAGATCACAACCTTGGGCAGGTTCCCGTGCGTCGTTTGCACATTGATTTGCTTGTCTTCGAGCTGTGCCGAAAAGCTGCGAAAGTACGTGCCCGCGACGCCGATCGCCTCGATCGAGTAATCAAAGGGGTTCTTGCCATCGTTGCCCCGTCCCTCGTGCAGCCTCGCCGTAGACGGTATAGCGTTGATCGGCCGGACCGAAGGTTTTCGATGCGTTCAACGAGCCGAAGGTCCAGTGCGCCGCCCCGATTGCCTGGTACTCCCCGGCAACGCCCAAGAGCGAGTCGGCATCAAAATTGTGCAGCCAACCGAGCGAACCGCCGCCGCCGCTCGTTGCGGGGGCCGCGGGTCCCTTGAGCGTGGCGCCATCCGCACTGACCGCTATCCGATCGTCTGCCGTGGATGCGTGCGCCGCCCAGGGCGCCAACAGCCAGGCCGCGGTCCCCGCGAGAGCGAGCCGTGCAAATGTCATCTTAGTTGCCTCAGGGTGCCGGTGATTACAGTCGAATTCGTGCCCTGCGGATCGGCGCTGACACCCTGGGCGACCGGAAGAAATGTCACCGTGAAGATTTTCTCTTCCTCGCCGGCAACCGAAACTGCAGAACTCGTGACTTGATAGATGCGCGGTCCGATTTCCAGATGCATTTTGCGCCGGCCGGTCAGGCCGGCTTCCCACAAGCGCGTCCCTGCGGCGCCCGGCTGGGAGAACAGCTCCGCTGCATCCATACCGATCGCCGCGCTGCCCAACAGCCCTACCACAAGCTTGTTGAAGGCCAGAACGCGGCCGCGCGCGTCCACCACGAGAGCCGCATATTCGGAATTATCCAAGGCGGCTCTCAGGCAAAATGTCTCAGTCGTATCCTCGATGGTCAAAAGCGCCACCCGGCGCCCCTTATCCGCGACTTGCAGAGCACGCAGTTGCGTCAATCGCAGCTGGTCGGCGACTCGCAGAACGGTCGTGGGCGCGCCGCCGCCGCCGCCTGTGATGAGTTCCTGGACGACGTCGGGATAGGAAAATCGCAGCGCTTCGAACAGCTTGCGGCCTTCGAGCTGCGTGTCCCCAGCTTGAAGATAATCGACGGCGAATCGGCTTGACGCGACGATGCGCATGCTCTCGGGATCGATCAACAGCGCCGGCATGGGCAGCCGCTCGATCAGGCTGACCCAGAGCGCGTGGCCGCGCTCGGCCTCGGTGCGCGCCACGATGCTATGAGCGTTCAGCCGTTCGAATATCGTGCCGATGTACTCGGCGGCGACCGCGCAGGCGAACAGCGCGACCGTGAACACCTCGAGCAGAACCATCAGATAACTCGACGGCGCGGAAAAGCCGGAGAACGAGGGTTGCGTCACCGAGCTTTCGCGGCCGAACAGCCAGGTGAGCCAAGCGTCGCCGCCGAACAGCCCGCTCACATACCACCGCAATTCCGGCGCCTGCGCGAGCGCGGCGATACTGACGATCAAGACGCTTGCCGCTGCGATGAGATAAGGGTGCCAACGTGATATAAAAATTGAACCGATGACGGGCAAGGCGAACACGGTTAGAAACATCGGATTCTGCAGCGCGCCGACGTGCTGCCAGATGAAGCCGATGATGAGCACGCCGGCGATATCCAACAGCGTCAACGCCCGATCGTGCCACCGTCCGTGCGACCGCGTGCGGGAGGCGAGGAGGGCGAATGCGATGTAGATTCCCCCGAGTGCCAGCAGGCCCCAGCTCGCCATGCCGACGGCGACCTCGAACCCGCTCACCATCCACGGCAAACCTGTTGCGATCAGAATGGCGACAATGGTCAACAGCCAAAAGTCGTCGAGCAGGTGAACCCGCGGATTCTGCCAGTTGGGCTTGGATATCAGCTGAGTCCTGTCGGCGTTCGCCCTCAAGGAAACACCTATTGCAACGCGGGCTGCGCAACGACAGCCGCGCTGGTTCGGCTGACCGGACCGGTGCCGAAGTTATTGTTGTCCAGGAACGGTTGCGATTGCACCTTGGGGCCGTTCTGCGGCTGGAAATCCTCGACGTGAAGCGCGTAGGCGTGAGCGCGCAGTACCTGGTTTCGCCGCAGGTTCGGCGAATCGCCGATCACGTCGATGCCGTTGAACTTCGGCTCGATGATGGTATTGTCGGCGGCCGTGCTGACGCTGTGCGGATCCCCCAGCACGAAGGCGAGGCCATAACCGCAGTTGTGCAGGCGGTTTCCCTTGACCAGGGTGTCGGAGGAACCGCGCACCATCACGCCGTATGCCGTAATCCCCTCGAGCTCGTTGTCGTCGATGACTGCGCCGCGGGCGTTTTCGGCGACGATGCCCATCGATGCCCCGCCGCTGAAGCGGTTCCCCCGGATCATTGCCTTTGCGCCTACCACGTGCACTCCGGCTTCATGGCTGTTGATGAAATCGTTACGTTCCACCAGCACGGGAATGTTGCCCGCCACGATGCCGGCGCCATCTTCCGTGAACTTGTTATCATGAATGCCGATCACATCGTCGCGAGAATCCGGGGCGCTGCGCACCGCCCAAAGGCCGGCGTCCTTGTCCTCCGTAAACTCGTTGCTCGGCAACGGCCGAATTGTGGCCTGAGGCTCCGAAGCGCACGCCGAGCCGGTTCTTGCGGAAGCGGTTGCGCTCGAGCAAAGTGTCGCTGGAATTGTCAGCGACTTCCACGCCGACGTCGCACGATTCTATCGTCGAGCCGGAAAGGCGAAAGCGCACCGCGCGCACCAGGATCGCGGCGGCCGGACAATTGACGATCGTAACGCCTTCGATCGAGGTATTCGGGCCCGAAATATCCAGCACCGGTCCCGAGTCGAGCGCATGGGCGTCGATCTTCGCGCCGGAGAGCCCGATCAGCCGGATGCCGTGCCCATTGACCAATGCCGGCAGGGCCGTTTCGAGAGCGATATTGGGAACCTCGAGCGAGATCGTGGAAGCGCCGGTACCGGCGGCGGCGATGAACAACGCTTCGCGCAGAGTGCCGGGTCCCCGGTCCCCCGCATTGGTCACGTGCACGAGGACGGTTTTGTCCGCGGCGCGCTGCGGCCGCGCCCGGTGCGTCTCGTACCAATGCCCGGCTGCGACCAGCACTGCTAGCAGTACGAAAACGCCAGCCGCAATCATCGACCGTCGCTCCATGGCCATTACTTCTCCCCGGTTTTTCGTTCCAGCACAAACACCGCATGCCAGGAGCGCTTGACAGCGCGCCGGCCGACAAGCGCGTCGATCGGCAACGAGAGCGCGGTAGCGATCGCCACCAGGGCGAGCGACAATTTCGCCGGCAATCTACGGACATACGGCAATAGATGCCGCCTGAAGGGCGCCGGATCGACTCCGGTGAGTGCTCGCAGTTCGAGATCGCAGCTGCGCATCATATCCAGATAGACGTCCCTGCGGCGCGCTCTGAACACCGTCGAATCGCAGCGATCGACCAGCAGAGTCGGCGCCGCCTCGAGCAACACCATGCGCCCCCCCGGGGCTAGATGGCGCGCCATGGCGGCGAGCGCGGCGCGAAGCGCTCCCGAATCGAGAATGTGCTGAAGGACGGTGACGCCAAGGACCAAGTCGAAACGCTCTCCGACGTCGAGATGCGACAAGTCCTGAACCTGGAAGCGGCAGCGGTCGGCGACCCCCTCGGCGGCCGCCCTCTGTTCGGCCTGCGCAATCATCGTCGGGCTTAGATCGACCCCCGTGACAATGGCACCCCGGGCGGCCAGCAGCCGGCTCCAGCGTCCGATGCCGCAGCCAACATCCAAAACGCGGGTTCCGGCACGCACCTTGAGCCACGGTTCGAGCGCCAGACGTTGTTCCAGGTGGATGGCCCGATTGTAGAACTCCGGCATCCCGTAGGCGCAGACGGCCGCCAATCCGTCGCGTTCGCCGGCGAAGCGCTGCGCTCGATCCTCCCAATACAGGCTGGGGCTATAAAAGTCAGGCGCCGGAATGCCTCGAACAGTCATTCAATGATTCCTGCTTTTTCAGAGGCGGCCCTCGCATCCACAGGACTCTCGTAGTGATCCTGATATATCCGCCGCCGAAACAGCTTGAGGGCAAAAAAATTCATGAAACCCACCGTCATGGGAACGATATGCGTGATCGCGTAGCACAGGTACAAGGGAACGATTGGCGCCGTGTAGGAACGCTCCGCTTTGGGTACGCTGGTGAACAGGGCGATCACGCCGAGCGCCAGGTAGCTCATGATCGCAGCCGTAAAGTATTCGGGATTAATGAGGCTGCCTTGCGGGACGATGTCATCGAGCAACATTGCGTCGAGCCCGCTCACAAAACTGAGCAGCAGGAGGATGGCGCTCGCGACCTTCACGAGATGCATTGCAAGCGACAATCCGCCGACATAGATCAGATAGTGGTACATCGCAAAGGGCGAGCGGCGGCTGATCCGCAGCACTTCGGGAAAGCGCTCGGCGTAGACCTTGATGAGGCCGTGATACCAGCCGACGCGCTGAGAGAACCAGCGCTGCAAGGTTCCCGGACCCTCGGTGCTCACGACCAAGCGCCCGTCGTAATAAATATGCTCTCCCTGGCTGAGCAGGATCACGGCGTTCTCGAAGTCCTCGGCGTAAACGGACAACGAATGCCGCTCGAGCGCGCCTGCCAATGCGCTGCGCCGGTAGAAGGATACGCCGGAGGTGATGCTGAAGTCCGCGAGGCTCTCGCGGCCGACACGGAATGCGAGCGCGTATTCGAAGGCCTGAAACCGCGCCAGAAATCCGTCGGGCTCGATCATGATCCGGGGGCAGGCTGCGGCGGCGCCGGACTGCTGGAAGTCGCTGACGAAACGGTCGATATCGATGGTGCTGCCCTCGTCCAATCCGCGTATGCGGATATCCGGATCGATGACCATGATGGTTTCAATATGCGGCGGTAGACGCTGCAGCAGCCGGCGCAGAGCTCCGGGTTTGCGCCGGTTGATGCCGTCATCGAAGCATCGCCAGCCGGCCTGGCGCAGCCGCAGCACGGTGTTGTCCGTCGACCCGTCGCTGATGAGCCACGTGCGTTCGCGGTACGGCCCAAACGCTTCCATGAACTCTTCGAGGCGATCCTCGAGGTTGAAAACCGAACCGATGATCGCAAACGGCAGCGTGGGCACGACGAGTTTGGTATCGAGCGGGAGAATGGCGGCGAGATCGATCGAAATGTTGCCGTCTTGGCTTCCTTCGGAGATGCCGCCCGCGCTCGCCGTGTGCCGGCGGCGCATGTATAGGCGAATTGCAAAGTCGATCGCATCCGTATAGACGATTAGATTGGCGAAGGCGAAGAGGAAGATCGAGAAGCCGACGGCCCTGGCGTTGGCAATCGACAGTGCGACCCATCCTGCGAGCAGGCCGCACACCGCAAGGGGCGCCAGAATCGACCACGCCCTGCGCGATCTCATGCAATCGCCGCCCGGGAGGGAGCAGTCTCCGGCGGAAGCGCCGGTAGCCTCGCATATAACTCGGCCCGAACCTCGCTCTCATCGGCGATGTATTGACCCCGCTCCTCCAAGATCGGAAGCGAACTCAGTATCCACAGCAGCGAACGCACGCGCGAGGGCAGATGCGCGACTTGTTTCTCGAGTAGCCCCAACATCGCCTCGAATCGGCGTTCGATTCGCAGAACGGCGTCCGCGACGGCCGGGTCGATGGGCAGAATCTTCACCGGCTGTTCCCAGGAAATGTCCGTCCCGGCCACGTGCTGGCGGATGTAATGGGTATGCGGCAATAGCGAAGGATCCGAAGCAAGCGCGGCTCCGGAAAACGGGATGATGTACGGATACATGCCGATCTCGCATCCGCGGCGCAGCCAGTGGTAGGCCTCGCGCAGGGTCTGCGCGACATCCTCCAATGATGCGTGAGGCGAGCTCAAGATCAGATCGAGGAACGGAGTCACGCCCGTTGCAAGAGCCTCGGAAAGCATCGGTTCAATATGGCGGTAGATCTGCGCCTTGTTGAATTCACCGAGCACTTTCTGCGAGAAGCTCTCGATGCCGAAGCCAAGCACCCGAAATCCCGCGCGCCGCATCGCGCTCAGGCGATCGGCGGACATGGCATCGATCCGGTTGGTGCTGATGAACTGGAGGTGCGCCGGGATGCGCCCGCTGGCCTTGGCCGCGACGATCCCCTCGCACAGCGGCAGAAGCCGCCGGTCCCGCGTGAAAGTGAAAATGTCGTCCTGAAAGATGATGGTGCGCGCGCGCGGATGCGCGGCGACGATTCGCTCGATCATCGTCAGGCATTCCTCCGCCTCCAAGCGAGAAACCGATGCGACGCTCCCCTGCGCCTCATGCAGAAAATTCGTGGCCGAGCAGAACGTGCAGCCCATGGGGCAGTAGTTGAGCGTGATAAGGCGCACCGAGCGGATCTCGGCGAGGTGCGCTTCGCGCGCCGCCTTGCTCGGCAGGGCGCCGATGCGATAAGCCGATTCGAGGCGCTCCCAATAGGCCGAGTAGGGCATCCTCGCGTACGGTATGCTGAAAATCGCATCGCGAAGCTCGTCGCGGCTGAGCGCGCGCTGCGGTATCGATAGAATGCCGCCTTCCCGCGTTTTCTCCACCGTCCCGGTGATTCCGCGCACGGCTTGGCCCGCCCGCAGCCGCGCGGCGATCTCCAAGAGCGGACGTTCGCCTTCCCCAAGCACGATCAAGTCAAAAGGTCCTAGCTCGAACATCAGCTCCGGACGAAACGTGGCTTCCATGCCACCGGCAAGGATCAAGGCTTTCGGAGCTACCCGGCGCACAATGTGCGCGAGCTCCAGATCGAACCGCAGCGTCATCCCCGTGGTGGACACGCCGACGACATCCCACGCGCCGCTCGCAAGCTCGCGCTCGAGCGCGCGTTGCGGGGGCTCGCAGCAGCAGTTTGGATCGAAGACTTTCGCCTCGATTCCCGCCGATTCGAGCACGCCCGCGAGCCGCCACACACCGAGCGGGGGGGCGAGGAAAGTGTACTCACCGCAGTGCGGATCATAAGGACCAATCAGCAATACCGCGGGGAAGCCTGCATTTTTCACGTGGTGGATATCCGGGCGTGCCGCTCAATTTGTTGCGGCGTTGAAAGTTACACTTGTACCAAAAAAAGTGCGCGTTTCGCGGATGAATGTCAATTAGTTTGGCCGAAGCGCAACGACGGGCGATTTTCCAGCGCGTCGAATTATAATAATTACAATACTTATGGAAAAAAGGCAGGGCGACCGCAGTGCCCGGCACCGAACGCCGGCGCACCCGGCGCGTCCGCGGGAAATAGGCGAAGCCGGTAAAAAAACCTATACTTTCGATCGGATTCAGCCCCAAGCCTCCATCGCCGCGCCAGATGCGATGTTTTGGGCCGCCTTTTTGGAGCGCACGATGCCAGATGATAGTTCGAACCCCATTGCCGTGCTCACCGCGAATTCGCCCAGTTCGTGCGATTTGCGGCGCGTGGGCGCGCACCCCGATTATTGGTATCCGGTGGCTTGGTCGGACGAGCTGAGAGCGGGGAGGACGCTTCCGCGGCGCTTTGCCGGCGAGCCGATCGCATTGTATCGCGGCGCCAGCGGGCGGGTTTTTGCACTGGAGGATCGGTGCGCTCACCGTCAGGTGCCTCTGCATCTCGGTGTGGTCAAGGGAGACGAACTGAAGTGCCATTATCACGGATGGACCTATAGCGGGGCGGGGAAGTGCGTGAACGTCCCCTACCTGGGTTCGGATCGATTACCCGCCGGTGTGAAGAGCTATCCGGCGCGAGAAGTCGACGGCTTGATATTCGTCTTTCCGGGCGACGCGGCTCTCGCGGAAAAGCGCTTACCGTCGGGCCTGGGTTCTTCGCAGCGCAGAGACTACAAGACCCGGCGGCTGAACCGTGAAGTGGCCTGCCACTACACGTTCATGCATGAGAATCTGTTCGATATGAACCACCAGTTCATGCATCGGAAACAAATGGGCTCGATCATGGCGCGGTGTCTTGGCCGCCAGCACGGCGATGATTGGGCCCAGGTGGAATACAGCTTCAGCCGCAACGAGGGAAGACAATCCATGGGCGAACAGGTCATCATCGACCTGATGCGCAAGCGCAGCGTTGCGAAGAAGGATTTTTCCGACCACATGCGCATCCGCACCGATTACCCCACCCAGAGCCTCAAAGTTTGGGTGGGACGCGACATCAAGCAAACCGATGACCCTGTGCTCGATGTGTGGCTGGCCTATACGCCGCTGGACTTCCAGCAGCGTACCAACCGCACGTACGGCTATCTTTCGGTGAAGAAGCCCAGCGTGCCCGGCATCATCCATGCGGTTTGGCCCTTCGTGACTTGGTTTACGGAAAATATCTTCCGCGAGGACAAGGAAATCGTTGAATACGAGCAAAGGGCGTACGACGCGCAAGGCGCGGACTGGAACAACGAGGTGTTTCCCCCCATTCGAGATCTTCGGGGCGTACTAGCCCGCTGCGGCAGGCCCATCGAATGATGCCGCGCGACGCTCGCCCGTGAGCGCGATGTCGAGCCACGGGAGAACGGTTCGAATGATGCGACCCGAGGTGCTGCTGCTGGCCCTGCTGGCGTATGCATCGTTTGCGGCGGAGCCGCCGGATAACCCGACGCAGGCGCCGCTGCCGGGGCCGCTCCCGGTGCCGCCCGCTCCTCCAACGGGCTTTTGGAGGTGGTTCGATCCCGCGACGGCGCCGTTCATCCCCGTGCCCTTGGTCGGTGTCGACCCCGACAGCGGCACCACCCTCGGGCTCATTCCCGCATGGGTGCATACCGATTCGAATCGCGAGATCAATCGCATCATCGCTCCGGATGTGCTTTACAACCCGTATTTCGGCTTGGGGGTGCACGGGCGCGTGTACGGTTACTCGTCCGGCGATGAGCAATGGTCGGTCGTCACCGGCATCAAAGAACGCGTCGAGCGCGAGTTCGATGCCGAGTATCAGCTCGGTCGCTTGCGCGACAGGCGATGGTCGATCAATGCCGGATTGGTCTACGATCGCAGCGGCGTGCCGCGTTTCTACGGTATTGGCAATGACACGCCCACCTCAGCCCAAACGAACTATACCGGTCAGCAAGAGAGGGCGCAGGTCCAGGTGGGCCTGAATGTGACGCATGCGTGGCAGCTGCTGTACACCGCCCGCCTGCAGGTCGTCGATGTGCTTCCCGGTACGCTGAACAAAATTGCATCGATCGAGACTCGGTTTGGAGGCCTTCTCGGAACCAACAAGCTGTTCCTCAATCGGCTGTCGATCAATTATGACACGCGCAATGATTTGACCGTGCCGACCCATGGCATGTACTTGATCGCCTATGGCGGATTGGCAAGCCGGAATGGTCTGCTCAACGATTCCATGTACAGCGAAGTCGGGGGAGATGGGCGGGCGTTTTGGCCGATTCGGCATGACACCATTTTGGTCGGGCACGTCGCGATCCGTTTCATGCCGGCTGCGCACGCAGTGCCATTCTGGGCGCTCAGCCGTATCGGCGGCGGGGAAAGCATCGTCGGCGGCGAACAGCCGCTGCGCGGCTTTGGCGCCGGGCGCTACGTGGACCGGGATTCCTTTTCCGGCAGTCTCGAGCTGCGCCGCAAGGTGCTGACCTTCGCCGCGACCTCGAGCGCGGTCGATGTGGAATTGACTCCGTTCATCGACGTGGGCCGGGTATTTGCGCGAAGCGGAACATTCCCCCTGGAGCAGCTGCATCACGTCTATGGCGTGGGGTTTCGGGGTATCGCACGCCCGTTCGTCGTCGGCTACGTCGACATCGGCTACGGCAGCGAGGGTATTGCCGCGTTTACAGGACTCAATTATCCGTTCTAGGCAAACGGCACTCCAGGGATCTATGAGAATAACGATCGTCTTGGCCGCCTCGTTGCTGATGCAAATCGGCGGCGCGAATATCGGCGCTGCGCTAGCCGCCGCGGGCCCTACGGCGGCGGAGGATCTCGCCAAGCCGCCGCCCGGCGCCGTGCACTTCACCGTCCTATCATCGGCGGGCACGCACGGCGAGTCGTCGCGATGGACGACGCCCGATGGAATCAACATGGCCCGCGAAAGCTTTGTATTGCGCGGCCAGGTATTCGAGACCGAGAGCGCTTCGCATATCGCAAAGGACGGCATGCTGGACCGGCTGACCATTCGCGGTTTCACGCCGAACGGGGATGCCGCCGAGAGCTTCGTCATCACCGGCGGACGGGCGACCTGGAAGAGTCCCGTGGACGGCGCGTCGTCCGACTACACGGCACCGGCCCTGTATGCGGCGTTCGGAGGTCCCGTCGACCTTACGGCGGTCTTGGCGGAAAGATTGATCGCGTCTCCGGATAGGTCACTCACGTTATTGCCCGCCGGGCGCGCACGCGCCGAACCTCTTTGCACGGCAAGCGTGGGCGCGGGCGCCGGGAAAAGACTCCTAAGGGCATATGCAGTCACGGGATTGACGAACACGCCGCTTCCGGTTTGGATGGATGATTCCGGCAAGTTCTTCGGCATCATCGGCGCCTTGTCATGGATCCGCAGCGGTTTTGAAGCGGAGGAACCAGTGTTGCAAAAGGCGCAAGATGAGGCGCTCGCAAAGCGTTCGCCCGCGCTCGTGAAGTCCTTGGTGCAGACTCCCTCCAGCGCCGTCGTGTTTACCCACGTGCGCGCCTTTCTCGCGGGAGATCATTTCGCCGAGGATCAATCCGTCGTCGTCGAGAAGGGCGTGATCGTGCAGGCAGGCGCGGCCGCCAACGTGGCGTCTCCCCCCGGCGCGCAGCTCGTGGATGGAAAAGGAATGACCCTCGTTCCCGGATTGTGGGACTCTCATATGCATTTCGGGGACGATGCCAGCGGACCTGCGCTCTTGTCGCTTGGCATCACCTCGGTTCGCGACCCGGGCAACATCAATGCTTTGACGCTCGCACGCGCCGTGCGCCGCACCAAAGGCGATCTGCTCAGCCCGCGGGTTTATCCGTCAGTGCTCGTCGACGGCAGGGGCCCTAATACCGCGCAGGTGGCCAGCGTCGCAACCTCGCAAGAAGAGGCGCTCACCATCGTGCGTAAAGCCAAGTCCGATGGTTTCATCGCCATCAAGCTGTACGGCACGTTCAATCCCGCCTGGGTGCGCGCGACTGCCGCGGAAGCGCATCGCTTGGGATTGCACGTCCACGGTCATCTGCCCGCCGGAATGCGTCCGTCGCGGGCGATCGACGAGGGTTATGACGAAATCACGCATATTTATTTCGTCATGATGGAAGCCATGCCCGATGCGGTGGTCGCAGAGTCGAACGGCATGGCGAGGTTTCTCGGGCCGGGCCGTTATGCCAAGGATGTGAATCTCGACGCCGAGCCGATGAAATCCCTGATCGCCAAGATGGCGCAGCGAAAAATTACCGTCGATCCGACCTTGGTGGTCGCGGAGAGCTTGTATGTGCCGGAGAACGGCGATCTCTCGCCGGCCTATGCCCCTTTTGTCGGTACACTGCCGCCGGCCCTCGAACGGGGCTTTCGACAAGGCGGCTTCGTGATGCCCGCCGGCGTGACTCGCGAGGACTTTCGCGCCAGCTTCACCAGGTTGAGCCAGCTCGTAGGCGTACTCCACAAGGCCGGAGTTCCCATTGTTGCCGGCACCGACGGATCCGGAATGGAACTCGTGCGCGAGCTCGAACTCTACGTCGCGGCGGGCTTCACGCCCGCGGAAGCCTTGGCGAGCGCGACGATCGAGAGCGCGCGTCTGGTGGGGGCGGACGAGCGCACGGGATCCATCGCAGTGGGAAAGGCTGCCGACCTCGTGCTTGTGGAAGGCGACCCGTCGAAGCGCATCGGCGATCTTCGCCATACCCGTACCGTGATGTTGGACGGCAAGCTCATGGACGCCAATGCACTGCGCGCAGCCGGGGGTTTTGCGGGCAAGCCGGCGCACATCGATTAACCGCGGATTTCCGGTGCGAACGATGTGGCGAAGGGCTGCTGCGGGTCGTCGTGCCTTGCGTCCGGTCAATACGAGCCTGTAAATTGTTCCCACGGCAATGAACATGTTGATCTCATCAAGGAAGCGAATGTGCTTGAACGAAGCATGCGCGGCGGTTCTCCAAGCGTGAGCACGGAACGCCAACGAGGGCGTCCTCGGCTGCGTCCGCCGGCGGCTTTGATCGTGACGCGGGTTCGGCCGCCGGCGCATGTATACGCCGCCCGCGCTGCCGTTCTATTCGCGGACCTGCGCGGCTACACGGCCATGGCGGAGCGCCTACCGGCGATAAGCGTGGTGCCGCTCCTGGATGAGTTTTTAGGGATTCTCGCGGCCGCTGCCGAGATTCACGGCGGCACGGTGTTCCATATGGCGGGCGATGCGATCATGGCTGGATTCGGCGTGCACGACGAGCAATGCAGCGGGGCTCGCGAGGCGCTCGCCGCCGGCCATGAAATGCTGCAAGGATTCTCCCCGGTTGCCGCACGCTGGCGCAGCGAGCTCAATATAGAAGCGGGGATCGGTGTCGGACTGCATCTTGGGGAAGTCGCCGTCGGTGTGCTTGGCCCGCCCGGGCGCCGGACAACCACGTTGGTGGGTGATACCGTCAATGTCGCCGCGCGGCTATGCAGCCGGGCGCGCGCCGGAGAAGTATTGTTCTCTTGCACCGTTGCCGCGGACTTCGAGCGTAATTTAAGCGCGCCCGGCGTGAACGCGGGTGTGATGCCATTCCTGCAACTGCCGCAATTCGCATTGCGCGGGCGGCGCGGACCCATCGACATTTGGTGCGTACCCGCGCGCGAGCGCCGGACGCCGTAGCGAGGCTCAGATCTGGTGCCCCGAGCCGGGGTCGAACCGGCATGACCTTTCGGCCAACGGATTTTCTTACCAGCTGCGGCTTTCGCCGCCGCGCTTGTGCGCGTTTGGGGTCTGGAGTGCGCCACGACCGTGAGAGCCCGCTAGACTACTTTTAGGTCCCCGCCGTCCACTCTCTACACCTGCCGGCGCCGTGCGTTCTCGGCCCGGATTGGCTCGGCGTTGCCTCGGGAGATCCCAGGGGGTTCGCCGACTTTGACGGGATCCAGCAGACCGTTTCCGCGACTGCCGCTCAATTTATGAAAAAGTCCGTTGCGTCTACCAATTTCGCCATCGGGGCAACGTCGCAAGTGTACTCGGGAACGAGCTGTGAATGCGAGCAGCGGGCTCGGGAAGGAGCTGTGAATGCGAGCTGTCGTCGATCAGCGTTAACTCTTTGGCAAGTGTCGGGTGGCGGCAGGTCAAATCCCGCCGCCGCGCGGAAGGTCAATGGCCCGCGGTCGGCAAGCGTCCTTGTCATGCGGCGCAGCGTATCGACTCGGCGGAGCCCGAAAGCCCTTCACAATGAGCCATACCGCGAGAGTCAGTTGACACAATCCGAGCGGCGCGAGCATGGGAAATACGATGCCATGTCCAAAGAGCGGCATCGCGACCGCCGTGACCATCAGCGCGACCGCAACCAGACCGAAGCCGGCGAGCGCACGCGGGACCAGTGCGAGTCGGTACAGGCCGGCATAGAACACGAAGATCGCGGCACCGTCGATGATCCGAGCCATGTAGTGCGCCCAGTTTCTAGCGGAGGCCGCGACGATCTTGACCATCTGAAGTTGTTCGCGCTCGGCAGTGCTCGCCTTCGCAAAGGCCTCGCTCAGGGAGATCATGGACATCACGGCTGCGTTCTCCGCCACCGCCGCGGCCAGGATCACGGCCGCCAGCGCGATCAACCAGAGCGCCACCGGTCGGGCGCGCCGACCGAAGACGGGGAACGCGGTGATCGCGATGCCGAGCCAAAGTGCCTCCGCAACGAGTGCGACGAGCACGGCCAGACCCAACTGTTTCGAGTGGGAAGCGGCATTGACGAGGAATCCGGGCGCATCGAAGAGCGGCGCCTCGAGGGCGAAGTTCACAATTGCACCCGCGACCATCTGGATGATTATGAGAAGGCCGACGATGCGACCTGCGCGCCTTGACGCACTCATTTAGGGCCTCCCGAATGGCCGCTGATCCCCGTCATCTTGCTTCCCGCTCGGGCCACATCCACGCATACCGGGCGACCGATGCCGTAAGTGCGACTTCAACGACTCCGAGAAATACGTAGAACGCCCAATCCCACATCGTGATGAGAATGATCACAGTATAGGCCGTGCCTAGGACGATGTTCAGCCAACGATTCAGATTGGGCTTCAACGCGAGCGAAAGGAATACCATGATGCTCGGGATCGCCATCATGACCGAGGTTCCCAACAAAACCGCTTGAGTCGTCGGGCCGAGCGGCCCCATTTTGCCTTCCAGCATCCGTTGCAATGCTCCCGGCACGAAGAGGCCAAAATAATCCCCGTAGATGTAACAGAACATCACGCTGGCCCACAGGGCTGAAATCTTAAACTTCACGTGGATCTTGATGTCATCCAATGCTGCTCCGGATTTCTTGTTCGAGTCCAACGGTTTTCTCCTTAGTTCGAATCCAGCACGACTCCAATGCTATCACCCACGCGCATAGTTCCCGGCGCCATCCCGTGGCTCCGAGCGAGCGCAAGGGTTCGCGTCGTTGAGCGCGCGGATTAACGTAAGATCGCTCAATCCACGGCCGCCTGAGCTTTAGACTTTGTTCCGCTCTTTCGAAAAACTCGTCTCTCCCTATCCGGATACGCCGCCGCCGCCGTTGCCGCGGGGCTTTTTTGCGTTCCTTTGGGCCTGCGCCCGCGGCGTGCGCCGCTACATCGCCGCAATGACCTTGTGCACCGCCGTGATCGGCGTTTTCGAGGCACTGCTGTTCGGCTTCCTCGGCCGCGTAGTCGATTGGCTCGCAAAGGTGGCGCCTTCACGATTGTGGACCGAGCAGCGCGGTCATCTGTTGATGCTGGCCGCAATTCTCGGCGGAAGCACCGTGCTGATAGCGCTTCAAAGTCTGCTCAAACAGCAAACGCTCGCGGGCAATTTTGCGATGCGATTGCGATGGGATTTCCATCGCAACATGCTCGCGCAGAGTTTGAGCTTCTATCAGGATGAATTCGCGGGCCGCGTAGCGGCAAAGCTCATGCAAACCGCGCTCGCGGTGCGCGATACGTGGATGATACTCGCCGACATCCTGGTCTTCGTCGTGATCTATTTCGTCACGATTGCGTTGGTCGTCGGCACGTTCGATCTCTGGCTGCTGCTGCCGTTCATGGGATGGCTGGGTTTGTACCTGATCGCAATCCGTTATTTTGTGCCTCGGCTCGGCGCCGTTGCCATGGCGCAGGCCGATGCTCGCTCAATGATGACGGGCCGCATTACCGACGCTTATACCAACATCACGACCGTCAAGTTGTTCTCGCATACCCAACGCGAGGCCAGCTACGTGCAGGGTGCGATGGCCGAATTTCTACAGACAGTCTACCGCCAAATGCGCATGGTGACCGGCTTCGAGGTCGTCAATCACGTACTGAGCATGGGCTTGATAGCGAGCACGGCGGGCATCACGCTATGGCTTTGGACGCAAGGCCGCGTCGGGGTCGGTGCGGTCGCCGCCGCGACGGCAATGGGACTGCGCCTGAACGGAATTTCGCATTGGGTCATGTGGGAGATGGCATCGCTATTCGAACAGATCGGCACCGTGCAGGACGGCATCAATACCCTTGCGCGGCCGCCGACCGTTTTGGACCGGCCCGATGCGGTGCCGCTGCGCGTTACGCGCGGCGACATTCGCTTCGAGCAAGTGAGCTTCGCCTATGGGGCCGCGAGTCCGGCGCTCCCCGTGATCGACAACTTCAGCCTGCATATTCGGCCGGGCGAAAAAATCGGTCTGGTGGGACGATCCGGCGCGGGCAAGAGTACGATCGTCAATTTATTGCTGCGTTTTTATGATGTGCCGCGCGGGAGGGTGCTCATCGACGGCCAGGACATTGCGCTGGCGACCCAAGATAGCTTGCGCGCCCAAATCGGCATGGTGACTCAGGATACCTCGCTGCTACACCGTTCCGTCAGCGAAAATATCCGCTATGGCCGGCCGGATGCCGGTGATGCCGAAATGCTCGCGGCGGCGAAGCGGGCGGAAGCGCACGATTTCATCGTAGCGCTGCGCGATGCGAGCGGACGTACGGGCTACGATGCTCATGTGGGCGAGCGCGGCGTCAAGCTGAGCGGCGGACAGCGGCAGCGTGTCGCGATCGCGCGCGTGATGCTCAAGGACGCTCCAATCCTGCTGCTCGACGAAGCGACCAGCGCGCTCGACAGCGAGGTCGAAGCCGCGATCCAGCAGAGCCTCAATCGCTTGATGGAGGGCAAGACCGTGGTAGCCATTGCGCATCGGCTGTCGACCATCGCCGCCATGGACCGGCTGATCGTGCTCGACAAAGGCCGCATCGTCGAGGAAGGAAATCACTATTCGCTGCTCACGCACGGGGGCCTGTACGCGCGGCTGTGGGCCCATCAAAGCGGCGGTTTTTTGGGTGAGGACACGAATGACGCAAAAATGCCGCGGCGTCAAATCTCGGCCGCTACTTTGAGTCCTTCGTAAACGGCTTCCTCGGCCGTGCGCGGCGAAGCGGCATCGCCGATGACCCACGCTTCGACGCCGATTTCCTGAAGCGCATCCGAGAGCTCCTCCACCGGCGTGTGACCCAAGCACAGGACCAGCGTTTCGACCTTATCGACGATCACAGCCTCGCCGCTCGTCACATGCTGCAGATACACGCTGTCGGAATCGCTGCCGTAGAGCCGCATGTAGGGGAGCACCTTGATTCCGAGTTTGTGTAGAGATGCCGCAGCAGCATCACGCACATAGAGCGGCAGGGATTCTCCGGCAGCAACCCCGCTGACGGCCAACCGCACTTTACGTCCCTGGTGCGCCAAATGTTCCGCGATTCCGATGCCGATCCAATCCGCGCGCCAGTCGATCACGACGACCGAATGGCCGATCGTTTCATGACCATGCAGTACCTGCCATGCGTCCACGATCTGCAGCGCGCCTTCCCGCGGGAATTCCGGCAGGTAGGGCTTGGCGCCTGTCGCGATGATCACGACGTCCGGGGCGTGCGCCATGACCATTGGCCGATCGACGCGCGCGCCCTTGTGGACTTCGACCTTGCTCAGCTCCAGTTCGCGCTGCAGATTGGTGATCAGACCGCCGAATTCCGCGCGTCCGGGAAGCATCTGCGCAAGCAGCGCCTGGCCGCCGAGATGCCGCTCGGCCTCGAATAAAGTCGTGCGGTGTCCTCGCTCCGCCGCAACTGCCGCCGCCTTCATGCCAGCCGGTCCGCCGCCGATGACCATGACATTCTTGCGGTGCGCCGCCGGAATCAGCGTGCCGAACCGAAGCTCGCGTCCGCTCGCGGGGTTTTGGATGCACGAGATCGGATAGCCCTTGTGGAAGTGGCCGATACAGGCTTGATTGCAGGCGATGCAGGCACGAATGTCTTCCGTTGCGCCCCGCGCAGTCTTGTTCGGCATTTCCGGATCGGAAATGAGCGCTCGCGTCATGCCGCAGACGTCGGCGTGCTTGCCCGCGATGATGGCTTCCGCGTCCTGAGGCTGATTGATGCGGCCGGTGACGAAAACCGGAATTCGCGATTGCCGCTTGATGCGGGCCGCGTAAGGCACCACGTATGCGGTTTTCAAGGTCATCGGCGGCACGATGTGGATGGCGCCGCCGAGGGACGCGGACGTGCCGACCGTGATGTGCACATAGTCGACGCTGTCGTCCAACCGCGCCACCGCATCGAAGGACTCATCCTCGGTCAGCCCTTGTTCGTCGGCCTCCGATCCCGAAATTCGCAGCCCGACCACGAATCCTTCGGACACTTTGGCGCGAATATCGGAAATCACCTCGCGCAGAAAGCGCAGGCGGCCGTCAAGGTCGCCGCCGTAGGAATCGTCGCGCAGATTGACGCGTGGGTTTAGAAACTGCGCCGGCAGATAACCGTGACTTGCGACGATTTCGACTCCGTCCAATCCAGCCGATTGCATGCGCCGAGCGGCATCGCCGTAGCCTTGCACGATCGAGCCGATCATGCTCCGGCTGAGCGGACGGGGCATGACGCGAAATCGCTCGTTGGGAACCGAGGAAGGCGCGTATGCGACGCTGAGCAAACCACCATCCGCTTCCGCGATCTCGCGGCCCGGATGGAAAAGCTGCGCAAAAAGCACGGTTCCGAAGCGATGCACGGCCGCCGCTACGGCGCGGTAGCCCTCGATGGCGCTATCGTGCGTCGCCATCAGCACATGATTGGTGTATCGAGCCGTCTCATGAACGCCCGACACCTGCAGAACGATCAGACCCACGCCGCCGCGCGCCCGAGCCTCTTGATAAGCCACCAGCGCCGCATTGACGGTGCCATCCACCGGCAGCGTCGTGTCATGACCCGATGACATGATTCGATTCTTGAGAATGCAGCCGCGGATGCGCAGTGGCTGAAACAAATGCGTGAATGCAGTCATGGGTGAATTGTAGTCGAAATGAGTGCCTCGCCTCGTGGCGTCTTTTCGATTAACATCGGATTCGCTCATCGGCATCATGAATCCAGTATCTCCTCGCACATGGCTGCCGCGGCGGTGGCTCATTCACTTCACGCTCGCGCCCACCGATCTGCTGCGCGACGCGACCTACCGGCGGTTATGGACCTCGATTTTGATATCGTCCTTCGGCGGCCAGGTGACGTTGCTGGCCTTGCCTCTGACCGCGGCCGTGCTGATGCAAGCCGCCCCGACGCAGATGGGGCTGTTGACGGCGATGGAGCTCCTGCCATTCGCATTGTTCTCGCTGCCGACCGGCGTATGGCTCGATCGCGTTCGTAAACTCCCGGTCTACGTGGTCGGCGAACTGTTGATCGCATTCGCAGTGGCAACGGTGCCTATGGCCTGGTGGTTCGGCTGGTTGTCGATGCACTGGCTGTACGTCGTGGGATTCTTGATCGGCGCGGTGAATACCACCGCCGGCAGCGCGGCCCAAATCGTGCTCACACAGATCGTCCCTCGCGAACGATTGGTCGAAGCGCATGCTAAAAACGCGCTGGCAAGCTCGGCTGCCGAAGTGACTGGGCCCGGGGCGGCGGGCGCGCTGATAAAGCTTACGGGCGCGCCTCTCGCCCTGCTTGCGGACGCGCTGCTGCTGTTGATATCCGCATCGATTTTGCGCGAAGTCCGGGTCAAAGAGCGTTCGACGCCCAACCCCGCAGCGTTCTGGGCTGCCATGCGCGAGGGTCTCACCTTCGTGCGCGGCCACGTTCTGTTGGTGACCATGGCGACCTGCGTGGGCGCCTGGCAAATGTGCAATCAGGCGGCCATGGTCGTGCAAATTCTATTTGCCACGCATCAGCTCGGACTATCGGAGCGCGGCGTCGGGCTAAGTTACGTGGCGTTGGGATTCGGGACGGTGGTGGCGAGCGCCACGGGCCACCGCGTAGTGCGGCGCTTGGGTCCGGGGCCGAGCCTCGTTCTCGGATTTGCCGTCTCGGGGTGTGGCTGGCTGCTACTCAGCATCGCCCCCTTGAACGCCCTCGGCATCGTTGCCTATGCGCTGATGCTGCTGATGTTCGGCGTGGGGGCGGTGTTCATATTCATCAACTTTCTGTCGCTGCGGCAATCGGTCACGCCGGCGCCGATGCTCGGGCGAATGACGAGCACCATGCGCTGGCTCATCTTGATACCCGCGGGACCGGGGGCCTTGTTGGGCGGCTGGCTCGGGGAGCACTTGGGATTGCGCGTCGCCCTGGGCTTCGCGGGCTGCAGCGCGCTTGTTCTGGCGGCGGTTGCCTGGCATCGTCCCGTGATTCGCAGCGTCACCACATTACCGACTCTTAAGGCTGAGGCCGTTACCCCTTTTTCTTCTGATTGATCAACGGCTTAGTTTATGCGCTCGCGCAGCGAATGCGGCGCCGGCGTATAGCCACCCGGCGAGCCGTCAACCGACGCTATGCGCAACGCGTTGGACTCATCAACTTTATCGGTTTTGGGTGCACGCTCAGAAAAAGGAGACCGGAATGAAAGTTTCAGGAAAGGCCTTAATGTTGGGCGCGATGATGGCTGCAGGCGCGGTTGCCGTGCCCCCGATTGCGACGGCGGGTATCGTCGTCGATATCGATACGGCTCCGCCGCCCGTGCGTGTCGAATCGGTGCCGGGGCCTCGCGTAGGCTACGTCTGGGCGCCCGGGTTCTGGGAGTGGCGAGGGCACGAACATATTTGGGTTCCGGGCCGCTACCTCCGCGAGCGGCGCGGCTACCACTGGGTTCCTGATCGTTGGGAACAACGCGGTCCGCGTTGGCATCATGAGCACGGGCATTGGGAGCGCTAAGACTCCCGAAGGTTGGCTGATACTTCAGATGGGTGGCTGATGCTCGAGCGGCGGGTTGACGCCCGCCGCGGAGCACACCTCGTGCACAGGCGATGACATGCGCGTTGGTTTGCTGTCGGATACACACGGAATTCTGAGGCCCCAGGCACGCGCCTGCCTCGTGGGGTGCGACTACATCATTCATGGGGGCGACGTCGGCGGTGCCGACATACTCGATGAGCTTGCCGTCATCGCGCCATTGATTGCCGTTCGAGGCAATAACGACCGTGAACCCTGGGCCGAGCGTCTTCCCGACACCGAATTGATCCGTGTCGGCAACGTCTTCATGTACGTCATCCATAATCTTGCCGATCTCGCTCTTGACCCGGTGGCCGCAAGCGTCCGTGTCGTAGTCTCCGGCCATTCGCACATTCCGAAGATCGAGGAGCGCGCCGGCGTGCTGTATGTCAATCCGGGAAGCTGCGGGCCCCGACGCTTCAGGCTTCCAATCTCTGTGGGCGAGATCATCGTTTCGGGCACGGCCATCAAGGCACGGATAATCCAATTGGAGTGATGAGATCGAAGTGCCGAGGTGAAAGGCGTGCCGTACGTTATATAACGATGAAAAGGTAGCTTCAACTCTTTGATTTAGTTAAGCTCGCGACCTCATGAATATCGCAGTGGATGGTCTAAGCGTCGAAAAGGTCCACGTTTGGCGCGGTGATCGTCATGTGCTCAAGGGCGTGAGCCTGATGCTGCGGCCCGGCGAATTGCTGCATATCTCAGGCCCGAACGGTACCGGGAAGACCACGCTGCTACGCGTCATTTGCGGCTTGTTGAGGCCCGAACAAGGCCTGGTGTCATGGTTTGGCCAGCCGATCTCGGCGGTGAGACTCGAATATCAGGCCGCGCTTGCCTACGCCTCGCATGAACCGGCACTCAAGGGCGATCTGACCGCGCTAGAGAACCTGCGTTTCGCGGTCGGCCTGAAACGCCGCGTCGGAGCAGCGGATCTGCGGGCGAGCCTTGAAAGGACTGGCGTTGGCGCTTGCGCCGACCTGCCGGCGCGCGTGCTTTCGGCAGGTCAGCGCCGCCGCGTTGCAATGGCGAGGGTGTTGGCCATGAGCGCGTCGCTCTGGCTGTTGGACGAGCCGTTCACCAATCTCGACGCGGCGGGCATGGCCTTGACCTTGAGTTTGCTGCAGTCGCACGTGGAAACAGGCGGATCCGCGCTGGTGGTCGCCCATCATGACCTCAAGGTGGACGTGGACATGCGCCGCCTCGAGCTCGCCCCGTGAACGTCGGCACCGTGGAGGCAGTCAGCCTCATCGTTCGCCGTGAACTGTGTCTCAGTTTCCGCCGCCCGGATCAACTGTTGCAACCATTGGTGTTTTTTTTGATCGTAACTACATTGTTTCCGTTGGGCCTCAGTCTGCAGCTGTCGCTGCTGCGAGACATGGCGCCGGGTGTGCTTTGGGTCGCCGCACTGTTATCGTCACTGTTGTCGTTGGATTCGTTGTTCAAGAGCGACGCGGATGACGGCACTTTGGAGCAGCTCGCGCTCTCCGGCCAGGGGCTAACGGTCATCGTCATCGCGAAAACCTTCGCTCATTGGTTGGTTACGGGGGCGGCGCTGGTCGTGGTGTCGCCGGTCGTTGCGACTGCGCTGGGAATTCCGGGCAGCGCCTTTGCGACCATGTTGATGAGCTTGGTGTTGGGAACTTTGACCTTGAGCTGGTTGGGCGCCATCGGTGCGGGCCTTACGGTCGGATTGAAGCGCGGCAACGTGCTGCTTTCGCTCATCGTGTTGCCGCTGGCCATGCCGCTGTTGATATTTGGCGCCGGCGCCACGGACAGGGCCATCTCAGGCGTGAGCGCGTCGGGCGCACTGTATTTCCTGGCGGCTCTTTGCGTGTTCACGTGCACGCTGGCGCCGTTCGCGGCAACCGCGGCATTGCGCATCACGCTCGAATAGAGATCGAGAATCGATATGTGGACCTGGTTTTACAAGCTCGCCTCGCCGCCGTACGTGTACGCAGCGACGGCCGCCTTGACGCCTTGGTTCTTGGGCTTCGCCACGATCACCATCGTCTACGGACTGGTTGGGGGTTTGATTTTTGCACCCCCCGATTATCAGCAGGGCGATGCGTTTCGAATCATTTACGTGCACGCGCCCAGCGCTTGGATGTCCCTCTTCTCTTACACGAGCATGGCGATCGCGGGAGCAATCGCGCTCGTCTGGCGCATCAAGATGGGCCATGCCGTGGCAGCGGCATCCGCCCCAATAGGCGCTTCCTTCACCTTGCTCGCCTTGGTCACGGGTTCGCTTTGGGGACGACCCATGTGGGGCACTTACTGGGCATGGGACCCGCGGCTCACCTCGGAACTGATCCTGTTATTTCTCTACGCCGGCGTGATGTCGCTGCGGTCTGCGTTCGAAGACCCCGCCCGGGGCGACCGGGCGGCCGCTCTCCTGGGGATCGTGGGTCTCGTGAACGTACCCATCATCCACTATTCGGTTCTGTGGTGGAACTCGCTGCATCAAGGAGCGACGATTGCTAAAATAGGGAAACCCTCCATGCCGGGCAGCATGCTGTGGCCCTTACTGTCGATGCTGCTCGGGTTCATGTTTTTCTATGGCGCGGTGCTATGTATGCGCCTGCAAGGCGAGGTGCTCAATCGGGAGCGGCAGGCCAAATGGGTGCGGGAGGCGATCAGATCGTGACTGGCAATGAGTTTTGGTCCATGGGCGGTTATGCGCGCTATGTTTGGCCGTGCTTCGCTATGGCCGGCGTCATTCTTGCCTGGAACGTGTGGGCGGCGCTCCGCTATCAGGCATCGGCACGATTGCGGGCACGGCGCACACTGGCGGCGGCGGGTGACGGGTCGTGACGCCGCGCCGTAAGCGCTTGTTCGTGGTGCTCGGCATCCTCGGCGGTGTTGCCGCCTCCGTCTCGCTGGCGGTCATGGCGTCGCGCGAGAACATCATGTTTTATTACGACCCGAGTCAGGTAATCGAAGGGAAAGCACCGCTTGCCAAGCGCTTTCGCATCGGCGGTATGGTCGTCAAGGGGAGCGTCGCACGCAAACCCGGCGATCTGGAAGTTCGATTCGTGCTGACCGACTTCGCACATCAGGTGCCGGTGGAGTACACGGGCGTATTGCCCGATCTGTTTCGCGAGGGTCAGGGAATCATTGCGCACGGCACCATGAATGCCAAGGGCGCGTTCGTAGCCGATGAGGTGCTCGCCAAACACGACGAGAAATATATGCCCCCGGAAGTGGCGGCCTCACTGAAGAACAAGACGGCCCCTAGCCCGACGATCAAAGAGCCGATCACCTAGGCCGCCGGAGTATCTCGATGGCACCCGAATTAGGAATTTTCTCCCTCATCTTGGCATTCGTCCTCAGCCTCGCGCAGGCGTTCTTCGGACTCACGGGCGCTTGGAAGGCAAAGCCGGTGTGGATGGCCGTGGCGCGTCCCGCCGTGACGGGACAATTCGTATTTGTCGCCATGGCTTTCGCCTGCCTCGTCTACAGCTTCGTCAACAATGACTTCTCGGTCTTGTACGTGGCGCGCAACTCGAACTCGCAGCTGCCGCTGTTCTACAAGGTTGCGGCCGTTTGGGGCGCGCACGAAGGCTCTCTGCTCTTGTGGATTTCGATTTTGTCGATCTGGAGCGTGGCCGTCGCCGCCTTCAGCCGTCAGCTGCCGCTCAGTTTTTCGAGCCGCGTGCTCGGAGTCATGGGCCTCGTCAGCGGCGGCTTCATGCTGTTCACCCTCTGGACCTCCAATCCGTTTCAGCGTCTGATTCCGGCCGCGGCGGACGGCGCGGATCTGAATCCCGTTTTGCAGGACTTCGCGCTCGCAATCCATCCGCCCATGCTCTACACGGGCTACGTGGGCTTCTCGGTGGCATTCGCGTTCGCCATCGCCGCGATGCTCGAAGGGCGCCTCGATCAGACGTGGGCAAAGTGGACTCGCCCGTGGACGATATTCGCATGGTTGTTTCAGACGATCGGCATCGCGCTCGGCAGCTGGTGGGCCTATTACGAGTTAGGGTGGGGCGGGTGGTGGTTCTGGGATCCGGTCGAAAACGCATCCTTCATGCCGTGGCTGGTCGGCACGGCGTTGATCCACTCGCTCAGCGTCACCGAGAAGCGCGGCATTTTCAAGAGCTGGACGCTGCTGCTGGCGATATTTGCCTTCTCGCTGAGTCTGGTGGGGACTTTCCTGGTGCGCTCGGGCGTTCTTGTCTCAGTGCATTCTTTCGCGACGGATCCCACGCGAGGGCTCTATATTCTTGCGTTTTTGGTGCTCACCATCGGCGGTTCGCTGACCCTGTATGCGTGGCGGGCGCCAAAGCTGTATGCGCCCGGAGGCTTTGAGCTGTTTTCGCGCGAGTTCTTTCTGTTGGTGAACAACGTGGCTCTCGTGAGTGTCGCCGGCCTGGTGCTTTGGGGCACTCTATCTCCGCTCGTGTATGAACTGCTCGGAATCGGCAAGATTTCCGTCGGGCCGCCGGTGTTCGCGGTGATGTTCTTGGTTCCGGTGCTGCCACTGATGGTTTTCATGGCGTTCGGCATGCATTCGGTTTGGCGGCGCGGCAAGCTCAGCGCTGCCGCCAAACCCTTGTGGTTGTTGCTCGGACTGGCCGTAGTCTCGGCCGTAAGCATTCAAGGCCTTGCGTTCCGCGAATTCCACTGGCTCGGGCTCATAGGGTTCACCTTCGGCTTCTGGGTCATTTTCTCGTCCTTACTGGAACCGGTGCGGCGCTGGCGGCAGAAACAAACCGTCACGGCGGCCTTGCTGGGAATGTGCATCGCACATTTCGGCGTCGGCATGTTTGCGATCGGCGCGAGTGGCGTCGAGAGCTACAAGGTCGAGAAAGACGTGGCTTTGAAACCCGGCGGGGAGTTCCTCATCGCCGGATACAAATTCAGATTCGTCAATGCGGTGAATGTGCGCGGACCGAATTACGACGCGGTCGAAGCGTTGGTGCAAGTTACCCGCGGGGGCCGGCCGGTAGCGATCCTGAAGCCGCAGAAACGGCATTTTTGGGTGCAACAGACCGACAACAGCCAGGCCGCTATCTCGGTGAATTGGGCGCGTGATTTATTCGTCGCCATGGGTAACCCCCTGGGCGAGAGCGCCTGGAGCATGCGAATACAATACAAGCCGCTGGTCCGCTACATATGGCTTGGGGCGCTGGTGATGGCAATCGGAGGCTTGGTGGCAGCGACCGATCGCCGCTACCGGATCCGGGCGACGGTCGCCGCGTCGGACCGGGCTGCGGCGCCCCCTAACGCCCAACCCAAGCCCGGGGTCGCCTGATGTGGAAATTCTTGTTGCCGTTCGCGGCATTCGTTGCGCTGGCCGTTCTGTTCGCGTTCGGACTCGATCCGAAGCGCGACATCCATGCCTTGCCTTCGCCGCTGATCGGCAAGCCGGCGCCGGCCTTCACGCTCACGGATCTATTGGAGCCTTCGCGTCCCGTCAGCAATGAAACCTTGAAGGGACAAGTGTACGTCTTGAATGTCTTCGCCACCTGGTGCGTTCCCTGCCGCGAAGAACATGCGGCATTGCTCGCGATTTCCCAGCAACATGTCGTGCCTATCATCGGACTGAACTGGAAAGATCAGCGTGAACCGGCCAAACAGTGGCTGGAGAAACTCGGGAATCCCTATCAAGCGGTAGCCTTCGACGGCGATGGGCGCGCGGCGATCGATTGGGGTGTCTACGGCGCGCCGGAGACCTACTTGGTGGACAGCCACGGCCGGGTGATTTTCAAATTCATCTCCCCCATGACGCAGCAGGAGTGGGACAGCGAATTCATGCCGCGCATCGCGGCGGCGCGTCGAGGCGGCGCATGAGCCGGACAGCGGTGCGGGTTCCCCTGATCGACGTGGCCACACTCGTGCTCTTCGGCTTCATGGGGGCTGCAGTTTGCGCTGCTGCAGTTCAAGGGGTCGACGCCAATGGCCAGCTCGAGGACCACTCGTTGCAGACACGCTTCGAGCGAATAGTCGGTGAGCTTCGCTGTCTGGTGTGCCAAAACGAGACCATTGCCGACTCGAACGCAGATCTTGCCGTCGATCTGCGTGAGCAAGTGCGCGAGATGCTGATCGCCGGCAAGAGCGACGATGCGATTTTCGATTTCATGACGAATCGCTACGGTGAATTCGTGCGCTTCAAGCCCCCGTTGGAACTCAAAACCGCGTTCATTTGGGGCGCTCCATTCCTCATGCTGGCCGTGGGCGGCGTTATCATTTATCGCGTCGTTCGCCATCGTTCGAGCATGCCGCTGGATGACGGGCCCGCGGCCGGAACGTAAGTAGATCAATGAACACATTTCTCGTCATCGCCGCCGTCATGGCCGCGATCGCTGCGTCCGCGGTCGCGTTACCGCTCCTTCGAGATCGCCAAAGCCGGGTACTCGGCGCAGTTGCAGGACTCGTGGTCATCGCCGCGGCGGCAGGTCTCTATCCGTTATGGTCGAACTGGAATTGGCAGCCAACCGAGCAGTCCCAATCGACCGCGGGCCCCAATGTCGCGGCCATGGTCGCCAAGCTGGAAAAGCGCCTGCGGGAGGATCCGAACGACCTGGGCGGCTGGCTGATGCTCGGCCGCTCCTACTTGACGTTGAATCGGTTGGACGATGCCATTGTTGCCTACGATCACGCGCGTCAGCTCGATGCCAAGAGCCCCGACGCCGCGATGGGATTGGGGGAAGCCGTCAGTCTTCGTGCGGGCGGCGAGATCACCGCGCAGGCCGCGCAATTGTTCGAAGACGCCTTGGTTTACGCTCCCGGCAATCCACAAGCCTTGCTGTACGGCGGCTTCGCTGCAGTCGAGCGCGGCGATCGGGCGCTGGCGCGCCAGCGGTGGGAGGCACTCAAAGCTCTAAATCCACCGCCGCAGATCGCTCAAATGCTCGATGCCCGGATTGCGGAACTTGGGCCTCCGGGCGCCGCGTCCGACAGCGGCGGCGGTGGGGAGAGGGCGTCCGCGGGGACGAGTGCGTTGCCCTCAGGGACGAGCGCGTCGGCGGAGGACTTAAGCGCAGCCGAAGTCACTGTCAAAATCAGCATCGCACCGGCCTTGAAGTCACGACTCGTATCGGAGGCGCCCTTGTTCGTTTTTGCACGTGAGCCCGGCAGTCAGGGACCTCCGCTCGCCGCCAAGCGACTGACGAGCCATGACATCGGCACCCAAGTGCATCTCTCGCCGGCAGACTCCATGTTGCCGGGGCGCGCCATAAAGAGCGGCCAGCGGGTATCCGTGACCGCGCGCGTATCCTTCAGCGGACGGCCGGTACCCTCGGCGGGGGATCTGTACGGTGAACTTGCCTACGATGTGGGCCGCGACGGCGTACGCGATCTGGTCATTGATCGGGTCGCCGACTAGGGACTGCCATGAGCGTCCGACAGCCGGGGCCCATGATCGGTATACTAACGAGTTCGCCAAGCGGCGCCCGGCGACCGTCTTGCGTCGAAGCGCGCGCAACGCCGGATGAAGATATGAACCGGCCGGCTCGGTTCATCTTGGATAAAGGAAGTTATCCCCGGGACATCGTGTAATGAGTGCAGTTTCCAATGGATTCCCTCCGATCGCCGCTTCCCGGGACGACAGGCGGTTCGGCTTCTGGCCGCGCGCGCTGATCATCGGCGCGATCGTGGTCTTCGTCGCAGTGCTGGCGTGGCGCCTCACCCAGGCTCTGGTCGTGAAGAATGTTCCCAACAACAACGCCATTCCCACGGTGACGGTGACTGAGGTCGGCGTGAGCACCGTGCCGACGACGGTGAGCATCATCGGTACCATTGCAGCGCGCTACGACATGCCCATCGGCGTCGAAGGCGAGGCGGGCCGCGTCGCGGCGATTTACGTCGAGGCGGGCGATCACGTAAAGCGCGGTCAGGTGCTGGCGCGTCTCAACGTTTCGGTATTGGAACCGCAAGTGGCGAATCTGCAGGCCTCGCTCGAGCAGGCCCGCGCCGAGGCGGAACTCGCCGATGCGGAGTATCACCGCGCGCAAGCGGTGGGCGCGTCGGGCGCCTTGTCGGCTGAGGAGACGCAGCGCCGCAAGTCCGCCGCGGTGACCGCGGCCGCCAAGGTCAAAGTCGCCGCCGCGCAGCTCGCGGAGGCGCAAGCGAAGCTCGCTCGCGCCGCGGTGCGTGCGCCGGCGGATGGACTGATATTGACTCGCAACGTCGAGGTGGGGCAAACGGCGACGCCGGGCGGCGAAGCCCTGTTTCGTCTGTCGGAAGGCGGAGAAGTCGAGCTGCGCGGACAAGTGGCCGAGCAAGACCTGCCGCTGCTCAAGGTCGGCCAGCTCGTCAATGTGAGGCTGACGGGGACCACCCGGGTCTATCCGGGCCGCGTGCGTCTATTGGGCGCCGTCATCGATCCGCAGACCCGCTTGGGGATGGCTCGAGTCGAGCTGACGCCGGACCCGAATTTGCGGCCTGGCGCATTTGCCCGCGCCGACGTGACCGTCAGCAATGCCGACCGTGCGGTTCTCCCGCAAACGGCCGTGCTGACGGACGAGAAGGGCACCTATGTGTTGATCGTCAACGCGCAGCACAAGATCGAGCGGCGCGCAGTCCATGTGTCGGGAATGGTGCAGAACGGCGTCACCATCGCCGACGGCATCAACGGCAAGGATCAAGTTGTCGCGACCGCCGGCGCATTTTTGCAGGAAGGCGAATTGGTCAATCCGGTCTCGAGAGACTCGGGCCAGTCATGAGAAATATTTCGGCGTGGGCCATCCGTCATCCGGTCACGCCGATCGTGCTATTCGTCGTACTGTTCTTCTTGGGCGTCGTCGCGTTCATACGCTTGCCGATCAATCTGGAGCCCGATGTCACTTTCCCCGCCGTCGACACCAACGTCTCCCAGCCGGGCGCCGCGCCCACGGAGATGGAGACTCAGATCGCGCAAAAAGTGGAAGGCTCGATCTCGAGCATCGGTAATGTGCGCAACATCACGACGTTCATCGTCGAGGGACAGGTGCGAATCTTCACGCAGTTCGAGATCGGCACGCCGATCGATCGTGCGGTGACCGATATTCGCGATGCGGTGGCGAAGGTTCGCAACGATCTGCCGCAGGGGATTCTCGAACCGCTCGTGACACGGGTGAACGCCGACGGCGGTGCATTCGTCTATTACGCCGTGACCACCACGAATCTCACGCCCCAGGAGCTTAGCTGGTTCATCGACAATACCGTGACCAAGCGATTGCTCGCGGTCCCCGGAGTTGCGCAAGTGTCGCGCAGCGGCGGCGTGGATCGTGAAATTCGCGTTGAACTCGATCCCGGCCGGCTGCAGGCCCTCGGGCTCACCGCCGTCGAAGTCAACGAACAGTTGAGAGCGCTCAATATGGATGCCGCCGGCGGCCGCGCGCAAGTCGGTGGAGGCGAGCAGGCCATACGCGTGCTCGGCGGCGCGAAGACGGCGGAGGCGCTCGGCGACACGCAGGTGATCCTTCCCGGCGGCAAGTCGGTGCGTTTGCGGGAAATCGCCGGTGTGCACGACGGCATCGCCGAAGTGCGCAACATTGCAAGGCTCAATGGCCGCTCGGCCACGACCTTCGGCGTTTTCAAAGCCAAGGGCGCCTCGGACGTCGCCGTCGCCAAGGCAGTCGATGCCGAACTCGACAAGATCAAGGCTGAGAATCCGGCCGTCCACTTGAAGACCATCTACACCACGGTCGCGCACACGCTGCGTACCTATCATTCGGCGATGAGCGCCCTGGTCGAGGGGTCTATTCTCGCGGTCGTGGTCGTCTGGTTCTTCTTGCGCAATGTGCGCGCGACGCTCATCTCCGCACTGGCCATTCCTCTGTCCGCCGTGCCCACCTTCGTCTTCATGCAGTGGATGGGTTTCACGCTCAACCAGATCACGCTGCTGGGGCTTTCACTGGTGGCCGGCGTGCTCGTGGACGATGCCATCGTCGAAATAGAGAACATCGTGCGGCACATGCGCATGGGCAAGAGCTGCTTTCAAGCGGCCATCGATGCGGCGGACGAAATCGGGCTCGCGGTGGTGGCGACATCCTTCACCATCATCGCGGTATTTCTGCCGGTGAGCTTCATGGGAGGCTTCAGCGGCCAGTACTTCAAGCAGTTCGGGCTGACCATCGCATCGGCTGTGTTCATCTCGCTCATGGTCGCGCGCCTCATTACCCCGGTTCTCGCGGCTTACTCGCTTCGCGGCGACTCCCTCATCGTGCACAATATCGATGGGCCGATCATGACTCGATATCTGTCGGCGCTGCGATGGTGCGTGGCAAATCGCTGGAAGACCGTCGCCGCCGGCGTCGTCTTCTTCGTATTGTCGGTGGCCTGTCTGGGAATCATCCCCAGCGGCTTCATTCCCCCCGAGGATTTCGCGAGTGCCGAGCTCGATATCGAACTGCCGCCCGGCGGTACCTTGGAGGACACCGCTCGGGTGTCGCAGGCAGCCGCCGCGGTCTTGAGGAAATCCCCCGAGGTGACCGACATCGTCGAATTCGTCGGCGGCGGCGACTATGGCGAGATCCGCAACTCCACCTTGTATATAAGCCTTGTCCCCCGATCACAACGGCGCGTCACCCAGAAGGAATGGGAGCAAAAGATGATGCCCCTGCTCAGCCAAGTCCCGGACGGTCATTTGAATTTCTCCGAAGGCGGCGGCGGGCGCGACATTCAATTGTATTTGACCGGCGATGATTCGCCGTTGGTGGAACGCACCGGGCACAAGGTCCTCGAAGAAATGCGCGCGCTGCCCGAGGTTCGAGACGCACGCATCAAGGGCGATTTGCCGCGGCCCGAAATCGTGGTGCATCCGCGCCTGGATATCGCAGCGCAGCTGGGCGTCAGCGTTCAGAGCATCAGTCAGACGATTCGGATTGCAACGCTCGGAGATTTGCCGCAAAACGGAGCGAAGTTTTCTTTGGCAGACCGGCAGATCCCCATCCGCGTGAGCCTCATCGAAAGCGCGCGGCGCGACCTGACGACGCTGGAAAATCTTCCTGTGCCGACGGCGTCGGGCGCCAGCGTGCCGCTCAAATCCGTCGCCGATCTGAGTTTCGGGCAGGGGCCTTCGGCCCTGCGCCGCTACAACCAAAGCAGGCGCCTTTTCCTCGAAGCGGATATGAGTCCGGGCGTGGAGCTTGGCACGGCCAAGAAGAAGATATACGCGGTTCCGACGCTCAAGAACCTGCCGCAAGGGGTGCATTTGGTTGAAACCGGGAACACCGAGTTCATGAGCGAGTTGTATCAGAACTTCCTGTTGGCCGTCGGCGCAGGCGTGCTCATGGTGTTCGCCGTGTTGGTATTGTTGTTCGTGCGTGTTTTGCAGCCCATCACCATTCTATCCGCGCTTCCTCTGTCCTTGGGGGGCGCCGTGCTTGCGCTGCTGCTGACCGGGCTGCCGTTCTCGCTTCCCGTGGTCATCGGTATTTTGATGCTGATGGGAATAGTCGCGAAGAATTCGATATTGCTGGTCGACTTCGCCATCGAGGAAATGCGCGCGGGCAAGCCGCGGCTCGAGGCAATCCTCGAGGCAGGCCATAAACGCGCACGGCCCATTGTCATGACCACGGTCGCCATGGTGGCCGGCATGCTGCCCGTTGCAATCGGCTGGGGCGGAGACGGTGATTTTCGCGGACCCATGGCAATCGCGGTCATCGGCGGACTGATTACATCGACGGCGTTGACCCTGGTCATCGTGCCCGCCGTGTTCACCGTGCTCGATGATGTCGAGCGCTGGATAGCACCGAAGGCAGGCAAGCTGCTGGCCGAGTCTCCCGACCCGTCGGCGCCCCAACCGGTCGTTTGAAGGTACTGCTGGCCGTTGCGAGCTTGACTGCCGCGGTTTCGCAGGCCGCGAGCATCGACGTGCCGAGTCTGGTGAATTCTGCCCGGCAACGCGGTTGCATCGCCTCGGCGACGCGAGCCCCCTTGCAAATGAATTCGACGCTGGAGAAGGCCGCTGGGCGGCTCGCCGCCGGTGCCTCCCTGCATGAAGCGCTGGCGGCCGAGGGGTACCTCGCGTCGGAATCCTCCGCGCTGCATTTCTCGGACGCGATGAGCGGTGCGCAAATCAGCCGGGCGCTCATGGCCAATTACTGCCGGACATTGATCAATCCGAAACTACGCGACATCGGTGCACAGCGTCGCGGCCGCGAGGTATGGGTAGTGCTCGCCGCACCCGTCGCGGCCCCCAGCGCCGCCGACGCGGCTTCCGTGAGCCGTCAGATACTCGACAGCGTGAACGCCGCACGCGCCGCCGGGCGGCGCTGCGGCGCTAAGTACTTCTCGCCGGTGGGGCCGTTGACGCTGAACTCTCATTTGACCGCCGCCGCACTCGCCCATTCGCGCGAAATGGCCAGCACCGGAAACTTCAATCATCGCGAGCATGACGGCAGCACTCCCGCGACGCGCGTCGCGCGGGCAGGCTACGGGGCAACCCGGATCGTCGGTGAGAACATTGCAGCCGGCGCCATGACGCCGGCCGAAGTCACCGAGGGGTGGCTGGCGAGCCCGGCGCATTGCGAGAACATCATGGACGGGCGCTTCGCCCAGATGGGAATCGCGTATGCCGTGAATCTCAAAAGTGCGGGGGGCATGTACTGGACCCAGGAATTCGCCGCACCGCGCTAGTCGATCGCAACATGGGCTTCGACCTCGTCGGCCGCGACGCCCGAACGGCCGGGTGGCCGAATGAGAAGGATCAGCGGCGTGACCGCCAGAGTCAGGAACAACATCAGCCAAAAATCGTCGATGTAAGCAATCATGGCGGCCTGTTGCGTGACGGAACTGTCGAGAAATGCGGCGCCGGGCAAAGCACTGAGGTCGTATGCTCTCGCGATCGCCGGATTCTGCCAGGCCGAACTCGCAGAGGTGACACGCTCGGTCAGCGAGGCATGCGCGATGACGGTATTGCGCACCAAGAGGGTTTGCACCAACGAAATGCCGATGCTGCTGCCGATATTGCGCATCAGGCTGAAGAGGGCGGTGCCCTGCGCGCGCATTTCGGAACTCAAGGTGGCGAAGGTGGCCGCGCTCAACGGGACGAAGACCAATCCCATGCCGATTCCCTGTATCACCCCCGGCCAGACGATGTCGCCTCTCGAAAGGTCGAGCGAGTAGTGCGCCATTTGCCAGAGAGACACGGCCGTCAACACGAACCCGGCAAATAGCATCAAGCGCAGATCGATCTTGCCGATGAGCCGGCCGACAATCAGCATCATCACCATGGTGCCGATGCCCGAGGGGGCGGTGACCAATCCGGTGGTGGCGACCGGGTAGTCCATCAGAGTCTCCAGCATGGTCGGCACGAGGGCCCGTGTCGCGTACAAAACGAGGCCCACGATGAAAATGAACAGGACGCCGGTGACATAATTTTGGTTCTTGAACAGGCGGAAATCGACGAAGGACTTGTCGGGCGGTGTCATCAGCGTATGGGCCGTGAAATACGTTGCCATGACGATCAAAGCGATGACCTCGACCCACGTCTCCGTGGAGGAAAACCAGTCATTCTGTTGGCCGCGATCGAGGAGCAATTGCAAGGCGCCTATCGCGAGACTCAAGGTGGCAAAGCCGAATACGTCGAAGCGCTGGCGCCGCGGCCCGGGCACCGGCCGAATGTATTTCCACATGCCGTAGCTGGCCAGCAGGCCGATGGGAACGTTGATGAAGAAAACCCATCGCCAGTTGTAGCTGTCAGTCAGCCAGCCGCCCAGCGCAGGCCCGAGTATCGGGCCCACCATGACGCCGACGCCCCAGATCGCCATTGCAGACCCTTGCTTTTCCTTCGGGTTGATATCGAGCAGTACCACTTGCGACAGCGGCACCAGGGCCGCGCCGAACACCCCCTGCAACAGCCGTGCGGCCACGATTTCCGCCAGCGAATTGGACATCCCGCACAGCATCGAGGCGAGCGTGAAGCCGCCGATGGAGGCCAAGAATATATTTTTCTGTCCGAACCGATCCACGAGCCAGCCGGTCATTGGTGTGGCGATCGCCGCCGCCACGATATATGCGGTCAATACCCAGGCTATCTGGTCCTGCGATGCGGACAGCGCTCCCTGCATGTGCGGCAACGCGACGTTGGCGATCGTGCTGTCGAGGGTTTGCATGATCGTCGCCAGCATGATGGACAACGTGATCATGGGACGGTTGAGCGGACGAATCATGGCGCTGAATCGATGATGCCTTGCAAGCCCTCGAGAAGTTCGGTGGCCACGAGCAACTTCTTCGGATCCACGTTGGCGAGCACCTGCTTACGGAACGCAGCGGCCTCCGCCCGCACTTTGCCGTATAGCGCATTGCCGGCCTGCGTGAGCACCACTCGCTTGATCCGCCGGTCGGTGGTCGAAGGCTCGCGAACCACCAGTCCGGCCTTCACCAAGCGATCCACCATGGCGACCATGGTCGCGCCCTCGACGGCCAGACGATCGGCGATTTCCGACTGGGAGAGCGGCGCCGGAGCTTTGGCCGCCACGGCAATGGTCATCCAACTCGCTTGACTCACGCCGAGAAACTTCAGCCTGCGGTCCAAGGCTTGGCGCCAAGCTCGCGAAGTGTTGTGCAGTGCGCCACTGAAACGCTCCTCAAGGTCGCTCATTGCAGAGATCTCTAACGGTTAGTATCCTAATTAATATACACATGAAGAGCGCGAATCTGCTGCGCGAACTCCCGTGGACAGCGCTCGCGGTTTGCGTGAGCATGCAGGTGTCGCTTGTGGCCTCATGGTGCTTTATGCGAAGCGCATCGTTGATTCCGACCGCGAAATTCAGCGAAGCCGTGTTGCCCCGCCGTTCGGTCTCCGACGGTCAGTTCCTAGATCCAAGCGACCCGGCGATCCATGCGATCACCGATTTCACGCGCGAGCACCCGGTCACCGTCGATGAGGAACGGCAGATCGACGACGCCTTGGGGGATATGATCCACCTCGGAGTGCGCGCGATGCTGGTGATGCGCGAACAGCGCATCGTGGGACTGATCACCTCCTACGACATCCAAGGGGAGAGGCCGCTGCAGTTCCTGCAAGCATCGAATTACAGCCGGCACCAGGACATTCGAGTCGGCCACATCATGACGCCGTGGGATCAATTATTGGCGCTGGATTGGGAGAGCGTTCAATCGGCGCGCGCCGGCGATTTGCTGCACGTGTTGGAAGACGCAGGCCTCACGCATCTGCTGGTGATCGAGGGCAGCAAGAAGAAATCCGCGCCGATCGCTCGCGCCCTGGTGTCGCGCGCAAGGCTTGCTCGGCAGTTGAGAGGTTTGCGCCGCGCCGGTTAGGCTTTGAGCCACACGGCCGTTGCGATGCCGGCAAACGTCATCAACAAAGAGCCGATCAAGTGAGCCCCTATCCCGGCCAAGGCCCATAAGGGACGTCCGGATTGCAGCAGGATCACGATTTCGGCGGAGAAAGTCGAAAAGGTGGTCAGGCCGCCGCAAAATCCTGTCGTTACGAACAGCCGCCATTCCGGCGCAAACGCCGGGTATGCGGTGAAGAAGGCAATGGCCATTCCGATGATGTAGCAGCCGATGAGGTTCGCCGCCAATGTGCCGGGCGGAATCGCCGGGAAGTAACGGTTGAGGAGAATGGCGAGACCCCACCGCAACAGGCATCCGAGCACCCCGCCCACGGACACCGCAATGAAAGATCGCCACATCGCTCGTCTCCAATACGACAAAGATAGTCCATCACACCCGGCCCACCGTATGATAGATGCTTGTGCTCCTCCCCGCCTGACGGGACGAGGCCGGCGCTTCCCGCGGAGAGTTAAGATGAAAAAACCAAATATCAAAACCGATTTGCCCGGGCCAAAGGCTCGAGAATTGCTCGCGCGCGATGCACTGGTCGTGTCGCCTTCCTATCCGCGCGACTACCCGTTCGTCATGTCGCACGGGAAGGGCGCGCAAGTCTGGGACGTCGACGGCAACCGTTTTCTGGATTTTGCCGCGGGCATCGCCGTGTGCAGCACCGGGCACAGCCATCCGGCCGTGGTCCAAGCCATCAAGGATGCTGCCGACCGCTTTTTGCATATTTCGTCCGACTACTGGCACGAAGGCCAGGTCAAACTCGCCGAGCGGCTCAACGAACTCTCGCCGATGAAAGAGCCCGCCATGAGCTTCTTTGCCCAGTCAGGCACCGAGAGCGTCGAAGCTGCCTTGAAGTTGGCACGCTACACGACGGGCCGCGGCCGATTCATCGGCTTCTTGGGCGGCTTCCACGGCCGAACCATGGGTTCGTTGTCGTTCACGTCCAGCAAGTATACGCAGCAGAGAGGCTTCTTCCCCAGCATGCCCGGCGTGACTCATGTGCCGTATCCGAACAACTACCGCCCGCTGTTTGCCGGGCCGGACCAGGGACGCGAGGTGCTGCGGTATATCGAAGATATCTTGTTCGTGCACAACGTGCCGGCAAGCGAGGTTGCGGGGATCCTGGTCGAACCGATTCAAGGAGAGGGTGGTTACCTCGTGCCGCCCGACGGATTCCTGCAGGGCCTGCGCGAACTTTGCGATCGGCACGGAATCCTGTTGATATTCGACGAAGTTCAGTCCGGCATCGGCCGCACCGGAAAGATGTTCGCCGCGCAGCATTGGGACGTTGCTCCCGACATCATGACTCTAGCGAAAGGACTGGGGTCTGGATTGCCCATCGGCGTGGTCGTCGCCAAGCGCAGCATCATGCAGAAGTGGACGCGGGGCGCTCACGGCAACACTTTTGGCGGAAACCCCCTCTGCTGCGCCGCTGCGCTTGCGACCATCGATCTCGTCGAGCGCGAGTATTGCGCCAACGCAGCCAAGGTCGGCGACTATTTCATGCGCAGATTGAAGGGATTCGCCGACAAATTTCCCGTGGCCGGCGAAGTGCGCGGCAAGGGATTGATGATCGGGATAGAATTGGTCAAGGATCGAACGGGCAAAGAGCCCGCGAAAAAACTCTGCGACGCTTTGATTACCCGCGCTTATCACAACGGCCTGATTCTGCTTTCATGCGGCCAGAGCACGGTACGCTTCATGCCGCCGTTGCTCATCGATGAATCAGATGTCGATGAAGCAATCGCGCTGCTCGACCAGAGTTTGACCGAGGTGTTGAGCGGCGAGCATCACTGAGCGTTACCGAGGCGGGCTCATCGTTCCAGGCGGCCGTATTTTTTGAGAACGGCGCGCAACGCCGCGTGCGGCAGGGCGATCACGCGGTGATCGTCGACGCCGGTCATGTCCTGCGCAGCCACCATGGCGTTGATGATGGCCTCTTCTGTTGCTTCGACAGTTGCGCGAAAGACGGGATCCAAAGAGTCATTCGGCAGCATTTTCAGATCGACGACGCGTGTCGCGGCCGCCGCGCCGGAGTTGGCCGTGGAAAATACAATGAAAATGTCGCCGGAACCGTTGCCCGAAATGCTGCCGTTGCGCCCCAAACCCAGAGTCACCCGGTGGGCAAGCCGCTTCAGCTGGTGCGCCAGCAACGGCGCGTCGGTCGCCACCACCACGATGATCGAGCCGCGCTCGGCAATATCGGAAGGCATGAAGGTGTAGGGTTCGGGGGCCGGGATCTCGCGGCCGACGGGAACTCCGGCAATCCGCAAATTCTCCCGCGTGCCGTAATTGCACTGCACGAGCACGCCCACCGTGTAGCCGCCATCCTTGGCGTTGAGAACGCGCGACGAACTGCCTATTCCGCCTTTATAGCCGTTGCAAATCATCCCGGTGCCGCCGCCGACGCTGCCTTCCTCGACGGCACCTGCATGCGCGCTGTCGAGGGCGCGCATGGCATCTTCCGGCTTCACGTGAAAACCGTTGATGTCGTTCAGCCACCCATCCCACGTTTCGGCGACCACCGGCAACGACCAATAGAATCCCGTCGAGTCCGCGCCGGCATTCGCCACCCGCCATCGGATGACCGCGTCGCGCACCACCCCTACGCTGTGGGTATTGGTGATCATCACCGGCCCTTCGAGAAATCCTGACTCCTCGACCCAGGCAGTTCCGGTCATCTCCCCGTTCCCGTTTTGCGCAAACCATGCGGCGAACACCGGATTGGAAATAGAGTCCCGGCCCCGGGGCAGCACCGCCGTTACCCCGGTGCGCACGGGGCCGTGACCCACTTGCAATTTACCGGAGCCGGAAATCAAGGTCGCGTGGCCGACGGTCACGCCCGCCACATCCGTGATGGCATTGAACGCTCCGGGAGCGCCGTCGAAGGGGACTCCCAGCTCGCGTGCGCGCGGCGTCTTCGGCGCAGCCCCCGCGGCGGCCAATGACGCTGCTGCCGCGGATGCGAGCAGGAAAAAAACCACCCGAGGCCAACCACTGAAATCGCGCAATTGATGCTCTCCCACGAGATCAAATTCCGCGTGCGTTCGCCTGAAGGCACGCGCCGTCTCTGCGATGGTAAACTACGTGGATGAGATTCAGTCGATTTCCCGCAGCCGGGGCGCTCTTGCTGCTTGCACTCGCCGCCGCCGCCGGCGCGGCAGCCCCCGCCGGCGCGGCAGCCGCCGCTGAGGAAAAGCGACTCTTCATCTACAATTGGACGGATTTCATTGGCCGCAACACCATCGCCGAGTTCGAGAAGGAATCCGGCATCAAGGTGACGTACGATGCCTACGATTCCGAGGAAACGATGGACGCGCGGCTGCTGGCAGGCAGCTCCGGTTACGATGTCGTGGTCGCTTCGACCGAATACTTCGGGCGTGAAATCAAGGCGGGTGTCTATATCCCGCTAGACCGCGGCAAGTTGCCGAACTGGAAGAATCTGGATCCTCGAATTCTGGCGATCCAGAGCGAACACGATCCCGGGAATGCCCACTCCGTGCCCTATCTGCATGCCATCAACGGTTTCGCCTACAACGTCGACATGGTCAAAGCGCGCATGCCCGACGCGCCGGTCGATAGCCTCGATATGCTCTTCAATCCGGAAATCGTGGCGAAATTCTCCGATTGCGGCGTCACTCTGCTCGACTCCGCGGCAGATACATTGCCGCTCGCCATGAAATATCTGGGGCTGGATCCGAATTCCACGAGACGCGAGGATTACAAGGCTGCGGAGGATCTGCTCCTGAAGGTCCGGCCGTATATTCGCTCGTTCGATTCCTCCGAGTACCTGAATGGATTGGCGAACAAGGAGATTTGCATCGCGATGTCCTGGTCAAGCGACTATGCGCTGTCCAGGGCGCGCGCCCGCGCCGTCGGGGTGAACGTCAATCTCGCGTTTACGGTTCCCAAGGAGGGGGCCGACCAAAACTTCACCTCGCTGCTGATACCCCAAGGGGCACCCCACCCACAGGCCGCCTACGCATTCATCAATTTCATTTTGCGACCGGAGGTCATCGCCGAAATAACCGACGAGATTTATTACGGTAATGACAATATCGCCTCGCGCTCGTTGATAAATCCCCGTATTCTTGCCGACGCGACCTTGTATCCGACGCCCGAGATCGAAGCTAGATTGTACCGGCTCACGGAGGCGTCCGCAGCGACCGAGCGCATCCGCACAAGAACCTGGACACGCGTGAAGACTGCTAAATGACCGAAAAAACTGCCAAACGAGCCGCTCCCGATAAACTGGGCGCTCCCGCCGATGAAGTGGTGAGCTTTCACCGGATGGAGGACGGCACGCGCGAGGACTACGAGTTGCTGGACCGTGGCGAGCGCGAATACGTCCGCGCTTTGCCGGACCGCCTAATGTTCGCGCTGCAAAAACTCGATCAATCGCTGCCGGGATACCCCCTGAGCCGCCTGGATCACTCCTTGCAAGCGGCGACTCGAGCCCTCAAGGATGGCGCAGATGACGAACTCATCGTCGCCGCGCTCATCCACGATGTGGGCGACGATCTCGCGCCCTACAACCATTCGGAAATCGCCGCCGGGATCCTTCGGCCCTATGTGCGTCCGGAGGTGACGTGGATCGTCGAACAGCACGGCCTTTTCCAGTCATACTACTATGCGCATCACAGCGGCCGGGATCGAAATGCCCGCGAAAAATTTCGCGATCACCCCTGGTATCAGGCTTGCAAGGATTTCTGCGCCAATTGGGATCAGTGCTCATTCGATCCCAGGTTTCCATCGGAGCCGTTGAGCGCGTTCGCACCGCGTTTGCGCGAAATTTTCAGCCGGCCGGCGCACGATCCTCGCTATGTGGGGCCGAAATCCTGACAAGCCACCGCGGCGGCCAGCGAGCGAAGCGGTCGGCGAGCGGATCGGTTGCCGAGCGGATCGGGTCAGGGTTCGGTCATCTGCGCATCGAGCAGGCGCAGCCGTTCGGCGCGGCGCATCAAATAGCCGGCGAGTAGAACGCAGGCTCCCACCAGGCAAATCATCAGACTCGCGAGGGCGTTGATATCGGGACTCACGCCCAGCTTTACCTTGGAGAAGATCACCATGGGCAGCGTGCTTGCGCCCGGTCCGGACACGAAGCTCGATATCACCAAATCATCGAGCGACAGCGTGAAGCTGAGCAGCCAGCTCGAAGCGAGCGCGGGAGCAATGCTGGGGAGCGTGGTGTCGATGAACGCCCGAACGGGGCCGCTGCCGAGGTCCATGGCGGCTTCTTCCAGGGAACCATCCGCGCTCGCCAACCGTGATCGCACCGTGACGGTCACGTAGGCGGTGCAGAAAGCGATGTGCGCGATCACGATGGTGGTGAAGCCGCGGTGCGGCCAGCCCAGCAGGTTCAGCATGGAAACGAACAGCAGCAGCTGGGTAATTCCGGTGATGATCTCGGGCATCACCAGGGGGGCGTTGACCATTCCCGTGAGCAGCAGCCGGCCGCGAAAGACCTTGAATCTAACCAGGGAAATCGCTGCGAGGGTACCCAAGACCACCGACCCGCTCGATACTACGACCCCGATCTTCAACGATAGCCAAGCCGCGTCCAGGATCTGAGTGTTGTGCACGAGTTTGGCGTACCAGCCGGCCGAGAAGCCGCCCCATACGCTGACGAGCGCGGACGCGTTGAACGAATAGCCTATCAACACCAGGATCGGAACATACAGAACCGCAATGCCGACACAAAGTACCGAGACGAGGAAGGGGGATATCCGGTTCTCCATCCTACGCCTCGAGCTGCTTGGCGTCGTAATGCTGGTATAGGGCGATGGGGCCGACCAGCAGAACTAGAAACGCGATGGCCACGGCGGACGCGACGGGCCAATCGCGATTGCCGAAAAACTCGTCCCACAGCACCCGGCCGATCATCAGATTGTCCGGACCGCCGAGCAGGGTCGGTATGACGAACTCGCCGATCGCCGGGATGAACACGAGCATGGAGCCTGCGATGATGCCGGGGATGGACAAGGGCAGGGTCACTTCGAGAAAGGCGCGCCATGGCGGACTGCCTAGATCGCCGGCCGCCTCCAGTAAAGAATGATCCAGCTTCTCGAGCGTAGCGAACAGGGGCAACACCATGAAAGGCAGATAGGAATAGATGATCCCGAGATAGACCGCAAACGTCGTACGCATGATCTGCAGCGGATGGTCGATCACACCCATCCACAGCAGGGCGGTGTTGAGCAAACCTGTTTCGCGAATGATCCCTTCCAGCGCATAAACACGCAGCAAGAATGAGGTCCAGAACGGCAGAATGATGATGAGCAGCAGGATGCTTTGCGTGCTCTTCGACGTTCGGGCGATCCCATAGGCCATCGGATAACCTATGGCCAGGCAAATCAGGGTAGAGAAAAATGCGGTCTTCAGCGAATACAGGTACGAAAGGCCATACACTTCATCGGTGAACAAATACTTGAAGTTGCCGAGATTCAGCGTCAGGTGGATGTGCCAGTCCGGACTGACGGATAGAATATCCGTGAAGGGCGGCATTCGGACCGCCGTGTCGGCAAAGCTGATACTCAAGGCAAACCCAAAGGGAATGAGAAAGAAAACCAACAGAAACAGCAGGGGCGGCAAAATAATCAGCCACTTGCCTCTGCCCTTCAGCCGGTCCGCGCGGCGGGCGGGCACCGGAGCGGGGACGTCATCGTACGGCGCCGATGTCACGGGCACCTAAGCCGAAGCATGCGTAATCCCAGGAAAAAATCCCACAAAGCCGCCCGTGTTCCCCGCGCCCGCAATGCCCACAGCCGGCAGCGCCAGCGCTTGATCGACGCGTGCATTTCCGCCTTGCACATCCACGGACCCTCGAGAACGACCGTGGAGAAAGTTGTCGGCGATCGCCAAAATGTCGCCCGGCATCGTCCGCTTCTATTTCGCCTCCAAAGCGGCAATGCTGGTCGCGTCTCTGCAATTCTTGTCCGCCGAGTTCGAGGAACAATTGTTGGTGCCCGTATCGCGGCTCAAATCCAGGCCGGTTGCGGCGCTGGAGCTGATGGTCGATCTGTATCTTGATCCTGAAATCGCCAGCCCTCGCAAAGTCTCCGTTTGGTATGCGTTCTGGGGCGAGGCGAGTTCACGGCAGGAATACTACGATATTTGCGGGCAGAAGGATGAGAGCTTTGCCGCTTTGGTGCGCGAACTGATCGAGCGGCTGATCGTCGAGACGTCCCAGCCGCATCTCGACCCGGATGGCATAGCGCTCGGGCTCATCGGCGTCTTGGAAATGCTGTGGCAGGATTTTGCTTTCAGAACCGAAGCCGATATCGATCGCCCGGCTGCCAAGCGTCGCGCATTAGCCTATTTGCGCTCGATTTTCCCCGGCCAATTTGCAGCTTCGCCGAACGACGCGGGCGATTCGGCCGGCGCCAAACGGCTGGCGGGATGGGTTTATGCCAATGCCCGCCTATTCGGCGTCGAGCGGGAAGCGTTGTTTCGCGACTCCTGGCAGCTCGTGGCACATCAGTCCCAAATCCCCGGTCCCGGAGATTTCTTGGGCGTGGAGCTTGGCGTCGAGCGGGTCTTGGTGGTGCGCGGGGCGGCGGGGGCGATACGCGCATTTCGCAATAGTTGCAGCGAAGCCCCCCACATATTGAACGCGGCTCGCGCCGGTCACCTCGACTTCATTCAATGCACGATTCACGGGCTCCAGTTCGAACTTGACGGCACGAGGCGGGGCGCTCGAGGCGTCGCCAACCTGACCACCCTGGACTTACGAGTGGTGGACGGCTTGATCTTGGTACGTGCCGCGGAATGGCGCCGGCCTGCGGTGACCGCCGCCGATCCATGGATCGATTTTTCGCCTCTCCCGGCATCCCGGCCCCTGGGAGCGCCGGTAGACACGGCGATTGCTGCCGACTGGAAGCTCATCATCGAACAGTGGCTTGAATCGGCAGAGATGGACGGATCGCTTCCCGCAAACCCGGGGTGGAGCGCTCGCTCGTACCGGTATCTTCTGGGTCCCGCCGCGCATCCGGCTTGGCAGCGGCAATTCATCGCGCCGAATCATCTGATCGAGTTCAGACCCGACGGCTTCACGCTGTTGCAGGTACTGCCGAGCGGGCCGGGCCAGAGCCTACTGCGCAGGCACGACTTCACTTTATGCGAGGACGAGCGGGTCGCACGAGCTGCGCGTTATGTGGCGGCGCGCTTGAGCGCATCCGTGCGGCCGTCGAGCATCGCCGTCGCGGAGTCGACCCAGAAAGGCATCGTTACCTTCGGTCACCACGCCGCCGACGGTGTACAGCCTACACCCGCGACGGCGGCGTTCCGCAGACACCTTGTCAGGATCATCCCGATGATGGCGCTCGCTCGGCCGCCGAACGACCTTTGATTAAATTTATTATACTGCGATCATTCGTATGACCACTCACCGCGTTCATCAGGAGCAGCGCTAATGAATTTGACGTCCCTGACCACCAAAGATTGGCACTCCCGCGCGGCCGGCGTGCGCTACGAGACTCGGCATTTCATCGATGGCCGATATGTGGACTCGATTGCAGGCGGCCGCTTTACCGTGGTGAATCCGGCCACCGGGACACCCCTCTGCGAGGTCAGCGCGGGCATGGCAGCCGACATCGACGCGGCAGTGGCGGCCGCCAAGCGCAGTTTTGCTTCCCGTATTTGGAGCCGCAAAGCGCCGCGAGATCGAATGGCGATCATGGCGGCCTACAGCCGGCTGCTGGAAGAGAATACCGAGAAGTTTTCTCTGCTCGACACGCTTTGCATGGGCAAGCCGATCACCGACATGGTGACCATCGACGTGCCGGCGGCGGCGCGCAATTTCGCCTATTTCGGCGAATTGATCGACAAAATCGACGGCATGGTCACTGCCACGGCCGCTGACGCCTTTCACTACATCCTGCGTGAGCCGCTCGGCGTGGTCGGCAGCATCGTGCCATGGAATTATCCGCTGCTGATGGCTGCATGGAAGGTCGCGCCCGCTCTCGCCGCGGGAAATTCCGTCGTGCTGAAGCCCGCCGAACAGTCGCCGCTTTCCGGATTGTTGATGGCGCAGCTGTTCGTGGAAGCGGGTGGTCCGCCGGGAGTGTTCAATGTCGTGAACGGTTTGGGTGAAGAGGCCGGCGCCGCGCTGGCGCTGCACAATGACGTGGCCAAGATCGGATTCACCGGCTCGACGGAAATCGGCAAGCAAATGCTGATTTATGCCGGTCAGTCAAACATGAAGCGCGTCAGCCTCGAATGCGGCGGCAAAACTCCGCAAATATTCCTCGCCGACTTGCCGGATCTCGATACCGCAGTGACCTACGCGATCAATGGAATCTACGGCAACATGGGCGAGGTCTGCAATGCGGGTTCCCGGTTGCTGCTCGATCGCCCGATCGCGAAAGAGTTCCTGTCGCGATTCATCGAGCGCGGCAAGGACGCATATCGCGCCGGCGACCCGCTCGATCCCACCACCAACTTGGGCCCGCTGGTCACCGCTTCGCACCGTTCCCGGGTCTTGAACTACATCAATCGAGGGAAATCGGAAGGCGCGCGGTTGGAATTCGGGGGCAACTCGCCGGATCTACCGGGAGCCTTCGTCAATCCTACCCTGTTCACCGGCGTCAACAACCGCATGACCATCGCGCGGGAAGAGATTTTTGGACCGGTCGCAGCGGCCATCGAAGTAGACGGCCTCAGCGAAGCACTGAGCGTGGCCAACGACTCGATCTACGGACTGGCTGCGTCTGTTTGGACGCGGGACTTGAGCGTCGCCCATAAAACGGTCCGCGATCTCGAAGCCGGCGTCATCTGGGTCAATTGCTTCGACCACGGCGATATGACGCAGCCATTCGGCGGCTACAAACAGTCGGGCCAAGGTCGCGACAAATGCCTTGAGAGCTTGATTTCCTACACCCAGACGAAATCTGCCTGGATCAACCTGGGTTGATCAGCCGAAGTGCTTGGGCGCGCTCGCCAGGGCAAATTCCGGAATGCGCTCGCGCAGCAAGTTGTGGAATTCGTGCATCGAATTCTCCAGCCGCGATAGCGGCCCCGGCTTGTAGCTGCCTGACGCGAGGCCGCGTTGCACGCGGCCGCAGAGCCACTTGTCCTCGTTGTTTACCTGCGTGTTGATGCGCGAGCTCAAGTAGCGAACGGCGCGCATTTCGCGCCGCTCGTCCGGCAGTCCGTATACGCCGCCCCGGACAATGCAACGCCCCGGGCCATCCGGCAGTACCTGGAAAAAATCCATCCGCTCGGGATACACGTCAATGCCGAGATTCGGCAATGCGCTATAGAAGCGCCAGCACCGGCGCTGATCTTCAGCCAAGTGTCCGGTCACCCTCCCGATCAAGCGTTGGTAGAGCCCCTCTGACCATCGCGGCGACTCGTTATGGCGCAGCCAACTGATTCCGCGCGCGACGCCCGGCACCGAGGCTTGATCTTCGTAGTCAGGGGAAAACATGCGATAGAGGCCGGGATGGCCGATGGGCACGTGGTACGACTCGAGGTAATTATCCATCGCGATTTTCCAATCGACGTTCCATGTCTCTTGCGAAATCGGCACGAGCGGTATCATGTCTTCGAGCCGATAGGGCAAAAGCTCATCGGCCAAACGGCCCCAGACCTTCGCTACCGGCGGCGGATCCCCGGCGAGGCAAATAAAGACGAAACCGAACGCAATATCCGTACGCACCGGCCGCAGTCCGTGCTCGGAACGGTCGAGTTCCGGAAAGCTTTCGCGGACGGGCATGCCGATTAAACCGCCGTCGTGCCGGTACGTCCAACCGTGGTACGGACAGGTAATGGTTGCGGGACAGTTTCCCGCGCCGTCCAGGAGACGCGCGCCGCGATGTCGGCAGACGTTATGAAACGCGCGGATGGAACCATCGCGATCCCGCAATACCATCACGCTTTCGGGCCCCAAATCGAAAGTTTCATAGTCGCCGGGCTTGGGGATCGAATTGACATGGCACACGATCTGCCAGCTCGGCTTCAAAATGCGCTCGAGCTCCAGCCGGGTCATTTCGCCGTGGTTGTAGACCCAGGCGGGCAGGGCATGCGGCAGGGAGTTTGGAGCAGGGTCGGCGAGCTTCGCGGCGGATAGGTTGGTCATGGCGTTCCCTACAGCGATTTATATGGTCATTTAATCTACGCCGAACGATCTAGCCTTGGCAAGTCGAAGCATTGCAGCAAGCGTTTATGGGCTAGAATCACGATATCACGCGTGCGGCCGGCGAATTCATCGATTTGGCGGGCGCCGGTGGCAGGCGCGTATGCGGGCGCTTATTTATATACCCATATAATAACTCTGGACGACCCGCGCGGCGGATGGTACGGTCGCACAAAACCAAACCGCTCCAACTCCCAACCAGAATCAAGGGGACGTCATGGCCAGAAAACTGACCAAGAACAACGCGCATTTCAAACGCGCCGTCAAACGCCTGCCGCTCGGGGTGGCTTCGAACTTCCGCTATTGGGGAGAGGATCGAACCATCTACGTGAAATGCGGCCGCGGGGCGCGCATCACCGATCTCGATGACAACGAGTATGTCGATTATCGCATGGGTTACGGGCCCGCGATCCTCGGCTACGCTCACCCCGAGGTGGATAGGGCGGCTCGCGAAGGCATGGAGGTGGGCGGCGTATTCGCGCTCGCGACGGAACGCGAACTCACGGTGGCCGACCGCATCTCGAAAATGGTGCCGGCCGCCGAACTCGTGCGTTTTTCAAACTCAGGCACCGAAGCGGTCATGGCCGGCTTGCGCCTGGCGCGCGCGTATACCGGCAAGGACGACTATGTCATCCTCGAGGGCAGCTATCACGGGCTGTTCGATGCAGCCATGTGGTTCACCCCCATGGATAAGTGGTCGCAGGTCGGCGACCCGGAAGTGAAACCCTACAGCGAAGGGGTCCCCATCAGCACGCGCAGCTTCGCGCATTTCGTGCAGGCGAACGACGCAAATCAGCTCGAGGATGTATTCAAGCGCCACGCGCACCGAATCGCCTGCATGCTGATCGAGCCCATCATGGGCAATTGCCTCGGGATCGCGGCCGAGCCGGAATATCTGCGCGCAGCGCGGTCCCTCTGCGACAAGCATGGCGTTGTGCTGCTCATCGACGAAGTCAAGACGGGCTTTCGCGTTGCGCGCGGCGGCGTTCAGGAGCTCTACGGGATCAAGGCCGATCTTTGCACTTTCGCCAAGGCCGTGGCGAACGGCTATCCCATTTCCATCCTCGCCGGCCGCGAGGAAATCATGCGCAAGATCGGCCGCGGCGTGGCGCACGGCGGCACCTATACCGCGCATTCGGTGTCTTTGGCGGCAGCCGAAAAGACCTTGCAAATTCTCGACGAAACCGATGCGCTGGAACGCATCGCCGATTACGGCACACGCCTCCGCAACGGCATGCGTGCCGCGCTCGGCGCCCGCGGAATCGCCCATAGCTTCGTCGGCCATCCTTCCATGAGCGGCCTGTATTTCGCGCACGAACCGCCGCGCAACTACCGCGCCTGGAAGAGCAGCGATTACTCCTTCTACGATGCCATGGCGCAGGTGCTGCATGACGAGGGCGTGCTTTGCGAGCCCGATTCGCGCGAGCCGTGGTTCGTCTCCGCGGCCCATGATGCGTCGTGTCTCGCCGACACATTGAAAGCGTTCGAGGTCGCGGTCGATGCCACCTTGAAGTCGAGCGGCGCCACACGGAAAGTGACCGCTTGAGCGGCGGCGCGAGAAGGACGCCTGCCGACCTCGATGCCATCGTCGTCGGGGCCGGCCACAACGGCTTGGTTGCCGCGTGCTACCTCGCGCGCTCCGGACTCAAAGTATTGGTGCTGGAACGGCAACCCTATATCGGCGGGGCGGCGGTCAGCCGCCGGCTGTACGAGGACTTCACCTACTCGAATTGCTCGTACGTGTGCAGCTTGCTTCGGCCGGAGATCATTCGCACCCTGGAGCTGCCGAAATATGGGCTGCAAGTAATTCCCTACGAGGGGGGATGCACGATGATGCAGGGCGGCGGGCATTTGGCGGTGTACGACAATCACGATGCTCTGCGCCGCGAGATCGCCCGGCACTCGAAGCGCGACGCCGAGGCCTACGACCGCTATACGCGCGACGTGATTCGTCAGTGCAAGTTCATCAAGCCGCTGCTGATGCGCGAGCCGCCGGACCCCACCTCGTTCAAGCCGCGCGATCTCAAGGAGTTGCTGTACCTCGGCAAGCGATTCCATGGTTTGGGTGAAGAGCGCATGTACGACACGCTGCGCTTCTGGACGATGAGCGCCGCGGATTTTCTCGACGAGTATTTCGAGAGCGAGATCGTCAAGGCGCATTTCGCCGGCAGTTCGATCATCGGCACGGCGCTCGGACCTCGCTCGCCCGGAACGGCCTACGTGCTGCTGCATCACTATATGGGCGATATCGACGATACGGTCGGCGCGTGGGGCTTTGCCCGCGGCGGCATGGGCGCGATCACCAAGGCGCTCGGCGCATCATTCGAGGCAAGCGGCGGCACGATCCGCAGCGCCGCGCCCGTCGCGCAGATTCTGGTCCGCCGTGGCCGCGCGACCGGCGTTGCGCTGGCGGATGGCGAGGAGATTCATGCGCGGCTGGTCATTTCGAACATGGATGTGCGCAGGACCTTCCTCGAAACCATGGACGCGAAGGATTTGCCCGAGGAGTTCGTGCGGCAAGTGAAAAACTTCAAGATCCGCGGCTCGTCCGGCAAACTGAACATCGCATTGGATGGGCTGCCTCGATTCCCTGCCATTCCGGAAGGTTCTCCCTCGACGCGCGGCGACATGCATGTGACCGATACGATAGAGATGATGGAACGGGCTTACGACGACTGGAAGGACGGTCGCTGGTCGCGCGCGCCGTACATCGACATGCTCATTCCCTCGCAGATCGACCCGACGATGGTTCCCGACGGCAAGCACTACATGTCCGTCTTCGTTCAGTACTGCCCGTACGAACTCGCCGATGGTCCTTGGGACGCGGCCAAGCGCAAGGCATTCGGAGACACCGTGATCGATACCATCGCGCGGCACAGCCCGAATTTCAAAGAGCTGATCTTGCACGCTGAAATCCGTACGCCCTGGGATATTGAAAATGAAGTGGGCCTCACGGAAGGCAATATCTTTCAAGGCGAATTGACCATGGATCAGCTGTTGTTCAATCGGCCCGTGCCGGGATACGCACAGTACCGCGCGCCGGTGCGAGGCATGTACATGTGCGGCTCGAGCACGCATCCGGGCGGCGGCGTCATGGGTGCGCCCGGCGCCAACGCGGCCCGCGCCGTTCTGCGGGATTTGAGAATGGCGCATTGACCGTGTCTGCCGCCCCGTCCCATTACGACTGTGTCGTGATCGGCGCCGGCCACAATGGCCTCGTGTGCGCTGCGACTCTGGCGCGCGCGGGGCGGTCGGTCTTGGTGCTCGAGGCCGGAAACCAGGTGGGCGGGGCGGCGCTGACGCGCGAGTTCGCCCCGGGTTTCCGCGTCTCGGCCGCCGCGCATTTGGTGCATCTCATGCCGGCGGGACTGCTCCGCGAATTGCAGCTCGAAGCGCATGGGCTCAGGTGGGCAGCGCGCGGCATGGGTACGACGGCACTGGTAGCCGGCGGCGCGAATTTGAGTTTGAGCCATGAGGGCGCCGTGCTTGGCCTATCCGCGGCGGACGCGCAGGCATATGCGATTTTTAGGTCACGGATGCGCCGATTCGCCGCAGCGCTCGCACCGACGCTCTCCCGCGTGCCGCCCCGCCTGGGCACCACCGAGTGGGGCGATCGCTTGGCATTGCTGCGGATCGGCTGGGAGATACGCCGCCTGGGACGCCGTGACATGCGGGAGCTGCTGCGCATCGGCGGCATGAACGTCTATGACCTGCTGGAAGAGCATTTCGAATCGGCGGCGCTGAAGGGAGCGCTCGGCTTCGATGCCGTCCTCGGCGCCAATTTCGGTCCACGATCGCCCGGGACCGTGTTGACGCTCTTATATCGGATGGCGGGAGAATCCGCGGCGGGAGATGCGGGCCTGTCGCAGCCCGTCGGCGGCATGGGTGCACTGTGCAACGCACTCGCCGACGCCGTCAGGGCGGCAGGGGCCACGGTCCGCGTCGGTGCGAGGGTGGCCACTATCGCCGTGGAGGGCGACCGGGCCGCCGGCGTCGTGCTTCAGTCGGGCGAGAACATCGGCGCGCGCACCGTGATTTCGAGCGCAGATCCGAAAACCACCTTTCTGCGGCTGCTCGGCGCGCGCCATCTGGACGCGGGCTTCGTGCGGCGCGTCAACCATATTCGCTCCCGCGGTCTCGCGGCCAAAATACACTTGGCGTTGAATCGCGCGCCCTCGTTCCGCGGGGCGAGCGAGGCGAGCTTACGCGGCCGATTGCTGATTTCGCCCTCGTTGCAGCATATCGAGCTTGCATACAATCATGCGAAGTACGGCGAATATTCGTCGGCGCCGGTCATGGAAGTGACGGTGCCGACGTTCAATGATCCGACGCTGGCGCCCCCGGGGCAGCATGTGCTATCGGCCATCGTGCAATATGCGCCCCACGAGCTCAAGCAGGGCTGGTCCGAACGGCCGCCAAAAGTTCATGCAAAGGGCGTTCGAAGCACTGGAAACCTATGCGCCCGGCTTGCGCGGCTGCATCGTCGGCGAGGAGCTCTTGACTCCGGCCGATTTGGAGCGCGAGTTTCTCAACAGCGGCGGCCACTGGCATCACGGGGAGCTTGCCTTCGATCAATTCCTGATGGTTCGCCCCGTGCCGGGGGCGGCCCAATACCGGACCCCTGTGGACGGTTTATTCCTATGCGGCGCCGGTTGTCATCCCGGCGGCGGCGTGATGGGCCTCGCCGGCCGCAACGCCGCTCGTCAAGTGCTCACGGTGGACCTGGAATCGCCATGACTCGACCGCTTGCGCCGCATTTCAAGCAGCCGTTGCTGAAGACTCCATTTCATGAGCGCGCCCGCGCGTTGAGTCAAATCGACAGCTTCATACCCTGGGCCGGATATACCACGGTCGATGTCTTCACCACGATGGAGCAGGAATATTTCGCGATTCGCAATGCCGCCACGCTCTATGATCTGACCCCGATGGTGAAGTACCGCGTGGCCGGCCCGGATGCCGTGCCATACCTGAATCGGCTGGTAACGCGCGATATCGAGAAGCTTCGGCCGGACCACGTCGCGTATTGCGTGTGGTGCAACGATGCCGGGCACCTCATCGACGACGGCACGGTGTTTCGATTGGGAGCGAGCGAATATCGGATTTGTACGGCGGAACGCCAAATCGATTGGCTGCTCGATTCCGCGATCGGGTTCGATGTCGAGATCGCAGAGGTCACCGATCAGATAGCGGCGCTTGCAGTGCAGGGCCCGACCTCTTGCGCGGTTTTAAAGGCGCTCGGCTTGCAGGGCGTGGAGAAAATAAAGCCGTTCGAGATCGGATATTTCGCACTGGGACCGCATCCGCTGACCGTGTCGCGCACGGGATTTACCGGCGATTTGGGCTACGAGTTGTGGATGGAGCCGGGATCCGCCGAGGCGGTTTGGGACGCCTTGATGGAGGCGGGCCGTTCGCGCGGCATCCGGGCGATCGGGTCGCAGGCGTTGAATGTTGCGCGCATCGAGGCTGGATTCTTGCTTCCGAACGTCGATTTCGTATCCGCGGAGCACACGATTCGCACCGGGCGCGATCGATCCCCGCTGGAATTGGGGTTAGGGTGGCTGGTGGACTTCGAAAAGGGACATTTCACGGGGCGGCGAGCTTTGCTGAGCGAAAAGGTCCAAGGGCCGCGGAGCCGGCTCATCGGTCTCGACATCGCCGGCAATAAACCGGCCCACAACTCGCTTCTCTATACCGGTGACGACGGCAAACGCCAGATCGGCAGCGTGACGTCGGCGATTTGGTCGCCCACTTGCAAGCGCAATATAGCGCTTGCTATCGTCGATGCACCGCATTTCCGGATTGGCTCGACCGTTTGGGCGGAAATCTACTTGAATCGTGAACTCGTATGGGAGCGTCGGATGTCGCGAGCGCAGGTAGTCGAGCGTCCCTTCTTCGCCCCTGAGCGGCGCCGCATGACCCCGCCTGCGGAGTTCTAGAACGCGTGGTCGCTACGCCTAAATCCATCGCCGAGCGTCCATGGCTTGATCCGGACGCCAAACCGCAGATCGTCATCGAGAGCATCAACAAGACGTTCGGTGCATTTACCGCGGTCGACAGCGTCAACCTGAGGATCTACAAGGGCGAAATGTTTGCGTTGGTCGGCGCCTCAGGCTGCGGCAAGACCACGCTCCTGCGCATGATGGCCGGATTCGCGAGCCCCAGTGCCGGGCGGATCGTCATCGAAGATGTCGACATGACCAACGTGCCGCCGCACGAGCGTCCGGTCAACATGATGTTTCAGTCCTACGCCTTGTTTCCCCACATGACGGTCGAGGACAATGTCGGTTACGGTCTGCGCCGCCTGCCGTTGGATAAGCCCGTGAAAGCCCAGAGAATCCAGGAAGCGCTGGAAATGGTGCAGCTCGCGCCCCTCGCCAAGCGCAAGCCTCATCAACTGTCGGGTGGTCAGAGACAGCGAGTCGCCCTGGCGCGCGCGCTCATTCGCCGCCCCAAGGTCTTGCTGCTCGATGAACCCTTGAGCGCGCTCGACAAGAAATTGCGCGAACAGACGCAATTCGAACTGATGAACATCCAATCCCGAGTCGGCATTACGTTCGTTTTCGTCACTCACGATCAAGATGAGGCGATGGCGTTGTCGACCCGCATCGCGGTCATGAATCGCGGCCAGGTCGTGCAGGTCGGGACCCCGTCTGAGATCTACGAATTTCCGCAGAATCGCTTCGTGGCCGATTTTATCGGCACCACCAATCTGTTCGAAGGAACGGTGAGCGGCAGCGAGCCCGGCCACATCATCGTGCGCAGCGCCGAGGCCGGCTGCGATCTGATCGTCGATGATCTCGCGCGCTGCGGCAGCGGCCAACGCGTGTGGGTGGCGCTGCGGCCGGAGAAAATTCGGCTGAGCAAGGAGCCGATCGGCGACAACCGTTTCAATCAAGTCAAGGGAACCGTATGGGAGCTGGGCTATCTCGGCAATCGCTCGACCTATCGAATCAAGACGGAGACCGGCAAGCTCGTGACCGTTTTCGCCCAGAACGATCGTCGCACGTCCGAATGGTCCATCGACTGGAGCGACGAGGTGTATTTGAGCTGGACGGCCAATTGCGCAGTGCTGCTGCAGCAGTGACGCGCGTGCTAGCGCGAATCGGCGCGATCCGCAAAACCTTGGGCTTCGGCGCGCTGTTGCTGCTGAGCGCCGTCCCGGTGTTCGCCGGTAAAACACAGAATGTCGTATTGATCGTGAGCGACGGGCTGCGATGGCAGGAAGTCTTCACCGGCGCCGATCCCGCGCTCCTCAACGACAAGGAGGGCGGAAGCTGGCTGGCCGAAAGCGAACTCCGTAAACGCTATTGGCGGGACGAGGTCGGCGCTCGACGCGAGGCACTGTTTCCGTTCTTGTGGGGTACCGTGGCCAAGCAGGGGCAGCTCTTCGGCAATCAGCTGAAGGGAAGCGTTGCGCGCGTCACCAATGGCAAGGCGTTTTCCTATCCCGGCTATAACGAAATGTCCACGGGATACCCCAACGATGCCATCGACAGCAACGAGTTCGGACCGAATCCGAATGCGACGGTATTCGAATGGCTCAACAAGTTCGACGAATTCCGCGGCAAGGTCGCCATTTTCGGCACGTGGAACGTCTATGACAACATCTTCAACAGAAGCCGCAGCGGCCTCGTGATGCAGACCGGCTGGAGCTTGCCGCAGAAGGCGCATGAGACGCCGCGCGACGCGCTGCTGCGCGAGCTGTACAACACGACGACGCGATTCGATGACGAAGATGTCGCCAATTCCTTCCTGCAAATTCCGCTATTGGACTACGTCAAGGAGGCGCGTCCCCGTGTCCTTTTCGTCGGCTACGGCGAGACCGACAATTGGGCGCACCAAGGCCGCTACGATCTCGTGCTCGAGAGCGCGCACGGCATGGATCGGTTCGTTGCCCAGCTTTGGAACACCATGCAGTCGATGCCTCAATACCGCGGCAACACGACGTTCATCATCACCACCGATCACGGCCGTGGGAGCGGTCTCACGGAGTGGAAGGAGCACGGCGTCGAGGAGAAAGGATCGGAGAATGTCTGGATCGCCGTTCTCGGCCCGGATACCGCACCGCTCGGCGAGCGCACCCAGGCAGCCCCCGTGACGCAAGCGCAAATCGCCGCGACGGTCGCCGCGTTCGTCGGCAAGGATTACCGCCACGACGTGCCGAAGGCGGCCTTGCCGCTTCGCGGCGTCCTCGGCACGGCGCGTGACTAGTGAAATTGGGCGCGCATTGCCCGTCGAGGGTCAACGAGGTTTTGCCGCAACGACCTCGATCTCGAGCAGCGCACCGGGCGCGACGAGCCCGGCGACTTGGACCGCGCTGCGTGCAGGCTTGTTTGGTTGTTCCTTGGTGCCGAAGAACTGCGTGTAGCCCGCCATCAAGCCCGTAAAATTGAGCTTATTATCGTTTGCGGGATCGGCAACCATGAATACCGTCATTTTGACGACGTCCCCCATGCCTAGTCCGAGTCTGGCGAGCGTATCCTTGATCGACGTGAGCACGCTCACGGTCTGCGTGCGCATGTCGCCATAGTCGGGTGGGGTCCCCTTCGGCGCATCCTTGTTGATGGCCGACGGCAGCGCACCGCTGACGTACACGGTGTCGACACCAGCGCGGACCGTGACCGCCGCGGAAATCGGAAACGGGTTGCCGTCGGGCAACGGCGTTCGCACGATGTCCTGCGAGCCGGCGGCGGCGCAGACCGCGCTCGTCAGCAACCCTAGGGCGAGAAGCGCGCCGCGCCGAGCGTACATCATTTTCATTTGCGGTTCCTTTTGTAGAATTTCTTTACATTACAACTACTTGATCCGTTTGAAAAGTCACGCAAGTCCGCGGCCCGGCCCGCGCTCCGCGGCATGACGTGCCTCCGCCGCGGTTTTTATATTATAGTGGTGACATTACAAAGATAGGCCGTTTCGAGGGATTGGTGAACATGCGCAACGTGAAAACACTCGGGCTTCTCGGAACCGGGGTCATCGGCGGCGGATGGGCGGCGCGGGCGCTGCATTTCGGGATCGACGTCATCGCGGCCGACGTCAAGCCGGAAATGGAAGATTGGATACGCGGCGCGATTGCCAATGCCGAGCCCTCCCTGGCGAGGCTGACTTTCGCGCCTCTGCCACCCAAAGGCACGCTGTCGTTCACCACCGATCTGCGGGAGATGGCGCAGCGCGCCGATTTCATCCAAGAAAATATTCCGGAACAATTGCCCTTGAAGCAGCGCATGTTGGCGGAAGTGAGCCGGCAGGCGGCGGCCGATGTGGTCATCGCCTCGAGCACTTCGGGGCTGACGCCCACCGATTTGCAACGGGACATGGTGGCGCCCGAGCGCTTCTGCGTCGCGCACCCGTTCAACCCCGTATATCTGCTGCCCTTGGTCGAACTCGTCGGCGGCCAAAAGACCGCGCAGAGCACGATCGACGCGGCGGCCGAATTTTTTACCTATATCGGCATGCACCCGCTGCATGTGCGCCGGGAGGTGCCGGGTCATCTGACCGATCGCTTGCAGGAAGCTTTGTGGCGGGAAATTTTGCACCTCGTGAACGACGGCGTGGCGACCACAGGCGAACTCGACGATTCGATCGTTTACGGACCGGGCTTGCGCTGGGCCGCGATGGGCACGAATCTCATCTACCATCTCGCCGGCGGCGAGAGCGGCATGCGGCACATGCTGGCGCAATTTGGACCTTGCCTCAAATGGCCCTGGACTAAGCTGGAAGCCCCCGAGCTCAGCGAAACCTTGATCGACCGCATGGTTGAAGGGACCCAGGCGCAAGCCGCGGGGCGCTCGATCCGGGAACTCGAACGCCTGCGGGACGATTATCTGGTTGCTATTCAACAGGTGTTACGGCAGTACAACATTGGTGCGGGTGCCACCTTGCGTTCGCTCGAAGCACGTCTCTACCGGGACGCGGGGGGCGAGCGCGCTGCGCGGGCCGCCCAGCCGGGCGAGCCTCTGCGATTGCTGGATACGTCGGTCAGATCGGAGTGGGTGGATTACAACCGGCACATGTCCGATTTTCGTTATGGTCAATTGTTCGGCGAGGCAATCGACGCGCTCTTCCGCCAAGTCGGAGTGGATGAGTCGTATCGTGAATCCGGCCGGATGTATTACACCGTAGAGAATCACATCATGCACCTCGGGGAGGCGAAGGCGGGCGAGGCGCTGTACGTGACGGCGCAAGTACTCGGGGTCGACGAGAAGCGCCTGCATGTGTTTCAAAGGATGCATCGCGGCCGAGACGGCAAGCCGATTGCAACGGCGGAACAAATGTATCTGCACGTGAACACCGCCGCGGCGAAAGCTGCGCCGGCCGATTCCGCAATCCGCGCCAAGCTCGAGGCGATCCGCCGGGACCATTCGGCTTTGACTATGCCGGCCGAAGCGGGCCGCTCGATCGGGCGCCCGCGGCACTAGACCATGCCGAAAATCGTCGATCACGCCCGGCGACGCGACGAAATAGCGCAGGTCGCTTGCCAAGTGGTTGCACACTACGGATTCGAACAGGCTACGGTGGCCCGCATCGCCCGTGCGGCCGGCTACACGACGGGCATGGTGGCTCATTATTACGAGTCCAAGCAGGACATCATTCTGGCCGCCTTGCGCCTGATCTTGCTGCGGATCGAAGTACGACTCACGCGCGAGCGCGCTCGCGGCGAAGCAAGTCTCTTGGAAGTGCTGTCGGAGGCGCTCGCCCTCGATGCGCCGCGATTCACGGAGTGTGCGTTCTGGATGGCATTTTGGGGACAGGTCTCCGCCGACAAGAAGCTCAAACGACTCAACACGTGGGTGCACCGGGAGTACATGCGTCTATTCACCCGGTGCTTTGCCGAGCATTGGCCGGAATGGGCCGCATGGCCGCAGGGGGTGCGAGACAAAGTGCTCCGTTCGTCAGTGACTTGCATCAACGGACTCACCGCCGGCGCAGTGACCAGTCCGAGCGATTGGCCGGCCGTTATGCAATCCGAGCTGTTGCGGATGCACTTGGACCTATTGCGTCAATGGGCGAGACGGGAGGCGCGCGCCGGCCCGCGGCTGAAATAGAGAGGAATGACAATGGATTTTTCGCTGAGCGATGAGCAACAAATGATCATCAAAACGACCCGGGAGTTCGTTTTGAATGAGCTTTACCCGCACGAGAAGGAAGTCGAAGAGACCGGCGCGCTGCGCGAGGATCTGCATCAGGAGCTGAAGGCGAAAGCCATCGATGCCGGATTATATGCCGCCAACATGCCGGTGGAGGTCGGCGGGGCGGGATTGGATACCGTCGCGTGGGTTCTTTACGAAAAGGAGCTGGGGCGGACCAGTTACGCCTTGCATTACTCATGCGTGGGCCGGCCGTCGAATATCCTGCTCGCGTGCGAGGGCGAGCAGCGGGAGCGATACTTGCTGCCGACGGTGCGCGGCGATCGGGTTGAGTGCCTGGCCATGACCGAGCCGGGCGCGGGCTCGGACCTGCGCGGAATGAAAACCACGGCCGCGGCGACGGGCGGCGATTTCGTCATCAACGGAACGAAGCATTTCATCAGTCATGCCGATCACTCGGATTATGTCATTCTGTTCGCGGCTACCGGCGAGGAGACCACCGGGCACGGCGTGCGGAAGAAGATGACCGCGTTCCTGATCGATATGGGACATCCGGGATTCGAGGTGCGGCCCGGATACAAGAACGTATCGCATCGAGGCTATACCAACAGCATTCTCGAATTCAATAATTGCCGGGTGCCCCACACGGCCATCCTGGGGGAATTGCATCGCGGCTTTGAGGTGGCTAACACGTGGTTGGGAGCCACCCGGCTGCAAGTTGCCGCCACCTGCCTCGGGCGCGCCGACCGTGCCTTGGATCTCTCGACCCAATGGGCAGTGGATCGAGTGCAATTCGGCCAACAAATCGGCAAATTCCAGGGAGTAAGCTTTAAATTGGCCGACATGGCGGTCGAATTGCGTGCTGCCGAGCTGTTGGTGCTCGAGGCAGCGTGGAAACGCGATCGCAAGATCGACACCGATATGGATATGGCCATCGCGAAGGTCAAAGCCACCGAAATGCTTGCAATGGTGGCCGACGAAGCCTTGCAAATCCACGGCGGGATGGGGCTCATGAGCGACTTGCCTCTGGAGCGAATCTGGCGCGACGCACGCATCGAACGCATTTGGGACGGGACGAGTGAAGTTCAGCGGCACATCATCTCGCGAGCGCTGCTCAGGCCGCTGGGAGGCTGACGTGGGTGCACTCCCGTTCGCGGTTTAACATTACGCACTCAACCGTTTGACATTATACACCGAGGCAGGCTGGTCCCGGCACGCCGATGAGCGATCGTCCTACAGACCGCTTTCGAGTTCCGCTCGACAATGTGAGCGTTACTCCGATGTGCGTTCGAGACAAGATGTGCACTCGCGACAGGATGTGCACTCGACAAGATCTGCACTACGAGGACAAGATCTGTGCAAAGGGCCGACAGTAGCTTGGACGGGATGACAAATGACCGATGCAGAAGTTATACGGTTGCGGCGGCTGCGGGATGCGGCGCTCAGAGCGAGGGCGATTGCATCCGCACTGAATTCCGATCCGAAACGGCGCAGCGCGCTCCTGTCGGAATGCGCGCTTCGCTGCTGGCGGATCGCTCGCATGACTACGGGGCGTCTGCGGACGCATCCCTCCTTGAGCTATCAGCAAGGCCCGAGCAGGCTGCGCGCCGCCTACGATCGCGTGCGCGCGCGCTTGTGGAGCAGCATGGCTCGATATCGAGGCCGCCGCCTGCAGCCGTTATCCGTGGAGTGGCAGCGGGTGATGCGCGAATTGGAAGATACCCGGGCATTGACGAGGTCCACCGACTTGAGCGACACCCTCGGCCGCCTGCAAGCGCCGCTCTACAAATTGGGACGGGAACTGGATGCGGGCGTCTGGAATGAAACCGGATCACATCACCCGCCCGAAACCGGACTCGCGCGTGCCGCCAACGCCGACACGCTGGCCGAGAATTGGCCGTACTTAGCTCTTTAGCTTGCGATCGAGAATGGGCCGCTTAGCACTTAGGTTGCGATGCGGCAGCAGCCTCAGATCGGAAGCTTGGATGCGGCAGCATGGCGTCTGAATATTCCTACATGAGCCGGCGCTCGGCGCCGACCCCTAGGAAGAGGCAGCAGGGGGGATACTTGCGCGCACCCAGCTCATGCAGGAGTCCGCAATGCGCAGCGAGAACGTGCCTAATCCCCCAAGTCCTGAACGTCCCCCTCTCGCGCCCTACGATCCGCCCGCCCCCGCCCCGCAGGCCGCCGCATGGCGAAGAGCCCTCAAAGTGATTGGATGCGCGCCGCCGGTCCGGCAACGGCGCGGCGGCGAGTTCCTGACGCGGCGGCTCAAATGGGGATAAGCGCCATGGGAAGAAAACAAGAAATCGCCATCGGCATCGCACTGCAAACCCAGGTGCTCAAGACGTGTCCGATCCACAATCAACTGTACTGCGCGGATGAGGAACAGTACGGGGATGATGAGAATATGGCACGCGCGTTCGCGGTCGCGATCGAACTGGTCCATCAGCACGCCCCATACACGGAGGAATTTCACAACGACGCTCACGAATTGACCGACCTGCTAAGTTCAACGATCGGCGCCGCACCCCGATCCTGTCCTGATTGCATGTCGCAGCGATCGGTGTTTTCCGCCGGCGAGGAGGGCGTGGCGGCGGCCCTGTGACGAGCGATCGGACAGCCCGGCGACTCAGCGTCCCGTCCAGCGCGGCTTGCGTTTTTCGCTGAAGGCGCGAGTGCCCTCCTTCAGGTCGTCCGAACGGATGACCCGCTGCACGGCGTCGAGCGAATCGTGCAATTCAAAGGCTTCGTGCTCGGGCACCATTTCCGTATGCCGGAGCAATTGCTTGATCGCCGGAAAGAGGAGAGGGGGTCCCGCCAGCAGCTGCCGGGCAATTTCACGTGCCTTCGCCATGCCTTCGCCCTTAGGCACGACATGATTTGCGAGGCCCCAGTGTTTGGCCTCGGCCGCATCCATCCAGCGTCCGGTGAGCAGGAATTCCACCGCCACGTGATAGGGGATCCGCCGCCGTAATTTGACCGTGCCCGCGTCGGCCAGGACGCCGACATTGATCTCGGGAAGAGCAAACTTTGCGTGTTCTTCCATCACGATGATGTCGGTGCCGAGCACGACCTCGAAACCGCCTCCGCAGGCGATGCCATTGACCGCCGCTATGATCGGCTTGTTGAGATTTCGCGGGTAGTTGAGCCCGCCAAAGCCGCCCACGCCCCAGTCCGAATCGGACTCCTCGCCCGCCGTCGCCGCCTTCAGATCCCATCCGGGCGAGAAGAATCTATCGCCGGCGCCGGTGATGATCGCGATCCGTAAATCCGCGTCGTCGCGGAACGAGGTGACGACCTGATTCAAGCGGCGGCTCGCCGCAAGATCGATGGCATTCGCCTTTGGCCGGTCGATGGTTATTTCGAGAATTGCGCCGTCTTTGGCGGTATGAATTCCATCTGACATGTACCTCTCCTTCAGGGAAAATGCTGCAGGCGAATCATCGTATCCACGGCGACGGCGCCGAGGCCCACTGGACGGACAATCACGGGGTTCACGTCGATTTCGACCAGGGTGGCCAAATTGCTCGACGCGTACCGGGCCACATTCATGATGGTGGCGATGAGCGCATCCATGTCGGCAAGGGGCTTGCCCCGATACCCGCCGAGCAATTTTCCCAGAATCAAGTCCTGGAGCGCAGCGTGTATCGAGGCAGGGGTCCAGGGCGGCAGCAGGCTGACGCTCTCGGAAATGATCTCGGTGAGCACGCCGCCCACACCCAACACCAATACTTGACCAAACTGTGGATCGACGATGACACCGATCAGGACTTCGGCCACGCCATCGGTGAACATCTCTTCCACCAACAGAGTGTCCGACAACTTCGCCAGCCGCTCGGCGGTGCTTCTTGCATCGCCTTCGCTGCGGATATTGAGTGCGACGCCGCCCACCTCGGTCTTATGCGTAAGATGGGCGCCTGAAGCCTTCATGGCCACCGGAAATCCCAAGGCCAGCGCGGCTTCCGCGGCGGCGTGTGCGGGCACCAATTTGCCCTTGGGGACTCGCACGCCGAATTCGGCGAGCGCCGCCTTGCCTTCATGCTCTCCGAGAGCGTAAATGTCGGCCGCAACGCAAGATCGGGACGGCGGCAGATGCAATTGCACGACCGGGCCGCTGCCCCACGCTCTGCCGACATCCGCGGCCAGCGACAAGGCCTCCAAGGCTTCGCGCTGACCCTGCAACGGGATGACGCCGCCCTCGAGGCAGCGTCGCCGGATCCTCGGACTGATGGTCTCGGGGAGGGAGGCGATCAGCGCGGCGCGGGTCGGCGCGCCGCGCGCGGCCTCGATGAACACATCGATGACGGCGTCATAGGCAGCCGAGTCGGCCTGGCCTTCCGGCGGACTGTCGAGCATGAACCCGACGGCATCGTATCCGGCGTGCAGGACCTCCGTAAAAACCCGCTTCAACGCCGGCGGGTCGAACCATAGGTAGGTGTGAATATCGAAAGGATTGGCAATGGTGACCCTGTCGGTGAGCAGCGCGCGCAGCGAGGAGGAGGGCGCTTCGGGCAAGGGCGCAAAATCCAAATTCATATTGCGCGACACGTCGGCCGTCATCGCCATGTCCCCGCCCGACGCCCCCATGACCAATACCTTGCGGCCCGGGAGCGCTCCACCCGCGTGAAAAAGCTTCAGCGTTTCGCAGAGCGTACCCAAGGTGTCGCAACGTGCGATTCCCGCCTGACGGCAAAAAGCCTCGAAGACCGCATCGGCGCCGGCCAACGCTCCGGTATGACTGTGAGCGGTGCGCGCCGCCGCGGCGGTGCGTCCCGACTTGATCGCGGCGATGGGTTTGCCCGCCGCGCGCGCCCGCGCGGCCGCGCGCGCAAATCGTTCCGGATCCTTTATGCCTTCGAGATACAGGCCGAATGCCGTTACGCGCGCATCCTCGCAAAGGATTTCTATCAGGTCCTCGACCGCCAATCGTGTTTGATTGCCGACGGTGAACAGGCAGCCGATCGGCAGCGAACGCTGATTGAACATGAGCGTGAGCGCGATCGTGCCGCTCTGGCAAATGAGGGCAACGCCCCGTGACACCGGCGCTCCGACTATCTGGTCCGGCATCATCGCCACTCTGTCGAAGAAGTTGACGAAGCCGTAGCAATTCGGCCCAAAAAAAGGCAGCTCTCGGGCATTGCCGATCAGCTCATGGGTGAGGGCGTGGCCGGACTCGGTGCCGGTCTCGGAGAAACCCGCGGTGAAACAGACGAATCCCCCCGCGCCGTGTGCCGCAAGCGCGCCCGCCACCCTGGGGGCTTCGTGATTTGGCACGGCGACGAACGCCGCGTCAGGCATGCCCGGCAGTTCGGCGATCGACCGATAATAAGTCGTGGCGGCGGTCGTCGTGCGGGTAGGGTGCACTCGCCAGACGACGCCCGTGTAGCCGATGGCGAGATTGCCGGCGGCAACCGCGTCGGTCCAGGCGCCGGCGCCGATCAGGGCAATGCTGCGCGGCGCAATGAGTCGATGAATATCCATCGGTCGGCGGCTGTCAGCGGCGCTTCAGTTCGATCTTGCGGGAACCGGGGCCGAATGCCTCCCGCGCGCCGGGCGCGACCTTGAGTGCCTCGAGCTTCGCCGAGACCTCGTCGGGGAACGGTGCAGCGGTGGGTTTGTCGCCCTGATGCACGTGCAGCAGCATGACTTCGGCTGTCGCGACGGGTTCGGCGAGCCGCGAACAAACGAACCGACAGCCGATGTGAATGCGCTTGTCGTCAAAATCCAATACAGACGAGACCAGGCGGAGATCGTCCGAATCCTTGACCTCGTGCAGATAATGCAGATGCAACTCGAGGGTGTACAGAGTGCAGTGCGTTCGCTCGCGGTAAGCGGCATCCAGCCCCAGATGATCCATGACCTCATCGAGGGCGTAGCTCGCCGCCAATACATAGTAGGCGTCGCGCAAATGCCCGTTGAAATCGATCCAGTCCGGTTCGATCTTGGCACGATAAACGGGAAGTTCCGCCACCTGGGCCGTGCTCAACGGAGCTGCAGCTTCTCGCGCGCTTGCGCAGGGCTCAGCACCCGGGCTCCCATGGCCTCGATGATGCCGCGCGCCTTCTCCACCAACTGGGCGTTGCTCGCATACACGCCCTTGCTCAAATAAAGATTGTCTTCGAGCCCGACGCGCACGTTGCCGCCGAGCAGGACCGACTGCGCGACCCAAGGCATCTGCATGCGGCTGATCGCGAAGCTGCCCCAGTTGCAATTCTCGGGAAGCGAGTTGACCATCGCCAGCAAGTGTCCGACGTCGGCGGGAACGCCGTAGGGAATGCCCATGCACAATTGTATGAGCGACGGGGCGGCGAGGAGCCCTTCCTTGACCATTTGCTTGACGAACCACAGATTGCCGGTATCGAAGACCTCCAATTCCGGCTTCACACCGAGATCTTTGCAGATGCCCGCGCCTTGGCGCAGGTAATTGGGTGTCGATACGTAGGCGCGGTTGCCGTCGCCGAAGTTCAGGCTGCCGCAGTCCAAGGTCGCGATGTCGGGCCGGTACAGACCTTCGTGGCACAGGTCGATGACGTGCCGCATCCGGTCTTCCTGGCTCACGAAGTCGCTGCCGGGACCGGGAGTGTCCTTGAGGCCGTGCTCGCCGACGACGATATAGCCGCCCATGCCGCAAGTGAGATTGACGATGACATCGACCTTGCTCTCCCGAATGCGCTTGACGACCTCCCGGTAGTGCCGTGTTTCCATGCTGAAGGCGCCCGGTTTCGGGTTCGCGCACGTGGATATGGACGATGGCCGCGCCCGCCTGGGCTGCCGCAATGGCCGTGGCGGCGATCTCGGCGGGGGTGATGGCGCAATGCGGGCTCTTGGTGACCTTGGTGTCATCTCCGGTTACGGCGCAAGAAATGATGACGTCGTGGTTCATGCTTCTCTCCCCAGGCCTTCAGTGTGCAAAGCGGATTGGTTTTATTATCTCCATGATAATATTTAAGTACCGTGGGAGCAACTGTGTCTACTCAGGGCAACCCGTCCCTGGCGCCGCCGGCGAGCGCCTTGATGATTTCGGCCTCGCCGCATACGCCTATGACCTTGCCGCTCTCGACCAGCAGGACCGGGTGCCCGGTGGTCTGCCGCAACTGAATGATGGACTGCAGCGACAGCGAGCGCCGGCGCCACGGCGAGTGCCCGCCTCCAGGCGGGTCATGTCCCCGTCCTCCTGCACGTGCCGCAGCGCATGGGGGGCCCCGTCGATGTTCAGGCTCAGCGGCTCATCGGAGGAATTGAGGGACAACCGATAGCGCATGCGCGCTGTCCAGCCAGAGGGCGCCGCCGTCGCCCGCCATCGATGCGCGGTGCTGCATGATCATGCCGCCGGTCAGGACGGTCAGCGGATTCATGTGGCGCACGAACTCCGCCACGTAATCGTCCGCGGGTGCAAGGACGATGTCTTCAGCGGTGCCGGTCTGAATGATGCGGCCGTTTTGCAGGATCGAGATGCGATCTCCCAACCGCAACGCCTCGTCCAGATCGTGGCTGACGAACAAAATGGTTTTCTTGACGCGCGCCTGCAGCGTCAGCAGTTCGTCTTGCAGCTTGCCGCGAATCAACGGATCCAGCGCTGAAAACGGCTCGTCCATGAGCAGGATATCGGCATCTGTGGCGAACGCGCGAGCGAGGCCGACACGTTGCTGCATCCCGCCCGAGAGTTCACTGACGTAGCGGTCGGCCCACTGCGGCAGGCCCACCAATTCCAACTTCTCGTCGACGATCGCCTTGCGCCGCGCGGCACTTTCGCCGCGAAGTTCCAAACCAAAGCCCACGTTTTCGCGCACCGTGCGCCAGGGGAGCAAGCCAAATTGCTGGAAGACCATGGCCACGCGTTCACGGCGCAGGCGCCGCATCTGCAACGTGCCGCAGGTGGCGACATCGATGGCGGATTCGCCGTCACGAACCAGCACATGGCCCCGTGTGACCGGGTTCAATCCGTTGGCGGCGCGCAATAAAGTGGACTTGCCGGAGCCCGAAAGGCCCATGAGCACGGAGATTTCGCCGCGGGCGACGCTGAGAGAAGCGCCGGCGACGCCGACGATGACGCCGTATTTGCTCTGAATGTCGGCGCGCGTGGCGCCACCGTCGAGAGCCGCGAGCGCTGCGAGCAACGCCTTGCGTCCGTCCCGCCCGCCCGGCGGGAACAGAATGTCGACGTTCTGAAAATCCACCGCCGAGTTCATCATGGCCCCCGAGTTCACGACGGCTGCCGAACTCGCCGCGGACGCCGAGCTCATCGCGACACTCCGCGCTCTTTGGGCCGACTGATCCGGTCCAATATGATGGCGAGCAGCACGATGGTAAAGCCGGCTTCGAAGCCCATGCCGACCTGCACCGAGTTCAGGGCGCGCACCACCGGCACGCCGAGCCCGCCGGCGCCGACCAAGGCCGCGATCACGACCATCGACAGGCTCAGCATGATGCACTGGGTGATCCCGGCGATGATGGTCGATGCCGCGCTCGGCAGCTCGATTTTCCACAATAACTGCGTTGGCGTCGCGCCGAACGCTTCGCCTGCCTCGATGAGCGGCTTCGGCACGGAAGAAATGCCCAAATGCGTGAGGCGGATCGGCGCCGGCAGGGCGAAAATCACCGTGGAGATCAACCCGGGAACGACGCCGAGGCCGAACAGCACGAGCGTGGGAATCAAGTAGACGAAGGTCGGCAAAGTCTGCATCAAATCGAGCGCAGGCCTCAGGGCCGCGAACAGGCGGGGCCGATGAGCCGCGGCTATGCCGAGCGGCACGCCGATGGCTGTCGACGCCAGGGTGGCGACCATGACGAGGGACAGCGTTTCCAACGTTGCCAGCCAATAGCCCTGGTTCAGAATGAACAGCAACGCGAGCGCGACGAAAGCGGCAAGGGGCAGCGACCGCCTCAGCAGCCATGCCAGCACCGCGACCGCGACAATCAGGATGGGCGCCGGCAGCGCGCGGAGCATCGCAGTCACTCCGTTCACCATGCCGCGAATGACGATGGAAATTCCGTCGAACAGAAAAGTGCCATGCGTCTTGATGTAGTCGATGGCCACCGCCATCCCGTCGCCCACCGGAATCTTGTGGCCGACGATCCATTGCTCGAATCCACCGGCGCGCGAAGGCGGCACCGCGCGCGCCAACGCGGTGGCTGCCGGCCGCCCCTCAAACGTGAGCACCCCCTCGAGCCACGCGGTGCTCGCCGCCGGATTGGCTTTCAACCACTCGGTCGCGGCCGTCTCGGGCGCTTCATGCCGTTCCAAGATCGCCGCCATCATCTCGCTCTCGCCGCGCAGGGTGAACTTGAGGTTGGTGAGCAAGCGCCCGACGTTCGGGCATTCCTCGCTATACCCTTTGCGGGTCACGGTATAAATGGTGGCGCCGCCGTAATTGGGGCCGAATACCTCATCGCCGCCGGAAAGGTATTTCAGGTCGAAGCGCATGTTCATGGGATGCGGCTCCCACGCCAGGAACACGATCGGCTTCTTGTCACGGTAGGCGCGCTCTACTTGCGCGAGCATGCCTTGCTCGCTCGATTCCACCAGTTTGAAGCCGCCCAGTCCGAATTGATTCTGCTTGAGCATTTCCAGCACGTGCCGGTTGCCGTCATTCCCGGGCTCGATGCCGTAGATCGAATCGCTCAGCGCCGGAGCGAAATTCTGAATATCCTTGAAATCGCGAAGGCCCGCCGCGAAAGTGTAGGAGGGCACTGCCAGGGTATACTTGGCGCCGGACAGGTTTGCTCCGACCACGACGATGGATCCGTCCTCGACGTAGCGATGTCGATCGGCCTCTTGGGCAGGCATCCAATTGCCCAGGAAGACGTCGAGGTCCCTGTTCTGCAGAGAGGCGAAGGTGACAGGAACGGAAAGCACCGTGACGGTGGGCGAGTAGCCGATGGAGCGCAACAACTGAGTGACCAGCGCGGTAGTGGCGGTGACATCGGTCCAGCCAACATCGGAGAACCGTACGATCTGGCAGCTCACGGGATCGCGCTGGGCGCCCATCGAGGTCTTGGGATCGATCGGCTCTGCGGCCTGCGCGACGTCGAGCAAGACGGAGACGGTCAACCACAACAGCAATGCAATACCCGACCGGGGGGCGCCGCAACCAGGGCCGGCTTTCGGTGCCACGAGCCCGGGCAGGGGCTTGACCCGGCGAGTCCTCGAGCGGCATGATTGAAACAGCGACCGCAGCCTTGAACAGGTGTTTAACGAGTTCTGGTTAGTACTCACCATGCTTCCCTAATATATTGAAAATAAACGTATAGCTCCTTCAATACGTATCTTAGTCACAACGTCCGCCGGTCGTCTACTCCTTGCCGGCAGAATAGAGGGCTGCAAAATTGAACAATCAGTCAACGACGTTTCTTGAAGGGTCGCAATCGCCCATTGAGGACACGCGGCGGCGTCAGTTGGTCGAAGTCACGATCGATAGCCTAGCGGAAGTTGGATACGTGGGCACGACACTCGCGCAAATCGCGGCCCGTGCCGGAGTATCTCCCGGGCTGGTTGCGCATTACTTCGGCGACAAGGACGGGTTGCTCGATGCGGCCTTTCGCTCGCTGGCCCGGCGCGTGGGCAACCAGGTTCGCGTGCGGCTGCGTCAGGTATGCACGCCCCGCGGACGTATTCAGGCAATCATCGACGCGAACCTCGCGCCGGCCGAATTCGAACAGCGCACGGGCACGGCGTGGCTGGCGTTCTGGGGCCAGGTACTGCAAGTCAAGTCGTTGAAGCGGGTGCAGTCGGTGTACCAGCAACGCACGCTGTCGAATTTGCGCAGTTCGCTGAGGAAGCTGCTGCCGCCCGACGAGGGGCAGCGCCTGGCAGCGATGATCGCCGCCATGATCGACGGCGTTTGGCTGCGGGCCGCGCTCTCCGGGTGGCGGGAAGCCGACAGTGAAAGCGCGCGCGCCTTGCTGACGGAGTTCGTCGACGGTCGCCTCAAACAAGCAGCGGCCCCGGCGAGAGGCGCGGACTTGCCGGCCCGACCGGCCGGTGCCGGTCCCGCGCCCGGTGAGAAGTTTGCTTCCATCAATCCCGCGAGCGGCGAAATACTGGGCTATGTCACGGCAGCCGGATCCCCTCAGGTCAACGCAGCCGTCCGCGCAGCGCAGAAGGCGCAAGCGGGTTGGGGAGCGGCGCCCGGCAGCGAGCGGGCCCGGGTATTGCGCCGGGCTGCCGACATCTTGAGAGCGCGCAACCAGGAACTCGCCGAGCTTGAAACCCGGGACACGGGCAAGCCCATCCAAGAAACGCGAGTGGTGGACGTCGCCTCGGGTGCAGATTGCTTGGAATATTTTGCCGCCCTCGCACAAAGTCTCAGCGGCGAGCATATCGATCTTGGACCGCAGGCCTTCGGCTACACACGACGCGAGCCATTGGGAGTGGTGGCAGGTATTGGCGCCTGGAATTACCCGCTACAAATAGCCTGTTGGAAATCCGCCCCGGCGCTTGCCTGCGGCAATGCGATGATATTCAAGCCGGCGGAGCTGACGCCGCTCACCGCCGTCAAACTGCAGGAGATCTTTCTGGAGGCGGGATTACCGCCGGGCGTTTTTCAAGTCGTGCAAGGATTCGCCGATACGGGCCGGCTCCTCACCCGCCATCCGGATATCCGCAAGGTCTCCCTCACCGGAGAGGTTGGTACGGGCAAGGCTGTCATGAGCGATGCTGCACAAACCTTGAAAAGCGTCACGCTCGAGTTGGGCGGCAAGTCGCCGTTGATCATTTTCGGCGACGCCAAGCTCGACAACGCGGTATCGGGCGCCCTCCTGGCGAATTTCTATTCCTCCGGCCAAGTGTGCTCCAACGGTACGCGCGTGTTCGTGCATCGCTCGATCAAGGAAGCCTTTCTCGAGCGGCTCGTCAAGCGGGTCGATGCGATGCGTATCGGCGATCCGTTGAATCCGGAAACTCAAGTGGGCGCGCTGGTGTCCGAGCAGCACATGCACAAGGTCCTCGCCTACATAGAGCGAGGCCGCGCCGAAGGTGCGACGGTCCTGACGGGTGGCATGCGAGTGACGAGCGGCGAGCTCAAGAACGGATTCTTCGTTGCGCCCACGGTATTCGACAACTGCCGCGACGACATGGCTATCGTGCGCGAAGAGATTTTCGGTCCCGTCATGTCGGTGCTGGAATTCGACGATGAGCAAGAGGTGATCGAGCGCGCCAATGCCACGGAGTTCGGCCTGGCTGCCGGCGTGTTCACCAATGACCTGACACGCGCGCATCGCGTCATCGCCCGATTGCAAGCCGGAACCTGCTGGATCAATCAGTACAACATCACGCCGATCGAACTGCCGTTCGGCGGCGTGAAACTCTCCGGCCTAGGCCGCGAGAACGGCCGCGCGGCACTCGAACACTACACCCAACTCAAGAGCGTCTATGTCGCGATGGGCGATGTCGACGCGCCTTATTGACGGAGCAAATCTTGGCGGACGAGAACTTCGATTATGTCATCGTGGGCGCAGGGTCTGCCGGCTGCGTTCTCGCGGATCGATTGACCGCCGACGGGCGGCATCGGGTGCTGCTGCTGGAATACGGCGGATCGGATCGTTCGATTTTCATTCAAATGCCCTCGGCACTGTCGATACCCATGAACATGGAAAAATACAACTGGTTCTATCATACGGAGCCGGAGCCGCATTTGGATGGGCGCCGCATGCATACGCCCCGGGGCAAAGTCTTGGGCGGCTCCTCATCGATCAACGGATTGGTGTACATACGCGGCAATGCGCAAGACTTCGAAGGGTGGAGCGCGCAAGGCGCGGCGGGCTGGGCTTACCGCGACGTATTGCCCTACTTTCGGCGCGCCGAGACCCGCCAAGACGGGGGCAACGAGTATCGCGGCAACAGCGGCAAGCTGCATACCCGCTACGGCAGCTTGGAGAATCCTCTGCATGCGGCCTGGCTCGCGGCCGGACGAGAGGCAGGTTATCCGCACACCGCGGACGTGAACGGCTTTCAACAGGAAGGTTTCGGCCGAATGGACATGACGGTGGGCGGCGGCCGGCGCTGCAGCGCCGCCAACGCTTACCTGCGGCCCGCCATGCGCCGGGGCAACCTCGATGTTCGCACGCACGCACTCGCGACACGCATTCTGTTCGAAGGCCGCAGGGCGGCTGTCCTCGAGTATGTGCGAGGCGATGCCACGCATCGCGTGCGCATCGACCGGGAACTGATACTTTCCGGCGGTCCGATCAATTCGCCGCAATTGTTGAAGCTGTCGGGCGTCGGGCCGGCGGGGGAGCTGCGCGCGCTCGGCATTCCCGTGATTCACGATCTACCGGGTGTCGGCGAGAATCTGCAGGACCATCTGGAGTTCTATTTTCAGGTGGCTTGCAAGCAGCCGATCACCTTGTACTCCTCCATCAACCCTTGGAATCGCGCTCTGATCGGCGCACGCTGGCTGCTGCGCAAGGACGGTCTCGGAGCCACCAATCATTTCGAGACATGCGGCTTCATCCGCAGCCGGCCCGGCGTGCCCTATCCAGACATTCAGTATCATTTCCTGCCCATGGCCGTGGCATACGACGGCTCGACCCTGGCGCAAGAGCACGGCTTTCAGGCGCATGTCGGTCCGATGCGCAGCAAGAGCCGCGGCTGGGTGCGTTTGGCCTCGACCAGCCCTCGCGACAAGCCGCGCATCCTTTTCAACTATTTGAGCGATCCGGACGACATCATCGAAATGCGCGCGTGCGTGCGGCTGACTCGCGAGATCTTCGCGCAGCGCGCATTCGATCCATATCGCGGCCGGGAAATTCAGCCCGGCAGCCAGGTACAGAGCGATGCGGAAATCGACGCCTTCATCCGCGCAAAGGTGGAGAGCGCGTACCATCCATCCTGCACATGCAAGATGGGCAGCCCTCGGGATCCTCTGGCGGTGGTCGCTGCGGACACCCGCGTCTATGGGGTGGAAGGCCTGCGCGTGGTGGATTCTTCCATCATGCCTACCGTAACCACGGGAAATCTCAACGCTCCCACCATCATGCTGGCGGAGAAGGCCGCGGATCATATCCTGGGCTCCCCGCTGCTGGCCCCCGAGGACGCGCAGTTCTACGCCGCCCCGAATTGGCGGACCGCGCAGCGGTAGCGGCGAGGCTCCCATGGATCGCGTCGGCACTTCGCCACCGCTCGATCGGTTCTATTATCTGAACAATTTCCAGTCGGTGCTGAGTTCGCTGCTCGATCGCTACGCGGATGTCCTGTCCGAAGAGGAGCGAGGCTTCATTGCGCTCTTCGGCACGCTGCCGCAAGTCTCTCGCGCGTTACTCGTGCGCATGGCCATGCGCAAGGGCGCGCTGTTTCGCGCCAGCAGATTGAAATATTCGGAGATCGGCGAGACCGAAGCCGCCGCCATGCCGCTGCTGGACGCCGGGTGGGTGGATGCGCGGCCGAACCTCGGCTTGGATCAACTCCAGGGGCTGCTCACGAAGGCGGAATTGGCACGAAGTTTCGCCCTGACGGCGCGCGATTCTCGGAAGGCCGATCTTGTCGAGATTCTGCGCGGCAGATTTCCCGAAACGAAGCCCTTTGAGGATTGGCTGCCCGGAATTGACGACCGTGTATACCATCTGCTTGCGGCGCCGCTGTGCGAGCGCTTCCGGCTCATGTTCTTCGGTAATTTTCGTCAGAGCTGGTCCGAATTCGTATTGGTGGACCTGGGCATTTTTGCGTACGAAAGAATCGAGGGTCCGGTGCAGTCACGCGCATTCCGCACCCGCGCTGACATTGAGGCATGCGAGCAGTTGCAGCATTGCGCGGAGCTGCTGCAGGCGGGCGCGCCGCCGGAGCCCGTGGCGCGAGCTGCGCCGCCGGGGGTTCTCGACAACGACCGGCTGGAGGACCGGCGACAAAAGCTTCTCTTCGATATTGCGCGTCGCTACGAGCGGGCCGGTGATGCAATCTCGGCGCGTGCGATTTATTCGGTCTGCACGCATGCGGGAGCGCGCATGCGCGTCATGCGGCTGCGCGGCCAAAGGCCAGCGCGGCTGAAACGCGAGCCCGGCAAATCCATCGGGCTGACCGCGGGGTCTGATGCGCCCCCGGGGAGCGTGCCCCTAGGAAGCGTGCCCAGTTTCGAACTGCTCCTCGATGCGCCGGCGTCCGGCCGTGCCGTGGAATGGCAGGTGAGGGATTGTCTCGAACAAGCCGACGGCGCGACAGTCCATTATGTGGAGAATGGGCTGGTGAACTCGCTGTTTGGGTTGCTGTGCTGGTCCGCAATTTTTGCGCCCGTTGCGGGCGCCTTCTTTCATGATTTTCACCGCGGACCCGCTGATTTATCGAGCAGCCGTTTTTGCGCGCGGCGTTCGCGGGAATTTGCCGAGTGCTTTGCGCAGTTGGACTCCGGTTGTTATCGAGCGACCATCCGGCAGACGTATGCCGAAAAAATGGGCATCCAGTCGCCCTTCGTCGCGTGGAATCTAGTGAGCGAAACCCTGTTGGAAAGGGCACTGGCGTGTTTTCCGCCCGGCCATTTGAAACTTTGGTTCCAATGGATAGTCCGCGACGTTCAGCTGAACCGCGCCGGGTTTCCCGATCTTGTGCAATTTTGGCCCGAGGAGCAGCGCTACCGCATGATCGAAGTGAAAGGACCGGGCGATCGGCTGCAGGATAACCAGCGCAGGCTGCTGGAATTCTGCACTCAACATCAGATGCCGGTTGCCGTTTGCTACGTGCGATGGGCAGGCGGCAATGAAACTCGCCATTCATAACGCGGTCCGGATCTGGGCCGCATTGCTGCTCTGTATCGCGACCGTATACGCGCGCGATTCTGCGCCCGGCCGATCGGTCGCGTGGACGGACAGCTTTCTCGCACGGGTCGAGGCGCTTGCACTCTTACAGACGTTGAACGCCGATTTGTTGAGCCATGACAGCGCGACCATGACTCTCGAGCATTGGTGCGAGGTTCACCGCCTGGCGTCATCCCCGCGCATCGTTGCGGAACGGGTAACCGGTCTGGATAAGACACCCACCCCCGAACAGCGGCTCGAGTTGCATGTGACGCCGACTGAACCGGTTCGTTACAGACGGGTGCGGCTGCGCTGCGGCGGAGTGGTGCTATCGGAGGCCGATAATTGGTATGTGCCCGGCCGGCTGACGCCGCAGATGAACACGCAGCTCGACACCACCGATGCGCCTTTCGGCAAGGTGGCGCAGGCACTCGGTTTCCGTCGGCGCACCCTCTCCGCGGCGCTGTTATGGTCGCCTCTGCCCGAAGATTGGGAAATGGGTCATGCAAGCATGGGCCGTCGCGCAGCGACCCTGCAAATCCCGGCCGAACTATTGCGGCATCGAGCGGTGCTGGTGTTGCCGGACGGCACCCCGCTCAGCGAAGTCGTGGAGACCTACACGGGAAGTCTCTTCGCATTTGCCATGCCGAGGCCCGTCCGGCGCCCGGCAGGCCCGTAGGCTCAAGCTGACAGGCGTCGGCCCTCCAACCACTGCCAGGAAAGCAAGGCAGGCACGCCGCACAGCACTTCTCGCGTTCGTTTGGCCATCGACACCGCCAACGCCAGCTCGCCGCTGATGCCAAGGGCGTGCCCAAAAACCACCAGACCGGCTTCTTGCACCCCGATACCGGCCGGCACGACGAACGCCAAATGCCGTACTGCCTGCGTCATGCTCTCGAGTACGACCGCGGTGCCACAGCTTACCGGGTGTCCGAAGAGCCGCAGTGCAAACCAGATCTCGAAAGATCCGGACACGAATGCCGCGCACTGCAAGGCCCCTGCGATCAGCATCCTCAGCACGCGGCGCATCGAGGCACGAAGCTCATGATCGAGCGAAGCCGCTTGCTCGGATAGGGTGCTCTCGCCGACCAACGGACGAAGGAATCTTTGCAACCGCTCGAACGCAGAACCGTACCGCAGCAGCAGCGCACTCGCCACCGGCACGGGTAGGGTCAACAGGAACGCGAGCAGCACCCGGTGGTATGCCTGACCTGCCGCGCCGAACTCGACCAGCAGAAACAGTCCCAGCGCCGTGAACAGGTAGAGCACGATGAGGGTCAGCACGATCTCGACGATCACCGAGGCGGCGATGGGCGCAGTGGCAAGCCCTCGCCAGCGAACCAGCCGGATGCCGACGACGCTTCCGCCCACGCTTGCGACGGGCAGCAGGCGATCGACCGCTTCGCGGACGCTGGTGACCCAAAAAAGATAGCCCAGGCCTGCACGATGCTTCTGGTCGTATGGCCGCAGCAGCACGAACCAGCCGACGGCGTAAAAGAAGAAGAAGAGCGCGCGATAAGGTATCAACCACAAGAGCTGCCAGCCGCCCGTGGCCAAGGTGTGCAGTATCGCGGAGAAATCGGCGCGAATGACCAGGGCGACCAACAGAGCCAGTCCCAGCAGACCGCCGATGTAGGCAGCGTATTTCACCGGTGCTGATTCTAGGGCAGGTCGGTGTTCAGGACAGCGGGTGCATGACGCCGTCGGAGTCGATGTCGAACTCAGTGCCCCGCCATGTCACGCGGGATGTGAAGAAAGTCCGGCACCAAACCCAACAGAGCAACAGATCGCGCACCGGCACAAGCCAAAGATCCGACAGCAACGCACGATCACCCAACCGATGCACGAAATGCAGCACAAGGCGCGCGATCACCACAATTCCGAACAGGGCCCATGCGGTCTTCGAACGCGATGGCTGAGCGACGATGCCCAGGAGCGCCAACGGCACGATGAAGCTTACAAATAGAAACCGGAAACTACCCGGCCGCAGCACGCATATCGTGCGCATCCACCGCAGCTCATGGCGGATGAGCGAGTCGAAGTTCGTCTCGTGATGCTCTCCGTGCACCACGTAACGCGACAAGACGATCCGCAGGCCCAATCCGCGAACCAATTCGCCCAATCGATGGTCATCGGCAAGATGGTCGGTCAAGGCTTCCAGGCCGCCGATCGCCCGCAGCGTGTTCCGATGCAAGCACACCGTCTGACCGGAAACATACCCCTCATGACCGAAGAGCCACGCCAGCAGTACCGAGGGGAGGTACCATTCATTGATGTACATCGCGCCAAGGCGGGACCAGACCCGCGGGGTCGGCGTTCCGCGGTAGATGCAGGTGACGAGGCCGATATCGGGGTCGAGCAACGGCGAGGTTACACTATTGAGATAGCCGGCTTCGACGAAGGCGTCGCTGTCGGCGATTGCGAGTACCTCGTGCCGTGCGAACGGAAGCATGTTGATCAAGTTGCTGATTTTCAAATTAGTGCCGTGAAGCCGGGGATCGGTCACCAACTCGATCGGTATCGACGGGAACTCAGCGGCGAGCCGCTTCACCACCTCGCACGCGGGATCGAGCGGGTCGCGCACGCCGAAGACGATCTGAAACTGAGGGTGATCTTGCAGGCAAAATGATCGCAGGTGCTCGTACAGCCCGGGCTCCGCGCCGCACAAGGGCTTGAGCACCGTCACCGGCGGCAGCGAGCTCGATACCTGCGGCCCCTTTTTCGCGCGCCAAACGAGCACGGCCACAACCGTAAGGAGCGCATAAACCGCCGCCAAACTCGCGCTCGCGATACCGACAATCGTCAAGAGCGGTCGAATGAACGGCATCGGCGCCAACAGCAGTTCTTCAGGCCTCGTGCGCCCGCAGGAAGCGGAAGAACTCGACGCCTTCGCGCAAGCGGCGCGTCATCATTTCCCAGCTCGTCAGCATTTCCTTGACGATCTCCCAGATCTTACTGGGCCGAAAATAGAAACGCTTGTAGAACACTTCCATGCTGTGAAAAATTTCTTCCTTCGACAAATGCGGGTAGCTGATCGCGGCCAATTGCACGCCCTTGTCGTTGACGAGATTGATCGCGTCATTCTCCTGCAGCCAGCCGTTGTCGACCGCTTGGCGGTAAAGCGTGGTTCCGGGGTAGGGGGCGGCCAGCGAAACCTGGATGGTGTGGGGATTGATTTCCTTCGCGAATTCGATGGTGCTCTCGATCGTTTCCCGGGTCTCGCCGGGCAACCCGAGAATGAAGGTGCCGTGGATGAGGATGCCGAGCTTTCGGCAGTCCTCGGTGAAGCGGCGCGCGATGTCGGTGCGCAGCCCCTTCTTGATGTTGAGCAGGATCTGGTCGTCTCCCGATTCGTAGCCCACCAAGAGCAGCCGCAGACCGTTGTCCTTCATCACCTTCAACGTCTTGTAAGGGACATTGGCCTTCGCATTGCAGCTCCAGGTCATGCCGAGTTCGCCCATCCCGTGCGCAATGGCTTCCACTCGCGGCAGGTTCGAAGTGTCGGTGAACGTGTCGTCGTCGAACATGATCTCCTTCACTTCCGGCATGTTCTCCTTGATCCAACGCACTTCTGCGAGAACGTTTTGCGCCGATCGCACGCGGTAGCGGTGGCCGCCGACGGTTTGCGGCCACAAACAGAACGTGCACTTCGAGCGGCAGCCGCGGCCGGTGTAGAAACTCACGTAGGGATGCTTGAGGTAGCCGATGAAGTAGTTTTCGATCTTCAAGTCTCGGCGATACACGGGTGCGACGAACGGCAAATCATCCATGTTCTCGATGATCGCGCGCGGCAGGTTGTGCACGATGGTTCCGTCGTCGCTGCGATAGGAAAGTCCTCTGATGTCCTTCAAAGGGACACCTTCGGCGGCTTCCTTGCAGGTATAGTCGAACTCTTCGCGGCAGACGAAATCTACGGCCCGCGTGGCCTTCAAAGAGCCTTCCGGATCGACCATGGTCTTGGCGCCCACCAGACCGATCCGAATGGCCGGATTGTCCTGTTTCAGGAGTTCGGCGAATTTCGCGTCGGTTGGAAACGATGGTGTGCTGGTATGCATGATGACGAGGTCGTAGCCGCGCGCGATCCGACGGACCTCGTCGACCGTCAGCTCATCGGCCGGGGCATCGATCAAACGGGAGTCCGGCACCAGAGCGGCCGACTGCGCCAGCCAGGTGGGAAACCAAAATGACTTGATTTCACGCTTGGCCTGGTAGCGTGAACCGGCGCCGCCGTCGAAACCGTCGAACGATGGTGCCTGCAGAAAAAGTGTCTTCATCGATTTCCTTTTGCGCTGTTCCTTTGCACTCAACAGACGAATTATGACCACCGGCACGAGTAAGCGCCATGGGTGGATAGATCGCAATTTCAAAACGCCGTTCCAACTTACTTCACGGGCCCAATCGCATCGGCGGAAAATCCTTCCGCTGAATGCCAAACATATGTTCTATATCAATATATTACACTGTTTAATTCGATTTATTATAGTGGTGGGCTGGGACACGGGAACGGGAGGGCAGAGCAGACGCGCCCGCAGCAAGTTTCGGCCATGCTAAAGTTTCCCGCCATTCCGAAGCAGAAGAGCATATGACCGATCGATTGACGACCCTACTCACCGAACGGCCCTGGCTGCTCGCCGACGGCGCGACCGGGAGCAACCTGTTCGAGCGTGGGCTGCAGTCCGGTGACGCGCCTGAACTCTGGAATTCCGAGCATCCCGAGCGCGTTACGCAACTGCAGCGCGCCTTCGTGGACGCCGGAGCGGACATCATCCTGACCAATAGTTTTGGCGGCACGCGACACCGGCTCAAGCTGCATAAGGCGGAGGATCGGGTCGGGGAGTTGAACGAGAAAGCGGCACGCATCACCCGTGCGGAAGCGGATCGCGCCGAGCGCGTGGTGTTGGTCGCCGGGAGCATGGGACCGACCGGCGAAATACTCGAGCCGCTGGGCCCCTTGAGCCAGGATGCAGCCCGGGAGGCGTTTGCCGAGCAGGCGACCGCTCTTGCGAAAGGCGGCGCGGACATCCTTTGGATCGAAACGATGTCGTCCATCGAGGAGACCGAAGCGGCCGTCGCCGGCGCGCGCGCGACGGGCTTGCCGGTGGTGGCGACGTTGAGCTTCGACACCAACGGCCGCACCATGATGGGGATCACGCCTTCCGAACTCGCCCGATTGCACGGCAAGCTCGAGCTTGCGGCGTGCGGCAGTAACTGCGGTACGGGACCCTCCGAACTGGTTGCCTGCATGGTCAATCTGGCCACGGCCTCCGCCCCCACGGCCATTCTCGTCGCGAAGGCAAACTGTGGCATTCCGCAATTCATCGATGGCCAAATCCGCTTCAACGGCACACCCGAGCTGATGGCGAAATATGCCTGCCTCTCGTTCGACGCCGGCGCGCGCATCATCGGCGGCTGTTGCGGTACGACGCCCGAGCACCTTCGCATCATGCGCCGGGCTCTCGAGGCGCATGTGCGCGGACCCAAGCCGGATCTGGCGACCATCGAGTCGAGCCTCGGCCCCATTTCGAGCGGTGCGACTGCGCAATTGCGCGGAGAGTTGAGCCGGCAAGCGGGCGCCGCCGCCGGCGCCGCGGGCCGGCGTACGACGAACCGGCGCGGCGCGCGAGCTGAAAATACTTAACAGCTTGCGCCGCCGATGCTCAAGGGTACTTGTTTTCGACCGCGTCGCGGACGAGATGCGTGTCGTAAACCAGCACGATAGAGGCGATTCGGCCGGTATCGGGATCGAAATTGAAAACGTCCGCGCACTCGAACGCTACTTTCGAGCCGTCCTTCAGCCGCCAATCGTAGAGATAGTAGGCTACCGCCCGCATGTGGCCTTCGGCGCTCACCAGAACATCGTGTACGGTGAGCTCGCTCGACCTCGATGCGCCGGCGACCTTGGCGATGTAGTCCCGCACCGGAATGCGGCCGAGGAACGGTGACTGAACCCAGCCATCGGGGGTGAACAGCGCTGCCGCCTTGTCGGCGTCGCTCGCCTCGAGGGCCTTGAGATACTTGCGCACAGCTCGCTGCATATGTCTCTCCTGTCCTGGGATGCCCCGAAACCCCAGCTTACCATCCACCAGACACATTAAAAGGGACCAACGATGAGCGCGATGGATTCGACGGAAGGGCTTAGGCTCGGTCTCGATACGGGCGGAACATTTACCGACGCGGTGCTCCTCGCGGACGGCCGCCGGGTCATTGCCAGCGCCAAGGCACTGACGACTCCCTGGAATCTTGCAGTGGGGATCGGTAACGCGATCCGGGCCGTGCTGGAGCTGGCCGGCGGCGCGAGCCGCGCGGACGTCGGCCTCGTGTCGGTGTCCACCACGCTTGCCACGAATGCCGTCGTAGAGAGCCGCTTCAGTCCTGTTTGCACCCTCCTGATCGGTTTCGATGATCCGATGGCCGAGCGTTCTGGCCTGCAGCGCCCGGGCACCGGCGGGGTGGTGGTGCGCGTACCGGGCGGCCATTCCGCAACCGGGGAGGAGTCGGCCGGACTCGACGAGGGCGCCGTCCGCAAAGCCGTGGCCGATCACGAGGTACGGGTCGAGGCCTTCGCCGTCGCGGCAAATTTCTCGGTGCGAAACCCCGCTCATGAACTGCGAGCGCGAAAGATAATCCGGTCGCTATCGCCGAAGCCGGTGACATGCGCGCACGAACTGAGCTCGAGGCTGGATGCACCGCGGCGTGCACTGACCGCCGCCCTGAACGCCCGCCTGACCCCGCAGATTCGGCATCTGATCGAGGCCTTGGCCCGCGTCATCAAGGAAGAGTCGATCGACGCACCGCTGATGATCGTCAAGGGCGACGGCTCGTTGATGAAGGCGGAAATTGCCCTCGAATATCCGGTTGAGACCATACTTTCGGGTCCCGCGGCAAGCGTCGTCGGGGCGGGCTTTTTGACCGGCCTCTCGGACTTCTTCGTTTCGGATATGGGCGGCACCACCACCGACATCGCCGTGGTGACGGGTGGCCGGCCCGTGATCAGCGGCGAGGGGGCTCTGGTCGGCGCATGGCGCACGATGGTCGAAGCGGTCGATGTACGCACCAGCGGTCTCGGCGGCGACAGCGAGGTAAATTTCGACAGGCAACATCGGTTGTGCGTGGGCCCACGCAAGGCGATGCCCCTGAGTCTGCTGGCGCAAAGCTTCCCCTCGGCGCTCGCTGCGCTGAGAAAGATCGCCGACCTCGAACGCCTCCCCGCGTACGCGACGCAGTTCGCGTATCGGCATCCCGATCGATCGCTGCCGGCACATCTGTCGGCACTCGAAAGGCGTATCTGGGACGCACTCGGCCTCGAGCCGCGTCCGGTGTCCGAGCTCGTGCGCAGCGGCTCCGGGCTCGAGGCGCTGCGCCGCCTCGCCGATGCGGGGCTTGCCACCGTTAGCGGCTTCACACCGAGCGACGCCATGCACGTACTCGACCGTCAGCGGGAATGGTGTCTCGAGGCCGCCGAGTGCGGCGCCCGCATCCTTGCCACCGAGGAACGCAATGCGACCGGGGCCCGCTCGCCCGCGTCTCCGCGAGCCATCTGCGAGCGAACGTATGAGCACGTCGTGCGCGAATCCGGCCGAGCTTTGCTCGCCGCCGCGCTGGCTCAGGATCCCGGTATCCAGACGCGCGGGCGCGGCTGGGGAGAACTCGGTGACCGATTCATCGAGGACACCGTTGCCGGCCGCCGGTTCTCGATGATCCTGCAGGCGTCGATCGGACTGGCACGGCCGCTGATCGCCATCGGCGCGCCGGTCGGAGCCTACTACCCGGAAGTCGCGCGCCGGCTCGGCGCCGAGCTCAAGATCCCCGCACATGCCGCTGTCTGCAATGCGGTGGGAGCCGTCGCCGGGGTCGTTTCCCAGACAGTGGAAATCTTGGTGAATCAACCGAGTTTCAAAGTCTTCCGCGTCCATGATCCGGCGGGAAGCCACGACTATCCCGACTCGGCGCCCGCGCTCGAACATGCGCAGCGCATCTCGCGCGAGTTGGCGCTGGCGGCGGCGCGCCGCGCCGGCGCCGCAGATCCGCACGTCGAAACCAGCGTCACCGAAAGAGTCGCGGACGTCGGTGCCGGAATTGAGTATCTCGCGGAAGCAGTCGCTCGTTCGACCGCGACCGGCCGTCCGCTTGCGGGGCATGGTCATGCGCCGCATATCGGATAAAGGCATGAGCCCGAATCGGCATATCGGATAAAGGCATACTGAAACTGCCCACGGCGGCACGGGTGCGCGCTCATTTTTCTTTATAATGCACTTCCTTGAATATCCGAGCAGCACTTGCATGAAACAACCCGATGAGACGCAAGGCCGACGCAGCCGGCGCCGCCCATCAAGCGCCGACGTCAGCCATGCCGTCTACGACCGCACGCGCTCGTACCGGCATTTGCGCAATCCGTTCGCGCCGATGAAGGTGTTCTCGGACGACCAAGTCGCCGCCATTCACGATGCTGCGCTCGTCATACTCGAAACGCAGGGGATGAAGGTGTTGTCGCACGACGCGCGTGTTCTGTATCGAAACGCCGGTGCCGAGGTCGACGAAGCAACGCAGATCGTGAAGCTGCCCCGCGAACTGGTCGGCGTGTCTCTTGCCGCCGCGCCGCGCGATATAACCCTGCACTCCGTGGATGCGGAGCGGCACGTTCCGCTGTCGAGTCCCTGCGTCGCCTTTGCGGTAACCTCGGGGCCGCCGAACATCATGGACACCGCGCGCGGCAGGCGCGCCGGAACACTCGAAGATTTCTCGAATCTGATGAAGCTTTGCCAGAGTTTCGAGGTGATCCATGTGCTCGGCGGAGCGACCGAGCCGCAGGACGTTCCGGTACACATCCGCCATCTCGAGGTGACGCGCGCGCAGCTCAAATTGACCGACAAGATCCCTTTCATCTTTTCGCGCGGGCACGGCCAAGTCGCCGATAATTTCGAGCTCATCCGCCTCGCGCACGGCATCACGCCGGAAGAATTCCGCTCGCGTCCGTACACGTACACCATCATCAACACCAACTCGCCGCTGCAGCTCGATATCCCGATGGCTGACGGCATCATCGACTTTGCGGCCGCCGGGCAAGTGCTGATCATCACGCCATTTACTCTTGCGGGGGCGATGGCGCCGGTGACCATCGCGGGGGCGCTGACCCTCGCGCACGCCGAGTTTCTCGCGGGGCTGACCTTGGCGCAGATCGTGAAGAGCGGGGCTCCCATCGTCTACGGCAGCTTCACCTCGAATGTCGACATGAAGTCGGGGTCGCCGGCGTTCGGCACGCCCGAGTACGTCAAGGCTGCCTTCGGCGCAGGTCAGCTGGCACGTTTCCTCGGTCTGCCGTGGCGGTCATCGAACGCGACCGCATCGAACATACCCGATGCGCAGGCTGCCTACGAGTCGCAGATGAGCCTGTGGGGCGCGCTGTTCGGCGGCTGCAACTTCATACTGCACGCCGCGGGCTGGCTCGAAAGCGGATTGACCACCTCGTACGAGAAATTCATCCTCGATATCGAGATGCTGCAAATGTTTGCGGAAGTGTTTCAGCCGGTCGGAGCCACGCCTCCCGATCTCGCGCTCGAAGCGGTGGCCGAGGTCGGGGCAGGCGGCCATTTCTTTGGATGCGCGCATACGATGGAGCGCTATCGAAGCGCGTTTTACGCGCCGCTGGTGTCGGATTGGCGGAACTCTGGCACTTGGGCAGACGACGGTTCCAAGACGGCCACGGAAAGGGCGGCTAGCATTTGGCGTGGCACCTTGGAGCGTTATGTCGCCCCCGCCCGCGACCCTGCGATCGTCGAGGCCCTCGACTCGTACGTCGCGCGGCGGGCCGGCGAAGGCGGGGCGCCGCCCGTGACCTGAGTATGTCGCATCTGGACATGTCGCCGTCGCGATATCACAAGTTCGTGAAGTGCCAGCGTCTTAACATGCAAGGCGATAAGGACCCTGTAAGGTCCGAAGTCCGTTGGAAATTAATCGTTGGAGACATAGATGTCAGAGCTGACTGAGGGTGATTTCGACCTGGCCTCGCTCAATGACGAGGAACTGACCGAACAAGTCCATGACGACCTGTACAACGGACTCAAGACAGAGGTCGAAGAGGCGACACGGCTGTTCCTGACGAGGGGGTGGTCGGCCGAGCGCGTGCTGAATGACGCGCTGGTGGAAGGCATGCGCATCGTCGGCATCGATTTTCGCGATGGCATCCTGTTCGTGCCCGAAGTCTTGCTCGCCGCCAACTCGATGAAGGGCGGCATGGAGATCCTGCGGCCCTTGTTGGCGGAGACCGGAGTCGAGCCGATCGGCAAGATCGTCATCGGTACCGTGAAGGGCGACATCCACGACATCGGCAAGAATCTCGTTTCGATGATGCTCGAAGGGGCCGGATTCGAGGTCATCGATCTGGGCATCAACAACCCGGTCGAAAAATACCTGGACGCGCTCGACAAGCACAAGCCCGATATCCTGGGCATGTCCGCGCTGCTGACGACGACCATGCCGTACATGAAGGTCGTGATCGATACCCTCAAAGAGCGCGGCATCCGCAACGATTACATCGTGCTCGTCGGCGGCGCTCCGCTCAATGAGGAGTTCGGCAAGGCCGTGGGCGCCGACGCGTACTGCCGCGATGCTGCCATCGCTGTCGAGACTGCCAAGGGACTGATCGCGAAGCGCCGAGCGGGCGCGGCGGCTCACTGAAGGCACCATGGCGGACGGATCCACGCACGGGGAAGGCATGCTGATCATTGCGTGCGGAGCGCTCGCGCACGAGATCACGGCCTTGCGCCGCGCAAATGGCTGGAATGCGCTCGACGTCCGCTGTTTGCCGGCCGAACTGCACAACCGCCCGGAAAAGATTCCCGATGCCGTGCGTTCACTGATTCGGTCCTCGCGCGGCCGCTATCGCTCGATCTTCGTGGCCTATGGAGATTGCGGCACGGGCGGCCTGCTCGACAAGGTGCTGCGCGAGGAGGGCGTCGAGCGCATCCCGGGCGCCCATTGCTACGAGTTTTTCGCCACCGCTCCGGTGTTTGCCGCGCTTGCCGAGGCCGAGCTCGGCACGTTCTATCTCACGGATTTTCTGCTGCGGCACTTCGAACGCTTGGTCATCCGCGGTCTCGGGCTCGACCGCCATCCGGAGCTGTTCGGCGCTTATTTCGGCAACTACCGCAAGCTGGTTTATTTGGCGCAGACGCTGAAGCCCGACTCCGAGGTGGAAGCTCGCGCGATCGCGGCGCGGATGGGGTTGCAATTCGAATATCTCCCGACCGGATATGGGGCATTGGAGACAACATTGGCCGGCTGCGGTCAACGGCAGCGAGAAGGTCGTAGCATGGGTTCGCTGATCATCATTTCGTGGCGCGACATCCCTGCGCAAGTGATCGCCAAGCGGGCCCGCGAGACCGCCAAAGTGCAGCTTTCGCCGCGTTTTCAAGAGGCAGTCGACCGCGCGGCCATGCGCGCCGGCAAGGGCAGCTCGGATGCCTACCTCGCCGACTGGGCGCGCAGCGCGCCGCGTCCGTGCGGCGATGATCTGCAGGCCGAGGCGTCCGCGGAAGCGGCGCGGCTGGAAGCGAGGTTTACCGACGAGGACCTCGAAAGGCTCATTCGCGCAAAAGGCGTGGATGCGAATCGCGAGGTTCCTGATCCGGGAGCCGCGCCGGCGTCCGAGATCGTCTGATGTATGCCGTCAGGCTCTGGTCGGTGCGCCACGCGCGCGGTCTGAACGCCTTGTATCGCGGACTCGAAGCATTCTTGGTGCAAGCTGCATCCGCTGTTGAGCGCGTTGGGATACGAGCGGATCGAACGGCCGGTGGCGGGCGTGGAGAAAGCCGTCAAAGGCTTGCTGTTCGATTGCCGCATGTGCGGTCAATGCGTGCTGAGTTCGACCGGCATGTCGTGCCCAATGAACTGCCCGAAATCCTTGCGCAACGGCCCCTGCGGCGGCGTGCGCGACGACGGCAATTGCGAGGTCAAGCCGGCCATGAGATGCGTTTGGGTCGAGGCGTACCGCGGCGGGCAGCGCATTCCGGGCGGCGTCGAAGCGATGACAAAAGTGCAGGTCGCCCTTGATCAACGCTGTCAGGGCCGCTCGTCGTGGCTCAGGGTTGCACGCGAGAAAGCGGAGATCGCCGAGAAGACCGAGAATCCAGAGAGAGCCGAGAAAGGCGGCGCGGGACCATGAGGTTCGAGGACGAACCGGTCCCGGGCTATCCTCTGCCGATACTGCCCGGCTATACCTCTCCCGGAAGGTTCGAGCGGGTGCTGCGTGCGGGCGGTTTCGCGGTCACCACCGAGCTCGCACCGCCGGATTCCGCCGATCCCGAAGACGTCTATAAGCGGGCGCGTGTTTTCGACGGTTATGTGGACGCGATCAATGCCACCGACGGCAGCGGGGCGAACTGTCACATGTCGAGTCTGGCGGTGTGCGCGTTGCTGACGCGCGTAGGCTACGCCCCCATCATGCAGATCTCCTGCCGCGACAAGAACCGCATCGCGATTCAGGGCGATATCCTCGGCGGCGCCGCGATGGGCGTATGCAACATACTATGCCTGACCGGCGACGGCGTGCAGGCGGGCGATCATCCGCAGGCGAAGCCCGTGTTCGATCTGGACTGCGTGTCCTTGCTCGACATCGCGCGCACTCTTCGCGACGACCACCATTTCCAAAGCGGCCGCAAAATCACCTTCGCTCCGCGCGTGTTTCTGGGCGCCGCGGAAAATCCCGCCGGCCTTCCGCACGCCTGGCGGCCGCAGCGCCTGGCGAAGAAGGTCGCCGCCGGGGCGCAGTTCATCCAGACTCAATACTGTTATGACCTGCCGCTGTTGCGCAGCTTCATGGATCAGGTGGAGGCGCTCGGACTTTTGGAAAAAATCTACATTCTGGTCGGCGTGGGTCCGCTGCGCTCGGCGAAGACGGCGGAGTGGATGCGCAAGAACGTACCCGGCATGCATGTGCCCGACGCCCTCATCGCCCGCCTCAGCGGCGCGCGGGACCAGGCGCGCGAAGGCCGCGATATCTGCGTCGAGTTGATCCAATCGATGCGCGAGATCCGCGGCGTCAGCGGCGTGCACGTGATGGCTTACCGGCAGGAAGAGTCGGTACCCGAAATCGTCGAGCGATCCGGCGTTCTCCAAGGCCGCGCTCCCTGGTATCCCGGCCGCGACGGTTCCCAACTTTCCCAAAGGACAGCATCATGACCGACACCATCGTCAGTTCCGCCACGAAGGAGGTCGTCATCGGCTTCAATCGGCCCTTCGTCATCATCGGCGAGCGCATCAATCCGACGGGGCGCAAGATCCTTGCCGCGGAGATGGCGGCGGGCGACTTCACCCGCGTCGAAGCGGATGCGCGCGCGCAGGTCGAGGCCGGCGCTCACATGCTCGATGTCAATGCGGGGATTCCGCTGGCGGACGAACCGGCGATTCTTGCGCGGGCCGTGCAACTCGTGCAGTCCATCACCGATGTGCCCCTATCGATCGATTCGTCCATCGTCGCCGCCCTCGAGGCCGGGCTCGCCGTCTACAAGGGCAAAGCATTGGTCAATTCGGTAACCGGCGAAGACGAACGGCTGGAAGCGGTGCTGCCGCTCGTCAAGAAGTATGGCGCCGCGGTGATTGCGATTTCCAACGACGAGACGGGGATTTCCGAGGACCCGGACGTGCGCTACGCGGTCGCGAAGAAAATCGTCGAACGAGCAATGGACTACGGCATCCCCGCCGGCGACGTCGTCGTCGATCCGCTGGTGATGCCCATCGGCGCGATCAATCAAGCGGGCGTGCAGGTCATGCGCCTGGTGCACAGGCTGCGCAACGAACTCAAGGTCAATACGTCGTGCGGCGCCTCCAACATCAGCTTCGGGCTGCCGAACCGGGACGGCATCAACAGCGCCTTCCTGACGATGGCAATGGGCGCGGGGATGACTTCGGCAATCACCAATCCCCTGCACGTCGAAGTTATCAAGGCTTGCATGGGCGCAGACGTGATGCTGGGCCACGATCCGGACTGCGCCCGATGGATTCGCCGCTTCCGCGACTCGCCTCCCTCGCCCGCGAGCGGCGCGGCCGCGACCTCGGCGGCGCCCGGCGAAGCGCCGCGCGGGCGTCGCGAAGGCGGTCATCGCCGGCGTCCGGCGTAGAACCGCCGATTCGCATGAGCACCCGAAATCCGCTGGTCGTCTTCACGCCATCGGGCAAGCGCGGCAATTTTCCAGTGGGCACGCCTCTGCTGCAGGCCGCGCGGAGCCTCGGCGTCGACATCGATTCGGTATGCGGCGGCCGCGGACTGTGCGGCCGCTGTCAAGTCTTGGTCGCGGAGGGTGAGTTCGCCAAACACGGCGTGTCCTCATCCACCGCCAGTTTGTCGCCCATCAGCGAGCAGGAAAAGCGCTTCTCGCGCCGGGTGCCGTTGGCCGAAGGCCGCCGCCTCTCGTGCTCGGCGCGAGTCGAAGCGGACGTCGTCATCGACGTGCCTGCGAGCAGTCAGGTCCATCGTCAGGTCGTACGCAAGGAAGCCGATGCACGCGTGATCGAGCTCGATCCGGTCGTGCGCCTGCACTATGTGCAGGTGAAGCAGCCCGACATGCACGATCCGTCCGGCGACCTGCGCCGGCTGTTCGAGGCGCTCGAGTCCGAATGGAGCCTCAAGGATCTCACCTGTGATTTGTCGGTGCTGCAGACTCTGCAGCCCACGCTGCGTACCGGTTCGTGGCAAGTCACGGTGGCAGTGCATGCCGGCAAGCAAATCATCGGCGTTTGGCCGGGACTGCACGAGCTCGTCTACGGGCTTGCGGTCGACATCGGATCGACGACGATCGCCGCGCACTTGTGCGACTTGAGCAGCGGAGAGGTGGTCGCCTCCGCGGGAGTCATGAATCCGCAAATTCGCTTCGGCGAGGATCTCATGAGCCGCGTTTCCTATTCGATGATGAACCCCGGCGGCGCGGCCCTGATGACCGCTGCCGTGCGCGAGGCGCTGTGCGCGCTGGCCGCGGACGTTGCCCGGCAAGCCGGCATCTCGCACGAGGACATTCTCGAGGCGACGCTGGTCGGCAACCCGATCATGCATCACCTGATGCTCGGCATCGATCCGGTGGAGCTCGGCGGCGCACCGTTTGCGCTCGCCGTCGATCATTCGCTTACCCTGCGGGCGAACGTCATCGACTTCAAATTGAATCGAAATGCGCGCATCTACGTATTGCCGTGCATCGCCGGGCATGTGGGCGCCGATGCGGCGGGCATGGTGCTATCCGAGCGTCCGGATCTATCCGAGGATATGACTCTGCTGGTGGATGTCGGCACGAATGCGGAAATCGTGCTTGGCAACAGCAGCCGTCTCGTCGCCTGCTCCAGTCCCACGGGCCCCGCATTCGAAGGCGCGCAAATCAGCTGCGGTCAGCGCGCGGCGCCGGGAGCGATCGAACGCGTGCGCATCGACCGCGAGACCCTCGAACCGCGCTTCAAAGTGATCGGTTCGGAGCTCTGGTCCGACGATCCCGGTTTCGAGGAGTCGACGAAGTCCACCGGCATCACGGGCGTGTGCGGCTCGGGCATCATCGAAGTCATCGCAGAGATGTATCTCGCAGGAATCATCAACCAGGATGGAGTTCTCGACGGCAGACTGCGCGAGCGCTCGCCGCGCATCGTCGAGAATGGCCGCACCTTCGCCTACGTGCTGCATCAAGGCGCTCAGGAGATGAAGATCACTCAGAACGACGTGCGCGCGATTCAGCTTGCAAAGGCCGCTCTCTATGCCGGCATAGCGCTGCTGATGGAGCGGCTCAGCATCGATCACGTCGAGCGCATTCGCCTCGCCGGCGCCTTCGGCAGCCACATCGACGTCAAGTACGCGACGATACTCGGCATGGTTCCCGATTGCGACCTGGCACAAGTCCGCTCGGCGGGCAATGCCGCCGGAACCGGCGCGCGCATCGCACTGCTCGATGCAGCATCGCGCGGGGTCATCGAGACTTTGGTCCGGCGCATCGAGAAAGTGGAGACCGCGATCGAGCCGCGTTTTCAGCACCACTTCGTCGAGGCCATGGCGATTCCGCACAAGACCGCGACCTACGCACACCTGCGCAAAGTCGTCGATTTGCCGCCGCCCAAAGAATCGACAAGTCAAGCGGAAACTCGCGGCCGCCGTCCTCGACGCGCGCCGGCGCAGTAAAAGCCGCGAAAAAATCCCTGCGTGGCGGTCGCGGTCGTGGCCTCGGACTCGAACGCGACGCTCGAGCGCGCGGCACGTGCTTTACATAATTCCATCTCACGCAAACAAAATACTGGCCTCGGTATTTCATTAGGCTTACTCTTGCCGCCAGTCGTCTTGACAATCTGTGACCGGCGTCCTCGACATTCTGGGCGGCGGTGCCAACTACAAAGGGATGGAATACATGAGTACTCTCAGACAGTGGCAAAGAATTCGATTCATTTCCAGCGGCATGGTCGCGGCCGCGGTCGTCGCAATGGTCCCGCTCTGTGCCACGGCGCAAACCAACGGCCGTCACGCACTCACCCGAGTCTCCGGAGCCAGGATTACCGGCGCGCCGCTGGCTCAGCGTCCGCAAACCGTCATGCTGAAGATGGCGGGCGATTCGGTGGCCGTGGTCCGAAGCCGCATGCCGGGCAAGCAGATCGCCGAAGCCGACCGGCAGTCGATCGAGAAAGACTTGCGCCACAAGCAGGACGCGCTCGTTCCGTCGATCGAAGCGATCGGGGGCACCGTGCTCGGGCAGTTCCAGCATGCGATCAACGGCATCAAAGTGAGCGCGACCCCGGATCAGATCAAGGCATTCGCTTCGCTGCCCGGGGTGGTCGCAGTCAAACACGTTCGAAGCTATCATCTCGACAATGCGGAGAGCGTGCCCTTCATCGGCGCCCCGCAGGCGTGGCAGGGACCGCCCGGACTCCACGGTGAGCATATCCGTGTCGCCGTCATCGACACGGGTGTCGATTACACGCACGCGAACTTTGGCGGCCCGGGCACGGTGGCTGCTTGGACGACGGCGTTCGCAAACAACACGGCGGCGCCCGACCCGACCATGTTCGGTCCGAACGCACCCAAGGTGAAGGGCGGTATCGACTTGGTGGGCGACGCCTACGACGGCGTGGCGAACAACGTACCCGTACCGGATCCGAATCCGCTGGACTGCAACGGACACGGCAGCCATACCTCCGGCACGGCGACCGGCTTCGGCGTAGCGGCCGGCGGCACGACTTTCAAGGGACCTTACGATGCCGCGACACCCGGCCAGTCGTTCATCATCGGACCGGGCGTTGCGCCCCTCGCGGATCTCTACGCGGTGCGCGTCTTCGGCTGCAAAGGCTCCACCAACGTCGTGATAGACGGCATCGACTGGGCGGTCGCCCACAACATGCAGGTGATCAGCATGTCGCTCGGCGCGGATTGGGGCACTGAGGATGACGCCGATGCCGAGGCATCGGAGAACGCGGTCAACGCCGGCATCGTCGTGGCCGCGGCGTCGGGGAATGAGGGGCCGGCATCCTATATCACGTCGAGCCCGGGCTCTGGCGATAAAGTGATCAGCGTGGCCGCGATCGATTCGCATAGCTCGTTTCCGGGCGAAACGCTGACGCTGACCCCGAGCGGTAGCATCACTGCGCTGGACGCCAACGGAATTCCCGTTGGCAATGGCACGTCGCTGAAGGTGGTCGTGCTCAAGGATACCAAGGGCACCGGCGCCGGCGGCATTTCGCTTGGCTGCGATCCCGCGGAATATACAGCCGCGGGGGTCGCTGGCAAGCTCGTGGTCACGGTTCGCGGCAGCTGCGCGCGCGTGGACCGGGCGATCTACGGCCAGCAAGCAGGCGCTGCCGCGGTTGCCATGATCAACAACGCGGCCGGCTATCCGCCGTATGAAGGCCCGATCAATTCCAATCCGGACACCGGCGTCCCTTATACGGTCACGATACCGTTCCTCGGCGTACAAGGACCGCCGTCCACCGACGGTCCGACGTTGGCGGCCTCGACCGCGGCGAGCTTCGCCACCACGACGATCGCCAATCCGACCTTCCGGCGTTTCGCCTCGTTCAGTTCAGCCGGACCGCGCACCGCCGACGGCCACCTGAAGCCCGATATTTCGGCGCCCGGCGTCAGCATCTTCTCGACGGCGATGGGCACCGGGAATCAGGGTCTGTTCGAATCGGGAACTTCCATGGCGACGCCGCACGTCGCGGGCAGCGCCGCGCTCGCCATTCAAGCGCACCCGCATTGGGAGGCCGAAGAAGTAGCCGCTGCTGTCGTCAACACGGCCGATGCGGCCAAGATCGCCGGCTATTCGGCGCGCCTCGGCGGCAATGGGCTGGTGCAGCCTTTCGCAGCAACACGGACATCGGTCTTTGCGCAAGCGGAAGACGGAACGCCGAGTGTCAGCTTCGGCGTTTCCGAGCTGACGCACGACTTCAGCGACGAGTCGCGCATCATCGTGCAGAACCGTGACGGCGCGCCGGCGAGCTTCTCCATTTCGGTGGTCCAGGGGTCCGGCGCTGCGCACACGGCCACCGTCTCGCCGACCTCGATCACGCTGTCGGCACACGAGCGGCGGACTGTGCAAGTCCATTTGACCGTTCCCGTAGCGACCGTCGGCGATTCCAGCGCCTTCCGCCAGGTACAGGGCCGGGTGGTCTTTACCCCGACCAGCGGCAACAACCAGGTCACACTGAGCGTGCCGTATTATCTGGTGCCGCGCGCCCGCTCGATGGTCGACGCTCGCCTGAGCGAGTCGGACATGCTCATCGGTCAGGCTCGACAACGAGTCGAAGTCGGTGTCTGGCACCGCCGATTTCTATGCCTGGGGGCTGCGCGGCAGCAACGCCAGCTTGGGATCGATCGGTCTGCGTGCGGTCGGCGTGCAGTCCTTCGCAGACCCGAGCCAATGGGGCAAATGCTGGTGTTCGCGGTGAATACCTTCGGCCGTACGTCCAACCCTGCGACTACGGTTTACGACGTGTTGGTCGACGTGAATGGTGATGGCGAGCCGGACTATGACGTCGAAGCCGTCGATCTCGGCTCGCTGACAACCGGTTCGCCGAACGGTGAGTTAGTGGTCGCGGTGTTCGATCTGAACTTGGGCGGGGCCGTGCTCGAATTCTTCGCAACCGCACCCACCGACGGCACCACGGTCCTCCTGCCCCTCGTCGCTGCCGATATCGGCATCACGGCCGCGAACCCGCGATTCAGTTATGTCGCCCTGACGACGGATTTGTTGAGCGCCAAGACTGATATGACGACGAGCGCCGCGAGCTTCAATGCATTCAACAGCTCGATCAGCACCGGCGCATACGTCAGCCTCGCGCCGGGAATGAAGGCGAGCGTGCCGTTGACGATCAACGGGGCGGAATTCCGCAAAACACCGGCGCTCGGCCAAATGGTGGTAACGCTCGAGAACAAGACGAAGGACAATGACCAGGCGCTGTTGCTGCGCCTCGGCGAAGATTGATAGGCTAGAGCGCAATCACATGCGTCGGAAGTGCCGCCGGATGGAAGCGTCCGGCGGCACGACCCTCGGATGCGAAGGATCGCTCCGCCACCCACCGCCAAGCGATTGCAATACGCCACGAGTCTGAATCGCGGTTAGCGACGGCGCGGCCGCGATTTCTATTGCGAGTGCTTGCAGCATCGTTTGCCGATACGCCGCCGCCGCGGCCTCATAGCCGGCCCAGGCTGTTATAGTGGAATTTCAAGTCGATCCTCGAGAGTGTCCCCGATGTCAAAGCGCCATCCCGCGTTGCCGATCACGATGCTTCTGCTGATGGTTTCATTGCTTGGGCTCGTGGTTTCCTCGCCGGCTGCCCCACAACCGGAGCGGGTCGCCGCCATCAAACCCCCATCCGCGCCCTTGCCGCCTGAGCCGCAATCGAGCGGGGTCACGAAGTTTTCGTTCCTCGTGTATGGAGACACCCGCGGCCGTCGCGATGGCGTGGCGATTCAATACGAGCACTCCCTCATCGTTGACGCCATGCTGGCCCACATCAAACGTCTGGCCGGCACCGAGTATCCGGTGCGCTTCGTGCTTCAGTCAGGCGATGCCGTCACCAACGGAATCGACGTCCATCAGTGGAATGTAAGCTTCGTCCCGCTCATCAATCGCCTAACGGCCGAAGGCAACGTGCCGTACTATCTTGTGCCCGGAAATCATGAAATGACGCTAAGGCCAGAGGGCCTGCAGAATTATCTGGACGCTGTCTCGGCGCTCATTCCCCGGGAAGGATCGCCGCGTCGCTTGGCGGGCTACACCACGTACTCTTTTGGGTATGGGAATACGTTTGTGCTGGCCCTCGATGCCAATATAGCGGCAGACGAAACCCAGTATCAGTGGATCAAGGGCCAGCTCGAGGGGCTCGATCGAAGCCGCTACGTCAATGTAGTCGTCTTTTGCCACCAAGCGCCATTCTCCTCAGGTCCTCATGGCGGCTCGAGCATCGAGCCGCAAACGGCCGTCCTGCGGGAGCGCTATATGCCGTTGTTCAATTCCTACCACGTGCGGGCGGTATTCTCCGGCCACGAACACCTGTTCGAGCATTGGGTCGAGCATTATTCCGACGCGGCAGGCCCGCAGCGCATGGACCTCGTCGTCTCGGGCGGCGGCGGCGCGCCGCTCTACGCTTATATGGGTGAACCCAATATTCGGGATTACATGAGATCAAATGATGCGAGCAAAGTGACGCTGGAGCATCTCGTCAAGCCGGGCACCGAGGACGCGCCAACCCCCTATCATTTCATAATCGTTCGCGTCGACGGCGATCATCTCGATATGGAAGTGGTGGGCGTGGATTGGGGCAGGAACTTCGCGCCTTATAGAAGCAACAAGGTTGTGCTGCAAGATGCTGCAAACGCCGAGAATTAGCTGACGGCGTCTGCCCGGACAGGAGCAAATCGCGCTGCCCGGGAATCATGCGATCGGCGAAGGAACGGCGGCTAGCGAACGCCGCGAGGCTTGTACGAGAATGCTTGGCCGCCGATTGCCGCGGCATACATGAGGCCATGTTTCGCAATCGTGAATACCGCCATTCCATCCTTATATCCGCTCCCTACCGTCGCGGCGTTGTGAGCCGTACCGCTCACATTGGCGCCGGATCCCGCCGTGCCCGCAAAAGCACCTGCGGAGGCCGTAATCGCGGTGACGCTAGCGTCTGCCGCGAATTGAAAACTGCCGCTCTCGAATGTCTCTAGGGCCTTTCTGTCCTTGAAGAAGATGATCTGACTGAATGTCTTGCCGCCGGCTTGCAGTCCGGCGCTCACTTTCGTCATCCAGGTGCTGCCGACGAAGCGATGATGCACGAAGACCCGTCCTTTGCCCAACGCCCCGCCCACGACTATTACGTGCTCAAAGACGGTCGGAAAGACCGCATACCCATAGCAATGACGGAAGTAGGCGGCGCTCTCGGCGGAATGCTTGAACACGGCAATGGTCTTTGCATATTTGTCATTTGTCTGCCGCCTCCGCGGTTCCTGCGACCGCGAAGAAGCTGGCGATGGTCAATACCGCGCATATTTTTCTCATCGCATTTCTCCGAAAGCGTATCTTCGTGATGCCGCTGCCGAAACATCGGGGCCCTTTTTCCATGCCGTCTGGGCGTCCAATCCGGGCGTGCGTCAGACAAGTCCTGCAGGCCGATGCCAAAAAAGCTCTCACGACGATGGGTGTTCTCCTCAGCCCAAACAGTTGATCGTCACCCTTTGCCGCCCTTTGGGAATCGCTAGACTTAAACTATGACTCTACGCCGCACGCTCGCCCTGAAGGCGTCTAGCATACTTGGGATCGCCGGCTATTTGATGGTCGCATGCTCGAGCGAGCAGGTGCAGGAGAAACTGCAACCGAGCGAGCGCGCGCTGCAGCCTACCGTGAGCGCGTTCGAGTGCGGGGGCGAGCGCGTCAAGTCCACCATCGCGTCCTGCAGGGCGGAGGGCGGCCATTACGGGCGTTGCGCGATCCTTGCCTCGCGCGCCGGCGTTTCGGGCGCGACGGCGTGCTACAACTACGCTTCCGCGATTCACAAGCGTCGTGAGCAGTTGGTCGGACAAGAGGATCAATTGGATGCGGAAATTCGCTATCTGCAAGACGTGAACAGGGACACCGAGAGCCTGAACACGGAACTTAGCGGCAAGGCTCGAAGAGGCGACCGCAAGGGCCGACACCGGGGTCGAGTCGCTGGCGCAGGGCGAGATGACCCAATCGGAGCTGACGCAGTTGCGCGCTATTCTCGACAACGAAGTCTCCTTCGCACAACGGCAGCTCAACGCGGCATCGAACGAGCTGCAAGCCGCGGAGCAATATCGCTCCCGGCAACCGGCGCCTACGAGGGCGGCGCTGGATGCTCAAATCGCGCGGCTGCAAGCGCTGCTCAACGAGGCACGACGCCAGACCACCGCATTGGTCGCTCAACGCGAGCGGATCTGAAGGGCCGCATATGAATGGCGACATCGTACGTCATACTGCGCGGCGCTTCCTCGGCTTCCCTCGCCGGTGATGGTACTGATGCTGAGCGGCGTGTTTTTTTGACCAATTGCAGCGGTCGGAGGAGAATGACATTCAGCGCGTCGAACAAAAGCAGGCAGCCCTGCAGGCCGAACAGGGCAGGGCGGCGGCGCTTAAGCAGCAAGAAGAGCAACTGGTGGCCGATTTGAGCGAGCGCCAGCTCTCGTTGAACGAACTGAATGACCGCGTGCAGAAGATAAACGCGGCGAACGGGCACTTCATTGCCGACAATGAAGCCAAGCGCCTCCAATACGACTTGATAGTGCAGCTTCACGAAACCAATGGGCAGCTCGCGCTGCTTCAGCAGGCCGCTCCCGGCTCGATAGCAGAACGACGCGAGCGTATCGCCGATTTGCAGACTCGGCTCAGGGCGCAGCTCGATGTCCTATTGCACTAATCCCCTGCGCTAACCGTCTGCACGAACCGGCGGATCGCCGTCAACGCCGCCACATTGGGCTCCATGAAACGTATAAATATAGGCATCGCCGGTTGGAGCAACCCGCCGGCGCAACGCGCCCATCGTCGCGCCGACCAATCGCACCTCATGTACTATTCGGAGCATTTTTCCTGCGTGGAGATCAATTCGTCCTTTCACCGCCCCATGCTATAGCGGACCTATGAGAGATGGCGCGATGCCACGCATCGCCAGTTCAAATTTTCCGTGAAAATGCCGCGTGCCATAACGCATGAGTGCTGTTTGCGCGGTGCGGCTCGGGAAGTTTCCCGCTTTTACAAGGAAATCGAGGGTCTTCAGCCGAAGCTCGGGGCTATCCTCGTTCAGCTGCCGTCAAGTGTCGAATTCAATGCAAGGCTGGTTCGCTCGTTCTTCAAGGCACTGCCGCGGTTTCCGGATACGAAAGTGGTTTGCGAGCCCAGACACCCGAGCTGGTTCTCCGCGGCGGCTGATGAGGAATTGAGCCGAAGCGCAGTGTCGCGCGTAGCCGCGGACCCGCCCCGGGCGGACACCGCGAATCTACCGGGCGGATGCAGAAGCGTTGCGTACTTCCGCTGGCACGGTTCTCCTGTTATGTACCAGTCATCTTACTCAGATGCGCAGCTAACCCATTTCGCCGCGACGGTGCGCGGTGTGACCGCGGGCGAAGTGTGGTGCGTGTTCGATAACACAGCACGCTACGCCGCGTGGGAAAATGCGCTCAAATTGGGACTCGCGCTGAATCGCTTCGGTCAAGAGCCGGTACGATCGAGGTATCCCACAGCACCGGAGACTAGCGCGCGGAGGATTCCCGCTGGCGGTTCGCGAACCAAGCGGCATAGGGAGTCTCTTTAATCCGGCGGCGGTTGTAGTCAGGCGAGCCGTCATCCCACCAGACTTCTCCACGTTCCCCGAGCGCGCGTTTGGCCGCATCCACCCGCTGCCTTGCCGCGATCCGAGCCTCTGGTTCGGCCGCCTGTCGAACTTCTCGGCGCGCGCTCATCAACTCGTGCACAAGCCGCTCATGCTTTTCCGGGTCCAGAAACGGATTGCTCAACCGCCACAGGCGGCCGCGAATGACCATATAGCGACGGTCGGGCGTGCAGCAATCATCAGCGGTCTTTATTACGCTCATGAGCAGCTTATAAAGCGCAAGCGCGGGCTTGGCCATCGCGCGAAGGCTCAACCGAAAGCCAGCCTTATCCCACACGAAAGCCACCTAGAAGGCCCACCAGGCGCTGTGGGGCGGAACGCGTATGATCCGGAAATGACGTTCAAATCGAGGTCACGACTTCGGCTCGCATGCACGGCGCTATTGCTCGCCGTATCTGGGGTCCACGCCGCGGTACACCCTCGCTTCGACGTGAACTCCGCACACGATGTACTCGCGCGCTTGCTGGGTGACAGGGCCACGCAGTTCGAGCTCGGCCCACTCGAGGCTCGAGACGGCCATGAGCGATTTCGAATTTCGAATGCGAACGGTCGGATCAGAGTCGAAGGTACGACGCCGAGCGCGCTGCTCTTCGGGGCGAATTGGTACTTGAAATACATCGCACACGTCCAGATCTCAACCAATGGAACCCGGCTCGGCCCATCCCGCAAGTGGCCCCTACCGGCCGCCGCCATCGAGCGGGAAACCCCGTATGCCTACCGTTATGCGCTCAACGAGAACATCGACGGGTACAGCGCGCCATATTGGAGTTGGGCACGATGGGAGCATGAGATCGATGTTTTGGCGCTGTCCGGGATAAACACGATGCTCGTTGAGCGCGGTATGGAGACCGTGCTTTATAAAACCTTTCGCGATGCCGGATATTCCGACCGCGAGGTGCGCCGCTGGATCACCCAGCCCGCGCACCAGAACTGGCAATTGATGGGGAACTTGTGCTGCTTCAACGGCCCCATCAGCAGGGAGCTGATGCAAAAACGCGCGAGCTCGGCCAGGCGGGTGATTGCGCGCCTACGCGCCCTGGGAATCACGCCGGTGCTGCCGGGGTTTTATGGCATCGTACCCGCCGATTTTCAGGGAAAATTTCCCGGCGCTCATGTGGTCGAGCAAGGCGAGTGGGCAGGATTCCTGCGGCCCGGGTGGCTCGACCCGCGAGATCCGATGTTCGAGAAACTGGCGGCCGCGTTTTATCGCCACCAACACGCCTTGTACGGCGACAGCAGCGTCTACGACATGGAGGTGTTCCAGGAGGGCGGCGATTCAGGTGATGTGCCCGTGCCGGAGGCCGCACGCGATGTGCAGGATGCGCTGACCGCGGCGCGCCCCGGGGCCAGTTGGATGATGCTAGCCTGGCAGGGGAATCCACGTCGAGGACTTGTTGAGCGGCGTCGATCGCCGGCGCCTGCTCATCATCGATATCGATCACGACCGGGTACCGCGCGATGATCGTTTCAACGATTTTCGCGGCGCACCCTTCCTCTTCGGCGGCATATGGCAATTCGGTGGCCGCACGACATTGGGCGCAAACGTGTGGAATATCACCGAACGGCTGCAACACGTCGCAGATACGAACAGCAACATGGCCGGCACGGCCCTCTTTACAGAGGGCATGGATACCAATCCATTCGCGTTCGATCTGTTCACTGAGATGGCATGGCGAAACGAGCCGGTCGATACCGGCGAATGGACCGCGGCCTATGTACGGCGCCGGTACGGCACCGCCGATCCGCACGCGCTGGCAGCGTGGAGGATTCTCCTCAACACCGCGTACGGCATCCGCGTCGACGAGGTGAAGTTCAACAGTGAACGCGACGCGGCACAGGAATCTCTGTTTGACGCACAGCCTAGCCTTACGGTAAACCGCGCGTCCAAGTGGTCGCCGGAAGCGACCCGTTACGACGCCGAAGAATTTAAGCGAGTTCTGCCGGAGTTACTGCAGGTATCGCCGGAACTGCGTAAGAGCGAGACCTACGAGTACGATGTCGTGGACATCGCGCGGCAGACGTTGGCGAACGAGAGCCGGCTGCTATTGCCCCAAATCAAGGCGGCGTTCGACGCCCACGACCGTTCCGGATTCCGCAACTTGACCAAGCGCTGGCTGCTTTTGATGGATCTGCAGGATCGACTACTCGCCTCCAGCCCTTTCTTTTTGGTCGGGACCTGGCTTAACTTCGTTCCGCCGTGGGCGTCGACGCCGGAGGAAGCGGCGCGGCTCAATTATGACGCGCGCTCCCTGCTCACGACCTGGGGCGACCGAAAAGCCAGCGATGGCGCCGAACTGCATGACTACGGGAATAAAGATTGGGCTGGACTTACACGCGACTACTACAAAGTCAGGTGGCAGGCTTACTTCGAGTCGCTCGATGCTGAACTGCGCACGGGGGTCCGCGGCAAGCCCATCGATTGGTTCGAACTCGGCGATGCCTGGAATCACGATTCGCACTCCTATCCCGCGCGCCCGCGTGGGTCCGGCTATCTCATCGCCACACGCATTGCGGGATTGCTGAATCTCAGTGTGGCAGGCCGCAGCGCTGCCGGTTTTCGATGATAGGCTGCCGCAATGGGCGGCGGCCGGAAAGCGGCCGGCGCGCTTAGGGTAGGCTATATAGTTGCGCTATTGCGCGGGAAGTGTTCGATGATTCGAAGAACCGGCATATTGCTCGTCAGCGTCGCCTCGCTGGTACTGGGCGTTTGCGTTGCGCAAGAAAACGTCTCGGCGCGGCCCAAAGTCAGGGCTATCACGGCGTTCGTGCGCTTGAGCGATCCATTCGAGCCGCAAATCGATGATGCATTGAAAGTACTCAAAGACGCGGCATCCGAGTTCGAACAGACGCGGCTACGAGGTCGAAACGGTGCGCATTGTCACGCAGCCGCTCGCCGAGCTCGTGCGCGGCAAGACCGACGAGCAAGCTCTTGCCTATCTCACGCGCCTGGATGAGATCTCCGTGCGTGAGAAATTCTTGCCCAACGTGGGGCCGGCGATGCTCAAGGACGCGGACGACCCGAAGACCATGCATCTGCTTGCGCGGGTACTTTCGACTTTGCCGAACATCAACGCGAGTTCAATTCTCGCTGACGAAGACGGAATTCATTGGAAGACGGTGCGCGAAACCGCAGAGCTCGTACGCTATGTCGCCGACCACAGCTCCCACAGCCAGGGAAATTTCAATTTCACGGCGACCGCTATGCTCAAGCCCCTCGGGCCCTTTTATCCGGGCACGTACCACACGGGGAATGGCCGGCAGTTTTCCATCGGATTCGAGTCCGCCAATGTCGTGCAGGCCGTATTTGCCCGCACGCATGCCAATTTCGATGAATCGGTGGCCGCACTTACGCGCGAATTGACCGTGCACGCGATGATTGCCGAGGCAGTCGGCAACAAAGTCGCCTCAGCGAGCGGCTGGACGTTCACGGGGGTAGATCCGACTCCGGCGCCGCTCGGCGATGTCTCGATCGGCGCCGCCATGGAGGCTTACAGCGGCGCAAAGTTCGGTTCGAGCGGCACGCTCACCGCGGCATTGCTCATCACGACGGCGGTCAAGGCGGTGCCGGTCCGGCAAATCGGTTACTCGGGCCTGATGGTTCCGGTGATGGAGGACAAACTACTTGCGCAGCGTTGGACGGAGGGCACGATCAGTACCGACTCGTTACTTGCGTATTCCGCCGTGTGCGGGACGGGTTTGGATACGGTGCCCTATCCGGGCGACATCAGCGCAGCGCAGCTCGAGCGCATTTACGGGGACGTTGCTTCGTTGGCATTCAAATGGCACAAGCCCCTATCCGCGCGATTGCTGCCCGTGAAGGGCAAGAAATCCGGCGAAATGACCGAGTTCTCCAGCAAGTATCTCTTCAATACGCAGCTTCATGCGCTGCCGTAGCATTGGCAGGCTAATCCGGGGATATCAAGGACTTATAGGCGCGGGTGCCGGTCGGCGACAGAATGATCTTCGGCGTGCCGAGCACTTTGAAAGGCGGAGACCCGCGCGATTGTTGGGCGCGGATTTCAATCATCACGTCGCGTGCTTGAGCGGCCGGCACCATCGTTGACTCCAGACCGCGCTGATCGTAAATCGTAGTACACACTCGATCGACGCAATCCTGCACCGCCAAATAATAGGCGAAGTCGGTTAAAGTAAAGCGCGCGGAGTCGTTGTAAAGGCGAGCACGAATCGAGGCGATGGTGCCGGGTTCCGAATCCCCAGACGGGCGGATCTGATCGAACCTAATTTCAGATACGCTGATTCGATCCTTGGCGTCCGGTTCTTCTTTATCTAATTTATCGACGTGAGATTGCTCGAAGTCGACGCGTTTTGCTTGCTGAGCCGGTATGCCCGGCGAGGCAGCAGGCAATATTTCATTGTCCCTGACGAGAACGATGACTGCGGCGACCGTCACTGCGGCAATTCCCAGGACAACCAGGCCGTACTTTCGATACTTTCGCGACACGATAGCCAATGCAAGCGAGGCGAGAATCAACATCCAGAGCATTGCCTCGAGTTTCATTCAAATCTCAAATGGTTGCCGGTGATGAATGGAATGCAGCCGCACTGGGAGCGCGCGCATATGTTATCAAGATACAGCAGGGCAGGGTCCGGCCGTTTCATACAGGGCGCGTCTGTTCGATATAGGCTGCGGCAGTTTGATACAGGGCGCCGCTGTTCGATACAGGGTGCGGCAGTATCACAAGGTATTACGCATCGGCATGCGGTATCGTAAGCGGCAACTTCAAAGGAAATGACTCCAATGCTGCTCCGATCATGTGCAATGGCGATTTCTCTTTCCCTGCTGCCCGGTTTTGGAACGGCGGCGGTCGCTCCGACCGATTACGTTGCCCGAGTGGCGCGGGTCCTCGACCGAACGCCTTTGGTGGATGGGCACAATGATCTGCCCTGGGAAATCCACGATCGCTTCAAGAGCAAGCTCTCGGGAATCGACCTGAGCACTACCGGTGCCAAGGTTCTTCCCGGCGACGGTATCGCGCTGATGACCGATATCCCGAGGTTGCGGCGCGGGCGGGTGGGTGCGCAGTTCTGGTCGGTGTGGATACCGTCCGAGACGCAAGGCCCCGCGGCCGTCCAGCTTACATTGGAGCAAATCGATATCGTTCGTCAGATGAACGCGCGCTATCCTAACGATTTAGAGGCCGCTGGCACGGCCGCCGATATTCGCCGCATACACCAGGCGGGGAGAATCGCGTCCTTGATCGGTATCGAAGGTGGGCATCAAATCAATAATTCCCTCGCGGTGCTCCGGCAGATGTACGCTCTCGGAGCCCGCTATATGACGCTGACCCACACGGTCAATAACGACTGGGCGGATTCGGCCACCGACAGCCCGAAGCATCACGGTCTCACCCCGTTCGGACAAGAGGTCGTACGCGAGATGAACCGCATCGGCATGATCGTGGACTTGAGCCACGTATCCCCTGAGACGATGCGCGCAGCCCTTGAAATATCCGAGGCTCCGGTGATGTTCTCGCATTCATCGGCCCGTGCTTTAGACGATCATCCCCGCAACGTGCCCGATGATATTCTGCAACTGGTCGCCCGCAACGGTGGCGTTGTAATGGTCAATTTCTATCCCGGATATATTTCGCAAGCTCGCAACGAATGGGAGGCCGATTATGCGGCGGAGCAAGCTCGTGCCAGCGCCCCTCCGTACAGCGGCCTTTACATCGGCCAGCCCGAGAGGGCGAAGCAGGCGCTCGATAGCTGGAAGAAGTCCCATCCGGCGCCCGAGGCGAGACTTTCGGAGGTGGCCGACCATATCGATCACGTTCGGCAAGTCGCCGGGATCGACCATGTGGGCATCGGATCCGACTTCGACGGCGTGGACGCGACGCCCAAAGGTCTGGAAGGCGTCGATAAGTTTCCGGACTTGCTCGTCGAGCTGCTGCGTCGAGGCTGGACCGATGATCAGCTGGCGAAAGTCGCGGGCGAAAATGTTTTACGCGTTCTCAGGCAAGCCGAAATCGTCAGTGCGCGCCTTCAATCCGTTCGCAACGCCTCGGAGGCGACGATTACCGCCCGCTAGCAACGGTGCGGCACTCAGGCATCGCGTCGCCGTTCTCCGACGTTAACGACGTGCGACACATCGACTGCATGAAGCGAGGAGCGTAGAAGAACTCGCGAGGGCATGGTCATTCTCTTGGGGTAACCGCCAGTGAGCTACATTCAACGCATTCGCCGTATCGATTCAAACGTTCGCGCCGTCCTTTTTATGTGCGCTCTAATAGCAGCCGTTTCCACGAGCGTGGCGTAGCCGGCCGTCTTGCGCCGCGAGGCTCATTTTTTCGAGCTCGCGTAGACGGCGATACAGCCTGCGCTGCAATCCGTACTGTCCTTGCGCGCTTCGATCGGCACGTAGATCCGTCCCGATACCGGATCCGCCGCAACCGAATGAGCACGCGGGCCGCTCGGTAAGTTGGCGATCCAGCGGTCGGTTCGAGCATCGATGACGCCGAGCACCGGGCCGGCCGGGTTCTTGGCGGCTGCCAGATAATAATGGCCGGACTTCTCGTCGTACCAGACCTCGTCCGACCCGCCGACCTTGTCGATGGTCGCGATCGTCTTTCCCGTTTGCCCATCCATGACGAGCGACTGCGCGGGGAAGCCCGCTTGAACCGCGTCGTCGCTACAGCCGATCAACAAATGGGCGTGCGGTCCGACCGCAAGCCCGGCCGGCATGCATTTCGCGACCGGCAGCATCTTCTCGAGCGTGAGCGTGTGCGGATCTATCACCGCGACCGCGCCGTTGGCGTCGACGCCATCGATCACGGGGATGGTCAAGTAGATCTTGCCCGTGACCGGGTCCCAAGCGGGCTGTTCCGCCCCGTCGGAGGCATGATCGAGCACGATCTTGCCGACAACCTTGTGCGTCTTGCTGGAGATGAACGTGACGAACGGAGGCTTGTCTGCATTGTTGACGACCGCGACCAGTTCATCGCGGGGATCATAGGCCATCTCGTCGACGCGCTTCTGACCGCCGGTGGAAATCGTCTCCGTGATCGACTGCGACTTCACGTCGACGATCTTGACCGTGCTGTCGCCATCGCCCGCCCAGAATTGGCCGTTGCCGACTGCAAGCACACCATCGGGCCCGGAGGCCGCGGATCCGGCAGCTTTACTGAATCCCTTGAAACCCGTAACACGGCCGAGGAACTTGCCGGTCGCACCCTCGATGAGGTCCACGCCCTTATTGGAGCGATCCGCCAACGCATAGACTCCGGCGCTGTTCACGACTCCGATGTCGAAGCTGGCCAGGGGTTCCCCGGGCACCTGGATCGTATCGACGCGGCGGAAGCCCGTGGGAGCGGTATCGGCAGCGCCCGAGCCTGTCCCGAGAAGCAAGCTTGCGATCGCGGAGACCAGCAAGGAAAGACTTGAAACGCGTTTACACACCAGAGTTATCCTCCTGTCAAGATTGACCGGCACAATGGCAGCTAATGCTGACCAAGTCCTGACGAAGCCTGAAGCGGCGGATGCTTGGTGGGAGGAGCGGCTTAAGTTATCGTGATCGCGGGAGGGTTTCATGAGAGTGCTTTTGGTCGAAGATCATCGGGCGATGCGCGAGCTGATCGGGGATCACCTTACGGAGCGCGGCTTCGCCGTCGACGCGGTGGGCCGTGGCGAAGAGGCGTTGGCCGCCGCAGCCATTGCTCCCTTCGATGCCGTCATTCTCGATCTCGGATTGCCGGATGTCGACGGTATGAAGGTCTTGACCCAATTGCGCACCTCGCGGCCGCAACTTCCGGCGATCCTGCTGACAGCTCGGGACGGCGTGGAGGACCGCCTGCGCGGTCTTAACGCAGGCGCCGACGACTACATCGTCAAGCCCTTTAATCTCCTGGAATTGGAGGCTCGCCTGCGAGCGGTTCTGCGCCGCAGCGGCAATCGCCGAGGAATGACCTATTGCCTCGGCGAGACCGTCTTCGACACGGTGACTCGGGAGGCCAGTGCAGGCGGCCGGCGCATCGATCTGACGCGCCGCGAGGCGGCACTGCTCGAGGAGCTTCTCCGGGTTCCGGGACAGGTGATCACCAAAGATCTATTGGAAGATCGTCTCTATGCGCTCGATGATTCGGGAAGTACGAATGCCCTCGAAGCCGCGGTGTCGCGGCTGCGTCGCAAGCTCGCTGCCGCGGGCGCGGCGCTGCAAATAGAAACGAAATGGGGGATCGGCTATCGTCTGGTCGAGGCAATGCCGATTGCGCCGTACCCATAGTCTGCGCGTCCGGCTGCTCGGCGGCATGCTGGCCGTGTTCACGCTCGGGCTCGCGGCTTCGCTGATGTCCTATCGCTACGAGGTGAACAACATCGTCAAGGACGTGCGCGGCCGCACCCTCGAGGCGCAGGCGCGCGAGTTGCTCGTGGCGCTGCATGTCGGCGCCGACGGCCGGATCGAGCTTGCGCTGTCGGAGAACTGGCAGCATGTGTATGCCGATCCCTCCGAACAGTTCTCGTACACGATCTTCGACCGCACGCGCCGGCCGATCGCACGCTCGCCCAATCTCGCCGCGCCGCTTCCTTATCACGATGTTGCGGGTTCGAGCCCCTTGGGCCCGGTGGAATTCATCGGCGGCGGATCCAAACGGGTCGGTATTCTGGCGGCACGGAGTCCCGAGGGCTATGGGATCGTCGTCGCCCGCGGCGACTCCGACCCCGATATATTGATCGACAGTCTGTTCGAGGAGGGCAGCGAGAATCTTCTGCTCTTCGCGCCGCTCACCATCTTGGCGCTATGGCTAATCTGGACGATCAGCGGCTGGAGCCTCAGGCCCATTGCGCGCGCCTCGGGCGAGGCCGCGCTCGCCGGTCCGGGAAAGCCTGACATGCGCATCTCCCTCGACGGTCTGCCCCGGGAGATCGAGCCTCTGGTCGAGGCCGTCAACGGCGCTCTCGATCGCCTGTCATCCGCGTACTCGACCGAGCGGAGGCTGACCGCCAATGCGGCTCACGAACTCCGCACGCCGCTGGCGGTTTTGAATCTGCGATTGCAGCGCGCGCGCTTGACGGGAGTGACCGATTGGCCTGCCGTGGAACGCGAATTCGATCGAATGGGCAGGCTCGTCGATCAGTTGCTCGACCTTGCCCGCAAGGAGTCCGTGCCCCGCGAGGGCAGCCTCGAGCGAGCACCGGTGGTCAATCTGTCAAGGACTGTTCGAGAAGCCGCGGCGATGATCGTTCCGTTGATGGAAGCGCAAGGGCGCCGCCTGGTCATCGAGGTGCCTGACGCAGCGCAGCTGCGCGGCAGCGCCGGTGATCTTCGCGATACGGTCCGCAATCTTCTGGATAATGCGCTGATCCACGGGCGTGGGACGGTGGTTGCGAGAATCCGTGCGGCCGCGGAACCCTCCGGGGAGTTCAATATCGAAGTGATGGACGAGGGCGGGGGAGTTCCCGCCGGCCAAGAGGAGTTGATCTTCGAGCGCTTTCGCAAGCTGAATGCGGAGTCGCCCGGATCAGGCCTCGGACTCGCCATCGTCAGGCAGGTGGCGCGTACCCATGGCGGCGAGGCACGTTTTCTCGCAGGCCGCGGGCACGTCGTACTGACGCTGCCGGTCCGCCGACCGCCCGCCGCACCGCCGGGACGGCGCCGCGCCCCCGAGCGGTAGCGCCGGTCGCGCCCCGCGAGCGGTAGCGCCGAGATCAACCGCGCCGATTCGGTTCCGTGCTCGGCGCGGCAAGCGCGAACGGGCCACTGCGGAGCTGCTTGCGCAGATGGCGGATGCAGAGCCGCGTCTTTGCGGAATTCTCCGAGCGAATCTTGGTGACGGCCCACACGTCCGCCGGCTGCCAGAACTCGCGCAGTACATGCACGAGATCGTTGCGCTGCAGGCTTTCCGCGACGTCCCAATAGGACCTGAGCATGATTCCGTGGCCCTCCAGCGCCCAGCGGCGGATCACGTCGCCGTGATTCGATGCAAGCGCGGCATTCACGCGCACGTTGCGGGTACCCCCAGGTCCCCGCAGAGACCAGCGCCCGAAAGTCTCGCCGCGCTCGCGGATCAACAGGCAGGAATGGCGCACCAGTTCAGCTATCGTCTGCGGTTCGCGATGCGCTCGCAGATATTCGGGCGACGCGCACAGTATTCTCCGTCCGTGCGCCAGGTGATGGGGCACGAGGTGCGGCTCGCGAACGTCGCCGACCCGAACGTCGATGTCGATTTCCTCGTGCACGAGATCCACCGAACGGTCAAGGATCTCCAGGTCGATCTCCAAGCCAGGATGCATTTTCACCAGTTCCGACAGAACCGGGGCAATGTGATTGCGTCCCAATCCGGAGCTCGCCGCGATGCGCAGTCCACCCCGTATGTCGCATTCCACATCCTCCAGCGCGCCGTCCAGTTGCCCGTAGACATCCAGAATGCGCTGTGCCCAGGACAGTACCGCCTCGCCGCGTTCGGTCAGGGACACTCGACGCGTGGTTCGATGGAACAGCTTCATGCGCAGCGCGCTCTCGAGGATGGCGATGCGTTTGCTGATGTAGGCTGCGGAAGCCCCCAATTCTTGCGCGGCGGCGGCAAAACTTGCGAGGCGCGCCGCGTGGATGAAGACCCGCAAATCCTGCGGTAGCACATTATTCACGAACTGTGTTCTCCGAATTCACGTCCGGCCGAGTGCGGGCGCAATGCCAAACGCCTATTCTGCGGCATCGACTCGCGGGCGCAAATCATTCAACGATCATGGCGCGATTAGGGCTCGAAGCCCGAGGTCGTGGGGAGTGGAACATCAAGAACTATAAGATAGCACTGATTCCGGGCGACGGGATCGGCAGTGAGGTCGTGCCGGAGGGCGTCAAGGTGCTCGCCGCGGCCGGCCGCCGCTTCGGCATGTCCTTCGAATGGGACGAGCGTCCCTGGGGGTGCGAATATTATCTTCGCACCGGACGCATGATGCCGCCCGACGGGCTCGACGGCATTCGCAACCATGACGCCATTTATCTCGGCGCGGTCGGCTTCCCGGGCGTCCCCGACCACGTGTCGCTCTGGGGGTTGCTGCTGCAGATCCGGCGCCGGTTCGAGCAATACGTGTGCCTGCGGCCGATCAGGCTGATGCCGAACGTCCAGTCGCCGCTGCGCGATCGCATCGCGGGCGACATCAATATCATGCTGGTCCGGGAAAATACCGAAGGTGAATATTCCGATCGCGGCCGCAAGATGCACGAAGGCAGCGATGACGAGGTTGTCATCCAGGAAAACATTTTCACGCGAAAGGGCGTGGACCGAATACTGCGGTACGCGTTTGAGTTGGCGCGCAGCCGCAGCCGCAAGAGAATCACCTCGGCGACCAAGTCGAACGGCATCTCCCTGACGATGCCGTACTGGGACTCGCGCGCCGCGCTGATGGCGCAGCAGTTTCCCGACATTCACATGGATCAGTATCACATCGACATCCTGGCGGCCCATTTCGTGCAGCGTCCGGAGAGGTTCGACGTCGTGGTCGGCTCCAATCTTTTCGGCGATATATTGTCCGATCTGGGCTCGGCGTGCACCGGCACGATCGGCATCGCTCCCTCCGCCAATCTGAATCCCGAACGGGAGTTTCCATCGATGTTCGAGCCGGTGCACGGATCAGCGCCCGACATATTCGGCCGCAGCATTGCCAATCCGATAGGCCAGATATGGTCGGGCGCGATGATGCTCGATCATTTAGGGCATGCAGAGGCGGCGCGGGCGATAGTCGCGGCCATCGAGTCGGTGCTGAGCAACGGTCCTCGCACTCCCGATCTGGGCGGGACCGCCAAGACGCAGGAGGTGGGGGACGCGATTGCCGAGAAGGTTCGCAGCATCGCCGTATGAACAACCGGTTGAAGGTTTGATGAAAACTCGAGGCGTCGCGCGCCGGCGCTGGTATACCGAGCTCTACATTCAGGTGCTGCTCGGCATCGTTGCCGGTGTGGCGGTGGGTTGGATCGCGCCGCAGACCGGCGCGGCGCTGCGGCCGCTCGGCGACGTGTTTCTCAAGATGATCAAGATGGTCATCGGCCTGGTCATTTTCTGCACGGTGGTCACAGGTATCGGCGGCATGCGCGACCTGAAAAAGGTCGGGCGCGTGGGCGGGAAGGCGCTCGTGTACTTCGAGGTGCTTTCCACGCTTGCATTGCTGATCGGCGCGTTGGCGGCCAACCTCGTACGGCCGGGCGCCGGTTTCAACATCGATCCGGCAACGCTCGACTCGGCTGCGGTCGCCGGCTACGTCGGTCCCGCCCAGGCGAACAGCGTCGTATCCTTCCTGGTCGGAATCGTTCCGACCACGCTCGTCGATGCATTTGCGAAAGGCGAAATTCTGCCGATCGTTTTCGTCTCGGTATTGTTCGGCTATGTCCTGTCGCGCATCGGCGAGCGCGGCAGGCCGGTTGCAGCGTTGATCGACTCCATGGGCCAGGTGATTTTCGGCGTGATCAACGTGCTGATGCGCTTCGCACCGCTCGGCGCTTTCGGGGCAATGGCCTATACGATCGGACGATTCGGCATCGGCTCGCTGCGTCCGCTGCTCGGACTGGTCGTGACGTTTTACGGCACCGGCGCCCTGTTCTTATGCGTGATTCTCGGCGCCATTGCCCGGTGGGCGGGCTTCAATATTTTCAAGCTTTTGCGCTTTCTCAAGGAAGAATTGCTGGTCACCCTGGGCGCGTCGTCTTCCGATCCCGCGCTGCCGTCCCTGATGCAAAAGCTCGAGCACCTCGGTTGCTCGAAGTCGGTCGTCGGGTTGGTCGTGCCCACCGGATACGTATTCAATGCCGACGGCACGAGCCTTTACATGACCCTCGCCGCACTTTTCATCGCCCAGGCGATGAACGTCGAACTCACGCTCTTTGCAGCAATTCGCCATTTTCGGGGTTTCCATGATCACCTCGAAAGGGGCAAGCGGCATCTCGGGTGCCGGCTTCATTGCCTTGGTCGCCACGCTGTCGGTCGTTCCGAGCATACCGCTCGCCGGCATGGCGCTGCTCCTCGGCATCGATCGATTCATGAGCATGGGGCGGGCTATCGTCAACATCGTCGGCAACGCCGTGGCTACGGTAGTGATGTCGAGCATCGAGGGCGAACTCGACCGCGATCGCATGCGCCTGGTACTCAGCGGCGCGCCGGTCGACGACCCGCGCCCGTTCACCGACCTTCCAGCGGATTTGATCGAAACATGCAAACAGCATCGGAGTTTTGTTCCATGAGATTATCCATCGCGGCCCTGAGACTCATAGCCATAACGTTGTTGGGTGCGACTTCCGCGTCCGCGGATCCCGGGGCGGCCCACGCGCCGCTACGCATGATCCGCACCATTCCTCTGCCGTCGATCGACGGCGACTTCGACCATTTCGCCGTGGATGTGCCCGGCAACCGTTTGTTCTTGGTCGCCGAGGAGCATCACACGGTCGAACTATTCGACCTGAATTCCGGCAAGCCGCTGCGCAGCATCAGGGGCTTCGACACGCCCCATAGCATCCTGCTGCTGCCGGAACAGGACCAAATCTACGTGATCGACGGGGGCGCTGACGGCGGCGCAGCCGGCTCGGCGAAGATCCTGAGCGCGACGACCTACAAGGTCGAAAAGTCGATCAAGCTCAGCGCCGACGCGGACGCGATGTCCTACGACGCCGCCAATCATTTGCTTTACGTCACCAATGGCGGCAAGGAAGCGAAGGAGGACTTCTCGCGGGTCACGGTGATCGACACCAAAAAAGGCGAGCGCGTCGACGAGATCAAGGTGCAGTCGGCGAATCTGGAGGCGATCGCATTGGACAAGAGCGGTCCGCTGATGTACGTCAATGCGCGCGACAAGAATCAGATAGCCGTCGTCGATCGCAGTTCGAAGGCGGTCAAGTCGATGTGGCAGCTGACGCTGGTTCAGCACAACACGCCTTTGATCTTGGATGAGGCGGCTCACCGCCTGTTGGTGGCCGGCCGCAAGCCGGGACGCTTCGGCGCAGTGGACAGCGTCTCGGGCAAGGAGGTGGCTGCGCTGCCGGCCGGCGATGACGTCGATGATATGGCCTACGATCCGTCGACCAAGAGGATTTATCTCGCATGCGGCGAAGGGTTCGTCGATGTCTTCCATCAGATCGATGCCGATCACTATGAAGAGATCGGACGCGCGCCGACGTCTCTCGGTGCGAAGACCGGCGTGCTGGTGGCGCAGCTGAACCGCTATTTCGCAGTCTCGGCGCGCAAGGGCAGGGTGCCGGCCAAACTGTTCATATTCGAGGTGTTGCAGTAACCGAGGATGCGGAGGAGGGTCGCATGCAAAGGCGTGTATTCGGAAAACTTTGTATAGGGGCGCTGGGCGCGGCTGCCGGCAAGCCCGCCCGGGCTGCCGACGTATCAGCCGCGGCGGATACTGCCGGCGCCTTCCCGAGCGTGCCCGGCCTGACCGCCTATGTCGCCGGCTTCGTCGTGAACACAGGCTACGAGAGCATCCCGTCGGGCGTCATCGAACTCGGCAAGAAGTCGATCTTGGACGGCTTCGGTTTGGCGCTTGCCGGCTCGAGAGCCGAGAGCGCCGCCATCTGCCTGCGATACTTGGAAACTCTATCCATCAGCGGCGGTGGCTCGACCGTGATCGGCACTTCGCGCACCACCGCGCCGCAATTCGCGGCTCTGGTCAACGGTATTTCGGAGCACGCGGATGACTTCGACGATACTCAGCTTGCGGCCGCGAAGGATCGCGTCTATGGCCTTCTGGTGCATCCCACCGTTCCGGTGCTGCCGGCGGTATTCGCGTTGGGCGAGCGCGGCAATTTCAGCGGCAAGGATTTCATGCTTGCGTACCACGTAGGCGTCGAAGTCGAATGCAAGATCGCCGAGGCCATCGCCCCGCGCCATTACGAGGACGGGTTTCACTCCAGCGGCACTTGCGGACCGTTCGGATCGGCCGCCGCCTGCGCGAAATTGATGCGCTTCGACGTCTCCAAGACACGGACGGCATTCGGAATCGCGGCGAGCGAAGCCGGGGGATTGCGCGAAAATTTCGGCACCATGACCAAGCCCTTCCAGGCCGGGCACGCCGCGGAAAGCGGTTTGATCGCGGCGCAGCTGGCCGATCTCGGTTGGACGGCGGCGCAGAACATCCTGGAGGCACAACGGGGCTTCTTCCGCGCCGCGGGCGGCACCTACGATCCCGCGGCGATCATGAGCAAACTCGGCGCCCCATGGACCTTCACGTCCCCGGGAATCTCGCTCAAACCGTATCCCTCGGGATCTCTCAGTCATCCGGCCATGACTGAAATGATGCGCCTGATCGAGCAGCATGACATTCGCCCGGGACAGGTCAAGCAGGTCGAAGTCGGTGCCAACCACGCCATGTACCAGGCGCTGTTGCGTCACGATCCGAAGAACGGGCTGGAAGCGAAATTCAGTATGGAATTTTGCATCGCGATCCTGCTCCTGGAACGCAAGGGCGGGTTGCCGCAATTCACCGATGCGGTAGTGCGGCGGCCGGACGTGCAGACCATGATCCGCAAAATCAAATACTACGTCGATCCGCAGGCCGAAGCGGCGGGTTTCGACAAGATGACCTCGTTGTTAAAAATAACGCTGAACGGCGGCAGGGTGATAACCGGTGAGGCGATTTACGGCAAGGGCAGTCCGGCCGATCCGATGAGCTATGCGGAAGCAGCCACGAAGTTTCGGGGCTGCGCCGAGTATGCCAATTGGCCGAAAGAGAAAACGGAAGCGCTGATCGCGCTCGTTGACTCGTTGGAAAACGTGGCGGACATGAAAGAATTTACGCCGCTGCTCCGCGGCTGAGGCGCGGAGCAGCCGCGAAACCGGCGTTGCGGCCGCGGCGGTGGGTGTGACTCGATTCCAAAAACAGACATATGGACAACGGGGAGTGGCAATATGGGCATAGGAATTGACGGAGCAACGTCAGGCTTGCGGGCGGCCTTCACGGCGCTGTGCGGGGCGATTGCCTTATCCACTGTGTGCTCGACCGCGGCTTCCGGCGATACGCCGCCCCCCGCTGCGGCGGCCGCCGCGGAAGGCGAGCGCGAGCTCGATGAGCTCGTCGTCGTCGGTTCGCGTTTCGCAACGTCGACCACCGCCACCATAAGCCCGGTGGTCACCGTGGACGCCGCGGAGTTGAGCCATCAGGGCACGGCACGCGCTGAGGACCTGCTGAACAGTTTTCCGCAGCTCAATGCCGGGCTGACAAATTCCGCGAATGGGGCCGGCGTCTCACCCGTGACCGGCACGGCGACGGCCGACTTGCGCGGCATCGGCTCGTTCAACACGCTCGTTCTGATGAACGGCCGCCGCCTGCAGCCGGGCGACTCCATCAATCCGTCGCCCGATCTGAACGCGATTCCGACTGCACTGGTGAAGCGCGTCGAAGTGCTGACCGGCGGTGCATCGTCCATCTACGGCTCTGACGCGATTTCCGGCGTCGTCAATTTCGTCATCGACACCGACTATACGGGCGCCAGGCTGGAGACCGAATACGGCATCAACCGTGCAAGCAACAGTAATCTATTCATTCAAGGCATCGAGCGATCCGGCGGGTTCGAGCCGCGCAGCGGCACCGTCTACGACGGCCGCAACATCGACCTGACCGGGGTCCTCGGTAAGGACCTGTTCGGCGGCGACGGCCATGTGGTCGCCTATGCCGGATACCGCCGAACCGCGGCGATCTTCGGGTCGAGCCGTGATTTCGGCGGCTGCACGCTGACGGAAACCGCGACCTCGTACCGATGTCTCTTGGACGGAACGACGCCGGCCGGACAATTCGTGCCGAACGGCGGTGCGGGAAACCCCTTGACCCTCGACTCGGCTACCGGCAACAGCTTCCGCCCGTTCAATCTCGCGCAGGACGGATATAATCCAGCGCCTTACCAGACATTGACGCGTCCGGACACTCGCTACAACGCGGGGTTCTTCGGGCATTACAAATTCAGTTCGGCGGCCGATGCATACGTCGAAACGACGTTCTCCGAAGACAAGACCACCGTGCTGTACGAGCCCTCGGGAACGACCGCGACGGGTGCCGGCCTGAACACCTACGCAATCAACTGCAACAATCCCCTGCTGTCGCCTTCCGAACTGGCCTCGCTGTGCACGCAGTATGGACTTGGCGCCGCAGATACCGCGCAGGTCCAAATCGGCAGACGCAACACCGAGGGCGGCTACCGCCAGGACGAATTCCGCCATCGCAGCTATCGGGTACTGGTGGGCTTGAAAGGGGCGCTGAACAGTGCGTGGACTTACGACATCAATGCGCAGTGGGGAAATACCGACTCGCACGAGCGCTTGACCAACGATTTCTCGAATACTCGCCTTGCAAACGCTCTGGACGTGGTCAATGTCAATGGCAAGGCGACCTGCCAATCCGTCGTCAACGGGACCGATCCGAGGTGTGTCCCGTACAACATTTTTTCTGCCGGCGCGGTGACCTCCGCGGCCCTGGACTATATCGGTGCATCCGGAGCGCAAGACGGCTATGCGCGCCAGTACGATGTCCAAGGCCAAGTCGTCGGCGACCTTGGCAAATACGGGATCAAAAGTCCACTCAGCGACGACGGAATCGGCTTGTCCGGCGGCGCGGAATTCCGCTCGCAGTCCATCAGCAACCAACCGAACGCAGACTATCTGACGGGGGATTTGCTGGTCACCGGAGGAGCACGACCGACCTTGGGTACCTACCACGTCGGCGAGGTGTTCGTCGAAACACGGATACCATTGATCGAGGATCGTCCGTTCATGAAGGCGTTGACATTGGATCTAAGCGATCGTCTCGCTCAGTACTCGCCCCAGGGCTCCGCCAATGCGTACAATCTCGGCGTCGAGTATTCGCCGGACGAGGTGATCCGTTTTCGGGGGACCCTGAGCCGAGCGGTGCGGGCGCCGAACGGACACGAATTGTTTCTCTCGCAGATCGTGCAGCAATTCGGCTTCAGCGATCCCTGCGCGAACGACCCGACCACCGGTGTTCCGTCCGCGACACAGGCGCAGTGCGCGCGCGCCGGCGTATCGCCGGCGCAGTACGGCAAGATCGCACCCGCGACGACGACGAACGTGTTGACCGGCGGCAATCCGAATCTCAAGCCGCAGATTGCCGACACGCTGACGGGCGGAGTCGTGCTGACGCCGCGCAGCCTGTCGCGCACGTTGTTCATCAGCGTGGATTACTGGCGAATCAAGATCAACAAATACATCGGCTCGCTGCCCGCCAATGCGACCTTGAATAACTGCCTCGATAACGGCGATCCCATCTATTGTTCTCTGATCGTTCGCGATGCCACGGGCTCGCTGTCAATCGGCACGGGTCCCACGGCGGGACGCATCATCGCCACGGGATTGAACACCGGCTCCTACGAGGAGAGCGGTGCGGATGTCGACGGTCGCTACGTCCTCAATCTCGAGAGTCTGAATTTGGCAAAGGCCGGATCCGTCTCCTTTTCATTCGCCGGCACCGTCGCGCTGGACAACGTGATCACGACCGTTCCCGGACTGCCGGCTGCGGACTGCACGGGCTATTACGGGCCCACCTGCACAGGCGAGGGCCCGACGTCCCCGATTCCCCGGTGGCGGCACAAGTTGCGCACGACCTGGCAGTTGCCGAGCGGCTTCGAAGCATCGCTGAACTGGCGCCACATCGGCCATCTCAAATCCGAGCAGCTCAGCGGCAATCCGCAGCTGGCCACCGGGACAGCCTATCCGATCGACTCGAAGGTTCCGGCCTACGATTACTTCGATCTCGACGTGGGATTCGATATCGGCCAGCACGTGAGCCTCCGGCTAGGCGTCAACAACCTGCTCGATAAACAGCCGCCCGTGGTCGGCTTCAACCTGAATCCACTGCTGGTCAACGGCAACATGCTGGCCCCGATGTACGATACCTACGGGCGTTATATGTTTGTCGGACTGACCGCCAAATATTGACGGTGGATCCGAGCGGAGGGGTCCCGGGAAGCAATCGATAACACACGTTAAAACCTACCGTCCGCGCCGGCCGTTATATGTACATCGGTATGTACATGGAACAAACCGTTATTAGGCCCGTTCAAATTGCATATGCGACAATTTCGCACGCGGGACGTCCGCTGCAATAATTGGTATTTCATGGCTTCGATCGGCACCGAACGGGTATTGGCGGTTCATCACTGGAATGAATCGGTCTTCAGTTTCAAGACGACTCGCGATCCCTCGTTCCGTTTCGAGAACGGACACTTCGTCATGCTTGGCGTTCGCGTGGACGATAAACCGCTCCTGAGAGCGTACAGTATCGCCAGCGCAAATCACGAAGACGCTCTCGAGTTCCTCAGCATCAAGGTGCCAGACGGACCGCTGACTTCGCGGCTGCAGAATATCAAGGTCGGCGATGAGATCTGCGTGAGCCGTAAGCCGACCGGCACTTTGTTGTTGCGCGATTTGAAGCCCGGCAAGCGCCTGTATCTTTTGAGTTCCGGCACGGGACTCGCTCCGTTCATGAGCCTGATCAAGGATCCGGACCTATATGAACGCTTCGAGCAGGTGATCTTGGTGCATGCCGTGCGCTACCGAAGCGAGCTTGCCTACCGAGACTATATCGAATGGGAACTCACCAACCATGAATATCTCGGCGCGCAGGTGCGCAATCAGCTGGTATACGTGCCGACCGTGACGCGGCAACGTTTCCGCCATGAAGGGCGCGTAACCACTCTCATCGAAACAGGGAAATTGTTCGAGAGCATCGGTGTTCCGCCCCTGGACCCGGCGGTCGATCGTGCAATGCTCTGCGGAAGCCCTGCAATGCTGGCGGAGTTGTCGGCATTGCTGGATGCGCGCGGATTCACTCAGTCCGCGCACGTCGGCGATCCCGGAGATTACGTCACCGAACGCGCCTTCGTGGCTCGCTGACCTGGCGCGCGCGAAGCGCCCGGGACTGCATCGCAGCGCCGATCACACGTTCGAGTCCGGGGAAGCCGCCTTGCGTTTCGCCATGTACTCGAGGAGCGCCTCATCGATCGCCGGATCCATCGGCGGCGCCGCGTATTCCGCGAGCTGCTTCTTCCACAGTGTATTGGCCCGCTTGGTCATGTCGGGCGATCCCTCGGCTTCCCACTGTTCGTAGCTGTTATTGTCGGCAAGCGGCGAGCGGTAAAAAGCATTCTCGAAATTTGCCTGAGTGTGAGCGCAGCCCAGAAAGTGTTTACCCGGTCCGACTTCGCGCATCGCGTCGAGCGCTTGCCCGTTCTCCGACAGATCCACGCCCGCGAGCAGCGTGTGCATCATGCCCGCCTGGTCCGCGTCCATGACGAACTTCTCATAGCCCATGGCGAGGCCGCCCTCGAGCCACCCGGCCGTGTGCAGCACGAAGTTCACGCCGGCGAGACAGGTCGGCAGCAGGGTATTTGCCGATTCGTATGCCGCTTGCGCATCCGGAATCTTGGAGGCGCACAAGCTGCCGCCCGAGCGGAACGGGATTCCGAGGCGTCGCGCGAGCGCGGCCATGGAGTAGAGCACCAGCGCAGGCTCGGGTGTGCCGAAGGTCGGAGCTCCCGATTGCATCGAAATGGACGAGGCGAAGCTCCCGAGCACGACGGGCGCGCCGGGATTGACCAGCTGCACGAACGCAAGTCCCGCCAGCGCTTCGGCCAGAGTTTGGGCCACGGTTCCCGCGACGGTGACCGGCGACATCGCTCCGGCCAGAATGAAGGGCGTGATGATCAGGGCCTGATTGGCGCGTGCGTAGACCTTGGCCGCGCCGAGCATGGTCGCGTCGTAGGTCATTGGAGAATTGACGTTGATCAGATTGATGATCGTCGTCTTCGGCCGCCCGGTCGCCGGATCGTTGAGTTCATCTGCAAACACGATATTCGCCATTGCCACGGAATCCGCGGCGCGCTCAGGCGCGGTTACCGAACCCATGAACGCCTTGTCGCTGTACCTGAGGTGGCTGTAAACCATGTCGAGGTGGCGCTTATTGACCGGCAGATCGACGGGCTCGCAAATCGTTCCGCCGGAATGGTGCAGCGAATTCGCCATATATGCGAGCTTGACGAAATTGCGAAAATCCTCGATTCGCGCGTAGCGGCGCCCTTCGTCGAGATTTCGCACGAAGGGCGAACCGTACGCGGGAGCGAACACCGTGTTCTTGCCGCCGATGACGACGCTGCGCGCCGGGTTGCGCGCGTGCTGCGTAAACTCGCGCGGCGCCGTGCGCTGCACGAGCGAACGGCACATTCCGCGCGCGAAATGCACGCGCTCGCCCTTCACGTCGGCTCCGGCAGCCTTCCAGATCTCCAGCGCCTCCGGGTCGTCGCGAAAATCGATCCCGATCTCCTCGAGTATCGAATCGGCGTTGTGTTCCATCAACACAAGGCCTTCCTCGCCGAGCACTTCGTAGAACGGAATCTTTCGCGTGATGTAGGGGATCGACGCACCAGCCCTCGCGGCGCGCGCAGCGCGCTTCGCGTCGCGGCCGCTGGGACGGCGCGCGTGACTGGTTTGCGTGTTCTGTTCGTCCATCGTCGCTCTCCCGATCGGTTTGTACGGCTGCGACTGGACGCGCCGCAACGGATTATCCGAACCAAGCCTTGAGTATGGTCACCTTGCAAGGCAGCGGCTGATCAGTTTGCGTCATGGACTTGTCATGAAGCGCCATTCTCCGCGGACGATCAGTCCCCTAGCGGCGATCCCTCGCCGGAGAATTCAAGGGCGATTTCGCCGAGCAACGCTGTCACATAGCCGCTGAACGAGCGCCATACTTCAAGGTGGAACACGTCCTCGCGTCTGCGCCATAGCACGATATCGGCTTTCGCCAGCGCCGTCCTCGTGCACATGCCCACGGGAAATTCGCCGATATCCAAGTCGAGCGGACAGGCGCCGCTCAGTGTGACCGCCGCATGAGGGCCGCTCACTTCAAGGGCAAATTGCCGGTGACTGATGTTGACCAGCGCATGGGGTAAAGGCCCCAGCGCGAGCTCGAGCGCGTCCGCGGCGGCGCTCTCCGACGTCCCATCGTCGCCGCCCGGCAAGGAGCCCAAGAGCAAGTATTCATCGGGGCCAAGCCATAGAGTCGCGCGGGCTTGTTCTGCCACGGCTCGGCACGCCTTCTCGGCAAAGGCCGCTCCCCAAATAGGGGCGGCGATGGCACGTACCCGGGGATCGCCCTGCAGAATGAAGCGCATTGCGGCCGGCAGGGGCTTCATCCATTCGGTCGCGGGCACCGGCGGCCGGCTCCGTGTCGCGACGTCAGGCATTGATGCGCGCTCCGGTGGGATCGTAGAAAACCGGCGATGTGACCACGACTTCGAGATCCCCGCCGGGCATCGGGACGTACAAAGTCTGTCCGAGACGGGCGCGGCCGCCTTCGATCATGCCGAGCGCGATCGAGTGCCCGAGCACGCTGCTCGCGTAGGAGGAGGTCACATGGCCGATGAGCTGCATGGGAGGCTGCTGTCCGGGTTTTGCAGCCACTTGAGCGCCTTCCTCGAGGACCAACCCATCATCCTTGCTGCGCAGGCCGACCAGCTGCTTGCGGTTGGCGGACTTCATCGACGCCCGTTCCAAGGAGCGCTTGCCGACGAAATCCGTTTTGTTCTTACCGATGGCCCAGGAGAGGCCTGCATCGTCAGGCGTGACGGTCCCGTCGGTATCTTGGCCGACAATGATGTAGCCCTTTTCGGCGCGCAGCACGTGCATCGTCTCGGTGCCATACTCGGTGATGTCATGGATCTGGCCGGCGGCATGCACCGCCTCCCAGACGCTGCGGCCGAAATCCGCCGGCACGTTGATTTCGAAGCCTAATTCGCCCGTGAAACTCACACGAAACAGCAGCATGGGCACGCCGCAAATTCGTCCGCGAGCGACGCTCATGTGAGGCCACGAGCCGGCGCCGATATCGAGCCCTTCGATCAGCGGCTCGAGCACTTGGCGCGCATTCGGACCTTGTACTGCGATGACGGCCCATTGCTCGGTGGTCGATGTGAGCCATACATGGAGCTCGGGCCATTCCGTTTGACGATAATCCTCCATCAGTGCCAGAACGCGTGGAGCGCCGCCGGTTGTCGTGGTCACATGGAATCGATCCGGCCCCAAGCGTGCGACCACGCCATCGTCGAAGACGAAGCCGTCCTCGCGGAGCAGTATCCCGTACCGCGCCCGGCCGACGCCAAGGTTGGTCCAGTTATTGACATACATCCGGTTCATGAATTCGGCCGCGTCCGGGCCGACCACTTCGATTTTTCCCAAGGTCGAGGCGTCGAATATTCCGCAGCCGCTGCGTACCGCCCGGCATTCGCGCGCGACCGCGCCATGCATGTCTTCGCCGGCGCGCGGAAAGTAGCGGGCGCGCTTCCATAATCCCACGTTTTCGAACACGGCCCCTCGGGCCCTTGCCCACTCGTGAGTGGGCGTCACGCGCACCGGATCGAATAGGTCCCCGCGCGAGATACCGGCCATGCTGCCGAAGGTGACGGGCGTGTACGGCATCCGAAACGTCGTCAGGCCCACTTGAGGAATTGCCAGATCGAGGTTCCGGGCGACGATGGCCATGGCATTGAGATTCGAGGTCTTGCCCTGATCGGTCGCCATGCCCGTGGTCGTGTAGCGTTTGACATGTTCTATCGATTGGAAGCCTTCGCGCGTAGCGAGCTTGAGATCGCGCGTGGTCACGTCGTGTTGCCAGTCCACGAAGGCCTTCTCGCGGCTCGGCGAACTTCCTTGGGGCAGCTCGCCGAGATATGCCTCGCCGCTGCGCGGGACTGCATCGACCTTGAAGCTGCGCTGGGCCTGATGCGGTACGGCGGCCGCCGCGGCCCCGGCTGCAGCACCGTCCGCCAACACCTCGGCAAGCTCATAGACTCCGCGGCAGGCGCCCGCCGAGCGTTCGCACTCCGCGGATGCACGCGGCACAAAGGCTTTGAGACCTGCGTTCCACTCGAGCTTGCCGCGCGATTGTGAAAACAAGTGCACGCTCGGGGTGTAGCCGCCGGACATCAAGATCGTGTCGCAAGCAATGCGTTGCCCAGGTTGCACCTTGCCGCCACGTACGCGCCCCAGAGTAATGCCGCTGACGCGCAGATCGCCCTCCGTGCCGAGCACGGTCGAACCCGGTAAAACCTCGATCCCGGCGCGCCGCGCAGCGTCGGGGAGGGCGCCCAAAGCTTCGGGGCGCAGATCCGCGATGGCGGCGATATCGCTGCCGGCGTTCTTGAGATCGAGGGCGGCCTGATAGGCGTCGTCGCCCGAGGTGACGACGACGGCCCGTGTGCCGACCCGGACGCCATAGCGGTTCAAATACGTGTGCGCAGCGGCCGCAAGCAGGATGCCGGGCCGATCGTTGCCGGGAAATACCAGTGGGCGCTCGATCGCGCCGGTGGCGAGCACCACGGAGCATGCGCGAACCTGCCATTGGCGCTCGCGGGGCCGAAGCGCGGGCGGGCTCGCGAGATGATCGCTGAGCCGCTGGTTGAGGCCGATGAGATTGTGCGGGAAGTAGCCGAAGGCGGTGGTGCGCGAAAGCAAGGTCACGCGGCTGTTCTCCTTCAGCGACGCAAGCGACTGCTGCACCCACTCGAGCGACGTGCGGCCGTCGATCAGCGCATGAGTCTCCGTCAGCAGGCTGCCGCCCATCTCGGAGGTTTCATCGCATACGATGACTCGGGCGCCGCTGTCCGCAGCGCTCAGCGCAGCGGCGATACCGGCCGGTCCCGCGCCGACCACGAGCACGTCGCAGTGCGCATATCGATGTGCATAACGGTCAGGGTCGGCATGAGCGGGAGCCCGGCCCAACCCGGCGGCGCGCCGGATCACAGGCTCGTACAGCGATTTCCAAGCCGTGCGCGGCCACATGAAGGTCTTGTAGTAAAAACCGGCGGGGAAAAACGCCGACAGCACGTCGTTCACGCGGCCGAAATCGCGCTGCAAGCTCGGCCAACGATTTTGGCTCTCGGCGATCAGCCCCTCGTAGAGTTCCACCTGGGTTGCCCGGAGATTGGGAGTTACGCGCTCGGCATCCCGGCGCACGGTGACCAGGGCGTTCGGCTCTTCGGATCCGGCGGCGAGGATGCCGCGCGGCCGATGATACTTGAATGAGCGCCCGGTCAGGTGCACGCCGTTGGCGAGCAGGGCGGAGGCGAGGGTGTCGCCGGCGACTCCTTGATAGGCCTTGCCATCGAATGTGAACCTGCGCGGTTGTTCGCGATCGATTCGGCCGCCGCCGGGTATGCGCAAGCTGCCACCCGATCTAGTCATGCACGGGCCCGCCCGCAGGCTCCACCGGCAGCGCGGGTCGCGGTTCGCCCGTTTCGTAGAAGGCCAGGAAATGGTCGGTCGTCGTGTCGCGCAGGGCATTGAAGAATCGGCCGCAGCCGCGGGCATGGCGCCAGCGTTCGGCATATACACCCTTGGTATTGACGCGCATGTACAAAAACTCCGCCCATGCTTGATCGTCAAGCCCCGAGGGACGAGCCGGCCGCGCGAGATGAGCCTGGCCGCCGTAGCTGAATTCGATTTCGGGGCGTTTTCCGCAGTACGGGCAGACAATGAGGAGCATCGGTAGTCCGCTCAGTGGGCAACGGCTGCTGCCGCGGCCTCGTCGATCAAGTAGCCGTCGCGGAAGCGCTCGATCGTGAACGGCGCATTGATGGGATGCGGCTCGTCGCGTGCGATGGTCCAGGCAAACACGTGCGCCGAGCCGGGCGTGGCCTTGAATCCGCCCGTCCCCCAGCCGCAATTGACGTACAGGCCCGGGACTGGCGTCTTGGCAATGATGGGCGAGCGATCCGGCGTCACATCGACGATGCCGCCCCAGTTGCGCAGCATCCGCAAGCGGCGGAAGTTCGGGAACAATTCGCATATCGCATCCAGGGTATGCGTATTGATGTGCAGCGCGCCGCGCTGGGTGTACGAGGTGTAGGCATCGGTGCCCGCGCCGATGACGAGTTCACCCTTATCCGATTGGCTGATATAGGCGTGAATGGTGTTGGACATGACGACGCAGGGGAAAATAGGCTTGATCGGCTCGGAGACCAGCGCCTGCAGCGGATAGCTCTCCAACGGCACCTTCACGCCGGCCATGCGCATGATCACGCTGGTGTGGCCGGCCGCGGAGACCCCTACCTTGGGCGATCGAATTACCCCGCGCGTGGTTTCGAGCGCCTCGACCGCGCCGCTCGCGGCGCGGCGGATAGCCGTAACCTCGCAATTTTCGATGATGTCGACGCCGAGCGCGTCGGCCGCCCGAGCGTAGCCCCATGCGACCGCATCATGCCGAGCCGTCCCGCCGCGCCTCTGCAATGCCGCGCCGAGCACCGGGTAGCGGATGTCATCCGCTATGTTGAGCGGCGGACAGAACTCCTTGGCCTGGGCAGGCTCCAGCCATTCATTGTCGACTCCGTTGCAGCGGTTCGCGTGAACGTGGCGTTTGAACACCTGTATGTCGTGGACCGTATGCGCAAGCATCATGACGCCGCGGGGCGAGAACATCACGTTGTAATTGAGAACTTGCGAGAGGTCCTCCCACAGCTTCACGGCATGATCGTAGAGCGCCGCGCTCTCGTTGAATAAATAATTCGAGCGGATGATCGTGGTATTGCGCCCGGTGTTGCCGCCGCCTATCCAGCCCTTCTCGAGCACGGCGATGTTGGTCAATCCGTGTTCCTTGGCAAGATAGTACGCGCATCCGAGGCCATGCCCGCCGCCGCCGACGATGACAGCATCGTAGCTGGCCTTGGGTTCGGCCTTCCGCCACTGCTTCTGCCATCCGCGGTGCTGCCCGAGGCTGCGCCAGATCAGCGACAGCCCCGAAAATGATTGCCTGCTCATGGCGCTTCGGTTAGGCCCTCAGTTCCTTGTTTTCAGGATCATACGGTGAATCGACGAGCACCGTCGCACGCTTGCGCTCCCCTAAGATCTCGATCTCAATGTCGGAGCCGACCATCGCAAATTCCGGCTTGACATATCCCAAGCCCAAGCTCTTGCGCAGGGCGTGCCCGTAGTAGCCTGCGGTGGCGCGGCCGACGATGTTGCCTTCGAGATCGAACAGCGGCTCGTTGCCGAGCGGATCGGCGTCCGTAACGCCGTGAACCTCGAACGTGATGAAGCGGTGCGGAACCCCCGCTTTGAGCTGCTTTTCGAGGGCTTCCTTGCCGATGAACGGTCCCTTGCTCAGGCGCACGAAGCGGTCGAGGCCCGCCTCGTAGGGCGTGTAGTCGGGGGTCAGATCGCTGCCCCACATGCGATACGACTTCTCGAGCCGCAGCGACTCCATCGCGCGCATGCCCGCCATGCCGATGTTGAATTCGGCGCCCGCGGCGAACAAGGAGTCGAACAGATGATGCGCGTATTCGATCGGGAAATGCAGCTCCCAGCCGAGCGCTCCGACGAAGTTCACCCGCAATAAGTACACATCGGTGGCAAGTCCCACTTCGGTGACCTGGCCCGTGAGCCAAGGAAATCCTTCGTTGTCCAGGCGCACATCCACAAGTTTCGCGAGCACATCCCGCGAGCGGGGCCCGGCGAGGACGTAGCAGCCGCGGCTCATGGTGATATTCGTCAAGGCGACGCTGCCGTCCTGCGGCAGCGATTGCCGCAGGTAGTCGCTGTCGTACCGCTCGGCGGCGCCCGCGCTCACCACATAGAAATGCTGATCGGCGATCTTGGTGATCGTGAATTCGGAGCGGATGCCGCCGCGGCGCGTGAGGGCGTGGCAAAGTGCGATCCGGCCGATCTTCGTCGGCACCTTGTTGGCCACGAGGCCATCGAGCCAGGTTTCCGCGCCCAATCCCGTCACTTCGTGTTTGGTGAAGGGCGTCAGGTCGATCACCCCGACATCCCGGCGCAAGCGCAGCGCTTCTGTGCCCACATGCTCGAAGTAATTCGAACGGCGGAAGCTCCACTGGTCCTTGGGCGGGAACTCCCGGCGGAGCAAACCAATTGGCGCGCTCCCAGCCGTAGCGTTGTCCGAACACTGCGCCCATGCGGGCGAGCTTGTCGTACACCGGGCTGGTTTTTGCCGGGCGTGCGTCCGGACGCTCTTCATCCGGATAGTGGATGACGAATACATTGCGGTACGTTTCCTCGTTTTTCTGCACCACATACCGCTTGCTGGTGTAGGGCCCATAACGGCGCGGATCGACAGCCATCATGTCGATGCCGGGCTCGCCTTCGACTATCCACTCGGCAAGCTGCCAGCCGGAGCCGCCCGCCGCGGTGATGCCGAAGCTGTGTCCTTCGTTGAGCCATAAATTCCGTGCTCCCCATGCCGGGCCTATCAGCGGACTGCCGTCCGGCGTGTACGCGATCGGCCCGTTCACGATGTCCTTGATCCCGCAGTTGGCAAGGGACGGCACGCGCCGCTGCGCCGCCTCGACGTGCGGCAGCAATCGTTCCAGGTCGCCTTCGAAAAGGCTCTTGCCGAACCAATCGGGTACGCCGTCGGCAAAACGTGCCGGCGCGCCCGCCTCATAGGGACCCAAAATCCATCCCATGCGCTCTTCGCGCAGATAATAGGATTGATCCGATTCACGCAGCACCGCGAGTTCGCGGCCGCCGCCTTGACGATAGGCTTTGAGTTCAGGCGACTCGTCGTACACGATGTATTGGTGCTCGACCGGAATCGAGGGCACGTTAAGGCCGAACAGCCGCCCGGTCTGGCGCGCATAATTGCCGGTGGCACACACCACGTGCTCGGCCACGATGTGTCCTTTGTTCGTCGTCAGATGCCACTCGCCGGAGGCGGTGCGTTTTACCGCGGTGACCTCGGTCTGCTCTTGAATCTCCGCGCCGCGGGTGCGCGCGCCCTTGCGCAGCGCCATGGTCAAATCCGCCGGCGCGATGTGGCCGTCATCGGGGTGGTAGAGCGCTCCGACGATTTTCGGGGTGGCTGCGCCGTCGCCGAGTTCGACCAGCGGCCAAAGATCGCGGACTTGCTTAGGACCGATCACCTGGAAGGGCACGCCGATGGTGTTCGCCGTGCCGCAGTACTTCTGGTATTCGTCCATGCGATCGCGGCAGGTCGCGAGCCGCAGATTGCCGGTGACGTGAAAGCTCACATCTTGACCGGTTTCAGCCGGCAAGCGCTTGTAAAGATCCACGGAATATTTGTGCAGCTGACCGACCGTGTAGCTCATGTTGAAAAGCGGCAGCAATCCCGCTGCATGCCAGGTCGACCCGGCGGTGAGTTCAGCGCGCTCGAGCAGGACTGCGTCGGTCCACCCTTTCAAGGCCAGGTGATAAAGCGTGCTGACGCCTACCACGCCGCCGCCGATCACGACGACGCGCGCATGAGTTTTCATAACAAGCTCCCAACGCAAATGCGTGACGCAGTGTAACCAGCGGGCTGCCAAACAAGACGCCAATTGCGACAGTCTCTGATTGAAATGCGCCAGGGAAACCCTAGCCAGCCGGAACAGCCGGCTCGACAGGCCTCCTTACCGTTTAGAAAACGACAGAAAAATGTCGGAAACAGACAAGAGATACTCTCCGGTGGCATAATGGGCGCGTCCGACTTTGACGCTCGTTGTTCTGCGGAGGCACCTTGGAATCGCCCGCGGTCTTGCGCAAATGCAGGTATGCTTTTCTGACCCTGCCGAATTATTCCTTGATCGCCGTCGCCAATGCGCTCGAACCGCTGCGAATGGCGAATCGCTTGGTCGGCAAGGAAGTGTACGAATGGTCCGTCATCAGTTTGGATGGCCGCGCGGCCGACGCCAGCAGCGGACTCAATCTTTCGCCGACCGGTGCTCTCGACAAGTTAGGAGCGGTAGACATCCTCTTCGTCTGCGGCGGCATCAACGTGCGCGAAGCGGTGTCGGCCGCGCTATTGACCGCACTTCGTCGTCTGGCCGACCGGCGCGTGCCGCTTGGAGGCCTGTGCACCGGAGGCTACGCGCTCGCGCGCGCCGGCCTGCTCGACAACTTCAGCGCCACCATTCACTGGGAGAATCTGTCGGCGCTGCGCGAAGAGTTCCCCAGGGTGCGCATCAGCGATCAATTGTTCACCATCGACCGCGATCGTTTTACCTGCTCCGGCGGCACGGCGCCACTCGACCTGATGCTGAATCTCATTCAGGCGAAGCTGGGCCCGCGGATTTCGCAGTTGGTTTCCGAGCAGTTCATCGTCGATCGGGTTCGCAAGGACACCGACCGCCAATACGTTCCGCTGCGGGCGCAGGTCGGCGTTTCGCACCGCGGATTGATCCGGGTGGCGCAGCTCATGGAAGAAAATATCGAGAAGCCGCTGTCGCTGGAAAAAATCGCCAAGGCCACGGGCTTGTCGCGCCGGCAAATCGAGCGGCTCTTCAAGCGTGATTTGAACTGCGTGCCGAAGCACTACTACCTAGAGATGCGCTTGCGCCGCGCGCGGGAGCTCTTGCTGCAGACCGCGATGCCCATCATGGACATCACGACTGCATGCGGTTTTCAATCGCCGCCGCATTTCTCGAAGTGCTACCGCATGCAATTTGGGCATCCGCCGAGCGCCGAGCGCAAAATCGGAGATAAGCGCGTACTGGCGCGCGAAACGCTCGACGTTCCGTCGAACGCCACATAAGAGCGCCCCACCCGTGCAGGAACGCCCACAAGATGAACTTCGAGCCGCGTACGGACAGGCGCTCGCGGCCCTGCGCATGGGACGTGCCGCAACCGCCGAGCGGCAGTTGCGGGCGATTCAGGCGGCGGCGCCGGGCGAGGTCAACAGCCTGCGCCTGCTCGGTCTCGCGCTTCTCGATCAAGACAAGATAGCCGCTGCCGTCGAAATGTTGGAACGGGCGGTGGCCGGCGCGCCGCAGTTCTGGCAGGCGCGCACCGATTTGGCACGCGCCCAGCGCCGTGCCGGTCGGCTGGAAATTGCACGCGGGGAACTCCAGCGAGTGGTCGCGGCGGTTCCCGCGCTACAAGCCGCATGGCTTGCCTATGGCGACGTTCTCGTCGACCTCGAGAAATACCCGGATGCCCGGGTGGCGTATGAGCGCGCGCGACTGTGCGATCCGTATGCACGCCGGATCGATGAAGCGACCGCCGCTCTCGTGGCCGAGGACCGCAAGGCGGCCGAACTCATATTTCGCGAGATCCTCAAAGTGGATGCCAGCCATGTGGGCGCGGTGTGCGGTCTCGCGGCGGTCTCGCTCGCCGCCGGCCGCGGCGATGATGCACTAAGACTGCTGCGCCACGCGCTCAAGCAATCGGCCCACCTGCCTCTTGCATGGCGCGGCCTGTGCCAGGCGATGGTCGACCTGGGGCGGCTCCCCGAAGCTGAGGCGGCGGTTCGCCATCTTTTAAAAATCGAGTCGGAGAACCCGCAGAATTGGGTACTGCTCGGAACCGTGTGCGCCCGGCTTATGCGCCAAGCGGATGCGCTGCCGGCTTTCGAGCAAGCGGCGCGCCTCAATCCCGGCGAAGTGCGCTTGCCTCTCTCCATCGGGCACGTACACAAAACCCTGGGCCATCGCCGCGAGAGTGAGGACGCTTATAAGGCGTGCCTGCGCCTCGACCCCAGTTTCGGCGAAGCCTATTGGAGCCTGGCGGATCTCAAGAACTACTTGTTCAGCGATGCGGAGATTGCAGCGATGCAAGGGCTCTTGAAGGGCGAGGGAGGCGAGGATGCCGACCAGGCGCAACTTCATTTCGCCCTAGGGCGCGCGTTCGAGCACCGGAAAGACTATGCGACGGCGTTCGAGCACTACGCAACCGGCAACCGGCGGCGGCGCAAGACCGTTCCTTTCGACATTCAGATGTTCGAGAACAAGACGGAGCGGGTTCGCGATTGCTTCGATGGCGCATTTTTTTCCCAACGGGCGGGTACTGGAAGTCCGGACCCATCGCCGATATTCGTCGTGGGCCTGCCGAGATCCGGGTCGACTCTGGTGGAGCAGATCCTCGCCAGCCACTCCAGCATCGAAGGCACTTTCGAGCTGCCGAATGTACTGACCATCGTACGCGAGCTCGATCATGCAAACCCGCAGCACGACGCGTATCCGGAAAGCGTTCGCACCCTCCCAGCGGAGAAGTTCGCAATTATCGGCCGGCGCTATATCGAGGAAACCGCCCCGATCCGCAGCGGGAGGCCGCGTTTCATCGACAAAATGCCGAATAACTTCAGTCACGTAGGCCTCATCTACGCGATGCTGCCGAAGGCCACCATCATCGACGTGCGCCGCCACCCCATGGATGCCTGCTTCAGCACCTTCAAGCAGTACTTCGCGGAAGGGCAGGCCTTCAGTTACGATCTCGATGACCTGGGCCGGTACTATCGGTGCTACCTCAGCCTGATGGACCATTGGGATTCCGTGCTGCCCGGCGCGGTGCTACATCTGCATTACGAGGAACTGGTGCGCGATCCGGAGACGAACATCCGCCGCCTGTTGACTCATTGCGGGCTGGAATTCGAACCCGCGTGCCTGACTTTTCATGAAACGAAGCGGCCGGTGCGCACCGCGAGCGCCGAGCAGGTGCGTCAACCCCTGTATTCGTCCGGGGTCGGCTATTGGAAGCATTTCGAGCCGCAACTCGAGCCCCTGCGCCGCGCCTTAGGGCGCTGCATGGAGCGTTTCGGGGAGGCGAGCTAGCCCGTTCGCCTATTGAACGATCGATCAGCGTCTCGAGCGTAGTCATTGACAGGCATCGCCTCGGCAAGACATGATCCGAACCGGCATGCGTTCGCGTGCCATCGGGGAGCCGGCACAAGGGGACGATGCGATGCGCACAACTGCAGCGCGTTCTGCGAAATTGCCGCGCGGCGGATCGGACGCCAATGGGCAAGGATCGCGCTCCACACTCGCTCTGGCCATTGCCGCCGCGCTCTCGGGGACCGCGGCGATGCACGCTGTGCCGGCGGCGGCCGCGGCGGCGGCGGGTGCATCCGCCGATACGACGCTCGAGGAAGTCGTCGTCACCGCCCGCAAACGCGCGGAAAATCTGCAGGACGTCCCGCTCAGCATCGATGTCTTCACCGCCAAAGACATGCAGAATCTGGGCATATCTCAATTCGAGGACTACGCCACCAAGACGCCCTCGATTTCGTTCGTCAGTGCCGGTCCGGGCACGCAGACTTTCGTCATGCGCGGCGTGTCTGACGGCAGCAACCCAAACTACGCGAATGCGGCGGCAACACTGTTCCTCCTCGACGACATGTCGATGAATTATTTCGGCACGTCGCCGGATTTGCATCTCTATGATATCGAGCGCATCGAGGTATTGAACGGCCCGCAGGGAACGACGTTCGGCGCCGGCGCCATGGCGGGCGCGCTGCGCTTCATCACAAACAAGCCGGATCCTAAAGCGTTCAGCGCCGGAGTGGATGCCGACATCGGCAAGATCGACGGCGGCACTCACAACGGCACGATCGAAGGTTTCGTCAATCTCCCGCTGATCGCAGACTGGACTGCGCTGCGGATCTCCGCCTACAGCGACTACCACGGCGGCTTCATCAATAATCGTCTCACCACCCGCCACTGGGTGAACGGTTCGGTGTCCGACAATTCAGCCTGGGCCGGCAATAACTACAACGTGGAGAAAGTCACAGGCGCCCGCATCGCGCTCGGTCAGACGATCTCGGAGGGGTGGAAGGCATCGCTGACGTACAGCTATCAGCGCCAGCTCACGCACGGCGCCTGGGATGAGGATCCGACCACGGGCGGTGTTGACGGTCCCGTGCGCGCGCTCCCCCCGAACACCGTCGAGCGGTTCGGGCCGGAGTTCAAGCAGTACTACACGAAGACGCTGGATTTTCATCTCGATGGCGATGTGGGTATCGGCGATCTGGTCTACGCCAGCACGTACTGGGCCCAGGATACCCGATGGGTCAACGAGTATTCGGAGTACATGCAGTACATAAACCAGTACAAGGTCCCGCCCAGCTCGACCAACGCCACCTCGCAGCAGGCATATACCTGCCTCACGGACCCGATCAACGGCACGGGCTTCAGCGGCTGCAAGCCGCCGATCCAGTATTACGACTACATCAACCACACCGAGCGCTGGTCCAATGAGCTGCGGCTGCAATCGAAAGAAGGCGGACGCTTGCACTGGCTCGCCGGCGTCTATTGGGAAAAGACCCGCGACCCTTATAGCGATTACTTTCACATGCCGGGATTGCAGACTGCCGGCCAGGCGTGGCAGGCGACCACCGCTTACTACTACAATCAAGGGGCCCTGCCGCCGAAGCCCGATGATTGGTACAGCTACGTCGCGCGCAGCGACTACTTGCAGACGACGGAGTTTGCCAATTTTACCTTCGACATCACGCCGCGCTTGCATGTCGAGGCGGGCACGGTGCACTTCCACTCGAACTTCTCCAGCTCCGCATACGGAGGATTCTGGTACCAGCCGCAGACGCCGGCTACCTATGGAGGTTCGTCCAACCACTGGAACAGCAAGGTAGGCGTCAGTTACAAGGCATTGGACGGTGTGCTCGTGTACGCCGATGCCGCGCAGGGGTTCAGAGATGGCGGCGTCAACGGCGGTCTGCCCGCCGACTGCACCAAGAACGGCGCTCCGGCGACCTTCGTCCCGGACACCTTGACAAACTATGAGATCGGCTGGAAGTCCACGATGCTGGACAGCCATTTGATATGGAATGGCGCCGTTTACTACATGCCCTGGAAGAATTTTCAGACGCTGTTGTTCGACCCGGGTATTTGCTTGTCGTCGAGCTTCAACGCCAACATCGGCGACGCCCGCATCTATGGGGTGGAGTCTTACGTCAAGTATCAGGCGACTTCGTATTTGAGCATGGAATTCTCGGCAAGCTACAACGACTCGCATATCGTGACCAACACCTTCGAGAATGCCAGCTTTCAGGTCACGCCGGGCGAACGGTTGCCCTACGTGCCCTACGTGAGCTACAGCGGAAACGCCCGTTACGAAGCGCCTCTCCTGGATAGCCTGCACGGATACGTCCAATTCGATCTCGCTCACAAGGGCAACATGTGGAATTCCCTGCAATCGAACGGATCCAACGGCTTACCCCACGTGCTGCAGCCGGGTTACTCGGTCATGAACCTGCGGCTCGGCCTCAATCAGGCTGAGTCCCGCTGGCTCTCGGAGTTCTACATCACGAATCTCACCAACAAGAATGCGGTTATCTACACGAACGAGGGCAACTTCGACCTTCGCCAGACACGCAACGAGCCGCGCGTGTTCGGTCTGCGCATGGGCTACCGATGGGGCAAGGGAGGCTGATCGTCCATCGTGAAGAAGCCTGCGGCAGCGTCTTGTCCGGCCTGTGTCGCGTGCGGTCCTGCGGCCATGCGTTCCAAGCTGAACCTTGCCGTCGCCGCTGTCATATACGCCGCCAGTACGGCGCATGGGGCGCCTTCGTCGAGCACGGCCTCCGGCGCTGCCTCGGAATCGCTGGCAGAGATCACCGTCACCGCGCGCAAGCGCACCGAGAATCTGCAGGACGTGCCGCAGAGCATCGATGTGTTCACCGCCAAGGACCTGCAAAACCTGGCGATTACGCGATTTGAGGATTACGCGACCAAGACTCCGTCGGTCTCCTTCATCAGCACCGGCCCCGCCACGCAGATGTTCTTCATGCGAGGCGTGTCCGACGGCAGCAACCCGAATGTCGTGAATACGTCCTCGACGGGGTTCTTCGTCGACGATATGTCGATGAGTTTTTTCGGCACGATTCCCGACTTGCACGAGTACGACATCGAGCGCATCGAAATCTTGAACGGACCGCAAGGGACGTTGTTCGGCGCGGGCTCGATGTCGGGCGCCATTCGCATCATCACGAATAAGCCGGACCCGAATGAATTCAGCGCCGGCGTCGACGTCGACGGCGGCAAGATCCGCTCCGGCGGAATCAACACCACCTATGAAGGCTTCGTGAATCTGCCGATCGTAGACGGAAGGTCGGCCCTTCGCTTATCCGTGTACGCGAAACATGATGGCGGCTTTATCGATAACTTGCTCACCACGCGCGATTGGGTCAATGGCGTGGTGTCGACTAATGCGCAGTTTGCCCGAAACAATTACAACACCCAAAACGTCGATGGCGGGCGAGCGGCGGTCAAACAAATCTTCAACGACCAATGGAACGCAGTGCTGGGCGCGGGCTACCAAAGTCAAAGGCATGTCGGCGCTTGGGACCAGGATCCCAAATACGGCAAGCGCAAGGTTTCGCGCTTCGCACCGGAGTTCGGCAGCGACTACGTGAAATCGCTGGATCTGCACATTGACGGCGACGTCGGCATCGCCGACCTGGTTTTCGCCAGCACTTACCAGCAGCAAACCATCCACCAGGTCAATGAGTACTCGGAGTACGTGCAGTACTCGCCCGTAGCCGGTTTCTTGCCGGAGAACATCCAGGCCTACGCTTGCTTGACAGACCCCATCAACTCGACCGGCGGCGTATTCAGCGGCTGCAACGTGCCGGCTCAGTACTACGTTTACGACAACAACACGCAGCGCTGGTCGAACGAGTTGCGCTTGCAATCGAAGCCGGGCGGCCGCCTGCAGTGGCTCGCCGGTCTGTACTGGGAAAAGACCAAGGATACCTATTCGCTGTTCTACGCGATGCCGGGTCTGCAGCCGCAGGGCGATGCTTATCAAGCCATTCTCGCGCGTTACAACAGCTATTACACCGTTGGCGCGTCGCCACTGCCCAGCGAGTGGTACAGCTACAAGTCGCGATTCGACTACTTGGACACCACGGAATTCGCCGATCTTACCTTCAATCTCTCGAATCGATGGAGCATCGAAGGAGGCGTACAACATTACAAATCGAGCTTCACAAGCGGCAGCCTATACGCCGGCTATTTTTGGAATCCCAAGGTGCCGAGTTTCGACTCTGGGGGTTCTCATAAAGTGAACGCCAAGGCGGGCCTGAACTTCAAGGCCGGCAAGAACCTGCTTTTCTACGGAATATTCAGTCAAGGCTTCCGCGACGGCGGGGCCAACTCCGGACTGGGCGTAACGTGTTATGCCAAAGGGGCGCCGGCGGCCTATGCGCCCGATACGTTGAACAACTTCGAAGTGGGCTGGAAGTCGACGCTTTTGGACGGGCGAATGACGTGGAACGGAGCCTTTTACCTGATGAATTGGCAGGGCTACCAAGCGCCGGTCTTCGATCTCGGCATATGCCCGAGCGGCTTCAACGCAAACCTAGGCAATGCGCGTATTTATGGCGCCGAGTCGAACATCGACTACAAGGTCACCGAGGGATTGAGCGTGCAGATTTCCGGGAGCTACAACGACTCCCACCTCACCACCAACACGTTCCAGAACGCCGACTTCATCGTCGTCCCGGGCGAGCGGCTTCCGTTCGTGCCTTATTTCAGCTACAGCGCAAATGCGCGCTACGAAAAGCCCTTGGCCCCGGGCCTCGCGGGTTTCGTGCAATACGATATCGCGCACAAGGGCGACATGTGGAGCGATCTGCGTGTGGTCGACCGGCACGGCTTCGGTCGCTCGCTGCAGCCGGCGTATGATATTTCAAATTTGCGAGCGGGCGTGCAAGCACCGAATGGTCATTGGACTGCCGAAGCCTACGTGAGCAATTTGTTCGACAAGAATGCGGTGATCTATACCAACACCGCCAACTACGATCACCGCCAGACGACCAATGAGCCGCGGGTGATCGGACTGCGGCTCAGTTACCGGTGGGGCAAGGAAGAATAATGGGCGGACATCACGAATGAAACGATTGCATGCGCTGGCCGCCAATGCGTTGCTGATCCTTTGCGCGACCGACGGCAACGCCGCCGATGCGCAAACGGCTCGCCGAACGCTGACCCCCGATGATTTCTACAATGTTCAGGATGTGAGCGACCCACAGGTCTCGCCGGATGGATTGTGGGTCGCCTACGTGGTGACGACGAACGACCGCGAGGATGACGAGGCGCGCAGCGCGATCTGGATGGTGAGCTGGGACGGCAGCCAGCGGCTGGCGCTGACGGCTGCGGCGGACGGCACCGGCAGGCCTAAGTGGAGCCCCGACGGCAGTTATCTCGCGTTCATCGCCAAACCCGCGGGATCGGAGAAGAGCCAGATCCTGCTGCTGGACCGCCGCGGCGGCAACGCCCGCCAGCTGACGAGCGCCGGCGGCGACATCGGCGAATACGCCTGGGCGCCGGACGGAAAGCGCATTGCCTTCACGATGCAGCCGGGCAATACGAGTCCTACGCCAAAACCGATCGTAATCGACTCGCTGCACTTCAAGCAGGACGAAGAAGGATATATCGGCGCGGGTCAGGCGCGACATTTGTACCTATTGGATGTGGATAGCCAACGCAGCGAACAGCTGACCACCGACCACGCCTTCAACGAGGACCTGCCGACCTGGTCTCCCGACGGCACGCGGATCGCCTTCGTCCGGACGCACGAACAGGGCGCCGATCAAGACGGACGGGAAGAAATCGACGTGATCGAGCCGAAGGCCGGCGCGACGCCGCGCAGCCTCGTGCGGCCCTTTGCCCCGAACACGCAGAGGCTCGCATGGAGTCCGGACGGTTCGATGATCGCCTATCTGCAGGGACTCGAGCCCAAATTCTACGCCTACATGCAGGACCATCTTGCCGTGGTGCCGGCTGCCGGGGGCGCACCCCGGCCGCTCGCCGATAGCCTCGATCGGGCGGTGACTTCCTTCGCCTTCGCCGCGGATTCGGCGTCGATCGGGATCACAGTGGAGGACGACGCAGCCGGATATGCTGCGCGAGTGGACTTGCCGAGCGGTGCCGTCACGCGCGAGACCGCCGCGGGACCCTTCCTGGTCTCCGCATTGTCTTCGGCGGCGGGCCATACTGCGCTGCTCGAGTCCAACGACGGCGCACTGGCCGAAGTCCATGCGCTCGAGTCAGGGAAGCTACGCAAGCTCACAGCGCACAACGACGCGTTTCTCGCGCAGTTGCAGCTCGGCGCGGTCGAGGACATTCGATTCAAGAATAAGGGCGGCACCGAGATCCATGGGCTCGTCGTCAAACCGCCGTCTTTCGTACCGGGCCGCAAGTACCCGATGGTTTTGTGGATCCACGGCGGACCGAACGGCGCGGACGAGCACTCGCTGGTTCTCGACGGGTATCAATTCGAGCCGCAGATGTTTGCGGCCAAGGGATTCGTCGTTTTGCGCGTCAACTACCGCGGCGGCAGCGGGCGCGGCGTCGCTTTCGCCAAAGCTATATTCGCGGATTGGGGTCACAGAGAGGTGGAAGACCTGCTGGCGGGCGTCGATCATCTGGTCGCAAGCGGAATCGCCGATCCGAATCGGCTCGCGATCGGCGGGTGGAGCTACGGGGGCATCCTGACGGATTACACCATTGCGAGCGATGGCCGCTTCAAGGCCGCCATCAGCGGAGCGGGGAGCGGCAATCAGATCTCGACGTACGGCACCGATGAATACGTTCTTCAATACAACAACGAGCTGGGGCCGCCGTGGCGTAACACGGCGCTTTGGCTCAAGGTATCCTATCCGTTCTTTCATGCCGATCGGATTCACACGCCGACCTTGTTCCTGGGCGGGGAGAAGGACTTCAACGTCCCCGTGATGGGAAGTGAGCAGATGTACCAATCGTTGAGGACGTTGGGCGTACCTGCGCAGCTCGTCGTCTACCCGGGTCAGCATCACGTCTTCACGCGCCCGAGCTTCGTCAAGGATCTCGCGGAGCGCACGTCTGCGTGGTTGGACCGATACGTGCAGCCGGCCCGCTAAATTCGACTAAACGCCGCCTCAGGGCGCAGACGTGCGTGCATGCACGGCAGCGCCGCCGAGGAAGCCGCGAATGGTGGTGCGGGAGCCGGCGATGCCCTCCGGCCACTTCACCGCGACATCCCCGGTGAGACCGCCCACGGCCGCCAGATGCAGCCGCGCCCGCACCTCGCCGGCTCTGCCCCGGGGCTTCTCGATCTTCCCGCTGACCGCCAAATCCTCGGTCCATCGTAGCTCGGTCAATGCTATCTGCATGAGCGGACCTTCATTAGAAATGCGAAAGGTGCCGCCGCGCAGGCCCACCCCCCGCCCGGTTGTATTGCCGCCCAGCCGGGCCAGCACATCGCCCGCGGTCATCACTGCGGCGCTGATCCATTTCAATTGCGCCGCGTTCGCACGATTACCGGCAAGCGGGGAGGCGGGTTCGAGGTCCGCGGCATGAGCGGCGAACAGCGGCACCAGCCGCAGCGGCGGGACTTTTTGCGCGCACGTCGTATCGCCGGGCTCGAGAGCTTCGATGAATCTGCGCACGATCTCCGCGGCGCAGGCGCTGCGAGCTCGTGGCAAGGCATTGACGTGGAAGCTGTTGGCGATGCGGATTTGCGTCCCGTGGCCGAAGGCGGCGGCCACCGCGTCTCCGTCGGCCGGCGTGGTGAGGTTGTCGAGCTCGCCGGAAATGATGAGAGCCGGGACTTCCGGATAGAGCGCATCCGCAGACACCACGTGCGACGCCGGATGGCTTGTTGGGGCGACGGGCCAATCGACGCATTGATCGATGAAGCTGTAGTCGAGGGGCATGCCGCGGTATTCGTCGATCGTGAAGGGCGCATACGTATCCGGAGACGTGAGCTGCCGGTCTGCAACGGCGCGATCGCGATCGGCGGCACGCAAGGAGGGCTCGAGGCGCATGTCGAATATTTGCGGCGGGTCCTGGCACATCACGGCGGCAGCAAGGCCGGCGCTCCACTTCGTGGGGTCGGCGGCCGGATCGCGAGAATCCACGGCGCTGACGGTCTCCGCCATGAGCCTCAATAGCGGCGCCCGGTCACCCGCCGAAAACGCTCGCGCCGCGGCATCGAGTTCTCGGACCGTGGCGAATGCAGGGGCGCTGCCATACATCACGATGGCAAGCTGCGAGGCGTCCGCGGTAAATTCCCGCTGAGTGCCGTCGCTGTCCGGCGCGCGGGCGGTGAAGGGCCCCGACCTCAGTTCCTGCAATGTCGGGAGGATGTGTGCAATCGAACTGCCGGGAAGCCTGGCGCAAGGCGCGAAGCGCCGGCAGGCAATGTCGAATTTCTCCCGCATGGCGGGCGCATAGCTCGGGTACCAGGGGTAGTCGGGGCCATTGAGCGGATAGGCGCCGTCGAGCACGATGGAACGCAGGAGATTCGGGTGCCGCACGGCGAATACCTGCTCGAAATAGGTTCCGTATGAATCGCCGTACAAGTCGATGCTGTGAATGTCGAGTGCATCGAGAATCGCCGCCAGATCGTCCGCCGCATATGCGGTGCTGTAAAGCGGAGCGGCGTCTCCGAGGGACCTCCCGCAGGCGCCGATCGTCTCCACGGTCGCTTTTTCGGCGCCCTGCAGTTCGCGGCAGTCGATCGCGTGGGATTGGCCCGTGCCGCGATTGTCCATCAGCAAGACATCGCGCTGCCCGCGCAGGGGTTGGAACAAGCCCAGATAGTCATCGCGGGACAGTGTCGCCGGATAACCCGGTCCGCCCTCGGTGGCGACGAGGGTTCCCACCGCATCCGCCCGCGCCGAATGACGATAATATTCGAAGTGGATCGTAATGCTTCCGGGGATGGCGCCCGTGGGGTCCAAAGGGCGATCGAGCTTGCCGCAGTAGGCGGGGACATTCGGGCACGGCGTGAGCTCAAGCGATCCGACCAAAAGGGGCCGCAGAGTGGGAGGCGGCGCGGCGCCTCGAGTCGAAGCCGCCGAATCGAAACCCAGCAGCGCCAAAACCCCGCACGCTGCCAGGTATGCCGTCGGCACGGGAGGGCAGCGAAAAAAAGCATCACGTTGCTGACCCGCCATGGCGTTGAAAGTTTACTCAATCCTAATGCCGCCGCAAATCGGTTCGTCGTATATTTCTTGCAAAACGTCGCTTCGGGGCATCGGGTTGCATTCGAAATGTTGGTATCGTATGAAGGTCTGTTGAAAACCAGGACTGTCTCATGAGCGCGCGGGATGCCATGCTGGAGCGGCTGCGGGGTCGAAATCCGGAGACCGCTCTCGAGCGAGATTTCTATTGTGGCCAGGAGGATTACCAGATCGATCTGGACATGATCTGGTACCGCGATTGGCTGTTCGTCGGCCATGATTGCGAGGTGTTGAATCCCGGCAACTACTTGACGGTGCAGATCGGCGAGTATCCGGTCATTGTCCTGCGCGATCGGGACGGCGGCCTGCGCGCCTTTCATAACACGTGCCGGCATCGCGGATCGAGGATTTGTTCGGCCGAGCATGGCTCCTCTCCGCGGCTGGTATGCCCATATCATCAGTGGACCTATGCCCTGGACGGACGCTTGATTGCGGCTCGGGACATGGGCAGAGAGTTCGATAAATCCCAACACGCGTTGAAACCGATTCACTGCGCGAGCGCCGGCGGCTACATCTGGATTTGCTTGGGCAAGATTGCGCCTGATTTCGAGCCCATTCGGCGGCACATCGATCCGTATTTTCTGCCGCATAAGCTGCATCAGACCAAAATCGCGTTCCAGTCGACCATCATCGAGCAGGCGAATTGGAAGCTGGTCTGGGAGAATAACCGCGAGTGCTATCATTGCGCGGCCAACCACCCGGAACTCATTCGGACTTTTCCCGAGGACCCGACGGCCACGGACGGCGAGGACGCTGCCGCGAATCCGAAAACGGCCGCGAAATGGGCTCATTGGGAGTCCATCGGACTGCCGAGCAAGTTTCATATCTCCGCCAACAGCCAGTACCGCACCGTGCGCACGCCGCTGCTCGAAGGAGCGGTCAGCTTCACCATGTCCGGCAACGCCGCCGTGCATCGTCCGCTCTCGGATTCGGTCACCGAGCCGGACATCGGCACGCTGCTGATGTTTCACTTCCCGACGACCTGGAATCACGTGCTCGGCGACCATGCCATTTCTTTCCGCGTGCTGCCGGTGAGTCCGACCCAGACTCAATTGACCACCAAATGGCTCGTCCATCGCGATGCGGTCGAAGGCGTGGATTACGATCTCAGGGAGCTGACCGGCGTGTGGATGGCGACGAACGCGGCCGATACCCGCAACTGCCAGGAAAATCAGATCGGCGTTAATTCACCCGCCTACGACCCGGCGCCGTATTCACCGGTGCATGAGGCCGGAGTGACGCAATTCGTCCACTGGTACTGCACGCATCTCGAGGGCAGGCTGACCGAAGACTGCAAACCTTGAGGTATTCCGCTTGGTCATTGCTGCGCGGCGCATTGTCCGGTCAACGGCATTGGCCCGCTGCGTGGCGCGAAGCAACCCCTAAATCCAAGTACGACGTCGTCATCGTCGGCGGTGGGGGCCATGGTCTGGCCGCCGCCTACTATCTCGCCAAGAATCACGGCGTCACGGATGTGGCCGTGATCGAGCGCGGCTGGATCGGGGGCGGCAACACCGGGCGCAACACCACCATCGTGCGCTCGAACTATCTATTTCCAGAAAGCGCGCGCCTGTATGACTTCTCGCTGCAGTTGTACGAGGGTCTCTCGCAGGCACTGAATTTCAACATCATGTTGAGCCAGCGCGGCTTGATAATGCTTGCGCACAGCCGTCACGATCTCGATGCCATGTCGCGCTGGGCGAACGCCATGCGTATGAACGGCATCGCAGCGGAGCTGCTGACGCGGGAGCAAGTGGGGACGCTTGCGCCTGCGCTCGACCTCTCCCCGCGGGCGCGATTGCCGGTGCTCGGCGGCTTCACGCAGCGGCGCGCCGGCACGGCTCGGCATGATGCGGTCGCCTGGGGCTACGCGCGGGCGGCCTCCGCCTTGGGCGTCGATATCATCCAGAACTGCGAGGTCGTTGATTTCATCAAGGAGAATGGCCGCGCCGCCGGCGTGAATACCAATCGCGGGCGCATCTACGCAGAACGTGTCGGCATCGCAGCGGCGGGACATAGCTCGGTTCTTGCGAAGCTGGCGGGATTCCGCTTACCGGTGACGAGCTACGCATTGCAGGCCATGGTCAGCGAACCCATCAAGCCTTTGCTCGACACGGTTGTTCTGTCCCCCGGCACGGGTGCATACGTAAGCCAGTCGGACAAGGGCGAAATCGTCATGGGTGCCATGCTCGATCTGTTTCCCTCTTATGCGCAGCGCGGCAGTTTCGCGGTCAAACAGGCCATCATTGCGGCGACTCTCGAGCTGTTCCCGTGCTTCAGCCGTCTGAACCTTATGCGTCAGTGGGCGGGTATCGTCGATGTGGTGCACGACTCCAGCCCCATCATCGGCGCGACGCCCGTTGCGAACCTTTACATCAATTGCGGCTGGGGCACCGGCGGCTTCAAGGCCATCCCCGCGGGCGGATGGACCCTCGCGCATGTATTGGCGACCGGCCGCAATCACCCGATCGCCGAACCCTTTCAGCTCGAGCGATTCATCACGGGCCGCTTGATCGACGAAGCCGCCGCATCCGGGATTGCGCACTGATGATGCAGATTCCCTGTATTCATTGCGGTTTGCGCGACGAGAACGAGTTCACTTGCGGCGGCACGTCGCACATCGCACGGCCGGGGCTGGAGCAGAGCGACCAAATCTGGGGCGAGTATTTGTTCTTTCGCGACAATCCGAAGGGTTTGCATCTGGAACGCTGGCGCCACAGTCACGGCTGCGGCCGGTGGTTCAATCTCGCGCGCAACACCGTCACCCACGAAATACTCTCCGTCTACGCCATGACCGATCCGCCGCCGTCATGACATCGTCCCGACTTGCCGCCCCTTGTGGGAGCCGAATCGATCGCTCTCGGCGCCTGTCGTTTCAATTCAACGGCCGGCGCTTGACAGGTCATCCCGGCGACACCCTCGCTTCGGCACTATTGGCGAGCGGCGTGCAGCTCGTCGGGCGCAGCTTCAAGCTGCATCGGCCACGCGGCATATTTTCGTGCGGGGTGGAGGAGCCCACCGGACTCGTCGATTTGAGCGAGGACGGTACGCGCACGCCGAATATGCGCTCGACGCTGGTCGACCTTCACGAAGGCCTGGTGGCCGCAAGCGTCAATTGCTGGCCGAGCGTTCGCTTCGATCTGGGCGCCGTCAACAACAGGATGGCCGCGCTGTTGCCGGCGGGCTTTTACTACAAGACGTTCAAGTGGCCCAACTGGCATCTATACGAACCCTCGATTCGTCGCATGGCCGGTCTCGGCCGGGCCTCCATGGAACCCGATCCCGATCGTTACGAAGAAGCGTCGGCGCAAGCTGACATATTGGTGATCGGTGGCGGCCTCGCAGGTTTGAGCGCTGCGGTAGCCGCCGCCGAAGCGGGAGCAGACACGCTGTTGCTTGCGAGCGGCTCGGTCCTCGGCGGGGCGCTGGCTTGGCGGGGCGATCCGCGGATAGCCGCACCTGATCGTGCGCGCCGAGCGTTGCGGGCTGCGCCAGATGGCTCGCACCCTTGCGTTCGGCGTTTACGATCATAACCTCGTGTGTGCCCGCGAATCCCTGCTCCTCGCGCCGACCCGAGGAGCGCTTCGCGAGCGGTTATGGAAAATTCGCGCGCGCGCCGTCATAGCCGCCACCGGTGCAGTCGAACGTCCCATGATTTTTCCGGACAACGATCGCCCCGGCGTGATGTTGGCCGGCGCGGCCGACAAATATGCGCACGCGTTCGGCGTTGCCTGCGGCCAGCGAGTGGTCATTGCCGCCAACAGCGATTCCGCCTATCGAGTTGCCGCCTCTTTGCGCGCTGCCGGCGTGAACGTAGTGGCGCTGGTCGATCGCCGCCGGCCCGGGGACATCGGTGGCGACGCCGGGCCGGTGCGGACCTTCGTCAGCGCCGCTATCGCCCGGGTCGGCGGCTCGAAAGCTGTGCGCAATTGCACGGTGGTCTCGACCGACATCGACGGCGCGCGCCCGGAGAAACTGGATTGCGACCTAATCCTGAGCGCGGGAGGCTTTGCGCCGGCCGTGCACTTGCATTCCCAGGCCGGAGGGAAATTGCGATGGGTCGAAGAATCGGCGATGTTCGTGCCGGATGGCGCGGCGCCTGGACTCTTCAGCGCCGGCGCCTGCGCTGGGATATTTTCCGACGAAGCCGCGGCGAATCACGCCGCCGAGCTTGGGCGAGCAGTTGCCCGCCGCGGCGACGTACCGGCAGCGCGGATCGGCGGCGCCGGCAGATCGCTGGCCGCCACGCACGCACCCGGCGTGATCGGAAAGCAGTTCGTCGATCTACAAAATGATGTGGCCGTCGGCGATATCGGCTTGGCCGCGCAAGAGAATTACCGCTCGGTCGAACACTTGAAACGCTACACGACCACCGGTATGGGCACCGATCAAGGTAAAACCAGCAACATCAATGCGCTGGTGTTGATGGGTGAGTTCACGGGCCGTGAGCCCGCCGAAGTGGGAACGACGAAATTCCGGCCGCCGTTTGCACCGGTGCCGCTCGGTCTGCTTGCCGGCCGGCGGGTAGGCGCCCTATATCGGCCGATGAAGCGGCTGCCGGCGCACGGATGGCATGAAGCGCGCGGTGCGCTGTTCGAACAATTCGGCAACTGGTTGCGACCGGCTGCCTACCCGCAAGCCGATGAGTCTTTGGAGGCGGCTGCTCAACGCGAGGCCGGAACGGTACGCCGCCATGCCGGCGTGCTCGACGGCTCGCCGCTCGGCAAGCTCGAGATCTATGGCCCCGACGCCGCGCACTTTCTGGATCTCATGTATGTGGGGACGATGTCGACCCTGAATCCGGGCCAAGCGCGATACGGATTGCTATTGAACGAGAACGGCATCGTCGTTGACGACGGCATCGTCGCCCGGCTGGGACCTCAGCGATTTTGGGTGAACACGACCAGTGCAGGGGTCGAACGCACGGCGGCGGCGTTCGAAGAATGGCTTCAATGCGAATACACAAATCTCCGGGTACTGGTGACTCCCGTGACCTCCCGGTGGGGCAATGTGACGGTGGCCGGTCCTCGCGCATGGGATTGGCTGGCATCGGTCGGGATGGACCCTGGTTTGGCGCCGCAATCGATGAAGCATATGACTGTGCTCGAGAGTGTTTGGGGAGGTGCGCCGCTGCGGGTACTGCGGGCGAGCTTCAGCGGCGAGCTCGGATACGAACTCAATATACCCGTGGGCCATGTCGAGGAACTGCTGGAGCGCCTATGGCAGCGCGCCGCGGATTTTCTCGCCGTGCCTTACGGTATCGAAGCACTGGAGATCATGCGCACCGAAAAAGGCTACATTCATATCGGTACCGATACCGACGGCACGACGCTGCCGCAGGACGTCGGCTTTGCTCGTGCCATCGAGCGCAAGGCTGCCAACTTCGTCGGCCGCCGCTCACTGCTCCGCCCCGCCGCGCGTGATCCCGGCCGTTTCCAGTTGGTGGCTCTGTCGCCCGCCGATGGGCGCACTCGATTGCCGGTCGGTGCGCAAATCGCGCCAGGCGCGCCGCCGACTCCCACCGAAGGGCATGTGACCTCAAGCTATTGGAGCCCGGAACTGAAGCGCCCCGTGGCACTCGGCATGTTGGCGCGCGGAACGCAGCGGTTGGGCGAAAAGATTCGAGTCCATCACTTGGGGTCCGTCATCGATGCCGTGGTCGTGTCGGCGCCCTTCATCGATCCGCAGGGCGATCGTCTGCGTGGATAGAATGCGGCACCCGCCACTCGCTCTTGAGGCCGCCGGCTTGCGCGTCGATGCCATTGACTTTTGCGCGGCGTCGTTGCGCTATTTCGATTCTGCGGGGCAGTTTGCCGCCGCGCTGCGTGAGGCGATTGGGCAGCCGCTCCCGCAGCCCTTGCAGGCGGCGGTGTTCAATGCCGGAAGCCCCCATGAGCAATCGATTCTCGCGTGGCGCAGCCCCACCGAGACACTGCTTCTCTGCGCCGACCGAACGATGGCGGCCGAGCTCGAGCGGCGCCTATCCGTCGCGACCGATGGTTGCATCGTGGACCAGACCGGAGGCCTTTGCGTATTTCGAGCGCTGGGACAAAGCGCGCGGGACTTATTGCAGCGAATGGGGGCCGCGACGGCGGTCCCGGATCTAGGCGAAGCGCGCGGAGGCCGATTGGCCGAGCTGCAGGTGCTGACAGTGTGCGTTCAAGCGGAAGAATTTCTATTGATCGTCGAGCGCGTATACGCCGAGCATCTATGGGAATGGATACGCTCGACGGCCGCGGACTTCGACTGAGCGCGGACTTCGACTGAGCGCGGACTTCGACTGAGCGCGGACTTCGACTGAGCGCGGACTTCGACTGAGCCCGGACCTTCAGTGCGCGCTATTTTGGCGATCGGATGCCTGTTTCTTGGCGAACTCGGCAATCACTTGATCGACGGGTTCGTCCACATCTTCGAGCCAGCTTTCGATATTCTCCGCGACAGTTTCCAAACTGACCGGCGGATCGAAATCCTTCAGAGCCAAGCGCCCGAGGCGCAAGCACCCGGCCACCTTGGGCAGTCCGATGACGCCAAATGCTTCTTCGGCCGCTCGCAATTGCGAGAGCGGATCGGCGCGAAGTTGGTCGAGCAGCGAGCGATTGCGCGCGGCAGCCCAAAATTCACACGCGACGAATAGGATTCGATCGGAGCGTGAGACTTTCGCTGATCCGGTGGTGGCCGTGACGAGAACATCGAGCAGCCGCGCGCTGGTGTCGGGCTCGTGTCCCTCCCAATTAGGCGTCATGCTCTTGTTATGCAAAGCGCACCCGATCGTGTCGTCGCAGGTATCCGCTGAGCGGAAGTCAGGCGTATGATGCCACCAAATGCTTTGTCCTGCAGAGCGATTCTTCGCGCTTCAGGCCAGCTTTTTTCTCTCTGACGCGTTTCCTGTAAGAGTGCGCCTACAGTGCGATAGGGGAATCACTGTAGTTTGGCAGAAAATGGGGGAAACCTCGCCATGGCCTCTAGATCGGCGAGTTCCTGGTCATTACGGACATACAGCCGGCTGGCGTCCCGAACCGGTTGAAAGTCCCAGGGCGTGTACCGCCCCGTGCGCAGGGCGTCGTAAACGAGATGCCGGCGCTGCTGGCTTGCGATCACCGCGTCATGCAGGCCGCGCAGGTCCCAGCGATTTTTCACTTCACCACGAAATTCTTGAACGCGCGCCGCGTGTCGCGGAGTGGCGACAAGATTTCGCAGCTCATCGGGATCCGCCTGCAAATCGTAGAGCTGATCCGGGTCGGCGGGCGAATGCACGAATTTGTAGTTTCCGCGTTTGATCATCACGATAGGAGCAATTGCGCCCTCGGCAAGGTATTCGCCGATGACCTCGTCCTTGCCGGCATTTCCCGCGAGCTGTCCCGTCAAGCTGGCGCCGTCGAGCGGCGTTGCGTAATCAGGCTTCATGCCGGCGAGGTCGCACAAGGTGGGGAGGATGTCGACGAGCGAAGCGGAATGTGGCACGCGCCCGGCGGCGAAGCGCCGCGGCGAATGCACGATCAGCGGAATCCGGCAGGCAGGTTCGAAAAAATTCATTTTATACCAGAGGCCGCGTTCGCCCAGCATGTCGCCATGGTCGGCGAGCAGCATCACGACGGTGTTTTCGGCGAAGCCCGCATCCGCAAGGGCCGCGAGCAGCACGCCGATTTGATCATCGACATACGAGACCGCGCCATAGTAGGCGCGGCGCGCGGCGCGCACTTGCGACTCGGTTACCGGCTGCTCGTCGAGCCCGCACACATGGCGCAGCCGGCGCGAATGCGGATCGAGCTCGTCGGGAGCGAGGCGCACGCGCGGCATGTCGATGTCCGTTTCCTCGTAGCGGTCCCAATAGCGCTGCGGAATCACGTAGGGGTCGTGCGGATGCGTCATCGATGCGACCATGCAGAACGGCCGCCGATCACGGGCCCTTGCCATGTCGAAGAGCTTCTGACGCGCATTGAAGACCACATCGTCATCGAAGTCGATCTGGTTGGTGCGCTTACAAGGCCCCGCCTGGGTGACGGAGTCCATCGAGTGATACCAAGCTGGGCGGTGTTCGAAGCGGGTCCAATCGGGCGTCCAGCCGAAGTCGGCCGGATAAATATCGGTCGTGAGCCGCTCCTCGAATCCATGCAGCTGATCCGCGCCGCAAAAATGCATCTTGCCGCTCAGCACGGTCTGGTATCCGACGCGCCGCAAATAATGTGCGAAGGTCGGAACCTGAGCGGGAAATTCCGCGGCGTTGTCGTACGCGCCGATGGCGGATACCTGGCGGCCGGATAGAAACGAGAACCGCGACGGCGCGCAAAGCGGACTATTGCAATAAAACGAATCGAAAACCACACCGGCGCGGGCCAGCGCGTTGATGTGAGGCGTCTTCGCCACGTTGTTTCCGTATGCGGGCAATGCGCGCGCAGTCAGCTGATCCGCCATCAAGATTAAAAAGTTCGGACGATCCGACAAGAGATTCTCCCGCTAAATCAAACATACTCTGGGACTGGAAGGGGGGCTTTGTGTGTCTGCCCGAGGAAGGGAATCGCGATCAACGCCACCGCCGCTGCGAGCATCACGTACCAGGCCGGCGAGAATATCGATCCGCCCGATCGTTGCGTCAGCCACGTGAGGATCATGGGTGCGAAGCCGCCGAACAGCGTAAAGGCTCCGTTGTACACCAACGACATTCCCGTCGAGCGCACGCCGGTGGGAAAAATCTCCGACAGCGCCGCCGGAGCGACCCCGACAAAGCTTGCCACCAGGAGGCAAACGATCGATTGCACGATGATCAGGGTCGAGGTGGTCGGATCGGCTTTCAGCCAGAGAAATAACGGCAATATCAAAACGAGGAGAAGAGCGGCGCTGATCAACAAGCTTCTGCGCCTGCCGATGCGATCGGACAGGGAACCGAACCATACGCAGCCAATGACGAAAGGTATATTCCCGATCAGCGAGGCGCCGAATGCCTGACGCGCGCTGAAATTGAAAGTGTCGGCGTGCTGCACGTACGTCGGCAGGAATATCATCAAGACATACACTGCGACGGCCCAGAGCACCGCGACGCAAAGGCCGACGAACAGAGTGCGGGCATGATCGCGAAATATCTCGAACAGCGGTGCCTTGTCGGCCCTTTTATCGTGTGTCCGGCGTTGGGTTTCCGCCTGGAACGCTTCCGTTTCATCCAACGTGCGCCTGAGATACAGACCGACCGGAGCAATGGCCAGTCCAAAAACAAAGGGAATCCGCCAGCCCCAGGCTTGGACCTCGGCGGTGCTCAATACGGCTGTAACGGAAAATGCTGCCAAGGCGCCCAAGATATTGGCCATCCCCATGCTGGCCTCGAGCCACGATGCGACTCGCCCCCGCTGTGCCGGATCCGCGCTTTCCAACAGATATGCCGTAGCGCCGCCGACTTCGCCGCCGGCTGAAAAACCTTGCAGCACGCGCCCAAGCAATAGAAGCAGCGGAGCTCCCATGCCGATCGAGGAATAGGTCGGCGAAAATGCAATGATGCCGGTGCCGGCGGCCATCAACAGAATCGTCAAGGTGAGCGCGGCTTTGCGCCCGGCCCGATCCCCGAAGTTTCCGATGAGTACCGCGCCTAGTGGGCGCACGACAAAGCCCAAGCCGAAGACGAGAAAGGTTTTTAGCAGCCGCGTGTTCGAGTCATCGCCGGGAAAGAAGTTTCCCGCGATATAGCCCGCAAACAACGCGTAGACCGTGAAGTCGTACCACTCGAGCATATTGCCGATCGAGGTCGCGACGATCGCGCGGGTTTTGCCGGGCAACGCGCTCGCCTACAGCGTCGGATGAACGGGACTGAATACGGGAGTCAGAAAATACCGCCGGGCAATCACGGTATATCCCGAATATACGAAGTTTCCGTTGCTTGCCAGGAGTTCATGCTTGTTTTCGCGATAAAAGCGCGGGATTTCGTACCACGGCATGGTGGGCTTCAAGTGATGCGCCACGTGCAGATTGTTATAAAGGTACATCATCCCGAATAGCGCATTCGATTCGACGGATGCGGTTCTCTCCTGAGAGTCTTGTGCCGCGCGATGCTCGGTAAAGGCGCGCAGCAATCCAAGGCTCAGGCCCGGGTAGGCGACGAGCAGGCAGTATTGCCACCATGGAAAGCGGCAGACTCCGGATATGAACCAGAAGAGAATTCCGACCGCGATAATGTGCAGGCCCCAGTGCGGCAAATGACCGTAGTCGCGTTGCCTTACTCGGCGCGTCTCCTTGGCGATAAGACTCCAAAGACGCAGGATGGGGCCGATGAGCAAACGGCCGGCCATGGTCTGATTGAACAGCAGGACTTGCCGCTTGAATCGACCCATGCGCTCCCAGTCCGCCTGGAGCACATAGTAAGATTCGGTATCCACTCCGGGAATCGTCAAGTTCACGTCGCGATGGTGAGTGCTATGACTCTTTCGATACAGCGGGTACGGAAACCATAGACCCAAGGGCGGGAACACCACGGCGAAACGCAGCCAGGCGGGCACCCCCCGAAACGAATGAATCGCTTCATGTTGCAATGAAAAATGCCACGCAACCACATAAGCGCCCGCCGGCAAGATGAGCCACCAGGGCAAAACGGCGTTGAACCACACCAAAAGCACCCAGGCACCGTACAAAACCAAGGCCACCACCCAGGTGGGCCCATCGACTCGGAAGAATGCTTTTTTCAGGGATTGCATGGCTTGGCTCTAGGGCTCTCAGTTTAACGCTTTCCCAATTACTCGCGAAGGCCAGGGCCGCAAAAGTCCGGGCCGAAGGCCGGATGGACCGTGGCGGCGAGGGAATGCGCCTTCCAGAAGCGGCTCGCGGCCTCAAAGTTCATCCGCAATGCATCATAGGAGTGCGGGTCCGGACGCACGAACCGCTCCAGCAACAGCGCCTCCATGAGGGGGGCAAGGGACTCGATCCGATGCGCTTCCAGAAAGGCGTCCTGAAGTGCGTCGAGGCCTGGCCGCGAAGCCACCAACGCCGGAATGGGAGTTGGCGCGGTCCGGCCGACAACGCGGAGTTCGGAGGTCAAGTCCGGGCGATACTTTTGTAATAAGCAAAAGGCATAAGAATCGATGGGCGCGACCTCCGCGGTACCGGTGATGACCGCCGACACCGCACCTTGCGGCGTGACCTGCGGCATGATGACCTCGCGATAGACCGGGAATTGAGTCGCGGCGGTCTTCAGGTAATGGAGCGCGGCCAGGCATCCGGATTGAGAATCCGGCACCGTGAGAGCAATCCGCGCGCCGAAGGTGTCTTCTACGGCATGGAAGGCGCTGTCCTTTCGGACCACCATTTCGCTCCAGTATTGCGGCATGCCGCGAAAATCGCGCGGCGAGGGAACCGGCGCCGCGATCAGTTCTGGGCGAGGATTTGCAAGAGAAAAAGGCAGGCCGCACATGAAGACGGCGGCTTTGTCGGAGCGCTGCCACAACTCATCGATCGGCGTGGGCTCGGCGTGTGCGAGCAGCGCGATGTCCAATCCCGCGCGAGCGATGACCGCGGCCAGTAGCCTGCGCCAAAGCTCCGCAGCCCGAGGGCTCACCGAGTACATGCGAGCGTTGGCGATCATTCGGTGATATGCCGGCGACTTGCCGATTCGGGCTCCCTTGCGTTGTCCTGATAGAAATTTGCGGCTGCGTTGCCGCGGATGAACGCCGCCGCAATGTCGTGGATGGGTTGAGGGGACGGGCTCGAACCCGCGCCGTTGAAGGGAAGGGCGCCGCGAAAGGCAGTCCATAGTGCCGTGGGCGAGGTTCCGAAGGTTCGGGAGCGGTTCTGCGATTTGCGCAGATCCAGCCAATAAGTCCCGGTCAAGAGATCTTCGGCCAACAGATCGAAAGTATCGTCGACTGCGGCGCGCGCCCTGGTGACCTTCAGCCGCGTTTGCGTTTGCATGTCCTCCACATTCTGAATGAGCGCGTTGCCCTCCGGCGGCACGGGATTGATCAGCCCCTGGATTTCCTGCATGAGCGCTACGGCCGCGATCTCGCTGCCTTGAGTCAGGTGGAATCGCCCCGGTTCTCCCGGCGCCTCGTCCGAGGGCGCGAGCCCTGTGAAAAACGTGTTCGTGAAGCGCAGCATCCTCTGCACCACAGCCGCGTCCATGTTGGCGAGGGCAATGGTGAAAGCTTCAATTTCGTTGGCCATGGGATACGGATCCCAGTTGGCATTCGAAAAGATGAAACCGTGCTGGCCGTGATTGCGCGGGCTGCCCTTGACATAGAATTGCGCGAGCTGGGGCGTGCTGAGCTCCCAGGAGTCCGACGGAGAAGCGCCTACGCGGACCGCGGGATTGTGGTCCGAAGAGTTCATTTGAATGAGCACGACATCCCGCAGCTGCGCCCACGCTTGCCATGCCGAGCCCTGGCGAATCGATGAGGCCCGCAAGCTTTCCGGATCCTGAATGATCCGTTTGTCGTCCAGTTCGAACAGATAGCTTCCCTTGAGCATGTCAAGCACGCGTGCGGCGTCCCAGTTCAGCCATTTGAACGGCCGGTTGGCCTGCACGGGTTGCGATAGGGGGGATACGCTGCTGTTCATGCCGTTGAGATCGATGGCATAGATCAGATCCGCCCACGACAGCGCCTCCCGGGCATCGTAAAGCAGCAGCGCCGCCTGGCCGGTGGAGTACGCATTGGTGCTTTCGAGTTCGCTATCGTCGGCTCCAAACGGGGCGAGCGGCTCGAGTCCCGCTTGCTTGAGCGCGGCATCAGCCCGCATGCGTACGCCGCGGTAGTAGCAGTTGCCGGCGCCCACCATCGTCGCTCCGACATTCGTGAACGGCCCTAAGTCCCCTTCGCCGACCGTGCTTCGCGATTGCACCACCGGCGTGATGCGCTCGTTCAGCAGGTCAAGCAAGCGTTGCGTGAGCTGCGGACTCGCTGCCTCGAAGCTCATGGTATTGGCGCGCACCACCAGCATCGCGCGAACGATTTCCTCGTCGCTGATTTCCGGGCCAAGACCCGCGAGGGCGCCGCGTTGAAATATCGCGAGCTGGCGGGCTTCCAAGAGCTTCTTGTTCGCCGGCGACAATGGATCACCCGTAAATATGAATCTCTCGCGGCCGGATCCCGAACCGCGGTTGAACCAATAGACCGATACACCTTCGGCGGCTGCCTCGAGGAGCAGGGCATGCGCGTCGGCCGAGCGTTCCCTGGCTTGCGGACTTAGCTCGACCTTCGCGCCGTACCGCGCCACTTGCACGACTTGGTCGATGGTCAGCTCCTTGCCGGTCAGCACGATGGTCTTGTCGGACAAGCTGGGCGCGATGGGGCGGTAGGGAGCGAGGGATGCCGCTGCGCCGTCGAGGGGGAAAAGCACGAGCGCTAATATTGCGCCATGGCAGCCGAACGACACGGCTCGTGAGTAACATTGCATTATGGCGACCTAGCTTCCTCTGAAGGTTTCCGGGCCAATACGATAACCGAGGATTCGATTGATGGCATAGGTATCGCGGTGGATCTTCGCGACGTCGCGTTGGCGCGCGATCCTCCGGGTCCGGCGATGTCGGACTATACTAGAACCCATGAACGCAAATCGGCGACGTCAGGGGGGCCGCGGCAGACGTCTTGAAGGAACCCGCGTTCCTCAATTGCCCTGGACTGAAGTTCGCAACTCCTACCTGCCCATGGAAGTGCTGTCGGCGGATCAGCTCGAGGCGATTCACCTGACTTCGCTGCGCATCCTCGAAGAGCTCGGGATGGAAGTGATGTCGGCTCGGGCACTGGCCGTGCTCAAAGCGGCGGGCGCAAAGGTCGACTCCGAGACGCGGACGGTATATCTGGACCGTGGCATCGTCGAAAGCGCTTTGGCGAGCGCACCGTCGGAGTTCGCCCTCACCCCGCGCAACCCCGGCAAGCGGGTAATCATGGGCGGAAACCATGTGAGCTTCGGCCTGGTGGCGGGGCCGCCCAATGTTCATGACTGCGAGCGGGGTCGCCGGTCGGGAAACTACCGGGACTATTGCGACTTCACCCGACTCGCGCAGTACTTCAACGCCATCCATGTGATCGGCAACCAAGTTTGCGCGCCCGTCGAGCTACCTGCGAATTCACGGCACCTCGATACCTACCGGGCGAATCTTCTGTATTCGGATCAGGTCTATCACTGCACTGCCATCGGTGCCGGGCGCGCGCTCGACGGCATCCGGATGATGGCTATCGCGCGGGGCATCGGACTGGAGCAGATGGTCCATAGTCCCGGCGTCATCACGATCATTTCGGTAAACAGCCCGCGCCGCTTCGATGAAGCGATGAGCGAGGGACTCATCGCCATGGCCGAACACGGCCAGGCGGTGGTCATCACGCCGTTCACCTTGATGGGTGCGATGGCGCCGGTATCGCTCGCGGCGGCCCTTGCGCAGCAAAACGCCGAGGCGTTGTTCGGCGTGGTGCTGGCGCAGTCGGTTCGGCGCGGTGCCCCGGTGATGTACGGCGCGTTCACGTCGAATGTCGACATGCGTTCGGGAGCGCCGGCGTTTGGGACGCCGGAAAATGCCAAGGCCAACATTGCCGGGGGCCAATTGGCCCGCCGCTATCGGCTGCCGTACCGCACGTCCAATGCCAGCGCATCCAATGCGGCCGACGCTCAAGGAGCCTATGAGACCCAGATGTCCCTCTGGGGTGCGATTCTGGGCCACGGCAATCTCGTGTACCACGCAGCCGGCTGGCAAGAAGGAGGATTGACTGCGTCATTCGAGAAGCTGATCCTCGACGTCGAGATGCTGCAGATGATGATCGAGTTCCTCAAGCCCATTGTCGTCGATGAGCAAGAGCTTGGATTCGATGCCATCAAGGGTGTCCCGACCGGCGGCCACTTTTTTGGCGAGCCGCACACGATGGCGCGCTACGAGCACGCCTTCTACCAGCCGCTCGTTTCCAATTGGCAAAACTACGAAAGCTGGCAGCTCGGCGGCGGTAAGGACGCGACGCAGCGCGCTACGGGCATTTGGAAGCAGGCGCTCGAGGAGTACGAACAGCCCGCAATGGACCCGGCGATTCGCGAATCGCTGGATGCCTACGTGACGCAGCGCCGGGCCGAAATCGGCAGCGGTGAACCCTAGAGCGGCCGCTGGAGGGCGACACACGCTAGAAGGACGCCAGACGCTGTAAGGACGCCAGGCGCTTGAAGGAGACGCCAGGCGTTAGAACGGCGCCAGGCGTTAGAACGGCGCCAGGCGCTAGAACGGCGCCAGGCGTTAGAACGGCGCCAGGCGCTCGACGGCTCGAATCGTCACCGGTCCCTCGTCCGACCTGGTCTTCTCCGAACCCAGAATCTCTTCCGACGCCTTTGCCATGACGATGGACACCATGCGGTTCGGGTACAGGATGACTTCGTTGTCGCCCGAGCCGTGCATGCTGGGCAGATACTGCACCGTGCCGCTCCCGTTCACGTAGCGCAGGAAGTGAAAGCCCATCTTGTAGAGACCATCTTCCTTGGAGCCGGGCAACGGCGCTGCAACGGGTCCCAGCGCGGCATCGGCGTTCTTGACGATGGCGTCGCGCGCGGCCAGGAGATCCGCCGTCAAGTCGCGATTCAGTATCTGCACCCCCCCATGGGCGCCGCGCGACTCGAACAGCAGAGCGATCTTTGCGAGATCATCCAGCGTCGGGTAATAGCCGGCGTTGCACCACACCAGACCGTCACGGCCGCCGGCCTCACGGGTTCTCACGATGGGCGCCTGGTGAATGCCGATCGGAGTGAATACCTCATTCTGTACCATCTCGCCGAGGTCCGCCTGGGGCCCTCTCACCGACTTGAGGAAGCTGTCGATGGCGGCGCCCAAGACGTAGAAATCCTGGTCACGGTATCGCATGACGGTGCCGGGCTCCCAGGGATAGGGATGAAGCGTTGCAGCCATCTGTCGAACCTTGTCCGCGTGCGACGGAGCCAGGTACCAGGCATCGTAGTCACCCCCCAAATAGCCGTCGAAGATGTCGTTGGGATGGGTCTTGGTGCTGCCCATGCCGCCGAAACCGGTCGCCATGTTCGCCGCGTCTAAAAAGCGGACGCGGCGCCACTTCGGATCGAGCCCCGGCACATAGTCTCCGATTTTGAGCGTGAGCACCCAGGGGCCGTATACCTGTGCGAGACGCAGGAGCGCGAGCGGCGCAAACACGGCCTTGGTGACCGAACGCACGCCGAAGCGCATCTCGAGGGGATACGGGTAGGGGCCATAGGGTGTGATTGGATCTTGGTAGTACAGCGTGCCGTCGCGAACCAGCGCCACCGCCACTTGCCACTTCGGATAGATGGGTCCGCCGAAGCCGTCGAGGGTGCCCGGCGGCACGGACTTGACCAGTTCGCCCCACGGTTTTGCGGGCAGCCGGTCCGCCAATTCGGCCTGTGCCTGCACGCGGCGCGCCTCGATCTTTTGGGAATTTCCGGCGCCGAGCTGGGTCGGCGCATAACCCCAGGCGACGAAGTATTGTTTGATGAGGTACGGGCCGGTTTGCTGGACGAACTGAAATCTAAGGGCACTGGCCTGTCCCGATTTGTATAGAAACGTCGCCAGCCCCTGATGCGCGTGATTCTCCGTGTCGTTGACCAGCATGATGGGAAACGCGGCGCGCGACCAATCCCCATCGCCTTTCTCGCGCCACACCTTGCCGAACTGCGGAATGATCCGCCAGTAGCTGTGAGCAGTTCCGGCGCCGGTTTCGCGCACCATTTCGCCGCGCTGAACGGGGACCAGAACGTCGCCGACCGTGAAGAACTCCAGCTGCACGCCGGGAAAAATACGCACATCGCGCCCCTCGATCAGGGGTTGAGTCAGCACCGGCAGCGTTTGCATGGTCGTTGCGTGGATCTTGAGCACGCCGGCGAAGGCCGGGGCAGGCAGGGCATTCTCACTCGGAACGAATGCTCCGTTCGCAACCGGCGCTTCGAGCATCCGATCGGATTCGAAAGCCTGCACCGGAAGAAGCTCCGCCGGATCGGCCCGGGCGACGCCGGGAGTTGCCGTCAAACAATACGCGGCAACCGACACGGCAACTGCAATTCGCGACCACATAGTCGAATATCCTCAATGCTGTGAATTCAAGACGCCGACCCGAGCGCAGCCTTGAGCGGGGCTAGCCAGGGTAGGAAATGCCGCCACTGATCGACGCCTTCCTTGAAAATCGGCTGACGTACCTGCTCCGAGCTCGCCGTTCTGACGCTGCGCTCGGTCTTGTAGAACTCGATGCACCGAGGCTCGAATTCCAGCTCGCAGAAATCGAGAATCCTGCGCACATTCGCCTCGAGATCATCGACGACGGCTTCATGCTCGACGCGCAAGATTTTGCCGGGAATGACCGTATCCCAATGCGCCATCAGCTCGACGTACGTTCGATAGTACCGGCCGATGTCCTCGAGGCCATATGTAAACTCCTGTCCGGAGGCAAAGAGCTGCTTGAAATTGCTGAAACAACACGCCATTGCGTTGCGGCGAGCATCGATGATCTTGGCGTTCGGCAGAATCAGGTGGATCAACCCGAGATGGCGAAAGTTGTTCGGCATCTTGTCGATGAAGTAGGGTCTCTCGGTACGGTACACGCGAGTGTCGCTGATGTATTTCTTGCCCATCCTGAGGAAGTCTGCGGGCTCTAGATCGCGCAGCACGGCCGGGTAGCGCGGATTGTCACTCTCCGCCTCGCGCCCTTGCAGATCCAGCACCAAGCGCGGAATATCGGCAAGCTCCATCGTGCCTTCGACCCGCGAATGCGAGGCCAGGATTTGCTCGAGCAGCGTGGAGCCGGACCGCGGCAGGCCGACAATGAAGATGGGGTCGGGATCGTCGCAGCCGACGCCGCGCCTGGCGGCGAAGAACTCCGGGGTGCAAATCGCTTTCTGCAGGCGCGTGTTGCGTTCGATCGGTTCCGGCCGATAGCGGCTCTGAGACTTCTTGAGCGCATTGCCGCGTTCATAGTAACGAAAAGACTCCTCGTATTCGCCCAAGTCCTCGTGCGCTTTGCCGAGGGCGAAGCACAGGTGGTAGCGGTCCACGGGCGCGGTCGTCTCGGCAGCCTCTTCGGCGCGCATGCGTGAAATTTCCTCTGCCGTGAAGCGATAAGTCTTGAGGTTGGCAAGGCTCCAATAGGCATCTCCAAAACTCGGCCGGGCCGCCGCCGCAGCACGATAGGATTCGATCGCCTCCGGCTGGCGTCCCAGCGCCTTGAACGAGTGCGCCACCGACAGATGCAGCTCGGATGCCTGAAGCGATTGCGGGGCGTCGGCGATGAGTTCCTGATAGAGCCCAAGCGCCCGCTCGTGATCGCCCAGGCCCACCTTCGTGGTCGCGTACGTGGTTTTGTATGCTCGATTCTTCGGATCTAGCTCGAGCAGCTTTTCGAGTTCGGCAATGGCCTGCTCATGCTTGTGGCGCCGGAGCAGCGCGACGGCATAGTCGTAGCGGGCGGCTCGATAGTCCGGAGCAATCGCGAGCACGGCCTCCAGCAAGACGTCCGCATCGTCGAGCACGTCGTGTGCAAGCCCGATCCGCGCGAGCAGCCGCATCGCTTCGACGTGATTGCCGTTCTTCAACAGAAACGCCCGCACGATCTCTTCCGCGGGCGCCAAATCTCCATCGGAAAACATGGCGGTCGCCGTGACGATCTCGGGCGGCAGTTTCGCGAGCGTGGCCACATGCGCGGCTGCCATCTCGGCGTTCTCGGCCTGGCCCGTCATCCGAAACAGCGTCTGCAGGGTGCGCCAACTCGCCGGCAAGGCCGGATTGATGTTCACGGCACTCAAGAACGCCTCGATGGCGCGCGCCGCATCGCGTTTCGCGACGTAGCAGTGGCCTCGCTCCTGAAACAGAAGACTGAAGTTCGGGTGATGCCTCTGCAGCCGCTCCAGGGCGGCCAGCGCCTCGTCTTCCTGCTTCAAATAACGCCGGCTGACGGCAATCATGTAGAGGACATCGCGGTTTTCCGGAACCTCGACCGCCAAGGCTTCGCCCGCTTTGAGCGCCGCCGCGAATTGCTGGCGCTCGATGAGCCCCCGTATACGCAGGACTTCCGCCGCGACGGGAGAAAGGGCGGTTGTAGCAGCGGCTGCTTGCATGGCTTCCCAAAAAAAAGGCGGGCTCAGGCCCGCCTTTGATACTACTGCGTCAGACCCTCGAGCGGGTAGCCGCGATGATTCAAAGCTCGTTTAGAATTTATAGCCGATCTTTACGCCGATCACCCGGGGACGAAGGACGGTTTCCGCCACCGTGAACTGTCCCGTATTGGTAAAGAGACTGGCATTCGAGTTGGTGAGGTTCTGCACGAACACATGCGCGTTCCATGCGTCCTTCGCCACGCCCGCCGAAGCATCGTAGGTCGTATATGCCGGGTTCTCGAAGCGCAGCAGGGTGGTATTGATGCCGCCGGCCGAGATCGAGGGATTGCTTCCTCCTTGGGTGAACGAGTGTCCGGTGTGCGTGGCGCCGACCTGCACGAATGGGGTGTAGCCATTCATCGTAAACTCGTAGCGCGCGCGTAGATTAAACTCGATGGGCGGCGAGTTGGCACTCGGGCCGCCCGGCGGGCCGAACAGATTGTTGAGCGGTTTGCAGTTCGCTCCGGTCTTATCGCACGACACGGTGATGGGTTTGCCGAAGTTGTTGCTCGCCGGATTGGTGTCGATCAGCGCCGGCGAATTGGTCTGGCTGCTCGAATTCCAGGCTGCGCCGCCCTGCAGCGTGAGGCCTTGCGTCACTCGTGCCACGATCGAGGTCTCGATGCCGCGAATCCGATAATTCTGCCCGTTGGTTCCGAAGGTCAGATTGCCCGTTTCGCCGGGATCGAAGAACCCGACCTGTACGTTGTCCCAGTTCTCCTGATACAGAGCACCGTTGAATTGCAGTCGGTGATCCAGAAACTCCGTCTTCCAGCCGATCTCCTTGTTCGTCAAGTCGTCGGACTTATACGTCTGCGGTATGCAGAACTGATTGAGCCCGTCCGTTCCGCGAATGTGACAGTTGTTCACGCGGTTGAAGCCGCCGGGGCGAAAGCCCTGGGAATACGTCGCATACACCATGATGTCCGGGGTGATGTGCCACGTGATGTTGCCGCGGCTCTTGAAGCCGTGTTCCTTGGAGGTGAGGTTTCTCTTGTCGAGGTTGTTGCCGCCCGCGATGCAGCCGCCCGGAGGCGCTCCCGCCTCGAAACAGCCGAAACTGCTGCTGACGCTGCCCTTGAAGTACTCATCGAAATTGTAGTAACGGGTGCCTCCCGTGATGGTCAGCACTTTGGGAATGATGTCGAAGTCGATCGATGTGAACCCCGCAGCCTGTTTGACTTGACGCGTGGTGTCCTCGAAGAACGCGACGTTGTCGTTCTGAACGCCGGGGTTCTCCACGGTCGTGCCGGGCACCGTGCCGACATTCGACATGCAACCCGTGTTGCCCGGCGTGCCCGGCGGGGTGTTCGAGGTGCAGTTCGGAATAGTTTTGTACAGCCAATCGGTCTGGTCGAAGAGCCTATTGGTCTCGAAAAACGCACCGGCGATGGCGCGCACGCGCCAATCATCCGGCGTGCTCAAGCGGAATTCGTTGCTGAGATGCTCATTGCGCTCGGTTTCGCGCCACGTGCTGCTCGGCGAGTAACACTTCGAGGTGAGGCCCGGCGTCGGCGTCGCGAGATAGAAGCCGGTGCCGGGGCCGTAGCATTGGTAATAGTCCGCAAAAACGCCGCGCGCATAGTTCGTGTAGTCCCCGACCTGCGACACGTGACGGTCCAGATAAGCACCGGTGTATACCGCGTGTAGAAAACCGACCTGGCCGTTGACGGTCCACGCCGTATTCTCGAACCGATCCTTGTTGAAGGCATTGTTGAACAGCGTAACTTCGAGCGGATTGAGGGCGCCGCCGTCCGAGGCATGAGGCATCTGATAGAAAACGCCTTCCGAGTCGATGTTCTGGTAGGACTGCGTAATCAGCACGTTCCAATCGTCATTGATCTGATACAGCCCTTCCACGCGCGTGCCCTGATAGGTGACCGGGTTGATGGCGCGAGCGGCGATGGCGTTGTTGTTGATCGCGGGCGCATCGGCTGGAACGCCGCCACCGGGGTTATTGGCGTAGTAAATGCCAAGATCGGTGTTCTTGCGGGTGAAGGTTGCCGGCACATTGTCGATGTAGCCGCCGCGCCGATCGTTGTAGATCACCGCGCGCAGCGCGAGGGTGTCGTTGATCAGCGGCAAGTTGAGGACCGCAGTCAGGTCGGTATTCGGATCGCCGTGCGCGGTGACGCCGTAGCCGGCTTCGATAGTCGCTTCGGTCACATTGAGCTTGGGCTTGTTCGTGATGTAACGGATCACGCCTGCTTGCGCACCCGCGCCGAACAACGTGCCTTGGGGCCCTTCGAGAACTTCGATGCGCTCGAGGTCGGCGGCATAGATGTCGAGATTGCGCGAGGGCAGTTGGCCGGACTGATCGTCGAGGTAGATCGCGACATTCGGAAAGCCGCCGATCGAACCGCTCGATTGGGTGCCCGCAGCACCGGTGCTGAGGCCGCGCATGAATACGTTGCCTTGTCCGGGGCCGTTCGAGGGGGCCGTGACATTGGGCAGGTAGCGCACGAAGTCGTCGAACGTGGTGACGCTGAGTTGGGTCAGCGTGTCTGCCGTCAACGCCTGAATGGTAATGGGTACGTTCTGAACGTTTTCCGTGCGGCGCTGCGCCGTCACGGTAATTTCTTGGATCGAATCGGAGGCCTCAGTGTCGGTCGCCGTGGCCGCATGGGCGAATCCCGCGGCCGAGCCGCTCAGGATGGCTGCAATCGCATAGGACAACTTCTGATTTGAATTCATGCTTCCATCCCTTCCTTATGAGAACCCGGCTATCGCCATCAGGCTTTGTAATTAATTCAGAGAATAGCATCGCCTGCGCAAAGCGAAAGGGCTATTTTGTTGTGGCCATGCATCGGCCGCATGCCAATTTTAGATTCGGCCATACGGAAATTCGATGTCGCACGCGACGCCTGCCGGAGCTAGCATAGACGTCACCGTCGTGAGCCCTCGGCGCGGGCCGAGATGCCGGTCGATCTGCCCCCAGTTGCTCCACCCGGGCGTCCGTTGCCATGGATTCTCGCAGCGGCACACTGAGTTGGGAGATCAGCGCGCAATGAGGTAGCCGCTCAAGATTGCGGCCTGGTTGCAGCCGAGAAAGTTTCCAAAGTAAACAAGTACATATACAATATATATGACGTAAGGCATTGGCCCGGTCGCGTTCTCCTCGCGAATTTGGTTGTGCTCCGGCCCTAGCGCCGGGAACTACGCATGAGCAGTAACAGGCTGTGCACCGTCGCAGTCCCCCGCTTCGGGCCCTCCCCCCAACGCATCGCGGGCTTGCCCAAATCCGTCGACGCCTCAGGAGCGGCGATCCAAGGACGAGCGGAGCATTCGCGCGATGGGCGCGACACCCTTTGTTGCGTGTCAACAACGCGGACTGTCACATTGTCGCCGGGGGGCGAAGCGCTGCCTTCAGAGGCGCGAGCCAGGGTTCGAAATTCCGCCATAGATCCAATCCTTCCTTGGAAATGGGCCTGCGAACCTGCTCCGAACTCGCGGTCCGTATGCTCCGCTGCGTCTTATGGAACTCAACGCACGTCGATTCGAACTCGAGCCCGCAAAAATCCAGAATGCGGCGGACGTTTCCTTCCAGGTTCTCGACCAGGTCTTCGTGCTGCACCTTGAGTATCTTGCCCGGCAGTGCCGCGTTCCAGTGTTCCATCAATTCGAGGTAATTGCGGTAGTAACGCCCGATGTCCTCGAGGCCATAAGTGAACTCTTGGCCGCTCGCAAAGAGCTGCTTGAAGTTACCGAAACAGCAAGCCATGGGCTCGCGCCTCGCATCGATGATCTTGGCATTGGGCAGAATCAAGTGGATGAGGCCAATATGGCGAAAGTTGTTCGGCATTTTGTCGATGAAGAAGGGTCTCCCTCGCCGGTACGGCTGGGTATCGACGAGGAATTTCTCGCCGAAATGCCGCAATTGTTCGGCACGGAGATCGGCGAGCACCGCGGGGTAGCGGGGCATCGAGTCGTTCGATTCGCGGCCGTTCAGTTGGTGCACGAGCCGCGGAATATCGGCGAGCTCCTTTGTGCCCTCCACTTGCGAATGCGAGGCGAGGATTTGCTCCACCAACGTCGAGCCGGCGCGCGGCAAGCCCACGATGAAAATGGGCGACTGATCGGCGCATCCGAATCCCTGGCGTGCCGCGAAGAATTCGCCCGTGCAGACGGTGGCCTGCCGCCGCAAATTGCGCTCGAGCGCGGCCGCGTCGAAGCGCAGCTCCTCTTTTTTCAGCGCATTGCCTTGTTCGTAGAAGCGAAACGATTCGGCGTATTCCGCGCGGTCCTCGAGCGCCTTGCCCAGGGCGAAGCACAGGTGGTAACGGTCGGCGAGTGGGGTGCTTTGCGCGGATCCGTGGGCACGCATTTGCGCGATTTCATCGTCGGTGAAGCGATACGTCTTGAGGTTTGCGAGGCTCCAGTATGCGTCGCCGAAGTGCGGCCGCACGTGTGCAGCGCGGCGGTAGGATTCAATGGCCTCCTGCTGGCGGCCGACGGTTTTGTGGGCGTGCCCAATCGCGAGGTGCAGCGTCGGATTTGCAGGCGACTGATCGCGAAGTTCGTAGAACAGCTCGAGCGCCGCTTCATGCTCGCCGAGGCCCACCAAGACGTTCCCCTCCAGCGAGCGAAACATCGGATTTTGGGGCTCGATCGCCAGAAGCTGCCGGACCAGCTCGAGCGCGCGCGAGTGCCTCTGGCGATCGGCGAGCACCTGGGCATAGTTATACCGCGCGGCGTGATAGTCCGGTGCGAACTCCAAGACGCTCTCCAGCAAGAACTCGGCGTCGTCCAGGACACCGAGCTTCATGCCGATTCTGGCGAGCAGTCGCATTCCCTCGACGTGCGCCGGGTCTTGTTGCAAGTACTGCCGGACCATCTTTTCGGCCGCATGGGTATCGCCCTCCGCAAACAAGCTATTCGCGGTAACGATCGCCGCCGGCAGACGCTCGAGGCTTGCCGCCACGCGGGCCGCGTTGTCGGCCTCAGCGGTGCGGCCTGCCGACCTCAATAAAGCGGCGAGCGCCTTCCAACTGGCCGGCAGGGCAGCATTGCGGTCGACAGCCGCCTGGTAGGCCGCGATTGCCGCCGGCGCGTCGCCGGCGGTGCGGTAGCAGTGGCCGCGTTCCTGGAACAGGCGGCCATAGTCGGGATGCAGAGCCTCGAATCGCTCGAGCGTGGCGAGCGCCGCGGGGATTCGTCCCAGGTAGCGCTGATTGACGGCGATCAGATAGAGGACGTCGCGGTTCTCGGGAAATTCGGCGGATAGAGTTTCGGCGGCCAAGAGCGATTGTTGAAACTGGCCCTTTTGCAGCATCGATCGGGCGCGGCCGATTTCCGCCTCGACACGGGACGGAAGGGAATCGGGGAGCATGGCGGCCATACGGGCCGATTCTAATGGACTTGCGCTCCGCGAGAATCCCCCTATTGGAACTTGTACCCGATTTTCAGCATCACCGTACGCGGCCGGATGACCGTATCCTCCTTGACCTTTTGCGCGTACGTGGAGAAGTCGACGCCGCGCGTGTCGGTGATGTTGGTGCCGTAGATCTGCGCCGTCCACTGGTCCTTCGCGACGCCCACCGATAGGTCGTAGGTCGTGAATGCCGGCAGGACATAGTCGACGGGCGTGACCTTGTCGTTTTCGGTCGCAAGTTTGTCCGTGGTGGCGAGCGAGTGCGCGCGGTGCGTGGCGGCCACTTGCACGAAGGCGTTGTAGCTTCCCATCGGAACTTCGTAGCGGACGCGCACGTTTCCCTGGAAGGGCGGCGACTGCGCGAGGGGACTGCCCGTGTCGCCATACGGGTTGTGCAGACCAAGCGCTGTCCAATTGATGGGAGCGCCGTTCTTGTCGAAGAGGGTCGGAGTATTGACCAGTTCGGAATGGTTCCAGGACCCCGCCACCGTGACCGTGAGTCCGGTGAGCGGCTGGGCGATGATTTCCGTCTCGAAGCCACGGACTCGGTAATCGGGCCCGTTGGTCGTGAATGTCAAATTGCCCAGCACCCCGGGATCGAACAGCCCGATCTGAACGTTTTTCCAGTCTTCCCGATATATCGTGCCGTTGAATTGCAGCCGGTGGTTGAGCCACTGGGTCTTGAAACCCAACTCGTTATTGGTCAAGACATCCGGCGCGAATCCGATCGGAGTTTGATACACGTTGACCAGCGGCGACTGCGTGGCGCTCACGAATCCGGATGAGCGGTTGAAACCGCCCGGGCGAAAGCCCTGCGACCAGGTGTAGTACAGCAAGCCGTCCTCCATGAACTTCCAGCTTATGTTGGCGCGGCTCTTGAAGCCTTTGTAGGTCTTTTCCAAGCCGACCTTTTTGTCCGAATAGGCTTCGTTGCCGGACGGGACGACGAACGTGTCCAGATTGAGACCGTTGTTGCAGGCGCCGTTCAGAATCTGATCTGGACCCACAAACGGGTATAAGCCGCCCGGCCGGCAGTCATAGCTGCCGCCTTTCGCGCCCTTCTCGAAAGTGTCCATATTGTAGTAGCGCGTGCCGGCGGTGACGGTCAAAGTCTTCGGAATGATTTCGAAGTCCGTGGAAAAGAACGCCGCCTTCTGTTTGTAGCCGCGCTGGATGTCGTCGTAGAAGCCGATGGAGTTGTCACGCACCGCGTGGTTATTCGCACTCGACCCGGGGGGCGCGATCAAGGGTATGAAGCCCGCGCCCGGTGCGCGGTAGTGCCAGTCGGAAATATCCTGAACCAGAAAATCTTCGTAGAAGAGACCGCCGATGGCGCGCCAACGCCAGTTGTCCGGCGTGCTCAGGCGAAACTCGTGATTCTGATGGGTGTTGCGTTGCTGCACTCGGAAAGTGGCGATCGGCGAAAGGCAGGCGCCTGCGGGCGTCCCATTCGCAATCGCTTGAGGCGTGCCCGGCAGGATGCAGGAGTAGTAATCGCCATAGGCGCCGCGATTGTAGTTCGTATAATCGGCGACCTGATCCACCTTGCGCACCAGGTATCCTCCCGTGTACACGGCCTTGAGCGCGGCGATGCGGCCGTTCACGGTCCACGCGGTGTTCTCGAAACGGTCCTTGTCATACTGCGGCGTGAACAAATTAACCGAGAGGTCCGGCAGCGGCTGGCCGTCGGTGCCGTGACGCATCTCGGCAAAGATGCCGTCCGCTTCCATGAACTGGTAAGACTGCGATAAAAGGAGATTCCAGTCGTCGTTGACCTGGTACAGGCCGGACAACCGAACGCCCTGATACGTGACGGGGTTGATGGCCCTGCCGGTCACCGAGTTGTTGTTTGCAACCTCGTTGATCGCAGGAACGTGGCCGCCGAAGTAGGCACCGATGCCGATATCGCTGTCCTTGCGAGTGAAGGTGCCGGGCACGTTGTCGATGTAGCCGCCGCGCCGCTCGTCGTAGATGACCGCACGGACCGCCAGTGTATTGTCGATCAGAGGCAGATTGAGCGTCGCGTCGAGGCTGGTGCTCGGGTCGCCGTGCGAGGTATAGCCGTAGCCGGCGTTGACGATCGCTTCGGTCTTGTCGAGCTTGGGCTTGTTGGTGATGTAGCGAATCACACCGGCCTGGGCGCCGGCGCCGAAGAGGGTCCCCTGCGGGCCTTCAAGTACTTCGATGCGTTCGATGTCGGCTGCATACACGTCGAGATTTCTGCCCGGCAGCTGAGCGGACTGCTCATCGAGATAGACGGCGACGTTCGGAAAGCTTCCCGTCGCACCGGAGGATTGCGGGCCGTCCTCTGTCGTCGCCAAGCCGCGCATATAAATGAGGCCTTGACCCGGGCCCTGGTTCGCGACCGTGACGTTGGGCAGGAACTTCACGTAGTCGTTCAAGGTCGAGATGTTCAGTTCCTTGATCGTCTCGCCGGTAAGCGCCGTAATCGTGATCGGCACGTTTTGGATGCTTTCCGTGCGGCGCTGAGCCGTCACGGTAATCTCTTGGATACCCTCGCTTGCCTCGGTTTCCGCCGCCATTGCCGCCTGGACCAGCCCGGGGGCGCCGCCGCTCAGAATCACCGCAATCGCATAGGAGAGCTTCGAATTGGAGTTCATACCTGCATCCCGTGGCTTCTTTTACTTCGGTCTGAGCTTAGCCGATCAATTTTTCGCCGTTATGCCGTTTAGCGATGCGTCCTTACCAATTTGCGACATCTTTTCAGGCATCCTCGGGCCCCAGGCGCGCCGGGAATCCGGGTGCCCGCAATGGCGTACCGACCGCCTCCTCCAGCAGCTTCACGATCATCGATGACCATGCATCTCCCCCATACTTTGCGCGGCCTTCGATGAAGGTTTGCTCCATCAGGGAGGCAAGGCGCAACGGCACCCCGAAGCGGCGCCCGAATTCGACGGCGAAGCCGGCGTCCTTGCATGCCAGGTCCATCGTGAATCCAATATCGTAGCTGCCGTTCAAGATCACCTTGCTCTCGGTCTCGTGAACGAAACTGTTGCCCGAGCTGGCGGCAATGGCGTTGAAGGCGGCCCGCAAATCGACGCCTCCCTTGGCGCACAACATGAGCGCCTCGCCGGCGGCAATCAGGTGGATGAAGGCCAGCATATTGGTCACCACCTTGGTAACGGCGGCCTGCTCGAACCCGCCCAAATGGATCACGCGACCGCCCATGGCCTTCAGCGCCGCCTCATGCATTGCATACACGGACTGCGCACCCCCGACGAGCACCGTGATATCGCCGGCCTCGGCGCGATGCACACCGCCCGTGACGGGGCAGGCGAGGGCGGCAATCCCGAGGGATTCGGCCCGCGCGGCCAGAGCCTCGATTTGGGCGAAATCGTTGGTGCTCATTTCAATCCACGTGGCGCCGCGCCGCATGCAGGGGAGCGCTTCATCCAATACCGCCGCCGTCGCCGCCGGCGAGGGCAGGCAGGTGATCAAGCAATCGCTGGCGCGGGCGAGATCTGCGATGGAATCCGCCCAGCGCGCCCCGGCCGCGAGAACGGCGTCGGCAGCGCTCCGCTGCAGATCGTGCACGCCGACATCGAAGCCGCCCCGGCATAAGTTGACGGCGAGATGTCGCCCAAGATTACCGAGTCCGATGAAGCCGTAGCTCAAACTCATAGGCGCAACGCGCCCACAGGTTTCACCGCCACGGATGGGTTTCCCAACGGCCTGTCTATCATCTCGAGGTGCAGGGGGCTGTCCTCGACGTAAGCGTGGGTGCGCGCCACCTCTTCGTTGAGTTCGACGCCGAGGCCGGGCGCCGTGGGCGGAACGACGTAGCCGTCTTCCCAGCGGATCGGCTTCTTGAGGAGTTCCGCGTGGATGCCCCCCCACTGCTGGATGCTCTCGAGAATCAGAAAATTGGGCGAACACGTGGCAATCTGGATATTCGCGGCGCCGACCACGGGCCCGCAATAAAGATGCGGAGCGATCTGCGCATAATGAACCTCCGCCAGGGCGGCGACTTTTTTCGCTTCGAGCAACCCGCCGACGCGGCCCAAGTTCATTTGCAGGATATTCGCGGCGCCGCACGCCAACACACGCGCGAACTCGTACTTGGTGGTCAAGCGTTCGCCGGTGGCGATGGGAATGCCGGTACCGCGCGCCACGATCGCCATCTGTTCCGGCATCTCGGGGGGCACAGGCTCTTCGAACCAGAGGGGATCATATTGCTCGAGTTGCCTTGCCAGCCGAATGGCGCCCGAGGTCGTGAACTGGCCATGGGTGCCGAGCAAGAGGTCCGCACTGCGGCCGACGGCTTCGCGCACCAGCCTCACCAAACGCACCGTGCGTTCGAGAGCTTCCTGGGTGGGCTGCCGCGGATCGTACGCCGAGAAACCTCCGGTGGGGTCGAACTTGAGTCCCGTGAACCCCTGCGCGACGTACTCGGCGGCGCGCGACGCCGATCGATCCGGATCGTTATAAAAGTCGTCGCCTTCGCCGGCGGCCGGGTATAAATACGTGTAGGTGCGGAGGCGCTGGTTTACCTTGCCGCCCATCAGATTATAAATCGGCTGCTCGACGGCCTTGCCGATGATGTCCCAGCAGGCCATTTCCAGTCCGCTGATGACGCTCACCAGCGAGAGGTCCGGGCGCTGGCTGAATCCTGAGCCGTAGCTCTCGCGCCACAGCGATTCGATTTGAAATGGATCGCGACCCGCGAAGCGCCGCGCAAACAGGTCTTCGATCATCCTTCCCAAAACCTTGGGGCCGAATGTGGCGGCATACACTTCGCCGACCCCTTCGATTCCGCATGCGGTCCGCAATTTCAAAAATACGAAATACCGGCCGCCGAAGCTCGGCGGCGGGTTGCTGACGAGAAATACATTGACGCTGTCGAGTTTCATATCCTCTTCCCCTCCGTAGGATTCATCCGTCGCAGAATTAAATCGGCGGCCTTTTGCGCCACCATGATGGTCGGTGCGTTGGTGTTTGCGGACGTGACGGTCGGAAACACGGACGCATCCACGACGCGCAAGCGCTCGAGGCCGTGCACCCTTAGCGATGCATCCACGACGGAGTTCGCGCCGCTCGCCCCCATGCGGCAGGTACTGACGGGGTGATACACCGTGGATGCTCGCGCGCGGAAATCCGCAATCAAGCCGTCAGGACCCATCGCATCGAGATCGGGCGCAATGGGTTCGCGTATCAGCGCCTTGATTGCCCGCGTCCGGGCGATGGCCTGCAGCAATCGGCCGCCGTGCGCCACGTCAACGATGTCTTTGTCGGTGGACAAATAGTTGGGGGCGATGCTCGGCGGATGACGAAAATCGGGGCTCGCGATATCGATGCGTCCCACGCTCGTCGGCCGCGTCGGCTGAAAGCACAAATAAAATCCGGAAAACGAATCCACCTCGATACGAGTGCGGGCCGCGTCGCCTGCGCCATAGGTCACCGGATTGAAGTAGAGTTGCACATCGGGGCGCGTACCGGCGGGGTTCGCGCGCACGAACCCGCCGAATTGATTCACGCTCAAGGCCAACGGCCCCCGCCGCGCCAGAAGATAGCGCAGGCCCGCGAACATCTGCGCGGCTGTCGAATGAAGCTCATCGTTCAGCGTCGCTCTGCGTGGCCTTGAATGAATAGACGACGGCCAGATGATCCTGAAGATTTCCGCCGACCGCAGGATTATCCAGCAACGTCGCGATTCCGGCCGCTTGCAACGTGGATGCAGGGCCGATACCGGAGAGCTGCAGCAACTGCGGCGAATTGACCGCCCCCCCGCACAGAATGACCTCGCGGTCGGCTGCGGCGAATTTTCCGGCACCGCCCCGTGCATATTCCACCCCGACGGCTCGCCGCTGATCGAAACGGATTTTACTTACCCAGGCGCCGGTCTCGAGGCGGATGTTGCCGCGACGCAGTGCGGGCCGTAAAAAGGCGTCGGCAGCGGAGCGGCGAATACCGTTGCGAATCGTCACTTGATAGCAGCCCAGGCCTTCCGGGTGCGGGCCGTTGAAATCGTCCGTCACCGGCAGGCCTAATTCGGCCGCCGCATCCAGCCAATTCCGCCGCATCGGATGCAGAAACGGCGTCACGTCCTTGACGTCCAGGGGCCCATCTCCGCCGGCGCAGCCTGCCGCATCGACCCGGCGCTCCGAGCGTTCGAAGTACGGCCGCACATCCTCCCATCCCCATCCGATATTGCCCATCTGCCGCCAGTCATCGAAGTCGGCTGGTATTCCGCGGCAGTAGACCAGTGCGTTGATGGAACTCGAGCCGCCGACCACGCGGCCGCGGGGCCAATAGATGCTGCGCCCGTTGAGGCCCGGATTCGGCAGCGTCTGATACTTCCAATTGACCGCGGCGTCGGCAAAAGTGCGTCCGTAGCCGATGGGAGTCTTGATCCAAAACCGTCGGTCGGTGCCGCCGGCTTCGAGAACCAAAATCCGGTCGCGGCCGCTCGCCGACAGTCGATCGGCCAGCACGCAGCCTGCGGAGCCCGCGCCGATGATTATGTAGTCAAAGGATTCCATGCAACGAGCTTAGTCTTTCGTTCTCATCCCGCTATGCCATTTCGCGATTCACCCATGTCATTTTTCGCACCCCCGGGCCCGTCGCGAAACGGCGCCGAACCCTGTATGGTGCAAGGGCCAAACAACCCCAAGGTTGCATAGCTTGAGCACAACAGCCATTGACCTACCGCGAACCCAGGCGCCGTCTTCGATCGAGCGCTGGTACGTTCTGATCCTGATGTGCCTGATCTACGCGATCAACATCGCCGACCGGTATGTCGTGTCCACCGTCCTCGAGCCGATACGCCTGGAATTGAAGTTGACGGACAAGGGGGTCGCGTGGCTCACGGGCGCTCCGCTGGCAATTTTTTATGTCTCATTCGGCATTCTGATTTCCTGGTTCGCCGATCGCTCCAACCGGCGCAATATCCTGGCCGCCTCTTTGATCATTTGGTCCGCCTTCACCGCGCTTTGCGGGATCTCCCGGAATTATTGGGAATTCCTTTTGGGCCGCATCGGCGTAGGAGCGGGCGAAGCGGGCGGAACGCCCCCGTCCACCGCCATCGTCTCTGACTATTTTCCGCCGCCCCGGCGGCCCATGGCGATGACGGTGCTGGCACTGGGTGCACCAATAGGTGCATGGCTGGGCGCGAACATGGCAGGCGCCGTCGCTCATGCCTTCAGCTGGCGCGCGGCGTTCCTTGCCTTGGGGATCCCGGGCCTCGTCGTCGGCACCATCGTGTATTTGACCGTGCGCGAGCCGAAACGCGGCCGATTGGACGCCAGCGTCGATGAGATCAAGCCGTCGCTGTCGGTATCATTGCGGTTTCTGTGGCGCCAAAAAGCAGCCTTTCATGTGGTTATGGGCGGCGGTCTCTGCGCCTTGTGGGGATGGGGGCTCATCTACTGGACCCCCACGTTCCTGCAGCGCGCTTACAACTTGGATGTGGGCCAGGCGGGCGCCGTCACGGGGAACATCCATTTGGTGGGCGGCTCTTTGGCGACCGTATTCACGGCCTGGCTCCTGTCGCGACCTTTCATGGCGGACCCGCGCCGCGTGGTATGGCTGCTCGCAGCAGGAATCGCTCTGACGACCATCCCCTCCATGATCGCTTATTGGACGCACTCTCTGTGGGTATGCAAGCTGATGTTCTGCATTTTCATTCCCGCCATCTATTTCTATATAGGGCCCTGTTTCGGTCTGCTCAATAATCTTGCGCCCTGCCACATGCGCAATATGTTCATTGCGATCTCGCTCCTCGTGGCGAATATCTACAACCTCATCGTCGCTCCCTGGGTGGTCGGCGCGTTGAGCGATTGGTTTGCCGGCAGCCATGCGACGGATGCGGCGTCGCTGAGGCTGGCGCTGCTCTGTCTCGCGCCCACCGGCTTCTGGGCGGCGTATCATTTGTATGTGGCGTCGAAGACCATCACCGCCGACCAGAAGCGCGCGATCGGCTACACGAGCACCTGGGCGCCGTAAGAGCATGGGCAAGACCACGATCGACCGCCGCTGGCTGCCGCTCAATGCCTTGCGCGCCTTCGAGGGCGTCGCCAAGCACTCGAGCTTCACCGCCGCGGCCAACGCGCTGCTGATTTCACAAAGCGCCCTGTCGCGCCACGTGATCGCGCTCGAGAAACTGATCGGCGCGCAGCTCTTCGAGCGCAAGCCCCATGCTTTGGTCCTGACCAAAGCCGGGCAGCATCTATTGCCGGCGGTCATGAAGTCCTTCGACCGCCTGGAATATGCTCTCGATGACATCCGCAACGACGGTTCGACGACGCTGCGAACCCTTCGTGTGCAGATGCCGCCGAGTTTCGCCGTTCATCTCGCGGTGCCGATATTGCGCGATTTCCGGCACGCCGCGGCCGAGGTTGAGATCGACCTCGTGAGTTACTACGGCGTGGGCCCGCCGCCGAGCGATGTCGACGTGGCGGTGCTGTATTCGAAGCCGACCGTTACCGACATGGTCACGGATTTGCTCTGGCCGGTGCACCTGAGCGTTCTTTGCCACCCGAATATCGCCGAGCGGCACGCAGGTAAGAGTCTGGCACAGTTCATCGAGGCGAACGAGCTGCTGCACGTGCGCATCTCGGATCTGCCGCGGCACCATTTGTGGACGCAATTCGCGCGACACGCGAATTTGGGCTCGGTGCATGTCGAGCGCGGTCTGGTATTCGACAACGTGATGCTCGCCGTGCAATACGCGCTGAGCGGAGAGGGCATTGCGCTGGTGGATACGTATCTGTACGGCGATTACATTCGCACGGGCCGCTTGGCCAAACCGTTCGAGAACTCTCTAGATGACGGCTTTGGGTATTACCTGTATACGCACCCCGAAGGTTTGGGCGACACCGCCATCGCGCTTTTCCGCTCATGGCTGATCGAGCGCTTCGGGACCAGCGGCAGCGGCGGCGCTCAGTCCAACCTGCACTTGGCGGTGTCGAACGAGTGACTCGTTTTGCGGGGGCGATGCAGCGCCTCGAATATTGTTCAAAGATCAATCCATCAATGAATCGGGAGCGAGCATGAAGAGCCACGCGAAGGTAGTGGTGATCGGCGGCGGCGTGGTCGGAGCCAGCGTCCTTTACCATCTGACGAAGGCCGGATGGAGGGACGTTCTGTTGATCGAACGCGCAGAACTGACATCGGGGTCCACATGGCACGCGGCCGGGGGCATGCATACCGTCAACGGCGATCCCAACGTAGCAAAGCTGCAGCAGTACACGATCGAACTTTACAAGGAAATCGAGCGTATTTCCGGACAGTCCTGCGGCGTGCACATCACCGGCGGCATCATGCTGGCCGGAACCCGCGAGCGGCTCGACTGGCTGAAAATGGCCAAGGCGCGGGGGCGCTACCTCGGCATGGACCTGGAAATCATCTCCATCGACGAGGCGGCGAAGCTGTTTCCATTGATGGAGAAGAAACATTTCGCCGGCGCGATGTACGACCCAATCGAAGGTCACGTCGATCCGTACGGCGTGACGCACGCATACGCGAAGTCCGCGCAGATCGGCGGCGCCGACATCGTGCGTCACACCCGAGTCACGGATCTCAAAGCGCGTCCCGACGGCTCCTGGGATGTGATCACCGACCACGGCAATGTGCATGCCGAGCACGTTGTGAACGCCGGAGGCCTATGGGCCCGCGAAGTGGGGCGCTTGGTCGGGATCGAGCTGCCCATTCTGGCGATGGAGCATCAGTACCTCATCACGGGCGACCTGCCTGAATTGGTCGGCAAAAAGGAGTGTTTGCACGCGATCGATTTCGAAGGCGAAATCTACATTCGCCAGGAACGCGGCGGCATGCTCATGGGAACCTACGAGCGCGCCGGAGTTCCGTGGTCGCCCGTGACGACCCCTTGGGATTTTGGCCAGGATCTGTTGCCCAACGATCTGGAGCGCATCGCGCCGAGCCTGGAGGTCGGGTTCGCGCATTTCCCGGCGCTGGAGCGTGCCGGCATCAAGAAAGTGGTGAACGGGCCGTTTACGTTTGCGCCCGACGGCAATCCTTTGGTTGGGCCGATTCGCGGCCTGAAGAATTTTTGGGTTGCGTGCGGCGTGATGGCCGGTTTCAGTCAGGGCGGCGGCGTCGGCTTGGCGCTTTCCCGATGGATGGTCGACGGCGATCCCGGCGCCGACATCTGGGGCATGGACGTCGCCCGCTACGGCGACTGGGCGACCCTTGCGTACACCAACGCCAAGGTCCGGGAAAATTATTCCCGCCGCTTCAGCATTCGTTTTCCGAACGAAGAATTACCGGCGGCGCGCCCTTTGCGCACCACGCCGATCTACGAGAAACTCCAGGCCGCGCACGCGGTGTTCGGCGATTACTGCGGCCTCGAGCACGCTCTGTGGTTCGCGCCGTCGGCGCAAGAAGCGTTCGACGAGATCAGCTTCCGCCGCTCCAACGCGCACCCGCATGTCGCGGCAGAATGCAAGGCCGTGCAGAACTCGGTCGGTCTGCTTGAGATATCGAACTACGGCAAGTTCGACATACGCGGGCCCGGAGCGGCGGACTGGCTGTCGCGCATGATGGCAAATCACGTGCCCGCGGTGGGCCGCATCGCCCTCACGCCGATGCTGAATGACCGCGGGAAACTGATCGGCGATTTCACCATGTGCCGAATTGCCGCCGATCACGTGTTTTTGGTGGGAACCTATGCCGCCGAAACCTACTACATGCGGTGGTTCGAGCGGCACATGCCAGCTTCCGGGGTAACGGTGCGCCCGTGCGCAATGGAGTACGTCGGACTGTCGGTCGCGGGTCCCAATTCCCGTGCGCTTTTGCAGAGTCTGGTGCGCGACGACTTGTCCACCGAAACTTTTCCCTTCATGTCGTTCAAGCGAATGGAAATCGGCACGGTGCCGGGCTATGTCGGGCGGGTGTCCTTTACGGGCGATCTCGGCTACGAGATCTGGGTGACCACCGACTATCAACGCGCGCTCTACGATCTGCTCGTCAAGGCCGGCCGCGACTATGGACTGAGGCTGTTCGGCGGCCGCGCACTCAATGCCATGCGAATCGAAAAGAGTTTCGGCAGCTGGGCGCGCGAGTACCGGCCCATTTACGGGCCTTTCGAAGCGGGGCTCGATCGGTTCGTCGACTTCAAGAAGGGCGAGTTCATCGGCCGTTCGGCGGCCGCTGATGAGAAGGAGGGCGGCGGCGCATTGCGCCTAGTGCCTTTCAAGGTCGACGCAACCGATGCCGACGCGATCGGGGATGAGCCGATCTGGCACGAGGGCAAGACCGTCGGCTGGGTGACCTCCGGGGCATTCGGTCATCGCGTCAACCATTCGCTGGCGCTCGGCTATGTGCCGGCGGCGTTGGCCAAAGCCGATGGGGGATTCGAAATTGAAATCATCGGCGAGCGCCACAAGGCGCATCGGCTGACGGGAGCCGCCTTCGATGCGGGCGGCAAGTTGATGCGAACTTGAGTTATATTGGGGCCCGGTGAATCGTCGCGGCGGCGGCGCGGAGGAAGGCCGATGCAAAGTTCATCCGAAATCGACAAATTAGGCTACAACGGGCTTACCGAACATACGGAAGGCTTGCCGGCCGATGCGTACTTCGACCCTCGTCAATACGAAAGGGAACTGCAGCGCGTTTGGTACCGCAACTGGGTGTATGTCGGCCGATCCAGCGACGTGGCGCGCCCGCGGGCATTCCGCACATTCGAGCTGGGCGATCAGAGGATACTCCTGGTGCGCGACGATCGGGGTGTCCTGCAAGGATTTCACAACACCTGCCGGCATCGCGGGGCGGCGCTGTGCCGCGAGAGCGCCGGACTGCTGCGCAGCGGAACCATCGTCTGTCCGTATCACGCCTGGGTCTACAACCTGCAGGGCGACTTGCTGCGCACCTCGTCCAAGGCACATGCAAGCGGATTCGACGTGGGCGATTACCCGCTCTACAAGATCAACGTCAAGGAGTGGAACGGCTTTATATTCATCGCGCTCACCGACGATCCGCCGCCCTTGGACAGGATTTTCGATCTGCCTCTGAATCGGCTCGACGCATGGCCGCTCGAGGAATTGGCGGTCGGCCACGTGCTGCTCAAGACCATCCACAGCAATTGGAAAATATTCTGGGAAAACTACAACGAGTGCCTGCATTGCCCCGGCGTGCATCCGCGGTTGTCGCAGCTCGTGCCGATCTACGGACGCGGTCTGCTGGAGGAGCGCGACGATCCGGAGTGGGATGCGCATGCTGCGGATACCGATCCGAAGTTCAAAGGAGGCCTGCGCAGGGGCGCAGCGACGTGGTCCCTGAACGGCAAAACCACCGGCATTCCCTTTCCCGGAATTTCCGATGCGGATCGGCAAGCCGGCCACATTTACATGACCGGGTTGCCTTCCGTGTTTCTGGTGGGCCACGTCGATTACGTTCGCGTGGTCAGGTTGCTGCCTCTGGGTCCGGAGCTGACCGAACTGCGCGTCGAATACCTGTTTTCGCCGCAATCACTGGCTGATCCGCAGTTCGACATCCGCAACGTCGTCGATTTCACGGACCTCGTGATGACGGAGGACGCGGCGGTATGTGAGCTCAATCAAGCGGGCCTGCGCGCGGGGCCCCATGTGCGCGGCGTGGTGATGCCTGAAGAATACGTCATCCGGCAATTCCATGAGTGGCTGCGCGCTGAACTGGCGCGCGTTTAGCTCAGCCCTCGCGGCGTCGGGACTCGTGCTCTGTGCGGCCGCCTGCGGCGGACGGCACCCGGCGGCTGAAGACCGGGTATTGCATATCTACAACTGGGCCGACTACATCGGACACGGCACCATCGCCGAGTTCGAGCGCCGCACCCGCATCAAAGTCGTAACCGAATTCTACGATTCGAACCAAACGCTCGAGGCGAAAATGCTGGTGGGAAGATCGGGCTACGATATCGTCAGCACGCACACCGCGTTCTTCGGCCGCCAGATCAAGGCGGGCGCGTACATGCCGCTCGACAAATCTAAGCTGCCCAACTGGAAGAATCTCGATCCCGCGGTGCTGGCCGTACAGGCGCAGGCCGATCCGGGCAACCGTTACGCAGTGCCTTATCTGCATGCCATGAACGGTTTCGTGTACAACGTCGATTACGTGAAAGCACGCATGCCGGACGCGCCCACGGACAGTCTGGCGATGATATTCGACCCGAAGGTCATCGCGCATTTCGCAGAGTGCGGCGTCACTTTCCTGGATTCTCCGGAAGATGTGATCCAACTGGCGCTCGCTTACCTGCATCTCGATCCGAATTCGCGGCGGGTCGAGGATCTGCATGCGGCGGAGGGGGTGGTGATGGCGGTGCGGCCGTACATTCGCACATTCGATTCCAATGATTATTGGCACCAACTGGCATCGAACGAAGCATGTTTGAGCATAGCGTGGTCGAGCGATTATTCGGTTGCGCAGGCGCGCGCCCGCGAAGACGGGACCGGGGCGCACTTGGCCTTCACATTGCCCAAGGAAGGCTCGAATATCACGTACAACGCCTTTCTGATTCCGGCCTCGGCACCGCATCCCGGCGCGGCGCACGAGTTCTTGAATTTCATTCTGGAGCCGAAGGTCATCGCCGACATCACCAACGACATTCATTACGGCAACGACAACCTGGCGGCGCGTCCATTCGTCGACAAGGAGATACTCGAGGACCCCGCCGTTTATCCCCCGCCCGAAGTGCGTGCACACCTATATCTGCCGGTTGAACTCGGCGCGGACTACGAGCGGCTGCGCACCCGGGTTTGGACGCATATCAAGACGGGACAATGAAGGCGCCGATGCACCGGGCATTGCCGCGATGACACGAAATGGTGTCCTTTCAATCTGTGGAGTCTTGATCTTGTGCAATACAGCCGGCGCCGTGATTCAACCCAACGAATGGCATCGCGCATCGATTCATGGCCATCAAATCTACTATGCCATGCAAGGCGAGGGTCCGCCGCTGTTGCTGTTGCATGGCGGGGGTGATTCCGGTGAACATTCGTTCGCCCGACAGCTCGGCGTGTTTGCGGAGCGCCATCGGATCGTGGCGCCCGATCAGGTCGGCCAGGGCCGTACGCCGGATGCGCCGGGCCCTCTGAGCTATACCGGAATGATGGAGGACACGGCGGCGTTGCTGCAGCACTTGCACCTCGTTCATGTCGATGTGGTGGGGTTCAGCGACGGGGGAATCCTCGCGCTCATGCTGGCCCTGCGCCATCCCGAACTGGTGCGGCGGCTCGTCATCAGCGGCGTCAATGTCGCTCCGGAGGGCCTGAACTCGGACGATCTCGAGGAGTTGCGCGCGGCGCAAATCCCAAAGCCGCGAACGATTGGTGAAAAGCTCGCTCATCTGTGGCTCACATCTCCGACGGAATCGGAGCTGAGCCTCACGATGCTGGCGCGGATCGTACAGCCCGTGCTGGTGATCTCGGGCGACCGGGATGCGATCACGCTCGAACACACTTTAAAAATATTTCACGCGCTGCCGGATGCGGAATTATGCGTCATGCCCGGGACGGATCACGCTACTTTTGCCGGCCGGTCGGAATGGCTGAATCCCATCATCAATGCTTTTCTCGACCGGTCGCTGAAGTAGCGGGATCAAAGTCCGCGAGTCGACCACCATCCGGCGCCGAACAGCGCCACCATGATCAGGGACGAGATCATTTTGATGATCGTTCCGAAGAGCAACCCCACCCAGGCGCTCAGGCCCACGTGTGTCGACCGCAAAACGCTGTTGCCGGCGGAGAATTCGCCGAGCACGGCGCCGAGAAAAGGCCCCAGCAGGAGGCCCGGCAGCCCAAAAAAAAGGCCGACTAAGGTACCCAGGAACGCGCCCAACACGGCCCGTGGGCTGGCGCCGGCGCTCTTTGCGCCCAATGCGCCTGCGACGAGGTCTAATGTCAGGCCGACCGCACCGACACAAGCGATGGTAAGCAGCCACCACATGCCGACATGCCGGTAGCGATCGACGGCGGCGATCAACCAAATGCCGCCAAAAATCAAGGGAATGCCCGGAAGGGCAGGCACGATAGCGCCGCCGAGACCCGCGAGGATGAGAATCGCGCCGGTGGCATATAACGTGATATCCATCTGAAATGCCGCTTTCAGGCCGCTAACGGGCGAAAATTGGCAGATTTTGCGACCTGCAACCGGTATTTCCGAGCTTGGAAATGTACAGTTGCGCCCCCATAAAGGTCCATGCCGGGACATCCGTCGCGGCAGGAAGAAAATGTAAATTCAGGAGATTGGAACATGATTGGAATAGTAGCCCGATGGGGCCACAACGCGTTGTTGGTTGCTTTGGCGCTGATGACGCTCGTACTGTTTTTCGGCTTGATCAAGTAAAGATCGGAGTCACGCGGCGCAGCGTGCGCCTCACGGCGTCATGGCGATTGATGAGCCTTCGACGTCTGCCGCTTTGAGGTGCTTGGATTTCCACAGCACCCGGCCGTAGTAACACACGTAATAGCCGGCCAACACAAAAAGTATCCCCACCGTCACGAGGACTCCTCATCATCGACTCCGGCGCAAAGGCCTGCGAGCCATGCACGGCATTTGCGGCATGGGTGTAGGCGACGTGCGAAGCATCCGGTCCGGTGTAGGCCTGGACGACACGGAACGCGAGGCGGCCGAGAAACAGCAGCGATATGGCAATGCCGGTATACGTATGCGGCAGGTAATGCATTTGTCCGTTATGCATCTGAAAGCGGGTGCGCTCCGCGCCCCACATGCCTAAAGCCAGCCCAAGCACCGCGCCGGCGAGCTGGGCCGCCAGGAATTCTACGGACTGCGCCGCCATCGGCAGCAGCGCGCAGACGACCAGGGCCAGCAACACGATTCGCGAAATCATTCGCGCCGGCCGTAAGAGCTGGCGCCCAAAAGTGCGCCGAAACCGCCGATAGACGGCGAATACCACCACGGCGGCCATGAGAAAGGGAGCTGCGCCCGCCACAATTTGCGAAAAGTCCGGCTGCATTTCATCGATACTACTCCATCGATGAGCAGGGAATCCTCCATTGGGATGGAACGAGGTCAACTCACGCGGGCGGTGGGTCCCTGGTCGGCCATGGCCGTCAATGTCGCCAACATGATCGGCACCGGCATATTCCTGAAGACCCGGGTCATGACATGCAATGTCGGCAGCGCGAAGACGGTGCTGGTGGTGTGGCTCGCCGCCGGATTGCTGGCGCTCGCCGGCACGTTTTCGTACTCCGAGATTGCGGCGATGATGCCGGAGGCGGGGGGCGACTACGTCTATTTACGGCGGGCTTATGGACGCCTGGTCGGCTTTCTCTATGGCTGGATGGCCTTCACCGTCGCGCGGGCCGGATCTCAGGCCGCCCTGGCGGTAGGGCTTGCGATCTTCTTGAATGTGGCCCTTGGGGACGACGTCTTGGGCCGTTGGCATGTCGAGCTGGCCGCGTTCAACCAGCACCTGACCTTGAGCGGTTTGACGTTGGTGGCATTGGCCGCGATTTGGACCGTGGCGTTGATCAATTGTGCTTCGGTGGCCGCCGGCGGCCGCATGGCGCTCGCGCTGACGATTGCCAAAGTGGCATTGGTCCTCTGCGTTGGCATCGGCGCCTTTCTTTTCGCCGCCGGAGACTGGGTTCACTTTGCGCAGTCCGGCCTGGGCGGCACCTGCGAAGGCGTGTCGGAGCGCGCGCGCGGGGGAATCGCCGGCTTCGGCGCGGCGATGCTCGGCGCTTTGTGGGCCTACGACGGCTGGCAAAACGTAGCCCCGCTCGCCGGTGAAGTCAGGGATCCCCAACGCAATCTGCCGCGGGCCTTCGTCGGCGGAACGCTGGTGGTCGCGGCATTATATTTATTCGTCAATGCCGCCTACTATTTCGCACTTGCGCCGCTCGAAGTCGCGAGTTTGCCCCCCAGTTCGTCGGTCGCCACCGAAGTGCTGAAGCGATTTCTGGGGCCTATGGCGGTGTCAATGACCGCCATTGCCCTGATGGTGTCCTCGTTCGGTGCGCTGCACGCGAGCGTGCTGGCCAATTCGCGCATTCCGTTCGCGATGGCGCGCGACGGACTGTTCTTTCGCAGCTTGGTGCGGCTCTCGCCGCGCTCGAATGTCCCGGCACGAGCGATCTTGGCGCAGTCTGCGTGGGCGAGCGTGCTCGCTCTCTCCGGTTCCTACGATGCGCTCACCGACTCGGTCATTTTCGCTTCCTGGCTGTTCTACGGATTGGTGACGGCATCATTGTTCGTCTTCAGAAAAACGATGCCGGATGCGGCGCGGCCGTACCGCGCATTCGGTTACCCCATTATTCCCGGGGTTTTCGTGATGGTGACGGCGGCGCTGCTATTGAACGCCTTTGTGGCAGCACCGCGCGAAGCACTGCAGGGCGTAGTCCTGCTCGCGGCCGGTTTGCCCTTTTATTGGTATTGGTCGCGCCCGCGCTGAAGGGCGCGCGCCGGGCATGCCATCGCGCGGCGCACACCCCAGATCGTGCCAGAGGTTGTTTACGTCCTTGCCGGGGCTTTTACGCCCGCGGCAGATCGAACACCAGCACTTCGGCGTCTTGAGGATCGCGCAGATCCAACCGTCCACCGTCGGTGATCCGCAAGGCATCGCCGGCGTCGAGTGCAGTGCCGTTTGCCATGATGCCGCCGCGCGCTACGTGCAGGTAAACGCGCCGACCACGCGCAATCTCGAACTCCGCTCGCTCGCTGCCGCTGAACAATCCGGCATGCACTTTCGCGTCCTGGTGTATCAGCAAGGATCCCTCCGCGCGGTCCGGAGAGACGATGAGCCGTAGGCGTCCGCGCTTCTCTTGCGGCGCAAAGCGCTTCTCCTCATAGCTCGGCGCGATGTTTCGCTCGGCGGGCTGAATCCATATTTGCAGGAAATGCACGGGTTCGGTTTGACTGGGGTTGAATTCACTATGCCGCACGCCCGTGCCGGCGCTCATTCGCTGTACGTCCCCGGGCCGCAAGATCGAGCCGTTGCCGATCGAGTCCTTATGCGCAAGCTCACCCTCCAGCACATAGCTGACGATTTCCATGTCGCGATGGCTGTGGGTACCGAAGCCGGCTCCGGCAGCCACCCGGTCCTCGTTGATGACCCGCAAGGGACCGAATTCGACATGCTGCGGATCAAAGTAGTCGGCAAATGAAAATGTGTGAAAGGACTTGAGCCAGCCGTGATCGGCAAACCCTCTCTCATGGCTGCGTCTGACCTCGTTCATGGGTACCTCCGCCCAAGGATCTTGGGGCAAACAGATTGATAAAAAAACAGGAAATTTAGCGGTAATCTATCAATAATTTAGCTATGTTTTGGCTCTCGGGCCGGGGCTACATAGTTACCTACCCCTGAGTTACATGATTTATGGTATTGCTTCGGTCTATATTTTATAGTAGGCGCCGCCCTACACGTGGTAGGGCCCCTCGCCTGACTGCGCGACTTCCCGTCCCGTAATAACCTCGCCGTCGCTCACGGAATCTGCACCGAAGGATCAAGGGAGACAAGAAATGTCCTTAGGCAAACACCTCCCCCTCGCATCGCTCTGCTTCGCGCTATCCGCCGCGGCCAGCGCGAACTCTGTGGCGAACCCGGCGGACGAGGTCTGCAGCGGGGATTCAAGCACTGCCCTGGGCAGTCCCTCGAAATTCGAATACTTGGTGCTCGCGAGCATCGCCGACGCGCCGCATCTATTGGCGCTCGCAGCGTATTGGTCGCTCGGGGGAACTCATGGCGCCGCCGAGCCCGCCGACAGATCGGGCGCCGCCGAGGATGTCCCATTGCCTCATCGCGCGAATGACTGAGTCTCGTACAGCGGAGCGGATTTCATTCTTCACATCAGAACTACAAACCGGCTCGGAATACCAATAACGTTAAGGAGAGCTAATAATGTCATACATCAGTTGGGCCCCACGCGGCTCGCTTCTTCGGCGCAAATTGCAAAAGATATTTATCGCAGCCGCGGGGCTCGGATTACTGGTGGGCATATCCCAGGCAAGTACGACCATCACCATCAAGAATGTGCCGTGCAACTACCTTTGCTTCAATGTGCCGAATGACGGCGGTGTGACCCTCAACTACGTGGACGACGCGCAGCAGTACGGGCGGGTTCTCGTGGAAATGAACGGAGATATCTACGACAGCGGCATTTGGGCGATCCCGCGCTATGCTCCCGTCAACGATTTGGCATTATTCGACGCGAATGGCAAGGTCATGTATGCCACGCTCGATTTCTTAAAAGTCAGTACCGGACCGTGCCAACGCCAGGGCAAGGTGACGGTATGCCCGTACAAGGTAACGCTGACAACCGGCACTCTTTTTCTACCTTAGCCATTTGGGGGTGCGTGGATAGGATGAGGGCGAGGCGTGGCGCGGTCCTCCTCTTCTAAGGCGGAGGAATCGCCGCGCCGAGGGAAAGCCGGCCCAAGCGATGCTCGTCGATGATGACGACGATCCCGCTTGCAATGACGATGCACGCGCCCAAGATCAAGCTCAACGAGGGCACGGCCGACCAAAAGATCCAATCGATGGCGAACGCCCACAAAATGGACGTGTACTCAAAGGGTCCCACCACCGAGGGCGGTGCCCGACTGAACGCCTCGGTGAGCCACATCTGACCGAGCGCCCCCGTGACGCCGATCCCGATGAGCCAGCCCCAGTCCGCGGCGAGAACAGGGCGCCAATGGCCGACGGCCAGAATCCCGGAACCGATGCTCACCAGCAGCAGATACCAGAACACCATGGACATGCTCGAATTGCCGCGGCCAAGAGTTCTCACCGTCACGACGCTCAGCGAGTAGCAGATCGTCGCCAGCGCGGCGGCGGATGCGGCGATCATTGAAAAGCTGCTGCTCCCCCAGGGCTGCAGGATGATCAATACGCCGCTCAAACCGACGATGATCGCCAACCAGCGCTTTCCGGTTACCTGCTCGCCGTGTATCGGCACCGACAGCGCCGTCATCAGCAGCGGCGCGGCCAAGAACAGGGCGTAGGTCTGGGCGAGACTCAGGCGATGTACGGCGAATACGAAGCCCCAGAGCATGCCGATGCCGAGCACAGCCCGAAATCCATGCAAAAGCGGATTACTCGGCCGTAAGGTCCCCCACGTGCGTTGCCAAGTGATGGGCAGCAACAGGAAGAGCAGCGACGAGATGCAGCGCAGACAGGAGATCTGCATCGGGCCATAGTGTTCGGACAATCGCTTCATCAGCGAGTCCATGAGGGAAAAAACGAACACTCCGGCCACCATGTAGGCAATGCCGCGCAGCCGCGCCCGCGCGCGTTCGCTCGCGGCTAGATTTCCGATGCTGGCTACTGGTCGACTCATGATCTCCGTCGCGCTCATTGTAGACGACAGAGGGGCCCCGTCGATCGTTTAAAGCATGCTTCACGCCGTTACTCGCGTGGGCTTCGCGCCCAGCGCCTTGCGGCGCGCGTCCATCATTTTCAAGATCATGGGGGTCAAAATCAACTGCATCGCAAGCTCCATTTTGCCGCCGGGCACCACGATGATATTCGGCCGGGACATGAACGAGTCGTGCACCATCGATAACAGGTACGGGAAATCGATTCCCTTCGGATCGGAGAAGCGGATGACCACAAAACTTTCGTCGGCCGCCGGGATATACCGGGCGGTAAACGGATTGGAGGTGTCCACCGTGGGAACGCGCTGAAAATTGACATGGGTCTGGGAAAATTGCGGGCAAATGTAATTCACGTAATCCGGCATCCGCCGCAGAATGGTGTCTACGACCGCTTCGGTCGAATAGCCGCGCGTCTCCTTGTCGCGGTGGAGTTTTTGAATCCATTCCAAATTGATGATCGGGACCACACCGATCGTAAGGTCCGCATGCTGCGCGACGTTTACATCCGTCGTGACCACGGCGCCGTGCAAGCCTTCGTAAAACAGAAGATCCGAGTCGCCGGGGATCTCCCTCCATTCGGTAAAAGTACCCGGTTCTTGGTTGAAGGGCTCGGCTTCCTTGTCGTTGTGTAGGTAGCGTCTGATCTTTCCGCGCCCGCTTTCCCCGTAGCCCCTGAACAACCCCTCGAGCTCTTCGAATAGGTTGTTTTGCGGACCGAAGTGACTGAAGTGCTGATCGCCCCGAGCAGCGGCCTCAGCCATTTTTTTCTTCATCGCTTCGCGATCATAACGGTGAAAGGAATCTCCCTCGACCAGTACTGCGTTGATGTGTTCGCGGCGAAAGATCCAATTGAAGGTGCGCGTGACCGAAGTGGTGCCGGCTCCGGAAGAGCCGGTTACCGCGATGATGGGATGCTTGGCTGACATGATGGCCCTGTTTGCGGTCAGCTTTGGATGAACAGCGAACGCTCTTTGAACAGCGGGGAGCTGTAGATGCGATCGAGACCCTGCTCGTGCTCCCAGTGATAGCGTTCAATGCGCTCCACCTCGGCCTTGCACCCGAGGATCAGAGGCACGCGCTGGTGCAGGGCGCTCGGCACGAGATCCTGTATCCGGGCGCGTCCGGTCGAGGCCGCGCCGCCGGCCTGTTCGACGAGCATCGCCATGGGATTTGCTTCATAAAGCAACCGCAACCGCCCAGGCTTGCTCGAGTCCTTGCTGTCCTTGGGATACATGAACAACCCGCCGCGGATCAGAATCCGGTGGACCTCGGCCACCAAGGAGGCGATCCAACGCATATTGAAGTCCTTGCCGCGTACATCGCCGTGGCCGGCCAGGCATTCGGCGACGTAGCGCTTGACCGGCGGCTCCCAGAACCGCTGGTTGGAGGCATTGATGGCAAATTCGTTGGCCTCATCCGGAATCCTCATATCGGGGTGAGTCAATATGAATTCCCCGAAGCCGCGGTCCAAGGTGAATCCATGGACGCCGCGGCCGACCGTCAATACCAACATGGTGGTCGCGCCGTATATTGCATAGCCGGCACACAGCTGCCGTGATCCGGGCTGTAGAAAGTCGTCGATCGCCGGCGGCTGCGCGCCGCGCGGGGCCTTGAGAACGGAAAAAATGCTGCCGACCGGCGCATTGATATCGATGTTGCCCGAACCGTCGAGCGGGTCGAAGGCGAGAAGGTACTTCCCGAGCGGATATTGCGGCGGGATCTGATAGGGCTCGGCGAGTTCCTCGGAGGCCATGCCCGCAAGATGTCCGCCATACTCGCTGGTGCGAAGAAAAATATCGTTGCACAACACATCGAGCTTCATCTGCATCTCACCCTGGACATTCGCGACTTGCGACGGCCCATGGGCGCCGCCGAGCACGCCCCGTCCCACGATGAAACTGATGCGCTTGCAAGCCAGGCGAACGTAGTTGAGCAGCGCCGTGAAGTCGCCCGTCGCATCCGGAAATCGGCGTTGCTCCTCGATCATGAATTCAGTGATTGTCTTCTCCTGGCTCGACATCGGTATCCCTCAAAACGCCGTATTGTTGGAATTCTGGTATTGCTGCAGCCGACTATCGATTTCCCGAATGCCGAGCATGGCCAGGGACGGCAACACCATGTCGGCGGCGGAGAAATCCTCGGCATGGGTCCAATAACTCGGCGTCACGACGGTGCAGAGGCCGGCGCTCTTGGCTGCGTTAAGTCCATGGGAGGAATCTTCGATGGCCACGCATTCGAGCGCCGAGCGGTCCAGCTCACGCAGCACGAATCGGTAGATTTCGGGTGCGGGCTTCTTACGCCGCACTTGGTCGCCGGCGCCGACCACGGCAAAACGTTGCAAGGAGTAGCGCCCAAGCGTTGCACGCAGCAGCGCCTCGATATTCGAAAGCGTCGTCGTCGAGGCGATCGCCAATTGGACGTTCACCGAGACGGCCTCCTCGATGAGGCGTTTCACCCCGTCGCGCAGGGAGATATGTCCTCCTGCCACCACTGACGCGTAGACATCGGTTTTGGTGCTGTGGATGGCCGGGATACGCTCGATGAGCGCGCGCCGCTCGTCGGGAACGAGCGGCAGCGAATCGATGTAAGCCCGGAGCCGTTCCTTGCCACCGGCGATCGACAGCAAGTGTGCATAGTGCGGCTTGCTCCAAGTCCAATCCAGGCCGTGCAGGCGGAAGGCCTCATTGAAAGCGGTGCGATGGGCTTCCTCGGTGTCCGCCAGAGTCCCGTCGACATCGAAGATCAGCGCCTTGAGCTTCACGCAAACACCCGGCTCGCGCGCACGTCCTCGCCTTCGATGGTCATGAGTTCATCGCGCGTGAGCTGCCGCCTCGTTTGCGCAAACAGGCGGTTGGCCTGGCGCAGGCGCGCCCGGTCCAAAGCGTTGCGGATCGAGCGTGCGTTTGCGAAGTGGGGCTGTTGCATGCGCAGCGGGATGTACTCATGCAGGGCGGCGAGGCCGGAGGCACTCAAACGGTATTGCATGCCTTGCAACATGCGCTGCGCGATCTCTTCCAGTTCCTGGGGGACGTAGTCCGGAAAGTCGACGTGATGCGCGATGCGGGAACTGAGGCCGGGGTTCGAACGAAAAAACGCCTCCATTCGACCCTTGTAGCCGGCCAAGACGACCACCAGATCATCGCGCTGGTTTTCCATCACTTGAAGGAGGATCTCGATCGCTTCTTGTCCGTAGTCGCGCTCATTCTCGGGCCGGTACAAGTAGTACGCTTCATCGATGAAGAGCACGCCGCCCATCGCCTTCTTCAGCACTTCCTTGGTTTTGGGTGCCGTGTGTCCGATGTATTGGCCGACCAGATCATCCCGGGTCACCGCGACCAGGTGGCCTTTGCGCACGTAGCCAAGGCGGTGCAGGATTTCGGCCATCCGCAGAGCCACGGTCGTCTTGCCCGTGCCCGGGTTCCCGGTAAAGGACATGTGCAGGCTCGGCGCGCATGCAGACAGCTTGAGGTTCATCCGAAGTTTGTCGATCACCAGCAACGCCGCGATGTCGCGGATGCGGCTCTTCACCGGTGCGAGGCCTATCAGATCGCGGTCGAGCTCGTCGATGACTGCGCCGGCCTGGCTCTGGGCGAGCACGTCGGTGACCGTGCGCGCACCCGCGGTGGCGTCGGCGGCTTGCGTGTCGGCCGGCGCGTCGAGCGCGGGCGCATGTTGCCCCGGGATTTGGTACAGCGGTGCAGCCATACTTAACGGCCGTGCACCGTATAGCGAATCGTGCGGCCGTGCGTTTCCTGCCGTGTGAGGCCGAAGCCGGGCTCATTCTCCGGACGATTGACGATGAAGCTCATCACGATGGTCTCGACTCCTCGCCGGGAATCGAACGCCATCAGCCGGATGTAGTGCCGAGGAAATGTCTTGCGGCAGGCTTGCACTTCGAGCATGACGCCGGCGGCATCCTTGAGGTCGAACATTGGAATGCCGAACATTTCCCAGTAGGTATTGCGGGGATGCGGGTCATCCGTATATTCGACGCTCCAGGCATAACCCTTATCGAGTCCGTACTGAATCTGCAGCGAAATTTCCGCATCCGTCAGCTCGGGAAGGTAGCTGAACTGACCCTGCGTGATCCGCCTTACCGGGTTCGTCATCATCGCGCGTGCTCCTTGAGACTTAGTTGGCCACGGCGGCCGTGACCGAATAATCGGACGTGTCGGTGGGCGCGTAGTTGAAACTGATCTCGCCCCAGGTATCGAGTGCCTGCTGCAGAGGAGTGCAGGTCTTGGCTGCGCGGCGCAGGATTGCCGCTCCCTCGTTCTTGATGTCGCGGCCTTCGTTGCGTGCCTTGACCATCACTTCGAGCGCGACGCGGTTGGCGACCGCGCCGGCCTGGATGCCGCTCGGGTGCCCGATGGTGCCGCCGCCGAACTGCAGGACGACATCGTCGCCGAACAGCTCCAGCAGCAGGTGCATTTGGCCCGCGTGGATGCCGCCCGAGGCGACGGGCATGACCTTGCGCAGATCGGCCCAGTCCTGATCGAAGTACAGACCGCGAGCGAAGTCTCGCTTGGTGAATCCGTCGCGGCACACGTTGTAGTAGCCCTGCACCATCATGGGGTCGCCTTCGAGCTTGCCCACCGCCGTGCCGGCGTGAAGGTGATCGACGCCCGCCAGCCGCAACCACTTGGCAATGACGCGAAAGCTGATGCCGTGATTCTTCTGCCGCGTGTAGGTGCCATGGCCGGCGCGGTGCATGTGCAAGATCATGTCGTTCTTACGGCACCAGTTGGAGAGGCTTTGGATGGTCGACCAGCCAACGACCAAATCGACCATGATCACCACCGAACCTAGTTCCTTCGCGAATTGGGCGCGCTCGTACATGTCCTCGACGGTTGCGGCCGTAACGTTGAGGTACGACCCTTTGACCTCGCCGGTGGCCGCACTCGCCTTGTTGACGGCATCCATGACATTCAGAAACCGGTCGCGCCAATGCATGAAAGGCTGCGAGTTGATGTTCTCGTCGTCCTTCATGAAGTCGAGACCGCCCTTGAGGCCTTCGTAAACCACGCGCCCGTAATTGCGGCCGGACAGCCCCAGTTTGGGTTTGGTGGTGGCGCCGAGCAGCGGCCGCCCGAATTTATCCAGCCGCTCGCGCTCGACGATGAGTCCGGTGGGGGGCCCCTTGAAGGTCTTGACGTACGCGACGGGAATGCGGATGTCTTCCAATCGTGCCGCCTTGAGCGGTTTGAAGCTGAAGACGTTGCCGATGAGGCTCGCCGTCATATTGGCGATCGAGCCCTCCTCGAACAGGATGAGGTCGTAGGCCACCCAGGCGAAATACTGGCCTGGGATATTGGGCACGGGCTCGACCTTGTATGCTTTGGCACGGTAGCTGTCGCATGCGGTCAAGCGATCGGTCCACACGACGGTCCAAGTCGCCGTGCTCGATTCTCCCGCCACGGCTGCCGCGGCCTCGACGGGATCGACGCCCTCCTGCGGCGTGATACGGAACAGACACAGCGTGTCCGTGTCCTTGGGAGAATACTGCGCGTCCCAATAGCCCATTTGGCGGTACTTGAGGACCCCGGCGCTGTAGCGTTTGCGGCTGTCGGTGATCGTCCCATCGGCTGGTTTTTCGACCGTTTTCATCATCCCTAAGCCCTCTTCATGCCAGTGCGGACTGTAGGGACGTTGATCGTTTGCGTAAACTCAGTTATTGTTAACGCAACGATAAGTATTGCTTAATGAAGAACGCAACCCTCCGCCAGCTGCGCATCTTTGCCTCCGTGGCCCGGCACCTGAGCTTCATTCGCGCAGCGGAGGAGATGAAGCTCACCGCACCTGCCGTATCGATGCAGATCAAGGAGCTCGAGCTCGAAGTCGGATTGCCGCTTTTCGATCGAACGAGCCGCCAAGTCTCGCTCACCATGGTCGGCGAATACATGCTCGCGCACACCCGCCGAGTTCTTTCCGCCATGCGCGATGCGGAGGACTTGGTCGCGCGTTTTCGCGGCCTACAGACAGGTCCGCTCGATGTGGGAATGGTCAGTACCGCCAAGTATTTCTTGCCGCGCTTGCTCGCGCAATTTCGTCAGGAACATCCAGGCATCGAGATTCGGCTGCAAGTGGCCAACAACCGCGAACAGATCGTGGCCCTGATGCAGCAAGGTGATATCGAACTGGCCATCATGGGGAGGCCGCCCGAGGGGTGGCCGACGCGCGCCGAGCCCTTTGCGATGCATCCGCACGTTCTCGTGACGGCGATCGATCACCGCTTCACGCATATGGAACTCGTGCCGGCTACCGCGCTCGCGGAGGAAGAGTTCATCGTGCGCGAGCCGAGGTCGGGCACGCGCGTGGCCTTCGATGAATACATGCGGACGCATCAGCTGGCGCCTCGGATCGTCATGCAAATGTCCAGCAATGAAGCGATCAAGCAGGCGGTCATGGCCGGTATGGGCATATCGATGCTGTCCCTGCACACGTTGGGACTGGAACTCAATCACCGCTTGATCGCCTCTCCGGACACGGAGGGTCTTCCCATCATGCGCCGCTGGCACGTGGTCAAGACTCACGCCAAAACCCTATCGCCCGCCGCCGAAGCGTTCCGCTATTTCATTCTCGAGCGCGGCGAGTCTTTTCTCGCGACTCAGTTTCCCTAGCCGAACCGGCAGGCAGGATCGCGGGGCCGAAGCGGCGGGGCGAACGGCGCTAGTGCGCTTGCGGCCGTTTGAGCAAGTCCACCCGATCCACCGAGCGCACATTCAAATGCAGTCGCGTACCCCCGCGAATGGCGGTGAGCGGCACGCCCGTGCCGGCCGGTCCCACCGCCCAGAGGCGTCGATAGAAGTCGGGCAGAGTGGCGACGTCGTGTTCCGCGACGCGCATGATGAAATCCCCTTCGCGCACGTCGGCCAAATGCGCAGGGCCGCCCTCGGCCACTCCGGTCACATAGACTTTGCCCGTCATCTCCGCCGCATACACGCCAAGCCACGGTCGCGATTGGCGGGAGGCACGCCCGCGGGTGGTCAACTCCTCGAGAATCGGTTTGAGCAAATCGATCGGCACGAACATGTTGGCATTGATTTCCTCACCCTCGGTCAACTCGCGCACGAGCAAGGACCCCACGCCCGCCAGACGGCCGTGGCCGTCGATCAACGCAGAGCCTGACCAATGAGGATGGGCCGGAGCGGCGAATATCGCATCCTCGAGAAGATATTCCCATGCACCCGCGAACTCGCGGCGTGCAAAGATTTGCACCGGCTGCGGCTCCGCGAACTCGGGCGAACTTACCGCAAATGCCTGATCGCCGACGCGAAGATCCGCAGACGATCCTAAGGGAACGGGCGCAATGTCCGCCTTTTCCAGCGGCAGCACCAACCCGAATCCGGTCACTTGGTCGTATGCCAAGGGGTGAGCCGCGAGTTCGCGGCCGTCCGGGGTCGTCAACCACACGTCGGTGGCCTCCGTCACCAAGTAGCCAATGGTCAAGATCAATCCGTTCGAGTCGATGACGACGCCGTTGCCGGTGCGCTGCGACCCCAAGATACCGGCGGTGAAAGCATCCTCGGGAACCTCGGCGCGGAGCTTCACTACGGATCGGCTGATACCTTCCAAATCGACCTGCATTGCAGCTCCTGATTTAGTCTGTCGATGCGCCTCTACGCAAGCGAATATCCGAACTGCGCCAAGTACCACTGCTGAAAAGTCACGACCCGGCGTTCATGTTCCGAATAGCGACCGGGCCGATAATGCTTCGACATAATCCCGGCCTGATTGTTCTCCGTGATTATCTTGTCTTGTTTCGTGGTCTCGTCCCAGCCCCAGATCATTCGGCGGACGTCGACTTCCGATGCATTGCCGTCGACGATCCAAAACAGATCCACATCCGTATGCATGGTGCTACGGGGCGTGAAGAGAAACAATACTGCGAAATCGTTAGTGGCGACCAGCTGCGTGAAAGGGCTGAACGACAGGTACATCCTGCCTTGGTCGAATCCCAAGCGCTTGCCCATCAACGATGAGGCCGGTCTGCCGTCCTGAGTTTCGGATTCGTAGCCTTCTCGAATCGTTCGCTGCAGCAGAAGCCTGAGGTGCGACGAATCCGGCCCGTCGTCCACGGTACCGAGCGGGCGCCCGAGGCTCGCTGCCCGGGCTTCCCATGCCTTGAGTGCCGGCAGATACTTTTCGACCGCTTCCGCCGGCCCGGAACTCGGTCCGGCGCCGAAGGCAATGAGCGCCTCCGGCGGGTGCATGGAGCAAAATTCCGGGTGCGCCGGCGCGCAGTGATAGCACTCGACGAAATTCTCGACGACCAGCTTCCAGTTCGCCGCCGTCGGATAGGACTCGGCATGGGCGATTTTCGCGTCCGCGAATCCGTGGAACGCGAGATAAGGCTCGAGATCCGCGAACGTCGCATCGAAATCCACCGGCGCCTCGTCGGACAGATTGATGAAAATAAAACCGTGGAAAACCCGGATGTGGCAGCGGTGCAGGCCGTTGTCCTTTTTCGAAAAATCCGCCGGCATCAATCGGGCAGCAAGCAGGGCGCCGTCGAGTCCATAGCTCCAAGCATGATAGCCGCAGGTGAGACGCGCCACGCGCCCCTCGGGTTTGGTGCAGATGAGGGAGCCGCGGTGCCGGCAGACGTTGTAAAACGCGTTGATGGTCGATTCATCGCTGCGAACGATGATGATCGATTCGTTGCCGATCTTGTACAGAAAATAATCGCCCTTGTTGCGGACCCGGTCGACGTGCCCGGCGACCAGCCATTTGCGGCCGACGACTTGGTCCATGTCCGCGGCGAACACCGCATCGTCGCAGTAGAACTTCTGATCCAAGCTGAATCCGCTCTTGGTACCTGCGGCCAACCGCGCGATTAGGGGGTATTCACCCCTGATATTGCTCATACCCGTGCTATTGCTCATACCCGTGATATTGCTCCCACCCATGATAGTGCTCTCCTGCCTCGAGTCGGTGTTCAGTGCTTGATCCGTTCATTCTGTGGGTCGTACAAAGGCCGCAACGAGGCGGTCGCCGCGTGACGGACGCCTGCGACTTCGATTTCGAAGTCGTCGGGCCCGATCGGATCGATCGCGGCGCCGTTCGGCGCCGTCACATAACCAAGCCCCACCGCCGCGCCCAGCGAATGGGCGTACATCCCCGAGCGAATGAATCCGACGATCGAGTCGCCCCGCCATATCGGTTCGTTGTGGTACAACAACGGTTCGGAAGACTTGAGCTTGAATTGAACCAGGCGCTTGCGCACGCCGGTTTGCTTCTGCCGCAAGAGCGCCTCGCGGCCTATGAAGCCGCCCGGTTTGTCCCATTTGACGGCAAACCCCAGCCCCGCCTCCAGCGGCGTGTCTTCGTCGGTGATGTCGTGACCCCAATGCCGATATGCCTTTTCGATGCGCAACGAGTTCAGTGCGTGATAGCCCGCGTGAACAAGGTTGTAGCGCACGCCGGCGCCCACCAATTCGTCGTACACGCCTTGCATGAATTCAGTCGGCACATAGAGTTCCCAGCCCAATTCACCGACATAGGTGATACGCGATGCGCGCACCAGGGCAAACCCGAGTTCGATCACCTGACTGGAGGCGAAAGGGAATGCCGCGTCCGACATATCGTGCGGCGTGAGCGATTGCAGCAACTCGCGCGATCGGGGGCCCATCACCGACAATACCCCCATTCCGGACGTGACATTGGTCGCGACGCAATTTGCCCCGCGTTCGACGTGCCGCTGCAGCCAATTGAAATCCTTGCTTTCGGTTTCCGCGCCGCTCACGATCAAGTACGCCGTCTCGCTCAAGCGGGTCACGGTAAGATCCGCCTCGATGCCGCCCCGCTCATTCAGCCACTGCGTGTAGATGATTTTTCCCGGCGCTACATCGATATCATTGGCGCAAATTCGATTGAGCACTCGAGCCGCATCGGCCCCCTCGAGCCGGAATTTGGCGAACGAGGATTGGTCGAACAGTCCCGCGTCCGAGCGCACCCCCTGGTGTTCTTTCGCACTGCAGTCGAACCAGTTCTGGCGGCCGTAGCTGTATTCGTACCGCGGCGCCGTCCCGGAGGGAGCAAACCAGTTGGCGCGTTCCCAGCCGAAAGCTTCGCCGAAACAGGCGCCGGCCGCCGCCAAACGATCGTGCAGGGCCGATTTGCGCACGCCTCGCGCCGTTTCGTATTGGCGGAACGGCCAATGCGTCGCGTAAAGGAGCCCAAGGCTCTCCGAGACCCGCGCCCGCAGGTATTTGCGATTGATCTGGAACGGCATATTTCGCCGCACGTCGACCTCCCATAGATCGACGGGCGGGTGTCCGTCGCGGATCCATTCCGATACCACCTTTCCGATCCCGCCGGCCGACTGCAGTCCGATGGAATTGAGCCCGGCGGCGACGAAGCAGTTCGCAAGTTCGATCGACTCGCCAAGGTGATAGCGCACGTCCGGCGTGAAGCTCTCGGGACCGCAGAAGAACTTCTGAATGCCGGCTTTTTCCAGCGCGGGAATGCGGCGCATGGCGTCGAGCAGCACCGGTTCGAAATGGCCGAAGTCGCCGGCGATCTCGCCGAAGGAAAAATCCTCGGGAATTCCCTCGACGGCCCATGGCACGGGCGTGGGGTTCGAACGCGCCGACCAGCAATTTGCCGGCATCGTATTTGAAATAGCTGCAATGATCATAATCGCGCAGCACCGGCATATCCGGGGTGAGGCCGGGCACATCCTTGAACAACGCGTAATAGTGCTCGCAGGCGTGCAGCGGCACGGTGACCCCGATGCCGGCGGCAAGGTCGCGAGTCCACATGCCGCCGCATAGCACGACAAAATCGGCGCCGATCGGTCCGCGGTCCGTTTGCACGCCGCTGACGCGCCGCCCGTCATGACGGATCGCGGTAACCTTGAGGTCCTGCAAAATGAGCGCGCCGCGGCTACGCGCACCCTTGGCGAGCGCCTGCGTGATGTCCACTGCATTGGCATAGCCGTCGCTCGGTATGTGAATGCCGCCGATGACGTCTTCGAGATTCGCGAGCGGATACAGCGAGCGGATCTCTGCCGGCCCGACGACGTTGACCGTGAGACCGAATACCTTCGCCATGGAGGCGTTGCGCTTGAGTTCTTCCATGCGGCCGGGCGTGGTCGCCAACGACAATGAGCCGCATTGCCGGTAGCCGGTCGCCTGTCCGGTCTCGGCTTCGAGACCGCGATACAACTCGCCGGTGTAGCGGGCGAGCTGCGTCATGTTGATGCTCTGGCGCAACTGGCCGACGAGGCCGGCCGCATGCCACGTCGTGCCGCTGGTCAGCGTTTTGCGTTCCAGCAGAACGATATCGCTCCAGCCCATCTTGGTGAGGTGGTAGGCGATGGAGCACCCAATGACACCGCCGCCGACGATGACGACTCTTGCGCGCGCCGGCACATCGATCGCCACGCTAGGCCCTCATCCGCGAATTGTCCGGATCGAAAGCCGCGCAGCGCCAAGCACCGTCGCGGCGCGCCGCTCGCCTTGAATGAGCACGTCGAAGGCGCGCCCCGGCGCCGCAAATTCGGGCGCGACGCAGGCGAACGCCAAGCTCTTTCGGACTCGATGCCCGTAGGCGCCCGAGGTGACCACGCCGATACATCGATCCTGAAAGAGCACCGGCTCGCCGCCTCGCGCGTCGGTGTCGGTCGCCGCGATTTCGGCATACACGATTTTAAGGGGGCGCAACCCCTGCTCGAGCGTGGCCGCCTTGCCGACGAAGTCCGGCTTGCGGAAATCGATGAAGCGCGGCATGTCCGCTTCGAGCATGTTCAATTCATTGGTGAGCTCCGTTGACCAAGCCTTGTAGCCTTTTTCGATCCGCATGGTGTTGACCGCGTACAACCCATAGTTTGCGATTCCGAATTTACGGCCGGCTTCCCATACGGCATCGTACAGTTCCGGCAGCGCTTCGATCCGTGGATGCAATTCCCAGCCGAGCTCGCCCACGTAACTGACGCGCAGCGCGCGGACCCGGTGACCGGCGATGTCGATCTCGCGAGCCTGCAGCCAGCGAAACGCATCGTTGCCGAGATCCGCATCGGTCAGAAGGCTCAAGGTATCGCGTGAGCGCGGTCCGCTCACCACGAGCACACCGCGCTCTTCGGTGACGTTCTCGATGCGAACCTGTTCCCCGGGGGCAACGCTCTGGGTCAAAAGGTCCTGATCGCGCAGCTCAGCGGCGGCGGCGGACAGCGCATAGAACCGATCGTGCTCGAGCCGGGTCACGGTCATTTCGCCCTGTATTCGCCCCCCGGCAGAGAGCAGGTGCACGAGCGCGATGCCGCCGACCTTGCGCGGCACTTGGTTGGCGCCCACGCGGTTCAAAAAAGCTTCCGCTCCCGATCCGCGGATGTCGTACTTGGCGAATCCTGTCAGATCCAAAACGCCGACGCGCTCATGCACCGCCGCGACCTCATCCCGCACCACATCGAACACATTGTTGCGCCGATACCCATACTCCTCGACGCGGCCGTCGAGAGAAAACCATTTCGGGCGTTCCCAGCCGAAGGTCTCCGTATGCACACAGCCCTGGGCGGAAAGCTTGCCATGCAGCGGACTCGTCTTCCGCGGACGTCCCGCCATTTCTTCTTCGCCGGGCGCACGCGTGGTGAAGGTCAATCGATAGTCCTGGAACACCTTATCGCGCACATAGGCCGCATCGGCGAATCCTCCGAATCGCCGCGGATCGAATTCAGCCATGTTGATTTCGGCATCGCCGTGCAGCATCCACTGCGCAAGGTACTTGCCGCAGCCTCCGCCCTGGGCAATCCCGAATGAGGTACCGCAGCACATCCAAAAATTTCGCAAATTTGCGGCCGGACCGAGCAACGGCGCGCCGTCCGGAGTGTGTGGAATCGCGCCATTGATGACGCGGCGAATACCCACTTCCCCGAAGATCGGCATGCGCTCGATCGCCCGCTCGAGCCAAGGCGCAATGCGTTCGAGGTCGTCCGGAAACAATTCGTTCGAGGCTTCCCATTCGGGGAAACCTCGCGGTGCCCAGGCTTCGTGCAGCCCGGTGTTCTCGTAGATTCCCATCAACCCGGACTTCTGCTCCTGCCTGAAATAACCGGACGTGTACGAATCGCGCATCACGGGGATCTCCCCGCTGCGCTCCATAAAGGCCGGGATCGGATGGGTCACCACATAATGGTGCTGCATGTTCGCGATGGGCGCGTCGGCACCGACCATCGCGGCGACTTGCCGTGCGTAGCAGCCGGCGGCATTGACCACCATCTCGGCGACGACGCTGCCTTTTTCGGTGATCACTTCCCATTCACCGCCGGGGCGGCGGCGAATGTCGATCACGCGATTGTGGCGCATCACGGTGGCACCCAGGTCGCGCGCCGCTTTGGCGAGTGCGTTGCAAAGTCCGGACGGGTCGCCGTGGCCGTCGTCCGTGGTCCAGGCCGCGGCGATCACATTATCCGTCGTCAGGAACGGATTCAGGCGTTTGATCTCCTCGAGACCGACGATCTCCATTCCAAATCCGATGCTTTTCGAATATCCGTGCACATATTTGAGCCAGTCGAGTTCACGTTTGTTGGTCGCGAGCCTAAGGCCGCCGCAGGGGTGCCAGCTCACGTATTGGCCTGTCAGCGTCTCGAGCTTGGGATAGAGTTGATTGCTGTAGGCGTGAATTTTGGCAAGGTTGAAGCTCCCGGTGATGCTCGGGCACTGGCCGGCGGCATGCCACGTCGATCCTGAGGTGAGCTCGCCTTTTTCGATCAACAGCGTGTCCGAGCAGCCCTCCAAGGCGAGATGATATAGAAGGCTTGCGCCCATCATGCCGCCGCCGACGACGACGACCCGTGCGTTTGTTTTCATCTCAATCCGATTGCGTGAGCGGGGAGGTTGGTTGGCCACAATAAATTGATCGCTCATCGCCATACAACCCAGAATTTTGATACCTTTGACCCTTAATTTTTCACGCGAGGGTTGCCCGTTTGTCCCAAGTTCGCCCCGTCGTGGGGCTGCCGACACTGACCTGGCTCCGGGCCTTCGAGGCCGCCGCTCGGACCTCGAGCTTCAGCGCCGCGGCGGCGGAACTTAACCTAACCTCGGGGGCCATCAGCTATCAGATTCGCGCCCTCGAGGGACACCTCGGGTTTTCGTTGTTCGAGCGTCTGCCGCGAGGCGTCAAGCTCACTCCCATGGGCGTTGCCTACTTGCCGCCGGTTCGCAAGGCATTCGAAGAGCTTGCCGACTCGACGGTTGGTCTATTCGGCGGCTCCGAACGGCTGCAAATCACCGTGCACGCGCCTGTGTCGCTGGCCGCCCTCTGGCTCGCTCCCAAGCTTCCCGCGTTCAGCCGTGCAAACCCCTCCATCGACGTGCGGCTGTCGTCGGTGATCTGGGACAATGCGGTGCTCGATGAAGCCACGGATTTGGAGATTCGCTATGGCGCAGGTCTCTGGCACGGATACCGGTCGGAGCATCTGCTCAATCAGAACATCCTGGCGGTGTGCAGTCCGATGCTAATGCAATCGGCAAAAGGGGGCGGCGGCCTCGCGAAATCTCTGCCGCGGCATCTGATCCACATCATGGGATACGAGAATCACTGGTTGAAGGTCCGGCAAGGATTGGAGCTTGCAAGCGATCCGGCGAGCGAGGGCCCCACCGTCGACACGACGATAGCCGCATTGGAACTCGCCGCCGCGGGCGCAGGCGTGGCGCTGGCGCATGGCATTTTTTTGGAGGCGTATTTCGCGACCGGCAGACTGGTGAGGGCGTTGGCGGAGGAATTTGCCGACGACAATTCCTATTTCGTCATCACGCCGGAGCGGCCACAGCGTATCCGCCGTGAAGTGCAACTGTTTCGCGACTGGCTCGTAGCCGTCGCGCCTGTGGAGCGCCCGCTCAGTGGATGTGAATGAGAATCCTTTGCGCTTGCGCGCCACAATTAATATTTATTTATGACAAATGGCGCCAAAAAAGCGGGAAAATGAATCGAGTTCTTCACAGAGGATCATTCCGATGCAAAACAAGATTTCACGTCGCTCGGTCGTCAAAGGCGGATTGATCGCCGGCGCCTTCATTCCGGCCATGGGTCTCATGGCGAACTCCGCGGGGGCGGCGGCACTACCGCCGTTGGATCCGAAGGATCCCACCGCGCAAGCATTGGGTTTCGTCACCGACGCTTCGAAGGTCGATGCCGCCGCGAACCCGACATACAAGCCAACGCAAAAATGCGGCAACTGCGCGCAATTCCAGGGAAAGCCGACAGATGCCAGCGCAGGATGCAACATTTTCGCGGGCAAGAGCGTGCCGGCGGGCGGCTGGTGCAAGGTCTGGGCGCAGAAGCCCGCTGCGTAATCTTGACGCTGCGTCAATGAACTTTAGCTAGCCATTCCCGCAGCGCCACCGCGACCGCATCGGGCCGCTCTATCGGCGCCAGGTGGCCGGCACCGTGGATTTCGAACAGCGTCGCGTGCGGAATTCTGCGCCGCATGATCTCGTGCTGCGAAATCGGCGACCATTCGTCCTCGCTGCCGCTCAGCAACAAGGTGGGAACACCGATGGTCGGCAGTACTGCCTGGGCTTGGGGTCGAGTCAGCAGCGCATTGATCTGGCCTGCATACGAGTCCGGGGTCGAGCGTTCCACCATCGCCGTCAAGCGCGGCATGAGTTCCGGGGTACGGGAGCCGCCGGCGAGCATCGGCGGCAGCCATTCGGCCGCAAGGGCCGACATGCCTCGCCGGTATGCGAGCCGCAGCAGGCGGCCGCGGCTCTGCGGCTCGCCGTGGCGAACCGTGTACAAGCCGGTATTGAGCAAGGCCAGGCCCGAAATCCGCTGCGGTGCCGAACGAAGGATCTCGAGTGCAACCCTTCCTCCCATCGAATGGCCCGCAACCGCGAAGCGCTCGGGAGCCGAGGCCAAAACGTGTTCAGCCATGGAGGCTATCGATGAAAATCCGCGAAACGAAACGATGCGCACGTCCGCGGCATCGCGCAGGCGTACCGGTATATCGGCCCAAATGGTCTCGTCGCACAACAATCCGGACAGGAGCAGGAGTTGCCGCTTCATTTGCGATACTCGTGATTCGCCGGCTCTCAATGTAGCATCGGTGCCTCAGCTGCGCCCGGGGGTAATTTGGCAGGCGATTTCCATCAAGCCGTGCGGGATGCATGCCTTTGGCTGCCCGAAGCAGAGGAGTTCCTCTCGCATGGCGCGCCGAACTTCAGGGTTCGCGGCAAGACTTTTGCAATGTATGCCGTCAATCACCATGGAGACGGCCGCGTTGCTCTGTGGCTCAATGCATTCCCAGGTTCACAAGAGCATCATGTGCGCACGGAGCCGGCGCATTTCTTCGTACCACCTTATGTAGGAGTCCGCGGCTGGCTGGGCGTCGTGCTTGATCGGGGCATACATTGGAAGCAAGTCGCGGCGTTGGTGCGGGAGGCCTATGAGAAAGCAGCGCCGGCGCAGCTACAGTCGCGTATCGGCAAGATGCCGGCCCTCAAGGCTCCCCGCAAGAGATTGTCTGCGAGCCAAATCGACCCCATGAAATCGCCGCGCGCGCTGACGGTGCTCGGACCATTGCGCAAGATGTGTCTAGCTCTGCCCGAGTCGCACGAGGGGCGCCAGTTTGGGCACCCCGTCTGGCAGGCAGGCAAGAAAACTTTCGCTCTGGCGCGCCATGACGGCGAGCGCCTCACGCTGTGTTTTTGGGTGGGGGTGGATCAGCAGGGGTTGTTGATCGCGGACGCCCGATATCGGATCCCGCCCTATTTCGGCCACAACGGCTGGATCGCCCTCGATGTCGGCGAGGATTGCGACTGGGCGGAAGTCCAGGCGTTGATGCTGCAGAGTTATCGGCACTTCGCACTGAAGCGAATGTTGCTGCAAATGCCGCCCGCTGCCGACAAGCCGCAGAAGCGGAAACGCCGCGCCTAAAGTGCCGTTCTGAGGGCAGCGATCGCCAGTGCCAATGCGCCGAGTACACCGGAATTCTCGCCGAGCCCAGGGGCCACGACATAGCGGTCGGTCTCGCCGAGGATTTCGCGGCGATCGATATAGCCGCCCAGCCAGTGGCGCAAGCGGGTGCGAATGAGCGGGAACAACCGCGCCTGGCTCATGACGCCCCCACCCATCACGATCCGCTGCGGGGAGACGGTCACGACGAGCTGGGCGCATAATTGGCCGAGATAATCCGCCTCGATTTCCCACTGCGGATGTGACCCATGGAGTTCCCCCAGGCACGCGCCGGTACGGGCGACGATGGCCGGTCCTGAGGCCACTCCTTCCATGCAATCGCCGTGAAACGGACAGATGCCGTGGAACGCGAGATCGAGAGGATGGCGCCGGGGGAAAACGTGGCCGATCTCCGGGTGCATGAGACCGTGGAGGGGCGCGCCGCCGACGACCACTCCTCCGCCGATGCCGGTGCCGATCGTGAGATACACGAAGTTATCGACGCCTCGGGCAACTCCCCACCGGCGTTCGGCGAGTGCTGCAGCATTCACGTCGGTATCGAAACCGATGGGGCATCCGTATTGCCGCGCCAAGCTCCCCGCAATATCGGTACCTTGCCATCCCGGCTTCGGAGTCTGGCCGATGAAACCATGACGCGGCGAGCTGCGATCGAGTTCGACCGGTCCGAAACACGCGACGCCGATGGCGGCAAGCGCACCGAGGGAGCCCTCGTGACCTAGAAAGGCGTGCACGCGCGCAAGCGTCGAAGGCGGGTCGGTGGTGGGAAAGCGCTCTTGAGCGAGGATTTCGCCGCGATCGTTGCCGATGGCGCACACGAACTTGGTGCCGCCGGCTTCGACCGCACCGAAAAAACGACCCTCCGTCATGACGGGAGCATAGCGCACGGCGCGAGTGCGTTCCGTATCGAGCCGAAGTGGGCACGCAGGGCGGTGGTGATGTAAAGTAAGCGTTTACGCCTGAGCGATTGGAATGCACGCAGTCGTCGAACCCAAGCCGGATACGGTCCGGCCGAGCGCCGAGTCCCGCGCGATGATCGAGCGGCTGATCGGTTTCAATACGGTGTCGCGCGATTCCAATCTTGGGTTGATCGAATGGGTGCGCGATTACCTGCATCGAATCGGTGCGGTTACCCGCCTGACCCACGACCCGACGGGAAAGAAAGCGAACTTGTTCGCGACCTTGGGCGACTCTCCGAAGCCCGGGTTGATTCTCTCGGGACACACCGACGTCGTGCCCGTGGACGGCCAGAGCTGGGATACCGACCCGTTCGCGGCCGTGGAACGGGACGGCAAGCTTTTTGCTCGAGGCTCAGCGGATATGAAGGGGTTCATCGGCATCGCTCTCGCCCAAGCGCCGCGATTCGTCGCTGCGCTGAACGACAACCGGCTTGATGCCCCGCTTCATTATTCGCTGAGCTATGACGAGGAGGTCGGCTGCATCGGTGTGCGGGGACTGATTCGCGATCTCGAAGAAAACAACATCCGGCCGGCCGGGTGCGTAGTGGGCGAGCCGACTTCGATGCAACCCATCATCGCCCACAAAGGCACGCATCGAATTCGCTGCCGGGTGCTTGGACGGGAGGCGCATTCAAGTTACGTCTCTTATGGGGTGAATGCGATCGAGTATGCGGCGCGCTTGATCGTGTTCATCCGCCACATCGCCGAACGCCTGGCGCAGGTCGAGACTCGCGACTATGGATTTACCGTTCCGTACTCGACGCTGTCGACCGGACTGATCCACGGCGGCATCGCCGCCAACGTCGTGCCCAAAGACTGCGTGTTCCAATTCGACATGCGCACCCTGCCAAATACCTCGCCCGAGTCCCTATTTCAGGAGATTCGCGCTTACGCGCAAGAGTTGACGCGTGAGATGCATGCCGTGGACGAACAATCCGGCATCGATTTGGAATGGCTCAGCCAGACCGCGGGACTCGCCGCCGCGGAAACCGACGCGATCGTGCAGTGGGCGATGCAGCTCTCGAGAAATTCTCAAGTGGGCAAGGTGTCATACGGCACGGAAGCCGGACTGTTTCAGAAAATGGGCGTACCCAGCGTCATATGCGGACCGGGCGACATAGCGCAGGCGCATCGGCCGAACGAATTCGTCGCGCTCGAACAGCTCGCGCAATGCGAGAGGTTCATGGATCGCATTCTCGAAACCGGATACGCATCCTGATGGCGCACTCGGCGGCCTTGCCGGAATTGACCACGGTCAAAGGGGCGTGTCCCCATGACTGCCCCGATACATGTGCGCTCACTGTCCATCTCCGGGACGGCATCGCCGTCAAAGTGACGGGCTCTTCCGAGCATGCGCCTACCGCCGGCGTACTGTGTACCAAAGTGGCCCGTTATACCGAGCGCACCTACCATCCGGACCGGCTGCTGTATCCGATGCGCCGAATCGGACCGAAGGGGGAGGGGCGATTCGAGCGGTTCGGGTGGGAGGAGGCGATCGACACCATCGCGAGCCGCCTGACCTCCATTGCCGCAAAAGACCCCGAGCAGATACTGCCTTATAGCTATGCCGGGACCATGGGATTGGTGCAGGGCGAATCGATGTCCATGCGCTTCTTCCACAAGATAGGCGCGAGCTTTCTGGACCGGACGATCTGCGCTTCGGCGGGCACCGCGGGCCACGAGATCACTCTCGGCAGCCGCATCGGCATGGACATGGAATTGACCGGGGAAGCCAAGCTCATCGTCTTCTGGGGGTCGAACGCCATCACGTCCAGCGTGCATTTTTGGGCGCGCGCGCAGGAGGCAAAACGACGCGGCGCAATCTTGGTGGCGATCGATCCGTATCGATCGCTCACGGCGGAAAAGTGCCATATTCACATGGCGTTGCTGCCCGGAACGGATTCTGCGCTGGCGCTCGGGCTCATGCACGTGTTGATCCGCGATGGTTTGATCGACGGCGAGTACGTCGCGCGCCATTCGGTGGGATTTGAGCAACTGAGGGAGCGCGCGAGCCAGTACGACCCGGCGAGGGTGGCCTCGATTTGCGGTCTCACGACGGAGGAGATCGAGTCTCTGGCGCGACTCTACGGCACCACACGGCCCGCCTTGATCCGCGCGAATTACGGAATGCAGCGGGTGCGCGGCGGCGGTATGGCCACGCGGAATATCGCGTGCCTGCCGGCGCTGGTGGGCGCATTTCGGGACGCGGCAGGGGGGCTCTTGCTTTCGACCGGCGGCAACTTCGACATCGACAGGGAGGCCTTGGAGCGCCCCGATCTTTTGGCCGGCCGGCGGCCGCGCACCATCAACATGTCGACCATCGGGCATGCACTGCTGGATGAGAGCGCTCCCGTGAATGCGCTGATCGTCTACAACTCGAACCCGGTCGCCGTAGCGCCCGACTCCACCCGCGTGGCGCGCGGCTTTGCGCGGGAAGATCTATTCACCGTGGTCCTCGAGCACTTTCAAACCGATACCGCGGACTACGCGGACATCCTGCTGCCCGCAACCACCCAACTCGAGCACTTGGACGTCATCAAGCCCTACGGGCATTACTATATGATGGCAAACAATCCGGCGATTGCGCCGTTGGGCGAATGCAAGCCCAATTCGGAGATTTTCCGCTTGCTGGCGCGAGCCATGGGATTCAGCGAGCCGTGCTTCGGCGATTCTGACGAAACCATCGCACAGGCCGCCGTGGCGAAGGACTGGAATTTCGATGCCGTTCGTGCGGCGGGGTGGAAGCGCGTCGGTCCCGTCAAGGGAATTGCGCGGTTTGCGGACGGCGGCTTCGATACTCCCTCCGGAAAAGTCGAGTTCTTCTCTGTCCGTGCTGCGCAGCTTGGTTTGGATCCCTTGCCGGATTACATCGCACCTCAGGAAGATACCCGCAGCGCCGCAGCAAAGCGCTACCCGCTCGCGATGATTTCGCCGCCCGCGCGAAATTTCCTCAATAGCTCCTTTGTCAACGTGCAAAGCTTGCGCGCCTCGGAAGGCGAACCCTGGCTTGACATCCATCCGGCGGACGCGGCGCAGCGCGGGGTGGTCGCCGGAAGCTACGTGCGGGTATTCAATGACCGGGGTAGCATGGAGCTGCGCGCGCGGATCACCGATCGCGCTCGGCGCGGCGTCGTCGTGGGCCTATCGGTTTGGTGGAAGAAACTTACGCGCGACGGCAAGAATGCCAACGAGCTCACCAGCAGCGATACCCTCACCGATATGGGAAGGGCACCGATTTTTTATGATTGCCTGGTAGAAGTCGAAACGCTTTGACCGTGTTGCGATCGCGGCGTGGGCGCCCGGGGTGCACGGAAACGCTGGGCGCAAGTTGTAAGAATTACAATATGTTGCGTTTGCGACAATGGACTTTTGATAGGGTGTTTGCCAAGATTCCTGCAGGGATGAAAGCTACGTTCACACACACTTTTCGCGCCGAGAGCGTGGAGAAATTTTCATGGAATCAAACGTAAGCGTCGCCCGGCGGAAGAAGAATAACGGGCACGCTGTTGCACCGAACGGCAACGCTGAACTCAATCTAAATCAGTTGCTTGATGTGCTGCGCGCCATGCAGGACGGCGACTTTTCCGTGCGCTTACCGGGATCGCAGGTGGGTGTGGCGGGAAAAATTTGCGACGCATTCAATACCATCGTCGCCGCGAATGAGCGCATTGCACAACAGCTCGAGCATGTCGGCGAGGTGGTAGGGCGGCAAGGCAAGACCCGCACGCGGGTCCGCTTCGGGCTCGCCGAAGGCGCTTGGGCGGACATGGAAGGGTCGGTCAATGCCCTGATCGATGATCTCTTGTGGCCGACCACGGCGGTCACCCGCACGGTAACCGCGGTGGCGCGCGGCGACCTGCTGCAAACGGTACCGCTCGACGTCGACGGCCGGGCGCTGAAGGGCGAGTTCCTGCGTTCCGCCAACATCGTCAACACCATGATCAAGCAGCTCAGCGTGTTCACATCGGAGGTGACGCGCGTGGCGCGCGAGGTGGGAACCGACGGCAAGTTGGGGGGGCAAGCGCAGGTACGCGAGGTCACGGGCGTCTGGAAAGACCTCACCGAAAGCGTGAACTCGATGGCGTCGAACTTGACGGCGCAAGTCCGCAACATCGCGGAAGTAACGATCGCGGTCGCCAACGGCGACCTTTCGAAAAAGATCACGGTCGACGTACGTGGCGAGATCTTGCAGCTGAAGGAAGCCATCAACACGATGGTCGACCAGCTGCGATCTTTCGCCTCGGAGGTCACGCGCGTGGCGCGCGAAGTGGGAACCGAAGGCAAGCTCGGCGGCCAGGCGTTGGTGCCCGGGGTGGCCGGCACCTGGAAGGATCTCACCGATTCGGTGAATGCCATGTGCGGCAATCTCACGGCGCAAGTGCGCAATATCGCGCAAGTGACGACCGCCGTGGCGCGCGGCGACTTGTCGCACAAGATCACGGTCGATGTGTCGGGCGAAATCCTCGAGCTCAAGCAGACGATGAACACGATGGTGGATCAGCTCAACGCCTTCGCCGGGGAAGTGACTCGCGTGGCGCGCGAGGTAGGCACCGAAGGCCGATTGGGAGGCCAGGCGCAGGTCCCGGGCGTGGCCGGAACCTGGAAGGATCTGACCGACAACGTCAACTCGATGGCATCGAATCTCACGGCGCAGGTACGCAACATCGCCGAAGTGTCCACGGCGATCGCCAACGGCAATCTCGCCAAGAAAATCACGGTGACCGTCTCCGGCGAGATCCTGCAGCTGAAAGAGACCATCAATACCATGGTGGACCAGTTGAACGCGTTCGCCTCCGAAGTGACGCGCGTGGCGCGCGAGGTCGGCACCGAAGGCCGCCTCGGCGGCCAGGCGAACGTGCGCGGCGTCGCCGGAACGTGGAAGGACTTGACCGAGAACGTCAATTCCATGGCTTCAAATCTTACCGGCCAAGTGCGCAACATCGCGGAGGTCACCACGGCGGTTGCCAACGGCGATTTGTCGAAGAAGATCACGGTGGACGTGAAGGGCGAAATCCTCGAGCTGAAGGACACCATCAATACCATGGTGGACCAGCTGAATGCGTTCGCGGGCGAAGTAACGCGCGTCGCGCGCGAGGTGGGTACGGAAGGAAAGCTCGGCGGCCAGGCGCAGCTCAAGGGTGTCGCGGGCACATGGAAGGATCTCACCGACTCGGTGAATTCGATGGCGTCGAATTTGACCGGTCAAGTCCGCAACATCGCCGAAGTCGCCACAGCGGTGGCGCAAGGCGACTTGTCGAAGAAGATCACCGTGACGGTATCGGGCGAAATTCTGCTGCTCAAAGAAACGCTTAATACGATGGTTGATCAATTGCGCTCCTTCGCCGGCGAGGTGACGCGCGTGGCGCGCGAAGTCGGCACCGAAGGCCGGCTCGGCGGGCAAGCCCAGGTCCCCGAGGTCGCGGGCACGTGGAAGGATTTGACCGACTCGGTCAATTCAATGGCCGGCAATCTCACCGCGCAGGTACGCAATATCGCCGAAGTATCGACCGCCATCGCCAACGGCGACTTGTCGCGCAAGATCACGGTCGACGTGCGCGGCGAGATCCTGCAGTTGAAAGAAACCCTGAACACGATGGTCGATCAGCTCAATCGCTTCGCTTCGGAAGTGACCCGTGTGGCCCGCGAAGTGGGCACGGAAGGCAAGCTCGGCGGCCAAGCCAACGTCCCTGGAGTGGCGGGAACCTGGAAGGATCTCACCGAAAACGTCAATTCCATGGCCTCTAATCTCACCGGCCAGGTCCGCAACATCGCCGAAGTCACGACGGCGGTGGCCCGCGGCGATTTGTCGCGCAAGATCACGGTCGACGTGAAGGGCGAAATCCTCGAGCTCAAGAACACGATCAATACGATGGTGGACCAGTTGAACGGGTTCGCCGGCGAGGTGACGCGCGTGGCGCGCGAGGTCGGCACCGAAGGCAAGCTCGGCGGCCAGGCTCAGGTGCCCGGCGTCGCCGGGACCTGGAAGGACCTCACCGACAACGTCAACTCGATGGCCGGCAATCTGACTGCGCAAGTGCGCAACATCGCGGAGGTGGCCACCGCCATCGCGACCGGCGATTTGTCGCGCAAGATCACGGTCGACGTGCGCGGCGAGATCCTGCTGCTCAAGGAAACATTGAATACGATGGTCGACCAGCTGCGCTCCTTCGCCGGCGAGGTGACTCGCGTGGCCCGCGAAGTCGGCACCGACGGGCGTTTGGGCGGACAGGCGGTGGTCCCCGGCGTGGCCGGCACTTGGAAGGACCTTACCGACAACGTGAACCTATTGGCGGCGAATCTCACCACTCAAGTCCGCAACATCGCGGAAGTGACGACGGCGGTGGCGCGCGGCGACTTATCGCGCAAGATCACGGTGGACGTGAAGGGTGAAATCCTCGAGCTCAAGAACACGATCAACACGATGGTGGACCAGCTGAACGGCTTCGCCGGCGAGGTGACGCGCGTGGCGCGCGAGGTCGGCACCGAGGGCCGGCTCGGCGGTCAAGCGCAGGTGCCGGGGGTTGCTGGAACCTGGAAGGATCTCACCGATACCGTCAATGTCATGGCGGCCAACTTGACCGAACAGGTCCGCGGCATCGTGAAGGTGGTGACCGCGGTCGCGAACGGCGATTTGAAGCAAAACCTCACCGTGGCATCGAAGGGCGAGGTCGCGGCACTGGCGGAGACGATCAACAACATGACGGAGACGCTTGCGACGTTCGCCGATCAGGTGACGACCGTGGCGCGCGAAGTCGGCGTCGAGGGCCGCCTCGGCGGACAGGCCAATGTGCCGGGCGCGGCGGGGACCTGGAAGGACTTGACGGGCAACGTGAACTTGCTGGCCGCAAACCTCACGACGCAGGTGCGCTCGATCGCGGAAGTCGCCACCGCGGTCACCAAGGGGGACTTGACCCGCTCGGTGCAGGTGGAGGCGCGCGGCGAGGTCGCCGAGCTCAAGGACAACATTAACACGATGATCGGGAATCTGCGCCTGACGACCGACCGCAACACGGAACAAGACTGGCTCAAGACGAATCTGGCGCGATTCACCAACATGCTGCAGGGGCAACGAGACCTCGCGACCGTGGGCCGGATGATGCTTTCGGAGCTTGCGCCGCTGGTGGAGGCGCAGCACGGAGTCATTTACCAGGTCGAAACCGACGGCACATCGCCGGGACTGAAACTGTTGGCCGCCTATGCCGGCGATTCGGTGGACGGCTATGCCGAAAGATTGCAGCTCGGCGAAGGGCTCATCGGCCAAAGCGCGCGCGACGCTCGCCGCATGTTCATCACGGATATCCCCAGCAACGTGATGCCGGTCCGCTCGGGACTGTTCAGGGCGCCTCCGCGCCACATCATCGTGTTGCCGGTGTTGTTCGAGGGCCAGGTCAAGGCGGTCATCGAACTCGCATCGCTCGGCGCCTTCACGGCATTGCAGCTCTCGTTCCTCGATCAGTTGACGATGTCCATCGGCATCGTGCTGAATTCCATCGAGGCGACCATGCAAACCGAAGGGTTGCTCAAGCAGTCGCAACAGCTCGCCACCGAGCTGCAGACCCAGCAGCGCGAATTGCAGCAGACCAACGAGAAACTGGAACAGAAAGCCCAGCAGCTCGCCGACCGCAACGTCGAGGTGGAGGCGAAGAACCAGGAAATCGAGCAGGCGCGGCGGGCTGTCGAGGAGAAGGCCACGGAACTCGCGCTCACGTCGAAATACAAGTCGGAATTCCTCGCCAATATGTCGCATGAGCTGCGCACGCCACTCAACAGCATTCTGATCTTGGGGCAACAGCTGACCGAAAATCCGGACGGCAACTTGACCGGCAAGCAGGTGGAGTTCGCGCGCACGATTCATGGGGCCGGCACGGATTTGCTCAATCTCATCAGCGATATCCTGGACTTGTCCAAGATCGAATCTGGCACGGTGTCGGTGGACGCCGAAGAGGTTTATTTCAGCAACTTGCTGGAAATGATCGCGCGGCCCTTCCGCCACGAGGCGGAGAACCGGCGCTTGCAATTCGACGTGGTCATCTCGCCGAACCTTGATCGCAGCATCGTCACCGATTCGAAGCGCTTGCAGCAAGTGTTGAAGAACCTGCTGTCCAACGCATTCAAATTCACGGCGGAAGGCGGCGTGAAACTGGCGGTAGCGCCGGCGGCGAGCGGCTGGAATGCCGATCACCCGATCCTGCGCCACGCGCCGACGGTCGTCTCGTTCGAGGTATCCGACACCGGCATCGGCATCCCGCCGGAGAAGCAGCGCATCATATTCGAAGCCTTTCAACAGGCCGACGCGGGGACCAGCCGCAAGTACGGCGGCACGGGCTTGGGCCTTGCCATCAGCCGCGAACTCGCCAACCTGCTCGGCGGAGAGATCCAGCTGCGCAGCGTCCCCGGCAAGGGCAGCGTATTCACGCTGTTTCTGCCGCTCACGTATTTGGGCGGCGCCACCTCGAAGTCGCCGCCGCCGAACGCCGGCGGCATGCCATACAATGCCGCGGCACAGGCGGCGGCCCTGCGTGCGCCGGACCGGCAGAACGAGCAAGTCCTCGATGACCGCGATACGATCGCCGAAGGCGACAGCATCGTGCTCATCGTGGAAGACGATGCCCACTATGCGCGCATCATGATGGGGGCGGCCAAAGAGCAGGGATTCAAGGTGCTGGTCGCGCAGCGCGGAGCGGATGCGCTGGCGCTTGCACGCGAGCATCTGCCGACGGCCATCTCGCTCGATATCTTCTTGCCGGATATGCTCGGCTGGACGGTGTTGAGTCAACTCAAGCAGGATCCCGCGACACGGCATATTCCCGTGCAAATCGTGACGTTGGACGAAGACCGCAACCATGGGCTTGCGCGCGGCGCGTTTGCCTACGTGCAAAAACCGACGACTCCCCAAGGGCTGGAAGGCGCGTTCGCACGGATCAAGGACTACGCCGCCCCACGCCGCAAGCGCCTGCTTCTGGTCGAGGATGATGAGGCGGAACGCAAGGGCGTGTCGGAGCTGCTCAGCCACTCGGACATCGAAATCACTGCCGCGGAAACCGGCGAGGACGCAATGGCGCAGCTGCGTGAGACGCCGGCCGACTGCGTGGTGCTGGACTTGAAATTGCCCGATATGTCGGGTTTCGAAGTATTGGAGAGAATTCGCGATGACGCGGGGCTCTGCGACGTGCCCGTGGTGGTATTCACGGGCCGCGAACTGTCGGCGGACGAAGATGCGAAGCTGCGCACCATGGCCCGCAGCGTGGTCGTCAAGGGGGTCGAATCGCCGGAGCGATTGCTGGACGAGACTTCGCTGTTCCTGCACCGGGTCGTTTCGGAGCTTCCGCCGGCGAAACAACGCATGCTGCAGCGCCTGCACAGTTCAGATGAAGATTTGATGAAGCGCACCGTGCTGCTGGTGGACGACGATACGCGCAATATCTTCGCGCTCAGCAGCGTGCTCGAGCGGCGCGGCATGGAGGTGTTGACCGCTACGACCGGCAGCGAGGCGCTCGCGGTGCTCAACACACGGGAAGACGTGGCGATCGTGTTGATGGACATCATGATGCCGGGAATGGACGGCTACGAGACCATCCAAGCCATACGGACGAGAGCCGAATATCGGCGTCTGCCGATTCTGGCGCTGACCGCCAAGGCGATGAAGGGCGACCGTGAGAAGTGCCTCGAAGCGGGGGCGTCGGACTATTTGGCGAAACCGGTGAATATCGAGCAGCTACTCTCGGCGTTGCGCATGTGGCTGCACCGCTAGGCCGCCGAACCGGATGGACGCGCTCGAACGAGTGAACATTCTGCTGGTCGATGACCAGCAGGCCAAATTGCTGAGCCACGAAGCGATTCTGGCGGAGATCGGCGAGAATCTTCTGAAAGCGTCCTCGGCGCAGCAAGCCTTCGATTTTTTGCTGAAGAACGAAATCGCCCTGGTTCTCATCGACGTCTGCATGCCGGATCTCGATGGTTTCGAGCTTGCCGGGATGATTCGCGAACATCCCCGCTTTCAGACCACGGCCATCATATTCGTCTCGGCGGTCATGATGACCTACCCGGATCAGCTGCGAGGCTATCAGCTCGGCGGCGTGGACTATGTGCCGGTGCCCGTGGTACCCGAATTGCTCCGGGCCAAGGTCAAGGTATTCGTGGACTTGTACCGCAAGACCCGGCAATTGGAGCGCTTCAATGCGGAGCTCGAGCAGCGGGTGGCAGAACGCACTTCGGATCTGCAGCGGTTCAATGAGCAGTTGGAACTTCGGATCAAGGAGCGCACCCGCGAGCGTGAAACCGCGCTGGCGCAGCTTTTCGAAGCGCAAAAGATGGATACCATCGGGCAGTTGACGGGCGGGGTGGCCCATGACTTCAACAACCTGTTGATGGCGGTCCTCGGGAGCCTCAGCCTGCTCGAGAAGCGGCTGCCCGAAGATCCGCGCAGCCATCGGCTGCTGCAGAACGCCGTTCAGGGAGCCCAAAGAGGCGCCGCTCTCACGCAGCGTCTGCTCGCCTTTTCGCGCCGTCAAGAACTCAAGCCGGAACCCGTCAATGTGCCGCAACTGGTGAGCGGGATGAGAGAGTTGCTGGAGCGCGCGGTCGGGCACGGCGTCGAGCTGCGGACGCAATACCAAGACGACTTGCCGCCTGCGTTGGTGGATGCGAATCAGCTGGAACTGGCACTGCTCAACGTGGCGCTGAATGCGCGCGATGCAATGCCGGCCGGCGGCATCCTCACGATATCGGGGACGCATGAGACGCAAACTGCCGCCGCCCTGGATGCAAATCTGCCGACCGGCGACTACGTGCGAATCGCGGTTTCCGACAACGGCGTCGGGATGGATCAGGCGACGGTTGCGAAGGCGACCGAACCGTTCTTCACCACCAAAGGGCCCGGGCAAGGGAACCGGCCTCGGTTTGTCGATGGTGCATGGACTTGCCGCACAGTCCGGAGGGCTGCTGCGAATCAAGAGCGAGCCGCGCGTCGGCACGACGCTCGAGTTGTGGTTGCCGATGGCGAAAGTCGCGGCCGCAACGGAGCGCAGCGAAGTTCTGCCTCTTAACACGACGCCGCACATCGGCGGATGCCGCGTAATGATTGTCGATGATGACTTGTTGGTGATGACGGGCACCTCGGCGATGATCGAGGATCTGGGGCATATCCCGATCGAGGCGCATTCGGGCGCCGAGGCGCTGGCAAAGCTCGCCTCGGGCATCGAGGTCGACGTCGTCATCACTGATCACGCCATGCCGTCGATGACCGGTTTGGATCTCGCCAAATGCATCCAAGAAAAGTATTCGGGGCTTCCCGTCATCCTCGCCACCGGTTATGCGGAACTCCCCGTGGACCCCTCGTCGCTCGGAATACTCCGGTTGGCCAAGCCATGCAATCAGTACGAGATTTCGACGGCCATCCAGACGGCCTTGGGATCGGTCGAGCAGGTCCGGCGACGGCGCGTTGGATGCGCCGACTGAAGCGACGGCGCGATGTGAGCCGTTGAGAACCGTTACCGCGAGCCGCTACGTGACTCCCTTGCGCGAGGGCGGGTCGCTGCCCGCCATCGTAGAAGCCGACGACGACGGCTTGTACGTGCTCAAATTCAGGGGAGCAGGGCAGGGCTCCAAGGCCCTGATCGCGGAGCTTCTCGCCGGCGAGATCGGACGGGCGGCCGGCCTGCCGGTGCCCGAAATCGTCTTTGCAGAACTTCCCGCCGAGTTGGCACGCACCGAGCCCGATGCTGAGATACGCAGCCTGATCGGTGCAAGCGCCGGGTTGAACATCGCTCTGGACTACCTGCCGGGGTCGGTGACTTTCGATCCGCTGGCGTTCGTCCCCGACGCGGAACTGGCTTCCGCCATCGTTTGGTTCGATGCCTTCGTGTGCAACGTGGATCGGACGGTCCGCAACGTCAACATGCTCATCTGGCACGGTCGACTCTGGCTCATCGACCACGGAGCATCCTTGTACTTTCATCACGCTTGGGATGGCGAGGATCAGCACGCGACGAGCCCTTTTGCACTGATCAAGGATCACGTATTGCTGAGGGGCGCGAGCGCCCTTGCGGAGGTCGGCGCGCGGATGACCTCGCTGCTCACGCAGGATAAATTAGCGAGCATCGTCGAATTGATTCCCGAGTCCTGGCTGCCGGACGACCCGGGGTTTACGGGCAAAATCGCGCAGCGAGAGGCCTACCTGAAGTTTTTCATCCTGCGGATGCGCTCGTCCGAAATCTTTGTACAGGAGGCGATTCGTGCACGACTTTCGCACCTATGATTATGCGATCGTGCGAGTCGTCCCGCGCGTGGAGCGCGGCGAGTTCGTCAATGCCGGAATCATCCTGTCGTGCGACATCGAGCGAATTCTGGAGGCCAGGATCGAGCTCGATGAGACGGCGTTGCTGGCGCTCGATCCGGAAGCGGACCTCGAACTCGTGCGCAATACCCTGGCGACCATTCCGGCGATCTGCACGGGTGGCGTCGAAGCCGGGGATATCGGCAAACTGTCGGCGCGGGAACGGTTTCACTGGCTGGTTGCACCGAGAAGCACGATCGTGCAGACCTCGCCGGTGCACACCGGCCAATGCCGTGACCTAGAGTTGGTGCTCGATCATCTGATGCAGAAGATGGTTCGACGGTGACGACACCCGCCGCTTTTGTGCTTGCGCATAGGCGAATGCCTACGCAAAATGTCGTCAGCGTCCCCTGTCGTGGGCGGCCCGCATGGCGTGACGATAACGCCCCATCAATCGGAGAGAGCCACTCATGAAGTCGTATTTACCGAATTTTCAGTCTCGCCCCGATGTTGATGCTGCTTGCCGGCGTGGCACACGCCGATAAATATACCGAGACGGTCAATTTCTTCAAAAACGCGGGCGAGAGTGCCCCCTTTTTCCACAACTCGTATGGCTATGCGGTGTTCCCCACGGTGGTCGAGGGTGGGCTTGGCGTCGGCGGAGCCTATGGCAAGGGTCGAGTCTACGTGCACGGACGTCACGTTGGGAACGCCACCATGGGCCAGCTGAGCGTCGGATTCCAAGCGGGCGGGAAAGCCTATAGCGAGATCATCTTCTTCGAGGACAAGCGAGCTCTGGACGAATTCGAATCGGGAACGTTCGAGTTCAGCGCCCAAGCCAGCGCAACCGCGGTTACCGCCGGTGCATCTGCGATCGCGAGTACGGGCGGTGTATCCGCGGGAGCCAGCGCGGGTCCGAAGGACGCGAGCGTGGTCGGCTCCTATAACAAAGGCGTGGCGGTTTTCAGCATCGCCAAGGGCGGCCTCATGTATGCGGCCAACATCGCCGGCCAGAAGTTCACATACCATCCGCGCGGATCGCATGATTAGGAGGTCGTCCGCCGCCTGCATCCAAGATCCCGCTAGCTTTCAAGTGATTCCTGTTCTAATCCAATAGGATACGACACATTACGTATGTAATTTACGACGCGCGTTCCACGGCGTGCGTTGCGCTACGATGCACCATGCATCCGGCGCTTGTACTGGTTCTACTTGCGCTGTTGTTCGCGGGAGGAGTCACCCGCGCGGCGGAGGTGGGGACCACATCGCCGGCTCCCCCGGCAGCGGAGAAGGCCCCGGCTGCCGGCTCTCCGAACGCGCGGGTATCGGTGCTGACCGCGGACCAAGTCGTTCAAATCCTCGACGAGACGGTCGACTGGTACCGAACGCTCGGAACTCAGCAGCAAAACGCCACTCAGCCGAGTGATCTGTTGATTCTCTTTGCAAATCGCCAGAATGCCGACAAAGTCGTCAGTCTCGCGTTCGATATCGCGCGAGCCAACGCGGAACTTCTCAGCAGCGAGGCCAGCGCCGTCTCGCCCGTCGATGGCTCATCCCCGCAGTCGCTTACGCAGCATCAAAGTCAATTGGACTCTCAACGCCAATCGCTTCAGCGGGAGATCGATGCGGTCCGGCAAAAGCTCGCCGGCGCCGGGAAAAACCACGCCCAGCTGGAGGCGCAGCTTGAGGAGCTGCAGGGCGAAGTCGCGATGATCAATGCCAGAAAAAACCTTCTCGATACGATGACGGAGTTTGTCAGCACGAGCGATCCCAAGGCGGCCGGCGCAAGTGCGCTCAAGGCGCGAATCGACGCGATCGCGGCAACGATACCCAGCTCGAACACCGGCGCCCTCACCTCGGCGCCGGCCGAGTCCAGCGGCCGTCCCGGGGTCGACGGCCGTACCCTCGGCCAGCACCGATGTCGGCAGGACACGTGTCGGCATCTGGGATCTCGGCGCCAACGTGCTTCGGCAAAGGAACAAGATCGCCACCATCGATGCGATCGACCGGCGCACCGCCGTCCTTGCGCAAACCTTTCAAAAGCTGAGCGCGCCTCCCCTCCAACAATTGAAAGCGCTCATTGCCCGCAGCGATGCGCTCGCGGCCCAAGCGGACACCGCCGGCAGCAGCGCGTTGAAAGATTTGCGCAACGAATTCGACCGGTTGGCGTGGCTGTTCAAGCAAACCTCCGACATTCTCGTGCCGCTCACCAAGGAGGAGGTGCTGCTGCAGCAGTACCGGCGGAACCTGCAAAACTGGCGAGACTCCGCTAAGCGGCAATATCATGAAGCCTCGACGGCGCTCGCGGTGCGACTCGGCATCGTCGCGGGCATCTTGGCAGTCGTGTTCGCGCTCGGCGAGGTCTGGCGGCGCGCAGTGCTCCGCTACGTGCATGACTCGCGCCGCCGATACCAGTTCCTGCTGGTCAGAACCATTGTCTTGTGGGTCAGCGTCAGCGCCGTCATCGGCTTGAGCTTCGTTACTCAAATCAGCAGTTTTGCCACGTTTGCGGGGTTGCTCACCGCCGGCCTGGCGGTTGCCATGCAAAGCGTCCTGGTCTCGGTCGTCGGATATTTTTTCCTCATCGGGAAGTACGGTATCCGAGTCGGTGACCGCATTCAGATCGGCACGGTCGTCGGCGAGGTGATCGACTTAGGATTGGTGCGAATGCATCTCATGGAACTCAATCAACAGGGACCCTTGGGGCCGACGGGCAGGGTTGTCGCCTTCGCCAACCTGATCGTCTTCCAAGCCGCGGGCGGTTTGTTCAAACAAATTCCGGGGGTGAATCTTACCTGGCACGAGATCACGCTGGTGCTGCCGGATGTCGGCGATTACGCCGCATTGAAGGAAAGATTGTTGGGCGCGGTAAATGCCGTCTTGGGCGAACACCGCGAGGAGATCACGCGCCAGACCAAAGAGATCGAAAGAACCACTGCATCGGTTTCGGTGAACGACATCAATCCGCGAGTGCAAATGCATTTATCCAACGGGCACATGGAAGCGCTGATTACGTACCCCGTGCACCTGCAGCATGCCGCGGAAATCGATGAGCGCGTGGCGCAGGCGGTGCTGAAGGTATTAGCGGAAAACAACCGGCGCTAGGGCGGGGACGCGGGCTGCGCTTCGACCAAGAACAGCGCGAGTCCGGCGGCCAACGCCGCGGATGCGGCGCCGATCAACGCAGCGCCGCGAAATCCGGCCATGAAGGCGTCCATGGATTCTTGCCGCGCGAACACGAATCCCAACAACGCTGTCGCGATCAGCCCCGCGACGCGGGCCATGGCATTATTGAATCCCGAGGCCAAGCCGACCCGGTCCGGATCGACGGATGTCATGACAGCCGTCGTCAAAGGGGCGACGCAAGCGCCCATTCCAACGGCGACCAGCAGAGTCGGCGGAAAAATATCTTTCCAATAACCCATGCCGTGCGCATCGATTCTCCCATAGAGCGCAAGTCCGACGGCAACGGCGCCGGAGCCCCAAGCCAGCGGCAGGCGTGGCCCATGGCGCGATGCAACCCGCCCCATCAACCGCGACACCAGCCCGATCAAGAGCGGGACCGGCAGCAGCGCCGCGCCCGCCGCGACCGCGAACCAGTTTTCGATCTTGATCAAGAAGAAGGGCAGCAAGACGATCAGGCCTCCAAGGCTCCCGTAGAGAAACAGCGTCAGTAGCGTGAGCCCGACGAAAGTAGGCGCGGTAAACAACGCGAAGGGCATGAGTGCCCGGTCGCCGAGTTTGCCCTCATGCCGGAGAAACGCCCCGAGCAGAACGAGGCCGGCGAGCGTCGCCGACCAGACCCAGGCGCGTGGTGCCGCGGATTCGGACGCCATGGCCAATGCCCAGGTCAGCAACCCCAGTGCCGTCGTCGCTAGAGCGGCGCCGGCAACATCGAGAGGGGCCGGACGCACGGCCTGGCGCTCCTCGACGTACTTCCACGCCAGATATCCCGCGCCCGCTGCGATCGGCACATTGATCAGAAAAATGACTGCGCCATCCGACCATATCGACGATCCAGCCGCCGGCAACCGGGCCCAACGCTCCGGCCAGAGCGCCCGCGGCTGCCCAGGTACCGATAGCGCGGCCGCGAGCCTCGCCGGTGAATCCGCCGCCGAGAATGGCAAGGCTGTTCGGCATCAGAAGCGCCGCTCCAAATCCTTGCAGAGCGCGCGCCGCCAGAAGCCATGGAAACGATGGCGCCGCCGCGCATACCACTGAAGCCAGGGTGAAGGTCGACAGTCCTATTTGAAACAGGCGGCGCCGCCCGAAATGATCGCCGAGCGCTCCACCCAGCAAAATCAATGCGCCGAGCGGCAGCAGATACGCATTGATCGCCCAGGACAAGTTCGCGGGATCGACCTGAAGATCATGCGCGAGTGCAGGCAATGCAACATTGACGACCGATCCGTCGATGAACGCCAGGCTCGATCCAAGAATGGTGGCGGCCAACGTCGCGCGCGGATTCATGCGCGGCAGCATACCCTCGGTTGCCGGCTAATTGCGACGAGAAGCTTTGCGAGCTTTGGGGCCGGACTGAGTGATCGATCGAATCGCGTCCGCCAGAGACCGAGCCGCTTCTTCATATCCGGTCCATGGTTTGGCCTTGCGCAGTACGCCGGGCGCGGTCCTCACGGTATATTTCTTCGGGTCGAAGCCGCTGCGCACTTCCTTCCACTGAATCGGCATCGAGACCGGAGCTCCTGCGCGCGCTCGCGGCGACAAAACCGCCACTGCGGTGGCTGTGCGGTCATTGCGCAGATAATCGAGGAATATCTTGCCGACCCGCTGACTCTTCGACATGGTGTCTAAATACTTGGCGGGAGTGTCTTGAGACATTTGCGCGCAAACGATGTGGGCGAAGTCTTTGGCGACGGGCCACGGCACTGCATCCTTGCCGGCGGTAAGGGGCGTCACGACGTGCAGCCCCTTGCCACCCGTCGTCTTGCAGAAGGATTCGAGTCCTGCGGCTTGCAGCCGATCGCGGATTTCAATGGCGGCGGTGATGACCGCGTCGAATTTCACGTCCGGCGCCGGATCCAGATCGAATACCAGCCGCCCGGCGACTTCCGGATTGCCCGGAGCGCAATTCCAAGGGTGCAGTTCGAGGGCGCCGATCTGTGCGGCTGCAATCAAGGCCTCGATTCGATCGATCTGCACGTACGGCGCCTTGTCCCCCTTGACCTTTACCGATGAAAGAAGGCTCGACATGCCGGCCATGGCATGGCGCTGAAAGAACTGCTCGGTGCCGACACCGTTGGGTACTCGGACGAACGAGCAGGGACGGCCCGCCAGGTGCGGAAGCATCCATTGGCCGACGTTCTCGTAATAAGCGGCGAGATCGGCCTTCGTCACGGGCACACCGTCACCGGCATCCGGCCAAAGTGCTTTATCGGGTTTTGAGACCGTCACTCCCATGACCGTGAACAGCCCGTTGGCCTTTGCGGCGGTCACTTTCGGGGTGCTCTCGCGCGAGCGCTGCGCGGGGGAAGGACCCGTACCTGAGCGCTTCGCGCGCGCGCGGACGCTCGGGGCTTCGGACGCGCGGGGTCTGAGCGCTTCGCGCGCGAGGGGCTGGCGGTTTTCTTTTTGATCGGCCATTTGCTGTTCATGGGTTGATTCACCTCGCTTGACGTGCTGTCCGCAATTGCCGGCGATGGGATTTCGGCCACCACGTCGCGAGCCGGCTTATCCAAGCGTAGACCCTTGAAGGCAGCCTGCCGAATCATGCCCGTTTCAGTCCAACCGGCGAATTCAATTTCGGCGACGAGGTCGGGCTTGAGCCATCGAACGTTTTTTTCCCGCGCCGGTGGCTTGTCGCCGGCGAAAGGACTCTCGTCCCGCGTCAATCTCTTGAGCTGCGGCAAGAGAGTATTCACGACCTCGCGACCATACCCTGTGCCGATACGACCGACGTAGACCAGCTGGCCGCCGCGTCGCGCTGCCTGCCCGCCTTGCTGCCACCCTCGCTGCCCTTGCCGCCGCGATAGACGCCTGCGAGCAGCGAACGAACGGTTCCCGCTTCGGTGGTCCAGCCGCCGATCACGACCTCCTGTCCCATACGACATTTGGCTTTGGTCCAGCTTCCGGTGCGGCCCGAGCGATAGGGGGCATCCAGTTGTTTGGAAACTATCCCTTCGAAACCCATCTTACAGGCCGATGAAAACACCGCTTCTGCGTTGGACTCCAAGTGCGCGACGTATCGCAGCTGCTGCGAAACGTCGCAAGCCTCCACCAGCGCTTTGAGCCGGGACTTACGTTCTGCCAAAGGCAGCATGCGTAAATCCTCTCGACCTTCAAACAACAGATCGAACGCATAAAAAAAGAGTTTCTCGGATTTGCCCTCGGACAGTGCGGCCTGCAGCGCGCCGAAACTAGGGAGGCCGCCCTGATCGAGCGCGACTATCTCCCCATCGATCAAACAGTCGGGAAGCGTCTGCGCGTCTTTTGCAATTGCACTGAAGCGGTCGGTCCAATCCAGGCCGCTGCGGGTGCGGATCGCGATGCGGCCGCGGGTCGCTTGCAGTTGTGCGCGATAGCCATCGAGCTTGACTTCGTGCGCCCAGCGCGGGCCCTCAGTGGGCCGATCGACCAGCTTGGCCAGCTGAGGCTCCACGAAAGCCGGCACTTTCGCGACGAGCGAAGGCTTGCGTTTCGCGGTTCGGGGTCGATCGGCCGAGACGGGCGCGGCGGATTTTGCGGCCGAAGTCGCGACGGACTTCGAAGTCCAGACGGCGTCCGCGCGGGCTCGCTGTTTGGTCGCGAGCATGAAGGGTTTAGGCCGCGCGCCGCTCCCCTCGGCGATCTGCTTGAGTGTTCGCCCCGACGCAGCGGAACGATCCTCCTCGAGCAAAGAATCAGCATCCCCGGGCTTGGCATCGGCGTCGCGGTGCTTGATCAACAGCCAATTGGTTCGCTTGCCGCCGTATCGGTCCCCTCGCATACGCACCAAAACCCAACTGCCGTGCAGCCGCGTACCCTGCAGCGCGAACTTGAGATCGCCGGCGCTCAGCGCCTCTTGCGGCGAGCGGCCCCCTTCAGGAATCCAGTAACCACGATCCCACAACTGCACGGTGCCGCCGCCGTACTCGCCCTGGGGAATCGTACCCTCGAAGTCCCCGTAGTCCAGCGGATGATCCTCGACTTCGACGGCCAGGCGTTTTTCCGCAGGATCGAGGGACGGGCCGCGAGTGACGGCCCAGGACTTGAACACGCCATCGAGCTCGAGCCGCAAGTCATAATGCAGCCGCCGCGCCGCGTGCTTTTGTATGACGAAGCGCAATCGAGGGGAGGGCGCCACGCGCTGTTTGACCGGATGGCTCATCGGTCTTCGAAAAGTCGCGCTTGGCGCGGTAGACGGAGAGTCCAGGCTTTTTCAACTTCAGGTTCCTTGCCTGTCCATCATGCGCCGGTACGCGAGCAGATGGCGCAGGGATGCCTTGGCGTCCTGGACCCGGTCATAGAGCCTGGCCAAATTAAAATGCGCATCCGCGAACTCCGGGTCGAGCGCCAGCGCTTCGCGGTATGCGACGATCGCGTCGGACTCCCGCTCCAGATCTTCAAGTAATACGGCGAGATTGAAGATGAGCATGGGCTCAGGCGTTTGAGCGGCGCGGTACACTCGTTCCGCTTCGGCGAGGCGGCCGGAAATATGCAGGAGGCGCCCCAGATTGATGCGCGCCTCCGTGTGATGCGGGTCGGCCGCGAGCGTAGCCTGATAGGCTGCCCGCGCGCTTTCCGGATCGCTTTCTTCGAGCGAAAAAGCTCTTGCGTAGTGCTCGTCCGCGGATTCCGCCGCCGCCGCGGGAGAGGCTCGCGGGCTGATAACGTGCAACCCTCCCTTCTGCTCGCCGATGTCGAGCGCCAAAACATACTGACCGGAGTCAGATTCCCAGATCAGCTTGCCTTCTCGAATGGCAATTTGATTGCCGAGCGCCGTGAGGGAGCGTTTGTTGGATGCGACGTCGATGCGGAGGGTGGCGCGAAAGCTCTGCAACGTTCGGTTGATCCGATTTGCGGAGATTTTCGCCGAGCGCAGCGCACTTGCGGTGCGCATCATCAGCAAGTCTTGGAAAGAGTAGTGAAGCCGGCCGCGACGCTTGACCGGGCTTATGTGCCCTGCGCGCGCCAGCGATCGGACTGCGGATGCGGGCAGTCCAAAAAGCCTTTCGAGGTCTTTCGAGTTATAGGCATGCATCTCATCGGCGAGCGGTTTTTCGCGAGGACGCTTGGGCTGCTGCACGTTTCGGTGCCTTTCGTTCCTTTAGATCGGCGGCCTTCGACCCGCGGGCATCGATGCTCGCCCGTAAAGCCTCCATCAAGTCGATGACATTACCGCCTTTGTTTGAAACAGGGCTTTCAGCGAGGGAGACCTCCTTGCCGTCGACCTTGCGTTGGATGGCCGCTTGGACCCTGGTCTTGTGCTCGTCGACAAATTCGTTCGGGTCGAATCGCTTTGCTCCCAACTGATCTATGAGTTGCCGTGCGAGCTTGAGTTCGGGCTCCGATACGGGCGCGGCCTCGACTCCGAGGTCCTTCAGATCGCGAACTTCCGCCTTGAAGTGCAGCTGGTGCATGGCCAGGCCGTCCTCCAAGGCCCTGATGACGATGATGTGTTCCTTGCCGCGAGAGATCCAGCGGCCGACTGCGCATTGCCGAGCTTGACGGAGGGCCGTGGCGAGTAAGGTATAGGGCTTGGCGCCGCCCTTATCCGGCGCCAGATAATACGTGCCGTCGAAGTAGAGCGGATCGACCGACTCGAGCGGAACGAACTGGCTGATATCAATGGCGTGGGTCGTCGTGTCTTCGAGCGCCTTGAGTTCCTCGGCGTTGAACATGACATATTGGTCCTTGGCGAACTCATACCCCTTGACCATTTCAGAGCGTTCCACGGGTTTACCGTCGTTGACCGCGATGTATTGCTGCTTGACGCGCGAGCCATCTTTCTGGCGCAGCAAGTTGAAGGATATCCGCTCCGAGGAGACGGTTGCCGAATAAAGCTTGACCGGAATTGCAACCAAGCCGAAGGAAATCGTAAGCGAGGCAATCGACCGAGCTTGTGTAGGCATGAATGCAACCATCCCTTAAAAGACGAATTTTGGTCAAACTCTAAATCGTATAATGAAAAGAGCGCAAGGCATTATATTGCCGAGCTTTATGGCACCAGCGTAGGAGGTTCGGGGGTGGGTTTCAAGCCAAATTCTCACAATACTAGCTTGAACGTCTGCGCAAGCGGCTCAGCGTCTGCCGCGCAAATCCGATTTTCAGCCGGGGCAGTACGCTTGTAAGCAATTGATACATAAAAATATTATCCTGAAAAGAACCGGAAGGGCAGCGGCGCTGTGACAGCGGCAGCTCTTGCAACGTGGGCGATCTGCGGGCTGGTGACCGCCGGCATTATCTTGAGGCCTGGCAACCTACCGGAAGCCACGTGGGCGGTCTTGGGAGCGGCGGCCCTCGTAGGCGCGGGATTGCTGCCCGTGACAGCGGCAGCCAAAGGGCTCATGAAGGGCCTCGATGTTTACCTATTCCTCAGCGGCATGATGCTGCTGGCGGAGCTCGGGCGCCGTGAAGGTTTGTTCGATTGGCTGGCGGCGCGAGCCGCCGTGATGGCGCACGGCTCCGCGACACGATTATTCGGCCTCGTGTACGCGGTCGGCATGGTCGTTACGGTCTTCTTGTCCAATGATGCGACGGCCGTGGTGCTGACTCCGGCCGTGGCCGCGATTGCCCGCGCCGGCAAAGTGGAGCACCCGCTGCCCTACTTGCTGATTTGTGCCTTCATCGCCAATGCGGCGAGTTTCGTGCTGCCCATCTCCAACCCTGCGAATCTCGTGATCTATGCCAATCACATGCCACCCCTCCTGGCGTGGCTTTCTGAGTTCGCGTTGCCATCCGTGCTGTCGATTGCCGTCACCTTCGCCGTCCTGCGATGGAGCCAACGCAAGGCGCTCGCGCAACCGGTGTCGCACGACGTCACGCTTCCCAAACTCACGCGCAGCGGGCGATTGACCGCCGGGGGAATCTGCTTAGCGGCCGCGGCATTGATGCTTGCTTCTGCTGGGGGGATCAAGCTAGGGCTGCCGACCCTAGGCGCGGGACTCGTGACCTTGTGCGCCGTCTCAGGGATGAGGCGCTCCTCGCCCTGGCCGTTACTACGCGCAGTTTCATGGGGCGTCATACCGCTCGTGGCCGGTTTATTCGTACTTGTCGAAGCGCTCGATCGGTCCGGAGTCATCCACGCCATCAGCGATCACTTGCGCGCTCAGGTGCAGCACTCGGCGAGCCTAGCCGCAGCGGAGTCGGGGATTGTCGTCGGCATCGTGTCTAACCTCATCAACAACCTCCCAGCAGGTCTCATTGCCGGCACGGCTGTCCACGCGGTCGCGTTGCCGCCGAGCATCTCGGCCGCCATTCTCATCGGCGTCGATCTCGGTCCCAACCTCTCGGTCACCGGATCACTCGCGACCATTCTTTGGCTGACCTCCTTGCGGCGCGACGGCATCGAAGTGAAGCCCTGGGACTTTTTCAAGTTAGGCCTACTGATGATGCCTCCCGCGCTGCTGCTATCGCTGTGCGCGCTGCTCATAGGCGGCTGATGTGACGCGTGCACGCGACCTGAGTCACAGTTCGCCGGCTGCTCGCTCGACCGGCGCACGGTAAAGCACGCACACTGATCAACGCCCGAAAATCCTTCTTTACAAAGCTCGCACGTGCCCGATAAAACGCTCCCTCCACTGCTGCCGGATATCGTGGTTCTGATCACGCGAGACGGTGTGTTGCTCCAACACATCGCCGGCGGGGGCGTGCTTTCTTCGGACAAGGCGCCGGAACCGATCGGGCGGCCGATCGAATCGCTGTGGCCGGCGCCTGTGAGCCTGCCGATCAAGCAACTGGTCCGCCATGCGATTGCGGACCGATCCACGGTTCAAGCTCATATCGAGCACGGGCATGGTTTTCACGTGAAGGTCACGGCGCAAGGGCCCGATCGGGCCATTTGCATCATACGCGCGCAAATGGCGCCTTTCGCGGTCGAAGCCCCCGAAGGGGTGTCGGCGCCGCGATTCGACCGTAGAGGGTTTCTGAGACGATTGAAGGACTCCATAACTTCGGCAGCGTTGCGCGAGAAGCCTACGGCCGTCGCCGTCATTCACGTTGACGGCCTTGCCGAGATTACGCGGATTATCGACATGAGCGTCTCGGAACAGGTCATCGTCGCAGCGGTCGGGCGATTGAAGCCAAGCTCCACGAGCGTGGGTGAACCGGCCTGGTATCTCGGTCAGTTGAGCGACAGCGTCTTGGCGCTCGTGGTCGAGAGCGCCGATCGTGACGCGATCGAGGCATGCGTGGGCCAAGTATGCGAGAGCCTTCGCGCGCCCATCAAAGTGGGCAATGCCGCGTTCAATCTCACGCCGTACGCCGGCGTCGCGATTCTCGGCCAAGACGCCAAATCGCCCGGGATGCTTCTCGATCATGCGCGCGCCGCGGCTAACGAGGCGCGAAGCACGGGGAAATTCGATGTCCGCTTTTTTTCGGATACCCTAAGGCTTCGTTCGCTCGCGCGGCTCGACATCGCGCAGGAGTTGCGGGCGGCGATTGCGGAGCGCGCGATACGGCTGCGATATTTTGGACGGTACGACCTAGCGACCGGCCGCAAGGTCGCGCACGTGGGTTATCTTCACTGGCAGCATCCGGTGCGGGGCGACGTGCGGGCTGCGGAGTTCGTAGGGGTGGCGGAAGCGACAGGCCTTGCGCGCATGCTGTCACGCTCCGCGCTCGCATGCCTCCTGGAAGATTTCCCTGCCCTTCAGCACGCAGATCCGGAGGTCCGCATCTCGTTCGGGGCGCTTCGGCATCATATTCTTCATAAAGACTTCGTCGCGGACATCGCAGCATTCGTCGCGGAAGGTGCGATGCCAGCCGAGCGTCTGGAGCTGCGGATTTCGGAGCGAACGCTGATGGCGCAGATGCCCTCCGTTTGCGAGTCTCTGAAGGACATGGGCATTCAGCTCGTCGTCGATGAAGTCGGCCGAGGGATGAGCTCCCTCGACCGGCTCGCGCGTGCGTCTTTGTGGGGTTTGCAACTGGATCGTTCATGGACCGTGGGTCTTCGCCACGATGCGGTGGCTCTGAAGGTGTGTCGGGCGGGGATGGCCGTCGCAGCATCCCTCGGCCTCACGCCGATCGCCACCGGCGTCGACGATGCAGAGCAGCGACAGGCGCTGCTCGATCTTGGATGCCGCCAAGGCATGGGGGATCTTTACCGCCACGCGGCGGGAACCACGAGGGAAATGCCTACGGCTCGCAGCTCGGGGCAGAAACGGTAACCCGCCGGCTGCGCCCGGAGCGAGGCCCCTGACGAGAGGTCGGAAGTGTGAACTGCGTCCTCCCGGTGTCCTCCCGCCGTAGCGCAATAGGACGTCAATCACCCTAAAAAGCGGGCCAATTGTGCATAGTCCGTGGATGAATCGAACGGGATCCATGCGCATGAGAGGCTGGCGCTGCTTGCCGATCGCGTGGCTGATGGCCGCGGCCGGAACGGCGCCGGCAGTCGAAACCCCGAGCGCCCCGCCCGTGGTATTCGAGCATTTGACGACGGCGGATGGACTACCGCAGGGCACGGTGTATGCGACACTCCAAGACTCACAGGGGTTCGTGTGGATGGGAACGGAGGACGGCCTCGTTCGCTACGATGGACACGAGCTATTCCGCTATGGCTATAACCGCGCCGCGCTCGAGGGGCTACCCGGAAATTTCATTCAAGGAATCGTCGAGGATTCGCACCACGATCTTTGGATAGCGGTCGTCGACAGCGGCCTCGCACGTTGGAACCGGGCCTCCGACACTTTCACAGTGTTCCGCCATGACCCCCTACGTCCAGACTCCCTTGCCAGCGACGCCGTTAGAACCCTTCTCGTCGACGAACGCGGTCGCGTCTGGGTGGGCATGCGCGACGCCGGGATCGACATCGTGGACCCGGTTTCCGGGCACATCGAGCACCGGCAGCATCAACCGTGGCGCAGTACCTCGTTGGTGGACAATCGGGTCAAAGTGCTGAGCCGCGATCCCTCGGGAGTACTCTGGGTCGGAACGGAAAGCGGACTCGATCGCTTGCTGCCCGACGGCAAGTCGTTCGCGCATTACCGCCATTCAGTCGCCGATAGGCACTCTTTGAGCAGCGACAACATCGCGCAAATCTTCTTCGATCATGCAGGCTCCATGTGGATAGGGACCTTCGATGGCGGCGTCAATCGCATGGACGCCGGCGGTCAAGTCGCCGCCGTTTACCGGCACGATCCGCGCACCCCCGCGTCTCTCGCTCACGATGATGTCAGGGCCATACTCGAGGATCAGGCGGGGCATCTGTGGATTGGCACCGCCGAAGGCCTTGACCTCCTGGATCGCAGCACCGGGCGGTTTACGCATTATCGGCATGATGAGCGCGAGGCCACCTCGCTGCGCGACTCATTCGTGATGTCGCTCTACGAGGACAACAGCGGTCTGGTGTGGGTGGGAACGCGAGCCGGAGGCGTAAGCCGTTGGAATCCGCATAGTTGGGACCTCGGCGGCCGGCGCCCCGATTGGCTGCAAGGCAAGCTGGTCACCGCGTTCGCCGATGCTCCGGACCACCGCGTTTGGATCGCCTCGCTCGGCGGCGGCCTCGTACGCTTTGACCCGTCGACGGGTGAAAAAGTCGATTTCGACAGCGTGGTCGGCCGGCGCAACGCCCTGGCCGATCAGCGCGTCATGTCGCTCGAGGGGGATCGTCACGGCACCCTCTGGATCGGGACATACACGAGCGGTGTCGTGAAGCTCACGCCCGACGGGCGGGTCAATTCCATTCTGGCCCGGTTTGGCGATCCAAGAAGTTTGAGCGCGGCCGGCATCATGACCATCTACGAGGCGAAGGATGGAAGAATCTGGTTCGGGACGCACGGCGGCGGGGCGAACGTCCTCGATGTCGGCACGGGATTGATCCGGCAGCTGCCGTTCGAATCGACGGCGCGCGGTGCGACCAGCGGACGCAACGTCACTTCATTCGCCGAAGACCGCAACGGAAACATGTGGATGGGTACCGATGGCGGCGGCCTCAATCTTGCGCGTCCGGATGGCTTGGTATTCAAGGTGTTTCGTCACGATCCCGACAATGCCCGCAGTCTTTCCGCCAATACCGTCTACGGAATCACCGCCGACAAAGAGGGGCGTCTCTGGATCGCTACGGAGGGAGGAGGACTCGATCGCGTGGTCGGCTCGTCCGCCGCGCCCGATGCCATCCATTTCGATAACGTCTCGCGTGCCGACGGGCTCACGAGCGACACTATTTACGGAGTGCTCGCCGATGAAGGAGGGCGCCTTATGGATGAGCGGCAACTCGGGATTGATGCGATACGATCCCCGCAATCGTTCGGTCAAGACTTTTCATCTCGAGCAGGGGCTCTACGGCGAGGAATTCGATTTGGGAGCCTATCGTCAGTTGCGCGATGGGCGCTTTTGTTTCGGAGGCCCGGGCGGATTCAATATCTTCAACCCATCGAGTTTGGTGGAGAACTCGCGGCCGCCGCGGGTCGCTCTCATGCAGGTAGATGTCCTCGGCGCGCCCTTGCGCAGTTCAACCCCTTATTGGCTGCTCGATCACATCGACGTCGATTCCCACGCGGCAATCGTTTCGCTTGATTTCGGTACTCTGGATTTCACGTCCCCGAAACGCAACCGTCTCGCATATCGCATGCCCGGCTTGACCGACAACTGGATCGATCTCGGGATGCAGCACCAGGTCACGCTGACAAATTTGGACTCGGGCGATCACATACTCGAAGTGCGCGCGGCGAGCGCCGACTCGGTGTGGGGCGCCTCGCCGTTGCGAATCAAGATTCATCGGGATCCCGCGCCCTGGAAATCCTCCGCGGCTTTCGCCGGCTATGCGATCTTGGCAGCGTGCTTCGTCACCTACGGCGTGTGGAATCAGCGCCGCAAGATCCGGTTGGCGATGGAAGCGCGGGCGCGCCTCGAAGCGGAGGTCGACGCTCGGACCAAAGATCTCGTGGCAAGCAATCGCCTGCTCGAGGAAGCCGCTCAGGCGAAGAGCGCCTTTCTGGCGCGCATGACCCATGAGCTTCGGACGCCGATGAACGGCGTGGTGGGCATGACGGAACTGCTCGAGCGCACCGCGCTATCGTCCGATCAGGTTCGGCTGACCAAAACCATTCGCTCGTCGGCCGACGTCTTGCTGCAAATCGTCAATCACCTGCTCGATCTGTCAAAGGCGCAAGCGGGCAAGATCGAACTCGAGACCGTCGCGATCGATCTGGGCCTCATCTTGGAAGAATCCGCGGCGATCTTCGCGGGGACGGCGGCCGAAAAAGGTCTTGATCTCACGGTGTGTCCGCCCGGCGCCGTCGATCATGCCTTGTTCGGTGATCCGTTGCGAATCCGCCAGATCGTGATCAATCTCATCGGCAACGCGGTGAAATTCACCGATCACGGCCATGTCGTTGTCGAAGCGAATATCGGCGATTCGATCAACGGCCATGCAAGCGTGGAAATCATCGTCCGAGACACCGGCATCGGAATGGCGTCCTCGGCGGTCGAGAAAATTTTTGAGCCGTTTGCGCAAGCGGACGAGTCGACCACCCGCCGCTTCGGCGGCACCGGCCTTGGCCTTGCAATCTGCCGCGAGCTCGCGACGCTCATGGGAGGCACTATCGGTGTCGAAAGCCGATCGGGGGTCGGATCGGTATTTCGCATCGTGCTTGCCCTCAAGATTGGAACCCGTCAAGCGCCGGACACAGGGCCTGCGCAACTGAAGGGCAGCGTGAGCATCGTGACCCATCGACCTGCGCTCGCAGAGGCGTTGAGGCGGCACGCGCTGAGCTTCGGCCTCGATGTCGTCGGCGACGACGACGGTTCCGCTGGGTCTGCAAGGGACGCCCAAACCTTGACGATCGTGGACGCCGCGACGCACCTGAATTACCTTCGCTCGCTCCTCGTGACCGCCGATGTTCACCGTCCAAGGCTTGTCATCATCGCCACAGCCGAGGAGGCAGAAATGCTCGGGGTCGCACCCCTGATCGGCAACGATGTGCTGGTTGCTCCGCCGGTGCAACGGGCAGATTTGTACCGCGCCATTGCCTCATCGGTGGGAATGAACGGGGATGTTTCGCCCCTCGATCCGTCCAAGATCGCTCCCCGTCGAAAAACTTTCCGGTCACGTGTTGGTGGTCGATGACGAGCCGGTTAACGCCGAAGTAGCACAGGGCTACCTTGCCGCGCTTGGCTGTACGTCCGTGTGGGTGCAGGACGGAGCCGCGGCGGTGGCGCGCTGCTCGGCGGAGCGCTTCGATGTCATCTTGATGGACCTCAGTATGCCGGTCATGGATGGATTTGCGACTACGGTGCTCATCCGAGAAAGCAAAGGGCCGAGTTGTCGAACACCGATTGTCGCATTAACCGCGCATGATGCGCAGAGCTACTTGGAGCGTTGCCTTGCGGGTCAAATGAATGACTTGATCGAAAAGCCTTATACTTTCGAAGCCTGTGCGAGGATTCTGCGCCGATGGATAAAGCGCGAACGCGGTCTCGAGCCCGAGGGGCGGCAACGTCCGCGCACCGCCGGCGCGACGGTTCCGAGCGTCGATCGCGCGGTCGTCTCCGCACTGCGGAGTCTGCCTTCGCGCGGTCAAGGGGACCTCTATGCCACCCTGGTAAAGCTGTTCGAAGCGTCGGCAGGAGCGGCGTTTATCCAGCTCCGCGCTGCTCTGGCTGCAGGGGATCTGCAAACCGCAAGCGCGATCTCTCACAAGCTAAGGGCGAGCGCCGCCAATGTCGGCGCGATGTCCTTTGCCGCCGGGCTTCGCGAGCTCGAAAACCTGTGCAGTTCTGGCAACGCCGTTGCGAGCTCGCAGCAGCTCGGGGCGCTCGAAGCAGGCTATCCCACTCTGCTGGAAGAACTTCATCGCCTTGCGCTCAAGGCGACGGCGTGAACCAAGCCATTAAAAACGTCCCCGTCGCGATCATCGCCGACGATGAAGATCTTGGCCGGTTGCTGTTGGCCGAAGCGGCCATTGCGGCCGGGCTCACGCCCTTGGTCTTTGACAACGGTACTGCCGCTCTGGCTGCCGCGCTCGCGCACCAAGTCGCCATCGTGCTGCTGGACGTCGACATGCCTGGGATGAACGGCTTGGCGGTCTGTGAACGCCTGCGCAAGGAATCTCGATTCGCCGCGGTTCCGATCGTCATGGTCACGGGTCATGAGGATTCACGCGCGATCAGAGCCGCGTTTGCGGCGGGCGCCACGGATTTCATGCCAAAGCCCCTCAATTGGGCACTTTTGCCGTATCGGCTCGAATACATTCTTCGCAATGCCAAGCAGGTCCGAGCCCTCGCGGAAAGCGAGTCGCAGGTCAGAACGCTGGTCGAAGCGCTCCCCGACCGACTTTGGGTCGTGAACGGCAAGGGCGAGGTGCGCTGGAGCCCGCAGCCCGGCGCGGTGCTTCCGCAGCAATCGACGCAGGCGCTCGAAGCGATTCGGGCCACAGGGAAAGACGGCCGAGTACGAACGCTGGATTTCAGCGAACAGCATGAGGACCCGGCGCGGACCTACGAATTGCGCTTCAGCCGCCGCGAAGGCGGCGATGTGGTGGTCGTCCGCCGGGACACGACGGAGCGCACCGCAGCCGCCAGGAGCATCGAGAGGCTCGCGTACTTCGACCAGCTCACCGCGCTCCCGAATCGTCAGCGCTGCCTGGCAACTGCCGAGGAGTTCTTGACCGCCGCCGCCGCGTCGAAGGAGTCCGTTGCGTTCATCTATATGGATCTCAACGGCTTCAAGAGAATCAATGACGCGTTCGGCCATCCGGTGGGAGATGCCGTATTGCGCACCGTCGCCGATAAACTATCCGGCGTCATCGGCCGCTTCCAACCCAAACACGAACACGTTTCGATTGCCCGGTTCGGCGGTGACGAATTCGTCATTTTGTTGCGTCATGCGGATGCGCGCACAGTTGCCGTCGAGATAGCCGACGCATGCTGCGCGATTCTGCAGGACCCGATCAACTATCAGGGACTGGAGTTCCATGCGACTCCCAGCGTCGGTGTTGCCCTTTATCCAGCCGACGGCGGCGATGTATCAACGGTGCTCAAGCACGCCGATTCGGCGATGTACCACGCGAAGAGTGCGTCGGCAAACGCCGTGGTCCTTTATCGGCCCTCGATGAGCAGCCGCCTGCGCGACTGGCTTGACCTCGAGGCCCGGCTCCGCCGCGCCGTGCGGGAGGATGCTCTCGTGCTGCATTTTCAGCCGAAATTCCGGCTGGCGGATGCCCACATCGTCGGCGTAGAGGCGCTGCTGCGGTGGTGCGATGCCGAGTACGGCGACATACCGCCGAGCCGCTTCGTGCCGATGGCTGAAGAGACCGGCTTGATCATGGATATCGGCAGCTGGGTGGTGCGCACCGCGTGCCGGCAGGTGCGAGCGTGGCTGGATCGAGGGCTCAACATGCCCGTTGCGATCAATTTGTCCGGCAAGGAGCTGCTCTATGGAGACCCGGCCCGTATTTTGGAATTCGAGGCCAAGGCGGCTGGTATCGACCCGTCGATGATTGAAATCGAGATAACCGAGTCGCTGCTCGTGAATAATACCGCCGCGGTGCGCAACGCCCTCGACCGGTTTCGCAACCTCGGGTGCCGAATCGCGCTCGATGACTTCGGAACCGGCTATTCTTGCCTCGCCTACATAACCCGATTTCCGCCGGACCGAATCAAGATCGACAAAGCATTTGTGCGGAACGTTGATCAATCCGCGGGCGATGCGGCAATCGCAAATGCGATCTTGTCGCTGGGCGAGAGTCTGAGCTTGTTGGTCACGGCCGAGGGCGTCGAACGTCCGGGTCAATTGGAATGGCTGCGGCGGCGTGGTTGCCATGAAGCGCAAGGATTTCTATTTTCGCGGCCTTTGGCGGCGACCGAGTTGGAGAGGCGGCTTTCGGACCTGAATTCCGGGGAGCTTTCCGGCACCGCCTGCGTGCCGTCATCGGCAAACCAGCGCAACTAGAGTCGGCCGACTACGCCGTCGTGCTCAGGGCGGGACGTTTAATCGGACTCAAAACGCGCACCTTCTCCTGAAGGATGCCGGGCCCGAAGTTTCGCATGCGCTCCAAGAAGGCCCGGTCACCTCGAAAGACTTCGGAACCAGTAGCGTGCCGACCGATGTGCGAAGTTCATCGAGGAATATCATGCCGGGCCTGACACGGCCCACCGGCATTTCGCTCACTTCTTGAGCATCTACCACCGCGCCGACCAGGGATTCGAGGCATTTGAGCAGTTCTGCATCGTGCCGCTGGGGCTCGACGCGAAGCGATTGGAGGGCGATCTTGACGGTCTGTCCCTGCGCGATCTGAGTGTCGTACTCGAGCACCATGCGCAGCATCGCCGCCCCGAGCGTCACGAGCCGATCGCCCGAGATTTCGGCGGGCCCGGTAACGCCTGAAGACGCGCAGCGCGCAAATATTTCGCTGCCTGCCTCAAAAACCAAATCGTACACTCGCAGCCCTGCCGTGAACCGCCGATCTGCACTCCGGCGGCAGGCGACAGTCGAAAACTCAATACCTTGGGAGCTTATGTGAATAAAAGTTTCAAGGCTGACCCTGGCCACCTCCGGCGCCATAAATGTTCCCGGTGGTGAAGCTCGCGTCACTCGCTGCAAGTTGGACGTAGATCGATGCGAGCTCTGCGGGCTGCCCTGGCCTGCCAAGAACCGTGGTGCTGCCGAAGTGCTCGTACTTCTGCGCGGATGCGCCGCCGCTGATCTGCAGCGGCGTCCAGATCGGTCCGGGGGCCACGCCGTTCACGCGAATTCCTCTCGGTCCGAGTTGCTTGGCCAGAGATTTGACGTAGTTCATCGTGGCTGCCTTTGGTTTGGGCATAGTCGTACAACTCCGGCGATGGGTCGTACGCTTGTTCCGACGCAGTGCCGATAATGCAGGATCCCGGTTGCAGATGCGGTAGAGCGGCTTTGATGATCCAGAAGGGCGCATAGATGTTCGTCTTCATGGTGGCATCGAAATCCTCCGCGGTGATATCGAGAATGGAAGGCTTCGATTGCTGCCGCCCGGCATTGCAAACCACGATATCCAGTCCCCCCAGCTTTTGGATTGCTTCCGCCACCAGGCGTTGACAGAAAGCTTGGTCACGTAGGTCCCCCGGGATGGGTACGCCCTTCCTGCCCGCTTCCTTGATGAGTTGAATGACTTCCCTGGCGTCGGGCTCTTCGGCTGGAAGATAATTGATCGCGACATCCGCGCCTTCGCGGGCATAGGCGATGGCAGCGGCTCTGCCCATCCCGGAATCTCCGCCGGTAATCAACGCTTTGCGGCCGGCGAGCCGTCCCGAGCCGTGATAGCTGGTCTCGCCATGATCGGGCTTCGGATTCATCTTGCCGGCGAGGCCCGGCCACGGCTGGGTTTGCTCTTCGAAGGGAGGCTTCGGGTATTTTTCGCGCGGATCCTCCTTACTCGATCCATTCGCTCGGGTGCTCACATGTTGCTCTGCCTGCTGTGCCATGGCCGAACTTGCGGCGGCCGAGGCTAAGCCGAGTCCAACGTATCCGACTGCTTGCCGGCGGGACACGGATTTCGGGGGCTTGTCCATGGAGTGCTCCGTAGTAGCGTGAAAGAAAATGGACAATAACAATTGCTCGCGCATTCGCCATTAGGAATATGGATCATTCTTCCGTGGTCCAAGCGCTGACGTGCTACTTACTTAAACGCGCTGTCGAGCGATGCTTGGCGTGCGATGTCGAGCGGTGTTTGCCGCGCGCGTCGGCGATGCGGAGCGAATGATTGCAGCGTGAAATCCGAACGCAGACTTGGAGCCTGTTAGGGGGATGTCCTTAACGTATGTTAAGTCTCACGACATCAGCCGCATTTAGAATCATCCCATTCCTGTCGCGACCACTGGGGACGCGCGCGCAAATCAAAAGAAATTGCGGAACCGGGAGACCATGATGATCAATCGCAGCGCTGTCACTCATGCGCGGCTGATGCGCGAGTCAACCGACCGCGTCGAGGGAGCCTTGCGCAGCAAGGATCCGAAAGAATACCTCGTCGCGCATCGGGTGCTCGAAACGCAGAAGGCGTGGGAGCTCTGGGAACACGAACATTCCGGGCTGATGCGCCAGGTTGCCGACTATAGGATATTGCGCACGCAAGCTGCGGCCCTCAGGCATGCAGCACTGCGGCTTATTCACGGCAAGGCTTTATTCGACTACTTGCGCACGAATCAAGTGCGCGGGGCGGCGCGGATGCAAATAATTCATCACTTCTATCCGACCCGGGGATATCAGTCCGCGATAGTCGCGGAACATGGGAGCTACCTGCGAAAAGCCTGCAGCTATTTGTGCGCAAGCCACGTCGGAACTGAACTTGTGGAAGATCCCACTTTTCGAGATCCCATGCAGCACTACGAAAATCTATATGCTGAGTACTTCGATCTGTACTGCGGAACCTTGCATCCTAAGGGTGGCGTCGAATCCGCCTCGGAGCGCTCGTTGCTGCCTCTCCTTAAGCATCAGCTCAATGAGTGGCGCTGGATCGTCCTCAATCCTCAAGCAGGCTCGCCGCGTGCAGGTCACGGATTCGACTTTCGCCGATCGAGTGCCGAGTTGCGGCGCGGGCCCACGACGAGTACGAGGTCGAGGGATGCCGCCTGAGCGACATTCTCAGATCAGTGCCATCGTTCGGAAATGCTCAAGGTATGCGGCTTCGTGAATTGCCGCGAGATCGACGACACTGGACCATAGCCATGAGGGGGCGTCCAGGCGCTTTGATCGGTGTCGGTGCAAACTTGCCAGAAATTCCTTCCGGGTCGCTGTGTCCATCTGCCGAGAGTGCGCCCGACCGACCACGTTGGCCAAAAAGCGGGCGGCGCTGACGGCTTCTTCGCGACTCAATTTATCCACTTGCAACTTGAGATCTTGGGGCATCAGTTCCCGAATAAATACGGAGCGACGCAATAAGCGGCCGGCCATCATGCGTCCGCCGAGCGCCGGCGAGAGGTGCTTCGCTCCTTCAACCACCCGCTTACCATTATCCTTGGGCATCGCGGCGCGCGCAGCGCGAGGTGCTGCCGCTGCACCCGCTTCCTTGATGTCCATGAGGCAATAGTCATCATCTTCGGCGCGATGACCGTTAGTCACGTTCAAAAGGACGGCCACGCGCAATTTGCCCAAGGAGCTGCAGCCTTTCATCCAGTATGCCGCATCCAACACTTCGATCTTTGCCTCGTCGTCCCGAGATTTTAGAGACACAACCAGTTTTCTAACCGCTTCATCGTCGAACAATCCATTGACTGCGCGGGATTCTGCCTGCGTCAAGGGCCAAAACCGGTCACCCAAGGGGATGTTGGGTTTCACATCTCGCAATCTCTCGCGAGCCAAATGCTTCCACGTACGGCGCGTTGCGCGGCGCATGACCACGCGTACACACTTCGGTTTCTCGATTTCTTTGGGGGTGTGGCTGGGAGTTCGCAGCGCGGTCTCATAGCCCTCGATCATCTGTTCGAGCATATGGGCCGTCGTAACCCCGGGCAGGTCCGAACCTCGGGCGGCCGACGATAGAGACAGGGCAAGTCGGATCAGATCGTGGTTGGGATTGCCGATCACGGTCTGGTCCAAATCCCTAATCTGTATTTCAATCTTTCCGGATGCATCGGCAAGAGGCCCGAGATTTCCCAAATGGCAGTCGCCGCAGATCCAAACCGGCGGTCCCTGGGGCACGGCACGCTTGTCGTGCCTCTCGAGCCATTCATAGAATTTTACGGTGCTCCCTCGCACGTAGGCGTGCGCCGAGCTTGCCATTTTTGCGTTGCGGCGCTCTTCCAAAGTGCGCCGGCGCTTGTCGTTCCTGCCTGCCGGGGGATTTCTGCTGGGTTTCATTATCCTCGCTATCCGGTTTACTTTCGTAAAACCAGGTTGCGGCAGATTTTCCGAAAGCGAGTAGGTGAAAGGTGGTATTGGCTGTCAGACTCTTCGCCGACTCGCGGGAAATATTTGTTGAGCCGACCACAGTCCAGGCGTAATGTGTGGCCCTTCTTACCCGAAAAACCACGAATCAATGCAGGCAATGTATCTGCACAGGGGGAGGCCATATGAAAGGGAGAGGGGTCACACAACTCTTCGCGATCGGGATGATCGCATCGCTGACTTGGACCGCAATTGCAAGTGCACAGGCATTGCGGCTGAAGCAATTACCCCCGAAGAAGGAAGCAGGCGCCTCTGCCGCGGTTTCCGCCGCGGCAACCCATGCCAGTGCTCATGTTTCGCGGTGGCAGGTGCTGCCCAATCAACCGCCGGTACTCGATCCGGTAGACTGCGGCCCGGGAAGCCCCGTGCTGCTCACCGATGGCACTGTCATGGTGGCCGATAACGGCTGCCAGGATTGGTGGAAGCTTACCCCCGATGCCTTCGGAAGCTATCTGAAGGGCACTTGGACGCAATTGGCGTCGACCCCCTCAGGATACAGTCCGCTATATCACGCAACGGCCGTGCTCCCGGACGGGCGGGTCATCATCGAGGGCGGGGAATACAACGAGCTCACGCCGGTCTGGACGACTCAGGGCGCGATCTACGATCCCGTTGCCAACACTTGGATGAGCGTGAATCCACCGGCCGGTTGGACCACCATCGGCGATGCCCCCGGGGTGGTATTGTCGCACGGCACATTCATGCTGGGGAATTGCTGCACGACCGAAGCGGCTCTCCTGGACCCTAAGACGTTGACGTGGACGCCCATCGGCTCCGGCAAGTTCGACACCAACAACGAAGAGGGCTGGACGCTGCTCCCCGGCGGGAATGTTCTGACGGTGGACGCCTATGTTCCCATCAACATCCCATATATCCCGACTGGCACCAATTCGGAGATATTCGTTCCCAAGACGGGCAAGTGGCACAGCGCCGGCAGCACCATCGTGCAACTCTGGGACTCTTGGAACACCTGCGGTCAACTCACGCAGGAGCCTAATTTCGGCCCCACCTTCGAGGTCGGACCTGGGGTGTTGCGGCCTGACGGCACCGTCTTTTACATGGGATCCAATACCTGCGGCCCAGGCTACCCCGGTAGTACCGCCATCTATGACACTGAGAGAAAGGAGTGGCGAGCAGGCCCGAATTTCCCGGGTTCGCTCAATATTGCCGACGGTCCGGCGGCGCTCGAGCCCAACGGCAAAGTTCTGATGATGGCGAGCCCGGGATACGGCAATCCGCCCTCTACTTTCCTCGAGTGGGACGGCGAGAACCTCGCCACCATCGAACCGGCGCCTAACGCAGCTACTGACGGGTCGTTTTACGGCAACTTCCTCGTGCTTCCGACCGGGCAGATCCTCTTGACCGACTTCTACACCGTTTCACTTTACACGCCCAAGAAGGGCTATGACGAGGAGTGGGCACCCCGGATCGAATCCGCGCCTGAGACGGTAAAACCGGGCGGCTCGTACGTAATTTCCGGTCATCTGTTCAACGGCATGTCGCAAGGAGCCGCCTACGGCGACGACGCTCAATCCGCAACCAACTATCCTTTGGTACGCATCACAAACAAAAAGACCGGCCACGTCTTTTACAGTCGCACGCACGACCATAGCAGCATGGCCGTCGCGTCCCATGGACGCGTATCGACACACTTCGATGTGCCGGCCGGCCAAGAGCTCGGAGCGAGCAAACTTGTCGTCGTCGCGAACGGTATTCCTTCCGAGCCGATTGACGTGCGTGTGGGGTCGTCGGACGAAGAATAAATCCCGGCAAGGAGCTACGGCTGCAATCCGTGTAGGCCGGCGATGAGACTCGCGCTTGAAATCGCCGCGTGGTCGCGCGCGAGGGGTCCCATTCGAGGCAATGGTTTACGCCGCGTCGGGCAATTACGTTCCGTCGATTATCGAGCGTGTCCACGTCGCCAGCGCCTCCAGCATCTCCCTTCGCACCTGGGCGTCGCTGCGGAGAGCTTTAGCGGGAACGTGGAATGAGTGGTCCGCATCCTGTAATCGAACCAGTGTAGCGATCCGGCCGAGGCTGGCGATCAGAGGCTGCAGCAGGTCCATTTCCGCGAACGCGTCACGCGTGCCTTGAAGAAAAAGCAACGGAATCTTTATCCTCGAGAGGTGCTGAGCCCTGGATTCCGAGGGTTGTTTTGGTGGGTGCAGCGGAAAGCCAAGAAAGACGATGCCGCGGACATGGGGAAGCGCCGTCGCCGCTTGAGCTTGCGAAGTCATGCGCCCACCGAATGACTTGCCGCCCGCGAACAAAGGCACCGATGCCCATCGATCGCGAGCTGCGGCGACTGCGGCGCGTACCGTGGCATGACAAAGCGCGGGCGGATCCGGTCTCTTGCGCTGATTCTCCATGTATGGAAACTGAAAGCGCAGCGTCGCAATACCAAGGACGGCCAGCTCCTCGGCCGCGGCCGCCATGAAGGGATGTTCCATGCCGGCCCCCGCGCCGTGTGCGAACACGAGACCTGCCTCGAATTGCCGCGGACACTGAAATAAACCGGACACGCGGGTCGTTTCGCTTACAGCGATCGTCACGCGTTCAAGTACCGAGGATGTCACTCGGGAATGTTAGCCGCGGGCGGATGCGATTGCCAAGCTATCGGACCGCGTCCCGGGCCGGCTTTTTTTGGAACGCTCCAAGGGATTGCAGCAATCCAGGAAATTGCACCGGGAGCTCTCGAGCAAGAAATCCGAGCGGCCCTACCTTTCTGCTCAGCGCTGCTCCCGACTTGGCATGCACAAACACGCTCCAAAGGCAGGCACTCAATGGTGTCGCCCCGCGCGCCACTAATGCCGTCATCAGGCCGGCGAGCGTATCGCCTGAACCGGCGGTTGCAAGCCCAGCCACCCCTCCGGTGAATTTGAAAGTGTCCCCCTGGGGGGTGGCGATATAGGTCACCGCACCCTTGAGCACCATGAAACAATCGAGGTCCCGAGCGGCACCTTCGGCCATCTGTCGCGGTGATTTTTCGACGGCATCTTTTCCGATACCCAACAGCTTTGCCATCTCGCCCGCATGCGGCGTGAGTACGCGAGGCTGCCGGCCCGCCTTAATCGAACCGAAGTCCTTCGCGAAAGCAGTGATCGCTGCGGAATCGAGGATTATCGGCACCCGTAGAGTCTCGATGAGCCGCTGCGCGATGCGCCGCGCATTATTCTCATTCATCAAGCCCGGACCGAGCAGCAAGGCGTCGCATTGTTCGCAACCGCAATCAATGCCTGGGTCGGCGGCGTCCGGTTCGCCGTCCGAGGTCGCGGCGAGCGCATAGATGCCAAACTCGGGCGCATGCATTCCGAGGCTGACGGCCGATTGAATGAGTCGTGCCGACGCTGGCTTTGCCGGCCCCGCCGCGCAGCGCCGCCTCGCCTGCGAGTAGTGCTGCCCCAGGCGAAAAGGTCGAGCCCGCCACAATGAATACACGGCCACGTGCGTCTTTGTCAGTTCGAGCCTCGACTTTTGGAAGCGGATGCAAGCGCAAAACCGCGGGCGTGATGTCATGCATCTTGCTCATCGATTGGCGGAGCTCGGATCGGGTTCCGCTGTCACCGAGGCTCCGGCCTCGCGCAAGGGTACGACCCAGTTGTATTGCCTCAGCGACAGCGCGTTGGCGGCTCCCGGAATTCCCGAGTACGCGTACTCGGTGACGGAGCAGTTCGCGACGTCGCCTTGGGCGTCGATTTCCAGCAGTTCGCGTTCAGTGAGGTTTTCAAGCAGATATCTGAAGCACAGCACCACGACTTGATGCGTCACCACGAGCACGCGTTTCCCGGCGTAATAGAGACTCAACGTATGCAATGCGCTGCGAAGCCGAAGGATCACGTCGCACCAACTCTCGCCACCCGGCGGCCGGTGATAAAACTTGCCGAGGTGTTTCCGTATTTCGGCCTGCTCCGGGAAAAAATTCCTGGATTCCTTGGCGAGTCAGGCGATCAAGGATCCCAAACTCTTTTTCGCGCAATCGCTCATCGATGATAAGGGGCTTCTCCGCGCTCGCAGCATAAACCGCCTGAATACTCTGCGCGGTCGTTATCGCCCGGCGATAGGGGGAAACCAGAACAACCTCAGGCTGCTGTTGCGGGGCGAGATTGGCAAACCACGCCCCCAGCGCGCGGCTCTGCTCCAAGCCGCGAGGACTCAAAGGGACATCGACATCACGATCGGCAATGTCGATTCGCGAAATGCCTGCGGCGTGCGCTCTGTCCCGTGCGATGTTGCCCGCGCTCTCACCGTGACGTACCAGCCATAGGATGGCTGGCCACTCTGTTCCGTCATTTCCCAATATCCCTCGCAACTGTTTGCGGCTGTTCATTGATTGTGCCGCTGTACGCTAATTGTGGCTTAGGGGCGGGCCTTGATTCATGCGATTTCAGAGCGCTTTCGCCTGTGCGAACATCTGCAGTTCCTGTCAGCGTGTTCCCACACGCAGCCGCACCGATTTGTAGACGGCGGCGGCGGGCGAAGTTTGCGTACCTTGAGTTCCGCCGATTAGGCGCTTTGCGTGGCGAGCGCGCGTAAAATTATCGCGGCCTTCACTTAAGGTGCCCTCATGAAAGGATTAATCTTCGATCTCGACGGTACACTGGTCGATACCGTGACTCCGCACGTGCTGTCGTGGCAGAAGGCAATGTGCGAATTCGGGTTTGAGATCGACGCCGCCAGCATTCAATCGCGCATCGGCATGAGTGGAAGACTGTTGATGCAGCAGTGCGCAAGCGAAATAGGAAGAACTCCGGCATCCGACGAGATGGCTGGAATGGAGGCTTTGCATGCTGCGTTATTCAAGGAAATTGCTCCTGATCCGCGGCCTTTGAATGGCGCCAAAGCGCTCCTTGGTCACCTGACCCGAGCAGGTATAAAGTACGGCATCGCCTCGTCAGGCAAGCGAGCAGAGATCGAACCGGCGCTCAAGGCGCTCGGGATCGGCGCCGAGACTATCGTGGTCGATGGCGAAAGCAGGCAGGCCAAACCGGAGCCGGATCTGTTCCTGGAATGCCTGAAGCGTTTATCGCTCCCGCCCGCTGAATGTTACGTAGTGGGGGATTCGGTGTGGGACGTTCTTGCCGCGCGGCGCTGCGGTATCCTCGCGGTCGGTCTTCTTAGCGGCGGTTCAAGCGAACAAGACCTGTATCGTGCGTGCGCGTTTCGAGTCTATGACGGAATCGCGCACCTTCAGAGCGCACTCGGTGAGCTCGGGTTCGCATGAGTCCCTACCGGCCCGAGCAATCGTGCAAGCCCAACCACTGGCCGAGCGCCAGGCATGTTGGGCCACGCGAGCAGTGGCAATCCCGCTCCGGCGGCGGCGTACAGGAAGTCCAACTGCGGCGCCAACAGCACATCGGCCAGACTGATGGCATCGTCTACAAAAAAGCGCCTATCGCCGAGGTGAACTTTGCAAGAAAACAATGGGCGAGTGCATGAGCAACACGATACTCCGCCCGGTGCGATGCTGAGGCCGAGCGGCGCGGTCCGGATTGCGCGTAGGCGAATTCTCACTTGCACATTAGGCTTGCGGAAGTACCAGCTGTTGGGGCCACCGCACATCATCACGCACACCCGCAAGGATTCGATCGGCGACGCCCGCAAAATGCTTTTGAGCGCAACTCCCGCAATGATTTGCGCTTGCGCCTAGTTATCATCATTCCCGCGTCGCCAGGAGCAGGTCATGAAGATCACCAGAAGAAGCGTACTAACCGGCGGCACCGCATTCGCCGCCGCCGGCTTCAATCCGCTGATCGGCAAACAGGGGTTCCGTCGTCGGCAAAAAGAATGACGCGCATACGGCCGCTCCCGCGCAGTTGACTTCGGTAACTCTAACGGTGAACGGCAAGACGAGCACGCTCGAGTCTCGACACGCGTGTGACAGTATTGGATGCATTACGCGAGCATCTACATCTTACGGGATCGAAGAAAGGATGTGATCAGGGGCAATGCGGCGCCTGCACGGTGCACATCGACGGGCAACGGGTACTGTCATGTCTCACCCTCGCAGTTTCGGCGCAAGGAAAACGCATAACCACCATCGAGGGGCTGGCGAAACCTGATGGAACCTTGCATCCGATGCAAAAAGCGTTCATCGATCAGGACGGGTTTCAATGTGGGTACTGCACCCCCGGTCAAATCATGTCGGCCGTGGCATGCATAAAGGAGGGCCACGCAACGACCGACGCCGACATTCGCGAATACATGAGCGGCAACATATGCCGATGCGCGGCGTACCCGAAAATAGTGGCGGCGATCAAGCAGGCTCGCGGCCAAATGGAGGGCGGCTGATGCGTAGTTTTATCTACGAGAGCGCGAACGATCTCGCGCAGGCAACCAGGCTCGGTGCCGCGACCGGTCAGGGACAAACCGATGCCGAGTCGCAATTCCTCGCCGGCGGCACGACTTTGGTGGACTTGATGAAATTGGACGTTCTGCGGCCGCAGCGCGTGATCAACATCGATTCCTTACGAGGAGCTCACAGCGCAATTGAAGCGAACGCCGACGGCTTGCGCTTGGGCGCTCTCGCGAGGATGTCGGCGGCGGCGGATCACCCGGCGGTAAGTAAGGAGTTTCCGGCCATCGCACAGAGTTTGCAGCTTGCCGCAAGCGCGCAACTGCGCAATATGGCAACTCTCGGCGGCAATGTATCTACAGAAGACACGGTGTCCTTATTTTCGCGATCCGAGCTGGAGCGCGTGCAATAAGCGCGTACCGGGTTCCGGGTGCTCGGCCATAGGAGGGTTTAACCGCAATCACGCGGTACTCGGCGTGGACGGAAGCTGTATCGCCCAATATCCCGGGGATTTCGCCGTAGCGCTCATCGCTCTGGAGGGTCAAGTGGATTTGAGGGGGCCGGAAGGATTTCGCCGCATTCCGTTTGCATCGTTGCACGCACCTGCGGACGGGCACCCCCATATCGAGACGACACTGAAATCGGGCGAGGTCATCAGCGGTTTTTTCGTCCCGGCCGCAGCGTGGAATCGGCGCTCGTTATTTCTGAAGATCCGCGATCGAGCGTCGTACGAATTCGCGATTGCCTCCGCCGCCGTGGCTTTGGATATGGATGGAGACATCGTTCGCCACGCACGAATCGCCTTAGGCGGCGTGGCGTATCGGCCCTGGCGCTCACAGGACGCCGAGCAGGCCTTGGTCGGGAAGATTTTGAGCGACGCCAACGCCGAAACAGCCGCCGCTAGGGCTCTTCAAACCGCAAAAACGCACGGTCACAATGATTACAAACCGGAACTCGCTCGCAGGACGATCGTTCGCGCGTTGCTCCAAGCGCGAGCGATGGCGTTGGGCGGGGCGGAAGTTTAAGCATGCAAGACGATAGAAGCAGTTTGTTTGGCAGGCCCGTCCCGCGCGTCGACGGAGTGGCGAAAGTGACGGGCGCTGCGCGCTTCGCCTCCGATGAACCCGTCAGTCGTCCGGCGTTTGCGTATCTCGTCACGAGCTCAATTGCCCGCGGGCGCATTGAAGGATTCAAACTCGAACGCGCGAAAGCGGTGCCAGGTGTACTTGATATTCTCACCCACGAGAATGTCGGCGGAGAGGCCTATTCCGCCACCGGACCGGACGGTCACCCCAGCACCACAACGCTCGAGAACGATCGGATTTGGCATGACGGGCAGATCATCGCGCTCGTAATCGCCGAGACTTATGAGGCGGCACGGGAAGCCGCGAACAAGGTGCAGGTCGCGTATGCGCCGGAGCCGCCCAGCGGCACTTTCGATTCGCCTGGGCTCGCCATCGAACCCCGCAAGCCGGAGCGCGGGCCAGACCCGGCAAAAGGTGACACCGCGGCCGCTTTTTCAACGGCCGGAGCGAGGATCGATGCACACTATGCCACGCCGGCACAGCATCATAATCCGATCGAACTGTTCACCTCGACGTGCGCGTGGGAAGGTCCGAAGCTGACGATCTATGAGCCTTCGCAATTCATGTGGGGCACGAAGAGCTCGGTGGCCAAGCAGCTGAAGCTCGATCCCGATAATGTGCGCGCTATTTCGCGCTATGTCGGCGGCGCGTTTGGTTCGAAGGGACCGAATCCCCGCACCGCGTGGATTGCAATAGCCGCGAAGCGCGTCGGAAGGCCGGTGAAACTCGTGCCGACCCGCGATCAAGGCTTTACCATCGCTACTTATCGGGCCGAGACACGCCAACACGTGAAGCTCGGGGCAAGCGCCGATGGCAAGCTCCTCTCCTTTTCCCATGAAGGGTGGGAAATCACGTCGCGTCCCTCCGGGTACAACGTCGGAGGTGTCGAATCCACTGCGCGGATGTATGCGTGCCCGAACATCTACACGGCGGTGAGCGTCGTGCATGCCGATCGCAATACTCCAGGCTATATGCGGGCGCCGCCCGAGACTCCTTACATGTTCGGCCTCGAGAGTGCGATGGACGAACTGGCCTATGAGTTGCACATGGATCCGATCGAGCTTCGCCGTGTCAACGACACCCAGACCGATCCGGTGAAAGGGCTTCCTTTCTCTTCACGATCCTTGATGCAATGCTTCGACCAAGGAGCGGCGCGGTTCGATTGGGCGAAAAGACACGCGACGCCGGCCTCCATGCGCGATGGCGAGTGGCTGGTGGGTTATGGCTGCGCGGCTGCCTGTTATCCGAGCAACTTCGGACCAGCCGCTGCGCGGGTATCGATGACCCCGGACGCGAAGGCGACAGTCGACCTTGCAGGCCATGAGATCGGCACCGGCGCCTATACGGTAGTGGCCATCACCGCTGCGCGATCCCTCGGGCTCGCCGTCGACGATGTCACCGTGCATTTGGGCGATAGCGATCTACCACCCATCATGATAGCCGGCGGATCGAATAACGCCGCTTCGGCGACGCATGTGGTTGCCAAGGCTTGCGAGGAGCTGCGAAAGCGCATCGCCGATGCGGCCGTGAAGGCCACCGGGAGTATATTTCACGGCGCCGATCCGGCAACGCTGCGGCTTTTCGAAGGCAAGCTGATGGGCGCCGCAGACAAACACGAACCTTTGCGCACGGCCGTTATGCGAGCCGGCCATCGGCTGGAAGCTTACGTCGAAAACATACCGGAAGGGCTTCCATCGACCGCCATCGCCGATATGAGCAAGGGAAAACCAGCGATGTCGCGCGGCACTGGGCGGAAAGACGTCACCGCATACGCCTTCGGTGCCCATTTTGTCGAGGTTCACGTGCATAGCCGCACTCGCGAGATCCGTGTGGCCCGGGTGGTATCCGCCTTCGCAGCCGGGACCATCGTCAACCCGACGGCCGCGCACAGCCAATTCATGGGAGGTGCCATTTGGGGATTGTCATCGGCGTTATTCGAGGCGACGGAGCTGGACCCCGGAACTGCGCGCTACGTCAATCGCAATCTTGCCGATTATCTTGTGCCCGTGAATGCTGATGTGCCCTCCATCGAGATCATCATCGTTCCGGAGAAGGATGAGCGGGTGAATCCCCTGGGTGTGAAGGGTATCGGGGAGATCGGAATTGTCGGCATGAACGCCGCCGTCGCCAACGCCATCTTTCATGCCACGGGAAGGCGCATCCGCGACTTGCCCATTCGAGCTGAAAAACTTCTGTAGAGGGGGGTGCCTGCGTTGACGAAGCAGCACCTCGCGCGGTGCTGCCTTTCTGCTGTCAGGGCCTCCGCCACGATCTTACATAAGTATCTTTCGATACGCTGGCAGCGCTCAAGAAACCGAGACCGCTGCCGAAGTACTATCCATCGCGACCTCACTCAGGCCGCTTGAACAACAGTGCACGGGTAGTTTTAATATGTCCAGCGAAAGAGCCGCCGCATCGTCACGAGCCGGCAGTGCCCCCGACTCCGCACGCGCCGCCAGCATGAAGTTTCTTACTAATCTTGCTAGGGACGTCTCTTCGGGCACGGTGGATCTTCCTTGTTTTCCTGATGTTGTGATTCGAGTTCGCAAAGCGTTGAGCAATCCGAACACCAATCCAAAGCAGGTCGTAATGATCGTGGGGACGGAGCCGCGATTGGCGGCCAAGCTGCTGCAGACGGCAAACTCCGCTGCATTCAATCCTGCGGGGAAACCCCTAACGGACTTGCGATCCGCCATAACCCGGACTTGGGCATCAAATGGTGCAAAGCGCAACCATGGCCTTTGCCTTGCAGCAGATGAAAGACGCCGAGCAACTGTATTCCATCGCCCAGAAGTTGAGCGAACTCTGGAAAGAAAGTATTTCGGTCGCCTCGATATCGCAGGTGGTCGCGAAGCGCACGGCCGTAAAGCCCGACGAAGCATTTTTGACCGGCCTATTGCATGGTATGGGACGGCTGTACGTCATGGTCCGAGCGGTCGGGCAATCGGATCAGCTTCTCTCTGGGGCGGAATTTGCCGAATTGGTGTCAGGCTGGGAGGCGGGGATCGGCAAAGCGGTGTTGGAAAATTGGGGGTTTGCGGACGAGATGTCGGCGGCGGTAGGTAATCAGGGCGATTACAGTCGGATGCGGGATGATCCTGCCGATCTGACGGACGTGCTGATCGTCAGCAAAGCGCTGAGCGGGATCCTCCACACGCCGGAGCGGAACTTGGCGGCCCTCTACGAGGTGGATTCCTTTAGAACTATCGGTCTCACGGAAAAAGACTGCACCGAGATGTTGTTGCAAGCCGAGGCGCAGCTCGGCTCGCTTCACGACGCGCTCGGTTGCTGAAGACCCCGGATACCCGCGATCGAGATCGTTGCTCGGCCATTTCGCCAAGCTCGGAATAGCGCCAAGCCAGCGCCGGCGCCCGAAGTTGCGCTTTCCCCCCATATGGCTTTCCATAGCGCATGGTTACGGACTTTAAACCAGATAAGAGCGCGTCCGCATCGATGCCCGCGGAGTCCCAACGGCGCCGCGACGGCGTGCTTCTGGATCAAGCCTTCACACGCGCCGCCGGAGCGCCGCTCGTAACTGGAAATGAAGTGCGTCTACTGAAGGACGCAGCGGAAAACTATCCCGCATGGCTCGCCGCGATCTACGGTTCCGAGCAGACCGTGTATTTCGAGAACTACATTTTCCGCGAAGATGCCACCGGCGCCGAATTCGCCGACGCACTCAGCGACCGAGCGCGCGCGGGCATCCGCGTGCGCCTGATCTATGATTGGATGGGGAGCCAGGGCAAAACCTCCCGCAAATTTTGGCGCGCACTGCGCGAGGCCGGCGTCGAGGTACGTTGCTTCAACCCGTTGCAATTCTCGAGCCCGTTTGCCTGGGTGCACCGCGATCATCGCAAGACGATCACGGTGGATGGCCGCGTCGGGTTCATCTCGGGACTTTGCGTCGATCATATCTGGGCGGGAGATTCCGTACGCGGCATCGAGCCCTGGCGCGATACGGGAATCGAAATACGCGGGCCTGCCTTATGCGACATGGAGCGCGCATTCGCCCACGTATGGGCGGCCACCGGTCCGCCATTGCCCGCAAGTGAGCTCACGCCGCGGGAGTCGATGCCGCTTGCCGGCGACGTTGCGGTGCGAATCGTGGCCAATACGCCGGGCAATACCGGCCTATTTCGTCTCGATCAGTTGATCGCCGCCGCGGCGCGCCGCACGCTGTGGCTGACGGATGCTTACTTTGCCGGCATTCCGCCGTATGTCCAGGCACTTCGGGCAGCGGCCCGGGACGGAGTCGACGTGCGATTGCTCGTGCCGGGCGCCAGCGACATCCCAATTTTGCGGCCTTTGTCGCAGTCAGGCTATCGGCCGCTGTTGGAAGCGGGCATCCGCGTGTTTGAGTGGCAAGGGACCATGCTGCATGCCAAGACCGCAGTTTCGGATTGCTGCTGGGCGCGGGTCGGCTCGAGCAATCTGAACATCGCAAGCTGGGTTGGCAACTATGAGATGGATGCGGTGATCGAGGACGAGCGCTTCGCTGCCGCGTTGGAGCAGTTATACCTGGCCGATCTCGATCATTCCGTCGAGATTGTGCTGCGCCCAAAGCGCCGCCGGTTCGCGCTCGACTCAAAGGTCTCGCAAGCTACCGGCTCGCGACCGCGCCGCGAGTCTGCGTCCGTGACAGGGTCGCGCCGCGAGTCCGCCGGCATGAGCGGATCTTCCGGCGGCGCCTCGCGCGCCGCCGCGGGTGCGCTGCGCCTCGGGCGCACCGTCGGCGCCGCGCTGACCGAACAACGCGTACTCGAGCCCGCCGAAGCAAGGGTGCTCTTCCTGGTGGGCGCGCTGCTATTGGGTCTTGGGGCCGTCGCATTATATTGGCCGTTGGCAATCGCGGCGCCGTTTTCCGTCATTCTCGCGTGGATTGCCATCGCACTCCTGGCCCGCGCCTATGCCCTGCGGAGGCTGCGGCGTGTGCACGGCCAGCCCACGAAGAGTCTGGTGCGCACGGCCGCAGCATCATCGGAGACTCACCCGCATTTACCGCGCGATTGACGGCGCAGACCCGCGCCGCCTAGTGGCGCCAACGCACCCCAAGGGCCGGCGAGAACCCTATCCAATAACCGGGGCTATCGATCAACTGGGAAGCCCCGTTTGGCATCCCCACAACCGCGTAGTTGTGGCAGCACACCGATTTCCAGTTCGTGACATCGTCGAGCTCGAGCGACGCCTGAAAGATGCCGCCCGCGAGGGAGTGCTCCCACGACACAAGAATATCGAACGAGACGAAGTCTTCCAAGCGGTCACTATTACGCGGCGCCAGCCCGACGGACAGCAGGTTGGGGGTTGGCCCGGCGGTGCTGGAGACCACCAACGGTGTGTAGGGCCATCCGGAATGCCAGGAAAACACGCCGCTGACCTTCCACGGGCCTTGTCGCCAACGTGTCCCCAACTGCACTGAATTCGGCTGATCCCACGAGCGCGGCACCCACTGGCCGGCAATGTTGTCCTCGGCGCGAGACCAAGAATAGGAGAGCCAGCCGCTCAATGGCCGTGAGCGATCGGTCTCGAGACGTGTTTCGAAGCCATACATACGCGCGCCCCGAGTCGGGATCAACTGATTGCCCACGGCGATCTCCGGCAACAGCGTGAACGGGGAGGCGATATCCTCGTGTGCCTGAAACGGCGAGTGCTCCCGCTTGTCGTACGCTTCCGAGCGCAAGAACCAATGATTGGCGAATATCTGCTCCACGCTGAGGTTGATTTGATTGAGCAGTCGAGCCGGCGCTGCTTGCACCCAACCATCCGCCGCGCGGCTTACGTCGAAAACGCTCGCCTGGGCCGTCTGACCCCAGCCAAGGCGTACCATGGTGTCCTCCGACAGCCGTTGCCGCAGGCTCGCTCGGACACTCCAGTGACTGTCGCCGCCCGTCATTCGATCATATTGCCGACTGTCACGCCTGATCCCAAAGTCCGCGAGTGTCGCGTCGCTTGCTTGCCACTGAACCCCGCCGTAAACGGAGCTTGCGGCGGCGCGCAGCGAAATATCCGAATCCTGTTGCACGTCCGCGATCGGCTGGAGGCCCGGCACGAAGGGCGGCGAAAAGTCCACGCGGCTCCAAGACCTATTCTCGACGGCGGCATGGGTTCGCTCTGCACCAATCAGCAGCGACCACTGAGAAGCCGGTGAGAGCGTCAATTCCTCTCTCAGACTCCATGCGGAGATCCGATCGTGCTTGGCCAAGAACCCATTCTCTACCCCAGTTACGTTCAGCCGGCCGTTTACGATATTTTCCGAGGCCTCTCGCGAGACCAGAGTGTCGCTGTGTATCGAGGAATTAAATTCATGGAGAAGCCGGAGCCAGGTGTATCGTTCTCGGGTATCAACACGCGCGCGTTGGTCGGTGGGCATGGTATTGCTCGAGAGCGTGTCGCGCTCGTCGTCCAACGCCAACGCGCCGACCGAGAGCCGGGTGCGCGGCCCCGCCTGCCAAGTTACCCGCAGGACGTCGTCCCGATACTTCGGCTCGAGACCGTCCGGCTCGGCCCATTGGGCCGGCGAGTATGCATTGCTCAAGCGCGCGGCCGCGAATACGGTGCCGCGGTCAGCGGCAAACGGGCCGCCGAGCAGGAGGCCTGCCTCGCGATTCGACAGCTTCGCGTCGCTCGAGCCACCGGTGATCGCACGGGGCTCAATATCGACGACCGCGCCGATGCGCTCGCCGAACTGAATCGGAGCCACCCCCGTCCAGGAGGTCGTCGATTCGATGACCGCCGGATCGATGGCGCTCAGCAGGCTTTGAAACGCTTCGAGATGATAAGGGTCGGTCAGGGTGAGGCCGTCGTATCGAAAGAGCGTTTCATCATCGCGGCTCCCGCGCACGTGCGTCTTTGCCGAATAGCCCGCGACTGCCGCGCCGGGCAGCAGCTGCAGCGACCGAGCGGCATCGCCGCTGGTACTCGGGATGTTCTCGAGCGTCTCGCGTGCCATTGTCACGCCCAGCGTGGCGCCCGCATCGTAGCGGTTGCTGGTGATCATGATTTCTTCAAGTGATACCGGTTCCCACAGGAGGCGCACCTCGAGGCCGGCCGTGCCGTTGTCCGGCGCGATTCTCACGGTCCGCCGCACCTCTCGCAAGCCGTCGAATTTCACTTCGACTAGATACTCGGCCGGCTCGAGATCCGCGAACAGCACGCGACCCGTATGATCGGTGCGGGCGTGGCGCCGGATACTGGTCAGCGACACTTCAGCTCCCGGCAGGAGCGAAATGGTGCCGTCACGCTCCATCGTTACAACGACTTCGAGGGCCGGAGCGTGGCCTGACGAACGAACGATGACGTAGCCCCCCGTGGGAAGCCCCTGCGCTTCGAGCTGGAGCGGGCCCAGTATCGCTTGTAATCTCGCCTCGAGCGGCATTTCGGGCGCAGGTGGAATGGCCCGAAGTTCCGGTGTTATCGTCTCCGAGCTATAGATGAGCTGCACGCCCGAGCGCGCGATTTCCTGAAGAAGTTCTTGAAGCGGCACCGAGCGATCGCCCGTCCAACCGCTGGCAGGTTCGACGATCAGAGCCAACAGCACGAGGGCCGGCGCGCCGCCCGAGATTGTACTAGTTTGATGGCGCAGCAATCGCCTAGAGCAGAGCAGCATTCCTGTTCATACTAACAGTTCCATTCGCGCGAGTGCTCACGCGGATGTCGCCTGGAACGGACAGGTCGCATTGAAATCGGGTCGACGCGAGGACGGCATTCAGCGCTTGCACCGGAGTCAGACCGGAGATGTTCCCGTTCAACGTCGTTCGATCGGTATCCACCCGGCTGGTCGGGCCGACGAACACCAGAGTGCGGCCCGTTTCGCGCGCGATCCAGTCCAGAAACACGGACAACGTTTGGCCTTCGATGAAAAACTCCGGCACGAAGTCACTGGCCCACTGCCACCGCGCATCGTACGTGGGCACCACGACCCGCGTGACAGCGTCGATCCCCACGACACGCAGGCCTTCGCCGCGTCCGACGGACTGCGAACGGCCATAATCCGTGAGGAGAATTCGGCCTTCGCGCACACTCGTAAACAGATACCGGCCGGGTTGCACTTCGACTTGGTATTGCGTGCCAAAATGAGAGAGGTTCCCAAATTCCGTCGACACCACCAAGCGACTGGAACCGGGAGTCCTTCCGCTGTCCACATAAACCTGGCCACGCACCACGCGAATGTGTCCCGGACGTTCGAATGCGAGCACCGTAGCGGGCCCCACCCGCACGCCGACGGATCCGACGCTGAGCAGCGCCGCTCCCGTTGGTCCCGTTTCAATGCGCGAGCCCGCCGGAAGCACATCGCCCGCCACAACCAGTCCCCGGCCGATAGCCGAGATCACCCGTGCCGGCCCTCGAGTGCCGACGATTGTCCCGACGGACAGCGGGGGTGACTCCAATTCATGCCGCACGGCCACCCAGCCGGCGGCTATCGCGAGCACGCCCGCGCAGGCCATGAACCATCGACGGAGAGCGCGCGCAGTCCTGCGGCGGCTGACCGTGCCCCGCCACTCGTGTTCCAGGGCAGCCTGGACGGAGTGCTGTACCGAGGCACTCGGTGTCGAACGCGCACCCGCCAAACCGATAAGGCGGGCGACTTGATCGGGATCGTCGGTGCCGCGGGGTCCGGATTTGGTCATTGCTCGCCTCCGCCGGCCGGGGTCGACCGAGTCAGTTCGAAATCTTCAAAATTCAGCTCCAATGTGCCGCATACCTCGCGAAATGCCGACCGGGCGCGGGCCAACAGGGATTGCACGGTGATGGCCGTCATGCCGAGGCGGTCTGCGATCTTATCGACCGGAAGATCTTCGAGATATTTGAGTTCCAGCACCCTGGCGTAGCGTTGCGGTAAATAGTCGAGTGCCGCATGCACGAGAGTCGCCAATTCTTCACGGTAGCGAACCGCTTCCGGTCCAGCGTCGTTGTCGGACGGAATTGACTCGAGGCTTGCGCGTACCGTGGGATCGTCCTCGCGTGCCACCGCAGCGTGGTAGACCGGTAGTTGCCGAGCCGTGCGCGCCACATAGTCCGCCAGCTCGCGGCGAGCGATCTGACATAACCAGGTGAACAGCGAGGCTTCGCCGCGGTACAGCTCCAGCTTTTGCACCCCCTTGGTGAGCGCGGCTTGGACGATATCGCGCGCCATTTCCTCATCACCGGCCACTCGCCGCAGGATGAACCGGAACGTGCGCGGGAAATAGTCTTGGAAAAACGAGCGAAAAGCGGGCTCTTCCCCTGCCAGGAGCCGTGCAGCCAACCGGAGATCTTCTTCATGCATCGCTCACCGCAGGCGCCGTCGCGAGCAGATTGCCCGCATTGCCATTCTCCATCCGCTGTGCATGCCGGGCAATCGAGTCATCCAGCTCGCCATGATGCGCTCTCCGTCGCCGGCTGCGACGTTGGACAACAATTCCGAGGAAAAACAATCGATCGAGGACTGGGCCACTTTTAGGCCCTCAAGCCGCGACTTGAGCCAACGACGATTGAATTCTCCGAGATTCGCCGTCTAAAGCGGTTAGATAAAGAACTTTTCCGGAAACCGTGCCGACCGGCGCGACGATCCGGTGGACGGAGCCACACGTCTCATGGGCGAAACTTGGCGCGGGATCTATCCCATTACCGCCTTCGTGCACGACGCTTTACGCAAGACCGCGGCCTCCGGCCTGCCCGAAGGTTTGTCCCGATCGGAGCAGACATTATTGACGGCATGCGATTTTTGGTTTGTCGTTAATTCAGGTGCGCTCGAGGATCAGCTGAAAACCGACGCGATCAACCAGCTCGCGTCCGCCCAAGAAGCGTTCTCGCGCATCGGCGCCGTGCGCATAGCGAGCACGCTGCGGGCCGTCCTCGCACAACTGTCCCGCCACTATTCGCCCGCACTCGTTCAGAAAGCCGCCGCACACCTCGAAGAAGCGCTGTCGCGCACCGAGGACCGCGTGGATGACCTGATCGCACGTTTCGCCGTGGAAAATATGGACGCATCATCCGGCCAGCGCACACTGGATCGGTAACGGAAATCCATAGAGACTCAAGGCTGATGAGTGAGATCAGCGGCGATTCGATCGGCAAGCTGGGCGATCAGCGCGCTCAGCGCATCCGCTGCCGCCGTTGCCCCGGCGTTTGATCCCTTGGTGCGGAATTGAGCCGTTCCACGGCTGGGGACTGTCCCAGGCTCCGCCGCAGTGATGCTCCAGCTTGCTTCAAGAGAGGGACCACCCGCATCGGCCCTGAAATCGAGAATATCTACACTGACGCCGAGGGCATCTTGAGGTTTGGCTAGATGAGGAAATATCACGCGGCCAGGCGGCAGTCGCGCGACCATATCTGCGGACAGGGCCTGCTTCGCGAGTTCGGTAAGCGGCGCCGACCAGTGCTCCAGATCGCTTACCTTCAGCTCGCCCGGCGTAATGTGGCTGATCACTTCGATTCGATCGAGGGTGGGCGGTACATGCACTGCGTCGACCCGAATCGGGGGCCCCGCGTAGGGAGTTATCGAAGCGGGTGGCACCGGATAGAGCGTGTAGATGCGCGTCGGGGCGCTGCTGCAGGAGAGCAACAGCAGAGTCATCACCCCGCCGGCGATTACGCGTGACGTGCAGTGCCGTGTCATCATTTTTCGGGCCTCTTGCCGCGGATCAGCGCTTCGGGATGCCGGCCGAGATATTCCGTCAATGTCCGGACGGAACGGGCCGCTTCGTTCAGCTGCTGCATTGTCTGGGTCAGGCCCTCGCCCTGTCCCCCTTGGTCATCGTCCAGCAGCTCGTGGACAGCCAAGGCCGTGGCCGCGATTTGCGCCGCTGCTTGATTCAACTTGACCACCAGCGGCCCTATCTGAGGTTCCACGCTGGCGAGCATCCGGTCGAGTTCCGCCAACGTGTGGTCAAGACGGGCAATGCTCGCCTCCGTCTTGGGCGAGGTGACCAGTTCTCGCAGCCGACTCGTCACCTGCTGCAGATCTCGTCCGATCTGGTCGATCGGAATTTGATTGATCCGAGTGAGGATCTGAGAGGCTTGCGACGTGATGTCATCGAGGTCGGTGGAGCCGGGCACCGTCGGTATACGCGGATTTGCACTATCGCGCGCAAGGTCGGCGGCGCTCGAGCCTTTCACTTCCACGAGTGCGATCGATTGGTTGCCGACCAATGCGGGCGTTTGCTGAAGGCGGGCGCGATAGCCATTGTGCAGAAGCTGGCGGAGCTTTATGTCCGTGGCCGACCGCCAGTCGTCCGATGATCCGGTCGGAGGGATCGCAATGCCGAGACGCTGGGGATAGAGCAACGCCGTCACAAGCGTGAGCGGTTTTTCGGTTCTCTTATCGTAGATCAGCTGCGCGGTTTCGACTTCGCCGATTTGAAACCCGAGCAGCGTCACCACCGACTCCTCATCGAGAGCGCCCGCAGCGCCGCCAAATTCGAAATCATAACGTACGGTCGGGCCGGACAAGCCTTCGCGGGCGGCGCCGTGCGACGTGTACAGCTTGAATTCCGATCCGGGTTCGGCTTGTGGTCCGCCGACCGCTGCGGGGGGCAATTCAAAATCGATCCCCCCGGCCAGAATGGTGTTGACCGGCGCCAAGCTCACGTTGAGTCCGCCTCCGGCCAAAGAGAGCCGCAGCGGAGTGGATTTCCAGAATCGAACCCCGGGTTTGACGAGCGAATCGTAGGGCGCGAAGACGAATACTTCCAGGCGGAAGTCCGTTTCCCCGGTAAATTTGATCTCCGTGACTTTGCCGACCGCCTGGCCCTTGTAGAGCAAGACGGAGCCTTCGTTGACCGAACCCAATCGATGCGCGGTGAGCAGGTATCGGGTTCCTTTATCGCCGGGAAGCACAATTGGCGCTCGATCGAGGCCTTCAAACCGGGTTTGAGGGGTGCCCCCTTCACCGGGTGCGTAGCCGATCGCGACGCCCGATACCACCGCCCTGAGCGAACTCAAATCCGAAAAAGTCGGCGACGCTCCGATGAGCCAGAATCGTGCATTGGAATTCAGGCCTGCGTTGGCTTGCGGAACGAGGCGCAGCTGGAAATCCAGGCGGCGCCCGTCCTCGTTGGGCACGATCTTGATCAGCTGACCCGCTTCGACGCCCTGATAAAGGACTTTGGTCTCGTGGGGCCTGGCGCCCGCGGCGCGGCTGAACGTCACGGTCACCACCTCCCCCCGGTGAACGAGCGCTTGAATGCCCAGATAGACGACGATGAGCAGCGCAGCGAGAGGAATAGACCATACGAGGCCGGGAGTCCAGGTCTTGCGGCGCTCGCTTTGGGGTGAACTTGCAGGATCGGGCGTCATGGCGAGGCGTTTGCCGCGTCCCATAGCAGGCGTGGATCGAAAGACTTTACCGCGAACGTCGTCAAAATCGCCACGGCCGCGAATGGTGTTGCCGCGGCCTCGGCACTTCCATTGATGAGACCGTTAAAATGCAAAACCGGGACGAAGCAGGCAATCGTGAGCGGATCAACCATGGACCAGCGGCCGATTTCCTCGATTATGCGGTAGACACGCGTCTTCGCTATCAAGTGCGAGCGAGAGCGGCTGATCGTGGATGCGACACACCATGCGAGCCCGGCCATCTTGAGCAGCGGTATCGTGAAGCTCGCGCAAAAGACGATGATCGCCAATCCGAGCAGCCCCGATCTCGCAAGATCGATGATGCCGCCGATCACTGTATACGCTGTGGGTGTGTAATCGATCGGTATGGTCGCAATTGGATAAAGATTCGCGGGCAAATACAGGAGCGCCGACGCGATCAACAATGCAATGGCGCGCGATATGCTATTCGCCTGCCGATGCCGGGCGACAGCGGCGCACCGCGGGCAGCGGCATCCTTCCCTGTTCTGCGGCAGCCGATAACCGCAGCTTCGGCATGCAATGACCGCTTCCCCGGCTCTCGGAGGAGGTTCCGGCAGGATCCGCTGCCAGCCACGCGCACTGTCGAGCGTGGCTCGAGACATCACCGAGACCACCGTGGCGGCCATAAAGCACCCGGCGCCGATGTCCAACGTAACCAGCAAAGAGGCATGCAGGCGTGCGTAGGCGACGCAAAATCCCAATAAAAAAACGTCCAGCATGGCCCAGGTTTGCAACCCGTTTGCGATCCGAAAAAGCGGCCCCAACCAAGGCGGCCGCCGATCGAAACGAATCGCGAAGAGGACGATGGCAAGCGCGACGAACCGCACGACCGGAAACAGCAGCAAAAAGAGAAAAACGACGAATGCGAGCAAAGGCCATCCTTCCTGCCACAGGACAAAGGCGCTCATGGGTAGCGTGCTCGTGCGGGTTGCGCCGAATACGGAGGTGGTCAGAAAAGGCTCGCTCATCGCGGGAACGAGCAACAGCAGGGTTGCGATGGAGCACGCAAACGTCGCGTCGAAGCTTTTCCCGGCGCAATGCGCCAACACCGCCCGGCAGCGGCAGCAGATTATTTTGTGCTTGGGCGTCCGCTCCCCGGATACTTGCGTCAAGCCGCAATTTGGGCATTCGGTCGTAATTCGCGTCGCTGCCTCGACGAAATTGTCTTCGCCCGCAAAATTCGCGTGCGATGCGGCCCGCGTGTCGCTCATCGGAGGCGGCATTTTAACGCTCTCAAGGCAGACCCCCATTCACTCGTTCAACAATACTACCCACAAGCGGCGCAGCACGCTAATATCGGACCATCCCGTTGACCGACACTACTTTCGAATCCGACGAAGCGCTTATCGATCGCCTGCAGCGCGCGGCGTTCGAGTATTTCAATACGTACGGCAATCCGAATAACGGGCTCGTGGCGGACACTTCGCGCAAATCATCGCCCTGCAGTATCGCGGTCGTCGGTTTCGCGCTGTCCTGCTATCCGATCGCGGTACGACGCGGCTGGGTATCGCGTGAAGCCGCTGCCAAGCAGGTCCTCACGACACTGCAGTTCTTTCGTAACAGCCCGCAGAGCGCCGAACCGAATGCGACCGGCTACAAAGGATTTTACTATCACTTTCTCGATATGGACCAAGGCCGCCGCGTTTGGCAATGTGAATTGTCGCTGATCGATTCGGCCATATTGTTGGCGGGAATACTTGCCGCTCAAAGTTATTTCGATGCATCGGGCGATGAGGCGAAAATTAGAACGCTGGCGGACGAATTGTATCGTCGTGTCGAGTGGACATGGGCGCTCAACGACAACAATACCCTGGCCCAGGGATGGAGACCCGAAAGCGGATTTCTCCACTATGGATGGGAAGGGTACAACGAGGCAACCCTGCTTTACGTTCTCGCCGCCGGCTCTCCGGAGGTTTCCGATCCCGGCGCAAAGTTTCGCCAACTGGGCATTTACCTATCAATGGGAGAACTTGCTCGGGATCGACACGCTGTATTCAGGGCCGCTGTTCACGCATTTGTTTTCTCACGCGTGGATCGACTTTCGGGGAATCCGAGACCGATTCATGCGCAGTGTCGACAGCGACTATTTCGAAAACACAAAAAGCGCCATCGATATCCAGCGCGAATATGCGGCACGCAACCCACGGAGATTCGCGGGATATGGGAGGAACCTGTGGGGCATTACCGCGGGGGATGGCCCCAGCAATCAGGAGAAGGCCCTGCGTCCGCGCGATCGCCGGTTTTACGGCTATATGTCCCGCGGCGTACCCTACGGCCCGGATGACGGAACACTGGCGCCTTGGGCAATGCTGGCGACCCTGCCGTTCCGGCCTGAAGCGGCTGTCCGGGGGACGCGCCGGCTTTTGGATCAATATCCCGAAGTGTGCCTGGAGGGGCGATTCTCGAGCGGCTTCAACCCGGATCATCTCGAAAACGGCCGCATTTGGCTATCGGACGGTTGGTATGGGCTTGACCAGGGGATTTTGGTCATGATGATCGAAAACCATCGCACGGGCCTCGTTTGGCACCTCACGCGGCGATCCCCCGTTTTTCGGTCGGGCCTCGCCCGCACCGATTTCCAGGGCGGCTGGTTAGCGCATGGCGACTGAAAGACCCGAGCCCCGGCTCTGCTCTATGACTTGGTCATCGTTGGCGGGGGTCCGGCGGGAGTGGCGGCCGCTCGAACCGCACGGACTCTCGGGCTCAGGGTGGCGCTCGTCGAGCGCCGCCGACTCGGAGGAAATTCGCTGGCGGCCGGCTCCATACCCTCGAAGTCGCTAGTGCGCAGCGGCCGGGCATTCGAAGCAATCGTCAACAGCACGGAGTTCGGCGCACCGCGTTGTCGCCGAACCCCTGGCCGACATACGCGAGGTGTTGGACCGCGTGCGCGCGATACGCGCACGCATCGGCGAATATTGTTCTGCCGAACGACTCGCCCGCGAAGGCATCGAGGTGTTTCACGGCGACGCAGCCTTTGCGGACAAGAAAAGCCTCGTCGCCGGAGCGGCAACGCTGAAATTCAAGAAGGCTCTGGTATCGACCGGCGCGCGACCGCGTACGTCGGCGATTCCTGGCTTGGAGGAAGCGGGATTTCTCACCAGCGACACCATCTTCGACATCGAAACCTTGCCTAAACGGCTGGCGGTAATCGGCGGCGGTCCCTTAGGCTGCGAAATGGCGCAGGCCTTCGCACACATGGGAGCCCGCGTGACGATCTTACAAGACGAACCGAAATTCCTGCCGAACGAAGAGCGAGACGCGGCAGAGCTGCTGTCGCGATCCCTGGCGCGTTCCGGCGTCGACACTCGACTGAATACGCCGGTTGTCGCTGCCCGCGCGCAAGGCGGCGAAAAGTGGATCGATGCGCGGTGCGACGGCATTACTTATGCCATCGCGGTCGATGAAATCCTGCTGAGCATCGGCCGCGTCCCGAACACCGAAGGACTATGCCTTGCTCGAGCCGGCGTCGAATGCAATTCCGATGGCCAGGTTCAAGTGGACGATTTTTTTCGCACGACGAACAGCGACATCTATGCCGCCGGCGATGTTTGCTTGCCGAATATGTTCACCAACGTCGCCGAGGCCTCGGGCCGGATGGCCGTCTTGAATGCCTGCAGCGGCGGGGCTCATCGGCATAGCGAAATGATCATTCCGTGGTGCACGTATTGTGATCCTGAAATCGCGCATATCGGAATGCAAATATGGGATGCAAAGCGACGGTCCATTTCGGTCAAGTCGTACACCGTCATGATGCAAGACGTCGATCGCGCCATCACGGACGGACGCGATGATGGGTTCGTAAAGATTCACGTGCGCAACGGCACCGACGAGGTCATCGGCGCGACGATCGTCGCGTCGCGCGCTAGCGAGATGATCAATGAAATCGCAGTCATCATGAACGCCAGAGTAGGGTTGCAGCAACTCGCCGGTGTGCTTCACACTTATCCGGCTCAATCCGACGCCATTCGAATCGCGGCACTCGCCTGTCGCCATTCCCTTCGCGCGGATGTCGAAACCGATCTGCCTGGTTCGTCGTCTAGACGGAAGGGCCCGGCAGGCAGCCGGCGCCCTCGCAGAAATTCCTAAGTGTTTGTCGGGACAGGAGAATACTCATGAAAGTGATGGTGCTCGTCAAAGCAACGGCCGCCAGCGAGGCGGGGATCATGCCGAGCCAAGGGCTCCTCGCCGCGATGGGGCAATTCAACGAGGAACTCGTAAAAGCAGGCGTTTTGCTGGCGGCCGAGGGTCTACACCCCAGTTTTCGGGGCAAGCGCGTGCAGTTTTCCGGCACTCGGCGAACAGTCCTCGATGGTCCGTTCGCGGAGACCAAGGAACTCGTCGCCGGCTTTTGGTTATGGCAGGTCAAATCGATCGACGAGGCCGTGGAATGGGTGAAGCGCTGTCCCGATCCGATGCCCGGCGAGTCCGTGATCGAGATTAGGCCTGTGTACGAGCCCGAGGATTTCGGCGCCGAACTCACCCCTGATTTGCGGGCGCAGTCCGAGCGGCAGCGTGATCAAATCGGGAAAGCCGCCAAGCACTGACAGCGGCGGGGCCGGGGTCCGAAGCGTCATGGATTGAGTCATACTCGACACGAGTTCCACCTTGGAAGAAACAACTATGGCCTACGCACTATTGATCGTTGAGCCCACGGGGCAGCGGCAGACCCGGACCGACGCCGAGGGGCGCGCGGTTTACGACCGCATGGTTCGATTCAGCGAGGACCTGAAGTCCCGTGGTCTCCTCACGATGACCCAGTCTCTCAAGACCGATACGCAGGGTGCGCGCGTGCGTGTGCAGGGCAACCAATCGACGGTCGTGGATGGTCCTTTTGCGGAAGCCAAGGAGATGATCGGCGGGTTCTTCATCTTGACCTGCGAGACACGCGCTGAGGCGATTGCGCTCGCTGAAGAATGCCCGGCGGCGACATGGGCCACGGTCGAAGTGCGGGAGTTGGGTCCGTGTTTTTCCTGACGCCGGAACGGACCCCATGACCGAATCCATTCATCGCACGATCGAGGCGGTATGGCGGATGGAATCCGCCAAGATCATCGCAAAGCTCACGCGGATGCTGCGCGATGTCGGACATGCCGAAGAGTTGGCCCAAGACGCGCTCGTGACGGCGCTCGAGCAATGGCCTCGGAACGGCACGCCTGACAACCCTGGCGCCTGGCTCATGACGACGGCGAAAAACCGTGCACTCGATGAACTGCGACGCCGCAAACTCATCGAGAGAAACCAGGAGGCGATCGTGAACGAGACGCTGCTTCTAGGGCCGCAAGCAAAAGGACCGGAACAAGCCGCCGACGACGATATCGGCGATGACCTGCTGCGGCTAATTTTCATCGCCTGCCACCCGGTGCTCTCCACCGAGGCGCGCACCGCACTCACGCTGCGTCTGCTCGGAGGTCTTACGACTTCGGAGATCGCGCGCGCGTTTCTCGTGCCCGAGCCCACGATCGGACAGCGCATCGTGCGCGCAAAACGCACGCTCGCCGAGGCGCGCATTCCGTTCGAGGTGCCGCCCGCCGGCGAGCTGGCGGCACGGTTGTCGTCCGTGCTCGAAGTGATTTATCTGATCTTCAATGAAGGTTATGCGGCGACCGTCGGCAATGACTGGATGCGCCCCGCGCTGTGCGATGAAGCCCTGCGACTCGGACGCATTCTGGCGGAACTCGTGCCTGAGGAGTCGGAGGTCCGCGGTCTCGTCGCACTGATGGAAATTCAGGCCTCGCGTGTGGGCGCACGCACCGACTCGGCCGGCGAGCCGATCCTGCTGCTCGCGCAGAATCGAGGACGCTGGAGCCAACTGCTGATCCGACGCGGTCTCGCAGCGCTCGAGCGCGCCGAAGCGCTCGGTGGTGCCTTGGGGCCATACGCTCTGCAGGCTGCCATTGCGGCCTGCCATGCTCGGGCGCGAACGCCTGAAGAGACCGATTGGCCACGAATCGTGGCACTCTACGATGCACTGGCACAGCTCATGCCGTCCCCGGTGGTGGAATTGAATAGGGCAGTGGCCGTCTCGATGGCGTTTGGCCCTGCGGCCGCATTGGATCTGGTCGACGCACTGATGAGCGAGTCGCGGCTCCAGGGCTATCATTTGCTACCCAGCGTTCGCGGCGATCTGTTGGAGAAGCTTGGGCGCTTCGAGGAGGCGCGCAGCGAATTCTCGCGCGCCGCCGGACTCGCACAGAATGCGCGCGAACGCGCATTATTGCTCGGCCGGGCCGCAGTGTGCGGCACCGCGTCCCACTAGAGCACCAGGGCAAACGGTCCTGCCGCTCGCTACTTCGCCCAGGGCAAGGCGCTGGCATCCGACCCCGTGATGTGTCCATAGAGAGCGATGAGGCGGTTGACCGGGGATTTGTGATTGTCCAGCAATCCCGTGAGCGCGGTCGGATGAAAACCCGTCAACGCATAGCAGGTCCACGCGCCGTCCGCGGAACTGGAGATGAAAAGAGCCGTGCGCAGGTCCCCCGGCTCGAACAGGGTCAGCAGAAACAGCCGGATCTTGTTTGCATTTGCAATATCGACAACAAGATGATCGGCGCTCCGCTCGATCATCCTTATCCGATAAATCACCGGATCCGATGAGCGGTTGTCGTGCTCGGTAAAGAGCAACTCCTGGCCAATCTGCATTTCCATCGGTGTGAAATCCGAGCGCTTCTTGGAGCCCGGCCCTTCCACTGCGAACGCATCCGTAACGAGGGGTTCGAGACGGCGATCAGTGACCGACCAATACCGCATTCCCTTGTAGGCGGTGATCGCTCCGATCCGGCTCAGCACCGTGTCCATCCCAGCGGCTTGAAAAGTACCGACGACGGCCGCGAATGAGGTAAATCGCTGCATCTCCCATCCGATACATGGCTGAGGGGCCCAGTCGCGCGGAAACTGGGTCGGCGTCCATATTGCGACGCTCGGCGGCGATCCAACGATGGCCGGGGGCGGCCAGAGGGGTGATGTGCAAGGAAGAGGAGGTTCGGGCCGTTGTTCAGGCAAGGCCATGCAGGTCGCGGTCAGGCACAAGGAGAGAGCGGCTGTCGCCGGCAGGGAGGATTTATTCATGGGTGCAATAGTACCCGGCAAGAGACCAACAAATGTCTCTTGCCACGTCTTGGCGCTCACTACCAAACTGTGCGATCTTCGTTTACCCGTGACCGACGAATCTGGCATCGCTCCTGTCGACTCCCCGAGCACCATCGCAGCGGGCGTCACGCTCAGTGTCGTTGCGATCGCCACGTTCCTCTTGCTCCCGCCGTTTATCGAGGCGGCAGTCACCGATCTGGGCTATACGGAGGGCCAGGTGGGCGTTCTGTCGGCGTCCATCATGGGCGGCTCGACCGTCGCCTCCCTTGCTGCAAGCCTTTGGGTTCGCCGCTCTTCCTGGCGCCGGGCCGCGGTACTCGCGCTCCTTGGCCTCCTGATCGCGAACGTAACCTCGATGTTCTGGCACAGGCTGGCCCCGTTCTTGGCGTTGCAGAGCTTCGGGGGATTCTGCGGCGGTTCCCTCTATTCGCTGTCGCTGACGGTACTCTCCGACGGCGCCCGTCCCAACCGCGGCTTCGCATACGCGGTCGGCGCCCAGACCCTCTATCAAGTGTTCGGGCTGATCGCCGGGCCTTTCCTGCTTCGCCATGGCGGCATGAACACGATACTCGGGCTATTTTCGCTCCTGTGCGTTGCCGGGGCGCTGATGGTCGCGTTCTTGCCGCGTCACGGCCGAATCGCCAATACCCATGCTGCCCGCGCGGCTTTGCTCAGCGTCCCGGTGGCGTTCGCACTTGCCGGGTGCTTCCTGTTTTACGTCAACGTCAACGCATACTGGACCTACATCGAACGCATCGGCACGACCGCGGGTCTCGATCTCAGCGCCGTCTCGAACAGCCTGGCTTTTGGCACGGTGGCGAGCATGGGCGGTGTGGTTCTTGCCACATGGCTCGGCGAGCGCTGGGGTCTCATCGGGCCGATCGCCGCAAGCGCGCTTGCCATCGTCGCCGCCATGGCGTTGCTGACCGGCACGCTGCATCTGATGCCATACGTCGTTTCGTCGGTAATCTATGGAAACGCGTGGAATCTGTCGATGACCTATCAATACAGTACTGTGAATGCCGTCGATGCAAGCAGGCGCGGGGTCGCGCTCGCGCCGGCATTTCATAACGCCGGCGGAGCGGCAGGTCCGGCGATCGCGGCACTCTTCGTGCGGGAGCACGATCATGGCAGTGTGATATGGCTTGTGAGCCTCAGCGTTTTTGCAAGCCTCGGCTGCTTCTCGATTGCGAAACGCCTGAATGCGAGGGCGGCGACGGTCCAGTCCGCTGACGTCAACTCTACTTCGATTTCATGAGACATTAACGTATTATATATCAATGACTTAGCGATGTTAATTATTGTGTGATATTATCTTGTTGTCGCCGGGGCGCTTCAGAATCTTCCGTCCGCACGCCGCCGAGGCAGGAGGTGAACTCCGCGCCAAACAGAAAGATTTGGGCGGTGTAGTACAGCCACAGCAACAGCGCGGCAAAGGAGGCCGCTGCGCCGAACGCCGATGCTTGCGTCGAGTGGGCTAGATAGAGCCCTACGGCCCAGCGGCCGACATCAAATAAGATGGCCGTGAGCACGCCCCCCGCGATGACCACTTTCCACGGCAGCCGACGCGCCGGCATGTAGCGATAAATCAAGGCGAATAGCGAGGATATCAGCAATAGCGAGATGATGAAATCGAGAATCCCGACAGCGCCGACTAACGCGGCGTGGGACCGTGCAATCCGCGCCTTGATGGTGGAGAGCGCGGTGGACACGGTTAAGGATATCAAGAGCAGAAATCCCAGGGTGAGAATGAACCCCAGCGACAGGAATCGGCTACGGAGCCAGCCGCGCAGCCCCTTCGGGACGAGTGCGGCGCTTTTCCATATTTGCTCCAAAGCCGCCTCCAGAGCCGACAGTACGGTCGTGGCACCGATGAGCAAGGTGAGGATGCTGACGAGGGTCGCGAGAACCCCCTGGGCTTGCTGCGACTTCTTGACCGCCTCCATCAATACGGCCGCGGTAGAGACGCCAAAAAGCGCGTTCAACTGTGCCCCGACTTGTTCGTACGCGGCATTTGAGCCCAGTACCCATCCTGCCAACGTCAGCAGAATGACGAGCAGAGGCGCCAGCGAAAATGCGCAGTAAAAGGCCAGCGCGGCACCGATGGTCGATGCATCATCCGAAGTCCAATAGCGTCCCGCACAGGCGAAAACGCTTGCGCTTTTCCTAAATGAGATCGACATGAACAGCAAACGCTCGTGTTTGTTGCACGGCTGACACCCCAGATGACCGCGCCGATGATTTCTGCGGCGATTGTCGCACCCCGCAGTGTCGATCGCATAGGGCAGATCTACGCACGGCGGCGTCATGGATAAATGGTTCTCCGTGCCGGGGATCGACCCAATCCGACTTCGAGCGCTCGCAGAACGTGAGCTTGCCTTCTTCATTGCGCGGACGCCGAAATCGGCGGATCTACGCGCTCGAGCGTCTCGTCATATGCCGGGTGGGGTACCCATGTCATGGATGACGGGCCTATATCGGTTTCCGCCTATATTCGCAGCCGGAGGATACCGCTCATCGTTCTTCGATGTGGACGGCAACGAGTACATCGACTTCAACGCCGCGGACTTGAGTATGACGATGGGGTACGGGCCTGCGGCCATTGTGGAGGCGGTGGAGCACGCGGTTCAAGGCGGTGCGCACTTCCTGCTGCCGACCGAGGATGCCGTCATCGTCGCGGAGAATCTGGCGCTCAGAGTGGGAATACCGTATTGGCAGTTCACTCTGTCCGCATCCGGCGCCAACGCAGAGGTCATTCGCATTGCTCGCGTGATCACCGGCCGGCAAAAAATCCTGGTGTTCGAGGGGCATTACCACGGCCACCTCGACGAAACACTCGTCGCGCGAGCGCCGGCCGGAGGTTCGGTCGCGGAGCTGATGGGTACGGCGCCGGGTGCGGCCGGCAACACGATCGTCGTTCCATTCAATGATCTCGACACGGTCGAGGCCGCTCTGGCCGGAGGCGACGTCGCTCTCGTTCTCACCGAGCCTGCCCTCACGAATTGCACGCTCGTCAAACCGGAACCCGGATTCCTGCCGGGTTTGCGCGAGTTGACGAAGCGGCGCGGGACCCTGCTTTGCTACGATGAGGCGCACACCTTTCAGTTCGCCTATGGCGGCTTGGTCGGCGAGTGGGGGCTCGCCACCGACTTCGTAGTATTGGGTAAAGGCTTGGGATCGGGCATCAGCTTCGCTCTTTACGGCATGAGCAAAGAGATCGCCGCCGAGTTCGTGCGCCATTCAGACATCGACATCGGCCCGAAGGGTATTGCGACCGGAGGTACCATGTATGGCTCGGCGGTTGCGGCGGCTGCGGCACGAGCCGCGCTGGAACAGCTGCTGACGCGCGACGCCTATGCACGTCTCACAACGTTCGGAGGCCGGCTCGCTGCCGGTCTCGAGAGGATCTTTGAAGATCGAGGATTGCCGTGGCGAGCACACCGCCTCGGGCCTCGTGCCGGCTTCTGCCTGATGCCTGAGCTCCCGAAGACCGCGGCTCAGGCGGGCGCCTCGATCGTTCCTGAGTTCATCGATACGCGCCGTCTGTATATGGCGAACCGAGGCCTATGGGATGCTGTCGCGTCGGCCGGGCCTCAGGCATCCCTGGCCCACTGCGCGGACGAAATCGATCGCTATGTGGCGACCGCCGGGGATTTCCTGGCCGAAATCGCAAAAATCTAATTGGTTTCCGTTTCGCTCTTGGCCCGGGCGGGGAGTTTCCAATTGGGCCGAATGAAATGACAGGTGTAACCGTCGGGATAGCGCTCGAGATAGTCTTGATGCTCGGGCTCAGCCTCCCAAAAATCGCCGGCCGGTGCGATCTCCGTCACGACGCTGCCCGGCCAAAGGCCTGAAGCCTCGATGTCGGCTATCGTGTCCTCAGCGGTTCGCTTCTGCTCGCCGCTCGTATAGAAGATCGCGGAGCGGTAGCTCAGGCCCCGATCGTTGCCCTGACGATTCAAAGTGGTGGGGTCGTGGATCTGGAAGAACAACTCGAGCAGTTTCCGGTAGCTGATGACGCGCGGGTCAAAAACGATTTCAATCGCTTCGGCGTGCGTTCCATGATTCCGATAGGTTGCGTTCGGCACATCGCCGCCCGAGTAGCCGACCCGGGTGGAAACCACGCCCGGATAGCGGCGCAGCAGATCTTGTACGCCCCAAAAGCAGCCCCCGGCAAGGATGGCGCGTTCAGTCAGTGAGGTCATAGCGATTCCTTAGAGCGCTGGAGCTGGATTGGTTCGTAGCGCGTCCCGCGATTTCTGCTCCTCGAGTGTGTACAACGCCTCCGGAGAAGCCTCGAGCCGCTCGAGAGGGATCGGTGCTCCGCTGCCATCGGACAGGCCGTAGGTGCCATCACCGATCTTTTGCAGGGCACGCTCGATGCTGCGCATGCGTTCGACGTCGGCCGCTGCGAGATTTCCCTGTAGCTCCAAAGCCGCAAGGTGTTGAGCATCGTCTTCATACTCGCGTGCTTGGCCCTGCGCCTCATTGTCACTCGCCTGCTCGCTCTCGTGTCCTTGCCTCACGGCAAGGATCCGGCGGCGAAGCTCCATGAGTCGACTCCGTTGCTTTTCGAGAAATTGAGGATCCAAGCGGGATCTTTTATCGGTCATTCTGCTACCCGTTTCACTGCTGCAATCACCGGGATCATACACCGATGGCTTGACGGGTAGCGCGCCCTGTGAGGCTTGGCGCGTTGCGTTTACGCGCTCCGTCCCAGCGTTCGATACTTTCCGCTGCGGTGCTGCATTTGCCACTGCACGCTTGCGGCCACGAGAAGCTTCTTGGCACGGCTGGGGTCCAATCGTGCGGCCCAGCCCGTCGATTTGAAATAATCGGCTTCTGCGATGAGCTCCCCCGCCTCGACAGAATCCAGGGTTTTGTGGATCATCGTCCACCCCTCGAATGCCCGCTCGAGAATGGCTTCCCGTGCGATCAGGTTTACATGCGTGTGCCTTCGGTCCCGACGGATCGTGCTGAATACGGCGTCAACCATTTCGAGACGACCCTCGAGCACTTGTAAGAATGAACCGCCCACGTATAGAAGCATGCCCGTCAGTTCGTGCCGTGCATTCGCCAGACGCACTTGCTTCAATAAATCGGGTATCTCATGTTCGTGAAATTCTTCAGTGGACTCGCTTGCATATATCAGGCTCGTGAGAGATTTCATGACACCCCCTTCATCTAAAAACGGCATAACGATCGTGAGTTTTACACGTGGTCTTCGCGTGAAATCGGCGATTTGTGAGACGTAGGTCTCAATAGTGGACATGCCGGATAGTGGACATGCCGGCGTCGCAGCGCTTCGATGCCTTCCCGCCCATGCATGCGGTTTCAAGAAAACGTAGCGGGGCGCGACCAGATAATGCAGCAATACGCCGGCATGATTGCGCTACTCGTTAGGAACCCACCACTCGATGGAGGCGGGCGTCGTCGAGGAGTTGGACGGGCCGCTCGTTTCCCACCAAGGCAAGGCTTTGGTCCACGTATAGCCCTTGCTCAAGGCCGAGCCTGTCGTCCAGGTGTCGCCTTTTGTCCAGGTGTACCCCTTGGTCCACGTATAGCCCTGCGTCCACGTGTAACCTTTGGTCCAGGTGTAACCTTTGGTCCAGGTGTAGCCCTGACTCCACGTGTAGCCGTCGCCGGACGCCGGCGCACCCCATGTCGATCCGGTCATATCCATGATGTAGTAGTTGCCGCTGGCATCTTGGTTGGCCGGGCCACCAAAATGTGAAGTTCCGGCAAGATCGGCTGCGATATCGAGCCCCTGGTTCGCACATCCCGCCGCGGTGCTGATCAGCGCCCTCACGGCGTTCACGAGACCTGCGCCTTGCTGAAACACGCTATAAGCCAGGGTACCCGCCGAGGTAGTGGCCGGGCTAGCAGAGGAAAGCAGGCGGCACTTTACGTTGTCCGGAGTCAGGGCGGGAAACGCCTGCAACATGAGCGCTACGATGCCCGTTGTGACCGCTGCTGCCTGCGACGTTCCGGACATGGTGAACAGCGACTGCGACTTTGTCATCGCGCCCGGGTCTATATTCGCCAGGTAACTCAGATACGACATGGTGCCGACCATGTGGCCGCCCGGGGCGAGGACTTCGGGCTTCACGAATCCTTCGAAGGTCGGTCCGGTCGAAGAAAACGACGCCAGGCGGTCATCTGTCGGGTCGTAGGGCGTATGATTGTCGGTGAGCGCCCCCGTCGTGATGACATACGGGACGTTGCCGGGCACACCGATCGTCATCGGACCAGGTCCTTCGTTGCCGGCCGACACGACAACGACGATGCCCGCCTTCCAGGCGGCCATGACCGCTCGATTGAGGGGATCGTCCCAGTAGTTTGATTGGGGCGTCGCGCCAAAAGACAGATTGAGCACGCGGATTTTATATTTTTTCTGATTTGTGACTATCCAGTCGAGTCCGGCGATTACGTTCGTGTAGCTGCCGATTCCTTCGCCGTCGAAGGCCCGGACGATGACGAGGTTGGCATCCGGAGCAATGCCGTAATAATCACCGTCATAATCCCGAGCGCCGCCCGCGGCAATCGAGGTTATGTGCGTACCATGTCCATAAGGATCGTCCACCACCGGCTTTGAGCCTCCGTTGACGACATCGATGCTGGCGAGGATGCGCTCGGCGAATTTATCCGGACCGCCCGTCCACAAACCCGTGTCGAGAACCGCAATGGTCACACCTTTGCCGGTAATGTCGTGCTGCTGCACCAAGTCGGCGCCTACCAGCATCGGATAGTTCGGTTCGTACTGCTTGGGGGCCGCGCTGACCCCTCGTCCGTCCGTCAGTACAATCGAGGTCGATACCGTCGATCCGCTACTTTTTTTCTGCGATGAGCTTGCGTCCGCGCCGTGCGAGCTTTGCGCCGCAAGCGCCCGATCCTTGAAGATGTGAAGGGCGCTTGACGAGCGAAGCTGCGAGGCTTGCGCGTCTGTTAGAACCGCCGACACTCCTTGGATGATCGAAAGATCTCGCCGCACGGTGCCGGCCACCTTGACCACGCAATCCCGGGCGCTCTGCACCGTGTTCGCCTGCACGATATATACATGTCGCGGCTCAATGCCGCGCCGGTACACCCGATTGAGATCGGAGTCTGCTGGGGCATTCGCTGCGGGCGATGTGGCATTCGCCTGGAAGACCGTCAACGAAACCATGGCAGCCAGCGGCAGTATTTTTGCGGCGCGATCTGCGACGATTCGCATGACGGTCCTCAGCGGTTCTGATGCCGGTTTGGCAACGTCGCCATTAGACGACAATCGGGATGCTGAAGATGGCTGCGGTTGGCGTCAGCCGGGGGGAAAATGTGATGCACGTTCAATAATAACGGCGTTAAATCGCCGCCGGGGCGGTCGCGCGCTAGCCCTCGACGGGGCGGCTGATATATGTCAAAGACATGCAGCCGCGTGAGTGTTCCCATGCCCACTCACGCGGTGCAGACGGGCTAATTGACAGCGGCGTCGGCAGCAGCCTTGGCGCGATGCCGGTGAACCCGAGCGCTTGCCTTGTGGGCCCTGGCCTTGGCCTTGTCGACTTGCTTTCGCGGCTCTGAGTGACCCGCAGCCTTTATTTGGTCGCCGGCCGCCTTGGTCTCCTCGGACGCGGCCTTCCCGGTCTCCTTGACGGCGTCGCCGGTTTGCGCGCTGGCCAATGAGACTAAAGCAGTCCCTGCGATCGCGATCAAAAGCTTCTTCATCATCGTTGCACCTGTATCGAGTTAATGTGACAACCCCCTATCGCCCATCCAGGCGGGAGTCGAAGCGGCGTATTCTAGCGGGATTATCTAGACTGTGCCGGTCGCTCTACAAAAGGTTCACATTGGCGCCGCGGCGGCGACGAAAACAACAGATGATAGAGTCAAATTTGGATCCGTGGCCGGTGCAAGCACTCGAAGCCACGCTGGAAATGGCAACAGTCCGCGCGGCCGAGACCTCCGAGCTGCCGCCCTTATGGCATTGGCTATATTTCTTGCGCACCGCGCCGCGTTCCTCGATCGGTCCCGACGGTCATATGGTCAACCAAGAATGGGTCGATTCGACGCTGAGGCGGCGCCGGCTATTTGCAGCGGCGCGCACCGACTTCATTCGGCCCTTGCACATCGGCGTCCAAGCGCAAATGAGCGAGCGGGTGCTCGGCCGGCGCGAGACCAAAGGAAGGCATGGGCCTTTCCAGATTCTCACGGTAGAACATCAGTATTTTCAATACGATGCGCTGTGCGTGCGCGAGGAGCGCGATATCGTTTATCTGCAAGGGCCTGCACCCGCTCAACGGGCCCCAGAGGATGAATTCTCGATAAAGGCCACGGACGCCGGCCCCTGGGCCATCACCTTGACCCCGGATCCTGTGATGCTGATGCGGTTTTCCGCACTCACTTTCAATTCGCACCTGATCCACTTTGACCAGCTCTACACGCAACGCGAAGAAGGTTATCCCGAGCGAGTCGTCCACGGACCCTTGGTCGCCATCGTTCTGGCGCAGTTGCTGTCACTGAATCACGTGGGCCGAATAGCCCGCTTCGAGTTTCGGGCGCGCAGTCCGCTGTATGTCAATCAAACCGTTCAGTTCATGGGTAAGCCCGAGAACGACCGGGTCGAGCTCAGGGCGATAGGACCCTCGGGGATGCTCGCGATGCACGCCACGGCTTTTCTGGCGGACCCTTGAGCGGCATGCTGTCCTCATGAATACGCACTACGACGCGATCATCATTGGCGCGGGTCAGGCTGGACCGTCGATGGCGGGACGGCTCAGCGGCGCGGGAATGACCGTCGCCCTCGTGGAGCGTCACCTATTCGGCGGCACCTGCGTCAACACCGGTTGCATGCCGACGAAATCCCTGGTCGCGAGTGCACGCGTTGCCCATCAAGCCCGAAGGGCCAGGGATTATGGTATCGCTATCGATGGAAGCATTGCGATTGATTTGCGTGCCGTGAAGTCGCGCAAGGACGACATCGTGTCGACCGCCCGCAAGGGCGTCGAAAGCTGGCTTCGAAGCATGGAGCGATGCCGCGTTATCCAGGGCCATGCACGATTCCAATCCTCGCACGCCGTGCAAATCGGCAACGAGCTCATCTCGGCCGAGCGCATCTTCTTGAACGTCGGCGGCCGAGCTTTGGTTCCCGATATGCCGGGCGTCGCCGATGTGCCCTACCTGACGAACACCTCGATCCTCGATCTGGAGGATTTACCGAAACATCTCCTGATCATCGGCGGCAGTTATGTCGGCCTGGAATTCGCCCAGATGTATCGGCGTTTCGGCGCACAAGTCACCGTGATAGAGAAAGGCAGCAGACTGATTTCGCGCGAAGACGAGGATGTTTCTTCCGCAATCCGCAGCATATGCGAACGCGAAGGAATCAGCGTACGTACTGGGGCCGAGTGCATCCGCCTGATGCGCCGCGGGCCTGACGTGATCGCCGGAGTGAATTGCGAGGACGGCGACCCTCAAGTCGCCGGCTCGCACGTTCTTCTCGCGGTCGGCCGGCGCCCAAACACCGACGATCTGCAGCTGGAGAGTGCTGGAATCGAGGTCGATGATCGCGGCTACATTGTCGTCGATGATCAGTTGCGAACCAGCATTCCCGGGATTTGGGCCTTGGGGGACTGCAACGGCAAAGGCGCATTCACGCATACCGCTTACAATGACTTTGAAATCGTCGCCGCTAATTTGCTGGACGGTGGCAAGCGCGGCGTCAGCGACCGAATTCCTTGCTACGGCTTATTCATCGATCCGCCCCTGGGACGCGCCGGCATCACCGAAAGCGACGCCCTGAGTGCCGGGCGAAAAGTGCGCATCGGCAAGCGGCCGATGAACCGCGTCAGCCGGGCGGTCGAAAAGGGCGAAACCGACGGGTTCATGAAAATACTGGTCGATGCCCGGAACAATCAGATTCTCGGCGGCGCAATTTTGGGCGTCGGTGGCGACGAAGCAATTCATGGGATTCTCGATATGATGTCCGCAAGAGCGCCGTTTACGACCCTGCGCGACACCATGCACATTCATCCGACCGTCTCGGAACTCATCCCCACGATTCTTGCGGAACTCACTCCCTAGTGGCCGGCGCCGACTGCCCGGGCAATCCGTTCGCCGACGCGGCGCAACTTTTCCGGCAGCGCAGCGTATGCGGTCGCCACTTCCGGTAGTGGTTCATAACTTTGGACAAATTCAGGGGGAAAGCGGCAAGGTTTTGCCGTATCGAGATTCAAACAGAAGTAGTCTATCTCCGCCTCTAGGACGCGCTTGCCGTCGGCGATCCGAAGGATGTCGAAACGACGCGTGCAGCGCAGGCGGCCGTCGCTATCGACAATCCACGTGGCGAGCAGAAGCTTGTCGTCGAGAAGTGCGGCCTCGAGATAGTCGACTCGCGTATGGCGTACCGCCATACCTCGTCTGATCGAGAGGCAGCGCTCCAGAGACAATCCAAGTTTCGACGAATGCGCCCAGGCGATGCTATCCAGCCACTGTAGGTAGACGGCGTTGTTGACGTGCGCGTATTCATCTATTTCCGGGGGAACCACGTGGTGCAGGGCCGTGAAGGCCGCCGGCAATCGCAATCTCTCGTCGAGCAATTTTTTGGACGATCCTTTCGGTTGAACGATCCACCCGTGCTTATACACGAATTACCGGCGTTGTAGGAGACGGCGCGGCCCGATCGACGCTCGAGTGCGCCTTTACTTTCGCCGTCGATTTACCGCGCGAGCGGCAGCGCTCCTCGTCAAGCGGCGGTGCGAGAGCAAGTGTCGAAACGCGTCCTGGGAGCGGCCCGCCTTCTCGTGAAGCCTCGCAAGATTGAAATGAGCGTCCGCCATCCGAGGATCATGGGCCAGGGCCTCGCGATAAGCCAAGATGGCCTCGCTCTCTCGGTCCAGATCCTCGAGAAGCAAGGCGAGATTGAAGGAGAGGAGGGCATTGGCCGTCAGTCCCGCGCGATAGACTTCCTCGGCCGCGGCGTGCTCGCCGCCGAGGTGCAAGAGCCGCCCTAAATTTAGCCGCGCTTCCACGTGGTGTGGATCGACAGCAAGGCTCTTGGCATAGGCTGCACGGGCCTTCATTGGATCTTTGTCCTCGACGGCCAAGGCGCGCTCGAAGTGACGTTGCGCAAGTCGCCCTGAATGCTTGACCTTGGCATGTCGAAAGACGCCGACCACTCCGCCTTTGCCCTTGCCCTTGCGGTCCTTGGCGCTCGGAGGACTGATCGAGACCGCGTGGAGGCTCGCGCCCGGCAGTGAACCTCGCAGGTCTTCAAGGACGGCATTGATCGTTTCCCATGGAATGCGAGCTGCAGTCAGGGCACTCACCATACGAAGGACCAAAAGATCCCGGAAGGAATAGCGGGCACCGTCGCCGACGGGCGCGGGATGGAGGTGGCCGGCCCGCACGAGGGAACGGACGGCCGACGCAGGAACCCCGAATTGCCGGGTCAGATCCTTCTGGTCGTATACATGCATCATCGCCGCACCGATTTGCGGGACCTGTCGACAGTTGCGTGCCGCGCCGCGCGACGCTCTTTGAGTTCGATGGGCTTGGAGCCTGGTGTGCCGAGGCTTGCCTTGAGCGCCTGCATCAGATCGATGACATTCCCTTTGGCAGCCGTGGATGGTGCCTCAGCAAGAGACACTTCTTTGCCTTGGATCTTTCGCTGGATGGCCGCCTCCATGCGCGCATGGAACTCATCCGCATATTCATTGGGGTCGAAGCTTTTCGCCGACAGCTGATTGATCAACTGGCCGGCCAGCCTGAGCTCGGCGTCCGATACGCGCGCGGTCTCCACGCCCAGGTCCTTTATCGCGCGAACTTCCGCTTGGAAGTGCAGCTGATGCATCGCCAGTCCCTCGCCGATGGGACGAATGACCACGATGTGTTCCTTGCCGCGCGAAACCCATCGCCCCACGGCGCATTGCTTCGAATTGCGCAGCGCCGCCGCCAGAAGCGAATAGGGCTTCAGTCCGCCCTTATCCGGTACCAAATAATAGGTGCCGTCGAAATAAACAGGATCGACGGAGTCCAGAGGAACGAATTGAGTGATGTCGACCGCGTGACTCGTCGCGTCCTCGAGTTCCTTGAGCTCGGCCGGTGAGAACATGACGTACTGATCCTTGGCGAACTCGTACCCTTTTGTCATGTCGGCTCGGTCGACCGGCTTCCCGTCGTTTACTGCGATGTACTGCTGCTTCACCCGCGAGCCGTCTTTCTTGCGCAGGAGATTAAAGGAGATTCTTTCCGAAGCGATGGTGGCGGGATAGAGTTTGACGGGGATCGCGACGAGTCCGAAAGAGATCGTGAGGGCGGCGATGGGGCGGGCGGTGGACGGCATTGATGCTTGGCTTTGAGAAAAGTCAGGTAACCGACTCATGTTCCAATTCCTCGAGCTCGCGCATTTGAGCGGCAAATTGCGCTCTCTGCGACTCGAGGAGGTACCATTCTGTTTTGGCTCGTGCGACCATCGCGGCGGTTGAACTCGGTTCCCCATGCAGAGCAAGGTAGCGCGCCTTTGCGGCAACTGCGGCGCTCAACGCATGGCGATAACGAGACTCGAGCTTGCGCAGCCGATTTTCAATGGACGTCGCAGTAAGCATATATGGTACGCGAGTCTAGGAATCGACGCGGTCTTGCGATACCCGTAAATACTGCGATGCGCTATAGGACGGCTCCTATAGATAGAAAACAGCGTCGTCCCCGGCAGCCGCCGATCGTAGGCGATTGTCGATGGCTGAACGCGAGGGATCTCGCGACGCCTCGAGGGTTAGTCCTACAGCGGGCCACACGCGCTTGCCGTGTACTGCGCCATCACCAGCGGCACTCTGCCAATGGCAGGACAATTTTCACAACTATCACCTAGGCGGAATACATCATGGCGGGAAAGAATACAGCGGTTTTTGGAATTTATAGTTCCGGGGAACAAGCGGAGCGGGCAGTCGATACGCTCATCGCAGGCGGATTCACCAGCTCCACCATATCCGTGCTGCTACCCGACACGCGCACTACAAGGGACTTTGCGCACGAGAAAAATACCAAAGCTCCCGAAGGCACGACTACCGGCGCTACTGCCGGCGGTGTCATTGGGGGCACCTTGGGGGTTCTCGCGGGCGTCGGTGCACTTGCAATCCCTGGCGTCGGCCCGTTCATCGCGGCAGGGCCCATCATGGCGGGTCTCGCGGGTCTCGGTGTAGGCGGCGCTGTCGGTGGATTGGTAGGCGCGCTCGTGGGCATGGGAATTCCCGAATATGAAGCGAAGCGGTATGAGGGGCACGTTAAGGGCGGCGGCACACTGCTCTCGGTGCATTGCGATAACTCCGAGCAAGTATCTCGGGCCAAGGACATGTTGAAGACCACGGGGGCGACCGATATTTCATCGACGGGCGAAACCGCGGGAGCCTCAGGCTCTGAAGTCCGATCTGCCTGAGGGCACGAGGGCCCGAAGGCGGGCCCTCTCCATTCATGACCATTCATATACTCACGGTGACCCTATGACGATCAAATATTCCGCCGCTCTTCTCACGGGTATGGCCTTTTTCCTGACTGCCCATTTTGCGAGCGCGCAATCCACTGGCGCGCGTCAACCGCCGGGGACCACTAGCTCGACTCCAAGCGACAACAGCAAGAGCAACAAAGTCGATCCTTCAGACTCGCGCGCGACGGCGGATACTCAAGAGAACGACCCGGGCGATTTGAAGTTAACGCAGCAAATTCGCAAGAACATCATGGCGGATAAGACGCTCTCGACCTATGCGCACAACGTCAAGATCGTGGCAGTTGGCGGCACCGTCACCTTGAACGGTGTCGTTCGCACCGCCGAGGAAAAGAGCAAGGTGTCGGCTATCGCCGCGCAGGTGGCCGGCAAAAAGCATATCGTTGATGAATTGAAGGTCGCCCCCGAAAAATCGTAATAGACGGGCTACCTACCATCTGTGGACGGCACCTTCCGCCGGCGACAAACGGCTGCGCGGAAGGTGCCCCGGCGTCGCGGGTCGGCGACATCCGCCGCGCGCGATGACGGGTGGGAAATAACGAGACGCACGCCGTAGATTCAGACGTCCGGCTCACTATGATGCTCTCCGAGAAAAGGGCCCCCTTGGCTCGTCTTTATCGGAGGACACAGTGAACAGATCTTTAATGATTGGAGCGGTTTTCGGCGCGATCGTAGTCACGGCCGGCGGCGCTTTCGCCGGCATCCGGCTTCTCGGAGCCGGCACCGGCGCTGAAGTCACCAGCGTCAAAGAGTTGCACAAAAGCATTAGGACGCCCCGGCAAGAGTGCCATGACGAGCAGGTAACGCGTGTCAAGCCGGCCAAGGACACCAATCGGCTCGCAGGTACCGGCATCGGCGCGGTGGTCGGCGGTCTACTTGGCCATGAGGTAGGCGGCGGCAACGGCAAAGTTCTCGCAACCGTTGCCGGGGCGGCGGCCGGCGGCTACGCGGGCAATAAAATCGAACAAAAAATGCAGCAAGGCAATACCTACACGGCGAACGAACAGCGGTGCGTGACGGTCGTTGACACCGCCGAAGTTCCTGCGGGGTATCAGGTCGTGTATGTTCTCGACGGCAAGGAACATCATGTGCATCTCGATCACGATCCCGGCAAGACGATTCCGGTCAAGAATGGGCAAATCGTAGTCAATTGATCAGAGCCCGCTTGGGAGGCGGGCTCAACAGCCCCCCAAGCGGGGTCTCAGTGCAGCGTTTCCCAGGGGGACATCGGGTCGCTCGAGTGGGCCATTTCCCGCAGCGCGCTCGTAAGTCTATCCGGATAGCCCGGATCCGAGTATTTGCGCTCGAGGAAAAACCCGAAGGCGTCGGCCTCGGGAGCGGGGGGTTTATTCGGACGCTGTTCATTCGGACAATGATCTTCGACGGCTGCAAACGCGCCGATGACCACCCCTATTATCGCGTCGATGTCGCGAGTCGGCGTTTCACGCGGTACGCGGACGCTGACGAGCACCGATCCATCGGCGATAGCAATAGATATATTGCAGCGGATGAGGCTCATGACGCTCCGTTACTACCCGAATATCTGTTACGCCTCGCTATCGCGCCCCGAAAACGCTATGTAGAAAAGAGCAACCGCGATGGCCGTTCCAGCCGCCACCGCCACCCAAGGATTCTCTTGGACGTATCCGACGACCGAACTTGTCATTTTTCGTATGCCCTCGGCACTGACGCGAGCTTGATCCGCAATCATATTTTTGGTTTCCGCTATGCCCGACTCCACTTTTTCCCGCAGCGCTACAATCTCGGGACTCTTCACATCGCCGAGTTTCGAGAGTAGTTGTTCCGCGTCCGAAATGAGCAACTGCATCGATTTGTCATAGTCCATAGTACTTCCGTCATGTTGATCGTGAAACGAGTCGGCAATTCAATTTAGACCGGCCGCACCAGCGGTTCCGGTCGGTTTCTGCGTGACAGCGGTCCCTGTGTGAAGCCCCTCGAGGAAATCCAGGGCAAGCACCGAGTCAGTTTTGCCTGATTCGCTCGTGAAATCCAAGCCCAGTGAGCGAGGATTTGGGACCATGGGGAAAAACAAGCTGCCAGTTCGGGTTTCGCCGGCTCCGAGCCGGAGCGGCAGAGGCAAACGGCGGCGGTTGAACTCAGCCTTGATCGCCGCTTTGTTGTGGCTGTTGATGCCCAAGACAGCCACTCCGTAGATGGGCAGCGCGACAGCCGTCGCGGCGGCAGCCGCGGCTGCACCGGCCGAGCCAACCCCTGCGGTTGTCACCATCGCTGGTTCGGCGGTGGCGGCTAGGACGCGCGGGCCTGCCATGCGCGCGAATGTCATGCCGGCGTCTCGATAACGCCGCTCGAGATCCTTGCTTTGACGTTCCAGCGCCCAAGGATCATCGCCGGCGGAGCGAGGCACCCCCGCATAGTCCACCAGGGTCACGGAGCCCACTTCAACGGATTGGTCCCCTCGGTTATGAAGCGTTACGACGTACTCATCCCAGAACGCTTCGCGCTTCCATGACCCGGGCCCGCCATAGGTAATCAGCGTGATGAGAGTCGCATCGAGCGGCGCGTCGGCGGGGAAGTGAACATCGAGGCGCGGGGCCGATACCACGTTCTTAGCCGCCTTATATTTGGGGGAAACGCATCCCAGCAATAAGGAGGTAGCCACGCCCGCCAGGAGAGGCACCAAAAGCCCCCCCAGCGGACGCGGCGCACTCGCATACGGTTCAGAGGTAGCGCCGACCATACCTGAACGACGGCGCCCCTATACCCGGCGGCGAACCAAGGCGTGGTATACAACCAAGACAACCACAGCGCCGATTACCGCGACGACCATGCTGTAAACGTTGAGGCCAGTCACGCCCGTCATTCCAAAGGTGCTAAAGAGCCACCCGCCGACAAAAGCACCGATGACGCCCAGTATTATGTCGAGCACGAGCCCCTCGCCGGTCTTATTGACCAGTTTACTGGCAATAAATCCTGAAATGAGACCCAGAATTATCCAAGCAATAAATGACATGCGAATCTCCTGGCGGTTTTAATTTAGAATTTTCCAATCCATTGCGCGACGGATGATACCTCCTTGGATCGACGAAGCTGTCAGCGGTCCACGTAACTTAGTGTCAGACAGGGCCACCCGAATGGCCGATACTCCCGGCGGGGGACGCCGGCAGTCAATACGTTCCTGTATTGCGCCGAGAAGGAGAGCGGCGGTATTTTGTCGACTGGGGGTCTTGTAGGCTCGGCGCCCCCCGTGGCAGGCGACGTTATCGCCGAACGGGGTCGCCGCCATTTAGAATTCGGAGAGAGTGGGATGCCGCAGTCACTAGTCCTCTTGGGAACCACGTTCCTCGCCATGCTCGCCGGCCTGAGCTTCGTCATGCAGCAGGCGGTCAACTCCGATCTGCGGACTGTTCTAGGCTCGACAGCGTGGGCCGGCTTTATCAGTTATCTCGGCGGGACCTTCTGCATGCTGATTTTCGCGCTCGTGACGGGCGATCCGGCCTTTCCGGCCGTGGCTGCATCGCGCAGCCACTGGTGGGCGTGGAGCGGCGGTCTGTTCGGAACTCTTTACATAGCGATTTCCATTGTCTTGGTGCCTCGCCTCGGCGCCGCTGCGTTCGTCGCTCTTCTCGTGGCGGGGCAAATGCTCTCATCCCTGATCTTCGACCATTATGGCCTCTTCGGAGTCGCGGTTTATCCAACCACCTTGCCGCGATTACTCGGCGCAGGGCTCCTCATTGCAGGCGTGATCCTCATTCGGCTCTAGAGGACGAACCGGCACTGAACAACTCCGCGGATCGGGAAGCCGATCCGGACGCCGCTCTATTGATCAAAGCGCCGTCGCGGGCTTCGTTCAACGCCCCTATCAAGCTGGCCTGAGTAGCGGGCGGCAATTGATCGAGGTTGATTGCGTCGCAAAGCAATGTGCGCAGGTGCTGGTCCGCGTACATCTCGATCTCTTTCACGTCCCACGCCGTCTCATTGGGCTTGAAGTGAACTACGAGATAAGTAGGTAAAATCCCTCTGTTGAACAATACAACATGGCTGTTCATGGCGGCCCCCTGATGACTCAAGCCTACACTACCCCTGAATCCGCCCGGATCGATGTCGACCGGCATACCGAGTTTTTGTCGGGCGGATCTTACACGCTGGTCCGCCTTGATCATAAGCCGGGGTTCCGCTTGATCCTAAGCGACGCGAGGCCGAGTTGCCTGAAGTTGCCGCGCGAAGGTTAGTCGCTGCAGGAAAATGGCCCGGAGACGTCGATCTTTTCCGCTTGGGGATCGACTGCGATTCGATCGACGTGCATGATGTCGGGCTTCGCAGCCGCTCAGAGACCCTTCGCATGCAAGGAATGATTGCCTTCCTGATGGTGCTGGTAGCGCCCGTGGCGCAGGGATATACCGCCGAGGAACTGGTTGCGAAGAATATTGAGGCTAGGGGAGGGATTGAAAAAATACATGCGATAGAGTCGATTCGGCTCACCGGCAAGCTTACGGTGAACGGCGGTATGCTCCAGCTCGATTATGTAAGCCTCATCAAGCGTCCGCAGTCGGTTCGATATGAGGCGAAGTTGCAGGGTCTGACGCAGGTGCAGGCTTTCGATGGTTCGCAGGCCTGGCAAATCAATCCGTTCCTAGGCCGCAAAGACCCCGAGAAACTTTCCGCCGACGATGCCAAAGGCATGGGTGAGGACGCCGCGGATGTAATCGGCGCGCTCGTCGATTATAAGGAGAAAAGCTACCGGTTGGACTCGCTGGGTACCGAAGATGTCGATGGTACGGAGGCCTACAAGCTGCGCGTGACCCGGCCCAACGGCGATCTGTTATACGTCTACCTGGACCCCGATTATTTCTTGGAGATTCGAACGCTCAGTCGGCGCGTCGAACACGGCGTGCCGAATGAAACGATGACCGACTACGGTGATTACGAAAAGATCAACGGCGTGTACATGCCGCTTTCCCAGGAATCGGGGCCGAAGAGCTCTTCCGATCGTCAGAAGATTCAATTCGACACTGCCGAAGTCAACGTCGCGATCGATGAGGCTGTATTTCCATTTTCCCGCTCTCGGCAGTCATGCCGGGGCGGGGAGCGGCTCATGAACGGCAAATCGATACTTCTGATCTCGGTAGTCCTCGCCGGCATGACCGGTGCGACAGCCGGCGCGGCGGCAGCCGGCGCGGATAACCCCTCGGGCCACCTTGGCGATCCACGCCACCCAGTATCGACACGGGCGCGATCTCGGGCTTAGGAGCGCGCAACATTGGCTCCGCGACGATGAGCGGCCGGATTTCCGCGCTCGCAGGCTATAACGATCCCTCCGGCAAACTGACGCTGTTCGTCGGGGCGGCGAGCGGCGGCGTCTGGAAATCGATGGACGGCGGTACCACTTTCAAGCCCGTATTCGACGAACAGCCCGTGCAGTCGATCGGAGCGATCGCGCTCGATCCAAGCAATCCGAAAAACGTATGGGTGGGAACGGGGGAACCATGGACGCGCAACAGCGTTTCAGTGGGCGATGGCATCTACAAATCGATCGATGCCGGGGAAACCTGGACGCATGTTGGTTTGCCCCAGTCGGAGCGCATCACCAAGATCATCGTCGATCCGCGCGCGGCGGATACGGTTTACGCGTGTGTTCCGGGCAAGTTGTGGGGCGATTCTGCGGACCGCGGGCTCTATAAGACCACGGATGGCGGCAAACAATGGGTCCTGGTGCTCAAGGGCGGCAATCTGTCGACCGGGTGCGGAAGCATCGCAATGGATCCGAACAATCCCGACGTGTTGTTCGCGAGCCTTTGGGACTTTCGCCGCAAAGGCTGGTCGTTTCGCTCAGGAGGAGATGGGCCCCAAGCCGCGTCCGGGAGCGGGCTGTTCCGGACTGCCGACGGTGGAAAAACGTGGAGAGAATTGAGCGCTCAAGCCAACAAGGGCCTGCCGGCAAAGCCGTATGGCCGCATCGCCGTGGCCGTAGCACCGAGCAACGCCAAAACGGTTTATGCCTTCATCGAGTCGACAGACTCGAAATTGCTGATTTCGCATGACGGCGGATCGACCTGGGAGCCCGGCGACAAGAGCCAGTGGATGGTATGGCGCCCGTTCTATTTCGCCAATCTCATCGTGGATCCTAAAGACGAGAATCGCCTATTCAAGACGGATGGGGCCATGATCTTGAGCGAGGACGGCGGCAAGAGTTTCAGCACCATCGGCGGTTTTGCGGGCATGCATGGGGACGTGCACGATGTGTTCATCGACCCGGCCAACTCACAACATGTGCTGGCCGGCGACGACGGCGGATTATGGGCATCGTTCGATGGCGCCAACAAATGGTGGAAAAACGACAATTTGCCGATTTCTCAGTTCTATCACGTCAGCGTCGATACCGCCGATCCATACCGCGTTTATGGCGGATTGCAGGACAACAGTGTCTGGGTCGGAGATTCCCAATACCCCGGCGGCATCACCAACTCGCGCTGGGAGAACCTGTACAACGGCGATGGCTTCTGGGCGTTCGTGGACCCCTCCGCTCCCGATTACCTCGTCGCGGAATACCAAGGCGGTGCCATTGCGCGGATCAATATGCGCACCCATGAGACTCGTGATATCCAACCGAAGCTTTCGGCGGCCGACCTCAAGAGCTATAAGAAATTGCGGTTCAATTGGAATACGCCGATCGCGTTGTCGCCTCATGAGCCGGGAACCATTTACATTGGATCGCAATTCCTGATGCGCTCCCGCGACCATGGGCAGACTTGGGAACGCATTTCTCCCGATCTTACGACCAATGATCCGCATAAGCAGTTGCAGGAGAAATCCGGCGGCATCACGGTCGATAATTCTGCGGCCGAAATGCATACCACAATTTACACGATCAGCGAGTCGCCCCTGCAATCGGGGCTCATCTGGGCGGGCACCGACGACGGCAATTTGCAATTGACACGCGACGGCGGCGCGCATTGGGACAATGTCATCGCCAACGTAGCCGGCGTTCCAAAGAATTCGTGGGTCAGCTGGGTTCAGGCAAGCAAATTCGCCCCGGGCACTGCTTATGTCGCCTTCGATCGCCACACCTTCAGCGATATGGCGCCTTATGTTTTCGCGACCGATGATTTCGGCAAAACGTGGAAGCCGTTGGTCGCGCCGGCGGATGCCAAAGGCGTTCGCGGGTATGCGCACGTCATCAAGGAAGACGAAGTCGATGCCAGGCTGCTGTTTCTGGGGACCGAGTTCGGCCTCTGGGTATCGGTCGATGGCGGCACGCATTGGGCGCAGTTCAAGGGCGGTCGTATGCCTGCCGTTGCCGTACGAGACTTGGTAATACACCCGCGCGATAACGACTTGGTTATCGCAACGCACGGCCGCGGAATCTGGATCGTCGACGACATCACGCCGCTGCGCATGCTGAGTGCCACGGATGTGCTTTCGGCGGACGCCGAATTCCTGTCCGCGAGGCCGATACAACAACGCATCGAGGCGAATGGCGGCTGGGCGAACGGCGCTGCGACCTTCGTGGGCGAAAATCCGTCCCCCGGTGCGATGATCACCTACTACCAACGTACCCGGCATCTTTTCGGAAAGCTCAAGATCGAAGTGCTGGACAGCCGCGGCGCGGTGATCGATGTTTTGCCTGCGAGCACTCGCCGCGGCTTGAACCGAATCTTTTGGACAATGCATTTGCGGGCGCCGCATGTGCCGCCGGCCGTGCAAGTCGCGCAGGCGGGCCTTCAGGGTCCGCGCGTTCTGCCGGGAGCGTATACCGTGCGGTTGGAAAAAAACGGCAAAGTCTACGAGACCAAGCTCAATGTGGCGCTCGATCCCAGAGTCGGCTGGAGTGCGGGTGAACGCCAGGCACAATATGACGCGGCAATGAAGGTCTACGACCTATTCAATGACGAGTCGGCCCTATTCGCACGTATCGCCGCTTTGCGCCGGGAAGTGGGTGAAGCGAGCATGCAACGGCGCCCCGGAGACGGCCTGCTCGTTAAACTCCAGGCGTTCGACGTCAAATTGGACGCCGTGCGCAAAAAAATCGTCGCAACCACCGAGGGCGGCGCGATCACCGGCGAAGAGAGGCTGCGCGAGCTTACCGATCAACTCTACGGAGCCATCACCTCTTGGGAGGGGCCGCCTTCGCAGTATCAACTCGAAAATATCCAGGCACTGCGCGCGCAGTTGAGCGACATCGATGCGGAGTTCTCGCGTACCGCGAAGACTGCTCTTCCCTCGCTCAACAAGGCATTGCACGACAACGGAATGGCGCCGCTCGACATACCTGCCGTGGCTGCGCTTGACGGTGCGGAGGAATCGAGCGCGGGCGGCCGCGGCACCGCGGCAGACCCCGACATGCCCGGGCGAGTCGAGCTTCCGAAGAATCTGCGCCTCTGGAACTAAGGCCATCCACTGGAACTCGGCGCGCTTGAAACCGGGCGCGCTCTGGAACTAGGCGCCCGGTTTGTCCGGCTGGCCGGCGCGCAGTTCCACTTCAGGCTTCGACGCCGATCGTGTGCCTGCCAAGGGCGCGTTGTTCCGGCCATGGTAGGTATAGACGAGCGAAAACTTCACTTCATCGCGTTCATTCTTGCCCGCGCAGTGCAGGGTATTGCAATGGAAGAATACCGCGTCGCCCGGCATTAGATGCGGCGCCTCGGCGTTGCGGATGAGCTCGGCGTTGTCCACCCGGTCTGCGCGAAAAAATTTCTCCGGATCAAATCGACCGTTATCGAATGCCATCCTATGGGTCCCCGGCACGAACCATAGCGCGCCGTTCTCGATGGATTCCTCCCCGAGCGCGAGCCAAACGGACACCAGATCCTCTCGTTCGAAAGACCAGAAGCGCATGTCGCGATGCCAGCCTGTCATGCTTCCGTACAGCGGGTGCTTCGTCATGAGACAGTTGTGATGGGCGCGCGACATCACCACCGTTTCACCGAAGTAGGTTTCCATCCATTCACGCAACCGCGGTGCGGTGGCCGCCTTGGCGAACTCGGGATGACGGCCGTACGCGTCGAGCAATCGGCGCACCGTTTCGCCTCCGGCGGCGGCGCGTGACGGAGGCGCTCCCGGGTAGTGCAGATCGGCTTCGAGCTCGAGTGGATCAAGGCGCGCCGCAAGTTCCAACCGGGCAATCTCATTGAGTTTGGCCAGGTGCTCGACCCGAGCGAACCCCGGGAGGACCACATACCCGCGTTCGCGCAGCGATTCGATCTGCGTTCGCACCGAAGCGATTGCGCGGCTCGCCGGCGGCTTATTTACACTTGTGTGGTTTGCCTTTATGACGGCAGTCCAATAGATAAGCGTGCTGCTCGCCGGTTCGCGAATCGATCCCGTTCGCCACGATCAGCAATTCGTCGTTGATAGCGGTCGCTTCGATAAGCGTGACGTGCGGGGCCAGCGGGTTGCTGGGGTCGATTAGGCTGTTGAGATCCGTCATTGCGCCGTTGCGGTATAAAAAAGCGCGTCGAGAGTTCCCACTCGTCAGCGAGTAGCCGACGATCTCGCCGGCGCTGTTTATGCCGTCGCCCGCGCTGGTGGGGCCGCCCAGAGTTCCCAAATCCTTCATTGTGCCGGCGCCGTAAAAAAAGGCGTGCAGAGTCTGCTTTGCGGTTAAGGAGGCCCCCGTGATTTGCTCGGCGCTATTGATCGCGTTAGCTTGCCCGTAGCCTCCGCCAAGACTTCCGATATCAGCCATGCGACCATTGGCGTACAAGAAGGCGTGAAAGGTGCCTAACCGGTCCGACGCCGTTCCGACAACGTGTCCCGCGTCATTGATGCCAAACCCATAGCTGTCCGATCCCCCCAGCGTCCCCAGATCCAGCATGCTGCCGCGGGTATATAAAAAAGCGTGTTGCGAGGCATTGCGCGCGGTTGCGGAGACCCCGGTGATTTGCCCGGCCGTATTGATACCATTGCCCTCGCTCGTCGTGCCGCCGAGGGTGCCCAGCTCATTCATGTTGCCGTGGCTATATAAGAACGCGCGAGAGCCGTCCACGGTGTCCGAGAAGCCAGCGATGTCTCCGGCGTGGTTTATGCCGTAAGCGTAACCAATGGTTCCTCCCAGCGAGCCCAGATCGGTCATGTGGCCTCTGCTATACGCGAACGGGCGCAGAAGCGCATCCTTCGCGGTGTAGGAAGTTCCGACGATTTGGCCTTTGGCGTCGATTGAATAACCCGCGCTGTAAGTTCCACCAAGGGTGCCGACGTCCGTCAGAAAATATTGCTGGGTGGGCGCTCCGCGCGCGGGCAAGACTCCCGAAATGGCGCAAATCATCAACGCCAGCGCTGATGCAACCTTGGCCATCGAAATTCTCCCGTTTTTATTCGACTACTACGATGCGGAACTTACTCCAAATCTACCACCTGACATTCGACGCAGGCCAGTATCGCGGTAGGAGCAGTCCCGAGGTACTGCTTTCTTCGCCATAAAAATCCTTATTTATTATAATGTTACAATATATATCTATAATGCATCGCGCCCGACCGGCCGGTGTTCATGACCTCGCGCCGCCGTCCGCAAGACGCGAAGCTTGCTTTGAAAGTCCTCCATGTTCACGTAGGCGCCGCACATGTGCCGATGGCCGTTAAAGGCGTGCCGGCCATGAAGCGTGCGCCAATTGTCGAAAAACAAGACTGTCCCCGGGACGAGCTTCATGGAAATCTCGTAAGCGGGATCGTTGATCAGGCGGTGGAACAACGATAGCGCCCGATAAAATTCGCTCATGCGTGCGGGAGCCAGGTTAAATGGCGCGCGGTCGTAATTGTTGTATGCAATTTGCGTCAAGTTACCGCGGTCGTCGAGGCCGATGATGGGATGCTCGGAACGCAGGTGCACGCCGTCGCCGAGATAATGAGCCGGCACCTTCACCTCGCTCAACACCCTGAAGGCTAGAGGATCCGTTTTGCGGATTGTCTCCGCGACGCGGAAGCTGTCGACCAGCGTGCTCTCACCCCCCGAGCCGTCGAATTCCAGGCATTGAAACATTTGGAATCCGGGAGGATCGTTGCTATACGTGCCGTCGGTGTGCGGGCCGATGCCGACCGAGGTATAGGCTGTGTCTTTGAATGCCATGTTGGCGGAGAATTCCCACATGCCGCCGAAAATCGTATGCCGGACGTACCCTACACGTTTGACCAGCGCTTCGGTGCCCGCCATGGACGCTTCAGCGCCGGTCGTCAACGCGAAACCAAACTCTTCGACCAAGGAAAGCCATCGCAGCAGCCCTTCATCGGAGCCCATGACTTCCTCATGGCTGACGCTCGGAAAATTCGTTCCCATCGAACCGCGATCCCACAACGTACGGTGCGGCGGCTGCGCGCGTCCGCCGGTTTGTGCAATTGTCCAGAGAAATGCGGCAGGGAAAGTGCTTTGACTTTCATCGTGCGCCCAAACGACATTCAAAGTGCGTCCGTCATCCACGACTTTGATGCGCGAGGGGGTGATGTCGTTCGGAATGGAGAACGTATCGACCTCGCGCTGCAAGGTATCGGCATTCAAGCTGTGCTTGCCGTGGCAATGATCGCGCAACCAAAAGGGCGAGAAACCGGTCGGCGGAGCATTGTTCTTCCAACGCACTTGAACCTGACCGTCGACGAATTCGGCCGAGACCAATGCTATGTCACGTTGGCGTGTTTTTTCCGGTTCCTGCTGATCCATCGGACACTCGTCAGTATAAGAAGTATTAACTGAACGAGCGTACAATACGATGAGCCGCGGCGTCAATCTGCCCCTCGATGGGCCGAATCGATCGATCTGCTCAGACGTGGCTTCGGAGCCAGGGCAGGCCGGCGGATACCCGAAGAGGTAGCCCGCCGCCATAGGCGCCGGCAAGATCAAGGCATGGGAGCGGGTTGCAGTCGAGTGCCCACGACTTCGACGTCGACACGCCGATCCGGCTGCAGACAGGCAATCAGTTTTGGGGTTCGCTGCTGGCCCGGACAATCATCAGGCTTCGTCACGGGGTCTTCGCCGTCTGCGCCTCGCGCACTCACTTTGCTTTCAGGGATTCCTGCGGTTTGCACCAAGTAAGCCTTCACCGATTCGGCGCGGCGCATCGATAGCCTCATGTTGTAGTCGTGCGATCCGATCCGGTCCGTGTGCCCGGTGACGTTGACGACGTCAAATTGAGAGCCCTTGAGTTCTGCTGCAAAATGATCGAGCGCGAGCTTGCCCGCCGGCCGCACCGTGTCCTTGCCGAAATCAAACAGCGAGTCTGCGGAAAAACTGACCCGTTTTCTGACAGGAGGCGCAGGCGGTGGTGGCGGCGGCGGCTCCGGCGCGGCCTCGACTATGGGGGCCGGCGCGACTGAGCGCGCAATCGGCGGCGGGGCATGCGGCGTCGCGCCGAATCGATAGAGCAGGCCGACCGAGAAAAGATCGACGTCGCCTTTGTTGCCCACCGCGTCGCCGACCCGGTAACGTTCTGCCTCGGCACGCATTCCCCAAGAGTCGCTGAGCGCGTACTGCAAACCGAAACCGAACTTGTAATTCGAGGAATTTTGTTTGCGCTGCGAATCCCGGATGACGACCGCGCCATAACTCGCAAAGCGGTCATTCGCATCCGTATACGCATAGCCGATTCGGCCGAAAGCCGCGAACTTGTCGGTGAACGGGATGATGCCGACAGCATCGAGATCCGCGCCTTTGAGTCTCGTTGTGCCTGTGAGTCCCGCGGCCGGCGAAGTGTTCGCAGTAAATCCAAAACGGCCCAGGTCGAAATAGCCGGCTTCCAAGGCGAAGTATTTGACGAATTGATACCCGCCGAACAGCTTGTACCCAAAATGGGTATCGTCGCTTTTGAAAGCGGTCGTGGAGAATCCGGCCGCCGACAAGTTATCGGTAATTCGCCGTTCGTCGATTTTGGCCCGCGCTTGACCGGCATTGGCGCCGACATACCAGCCCGCCTCGTCCGCCACAGCCGATCCGCCGGCCGTCGCGGCGCACGCCACGGCACCCAACACACCCAAGAGTCTAGATACATTCACGTTTTTCTCCAGCGGCATTTTTCCGTCGCATATTCAAGGGCCAGGTACGTTGATCACTGTGTCGACCATGGTGACCGACGCTCCCAACGACAGAGCCCTGCCGTTCAAGGTCGTGAGAGTGGTGTTGCCGACGGTGGAGAAGACAACGCCGGACTGGCTGATGATGGTCCCTACCATGGTTCCGCCGCCGCCTGCGTTGATCGTCGCGGCTGAGCCAACCTGCCAGTAAACATTTTTCGCCTGGGCGCCCCCGGCCAGAATGACGCTTTGAGGCGCGCTGGCTCCGGGTCCGCCCACCGTCAATGTGGTGGCCATCTGGAACACCCACACAGCGTTCGCATCGCCCTGGGCGTCGAGAGTCAGGTCTCCACCCTGCATCATGAATGATCCCGCGGGAGCGGTGTACACGCCGGGCGCCAGCGTCAGCGAGGCCAGGTTTCCGCCCGGATTTGCCCCGGGAGGCAATGCCGTCAAAGCCAGATAGGCCTTTCGAGCATCGCCAAGGGCTTTCGTCGCCGCAGCGCAATTCGCGGCGTTGGGTCCGCCGACATTCGGACCCCCGGTGGAGTTCGTGCACGTATAGATGATTCCATTGACGGCGCCGATATTCGCCGGCGATTCCGTATAGATATCGCCGGCCGTATCGTGGAATCCCGTGATCGAAGAAGTGGCCGTGGCGATCGTGCCGATGTTGCCGTTGATCACGGTCAAAATTCCTGTGTTGGTCATGCCGGCGGTGCCGCCAAAGGTCCCGTAGGTCGATGCCGCGCCCAGCGGAATCGGGGCGAGACAACTGCCCGTGGCAGGCCCGGCGGTGAAGGTCCAGATGAAGTTGCTCACCATCTCATTGGCTGGCACGGCCAGGTCCTTGACTCCGTTCATGCCGCCCATGACCGTGGCCTTATACGTCGAGCCAGCTGCGAACGAGCTTTGCGGCGTAAAAGTGGCGATGGTGCCCGTGGCTGCATCGATCGTGACGGACGCGGCAGTCACTGCCGTCGTTGCCGGTGCCGGGCCCGTCACCGCGAAAGTCCGCGCATTGACGCTGTTAGGATCCATCCGTAGCCCCGAAGGCAAGGTAAAGGTCGCATTGACTGTCGCGTTGGGGCAAACGCCGGATTGCCCCGCCTTGGGATTCGTCGACTTGACGGACACAGGCCCGGCCGCCGCAACGGCCACCGTGACGAATGTCCAGACGTAATCACTCGCCGCAGGCAGCGGCGCCTGGTTGCCGCCGAGGGAGTTCCCTTCCTGATCCATGGCGGCGGCGGTAATCGTAGCAGTGTAAGTTGCGCCCACCGTCAGCGGAGCAGCCGGCGTAAAGAGCACGGTTCGCGAGCCAACGTTGTATGTCACAGTCCCTGTCGGAGATACGCACGGAAGGGTGCAAGCGACCGTGAAGCTCGCCGCCGAGAGGGTCGCGGGCGACATGTCCTTGCTGAAAACCGCGCTGATGGCGCTGTTGCTGGGAACGCCGGCCGTGGGACCCGGAGTCGTGGTGGCGGGCACGGTGATAGTCACTCGCGGACGCGATAAATCGGCGCTGGCTCCCGTCGTAAACGTCCACACATAAGGCTGAGCCATCGCAATGCCGCTCGCGAGGCCGCTCGCGCCGGTGATCGTCGCGGTATAGCGCGTGGAGACCGCGAGCGTACCCCCAGTCAGCGTGAGCGAGACGATCGTCTTGGAACCATCGAGTGCAGCAGTGCCTGCCGGACTCACGCAAGGCGCAGCACAGCTCACCGTGAAAGTTGCCGGGCCAACGAACGGCGCCAAGGGCTGATCAAATTGCGCGCTGATCACGGCGACGTTGATGGGAACGCCGGTGGCATTGTTGGCGGGGGCCACCGCGGTTACCCTCGGGGGAGGCGCGGGACCGGTCGTGAACGTCCATACGTAAGGACTCGCCAAGGCGATTCTGCTGGAGAAACTCGTCGCCGCGGTGATCGTGACAGTATAAAGAGTGAGCGGGGAGAGCGCGGTTGCCGGCGTATAGGTCGCGATCGTTGAGGTGGAATCGAGGCTTGCCGCTCCCGCGGGATTCACGCAGGGCGCAGCGCAGGTCACTTTGAAATTGGCCGGGACAAGCGCATTCATCGGCTCGCTGAAGGTGGCAGTGATGCTTGGGCCATTGACTGAAACGCCCGTCGCACCATTTGCCGGTGTCACTGCGGTCACCGTCGGAACGCGCGCGCTGATTCCGCCCACCCCCAAGATCGGATCGCGCCCCCCGCTGCAACTTGCCGCCAAGACCATCGCTATCAAGGAAAACCACCTCATGGCGGTCGTGTCGCTTCGGTATTCACGCATATCAGATAACTCCTGCACCTTCACCCACGCGTCGATTGATCGCTGGCGCCGACGGAAGGAGCCCGGCAATACGCGGAGCCTTTCGCTGACTTGTTGTCGACCGAGTATCCTGTCCCGGTCGTGTTATGTCCGTACGGTGGAACACATAGGGGTTTCAGGCAATCGAGAGAATCGGCTGTAGCGAAACACCGACACGATGTCTTGCCGGCCATCGTGCGGCGACGTTGACCGAACCCGTTCATAAAAAAACCGGATGAAGGGAGCGGCGCAGATCCGCTACCTTTCGCGGAAGATTCGGAGCTTCGGGTGACTTGCAATCGCCGGCTGTTGGAACAGTCTCGCCGCGAAGCCGGCGCCACAAATGTTTGCGAGCCTCGTGCTCCGATTGCAACGAACTCAAGGCCGTATTTATTTTAATCCGAGCGCAGCCGCTAATCGGGACTGCGACGTGCGTCACAGTTGGCGTCACACTTGCAGTGCGCATCTCTGGCCCGGAGTGGCCTGGCACCGTGATGCGGGCGCGCGCGCCAGCTTCAAATCGGCGTGCGTCAGGCAGCGCGTAGGGGTTTGCCCGAATTTACCGCAATGAGCAGTACGTCACACATTCGACAGGCGCTAAGTGCGTTTCCGAACAGTGAGTGGGAGCCACGACGGCACACAGTCATCACGATCGCTCTGTACAGAGCCCCTTTTTGGTGCTGTTCTGAACGACCTTATTTAGGGAGACATTTCCATGATGACCCACCCATTGACGGGGAATGGACAGCGCTGGGGCCAGCGGATCTCGGTGGATATACCCGTGCAAGTAGCAGCCCACGCCTCACCGGTAGTTCAGGGGCTTTTGAAAAACTTGAGTCTGAGCGGCGGCCTCATGGAAACGGATCATGAATTGCCTCTGCATGCTTATACTGAAATCAGCATTGACCGCGGCGCGATGAGGATTATGGCTCGTGTGACGCGCATAATTAGGGGCGCAATCGGCATCGAATGGTGCGAGTTTGCACCGAATGCCGTCAAAGAGTTGTTACGATCGCCATCCCGCGCCATTTCTTCTGAGCGCAACCCTTGAGCCAACGGTAGTTGCCTGCTTGTCCGGCACCAACATGATGGCCGTCGAGCACGCCGAGCTTGTGGTTGCGCTCGACGCGGCGATGGCGGCGCTCGATGCCAACGGATTACACCTGGAAGCGAGCGCTGCACGAGCGGTGCTGGATAGGACGGCAAAACGAGCCGTTAATTGATGGTATCGAGAAATCGGCGAGCTCGATGCGACGAATCGGCGCGCCCAGCCAGCAGCTGACCGGTTCCTATAGTTTGGTTCGCGAACCGGCTATTGAGTCGGCCGCCAATAGGCGGCCGATGTGCTTCGCAATGGCAGGCCGGCCGAGAAAGTATCCCTGCGCTTCGGGGCACGCCCGCTCCTGCAAAAAATGCAGTTGCTCGCGCGTTTCCACGCCCTCCGCGACGACCCGCATACGCAAGCCTCTGCCCATGTCGATGATCGCCTGCACGACGCTTGCACTTTCTTCGTCCGTGGTCACATCGCGCACGAACGATTGATCAATCTTCAGCGTATCGATCGGGAATCTTCGCATATAGCTCAGGCTGGAATATCCGGTGCCGAAATCGTCCAGCGCGAAGCGCACTCCTGTTTCCCAAAGGGACTGCAGCACCGAGGTGGTCGCCTTCGGGTCCTGTTTCCGTGAGCTCGAGTTCCAAATTTTGCGCGTCGAAACCCGTATTATCCTGCAGCACAAGGCGAACGTCCTGCACAAAAGTTTTCGCGCGCAGCTCGACAGGGGAGATGTTGACGGCCATGCGGATGGGTGCAAAACCGGCATCCCGCCAGGTTTTTGCCTGGCGGCAGCTTTCGTAGAGCACCCACCGGCCGATGGGACGATCAGGCCGGAATCCTCCGCAACCGACATGAACTCGGAAGGCGGCAGCACACCACGCATGGGATGCCGCCACCGCACCAGCGCCTCCACGGCGGTAATGGCACCCGTCTGCAAATTGAATTTTGGCTGGTAGTGAAGCACAAAGGCTTGCCGTTCGATCGCGATCCGTAAACCATTTTCCACCGATTGCCGTTGCACCGCCTTTGAGTTCATCTCCGGCTTGAAGAATTGGTAGCAGTTTCGGCCGCTCTCCTTCGCTTGGTACATGGCAAAATCCATTTGGCCAATGCCGCCCGAGTGGCGTCGGCGCCGACGGGGTCTTCCTGAATGAGAAGTATTCGATGCTCCATAACCAATCCTTGTTTGAGGGGGCGGTCATACATTTTTCGCCGGGCTGCAGTGGAGTTCAGCGTGTGATAGCAGATTGATTTTGCGCACGTCTGTACGTTGTCAAACATAGTCGCGCAGCCCGTGCGCGCAATGAGGGAGGCGTCACATTCCATGCGCGGGCGGAGGCGATGACAACCGGCGTCGTCCCAATACTTTCGCCGCCTTAAGCGGGTTAGCGTACAGATCTCTCCGGCGCTGCGCGCATAGGATCAGACACCATCGCCGTGGGTTACTTAGGAACCAAAGGTTTTCGGGTACGACAGCCGCCTTCCGCTCAACAACCGCCGATTCAAACCCTTCAAATCGGTTCAGGTTGGGAAGTACTCTGCCGTACCCCTTCTTAAGATGGTGTAACCGCTGTGTAGCCGGAGCGAGCCGTGGACCGGGCCTGTCACGCGAGCGCCGCGTTTGCGTTTGAACCAGGCGCGGGAGGCGGGGGCTTCTGCGGGTGCGGACCCTGGCCGGGCGGGTTCGGCGTCTCGGGCGGAACGGGGGGCGGAGTGGGCGCAGGATTCCCCGGCGTTGCGGGTGGTATTTCAGGAGGAGCCGGAGGCGGCCCCGAAGCCCCGGGAGGGGGGGTGGGAGGAGGAAGGGGCGTGCCGGGACCACCAGGCGGCGCCACGCCTGACGCGCCGCTCAGAGGTTGGCCGGCTGCGCCCTGCATAAGGATCATGCCTGCCGCGATGAGGATGAATCGTGTGATCATACGGCACCTCCATTGACCAAAGTTCGGCAGCGGCCAGTCGAGTCATGAAAGCTTTTGCCGTCCGCTATCATTTTCCAACTGACTCTCACGCTGCCGCATTTGAAGGCCGACCAGTTCCAAGTCCATGTCGGATTCCTGCGCCTGAGCGAACAAGCCGCCGGCGCATTCTTCCTCATCGGCAAATTGCGTGATGACGTCGCGCAACAGCCGCACTTGCGAATCGAACTGTTCGTCTATCGGGCTTGATTGCAGGATTTGCTCGATCAACCGCTGCGTGGCGGCATGATCATTTACGGTGCCCTTGTATGCTAGGGGGTCCGGAATGGCTTGAAGAAAGGCCGGATAGAAAATTTGCTCCTGGATGGCCATGAGAACTCGCAGCCTGCGGCAAATTTTTGATGCGAGTTCCTGCTTCCTTATATTCGAAGACGCCGAGTCATACTCGCTGAACCACTCGATGACTTCGCGGTAACCGCCTCTTAGCATTGCGATAGCATTCGTGCTCGTGATGTTCATGCCGTGAGACAGCATGGACGGGGTGTCGAGCCGCTGGCATCAGACATTTCCAGCAATGCAGGTAGGCGAACGAGCACCCGGCGGCGCACTGCGCGAGGGCCTCGACGACGAGAGCGTTAAATTACCTTCGTTTTCACTATTAACTTATTGATTTATAACACTTTCATCGAGCACCGACCGCATGTCCGTTGCGGAGGGCGGTCGTTCACTCACCCGGCAAGCCACTCGTAAGCCGTGGCCATCCTCATCCAAGTCCCAGTCGCTGCAAACGGAACCGTGAGCACCTGCTGTAGCAGCAATACCGCACCGCCGATCACATAAACGGAGTGAGGACGGCCGCGCGTGCGCCAGTCGTGAACGATCGCGACGACGAGAAAAAGATCTGCGGTGAGTGCAGGTGGCAAAGAGACAAACGGCGGCGGCGGTCCGGCGGATGCTCCGGGCGGGGCAAGGATCGTGATGAATACCCGTGCGATAGCCGGTGTCATCATTGATATCATCAATAACGTCATCAGCCGCTTGTGAGACTGAGGGCGGCGAATATTGACGATTGCCAGCGTAAAAAAGGCGATCATCAATGGCCACGCGCAGAGGGTGACGGCTGCGAAGCGCCGTGCAGCATCCCCCAGACCGAGCGCTTCGTCCCGTTTCAGCACGGCCATCTCACCCACCAATATCGAATACGCCAGTACGCTGAACAAGGCGATGCCCGCCAACCCCCAAGTGCGGTGGTCTGCAGTGCGACGGGCTGCGACGAGCGCTGTCTGGATAAAGAAGAAACAAGTCCAGGTAAACATCAACACCCCATGGATGTGAATCATCGGCGGAGCATGAAAGGTGCCTGCCGCCATGGGGGACCAATAAGTCGGGCTGAAACCGCCGAATGCCACCAGCACAAAGGCGCCCGCCATCCACAAATAAAAATACCGTCCCTCGGACCTGACTCCGGGCTGCAGGGCAACCGTCGCATTCATTGTTTTCTCCCTGGCCAAATCCAGGGCGATTATGCCAGCATCGGCCCCGTCATGACAGCCGGGAAGCTCCCTAGTCGGGACGCTGAGGAGGCCCTCGAGGGGGAGATTGAATTTACGCTAATGATGGTCGCACGAAAAAATATGACGCGACAAATACGCCGGTTGCCGCCCAGCCCAAGCATTGAATCCACGGCTCACTCATAGCGCGTCAGCCGTTGTGGGAGAATTGAAGGACAGCATCTCGGCAATCTTCACGCGGTCCGTGCGCTCCTTTTCCCATTCGTTTAAGGCCAGTCCGTAGGTCGCGAACAGTTCTCGGATGTCCCCCGGCCTCCAATGAAAAACTTGATCGAGAATAGGCACCATGATGCTAAAGGCGTTATCGCTGAGAACGATGCGCTGGGCAATCCTCGCGAGTTGCTTATTCTCCGACACGGCGATCGTAAAGCCGTCATGGTTGTTGACGTGTAGCATCACGTGGATGTCGGAACTGCCGTCGCCGACATAAATTACCCGATCGGGAGAAATGCCGAGCTGGTGCTGCAGTTCCTCGATTACCGCAACTTTGCCGTAGCCGGCGGGTACGCGGTTGATCGCACGCACTTCGCCGGAGCGCGCATCGAATTCCAACTCCGTGCCGAAGATGTGTTCGGCCGGTATCACCCCCGCCAATGCAGAGGTTACGATTTCGCGGGGGGCTGCGGATATGACGAAAAACGAAAATTGATATCCGTGAATGCCTCGATCCATAAAATCAACCAATGCGGGAATGGCAACCTTCAGGCGAGCGCGGCGCCCCGCCTCGACGAGGTGTTCGCGGCGAACCCCGCGAAACTCGGGGTCGTGGCGAATCAGATAGGCAAGCTCGCCGCCTTGCTGCACCAGGTTGCTCCGGGCGAGGCCCGCTACCCGCTCTTCAAAACCGCATATGCCGAGAATTTCGCTCAAAACCAGGCCGGAATCGTTGAAGCTCAGCGTTTGATCAAAATCCGAGGCGAGCAAGAAATGCTTCACCGGTGATTCGCTCATGCGTTGATCTCCTTTGATTACGCACCCACATCATCCGGCAATCGGCCGGGAAAGTCAGACGAGAAAGTCTCTTGCCCTCGTTAATTCATTTCACCTGGAAGAATGCGGGAACTGCGACAGAGGGCATCGCACGCTTAGTCGGCATTCGAAGACATGTGTGTACCCGAAGACATGTCTGAACCCAAAGACATGTATTGGGGCTCAGACACGTTGCACCGAGAAGCGAACTGACTCCTACTGCACTCCGATGCACGCAGAAGCCCACGATGTCCACTCGGGATATTGGGGTCGCGCCGAGACTCGCGTTGGGGCAGTCCGCGTCGTTGGGTAAACAAACATTTTCGTACTGGAGAGCATATGAGAAAGGTAATCTTAAGCGCGGTACTGCTGGCGGCAAGCCTCGCCCAGGCACAGACGACGACTTACACGGCAGCTGATGTCGCCAAGCACGCGACGGCCACCGATTGTTGGATGATCATGAACACGAACAAGGTTTACAATTTTACCGCCTTTCTTACGATCCATCCCGCAGGGGCCGCCATCATCGTGCCCTATTGCGGCAAAAATGGAGATCCTGGCTTCGCCAGCGTTCCCCATAGCTCGCACGCCACCGCATTGGAAGCGACCTATCTCATCGGCTCCTTGGTCGCCGCACCCGCATCGATCAGTGTGAGCATCGCGCCCACCACGGCCGCGGTCAACATAGGCGGCTCCGTGCAGTTCGCCCCTAAAGTCTCGGGCTCGACGGCGGGCGTCTCCTTGACGGTCTCTCCGCCGACGCTGGGCACGATCAGTGCGAGCGGGCTGTTCACCGGACTCGCGGCGGGGCAGGGAACAGTGACTGCGGCATCCACGCAGGACCCGACGAAGTCGGCGAGCGCGGTGGTGACCGTCAACTCGACAACCACGCCGCCTCCTGTCAATACCATCGCCGTATCGATTACGCCTTCCGCCTTGTCCCTGAATGTCGGCACGCAGACGCATTTCAAGGCGACAGTGACCAACTCGACGCAAGGCGTGGTCTGGTCCGCTTCGGCGTCGGCCGGCACCATCGACAAAGTGACGGGGGTACTGAGTGCCGCTCTCGTCGCGGGCAGCGGAACCGTCACGGCAACCTCCGTCGCGGATCCCACGAAATCGGCGACGGCTGAAGTGACGCTCACCGCGGTGACATGCGCACCGAGCGGCGGCAACGGCGGCGGCGACGAGGGGGGTCACCACCATCACAATGATTGATTGAGGACGCTTTAGGAGACGTCGGGGAAAGGACGGAATCGGCCTTTCCTCGACGTGTTTGCTCCGCTTCTATTTGCTCGATCCGCCGCTCGACCCGCCGTTCGAGCCGCCGCTCGATGCCTGGCCACCTTTGCGACCAGCCTCGCTCGCACGTTCCGGATCGTTGGCAAAATTTCCCGAGCCTCCCTGTTGCTGGCCACCTTGACGCGATCCGCTCTGGGATTGCTGCGGGGACTCGTCTTGCCCACCCTTACGGCCCGCCTCGCTCGCACGCCGAGGATCATTGGCAAAGTTACCTGAGCCTCCGCGCTGACTGCTGTCTCCACTTTGATTGCTTGACATATATTCCTCTTCGATAAACGGCGTAGTGCCGAGCAAAAGAATCTCACGTTACGAAAAGCGCGCACGCCGGAAATCACCGAGTCCCACCGTAAGAACTATCCGTCCGGATTGTCGCCGCGCATGGAACTCACACGGGCTCAAGCAGCACGCTTAATTGCCTTTAGGACCAACGGCAATTGGCTTTTAGCACCACGGCACTGTGCCGGGCTCGCCGGAGGAAATGTAATCACCACGGCCATCGATCGCGGTATTTTCCTACAGCGATCGTCTTTTCTTCGCGCTTTAATCCTGCGTCTTCCATCTAACGAGTGCAATTCCATGGCAAAGGTGAAATCCGGCAAATCGAAGGGGTCTCCGGCGAAGAGTTCGGGTCGAAAGGCAAGTGCGGCAGGCATCGGATCCACATCAAGCGGTCCGTCGCATCCCGCGAACACCGATAACACGGAAGTAGCACGGCACGCAGCCGAGGTGGAGGCCATCGCCGCTGCCAGGCCGTTCAATGCGGGCAAGGCCGGAGAATACGGGAAGAAGAGTGCGCTGAACCCCGCACCTGGCGAGCGCACCGAACTGCCGTCATCGGCGGCCGCAGCGAGCACTTTGAGCGAGAAGAACAGCACCGTCAAGACGGGTGAAGCGGCCACGGATCCACGCGCTTTGGACGGAGCTCTCACCGCGAGGAGAGTCAACGATGCAGGGCAAGTCCTCACGACGAACCAGGGCACGCCGGTTTCCGACAACCAGAATTCTCTGAAGGCGGGCCTTCGTGGGCCCACACTTCTTGAAGACTTCGTGCTTCGGGAAAAGATTACCCACTTCGATCATGAGCGAATCCCCGAACGCATCGTCCACGCGCGCGGTTCCGGGGCACACGGGTATTTTGAGGCTTACAAGCCCATCCCCCACCTGACATGCGCCACCGTGTTTGCAGAGGCCGGCAAAATCACACCTGTCTTTGTGCGATTCTCGACAGTGGCGGGCGAACGTGGCTCGGCGGATACCGCCCGCGACGTTCGCGGATTCGCGGTCAAGTTTTATACCGATCAAGGCAACTGGGACCTCGTCGGGAACAATATCCCGGTGTTCTTCATTCAAGACGCGATGAAATTTCCGGATCTCATCCATGCCGCGAAGCCGGAGCCCAACAACGCGATGCCGCAGGCCGCGACCGCCCATGACACTTTTTGGGATTTTGCCTCACTCATGCCCGAATCGACCCATATGCTTTTGTGGGCCATGTCGGATCGAGCCATCCCGCGAAGTTTTCGTACCATGCAGGGCTTCGGCGTGCACAGCTTCAGGCTCGTAACTGCCGAGGGCAAATCGGTCTTTTGCAAATTTCACTGGAAACCAAAGCTCGGCACGCATTCCTTGGTGTGGGATGAGGCGGTCAAGATCGCCGGCGCCGACGCCGACTTTCACCGGCGTGATCTATGGGAGGCGATCGAGTCGGGTCACTATCCCGAATGGGAATTGGGTCTCCAGACCTTCACCGAGGCGCAAGCCGACAAGTTCACCTTCGACGTGCTCGATGCGACCAAGTTAGTCCCGGAAGAACTGGTGCCGGTGCTGCCGGTGGGCCGAATGATCTTGAATCGAAACCCGGATAACTTTTTCGCGGAAACCGAACAGGTGGCTTTCTGCACTGCACACATCATACCTGGCATCGACTTCAGCAATGACCCGCTGCTGCACGGCCGTATTCACTCGTACGTCGACACGCAAATCACAAGATTGGGCGGCGCGAACTTTCATGAGTTGCCGATCAACGCCGCGGTGGTCGGCGTCCACAACAATCAGCGGGACGGAATGCATCGCCAGGCCATCGCCCGCGGGCGCGTCGCTTATGAGCCGAATTCCCTCGGCGGGGGGTGTCCTTTTCAGGCTGGCGCCAAGGGATTTGTCTCGTTCCCCAAGGCCATTCAAGCGGATGGCGATGGGGTCGATAAAGTGCGCGGAAAGCCCGAAAAGTTTGCCGAGCACTATCTGCAAGCACAATTGTTTTTCAACAGCCAGACTGCCCAGGAACGTGCGCACATCATCGGGGCCTTCCGTTTCGAATTGAGCAAAGTCACGGTTCCCGCCATCCGCACTCGCATGGTCTCTTCTCTTCGCAACGTATCGGAAGAACTGGCGACGGCGGTGGCCGAAGGATTGGGCCTGGAACTTCCGGATGCGATGCCCCGGGCGGTCAATAGCATCCCCTCGCCCGAGACCAAGGTTTCGGCGCACCTATCCTTGCGAGCGCTCCCGGGCGATGGTGGAATCGCCACCCGTAAGGTAGCCATTTTGGTCGCCGATGGCATCGAGGGCGACTCGATCACCGAAATCATGGAGGCGTTGACGAATGCCGGAGCGGTGACCCGCCTTTTGGGCAGCCGCCTCGGAACGATCCAAACCGAGGGGGGTGAGAGCTTCGAGATCGATGCGACGCTCGAGAATTCGCCAGCGGTACTGTTCGATGCGCTGATAATGCCCGATGGGACGGAAGCCGTGGCGGCGCTGCTGCGCGATGGGCACACTCTGGAATTCCTTAAAGACCAATATCGCCATTGCAAGACCATTCTTGCCCTGGGCGCTTCCTCGCGGCTCATGGAGAAAGCGGGAATTGCGACGCGGCTGCCATCCGGGGAGCAAGACCCCGGGATTGTCTCGGCTGCCTCTGCCGATGCCTTCATTGCCGCCATGGCGAAGCATCGACATCCGGAGCGTGATCGTGATCCGCCGCTCATCTGAGTGCGCCGAAAGAGAGGCACCCTGATTCATCTGCCGCCAAGGCGCGAGTGGTGTAGGATCCGACCGACAGTATTTGGGGGCTTATTTTCTTGTCGAGCCGCAGCCGCGGCCGCAGGATATCCCTCGGTCAGCAACTCACAGAGGGTACTCTCATGAAGACTCCAATGGTGTCGATTGCACTGGCAGCGCTTGTCGTCGTTGGCGCACAAGCGATGGCCGACGACTCGAGCAACACTTCCAACTCGTCCGCAAACAAAGCGCAAATGATGAAGGATTGCATGGCAAGGCAAAAGGCGACCAACAGCAGTATGACTCAGGCCGCTATGGAAACTGTGTGCAAGAACGAGGTTAAGGGAAACGGGCAAAAGGACGGCAACGATTTGGCAACCGGCCCGAAACCCAATACGGACAAATAAATATTCGCAGCGCGCCTCATCCCTTACGCAGACGGTTGTGAATATCGGTGGCGGCGATCGCGCCCTCGGCAGTTGCAACCGCAATCTGATTCAAGCCGCGAACGACATCTCCTGCGGCATAAAGCGAGGGAACGGAGGTTTGCTGGTGTTCATCGACCGTGAGGGCGTTGCTCGCGTCCCGGGCGGCGCCCAGCTCGGCAGCTAGCTCGTCCTGCGGCGCGCACCCCAGCGCTGAATAGGCCACATCGAAGGTCATCGGACCGGTTGCCGAGCGAAAATGCAGGGCCTCGCCGCGCACTTCAAGCGCGCTCCAGGAGCCTATGGCCGTCCCGATACCCGCCGCTTCGAGCCGTTGACGTGAAGTCGCCGGGATATCGGTCATTGCGATCAGCGTGACATGATTCGAATAGGTCTTCAGAAATTCGGCCTCGCGTTCCCCTTTGTCATTGTCGCTGATCACCGCGATTCGTTTCCCGATGGCTTCGAATGCATCGCAGATCGGGCAGACGCGGATCACGCTCCGAAGAAGGGCTTCGGCAGCGCCCTCGAGGGGTGGTAAGCGATCGCGGACACCGGTCGCCAATAAGATATATCGCGCGCGAAGCCGCTCGGTCCCGAGGTCCAGTTCAAATCCATCGGCGATGCGCTCGATGGACTCGACCTCGCCAGGCCTGATTTGCGCCCCGTAGCGCCCCGCCTGAGTTCGCAAATGCGCGAGAATCTCAGCGCCGCTGATCCCTGCGGGAAATCCGGGCATGTTATGGCTCGTCGGAATCCACCGCGCACGCGATGCGCCTCCGTCGAGGACCAGGGTCGGACGCCGAAAGCGACCGAGGTACGTGGCGGCGGTAAGCGCCGCCGGCCCGCGCGCCAATGATAACAATATCGTGCATGTCGATCGCTGCACAAAAACCGGCGCCTATATCCCGTAAGCGCCGGCCCTTGGTCCAGGGTCATTCTGTGCAGCTACTAGGCTCGTTTGCGCGAGCTGCGGTCTTCTTCGTCGCTTTGTTCATCCTCCATTCCCAACTGCTTCATGAGCGCGGTCTTGCGCTCCAGCATCCTCTCTCCGAGAGCCGCGGTATCGAGCTTGGACTTTTTCGCCTTCGGAAACATGGTTCCTTCTTCTTCTGCGACGTGATGGTCTATTTGCTCGCCCAATACCGTCACCTTCGCATCATAGAGATCTTCTTCCGGATCCGCATGTTCGAGTTGCGCGATGAGTTCCTTGGCGCCAGCGTGCTCGACGAGGGCTTCATCCATCAGATCCGAGTCGTCGATCGCCTCGCGTACCGCTGGATAAAAGATCTCCTCTTCGATTTCGGCATGTACCTTCAGTTCATTGCAGATTTGCTCCACGATCTCGCTCTTTTCGTCGGAGTCGCCGCCGTCTTTAATTTTTTTGAAGTCTGAGAATAGTTTTTTGACTTTCTTGTGATCCGCCATGAGTATTGCAACGGCATCTTGAGTCTTTGCGTCTGCTGAAGCGCTCTTTCTAGTGGCCATAGATTCTCTCCAATAATTGCCGGGATGGGTTGACCCCTTCGTAGCGACCGTCTGTTCATGGCGCTATTCAGTGGGTTCTCGCTCGCGAATGTCGAGTGTAACGAGCCACGATGGACGCATTAGGTGAAATCATCGCTACCGGGTGTAGGAATAAGCCGATATTAGGGTCCGCGCGGTGCGAAAATTTTGTTTAGCCGAAGGGTGACGTTCACCCGCCCGCGGTTCTCCCGCCGAGGCTCGCGGCATTTTCACGTTCCTTTGCGATGAACGAATCGAACGTCGGACCGTTCACGACCGCTTCGAGGGCCCGCGCCTGCGCATCGAGACGCCGCATTGCCGCCAGAGCTTCGGTTGAACCTAAATGTGCGCGCGCCACTGCCCGCTTCAGTATCTGTATCGTTTCGTCGTAGACCCGGATCAGGACGGGAAACGGTTGCCCGTCCTTGCCCCCATGGGCAAGCGAGAAGCGGGCGGGATCGGAAAACCGAGAGGGTGCCCCGTGCACGACCTCCGCCACAAACGCGAGCGCGGCGACGGTGCGTGTCCCGACGCCGGGCGATAGCAGGAGATCCGCGAAATCTTCCAGCCTTCGCTCTGCTGCGGCGGCCAATATGCCGTGCAACCGGCGCAGTTCGACATCCGAGGCCCTGACATCATGGCGGTGCGGCAGCTGCAAATGCGGCGGCGGCGTGGCGTCTAAATCACCTTCGGGAAACAGCGGGAGCGCCAGGTTTCCCGATTGGCGATGCCGGCGTAGAACGTTTAAAGCTCGATCCGGTCCGCGCCGCACCAATTCCAACTCCGCCCGGCGATTGCGCTCAGCCCTGGCGTCGGCCAAGTTGACGATCGATCCTTGATGACGACCCTCGATCGCACTATGCGGCGACTCGAAGAAGCCGCGCAGATTTTCAGACTGCCAGTGATAGCGCCGCGCTTCTCCCAAGTGTTCATTCATTCCTTGTTGCACCACGCACCAGCGGCCCTCGACCGTGGCTATAAATCCGTGCAGATACAGATCGAACCCGTCGTGCACGGCGGCCGAATCTATTTTTGCGACGAGTCTGCTCGCCTTTACAAGCCGGGCGGCATCGATGCCGGTCGACTCTCCGATCCGAAGGAGCTCCTCGGGAGTGCGGCGCGAGTGCGCGCCTTTACCGCCGCACACGTAGAGGCCGAGTTCGCGCTGAACCGGGGCAAGCCCTCGTTTCAATGCGCCCAGGACGCTCGTGGTGATCCCGGAAGAGTGCCAATCCATGCCCATGATGGCGCCAAAGGACTGGAACCAAAACGGGTGCGCCAATCGGCGCAGCACCTCATCGCGGCCATACTCGTGGACGATCGCCTCGACGATTACCCGTCCCAGGGAGGCCATCCGGGCTGCCAGCCACGGCGGTACCCGGCCTCCATGGAGAGGCAAATCGGCGCTGCCGGTGCGGTGATGCATGTAAGCGTCTCGTTATTGCTTGCCGATGGCACTGCCGCTCTTCCTGAGCACATACTTCTGAATCTTTCCCGTGGCGGTTTTCGGCAGTTCCTGAACAAAACTATAAGCGCTCGGAACCTTGAAGTGAGCCAGTTTAGAGCGCGCAAACTGCCGAAGATCGTCTGCGCTCGCCGCCGTGCCGTTTTGCAGCACGATGAAAGCGTGCGGCGTTTCTCCCCATTTCTCATCATTCACCCCGACCACGGCAACCTCCAGAACGGCCGGATGCTGCAACAGAGCGCCCTCGACTTCGATCGAAGAAATATTCTCCCCGCCGCTGATGATCACATCCTTGAAGCGGTCCCTTATTTCAATGTAGCCATCGGGATGCACGACGGCGGCATCGCCCGTGTGAAACCAGCCGCCGCGAAGCGCAACGGCGGTCGCCTCTGCATCATTGTAGTAGCCTCGCATCACGACGTTGCCGCGGGTCACGATTTCACCGAGCGTGCTGCCGTCGTGAGGAACCCCGCAACCGCTCTCATCGACGACCGTTGTTTCTCCGGAAGTGATCAGCTCGACACCTTGTCGTGCCTTGATGATGGACGTGTCCCGAGCGCCAAGCGTCGCATGTTCGGGGCGTGGCTCGCACACGGTTATAAAGGGCGCTGTCTCGCTCAAGCCGTACACATGCGTGAGCTTCCAACCGAGTTCACCCTCGATCCGTTGGATGGTGGCAGGGGCGGGGGGAGCGCCGGCGGTTATGACCCGAATGCCTGTCGGCAGTTGTCGGCGGGTTTGCTCCGGACCGTTGGCGATTCCGATCAGCACCGTCGGCGCGGCGCATAGAACCGTCACTTTTTCCGCTAAAATGCGGTCGTAGATCTTGGCGGGGTCGACCCTTCTCAGGCAAACATGCGCGGCGCCGGCCGCGGTAACGGTCCAAACGAAGGTCCAGCCGTTAGCATGAAACATCGGCAGCGTCCATAGATACCGATCCGAGCTCGACATAGGATGGTGAACCAGCGTCCCGACGGAGTTTATCCACGCGTTGCGATGCGTGATCATCACTCCCTTGGGACGCGAGGTAGTTCCGCTCGTGTAATTGATGGAAATCACGTCGCTTTCGACGATCTCGACGGGGCGGGACTCGCCCGGCGCTTCAGTGATCAGGGACTCGTAGGCGAGCCACCCGGGCCGATGGGCCTCGAACGCTACGAAGTGCCTGACGCATTGGAGACGATGGCGGATGCCGTCGATATCGGCGAGGTGATCGGAATGCACGCACACGACGGATGCGCCACTGTGATCGATCATGTAGAGGAAATCCTCGGCCGCCAGCCGATAGTTCAGCGGCACGATGATGGCGCCAATCTGAGGTATGGCGTAAAAGGCTTCGAGCATGGCATGCGTGTTCGGCGATATCAGCGCAACCCGATCACCCGGGACGACGCCGAGCATCTGAAGGGCGGATGACCACCGGTCGCAGCGGTCGAAAAATTCGGCATACGTGAACCGCTTGTCGTTGTCGACCACCGCCTCGCGATGAGGATAGAGCTTTCGTGCTCGGCGTCCAAACTCGAGCGGTGTCAACGGCATTTCCATGCGGTACTCCTCTAATCAGCCGGATCTTTACCCCGCCAGCGGTGTCTTGGCAAGACGAGTATGGACTTTGGGCCAGCGGTTGTGTAACTGTGGTTTCATCGTGTTTCTGCCGATATCCGCCGCCGCGATGACGTGAGGCGATGGTGAATTCTGAGGTGCCCCGGTCCCTAAGAGCTTTGGCGAAATGATCGTTCACCTAGTCGATGGCACTTACGAACTTTTCCGGCATTTTTACGGCCTCCGGCGTTTCACCAAAGGTGCGGACCGGCCGATGGGCGCCGTCGTCGGCGTCTTGAACGGTTTGCTCCAGATGATCGAAGGAGGGGCAACTCATATCGGCGTTGCCACCGATCATGTCATTGAGTCGTTTCGTAACCGGTTGTGGGCCGGGTACAAGACGGGCGACGGCATAGAGCCCGCCTTGCTCGCACAATTTCATCCCTTGGAAGAGGCCATTGCCGCATTGGGCATCGCCGTATGGCCGATGACGGAACTCGAGGCCGATGACGCGCTCGCTTCGGCGGCCGCAATAGCCGGCGATGGCGCCCGTGTCCAAAAAGTCTGCATTTGGACTCCCGACAAGGATCTGGCTCAATGCGTGCGCGGGGATCGGGTCGTCCAGGTCGATCGCAAGAGCAACGTCATTCGAGATGCCGATGGGGTGCGAAAGAAATTCGGCGTCACTCCGCAAAGGATTCCCGACTATCTCGCATTGGTGGGAGACAGCGCCGATGGCTACCCCGGCATTGCCGGCATCGGCGCCAAAGGTGCGGCGAGCCTCATCGAACGTTACGGCAGAATCGAAGATTTCCCGGCCAGCATTCTCGGCGAGCGCTCCGAGCTGGCGCTCCTGTTCAAATCTCTGGCGACCCTGCGTGAGGATGCCGCGCTCTTCACGACGATCGAGGAACTGCGGTGGCGAGGCCCCATGGAGCGATTCAGCGGTGTCGTCGATCGCGTCGGCGATACTCGTTTGGCTGCTCGCGCCGAGAAGGCGCTGATTAACGCAACGTCACCGAACGAAGGTCAGGAATCAAAGATCCCGCTGAGCAAAAAGGGGGCGAGATCGCCCAAAGCGCGCCAGCCGCCAGGGACGCAGTAGATGGGCGCCGACCACACCCCGCCTTCAGGCCTCGACAAAGTCCTCAGGTCCCCGAAATGCTCGCTCTTACTCACGAGGTGTCATCATGACCACGCGCAAACCCAAATCCAAGCCCGCATACTCGCCGCTGAATGGCCGACCGAACGGCTCCGGCTGGTCGATGTCACCGTTGAGCGCGAAGTGCCGGCGTGGCCGTTGCCGCGCGGGTCGCCCAGGCCGGACCCGCGATCAGACAGCCATTGTCCCAAGGAGCAAAGAAAACGATTCCTAGCCGCGCAGAGCATCCCGGATGCTCTCGCAACCATTTTCAATGCAAGGGTATGAGGGGGGGTCACCTTCCGCCAGTCGAGTCCATTAATGACATCGATAAAAATCAATCGATTAGAAAAAGATAATCGAAAATACCTTAGGTACTCTAGACCCGCCGCGACGCTCAGTCTTTGCGTGCGGACCCTTGCCGGGCCTTGTGGAACGTTATCTTAGGGACAGGTCGTAGAGATCATCTTGACCGCGCTTACCTTCATTGTGTGCGCATTACCTTTTCCGGGGACTGCCACGCCGGTGATCTCGACCTTGTGGCCGACGTGCGGAGTTAGGTTTGCTGTTGTCTCCGCAATGATGACCTCCTTCGGCCCTTTCTGTAAATCCGTGAGCTTGAAGGTTCCAGCATCGTCCCCCTTCGCGAGACATCCGGTCATGCTGTGCTCTTTTGGCGCATCTTCAGCTTGGGCGCTAACGCCAAAACCCAGCGCACAAGCAACGGTCAACGCCGTCAAAATGGTAGAAGTTTTCATTTCATCTCCTGGTAATGGGAAGTGCGATTTTTTAATTATGCGATGAAAACACCGACAGCTTGCCTGATCGAATCGCCCAATGCCATCAGGTGATTCGGGCGGCAGCGGATGCCCAATGGATTCGACATTTTCCGCAAATATCGTGACGTCTCTGATAGTTACGGGGCATTTTTAGACGTGGTCGACTACAGGGGTTCGACCTGCTCGACCTTATGCGTTGGCAAATTTTGCGAGAAAGCTGCGGTCGCGTCCCCTCTTACGGGGTTCGGTGTCTAATTCTGACATACAAAACTTTCCAACGAACGCAAGCTCCGGTGTGGGTTCACGTGCGGAGGATTTATGGGTTTGCTCAGTTTTATTGCGGATGCGGGGGAAAAGTTACTTGGCACGGGAACGGCGGCACCGCCGCACACGGCGAGTGGTCCGAACGTTGCCGATCTGAACAGTGCGGCGGGCGCCGCGATTGCCAAATACGTCGCATCTCAAAACTTGAGCGCGCAAAACCTAAACATCACGTATGACGGCGCTTCCAAGACGGTAAGGGTGACGGGGATCGCCCCTGATCAAGCCACGAAGGAAAAAATTGTCCTGTGCTGCGGAAACGTTCACTCGGTTGCAAAAGTCGATGATCAATTGACTGTTGCGCAAAGCGCTGCCCCGGCATCCACGTTTTACGAAGTCAAGGCGGGCGACTCGCTGTCCAAAATAGCCAAATCCGTGTACGGGGATGCAAGCGCTTACATGAAAATCTTCGAGGCCAATAAGCCCATGCTCGCCGACCCGAACAAGATCTATCCGGGACAGCAACTTCGAATCCCCGCAAAAACCTAAGCGCGCCGGAAAGATATTGCCAACCCATGTCGAGATTTTTTAACCAGCACAAAAAATCGACCATTGCGCTCGTTGCCGTTGGCGGCGTGTTGATTCTGCTCGCCTGTGTCCTTGCTTTTGTCGACTGGAACATGCTGCGCCCGGCCATCGCGAGAAACATTACCGCCCGGACCGGTCGGGCCGCCTCCATCGACGGTGACCTGAAAGTTTATCTATGGTCGTGGAATCCGACGGCGGAGATTAATGGCTTCACGCTAAAAAATCCGCCCTGGGCGGATCGAGACCTCATGTTCGGGGCAAAGCGGATCACGTTGAGCGTCAGTCTTGCGCGGCTTTTTCGCGGACAGATCGTCATCCCGCAGATTGAAATGATAGAACCGCTCATCAATCTCGAGCGGGACTCCAAGGGCCGTGCAAGCTGGGAACTGGGTACCAGTGCCGGCTCACCCAAAAACAATGGGAAGCCGCCGAAAATTCCGACGATTCGCAGTCTTTTGATCAAAGATGGCCGGCTGCACGTCATTGATGAAATACGGCACCTGCGCTTCGGCGGATCTTTGGTCGCGAATGACGGCAGCGGTGAGAACAACGCCAGCGCGTTCAAGATACAAGCAAAGGGCAGCCTGAACGACAAGCCGTTCAGTTTGGACGCAGTGGGCGGGCCACTGCTCAATTTGGAGCCGCACAAGCCGTATTCTTTCAGCTCGCATGTGACCGCGTCGGACATCAATCTGGAAGCGCACGTTACAGTGGCCAAACCCTTCGATCTCGGATTGCTGGACGTCAAGTTTGTCGTAAGTGGCAAAGATTTGGCGGATGTGTTCTACCTCACCGGCTTGGCGTTGCCGAATACACCGCATTATCGGATTGCAGCATCGGTGCATGTCGACGGGAACACCATCACGGGCGATGACTTTTCCGGGCGCTTGGGTTCGAGCGATCTTTCCGGCAAAATCACCGTCCAAACCGGCGGGGCGCGGCCGAAACTTATCGCCAAGCTCACCTCGAATTCCCTCAATATCGTCGACTTGGCACCCACCCTTGGCCATCCCGCGGACAAATCCGATTCGCTGGCTGCTTCCGATGCGGGGCCCGGCTCGTCCGCCACGCCATCGAAGACCGGTAAAAAATCGACCAGCCGCAAAAGCGATTCCGATTCCAAGTTGAACGCCATGCTGTTGCCCGATGCGGATCTGCAAGTAAATCGTGTGCGCGGAATGGATGCGGATGTGACCTATCGAGCAGCCGCGGTGTCGGCCCCGAAGGTTCCGATGAAAGAGGTCTCGTTGCATGTCATCCTTGATAACGGCCGGATGACGCTCGATCCCTTAGCTTTTGTCCTCGATCAGGGCAAATTTGCCGGCAACGTTCACATTGATGCCCGGGGCGAGGTTCCCGAGACCACCATAGACATGCGGATGGATGACGTCGATCTCAGCCAGTTCAAAACGGCGGCGATGAAAACCGCGCCGTTATCGGGCGTTCTCATCGGTCGGATAAAAGTCCACGGTTTCGGACACTCTATCCACAAGCTTGCTTCGTCGGCAGACGGCACCATGAGCTTCATGGTGCCCAATGGAGAGATCAATGAGGCGCTTGCGGAGCTCACTGGTATCAACGTCACGCGCGGATTGGGGTTGCTGCTGACCAAAAACGAAACGAAGACTTCGATTCGGTGTGGGGTAGTGGACTTCGACGCACAAAAAGGTAACCTAGCATCGAAAACCTTCTTTATCGATACCACCGACGTTCTTATTACCGGGCGCGGGAACGTCAATCTCGAAAGTGAGGCATTGAACCTCGCCCTCCAGGGTGATCCGAAAAAATTACGGCTCACGCGGGTTCGTTCTCCCATCACGGTGAAGGGAACCCTCGAACACCCGGCCGTCGGCGTGGATGCCGGAAAATTGGCAGGACAGGGCGCAATAGCGGCCGCTCTCGGTACGCTGTTGACGCCTGTTGCTGCCGTCATCGCCTTCATCGATCCCGGGCGCGCCAAGAACAAAGATTGTGCTGCCTCGTTGACCGATGCCGGCGAAACGATACACAACTAGTGGTCGGCCATCGGCAATTGCCGCTGCCCCAATTGAGGCCGTTCCTTGTTAGCGTTCGCCACTAGAACGCTATCGCTGCTCACGTGCGCGGCCCGATACTGGAATTCCGACAACGCCTCGACGACCGGTGCGGCGCTGGCGTTCTTTTGTGCTTTCTCTTTGGCTCCGCTCCTTGTAATTTTATTGGCGGTCGCGGGATGGATCGTGGGAGCGACCGCGGCTTATTCGGAGATGACTCTCCAGCTCAATGCTCTATTTGGGCCCGCGACCGCGAAGACCCTCCTCGTTGCGGTCAAAAGCTCTCAACAGGCCCAGGGCCTCTTGTCGATCATCGTCAGTATCGTGACTCTGATGATCGGCGCCACCACCGTGCTTGCCGCCCTGGAAGCCGCGTTGGAACAAATCTGGAAGAGCGGAGCGCTGGCGCCCAGGGGACTACGGGGTTGGCTTCGTACTCGCTTCTTGTCCATGGGGTTCATCCTGGCGCTAGGTTTTCTCCTCTTGGTATCGCTTACGATCTCGACGGGGCTTGCCAGTCTACGAACCCGGTTCGCAGCGCAGAATACTGCGCTCGTAGGGCTGATCGGTGCGTTTGACCTCTTGCTCTCGCTGCTGCTCGTATCCGCTCTTTTTGCGATGATTTTCCGGTATATGCCCGCTCGCCGATTGGCTTGGAGAGTGGTAGCGGCCGGCGGATTGCTGACCGCGGTGCTGTTCGATCTCGGCCGATGGGCAATCGGTTTGTATCTGGCGCACTCGACCCAGGCTAACGCCTTTGGGGCGGCAGCGTCTTTCGCAGCGCTCCTGCTATGGCTTTACTACACTGCGCAAATCTTTCTCTTCGGCGCGGAATTCACCACTTGCCTCGGCGGACTGCGCGACGAGGATCTAAAGATCGGCCCGGCGCATGAGCAGCGAAAGGCAAATGGGGGGCGCGGCAACCAAATCCGTTGATTGTCCATGCAGGGCTATGTCGATAAACTGAATTCTTGTCGTTCCGCCACGTGTTCCCCTTATGCGAATCGTCATCGCCGCTTTCATTCTGCTGCTGCTCGCTGGCTGCGCCGGTAGGGAACTTGCGAACCCCGGCTATTACCAGATCGAGCCCGGAAGCCTGGCGCCCACCAACGTTACCCTCAAAATACCTCACTTCACGCCTTGCACGGACAATCCGGACCACAGCCTTCATCTGAATTCAAGCCAGCCTATTACTGTGCTGGTACACGGCTGCTTCGGCTCCTCGGGCCAGTTTCGCGGGCTGGCCCAAGTACTGGCCTTCCAGGGGCAACAGACGGTCTGCTTCACCTACGATGACCGCGCGAAACTTACACACACCGCCGCGGAGCTGCGCCGCGCGACCGATCTGCTGGCCGAGAAGACCGGGACACCGCAGATCACCATCATCGGCCACAGCCAGGGCGCGCTGATCGCCCACAAGTCGCTCACCAATCTTCCTCTCGCGCTGCCGAACAGCCGTACCGACCTGCGTCTGGTGACCATCTCAGGGCCTTTTGACGGCATCGCAGTGGCGCAAACCTGCGGCAAAACCTGGCTCTACCCGCTTACCTTGGGACTCCTGCCCGTGACCTGCTATGCGCTGACGGGCGCTAAATGGGCGGATATCACGTACTCATCGCACTTCATCCGCGAGCCTGGCACTCTGGTTCCGCAAGTCAGCAAATTTCTGAAAATCGATACCGACGAGCGGGGGACTTGCAGGCGAGAAAAAGGCGGGCGCTGCGTCGAGAAGGACGAGGTTTTCTCACTGGCTGAGCAGCGCAATGCAGCCGTGGAAAGCGATGGGCGCACACGGCGAGTGGAGGTGCGCGCCGGGCACGTTGAGATCGTCGGCGACAAGCGTTTGGCACCGGTCAAGTTGATTGCAATCCTGCAGGAGCAGGGCGCTATTCTTCCGACTGCGCCGGAGCGCCTGTCCGCGTTCAATCAACTACTAGCACGCATTTACGGGGATGGGTACGTGAACCAGAACGGCGCTGATTGAGCTGTCCTGCTCGCTCATGCCAATAGCAGAAATGCGTTCGCCGCCGCCTACCCTAGTAGAGCTCACCGTGCCTCCGGCCGAGCGGGGGTAATCGGGGCTGCGCCTTCGCTCCGAATCGAGGGTGCGGGTGCGCCAGGATTTCACCTGTAATCGAGAAGCGCGCGACCGTAACCTCGAGGAGCACGATCGCGGAAAGCGTGGCACAACTTTCCTCTTGTGACGTCGTGTTGTCGTGCCTTGCCACCGATGAAGCTGTCCTGAACGTCTATGGAGGAGCCGCCGGGGTTTTTGCCAAAGCACGCCGCGGGTCGCTGGTCATCGACTTGAGCACAGTGAATCCGGAGACGTCCCGAGAGCTTTCCAGACTAGGCTCCGAGCGTGGAGTTCACGTCCTCGACGTGACCATGTCGGGGAGTGTACCGGTCGCCGAGCAGGGGGCGCTGACCCTGTTCGGGGGCGGAGATCCGGAGTGCTTCGCCGCCGGCGAGTCGATCTTTACGGTGATCGCCAGAAAGTATTTTTATCTCGGGCCGAGCGGTTCCGGCGCAACCATGAAACTTGTCGTGAACAGCCTGTTGGGGATCGGGATGCAGGCAATTGCCGAGGCCCTGGCACTTGGAGAGAAGGCGGGTCTCGATCGTAATCGATTGCTGGATGTTCTCTCAGAGACTGCGGTCGTCGCGCCTGCACACATGGGCAAACTCGGAAGAGCGAAGAAGAGCGACTATAGCCCGCAGTTTCCGCTACGGCTCATGCACAAAGATTTCGGTCTGATTCTCAACCTCGCGGCAGCGTTGGGCGCGCACATGCCAGCCACACGAGCCGCTTACGAGACCAATGCAATGCAATCGGAGCAAGGAGGAGAGCAGGACTTCTCCGCGGTGATTCTGCAAATGGAAAAGCAGGCTGCTGTCGGCTCCATAGACGTCTTCAAGTCTTGATAAAGCGGTGGCTTCGAGGTAGGCCTCTTGGCAGCCCGATAACCCGAGTCTTCGAGCGTCCGCCATCGATGCCGTGCGTGACTCGATCCCCCTTTGAGTTATCGATGCTATTTCGCTTAGCATATGGAAGTACGCTGCGGCTTCGCACGCACTCGAGCACTCTAATCGCCGGGGACATAGGCCATGCCGCAACATTACCGCTACCGATCCGCCCTGAGCCTCGCGCTTGCCGCCACAGGCCTCGCCCCGATCGCCGTGGCCGCCGCCGACAAGGAAGCGAGCGGCGAGCTCGAGGAGGTGGTCGTGACGGCCACGCGGCATGAGGAAAGCCTCAGCAAAGTGCCGATCAGCGTCACGGCATTCACCCAGGACATGTTGGATCAGAAGGGCATCAAGGATTTCCAGGACATCGTGCGGTTCACGCCCGGGGTCAACATCGACCAGACCGGCACGAACGCGATCTCGATCCGGGGCATCTCGTCCTCGGCCGGCTCCGGCACCACCGGTATCTACATCGACGACACGCCGATTCAAATGCGCGCCCTAGGCTTCAATCCCGACGACACGCTGCCGAAGACTTTCGACCTCGACCGCGTCGAGGTGCTGCGTGGTCCGCAGGGTACACTCTTCGGCTCCGGCTCCGAGGGCGGCACGGTGCGTTATATCATGACCCAGCCGAGCCTGACCAAGGAATCGACCTACGAACGCGCGGAAATCGCGAGCACCAAGTACGGTCAAGCGAGCTATGAATTAGGCGTCGCGCACGGCGGTCCACTCATTCCCGAGGTGCTCGGCTACCGTGCCAGCGTGTGGTATCGCTACGACGGCGGTTGGATCAATCGCGTTGACCCCACGACCGGCGCTGCGGTAGACAGCAACGCGAATCGTGCGAACACCATGGCGGGGCGGCTCGCCTTCGTCTACCAGCCGGCGCAGGGCGTCACAATCACGCCCGCGATCATGTACCAGAACTCGCGCAAGCACGACGAGTCGACCTACTGGCCGGCGTACTCGAATCCCGATCGCGGCGTCTTCAACAATGCGTCCCCCGAGCGCAATCCGGTGCCCGACGAGTTTTACCTGCCCTCGCTCAAGCTCGAGGCGGACCTCGGCAGCACACGGATCGTGTCGAACAGTTCCTATTATCACCGGAATGAATTGACGGCCTACCTAGGAAGCGTCTACGACCTCGCGTATTTCCAGGGTCTGAGCTGGGCCGACCCGTCAGGCAATGGGCTCACGATCAACCAGTGCGGCCCGTCGGGCACGCCGCCGCCGTGTTCGTGGTACCCGCTGATCGACAGCCACGGCATTCATTTGCCGCCTGGCTTCACGAACTTCACGACGCCGAACACGATCAACAATCAGCAGCGCACCTACACCCAGGAAGTCCGCTGGCAGTCGAACGACGACTCGAGCCGCTGGAGCTGGACTATCGGCGCGTTCTGGTCACTGTCGCAGGAGATCAGCATCGAGGAACTCAAGGATCCAAATGGACAGGTGCCTGCGCTGTTCTTGCGTTTGTACGGCATCGATGCCGCGAATGGCTGGTTCGGCAACTACTATAATTGTCCGGCGAATACGGCAGTTCCTGGTGACAACACGCCCGGTCTGCCCATCCCGAATTGCGACATCTACTACAACCGCAACGAGACTCATGATCGTCAGCTCGCCGGCTTCGGCGAGTTCACCTACGCCTTGACGGGCCGTCTGAAAATCACCGCCGGCGGCCGCTGGGCGAAGATGGGTTTCGACCTCAACCATTACGCGAATGGGTTCGAGAACTTCGGGCCGCCAGCAGGCGGCGGCAACGTTACCGCAAGCCACACCGAGACCGCCTTCACGCCGAAGCTCGGCCTCTCATTCCAAGCCGATCCGCAGGACCTCTACTACGTCTCCTACGCCAAGGGGACCCGTCCCGGCGGCGGCAACGCACCGCTGATCCCCTCGTGCCAAAGCGCCTTGCAGGCCGAAGGCTACACCAACGGCCAGGCGCCGCTGACCTACAATTCGGACTCGACCCAAAGCTTCGAGGTCGGCTCGAAGAACAACTTCTCGAACAGGGTACGCATCGCGACCAGCGTCTACTACATCAAATGGAACAACATCCAGCAGAATGTCTACACCGGTGGCGCGTGCGGCCTGCAGTTCACGGACAACCTCGGCACCGCAGTAGCCAAGGGCTTCGACCTGCAGGCGGAGATGGTACTGGGCGGCGGGCTCAGCATCGATGCATCGGTCGGCTACACGAGCGCGCGCTATTCCGAGAATTCGCCGCGCGCCAATCTTGCCATTTCCGGCGACGCGATTTCCGGCGAGGCCGCAGTCAACTACAGCCCGGGCACCAATCCACCGTGGACGGTAGCCCTTGGCCCGCAGTACGCCTTCACGCTCGCCGACCACGATGGATTCGTCCGTCTGGACTGGGAATACTCATCGCGCAATCACTGGCCCGCGGCCGTGCAGGACCCGGCCTCGGCACAGTTCAACCCGAATGCGTTCACGTTGCCGGCGACGCAATTCTCGTCGCTGCGAGCCGGCATGACCTTCGGCCGGACGCAGCTCGCGCTGTTCGTCAGCAACCTGACGAACACCCATACAATTACGAATTACGCGCAAGTGCAGCTCGATGCCTATAACCCCGCGTATCTCGCCAACCCGAACACGCCGACGTCGGTGCAGCAGAACAACTACACGTTCCGCCCGCGCACGATCGGCCTCACGGCGACCTTCAAGATGTGATTTGAGCAAGATGTGATTTGAGTCTAACGAAGCTATTCAGGTGGTTCGACGTACGGGGGCTTGGCTCGGCAGGGCTGCAATTGCAGTACGCCGCACGGCGGCGCCGGGGCGCTCGCGGTCTCGTCCGCCGCGATCGGCAGCACCAGCGCCGAGGGGTAGGCCGCATCGTGATACACCGTGTTGAGCGCCGGCAGCGCGACTGTGACCGGGCCCATCTCCGGTTGCGGAATGGGATTCGGCGCCAAAATGGAGAGCTCCAGCCGATGTCCCCGGCGTACTGCGTGACCGATGGTCCCCAAGGACAACTTGATCTCATAAATTCGGCCGGGTTCGAGGGCCTCGGGCGCTCGGAAGGCTTGGACGGCGACCTGCGGGGTAGAGCGGAGCGGATCCAGGGCGCGCAGTGATGCTCGCAGATAGCCGCGTTGCAGAAACAGAGTATTTTCCTCAGCATCGATGTCTTTTAGGGTGACCAAGAAATCAGTGTCCTCCTGGTCGGAGCTGGCGTAGAAGGTCAACTGAGGCACGCCGAGAATCACCAAGTCCTCAACCAATGGGGCGGTCCGATAATTCAAGGTCCCCACAGGGTTTGGCACCAGCGCGAACTGCGTATTGTCCCCGAAAAGTTCAGTACCTGCGGGATAAATATAGGTTGTCGGCGCATGATCGGGTTCGCTCTTCGGATGCTCGGCAGTCAGCGCTCCGTGCGCGGTTAAAAACAGCGTCGACGGACGTACACCGGGTGCCGGCCAGCGATCATACGTCGTAACCCAGCCGGCAGTCGCATGAGTGCCCTCGGCCGTGGCGGGTGCATCGGTGACTTCGTGAAGAACGGTGACGGGTGGTTCCGACTCGATTCCATTCTTCTCACCCTTCACCCACCGATCGAGCCAGCGCCGCATCTGCACCTCGTTTATATCGCGGTGGTACACGTAGTGTCCGCCGTTTTGAAGAATGACTTTCTTGTGATCGGCTTTGAGCAAACCATACAATCGAACCACCCCGGTCGCGAATTCCCATTGGTCCTGCCACCCGCCGACGATCATCGTAGGTACTCGGACCTCGCCGATGAAACCTTCCATGCTGCGCTCTTCCCAGAACGCATCCTGTAGCGGATGGCGTAACATTTCCCAATAAGAACTGGCTCGGACGGGCGGCTGCTTCGCGCGGATCGCCTCGCACGAGCGATCGCCCCACTTGATTCGTGTTTCGGCGCCGGACTGTGCAGATTCCGGCTCGACGTGCAGGGACCAGCCGCTGATCAGCGCCTGGTGGACCATTCCGCCCACCATCCACACCTCGCGATAGTCGCTGGCGGCAATGGCGCTCGGCACGATGGCTTTGAGGTGCAGGGGATGCTGCGCGGCGGTCTCGATTTGCGTGTAACCCGGCGATGAGTTGCCGACCATGCCGATACTGCCCGTGCTCCAAGGCTGGCGCGCGGCCCACTCCACCGCCTGCGCGCCGTCGGTGCCTTCGCCGACGAACGAGTAGTCATTCAAGCCTTCCGAGCAACCCGTTCCCCGCGTATTGATGCCGACCAGGGCGTAGCCCGCCTCAAGATAAGGACGTATGAAGTAAGTTCCAATATAGTTATCCAGATCCGCTCCGCTCTCATCGTAGGGCCCATAAAGAATCAAGGTCGGATAGCGTCCCGTTTTTTTCGGCAGCCAAGTGACATACGCCAGCCGTACGCCGTCCTTCAAGGGGAGATAGCCGAACTGCCGTTGGTACGGTACCGGGGCCGCTGACGGCAGCGATTCTGTCGGCGCCGCGCGCGGCCGTGACGCAGCGAGTAGGGCGAAGGCCAACGCGAACAAGCAGAATCCGAATCGCGTGGTCCCGAACCGGTACGCTAGACAGCTCATGAATAAAGCCTCACGTTGGGGAGAAATGACGGACTTCGGCCAACCAACAATTCCATGTGCTTAGCATTAAACTAACATACACGGAGAACCGATTTGCCAGGCGGGAACCGAGAATTGCCAGGCTCAAGGAGGCCGGAAGTTGCCTATGGGAGGGAGGGTCAAAACGAGGTCACATGTTTTCCTCAAGTCATGATGCCCGTTTGGAGCTACTTACGAGCAGTCACAATATCGTAAGAATTCTCCGTGAAACTCTCACCCATCGAGGTACCTGACGCTGCGGGCGGGCAGGATGATCTCGCGCGATAAATGATCTGCATGCAATTCGCATTTCTCTACAGAGTGCCTTCGCCATCCGTGTCTTGACCATCGATTGCGTGGTCACATCGAGGTTACTGCAAATGAATCGACGCGATGCTCTTATGACGGTTGGCATGAGCGCGCTATCCTTCGCAACACCGGCCGCGTTTGCGCGCGGCACAGGTTCGCAATTCAACTTTTTGGTGGTCGGAGATTGGGGCCGTGACGGCACCAATCATCAGCGCGAAGTAGCCCTGCAAATGGCAAAGAAAGCCCGGCAAATCCGCTGCACCCACGTGTTGTCGGTGGGGGATAATTTCTACGAAAACGGCGTTCAAGCGACCTCCGATCCGCAATGGCGGTCATCGTTCGAAGATATCTATTCAGCTCCCTCGCTGCAGATTCCATGGTATGTGGCCTTGGGGAATCACGACTACCGTGGGGAGCCCGATGCGCAGGTAGCGTACACGCGGGTCAGTAAGCGCTGGCGCATGCCGGCCCGCTATTACAAGATAGCCGGCAGCGAGGTCGGCGCACCGCATCTGGATTTGTTCGTCATCGACACCTCGCCGCTGGTGAATCAATATCGAGACGACGTACATGGCGCCATCGCCAAGAATGTCCTTAGTCAGGATGTGGATGCGCAATTGCGTTGGCTCGATGAACAACTCGGTGCATCCACCGCTACCTGGAAATTGGTGATTGGGCACCACACACTTCGCTCCGGGGGCAGCGTCCACGGGGATACCCCTGAGATGGTGCAGTTGATCGAACCGTTGCTGTTCAAGCATCGTGTGCGCGCCTATATCAATGGCCACGACCATGATTTGCAGCACATTCGCCGCGATGGCATGGAGTACATCGGATGCGGCGCGGGTTCGGAGGCCCGGCCCGTGCAGGCCGTCGACGGAACGCTTTTTTGCGCGGCCCGCTCCGGATTTGCTGCATTGATTTCGCGACCTGACTCATTGTCCATCGAATTTCACGACCTCAGTGGCGCGCGGTTATACCACGCTCAGGTAGCGCAACCATCGCATCAGGCGGCTTAGATCGACTTCCCGCGGCGGCTCGACCGGCCCGCCGTAGCGATCTCATCCGGTTGAGATCACTCAAACTTTTGGGTACAAACGATTTGACGGAGTAGACTGCGTATCGCCGCCAGACATACATAAGAACAAGGCACCTTGTCTTTATCCTTCAGCTTTAATTGAGGAGTCGGTTAATGGCGAGGATTCAATATTGCTTTTTAGCGGCTGCGGTCGTTTTCACAGCCGGTGCCGTAGAGGTGCTGACGAACGGTGCACACGCTGCCGAGGCAACCCCGAAGACGGCAGCGGCCGCATCTAACGATGCCGCACTTGAGACTCTCGAAAAGAGCGCCTATGAAGCTTGGCAGTCCAAGGACGTAATGTTTTGGGACAAATTTCTTTCGGACAAGTTTATCGGGTGGGGCGCGTCCGGCAGGCTCGATAAGCTATCCGCGACAAAGGAATATTCCGCCGCGGATTGCGAGGTCAAGAGCTACGCTTTGGCCAGCGAGCAGACAAGGCTGCTCGGTCAGGATGCGGCGCTGATCACTCATCAGACAACGGTCGATGGCTCATGCGGCGGCCAAAAGCTTGCCGCCGAAAGCTGGGCGGCAACTGTATACGTCCGTGACGGAGGTACATGGAAAGGTGCCTTCCACGCCGAAGCGCCGATAGTCAAACCAGCTTCCGTGAAACCGATCAGCCAGAAAGACATGAGTAACGAAAGGCACTCTAAACCCCTTGGTCAAGATGCGCGGACCATCGCCATGGTCGCGCTCGAACGGGAGCTGTGGGAAGCCTGGAGAGAACACGATGCCAAAAAAATTGCTGACCTAACGGCCGAGGACATTACATTCATCAATATCTTTGGCACATACCTCGCGAACAAGGTAAATGCGTTGAAGGATTGGTCCGGTACCGGGTGCGACGTCAAAAGCATCGGTATCACCGATGCCAATGCCACGGTCCTTTCGCCGACGGCTCGGATTCTGACATTCAAGGCTATTGCTGACGGCGCGTGCTATGGCCAAAAAGTTGGGCCGGTGTGGGGTTCGTCGGTGTACGTCAAACATGGCGATAAGTGGAAATGGATCTTCGGTATAAATTTACCCGCGCCTCCGGCGAGCACGTAGAGACTTCGCATCAGTAGTTGCGTGGCGATGGAGAAGTCATGTTCTGCGCAACAAATCAGCTGCCAATGCGAGGCCGATCAACGACTTGAGCGCCGCCGAGCCTGGGTGAGTGCATCAGCACAAAGTCAAATGTGCGGTCACATACCGTTGTTGTCGATGCCGGGGCGAGTTGACTCTCGCTACACGGGCGAGGTAGCCTCAGGGCGAGAAGATAACGAATGAATGTTGATTATTGGGGAAATTATGAGGAACCAGACTCGTAGGCTGCAGGAAGTTTCTCTTCTGCCGTGCTGCCTGCCTCGAGTTCCTCTCGGCTGCGTTCTGCAAGGGCCGCCAATCGCCTTGTCAGGCCGTCAGATCTTGCTTCAGCGCTGATCACCTCGCGACCCGTTGGGTCGCACTCCAACCGTTACCATTTGAAGGGCACCGAGCCGGCTTTTCATTGCCCGCGTGTGCCCGGGAGTTGTCGAATCATGCGTCTGTCAACACACGATAGTTTGAAGTTGTCTGAGCGTTACCTGGATCTCATTGCCGGAAACGCACTGTCGCAATCGGAACTGCACCGTTTCATCGAAGAGACGGTCGAGGCCTACGAGCGTCACGTCAATCGCGGCTTCCTCTCATATCGCAAGTCGGTGACCGAGTCGGGGCAGTTTGCCGCGCTCGAGTGGTCGGGAAGCGGCTGCATGCTGCGCGACGCGCTCGGCCGCGAATACATCGATTGCCTCGGCGGATACGGCATTTTCAGCGCAGGCATCAATCATCCACGCATCGTCAAGGCGGTCACCGACCAAGTGCAGCGCATGGCGCTCAACAGCCAGGAATTGCTCGAGCCGTGGCGCGCGGCGCTGGCTCGCCTGCTGGCCGCGGTCACGCCCGGTGATCTGTCTTGCAGCTTCTTCATCAACAACGGCACCGACGCGATCGAGGGCGCCATCAAGCTGGCGCGCCTACATACGGGACGGCGCGTGTTTCTCTCCACCCTCGGCGGCTTCCATGGCAAGTCGCTCGGTGCGCTGTCTCTGATGGGCAAGGCGACGTTCCGCGAGCCCTTCGCGACAGGCCTGCAGGATGTCCGGTTCGTCCCCTACGGCGATGCCGAAGCGCTGGAAGCGGAATTCGTCAAGGCTCAAACCATCGGCAGTCCCTTCGCGGCGTTCGTGGTCGAGCCCGTCCAGGGCGAAGCGGGGGCCGTGGTGCCGCCGCCCGGCTATCTGCGCAAGGCGCGCGAACTCTGTACGCGTTACGGTACGTTGCTCGTCGCCGATGAAGTGCAGACCGGCCTCGGACGGACTGGCGCGATGTGGGGCGTCGATCATGACGGTGTGCAACCCGATGTGATGTGCCTGGGTAAATCGCTGGGCGGCGGTGTCATGCCGTTGTCGGCTTTCGTGTCCACGCCCACGATCTGGGAATGCCTCGTGCCGAATCCGGTGATTCACTCGACCACATTCGGCGGCAACCCACTCGCCTGCGTGGCCGGAATCGCCGCGATTCACGTGACTCTCGAAGAAGATCTGCCGGGACAGGCCGCACAGAAGGGCGAATTTCTGACACGCGAACTTAGGAGATTGCAGACACGCCACGCCGGCGTGTTAACCGAGATTCGTGGAAGAGGTCTGTTGCTGGGACTCGAGTTTCCGTCCGATGAGATCGGCTACCGATTTGCCGCGGGACTATTTCGGCGCGGCGTTTTAGTTGCCGGCACGTACTCCAAGGCACGCACGGTACGAGTCGAGCCGGCACTTGGCATTCCGACCGAGAAGCTCTCCGAGGTGCTTAATCGCATCGAAGATACGCTCAAGGAAATTGCCGCGTCGCGCAGGATACCGGAAGCCGCCCACGCGGTGCCGGCGTGAACGTCGGCCACTGACGCGAACCACGTACTGGGGAAGTTGCACGCGGTCGGCCACAACGATCCCTTAATGGGCGTGCGACACCAGACGCTCGACTTCGTCTTGCAGTAAATCCGGTTGACAAAGCTCGCCCTGCGAACTGACATACGGTAAGGTCTGATGCCGTCCTTTCCGCATTTCGATTGACAATGAGGTAGCAGCTCCATGAACCTCCGTCCCGAACCAAATCGTTCCATTATCGCCGAGAGCATCTATGGCCTTCTCAATCCGATCCCATGCGGTTGCTTCGTCGCTGCCCTGATCTTCGACATCATCTATTCCGAGACTGCCGTTATGCTGTGGGTGAAAGGGGCTGCGTGGCTCATCGTCTTTGGCCTGCTCTTCGCTGTGGTGCCACGCCTGGTCAACCTGACCCAGGTCTGGGTCACGTCCCGGCACACTGCGACCCGCTCGGACAAGCTAGACTTCTGGCTCAACCTGCTTGCGATAGTCGTGGCTATCGTCAACGCGTTCGTTCACAGCCGCGATGCCTATGCGGCAGTCCCGACTGGCATGTGGCTCTCGGTCTGCACCGTCATTCTCCTGTCAACCGGCAACATCATCGTGGCCGTGGAGCGCGCAACCCGGGGAGGGTACGTCAATGAGTAAGTTCGTCTTGCGCGGCGTCGTGGCACTTGCACTGGCGGCCGCCCTGGGCGGATGCAGTGAGAAAGCATCGCTCGAGCCCGCGCAACAATCCGGCAACTCGCCGCCGCTGCCAAAGGCGCAAGACTTCTTGCTGCCGCCGATGCAGGTTCCCATTGGCGTCGGCTGGGCCCAGGGTCAATCCCCCAAGGTTGCGCCCGGACTCAAGATCGAAAAGATAGCAAGCGGATTGATGCATCCGCGCCAAGTCTACGTCCTTCCCAACGGCGATGTGCTGGTCGCGGAGGCCAATGGACCCGGCACAGAGCCTGTAACGACGCCGAAGCAACTCATCGCCAACAAGGTGAAAAATTTGTCCGGAAAGGGCGGTAAAGGCGGCAATCGGATCACCCTATTGCGCAAGAAAGACACTGCGGCAGGCGAATGGGAGAAGCACGTGTTCATCGAACATCTGCACTCGCCGTTCGGCATGCAGCTGATCGGCGACTTCCTCTATGTTGCGAACACCGATGCCATCGTGAAGTTTCCCTACCACCCGGGAGACACTCAGATCGCTGTGCCGGCCGTTGAGTTTGCGGACCTGCCGGGGGCCGTCAACCATCACTGGACCAAAGCCCTGTTAGCGAGTCTCGACGGCAGCAAGCTGTATGTGGGGGTCGGCTCCAACAGCAATGTCACCGAAAACGGCTTAGAAGTGGAATACCGGCGTGCCTTGGTACTGGAGGTGGATGTCGCCACGCGCGGTAGCCGAATCTACGCGTCGGGCATCCGCAATCCCACCGGCCTGCAATGGGAACCGCAAACCGGCAAGCTCTGGGCGATCGCCAACGAACGAGATGAGATCGGCGCAGACCTCGTGCCTGATTATCTGACCGTCGTGCAGGACGGCGGATTCTATGGATGGCCTTATAGCTACTTCGGGCAGATCGTCGATCACCGTGTTGAGCCGCAGCGTCCGGATCTCGTCGCCAAGGCGATCGTGCCGGATTACGCGATCGGCTCGCATGTTGCCCCGCTAGGTTTGTGGTTCTCCGAAAAGAATGCTTTGCCAGAGAAGTACCAGAGAGGAGCGTTTATCAGCGAGCACGGCAGTTGGGACCGCTCACCCTTAAGCGGTTACGAAGTCGTGCACGTCGCGTTCGAACAAGGCAAGCCGGTCGGGAAACCGGAGACCGTCGTTTCAGGATTCTATTCGGCCGACGAGAAGAAACTGTTCGGCGCGCCGGTGGGAATTACGCAGGATCAAGAAGGCGCGTTGCTGATTGCGGACGATGTGGGCAATACAGTGTGGCGCGTTACGGCGGACTCGCACTGAGCAATGTAATCGGCTTTTACTTCCGCTGACTAGTTCCGCTCGCGCCTATCGCCGCCGTCGGTGCTTTCCGGTTGCCACGAGTTCTGTGTTATGGTCGATAAAAACTCCGCGCTCATGGCGGGTATCCCTGAACTCGTGGTCTTGAGTCTCCTCGCCCATCGCGAAATGTATGGATATGAAATCGCGCACTCGATAAAGACCGCCACGCAGGATCTGCTCAACGTTGGCGAGGGGGTGCTATACCCCGCGCTACACCTGATGGAATCACGCCTTCTGTTGCGGTCTCGTTCCGTCCGCGTCGATGGTCGAATGCGGATTTATTACAGCGTGACTGCTAAAGGCAAGGCGCGCCTGGCGCGACTGACCTCGGATTGGCGACGCATGAGCCAAGGGGTGGAATCGATACTGGGGAGCCCCATGCATGGCTGATCGATGCGCTCGCCATCGCCGAACCTTCAATTGGTATTCGTCGCGCCGGCGATGATTATTACGAAGATCCCAGAAAAGAAATCGCGCGCACGCCCGCGACTCGCCACACGGCCGAGCGCGAGGCCCTCTCCTATAAAACCGAACCCGGCGACGCCAAGGGAGGCGGGGCCTCCAATTCCTCCGCCCATCGATTGGGCGGCTGAGTTGGACCGGGTGGCCAGGGATTCCACCGGAGCTGAAACATCACGCAAGCCGCTCGATTTTGGTTTTCCGCATGCGTCCACAACTCCCTCATCAAACCCCCCGGAATTTGGATGGTCATACGCAGCGAGGCATCGCGCGGAGTCCCTGCCTGAGGGCGGATTGCTGGTCAATTTGAACGACGATTGTGTCCTGGTCTTCAATCCGCTGCCTTTTTTCTTCTGTGCCCCGGGCAAAAAGCCCGCAAACGGGGATTTGTTCAAACATATGCGTGATCGGTCACCCCGGGAGAGTTGGCACATTCCCTAAAGAATTGAAGTGCAATCCTGAAGGCAGACGCCGTTAAATACTGCTCTGTGACACTGGCGGAGCTAAAAATGTCGGGCGACAATTGGCTCGAGTGCACGGTCGGATTTGGTGCTTCGGTGCCAGCCTTAGCCCGCGCCGTTTTGGGGTAACGGAATCTCAGCGACATTTTAGGATCGAATTCAACCGGGGACATATAATGACAAGAACTAAACGAAAACGTGCGCTTAAATCGGTAGCGCACGCCTATGAAGTAAAGGCTGAAATATCCAACGCGACACTTGCCAAGGCGAAGTCCGCACTCACCCTGCAAATCTATCGCAAGAACCTCAAGCTGGGGGAGCTGCAGATCGGACGCGGATCTTTGTTCTGGGCCGGCGCACGACGCCAATCCGCCAAGCGGATTCACTGGGGCCGATTCGCCGAAATGATGGATCGATTGGCGTATGGGAAGGATGAGTAGTGATGCAATGAGACGCGAAACGTCGCGATACTTCTATGATCTATTCACTCGACAGCAGTGGGCACGATTCGATGCGGGAAGCTACCGGCTCGCCCCGGCTGCGCTGACTTTGCTCAAGGGCGTCAACGAACCCATGCATGTATCAGAGGTGGAAGAGGTCATTGGTCCTCTTTGCCGGCTCCTTGATATTCAAATAAAAGCCAACGGCGTGCATCCTTACGTGATCGCAGTGGCAGGTAGCGTAGCAGTTGGAAAGAGCACCTTTGCCAGGGTTCTCCGCGCCTTGCTGGCTCAGGCAGGCCGAACCGTAGAATTGGTCGCGACAGACGGATTCTTGTGGCCAACTGCAATTCTTGAAAATCGAAAACTCATGCAGCGTAAGGGTTTTCCAGAAAGCTATGATCTGGAAAGAATGCTGGTGTTTCTGGCGGAGCTAAAGGAAGGCAAGCCGGAGCTTCGGGTACCCGTCTATTCGCATGAGTTGTACGACATTGTCCCCCGACAATTTCAAACGATCAAGAGGCCCCAAGTCCTGATTCTCGAGGGGCTCAACGTCTTGCAGGGATCGTCGCGCGATAGCGCCGCCGTGGCCACAGACTACTTCGACTTCAGCATCTACCTCGATGCGGATGAAAATGATGTGGAGCAATGGTACGTGGAGCGGTTCTCGGTACTGCAGAGAACAGTATTCCAACGGTCCACCTCTTATTTTCATCACTTCAAAGACCTGCGGCCGGCGGAAGTCAGAACGACTGGGCAGGGAATATGGCGGTCAGTCAATCTGCCCAATCTGCTCCAGAACATTCAGCCAACGCGAGAGCGGGCGTCTGTGATCTTGCGCAAAGGTCCGTCGCACGCAGTGAAGGAAGTGCTGTGGCGACATTCACTCAATGGCAGATATCCGCACTACGCGGGCTGAGGGTTCTGACGCAGGGCCTGCCCCGCGGCCCACGCGGCGCCGATGAGCCCTGCGCGATCGCCTAGCCGACTGGGTGCGATGGTAATGGGTCGTGAGAAGAGGGCTGGCAGGGCCCGTCGGACCCGCTCGTACAGCTCGGGACGCACGCCGATGCTTCCCCCGAACACGATGAGTTCCAGATCGAGGAGGGATTGCAGTGTCACCACGGCGAGGGCCACCCAGCGCGCCGTCGTGTCGAGGACCGACGCCGCCACTGGGTCTCCTTGTTCGAGGAGTCTGAAAATATCACGTACCGTCGCGGCATCGGTTCCGCCGTGCCGCCGATATCGATCCACGATGGCAAGGGAGCCCACTTCGAACTCGAATGTGCCGCGGGCAGATGAGATCTGCGTTGTCGGGTCGCACCCGATTGGCAGGTCCGCGATTTCCCCCGCCGAGCCACGCGCGCCCCGAAATAGCTTGTCATCGATGAGCAGGCCGAGCCCCGCACCTGTTCCGAGCGCTAAGAACGCAGCATTGCGGCAGTGATCGGCGCACCCGAGCGCATGCTCGCCCAGCATCGCGAGATTCACGTCGTTCTCGATTGCAACATCCGGTCCGAAGCGGCTGCGCAGAAAGCCGAGGACATCAAAGTCCTCCAATCCTGCGATGTTTGGAATCAAGGAAACACGGCCTGTGCGAGGATCGATCGCTCCGGGAATTCCCACCATGACATGACGCGCCCGCGCGACTTCGATCCCGACGGTTTGCGCCAGCTTCCCGGCGCAGGCGGCGATTTGTTCGGCAACGTACGTGGCGCCGCGCGGATCGGTGGGCTCGGTCAATTCCGCCACGATAGACCCGCGCGCATCGGCAATCGCTGCGGCGAGCTTCGTGCCGCCCAGAGTCTGCCGCAAAACAATAAGCGGCTTCGCGCATCATTGACGTGCGCTGCGCTGCGCGGGCGGCGGAAGAGGAAGAGCCGCTGCGTGCTCTGCGACCCCGAAGAATTCATGATGGAGCCGTCGCAAGGCGACGGACAGTGCACCCACCACGCCTGCCCGTCTGCCTAAGATACTGGTGCGAACCTCCACCGGCCGCGGCGAGAGCTGCAACAGCATGCGCGCGACCTTGTCCGCGAAATCAGGACGCGCTCCGACCGAGCCACCCAGAACAAGCAGTTGCGGATCCACGGTTGCGATGACCGCCGCGGCCGCAAGAGCTGTCAGCCGCGCCGTCTCGTCGACCACGGACGCAGCAACCGAATCGCCCGCCTGCGCTTGCTCAAAGACCGCTCTCTCCGAATCGACCTCGGAACCACCGGCCTCCCGGTAACGTCGCACGACTCCGGTGGCGCCAACCTGGTATTCGAGGCAGCCCTGCAGGCGGGTCTCGGCTTGCAGCGGATCGCCACCGATCGGCAGGTAGCCGATCTCGCCGGCGGCGCCGTTCTCACCGCGAACGAGCCGGCCGTTGACATAGAGTCCCAGTCCAACGCCGCTACCGAGCGCGAGGAACGCCACGTTGTCAACGTTTTGTGCGCAGCCATGCCAGATTTCGCCGAGCAGCGCGAGATTGATGTCATTTTCAAGGACGACGGGACTGCCGAGTTTCTCCCCCAGCAGGCCCACGACATTCAGATGATCCAGGCCGGTGATGTTCGGAGCCATCTCGATGGCACCGCTCTTGGGGTTCACCACTCCGGGAGTGGCCATCACGATGGAGCGAATGCGGCTGGGGTGGGTGTGATTGTCACGCGCCAGACGATCCGAGAGCCGGGCAATCTGGTCGAGCGTCCAGGCTCCGCCGCGGCTGTCGGTGGCTTCGTCGACTTCAGCGAGCACTCGTCCGGCAATATCGGCAAGCGCGACGGTCAATCGCCGGGCGCCTAAGTCGATGCCGAGCACGTGACCGCCTTCGGGGCTCAATTCGTACAATACGGCGGTCCGTCCGACATTGCCGCTGCTTCGTCCCGTCTGACGCACCAGCCCTTGCTGCTCGAACGCGTCGATGACTTCCGACATCGTCTGTTTCGAAAGTCCGGTCACCTTGGCCAGATCGGCGCGCGAGATGGGGCTGCGGTGCAGAAGGGCTTCAAAAACACTCCGTCGCGACAGCTGGCGGGTCACGCTGGTGATCGATGGGGAAGGCACGGGCGATTTCATTTGATTCGTCACCTATCCGAACTATCATAGCCTGTATCACCGCAAAAGCCACCTCGACTTGACGAAAAGCATGCATCATGCGACATTGATTCGTCAATCGACCGAATCAATAGAGTCGTCAAGGGAGCAGAGCCTGTGTCAAACGTACATCGCAAGCACCCCCTGTCAGCGGCGATATCCATGGCATTGCTTGCCGCCGCGGCGGCGTCCGCGATGCCAGCCGAGCTCGCTGCTGCCCCGGCGCAGAATGCGGGGGCGCCGGACCCTGCTCCATCGGACGGACCCGCGACCCCACCCGACGCCCAGAAAGCCAAGTCCGGGACCCTGAGCGCTGACGAGTTGCAGGAAGTCACCGTGACCGGGGTACGTGCGTCGCAGATACGCGCGATCGAAATAAAGCGCCTGGCGCCGAGTATCCAGGACAGCATCTCGGCGGAGAACATCGGCCAATTGCCCGACGTGACCATCACGGACGCTCTTCAGCGCATCACCGGCGTGCAAATCAACCGCGACGCGGGCGTTGGAACCTCGGTGGCCGTGCGCGGCTTGCCTCAGGTCGGCACCATGCTGAACGGTGAGGTATTCATCACGCCGGATCAGATCGACTCGCAACAACCTGACTTCAGCACACTGCCTGCGACACTGTTCAATCAGGTGGACGTCATCAAGTCGGCCACAGCCGCGCAGACCTCGAGCGGCATCTCAGGTGCGCTCGATCTACACACCTATCGGCCCTGGGATCTGCCGCATGGCTTCACCTATAACTATTCCGCCGACGCGGAACGGGGCAGTACCACTCGCAAAACGGGGCCGGAAGCCAGCGGTCTCGTGTCCTTCAATGATGATGGTCGCTGGGGTTTTCTGGTGCACGGTGACTTTTCCGATACCACTCGGTTCGGCACGGCGGGCAAATATGGTTCGGGTGCAAACGCGAGCGAGAGCCTCGACCAGTATGGCGTTATCTTCCACGGCGAGAACGGTTACAGCGCAGCCGCCTACAACGGATTCCTCGGTGCGTGGAACGGTGCGCCGATTCCCAAGCGCATCGTGCAAAATCCCAACGGCAGTGTCGATGTGAACGGCGACGGGAAGTCCAACGGCGTGTTCATGGGTAGCCAGAACATCGGCCTTTACAACAGCAGCATTCAGCGCAAGCGCGAGGCCGCCAACGCGTCGTTCCAGGTGGATCTGGACCACGGGCTCAAATTGACCAGCGATTACTTCTATGCACATCAGGATCAGTGGGAACGCACCGTCGGCATCCAGTTCAATTCCACCAATTGGCAAGGCGCGACCTACGTGCCGTTGCAGTCCAGAAACACCGGGAGTACCGCCCTAAGTCAGTACAACACGCCGCCGCAAGATCCCAACTGGGCCGGCTCCAACATCTATACCACCCAGGTGTACGAAAAATACCCGGGTGACGTCGAATCGTACTCGCAAGTCAACCGGTGGCAATCCACCGCGCAGAACTTCAATGTCCAGTTGGACTTCGACAATGGCGGTCCTTTCAAGGGGAGCGTGCGCGGCATTCGCGAAACGGCGAGACAGGACTACATCGAGACCGACATCAACATCTCCGATTCCAATGGGTGCCTGTGGGCCGACCCCAAAAGCTCATTGCCCTGCGGAACCTTTAACTACCCCACTCAACTGGGCGGGCCCCGTGTATTCAACGCCAACGGCATTCCCCAGAATACGGTCCCCATCATCGCGAATTTCACGGGGCGGAACGTTACGATCGGCATGCCGGCATCGCTTGCCGCCGACTTCGCAAATCCCAACGGGTGGACCATGAAGACGCTGGAATCGGGCGAAGACTACAACCGCCAGCACCGCGCTTACCGCGCTGCGCTTCGACGGGCACTACCTCTTCAATGATGCATTTCACCTCAATTTCGGCGTTCGCAACAGCATTCGCAGCGGCAGTAACCAGGGGTACACGTTGGTCACCCCCGTGTACGCCGGCATGGGTGCGAGCGACCCCCACGGCTGTCTGGTGCGATATGTCGGTTCCGATGTGATCTTGGCTGGCAACGCGACGGACACGACACCCAATACGTGGTGTACTGCGGGCAACGCACTCGGCGCCTTCCGTGCCGGCGAGTTGTCGTCGCAGCAGGTGTTGAAAAGTCCGGGGCCCCTCGCCAATAACTTTCAGAAATACACCAACTTGCTGGGCTCTGGGGTCACCTTCTGGGCGGTGAACCCGCACGCCCTGGATGATCCCATGGCGTACTGGAAGTCGCTTTATCCCAATACCACGACACAGGCTTCGCCTCAAACCAGTTGGGCCGTATGGCAGAAGGAGCTGTCGAGCTATGTGCAGGCCGATTTCAACGGAGAGCTCGGGCGCATGCGCTACAGCGGTAACGTGGGTGCTCGCTTGATTCACACCAATCTCAGCATTACCCAGTATTTGACCGGACTGCCGGGTCAAAACATCACCGAGCCTGCCGCGGCCGGTACCCAGGTCATCCAACGCAGCTACAACGACGTTCTGCCGGCGCTCAACCTCGCGCTGAATATGACCAGTCAGTTCACCATGCGCCTCTCCTATTCGAAGAACATGATGCCTCTCAACTTGAGCGAGTGGGGCGGAGGCTTGCAGCTGAACTATTCGCTGCAGGAAACCAAGACGGGTCCGATCTACCAGGTGGCGACGGGCAGCTCGAACGGTAATCCAACCCTCAATCCGTGGCGCTCCTCGAACTACGGCGCTTCGTTCGAGTACTACATCAACTCCACGAGCATGTTGAGCCTCGAACTGTTCCATATCAACGTGCAGAGCTTCATCAAGAACGGCGCCATTATCAATTGCAATTTCCCGGACGCGGACGGTGTGGTTCGCCACCATTGCATCTCGATCACCGAACCGCTGCAGGGCTCGGGCAACAGCATCCAAGGCGCGGAGTTCGACTATCGGCAAGGATTCAGTTTCCTGCCGGGGCTCCTCTCCTACACCGGCATGGAGTTCAACTTCACGTACGCGCCCAGCAACACGGGACAAAGAGATCTGGCGGGAAACAAGATCCCGTTCCAGGACAACTCGACCGAGTCGGGGAACTTCATTCTCTGGTACCAGGACAAGCATTTTCAGGCTCGCGTCGCGTACAACTACCGTTCGAAGCGAGCCTACAAGGATAACATTGGAGGCATCCTCGGCCTGGAAGAGTACGAGGCGCCCCAGCAGTACGTCGATGCATCGGTCGCGTATAAGTTCAACAAGTACCTCGAAGTGTTCCTGGACGGCACGAATCTCACCAACGAGTACCAGCGCTTCTACCTGGTATGGCCGGACCAATTCGGGCACTCGAACTTCGCCGAACGCATGTTAACTTTCGGCGTCCGCGGGCAGTGGTGACACGAATCCGTGCCATTTCCACAATCCGCGTGGTGGCGGCGCTGGCGGCGCTGGCGGGCCCGTCGCTCGCTTGCGCCGACAACGCCTTTGCCCCCACTCCGGTGGGTGGCGACGCCGGGTCGGCAACTGCCATCGCCCATTGGCAGATTCAATCGAGCGCCAAAGCGCAGCAAAGCGGCGCCGAAGTCTCCGCTATCCGGTTATTCGACGCAGCGACTGGTACCCGGTGAGCGGCCGCGCGACGGTGATGGCGGGGCTCTTGGAGAATGGCACGTACAAGAACGTATTCTACAGCGACAATTTGCGTGCGGCCGAGGAGCCCGATTCCAGCGGCAATGTGTTCGTGATTCCCTGGTGGTATCGCACCGAGTTCAGCTTCGGTCGGGGGAGGGCGGGCAACACGCACGCTTCTGCGTATCAACGGCATCATCGCGAGCGCCGATGTTTGGTTGAATGGGAACCTCGTCGCCGAGCAGGCCGCCGTCGCTGGCGCCTATCCCGTGCATGAGCTCGACGTGAGCCGGTGGGTACACGCGGGCAGCAACGTCCTCGCATTGCGCGTGCATCCGGCCGATCCAAGGTCGAGCTTGTCGATTGGCTGGGTCGACTGGAACCCGACACCGCCGGACAACAACATGGGGCCGTGGCGTGGCGTGGATATCGTGCGCAGGGGGCCGGTCGAGATCGGATCGCCACAGGTGACATCGACGCTGTCGCTTCCCAATCTCACTCACGCCGCGCTATCCGTGAACGTGCAGGCGCAAAACCTCGATGCGTCGGCACACGATGCAACGATCACAGGCGTCGTGGCCGGCGTGTCCCTCAAACGAACGATCCACCTTGAACCCGGTCAGACACAGACCGTGTCATTTTCCCCGAAGAGCGATCCGGGCCTGGATCTGACCCATCCCCAGATCTGGTGGCCGGTCGGTCTGGGCGCCCATAAGCTCTACACCGTGCAGTTGGCGGCTGCCGTCGATGATGGGATCTCCGACCGGGCCAGCGCCACGTTCGGCATACGCAGTGTCAGCTCCCACCTCACCGCGCAGGGTTATCACCAGTTCGTCATCAACGGCAAGCCCGTCCTGATTCGCGGCGCGGGCTGGGCGCCGGACATGTTCCTGCGAGATGACCCCAAACGTATGGAGGCCGAGTTCAGTTACGTCGTGAACCTCGGGCTCAACACCTTGCGCAGCGAGGGCAAGCTGGAGGACGCGCGCTTCTACGACCTCGCCGACCGCGAAGGCATCATGATCCTCGCCGGCTGGGAGTGCTGCGACAAATGGGAGTCGTGGGCCAAGACCGGCGGCGAGCCGTGGGACGCTTCTGACGAAAAGGTGGCACAAGCCTCGATGGCGAGCGAGGCGCGTCTGCTGCGAAATCATCCGTCGGTGATCGGATTTCTCATCGGCAGTGACAACGCGCCGCCGGCAGCGATCTCAAAGATGTACGTTGACACCTTGCATGCCGAGAACTGGTCGCTGCCGATCATCGCGGCGGCAGTGGACCAGGCGACGGCCGAGACCGGTCCGTCCGGCATGAAGATGGCCGGGCCGTACTCGTGGATTCCGCCGGCGTATTGGTATGCCGACAAGCTGGGCGGCGCCTTCGGGTTCGACTCCGAAGTCAGCGCGGGCGCCTCGATTCCGCTGATGGACGACCTGAACCGCATGCTCTCGCCGCAGGAGCGGGAGGCGCTGTGGAAAGACCCGCAGGCACGGCAGTTTCACGCGTCGGCCGCCTGGTCGGTATTCGCGACCATCGAGCCGTTCGATACCGCGCTGGCGACGCGCTATGGCCCGCCCAAGAGTCTCGAGGACTACGTCGAGAAGTCCCAGCTCGAGAACTATGATAACGTGCGGGCGCAATTCGAGGCGTTCAATGCGCACATGGATGCGGCCAAGCCCTCGACCGGCGTCATCTACTGGATGCTCAACAACGCGTGGCCGTCGCTGCATTGGCATCTGTACGATTATTTCCTGAATCCGGCCGGCGCCTACTTCGGCGCCAAGATCGCCAATGAGCCGGTGCACATCCAGTACTCATACGATACGCGCGCGATCATGCTGGTCAATCACACGCTCAACAAGGAGCATGGGTTGCGGGCGATGATCCGCGTACGTAACCTGGACGGCAGCGTGCCTTACGAGCGGCGCCAGCAGCACATCGAGCTCGCCGGCAATGCGACTAGACAATTGACGACGTTGCCGGCGCCGGCCGGGTTGTCGCGCGTCTACTTCATCGAGCTCGAGCTTGCTTCCGCCGACGGCAAACCGATCAGCCGCAACGTCTATTGGCTGTCGACCCAAACCGACGAGCTCGACTGGGCGCATTCGAACTGGTACCTCACGCCAGTGACGCGATACGCGGACCTGACGCCATTGCAGTCCCTGCCGGCCGCGACGAGCGAGGTCCGGGCAACGATGCGGCACGAGGGCGCCGAGGACATCGCCACGGTCACGCTGACGGTACCCCCATCCTCCAAGGCCGTGGCGCTGTTCCAGCACGTGTCGATCAAGCGAGCCGCGGGCGGCGAGCTCATGCTGCCGATCCTGTGGAGCGACAACGACGTGACGCTGTGGCCCGGCGAATCGCTGACCCTGACCGCGCATGTCGCGACGCCGGGCTCGGCGACGCCGGTCGTCGAAGTGAGTGGATGGAACGTTCCGACCCTCAGTGTTCCGCTGGCAGTCGAGAGTCGGACAGCCGCTGCGCAGGAGGGGGCTCATTGAATCTGGCCGGACTGTCACGAGGATTGCTGCACGCCCGCCCGAACGGGATATCATCCGGACACCCCGGTTGGGGAGGTTATATACATTCACAGCACCGATTCACAGGAGAGGGACCCCATGCCTGCGGTACCCCACGTCGCGAAGTCAGCCCGCAAGTTCCACTTCATTTCCGGGATGCCGCGCTCGGGCAGCACGCTCCTGGCGGCCATCCTCAACCAGAACCCGCGGTTCCGTTCGGGCATGACCAGCCCGCTCGCCGACATCATGGGGGTGGTGATGGCGGAGACCAGCAGCAAGAACGATTTTTCGTTCGACGTCTCCGACGAGCAACGCGTTGCCATGCTGCGCGGGCTGGTCGAGAACTTCTACGCGGGACAAGCGGACGCCGGCGTCGTGTTCGATACCAGCCGGCTGTGGTGCAGCCGGATGCAGTTGCTGGAGACCCTGTTTCCGGAGGCGAAGGTCATCGCGTGCGTTCGCCAATTGTCCTGGGTGCTCGACAGCATGGAACGGCTGGTGCGCCGGCAACCGGTCGGCGTCAGCAAGGTGTTCCGGTTCGACACCAACACCACGGTGTACTCGCGCGTCGAGGCGCTGACCGATCCGCGCGGCATGGTGGGGTTCTCCTTCCAGGCCACCAAGGATGCGTTCTACGGCCAGTATGCCCCGGGCCACTTGCTGCTGCTGACCTACGAAAGTCTGGCGCGCAATCCGTCGGCGGCCATGCGCGCGGTTTACCAATTCATCGGCGAACCTTGGTTCGACCATGACTTCGACCACATTTCCTACAATGCCGACGAGTTCGACGCCCGCGTCGGCATGCCCGGCCTGCATAGGGTGCGGCCGAAGGTGGAGCCGATCGAGCGTACCCCCATTCTGCCGCGCGAAATCTTCAGCCGCTTCGTGAACGAGTCGTTTTGGATGGACCCGAAGAACAACATCAGCCAAGTGCCGGTCGTGTAGGCGAATGACGATGAGTGCCACGGTGCGCGCCGGAACGCAAGGCAGGAGCGGATTTCTCGTTGCGGTGGTGTTCTTCGTGTTTTTCGTCATCTCCTTTCTGACGAATATCCTCGGGCCCTTGGTGCCGGACATTATCGCCGACTTCCACGTGTCGCTCACGATGGCCGCGATTCTGCCGTTCGCGTTCTTCATTGCGTACGGCGTGATGTCGATTCCTGCGGGCTTTGCGGTGCAGCGCTGGGGAGAAAAGAAACCCATGGTCGCCTCCTTCATCGCGGCGACCCTAGGCGCGGCAAGTTTCGCGGCGTTCCCCACGTATTCAATGGCCGTGACTTCGCTCTTTGCGATCGGGGCCGGGATGGCGGTGCTGCAGGTTGCGATCAATCCCCTGTTGCGTGTGGCCGGAGGGGAGGAGCACTTTGCATTCAACTCCGCGTTCGCGCAGCTTATCTTCGGCGCCGCATCCTTCGTGAGCCCTCTGGTCTACTCCGATCTCGTGAGGCACCTCGATCCCGCCCATCGCGATCTTCACGGCCTCTACGGGGTCCTCGGCAGCATTACCGCTCCCGCGCTTCCATGGGTATCGATTTATTGGATATTTGCCGTGGTCGCCGGCGCTTGCGTGGTCCTGATCACATTGCTGCGCTTACCCAAAGTCGAGCGTACGGCGGAGGAGTCGGCGGGCACGCTTTCCATGTACCGGCAGCTTCTGCGCAATCCTTACGTCTGGCTTTATTTTCTCGCGATCATTGCCTACGTCGGCTGCGAGCAAGGCACGGCCGATTGGATGTCCCCGTTTCTGGAGCGCTATCACCATGTCGATCCCCACAAGGGAGGCGCGGATGCGGTGGCTTACTACTGGGGACTGATGACCGCCGGCTGTCTTCTCGGGATGGGCTTGCTGAAGCTGTTTGACAGTCGGCACGTGTTGATCGGATTTGCAATCGGTGCGGTGTGCATGCTGTCGCTGGCCCTGTTTGGCCCGGCCGAAGTATCCCGAGTGGCTTTTCCCTGCATCGGTTTCTTTGCCTCGATCATGTGGCCCACACTGGTGTCGCTGGGCTTGAACTCGGTACCCCAGCACCATGGCCCTTTCGCCGGGGTCCTGTGCTCGGGGATCATGGGTGGTGCGCTCGTGCCCTTTGTTATTGGCTGGCTCGGGGATCAGTTCGGCCTGCGAATCGGAATGCTGTTTCTGTATCTCACCTTCGGGGTGGTCTTGAGCGTCGGCGTGTGGGCGCGACCGCTCATTCGCAACGCAACCCGGGGCGGCACGAACCAAACTTAGAATTGAACCGCATCGATGTCTAGATACATTTCAGGGTTGGTGATAACGATATTGGCGGCGGCTGCAGGGGTCAGCGCCGCTCAAACGCCGGCAAGTCCTCAAATCAATGCGCCCCCGGCGGCTGGTGCCGCAACCACAGCGCACTACGAGAGTGACCCTTATGAATTTGCGGCCGCAGACAGTGTTACCCACGTCATCCGACTGTCGGGAATTGCCGATGCCGTAAGCTTCACCTGGCCACGCACAGTCACTCGATGGGACACAGCTTTGCTTGCAGTGCGTAGCTGGGGCGCAGAACCAGACCCCTGGGTTGAGGTCTCTGTCGGTGAGTTCCGCATTCAACAGTATCTCGATACGAATGCGGTGGGTGTGCGTTGGTTGAATTTAAGCGGCTTGCGCCAGCACCTTGCCGGTGGGACCGAAGTCATCATTCGCATTCATGCGGTGAGGCTCGAGTCCGAAACGACCACGCTACGTTTATTCGACAATCATCTCGACTTGCGAGAACGTATCTTAGTCGTTGCGCCTCATCCCGACGATGCCGAAATCGCCGCATTCGGCCTGTATGCCGATCGGCAAGCCAGCGTGGTCACGGTGACCGCAGGCAATGCCGGCGACATGAACTATCGCGCCAGCGTCAGCGACCCGGCGGAGCATTACGCCCTCAAAGGCTATCTGCGTGCTGTGGACAGCGTGACTGTTCCGTGGCAGGGCAATATTCCTCCGGAGCGCACCGCCAATCTCGGTTACTTCGATGGGAAGCTGGAAGCGATGTATCTGGCACCGAAGAAAACTTTTCCCGAAGTCTATAGTGCAAATACCGATGTGGCACTCTATCGTCGCGCCAATTTGAGCAAACTGGTATCGAGCGCTGCGCGCAGCAACAGCTGGCAGCATTTGGTGGAAGATTTGGCGGAGGTCTTGCGCAAAGTGAACCCGGGAATTGTCGTGATGCCCGATCCACGGCTGGACACGCATCCGGATCATGAATTCACCAGCGTGGCCCTCGTCCAAGCACTCGAGCGCTGGCAAGGTAATCCGATCTTTCTGCTTTACACCAACCATTCCGACAACAACCACTATCCCTATGGACCCGCGGGCACCGTGGTGTCGCTGCCGCCCGGCGAGCGGCACCTCAGCGTGCAGAAAATATATTCGCATCCCACCGCGCACGCCCTACAAATCAGGAAATTGTTCGCCCTGGAGTCCATGCATGACTTGCGACTCTCTCCGGATGAGCAGATCAACTGTGCTTCGGTAACAATTGCGCACCGCCCGGATTATCCCCGCATCCCGGAAGAGGATTATTTTCGGCGCGCGCCGCGCGCCAACGAAGTCTTCTTCGTGTTCGATAAAACCGGCATACGCGCGGTGATTCAAGATTTTCTGGCGCACTACAGTGCAAGCCAGGGCACACGATCCGCGCAGCAAGCACATTAGGCCCGCCGGCGCGTTCGGCTTGCTACGCGCCGGCAGATCGGCGCGAAGGTGGTCCATGGTTCCCCGAACGTCGCACTTTTGAGTTTGCATGAGTCTTATGGTATCAATGAGTCGGAATGCTTCCGCTGAATCGTATTGCTCGCCCGTGTATCTGGAATGTGGGGGTGACCATGAGACTAATAAATCCGGTCGGTTTGATTCCGGTCTTGATGATCGGTTCGACGCTGTCTGCTTGCGTCACCGAAGATATGGCCTCTGAATTGAGCCAACCCAATTTCGGTAGGCGGCAGTTGAATTCGGATGAAAATGTAGATTCGCGGCTGTTGATGAATGGCCTCTATGCGCCCAAACCGTATGGCGTAAGTCCGTACGCTGCGACCCCGTATGCATTTCCCTGTTTGACCGCCGAATTTCGCTGTTCGCAACAAGCGCAGCCGGCGTGGTCTTCGTTCGATCCGTAGCCTGCCGCTGATCCAACGCGGCAGACACGGCCCGCCCAGGACCGCATGCCGAGCCGGCTAGTCTTACTTCGCAAAAATAGCCAAACATCCAATGACACTACACGAAGCGCATATTCAGCTTCTCTTCTCATACGGCACCCTCCAACTCGAGGCTGTACAAGTCGCGCTATTTGGTCGGCCGTTGTCCGGTGTTCGTGATACGTTGGCAGGGTTCGAGCTCGTCTTGTTCGCCGTAAAAGAGCCGGAGGTAATCGCAATCAGTGGGAAGTCGCACCACACGATGGCCCGATTCACCGGCCATCCTTCGGACATGATTCCCGGAACGGCGTTTTCATTGGCAAAAACTGAGATTGAGAATGCCGACAAGTACGAAGTGGCTCCACTCGGACGCGTATCGGTCGTGCTTCAATCCGGTGCTCAAGCGTGGGCATACGTCGACGCGCAATATGCCCTTCTGACGAAGTAGCGCGACGATATCATCCTTTCGCTGGACGGCGAACCAACGCCTAAATTGCTGTCATTCGCCGCAGGGAACTCGCGCACGGGTCGTCGTCGTGGGCAGTCATATACACAACTACGAGAGCTTTCGTCGCGACTAGGTTACTTCTTTGGTCAGCGGCGGAAGAGGGGCAAAACCCGCGCCGGTGCCGCGGCTATTTGACGTCAAAGCGAAGTGAACCCGCCGCCTTGCAAGATTGGGGAGGCACAACCTACAGTGGCTAATGGCGACGACCAGTAACCGGTCTTGGCCGCATTGCCGTCGCAGCTCGCCGTGCCGATAATGTGCGAGATAGTCGGAGGTCACATGCCTAAACGTGAGGCTCGGAACCCTATCTCAGCGACGGGCGATTGGTTCATAGATGAGCGCTGCATCAATTGCGCAGCATCAAGAGAGGTTGCGCCGGGGCTGATTGTGGAGCACGGCGGTAAGTCGGTATTTGCCCGGCAGCCGGTAACAGACGATGAGACGCGAGCGGCTTGGCGTGCATTACTCCTCTGTCCAACCGCGTCTATTGGTAAGGAAGGCCGGCTCGAGCAGCCGCCCGACTTGTTTCCTCAAGAGATCGAGCCGGGCATATACCGCTGTGGTTACAACGCGCGCTCCTCATTCGGCGCCAACTCATATTTCATCCAAAGGACAGAAGGAAACCTGCTCATCGATTCACCACGTTACGTCGCGACACTGGTGGAGGCCTTTGAGCGCATGGGTGGTCTCACCGACGTTCTGCTCTCGCATCGAGATGACGTAGCTGATGCCGACAAGTACGCCCATAGGTTCAACGCACGAGTCTGGATCCACGACGATGACCGCTCGGCTGCTCCCTATGCTACGAATGTGCTGAAGGGAACGGGAATGACCGACCTCGGAGGAAGCTTGACCGCAATGCCCGTACCCGGGCACACGCAAGGCAGCGTGGTCTACTTGTGGCGTGACACGTATCTATTTTCGGGTGACTCTGTTGCCTGGAGTCGCGAGACACACGACTTGATCGCTTTCCGCGAGGCATGCTGGTACTCATGGAGTGAGCTCAAGCGTTCCCTTGGGCGGCTTGGAGAGTACCCATTCGAGTGGATCCTTCCCGGACATGGCCACAGTGTCCATCTACCTGCGGCCAAGATGAGCGCGCGACTCCGCGCACTAGTGGACAGGATGTAACCGGCTTGACCGCAAACGCGCTGTCCATACCGCTAGGGTGGCGCCTGTGATTTGCCCGCCGCTATGCCTTCGCGTAAAGCGCGCAAGCAGCAAATCAACGGGCTCATCAATCTCAGCAAGATCCACTTCCAATGTTTTTGCTACATCGCTTGTCGAGGAGCTTGAGGTTACCTCCAAGCGCGCCTGCGCCAGCGCTCTCGCTATTCTCGTCAAGCCGATGAGGTTGAACGAATCCTCGGCTGCCCGCAGTTGCCTGCATGGATCATCGGCTAGGAGATCGGCGAGAGATCCATTGCGGCTCGCGGCCCAAAACTCACACGCGGTGAAAAGTGCCCTTTCTGATCGGGAGAAATGCGTGCGCCCAGTGTGAGCGGTCGTAACCAAATCGAGCAACACCGCTGTCGTGACTTCTTTGTGCCCTTGCCAGTCCGTCATTCCCCTCTCCGACAAATCCCCGGTGGCACGGTGAATTGGTATTCCGTTGGGCGGGGACTCTAACCTCGCATCCGTGAGACGCCCAGTAGCACGACACTGTACCTCGCAAGACGGTTTCGCGGAAAAGTCGCCGAGGATTACCCGATACCAGGTAATACTCTTACCGTAGAACCTGAATATGCTGAGATGGAAGGACGGCATAGGCTGACCGTCGCACTGGATGGATTCAACCCACGAATGAGCGCACAAACATGAACAGTCCAAGGCGACCAGCCTGGGTTGTCATCTTGGCCGGCGGCGAGGGGCGCCGGCTTCGCTCGTTGAGCGCCAACTCCCGCGGCCCCTCCACGCCTAAGCAATACTGTTCACTCGACGGCGGCCAGTCGTTGCTGCAGTTGTCATTGCAGCGTGCCATGGGGCTTGTACCGCGTGCGCGAATTGTTACCGTCGTAACCGAAGCGCATCGTCGCTGGTGGGAACTGGAACTGTTCGCGATGCGGCGCTCGAGTATGCTAGTCCAGCCAAGCCAAAGAGGTACCGGCCTGGGGATCTTGTTAGCGTTGTTGTTCATTGCGAAATCTGATCCCGACGCCGCTGTACTTTGCTTGCCTTCAGATCATTATGTCGAGGATGAAGCAGTGCTGGCTAAGTCATTGCGCCAGGCAATGACGTCTGAAGCATTTGCCAGCAGCAAGGTGACGCTCCTCGGCATCTTCCCGAACGCGCCCGATTCCGGTTTTGGCTATTTGTCTCCATACCCCGATTCCGGAATCGGGATGCGTCCAGTGCGCAGCTTTGTCGAGAAGCCGGATCGTGCTAGGGCCGCGCAGTTGATACGGGCCGGCAGCGTCTGGAGTACCGGCATTTTTTCAGGCCGCATTTCACAGATTGTTCGTCTCTATGCGCGGCAACACGCCGGTCTGATGTTGGATTTATCAACGATCGTAGAGAATTGGTCGAATCCCCGAGTGCCCTCGGCGGCACTCGCGTCGTTCTATGCCCGCCAACCAGCGATGGACTTTTCGCATGATGTGCTGCAGAAGCACCCCGATCGCCTGCAGTTCCTCTGCGTTTCTCCCTGTGGCTGGAATGACGTTGGCACTCCAGCGCGGTTGGCGGCCGCCCTTTGGTCGCTGCGTCATCGGGCTCGACGCGACCCGGCAACACCGCCATCGGTGCGCGCATTCAGCCTCGGAACCGCCTTCGACCGAACTTCTCTTGGCACGAAGTTCGCGCGGGAAGCGCCACCGGCAGTGCAAGGGAGGGATTCCTACGAAGTGCGACGCGAAGGTCCATTTATCTCGGGAACCGCCTGGGCTGCCGAATGCGAGGAAAAATGCCCCGATGCCTGACTGAGTCGAGCCGAGATTGGCTTGACATCCTCAACACAGAAGTTAGAGGCAAACTGTGGCAAAAGCGATTCTTCTTGTCGACCCCGATGGCCTAGCGCTTGCGCGGGCGACTTTGTGCGCTGAAGTTGCGGAGGAAGCGCGAAAACTCAATCTTCCGATGTTCGAAGAGGTTTTCGCAACCCTCGCCGCCGGTAAGGAATTGCGAATCAATGGGTCCACTTGTTATGAGCTTTGCGAGGCGGGACAGCGCGTTGCGATATTAGAAGTTCTCGATTGTCCTCCTTCCGACTCACGGATTTAAGTCCCTCCAGCCCCACGCATGGGCCGGGACAGGTACCGCGGGACTGCACCAGCGCGGTAGTTTTTCCTTCGCTGGGGCCGTTGCAAATCGAAAGCCCAGGATCCCTAATACGATCAAGTGACGTAGACTCGCACTTTGGCTGTCTGGACACGAAGCATGCCTGCGAAGCGAAGCGGGGGATCGAGAAAAAATCGCGTCGCGGCGGCCAGTGCTGCGACGAATTCCTCGCGCGAAAGGACAATCCACCCCTGCGTGGTAGGAATCGGGGCCTCCGCCGGCGGCTTTGACGCGCTCGTGGAGTTTCTGCGAGTCGTCCCAGCCAACAGCGGTCTTGCCTTCATCATACTTCAGCACCTGAGCCCGACGCCGCGCAGTTTATCGGCAGAACTTTTCTCGCGTCACACCGTGATGCCGGTGTGCGAGGCCGCGGAGGGTCTGCGCTTAGAAGCCAACTGCGTTTACACAACGCCGGCTGACCGCGACATCGGGCTCAAGGACGGCTGCATTCGGCTGACAAAGCCGACTGAGAAGCGCGGACGTCGCCTGCCGGTCGACCATTTATTTCGCTCGTTGGGCCAGGATCAGCGCGAGCGCGCCGTCGGCATCATTCTATCGGGTACGGGGAGCGATGGCGCACTGGGCCTGAAAGAAATCGTTGCAAATGGAGGCATCGTCCTGGTGCAGACACCCGAGTTGGCGCAGTTCGATGGCATGCCGCGCAGTGCGATTGCAACCGGGCTGGTGGCCTACGTCCTTTCGATTGCGAAAATGCCGCGCGTCCTCTTGAATTACGCGCGCCATTCGTACGTGCGCAAGCCTTCCGTGCCGCGATCAAGTTCGCGAATCAGCAATCCCATCAGCACTGTTCTGGCGCTGCTGGAGGCAGGACATGGCCAGAGCTTCGCCGGCTACAAGCAGGCTATGCTGATCCGCCGCATCGAGCGGCGCATGGGAATCTTGAACATTGAGAACCTCGAGGAATACGCCAAGTATCTGCGACGTCATCCGGATGAAGTTTCGGCGTTGCGCAAAGATCTTTTGATTGGAGTAACGGGTTTTTTTCGCGACATGGAGGCGTGGAACGCCCTCGACAAGACGGTGCTCCGCCCCTTGATCGCCTCGAAAAAGAACGGCGAGCCGATCCGGGCGTGGGTCGCGGGAGCCGGCACCGGCGAAGAGGCCTACACCCTTGCGATACTGATTCTCAAGCGTTTAGCGCAGCTGCGAAAGCGATGCGTCGTTCAGATATTCGGCACTGATGCCAACCAAGATTCTCTGGAACACGCACGAGCCGGTCGCTATCCATCCGGCATTCGAAGCCAAATACCGGCCGAGTATCTGAAGCGCTACTTTAAGGAATCCGACGGCGATCATCATTATCAGGTGCTGCCTGAAGTGCGCGAGAGCGTCATTTTTGGCGATCACGACCTACTGGCGGACCCGCCTTTTACTCGCCTCGACCTCGTAACGTGCCGGAATCTCTTGATCTATATCGAGCCTGCAATACAAGAGCGGGTCCTGTCGGTGTGCCATTTTGCCCTTCGTCCGAACGGGTATTTATTTCTGGGTAGCGCCGAAACGGTAGGTGTTTACGAGAAGCTCTTCCGAAGTATCGCGCGAAAATGGCACATTTATCAGCGCGTCGGTACGACGCCAAGAGATCTTGTCAATTGGCGGGGGGATAGGACGAGGCCGCGAGCGCTGGCACTGAGCCCTCAACCCCTGAGCCGCGAGGGGCACGTTGCCATTTTGGCGAATCTAACTCACAACGCCTTATTCGAGCACTTTGCACCCCCGGCGGTGCTGGTGAATGAGCGCCTAGAGGTGCTTTTCTCCAGCGGAGTGGCCGAACGTTTCCTGCTACCTGCGAAAGGCTTAAACAATGGAGCGTTGCTGCCGCGATTACCCAAGGCTATCCGCGCGCAATTGCCGGCCGCGATCCGACGCGCGCGGGCTGCTCAGCGTCCGGTCCTCATCAATGGACTATCGAAGCGTTCCAAGTCAAGCCGGTTGGCGCCCAACGTCGAAGTCCTACCGATCCGCGATGATCCGAGCGCGGCTAGCGGCCCGCGATATCTAATCGCGTTCCACGAGGCCCCCGTGGGAACCAACGTGATCAATTCCCGCCTGGCGCACGGCCAATTGCAGGAGGAGTTGCGCGCCGCGCAGGAAGATCTGCAGAGCGCGGTCAGCCAGCTTAAGACCTCCAATGAAGAACTGCGAGCATCGCACGAGGAAACGATGTCGATCAATGAAGAGCTTCAGTCCATGAACGAGGAGCTGGAAAGCTCCAAGGAGGAATTGCAGTCCGTAAACGAAGAGCTCAATACCGTCAACACACAACTGCAGCATAAAGTGGGCGAGCTCGAAGTAGCAAACACCGACTTAAGCAATCTCCTCGCCTCCAACGAAGTCGCGACTCTGTGTCTGGATCGCTCCTTTCGGATAAAATGGTTTACCCCCGCGGCGCATCGGTTGTTTAATTTGCTGCCCAGCGATATCGGCCGGCCTATTGCCGACCTGAGCCTGGCCGCAATGGATCCAAGCTTGTTGGAAAGCGCCCGTGCGGTGTTGAGGAGTCATGCGCCGCAATCGCGAGAACTCGAGTACCGGGGGGTTCTTCTACGCCGCATCGTGCCCTACCGAGCAGAGGGCGCTCGCACCGCCGGAGTGGTCATCACGTTTACCGATATCACGGAAGCCAAGCAATCGGCCCAGAAGGAGATCGAAGCCAAGGCCGAAGCGAATGAGAAGCTTGAGGAGCGTGTACGTGAGCGTACGGAGGAATTGGGCCGGCTCTCTCGCGAACTGGCGCTCGCCGAGGTGCGCGAACGCCAAACGATCGCACGCGATCTTCACGATGGGCTCGGACAGGAACTCAATGCCGCCTCGATCAAGCTCGATGCTCTTCGCAATACCGGCGAAGCGAACCGATCCAATGCCGCGCTAGACGAAATCGCCAAATTGCTCGAAGGAGTCGTGCGAGAGATGCGCAGCCTCACCGCTCAGCTCAATCCTCCGGTATTGGAACAGCTCGGCCTGGTTCCGGCACTCGAGTGGTTGAGCGAGGAGATGCGAAAAAGCTATCGGCTCGAGGTCGTGTTGGATGACGATCTGGAGCCCAAACCGCTGGATTCCGTCACCGCCTCGATCGTGTTTCGCGCGGTGCGTGAATTGCTGATCAACGTCATTCGCCATTCCCAGGTCAAGATTGCGCGGGTCGCAGCACGAAGCGTAAAGGGCCAGCTGACGCTGGAAATCAGCGACAAGGGGAACGGTTTTTCCCTCGATGCCGCTCAGTCTAGACTTTCCCCCGGCCTTGGGCTTGCCACGATCCGGGAGCGGATCATGTATATAGGTGGCACGCTGCAAATCAATAGTGAACGCAATCGCGGTACCACGGCGACGATTAAAGTGTCCCTGCACCAACCATGAAGCCCACCCGAATCATGCTCGCCGATGACCACCCGCTCATTCGCGAAGCCATCGGGAATCTAGTTAAAGGCGTGCCGGAATTTGAGCTGGTAGGGGAGGCCGCCAACGGAAGAGAGTGTTTGGCGAGGGTTCAAGAACTGCAACCCGACATCCTCGTGCTCGACATCGCAATGCCAGGGATGAACGGCGAACAGGTCGCACGCGAGCTTCGTCAGCGGTTCCCGCAGCTGAAAATCGTCGCCCTCAGCGGTTATGCCGATCGACAGTTTGTACGCGCGATGACGAAGGCCGGTGCCAAGGCTTATGTGGTGAAGTCCGCTTCGGGACGCGAATTGCTGCACGCGCTGCGGGCGGTTGCAAGCGGTAAGAACTACTTATCACCGGAAGTGACCGGCGCGGTCATGACCCTCTGGGAGGATACGGCACCGGGTGTCACTGGCTCACCGCCAGCAATCGAACTGGGGAAGCGGGAAACAGAAGTGTTGAAGTTGATTGCTGAGGGCAATCGGAGCGCCTCTATTGCGATGAAAATGGGAATCACGGTGGCAACGGTGGAAGCGCACCGCCGAAATATCTTGCGAAAGTTGAAACTTCACAGTGCCGCCGACCTTACGCGCTACGCGTTGCGGCACGGCATGATTACTTTGTAACCATACATCGCACGGCGCACCTCGTCACCTTGTGTGCGGGCAACATTGACGGCGTTGAGCGGTGCTGCAATGAGGTACCATCCATCTAAGAGTCGGCGCGGCGGCGCTCAGCTTGTCATGCGCTTCCAGAGATCCACTCGGAACTCGTCATGTCGCTCGCTATGTATGCACTCAAGCGGCAGGTTGGCGCCGAGTAGATAGTGAATGGCATCTCCGTACAAGAGACGGTTCTCATCAGGTACGAGCGCGTGAACTGCCAGGATTTCACCACCCAGCTGCAGTCGACGCGCCATTTTCATAACCAGCTGCACGAACGGAGTTGGCCGGAAGTGGCAGCCGAAATCGCAGAGGACGATGAGATCGAATGAGCCCGGCGGCAAGTCTTTCGCGAGACTTTCCCGGCGCACCTCGACATTCAGAAAGCGCGCACACCTTTCTTGGGTACGCGCTACGAAGTGCGGCAAGCAATCAGTCGCGACTACCTGTACGCATCGCCGGGCCAGCTGTGCCGTGAGCTCGCCCTCTGAACATCCCGGTTGGAACGCCCGGCCGTAAGATGCCCGCGAAAGTGCCGCGATAGCCGCCTGATTGCGCGCGCGCTCATAGTCGAAAGCGCTAGGGGACGGCCAGACATGGAAACTCTCATCGTGGACATAACTCATGATGGTGGATTCCTGCGGATCGCGGTTAAGTAAACGAATCGTTCACTTCGGCTTTCCTCAAGCGTGGCGGTGGCCACCGCCAACTTTTTTCGCAGTAAGCCACCTGGAGTCCGGCGACAAGCACGAATGCCGCGACAACGTTATATGGCGTAGATGGCAGCTAAGTAAATGCGATGATTCATAATCGATCAATGACTACCGGATACCGGGTAATTCCGTTACCGTAAAATCGGAACATGACCGGCCGATCATCAGAATCAACTGTCTGAATCGGCGCGAACTCTCGCCAATATATCCCGCACGATATCGGCATCTTCTTCATAGCACGCCGCGCGCGTGGTGAATCTCTTTGCCGCAGAGTTTCGTTGGCCGGCGAGCGCCTCGGCCGCAAGTTGTTTGGCAATAGCCGCCCGCTCTTCATGAGTGCGGAGGAGACGCCATAGGATGGCATCAGCAGACTTATTCTTCGCATCCAATATCGCCTCTGCCGTGACCGCGTGGCCGACATGACATCGAAAGCGCAAGACCTGCCGGTCGTTCATTTGCCACAACACGCCGTCACATTCTGGACAGGTAAATGGCGACTTACTCCCGAGTTGTTCATCAATTTCCATGCCTGCGGCCTCCCGGGCGGCAATGGCCACCTCAAGCTGAATTTCCGCGGGGACCGGCGGCGATTCGCCTGCCGGCTCTCGAACAAGCCGATTCAACAAATCTGCCAGCTCACTTGCCGGAACGCAATGATCGATTTTCGCCGCACGCAACGCACTCTGAGGCATGCTCGGCACTTGTGCATCGGCCGGGTCTTGAATAACTGCGACACCGCCGCAACGCTTGATCGCTGCCAGTCCTGCTGCCCCGTCGTTAAGGCCACCAGAGAGCAGCGCGCCGATGACTCGGCCTCCGAAGACACAAGCGGCGCTTCTAAAAAGAGGATCGATGGCGGGGCGGGCGAAATTCTCGTGGGGTCCCCGACGAACCAATAAGTGATGGTCATGGAGCATCAAGTGCGCATCCGGCACCGCCAAATAGACCTGCCCGCGTCGTAATCGTTCACCGGTGGTAGCGGCTTTGATCGGCAGGGAAGAGGAACCACCTAAGATGTTCATCAAACTGACGGAAGGGTCGATATGAGCGACGATGAGCACTGAAGCGGGTAGGTCGACCGGCAACGATTTCAGTACACCTTTCATCACGTCGAAGGAACCGGCGGAGCCGCCAATCGCCACGATGTCGTGCAGGGAGGAAGCCGCGGGTGGGTGCATAGGGGTTAGGTAGTCTCGCAAATGTGCCACAAATCCATTACGGGATCCTGCGAGCGTCGTCCCTCTCCTGTCAAATATTGTATGGAGGCGCCGGAAGAGCCGTGGGCTGTAATCCTACATCCCACGACTGGTGATCGAAGCCCCGAGTCCGCCGAGGTGCTATCGCTCTGCGCTTCCGCTTTTACTCATGCCCTCGGGCGATCGGTACGCTCGCGCTTGGATTTAGGTTCCTCCGCGTTACCGCCGCCAGGCTCTGCCATGCTGCGATGCATTTCAGCCAGCGCCGAATCCGGCGCGACGTGCGACATCGCCGCGCGCATCTTATTGCCAAATCCTGCGACGACCTTGAGTTCGCCTTTCATCATCGCGTCAAAGCCGGTCTTGGCTACCTCCGATGCGCGGGCCTTCTCGCTGGTGCCGACCTTCGTATCTTCCATGTCCGCCCGGTCAAAGAAGTCCGTTTCTGTCGCGCCTGGCAGCAGGCAGGTCACGGTAATTCCGGTATCTTTAAGTTCATTGCTGAGCGCTACGGAAAACGAGTCGAGAAACGCCTTCGAGCCATTGTAAACCGCGTGGAAGGTCCCCGGCATGAGACCCGCAATGGAGCCGGTGATGAGAATGCGGCCCTGACCTCGCGTGCGCATATCGTTGCCTACCTGGTGAATCAGCCGCACGGTGCCGTCGATGTTGGTATGAATTACCTTGAGGGCTTCGTTCAAGTTCTGGTCCAAAAAGGCCTTGCCTAACCCGCGTCCCGCATTGGCGAGCAGCGCATCAACGGGGCGTCCGTCGGCTTCGATTGCGCCCCATAATTTGGCAACGCCATCGGCGGTCGCAAGATCGCATTGAACCGCCGTGCAGCGGATGCCCGTTTGCGATAGTTCGCGTGCGGCATTCTCGATTAGAGGCTCATCCGCAGCGATGATCAGATCCCATCGCTGCTGCGCGCAAAGGCGAGCGAGTTCCAGGCCGATGCCGGTCGATGCACCGGTCACGACCGCCAATTGTCCCGAAGTAGCATTCATAGACATCTCCTGCAAATCCATAATGGGGGCGTCTAGCTGAATCCCCTAAAGGGCCGGAGGGAATAGGCACTCATTGCATGCGCTTGCAAGAAGCAGCCGACACGTCTGTCAGAGCGGCTCGGTCGCTCGAAATTCCGAGAACGCCTACATCGCTAAGCGAAGCAGGACGACATCGGCCCGCCCGCCCGTGGATCAGGCTCTCTCCTCCGCATTTAGGAGTACGTCCATGACTAGCCCGACTTCTCACACCGCCCACAACGATGCACCCTTATCGGCGGCAAAGAACCCGAACCCCATGGCCGAAAACGGCGAACTCGCACCCCAACCCGGCGATGTCTTGGTCGGACGTTCGGCTACCATTAATCGGCCGCGCCAGGAGCTGTACGCATTTTGGCGTGATTTTGAGAATTTGCCGCGATTCATGCACAACATACACAGCGTAACCATCACGGATGACATCCATTCGCACTGGGTTATCAAAGCGCCGGCAGGGCAGACGGTCGAGTGGGATTCAAAAATCACGCACGACGAACCGGGTCGACTCATCGCGTGGGAATCCTTGGAAGGCGCGAGTGTACGTAATAGCGGGAAGGTGGAGTTTATTGATTCTCCGGATGCACGCGGCACCGTGGTGCGCGTGACCCTTACCTACGATCCCCCCGCGGGCGGCGTGGGCAAGCTAATTGCGAAACTATTTCAAAAGGAACCAAAGGTGCAGGCCCGACAAGATCTTCGGCGTTTCAAACAATTGATGGAGACCGGAGAGGTCGCCACTTCCCAGCCGCCGGATGCGGCGCCTCGCGCCTAGCGCGCAAGTTCCCCCTCACATACCCCAAGGAGTCTCCCTATGCGCGCGCTCACCTGGCACGGCAAACATGACGTTCGGGTCGATACGGTCCCCGATCCTAAAATTGTTAATCCTCGCGATGCCATAATCAAGATCACGTCCACTGCAATTTGCGGTTCGGATTTGCATTTGTACGATCACACCATTCCCACGATGAAAGCCGGCGATGTACTGGGGCACGAATTCATGGGCGAGGTGGTCGAGGTCGGACGAGGTAACTCGCGACTCAGGATCGGTCAACGGGTGGTGGTGCCCTTCGTCATCGCCTGCGGTCAATGCTACTTCTGTCTACAGCAGCAATTTGCAGCATGTGATAATTCGAATCCGGCTGACACCGCCGACATGTCGGAATTCCTGTACGGCTATCCAATGACAGGAGCTTTTGGTTATTCACACCTCACGGGCGGCTATGCGGGCGGACAGGCAGAATACGCGCGGGTTCCGTACTCGGATATCGGCCCCATCGTCATACCCGATGGCATCGAGGATGAAAAAGTGCTGTTTTTATCGGATATCCTGCCGACGGGCTGGATGGCGGCGGACAATTGCGAAATCAAGCCCACCGACACGGTAGCCGTATGGGGTTGCGGGCCTGTTGGGCTTTTCGCCGTGCAAAGCGCCTTTGCTTTGGGCGCTCACCGGGTCATCGCTATTGATCACTACCCGCACCGGCTGGATTTGGCGAAGACGATGGGCGCGGAAGTGATCAATTTCGAGCAGGTGGACGTCCGCGAAGCGCTGGTGGAAATGACCGGCGGCATCGGGCCGGATGCCTGCATCGATGCCGTAGGAATGGAGAGCCATGGTGTTACGGCCGACAGTGTAATGGACAAAGTTAAAGCGGCCGTGAAACTGGTGACCGACCAGACCCATGGCCTAAGGCAAGCCATCATTGCTTGTCGCAAAGGCGGCAAGCTCTCGATCCCGGGCGTTTACGGTGGTGTTACCGATAAGTTTCCCATCGGTGCGCTGATGGAAAAAGGCTTGTCGGTGAAAAGCGGTCAGACTCATGTTCAAAAATACATGCCGCAACTGCTGAAAATGATCATGGAAGGCAAGCTCGATACGACTTTCCTCATCAGTCACCGAATGGGACTGGAAGAGGCACCCACCGGCTACAAAATGTTCAAAGAACGGCAAAATGAAGTGACAAAAGTCGTACTGAAGCCGCACGGCGACACTCTCCACTGAGAGCCCGGCAATCGTCATTTATGTTGATGAGGCGGCCATGCCCCGGAGGCTGATAGGCAGTGCAGTCAACGGAGTAGTGTCCGTGCATCTCGTTCGCTCCCATCGCTCGGCAGTCTTTGAACGGCGCTCAGCGCTATACGCTCGCTTGGATCGGCTGCTATTTGGCCAAACACGCTTTTTCGCGGCCGCTGCCCTGGTAAATGCGGTGTTCGCAAGATTCTTTGGCATACTCCCGGCGATTCGCGCACCGAGCAGCTTCCAGTTCCTAAATATGGTGGGCACTGCCCTGGAATCGGATAATCTTGCCTACGCGCGAAGCATCAGTCGATCTTTGTCCGGCGGCGTGCGCGATTATGACTTGGTGTGCGCGGAGCAAAGTCGACTTCAATGCTATGTGCACATGTACCGGGCTCAAGACCCCCAACAATGGAAGGGTATTCGCAGCGAACTCAATAGTCTGTTGAATAATCGGTACCAGGCCTCGTTCCTTTCGAGATGCAGTTTTGGCACTAGAGAGCTCGTGGGGGCACTAGGGGAGGTTCGGAAGCGATTGGGCCGGCAACTCGATTTCCAAGTTGAGGCTCATCGAATCAGCATCGGGCTGAAGCTGATAGAGCACATCCGCTGCGAAGAGCGTTCATAGCGAACGGAGGAGACACGCTTGATGTGCAAACTAGTTCAATATGTTCCGGATATCGCCATCAGCAGCATGGGGCTCATCAATTGTATACCGATGATGAATAAACCTCGCTCATCGCCTTCCTCCGTTGCGCGCAGTCGGGTCGCGCACCACGCGACGATACCGTTCACTTTGAGCGTAAGGTCGGGCCCGGCGTATTCGACGGCGACCGGCAAGCTAGAGGGCAAGCTGGTATCCAGATAAATCCGTATCCCAGAACAGGAAATATCATTGATGACTTTAATGGGGAATTCTGCTGTTGGTGTATGCAATCTGAATTCACCCACCGGTTGGCGAAGTAGTGCATGCCTCGGGTGCCTTCGTTGTTCGACTATGGTCATACGCCCCATCAAAGTTATCGCAAATTGCGATGCACGATTGTAGGCGGTCCACGATTGCTCGGCTACCGACGAAACAGGAAGGCCTCGACCCCAAGGCCGGCTGATTCGAACTCCAACGAGGCGATACGGCCGTGCTCACGCGCATCGTCCGCGTAAGCGAGCAGGGTGCACCAACCAGTCCGCTACAAGCTCGATCTGTGGTCGATCGCTACCTTCTACTTGAAAGACCCCGTGAACGGCGAACGGATGCTGGGGCATGATGATCGTGTGGGGCAAGGGAGATTCGTGCCCGCCGGCGCTGCACGACTTCAATCCCCCAGCCGGTCTTTTCATCTATTTCGAAGTTCTCTGCATCCAAATCCCTATCTGCGACGAATATGAGACGAGTTTCAAATTCGTATTATTGCAATTATTTCAAAAGGGGAAACCATGAAAACTGTGTGTTCGATGCTATTAGGTGCTTTCTGCGCCTTAACATTATTGCCAGGCTTGAGCCTGGCCAACGATGGCGACCACGATGCGGACGACATCTCCCTCAAGCCCAATCAGACTTTTGGTTTCGGAGCTAACAATCTGTTGCGCTTTACGTACGAGCAGAACTTCGCCTGCATTCACGAGCCCAAGGACGATCGAAACTACAATGGGATCAAGGCGCAGTCAGACCCCGAAGAATTTCAGACACCGATTTGCCAGGTGGGCGCTCCGTCCACCATAGATCCAACCGGGATACCCGCCGCGCAAAGCGAGCCGTTGTATGTGTTGGTCCCGATGTTCTCCCTCAACAACGATAAAAATCCCAATGATGCATTTACCGAGGATTTGGGCAAGACTCTGATTAAGCTCTTTGGGGCGGTTCCCGAAGGTTTTAAGAAGCATCCGTTAGTGGCTGTGCAGTGCCCCGACAAGGGTACCCACCCTGGCACGTGCACGATGCACGCCTCGCGCGTGGACCTATTTCCGGCATTAGCCGCCCTCGGCAAAGTACCAAAAGAGCCAGAGCACAATATTTTTGTGCCGACGCCGAACCATAGCCACATAGTCAACGATGATCACATCAAAACTAATCCTATTTGGTGGCAGGTCATCACGGTGCTGGTCACGAGCTCATCCGAGTGGCCCAATGAGGAGGGCACCAGCGGAATCACCAGCGCGGCAAAACTCGCTGAGGCCGAGAAAAACGGGGAAGCGATTGAGACGCCAACGAACTTCTTTTTGTTCTTCGATTCCAAATCGCTTGGCCATTTGCATCACTGAGGTTTGAAAGGCTTCGCATCCCACCCCTTCAAGGAGGGGCGGGATGCGAATACGCCCTTAAGTTTAGGAGCTTCTCGATGGCCCCCCTGCAACGCGTGCCCGCGGTAAATACTGTCGAAGCTCATTGGTGCTGTCAGGGAGATTCCGCGGAGAAATGCTTCGTAACATGTTGTAATACTGTTCAATTTACGGTCGCAAAATGAGATTTGCGCGCGCTCTGAAGTATGGCAAACAGCGGTGGCCCAAATGGCGGACCTCAAATCCGCGCGTTCGAACAACGAGTTGACCGCGGCTCGCCGAGTTCCTTGCACGCCGCTGCGGAAGCTCTGTGCGCACGGTGTGGAGACGTACAAAGGCATTCCGAGAGAACAGTGGATGCGCTCGGTGCTCCATTGAACGCTAAAGCAGAATCAGGCCCGCAGATAATGGCGGGGTGCCAATATCCTTGAGACGCGACAGCGGCAATACCAAAAGCCAGTTATTTCCTTTATTTAACATAATATACATTATGCGCAGTTTTACTGGCGGCCAACTCCAAGATGGTTTGAAGCCATTAGAGCGGCCGAACGCCTTCACGCTGCGCCAGGTCCGGAGACAGGCACGTCGGTACGCTGCCGCAGGACCGGTAGCTTTGCCCTTCCAGACCTTCGGACGGCCCAGTAACAATCGGCAGACGATGTCGATGAGGCGGGCGTTTGGGGAGTTGATCCAGATCGACGGCTGCGAGCATCATTGGTGCGAAGATCGTGGTCCAGCTTGCACCGCGCTGGTCTTCATCAACGATGCGACGAGCCGCCTGGTGCAGATCTTATTCTCGGTGACGGGCCCCTCCGTAACCCGAGGGATTTATCGAAGGTCTACTGCCCTCCTCGTCCAATGCCGAGTGTCTCGCCATATCGTACGCGGACTTGCGTCGAACGCCCATCATTTTGGCAGCATTTAAATGGCGCACGGACGACGCAGAGCGCCAGAGGAACTTCTGCGCAATTGGCTGACAGAGTCTACCGACAACTGCGACCAGAAAGCGAAGCCGATAACAAGGAAGGCGCTTTGTTGATTGATCTGGCGGTCCGGATGCGACCAAGCAATTAGGCGCGTTGGAATAATTGGCCGGGTCAGAGTATTCCTCCACCTAAAAACGGCTTGCGCCTATGCCTGAGGTGTCGCCAAGCGGCGTTTGCTGTACACGAGTAGTCTACAGAAGACAGGTGGATTCCCGGTCGGTGAGAAAAAGGCAGTTCTTGAGCAGCGCTGGCAGCAAGGAGCGTGATTTCGCAGTCGAGCACGGGGCTCACTCAATAGGGCCATGGGGCTTACTGAAAAGGAAGCGATCGGGCCCGCCGAACACCTGGCGCCGATGCAACGCCTTCGAGCGAGCGGATACGCCGAAGGCCATGCGTTGAGTGTGGCGGAACTAAAATAGTTCACGTTTGAAAAAAACCCCAATCACCAGGAAAGAGACAGTATGAGCGTCAAAACATCTACAATCCAAATGGATTTCTACTTGGACGATCGACGGCAGATCTCTGCGGTGCCTAGGCGGGGCGAGGACGGGATCGACTTTCCTGCTGGCGCCGGCGCCGAGGTGCTGCACCTCAATCAGATGCTGCGCCAGCGGTCAAACGCTGATCTGGCAAAGACATGACCGAAGAACGCTACACGTCGTCTCGGAAATGGCTGGGGCGAGCCGAGCGCGTCATTCCGGGTGCTCACCACCTATCCGGGCGGGCGCTAACTACGCCAGAGCGCTCCCCGATGTACATCGAGCGGGGCCTCGGCTGTCGAATCAAGGACGTCGACGGGCACGAGTACATCGACTTCCTGATGGCCTTCGGCGCGTTCCTGCTCGGCTATGCGGACCCGGAGGTCGACGCGGCTGCGCGTGAGGCGCTCGAGCAAGGGTCGCTGCTCTCGATGAATAGGCCCCAGCACGTGCTCTTCGCCGAGGCTCTCATCGAGCGGTTCGCCGCCGCCGACATGGCCGTGCTGCTGAAAACGGGGAGCGAGGCAACCACCGCCGCGCTGCGCATCGCGCGGCGCGCCACCGGCCGCCGCCGTATCGCGCGTGCGGGCTATCATGGGTGGCACGACTGGTGTTTGCCGCTCGACGATTCTGTTCCTGCTGGCCTCGACGCCCAGGTTCTTGAGTTCGACAGTAACGCTCCGCGCTCGCTCGAGGCCCTCTTCGACGCGCACCCTGGCGAAATCGCGGCAGTCATCCTGGCGCCCGAGATGGTGTTGCCCCCGACGCGCGCGATCTTTCAAACCATTCAGGATGTGACACACCGCCATGGGGCGCTCTTTGTCCTCGATGAGGTGAAGACCGCGTTTCGCACAGCGCCGGGGTCTGTACAGGCCCGCTTCGGGCTTAAGCCCGACTTCACCACCGTCAGCAAGGGGATGGGTAACGGCTGGCCGATTGCAGCAGTAGTCGGGCGGCGCGACGTCATGAGCAGCGCCGCCGGCATGCACCTCTCGGCGACCTACCACGGCGACACCGCGGCCATGGCTGCGGCGCTCACCACGCTGCGCATCGTCGAAGAGCGTGGCGTCGCCGACCACGTCTGGGCGCTCGGTCAGCGGCTCATTGACGGTCTGAACTCCATTGCTCGCGACCTGGACGTACCCGCACTGAGCTACGGCGAGCCTTTTCCGCCGATGCCATTCTTGAGGTTCAGCCACCCGAACCCCGGTACGAACGACGCGCTACGGACAGCGTTTTACGAGGCGATGCTCGTGCGCGGCGTGCTCCTGCACCCTCGTCACATGTGGTTTATCAGCTATGCTCACCAGGGCGCCGACATCGACACATCGCTAGAGCACGCGCGCAGCGCGATGAGGTTCGCCCGCGAGCAATGCCGCGCGGCCTGAACAGAGCACTCATGAACATCCCGACTGCTGAAATCCAGCGAATCGTCGATCGCTACTTGCGATCCGAGGCCTCGGCGTCGATGGTATTAATGGAGCTTGTCCAGCTCACGGAGGACACGGCGTCGATTGCCAGCGCACTGTCCACGTTAGTCGGGAAACCGGCCAGGCTTCGCGAGCTCGCGCGGCACCTCGCCGAGAACGAGGCTGGCTGCCGCACCATCGTCAGGATGATCCGCCAACGTCTGGATTCGCCGGAGCTTGCTGTGGACGCGGGGGTCGGAATTGAGAGATGTCGAAAGCTCTTTGACGCATCGGTGGCGGAGAGCGAGGAATCGAGCGTAGCCCTCTACTCTCTTGGAAGTCCCGAGCTCCTCGCCGCCGCCACAGACGAAGTGATCGGCGTGATGGAAGATTGGGGAGTTTTGGGACTGCATTGGGATGCCCTGGAGGTCGGGTGCGGCATCGGACGTCTGATGCTCCCCTTATGCTCACGCATGCGCTCCGTGGTGGGGACGGATGTCTCAGCGGGGATGATCTCGGCGGCCACGCGTCGGCTCTCGGGCGTGTCAAATGCAAGCGTGCAGTTGACGACTGGCCAGGATCTCTCGGAGTTTGGTTCAGGATCGATGGACCTCGTCTACAGTGTCGATACGTTTCCCTACATGGTGCGGTCGGGGCACGCGCTGGTCGAGCGCCACTTTCGAGAGGTCCGACGTGTGCTCCGGCCCGAGGGCAACTTCGTCCTCTTCAACTACGCTTATGGACGGGCTCGCGAGGAAGCCAATGGCGAGGTGCGTACGCTCGCGCATGGCGCGGAATTACAGGTCATACGCGCTGATGAATCTCCGTTTCGAATATGGAACGGCATCGGATGGCTGATGAGGCGGGGATAGAAAATAGGTGAGAATCCTTTACCTGTCACCAGGCTTTCCACCGAATTCTCATTTGTTCTGCGTCGCCGCGCGCTCCCGCGGAGCAAGCGTCCTAGCCGTGGGTGATGTGCCGGAGAGCGACCTCCCGGTGCAAGCGCGCCTCGCGCTCGATCATTATGTGTTCGAGCCCCGCATGGGTGAGTATGAGGTCTTGCTCACCATCGTTGTCTCTATGATCGCCGAGCACGGTCGAATTGACTTTGTGGAATCGAACGGTGAGCACTGGCTCGCGGTCGAGGGTCGCCTCCGCGACGATCTAGGCATCGAGGGCCTCACGGCGCGTGAAGTGGCACGCATTCGCAGCAAGCTTGCCATGGCCGAGGCCTTCGAGAAGGCTGGCGTGCCCTCCGTGCCGGGCATTCGCTGCTTCTCCTCGGAGGCCGTCAAGGGCTTCGCCGCGAAACACGGCTTACCTCTAGTCTTCAAGCCAGATAGCGGTTCGGGTGCCACGTTTACCTTCCGGGTATCGACGGACGCCGAGCTCGAGGCTGCGCTCCTTCTGCCCCTTGACGGTCACATCGTGCAGCCCTTCATTGAAGGCACGATCGTAACCTTCGATGGCCTGGTGGACCGAGCAGGACGCGTGGTTTTCTGCACGTCTCATGTCTACGATAGGGGAATCATGGAGGTTAGGGCCGGCGCTCTCGATGGGTTTTATTACTCTCTTCGCAGCATTCCGCCGACGCTCGAGCAGGTCGGCCTTCGGGCGCTCGGAGCGTTCGCCCTGCGCCGGCGCTTCTTCCATCTGGAGTTCTTCGCGCGTCAGGACGGCTCGTATGTCGCGCTCGAGATGAACGTGCGGCCCCCGGGTGGGTTTACGACCGATATGATGAATTACGCCTGCGGCTTTGATGTGTATGCGTTGTGGGCCGCAGTTATGGTTGGCGATTCACTCGACGACTTCTCGTACGAACGCAAGTTCCATACGGCCCACGCAGGCCGGCGACACGAACGCGCTTATGAGCATTCGCCGGAGGCACTGCTGAGTGGGCTCGGTGACACTTTGGTTCTCGTGAATCCAATCCCCGCTCCGTTCGCGTCGACAATGGGCGATACGATGTACCTGCTTCGCCATCGTCAACTGCAACCGCTGCTCGACGCCATTCGGCGGGTCCAGCAGCCGAAGCCACATTCGACCAACGGAGAGGAGACCGACGCGCGCGGCAGAACTGTCCGCCCGCACTAAGGGCAACTTGAACCATGGGGCGCTCCGCACGGCATATCTTCGGCGCATATTGCTGGCTCTTATGGATGTCCGCTACAGTAGAGTGACGATGTCGGTAAAAGGTTCTTCAAACCTCGATGTGCAGCCTCCCATCGCACCGATGCTCGCCAAACTCGGCCTTGAGATACCCGTCGGTGACTACCTATACGAACCGAAGTGGGACGGGTTTCGGGCGATCGTGTTCCGCAGCGCGGACGGATTATATATCCAGAGCCGCGACGCGCGACCTCTCGACCGCTATTTTCCGGAGTTGCATGACGCCCTGCTGGAACGTCTGCCGAAGAACTCCGTGGTGGACGGGGAGATCGTGATCGCCACCACGAGGGGGCTCGACTTCGATGCACTGCAGTTGCGGTTGCATCCGGCGGCCTCGCGCATTCGGAAGCTTGCGGAAGAAACACCCTCCTCGTTCATTGCGTTCGATATGCTTGCCGCAGCAGGGCGCGCCCTCCTAACAGCACCGCAAGAGGCGCGCCGTGTTGCTCTGGAGCAGTTGCTTCGGAAGGTGGAGCCGCCGGTGTACCTAACCCCGGCCACGCGCGATCGAGTGATCGCGCACGACTGGCTAGCACGCTTCGAAGGCGCCGGTTTGGACGGCGTCGTCGCCAAGCCGAATGCGGGGGCCTATCTGCCCGGCAAGCGGGCAATGATAAAGGTGAAGCACGTACGGACGGCCGAATGCGTCGTGGCCGGATTCCGCTGGCATAAGAGCGGCAAGGACGCAATCGGTTCACTGTTACTTGGGCTGTACGATGAGAGCGGGGTGCTCCAGCATGTCGGTGTCACCTCCTCTTTCACCATGACGATGCGGAGGCAACTCGTAAAGGAATTGGCGCCGTTCCGCAAGAACGCAATGGGTGCCCACCCTTGGCAAGGATGGGCTGGAGCCGAGGCCGAATCAAGTCGCATGCCGGGCGCGCAGAGCCGCTGGAGCGCAGGTAAGAACCTTTCATGGGAACCGCTCAGGATCGAGCGCGTCTGTGAGGTGAAGTACGACCACATGCAGGGTGATCGCTTCCGCCACGCCGGCATTTTCCTGCGATGGCGCTCGGATAAACGCCCTCAGGACTGCCGTTTCGACCAACTCGAGAGTGTTAAGCCTTACGAGCTCGAGAGAATCTTTTCGTCCGGATCGAGTGGCTCCTGAGAAGGTCGCAGCACCTCGGGCACGTGTTCGAGGTTGACCCGAATCCGTGTCCAAGTGCTATAGCGACCGCGCATGGAGTCCACCAAGACATCGGCCGGTTCCAAGTACTCAGCAGCTTGCCGGTGACGCGCTTTCCAGCGCTCCAAGCCCGCCATGGCGTCACCCTGACGGCTCGCGCGTCCGATCTCGACTAGCGGGCGTTTTCGCTTGGATGGCTGGATCCGCGCAGGTTCCGATGTTTGTCTCCTGTAGTGCGGCGGCCACGGCGCATCTCCTAATCCCTGGCGCTCAAAGAGATCAAGCAAGCCGTCAATGGAACCCGAGTGCTTATCGATTGCGGCGTGGACGTCGCCCAACCTCTTGAATCGCGCTGGAAGGGACGCTAACGTAAAATCTGCGGGATTGCAGTCATCGACCTCTCCCCAGGTGATTGGCGTCGAGACGCGCGCGTCTCGCGTGGGCCGCACGGAGTAGGCAGATGCGACGGTGCGATCCTTGGCGTTCTGATTGTAGTCGACGAACACGCCATGTCGCTCCTCCTTCCACCACTTGCTGGTCGCGAGATTTGGTGCACGCCTTTCAACTTCGCGCGCGAGGGCGAGCGCGCTGCGGCGTACTTGATCGAAGTCCCAACGACGTTCGATTCGTATGCAGATATGCATGCCGCGCGAACCGGAGGTCTTGGGCCACCCGACGAGGTCGAAGTCATGAAGTACGGCGCGGACCACGGCGGTGACTTCCTGTACTTGCTTCCATGTGATTCCGGGCACGGGGTCGAGGTCAACGCGCAGTTCGTCGGGATGTTCGAGATCATCGGCACGCACGGGATGGGGATGCAACTCGATGCAGGCTAAGTTTGTGAGCCATACGAGCGCCGCGGCGTCACGCGGCACGACCTCCTCTGCAAGACGGCCCGAAGGGAAACGTAGCTCCGCCACCTCGATCCAGGGCGGGCGAGTTCGGGGCGCCCGCTTCTGGTAGAAATGCTCGCCTGTGATGCCGTCGGGGTAGCGTACAAGCATGTTGGGACGGCCGCCGGCGCCACGAAGTGCACCTTCGGCCACAGACATGTAATAACGCGCAAGATCGATCTTGGTGTGCTGCGGCTCCGGGAAAAGGAGCTTGTTCGGGTTCGAAATAGTTAACTCGCGCCCGGCGACGACGATAGTCTCTGTTTCGCGCTTTTTTACCACTCTTGTGGTCCCCCAACCGGTTGGCGACTCGGCATCGTCCATCATTTAGCGTGTCAACTGCAACGTCGCCCGTGCTATAGGTGAAAAATGGGCTTACGAGGACAAGATCGAGCTACGGCTCATCCAGGCCGGCAACCCGCCCAAAAAAGCCTATGCGAGGTTCAACGAAAAATTCCGTGACGAACGCCTAAACCCGGTGTCGGGGCCGCTCAAGGCCGCTGATTCAAGGTTCGCGTTGGGCGAGCGTACGTGTCATTGGCGTACCCTTTGAGGAGGGGGTCCGCGCGAAAATACGCAAGTTGGACCCTTGGACCTTCTGGGCCGGATACCCTTACCGCGTAAGCGGTCTCCTTCACGACTCCTCGCCCATTCTCATGCGATGTCAGGCAATTTCACTACATTATCGCCTGGCACGACCCGCGATGATTTCGGTAGCTTGCCGTGTCACTTCCACTTCGAGGTTCTCGCGTCTATGGACTCATTAATCGTTTTCTCGCATTTGCGTTGGAACTTCGTGTATCAGCGTCCGCAGCACCTGATGGCACGCTTCGCGAAGGAGTACCAGATATTTTTTTTCGAAGAACCCATCTACGATGTGGGACCTCCGCGCCTTGAAATAACGGAGCCGCGCGCCAATGTCAGTGTGTGCACCCCGCGGACCCCCTTCGAATCGGCGGGCTTCCATGATCAGCAGCTACCCGCCCTACAATCGCTTATTGAAGCGCTGTTGACGGAGCGCGGTATACGCGACCCCATCGCCTGGCTTTATACTCCAATGGCTCTTCCCCTGGTGAGCTGCGTAAATCCCCGCGCCATCGTCTACGATTGTATGGACGAGCTGGCGGCGTTCAAAAACGCACCCCGCCAGCTCCTACAGCGGGAACACGCATTGCTCAAAACGGCAAACTTTGTGTTCACGGGCGGGCCTAGCCTATATCGCGCAAAGCAATCGAGGCATCACTCCGTGCACTGCTTCCCCAGTAGTGTAGATAGAACACACTTTGCTTTGGCTCGCGATACATCGAATGAAATTTCCGCTCAGCGCGCACTTCCTCACCCGCGCCTCGGGTTCTTTGGAGTAATTGATGAGCGCCTCGACGGAGCCTTGATCGATCGCCTCGCTCTGGCTCACCCCGAGTGGCAGCTCATCATGGTAGGCCCCATCGTCAAGATCGACCCGGCCTCCCTGCCGCGGCACCCGAACATCCATTACTTTGGTCAGCAGCCATACGAGGTTTTGCCGCATTTTCTAGCAGGCTGGGACGTGTGCCTACTGCCGTTCGCGCTCAATGATGCGACCCGCTTCATCAGCCCCACAAAGACTCTTGAATACATGGCGGCCGGAAAACCCATTGTAAGTACGCCGGTGGAGGATGTGGCCACTCCGCACGGTCATGTTGTCCGCATTGGCGAGGGGGAACGATTCGTCGCGCTTTGCGAGATGGCTCTGCGGGAGACGCCGGAAGAACGATCACGCCGGGAGCTGTCAATGCGCACCGTGATCGAGGCAACTTCTTGGGATAAAACGGCCTCGGAAATGCAAGAATTAATCGAGTCTTCAATAGAAGACCGGCCGCGCGATGCCGCTGGCAGATCCCGTCGCGCGTCCCCGGTAGGCGCCACACCTGCATCGTCGGGGGACACGCGACACCGTGTCGTCGTCATAGGTGCCGGCCCCACGGGTCTCAGCGCGGCTTACCACCTCGGGCGAGATTGCTTGCTCCTCGAGCAGCATTCGACGGTGGGAGGCTGGTGCCGGTCAATTGAGGATAACGGATTTACGTTCGATTACGCAGGACACATCATGTTTTCGAACGACCCTTACGTGAAGAACCTCTACCAATTGCTGCTGGGGGAAAATGTGCATTGGCAGGATCGCGAAGCTTGGATATATAGCAAGGGAGTCTACACGCGCTATCCGTTTCAGGGCGCCCTCTACGGACTGCCGCCCGAGGTAATCACCGAATGCATCGTCGGGGCCGTCGAGGCGCGACTGGGACCCTTGCCCGACACGAGAGGACTCACATCGCGGCCCACTGGCAGCTCGACGACCGCGTGCAAGCCTGAATCCATTACTGATTGCTGTGCGGACGGCATTAGCGAGTCCCATGTGCCCCTGGTGCATACGTCACGGGCTCGGCAAGCACCTGCCGCCAACTTCGAGGAATTTATCTACCAAGTATGGGGAAAGGGCATCGCCAAGCATTTCGCGCTCCCATATAACCGCAAGCTGTGGGCGGTGCCCTTGTCGACAATGGAAACCTCATGGCTGGGCGGCCGGGTTCCGCTCCCGGATTTGGCGGAAATGATCGACGGGGCCTTGCGTCCCGTCGCCAAACCGATGGGGCCTAATGCACGGTTCGGATATCCGCTTCGGGGCGGATTTCAGGCGCTCATGAATGGATTCCTGGAGCATTTGACTGGCACCCTTAAACTCAACGCCGTTGTCGCCCGGGTCATCCCCTCCCGCCATATGGTCATGCTGGGCGACGGATCGATCCGCCCATATGAGCACTTGATTAGCACGATGCCACTGCCTGTGCTGGTAAAGATTGCCGGAGAAGAAGCGCCGCCGTCCGTGCGTTTGGCGGCATCGCGGTTGCGGCATGTATCGGTCCGTTGCGTCAATCTCGGTGTAGGGCGTGCAGGCCTCACCGACAAGCATTGGATCTACTACCCGGAGTCCCCGGTGTTCCATCGCATCTTCATGCAGGGTAATGCGAGTCCCCACTGCAATGCCCCACAGGGATTTGGTCTTACCTGCGAGATCACGTATTCGCCTGATAAACCCCTGCCGTGTGAGGGCGATGCCTTGATCGATCTATGTATCAATGACGCTATCGGAGTCGGGCTTCTCAAGCGCGAGGATCCGATCATTGCGCGCAACATGGTAGACATGCCTTATGCGTATGTGGTGTATGACCATGGCCGCGCCGACAATGTTGCCATCATCCGCGAATGGGCTCGCGCCCACGACATCATCTTGGCTGGCCGGTATAGCGAATGGGAATACTACAACTCGGATCACGCCTTCATTGCCGGAAGAAATGCGGCGCTGACGGTTGAGGCGGATCGACAGGCCACGACGGCGGCAACCCCTGGCCGCAAAGAGGATTCGTCATTGCCCGATCTTGCCGAGGCATCGCAGTAGGTTATGGGTGAGATTGCTATCTGGGGCGGAGTAGAGTGCAGCGTCAATCGCATAGCCGATCGGTGGCATGACCAGCTGGAGCTCAGCGGTCACGCTCGTCGGCTGGAGGATTTGCAGCTGATCGCCGACCTGGGTATTCGCGCGCTTCGCTACCCCGTATTATGGGAGCGAACCGCGCCGAATTCGCCAACCGAGCAGGACTGGCGCTGGGCGGATGAGCGGTTAAGGACGTTGCGGTCGCTCTCCATCGACCCCATCGTCGGATTGGTACACCACGGGAGCGGTCCTCGTTACACGGGATTGCTAGAAGACAACTTCGCGCCCGAGCTGGCTCGATTCGCGTCGGGTGTCGCAGCGCGCTATCCGTGGGTCAAGAGATACACCCCCATCAATGAGCCTCTGACTACCGCGCGTTTCAGCGCGTTGTACGGGCACTGGTATCCACACCATCGAAATGAGCGGAGTTTTGCCCGAGCATTGCTCAATCAATGTCGCGCGACGGTGCTCAGCATGAAGGCCATACGAAACATCAACCCGGCGGCAGAGCTGGTCCAAACGGAGGACCTCGGGACCACTTACAGTACGCCACACATGAGCTATCAGCAGCGGTTCGACAATGAGCGGCGCTGGCTCACCTGGGACATTCTTTGTGGTCGAGTCGACTCGGCTCATTGCTTACGGCCATTCTTGGTTGGTTGTGGCATCACGGCAGAGGAGCTGGACTGGTTCGTCACGAATCCGTGCCCGCCTCAAATAATCGGTATCAACCACTATGTCACCAGCGATCGTTATTTGGATGAACGGCTATCACTGTATCCGCCCCACGCTCATGGTCAGAACTCGCGTGAGCGCTATGCCGATGTCGACGCGGTGCGCGTCCTTTCGCACTCCTACCGCGGATGGAGTGTTATCAAGGCGGCGTCGGCACGGTATCGACTGCCCATCGTTTTGACGGAGGTACATATAGGGTGTACCCGGGAGGAGCAGCTCCGCTGGTTTCAAGAAGCCTGGCTGTCAGCGACCAAAGCTCGCATGGATGGCTGCGACGTACGGGCGGTGACCAGCTGGTCGCTGTTCGGTGCTCGAAATTGGGATACGCTACTGACCCGAACCGATGGCAGTTATGAAAGCGGTGCGTTTGATATTCGCGCCCCAACGCCTAGGCCGACCGCGATGGCAAGACTGATCCGTTCCGCTATCAAGTGGGGAGAACCGCTCGAAACCCAACTTGATTTGCCCGGATGGTGGCAACGGCCAGAAAGGATCCTATATAGGGCAGTGGCCGAGAAAGAAGTGTCTCACGAATTTACAGCTCAGAGGCGCTCCAATGCCCGTCCTATAATGATATGTGGGGCAAACGGCTCACTCGGTCGGGCACTCATCAACGCTTGCGAAGAACGCAGCCTCAAAGTCTGTGCATTGCGCCGCTCGGACCTCGATATCACCAATGCGAGCGCCGTGAATTCGGCCTGTGAAGCCCTAAGGCCGTGGGCGATCATAAACGCTGCAGGATACGTGAAAGTGGACGAGGCGGAGTCGCACCGCGCCGAGTGTTTTCGGGATAATTTGCGCGGGCCCCAAGCTTTAGCGATCGCCGCACAGAATCGGCACGTGATTTTCCTGACGTTTTCGTCTGACCTGGTTTTTGACGGGCATAGCGCTGTGCCTTATGTCGAAAGCAGCGTCCCCAAGCCCTTGAATGTCTATGGAATGAGTAAACTGGCCGGCGAAGCCGCGACACTGGCGAGTTCCGCGACGCTTTGTGTGCGCACGGCCGCATTCTTCGGCGCATGGCATCGCGGCGACTTTCTGAGCGATGGATTGTTCTCGCTCAGTTGCGGCCGAAAGTCAGTTGCACTTGACGATGTAACGGTTTCTCCGACATATCTTCCGGACTTGGCGCACGCGAGCCTGGATTTGCTTATCGACCGCTGCACTGGCCTCGTGCATCTCGCAAATAAGGGCGCAATTTCTTGGGCAAACTTTCTTGCGCAAGGGGCGCAATCCTTGGGTATCGATACTCGAAAGATCGAGCGCCGCCGGCTGACCGAATTGGGCCTACCAGCAACCCGACCGTTATATAGCGCCCTCGCTAGCGAACGCCTCGATGTGATGGCGACGTTGGACGATGCGATAGCTCGTTATTCGAACGTTGCCCGTGATTTGTTGAGCAGTCGCAGCTTGCAGAAATCGAGCTGAGTTGTGCGCTTGGGCAAAACTGATTTATTAACCCCTACAGTGTGGAGAGCGTGATGTCACGCGACTCCACTGGCGTGGAGATGAGGCATTTTGGTCGGCTGCCCGATGGCTCTCCCCTAGAGTTGTACACGCTACGTTCGGCTCAACTTGAGGTGGGTATCTCAACGTTCGGTGGCCGAATAGTCGATCTAAAAATGTTATCACCGGACATTCCGGGAACTAGCGTCGTGTTGGGGTTCGATTCCCTTTCCCCCTATCTCGTAGATCAAGCGTATATGGGAGCGATGATTGGCCGGTATGCGAATCGAATAGCCAACGGGCAATTCAACCTGGGGGGCAAGACATACCACGTTTCTAAAAATGAACGCAGGCACTCGCTGCACGGCGGAGTGCGGGGTTTTGATCAGCGCGTTTGGACTGCTCAGGTTGGCACGGACGGTCTTACCTTGACTTATACGAGCGGAGATGGCGAAGAAGGCTATCCTGGCGAACTGTGTGTCGTGGTGCACTATAGTGTAGTGAATAACGAGCTGCAGCTGGGGTATGAAGCGACGGCGACTTCACAGACACCCGTCAATCTCACCAATCATGTTTATTTCAATCTTTGCGGGTATCAGCCAGCGCCAATCATCGGCCATGTGGTAACCCTCCATGCAGATCAGTTTACTCCGGTGGATGCCTCGCTGATCCCGACCGGAGAGCTGCGCGACGTCACGGGAACCCCCTTCGATTTTCGTCAGCCTCGCGTCATCGGCGAGCGGATCGACACCGCAGATCCTCAGCTCATCATTGCGCAAGGCTATGACCACAATTGGGTGCTTCGCGGCGACGGAACTTCATTGCAGGCAGCCGCGGAAGTGTACGAACCTAAGTCAGGACGGACACTCGAGGTGCTGACCACCGAGCCCGGGATCCAGTTCTATACGGGCAATCAATTAAGCGGCGGCCCGCCAGGGGAGGGCTTTGAGCGGCGATGCGGGCTCTGCTTGGAAACGCAACATTTTCCGGATTCTCCCAATCATGCTAACTTTCCTGCGACTGTCCTTGGCGCTGGGCAAGTCTATCGATCACAAACCGCTTACCGGTTTCACTCCGAAGCTAAAAGCCTTTTCCGTGATGCTAGACGAGCGAGCGGCCGCCCTTGAAACCTAGGTCTGCGTAGTGACGGAGTGCGGCAGCTGTGGTGTCCGCCCCCTCGCCCCTTCGCACCAGTGCGATGCATGCCCCGCCGAAACCCGCGCCGGTAAGGCGGGCACCGTATACGGCCGGTTCCCGTCGGAGACTGTCCACCAGGCCATCCAAAGCAGGGCTCGAAACTTCGAAATCATCACGCAAGCTCTGGTGCGATTCGTTCATGAGCGTTCCGAAACGCGCGGCGCTGGCATCCAGCGCATCGAGCACCCGCCGGTTTTCGGTGATTACATGCCGCGCACGGCGATTGAGAGGTTCAGGGAGCTCATCGATGCACAGTAAGCTGTCAGCGTCGCGAAGGGTGTTGACCTTCAAAAGGCGTGCGGCGATTTCGCATTCTTCACGCCGGCGGTTGTAGGCCGTCGCGGCCAACTGCCTGGTCGTGCCGCTATCAAGAACAATCACCTCGCTGTCGAGTGGCAGGGGCAAGCGGCGGTGTTCGAGGCTTCTCGTGTCGAGATACAACATGTGCTCCCGATCTCCCAGGCTGCTTGCCATTTGATCCATTATGCCGCATAGGACTCCGGCATATTCTACTTCCGCTTGTTGAGCCAGCAACGCCACGTCGACATCGCTCAACGGCAATTGCAACAATTGCCGCATCGCCCGCAAAACAGCGACTTCGAGCGCTGCGCTGCTGGAGAGTCCTACCCCGATCGGAACATTCGAATCGATCCGTATGCAAACGGCTGGCGCGGGGTAGCCGGCAAGTGCAAGTACTTCCACACAACCGCGCACGTAGCGCGCGAATCCCGGGGACGCGGGGCCATGATGCCTGAACGATTGCAACTCATCGAGATTCGCTGAATACACGTGGAAGACCTTGTCGAAGCTCGGTGCAATCTCAACGCTCGTGGTCTGGCGGATCCCTATCGGTAGAACAAATCCGCCGGTGTAGTCGGTATGTTCGCCCAGGAGATTGACTCGGCCGGGGGCCTGCGAAGCCACGGCGGGGACCATCCGGAACACCTCTTCGAAACTTAGCACGGCGGTCCAAGATCCACGGCGACCGATTGCAACTGGCGCGCCGCATCTTCAGGCAAGGAGTCGCAGGCAAAAAGTCCCGCGGCCAATTCGGTTCCCGCGAGGTATTTCAACTTTTCGGGGGTCCGGTACGGCGGATAAAACTCTATGTGCAAATGACACTCGGGGTGCCGCTCACCGTCCGTCGGCGCTTGGAACCACGCCATCACGTAGGGGAACGGCCGCTGCCACAGAGCATCGAATTTCATCAGGACAGTTTTCAGCGCGCGCGCAAGATCTTTACGCACAGCAGGCTCCAATTGGTATAAGTACGGCACCGCGCGACGCGGCGCGACCCACACCTCGAACGAATAGCGCGCGCAGACTGGCACCAACGCCACCGCGTGCGGGCCGCGATAGAGAATGCGCTCGTTGGAATCGATCTCTTTGCGCAGCAATTCCTCGAGCAGGACCTGGCCGGTTGCTTCATAGTGCGCCAATTCGCATTGCACCATCCGCTGGGGTAGCGGAGGCACGAAGGGGTATGAATATATTTGTCCGTGCGGATGCGCCAGGGTAACGCCGACTTCGATGCCTCTATTCTCAAAAGGCAGCACGTACTTTACTGCGTCGGTTGCGCCGTTGAGCTCGGTGTGGCGTCCCCAAACCTCGAGGAGCAGCTCAAGGTGGTCCAGCGGCAAAGCTCCGAGCGAGGCCTCAGGATCCTGAGAATACACCACCACTTCGCAGCGGCCTTCGCCGGGGCGAGTCGGAACCAGCAACTCCGGAGCTTCGCGCGCTGACTGCGACAGGGAAGGAAAAAGATTATCGAAAACGGCTACGTCATATTCCCCGCGCGGCAGCTCGGTCGGGTGAAGGGGATCGGTCGTCGGGCGCAGTGGATTGTATTGCGCCGGCGGCAGAAACGTTCTGCTTTGGCGATGTGGCGCATAGGCGACCCACTCACCTCGCAGCGGCTGCCAGCGTAAATGCGAATTGCCCGCCGCAGGCTGGGTTTGCGGACTCGGGGCTGGATCCACGCAAACAATCGGGCGCCGGGCATACAAGCGCAACGCGCGCCCATCGGGTTTGGTCATTTCAAGGGAATGCATCGTCACAACGCCGGTAAGATGGGAGCGTCGCCGCGCACAGCGAGAGCAATCTTATCGATTGGAAATTTTGGATGCCGATGGGCCGTCAACAAACCGTTGGACTCTTGAAAAGTGTCGGCGAATTGCGTGTAGCAAAAACCGCTGAACATCGCGGTCGTGCGCACCACTTCGACGAGGGAGGTAACCCGTTCTTCGAAATCGGCTGCGTCTTGCGCTACGGTATAACCCCACTCTCCGGTGAGCTCCGCATCGCCCCCGAGGCGGGCAACTCCCCCGAATTCAGTGAGGCAGATCGGTTGGCCACGGTGCGGAAAACCATCCAACGTGAGGATTCGTCCGGCTGCCCAACGTCGGTCGACTAATTCCTGCGGTTTTACTTCCGGTCCGTACCGGGCGCGGAAATGCGCCGGGTCCGGATCGTAATCGTGGATTCCGATTATGTCGGTGGCGGAACTCTCCCATCCGTCGTTGCCGATCACCAGCCGGGTTGGATCCAACGTGCGGGTGAGGTGATACAGGGCAGCCACTGCATCGCGCGCCGCTGCCACCAAATTGAGATCCGGTACTCCCCAGGACTCGTTAAAAGGTACCCACACGATGATGCAGGGGTGGCTTCGATCGCGCGCGATGACCTCAGTCCATTCACGGAGCATTCGATTGATCGCGCGGTTAGTGAACCGATATGCGCTCGGCATTTCCTCCCAAACCAAGAGCCCCAGAACATCGGCCCAATAGAGGTAACGTGGGTCTTCGATCTTTTGATGCTTGCGTACGCCGTTGAAGCCCATCTCCTTCGTCAGTTCGACGTCCCGGCGTAAAGCGTCGTCGGAGGGAGCCGTCATCAGGGTGTCTGGCCAGTAACCCTGGTCGAGCACCAGCCGCAATGCATACGAGCGGCCATTGAGCAGGATCTTTTCGCGTTGCGCGCTTATGCTGCGTAGGGCGGTATAGGACGATACTTCATCGACCACGACGCCATTTTGCTTGAGCTGCAGATCGGCCTCGATGAGTGTCGGGCGCTCGGGAGACCACAAAAGCTCATTTCGAAAATCATCCACACCGGGGTCCGATAGGCCGATCCTCCGGTGCACTTCCTGGTGGATAACCCCATACTCATCGCTGGCGAGAACGTTGGCGCCCAAACGCAGCGTTACGCTCAGGCGTAAATCATCCGAGATCGAGCCCCCGGTCATCGCATGCAGCGCTATTTCCCATCGCTCGAGATTCGGCGTCCAGCGCAGCGCCGCGAGGTGCGCGCCGGCAACGCGCTCGACCCACACCGTCTGCCATATGCCCGTCGTGCGCGGATACCAAATGGCGTGCGGTTCAAGTCGCCAATCCTGCTTTCCGCGCGGTTTCTCCAAATCGAAAGGGTCGTCGAACACGCGCACCGTCACGCGCTGAACGTCGCCCTCGCGCAACGCATAAGTGATATCTGCGGAAAAGGGGGTGTGTCCCCCCTCGTGCTCGGTCACGAACTCGCCATTGACCCAAACCTGTGCGTGATAATCCACCGCCCCAAAATGTAATAGCGTGTGCTCGCTCGGGAGCCCCTCCCCGTTCAACGGGGCAGTTCTTAAGCCAAACTCGCGCTCGTACCAACACGCGCGGTGAAATGTCGTATCATGAATTCCGCTTCTCTTGCTCTCTGGAGCAAAGGGCACTTCGATCTCGTGCGTCCATCCGGGTACGTCACTCGGAATTCGACACCGCAATTCGTCGTCGTAAGAAAAGCGCCACTTCCCATTCAATGAAAGCCATCGTTTGCGGCGTAACTGCGGGCGCGGATAGCCCCCTTGATCCGCTGCGACAATGTCCATTGCCTCACTATAGCTCACCTATCGAGGGGCCCTGAAGGGGGTCCGTCTAAAAACAAAGCTGTCAGTTGACGCCTGACACTCTCGTGTGCGCTCTAGCATTTCGACGTGTCAGTAAGATCCTACGCAAAGTCGCGCCCATTCAGGCTGCCAATGTCCTTCCGGACACGCTAATTTTTTCGTATGAGCGTAGTTCGACTTGGGATACCCCCTTCCACATCCCGCAGTTCCGAGGCGGTCGTACGCTATGAGGAGCGCAAGTTGGCCATTGCCCGCTGGTCGAAAAAGCCGATGATCGTTCCCGCCTCAAATATCTCGTTGCCGGAAAGATCCCACGACGCATCAGAGGTAAAGAAGATTGACCGGTAGCGTCGGCGTGAGGTTGGCAAACAGCTTGCGCACATCCTGATCCCGCACTCCTTCTCGGTTCCTCCACGTCGACACCCGGCTCACGAAGGGCTTTCGAAGAGCCGCCCCTTGTCGATGCTGCGCCGCGAAATGCGGCGTCGGCGCTCGTCCGAAAAGCCCATCGCCCTCTTGAAAAATTTAATTGTTGAGGTAGATTTCTGCTGCGGCGGTAGGTTGGCCGCGTCTTAGGAGATCGTTCCCCCAAAGTAAAGACAGGAGGTACCGGAAATGTCAGCGCCTGACGCAATGATACCCTTCGTCTCGGCACCGTGGTTCGATGCCGATGGTATACCTCTATCTGTGCGGCCCCTTCCCGGGCTTCGAGCGGAAGTTATCCAAAATCTCAAATGTTCCTACCCCGGAATCCTTACTCCGGCGATGAAAGCGTTGCTCGGCACCTGCTGCGGGCTCGCCGACACCGCGCTCGGCCGCATCGATTTCACGGGATGTTGGTTTCTCGAGGAACCCTGCGCGGTATTCCGGCCCGCTCTTACGCTGGCCATTGATGATGCCGAGCGCCGCTGGATTGCCGAGATAGGCGACAGTACCCTACCCGGCCCCGTGTGGTGCGTGTTCTCCGACCCCGAAGTCGCGATCCACGTGAGTGACGATCTGGCCAATTTTATGGCAACTATCCACGCGCACACCGCGCGAGGCGCGATGAAGGCTTGGCTCCACGGCCTGACGGCGCAAGCGCGGGCTGTTTGGTCTCGGCGCCACACCTTGGCAATGCGCCCTCACGAAGCAGCTCACACACGTCGGGCAATCCGGGGGTGGCTGTCGGGGCTCCCGTTCGATGCCTATGTATATGATTTGCGCGTCCCACGAATTGTGCGCGGCTGGCCGTACGGAGTGGCAGGCCCCTCGGGTCGACTGTATCGTTGTGGACGACTGCCCGTGTTCGCGGTTGCTGGACTGCCGGCAGAAGGCTGGCGGGCGCCGCGGCCACCGATTCAGGTCGGTGAAGTCGCACTGACGGAGTTACGTCCATGCGCCTGAAGGATATGGGGGTGCTGCGAGGCATTGCGTTTTGGACTGGCGTGCTGCTGGTGCTATGCGCTTTATCACCTGAAGCCGGGGCTAGTGGTCTGATACGCATCATGCCGAGCGTATGGCCTACCGCCACGGCATTGGGGCTTACGCTCGTGACCGCGGTAAGTCTCAACCGACGATAGATAGTTTCGGAAGACGACGCCGGGGAAGGTGCAGCGCCAGTGGGGCAAGAAATGAACCGCTGTAGCCCTTCGTGCGCTCACTCCCCGACTGGCTTGCCGCGCAAGAACCGGTTCAACTCAGCGTAATCGACGGGTTTAACCAGGTGGGCATCAAATCCCGCCTGTCGGGCACGCTCTTTATCTTCCGGTCGACCATAACCGGTCAACGCCACGATGCTAACTCCGTCGAGCAAGCGGCGGAGACGAATCGCCACCTCATATCCGTCCATCTGCGGTAAGCCGATATCGAGCAATATCACTTCCGGCTTTATTAGTGGAGCGCGTTCGATCGCCTCCGACGCTCCATAGATAGCGACTGTTTCGTGGCCTTCGACACTCAATAGCGTAGCCAGGGTATCCGCCGCATCGGTATTGTCATCGACGATGAGAATTCGCCGCGGCGTCCCAGGGGGTAGCGTGGTCGGAGCGGTTTGAGCGAGAGCCGGCGCGTCACTCAGCGGCAATCGTATTTTAAAAGATGCTCCCTGCCCTGCCCCCCCGCTCGAGGCAGTTACCTGCCCCGAGTGCATTTCAACTAGACGCTTCACCACGGAGAGCCCGATGCCTAAACCACCTTGTGATCGATCGAGCGCGCGATCCGCCTGTACGAAAAGCCCAAAAATGTCGGTCAGGAGCTCCGGTGCGATGCCTACTCCTCTATCCGACACCTCGATAACAACATCCGCGTGTTCACGCGTCGCCCTTATTCTTATCTCGCCGCCGGGCTCGCTATACTTCGCCGCGTTGACAAGCAGATTGGACAAGCTTTGAACCAGCCGGTCATGATCACCGTTGACATAGAGTCCGTCCGAAGACGCTTCTATGATGAGCGTATGATGTTTTTCCCGCACCAATTCCGAAACATTCTCGACTGATTGCGCAACGAGTGCGGAGACTTCCACGGGTGCGCATTGCAATGTTACGCGCCCCTCCGAAATCCGAGAGACGTCGAGCAAATCATCCACGAGGCGCGTCAGATGAGTCACCTGACGCTTCAAAATGTCCACGGTGTTCACTATTTTTTTGTCTGCTGTAAGCATGCTGGCGAGAAACTCCGTTGCCGAGCGAATAGGTGCCAACGGATTACGCAATTCATGGGCGAGCATGGCGAGAAAGACATCCTTGAGCCGATTAGCATTCTCCAGTTTCGCTTTCGCGGCGAGCGTCTCGGTAACATCGTGAGAAACGCTGAGCACCGTTTCGATCCCCCCGTCCTCACCGGCCTCCGGGACGAGTAGGCTTGAAAAGCGACGTTCGCCACTATCGCTCGCATGGGTAAATTCGAACCGGCGCGCCTCGCCGGTTGCGAACACCTCATGTAGTTCCCTCTCCCAGCGATCGCTTAAATCGAGGGCCATTCCTAGCTCCCGATGGGTGCGACCGAGCATGTCCGCGCTGTCAACGCCCATCAATTGAACAGTCGCCCTATTCACGAACAGGTGGCGACCCCGTTGGTCCAAACGGCTGAGTAAGTCAGGGATATGTTCGGTGACCGTAGATAAGTGGCGCTCGCGCTCGCGAAGGGCGCATGTCGACTTTTCAAGCGCTTCGATTTGATCGCGCAATTGGTATTGCCGCGCGCGGGCACGAAGGCCTGCCTGGATCGAGCTAAGCAACGTCCGTGTCGAGGTGGGACGATCAAGTATCGTCGCGTTTCGAAACCCAACGGCGGTCGCCGAACTCCACGCCTCCGAATCGCCCGATCTGCACAACAGGACCGTGGGTATTTCAGACCAGGGCGGCTGACGCGCCAATAGGGCCAACAATTCTTTCGTATGGGGCTCACGCAGGGCGGCGTCGGTCAATACCAACACCCCCACTCCGCGCTCCACCTCGGCTCCCAGCGCGCGCATGGTCGCCACCACCTCGCAGGCCAGATGAGATTGTGCCAAAAGTCCACGCAAAACTTCCCCATCTCGGCGCGTCGGGGGTACCAGCAATACCCGACGTTCATTTGCCCGCTGCTCAGCAGACATCGGCAGGCGAGGTGGAGGCGCGATGTTCGGCGGGGCCGACTTCCCTGGGAACCCCGGTAAGAATCCCGCGCAAGTGCAGCAGGGGCTCCCCCAAATGGACGCCCTTCGAGTCAAAGAAGAGTTCGCGGATGGCGTCATCGTGGGCACCTGTGCGTTTTTTGAGCACGGAGATGGCTTTACGCACCGACCCCTGATGCTCAAAGTATCGCAGCAACACCACCGAATCGGCGAGATAACTCGCATCGACCGGTGAAGACATCGTGCTTCCGATCATGCCTGTTTGGGCGACTACCAAGAAACTCGCTACACCTTGATTATTCAAATAGGACAACAACTCATGCAGCTGCGGAGTCAAATAATTATGGCCCGGCATGGCATTGAGATAGCCATTCAAGCTATCGATGACTACGACTCTCGCGCCGTATTCCTCCACACTGGAACGCACGAGGTGAGCGAACTCCCCCGGAGAGACCGCCACCGGATCAATTTGATTAACGGCGATCTGTCCCGGGCCTGATCCTTCTGTAAAGTGAAGGCCGAGCCCCTCCGAGCGAATCCTAATGGCGGCCTTCGTTTCGTCAAATACAAACAGCGCCGCATGATCGCCACGCCGTGCGGCGGCAGTGGCATACTGCATCGCCAGGGTCGATTTGCCGGTGCCCGGCGGCCCCACCAAGAGCGTGCTGGTTCCGCGGTCAATTCCCCCGCTCAGCATCCTATCCAGGGCTTCAACGCCGCTTGGAATTATTTCGCGCCCGAAAGAGGCGCTGTAATGCGCGGCCACGAGGCGGGGAAATACCGTGAGGCCCCCACGCCGCAGCAAGTAGTCGTGATATCCGCTGACGAAATCACTTCCGCGGAACTTCATGATTTGCAATTCGCGACGTCGCTGTCCATACACCTGAGGCTTCGAATCGAGCGAAATAACAGCATGGGCAATGCTATGAAGTTGCGTGTTAGAACCTTCCGCAGTTCGATCGTCGAGCATTAACACGGTGCATTCGCGTCCGACAAAGAACTGCTTCAAGGCAAGAATTTGACGCCGATAGCGCAGGGAGCTTTGCGCAAGTAATCGCAACTCCGACAGCGAGTCGAACACAACGCGAGCGGGTTTGGTGCTCCCGACGGCCTGCAGAATGCGTCGTGTCGTTTCGCCTAGCTCCACCTCCGAAGGCGGTAACATCGTGAGTTGTTCCTCTGCCTGCAGTTCGTCCTGGTCGGCAATCAACTCTATGATTTCAATTCCTTCGAGTGACCACCCGTGAGAACGGGCGCCCGCCTCCAGTTCCTTTTTTGTTTCTGACAAGGTGACATAAAGCCCCTTTTCTCCGCAACGAATCCCTTCGATGAGATATTGCAGAGCCAGCGTGGTCTTGCCTGCGCCTGGATTCCCGTCCACCAAATAGAGTTCATTCGCGATCAACCCGCCATTTAGAATATCGTCGAGCCCGGATATACCGGTTTTTGATCGGGGAAGGACATCAGTCATAAAGGATTTTAAGTCGGTCTGTAGGGGACATTTTCATTAGGAAGATCCCGTTGAGCCTGGGGCCTGGCTCTCGATTATTCGCATCAGGAGCACTTTGACTAGTAGGACGGTTACCTTTCGCTTTGTCAGCCAACGCGGGCAAAAGCGAGACCCACCTCGTCCGGGGGTCTAGTGTGCTGCCGTTACCTAACCAACCCGTCCATACGTAGCTCCGCGCCCAGTGATATGTAATTTTTTCCCATCGAGCACGGATCGTTTATCGCTTATGGAGAGCACGGATGGTTTCCGAAAGCTGATGCGGATCGGCAGGTTTGGTAAGGTGCGCATCAAACCCTGAATCGAATGCACGCTGCTTGTCCTGCTCTTGGCCCCAGCCTGTGAGTGCAACGAGGCCGACCGCCGATCCGAATTGCGCGCGGAGGCGACGACAGGCTTCGTAGCCGTCCATGTCGGGCAGTCCGATGTCGAGTAACACTACATCGGGCTTGAAGTCTGCGGCATAGTGAAGGCCGGAGTCTCCACTGTAAGCGACTTGGACCACGCCACCCTGGCTTTCGATCAAGATACCCAAAATGTCCGCACCGTCACGATTGTCATCGATCACCAGAACACGCGCGCCCTCAAGGGTGTTGTCGCTGGCAACAAGGTCAGGCTCAGGGCTGCGCACATAATCTGGCATTGGCACCCCCAGCACAAATTCACTGCCCCGGCCGGTGCCCTCACTGCGTGCTTCCAGGGCGCCCCCGTGCATCTCCGCGAGGCGGCGCGCAAGTGCCAGCCCGATACCGAGTCCAGCCTGCCTGCCGTGACCCGCCGTGCCCGCCTGGGCAAAAAGGTCAAAGATTTTGGGTAGCATCGCTTCGCTGATACCGACGCCTGTGTCGGCAACGCGAATGCAAAGCATCGCCGCACGTGCCGTGTCCGATGGTTCGATCGCTGTGTCGAGGGTAAGTGTCGAGGGTAACGCGCCCGCCTGCGGGTGTGAATTTCGTGGCGTTGTGAATGATATTCGAGAGGATCTGCGTAAAGCGGGTCGGATCGACGTTCAAGACCACATGCGGATCATCAAGCCGTACCGAGATGGAAAGACCCGCGGCTTCGATCGCCTCACGATTCGCATCGACTGCCCCGCCCACCAACGTACCGAGCGTCACCGCTTCTCGCTTCAGTTCAATCTTGCCCGAGGTGATCCTCGATACATCGAGTAAATCGTCGATCAGGCGCACCATATGGGTTACCTGGCGCTCCATCATGGGACGAATGCTCGCGATCAGAGCCGGTTCCTCGGCCGCCTTTTTCAGCAGTTCGACCGCCGTCCGAATCGGTACCAACGGGTTTCGCAACTCGTGCGCCAACATGGCGATGAATTCATCCTTGCGCTTATCAGCTTCCCTCAATTGCTCCGCGCGCATCCGCAATGCCGCATCCACCCTTCGCTGCTCGGTGACATCGCGAACCACCGATACGGCGCCGCGAATTCCCCCATCGGGGCCGCGCACCGGCGCAGCGCTCACCTGGCGTGTCCGTAGTTCACCGGTTCTCGGTGTCCGGACCAACTGCTCTTCGCCCCGAATGACCTCGCCTTTCAGGGCCCTCAAAGGCGGCGATTCCTCGGCCGGTCGAGGCGTGCCATCGATCCTCAAGATCTCAAGCTGAGAAAGGAGATCCTCTACCGGTACGCCTTCGATCTTCGCCTGGCCGAATTCACGCATCGCGGCCGGATTCGCGTAGGTGTACTTCTCGTTGGTGTCGGTGAAATAGACTTCCTCATTCATGCTGTCGAGTACGGCGACCAGCCATTCCTTCTCAGCTCGATCGTGTTCAAAGAGCCGCTGCGTTTCCCGTTCGGCCCGTACGCGAGCGGTGATATCAAATCCGGAACTGACTAGGGTCTCCGTGCCCATGGGAAATAGGCACATGAGAAAGTCGGTGCCTCCCGCGCTCATCTCGTAGCGTTGTGGCGTGCGCTCGGCAAGAATGCGGGCGCATAGTGGCATGAGGCGCAGCGCGTGCTCGGGGAGCGCGACGCTCAAACGTTTACCGACGAGTTGATCGTAGGTGCGGCCAAGGACGCGCAATGCATTCTGATTGGCTTCGAGATATTCCCAGTCGATGACCTCGCCCGCCTCGTCACGCACGGCACGGATGACCACAGTCACTGTCATCGGATTTTCGAAGATAGCTCGGTACCGCGCCTCGCTTTCTCTTTTTTCCGCATGACGCTCGATTTCAAGCTGCGCACGCGTTTCCTCGAGCGCGCGGTTGACTGCCTCCAATTCCTTCCGTCGTCGATACAATTCGACCAGCAGCGCCACTTTACTGCGTAGAATCTCAGGAACTATCGGCACCGAGATGTAATCGATGGCGCCCACCTCGTAGCCACGCAAGCTATCGAGCTCGCTCACGTGCACACCGGTCACAAAGATGATGGGGGTGCGCTCAAAGCGAGGGTGTTCACGGATCATTCGCGCGGTTTCGAATCCATCCATACCTGGCATGCTCACATCGAGTAGATCAGCGCGAAAGACTGTTTCAACAGGCGATTTAACGCTTCTTCGCCTGAGAGTGCTCGCACGCAGGTCACACCGACCCCGGCGAGCAGCGATTCATAGGTCAGGAGGCGTGCGGGCTGGTCGTCGACCAAGAGGACGTTTGGGCTGGCAGAGTCACCGGGACGTGACTCTGCGAGATTTCGTCGCGCTGATTCCGTTTGAAGTTCGTTCGTCGGGAATTCGTTCATGGTTGACCGACGATCTCGTTTATAAAGCTCACCTGCTGCGCTTTGCTCCAAGACCACTATGACGACAGGGCAAAATCATAAAGGAAAACCTCCGTTTCTTCAGTAGAAAAGTTATTTTTCCGCTGCCGACAGTTAGCAATTCAATTCCGTTCACTAGCACTCTATCGGCCGGCTCAACGTTACGCGGCGATCGCGCAGTTCGCGGTGTATTTTTATACCGATTGTAAATTTTACAACGAGTGATCCATTCATCCTGACTAGTAAAGCCGCTAAGATTTGTGCGACTTTCCGAAATACGAAAATGAAAGAAGGTGGGATGCATGGGAGCATTCCTAGTCGTTAGCCATGGACGCACAGTCGGATGAGCGCATCAAACTAATGGTTTCCATGGGTCGTGCCGCGAATGCGGTCAAAATACCTGTCACACGCCATCGTGCTCGATGGTGCGCACCCGAAGAGTCAACTTGCAGGCGGGCCTCGAGATTGGCGCATCTTGCAGTCCTTTCGCTTTGCGGTGTCGATGCGGTGGATTCCTTCTCGGCGGAAACCTTTTCACGCGCTATCAGCATCACTTCGCTATCTCGGATACACAGGCTCACGTTTACATCGACCAGACCGAACAGTTCGGTCCGGCGAAGCCAGGGGCCAGTGAGTTGCTCGGTCTCGGACAGGCGGCAGATACATCACGCGCAGCGTCATCGCCGAGGCACGATTTAAGGTCTAATATGAGCATGGACGCCATTCACCCTGTTGCTCGACTTGCCAGAGTCGGCGCCGTATTCGCCTTATTGGCGACGTCTTCGCTCTCGTCTCCCACCCCCGCAGCCGAGCCCCACTCCGAAGACGCCGTCAAAGCAGCCTATCTATATCGGTTCGCCGGCTACATCGACTGGCCGGAGCGGAGGTCCCTCGACACGCCCTTCGTTATCGATGTACTCGGCGCTCCGGGAATCGCGCGGGAATTGCGGCGCTTGCTACCGGGGCACCCCATCCGCGACCGCGTGGCCCAGGTACGCGAAATTACGGGCAGCGACGACGTGGGCAACGCGCGAATTGTCTATGTTGCCGCGGGTCACACAGCCCTGCTGCGCACCTTGATACCGCAAGCCAGCAGCGCTTCGATGCTCTTGGTGACGGATGAGGAAAATGGTTTGAGCGCGGGGAGTACCCTCAATTTCGTAACCATTGACCGCAACGTGCGCTTTGAGGCGTCTCTTTCAGCCGCTGCTCGTTCAGGACTGAAGATCAGTTCCGAACTTCTCGGAGTGGCGATACGTGTTCAGGGCCGCGAAGGTCAATCGTTTCTCCGCTGCGGTCCATCGAGCAACATCGATGAAATTCGCGGGATCTGCGAGCCTCGCATGGCCCATCAGGGCAGTCGCAGGCCGCATAACCTGAGCCGACGCGGATGAGTCGGTCCTCCGTGAGTCGCGCCATGCGATTTCGTACTCCTTTGCCGAGTTTTGTCGGCGTTCGCCGCACGGTGCGTGGGAAGCTCATGCGGGTCGTACTCATCACGACGGTGAGCGCCCTGTGTGTTGCGGGCATGGCGATGCTCACCGTGGATTTGACTCGTTATCAGAAATCGTGGGCCTCCGATTTAACGACCGAAGCCTCGATCCTTGCCGTCTCTCTCGCTCCCGCGCTCGCGTTTAATGATCAGGAAGGCGCGATGCGTGACTTGTCCGCGCTCAAGGCCAGGCCACGGGTGATGGCGGCAGCGCTCTACGCCACCGATGGCACCGTGTACGCCTCTTTTGTGCGCGACGGCGCGTTGCCAATCCCCCGCAAGCCGCCGCCCGAGGGCCTCCGAACGAGCGGTCAACGGGTCGAATATGCGCATACGATTGCACGCAATGGCGAAGTGCTCGGCACGCTCTACTTGCGAGCTCGATACGACACGCTGGGGCGAGTCGCGGCCTATCTTGGCATTTTCGCTCTGGTGACACTCCTCGCCGTCGCAGTGGCATTCCTTATGTCCCGATGGCTGCAGAGGGTGATCACCGAGCCGCTCGACGCCATGGCTGTGCTCGCGCGCGCGATAGTCACCTACCGTGACTATTCGCTGCGGGTCGAAAAGACCTCGGACGATGAGCTCGGCGTGGTGGTCGATGCGTTTAACAACATGCTTGAGGAAGTCGATACACACTCGCGCGCATTGGAGGCATCCAATCGTGCGCTGACGGAAGAGGTCGAAGTTCATAAGTCAACTCAAGCTGCATTGGATCTCGCGACAGCTCGCCTCGAGAGTACGCTCGCCGCCGCGGAGATCGGCACCTGGCTCTGGGACATTGAAAAAAATGACTTCACCGCAGACCGCAATCTCACGGCGTTGTATGGTCTTGATGAGCGGGCGCTGGATGGCTCTCCGGAATTGCACTACAGACACATCCATTCGGAGGATCTAGAGGCCGTCAAGAAGTCCGAGCGCGTAGCGTTGAGTACCGGCGCTTTAGCCTCGACCGAGTTTCGCGTCAGGCTGGCCAACGGCACAGAAAAATGGATGGCCCGGCGTGGCAAGGTACAGCTAGACGAGCATGGAAAAGCCGTTTTTATGTCCGGGCTTCTGATTGACATTACGGCGCAAAAAGAGGCCGAGAAGGCACTGCGCACCAGTGAGAGACTCTACCGCGCGATCGGAGAATCTATTAATTACGGGGTGTGGGTCGGCGATCGGCAGGGTCGGAATGTTTACGCGAGCGAATCATTTTTGCGGCTGATCGGCTTCACCCAAGAACAGTGCTCGAATTTGGGCTGGGCTGAAGCCCTGCACCCGGACGACGTGCAAGAAACGATCGAGGCATGGCATGAAGCGGTGAGAACGGGCGCGGTGTGGTATCGCGAATACCGTGTCCGCGGTCGTGACGGCCAATACCACGCCGTCCTAGCCCAGGGCGTTCCCATTCGCGGCGAAGACGGCGAGATTTCAGGGTGGGCCGGTATTAACCTGGATATCAGTCGCTTGAAGGCGACCGAGGAGGCGCTGCGCCTGGCCGATCGACGGAAGGATGAGTTTCTTGCCATTCTGGCGCATGAATTGCGCAATCCACTTGCGCCGGTTCGCCACGCCGTCAAAGTCCTAGAGTCAAAATCATTGAAGGAGGCGCAGGACCAATGGGCGCGAGACGTCATATCCCGTCAGGTTCGAAGAATGGCGCTGCTGCTCGACGATCTTCTGGATGTTTCCAGAATCACCCAAAATCGTCTCGATCTGAAAAAAGAAAAGGTCTCATTGAATTCCGTCATAGAAGCGGCCGTTGAGACCGCGCGCCCGCTGATAGACTCAAAACAACATCGACTGAACATCGACTTGCCGAGCGAACCGATCATGCTCATGGTGGATCCTCTGCGGGTGTCACAATCCTTGTCGAATCTTCTGACCAATAGCGCGAAGTATATGGATGAAGGGGGTCAGATTATTCTGCGCGTTACTCTCTCACCCGGTGAAATCACCTTATCAGTCAAAGACACCGGCATCGGCCTCGAGCCGGAGTCTTTGTCAGGTCTTTTTGAAATGTTCTCGCAAGTGAATTCTGCAATGGCCCGATCGGAGGGCGGTCTCGGCATCGGCCTCGCGTTGGTGAAGGGACTCATTGGACTGCATGGCGGCACTATCGATGCTCGCAGTACGGGCACAGGACTGGGCAGCGAGTTCACCATTCACTTACCCCGGTCGATCGTTGTTCCGATGGGTGAAGAGAACGAAGAAAAGCGGCCTGCTCCGCCGAATCAGGCCGCCGGGCAGCGAGTGCTGCTCGCCGACGATAATCGAGATGCGGCAGACAGCCTCGCCCTATTGCTTGAAATGAACGGTCATAGCGTGATAGTCGGCTATTCTGGCGAGGAAGCCTTGCAACTCGCTAGAAAGTCAGTTCCGAGCGCCATGATCCTCGATATCGGGATGCCGGACATGACGGGCTACGAGGTTGCGCGCCGAGTGCGCGCGGAGCGGTGGGGTCGGGATATCTATCTAATCGCGGTCACCGGCTGGGGACAGATGGAAGACAAAGCGCGCGCCATAGCCTCGGGATTCGATCATCATTTGACGAAGCCGGTCGACCCCGATGAAGTTGAGCAGGCCCTACAAGCGTTTTTCGCGCGATGCGGCGGGTAATGGGCTGATCCGGAATCCCTACAAAAAAAGGGCGGCTGCATGCAGTCGCCCTTTCCGAGATCGCGCGATCGCCTTGTATTACGCGGCCTTCTTTTTCGACGCGGCAGCTTTGCTTGCCTCAACGGCTTTGGTGCCGGCCTCGTCGAACCACTGGCTGACGGCACCCTCGGTCTCAGAGGCAATCTGGGTGAACTCCTGGGCGCGTGCGCGCAGCCTTTCGCCGAAGGCCGTGTTCAACGAGGTTTGGGTAGTTACGAGATCGGCTACCGATTTAGGCTCTATGTTTACCTTGGCCTGCGCCAGGGTCCATTCCAAATAATCGCCGGCGACCTTGAACTGGTAACGTGCGAAACGCTCCAAAGTATTGAAGTAGTTTTGTTGGGTGCTCAACACCGGCGCGAAAGCCTGGCGATAGGTGTCGAACAAGCTGGTGAAATCGATCGTAGGCTGGGTCATGGGGGCTTCTCCTTGATGTATGGCGCCTACTATATACTAAAAAGTATGCAGTGCAAAGTAATTTTACTCGGGGTGGCTACGGACCGTCGTCTACCGGTATATGGCTGATATAACAGTATATTTATTCTTATGGCGGACGCAATGTATCGATTTTTCAGTGCTTTATATTGCAATGCGTTAGTCGCAGCACCCTGCCTTTTAGATCGGCGTCTCTCTAATCGTCAGCGCACGTCATCGAGGCTCATGTTCAGCATCAGTACGTTGACGCGTGATTCGCCGAAAATACCCCATTGGGGGCCCTTGACTTGAGCGAGTACCAGCGCGCGCAGTTTCAAGGGATCCATGTGCCGAGCGCGTGCAACGCGCGCGACCTGATAGAGGGCAGCCGCCGGAGTGATGTCGGGATCTAGGCCGCTCGCCGAGGCGGTGACGAGGTCGACCGGAATGGGCAGTTTGTTGCCAGGATCGGCCTGTTGCAAGGCAACGATTCGTCCTTTGACTGCATCTAGCAATGCAGGGTTCGTAGGTCCCAAGTTAGATCCCTTCGAGGCGGTGGCGTTATGGGGCATGGGCGCGGTTGCCGATAAGCGACCCCAAAAATGCCGTGGATTCTGAAAAGATTGGGCGATCAACCAAGACCCGACGACCTGATGATTGCGCATCGCGATGCTGCCCGCCACTTGGTCTGGAAAGGCGATTTTCCCGATACCCGTCACTACCGAAGGATAGATGAGCCCTGTGAGAAGCGTCAGCATTCCAAATAACACGAACAGCGGCCGTAATAGGAGTTTCATCGTTACTTCACCTCTATACCAGCCGGAACGTCGTCAGCGCCATATCGATGAGCTTGATACCGGCAAACGGCACGACGATGCCTCCCACGCCGTAGATCAGAAGATTTCGGCGCATGAGTGAGGCTGCGCCGAGTGCGCGATATTTAACGCCCTTGAGCGCCAATGGGATGAGCGCTACGATGATCAAGGCATTGAAAATGACCGCCGACAGGATCGCCGAGTTCGGGCTCGTCAGCCGCATGACATCGAGCGCCGCGAGTTGGGGGTACGTGGTGGCAAACGCGGCCGGAATGATGGCAAAGTATTTCGCTACGTCATTCGCAATCGAGAACGTGGTGAGCGAGCCGCGGGTGATGAGAAGTTGCTTGCCGACTTCGACGATCTCGATCAATTTGGTGGGGTTGGAATCGAGATCGACCATATTGCCCGCTTCTTTGGCCGCTTGCGTGCCTGAGCTCATGGCCACGGCCACGTCGGCTTGAGCAAGGGCCGGGGCATCGTTGGTGCCGTCACCCGTCATGGCGACGAGCCGGCCCTCCGCCTGAAAGTGACGGATCAATTTCAGTTTTGCCTCCGGCGTGGCCTCCGCCAAAAAGTCATCGACACCCGCCTCAGCGGCTATGGCGGCGGCCGTCAAACGGTTATCGCCGGTAATCATCACGGTACGGATTCCCATGCGGCGCAGCTCGCCAAAGCGCTCCTTGATTCCTCCCTTGACGATGTCCTTGAGTTCCACGACGCCTAACACGCGCCCAGCGTCGCTCACCACCAGCGGCGTGCTGCCCTTGCGGGCAACCTCGTCCACGGATTGCGCAGTCTTCGCCGGGAAGGCAAACCCCTGAGCTTCGATATACGAGCGCACCGCTTCTGCGGCACCTTTGCGCACCTCACGGCTACCGATATTGACGCCGCTCATCCGGGTTTGCGCCGAGAACGGGACGAAGGCGGCATCGAGTTTCCCCAATTGTCTTTCGCGCAAATTGAAGCGCTGCTTGGCGAGCACCACGATGCTTCGCCCCTCCGGTGTCTCGTCGGCGAGCGAGCTGAGTTGCGCAGCGTCCGCAAGCTGCTGTTCCGTCACGCCATCGGCCGGAATAAAGGCGGCTGCCTGTCGATTGCCCAACGTGATCGTTCCCGTCTTATCGAGCAGCAGCACATCGACATCCCCCGCCGCCTCCACCGCGCGTCCGGAGGTGGCGATGACATTGGAGGCCATCATGCGACTCATCCCCGCAACGCCGATGGCCGACAATAGGCCCCCGATGGTGGTCGGGATGAGGCAAACCAAGAGAGCCACCAAGACGGTGATCGTGACGGGCGCCCCTAGTTTTGCCGCCGCGACGCTGAATAGCGAAAACGGCAACAGAGTCGCAGTCGCCAGCAGAAACACCAATGTCAGCGCGATGAGCAATATCGTCAAGGCGATCTCATTCGGAGTCTTTTGTCGTTTCGCGCCTTCAACCATGGCGATCATGCGATCGATGAAAGCCTCGCCGGGATTGACGGAGACGCGCACGATCAGCCAGTCCGAAAGCACGCGCGTGCCACCGGTCACCGCGGAGAAATCACCGCCGGATTCGCGCACCACGGGGGCGGATTCGCCGGTGATCGCGCTTTCATCCACTGAGGCGACGCCCTCTACCACGACACCGTCCGCTGCGATGATGTTGCCGATCTCGGCCAGAAAGTAATCTCCCTTGCGCAATTGTGTCGCGGGAGTCGGCTCCCAGTTCGACCCGTATTTCGGTTTTTGTAATTTCTTTGCGCTGGTCGTTTGCTTGAGACCCCGTAAAGAGTTCGCTTGCGCTCTGCTGCGCCCCTCAGCCAAGGCTTCCGCAAGGTTCGCGAACAACACCGTGAACCATAGCCACGCGGCGATGGCGAAGATAAAGCCGGCGGGCGCCTCGCCTTGGCCCCGCAAGGCTTGGCAGAACAATGCGGTGGTCAAGATACTGCCTACATACACCACGAACATAACGGGGTTTCGCAATTGAGTCTGCGGCGCGAGCTTGCGGAAGGAATCCACGATTGCCGGGCCGATGAGTTTCGAATCGAACAGGTTTAAAGATTCGCGAATCATTTCCTAAGGTCCTTCAATGAATCGTGTGGAGCTGCAAATGCTCGATGACCGGTCCGAGTGCGAGGGCCGGCACATAGGTCAAGGCACCGACCAATACGACGGTCCCAATGAGCAGAGCGACGAACAAGAGACCGTGCGTCGGGAGCGTGCCGGTGGTGGGTTCGATGCGCTTTTTCTTGGCCAACGAACCCGCAATGGCCAGTACCGGGACGATGAAGGCAAACCGTCCGAACCACATCACGACCGCAAGGAGCGAATTGTAGAATGGTGTATCGGCCGACAAACCGGCGAAGGCGCTGCCGTTGTTGTTGGACGCCGAGGACAGGGCGTACAGTATTTCAGAGAAGCCGTGCGCACCCGGATTGGAGATACCGAGCCGTCCTCGTTCCGACATAACCGCGATTCCGGAACCGACCAGTACCAGGAACGGCGTGACGAGAATTACGATCGCGGTCATCTTCATTTGAAAGGACTCGATCTTTTTGCCGATGTACTCGGGCGTTCGGCCGATCATGAGGCCGGCGATGAATACCGCCATGATCGCGAAGATCAACATTCCGTAGAGGCCCGAACCCACGCCGCCGAATACCACTTCGCCCAGCTCGATTAGCCACATCGGCACCAAGCCCCCCAGCGGCGTGAAAGAGTCATGCATGGCGTTCACGGCCCCGCAAGACGCCGCGGTCGTTATGGTTGCGAACAGCGCGGAGGAGACAATGCCGAACCGTGTCTCCTTACCCTCCATGTTGCCTCCGGCTTGTAGCGCATCCTGAGTCTGGTCTACACCCAGGGCGTCGATCGCGGGATTTCCTTGCTGCTCCGCCCAAATCGCAATCACGGCCATGACGATGAAAATCACCGTCATCGCGCCGAGAATGGCCCACCCTTGACGAGAGTCCCCCACCATGCGCCCGAACACGAAACAAAGGCTCGCCGGAATCAGAAACATCGCGATCATCTGAATGAAGTTGGTGAGCGGGGTCGGGTTCTCGAAGGGATGTGCGGAATTCGCATTGAAGAAGCCGCCGCCGTTGGTCCCTACCATTTTGATGGCTTCTTGCGAAGCCACAGGTCCCATCGCAAGGATCTGTGTCTGAATGGTGAGCGACTCGGTCAAGGGATTGCCTTGTGGATCCTTGAGCGGCGCGCCGGCGGCATCCACTTTGGGATTCGCGTAAGTGAGGCTCTCGAGGGTACTGACATCCTTGTAGCCGTCGAAGTTCTGGATGACGCCTTGTCCCATGAAAACGACCGCTAACATGACTGATAGCGGCAATAGGATATAAATCGTGCTTCGGGTCATATCGACCCAGAAATTACCTATGCCGTGCGCTGAGCGCCGGGCAAACCCCCGAATCAACGCGAACGCAACCGCGATACCCGTGGCGGCAGAGAAGAAATTTTGTACCGCCAATGCAAGCATCTGCGTGAAATAGCTCATGGTCGATTCGCCGCCGTATCCCTGCCAGTTCGTATTGGTCACGAAACTGATGGCCGAATTGAACGCCGAATCGGCCGAGACATTGGCCAAGGATTGTGGATTTAACGGCAGCCAAAATTGCAGGCGCTGCACCGCGAAGACCACGAGCGCACCCAGCGCATTGAACAGCAATAGCGCGATGGCGTACTGCGCCCAAGACATGTCGTTCCCCGCATCGACTCCCGCCGCGCGATACAGGCATCGTTCGACTGTTCCGATGATTCCGCGAAGTGCGCTGACGTCGGCAATTCTGGCGATATAGACGGCCAGGGGATAGGCCAATGCAATGAGGACCGCTACGAATAAGGCGACTGTGAACCAGGCCTGCGAGGTCATTTAAAGATCCTCGGCGCGAACGAGGGCAACCACTAGATAGACCAGGAGAGCGATCGCCACGGCGCCGCTCAATGCGTACGCCCAGGTCATTTCTTGCGCTCCAGCGCCGCACAGCCGGCCACCAGCGCAAGTGTCAGCAGCAGGAATCCGGTGATGATCAATACGTAGAGAATGTCCACTCAGAACTTGACCATCACGCCGGCGCCAACGACGACTTCGCGCGTCCGAAGATCCGGAAACCAATCGCCCCCATTGCAGATACCGGTGTTGGCATCGGAGCCGCCACCGACGCAACTGGCCGGTGAGCCGTTGTTGCCGCCGGGCGGCGTCACACCGCCGGACCCGGACCAGTAGGGCACGCTCGAATGCCGAAATGTGGCTTCGGTCCACCAGGTGATCCAGTCCGTGGGCATGTACTGCAGATTGAGCTGCGTATCCCACTGGTAGAGTTTCTGTCCGGGCTGCTGGGTGAAATAGGGCGAACCGCTGGCGGCTGTCCCTCCGTTGATCGGCGGCGTCAGCGCCAAATATCGTCCCGGATTGTTCATGAAGCCGCCGCCAATTGTCACGGCGTATAAATCGCTGTGGAACCAGGTACGGTCGTAGAGCATCATCCCGAAAAAATTGTCTTTATTTTTTCCGCTCGAACAGGTGATGCCGCCGCCGTATTGGCAACCGATATCAATCGTATAGCTGAACGCCATCTTTGAGACACCGGCGCCGCCGCTTCCATGCGCGTCGTAGTATTTCACAAGGATGCTATCGTCCTCGTGGATGCGTTTTACCTTCGAGTAATCAATGGGCCGCCCTGCCCCGACGAAAGAGCCGGCCGCCGCATTGGGGTTACCACCGTTTTGCGGTTGGCACAGCGAGTCGACAGTTCCTTGAATGCCGTTGCCTCCCGCTTGGCAGTTCAGATTGTCCTGTCCGATGGAGTAGCTGTTGAAGACCATTTTCAACGAGTCGTTGGGGATCCACAGGATCTGACCGCCGAATCCCGGCTTGCTGTTGAACTTCGCATACGACTGCCAGCCATTGATGAGCCAGGGCTCTATTTTCAGGTTCTGGGTCGGCCACCACTGCACGCGTAGCCCATTGAAGAACCAGGGTGTATTGGAAGACACGAAGGAGGGCTGGTAGGTCCAGTTGTCGAAGTTGTAGTAGCTGAAGAGGCCGATGTACGACACGAAGACTCCTGCATCGACATTGAGGCCGTGATTGACGTCAAAGTGATATCCGGCGTTCGCCTCGGAAAAATACCGGTAAGCATTGGCCAAGTCCCACTGGCCCACCGCGGAGCTGGCATCATCGCGCGGCGTCGTTGTGGCGAACATGCCGAACATCGACAGAAAGCGCGCTCGCACGTTGTGCCAGTGGAAGTCGCCGCCGAGGCTCACCTGTTCGATCTGGAATTCCCCGGAGCGAAACTCTTCGGTAGAACCCAAGATGGTGTGGTCGTGCGGATGGTTGAGACTCTGCAAGTAGTTTATGTCGAGTCGGATTTCGGGCGTGAAGAACTTGGTGTCGAAGACCGGGGCCTTTTCACGCGATGTTCCGTTCATCCATCCGACATAACCAACGTCCGCCCAAGGAGTTTGATTGTCGACTTCCGGGGAAGCATCCGGCGCCTGGAGCGCCTCAGGTAGGGTTTGAGCAGGGGCCTGTACCGGACCGGGTACGGAGGCGAGCGACGGCGCTTGTCCTGTTGTCGCAGGAATATTGGTCACGATGTCGCGCCGGGTCGCCCTGCCGGCAGTCACGTCAACCGAGGGTAGCACCACGTCTGGGAAGCCGATCACCGTCACGGTCAGGGACCACAATCCCGGAAGTACGTCAGCAAACGAGTAAATACCGTCGCTGCCCGAGATCGTTGAGCGAATACCGCCGCCCACGCGTGTCGCTGTCACGGTCGCCCCTGCCACGGCAATCTTTGCGGCATTGGTCACGACTCCAACGATTGTCCCATTAGTGACGGCCGCGATTGAGGCGACGGGTTCTTCAGCCAATGCGAACGGCGGTCCAAAGGCGGCTACGGCGAACGACGCAACAAGCGGTTTCAGCGATTTCTCAATGTTCATGTCACTCTCTTCCTTTTCCACACTCTATGGAGCCTGGTGTAAAAACACCGTTGTATTGGGCCGTGGCGATGTAAAGACGGAGTAAAGATAACGGCCTTGCTAAAGAGGCCTGCTCGATCGCGGCCGCGAGTCCAGACGCTATATCGCCTCTTTAAGCTGCAATATCGTGCGCGCTAGGTTTTTACGACATTTCTACGCGGCGTTGCGTATCTTCTATCTGACCGTCGCGGACAAAACCTTTGGAAGGATATCTATGACAACTGCAATTATTTCTGCCTTTGCTGCCTCCTGCCTGTTGGCGTCGCCTTCGGCACACGCGAACTGCAGTACGGCATTTGTCGAACGATTGACGAGTACGCAGCGGATCGTCGACTCGCTGCGACCGGACAAACCCGCGCAGGCGCGCGTGTCTGCCTCCGACGGCTCCGACTACACGGCCGGCCAGGCGCTGTGGATGCAGGGCCGGCTGCGATCCGCGCTGCAAGCTTGCGAGCGGAGCGAAGAATCCTCCGCCGCTTCGATGTTACTCAGCGTTACTGATCTGTTAAACGCCCATCATCGTTTGCCCTGAGCCATAGTTCGTGCCTGAAAGTAGCCCTCTTGATTGGGTCGCAAGCCGGATTGTCCTCCCGGCTGCGGCGTCCCGCTGAAGGCAGGCGGTTCGTTACAGGGGCAACATCTCTCCGTTTACGATCCAAGGCGTACCAAACTTGTCGACCAGCATGCCAAAGCTCTTTGCCCAAAACGAGGGTTGCATAGCCATGGTTACCTTGCCGCCGGCCGCCAGGTTGCCGAATACTTCATGTGCCTCGCCGGCAGTATCGTAATTGAGGGCAATCGACACCCCGTGAATCCCCTGATACGGCATCTGCATTGGTGCGTCTCCCGCGTAGAGAAGACCGCCTCCTTTCAATGCGAGCCGGGCGTGCAGAATACGATGGGCGAATTCCTTGGGAATCTGAGCCGCCATCGGGGAGTCGGCGCCGCTCATCATGATTTCGATCTTTCCATCAAGAGCGCCTTCATAGAAGCGCATGGCTTCGGCGCAATTTCCATTGAATGCTAAGTACGCGATAGGGTGCGGCATCACAAATTCTCCTGTTTGCTCGGATTGACCGGATGAAAGCACTCCTTGGCTCAT
>CAWBUE010000002.1:0-181883 GCA_963791825.1 uncultured Gammaproteobacteria bacterium
AACATTTCCTGACGCCGCGGCCTCCTCCGGCCCCGCCGAGCACGCTCCCCCCTCCGTCATGGACACGCTGGGCTCGTACATGAGCGAGGCCGCCGGCCGCGCTCTGCCCGCCGAGGTCACGGAGAAAACGAAGCAACACGTTCTCGACACTCTGGCGGCCATGATCTCCGGGTCCGAGCTCAGCCCCGGTCGCGCTGCGCTTGAATTCTCGCGAGCATACGGCGGCAACCCGGTGGCGACGGTGGCCGCCGCGAATTTTCTTTGCGGACCAATTGAAGCTGCCCTGACGAATGGGATGCTGGCGCATGCGGACGAAACCGACGATTCTCATTCGCCGTCGCAGTCTCATCCGGGATGCGCCGTCATCGCCTCGGCTCTAGCCGCCGGGGAGCGATTCGGCATCGGCGGAGCACATTTTCTGCGCGCCGTGGCCCTTGGCTACGATGTCGGCCCCCGCTTCACGATGACTTTGGGCGGCCAGCGGTTCGAGACCGAGAGTCATTGGAGCACGCACAGCATCTCCCCGCTATTCGGCGCCGCCGCGGCGGCGGGCTGCGCTGCGCGGCTGAACGCCCAGCAGATGCGCTGGATGCTTGGCTACACCGCGCAGCAATCGTCCGGACTCGCCGCGTGGAGCCGCGACACGGACCACGTGCAGAAGGCGTTCCACTTCGGCGGCATGACGGCGCGCAGCGGCGTGACTTCCGCACTGCTGGTCCAGGCGGGGTGGACCGGCGTCGATGACATACTCACGGGCAAGGACAACTTCTTTGCCGCCTACAATCCGCACGCGGATCCGCGGGGCCTGATCGACAGGCTAGGCGATCAGTATGAGATAACGCGCACTAACATCAAAAAATGGCCCGTGGGCTCACCGATCCAAGCCGCGCTCGACGCGCTGGTGAGCTTGCGCGCGGAGCACCCCTTCGACGCGGAACAGGTGCGGCACATCACCGTGCGCCTTGCCACGGACGAAGCGGCCATCGTGAACAACCGCGAGATTCCCGACATCTGTCTGCAGCATGTGATCGCCATCATGCTGGTGGACAAGAAAATTACGTTTGCCGCTGTTCATGACAAAGCGCGGCTCCGGGACCCCGCAATCGTTCGAGCGCGCGCACGCGTGGAACTGGTTCCTGATGAGGACCTCGAACGTCTGATGCCCTTGCGTGTGGCCATCGTGGACGTTCAATTGATGGACGGCGCACATCTGAGCCGCCGCGTCGACGATGTTCGCGGCACCCCCCGAAATCCGATGTCTCAGCTCGAGATCGTCGCCAAAGCGACCGACCTCATCGTGCCGGTCCTGGGGGCCGCGAAGTGTTCGGCGCTGATCGAGAAAATCGTGAACCTGGAAAGCCTCGCCGATGTGCGGCAACTCAGAGCGCATTTGCAACCAGGCTGAATTGCGAGGGAGCCATGGTGAGAATAATCGACATCCGCGAAACCGTCGTTCCCATCCGATCGGAGATACGCAACGCATACATCGACTTCAGCCAGATGACGGTCAGCGTGGTGGCCTTGGTAACCGATGCCGTCCGCGACGGCAAGCGTATCGTGGGCTACGGCTTCAACTCCAATGGGCGATATGCCCCCGCGGGGCTTCTGCGCGACCGCTTCATTCCGCGCCTGACGCATGCAGACGAGCGCTCGCTGCTCGACGATGAGGGGGCGAACCTCGACCCGCACCGCGTGTGGACCGTGATGATGCGCAATGAAAAGCCGGGCGGACATGGCGAGCGCTCCGTCGCGGTTGGTGTGCTCGATATGGCGGTGTGGGACGCCGTCGCGAAGATTGCCGGAGTGCCTTTGTACCGGTTGCTCGCAGAGCGGTACCGGGCCGGCGAGGTTGACAGCAAAGTCTTTGTCTATGCGGCCGGAGGCTATTACTACCCCGACAAGGACCTATCGGCATTGCAGGATGAAATGCGCAAGTACTTGGATCTCGGGTATTCGGTGGTGAAAATGAAAATTGGCGGTGCGCCGCTCGAGGAGGACTTACGGCGAGTGGAAGCGGTTTTGCACATCCTACGATCTCCCGATCAGCTGGCCGTCGATGCCAACGGGCGATTTGATTTAGAAACCGCCCTCGCCTATGCCCACGCACTCAGACCCTACGGGCTGCGCTGGTTCGAAGAGCCGGGCGACCCTCTCGATTTCGAGCTTCAGGCCGCCCTCGCGGATTGTTATCCCGGCCCCATGGCCACGGGAGAGAACCTTTTTTCCGTGCAAGATGCGCGCAATCTCATCCGTTACGCCAAGCTGCGCGCGGATCGCGATGTCCTGCAATTCGATTGTGCCCTGAGCTACGGGCTGGTCGAGTACATGAGAATCCTGAATATGCTGAAGGAGTACGGCTGGTCGCCCTCGCGCTGTATTCCGCACGGCGGCCATCAAATGTCGCTGAATATCGCAGCCGGATTGGGGCTGGGAGGCAATGAATCCTACCCAGGCATTTTCCAGCCCTTTGGCGGTTTTGCGGACGGCCTTCCGGTCGAAAACGGCTTTGTGACCTTGCCGGATACTCCCGGCATCGGCTTTGAGGCTAAGGCCGAGTTGTATCGGGTCATGAAGGCATTGGCCGGATAGCGTTGAGCGAACACCCCGCCCCGATTCGAGCCCATTAACCGCTTTTTCGCGTACAGTCGAGCGCATCCTGGCCCACCGAAACACCGACGATAGTCAGCATAACGCAGGCCACGAATGACCGCTTCGCCGCCACCGGTTTGATGTGCCCATCGTCCGAAAGTGGCCGATAGCACCAGTTCGCCGTTGCTCAGCGCGAATCCATACGATCAGACATTGTCAGGTCCCTTTACTTGGGACGTAGATGATTTTGAGCATGCCCGGATCCGAGGCAATTTTGGGCTCTCCGCCGCCAATCGATAGGAGCATCTCTCGGGCCTCGGCGCCAAAGTCCTTTGCAGCGACTGCCGCCTCGATGCTTTTTGCAATATAGGCCGCCTCAAGTGAATTTAGTGCGGCGATAGGAGTAGAGAACTCCGCACCAGCTGCGGGGCGCATCGTTACGAGGAGAACTAGCACCGCTACACGGAAAGACGGAATACGCATGTGGGGACCTAACTACTAATTAGGCGACGAAAGCGTCGAACGAGCAGGACAGATTTATCCAATGGCATTTTCGCGCTCCTGCAACCCGGCTGGGCTCCATAGACTTTCGGCCTAAGCTTATCGCACGTCGGGAAAGGCTGCTTTATGGCGATGAGTTCGTGAGGTCCAGCGCCCGGTATTTGCCGCCCGCCGCCCCATGGACGGAGATTGCCGCCGAACTCGCCCTTTCGACCCGGAGCGGTGGTACACGAACGGGCGCTCTGCGGCAGCCTGATCAAGCCTTCTGTTTCGCCAATGCCTCCCGCGCGTCCTTCAACTGCTTCCAGTTCGGCGCGTACTTGAGCGCCTCGTCGTACTTTGCGAGTGCGTCTCCCGGCTTGCCTTGCTTCAAGAGCGCATCGCCCAACGCTTTGAACGGATCAGCCCAGTGCGGGCCCCGTTGGTTTGCTGCCTTGAGTTTCACCATGGCCCCGTCAATATCGCCGTGCCGTGTCAGCGCGACTCCCCATGAGTAGTAGCCAGTTGGCAAATCCGGGGCCAGCGCGACTGCATTGGCATAGGCTTGTTGCGCGCCGGCCCAGTCATTGCGCGCGTCCAAAATATCGCCAGAATACCGATAGCAATCCACATCCCTGGCGCTTTTCACCAGCGCATCGGCCTCGGCCGGCTTACCCGCCGCTTCTGCAACCGGCGCAAGCGAACATAGCCAATCAGCTTGCCCTTTAGAGGCCAGGAAAGTGGTAATTGGCGACGCCGCTGCTATCGATCCGATGTCAGCGAATTCTGCTGCCACCGACTTCGTGTCGCCCGCATCCAATGCCAACTTGCTGCGAACGATATGGGTCAGTGCATCGATGGCGGTTGCGTGTTTCTGATCGGGTGAGAGCGTTCCTAAAGCTAACTCTGCGGCGATGGGATCATGAAGCTCCACCTGTATTCGCGCGATCATGGTGCCCGCTGCAGATGCATCAGCCCAGACTCCGGTGCCGTTGACCGCCCTATCATCCTCAATCAGACGCAGCAAAGCAGCGTTATCGTTGGTAAGGGCATACCAGAAGAAGTGGGCGATTGGAGGGGCTCGGCCAGGTCGACCCCCTGCGGCGACTCGCAGATCTTCCTGGGTGCGCCACGCGGCTTCCTCGTCTCCACGCTGTGCCTGGATGGAGCTGATGTTGTCATTGTTGTCGGCGGACTATGTTCGCCGGCCAATCAATTCACGCAGTACTGGATCAAGAAGGCGAGCGGCGAGAGATTTTGGGCCACCCTCACTGACTTGAAGTCCCTGCACTAATTTCGCCGAATGCGGATTCGCGAACCGACCTGTCGAGCCATTGTGCTGCGGCGAGCTGCCGTTCCGTCGAATTTGACAGCGATGAATTCCGGCCCGCCGGTCAATCGACACTCCTGACCCGAAGCGGAGTCTACGCATCGTTGTCCTTTCTGGAGAACCGTAGTCGTCTGGTATTGGCCGGGTGGGGCCGCTGGCGGACGCTTACCACATTCAGTCCGGCCACCGGCTCGTCGTTTTGGACCCTAACCTGCCCGTCGCCACAGTCCGCTTCCGGCTTGGAACCAGTGGCGATACTATAGATTGGTCGAGACCGAGGGGGTAAGCGTCGTGACTATCGAAACGCATGTTGCCGAGCACTACACTCAGGGCACCCTCGAACAGAGGATTCTCACGGCGCTTCGTGAGGCGGGGAAAGATCCGGATCGGCTTGACGCTGATGATCTCGCGCCCATGGATGAGTTTCACCACGGCGGGCGTTCGGCGACCGCAGCTTTCGCGCCTAGACTCAAGCTGCGGCCCGGCATCCATCTTCTTGAAATCGGGTCAGGTATTGGCGGACCCGCGCGTTACTTCGCCCGATATCATGGCTGTCGTGTGACGGGCATCGATCTTACGGAGGAATTTATCGTCGTCTCGCGAGCCCTAACCCGACGGCTCGGGATGGAGGGGCAAGTCAGCTTCGAACAGGGCAGCGCCCTGTCGATGCCATTCTCGGCCGCGACTTTCGACGTCGCCACCTTGCTGCATGTCGGCATGAATATTGCCGAGAAAGCTCGGCTGTTCGCCGAAGTGCGACGTGTGCTGAAACCAGGCGGAATTTTCGGCATCTATGATCAGATGCGCGAGGCCGATGGCGATCTCACCTTCCCCGTGCCGTGGGCTTCGTCTCCGCAGACTAGCTTTGTTGAGACGCCCGCAACGTATAAGCGCCTGCTGACCGAAAGCGGTTTTGAGGTCTTCTGGGAGCGAAGCTGCCGGGAAGACGCACTCGCATCGTTCAATCAGCAGACGGCAGTGAACGCAGGTTCGACTGCATTGCCCCCTCTCGGAGTTCAGGTAACGATGGGCTTGAGCGCTGCCGAGAAGATAGCGAATCACCGATCGAATATTGAGCGCGGAGTGGTTGCGCCGAACGAAATAGTCGCCCGGGCGCCAGTGTTTTCGGTTTGAATCGTGCCCGACCGAGCACCATTCTGTCGCGAGTTGCAGCGGACCGCCGTGCTGAACCGATGGCGTCAGCTTTTGATGAACGCCCGTCCGCTTCGAGGCTGCTAGTTTCGCGCCTTAACTGAATGGAGTTGGCCGCGCCGCCGGTCTCTCGCACCTAATCTAACCATTTACGCTAAGCTGCCGCCCACGGAGGCGGTGAGAAGACCTCCCCCGCACCAAGTCAGGAGGGGACCATGCGACGAGTGCAAGGGCCGTTCACGCGGCGTTCGTTTCTCGGCGGCGCTGCGGCGCTACCGGCCTTATGGTCTTGGGCGCAGGCGGATGAGACGGCGCCGCCATCACTGCTCTACCGCCGTGCCCCGCCGCCCATTACCTCCGCCGATCAGGTGATCAACGTCATGGACTTCGAATCCTTGGCGCGCACGGCCCTGCCGCCGGCACATTTTGCTTATATCGCCTCCGGCGTCGACGACGACCGCACCGTGGTGCGCAACCACGAAGCCTTTGCACACTACGAAATCCGCGCCCGGCGCTTCGCGGATTTGAGACGCATCGACACCTCGCGCAAAGTGTTCGGAGCCACGTGGGCGAGCCCGTTATACGTGTCCTGCGTGTCGTCGGAGGGCGCCTTCCATCCGCAAGGCGAGCTCGCCGTGGCGCGGGCCTGCAAGTCGCGCGCCACGCAGTTCATGTTCTGCACCGGATCTTCGGTCTCGCTTGCCGAGTGTGCCGCGGCCCATGGCGCACCGCTGTGGCACCAGCTCTATGCGACCGATGACTGGGCGGTCACGCTCGGCCTGTTGCGACGCGCGGAAGCCGCTCACTGCAGCGCCATCGCCCTGACGGTCGATTTGCGCTCATTCCCGCGCTATAACGAGACGCTGGTGCGTGCCATCCGCGAGGACAGCCGCCAGTGCACGGACTGTCATTTGAACAACTCCCACGACATGTGGCGACGCGGGCCGGTTTTCGCCGGACTCGACGTGTCGCGTGTGACGATGCTGGCGCCGCCGGACATCACGGTCGAGTTCCTGGACCGGCTGCGCGCTCAGGTGAAGAGTCGGCTGATTGTCAAGGGGATCGTCACCGGCGAGGATGCGGCGCTGGCACTCGAGCACGGCGCGGACGGTGTCGTGGTATCGAACCATGGCGGGCGAGACGAGGAGACACTGCGCGCCAGCATCGACTGCCTGCCCGAGGTGGTCGCGGCGGTGAAGGGCCGCATTCCGGTGTTCGTCGACGGCGGCATCCGCCGCGGCACCGACATCTTCAAGGCGCTCGCGCTCGGGGCGACGGCGGTCGGCATCGGCCGGCCGCAGGCTTGGGGGCTGGCTGCCTTCGGTCAGAGCGGCGTCGAGGCGGTGCTCGATATCCTCAACCGCGAGCTCGTGGCTATCATGCGCCAGGCCGGCACCCCGACGCTCGCTGACATCACGGGCGCAAATGTGATGCGCTCAGTGGCCTGAGGCAGCAGTAGGCGCGCACGAGGTCATCCCCCAATCCTCGAACGTGCGGCGAGCCTTCGGGAGACGACCTACCCGACTCAGACTGACCGCCATGCGAGGACTCACGGTTTGCCTCAATAGCGCTACTGGGAAATCCAGTGATCCTACACGGAGACGTTCTGCTCAAATAACACCGAGGATCCAACTCAACCGTTGAGTTCGGCCGGTAATTCAACCGGCTTGCCGTGCGGTGTCCGTCGATAGGCCTCGGCCCAAGCTTCTTTGCGCGCAAGCAAAGTGGCCGCGTCAGACAAGCCTTTCGCCACCACCAGCCGCTCCAATGCCGCAAGCCAATAATGATAATAGCGCGTGCCATCATCCCCCTCACCACGAGCTGCAGCGGCTTGCAGTCCATCAGCCAGCGTTGATGCCCACTCCTTCCACGTAAAACACCCTTGCGACGATAACCGCACGGCGAGCGCGAAGGCCTCAGCTTGCCAAGGTTCTGCAAAGATTGGGCCGCGATCGTCGCGTGGAATGCGCGGTAAAGCCGCCAAATTCTCGGACAAGGGGTCCGGGTCAGGTCGGCTCAAGATAATCATCCCACATATCAATGTAAACAACATCGCGGCGGCTCGCCTGCTCCCCCCATAGTTCGCGCCCGTCAAAGCGCACTGAATACACGTGTTGAGGTTTCTCCCCGAGAAATAACGCGTTCGTATCCGGAAACACGAAGACCCCACGATCACGATCGACGGTTCCTACCTTTCCGCGCGCATAACGCGGTAGGCGCGTATGGCCAACTGGGTTCATATTGCGAGCGCGCACTCGCTGCCCAACGAGAAAATTCGCCGCAGTGGCGACATTGCGCCGTGCCGGCACACCCTTGGCGACAAAGGCGGGAACTTTGTCGGCGGTGAACGGCGGCGTCCGCTTGGCAGCACCCGCATCGGGCCGACTGCTTTCGATCTCGGTGCGTGTTACCAGTTTGTTTTTGAGCATCAGCTCCAATAGCCCTTCAATCCAGCGCTCGTAATAGCTCATCCGGAAATAATCGGGCGGCGCGATCAATTCACGCTGGTATCGCGACGCGTCAAGATTCCACAGGCGCCAACCCCCCATTGCGCGGGTTAGCCCATAGGCGCGGCCTTCCCAGGCGGCGTGAAAAACCGGTTCGTCTTTTTTTGGTGTGATGGCACCCATATCTTGCATGCCCCCAAGATCGTGCACACCGTTCACGCGCCACTCCCGGCGATCGGTGAGGCGACCTTCGCAACGCCGATCATTGCGTCGCGCGTCACCAGTGCCGCCAGTTTCTCCTCGCGCCAGCCGACGCTGACCATTGGCTGCTCGGGGAGCACCAAATATCGGAGTTCCGCGGTACTGTCCCAAACACGCAATTCGACATTTTCGCCGATCTCCAGCCCGAATTCGCGCAGGACGCCACGCGGATCGATCACCGATCGCGAGCGGTAAGCATTGGACTTATACCAGACGGGCGGCAGGCCAAGAACCGGCCACGGATAGCAAGAGCAGAGCGTGCAAACGACGAGGTTGTGCACGTCGGCGGTGTTCTCTACGACCACCATGTGCTCACCCTGCAGCCCTCCGTATCCCAATTCAGCAATGGCAGAATCGGCATCGGTCAATAGACGCTGTTTGTACGCAGGATCAGACCACGCTCGCGCGACCACGCGCGCCCCATTACGCGGCCCAACTCTGTGCTCATACGTATCAATCAGCGCATCGACAGCGGCACGATCGACCAAACCCTTTGCCACCAGCAGCGACTCAAGTGCCTTAACTCGAAGGGCTGGGTCGGAGGGTAGCGCCTGGTGTGCATGGGCATGATCATCATCATGATCATCCCCATGCGCGTGCGCGAGATCCGTGGTCACGGAAGCTCCCGCCACCGTCAACGCGGCGGTCAATAGATCCCGGCGGCTCGTAGTCATGTGCCTCCCTCGGAGCGGCTCAGTGTCCATTCACGTTTGCATCATGCTCCCGCATGGGTTTAGCTGGCAACCTAAGACGGCTACAAAATGCTGCGCCGAGGATGGGAAATGGGAAAATGTGCCGTGCTGAAATCCCGGCTCCAACCGACCGCAACCGTTCCGGCCGATTCTTTTGGCGTTTCCGGTTTCGACCCCTGATTGAATCCCTCGCGTGGCTGCTTCGAGAGTGCTGTCATCGCAGCAAGCGAGGCCTTACGACTGAAGTCCGTCCCATGACCAGCGCGGGATACTGAGACCATTCGGCACGTCATCGGCAGACTGGTGGTAGTGGGACATCGTCGTCGTGGTCGCCCATGCGAAGTAGTCGTGCAAAACTTGTCGTAACGCACCATCGCTGGCTAGCCCAGCGTCGGCTAGAGCCTCGTCGAAACAGGCGATAGCACGGCGATCCATTTCATGGTGCTCTCCGTTCCCACTATGCATCTTCACGACAATGGTCTCGGTACCATACAAATCCGAATACATCGTCGGACCGCCGAATGCCTCAGCCCAGTAAGCGGCGAGTCGCTCCACATGGTGTGGGTGAAAACCGTGGCTGAACGCATGAGCGACCACGTCGTCCGCCATCACCCGATGATGCCAGGCGTCAGCAAGTCGGCGTAGGCCCTCGATGCCACCCACCGCGTCGAAGAGAGTTTGCATGCGTCCATGATGACAAATCCTCTCTTGCCTATACAAGACGATCTAGAATAGAGGCGGAGCGATCAAAGTCTCGACGCGACCCTGCAGCGGCCTAGCGCGAACGTCCGCAATTGGGAAGTCCTATTGTTATCGTCGGAGACCTCTCTGTCCTTTGGGGCCGGTCAATGCTGACGCTCTTGCAATCAAATTGCGATCCTACCCATGAAGGATGTGATACCCAATGCCGGTGACGCCGAGAAACACGGCACCCGCAAGACTGGTCAGAATCAACACCATCCCGACCCAGCTCGCCGGATGCGGCTTCTTCCGCGTTGCCACGTCAAACGTGAGCAGTAGAGCAAACATGATCAGCAACCCCGCGATTGCGTAGGTTCTTCCGGCTTCCAACCCACCTGCGAACATGGGCCATCGAGGAAGGCGCGCTAGAGCCGGGCCGATAATAGACATTGATGCGAGCAAGATTAGTCGTTTGTGGGCCTCCGGCCTTTTGCGAAACACGACAGCGAGCGATACGAATGCTGCAAACATCGCAAGGGTGAAGAAATTCCCCAAACGACAATGTTCTCCCCAGCTGCAGGCGAGTCGATCTCTGAGATCAATCTTAGATTCGCGAGTGTACCGAACACGATGACTACTGCCGCATAACTTGCCGCAAAGTATCCGAACCGCCGGTGCAATCGTAGCCGTTGCGTTCGGATCATCTGCCCTTGCACCAAGGTGAGCAAAAACCAAGCCGTCAGCGCCGCGCCGTGCACGTAAAGCAGGGTCGGAAGCTGCGTGACGTGATGGAAGGCGGAGCGCAGATAAAAGCTGGGTGAGAACCCTAAGAGAACGACTACAAGGAGCACCACGTGCGCAGCGAAAAAGAAACTTGGGCGCGACCTACTGATCTGCCGGCCAGGAGCTACATTAAGCTCAGAGGCTTCGCTCGACATACACGGCTGACCTAACTTGAACCACAACTGAAACAATAGCATGCATATTGCGCCGGGCGAATGTCCGCTGCGGAGCAGGTAATTCGGAATTGTGACCGGCCGATCAGGGGTCGATACCGGGAACTGAGCGTACCCGGCGACCGTCGGTCCGGCACAGGTCTGGATGATCCGGCCGATGAGCGTGGGCGACGAACTTCAGCCTATCTTCCGCGACGCCGCAACACCTTGCCGTCATCCGAAACGCGATCAACCAACTCATAGGTGCAGCTCGAAAGCGCGCAGTGGCGCCGAATCTCACTGCCCGGCAAACGCAGCGAAGCCTCCTGCCCCGAGCGTCAAAGCCAGACCGGCGCAAAGTGAAACATGCACTGAGTTCATTGATCTCTCCCTTCGTTCCAGTGCCAAGTCTGACAGCCGGCCACCAGCTAATCGATGCCTTCCACGACTCGACAAGGACCACCCGCAAGCGGACAGCTAGCGCCGGCCGTCTCGGGCCGAGAGGACTCATTCTTTTTCACGTTGCGTGACATACGCGAGCCTTGCGGCCGCGCCGACGGACACTGGCCGGGCCGCGTAGTTGGGGCGCTGCCCAACTGGACGGGACTGTTTGCAGTAAGGGCGGCCTGTTCATTTCGGCGGCGCACGTCGACGGGACGCCGTTTGACGGGGGGCGCTAAAGTAGTCGCGAGCGGGCAGTTGACTCCCTTAATTCTGGTTCAGTTCGGAGGGGAAGCGGCTGAAATCCCCTTGACGCTTGTCCCGCTGAAGCGTATTTGCAGTTCGTCTAAATTGTGGAAACGTTAGAGACAAGGTCCAACAAAGCGTTCTACCGAGGAACTTCAATGAACAAATCCATTTATGTGTTCTGTGCCGGTGCTGCACTCTTTGGTTTGGGCGGATTGGCGTGGACTGCGGAAACCGCGGAGACACCTCCCGCGGATGCACCTGAAATGCACCACGCCGCGACCGCCGAGGGCGGCAAGCCGGCCCCGACGGATGAGGAACTGATTGCGAGCGCCATGAAAGCGGCACCCAAAAAAGTTGCGGAAAATGCCACCATCGTGGCCCCCGACCCTAAAGGTGGGATGCGTACCCTGCGGAAAGGGTCCAATGGCTTCACTTGCATGCCCGACAATCCGCAAACACCCGGCCCTGATCCGATGTGCTGGGACAAGAATGCCGGGGGCTGGATCGATGCTTATATGAATCACAAAACGCCGCCGGCCGGAAAAGTCGGATTGATGTATATGCTGGAGGGGGGCACTGATGCCAGCAACACAGACCCGTATGCTGCGAAGCCAAACGCCACCAACCGTTGGATCAAGACCGGCCCACACATCATGATCGTTGGTGCCGATGCCAGTTTCTATGAGAACTATCCGAAGGGCGCGGATCCCGACACCAAGATTCCCTACGTAATGTGGGCTGGCACGCCCTATCAGCACCTGATGGCACCCATCCGGTAGGCCCCAATCCGGCACCGGACAAAACTATGCCCATCCATCACCAGTTGTATCTGTCCATTCTGTTTCTGGGAGCTGCAATGGACTCCGGTCACTGCCATGAAGTTGGCGAAGCTACCCGCAGCGTCGTGGCAGTGTCTCTTATTACAGAGTGCGCCAACCGGTTTCTCGCTGCGCTCGACACCAATCAGCGAGCCAAAGCAGCGCTTCCGTTCGATACCGACGAGCGCACGAGCTGGCACTTCATTCCCGACAATACGACGGTCGCTGTTGATACGTTGAAGCAGCGTAAGGGACTGCCGTTGCGCGAAATGTCGCCGTATCAGAAGCATCTGGCCGGCGCACTGCTCGCGGCAGGCTTGAGCCAGGCTGGCTATATCAAAGCCCTCACGATCATGAGCCTGGAAGATGTGCTCAAGCTGTTGGAGAACGACAGCGGAGAACGCCGCAATCCGGAGAAATATTATTTCTCCGTATTCGGCACGCCGTCCGACAACGGCACGTGGGGTTACCGTGTTGAAGGCCATCATCTGAGCCAGAACTACACCTTGGTCGACGGAAAAGTCATCGCCGCGCCGAGCTTCTTTGGCGCCAATCCTGCGGAGGTGCGCCAGGGGCCACGGCGGGGTCTGCGCGCCTTAGCCAAAGAAGACGACCTTGGCATCGAACTGATCCAGTTGCTCAACGATGAGCAGCGTAAGAGTGCGGTCGTGGATTCCAGTGCTTACCTGGAAATTCTCTCTGCTGCGAGTCGCAAGGCAGCGCTGGAAGGACGACCGTCCGGCCTCGCCGCATCGAAGATGAACGCGCAGCAATTCGAACTACTCCTGAGCCTCCTGGACGAATACGCAAGAAACGTGCCGGGCGAGCTGGCCGCGCGCCGCATCGCACAGATCAACAAGGCGGGCCGCAATATCGATTTCGCGTGGTCTGGCGGAATCCGGCACGGCGATCCGCATTATTATCGCGTGCAGACCGCGGATTTTCTTATCGAATTCGACGATACACAGGACAACGCCAATCACATTCATTCGGTCTGGCGCGACTTCAACGGCGACTTCGGGGAGGACTTGCTCAAGCGCCACTATCAAACCAGCCACCAGAAAAAGCTGTAGACCCTCCAGTTCCGGTGGCCCCCTGGGTCGCTAATTGCGGCACATCGACGTTAGAACGTGGGCCACGAAACGTGCGGCCGCGCGCCAGCTTAGCTAGTTCCGGTCTGCCCTCACTTCGGCTTCTTGAAGCGATACAAGAACTGGTCGGTGTGACCACGGACGGACGGGTCGAATACATTCTTGGTGTGATCGTCGCTCTTATCGGCAAGAATCGAACTCTCTGCATCCAGCTTGAATCCGGCCGCCAGCACATCCGCCTTGACTCTCTGCGGATCGATACGATGCAGCGTCTCGGTGGCGCCGACCCCTGAGCCCGCCGCGGCTGCGTGGTCCAGCACCACGAAGACGCCGCCCGGTTTCAGCGCGGCGAAGACGGCTTTGTTGAAGGCGGGTACATCCGCCGGGCCCATGAATTTGTCGTAGAGATCGTGGTAGTTCTGCCGGATGAACACCGCGTCGAGGCCCGACGGCAAGGCCGAGGCGACCGGATCGCTGCTGACGACGACGTTGGGGGACTGCGCCACCAGCGCTTTCATCTTGTCCATTATTTCGGGATGGGCCTTGACGACTTCCGCCGTCTCAACCGCGTATACCTTTCCGGAAGGACCAACGGCCTGCGCCAGCGATGCCGTTAGGCGACCCCCGACGACATCAGCCACCTTATCTCCCTTCTTCACGCCGATGAAGGCGATGACCTCCGGCACCTTCCAGGCCGGATCGACCGTCGGCGCGGCAGGTTGCGGGGACTGCGACAACGCCGTCGTGGCGGCGCCGATCGACATGGCGAGGAAGACCGAGAGTGCAATTTTTCGCATGTGCCAACCCTTCTCGTTAGTTTCGAAGCAACGGCTGCTATGAGAACCCCTAACCGGCAAAATACGCAAGTTATTTGCGGGCGAATCTCTCAAAGGCGCCCGCGAATACCCACGGTAAAACGGGATTCAAACCGGCCTGTGTGCAACTTTTGATCGGGCCACACGAGGTAGTAGTGTTCTTCTTCATTGGTGAGGTTCGTGCCTTGGACATACAATTGCACGTTTCGCAGGACGTCGTAGCTGACCGAGCCGTCCAGGTAGAATGTCGATGCCTGGTACTCCTCGAATCCGCTGATCCCGCCGTAGTCCTGCGACACGGCCCTCTTTGACCGGTAATTGCCCGCGACTCGCGCCTGGAAACGCTTGCTCTGGTACCAGAGAATCGCATTCCCCTGTTCCCTGGAATTGTCCTGAAATGGAATGGTGTTACCCGCGACATCCCTGCCCACGTTGCTCGGCGAGAAGGTGAAGTTAACGTCGGCGCCGAAATTGCCGAGAATGCCGGGTAGGAAATCGAATGCCTGCTTGGCGGCCACCTCCACTCCGCGCAGGGATTTGCCGGCGCCTTGAATCGGACCTGCGATGGCCACGCAGCGGTGACGCACCACTCCATCCTCATCGGGGAGGTCGCATCGGAGCGTGGTGCCGCTGGTGATGAAACTGGCGACGTCCACGAAAAAGAGCGCCGCGCTGACCAAGCTCGACCTTCCGATGTAGTACTCCAACGACAGGTCGTAGTTGGAGGAGCGCCAGGGCTTGAGATTGGGATTGCCGCCCTGCGAGCCGTTCAGCACCGCAAAGATCGGCGGCGAGGATCCTGCAACGATGCCGTACTGAAGAACCAGACCGCCGCCCCATTGATCCAAGTTCAGGAGTTGCATGTTCTTCGCATAGGCAAGCCGCAGCTTCAAATTTTCGCGCAAGTTGAAAGCGATATTGGCGGCCGGCAGCACGTCGGTGAAAGTGCGTTCCGTGTGCAAAATGCCGGCATCCGCGGGGTTCAAGAAGTACGCGGGCTGAGCGCCCACTTGGTGTTGATCGACTTCGAGCTTGGTGCGAATGATTTTTGCGCCGATATTGCCGGTGAACGGCACGAGCGCCGTGCCGGAATAATTGCCCTGGACATAGCCCGTAGTCTGTTCAACATTCACACTCCAGGTGTTGCCGGGATCGATACTGCGCACCTCCCCCGGATACAGCGCATTCTGAAATGCCAAAATGTTGTCCATCACCTTCGGGTCGAGATTGTAGATACCGACCCCATTCACATTGGCAAGCCTGCCGTAGTAGCCGAAGTTGTTGGCGAGGATCGGCGGAAGCTGGCCAGGGGGCTGCGCGGACAGCGAGCCGGCGCGATAGTAGCCGGTGTTGGGATCACCGGCTTTGCACCCTCCGGCGACGCCGCCGCCATCGAGCACGACATCGACCGCCTTGTAGCGGGTGTAGCAACCGACGCTGTTAGGAATGCTGACGGCGGTATTCTCGATGCCGGTGACCGGGTCCACGGGATTGTTGAAGGCCCCATTTCCGCCGTAGACCGGCGCCACCAGGGCGAAGCTCTCGTTGGACGCGCTGCGCTTCCCCTCGCGAACACCGAAATCCACGTGCAGGCCCGAATCGTCGAATTTGTAGTGCCCGTCGGCGCGCAGGACGCGCATCGTGGCGCTGCGCTCGTAGTCGTTTTCAGAGGCGATGGTCTTCAGGGAATAGGCGTTCCTGTTGCTCAAAAGGCCTTGGATAGACGATGGCAACGTGATCGACATATGGTCGCCCGTCATATCAACCAGCGCCGGTTGCGTGTTTGCCGGAAACACACCGAGTGCGGGCGGATCGAACACGCGATTGCCGCCCGGATACACAATGGAACCGTAGGGCGCGGCCCCCGTGGGCTCGTTGGGCCACAGCCCGCCGTCGGAAATTGCGAACTGCACATAGCTTTCGAGGTGCAATTCGTGCGCGTTCGCGTCGATGAAGCGCACATCCGCGGTAAAGTTGCCGCCGTTGCCATAGTGCAGCTGCAGATTGTAGTTCCGGGAGATCGAATCGGTGGTGTGAACCTGTGAGAAGGTCTCGATGTCTCCCAGATAATCCTGGTAGCGCTGAGTGGTATACAGCTCGTTGAGCGAGGCGCCGCTTGTACCGTCGTTGTATCCGTTGTAAGCCTTGACACCGGTGTCCCGCGCTGTGACGGGAAGGAAGGTGGCGCCGCTGAACGTTGCATTGTTGAATTGATAGCCGGTCGTTCGGTCGAAGCGATTCTGATCGGTATAAAAAACGTCGCCCACGAGACTGAAGCCCGACCCGAGGTCGGCTTGCCCCGACAGATTCACGCCGAGGCGCCGCCGCTCCAACTTTTGGTCCAGCGCGGCGAAATCCGGGGAGCCGTAGAATGCACCGGTTGCCTTGCCGTCGCCGTTGACGTCCACCGCACAACCATTGGGGGCCGTCGGCGTATAGGTTCCCGCATTGTTCGCGCAGGAAGCCGGAGTGAGCAATTTCAAACCGGGCGGAAGCGGCGCGCCGAGATATGAATTCAGGAATCCCGTCGGGCCGGCCGCGCTATCGCTGGTTTCGCCAAAAAGGGAACCGCTGAATTGATCCATGCCGTCCTGCGAGTTCTCCAAGGTGACGTCGGAATAGGCCACGGAAGCCAGAACACCCCAGCGATCGGCGTGATACCCGATCAAGCCGTCGACCAACGGCTCATATTTATCGGAGATCTTGCCGTGAGCGCCCTCTGCGGTTCCAGCCAATGTCCAACCGCTGGCGAGGTCATAGGGACGGCGTGTGCGCAAATCGATGGTGCCCGTGATGCCGCCATTCAGAAGGCTCGCGGTCGAGGACTTGAGCACGTCGGCACCCGCGAAGAGCTGCGATGGCACGTCGCCGAAGTCGGGCTGTACGCTAACGATGGTCTGGGTGGTGAGGAACGCCTCGCCGTTCAATAGCGTACCCACTTGCGGCAGTCCGCGGATATTGACGGAAGTCCCCTCGCCGCCATCGCGGTCGATTTGCACACCCGTGATTCGCTGCAGAGAATCCGAGATCGTGGTGTCGGGTAGTTTTCCTATGTCCTCGGCGCTGATGCTGTCCTGGATCAACGCCGAGTCGCGCTTCAGCTCCACCGACTTCTGCTCGGACGCACGCACACCGGTCACCACGATTTCCTGCAAATCGGCGGCTTCCGCCGCGGCTGCGCCGGCTGTAGGGGAAGCCGCAATCGACACGGACAGAACCGCCGCACCGACCATACAGTACCCGATATTCTTCATTTCCCTTCTCCCCTCGTTATTCGCCTGAATCTCGGCTTGCGCTACGGGCGCGGCGGCGCGGTCACGACTTCCATCTGCCATTTGTCGGTCGCGTGGTCGAAACGGCACTGGTATCCGTAGAACTTGCCGGCAAATTCATGTTGGAACAGACACGCACGCTCGCCGGTCTCGACCGGATTGCCGGCGACTGGCTGATAGTTGCCGTCCGGCTTGTCGGCGTAGAAGACTTTGACCTGCCATTCGCCCCTGGCGGCCTCGTTGTAGCGTTGCGGGTAGATCTCGGTCGCCAAGAAGTAGACTCCCTTGCCGTCAAGACCACCGGTGGGCAAGTACATGAGCGTCGGGGCGGCGACCGTGTCGGCGCTGTGCATCAAGCGCTTTTCCGCGGCGACATCGAGATCCTGGAGCGAGCCCGCGTTTTTGCTGACGATGTCGAAAGAGTCCTGATCGTTACCGCGATAAAAGGTCAAAAAGAATCGCTTCGTGACCGGATCGCGAAACAGATTTGGGTTTTGATTGCGTTCCCGCGCAACCGGGGCGACGAGATTCTTGATTTCCTTGAGCCGAATGCCGTCTTCCGAGGACGCGAGCACGATACGGCTGCTGGGGGTGTCGTAGTCACGCGTCACGGCAAAATAGAGCGTGCCCGGGTGCTTGGGATCCGCGCCCTTCAATACGGAGGGCCAGCGGGCGTTGAGCCACAATGGATTGCGCTCGAACTTGCTCCAGTGAATGAGATCGTTGCTGCGGGCCAAGCCGACGCCGCGACCGTTATTGAGGCCGTACCATCCCCAATATTTGAAGCCGCCGCGGTTCATCTCCAGCACCGAGAGCGTGTGCGGTTGTTGATCGCCCTCCCAGTCCTGCGGTGGAAGCGCCAACAGTTGAGGCTCGGACAACTTCAGGTACGAAAGCGGCGCCTCCATCGAACGTGCGGGCAATGCGCCCGCCAAGGACATCACCAACAACCACATCGCAAATCGCTTCAGACATCGATCAAATAAAATATTAATGTTCGTCTCCCTCGTGCCCGGCAGTGACAGGTGGTTAGGCCCGCGCGGTCATGGCCGCGGCCTTTCTGCCGCTCGAGACCGCGTTGCTGATCAACGGTTTCGCCCAGAAACCAACGCTCAGTACGCAACCGAATGTGACGTAAAGGAGCAGCATCCCGGCCCGCAAACCGTAGAGATCGCCGAGGCGGCCGATCGCCAGCGGAATTACCGCGCCGCCCATGATTCCCGTACATAGAATTCCGGCGAACGGACCGTGGTTCGAGGGTACGGAATTGAGCGCGAGCGATACCAGCGTCGGCCACATGATCGATGCAAACAGACCGATACAGGGGAACGCGACCAGAGATACCGTGCCGGAACCGAACAAGGCCAAGGAGAGCATCACCAGCGCACCGGCGGAAAATCCGATCAATACGCGGCGGCTGTCGAACAACTTCAGCAACACCATGCCGGCCAGGCACCCCGCCGTCAGCAATCCCCAGAAATAGGCGACCGCATTGGCTCCCGTGACATGCGGATCGAAGCCGTGATAGCGCTGCAGGTACTGCGACATCCAATCCGCAGTCCCCTGCTCGCAGCCCACATACGCCACGACCGACAAAAAATAGAGCCACGTCGCCGGTTTTCGCAGCAGCGCCGCGTACATCTCGACCGTGCCGGCCGACTCGTCGGAGTTACGCTTGATGACGGGCAATCGAAGTGCGGCAATGACAATCACCATTGAAGCGGTGGAAAGCGCGAACAGCCAATAGATTGAAACCCAGGGCAGCGCCGAGGGGGTGAGCGTTCCTAGTAGATCGAACGCGAGGCCCCGACGCGGGCCGTCCGGGCCGAGGTGCGTCACCATGTAGGAATACACGAGGGGGCTCACGAATGAAGCTGACCCGAAAATCAACTGCGCGAACGCCGAGTTGAACGCGAATTGCGCCTCGCCGCCGGCCACGCGCAGCAGCGGGTTGATCGCCACTTGCAGTGCAGCCATCCCTGCACCCATCACGAACAGCGAAACCACCGCAACATGGTAGGAAGGAAACAAGGCGAAGCTGATCGCGCCCAGGGTGCCTGCAAGGAATGAGGCGATCATCAGCACCTTCTCGCCCCAGCGCTCGACCAAAAACCCTGCCGGTATCGACATTACGCCGTAGGCGATGAAAAATGAAAACGGCAGTATCGCGGCCATGGTCAGCGAGACACGAAAGCCGCTGATGATGTCGGGAACCAAGGGTCCCAAGATATTGGTGAGGAACGAGATCACAAAAAATATGAGAAACACCAAACCGACCAGGAAGCGGCTACGACCGTCAGCACCGTTGTTCATGCGGGTCGCCATCCCGGTCACTCGGTGTCCGTAATCTTGCTGGCCCGTTCGAAGCTTCCCGCCTCGCGGCCTCCGAGCGCCGCGAGCGCCAGAGTCATTACCTGAATCGGCAGAATTTCGAGGATGGGCAACAAAATGGGGTCGTGGACCGGCAAGCGCAGAGGAGACAGTCGCGCTTCGATGCCGATTTCCACGCAATTTCCGCCCTGTGCAATGAGTTCCGCCGCAAATCGGCGGTTCAATTCATAGGTACGCGGCGATCCGCTGAAGACGAGGACCAGCATCTCCTTGCTGAGCATCTCCAGCGGCCCATGGCGAAATGCCGCACTGCTCATTCCCTCGGCATGGATGCGCGTCGATTCTTTGATGATCAGCGCGCCGGTACCCACCGCCGCGAGGGAAGCGCCGCGTCCCGTCAAAAACAGATGCCGCACGCCGCGCAAGGTGTCCGCCAGAATCCTCGTGGATTCCTTCCAGTGCGTGAGGTAGCGATCGGCCAGCTCCGCCGCCGGGCTGAGTTGCGCCTTCGTCTTCACAGCGTCGGCCCCGGCGAACACCGCCGCCAGCCACTGCAGGGTCATCAGGCCGACGACGTATGTTTTGCATGAGACGGAGAATTCAGGCCCCGCTTGGGTAAGCAATGCAAGGTCGGCTTGGTGGGCGAGGGGACTGTCGGCCGTATTGGTGACCGCGAGCAAAGGCGAGCGTTGGTTGAGCTCGAGCAAGCGGAGGGTCTCGGCGCTGCTTCCGGATTGCGACACCGCGACGATCAATGTCTGCGAGTCGCATAGCGGCAAGCCGTAGTGGATGAGCTCGGAGGTTTCCATCATCACGGGATTCAGGTTCGCGTCGATCAACGCAAGATTCAGCGGGTGCATCGAATGGAACGAGGATCCCATTCCCGTCAGGACGATACGGGCCCAGTTGCGGCTCTGGATCAATTGCCGCGCGGCTTCCCAAGTACCCGGAGCGCCCAACCATTTTTGCGTCGCCTGCAGCGCAAGTGGTTGTGCCATGAGATCTCGGAAGTATTGACCCTCGATGACGGCGGGCATGGAATTCAGCACGCGACCGCCGGACTCGAGAATCGGTGATGCCACACGGCGCCGGCGCCGATGAGGGGCGCATCGCTGCCCAGCGCAGACTGAATCACCGCGACTCGGGCTGCGGGCACCAACCCGCAGTGGCGCAGGACGATGTCGCGTATGGCCGGAAGGAGAAGGTCGGCACTCTTCATGACGCTTCCGGTCAGCACCACGATCTCGGGTGCGAACAGGGTCACGAGATTGGCGACGCCGATCCCGAGGTAATGGCCCGACCGCTGCACTTCGCGGCGTGCGAGCGAGTCTCCCGCTCGCGCCAATTCGAACACCAACGCTGCCGTGAGATTTTCGCGGTGCGGATAGTCCTTCGGCGCTTCGAGCAGCACGCGGGCAGCGATTGCAGGACCGCTGGCAAGGCTTTCCCAACAGCCGCGGGCACCGCAGAAGCACTGCGGGCCGGATTGATCGATGACATGGTGGCCAAGTTCAGGGTGGGCGCCGCCGACACCTCGGTACAGCGCGCCATTGAGCACGATGCCGCCCCCGATACCCGTACCGACCGTGACGCTGATCAGATGCCGGCAGCCGCGCCCCGCGCCCCATCGATGCTCGCCGAGGGCCGCTGCATCGGCGTCGTTTTCCAGCCCCACGCGAAGACCCGTGCGGCCCGACAAGTGCGTGACCGGATTGTGGCCCTCCCATCCCGGGAGAAATTCGACCACGCCGACTTCGCCGCTGATCGGATCGACGGGCCCGGTGCAGCCCATGCCGATGCCGCACAGATCGACCCCGGCATCACGCGCCACCGACTCGAGCATTTCCGATACGCGCGTCATCGCCGCCTCGAACCCTTCTTGCGCAGCAGTCGGCGATTCTCGCCTCGCCAGTACGCGCCCGGCCTCATCAACGGCACCGACCGCAATCGTCGTCCCGCCGATATCGACCGCGCCGGTTACCGAGTTCCTGGGAGAGACTGAGAGCGAAGACATCTCTACTTCCGCTGCCATTCGAGAATGGCGCCTCCATACGGGATCATGTCGATGCTCCAGCCGTTGCCGTCGCGGGGCACGTCGACGGTGCCGCTCTCGGTCAATTGTGTGAGCGCCTGCACGGCAAGCGAGGTGGACAGACGTGTCTTGTGCGCCGCCCCGCTGTGGTTGGCCAGGACGAAGTAGCCGTGACCGTGTCCGCTCAAGGAGGAAGCCTCGACGGATGGCTGATCGGTTTCGGCGACAGACCGCAGAGCGCCCCATTCGCGCAACGCGTGGTACAACCGATGGATGGCCTCGTCGTTCTCGAAGGACAGCGGCTGATTGCCGAGCCACGCCTCCAGGGGATAGGCGGAAAGCAGCGTTTTCCCCTTGCCGACCTTGTTCGCCACCAATGCCGGGCGGCCGTTGACGTCGACGGCGATGACTTCGCCGCTGCCGATTTCAAGGCCCGCGCCCCAATACTTGGCGGCCGCTCCAGGCACGGTAAGGTGGAAGGACTCACCGGATTTGAGATCGCCGAAGGCTTTGACGATCTTCAGGGTGACTTCCGTCACCACGACGGCGTCGGTCATGCGTGCGCCGAACAAGGACTCCATTTCCGGAATGGCCGCATCGGCAGCCACGGAGGCGTAGAGCACCCCGCCATTCGCGACGTAGGCAAGCGCCCGCTCCCAGAAGCTTGTATGCACGTGAACGAAGATCGAATCCGTCGACGTCAGGGGCGAGGGCAGCAACACCAAGGGCAACCGATTCCATTCGCCGGCTTCGCGCGGGAAGGCCGGCTTCAATCCCGCACGGTGAGCGAGAATGAATGCCGAGAGTCCGGCGCTCATCAAGCGCTGATTTCCCTCGTAGGGAGAGGCAGCTTGGCCGTTGACCGCACCGCCTTCGGTGACCGAGACGTAGGGGATGGATTCCGGCCCGGTCAGGCCGAACTTCGAGAAATCGCCGCGGCTGCGGGCCCACTCCTCGGGAATCACGATGCCCGCATCGGCCATGGACGGCTCGACATCGTCCAGTTTCATGCGCGCGACCATCTTCTCGAAGGCCTCGAAAGCCAGGCCCTGAGGCCGCAACTTTCGATCCCAGGTGGTCAAGCCGAATTGAGTTTCATGCGGCGAGCGCAGGTACGGCACCTTACGGTACTGCGGCGGTGCCGCGTCGGTGTAACACCAGAGCAGAAATCCGTTCGCACCGGCGCCAAGCGACGAGTACAAGTTCACGCGATCGAACTGCGTGATCTTCTCGGGCGAGTATTGCGCCGACGATGCGCCCATTTCCTGCACCATCACGGGCCGCCCAGCGTCGCGGCTCAGAGCGGTTTCGAATGCTGCGCCATAAGTGCCGCGTTCCGACACCATCGGGTCGGGAAACAGGTCTGGCGTGTAGATCGTGTAGGGGTGGACGCTTAGGAAATCCACATCGGCTGCGATGGTATCGGGCCGAAAAGGCCCGTGCTCCATGTCCTGCGTGCTGACGCCGACCACGATGGGGTGCCTCGTGTCGTACTTGCGTAAGCCGCCGGCAATCAACCGAGTCCAGTTGACCGCCGCGGCATCACTGGTTCCGGTGGCAATCCAAAACGGCGGTTCATCCGTGAGGTCCCACGCGAGGATGGCCGTCTCGCGAGCGTAGCGCCGGCCGAACTCTTGCGCTTGATTCGTCTCCAGTTGCAGCATCTCGGGGTCCGACTGAGGATTGCGGCCGTGGCGCCACGGCACATCCCAGTATGCCTCGCCCACTTCACCGCCCACGAACAACGTCGGGTGCAGATAGATATGGTGTTTGTGAGCGAGCGAAATCAGGTAATCGAACTGGACAAAGGCCTGCGGGTTGTAGTCTCCCGGCCGCGGCTCGAACCAGGCCCAGAGAAGGTCGAGTCTGACGGTGTTGAATCCCATCTGCGCCATCTGCGCGAAATCAGCCTCTATTTCCTTGGGGTCCCACTCCAAGGGCCATTGCATGGCAGCCTTCGCGGGAACCCAATGCGCGCCAACGACGAGAAATCGATGGCCGTCGCGGGTGAAATAGTTGCCGGTCAGCTGCACTGGCGCAAGGCGCGAGCCAACTGCGGCGGCGCCACCCGCGGACTCTTGGGCCGCCGCTTGGACCGCGTTGCCCGACAGGCATAACGCCGTCACCATGGTCGCCCACGCCAAGCCACCGAAGATCAACGCCTTCAATTTGTGATGTTCGTGAGCGCGCAATGTCCTCTCCCTTCCTATCATCCTATTATCATAGGTAGCTCTGGTCAATGGTCAGTCATTCGGGCGCTTCCATGCGGCAATTTTCGCTTGATGACCAAGATATAATCCTATCTGCATGTGATAAAAGGAATTCGGCGAGGATCCAAGCCCAATGCAAAACGCAAATATCGTCAAGCTCGAGCGCAGCCAGCCGCCCGAGCTGCACATCGATTCCAACAGCTTCATCCCCTACTACCAGCAGATCGTCGACCAGGTGCGGGCGCTGATAAAGTCCGGCGTCCTGCGCGAGGGCGAGGTGTTCCGCTCCGAAGGCGAAATCGCGAGCGCTGTCGGCATCAGTAAAATGCCGGTGCGCACCGCCTTTCTGAAGCTGCGTGCCGAGGGATTGCTGGTCATCGAAAAGGGCAAAAGGCCGGTCATCGGCTCGCGCCAGATGCCGTGGGATTTTCAGCAACTACGTGGATTCAGCGAAGAGATGCGAAGGCGCGGGCTGGTTCCATCCGCGAAAGTACTGAGCCTCAAATTGGCGGCCGCCACCCCGGACATCGCTCAGGTGTTGCACTTGCAAGCCGGCGAGTCGATATTCTTGCTGCGCCGCTTGCGCTACGTGAATGACGAACCGGTAGCACTGGTGACGAGCTATCTGCCCGCGGCCATTTTTCCGGATCTGGAAAAGCAGGACCTGGAAAAGTCCTCGCTCTATATGCTTTTCGAACGAGTGTATGGCCGCAAGTTAAGCTGGGCCGAAGAGGAGATCGGCGCCACTGTAGCCACCAAGGATGTCGCTCGCATCCTCGATACGGCACCCGGGAAACCTCTGCTCAGCGTCCGCGAAACCACCTTCGATCTGCGCGGAATCTCCGTCGAGCACAGCCATTCCCTATTGCGTGCCGACCGCTACAAGGCGACGGTGGTGTCCGTTCGAAAAAGGTGAAGAAACCGATCCGATCCCGCAGACGGATTCTCTTGACATTACGACTATCTTCGTAATATCGTACGCAGATGAGGACTTCCACGATCATCGAGGCATTGGGCGCCCTTGCACATGAGCATCGGCTCGCGATCTACCGATTGCTGGTACAGCGTGGGCCGGACGGACTGCCGGCGGGTGCCATCGGCGATCGCGTGGGCCTCGTTCCGTCGTCGCTGACGTTTCACCTGCAGAATCTGCAGCGCGCAGGATTGATCACGCAGCGCCGCGAAAGCCGCCAGCTCATTTACTCGGCCGACTTCGGCGCGATGAACGCGTTGGTCGGCTATTTGACGGAGAACTGCTGCGGCAACAGCGGCGCCGAATGTCCGACAAACTGCGCGCCTGCTGCGCCGGCAAGGACCGTCAAGCGCGCGGCCAAGGTTGCGTAGGGCCGCCCGATGTCCCAACCACTCATGATCCGTGCACGGCCGCCTCGATACGCCGTGGTTGCCCTGCTCCAAGCGCAAGGCTTGCCGGTAGCGGATATCACAGAGGAGCATCTGGAACACTTCTTCTTTGCCGGTCCCGACGGATCGCCGACCGGGCTGGTGGGACTCGAGCTTCATGGCCCCAATGCATTGCTGCGGTCGCTCGCCGTCGGTGACAACGCGAGACGCAAAGGCTTGGGATCGACGCTCGTCGAGCATGCGGAGCAATACGCGATCTCGAAGAACGTCCGGTCGATATATCTCTTGACGACCACCGCCGAGACCTTCTTCAAGCGGCTGGGGTATGGGCGCATCGATCGCTCGCAGGCGCCGCTCTCCATCGAAAGATCAACCGAGTTCGCGGGCCTTTGCCCCGCGAGCTCTGCGTTCATGGTGAAGTCCCTCAAAACTACCAGGTGATTCATGAAACGACTCCATGTGCATGTCAGCGTGACCGATCTTGCCGCCTCGATCCGCTTTTACCAGACTCTGTTCGGCGCGGAGCCCGCGGTCACGAAGTCCGACTACGCGAAGTGGATGCTCGAGGATCCGCGGGTGAACTTTGCGATCTCGACCCATCGTCAACCGATCGGCATCAATCATCTGGGCTTGCAGGTCGACACCGATGAGGAACTTCGCGGCATGCGCGCGCAACTGGAAGCCGCGGATGCGCGGATGCTCGAGGAAAGCGAACAGCCGTGCTGCTACGCCAAGTCCGACAAGTATTGGGTCACCGATCCCACGGGAATCGCGTGGGAGACCTTCCATACCCTCGGCGGCATCCCCGTCTACGGCGAGGATACCGCGGTGTTCAACCACGGTACATCGGTCGTCCCCGTCGAGAGTTCCGCCGCTCAATGCTGCGTGCCGGCACAGAGGCCTGCACCCGCGTCGGCTTGCTGCGCAAAATGAGCGCGAACAGAATGTACAACGTCCTCTTCCTATGCACGGGCAATTCGGCGCGGAGCATCCTCGCCGAGTCGCTATTGAACTATTGGGGCCGCGGCAAGTTCCGCGCCTTCAGCGCGGGAAGTTTCCCGAAGGGCCGGATACATCCATTTGCCGTCGAGCTGCTCCAGCGCATGAATCTGCCGGCGGAGGGCTTTCGCAGCAAGAGCTGGGAGGAGTTTGCGGCGCCGGGCGCGCCGCCGATCGATTTTATCTTTACGGTTTGCGACAACGCCGCGGGCGAGGTATGTCCCGTCTGGCCGGGAAAGCCCATGGCCGCCCACTGGGGAATCGCAGACCCCGCGGCGGTGGAAGGCACCGAGTCGGACAAGGCGTTCGCTTTCCGCCGGGCGCTCAAGGAACTCGAAGCTCGGATCAAACTTCTGGTCGGTCTGCCCATCGAGTCCCTCGACAGCATGACGCTGCAGGCGCGTCTTCGCGACATCGGCAAAAGCACCACCCCAGAGCCGGCCTGACATGGGGCGCCGCGCATTCGCCGCCGAAGCCTTAGGCTCCATGCTGTTGGCGGCGACCGTGATCGGATCCGGAATCATGGCGGAGCGGCTCGCGAGCGGCAACCTGGCGGTCGCATTGTTGGCGAACACCGCGGCCACGGTTGCCGTGCTCGCGACGCTCATTGCCCTGTTGGGCCCCATCAGCGGCGCACACTTCAATCCGGCCGTATCAATCGTGGCAGCATTGGGCGGGAATTTGACGGCCCTCGAAGCGCTCGGCTACATCCTGGTGCAAGTCGCCGGCTGCTCCCTCGGTGTGCTGCTCGCACACGCCATGTTCGAGTTGCCCTTGCTCCAGGCATCGGTGCACCTGCGCGCCGGCCCGGCGCAATGGCTCTCCGAGGGCGTCGCCACCTTCGGCCTGCTGCTGGTCGTGCTCGGCCACCGGCGCGCGCGGGACATACCCTGGATGGCGGCGGCATGGATCGGGGCCGCCTATTGGTTCACGGCCTCTACTTCTTTTGCCAATCCGGCGATTACCATCGCCCGTTCGCTCTCCGATACATTCTCGGGAATCAGACGCGCGGATGTGCCGGCGTTCATCGTCGCGCAGCTGATCGGCGCTGTTGCGGCCTTTTGTACAGCGCGCGTACTGTTTGCTCCGCCGGCGGGTAAGGCGCGTGAGGCGGAGCTGTCACGTCGGCGCCATCGTTAGGGCGATACCGCCCAGCGCGCCTAGGACAACCACAACGAGCGGCGGCGTGCGCTACGCGGTAAGCAACACAAATACAGCGTGTGCGAGCGCGAAATCGCCGGAGAAGACCCAGCACGGCGCCCGCAACGCCGCGGGGGAAGGCCGTCACTACTGCGCCCAAGTAAGCGGCGAAAGTAAACAAGGGCCCCGGTACCGCTTGCGCTAGCCTGCGCGAATCGAACCCAATGAGAATCCAACCTGGCTGCTCGCCGGACCCGGGAGAAACTGGCAAAGCGCTACGAGATCGGCGTAGGCAGCGTCGTCAATCCAACGGCGGCGCACGACGATTACCTGGCGAAAGTAGCCGATGTGGGCGATGGGACCGCCAAAGGAGGTGAGCCCGAGCTCCAGAAAGACACGAAAGACTTCATATGGTGAGCGGATATGCGGCGTGGTCAGCATGTAAGAGAACAATAAGCAGTTTCTTGGTGATGCTGGGGGAGATATTTCACGGCGGCGCGCTGCGCACAGTGATCGAGCCCGTTCCGTCCTCGGCTTGACATCCCGCACTGGCCTCTGCTATCCCGGTGGCGCATCCGACCCGTTGTGGCCTCGCTCGGCGATTCGCGAGAAATCCAATGAAAACGCAAATGGTTCGCCGAAGAGCCCGGTTGAATTGGACCTCGTGGCTCGGAATCGCCGCAATGCTCCTTTCCAGGGCCGCCAGCGCCGGCGAACCTCCCGTAGATCCCATCCTGCGGATCGAGGCGGGTATGCATACCGCCGCGATCAGGAGCTCCGACATCGACTCGAGCGGCCGCTTCGCGGTGACTGCCTCGGACGACAAGTCGGGGCGGGTTTGGGACCTCGGCAGCGGCCGTCTGTTACAGGTGTTGCGTCCTCCGCAGGGCACGGGAAATGAAGGTCAACTCGAGGCGCAGGCCATGAGCCCGGACAGCACGCTCGTCGCGGTTGCCGGCATCACTGGCTACGAATGGGACAACGCCTTTAGCATCGACGTGTTCGATCGCGCCAGTGGCCGCCTGTTGCGTCGCCTGCGCGGCTTGCCTAACCTTGCAGAATATCTCGCATTCAGTCCCGACGGGCGCTGGCTCGCCGCGGGCCTCGCCGGCAAGGGCGGCGTTCGCGTTTGGAACACCAATCGCTGGGGTGCGCCCCTTCAAGACGGCGAGTACGGCGACCTTATTCGGGGAGCGAGCTGGAGCGCCGACGGGCGCTTGGCGACGAGCAGCTTCGACGGGCAGTTGCGCCTCTATCGTGTCGCCGATGAGGGCCTGACCAAGCTGGCCGGCGCCGCGGCGCCGGGCAAGAAGCCCCTGGGGCTCGCCTTCTCACCGGACGGCCGTAGCCTCGCCGTAGGGTATGCGGACGAGTCCGACCGAGCTCGCGTGGATGTGCTGGATGCCAATACACTGGGCGTGCGTTTTGCGCCGGACGTGAGCGGTGTGACCAACGGCGTCCTGGCTTGTGTCGCTTGGAGCCTGGATGGCCGCAGCCTCTATGCGGCGGGTACGTGGGGTCTTGAAAAGGTGATCGTCCGGCGCTGGCCGGATGGCGGCCGAGGCAAGCCCGTCGAGGTTCAAGCCTCGACCCGCCGTCAGGTGAGTGGGCTGCATCCCTTGCCGGGCGGCGGAGTACTCGTCGCGGCGGCGAATTTCTGGGGCGTCATCGACGCGCACGACGTCTGGCATCCTCGCGGCCTGCCCGCTGTCGCCGACTTTAAGAATAAGCAGACCAATGAGTTCGGTGAGACGATTCAAGCCTTTCATGGCTATGCGTTGAGCCAGGATGGAAGCCGTGTGCAATTCGGCTTCGAGCGAGACGGCGCGGCGCCGTATCGCTTCGATGTGCGGCGGCGTTTGTTGATCCAGGGGACCGCGGCGGATCTGTTTCCCCCCAATGTCAGCGGCCTCCAGTTGGAGCGCTGGGACGGGGATTACATAGAGCCTCCCAGTCTCGATGGAAAACTGCTGGCGCTCGGCGCTGGCGAACGATCTCTCGGCCTTGCCATCAGTCCCGATGCGCAGCGCTTTGCGCTGGGGACCTTCTGGAATGTGCGTCTGTTCGACCGCACGGGGCAACCGCTCTGGCAAAGCACCGCACCGGACACTGCGTACGGCGTCAACATTCCTGCGAACGGCAAGATGGTCGTGGCGTTCTGTGCGGATGGAACGGTCCGGTGGTATCGCATCACCGACGGCCGGGAAGTGCTGGCGTTCTTCCCGCATGCCGATCGTAAGCGCTGGGTGCTGTGGACGCCGTCAGGCTATTACGATGCGTCGCCCGGAGGCGAAGACCTGATCGGCTGGCACTTGAATCGCGGCGCCGACCAAGCCGGCGACTTCTTTCCCGCAGCGCGCTTTCGCGCGAAATTCCATCGCCCGGATGTCATCGACCGAGTACTGGATACGCTCGATGAGGACGAAGCCCTGCGTGCGGCCAATGCCGAGTCCGGGCGCCGCTCGGAGACAACGCCCTCAGTGGCCCGCATTTTGCCGCCGGTGATCGACCTCATGAGTCCCGCAGACGTGCGCACCGCGGATAACACGATCACGATTCGCGCGCGGGCGCGCACCGCCCCCGATGCGCCGGTCACCGCGTGGCGTGTGCGGGTCAATGGCCAGGCAGTCCCCCTCGAGCGTGGTCTCACACGGATGCAATCCGCCGGCGAGGAGCGTGAGGTCGTGGGTCCCCCTGTCTGCGCAGGATGCGGAAGTGCAGGTCTTTGCCGAAAACGGACACGGCATTTCCTCCCCGGCCACGGTACGGGTGACGTGGACGGGGCGCAGCGATTTGGCCGTGCCCGGGCGTGCGCCCGGCGGGCCGGCGTCGCCGGCCGATGTCGCCGGCACGGCCGCCTTCGTCATCCGGCCCACGCTCTACGTGCTGGCCATCGGGGTGTCGCAATACATGCATCCCGACATTCCCAAGCTGGGACTTGCGGCCAAGGACGCCGAGGATTTCGTCGCCACCATGCAACGGCAAAAGGGCAAGCTCTACCGTGACGTGCAGATGCGCCTGCTCACCGACGCCAAGGCCACCCGGGATGATGTGGTCGACGGCCTCGATTGGCTGCAAAAACAGGTCACGCAGCATGACGTCGGCATGTTGTTCCTGTCCGGCCACGGCATGAACGACGCATCGCTCGACTATGTTTTTCTTCCGGTCAATGCCGATCCGGCCAAACTCAAGCGCACCGGCGTCACGATGAGCGACTTTCGCAGCACCCTTGCGAACCTCACGGGAAAGGCCGTGTTCTTTCTCGACACCTGCCACGCAGGCAACGTCCTCGGCAGCACGCGCAAAGGCGGGCTCGACGATATGTCCGCGGTCATCAACGAGCTCGCCAGCGCGGAAAACGGCGTGGTCGTATTCAGCTCCTCCACGGGCCGCCAGTCCTCGCTGGAAGATAGCGCATGGGGCAACGGCGCCTTCGCCAAGGCCGTGATCGAAGGGCTGAACGGCGGAGCCGATTTTCAAAAGAGCGGGCGAATAACCTTCAAGATGCTCGACCTCTACGTAAGCGACCGGGTCAAGCAGCTCACGCACGGCGCGCAGTCGCCGGTGACCCAGGCGCCGGGCGGAGTGCCGGACTTTCCCCTGGCGATGACTCGATAAGTCTGTAGTGGGGGCGGATGCAGCTGCTGCCCCGTGGCGAGACTCCGCAGCCGCCGCTACACTTCTCAGGCAATGAGCACTGCCTCGCCGCCGTTGATCGGTCCTGAACAGCTTGCGCTGCTGCAGCGCCGGGTATCGATCATCGTTGCCAGCCGTGACGCCGCGCTGCGTCCGCATCTGATGCGCGCCATGGGATGCCGATTGTCGCTCGATGCGCGCCGTGTCACGCTGTTCCTCTGCGCCTCGTCGAGCAGGCATGTGATCGAGGATTTGCGCTCCAATCGGCTGATCGCCGTGGTGTTCACCGAGCCGTCGACCAACCGGTCGCTGCAACTGAAGGGCGACGACGCGGCCCTCATCCCGGTCGAACCGGGCGATCACGCGCTGGTGCAGGCCTATATCGAACGTTTCGTCGAGGAGATTGCGGGATTGGGGTTTGCGCCTCACGTTGCGAGGACCCTCTTCGAGCATGCGCCGGGTGATCTGGTCGCAGTGGCCTTTACGCCGCAGGTGGGATTCGAGCAGACGCCCGGGCCGAGAGCGGGCGAGGCGCTGGCCGAGATCCGCGGCTGACCCCCCATGCAATGCTCCCTTGACCTGATCCGGCCGTGTCTTGAAGGTGCGATCCCGGGCATGTTGGCAACCTGTTCCCGCGATGGGACTCCGAACGTCGCGTACCTGTCGCAAGTCGAGTACGTCGATGCGGGACATCTGGCGCTGTCGTACCAGTTCTTCAACAAGACTCGGCAGAACATTCTGGACAATCCTGAGGTCGAGTTACTGGTCATCCACCCCTTGAATGGATCGATGTTCCGCATTCAGGCGCGTTACTTGCGCACCGACACGGAAGGATCGCTGTTCGAGCGAATGAAGGCCAAATTGGCCGGCATTGCTTCCCATACCGGAATGGCAGGCGTGTTTCGGCTGCAAGGTTCGGACGTCTACGCAGTCACCGGCCTTGAGCAGGTGGTCGCGCCCAACACAGCCGCGCCCACAGACGGGTTGAACCGCTTGTCGGTACTGCGTCGATGCGTCCAGCGTCTGTCTCAGTGCGCCGATCTGGGGGCGCTGTGCGAGACGGCCCTCGATGCGCTCGGCCAGGACTTTCGCATCAGCCATTCCATGTTGCTGATGCTTGATGCGGCCGGCGACCGCCTCTACACGATTGCGAGCCGCGGCTACCGGGATTCGGGTGTGGGATCGGAGATCCCGCTCGGGCACGGTGTCATCGGAGTGGCAGCGCGGATGCGCACGCCGATTCGTATCAACCACATGACCATGGAGTACGCCTACAGCCGGGCCATTCGCGACCGCTTATCGGAGCGCGGCGCGATCGACACGCTCGAATGTGAGATCCCGCTACCTGGGTTGGCAGAGCCGCACAGCCAGATGGCACTGCCCATCACGTATGGCGAGACGCTGCTCGGCGTATTGTTTGTCGAAAGCGAGGCGGATCTGCGCTTCAGCTGGGATGATGAGGACGCGCTTGTAGCAGTCGCCGCTCAAGTAGGCGCGTTGGCGCGCAGCTTCCAGCTCACTGCGGAGGCGGAAGACGAGGGGCTGAGCGCCGCGGGGGACCCGCCTGTGGCGGCACACGCCCCGGCAAGCGATTCCAAGCCGCTGCGCGTGCGCTACTTTTCTGCCGACGGCAGCGTGTTTCTCGACGGGGACTACCTGATCAAAGGCGTGGCCGGAAATGTGTTCTGGAAACTGTTGTGCGATAACGCCCACGACGGCCGGACCGAATTCAGCAACCGCGAGCTGCGACTATCGCCCGAGCTCAAGCTGCCTGACGTCAGCGACAATCTGGAGGCGCGCCTGGTGTTGCTCAGCCGGCGGCTGCAGGATCGTCAAACGAGCGTGCGCATCGAAAAAACGGGACGCGGGCGCTTCCGCCTGTGCGTGAAGCGCCCACTGATCCTCGTCAGCGTTCCACGCTGAGGAGCGCCCGGTGATCCCAGGCATTTCCGGTGAGGCGCCAGACATTGAGCACGAAACACAGGATCCCGGCCACAACGGCAGTCGAGCCAACCTCGACGGCGGGCTCGGCAGCGGCTTTGCCCTGCAGCAGAAAGTACAGGCCCGCGCTCAGGACGGGCAAGCCAACGTTATGCAATATGAAGTGCGCTTTGGCGAGCACGGTGTTCGCCGCCTCGGGCTGCAGTCGATACCATAGGCCCGCAAGCGCCAGTGTTGCGAAACCCAGCAGATTCATGTGTGCATGAAGCGGCGTCTGCGCGTGGTTGTGGGTCGCGGCCATATACATGCCGAGTGCGACTCCGGCTAGAAGATACAAAGTTGCGATACGAAAGAGCCAGCGGCTCATGGCGATTCTCCTGATTTGATTATTGAAAACGAAATCTCAGTGCTGCGCTGCCGGAAGCTCCTGGGGTGCCTGGCCAGCGGGCATCCCAAGGGCGAGGGTCAGCTTCATGAAGTCGGGTGCCGGGATCGTCCGATGGGCGATGTCGAGCACGCCGCGAAACACCTCCGGCGGGACGCCGCCTTGCATTCCTTGGAGCATCTGCGCACGCTCCGGTGCGTTCAACGCAGGCATGAACCAGTGCAGCGCGTCGTGCATTGCCTGCGGCGGGATGGATGCAACCAAATTACGTTCGATTTCGATCAGCTCGGCATCGCTATAGTGAGCCCATAGAAGCGCGTTGTGCTCGGTCTCCTCCACGTGCATGTGCTCGAAGTTCTCGGCAACGAACAGCGCCATCGCAGAATACAGGCGGCTCAGCGCGGCGGCGCGCCGGTTCGCGCAGGGGTGGTCCGCACGTACGACCAGCTCGCGAAGCTCGCGTATGGTTTCGAGGTGCTGCGCATGTTCCCCGCGGATGCGTGTCGAGCTGCCCGGTTGCACGCGCTCGAGCGCCGGGTGAATCAATTCGTTCTCGTCGTGCAGGTGCAGCTCGCACATACGCAACAAGTCGCCGACTTGTTGCAACGTGCCACGCACGTCGTCGTCATCTTCGGGATCCGCGCGACCGACGCGAGTGAGCGAATCGCACATGAATAACCGCAGCGCCTTGTGGATGCCATGATATCCGTCATAGCGGGGGCTGTCGTCAATATGGGTGGTGCCGGAATATTGCGGCGTGGAGAGCATAGGATCTGTCAAGTTCGCTTTCATAAGGGCCTCTAAAGTCGGTATTGGTGCCATCCGCCGACGCGGGACGAGCGGTCGGCTCGCCAAGCGTTTCAATAATTATCGATGGCGTTGCGTAAATGTAGCGGCCCGATCCCCAGCGCGTTCGTAAATGTTCCCTCAGCAAACCTTAAAGATTTATTAACCGGCGCATCGGCGTGCGCTCTCACGGACGTACTGAGGCAATCTCGCGCAACGAATCTTCGAGGCGGTTGAGCATTTCGTCGAGCAGATTCTGCGGGATGGCCAGCGCCGGTTCGACGCGAATCGTTCGCGCTTTTGCATACGTTCCCGCCACCAGTACGCCGCGGCGAAACAGAGCGCCGGCGCATTGATAGCCGACGGCATCCGATGGGAACTCGAGCCCTAGCAGCAACCCCTTCCCCCGCACGCTGCTGAGCACGGTGGGGTACTTGGCCTGCAGCAGGGTGAGTTGACTGAGGAGGAACCGGCCTTTCGCTCCGGCCTGCGCGGGAAGATCCTCCTCGAGGGTGACGGTGGCCAACTCGCAACCATCATGCCCGATACGTCAATTCTCGTCGGCACGGCGGACATCGCGAGGATCGTCGAACACCGTGTCGAACGGCTCGAATTCGACAACGTACCACTTGCGGATGTACTGGCCGAATTCAATCGTTACAGCAAAACGCCGGTGCTCGCACAGAGCGCGGCGGTCTCAGCGCGCAAGATTTCAGGCGTCTTCCAAGTGGGCGATTCGGCCGGCTTGGCCGCGTCTCTTGCGGCAAGTTTGCAGCTGCGATCGATCGATACACCGAACGCCATCGTCCTTTCCGGCCCCCCCATTCAATGACCCGCGTCACGTGAGACCAGGCCACCTTGAGCAGCCTGGCATGCCGCGAGAGCTTGTCCCAACGCCATCCCTTGCCACATCGGCTCATCCGAGTGGAATGCCGCGCGGATCATCGCCTTGATGGGTTTGGCTTCGGCCGAGAGCGGATCGCCGTGAGCGTGCAGCCAAGCGTCGGCCCGCAATGCCAACGCCACTTCGTTGATCGGTCGAATTCCGCATTCCAAGGCGACCGCATCCACGACTGCGTGCGGTAGAAGATCGGGCATGATGCTGAGGCTATCGCCATGGATTTCGGCGGAGACGGAGCCATCGCCATACAGAGATTTCGCGCCGGCGCCAATCCAGGCGCGGGTGCGCGCGAAGCCCGGATCGTCACGCCGCCGCCCGATAATAGGCTCCGCATAGCCATAGGGGCCCAGGCCGGTGTGAAAGTCGATGACGCAGACGTGCGCCGCGCCGGCAAGTTTCGAGGTAACTATGTCGGTCAACGCCCGGCGTGACCAACTCGCGCCGGTCCCGCCGTAGAAGAGTCCATCGGGATGCGCCCATTGGCCGCTCGAAACGGCTTTTTGAAACATCGCGAAATTATGGCTCTGGATCCAGGCTTGCAGCCGGGCGCCGGTGCGTGTTTGCGTTTGCATCGACCAATCCGCGGGGCACAAGTCGTCGGATAGTTCTTCATACATGGGATTGGCAGGAAGGACACCAGCAAAATTCATCCAGTTGCGGTTGATGTCCACGTTGTCCTCATTGGTCCGCCTCAACCAGGCGAATCCATAGGGATTGATTGCATGAATATGCAGCGCGGCGATACCTTGCGGAAGCGGCGCCGTCTTGACACGGCGCAGCCACTCGATTTGCGTCGCGGAGCCGAAGAATCCCTCGACGCCATGCGTGCCTGAGATGGTGACGAGGACGCGAGGGGCATCGGGCGGTCCCAGCCACGCCACATCCGTGGAAAGTTTGCCGCCATCGGGCCCTCGTTTGTCCAGCGCGAAGCCGGTGACTTCGGCGCCCGCCGCTCGAGCGGCGGCAGTGAATTTTTCGCGCGCTTCGGCATAATCTTGGCTGAAGCAACCGTCCATCATGACCTCCCGGGTGAGTACACCGCTGCCATCTCCAAATACCTGCAAAACGCATTCGCCATGCGCATCTGTCCGGGCGTCCGGCATTCCGGCTCGAACAAGGCCGGCGAGCTGACCAAAATGCTCAACGCTCGGGCGCGCGAGGTGGCGACGTTCAGCCGATTCAAGCTGTACAGGAAATTCATGCCGCGCGGCGCGTCCGCATGGGTGGAGGTCGTCATGGAATAAATCACGATGGGCGCCTCCTGTCCTTGGAACTTATCCACCGTACCGATCCTCGCTCCCGGGATCCGATCCTTGAGATCGAATACCTGCGCATTGTAGGGCGCGATGATGAGAATGTCGTCCAGCGTAACGGCGCGCTCTGCGCCATGCCGATCCACCCACGTGGTGGAAGAATCCAGGATCTCTGCCACCAGATCGGCAATCGCCGCAGCCTCCTCGGGCGACGAATTCTGATTCCCTTGATGCGCGACCGGTAAATAGCGAAGACCCGACCCCCGAATACGCCCCCGCGACCGGATTTCTTGCAGCTCCAGTCCCTGGATCGGCTGCAACCTGCTTTCATAGAACATTTCCGACGTGAAGGCGCATATCTGCGGATGGAGCCGCCACGTTTCCGCGAGAAAAAGTCCTCGATCCGCACCGATGGTCTGCCGACCCTCCAAAATGTAATCCAAAGCCGAAACGCCGGTCCCCTCCGGGTGACTCCCCTGTGTCGGCTGATCGAGTTGTCGCGGATCCCCCAAAAGCACCAGGCTCGGCGCTGCGTGCGAGACCGCCAACACATTGGCGAGCGACATTTGCGCCGCCTCATCGACGAACAGCACATCCACCGATTCGAAGGCCTCGGGACGGGCCCAAAGCCACGCCGTCCCGCCCGCCACCTCGCAACCGGAACCCAAGGCCGCAAACACGTCCTCATTGCTATCGGTGCAGGTAAGGGAGTCCCCGTCTTCTCCGTCGCTCGTTTTCTGGATGCAGCGAAGGCTGACGCCCAGCTCGACGCCCGCCGCCACGACTTCATCCAGCAACCGCCGAATGACCTTGTGACTCGTCGCCGTGACCCCGATTTTCTTACCCGACTCCGCGAGGCGCGCGATCATGCGCGCACCGACGTGGGTCTTCCCGGTTCCGGGCGGTCCTTGAATGGGGAGTACGCCTCTTTGGAACTTCGGTGCAATACGCATCGCCGCGGCGAGCAGGGTCTCGCCGGAAACGTACAGCGGTTCGCCATCGAGGCGCGGAGATTCGCGCAGAAGCAGGCTCCGGGCGGCGCCGAAACGGCCCTCGCCGGCGATGCCCTCGCCCGCAACCCGCTCGCCGATGCGCATCAACGCCTCAGCGAGCACGGCCGTATTGATGACGTTGTGAGCGAAAACGGCATCCGGATGCAGAACCGCGGTGTCGCCGCGCTTCTTGATCTCGATGACACGCTCATCCAACGAGATCCGTTCAACGGTCCCCAGTTTCTGACCACCTGCCCGGTGAAGCGCTTCTCCGCCGCGCAGTTCCGTCTCCTGCGCCGGAAACCCGTAGCGGTGCACCGGGGCTCTGGCACTCCCTCCGGCGTTGCCCGCAACCGTGAGACCGCTCAGCGCGGCCCGCTCGTCGAACAAATCCTCGCCGGAAAGTCCCGACAGCCGGAAGTACTCCCACCATAGCGTCTTTTCCTCGCGCCGATGCCAATCCAGGGTATGCGCCAGAATCCATCGCGCCTTCTGCTCCGGACTCCGCTCGTCAACCTCCACCGGAATGTCTGCCGTCAAGCGCGTGACCAGCGCGTCAACCCTCGCCTGCCACTCGCTTTGCTTTTCGCTGGAGTCCGGATCCGCCGGCGCCGGCCGATCGACAACCGTCCCTCCCGCAAGCAGAAAACTCCGGACCTCCTCCAGCCAATCGCGAAGACCCTGGGCCGAGACACAATCATCCCGGTTGTAGCCTGCGACGGTCGTTTTGAGTTCCGACGTAATCGCCGCCGCGTCTCTGATCTCCAGGCATCTCTGAAGATTCGCGAGAGCCCGGCTCGCGTCCTCGAGCTTGGTTGCGCGCTCGAAACCGAAAAAACGCTCGAGTTCCTTGATCGAATAGCTCTCGACACTCGCCCGAATGGCGTGCCGCACGATTTGATACAAGTCGACGAACACCCCGCCGCGGAGCAGCCGATCGATTTCCACTTCCCGCGTGGCATAGCGGCCCATGAGCCGCTTCATCGCGCTCGGCTCATACGGCGCGTAGTGATAGATATGAAAATCGGGATACCGCCGCCAACGCTCCATCACAAAATCGACGAAGGCCTCGAACGCTCGCTTTTCCTCCGCCCGCGACACCGCCCAATCGCCGCGGTACTCGATTCCGTCATCCTCGAAGGCGTACCCGAACAGATACTCGAGGCCCCCGTCATCGATGAACGGATCGCCTTCGAGATCAAAGAACACATCCCCCGGCGACGGCGACGGCAATGCCGACAGCCCCAAATCCTTGCACACGGGCAAAGTCTCGTAGCGCGGCTTGTTCTCGACCCTCCCCTGAAGCTGGATGCGGGCCTGCTCCCTGATCCGCTCATACGAGGCAGGCACGCCTCGCTCCGGTTTCCACGCCAGCGGCAGCGGCATTTGCGCAAGCGCAGCGAGCGTAGATACGCCCTGCCCCTTGAGTTCCCCCATTTGAACCTTGGTGATTCCCGCCACCAAACAGAGATGATCGTCGGCTCGCCGACGCTGATCGCATGGCACCCGCCACGCGCAAAGACTGCAATGCTCATTGGGTTCCGGGTAGGTATCCTCCCAGCCTGAGCCCGCGCCCAGAAACCACTCCAACCCCGATTTCACGCGCCGGTAGTACGCGCCGAAATCGGCGGTTCGATAGCATTCCGGCTCGATCCCCGACCCCGGCGTCACGACATACATATGCTCCGGCATGCTCCCCTGAACGGCATAAACGAGATCGGAATAGAGCGACAATTGCAGAACCGTCGCCCCCTTCGTCTCCCGCGCCAGCTTCGTATCGATGACCTCGTACGACCAAGGTCCGAGGACACTCGGACTTTCCACCCGCCGCAGAACGTCCGCCCGCCCACTCCAGGCGCCGTACAGCAAAGTCCCCTGCACGATGACGTCCGCGCCCGACCGCATCGCCCGCACCGTCTGATCGGCCTGAGTGGAGTTGATTCCCGAGCCGGCAATCGCGATCACGGACACGCCCGATCGCTCGAGTGCCTCCACATACTGCCGTTCGTGCGCGAGCCCACGCTCGACCAAGGTCTGCAGGACAGGATCCCAAATCTTCGGTTTATTGAGGTTGCCCCGCGCCACCGCCGCATCGAGTGCCGTCAAGTGATGACAGTCAAGATGACCGACCAAGTCGGTGGCGCTGAAGCGTATTTTCTCACCAACCTGTTGCATTCGTTCCCATCTTCCCAAGTTTCAGCGGGTACGGCAGACGCCGGGCGGATCCCTACGAACGATCGTAATGCCCGGCTTGCCGGCGCGGGTTCAGGAGGTCACGGCCGTTTCGGCGAATTCCAACCGAATGATGCCATGCTCTCGAACACGCCGTCGCGGCGCACGAGGCCAAAAAAAAGAGCGCGGCGCCGAAATGGACGAGGAATGTGAGCACAATACCGAGCGATCCCGAACGCGCTTGGGCTTAGGCCAATTCCAATCGGGTAAGACGAGTCTGCTGCTCAGAACGCTGACGCACTGATGGAAACCGTGGCCCGCCGCCATTGACCGCTTCACGCAGATCGCGCATCGCATCCTCGCCGCGACCTTCGGCAGAGCTGATCCGCGCGGCGGCCACCCGACGGGCAATCGCGAGCACGCCGCCAGCGTGTTTTGACCGGGCGGCACTTCCGCGGGCAGACCCGCGATAAGCGTGTCGAGCTGCGCCAGTCGTTCACGGGCGTTCGCCGGCTGATCCTTCGCAGCAAGCGCGACCGAAGTGGCATACAGGTAAGCACCGGTGAGGCTCGTCGAACCCGGGGCTGGAGGCGTTGCCGCCAACAGCATATCCCACCGCCCGAAGCGCACCGGAGCGGTGTAGATCTCTGCACATACCAGTCGACGCCTGGCATCTCCTGTAGCTGCATGTCCGACACACTGGCTCTCGAGCGGCGCACCGCATCGAGCGTCTCCGCTTCGCGGCCCTCAGCCGCCGCCGAGTAGGCCAGGAACTGATAATTGTGACTCACATACATTGCCGGGTAGTAATCGATTGGTTGCGTCTATGCCAGGTAGGCCACATCGGCGGCAGCAGGGTGCGAAGCCGGGTGGCTGCCGCAAGGCCCTTTTCCGGGTGTGGCGAAGCTTCCACCGCGTGAATGTAATAAGGAAGCGCACCCATATGCATTGGATCGCGCTCGAGTACGCTCTCCAAGGTGGCGATGATTTCCATGGTTCCCTCGGCCGGCGTCCCCTCTGGGCTCCATAGTTCCATGCATGCACGTTCATCATGGACTCGGCATACAACGTCTGCGCATCAAGGTCGTCCGGATAGCGACGGGCGACCGCGCGCATGGCAGCGGCATGCGCCGTCAGAATCGGAGTGGTAGTCTGAGCATCAAGCGGCTGCGCATTCGGGTAGCGCTGCGCAAGGGTCGATATGAGCGCCTGTTCGATTGGCGCAGCGGAACTCGCCAGGCTCTGCGCGCGCCTTGTTGCTTCGAAGGCGATATTCGCCCGCGCTTCCGCCAGCATGGGCAGTTGTAGTTCGGACCCACCGTGAGGGCAATGCCCCACGAGCACATGGCACAGGATGGGTCGAGTTTCAGCGCACGCGCAATGGATCGCGTCGATTCATCGTGATTGACCCCCAAAGAAGCCGCATCCCTTGGTCAAAATAGCGCTGCGCCTCCTCTGAATTTGGTGCGCACTGGGCGGTGATAATTCCCGAGACCCGCAAAGAGACGAGCACTCCTGGACCAGCTCTCCAGCGTCGTTGGCAGCGGGACGCCCATGGCCATCGCACTCGTCCGATCGCGAGTCTCGCTCGAGCGGACCGACAAGGGCCCGCTCTGTGCATACGCGATTAAAGCTGCGAAAGAACCGGCGATAGCTGGTAACCACGACGTGTAATCACTGTATCCATGTTTCATGGCCCTTTCGCACGGGCGAGATCAGAAAAACTTATACCCGAATGATACTCCCAGCACGCGCGGTCGAAGCGGCGTCTGTTCCACGATGAAGTTGTCGGTGCTCGTGAAGGTGGCGGCGTGCGAATTGCTCAGGTTCTCGGCGAACAGCATCACGTTCCAGGCATCCTTGGCCACTCCCACGGACGCGGACAATGTCGTATACGCGGCATTCTCGAATCGCAGCCGGGACGTCGAGATGTTGCCCGAGCCGGCGAAGGTGGGGTTGGAGCCCGCTTGGGTGAATGAATGCGCCGTGTGCGATGCGCCAAACTGAGCGAAAGAAGCGTAATCGCCGAGCGCCCACTCGTAACGTGCCCGGAGACTGAATTGCATCGGCGGCGCATTTGCGGTGGGCGAGCCGACCGGACCGAACGGATTCGTGATGGCCGAACAGTTGCTGCCGGTGGAATCACACGCTTGCGTGATGGCATGACCATAATTGGCACTCGCTGGGTTGTTGTCGAGCAGCGCCGGCGAATTGGTCTGCCGAGTCTGATTCCAGGAAGCAGCCGCTTGAACGGTCAGCCCGCCGAGCACGCGGCCGACCATCGAGGTTTCAATGCCTTTGACCAGGAAGTTCTGCCCATTCGCGTTGAAGAAGAGGTTGCCCACCAATCCGGGATCGAAGAACGATATCTGCACGTTGTCCCAGTTCTCGCGGTAGACGGCGCCATTCCACTGAAGACGATGGTCGAAAAACTCCGTCTTCCAGCCAATCTCGTTATTGGTGAGCTTATCGGAACCCCAGGAGCGCGGCAGGAGGTATTGATACCTGCCGTCCGTCCCGTAGATATGCGGGGTACCCCCGTTCTCGTCGAAGCCGCCGGGACGGAATCCTTGGGACCAGGTGTAGTACAGCATGACATCGGGCGTGATGTGCCAGGTGAGGTTGGCGCGGTTCTTGAAGCCCGTCTCCGTGCCTCTGAGGTTTTGCGCATCTAGGTTGTACGAAAACGATGACGTGCATCCACCGGCCGGCGTGCCCGCCTCGTAACACCCGAAACTCGACATGACGCTGCCTTTGTACGAGTTTTCAAAGGAAAAATGACGGGTCCCGACGGTCAACGTGAGCGCTTTGGGGATCAAGTCGACGTCGGCCGAGGCGAAGAATGCAGTCTGCTTCGTTTCGCGCGTGTTGTCTTGATAAAACGATTCATGTGCAGGGCGAATTCCCGCAGGGTCCACCGTACTACCCGGGAAGGTACCCAAGTCGGTGAAGCAGCCGGTGGTGAGGGTCGCGGTACATTCCGGTATGCCCTTGTAGCTCCAGGCCGTGTGATCGATCAGCTTGTTGTCCTCGTAGAACGCGCCGACGATGCCGCGCAACCGCCAATCATCCGGAGTGCTCAGGCGGAACTCGTGCTGCATGTGCTTGTTCTGCTCGGCCGTATGCCAGTACGCGCTCGGCGAGAAACACTTCGATGTCAGATCGAGTTGGCCGTAGCACTGATAGTAATCGGCGTAGACGGCTCGCGAATAGTTGGTGTAGTCGCCGGTCTGCTCAACGTTTCGCACCAAGTAACCGCCGGTATACACGGCCTTCAGTGGGCCGAGCTTTCCGTCGATTGTCAGGGAAGTCATCTCGAATTTGTCATTGTCGTAGGCCGGGTTGAACAGCGTGACCTCGAGCGGATGCAAGGGGGCGCCATCCGAAGCGTTGGGCTGCTGGTAGAACACCCCCGACGAATGCATGTCTTGATAGCTCTGCGCCAGAAGCGCGTCCCAATCGTCGTTGAACCGGTAGAGCAGCTGCGCCCGTACGCCTTGGTAGCTCACCGGATTGATGGCTCGGCCCGCTACGCTCGCGTTATTGAGTGACGGACTGCCTGGCGGAACGCAAAAGCCATTGTTCGGCAGGCCGTCCGGGCATACGCCGTTGACCGCCGGATAGCCCGCATAATGAATGCCGATGTCGGTGTTCTTGCGCGTGAAAGTGGCCGGCACGTTGTCGATGTAGCCGCCGCGACGATCGTTGTAGATGACCGCGCGCAATGCCATGTGCTCGGCAATGAGGGGCAGATTCAACACCGCAGTCACGTCCGAATTATCATCTCCGTGCGCGGTTACCCCATAACCGGCCTTGACGCTCGCTTCTGTTACGTCGATCTTGGGCTGGTTGGTGATGTAGCGGATAACCCCCGCTTCCGCGCCTGCGCCGAACAGGGTGCCCTGAGGCCCTTCCAGAACTTCGATTCGATTCAAATCGGCGGCATAGATATCGAGATTGCGGTTCGGCAACTGGCCCGACTGATTGTCGAGATATATCGCGACGTTCGGATACAGCCCGGTCGAGGAGCTCCCCTGACTGGCTTGGGAACCAGCGCTCAGACCGCGCATGAACACTTCGTTTTGCCCGGGCCCGTTGTTGGCGCTGGTTACATTGGGCAGATATTTGATGTAGTCGTCAAACGTCGTGATGTTGAGCTGCTGCAAGGTTTGGCCGGTCAAGGCTTGCATGGAGATCGGCACGTCCTGAATGCTTTGATTGCGCCGCTGGGCCGTGACGGTGATCTCCTCGAGCGCTTCGGTTCCGATCTCCGCGGACGCGGCCAAGATTCTCGTGCTCGGCAAGCTGCTCAAGATGGCTGCGACCGCAATTGAAAGCTTGGAATTCATGGCTCATCCCCTTCCTTATTCGAACTTTCGGCGCCGCCCAACAGCGCAGGGGTTACCCTGCCGCGGCTTCCCGTTTGTCCATTATGATGATAATAATTATACTAACCTTGTCCCGGCGTCAACCCGGCCATCGAGCATGAGGTCCCACCGATCAGATCCCCGGATTGATTGGGATTTTCCCGGTCGGGCGCAACGCTGTGTCTGCTTGCAGCAACGCTTAAAGGAGTAACCGGCTTGGCTGTACGAATGATCGGATCACCCGATGAGCGCAAGAAGACGATAGCCCGCGCAACCTGCCGCGCCATAGTTGAGCGGGGCTTACATCGCATGAATATGCGGGATATTGCCCGCGCGCTTGGAACGACGACGGGTCCGCTGCAGCATTATTTTGGCAGCAAGGAAGAATTACTTCTCTACACAAAGAACCTTCTCATCGATGAGCTATTGGATCATGCGCGAGAGGCAGGGAGTTCGCGTCGAGGCGGTGAGCGACTGCGCGTCGTATGTGAGCACCTTCTGCCCTTTACCGAAACGGCACGGATGGCCTGGCTGGTGTTGACGGCATTCAACGGCCGGGCGATTGGCGATAGCCAGTTAACGGCAATTCAGAATTCGCGATACACCAAATGCCGGCAGTTCTTCGAACAGGAAATCATGGTGGCCCAGGATGCGGAAATTCTCGATCCCTCGGTCGATCCTGTCCTCGAGGCGATCGCCCTCGCAAGCTTCGTCGACGGCCTGGCGATTCAGCTCTTGTTCCTAAGCAAACGCGAAACCAGACGGGCGAAACAAGAGCTGATCCCGCAGTACCTGGAGCGCAGTTTTGGAATCTCGCGCGGTCGCGTGCGTCCGAATCGGTCGGGGTTTTCCGCGGGTTAGTCAGGAACTGTCTTGGCCACCCGATCGGCGAGCACGGAAATCGCCGGGCCATCGTGGCTCAAGTGAACGACACTGATATGATCGATCGCTTCGACTTGCGCAATACGGCGGCCATTTACATAAACCCCGTTTGAACTTCCCAGATCGCGGACCCATATCCTTCCACCCCTAACGAACACTTCAGCATGCCGCGCGGATACGTGGGGGTCCATCAGCGCCACCACGTTTCCGGCGCCGCGGCCGAGAGTTAGGATGTCGTCTTCGCCGAGCTCAACCTCCTGCGACGGCCCTACCGAGTCGATGATTTTGATGCGGATGCTCGTGAGCCGAGTTGTCTCCACGGGAACGCGCGCTTCTGCACTTGCCGCGGCCAGAATCTTTCGAATGATACCGATCAAGCGCGAAATTTCAGCGTCGAAGCGATTAAAATCGAGTATCAACGCATTGCGTCGAGTTAGCGCGCGCAACGGCTCCGGGAGGTCGCTTCCATCAGGCATCTCTGCTCCGTCGATGAGCACCGGCACCGTACGAATGCCCCGCCTCAGTGCTGTCACGATTTCGGTGCGTACGTAGTCGAATTCTCGATCGATCCGTCGCAGCCCTTGTCTGTCCACGGCCGTGGCCCACTGTGGGTCGATCACCGCCAGCATCACTTGGCAGCCGTTCAGCTGCTCGTTGAGAATGTCGACAAAATCCAAACCGAAATCCACTCCCTCAAGATCGATGAATACCTCGTTCGCCCCAAACTCGTGGCGCAAACGCTCGAAGAGAGCGCGGGCGTGCACCAGAGCACCAACGCGCCGATAACTGATAAAGATGGATGACATGATTGTGCTACCGTGATTGTATTACTGAATGGATCTCATTCTCTGGCAGCGATCAAAGAGACCTCGGAGATTTCCGTACGGCCCATGCGTACCCCAATGCGAGCTTCCGACGAACCTCATTGACGATAACGCGAGAAATTACGCGTTACGTCAGCGAGGTGTGCGCCATGTCTCGTCGAATACGAACAGGAACTTTCAGTTCCCTAACAACCCCATCGATTCGGCGCGCGTCAAAGCCATGATCGCGAAGGTGCGCGACGGATGCCCCTTTCCCGAATTTCGCGACGTCGACGAACAAATCGGCAACCGAAATCGGAGCTACATTTTTGCTAGATGATTTGAGCTGGGTGAGTGATTCCGTGACGCACTGGGAGAACCCACCGCTCGAATCGAGCTTCACTTTGCGTGGCAGGCGCTCGCCGGGAGGAAGAGCGCGTAAAGCATTTTCTTCGCTCAACAATTCAAGCATTCCGGTTAGCATTTCTGGATTGAGTCGTCGAATTGCGGCAAATACGTACCGCGTAGATGTCACTGTCTTTCCGTCCCGCCTCGACTGGTTTTGGGCAAGCGCAAGTGCGTCCTCCAAATCTCCGGACACTCGAAGTGTGCCGATCCCAGCGAGTCTTATCATCGAACCCTCTTGCAGCACCGCCTCGGTTTCGTGAGCGCGTTTTTCCGCTTGCTGGTGCATGCGCGACGTTCGCTGTTTTTCTTGGCGCTCAGCTTCCCCCCGCAATCGAATAGCTTCTTGCGGGTTAACCCGATCCGCCTCCGTGGGGGCCCGAGCTTCGGCACCTGCCGGGGCCAGAATCTTGCGTATGACGCTGATCAAGCGGGAAATCTCGGCATCGAAGCGATTAAAATCGAGCATCAGGGCATTGCGGCGAGTCAAGGGGCGCAACGGTTCCGGTAAGTCGTTCGGTTCCGGCATCTCCGCGCCGTCGATCAGAACCGGTACCGTCCGAATTCCGCGCGACAGTGCCGTCACGATCTCGGTGCGAACATAATCGTGCTCCCTGTCGATTCGCCGGCGCCCCTGTTTGTCAGTGGCCGTGGCCCACTGAGGGTCGATCACCGCCAGCATCACCTGACAGCCGTTTAGCTTCTCGTTAAGGATCTCGATAAAATCCAATCCGTAATCGACCCCTTCGACGTCGATAAATACCTCGTTCGCCCCAAACTCGCGGTGCAATCGTTCGAACAGCGCGCGGGCGTGAATCAGTGCGCCTTTGCGTCGATAGCTAATGAAGATTGAAGACATAACTGGGGACCTGAGTACGGGAAGTCCAGTGCCGCCCGGTGACATTCGCCACGATATCCTCGAGGGAGCGGCGGCAGCTTATAAATATTGCCATGCGCATGTGACTTCACTAGTCCCTTCTACTTTCAACGGCCATGTGTTTGGTCGCCTAGGGCCTCCGTCGCCTTATCGTGCACCTCCCATCCGCGCGACTCAAGCTCGCTGCGCGCACGGGGCGAGATGGCTCCTGACAGCCAAACTTCCAATCCCTTGGTATTCGGAGGCAATGCTGCATGCAGCGCTGTCTCATAACCCGCAACGTCCTCCGTCCAATACACGGAATCGAAGGCGCCGAGCACGACGATCTTACCGTCACGCAATTGCACGGTGGGTAATCGCAGGCCGGCAAGAATTTGGGTAACTGGCCGCTGAGCGTGCAGACGCGCGAGCATGCCGGTACTCTGGAGAAAGACCTGAACTTCCTCCTCGGTGGTTACGCTCATCGCATGTCGGAACAATTCATCACGCCCGACAACGCCCTCGAGGGACTTTGCAATCTCTTCTAGAAGAGCCTGTCGAGTGGGACTCAACAGCAGAGTGTTCTCAAAGCGATGGATTTCATCAGGACTGAGCCCGTAGCCGGCGAGTGTCGTACGCTGGCGGGCGCGCAGCACTGCAGGATCCTCAGTGTAAATCGCATCCATCGCACGGCGAACGTCGCCCAGGTAGGGCACTCCCGGAATGCCCGCAAAATGCATGCCGAGGTTGGTGGCTGCGTCGACTTTGGCCAAATGATGCACGGCCTTTCGCAGCACGGCATTGTTGGTATAAGGGTCTACGCCGAGCTGTTGATAGTATCGGCGCTCTGCCGCCGACACTCCCAGGTAGCGGTCAGCGTAGCGAGTCGCGTCGGCCTTGGTCTGATGAACAACGTTCGAATCGTTACCTGATCCATCATGATGGTTCGCGCGCTCGGAAAACTCGTTGGCTTGCGCCTTGTAGCCACTAAACAGATGTGCGATACCTTTTGGTATGCTGACCACCGTTTTAGCGGGATTGGTGGCGGCCTGCCTCAGCGTCTTGGCATCGTTCTCCACACGCCGAGAGACCGTCTTCGAGATCACGTCGATGTCGGTCGTCTTGGAGATTTGCGTCAGCGCCGCGACTTCCCGCACGCGAATTTTGAGCGCCTCTTGACCATAGGCGGGGAAGAGTCCAAAGCGGCTGTCGAGGACGTAGTGGTGCATCAGTCCGTCGGCGGAAACTGGTTCGTTGACGTGAAAGTTTGGACCTGACGCCAGCTCCGCCGGAAGACTGGCGGAGGCCGGTTCTTCGGGAGGGGTCTCGAAATCCACCGCCCTCGCGGTGACCAACGACAAAACGGTGAGCGTGGCCAGCAGTAGTTTTTTTCTCATCGGTATCTCCACTCTCGTTTGGGTGCTATTGGTGTTCAGTCATCGGGCCAGAATGGCATTCAAGAGATTGTCCTGAAAATTGATGTTGCCGGGTAGGTCGGAATGCTCGGCACATAAAAAAAAAGAAAAGGCGATCGGAAAACCCCCACGATTGTGCACGGTCGGATCGAGAGATTGCCGCCCAAGAAGCGACGCTTTTGTGACCAGACCATCGCCTGGTTCACGCATCAATGCATCGTACTGATGGTCAGCCAAAGGATGCGCAATCTTATCCGGTTCGAAGCGGGGTACCATGTGGCCTTTATCCGACTCCACCAACACGCGTGACGGCGTCAGTCTGCAATCCGCGCCGAAGACGATGAGCTTGACGGGCGACGCGGGCTGTTCTCGTTCCAAGGCGCTCTGCAATCGTCCCGCGCGCAACAATTGCTTCGCAAAGTATCGTTGCAGCATTTCAGCTCTCGATGCTCCGATCCTCGACGGGACTGCCGTACCGAAAACGGACCAGCGAAGCTCGCGCCACGTATCGACGTCAAATATATCGCGCTCAGGACTTGCTCCATCCTCGAAAACCGTGCGCAACGGACGTCCGTCGATTCCGATCAAAGGCTTCCGGTCGGAATTCGGCAACAACTGGTAAGCGCTCGGCAGCGTCGCGAGAGTTAGCGGCATTATGCGCTTCAGGGCGAGTTTGCTACCCTTAATCATATTTTCAACGGTATTGGCCGATCCCAAACTCGGGGTGCCAAGCAGGATCAACCGGTTGATCTTGGATTCGCCCGCCATCGTAATGGGCGCATCTTGGCGATCGAGCACATCGTCGGTGCCGAACTCCAGCAAGTAGCGAGATACGATTCCCCCCATACTGTGCGCAACGATGTCCACCTTGAGGTCCGGACGCCCATAGTCGAGGCGAAGTTGGTCAATCAACGCAGAGAGTTTGCGTGCCGTTTCAACGTTATCCAGACGCCAGTCATAGGGAAAGAGATATAAATGCCGCGTGTAGGGATCCCTCACTGCCGTACCCGCGGTGGTCACCGCGAACGACCCGGAACTCACCAAGGTATCGATGATGGTGTCGTAGAAATGCTGGCCGGCGGCCGTATCCGTGAGCGCGAATGCTTCGATGTCGCCGGGGGCGCCAATGAGCGTTTCCGGATTTATGTCGAGTGCGAGTTCCTTGTAATCATGGAACACGATGCGCCAGATGCCGCCCGGCCACACCACCCGTTGCGTAGCCTTGTCTCGCAACTTGGAGCCCATAATGCCGGGAATGAGAATCAGCGGAGGCTGTTCGACGACAACGTTGGCTGACTGGTAGAGGCGCCGCAAATCCGGGCGCGTAGGCGAGTGATTGCAGCCGCCGATGAACACGGCGGCAGCGATCACAAGACCAATGCGCCATCGCCTGCAGTCCTGAATCGAGAACATATCAGCGCTGCACGATCTCTCGGTTGATGGCGAGCTCGTATTCGACATTTGTAGCATTGTTGTTCCGCACATCGATCAGATATGCGCCATCCCGACGCGGACGCCAGCGGCATTCCGACTCCTGTCCCGTGCTCGCACCGGTGCAAATGAGATTGTTCAAATCATCATAGACCAATAGTTCGAGATCGACCCCGGAGATCGGCCTGATGTAGACCATTGCGATCTCACCGGCCAAAAAATGAACTTCGGCCCGATCAGCGGCGTTCCGCTTTATTTGTTTGTGCAGCAGCTTGATCTGGAGAGGAATCACCGGAATATCGCGCACCTTTAGGCGGCGCACGTCGCTCACCAGGCCTGCAACCACTGGGTTCGGTCCAGCGAGTTGCGCCGCACGCGCTAGGAGTGTCTGCCAGGTGCGCGATTCGGCCGTCGCATCCGACCCCGCGCTCAGGGGCGGGGGCAACAGTTTGCGAATCTTTGCAGCTTCGATGAGTGCGATAGGGTCCGCATTTCGTTCGCCGAAATCCGCAAGCATGTCGGACAGACGCAGCTGGTCGATGGCCACCGTTGCGACCGTATCAGGGGCCGGACCCCTGTCGACATTGGGTTCTTGGGGTGTCGCCAAAGCCCATGGAGCGATGCCGTTGCAAAGCAGCACGGCACAGATTTGATTAAGGCTGCGCCGTGTGAATGACCGATCCCTTCGAACGATGCTCACGACTGCTCCCGGCCTTAGGATTTGAGCCGAGGCGTCATTCTGCATGGCCGAGTCCCCTATGACAACTCTTAAGCTGTTCTTCGCCGCCAGCGCAGTGGTCAGGTGCTATTCAATACGTCGTAACGGATTATCTTGATTGATGAGGACTGCCGATCGTCTTCGGAAACACTGGAGCGTGTGCCGTGCGCGCTAAACCCGATGCGCTCGAGCAGCGCCGCAAGCCCAGTCCCATCGGTGTGGCGGGCAACGCCAGGCTGAGCGAGGTAGCCAAGATCGTGCGCGCGACCGGCGCGGGCCCTTTCGATGATGAACACAAGTTCGTTTGCGCCGGGCGTGCGCGCCCAGCCCGACACCTCAACGCGCGCGCTACCTGCGCGAAGCAAATTGCTCTCCTGGTCAACTGGATAGACGGGGGTGATTCCAAAGCGATCGTCGATTGCCAGGATCGTGACATCGAGGTCGGTGGCGCTGATATTCTGCAATTGCACGGCGAGCTCCGCGCCGAATGGCACCGGCGGTGAACCTTGGCCTGCGACGGGTCGCCAACGTCCGGCGGGCTCGCGGGTGCGAACTTCCGCCGCAAGATCGTCCGAAGTTTCGGAAAAGTCGCCGGCGAGCCGCAACAGCGCAACCGACCGAGTCGCCTTGAACAATACGCGTCGCAGCTCGGCGGCGGCATTGCGCGAATCAAGACTGATCGCCACGGCGGCCTCAATGGAACGAGTTGTAGGTAGCACAACGAACAATCGGCCATTTCTGACCAAAAGAAAGAGATCTGCCGCGTCAATATCCGGCGTAAACTCCGCGCCAGGCGGCAGGCATCCAACTTCGGTCGCGATCCGGCGCGCCAACTCGACCGTTCCACCGTCGCCGGCGCCCGGCGCCGCGCACCCAAAGGGAGGCTGCAGCGATGCAAAGCACGCCGCCGGGCCCGCAATTCGCACTGCGGTGTCCACGCTCGTACGAAGGAGGCGGACGACGCCCGTGGCCACCTCTGAACTGCGATCGACGGCAACGTTCCAGGCCTTGAGATCTTGTCGGTCGCGGACGGGAACTGCCCACGCGTCGGATAACGTCACCTTGGTTACACGCAGCAAGCCGAGAGGAGCCGCTCGGGTGGAGGCCGGGATCGCAGCGTAAAGTGCCAACAAGGATTGCGGTGTAATCCGATTCAGAGACCCTGAGTCGATGTGGAAACCAGTCGCGCTGTGCTGAGCAGGCCATGCATTGGGCGATAGCAAGGGAGCGCCGGGCGCCCCAATCGCACCGTCCAGCACACCTTCAAACTCCGGCGTTGTCGCCGGATAGGTGGACGCATAGAACGCCAGAATGCGATGAGCGACTTCTCGATAGCTACCGGCTCCAGTCGCTGCGAGAGCCTTGAGCAGCGCATAGGTAAAGAGTCCATGGACTTGGCTGGCAGACTCCCCGGGCGGCAGGGGCAATTCGGGAGCCACATCAACAGTCTGCGCTGCATAAAATGCCACGTATCCGCCTTCAGCCGCCGATCCTTTCATCCTTACCAAGGGGCTGCTGGCGCGCGGTTCCTGGTTTCGCATAGCCGGGGCCAAGCGGGGTATACCAAGTTGGTCCGGCGGCAGCCCCCGCGTGCGTAGGTGCGGAACCATCACTGCCCGCGCCATCGTCGCCGAATGGCAGCTGTCAAACACGAGCCATACGAAGATCCCGCGGGCTCGGAGAGCTTCAACGAAACCACCAATTTCGCGGCCGACAATCGCCCCTTCGACCCGCCCCGACGCGCCATCCCAGCGTCCGACGTCGCGAGGTAAGAAGATCTCATCGAGGCCGTCGGCCTTTGACCACTCGCTACCACCCTGCGGCTGCTGCGAGCCGTGGCCCGCGAAATAGAGGAAGGCAATGTCGCCTCGGCTCATTCGTTCGGGCAATGCTTGGAGGGCGGCTAAAATGGCTGCACGTGTCGGCAATCCGTCCGCGCGAGCGACCTGGTCTGCCAGAATGGTCAAATGCCGCCGGGGCACACCTTGTCGGCGGAGCCACGTCACGACTAGCGGGACGTCATTGGGAGGGCCGTCGAGCGCCAGCGACGCGTCCAAACGCTCGTACTGGCCGACCCCAACAACAACACCCCACCAGCGATTGCCCGGGATGTCACCTTGTGTACCGGCAGGCGCCGCACCAGCGGTCATGACTGACACAAGAATGAACAATCTCCACCAGCGGCCCGACATGTACACGACTCCCGGCAAGATAATGTCGTCTCGATCTGCAGGTACGGTAGGGTAGTGTCCGATTGCTCGGTAGGCGAGTCAATGAGGTGCTACAAGGCACACCCACCATTCTCGCAATCGCGGTCGGTGGTCGACAGCGCTGCGGTCATATATCTTTAGCGCGGTTACGAAGCGAAGAGGGAGTTTGGCATTCCTAACTCAAGCGCGAGCTTGACGCGGCCGCGAGTCGTTCAGCGGGGCCTCGCGCCGGCAACGGTGCGACGATTGATGAGTATTGCAAACTTATTGTCCGTTCCGGCCTGCATACCCATCGCCGCCTGTTCGATTCTCATCGGCATCGCATGCGTCGCGGCAGGGTGGCGCGGCGTGCTGCCTGCCATTCTCCCCGGCGATGAACTGTTTAATATCGACCGGGTGGCGGGGCTCACGCTGCGTACCCTTATCAACTGGCCACAACCGCTGGACGCGCCGTCGATACCGCGGCTTGCCGTGGATGGCATCTGCGCCGTGATTGCGGGGGCCATCGTACTCTTGATCGGCGTCGTCCTGAACGCCATGCGCCCGTTGATCAATGAGGTCTTCGTGCGGTCAGCGCGCGATGTGAGACTTGTTGTCGTGGATGCCGCGGCCACGACGATCATTGCCGCCGAACCCTCCAACATGACCACGGTGCTGCTCGGGGATTGCTCGTCCATGGTGCCCCCGCCGCGGGGACTGACTACGCGTTTCGACGTTGGCTTTCTGGCGGATATCCTGCCTCATTTCGCGGCGAATACACGAGAGTTGCTCGCTCTCGGCGTGGACGCCGATGCCAATATCGATCTCGCGAGGCGGCTGATAGCCCTTAGGCAGATCCACGTGCCATGTCGGCAGCTGGATCGATTGTTAATTCGCGTCGATCCGCGAGAGTTGAGAAGTTCGATCGGCCGAGACGGCTTTGCAGAATTCGCCGACGCCGCAATCGACGCCCGCCTCACCTCGCTGCCTGAGGCCAGATGCCGATGCCTGCTGCGCAATCAACCGCCTAGCAAGATCCGTCTAGTCAATCGGAACGGGCGCGCCACAATCGTGGTCATCGGGCTCGGTGAAACAGGACTTGAATTATTGGCGAGGTTATGTGCTCATGCACAATCGCCGAACTACGATCCATTTACCATACTTGTAGTAGACACCGAAGCCCCGGCCGTGGCGCGAGAACTGTTGGAATTGTGGCCGGCCCTGTCGCTGGCCGCGGAAATTACTCCACTCGCTCTCGAGCCGAGACTGCCGCAGTCCGCGATGTCCTTGTTTCGCTATCTGCATAAGGAGGAACTGGTTCCGACTTGCGTGTATATCGCGCTGGAAGATGCACCCTTGGCGGGAGCGTGGGAGCGCGAGCTTAGTCTTGCGGTTCGTCTCTTCGGCCAGGACTCTCCGCTCGTACTTTCCGTCGGCCATGCGACGGAAAGCGACCGATCGTTGCTTGAACAGGATGAGAGGCTCGAGCTACTGCAGCGGCAGTTACACATCGGCTATCTCGAGGGCCGGCGCGAAGCTGGCGACCAGGCCACGCCCGCAACGGTTGAGTGGTTTCGCCTATCCTTCGATTTGCAGGAAGACAATCGATCGCTAGCCGATCACCTGTGGACGAAGGCGCGCGACCTGGATTTGCGAATTGTCGCGGGTGACGATGGGTCAGCGGCGGGTCCTGCTGATGTGCATATTGAGGGACTCGCCGCTGCCGAGCACCGCCGCTGGATAGCGAGCCGCGCAGTTGCCGGGTGGCGATTCGGCGCGACACGATCTGAATCCGAACGCACGCACCCTTCAATGATACCGTGGTCGCAATTGACTGAGGGCGAACGCGCCCGCGATATTGAGGTCATCAGGCAAATACCGAGGGCATTGCGGGCTGCGGGACTCGTCGCGCGTCCGCTTTTGGGCGTTTCGGTGATGCGCAGAGGCGATAGCGAGGCGAACGCAGACGCGCTCATTGCAGAGGCGCAATCGCTCGCGTGCGCCATCGCAGGCGCCGTACCGCATCTCGTTCTCGCGGTGGAGGACGGCCGCAGCTTTCGCCTAGCCCAGCGCCTCATGGAGAACACCGAGGTTGCCGTGTCGCTGGTTCTGGCGCAGCCATTGATCGGTCTTGCCGTTGCCGCGGGACTGCGTGAGCAGGCCGCTTCGCAGCTTGCGAACCTCGCGCAAACGGTGTGGATTACCCGCCCTGATTCGCTCGATTATGTCCTTGGACGCTGGCCGACTCTGACTGGGGGATCGGCGTGAAGCGATGGCTGGGTTGCTTGTGCCTTTTTGCGCTTCTCACGGAGACTGTCAGCGCACTCAGCCGTTCGCCGTTGCCCGACAATGCCGAACGGCAGATTTTGTATCCCGCGGGCACACGAGTTCTCATCATTGGCCTTTCCGCTTATCGGGATCCTAGTTGGCCGCCATTGAACGGTCAGCGTGACGCGGAACGGGTGCAGCACATGTTTATTGAGCGGGGCGTCCCACCTTCCGCCATTACACTTGCCCTGCCTGTGCCGGGCAGCAAGCCCGCGCTCGAAGAAATCATCGTGCGCTTCGGCGAGCAGCTCTTGGCGACTGCAAGTGCCGATACGCGAGTGGTTGTCTATATCGCCGGCCACGGCTACACCGCAGACGGAATCGGCTACCTGGTGCCGCCCGATGCGCCCAACCCAAATGTCGCGCCATCAGAATTTAAGCTTGATGCGATACCGGTCACGACTCTGGTCGCCCGGATCTCTGCATTTCGCGCAACGCATGTGCTGCTTATCCTCGATGCCTGCTTTTCGGGCCTCGCGCTCGACAGCCTGCCGCGGCAACGCTTTCCGCATCCGCCCGCAACCGCCGATGCGCAAACGCGGGTCTTCCAAGTAATTACCGCCGGTGGTGCAGGACAAACTGTGGCTGATGACGGTCAATTCGCCGAACTTCTCGTCTCCGGTCTGGTCGGCGCGGCGGATCTTAATCTCGACGGCTGGATCAGCGGCACGGAACTCGGCATGTACCTCAGACTGCGGATGACCGAAAGTTCCGGCGGCCGGCAGACTCCGACCTTCGGCAACATTGTCCTGGGCAAGGAGCTTGCCGAAGGAGAGAACTGGTTCGCATCGGCGCAATTGCCGCTGCAATCAATCGCACGACCGACGATAAGCCACAATTTTGCTTCATTCCGAGACTGCGAGGAATGCCCCCTGCTGCGGGTTGTGCCGACGCCACCTGACGGCTCAGGCAGCGCAAATGCATACCTCGCCATGGGCGTTCATGAGGTGACTTTCGATGAGTACGACGCGTGTTTTCGCGCCGGCGGATGTTCGCACTGGGCCTGGACCCCCTCCGGCAATCGCGGAGCGTACCCGGCGACTGACGTTAGTCGGGCGGATGCGAATCAATACACCCGGTGGCTCACCTGCTTGACGAACGGCAAGTACCGTCTACCGTCGGATGCCGAATGGATGGTGGTTGCAGAATCAGAAGGCAAACGACTCGCTCGAGCCGACGGTACGGTACCGCTCGCGAGCTGCCGCGGGTGCGGCGGCGCCTCCGACAGTGGGGCGAGCATGCCCGTGGGCTCGTTCGCGCCGAGCGATTTCGGGCTTTACGACCTTGTCGGCAATGTCTGGGAATGGATGGCTGACTGCGACAAGGGGGGGGCTGGGGATTCGCGATGTCGCCAAGGAATCGTTCGCGGCGGTGCATTCACTACGCGCAAAAACGTTGCTTTTACCCTGCCCGCCGGCCGGCTGGCGATCGGTACGCGAGATCGGAATATTGGATTTCGCGTGGCGCGCGAACTCAGCGGTGCCTCGCCGACGGCGCAAGGCCTATGCGCTGGAACCGCAGACACGCATAGTGATTGAGGGCCGCCCCGTGAACCACAAGCAGCGGGTTCAGAGCTTCCGTGGCTGGCTCGATTGCTCATCTACAAACTGCGCACGGCGCTCGAGCAGCAGCGTGTAGAATCCCTCAGCACCAAATCGCTGCGTAATCACCGGACGAGCGGCCGCAATAAGCCGTCGTGCAGCCGCCGCGTCGCCTTGGCGGGCGAGCAACTCCGCATAGACGGTATCCCAGATGGCGTAACGCCAGGCTTCCGTCGGGCGCTGGAGCAGCGGAAAGGCGCCTTCCAGAAGACGATGCGATTCCGCCAGTGGTGCCGCAGCTTGGTCCGCTCGACCTTCCCTAAGGGCAAATTCGGCGAGATTGAGCAGTACCTGGTCGAGCAGTACGCCATGATTCGGCAAGCGTGCGATTTGCTCCGCGCGTTGAATTTCTCTGTCGGCATCGGCTAGGCGGCCGGTATAGCTGTCGATCATGGCGAGACTATTAAGACATGGCACGAGATCGTCGTGGGTCGAGCCTTTCAGCTTTTCGTTGATGGCAAGCGCCTGTCGCAATAGCGGTGCGGCGGCTTCGATGTGCCCGGCCATTAGCGCTGAGCGGCCCATATTGTTCAAGATGGCCGCTACCTCCGGATGGTCGGTCCCGTACACTTCGCGGTAGACCGGAAGCGCCTGTTGAAGCAACGTCATCGTTTCATCATAGCGGCCGCTCTGATACAAGACGGCGGCTAGATTATTCATCGCCTGCGCGGTCATCGCATGGCGATGACCGGAGGCCTTCTCGTGCAACTCGAGTGCCTCGCGCATTGTAGTTTCGGCTGCGGCCAAATTTCCCTTGAATAGATAAACGCTGCCGAGAGTGTCGAGCGAACGCGCAAGTACGGCGGCCTGGTCCGAACCTCGCTTACGATCCGCGGCGAGCGCCTCGCGACACAGCTTCTCCGCTTCTTCATATTTCTCGAGTTGGACTTGCACGTCGGCGAGATAGTCCAGAGTTTCCGAGCGCAACACGCTGTCGGGAGGCAGCTCGCGGCGCGCTGTCTCGACGGCCTGAGTGAGGACTTTCACTGCCTGCTCGTAGTCTGCCTTCAAATAGAGAGTAGACCCCAAAGCGTCGAGCGTGCGCACCCGAGATTCGGCAGGTACGCCGACGGTGCCTTGGTCTGCACGAGCTTGCGTTAGAAGCTTGGTGGCGGGCTGATATAGTCCGAGCCCCGCATACGCCTGGCCCATAGCGGTAAGCAGATCGGCCCGGACGATCGGTTCGTGCTCCAATCCCTTGCTTACGTCGGCGGCGCCGCGATCGAGCATCTCTCTCACCGTCATGGAATTGCCGCGATTCTCACCGGGATCCGCGATCTTGAACAGCGACACCATGAAGCGCGCAGTGCGGTCCGCGGACGCTTGCTCTATCAAGGCGAGATTCCGTTGTTTGAAGGCAAGAACGCCGGCGGTCGTTGCGGCTATGGACAGAACGGAAAGCGCTGCGACCGTTGCAGTCACCACTTGACGCCTTCGCCGGCGGCGGGTCTGGGCACTGATCTTAGACGCGACGACGAATTCGTGTAAGTGTCCTTCGACGTCCTCGCCCCACCGCTGCACCAAGTCCACTGCCTCGGCCAAAGGCAAGTTTGTGAGCAGTCTCTCGCCCCTTTGCGGTATGGGAGTGCCTTTCCACAAGGAATAGGCGTTTTGTACGCGATCTAGGGTCTCGTAGTCGCGTCTGTCGGCATCGACCGAGTTCCGCAATCGAGGCCACCGCGTCAGGAGCGCCTCATGGCTCCAACGTATCCAAGCGCTTACGCGACCGGGATCGCCTCCAGGAACAGTAAACATTCTAACGAGCCGCGCCACCACAAGCGCCTCGATGAGTCCGCTTTCGGCCGAGCCATGCGGAAATGCGCTCAACGGCGCCGCAGCAGCCGTGGGCGTCAGATCATGAATGCTTTTGCGCACGAGCCTGCGCACCAAACGGGGAAATGCATTCTGAATACTCACCGGCAGTGCCGCAATCACCTCGTCCCCATGCTGCGCCAGAGCCCCGGTTGCGCCGCCGAGCCGGTCATAGGTTTCGAGCGTCAAGAGGTCGCCGCGGCGCTCCCGAAATAGTTCATCCAACAGGAATGCGATCATCGGTAGCGCGCCGTCGCTGCCTGCTTCGGCCTCGATTTCGGCGGCTAAGTCCCGATGCTCGTCCGTTTCGAATTTGAGGCCAGCCGCCTGCGCGGGTCGGCGAATGATGTCGCGATAGTCGGCCAGGCTCGGCAGCCCAAGGTCGTAAAGACGCCCGCGCTCCGCCAATGCATTTAGGTCCGAGTCTTGCCGGAGTCGGTCATAGAAATCGTTTCGCATCGTGGCGACGATCCAGATGCGGTCTGCTGTGGTCAGTGCCGCGAGCAGCCGGACAAAGCTTTGCCGATCCGCGTCGCCGCGGGCAAAGAGTTCCTCCATTTGATCGATGGCTATCAGCAGCCCGAATCGCCGCGGCGTACCGCCTGAGCCTTCGCTTTGCAGCGCTTCGGACGACACGCGATCAAGGGCGCGCAATATCGGAGCGGCCGCCGAGCTGGGGCTTTCAACAGCTAGGGAAGCGAACGCGCCCGGAGTCGGATAGTCACCGTCGGCCAATTGGGCCAATCCCGTTTCGAGGCCGCTGCCGGCCGTGCTTTGTCGATAGAGAGCCTCTGCGAGACCGGAGCACAGGTCTTCACCCATTTCGCGGGGCACGATCGTCACGCTCCGGAACGCGTGAATGCGGTCACTTCCGTCATCGAGAAGGGACGGCGCGCCGGCAGTGCGCATCCTTGGCAGCAACCCGGCTCTCATGAAGGATGATTTGCCGCTGCCACTGGCGCCCAGAATCAGGAGAAACGGCGTTCCCCGGCGGCCGATGTCCTGGCCAATGGCCGCTTCGATGAAGCGCGCACGAGCGCGGTTCATGTCCAAATCGCGACCGAAGAACAATCCAGCATGCCCTTCCTCGAAAGGGACGAGACCCCGATAGGGCGAACCTTGTCTCGAGATATTCCATACGACCTGGCCGGCGTGGCGGCGGCGCAACCATTCGCGCAGATTGCTTTCGAACTGCCGCTCGAAATCCCCCGGGTCGGTTACGCTTTGAAAACCGGCTATGATGTGCCCGGTGCCGGTTCGAAACCACCGCTCCCAGAATTGATCGAGCGCCTTTTTTTGTGCCCGCTCAATTTCGAGCGACTCCTCGCTGAACAGCACCTTGGCGGTCTTGCGGTACACCAGGATGTCGGGCAGCTGATCCGCCCGCCGGTCACGCGCATCGCGGGCTTCCTCGAACTCGTACTCGGTGCCGGTGCGCGAACTTCCGTCTCCCCGGTTATAAAAAGGAGGCAGATCGGTACCCAGCCGCTTCCAGAATATGAACACTACAATGTCATGCTCGCCTGGACTCGCTATCTGCTGCTGAAACGTATCGGTGGCCGAATAGTAGGATTCTTCCCAGCGCGTGAGCGAAAATATCGCCGAGCCGGGGTGCTCTGAATTCAACCGGTCGATCACCGCTCTGGCGCGGTTTCGTTCAGGCAGTACATCACCCGGCGAGGACAAGAAGATCCGATAAGTTCGGTGTTCCATGACTCAGGCTTCAGTGAGGACGCTTGGCATAGGTTAGACGATCGAAAAAGCCCCAAAACCATCATAGCCTCCGGGCCTGGGGCATTGATAATATGTTAAAAATCAACAGCTAACCAATCGACTCTCTTCGGGGCAAACATACAGCGATCCGCCCATCTCCGCGCAGAAAAAAGCACCGCGAAGGTGGGGTATCTCAGTAATTGTATCTTGAACGAAAGTCTGGTCTGATATCTCCAGCGATGACATCGCGGGCGGCGTTTCACAGACAACTGTGCATCATCAGTGAGGGATCGAATATGAAAGCGCGAGATTTCATCGCTTCAGGAATTTTGGGGATTGCACTCTGCGGTGCTGCTAATGCGCGTAGCATCGTGTACGACTCTGGGCAGTGGGATGGGACTGCGGCCTTTCCGGGCTCAATTACCGGTTCCAGTGGAACTCTCACCGTTGACGGTACCTTTCTATCCCTTATGCCAGGAGGAACGTTTGCTGTCGGGAACTTCACCACGGCAGTAAATAATTTCTTTGCTGTCGCGCCTACGCCGTACCCTACGGCGTATGAGTTCAATTGGGGGCCAGATCCGACAAATTCTGTCGCAACCAGCAATGGAATTCTAGAACAAGTATTGGTCAATGTGACATCCGCAACAGCGTTTACTGTCGACTTCAACTACGCAAGCGGTGCCTGCTCGAAAGAAACCGCATCATTGTCTTTTGGGGGCACAACCTACTCCGCGGCTGATCCTTGTTCGGCCAACCTCAAACCGACAGCGAACGAATTTTCCATCGTGAATGGGACGGTTTCGGGTTCGCTTCCTTCCGGTTGGAGCTCCAGCAGTGCAGTCAGTGCGCCAGAGATGGATTCGACTTCGGCTCTTTCCGGATTAGCATTGTTATTCGGTATTCTTGCGGTAGCGCGTGGGCGGCGGGCGCCTCCGCAGACTGCAAGTCAGGCCTAGGTAACCAGCGCCGCAAGTCGTGAGCAAAGCAGGCGTCGTCGCGCACAGGCGCAACGCAGCCTAAAACCAACTGCATCCGAAGTCGCATAAGATGCGGGAATGCCCGTCCGTTCGCCGATACTTGCGTGGCCGCCGTCCCCTTGGAACTGGGCACAACGGGTTTAGTTAGCTCAGGAGTGAATCTAGTTCTGAGATCTCAGTCTGATGAATGAGCATGCAGATCGGGCTTTGTCGCCTCCCGTTGCGGGACCATTGGACGATCCGTTCAAATACTGGCCCAACAGCGATCTGCTGATTGACGACGAGGATAGAGCATTCTTTGCTCGACACTACCCTGCGTTCGTTTCGATCTTTGATTGGCCTGAGCTTCGGTCTCTGTTCGTGATCTATGACACTGCCGCAGCGAGCGCACGCAAGCACAGCCGCAGGGCAGGTGTCTTTGCGATTGCTTCCGGCTTCTTGAGTTTGAGCGTTGCGGCCGCAGTGCCCTTGGCGGACGAGTTCACCAAGAGCAGCGCAACCTCGCAGCTGCATACGCAGGCCGTATTGGGGGGGATTGCGGCCGCATTTGCGATCGTCAGTATATTGATTGGATATACACAGGTGCTCAAAGGTGAGGGGAAGACGCTTTGGCTCACGAACCGGTTCTGGAGTGAGCGGATCCGCCAATTTCATTTCCAGCTGATCATGAATCAATTGCCAACATTAGTCGCGGCGCTACAGGCCAAAGATCTGCGGCCTTGGCTTGAATTCCGTGCCGTCGAATTGGACCGATTCAAGCACGATTATCTTCGGGGCGTGGAGGATAAGATTCATCATCTGGACGTGGATGAGGCGGAAGATCGTCCTTGGGTTCGGCCGGCATGGGAGCACCTGGGTCCGGTTCCACCCGCTTCCGCGGAATTCGATGCCCTGCTTGAATTGCTGGAGCAGCAGCGGTTCGGCATACAAGAGCGGTACGCCGAGAGAAAGCTAAGAAATGGCTGGCACTCCCCGGAGAGCCGCGCGCAATGGGTGCTCAAGCTGTCGGATGCGCTGACTGCCGTGCTTCTGTTAGCGACCATTACGGTCGGAGTCGGCTCGATCATTGCCTTTAAGGTGGGGGCCAATCCGATGTTTCGTTTGATTGCGGGCTTAGTCGCCGCTCTTTCGAGTTCCAGCGTCGTGGCCATGCGGGCGTTGAAAGAAGGGCTGCTGTTCAGTGCCGACGCCGAGCGCTACCGATGGTATTTGGCAGCGGTGCGCAGTCTGTATCGCCGATATGAACACGCGGACCTGGTGGAAAGAGTGTTTCTTTTCAGGGAATTGGAACATCTGGCCTATCAGGAAATGCGACGTTTCATATTGGCGGGATCGCAGGCGCGATTCGTGATGTAACCAGCCCGCCGCTCGATCCGTTCAGTGCCCGAATCTCATTGGGTTTTTAAACTCGCAACCAAGGCTTGGCATGCCTCATCAAGTTTCGGGCGCGCCTGTTCTCTGCAATCTAAGAAATTGAGCATGTCCATATAGGTTGGGAGCTCGCCCGATCGCCAATAGACGGGGAAGAGCACGTTGGCCGATATCTTTCGGCCGCGCGCCCACGCGATGTTGAATTCCTCCTGACATACCTTCGAACTTACGTAATCTGGCGAATAAATCGCGACGACTCTCCTGGAAGAGTCCAGAGCCTCAAACATGTGCTGCTGCCACGCTGCTCCATGGATTAACTCAAGCTGATCGATAAACACTCGCAGCTTTTTGTCCTTGAGATGGCCCGCGATCGCCAAGGCTGCGGAGCTGTCTTCCCGAGCGTAGCTGACGAACGCATCGTATCTCGGCTCCGACTTCCGAGGCGGGCGAGCGTCTTGGGCGAATCGCTGCCGCGCTTGCAGAAACAATTTTTGCGCCTCGCGTGCCTGAGCAGCGCCGTGTGCATAAATAGCGATCTTCCGAATGGGCAATCCTGCCTTTAGCCACTCAAAGGCAGAATCGAGCAACGGGGGCAAAATGTCCGCTGCAGTGTATCCTTGGGAACCGGCAGCAAGAACTGGCATAGCGATAGTCGACACACTGAACTCACCTGCCACAAACGGGGCAAGAGCCCGGAAAATATCGCCGACCGCCTGCGGCGCGTCCGCGCCGCGGTAGAACGATTCAAAACAGAGGATTCTTGCAAACCGGATGCCCGGATCCTGCGGACGGATTTCCTCGGATAGCCAGCAGGAAAACGCCGCACGTAAATCGACATGCTTATTTTCTGCCAATGCTGCAACAGATATCCCCTTGCGATCGAGAGCAGCGATGAGTGACCCTTCTACGGGATAGTAGTCATTCGGATAAGAGGAAAGGACCAGCACGTCGACTGCATCGCCGCTTCGCATGCGCGTTAGATCACCGTGATGCAACTCGATTCGAGCTGCTCCGCCCGGCGTCGCTATCTCCAGGACATCGATCACTCCCTCGGCGACCGGCAATATATCCGCTGCGGGTGGGAAGCCCGCCAGACTCTGGATTTGTTCCGCAGCTGCAGGGGGCGTGAGCGTCCGCGGCCGAGCCCCGCTTAGCTGCGGCCTCCCGTGATCGACAACCGGAAGCCCAAACGCGAAGCAAAGCAGTGGGCCCGCAGGTTGCGGATACCCCGTACGAACTAACAGTTTCGTGCTGTAGGCTCCGGTCCTGCTGGTGCTTTCTACAGTCACTTTGGCGAAGGACAGCGGCTTCTGCGCTTTGCCAACGATGGACGAGTTGGCCGGATCGGAGTCGACAAATCCCGTGATCCACTGGTTCAACCAACGCTGCATTGACTCGTGGTCATGGAAGGCACCGATCCTGTCGCGAACGATGCACTGCAAGTAATGGACGAATCGGCATCCCGCTAGCAGGTATGGAAGCTGGGCGGAGGCCCTTGCGTTGGCGGTTGCATCCGGGTCATCGTATACCGTGGGGTTCTGCAGTGTGGGCATCGCGATGAATCCGGTAAGGTCCGTGTTTTTTCGGTGCATGAGAGGGATCAGCCCACAAAAGGCGAGTTCGAGCTCGCGCCGGTCGTTTATGGCAATCTCGGTGGGACAATTCATGTCGGTGCCGCCGGTGTCACTCGGGAAGGCGTGAACCGGTAATCCCTCGACCGCTCCACCCGACTCGATGCCGCGAAGCATTGAACCGCAGCCGTACAACTTGAATGACATCGCAATCTTTACCGCCAACGCGTAAGCGGAGTTCGCCCACGTAAAGTGGCTTCGATCAGCGCTCACGGACAGTTCCTCAAATGTAAAGTGCTCGACCGGATCGGTAGTTATGCGGTATGGCGGTCGTGCCAGGAATCGCGGGATCGTGAGGCCTATGTAGCGAGCATCGTCGGATTCACGCAGTGCACGCCACGCGGCATACTCGGGTTTCGTCAACAGTTTAATGAGATCGCGCGGATTGATCAGTTCTTGCCAGGAAGCCATACCCAGGAGGGCCGGTGAGGCGCCCGCGATGAATGGGGCATGCGCCGCCGCGGCCAGCGTGCCAATGCTCGCCAGCAGCTCGACGTCCGCCGGCGAATGGCCGAAGTAGAAGTCTCCGACGAGGCAGCTGAAAGGTTCGCCGCCCAATTGCCCAAACTCCGTCTCGTAAACCAGTTTAAACAGCGTGCTTTGTTCCCAAGCAGCGCCCTTGAATCTACTGAAGACTCCGGCAAGCTCTTCTTTATTGATGTTTAAAAACCGGATTTTCAGAGTCTCGTCAGTCTCCGTGTTACTGACCAAATAGTGAAGGCCGCGCCATGCACCTTCGATCGCTTGAAAATCCGGGTGATGCAAGATCTGTCTCAGCCGAATCGAAAGGCGGGCGTCTAGCAGTTTGATCGCAGCCATTAACGCGTGTTGCGGTCCCAAGCCGCGAACGTTCGCTTCGTCCAGTGCGCGTTGCACTATCCTTCTAGCCTGGAGATTCGGCTGAGTTTGGAGCTGTGTCAGGTCAGGCTGGGCAGCCCATCGATGCAGTGCCGCTGGATCTTGCACGATGGCAAGGGCGCCGCCCTCGCACGGGTCGTTATCGTCGATCTTCTTGAGTAGGTTATGCAAAAACTCCCTTGCTTCGAGCATCAATTGGAGTGGTAGCACTTTTGATGCAATGCCGCTGGGGGAGAAATCCGCCATCTTCTCCAGCGCGATGTCGACTGTGATCTGTCCGCCCGCAGAATCCGGGTCGGCAAGTAAAAAGCACACGCGCGGTCGAATCTGCTTCAATCGATCTTCAAAATTGTCGACGTCAATATCAATGAACCTTCTCTCAGTAATCGGTACCACGGGGCCGCCCGCAGTGCCTGAGAGGTCGGCGAGCACGCCTATGGTGAATGGCAACTCGACCTTCTTTGTGGGGCCATACATCCCGACTTCGTAATCAATTTTGATGCGGGGAGCGCGATTGCGCGCAATGAACTTCGTCGTCTGGGGGCGGCTTTTCGCAGCGGGTTCCTCGAACCGCTCACCCGGTAGCGGCGGCGCAGTGGGCCTCGCTCGGCTCGCGCCCGCCCAAGGCAGCATCGCGTTATCCTGTATCGAGCCGAAGTCCGGGATTCGCGACGCGGCCTGCTTCGGGCCCGACGTCCGCCCGGCGAGCAGATCGGCGGGGACACCGTGAGAGAACGGCGAATCGACCAGGGTTGCGGCCCAGGCGACCGTCCCCCGTAGCGCCTCGCCCTCTAGAACATGGATTTCGATATCGTCGATCATGATTCGATCGCCCACCGAAAGCCGCGCTATGTGCTCGAGCGGCCTATCCGTGTTGTTCAGCATGATTGGGCAGGTGCCGACTTGCTCGAGAAAGTAAATGCCGTTGACGCGGCGGATGACGGCTTGATGGCGCGACACGTAGGATTGCGGCAGAATCCAGTCGTTATCCGAACCCCGGCCGATCTTAAACTCCGTGTCGCCGAGTATGCGGCGCACGTTCGGACCCATCGACGATGCGTGCACACCGACCATTTCAAGCGTCAGTTTGGCCTGCGGTGCAACGGCGAGATGGCGAGTGGACTCTACTCTCTCCAGGTTGGTTGGAAGGGGGCCTCTGCTGTTGGGAATGAGGCCAGGCGGCAACTTTTGAAAATGCAGTTGACTCAGCGCCGCGGGCGGAAGATCATTTTCTGGCCGTTGCGGCAGGGGTTCCTCCCAGTACACGGGACGGACAAATCCGGGTCGTCCAAGTTGCAATGCATGCTCCCACTCCTGACGTACGTACGGGGAGTCGATGGACCTCCAGGACCAGAAGAGCTGAAACACGTCCGCCCCCTCAATCAGAACTTTAAGGCGTTCGGTCCAGAACTCGCCGGACCGTAAAGTAGCAACGTCGCGCAAGTATTCGTCGCCCAGTACCCTGGCATAACGTTCGAATTCCTCCACGATCGCGGAATCCTTGTAAGAATACGAGGCGAAGATTCGTCGATATCGCGGGGCGGACTGCATCGCAAACGTCGCGCGACTAGGCGTTCCCCGCCCCCTCCCAGGTGCGGTGACGGTGGCGCTCACACGGATGCTCAGGGGCACATCCGCCAGCAAAATGCGGCCCAAGAAAACGGCGAGTCGTCCGCGCAAGAGGCGCCCTGCGACACTCGTTTTTGCGCGCAACAGAAATGATTCCCGGTGCACCGGCTCTCGCCACTTGAACGTTCGGTGCGGAGGGTCAAATTCCAGACCTTCCACTTCTGGCACGAATGTGAGCTCACCATCGTGCGGTATTGGCTGCGCCGCGTCCTGGGCCAGCGGCTGATAGTTATCTATCGAGCTGCCGAGGATCGCGCTTGCCTGCTGGCGTACCACTTCGGGCGGGTCGAGCTGATCCGGCGCTGCGTCAGGCGGCCGGTCTGCCAGATGAACAAAGGCAAGCAAGGTATACCAGCGCTCCGGCCCAATTTCGTTGGGTCGATAGACTGTAAATTGCACGTTCTCGTCGGCGAGTCGTTCCGAAGGAGATTGGGCGATCGTAGCGCCGCTAGGTGCGTCGATTCCCGTCGCTCCGTTCGCCCTCCCCCGGCGCGTCGCGCGATATAGCACCAGCCAGAGAACCATGCCCAGTATGATCGCGACAAGGGCAATCACCGGCGCGTTCATGAGGACTCGTGGATGAGGTGTAGTGCGGGACCGCCAAAGTGCGTCAGAAGATCTTTCATTTGCGATCGCGCTCCATGCTGACTCGGTAACCGCCAGCACGCTCGGATGTCATTAGAAAGCAACTCGATAACAATATCCCGCCAGCTCGCGCGGCGCTACATTTCCAAGTCTGCGGACCCTAACCAGAGGTGATTGACGTGCGTTTGCAGTCGAACGTGGCCGAAAATTGGCTTCACCCTCGCGTCGAATCGGAAGTCGATTTGGCGAATATCTTTCGCAAGAACATCCGAATTCTCAGCCCAGTCCGGTAGCGACCATGCGGATTTCCATACATTTTTGAGATAAGAGAAACGATTTCCGCGCCTGTTATCGTGACGGCCTCAAGTACCTGGCTTAGTCGGCTATACATTTCCGCCAGTTCATTAGCGGTCTTATCATTCCACTCTCCGCTGTTCAGAAATGACACGTCCTCAATCGCCGCTTTCGAAAGAGTGAGGAACTTTGGGACTAACAGGGGCAACTCAACCGGTAGGATGCCGATGTGTTGCAAATTGGCCTCGATTACAGCGAAATAATTTTTCTCGATGTGAATCTCAAGGATAGTCGCCCTCCCTGCGGCCGCTTCTGCCAGATGGGCCTTGACCATTTCGCGGTAGCAGCGACTCTCTGTGATCTGCAGCAACGCAGAGACCTCGCCCGCGATTGCATGAGATAGCTGTTCCGACCTTCGCGCATCCCGTAACAATTCGAGAAGAACCTGCGCTACTAACGTGAGAACACTTCCGAGAACAACTGCGAGCAGTACCAACCCAGGTCCACCGGCCATTATCACCTCCGTTCTGCCATACCGGCGAGCCCGCGCTCGGCCATCTAACCAGCCCATTGTCTCTATCAGCTCGTTCAATCGTTTAGATCTAGTCGGCCAAATCCTGCTCGTTCGCTTTGACACATTCTTATCGATAGTCTTTGCAGAGCCTCGATCCCCGCCTGCCTCGATGAATGCGGAACGCTTCTTGTGCCCGCGTTTTGATGATCGCTATCTTCGAGCGATCCCCCGCCGCCCATTATTCAAGTACTTGTATAATAAGCACATTGTCGTTTGATCTGCACTAATTCCAATCCGACGAGAGGCGATGTCCAAGTTGGACACGGAGCTGCTTGGGGCCGTGCGCTGCCCGTGGCGTGGTCATGTGGAGCGGTATGTGGTGCGGAAGCCTCGATTGCGAGCGCGAGCAGCCATCCCGGCGTCGCAGAACGGTCAAAGTCAATACAGATTGACCGCCATGACGTGCACGAGTGCGGCAATCAACAGCATAAAAAACAAAGGTATGTGTAGCACGTGCCAAAGCGAAAATAGTCGCGCATACATCCTATACTCTGACGTGCGCCGTCCAGTTTTAAGTCGTCGATCGGCGTAGCGCCGAGTCACCATGGCGACACGGTCCGCGCGCCGCCGCGTCACCACCGAGTCATGTTGCAACATTGTCAGGGCGCGGTTGATTTCTCGGCGTATGAGCCAGCGAGCGATTGCAACCCGGGGGGCGCCCGTGAATAGATACAGGAACTGCCGAATAAATCCCTTTGGCGGCCGTATGAGTCGCTCTTCCAACAAATCGATCTCATCGAGGATGGCCGGGAAGACTGAGATCGATGCCCATTCGGTACGGAGCCTAACGCCAAACGCATTCAATTGGGCACGCGTCTTTTCGTGATCATCCAAACGCGCGTGCAGGCGAGTATAAATGTAGCGGCCGATCAAGCCGCTCGTGGCAACCAACAACATGCTGATGAGGGCGATGTTACTGTTGGTCCCGCCGGGGCGGAAGTTAGAATGAAACAAAATGAGGACGGGTCCGATGACGCCAAGCACCATATGGAACTCGAACCAAGCGGGCAGTCTCCCCATCCAACGCAACCAGGGGATGCGTTTGCGCGCGGAGTAAAGCAACAGCAGCGCCATCATCGAGCCGCCCACGATTCCCAGCCCATAGCCGAGGCCACGTTTCGGCGTAATGTAGCGTTCGAGGTGCGCATGGCTCCCCCACGCTAGCAATCCCAGGACCACTCCTGTCCAGAGGAGCGGCCAAGGTATCTCCCGCTGGCGGTCAGCACCCCGTCGGCGGCGCGGCTCATGGAGGACCCGGTTGTTTAATACTTTGTCCAAGGCTTCGGTCAGCCAGTGGCCTGCAGGCTAATCCGCCTCCTGTGAGGGACTTGTAGTCCAACGTAAATCGCCAGAGTTCCGCGCGTGGACCAATATGCAGTTAACTTAATGCACCCGTCTATGCGGTGAAGTGCGTATGTCGTTTGTTGTGGTGCGATCTACTCGCCGGCAACCGCAGTCTCTTGGAATCAGGGCGCGGTCGGCGAGCTAGCTGACCTGAATACGCGACCGTTCAAGCAGTTGCCGGGCTCCTGGGCGAGGACAGGCTGGCTAATCGGCACGAGAAAGCAGGCCTGCGATCACAATCAAAACAGCTGACAAACAGTTTCCACGTCAAGGTCTCAAGACCGAACACTGCCAGTAGCAGCGCGCTGCAAAGGGGTGTCGCATAGGCCATCACGGCCAACAACTGGCTATCACCCCCGGCGAAACCCTTCGTCCCAAGTCCAGTTTGCAAAAGCCGCCGGCACAATGCCGGTTACGGCCGCCGCGGCCGCACTGCCAATGCCCGGGACAACTGATGGCTCGAGAAGGAATGTAACACTGCACACAGTACCGCGGATATTCCGAACCGCGCGCAAGGAGTGGCCCCGTTGTGTCCTTCCACTTAAGCCGAAAACACGGTACGCAGCCCACGTAACGGCACCGAGAAGCGCTAGTGCGATTCCCGCATAGGACATCGACAAAGACCCAAGCCGCATGACTGAAAGCGCCGAAGAAAACGGATCTGCCTGTGATTGTCAACGCCGACTTAAAACTGACCCACTTTGATAATAATCGCCGAAGTAAAATTGACCCACCCTGGGCACCTTTTGGCATCAAGCTGATGCCGTTTTCCTGGCCGTCTGACCGGCCTTGCGCTTATCTTTGAGTCGATAGCTTTCGCCGGTGATCTGAACGATGTGGGCGTGATGCAGCAATCGATCGAGCATCGCTGCAGTCAGTGTTTGATCATCAGCAAAGGCGCCCGCCCATTGAGTGAACGGTAAATTGCTGGTGAGGATCATGCTGCCGTGCTCGTATCGCTTGGCGACCACGTTGAAGAACAAGTTGGCTTCCTCTCGACCGAACGGCAGATAGCCGATCTCATCGACGACCAAGAGCTTTGGACCCAAAATGGCTCGGTTGAAGTACTCTTTGAGCCGACCCTGAGCCTTGGCGATCGAGAGCTGAAGCATCAAATCTGCCGCTGTGAGGAATCGGACCTTGTGGCCGGCGAGCACGGCGCGATATGCGAGCGAGAGTGCAATGTGGGTCTTGCCAACGCCGCTGGGACCGAGCAATACGATGTTCTCTGCGCGCGGCAGAAAGGCCAGATGCGCAAGCTCCAGAACTTGCGCCTTCGGGGCACCGCCTGCGTGGCTCCAGTCGAACTGTTCGAGCGTCTTGATGCTGGGCATCGTCGCGAGTCGCGTCAGGGTTGCGCGTCGACGCTCATCGCGGCCGAACATCTCGCACTCAAGGAGCTTCTCGAGAAAGTCGGCAAAGCTCGACTCTCTCTTGGCAGCATCCTGTGCCAGGCCCGGCCACTCGCTTGCGAGCCGGATGAGCTTCAGCTGCTCGCAGAACTCCGCGATCCGTGCGTCTTGGACCGTCATGCCACGATACTCAACAGCTCGTCGTACACTGATAGCGGATGCTGCAAACTCTCGATCGGCGTGGCGACTCGGCGCGCGATCATCGGGGGCGCCTTCAAAGCGGGCGCCGGCAGCATGACGGCTCGTTCGTCGGGCAGAAGCTTCATCGGAGCCACTCCCGTTGTACCGTGGATGCGCACGTTCGCAACCTCATCGAGCCATCGGCGAACATGCCGGTTGGCCACATCCACATCGAGGCGCAAACCGCTCGCTTCAAGGATTGAGGCAAGCGGCAGCACGAAACTGCCCTTCAGATACGAGTTGAAGCGCTCAACCTTGCCCTTCGTTTTAGCCCGGTACGGCCGACACAATCGAGGCGTAAAGCCGCAGACTTCCGCGAGCTCGTTCATCTCATCGTTCCAACGATGGCGGCCTGCGCCGTAAGCGTCTCGCTCGATGACCACCGCCTTGGTGTTGTCGAACAACACGTGCTCGGGCACCCCGCCGAAGTAGTCGAACGCTTCCCGAAGGCCGGTGCACAACGCCGAAGCATCTTCGCGAGAACCAAAGGTCACGTAACTGGTGCGGCTATAGCCCAATGTCGCGACCAGCGCCAGCAGCGGATCTCGGCCGCGCCTCACGTGCGTGAAATCCGCCTGCATCTGTTGACCGGGTGGCGTCTCGAACCGCACCACCGGATCCACTGCCCCTTGCTTCATCGGCACCAGCCAGTCGCGAAGCTGCGTAATCCCACCGCCATATCCTCGCTCCCGAATCTCACGTAGCAAAACCGTTGCCGGAATCCATCGTGGGCGCGCCTGGGCGATGCGTGCGTCCAGATATCCCTTGTACTCATCAAGCTTACAAGGCCGCGGATCTCGCACCGAATATCGGCGCGCTTCTTCATCGCGCAAGTATCGCCTTACGGTGTTACGCGAACATCCCACTTGCCGCGCGATCGCCCTCAATCCTTCGCCCCGTCGGGCCATGACTCGTATCTCCACTGCTTGCTCCTGGGTCAACATCGGCAGCCTCTGCAAAGCTGCCATCCTCGCCCAGGTGGGTCACCTTTACTCCGGTGGGGTGGGTCAGTATTACTCCGGTGCTAACATGTGATCACAAAGGCTTCCTTTGCGTCTACTCATTCAGGGTGTTCAAGCGATCCAGCTCGCGCTCCGGAATAGCGATCGATGAGCCCTTCGTCACCTGTCGGTCAGACTGACGAACCACCATTTTTCGTTGGCCGCAGCCTAGGTGTGCAATGAGCACCACCGACCCGAATTACGCGCCCAAGGCGGCGCTTCAGCCGTAAGGTTACGCCGACAAGAGCTCGCGGTGCCTCGAGGGTGCCCATCTGGCCGCTTCTTCGCACAATGGATGTGCAGCGACCGATAAAGAGTTACATAAGTTAATCGCGACATCAGCGACTCTTTGCCGTGCGCGCGTTTGTACAACTGCGCTCCACCGAGGCACCGTGAAGCGGATCCGGCAATCTTGATCATTCTTGCTTTGCGAGTCGAAGAGTATGCCGATTTACGAATGCGACGAGTGGCGCGAGCAATATTTCGCCAACATTCGATGTCCGCCACACATACACATCCCTACGGATGACATGGATGGGTTTCGGCTCAATCCACGTTATCGCTGGGTGTATAACAAGGTGCTGATCGCCAAGTCTCAAGGGCTAATCTGCGGTCTGCACGATGTGGCACCACCCTGGTACCCGGTGTTTTGTAAACCAGTAGTCAATTTAAAAGGAATGGGCGTCGGCACCTGCGTGCTTCATGGCGAGCGCGATTATTTCAACCAATGTCGCCCTGGGGATTTCTGGATGCCGTTGCTGAGGGGCGAACACCTCAGCACAGATTACGCTGTTATAGATGGGGCTCCCGTATGGTGCCGGCACAGTTTGGCAATGCCGCTGGTTGCCGGAACCTTCGACTATTGGGTGGTCGAATCACGCGCTCGCCCGGACGCTGAGAGCTACTGCCGAGATTGGATTACCAAACACTTGCGTGGCTACACCGGCATGCTGAATATCGAAACGATCGGCGGGTATATCATCGAGGTGCACCTTCGATTTGCAGATCAATGGCCTGATTTGAATGGGCCAGGCTGGGTGGACGCGGTCGTGCGATTGTATGACATGCAGCAATGGCAATTCGAAGACCGGTCGCGTCGTGACGGCTACAGCGTCGTTTTGTTCGGGCCGCATGCTCGCGAATATCTATATCCGTCGCCCGAACAAATCCGCAAATACCGCGCGGTATCAGCGATTAGCAGTGTGCAAATAACTTTTCGCGACAATTTGGCCGCAACGGAACACAACATGCCGCCAGGCGGCTTCAGGCTCGCCATCGTTAATACCCACAATTTGGGCGCAGGTTTCCGTCTTCGAGCGGTCATCGCGGAAGATTTTGGGATTCCTGTACGAGAAGATGTTGACCACCACTTGGTGGATGCGCGAGCCTTCGAGGACGCCAACGCTTAGCGAGCCCTCCGACATGAGCGTCGCACAGAGTCGCTCCAGAAACCTCGACATGGAGCGGGGTTTCCTTTGTTGCCAGCAGACCCCGCGCCCTGTCTGGTGAATCAAATCCGCGCAGCTCTGGGCGACTTTACTTGGCTGTTGCCGCCTTGGTCTTCAACTCGATCAAAATCAATCCAAAGGGCTTGTCGCCGATGTTCTCTGGCAGATGCTTGCCTGCCTCCGTCCATTGGACTGACCCAGCCTTCACCGGGGCGTCCTGAGTCTTCCCGTCCGGCGTCGTGAATCGTGCCTGGCCATCGGTTAGAAACACAGCCACGCTTGCCGGATGGTGGTGCATCACTGACTTTTCGTGAGGGCCGTAGTTAATACGCAGTACCCGCACTTTGTCATTCTCGAGCTCCACCTTGTAGTGCTTGGCGTCCACCTTAACCGGATCCTGGGCAGTAGCTACCGCACCGGCCAGTAACCCGCTGCCACCGAGAACAATCAGGTTGATGGCAAGAAATAGCGAGTGCCTATTTCCGACCTTAGGCTGGCGCCGAAGAGTTAAATCGTACATAAACGAGGTCCCCCCAAGTTTTAGAATGGCCACACGGGTTACCAGCCGCGTAGACCGTATACGCCTATTTCCTCTGGCGCGCTACGTGCGTCGATTTTTACCAGCGTCTTTCGATCGAGGAAAAAATCACGGGTTGCGCGTCCGATAATTCGGCTCAGTTGACGATAACGGAATTTTTCACGGTTATCGGCGTGCTTGGCCAGGCTGAGATTTGCGGGTATTTCGGATACCAGGAACCGCCGATGTTGCCCATGATGGTTGAATCGGTGATGACGATGTTACCCGTGAGGTTGTCCGATACGAAAAAGATCCCGGAACCGTAGGCATTGACCTGGTTGTAGTTCAGCGTCGAACCGCTGAATGTCAGGGTCATGGTGTTCCCGTCGTTGTAGATTGCACCGCCGCTTCCGCCGCCGGGCGTCCCGCTGGCCGCAGGATTGCCGCCTTTGCCCACGGCGTGGTTGTAGGTAAGCAGGCTGTTGATGACGCTCCAACTTACCCCAATGCTGCCGAGCGCACCGCCGTTGGAGCAGATGTTGCTTAAGTTCGTTTCCCCGCCAAACGTGGAGTGCACCACAAAAAGGGGCAGCCCCTGGTATTGCTCGGTTGAGTATATTGCGCCTCCCGCCGTGTCGGGTCCGGTACCGGCGCAGGTGTTATTGAAGAATCGGGAATTGACCACCTTGATGCGGCCCCCGCGTGCGTAGATCGCCCCGCCCTCCGGAACGGATTCATTGCTGGCATTGCCGTTGATGAACGTGAGGTTCTGCACCGTAAGCTGCGGATACTGCTGGTTATCGCAGTGCGGCGTTGTCCAGACCAGCTTTGGGTCACAGGTATTCATGTATAGGATGCGCCGCTGTTTCATGCCGCTCAGCGTGACCAAGCCACCGCCATCAATCACCGTAGTCGATGCGGCGTTATTGAAAATTTGCGCGGTGTTGGTCATTTGGATAGTGACGGGCGCAGATCCGCAGTCGAACGTGATGATACCGCCTGCCTTCACCGCCACCACCACCGCGGCGCTCGTGCAGCTGGATGCAGTGCCGTTACCAATCACGTGATTTGGGTGAGAGGTGTCTTCGAGGCCGCCACCTGAGGGTACGGCGTCCGTACCTTGCGATCCCGCCGCCGGCAAATTGTCGTCGAAGCTGACGAAGCCCGTGCCGCCCGTGATGCTCACCGTGGCGGTAGTGGGCGAGCCGAGGATGGTGTTGGGACCGGCCACGAGCTTAACCACGAACGTCTTGGTGCCCGTGAACACGTTGCTGGAGTTCAGAGGGACGGTGAAGGTCTTGCTCGAACCGTCACCGTCCGCCCACCGCAGTGTGCCGGTGGAAGCCGTGTAGTTGGTGCCGGCAATCGCGCTGCCGTTCGAGGTCGAGTAGGTCACCGACATGGCACCCTTAGCGGCCGTCATGCGCACTGCGGTGATGATGACCGAGCCGGCGGACTGGTCGGCTTTGAAGCTCGCGCCCGAGAGGCCGATCTTGCCGTTGACAGTGGCGGTCACGGCCGCAAGCTGCACCGTGGAGGAGGTGTTGGCGGTGGAGGAGGTGTTGGCGGCGGCGGAGGTGATGGCGGCGGCGGCCGTGCCTCCGCTGTTCATGCTCGTGCTGCTGGAGCCGCCGCAGGCCGATAGCGCGGACGATGCCAACAACCAAATAACTGCCCCGTTTTTCATTCGTTGCTCCAGAAATTCCTGGCGCAGCATAAATGTTCAGGCCGTTAGCACAAACTGTCGCTTGTAAGTGACGGTCGGCCCTTATCCCATTTCCCCTGAATTGGGCGCCCCCTCCTCCTTAATCGGGAGGATTATTCGCCTCCAAAAACTTGACCGTGGCTTGCAGCATTTGAAATCTGGTGGCGCTGCGGGATAGCCAGTGATCCTCGTGCTCGAGAGTCACGAATTCCACGAATTTGCCGGCATGCTTCAGGGCGTCGGCCATGATCTCGCTTTGCTCGTAAGGAACCACGGTATCGTCGCGGCCGTGAATCAGGAGAACAGGAGCCGTCACGGCGCTAATGTGCTCGATCGGCGAGATGGCCAGTAGCGCGGGGTCTCCGGGACCTGAAACTCCCATGAATCGATCCCAGTAACGCTGCGCATGGTTGTCGGCGGAGGCACTGTTTGCATTCGTCCACCGCAGTTGGCGCCGCAGATCTGAAAGGCCGGCCACCGATACGGCGCAGCGGTACACCCCGGGATTCAAGGTGACACCCGCGAGAGCCGCATAGCCGCCGTAGCTTGCCCCAACGATGCAAACGCGCTTGGGGTCAATCGTTCCCCTTTGTGCCAGGTAATGGACGGCGTCAGACAGATCCAGCTGCATTTTGCGGCCCCACTCGCCATAGCCTGCCTCCCTGAAACGCACGCTTACCGTGGAGCCGCGATAGTTGGGCTGTATGACGGCATAGCCTTGTGCTGCAAGGGCTTGTGCCCACCAATCGAAGTGGTTCGAATCCGCGGCGGCAGGACCCCCATGCGGTAACACGACCAGCGGCAGATTCGTCTGCGCGCGCCCACGCGGCAGAGTCAAATAAGCTGGGATCTCCAGGCCATCCGCCGCCTGATAGGAGATTTGCCTGACCTCCGCAACCGCGTCGAGACCCTTGTAGACCGCCCCGAGAACCGTGAGTTGGTGACTGTACCAATCGAACAATGCGTAGACGTATCCATCCTTGGCACCGAACACGCGTACGAGCAGCCTCGAGTAGTCATCCGAATGCGAGAGCAAGCTGACTCGCTCGTTCGGAAAGGCGCGCAGCACCGCGTCCCAGTGGGCCTGCAACTCATTGTCGAAAAAGACGTAGCGCGAGTCATCGATCCCCTGGACGCCGCCGATGATCCGCCCGCTCTTGCGGTCAACGAGCGGGGTTCTGAAGGCCTGTCCGTTCCCGAGCGGTGCACCCCAGGTGCCGTCTTTGAGCAGCGGTTTCCAGATCGACTGGCCATTCTCGACGAACTCGAACACGATCGAGTCACCGGTCTCGCTGAAACCAAGGATCGTCGGGACGTCTATCGGGGCAACACCGGAGACTGTCCTGCGTACGCCCTTGTCTCCCACAAAGCTCAACTCCCATTGCTTCTGTCCATCCCGGTAGGTGAAATCGCCGACGATAGCGCCGGACTCATCGATCAACCACTGGGCTCGGTGATGGCCGCCCTTTGCAATCAAATGCATGTATCCGTGCGCGACGTCGTACTTGAAGAGCCCGGGCAACAGGCCCCGTGACACGTATAAACCCGGCACGAAGAGCGTGGTTGCGCCCTTCACTTCGCGCAGGGTGTATGCGCCCGATACGACATTGTAAGTTCTCTCTCCCGGGACCTGGAAAGTCATGGGAGTGGCTTTTTTCGCGGCAACGTTGAGGGTGATCAACTGAAACCACTCCAGGTCGCGCCCGGTAAAGCCGAAGGGCGGCGCGATTGTGCTCGATAGCTCGAACAGGATGTCGTCATTGTCCATCCATTCGATGGCCCGCAGCTTGGTGTCGCCGACACTCGCCGTGGCCAGCACCTTGCCTTCATTCAACGCGGTGACGGTCAGAGTGCGCTCGTCGCCATTGGATTGGACGAAGACAACTTTGGATCCGTCCGGCGAGAGCGCCAAGTCCTCGAGCGAGGGAAGATGTCCATAGACATCAATCGGGGTCGCCTCAGCCGCCGCGGCCACGGCGCTCCCGCCCGCCATACATACCGCGCCATTCCAGATGGCGGCGATCATCAATCGATAAATTCGGACGCTCGGCAGTCCGGCCCGCAAGCATTCCATTGCCACCCCCTCCCTTCAAGTCCTAAGAATGCAAGGCGCGCGCAAGCGCCCTTATCTCTGTCTCCGCTTCGCTAATCAACTTGCGACACTCCTCAATCGAGAGATTGAGCCGTGCCAAGACACCACCTGCGCTCAGGCCGCTGGTATCGCCACTGTTCAACATTCTGTTTGCCAGTCGAATGCCGACGCATAGGACGTCGGTCAGGCTCGGCGGTCCCGACGGCACCGCGAGGAAATCTGCCTGCATACCCACCGCGTCGCAGACCGCATCGTCGACATGCCAATTCTTCAACACGGCTTTGCCAATGGCGGGATGCCATGCCTCCACAAGGTTCTTACCTAAAGGCACAGGGGCGCGCGACGCTTCTTGTCTCGCCGACTGCACGAGAATGTAGACATGGCCCACGCGATGGAGCAGGCCGGCGACGAAGGCGTCGGGCATGGCGAGCTTCAATCGTTTGACCACCGCGTCACAGAAATGAGCAACCGCAACGCTATCAGACCATAACTCATCCAAAGATCTCGCGACCGATCGCAGCGATTCGGCTCGACGGATATCCTGAATGGCATGGGCAAGGACGACACTGTAGACCTTTCGAGCGCCGAGCCGCGTCAAGGCCACAGCCAGGTCAATGATTACCCTCCCGGTAGCGTTAAATGCGGCCGAGTTGGCCATGTTCAGCAATCGAGCCGCCAGGATCGGATCAGATGATATCGGGCGTACAATCATCTGGACCGAATAGTTCGGATTTCTCAGGACCTTCTGCACCTCGATGACAACCTGCGGAAAGGCGGGAAGTTCGACTACGCCCGCCTCGAGGGTGGCAAGCATGTGCCGCAAGAACTCGACGGGGGCGGACCGGTCCGATGTCGAGCCGTTCGACGCCATACCTAGAACAGCCCAGATCCCGCGCGACGCTTACCAAGCATATGTGCACTGTACCCCTTCTCTAGCGCCGACGGCGACTGTCCGGCAGAATCCCGCCTTTTCTGCCTATGCGGCTCAATCGAACAGGCTGAGGATGCTTTGATACTTTTCGATGTAGCCGCTATTTTCGCGGTTGTAGCGCGGAATGCTGACTGCTCGCACCACAGAGGCTTCCTCGCGCCAGACACAGGGGCAGACGACTGCGGAGCCCGGGGTGAGCTGGCCCGCGCGGCGCAGCTCGCCGAGCTGGACACCCATGCGGTCGAGCGCACGATAAAGCTTTGCGACGTTGCGCGGGCCGCCATTGTAGGCGGCGACTGCAAAGATGCCGAGCACTTCCGGATTCGTGCGATAGGCGGAGCGGATTTCACTGCTCATCTGCGATAGCTCGAGGTCCAGCAGGCAGACGGCCGCCTTCATTGCGTTCGGCAGGCGGGTGGCGCCGCGCTCGAAGTTTGGGTCCAGTTGCGCGCCGCGGCACCTGCGCACGACGAGCGAATACGTGCCATTGCCGTGCCGGTTGGTGAACTGCATCGGGCCCAGCGCTTTCGCACTCGAGACGCTGTAGCGAAACGCTTCCTCGCGCTTCAGGCCGTACTGGCTGAGTACCTCGTCGAATGCATCTCTGCCCTTTTCGAGGAAGTCCTCGTCGTCGGTCTGTTCTATGACCGCGAGCGTCGTGATCACCTCAGCCGGTATCACGTCCGCGAGCAGCTCGCCCGGAAATGCCGCGCTCGGCACATTCGCGTCACGAAGTTCGTCCATGGCGCGCCGTGCAGTAGTGAGCAGGAAATCCTTGCCGCCCGTGACGAAGCGCGGGTCAAGGGTATCCTGGGTATAGGGTAGGTAGACGATCGGTCGTGCCGTCGCCGCCGCCTCGCGCCAGCGTTTCTTCTTGATAAGGGTGTTGTCGAATACCGGGAACTTGCGGCCATAGACCTTCAGCTCCTCGCCGCCGCGCGAGAATGCGAACATCAGCCGCTCGGCCCCTGTGCCCTTCACGTGCCGCGCCTCGATACCGGGCGTGCGCACGACGAAGGGCAATGGCCCGCGGCCGGGCTTCCATTTCACCGGCGGGCGGGGGATCTCCAAGTGAGCAATGGTCCAGTTCTTCTGCGCCTCGCTCCACAACGCGAAGGCGACCGGCCGGCCGCGCAGCACTTCACGCCCTCCCTTGCCGGTGAAGGCGTACTGCAGTTCTACGTCGCGCAGCTGCGCTTGGCCCTCGGCAACCAAGTCGCGGATGACGCGGTGGCGCTCGCGACCCTCCACGACCAACTCCGGCAAGTCTTGAGTCCTGGGGGGCGCCTCGCGCTGCTCCGACTCGGCGACGGCCGCCGGAACCTCGGCCTCTCCCTCGTCCTTGGCTTCGCTTGCGGCCACCGGGAGATCCTGCACATTGGGCGCGACGGCGGTTATCGCGACCAGCGTTGGGTCGTCCACTGCCTCGATGCGGCCGCCCGAGGAAGCGCACGCGGAGCAGAGCAAGAAGGCCAGGAGCGGCAGCGCCGATGAGGGAGCGCAAGAGACGCGCACAGAGGAACTCAGAAATGTAGAAGCGGGCGCTAGAAATGACATCGTAGTCCAATGATACCGGCGAACGGCGCGTCGCACGACCTCGAAGCGCGCGACGTGCATCGCAGTTTCTCGTTCGCGCAGCGCCGGACGGACGACAATCGTCATCAGACAGGCCGCCAGTCCTCACTGCGACTACGTTCGTCCGTTTTTCAATAAGCGTGGCATCGCGGGCCCTTTTGCCACCAAATACGATCCCTAGCAACCAATGACGCCTAAACGAGACAACGGTAATCTTTGTGGTTGTCCTACCTCACGAACTGGACCGACATCGCTTGAATTACACAGGTGGTCTGTCGCTCGCGGAGACGAACGATGCTATCGCCTGCTCGACCGTACTTTAGACGACGCTGCTCGGACGTTGGCCGGCTTACTTGGCGCTCGCTTAATCGGCTTGCGCTCCCCGAGTGAGAGCTTTGAAGCTCTCGCCGTTCTGCTCGGTTCTTGCTTGGCCTGCAGACTCGCGCGCAATGCCTCGAGCAGGTCGATCACTTGGCCACCGTTGGTCCGAGCTTGCTCGGGCGCCACGATCTGCCTGCCGGAGATCTTCTCTTCGACTGCGGCGAGGATCCGCCTCTTCTCCTCGTCGACGAACTCAGTTGGATCGTAGGAGTCGGTGGAGATCTGCTCGATCAGCTGCTTGGCGAGCTTCAGTTCCGCATCTCCGACATCAGCCGGCTCGATCCGAAGGTCCGCAAATGAGCGCACCTCTTCGGCATAGAACAGTTGTTGCAACACCATACCACCGTCGGCAGCTCGGATCTGAGCGACGTATTCCTTAGAACGAAATGCCCACTTGGCGAGGGCGCAACGCGCCGTGTCGCGCATGGCGCGAAGCAGGAGGTTATATGGTTTGGAACCGCGTTTATCAGGGGCCAGGAGGTATGCCTTATTGTAGTAGATCGGATCGACCGCGTTCTCGGGGATGAAAGAGACGATGTCGATCGTCTGCCGAGATCCCGCCTCCAGCGCCTTCAGCTCTTCGGGGGTGAAGAGAACAAACTTTCCCTTTTCGAACTCGTAGCCCTTGACCATCGTTGAGCGCTCGATCACCGCGTCGGCGGTCGGCGCGGGCGCCTGGTATATCGGTGGAACAATGGCATGTGGAGCGGCGGGAAAGTCGACAACCTTGGACACAGCGCCGCGCGACTTCGCGACTGAGCGTTCCAGCTCGGGCGGCGCCTCTTCAATGGCCGGCTCTTCTTCCGCCACTGGCGGGGGACGCTCGGTCACATATTGCTGCCTAACACGCGCTCCGCTCGACGCCATCAGCTTGAAGCGAATGGCCGCGGAGCTCTCGGTTGCCGAATACAGCTTGATCGGGATGGACACCAGGCCAAAAGTGATCGACAGGGAAGCGATTGACCGGGTGGCCATGGCCGTTCCTCAAGCGTTCTTAGGCCGGACCGTCAGTTTCGTTCGTTTGGCGAGTTTGCGCGGCCTTCCGAGCGGCTGCTGAGCGCGCGGCCGGTCCCTTGGTCATGGATGCTTTCCTTGCCGCCGCCGATCGTTCACTCGCGGTACGCGCCTGCGCAGCGCCGCGCGCCTGCCTGGCGAGCGCCTCATGACTGGCTGCGCTTCTACCCTCACGCTTGAGCGCAGCCTCCGAAGCGCGCGCCCGCCTTGGCGTGGTCGCCTGACGTGGGGGCGCTCCGTGGCCGAGAGCATAGGCTCGCTCTGCGCTTTTGCGAGTTTTCTCCGATGTCTTTCCTTTGGCCGGTGGAGGTAAGTCAACGCCGGCGCGGCGCGCCTGCGATAGACCTATGGCGATCGCCTGCTTGGCGGAACGGGCACCGTGCCTGCCCTCGCGGATGTGCTCTATTTGCTCGCGGATGAATTCGCCTGCTTGGGTACTTGGAGCTTTGCCCTCCCGTCGGTCCTGCCGCGCCCTGGCTAATGTTCGCTTTTCCGGCATTGGAGTCTCCATCGTAAGGGACACCGAATTATTCACTGTGGATCATCAGCGCACTATCCGTAATTAGAAAGGGACAATCCGCGCATTTCTAGCACCAGATATGTCCTACAGGGAGAGCATCTATTTGGTGTATGGAGTCTGCGACCGAAGGCGCCCCACCGCCGGCGCGCGAACCGGCTGTGGCATCCTTGCGTAAGATGTTTACGTTTCAAACCCGCAGGCGATGGTGGTGGCTGGGAGCGATCGCCACGGCGCTGGTCGCGAGCTTGGCCGCGCTGTTGCTGAGATCCACGCTCGAGCAGGCGGTGCGAGCGCGGATCGAGTCCGCGGCCGTGCGCCATGGCGTAGTTGCCCAAATGGGGCTTGTACACGTCGGCGTCTGGCCCTTGCTGCGATTGAACGGATTCGATCTCGACCTCGGTCATGGAATGCGACTGCATGCCGACACGATCGCGGCCACGTGGCCCGGCCGCCTGCGACTGGCGGTTCGCGCCGCCACTCTCGCGGGGCCAGCAGGGGTCAGCGTCAGCTCGCCGGCCAGTGCCTGGGACATGGCGGGCATTTTCGGCGAGGACCTCCGGCTCACGCTGGTGGAGCCACAAACAGGCCTGTCAATCCGCAAGCAGGCGTACCCGGTGGGCAGCGCGTGGAACATCGAGGCACGGGGGCTCGACTCCGGACGTTTGCTCGACGTGCGGCGCGACGCCCACCTGCTGCTCGATGGCGGTATCGCGGACGGCCGGGTCGAACTTCAGGCCAACACCGATGAGTTCCGTTTCCACGTGGACATGGGAGCGCGCGGCGCGCGCTTGGGAGCGCTGGTAGATAACACCGCCGATGAGCCGCAGCTCGGGGATCCGACGGATGTCACCCTACGATTCAATGGTGCCTGGCACCGGATCGGGGGCACGATCGAGATCCCAGAGGTCCACGCAACGGTGGCCGGTGCCGCCCTGTCGGGCTCGATCACACTGCGCGATCTCGACACCGATCCGGTTGTCGATCTCGCACTCGGCATGCAGCATTTGGACTTCGCGCAACTGCTGGGTGCATCCGGGCTCGCGGTGCCCGAAAGCTTGGGAATGGCGCCCGGCGCCGGCCGTGACCTTGGCTCGGCCACGATCGACGTGCGGGTGCGCGGACGCCTGGCGGACCCTGCCTCGCTCTCCGTGAGCCAGAAGATCAACTTCAGGCCGCCACGTCAGATGCCGCCGGCAATCGCGCGCCTGCGCGGCGATTTCATCTTCAGATCCGAAGAGGGCCCTGGGCCGCACCGCCCCATCGACGTCTCGCTCGCATCCCCCGACTTCATCGCCCTGCGTGACGTTCCTCCGCTGTTCGTGCGCACTCTGCTGCTTGCCGAAGACGCAGGCTTTTACGGGCATCGCGGCATCGACCTGCGCGAATTACCCGCCGCGCTGCTCACCGACTGGTCGCGCGGCGGCGCCGCGCGCGGCGCGTCGACAATCACCCAGCAGCTGGCCAAGAACCTGTTCCTGTCGCGCGACAAGCAGCTCGGACGCAAGCTGCAGGAACTGGCCATCACGTTTCTGCTCGAGTCGGCGCTCGGCAAGGATCGTATCCTCGAGGTCTATCTGAACATTATCGAATGGGGACCGGGCCTGCGTGGCCTGCGGCCCGCGGCCCGCCGCTATTTCGGTCGCGAGCCCCGAGAGCTGATGCCGGCCGAGATGGCCTTCCTGGTCGCGATCATCCCCGGGCCGATCAAATACCAGAGTTCATTCGCGCACGGCACGCCGGGGCCTGGGCTGCGTTCGCTGATCGACGAGCTGCTGGCGAAGCTGCGGTCGGTGGATGCGATCGGCGAGGAGGAATATCGGCGAGCACTCGGCGAACCCATCGTCGTTGCCGGCGGCAGGCCGCCCGGATGATCGGCGGCTAGGATATCGACCGCGCCCGAGCGAGAATTGTCGCTTGCGAATCCGATGGGAAGTGTCGAAGCGATTTCACTCAGGAGGGATGCCATGAAGCGGCCAGGCTTCAAGTGCTAGCAGGGGACAGGGTTCTTGGAAATACAAGCGGCAAGCTTTACGCGCTTTAACGCACCGCCCCCCGCGAAATAGGAAACAGGAGCAGCATGAAAATGACACGCGTCCGAGTTGAGGGCTTTACCATCTCGCTTGACGGATACGGAGCTGGTCCGGATCAGGACATCAGGAATCCGCTCGGCGTGGGCGGGACAGATCTGCACCGGTGGTTAGTCCCGACCCGCACGTTCCAACGGACCTTATTTGGCGCCGACGGTGGCACAACGGGAATCGATGACGACTTCGCTGCGCGGGGCTTCAAGAATGTTGGCGCCTGGATTCTCGGAAGAAACATGTTCGGACCGATTCGCGGTTCGTGGCCCGACATGAATTGGAATGGCTGGTGGGGGGACAACCCACCCTATCACGTTCCAACTTTCGTCTTGACTCATCACGCGCGCCCGCCCATCCAGATGGAAGGCGGAACGACATTCTACTTCGTCACGGGCGGTATTCACGAGGCGCTTGACCGGGCGCGCGCCGCAGCCAACGGAATGGATGTGCGCATTGGCGGCGGACCTAGCACTATCCAGCAATATCTTTGTACGGGCCTCATCGATGAGCTGCACGTCGCTATCTCGCCGGTCCTACTGGGCGGGGGAGAGCGACTGTTCGAGGGGATTGACGCGCGCGCTCTGGGATACGAATGCGTTCAGTTCGTTGCGTCGGAGAAAGCCACCCATGTTGTACTGCGGCGCCAAGGGCTAAATGACGCCTAATAACCGGTTGCAGGGGACGGCGCTGCCGCGCCGCCGCTGAACCGGACCGTCAGCCTGCGATAGCGCCGCCGTCGGGTCTTATCACCCTTTCCTTCCATTCTTCGGCGCGACGCCGAAGTGACGGCGAAATGCGCAGGAGAAGGTGCTCTGCTGCTGATAGCCCGTACAGGGAGCTTCTAACTCTAGGGCCCGTGCGCCGAAAGCATTTCGGTGATCGACACGGTGTTTTTGCGCACCCGGCGCACTTTCTATCCTCCGGGTCCACCACGGCTCGCAAGCGTGATGGGACGGGCCGCAATAAATAAATTACCTGTGATGTCCAGATCGAGCACGAATCGCGTTTTCCCAGAGGAGGAATACCAATTCATATCGCCGGAGTCGAATACCACCATGGAATGCAACATATGATCGGCCGTTACGTTTCTTTCGCAGCGCACGGTGCCGCAGCTGCGTTGGTGCTCGCGATCACTCCGCGGGCCTACGGTGCCGACGGGCCGTACGTGGCTGCCGGCTATAGCTATACGGGCTATGAAACTCGCTGTGATGGCGGCGCCTGCGATCGCCGAGATAGCGGCTACCGTGCCGCGGCGGGCTGGCAATTCGCGAAGTTTTGGTCGATAGAGGCCGTTCACCTGGATGCGGGGCGATTCGTGGCAAGTGACGTCACGGCGAGCGGGACGCCCTTCCATGGCCAGGCACGGGTGCGCGCCTCGGGAGGGATGATCGGGTACAACTATCCGATCGGAACGGCGTTCACCATCGCTGCGAGGGCCGGAGCCGCCGCCGTCACCGCCGACTTCGAACCCGGGCCCGCGCCGGCGATTCGCGGAGGCAAAACCACCGCTCAGTTCTTCGGCGGTTTGACCGGAACCTACCATTTTTCGAACGCATGGGGTGTCCGCCTCGACTGGGATCACACGCGCGGCCGCATGAACCGCTATTACGGCGACGTGAACGGCGTGAGCGTCGGCATTCAATTCGGTTTCTAGGAGAGAGTCTATGAGTTCGTTGACCCCCATCGGCGGCATTCGGGCGCTGCGCATACTGTGCGTTGCCCTGCTCGGTTTCATGGCGAGCACGCTCGTCGCGTGCGCCGGCAAGGCGGACCCGCCCCAGCCAATGGGCGGCGTCTCTCCCCCCGGCATTGCCGCTCCGACGCTCACCCCCGTCGCCAGTCAGACGGTGCAATCCGGACAGACCGCAACCTTCAGCGAGGCCGCATCGGGAACCGGTCCTCTCTCCTACCAGTGGCATCGCGATGGCACAGCGATCAGCGGGGCGACCAGCGCGACTTACACGACCCCCGCCACGGTCCCGAGCGACAGCGGTGCTTTGTTCACGGTGGCGGTCTCGAATTCCGCCGGCAGCGTGACCAGCGCGCCGGCGACGTTGACCGTCACCGTTCCCGTGACGCTCAGCCTCACGCAGCAGCCTACGAGCGTTACGGTGGCGAGCGGCGCCCCCGCGGCATTCACTGCTGCAGCGACCTGCAGCGCCAGCCCGATCACGTGGCAGTGGCAGCGCAGCGGCGACGGCGGCGCCACCTGGACGAACGTAGCGGGCGCAACCGTCGCTAGTTTCACATTGACGACCGCACTCGGCGACAATGGCGCAGAATTTCGCGCACAGGCCCATTGCGGCGGCCTGATCCAAGCGACGAGCTCGGCGACGCTCACCGTGACCTCTGCGGGCGCCGGCCCGACACTGGCCGAGTTAACCACCGGCCTCGCCCCCGCGGCCAATATGGACGAGCCCGCGGGCGTGGTGCTGGACGGCGCCGGCATCGCGTATGTGGTTGACTCTTTTCGCAACGCGATTCGGCGTGTCGGAACCGATGGCACCGTGGTGACCATCGCGGGCCAATCGTCGGTAAATCCGGGCTCGAGCGACGGCACGGGCTCCGCAGCATCCTTCAATCGTCCACGCGGCATTGCGATCGGCGGCGACGGCGCGCTGTACATCACCGATACGCAGAACCACACGATTCGCCGCATCACGACCGCCGGAGTCGTCACGACGGTTGCCGGCACCGCGGGCTCCAGCGGTGCGGCGAACGGCACCGGCGCTGCCGCTCGCTTCAACCAACCTTTCGGCATCACGGTCGGTTCCGATGGCGCGCTGTATATCGCCGACGGCGCCAATTTCACAATCCGGCGCATGACCCTTACCGGCGCCGTCACGACGATTGCCGGCACGGCCGGAGCCAGCGGCATAGCGGATGGCACCGGCGCATCGGCTCGTTTCGGCTTTCCCGCGGGCATCGTGGGGGATGGTGCCGGCGCGCTCTATGTGTCCGATCAAGAAAACAATACGATTCGCAAAGTGACCCTCGCCGGCGTGACCACCACTATCGCCGGTAACGGCAGCACGACCGCCGCCGACGGTATCGGTACCGCGGCGGGGATACCTCGGCCCGGCGGCCTGGCATTGTCCGGCGGGTCGCTCTATCTAACGGCGTTCGGCGAAGCGAGCACCAATGGCGGTAATCTCGGTCAGGTGCGCCGCCTTGATTTCAGCGACGGCAGCGTGCATACGGTCGCGGGCATCGGTAGCCAAGCTTCGGCGCCGGTCGAACCGCAAGTCGATGGCGACGTGACGCACGCGGTGTTCCAGTTCGGCATCTACCAGACCGGCGCCAGCGATGGCGTCAACCGAGCCGCCGTCGCCGTGACGGCCGGCGGCACCATCTACGTCACTGATCCGGGAAATGGTTCGTTGCGCACGGTCACCGCCGGCGTGACGACTTCACTCGTGTCCGGCTTGGTACCGGGGCCGAACGGGGACGGCAACACCATTCCGAGCGCAGCGTTCAGTGATCTTACTGGGATAATGGCGCTGGCCGTCGATCCGTCGGGATTCTTGGTCGTTACCGATGCGGGCGACTGCGACGTCCGGCGTATATCGCAGGCAGGCGCCACCCGTCTCGCGGCCGGGTTACACGACCGGTGCGGGGCGCATAACGGCAAGGGCAGTGGCGCCTTGTTCAGTGCGCCCGACGGAATCGCTGCTGCGCCGGACGGCACCCTATATGTCACAGATACGGGTAATAGTGCGATCCGCCGCATCGCTGTCGACGGTACGGTCACCACGTTCGCCGGCGTCATGGGTTCCGCGGGGAGCAATGACGGCACAGCAACCGTCGCCCGCTTCTACCAACCCGCCGGCATCGTCATGGACGCCGCCGGCATTTTGTACGTCGCTGATAGCACAGGCACTACGATCCGACGGATTGCCCTCGATGGCAGCGTCACGACTCTCGCGGGCTCGGCCACCAACTTCGGTTATGCCGATGGTACCGGCGCTGCGGCGCGCTTCTCTTCAATCAAGGGACTCGCGATCGACGCGGCCGGCGTTCTTTACGCGGCGGACGACGGCAACCTGGCCATACGAAAGATCACATCCGCCGGCGTGGTCAGCACGCTGACCGGTGGACCGTCGTCGACCGGCACAGCGACCGAACCTGTGCTGCGTCCCTGGGGAATCGCGGTAGCTGCCAACGGCACGGTTTATGTGGCCGACAGCAGCGACTATTCCGTGCGGTCGGTTAGCCCGACGGGAACCGTCACCACTGTTGCAGGATCGGCGGCCGATAATTTCACGAGGGTCGGCAGCAATCCACGCCTCGGAAGTCCCACCGGCATTGCCATTCTCGGCCCGAAGAGCATCGCAGTCGCGGCCAGCCGCGTCTACGGTCCGGGAGTTTATGGGTCGGTCTACGTGCTGACGCTGCCGTGACGCTGATGCTTGTCCCCTCAAAGCCCGCTTGGCTCGCAGGCGCTTCGCCTCAAGCATTCAATTTCAACATCGCGGCGTGCCATGATGAAACCGTCTGAACCTATAATTTGGCACATCACACCACGGTTAATTAGTATGCACGCGGTACTTATGGCCGCGGCCATCGAATCACATTGCACCGAGGTCGGTTCGTCGATGCAGACAAACGTATATGTCACGAGGCCCTAGAGCGGGAGGTCTTCGAAGCGCGGCCCCTGAGTTTCCCAGGCTTGCGTAGTCAGCCTCGCTTCAATATCTCTCCCAGGCGCCGAATCGCCCGGTCCGTTTCGGAACTCCACGGATGACCGTAGTTCAAACGAATGAAGTTTCCGAATTGCCGGCGCGCGGAGAACATGGGCCCGGGCGCAATCGTAATGCGGGAATCGAGCGCCAGCCGATGAACGGCGAGTGAATCGATCGCGGCGGCACACTCGACCCAGAGAAAATATCCGCCCGCGGGAGCCGCGGCGCGATAGCCCGCAGGAAAATGACGGCGCAGAGATTCCAGGGCAACGGCCTGTTGATTTGCCAGCACGCCACGAAGCCGCGCGAGATGCGATTCGTAGCCGCCATGCTTGAGCATCTGCGCCACGCCGAGTTGAATGGGCAGACTGGTCGCGATCGATGACTCGATCTTGCGCCTCGCCAGCTCCTGGGTAAATCGCCCCGCCGCGATCCATCCGAGTCGATAACCCGGGGCGAGACACTTGCTGAACGATCCGCAATGCAGTACGAAACCGGTCTTGTCGAAGGCTTTGGCGGGTACGGACGGCCTCGCCCCGAACTGCAGTTCCGCATACGCATCGTCCTCAATGAGCGGAATTCCGCGGCTCGAGAGCAGCCGCACCAACTCCCGCTTCTTCTCCACGGGTACCGTTGCTCCGGTCGGGTTCTGCAGCGTGGTCATGAACCAGCACGCTCGGATGGAGTGTCTGGATATGGCCTTGATCAACGCGGCAATGTCGAGTCCTTCCTGCGGGTGCGTCGGAATCTCAACGACATTCAGCCCAAGACGTTCAACGGCCTGCAGGCAGCCATAAAAGGTCGGCGATTCGATCGCGATGGTGTCGCCGGGACGTGCCACGGTCTGCAATGCGAGATTCAGCGCCTCGAGCGCTCCGGATGTGACCACGATCTCCTCGACGTCGATCGTCATTCCCAACCGCAGGTACCTTAGTGCAATTTGTCTGCGCAATTCGATACTTCCCGGCGTGATGCTCTCCACCGTGCTCCACGGGTCCATGCGGCGCGCGCTGCTGCCCAGATACCGGGCCAGCGTTGCCCATGGGAAGAGAGTCGGGCCGGGAAACGCCGAGCCCAGAGGCACCACATCACGATTGCGCGAAGCGTCCAAGATGTCGAACACCAAGTCGCTCACATTCACGCGAGTGGCACTCGGCTTCGGCATGGAAGACTGCGGCACCGGCGGCTTCGGACTGGCGGAGACGTAGTAGCCGGAGCGCGGCCTAGGCCGGATCAAACCAGCCAGCTCCAGCATGGAGTAAGCACGCAAAACGGTCGAAGGGCTTACGCTGCGCGCCTGACATAGCGCGCGTACCGATGGCAGTTTGTCGCCCCCGCGCAAGGATCCGCCTCGAATCATTCGCTCGAGCTCCTGCGCAACCGCCCGGTAGAGTTTCATCCGGCAAACACTACGGCAGCTTGACCCTGCCGGCCAGTGTCATTGAGACATTCAGCGTACGCCGTGCGGCTGAATCAAGCCAAAGTGATAGCCAACCAACAACAGAGCGAATAATGCCACCGAGAGCGAGATGCGCACCGTCAGCGCCTGCACCATGCGCTGGGACCTGTCGGGTCCGGAAGACATGGACGATAGCGCATGTCCCAAGCTCACGACGATGGCGGCCAATAGTACGCCGATCAGGATTGCCATCGATCGCCCTTTGCGTCACTTCTTGCTTCCCGGCGGATGGTAGCGATTACCGTCGCCAGAGCGACCCCCATCACACCGACCATCGCCACCATGAGGAACAAGAGCCCGCCTGCCAGCTTGTAACATTCATAAAAACCTTCGACGAGGCCGATCGGGGTGGTAACCATGAGAATCGGCTTGGCTATTCGCATTCTTGACGGCCTCCGAAGCGGCAACACCTCCCCCTATGGGAGGTACGTAATTCTGCTCCGTTCTGCCGTGCATAACAGATACAGACCGCTAGAATAAAAAGCGGTACAGACCGTTGGAGCGGGAAACGCTAAGCGTCGGCCAGGCGGGAGCGCACTCGCGGGGCGGCCTCTCTGAGCAATAGGCACATGCGCGACTCGATGACGACAAAGAGTTCGGCGATGCGCCGCCGAATCCTGACCGATTGGTCAGTGGTTTTTTGCTCCAGCTACATACCGCCGGTGATCAAGCGGATACCCCCGCCAAACTTAAGGTAGGCCCAGAACCAGTTGGTCAGGGTCGCGACGCGATTTCTGACGCCCAGCATGAAGGCGATGTGCACGAGCCCCCACAGCCACCATGCAGGTGCGCCCGAGAGCTTCAAGATGCCGAAATCCGCCACGGCGGCTTTGCGACCGATGGTGGCCAGGGAGCCTAGGTGGCGATAGCGAAATGCGGGCATTGGCCGACCCGACTCGACCATCGCCCGAATTTGCTTTGCCACGTACGTTCCACCTTGTTTGGCCGCCGGAGCCAACCCCGGCACGATTTGACCGTTCCAGCCCTTGCTCGCCGCGGTGTCACCGATCGCGAATACGTTGGCAAGGGCCGGCACCCGCAAGTCATCGCCCACGATGAGGCGCCCCGCTTTATCGGCAGGTGCGTTCAGCCATGCTGCCGCCGGTGATGCGGCCACTCCTGCGGCCCAAAGGACCGTACTCGCCTCGATGCGAGTGCCGTCCACGGCGACCCCCGTTTCATCGATATGATCTACGCGGCTGCCGAGACGGATTTCCACCCCCAGATCCTCGAGCGAGCGTTGCGCGGTCTGCGCCAACCCCTCCGGGAAGCTCGGCAGTAATCGCGGGGCGGCTTGGACGAGGATCACGCGGGCTTGCGCCGGATCGAACGCACGGAAATCCTTTTCCAATCCAAAACGGGCCAATTCCGCGATCGCGCCCGCAAGCTCCACGCCGGTCGGCCCACCGCCCACGATCAGGAAGGTCAACAATCCCTTACGGTCTTGCTCAAGCCACGCCGCCTCGGCGCGTTCGAATGCCGTCAAGATACGTCGACGAATTTCCAGGGCATCTTCAATGCGCTTGATTCCCGGTGCGAAGCGCGCCCATTCATCTTTTCCGAAATAGCTATGGGTGGCGCCTGTGGCGAGCACCAGGTAATCGTATGGAATGTCGCCGCTCTGCATCGACACTGTTTGCCGCTTCGTATCCACTCCGGTGACGGTGCCGAGGAGCAGTCGGACCGACGGCGAGTTGCGGAACATCTGGCGTGCCGGCGTCGCGATATCTCCCGGAGATAACGCCGCCGTGGCGACTTGATATAGCAGCGGCTGGAACAGGTGATAATTCGTGCGGTCAATGAGCGTCACTGCCACGGGAGCGTTGCGCAAGCTTTGGGCGCATCGCAAGCCGCCAAAGCCAGCGCCGACGATGACGACTCTCGGTAATCCTTGAAGGCCGTCGAAGCCATGCCTCTTAGCCAAAGGAAAAAAGTGATCCCGCAAACGTCCGAGGAGTTCGTCGAGCGACACGAAACCTCCGCCGTACACGCCGAGAATCGCCAGGAACATGAGCAAATAGATCGAGTCGGTGAGCCGTGGATCAATCATCGAATAAGCAAATAGTCCAAAGAACAGCACGGCGGCGACATAGCGAGTCGCTAATCCCGTGAGGAGCAAGATGCCGCCCCCCCAGGCGCAGGCCGGCGAAACACGCAAGGTTACATCCAACGGCAACCATCGTTCGAGGTCTTTGAACTCAGCGCCCGAGGTGTGCGAAAACGCCGCCACGAGCAACGTGAAGCCCAGCCACACCCGAAAAAAAGAGATGTATAGCGGCGTGCCGTATGTTCTCAGGCGCTTGGAGAAGTCAATGATTCGAGGAATGAGCGGGATGGCACTGTCGTTCAGTCCCCGGCGCAGCAAGTGATCAAGCGATATCGGGCCCGCACCGTGAATCGCAAACCACCCCGCCAGCGCCATCCAAAAGAGCTGGGTGTCGAATGGGGTGTAGCGCAGTTGCGTGATCAACGACAGCAGGAACAGGGGCAGCGCGGCGTATCGAGTCATGAAACCGATCGCCAACAGTGCTGCGCACAGGAGGTAAATCGCCGTGCTCAGCAACGCCGCCGAGTTTGGCGTGAGGAATGGGATCGGGTTCTCGTCGCTCGCCACCGCCAGCGTGGTCTCCCAGTGCAGCATCTGCATGAAGCCGAAGAAACCAAACAGCTTGGCGATCCAGAGGCGAATCGCCAATTCAATGTACGGCCAGGCAATTCCGCGGAAGACGGACGTCCAGACCTTCGGGATTGGCCGGGTCGCCGCTGCCACGTTGGCGAGAAACGAACGTTGATGATGGCCGGCGATTTGCGTCCGCATTTGATCCTCCTGTGAGCCGCTCGGAGGAGGGAAAGGCTTCCTTCTCCTCCCTCGTCGACCGGACTTGCTGGTGACTTCCGCTCAGCTGGCGCCGCGTCGCCCTCTTTTTTGCCTCAATTACGGGTCGAGCGAGACACGTTCAGCCCACCCGATCAGCCAACGAACCAATCGAATTCATCTCGGTCCTGAATAAATGTGAAGGTGTAGAGTGAGACCGTCCGGATCGGTAACTTATTTCCATGATCGGATGCGACACCCGCTGGCGTCCGATTAGAACGAACGCCTTGAATTTCGGCCCGAATACCTCAGCGTCGACATCCGGCGGCGCGCATCCTAGAGAACACGAGCAGTCCACCTCCGGGGCACAATGGATCCGCGCCAAAGTCGATCGCAACGACCCGGCCGCCGCGGCGGAACAGGGGCTCCTTCCGGCGGCGAGCTGAATGCTGCGTCGGGACGTTATCGCAGGCTCAAGAATCCATTCGAGCCGTTGCGCGTGTTGTCCGAGGATGAGATTGCGCACATTCACGAGTCCTCCCTGTCCATTCTCGAGAACCATGGCATCCGCGTTCTTTTGCCCGAGGCTCGCCGGCGATTTGCCGCGGCGGGTGCTGCCGTCGAAGACTCTTCCGAAACGGTGCGTCTCGATCGCGGACTCGTCGCGCTCGCGCTGTCGAGCGCTCCATCGTTCATCGAGATGACGGCGACGGATCCCGGCCGCAACGTGACGATTGGCGGGCGGCACATGGCCGTCACCCCGGTCTCCGGACCGCCGAATGCGAGTGATCTCGATCGAGGGCGGCGCCCGGGCACCCTGTGCGACTTCCGCGAACTGTTGATGCTCTCGCAGTCCTTTGACGTCATCCATCTCCTTGGGCCCACGATCGAACCGCAGGACGTACCGACGCCGTTTCGTCATTTGGAAGTCACGCTGGCGCAATTGACGCTCAGCGACAAGATTCCCTTCGTCTACAGCCGCGGCCGTCCCCAGGTCGAGGATTGCTTCGCGATGATCAGGATGGCGCACGGCCTATCGGAGGACGAATTTCGCAGCCGCCCCTACACTTATACGAACATCAATACGAATTCGCCGCGGCAGCTCGATATTCCCATGGCGCAGGGCATACTTGATTTCGCGGCCGCGGGACAAGTCCTGATCGTCACGCCTTTCACGCTGGCAGGCGCCATGGCGCCGATCACGATTGTCGGCGCGCTCGCACTGGCGCACGCGGAAGCGCTCGCCGGCATCACGCTCGCGCAGCTCACGCGCCCCGGGGCGCCGGTGGTCTACGGGGGCTTCACTTCGAATGTGGACATGAAATCCGGATCGCCGGCATTCGGCACCCCGGAGTACGTCAAGGCCTGCTTCGGCACCGGTCAGCTGGCCCGCCATGTGGGTCTGCCATGGCGCTCCTCGAATGCCACCGCGTCGAACATCGCCGACGGACAGGCCGTGTACGAGTCGCAGATGAGTCTTTGGGGAGCGCTTCTAGGCGGTTGCAACGTGTTGATCCACGGCGCCGGATGGCTCGAGGGAGGATTGTGCGCATCGTATGAGAAATTCATGATCGACGTAGAAATGCTGCAAATGTTCGCCGAAGTGTTTCAACCCCTGATCACGAACGCCGAAGAAATCGGTTTGGATGCCATCGCCGACGTCCCTCCCGGCGGGCACTTCTTCTCGACGGCGCACACCATGCAGCGCTACAAATCCGCCTTTTATACTCCGCTGCTCTCTGACTGGCGCAACTACGGCCAATGGCTGGAAGACGGCGGACTCACCGTCACGGAGCGCGCCAACAAGCGATGGCACGAAACGCTGGATCGCTTTTCCGCGCCGGCGCATGATCCGGCGAAGATCGAGGCGTTGACGTCCTTCGCCGCCCGGCGCAAAGACGAAGGCGGCGCGGGTCCGGTGTCCTGACGCCCCAAGCGCGTCAGACCAATTGGCGTGGAATTTTTCTCTGCCACGTTCTGCCGAAAACCTTCTCCTCCCTGTCAAAGGCAGCCATCTCTCCGAAGAGCACGAAGTCCGACGGAGTGGTCGTGATCTTGGACGTCGCAATGACGCGGGGACTCCATTCATCCCTCTCCCAGCCGATGAGGTATTGAGTGGTAATCGATCCCGTCGTCTCATCTTCGCCGATCTCACTGCGAACGGTGGCCTTCCCGATCAGCCGCGTATTGACGGCGGTGAGAAGCACTGTCCCATCGCCTACTTCGTGCCGGATCACTTGCCGCTTGTTGACCGCATCCCACTCGACCGTATGAACGCCCGGATTCGAGGTCACAGGTTCGATTGCGACCTTCGGCACGAACGGCGGGCCGAATGGACGCAATTGCGCATCAGCAGCGCGCAAGGGTCTGACCGGAAGCGTCAAACGCGTTGAGCCGGTAAACAGCGTGAGCTGCACCGGTTCGGGAGCCGGCAGAATGAGGGGCCAATAGGCCGTGGATATGGACAGCCGAATGCGGCTTCCCGCGTGAAAGCGCCGCGCGGCATGGTCGAATGACATCTTGACCGTGTAGCGCCGGCCCGGTGTGAGCGGCGAGGGAGTTTCATCGCTGTCGCGATGGCACAGGTTCAAGATTGAGTAGGTGACTCTGCTCGATTCGCCGGTGGGCAGCACCTCGTTGAGCCGTGCGGCGAGGAATGCCACCGGTTTGTCGGCGGCCACCTCGAGCGTCACGGTGCAGGCGCCGAGGATTTCGATCGGCGCCTCCAAGGGCGGCGAATCGAACACCAGGGATCTCGCATCGTCGAGCCGCTGATCCGACGGCAGTTCGGTATTCAAGTCGTCGGCCGCGCCGGCGCCGGATGGGCACCAGGCCCCGCTGGCGCTGCCCACGGTTTGCACCGGATCCAAGAGCACGCGCTCCTCAGGGGCTGGGCTCTCGCCGAGTTGTGATCGGCCATTGATGAAATACATGCGTTCCGTCATTCGTTGCGACGGCCACGACTCTTCGGCACCCCAATATCCGGGCACGCTGGGCTCGCCCGGGGTCGCCGACTTATCCTGCATCCACACGCGCAGCATCGGCTCCTTCATGATTCCGGTGTCGGCGCCTTTCAACCACTGGTCCCACCAGCGCAGGGCCTCGTCGAGATAGCCGATGGCCGGACCCGGCGCGCCCTGATGGGGATAAATATGCGTCCATGGCCCCACGAGGCCCTTGCGCGGAACGTTCAAGCCTTTGAGCAGGCGAAAAATGGAATTCTTGTACGCATCCACCCAGCCGCCGATGGCGTACACAGGGCAGGTAATCTGGCTATAGTCCTCAATCACCGAGCCGTGTTTCCAAAATGCATCGCGGTGCTGATGATCGAACCAGCGGTCGAGGTTGAAATCGACCGCGTTCAGCCGTTCCAGCCAAGTCCGGCGCCACGCCTCCTTGCCCGTGATCGCGGGATCCGATGGCTGCCCCTGAATGGCCAGAAAAACTGTTCCCCACCCGAACATGTCGTTGACGATGCATCCGCCCTTGTAGTGCGCATCGTCGGCATATCGATCGTCGGTCGAACAATGCGTGATGATGGCCTTGAGTGCGGGTGGACGCCGAGCGGCCACTTGCAGCGAGTTGAATCCGCTCCAGGAGATCCCCTCCATGCCGACCGCACCGCTGCACCAGCGCTGCGAGGCAATCCAGCGAATGATTTCGACGCCATCGTCCTGTTCCTGTTTCACGTATTCATCGAGCGGACGCCCCTCGGAATCTCCGGAGCCGCGGATGTCGACGCGGACGCAGGCGTAGCCGCGGCTCGCGTAATACGGGAAACGAGCATCATCGTCGGCCCGCGTGAACAGGCGCGCAAAATAGGGACAGTAATTGAAAATCGCCGGGACCGGACGGTGCCCGGCAGTCTCCGGGAGCCAGATCCGCGCGGCAAGCCTCACGCCGTCCGGCATCGAAATCCAGGTGTTTTCGATCTCGCGCACTTTGAGCCCGCTCGCGGGACCCGCCCCAGATGAGCTGCGGGAGAAGGCCGGCGCCGCTGCCCCCGCGGCGGCGGCCAGCAACGCCGCGTTCAACCCTAAGATCAGCTCGCGGCGGCTGCACTCGATCGGTTCTGAATTTTCTTGCATGTTGTCTCCGGTCGGCTGGATTCAGGTTCGCCGCAATGCCGGCGCGAACGCCTGCACTTCGCCGTGCTTCAGGTACAGTGCGTGGCAGGCCTCCAACGCAGCGCGGTCGAGCCTCACGCCGAGACCCGCCGCGGGCGGTGCACGCACCCCGCCGCTGCGCACATTCCATCGGTCGCCCAAGATCAGATCTTCGGCGCACAAATTCATGAGGCTTTGAGCGGGCCTTTCGAGTTCCGGCATGCTCATGCCCAGGTGCACGATCGCCGCCCAGCCGACGCCGCTTTCGGCGTGCGAACGCATCCATACGCGCCGGCCGGTCGCGCCGAGCGTCTGCGCCAGGCGGCGAACGCCGGTGATCCCGCCGCAGGCATCGAGCGTCGGCACCGCATCTACGAGCGGATAGACCATCATGACGTCAAGGTCCGTGCAATGCGCGGAGGTGCGCACGTTGAACTCCGACGCCAGCTCTTGCATCTGCTTCAAGGAGGGCACCGGCTCTTCGAAGTTCTCGAGCAGAGATCCCGTTTCGCGCAGCAAAGCGCCAGCCCCGTCATAGGAGAAGGCCATGTTCGCATCGACGGCGACCTGTGCCGCGCCCGCCAAAGTCTCGTACACGGCAATGATGGTGTCGATATCCGTTTCCAGCGAATGCACGCCGACCTTGAATTCGAAGATATCGGAGCCATCGGACTCGACCGCCCGGCGGGCGATGTTTGCCATGACTTGCGGAGCACCGTCGGCGTCTGGCGGGGAATAGGAGTACGAGACGAAGGGCGCCCGCTCGCGGACCGCGCCGCCGAGCAGTTCGTAGAGCGGCACTCCGGCGGCCTGAGCCTTGAGATCCCATAGTGCAATGTCAATGCCTCCCCACGCCGCGAGCCGTGCTTTGAGCAGAGGTGTTCCAAAATCAAGGTGATCCGGAAGGCAGTAGAGTTTGAGCGCCGGACCGATCAAGGGATCGAGCCCTTCGAGAGCCGGCGCAAACTCTCGCTCGATCACGGCCGCGGCAAACGCATACGACGCGTCGCCCAAGCCGGTGAGACCGGTATCCGTGCGCACCTCGATGATGGTGCGCGTCGAATACTCGCTCGTTCCCACGGACATGCGCGCAGGATTCAAGTACGGAATATTGACGGGCGTTGCGCGAACCGCGGTGATCCGCATGCGCTACGCCCTCAGCCTAAGGCCGAGCGGGTCGTAGGGTGCCTCCACGACTCGTGCCGGCAGACGCTGCGACAGCACCTGCACGCACAGCTCCTCGGCCGATTGCGCCGCGAGCCCCGCCGGTAGATAGGCGAAGCCGAGCGCCGAACCCACCGTGTGGCCGAAGGCGGCGGAATTCAATCGCGTGACCGGTTGTCCGCCGACGAAGACCGGTTCTCCGCCCACGGGGTCGGGATCGGAAGACTCGATGGCGAGTAGCGTCAGCCGCCGGCGCAGCGGCTGTGAACGCTCTCTCATGACCGCGTCCCGGCCCACGAACGGCCCTTTGTCGACGCTGATGAAGCGCGACAGGCCCGCCTCGTCGGGCGTGTAATCCGACGAATATTCCCGTCCCCACGTGCCGTAGCCTTTCTCGAGCCGCAGCGAGTTGAGCGCACGCAGACCGAAATGACGCAACCCGAGCGGCGAGCCGGCCTCCAAGAGCGTCTGATACACGTGCCGCTGCTCATCTGCGGCCATGTAGATCTCGTACCCGAGTTCCCCGGTGAATGACAATCGCAGAACCAGTGCGTTGGCAAGCCCAACCTCGAAAGACCGACCGCGCAAGAAGGGCAGGCCGGCCGCTGACACATCCGCCGTCGTCACTCGCGCGAGCAATTCGCGGGCGCGCGGGCCGGTGATGCAAAATCCGCACAGTTCATGGGTGCGGCTGCGGATGGACACCCCGGCCGCAGGCAATTGCTGGTGCAGCCACCGCAGGTAAAGGGGTTCCGCACTCGGCGAACCGAACAAGAGAAACCGATCGGCCTCGAGCCGCAGGACGGTGAAGTCGCCGAGAATTCGTCCGCGCGGGGTCAGCATGGGACATAGGGAGATGCGGCCCACTTCGCCGGGAATTCGATTGGCGAGGATGCCGTCGAGCCAGGTGTCGGCACCGGCCCCGGCAATCTCGAGCTTGCAATAAGCCGACGTTTCCCAGAGGCCGACGGCCTCGCGCACCGCTCGGCATTCGGCGGCGACCGGCCCGAAGGCTTCCGATCGATGGAATGAGGGCTTCTCATGCGCCCGCTCCCCGGAAGGCGCATACCACAGCGGCACTTCGTAGGCCGCGCTCACGCCGAACACCGCACCGGCGGCAGCGAGCCGATCGTAGAGAGGGGATGTGCGCACACCGCGGGCCGCGGGCAGTTCCTCGTTCCAGCACGGCAGAATGAAGCGCCGCTGATAATTCTCCCGCGTCTTCGCACGCACATAGGCCGCGTTCGCGAAATCGCCATAGCGGCACACATCCATGGCGAAGACATCCATACCGGGTTCTCCGTCGATGATCCAGCGCGCGACCGCGAGGCCGATGCCGCCGCTCTGCGACAGACCCATCATGCAGCCGGCCGCCACGAACGCGGTTTCGTGCCCGGGCAAGGGTCCAATGATGGGATTCCCATCCGGCGTGAACACCATGCCCCCGTTGACCACGCGCTTGACCCCGGCGCGCAGCATGACCGGCATGCGCTCCAACATCTTGCCCAGCGGCGCCACGATGCGCTCGACATCCGACGGCAAGAGCTCGACGCCGAAATCGAGCGGCGTGCCGCCGAGCGCCCAATGCCGGCAGTCCTGCTCGTAAGTGCCGACGAGCAATCCCTTGCCTTCCTGCCGCAGATACACCGCCCCGTCGAAATCCACCGTAAAGGGGATTTCCTTGCCGAACCCCACCAGTTCCGGAATCTCATTGGTGATCAGGTACTGATGCTCCATGGGCACGATGGGCAGCTCGATTTGCATCATCCGTCCGACTTCGCGGGCCCACAGTCCCCCGGCATTGACGATGTATTCCGCCCGCAACGCACCGTTCGGTGTAGTGAGTTCCCATTCGCCGCCGACCCTGCGGATTGCCGTCACCGGCGAGTGGCGATAAATTTCCGCGCCCGCATCCCGGGCGGCCTTGGCATAGGCCTGTGTGACCCCGCTCGGATCGACGTTACCATCGTTCGGATCGAACATCGCGGCGCGATAATGCGACGTCTCGATGAACGGATTGCGCGCCCGTACTTCCTCGAAATCGATGAAGTGCAACCCCACCTTGAGGTGCTGCGCCTTGGCATACTCGGACTGGAAGAACTTCTCTTCGTTGTCGGTGACCGCCAGATAGATGCAACCCGTCTGGTGCAGGCCGCAGGATACACCGGAAACGCGTTCGATCTCTTTGTAGAGCTCGATGGTATAGGCCTGCAGCGCGGCGACATTCGAATCGCCGTTCAACGTATGCACACCGCCCGCCGCGTGCCAGGTCGACCCTGCGGTCAATTCCCGGCGTTCGAGCAGAACGACGTCGCGCCAGCCTAATTTTGTCAGGTGATATAGGACGCTCGCGCCAACGACGCCGCCGCCGATGACCGCTACCCGCGCATGAGTCTTCATATGAATCTTGTATGCCGAAAGACGCTTCGGATTATCCGAGGCTCGGTCCGCCGCGGCTGAGGAATATCGAGAAAATTATGAGGCAAGAGGGCCCGATGGTGAGCGCGCGCCGCGCTGCATGAGTGGCAGCAACGTCAACAAGGCGGCGGCATCGAGCAGGATCGACAGCCACTGCACGCGCGCGCCGGCGCCCGAGGCGAGGAGTTCTCCCGCGATGAGCGGACCCGCCGTGAGTCCGGCCCAATTGGCCGCGGTCACGAGGGCGGCCACCCGGCCCGACGGGTTGTGATCCGCGATGAGTCCGAACTGGTACGCGGAGAACACGGGCCACGCGAACGTGAAGGTGGAAATCGCAAGGCGAAACATCATTTCGTTCCCGGCTCGGATGGCCCCGATCGCCGCGATGGTCAGCGCAAAACTCAAGAGCAGCGGCACTTTGCAGCCAAAACGATTGCCCGCCAGCAGGACGACGATGGAGCCGGCCAGAGCGCTGGCCGCGGCGGCCGACAGGCTCACCTCCACGCTCGCCCGCGAAATCCCCGAGGTCAATCCGACGACTTCGAGATACGGCCAGAACGCGCCTTGCCCAAAGTAAAAAAAGACCACACCCAGGATGCCGATCGCAGCTTTTACGCTGATGGCCGCGCGCGGCGCCGGCGACGCGGCTGGCCCGCGCGGTCCGCCGTCGTCCGGCAGATAGCGCGCCAGGAAAAGGCCGGCAGCCGCCAGCAGCGCGAGTCCCATGAAGGCAGACTGCCAGCCGAGCGCCGCCGTCATGGAGGGAAGCAGGGTGATCGCCAGGAACCCGAACACCAGCTGACCGATCGACCACAGTGCGATGCCGCGTTCCGGCCTCGCGGCGGCGAAAACCGCGAAACTGATTCCCATGACCAGGCCGCCGCCGGAACCGCCGATCAGTCGTGCCGCGAGCAGAAAGGGGATGCGATCGGACAGGCCGCACGCGGCGTCGGCGATAACCAATATCACGAGACCAACCCTGGTCAGCCGGCGCAGCGAGCGCCCGCGCATCATGCCGGCCGCGATTAAAGTCCCGAGCAGCGCGCCGATCGAATCGCAGGCGGCGAATCGGCCGATCGTTTGCGCCTGCAGCCCAAGGTGCTGCGCAAGAACTGCGGCCAGCGCCGGCATCATATTGAGCACCGCGACCGCCATGATGCCCGCGTACGCCGCGGCAAGCTCTGCTCGGACCGACTCGCGCTCGCTCACGCCGCTACAGGGGACAGGGTGGCGTTGCCGGCACGCTTCAGGCCTGCGATCAGATGCTTGGCGCACAGCCAGTAGTGCCAGGCGGCCCAGAAGCCCACGAACGCCAGCGGGATGAGCGCATGGCGAAGCGACTCGGCGCCGTAGACGGGTGCCAGAGAATCGCTCGCGAAACCGACCACTTGGGGCGCGATCACGAGATTCGCGACGTTGCTGGTGAACAGCATGATGGCGACCGTTTGGGCGCGCATCGAGGCCGGCACCAGATTCTGCAGCAGCGCAAACGTTGGCCCGAAGGCGGCGTACGACAGCGGAATGAAAATCCACATCATCCCGATCGCCACGGGGGCCGAGTTGGCCGTGTACGCGATGATGGAGGGCACGGTGGCGATGAAGATCACCGCGGCGACGAACCGGGGGACCGAACGCGCGTCGCCTCGTGCGAGTTTTCCCAGCACCACCATGGTGAGCAGCATGACCGAGGTGCCGCCGAGACCGTACATGAGCGACAGCGCCCCGCCGGCATCGCCCAACGACAGGTGATGCGAGCGCACCAGATAGGATGGCGTCCACCACATCAAACCCCAGCACCAGAGCGTGAATACCGTGGCGCCGCTCACGGCGTGCAGCAGCGCGGGCTGATGCCGCATGAATCGCAGGGTCTCGCGGAAGCTTGCCCGCGCGGGCGGCGGTGATTCATCGAGGCGCCCGCGGCGGGGCTCGCGGATCGTGAGGGCGATCAGGATGGCGAGCGCAATCCCCGGCACCCCGAGCACGAAAAATGCCATGCGCCAGCCCCACGCATCGCTGACGTAGCCGGCGCTCGACCCCAGCATCGACCCCACGGATGCGCCCATCCCGTACACCGTCAACGCAAACGCTCGCTGCCGCCACGGAAAATAGTCGGACACGAGTGACGTGGACGGCGGCGTGCCGCCCGCCTCGCCGATGCCGACCCCGATGCGCGCCAGCATCAATTGCGAGAAGCTCTGCGCAATGCCGCTGCAGGCGGTCATGAAAGACCAGGCGCCGAGCGCAACCGCGACCATGGTGCGGCGGTTGGCGCGATCGGCCAGGCCCGCCAAGGGAATGCGCGCCGTCACGTAAAAAAGCGCCAGCGACGTGCCGGTCAGAAAGGCGATGCGGGAATCCGACAAATCGAGGGCCGCCTTGATCGGCTCGATCAGGGTCGACATAACAAACCGGTCGGCGATGCTGAGCGCGTAAACCAGCGTCATTATCACGAGCACGTACCAGCGCCGCGACCCGATGTCCGCAGCGCCGTCTGTGCCGCTCACCGCCACGAAGGTTGGACCGCCCAGCTGCCAGCGGATGCGCGATCGGCGCTACATGAGATCGCGTTTGATCGCATGGTCCCAGTGGCGCTCGAACACGGTCTGATCGCCTTCCATCGCACGCACGAACTCCTTCACGTGAAAGGTCTCGGGCGTCGAGGTTATCTCAAATGCGCCGTGAATCGAGGTGTTCCAGTCGGCGCGCCGGTAGCTGGTCGTGAATCCACCCGACCACTTGCAGCTGTTGGGCGCTCCGGCTTGCATTTCGAGCACGTGGGGTGTCCACCCGCGCGTCACCACGGTTCCGATGCCGGGCGCCTCGGTGGCGCGGGGCACAAAGTTTTTTTCGACCTTCACCCATCCCTTGGCATCCGGCGCCGCCCTTCGTACCTCCAAATCGCCCCGGCCATTGGTCAGGACGTGGTCGCGGACCTTGTTGCGCAGCACGCCGACCCGCGGCGCGTCTTCCGTCGCTTTGAGCGTGCGCACCGGCAGAACGAGCGTCGAGACTCCCGTGGTCACGGTCAGGGTGGCGATCTTCGGGGACGGCCATACCAGCGGCCAGAAGTTCTCCGAGAGTGCGACACGCAGGCGGTTGCCGGCCTTGAGACGCATGCTCGTGAAGGTGAGCGGCACTTCGACGTCGTAGCTGCGGCCCGGTTCGAGCGCCCGGGGCTCTTCGTGCGAATCTCGATGCGTAAGATTGAGAAGCCCCATGGTGAACGACCAGGATTTCCCCTCGGGCGTCACCTGCATGAGCCTGACCGCGAGTTTCGCCACCGGCACGTCCGCACTCACGCGAACCTTGAGCACGGGATTGCCGACGACCTCGAGGTCCGAAGCGAGAGGCGGCGAGTCGAAGACGAGCGAGCGCTCATCGTCCGGAGACTGTTCCTGCGGAAGATCCATGGGAAAGAAGAACGCGTCCGGCTCGCCGCGCAAGGTCCCGACGATCCGATCGCCCTTGTATTGGAGGGATCGCTGCTCGCCGCGGGTGCCGGACAGGCCGTCGGCATTGACAAAGAATGTCAGCGGTTTGATGTTGGGTGACGGCCATGTGTCCTCCGCCACCCAGTGTCCCGGCACATCCTCGGGATATACCTCGATCGCAGTCTTCTCGCACACGTAAACACGGAACATGGGTTCGTCCATGATTCCGGTATCGACCCCATTCAGCCAGTGGTGCCACCACCGAGTCTCCTCCTCCACCCATTCCAGCGAGGGGCCCGGATCGGCTCCATCCGGCCAATCGTGCGCCCACGGCCCGATGATCGACTTGCGGGGCACCTGCAGATGCGTCATCACGCGCGCATTGACGTTGATGTAGTGGTCGTTCAATCCGCCCACGGCATACACCGCACACTTGATCCGGCTGTAATCGACGGCCACCGAACCTGTCTTCCAATGATTGTCGAAGCGTTGGTGCCGGGTCCATTCAGCATGGATCGGCGGCAATCCCTCGAGCCGCTGCATCCACATCTTACGCCAGCGATCGCCGACGATAGCTGGGTCCGGCGCTGCGCCCAGCACGCTTTGGAACATGACGCCCCAATAGAAATTCGGATTGGACAGAGCCCCGCCATAGTAATGAGCGTCGTCGGTGAACTGATTGTCCGTGAAGCAAGCCGGCATGATGGCCTTCAACTGGGGCGGCGCCAGGGCCGCGATTTGCAAGGTGTTGAAGCCGCCCCAGGAAATGCCGCGCATGCCCACCGCGCCGTTCGACCACGGCTTCGCGGCGAGCCAAGCGATGACTTCGAGCCCGTCCGCCTGCTCCTGTTTCGTGTATTCGCCCCGCAAGAGCCCGTCCGAATCGCCGGAGCCGCGGATGTCCACGCGCGCATAGCCGATCCCATATTGGGCCAGCTTCTCGCCCGTGGCGTCGTTCGCGCGCCGTGTCACGTCGCGCTTGCGGTAGGGTAGATACTCGAGCACCACCGGCGCATGAGCGCCGCCCTCCATGTCGGGTATCCACAGACGCGCGGCGAGCCGCGTGCCGTCCTTGAGCGTGATCCACTCGTTCTCGACGACCTTGAACGGCCGCTTGGGCGGCAGCGACCAGCGCGGCGCCGCGGCGCCTCCCGGCGCGTCGGTGCCTCCCTCGCCCGCCGCAGCGGCCGGTGCATTCGACGGTTTCAACAGGGCGGACGGCAGCGCGGCCGCAGTGGCAGTGAGTAAAAGGTCGCGGCGCGTGAGCGACATGTGACCTGCTCGCTCAAAACTTCACGTGCAGATGCACACCGAGGGTGCGTGGTCGGCCCCAATACTCCGCGTTTCCAGGCTGGTAGATGCCATTGGTATTGACATCGATAACGCTCACCAAGTGATTGTTGGTGAGATTCGTGCCGTACAGCGTCAGCGAATATCGATCCCTCACGTATCCCACCGAGGCGTTGAGCAGCACCGATGAGGGGATCTTTTCGTAGAAGAAGGACTGCGGGCTGAAGTCCGTGAAGGCATCGCTGCGGTAGGTGTAGTCGGTCGAGACTTGTATTTTCCCCTGCGGCAGCGCCACATCGTATTCTCCCGAGGCAGAAACGATGGTTCGTGGGAAGAACGGCGCGCGGTCGCCGTCGACGGCGCCGAGATTCGGTATCGGTCCATTCGCCGTGGCATCGGTGAACGAACCGCTCAAGCCCAGAGTGAGTGCGCTGGTGGCGCGCACCTTCGCATCCAATTCGACGCCGCGGCTCCTGATCTTGCCGGCGTTCTGCGTGAAGTTGTACCCGCACGGCAGGTTGTGAATGGTTTGCACGCCGTCCCATTTGACGAAGAAACCGTCCACGTTGAGCACCAGCCGGCCGTCGGCGAAGGTGCCCTTCTCGCCGAGCGTGTAGCTCCAGAGGTGGTCGGGGCCGAACGACTCGGGCGATTCCTTGAGCCCGATGGCCGCGAGCGCCGCGGCGCAGAAGGTGACCGGCGCCGGCTCGTTGACGCCGCCGTAGCGAAAGCCGCGCGCGGCTTCACCGAAGACCATCACCTGATCGGTGATTTTGTAGTTGAGCACCGCGCGCGGATTGACGCCCTTGGATTTCTGCTCGCCCGATCCCAAGTCCGGGTTGCCCGGCGCGATGGCCCCGGCGATGCCGGTGAAGAACAATTTGAAGTCGTCCTTGAAGTCGAAGTACCGGGCTCCCAGAGTCAAGTCGAGCCGGGGCAAGATCGAATAAGTCGCCTCGCCGAAGAGCGCGAATTGCCGCTCGACGATGCCGATCGTTCCATAGAACGGCGTGTCGGGCGCCGGCGTGCCGTAGGCCGTTTGCGAATTGAAGGTGGGGTCGCCGATTTCCGCGCCGAAGGTGGCATCGAAACCCGGCGACACCAGGTTTTGAGGATAGAACTGCGAATCGCGTTCGAAGTACGCCCCGGCGATCCAGCGCAGCGGCTGATCGGGCCGGCCGACGAGGCGCAGCTCTTCCTGGAATTTATGAAAGTCGTTGGCATTGATGTTGGCGGCCGGCAGCCTTGTCCCCGGGGTCAGCAGTCTCTCATCGAGGCCCTCGAAGCTCTCGCCTTGGGCGATGTGGCGTTGCGTATACGACGTCGAAGAAATCAGATGGGCAAACGACACGTCCCAATCCACCGTCACGTTGTAGAGCTTGAAGTAGTCGCTCAACTGTTCTCGGGTCAACGACTCGTAGGTGTAGTTGCCGAGCTGCGGGTAAACGGCGTTTCGGCCGAGGGCGTTCAGGCGCGCGAACGTCGCGCTGGCATCGACGGTGAGCGCGGCCGAGGGCATCCAGCGAATCGCCAGGCGCTCTTGAGTGGAGTACACCGGATTCGCATCGCGCTGGTGCAGCTCAAGATTGTCAATGTAGCCGGAATCGTCGCTGCGGTAGAGCACGAGCCGGGCGGCCAGCTGATCCGGGATGAGCGGCAGGTTGAGCATCGCCCGCTCGCTGGTGTTCGTGCCGCCGTGCTTGGTTCCCGACACCGATACGTCGGCATCGCCCGAAAAGACGGTGAGGTCCGGCTTCTTGGTGATGAGCCGAATCGTACCCGCCATAGAGCCCGCCCCATAGAGAGTGCCCTGGGGTCCGCGGATGACCTCGATGCGCTCAAGATCGTAGACATGCAAATCGGGATTAAATCCCTCCTGCCCGATTGACGCATCATCGAGGTAAAGGGCGACCAGCGAGCGCTGCTGCGCATTGGTCGGGTTCACCTCACTGCTCACGAGTCCCCGCATGTCGATGACGTTCTCGCCTGGGGAAATGGACTGCATGTTCACGGAGGGCAGCTCGCCCACGAAGTCGGACAGGCTGCTCAGCCCCTTGTTCTCGAGGGCGGCGGGCGATATCACGGAGATCGCCATGGGGACCTTTTGCAGCGACGACTCGCCGACACGAGTGGCGCTCACCACGATTTCCTGCAAGGCGAGATTGTCGCTGTCGGCGGTCGCCCCCAGGGCATGAACCGGCAGGGCAAGGCTCGCGAGAAAGGCGCTTCCCCAGATTCGCGCGCGATGGCGTGGCGCACTGGACGATGGATGGCACTCGAGCATGTGTCGATCCCTTTTTATGTGTACGGCCGCCCGCTGCTCGTCGACTTTTCGCGACAGGCGAGCACCGGTAAGTGGCCGGACGTTAGCACCGGCGGCCGGCGCAGGCTTAGTCGCTGCGGTCCCTGAATGAGGAAATTAGCCAGAACCTTGAAGTTAGCCGCTACACTCCGGAGATGCTGATTCGATCGACTGGAACTGCAGCGAAAATGACGGGCGCCGTACCCCCGCCGGGACTGCTGCGTTCGGCGCTCGTCGGGCGGGAGCCCGCCGGCACCCTGCGCCACTTGTTTTCGAACCTGCGCGAGCTCACCCGGGGCGAGCTCATCGGCGAGGATCCCGACCGCAACGCCGAAGCCAGCCGGCTGCGGGTCGACCGCACCGACGGCCACGGCAGCTACGAGCTCTACCGTCTGGACCGCGATCTCTTCATCTTGACCATCGATTGCCTGTTCGACACCGTGCGCGAGGAAGTCGCTCCCGGGGAAGGTCTGTTGGAGCTGCATCTGTGTCTGCGCGGACGACTGACCATGCAGCTTCCCCACCGCGCACAGCCCGTGATCGCCCAGGGGCCGTGCCTGCTGCTGCTGTATCAGCCCGTGGGCGCCGACATGAGCGAGCGCCTCGAGGCCGGGATGCGCTATACCGGCCTGTCCCTGTATTGCCGTCCGAGCTTTCTGGCCGAATTGCTGCATCGAAACGGCATTCCCGAATCGCCGCTGCTGCAGTCGATCGAGGCGAACGACGCATCAAGGGTCTGGCACGAAACGCGGCCTTTGAGCGCGGGACTTCACTATGTCGCGACCAGTTTGCTGCAAAGCCCCTATCAGCAGGGGTTTCGGCTCCTTCACTCCGAAGCGAAGGCGCTCGAACTCCTGTGCCAGGTCTTAAGTCCCACGCAAAGCGCGTTCGAGGCCGATCGGTCCTCCGCCACCACGACGGTCGTGCGCCAGATCGATACCGTGCGGCGCATTCTGGGCACGCAGTATGCGCCCATCCCCCACATCTGCGAGCTCGCCCGGCGGGTCGGCATGAGCGAGTCGAAGCTCAAGCGCTCATTCAAGGAACACTTCGGCATGACGGTTTTCGAGTACGGCCTCGAATGCCGCATGCACCGCGCGCTGGAATTGCTGCGCGCCGACTCCATGAGCATCTGCCAGGTGGCGGAGTGCGTCGGATATCAGCACCAGACGAGCTTCACGGCTGCATTTCGCGATCACTTCGGCTTTTTGCCGAGCGAGGCGCGAGTACGCAGCGCTGTGCGGAGCTGACGCACGCAATCATGGCCAATACCCTCACTGACCGCGCCGGAATCCTCACCTTGGGCTCGGCGCCGACGCGATAATTGCCAGCACAACGCTTCATCGCACGAGCCGATCCGAATATGCACTTCCCCCGCCGCGAGTTTCTCATCGTGTCCGCCGGCCTGCTGTCGATCCTGTGCGCGCTCGCTCCCTTGCACGCCGATGAATCCCACGATATCACGGTCACGCTGCCGGCCTCCGCCGCCGTGGACTTGCGCGCGCAGCTCGCCAATGCCCGCGGACCGTCCCCACTCGAGGTGCTGACCCTCGAGGGTGTGGCCGACTTTCAGCCCGTGGTGCCGGTGCCGATGCGCGACGGCGTGCGGCTGTCCGCCAACCTCATCCTGCCCCGGAGTGCAGCCCCGCAGAAATTTCCGGTGATCTTGATTCGCACCCCGTATACACCGGCGTCCGAGATCTCCGAGCCGCTCGCCCCTCCTCTTCTTTCGCGACTGGTCCGCAGCGGCTATGGCGTCATCATCGTCAACGATCGAGGCACGCAATGGTCCGAGGGCCGTTATCAATGGCTCAAGGGCGCCAACCAGGACGGAAGCGACATCCTGGACTGGATCACGAAGCAAGCTTGGTCCAACGGCAAGGTCGGTACATTCGGGTGCTCGTCCAGCGGCGAGAGTCAGCCGCCGCTGGCGACGATCAATCATCCGGCCCACAAGGCCATGGTGGAAATGGCCGGCGCCACCGCCGCCGGCAGCATCCCCGGTTACCACGATCAGGGCATTTTTTATCACGGCGGCGTGCCTGATCTCGCGTGGTCTTGGTGGTATCACCGCTTCGGCCTCCAGGACCATCCGATCCTGCCGCTGAATGTCAGCCAGGACATCCGCGCGCGCATCGCCGCCAGCTTCTCGCCCGAACCCTCATTCGGCATGGTGGATTTCTTAGGCTTGGCGAGCCACCTGCCGACCGCGGACATTCTGAGCGCGAGCGGCGTTCCGGCCACCGAGTGGGACCGCCTCATCCGGCTCACGCCTGCGAGTCCCGAATGGAAGGAGTTCGATTTCGTGCGCGAGGGAGACCGGACACAGGTGCCGGGATTGCACATCGACAGCTGGTATGACGTCATCGAGGCGTACCCCACGGTCAAGATGTTCCAGTATCTGTCCGGCAACTCGCCCAACCAGCATTTGGTAATGGGCCCCACCGCGCATTGCCGCATGGGCACCGAAACGGAGGCCACCTGGGTCGGGGATCGCACGGTCGGCGACGGCCGCTTCGACTACGTGACGATGATTACGCGGTGGTTCGATCGCTGGCTGAAGGACGACCGCTCCGCGCCGGAGCTGCCGCCCGTTCAATATTACGTTCTGAACGCCAGCCAGTGGAAAACAGCAAACGCCTGGCCGCCGCCGGGCGGTCACCCAGTCAAACTGTTCTTGTCGAGCGGCGGGCACGCCAACGGTGCATCAGGAGATGGCCGATTGCGAGCGCAGGCGGCGGTTGGCGCTGCCGCGGATGAATTCCTCGATGATCCCATGCACCCCGTTCCCTCGCTCGGCGGCAGCTGCTGCTCGCATGAAGTGTCCCGGGAGCAATCGGGAATCGAAGCGCGTCAGGATGTGCTCGTGTACACCAGCGACGCGTTTGCGCAGACGACGCGCATCGTCGGGGATGTGAGCGTCACTTTGTCACTGAGTTCCTCCGCACCCGATACCGACTTGATGGTGAAGCTTCTGGAGGTCGACGCAGACGGCCACGCGTACAACCTTACCGACACAGCGGTCCGGATGCGCTATCGGAACGGTTACGATTCCATCGCCCTGATGCAGCCCGTACAGGCGTATTCGGTGAAGCTCACCGGTTTGGTGACCGCGACGGATTTCTTGCCCGGACACCGGCTCAGAATCGAGGTCGCCGGCACCAATTTTCCAAACTATGAGCGCAATTTGCACACGGGCGGGCGCAACTTCGATGAAAGCACGCCGCGCATGGCGCGAAACCGGCTGTTGCACGATGGCCGAAACCCATCCTTCATAGAATTCGCGACGCTGCCGCGCTGAAACAAGCGGAGATTCGGGCGCCGGAGCGAGAAATGACGAAGCGAGCCTCCTTCCCCTTGGGCCACGACATCACGCTGGAAGAACTCGACCGCGACCCCTACCCTGTGTTCGCTCGCTTGCGTGAACATGAGCCCATCTCGTGGGTCCCAGCGTTGAACATGTGGTATGTCGTCCGCTACGAGGACGTGCGTACGGCGTTGTTCGATGCCGCGCGGTTGAGCACCGCCTCCTCGCAGTCGACGATTTTCAGCACGTTCGGCGCGCAAATTCTCACCACCGAAGGCGCGACGCATGACCGCTACCGCGAGGCGACGAGACACCCATTCGCGCCGGAGTTCATACGCAACCAGTTGGAGACTGCCATTCGTGAGGCAGCCGCCGCGCTGGTCGACGGTTTCAAGGAGGAGGGCCGGGCCGATCTGCGCGCGAGGTTTGCCGGTCGATTGCCGATTCAAGTGATGCTGTTGGTATGCGGGCTGCCGGTCGATGCCGAACCGCGAATGCGCCGGTGGTACGACAGTTTCGAGGCCGCGCTCGCGAATTTCACCGGAGATATGCAGATACGGACGGCTGCACAACAAAGCGTCGCAGAATTTCATGCGCTGCTGGACGCTGCGATCGGGTCAATCAATGAAGTTGACGAGCGCTCGTTGCTCGCGCGCCTGGTCAAAGCCCCCCTCGCTGAGCGCCTCAGCGACGACGAGATCAAGCGCAATCTTTCGATCATATTTTTCGGCGGCATATCCACGGTCGAGGCGTTACTATTGAATAGCTTGTGGGCGCTGTTTGAGCACCCGGTGACCTTGGAGCGGGCCAGGGGCGACCCTTCAATACTTGCACCGGCCATCGAAGAAACGATGCGATGGCTGAGCCCGGTTCAGTCGGCAACTCGCCATGTCACCCAAGCATTTGCGTGGCATGGCATTGAATTCTCGATGCACGACACGGTGAACTGCATGCTGGGTGCGGCCAATCGCGACCCGGCAATCTTCACGGATCCCAACCGGTTTGACGTGGACAGAGCGAATAGTCGGCGACATTTAGGGTTTGCGACAGGACCCCATGCGTGCCTCGGCTCGCATCTCGCGAAAACCGAGGTGCGTATCGGTTTGGAGGCACTGCTTGGCACGCTTCACAACCTGCGGCTGGAAAGATCACTGACGCAGCCTCCCAGCGGCTATGAATTTCGCCAGCCTCGGAAGCTGACGGTGAGCTGGGACAGCGAGCGATAATGCTGGTGTTGAACTGCGGAATCTCTAAGAGACCGTCATCGGGATCATCGAGTGGCCATCAAATGATCCGCCAGCGGGTGATCCACATTCATGAAATTGGTCTACCTGCACTTAATCGGCGCCGGCGATTTGTGCCTTCTGCTACCCGAAAGCTCCCCTGGTCGTGCGCTTGCAAGACGCCCGCAATGCTGGCACTATGAAAGCATGGCAGTTCAAATCAATATCCGTGATGTTCCCGAGAAAGTCCGCGACGAGCTGGCTTCCCGCGCGGCTAAGCAAGGTAAGTCGATGCAAGAATTCTTGCGCGGCGAGCTGGAGCGACTGGCTGCGCGTCCATCAATAGATGACTGGCTACAGCAGGTGCGCAAGAGGAAGCGCGCTGCACAAACTCGTATCTCCTCCCAGCAGATTCTCGATAGCCGAGACGCTGACCGGCGTTGAGTATTGTTGTTGATTCCTCTGTGCTGGCGGCCGCGCTCATCGACAGCGGCCCTCACGGCGCTTGGGCAGAGAACACTCTCGCACGCGGTTCGCTATACGCACCTCAGCTGGCACGTGTCGAAGCGACGAACATATTTCGTCGCCTGGAGAGAGCAAAAACAATCACAACGCCAGAGGCGAACGCGGCGCAAGATGACCTGATGCTGCTCGATATGGAGCTGTTTTCCTTCGAACCCTTTGCCGACCGTATTTGGGAGCTGCGCCACAATGTCACAAGTTACGACGCGTGGTACGTCGCCCTTGCAGAAGCGCTCAAGCTTCCCCTCGCAACATTGGACCAAGCCCTTTCAAAATCAAAGAAGGTCACCTGCGAGTTTCTAACGCCCAAGCCCTGACCAAGGCACTGGTTGCGCTTCCTCCCTTATGGCAGATATTCCCTGGGCAGCGGCGCAGTGGCCGACTCGGCCTGCACCATGATGCCCGTAACTCGCCAGCCGCCGGCTTCTTTGATCGCTTGAATGCTGTTGATGCCGCGCGCGACTTGCTTGCCGTCGCTGTGCAGCGCGTAACTGCTCCATAAGTGCGCGATGTTGCCGTAGCGCTCAACGTGAAATTTCAGCTGCTTTTCATCCAGGATTGAGCGGCCACGGGCTTTCACGCGGGCGATCCAATCGTCCAAGGTCTCAAGCCTATAGCTTGGCGCTCCGTCCGCGTCGAGTGAAACGAACATCATGCGCGCTTCGGGTGTTAACAGGGCCTTCATGCAGGCTCGATCTTTGTCCGCAGGCCCGGAGATTGCCGCGTCGATCGCGGCCGGAATGCCCTTGGGCTCCGATGGCAACGCACAGCCGGCATCCGGCGCCTGCGCCATCGCAAATCCGGCGAGCGCGCCGGCCAGCGTTGCGGTCATCGCGAGCACCGCCACGCCGGCGACGCCCATCCGCACTCTACACACTGATCTGTTCATGCTGCCCACTTCCCTCTCGAGCGTCAGCGTGACATTACGAAGCACGCCTGAATACTCACTCGGGTATATCGAACACGTATCAGAATTTCATTTTAAAGTAAGTTCACGAATATAGTCAGTGCCGAGCACTTTTCTGTATTCACTTCGAGCCACTCTGGCCTTGTTCTGGCACTCGGTGCTACAGATTACTTTCTTGGCCACTCCCTCTAGCTCGACGCCTTTATCTAAAGCCGCGGCGGCGTTCTTGTAAGTGATCCAGAGATATATATTGGGCTGATCCGGTGATTTTGGAGTGAGCCGGAAGACCTTGTAATCGATGATTAGCCCAGCTTTCCTCATGGCTTCCATGGTCGGCTTCCATGTCGAATTGAGCCAATCGATGTACTCTTCAAAATGCCCGTATTCAACGTGTATGTAGTCCACCTCAGTGACCGGGCCGTCAGTATACGCGCGCTCATCCTGGGCACGTGCATTGAGCGAAAGTGAGGAAGCTGCGAGACACATGGATAAGATAATGGTTTTAATCATTTTCTATTCACCCGTTGTGTTGTCTCTACTCAGCTAACACTCGGATTTGCCTGATCTGTCCCCGAGTGTTCCGCATATTTTTATGCAAGATAGACAATTACACAAATTCATTATTCTCACGAGTATAGTACCGGAGGCGCACGACTCGGTTGCTCGTCGGGCGGAACGCTTTGGAGGCGTCCGTCTGCCGCGCTCCTGAGGGAGTCCCCGGGGAGTCATCTCAATTACTTGGGTTTGCGGAACTTCAGGATGAACTGGTCGGTGTGTCCGCGAATCGCCGGGTCGAACACTTTGGCCGTGCGGGGATCCGCGGGATTGGCGAGAATCGAACTCTCGGAGTCGAACTTGAAACCCGCGGCTTCGACCTCTCGGCGCACGGTCGAGGACTCGATGCGATGCAAGGTCTCGGTTACATTGGCGGGAGCACCCAGGGCAGCGGAATGATCCAGAATGACATATACGCCACCGGGCTTCAACGCACTGTAGACGGCCTTGTTAAACGCGCCGGTGTCGACCGGGCCCATAAACTCGTCGTGCAGGTCGTGATAGTTTTGGGAAATCCAGAACAGATCGAGCTTCTCGGGGAACTTTAGTCCTTCGAGCGCCGCGGCAGTCGTCACTGTTATGTTTGGATGGGTGACGGCATAGCCCTGCAGCTCCGCGACTTCCTTGACGAAATGCTGGAACTTGAAGAATGCGGTGGGTTCCACCGCGTAAACGTGACCGTTGGTGCCGACGACGTTAGCGAAGAGACGCGTGAAATACCCTTGGTCGGCGACATAGTCGGCAATCTTGTCCCCTGGTTTGATGTCCAGAAACCCTAAAGTTTGCGCCGGCTTTCGGTCAGCATCCCGCACGGTGTCCGTGTCCGGGCGCGACGAATCGGCGACCGCCATTGTGGCGGCGGTTGAAGTACTCGGTTTGTCCAAGGCAAACGCCCCCGAAACAAGCGCGACGACTGCCACCAAGATAGCCATCATTTTCATGTCGGTTCTCCCATTGTGAATATTCTGGTTAGCCCCCGCGTCTCAGCAAAGTATGATTTGCCGCACCGGTTCGGCCGTGCGTCGCCTCAAGCCTTGACGACGAGGTCGATCTCAACGCAGGCCCCCAGCGGCAGCGCGGCCACCCCGATCGTCGTGCGGGCGGGAAAGGGCTGACTGAAATGCTTTGCGTAGATGCCATTCATCGCGCCGAAGTCACTCATGTTCGTGAGATACACGCCGGCGCGCGCGACTTCATCGAAACTCTTGCCGGCCGCCTTGAGAACCGCCGAGAGATTCCGAAAGACGCGCTCTGTCTCGGCCACAATACCCCCCTCGACCACCTTGCCAGTGGCCGGGTCTTGGCCGACCTGACCGCTGAAGTAGAGGAAACCACCGACTTCGATCGCATGGCTAAACGGGCCAGCCGGCGACGCCAGTTCGGGCGAGATAATTGCGGTCTTGCTCATTGAAAACTCCTGTGGATGCGGGGTTATATGGTCAGAATGGTGGAACCGGAGGTGGCGCGCGCTTCCAAGGCCTTGTGGGCGTCAGCGGCATCCTTGAGCGCAAAGCGCTGATTGACATTGATGCGCACCTTCCCTGAAGCCACCACCTCGAACAGCTCCTTAGCGGAAGCTTCAAGCGCATCGCGTCGCTGTATGTAGTGGAAGAGGATTGGCCGCGTCAGAAACAGCGAACCCTTCTGCGACAGTAGAACGGGTGCGATGGGATCGATGGGGCCGGAGGCTTGCCCGAACGTCACCATCAATCCCCGCGATCTTAGACAATCGAGCGAGCGTAAGAAGGTATCCTTGCCGACAGAATCGAAGACCACCGGCAGTTTCTCACCGCCGGAGATACGGGAAACTTCCGCTACGAAATCCTGTTTGGAATAGAGGATCGTGTGTTTGCAGCCGTGGGCATGGGCCAATTCGGCCTTGGCTTCCGTCGAAACGGTGCCAATGACCGTTGCGCCGAGGGCGGCCGCCCACTGGCAGAGAATGAGACCCGTTCCGCCCGCTGCGGCGTGCACGAGGATCAAGTCACCCGCCTTGACGGGATAGACCTGCCGGATCAGCACCTGAGCAGTCATACCCTGCAGCATCATCGCGGCTGCTTGATCGAAGGAGATTGCCTCGCGGCAATCTCACCAGCCGATCGGCCTCAATGAGCCGCACCTCGGAATAGCCGCCGGTAGGACCGGCATAGGCCACCCGATCGCCGACTTTCAGACCCCGCACATCCTGGCCGACTGCCTCGACGGTCCCGGCGCCTTCGAGGCCCGGGATAAAGGGAAGCGGCTGCGGGTAGTATCCGGTGCGGTGATAAACGTCAATGTAGTTGAGGCCTGCCGCCGCCTGGCGCAGGCGCACCTGACCCGACCCGGGCTCACCGACATCGACCGTTGTCCAGCTCAGAACCTCGGGACCGCCCGTCTGCCGAATTTGGATTGCATGAGGCATTCAGATTTCCGCGAAAAGCATGAGTTCGTTGATATTCTGATGCAAGACATGAAAATTCTACTAACTTCATTATTATCACGATTATAATGCCGTTGGAGCACGATTCGGTTATTCGTCGGGAAGAACGCTTCAGGAGACCCCCTTGCTCGAAGATTTACGCGCCCTCGTAGAGTTCGCCCATGCCGGGTCCATCGCCGGTGCAGCCGATCGTCTATTCCGGACGCCCTCTGCGATTACCCGGCAAGTGCAAAGGCTGGAGGCTGCGTTGGGTGCCGAGTTGCTCGACCGCTCGGTAAAGCCGCCGCGTCTGAACTCGCTTGGCTCCAGGGTGCTCGAACAAGCGCGAGATCTGCTGCAGCGGACCGAGGCGCTGAAATCTCTTACCTCGAGCGACGCCGAGCCTCACGGCCTCTTGCGCATCGGGCTCTCGCATGCCCTGGCCGAGGGGACGCTTATCGAACCTATTCAGGCGCTGACTGAGAAATACCCCAAGGTCCGACTGCGGCTGTCGAGCGAACTGACCGGTGAATTAATTCAACCGGCTGCTCGCGGGTGAACTCGACGTTGCTGCCGTGCTGTTGCCCGAAGGTAGAACCGCGCCTCCACCTCTTCTGACGAATATCATCGCTCGCGACCGCATGGAGATCGTTCAAGGCGCCGCAGGCAACCTTGACGGTGATTGGAAAAGTTTGGGCCGAGCACCCTGGGTGCTCAATCCGCCCGGGTGCATTCTTCGGGCGAGCCTCATCGATCGGATGGAGCGTGCCGGCTTCACCCCCATGATTGCGGCTGAAATCCACAACATGCATATGCAGCTGGCGTTCGTTCAGTCCGGTTATGGTGTCGGGCTGCTACCCGCTCGCTTTATTGCCAGGAATCATTCTATCGATCCCGTGAAAGTATTGCGTCCCCCATCGTTTGACCTGCACCGATCCGTCGCGATAGTCCGGGTTGGGCAACTCGGCGCCTTGGGGAAGGCCGTCGAACTGTTGGCACACGGGTTTCGGCAATTGTTTGAGGCTGCCGACACCAAGAAGCCCGTGACGAGGCACCGAAGAGGTGTGCCCGCGAATCGGCGGGCGGCGCGACCGCCCAAATAGCACCCGGAGGATAGGCACGAGTTGATGGACAAAATATCGTTCGTCACCGGCAGCCAGCTGTTCTCGGAGATCATGAGCCTAGAGCGCGATTCTTCGCGCCTCGCGCCCCCCTTCAGGAATCCCGCCGCATTCTGCGGCCGGCGCGCACAGCAAGGGCATGGCGAAGATGTCCCGGCAGGGCCCTCGCCAGGCTTACCATCAGCCGATACTTCCAGCTCGGGATGACGAGCAAGTCATTGCGCTCGAGAGCCTGCAGGGATTCCCGCACCACAAAGCGCGCATCGAGCCAGAGAAATTTGGGTATCAGCGCGCGATCCATCCCGATCACATCGTGAAATTCCGTCACCGTATAGCCCGGACACAACGATTGAATGCACACCTTCGACTGCGCGCTTCTCAGCTCCACGTAGATACCCTCGCTTAATACATGCAGCCAACTTTTGCTGGCGGCATATCCGACCGACCCCGAACTCAATAAAAAGCTCGCCACCGAAGCGACGTTGATGATTGCGCCGGCATCCCGCGCCACCATGCCGCCCAAAGCGGCATGGGTCAGCTGTAGGGGTGCCAGCACGTGCAATCGGTGCATTCGATCCAGGTCATCGATCGCGGCCCTGTCAAATCTGCCCGGCAGTCCAAAACCGGCATTGTTGATGAGCCAGTGAAGGTTCGGCGTCGCAACGATCTTGGCTTTGACCGCAGCCACGCCCGCATCGGTGGCAAGATCCGCCGCCAGGAATTCAGTCTGCGTGCCATGCTCGGTGTGCAATTGCTTCGCCAGGGCAGCCAAGCGCTCTTCGCGCCGTGCCGTCAGGATCAGATCGGCGCCCTGTGCGGCAAGCCCGCGCGCAAACTCAGCTCCGAGGCCGGCACTGGCTCCGGTGATCAGGGCAACAGGCCGCGGCGTCATCTTGCTGAGTCCTTTCCTCTTTCAAATCCGATGGGCAAGCTCGATGCCGATTTACAGCGACGGCATCCGGGCACCGCCGGGTTCTCTTGACTGTTCTACTTCGCGAGCAAAGGAGCCGAGCCGAGGTCGCGCGTTGCAGGGGAGGTGCTCGGGAAGTCCCGCTGGAATTCAGCAAGTGCGTCCGCATCGCTCAGGAGTCGCACGGCCTCGGGACGACGCTTCCACACGAGCAGCGCGAGCAGCGCGAACAGCGCGAACAGCGCGAGCAAGATGATCCCGACCACCAGATTCGCACCGATGGGGACGAGCAGCTCTTTCATGAGAAGCTAGCTTAAGCGCAGAGGCGGCGCGTCAGCAATAGACCGTCTCGGCGGAACTGTTGCATTCCCGGCGCTCCAATGGGGCGGCGGCGCGGATCAGGGCCGGCGGTCAGATGCGTATGCCCCCGGTGACGGGAAGGACCTCTCCCGTGATATACGATGCGCCGGCGCACAGATACACGATCACCTCTGCATAGTCTTCAGTTTGCCCAACGCGTGCCAATGGGACCGTAGCCTTTGCCGCAGCGTCCATGTCGCCAAACGAGCATTCCCAATTCGAGTTCACGTAACCCGGTGCAATTCCGTTGACGCGGACCGCCGGCGCAAGACCCCGAGCCAATTCTCTGGTCAATCCTGCCAGTCCCGCCTTTGCCGTCGCGTAGGCGGTGCTGCTTCCGCCGCCGCCAAGCGCCGCCACCGATACCGTATTGACCACGGCGCCGCGCGAATCGGTCAGCGCAGCCGCCAGCGTCTTCGTCATCCAGAAGGCGCTCATTAGATTGATCCGTAGAATCCGGTCCCAGAATTCATCCGTCAACGCGTCGAGGTCCGAGGGCGGAATGGGCGTGCGTGTGCCAGGTGCGCCGGCGTTATTGACGAGATAGTCAAGTCCGCCGAGCAATTCCAATGTCTTCAAGCCTACCTCGCGCGCGCTCGCCGACACACTGAGATCGCCGGGCACCGCTTCTACCCGCAAGCCTTGAGCTTTGAAGTCACTCACCGCCCGGGTCAACGCGTCGGTCGGCAGGTCGTTCATCGCGACGTGGGCGCCGCTGCGAGCCAATCGTTCGGCGGTTGCCAAGCCGATACCCGACGCACTGCCGGTCACGAGTGCGCGGCGTCCCTGCAGGTTGAATTCGATCAGGTCAGGCTTCGTCATGAAGTCCTCACTGTTAGCATCTGAAAGTGCCATTAGGGTGCTGGGGTCGGCGCGACCGATGGCGTCCACTGAATCGGGCGCTATCTTCGGCAACATCAGCACCCAGCCGATCAAGCCAAGGACGTTCACGCCGGCGGCCACTGCAAACGCAACATCGAAAAGTCCGGTCTGATCGACCAGTACTCCGGTGATCGCCGGTGCGATGAGGCCCGCTACATTGCCTGCGGCATTCTGTACCCCCACCCAGCGCGCGCTCGCGCGTGGGGCCTGCGAGGATCTGCGGTATCGCGAACAAGCCCGGGTAGGAACAACCGCTGACGATCTCGAACACGAACAACGCCGCAATCGAGCCCGCTGCCGGCAGCGTCACCATGCCGATCATGCAGGCGATTCCGGCAATATGGTTGGCCGCCATGATGCCCTTGTAGACCATCGTGGGACTGCGTCCGGCGCGTATCCATCGATCGGCGAGCCAGCCCATGGCGAGTGCGCTCAAGGCATTCAGCAAGTAAGCCCAAGACGCAATGGCCACCATCGAGCCCATGGAAAAGCCGCGCGATTTCACCAGATAGAACGGCAGCCACGACACAATGAAGTAATAGCCGTAATTCGAGGCAAAGTGGCCGAGGGAAGCGCCCCACAGTTCGCGCCGCCTCAGGACTTGAGCGAATGACGGTTGCGAGCCGACGGAAAGCCGACTGGCCGCGGCCGGCGGACCAATCTTCACCCCTCGCCATGGCCATAGCCACAGAGCGATAGCAGCGCCGAACACGATGAACACCGGCCGCCAGCCAAATACGGTCATGAGATAGCCGCCAAGCAACGTACCGACGGCGGGCCCCAGCAAGTAGCCGAAACTCAAGATGCCGTTGGCAACCCCCAATCGACTGACATCGACGGCGTGTGCCAGCACTTTTGACGCGCAGGGAAACGCGACGCTCTCGCCGATACCAAGGAGCACGCGCAGCGCCAATAGGGTGGCGAAACTTCCTGCGAACCCGGTCGTCAACGTCGCAACCGACCAAATGGTGACGCCGGCCGCCAGCACACGCTTGGCACCATAGCGTTCCGCGAGCCAGCCCATGGCCGGCATGCACACGACATAACCATAATAGAACGCAGACAGCAGGATCCCGAGCTGACTCGCGCTCAAATGCAGCTCGTCGTGCATCATCCGGCGCCGCCGTCGCCAGGTTGCCGCGGTCGATATAGTTGATGAACACGGCGGCGGTCACCAGCAAAACGAGCCGCGCGGCCGAGGGGGTCTTACGCAACGAGCGAACTCTGCGGGCCGATCGATTAGTCAATGGTGACGACGACATTACCGATCACGGATCCGGACTCGACCGCGATATTGCGCCTGCGCCGTGTCGAGCCAGCGAAAATCGCGCACCGACCTGCGTCTGCAATATTCCGGCGGCGAGGGCGCCGTTGATCAAGTCGCAGGCACGCTCCCGCTGACTGTCCGTAAGCAGGTACACGAGCAGTAGGTACTTCCATGGCGGCTATATCGGCTGGTTCACCGAAGGTGAAGCCAAGTTCACGGGCGCGGTCCCAAATGTGCGCTCAAAACCCGATCTTGCGAAGATACCCGTAGCTCTCCCGCAGACTTTGCAGAGGATGGGGGCTAAAATCTTGTTCAACAAAATAGTGTTGCACACCCGCGAAAGCGGCAGCATCGAGAATCTCTGGAATCGGTAAATCACCGTTTCCGACCTCGCGATACGCGCTCTCTGGCACGGTGGCAATCTCGTAGTGCCGCGCCGTGCCGGGCGCCCTATCCTTTAGGTGCAGCAGCTCAACTCTGCCGGTATTCTCGCGTAGAAACTCTGCTGCCGAAACGCCCGCCATGCTGACCCAGAATATATCGACCTCCAGCCGCACGAGGTTGCGATCGAGATGGGCTAGCAAAGAATCTATCGGTCTTCCACCACCCTTGGGCTCGAACTCAAAATCGTGATTGTGATAACAGAAGCGTAGTCCCGCCGAGCGGCACCGCTCGGCGGCCACATTGAGTTTCTCGGCAAGCTCGCGATAGAAATCCAGGTCCAACCGCTCTTCCGGGGTGAGATAATTAAAGACCAGATATTCAAAACCGTGATCGCGCGCAAGAGAAATTACTTCATCGAAGGTCACGTGGGGCTCGACCGGAGGCATATCCGCGTGTTTCCAAGCATCCCAATTCTGCGTAATGATGGGCGTTTCAAAATGCAGGCTAACCGGGCGTAAGTCCGCGGCCTTCAGATATGGCGCGAGCGGGACCACTTGGCTACGTATCATTTCTACCGTGCGGTATCCCATCGCCGCTAAAGCATGCAGGGTTTTCTCGGGATGTAAAAGCACAAGATCTCTAACCGAGTAAAGCTGCACACCCATGTCATGAGCCGGGCGCGGCAAGGCCGGCGCCAAGGCCGGCGCAAAAGCCGCCAGGGTCGAGCCTATGAACAATCGTCGGCTAACCATACGCACTCGCACCTGGGCGACTAGAGGGGTTTGTCATGGTAGCGTAATCGGACGCCGGGTACCCTTGGGCACCTTACTATTCTTATTTTTGGTCGGGCATATTTGCCCCCATCTTCTCCTCTACAGCCTTGCCCGGCCTCGGGAGCTTGCCCTCGGCCGCCGCAACTTTCTCTAGCCCTCCTTCGGGCGGCGGGGACGGAATTCCTTTGTCGGTCGGCTTTGCATCCGCCGCATGGTCATCGGCGGTTGCGTTCTGCGAGGACTTAACGGGATCACTCATACAGATTCCTTCAGGTAACGACACCGACAATATTGCGCTGAACCTTGATGACCTCCATCAGGCTGGGGCTCAAGTCGACGTCAGACTCCCCTCGTCTAACCAGCGAATTATCCTACTCGCCTTGACTCGGATAAGGACTTGAGATTGAGCGCAGGGCAAGGGGCCTTCCCCACTACGATCGAAGTCCTTCGCGTGAATGACTTCCTGGATGAACCCTCGGCCCTGCCGTATTGATGATCCATAAACAACTTGCCATTATTTTCTAGCATTCCTTCTATCGCGAAGGCGGTGCACGACAATTGTAACGATGAGGATATCGAGCAGTGTTGCGCCGATACCGAATGCGATACGCCCACCCACTGCGGAAGTGCGCTGCGAAATTGCGAAGAAGCCAAAGCTTAAGCCACCGGAGAACTGGCGTGCGCCCGGACCAAACGCAACCCAGTTCGCCACCAGGGTGAGCGGCAATACGACCCCCGCACCGGTGATCTGCGACATGATTGAGGAAGGACCCCAACGTGCAGCTAGGGGCGCGAATCCCCCCGCAATGAACGTCGCCCCTGCAGCGCCCACAACCCAACGTGGCGCGTGAATGTCCTGCGCCGCGATTGGAATCCAGCCGAGCGCGACACCAATGATCGCCAGCCCAGCGACCCAGAACGCGAATGCAAATAGCCATGTACCGCGAGTTGAGAGCGAAGATTCACCGTTGTCGATGTTCGTCACGCCCCTAGTGTAGTCTTACTCCGCTCGCCAAAGTGTTGCTCACTCCGCCAACATCACGCCGGGTCAGATCGGACCGCTCGCACTTGAGCTAGGGAGCCCTGCGGACCACCCAATCCGAAGGTGAGTCATTGACGTGCGCGGCGATATTGCGCCCGTTCGCATCCGCCTGCATGTTGACCGCGTTCAACGAGTCATGCAGTTGATTGTTATACATCTGTTGATTCTGCATCTGCATGCGGATTAACGCCTGATTCAACGCGACCCGCTGCCGGGCCGCGTCGGCGGCGCGCAGGGCGGAATTTTGTCTGTAGACACTTAGATCCCCGTTGTACTGGGAGGCGAGCTGCTCCCAATATGCTACTGCTTTCAAGTCATACGCGGGGGAGCCGGTGCGGCCGCACTCCCGGGCAGCAGCCGTGGCATCTTTGCCCGCCGCATGTAGCTCTTGTTCGGTGACCTGCAGCGGGTCTTTCTTGGCGAACGCGTTTGCCCTCTCGGCTGCTGCGTAGGCCGCCGCCCATAGGGGATCCTGCGCAGGCGCGGCCGACGCCGGCAGCCACTGCGCCCGCAATTTCTGACGGTCTGGTTCAGATGAGGTTGCCCACTTCCAACGCATGAAGGCCAGTTTAATTGGCAGCTCTGCGATGTCCTTCTGTTCCAGCGGTGTCATCGTAGGATATTGCTGCGCGAGGTTCTGAGCGGATTTGTCCAGTACCGCCTGCGGGCATTGAATATTCCGGCCCGCTTTTATGCCTTCGGTGAAGCATACATATCCTGTGAAAGCGTCTGCGGCCTGGCGCGTCAGCGCGGGGCTTCCGGCTGCAATGACCGGATGGGCCCCGTCGTAGGCGGCAATGATCTGCCGCGACTCGCGCTTGCCAGGGCCTGTCCGCGCGGCCTTCACAACTTCTCTTTGATAGCTGATACGGATGAACTCGCGCTCTTCTGGAGTCATGCGCGCCAGCTTTCCCTGCCAGTTCAGAAAGTCCAAATCCTGTTTGATCCCAGTGGGGGTCTTCCAGTCCTGGACCATCATGTTCCGGATGGATTGATCGAGTGCCATGTTGGTAATTTGATCCGTGGTGGACTCGTTCGGAATCTCGAGCGACCAACAGAGCAAATTGACGAACCGCGAAACCATGGCGTCGGTAAGCGGCGGATTGCCATTCGCGATCACGCGTTCGGCGGCAGCTGAACCGTCAGCCAGCTGAGGATTGGTTTGTCCTGGATTCGTCTGGCCTATCGCAATCGACGAAAGCGCCGCTGTCGCGATCGCGATAACGAGAAGCGATGTCTCCGAACGCGGCAGGAACCTTTGCATTATTCGCTCCTATGTGACCGGTTGGCCATGAATATACTCCGTTATCCTGCGCTCAACTGACCCGTGGTCGCTGCAAGGCTCATGCGTCCGTCGTTTGAGTCCGTATGCCGCGGGGGAATCTGCCGGCGATCCGAGGCCGGTCAGAGCATGAGCGAGGAGCTGTTGCAATGCGCAAATAAGAGAATCGCAATTTGATGGCGCCGTGCTTTGAGCGATACTGTGCATGGCGGCGCCACCGGCGAATCTTTGTAGATCACTTGGGGGACACATGCTCGAGGCCCTCGTCGTCCTGATTTTTGCCGGCGCGTTGCCCAGCGCGGATCAAACGTTAGTCAAGGATACTCACACGCCGCGCGGGATCGCATTCGACGAAATTGCGCGCCTGCTGCCACCGGGGACGCCGCCGCCTTCGGTCGGCACTTTCGCGGCGGATGCGGCAGCGATCGCGTCCTTACCGCCCTTAGTCGTGCCGAAACAACACCAACTCGATCTGACCGCGCTTACGGTATTGGGCGTGGCCGGAGCGTTGAGCGCCCAAGCTGGGCCGATGGGCGTGGTTCCAACGTTGATCTTGGAACATGCGGCCCACGTCGCAGGCAACGTCGCCATCAAGGCCAACATGGCCGAGTTCGACCAGCAAAAGGAAGGGTACGCAAACGGCAAGCTGGCCCGTCAGCGGACTGGGGTGTTGGCCAAGTTTGCGTACTACCAGGGTTGGAGCCGAGTTGAATTGACCCCGGGAGCGGCGAAGATCGACCAGCCTGACCGCGGCCTCACGGTGACGTTGGACGCCACCAACCACACCTTCACCGCCGTACGAACGCCGCCCATTGGCGAGGCGTTCACGGCGACGTCGGCCGGCGTCAGGGGCACCGCGACCCTCGAGGGTGCACCGACCCTCGAGAGCCTGCCCGAAGCGCAGATCGAGGGGATTACCTCCCGTGGCTATCGAACCAGCGGCACGATCGTCATTACGCGGGATTCTTTTCTTTGTGCGGCCGGCCGCCATCACGTCACGGAAACGGAATTCGTCGCAGACCTGCCCGATCCTCGGTATGACTCTGGACAAGGCGCTTCCGTTGCGCAGCCACTGGTCACGGCGTGCTTGCTCGGTAATACGGTCTCGCACCGGGAACCCGGAAAACTTGTCCTGTATCGGACCGTGATGGTAGACGACGATACGCCGGCAGCCTTTGGTATTGCGCTCGAACGCGGCAACATCCAGCCGCTGACGACGCACGATGAGTCCATGTTCGAACCGCCCCAGGGCTATACGGAGAAGCACTGATATGCCGCAACGACGTCTCACGGGGATCATGATCTTGGGGGCCCTCGCCCTGGCAGCTCCCGCGGGAGCCCTCGAGCCCCGCGAGGTATTGAAATATGAATACACCATGGCGTGGATCGAACCGATCAGCGCGTCGACGCCCGATCTGGTGCTGAAAAAAGGTGGAGTGGCCCCGATGCCCATGTCGATGTCGATGTCATTCACGGTTGCGACGGACCGCATCGAGGACGATGGATCCGTCCACGCCATGATCCGAAATAGCTTCAAGGGCTTCTCGCCCCGCGGTTGGTCCTTGAATGAACCTTTCGAAGGCAATGTCTTAAGCGACGGGGAAATCGTGCCGAAATACGATCTCGCCATGATCAAGGCATCCGGTCTCGACCAAAACAATTCGACGGTGACCCGAGGCTATCATCCGCGTACACACGAGGAGTCGGTCAACTTCGCGGCATTCTCATTTACGCGGCAATTGGCGATTTTCAACGACCTCGCGCTAGGCGCCGCGAAAAAGACCTCTTTCAACGACGGCGATACGTGGCGCGTATCGATCGCCGACAAGGACGAGGTGGTCAATTTCACCTACCAAGGCATGCAGTCCTACCATGGGCACGAAGTGCTCGGGATAGGCTTCACGACTACGCGGATAACGCAAAACGGCGTCGTGCCGGTGACCGGGAATTTCCTTTATGACCGCCAGCGCCACATGGTGGCTTCCGTGCATTCGGTGGGCGAGGAGGACATGCCCTCCTTCGGCGGCGTCCGTAACACGACCGTCGACATCACGCTGCAATAGCCCGCGCGCCGGCCCAACTCTCGGAGCGCGAGCGCCGGGTTATTTTGACGCGGATTCCCTGCTTTTTTGGCGACATCGCTTTTGAGCTTCTACGCTGTTTCGGTCACGATCGCCGCGCCCATCCATCGACTCCGGATATGCCTCTGCATCCAGCCGGATGACGATGGCACCATCGCATTCTGACGCCGCGGTAGCAGCCCGCAAAATGGACTTTCGCTGCGGACTCTCGCCCTGATGCCGCAAAACATGGAACGCTAAGTATTTGAGAGGAGCTCCTTGTCATCCGGGCTTGCCGCGCTGCCGGCGTCGTCATGGGGACCAATCATGCCGATGCAATACGATGCATCCTGGCTCAGGAACCCGTGGAAGCCTGCGCAATGGGGCGCTCTAGCCCATCGATGGCGAACGGCGTTAATGATTCAATCATGGCGAGCTATCGCTTTGATGGTGGTGCGCTCGCTTCTCTATACGCCGATTTCAACGCGGCGCAGGGACGGACGCATATCGAGATCCATGGGCGCGATGGCTCGCTCTTCGGCTCCGACGATGCAGGACTTGATCTGCTCTGAGGACCGAAACTCCAGTGCCGATGTACCTAGTTCTGAACCAAAGCCAGGGCTCGAATCGGACTGCCGGAACCATTCTTTATCTTGAGGGGCGCGCAAAAAATCATGGCGCCGGTGGGCGGAAGCTGATCGAGGTTGGTCAGGCACTGCAACCCATATCGACCCGCGCCATGCATGTAGTAGTGACAAGGATACGGGGGCTTGAGGTGGTATCCCTGGCCGGCGTCCGTACCGATCGACTCGGAGCCGAATCCCACGATGTCCCTCTCCTCAATAAGGAACTTGACCGCGTCAGTCGCAGGTCCGGGGGTATGCTGACCGGTCTCATCGTAGTTTTGATAGGCGACGGGATCGAAACGATTCGACCAATCTGTACGCATGAGCACCCACGCTCGCGGCGGAATGCGGCCGTGCTCCACTTCCCATTGCCGCAGGCGATCGGCGGTGAGCAGAAAATCCGGATCCGCTTTCGCTTCGCGAGAGCAATCGATCACGCATGCCGGGCCGATCAGATGCTGCACGGGCAGCGAGTCGGTCGAATTGTTCGGCACGGCACGACCTGACACCCAGTGGATGGGCGCGTCAAAATGCGTGCCCGTGTGCTCACCGCAGGAGAAATTGTTCCAGTACCACGCCGGCCCGCGATCATCGTAGCGCGAGATTTCCTCCATGCGGAACGGCCAACACTGGCCAAATTCAGGTGGCAGTGCTATCTGCGGAAATTCCGGAGACAGGGTCTGCGTCAGGTCGACGACTCGAATTTGTCCCGACAGCAGTTCAGCGGCTAACGAAATCAGCGAATTGGCAGCCATGGGCCAGCTCCTCTAGGTGCAACGCAGGGGGGCTCAAGCGCTCAACTCGCGTTCGAGCGTCTTGGGACTTTCCTGCCAACGCAGCAGCCACTCCTGCGCCACATCGCCGGGATATACATCTTCAACGCCGTCCTGCAGCGCGCGGACAATGGCCTTGGCCAACGCGTCAGGGGTCAATTTCGGCTGTGGCGTGGTCTGATTCCACTCATCGTCGATCGGTCCCGGAAAAACATTGATCACACGCACGGCAGCGGCGCGCATTTCGGCCCGCAAGCACTGCGACAGCGATAGAGCCGCCGCTTTCGACGCCGAAAATGTTCCATGCAGAGGATAATTGCTGAGCGCATAGATCGATAACAAGTTGACCCATGCAGTCGCGCTCGATTGGCCGTCCGCGCCGCGAGACCGCATGACCGGCCCGAATTCCTGCGCAAGCCGCAGCAGGCCGAAGTAGTTGATGTCCATTTCCGCACGAGCCACTTCGATGCCGCTGCGTGAGGCTATGCCTTGAGCTCGATGCAATTCAGCCGTATTGATGAGAATGTCTACCTTGCCGCCGATTTCCGCGGCCATGGTCTTCACCGATTGTGAGTCCGTCAGGTCCAGCGGTAACACCACTACCTCCGGCAGTGCCGCCAGTTCCGCGAGCCCTGGGAAGGTCTTCCACGGCTCGGCATAACCCACCCACACCAAATCGGCGCCGGCGGCAATGATGTTGCGAACCACGGCCTGGCCGACACCTGTCTTACCGTCCGTCACCAACACCTTGCGAAATTTTGGATCGCAAGTCATCTCGCGTAGTTGCCGATCGTCAGCCATATTCAGTACCTCGTCGATGGGAAATGCCACCAGCACCCCCTGTCCGGACTTGTCGAGCCTCGCGCCGACGCGCACCCGGGTGGGAGCCGGTGCGCAGCCGCCATGCAAGTGCGCGATCACCGTCGGTCCCTCATCCAGCCTCACCAGCCCCACGCGCCAGGGCATGCGCTCGCTGAAGAACGGATCTTGGCTGCGATGAACGGTCGTTTCGGATATCAGCTCTCCGCGTCCGGATTGCTCGCGCCACCGTAGCCGATCGGACAGACAGCGATCGCAGCTCTCGCGCGGCGGATATTGAACGGCGTCGCACTCACCGCAGACTTGCAACCGGAATTGCCCCAGCGCTGCGGAGGCTGTCAGACCAAGCGCCGCTCGCGAACGCATCCCCGCCGGCAGCAACGGCAGTGGAGTGCGAAGAATCGGATTCTTGCGCTTCGGCCGGATGAGCGGCGGGATCATGTTCCTGCCCGGCCAAGAACAGCCGCTCCCGAACACAAACCTCGATCGTAGGTGATCATGCCGAAACCGACCGCGATGGCGAAGCGCGCGCGGGGGACGGGGTGAGCCAAATTGCGATCCGTGAGCTGGCGAATGGACTCAACCAGTCCGAGAAATCCGGCCGCGCAACCAGCTTGCCCGACCGAGAGTTGGCCCCCGCTGGTATTGATCGGAAATGAACCGTCCACGGTGAAGGAATTGCGGCGAATGAAGCTCGGTCCTTCTCCCTTTTCGCAAAAGCCCAGATCCTCGAGTTGAATGATAGACATCACCGGATAGTCGTCATAGGTCTGGACGAAGTCGATGTCGGAGGGCTGGACGCCGGCTGCACCATAGAGGTGCTCGCGGTCGAGAACCCAGCCGCCGCGCATCTGAATCGGGTCTTCGGGAAATGCGTTGTGACGTTCACAGGTCGAGCGCACCGTCGCGTAGGCAAGCCCCAGAGACTCGGCACGCTGCCGAGTCATAACCAGGAACGCTTCGGCGCCAGCACAAGGCATGACGCAGTCGAACAACCGAATGGGGTCGGCGATCAAACGCGCGCCCAAGTACTCGTCCAGGGTAAGTTTCTTCTTGAACATGGCGTGCGGGTAGCCCAGCGCGTTGTCGCGCTGTGCCACACAGAGCTTGCCGAAATCCTCTCGGGTCGCGCCATAGGTTCGCATGTAGTAGGAGGTCAGAAATGCGAAACTAGCATTTGGTCCGCCGGCTCCGTACGGGACCACGGCATCACGAGCAGACACACTGAAATTGCCCAGGGTTTGGCGAAACGAGTCGACGTGATTCGTATCGGCGCCAATACAGGCCACTACGTCGGCGTCGCCCGCCTGCACGGCGCGCAATGCGCGGCGCAGCGCGACGATACCGCTGGCCCCGCCGAGCGGAACGTAGTCCAGCCATCGCAGCGTGGTTCCCAGATGTTGCGTGAGTCCAATCGCCGTATCCGGCGCCAACGTGAAGCTGCCGATACTCATGCCGTCGATGTCGCCCTTCGCGAGTCGCGATTCCTTCAGGAGGTATGATAAGGCCTGAGCAACGAACCAATGAGCACTGCGGATGGAATAGCGCGAGTACGGCACCGTAACGGGCGCGACGAGCACAACATCTCGATAATCGCCGTCTTTCCCGCTCGCTGACAAAGGCCTTTCTCCGAATCCAGGGCGCTTAGTTTAATCGCTAAAAATCTCGACAAGTCACAATTGCCATGGGCCGTCAATTAAATCAGCCGGCTTCTTCTTCAGGTGCCGAAGATCGAACGCCTGCGCGAGCTCGATCGCGGCAGCGCCGAGTGCTTTGATCTGCGCACGGGCAAGCTTTTGTGAAGCGGTCTGCGGCAGATCGGATCTAAACCCTATATATCCCGGCGCCTTGTGGTAGGCGAGCGCCCGCTGACAATACGCCTGCAATCGCTGTGCAACGGTCAGGTCCGGGGCAATGCCTGCCCGCAGAACCACGAAGGCGAAGACTTCTTCGCCGCGAATGTCGTCGACGACGGGGCAAACGGCAATCGCTTCCACATCGGGGTGGGTCTGCAGCACGCTTTCAACTTCGACTGCCGCTATGTTCTCGCCGCTGCGTCGAACGATATTCTTTGAGCGGTCAACGAAGAAGAACGAGCCCTCCTCACCGAGCCGGACGAGATCGCCGGTATGAAACCACCCGCCGTCCCAAGCCTGGGCCGTTGCCGCGTCGTCTTTGTAATAGCGCGTGAAAAAACCACGACGAGGCTCGGCACCCAGACGCCGCACCAAAAGCTCGCCCACCGCACCCGTCGCCACGTCGCCGCCCTGGTCATCGACGATCCGATAGGCCAGACCCGTAGGCGCCTTGCCGAAACAGCGCTGCCCAATATGACGCGGCTCCTTGTTGGCGGTGATCCACGCTCCTGCTCCTGTCTCGGTCATGGCCCAACCTTCGACCAAGGGCACGCCGAATCGGGACTCGAACGGCGCGTGATGCCGCGGATCGACGCCGGCGCCGAAGCCAAAGCGCACGGAACCCCGCAAGTTGTCCTCCGGCGTTGCCGGAGCGCTCAGCAGCATGGCCGGCATCACGCCCAGATAGTGAAAGGCTGTTGCGCGGCTCCCACGCACGGAATGCCACCACGTCGATGGATGAAATCGGTCGAGCTGTACCAGGCATCCCCCGGTCACCAGCATGGCCATGAAAGAACATGCCAGCGCATTCATATGCGTGACCGGAAGCGGGGTGATAAGGCGGTCGCCGACACCTTCGAACCTGCAATAGCCGCCGAGCCCCGTGTACAGGCGACCAATGTCCATAAAATAGTCGTTGGTGAGAATGCAGCCCTTGGGCTGTCCGGTGGTACCGGAGGTGTACAGAAGTGCCACCTCCTCCGCATCGGCGGGCCGCGGCCCGGTCGGCGCTGGAAAGCTGCTCTCATCGCCGGCGGCCATGTGCAAAGGCGTCGCGCCACCGAGTGCCGTTCGAATATGCGCGGCATGCCCCGCATGCGTCACGGTCAACGCGACGTCCGCGTGGACGATGACGTAGGTCAGCTCCGCAGCACTCATCGCCGCATTGAGCGGCACGATGCTCACCTGCAGCCGTGCCAAGGCCAGAAAATAAAGAAAAAACTCCGGCCGGTTATCGAGAGCGAGCGCAACTCGGTGGCCCGGCCGGTAACCCGCCGCGCGCAGCTGTGAGGCGAGTACATCGACGCGAGCACCGGCTTGCCCGTAGCTGAGAGTCAGTGCCGAATCGGAATATCCGCGACAGGCCTCGGCTGGCACATGAAGGAATTCCCGATTTCCAAAAGCGGCCGCGGTGCGCTCGAACAACGCGGAAACCGATTGACTGCTGAAACTATCCACCATCGGTAGGCTTCGCGAGAGTATCAGTAGACAATGCTGCCCACCGACGTACCGCCGCAGACAAACAACGTCTGTCCGGTGACAAAACCCGCCTCGGGGGCGGCAAAGAACATCACCGCGCGCACCACATCTTCGGGCCGTCCGAGGCGCTTAACCGGAACGGCGTCAATGATGCGCGGCAACTTCGGGCTATCCGGCGGAATGACCTCGTGAAACATCTCAGTCGCCTCGATCGGCCCCGGTGCCACGACGTTCGCGGTAATGCCGTGGGCGCCAAGCTCCAGCGCCCATGTCCGTGCAAGCCCAAGCATGCCTGCCTTCGTCGCTGAATACACCGTGCGGTTCGCCAGCCCAAGAATTGCACGCGTCGATATCAACACGATCCGGCCGAAGCGTTGCTGTTTCATGGTGGCAAGATTTGCCTGCACCAGAGACAAGGGCGCCGCAAGATGCAAATGGGTCAAAGATTGCAAATCCTCGAGCGTGGCTGCGTCGAGCGGCTTCTCGCGGATGGCTCCCGCGTTATGCACTATCGTCGTGATCGGAAATCGGCGCGCCAAATCGACGGCGAGCTCGCGTGTCGCCAGCGCATCGGTCAAATCTACTTGTACGTGCTGGATTCCGCGAACCGCGGCTCTCGCGGCTCGCCGCTCGAGTGAAATCACCTGATAGCCGGCGGTCAGAAACGTCTCGCACAGCGCAGCGCCGATCCCCGAACTACCTCCGGTCACGAGAACAAACTTGTCACCCAGGTCGCTCACGGTCTGCCAGCCAGTTACAGCAGGAGCTGAATCGAAGGAAGTGCCGCATCGCAATTCACCAGCTCGATTTTCTTCTGCCGGATACGCAGCGCTCCCTCGATCGAGACCAGGCGGTGGTAGGCGACACCCGCCAGAAAAGTCTGCCTGTCGAGTTGAGTCTCCAGGTACATGAAAGGCGTTCTCATCACATATTCACCCATGTCTGGTTGCTGCTGTTCGAGCGCTGGCTTTTGCAGCACGTGTTGACAGAAACTCGGCTGCTGCTGAGAGTACGCTTTCGGGTGTCTCATCCGCTCAATGCGCACTTTGAGCAGCAGTTTGTCTTCGAAGAACAACGAGGTGTGGGTCTCACCATTGGGCTGGCCGCGCGTGAGCGGCATCCAGTAGCGCCCATCATCGGTAAAGAGCTCGTACCACTCCTCGAAATGCTTCTCATCGAGGAGGCGGGCTTCGCGGTAGACGAACTCAGCGAGCAATGACTCGGACAGTCGAGTGTCAGCCACGATGCCTTACTCCACCGGCATTCCAAGCGTCATGAATTTCGCCCAAGCTCGATGTTGTCCACGCATCGGCACCTCGCTTGTCGCTCCGTAGATGCCGGCAATGTGACTCGACTCTTCCGGCGAATAGTTCCGATGCAGGCTTATCCAGTCATTGCCGCTCCCGGCAAGACCTTCCTGTATGGCGCGGTAACAATGCAGATCGTCGTGCCCGACCACCGAGGTTGGCGCGTTGATGAGACGCGAGTACGTCGTCGTGCGCTCGAGCAGCTCATCCGGCGCGCCGGCCAGCCGAAAAGTCCAGCTCTCGATCAACGTCTTGTCCACCGCAAGCGGCCGCGCAACCCGAATCGCCTGAATCGCCCCCTTGATCGTCAGGCTGGGGTAGTAAACCGTGTTGTGGCGGGATTCCGCCAATATGCTCCGTGCGCGCTCCTCGCCATACGCATCGATCATCGCTTTCTCATAGGGACCGACGCTGGAGTATTTGGAATGGATGGAGAAGTTGAGTCCGGTGTAGCTGTGGCCGTTCTCGTAGACCTTGACACCCATTTTTTCGAAGAACTCGTAATCGTTCACGAAAGGCGTGAACTGTTCGATCACCATCGGGGTGGGCTCGGAAGGTGACGCGTCCCGCCACAATCGCTTCGCCGTACCCGCTGAGGATTCGTGCGCCACCATGGGGTGCATGGCGTCGTTCAGGTTCTCGATGAACATTTTCCAGTTGCAGTCATGCAGATACCGCAGCACGCCGCCGGCCACTTCCAAGCGCCCGCCCGGTGCGCGGTCGACCATATTGTCGATCGAACTCAGCGAGTCACCGAAATATTCATGGAAATCCACGCCTTGCGGCGCGAGGCGAGTGAAGACGAAGCCCCGGTAGTTCACCGAAACAAACTCGGACAAACCCTGAGACGCCGACGACGTGGCAAATCCCGTGCCGTCATACCCCTGTTTGAGCGGCACTGTACGCAAGGTGCCGTCTAGCCGGTAGGTCCAACCGTGATAGGGGCAGCGGAACATGCCGCCCAGGCACTTGCCATGTACTGCGCTGACCAGCTTCGTCCCTTTGTGCGCGCAGCGGTTCGACAGAACCCGAACGCGCTCGTCGGCCGCTCGGACAAGGATCACCGGATCCTTACCGATCAATGTGCTGTAGAAGTCGCCGACCTCAGGCACCTGACTGTCGTGCCCAACGTAGATCCAAGCGTTACGCCAGAGTTGCTCCATTTCCACATCGAATAGCGCGCTGTCTACATAGAGGTCGCGATGCACGGAATTGGCGCGAACGAGGCTATGAATAGCCTTCGGGTTATCGCGATAAATCGTCATTTACACCAACCTCCCGCCGGTCTTGCTAAATACCCGGCGCAACGGCGTTTAACAATTACTGTACACCTCGTTGTCGTCCACGGCGATGACGACATCTAAGACTCTGTATCCATGGAAAGGGTCGAGGACAAAACGACCTCATTGCAAAAATGTGAATCGCCCCGCACGGCGGCGACCCGGGGGTATCAGCCCCATCGGTTATCGCTGGGCAAATAACCTTAAATCTTACGATGCCGAGGAGCCTCGCCGGTTCACCGAGTATTTCGAGGCGACGGGAGCCGGGAAGCGCCGGGGCCGATGTTCAATACCCTGCATACCATGTTCATGGAGCAGTATACGGAACTGTGGCATGCGGTGGACCTCATTGCGGAACGCATCAGGGCGCTCGTCCATGCAGCTCCCGGGAGCTACGGTCAGTTCGCCAAGCTGGCATCGGTCGCCGATGCGCCCGCCACGCCGCCGCGCGCCTTGGACATGGTGCAAAGCCTGCTTATAGGGCACGAAACCGTAGTGCGAACCGCGCGCGAAATATTCCCCGTGGCAGCTGCTGCGGATGTCCAGCCGACCGCCGACCTGCTCACACAACGACTCAATATCCATGAGAGAACTGCCTGGATGCTGCGCAGCCTTCTCGAGGATTAGCAGCTTGAATGCCGCGGCGTGTGTACGAGGACGCCGCTGCGCATGCTACGCGCTTTATCAAACCGGCGAACATACGCAGGACCGATCATCCGGCGCGATGCGCTTCTGCGTTACTCCGGTCACAGATCCGTGCGCGGGTGTATGCAACGCTTCTATTTGGGCCTACCCTTAAGAGACCACATAGTCAAAGGGAATTGTATCTATGGAGCAGACCCCGACAGGCGAATCGCAGGGAAGCGGTCATTATGCAAGTGCGCCGGAGGCCATTCGCTTCACCGGCAGCGGGGCTGAATACTTCGGCATCTGGATTGTCAATTTGCTATTGACGATTGTCACCCTTGGCATTTATTCATCGTGGGCCAAGGTGAGGCGGCTGCAATATTTCTACAGGCACACCGAATTAGCCGGTTCGAGCTTTGACTTTCACGGAAATCCCGTCAAGATTTTGATTGGACGGGCGATCGCGCTGCTCATGCTGATCGCTTATAACTACTCGGCGCGAATCCGCTCACCGTGGACAATTGTCATCGTCGTCGCCATTGCCTTAGTCATGCCCTGGCTGCTGCGCAATTCGTTCCGTTTCCGACTCTATAATACGAGTTGGCGTGGCGTGCGCTTCCATTTTCGAGGCTCCGTCGGCGGAGCCTACCGTGTCTTTCTGTTGAACGCGTTTCTATCGATTATTACCCTGTACGTGATGGCCCCCTTTGCGCATCAGCGGATCAAAGCCTATCAGCACAACAACAGTTGGTTCGGCGGTACTCAATGTTCGTTTCATGCCCGAGCCGGACAGTTCTATAAAATATATCTCCTGCTGCTTGTCGCGGCCGTAGTGTTCGGACTGATAATGGGCTTCAGCGGTATCGGCGCTGAGTTTGCGGCGATGTCGCAGGCTCAAAAGCACGGCGGGCACGCCAACCCGTATGCAGCTTTCAAGGCCTTGGCCATTTTGTACGGCGCCCTGATCCTGGTGGGTGTTTCGATTGGGCCGATATTTCATGCGCTCATCACGAATTTGATTTGGAGCAACACCCGCGTTGGCGACCATCGCATTCAATGCGATATGTCGCCGCTCGGCCTGGTCTGGATCGGTTTTAGCAACCTGGTCCTAGTCGTACTGACCCTTGGACTGTTCATTCCGTGGGCCATGGTTCGCCTAGCGAAATTTCAATTGGAAGCGATTCGACTCGTGCCGGCCGGGAACCTGCAGGCCTTTGTCGACGCAGCTCCCGACCGTGTGGGTGCGGTGGGCATGGAAGCGGCTTCCGCATTCGATTTCGATGTTTCATTGTAACCGACGATGACTGATGCTCAGCGCTGACTATTTCGACGGACGCACGACACGCGTTCGGCGGGTCAGTTTGCAGGCGGCCGGAGAAGATCTAATCCTGGCCGGCGAAGACATCAACGTGCGCGTTCCATTTGCCCAGGTACGAGTGGACGAAAGACTGGGACGGGCACCGCGTCGGCTACACTTCAGGGACGGTACATTCTGCGAGGTCAGTGATCTGAAGGCCTTGGATGCGCTGTTATTATCGACGGCTCATCGCGACGGATGGGTTGATCGCATGCAGCGCCATCTGCAATTCGTCTTAACCTCCTTGGCCGCGTGTGCACTGCTGGCGGTTGCCGGATACAAATGGGGCCTGCCGTGGGTGGCCGCGAAGGGGGCCGAAAAAATGCCCCTGGCTGTCAGCAAGACATTGTCCGATCAGGCGCTACGGATCTTGGACGGCAACATTCTTTTGCCGAGCAGTATCGAGCACGAGCGGCAGCAGGCGCTCAGCGCGAAATTTCACGCTTTGCGGTTGCCTGAAGGAGGCACGCCGCACGCAGAGTTACTGTTTCGCCGCTCGCCTCAATTAGGAGCCAATGCTTTTACGCTGCCGGACGGAACGATAATGGTGCTCGATGATCTCGTCACGCTCCTTGACGATGGGCAGATCTTGGCGACGCTCGCCCATGAAGAGGGCCACGTGCACGGACATCATGGACTGCAGTTGATGTTGCAAAGCTCCGTTGTGGGTGCTTTTTTGGCTTTTTATATCGGCGATATCAGCAGCCTGTTGGCGGTAGCGCCGGCGACGCTCATGCAAGCGAAATATTCGAGAGAGCTGGAAGAACGGGCGGATGAGTATGCCGCCCATGTGTTGGTGCTTAACGGAATGCCGCCGGCATTGCTTGCTGAAGCCCTGAAAAAGCTGACTGAATCCCATCCGCACGCGGCGCAGGCGGAGTACCTATCGAGCCACCCGGCAACTGATGAGCGCCTGCGTCACCTAGGAGCGTTGAGCGCCGGACCGCGGGCGTCCGGTGATCAATCGAAGAAACCTTGAACTCTCACGCAAGGCTAACTCACTGAGGCTCAAGCATGGGGCGCCCAGGCCGGCTCACCTGGCGTGTACGGAATACAGGGATCGAAGCGGCCCGGCACTTCGACGTATCGCTGCGCCCGGGTGCAGCCGATCTCGGAGGTGAAGTAGCCGAGCAGCGCGAGTTCCTTCATCATGCGAAAATAGTGGGCGGGCCTCTTGATATTTTCCTCCGGCCCGCTACCCGTCGCGGCCGGCACGCCCTCTTTCCGGTCTTCAGGCAGATATTCATCCTCCTTGGGCGTGGTCTCGTTCACCGGCAGGGGCGTCAATCCTTTTTTCTTGCGATCTGCCGCTTCGCGCAAGTCCATGACGCGCTTCTGCTCGTGATCAAGCGCGGTGAGTACCGCAAGCCGCTGCTGAGGCGTAGCCGCCATGAACGAGACGGCATTCGCCTTCATCGTCGCCTCCTCGACTTTCCGCATTCCTTCGCGGAACACTGTTTGTTCGGCGGGGCTGTAGCTGTCTGTGACCATGAGCGCCATAAATGCGCCGGTCTTCGCGTCCTTTGCGCCAGGGGTCTTGGTCGCGGGCAAAATCGTTTCGGCGATCTCGTCTAGGAATGCGACATCTTGGACCGTAAATTCCCCGGACGTTCCCTCGTTGGCCGTGCTCGCCTTCTCAACTGCGGCCAGCAGACTGCTCCCGCCGGCGAAGGCAACGCCTCCCAGCAAGGCGCTGACGAAACGAATCGCCTCACGACGATTGATCATTCGAATCTCGGATTCGGATAACGCACTCATGAAGGGATCTCAGAGATTGCGGCGCTTCAGCTCGTTCACGGCAAAGTCCGCCGCGCGAGCGGTCAGGGCCATGTAGGTGAGCGAGGGGTTCTGGCACGCGCTCGAGGCCATGCACGAACCGTCGGTGATGAAGACATTCGGCGCGTCCCACACTTGATTGTGCGCGTTGAGCACGGACGTTTTCGGATCCCGCCCCATGCGGGCCGTACCCATCTCGTGGATGCCCATCCCCGGATAGAATTCATCGTCGAAGGTCTTTACCATTTTCGCCCCGGCCTGCTCGAGCATCTCTGCCATGTCCGCGATCATATCCTTGCGCATCAAGCGCTCGTTCTCACCTGTGGCGCAGTCAATCTTGAGGACCGGCAGTCCCCATTTGTCTTTCTTATTGGTGTCGAGCCCAACGCTGTTGGCGTGATTCGGCAGCATTTCACCGAAGCCCGTGGCGCCGAACATCCAGGGGCCGGGCGAGGTCATCTCGTCCTTAAAGGCTGCACCCACGCCCAGCTCCTTCACCGCGCGCGACCATCCCTCTCGGCTCGCACTGCCCTGATAGCCGAAGCCACGCAGGTAGTCGCGCGTGTCGCCGAACAGATTGCGATACCGCGGGATGTAGATGCCATTGGGACGCCGACCGTAGTAGTACTTGTCGTTCAGGCCGACGAGGTTTCCCTGCGCACCACATCGAAAATGATGATCCATGAGGTTGTGACCCAGCTCACCGGAGCTGCTGCCAAGGCCTCCCGGCCAGATGTCGGTTGCGGATCGCATGAGCAGCCAGGTCGAGTTTAGGGTCGATGCGCAAACGAAGATGACCTTGGCCCTGTAGTCAGTGGTCTGCTCGGTGACGGCATCAATCACCCGGACGCCGCCGGCACGTTTGCGATGCTTGTCAAAAAGGATCTCAGTCACGATCGACCAAGGCTTCAACGTGAGCTTCCCGGTTTTAGCTGCCGCGGGCAAAGTAGATGACTGCGTGCTGAAATAGGCGCCATAAGGGCACCCTAGCCAACACGCGTTTCGATATTGGCAGGGCGCGCGGCCTTCGAGCGCCCTGGTTGCATTTGCGGTGCGCCCAATGATGATTTGGCGTTTACCGCCGAATTTATTCTTCAGTCGACCGGCAACCAATTCTTCGCCGCAGTTGAGCGGCATGGCCGGCTGGAATTGTCCGTCTGGAAGCTGCGCCAGGCCCTCACGTGAGCCGGAGATTCCCGCGTGTTTCTCCACGTGGTCGTACCAGGGCGCCAATTCCTCGTAACGAATCGGCCAATCGACCGCGACGCCTTCCTTTGCGTTTGCTTCAAAGTCGAAATCGCTCCAGCGATAACTCTGACGCCCCCAAGTCAGGGAGCGGCCACCGACCTGATAGCCCCGATACCAGTCGAACCGTTTTACTTCAGTGTAGGGCGAATCCCGCTCGTTTGCCCAGAAGGCGAGGTTTTTTTCGTTGAGTGGAAAATCACGCTTGAGTACTGGATATGCCTCTTCCATGGCCCGCGTTCGGCCGCCTCGGTGCAAATATTCCCAGGGCGCCTTCGTAGCGTCGACGTAGTCCTTGATGTGCTCGACGTTTCGGCCTCGCTCCAGCAGCAGAACGCGAAGCCCCTTCTCGGTGAGCTCCTTTGCTGCCCATCCACCGGATATACCGGAGCCGACTACAATCGCGTCATAGTCAGCAGACCGCATGGTTATTTCCTACGTGCAATAGGCCTCCGCTCGGTTTCCAACTATTCTATCCCGATTCCGCAGGAGGGGCGCATGTCCGATAAATCACCTCGCATCTGTCGCCGCACTACCTTAAAGGCGCTCGTCACGGCCGCCGGCATTTTCGCTGCCAACGGAGTTCAAGCAGCCTTAGCACAGCCGAGCGTCCCAACCGGGACGTCTAATGCGTCCAGCAGTCGGCTCAAGCAATCGGTCTGCCGGTGGCCGTACACGCAGGTACCGCTGCCGGAGTTTTGCCGCCGCGCGAAGCACATTGGGCTGGCGGGGATCGATTTGCTGTTCGCGGATGAGTGGCCCGTCGCCCGCGATGCTGGGCTCGCCGTCTCCATGGGTTATCCCAGTCGGCGAGAGAAATTCATCCAGACAGGTTTCAACGATCCCGCCAACCACGCGCTGCTGCTGGAAGAACTGGACATGGCGCTGCCCCTCGCAGCGGGCGCGCATGTCGCTAACCTCATTGCCATGTTCGGTAATCGCGTTCCAGGTATCGACGATGCTACGGCAATTGCCAATTGTGTCGCCGGTCTCTCGAAGATCGCGCCGGTTGCGGAAAAGCAGGGCGTTACGATTTGCGTCGAGTTGCTCAACAGCAAAGTGGACCATCCGGGTTACCAGGGTGATCACAGCGCGTTTGGCGTCGCGGTGGTGCAAGGAGTCAACTCGCCGCGCGTGAAGCTGCTGTACGACATTTATCACATGCAGATCATGGAGGGCGATTTGATCCGGACGATTCGCGACAACATCACCTCGATAGGGCATTTTCATACCGGCGGCGTCCCCGGCCGCCATGAAATCAACGACAGCCAGGAACTCAACTACCACGCAATTGCCGCCGCCCTTGCGGATCTTAACTTTCGGGGCTATCTGGCGCACGAGTTCAAACCCACGCGCAGCGATCCATTCGTTTCACTCACAGAGGCATTTCAAATATGTACCGTATGACCTGTACCGCTGCTCCGAGCAGGCGGCAATTCGCAGCGCTTGTAGCTCTAACGCTGACCGCTGGGGTTTCGGGATTTCTACCCGCCATTGCACAATCCCCTCCGGCCGACCCGCATCCGGGCGACCCGCATCCGGGCGACCCGAAAGCCACCGAGCAGTGGGAACCGGTTCCGCCTGTGGTCTCGCCCGGTGACGGCGCCGGCTCACCGCCTTCGGATGCCATCATTTTGTTCGATGGCCGCAATTTGGATCAATGGGTGGCGACCAAGGATCACTCGCCCGCGCGCTGGAAGGTCGGCAATGGCGTCATGACCGTCGACAAGGCGTTCGGGAATATCGAGACCAAGCAACTGTTTAGGAACTATCAATTGCACCTGGAATGGCGCATCCCTAAGGATATTACCGGCGAGGGTCAGCTGCGCGGCAACAGCGGCGTCTTCCTTGCCTCAACGGGTGCGGGCGACGCCGGGTACGAAGTGCAAATTCTGGATTCCTGGAAGAACAAAACTTACGTAAATGGTCAAGCCGCCAGCATTTATAAGCAGGCGCCTCCGCTGGTCAACGCCATGCGCGCGCCGGGTGAATGGCAGACCTATGATGTGGTATGGACTGCGCCGACCTTTGGAGCCGACGGAACACTCGAGCGTCCAGCCTATGTCACGGTCTTTCACAACGGCGTTCTTGTGCAAAACCACGTGCCCCTTTCAGGCGAAACCGTATACATTGGAAAGCCCACCTATCGGCCCTATCAGCGCGCGGCAATAAAGTTGCAAGCGCATGGCGACCCGTCGGCTCCGATCAGCTTCCGCAATATTTGGATCCGCGAACTCGGTGACTCGATAAATGATAAGGGTATGCAATGACAAGTCGCGCCACCGGATGCCGGACTGATCTCCGAATTGCTCACCCATCGACTTGCTCCATTCGCCACCAATCGATCGGCGCCTTCGCCCTGATGGTACTGGCTTCGATGGCCGGTGCCGTGGTGTTCAGTGGCGGCGCTGGTGCCGCGCCGAACCCCGGTGAATGGTCGATACTCGGTAGAACATCCGAGCAGCATCATTTCAGTCCGCTGGCGGCGATAGCCGACACGAACGTGAAGACTCTTGGGCTCGCTTGGCATGCGGACATGCCGACCGCCGACGGTCTGCTCGCCAATCCCTTGGTCGCAGACGGACTTGTCTATCAGATTGGTGCGTACGCGCGCCGAATTCCTAGGTATCGTGATCGGCGGTGCCCGATCAGACAAGGGGATGCCGAAATTCAACGGGATGTCCGTCTAGCAGGGCGAGGCCATCTGCGCGTTCATCATCAATCAGCCCTGGGAGGCCTATAACGCGCAGCAGCGGGCGGCAGTGCACTGATGTGCATCCACTTCCCGAGGTCCGACAGCCGCGTGCTCCTGAACAGCGATGCTCAAGGAGTGGTCGATAGCGTGAATGCGGTCACTTGTGTGCCGTTCGGCACTACCAGGATTCCGTCGCCGGCCGCTAGGCCACTGTAGATGACGATGCCGTATTCATTGGTGGCCGGGATGGCCGCACCCAGATTTTGGGTGAACACAGCTTGTCCCGTCGTTGCATCGAGCCCATAGAGGTTGCCGCTGGATGATCCAATGAACACGTAATTGTTGACTGCAACAGGCGCGGTCACGAGTTGGCCATCGCCGGCGAAGCTCCAGAGGACCGTGTTGTTGCTTTGCGTGACCCCTTGCAGGGTGCCGCTGCTCAAGAAAAAGCCAGTGGTTGGTGAGAATGCCGGGATAACACTCGCGGCATAGCTTCCCTTGACGGAGCCGGTCTGTGCATCGAATACGGTGCCCGAGGAGCCAGCCGAGTTGTTCGGCGAGTAGAGGACGCCATTGGCAACCACGGGCGTGGCGCCACCACCGCCGCTGCAACCGGAATTGTTGTTCCAAAGCGTTACGCCCAAGGTCGGCTGGAGATCCACGGCGGTACAGGGCGAGGCGCCGTAAAGTCCATCGGGGGTTACCGCGACGACGCCATCCGTACCCCCAATGCCCTGGCTCCAGAGGACGACCCCGTTCGTTTCGTCAAAGGCGGTGACCACGCCACCGTTGGTCGTGTATACGATCCCGGCCGCGGCGACCGGCGGCTCCGTGAACCACGAGCCCGGGACGCTAGCGCTCCATATTGCGTTTCCGGTCGCTGGATCGAGCGCCGTGATGATTTGGCTGGTGGTGCTGCCGGAGGCCACGAAAAGACGGCCCTCGTCATAGGCCGCATTTACGAAGCCGGCCAGCGCAATGGGGCCCCACTCCTTCGCACCGGTGCTCGCATTTAGCGCGATCAGCTGCGAGTCACTCTTTACCGCCACCGTCACGTAGACCGTGCCTTTGACAATGAGCGCATAGGATGGCGTACCTCCCACATCCGTCGACCAGCTACTGCCTGAAGGCAGAATCAAATTATTGAACTTAATATAGCCCGTGTGCGCCGCATTCATCTGGTAGGAGACAGCATCGACCGTCGGCGCATCGATGCTCAGAGTTGCCGAGGAGCTTGCCTTGCTCGCATCCACCACGGAGATCGTCGCGGTGCCGGCATTCGCGATCTGCGCCGCGGAAACGGCTGCCCTCAGCAGGGTGTTCGAGACGTATGTGGTGGGTAACGCGCTGCCGTTCCACTGCACGGTTGATTGTGACGTGAAGCCCGAGCCGATTGCGCTCAATAAGAAGTTCCCGCTGCCAGCAATCACATGCTTCGGCGAGATCGTGGTGAGGACCAATGCGCCGGAGGCGCCCACGGTGAAGTCGGAGGGCGCCGAGATTCCGCCGTTGGATGAGCCGTTGTCAACGGTTACCAACTCGGTGCCCATGGTCATGACGTCGGCTGCAGCGATCTGCGCAGTCAGCATGGACGACGAGACGAAGGTGGTCGGGCGGGCACCGCCGTTCCAGAACAATGTGGACTGAGGGGTGAAATTGAAGCCGTTCACGGTGAGCACGAAGGCCGCTTGGCCGGCGGTTGCCGAACTTGGACTTAAACTCGTTATCTGGGGTGCGGCCGCCTGCGATGCCGTCACGGTGTAGCTGACGGCGATCGTCTGTGGACTGTTCGTCACCTGGCTCGTGCAGGCTTGATCGTAGCAGCCCTGAATCGTGAGTGTATCGTTATAAGTTCCTACGCCGAGGGTGGCAGGCGACTTGAAGGTCACCGTGACCGTTTCGATTCCACTGCTCGAGGCGCCGCTGATCGAAGCAATGCCGTTGTTGGTCTCGCGACCGTCGATGTAGAACTTCTGCGAGGTGGCGGTCGTCACCTGTATCGATGCCTGGAGTGTGCCGGTGGGTGCGGGATCGCTCACCATAGCGCTGACCGTGAGTTGGTTCGTCGAGACTTGTAAGGTGGCCGCAACGTTGCCCCCAGAACCACCGCCCGACGTCCCGCCGCCTCCTCCTCCCCCACCGCAGGCAGCGAGCGAAGCTCCAATTCCAGCAACCCAAAGAATACGGAGCAGCCGATGTCTAAGCGCAAGCTGCGCACATTTCATAGCGATGGATAGCGACATCTGACCCATCCTCCCTGATGCACCCTTAAAGGGCCTTTGTTTTTTGAATGCCGGAGGCATAGAAATACACGCAATTTGGTGCTTCAGCAACACCGCAATTCGATTTACACCACAAGCCTTGGGCGCCCGTAGGTCAACGCCGTCGTCAACGCAGATCTGCTTCCCCTCGATCGAGGGCTGTGCTTCGAAGTCAAACGTCTCGCGCGTGCGCTGGGCAGTGAAATCGAGAGGAGCATCTGGAAATCGCTTGGATACCCCGGCGTTATCCGGGCAAGCGCTTCGTGAGCGTGCGCCATCGACTTGAAGGCGGGGATCGTGAGCGGCATGTGACCTTTCCAGATCTGCCCGCGATGATCAATGCGCTGATGCCTAAGCGCCGGGAACTTATTCGTGATATCCAACGCCGGCCAGCGTCATCAGTGAATGCTCTGGCTGATCGACTTGGACGTGACTACAAGGTCACCGCGGAAGCGCGCCTTAAGATTCCCGCTCGAACCGGTATACCTCAACTGCGGTACGGCCGCGGTCAAATTCTAAGCCGAATCTACGGTCTCACCGGCGGTCGCCTCTTGCCCAATTGAGTTTGTTGTGGTTCTTGGCCGTACGACGCGTCCGGTCTCCCGATCGATGACGAAGGAGAAGCCATTCTTCGGCGCCTGCATCAACACCAGACGGAATAGAGGATATTGCAGCGCGTAGGAGCGCAAATAGCTCTCCCAGACTGATGAGGAGATTTCGCCGTGTCCTTCCGGCACCCGGCTATCGTATGAGAGTTGGAGGGCAAAGCGTATGAAAGGTTTGATCGCGGGAATATGGCTGTGCTGTGTTGCTGGGAGCGCATCGGCGCAGCAAGCCCTTGCCGACGAAGAAAGGGCTAGGCAGTTCGCGGAAGCGCTTAAATGTGTGCCAAGCGAGGCGACTGACCCTCAAGCCTTGCATATCAACGGGTCGAAGCCCTTCATCTACAAGACGATCGGCAACGTTGATCTTCGCCTCCACGTTTTCAGTCCGGCCGGGCACAAGGCCGGCGCTCAATCGCCGGCCGTCGTGTTCTATTTTGGTGGCGGCTTTATCTTCGGCGAAATCCGCAGATTCCAAACACAGGCTACCCATCTGGCTCTGCGCGGCCTCGTGACGGTCCTTGTCGATTATCGCGTCACATGTCGGCACAAATCGACAATCATGGATTCGATCGCGGACGCAAAATCGGCGATGCGCTGGGTGCGCGGTCATGCCGATGAACTCGGCATCGACCCCTCTCGGATTGCCGCTCTAGGAAGCTCTGCCGGAGGCCTTTTGGCCGCCGCCACGGCGCTCGTTGCGGAGTTCGATGACCCTTCGGATAGCAAGGTCGACGCACGGCCCAACGCGCTCATCCTTTACAATCCTGGACTCGATACATGGTCGCCGGCGGGGCGCGCACAAGTGGCAATGTTGCAGGGGAAAGCCGTAGCCGATCGCGGCCGCGAATTCTCGCCAATCGAGCATCTCGACCGCGGCTTGCCACCGACTATCATATTTGGGGGCACAGCCGACGTGTTAACGCCATTGCCCGCTGCCCAAGAGTTTTGCCATCGAGCAATAGCCCTCAGAAGTCAGTGTGGGGTCGTGAGCTATCGCGGCGCGCCGCATGGATTTACCGAAATATGGCTCGGTCTTGAGGATGCCAAGAAATTTCCGCGGACCGAGTATTGGGCTGAGGACACGAGCAATCGCACCGACGCGTTTCTCACCAAGTTGGGGTGGCTGCCAGCCCGTTGATTTCGTCATCCGGCGGCTCGCAACCTGCCCGATGTTCTCTCCCCAGGGCAATCCATCTTACGTACGCCGTCGCCGACGGTCTGGTCACATCATGCACCCCGCAGCAGAGGCCACTGGCGAATTCGCTTCCCGCGTGAGAAGCGACGGGCTACGCTGCAGCGAGGGGAAGCCTCACACCACTATTTTCGCCCGAGCCAACAACTCTATGATGACCACTGGTCCAAATACCAGAGACGTAGTTCGCGCTGACTGCCCATCAGTGGACATGCGGATCGTCGGATGAGCGTCGGCGGACGGTGAAGTCAGCGGTTTCGTAGCCAGCCGAGTTTCGTGAGAAAGGCGTCGGTGCGACGGCTCGTGTCCGCGGCCCAAAACTCGGTCTTCGTAAAGTTCGTGGGATCGTCGAGACCCAGCCATATTTCGGTGAAGCCATGCGGGGCGCCGGAGTAGAGGACCACCTCGCACTTGGCCTTGAGGGCTCGAGCGCGCTTGCAGAAGTCATTCTGCGCCTCGGGTGATATACCCTTGTCAGCCGTACCCGCGAATATGATCGTCGGGGGGAGGCCTCGATCTAGATGATCGCCGGGAAAAATGTTCTGGGACTGATCGGCTACGGCCTTCCCAAAAATCTTGGTTATGCTTTCGACGACCTTCGGCGTCATGATGAGCGCTGGATTGTAAAGAACGAGCGCGTTCGGCCGTGGGTCGATCCTCTTGTCGTCGTTAGGATCGTCGAGCTCCGTATCGAGCGCAGTCGCGGCCGCCAACATGCCGCCCGCGGAACTCCCTACAGCCGCGATCCGAGAGGGGTCGATTCCGAATTCATCCGCATGCGCCCGGACCCACCGCATCGCCGATTTGCCATCTGAAACGGAGTCCAGGAGCGTAGATCCGTGGCGACACTTGGCACGGTAGTCGACCAGCACGGTCACCAGGCCCCGAAGCGCCAAGTGAGTGGCTTGTGTCTGATACCTGCGGATATCGCCAAACAGGAATCCACCTCCATAAAAGAACACGGCGGCCGGCACCTTGTCACTCGGCTTGTGGTTGGCCAAGTTGAAAACATAAAGCCGAAGCTCTGTGTTACCGATCGCCTTGTAGACGAAGGGCTTCGAGCCATTGATGTGCTCGGGCTGAGGGTCCGTCGCCTCGCTCGGCGGTCCGCAGAAATCTTCTGCCGAGGCGAGCGCAGTCATGCCGTACAACATCAGACCCGCAATGGCGCGGAGGATCCATTTTGAAAGACCGAAACCCATATATCAGACCCGCCTTGAAATTGTGAAATGGAGGCGCGCGATCGGCGACTGCACGATCTACGCCCATGTTTACAAGCACGACTCTCAACAGTGAGCGACGATTCTCATAGTATCGTGCGGCGCACATCGCGATTGGCGAGACCTATTCACGAGTTCAGAAGAGGTATTTGCGCTTAACCCCACCATCGTCGCGCGTTAGTGTTCGCGAGGTTGCCGCAGGTGGTCGAAAGACCATAGCCCGCGCAGCCGTGTTGGGCAGACGTCATCCAAAAGAACATATAGAGGGATTGAGATGAAACGTGCATTGACTGGCGTGACCTGCATTACCGAGAAGACCCCTTTATTTCCCCGCGCAGCCGGCAGCGCCCGGGCGGTGCGCGCGATGCCGATCGCCGGCATGGCAGGCGCCAGCCTGATGGCCGGGATGCATTGCTTTGCAGGCGCCGTAGACACACCTCCCAATGCCGCCGGCAGCATTGATGAACTCGTCGTTACCGCCGACAAAATGAGTTCAACGACGGTTCTCCAGGCCCCGATGTCTATCCAGGCCATCTCGGGCGCTGACTTGCAGAAACAGGGCGTCGCCGGCTTTTTGGACGTGGCCGGACAGATTCCAGGCCTCTCCATCGAGGACCTTGGCCCAGGCGACCGCAAGTACGTCATCCGGGGCATCAGCTCCACGGGCGACTCGACGACGGGCGTCTATTACGACGAAGCAGTGATCAGCGGCTCGAACGCCAATGATGGCGGCGGACTCCAATCCGACATCCGGCTGTACGACCTGGATCGCATCGAGGTGCTGCGCGGCCCGCAAGGCACGCTGTACGGCGCCAGCTCGGAGAGCGGCACAATACGCTTCATTACGAAGAAACCCGACCTCAACAACGTCGGCGGCTATGTGACAGGCGAGGCATCGGACACCAGTCACGGCTCCGGCAACTACAATCTGAATGGCGCGCTGAATCTGCCGATCGTCGCCGGCAAGGCGGCCTTGCGCATCGTTACATGGGGTGTCAACGATAGCGGCTACATCGACCAGGTTCGCGTTGGCGCCGCGTCCGCAAATTCGCTAGGGCTCGTCAAGGGTGTCAACTGGGAGAGGGTTCTGGGTGGTCGCGGCATCCTGCGCATTCAGCCGATCGATGACCTGACCATCGATGCGTCATTCACGCGTCAGAGCGACGAGTGGGGTGGCTCGTCGCGCTACACCCCGGCAGGTACCACCGCCTTCCAAATCGCCGGAGCGCCGGTCATCCAGGGCTGCGATCTCTGCAACACCGATAACTCCCGAAGCCCGGGGCAAGACGAACTCACGGTCTACAGCCTCACTGTCAATTACAAGACATCCTTCGGCGCCCTGACCGCCACGAGCAATCAGTACAACCGTAACTTCCAATACAATATCGACCAGACCCCGATCCTGGCGGCGGTCGGCGTTCCTCTTCCTGGCGAAGCTTACGAGACGATTTCCCGAAAGCTGAATTCGAGTGAAATTCGCTATGCTTCCGCACTCGACTTTCCAGTGAATTTTGTTGTCGGTGCGTATCGTCAGCACGAAACCGCGGATCTTGACGTCGCGCTCCTCGCCACCAACGCAGACGGCGTGGCGGTCGGCAGATTCAGCCCGCTTGCTTCTCAGGACGCCCTGTTGAGCCCCGGTGGCACCACCTTCTTCGGCCGCACGGATGATCGCAACAACACGCAGTACGCCGGTTTCGGCGAAGCGACCTGGACCGTCACACCGCAGCTGAAATTGACCGCTGGCCTGCGCTACTTCAAAGAAAAGCTCGACGGCGTCCAACAAACGACCCATCCATTCGCGGCAGGTCCGGTGCTGCCTCCTGTCTCTGACTTCAGCCAATCCGCCTCGAAGACGACCTCCAAATTCAATGCGAGTTACGAGTTCAACGACGACTTGCTCGTCTACGCCACGGCGGCTCAAGGGTTCCGTGCTGGCGGTCTGAACCCGCAGGCCTTTGTTCTTACTACTGCGCCTATTCCTGCCGTCTTCGCGCCCGACTCGCTGTGGGACTATGAAATCGGCGTCAAGGGCCGCCTGTTCGAACACCTTCTCGAGTATCAGGTCGACGGTTACTGGATCGACTGGAAGAACATCCAGGTGCAGGAAGTGGCGCCGCCCTCCTTGCATTACACGGGCAACGCCGGCAATGCCGTCGCCAAAGGCGTCGAGTTCGAGTTCACCGCCCGGCCGATCGAGCACGTTAGGGTCGATTTTTCAGGGTCATATCAAGACGCTCATTTGACGAAGGGCGCCACGGCAGCGCAATTGGCCATAGACCCGACGCTGGGGCGGGCCGGAGATCAGCTTCCGGATGTTGCGCGGTTCCAGTTCGCGCTCGGCCTCAACTATACGGCCCCAATATCTGCCGAATGGACAGGCACCCTGGCGTCAGACATCACTCACCGCGACAAAGCGAACGTGTATTTTTCAGGCAACCCGTTCAATTTCGAACTGAACGACTATACGCTCGTCAATCTTCGCGCTCAGCTTTCCACCGGACCCTGGACCGCGACACTTTTCGTGCGCAATGTGGGCGATGAGCGCGCGCAGGTCTCGGGCATCAATACCACTCAGGACCCGCACGCCCTTCTGACGGTGCGGCCCCGGACTGTCGGCGTATCGTTCACGCGCACTTTCTAGCTCTCGCGCGAAAGCTGTTGTCTCATCAACGACGGCTCTCGCACAGCGGGATCTTCGATCGCTTCCAGCGTGAAGTAGCGACCACGACAATGTCCTCAGCATGGGCACAATCGCATCCTAGGAGGGCCATGACCGGTAGGAACGAGCGGATCATTTGACGGATAGAGTCAGTCGGCAACGCTCGTCCATCGACATCAACCATCTTGAGAACCGAATCAGCCCGGTATCTCCCCTATCTAGCGTTGGCGCTGATCATCGGGATTCAGGTTTTCTTCATCGCCCGCGCGACGTGCCGCGCTCCCGAGGTCCGAGATGATTTTTACATTATCGAAATTATGGGTCGCGGGTGAATTCGAGGTCGCGCTCGATGCCTTCGTTGCGCCACTTCTTCAGAATCTCCGCATATTCGATGGATCCGCCTCCATAGATCGATAGACGCAGGGCCGATTCATCGACATGGCCTTCGTTGTTCAGATAGCCCGGCGTACATTCCGCCAAAAACTGTTGGATGGGGGGCATCTTCTCTCTTATCGCTTGCCGCCAGCGATTTTCTCCCTGTTCGGTCACCTCGAAACTCGAGGCGCCGTCGTCTATCGTTTTCTTGATGATGTAGGCTGCCTGCGCGGATTGGTGGTGGAATGGGAAGTTCGAGTTCGTGCTCCCTCCTCCGTCACGCATATGGCCAACCAGGACCATGTTTGGAAAGCCATGGGTCAGCATGCCGTGAAGCGTGGAAAATTGCTTGCTCCACTTGTCTTGCAGCGATTGTCCGCCTCGACCGGTTACGCTGTATTCGCCCGTCACATAAGTCAAAGAAAAAACCTCAAAGCCCGTGGCATATATGATGCAGTCGACTTCAAATAACTTTCCGTCGACGACGACACCTTCTGGAGTGATCCGCTCGACGCCCTTTCCTGCGGTATCGACCAAGGCCACGTTGGGCTTGTTGAACGCGGGAAGATAATCATCGTGAAATGTGGGTCGCTTGCAATTTACGTTGAAGTAGGGCTTGAGCGCTTCGGCGGTGGCCTTGTCGGTGACAATTTGCTCTATGCCTTCCCAGTGTTTCTGCATCGTGATGAAGTCCGCGACTTGCATGAGTTCGCCAAGCTCCGGGTCCGTCTCGCCTAAAATGTCTTTCGCAGCCTCGAAATTGGACAGTGAGCGAGCCAGGGCGGTCCAGCCATCCGCAACCAAGTCTTTGGCGGTACCCACAGGATTGAACAGACAATCCTCGAAGTTGTTCATCCGCTCTTCCTGCCAGCCCGGCTTCAGCGTCTTGGCCCATTCCGGGTCCGTTTTGACGTTCCCGCGATGATTCACCATCGAAGGCGTTCGCTGGAACACGTAGAGCTGTTTGGCCCATGCGGCGAGGTGCGGGATGGACTGCACAGCCGAACATCCAGTGCCGATGATCGCCACGCGCTTGTCGCGCAGCTTCACCAATTGGGGATCGGCCGGCGATCCGCCGGTGTATCCGTAATCCCAGCGCGAGTTGAGGAACATTCGGCCTTTGAATGCCCCGGCTCCTTCGATCGATGGACTCTTCGGTTGAGAAAGCGCGCCGGGACAAAGAGCGATGAAACGCGCGCTGAATTCATCATTTCGATCTGATCGCACGATCCATCGCTTCCTGTCCTCATTCCATGTGATCGTTTGCGCCTTCGTATTGAACAGGGCGTGCGGCGTCACACCCATTTGATTTGCGAGCGCCTTCAGGTAGGACTGAAGCTCAGGCTGGCCGGCATATTTTTCCGTGGGAACATATCCGGTGTCATCAAGGAAAGGCATGTATATGGAAGATTCGGTGTCGCACGTGGCACCGGGATACTGGTTCCAATACCAGGTGCCGCCGAAATCGCCGCCTCGCTCGAGCAAGCGGATATCCGTCACGCCATTTTGAATCAACCGCACGGCCGTCATGATGCCGGACATCCCGCCGCCGACCACCAGCACGTCGATCACTTCACTGAGCGGGGGCCGGTCTATCTGGGACTTTGACCATAAAGCCTGCATGCAGGGCTGGCTGTCATCTTTGGCAAGCCTGTATTTTCGTCCGGCCGCTGAATTCAAGCGCTTATTGCGCTCTTCGGCATATTTCTCTTTGAGCTTTTGAGGATCTATATTGCGATTCGCTGCCACGATCTTTTCCTATTGCGGCCTAAGATGTCACGAAGCGTGTTGGCTGGTGCCGGTTGAGCGCAGCCTTGGATTTCGCAGAAAATAAAGACCGAGGCCCAGCAGCGACCATGACACCAGCAGTATCCATTTGAATGCATCAGCCTCGCTCGTTGCCGCGGGCTGAAGCAGCGCGAACACGCCCATCGCCAGAGCTGAAACTGCGGCAAGAATGCCGATCGGATATCCACCAGGCACTTGAAATCCGACGTGGTCTGGATCCCGTTTTCGCATCACTAATGCAGCCGCGCATATCAATACGTAGACCAACGCGATGCAGACCGATATGGCGTTCATGAGCGGCACAAGCAGTCCCTTTCCGAGAAAAATGCCCGCAAAATTGAAGACTGCGACAGCGATTACTGCTTTCCCTGGCGCTCCGGTCCGAGGGTTCACGCTGCCGAAAGAAGCGGAAATCATCCCGTCTCTCGCCTGAGCAAAGAGGAAACGGACCGTCATCAGGAAGACTGAGCCCCAGGTCTTCAGTAGAGAGGCGATCAGCGCAAGCAGAAGAGCGGTTGTCAGTGCTTTGGACCCGGGCAAATTGGCGACCGCGTCGACCGCAGGCAGGTTGCTCGATGCGAGTGGTGTCCAAGACGTGGCCGTCACTGCGGCTACGACTACTAAAATGTAAAAGAGGCCCGCTGAGGCGACGGCAACGATGCACAAGCGGACCACCACTTCCTTCGACGTAGCGTGTGACCGCTCTTCGATAGCGTGCAGAACGGCTTGAAAGCTGTTGAACATCATAGGGGCGAAACCGAACACCCATGCTGCGCCGATCAGCCAGGACCCTCCATTGCCGGCACGCCAGATCGGGCGAAGGTTTGAAACCGAACCGAAATAAAACTCGAAACCCATGGTTATGAAGACGACGAGGAGAAAAATCGTCGTCATGACAGTCTGGAATCGGACGAACGAGCGTGCACCGCGATAATTCAGGAAAGCAATGATCAAGCAACTTATCAAGGAGAAAATCAGGCCGCCTAGGCGGATAGGCTCGCCGAAGATGACGTATTGGATTGGTCCCGTAATCGGAGGCCAGAGGATCCCAAGCAGCCACGAAAGAGCGATGCCTTCGAATATCAGGAAGCTGAGATAGGCCAGAGAAAGGAGCCAACCGACGATGAAGCCGAACGTCTTGCCAAATACCGCATTGATATAAGTAACTTCGCCGCCCGTCTGCGGAAATCTAGAACCGAGCTCCGCGTACATGGCCGCGATGAGCGCCATCGCGGCGCAGGCCAGGATGATGCCCAGAATGGCGCCGCCCGGACCCGCATGCAGCAACCAGCCCCCCAGAAGCACGACCCAACTCGTGCCGACAATGCTACCGAACCCGAAAATGGCGAATTGGACGGGTCCGATCGTCCTCTGGAAACTGGCGGTCTGGCCTGAAGAAACGGTGCTCATCCAAAAACTCCGAAATCACCAGCTCCCCAGGACGGCAAATAGCATGAGGTGATCGCACCGTTCATGTCCATAGTCTCTCGTTAGTCGCTCGCGTTGACTGCAGGCGTTGGTTATATGCCGATGGCAGGCGCGCAGTTAATTCAAAGAACTTGCGGGAACCGACGAGAAAACCTCACCAGTCCAAGCTCGGCACCGCCGCTTTTGTGCAAACCCACCCGTTGTTTGGCAGCAGCTTGTGCCGCGGGCGGTCATCCGAAACGGGGGTACGCGTCGATTAAGCCTGGAAGGCGTCGCGGGTTGCAGGGTATGGGGACTGGACTGGATTTTCTTCATTCCTTAGGATGACCCCGTCTCACCAATCTATCGCAGCGAAAATGGGGGGCGCAGGGATGGATCACGGGTGGAGCAGTTACGATGTCTGAGCGGGTGCTTCCGCTGCGGGGAATTGCGGTATTCGAGGCGGCGGCCCGCGCTTCGAGCTTTCAGGCGGCCGCCGACGAGCTGAACCTGACCCCTTCCGCAGTCAGCCACCAGATAAGACTGCTCGAGGACATCCTGGGCGTTCAACTTTTCGACAGAGTGGGCCGTGGCGTGATCCTTACGTCTGACGGCGCGGAGTATGCCCGCTCTGTTCGTCAGGGCATTCGCCGACTTCGCGCTGCGACCAACGACATCAGGGCACGCAGCACGAAAGGTGGCGCTGTGGAAATCGTCAGGATTGAGCTGCCGCCGTCTCTTGGGCTCTGCTGGCTGCTGCCACACCTGACCGATTTGCTGACCAAGCTACCCAATGTCGATATTCGGGTAAACGCCCAACCAGGTCATTTCCAGAGTGATCGATTGCCCTTTCCCTTGATGGCGGACGCGCCGGCAGACGTGAAGATCGTTTATGGAGACAGGGATATTTGGGAGAACCGAGCGTCGCATTTGATGACGGAGGTTTTCCAATCCTATTGCGCACGAGCGTTCCTAGCTGAGCACCCCCTGGATAGGCCAGACCAAATCCTCCAACACACACTGATCAGGACCTACCATAATCCGATATCTTGGGACGAGTGGTTACATTTGCAGGGCGTCGATTCCATCAAAAGCCCTGTCAGCACAATTCAGCTGGATCCCTCGCATCTCGCCATTGAGGCGGCTGTGAAGGGCGTCGGCCTGATCCTGGAGAGCAGCACTCTGGTGAAACGCGAACTGTCCGCGGGTTCGCTCGTCTCGCCATTCCCTCACCTCAGCCAACCCGGCCTTTCTTACTGGGTGTACGCCCCGTCGACGAAAAGGGCTGTCCCACCCGTCGAGGCGGTTATCCAGTGGCTGAAGGATATGGCTGCCCTCGACTTTTTCCCTCAGGACTCCGGCGCCTCTAAGCGTATAGATCCTCTGGAGGGCGAGACTTGATTGCCGGCGGTTCGACGACCCAGGTTATCGACTCGTCCAGCACGGTCAGATGCATACATTGCCACTCAATGGGTGGCGCCGGCGTTGCGCGCTTGCGACCAGGCGACTTTAGCAAGAAGCGCTATGTTCTCCACGGTGGCTGCCGCCTGATTGCTCGATGCGTTTCCGTCTATCATCCGTTTCTTGATGCCCTGAAGAATACAGACGACGCGGAACAGGTTGTAGGCGAAGTACCAGTACAGATTCTCCAACCGCTTTCTCCCCGCCGCATCGCAGTAGCGTCCCACGACCTCATCCAACGTCGGTAGGCCCGCTTCTTCGAGATCGACTCCGATGAGGCCGGATCTCCCCTCGCGGGGCATCACCCACGACATTGCGAGATAGGTGAAGTCGGCCAGCGGATCGCCGATTGTGGCCAATTCCCAATCCAACACCGCCAGCACCCGCGGCGCGCCGGCCGCGTAGATAAGGTTGTCGATCCGATAGTCGCCATGCACGATCGATGCGCGGGACTGTGCCGGCAGTGTGTGCGGCAACCACTTGATCAGCTTTTCGATTTCGGGCAAATCATCGGTTTGGGATGCGCGATACTGTTTGGTCCAGCGCTCGACCTGACGTTGGATGTAATTGCCGGGTCTGCCGAAATTTGCCAGCCCGGGAGCCTCAGGATCGAGCGCATGAAGCGCCGCCATCGTATCGATCATCGCCTCGTAATGAGCGCGCCGATGGGCTTTCGGCACATCGGGAAGCGTGCCGTCCCAGAAAATGCGCCCCTCCACCATCTCCATGAGATAAAAGGCCACGCCGATCACCCTCACGTCGCTGCAAGAGGCGATCGGGCGAGGGACGGGAAACCCGGTCGGATGGATCGCTGCGAGCAGGCGGAATTCGCGCTCAACCGAATGGGCCGATGGCAGCAGTTTGCCAAAGGGCTTGCGGCGCAACACGAAGTTCCCGCTGTCCGTGGTGATCCGGTAGGTCGGATTAGACTGCCCAGCGGCAAATTTCTCGACCGCCTCCAGCCTGGAGAATCCAGGGATCGCGCCTTGCATCCACCGCGCCAGAGCGCCCTCGTCGAGATCACTCACGGCCCGGCGTCCCGATAGCGGCCGAACTCCGTGCGTGCGATGGCATGAGCATGCACCTCATCCGGCCCATCGACGATACGCAACGTGCGGATGGCTGCCCAGTCCGCTGCCAAGGCAAAATCGCTCGACACACCACCGCCGCCATGTGCCTGCACCGCGTCGTCAATGATACGCAGCGCCATCTGCGGCGCCTGAACCTTGATCATGGCGATTTCGTTGCGAGCCGCTTTGTTCCCGGCCCGATCCATCATGTTGGCGGCTTTGAGGCACAGCAGGCGTGTCATCTCGATATCGATGCGCGCGCGCGCAATGCGCTCCTCCCAGACCGAATGGTCGCTGATGCGCCTGCCGAACGCGGTGCGCGAGAGCAGGCGCCGGGTCATCGCTTCCAGGGCTTCCTCCACGGTGCCTATCGTGCGCATACAGTGATGGATGCGACCCGGCCCGAGGCGACCCTGCGCGATTTCGAAACCACGTCCCTCGCCGAGCAGAAGGTTCTCGGCCGGCACTCGTGCGTTGGTCAGAGTGATCTCGGCGTGACCGTGCGGGGCGTGGTCGTATCCATAGACGGAAAGCATCCGCTCGATCTTCACGCCGGGTGTCTTGAGATCGACCAATATCATCGTTTGTTGGCGGTGGATCTCGGCGTTCGGGTCGGTCTTACCCATGAGGATCGCGAGATTGCAGCGCGAATCGCCCGCGCCCGAGGACCACCACTTTACGCCGTTGATCACATAGTGATCACGGTCTCGCTGAATCGATGTCCGGATGTTGGTTGCGTCCGAGGAGGCGACATCGGGCTCGGTCATGAGGAACGCGGAGCGGGTTTTACCCTCCATGAGCGGCCTCAGCCAACGATCTTTCTGCGCTCGCGTGCCGTAACGGTAGAGGAGCTCCATGTTGCCGGAGTCCGGTGCGGAGCAGTTGAAGACCTCAGACGCCCAATGCATGCGGCCCATCTCCTCGGCGCAAAGTGCATACTCGAGGTTCGTCAGCCTCGCGCCGGTGAAAACGAAGCCATCGTCCGCCTCGCTTCGCTCGTTGCGCGGCGGCATGAACAAGTTCCACAACCCCGCGGTCTTTGCCCTGGATTTCAGTGCCTCGATGGTTGGCAACGGCGCCCAGCGATCGCCCGTAACCAACTCCCGTGCGTATTGCGCCACGCACTGGCGGACCTCCTGCTCCATGAACTGACGCACCCGATCCCGGAAATGGCTCTCGCGATCCGTCAGGGAGAAATCCAAGCCTTCACTCCTGGTCAGCTAGCCGGCAGCCCACCTAACTTGGTGCTGGAACGCGCACCCGGCCGATTGAAACACGGCTGCCAATTATGACAGGCGAAATCTGCTCAACAATTTTGGAGAGCAATATGCGCCGGACCAACCGCTCGTGTGCGAGTTAAATACGCAGCTCGTGGCAGTGGCAACTGCACGAATCATGGAAATAGCTCATCAATGGCGGCGACGTATTTGAGATTGTGGTGCATTCGGCCGTATGCAACGATGTGCTGAGAACAAATCTTTCAATAAATTCAACTAGAAGTGCGATGGCCAATGGGTAAAAGGATTGACGACGCAGACGCCGCTACGTGGAGGATTGCGGAGCGCCATCTGCTCAAATACATGGGGGTGGGCGGGGCCTTCACCTCATTCATCCCGGAGCGCGCACAGGGCTCGTGGCTCTACGATGCGTCAGGCCGCAAGGTGCTCGACTTTACGTCGGGGCAGATGAGCTCCGTTATCGGGCACGCGCATCCCGAGCTCGTTGAGACACTGCGGCAAGCTGCGGGGAGCCTCGATCATCTGTTCAGTATGATGGTTTCCAAGCCTGTCACGGACCTGGCTGCCGCCTTGGCGCGTCTGGTTCCAGCGCTGCCGCGCTCCATGTTCCTCTCGACCGGAGGTGAGTCGGTCGAAGCTGCCGTCCGGCTCGCCAAGGTGGTCACTGGCAAGTGGGAAGTTGTCGGCTTCACCCAGTCATACCATGGATCCACCGGGGCGGCCGCGTCGGCGACCTACTCCGTGGGACGTCGCGGCCACGGGCCTCTGATGCCGGGGGCCTTCGCCATTCCCGCGCCGAACGCATTTCGGCCTCGGTTTCCGGGCGTGACGTGGCAGCAAGAGCTCGATGACAGCTTCGAGATTCTGGATCGACAGTCGACCGGGAACCTCTCCTGCTTCATTGCGGAGCCGGTCCTCAGCACCGGCGGCATCATCGACTTGCCGCCGGGCTACCTCGCGGCTCTCAAGAAGCATTGCGAACGCAGAGGCATGCTTCTCATCGTGGACGAGGCACAAACGAGTCTTGGCCGCACCGGTGAGATGTTTGCGTTCGAGCGCGACAATGTCGTGCCCGATATGCTCTTGCTTTCGAAGACGCTCGGTGCGGGTATGGCGATGTCGTCGGTACAGACGTCCGATGCGATCGCGGAACAGGCGGACAGACGTGGATTCATGTTTGTGACGACCCATGTGAACGATCCGCTCCCCGCCTCCGTCGCCCTGAAGGTGTTGGAAGTCATCCAGCGCGATCAGCTCGTCGAACGAGCGAAGATTCTGGGTATTCGCCTTCGAAAGGGGCTGCAAGACCTCATGCGCCGTCATCCATGCATCGGAGATGTGCGCGGGCGCGGTCTGTTACTGGGGATGGAATTCGTTTCATGCGAGGGCCAGGGCTCAAACGAGATTTCTCAACGAGTGACCGAGATCGCACTGGAGCGCGGCCTGTCGGCGAACATTACCGGCGCGTATTCATCGGGCACCCTGCGCTTTGCGCCGCCGATTAACTCGACCGATGAGGAGATCGACTTCGGATTGAGTGTTTTGGACGCCTCGATTTCCCAAGTAATGGAATCCAAACAGGGGCGCATAACGCATGCAAGAATATGAGGGCGTTGGCGTTGAGATCGTAGGGCACGTCGCGGTCGTCGAGATGCGGCGGCCGCCGTACAATTTTTTCGACCTCCCGCTGATGAACGCGCTCGGCCAGATCTTCGAAGACATCGACCAGGATGCCTCGCTGCGCGCGATCGTCCTGGGCGCGAACGGGTCTGCGTTCTGCGCTGGCGCAGATTTCAACGCACCGGGCGGCCCGTCACGCGAAGTGTATCCTGCAGCCGCGCGCCTCTTTGCGGCACGCAAGCCAGTCGTTGCCGCCATACAGGGACCTGCCATCGGAGGGGGCCTGGGACTCGCGCTCGTCGCGGATTTCAGAGTCTCGGCTCCGGAGGCCCGGTTTGCCGCGAACTTCGTCCAGTTGGGAATCCATCCGGGCTTCGGTTTGACGCATACACTTCCCCGTGTGATCGGGGTGCAGAAGGCTGCGCTCCTGATGTATACCGGCCGCCGTGTGAATGGCGAGCAGGCGCTCGAGTGGGGGCTCGTCGACGAGTTGGTCGAGTTGTCGGCACTGCGCGCCGCAGCGTTGAGACTGGCGGCTGAAATCGCCGCGGCGGCACCGCTTGCGGTCGTCTCGACACGTGCGACGCTGCGCCAGGGACTCTTCGATGCCTACTGCCAGCAAGTCCGTCACGAGAGCGACGAGCAGACCAAATTGCTTGCCACCGCGGACGCCCGTGAAGGCATCCTCGCCGTTGGCGAACGACGACCCGGTCGCTTTGTCGGCGCCTGACTGACGGCGGCGCAAGAATCACATGGCCAATCCCGCAGCCTCAGCGCCGTCGGCCCCGTTGGATGGAATCCGTATTCTCGACCTGACTTCGATACTCATGGGTCCGTATGCGACACGCATTCTTGGCGACATGGGAGCCGACGTGATCAAGATCGAGCCGCCGGAAGGCGACATGTTACGCTCTCCGGGTGGCGCGCGGCTCTCGGCGGTGATGATGAACCTCTATCGCAACAAGCGCAGCGTGGTACTCGATCTGAAGGGGGCAGCGGGAAAAGTGGCGCTCACGGCGCTGATCCGCACAGCCGATGTCCTGGTCCACAACTTGCGCCCTCGAGTCATGGATCGCCTTGGCTTCACGTACCCGACCGTCCGGGCCATCAAGCCTGACATCATCTACTGCGCCGCGACCGGCTTCGGCAGTGATGGCCCTTACGCTGAAAAGCCAGCCTACGATGATCTGGTCCAGGCTGCCTCAGGGTTCGCGGCCGCCAATCTCCATCTGCACGACGAGCCCGCCTACGCGCCCGCGGTCATCTGCGACAAGCTCGTCGGCCAGGCAGTCGCCTACTCGATTCTGGGTGGCTTGCTTCAGCGTGCGCGCGGCGGCGGTGGGCAGTCGATCGAAGTGCCAATGTTTGAAGTAGCCATCGACTTCAACCTCGTCGAAGGACTGGGCGGCGCGGTATTCGATCCGCCTCGGGGCCCGACGGGCTGGCCGCGCTTGAAGACACGCGAGCGCCGACCATTCAGGACCGCCGACGGCTTTGCGTGCATTCTGCCTTACTCGGCGCAGAACTGGTTTGCCTTCTTCGACGCCGTCGGTCGCAGCGACTGGAAGGAGCGCTATGCCGACTCCGGCCAGCGCGCCGCGGAAATCGAAACGCTCTACGCGATGATCCGGGAAGAGGCGCCGAAGCGCACGACTGCGGATTGGATCGCCTTTTGCGACGCGGTTGACATTCCCTGCATGCCCGTGATGAAGGTCGAACAAATCGCTGAGGATCCTCATGTCCGGGCGGTGGATCTGATGCCGATCTGCGAGCATCCGTCCGAGGGTTCCTATCGCGCCATAAGGCAGCCGGTCCGCTTCGGAGCCGCGCCATTCCGGCTGCGCCGGCACGCGCCGGGCTTTGGCGAGCATACAGCCGAGGTTTTGCGCGAGGTAGGTCTCGCCCCGGAAAACTGACTCCACCTCCCAGCACGCCTCCAGACATCCATTCTGTCAGAAGACCCCACTCACCGATGCAATACACATTTACGGCCGAACAGAGCGAATTCCGCGCCGTCCTGCGCCGCTTCTTCGGCCAGACGTCGCCGCCCTCGGTCGTGCGGCGGCTCATGGAAACCGCAGCGGGTTGGGATGCGGCGCTTTGGCGCGATTTCAACAGCCAGCTCGGACTCTGTGGCGTCCATGTGCCGGAAGCCTACGGCGGCATGGGTTTCGGTTTTGTCGAGCTTGCGATCGTGCTCGAAGAAATGGGGCGCACGTTGGTCTGCGCCCCGTACTTCAGCTCAACGGTGTTGGCTACAACCGCCATCCTGAACGGCGCGGACGAGGCGCAAAAGCAGGCCCTCCTGCCGGGGCTGGCACTCGGCGAGACGGTCGCAACGTTGGCATTCACCGAGCCCAACGGCCAATGGGACCCAGCCGGGATCGAAACCACGGCGCACCCTTCGGCAGGGGGCTACCGGCTGTCCGGTGTGAAGAGTTTCGTCATCGATGGGCATACGGCGGACCTTCTCATCGTGCTGGCGCGTCGCCCCGGCAGCACGGGGGAGTGTGGTCTTTCGCTGTTCGCTGTCCGCAGCGACGCCAGCGGGCTGACCCGTACGCCACTGCAGACGCTTGATCCAACCCGCAAACTCGCACGAATTGAGTTTGCGGACGTCAACGCCGAGCTCATCGGTGTACCCGAAGCGGCTGCGGAGTCGCTGTCCAAGACCCTCGCGCAGGCCGCAGCGATGCTGGCAAATGAAATGGTCGGCGGCGCCGAGAGGCTTCGAGAGTCGGCGCTGGAGTACGCCAACCTGCGTGTGCAGTTCGGACGACCGATCAGCTCATTCCAGGCAATGAAGCACAAACAGGCCGACATGCTCGTCGATGTGGAGCTCGCCAAGTCTGCCGCCTACCGGGCTGCCCAGGCGGCTGCGGACGATCAAGCGGATCTGCCTGTGTTGGCCTCCCTGGCAAAGGCGTCGGCGTCGGAGGCCTACCTGCAGACCGCCATCCACACAATCCAGATTCATGGGGGGTTTGGCTTCACTTGGGAGAATGACACGCACCTTTGGTTCAAGCGCGCCAAAAGCTCGGAGGTCCTCCTCGGCGATCCAACCTGGCATCGCGAGCAGATGCTGCGCGCCTGGACTGGTTATGGGGGTGAACTCCAATGACGGCGCCGACAGAAACCACGATTCGTGCCGAAATCCGCGACTGGCTAACAGCCAATTGGGATCCCAACCTGAGTTTGCTCGAATGGCGCGAGCGTCTTGTGAATTCCGGATGGGGCGCACCCAGCTGGCCGAGCACTCTCTTCGGGCGCGGCCTCACGCCTGCAATGGTGTCAGTCGTTGAAGAGGAGATGCGACGCGCCGGTGTGGTGGGCGTGGCGCGGTCCGGCGCACGAAACCTGGCGATACAGACTCTGCTCGCCCATGGCACCGAGGCGCAAAAGCGGGAGTTTCTGCCGCCGACGCTGACCGGCCAATACAGTTGGTGCCAGCTCTTCAGCGAGCCTGGCAGCGGCTCCGACCTTGCAGCCGCTGTCACGCACGCCGCTCTGAAAAATGGACGGTGGATGGTCAATGGCCAGAAGCTGTGGACGACGAGCGCTCACCACGCAGATTGGGGGCTGCTCCTGGCGAGGACGGATTGGGATGTGCCCAAACATACGGGGCTCTCTTACTTCCTGATCGACATGCACCAGCCGGGCGTCAAGGTGCGAGCTCTGCGGCAGATGAACGGCTATGCCTCGTTCAATGAGGTGTTCCTGACCGATGCGGAAGTGGCGCCTCAACACCTCATCGGTGAGCTCGGTGGCGGGTGGGCGGTAGCCACCACCACACTGATGCATGAGCGCAGCCATGGAGATCCGTCCGCTGCAAAAGCCACGGACGCTGGAGGCCACGAGGGGCGCGTCTACGATGAGGAACGGGAAGAGATAGCCATCGCGACGGAGCCCTATGGATGGTATCCGCAGCGCGCTGGACGAGTGGACCTCATCCTCGAACGCGCAGGTGAGACCGGAAGGATCAGCGATCCGGTCGTGCGCCAGGAGATTGCAAAGTTGCTGATCCTGGACCGCAGTGCGAAATGGACGACGCTACGGGCGCGGGCTGCCGTGGCAGCGGGTGAAGGGCTCGGACCCACAGGGTCTCTGATCAAGCTGATCGCCAGCCATGTCGCGCGTGCGGCCGCTAGAGTCCACACGCTAATTTCGGGGGCGGACGCCATGCTCGCTGGCGCGGACGCGCCACGCAACGGAGTGATCACCGAAGTCTTGATTTCCGTTCCGGCCGTCTCCATCGCGGGAGGCACCGACGAGATCCAGCGGAACATCATCGCGGAACGGATACTGCGCATGCCGAAGGATCCCAGCTCCGATGCAAATCGACCGTTCCGCGACGTCCCGAAGAACACGGTGCAGACCAGGACATGAGCAATACTCATCGCTTTGAGAGAGTTATTTCCTCTTAATTCGCCAAAATCACGCGCATAGGATGGCCAGGAATAAAGTGTAGGAACCAACGATGCCGAGTATTGCCCCTATCCAACATCCCGATCGACTCTTCATCGGCGGCAAGTGGACGAAGCCTTCGACCGCAGCCAAGTTCGACGTCTTCAATTCGGCCACGGAAGAACTGTTCGTCAGTGTCGCCGAGGCCCAGGCGGCCGACATGAGTGCTGCTGTTGCCGCGGCTCGGCATGCGTTCGACCATGGGCCATGGCCGCGCATGACCCACGCCGAGCGTGCGCGTTACATGAAAGCGATCGGCGCCGAGCTCGCGCTTCGAGCCGATGAACAGGCGAGCACGTGGGTGATTGAATCAGGAGCCACGCAGGCACACGCAGGCCCGAGGTCCAAGGCGGTAGCCGGGGTCTGGGAGACCTACGCGGGTATGGCCGATACCTTTCCCTTCCAGGAAAAGCACAAACCAGCCGTGGCGAATGTAGGCCTGCTGGTGCGAGAGCCTGTGGGCGTTGTGGCTGCGATCATCCCGTGGAACGGCCCTCTTCTCATGGTGGCATACAAGTGCGCTCCCGCTCTCCTTGCCGGCTGTACGATCATCTTGAAGGGCTCGCCCGAGGCCCCCGGGGCCGCCTATTTGTTCGCCGAGGTCTGCGAGAAGGTCGGCTTGCCCCCCGGCGTGGTAAACGTCGTGATCGCTGATCGAGAGGTCTCGGAGCTCTTGGTTCGAAATCGCGGCGTGGACAAGGTGACGTTCACGGGCTCGACCGTGGCCGGCCGACGCATCGCCTCCATTTGTGGCGAGAGAATTGCACGCTGCACGTTGGAACTCGGCGGCAAATCTGCTGCGGTCATTCTGGACGACTACGACGTCGAGCTGGCCGCAGGGACCATCTCGGGAATGGCCACTTTCCTGACTGGCCAGGTCTGCTCGTCGCTGACCCGCATCATCGTCGATCGCAAGCGGCATGACGATCTGGTCGAAGCTCTGAGGGCCTGCTTTTCGAAGGTGAAGATCGGTGACCCTTTCGATCTGTCGACCCAAATGGGTCCGCTCGCGATGAGCCGGCAGCGCGACCGCGTCGAGAGCTATATACGGCTGGGCAAGCAGGAAGGCGCTCGGCTCGCAGGCGGAGGCGGCCGTCCCGCGCATCTGAATCGCGGCTACTTCATCGAGCCGACAGTCTTCGCCAACGTCGACAACCGCTCGACGATTGCCCAGGAAGAGATCTTTGGACCGGTCCTGTCCGTCATTCCGGCTGACGGCGAGGAGGCTGCGATCCAGATCGCCAACGACACTCTCTACGGCTTGAACAACTCAGTCTTCACCAATGACATTGATCGGGCCTACCAGACGGCGCGTCGGCTCCGATCGGGGACTGTGGGCCACAATTCGGTCCGCTCGGATTTCGGCATTGCCTTTGGCGGCTTCAAGCAGTCGGGCTTGGGGCGAGAAGGCGGAGTGGAGGGTTTATTGTCCTTCTTGGAGGTCAAGACTTTGCTCATGGATGCCATGCCGAGCGAAAGAGTTTGATCGGCATTTTATTATCCGTTGCCACGACCATGGGGTAAGTTTCGCTGCATTCTAGCTCTCGAAGCGCCAGCCCCTCGCCCACCGATTCTTACGCTTCCACCGCCTTCGGCACCACGATATACCCGTCTGTAGGTGTCCCAAACATCTCATTTCTCTCTGCGCCCCAGCGCCAACAATGCCACGCCAGATACCCGCAGAACGTGGCGTCCAACGTATCCTCGTAGCACTTAAGACCCTTGCCCCGAAGCGCTTCCAGATCCCGCTCCATCAGTTCCGTAAGTGTCGGCGTCTCAATTAATCCCGTCGACCCTTTTGCCGATCGCACTAGGTGCCGCCGCAGAATCCCCAGGCCTCGCCGCCTTTGAGCAACCGAGCCCTTCTTGTAAGGAATGATTCTATCTAACCCAAACAACCGGACCATCGCCGGATGGGGATAGACTTCAAACAACCATCGGCCCCGCCTCTGCTTCGCCGTCGCCATGTTAAATTCATGCACAAATTGATACTCGGAGAGTTCACCAACGAGCTTCATCCCCGTACCCCCGTGTAGCTTCGCCAAGTTGCTCGAGTGGCATGACGCATGATATCGACCGAAATGTTTCGAAATCAGAGTCTCGCACGGACGCTGCCCGGTCTGATTCTTAACGATCAGAGAAGCGTCTACCGCAACCACGGAATCTTCCTCTGAATGACTCTCAATGAAGTCCACCAACCCGGCCATCGATCTGATGCTTTCGCTAACCGCGCTCAACTCGAATTGGCGCTCGTCACCGATGAGTACCGCGACACCGGAATGGTTGCGTTCGATGTTCCAGGCAAGATCCACACCAATGAATGATGTACGTTTCATGGCTACGCAGTTTGCTGTGTGTCGGCTGAATATGTGATCTTGTTACCTAAAACTCTGAGCAAATGTCACTTCTGTATCAATCAGTTATACCCGTCTCGCCTCCGATTCACACCGCCTAAACAAAAGTCTCGTCGATCGGTTGCTTCTTTCCCTTAGCCACCCATGCATGCCCACCGACCGCTTGAATGATACGTCCACCGAGAGCATCGGCGCGGCCGACGCGCTTCGCTCCTATACGACCTGGGCGGCGCATCAGCTGTTCCTCGATGACTAAGCCGGATCGCTCGAAGCCCGGCAAGAGCGCCGATCTCGCGGTTTGGGGCCGGGGCCCGCTGACCGCCGCGCCGGACGAGTCGAAAGACTTGAAGTGCGAACTCACCGTGTTTCGTGGCGAAGTCGTCTATCGGGCGGAAGGTTCTGCGGTATCAGTGCGTTGATGCCTGCACATGGGGCGCGGCAATTTCGCGCAGCAGATCCGGCTGCGATGGGTCGCGCTGCAGGTGCGGATAGCGCAGGCCGCCGTGATAATCCAGCCGATGCATGCGGACGAGTTGCCGTTCGCGACCTGCAGTTCCAGCTTGCCGCCTCGCGGGTCCCGCGCACCGATTCCTCGAGGGCGGCAGCGAGAACTGCCCGCCATTGACGCCCGTCAGCTGCATGCCCGGCATGATGCCCGCGTCATAGCCGGCTGAGGCTTGGCGCCGAATCCAGCACCGTGCCGTCATCTTGGACCAGCAGGCCGATCGAACTCCTTAGGTCCGCGAAGCCCCATTTCTGCCATTCCGGCCATAGCAGGTCGACTTTGTGAATCTGTTCCATGTCGGTGATCAGCTCTGACTTCTGGTCGGTGTAGACCAGCTTCCAGCCAGCTGCGCTCGATGCCGCCCAGCGGCGGCTCGGCGGACAGTGAGGTCTAGGTGGCCATGCAAGAAGGATTTCCAATCGTAGGGCAAAATCGTGTTCATCGCGGCGACGACATCGTCGAACGTATAGGGTTTGCTGGTCGCGCGCGGGCCAAAGAACAGCTTGCAGAAATCATCGAGCGAACGGCGGCCGCCGCTTCGCTGGCGGATGATCGTGTCGGCCTCGAGCCACATCAGGCCGCTTTCCGGGTAGAAGTCTACATTTCTGCGTGCGGATACCCACGCATTCGGCGATACCAGTAGCATCTGCGCGCCGATTGCCGTGTCCTGCAGCGAGCGCCACGTGCGCCCCGTGTGATAGGTCATTTGCGCCGCATCGATCGCGAGCGACTGGGCGAGCTGGTCCTCGCTCCAAAAACCGCTGCGTGCCGCGACGATGTTGGAAATGTAGTCGGTCAGGCCTTCGTAAACCCAGATCAACCGCGCCTGCATCGGGTCCTGGTAGGTCTTGATGTCGAGTCCCGCCGGCGTGCGGTACTTGCCGTTCCAGGAGTGGATGTACTCGTGCGGAATCATGCTGGCCGTCGTCAGAAGCACGCGCGGATCGGACAGGCCGCTCGACGGCAGGCGGTTCTCGCTCGATTCGAAATGCTCGAGCGTGTAGTGATCGATCGCGTCACCGAGCGATACTTGCAGGTTATAATGTGTGTAACGTGGCCCGCCGAACACCGCTTCGGTCTCGGCCACCATGCGCCGGAAATGCTCGATGACATCCGGAGGGACGTCGAGACTCGCCGGCAGTTCTGCGGAAACGGCCATCACCGCGGCCGCGCGGCCGCCCAGCGGGAACGTGCGCAGGTGGTCGGCCGCGATCAACGGCGAATCCACCAGCGTCTTCAATGAAACCACCTTGAACTGGATCGTATCGGCGGCCAGCGCACGCATCAAACGGCAGCGACGTATTGTACTTCCAGCCCGTCGGGAGCCGGATGCTGGCGAGGAATGGGTCGCCCTCATTCGGCAGAGCTCGGGGGATAGAGCACGACCAGCCACCAGTTCACGACGAGCTGATCGTACGAGGTGCATATGTCGGACTGGAATCCTTCCTGACCTAGCACACATGCGAAGTCGAGATCCGCCTGTATCTGCGAGGCGACCCGGCGGCACCTCGACATGGAACACGAAGATATCCCGGTCGTCGCGGTTCCAGGTCAAGCGGCTTGCCGTTGGCGCTGAACGACAGGCGAACCACCTGGCTCAAGGGGCCGCCCGGCGAGTGCTCGCCGGGTATCCATTTCGGATACGCGAGCGTCAGCGTTCCGGCCGTTGCCGGAATCGTCATGTGGGAGTGCAGCAGGCCGATGGGTGCCTGCGTCGCATCGAGCTCGATGCGGATCGGCGATGCCGCTGCGCAGTGCGCCCGCGGCGCAAGCGCAAGACCCAGAGCTATGAGGACGAAACTGATCGATGCGGTGCGCATGGTCATCCTCCAGGGAATTCGCGAGAAACAATCGCAGGTCGGACACCAGCGTGTGCCTGCGTTGGACATGATAAGCCAAGCGCTGCATCCACTTGATATCGGAATCGTCGACCCCGGCCCGGCGCTGACGCGGGCAGCACGTCCGACACCGTGACCGGGCGGGCGCTGGCGACGCGCAGAGCGACGACCATGGCCAGGCGATCGCCGTCAACGCAGCGTGTCGTGTCACTTCATCCCCCTCCCTGAGAGGCCTGCTTGGCGCGGGGTTGGGGCTCGGCCGCCGCTGTTGCGACCCCCGACCGGCCGTTTGATGGCCCGGCAAGCTCCGGGCGCAACGGCGAAATTCCACCGGCAATCAGATCGGCGTTAGAGAAATGAATGAGCCTTGCAATACCAGGTAAATAGTCACGGGCAAACGTTGTCTTTCGAGCTCCATTGGGTCCGGCGATGACTATGCTGCAGCGATGACGCCAAAATGCCTAGCCGAACTTGCCGTTCTCAAAATTACCCCGCCCGATTTGGCCCGAGAGCGACACGTGTTTGGACGAGGTACACGACGGCGCTAAGGCCTATGAGCGCAAGCAGACCATAGATTTCCTGGCGCGAGGCCAGAGCAATCAGCACAGCCATGGTCGTGATACCAATCACGGTTGCCATACCAAAAAATCTAAATTCGAGAGGCTTGCCCGCCATGGCAACTCCGCGACGAACCAGCACCCAGGCCGCGGCGCAGCCAGCGATGTAGAGCGCAGCGATGGCGAGCGCCGAGAGCACGGCCAGTTCGATAAAGGTCCCCGTCAGCGCCAGTGCAATGGCGAGCGCGACATACGTGCAGATTGCCACGTGCGGTGTGTGAGAGCGCGGGTGGAGGCGCGCCAGAGCGCGCGGCAGCAGCCCATCGCGTGCGAACGCGAATAGCTGTCGCGGGCTGCCGAGAATGTTGCTCCCAATCCAGCCGAACATCGACAGTGCGGTCCCGATGAGCATAAGCTCGCGCAGCAACGGGTCAACCTGCGCCATGGCGTCAGCTAACGGCGCCTTCGAAGTCGCTAGTGATGAACCCAGGATACCTTGCGCTACGACTTGAATAGCGAAGTACAGCGCCACTGTGGATAACAGTGCTATACCCAGGGCGAGTGGAATCGTGCGGTTGGGCTCTCTAACTTCGCCGCTCGCCCAGAGGGATGTCTCCATACCGACGAATGCAAACACGCCGAGAATCATCGCACGTCCAAGGCTTTGAAGATTAGGGTGCACAGTCTGTGAAAAACTGGACGCATGGACTGTGGTTGCGCCGACAACAATAAAGATCATCAACGGAACCAGCTTCACGGCGGTCGCCGTACTGACGAGTCGCGCACCGCGCGCAACCCCACCGATGTTGACGAGCCCAATGCCGCCGAGGACGCCGACGATGACGGCGGCACGCACCGGCGCCATGAGGGACGGGGAAAACCGGCTAGCGACGACCTCCCCCAAAGCGGCGCTCACCGCGCCGCAAGCGAGTACGCAGCCCACCCAGAGCAAGGTCCCGGAAATGTAGCCGACCAGCGGTCCAAAGGCCGCTGCGACGAGACCATATACGCCGCCGCTAGTCGGAACCCTGCTGCCACCCTCGGCAAAACAAATGGCGACCGCTCCTACGGCAAACCCACACCCGAGAAAGGCGATGGGCGCATACGGGCCAACGGACGCGGCCAACGCTGCGGGCACTGCGAAGATGCCGGCGCCGACGACCATTCCGACGATGCACGCAGCCAATACCCCAGGCCCCACGGCGCGGATCAATCCGACGTCACGGTGGTTTTCATGCATGACGCTACGATAGCACGCGCCTGGACTCACGCGGCCCACACGATTGCCCTCACTCGTCAGTCGTTACAGTTTCCGGTTGTACTTAAAGGCCAACGGACTCCGCTTCAGCGGTCCTGCGGCCTGAAGCGCGCCGAATAGATCGACTGATTAAGCCCGCCCGTCCGCCGATCCGGCGGGAGCGCGATCGAGTAGGCCGCCTGCGGCTCTCCCTCGACATAGATTGCGGTGATGTCGTTGGCCACAAAGTAACCGAACTCGGTTTGCGCCAGATCGAGCACGTTCATCGGACCTGATACCTGAACAGGTGCCGTCCATGTCTCGCCACCATCGGGCGAGGAGATGAAGCCCGCGCGCAGACGACACACGGCATTCGCAACCGTTGGATCGCAGGGTGCATCGGTCAGATAGTAGTAACTGACGGCGAGCCGATCGTGGGGGCCCTCGTCGTCCCAGGAATTTCGGTCGTCCCAAGAATCTTCGGCGCTGCTACCAACGGCAACTCCGGTGATGAAATGGTCTACGCTGCCGTCCGCGTCGATTGGAATGGCGGTGATGGGCGTCCACGTTCGGCCGTCCTTGCTCGTTGTGTAAACGAGGTCGTTGACCGATGCGGTGTTGCCCCCTGCCACGCAATTGGTGCGGAAGCGACAGTCGGCAGTGACCACATAGATCGTTCCGTTTGAAGACACGCCAGCCGATGGGAATGGGTCTGCGCGCATCCAACCTTGACCCGGGAAGTTGAAGTACTCGGTACTGATGTAGATGGATTGGTTCAGCGTCCTCCCGCCATCGAAGGATTCGATCGAATAGAGCTGCGGCAGGTCTGGGCCGCCGTAGGCTCCGATTAAAAACAGGTGACCATTGCGTTGTATGGCCACCGCACCGATGGACCCCGCGGCCTGATCCGGCGAGACCGCAGGGGCGCCCCAAGCGAACCCACCATCGTGCGACACTGCAAGCATGTTTGTTGAATTGCAGCAATTTCCGTTGACTAGCGCGAAATCGCGCCAGGCCACGTAGCAGTTCCCAAAGTGCGGCGACGAGGGACTGTTGTCGCAAGCGATCCAGGGGCGGTCGGTGCCTTCGTTGTCCACATTAACAGGCCCGTAGACCCACTCGGGTGCGCTCCAGTTGAGTCCATCTACCGAGCGACTGATCTGCATGCCGAGCGTGTTTTGGTTGGCGTCCTGCGGCATCATGGTGATCAACCAAGTGAGGTGCTTGCGATCGAAAGCGACCACCTGCACCCAGTAGTTGTCGGTGGTGCCCGGGATATAGCCGTGTTTCCACGTCTGCCCCGCATCATGTGAAGTCGCCCATCCGACTCGCAGCGCGCCATTGGTGGTGAGTTCTCCATCCTGAAATGTCGTGACAATCGTACGCTCATAGGCAGCCTGACTCGGATCCACCTCGGTCCGATGCTGTCCAGCCGGACCCGTACTTGAATCGACACTGATCTGCTTCAAGCCGAGCAAGCCCGCCCACGACGGTGGGACATCGCTCATCGCTATCAAAAGCAAACTCATCAGGGCTGCTTTTTTCGTCAGAATCATCGTGTCATCCCCTTATCTTCTTGAGGCCGCCGCTAAGCGCCTCGCTTGTGCGAAATGGCGAGCCATGTCGATTTAACGCTGTGCGCGCGGCCATTGCATGAAAGCTGGCCAAAAAATGGCCCAAAGCGTTCCAAAATGTATAAAATGCTGCGACACCGCGAATAGTCACGTCCAGAGCCGCGCTGGGCTGCGGCCGGTGCAGCTGTCAAAGGACTTTCCCGATGCCCTCAGGCGAGCGCGCTCCTCGCTACCGTCTCTCGGACCTGCTGGTGGATGTGGGCCGTCGCACTGTATTTCGCGGCAGCCACGACATTCGACTGTCCAAGTTGTCGTTCGAATTGCTTCGTACCCTCATCGAGGCCGCCCCGAATGTCGTCTCGAACGACCAACTTGCGCGCGCAGTCTGGCACGGCGGGTACGTAGCGCCCGAAACGGTCACGCAGCGCGTCAAGTTGTTGCGCGATGCGCTAAGTGACAATCCCCTGGCACCTCGGTACATCGCGGGTTTACGGGGCCACGGTTACCGGGTTCTGCCCGAGGTGACGGAAGTCTCGGCCGAGTCAGAGCCGGTAGCGCGAAGGGTGTTGGGGTATCAGGAGAAGTCTATTGCAGTGCTGCCATTTGCAGATCTAAGTGAGAGGGGCAACCGGGAGTACCTCGCGGAGGGCATGGCGGAGGAAATCATTCACCGCCTTTCGAAGACTCCCGGACTGAGGGTTACAGCTCGCGCCTCATCGTTCTATTTTCGAGGCAGGAACGAGAGGATTAGCGCAATTGCGAAAGAGCTGGGCGTGACACACATCCTCGAGGGCAGTGTACGTCAGGCAACAGAGCGCCTGCGGGTGTCCGCCGCCCTGGTACGCGCTCAGGACGGCACGCAAATCTGGTCGGAGACCTACGACAATGAACTTCACGACGTCTTTGCAATGCAAGAACAAATTGCCGGCAGTGTGGCCGCGGCTTTGCAATTTACCCTGGCTAAGTCCCCCTTATTTGCTTCTCGAGGGGGTACAACTCACCTCGAAGCCTACCACTGGTACTTGCGTGGCAAGAGTAGCCTGTATGAGAATTCGCGCGATTCCCTTGAGACAGCAAGGCGGCAATTGCATGAGGCACTGCTGCGGGACCCGAATTTCGCACTTGCCGCTTCGCGACTCGCGCAGGTCGCACTGCTAATGACCAATAACAATTTGCTCTCCCCGAGAGAAGGCTATGGCCTTACCAGATTGCTCGCAGAGCGCGCCTTGCGTATCGATCCAACTTGTGCCGAGGCTCACTTGTGGCTCGGTTACGTCTACCGAACGCTCGATTGGAACTGGCCCGCGGCCGGAGCCGCCTTTGAACGAGTGCTTCAGGAAGACGCGGGCAATGTCGATGCGATGATGTTCGCCGCGACCCTGTACAAGACCCTTGGACAGTGGTCCTCAGCAGAAGAGGCGCTGCAACGCGCCGCATTGCTAGACCCTCTCAACACGTTTGTGTTGTACAACCTCGGGGATGTTCTCTACCTTTCCCGCAGATTTGCCGAAGCCGAGGCCGTCTTTCGGCGGCTACTCGCCAGCACACCGCACTTTCAATGGACCCGGCCCCGCCTGGCGATGACGCTGCTGGCTGAAGGAAAACCTAAAGAAGCGCTTGCGCTCATGAACCATACGGAAAATATGGGGAGAGTAATTCCATGGCCGAGCGTCTTGTGGGCCAACGGAAAAACGACTGAGGCGGATCGGTCGCTCCAGGACCTGATGGGCGCCCAACCATTCCCAAACGCCTACTACGTTGCCGCGAATTTGGCGTACCGGAATGACGCCGATGGTGCTCTGGAATGGCTCGAAAGGGCCTACGGGGAAAGAGAGACCGCGCTCATATCCGATATGACTAACGAACCTTTTTTCGAGAACATTCGACATGATTCACGGTTTTGCGCCTTTCGGCGCCGAATGAATCTTTGAACTGATTCTTTTTCTAGACTCGTAAAAAATAACGATTTTTTTGGTGGCGCAGGGAGGCTCTGAGATAGATCGACTACGATTTTCTTTCGATTCTGTTTTTATTTTCTTGAGAATTTGAGTTGCCCCCAAAACTTCACCCGTTCGTGAATGATAGGAAATCACAGGGTATTTCCGCTTGAGGACGACTGAGTACGCTAGTGCACTCGGCGCTTGAATCATACCGCGAATCCCATGCCAAGCAAGTGCTACACGCTTTGTGCGATGCAAATTGTCGACACCAATCAAACGACAACCTTCGTTCAACTACCAACTTCCTCCTCTTCGCCTTGGCTCAAGAATCCATCAATTTCTAGCGCTACTTCCGCTGCTTAAGTGCTTAAGTGCTTAAGTGCTTAAGTGCTTAAGTGCTTAAGTGCTTAAGTCAACAAGTCTACCCTCGCCAGGTACCGGCGACCCAGAGACGCAATGCCGGTCCGCCTGATTCGCAGCGCCTTCGAATCCTCCAACAACTTACAACGCCGTTACCATTTCAAGGTATCTGCAAAACGCATTCGCCATCCTCATCTGCTCCGGTGTTTTGCATTCCGGCTCAAACAGCGCCGGCGAGCACACCAAAATGCTCAAGGCGCGAGCCCGAGAAGTCGCCACGTTCAGCCGATTGAGCGAGTAAAGGAAGTTCATACCCCGCGGCGCATCCGCGTGCGTCGAGGTGGTCATGGAATAAATCACGATAGGGGCTTCCTGTCCTTGGAATTTGTCGACGGTACCAATCCTCGCACCCGCAATCCGATCCTTTAAATCGAATACCTGCGCATTGTAAGGCGCAATAATCAGAATATCCTCCAAAGTGACCGCGGCCTCAACACCCAATCGATCTACCCAAATCGTCCCCGACCCCAAAATCTCCGCCACCAATTTACCGATCGTCTCCGCCTCCTCAGGCGAAGAATTCTGATTCCCCTGATGCACTACCGGCAAATAGCGAAGCCCGGACCCCCGAACCCTCCCATGCGACCGAATCTCCTGCAGCTCCAATCCCTTGATCGCCGTCAACCGACTCTCATAGAACATCTCCGACGTAAACGCGCAAATGGCCGGATGCAACCGCCACGTCTCCGCCAGAAACAGCCCCCGATCCGCACCGATGGTCAGCTGGCCATCCAGGATGTAGTCCAGCGCGGAAACCCCCGTCCCCTCCGGATGCGTTCCCTGCGTCGGCTGATCGAGTTGTCGCGGATCCCCTAACAGCACGAGGCTCTTCGCCGCCTGGGATACGGCCAGCACATTGGCCAGCGACATCTGCGCCGCCTCATCCACGAACAATACATCCACCGCATCATGAGCGTCCGGTACGGCCCACAGCCACGCCGTTCCGGCGGCCACCTGGCAATCGCCGTGCAAGGCGTCGAATGCTTCATCATTGTTCTGGGCCAAACGAATGCAATCGGTCGCCACACTCTTGTCCGTCTTTTGGACGCATTTGAGCGAAACCCCGATCTCCACCGCCGCTTTGACGACCTCATCGAGCAGCCGCCGAATGACAGTATGGCTATTCGCGGTAATGCCGACCCGCTTGCCCGCCTTGACCAAGCACGCAATCATTCTCGCGCCGACATGGGTCTTGCCCGTGCCCGGCGGTCCCTGAATCGGCAGCACTCCGCCCGTCAGGTGCGGCGCGATCCGCATCGCGCCGGCAAGGATCGACTCCCCCGCAACGGTCAGCGGTTCTCCATGGATCTGCGGGAACTGTCGGAGCAGCAGACTGCGCGCCGCGAAATATTCCCCATCCCCTGTGATGCCATTGTCGGCCACCCACTCGCCAAGTCGCATCAAGGATTCCGCCAGCGCCTCAGTCGGCACGATGCTGTGCGCGAAGATGGCCTCCGGATGCAAGCTCACGCTGTCCATGCGCTTCTTGATCTCGACCAGGCGGTGATCCAGTGAAATGCTGTCGATCTTTCCGAACCGCTCGCCGCCGGCCCGGCGTAGATCCTCCCCACCCCGCAATTCCGTCTCTTGGGCCGGGAATCGATATCGATGGACAGGAGCCTTCGCGGTACCGCCCGCGTTCCCCACGAAGAGAAGACCACTCAAGGCCGACCGCTCATCGAAGAGATCGTCGCTCGACAGTGCGGAAAGCCGAAAGTACTCCCACCAGACGGTCTTCTCTTCACGCCGATGCCAGTCCAGGGTATGCGCCAGGATCCACCGCGCCTGCTGTTCTCGGCTACGCTCCTCAACATCCGCCGGAATATCCACCGTTAAACGCCCGACAAGCGCCTCAACTCGTTTTTGCCATGCCGTCAGCTTGTCGCTGACGTTTATATCCGGTGGCTCAGGTCGGTCGATCGCGGTTCCTTTCGCGACTAAATCCGCCCGGATTCTCTCCAGCCAATCCCTGAGCGCCTTCGCCGAAAGACAGTCATCCCGGTTGTAACCAGTAACCGTGTCCTTGAGTTCCTGCGTCACCGCGTCCGGATCCTTCAACTCGAGAGCCGTCTGAATATGCGCCAGCGCTCGGCTCGCATCGGCAAGCTGGGTGGTGCGATCAAAGCCCACGAACCGTTCCAACTCCTTAATCGAATAACTCTCCACACTCGCCCGAATCGCATGCCGCACGACCTGATACAGATCGACGAACAACTGGCCATGCAGCATCCGATCGATCTCCTCCTCCCGCGACGCATAACGACCCATGAGACGCTTTAGCGCACCCGGCTCATACGGCGCGTAGTGATAGATATGAAAATCCGGATACTTCTCCCAGCGCGCCATCGCAAAATCCACAAGCGACTCGAAGGCCCGTTTCTCTTCTTCCCTGGACACCGCCCAATCGCCGCGATACTGCATCCCCGCATCGTCAAACGAATAGCCAAACAGGTACTCAAGACCCCCATCCTCGATAAACGGGTCGCCTTCCAGATCGAAGAACACATCGCCCGGCGAGGGCGCCGGCAAGCGCGACAGTCCCAAATCCTTGAACACGGCCAATGTCTCGTACACCGGCTTTCCGGAAGTTCTCCCCTCCAGTTGAATGCGCGCCTGCTCCCGAATGCGCTCATACGAAGCACCAGAACCGCGCTCAGGCTTCCACTGGATCGGCAGCGGCAGTTGCGCGAGTTCCGCGAGCGTCGACACCGCCCGCCCACGCAATTCGTTCATCTGAACCTTAGAAATCCCCGCCACCAGGCACAGATGATCATCGTCCCGACGTTGTCTGTCGCACGGCACCCGCCAGGCACAAAGGTCACAATGCACGTTAGGTTCCGGGTAGGTAGCGGCCTGACTGCTGCCTTGAGCCAGGAAGTGCTCCAGCCCCCCCCTCGCCCGCCGGTAATACGCCGCGAAATCGGCCGTTCGATATCGCTCCGGCTCAAACCCCGACACCGGCGTCACCACATACATATGTTCCGGCATCCGTCCTTGCACGGCGGAGACCAGATCGGCGTACAGCGACAACTGCAGAACTGTCGCGCCTTTGGTCTCGCGAGCGAGCTTCGTGTCGATGACTTCGTAGGACCAGGCGCCCAAGGCACTCGGCGTCTCGATCCGGCGAAGGATATCGGTCCGGCCGCTCCAGGAACCTTGCAGAAAGGCCCCCTGCACGATGACGTCCGTGCCCGAGCGCATTGCAGCTAGAGTCTGATCGACTTGAGAGGTATTGATCCCGCCGCCGGCGATCTCGACGACGGAGATGCCGGACTTCTTTAGCGTCTCGACGTACTCGCGTTCGTGCGCTAGGCCTCGTTCGACCAGAGTCTGCAGGACGGGGTCCCAGATTTTGGGTCGGGTGAGAGAGCCACGCGCGACAGCGGCGTCTAAGGCGGTCAAATGATGACAATCGAGATGACCGACAAGATCGGAAGCGGAGAAGCGGAAAGAGTTATGGAGATGGTGCATAAGAACGGCTACGTCACTGCTCCTTACGTCGCAGTGCCGGCGAATTGGTCATTTGCGACACACGACGTTCGCCTAGCTCCCTTGGCGGTACGTCGACTAGCTGCCAGCTTCCTGCAGACGCATAATCACGGATGTCTCCCCACCCATCCAACTATTGTCTTCCCGATCGACTCATCGTAATCAAAATAAATCCGAACGCAGCGATCTGGACTGGTTCTATCAGTTGGCTTCAAATGCCTCTCAAAGCGTCGGCGCCCACGGCCATCACTCCACGTACGCTTATTCATCTCGACGTTGCTGTTGAGTACCGTCTCCGATTCGTTTGACGCCCTCGCGCCATTTTCGGTCAGCCATATAATCACGTCCTTGCCTAAGCCCCCAGTGTTTCGCGCCCGTGTCATCTCCGCAAGGGTCCTAAGATAGTCATACACTTTATCAGGCGGTCCCGCGTCCTCGGCCAGGTCGTTGGCGCCATGAATGACGTCGTCGCCGAATATCAACTCCGTCGCGAAATTGTCCGTTGCCGCCTCAACGGCATCGACGACTGTATGAATCGAAGGCTCACTTTCCGGTGGAATTGCCTGATCTTCGCTGCTGATATTTTGATGTCTGAAAGCGAGGCTTAAGTTGTCGACTTGTGCTTGAGCCCGGCCCAGTTCCTCCTCAAGATCCGCTGACTTACGTTTAAGCGACTGGTTCTCCTTGTCGTACTCCTCGGCCAGTGCCTGCCACGCGCCGTCGGACTCGGCACGTTCTCTAAGCGCCCTAATTCGTGTATCAGAAGCCTCCTGACGAATCTCAAGCAATAAGACGGGCTCAGTGATTGTATATGTCGAGAGAGCGAGCATTTGGCGACGCAGCTGATTCCGCAGTTGCTGCGCGGCAATATCGCGCGACTCAGTTCTCTCTAGCAAACGTGATTCTGCTCCAGCGGGGATGATTGTACGCGTTAGCAATCACCCCTCTCATCGGCCAATACAATCTCACACCTTTATTGTAGCAAGACCATTCTCTGCCCAGCTTTTCAGTAATTCCCCAACTCGCCATCTCATCAACGACGCAGACAATCGCGAGCCCCGCGAGGTCGCGAGCGAGACATTCGGCAATATCGCGGTCAAAAGCCACCCCGTTTACGACGGAAACCGCGACAATAGGTAGATTGCGATCAACATGTTGAAGGACGCGAACAAAGTTATCGCACCCGCGCGTACCAATAAAGGGTATTGCTTTCGTTCTAACGATCGCCGCGCCAGTAAACCATTCCCGTGAATCCAATATTTGTCGATAAACATCCGGGCATCGAGCGTCAACGGGAATTGGGCGCACTTGCAGCGCCTCCCCACCGGCTCGAAGTTCCAAGAATACGCATATTGATTGGTGACGCGATGCTATCCACAAGAGGGTCAGGAATTTCCCGCTATCAGTAGGCTCCATCAGCGCGTATTCTGATATACGAGCGCTAGGCGCATGCACAGTGTCCAGTGTAAATCGCGCGACTCGGCCACCCGAAAGGCTGACATCAGTATGAGCACCGTTCTCAGTTAGCGCTCCTTTGGATTTAACCCATGCTCGCACTACATGATCAAGCTTGCTGTGCGCAGATTCTCGGTCTTCGTGTTCTTTTAGCGACGACTCTGCTGCATAACAAGCAACGCGTCTCATGGTGGAACCGCTCTATGTGTAAGTCGCGGATCATAAATCCGCGACACTCGCCCATTACGGAGGAATTCGCCTAAGGCAGCGCCCCACCCACATTGATATTCCGTCGATATCCACATTGTCTCCGCCGATCTGGATGCGACTTAGATACTCTACGCCTGTACAGCGCTGCGAATACTCAATGACTCCTTGCGTACAAAAAAACGACCCCGCTGAGTGGCGGGATTCCATAAGGTCTCGCGCATCATTTCCGCGATCGAATGAGCAACAGAGATTCGCGCTGCGGCCGTGTCATTCATATGGTAATACTACGCTTAGGTGGGTGGCGGTGACCCCACAGAATACAGCTTCTCAACAATAACCCGCGCCGCTTGTATGCATTTCAGGGCTTCTTCACGCATGACTTTCGGGTGAGAGATGACGTCGTGTTTCTTCGGGTGGAGGATTCGGTTTCCCGTGTCACGCACGATTTCTATGGACGGCCTCAATTCTGGAAGTGCAATTCCCACCTCCTCCCCCAACTGCTTGAGCGACTTGTCCTCGGTTCTTCCGCCGGATCCAAGATACGTGACGTTGATGTCCAATCGCTTTGCATTCGTCTTTATTGAAAACTCAATGAGCGACCTTGACAAAGCAATTGCCGCCATCCACAAACCGAAGGCGAATGCGCGATAGATCTCCAAGAGCCGATGGTGCACGTGATTACGAATCTTGTCAGTCGGGCGGTCTACAACCACTGGCTGCAATAACTTGAGATTCTGTAACCATTCATCTGGTCGGAACCATGGCATTGCAACAAAATCCTGCGCACCCTCAATGTTGAATCCCCTTTCAAGCCACTCGATGCGCTCATCGTCGTCGACTTCAGTATTCCACCGCTCAACGCCCCAATTGATCGCTTCCAGTATCGGTACCCTCAGCTGCTCCTCGGTGAATTGGTCGAGAAATATATCGACAGCAAAACCCCAACCATCAAGCTCGAGGTGAGCGCGCTGCAACGCCTTTCCGTGCGGGACAACAACGTCGTTGTAGAAATTGCGATGGGCCGCCGGGAGGCTAAGCACTGACGTGCCCGGCATTTGCCGGACCAGTTGAAACTTAGGAGAATGGCTCCCAGGGCACGGAGGAGCCATGAAGAAGACCCGATTTACCGAAGAGCAGATGGTGAAGATCCTGCGCGAGGCGGACAAAGCGCCGGTGGCCGAGGTGGCCAAGAAGCACGGGATCAGCGAAGTGACGATTTATGCCTGGCGCAAGCGTTTCGGCGCGCTCGAGGCGGTTGATGTGAAGCGGCTGCGCCAGCTCGAGCTGGAAAACGGCCGGCTGAAGAAATTGGTAGCGGAGCGGGATCTGGATATCGAGATCCTGAAGGAAGTTGCCGCAAAAAAATGGTGAGCGCGCCGGTTCGTCGTCAGCAGGTCGCCTACGTATGCCAACGTGGGCGATCGGTCCGACGGGCTTGCGCGCTGTTGTCGGTATCGCGGTCAACGCTGGGCTATGAGTCGAAGGTCGCGCTGAAGGATGCGCCGGTGCTCAAGGCGATGCACGAACTCGCCGCGCAATATCCTCGCTACGGGTATCGGCGCATTCAGGTTTTCTTGGAGCGGCAGGGCCAGGTGATGAGTGCTGATCGCGTACATCGGATCTGGCGTTTTGCGGGACTCCAAGTGCCCAGAAAGCGGCCACGGCGACGGGTAGCGAGTGGTCGGCCGCGCCCATTGCCGGCATTCCGGGCGAATCACGTGTGGGCCTACGACTTTGTCTTCGACGCCTGCGCCAATGGTCAGCAATTGAAATGCCTGACGGTGATCGATGAGTTTACCCGAGAGTGTCTGGCGATCGATGTGGCGGGGAGCATTCGCTCCAACCGTGTCATCGAAGTCTTGAGCAAATTGGTCAGCGTTCACGGGGCGCCTGCGTACTTGCGCTCCGACAACGGCTCAGAATTTGTGTCACGGGCGGTATTGCGTTGGCTAAACCAATCCAATATCAATACTGCGTGCATCGATCCCGGAAAGCCCTGGCAGAATGGTTCTAACGAATCCTTCAACGGCAAGTTTCGCGATGAATGTCTCTCGATGCAATGGTTTAAGAATCGGATCGATGCGAAGATCCTGATCGAAGAGTTCCGGCGTCAATTCAACGAGGTTCGACCCCACTCGAGCCTCGAACAACTGACCCCGGCGGAGTTCAAACGGACGATATCAACAATCAGCCCAGCAGTAGCCATTTCTTAAGGAAAGAGTGGTCCGATGAAAGCCGGCAGGTCAGCACCGGAGATTCAGATGCGGTCACATGCGAGGACATTGCTCGCTGTATTGTCATGACGTGCGTATTCAACTTCCGCAGCAGTTCGGCGATGTGGTCGCGTTGCGGTCCAGTACGAAACTCGAATCGCCCTAAGTCCTCGAGGGTTATAAGCGGAA
>CAWBUE010000003.1:0-482500 GCA_963791825.1 uncultured Gammaproteobacteria bacterium
TTCATGTAACCGAAAGAAGACATTCCAGTCCCAACATCGTCGATGGCAAATTTGCATCCCAAATCCTTGACCGTCTGAACGAACCGACCAACGCTTGAAAGCTCCGGCCTTTCCTGACTCGATGCGCCAATGGGCGGTCATTAATCCCGCAGCCACAGCGCTCACGCGATTGCGCATGTGCGTCGACTTCACCTCGACGCATGGCTCGGTAAATTCCGTCGTGCTCGACGCTTTTGTGCATACCCCCGCACGGCGCGTTCCGTCGCATTTGCTTCGATGTCTTGCTCTCGAAGGTGTCTGGCGAACTCGTGCCGCCACTCGCGTAGTGTCGCCTTGCGAATATTCAACGGTTGTCCCCGCTCGCTCATTGCCTTGACGACCAGATGAACATGCGGATGGGGTTGGTCCGTGTGCAGGACCATCGCATAACGATGCTGTAACGCGAATTGCTCGCGCGCAAACGTGCGACTTGCCGCAAATTGTCCGGCAGGCGCAGTTCCCGCTGGCATCGATAGAATGATGTTATGCACGAGCTTCCCTGACTTTCGACCCGATTTGCCCTCGTAGGGTGAATTTGAGTCCGATTCATTAGTCTCGAGATCCCAGTCCTCGATGAGGCTCTTCTCGGCTCCCTTTCCCCTAGTCTGGTCGCCGTCATCGGTTTCGATCTGGAGTTTTCCGTGCCGATCGATGTACTTGAGATGAGCCGGGACGGCCTTGGCGCTGGTGCCGCCGCCGGTCACCTTGACCATCACTTCGGGGACACGTCGCACCGTTCGGGAGATCTGTTCGATCTGTGCCGGAGACAACCTTTCGCCTTGTCCGGCACCTCGCCGACCATAGCTCACGAGGTCGAGAAGCGGACTTCCTTCGAAGGGGCTATTCGTGCGCAGTGTCATGTCCCACCTGCCAGCTCACCGCATTGGCTTTCAAGACCCCGCGGATATGGTCTCGAAGGGTTTCGCAAGCCTTCAGGATCGCGCGCAAGTCCTCCCGGGTGAGACCTGGCACTCGCCCGCCCTGGTTGGCTGCCCAAGCGATCTGGTGAAGGTTACGGCCAATCGCTGCAAGTTCGGCAACGGACTCCTTGAGTGCCAGTCGCTCTTCGTGGCTCAGCCGGGTCAGCCCCCGCAGGTGGGATCGAACCAGCACCGACACGTATGTAGCTGCCGGCATGCCGCGCGCCGATGCTCGTTCGCGCAGCAGCAGCTGGTCATCCGCTCGCAAGCGCACGGTGAGTCGTGCATCGCGACCGACTCTACTGACCTCCGTCAGATGGTCGCCTCGCCATCGCCGGCAGTACGAAACATCAGGTCGATGAGGTGTTTTAGGAGTGCCGACTCGGATAGGCCTTGACGATGTGCGATCGCCGCGAAATGTTGCTTCGTGTCGTAACTAACCCACGTGGACAAGTGCGCGCTGCCATTCATCATGCTGCATATTTGACTCAAACAGCAGCCGAAAGGCTATCCTGCGCGTTTACTATCAATATGCGCAAAAACTCCGCACAACAGCCGACGACGACGTGTGAGTTACATCGTTGGATCTGTACCCGACCCGCACGGACTATGCGCGGCGGGCGATTTGTGTCGGTGGCAATACGAGGGGCGCGATCCCGACCAACGCCTTCAAGGCAGCTTCATTCGGCATGTCTGCAACCGCAATCCTAATCACCTTGATTCCAGCCGCCTGAAGAAATTGGTCCTTTCGTTGATCCCGTTCGCGCTGCACCCGGCGCCCGTGTGAGCGGTCGTCGAGTTCGATCACGGCTACGGCCGTGAAATCTGGTGTGCACACGACGAAATCGGCAACCAGCTGACGAAATCGATTCGAGAGTGATTGCGCGCTGCCCGTCGAATTGCGACGAGCGACAACCAGCAGTTGGGACAGCGCGACTTGCGCCAAAATGATGTGTCCCGGAAAAGCGCGAACAAGGCGCCCATAGAGCACTTGTTCCGGTTTGCTCAACAGCGGTTTGGCGGTCACGGGCAAACCCTTCGTGAGCCCTGGTCGTCGTAGCAATGTCATGGCCGCTACGAGGGCGAGAATGATTGCTGCCGCTACGCCCAGTAAAATCCATCGCATTTTTACGGTTCCCGTCCACAGGAGACTTTAAGTATCGGCGGTGTGGAGCAACCAAACCGCGAGCCGTGTCGCGAAATTATCGCAAACCGGGAAGTGGTTTTCGCAGACTGCCCTGACGCGCGGGAGGAGTTGCTTACATCCTCGCAAGAGTTTCGCCCGAAACTGCATCGAAACTCCCCCTGGATTTCTTGCGTACCTCCGCAATAATCCTCGGTGAGTGACAACTCACCCCTAAACGAACGGAACCGCGAGGTTGATCGTGGTCGTCGATGATCCGACAATAGGCTTGGACGAAGCCGCCCGCTTTCTGCATATGGCCCCGTCAACGCTGCGCAAGCGTGCCGCGGCGGGTAAGTTGAGCCCATACAAGCCGGGCAAGACTTGGGTGTTTCTGCAAGAGGAATTGCTGAACTACTTGAAATCGACCAAAGCCTCATGTCCCTCTACCGTCGCTCCAACTCCCCGCATTGGTGGACCCGATTCCAACTCGAGGGCAGCGAAGTCCGCCTCTCGACTGGCACAGGAAATCGCCGCGAAGCGGAAGAGTTTGAAACCGTAGCTCGCACCCGCGCGTGGCGACAGGTTCGCTTGGGCGAGCGGCCGCCCTTTCCTTGGCGCGATGCCGCGACTCGCTGGCTCACGGAGACGCGCAAGCACTCGAAGCGCAGAGACGAGTCGATTCTCGCCTGGTTCGATGAGCATCTGAACAAATACGACGTTCAGGCAATCACGCGCGAAGTCGTGCAGGAGCTGCGCTCGCTCAAGGCAGCCGAGACCAGTGAGTCGACCGCGGATCGGCACATGGCCCTGCTCCGCTCCATCTTGAACAAATGCGTGACCGACTGGGAGGTGCTCGACTCTGCGCCCAAGGTGCCAATGTACCGCCCACCGGTGGGCGAACCGCGCTGGCTGACACGCGCGGAGTTCGCTCGACTCGAGCGCGAGTTGCCTGAGCACCTGAAGGCCGCCGCCAAGTTCGCAGTGCTGACCGGACTTCGCATGCGTGCGATGCTGTCCCTCACCTGGCAGCAAGTCGATTTCGCCAAGAAACGCGCCTGGGTGGCGAGCCATGAGATGAAGGCCGGCCGCTCGCTCGGCATCCCGCTCACGCCGCACGCCATCCAAGTCTTGAAGGCACTCCCCAAGAACGGCGACTACGTCTTCCAATGGCGGGGCGAGCGCATCGATGACTGCAACACGTTGGCTTTTCAAAACGCCGTCAAGGCGGCTAAGGTGGATCCTCTGCGCTGGCACGACCTGCGCCACACGTGGGCATCCTGGGCGGTGCAGAGCGGCGTCACGCTCCACGAACTCATGCTCTTGGGTGGCTGGCGCAGTTTCCCGATGGTGCTGCGGTACGCGCACTTCGCGCCGGATCATTTGGCCCTGGCGGCGGCGAAAGTGAGGCTAAATCGTCGCACAAAAACCGGCACACTGAAAAACGCCGATTTCAGGAAACGCGAAAAAGCCTAGGAAAATGGTGGTGAGAGAGGGACTCGAACCCTCGACCTCGGCATTATGAGTGCCACGCTCTAACCAGCTGAGCTACCTCACCAAGAGCCGCGGATTGTCCTGAGCTGTGCGACCCCTGTCAAGCCGAGTTCGCCCCAGACTGCCGCAAAATCAATGGCTTAAGTCCGGACCGGAGGCCCCCCCGGCTTTCAGGGATTCGGGGTCGCGGTCGGCGGACCCATTGGAAACGGCCGCTCGGGAATACCGTTGGTATTCTGCAAGCTCACGATCAGCCAATGCCCCTTCGTCTTTTGCAGCACCTGAATCTGGATTCCTTCGCGGGGCTCAGGTCCGCCGGGTGGAGGCCTCGCACCCTCCATGGTCCAACGAACGTGCGCTACGGCGATCGTCGGACTGAGAAAGCGCACTGACGTATCGGTGATCGTGAGCCGGCTCGCCTGAAAAACGAAAGCGAATGCATTGCTCAACTTCGCCTCGATCTGCGCGCGGCCGCGCCACCACCAGCCCAAGACGTTAGTTATCAACCAACCAGTCTAGGTCATCCGGTTATTTAGACTTTTATCGGACGGGGGGCGCACTAAGCAGACAACCTCCAGCGGGTGCATGATCTTGAGCACACGTACGGCCACCGATGGCGCGCCGCCAGCGTCGGGGTCGAGGATCGGAAATTGCTCCTGGGGCACTAAGAAAATGGTGGTGAGAGAGGGACTCGAACCCTCGACCTCGGCATTATGAGTGCCACGCTCTAACCAGCTGAGCTACCTCACCAAGAGCCGCGGATTGTCCTGAGCTACGCTACCCCTGTCAAGCCGAGTTCGCCGCAGACTGCCGCAAAATCAATGGCTTAAGTTGGGCCAAGGGTACGACGACGCCAAGGGGTACGACGATGCCAAGGGGTACGACGACGCTTTCAGGGACGTGGACCACATCGCCATCTTCGGTAAATAGATGCGCATACTTCGCCGCATCATGTTGATTCCACGCATTTGCTTGTTCGGATTGGTTTCGCGGATCGCCGCTTCCTCGCGGGCAGTGCGACCATCGCCGCTCTGGAAATCGTCATCATCGGCAGCAATGCGAGCGCGCACAGAAATATTCTCATGAGACCTCCCAGAGTTACGGCCGCGAAACTGCCTTTGCGCCTCCCGCCCTAAACGTTGAACCTAAAGTGCATCACATCGCCTTCCTTGACAATGTATTCCTTGCCCTCCAAGCGCAGCTTCCCCGCCTCCTTGGCCCCCGTCTCTCCCCTGCACGCAATGAAATCGGCATAGGCAATCACTTCGGCCCGAATGAAACCCCGCTCGAAGTCCGTGTGAATGACGCCCGCGGCCTGCGGAGCGGTCGCGCCCGCATGCACGGTCCAGGCACGCACTTCTTTGACGCCGGCAGTAAAATAAGTCAGCAGCCCCAGCAAAGAATACCCGCCTCGGATGACCCGATTCAGGCCAGGCTCATCCAACTTCAGTTCTGCCAGGAATTCGGCCCGGTCGCCCTCCTCGAGTTGGGCGATCTCCGCCTCGATGGCCGCGCAAATCGGCACCACGATGGCGCTTTCAGCGGCGGCTATCTCGCGCACCCGATCCAGCCGGGGATTCGTGGTGAAGCCGCCTTCGTCGACATTGGCGACGTACATCACCGGCTTGTCGGTGAGCAAATGAAGATCGCGCAGCAGTGCGTGGTCGTGGGGGTCTAGCTTGAGGAGACGCACCGGCTTCGCGAGGTTCAATTGGGCGCGTACCTTCTCCAGAAGATCCCTCAATCTGACTGCATCCTTGTCGGCGGTCTTGGCGGCTTTGAGCGCCTTCTGATAGGCCCGCTCAACGCTGTCGAGATCGGCCAGTGCGAGTTCGGTATTGATCACTTCGATGTCGCTGGCGGGATCGATCTTGCCGGCGACGTGGATGATGTCGTCGTTCTCGAAGCAGCGCACCACGTGGGCGATGGCGTCGACTTCGCGAATGTGCGCGAGGAATTTGTTGCCGAGCCCCTCGCCCTTCGATGCGCCCGCGACCAAGCCGGCGATATCCACGAATTCCACCGTCGTCGGCAGTATTTTTTGCGGATGCACTATGGCCGCAAGAGACTCCAGCCTCGGGTCCGGCACGGGAACCACGCCCACGTTCGGGTCGATGGTGCAGAACGGATAATTTTCGGCCGCAATTTGTGCGCGCGTCAGCGCGTTGAACAAGGTGGACTTGCCCACATTCGGTAAACCGACGATTCCGCAGCGAATTGGCATGGGGAGCCTATGTCTTTCCAGCCCGGCTATGCAGCCGGGTCATTGCACGTTCCGCGCCCTGTTCGAGCAGCAGCGGGATGCAATCCGCTGCCGTGCCGACCGCCTCCAGGATGAGGTCCTCTTCGGCGCGCGGCGCACGCGTCAGCACATAGTCGATGACTTCGGTCTTGTTGCCGGGATGGCCTATCCCCAGGCGCAGTCTCCAAAAAGTCTCTCCGAGGTGCGCAATCGTGTCGCGCAGGCCGTTGTGGCCGCCGTGGCCTCCGCCCTGCTTGAGCCGCACGCTGCCCACCGGCAAATCCAGTTCATCATGCGCCACCAAGATCTCCTCGGGCGCAACCTTGTAGAAATCGCTGAGCTGCCGCACCGACAAACCGCTGCGATTCATGTACGTCGTGGGCTTCAGCAGAACGATTTCGTGTTCGCCGAAAGCGATGCGCGCCGTCTCCCCGGAGTACTTGCGATAGTCGCGAAACTCGCCGCCATGACGCCGCGCAAGCAGATCCACGAACCAGAAACCCGCGTTGTGGCGGGTCACCAGATGTTCGGGCCCCGGATTGCCCAGGCCGACGATAATGCGCAAAGGTAAACCAGACATGGACGCGCTCGTTACACTGTAAATAGAAAAGTAAGGGCCGCCATGTAGACGGCCCCACTGATCCATGACGCCAAAGAAAGCTATTTCTTGGCGTCTTTCTTGGCCGGCTCCTTCTTCGCTTCCTCTTTTTTCGCCGGTTCGGCCTTCTTTGCCGCATCTCCGGTCGCAGGGGCCGCCGCCGCGGGTGCTGCCGCGCCTTCCGCTGCAGGGGCGCCGGCCGCTGCTGCCGCCGTCGGTTCGGGCTCTTCCGCCCGCGGACTGTGGATGGCCACGACCGCTGCGTCATCCTTCGCGAGCTCGACGAGCGTGACCCCGTCGGGAACCTTGAGCTGCGATAATGGATGCTCTCGTTCAGCGACAGCCCGGAAATGTCGACCTCGATGAATTCCGGCAGATCCTTCGGCAAGCACGAGACTTCCGCCTCGGTGCGCATGTGCGAAACGATTCCGCCTTGCGATTTGACGCCGGGGGACACGGCTGCGCCGGTGAAATGCAGCGGTACTGCTGATCCGAATCTTGTCGTTCTCCTCGACCCGCTGGAAATCGACGTGCACGATCGCATTCTTGAACGGGTGCCTTTGCACGTCCTTCAAGATGGCGGCTTGCGACTGATCGCCCACCTTCAGGTTGAGGATGGTTGAATAGAAGCGCTCGTTGTCGAGCATGATCAAGAGTTTCTGATGGCTCAACGTGAGGGCGCGCGCGTCCGCGTGCCCGCCATACAGAATTGCCGGTACTTTTCCTTCGTGACGCAGGCGGCGGCTCGCACCTTTGCCTTGCGTCTCGCGGAACTCGGCGACGAGTTCGAAAGAGGTTTTCATAGAATTCTCCAGTGACATCTCAAACACAGTGCCCACGCATCGCGACCAATTGCGCGGGCACCGACCAATTCATTTCATCAATCGATATACAGCGAGCTCACCGACTCCTCGTCGTTGATGCGCCGCACCGTTTCCGCTAGCAGGCCCGCCACGCTGAGCTGGCGTATCTTCTTGCAAGCCTTGCCGGAGTCCGACAGCGGTATCGTGTCGGTGACGACCAATTCGTCCATCACCGACTTCGAAATGCGCTCGATCGCATTGCCGGACAGCACCGGGTGAGTGATGTAGGCGACCACTTTGAGCGCACCCTCGTCTTTCAGCGCCTGCGCGGCCTGGCACAAGGTGCCCGCCGTATCCACCATGTCGTCGATCAGGACGCAGGTTCTTCCCTCCACCTCGCCGATGATGTTCATGACCTTCGATTCGTTCGGCCGCGGCCGGCGTTTGTCGATGATCGCAAGATCCGCGTCGTCCAAGCGCTTCGCCAATGCCCGCGCCCGCACCACGCCCCCGACATCAGGCGAGACCACGACCATGTTCTGGTACTTCTGTTTCCAGGCATCTCCCAGCAGCACCGGTGATGCGTAGACGTTATCCACCGGAATGTCGAAGAAACCTTGGATCTGATCGGCATGCAAGTCGACCGTCAGCAATCGATCGACTCCCGCGCTCGCGATCATATTCGCCACCAGCTTGGCCGTGATGGCCACGCGCGTCGCCCGTGGCCGCCGGTCCTGGCGTCCATATCCGAAGTACGGAACTACGGCGGTGATGCGCTTCGCCGATGCGCGCCGGCAAGCGTCCGTCATCATCACCAATTCCATCAGGTTTTCCGCGGGCGGATTCGTCGATTGCACGATGAAGACATCGCGTCCGCGCACGTTTTCCATCAATTCGACGCTCACTTCGCCGTCGCTGAAGCGGCCCACATCGGCCCGGCCCAATTGCACATGCAAGTGCCGCGTGATCTCCTGCGCAAGCATGGGGTTCGCCTTGCCGGTGAACACGGCAATCGTCAATGCGTCGAACTCTTTACTCTGCGACATGGACCTTGCTCGAATTGGCTGGGGTGGAAGGATTCGAACCTCCGTATGGCGGGATCAAAACCCGCTGCCTTACCGCTTGGCGACACCCCAACTTGGAATCAACAACTACGAAAGCGACAGGCGCCGAACCTCAGCCGTTCGCTAATCTTTCAAGCAAGGGCGAGTCGTTCAGTCCGCGAGCCAAAAATGCTTGCACCCCGCGCGGCAGTTGCCGCACGATTTCTTGCCTAAGTTCAATCGTCTCGCAGGCCAAAAAGACGCAGGACCCGGTGCCCGTCAGGCGCGCCGATCCAAAGCCCGACAGCCAGTCGAGCGCGCGCGCCACCTCAGGGTATCGGCGCCGCACGACGCCCAGGCAATCGTTCCGCCCACCAGACGCCAGGAAGCCGTGAATTGTGATGGGCGCTGAATTTCTTGTCAATTCAGGGTCCTGAAATACCTGCGCCGTACTGACACTGATATTCGGCTTTAAAATCAGATAGTTAGTCTCCAGCGGCGCCAGCGGGGGATACAAAGGCGTGAGGCGTTCGCCGATTCCTTCCGCCCATGCCGCTCGACCGCGGATGAACACGGGCACATCCGCCCCCAGCTTGAGCCCAAGCGCGGCGAGATCATCGACGGGCCAGTGCAGGTTCCACAAGTGATTGAGGGCGACCAAGCATGTCGCCGCATCGGAGCTGCCGCCGCCCAAGCCCCCGCCCATCGGTATGCGCTTGAGCACGCCGATGTCCGCTCCCAGCGGGCAAGCGGCTGCGCTTTGCAGCGCACGCGCGGCGCGCACGCAAAGATCGGCTTCCTCGGCTACGTCGGAAATCTCGGTGACGCGTCGAATTCCGCCATCCTCGCGCACCTCGAGGGTGATCTCGTCGCAGAGATCGACGAATTGAAAACAGGTCTGCAGCTCGTGATATCCGTCGGGGCGCCGGCCGACGATATGTAAGAACAGATTGAGCTTGGCCGGCGCCGGCCAAGTCAGAGATTGCAGCGCCTTCACCGCAGATCCCAGTGGTCTACGGCGATCCGCACGCGCACCCCCTCCCGGCTCAACACCAGATGCGCAGGAAGAACATCGCGCTGGACCGGCATATACCGATCGATGTCGATGGTCCAATCGCTTTGAATCAATTGCGATGCGCGATCCTGATCGTTGCGCTTGAGCGCGAAGGCCGCGCTCGGATCGGGGACACCGAGGAGCCAGAACTGCAAATGATCGAGCGGAAGCTCGAATCCCAGGCGCTCCTGTAATTGAGCCAAGACGGCATCGCTTGGCGGCGCGCCGTTCAACGAAAGCCCGTCCGCGGAGCGATTGAGCACGAGGGCGCCGATGCCGAGCGGCCCCGACAAATGAACCTCCGCCGAATTCCCGCGCTGCCGCCAATTCAAGGTGGCTTGCCAGCCTTGCGTGCCGACCGCCACGGCGGCGCGGCCATCGAGGCGCCAAGAGTCGAGTTTCTGCAACTCCGCAACTCGCTGCTCCCACTCAACCGCCTTCGGAGCAGGCGCGCGCCTCGCCGTCACGCAGGCGGAGAGCACGGCACAACACAGCAAGATCGATATCGCGCGGCGCATCGACTCAATTCACGGCGGGCAAGACTTGGCGCGTTGCGGGCACCGGCGCTGCCGCGTGGAATCGCTGCCGCGTGGCTTTCAGCAGGCGGTTGTCGGCTTCGATTGCGCCGGCCTCGAACCAAATGTGTTCGGCCTCTGCGGGTTTGCCGAGCTGCCACAACACCTCTCCGAGGTGCGCCGCAATATCGCCGCCGCGATCCGCCGTATAGGCGGTCCGCAAGTAATTCTCCGCTTCAGCGCTGTGCCCTTGGCGAAACAGCACCCACCCGAGGCTGTCGAGAATCGCGGCATTTTTGGGCGCCGCGGTGTGGGCAGTTTCGATGAGCCGGCGCGCCCGCGGCAGCTCTCGGGAGTGATCGGCGAGCGTATAGCCGAGCGCATTCAAAGCGGCCGGATCGTCCGGCCGCGCCTTCACGAGGCGCGTCAATTCACGCAAAGCCTCGTTGATTTGTCCTTGTTCCTCGCAAAGCGACGCCACTGCATAGCGCAAGTCGGCATTGTCCGGATACTCCAGGACCCCCTGCTTGAGGAATGCGCTCGCTCGCGCGAAATCGCCGCCATCGGCGTACATCCGAGCGCGCGCCGCGATGATTTCGGGTGAGCGCTGCGGCTCATCCACCATGAGCCGGTCCAGCAATTCTTCGGCCGCGGCAGGAGCGCCATGCGTTTGTCAGGATCGCGGTCGCCCGCAGCAGCGCCGGCACGGCGTTATCCCCGCTCTGCACCTGTGCGTACAGGCTCAACGCATGTTCAGGATCATTGCGGCGATCGGCGATCAGTCCTAAATAGTAAAAAGCGTCGTCGAGGTACTTGCCCGGCACGCACCAGTTCAGCGAATCTTGCGGTGGCCGCGTCGAGATGCCCTTCTTGAAATTCGATGAGGCCGATCAAGCGCATCGCCACCGGCGCGTACTCGGAATTCTTGGCCAGAATCTCCAGCTGCTGCGTTGCCGCCGAATCGCGCCGCGCCGTCATCAGCAAAAGAGCATAGTCGAGGCGATTCGCCGCCGTATCATCGCGCTCGACGCTCTCCCGTGCCTGCGCCAACGGGCTTTCGACGTCGCCCGCCAGAACCCGCGCGCGAGCCAGTGTCTGCAGCAGCTCGCGGCGCGCGCCCTCCTCGCCGTCTTGAGCCGGGATCGCCAACGCCGCGGTAAAACTCCGTACGGCGGCAGCAGGATCATCCGCACGCAGAGCCGTGAATCCCTGCATGCGCAACGCCGCCGCAGAGGACGGAAACGCGGACGCCAGCCGGTCCGCCAGCTGCCGTGAGCCAAAGATATTGTCATTGCCGGCGAGATACGTCTCGAGCGCTGCGAATTCCGCATCCGTGCCGCTCGGCGAGCTTAGGAGCACGATTTTATAGTGGACAGCGGCTTGATCGATCTGCTGCAGCGCCAATGCGGCCTGCGCCGCCGCTCGTTGCGCATCGACAGACTGGGGATCAACTTCGCTCCAGCGCTCAGCGACCCTCTCCGCCACACTCGGTTGCAAGGCTTCCGCAGCGACTTGCGTTGCCCGCTCGAGCAGCCCCACATCGGTTTCATTGGCCGCGGCCGCCGCATATTGAAGCGCGGCGACGCGGGGCTGGTGCCGCGCCAGGGCTAACTCGGCCGTGACGGTATAAAATGCCTGCGAAACGGGGGCATCTTCGGGCTTGGGCCGATGGTCGGCGCAGGCGGCGCAGGCAACGAGTCCCAGTCCCATCGAGGTCCTGGCTAGATTTGTAATCGAGAACACAGCCTCACTATAGCGAAATGACTACCTTGACGAGGCGGATTCTAAGCTCGATCTAGATAGGTCCTCTTCCACCAAAATCAAAGGGTTACGGTTCAAAGCGCTCAATGGCATTCAACGTCCTCGGGATCAATCATAAGACTGCACCGGTCGCACTGCGCGAAAAGGTGGCATTCGGCGAGGAACGCCTGCTCAGTGCTTTGCGCACGCTGCGGCAGGAGGCCGGGGTCACGGAGGTGGTGATTTTATCCACGTGCAATCGCACCGAAGTCTACTGGGCCGGATCGGCGAGCGGCGCGGAACTCTCCCAGTGGCTCGAGCGGCATCACGGCAACGATTTGGACCTCGCCGCCAGTCTCTACGTTCATCGTGAGCAACAGGCCGTCGAGCACGCCTTTAGCGTCGCATCGGGACTCGATTCCATGGTGCTCGGCGAGGCGCAGATTCTAGGACAATTGAAGGAGGCATACCGAACCGCGCAAGAGGCCGGCAGCACCGGTCCCTGGCTCAACAAGCTGTTCCAGGCGGCCTTTTATGCGGCCAAACGCGTTCGATCGGAAACCCGAATCGGCGAGAACGCGGTATCGATCGCCTCCGCCACCGTGAGCTTGGCGCGCCGCGTATATTCGGACCTGAGCGCCCACACCGCGCTGATGGTGGGCGCGGGCGACATGAATGCCCTGACCGCGCGCCACTTCAAGAGCGCAGGTGTCAAACGCTTGGTGATTGCCAATCGCACCTTGGGGAGGGCACAAGCTCTCGCGGCGGAACTCAAAGCGTATGCCGTCGGTCTCGACGAGCTCGACAAGGAACTCGCTCAAGCCGACATCGTCATCACCTGCACCGCGAGCGCCGTGCCGCTCATTACCAAGAACGCGGCGGAGGCCGCCATTCGTGCGCGGCGGCGCCGGCCTATTTTCATGGTGGACTTGGCGGTGCCCGCGCGACATCGATCCGGCCGTGGCCGATCTCGAGGACGTGTACTTGTTCTCGATCGACGATCTGCAACAGCTAATCGACGAAAACCGGCAGCAGCGCGCCGTCGCGGCGGGCGGGGCGCGGCTGGTCATCGAGGAAGAGGTCGCGCGGTTTCTCGCCGAATCGCGCGCCCACGACGCGGGCCCGGCCATTCGCGCGCTGCGCCAGCAGGCCGACGGGATCCGATTGCACAGCGTGGAGCAAGCGCGCCGCATGCTGGCTGCCGGCAAATCCGCGGATGAGGTCATCGAATATCTCGCCAATACCCTGACGAATCGGCTCTTGCACACGCCGACGCAGGCCTTGCGGCAGGCCGCGGAACTCGCGGATTCCGCCCTGGCGGAGGCCATGACGCGCCTCTTGATCGAAGAACGCGACCGGCATTGACCCGAATGGCCGCTATAATTCGCGCCAATGAAAGACTCCATCCGGCGCAAGCTCGAAAAATTGGACGAGCGATTTGAGGAAATCAGCCGGCTTCTGTCGGACGCGGGCGTCATTTCGCGTCAAAACCAATTTCGCGAACTGTCGATGGAGTACTCGAGACTCGGACCTCTCGTGGAGCGCTATCGGCGCTTCGTAGCGCTCGAGGCCGATCAGGCGATTGCCCACGAACTGGCCTCCGACAAGGATCCGGCGACCCAAACCATGGGCGAGGAAGAGCTCGCCGATCTCGCTCCGCGCATCGCCGCCGAGGAAGTCGCCCTGCAGCGGCTGCTGGTGCCTAAGGATCCGCACGATGACAGCAACATTTTCTTGGAAGTGCGGGCGGGCACCGGAGGGGACGAAGCGGCCATCTTTGCCGGGGACCTGTTCCGCATGTACACCCGCTATGCCGAATCGAAGGGCTGGCAAGTCGAGACCTTGAGCGAAAGCCCGGGCGAGCATGGCGGATACAAGGAAGTCATCAGCCGCATCATCGGCCGCGGGGCGTATTCGATGCTCAAGTTCGAATCGGGGACCCACCGCGTGCAGCGTGTGCCTGCCACCGAGGCGCAGGGACGCATACATACCTCCGCCTGCACGGTGGCGATCCTGCCTGAGTTGGAAGAGGTCGAGGCGGTCGATTTGAACCCGGCGGACCTGCGCATTGATACATTTCGCGCCTCGGGCGCGGGCGGTCAGCACGTCAACAAGACCGACTCGGCCATTCGCATCACGCATATACCCACCGGTGTGGTGGTCGAGTGCCAGGACGAACGCTCGCAGCACAAGAATCGCTCGCGCGCCATGTCCCTGTTGAAGTCGCGGCTCCTGGCTGCGGAGCGCGAAAAGCAGGCGAGTCAACAGGCGCAATCGCGCAAATTGCAGGTGGGATCCGGCGATCGTTCCGAGCGCATCCGCACCTATAATTTCCCTCAAGGCCGGGTCACCGACCATCGCATCAACTTGACGCTCTATAAGCTCGACGATGTCATGAACGGCAACCTCGATGAGCTGATACGTGCATTGAATCAAGAATACCAGGCCGAAGAGCTGGCCCATCAAGTCGATTGATGCCCCCGCACAGCGCGTTGAACACCGTCTCCGAAATCCTGAAGCTTGCGGCTCTGTCGCTCGGGCCGCACAGCGACTCGCCCCGGCTCGACGCGGAATTGCTGCTCGGCAAAATCCTCGGACTCCCGCGCTCCGGATTGATCGCTCGCGGCGGCGACGCCGTCACGATCGAATGCGAACAGAGCTTTGCCGCCCTGATCGAACGACGCCGGCGCGGCGCGCCGGTCGCGTACTTGACGGGCACTCGGGAATTCTGGTCGCTGACGTTGCGCGTGACGCCTGCGGTGCTGGTACCGCGTCCGGAGACCGAGTTGCTGGTTGAACTTGCGCTGCAGCGCTTGCCCGTCGAACGACCGAGCTCGGTCCTCGACCTCGGAACCGGCAGCGGCGCCATCGCCCTCGCGATCGCATCCGAAAGACCTCGATCCCGGGTCACGGGCGTCGATGTCTCGGCGCCGGCGCTCGACGTGGCGCTGCAGAATGCGCGCGATCTCGGACTGTCAAACATCGAATGGCGCCGCGGATCCTGGTTCGCCGCGGTTCCAGACGAGCGGTTCGACATGATCGTCGCCAATCCGCCCTATGTCGCCGCCGCCGATCCTGCGCTCGAGAAATTGACGGCGGAGCCCGCGATCGCCCTCTGCGATGGCCCGACCGGACTGGAAGCCTTGTCGGCGATCGCCGGCGAGGCGGCGGCCTACCTGCATGCAGGCGGCTGGCTGATATTGGAGCATGGCAGCGATCAGGCGATCGAGGTCGGCCGGCTGCTGGAGCGCAGCGGCTTCGCGTGCATTTGCTCGCATCACGATCTCGCCGGCAGGCCCCGCGCTACACTCGGAACCGTTCTTTCACAACATTAGGAAACACCATGATCCGCTTCGAAACCTCTCTGGGCGACTTCACCGTCGAGCTGTTCGAAAAAGAGGCGCCATTATCGGCCGCCAATTTCCTGCGCTACGTGGAGGACAAGTTCTTCGACGGCACGATCTTTCACCGAATCGTTCCCGGCTTCGTCATCCAAGGCGGCGGCTTCACCGAGGACATGACGCAGAAGCGCACCCAGCCCCCCGTCAAGAACGAAGCGGACAACGGCCTCAAGAACTCCCGCGGCACCCTCTCGATGGCCCGCACGAACGACATCAACAGCGCAACCTCGCAGTTCTTCGTCAATTTGAAGGACAACGACTTTCTCGACCACTCTCGCGGCAATTTCGGCTACGCGGTCTTCGCGCGCGTCACCGACGGAATGGACGTCGTCGACAAGATTGCGGCAGTCGAGACCGGCCGGCGGCGCGGTTTCGACGATGTTCCGGTCGAGGCGGTGACCATGAAAAGCGTGCGGGTAGTGCCCCCTTAACGCCTGCGTGGCGCGTAGGAGATCCATATTAAGACGGCTGCTGCGTGCCATTGCCTGGCTGATAGTGATTTGCGTGCTCGGCAGTGTCCTCGCCGTGGCGTCGCTGCGGTGGATAAATCCGCCCTTCACCGCATTCATGGCCGAGACGCAGGTTGCGGCTAGGTTGGGCCGCGACGCCGGCTATGTGTTCCGCCACAGCTGGGTCGATTTGGATCGCATCTCGCCCAATCTGCCGCTGGCTGTCGTCGCCGCGGAAGATCAGAAATTTCCCGAGCACTGGGGCTTCGATGTCGGAGCCATCGAGAAAGCCTATGCGCTCAATCAGCACAGTCACAAGGTCCGCGGTGCCAGCACCATCAGCCAGCAGCTAGCCAAGAATTTATTCCTATGGTCCGGGCGCAGCTATTTCCGCAAAGGGCTGGAGGCCTACTTCACGGTGCTGATCGAGGCGCTTTGGCCGAAGCGGCGGATACTGGAGGTGTATTTGAATATCGCCGAGTTTGGCTACGGCACGTACGGCGCGGAAGCCGCCGCGCAGCGATACTTTCATAAGCCCGCGTCCCAGCTCACCCGCGCCGATGCCGCCGTGCTTGCCGCCGTATTGCCGAACCCGCAGCGCTTTTCAGCGTCGGCGCCCTCCCGCTACGTGCAGCAGCGCCGCGACTGGATCCTCAGCCAGATGCAAGCCCTCGGCGGACCCGAAATGCTGGGCGAAATCGACGCGTATCCCACCCGCAAGCGTTAGGCGCCGAACGTGACGACGGTCATTGGATTGCGGCGGCCGATCGGTGGGCGGGCCGGATCGAGTGGCGGGGCGTTTCGGCTCGCAAGATTCGTTCCAGGATCGTCGGTATCTCGAATATCGCGCGATTGTGGATGCGCGCCACGCCGCTGCGGTAGCCGTCCATTCCGGCCGTCAGCTTCAGCACCGCGGAATGGACATCCCTGAATGAATCCAGCACCAGGCCCGCGCCGTTCTCCTCGATCCAATCGGCGTTGTAGCGTTCCTGCATCATGGTCCATGCGTTGCGCACGACAATGACGGGCAGCCTCTGTTGAATGGCTTCGCTGATGCTGCCCGGGCCGGGTTTGCCTATGAAGAAATCGGCCAGCTGCATGAAATAGGCTATCTGCGTCGTGAATCCCACCACGGCGCGCGGCGCCCGCGCGCTCATCCCGCGCAATTCGTCCGCCAGCGCCGAATTGTGGCCGCAGATCAGGATGAGCTGTGTAGCGTCGAGGCGCCTCGCGATACGTCGCATCACCTTCGATCCGTGGCCGCCGAACATGACGATGCCGGTCGGCCGCTGCGGATCGAGCCCCAGTTCGATTCTCACGGCGCGCCGATCGAGGTGCGCCGCTCGGTAGAAATCCGGTCGAATGATCATCCCGGATGTCGCGTGGATTCTGGCGTCTTCGTGGCCTTGAGCTCTGGCCTGCATTACCGCTTTGGCGGTGCCGCAGATCAGGTGCTGCGGCTGATTCTCGATCCAAAAGTGCGGCGGTGAATCGGCAAAATCCGTGAGGATGGTCACATAGGGGACGCCCGGGCGCGCCGCGGCGAGGGCCTGATACATCGCGCGATTGAAATTAGGCACGAGCGACACGACCATATCGGGCCTGGTCCTCTCCCAATGCCGCCGTAGCTGGCTGCACAAGGATTTGTGGCTCAGTCGGATGAGCGCCTGAAAAACCTTGAGCTCTTGACCCAATCCCAAGGTCCAGCCGCGGGCCAGGCGCGAGTTGTAGTACTGCTCGGGCTTCATTCCCGTGGTCTTTCCGAACACATCCCGCGGATCGAGTACTTCGAAGAGGTTGACGAGCCTCACCTGCCACGGCAGTGCGAGCTCGCGGATCACGGAGTCGAGCGCCACGGCCGCCGACCGATGGCCTCCGCCGGCGTTGAAATACACGAGATCGATGAGCTTCACGTGCGTCAGTGTAGGTGCGCACTATGACCGAACGTTTACATCATACGGCGCGGCAGAGCTACAATGAGTTCGCCACGCAACCGCGCCGCGCCCGCCGACGGAGGAATTACGGTTGATTTCAAAATCAGTGTTGGTCGCGGCGGCGCTGATGGTTGCCGCCCCGCGCCTGAGCGTTTCGGCGCCGGCGCCCGCCAATCCGCAACGAATGAGCCACGGGCGGTTCGAGGACTTCCTTGTCTACGCACCCACCGGCGAACCCAAGAGTTTCGTTCTCCTCCTGTCGGGCGACGAGGGCTGGACCTCCGTCACCGAGACGATCGAGCGGCAGCTCGTTCAGCAAGGCGCGATGGTCTACTGTCATCGATTGGAGGAAGCTCAAGGCCAATCTCGAGGCCGACGCGGATCAATGCATATCTCCCGATGGCGACCTGGAGAACTTGAGCCATTTCGTGCAGGCCTACTTCCACGCACCCACGTATCTGTCGCCGGTGCTGGTGGGAATCGCTTCCGGAGCCACGATGGCCTATGCGGTGCTGGCGCAAGCGCCGCGCAACACGTTCTCTGCCGCCTTGACCCTGGGTTTTTGCCCCACTCTCGATATGAAAAAGCCGCTGTGCAAAGGGTCCGGAATCGAATTCACGCGCAACAGCCGCGGCGTCGATTTCCTGCCGATCAAGTCTCTCGGCAATCCGTGGGTCGCCTTGCACGGTGACATCGACCGGATCTGCCCGGCCGACGTCGTGCGAACCTTTGTTTCTCAGATTCGCGGGGCGGCTCTCGTGACGTTGCCGAGGGTAGGGCACGATTTCGCCGTGCCCGCGAACTGGTTGCCGCAGTTCGCGGCCGCGTACGAAAAACTGGCGGCGCAGAATCCCTCGCGCGTCGGGGCGCCGCCCGCGAGTTTGAGTGATTTGCCGGTCGTCGAGATCCCTGCGCAGCCCGCGGCAGCGGCAAGCAGCGCCTTTGCCATCATCATGTCCGGCGACGGCGGCTGGGCTGGCCTGGACCAGGACGTCGCGGCCGCCCTGAGCGCGCAAGGCATCCCGGTGGTCGGCCTGGATTCGCTGCGTTACTTCTGGACCGCACGGACACCGGACGGCCTGGCGTCGGATACCGACCGCCTGATCCGCTACTACCTTGCGCATTTCGGCAAGCAACGCGTGCTGCTCATCGGCTATTCGCAAGGCGCGGACGTATTGCCGTTCGCGGTCAATCGACTGCCGGAGGCGACGCGAGCCCATGTCGCATCGGTCGCCGTCATGGGAATGTCGGACCACGCTCTCTTTGAATTTCACTTGAGCAGTTGGATCTCGGACAGCAATTCGGGGCCGGCAACGCTGCCCGAGATCAACCGCATCAAGGGTATTCCCGTGTCATGCATCTACGGCGCGGACGAGAGCGACTCTTCGTGCCCGAAGCTCGATCCGAAAAGATTCCACATCGTGAAGCTCAAGGGCGGACATCATTTCGACGGCGACTACGCCAACCTGGCACGGGAGATTCTTGCCGCCGCCAAGCCATGAGGGCGCACCTCGGCGGCACACCTCGGCGGCCACTCGGCGGCGCACCTCGGCGGCGCACCCCGGCGGCGCATCCGGCGCCGCGGTGCACGCCCACCGCTGACTTACGGCGGCGTATCCAGTGCAACCGGCGGCGGGGCCATGTCAAGCCGCGTCCGCCGTGTCGCCCTGCCTCCGGGTCGTAGCCCAGATTCGGTGCGAGCCAGCGTTCCGCCTCCGCCACAGTCCATCCCTTGCGCTGAGCGTAGCTTGCCACCTGATCACGGTCGATTTGACCCACGCCGAAGTAGTGCGCTTGAGGATGGGAGAAATAAAACCCGCTGACGGCGGCCGTCGGAAACATCGCAAAGGATTCAGTCAATCGAATGCCCGTATGCTGTTCCGCATCGAGCAGTTGCCAGAGAATAGCCTTCTCCGTGTGCTCAGGACAGGCCGGATACCCCGGAGCCGGCCGAATGCCTTGGTACTGCTCGCGAATCAGCCCGTCGCTGTCGAGCCGTTCGTCCGGCGCATACCCCCATAGTTCCCGCCGCACACGCTCATGCATGCGTTCGGCCAACGCCTCCGCCAAACGATCGGCGAGCGCTTTGAGCATGATGCTGCTGTAGTCATCGTGTGCAGCTTCGAAACGCGCCACGTGTTCCTCGATCCCTATTCCGGCGGTCACGGCGAAAGCTCCCAGGTAGTCGGCCCGTCCGGAACTCATGGGCGCAATGAAATCCGCCAGGCATGATTGAGCCTGATTCTGCGGCTTGGCCTTTTGCTGCCGCAGATAGTGGAACCGGACCTTGGGGGCGTCGCGGGCGTCGTCGACGAACACCGTAACGTCGTCATCGCCGCTGCTATTCGCCGGAAAAAAGCCCACGACGGCGCGGGCCTTGAGCCACTTCTCCGCTATCAATCGATTCAGCATGGTTGTCGCATCGGCATACAAGTTGCGCGCCGCTTCGCCGACCACCGGATCCTGCAAAATATCGGGAAACTTCCCGGTAAATTCCCACGCGTTGAAGAACGGCATCCAGTCGATATAGGGCGGCAGCTCATCGAGCGGATAGTCATCGAAAGCGCGTACGCCCAAGAAGCCGGGGGCGGGCGGCGAATAAGCGGACCAGTCGAGTTTGAGCCTTTTCGCCCGCGCCTGCGGCAGGGATAGCTGCGGCGTTTTGACGCTTTTGTTGCGATGCTGCTCGCGTCGCCTCTCATGTTCCGTCTTGACGTTCGCGATGTAGGCGTCGCGAGTGCTTCTCGTCACGAGTTGCTGGCAGACGCCCACCGAGCGCGAGGCGTCTTTCACGTAAATCACGCCGCCCTGATATTGCGGATCGATCTTGACCGCCGTGTGGGCCGGAGAGGTCGTGGCGCCGCCGATCAACAGCGGCTGCTTGTACCCCAGGCGCTGCATTTCTTTGGCGACGTGGACCATTTCATCGAGCGAGGGCGTTATCAATCCGGACAACCCGATGAGATTGGCGCCTTCGCGGGTGGCCGCTTCCAGGATCCTCTCGCAGGAGACCATCACTCCTAGGTCCACGACTTCAAAGTTATTACACTGCAGTACGACCCCGACGATGTTCTTACCGATGTCGTGCACGTCGCCCTTGACGGTGGCGATGACCACCTTGCCGTTCGAGCGGCTCGTTCCATCCTTTTCCTGCTCGATGTAGGGCACGAGCACGGAGACCGCTTTTTTCATGACCCGCGCGGATTTGACGACCTGCGGCAAGAACATTTTCCCGGCCCCGAAAAGATCGCCGACCACATTCATGCCGTCCATCAACGGCCCTTCGATCACATCGAGAGGCCGCTTCGCGAGGATACGTGCTTCTTCGGTGTCTTCGAGAACGAACTCATCGAGCCCCTTCACCAGCGCATGTTGCAGGCGCTGTTCCACGGGCAGCTTGCGCCACTCGAGATCGTCGCCGCGCTTCGGACCCCCGCCGCCCTTGAACGATTGCGCGATTTCCAGCAGCCGCTCCGTGGCATCCGCGCGTCTGGCGAGAATGACGTCCTCGCAACGCTCGCGCAGATCGGCGGGTATGTCCCCGTAAATCGCGAGCTGCCCCGCATTGACGATACCCATGGTCAAACCGGCGCGAATCGCGTGATAGAGAAAAACGGAATGCATGGCCTCGCGCACCGGATCGTTGCCGCGAAACGAAAACGATACGTTGCTGACGCCGCCGCTCACATGCACGTCGGGCATTCGCTGCTTGATGGCGGCGGTGGCTTCGATGAAATCGAGGCTGTAGCGGTTGTGGTCCTCGATTCCCGTCGCCACGGCGAAGATGTTCGGATCGAAGATGATGTCCTCGGGTGCGAACCCGATGCGCTCGGTGAGCAGAGCGTACGCGCGCTCGCATATCGACACTTTGCGTTCGATCGTGTCCGCCTGGCCCTTCTCATCGAAGGCCATGACGACAACCGCCGCGCCGTATCGCATGGCCAGCCGTGCATGCAGGAGGAACGCGGCCTCGCCCTCCTTGAGGCTGATCGAATTGACGATCGGCTTGCCCTGCACGCATTTGAGGCCCGCCTCGATCACCGACCATTTGGACGAATCGATCATGACCGGTACGCGCGCGATATCGGGTTCGCCCGCGATAAGGCTCAAGAACTTCACCATGGCCGCCTGGGAGTCGAGCATGCCCTCGTCCATGTTCACATCGATGATCTGCGCGCCGTTCGCCACTTGTTGCCGGGCGATGTCGACCGCGGCGGCATAGTCGCCCGCTTCGATGAGCTTGCGGAACTTGAGCGAGCCGGTCACGTTGGTCCGCTCCCCGACATTGACGAACAAACTTGCCGCATCGATGTGCAGCGGTTCGAGGCCGCTCAACCGGCAGGCCCGCTCGATGCTGGGCAGCGGACGCGGCCGCACGCCCGCGACCGCGCGCACCACTTCGCGAATATGATCCGGCGTGGTGCCGCAGCAGCCCCCCACCATATTGAGGAATCCGCTGGCCGCGAATTCGCCGAGAATCTCGGCCGTTTGTTCCGGAGTCTCGTCGTACTCGCCGAACGCATTCGGCAAGCCTGCATTCGGATAGGCGCACACATACGCGTCGGCGATACGCGCCAACTCTTCTATATAGGGACGCAACTGCTTTCCGCCGAGCGCGCAATTGAGGCCGACGACGGCGGGGCGTGCGTGCCGTATGGAATTCCAAAAGGCTTCCGTGGTTTGACCCGACAAGGTTCGCCCCGAGGCGTCGCTGATCGTACCGGAGACTATGATGGGCAGATCCGTGCCGAAATCATCCAGTACGCCGCGGACGGCGAACAGCGCCGCTTTGGCATTCAGCGTGTCGAAAACCGTCTCGATCAGAATGACGTCTACTCCTCCTTCGATGAGCGCACGGGCAGCTTCTGAGTAAGCCGCTACCAGGTCGTCGAAGCTGACATTGCGAAACCCGGGATCGTTGACATCCGGGGACAACGAGGCGGTGCGGCTCGTCGGTCCCAGCGCGCCGGCGACAAAGCGCTGCGTGCGGGTCTCGGAGCCGGCCTCATCCGCCGCCTGACGCGCCAGGCGCGCCGCTGCGAGATTGAGCTCGCCCACCAATCCCTGCATCCCGTAATCCGCCTGCGAGATGGCGGTGGAATTGAAGGTATTGGTGGAAATCATGTCCGCGCCCGCGAGCAGATACTCGCGATGAATGGCGGAGATGACATCGGGCTTCGTGATCGACAGCAAATCATTGTTGCCGCGCAAATCGCGGCCCCAGGCCGCAAATCGCTCGCCGCGGAACTGATGTTCGCTCAGCGCATATCCCTGGATCATCGTGCCCATGGCGCCGTCGAGGATCACCAGGCGCTCTTGCAGGAGCGCCCGGAACGCTTTGGCGCGCGCGCCTTGCGGTGGCGGTTGCACGTCAGGCCACCCGCGCTTCGACTACCCGGGGTCGCAGGCCGAGGGTATGGCAAATGGCGTAGGTCAGTTCCGCCCGGTTCAGAGTATAGAAGTGGAACTCCTCGACGCCGTGACCGCGCAGGCGCTGCACTTGTTCGATCGCCACATTCGCCGCAATCATGCGGCAAGTCTCCGGATCGTCATCCAATCCTTCGAAGAGCTCGCGCAACCAATCCGGCACGGACGCGCCGCAGCGTTGCGCGAAGCGCAGCAACTGCGGAAAACGCGTGATCGGCAAAATGCCCGGCACCAAAACCACGCGGATGCCGGCCGCCGCGCAGCGATCGCGATAGCGCAGAAACACGTCCGTGTCGAAAAAAAACTGCGTGATCGCGCGGCTCGCGCCCGCATCGACCTTGCGTTTCAGATTCTCCAAATCCGCATCGACACTGCCGGATTCAGGATGCCCTTCCGGGTAGGCCGCAACCGACACTTCGAATTTTCCGACACCCGCGAGTCCGGCAACCAAGTCGGAGGCATATGCAAATCCCCCTCTCTGCGGACGATAGTGCCCGTCGGACGACAGACTGGCCGCAGGCGCGTCGCCGCGCAAAGCGACCAAGTGCCGGACACCCTGATGCCAATAGTCCTGCGCGATTTGCAGCACCTCGGTGCGCGATGCATGCACGCAGGTGAGGTGAGGCGCCACCGTGAGATCCGTCTCCCGCAGGATTCGCAGCACGCATTCATGGGTTCGGGTGCGCGTCGAACCGTCTGCGCCATAAGTCACGGACACAAAGTTCGGTTCCAGTGGCGCAAGTCGCAGTATGCAATTCCACAGCTGCTCCGCCATCGACTCATCGCTGGGTGGGAAAAACTCGAATGACACTGCCGCTGGATTAGCCATTGCAATCTCCGACCGGAGGACCTCGACTGACAGCATGCAAGAAGCTAGGCTATGATCCAAACTCATTATTCTCATATAAAGGATGAATACGGCTCATGTCATCGACGGCATTGGAGCTCAGGCACCTGGAAACCCTGCTGGCGCTTGCCGAGTGCGGGAGCCTCTCCAAAGCCGCCGCCCGCCTGTTCCTGACCCAATCCGCACTGTCGCATCAACTCAAAGCGCTCGAGAGCCACTACGGGGCGGCTGTGGTCGAAAAGAACGTCCGGCCCCTGCGCTTTACGGCCATCGGTCAGCGTTTGCTCGCGTTGGCGCGCACGGTGCTGCCGCAAGTGGCCGAAGCGGGCCGGGACGTTGCCCGGTTGGCCCAAGGCCATGCCGGACCTCTTCGTGTCGCGGTGCAATGCCATAACTGCTTCGATTGGTTGATGCCGGCCATGGATGCGTATAGGTCACTGTGGCCGGAAGTGGAGCTCGACATCATTTCCGGCTTCGTGGTCGATCCCCTGCCGCTTCTCGACCGTGGGGAGGCCGAACTTGCCATCATTCACGATGCACAGGAAGAGCGTGCGAACGTGGTTTTCAGTCCCCTGTTTCGCTATGAAAGCGTCGCATTGATGAGTCCGAGACATCGCTTGGCCGCAAAGCCATGGCTCGAGGCGGCCGATTTCGCGGATGAGACGCTCATTACCTATCCCGTGCCGGACGAGATGCTGGATCTGATGAAGCACTGCCTGACGCCGGCCGCGGTCAATCCCAAGAGACGCACGGCCGAACTGACCGTGGCGATATTGCAGCTCGTCGCAAGTGGCCGCGGTATCGCCGCGCTGCCGTCATGGACCGTCGGCAACTACATTGAGCGTGGCTACGTGGTATCGCGCCCTATCGGCCAAGGCGGTCTGCGCTGCGAACTCTATGCCGCGACCAGCAGCGCCGGTGCCGCTGCGGCCTATATAAGAGAGTTCATCGCTCTTACCCGTGCTCAGAGCCTGACCGAATTGGCGGGTGTATCGGCTCTCTGATCGCCGGCTCGAGGCGATTCAATTACCATGCCCTCGCCCAGTCAAAAATAACAAGGACTTTCTCATGCCCAAGGCCCTGACCGTCTCGCTCGCTTTCGCCCTCCTGGCTGCCGGCGCGAACGCCGGCGCGCAGAACGCCGCCGCGCAGAACGCGGCCGGCGAAATCAGATTTCGCGAGCTGTACAGGGAACTCATCGAGACCAATACGTCATTGTCGAGCGGCAGTTGTACACTCGCGGCGGAGCGCATGGCTGCGCGCTTGAAAGCAGCCGGGTTCGCGGACGCCGATCTGCATCCTTTCACCGCGCCCGGCCACCCGAATGAAGGCGGCCTCGTGGCTTTCTACCCAGGGCGCGATCCCAAGCAGAAGGCAGTTTTGCTGCTCGCTCATATCGATGTGGTCGAGGCGAAGCGGGAGGACTGGACGCGGGATCCATTCAAGCTGGTCGAGGAAAACGGCAATTTCTACGCCCGCGGAGTGATTGACGACAAGGCCGAAGCGGCCATTTGGGTCGACACGCTGATCCGCTACAAGCAAGAGAATTTCCGTCCCAGGCGCACGATCAAGCTCGCGCTTACCTGCGGCGAGGAAACTGCCGGTGCCTTCAACGGCGCGCAATGGTTGGTGGAGAATCAGCGCGAGCTCATCGATGCCGCCTTTGCCGTCAACGAAGGTGCATTCGGCGAGTTGGATGCCGAGGGGCACAAAGTGGCTTTGGAGATCCAAGCCGGCGAGAAGACCGCGCAGAATTTTCGCTTGGAGGTCACCAACCCTGGCGGCCATAGTTCTCGGCCCCTTAAGGACAATGCCATTTACCGCCTCGCGGCGGCCCTGACGCGCATCGAGAGTTACGATTTCCCTGCCCAGTTCACCGACGGCAACCGGGCCTACTTTGCGGGCATGGCCAAGATCCAATCAGCCAAGGGCAATACGGAAGTGGCCGAGGCCATGCGCTCGCTCGTCAAGAACCCGGACGACGCCGCGGCGATTGCTCTCGTCTCTGCCAAGGATCCAAGCTGGAATGCGACACTGCGCACCACCTGCGTCGCCACAATGCTCGATGCCGGACACGCCACCAATGCGCTGCCGCAGCGTGCCCGGGCTAATATCAACTGCCGCATATTCCCAGGCGTCACCCAAGAGACCGTTCGGGCCAAACTGCAGGAATTGGTGGCCGACCCCAAGGTTGTCGTCACCACCTTGGAGACGCGTGGACCGAGCTCCCCGCCGCCGCCGTTGATACCCGAAGTACTGGCGCCGTTCGAGAAGTTGGCCGCGCAATACTTTCCCGGAGTACCGGTGGTGCCGATCCTGCAACCCGGCGCAACGGACGGCGAGTTCCTGAACGCGTCTGGGATCCCCACCTACGGCATCGAACCGTTGTTCGCGGGTCCCGATCTCGGCCACATTCACGGCCTGAATGAATATATCAGCGTGAAGTCTCTGCTGGACTGCCGAGAATTCCTGTACCGCCTGATCAAGGTGTACGCGGACCAGAAATGACCGGCACGCATCATTCCCGGTGGCGCATCATTCCCAGTATTGAATCTCCGAGTGATCGGCCTTCTCCGGCACCTCGACTTCTTCGATCACTCGCAGCCGCCGCACGATCAGCTCATCGATTTCCAATCGTTTGATTCGGGCGCGGCCGATTGCCAGCCGGCCGATGGCCATTGCACCGATGGCGAAGGCGCCGAGCGCGACCGCGCCCAACGCAAGGCCGCCCACGCTCACGGCGCGGAGGGCGGGGGGGCGCGAATCGGAGTCTTCGCGTGATTCGTGCCTAAGACGCGGATCGACGCGTTCGCGAACACGTGAGCTCATGGGACACCCATCATGCCACTATGATTTATCGAAGTGCAATGCGTGCGCCGCCGATACCGGCGCAGCCGGTCATGGGCGAACGTTGCGCCGGAACCCGCTCTGACGCATCCTAAGCGCTTCACGGGGAAGCGTCGAAATAACGCGGAGAATGACTATGCTAATCGTGCGCAGATTGATTCTAAGCTGTGGTGTCGCCGCCATCCTGAGCATCGCCTCGATCACGTCGCATGGCGACGAGACATGCAATTCCCCCTACATGTCGGGGCTGATCAAAGGTCAGGAAGACTTCGTGCATGTATGGACGCTCGGCGTCCCGGGGCTGGGGGACGGATCGGACAAGCTCGTGACCATCGATGCGAATCCCGCGTCCAAGACGTACGGCAAAGTGATTCACAAGCTTTCCGTCGGGGGTCGCGGCGAGGCGCACCACATGGGCTTCACGGACGATCGCAAATATCTGTGGGCCGGAGGCCTCGACGACAGCAAGATCTATGTTTTCGATGTGGGCTCGAACCCATCTCATCCGAAGCTCGTCAGGACGATCGCCGACCTCACGGCGAAGAGCGGCTACGCGGGGCCCCACACCTTTTACGCGCTGCCCGGCCGCATGCTCATCGGGAATTTATCGAATAACGCGGATAAAGGCGGCGTGACCGGCCTGTCGTCCTACAACAACAAGGGCGAGTACATCGCCAAATACGACATGCCGACTGGCACCATCAAGCAGGTCAAAGGCGACGGTTATGGCTACGATGTCGCGGTGAATCCCGCGAAGAATGCACTATTGACTTCGAGCTTCGCCGGCTGGAACAACTACATGCGCGATCTCGGCGAAGTGGTCAAGGATCCGGAGGCGATGAAGCATTTCGGCAATACCCTGGTGATGTGGAATCTAAAGACCATGCAGCCGGAGCAAATCTTCGCCGTACCGGGGGCCCCTTTGGAGATTCGCTGGGCATTGCCGGAAGGGAATAACTGGGCCATCACGGCCACCGCCCTGACCTCGAAATTGTGGCTGGTCAAGCGGGACGCGCAGGGCCAATGGCAAGCGAAGGATGTCGGTACCATCGGCGATCCGGCCAAGATTCCTTTACCGGTCGATATTTCGATCACGGCCGATGCAAAGGGCCTGTGGGTGAACACCTTCATGGACGGCACCACCCATTACTTCGATCTCACCGATCCGGAGCATCCCCAGCAGACCTACAGCAAGCACACCGGCAGCCAAGTGAACATGGTGTCGCAGAGTTGGGACGGTCGGCGGGTCTACATCACTTCGAGCCTGCTGTCCAAATGGGATAAGCAGGGCAACGATAATGAGCAGTTCCTGCGCGCCTTCCATTGGGACGGCCATGAGCTGACTCCCGCCTTCGAGGTGGATTTCACCAAGGAGCAGCTCGGCCGTCCTCATCACATGAAATTCACCGCGAATTCAGCCCAGCGCCTGGCGTCCCTCGCGGACGCGTCCGGCCGCTGATGCGCGGTTTTCGCGCGGCGGCCGGGACCCTGTCGCTGCTGTCGCTTTTCGGCATCCCCGCTGCGAGCGCCGCCGTGGACCCCGCCAAGGCGACTGCGCCCCGCATGGAGTTCGCTGCGCCGCCGCCCGGCAGCTACGTGCTGCAGAGGATCCAGCGGGTATCGGACGCGGCCCTGCTCGACAGCTCCGGCCGCGCCGTCAGGCTCTCGACGTTGACCCAGGGCAAGATCACGCTGCTCACGTTCTTTTACACGTACTGCGTCGATCCTCTGGGTTGCCCTTTCGCGCACACCACGCTCGCCGATCTGCGCGACCGCGTGAGAGCGGACCGCTCGCTCTCGGGGCGGGTGCGCTTCGTGAGCGTGAGCTTGGACCCCACTCACGACAGCCCTGCAATCCTTGCCCGCTACGCCGAAGAATTCACGGTCGATCCAAAATTCGAATGGCGCTTTCTGACAGCGGGCCGCGTGCGGGAGCTGCTGCCGGTACTCGATGATTTCGGGCAGGATGTCAGCGTGGATGTCGACGAGAACGGCCGCGCCACCCGGACCCTGCATCACATGCTGAAGATGTTCCTCATCGACCCGGCCGGCGAAGTCCGCGAAATCTATTCGCTCGCCTTCTTGCAGCCGCAGGTGATATTCAACGACATCAAGACGCTTGCGCTGGCAGCGGGCGGACCGCCGCGCCCTGCTTCGTAGCCGTCGGTCAGTGCATTCAAGAATGCCGCGATGTCCCTGATGTCGGCTTCGCTCAAGCGCGGCTCCTCGCCCGCATGCCGATCGAAGGGAGGGCGCGTATCGACGTTGCCCTGATACTCGAACGGCAAATCATTGAACTTTCGCGTGACGCCGTTTGGTTCGCGCGGATACCATTTCCCCGGCCGGGCATCGCGCTCCGCGTAGAAGCGGATCACGTCTTCCAGTCGATGGAGCAAGCCGTTATGAAAGAAGGACCGGCGGGTCGCGACATTGCGCAGCGTCGGCGTGCGGAACAAGCCGCAGTATTGCTTTCGATCCCGCAAGTCGGATCGCAGCGGACCGCATAGTCCGAGATCGTAGTATTCTTCATCCGCGTTTGCGGGAATGGCTGCATTTCGGGGGGCGCCGATCGCGGAATAGCCGAAATCGGTGAACTGCGGAAATGCGCCCTTCCTCATGCCGCTCGGATGACATCGTGCGCAATTGCCTCTCGCGGGATCATTGAACGCCGCGAGGCCGCGCAATTCTGCGCCGCTGAGCGAGGCCTCATGCCGCAACCAGGCGTCGTACTTGCTGCTGTACGGATAGAATTCCGCGGGACTTTGCTGGAAAGCCTCTAATGCCATGAGCACGCCTTTGAAAGCCAATGGCGTGTCCTCGAATACGCTCTCGCCGAACGCATCGCGAAACCGCGCCGCATAGCCGGCGCTCTGCACTTTCTTCATGACGGCATCGATGCTCCGATTCGCCATTTCGAAGGGCGATAACAACGGCAATCGCGCCTGCTCGTGCGCCGATTGCGACCGCCCGTCCCAGCTTCGGCCTCCCGCCGGGCCTTGGTCTGCGCTGTCGTCCCCGTCATCGTCGAAATAATGCTCGGTGAATGCCGGTACGTTTTGGCCGTACATCAGCGACGGGGCGGCGCGCACACCCAATTGCCGCCCATCGCTGCCGCCTCGTTGCACCGGCCGGTCGTTCGGCGGCGCGAACGCGCTTCCGGGGTCATGGCACGTGGCGCACGCCACCCTGCCGGACGACGATAACGACGGATCGAAGAACAGCGCACGGCCGATCTCCGTCATTGCCGCGACGGTTGGGGATTTGGCGAAGGTGCTCGCATAGAAGGGCGCGCAGTCCGTCTTGTCGGCAGCGCAAAGGATTGCCGGACTGCAACTCAATGCGCACACTAGCAATACCGCCCCCAAGCCGGGGATTGGGGTTCCCAATCGCATTCCTCAGTGAACCGAGCGGACGCTGTCGATCGCGACCCCCGCATTGAACAACTGCGCGACATCCACGGCATCGAAAACATACGCGCGGTTGCAGAAGTCGCACCGCACCTCGACTTCTCCGCGCTCGGCCAAAACCGAGCGGGTTTCGGTTTCCCCCAAGCCCTGCAGCATGCTCGCGACGCGCTCGCGCGAACATCGGCAGCGAAAATAAACCGGCGCAGGTTCGAACAGGCGTACATCATCCTCATAGAAGAGCCGGTGCAGAATTTGCGCGTCGGTCAGCGTGCGCAACTCTTCGGAGGTCAGTGTCTCGCCGATGAATTGCACGCGGCGCCACGCGTCATCGATGGACGCGGCCGCCTCCGGTGCAACCGATGAATCGTCCGGGAACGGGAGTTTTTGCAGCAGCATTCCCGACGCGCCGGATGCGTCGGCGTGTAGCCATAGGCGCGTCGGCAATTGCTCGGAATTCTCGAAGTACACTTGCAGCGACTCGCCCAGGCGTTGACCGGACATGGGAACGATGCCTTGGTAGCGCTGCGCGCCGTCGTCGGTTTCCAGGGTCACGGTGAGATTGCCGGCGCCGATCAAATCGCCGGGCCGGGACGGGCCGGCGCTCGCGCTCGGACTCGGGCTTGCCTCCTCGGCAGCGCTCTGCCGGTAACGCGCCAGTCCGCGGACGGCGAGACCGCTCGTGCATTGCGCCAACAAGAGCTGCACGGGACCGTCGCCCTGCAATTGCAGGGACAGCACACCTTCGAACTTGACGGTTGCGGCCAACAACAGCGATGCCGCGACGGCCTCGCCCAATGCGTCGCGGATCGGCGCGGGGTAGTCGCGATGCTCGATCAATGCGCGCCACGCGGCATCCAGATGCACCAGGTGTCCACGAATCGGAAATTTATCGAACATGAACCGATGCAGGCAGTCGCGATCGTGCATCTACGCGCCGCCTCCCAGCTTGAGCTTGAGCAGTTCATTGAGTTGCGCCGGATTCGCTTTGCCTTCGGTGGCCTTCATCGCCTGCCCGACGAAGAAGCCGAATAACTTGTCCTTGCCTGAGCGGTAATCGGCGAGTTGTTTGGGATTGGCTGCGATTACCGCGTCGATCACCTTTTCAATGGCATCCGAATCAGTAATCTGCTTCAGCCCCCGTGATTCGATGATCGCGTCGGCCGATTTGCCTTCGGCCCACATCGCCTCGAACACTTCCTTGGCAATTTTGCCGGAGATCGTCTGGTCGATGATCCGCTCCAACAGGCCGCTCAGTTGCTCGGGCAGGACCCGCGAGTCCTTGAGCTCCATATTGTCGCGGTTGAGCGCGCTCGAGAGTTCACCCATGACCCAATTCGCGGCAAGCTTCGCGTGCGCCGCACCCAGCGGAGCCGTCACGGCCTCGAAATATGCGCCGAGTTCGCGGCTCGCGCTCAAGACTCCCGCATCGTACGCCGAGAGGCCGAATGCTCGCGCGAAGCGCGCCGCCTTTTCATCCGGCAGCTCCGGCAGGGTCGCTCGCACGGCATCGATGAATGCCTCGTCGATCTGCACCGGTAAGAGATCGGGGTCCGGGAAATACCGATAATCGTTCGCTTCTTCCTTGGAACGCATGGAACGGGTCTCGTCCCGGTCCGAGTCGTACAGGCGCGTCTCCTGCACCACCGTGCCGCCGCTCTCGAGCAAATCGATCTGCCGGGCAGACCTCATAATTGATCGCCTTCTCGACGAATCGAAACGAGTTCAAATTTTTGATTTCAGCGCGGGTGCCGAACTTCTCGCGGCCGCGCGGGCGCACCGAGACATTGGCGTCGCAGCGAAATGAGCCCTCTTGCATGTTGCCGTCGCAAATCTCCAGGTAACGCACCAGGGTGTGGACCTTCTTCATATACGCCACCGCTTCCTTGGCCGAGCGCATGTCGGGCTCCGAAACGATTTCCAGGAGAGGCGTGCCGGCGCGATTCAAGTCGATGCCGCTCGCGTTGGCCAGGCCTTCGTGCAGCGACTTGCCGGCATCCTCTTCGAGATGCGCGCGCGTGACGCCGATGATCTTGACCGTGCCGTCCTCGAGCATGACCGCAAGCTTCCCCTGCTTGACCACAGGCAGCTCGTACTGACTGATCTGATAGCCCTTCGGCAAATCGGGATAAAAATAATTCTTGCGGGCGAACACCGAACGGCGCGCTACCGCGGCGCCGATGCCGAGCCCGAACTTGACCGCCATGCGCACGGCTTCCGCGTTCAGCACCGGCAGCACGCCGGGATACGCCAAATCCACCAGGCTGGCCTGCGTGTTCGGCGGCGCGCCGTAGGCCGTTGCACTTCCCGAGAAAATCTTTGACTTGGTGGCGAGCTGTGCGTGTATCTCGAGCCCGATGACAACTTCCCAGTTCGTCATTAGTCGTACCCGCGCGGCGATTGCCGGTGCCAATTGGTTGCCTCCTGGAACTGATGCGCCGCATTCAGGAGTTTTGCTTCGGAAAAATGCGGACCGATCAGCTGAAGGCCCATCGGCAATCCGTCGACGAACCCGCACGGCAACGATAATCCAGGCAGTCCCGCCAGATTCGCGCCGATGGTATAGATATCGTTCAGATACATGGTGACCGGGTCGTTGATTTTCGCGCCGATGGCGAAGGCGGGAGTCGGCGTCGTGGGGCCGATCAGCAAATCGATCTGCGAAAATGCGCCGCGGAAATCGTCGGTGATCAAACGGCGTACTTTTTGAGCCTTCAAGTAGTAGGCATCGAAATAACCGGCGGACAGCACATAGGTGCCGGTCATGATGCGCCGCTTCACTTCGGCGCCAAAACCCTCGCCCCGCGATCGCGTATAGAGATCGAGCAGGTCCTTCGGGCTTTCGCAACGATAGCCGAAACGCACGCCGTCGAAGCGCGAGAGATTTGAGGAGCACTCCGCCGGCGCGACCACGTAATACGTGGGCACCGACAACGGCAGGTGCGGCAAGCTGACCTCCACCGCCTCAGCCCCCAGGCTCGTAAAGATTTTCAAGGCGTCATGAATCAAGGCGGAATTGCGGGCCTCCAGGCCATCAAAGAACTCCCGCAGCAGCCCGATCTTGAGACCTGCGAGCGGCGCGTTCAAGGCTGCGGAATAATCCGGTACGGGGGCATCGACACTGGTCGAGTCCCGGCAATCGAACCCGGCCATGACTTTTAAGACGCAGGCCGCATCTTCGGCACTGCGGGCAAGAACGCCCGCCTGATCGAGGCTCGACGCAAATGCGATCATGCCGTAGCGCGACACTCGTCCATAGGTCGGTTTGATGCCGGTGACACCCGTCAACGCGGCGGGCTGACGGATGGATCCGCCCGTGTCCGTGCCCGTCGTGAATGGCGCCAGCCCTGCGGCAGTCGCCGCCGCAGACCCGCCGGACGATCCGCCCGGGACCTTCGTCACATCCCAAGGATTTTTGACGGGACCGTAATAGCTTGTCTCATTGGAGGAGCCCATCGCGAACTCATCCATATTGGCCTTGCCCAACATGACCGCACCGGCGTCCTTGAGGCGCGTCACGATCGTCGCGTCGTACGGTGCGATGAAGTTATCCAACATACGCGACCCGCAACTGGTGCGCACCCCATCCGTGCAGAAAATATCTTTATGAATGAGGGGGATGCCGAGCAGCGGGCCCCGCTCGCCGGCATCTAATCGGGCGTCTGCCGCGGCGGCCGCCGCCAGGCCTTCTTCGGCCGTGAGGGTGATCAGCGCGTTTAGGGCGGGGTTCAAGCGTTCGATCCGCGCCAAGAAATGCCGAGCGAGCTCAACGCTCGAAATCTCCCGCGAATCTAGTTTTCGGCCCAGCTCGCCGATGGAAAGGGTGTGCAACATCGTCGCTTAAGAATAGCAGGCCTTGCCGCAACCTAAGGGCTCAGTCGATGACCCGAGGCACGACGTACAAGCCGGCTTGCACGGCCGGCGCATTCGCTTGGTATTTCTCATGGCTGTCGCTCTCGGTCACCGCATCGGGCCGCAGGCGCTGATGCTGGTCATCGAGTGGATGCGCCATGGGTTCGACGTTGCCGGTTTGCGCTCGCGACAGTTCGTCGACGAAATCGACGATGCTCGACAAGCTGGTCACGTACACCGGCATCTCTTGTTCGGTGATCGACAACCGCGCGAGTTGTGCGATCTTTTCGACGTCTTGACGGGTTAGGCTCATAGAATTGGCCAAAAGTGCGTGCCATCTCACGCAAAATAGGCGCCACGAATGATACACGTTGCCTTGCTGAATGTCGTGTCGGTTGTTACATTAGCCCAACTTTTTTCACCCCCCTTTTGCAAGTAAAAATATCCCATGTTCAAACGCCTTAGAGGTTATTTCTCCAATGACCTCTCAATCGATCTTGGAACCGCCAACACCCTGATTTACGTTCGCGAGCGCGGCATCGTTCTCAACGAGCCTTCGGTCGTCGCAGTGCAGGACGAACCTACCCGAGGAGGCAAGATCATCGTCGCCGTGGGCGTCGAGGCCAAGAACATGCTGGGGCGCACTCCGGGCCATATCACAGCCGTGAGGCCGATGAAAGACGGGGTTATTGCCGATTTCACCTACACGGAGAAGATGCTCCAATATTTCATCAAGAAGGTGCACGGTAACCGGTTCTTGAGCCCCAGCCCGCGGGTACTGGTGTGCGTGCCCTTCGGATCGACCCAAGTGGAACGGCGCGCCATCAAGGAATCGGCCGAAGGCGCCGGAGCGCGCAGCGTGGATATCGTCCCCGAGCCCATGGCCGCGGCCGTCGGCGCCGGGCTGCCGGTTCAAGAGGCGCGCGGCTCGATGGTGCTCGATATCGGCGGCGGCACCTCCGAGGTGGCCGTCATCTCGCTCGAATGGCATCGTCTATGCGGCGAGCGTACGCATTGGCGGCGATAAATTCGACGAAGCGATCACCAACTACGTGCGGCGCAACTACGGCATCTTGATCGGCGAGGCGACCGCGGAACGCATCAAGTTGGAAATCGGCTCGGCCTATCCGGGCCAGACGGTGCGGGAAATTTCAGTCAAGGGCCGCAATTTATCGGAAGGCGTGCCGCGCAGCTTCACCTTGAACTCCAATGAGATATTGGAGGCGCTTCAGGAACCGCTGCAAGGCATCGTCGGCGCCGTGAAACAGGCGCTCGAACAAACTCCTCCCGAACTCGGCGCCGACGTCGCCGAGCGCGGCATAGTACTGACCGGCGGGGGCGCCTTGCTGCGCGACGTCGATAAGTTGCTCATGGAAGAAACCGGCCTGCCGGTGGTGATTGCCGATGACCCGCTGACCTGCGTTGCACGCGGCGGCGGACGGATCCTCGAACTTACCGAGGAACATGGGCCAGGCATATTCGGACTGGAGTAATGCACGCGACTAGGGAAGTCTAAAGCCCGTGGTCGCCTTTCGTAACTCCGACACATCCGGGCGCACGACGGGACTCCTGCTCCATTGCGTGCTCTATTCCCTGGTGGCGCTTGCGCTCATCATCGTCGACAAGCGCTACGACCATCTCGGCAAGATTCGCCGAGTGCTCTCGGTCGTCGCCTACCCGGTGCAAGTCGCCGTCGCCAGTCCCTTCGAAGGGTGGGACTGGTTTCGCGAAAGTGTGTCGTCCCGCGCAGCCCTCCGTGCCGACAAGACCAAGCTCGAGGCGCAACTACGCCTCGCGCAATTCCGCCTGCAGCGTTTCGAGGCGCTCGAAGCCGAGAGCCAGCGCCTGCGTGCGTTGCGCGACAGCACTGCGGGCGTCGCCGATCGCTTCGTCATCGGCAATATCATGAATTTGGACTTGGACGCCTTTCGCGAGCGGGTTCTGGTCGATAAAGGGGCTCAGGATGGCGTGTTCGTCGGCCAAGCGGTACTGGACGCCGGCGGTGTATTTGGGCAGGTCGCGCGCGTCGGTCAGTTGACCGCCGAGGTCATCCTGGTAAGCGATGCAACGCATGCGATACCGGTACAGATCAACCGCAATGGATTGCGGACGATTGCCGTCGGCACCGGCGACATGGCCCGGCTCAAGCTGCCGTATCTTCCCACCAGCGCCGACGTGATCGCCGGAGACTTGCTGGTGACCTCGGGGCTCGGCGGCGGTTTTCCGCCGGGTTATCCGGTCGGCACGGTCGCGGAGATCAAGCGCGATCCGGCGCAGTCCCTGGCCGACGTCGATGTGAAGCCGGCGGCCGCGCTCGATCGCTCACGCGAACTCATGTTCGTATGGCTGAAGGCGCAACCTGCCGCGGGCGCCGCGTCGGCCAAGCCCTCAGCGCCGGCCACATCGCCGCCGGCCGCAACGCTCATTCCGATGCAAGCGCCGGGGAAACCGCCTGCCGAGGCTGCAAAGCCGGCGAAAACTCCGCCGCGTGCCGGAGCCAACTCGCCATGATGCGCGACACCCGCATCCGTCGAATGCCGATGGCCCTATCCGCGTTCGTTGCATTGGCGCTGGCGGTGCTGCCCCTGCCCACGGTACTGGAGGCATTTCGTCCTGATTTCTTGGTATTGGTCGTCTTTTACTGGTCGATCGAGGCCCCCCTGGCCGGAGGGCTTACGCTCGCTTTCATGGCGGGCCTGGCACTCGATGTGATTCAAGGGGTCGTGCTCGGACAGCACGCTCTCGCACTCACCCTGATGGCTGCATGGGCAACGCATTTGCGGCTGCGCTTGCGCGTATTTTCGATGCTTTCGCAGTGCCTGACCATTTTCGCGCTGTTGACCGGCTATCAGTTCATTTTGTTCTGGGTCGATGGCGCCACCGGCAATCCCGTGACGACTTTTGGCCGCTGGCTCGCGCCCGTCATCGGCGCCTTGCTGTGGCCGCTCTTGGCGGGCATCCTCAGTCGTCTGCATGAGCGCTGACAATCGTGGATCCACGAATGCTCGATCATGCACTCTTTTATTTCGCCGCCGCCGCCGATAATCCCAGGCATTGCTGACTTACCGGTGCTCGGAAAGCCATTATGATTTTTGATGAGTTTTCACCGTCTCGAACCCGCCGTACGCTCACCGCCGGCGGTCGCACGCTGCGTGCGCTCGGATTGGACGGCCCTCTGACCGGCGTGCTCGCCATCATCGTGTGCATCGGCATTCTGGTGGTATACAGCGCCTCGGGGCAAAACTTGAAAATGGTCGAGCATCATTTGGTGAATATCGGCATCGCGGTCACCGCAATGCTTGCGCTCGCCAAGCTGGCGACGCCTCAATATCTGCGATTGTTTGCCCCCGGCGCTTACATCATCGGCGTGGTCCTCCTGATCGTGGTCGACGTGACGGGTCATATCGGCAAAGGCGCGCAGCGCTGGCTCGATATCGGCTTCATGCGCTTCCAGCCGTCGGAGATCATGAAACTGGCCGTGCCGATGATGTGCGCTTGGTACATGCACGAACGGCCTCTGCCGCCGACGTTCAAGGATCTCCTGGTGATGGGAGTCATGATTGCCATCCCAACCGCGATGATCGTCACTCAACCGGATCTAGGCACCGCGCTGTTGATCGCGGCCTCCGGGCTCATCGTCATGCTGCTTGCCGGATTGCGGATTCAGCTCATTTTGATTTCGATACCGCTTGTTGGGCGGCGCCGCATGGGCGGGATGGCATTTCATCCACGATTATCAGCGCCAGAGGATATTGACCTTCTTGAATCCCGAAACCGACCGGCTCGGCGCCGGCTATCACATTATCCAGTCCCAGATTGCGATCGGCTCGGGGGGCGTGTTCGGCAAGGGCTACATGAACGGCAGCCAGGCGCAGCTCGAGTTCCTGCCCGAGCGATCGACGGACTTCATATTCGCCGTCATCGGCGAGGAATTCGGCTTGCTCGGACAGCTGCTGATCCTGTCCCTATACGGCGTCGTGATCGGGCGTGCCCTGTATCTCGCAATGCAGGGTCAGGACACGTTTGCACGTTTGACCGGCGGCGCCATCGCGCTCAGTTTTTTTGTCTATGTATTCGTCAACTCCGGCATGGTGAGCGGCATATTGCCCGTGGTAGGCGTGCCGCTGCCGCTGATCAGCTATGGCGGCACTTCGATGGTGACGCTGTTGGCCGGATTCGGCATATTGATGTCGCTGCATTCGCATCGCAAGCTCATTGGATCATAGAGGCATGCGCACCCGGACCTCATCGAGGATTTTGTTCGTGGCGGCGCTCGTTTTTTGCGCGGGCTTGAGACCCGCCTCGGCGCTCGACGTCAAGCGTGCGGACGTCAAGGCATTCATCGCGCACATGGCCGACACGTCGACGTTCAAGAAACGGCAGTTGCGCAAGCTGCTGAAGGCTGCCCAGAGTCAACCGGCCATCATCGAAGCAATGGACCGGCCCGCCGAAAAAGCCAAGCCGTGGTTCGAATACCGCCCGATCTTCCTCACCGAAAGGCGCATCCGCGAGGGCACGGATTTTTGGATCGCCCATCGCCAGGAACTCGATCAAGCAAGCGTTCGCAGCGGAGTGGCGCCCGAATACCTCGCGGCCATCCTCGGCGTCGAAACCTACTACGGCCGCCTGACCGGCTCCTACCGCGTGCTCGACGCGCTCGTCACGCTGGCCTTCGATTATCCGGCACGAGCAAAATTTTTTCGCGACGAACTCGAACAGTTCCTCTTGTTGACCCGCGATGCAGGCCTCAATCCCTTGAGCGTGAAAGGATCCTATGCCGGCGCGATGGGTGCTCCGCAGTTCATGCCATCGAACTACCGCCGCTATGCCGTCGATGCGGATGCGAACGGCCGCATCGACTTGTGGAACAGCTGGTCGGATGTGTGCGCGAGCGTCGGCAACTACCTCAAGGAACACGGCTGGAACGCCGGCGAGCCCGTGCTGAGCGAGGCCAGCGTGGCGCCCGACAAAGCGCCGGACTTGGATGGCCGCAAGCTTGCGCTGTCGGAGACCGTGGCATCGCTGCGTGACAAGGGCGTCAGCTTCGAGAGCTCCATGGCGGACGATGCGCCCGCCATCCTGATCGCCGCCGACGACGCCGACGGGGTGCACTGGCGCGTCGGCTACAACAATTTCTACGTGATCACGCGCTACAACCACAGTGCCTTGTACGCGATGGCCGTCTTTGAGCTGGGAACGGCAGTCAAACAGCGCATCCTTCAAATCGATGCCTCGAGCGCCGCCCAAGACGGCGCCGCCCCATCGGTCTCGCAGCGATGAATATCGGCAGCGCACGCATAGCGCCCCTCGGGCTCGCGGCTGCGGTCGGGCTCGCGGCTGCGTCAGGACTCGCCGCATGCTCGAGCGCGCCGCCGCGGCCGAATCCGCCCGATTTGACCCCTGCTCCGGTTTTGGCGCCGCCGACCTCCCCCGACGCCGCGCAGGAAGTCCCGCCGCGACCCGAACCCCGGTCGCGCAAGGGCAATCCTCCTTTTTACAATGTAATGGGTAAACGCTACTACGTGCTTGTCGTCAAGCGTCGGCTACTGGGAGCGCGGCGTCGCGTCGTGGTACGGACCGGGCTTTCACAAGGTGCAAACCTCGAACGGCGAGCTCTACGACATGTATGGCATGACGGCCGCGCACAGAACACTTCCGTTGCCTGCGCACGTACGTGTCACGAACTTGCAGAACGGCCGCAGCATCGTCGTCAGGGTCAACGATCGTGGCCCTTTCGTCGGCAATCGAATCATCGACCTCTCCTACACCGCCGCAGCCAAACTGGACATGCTGCGAAACGGCACGGCGATGGTCGAAGTTCGCACCGTGGATCCGTCCGCGCCGCCCGGCGCAGACGCCCCCGCCGGCTCCGCTGCGCCCGTCACAACCTCCGCGGTCTCCCCCCTGTTCGTGCAAGCCGGCGCATTTTCCGATCCGCTCAACGCAGAGCGCATGGCTCAAAAATTGCGCGGCGGCAGCTACGGAAAAGTCTTCGTGCGCGACGACCAGATCGCGGGCCGCAGAATGTATCGAGTGCGCATCGGACCCGTGCGGGACGTCGCCGATTTCGACCGCGTCGTCGCCGCACTGGAGCGGGCCGGCATCTCCGATGCGCATCTGGCCTTCGATTAGGGTCGCGCGCCGACCGCCGTGCGATAATCGCGCGCCGATTAATTTTTTACCAAGGTATCCATTCACATGCTCCGTTCTCTTCTGACGTGCGTCTCGCTGGTGTTCGCCGCTCAATGCCTTGCAGCCGCGCCTGGGCAGCCCGCACCTGGGCAGGCCGCACCTGGGCAGGCCGCGCCTGGGCAGGCCGCGCCTGGGCAGGCCGCGACTCGGCCAGTCGCGCCGCCTTCCACAATCATACCCACCGCGCCGCAGGTGGATGCGCGGTCGTACATCCTGGTCGACTATCGCACCGACAAGATTCTCGCCGCGAAGGATGCCGCGGTGCGCGTCGAGCCGGCGAGCCTCACCAAGCTCATGACGGCATATATCGTGTTCCAACAGTTGGCGGCCGGGAAACTCAAGCTGGACGAACAGGTCACGGTGAGCGAGCACGCTTGGCGCTCGGAAGGTTCGCGCACCTTCATCGAATTGGGCAAACCGGTTTCGGTCCAGGATCTGATCCTGGGCATGATCGTGCAGTCCGGCAATGACGCCACGATTGCGCTCGCCGAACGCATTGCCGGAACCGAAGAAACGTTCGCACAGATGATGAATGCCGATGCAAAGCGCCTGGGGATGACGGGAAGCCATTTCGAAAACAGTTCGGGCCTGCCGTCGCCGCAACACTACTTCGACCGCGCGCGATCTGTCGCTGCTCGCGAACGCCATGATTCGCGAGTATCCGCAGTACTACAAATGGTTTTCGGTGCGCGAGTACGAGCATAACGGCATCAAGCAGCAGAATCGCAACGGATTGCTGGAAAAAGACCCGACGGTCGACGGATTGAAGACCGGCCACACCGATTCTGCCGGTTTTTGCCTGGTGACCTCCTCGCTGCGCGACGGCATGCGGTTGGTGTCGGTGGTCATGGGCTCGACGAGCATGAAAGCGCGCGAAAACGCGAGCACTGCGCTTCTTAACTATGGGTTCACGTTCTACGATACCAAATTGGTGGTCAAGGGCGGCTCAGCCCTCGCGAGCGCGCGGGTTTGGAAGGCGCAGAAACCGTCCGTGGATCTCGGCATCAAGGATGATCTGTACATCACCCTGCCTCGCGGCGAGGCCGAAGGCATCACGACCGCCGCCGATGTCCAGCCGCGCTTGATCGCGCCGCTCGCCCCGGACACCGATGCCGGCACCTTGCGGGTGTTCGCCCGCGGCCAAACCCTCGCAACGATGCCGCTGCATCCGTTGCAAAGCGTGGCAGCGGGGGGCTGGTGGCGGCGCTTGATCGACACCATTCGGCTGTGGTTTGCTTGAAATGGCCGGGCCGCTGCCAATCTGCTATTTGAATGGCCGCTACCTCCCCTTGGCGGAGGCCAAGGTTTCGCCTCTCGACCGCGCCTTTTTATTCGGCGATGCGGTCTACGAAGTACTGCCGGTTTATGCATCGCGCCCGTTTCGCTTGCGCGAGCACTTGGAGCGGCTCGATCGCAGCCTTGCCGGCATCCGCATGCCCGCACCCCTATCGCACCCCGATTGGGCGGCACTGTGCGAGCAGCTGATTTCCCGAAATTCGGCCGGCGATGCGTATTTATATCTGCAGGTCAGCCGCGGCGCCGAACTCGGCCGCAATCACGCTTGGCCGGAAAATCTGCAGCCCACATTATTCGCCTATATGACGGCCCTGGAGCCGGTGCCGGCAGCCTTCCTCGAAAAGGGCGTATCGGCCGTGACGGCGGCCGACACGCGTTGGAAGCGGCGTGACATCAAATCCACCGCCCTGCTTGCCAACGTGCTTCTCAAGAAGCTGGCAGCGGACGCCGGCGCTTATGAAACCATTCTTCTGGAGAACGGCGAACTCACCGAAGGCTCCTCGACGACCGTTCATGTCATCCAGAACGGCATCATCCATACGCCGCCGAACGGGCATCACATTCTGCCCGGCACGACCCGCGACGTCGTCGCCGAGATTGCCTCGCGCTTGAACTTGCGATGTCAGAGCGGCCCCGTTCCGGAAGCCCAGCTGCGTGCGGCGGATGAGATCTGGTTGGCATTTGCGACACGCGGGGTGTTGCCGGTCACGAGCCTCGACGGCGCGGCGGTCGGCAACGGCAAGCCCGGCCCGCTGTTCAAGCGAGTCAGCGCGGCGTTTGCCGAATATACACGCGAACTTGCCGGAACGCCCGCGCTATGAGCGGCGGCTCCGGTATGGAATTTCCGGCTGAATTCCCGATCAAGGTGATGGGCCGGCACGACAGCAACCTGCGTGCGCTTACGCAAGTCGTCGTGGAGCGCCACGCCGGACCGATCGCCGAGTCTCGGGTGCGGACACGTACCAGTGCGGACGGCAATTTTCTCGCGTTGACTTATCTCGTTCAGGCGACCAGCCGCGAGCAGCTCGATTCGATTTATCGCGAATTGACCGCCTGCCCGGCGGTCTTGATGGCGCTGTAGTCGGCTTCGAATTTGAGCTCCCGCAATAGATGCGACGTCAATCCGTTCGCCGCCGCGTCCACCGCGCCAGCGGCCGCGATGCCGGCAAAGCGGCCGACATGATCCGCAAGCCGCGTGACCGCGAGGCCGCGATGCCCGCAGACATTGATGCGTTCGAATGGTCTCAGATCGAGGGACACGTTGAGCGCCAGCCCGTGATAGCTCGCGCCGCGGCGAATCCTCAAGCCGACGCTGGCGAGCTTGGCGCCGTCGAGATAGACCCCCGGTGCGTCGCGTGAGCCTTGAGCCGCAAGCCCAAGCTCGGCAACGTAAGCGATGACGGCATTCTCGAGCGCCACGACCAGTTCGCGCACGTTCAGGCGCCGCCGCCGCAAATCGATCAGCGGATAAACGACGAGTTGCCCGGGACCGTGATAGGTCACCTGGCCGCCCCGGTCGATCTGCACGACCGGGATGTCGCCGGGCGACAGTAGATGCTCGCGGCTCGCATTCAACCCCAGGGTGAATACCGCAGGATGTTCGACGAACCAGATTTCATCCGGGGTCGAACTCTCTCGGTCGTCGGTAAACTTTTGCATCGCCCGCCAGGTGGGCTCGTACGGCGCCAGCCCGAGATGCCGGATCACCGGGGCAACGCTCATCGGTCGCGAACCCCGTTGTTGAGCCCCGCGTTGTTTCGCGCCAGCGCCCGCTCCGCGCGATAGCTCGAGCGCACCAGCGGGCCTGATACGCACTCCAGAAACCCCAGAGCCAACGCCCGCTCGCGGTACCGATCGAATTCCGCCGGAGTCACGAATCGCTCGACATCCAAGTGATTTGGGGTGGGCCGCAAATACTGCCCCAGCGTCAGGATGTCCACCGCGGCGGCACGCAAGTCCTTCATGGCCGCGTGTATTTCCGCATCGGTCTCGCCCAAGCCCAGCATCAAACTGGTCTTGGTCAGCACCGATGGCCGATGATTCTTCGCCGCGCGCAGTACGCCGATGGTCTGCTCGTAGCCGGCGCGCGGATCGCGCACCGGATGCGTCAGGCGGCTGACCGTCTCGACGTTTTGCGCGAACACTTCCGGTCCCGCATCGAGAACGGTTTGCACGTCGCGTAGGACGCCCTGAAAATCCGGCGTCAGCGCCTCGACTGCGGTGCCCGGGTTGCGCCGTTTGATCGCGCGAATCGCCGCGGCGTAGTGGGCGGATCCGCCGTCCGCCAAGTCGTCGCGGTTGACCGATGTCAGCACCACATAGTTGAGCCGCATCAATTCGACCGACCGCGCGACGTTCTCCGGTTCCTCGTCATCCAGCCAGCCGCGGGGATTGCCGGTATCCACGGCGCAAAAACGGCAGGCACGCGTGCAAACGGCGCCCATCAGCATGATGGTTGCCGTCCCCGCGTTCCAGCACTCGCCGATGTTGGGGCATTTCGCCTCCTCGCACACCGTGCTCAAGCGGTGCTCGCGCACGATCTGCTTAACCGCCATGAACTCCGTTCCCGAGGCCATGGGCGCACGCAGCCAAGCGGGCTTGCGCATCGCCGGCGCGGCCGTCGCAGCCGATGGGCCATGCGCCGCGTGCTTGACGCCGTCTTTGATCGCCGTGAAACCCTGTGCGGTGGTGTATTTATCGCCGCTTCGGGCGGGGCGCAGCTCTGGATGGATGGGTATGCCTTTGAATTGCGACATACGCAAATTGTACTCCAGCTAGGAGTTCAAGACCCGCAGCCGCTCCGGAGTGCCGACGTCCTCCCACAGGCCCGTAAAAAGCTCGGCGGAACAGCGATTCGCCGCCATGGCGCGAATCAACAGCGGCTTCAAGGGAAACATGCCGTGCGAACAGCCGGCAAAAAATGCGGCTCGATACACGGCGATGCCGGAAAAAGTGTATTGGGTTGCGGCTGCCGCCAGCGCCATTCCCTCCTCCATACCGAAGTCTCCCCGAGGGTGCTGGGGCGGGTTGGGCACCAGCACCAGATGCGCATCCTGATCGCTCCCCACCCTGAGGGTCTCGAACGGAAAGTCCGTATAGATATCGCCGTTGACCACCAGAAAGGGTCCCGGAGCGAGGTGCGGCAAGGCGCGGAATATGCCGCCCGCCGTCTCGAGTGCCTGCGGCTGCTCTTCGCTGTAGATGAGATCCACGCCGAAGCGTGCTCCATCCCCCAGATACCCGCGGATCTGCGAACCCAGCCAAGCGAGATTGATCACGATCCGTTCGATCCCTGCACGCGCCAATGCGACGACGTGACGCTCGATGAGCGGCTGACCGCGCACGCGCAGCAGAGGCTTGGGCGTGGTGTCGGTGATCGGCCGCATTCGCTCGCCGCGACCGGCCGCAAGGATCATGGCGACGCTGGGGCAATTGAGGCTTGCGCTCACGCGAGCGCTCGCTCCTGGGCGGCGCTGAATTCCGGCTCGACGCGCTTGGCGATGAAGTCGGCAAACTCCGCCGTTTCCGCATAATCGGCCGCTGCGCCGCGCGTGTAGTCGAGCACGCGGGGCAAATCGTTGAGGTATTGGGGCTTTCCGTCGCGGTAGTAGAGGCGCGCGAAAATTCCGAGAACCTTGATGTGACGCTGCAATCCGAGAAGATCGAACCAGCGAATGAACTCGGCCTCGCTTGCGCCGAGCGGGAAGCCTTTGGCCGCCATCTTTTCCCGGTACCCCAAGGCCCACGCGCGAACCCGCGGCGCGGGCCACGCGATATAGCAATCCTTGAGCAAGGACACCAGATCGTAAGTCACGGGACCCCACACCGCATCCTGGAAATCCAAAATGCCGGGATTCTCGGCCGCGGTTACCAGCAGATTTCTCGAATGATAGTCCCGATGCACGAACGCCGCTGGCTGCGCCAGAGCACTTTGCGCCAGGACCTCGAACAGCCGGTCCAGCATGCCGCGTTCGGCGGCCGAGATCTGCAATCTCAAATGATCACGCAGGAACCACTGCGGCATGAGTTCCATTTCCCGCATCAGCAAAACGCGGCTGTAGCGGGGCAGATCGCGCGCCATGCGGTTGTCGGCCGATTGCATGGTGCCCAAGGCCTCGAGGGCGTCGGCGTAGAGCCGGTCCGCGGCTCCGTCGACCTTGAGCTCGTCGAGGTATTGCCGGCTTCCCAGGTCCGATAGCAGGAGAAACCCGCGCTTCGCATCTTTTGCCAATATCATCGGCACATTCAGCCCGATCCCGAGCAGCAGCCTCGCCACCCCCACAAACGGCTCGAGATTTTCCTTCTCCGGCGGCGCGTCCATGACGATGTAGCTGTCCTCGTCGCGGGTAACGCGAAAATAGCGGCGAAAACTCGCATCCACGGACGCAGGCTCGATGCGGCCGCCCGCAAATCCCAAATCGCCGAACACCCACTGCGTCAAATCCGCCAGGCGGGAATCGCTTGCATCCGGTGGAACCATGCTTGACCATTCGCTAACCGCAAATGCGGCGGCGTCAGTATACCGACTAAGGCGATGCATTTTGTCCATGGCTTCTCATGTTCGAGCCGCATTCATTGTCTTCTGCCTCGCGCTGAGTTCCCACGTTCGCGCGGCAGACTTGTGTCCCGCTCCGCCGAAATACCAGCCCCCGGTCGATTCCGATATCGGCGACGGCGATCATCGGATTCATATCGACAGCGACGATGCGGTTCTCGACGCCGCCGGCAATGCCGTTCTGAGCGGGCGCGTCCGCGTCAGGCAAGACGCGCGCAGCGTGACCTCGGATTCGGTCACCTACGACGATAAGACCGGCCGTGTCACGGTCAAAGGAGGCGTGGATTTTTCGGATCCTAAATTGCGCGTGCACAGCGTCAACGGCAGCTACGACATCGACGGCGCCGCGAATTTCGACCGGGCGAATTTTCAGCTCATGGACCGCAACGGCCACGGCTTCGCGAAGGACATCGATGTTCTGCCGGACGGCAAGGTGAATTTCGCCCAGGTACGCTATACCAGCTGCCCCATGGGCAATGAGGATTGGCTGCTGCAAGCCTCCTCGATCAGCCTCGACACCCAGCTGCAGGAGGGCGTCGCGCGCCATGTAACCATGCGCTTCAAGGAAGTGCCGATTTTTTACACGCCTTATATTTCGTTTCCGCTGGGCGACGATCGCAAGAGCGGTCTGCTGTTCCCGAGCTTCGGCCATTCCGGCAGCAACGGCTTCGAGCTGGAGGTTCCGTACTATTTCAATCTCGCGCCGAACTACGACCTGACGCTCACGCCGGGATTGCTGACGGCCCGCGGCGTGCAGATCGCCGAGCAGTTTCGCTACCTGACCGCCGGTTCCCGCGGCCACCTCGACGCCACGTTCCTCCCGAGCGACTCGCAGGTTCACAGCGACCGCAGCTACTTGCGATTCACGGACGTTACGGACCTCAAGACCGGGATGCGTTTCGACACCGACATTGCGAGCGTCAGCGACAGCAGGTACTTCGAGGATTTCGCCGTGGGTTCCGACCAGACCAGCGTGACCTTCCTGGAACGCCGGGCGGAAGTGCTCTATTACGACGACGGCGTGGCGTGTTCGCGGAGAGTTGCAGAACTTTCAAACCATCGATACCACGCTCCCCACGACCTGTGCCAACGGTGCCGCGCTGCCGCCGGGGTTGTGCGATCAGCGGCCCTACTCGCGGGTTCCGCGCATTCAGGCGAACGCGCTTTGGCCGATTGCGGGCAGCGACTTCGAATTGCTCTTGGACGGCGAAGCCGTCAACTTTCTGCGTGAAGTCGGTCCGACGGGTGCGCGCTTGAACGTGGCGCCCGAGCTTCATTGGTCGAGTCGCGGACCGGGCTATTTCTTCGAGCCCGCCGTGGGTTATGACTTCACGCAGTACGATCTGAAGAATGCCGCCGCCATCGGCATCGGCGCTCCGAGCACGCCGACCCGGGCCCTACCGTATGCGCGGGTCGATGCCGGTCTCGTGTTCGCGCGCGACGCAGGTTCACGGGGCCGACGCACGCAAACCTTGGAGCCCCGCGTCGTCTACAGCTATGTTCCTTACCGCAACCAAGACGAATTGCCGATTTTCGACACCGGTCTGCCCGACCTGAACCTGACCGAGTTGTTCCGCACCAATCGGTACGTGGGCGAGGACCGCATCGGCGATGCGAATCAAGTGGCGCTCGCCCTGACCACTCGGCTCTTCGACACCACCTCGGGAACTCAGTACTTGTCGGCGACCATCGGCCAGATTCGCTATTTCTCGATTCCGCGGGTCGGCCTGCCCGAGGTGGCCGCGTTGCAGTCGTCGGGGCAAGCTCTGGTGACGATACCCGGGGTGAATCCGCTCGCTTTGCCGGGACAAGCGTTGGTGAACTCGCGCGGCCAGATTGTCATGTCCAACCCGGGACAATACGTCACGGGGCTGCCTTTACAAGCCTTCGGAACCACCGGTCCGCTGCAGCCCCCGGAACTCTTCCGCGCCTCGGATATCGTCGCCGACGTGTCGGTGACGGCATATAAGCATTTCAGTTTTGAGTTCGACTACCTGTGGAATCCGTACACCTCACGAACCGACAAATCCGAGGTGTCGCTCCAGTACCGCCCGGATCCGGCCCGGGTCGTGAATATCGGCTACCGCTTTCAGCAAAACCTCCTGACTCAGGGAGTCATCCTGAAGCAGTGGGACGGCTCGTTTGCCTGGCCGATCGCCGCGCACTGGAACACCGTCGGGCGCTGGGTGTATTCCCTTCAGGATCGGAAAACCATCGAACAAGTGGCCGGTTTTGAATACAAAAGCTGCTGTTACCGGATTCAAATGGTACAGCGCCGCTATATCAGCAACCGCAACGGAGGACTGGACACCTCGTTTGCATTACAATTGGAACTGACGGGCCTAAGTTCGGTCGGAAAGCGTGCGGATTCCTTCTTGGAACAATCGATTCGCGGGTACTCAACCAGGGACCCGAATGCCCAGTACCAGGCCCCCTGAGAGGACGACTTTGACTCATGCGTAAACATGCCGTTTGCTTGATTTTGTTGGGGCAAACCCTGTCTCCCCTGCTGTCCCATGCGCAGACGCGGGATATCGGCGTGCACGGGGAAATGCTCGACCGCATTGCGGCCATCGTCAACGAGGGCCTGGTGCTCAAAAGCGAGCTCGACGCGCAGATGGACGCGGTCACCAAGCGGCTGCAGGAACAAAAGGTCGAACTCCCCTCTCAGAGCGTGCTCAAGCAACAAGTTCTCGATCGATTGATCCTGCAGGAAATTCAGGCGCAGCACGCGAAGCGGGTCGGATTGACCGTTTCTGACGAGCAATTGAACAGCGCCCTGCAGGAGATCGCGAGCCGCAATAAAATTCCCTTCGACCAGCTTCCCACGGCGCTCGCGGCGCAGGGAGTCGATTACAAGCAGTACCGCGAAGGTATGCGCAAGGAATTGACGTTGAGCACTTTGCGGCAGCGCGACGTGATCGCCCACATCAATGTCAGTCCGCATGAGCTGGAGCATTTTCTCACTCGCCAGCAAACTTCGGCAGCGAACGATGAATTCAGCGTCTCGCACATTCTGCTGTCGTTGCCGGAAGCCGCGACTCCGCAGCAGCTGGAGGAGATCACGCACAAGGCCCAGGACCTGGCCGCACGCGCCTCCAAGGGCGAGGACTTCGGTCAGCTCGCGATCGCAAATTCCAATAGCCAGACCGCGCTCGACGGCGGGCAGCTAGGCTGGCGCAAGGGCACCCAGCTGCCGCAGTTCATTTTGGACTTGGTCACCAAAATGAAGCCCGGCGAAGTGAGCGAACCGGTGCGCACCCCGAGCGGATTTCACATCGTGAAGCTGAACGAACGGCGCAGCGGCGAGGCGCCGGTCATCATCAATCAAATCCACGTGCGGCACATCCTGATGAAGACCAACGAGCTGGATGACGACGAAACCGTGCGCCAGAAATTGAGCAAGCTACGCGACCGCATCTTGAAGGGCGAGGATTTTGCCGGCCTAGCGTCGACCAATTCCGCGGATCCAGGTTCCGCGCCGGACGGCGGCGATTTGGGTTGGAGCGGCCCCGGCACGTTCGTTCCGGAGTTCGACAAGGCGATCGCTGACCTCAAGGACACGGAGATCAGCGAACCTTTCAAGACCCGGTACGGCTGGCATATCGTGCAGATGCTGGGCACGCGCACCTACGACAGCACCGACGATGTGCGCCGCCAGCGCGCGTTTGCCGCCATTCGCGAGAGCAAGGCGGATGAAGAAACCGAATTATGGCTGCGCCGGCTACGCGACGAGGCCTTCGTCGAAATCAAGATGTAGGCGCGCGCAGCGGTGTACACGCCGCGGATCGTCATCACGTCGGGTGAACCTGCAGGGATCGGACCCGATGCCTGCGTCGCCTTGGCGCAAGATAGATGGGATGCCGATATCGTGGTGGCCGCCGACGCCGAGTTGCTCGCGGCCACGGCGCATGCGTTGAACATACCCGTGTCGATCGAGCGCTACGACTCCTCCCGCCGATCGGCGCCGCACCGCCCGGGCATCCTCAAAGTCATGCACATACCGGCCGCCCGAGCGGTGATCGCCGGGCATCCCGACGTGCACAATGCCGCATACGTCATGCAAATGCTGGATCGCGCCTGCGACGGCTGCATGAACGGAGAATTTGCCGCGATGGTGACCGCACCCGTGCAAAAGAGCACTTTGATGGATGCCGGCTATGCCTTCACCGGTCACACCGAATATCTCGCGGCACGCACACGGGCGGCGCTTCCCGTCATGTTGCTGGTCTGCGAGCGATTGCGCGTGGCCCTGGTGACGACCCATCTGTCGCTGGCGGAGGTGCCGCATGCGATCACCCGCGATCGGGTGCGCAGCACCATTCGCATCGTCAACCTGGGATTGGAGCAGTATTTCTCGTTGGCCGCCCCGAGAATCGCGGTGCTCGGACTCAATCCCCACGCGGGGGAGGCAGGGCACTTGGGCCGGGAAGAACTCGACGTCATCGAGCCCGTGATCCGGGAGTTGCGCGCGGAAGGACTGGACGTTCAAGGGCCGGTTCCGGCGGATACCGCGTTTACACCCCGATTTCTGCAATCGGCCGATGTCATCGTGGCCATGTATCACGATCAAGGCCTGCCGGTGATCAAGCACGTCGGATTCGGCAATGCCGTGAACGTGACCTTGGGGCTGCCGATGCTGCGCACCAGCGTCGATCACGGCACCGCCTTGGGCTTGGCGCGCACCGGGCAGGCGGATGCCGGCAGCTTGCGCGCAGCGCTGGCGCTCGCCATCGACCTGGTCGATACAAGTTCCGCCCGTGCCGGTTCGTAAGCGATTCGGCCAGCATTTTCTGCATGATCCTGGGGTAATCCGCCGGATCATCGACGCGGTGGCGCCCATTGCGGAAGAGCGCATCGTGGAGGTCGGCCCGGGCCGCGGCGCGCTGACCTGGGGTCTGCTCGATCGTGCCGGAAATATGGACGTGATCGAGATCGATCGCGACCTGGCCCAGGCGCTCAAATCCGATCCTCGGGCAAAGTCGGGACTTCGCGTCCATGTCGAGAATGTGCTCGATACGGATTTCGTCCGACTTCGGGGAACAGGCCCTCCCCTGCGCGTCGTCGGCAATCTTCCCTACAATATTTCGACGCCCCTCCTATTTCGCCTTCTGACTCAGCGCGCGGCGATTTCCGATATGTATTTCATGCTGCAAAAGGAGGTCGTGGATCGAATGGCCGCGCAGCCGGGAACCAAGGCGTATGGGCGCTTGACCGTGATGCTCGCCGCCGTCGCCGAGGTCGAAGCGCTGTTCGATGTGGGTCCGGGCGCATTTCAGCCGCGCCCGAAGGTGTGGTCTGCGATCGTGCATGTGCGGCCTACCGAGATACCACGCTTCGACATCGGTTCTGACGGAGTGCTGCGGACTCTGGTGACCACCGCTTTCTCGCACCGGCGCAAGACCCTGCGAAACTCCCTGATGGGGCTGCTCACTTCGCAGGACATCGAATCGTGCGGAATTGATCCGCAATTGCGGCCGGAAACGCTCGCGCCGGCGCAATTCGGTCTGCTCGCAGCCCAATACTCGCGATTGGTCGGCTATACTTGAATCCGAATGGCTGCATACAAGAAGATCCTGGTGCTGTTGGACCTGCTGGAGGGGAGCGAGCAGGTTGCGATCGCCGCACGGGATCTGGCGGCGTGCTCGGATGCCTCGATACTGGTCCTGCATGTCGTGGAATTCGTGCCCGTGGAACCCATGGGCGAGTCGTTGGCGCCGACCGCTCGGATGGAGGACGAGTTGATCGAGCGGTCGCGCGAGAATCTCAGCACTCTCATCGCTCGTCTGGCGCTTCCGCGGGCCACGGGGCGTGTGGAAGCCGGCCACACCAAGTCGGAGATACTGCGCGTGGCCGCGGAAGAGCGGGCGGATCTGATCGTTCTCGGCAGCCGCGAGCGTCATGGTCTCGCCATTTTGGTGAATTTTACGGAAGATACGGTCCTGCATGGCGCGCACTGCGACGTGTTGGCGGTCCGCTTGAAGTGATGCGATGCAGGCTATGACATCCGCGCCGGCAGATACGAAAATTCGCGTTGAGGTCGAGACTTCGTACATCGAAGAACAGTCCGATCCGCGCGACAAGCGCTTCGTGTTCTCCTACACCATTACCATACGCAACGAAGGTCGGGTTCCCGCGCGTCTGCTCACCCGTCACTGGATCATTACGGATGCGAACGGCAATGTGAAGGAAACTCGGGGCGATGGCGTGGTAGGTGAACAGCCATACCTGAAACCTGGCCAGGGCTTTCGTTATTCGAGCGGCGCCGTGATCGAAACGCCGGTCGGCACCATGCAGGGAAGCTATCAAATGGTGGCCGATGACGGGCGGCATTTCGATGCGCCGATCGCGCCCTTCAGGCTCGCGATGCCCGGGGTATTGAACTAGCCTGGGTATGTGATGGCGCTATACGCAGTCGGCGACGTGCAGGGCTGCGATGCCGAACTCGGCGCGCTGCTCAGCGCCATACGTTTTTCGGCGGATCGCGATCGGCTGTGGTTCGTCGGCGATCTGGTCAATCGCGGACCTGATTCGCTGGGGGTACTGCGCAGAATTCGCTCGTTGGGCGATGCGGCGACGGTGACGCTCGGCAATCATGATCTGCATCTCTTGGCGGTGGCCTTCGGATCCGCGCACGCTCGCGGCGGCGATACGCTGGACGAAACACTGGCCGCCGCGGATCGAGATGGTCTGCTCGAATGGCTCGCGGGCCGGCCGCTCCTGCACGAAGATCAAGAGCTGAAGCTGTGCTTGCTGCATGCGGGTTTGGCGCCGCAGTGGGATTTGCAGACGGCGCGGCAATGTGCCCGTGAATTCGAGGCCGCGCTGCGGCGTAACCCCAAAAAATTGTTCGCACGGCTCTACGGCGATCTGCCGGACCTGTGGGACGACGTCCGCGAACCGGAGGAGCGTTTGCGCTTCATCGCGAATTGCTTCACACGATTGCGCTACGTCGACGCGGATGGCCGTTTGGCGCTGCGGGCCAAAGGGTCCCCCAAGAAGTCTCAACCCCGCTCGCTGACGCCCTGGTTCGAGGCGCCCGGCGCGCGTTGGCGCGGGCCTCACATCGTGTTCGGCCACTGGTCCACCTTGGGCTTTTTTTCCAATGCCGAGGTGACCGGACTCGATACGGGGTGCGTTTGGGGCGGTACCCTCACGGCGCTGCGATTGGATGACCCTCACGCGAAGCCGGTCCAGGTACCCTGCGCGGCGCGCAAGGCGCCGTTATAATGCGTCGATGCCGCTCGCCCCACCCTTCAATTTGCAACGCTGGATTGAGCAGAATCGCGCGCAGCTCGTGCCGCCCGTGGGCAACAAGGTGCTGTTTCGGGACAGCGCATTCATAGTCATGGCGGTCGGCGGGCCGAATTCGCGCAAAGACTTTCATCACGACCCGAGCGAAGAGCTTTTCTTCCAAGTTGAAGGGGACATGCTCCTCAAGACCGTGCAGGACGGCCGCTTGACCGACATACCCATCCGCCAAGGCGAGATATTCCTATTGCCGGCGCAAGTGCCTCATTCGCCGCAGCGTCCGGCGGGCAGCGTCGGCATCGTCGTCGAAAGGCGCCGCAATCCGGATGAACTCGATGCTTTCTCCTGGTATTGCGAGCACTGCGGGGAACCTTTGTATCTGGAACGGGCCGCCGTGCGCAATATCGAGACTCAGCTGCCGGAGATTTTTTCGCGATTTTACTCCGACATTTCGCATCGCACCTGCCGGGCCTGCGGCACCGTCATGCAGGCTCCCGGCAAGTGATACCCGACTCGGCAAGCGCCGCCCGGGCACAAGATGCGAACGATCCGTTGGCATGCTTCGCGGAGCAATTCCATCATCCGTGCGACGGTGCAGGACGACGATTGGTCTATCTCTGCGGCCATTCGCTGGGGCTGCAGCCCAAATCGGCGGCGCTCTACGTTGAGCAGGAGCTCAAGGACTGGCGGCAGCTGGGCGTGCTCGGGCATGACCGAGCCGAACGTCCGTGGATCCGCTATCACGAGCTGGCAGCGGCGCCGCTGGCCGCGCTCGTCGGTGCTCATGAAAGCGAAGTAGTCGCCATGAATTCTTTGACCGTGAATCTCCATTTGATGCTGGTCAGCTTCTTTCGGCCCGAGACGGCCCGCAACCGCGTGTTGCTCGAAAAATCGGCATTCCCGTCGGATCGCTACGCAATCGAGTCGCAGCTGGCCTTCCACGGGCTGAATTCGGCGCAGCATCTGATCGAGATCGAGCCGCGGCCCGGCGAGCGCATTTTGCGAACGGAGGACCTGGTGCGTCTCATCGAGCAAGAAGGCTCATCGTTGGCGCTGGTGCTGCTGCCGAATGTCCAATACCTCACCGGACAATCCTTGGACTTGGGCCCGGTGATCGGCGCGGCGCGGCGCGGCGGCGCCGCCGTCGGCTTGGACCTCGCGCACGGCATCGGAAATACGCTCTCGCACTTGCATGAGTGGAATGTCGACTTTGCCGTGTGGTGCAGCTACAAATACCTCAATGCAGGGCCCGGCGCCATCGGCGGGTGCTTCGTGCACGACCGCCATGCACGCGGCGCTGCGTTGCCGCGGTTCGCCGGCTGGTGGGGGCAGGACCCGACGACTCGATTTCGGATGCCGCCCGACTTCAGCCCGATCGGCGGCGCCCAGGGCTGGCAAATCAGCAACCCTCCGGTCCTGTCGGCGGCGCCGCTGTTGGCATCTTTGGAAATCTTTCAGCGCGCCGGCATCCAGCGGCTGCGCGAGAAATCCATTGCCTTGACAGGTTTCCTGCAGCGCCTCGTCGAAACTCGATTGGGCGGACTGGTGGACATCATCACGCCGAGCGCTCCATCCGCGCGCGGCAGCCAGCTGAGTCTCCGGATCCTCCGATCGCCGGCGGACGCGAAGCGATGCCATGAACTTTTGACGGCCGCGGGAGTAGTCGCCGATTGGCGGGAACCCGACGTCCTACGGCTGGCGCCCGTTCCGCTCTACAATTCGTACGGTGATGTCGCGGCGGCGGTCCAAGCTTTGTCGCAAGCCGTAGGCCGGTGAGCAACCACGGGTCGGCGCCCGTCCGAATTCTGGGCGCGGGTCCCACGGGCGCGCTCCTGGCGATCCTGATTCAGCGCCGCGGCCACGCGGTCGAACTCTACGAAAGCCGCTCCGATCCTCGCGACGCTGCCGCCGAATCGGGCCGATCCATCAACTTGGCGTTGGCGGATCGAGGTATTCATGCGCTGCAAATGGCAGGGGTGTTCGCGGACCTCGAGAAAGACCTGCTGCCCATGCGCGGGAGACTGATTCACCTGGCCGAGGGAGGCACTTCGCTTCAGCCCTACGGACAGCGGCCGAATGAGCTGATTTACTCGGTCTCGCGACATCGGCTCAACCAGGGCCTGCTCGAGGTGGCCGCCCGGCAGCCCGGAATCACCATCCATTACGAGCATCGATGCGAAGCTGCGGAGTTCGGCCGAGGAACGGCGCTCATACGCGACCTACGGCGTGACCGCCTGATCAGCGTGCCCATGCAGCCGCTGTTGGCGGCGGACGGCGCAGGCTCATCGATGCGCCGGAGCATGAGGGCGGCGCATTTGATCGAGGCGCACGAGACCGATCTCGAGCACGGCTACAAGGAGTTATCCATTCCGGCCGATGCGCAGGGGAATCATAGGATGGCTGCCGGCGCGCTGCACATCTGGCCGCGCGGCAATTACATGTTGATCGCACTGCCGAACCGGGACGGCAGCTTCACCGCCACTTTATTCCTGGCCAAGCACGGCGAAATCAGCTTTACGAGCTTGAACGCCGCGGCGGACATCGAAAAATTCTTCGCGCACAGTTTTGCGGACGCACGTGAATTGATGCCCGATTGCGTCGCCGAATTCCAAGCTCATCCGGTGGGATTTCTCGGAACCGTATCAGCCTTCCCGTGGCAGTATGAGGGCATGACGGCGCTGATCGGGGACTCGGCCCACGCCATCGTTCCGTTTCACGGCCAAGGCATGAACTCCTGTTTTGAAGATTGCGTTGAATTCGATGCGTGCATGAGCCGGCAAAACTCATGGCAAGACGTGTTCGCTGAATTCGGCGCGCTGCGTCGGCCCAACACGGACGCAATCGCCGCCATGGCGCTCGACAACTACCTGGAAATGCGCGAACGCGTCGCCCATCCCAAGTTTCAGTTGCAGCAGAAACTTTCGCTGGAACTCGAAAGGCGCTTCCCGCGACGCTTCATTCCCCGCTACTCGATGGTGATGTTCCACCATGAGATACCCTACAAAACCGCGCTTGAGCGCGGCGCCGTCCAGGAAGATCTCCTGGCTGAATTGACGGCGGGGAGCGTCTCGAGCCTCGCGGACGTGGACTTCGAACGCGCGGAGCGTGAGATTCATGAAAGGCTTCCGCCTCTCAATTGACGCCGCGGGCTCCCACGCGCTCGAGGGTGATGAAACTGTATGCGTACGCATGCTTGTCGTCCGCCTCGTGGCGTTCGCACGCCGATGCTCGCCACTCCGCGCCTCGCCAACCCGCGAAAGACGTGTCTCCGTCCTCGATGTCGGCATGCACCAACGTGAGGTGGATGCGGGCGGCAAACGGCAAGCATTCGCGATAGATTTCCGCGCCGCCGATCACCATGAGGGATGGCTGTCCGCCGGCTGCGATTCGCGCATCCTCGAGCGTTTTTACGACGATGCAATCCCCCGGCGAAAATGCCGCCGACCGGCTCAGCACGATATTCGGCCGCAGCGGCAGCGCCTTGCCGATGGACTCGTAGGTCCTGCGACCCATCAGCACCGGTTTGCCGATGGTCAGGGACTTGAAATGGCGTAGATCCCCTGGCAGATGCCAAGGCAACTTATTGCCTCGGCCGATGACGTCGTTCTCCGCCACCGCAATGACCAATTCGAGCGCTGCCGCACCGGCACCGGCGTTTTCCTTCGTTGTGAAGACCATGCCGAGTTTATACGCCGGCAGCGGGAAACTCGCAAAAACAATGCCCTCAATATCGAGATGCGGACGTCGCGGGCGATGCCTCATCGAGCGGGATCAACGACAGCGAGATGACGCTGCCACGCGCATTCGTGGAACAATTCGCACGCGCGATCAGGAAGCCCGTCTTCCGATCATTTGCGTGCAGCTCGAAGGAATATTCGCGCGCAAAGAAATCGACGGCCGACCCGATTTCATGGCCGCCGTAGACCACCTTGAACGGCGGAGCAGCGGCACCGGGAGAGGCGAGGCTGGACGCGAACGCGGTTGCGCAGGCGTTCAAAGCAGCCTTTTCGGGAGATGCATTGCAGATGGCGGGAGTGAGAATCGCGAATGCGGCGGCAAGACCGGCTGTCCGATAGTTCATGAGGGTATTCCTTGATGGTCAAATACCAATACCCGCCGCCAAGGTAGACAGCCCTCGATGCTCCGGCAAACGAGAAAATTCTTTTACTCGGGGGCTTTCTCTCACCTATGCGCGCCGTCGGTTCTCAAGCAACCCTGCACTTGCTCAAGATCCACTGCGTCAGCTCCTGCAAGTCCTCGCGATCGCGGTCTTCGGGCCTGTGCAATAGGACGTAGCTCTCATTGGTGGTCAGTTCCGCATCGAATAGTTTCACCAATCCGCCCGCGACGAAGCGATCGGCACTCAAACGAGCCGGAACCAAGGCGACGCCGATGCCCTGCTCCGCGGCGAGCACCACCGCCGACATGGTGTCCAGGCGCACCAGCCGATTGGGTTTGATCGGCTCGAGTCCGAGGCCAGCAGCCCAACGTTCCCACGCCTCCCGGCGCTCCTCATGCAACAGCAGCGTCTTGCCGCTCAAATCGCCGTAAGAATTGATCGGATTCTCCAGCAGGAAAGCCGGCGAACACGCGGCGATGAAGCTCTGCGCAAACAGCTCGTGAGCGGTAAGGCCCTCCCACGGGCCTGAGCCAACCACGATGGAAAGGTCAGCTTCCGGAGGATGCGTCTTCGGCGCGGAAAAAGTGGTCTCGATGCGGATATCCGTTTCTTCGCGGGCCTGAGAAAAGGAAGCTAAGCGAGGCAGCAACAATTCATTGGCGAAGAACGGCGGCACATTGAGCCGGATGATAGTGCGGCCGAAGCGGACCTGGAGCTGTTCCGTGACCGACTCGAGCTTCGCAAAAATGTCGTTGATGTGTTCGAGGTAGTGGGCGCCGGCGTCCGTGAGCCTGAGCGTGCGCACGCCGCGCTCGAATAGGGCAACCCCGAGGTGCCCCTCCAGCGCTTTGATTTGATGGCTCACGGCTGACGGCGTGACGAACAGTTCCTCGGCGGCCGACTTGAAGCTTTGCAGCCTGGCCGCGACCTGGAAAGTCTTCAGAAACTTGAGCGACGGCAAGCGCATAGGCGACCAATACTTGAAAGGGAGGTGAGATTACCGTTTCGGCCCCCCGGAAAACCCCCGTATGATACACAACCCGCAGCAACATTCGTGCCAGTACCCGGAATCCGTGGATTCGGCACGTTCTCGCCGATATGAGCGCCTCGCTGCCATGTTCGCGGGCACGGAGGAAGCCGCTTCGCACGATACTAGCGCAGGGACATTGCAAAACGAATGACTACCCCGGACTTGCGCCCGGCTCCGGGCACCAAATAATCATTCGCAATAACTCATTGAATACATCGGTCTACTGCGAGTAGCCGCTTATCCACGGGAACCTTGTCGTGAACTTCGGTATTACCACGTACGGCTTGGGACTGCTCGCGGGCGCTCTGTCTACGCTTTCACCCTGCGTGTTGCCATTGATACCCGTGTTGATTGCCTCCGCGGTCAATGCGCACCGCTGGGGAGCCGTGGCCCTGGGCGCCGGATTGGCTCTGTCTTTTTCGCTGATCGGGATATTCCTGGCGACCGCGGGGACGTCCTTGGGCCTCGATCCGGAGACCTTTCGCATTTCGGGCGCCGTCCTTCTCGGCGTGTTCGGCGTGATTCTCTTGGTGCCTCGATTGCAATCGGTCTTTGCCAAGGCAACGGCGGGTTTGAGCAACTCCGGCAGTCAGGTGATGGCACGCTTGCCGATCGCAGGATTCGCGGGTCAATTTCTCGTCGGACTGTCGTTGGGTGTCGTCTGGAGTCCCTGCGTGGGCCCCACCTTGGGCGCGGCGACCACGCTCGCCAGTCAAGGACGGGACTTGGGACATATCGCTTTTCTCATGTTGCTCTTCGGAATCGGGGCCGCCGCGCCGCTGGTGCTGCTGGGATCGCTGTCGCGCGCCGGACTCGGACGCGTCCGCGGCCGGCTGCTCGCTGCAGGCAGGCACGGCAAGCAAGTGCTGGGATTGATCATGTTGAGTCTGGGCATTTTGATCGCAACGGGAATGGACAAATCCCTCGAGGCGTGGATCCTGGACCGCTCTCCGGACTGGCTCACGGCGCTCACCACGAAATTCTAAGAACCCGCCTCGCGCCGCGGAAGCGAAATTCCACACACCCTGGTACGCAACTCACGTCGCGGAATAGAGGATGCTGACGGTGCCGGTCTTGGGCGTTCCCGAATTATCGTTATAGCCGTAGTTCAAAGACAGCGTGTTGCCGTCAACCGCCGTCGGAGCGTAGGCCAAGGTCAGCTGGCAGGCGTTGCCCGTGCTCACGGTCGTGCAGTAGAAGCTGCCCGCGGCGCTGCTCCAGCCGCTTGGCAGGAGGGCAAGATCCGAAGTCACTGAAAGGCCGCTTGCAAGATTTCCGTCATCGGTCGTAAAGGTGATGGTGACGGTGGTCGTGCTGTTGACGCCAACGGCGAGCGGCGTGGGGCTGGGACTGTTGACGACATTGTCGTCGGTGGTCGCTCGGTACGCGATGTTCACGGTCCCTGATTTGGAAGCGCCGGCGTTGTTCACATACGTGTAATTCAAACCCAACATGCCGCTGTCCGCCGCGCCTGGCGCGTACGTCAAGGGCAGCTGACAACCGTTACCGCTGCCGAAGCCGCTGCAGGAGAACGAGGCGGCGGTGGTGCTCCAACCAGCGGGGAGCGTCGCCAGGCTGCTCGTCAGGTTGAGAGCGGTTCCCGAGCGCCCATCATCGGTCGTGAATGTGACAAAGACGGGTTGGATGCCGGCGGGTGCCACGGCGTTGATCTGTCCGCTCGGTGATGCGGTCACGACCGCATTGTCATTGGTTGTCGCAGCGTATCCGATATTCAGCGATCCGGTCTTCGCCATGCCTGCGCCATCCGTAAACGCAAAGTCCAGTACGAGCGTGCCGCTGGTGAGCGCGGCGGGGGCATAGGTCAGGTGTAATTGACAACCGTTGCCAGTGCTGACGCGGGCGCAAGCAAAGCCATTCGAAGCACTGCTCCAACCGGGCGGCAGCAACGCCAACGGCGTCGTCAGGTACAGGGCCGTGGCAGGCTTGCCATCGTCGGTCGTAAAGGTGACCGCGACGGCTCGACCGCGGGATTTCTGCACGGCATTGACCTCACCCGACGGCGAAGCAGTGGCGACAATGTCGTTATGCGTCGATGGCGCATAGGGAATGTTCAGCGCGCCTGTCCTCGCGGCGCCGGAACCGTCGGAATAGCGATAGGCCAGCGTGAACGTGCCGCGAGCGGAGGAAGTGGGAGAGTAAGTGAGGGGCAGCTCGCAGCCGTTGCCTTGGCTGACGATGGTGCATGAAAAGGTTGTCGAAGTGCTGCTCCACCCCGGCGGCAAGGCCGCCAGATCCGTGATCAGCGTAAGATTCGTGGCCGCATTGCCATCGTCGGTCGTGAAACTCACGCTGACCGACTGATTTCCCCCGCCGGCGACCGCGTTGATCTGCCCCGTCGGAGACGCAGCAGCCACGATATTGTTGTGCATGGTTGCGGTGTACGCAATGGTCACCGATCCGGTGGTACTCGGCACGGTTGCATTATTGATGAATACGTAGTCGACGCTGAACGTTCCGCTGCCGGCCGCAGACGGAGCGTAGATCAAATTCAAAACGCAGCCGCTGCCGGTGCTGACCGATGCGCACGTAAAGTTGCTGGGACCGCTCCAACCGGCCGGCAAGGTTCCGAGGGATCCCGAGATTCCAAAGCCGGATACCGCGCTGCCGTCGCTCGAGGTAAACGTAATGCTGAGAGTCTGCTTCGCGCCGACCGCGACGGATACGGTCCCGAAAACCGAGGAAGTCGCAACGATCGAATTGTTGGAGCCCGTCGGCCCACCAGCGGCGCTGATGGGATTCCCCGGCGATCCGCCTCCTGTACTTCCTCCGCCGGCGCTTGCGCTGACGGCAGTGCCTCGGCTGCTGCTATACGAACTCGATCCGCATCCGGACAACAGGAGCAGTGAACAGACGCCGAGAAGAAGTGAACGCACGCGTAGTTGCATATCTTTCGAGCGATGATCGAAGGGCTTCAAAGTTATGCCGGGCGCCGCGGTCCCGGCGTTAACTGCGTCACGCAATGCGCGTTGCGCAATGACAACTAACATAACGTGCGCGAATCAAGCGCCCGCAATGAGAACGGTGAGCGCATCGCGCATCAATCGAATTATGTTCAGCGCTCTACGCTGATGACATATCGCGTCGCGGGCAAGGCGAGGCAGGCGAGGCGTAGCGAGCGCGGCGGCCCTACGCTTCTTTTATTAGCATCATGGCGTGGCGGGGTACGCGGCCATTCTTCACCAAGACGCCTTCGGCGCGAAGACGACGAGTCTGTTCTTTGTGCTGATGCGATGTCTTCGGAAACACGATTCGGCCGCCCGCACCGACCACACGATGCCACGGCAGATTGAGCTCCTCCGGCGCCACGCGCAACGCGAAACCTGCCTGGCGGGCGCGGCCTGGAAATCCGGCCGTCCGGGCAACGGTTCCGTAAGTAGACACTTGTCCCCGTGGAATGCGGCAGACCACGTGCCAGATCGCCTGAAGCGCGGGACTTTCGTCTTTGTTTTTTTTCGCGCGCACGGCCCCTCCCTCAGCGCCAATCCGCATCGGACTGAGAGTAGAGATCGAGCTGCCGGCTGTCGCCTATCACCCGGTCGAAATCGAGCCCCAAAGTTGCCAGGACGGGCTCCGCAACGGGTTTCACTTGCCTGAGCACATAGTGCTCGCGATCAAGCGGGTGGCGAATGTTGTCGATCGGCTCGGCGCCGGCCGTCGTCATGACATAGCTGATCAGCCTGCCCGGCGGCTGGGCGGACTTGCGCGCCGCCGCCACATGCGGCGGAGTGGTTTCGGTGTATTCATCGGCGTCCTTGCGCAGATTCTTGCGATAGACGAGTGAGGCGTCCAGGTCGCCGTTTCTCACTTTCCTGACCACGTCGGCGAGATACGCGTCGACCGATTGATCTGCGAACAGGCGCTGATAGAGCTCTCTCTGCACGTCCTTTGCAAGCGTCGTCCAATCGCGTCGCACGACCTCCATGCCGATGAATTCGATGCCACCGGCATCCGCGCCGCCGAGCAGGCCCGCGTAGCGCTTGCTCGCGCCGCGAGTGCTGTGCCGCGCGCGCGGCAGAAACAACTTCAAATAGAGTTTTTCGAATTCGAGTTCCAAGCGGCTTGGGACACCCCAGCGGCCCTCGATGTAGCCGGCGAGTTCGGCATTGAGCGACGCCGCAAGATCACGGCCTCGCCTGCGGGCGAGCTCCGGCTCCTCGGCGCGGGAAGCGACGAACAAGCTGTCGGTGTCCCCGTACAGCACCTTGAACCCGGCCGCTTCGAACCAGGCTTTCGACCACAGCAACAACTCTCGGCCCGTGCCGGTGATGGCATTGACGAGTGCGGGGTTGTAAAAGCGGCAAGCAGGCGCCCCCAGTACGCCGTAAAAGGAGTTCATCAGAATTTTGATCGCATTCGATGCCACGCCGTCGCCCGCTCGCTTCGCGGCTTCGCGGCGCGGGAAAAGTTCATCGAGCATGCTCGGCAGGATCGCGGGCGAGCGGACGAACGCGCCTCCCGACGTGCGGATCAGATCGGCGCCGGCCGCAGGCTGCTCGACATACGATAGCGGGTCTATGTTGAGGGTGCGGATGATGCTTGGATACAGACTCTTGAAATCGAACACCCAGACGTTGCCGTGCAAGCCCGTTGATGGCTCAAGAACATGGCCGCCTTGCTGCGCGGCGTGATCGCGCTCCGCCAAGACTCGCACCGTCGGCGCAACGATGCCGCGCTTCTTGAGTTCCGTGAGGTACAGAAAATCGAAGGATGCAATGCTCGCTGCAACGCGGTCAGGCGTCATACCCGTCAATTGACTGCGCGCATAGGCAAGCCGCACGAGGTTCAGCCGCTCGACGATTTCGTAGGCAAGCCGGGCATCGGTGCGCGCATACAACGCGAATGCATCGAGGTCATGGTTATAGTTGTCGAGAATCTCCCCGATCCGATCGCGTACGTCGCCGGCGACAGCCTTCCCCTCGCCGAGCACTTGGCGCGCCACGGCATCGAGCGAGTATTCATCCATGCGCACGAAAGCTCCGCGCATGAGATCGATTCCGTCCAGCACCAATCGGCCGGGAATGGAAGCCTGGGCGCTGCCGAAATAGCCTTCCGGCTTGCGCAAGCGCACCGCGCCCGGCTCTCGCCCGAGATGAAGCGGGTGGTTCAAGCGCGCGGCCACTCGCTCCAGGACGGCCAGATCGAAGTCGATGACGTTCCAGCCCGTGATGACATCCGGATCGAGCGCCTTCAATCGAGCGCAAAACATCTCCAGGGCAGCGCGCTCATCCGCGCAGCGGCGCGCGCGCTGCGGCATGGTTCGATCGAGGGGATCGACGATGAGAACTTCGTCGATGCCGGGGGCGTACAGGGAGATCGCCAGGAGACTCTCGCCCTTTCCGTCCGTCTCAATGTCGAACGATAGCACGCGCGGTTCGACGTCGACTCGAGCCGGGCGGAGCATCGGATTGGTATATACGCGAGTGATGCCGTTTCCCGGCACCCACCCGCCGTCGACTTCGCAACCGCCCTTGATGCCGCGGTCGATCAGGTACCGGCTGGCGAAACGCACATCCGCCTCGAATGTTTCTACGCCGGCCGCTTGCAATCGGTCGCGTAGCGCCGGGACATCCTGCGGAGTCTCGGCCTGCAGCCGGTCTACGGGGGCGCCGGAGAAACAGCGTTTATCCGTCGGTTGCGGATCCGGCATGCGCTGTGCGCGGGCGCGCGCCGAGTCGATGGCGCGAATATAGAAATGAGGACGTTGCCGGTCGTCGCGCAGCAGAAACGTGCCGCCCTCTTCCAGCCGGCCATAAAGGTGCACGACGGGGATGCGCTGCCCATTGGGCCCGGAGGCGATGCGATAGCTCGCTTGAAGAATGAATCCGCGTGCCGGCGCCATGCGCTCATTCTGCAGCGTCGCGCACAATTCCGGAAGATTCCCAGCGTGCCGCGGCGATATCGTACGGCACATGATCACGCTATACGACTACCTGCCATCCCAGAACGCTTATAAAGTCCGGCTGCTCCTGAGTCACCTGCAGCGCCCCTATGTCACGAAGCTCGTGAGCATTTTCGAGGGCGAAGCACGGCAGGCCTGGTTTCTCGCCAAGAGCCTCACCGGAGCAGTGCCGGTATTGGAACTGGAGGACGGGCGCGTCCTCACCGAATCGAATGCCATCTTGGCCTATTTGGCCGAGGGGACCCGATATTTGCCGGACGACTCCTGGAATCGGGCTCAAGTGTTGCGCTGGATGTTTTTCGAGGAGGATTTCATTCAGAACGGACTCGCCTCGCTCCGCCACTGGACGATGACCGGGAAGCTCGCACGCCGCAGCGGCGAAATGATCGCCGCCAAGCGAGCGACCAGCCTCAAGACACTGGCGATACTCGATCGCTGGCTCGCCGGCCGAGAATTCTTGACGGATTGCGGGTATACGATCGCGGACATCAGTGTATTTGCCTACGTGAGCCGCGCAGACGAGGCGGGAATCACGCTCGGCGAATTTCCGGAGATCTCCGGTTGGATCTCCGGCGTGCGCGCACAGGAGCATTTTCTGGATGCCGTTTATCCCTACTCCATGGACTCGAGGTCCGGAGCCGAGCTTCCCTAGGAGCCCGCCGTGAAACGAAAACGAGGTACATCGTCCCTTGAGGGCGCGACCAGGCGTCATACCCCTGCGCGAACACGGGTAAATTGGCCCAAGGTGCTGAACGGCGCCTGCCGCCTCATCGAGCGTGATGCACAAAGACTAGAGGAGGTGGCTGCGGAACTGGGTGTCGGAAGATCGGAATTGCAGCGGCAATTCAGCCGGCGGCTCGGGGTAAGTCCCAAGGCCTACGCGCAGGCTTTGGCCTTGCATCGTCTTGCGCGGCGCGCGGCCGCGGGCCGAACCGCGCTCGAGGCGGTATTCGACGCCGGTTTCGGCACCCATTCGAGCGCCTACGCGACCACGTCCGAGACGTTGGGCATGACCCCCGGCCGCTTGCGCCGAGCCTTCGACATCGGCTGGTGGATGGGAGTGTCCGACCTCGGCTGGATGCTCCTCGGAGCGACCGCGAGAGGCGTTTGTTGGCTGACCTTTGGCACCGTGCCCGGCGCAATGCTCGAAGAGATGCGCGCTGCGTTTCCGAAGGCGAACTTGTACAACGACGAACCGCGGCTCTACGGCTGGTTCGCCAAGGTGCGCGATTTCGTGTTGTTGCCGCGCGAAGCACTCGACCTGCCGCTGGATATCCAGGGCACGGCATTTCAATCCCGCGTATGGCGCGCGCTGCGGCAGATACCGCTCGGGGATAGCAAGAGCTACGGCGAAGTTGCCGAAGGGCTCGGCGAGCCGCGCGCAACGAGGAGCGTCGCCTCGGCGTGCGCCAGGAATCACATCGCGTTGCTCATCCCCTGCCACCGGGTGGTCGGCGCCGATGGCCGGCTGGCAGGCTACCGATGGGGCGTAAATCGCAAGCGGGCGTTGCTGAAGCGGGAGGAAGCGGCACGCCGCAGCCGTTGATGCGGGTCAGTCGCGCACCCGGAACCAGCCGCTGACGCTGTAGCGGTCGCGCTGCGTGGACAGCACCGCATGCTCGCGACCCGGTGTGAGGAAGCACACCAGGCGGCCCGCGATCGGCTCGATATCCCGGTGGCCGCCGACGGCATCGAAGATCCGCAATTCGCCTCCCGACGCAGGCGTCCAGCTCTCGTTCAGGTACAGCACCACCGATACTTGACGTTGCTCCTGTCCATGCGGTTGATCGACGTGTCGATCGTACCCCGCGCCCGGCGGATACCAGGCGTACTGCAGCTCGGTTTCGAATAGTCCAAGCAAGGTTCGGGCATTGAGCTCCGATCGCAGGCTCTCCAGTTGCCGCAGCAGCGTCCGCTCCGCCGGCAACAACGGCGCCGTTATCCAACAGGTCGTATCGCCGCGGATATCCTGGCGTCGCTGCAAGCTTTCGCCGCTGCCTATTCGTGCGGCATCGAATTGGCCGCGCCTGCGGCGCAGCCGCACGCACTTCAACAGCGCGCGAATCTGCCGGGGCGCCAGGAATTGGTCCCGAACCGAGATGTTGTCGGCTGCCAAGCCTGCCTCAATGCCCACTTTGCAGCAGCAGTCCGCGAGACGCCGTCAGCGGCTTCGCAGTTGCGAGCGACCGGCCATGCCGGGGCGCCGCGCCCGCTTCCGGGGCGCGGCTTCTTTCGCCGTGCGCTTTGCCGAGCGCCGCGCAGGCTTGCGCGGCTTCTTGGCGGGCTCCAGCATGCTGCCGCGGCAGTTCTTGGCGCCGCAGCGGCAGGCGAAGATCTCATCGACGTTGGGCGCGTCGTCGCTGTCGCGCTGGATTTGATAATCGTACGAGAGCTCCTCGCCGGGCTGTATCGTGCGGATCGCTTCGATGAAGATCCGCTTGTTCACGGTGGTGCTTTCGCAGTTCGGATCGCAGCAATGATTGATGAATCGCGCCTCATTGCCGTTCACGCCCGCATCGATCACGGTCTTCGCATCGACCGTGAACAGGAACGTGTGATTATCGTTCGGATCCTTGTCCTCATAGCGCGAATCCGCCTGGCCATGGCTCACGCGCTCGCCGAGGTATTCGACGACCGTCGTCCCCTTGCGGATGCGGCGTGCCGCGAAAACGCCGTAGCCGTGGATTGGGGAATGTCGCACTTCGAACAAGGGGTGCGGCGGCGATGCGGAGTTTGCTTCATATGGCGATGGGGGCTTTGATGGCGGGGTGATGGTCGTAGTCGAGAAACTCAAAATCCTCGAATTCGTATTCGAACAAACTCGGCGGCCGGCGGCGAATATGAAGGCGCGGCAAGCGATACGGCGCGCGGGTAAGCTGAAGATCGGCCTGTTCCAGATGATTCAGATATAAATGGCAGTCGCCGCCCGTCCAGATGAACTCACCGGCCTCGAGATCGCATTGCTGCGCCAGCATATGCGTCAGAAGCGCATAAGAAGCGATGTTGAAGGGTACACCGAGCAGAGCGTCGGCGCTTCGCTGATATAGTTGACAGGACAAGCGGGCATTGGCGACATAGAACTGGAAGAGGGCATGGCAGGGCAGAAGCGCCATCTGCTCCAATTCCCCGACGTTCCACGCGCTCACCATGATGCGCCGCGAGTTCGGGTTGTTCTTCAGTTGCTCGACCACACGCGACAACTGGTCGATATTGCGGCCGTCGGCGGTCGGCCAACTGCGCCACTGCTTGCCGTACACAGGGCCGAGATTTCCGTCTTTGTCGGCCCATTCGTCCCATATGCGGACGCCGTGCTGCTGCAGATACCTCACATTCGTATCGCCGCTGAGAAACCACAGGAGTTCATGGATGATCGACGGCAGATGCAGTTTCTTGGTCGTCACGAGAGGAAAACCGTCGGCGAGATCGAAGCGCATCTGATAGCCGAATACGCTCAAAGTGCCGGTGCCGGTGCGATCGTCCTTTCGAGCTCCGTGCTGCCTGATGTGGCGCAAGAAATCCAGATACTGCCGCATTACGCTTCCACCGCACCCAAGTTTCCGGTCGGGGCGTTGCGTCGATAGGCATGAATCATCATCACGGCGCCCGCCAAGATCATGGGCATGGTCAACAGCATGCCCATGGTCAGCCAACCGCCCGACAAGTAGCCTATATTCGCATCGGGCAGGCGCACCCATTCGACGGTGAACCGTGCGCATCCATACATCAGCAGGAACAAACCGGTCGGGGCGAGCCGCGGCCTGGGCTTGCTCGTGTACCACCACAGCACCACGAACAACACCAATCCTTCCAGGCTTGCTTCGTAGAGCTGCGAGGCATGCCGCGCAACGAGAACACCCTCGGCATTCGGCACGCCGAAACCCCAGGGCAAGTCCGTGGGCTTGCCCCAAAGCTCGCCATTGATGAAATTTCCGAGCCTGCCGGCCAGGAGCCCGAGCCCGGGCAGCGGCGCCAGAAAATCTAGCACGTCGGAAATCCGCTTGTGCTTGACGCGCGCGAAGACTCCCGCCGCGGCCAGCACGCCGGTCATCCCACCGTGAAAGGACATGCCGCCGTCCCAGATATGAAAAACGTTGAGCCAGTTCTCCGCGATCACGTCGTGGCCGTAGAAGATGCACCACCCCACCCGCCCGCCGACGATGACGCCGATGGCGCAATAGAAAATGAGGTCATCGACATCGAGCGCCAGTCCAGGTCGAGCCCGGTTGCCGGGCGCGGTATCGCGCCAGCCACCAGGCGGCGACGAACCCGATCAAGTACATGATCCCGTACCAATGGACACGCAATGGCCCTATGCCAAAAATCGGCCCGATCGAGATCGCAATGGGATTGATGTGCGGATAGGTCAGCATGGGCCTACTGTAAACTGTCGTTGACGCGACAGAAATAGGCCTTGAGATACCGGGTCTCGGGGATGGCGGGATGCACCGGGTGATCAGGGGCCTGGCCGCCGGTTTCGAGAATCTGCACGCGTTTGTCCGCCGCCCGCGCCGCCTTGGCAATTGCATCCTGCAAGTCCTCGAAGCTCACATGATAAGAGCAGGAGCACGAAACCAGAACGCCGTCATCGGCGAGCACCCGCATCGCCAGTTGGTTCAAGCGCTTGTATGCGGCGAGCGCTTTCGGCAGGTCCTTCTTGCGTTTGGCGAAGGCCGGCGGATCGAGCACGACGATGTCGAATCGGGCGTTTTTCTCGAGCCAGATCCTCGAGCACCTCGAAGGCATCGCCCTTGACCGCCGTGACCTTGACGCTGTTGCGCTCGGCATTGGCCACGGCAATTTCGAGCGCAGTGGCGGAGCTGTCGACGCACCGTACCTCGCGGGCGCCGCCGTGCGCCGCACGTACGCCCCAGGCGCCGACGTAGCTGAAAACATCCAGGACTCGCGCCCCCTTGCGCACGTATTTGGTCAGGGCGCGGCGATTGGCCGCCTGATCGAAGAACCACCCGGTCTTTTGTCCCTCGGAGAGGGGCGCCCGAAATTCGAGATCATCCTCCAAGATCTGCCCCAGTTCCGAGAACTCGCCCGTCGCCGCCTCCACGTAGGTCGGTAAGCCCTCCATTTCGCGCGCGGAGCCGTCGTTCTTGAAGAGCAGCGACTTGCAACGCAGAACCTGCTCCAGTGCGTCTCGAATCTGGTGTTTGAGCCTTTCCATTCCGGCGGTGCCGATTTGCACGACGCAGGCGGATCCGTAGCGGTCGATCACCAACCCGGGAAGCCCGTCGGACTCGCCATACACGAGACGATAGTAGGGCTTGGGATACAGCCGCTCCCGCATCGCAAGCGCCGCCCGGATGCGTATCGCCAGCCACGCAACATCGGGAGGCGTCCATGTCTCGAGCATCCGCGCACTGATCAGCGACCGCGGATTGACGTACGCCAGTCCGAGCGCCCGGTCGTTGTGCGCCAGCACGCGCACCAGCTCGCCCGGCTCGAACTTCGTGAGCGGCGTTTGCTGAATGTCGACCTCATTGCTGAAGACCCACAGGTGTCCCGCGTGCAGACGGCGATCTTCGTTGCGTTTCAAGCGCAGGGCGGGCAGCTCTGCCGCACGACTGGAGTCGGACATGAGGTTTACTTCGGCTATTATTGGCGCGCGCATTCTAACCGAGGCGGAGCAGTAACATGCAGCGCAATCGACTGGCCGCAGAAACCAGCCCCTACTTGTTGCAGCACGCCGATAATCCGGTGGATTGGTATCCTTGGGGTGCTGAGGCTCTGCTCGCGGCCCAAAGGGACAACAAGCCCATTTTATTGTCCATCGGCTATTCGGCCTGTCATTGGTGTCACGTCATGGCGCACGAATCCTTCGAAGACCCCGCCACTGCCGCCCTCATGAACGAGCTGTTCATCAACATCAAGGTGGATCGCGAGGAGCGGCCGGACCTCGACAAGATTTACCAGGTCGCACAGCAGCTCATCACTCATGGCGCCGGAGGTTGGCCGCTGACCATGTTTTTGACACCCGATGAGCAAGCGCCCTTCTTCGGCGGCACGTACTTCCCAAAGGAGGCGCGCTACGGAATGCCGGCGTTCGGCGATCTGCTGCGGCGCGTGGCCGAGTACTTCAGCCGGCACGGCGCGGAGATCGCCAAGCAGAACGAGCAATTGAAACTCGCGTTTGCGGCACTCGCGCCGGAACCTGCGCCCGGCCGAACCGCGCTGGATGAATCGCCCCTCCGCGACGCGCGCAGCTCCCTCGAGCGTTCATTCGACGCCGACTTCGGCGGCTTCAGCCAGGCGCCTAAGTTTCCCCAGCCCGGCAGTATCGAGCGCTGCATGAGGAATTGGTACGCCGCGTCGGCCGGCGAACGCCCCGACCTCGAGTCGCTGTACATGGCGACCCTTACTTTGACGCGCATGGCCGAGGGCGGTATTTACGATCAACTGGGCGGCGGGTTCTCGCGCTACTCGGTCGATGGCCGGTGGATGATCCCGCATTTCGAAAAGATGCTCTATGACAATGGTCAACTATTGTGCGAATTCTCCCGCGCAGCCCTCGCCACCAACGAAACGCTGTTTGCAAGGATCGCCGCTGAAACCGCCGATTGGGCCCTGCGCGAGATGCATTCGCCCGAGGGCGGCTTTTATTCCAGCCTCGATGCGGATTCCGAAGGCCATGAGGGGAAATTCTACGTGTGGTCGCGATCCGAGGTTCAAGGGCTGCTGACGCCGCAAGAGTATGCGGCGTTTTCGCGCCGCTTCGGCTTGGATCGGGACGCCAACTTCGAGGGCGAATGGCATTTGCACATCTTTGAAAGCGTGGATTCCATCGCCGCGGCGCTCGGCGAATCCGCGCAGTCCGTCGCGGCCCTGCTCGACTCGGCGCGCGCCAAACTCTTGAAGGTGCGCGAGCTGCGCGTATGGCCGGCGCGCGACGAGAAAATCCTCACCGCGTGGAATGCCCTTGTGATCAAAGGGCTGGCGATCGCTGCGCGCGTGTTGCACCGGCCCGATTTGGCGGACGCTGCCACGGCGGCCGTCGATTTCATACGGCGATCCCTATGGCGGGACGGTCGGCTGCTGGCTGCCTACAAGGATGGGCGGGCGCATTTGCCGGCCTATCTCGACGACTATGCCTTTCTCGCCGATGCCCTCCTCGAGTTGCTGCAAACCCGTTGGCGCACGAGCGACTTGGAATTCGCGCGGCAACTGACCGATGTGCTGCTGTCCCAATTCGAGGATGCCAAGCAGGGCGGATTTTTCTTCACCGCCGCTGATCACGAGCAACTCATCCATCGCAGCAAGACCTATAGCGATGATGCAATCCCCTCGGGCAATGGCGTCGCGGCGTCGCTGCTGTGCCGCCTGGGATTCTTGCTTGGAGAATTGCGCTTCCTGGAGGCCGCCGAACGCACCTTGCGTGCGGGATGGCCGATGCTCCGGCAATACCCGCAAGCCCACATGGCCTTGGCCGCTGCCCTCGAGGACTTTCTGGCGCCGATGCAAATCGTGATCGTTCGCGGCGATGCCGCGCAAGCGGGACACTGGGCCGAGAGTCTTCATGCCAGGTATGCGCCGATGCGCATGATATTCGCCGTTCCCCGCGAAGCGGCGGACCTGCCGCGCGCGATCGCCGAGAAGCGAGCCACCGCGGACACCGTGGCGTATGCCTGTACGGGCATGACGTGTTCGGCACCGCTTGGCAACTTGAGCGAGATCGAGCGCGAACTCGCGCGCGCGGCGTGCGGCGGCTAGCGTCTAGCAAGCCGCAAGATGCGCTGCCAAGCCCCGCTTGAGGTCGCCGTGCAGGTCATCGGAGTAGGCAGGCGCGGCCTTCCAATCGAGCGCCCAAGGTTGCGCGGTCCGCGTGGCCTCGGGCTCCGCCGAGCTTCGGGGAAAAATGTGCGCGTGCAGCGCCGGCTCGACATTGCCGAATATCGCGTAGTTGATGCGTAGGGCCGCGGTGACGGCCAGCAAGGTGTCGCCGACCCTGGCCATATCGGACAAGAATTGATCGCGCAACTCCGTACCGAGTGCGTTCAAGTGCGGGACGACCGGGTCAGGCAGCAGGAGGCAATAGCCGGGCAGCACCTGGCGCTCTCCCAGGACGACCCAGCCTGAGCGAAGCCTCGCGACCGAGGGCGGATAATCCGCGGCGCGGCAACGACCGACGATCACGTGGATGGCGGTATGCGCCGTCACTGCCCCAGGGCCTTAGCCACGGCTGCGGCGTCCACGGGTGTTCCGGAGTTTCCGAAATTCACGCGCAGATAGGACAAGAGCGCGGCGGCGTCGGCGGGCTTCATCCAGCCAAACTGGAGCATCTGCGTTGGATACCTGCCGGCCGGCATGCTCGGGGGTCTTTGTCCCTTGATCACCCAACGCGCCAATTCCGCCGGATCGCCGAGAACGACGGGCGATCCGGCCAAGCTCGGATACACGCCCGGTATCCCCGCTCCGCCTTGCTGATGGCAGGGCACGCAGTTGCCGCTGTAAATGCGCTCGCCCAAGTCGGCGTTGGGCGCGCCGCCCTGGCTCGTGCCGGATGCGCCGCCGGCCGGCAAGGAGGCATCGGTCGAGACCGGCGCAACGGCGGCCGCCTGCGGTGCGCCAGGTTTCTTCGGAGTGCAAGCGGCCAGAGCGCCGACAAGCGCAAGTATCGTCACGGCATCGAGCGGCTTCATGGCCTCGCGTCTCCGGCGCCTAACGCCTAACCCTTCCAAGTCCGAAACTTGCCCGTATCCAAGTGTACGAAGTCCGACGCGCGGTAATATCCGACGCCGCCTCGTTTCAAGCCCTGCGCATGCGATGCCAAGCTCGCGCAGTCGACGCCGGACATGCGCACATCGATGGCCCGACCTTCCATGTGCAGACTATGTTGGGCGACGCCCGAGCTTTTGTCGCGCAACTGGGCGTTGGTCTGCGGGGTGCGATATCCCGAGATCACGTTGAATGCGGGATCGGCGCCGACAGCAGCTGCAACTTCGACCAGGTAGTCCATGAGGCTCGGATCGATTGCGTGCCGCTCGCCCGTGCGAAAGTCCCTCAATACGTCTTCGATGGCGGCGAGCGCATCAGGCAGGTATGCGCCGTCACGACGGTATTCGATGTCCAGGCGTTCGTGGGTATGCAGGTTCAGCAATCCAATGCGCTTCGGTGCGGAACCGCGCGCAATTGCGGCGGCCTCCTGGCCGCGCGCCGTGCCCATCAGCAAGCCCGTCGCCGACACCCCGGCGAGCGCACCGCCCGCCCGCAATACGCGGCGCCGATTCCATGTCATCAGCGGCTCCATCTCATGGCGGCCATGTCATCGGCGGCTCCTGTCGGCAAGGAGGCGGCCGTTATCGAGCGCTAATACGGTGGCGCGCGGGAAGAAGTTGAATTCCGACGCCGAGGCCCAGGTGTAAGCGCCCATCCCGCGGCCGACGACCAGATTCCCCACGTCGAGGCGCGGTAATTCCAAGTGGTCGTTGATCACGTCGATGCTGTCGCAGGTCGGGCCGGCGAGTACGGACGGGAACGTCTGGCCGGGAGGCACGAGCGCTTCCATGAAGTAGGCCGCGTGATCGTACATCTGCCCGCTGTAGCTCCCATACACCCCATCATCGAGGTAATACCACCACCGGCCGCCGCGCAATGCCCGGCCCATGACCGAGGACACCGAGATCGCCGCCGGCGCACAAATATAGCGGCCCGGCTCGGCAATCACGCGCACGGTGGAAGGCAGCTTCTTCAGCGCGGCGCGAATCGGTGCGCAGAATTCTTCAATGGGCATGCATGGCTGCAGATAATCCACCGGAAAGCCGCCGCCGATATCCAAGATACCCATCGTGTGGCCGGTCTCTGCGGCAATGCGCATGAGTTCGGTGCATCTGGCGATGGCCTCGAGGAACATCGCCGGGCTTGCCGCCTGGGATCCGACGTGAAACGAGAATCCGCCGATCTTGATCCGCAATTCCGCCGCCAGCCGCATGAGTTCCGGAGCGGCTTCGGGCGCGCAGCCGAACTTGCGCGACAGATCGCACACGGCATCCGGACTGCTGAACGAAACGCGGATGAGGAGCGACGAGCTGCTGCGGTACTTCACGAACTTGCGCAACTCATCGGGATTGTCGATGACGAAACGATTGACGCCATAGGACAACGCCGTGCGTATATCGCGCTCGCGTTTGATCGGGTGAGTATGGATACAGCGTTCGGGCGCAATTTTGAGGCGCCTCACCAATTCCACCTCCCCATTGGTTGCCAAATCGAAGAACGCGCCTTCGGCATTCAGCGTGGTGACGACCGAGGCGTGAGGCAGGGGCTTGAGGGCATAGTGAAGGTCGACCGCGGGCAGCGCGGCCGCGAGGCGTCGAAATTGCCGCCGCACGCGTTCGGCATCGATGACGAATAGCGGCGAGCCATAGCGGGCCGCCAGATGTTTGATGGATTCTTGCGAAAACGGATCGAGGGCAGGATCGAGCTCGAACGGCTCGGTGGCCACGACACGCGGAATCACCACGGCAACGGCACCTAGCTCACGCTCATTTCGAGAGACTCGTCGCCGATGCCGCTGGCGCGCTGCAGGCGGTCGAGAATCGCTACCCAGCGTTCGTCCTGCGGGAGGCTTTGAACAAATATCCGCACGCAGCCGACGCGATCCAGCGTGCGCAGATGGTTGTAGAGATTGTGCGCGTAGATGTCGGGCCTTTTTCCGGCGTTGATCCAAGTCATATAACGTTGTGTTTGAAGCGGCGGCCGCATGGCGAGCACCGCCACCTTTTCCTGGCGCCCCGCGATCTCCCCGGCGCGCACTTCCAGGTCATCCGAGGGCACGATCTCGAGAGGCGTCGAGGGCGCATAGTGCAGAGCCCGGTCTCCGGGGGCGCGGGGAGTAACTCCCCCGATAACGAGATTGCCCACGACCTGTTCGAGCTGCGAGCGGGTGATGAAGCCGGGGCGCAGCAAGCGGGCCTCATTGTTGAGGCAGGAAACGATGGTCGACTCCAAGCCGATGGGCGAATCGCCGCCGTCCAGGATGACGCCCACGGCCTCGCCCAGCTCTTCGCGGACATGCTCGGGCTTGGTCGGACTCAATCGCCCATAGCGATTGGCGGATGGCGCGGCAATGCCGCCGCCGAAGGCGTTCAGCAGCTGTTGCGCAATCGGATGCGAGGGCACCCTAATGCCGATGCTGTCCTGGCCGCCGGTGACGATGTCGTTGACGTTGTCTGCCTTGGGCAAAATCAGCGTCAAGGGACCGGGCCAGAATTTGGCGGCCAACTGCTCGGCCACCGGGGGCACCGATGCCACCCAGCGGCGTAGATAGCGTGGATCGTCCAAATGCACGATTACAGGATGTTCGGGCGGACGCCCTTTGACCTCGAAAATCTTGCGCACGGCCGCCGGATTTGAGGCGTTCGCTCCGAGCCCGTATACGGTCTCGGTCGGAAACACCACCAAGTCGCCGGCGCGCAGCGCTTCCACGGCTTCTTCGATTTCGGTCTGAGTAGCTCTTACCACGCCCGCATGATATCAAGACTGAGATACCAACAAAGGCCGCTTGAGCCCCGAGCGCCTGATCTGTGCCGCAATGCCGCTTTTAACGCGACATGGCGTACGCCCTTCGCCTTACCCCGCCGAGGTGTCAAGTGTCGGCGGAAGGATACATGACGGGTTCTGCAGATCGGGTCTCAAGGCACCGCTGCCGACGCCGTCACTTGCGGCGAGTCGAGCGCGGTGCGGGCCCAGCTGCCATCCTTTTGTCGTTCGAGCTCGTAAGCCGGCCAGTAATGCTTGTCGAGTTTCAAAGTGATTACGTCCGTCTGGCCGTTCCAACTCACGGTCTTGAGACGCAATGACGCTCGATCGGGCTTGCCGCTGACTGCTTTGATGAATGCGTCGAGATCACCGGTGGGCTGACCGTCGACCTCCGTTATGCGCCGGCCCGCGTACAATCCGTAGTGCGTTGCCGGAGAGCCGTAGAAGAAGAACGACACGAATACCCCGTACGGGGCGATACCGCGCTGCGCTGCCATGGCTCGATGCGGGGCCTGAAGCGTGGCACCCGCCCATATCAGCACGCGATCGACGTCGCGGCCGTCCAGCGCCACCGTCTTCATTTCGAGCGTTTTCTCGGCGCCGTCCCGCCAGACGCTCACCCTGACGCCCGGTTTTTGCACGGCGCGCTCGACTTCGCGGAAGCGATTCACCACCTTTCCGTCGATGGCGAGCAGCAAGTCGCCGGGCACCAGCATTGCCGCGGCGGGCGTTCCGGCGACCAGCCTGTCGATGCCGAGCACTTGCCGGCGCTGCGGGTTATGCTCCTCGAAGCGCCGTACCCACTCGTCCGGCAACCCTAATTGGCGCGCGCTCGCCAGGGACTGCACGTTGAACTCCGCCTCGAACGAGTACAGCGGCCGGCCGTTGGCCACCACTGCGATCATTTCCAAGACCAGCTCGGCGGGCATGCCGCGATTGACTTGCTCGAGTTCGCGCTGGGTTTCGAAAGCAAAACTCGACCACAACGCGAGCACATTGCCTTTTTCGTCCGCCAGCACGCCGTCGTAATCGCTGGGAGGATTTATCAGGCTCAATGCTTCAAGATTGCTGTCGCGAAAGCGCAGCGTTCGCGACAACGGGAATGAAACCACGTCGACGCTGGAAACTTGAGTTTTCTGCGACAGGATCTTCGAATCTGCGCGCTGCCCGACCACCCACACGTCATCGCCCGGCCCCAACGGCTTGGTGAGCAAGGTCGCCGCGCGAACCGGCGTGGCGCCGATCGACTTTGGATCGTAAGAGACCACTGCGAGATTGTGCAGCGGATGGATGAAGACGACTTTGCCCGGCACTTCGATCGTGCCGGCGAATGTGATCCGCACATCCCCCATGGCGATCGGCACGGTGTTGCGGTCGATCGCCACCAGTCCGCGTTCGGCGTCGACGATGACGCCCGTGCCATGGTAGTTCTTCTCGGTGACGCCCGATACGGAATACGGCATGTCGAAGTTCACCATCACCAGCGATGGCGCCAAGCGATCGATGCGCACGTCCCCGGTCTTGGCGAACTGCGTGGAAGCGGGAATCACGCTCGCGGCGTTCAATCCTTGGCTTATGCCGACGCAGGGCCAGGTCCCGAGAGCATCGTCGCGCCTGCATTTGCGTGCCGGAAACCACCGCCTGTCCATGCGCATGACCTTGAGCTGCGCGGCACGCGGATCTTCCAGAGTCACATAGCGAACCGGCGCACTCGCGCCGTCGGGCAGCTCCGATAGAGCAGCCTCGAAATCTTTGAGGTCGTCGATTTTCTTACCGTTGAAAAAACTGATCAAGGCGGCGCGCGGGATGCCAGCGCTGCCAAAGGCATAGCCTGGGTTGGCGACATATACGCCCTTGATGGGCACGTTGAAATGGCGCGCCTGCTGGTAAGACAGCGTGTGCACCACTGCTTCGCCGAACTCGATGTACTCGTCCGCCGTGATCGCGCTCAAGGATTGCACGTCGAGTACATGCTGCAGGGTCTGGCGGCCGCGTTGTACTTCGACGTTGACCTTGAGGCCGACGTGACCGTCGAGTACATCCTCGAGAGCGAAGAATTCGGGGATCGGTTTCCCGTCGATAGCCACCAGGATATCGCCGGGAGCCAGCACCCCATCGGCCCCCGATCCCGGCTGGGCGTCATCCACCACCAGCATGCCGGTCAGCTTCGGATATGCGTTGCGCATTCTCGATTCGGTGTCGGGGTCAAGGCCAAGCCGTCTCAGCTCATCGTAAGGCGTGTACTTGAACACGGTTTCCAGTGTCCCGCGCGGCACCGGCTTGCCTGCGTCGATGTATTTCAAGGCCCGCGTCACGGCCGGCAGCGGCAGGTAGAAGCTGGACGCGGCGCCGGTCGCTCCCCCTGCATTCAAGGCCACCACTCGCCCCTCGATGTCGATGACCGGCGAGCCGGAGGAGCCCCCTGATGTGCTCGAGGCAGCCTGAAAGTAAAACGTATTGAAATCGTTGTACTTGCCGTAGCCGTATTCCGGCGCCTCGCGATCCAGGCGCGCCAGCGTGCCGGAAAGGATAGACAATTGTTCGCCCGCATCGTTGCCGACCACGCGAATTTCTCGGCCGATGACCGCGCCCGCAGGATACAGGGGCAGTTCGGCCGGCTGGATGAATTTGAGTTTCGCCGGATCGTAGCGGTAGATGCCGAAGTCATGAATGGGATCGCGATACACGGGATAGAGCTGCACTTCCTCTCGATTGAGGAAGATCGCTTGTGCGGTCACCGGTCCCGGCGTTACCACGTGCCGATTCGTCAAGATGAGCCCGCGCTTCGCGTCGATGACGAAGCCGGTCGCCTGCGCCGTCGTGTTCCATTCCGTGTCGAACGCACGCGTGCTGTCGATTTGAATGGTGACCACGCCGCTCGCGATGCGCTCCAAGGTCTGCGCCCAATTGGCCGGCGAGCTTGGAATGCCGGGCGCGGGAACGGGAAGGGCGGACGCCGGGACGGAATGAACAGCGGCAAAGGCTCGGCCGGCGGACAATACGAGTACGGAGAGAATCAGCGCGATACGGGTGCCGATGCAACGCGGCTCACGGGTAATATTCAAACAAGCTCCTAGATTGCGTTCAGTGCCCGTGGTCGGACAAGACGAGGGCCCAAACGGTTCCTAACAAAGCAAAACTCAGCATCACGGCCGCCGATCCCATGTCCTTGGCCATGCCGGCCAGGGGGTGAGGTTCCATGCCCGAGCGGTCCACCACCGCTTCGACCGCGCTATTGAGGCATTCGACCACCAAAATCAGCAACATTGGACTCACGAGCAATGCGCGCTCGACTCCCGTATTGCCGAGATAGAGCCCCGCGGGAATGACGCACAGCGCCAGCAACACCTCCTGCCGGAATGCCGCTTCTTCCCGCCAGGTGTACCTAAACCCTTGCACCGAATAAACGAAGGCGCGCAGCAGCCGCGAGAGTCCGGTGGGCTTGTGTCTATCGCTCATTCAAGCGGCGGGTTTCCATGCCAGATCCAACTGTTTCGCTGCCCGTACGTCATCGAGCCGCCGCACCGGCATTGTATGCGGAGCGGACGACAGTTTCTCGGGCTCCTGCTCCATTTCACGGCGGATCGCGATCATCGCCTCGCAGAAGCGGTCGAGATCTTCCTTGGCTTCTGTTTCGGTCGGCTCGATCAACAGGCATTCGGGCACGAGGAGTGGGAAATACGTGGTCGGTGCGTGAAAACCATAGTCGAGCAGGCGCTTTGCCACGTCCATCGCAGTGACCTGATGGAGGCGGTTCTCGCGCTTCAGCGTGACGATGAATTCATGGCTGGCCCGCCGCGAGGGATACGCCGCCTCGAAGCCCGCCGCCTGCAGCCGCTTCATCAAATAATTGGCATTGAGCGTGGCGAATTCCGCGACTCGCACCATCCCTTCGCGGCCCAACAACCGCATATAGATGTACGCCCGCAGATTGACGCCGGCGTTGCCCATGAACCCGGACAGGCGGCCGATGGATTGCGGCAGATCGCGCTCGGTCAGCCAGCGAAACCGTGCGCCCTCCTTGCCGACGATGGGGATCGGCAGGAACGGCAGCAATCGCGCGCCGACGCCGACCGCTCCCGATCCGGGACCGCCCCCGCCGTGGGGGGTCGAAAAGGTCTTGTGCAAATTCATGTGGATGACGTCAAACCCCATGTCACCCGGGCGAACCTTGCCGAGAATCGCATTGAGATTGGCCCCGTCGTAATACAGAAGGCCGCCTGCTTCGTGCACGATGCGTGCAACCTCGGTGATTTTGCGCTCGAACACTCCGAGAGTGGAGGGATTCGTGAGCATGATGCCGGCGGTCGCCGGGCCTACGGCGGCCTTCAATTCGTCGATGTCGATGTCGCCGTTCTCATCGCAAGGAACCTCTTTGACGCTGCAGCCGCACATCGCGGCGGTGGCGGGATTGGTGCCGTGCGCAGCCTGCGGCACGATGATTTCAGTGCGCCCCATGTCATTGCGGGCGCGGTGGTAGGCGCGAATCATGGCGACGCCCGCGAACTCGCCCTGCGCGCCCGCCATCGGCGTGAGGCTTACACCCTGCATGCCGGTGATTGCCTGCAGCATTTCCTGGAGCTCGTACATACAAGCCATGAACCCCTGAGGCTCGGGCCCAAGCGGATGTCTGCCCAGAAATTCGGGCAGCATCGCGAAGCTGTTGCAAGCCTTCGGGTTGTATTTCATCGTGCAGGAGCCGAGCGGATAAAAATGCGTGTCGATGGAGAAATTCATCTGCGAAAGGCGAGTGAAGTGCCGCACTGCCTGCAGCTCGGATACCTCGGGCAGCAGGGGCGCCGCCGCGCGGCGGAAATTTTCGGGAATCTCCGCCGAACCCGCGACTCGCGGCGGGAACTGCGTGCCCGCATGCCGTCCGGGCTTGCTCAATTCGAATATCAGAGGCTCTCTTGCTTGCAAATCAGCCATTATGCTTCCCCACTCGTGGTGTCTGCTTAGGCGGCGGCGCGCGATGAGTTCATGACGTCCGTCAGGGCGCGCGCATAGGAATCGATGTCGGCATCGAGCTTGGTCTCGGTCGCGCACACCAGGAGCGCATTGCCCAATTCCGGATAGTACCCGGTGAGATCGAGTCCTCCGAAGATCCCGCGGCGCGTCAGGGCCGCAAGGACCGGGGCGACCGGCCGATCCAGGAGCAACGCGGCTTCATGAAACCGCGGTGCCGTAAACGCTGCTTTGACGCCGTCGATCGCACCGAGGCGCGCAACCAAGTCGGCGGTGCGCTGCAGGCTGGCCGCCGCCACGCGCGCTATTCCCGTGGCGCCGAGCAGCGACATGTAAATCGTGGCAGCCGTCACCATCAACCCCTGATTGGTGCAGATATTGGAGGTGGCCTTGCTGCGCCGAATGTGCTGCTCGCGTGCCTGCAGAGTCAGACTGAACCCCGGACGCCCGTCCGCATCGACGGTGCGCCCGACGATCCGCCCCGGCATTTGCCGAACGTATTGCATTCGCGTTGCCATGAATCCGAAATACGGACCGCCCGCCGACAGAGGCACCCCCAGCGGCTGCCCTTCACCGCAGACGATGTCGGCGCCGAGAGCGCTGCCGCTCCGGACCCCCCACTGCCCGGGGGCTTCCAACAGCGCCAGCGAGATGGGATTGACGATCGCGATCAGCAGGATTTTATTTTGATGCGCCCACTGCGTCAGCGCCTCGGACTCTTCGAGGTTGCCGAAGAAATTCGGCTGCTGCAATACCAGTGCGGTCACGTCCTGTCCGGTGTAAGTCTGCAGCGATTCGAGCTGCGTGCGTCCGGTCGAACGGTCGAAATCCACGGTCTCGAACACGATTCCTTGATTGCCCGCGATCGATTTCGCCACCTGAGCATACGTGGGATTCACCGTGCGGGGCAGCAAAATGCGCCGCGAAGTCGCGGCACGATTGGCCCGCACCGCCATGAGGCAGGCCTCCGCCAAGGCCGAAGCACCGTCGTACAGGGAGGCGTTCGATACTTCCATGCCGGTCAGAGCGCAGATCATCGACTGATACTCGTAGATCAATTGCAAGGTGCCTTGGCTCGCCTCCGCCTGATATGGCGTGTACGCGGAATAGAATTCGCCGCGCGTGGTGATGGCCCAGACAGGGGCGGGAATGTGGTGTTCATAGGCTCCTGCGCCGATGAAATTCAAGGGCCGGCCATCGATGGCGGCGCGCTCGGCCATCAAACGCCCTACTTCCATTTCGCCCATCGCCGGAGGCACGCCGAGGGCGCCGGCCCGCAGATTGCCGGGTATTTCATCGAACAACTCATCGATCGATTGAACGCCGATCGTTTCGAGCATGCGCGCCACGTCTTCCGGAGTGTGAGGAATGAATGCCATGCATGGACTCCCTACTCGGTTTCGTCTGCCAGGTATTTTGCGTAGTCCGCGGCGTTCATCAGCGCGGGGCTTTCTGCCGGCGAATTCGCCTGCACGCGGAACAACCATCCTTCTCCGTAAGGATCTTCGTTGAGCAGTTCGGGTTTCGTCGCCAGCGCCTCGTTGGCGGCGATGACCTTGCCGCCCACCGGGCTGTATACATCGGATGCGGCCTTGACGGATTCGACGACTGCGCATGCCTCTCCGGCTTTGACGGAACGGCCGGCGTCCGGCACCTCGACGAATACCAGATCGCCGAGCGCGCTCTGCGCGTGGTCGGTGATGCCGATCTCGACTGCGCCGTCTTGCCGCCGGCGTACCCACTCGTGGCTCTTGGTGTAACTCAAATCATTCGGAATGTCGCTCAATGTAAATCCCCCGTGTCTAGATTCGAATCAGTGGCTTCCCATGACGCACGAACGGCGGCTTGACGATCCCCGCGGCATGCAACTTGCCGCGGATCTCGACTTGCACGCCCAAGGCAGCGGTTCTCGGCACGCGCGCGAGCGCAATGGATCGGTTCAAGGTAGGAGAAAACGTGCCGCTGGTCACTTCGCCGAGGAGCGGCGCCTCGGACCCGCGGGCGTTGCCGGCCGTACCGGCAACGAGGACTTTCTGATGGCTGCGCAGCACGCCGCGGTCTTCGAGCAGCAGGCCGACCAATTCGTTGCCGCCGGCGGCATGCCGCGCGTCGTCGAGCGCCTGGCGTCCGATGAAATCGCGGTCGGCGGGCTCGAATGCCACCGTCCAAGCCAATCCCGACTCCAACGGATGATGATTCTCGTCCATGTCGTTGCCGTAGAGATTCATGCCGGCCTCCAGCCGCAACGTATCCCGTGCACCCAAGCCCGCGGGCTGAACCCCCTGAGTACGCAACGCATTCCACGTCGTCGCGGCATCGACGGCCGGAAGCATCACTTCGAAACCATCCTCCCCGGTATACCCCGTCCGCGCGATAAACCAGGAATCGACGGCCGCACTGCTGAAAGGCGGCAATTCGAGGGCGGCGGCTCGATGCTGCGGAGGCAGGAGCGGCAGTGTCTTTTCGCGGGCATTCGGACCCTGGATGGCGATCATCGCCAAGTCCTCGCGCAGGACAGTCGATACCGAGAATTCGTCCGCGCGGCTGCTGATCCAGGCAATATCCTTGTCGCGTGATCCGGCGTTGACGACCAGGCGAAAGCAGGTGTCCGAGATGAAGTAGACGATCAAATCATCGATCACGCCGCCCGTCGGAAGCAACATGCAGGAATACAAGGCCTTGCCGGGAATTTTCAACCGGCCGACATCGTTGGCCAACAAGCCTCTCAGGAATTCGCGGGCCCGCTCGCCGCGCAGATCGACCACCCCCATGTGCGATACGTCGAACATGCCTGCATCGCGGCGCACGGCGTGATGTTCTTCGACCTGCGAACCATAGTGCAGCGGCATTTCCCAGCCGCCGAAATCGACGATTTTCGCACCCTGCAGAACATGGGTGTCATAGAGCGCAGTTCTCAGGCCCATCGCAACCTCACGGCGAAAGAATAAGAGACGCCAGCACCGCTGTGCTTTGCCCCTCTGTCCTTCGGACCTGAGAGATTGCGCGCTAAGAAAGCGCAGCTCCCCTTCGGTGGATCGCCTCTTGAACTGCGATCGCTCTCCAGAGATCGCGAGAGTCTGCCGTTCATGTGCCTGAGCGTTTCCGGGCGGTTGCGCCTTCGGCGGTCCTATTCGAAAGGACTCTCTCCAGACAGCTCTTATCGCGATAGCGCCATGATACACGATCCGCCGGCGGCACGGCGCAACCCCGGCGTGGGCTAACCGCCTGACTTCTTGGCGGGCCAGCCCAGTTTGGTCAGCTCGGCGACGATCGCGTCGCGATGATCGCCCTGGATCTCGATGACGCCGCCGCGCACGGTGCCCCCGGAACCGCAGCGCTTCTTGAGTTTCGCGGCCAAGGATTCGATTTCGGCGGGCGGCATCGGTAACCCGGTAATGGTCGTTACCCCTTTGCCGGCCCGGCCCTTGATCTCGCGGCCTACGCGCACCGCCGTGGGCTTGGCGGCTCCGGGCGCGCCCTTCGGGCACACACATTCGCGCACCGGCCTCCGGCAATTGGGACAGAGGCTCCCGAGGCCGGTTGAATAGATGAGTCGCGTCGCCATGACGGTATTATGCCTATCGGCGCCTCTGACTTGGACTCGGCGGCGCAGCTCTGCAACTTTTTCCGCGCAGCCGTGTTCTCTAGGCGAAACGAACACACTCCAGTGCAACATTCATCTACCGAGCTGCGACGCTCCACTGAGTTCACCGCCTTCATGCGTGCCTATCAGGATATGGTTTTCTCGACTGCTGCCCGGCTGGCGGGCCACGACGGGCAGGCGGAGGATATTGCACAGGAAGTTTTTTTGCGGGCGTATGAGCATTTCGACGATCTACGCGCGAATCCGAGCGCAGGCGGCTGGCTCAAGACGGTGGCTACCAATTTGACGCTCAATCATTTGACCCGGTATCGCAAGCGCTGGCGCTTTTTCTCGGAGCTGACGCCGGCGGCGGCCGACCAAGACCTGCCGGTACCTGACCTTGCGGTGGCGCAGCCGGACATCCTGCTCGCCGGCCTGCACGCGGAGCAGAGGCGCGTTCTGATCGACGGCGCGTTGCGCAAACTCCCCGAGCATCAGCGCTTGTCATTGGTGCTCTATCACTTCGAGGAACTTTCGTACGAAGAGATCGCGACCAAGCTCCACGCCTCGCTCGCCAAGGTCAAAACCGATATACGGCGCGCCCGCGCCGCATTGCTGCCCCTTTTGCGCGCCGGCGGCCTCGCGACCGGCTGGAGAACCGAATGAGCACGAATGACCCCGATGAGGCGCTCGAACGGTTGGTGCATCGTACCCTGCGTGAGCTGCCCTTGCGTCCCGCGCCCCCAACGCTCGAGTCGCGCGTGTTGCATGAACTCGGGCGCCGCGCCGCACTTCCCTGGTGGCGTCGCAGCTTCGCGCATTGGCCACTTCCCGCACGCATCGCGTTTATCGTGGTCTGCTGCGCGCTGATCAGGGCGGCGTTCCTCGGCGGTGCCATCCTGACCACAGGGCTCCGTTCTCTCGCCTGGACGCGCCACGCCGGCGCACTGATGGCTGCGGGCGGCAATGTGGCCGCAGTGCTTGCCCGCACCTCGCCGCCGGACTGGGTATTCGAGGGCACCGCCGTATGCGCGGTCCTATATGCAATTCTGTTCGGGCTCAGTGCAGTCCTTTACCGCACGCTCTACCTTCAGCCAACGGCAGGTCCCCAATGAACAGGCCCCCAATGAACAGGTCCTCATTGAACATTTCTCTGTGGCAGAGATTGTCCTTCTTGGCCGTGCTGCCGCTCTGCACCGTGCTCATCACAAAAACGGCACGCGCGGCGGAGACTGATGCAAAGCCGGACGCCCCCAGCGCCGCGGCGGCAGCTCCCGATGCGGGTGAAACCTTCGACTGGAACGACCGCTTCGAGCTGCGCAGCCGACGCCACCCGCACCATCACGGCAACGATGTGATCAACATCGGCCATGATTCGGAGCTGCCGAGCGGACAGCATGCAGACTCCGTCGTTTCCATATTCGGTTCTTGCAACAGCGAAGGCGAGGCCGGAGACGTCGTCTCCATCCTCGGCGACTCCCGGATCACGGGCGAGGTAAGCGACAACGCCGTGTCCGTCCTAGGCGATACGTACATCGACAGCAAGGTCGATGGGGACGCTGTCGCCGTGTTCGGCAAGGTGCATCTCGGACCGCACGGGGAGGTCGGCGGTAATGTCGTGGCCGTCGGCGGCTCCGTGGAGCGCGATCCCGCTGCGATCATTCATGGCAGCATCTCCAATGTGTTTGCCGGCGACTTCGGCAGCGCCGGCTGGCTGCGGACCTGGATTCATAAATGCCTGCTGTATGGGCGCCCGCTGGCTTTGGCGTCGGGGCTCGGCTGGGCGTGGGGATTCGCGTTTTTCTTCTTGGCGCTCTATGCGACGCTGGCGCTGCTGTTTCGCGATGGTCTCACCCGATGCGTGCAGACATTCGAGACGCAGCCTGGACAAACGGTGCTCGCGGCGCTCGTCACTATGTTGCTGACTCCCGTGCTGGTGGTGCTGCTGTTCGTCACGGTGATCGGAATTGCGGCCGTCCCGTTTGTCGTGTTCGGATTGTTCTGCGCGGGTTTATTCGGCAAAGCGGTCATGCTCGCGTGGCTCGGCCGCCGGGTGACGGGCCGGCGCGGCCTGGATCCGGCAAGCCACCCTGCCGTCGCGGTGCTGATTGGCGGCGCCTTGGTGCTGGTGCTGTATTTGATTCCCGTGTTCGGATTCCTCGTCTACAAGCTCTTGGGCTTGCTGGGGCTGGGCGCTGTGGTCTACACGGTCATCCTGGCCGCGCGGGCACACCGGGCGGCCAAGGAAGCCCCACGCAGCGCAAGGGTGGCCGCCACGGCGTCAGCCGCCGCAGCAGCGCCCGAGAGCGATGCGATGCGCGCTGAATCCGGCGCGCATCACGACGCCCGACGCGACACCGAGGAGCCCGACGCGACACCGCCCCGTGAGCCGCTTGGCGCGAGCTCCGCTGCCCCGCGCGAGACGCCGGCGGCGGCACCGGCCCCGCCACCGAGCAGCGCGGCATTGCCCCGCGCCGGATTCTGGATTCGCATCGGGGCGCTCCTGATCGATGCCCTGCTGGTCGGTTTTGTGATGAGCATTTTTCATGTCCCTCGCCTCGAATTGGTGGTACTGGCCGCCTATGGCGCGGCGATGTGGAAACTGCGCGGTTCGACCATCGGTGGAATCGTCTTCGATCTGCATGTCGTGCGGATGGATGGGCGACAAGTGGACTGGGAAACCGCCATCGTCCGTGCACTCAGCTGTTTTTTGTCCCTGGCGGTGGCCGGCCTGGGGTTTATCTGGATTGCCTTCGACGGCAATCATCAAGCCTGGCATGACAAAATCGCGGGTACGGTGGTGGTCCGAGTGGCGAAAGGCGTCCCCCTGGTATAATTGGCGGCATGAATCCCCGTAGAGCATCCCTAGGCGTAAAAGTAGGTGCGGTGACCATCGGCGGCAAGGCCCCGATCGTCGTGCAGTCCATGACCAATACCGATACCGCGGACATCGACGGAACCGTGGCGCAGGTCAAAGCGCTGGCGCGTGCCGGGTCCGAATTGGTGCGTGTCACCGTCAACAATGACGAGTCCGCCGCCGCAGTGCCCCGCATCCGCGAGCGGCTGGACGCCCTCGGCATCAACACGCCGCTGGTGGGCGACTTTCATTTCAACGGCCACAAGCTTCTCAAGACGCACCCAGCCTGCGCGCAGGCTCTGTCCAAATTGCGAATCAATCCCGGCAATGTCGGACGCGGCAGCAAGCGCGATCCGCAGTTCGCGGAAATGATCGAAATCGCCATCCGGTATTCGAAGCCCGTGCGTATCGGCGTGAACTGGGGCAGCCTCGACCAGGACTTGCTGACCCGCATGATGGATGAGAACTCGAAACTGGCGACGCCGCTCGCGGCCATCGAAGTGATGCGCGAGGCTATCGTCGTGTCGGCATTGGACAGCGCCAAGCGCGCCGAGAGCTTGGGCTTGAAGTCCGACATGATCGTGATCAGCGCCAAGGTCAGCGGCGTGCAGGACTTGATCGCCGTTTACAGCAATCTGGCCGCTCGCTGCACCTATCCCCTGCATCTGGGATTGACCGAAGCCGGGATGGGGAGCAAGGGTATCGTCGCTTCCACCGCTGCAATGGGCGTCCTGTTGCAGCAAGGCATCGGCGATACGATTCGCGTTTCATTGACGCCCGAACCCGGCGGCGATCGCACCCAAGAGGTGATCGTGGCCCAAGAAATACTGCAGACCATGGGCCTGCGCGCTTTCACGCCGATGGTGATCGCTTGTCCCGGCTGCGGCCGCACCACCAGCACCTATTTCCAGGAGCTTGCGCAGAAAATCCAAAACCACATTCGCCACCGCATGCCCGAATGGCGCAAACGGCACGCGGGCGTCGAAGACATGTCCGTCGCTGTCATGGGCTGCGTCGTCAACGGCCCGGGCGAAAGCAAGCATGCGAACATCGGCATCAGCCTGCCCGGTACCGGTGAGAACCCGGTCGCGCCGGTTTACGAGGATGGTGCAAAGACCGTCACTCTCAAAGGGGATCGAATCGCCGAAGAGTTTCAGGAACTCGTCGAGCGCTACATCGAGCGCACGTATGCCAGGAACACGACCTGAAGGGCTGCCCCCGCCGTGAAGGAACTCTCGGCCAAGAAATGCGTCCCCTGCGAAGGTGGCGTGCCGCCGTTGACACCGGCGCAGGCAAAGCTCCTGCTCAAGCAGTTGCACGAAGACTGGCAAATCAGCGCCGATGCCAAGAGCCTGAAACGCTCGCTCAAATTCAAGGATTTTTACCGCACCATGAGCTTCGTCAATGCGGTGGCGCACATCGCGAATACCGAAGACCATCACCCGGACTTGGAGCTGGGCTACAACTATTGCCGCGTCACCTTTGCGACGCATTCGATCGGCGGCTTGTCGGAGAATGATTTCATTTGTGCGGCCAAGGTCGATCGGCTTTGAGGAATTGCGGAACGTCGCCGATCAGTCCAAGGGCGCGTTGCGCCAGGCGGCGCTTGATCAACGGCGCCTTGCGTACGGCCGCCAGGCCCCCGATGCGCAGGCCGGCCCCTACCGTATTCGTGGTCGAGAATAAGCGCTCCAGCCCGTCCAGGGCCGCGGCGGCCACGAGATTCTCGCTGCGGCGCCACCGCTCGTAGCGGCGCAGCAGCCGGTGCTCGCCGGAATAGCCGGCACTTCCAGCCTCTCCGAGGACCTCTGCCAGCGCGGCGCAGTCCAGCAGACCAAGATTCAAGCCCTGGCCGGCCAAAGGATGTACGACATGTGCAGCATCGCCGAGCAATACGGCGCGCGGCCGGACGTAGTCCACGGCATACTGCAGCTTGAGCGGATACATCGCTGTCGCGGTCGACAGTTCGCAGGCTCCCAGGACTTCGCCGCTGGCCGCCGTAATGGCGGCTCCGAAACCCGCCTCGTCCAACGCGCTCAAGCGAGCCGCCTCGCTCAACGTCGTGCTCCACACGATCGACGAGCGGCCATCCGGCAGCGGCAGAAAGGCAAGAGGACCCGTCCCAAGAAATCGCTGCCAGGCGGTGTTGCAGTGTGGCTTGGCGGTGCGCACGTGGGCTACCAGTGCGCTCTGACGGTAGGAATGGCCGGCGGTTTCGATGCCGAGCAGGGCTCGAGTCTTGGACTCTTGTCCATCGGCCGCGACCACAAGCTGGCTGCGCAGCGCGCGGCCATCGGTCAGCCGGATGCAAATATCGGTTTCCGTGGCGCTGATCGTCGCCGGCCCTGCCTCGATCGGTACGGCGCCGGCGGCTCGCGCCGCTTGCAGGCACTGCCATTGCAGAGCACGTCCGTCGACGATGAATCCTAGATTCGGCTCGCCGATCTCCGCGCAGTCGAAGGTCAGCGAACCCTTTCCGCTCGGCTCGCCCTCGGCGTCCCAAACGCACATGCGCTCGTACGCGAACAGGCGCTCTGCCGGCAGCGACTCCCATACGCCGCAGGCCCTGAGCAGCCGCTCGGACGCGCGGCTCAGCGCAAACACCCGCAGATCCCAATCGCCGTCCCCGAGCACCGCCGCTGCGAATCGATCCGCGACAATGGCCACGCGGCCCGGCGCACACAGTTTGCGCGCCAACAACAAGCTTGCCATGGCCGCGCCGATCACGCCTGCACCCACGATCACGACGTCGAAGTCGCGGCTCCCGGGCGTGCTCATCGCAGCGGCACGCCGCGCGCCAACTTCGGCACGCGTCCGCCGCCGCCCGCGCCCGTGCTCAATCGCGACAGCGCGGCCTTTGCCGGCGGCAGCAAGTCGAAAACCAAAAGGCCCACATTGCGCAGAAGCTGCACCGTGCTCGCGGGATTGGCGAACATCCGCACGAGGCCGTCGGTAAACGCGATCACGCCGCCGCGATCGGCCGCGCGCCACGCATCGTAATCCGCGAGCAGGCTCGATGCGCCCGGATCGAAATTCGGTTCACTACGGCGATCGGCAATCAATTCGGCGAGACTCGCGACATCGCGCAATCCCAAATTGAAGCCCATGCCCGCGACCGGATGCAGGCCCTGTGCGGCGTTGCCGATGATGGCGCAGCGCCCCGTGCTGGTGCGCACGGCGCGCGTGAGCATCAGGGGGTACGATACCCTGCGGCCCACTTTGAGAAAGCGGCCGAGTCGAAATCCAAATCTTCGTTGCACCTCGGCTAGGAACTCGCCGTCGGACCAGGCCATCGCCGCTTGCGCTGTCGCCCGGCTCAACGTCAACACCAGAGTGCATCGGCCTCCCTCGAGCGGCAATAATGCAAGCGGCCCGCTGTCGGTGAACCTTTCGAACGCCACATTGTCATGGAAGCGTTGCGGCAACACGGTGGTGATGACGGCGGTTTGCTCGTAATCGCGGGATTCAGCATCGATGCCGAAGGCGCCGCGAACGGCTGATTGCGCGCCATCCGCGGCAACCACCAGCTTGGTCTCGATCACGGCGTCGGCGCGGCCCGCCCCGGCGACTTCAAGCACCACCGAGCGCTCGCCCGGCGTGATGCGCTTCAGCTCCGCCGGGCAGTAGACCTCGATGTCGGCATTTTCGCGAAGACGCGACCACAGCGCGGCGCCGAGCGCGCGATTCGGCACCACGTAGCCCATCGCCGTCAAGCCCTGTTCGGCCGCATCGATGCGCGCAAAGCCGAAGCGGCCCTTTTCGGAAACGTGAATCTTGCGAATCGGCGTCGCCAGTTCCTCAACGCCTGGCCACACCCCCAGCGCCTCGAGGATTCGGCGGCTGCCGTTCGACAATGCGGTGGTGCGCTCGTCGAAGCTCGGCTGCAGCGCCGAATCGTGAGCAACGGCTTCCACGAGTGAGATCTTCAGCCCAAGCGGCGCCAGCGCGGCGGCGAGGCTGGCGCCCACCATGCCGCCGCCGACGATGGCGATGGCGGATGGTCGCGTCATCGAACCAGCGCTTCAATCGCTTCCGGGGTTTTTTCGAGCGCAGCGGTCAGCACCTCGGCCGCGGCGGCAGTTACCAGCACTTCGTCTTCGATGCGAATGCCGATGTTCCAGAACTCCTTCGGTACTCGCCGCGAGGGGCGAATGTAGATCCCCGGCTCGACCGTCAGCACCATTCCCGGCTCCAATACCCGCCATTCTCCCCCGACCTTGTAGTCGCCGACGTCATGCACATCCAGACCCAGCCAATGGCCGGTGCGATGACTGAAGAATCTCAGATACGCCTGTTCTTTGATGAGTGCGGCAACTTTCCCCTCCAGGAGACCCAGCTTGACGAGGCCCTGGGTAATGACGCGCACTGCAGCCTCGTGCGGATGATTCCAGTGGTTTCCCGAGCGCACCTTGTCGATGGCGGCCAACTGAGCCTCCAAGACGATCTCATAGACCGCGCGTTGGGGCTGCGTAAATCGGCCGCCGACCGGAAAAGTGCGCGTGATGTCCGACGCGTAGTAGTCGTGTTCGCAGCCCGCGTCGAGGAGCAGCAAGTCGCCGTCGCACAACGGTTGATCGTTGTCGCGGTAATGCATGACGCAGGCATTGGCACCCCCGCCGACGATCGGGTAATAGGAAATATCCGCGTTGTGAGACCGAAATTCATGCAGTACTTCGGCCATGACCTCGTACTCCATGCGCCCGGGCCGCGCAAAGCGCATGGCTCGGCGGTGGGCTCCGACCGCGATCTGTGCGGCACGCCGCAGGCTGACAGTTTCGGCGCGGCTCTTGTAGAGCCGCATGTCGTCGAGGACATGCCTCAGCGCAACAAACTCGTGGGCCCCTCCTCCTTGACGGGCCTGCACCCGTAAGCCATTTACCCAAGTCATGACGTGCGAATCGAAATCCGGGTGCGTGCCCATGGAGTAATAGACTTGCGAACGCGTTTCCATGAGTCCCGGCAAAATCTCCTCGATGTCGGCGATCGGAAAGGCATCGTCCGCCGCATAGCGCTCGACGGCGCCGTCCGTGCCCGCTCGCGCTCCGTCCCACGACTCGCGCAACGGGTCGTGCTCGCGCACGAACAACAGGTACTCCCCCTGGGAACGGCCCGGCACCAGCACCGCAACGGCATCCGGTTCCGGAAAGCCGGTCAGGTAGTAGAAGTGGCTGTCTTGCCGATAGGCATACTCGATGTCGCCGTTGCGATGGCGCACCGGAGCCGCCGGCAGGATTGCGATGGCGTCCTTGCCGATCATGCGCATGAATTGGCGCCGCCGGCGCGCGAATTCCTTGCGGTCCATCGTGCGGCTCAATGCAGACGCTGCTGCGCCGGGTAGACCTGCCGGCGAAGCGGCAGCAACTCTTCAAAGACGACCTGGGCCGCCACTCGGATGAACTCCACCAGTTCCGCGTAGGCTTGCTCGTTCGACTCATCGGCATCCGCGTCGTCGCCGGTGGCTCGCGAGATTTCCGTGAAGTCGCGTACGATTTCGCCGACATCGCCGTTCAGCGCTTCGAGATCGGAAATATGACCGGTTCCCAAACCGTACAGAAACCCGGTGCACCACAGCGCCAACGCATTGGCACGCCCGTTGAGCGGCTGCTCGTCGTCGGGCAGCAACGGTTCGAATTCCATCCCTTGCTCGCCGAAGGAGGTCGCGGTCGCCGTAAACACCCTTTCGAGCATCGCCGCCGATTCGTCGGAAAGGGCCGCGCCATCGGGCAGGATCTCGTTGATCCAGTCCTGCATCTTGTAGGGCGACATCGCGCACAAGGCGCCGCACAACGAGCCATGCGCCTCGGCGGCGTCGGCCAAGCTGCCGGCGGTCGCCAGCACGTCTTCGAAGTCCTTGAATCGAATATCCGACATCATGATTGTGGCAATAATACCGCAGTAATCGCCCATGCTCCCCTTTGCATTGCGCTAGGCGCCGCTCTATATTGGCAGCCTATGAACGAAGCCAACCCCAAGTCAGCGGTCGAACTGGAATTGAAGCGCCTGGAGAAGCGGCTCGAAGACCTCATCGTAGCCGTCGGGCATATCAAAGAAGAGAACCGGGCCCTGCGCCAGCGCCAGGAAACGCTGACGTCCGAGCGAGCCAGCCTCCTGCAGAAGAACGAGCAGGTTCGCGCGCGCGTCGAAGCAATGATCGGCCGTTTGAAGTCGATGGAGCAGGCATGAGCGACAATCAAGCAAGAGTCAGCGTTCGGATACTCGAGAAGGAGTATCACATAACGTGCCCGATTGAAGAGCGCTCGGACCTGCTGGATTCCGCCGAATTCTTGAATACGAAAATGCGCGAAATCCGCGATAGCGGCAAGGTCGTCGGCTTGGACCGCATCGCCGTGATTGCGGCGCTCAATATGGCGAATGAGCTGATCCGCTTCCGCAATCGTGACACCAATCTCGATTCGGACGTCGGCGGACGCTTGCGTATCCTGCGCGAGCGCGTAGAGTCGGCTTTGGAGAAGGGTCAACAGCTCGAGCTTTGAAGGCCGCAAGGACTTCGAAGCCGGTCATCCTTCTCGGACGATTAAATTTGGCGCTGCCTGCGGTGTTCGATGCGGATCGGGTTACCTCTCGACCCTAAGTTTTAAACCCCAGGGGCCATTGCTTGCTGGCAACATTGTGCAAGTCCGCCTCGAGCGGAAAGCCTTAAGTGCCGCAGTTAGCCCCACCTGGTGCGAAAGGCATCGGGAGCAACGGTCCAAAACGGCATCTGCGGGTGGCGCCATCTCCATTCAAATGAAAAAAAGCCTGCGTAGACACATGCGTGCCCAACGCCGTTGCCTGAGCTCGCCCGATCACCGCCGCCGTTCGGCCCTGGCAGCCAAGGCGGTCGCCGGCTTGCCGATGTTCAGAGCCGGCAAACGCATCGCTCTCTATCTGCCTTTCGACCGGGAGACCGATACCGCGGCATTGATCGCGGCGGCTCGCCGCCGCGGCGTGCGAATTTACGTGCCGGTGATCGTCGGCAAGCGTCATGGCCGGATACGCTTCTATCCATTCGACGGCAGGACGCGACGCGGCACCTTTGGCATCGCCGTTCCATCGGCGCTGGCTCGCCCGACGCCCCCTCGATGGCTGGACCTCATCGTCGTGCCGGTGGTCGGCGTAGATGCCCTCGGACGAAGATTGGGCATGGGCGGCGGATTTTATGATCGAGCGCTGGAGTTTCGGCGCCGGCGGCGCTGGTGGCGGGGACCGCACCTCGTTGGATTCGCTTTTGATTTCCAGCGTACCGAATTTGAATTCGCCGATCCGTGGGACGTGAGTCTGGACTCTCTCGCGACGGAATCGGGACTGCGGCACTACATGAAAGGAATCCCATGAACCATTGGCTCCTGAAATCGGAACCGGATAGCTTCAGCATCGATGCTCTGGGCAAGTCGCCGAAGCAGACCGCCGCCTGGGACGGAGTGCGCAATTTTCAGGCGCGCAACATGCTGCGCGACTCCATGAAAATAGGTGATCTAGCGTTTTTCTATCACTCCAGCTGCGATGTTCCGGGCATAGCGGGCATCGTGACCATCGTGAAGGACGGCTATCCGGACAAGACGGCCTTCGATCCGAAGCATCATCACTACGATGCCGAATCGAAGCCCGACGCACCACGGTGGTTCGTCGTGGATGTGAAGTTGGTCCGTAAGTTCGAGCGCATCATCACGCTCGACGAGCTGCGCCAGCACGCGGCAAAGGCGCTGAAGGATTTTGTTTTATTGCGTCGTGGGAATCGTCTGTCGGTCATGCCGGTGTCGAAGAAGGATTGGGATTTTGTTCTTGCTCTCGAGCGAGCCGCTTGAGTGACGCCGCTCACATCGCTAGCACATTGTCGTGCAATTAGGGATATGTATTGCTTGTAAATTAATTATTCGTGTATATACTCGGACCCCGGACTAACCCGATAACGGAGTTTCTATCATGGCAGCGAAAGCAAAGAAGGCGAAGAAGAAGGTAGCTAAGAAAAAGGCCGCTAAGAAAAAGTAAGCCTTCGAAAGTAATCAACTGTGCCCGCGTAAGCGGGCACAGTTGTTTTAGGGGTTTCGATTTTACGTCTCGGTGGACTCGTGTCAGTGGAAAAGAAACGTCGCGCGGCAGAGGCCGCTCTCCCCTACATCGAGAGCGGCATGGTGTTGGGTATCGGCACCGGCTCCACGGTCGCGCAGCTTATCGAAGCGCTGAAAGACCACAAAATACAGCTTTCGGGCGCGGTCTCGAGTTCGCGCCGGACTTCCGAATCGCTGCGCGCGGCGCGTATTCCGGAACTGGATCTCAATTCCTCGGGTCCATTGGCTCTTTACATCGACGGCGCCGATGAAGCCACCGCCGATGGCGTTCTGATCAAGGGCGGAGGCGCCGCGCTCACCCGCGAGAAGGTCGTCGCCGCCGCCTCCGCAAAATTCGTCTGCATGATCGAGGACTCGAAGCTGGTCGACGTGCTCGGCAGGTTCCCGTTGCCGGTCGAGGTGGTTCCGATGGCGCGCTCCCATGTCGCTCGCCAACTCGTGAAGATGGGGGGGCAGCCGGTTTGGCGCGAGGGCGTGGTCACGGACAACGGCAATGTCATCCTGGACGTGCACAACCTCCGGCTTGCCGACCCGGTGGCGTTCGAGTCCGCCGTGAATCAAATCGCGGGGGTGGTGACGGTCGGATTGTTCGCGCAGCGGCGCGCCGACATCCTGATCGTGGCGGACGAGAGCGGCGTCGAAACCATGATCTGCGGCTCGCCCTAGATTTCCAATCGAGTTCCGATTTCGATCACCCGATTGGGCGGGAGTCCGTAGTAGTCCGCGATCACCTGGGCGCCCCTCGCCATCTGCATGAACGCTTTGCGCCGCAGGGGAGACAGGTCCGAGCGCTGTCCCGGCAGCAATTCTTCGCGGCTGAGAAAGAAAGTCGTGCTCTCGGGTTCGTAGGGGACGCCGTGCATTTCGGCCTCCCGCAAGATTTCCGTGATGTTCGGCTTCTCCATGAACCCAACCTGCGCCACCACCCTGACGATGCCCTCGCATACCGGAGTCACGGTCAAGCGCTTGGATGCCGCGATGCGCGGCTGCTCGCGGGTGACCACCGTCAACAGGACTACCCGTTCGTGCATTACGCGGTTGAACTTGATGTTGTTGAGCAAAGCGCGCGGTATGCCGGAAGCCTTCTGGTCCAGGAAAATCGACGTACCCGTTACCCGCACCGGGGGATCGCGCTTCAAATCCTCGACGAAATCGCGTACCGGCTTCTGCTCGCGCAACAGGCGCGCCATGACCGAGACACGCCCGCTCTGCCATGTCTGCATCAGCCAATAGATGATCAAACCGGCGACCAGCGGCAGCCAGCCGCCGTCCTCGAGCTTGGTCAGATTGGCCAACAGGAATGCAATGTCGATGATGAAGAGCAGCGACAGTCCCGTCCTCAGCGCGCGCGACTGCTTCCCCGTCCGCGATTTCATCAAGCTCAAGGTCAGCGGCGTCACGATGGTCATGGCGCCGGAGACGGCCAGGCCATAGGCGCCGGCCAGCGCCGCCGAGCTGCCGAAACTCATGACCAACGCCAGGGCAGCGGTCATCAGGATCCAATTCATCGTCGGAACGTAAATCTGCCCCGCGTGCAGAGCGGAGGAATGCTCGACTCGCAACCGTGGCAGCAGCCCCAAGCTCACGGCCTGAGTCGTTACCGAGAACACGCCCGAGATGACGGCCTGCGATGCGATGACGGTCGCCGCCGTCGCGATCATGACCAGCGGCCATAGCGACCACGGCGGCGCCATCAAATAGAAGGGGTTGCTGATGGCTGCCGGATTCTCGATGAGCAGCGCGCCCTGTCCAAAATAGTTCATGACCAGCGCAGGCATCACGATGCATATCCAGCCGAGGCGAATCGGGGCCTTGCCGAAATGGCCCATGTCCGCGTACAGCGCCTCGCCGCCGGTGACGCATAGAAAGACGCCGGCGAGGACCGCTAGCGAGCCAACCTGGTGCTGCCCCAACATGCGCAGTCCGCGCGACGGGTCGAGCGCGAGCAGTACTCCCGGTTCGCGCACGATCCAGCCGACTCCCATCACGGCCAGTATCGCGAACCAACCCAGCATCACGGGCCCGAATACCTTGCCGACCGACCCGGTTCCGTGCCGTTGAATCAAGAACAATCCCACCAACACCACCGCCGTGATCGGCAGGGTGGGAATTTGCGCATCCGGTGCCGCCACATGCACGCCTTCCACGGCGCTCAACACGGAAATCGCCGGCGTGATCGCGCCGTCCGCAAAGAACAAAGACGCGCCCAATATTCCGAGCGTCCCATACAACTTTCGCCGCGGGCTCTCGCGCGCGGTGTTGATCACCAGCGCAGTCAAGGCCAACACGCCGCCCTCGCCCTTGTTGTCGGCGTTCAAGACGACCCCGACGTACTTGAGCAGGATGACCAGCACCAGCGACCAGAAAATGAGAGACAGCACGCCAAGCACGTGTTCCGGCGTGACGGCGATGCCCGGACCCGTGAAGCAGGCGGACATGGCATAGAGAGGGCTCGTGCCGATGTCGCCGAACACGACCCCGAGCGCCGCCAGCGCCATCGGCGCGAGCCGCCTACTCGAATTTCGTTCCGCCGACATTTTTATCCGTGCATGTTGCAGAAAAAGGCCCACCTCGAGTGGGCCTCAAAAGGCCCACCTCAGGGTGGGCCTCGAAGTTGGCTGGGGGACTAGGATTCGAACCTAGGTAAACGGTGTCAGAGACCGTTGTCCTACCACTAGACGATCCCCCAATACGGTTCGCCCGCCTGCTCTTTACTTGGCGGAAGGCGTTCCCGCGATCAGCGTTTGGAGAACTGCGTGCCGCGACGCGCCTTACGGCGGCCGACCTTCTTACGTTCGACTTCACGTGCATCGCGGGTGACGAAACCGGCCTTGCGCAAAGACGTTCGCAGAGTCTCATCGTAAGCCATGAGCGCGCGGGTGATGCCGTGGCGAATCGCACCTGCTTGACCGGTGATTCCGCCGCCTTCGACGTGTGCATCGACATCGAATTTCCCGTCGAGCTGAACCGCGCCGAAGGGTTGCTGCACGATCATGCGGCCGGTCTCTCTGCCGAAGAATTCGGCGAGTGTCCGCCCGTTGATCGACACTTTGCCGGTGCCCTGACGCAGATAAACGCGGGCGCTGGAAGTCTTGCGGCGGCCGGTGCCGTAAAAAGAATTGACGGCTGTCTTTGATGCCATTTGTTGTCTGTCCTCGGGAACTCTTAGATTTCCAGCGCTTTGGGCTGCTGCGCTTGATGGGGGTGCTCTTTACCGCCGAACACGTGAAGCTTTTTGTACATGCGCCGGCCCAGCGGGCCTTTCGGCAGCATCCCCTTTACCGCGAATTCGATCGCGCGTTCCGGGTGCTCCTTGAGAAGCTTGCCGAGCGAAATGCTCTTCAAGTTGCCGACATAGCCGGTGTGCTGGTGGTAGAACTTGTCCGTCAGCTTGGCGCCCGTGACGCGCACGGTGCCCGCGTTGATGACCACGATGTGATCCCCAAGATCTTGATGCGGCGCATAATTCGGCTTGTGCTTGCCTTTCAATCGATGCGCGATCTCCGAGGCCAGTCGACCCAGAGTTTTGCCTGCTGCGTCGACCAAGAACCAGTCGCCCCGGGATTCGGCGGGCTTCGAAAATACGGTGTACATGAAAATACTCAGCTGTTTCAGGTCGTTAACGAAAGGCGCGAAAGTGTACAGAACGACGGGCCGAGACGCCAGCCCTGCTCCGTGTGGCAGGCGTCTATAATATAGTGTTCCCATGGATACCCGTAGGTTTGGCCTCGTCGATCGGGTCTTTGCAGAAATTGATCGATCAATCAAGGTGTTAGCAACACCGGCCCGGTCGAATCGGCCGGTCCCCGCCGCCCCCGAGACGCAGGACCTCGCCGCGACCGAACGCGCCGAGTCGGCGCGGCTGATGCGAGTCAATCACGCCGGAGAGGTGGCAGCCCAAGCGCTCTATCGGGGCCAGGCTCTCACCGCGCGCGACGAAGCCCTTTCTGCGGCACTGCACCATGCCGCTGCGGAAGAAAATGATCATCTCGCATGGTGCGAATCGCGATTGCGCGAACTGCACGGCCGCCCCAGCGTGTTCAATCCCGTTTGGTATGCGGGGTCTTTCGTAATCGGCGCTCTCGCAGGTGTTTTTGGCCGAAGCATCAGCCTGGGTTTTGTCGCCGAGACGGAGCGGCAGGTGGAATCGCATTTGCGCAGCCACATCGCGCGCCTCGATACGGCAGACCGTCGGAGCAGGGCCATCCTCGAACAGATGACGCACGATGAGATGGAGCACGGCGCTCGGGCGTCCACGCTCGGCGGCAAAGAGTTGCCGTTTCCGGCGGAGGTGGCGATGCGCTTGACCGCCCGCATCATGACTCTCGGGTCGTATTGGCTGTAGCCCCTGGGAGGCGGTCTGACGCCCCTGTCGCCCGTTAGTGCTTGCGATTCCGGGACTTATGTAATAAAACGTGCGCCAGCATAGGTGTTTAACAGACGATACAAGAACCGGGGAGAGACCATGGAAGAAGGGGCAAAAGCCTTAAGCGATATCCCAGCGATCAATCGTTTCTTGAGCTACTGCCGGATTCGGACAGTCCCTTCCAAGACCGTGATCATCCACGCCGGCGATTTACCCGACATTTTGTACTACATCATTTCGGGATCGGTCGAAGTCATGATCGAAGACGAAGACGGCAACGAAATGGTCCTGGCGTATCTCAATAAAGGCCAGTTTTTCGGGGAAATGGGCTTGTTCTACGAGCAGCCTACCCGCAGCGCTTGGGTGCGCACCCGCCAGCAGTCCGAACTCGCCGAAATGACCTATCCGCGATTTCGGCAGATTGCCGCCGAGAGCCCCGGATTGATCTTCGAATTGGCCACGCAGCTTGCGACCCGTCTCGATCGCACGAATCGCAAGCTCGGCGATCTTGCCTTCGTAGACGTCACCGGCCGCGTGGCGCATGCCATCATGGACCTATGCGGCGAACCGGACGCAATGACCCATCCCGAGGGCATGCAGATCAAGGTGAGCCGGCAAGAGCTATCGCGCTTGGTCGGCTGCTCGCGCGAGATGGCGGGACGGGTGCTCAAGGTATTGGAGGAGCAGGGCCTCTTGCGAGCGACCGGGAAAACCATCGTCGTGTTCAACGCCCGTCCCAAGGTCAAGACACGTCCGCTGATTGTGCCGGTTAAAGCCGGCGCGGGCAGCGCCGCCGCGTCCGCTAAGAACCAACGTAACGAGACGCATGATGACGATGATGATGACGAGGATGACGAATAGCCTCTTACGCTGAGTTGACTCCGCTCTCTATTTGGGCGCGCATGGCCTTGATCGTGCCTGCGTAGTCGGAGCTGCCGAATATCGCGGATCCCGCTACGAACGTGTCCGCGCCCGCTCTGGCAATTTCAGCGGCATTGTCGACCTTGACGCCCCCGTCGATTTCAAGGCGTATCTCGCGCCCGCTTGCCTTGATGCGCGCCCTGGCCTCGGTCAGTTTGTGCAATGCCTGCGGAATGAATTTCTGGCCGCCGAAGCCCGGGTTTACCGACATCACCAGGATCAGATCGAGTTTTTCGATCACATAGTCCAGCCAGTTCAACGGCGTCGCAGGATTGAAAACGAGCCCCGGCCTGCAGCCCGAATCTCGAATGAGTTGAATCGTGCGATCCACGTGTTGGGTCGCCTCCGGGTGGAAGCTGATGTAGCTCGCACCTGCTTTCGCGAACTCCGGGACGAGTTGGTCCACCGGCGAGACCATCAAATGCACATCGATCGGCGCCTTGACGTCCGGCCCTGCGCAGCGCTTCGCAAACCAACGGCCCGATCGTGAGATTGGGAACGTAATGATTGTCCATGACGTCGAAGTGGATCCAATCGGCGCCGGCATCGAGCACCGCCTTCACTTCCTGCCCCAAGCAGGCGAAATCCGCGGACAATATCGAGGGCGAGATGATGATCGTCATCGCAACTCCTTCACCGCATGCCCCGCGCCGCGCGTATCCCCTCGTAGGCTTCCTGAATGCGCTGCGTTTTCTCTTTTGCCATTTGCGCCATCGACTCCGGCAGACCGTTGGCCACGAGTTTATCAGGATGATGGCGGCTCATTTGGCGCCGATACGCCTTGGTCACTTCTTGATCACTGATATTCGCATCGATTTCCAACTCCGCATAGCACTCCGCCAGCGATTCGGCGGCGGCTGTCCGGCGGCCGCCGCCGGCAGAGTTGTTGTACGTCCGCCGGCGTGCCCGCAGCGAGGCCTCCATGTAGGCGAACTCGAGACCGGACATGCCCAGCCGTTCGGCAACCCGCACCAATATCACCCGGGCGGGCGGCGATATGTCGTTGCCCGCCAGCGCGGCTCGCAGTTGCAATTCCATGAATGCGCGCAATAGATCATAGCGTTGCCCGCAAGCCTCGCGCAGCCGCTCGACGCTCAGCTCCGCGTCATAAGCGGCCGACTTGCCGGCTCGAAAACAGGCGATCGCGGCATCGGTCTCGCGGGCGCCAAGCTGCAGTTCCTGCATCAGGCGGCGCGCCGCATCGATCTCGGCCTCGGTTACCCGGCCGTCGGATTTCGCCACGTGGCCCATCAATTCAAAAGTGGTGCGGAAGAACTCGTCGGAAATCGACACCGAATGTCCGGAATAGGCCGCACCCGGCGCCGCGCCAAAATCGCCGGCCTGATCGAACATATGTCCGACGATGGCGCCGATCACGGCTCCCCAGACCCTTTGGGTGATCAAGAAGCCGATGAGAGCCCCAAAAAACTTGCCTTTCCAACGTCATTCGCGTTGACCTATCCACCTTGTCCCGCCACAATCGCCGGCCTTCCACTCTCTGAATGGTAGCAGTCGGCAGGCCGCGCACGCATGGAACAGGTTTCGCAATCGGCACCGCTTTTCGAGTCGCACCTACGCGGCCTCAAGAAGGTCCACCAAGGAAAGGTGCGCGATATCTACGAGGTGGACGCCGAGCATCTACTGATCGTCACCACCGATCGCTTGTCCGCGTTCGATGTGGTGCTGCCGGATCCGATCCCTTTCAAGGGCGAGGTTCTCACCCAGATCTCGCGATTCTGGTTTGCGAAGACGCAACGCATCGTCGCCAATCATCTTGCCGCGCTGGATGTGCAGGACGTCGTCACCGACGCCCGGGAGCGCGCGCAACTGGCCGGCAGGGCGATGGTCGTGAGGAAACTCAAACCCCTGCCGATCGAGGCGGTGGTGCGCGGCTATCTGATCGGCTCCGGCTACAAGGACTACAAGCTTCACGGTTCGATTTGTGGAATCTCCCTGCCCGGCGGGCTGCAGATGGCGGATCGATTGCCCGAGCCTTTATTTACTCCCGCCTCGAAGGCGCCGGCGGGATCTCACGACGAAAACATCGATTTCGACGCCACCGTTAAATTGGTCGGACGCGAATACGCCGGCGACATTCGGCGCATTGCTCTTGAACTGTACAATTTTGCCGCAACCCACGCGCGCGAAAGAAGCATCATCATCGCGGATACGAAATTCGAGTTCGGTGTCGATGAGGCCGGAGGCCTTGTTCTGATCGACGAAGCGCTGACGCCGGATTCTTCGCGTTTCTGGCCGATGACGTCGTACAAGCCCGGGATCAGCCCGCCCAGTTTCGATAAACAATTCGTGCGCGATTACTTGGAATCGCTTCATTGGAACAAGAAGCCGCCGGCGCCGCATCTGCCGCGCGATATTCTCATGCGCACCAGCGACAACTATCGCGAGGCGCTTCGGCTGCTGACCGCCTGAAGGTCTCGAAGCCCGTCGCCGTCCGAGGCTCCCCGCATGTTCATTTGGTTCGAACGCCTGGAAGACGGGCTGTTTCAAAAATCACGCGGCATGAGGCCGCCCTGGGGACCGGCGCTCCGCTGGCTGCGATATCCCGCGGCGCTCATTCGCGATTGGTTGGGCGGTGAAATCAATATCCGGGCAATGAGCCTGGCCTACACGACTCTTCTTTCGATCGTACCGCTGATGGTGTTCAGCTTCGCGATTCTCAAAGGTCTCGGCGCACGCGGCGACCTGAAATTCATTCTCCACCAGTTCTTCCGCCCGATGGGCAGCGCGGCGCCCCAGCTGACCGACAGCGTGCTGCAATTCGTCACGAACATGCGCGGCGAGTTGCTCGGCTCGCTCGGCCTCGCATTTCTCGTGTACACCGTTCTCGCCACGATTCAAAAGGTCGAAGGAAGCTTCAATCTCGTCTGGCGGGTGGAGCGGCCGCGAAGTTTTGGCCGCCGCTTTACCGAGTACTTGAGCGTGATGATCCTGGGACCCATCCTGCTCGCGGTCGCGATCGGGCTGCTGGGGTCGGCGGAGCACAGTCCCTTTGCGCAATGGCTGCACGCCCTTGCGCCGCTCGCGGGAGCCATGGACGTTCTGGGCCAGGTCGTGCCGTACGCCATCGTCACAGTCGTTTTCACATTCATGTATTCGTTTATCCCCAACACGCATGTGCAATTTCGCGCCGCCCTCATCGGCGGCTTGACCGCAGGCTTGATCTGGGCGCTCGTCGGCAAGGTATTCACCGCCGTCATTTTGTATTCCTCGCACATGGTGGCGGTCTACACCGGTTTCGCCATCGTGCTCACGACTTTGATATGGGTGTACTTGAGCTGGCTCATATTGCTCATCGGCGCGCAGCTGGCCTTCTATGTGCAATTTCCGCAATATTTGCGCCATGGCCAGGAGACGATAGAGCTCAGCGGCGCAGACCGCGAACAGATCGGCCTGTCGATCATGTTTCTAATCGGACGAGATTACAGCACGGGCACGAGTTTCTGGAGCGCCGGCCGGCTCGCTGCCGAGCTCGACGTGCCGGGCATCGTGCTGGCGCCCGTGCTCGCGTCCCTGGAGCGAGGAGGTTTGATCGTCGCGACCGAAAAGGAACAATTCGTTCCGGGCCGCGATCCCGGAGCCATATTGCTGGCCGACATCTTGGGCGCGGTGCGCAGCGAGCGAGTCGGCAGATTGACGATCGAAGTCCGTACGGTGTCGACCGCGGCCGACGTGATGCGGGAGGTGGAAATCGCCATGCGCGAGCGGCTCGGTACGCAAACGCTCAAGGAATTGATCGCGGGCAAGCCGTGAGCCGCGAGTTCAATCGCCGGCGATGGTCATTTCCTGCAGCAAAATCGACCCGACGCGGATGCCTCCGCGCGTATCCACGTCGTCGCCCACCGCAGCTATGTCTTTGAGCATGTCGCGCAAATTGCCGGCGATGGTGATCTCGGCGACCGGATACTGAAGCGCGCCGTTTTCGACCCAGAAACCCGCCGCGCCGCGCGAATAATCGCCGGTCACCATGTTCACTCCCTGACCCATGAGCTCGGTCACCAACAAGCCGGTGCCGAGCGCCGACAGCAGCGCGTCCATGCCGCCCGCAACGTTCGGGCCGACCACGAGGTTGTGCGCGCCTCCCGAATTGCCGGTGGTTTGAAGGCCGAGCTTGCGCGCCGAGTAGCTGGAGAGGATGTAGCCCGTGAGAATGCCGTCGGCGACCAACTCGCGATTTCGTGTCGCGACCCCCTCCTCGTCGAACGGCGCGCTGCCCATCGCCTTGGGAATGTGCGGCCGCTCGGCGATCGAGAATCCGGCGGGAAACACCGGCTGTCCCACGGAATTCAAGAGGAATGAGGATTGCCGGTACTGGCTGCTGCCGCGAATGGCGGCAACGAAGTGCCCGATCAGACTGCGCGCTATTTCCGGCACGAACAAGACCGGAGCACGCCGCGTGCTCAGTTTTCGGGGTCCCAAGCGGGCAATGGTGCGCCGCGCACTTTCGCGTCCGATGGCCTCCGCGGGCTCCAAATCGCGCCAATCGCGGGAGCTGCTGTACCAATAGTCGCGCTGCATATCTTCACCGGTGCCGGCGAGCACCACGCAGCTCAAGGTATGCGATGTGGTGGGATAACCGCCCAAGAAGCCGTGAGTATTCCCGTACACATGCAGCCCTTGATGGGTGCCGAGCGAGGCGCCCTCGGAATTATTGATTCGCGCATCGAATTTGAGCGCCGCGGCCTCGCAGGATTTGGCAATCTCGATGGCGCGGTCGGCGGTGACGTTCCAAGGATGCGCAAGGTCAAGGTCAAGGGGTGCACGCGCCATCAGAGCGGCATCGGCAAGGCCCGAGCAGGCATCTTCCGCCGTAAATCGGGCGATGCTGCAGGCCTTGGCCACGGTGGCCCTGACGGCATCCGGAGAGAAATCAGCCGTGCTGGCCGAACCCTTGCGCTGCCCAAAATACACCGTAATTCCCATGCTGCGATCACGCTGGTGCTCCAAGGTCTCGACCTCTCCGAGTCGCACCCCGACCGAAAGACCAGTATCCTGGCTGACGGCCGCCTCGGCTTGCGAGGCGCCTCGAGCCCGCGCTTCCTCCAAGGCGCGCTCGATGATCGATTCAAGGTCTTCTTGGGTGAGGCGGACAGGATTGCTGGACACGGCCATCAGTATCTCCAAAACTCTCTTTGAGGATTCCGAGCGGCGATTCTACCGGTCTTGAGTGATAGCATGGGCGATATGACGAGCGAGAACGACACGGATCCTTCCGGCGAAACCGAGGAGCAGCGCCGCAGCAAGAGCGCGCGCAAACGGGAGGCCGCTTCCTTGCAGGAATTGGGGGTGAAGCTGTCCGCTCTTCCGGACCAAGAGATCAAGGCGCTCGACTTACCGGATAATCTTTTCGTTGCACTGCGTGATTTACGCCGTCTGCCCTCTCACGGAGCGCAGATCAGACAACGGCAGTACATCGGCAAGCTCATGAGGGAAATCGATCCGGAGCCCGTGCTCGCCAAATTGGCGGAGCGGAAGCAGCGTCATGACCTCGAGATTCGGCATTTCCAACAAATCGAGCGCTGGCGCGATCGGTTGCTGTCGGAGCCTTCTTTGGGTGTTGACGAGTTGCTGAAGGAGTATCCTCGAGCGGACCGCACGACACTGGTCAAACTTCTGGAAAAGACTGAAAAAGAGCGCCTCGAGCAGCGCTCGCCGGTTGGTGCGCGGGAGCTTTTCGCGTTTCTGCGCCAGTTGCTAGGGTAGGCTTGCTAAACTGAGGGCCTATGAAAGCCTTGGTCGGAATAATTATGGGCTCGTCTTCCGACTGGGACACGATGCGCGGCGCCGCGGAAATTCTCGACTCCCTTGAAATCGCGCACGAGGTACGCATCGTTTCGGCGCATCGGACCCCCGATCTGCTGTTCGAATACGCGGCGACGGCGCGCGCGCGTGGGCTGAAAGTCATTATCGCCGGCGCCGGCGGGGCGGCGCATCTGCCGGGTATGACCGCCGCCAAGACTTCGGTTCCTGTGCTGGGCGTTCCCGTTCAATCGAAGGTCTTGAATGGGATCGATTCATTGCTATCGATTGCCCAAATGCCGAGCGGTATTCCCGTCGCCACCTTTGCCATCGGCGCCGCCGGCGCAAAGAATGCCGCGCTATTTGCCGCCGGTATTCTCGCCAATGAAAATCTGGAAATCCTCGCGGCGTTGGACGCCTTTCGGCAGGCGCAAACCGCGGCCGTGCTCGCTACGCCGGATCCCCGCGGCACTTGAAGTTATCCCGCGTCGGCATCGTCGGTGCGGGTCAACTGGGGCGCATGCTTGCGCTGGCGGGTTATCCGCTCGGAATACGCTGCGTGTTCCTCGACCGCAGCGCCACCGCACCGGGCGCGCAAGTAGCTCCTATTTTGACGGGCGATCTCGAGGACGGCGCGCTGCTCGCCGAGTTGGCTGCGCGCAGCGATGTGCTGACGTTCGACTGGGAGAATATTGCCGGACCTGCCCTTGCGCCGCTCGAAGAAGTGGTTCAGGTGCGTCCCCCCCGGGAGGCTCTCGAGGTGTCGCAGGATCGCTTATCGGAGAAAGCCCTGTTTACGAAGTTGCGGATCCCGGTTGCCCCGCATGCTGCGATCGACAGCAAGGAGCAATTGGCCGCCTCGGCCCGAAAAATGGGGTTTCCCGGCATACTCAAGACCCGCCGCATGGGCTACGACGGCAAGGGCCAATTCGTCGTGCAGAACGCCGCGCGCCTCGATGCCGCGTGGGCGGCGATCGGCGGCCCGGATTTGATCTACGAGAAATTTCAGCCGTTCTCACGCGAAGTATCTCTTGTCGGGGCGCGTTCCGCGGCGGGCAAAATCGTGTTCTATCCGCTCTCGGCCAATACCCACGGCGGCGGAATCCTTCGTTACGGCATCGCGCCGTATGTGAATTCCTCGCTCGAACGCAGTGCGAGAATCTATATGAAGCGTGTGATGAACGCCCTCGCCTATGTCGGGGTGCTGGCCATTGAATTTTTCGTGGTCAAGAACCGGTTGGTGGCCAATGAAATGGCGCCCCGAGTGCACAACTCCGGGCATTGGACCATCGAAGGGTGCGTCACCAGCCAATTCGAAAACCATCTGCGTGCCATCTGCGAACTGCCCCTCGGCAGCACGCGCGCCTTGGGGCACACGGCCATGATCAATTTCCTCGGAAAAATGCCGGACAGAGGACGGCTGTTGGCCATCGAGGGCCTGGCATTTCACGACTATGCGAAGGAGCCGCGCCCAGGCCGCAAACTCGGTCACTGCACAATCTTGAGAAGCCGCGCTGGGGACCGCGATTCGGCGCTCCAGAGTGCATTAAAATTAATTGAATGGACTTGAAGCGCCGATTTTACGGGCGGGCGTCTAATCCCGTAGACTGCCTAAATTCATGTATTTAGAACTCTTCAAACTCAATGAATTGCCGTTCCGCCTAAGCCCGGATCCCCAGTTCCTGTACTTGAGCAAACAGCATGCGCGCGCCAAGGCGTACATGGAATCGACGATCTGGTTTACCGACGGTTTCGTCGTCATCACGGGAGAGATCGGCGCCGGCAAGACCACATTGATCGAAACTTTTTTGCACGAAATGCAAACCGACGCCGTCGTGGCGCAGATCAATCAGACCCAACTGTCGCCGACGGCGTTTTTGCAGACCGTCCTGGTTCAATTCGGTTTCTCGCCCTTCAACATGAAGAAACCGGAAGTCTTGGCGACTTTGAACCAATTCTTGGTGGAACAGCACATCAGCGGACGCAAGGTGTTGTTGATCGTCGACGAAGCGCAAAACCTCAGTCACCGCGTGCTCGAGGAAGTGCGCATGCTGTCGGGGATCGAGACCACCAAGGAAAAGGCTCTTCGGATCATCCTGGCGGGACAACCGGAGCTCAACGACAAGCTCAACTCGCCCGAGCTCGAGCAGCTCACGCAACGCGTGCGTCTGCGCTTTCATCTCACCGCGCTTACGAGTGCCGAAACGGCCGCGTACATCGATCATCGTCTCGAGGTCGCCGGCTCTCAAGGGCGGCGAATCTTTGCGGACGAGGTCTATCCCGTCGTTTACAAGTACACCGGCGGCGTCCCGCGCCTGATCAATACCCTATGCGATACCTGCTTGATGTCCGCATTCGGCCGCGATCAGGATACGGTCGGCCTACAAGACATCAATGCTGCAATCGAGGAGCTGCAATGGGTTGAATTCGCCACGCACACGAACCGCATGCGAATTCTCAACTTGGAGCATACCCAGCCCAGCGCCGAATCCGGCCCGACCGTCGGGCGCATATTGCTGGCGAGCGAGGGCATGACCGTCATGGAGCGCGAGCTGAAGCCGGGCCGCCTCGTGATCGGCCGAACCGCGGACAACGACCTGCAGATCGACAGCAAGTTCATCAGCCGGCATCACTGCCAGATAGTCACTCAAGCCGATTCCTGCGTGATCGAGGACCTCAATAGCACCAACGGCATCTTCGTGCAGTCAAAACGAGTCCGGCGCCATAATCTGAACGACGGCGACGTGGTAAAGGTCGGTCAACACGAGATCATGTACATCGACGAGCGCATGCCGCGGATGCGGGGCGCCGGCGAGGGAGGCGAAAACGAAGGGGACGTGAAACTTTGAATCGGCTGAATGGAATTGGCTGTTTGGGATCGCCTAGCTGGGAATCGGTTTGGGATCGCCTAGTTGGGAATCGGTTGGCTGGCTAGGTCTGCAGCGTTGACGGTAGGTCGATGGTCTCGCCCGAGTATTCCCGGCTCAACGCACGATAGTCCTGACGTCGGAGAAGCAGGGTCAACCCTGCCGTCTCGAGGATGACGCCGATGGCGAAGGCGACGATGGCGCGCGACCCCACCCGGTCGATGCAAAAAAGCAGCATCGCCAAGCCTCCGATTGCCATATAGGCATAGGGCAGACTTTCATAAACAGGACGAGCCAGGCGCATGGGTACGACCTCCGTGCCTCATGTTAATGCGGACACGAAGGATAAATCCGCCGCACTTAACTTAAAATACGGTGAACAGCGTAGTACCCGAACTCTATCGGGTGTCGGCTTTTACCTACCGCGCTAGCCCCCCGGAGCGGTTGCTACGGCCAGGGCGCCGTCCCGGGCTCAGTCCTTGCCGACCAGCAACTCGGAAATGCGCGATAGCCAGGAGTTGCGCCAACCTTCCACTCGAAGCTGTTCGGTCTTGGGTTTGGAGGCTCGCTTGGCCTCCGACAGCAGATCCTTAGGCAAATTAAGCTGATACGTGCCCGTCATTGAATTGTCGCCCATAGGAAACTCCGTCGTTGCGCCGATGATTACGTGACTTCAGGGTACCGAGTCCCGCCCTTGACCAGATGAGATCCGGTGCACGTTATTGTTGTTTCCGACAGCCGCGAGAGGCAACACGTCGCCACAATGCGACGCGTTAGCCCCGTTTTTACAATAAGTCGTGGCGGTTCGAAGGCGTTCGGACTTACTTGGAGCCACCGCTGCGCAGCCGAGTTGCTTCGAACTCGTCGCCGGGCAACCAGCTCACGGTGTCTCTCGCCAAAAGAGCCTCCCAGCCAAGCGCAAAACCGAATTTCGCGAGCGACGCATTGCTCGAGAAATCCATCGCCGGCGAATATTCGTCGCTCGGCTGGTGGTAGTGCTTGGCAGTGTAATCCTCGCGTTGCGCCTTTCCCCATTCCGCGGGATGACCTGCAAACTTCACACCGGTATTTATTGAAAACGCGGGGACCCCCGCACGCGCCAAGCTGAAGTGATCGGAGCGATAGTAGTGGCCCGCGCCCGGTTCTGCATCCGGCTGAATTTCGAAACCGAAGGCCCGGGCTGTCTTTTCGACGGCGGGGTAGAACGAGGTGCGCTCCGCGCCCGTTACGCTCACAGACTCGGGCGCACCGATGGGCGGGATCGCATCGAAGTTCAGGCCAAGCGCAATGCGCGCCGCCGGAATCGGCAAATGCTTTCCGAGATACTCCGAGCCCAGCAGACCCTTCTCTTCCGCCGTCACCGACGCGAACAACACCGGATGGGGCGGCGGCGCGTGCGCCGTGGCGTACGCGTGCGCCAGTTCCAGGACGATGCCTACTCCTGTGCCGTTGTCGACGGCGCCGTTGTAGATGTTGTCGCCGCTCAGGGTGGGATCGATTCCCAGGTGATCGTAATGCGCGGAATAAACGACGGCTTGAGCTGCATTGCCGGAAGGAGTGCCGGGCAGCATTCCGAGCACATTGTAAGAAGCGAATTTCCGCACTTTGCTCACGACGTGCGCTTTGAAGCGCAGCGGCAGCTCGCGTGCCTTGAAGTCGCGTGTGCCGGCGCTCGCCATCATGTCGTCCAGGTTCAGGCCCGAGGCCGCGAACAGTTGACGCGCAACCTCGAGCTGTATCCACGACGCCGCCTTGAGTTTCGGGTCCTTGTCGTTGCTGAGGTAAACACTTTCACCGCTCCACGAATTCCGCACCACGCCCCACCCATAGCTCGCGAGGTCGGTGCGGTGAATGATCAGGGCGCCGACCGCGCCCTTGCGCGCAGCTTCTTCGAACTTGTAGGTCCAGCGCCCGTAATAGGTCAGCGCTTCCGCATTGAAGAATTTTGCATCCTTCGACGGCGGCTCGTTCACGATCACCATCAGGACCTTGCCCTTGACGTCTACGCCCTTGAAATCGTCCCATCGGTACTCGGGCGCTTCGATCCCATAGCCGACAAACACGATCGGCGCATCGATATCGACGCTGTCCGTCTGCGATTGGCTGCCGATCACGTAATCGGCGCCGAGCTTCAGTTCGTGGACTTGCCCCTGCTTGGCTTGCCACGAGGCAATTGTGCCCGGCAAGGTTTGCACTCCCGTAAATTCGACTTTCTGCAAATAGCCACCGTCATCCCCGGCCGGTGTCAGTCCGTCCAGCGCGAATTGCGAAGCAATGTATTTCGCAGCAATATCGCCGCCGCGTGAGCCGGTGCCTCGTCCCTCGAGCAAATCGTCCGACAAAAAACGCACATGGGCACGAATGCGCTCGGGGTCGATGCTCCGCATCGCTGTCGCGGCCGTGGCGGGCAGGCCGAGATCTTCGCCTAGGTCCGATCCACCCGCAGTGCTCGAAACCGTCCCAACGGCCCCAACCGCCCCTATCGACCCAACCATGGCGAGCGCCGCCAGTCTAAAAAATTGCATCGTGCCCCCTTCAGTGAGTTCTTGGAAAAGACTACCGTAAGTCGCGGGCCGCCTGCAGCAAATCGAGCGCGCAGTTTCTGTCGCTATCTCGCCACCAAGCCGGGGCTATTGCATTTTTTTTTCTTGGTGCTTTGACGCCTTGGCGGCCGCCATAGCGGCAAAACGCTACGTTTCTTAAATGCGATATCGACCCCCTCGGCGACCCATGGGGGGTCTGCGCGGCCCTCAGTTTCTGCGCGTTTGCGCTTCAATCTGCCGTTTCATGCGCGGCGTTGCACATGCAACATGTTCACGCGGCATTCAAGGAGGAAGCCTCTCGGGGAATTGCAGGATGCTCGGCCGCAGCGCGGGCGGCACGCTCAAACGCACAAGCGTTCTCGCCCGCGTTTTCCCCGAGCTGCCCGGCGCGATGACGGTGTCAGCCGGTGCCGCCGACGGTCAGCGCTTCGATGCGCAGAGTGGGTTGGCCGACTCCGACCGGAACCGACTGGCCTTCCTTGCCGCACGTCCCGACGCCGCAATCGAGCTTCAGGTCGTTCCCCACCATGCTGACACGTTGCAGGACGTCAGGCCCGTTGCCGATCAGTGTCGCGCCCTTGACGGGGGCGCCGATCTTGCCGTTTTCGATCAAGTACGCTTCGCTCGCGGAGAACACGAATTTGCCGGACGTGATATCGACTTGGCCGCCGCCGAAATTGACGGCGTACAACCCCTTCGCGACGGAAGAGATGATCTCTTCCGGCGCACGAGAGCCCGCACGCATGTAGGTATTTGTCATGCGCGGCAAGGTCATGTGGGCGAAGGATTCGCGGCGGCCGTTTCCCGTCGCCGGCATGCCCATCAGTCTCGCGTTCAGTTTGTCTTGGATATAACCGCGCAGCACGCCTTGTTCGATCAGCGTCGTGCACTGGGTGGGCGTGCCTTCGTCATCGACGTTTAGGGACCCGCGCCGCCGGTCGAGGGTGCCGTCGTCGACCACGGTGATTTCATCCGCGGCGACCTTTTGTCCGATGCGATTGGTGAAGGCGGACGTGCCCTTGCGGTTGAAATCGCCTTCCAGGCCGTGCCCAATGGCCTCATGCAGCAAGATTCCAGGCCAGCCGGGGCCCAGCACTACCGTCATGGAACCGGCAGGCGCGGCCACCGCATCGAGATTGACCAGCGCCTGGCGCACAGCCTCGCGGCCGTGCGCAAACGGTTCGTCGCCGCGCAGCAGTTCGTCCAGGCCGAAGCGCCCGCCGCCGCCGCTGTAACCCTGCTCGCGGCGCCCGTTCTGCTCGACGATGACCGAGACGTTCAGCCGGACCAAGGGCCGGACATCTGCAGTCAGCGTACCGTCGCTGCTCGCGATCAAGATCACTTCATGCACCGCCGCCAGCGAGGCCATGACTTGTTTGACCCGCGGGTCGATGCGGCGAGTGTCGGCGTCGATGCGCATCAACCACGATACCTTGTCCTCGTCGCGGATCGCGTCGAGCGGATCGACCGGGAGATACAGGCGGTGGGTCAGGGGACGTTGCCATGCTTTCACCGCGTTGCGGCCGCCGCTGCGCGCGATGGCACGCGCGGCGTCCGAAGCCTCGATCAACGCCGGCAGCAACACTTCGTCGGTGTAGGCAAAGCCGGTCTTCTCGCCGGAGATGGCTCGCACGCCGACGCCTTGTTCAATGCTGTGCGACCCCTCTTTGACGATACCATCCTCCAGCGACCAAGATTCCTCGCGCGACAACTGGAAATAGAGGTCCGCATAATCAACGCCGCGACTCATGACCGCGCCGAGCACTGTCGACAGCCGGCCCTCATCGAGACCCGATGGCGCCATGATCATTTTTTCGGCCACGTCGAACGAGGGTTCGCTCAAATCGGAACTGCGTGCATTCATGTCAGCACCGACGCGACGTTGGGTAATCCCAATTGCCGGTTGTCCAGTGCAGGAAAGCGCGCGCGCGTCTCGGCTTGCTTGGCAAGGTCTATCTCCGCGGTTATCACTCCGTTACCCTTTGCCAGGCGCGACAACACCTGACCCCAATAATCGACGATCAGGGAATCGCCGTAAGTCTCGCGTCCGCTCGTGTGAGTGCCGCTCTGCGCCGGGGCCACCACATAGCACAAATTCTCGATCGCCCTGGCGCGCAGCAACGTCTCCCAATGCGCACGTCCCGTCGGCACGGTAAATGCGGCGGGCATCGCCAACCACTCCGCGCCCAACGATATGAGCTCGCGGTAGAGTTCAGGAAAGCGCATATCGTAGCAAACTGACAAACCCAGCCTGCCGACCGGCGTATCCGCAATCACCGGTTCGCGCCCCGCTGCGACGTGGGTCGATTCGCGGTATTGTTCGTCGCGGCCGGGAATGGTCACATCGAACAAATGGATTTTGTCGTAGCGCGCGACCCGCCTGCCATCGGCATCGATCAACAGCGAGGAGTTGGTTACGCGCCTATCGGTATCGCCGCGAAGGACGATGGTGCCGCCCAATATCCACAGCCTCAGTTCTCGCGCGGTCTCGCTCAGGAACGTCTGTACGGGACCTTCACCGTCCGGCTCGGCGACCTGCAGCTTGTCGGCGTCACGCAGTCCGATGAACGAGAAATTCTCAGGCAGGCAGGCGATGTGGGCACCCGCCTCCTTGGCCTCCCGCAACAAATCGCCCGCCGCAGCCAGATTGTCTGCGACGATATGGCTCGTGGTCATCTGTATGGCGGCAACTCTGCCCATCTATTTCGGCACCTCGGCGGACCCTGCGGCGGCGTCCGCACTTCTGATCCGTTCGACAATCGGATTGTCCCAACTGCCCGTGATTCGATAATACCCTCGTGCCAACCCTTTCAGCGGTTGTTTGAACACTTGAGTGAAAAGAAGCACAGCCCCTGCCACGACAGGTCCGCCGGCCAGGGCGGCCAACGGCAGGGAATTGCCGATGCTGCCCGTAACCACTGCAGTTTGGTCATAATCCTTGTTTTTCAAGCCGACCCGGCCAATTAGCCCGATTTCAGCCGCTGGACCCTTGACCAATACGTTGTCGGTATAGGCGCTGCCGTCGCGCAGATCGAAGTCGCCGCGGACGGTATCGAACGCCAAGCCCTTGTCGGTAAGATCGCTGAAATCCAGCGCCATCCGCCTGCGCAGCGCGGCAACGCTGGCGAGCCCCAATACCCGGCCGGCGCCGGGTTTAAGCCCGACGATTTGGCCATTGTCCAGCGAGACCTGAACGCGACCCATCGCCTGACTGAGACTATCCGCCGTCGGTGCCCCAGCCCAATTCAGATCGAAGTCCATGCGTCCCGCTTTGGCTTCGATGACGGGGATATAACCGAGCTGCTTCAGGGTGTCTTGGACGTCGGTGCTCGTCAATACGCCCTCGATGCGCCCCGATCCTGCGTCCTTACCTCGCCACTCGCCTTGCGCACTGAGATTGAAGCTGGTGCCGGCGATGGACAGCTGCTTCAAGCCGACGCCGTCGTCCAATTTGACGAGGGTGGCGTCCACTGCGCCGAGTTGCCGTTCACCCCAGTGGAACTCCGCGGCGTGAAAATTAGCGGCTGGAATGCTGCGTGGATCGCCGGCCGCCTTCAGGCCGCCGCCTTCATGGCCGCCCCCCTCATGCGGCGCGGGTTCCGGCGCCACGTCGACGTGCAAGCGCTCGAATTGCAGATTCCACGGCTGGGGTGAATCCGCGGCGCGCGGCAATGCGACCGTCCCGACGACACTGGGTCCCGCGACCGCAATGCGCAAGGCACCCTGCGTAATCGCGAGATCCAACGACAGGTCGCGGAATACCAAGCCCAAATAGTCAAGCTCGGCAACGTTCAGCCTTGCCGCTCGCAGATAGTCCGACAGCGGCCTGTCGGTTTTATCCCCGGCAGGGATCAGTTTGAGCCAACCGGCCAAATCCAGCAGCGCAACCGATCCGCCGACATTCAATATTTGCGTGCCGCCCGAAGGCGGCTCGCCGGTTCCGAATGTCAACGTCAAATGTGACAGCCGCATCCCGCTCGGGCCCGACTCCAACGCGTAGGAACCGCTTACCACGGATCCCAACGACAACCGACCCTGCGGCCCGCCGGTCGGCGGCCATTGAATATCGATCCATGAGGGCATCGGCGTGTCCGCGGCTTTGTCCAGAGGAGCCGGCAGCATGACCCCGAGACCGACCAGAGTGCTGCTCACGCGCAGCGCGCGCTCGCGGTTGGGGTCGGGTGCCATTTTCAGGGTGGCGCGCCACTCCGTCTGTCCGTCAAACGATATGCCGGAAGGCAAGCCCAGCACCGTACGCAGGGCATCGCCGCTCACCACACCGTGAAACTCGAGCTGCGTACGGGTCAGCGGGCGGTTGCGCGATGTCCGAGCCTGCATCTGAAACGCCCCTCCTAAGAGACGGCCGCGAACCTCGGCGCGTGAAACTTGCGTGCCGTCGATATCGAAATCGCCCCTCATGTCGGTCGCGGCGATGTTGGAACCGGGACGATCGAGAGACACACCCTCCATGTGTCCGTGCACCATTGTGCGTCGATTCACGAAGTCTTTTAGCGGCAGGAATAGTTCCACTTTGAATTGTGCCGGTCCCTTGGCCTCGACGCCGGAAAATGCATGCTCGGTCAGCGCGTCGAGCGGCGATGCGCGCAGGTACTCCAGCGCGTCCGCGGCATCGCCGCCGGCGCCGACGTGAATCTGCAGCTCTCCTGTTTTGAAGTCGGCAAAACGTGCATCGGCGGAAGCGATCGGAATGCCGCCGACCCGCCCGGACAGTAGGCGGGCGGCCATCCCTTCGTTGCGAAATTCCGCTTGTCCCGCCAGATTTTCGAGGCGCGGCCACCCCTCTCCGTAGTCCATCGTCATTCCATCGAGGGCACAGCGCGCCAGAAACAACCCGCTGCCGTCGCGGAACGGAAAATGCCTGATTGGTCCCCGCAAGACCACATCCGCATGTGTCAAGCGGCCAGCCACGAACGCCCGATCCAGCCACGCGAGCGCCGACGGCGCGATCAGCGCGCGGGGCAAGTAATTGCGGGTATTCGCTGCATTGCCGTTCTCGATAATGCTCGCGAGTGTGAGCATCGGCGAGGAACCGTCGGTGGGCCGCAGCCACGCCGCTTTCCCGCGAACGCCGGCGTCGCGATTCTTCATTTGCAAATCGGACGTCGCAACCAGCAATTCCTCGCTCGTGCGCCTCCAATACAGGGTGGCCCTCAAAGTGTCCAAGTCCACCGGATGCGCCAGTTGCGCCGGCCACGCGAACACCGCCGTGCTGGTAGCGATATTCAAGTGGCCGCCGCTGTCGGTGCCCGCAATCGTGCCCGACAGGCCGCGCAGACCCGGCGAGCGGCCCACGGGCGCAAATCCGGCGTCGCGGAATTTTGCCTGGATTTGCAGCCGCCACGGCTCGGTCGACGCGTTGCGGGCCAACGCGATCGACGTATCCGTCCACTCGCCGGTAGGCGCTATCTCTTGGAGCCGGTCGCGCACGGTCTTGTCCGGCAGCAACCCCGCGAGCGGCAGGAGAGAATCGACGCGAAGGTAGCTCGCGCGCGCGCGCAGATCAAAAAATCCTGCCGCGCCGTTGCGCCAACTGACCTCGAACCGCGAGTCGGGGTCGCTGCGGCCCGCCCGCGCGGCACGCACCCCCTTGCCTGAGAGCGTCCAGCGATCTCCGGTATGCAGGACGCTCAACGCACCGCTGATTTGCTCGAACTTCGCACTCGCGCCATCGCCAAGGCGGGTTGCCACTCCCCGCGCTGCAAAATCGAGATCCGCGCGCGCCAGCACGAGGCCCGTCCCGCTCGCCGCCAGTTCGAACGCACCGCTCCCCGCGTCCAGCCGGCTCAAATATTCCGGCAGCAAAAATCGCCACCCTGAAAAAGTTATTTCTCGCGCCCGCGCCAGCGCCCTCCAGTGGAGCAGTTCCATTCCGCTGCGGCCGCGCGCACTCCCGGTGATATTCAATGTTCCGCCGAGAACGGGCGGCAAACGAGCATTGAAAACGGCCGACATCACGTCGTCGACGCGCTGCACGTCCAGGTTCACGTCTTGCAGCTCGAGCTGCGGCAACGAGGCGTTCCAATTTTGCAGAATGACTACGGCGTGGCGGATCGCCAATAAGCCCGCGGGCAGATCGTCCACATTGAGCGCCTCGAGGGCGGAATCGTCGCCACCCAGTTCGATCTCCGAGGCGAGCGCGAAGCTCGTCGGTCCCAATCGCGTGACCACGATATTCGGCGAGTCGAGTTCGATCCTTCCCGCCAGCAATTTGCCGCTCTTGAAGAGTTGCCAGATGTCGGCGGCAACTCGGCCGCCGGCGGCCCTCGCCAAGACTCGGCGACCATCCTTGGAGCGCAGTTCCAACCTGTCGAAGCGCAGCTCCGGTCCATACCAGCGAAGGGAAGGCGAAACAGCGGCAAATTCGATGTGGTATCCGGTTTGCGCATACACCCACTGCTTGATCTCCGCTTGATATGCCGGTGCGCGCTCCAGCGCGATCTTGACCCCCAGCAGGACGAGCAGTAGCGCACCCAGCAATCCGGCAAAGCAATACAGCAGTATTTTTCCGGCCTTGCGCGCGCGCATTTACATCAGCACGACGTCGTACTGGTCGACGGCGTAAAGCGCTTCGGTCTGCAGACGTATCGGCTTGCCGGTGACCAGTTCAAGTTCACCCAGCGCGGAGGACTCCTCATCGAGCAACCGTTCGATTACGTCCTGATGGGCCAGCACCATCAATTGCTGACACTCGAATTGGCGCGACTGGCGCACAATCTCGCGAAACACTTCGTAACACACCGTTTCCGCCGTTTTGACGAACCCCCGCCCCTCGCAAGTTGGACAAGGTTGGCAAAGCAAATGTTCAAGGCTCTCCCGCGTGCGTTTGCGCGTCATCTCGACGAGTCCCAAAGGGGAGACCGAGGAAATGCTGGTCTTGACGTGATCGTCCGCGAGATTTTTTTCCAGGGCTTGGATGACTTGCCGGCGGTGGTCCGGCTCTTCCATATCGATGAAATCGATGATGATGATGCCGCCCAGATTGCGCAGGCGCAGTTGCCGCGCGACGGTCACGGCCGCCTCGAGATTGGTGCGAAATATGGTCTCCTCCAGATTGCGATGTCCGACGAACGCGCCGGTGTTGACGTCGATTGTCGTCATCGCCTCGGTCTGATCGATGATCAGATAGCCGCCCGACTTCAGCGATACTTTTCGATCCAGGGCTTTTTGGATTTCTTCCTCTACATGATGCATCTCGAATACCGGTCGCGCCTCGACGTAGAGCTCTATGCGGGGCACCGCGTCCGGCATGAAGGTGCCGGCGAATTCGCGCATCTCTCGATGCGCGCTGGCCTGATCGATCAGCACCTTGTCCACATCCGGGCGCAGCAAATCACGCAGGATGCGCAAATGCAGCGGCAGATCGGCATGCACCAGGTTGCCGGGTTCGGTGCGCAGACCTTTCTGTCGAACGAACTCCCAGAGCTTTCGCAGATACACCATGTCGGCTCGCAGCGCCTCCGGCGGCGCATCTTCCGCCGCGGTTCGCACGATGAACCCCGCGTTCTCGTTGGGTTCGACGGTCGCCAACACCGCGGCACGCAGGCGCTCGCGCTCGCTTTCATTCTCGATTCGCGCCGAAACGCCGACCCCATGGCCCTTCGGCATATACACCAGGTATCGGGAAGGCAGAGTGATATAGGTCGTGAGGCGAGCACCTTTGGTCCCCAGCGGGTCTTTCACGACCTGCACCAGGATCTCGTTGCCTTCGGCAACCAGTGAGCGGATGTTTTCCGTGCGCGGCGGCTCGATGCCGGTGTCGGCATGGCGCGAATCGAATATATCCGAGGCGTGCAGGAATGCAGTGCGTTCCATGCCGATTTCGACGAATGCCGCCTGCATGCCCGGAAGAACCCTCGACACGCGCCCTTTATAGATGTTGCTGATGAGCCCGCGGCGGCTTGCACGCTCGAGATACACCTCCTGCAGCACGCCGTTCTCGACAACCGCCGCGCGCGCTTCATGAGTGCTGGCATTGACCAGAATTTCAGTGCTCATCGTGTCTGGCTTGGCCCGGGCCAGCGTAATACGCCAGCCTCGCTCAAGAGCTCCGCCGTTTCGAATAGCGGCAGTCCCATCACGCCGGAATAGCTGCCGCGCAGCTCGGCTATGAAAATCGCAGCTCTGCCTTGGATGGCATAGGCACCCGCCTTATCGCCGGGCTCGCCGGTTTCCCAATAGGCCCGCGCTTCGCCCGCCGTGATACTGCGGAAGGTGACTTCACTGCGGCTGATTCTGGATTGAAGGCCCCCCGCGGCCCGCAATGCCACGGCGGTCCACACCTCGTGGGTGCGGCCCGAGAGCCGGCTCAGCATGCACTCGGCGTGCTCCTGATCCGACGGCTTGCCGAGTATCTGTCCCTCGAGTGCGACCGCCGTGTCTGCCGCCAATACGGGAATCCGGACGGTGTCACGGCTGTTATCCCACCCGGTATTGGCTTTGGCCGCAGCCAGCCGCGCGACATAGGCCGCAGGCCCCTCGCCGGCCAATACCGTTTCGTCGACCGCGCCGCCCACGACCCGGAAGGAAACGCCGATTTGCTGCAGCAGCTCACGCCGTCGCGGCGATGCCGAGGCCAGATAAACGAAATCTACGGACATGTCGCGAGGATACCGAACGTACGGCACTTAAGCTCGGTGATACGGGTGGCCTGCTAGCAAACTCATGGCGCGGTAGATCTGCTCGGCCACCACCACCCTGACCAAGGCATGCGGCAAGGTGAGAGGTGACAAGGACCAGCTGCGATCGGCCCTTTCGCGGCATTTGGCCGACAGGCCGTCGGGACCGCCGATCAGCAGCGCAAGGGGCCGTCCGTCCCTCAGGCGCTCGCCGAGCCAAATGCTCACTTGCTCCGTGCTCATGCTCTTGCCGGCGATTTCCAGCGCCACGACATAATCGTTCTGGCCCAGCGCGGCGAGCATGTCCGCTCCTTCGCGCTCGATTGCGCGCAGGGGATTCTCGCCGGGGCGACGCGCCGCCACAGCTATCTCTTGCAAGTCCAAGACGAGGGGGGTGCGCAATCGCCTTTGGTATTCGCGAAATCCGCAATTGATCCATTCGGGCATCCGGGTGCCGGCCGCGATCAACCGGCACTTCATGCACTGAGCGCTCGGGTTTTTAGGCGCGCGCGGCGCGCTTCGTTGCCGTCATGTCCCATAGCTTCTCGAGCCCGTAGAACTCGCGCACGCGAGGCAACATGACGTGCACGATCATCTCGTTCAAATCGATGAGAACCCAGTCGCTGTCTTGCTGACCCTCGACGCCGTGGGGACGGAATCCCGCCTCCTTAGTTTTTTCGACCACGCGTTGCGCAACGGAGCGCACGTGTCGATCGGAAGTTCCGCTTGCAATCACCATGAAATCGGCGATGTCCGTGAGTTCGCGCACATCGAGCACCTTGACATCCAATGCTTTCATATCGGCCAATGCATCGACAACCACGGATTTGAGCGAAGAGAGCGACTGTTTGGCTTGGCGATCTCGGTGGCCTTGGGCTTGCTCGGGTCTTTGCGATTCTCGGCGGCTTTGGGCTTGCCCTCAACCTTTGGCTTGCCTGCGGCCCTTGGCTTGCCGGCGGTCTTTGCCTTGGATGCGGCCTTTGACTTGCCGTCGGCTCTAGGCTTGCCGGCAGTCTTTTCGCCGGCCGGATTGTCGACCGCTTTCTTGCGGTCCTTCGAGTTGATGTTCGGGGTCTCTTTACTGGGTGGCACTACGTTGTCCGTGTTTTGGCATAGCAATTGGTATCCAGGATCAGTTTACGCACTGCATCGGGCATGAGAAAGCGCGGATCGCGGCCCATGCCGATCAGCTGGCGCACCTCGGTGGAAGAAATCTCCAGTTGAGTGACGGCGTGAATGTAAATGCAACCCGCTCGAGACTCGTGCAAATCGCCGATTCGCCCGGTACCTCGATCGACCAAAAGCTCGCCGAGGGGGCCCATGCCGGGCGCGCGCCAGCCCGGCCGATGCGCGACCACCAGGTGGGCCAATTGCAGGAGTTCACGCCATTGATGCCATTTCGGCAAGCTCAGGAAGGCATCCATACCCACGATCAAGCAAAGGCTGCGATCCGGATACTCGTGGCGCAGCTCCGCCAAGGTCTCGACCGAGTAAGACGGGCCTTCCTTGCGCACCTCGCGGTCGTCGACGACGAAGCCGGCTTGGCCGGCGGTGGCCAACTGGACCATTTGCAGCCGCAATTGCGCGTCGGCAAGCGGTTGATCGCGATGTGGTGGATTTCCGGCCGGGAGAAACCGAATTTCCTTCAGACGCAGCGCCTGTTGCAGCTCGAATGCGGTGCGCAAGTGCGCGTAGTGGATTGGGTCGAAAGTTCCGCCGAAAATACCCATAGGGTTCATACGGCTACCCTGCCTGATTCCCCGGTCGCTTGCAAAGCGCCGGCGAGGCTGGCCGTGAGTGCGGTCACTGCGCTCCAGGCATCGCCGGGCGCCAGCCCCTTGATGATTCGGTCCGTAAGGCTGGCTTGCACGAGCAATCGCGCCAAGGGCAGCTTCTTCGCTCGAGACAAGGCACGCGGCGATGGCGTCGCTGCCAGATTCCATCCGCTCCCGCGCATCGTGGAACGCAGACGGTCGCGTTCGCGCGCCTGCCATAGTCCGCGCAGTTCCCGGACCAGCGCCCACAAGATCAGCGTGGGTTCCACGCCCTCGCTCTTGAGCCCCAGGAGCACCCGCAGCGCGCGCGCCGCCTCGCCGGCGGAGGCCGCCTCGGCGAGCTGGAAAACGTCATAGCGGGCGCTGTCGCCGACCGACCGCATTACCAAAGCCGGGCTGATCGGGCCGCCGCTCGCCAGCAAACTCAGTTTCTCGAGTTCCTGTTTCGCTGCCAGAAGGTTTCCTTCTACGCGATCGACGATGAGCTGTGCTGCCGCCGGTTCCATCTCCAGGTGCAACTGCTTGGCGCGCGCGCGCAGCCACGCCGGTAACGCGGCAGTCTCCACCGGCCATATGGGCACCCAGACGCCATGCTTCTCGACGGCCCGCACCCAAGGCGCATCGCTCGCCCTTTTGTCGAGTTTGCCGGTGACGACCAAGCATATGACGTCGGGCGGCGGTTGCACCGCGAACTCAGCTAGTTGCTGCGCACCCTTGTCGGGCTTGCCGCTCGGCATCCTGAGCTCGAACAAGCGCCGCTCGGCGAACAGCGACAAAGACTTGCTCGCATGGCTGAACTCATCCCAAGAGAAACTGCGGTCGATGGAAAATACCGTGCGGTCCGCATATCCCGCCGCTCTCGCCGCGGCACGGATGGCGTCCGCGGCCTCGCCGACGAGAAGTGGTTCATCGCCGGAAACAAGGTATATCCCCGCCAGGTTTCGAGCCAGCGACCCCGGTAATTGATCGGCGCTTACACGCACTTCAAGATCCCTCCCCGCACTTCAAGATCCCTACCCGCTTCATGATCCCTACCCGCACTTCATGATCCTTGCACGCGCCGCCTCGTATTCGCCCGCCATCCGATCGACCAGCGCCTCTACCGTCTCGACGCGACGGATGCCGCTGACGCTCTGACCGGCACTCCAAATATCGCGCCACGCCTTGAATTCCGCGTTGCCGCCGGTGCCGAAATTCATTTTTGTCTTATCGGCCTCAGGAAGCCTGTCCGGATCGAGCCCCGCTCGCGCGATGCTGCCGCGCAGATAATTCCCGGCGACACCGCTGAACAACGAGGTATATACGATGTCCTCGGCGCGGCTGTCGACTAGCATTTGCTTGTACTCGGCGCTGGCGTTGCCTTCTTCGGTGGCGATGAAGCGCGTCCCCAGATAGCCGAGATCCGCCCCCAGTGCCTCCGTGGCGAGCACGTCGGCGCCGGTGCTCATGGCGCCCGACAAAATGATCGTTCCTGTATAGACCTCTCGGATCTGTTTGACCAAGGCGAACGGGCTCAACACGCCGGCGTGGCCGCCCGCGCCGGCGCACACCGCTATGATGCCGTCGACGCCCTGCGCCGCGGCTTTTTCCGCGTGGCGCAAATTGATGACGTCGTGGAATACGACGCCGCCGTAGCCGTGCACGGCGGCAACTACTTCGGCCGGCGGCCGCAGGCTCGTGATGACGATGGGCACCCGGTGCTTGACGCACAGGGCCATATCATGCGCCAGCCGATCGTTGCTGCTGTGCACGATTTGGTTGACCGCGAACGGCGCCACTTTGAGCCCGGGGTTGGCGCGGCTGTAAGCGGCAAGTTCAGCCGTAATCTCCGCGAGCCAGTCGTCGAGCACGGCCGCCGGCCGCGCATTCAGCGCTGGGAATGAACCGACGATACCTGCCTTGCACTGTGCCAGCACGAGACGCGGGAGTTGAGACGATGAACATCGGCGCCCCAATGACGGGTAGCCGCAGGCAGCCTTGCAAAATCTCGGGGAGAGGCATGTACGGCTCCGCAACGGTGGGTCATTGACGTGTTTCATGTCATTATGGCGTACTCCGCTGCGCCGCACACCTTCGTGACATCGCGCCCTGTCGCGTACCAAAACAATCGGAGCTGAATTATGCAATTCGACACTCTGCTTTTCGAGCGGCGCGACGCCATCGCCTACGTCGCGCTCAATCGTCCGGATAAACTGAACGCGCTCGATCTGAAGTTGATCACGGATTTGCGGACTGCCGCAGCGGCGATCGATGGCGATCCGGCCATTCGCGCCGTCGTGCTCACCGGCTCCGGCCGCGCATTTTGTGCCGGCGCGGATATCATGGGCGATGATCTTTTAGGAGATCGAGAGCGCAGCCGCGGCGAGAATATCGGCGCTGGATTGCGGGAACATTTCAACCCAATGGTGGACGCTTGGTACGGGCTTCGCGTGCCGGTCGTGACGGCGGTCAACGGCGTGGCAGCGGGTGCCGGAGTGAGCCTCGCGCTTGTTGGCGATATCGTTTTGGCGGCACGCTCCGCCACTTTTCTGCAACTGTTTGCGTCCAAGCTCGGCCTCATGCCCGATCTGGGCAGCACCTTCCATTTGCCGCGGCTGGTGGGCACTGCGCGCGCGAAGGGCTTGGCATTGCTTGGCGATGCATTGACTGCGGCGGAAGCGGCGAGCTGGGGGCTCATCTGGGCCTGCGTCGACGATGCGGCGTTGCCGGCGCAGGCGGAATCGATAGCGCGACGGTTCGCCACCGGACCCACGCAAGCATTCCAACGCATCAAGGCGGCCTTCAACGTGGAGCCGCCCCGTACGCTGGCCGAGCAATTGGCGTTGGAGGCGGTCGCGCAAGCCGAGCTTGGCAACACTAGGGATTTTGCCGAAGGCGTGCAGGCGTTTCGTGACAAGCGCGCGCCGAAATTCACGGGCACGTAAATCGAGGAGCAGGGCTCTGCGCGCGATTTATATCCCGCTCAAGCCGATGTCGTTGCGACCGCATCGTCGACGCTGTGGTAATCGAGCCCGCTCAGCGGCAGCTGACTGAAGTTGGCCCGCATCAATGCATCGCGGCTGGCGTCTTGCAACCGCGCCATCCGTATCTCGATCTTGCGTGCAGCCAACCAGATCGCGAATTCTCCAAGGCTCTCCAGCGCAGTGCCGTCCAGATCCGGCGATTCCTCGAGACTCAGAACCACCAACCGCGCGTCCGGGCGTTTCACCACCTCCCGCCGCGCAATCGCCAGCAACGGCTCGGCGTTCGCGAAGAACAACGGCTCCTCGGGCCGCAGCACGAGAACGCCGGGCGGAGAGGAAGCCGTTGGAAAACGGGCGCGGCTGACGAAATCGTGCGCACCCAGGCGGCCTAGTACGGAAAGACGCGGGCTCGCCAACGAATGCAGCAGCATCGCGAGGCTGAAAGCAATGGACGCCAGCAGTCCGTCGAGCATGCCGAACGCCAGGACCGCGGCCACCGCCGTCACGGTGACCAGCCGGTCGCGCCTCCAGCGAAAATATGGTCGAAAAACGGCAAGGCGTAAGGACTTGCTGACCGCATGGATGACGATTGCAGCCAACACGGGAACGGGTATGCGTTCGATCCATGGCAGAAACAGCAGCACGAGCGCCAGAATCGTCGCGGCGGCATACAAGCCCGCGGCGCGCGATTGCGCGCCGGCCGCTTCATTCGCCGACGTGCCCGAATAACCCGCGCCGACCGGGGTGCCATGAAAGGCGCCAGACACCAGGTTCGCGACACCGAGCGCAAGCAAGTCGCGATTGGGCTGCACGGTGCAGTCGTGCCTCAAGGCGAATGTGCGGATCGAACTATAGGATTCGGCATACAGAATGAACATCAATGCGAGCGCGAACTCGATCATCGGCAGCCTTTGCGCGGACGGCGGCATCGGCAGCGCCGGCGATTCGAGGGCGAGATGGATGGGTCCCGTCAGCAGGACGCCGCGGGAGGCGAGCCACGGCGCGGCTGCAATCCCGGCGACGATCACCACCAGCAGGCCGGGCACGCGCCGGAAGCCGCCGAGTATGAAAAGCGCCAGCAACGCACAGACGCCGGTTGCTAGGCTCGACGGCTGCCAGGCGTCGACATTGCGAAAGATCTCCGCCAGCAGGGCCACGAAGCCGGTGCTGTGAACATGCAAGCCGACGACATGCGGCCATTGCTTCGCGGCGATGACCAGGGCCAGCCCGAAAGAGAATCCGCGCAGCACCGGCCGGGCGATCAGGTTCGACATTGCGCCGAGCCGCGCACAGCCGGCCAACAAAAAGGCAATCCCCGTCCCGCACACCAAGAGCGAGGCGAACGCGACGCGTTGTGCCGCCGTCGTGGCGCCCAGAGCCAACGTCGCCGCCGCCAATACGGCCGCAGACGACGAAGTGGCGGTGACGATGGCGTAGGGACTGCGGCCGATCAGGGCATAGCAGATGAGCCCCGCGAATAATCCAATCACTCCCGCCTGCGGGGGCAGATTGGCGAGGCCCGAATAGGCCACCGCCTCGGGCAACAGAAGACCGGCAAGCGAAACGCCCGCAAGCGCGTCCGCCGGGTTGATTGCACCGAGCTTGTTCACTGATCGTTCGCGGGGCCGCACCAACCGGGCAGATAGTCGGCCTCGCGGCTCTTGGCGAGATTCAATCCCCGAACCAGCGCGGCGGAAAAATCGGCGACGAGTAGCTTGCGCTTGATTCGCCGGCGCAAAAAGTCTGCCCACAAGAACTCGCTGAAGGGTGTGGTATCCTTCGCAAAGCCGCCGTTCTGACGCAGTTCACCCGCCAGACTGCGATATGGATCGTCCACCATCGCCGAGATCCGCTTCGGCACGTCGTCGTAGCTGCGCCGCCGCCCCCGCGCATCGAAAGGATGCAGCCACCCGCGGTTGTCCAAGTACACCCAGAAGGCCCCTCGCGGCAGTCGGCGCAGGTCTGCGACCACCGTCGTGGCGATATCCCTGACGCCTTCCTGATGCAGGGCCAAGGCCAGGTGATGATGATCGATGACGTAGAACTCCTCCTTCGGACCCCAGATGACGGGAATCAGATGTTTGCCGAGAAAGTCGGCCCGCTTTCGTTGCGGATGATCCCGCCAACCCTCGCGCTTGGCCATGACCTCGCGCATGCCGATCGTGATCTGGGTCGGACGGAGGGCCGCAATCGCCACAGGATGAATGCGGGGTTCTCTGGGTAGGGTCATCGCTTGCTCCAAGCGCGTTTCTGGTATCGGATAATGTACTATTATCGGCGCTGCCTCGATGCATCGCCGGTCATTAAACGAAAAAATTGCATCAGTACGGGAAGGGATATGAACAGATATAACCAGGCACTGTCGGTGTGTAGCTTCCTCATCGGCGCTGCGGCATCGGCGCAGACGTCGCCGTCCGTGGGATCCGACCAAATTCCCGAGGTCGTCGTAACCGCACAGCGACGCAGCGAAAGCCTGCAGGACGTGCCGCTGTCGATCACTGCCATCGATGCGCGCAATTTGGAACAGAAGGCAATCTATAGCTTCTTCGATTACGGCGGGAAGGTACCCAATCTGGCGTTCGCCGGCACCGGCGACGGTAGCGGCACGGCACGGACAATATCGATTCGCGGCATCTCCGGCGACGGCACGACCGGGTTCTATATCGACGAGACGCCCGTGCCGGATTCGATCGATCCGCGGATCGTCGACATCCAACGCATCGAGGTCTTGCGCGGGCCGCAGGGAACCCTCTACGGCGCTCGGTCCATGGGCGGCACAGTTCGCCTGATCACCGAACAGCCGGACTTCAATAGCGCCGACGGCCGGCTGCGAGTGAACGGCGGCAAGACATGGAATGCGGTCAACCCCGATTACGGGGTCGACGGCGCGTTCAACGTGCCGCTCATCCAGGACACGATGGCGTTGCGGGCGGTTTTGTTCTTTCAGCACGATGCCGGGTTCTTCGAGCGCCGGTATTTGTCGAACGCCGCCGATGCCGCCAATCTGCCGGCGACGGCAAACCCGACGACGCTCGGCGGTTTGCCGACCTCGACCACCGACGATGTGGGCCGCGTGAATAGTTACGGCGGCGCGGTGTCGTTGGCGATCAAGCCGACCGATGCGCTGCTGATCACGCCTCGTATCATGTACCAGCAATCGAAAGCGAATGGGCTCTTGTACGCCGACGGCGGATCGTATCCGGTGCCCGTGCCGGGAACGTTCGTCAACGCGCCGAACATGCATCCCTCCAGCTACATGCAAGACCGATTCTTCAATTTGCCGGAACGCAGCGACGACGCCTGGACGTTGGCCTCCGTGGGAGTCAAATACGAAGGCAACGCCTTCGCCTTCCTCTCCTCCACATCTTATTTCGACCGGACGGTGGATGAGACCGAAGACCAGAGTGATTTCATCTGGCAAAACCTGCTGGCGCCGTTCGACGGAATTCCACTCGGTGACGCGGCTAACCCGAACACGCCTGCGTACAAGGCGGTTCCCATCGCCACGACGATTCGTGAACTCAAACAAATTCACCGGTTCGTGCAGGAGTTCCGCTTCACCTCGAAACTATCCGGACCTTGGCAATACGTCGCCGGACTGTATTTTTCGGATACTCGGGGTCGAGTTCCCTATGCGGGCTACTATCCGCCGTCGATCGCCCCGGGCATCAGTAAAACCGGTGGATTCGTCGTGCAGGGCATCCCGGGGCTGCCGATTCCGGTCAATCCATTGAACCCGGACGAAATCTTCGGTCAGGACTACCAGACCCGAGTCAGCGAGCCGGCGATTTACGGAGAGTTGTCCTATCATTTCAATGAACAGTGGGCGCTCACGGGCGGGCTGCGGGGTTACCGTATCAAGACGCAGACGGGCGGGTATCTGGAAGGAATCGCCTTTGGCGGCGCGCGCATCAACGATCCGGAGCAATCGTTCACGGAAAGCGGCGTGAATCCGAAATTAGGAGTCGATTACAAGCTGTCCTCCGACAAGCTGCTGTACGCTCAGATCGCGCGCGGCTTCCGTCCCGGCGGGTTGGTTCCCTCCATTCCCGGCAACAGCACCATCGACCCGCTCGGTTGCTTCGCCCAATTGCAGGCGCTGGGCTATACCAGCGCGAGTCAAACCAAGAGCTACAAGTCGGATAGCCTCTGGAACTATGAGCTCGGCGCGAAAACCGCGTGGGCCGACAATAGGGTCACGCTCGACGGCGCCGTGTTCTGGGTGAAATGGAACAAGATCCAGCAGAGCGTGGCCTTGCCGTGCGGTTTTCAATTTCGCGCGAATTCGGGCGCCGCGGAGATCAAGGGATCTGAACTGGAGGCGCACGTGCGGCCGGCCGCGGGACTCGATCTGTCCGCCGGAGTCGGTTATCAGCGCGCGCGGATCACCGAGGCCAGCGCGCTAATACCGACTCTCAAGGTCGGCGACCGCGTCTACCAGGTGCCGGACTGGACTGCCAATGCGTCGGCGACATACACCGTACCGCTCGCAGAATCGAGCAGCATTGCGAGCACATTGAGCTACTCTTACACGGGGGACAGCGTCAGCGCGAGTGTCAACGCGAACTTTCCGCGCGTTCGGCCAAGCTACAACATTCTCGATATGCGCCTTGCCTACGACGTTCGCAGCTACGAGATTGCCCTGGTCGGGAAAAATCTCACGAACACGGAGGCTAACCTCGGCGACAACCGCTCGCTCGCCGCAGAAACGATCGGGCGTCCGCGTATCGTGGTCAATCCGCCGCGAATGATCGGTGCCGAGTTCCGGATGAAGTTTTGACATGCCATTGAGTTACGTCCGGGTCGAATCCGACCACGGGCGTGCGGTTGGGCCGGATGCCTTTTATGCTAGGGCTCGCGCGCAGTCGTCGACCTGATTTCGATGGGGTCGATCGGCTGCCGAAGGGAAAAATCATGCCTCGCTGCCTTGCCGCGAATTGCATTGTTGTTCGGATTGCCGTCGTTGCCGCCGCCGCGCTATCGATCGTGGCCTGCTCGAAGAGCGCGCCCCCCGCGCCGGCGGCTGTTGCCGTGTCGATCATTACGATCACCCCGCATCCGGTCACTTTTCCCGAGGACTACGTCGCACAAACCGAGGCGGTCAACGCGGTCGAGATCCGTCCCCGCGTAGGCGGCATGCTGGAGAAGCGCGTACCGATCGAAGGCGAGCCGGTCAAGGCCGGACAATTGTTATTCGTCATCGATCGCGAACCCTACATCGCCGCTCTGGCCCAGGCAAAGGCCTCGCTCGCACAGAGCGAAGCCGCCTCGCTGCAGTCGCAACGCGACCTCAAGCGTGCCAAGTCGTTGTCGGAAATCGACGCGGTGAGTCAGCAGGAGTTAGACGCAGCCGTGGCGAAGAACCAAGCCAATCTCGCGTCGATAGACGCGGCCAAAGCGGCCGTCAGGTCGGCGGAGCTGAATCTCGGCTATACCACCATCCTGAGTCCGATTGACGGCGTGATGGGCCGCGCGCAGCTGCGCCAGGGCGGCATGGTCACTGCCAACAGCACGTTGCTGACCACGATTTACGAGATCGACCGGATGTACGTCAATTTCAGCGTCAGCGAACAACGCATGCTAAGCATGCAGCGCCAGCTCGGACGCGCTCCGAGCCAGAACTCAAAAACACCGCCCCCGTTTCGAATATTTCTGGCGGACGGCTCTGAATATTTGCAGACGCCTAGGCTCAACTTCATCGACCCTGCCGTCGATCCGCGCACCGGCACGCTGGCGCTTCGCCTGGAGGTGGACAATCCGCACCAGCTGCTGCATGCAGGTCAATTTGCGCGCGTACAAGTGGCGGCGCAGCAGGATCCGAATGCCATCGTGGTGCCGCAGCGGGCGGTCCAGGATTTGCAGGGCAAGAATTATGTCTGGATAGTCGATGCCGGGGAGCATGCGCAGCAGCGTGATGTGCAGCTGGGTCCACGCGTCGGGTCCGACTGGCAGGTGCAGCAAGGGCTCAAGGCCGGCGACGTCGTCATAGTTGACGGAGTGCAACATCTCAAGCCCGGAGTGCCGGTCAAAGCCGCTCCCTCGGCATGATCGATTATTTCATCGACCATCCGATCCTCTCCACGGTCCTGGCGATCATCATCACGATTGCCGGCACCGTTTCTCTTGCCGGCCTGCCGATAGCCCGTTTTCCGCAGATCACGCCGCCGACGATCGTGGTATCGACGACCTTTCCCGGCGCCGACGCTGCCACCATCGAGCAGTCGATTGCCGCCCCGATCGAGCAGCAGGTCAACGGCGTGCCGCACATGATCTACATGGATTCCAAGAGCGCCAACGACGGCAGCTACAGTCTCACGGTCTCGTTCGATGTCGGCACCGCGCAGGACATCGCCGCGGTCGACGTGCAGAACCAGGTCGCCATCGCTCAGCGCCAGCTGCCGGCACAGGTGCTGCAGCAGGGCATCACGGTCGCCAAGCGACAACCGCAGATCCTTCTCACGGTTGCGATCGGCTCCGACAACCCACGCTACGATTATTTGTTTCTTTCCAATTTCGCAACGCTTCATGTCTACGACGCATTGGCTCGCGTGCGCGGAGTCGGCCAGGTCGTGGTGTTCGGCGCGCGCGACTACGGCATGCGCATCTGGCTCAATCCGGCAAAGATGGCGCGCCTGGGCGTCACCACCGAGGATGTGACCAGCATCGTCAATGAGCAGAACGTCGTCGCGCCGGCCGGCAATATCGGCGCCGAGCCGGCACCGCCCGGGCAGCAAATGCAGTACGTCGCGTCGGTGAAGGGCCGGCTGTCCCGGCCGGAGGAATACGAGGCCATCGTCGTGCGCACCGGCCCCGACGGGGCCGTCGTGCATCTCAAGGACATCGCGCGCGTCGAGCTTGCGGCCACGGATTATTCGCGCTCCACCCGGCTCAACGGCGTGCCCACCGCGATCATCGGGATCTATCAGTTGCCGGATGCGAACGCATTGGACGTCGCCCGCGGCGTGCGTCAGGCCATGGATGTGCTGGCGCCGAGCTTTCCGGAAGGAATCCATTATTCCATCCCCTTCGATACCACGCTGTTCGTCTCCGAATCCGTGCATGAAGTCGTCGTGACCCTGCTGATTGCCGGCGTGCTGGTACTGCTGGTCGTGTTTATCTTCTTGGAGAGCTGGCGCGCGACGCTCATCCCCATGGTGGCCGTGCCGGTGTCCCTGATCGGCGCATTCAGCGCCTTCGTCGCGCTCGGGTTCTCGATCAATACCCTCACGCTATTCGCCCTGGTACTCGCCATCGGCCTGGTCGTGGATGACGCCATCGTCGTGGTCGAGGCGGTCACCGAAATCATGGACAGCCGCAAGCTCGCGGCTCGCGAAGCAACCAAGGCAGCCATGAAGGAAGTCGCGGGACCCGTCGTCGCGATCGCACTGGTGCTGGTTTCGGTCTTCGTGCCGGTCTCCTTCCTCGGCGGACTGACCGGCCAGTTCTACCGGCAATTTGCGCTCACGCTTGCGGTATCGGTATCCATATCGCTGATCGTCGCGCTGACGCTGACGCCGGCGCTGTGCGCCCTGCTCCTCAAACCCACTGATCAGTCGCACTTCGGCGGGTTCCTCGGACGCGCCTTCGGGGCATTCAATCGAATGTTCAAGCGATTCACCGCACGCTACACGGACTCGGTTCGCAACCGCATCCGCCGCAGCGCGCAATCGATGATGCTGTTTCTCGTCTTGAGCGCGGCGGCATTTTGGCTCGTGTACAGCCGGCCAACCGGATTCATGCCGGATGAAGATCAGGGTTATCTCATCGGGCTTGTGACTCTGCCGCTGGGCGCCTCGATCCAGCGCACCGAAGCAGTAGCGGACGCGTTCCGCAAGCAACTGCGGGAGCAGCCCGAAGTGCAGGATACCTTCGCCGTCACCGGATTGAATCTGCTCACCGGGACCAACTCGCCCTATGCCGCCACGATTTTCATGATACTGAAACCCTGGGCCAAACGCGGCGGAGGGGAGCACGGCGCGCAGGCACTTGCGGCCCGGGCCAATCGAATCGGTTCCGCCATCAAGGAAGCGAACGTTTTCGTTTTCAATCCGCCGCCCATTCCGGGCATCGGGACGGCCGGCGGCTTCGAATTCATCCTCGAGGACCGCGGTGGCGGCGATATTCAAAAATTTGGCGCCGTACTGGATGATTTCATCGCGCAAGCGAACAAGCGCGCCGAACTAACCCGCATCTTCACCCAGTTCAATACGCGCACTCCCCAGATCGAGTTCGTCCTTGACCGCGAGCGTGCTAAAACCTTGGGAGTGTCAATCTCCAGCATCTTCGCCGCTTTGCAGACTTTCCTCGGCGGCAACTATATCAACGACTTCAACCTGTACGGCCGCACTTACAAAGTGACCGCGCAGGCGGAGGCGGATGCGCGCGCAGCGCCGGATGCCGTCAATGGCCTTTACGTGAGAACCGCGCAGGGCGACATGGTGCCGCTGTCGACGCTGGTGACGATCAATCCCAAAACGGGTCCGGAGTACATCGAGCGCTTCAACGTGTTCCGCGCGGTGACCATCAACGGCTCGCCGGCACCAGGCTACAGCTCCGGCCAAGCAACGCGGGCGATGGAGGAATTGGGGCGGGATTTGCCGAGCGGCTACGCCTATGACTGGACCGGCACTACGTATCAGGAGAAGATCTCCAGCGGGCAGAGCGGAGCCATTTTCGCCATGGCAATCGTCTTCGTCTTCTTGGTGCTGGCGGCTCTATACGAAAGCTGGGCCGTACCCTTTGCCGTACTGCTGTGCATTCCGTTCGCCGTCCTCGGCGCCTATGGCGGTCTGGCATTGCGCGCCATGCAGAACGACATCTATGCGCAGATCGGCCTCGTGATGCTGATCGGGCTCGCGGCCAAGAACGCGATTCTGATAGTCGAATTTGCCAAGCTCGAGTATGAGCGCGGCAAACCCTTGGTGGAGGCGTCGATTGCGGGGGCTCGCTTGCGATTGCGGCCGATTCTGATGACGTCATTCGCCTTTATATTCGGTTCATTGCCGTTGGCGATTGCCACCGGCGCCGGCGCTTCCGCCCGCCGCGTGCTCGGCACCGCGGTGGTTTTCGGGATGAGCGCCGCCACGCTCGTCGGGATTTTTCTGATCCCCGTCTTCTATGTGCTGATGCAAACTCTCGCCGAACGTCTCCGCCGTACGCGCAAGCCCATGCCGGTAGCGGAGCCATGAAGCGCAAGCTGATGCCCACCGTGGTCGGCGCAGCGGCGGTGACGCTGGCCGTCGCAGGCTGCGCTGTCGGACCGGAATATCGGCGGCCGGAGACGAATGCGCCCGCGGCTTATCGCTTCGCGCCCGATGCAGCCGCGGCAGTTGCCGACGCCGGGTGGTGGCAGGTTTATCAGGATCCTGTCCTTCAGGCGCTGATCCGCGAATGCCTCGTCGACAACTTCGACGTGCGCATCGCTGCCGCGCGAGTCGATCAGGCGCGCGCGGTGCTCGGTTCGACTCGGCTTCAACAGGTGCCGCAAGTAGGCGTGACCGCCTCAGGCTTGCGGCAACGCACGTCCTCATACGAGTTGCCGCCCGGAATTCCAGCAATAAATAACCTGTTTACGCTCGAGGGCAGCCTCTCCTACGAGATCGATTTCTGGGGCAAGTACCGCCGGGCGACGGAGGCGGCGCGCGCCCAGCTGTTGCAATCCGCCTATGCCAAACAGGACGTGATGGCGGCGCTTGTGGCGAGTGTGGTGACCGATTACTTCACCTTGCAAACTCTGGACGAGCAACTCGACATCACTCGCCGTACGCTCGAGACACGGCAAAAATTCGTGGACCTGACCCAGGCGCAGCACGATCGCGGTACGGTATCGGATCTCGACGTGGCCACTGCCCAAGCCCAATTGGCCATCGTGCAGGCGAACGTGCCGGATCTTCTGCGTAGGATCGCGCAAACCGAAGATCAATTGAGCGTGCTGCTCGGCCGCAATCCGGACCACATATCTAGAAGTGCGGGCCGGGTGCTGCCGCCGGTGCCGGCCGCCGGACTCCCTTCGGTATTGTTGGAGCGCCGTCCGGACTTGCGCGAGGCGGAGGAAAATTTGATTGCGGCGAACGCCCAGGTGGGAATTGCCAAGGCAAACTTGTACCCCAACATCAGCCTCACGGTCGTGGGCGGCGGCATCAGCAGTGCACTGTCCTCTCTGCTCGGCGCTCCGGCGCGCGCTTGGTCCGCATCCGGCAACGCGACGCAGCCTCTCCTCAATTCGCAGCGCAGCGTGTATCAGGTAGACCTCGCCGATGCGCAAAAGCGGGAGGCGCTCTTGCAGTATCAGAAAAGCGTACGGACCGCTTTTCAAGAGGTCTCGGACGCCCTTATCGCGCGTCAGCAAGACGCCGATCTGCAAGCCGCCGAGGAAGCACAGGTCGACGCGCTGCGGCGGGCCAGCACCATTGCCCTGGCGCGATATCGCGTCGGCTACGCCTCCTACTTCAATGTCATCGACGCCAACCGCGATTTGTTCAACGCGGAGCTGTCGCTATCGGCGGCACGCCTCAATACTCTGCTCTCGGTGGTGCAGCTCTACCGCGCCTTGGGGGGCGGCTGGCAGGTAGAACGGGCTGCGGCGGTCGCCGCATCGGCGCCGTAGAGCGATGCCGTTCCTGCTAATCTTGGGATCCCTTAAGACCCGGAGGCGTTGAAATGCCTACGCTTTTCGAAAAAATCATCGCGGGCGATCTGCCGGCCACGGTCGTATACCGCGACTCCCGTGTGATCGCCTTTTTGGACATTCGACCCGCGGCCCCGGTGCACATACTGATTGTCCCGCACAAACCCATTCCTACCGCCAACGACGTCGCCGACGATGATGAAGCCCTGATCGGCCACATGTTCATTGTTGCGCGGGATCTGGCGCGCCAGCAGGGCATCGCCGAGAGCGGCTATCGGTTGATCGTCAATTGCAATGCGGACGGAGGTCAGGAAGTCTACCACCTGCATTTGCATCTGCTCGGCGGGCGGCCGCTCGGTCCCATGGTCAAGCGAGCTTAAGCATCCTCAAGAGGTATATCGATGAATAAGAAAAAGACCACGCGCGTCAAATCGCGGGTCATGCCGGCGCGCGCGTTACCCAAGCGCGTTGCTTCTAAAAAAACAAAAACTCCCGCCAAGGCGCGCGCTGCCTCCGTCCAGCGTCAGCGCAATGCGGACCGCCGCGAGTTGTATCCCGCCCTGGAGCCGTTTCGGCACGGCTACCTGCGCGTCTCGGAGGTCCATGAGATCTACTATGAAGAATGCGGCAACCCGGCAGGCAAGCCCGCCGTATTTTTGCATGGAGGTCCGGGAGCCGGCTCCGATAAGCGTGCCCGGCAATTCTTTGATCCGCAGCACTACCGCATCGTGGTGTTCGATCAGCGCGGTTGCGGGCGCAGCCGTCCGAGCGCGAGTCTGATCGAGAATACGACTTGGCACCTGGTCGCCGACATCGAACGGCTGCGCAAGCACCTTGGGATCGAGCGCTGGCTCGTGTTCGGCGGATCATGGGGCAGCACCTTGGCGCTGGCATACGCAGAGGCCAATCCGGATCGCGTCAGCGAGCTGGTGCTGCGCGGGATCTTCCTGTTGCGTTATTCGGAAATCCGCTGGTTCTATCAACACGGCGCCTCGGAAATATTCCCCGACGCGTGGGAAGCCTACCGCGACGCGATTCCGCCTGAGGAGCGCGATGATTTCCTGAGCGCCTATCACAAGCGCCTGATCGGCAGCGATCCGCGCGCGGCGCTGGCGGCGGCCCGCGCATGGTCGATATGGGAAGCCTCTGCCAGTTTCTTGTACAGCAACGGCGACAACATCAAGAAGTGGGGCGAGGACCTGTTCGCGCTGTCGGTGGCGCGAATCGAATGTCATTACTTCGTGAATCGAGGCTTCCTGCGCAGCGAAGCTCAATTGCTCGACGATGCACCGCGCATCCGCCATATTCCCGCGACGATCGTTCAGGGACGATACGACGTCGTCTGTCCCGCCACCAGCGCGTGGGATTTGCATCGCGCCTGGCCCGAGGCGGACCTCCGCATTGTGCCGGACGCGGGACATTCGGCATTCGAGGCAGGCAATTCTCACGAGCTCGTGCTCGCGACTGATCGCTATCGTAGCCGCTAGGCGCCTGCCGCTCGACGGCGGCGCCGTATCTGTGCCAGAGTTCGGCCTGCGGATGAGAACGGAGGGTCGGTAAGCGATGTCGGAACTCGCCACGCTGGGATTGGCGCGCGCCACGGATGCGCGCGAAATTGCGGAAATGTCGCGCGACTTGATCGAGCAGGGACTCACCTGGTCTTGGACGCCGGCGCGCGTGCAACATTTCATAACCGGGTCGGAATCTTCCGTGGTGGTCGCGCGGCGCGAGCGGCAGATCGCCGCATTCGGCATCATGCACTTCGGGGAAGACGTGGCGCATCTGAATTTACTCGCCGTGGCGCCGGAACATCGCCGGCAAGGACTTGGGCGGCAGCTGATGAGCTGGCTGACCGTCACCGCGATGGAGGCCGGCATTTTTCGCATCAACCTCGAATTGCGCAAGTGCAATGAACCGGCGCGGGCGTTCTACGAGTGCCTGGGATTCGACCAGCTCGGCGTCGTGCCGGGCTACTATCAAGGGCGCGAGGCGGCCGTGCGAATGTCGCGGAGCCTCGCGAAGAGCCCGCATTGAATCGCTGACCGCGGCCCTCGGTTTCGTGCCTCAGTTCGTTGCGGACCGATGGTTCCCTGGATCCGCAGCGCCGCTGCGCGGGTCTTGCACGTCGTGGGGAAACACGACTGAAACGCGGCATCCTCGGCCTGGTGCGGTATCCACGGTTATTTCGCCGGCCGCCGCTCTAACGCGGTCCGCCACGTTCCATAGGCCGAATCCCTCCGATCGCGGCTCGAACAGGCTGAGCTGCCATTCGAAGCCCACGCCGCGATCCTCCACGACGACGCGGAGCTCAGCGGGCGTCTGCGTGACCGTGACGGATGCAGCTTGCACACCCGAGTGCTTGATGACATTACGAAGCAGTTCTCGGATGAGTTTGAACACGAGAACTCGAAGATCGAGATTGTACGCGGCGGCATCCGGATCGACCCGCAGCTCGACCTGCAGGTTGTCCTTGCCGCGCATATAGATGCTGAGCCATTTTAATGCCGCCTCCAGCCCCAGGTCGTACAAGCCCGGCGGGCTCAAATCGGCGATGACCCGCTGCGTGATTGCTTGCACCTCGCGCAGAGTTCGCGTTGCCTCGCCCAGCAGAAGCCGAACCTCGGGCAGAGCGCGCGCGGACGCGGCATCCAGGGTCATCGCCAGACCGACCAGTTGCTGGCCTATCCCATCGTGCAGATCGACCGCGGTAGCGCGTCGGGCGCGCTCCTCCGCCCCGACCAGTTGCCGCGCATACTGCTGCAGCCGGTCTTGCTTTTCGCGCAGACGCCGGTTGAGTTCGACGAGCTCCGTGATATCGCGTGCAACGCACCAGACGCGAGCCAACTTGCCGTCCACGATGAAGCCCCGGAATCCGGTGATGTACGTCAACTGCCGAGAACCGCTCGACAAGGTAAATTGCAGACCGTCGGCCGAGAAACCAGGCTGCGCCGCCTTGCCGATATGTTCGAGATAAACCGCGGACCATGGCACATCGGAGCGCCACAGACCGTCCTCGGCCTCGGGCAGCCCGTAGAGCCGATTCAGCCGCATATACAATAAATTGCATTCGGCGACTTTCGCGTGCTCGCGAAACCACGCAAGTTGCTCATCTGCAGGAAGGCCGGGAGGCAGCGGAACATCAAGCTCGATCCGCCACACCGCTTCGGAACTCTGTTCGATGAAATTGTGATACCGCTCGCCGCTGGTTCGCAACAGCTGCACGGTGTTTCGCATCTCGAGCAGGACGATCGTCAGCATGAAGGCGATCACGACGAGAGTCGCGAGATACAGCTGCAAGGCGCCGACCCTGACAAAGGGATTCGGATCGGCCGCGAAAGGCCCGAAGCCCCGGCTCGCAAAAAATGCCGCCAGGAGCGTGGACGCCGCCGCCAATGACATGCACCAGCGCGGCGGCAAGCGAAATGCCGCCACGATCATGAGTGCAAGCAATATGAACGGCAGGTCGAAAATCGTGGTAACACTGCCGGGTTGCGTTGAAAACACCCACGCCGTCGTAGCCAGTAGGGCGCCACCGATCAAAGCCAGTTCGGCCCTGGGTGGCGGAGGGGCAGACAATATGGGCGTACGCCGGCGCACGCCCCAGCCGATCACGACCGGCGCCATGCACAAAGTTCCCAGCCAATTTCCAGCCCACAACAGCTGCCATTGGTGCCAGTAAGCGGCGTCGCCGAAGGATTCCTGCCAACCGAGAGCGCCGACTACCGCGCTCGCCGCCGCGCCGATCGCAGCCGCCCCGAAGAGCAGCAATACATGCCGGATCGATGGAGTTTCCGGCCTCGCGATGAGCCGGCCGGCTATGAGCGCGCCGACGATCCCGTCGAGCGAGTTCGCCACGATGAATGGCGCATAGCGGTGCCAGGTAAAATGGTCTGCCCGCACGACATCGATGATGAGTTCGACCGCAACCTGGATACCCAGGATCCAGATCCAATTTCGCCGCGGCGAAAGCCAGAGCGCCATGAGGAGAATGCCGGCGGCCGGCCAGATGATCGTCAATTGCTGGGAACTCTCGCGCAGGATCAATCCGAGAATGATCAGCGCCACATAGAGCAAACCGAAGGCTGCCAGCGAGCCCACGCGTCGGGCTGTTCCGAGGCGCATGAAGTCCCACATGATTTCGGATCCGCGGTCTTCACTTGGCACGGCCGGCATCTTCACGTCCGAGATCTCCCTGCTGCCGAACAGCCAATCCGTGCGCGCTTTTGCCTGCGGCCAGTTTAAACGATAATAGTGCGCCCATTTCGTGCAAGATTACAGGAGCGCCGCCGGGCGCGGAGTTACACCATGACCGACAACAGCACTCTGCGTATTTTTGGCCCCACGCGGCGGCGCGTGTCGGCCGTCGGCCAAGGATCCTGGAAAATCGAGGAATCGGCAGCTGAGTCCGCCATCGCCGCTTTGCGCGATGGGCTCGATCTCGGCCTGACTCATGTGGATACGGCAGAAATGTACGGCTCGGGAGCCGCCGAAGCCATCGTCGGCGAAGCGATAGCAGGACGGCGGGACGAGGTTTTCCTGGTCTCGAAGGTGCTGCCGACCAATGCTTCGAAACGCGGCACGCTCGCCGCTTGCGAAAAATCGCTCGGCCGCCTGCGGACCGACCGGCTGGATTGCTATCTCCTGCACTGGCGCGGCTCCTATCCCGCTGGAGGAAACCATCGCTGCCTTCGACATACTGGCGCGGGACGGAAAGATTTTGTCGTGGGGTGTGAGTAACTTCGACGTGCCGGACCTGGACGAGGTCCGCAAGATAGCGGGTGCAGGGCACCCTGCATGCAACCAAGTGCTATACCACCTCCAAGAACGGGCGATCGAGCACGCGGTGCTGCCTTGGTGCAAGCGACACGGCAGCGCGGTGGTCGCCTACACGCCTTTCGGCCAATCGAAGAGTGTCTTCGATGTGCGTACCAAGCAAGGCAGAGTGCTCGCGGAGATTGCCGAGGCGCACCACGCCACCGCGCGACAGGTTGCATTGCGATTCTTGCTGCGCAATCCCGAGGTGTTTGTGATTCCGAAGGCTGCCACCGCCGCGCACGTCACTGAGAACGCCGGCGCGGCCGCTGTAGAATTGAACGAAGCGGAACTGGCGCAAATCGATACTGTATTCCCGCGCGGCCCGCCGCGGCGCGGGCTGCCGATGATCTAGACCGGCAGGCGCAGAATGTGCGGCCCGACAGCGTCGATCGCCGACGTTCCCGTCAAGGCCAAGGTCACCCGCAGCTCATCGCGCATGATCTCCACTGCCCTGGTTACGCCGGCCTGGCCTGCGGCGGCCAGCGCGTAAAGAAAAGACCTGCCGATCAACGTGCCACGGGCGCCGAGCGCCAAGGCCTTGGCAATGTCTTGGCCCGATCGGATGCCGCCGTCGAACAGTACTTCGCAGCGGCCCTCGATCGTTGCGACGATTTCCGGCAGCACTGAAATCGAGGACGCGGCGCCGTCGAGTTGCCGCCCTCCGTGATTCGATACGACGATGGCATCGGCGCCGGCTGCCAGGCCGAAGCGGGCGTCCTCCGCGTCCATCACTCCCTTGAGGATGAGCTTCCCAGGCCAGCGGCTTCTCACCCATTCCACATCGCGCCAAGTGGCGGACGGATCGAATTGCGTGGCAATCCACTCCGAAAGCGTACGAATTCCGCTCGACCCGCCGATGCGCCCGGCCAGATTGCCGAAGGTGCGCCGCTTGCCGAAAAGCACCTTGAGCGCCCAAGAGGGTTTCGTGGCTACATCCAGGGCATTGCGTAGAGTGAGCCGCGGCGGGATGGTGAGGCCATTACGGGGGTCGCGGCGCCGCTCGCCCAATACCTGCAGATCGAGCGTCAGCATGAGGGCGGAACACTGCGCAGCCGAGGCGCGATCGATGAGCTCTTGGTTGAAGCCGCGATCTTTCATGAGGTACTGCTGGAACCAAAACGGCCGCTGCGTCGCCTCTCGAACATCTTCGATCGAGCAAATGGACATCGTGCTCATGCAGTAGGGAATACCGCATGCCGCCGCCGCCCGCGCCGCAAGAATCTCTCCGTCCGCATGAAACAGGCCGGCAAGTCCGGTCGGACCGATCGCCAGCGGCAATGACACGGGCGTACCCACCATCGTTGTCCCAAGGGACACGTTCGACACATCGATCATGACCCGTTGGCGAAAGGTCATCGCGTCGAGGTCCGCGGTATTGCGCATCAACGTTCGTTCATCATAGGCGCCGCCCGCGGCGTAGTCGAAAATGGCCCGCGGGACGCGCCTCTTTGCGAGTTCGCGCAAATCGTCGCTGCTGAGAATCATTTTGACGGCTGGTAAACCGGGTATGCAGGCCTGGGCGGCTGCCCCGCAGGATGAGCCGCCAATTCACGAAGCGCGATGGCCACCGCCGTTTCCAGTTGAGGATCGCGACCTTCGCTCACCGCCTTCGGGTCCTGTTCCACCGCCACATCCGGATCGACCCCGTGATTTTCAACCTCCCATTCGCCCTTGGGCGAAAAGAATGCAACGCTCGGCGAGGTGACGTGCCCGCCGTCCATCAGGACCGGAATTTCACTGACGCCGACCAGGCCTCCCCAGGTGCGCTTGCCGACCAACATGCCGAGCTTGGCCTGCTTGAACAGCCACGGCAAAGCGTCGCCGCCGGAACCGGACACTTCGTTCGCTATCATTACTTTCGGCCCAAAAATGGCGGCATTCGGAGTGTGTTGGATTCTGCCGTAGCGCGGCGACCAATAGGCTTCAATGTGTCTGCTCATCACTTCGATGATGTAATCGGCCATCTGTCCGCCCGCATTGAACCGCTCGTCGATGATCGCGCCCTGTTTTTGCGTCTGCGCGAAGTAGTAGCGATTGAAAGCGGCGAATCCCTCCGCGCCCGTATTCGTGAGGTACGCGTACGCCAGTTTTCCGCTCGACATCTGATCCACCTTCCGCCGGTTGGATTCAATCCAATCGATATGGCGCAGATTCGCCTCGCTGGCTATCGGAACGACGTTGACATCGCGCACCTTGCCGCCGTTTGCCGAGGCGATCCGCAAGCTGAGCAGGCGGTCGGCGGTGCCTTCCAAGAGCTCTTGGATGTCCGCGGCACCAGTGATCTCTTGACCGTTGACGGCAAGAATGCAATCGCCGACGCCGACATTGAGTCCGGGCTGCGCGAGAGGAGCTCTTTCTAGCGGATTGAAATCGCCGCCGGAAAAAATCTTCGCCAGGCAATAGCGGTTGTTGCGGACGACGTAGTCGGCGCCGAGGAGCCCGCCGGGTACGTGATGAGCCCGCGGGATCGCACCCCCGCTCCCCCGCAGATGCCCCACTGAGAATTCCCCCAGCATCTCTTGGAAAATATAGTTGAGGTCCGCTCTCGACGCGATTGAGGCGACGTAGGGCTCGAACCGGCGTTCTTCGGCAACCGTCGGAGCGCCATGAAAATTCGGATCGTAGAAATACGAGCGTTCGATTCGCCACACTTCGTGGTACATCTGCGTCCATTCGGCCGCCGGTTCGACTCGCACCTGTAAAGACGCCAACGAGAGCGTGCCCTCGCCCGGCTTCAGCGGACTGTTCGCAGGCACGATGAGCCACGTGGGCCGCACCTCGTCCGGGCCCGGTGGCGGCGGCGCATCCGGTTTGCGATTCGACACCGCAAGCAGCATCTTTTCTCCATCGGCCGACAATTCGAAATTCTCTATGCGCTCGGCCAACTTCTCCGTCTTGCGGTCCTCCAGGGTAAATCGGTGCAACGTAGCGGCGCGATCGTCATATCGGGCCATGTCGGATCGCACGAGGAAGTACAGGCTGCCATGAATCCCTGCCGTCAGCGCCACATAGGCCGCGGTCGGCAAAGGCAGGGCCACGGCCCGTGACCCAATGCCGCTGAAGTCCACCTTGGTCGGCACGGCGGCCGGCGCCGCCGGCGGCGTCGGTGCCGAGGGCTTCGGCCTGACCGCGGCTCCCTTGAGAGGATCTGATTCCTCGGCCGGACCGCTGTCATCGCCGTCTTTTTGCTTGGCAAGTCTGGGTGCCGGCGCCTTTTCGTCGTCCAACTCGGGGCCGATGGGCGATGGCTGATCCTGGCTGAGGACGAGGGCATAGATATTCGAACGCACGTGGTATAGGTCGCTGCTCATATCGAGCAGGTCGGAGCTTGCGCCCGCATCCGTGCTGCCGGTGAAGTACAGGTACTTCCCGCCGCGATCGAAAGTGGGCAGGCGGGCATCGGCCATCGAATCCGTGACCTGCGTGGACTTGCCGCCGTCTACGGAGTAAATGAACAAGGCGTGCAAGTGATTTTCGAGGGAACGCGGGTAGGCAATCCACTTCGAGTCGGGCGACCAGGCCAGATCGTAGCTTGCGTCCGAGAAGCCGCCATACACGTTCTTATCGTTGATGATGCTGAGTTTTCCCGTGCTCGTATCGAGCAGGTACACGTTGAGTCTATCGTCGTGGAAGGCGATGCGTTTCGAATCCGGCGACCATTTCGGCGCAAAGTAATAAGTCGGTTCCGGCGCCAGCGGGAATTTCTTGACGGGAGCGGCGCCTGTTTGCGTGGCTCCCGTCTGAGGCGCGACATGGAGCGCATACAGCCCGGACTCGTCTGAGAAGTAAGCGATCGATTGGCCGTCTGGAGACCATGCGGGAGAACGCTCCATCACGCCCGGCGTATTGGTGATATGGCGGGTGGGCCCCAGCTTCACCGGCACTGTCAGAATTTCGCCGTGTGCTTCCAGCGCGGCGCGAACGCCGCTCGGAGAAATCGCCGCATGGTCGATTTCCGCGGCGACGTTCTTGATGTTGGATCTTACTTCCGGCAGGTCGGCTTGGATCTCGATCGGCACCCGGCGGCTCTTGCCGGTCGCGGTATCGAACAGATGGATCTCGCCGAGCTGGTCGTACACCAAGGTCGTCCCCTCGCTGGCGAGGCTGCGTATATCCGGACCCGCGTTATGCAAAACCTCGGCAACGGCCTTGGTGCCGGGATCATAACGGAAGATCCCGATATGACCGGCACGTCCCGAGAGGAAGTACACTTGTTGCGCGACATAGACCGGAAAGAGGTCTGAAGCTTGGGCGTGGGGAATCTCCGCCGACTCCAAGCTCGCCAGACTGGTTATCCAGATCGTGCTCGCACGGCCTCCGCGATAGTTTCCCCAAGACACGAACGTCGTGTAGTCAAATCCGAAGGCGGGAGCCAGCGGCGAGTACGCTATGTGCGAACCATCGGGCGATATCTGGCCTTGATAAGCCATCGGCAGCGGCAAGCGGCTGGCTTCGCCGCCTTCGGCAGGCACGGAAAAGAGTTGCGTGTACCGGTTCGCAGACGCGCGGGTCGAACGAAACAAAATGCGCTTTCCGTCCGGGGTCCATCCAACCGCGATATCGGGGGACGGGTGGTAAGTCACCCGGTGCGGTACGCCCCCCGCGGCGGGGACGGTGAATACATCGGTGTTGCCGTCATATTCCCCGGTAAAGGCAATCATGCTGCCGTCCGGCGAGTAGAGCGGTGCGCTTTCCAAGCCCACGCCGATCGTTAGGCGTACGGCGCGCCCGCCGTCGCGGGAAACCGTCCAAAGGTCGCCCGCATAACCGAATGCGATGGAGTCCCTGCTCAGAGAAGGCGATTGAAACAGGTGCGGCTTCTCTACCGCCTGCGCCGCACCGAAGGCGAACAGTGCGAAGCACGTGAGTCCGCGCGTAACCGCCGGGTGATGGATGCGAGGCATGGACGCTCCAATAGACGGCTAAGAGTCAACCAAGTGCCGATGTTGCGGCACCGGCGTCTACTTTCGCAACCCGCTTTGCGCTGGGCTCCTGCGCCGCCGTCCGTGGCCGGAGCGGCATTCGCGCCACCCAAGACGCAAATGCCGCCGGATATTAGCCTAGCTTAGAGCGCGATCCACACATCGATGCCGCCGTGCTTGGAGCAGGCGCGGTCGCGATTCCGGGTCTGGGTGAAATACCCGTCTTGGCACCGGGCCGACGCGCGCGGATGATCGTGACGGTATCGAGCCACCGGGTCGTCTCGGCCCTCATCGCGACGTTCATCATGCCGCCTCGAGGGCTGATCGTCGCGCCGCTGGTCGCGAGCGTCGTCCCGCCGCGCCGCTGGCTGATCGTTCCGGCGCTCGTCATGCTGTGCCGACTGGTCATCGCGATGCTCTTCGCTGCTCCTTTGTTCCCGATGGTCTTGATCTTGCGCGTGCACCGGGACGATAGCGCTCACCGACAACGCCGAGACGGCGAGAATTAGCGGCTTCCAACTCTGATGTAACATGAGCTCTCCTTATAGTATCGCGGGAAAGGTTTAATATCGCGGGAAAGAGTTCAGTATGGGCAAAGGGCTCGAGCCCGCCATCCCACAAGGGCAGGCATCGGCTGTCGGCCGGAGCCTACGTCGCGCGCGTCAAGCGATCGCGCCCCATCTAAGCCATGGTGCGTGGGGGCAGCCGAAGGGGCGCCGCATCAGTGCAGCGAGGCGGAGAACAGCCGCGCGGTCAACCCCAGAGATTTGTCGAAGGTGACGCCAATGTCCCACAAGCTCGTAACGACGACCAACAGCCACATGGCGCGCCGGGCCCATTGCTCTGCCGCGGCCTGCGAGGCCGTTTTGAATCGCTCGTATTCGCGGGTCGCCGCATCGCGCGTCGGCGCATCGCGCGTCGGCGCATCGCGCGTCGGCGCATCGCGCGTCGGGGTGGCGTCGTACTTTCGCATGTCGTCAGATTCCCATGAATTAGGCGAAGGAGCTATTAGTAAAACACCGCAGACGGCGCGGCGTGTTCGCCACCCGGCGAGTAGGTGATTTCCCGACGCGGAGGACCTTACGACGCTAAGGCGCCCTGCCTGGAATCCAGGACGTCCCTGCCAAAGGAATGCCCGCCATCGCGGCCGCCTCGACGGTCAACGCCACGAGATCCTCGCGCTCGAGGTGGTGCACGTCTTGCTTGCCGCAGGCGCGCGCGATGGTGGTAAGTTCCATATTCACGGTCTTCAGGTAATTCCTGAGCCGCTTGGCCCCCACTGCCGGATCGAGGCGCAATTCGAGCGTCGCATCCTGCGTCGTTACCCCGACGGGGCACTTTCCGGTATGGCAGTGATGACAGAAGCCCGGCGCGGTGCCGAGGCGCGCGTAATCCTCAATCGCGGACACGTGCTGGCCGCCGGCAACGTACGAATCGCTGTTGCAGCCCAAGGCCACCAGAACACCCTGCCCGATCGCGACGGCGTCGGCCCCCATGGCGAGCGCCTTGGCCACATCGGCGCCGCTCCTGATCCCCCCGGAAATCACCAATTGCACCGTGCCTCGCATGTTCAGCTCATCCAACGCATCGACGGCCTGGCGAAGCGCCGCCAGCGTCGGAATTCCGACATGCTCGATGAACACGGTTTGCGTGGCCGCGGTGCCTCCCTGCATGCCGTCGACCACGATGACATCGGCGCCGGCGTGCACGGCGAGCTTCACGTCGTTGAATACGCGCGTGGCGCCGACTTTGACATAAATCGGCTTTTCCCAGTCGGTGATCTCGCGCAGCTCCTTGATCTTGATCACGAGGTCATCCGGGCCGGTCCAGTCCGGATGCCGCGACGCCGATCGTTGATCGACGCCCTCCGGAAGGGTGCGCATGCGCGCGACTCGGGGATTGACCTTCTGGCCGAGAAGCATTCCGCCGCCGCCGGGCTTGGCGCCTTGACCGATGACGATCTCGATGGCATCGGCGCGCCGGACGTCGTCCGGATTGAATCCATAGCGCGATGGCAGACACTGGTAAACCAGCGTTTTCGATGAAGCCCGCTCCTCGGCGGTCATGCCGCCGTCGCCCGTGGTCGTCGAGGTTCCCACTTCCGTCGCGGCCCGTCCCAACGCGTCCTTTACGCGCGCCGACAGTGCCCCGAAGCTCATCCCGGCAATGGTGATGGGGATTGCGAGTTCTATCGGACGCGTGGCGAAGCGGGTGCCGAGCAGCGTCTTGGTGGAGCAGCGTTCTCGATATCCCTCGAGGGGGTAGCGCGACAGTGAGGCTGCGAGGAACAGCAGATCGTCGAAATTCGGGACGCGGCGTTTGGCGCCCAAGCCCCGGATTTCGTACAAGCCGCTGGCGGCGGCGCGCTGTATGTAGTCGATCGTCGATCGATCGAAACCGGCCGATTCCTCGAGCTGCGGGCCCGTCATGTCAATACTCCTGGTCGGCATCGGCATGCCAGTGATAGAGACTTTTCGCCGAAGCCACACGCTTGAATTCCCCGGCGTCGTGAGCAATGCCCGACTGCGCCAGCAAGTCTTTGACGGCGGCGCGATCGGCGTCGTTCATCGGCTCGAAGCGCGCGTCGGCGCCGAGCGAGCGCACATTGCCGCGCACGTAGATGACCGCTTCGTACAGTGAATCGCCGAGCGCATGCTCGGCGTCGCCGCAAATCACGATCCGTCCCGCTTGCGCCATGAACGCCGAAAAACTGCCGACGCTGCCCCCGACCACGATGTCGGCGCCCTTGAGCGAGATTCCGCAACGCAAGGACGCATCGCCATCGATGACCAGCAGACCGCCGTGCGCGGAAGCGCCCGCCGCGGTCGATGCGAAGCCCTTGATGTGCACCCGGCCGGACATCATATTTTCGGCGGCGCCGGGACCGGCATTTCCATGCACCGTCACGGCGGCATGTTTGATTCATTCCCGCCACGTAATAGCCCGTATGACCATAAATCTGCACGTCGAGGTCGGCATCGAGGCCGCACGCGATGGAATGCGCTCCGTCCGGATTCCTCACTTGAATTTGCGATACGCCCTCAGGGACGGCCTGCTTGTGCAGAAACAAATTCAACTCCCGAAGGCTGCTCCGGGCCAGATCGAATTCGCGCACCTTCGGCAAAGGCATCAGATTCGCCATGAATAAATCTCCTCGGGCTTTGGCTCGAACAGCGTCGCTCGAGAAATCCCCGGCAAGTGCGCCAGAGAGCGGAACTCGGATGCAATTGCAACGTAGTCGTCGGTCTCGGCCACCACCGCCGGCTTGCATGCGAAGGCGTCGCGGACGATGAGAAGCTCACTGTCGGTGCCCATCAGAAATGTGAAAAATCCGTCGAGCTCGCTGAACCCGCGCTGCACCGCCGTTTCCAGGTCATCGCCCTCGCGCAGCCGCCACTCGAAGAAACGGCACGCGGCTTCCGTATCGTTGTCCGTCTCGAATTCGATGCCGAGCGGTTCCAGACGCTTCCGCACCAAGTGGGGATTGGATAGGGACCCGTTGTGTACCAGGCAAAAATCGCGGCCCGCCGTGAACGGATGAGCGTGCGCGGGCGTAACGGCCGATTCGGTCGCCATACGCGTATGTCCCACGAGGTGGGAGCCGCGCAGCGATTTGAAATCGTACCGCGCGGCGATATCCGCCGGCGCACCCACGTCTTTGTACAGATCTATCGATTGGCCCACCGAGAGCACGGCGATCATCGGCGCGTTGCGTGCGAGCCACGCAGCGAGCAAATCCGGATCGGCGCCGCTCGTGAGCACGGCGTGATTGCCGTGCGCGGAGATTTCGTGCGCATGCGCAGGTGCACCCGCAAAGTCGGCGGCGATGCTCCTCAGCAGCTCCGGCCAATCCACCTCGTTCTCGCCGCTGTACAGGCTGAGCTTATGGTGCCGCTCCGACACCGGGGCCGTGTAAACGGCGAGACCCGCGGAATCCGGGCCGCGCTCGGTCATGCCCACGAGCATCGGCACCATCAGCGCGCCAAGTCGATCGCGCAGCGCAGGATTCTTCACCAGAAGACCGACTATTCCACACATGCTGCAGCTCCTGAAGATTTCCCTAGAAGAACTCGAGATAGCGGCGAGATTCCCAATCGGATACATGGCGCGAGTATTCGGTCCATTCCATGCGCTTCAACCGGATGAATTCGCGGGCGAGATCGGATCCCAAGCCATCGCAGATCACCTCGTCCGCTTCCAGCGCGTCGATGGCCTCGTGCAGGGATTGCGGCAGGAGTTTGATGCCCTTCGCCGCCAATTCTTCCGCCGACAGCTCGTACAGATTGATATTCTGCGCCGGGCCCGGATCGAGTTTCCGGTCGATGCCGTCGAGTCCCGCGGCGATCAGGGCGGCGGATACGAGGTAGGGATTGCATGCGGAATCCGGCAGCCGGATCTCCAGGCGTCCATACGGGATGCGGACGCACGCCGTTCGATTGTTGTCGCCGTAGGCGATGTAAGCGGGCGCCCACGTGGCGCCTGACAGGGCCCGGCCGACAACCAGGCGCTTGTACGAATTGACGGTCGGCGCGGCAATCGCGCACAGGCCGCGCGCGTGATGCAGCACCCCCCCGAGGAAATGATAGGCCAGGCTCGACAGACCCATTCCCGATTTGTCTTTCTCGTCGTGGAAAGCGTTCTTCGTTTTTGCCGAGCCCAAGGAAACGTGAAAGTGCGCGCCGCTGCCTGCGCGGTTGGCGAACGGCTTCGGCATGAACGTCGCGGTCAAGCCGTGCTTGTGGGCGATTTCGCTGACGGCCATCTTGACGAACGTGAAGTTATCCGCGGACTTGAGCGCATCGGCATACGTGAAATTGATCTCGAACTGGCCGTTGCCGTCCTCATGGTCGATCTGATAAACGTCGATGCCCACCGCCCGCAGCCCCGCCACCATTTCGTCCAGTACTTCGCGGCTGCGATACAGGCCTTTGTAGTCGTAGCAGGGCTTGTCCAGATTGTCCGTTGAGTCGGCGGGTCCCAAGCTGCCGTCGGCGCGTCGGCTCAGGAGCATGAACTCGGGCTCGATGCCGGTGTACATGGTGAATCCACGCTCGGCGAGCCGCGCGACTTGTGATTGCAGCGCCACGCGGGAGCAATAGGCGTACGGCTTCTTGTTGACCACCCCATTGCAAATGATGCGCGCGTAGCCGGGCATCCACGGAATGTCCTGAAGCGTCGAGAGGTCGCCCACCGCCATGTAATCGGGCCCTTCCGGACCCATGCCGAAGCCCCACAGCGCGAAGCCGGCGAAGCCTGCGCCGTCGGTGAGCACCATCTCCAGATGGTCGACCGGCACTGCCTTGGCCTTGGCGGCGCCGTGGATGTCCACGAACTGAGCCAAAACGTAGCGGGTCTTGTGTTCTTCAAAAAACTTCTTCGCTTGTTGCTGATTCATCCCGGCACCCCTGTATAGCTACCACCGCAATCAATGACCACCGCACCCAAGGACTCGCCCATATACGGGCCGAACGTCGGATCGCACCATATCCGATAATAACGGCCGGCCTGTGCGCCGCGGCCCGTGCCTCCGCTGTTTTCTCCCGCGCCATGCGGCACGACCAGCACCGCGACGCCGATCATGAGCGTCATGATCACGGGATGGGCGTCCAGCGACAGCGCCGCGAAGTTTACGTTGCAAACCTGCGCGAGCACGTCGTGCACCCCCTCCCCGCTCAGAACGAACGCCTGGTCCTCGCGCATTACCGGATATACCCCCGGCGGATGCTCATCCAGGAACGGCGAAATTCGCTTGAGCGTCGTGCCGGCAGAACCGTCCTCGAGAAAAAACTCGGTGGCACCCAGACGCGCGACGAAGAGCGCCTCGGTGGCCGCGGCGTCTTCCGGCCGCGCCCAGGTATTGGGTAGGGTTGGAAGGGCGAGCCCTTGTTCCGCCAGCCATTGCGCTGCCCGCGGGCCTTTGAGGCCCAGCCGCTGGCGCGGTTCCGGCACTCTGAGGGTCGGCGCGCTCACGCGCTCACACCCGCCTTCTGCCGCAAGTTCTTCGGATCGTAGAACGGCGCGGCGGCAACTCGCGCGGCGATGAATGCCCCATTGTCGCCGCGTATCCGGATGCTCTGCCCGGCCTGGGCGAGTTCGGGGGCCAGCATCGCCAGTCCAATGGATTTATTCAGCGCTCGAGAGTGCGCCACGCTCGTGACACGGCCGGCGATCGCGTCCTTGTCGATGATCAAATGGCATTCCTTGGGCAAGGGAAGGGCGGCGTCGAGTTCGATGCCGACGAGCTTCTGCCGCGGACCGCGCGCTTGAAGGATGCGCAAACTTCGCTGACCCACGAAGAACGGCTTCTTCATGGCGACGGCCCACATTGCATTGGCCTCCAGAGGATCGGTCAAGTCCGTCCGTGTCTTGACCCACGATGAAATGTCCTTTTTCCAGACGCAGCACCCGTTGTGCCTCCACGCCGAAGGGCCTGAGTCCCTTCGGCGCACCCGCCGCGACCAGAGTCCGCCATACGTCGGGCCCGCACCCGGCGGCAACATGGATTTCGTACCCCAGTTCGCCGACGAAGCCGACCCGCATCAGGCGCGCCGCGCATACCGGCAACATCTGCGGATCGGACGGACAAATAAGGAAACGGTTTCATTGCCCAGGTCAGCATCGGACAATCGCTGTAATATCTCGCGGCTCAACGGGCCGGCCAAATTGAAAGCCGCCCGATGCCCGGTGACATTCACCAAAGCACAATCCAGTCCCCATAAGGCGTTCAGCCGGAGCAATTCGCGAAATACGGCGGCGGAACCGCCGGTCGTGGTCGTGAAATAAAACCGCTCGTCGCCAAGACGCGCAATGACGCCGTCGTCGACGATGACGCCGGACTCGTCCAGCATCAGCCCGTAGCGGGTCATTCCGACAGCAAGATCCGAAAAGCGTCCGGCGTAGACGCGGTCCAGGAACTCCGCTGCGTCGGGGCCGTAGATCTCTATTTTGCCGAGGGTCCCTACATCGATCAGCCCGACACCGTTGCGCACTGCGTGCACTTCGGCCTCGATGCTTTGCGCGCGCGATTCACCCGCGACTGCGTAATATTCCGGCCTGCGCCAGTTTCCCGCCGGCATCCATACCGCTCCCAGGGAAGCATGCAGCGCGTCGATGGGCGTGCGTCGCTCCGGGTAGAAGCTGCGGCCGGCGAGCAGCTTCATCGGAACCGGATGATACATGGGTCGAGAAGTCGTGAGGCCAAGCCGATCGACGCCAAGCCCGCGAAAACGCGCGAGAATGCGCAGCGCGTTCATGTGGGAATGCTTGCCTTGCGAGGGGCCCATGCCGACCGTGCTGTAGCGCTTGAGCAGCTCGCTCGAATCGAATCCTTCCTGTGCTGCATTCTCCAAGTCCTTCACCTGCAAGTCTTCGTCGAAGTCGACGAAATTCTTGCCCCGCGGGTGATCGATGATGGGAAAGCGGTGCGACGGGCATCGAGTGCTGCGTGGGACCGGCAGGTTCGCTGCCGCGCCGAATCCGGCATGCGCCGCAGCCTGTGCGCCGGCGCGTGCGCCGTCGGCGAGGCGTGATTCGATCTCGTAGACACCGTTCATGCGGCCGGCTGCGTAGAGTCCGGACGGCAAGTCTGCGGGAACGAATTGCTGCAACTCCTCGGAGAATCGCACGGTGCCTCCGGCTTGGAGGCAGAGCTGCGCGGCCGACGCCCACCCGACACTCATCAAAACGGCGTCGCATTCGATATCCCGCGCCGAAGCCGCATCGAGGCGGCCGTCCGACCACGGAGCCACGCGCAGGGCGGCGACCATTCCGTTCGCGCCGCGAATGGCTTCGTAAGGCGCATGCGCGTTCAGAACTTCAATGTCCAGCGCAGCGCAGGCCGCGACGGCGGCGTCGTTTTCCGCGGCGGCGCGCAACTCGACGATGGCAACCACGCGAACGCCGCGCTTGTGAATTTCGAGGCAGGCTGCGTAGGCATCCAGATTCGCCGCGACGAGCACGACCCGCCGTCCCGGTGCGACGCCATAGCGGGCAAGCAGCCGCAGGGCGCCGGAGGCCAACATGACTCCGGGCAAGTCATTGTTGCGGAACACGGCCGGCTGTTCGATCACCCCGGTGGCGAACACCACGGCCTTGGCGCGCATCTTCGTCAGGTGCTGCTCTTGCGCTAGCGCAACCCAGTGGTCCGCGTAATATCCGGCCGCAACCGCGGCGGTATACAAGGTGATGGCGGCCGACTCATGAGCCGCCCGCACGAGAGCTGAGGGCGCACCGTTTCCCGCCAGTCGAAACGATTCTTCCACCAGAGCGACTTGCGCTCCTTTCTGCGCGGCCGCGAGCGCCGCCGACACGCCGCTGGGCCCGCCGCCGATGACCAGGACATCGCAAAATGCATACCGCTTGGGGGTCGTTTCGCGCTTCGCGCCGAGCGCCACTTCGCCGAGCCCGGTCAGCGCCCGGAACATGCGCTCCCACCGAGGGAACAGGCGTTTGGAATGAAACGCCTTGTAGTAAAAACCCACCGGCAAGAGCCGCGCGAAGCGATCCAGCACGCGCGCCTTGTCGTGCGCCAATCCGCCAAACGTGTTGATTGCCGACACGCGCATGCCGTCGCGCAGCAGCGTCACGTCGCCACGAACATTGGGCACGCCGTCGACCTGGAACAGCGTATTGCTGTCGTGATTGGCGAACGACAGGATGCTGCGGGGGCGGTGATACTTGAAGCTGCGCGCCATGAGCGTGACACCCGCCGCGGCGAGAGCAGAGGAAACGGTGTCGCCCGAATACCCGTGATACGGGCGGCCTTCGAAGGTGAAACGCAGTGTAACGGAGCGGTCCAGCCATTCGGAGGAAGTTTTTTCCAGACGGTGCATCACGGCGCTGCGCCCGGCGCGGGCAGTCCGCGACGCACTGCCTCGGCGGGAAAGGTGGCGATGACTGCATCGCGCGTCGTATCGCGCAGGACGACGAACCAGTATCCGGAAGCGATGTGGCACCACCATTCGTATTTCGCGCCCGGCGAGCCGGAGTGATTGAACACATAGCTGCTCCACTCCGCGTCGCTGCAGCTGCTCGGATCGGGGCTGTGCCGTATCTCACCGCCGTATGCGAATTCCGAAACGGGGCGCGCGCCGTTCAACGGGCAGACCATGACCTTCATCAGTGTCCCACCGATGCCGCGCCTTTTTCACCGGTGAGCTGATATCGGGCGAAGCGGTCGAATGTGAACCCCTCGATAAGCGGATGATTGCGGCCGGTGGCCACCGTGTGACTCATGGTCTTGCCGCACACCGGCGTCGCTTTGAAGCCCCAGGTGCCCCACCCCGCATCCAGAAAAAAGCCTTCGACGGGCGTTACGCCCATGATGGGTGCAAAGTCGGGCGTCATGTCGGCCATGCCCGCCCACTGGCGATTCACCTTGACCTCGCTCAAGAACGGAAACATATCCAGCATGTGTGCGGCCAGGCCTTCCGCGAAATCGAGGGTCGACCGGGTAGCATGCAGCTCATAGGGATCCAGCGAGGCACCCATCACCAATTCCCCGCGCGCCGTCTGGGATACGTAAACATGCAGCGACCCTGACACGATGATCGGATCCAGCCACGGCTTCACCGGCTCGGATACCATGGCCTGCAACGGATGCACGTAGATCGGCGTGCGCAAGCCCACGAGGTCGAGAATTCGAGGCGTGAATCCCGCGACCGCGCACAACACCCTGGAGGTCACAATGAGCCCGCGGGTGGTTTCGACCCCCACCACGCGACCGCCCTGCAATCGAATTCCGGTCACTTCGGTTTGCTGATGAATCTCCACGCCGCGCCGATCGGCGCCGCGTCCATATCCCCACGCCACGGCATCATGACGCGCGATGGCGCCTGGCTCATGAAACAGAGCGCCCAGTATTGGTGCATGGCCTCCGCAGGTCATGTCGATCGATGGGATACCGCGTTTCACGAAAGCTGCGTCGACGGCTTCGGACCGCACACCGTAATGCTTGTTGACCTCCGCCCTCCAGCGCATGGTGCGCATTGCGGAGTCGGTATGCGCCAGGGTGTAATGACCGCGCTCGGAATAGAACAAGTTCAAATCGAAATCGGTGGCGAGGTCCTGCCAGAGGCGCACACTCTCGTCGTAGAATTTCACGCCTTCGGGAGTGAGGTAATTCGAGCGAATGATGGTGGTGTTGCGGCCGGTATTGCCGCCGCCGATATAGCCTTTCTCGAGTACAGCCACGTTGCGAATACCGTGGTCGCGAGCGAGGTAATATGCGGCGGCCAAGCCGTGTCCGCCCGCACCGATGATCACCACCTCATAACCCGCTTTTAGCGAGTCAGGGCGCGTGAACATACGGGGTTCGGGATGCTTGCGCGAAAGACCGAAACGAAGTAGGCGATAGGGCATGGGGTTAGCGAAATCCGCCGGCGCGAGAGCCGTTTCGCAGCAGGGTTATCATCCTGGAATATAAACACGAAGTTTAACTGGGGAGCAAATCATTTGCGTATTGTGCAATGACCCGCCCCGCTCGGACGCCGCAGACACGGCGTATGACGCGGTGTAACATCCGGTCAACGCTTCGGTGACAGGGACGTCAGCTATGTTCGTTTCCCAAAAAACAAAAACACTCTCGTTGCTTCCCTTGATTTTCGCAGCGGCGCTGATCGGCGCTTGTGGCGGCGGCGGTGGGGGCGGAGCCGCCGCGCCGGTCGGGGGAAACTCCGGAGGCACCCCCACCCCCGGCTGGGTGCAGGGCCAGTTCTCGCCCGCATCGACTTTCGCAGCCAAATGCGCGGCTCCGCGGACCGGAATCGATCCGGCCACGCATTCGGCTTACCCGGACCGCCCTGGCACCTCACTGGATGAAAAGAACTGGCTGCGGTCCTGGACCAATGAGCTGTATCTTTGGTTCAGCGAAGTGCCGGATCAGGACCCGGCCACGTTCGTCTCGGACGCAACATATTTCGCTGCGCTCAAGACCTCGGCGACCACGCCCTCGGGCAAGGCCAAGGATCGATTCCATTTTACGTACCCGACGGCGATTTGGGAGTCGCTGTCGCAGTCGGGCGTGCAGGCCGGGTATGGCGCGAATTTCGTCATTCTCGCCGGCACGCCGCCCCGCAACGTCCTCGTGGCCTACACCGAGCCCGGTTCCCCGGCAGCGCTCCCGCCCGCGAGTCTTGCGCGGGGAGCGAAGCTTCTGACGGTGGACGGCGTCGATTTGGTGAACGCCAACGACCAGGGAAGCGTCGACAAGTTGAACGCGGGGATAAGCCCCAAAAGTGCGGGGGAAAGCCACACGTTCACGGTCTTGGATGCGGGCGCGGCCGCCTCTCGCACGGTGACGCTGATGTCCGCCGACATCACCGAAACGCCGGTGCAAAATGTGCAGACCATGCCTACAGCGGCCGGAGACCTCGTTGGATACATGCTTTTCAATGATCATCTGGCGACCTCCGAGAGTGGGCTGGTCGCAGCGTTCCACCAGTTGCAGAGCGCCGGCGTGCATGACCTGATTCTCGACATTCGCTACAACGGCGGGGGCTACCTCGATATCGCGAGCGAAGTCGCGTACATGATTGCGGGCCCTACGGCGACGGCAGGGCAGAGTTTCGAACTCGATGAATTCAACAGCAAAAATCCAACCGTCAACCCGGTGACGAAGACCGCCATTGGACCGCTCGAGTTTCTCGCGACGACCCAGGGATTTTCGCTGCCGTCGGGACAGGCTTTGCCGTTTCTCAATCTGCCCCGCGTCTTCGTGCTGACGGGCGCCAGCACGTGTTCCGCCAGCGAATCCATCATCAATGGACTTCGCGGTGTCGACGTCCAGGTGATCCAGATCGGCTCGACGACGTGCGGCAAACCCTACGGTTTCTATCCGGCGGACAACTGCGCGGTGACGTATTTTTCCATTCAGTTCCAGGGCACCAATGCCAAGAAATTCGGCAATTATCCCGACGGCTTCACGCCGCAAAATACGATCGCGGCCGAAGGAGTCTTGGTGCCCGGCTGCTCGGTAGCGGACGACTTCGCGCACTCCCTCGGGGACCCCTCCGAAGGGTTGCTCGCGTCGGCGTTGAGCTACCGGGCAAACGGAATCTGTCCCGTGCCGCCCAGTTTCGTGCAGCCCCCGCCGACGCTCCCGGCGGCAACTTACGTGCCCCCTTCGGCGAACGGAATTGTGATCAAGCCGCTGTGGCGGCAGAACCGGATTTACCGTCCGCCTGCGAGGTAGCGAGGCGGGTCGCCCTCGGATCAGCAAGTGCTGCGATCGGCAAGTGAATGGTACAGTTCGCGCACAATGTCGCGAAAACTTCGGCCGCCCTTGCAGGAGCATCAACCTTGCTGAGATACCAAATATTCGCTCATGTCGGCATACGCGCGCTCAGTGTATTCGCGTGCAGCGCCGCGCTCGCGGCCGCTGCGCCCCAACCGCCCGGCAGCGTCGACGCCTCGCGATTGCGCGCCGCGGACCAGGAACCTCAAAATTGGTTCACCGCAGGCCGGGATCAGCAGGGCAGCTATTATTCGCCCTTGGCGGGCATCGATGCGAAGAACATCAAGCAACTGGGATTTGCCTGGCAGTATGACCTAGGCAGTCCGATGCGCGGCCAGGAAGCGACGCCCATCGTTATCGATGGCGTCATGTACACGTCGGGAACCTGGGGTTACGTCTACGCGGTAGATGCCGCCACGGGAAAAGAACTGTGGCGTTATGACCCGAAGCCCGATTATTTCGCCGGCAGACACCCATGCTGCGACCTGGTCAACCGCGGCGTTGCCGTATGGAAGGGCAAGGTATACGTCGCTTCGACCGACGGACGCCTGCATGCCTTGGATGCGGCGACGGGCAAGAAGATCTGGGAAGCCGACACCATCACCGATCATTCGCTGCCCTACTCCAGCACGGGTGCCCCGCAGATCGCCGGCAAAGTCGTCGTGATCGGCAATGGCGGCGCCGACATGGGACATACCGCCGTGCGCGGCTATGTCGCGGCTTACGATTTGGAAACCGGTGCGTTCAAATGGCGGTTCTACACGGTGCCGCCTGCCGTCGGCCAGCCGTACGAGAATCCCGAATTGGCGCAGGCGGATAAGACCTGGGATCCTCATCGCAAGGCGGACTTGCACGGAGGCGGAACGGCATGGGATGGATTCGCCTACGATCCGGTCCTGAATCTCGTGTACTTCGGCACGGCCAATGCGGCCCCGTACGATCTGCGTCAGCTCGGACCGGCGAGGCTCGACAGCCTCTTCACGGCATCCATCATTGCTTTGGATGCAACCACCGGGCGCATGGCTTGGTACTATCAGACCACGCCGCGAGACAGCTGGGATTACGATTCGGTGCAGAAATTGATTCTCGCCGATCTGCAAATCGCCGGCGCCCGTCAGTCCGTCATCATGCAGGCCTCGAAGAACGGCTTTTTCTATGTTCTGGAGCGCAAGACCGGCAAGCTGTTATCCGCCAAGAACTTTACTTACGTGAATTGGGCGTCCCACATCGACATGAAGACCGGGCGGCCGGTCCTCACCGCGGAGGCCGACTGGTACTCCTCGCCCAAGAACGTGTATCCATCCTGGGCGGGGGGACATACGTGGAACCCGATGTCCATGAGTGCGCAGACGCATTTGGTCTACATCCCCGTCATCGACATGTCGGCGGTGTGGGTCGACATGCTGCATAACGGCGGCAGCATGAAGTTCCTCGACGGTTTCTTCACCGTGCAAGGCGTCTTTCCGGATGACACGTACGATGCCGCCGCTTTGAAAAAGCTCTATGGACCCATGCCCGACATTCACGCAATCAAGGCGGCGCGAAAGGTGAACCCGGTGCGCGAATTGCTGCGCGCCTGGGACCCGGTGACGCAAAAAACGGTCTGGGAGCACGAGACATCCGAAGGGATCCGCGGTTACGACGGCGGCATCATGTCTACGGGCGGAAAGCTGGTCTTCCAGGGACGCGGCAGCGGCGAGCTCTGGGTCTATGCAGCCGACACGGGGAAAGTGCTGAAGGTGATCAAAACCGGCAGCCATCTCATGGCGGCACCCATGACGTACGCCGTCAACGGCGAGCAGTTCGTGGCCATCCAAGCGGGATATGGCGGCGCGGCGATTACGGTGGGGCCAATCCCGCCCAGCAGCGCAGCGCTCAACTATCAGAACACCAACCGCATCATCGTCTTCAAGCTGGGCGGCGGCGCAGTGCCCATGCCGGCGCCGCGCGTGGAAGAACCTTTAGCGAAGCCGCCGAAACAGACCGCGACCAAGGCCGAGATCGACGCCGGCGAACTCAAGTTCCTCGAAGAATGCTCGCGATGCCATGTGCTCGGACCGAGCAGCACTCCGGACTTGCGCAGGCTCAATGACGGCTTGCACGCGGCCTTCAAGGACATCGTTTTGAAGGGAATACTCGCACCGTCGGGAATGGAACGCTTCGACGATATCCTGGGCGAGAAGGATGTCGACAATATCCATGCGTATTTGATCGACCAGAGCTGGGCTGCGTATCGCGAGCAATCGGCCAAGGCCGCGCCGGCCCAGTAGAAATATCACGCACGGGAGTCGGTGAGATGCTGCAGCCTGGACTGATGATGGATCGGCCTCTGTTGATTTCCGGTATCCTCGAGCATGCGGCGGCGCAGTTCGGCGACACGGAAATCGTCTCGCGCGAAACTCACGGGCCGGTCTTTCGCTACACCTATTCCGAGTGCGCCGCGCGCGCACGAAGGCTTGCGAACGCCCTGAGGCGCTTGGGGCTGAAAAGCGGCGATGTGGCCGGATCCATTGCCTGGAACAACCACCGTCATCTCGAGGCTTATTACGCCGTTTCCGGCAGCGGCATGGTGATGCATACTTGCAACCCGCGTCTGCACCGCGAACAGCTGATCTATATCATCAATCACGCCGAAGACCGAGTGCTGCTGTTCGACCCGGCTTTCGCCTCACTGATCCGGGAAATCGCCGGCCATTGCCCGGGAGTCGAGGTCTGGGTTGCCTTGAGCGACACGGCGAACATGCTCCGGGTCGAAGGGGTTGCCGGGCTGCGTTGCTACGAGGAATTGATTGCGACGCAAAGCGACCAATTCGAATGGCCGGAATTCGAAGAGCGCAGCGCGGCAGCGCTTTGCTATACCTCAGGGACGACGGGACATCCCAAGGGCGCCCTGTATTCGCACCGGTCGATGGTGCTGAACGCCATGATGATCTGCGCTTCCGGGCTACTGTCGGTCTCCCCGAGGGAAGCCGTTCTCCCGGCCGTGCCCATGTTTCACATCAACGGCTGGTGCATCCCGTATGCCGCATTGATCGGAGGTGCGAAGCTGGCATTACCCGGCCCGCGGCTGGATTGCGCCGGATTGTATGAAATGATGGAAACGGAGGGCGTTACCGTCAGCGCCGGCGTCCCTACCATCTGGTTGGGGATGGTGCAGTACCTCGAGCAAAACGCTCTGCGCTTCTCCACCCTGCGACGCATTATCGGCGGCGGTGCAGCCATGCCGCTCGCGCTGATCGCCGTCTTGAGCGATCGATACGGAATCGATGTTCGGCAAGGGTGGGGAATGACGGAGACTGTCGCAGTGGCGACCCTGAGCGCCCTGAATTCAGCGGAGATGTCGTTGCCGCCGGCGGACCGGTATTCGGTCATTGCGAAGCAGGGAAAAGCGGTGTTCGGCGTGGAAATCAAGGTCGTGGACGAACACGGCGCCACGCTGCCGCGGGATGGCAGATCGCAGGGCGAGCTCATGGTGCGCGGCCAATGGATCGTCAGCCGGTATTATAAAAGCGAATCCTCGCCGCTGGTCGACGGCTGGTTTCCGACGGGAGACATCGCCACCATCGATCCGAAAGGCGTCATGCAGATCAGAGATCGCGCCAAGGATCTCATCAAGACTGGGGGAGAATGGATCAGCTCGATCGATGTGGAGAATGCCGCCACCGGCCATCCGGCGGTTGCCGCCGCGGCGGTCATCGGCGTAAAGCATCCGAAGTGGCAGGAAAGACCCCTTCTGTTCGTCGTGCGCAAGCAGGGACGAACTCTCGAACGAGAGGAAATATTGGAATTCCTGTCGAGGCAAGTCGCTCGTTTATGCGTGCCCGATGAGGTCATATTTTTGGATTCGCTCCCGGTGGGAGGAACGGGCAAGGTACAAAAAGCGGTTCTTCGGGAGAAATACGGCAGCGTGTTCGATTAGCGGTACGCCGGCCCTCAGCTCTCGGCGATCAGCCGCAGGTGATTTCGATAGTAGGCGCCGCGGGCGGCATAATTTGCCGCGACCTTGATCAGCGTGTCTTGCTCCTCCGCGGTAAGCTCGCGCACCACCTTGGCCGGCGCGCCGAGGATGAGGGTGCCGTCGGCAAAAATCTTGCGTTCGGTGACCACGGCGCCGGCGCCGACCAGGCAACCCTTGCCGATGACGGCGGCGTTCAACACGACTGCCTGTATACCGATGAGCGAGCCATCGCCCACGGTGCAGCCGTGCACCATTGCCTGATGGCCGATGGAGACATCCGCACCCACCAGCAGAGGAGATCCCGGATCCGTATGCAGGACGGCCCCATCCTGCACGTTGCTTCTGACGCCGATGCTGATGATTTCGTTGTCGCCGCGCAGGGTGGCGCCGAACCAGACACTGCAGTCATCGGCAATGGCTGCATTGCCGATGATCGAAGCGCTCGGCGCGATATACGCGCTCACCGCTATCCTCGGGGAAACGTCGCCCAATTTATATAGGGCCATGGGCTCTCCGACCTTGAAGGCAACTCATGTGAACATACCGCACATCGGGATGCTCTAATAGCCTGGGTTATCATCGACGATGATCATGAATGAGGCCTCGACGGCTGCCGATGCTCCGCCGCAAGGCTGGCGCACGGCTTTGTGGCGTCTTTGGACGTTGCGGCGGGTGCGCTCGGCCCCGTTCGGCAGTCCACTGCGCGCCACATTGATCATGACCGCGGCTTGGCTTGCCCTCTGGGTGGCCGTCGACCGATGGCAATCGCAACCGGAGCCGCAATTCTTTGCCGGCGGAATTCCCCTCCTTGCCTGGTATGCGCTCGCAATCCTCGGGATGGCCGCACTGCTGAGATCCCGATCGCATCCGGCGCCGGAGTTCGGGCCTTGCCTCACGTTGGCGATGGGAGCGGTGCCGGTACCGTTGCTGTTCGCAGGCGTGGCCTCGGCCTATATGGGACCCGACTGGTTCTTGGGCGCGGCAGTGTTGGTGGGTCTCTACACGCTGCTATATCTCGCGCGCGGGCTGCGCGCCATCACTGGGGGATCGCAGCGCGCAGCCGCCGGCGCCGGGGTCGTATTCCTAGCGGCGTTCGTCTTGCTCACCGATACGTGGGATGTGATTCCTGACGTATGGGCTCCGCAGGCACAGGAACCGGAGCCCGGCGGCGCGTCCGCGGATGGCGAGGCCATTTTGTTCGAGCAGGCCGGCCGTATCGATGAGTTGCTGGCGCAAATCGGCCGCGGTACTTCGCTCAAACCCCAGGCCTTCTTCCTCGGCTTTGCGGGCGTCGGCAACGAGAAGGTGTTCTCGGAAGAAATCGGACTCGCGTCGAGGGTGCTCGGAAATCGTTACGACTTCGGCGCGAGACGCCTGTCCCTGATCAATGATGAGCGCGACTTGGAGAGCGCCCCGCTCGCGACCGTATCCGGGTTGAAGTACGCTTTGCGCGGCCTCGCCTCCCGCATGAGCGTCGATCGCGACGTGCTTTTCTTGTCGATCTCCTCGCATGGCGCGGAAGATCCCGCAATTATTGTGTCGAATTCGCAGCTGCCGCTGCAAGATCTGACGGACGAAGATCTCGCGGATGCCTTGCGCGAATCTGGCATCAGATGGCGGGTGATCATTATTTCGGCTTGCTACGCGGGTGGCTTCATCGCCCGCCTGAGCGACCCGCATACGATCGTCATCACGGCCGCGGCGGCCGATCGCACGTCGTTCGGCTGCTCGAACGACCGGGATCTCACTTACTTTGGGGAGGCATTTTATCGCGACGCGTTGCCGGCTGCTCGCTCGCTGCGCGCTGCCTTTGATGCGGCAAAGACCGCGATCGCCGCCCGGGAGCGCCGCGAACGCGTCGCAGAATCGAACCCCCAGGCGTATTTCGGCAGGGAGATGGAGACGAAGCTGTCCGGGATGAGCGCCACCGAACGACTCCCTACCCTCGCCGGGACTTTGCGGGCACGCCCTGCGGCGGCTCGCCCCGGGTCAGATGTCCTCGTCGTACACGATGATCGACAACATCCGGATCGGGACCTTACCGAGCGTCTCGGGACCATGCGGAACGTCGCCGCGGAAACTCAATGAATCGCCCACCTCCAGCGGATAGCTGTGGCTGCCGTGCCGATAAGTCAGCGATCCCGCAAGCAGGTAGATGAACTCGGTGCCGGGGTGCTGAAAGCCCGGAAACACTTCGCTCTTGTCGGTCAGCGTCACGAGAAAGGGCTCGAATGATTTTCGCGGGCCCCGCTGAGCGGCCAGCAGATGGTAGGTATGGCCGCGGCGAGTGCCGCGGCGCACGACCTCGAGTCCCTGCCCCGCGGGCACCCGCTGGGCCCCCTCCTCATCGCCGCCCACCTGCTGGAGCAGCAGCGCCGGACGCACGCCGAGCGCGCCCGCCAACGCGACCAGCGTTTCGAGGCTCGGAGTCACATGACCCGTTTCCAATCGGCTGAGCATCCCCGCGCTGATTCCGGCGGAGGATGCGACATCGGTAAGCGTTAAATCCTGACTTTCGCGTACGCGCCTGGCGACCGAGCCGAGTTGCCGGCCGACGTTGACCGCCGCCGCCGTCGATGCCGCGCCCGGTCTCGGATGTTTAGCTACACGCGCCACGCGAGGCCTCTTGGATGGCCCATGGTCACGCATGGACTGCAGCTTCCATGCGCTTGCTGCTCAATTTACACTGCACGCAATAAATTTGCACTACAGTAACTGGCATGATATTTATTCCGCGCTCTGCGCATTTCATGAGTAATCCCTTCGCGCTCTGTCGGCCGGCGCGGCGGTCACCTGGCCAGCGCCGTTCAATCGAGAATATGATACGAGTTCCTCGCCTGTAGGGGGCGAGTTCGTCCCAAATAAACACCGCTCCACAAAGCGAGAGGATAAGAGTATGGCGCGCGACCCAAAACACGACATCCTGTTTCAGCCGATCAAAATCGGCCCCAAGACGCTGCGCAACAGGTTTTATCAGGTGCCGCACTGTATCGGCGCAGGTTCCGACAAGCCGGGCTTCCAGGCGGCGCATCGTTCGCTGAAGGCCGAAGGCGGCTGGGCGGGGATCAATACCGAATACTGTTCGATCCACCCCGAGTCGGACGATACGCATCGCCTGTCGGCTCGCATTTGGGATGCGGGGGACGTGCGTAATTTGCGGGCCATGACCGATCACATCCATCACTTCGGCTCCCTCGCAGGAGTGGAGCTTTGGTACGGCGGATCCCATGCGCCCTGCATGGAATCGCGCGCAACGCCGCGCGGCCCGAGCCAATACGCCTCGGAATTCGAAACGCTCACGTACTGCAAGGAAATGGACCTGGACGACATAGCCGTCGTGCAGCAGTACTATGTCGACGCCGCGCTGCGCTCGCGGGATGCGGGCTTCGATATCGTCTACGTCTACGGCGCGCACTCCTACCTGCCGCTGCAATTTCTCTCGCCTTACTACAACAAGCGCAAGGACAAGTACGGCGGTGCGCTGGAAAATCGCGCGCGCTTCTGGCTGGAAACCCTGGAAAAAGTCCGGCGCGCCGTCGGCCATGACTGCGCGATCGCCACCCGCTTCGCCGTCGATACGCTGTACGGCGAATCCGGCGTCGAAGTCGAGAATGACGGCATGAAATTCATCGCATTGGCCGACCCGCTGGTCGATTTGTGGGACGTGGACGTCGGCGACATCGCCGAATGGGGAGAAGATGCGGGTCCCTCGAGGTTCTATCAGCAGGGCCATCAGGTGCCCTGGACTCGCTTCGTCAAGCAGGTAGCTAAGAAGCCGGTGCTCGGCGTGGGTCGCTTCACCGACCCTGAAAAGATGACCGAAATCGTGACCAAGGGCATCGCCGACATCATCGGCGCCGCCCGGCCGTCGATCTCCGATCCCTGGCTTCCGAAGAAGATCGAAGAAGGCCGCTACGACGATATCCGCGTCTGCATCGGCTGCAATGTATGCATTTCGCGCTGGGAAATCGGCGGCCCGCCGATGATCTGCACTCAGAACGCAACCGCGGGCGAGGAATATCGGCGCGGCTGGCATCCGGAAAAATTTCCGAAGCGAGGCTCGGACGACTCCATTTTGGTCGTGGGTGCGGGACCTTCCGGTTCCGAATGCGCTCGCGTGCTGATGGAGCGGGGCTATACAGTGCACCTCTACGATACCGCGGCAAAGATCGGCGGCAATTTGAACGCCATCGCGACGCTTCCGGGACTCGGCGAGTGGGGTTACCACCGCGACTACCGCGAGCTGCAAATCAACAAGCTCTTGAAAAAGAACAAGCAGAGCCAGCTGGCCTTGGCGCAAAAACCGATGACGGCCGAGGCGGCCCTTACCTACGGCGCGGAGAAAATCGTCATCGCCACGGGTTCCTCCTGGAATACGGACGGGACCAATTGCCTCACCCATGATCCGATTCCGGGCGCGGATGCCTCGCAAGCCGATCAGCTCACGCCGGAACAGGTGCTCGCGGGCAAAAAGTCCATCGGCAAGCGGGTGGTCATTTTGAATGCGGATACCTATTACATGGCGCCGAGCCTGGCTGAAAAACTCGCCATGGCGGGTCACGAGGTCACCATCGTCACCGGCGTGCATCTGGCCAACTACATGCATTTCACGCTCGAATATCCGAACATGATGCGGCGCATGCATGAGCTGCACATCAAGGAAATTCACAACGCCTTCAGCGCGCGCATCGAGAAAGGCCGGCTGGAGGTGTACGACATCTTCGGCGACGGCTCCAAGCGCACGTATCGCGGCCGCGGCCAGTTGCCGCGCGAGGCCAACAAGAGCCAGCGCTGGGTGGACTTCGACTCGCTGGTGCTGGTCACCGGCCGCCACTCGGTCGACTCCTTGCATCGCGAACTCAAGGCTCGCCACGGCGAGTGGGAGAAGAACGGGGTCAAGGATGTGTACTTGATAGGCAATGCCGAGGCACCGCGCCTGATGGCCGACGCCACGTTCTCCGGCCACCGGCTCGCGCGCGAAATCGAAGAACCGCGGGCGCAGCTGCCGCTGCCCTACAAGCGCGAGGTCGCCGTCTGGGGCGCGGCGCACCTGCCCGGCGAAAAGTTCGAGCTTGAGTACAAGACCTAGGAGCCTGCGTGAGCCGCGCTGACGCTGTCACTCGGATCCTGTTCGAGGCATTCTCAGCGGCCGAAGTGCGGCTCTTTTACGTACTCGGCTACGCCGCGATAGCGATATTCTTCTACGGCGTGTATGTGCAGATCCGCAAGTACCGCCGCGGCGCGGCCTTGCATCTGGAGGGCGGATTTTGGACGCGGCTTTCCGCCATGCTCGCCTCGGTGTTCAGCGGCCGCACCGTCGACCGCCGCGATCATGCGGCGGGAAACGCGCACCGCCTGATTTTTTACGGGTTCGTGCTGCTGTTCGCCGGGACCGCGACCATCACTCTGGAATACGACATTCTCGAGCCTTTGTTCGGAATCCGTTTCTGGCACGGCCGTTTCTACCTCGTGTTCTCGCTCGTGCTGGACATCGCGGGAGTCGTTCTGATCGGCGGGGCTGGCCTACATGATGTATCGGCGCGGCTGGCTGCGCCTGCCGAAACTCGACTATGCGAGACCGGACAGGGTACCGGGCGATCCGGACTTCGACCGGCCGCAATACCGCCGCGAAGATTGGGCATTCCTGTGGATTCTGCTGATTATCGGCTTCACCGGCTACGTCCTGGAAGGAGCCAGGCTGGTTTGGCTGCAAGACCGCGCGGACGTGTGGGACACCCGCTGGTGGTCTCCGGTGGGTGCGCTGATGGCGCAGGGCATGCGCGCGATGGGTCTCGGGGCGCAGGGCGGCGGCCGTCTTGCGGCATAGCCTCTGGTGGTTTCACGGTCTGCATTGCGCTCATCCTCATCGCGTTGATCCCTTACACCAAGGTCAAGCACATTTTCACTGCCGCGGCCTCGCTGATGGTGCGCGATCCCTTGGCGTCGCAACGATTGCCGCGGGTTCCGGATTCGGCGGAACAAGTCGGTGCGGCGAAGATCACCGATTTCAATTGGAAGCAACTGCTCAACCTCGATGCCTGCACCAAGTGCGGCCGCTGCCATGAGGCGTGCCCCGCGCGCGCGGTCGGCGCACCGCTGTCGCCGCGCGACGTCATATTGAGCTTGCGCGAGTTTGCCAACGCGACGCTCGAGTCCGGCGCCGTCCCCGCAGCCGCCGAACTCGATGTACATGGCAAGGCGCCCGGACAAGTGGCGCATGGAAACCCTGTGGTCCTGCCGCACCTGCATGGCGTGCGTCGAGATTTGTCCCGTCGCCGTCGAGCACGTGCCGATCATCGTGCAGATGCGCCGCAAGCTCGTCGAAGATGGCGCGATGGATCCGCTGCTGACCAAGACGCTGCAGACGATCCACAAAACCGGCAATTCGTTCGGCGAATCGAAGCGCAAGCGCGGCGCCTGGACCAAGGCCCTGCCCTTCCCGGTCAAGGACGCGCGCAAGGAACCGGTCGATGTGCTTTGGTTCGTCGGTGACTATGCATCGTTCGATCCGCGCAATCAGAAGGTCTCGCAGGTTTTCGCCTCGCTGCTGCACGAAGCCGGCGTCGATTTCGGGATCCTGTACGACGCCGAGTCGAATGCCGGCAACGACGTTCGCCGGGTCGGCGAGGAAGGGCTTTACGAAGTGCTCGCAACCGGCAACGTGAAGGCGCTCTCGAGCGCATCGTTCAAGAGCATCGTCACCACGGATCCTCATTCCTTCAACACCATTCGCAACGAATATCCCGACCTCGGCGGCAAGTATGAGATCGAGCACTATACGACGCTCGCGAAGCGGTTGTTCGCGCAAGGCCGCTTGCAGATCACCAACCCGCTGAAATATCGCGTGACCTTCCACGACCCGTGCCACTTGGGAAGGTTCAACAAGGGCTACGACGCACCGCGCGACTTATTGGCGCTGCTCGGCTGTGAACTCGTCGAGATGGGGCGCTGCAAGGCGAACTCTTTCTGCTGCGGCGCCGGCGGCGGCAGAATTTGGATTCCCGACCCCGTGGGCACCGAGAAACCGGCGCAGAATCGGATGAAGGAAGCCGCGGCCATCCCGGGGCTTGAGGTCTATGTGGTCAGCTGCCCCAAGGATCTCACGATGTTCGAGGACGCGCTCAAAACAACCGGCAATGAGGACAAATTCGTGGTCAAGGAACTCATAGAGCTCATTCGCGAAGCCATTCCGGCGCCCCGCACCGGCGAGGTGGCCGCGTGAAAATTCTGGTCGCCGTCAAACAGGTCGCGGCGCTCGACGAAGATTTCGAGATCCGCGCCGACGGGCGCGACGTCGAGCCGGATTTCTTGCTCCGCGATTTGAACGAATGGGATGATTTCTCGTTGGAGGAAGCCGTCAAGATCAAGGAGGCCGCCACGCTAGCGCCGCCGCCGATGCGGCGGCCGGTGATGCGCTGGAAGTCGTCGCCGTCTCCGTGGGACCCGATGAGGCAGATGAGGCCTTGCGCAAATGCCTGGCGAAAGGCGCGGATCGAGCGATTCGGGTATGGGATGCGGCAATCGAAGGCTCCGATTCCATCGCCATCGCGCGAGTGCTGGCAGCGGTGGCAAAGCGCGAGGCACCGCAGATGCTGTTCGCCGGCGTGCAATCGTCCGACCAGGCATTCGCATCGACCGGCATCGCCACGGCGGCGCTTCTTGGGTGGCCCCACGCCGCGGTCGTAAGCAGCCTTGTGCTTTCGCCGGGAGCCCAATCGGCCGTATTCCGGCGCGAATTGGAAGGTGGTCTGCTGCAGGAAGTGCAGATTCAATGCCCCGCGGTTCTGACCATTCAGCTCGGCATCAACACACCGCGCTACGCGTCGCTGCGCAGTATCAAACAAGCTGCGGCAAAGCCGATCGAGGTGTGGTCCCTGGCGGATGCCGCTTTGGGAGCGGCGGACGTCGGCGAGGCGGGTTCCTTGTCGCGCGTCCGCCGCATGTACGTCCCGGACAAAGGCCGAGCGCAGCTCATCGAGGGAGATGCCGCGCAGCAGGCGGCGCGTCTGGCTGAAATCATTCGCGAATTCAAGGGGGCCGAGGCATGAGCGGCATTCTGGTCATCGCCGAACAGCGGCGCGGCGAACTGCGGCCCGTATCCCTTGAATTGGTGGGTGCGGCTCAGGGCCTGCGCCGCGCGGGCGATGAGGTGGCGGTCGCCATTTTGAGCGATTCACCGGACCGCTTTCACGGCCCCTTGAGTGTTACGGGAGTCGACGAGATCGTGAGCGTGAAAGTCGGCACCGCCGAATTCGACCCCGACACCTTCGAGTCCGCGGTGGGCGCATTGATCAAGGCGCGCAGTCCCGAGGTGATTTTGGTCGCTCACAGTGTCGATTCGTTCGGCTTCGCGGCGGCGCTCGCCGCAAGTCTTGGACTCGGATTCGCGACGGATGTTTTCAGAGTCGAACGCGTCGAGGGCGAACTCGTGGCAACACGCGGCGGTTACGGCCAGAAGGTCAATGTCGAAGTGGACTTCCCCGGTCGCAGCACGGTGCTCCTCGCAATCCGCGCCAACGTTTTCAAGGCTCCGGACCAGGCCGCATCCCCTCGAATCACGGCGTTCGATCCGCCCGCGCAGCAGAGCCGCGCCTCGGCCCGGGATTTCGTCGAATTGAGCGCCGGCGACGATGTTGACATGTCGGCGGCCGAGTTTATTCTGACGATCGGCCGCGGCATCGGCGAAGAGTCCAAGGTTGCGCAATTTCGCGAGTTGGCGGATGCCGTGGGTGCGACGCTGGGGTGTTCGCGGCCCATTGCGGATGCCGGCTGGCTGCCGAAAAGCCGCCAGGTGGGTCAATCCGGCAAGACGGCCACCGCCTGCAAGCTCTATATCGCCATGGGCGTCTCCGGCGCAATCCAGCACCTCGCGGGCATGAAGCACGTCGGCACGATCGTCGCCGTGAACAGCGACGCCGAGGCATCGATTTTCGGCGTGGCGAAATACGGCATCGTGGGGGACATCTTCGAGATCGCCGAGGAATTACGCCGATTATTCTAGAGGGGTACGCATGAGCTCGATTGCCGAAGTTGTGGCAGGCGATACCGGGTCCCCGAGCGCGGGGCTGGAGCGCGGTATCGACTGGACGGGCGCCTTTTGGGTGGCAAGCGGCGTGCCGCCCTTGGTGCTGTTCTCGATCGGCGCGGTCGCCGCGACCGTCGGCAAGCTGTCGTGGGTCATCTGGACCGCATCGATCGCGATGGGCTTCATTCAATCCTTCACCTACGCCGAGATCGCCGGGCTGTTCCCCAACAAAGCGGGCGGGACCTCGATATACGGGGCGATGGCGTGGGTCCGCTACGGGAAGCTCGTTGCGCCCGTCTCCGTGTGGTGCAACTGGTTTGCCTGGTCGCCTGTGCAGGCGACAGGCTCGGCGCTTGCAGCCGGCTACATATTGAGCGGGCTGTTTGCGCCCGACTCGGTGATCAATACCTGGCAGCTCACGCTTCTCGACCTGGGCTCTGTCAAGACAGGGCTCAGCTTGCGCATCAACGCCGTCTTCGTACTGGGCGCCGTCATATTGCTGGCGGTGAAGTTCATACAGGACGGGGGTATTCTGCGATCGGCGAATACCACGAAGATCCTGGGAATCTCCGCAATGATTCCTCTGCTTCTGATCGGCATCGTGCCGATATTGACCGGCGACATTGTCAAGGCCAACTTTTTCCCCCTGGCGCCGCTTGCGCATGATGCCTTGGGAAGGATCGCCGACGGCACCTGGAATATGGCCGGCATCACGGTGTTTGCCGCGGGCATGTTCCTCGCCGCCTGGTCGACCTATGGTTTCGAAACGGCGGTGTGCTACACCGGAGAATTCAAGAATCCAAGGACCGACACCTTCAAGGCGATCTTCTATTCCGGATTGCTGTGCGTGGTCGTGTACACCTTGGTGCCGTTCGCGTTCCAAGGCTATCTGGGTTTGGGCGCGCTGGTGCACCCGGCGGTCGTCGACGCCGCCGGCAACGTGACCAGTCCCGCAGAGTACGGCGGCATGCTGGCCCCGGATATCTACAGCGGCATGGGTGTCGCGGCCGTGATGTCCCGAATGGTGCATGCCGGGCAAACGGCAGGCGTGATCGTGGTGATCATGTTGATCCTTGCGCTGGTCCTCTCGCTCATGACTTCCATGGCGGGCTCTTCCCGCACGCTCTATCAAGCATCGCTCGACGGCTGGCTGCCGAAATACCTCGCCAAGGTGAATTCGCACGGCGCGCCGACCAATGCCATGCTCACCAATCTGGGCTTCAATCTCGTATTGCTGCTGTTGTCCGATTCGGTATTCGTCATCGGCGCCGCCAATATCGGCTATCTGATCTTCAATTTCTTGAATTTGAATGCCGGATGGATTCATCGGCTCGACCGCCCGCGGCAGGAAAGGCCGTGGCGGGCTCCGACCTGGATTCTCGCCGCCGGAGCGGTGTTGTCCTTCGTGAATCTCGCCTTCATGGGGTTCGGTGCGGATGTCTACGGCGCCGGGACTCTCAAGACCGGCCTTATTTTTGCGGCGCTCATCGTCCCCGTGTTCGTCTATCGGCACTACATTCAGGATAAGGGGTCATTTCCGCGCGACATGGCGGAGGACTTGGACGTGGTCGATGGCGAGCGAATCGTCAAGCGGGCGGGCATCTGGCCGTATGTCGTGTTGGTGGCGGGAATCGCCGTCGTTGCCGTGACGCACCGCCTCGCGGTCTATTGACCATGCTGATCACCGGCATCAAGAGCAAGCCCGTCTACGCGCCGCTGCAAGCCGATCCGCGCGGCCGCTACCACTTGATGCTCGGGACGGGAGTCGGTGCCGCCCCGCTGTTACGGGTCATTGCCGAGATGCGGGTCGCCGCGGCGCAATCCCTGAAGAACACGCGGGTGCTGTTCGTGCCCGACGCGGGTGCAAGGGCCGGGGCCGGCGGCAACACGGGGGTCGGGGCGGGCGGCGACGCGGGGCTGGAGCTTGAGCGATTCAAAGCCGCTGCGCTCGGCGAGGTACAGTCGTTTCCCGGCACGCCTGCGCTCCTCGAGCGATTCAGGGCAATACTCGGGCAATCCTTGATGGGCACGCGCCTGTATGTCGCGGGTCCCGAGAGCTTCATCGGCCTCGCCATGAAAATCGCGCTCGAGTTCAATCTCAACAAAGATGAAATTCGCGCCGAGGAATGCGGCACCCTTGCGCGGCGCGTTTACTGCATCCATTGCAGGGCCACCACGGAGAGCGTGCACACCAATATCGTGCGCTGCATTGGGTGCGAACGATGGCTGCTGGTCCGCGACCATTACTCGCGCCGCCTGGCTGCCTACATGGGCGTCATGGCGGATGCCGAAGCTCCGGGCGAATTGCCGCCGATCAAGGAGGTGTTTCTTTGAGCGATGCGCAAACCATCGCCGTCGAAGTCATCGGCATCGAACAAGTGACTCCGCTGATCAAACATTTCAAGCTGGCGCCGGTCGGCGGCGGCACTTTGCCTGTGTTTTCCGGAGGCTCGCATATTATCGTCGTGATGCAAGGCGCGGAGCGGGTGCATAAGAATCCTTATTCCTTGCTGGGCTCTCCGCGCGATCTCGACACCTACGAAATCGGCGTCCGCCGTATGGAGGAGAGCCGCGGCGGTTCGCATTTCATGCATGACACGGTGAAAATCGGCAGCCGTCTGGAAATCGCCCACCCGGTGAATCTATTCGCCCTCGATAAGATCGCCCGCAAGCATGTATTGATCGCGGGCGGCATCGGCATCACGCCTTTTCTCGCACAGATCGAAGACTTGCGCGATGGCAGCGTTCCCTATGAGCTGCACTACTCGGTGCGCTCGCCGGAGCACGCTGCGTTTTTGGAGCGGTTGCGCAGCCGCGAGGGCGACAGACTTCATCTGTACTATGACAGTCAAGGGCAAATCATCCCCTTCGAGCCGCTGCTGGCCTCTCAACCCCTAGGCACGCATGTATACGTGTGCGGCCCGGCCGGCATGATCAAGCACGTCATCGATACCGCGCAATCCTGCGGCTGGGCGGACAGTCATATTCATTGGGAGCAATTCAGCGCGCCGCCGGTCGGGGACGCCTTCGAGGTGTTCCTCGCCCGCGCCAAGATCAGCGTGCATGTGCCGCCCGATCAAAGCCTGCTCGAGAGCATCGAGGCCGCCGGAGTGGAAGTGCCGTATCTTTGCCGGGGCGGGGTCTGCGGCTTTTGCCATACGCGGGTTCTGGAACTCGACGGCGAACTGGTACACAACGATCATTTTCTGTCGGACTCGGACAAGGCCAAGGGCAGGAGCATCATGCCCTGCGTATCGCGGGCGAAGTGCAAGCGCCTGGTGCTTGACCTCTGAGACTGCTTGAGGAGACATCGCATGAGCGTCGTATTCAAATCCCACACCTTCCGCGACGACTTCACCTATCGCAATAGTCCGCAGGCGATCCGGCGGTTCCCTCTGCCTTTCGCCGAAGATACCTACATGTATTCAGTGAATATCGAACCGCACCTGCCGGGACCGCCCGGCTCGGTCACCGAATTCGCTTTCGATGTGGACGAGCACTACGTCGCCGAGTGCCGCGAACGCGCCATTGTGCTGTCGGCGGAGCCGCTTCGCTATCAGGCCCTGCCTCACATGATGAGCTCGCAGTGGGACTGCCTGGAATTGATCATGGAGTCGCTCGCGAGGGACTATCCCGCGCATTTCTCGCTCTGCAAGGAAGGCAATCGCTGGCATTGGATCAATCGCCCATTGGAGATCGACCAGCGGTTCACATTCGGCGATACCGCCACACTGCCCCGGGAACCGCTCGATTACATCACTCGCCAAGCCCAAGGGGACTTCGTGGTGATGGACCAGCGCGAGGGAGATTTGTGGACGGAGGCCGGGATGGTGACGACTCAGGCTGACTGGTCCTTGGACTTCGATCTGGGGATGACCTTCAAAGAATGGCACGGCCCCGTGCCGCTCGCCCACGAGCTCCAGGTTTTCGATCGAGCGCTGAAATTCCTCCTCAATCTCCGTTTGGGCCAACCGGTGCGCCGCCTGAATTGGACCATGACGATCAACCCTCGCCTCGACACCTCGCCGGAGAACTATCACAAGTGGGGACCGGACCGCGCCTCGGTGACGGCGCAGAACGCCGGCGACCTCGTGCATTTGCGCGTTGAGCTGCAGGGGCTGTGGCGCCTGCCGCGCAGCAATGCCATCGTGTTCGGCATTCGGTGCTACTTGATCAGCCTGCGTGAATTGGCGACGGTGCCGAAATGGGCGCGCCGCGTACATCGCGTGTTGCGAGACTTGCACCCGGCCCTGATCGACTACAAGGGACTGACTCGTTATCGAGACGCTGCAATGCAGTGGCTGGCGCCTTTCGACGACGGTTCACCCACCACCCCCGGAACCGCACCGGAATAGTCGACGGCGCCGATACACTTGATTCACTCTGGAGGCATTTATGGCACTTAGCTGGCGTACTTCGGTCTTGGCCGATCGGCATCGAGCGCTCGGATCGAAGCTCGAGGATTGGAATGGGATGGGTACGGCTTGGACCTATTCGAAGGACGTTGCCGAGGATCATGTGGCCATTCGGACCAAGGCGGGCCTGATGGATGTGTCCGGCCTGAAAAAGCTTCATCTCGTCGGGCCGCACGCCTCGGCCATCCTCAACTATGCGACGACGCGCGACATTACCAAGATTTATCCCGGCAAATCCGCCTACGCCTGCATGTTGAACGAGGCCGGGCATTTCATCGAAGACTGCATCCTGTACCGCATGGGACCGAACTCCTGGATGGTGGTGCACGGGAGCGGCGCCGGACACGAGACGCTGACAAAGTATGCCGTCGGCCGCAACGCCGCGCTGATCGTCGACGACGATCTGCATGATCTATCCCTGCAGGGCCCGGTGGCGGTCGACTTCCTTGCGAAGCATGTTCCGGGCATTCGCGATTTGAAGTATTTTCATCATCTGCCGGCGACGTTGTTCGGTCGCCCTGTCACGATTTCACGCACCGGCTACACCGGCGAGCGAGGCTACGAGATCTTTTGCAAGGGCGAGGACGCCGGACACATCTGGGATACGATCCTGAGCGAGGGCAAACCGCTCGGCATCATTCCGACGTGTTTCACGACCCTGGACTACTTGAGAGTGGAAAGTTATCTGCTTTTCTATCCCTTTGACATGTCGCAGATGTATCCCTTCGATACGGACCCGCCCGGGGACAGCCTCTGGGAACTTGGCCTCGATTTCACGGTGAGTCCGGGTAAAAATGACTTCAATGGCGCGGACGCGCATTTCCGCCTGAAGGGAAAGGAACGGTTCAAGATCTTCGGATTGCTGCTGGAAGGCAAGATCCCCGCCGATATGGGTGACCCGGTGTATTCCGGCGACAAGAAGGTGGGCGTGGTCACTTGCGCCATGGTGTCGACGTTGACGGGCAAGTCGATGGCCATCGCACGCCTCGATGTTCCGGTTGCCGTTCACGGAACGAAGCTGTCGATTCGCGGAAAGAATGTCAAAGGGGAGGCGACTGCGCATGCCTTACCCTTCGACGATGTGGAAAAGAAAAAGCGCACTGCGGTGGGCTGAAATGCAAACCAAACTGTTGATCGACGGAATGCTGGTCGCGGGTGAAGGCGAGATCGAGCGGATAGTCGATCCGGCGACCGGTCAGCGCATTGCTGAGGTGCCGTCGGCAAGCGCTGCTCAGGTGAATGCGGCGGTCGGCGCGGCCGAAAAGGCGGCGGCGTCATGGGCGCAAACCGTGCCGAAGGACCGTGCCGCGCTGCTGCTGCGCCTGGCCGATCGGATCGAAGCGGACGGCGCGGCGTTCGCCAAGCTGGAGTCGGACAATACGGGCAAGCCGCGGGCCGCGGCGCTCAACGATGAGATCCCGGCGATCGCCGATGTATTTCGCTTTTTTGCCGGTGCGGCGCGCGTCCAGCACGGCGCCTTGGCCGGCGAATACCTTCCTGGATATACCAGCATCATCCGGCGAGATCCGGTCGGAGTCGTTGCTTCGATAGCGCCGTGGAATTATCCCCTGATGATGGCCGCATGGAAGCTCGGCCCCGCTCTCGCCGGCGGTAATACGGTGATCTTGAAACCGTCCGAGCAGACGCCGTTGACTGCGCTGAAACTGGCGGAAGTACTCGTCGACATCTTTCCCAAGGGCGCCGTCAACATCATCTGCGGCCGCGGCGACAGTGTCGGCGCAACCCTGGTTGCGCATCCGCGGGTGCGCATGATCTCGCTCACCGGCGACGTGTCGACCGGACAAAAGATCCTTCAGGCGGCCTCGGGCAATCTGAAACGCACCCACCTCGAACTCGGCGGCAAAGCTCCGGTCATCGTTTTCGACGACGCCGATCTCGATGCCGTCGTCGCCGGCGTGCGCACTTTCGGATTCTACAACGCCGGGCAGGATTGCACGGCGGCTTGCCGGCTCTATGCCGGAGCCAAGATTTACGACCGGTTGGTCGCCGACTTGAGCGATGCGGTTCGCTCCCTCAAGGTGGGACTGCAATCCGAGGCGGGAGTGGAGATGGGCCCGCTGATCTCCGAAGAGCAGCGCGCCCGAGTGGCGGGATTTGTGGAGCGCGCGGCCGCCACCCGGCACGCCGAGATCACCACCGGCGGTAAAGTGCGCGCGGGCGGCGGGTTCTTCTTCGAACCCACTGTGGTGGCCGGTACCAAGCAATCGGACGAAATCGTGCAGCGCGAGGTCTTCGGACCCGTGGTATCGGTCACCCGCTTCACGGATGCCGACGACGCGGTGGCTTGGGCGAACGACTCCGAATATGGCCTGGCCTCCTCGGTGTGGACCAAGGATGTCGGCAAGGCCATGAGCGTGGCGGCCCGGTTGCAATACGGCTGCACCTGGATCAATACGCATTTCATGATCGTCAGTGAAATGCCGCACGGCGGCTTCAAGCGCTCCGGTTACGGCAAGGACTTGTCGTCGTATGCGCTCGACGACTACACCGTGCCGCGGCATGTGATGGTCAAACTATAGCCGGGGCGGCCTCCGCGAGCGCGGTCTGCGCTTCAGCAACCAACGCGCAATGGCCTCGGGAACGATTTCCCGGGCTTTGCCGCTTACGTACATGCCTATATGGCCCACATCGACCCGCAGCGCTTCGTAATCTGCGGAACCGATATGGGCCCCGAGGGGAATACTGGCGCTCGGCGGCACGAGGTGATCATTCGCCGCATAAATGTTCAGCACCGGGCAGCGGATGTTCTCCAGCAGCACCGCCTTGCCGGCGAGCGCCAATTCACCGCGCACCAGTCGATTCTCCTGAAAGAACCATTGGACGAATTCGCGGAAGGCTCGCGCCGGTTGATCGGGGCTGTCGAAGATCCACTTCTCCATGCGCATGAAATTTTCCAACTGCGCCTTGTCGCCCTGCAGCCGCAACAGGTTGACATACTTCTGCTGAGTCAATCGAAACGGCATCAAGGCAAGATAGATAAGGTTCAAGAATTCGCCCGAAACATTTCCCGACTGCGTCAATAAATCGACGTCTATCCGTTGCGCCCATTTCGAGAGCAAATTTTCCGGCGTCTTGAAGTCCACCGGCGACACCATCGTGATCAAGTTCGCGACCCGTTGCGGCTCCAGCGCCGCATAGCACAGGCTAAAACTCCCTCCCTGACAGACCCCCAATAAATTCAGGCCATCGATGCGGTTCTGATCAAGAACGAATTGCACGCAGCGCGCGAGGTGTCCGCAGACGTACTCTTCCAGAGGAGTGAACCGATCCGCGCCATCGGGATAGCCCCAGTCGAGAAGGTAGACATCGAGACCTCGGAACAACAGGTCGCGAATCAGCGAGCGGTCGGGTTGCAGATCCAGCATGTAAGGCCGATTGACCATGGCGTAGCAGATGAGCAGCGGTGGAAGTTTCGCCGACCGTGCGAGCGGCGAATAACGGAACAGACGCAACTTGTTTTCCGCATAAACGCAGGTCTTGTCGGACAACCCGACCTGCACGTCGCCGATCTCGCGCAGCGCCGATTGTCCGCGCTTCTGCATCGCCACGGCATCTTCCAGCATTCGGGCGAACGACTCGGCGTCCGGCGTCACTTGTGCGCTCGTTTGCGCGCCCGGGATTTGGCGGGAGTGTCCGATGCAGCGGCTCCTTTGGCCGCCGCCGCTGTCAAATTTCGAACCTGCAGGTGCAGACTGTCGACCTCCGCTCTACTCGGCCAGTCCAAATGCCGCGCAAAGGCCTCCAGCAATTTTCCGCGCTCGATCTTGAACGCGCTCAATATATTGCAAATGTCGGCGAGCAATTCCGCAAACTCAACACTGTGCGCCGCTTGCGAATAGGCTTCCTCGGCACACTCGATCCAGGCATCGTACATCGCGCTCGGTGAACCGAGGATCGTCTGATCGCTCGCGCTTCGTTTCTGAATTGCTTGCATGGCGGACCGCCCGATCTCGGCTCCCTGCTGAGCGAACTGCGCACAGCGGCGGTGAAATTGCACGGTGAGATCGAACATGCGGCGAACGGTCTCCTGGTACTCGCGGGAGTACCCGAGAGCAGGCAACAAGTTCGCGAACAGATCCTCTGTTTTCAATTGCTCGCCGGCCGCAACGTCAGGGCGCATACCCAGCCTTGCCGCAAAGTCTTTCCAGGGGGCTAGAAGCGCTGGCGGCATCGGCCCCGGCGCGGCCGCGGCTAAACCATCCTGAGAATGTTGCAACCACGATTGCCAGGCTGCCACGTAGGCCTCGCATGCCCGTAGGAAAGATGCATGGGTTTCAGGATCGGTCATATCGCTCTTGCGTTGCATTACTAGGAGCAGATTTGTGAGTCAATACCTACATTCCCTGCGTTGTGCAACGCATACTTAAACGCGTTATTATCGCGTATCAAGGCTTCACGGCCGGCTGGGCAGACATTATGTCGAAAGAACGAGTCATTAAGAAATACGCCAACCGCCGGCTCTACGATTCCACCGGCAGCCGCCATGTCACGCTGGAGGACCTGCGCAAAATGATCGTCTCCGGTGACAAAGTAAAGGTCATCGATGACAAGTCCGGTGCAGATCTCACGCGCGGTGTGCTGTTGCAGGTGATTGCGGAGCAGGAGCAGTTCGGCACTCCGGTCTTGAGCCTGGAGCTGCTCGAATCAATCATCAGATTTTATGGAAATCCGGTTCAGGAAATGCTGACGCGCTACATGGAGCAAAGCGTCGGGGCCCTCGTACGCCAGCAGCAGGTCATGCGCACGGAACTGGCCAAGGTGCTGGAAGGCCCGATGGCCCCGATGGCGGAATTCGCCCGGCAAAACATGGAGCAGTGGTCGAAAATTCAAGCTTCGATGATGGCCGCGTTCCAGGCCCCGAAACCACATTCGCCCGCGGCTGAAGACGACAAATCCGAGCAGCCGAACAAGAAATAAGCATCGAATCGAAGCATTAAGGCTATCAGGGGCAGGTATATGCAGATCAGAGACAAGACCATCGTCATCACCGGCGCCGCCCGCGGCATCGGACGTGCGCTGGCGGGGCGGTTCGCGGGGCAAGGCGCCAACATCGCTCTTTTGGACCTCAATGCGGCGGATCTGGAACCCGCGGCAGCGCAATGCGCGGCTCTGGGGGTGCGTGCCTCGGCCTATGCGGTTGACGTCTCATCGGAAGCTGACGTGTCGGATGCGCTCGATCAGGTCGTACGCGATTTCGGCGCGCTCGATGTCATCGTCAACAATGCCGGCATCGTCAAGGACGCATTATTGGTCAAGGCCAAGGACGGGGAAGTCGTCGGCAAAATGACCCTGCAGCAGTGGCAGGCGGTCATCTCTGTAAATCTAACCGGCGTGTTCCTGTGCGCCCGAGAAGCCGCCGTGCGCATGATCAAGCTCGCCAAAGGGGGCGTTATCGTGAATATCTCCAGCATATCGCGGCACGGCAACGCCGGACAAACGAACTACTCAGCGTCCAAATCCGGTGTTGCTTCGATGACGGTGGTTTGGGCGAAGGAACTTGCGCGCTACGGCATCCGCGTCGGCTGCGTCGCCCCGGGATTCACGCATACGGACATCCTGGCGTCCATGAAACCCGAAGTGCTCGAAAAAGTCATCGCGCCGGTCCCGCTGAAACGCCTAGGCCGGCCCGAGGAGATCGCACACGCCGCGCAGTTCATCATAGAAAACGATTTCTTTACCGGCCGCTGCATCGACATCGACGGCGGCTTGCGCTTGTAATGGCCACGTCAGTTGTACTGCGATGCAGTACAATCGGAGTCGCTCAAGCCTGGACAGGACGTCTATATCCAGCAAATATTCTTAAATATCAAATATATAACGAGTGACAGATGGCCGGCTGACTTTATTCTCTGTGATTTTTGCACTGCATACTTTTTTCTGTATAATGGGGTCAATTAACAACGCACATCAGCCCTTGAGGAGCCGACCATGACCCAGCCGAACTTCGATTTTACCGCCCTTGTAGAGACCTACCGCCAGGCCTTCGCGCCCGTCGTGACGGCGCAGCAGAACTACCTGAAGACCCTGGAGCGCGTCGCGCGCCACCAGTTCGCGGTCGCAGGCGATTATTTGGATTGGTCCCTATCCTATGCCAAGGCGAGCGTCGAGCCGAAATCGGTCGCCGATTTGGTGGGCAAGCAAACTGCATTGAATACGTCGTTCAGCGACAAGCTGCGCGCTCGGGCCGAAGAGTTTACCCGGATTGCCTCCGAATCCCAGGGTACGGTCAGCCAATGGTTCGACGATGCCGGAGCAAAGGTCGCCGAGTCGGTGAAAAAAGCCGCCTGATTGACGCAAGCGTCAGGCGATAGCACGAAGGGCGACGATGGTCGCCCTTTTTTTTCGCTCGAGAATCGCGACTGGGACTATCATCAAAGCGGGGGAATGAGTACATGGCCGAATCTGATCTCGGATCGAGCGTTCAGGAAAATCTTGCACTGGAAATGCGCGCGCAGCTGGCGGCGGTCACCGGCGGCCTTGCGCCCGATGACTACGCGAAAGCGTGGTGGGATTGGTACCTCAATATTGCACAAGCCCCCGGCAAGCAAACGGCGATCGCTAAGACGGCATTCGAAAGCCTGATGGACAACTTTACGTTCGCCATGCAGGCATCGACCGGCCAACCCGTCGCGCCTGCCGCAGAAGACAAACGCTTCGCAGCGGAGGCGTGGAATCAATGGCCCTTCAACGTGCTGGCTCGCGGATATGTGAATTGGGAGCACGTCGTGAAGGAAGCCACGTCGAACCTCTCGGGGCTTCCGCGACGCAGTGCCGATCTGGTCGAGTTCGCCTCCCGGCAGGTTCTCGAGGCGGCATCGCCCGCCAATTACCTGTTGGCTAATCCGGAGCTGCTCGAGGTCACCCGCGCGCAATCCGGACAAAATCTGGTGGCTGGGTTCAAGAACTGGCTCGAAGACATCGACACGACGCTCAAGCACAAGCCGCCCGCGGGCAGCGAAGCGTTCAAGGTGGGCGAGAACGTCGCGGTGACGCCCGGCAAAATCGTCTACCGGAATGAATTGATCGAAGTTATCCAATACAGCGCAACCACCGCGAGCGTGCACGCCGAACCGATCCTGATCGTGCCGGCCTGGATAATGAAATATTACATTCTTGATCTGTCGCCGCGGAATTCACTGGTGCGTTATCTGGTCGAGAAGGGCCACACCGTTTTCATGATCTCTTGGAAAAATCCGCACGCGACCGATCGTGAGCTGGGTATGGATGACTACCACAACAAGGGCATCCGGGCAGCGCTGAATGTCGTGAGCGCGATCGTTCCCGATGTCGGCATCCATGCCGTGGGCTACTGCATCGGCGGTACGCTGCTTTCGATCGCGGCCGCTGAGCTCGCGCGCATAGCCGATCACCGCTTGGCGTCGATGACTTTGTTCGCCGCTCAGACGGATTTCAGCGAACCCGGGGAATTGTCGCTTTTCATCAGCCCGAGTCAGCTATCGATGCTGGAAGCGGTGATGCACAAGGCGGGTGTGCTGAGCAGCGACAAGATGGGTGCCTCGTTCGCGCTGCTCCGCGCAAGGGATTTGCTGTGGACGCCGGCCGTCAATACCTACGTCAAGGGCACCCGCGAAAAGCTCAATGACCTCATGGCTTGGAATAGCGACGGCACACGGATGCCGTTTCGCATGCACAGTGAATACCTGAAGCAATTATATCTGCAGAACGATCTTGCCGGGGGACGGTTCGCGGTCAACGGCGAGGTCATAAATCTCGAGGCAGTCACGTTGCCCATGTTCGTGCTCGGCACCGAGACCGACCACGTGGCGCCGTGGAAGTCGACGTTCAAGGCACGGGCGCTCACACGATCGACGGACTATACATTCGTGTTGACCAGCGGCGGCCACAATGGAGGTATCGTGTGCGGCGCCGTGAACCCTAAGCGCCGCTACCGCGAGTTGACCTGGAAAGATGCGCGCACCCGGCTGGAGCCGGACCAGTGGGTGCAACAGGCCGCTCTGCACCCGGGTTCGTGGTGGCCGTCGTGGCAGGCGTGGTTGGCGGCGCATTCGGGAGCACGCGATGCCTCGCCGCCGACTCTGGGCAATCAGACGGCAGGATACGGCATCCTTGGCGATGCACCGGGAAATTATGTACTGGAGCGATAGTTAGTCAAAAAGGGGGCGGCGATGGCTAGCAAACCGACGAGAATTGCGTATGTAACGGGCGGCATGGGGGGAATCGGCACGGCGATATGCGCCCGGCTCTGCGGCGAGGGATATCGCGTGGTCGCAGGCTGCGGCCCGACCTCCACGCGAAAGGAGCGCTGGCTGAGCGACATGCGCGCGCAAGGATTCGAGGTGCACTCATCCGTCGGCAATGTGGCCGACTGGGAGTCGACTGCAACTGCGTTTGCGAAAGTTCGAGCGGAAGTCGGCGAGATCGACATCCTCGTCAACAACGCGGGTATCACCCGCGACGGCACATTCCTGAAGATGGGCAAGGATGCTTGGGATGCCGTCATAAACACCAACCTGAATTCCTTGTTCAACGTCACCAAGCAAGTGATCAACGGCATGGTGGAGCGCGGCTGGGGGCGCATCATCAATATTTCATCGATCAACGGTCAGCGCGGCCAGTACGGCCAGACCAACTACTCGACTGCGAAGGCCGGGATTCATGGCTTTTCCATGGCGCTGGCACAGGAAGTCGCCTCGCGCGGCGTCACCGTGAACTCGGTATCGCCAGGATACATCGGCACCGACATGGTCAAAGCAGTTCGGCCCGAAGTCTTGGAAAAAATCGTCGGTACGATTCCGGTTAAACGCCTCGGCGAGCCTTCCGAAATCGCATCGATTGTGGCATGGCTGGCTTCGGAAGAATCTGCCTTCGCCACCGGCGCTGACTTCTCGCTCAACGGTGGACTGCACATGGGATAGCCGGGCGGAGCGCGCAGATGAAGACATCGACCCTCCTGTCATTCGCGCTCGCGGCGCTGTGCCTCGGCGCGCACCCGTCGGTCTGTGATGCGGCAGGGCCGGCGCAGGCCTTCCCCGGGGAACGCCTCGGCGAGGTATCGTTCGCGGTTTCCTGTTCCGCGAGGGTGCGGGCGCCTTTCAACCGCGGCGTCGCCTTGCTGCACGACTTCTGGTACGAAGAAGCCCAGAGGCAGTTCGAGGCAATCGCAAAAGCCGATCCGGAATGCGCAATGGCGCACTGGGGCATTGCGATGAGCGTATTCCATCAAATCTGGGACCGCCCCGACGACGAGGCCGTCGCGCGCGCACGGTCGGAGATGCAAGCGGCGCGCTCGCGCCGTGCGCAGACCGCCCGCGAGCGCGAATACATTGCGGCCCTCGGCGGCTTCTTTGAGCCCGGCAAGCCCGATTACCAATCACGCGTGGAGGGCTATTCCGCGGCCATGGCGAAGCTCCATGACCGTCATCCGGACGACATCGACGCGGCAGCGTTCTACGCTCTATCTCTGCTGGCGGCGGAGGCACCGGATGACGCCACGCTGTCGCAGGAGCGCAAGGCAATGGCGGTGCTGAATCCGCTGTTCGAAAATTATCGCAATCATCCGGGGATCGTGCACTACATCATTCATGCGTGCGACACACCGTCCCTTGCGCCGGACGGGCTTGACGCCGCGAAGCGCTACGGCGAGGTCGCCCCGTCCGCGCCGCATGCGGTGCACATGCCGGGGCACATTTTCGCGCGGCTTGGCATGTGGCAGGCGGACATCGAGTCGAATCTTGCCTCGGTGGCATCGTCGAAGGCCGCGGAGGCGCGCCATCAGGGCGGCGCGATGGATCAGTTCCATTCGGACGACTTCCTCCTCTATGCATTTCTGCAGACTGGGCAAGACGCCCGCGCAAGAGCGGTGATCGACGACTCGGCGGCGATGCTCGCCGGCTTCGAGGCGAAGGGGGACATGGGCGAGCATTACATGGAAGGAATGTTTCCCTACTACCGGACGAAGTTCTCGGTGTTCTTCGCTCTCGAGATGCGCGATTGGAAATCAGCGGCTGCGCTCGAGCCGGTCGACGGCGCGCGTCCGCAGACGCAGACCATGACCTATTGGGCCCGGACCGTGGCCGCGGGACACTTGCGCCGGCCGCTCGAGGCTCGGGCAAGTCTGGCTGAATACGATGCGTTGATGGTGAAGGTGCGCCAAGGACGCCACGCTTACTTCGCAGAGTCCACCGGAGCGCGCATCATGCGCGGCGAGATGCTCGGCTGGATCGCATTCGCGGAGGGCAACTCCGAGGACGCGCTCGCAAGAATGCGCGAAAGCGCGGATCTGCAGGACAAAGTAGGCCAGGGCGAGGTTGATATTCCCGCGCGCGAGATGCTTGCAGATATGCTGCTTGAATCGAGTCGACCCACGGATGCGCTGGCTGAATACAAGCAGGCCTTGCAGTCGAGTCCGAACCGGTTCAACGGACTTTACAATGCAGGCTTGGCAGCCGAGGCGGCTGGAGACCAGGCACAGGCCCGGCACTACTACGCGGCCTTGCTTGGATCGACGGACGGCGGCTCGCATTCCACTCGGCTGGAGTTCGATCACGCGAAAGCCTTCGCCGCAACGGCCGCCTTGGCGGAGAAGTGACGCGCTAGGACCGTCTCCGCGCGAGCGCCAGCCCTCCCAGCATCAGCAGCGCCGCGCCGCTCAGCAGGATCGGCAAGCCCCGGTTGGGCCAAAGGTCCATGGCGATGCCGCCTGCGCTCGGCCCGATCACGCCGCCCAGGCAATACACCATGACGAACAGCGTATTGGCGCTCGGCAGATTCTCCATCGCGAATTCTTCGCCGAGCAGTGCCACCCCTTGGCTATAGAATGCGTACAAGGTGCCGCCCCACACGAATAGCAGCGGCCAAAGCAGGAGCGGCGTGCCCAGGCTCGCTTGCAGCAACAGCGGGCCGATGCAGCTGGCGAGCGCGCAGATTCCGAGCATGGTCTTGCGTCCGTAGCGATCGGCGAGCAGGCCGATGGGCACTTGCAATACCACATTGCCCACCATGAACACGGCGACGAGCAGCAGCGCGGCCCGCTCTTCGAGCCCTGCGTGCACGCCGAATAACGGCAGCAACGTCAAATCCGCGGACTCGACCAAACCGGCAACCAGAGCCGCCAACATCACGATCGGCGCAGTCTTGAGCGCGCCTGACAAGCCCCGAAGCGGTGTGAACTCCTGGGCCGAGCTCGTGATTTGCCGCAGCACCGCCAGCGGCAGAAGTGTCAGGATCAGGCAAGCGGCGCCGACCACGAAGGGTTTCGCGCCTTCCGTCCCGGTAAATTCCAGGAGAATTGGCCCAGCGACGATGCCTATCGAAAACACGGTCCCGTAAATCCCCATGACGGTGCCGCGAGACTCGATGCCGCTCACGCTGTTCATCCAGATTTCGCTCGCGATCCACACCAGCCCGAGGGCACATCCGGCGACGAAGCGCAGCATCAACCAAAGCGGGAGACTCGGCCAAAGCGGCATCAGCAGCAGAATGCCCGCGGCAAAGACGATTCCGCCGACGACGCAACGCCTGAGGCCGAGTCGGATGATCGCGCGCGGGTAAAACGGTCCGCAGAGAATTACGGCGATCAGGCTCGCAGCCGTCACCGAGCCGATGGCAAAGCTCGAATAACCCAATCGGCTCAAGGCGAAGGCGATGAGAGGCGGCTGAAATCCGAAGATCAGACCCACTCCCAAGCTGCTGGAGAATACCGCCGCGAGCGTCAAGCGGCGCGAAGGTTGCTGCACGCTCATCGACTCACGGTCCGCATTGGGGTTCCTTAGGGCTAGATCCAGAAGCTTATGACTACGGCCGCGACTGGGACATTTTCACAACAGCGGAGGCTATCTTTCTCGTGCCTGTTGTGCAATAAACTTGCGTGTCAGTAAACCCTGTGCTACGAATTACGTATCATCTTGAGTAACCTGGATATTTAAAAACGCGCAGCAATCGAAAAATTCGGGCCGGTGCTCCGTCGTTCTCTTCGCTCATGACGGTGGTGACCTCGTCGAGTGCCATGCACCGTAGTTGTTTGTAGCCGTCGAAACGATTAATCAACAATCCTAGGGAGTCCACAATGAACACACGGACGGCCGTCGCCAACGCCACGCTCGCGTTGCTTTGCGTGATCACCATCGTTCCGCCCGCATTCGCGGCGGCGACGGCCGCGGAGCCAAGTCCTGCTGCGGCCGCCTCACCGTCCGGATCGCAAGATTTGCTCAATGAGTTGGTTGTTACTGCACAACGCAAAGAGGAGCGACTGCAGGACGTCGGCATCTCGGTTACCGCACTCGCTGCCGACCAGTTGAAGCAAATGGACGTGAACAACGCGACCGACCTCGTTCGCGCTGTTCCAAGCCTGAAACTCAACGCATTCTCCTCTTCCGCGGTCGTATGGAACGTACGCGGCGTCTCGCAGAATGACTACGGCGACCAGCAGGAGCCGCCGGTTGCCGTCTACCAGGATGACAGCTACTCCAGTTCCATCAACACCGCCAGTTTCCCCATCTTTGACCTGGCACGCGTCGAAGTGCTGCGCGGCCCGCAGGGCACTCTGTTCGGCCGCAACGCCACGGGCGGCGCGATTCAATTCATTTCCAACAAGCCCACCAAGGAATTCGAAGGTTACGCCAGCGAAACCCTCGGCAGCTTCAGCAAGAGAATCTACGAAGGCGCCCTCTCCGGTCCGTTGCTCGACAATCTGCAGTTCCGGCTGGCGGGGATTAAGGACGACGACACCGGCTATATCACGGATGTGACCCCTGGAGAGGCGAACTTCGGCGCTACCAGACACTACGCAGTGCGCGGCATGCTTGCCTGGCAGCCCTTTGACGGCACGAACGTCGGGCTCACCCTGCGTTACATGCGGGCACCGCATGAGCGCGCGGGGGGGGCCTATGGATTCCAGCCGGCCTGCCCGAACGCGCGGTTACAGGGCGCCATCGAAGGCCCAAACCAGACCTGCGCCTTTTGGGGAAACACTGTTCCCGGCTCGGACGGGAACAATTATCGCAATGACGCAATCACCCCAAGCCGCGGCGGGAACCCCTGGACGACGGCGGCTAGCGGATCGCCGATTCTTGGCCCTCTGCAGTCCGATCGCAGAATTTGGGATTCGGCGCTCAGGTTCGACAGCAAAATTGGCGGCTATGACCTGGTCTCCGTTACCGACTATCAGTATTGGCAAAAAAACTACCTCGAGGATGACGACTCATCCCCCCAGCAGGACTCGAATTTCTATATAAACAACAAGGTATCCCAGATATCGCAGGAGCTGCGCGCATCACACGACTTTGGTAACCATTCCTTCACCGCTGGTCTGTTCGGCATGCACATCATTGGTCACTACGTCGGGGGATTTCCGATCTATTTCATTGGATACGTGCCCGCGGTGCGCTATTCCGAGGACACGAAGTCCTACGCCGGATTCGCGCAGGATGAATGGAAGTTCGCCGATCAATTCAAATTGATCGCCGGTGTGCGTTATTGGCACGATGAACGGGTGGCATCCTATTATGGCTTCACGCCGGCGAGCCCCCTGAGCACCCAGCCGCCGGTGACCATCATCTTCAATACCCACCAAGTCTTTCCTGGCGGCAGCAAGCTGGTGCCGGCGGATGCCGACAAAAACTACAGCGGCGTGACCGCGCGGCTGGAGCTCGACTACAAACCGAGCGAGAATGTTTTGTACTATGTGAGCTACAACCGCGGCGGCAAGAGCGGCGGCTTTACATTTTCGACGGGCACTCCATTCGCCCCGGGCCAGGTGGCGTTTCTCGACGGCATACCGTACAGGCCGGAAGTCCTGACTGACTACGAACTCGGCGCCAAGGTAACCTTGAACGACACAACGGCGATCAACGCCAGCGCCTATCACTACAACTACCACGACTACCAGGCATTCGCGCAGGTCGGTACGACTCAAACCCTCGTCAATCTGCACGCCGTGGCGAACGGACTGGAAATAGAGCTCCGCTCTCACCCCGTCGCGGGGCTGACTTTGCAGTTGGGCACGTCGTTCGAGCAGTCGCGCGTCTATCACATTCTGTTGCCGGATTTCGTTTCGGTTGTGAACCACGACCTGCCGCAGGCACCGCACTTCTCGGGCAACGCATCGGCCACTTATGACTTCCCCGTCGCCGCCGGAACAGCTTCGGTTGGGACGGACGTGACTTACCAGGGGCACACCTGCTTCACCATTCTATGCGCGCCCGTGGAGAATGAAGGCGCCTATGCGGTGGCGGGTGCGCGCATCGGTTACAAGCTGGCCGGGGGACACTGGGATTTCGACGCTTTCGTGCACAATATGTTTGAGCGGGCATATCGGCAGTACGCGTTTGACGCCTCGCAGTTTTCCGGAGTTGCTCTGGGGGTCTACGCGGCGCCTCGCACGTGGGGACTCTCCGCGTCCTATCGATTTTGACTGTAGTATGAATAATCGATAGCCGCGCCGAAGCGGCGCGCGGAGCGTCGCCGGCCTCGCACGCTGCGCTAATTCCGCGAGGCTGCGGCAATAACAAAAAGGGGCAAGCCTAAGTGACTGTCAATTCCGCGAAAACGGCCGATACGGATGCCGACCAGCTGCGCGCCTTGGGTTATGTATCGCACTTCGACCGGACGATGTCGAAATGGGAGAATTTCTCCCTCGGCTTCACGTACTTGTCGCCGGTCGTCGGTGTCTACACGCTGTTCGCGACCTCCTTCATGGTCGGCGGCCCGCCGATGTGGTGGACCTACATCGGCGTCGGCCTGGGTCAGCTCATGGTGTGCCTTGTGTTCGGTGAAATCGTCTCGCAATTTCCGATTTCCGGAGGAATCTATCCCTGGGCGCGCCGTCTCGTCGGTAAGCGCTGGGCTTGGATGGCGGGGTGGGTGTATGGCTGGGCGCTGTGCTGCACGATGGCGGGAGTCGCCACCGGAGTGGCGCCGTTTCTCGCGCAGCTTTTTGGAGTCGACAGCACTCCGCTGGCAACGACCACGATTGCCCTGGTGCTCATCGCCGGCACGACGCTGCTGAATTTGAGCGGCACGCGCCTGCTCGCCCGCGTCGCGATGTTCGGTTTCGTTTGCGAGCTCGTCGGCGCAATCGTGGTCGGCGGCTACCTGTTGCTGTACGCGCGCCACCAGCCGCTCAAGGTGCTCATCGACACCACCATCGTTCACACCGACGGCAATTATCTACCGGTTTTTCTCGCCTCCTCCCTGGCGGCGATGTTCTGCTACTACGGCTTCGAAGCCTGCGGCGACGTCGCTGAGGAGACGCCCGATGCGAGCCGGCAGATTCCGAAAGCCATGCGCATGACGATCTACATCGGGGGCGCCGCGGCTTTGTGGGTGTGCCTGGCATTCGTTCTCTCGATCAAGGACATGAATGCCGCGATCTCGGGTGCGGATAAGGATCCGATCGTCACATTGCTGCGCGGTGCGATGGGCGAGGTGGGTTTCCGCGCCGTCATCGTCGTCGTGCTCGTGTCGTTCATTTCGTGCCTGCTGAGTTTGCAGGCCGCCGCCAGCCGGCTGGTATTTGCCTATGCCCGCGATCAGATGATCTTCGGCAGCAAAATCCTGAGCCGCATGTCGCCGGGCCGCCATGTCCCCTCGACGGCGCTGATCGTCATGGGCGCGATACCGGCGGCAATCGCGCTGTCGGCTTTGTGGCTGCAGGACGCAATCGCCACCATCATCAGCTTTGCGGCAGTCGGCATCTATATCGCCTTTCAAATGATCGTGCTGGGCGCGCTGATCGCGCGCGCCAAGGGATGGCGGCCCTCCGGTCCCTTTACTCTCGGTGGGTGGGGTTGGCCCGTGAATCTGCTCGCCCTCGTCTATGGCGTCGGCGCGATCATCAACATTCTCTGGCCGCGGCCTCAGACTCCGAACGATCTGTGGTACGTGGTTTATGGGATGCTCGTCACGACCGCCGGCGTGCTGCTGCTCGGCGCTCTCTACATGACCCTGGCCAGACCCTACGAGCATGGCCAGGCGCCGGCCGGCGATGCTCACCGTTTAGGGGTAAGGCCCGGCGGTGGCGTCGTTGCCCCCGTCGACGCTTAAATTGGTGCCGGTCACATAGCTCGCGAGATCGGACGCCAGGAAATGCACGCATCGCGCGACTTCAGTCGGATGTGCCAATCGCCGCATGGGAATCCCGGCGGCAAGCTCGCGCAGATTCGTTGCCGGATCGCCGCCGCGCTTCGCCAGGATGTCATCGACCATGCGCGTATGAATTTCGCCGGGGCAGACCGAATTGATGCGTATATTGTCGCGCGCGTGATCCAGGGCCATGCAGCGGGTGATCTGAATCACCGCACCTTTGCTGGCGCAGTAGGCCACATGATTGGCTTCGCCGTTGAGCCCCCATTCCGATGCGATATTGACGATCGCGCCTTTGCCCGCAGCCCTCATGTGCTTGACCGCGGCGCGGCTCATGTAGAACAGCGCATTGACGTTCACCGCCATGGTGTCGAGCCATTGCTCGTCGCTGGTTTCGAGCGCATTGGCGGTGTACAGAATGCCGGCATTGTTGACCAGAACGTCCAGGCCGCCCAGGCGCTCGACGGTGTCGCCGACCAATCGCTCGCAGGCGCCAACAACGCGCAAATCCACAGCGGCAAAGTGCGCGCTGCCGCCGGCGGCTCGGATGGACTCCACCACGGCGCGGCCGCGCTCCGCATGCCGCCCCGACACCATGATGATGGCACCCGATTCGGCGAAGACCTGGGCGCAGGCCGCGCCGATCCCGGTGGTCGATCCCGTCACCAAAACGACTTTTCCCGCAAAGATCATCATTTGTCTCCGACCCGTGGACTCGCTGCCGCGCGGACATTATAAGCAGGCACGTACATCGTGCCTCGAGGAAACGCCATGTCCAGAGATCCCAAACACGACGTATTGTTCGAACCGATCCGGATCGGCCCAAAGCAACTCCGCAATCGATTTTGGCAAACCTCACACTGCGCCGGTCCCGGCGCCGAGCGGCCCGGCGCGCAGGCCCATCTGCGGGGCATGAAGGCCGAAGGCGGTTGGGGCGCGGTATTCACCGAATTCTGCTCCATCCATCCCGAATCCGACGAATATCCCTATACTTCCGCCCGCATTTGGGATCAGGGCGACGTGCTCAACTTGGGCTACATGTCCGAGGTAGCGAGCAGGTATGGGAGCCTTGCCGGCGTCCAGCTGTGGTACAGCGGCGGCAATGCGCCCTCGCTCGAGTCGCGCGAGTTCGGCCGCGCTCCGAGCCAATGGTTGTCGCCGATATTTGCCACCCGGTCGGTCTACGGCTGCGAAATGGATGAGTTCGACATCCGCGCCGTGATCAATATGTACGTCGAGGCCGGAAAGCGCGCCGAACAAGCGGGATTCGATCTCTTGGAGGTATCCGCGGGCGACGACACCCTGCCGAGCCAGTTTCTCGAACCGCGTTTCAATCGGCGCACGGATGGCTACGGCGGCAGCTTTGCCAACCGGTCGCGCTTTTATATCGAACTGCTGCAGGCCCTCAAGCGCGCTCTTGGGACTACGTGCGCCATCACGACACGCTTCGAGATCGACACACTGCATGGTCCCGAGGGCGTCGAGGCTCGCGAGGACGGCGTACGAATGCTCGAATTGTTCCGCAGCGAAGGCGTGGTGGACGCGGTCGCGCTGAAGATCGGCGACTATGCGGAATGGGGCGAGGACGCGGGCGCGTCGCGCTTTCGCAAATCCGGCTGGATGACGCCCTTCATCAAGCAAGGCAAGTCGATCTTGGGACCGAGCATACCCGTGGTCGGAAATGGCCGGCTCACCAGTCCCGACGACATGGTCGCATTGATCCGTGCCGGTGTGCTGGACATCATCGGCGCTGCCCGCCCCTCGATCGCAGACCCCTTCCTGCCCACGAAAGTCTCCGAAGGAAGAGTCGAGGACATCCGGGAATGCATCGGCTGCAACATCTGCGTCTCCAAGTTCCAGCAGGGCGGCCAGATCATGTGCACTCAGAACGTGACCATCGGCGAGGAATATCGGCGCGGATGGCATCCGGAAAAATTCGCCAAGACAACGCAGCCCTGCTCCGTGCTGGTGGTGGGCGGCGGACCCGCCGGCATGGAATGCGCGCGCATCCTTGGCGAGCGCGGCTACGTCGTGCACCTTCGCGAGGCCGAAAAAGAGCTGGGGGGTCATTGGAACGCCGTGGCGGCGCTGCCGCGATTGAACGAATGGGGCCGCGTCGTCACGTACCGGCAGATCCAACTCGCCAAGCTCAAAAAACACGTCCAAGTCCACCTCGGCGTCGGCAAGATGACGGCGGACGATGTCCTGAGCTACGGCGCCGATCGCGTCGTGATCGCCACGGGCGCACATTGGAGCGGCGATGGCCGAAGCGCTAATTTCGGACCGATACGCGGTGCGGACGACTCCCTGCCGCACGTGCTCACGCCCTTCCAAATCACCGCGGGCAAGCCCGTGCCGGGCAAACGCGTGCTGATCCTCGACGGCGACGGGCATTTCATGGGCATCACGCTTGCCGAGCACATGGCGAATCAAGGTAAGGAAGTGACCTATGTCTGCGATGCCCCCGATGTGGCCGAGTACGGCGTCTTCACGATGGAGTCCTTCAACAACAAGCGCATGCTGTTCGAAAAACGCGTGAAGATTTACTGCAGTCATTGGGTCGATAGCATCGCGCCGGGCAAGGTGCGCCTGAGCTACCTCTATAAATACGGTCCCGATCTCACGGCGCCTGCTTCGGGCGAGATTCCGCGCAAGGATAACGGCGGTGAGTTCGACCTGAATGTCGATGCTGTCATCCTCGTGACCTCGCGCCGATCGGACGACGGGCTGTGGCGTGAATTGAAGGCGCGCCGGGACGAATGGGCGGCCAACGAGATTCAAGACCTGTTTCGCACGGGCGATTGCAAGGCGCCCGCTCAGCTCAATCAAGCGCTCTGGGACGCGCACCGATTGGCACGCGAATTCGACAGTCCGCACCCCGCTTATCCGCTGCCCTGGAGTCGCTGCCCCGGATTCGTGAGCGGCAGCTCTGGGGCAGCCCCACCGTCCCGAAACTCGGCGACCCGCGAGTGGACGTCGAAGCAGGTAAGATGCAATCGGCAACCAAGGGATACAGATGAGCCACCCGCACGCGCCCGCCCAGCCCGCTCCGAAATACGAACTCAGCCGTTCGCTCAAAGGCCGGCATTTGACGATGATATCCATCGGCGGAATCATCGGCGCCGGCCTGTTCGTCAGCAGCAGCACCTCCATCATTGCCGCGGGACCGGCAAGCTTCATCAGCTACGCGATCTGCGGGTTGCTCATACTCCTGGTGATGCGCATGGTGGGAGAAATGACGACCGCCCTGCCCCATGTCCGTTCGTTCACCGAGTTTGCGCGCGCGGGCCTGGGCGAGGGAGCGGGCTTCGTGATCGGCTGGCTGTATTGGTACTTCTGGGTGTTGGTGGTGCCCGTGGAAGCCATCGCGGGCGCGAAGATTCTGCAAAACTGGCTGCCCTCCTTCTCGCCGCTGCAGATAGGCATCGGCCTCATGTCCGTCATGACCTGCGTCAATCTCATGTCGGCGCGCTCCTATGCCGAATTCGAATTCTGGTTTGCATCGATCAAGGTCGCCGCCATTATCGTATTCATCGTCATCGCGGCCTCTTTTGCATTCGGCTGGACGTCGCCGCACGGCGCGACCTTCGGCAATCTCGTTGGCTATGGCGGCTTTACCCCGCATGGATGGATTGCCGTGCTGGCAGCCGTGCCCACGGTCTTCTTCGCCATGACCGGTGCTGAAATTACCACCATTGCGGCGGCGGAATCGGCTCAGCCCGGCCGCGCCGTTGCAAGAATGAGCACCACCGTGATCTTGCGCATCCTGTTTTTCTACGTGATATCGCTCTTCCTCATCGTCTCCGTAACGCCGTGGAATACCGTGCGCTCCGGCGAATCGCCCTTCACCTTGGCGTTGCACACCATGCACGTGCCTTGGGCCGGGACGATCATGAGCGTGATCATTCTGACCGCCGTGCTGTCTTGCTTGAATTCCGCGTTCTACGTGAGCTCGCGCGTGATGTTCATCCTGGCCGACCGCGGCGACGCGCCTCAGGCACTGGTGAAGCTGAACGCACGGCGCGTGCCCGTAGGGTCGGTGCTGATGGGCGCGGTCGCGGGATTTGTCGGGATTATTGCCGCCACCCAGGCGCCCCAGGTCGTGTTCGATTTCCTGGTCAGTTCTTCCGGCGCCGTTATCGTCTTCGTCTACATGGCCATCTGCGTGGCGCAGATCCGGCTGCGGCAGCGGCGCGAGAGCGAAGGGCTTCCTGAACCTCCGGTGCGCATGTGGCTGTTCCCTTATTTGAGCCTCGCGGCAATCGCCGCCATGGGGGCCGTCCTGATTGCGATGGCGTTCACGCCCGCGCTGCAAAGAGATTTCTACGTGAGCTGCATCACCTTGGCTGTGGCGGTGGCCGCCTATTTCGTCGTGAATCGGCTGCGGCAGCCGCGGGCCGCGCCATCCGCCGCATAGCATAAGCGGAGAGCCGCCAGCATGGGGCTGCCGAGTCGGCATCTGTCAAGCGAAAAAAGTTTCACGGGCATTTATAAAGCGTACGCCCCGGGCAAGGGGATTTTTGGCAGGATGGAATTTCAGCTTCAAACGCCGCGAGCGCTTGAAGAACGGTTTGGAGAATCTCGCGCCGGCAAGCCAGCCAACTCCCCCGCCGGTGCGATATCCCGGCGGCGTGGGCACCTGATAAGGCCCACGCCGCTTTTTAATACCCAGATTTCGCTCCGATCGTCGCCGATTTAGCTCGATCTTCCCGACTTAGCTTCGATCCTTCCCGACTTAGCTTCGATCGTTGCAAGGCGGCGTCGAGCCATCGCGGCATAATGCCGGGCCTGCATCGCGCTTCGTGGCGCCGGGACTATCCTCGTGCGAGATATTGCTGCCTGCCACACAGGCCGACGCTACATAGGCAGCGATGAGCAGGCTGATAATGACTTTCATCGGTCCCTCCTGGGCACGGCCCATCGTGTTGCATGGGCCCATAAGGCGATGCCATAGCTGGCAGCACGCATCATCGCCTCGCGGTCCGATTAGATGATAGGCATCGAAAACCCGTTTCCGTGTCGGGTGTGTCCTACTTCCACCCTCCAAAGGTTGGCGGCGCCGCCAACAATTCGCGCCCCGTCAAAAGCCCTGGCATCCAGTCGTGGCACTCGACCGGCCCCGGCGGAAATTCTTAGACTACCTCCCCGCCTACCGCACGGATCAAATCGGTCCGAGCTGGTATAAATCATCTCTCTTGGCTATTCCTCGCAAGGGTAACTGCTCGGTTTGGAGACCACGAATCTTGGAGATATCCGCCCGCGGCCTCTGGCCTAGTGTCTGGCGGCCCCTGAAATGATTGCTCTGCTGCAGGCCAAAACCGCCGGATTGTGGTCGAGGCCTCATATCCGCAACAACGTGCTAGCCGGAGTTGTGGTGGGCATCGTCGCGCTACCGCTCGCGATGGCGTTCGCGATCGCATCCGGTGCGCGGCCGGAGCAAGGGCTGTATACGGCTATCGTCGCTGGGTCGTTAACCTCCATTTTCGGCGGCACTCGCGTCCAAATTTCCGGTCCTACCGGCGCGTTTATCGCCGTTCTGTCGATCATCACCGCACAACACGGCATTGCCGGCTTGCAAATCGCCACACTCATGGCAGGAGTGATTTTGCTGGTCTTTGGCTTCGCGCGCCTGGGAAATGTAATCAAATACATACCCGATCCTGTCATCGTCGGCTTCACGGCTGGGATTGGTGTCATCATTTTTGTCGGCCAATGGAAAGATTTTCTCGGCCTCAACCCTGCCCCCTCCGGACTGCGGTTCCACGAGAAGGTTTGGTCGCTCATCGAAGCATCGCCGACCGTCAATCCGGCAACTGCCGGGCTGGCGCTGCTCGCGCTCGCGCTCCTGACCGTTGGCGCACGCTACTTGAAGCGCATACCGGCGCCCCTGGTCGCCCTGATCGTGGTCACCGTCGTGCAATCGATATTCCAGTTCAAGGGGGTCGCAACGATCGGTTCCGCCTTCGGTGGAATTCCCCGCACCCTGCCCGCATTTTCGATTCCTTCTTTGGACCTGGCTCGGGTGCTGTCTTTGGTTGGCCCGGCCTTCACGATCGCACTGTTGGGCGCGATAGAATCTCTGTTGTCAGCCGTCGTTGCGGATGGGATGGCCGGCACCCGCCATGACTCCAATCAGGAACTCATTGGGCAAGGTATCGCCAACTTTGTCGTCCCCTTGTTCGGCGGCTTCGCAGCCACCGGCGCGATTGCGCGCACGGCGACCAATATACGCAACGGCGCCACCAGCCCTCTCGCCGGCATAGTCCACTCCGTATTTTTGATTTTGGTGATGCTGCTGCTCGCCCCCCTCGCCTCCGCGATTCCCCTGTGCTGCCTTTCGGCCGTGCTGTTCGTCGTGGCCTGGAACATGAGCGAATTGCCGCACGTGTTGCGGCTAATCCGCGGCGCGCCGAAAGTCGACGTGGGAATTCTTCTGCTGACCTTCTTTTTGACCGTGTTCGTCGATCTTGTCGTCGCCGTGAATGTCGGCGTGATTCTCGCGGCGCTGTTCTTCATGCGCCGGATGGCCGATTCAGTGACTGTTGAACGACAAGTCGATTCGCAACGCGACGACACCCTGGCAGAGGCGCCGCTGCCGCCAAATAACGGCATTGTGGTCTTCAACATCGACGGACCTGTCTTCTTCGGCGCAGCCGAAAAACTCGAGCGCACCCTGGAACATATCCAGCGGCCGGCGACAACGCTCATCTTGCGCATGGGAAACGTACCCTTCGTCGACGTGACCGGCATCTTCGCGATCGAGGAAATCATCACGGATTTCAGGCGCCACGGCGCCGCCGTGCTGCTGGTTGAGGTCCGACCCAATGTGCGCTACAAGTTGGAGCGTGGCGGCGTGATTGCGCACCTCGGGCAAGAAAATATGATCGATACGCTGGAACACGCGCTCGAGCGTGCAAAACAATTGCGGGCGATCGTTTGACTTAAGCTCTGCTTCGAGGACCAATTGATGAGAAAACGCCCCACTGGACAGCCTACGCGCCTCGCAGCCATTCGGTGCGCCGTACTCCTGGCAGCGCTCGCCGGCTCGTGTGCAGCCGCGGCTGTTCCGCTCGACGGCGCCAAACCCGCGCACGTTGCGCCGAGCTCCTTCGGTATCGACGAGAAAACGCTGGCGGCTCTCGACGCCGACATAGCGGCGGCGAAGTTTCCGCTGGTCGACAGCTTGCTCGTCATGCGATGCGGCAAGGTGCTCTTCGATCGCCGCTATCCCCATGACTATGCGGCCGTCTACGGCAAGGAAGCGCACACCAAAGGTCCGCTCAACGCGCGGCTGACCGGGCGCTACAACTATTTCGACCCTGCGTGGCATCCCTATTACCACGGCACCGATGAGCACACCATGCAGTCGGTGTCGAAGACGGTCACCTCCGCGATCATTGGCGTTGCCATGACACGGGGCGATTTCAAAGCGCCTCTGTCCACGCCGGTGCTGCATTATTTCGATGAGGGCGCGGTCAAGAACCTCGATCCGCGCAAGCGCCGCATGACCTTGCGCGACCTGCTGACCATGACCAGCGGACTGGACTGGAACGAGGACCTACCGTACGACGACCCTTCCAATCCATCCGACCTGATGGAAGCCGCCGATGACTGGGTGCAATTCGTCATCGACAGGCCGATGCGAGATGAACCAGGGACGGTGTTCGCCTATTCGAGCGGCGCGACCGAGTTACTGGCGTACATATTCAAACGCGAAACCGGCATCGACATCGAGCACTACGCTCATAGCCGGCTGTTCGCGCCGCTCGGCATCCATCACTACTTCTGGAAGCGAACGCCGCTCGGTGTGGTCGACACCGAAGGCGGCTTGTACCTGCGCGCAGAGGACTTGGCCAAGATCGGGCTGCTGTACCTGAACGGCGGGCGCTGGAACGGGCGGCAGCTCATGGCCGCGGAGTGGGTCGAAGAGTCCTTGACGCCACGGATCGACGCGGGCGAAGGGTTCAAGTACGGCTATCAGTGGTGGCTACTGCCGCACGGGGAACCCGCGCGTCTCGCGTGGGTCGCGCGCGGCATGGGCGGTCAGCGGCTCATCGTATTCCCTGAAGAGCAGTTGATCGTGGTATCCACGGCCTGGCACATTTTGAATGAGGCATCCATCGAATTCGACGTCGTGCGGCGTCTATTGCCCTCTGTGCGCCCTCATCAGTGTGCGGCTCAATCGGGGGAAGCGGGGGCAGCAGGGCCTTGAGGCAGCCGGCGGGGATTCAGCGCTCGAATTTCGTCGACAGAATGATCGATGAGGTTGTGCGCTCCACGCCGTCCAACGCACCGATGCGATCGATGACTTGATCCATTTCTGCGACGGATGCCGTAGCCGCGACGGCGATCAAATCGACATCGCCGCTCACCGAGTGCAGCACGCGCACTTGGGCAATGGCGCGCAGCGCGGCGCTCACGGCGCGCGCTTCCTTGGGCCCGACCTTGATCATGACATGCGCACGCACTGCGCCCAGGCCATGTTCCGGCGCCAGCAAAACGCCATAGCCGACGATGATGCCGTGCTTTTCCAATCTTTCGATGCGGCTTTGCACGCTGGTGCGCGAGCGCCCCACCAGCCGCGCCAACTGGGCGGTGGAGGCACGGCCGTTTTCACGCAGCGCCGCCAGCAGCCTTTCATCGATGGCATCCATCACTCCGCCGCCTATGTCCTGCGAAACGCAGTGATTCTACCTTAAAAACGTCTGAAAAGACCCTACCATTTGCAGGGTAAAAGGACAAAAATACCGGTGATACACAGGAATCCGGCAATGAAAGACATCGTTATCGTAGGCGCGGGGAAAATTGGGTCAATGATCGCGGAATTGCTCGGCGGGTCGGGCGATTACTCGGTGACCGTCGTCGACCGCTCCCAAGCCCAATTGGACCGGCTCGAGACCGCGGCTGCCATCACCAAGGTCGCCGCCGACATCAACCAAGCCGACGCCTTGCGTAAGGTGCTCGCGGGCAAGTTCGCGGTGCTGAGCGCCGCGCCCTATCATGCGACGCGGCTGATCGCCGAGTCGGCCAAGGCGGCCGGCGCGCATTATTTGGATTTGACCGAGGATGTCGCGAGCACCCGTGCGGTGAAGCAGCTCGCCGACGGCGCGCGCACCGCCTTCATTCCGCAGTGCGGCCTGGCGCCGGGATTCATCACCATCGTGGCGAGCGACTTGGCCTCCCGGTTCGATGAGCTGCAGGATGTGCGCATGAGGGTGGGCGCTTTGCCGAAGTTTCCCTCCAATGCGCTCAACTACAATCTGACTTGGAGCACGGACGGCGTCATCAACGAATACTGCGAACCCTGCGAGGCCATCGTCAATGGCCAATTGCGCGAAACGCAGCCTCTCGAGGAATTGGAGGAGTTCTCCCTCGACGGCATTTTGTACGAAGCGTTCAACACCTCGGGTGGCCTCGGCACTCTTTGCGAAACCCTCGCCGGCAAGGTGCGCAACCTCAATTACCGCACCATCCGTTATCCCGGCCACGCGGCGATCATGAAGGCCTTGCTCAACGACCTGAGGCTACGCGATCGGCGCGAACTGCTGAAGGACATTTTGGAGAATGCCGTCCCGATCACTCTGCAGGATGTGGTCATCGTCTTCGTCACCGTGAGCGGCGTGCGCGGCGGGCAACTCATGCAGGAGACCTACGCCAATAAGATCTATGCGGCGCCCCTGGGCGGCCGGGTCCGCAGCGCCATTCAGATCACCACTGCCGGAGGAATTTGCGCCGTGCTCGACATGTTGAGCGCCGGCAAGCTGCCGCAGTCGGGGCTCATCCGCCAAGAAGACATCACGCTGCCGGCATTCCTCGCCAATCGCTTCGGACGCTGCTACGAGACAACGGCACCGGCGGCCGCCAACGCCGCCTGATCCGCTCGTCCGACGAACGCCGCGATGTCGGCGAGCGTCGGCGCTCGGCCGCGAGCCGGCAGGCTCAGCGCGGCGACGGTGTCGGCGTGAAGCACATTTGAATAGAGCTTGAGCGTCACTGCCACGCCGCGCGAGTACAGTGCCGTCGCCAGATTGCGCGAGTTTTTCGGCCACACCGTTTCGTCCTTCAAGCCGTGTACCAGCAGCATGGGCGGGGCGTCCTCGCGCACGAAATTGATGGGCTGCGAGTCGGGATAGCTTGCCTCCGGCCCGAACATATCCTGCACATCCGGCTCCAGCAACGGCAGGAAATCGTACGGTCCCGACAAGCCGATTACGCCGGCAATGCGCGGCGGGGCTTGGCGGGCGGCAGCAAAATACCGCGGATCGAGCGTGACCAGGGCGGCCATGTGGGCACCGGCCGAATGTCCCATCAAATACAGGCGGCCCGCATCGGCGCCGAACTCGGCGGCATTTTCCGAAGCCCATCGGCTTGCGCGCGCGGCGTCCTCCATGAAGCCCGGCAGTTTGACGCTGGGGTAGTGCCGATAATTCGGCAGCATGGCGACATAGCCTAATTCGGCCAATGCCGCACCGACAAATCGATAATCGGCTTTGTCGCCGAACTTCCAGCGGCCGCCATGCCAGAAAACCACCACCGGCCGCGCGGAGGCCGCCTTGAGCGGTACGTAGACATCCAGCCGATGCTGCGGATCGGCGCCGAAGGGGATATCCGAGTGGCGCTCATACGCGCCGAAGGCGGCCGGAACGTTGGCGGCCAAGAAGGCAACGCGCGAACAGCCGGCTGCCGCCATGGCGGTCAACCCCGCAATCGCGGAGCGACGCGACATGCCGACCCGCTTATCGGCACGCATAGGTAATATCGCCCTGCAAATCGAGAAGCCCGTGCCGAATCAGCCAGTCGCGCGCATCCTCGGCATCCTCGCTGAACCAGATCGCGGCGCCGCCAAGCCGGAAGCTGTATCCCCAGTCATCCATGTCCCGGCATACGCGCTCCCGACCGACATTCGGCAGTGTGTCGGCAAGAGCCAGTTGCAGGTAGCACACCGCGCTTTCTTCAGCGTCGTCACCGCCTGCATCCGTATCCAATCCGGCGCGCCGTTCCGGAGTCATACAGATGAAATGCGCGCTTTCGTGCAGCACCGAGTGAAGCGGCGTGTCGAGCCGCGCAAATATGTGCGAGCCGATCAGGCCCGCCTCGCGCTCGCCCCAGTAGGACCCGGGAATGATTTCGTCCGGTGCCACCAGGCGCAACTCCAGGCCGTAGCGATCGAGGAGCAGCTCGAGGTTCAATCGATCGACGCCGTTGACCAATAGCATGCCGTCATGTCCGGGCGTTACTTCAATCGCGTGAGCCGGCGCATCGCGATCGTCACGAGGTCGCGCGCCATTTGCTGCCGCAATATATCGGCCTCGTGTTCCTTCGCGAGGAGCACGTTCTCCTCGAAGCTATAGTCCTTCGACAGACTGATGGTTTGCGGCGCAAGCAATTCCTTCCCGGCCCCTTGCACGGCGAAAGTGACCGTATAGGTGAGTTCGTATTCGGTCGGGATATTGAGGGCCGACACGGAGAGAGTCCGTTGCTGGACGAGATCCTTGGTCACCTCGATGATTGCGGTGGCATTCGCGGGTTCCGCCTGCAGAGTGGCTCCCGAACTCTTGAGCTGTCGCTCGAACTCGCGCGAGAAATCGGTGTAGGGGTCCTTGAGCGACAGGTGGGGGCGCGCCAGGACGCCGGGCAGAGAATCGCTGCCTACCAGCCGAAAGCCGCACGCGGACAGCGTCAACATCGCGCCGAAAGCTGCCCAGGCGGCGAGCGCGCGGCGCCCGCCGCCCATCGCATTCGCGCGCGGCACCGGGCGGCGATCGTTCGGGGTAGCCATCGCGCAATTACACCACGATGTTGACGAGCTTACCCGGCACGATGATCAATTTACGGGCGGCGGCAGCGCCAAGGAACTTTTGCACCTTGGGATCGGCAAGCGCGGCTGCGCGCACGCTGGCCTCGTCGGCGCCGACGGCAACCGTAATGTGGCCGCGCAGCTTGCCGTTGACCTGCACGACCATCTCGATCGAGGAGGTTTGCAGCGCGGCGGCATCTACCGGCATCCAGGGCTCGTCGATCAGCGCGGTGCGATGACCCAAGGCGTGCCACAGCACGTGAGTGACATGCGGGATGATCGGGGAGAGCCCAAGCACGGTGATTTCCAAGGCTTCCTGCACCACGCCGCGGTCTTGTTGGGAACTCGCGGGAAACTTCGCCAGCGCATTGAGCAGTTCCATCGCCGCCGCAATGGCCGTATTGAAGGTCCGGCGTCGCCCGATATCGTCGGTGATCTTCGCCAAGGTATGATGCGCCTGCCGCCGCATCGTTCGCTGCGCGTCGTTCAGGACCGCCTTGTCGAGAGGCGCGGGTGCGCCGTGCGTCACATGGTCGTACACCGCTTTCCATAGCCGCTTGATGAATCGATAGGCGCCTTGCACGCCTTCATCCGACCACTCCAAGGTTTGATCCGGCGGCGCGGCGAACATGGTGAACAGCCGTGCGGTGTCCGCACCGAATTCGTCCACCAAAGCCTGCGGGTCGACGCCGTTATTCTTCGATTTCGACATGGTGACGACGCCGCCGGATTCGACTTCTTCGCCGTCGGAGCGCAGCACGGCGACGCGGCGCTGCGCCGTCTTGTCGAGCACGATCTCGACATCGCAAGGATTGTAGTACTCCACCCGGCCCGCATCCGGTTTGCGGAAAAACACCTCGTTCAAAACCATGCCCTGGGTGAATAGATTTTTAAAGGGCTCCCGGAACGCGACCAGTCCCATCTCGTGCATGACGCGGGTCCAAAAGCGCGAATACAACAGGTGCAGAATCGCGTGCTCGATGCCGCCGATGTACTGATCGACGGGCAGCCAGTACGCAACCCGCGAGTCGAGCATGCTTTCGTAGTTGTCGGGGCAGGCGAAACGCAGGAAATACCACGAGGAATCCACGAAAGTATCCATGGTATCGGTCTCGCGCCGCGCCTTGCCGCCGCATCGCGGGCAGGGAACCGCCAAGAAGCCTTCGTCTTTGAGCAGTGGATTGCCGCTGCCGTCGGGCACGAGGTTCACCGGCAATACCACCGGTAGCTGCTCATCGGGCACCGGCACGGTGCCGCATGCGCCGCAGTGAATGACCGGGATCGGGCAGCCCCAATAGCGCTGCCTGGAAATTCCCCAATCTCGCAGGCGCCAGGTCGTTTGCTTTTCGCCAAGATTCAAGCGGCTCAAATCGGCGGCGATGGCATCGACGGCGGCTTGAAATTCCAAGCCGTCATACGGTCCGGAATTGATGCAGCGGCCATGCGCGGCATACCAGGGCTCCCACTTGTCGACGGAATACTCGCGGCCGGCGACGGCGATCACGGGTTTTATCGGCAGGCCATATTGTTTTGCGAATGCGAAATCTCGCTCGTCATGCGCGGGAACCCCCATGACGGCGCCGTCGCCGTAACTCATGAGCACATAGTTGGCCACCCAAACCGGGATGGCCTCGCCGCTGATCGGATGGCGCACCGTGAGCCCGGTCGGCATACCTTTCTTGTCTTGCGTCGCAAGTTCCGATTCGGTGGCCGGAGCTTGCTTGCATTCCTCGATGAACGCCGCGAGTCTGGGGTCGTGGCGCGCCGCATGGCGCGCGAGCAGGTGTTCCGGCGCCACCGCGCAAAATGTCACACCCATGAGCGTATCCGCGCGCGTCGTGAAAACCCACAGCACCCCCGTCCCCTGCGCGGTCACTCCGCTCGTTTCGTACGGAAATCCGAGCCTCACGCCGACGCTCTTGCCGATCCAATTGGCCTGCATGGCGCGAACGCGTTCGGGCCAGCCGGGCATCGTGCCCAGGGAGTCGAGCAAATCCTCGGCAAACGCCGTGATCTTCAAGTAGTACATCGGAATTTCGCGTTTCTCGACCGGCGCTCCGGTGCGCCAGCCGCGGCCGTCGATCACTTGCTCGTTGGCGAGCACGGTTTTATCGACAGGGTCCCAATTCACCACGCCGGTCTTCTGGTACGCAATGCCTTTTTCCAGCATCCGCAGGAATAACCACTGGTTCCAACGGTAATATTCGGGGCGGCACGTAGCGAGCTCGCGGCTCCAATCGAGGGCGAACCCCAAGGATTTGAGCTGGCCCCGCATATGAGCGATGTTGTCGAAGGTCCACTGGGCCGGCGGCACGCCGTTGGCCATGGCCGCGTTCTCGGCCGGTAAGCCGAAGGCGTCCCAACCCATGGGCTGCAGAACGTTTTTGCCGTTCATACGCATGAATCGCGACACGACATCGCCGATGGTGTAGTTGCGCACATGCCCCATGTGCAAGCGGCCGCTCGGATACGGAAACATGGACAAGCAGTAATATTTCTCGCGGGTGCTGTCCTCCGCCGCTTCAAAGCAGCGCTTGACGTTCCAAAAATTCTGGGCTTCCGCCTCGACAGCGGCGGGTTCGTATCTTTCTTGCATGGTTGGGCCTCAGAATACCCGACCGTCCCGTGGCCGTGAACTCAATTGACCTTGGATTAAGGATGCTTAAGCTCAATTTCTACGGCGCATTCGGGCTCGCTACCTTGAGTGGATGTCTGTGGTTCCTGGCGGTCACGCCCTTCGATCTGGCGGGGCTGGCCTGGATGGCGGCCGTACCCATGTTGCTCGCCATCGACCGGGCCCCGACCTTGAGACGAGCGCTCGTTCTCGGGTGGTGGTCCGGAACCGTCGAGACGGCGGGCGGCTTTTACTGGCTCATCGACGTGACTCGGCGCTTCGCCGACTTCCCCTGGTGGGCCGCGGTGCTCGTCCTGCTGCTTTTTTGCGCGGCGCGCGCCATTATTTTTCTGCTGTTCAGCGGCATCGTGTGGAGCATTCGACGGCGGCGGCGCATTCCGATGACGATGCTCGCCCCGGTCGTGATGGTCGGCTGCGAACTCGTGGTACCTCAGTTGTTTCCTTGCGGCCAGTGGATTTCCCAGGCGTGGCATCCGCTCGTCATTCAGATCGCCGAGCTCACAGGCCCTTTCGGGGTCACCGCCCTCCTGATGATGGTGAACGGGGCGCTCTACGATCTGTGCGCAGACGGACGCGCCGCCCGCGATCCCGCATTGGCAGCGGCGGGGCTGCTGGCGGCCGCGCTCGTATTCGGAGCGGTGCGCATACGCCAAGTAGACGACATCATCGCGCGGGCCACGCGCCTGAAGGTCGGATTGGTGCAGCCCAATTTTGCCTATACGAATGGCGAGTTTTCTCGAGATGAAGCCCTCCGGCAGCTCACCGCCCTGCAAACCGAATCGCGCCGGCTCCAACAGGCCGGCGCGCAGCTCATCGTCTGGAGCGAGGGCAGCTATCCCGTGACGCTGCCTCGGGATTTCAGCGCCGATTTCGCACCCGATTCCCTGGCGATGATTCGCCGCGGCTTGGAGCTGCCGGTCATCATCGGCGCCGACATGTACGACCCGGCATTCCAGGACGCTTTCAACTCGGCCATCCTTCTCGACGGCCAAGGGCGAGCAGTGGGCCGCTACGACAAGGTGCGGCTGCTGGCATTCGGCGAATACATTCCGGGCATCGATGCCTTCCCTTGGTTGCGTCAGTATTTCCCTGCCGGCATCGGCCGTTTCACCGCGGGAAAGGGGCCGAGCGTCCTTACCCTGCAAGGAGCCGGAAATGAAACGTGGAAGCTCGGTCCGGTAATTTGCTACGAAGATATCCTGCAGGGATTCTTGCGCCGCGTTGGACAATTGCATCCCCACCTTCTTGTCAATCTGACCAGCGACTCGTGGTTCGGTGCCGCGACCGAGCCGTGGGAACATCTGGCATTGGCGGTATTTGGCAGTATCGAGCTGCGCGTCAGCATGGTGCGCGCCGTCAATTCGGGCGTTTCCGCACTCATCGACCCGAACGGCCGCGTGCTGCAAGAAACCTACGCCGACGATCCGTATCGCAATCCTCGTGCCGCGGACGGTATCCTGGTCTCGGCGCCCATGATGGAGGGCGGACACACCGTCTATGGAGCCGTGGGCAATCTGTTCGCCGACCTGTGCATTGCGATCACGCTGATCCTTGGGCTGCTCGCCGCTCGGCGGCCGCCGAAACCGCAATTGAACCACTAGCCAATGGCAGGTTTTCTTCAGTAGTTCTATAGTCGCAGCTAGCTGCTGGCGCCGTGCCCCAATAAGAACGAGGTACCTCATGGTGAGTCTGCGGATAAACGACGAAATGAGGAATGTCGACGTGCCGCCCGACGTGCCGTTGCTCTGGGTGCTGCGCGATATCTTGGGGCTTACAGGGACCAAGTTCGGGTGCGGCATAGCACAATGCGGCGCCTGTACCGTGCATGTGGACGGTGCGCCGGTTCGCTCCTGCCTCTTGCCCGTGGGCTCCATCGGCCAACGCGCCATCACGACCATCGAAGGTGTGGGGGCGTCCGCGGTCGGGGCCAAAGTGCAGAAGGCATGGCTCGATTTGGAAGTGGTCCAATGCGGCTACTGCCAATCGGGGCAGATCATGTCGGCGACGGCTTTGCTCAACTCCACGCCGCATCCCGAGAATTCGGACATCGATGCGGCGATGGCGGGAAACATTTGCCGGTGCGGCACTTACGTGCGCATCCGCGCGGCGATCAAACATGCAGCTCAAGCCTAATCTCTCGAGGCGCGATTCTCCGGGGGACGCCGCGCTGACCCGGCGCGGATTTCTCCAGGCGGGGTTGGCGGTGGGAGGAGCCCTGGTGGTCGGCTTCAGCGTTCCCTGGGCCGACGGCGCGCCGGCCGAAAAATCGTCTTTCGCGCCGAATGCGTTCATTCGCATCGACGCCCGCGGCAAAATCACGCTCATCATGCCGCAGGTCGAGATGGGTCAGGGCATTTATACGGGTATCGCCATGATTCTCGCGGAAGAGCTCGACGCGGACTTCGATCACGTAATGCTCGAGGCCGCGCCCCCCGACGACAAGCTTTACGGTAATCCCACTTTTGGGATTCAAGTCACCGGCAATTCGAATTCGGTGCGCGCGTTTTGGCTGCCTCTGCGCAGGGCCGCCGCGGGCACGCGCGCGATGTTGGTTCAGGCCGCCTCGCAGGAGTGGAGAGTCGAGCCTTCCGAAATCCGCACTGAGAATGGCGAGGCGATCCATGAAGCGAGCGGCCGCCGCGTCGCGTATTCGGCGCTGATCGATCGCGCCAAAAGCTTGACGCCGCCGCCGGACCCGCCGCTCAAGGATGTGAAGGACTTCAAACTGATCGGCAAACCTCTCAAACGGCTCGACACACCCGACAAGGTGAACGGCAAGGTGATCTACGGGATCGATGCGATGCCGCCCGGCGTGAAGTTCGCCACGCTCGCAGCCTGTCCGGTATTCGGCGGCACCATTGAGCACATCGATGACGCCAAGGCCAGAAGCGTCCCCGGCGTTCGTCAGGTCGTCGTGCTCAGGGACTGTGTCGCCGTCGTCGGCGATCACATGTGGGCAGCCAAGCAAGGCTTGGATCGGCTCAATATCCTCTGGAATGAGGGCCCGAACTCGGCGGTTTCCTCCGACGGCATCTGGAAGCAGCTTCGCGCCGCCAGTGAGAAGGAAGGCGCGGTTGCCAAGTCCGTGGGCGATTTCGCCAAGGGTCTGTCCCAAGGCGATAGGTCGGACGCGGCCTACGAGTTGCCCTTCCTTGCCCACGCGAATATGGAGCCGCTCAACTGTACGGTGCACGTCACTCCGTCAAGCTGTGAGGTATGGGTGGGCATCCAAGTGCTCAGCAGGGCCCAGGCCGTTGCCGCCAAGGTTACGGGACTGCCCCTCGACAAGGTCACGGTGCATAACCAGCTCCTCGGCGGCGGCTTCGGCCGCAGACTCGAGGTGGACATGATCGAGAGGGCCGTGCAAATCGCCAAGCAGGTGGAAGGTCCGGTCAAGGTGGTTTGGACCCGGGAGGAGGATATCCAGCACGATATCTACCGTCCCGTGTACCGGGACACCTTGTCCGCATCGGTTTCCAATGGACGCATCGTCGGCTGGAAGCACCGCATCGCAGGCTCCTCGGTTATTGCGCGCTGGCTGCCCCCGGCCTTTCAAAAGGGGATCGACGTCGATGCCATCGACAGCGCCGCCGACATGCCCTACGACATCCCCAATCTGCGGGTCGAATACGTTCGGGATGAGCCTCCTGCCGTACCCACGGGTTTCTGGCGCGGCGTGGGTCCTAACAACAATGTATTCGCCATCGAAAGCTTCATCGATGAGCTGGCGCTAAAATCCAAAAAGGATCCGGTGAATTTTCGCCGCGATCATCTCGATAAGTCGCCGCGCCTCAAGGCGGCGCTCGAACTCGCGGCAATCAAGTCCCGGTGGGGAGACCCACTTCCCGCACGCACCGGCCGCGGCGTCGCGGTGCAGGTCGCCTTCGGCAGCTTCATTGCGACCATTGCGGAGGCCGAAGTCGACGCCAATGGCGAGGTGCGTGTGCGCCGTCTGGTCTCGGCGGTGGATACCGGGATCGCCATCAATCCGGATTCCGTGGTGGCGCAGTTACAGGGCGGCCTGATATTCGGACTGACCGCCGCCCTCTACGGCAACATCACCATCGCGAAGGGCCGGGTTCAGCAAAGCAATTTCAACGACTATCGCATGCTGCGAATCAGCGAAGCTCCCGAGATCGAGGTGCACTTGATCGAGAGCGGCGAAGCCCCGGGCGGCATCGGCGAGACGGGTGTGACCGCCGCGCCGCCGGCTCTCGGCAACGCCCTGTTCGCCGCCACCGGCGTTCGCCTGCGCCGACTGCCCATAGATCGAGATCTCCTGTCCGGAAGAAAGCAATCATGAACGACTCCACGCATCCCAGCCGCGCCGGGCGCTACGCGCTGATCGGCATCGCCGCAATTCTCATCGTCGCCTTTCTCGGCTTCTTGTGGTTGGTGGCGCTCGCGCCGCATCCGACGGACTTCGCGGGCGGCTCACCGGTGGCCTTGACCCAATACCAAGGCGAGAACCCGACGGGCGTTCCGGCAGAACTCAAGCAAGCGAGCCTCATCGAACAAGGCGAGTACCTGACCCGCGCCGCCGATTGCCTGGCCTGCCACACCGCCGATGGCGGGGAGCCCTACGCGGGAGGGCGCGCCTTCGTGTTGCCGATCGGCACCTTGTACTCGACGAATATCACTCCCGATAAGGAAACAGGAATCGGCGATTACAGCGACGCGAATTTCCTCAATGCGATCCACAAGGGCGTCGGGCGCGGCAATGTCAGGCTTTATCCCGCGATGCCATTCGCCAGCTACACGTACATGACCGATGCGGATGCCCTCGCGATCAAGGCCTACCTTTTCAGCCTCAAGCCCGTGCACGCGCCGGCGTCGGCGAACACTTTGAGCTTTCCCTTCAACCAGCGCGCGCTGATGAGCGTGTGGGCTGTGCTGTTCAATCAGGATAAGCGCTTCGAGCCGCGTCCCCAACGCGATCCGCAATGGAACCGCGGCGCCTACCTCGTGGAGGCCATGGCTCACTGCGGCGAATGCCATACGCCGCGAAATCTGATGCAGGCACTCGACCATCGGAAAAAATTCGCAGGCGCGGTGCAGGCCGGCTGGCGTGCCTACAACATCACACTGGATCAAAAAAGCGGCGTCGGCGCCTGGAGCGAAGCGGATCTCGCGCGCTATCTCGCTGCGGGCCACGCGGATGGTCGGGGTACGGCGACCGGCCCCATGGGAGAGGCCGTCGACAACAGCTTTCAATACCTGACGCAGAACGATATCGCCGCCATCGTGACATATCTGCGTTCGGTGCCGGGGGTTTCGACTTCCGACCTGGGCGACATCAGGACAAGTCCGGCGCCCGCGTCGCACGCGGAAGGCGTCGCCGCCACTGCCGATTTGCGCGGCAAGGCGGTGTACGCCGGAGCGTGCGCGGGTTGCCATGATTGGACCGGAGTCAGTCCCGTGATGCCCGAGGCGACCCTGACCGGGGTTCGATCGGTGAATGATCCAACCGCCACCAACGTGGTGCAGGTCATTTTGACCGGGGCCCATCGCCGCAGTTCCGATTCGCGGGCCATGCCGCCGTTCGGGAGTTCCTACTCGGACGAGGAGATCGCAAGCCTCGCGAATTACGTCACGGCCCGATTCGGATCGCACCCCTCATCGGTCACGGCGAACAGCATCGCGAAGGCTCGGGCCCAAGACTAGAGGCCGCGTTCAAGGAACCGACTCGTTTTTCGACTTTTTGAACACCACGCCGTCCTTCATCACGAACTGCACGGTTTTGAGAACATTGACGTCCGCGAGCGGATCGCTCGCCACGGCGATCATGTCCGCATATGCACCGGGTGCGATCACTCCGATCTCGCCGCGTTTGCCGAGCAGCTCGGCAGCCCGAGACGTGGCCGATTGAATGGCCTGCATCGGCGTCATGCCGAATTCCACTTCCCGCGAAAACTCTTGGGCAATCGGTTCGGACCACTTGAACCCGCCGACGTCGGTGCCGAACGCGATTTTGACGCCGGCGTGCAGCGCCTTGCTGAACGACACTCCGTGCAGCGCCACGCGTTTGCGATCGCGCTTCCCTGAATCGGTATCCGCGGGATCCCAGTCGGTGTAGTACACCTGGAGAGTCGGAACGTACCACGTGCCCTGCCGGAGCATTTGCGCGATCTGCGCCTCGCTAATCTCCAGGCCGTGCTCGATCGAATCGCAGCCGCCGTCGAGCGCGCGCTGCAGGCCGAGTCCGTTGTAGGCATGGCAAGCCACTTTTTTGCCCCAGCCGTGCGCCTCGTCCACGATGGGCTTCAGTTCTTCAACGGTGAGCGTCGGCTGCGATACCAAGGCACCCTGGGAGTCGAGCCAGGAGCGATGAGTCATGTACACCTTGATCCAGTCCGCGCCCTTATCCAATTGTTCACGCGCCGCCTTGCGTGCCTCGATAGGCCCGTCGATCAGCTGCGAACCCTTGGGAACCGTGACTTCGGGCGCATAACCCTCGAGCGGATAGCCGCCGGTCGATGAGATGGACAGTGTCGACACCCACATCCGCGGGCCCGGAATGAGCCCTTCGTTGATTGCCTGTTTGATGCCCACATCGCCGTATCCCGCGCCTTCGGTCTCCATGTCGCGAATGCTCGTGAAACCCTGTTCGAGGGCGCGGCGCGCCGATAGCACTGCGCGAGCGACCCGGTAGGAGGCGGGAAATTTCAGCAATTGCACATCGTAGCCGCCGGCGGCCGGATCCTCCCCCTGCAGAAAAATATGCGTGTGCGTGTCGATGAGTCCCGGCAGCACCGTCGCGTTGCCCAGATCGATCACTCGCGCCTCTTCGGGCAGCGACGGGGAGTTGGCCGGAATGACGTCGACGATGCGGTTGCCGCGAATCAGGATTTGGACATTGTGCCGGCGCTTCTCGTTGATGCCGTCGATGAGCCACTGCGCGCGAACGACGAACAATCCTGCGTCCGGTGCGTTCGTCGCGGTGCGGTTTGTCTCCTCGGCAATCCCCGCGCGTGCGGCGAGCAGGAATCCCAAGGCAAGAAAAAAAGTGCGGTTCATGACGTTCCTCAACCAAACTGAAAGCCGGAGATCTGTTTCCCGCCGATCGACTCGCCGAAGGTGCGCATGCCGCGGTCGCCTTGGGCCGCACCGGCGGCCACCATGAGGGGGATGAGATGTTCCTCGCGCGGGTGCGACGCCGCGCCCCCGGGCGCCTCGCGCCATTTTGCAAGCGATTGATCGCGGGTCGCGGGATCTGCCACCGCTTCGCCCAACCAAGCGTCGAAAGCGGCGGCGGCCGCCTCACCTCGCCCAGAAAACATGTCGGCTAAATTGTGATAGCTCATGCCGCTGCCGACGATCAGAACACCCTGATCGCGCAACGGCGACAAGGCGCGCCCAATGGCCAAGTGCAGCGCCGGATCAAGGCTCGCTTGCAGCGAGAGCTGCAGGATCGGCACGTCCGCACTCGGATAAACGAGTAAAAAAGGTACGAACACACCGTGGTCGAGTCCTCGCTTCGACTCGACGTCGGTTTTGAACCCGGCATCGCCCAACAATTTGCGCACGCGCTCGGCGAGATCCGGCGCGCCGGCCGCCGGATACTTCAACCGATAGGTATGTTCGGGAAACCCATAGTAGTCGAACAGCAGTCCGGGTTTGGCGGCGACATTGAGAGTAGGCAACGGGTTTTCCCAGTGGCCCGAAATCACCAGCGCGGCCTTGGGTCTGACGCCGATCGAGGCATCGATGCCTCTCAGGTACGCCGCCAACCCGTCCCACATATGCGGATACGCCGGCGGCGGATCGATGAAAAAACACGGTCCTCCGCCATGCGGGATGAACAATGTCGGCAGTCGTTTCATGGCGTTCACAGAGAAGAGGTTTTCCGGCCGCCGAGCCTAGCCGGGTGACCTGTGAACGTCAATTGAACGCCGCCGTGGCGCTCAGGCCTGGACGGTCACCCTGGATGCCGCGGAATTTGTGACAAACGTGCGGCCGGTCTGCGCCGCGGTAGCAGTCTGCGGCCAAATCTGCCGCTGTCTCCCCTGATAAAGCAGGTTCCGTGCCAGGCAACGCGCTCGCGCATAAGACTTGATGCCGGCGGTAGTTCCCGCGCCGCTCAAATGAGATGATAGCGGGAGATCTTTTACCTCTCATTGAGCTGGAATTTCGTATGGCAGCCGCGCCGGAACTTGAGGCGGGTCCGGGTGCGTCCGCCGCGGGCGCGCCATCGCGCTCGCCGCGGTTGCAGCAGGCGATCATCGTCCTATTGATGTTCGGCGGTTATGGCTCGCTCTATTTCTGCCGCGCCGACCTTTCGGTCGCGACGCCGCTTCTCGTCGAAGAACTGGCACGCCACGGCATCAGCCATGCCGACGCCATCATTCGAATGGGTGAAATAACCACCTTCGGGGTGCTGGCCTATGCGCTCGGCAAGCTCTTCTTGACCGGGTTGGGTGATTTCTGGGGCGGCCGCATCAGCTTTCTCATAGGCCTCGGCGGGGCGACCGTATTTACCCTGATGTTCGCGTCCGGATTGAGCTTACCGCTTTTCACGATCGCCTGGATCGGCAATCGCATGACGCAATCGATCGCCTGGGCGGGGCTGATCAAAGTGTCTTCCAAATGGTTCGACTACTCGTCTTACGGGATGATCATCGGCATTTTGAGCATCAGCTATCTGGTCGGAGACGCGGCTGCGAGGCAATGGATGGGCATGCTGATCGAGCACGGCTTCGGTTGGCGTGCATTGTTTTACTTCGCCGCTGCGGTCAGCGGAATTTTCTTGGCCATCAATTTCCTATTCTTGCGCGAGTCGCGGATGGACGCGGGCTTTGCCGAGGCAAAGCCCAATCCGCTCAATCTGTTTGCAAGTTCCGAATCGCGGCCGAAAAGCATCCGCCAGTTGTTGCTGCCGCTGGTCCGTAGCCGCGCGTTCCTGTTGGTTTGCCTGCTATCCTTGGGCTGTACCATAATCCGCGAGACCTTCAACGCATGGACACCGCAATATTTGAACGACTATCTCGGTTATAGCAAGGGCAATGCAGCCCGCATGAGTGCGATTTTTCCGGGTGTCGGCGCCTTGTCGGTACTCGTGACCGGGTGGCTCAGCGATCGTCTCGGAATGAACGGCCGCGCGCTGATCATGTTCGTCGGCTTGAGCGCCACGGTAGCGGCGCTTCTTGTGCTGATGACCATGCGTTCCAGCACTACCGGGCCTCTCCTGCCCCTGATCGCCATCGGCACCATCGCCTTCTGCCTGCTCGGCCCTTATTCGTATCTTGGCGGCGCGTTCGCGCTCGATTTCGGCGGCAAGCAGGCGGGTGCAGCCTCATCGGGGATCATCGACGGGGTCGGATATCTGGGTGGGGCGGCCGCCGGGTATATCGTCGCCCGAGTCTCGGTCGCCTTCGGCTGGCAAGGCGTCTTCGTGGGATTGGCGGGCGTCAGCGCCCTGGCGGCGCTCGGCGCGGGCTGTCTCTACTTCTTGGGCGCGAGGGCAGCCGCGCGTGGGACGCATCTCCCGTGAGCGTCCCGGCCGCCGTGAAGCGCCTCTGGTCGCGGCCGGATATGCTCAGCATCGAATGGGACGATGGGAGTTTGAGCGAGTTCGCGAGCCTCTGGCTTCGCGACAATCTGCGTGAAGACCGCGATCCTCACAGTGGGCAGCGTCTCGTCGATATCGCGGATTTACCCGAGGATCCGCAGATTCGAGCAGCCGTCGCTCACGACGGGACCCTCAATGTCGAATGGGAGGCCGAGTCGCGCCCCGCAGCTTTCGAGCTTGAGTGGCTGCTTGCGCACGCGGCAAACCGGGCCGGGCCGCCGCCGAAGGCAAGGCGCTGGCTGGAAGGAGCATCGCTTGATGCGGCGCGCGACTTCGCCTGGGCGACCTTCTTCGAAGCCCAGAGCAATAGATCGCTGCGAGCGGAATGGCTGACTGCGCTATTGCGCGACGGTATCGCGTTCCTACGCGGTGTGCCGTCAGGCGAAGGGGGAATCCTCGAGGCCGCCGCGCTCGCCGGGCGTGTACTGGAAACCAACTATGGCCGGGTCTACGACGTCCGCTCGGTGCCGCAACCGGAAAACCTGGCATATTCCGACCTGGGCCTTGGGCTGCATACGGATAACCCGTATCGCGATCCGGTGCCGGGCTTTCAGGTGCTCCATGCGCTGGTCGCATCTCCGGACGGCGGCGAGAGCCTGTTCGGCGACGGGTTCGCCATTGCCGAGCACTTGCGAGCGGCCTTTCCCGACGCCTTCGCCGCCTTGACGCGGACCGTAGTTCCGTTTGCGTACCGCTCCAAGGACGCCGAACTATACGCCGAACGACCCCTGATCCAGTTGACATGCACAGGCGAGGTGAGCGCCGTGCATTACAACAGCCGGTCGATAGCGCCGCTGCGGCTCGCCGCCCGGGATGCGGGCGCGTTTTACTCCGCATATAGGCGCTTCGCCGCCCTGCTGCGGGACCCGCGGTTTCATCTGCGGCTCAGGTTGCGCGACGGCGATCTCGTGGTATTCGACAATCAACGCACGTTGCATGGGCGCACGCCCTTTTCCTCGGCTCGGTACCCGCGTCACCTGCGCGGCTGCTATCTGACTCGCGACAGCGTGTATTCCGAGGCCGCACTCCTGCGACGCGAGTTCCATCCGGAGACACACCGATGAGCGTCACCGACGAAATTCTCTCCCTCTTTCACAAGCGCGGCTCGGATGCTTACTTCGGCGAGACCGTGTCGATGACCGAGCATGCATTGCAGGCTGCCTATTTTGCCCAGGCCGCCGCGGCGCCCCCCGCCCTCATCGTTGCCGCGCTTCTGCACGACGTCGGTCATCTCATCGAGGATGTTCCGAGCGACCTCGCCGACTGGATTGCGGATGCCCGTCACGAACGGATCGGCGGCCGTTGGCTCGCCGAGCGATTTCGCGCCGAAGTATCGGAGCCCGTGCGCCTGCACGTGCCGGCGAAGCGCTATTTATTGGCGACCGATGCCGGGTATTTCGCCAAATTGAGTCCTGCATCTGTGGTCACCCTGAAACTGCAGGGCGGCCCCATGACGGCGAATGAAGTCGCGCGGTTCGAAACCGAGCGCTTTTACAAAGACGCGGTGCGGGTTCGGCAATGGGACGATCAAGGCAAGGTTGGCGGCTTGAAGACTCCCGGCCTCGACGATTATCGCGTGCTCATCGAGTCGCTGCAAACTACTGAGCGGTCTTGAACCTCTGCCATATCCGGGTGATGGCGCGCGCTTGCTCGGGAGAGTCTTCGGATTGCACGAACAACCGTTGCAACTGATCTGAGGTCGGGTACACGGTGGCGTCCGCCAGGAGCGATGGATCCAGCAGCGGCGAGGCTGCGGAATTTGCGTTGGCATTCCCTATGTAGTCCGAAACGTGCGCGATGACCTGCGGGTTCATGAGGTAATTGATGAACAGGTGCGCGTTCGCGGCGTGCGGCGCGTCGCGCGGTATGGCCAACATGTCGAACCAGAGCAACGAGCCCTCGTTCGGGATCGCATAGCCGATCTTTATGCCGTTCTTCGCCTCCGCCGCTCGCCGGCCAGCCTGGTAAGTAGTGCCGTTATATTCGAGCGCAATGCAGATGTCGCCGTTGGCCAGAGCCTCGAGACCGATCGATGAGTCGATGTTGCGGATGTAGGGGCGGATCTTCAGCAGTACATTCTCGGCGTCCGCAAGATCCCCTGGGGCGGGTGCGTTCGGATCCTTCCCCAGATATTTGAGCACCAGCCGCACCACCCCGGCGGGCGCGTCGAGAAAATTGATCCCGCATGTGGCCAATTTGGAGGCAAGCGCCGGATCGAACACGAGGCGCCAGCTATCGACGGCATGGTTGGGGAGGGCTTCGGCCACCCTTTTTTCGTTGTAGCCGAGGCCGTACGTTCCCCACGCGTATACGATTCCATGAGCGTTTCCAGGATCGTTGAGCGCAACCCGGGACATGATCGCCGGGTCGAGATTGACGATATTCGGCAGCTTTTTCTTGTCGAGGGCCAGATACGCGCCGCTTCGGATTTGCCGCTGGAAGAACGGCGCCGTCGGAACGACGACGTCGAATCCGCTGTTTCCGGTCAGTATCCGCGCTTCCAGCGTCTCGTTTGTCTCGAAATACGTAACGCGGACCTTGATGCCCGTTGATTTCTCGAAAGACGAGACGGTGTCTGGCGCGATGTAATCCGCCCAATTGTAGAAGTTGAGAGCGTTGTCGTCGTTTTTCTCGCCGGCGCGGGCGGTTCGGGCCCCCGAATCATGGTTTCCGCAACCGATCATCGAGGCGGACACGCAGAGCAAGAGAAGGGTTTGCCTCACAGTTTCCCTCGAGCGGCATTGGTGCGCATAGCAATTGAAAGGTAACATCCGCGGGCCGCCGCGTATGAGTGATCCCTGCGTCTCACTTTGCGTCCTAGAGTACTTGACGAGGCACAGTTTAGTCGCCTAAGCTGAAATCATGCAACGTCCAAGCGTAGTGCTTCCCATTCAACCCGAAGCTCCGGCGGCGATCGAGAGCCGCGCGCTCGGCACTCTCGCCTACATCCGTGCATCGATCGAATCGTCGAGTTCGATGGATGTCCCCGGCATGGCAGGCATCGTCATGGGCATAATCGGGGTCCTCACTGCCTTCGTGGTGTCGGTGCCGAGTTTGGCGTCTCAGTGGCTCGCGATTTGGCTGGGTGCGGCTGCGCTCGCTCTGTTGCTCGGGGGCGCCCTGGTGGCACGGCAGGTTGTGCGGCGGGGGCACTCTCGATACCTGGGTCCCGCTAGAAAATTTGTCCTCTGTCTCTGCCCCTCGCTCCTCGCCGGCGCGGTGCTGACCGTGGTCTTTGGGACCGTCGGCGCGGCCGGCTTCATACCCGGCACGTGGCTCCTTCTGTATGGCTGTGCGATGCTGTCGGCGAGCACCGTGACCGTTCCCGGAATCGCGCGCCTGATTTGCACCATGGGGGCGTTGTTCGTCGCTCTCGGATCGATCGCGTTCGCGCTGCCCGCCGCGGCGCAGACGGCGATGCTCGGCCTCGGATTCGGCGTCCTGCACATCGTCTTCGGCGTACTGATCGGACGGCTGACTCATGCCGAATAAGTCCGGGGCCATCAGGCGCAGCGAGCCCGCTGCGCAAACCTCCGGCAAGACGCCGTCGAAACCGGTGCCGGTGCCTCGTTCGCCGCAGGTGAACGAAGAAGCGGGTTTCGATCGCCTGATCTACGAGCGGGTGCGCCTCGGCATCATGAGTGCGCTCGCCATGAACGAACAGCTCAGCTTCAACGAACTGAAGACCTTGTTCGATGTGAGCGACGGCAACTTGAGCGCGCATGCGCGCAAGCTCGAAGAGGCGGGCTACGTCCTATGCACGAAGTCCTTCGAGAGCCGCCGGCCGAAATCCGAATACCGCATTACGCAAGTGGGCAAAAAGGCGTTGCTGCGTTACCTCGAACACATCGAGGCGGTGATCAAAGCGACCCGGCGAGCCTAAAGCCGGTGCACGTTGCAATCATCATGGACGGAAACGGCCGGTGGGCCACGCAGCGCGGGCTGCCGCGAACTGCGGGCCACGTTGAAGGGGCGAAGGCGGTGCGCGCCGCCGTCGAAGTTGCGGCGCGGACAGACGTGAAGACGCTGACGCTGTACGCGTTCTCATCGGCCAACTGGACGCGGCCGCCGGCGGAGATTGGGGCCTTGATGCGACTGTTCGGGCAATATCTCTTTACCGAGACACGCCGCTGCGTGGAGCAATCCATCCGGATCAATATCATCGGCCGGCGCGATCGGCTGAGCGAAAATCTGCTTCGTTCCATCGAGCAAAGCGAGCGATCGAGCGCGGCGGGCTCCGGGATGCTCCTGCGCATTGCCGTTGACTACTCGTCTCAACACAGCATCGTGGAAGCCGCCCGGCGCGCCGAGCGCGGCAAGGATTTGACTGCGGAGGATTTTCACCGCTTGTTGCACGAAGTCGATCATTGCGCTTATCCGGTGGGCGAGGTGGACCTCTTGATCCGCACGGGAAATGAGCGGCGCCTAAGCGATTTTCTGCTTTGGGAATCCGCATTTGCGGAGCTGCACTTCAGCGATTGCCTATGGCCGGACTTCGATGAGCAGCGTTTTCTCTGCGCGCTCGAGGACTACAGCGGCCGGCAACGGCGCTTCGGCGGCATCGGCGGCATCGGCGGAAAAGCGCGCTAGCGCCGGGGCTTCTGGCGCCGCCGGTCCGCGGCGCATACAATTCCGACGGTGGAATCGACCGACGTAGATGCGCGCATCCGAGCTCACCGGCCAGGCCATGCGCTGGCGCGGGAGTTCTATACCGACCCTGCCATCTTCGAACGCGACATGCAGCGCATGCTGTTCAAGCATTGGTTCTGCGCCGGTCATGTGAGCAGCATCCCCCGAGCCGGCGATTACGTTGTGATCGAGCTCGGATCGGAATCGGTCATCATCGTTCGCAATTCGGGTGGTGAAGTACGGGCCTTGCTCAACGTATGCCGGCACCGCGGTTCGCGCCTCTGTACCGGACGCTCCGGGAAGGCCCAATCCGCGCGGCTGACCTGTCCCTATCACGCATGGACGTACGATCTCGACGGTAACCTCTTGGCCGCTAGGCAGATGCCCGATTCGTTTCGCCGCGGCGAGATTGCCCTGAAGACACTTCCCGTCCGGATCATGGAAGGGTTGATCTTTACAACCTTTGCGGGCGAGCCGCTCGACCTTCGGACCGCTGCAGATGCATTGGCCCGGTCGGCCGGAGTGTACGGGTGGGCCGCCGCGAAGGTCGCGCACCGGGAGCTGTATTCGATAAAGTCCAACTGGAAACTCGCTGTCGAGAATTATATGGAGTGCTACCACTGCGCTCCCGCTCATCCGGAGTTCGCCAAGCTTCATGTCTATGCTCGCCCAACGGAACTGAACGTGGATCTGGAGCGCGCCGGGCGCACGCGCGCCGAAGCGCTCGGTATCGTCATACCCGATGTCGATCGATACGGGTGCGCGGCGGGAAAGGGTCTCGAGTCGGTTGCAGTCATGCGCAGCGCGCTTCACGACGGCATCGTCAGCGCCACGGACGACGGCCGTTCGGTCGGGCGGCTGATGGGCTCCTTTTCGGCGCCCGACGGGAACTCCACTTACTTCGACATCGGCCCCTTGAGCGACTTTCTCGCGTATCCCGATCATGGGGTCATCTATCGATTTGTGCCGAAAACCGTGGAGCACACCGAGATGGAAGTGATTTGGCTGGTTCATCAGGATGCCGTCGAAGGCGTCGACTACGAGGTCGGGCGTCTGACATGGCTGTGGAAAACCACCAGCGCGGAGGACAAGAAAATCGTCGAGATGAATCAGGCCGGCGTCAACTCGCGATTCTTCGTGCCGGGTCCTTATTCGCTGCAGGAAACGTACGCCGCCCGTTTCGTGAATTGGTACCTCGAGGAGTTGTCGACGTGAGCCGGGTTCATGCTCCTTGCCGCCGCCGCCAAACCGCCAGTGCCAATAGCACGACTGAGCCGGCGACTACCGGGTAATTGCCGGCCCTTGCATAGGGAGTAAGACCCGTCATCGGCCGCACCTCTGCGCGCAGCACCGCCTGGCGGAACTGCGGCAAGCGCGCAATCATCTCGCCATGCGGCCCGATCACGGCCGTGATGCCGTCATTCGCGGCGCGCACCAGGTAGCGGCCGGCCTCGAGAGCGCGCATGCGCGCTATCTGCAGGTGCTGATGCGGTGCGGTGGAATCGCCGTACCAGGCATTGTTGGTGACATTGATCAGCAGAGTCGAGTCGCGCAACACCTCGAGCTGCTCGCTGCCGAAGGCATCCTCGTAGCAGATCGTGAGGCCGAGTTTCTGTCCGGCGGCGCTCAAGCGCCGCTGCTGCTTGCTGCCGGGCGTGATGTCGTCATACGGCAAGCTCATGAGCCGCATCCAGGAGCGGATGAAAGCGGGCACCGGGAAGTATTCGCCGAAGGGGACTAGATGCCGTTTGTAGTACCAGCCGCCGCCGGAGTCGCTCAGAACCAGCAGCCCGTTGTAATAGTGATTGGTCTGCGGCGCATAGTTCACGAGTCCGATTGCAAAGTCGGCGCCATGCGCGCGTCCCTGCGCGCGCAGGCGCTCCAAATACTCCGGTATCTCGTTCGCGAGAACCGGCAGCGAAGCCTCGGGCCAAACGATGAGCCGAGCACCCCACGCCTGTTCGGTGAGCCTGGAGTACCTATCCATGGTTTCATTGAGGTTTTTGGCTTGCCACTTCTGATCCTGCGGCACGGCGCCTTGCACGGCGGCAACCGAGAGATCGGGCCCGGCGGCAACCGTCCAGCTGTGGCGGCCCAACACGGCGGGAATCAAGAACAGAGCTCCGATGATGGCGGCGGCGATCAGCCGGCGCGAGGCTCCGGCGGCGGGCATGATCAGGGCATTGAATGCGGCCGCCGTCGTCGCGGCAGCCCAAGTCACGCCGTAGACGCCCAGCAGCGGTGCCCATCCGCTGAGCGGCGAGTCGATCATGGCATAGCCCAGCGACAGCCACGGGAAGCCGCTCAAGACCCAGCCGCGCAGCCATTCAAGCAATACCCACAGGACCGGCAGCACCAGCCAGGCCCGCGTCGCACCGGGTTTGAGCCAAAATCGATTCGCGAGGTAGCTCAGTCCGGCGAAATAAACCGTCATCGCCCCGATCAAAGCTGCCTGCAGTACGATTGTGAGCCAGGCGGGCACCAAGCCGAATACGTGAAGACAGGTATAGAGCCAGTAGGTGCCGAATCCGAATAGTCCGGTGCCGAACGCGGCGCCCGTCCAACCGGCGCGGCGCGCCGGCAAGCCTCGGATGAGCGCAAACAGAGCTGCGGGCGCGAGGACGCCGATCGGCCACCAGCCGAAAGGAGCGAATGCGAGATTGAGCGATGCACCGGCGCCGAATGCGCCCGCTAACCGCCACCAGTTCCGTATCGGCAGCGCGGCGGAAGGGCCGCGGGCATCGACGGTCAAGGAATCGGCTCGTCGGCGGCGGGTGGCTCGATGTCGGTTGGCGTGATCACACGCAGAAGATCGATGCGCCGTCGATCGGCGCGCAACACGCGAAACTCCAGATTGCCGGCCTGAATGGTCTCTCCCCGGCGCGGCAATCGCCCGAACTCCTGCATCAGGAATCCGCCGATCGTGTCGTATTCCTCGTCGGAAAACGCGGTCCCGAAGTAGTGATTGAAATCGGCGATCGGCGTGAGCGCGCGAACCGTGAATTCTCTCGCGCCCTCTTTGCGGACGGCTTGGTCATCCTCGACGTCATGCTCATCGTCGATCTCTCCGACGATCTGTTCGATGACATCTTCGATGGTGACCAATCCGCACACTCCGCCGTATTCATCGACGACCATGGCGATGTGGTTGTGGCTGCGGCGAAATTCTTTGAGCAGCACGTTCAGCCGTTTGCTCTCGGGGACGAACACCACCGGACGCATATACTCGCGAATTTCGAAGCTCTCATCGCCCTCGGCTTGCAGACGCAACAAATCCTTCGCCAACAAGATGCCCAGGATTTGATCGCGGTCTTCGCCGATCACGGGGAAACGCGAATGCCCGGATTCGACCACCATCTCGACCAGCTTCTCGGGAGACTCGTCACGCTCGACGAACACCATCTGCGAGCGCGGCACCATGATGTCGCGCACCTGCATGTCCGCCACCGCCAGCACGCCCTCGAGCATGACGAGCGCATCGCCGTCGAACAGCCCGCGCTCACTCGCTTCGCGCAGATCCTCGATGAGTTCCGCGAGATCGCGCGGCTCGCCCGACATCGACTGAGTAATTCGTTTTAACCAGCGGCCGGTGGTGCCGCCTTGAGGCTGTTCTGACATGGGGGCTTAAGGATACTCGATCAGCTATACGGGTTCGAAAACCCAAGCCGATCAAGGATTTGAATCTCCCTTGCGGCCATTTTCTCGGCGTCGGGGCACGCCTCATGGTCGAAACCAAGGAGGTGCAGCACCCCATGGATCGTCATGTGCGCCCAATGCGACTCGAGAGATTTTCCGGACGCCAGCGCTTCGCGGGCGACGACCGGGGCGCAGATCACGAGTTCGCCCAGAAAATGCCGGCCATCCGGAGCGCTCCCGGCACCTTCGAACGACAGCACGTTGGTCGGCTTGTCCTTGTGCCTGTAATGTGAATTGAGGCTGAGGCTGCGCGCCTCCCCGACCACGCGGACGGAAAGCACGGCGGACCGGCGCATGGGTGCGAGCGCTGCCGCCGCCCAGCGGGCGAGCTGGCGTGGGCCTGGCGCCCATGGCCGCCGTGCCGCGTAACTCACGTCGAGTTCGAGCCGGCGCACCACGCTCTAGGAACCGTCGTCGGGAGCGCTTGCCTCATAGGCTTGAACGATTCTTTGCACGAGCGGATGGCGTACGACATCCCGCGAGCTGAACATGGTGAACGCGATGCCGCGCACGCCGCGCAGTATTTCGATTACCGTCCGCAAGCCGGATTGTTTGGAATTCGGCAGGTCCACTTGGGTGATGTCGCCGGTGACGACGGCCTTGGAGCCGAAGCCGATGCGGGTGAGGAACATTTTCATCTGTTCATTGGTCGTATTCTGCGCCTCGTCGAGAATCACGAACGAGTCATTCAGCGATCGGCCGCGCATGAACGCCAAGGGCGCCACCTCGATGACATTGCGTTCGATGAGTTTGGCTACGCGCTCGAAACCCATCATTTCGTACAGCGCGTCATACATGGGTCGCAGGTACGGGTCGACCTTTTGCGATAGATCCCCGGGAAGAAATCCCAGCCGCTCGCCCGCCTCAACCGCCGGGCGCACCAGCACGATTCGCCGGACCTTTTCCGATTGCAGCGCTTCGACCGCACAGGCGACGGCGAGATACGTCTTGCCGGTGCCCGCAGGTCCTATCCCGAAGGTGAGGTCATGAGTGCGGACGTTGTTCAGGTAGTCGGTCTGATTCGCGCCGCGGGCGCGCACCGCGCCGCGCGCGGTGTGCACCTTGAGTTCGTCGGAGTCCGCATTCGTTGCGTTATCGTTCGTATCCATGTCCAGCTCTTGCAGCGCTATGTGTACGCGTTCGGAATCCACCGGTTCGCGCTGTGCCCGCGCGTAAAGCCCGAGCAGAACCGATTCCGCTCGCTCGATCGCGGCGGGCAAACCGATGATCTGAAAGCGGTTGCCGCGCCGTCTGACCTCCACGCCGAGCCGGGACTCGATTTGGTGCAGATGCTGGTCGAGAGGTCCGCACAGCTCCACCAGCCGGATGTTGTCCGCCGGAGCGAGCAGCACGTCGCGCGTCATCGGAATCGAATTCACGTCGCCCCATCGGCAATGAGACGCCCGCGCAAGGAATTCGGCATTGCTTCGGTAATCATGACGTCCGCAAAGCGGTTGAGGAGAGCCATGGGATTGCCCGCCGGGCCGTCGAAATTGACCCAGCGATTGTTGTCCGTGCGGCCGGCGAGCTGCCGGGGATTCCGCTTCGCGGGGCGTTCGACGAGCACGCGTTGCCGGGTCCCGACCATGCGCTCGGAAATCGCGCGCGCCTGGCTATTCAATCGTTGCTGCAGGAGTTCGAGACGCCGCTGTTTGACCTCGTGCGGCACCTCGTCGGGCAGCGCCGCGGCGGGGGTGCCGGGCCTGCGGCTATAGATAAAGCTGAACGACTGATCGAAACCAACATCCGCCACGAGATTCATGGTCGCGATGAAATCCTCGTCCGTCTCGCCGGGAAATCCGATGATGAGGTCCGTCGAGATGCAAATATCGGGTCGGATTTCTCGCAACTTGCGTAGTTTGTGCTTGTACTCCAGCACCGTATGGCCGCGCTTCATTGCAGCCAGAATTCGATCCGAGCCGCTTTGTACGGGGAGATGCAGTGAAGTTATTGAGCTTCGGGACGTGGGCATAGGCCTCGATCAGGCTGTCGTTGAAGTCGAGAGGATGCGAAGTCGTAAAGCGGATCCGCTCGACGCCGTCCACCGCGGCGACGAAATGAATCAGCGTCGCGAGATCCGCAAGCGTGCCGTCCGCCATCGGCCCGGCATACGCATTCACGTTTTGGCCGAGCAGGGTGATCTCACTGCACGCCCTGATTTGCCAACTGCTTCACTTCCTCGAGCACCTGCTCGAACGGGCGGCTGATTTCTTCGCCGCGGGTATAAGGCACGACGCAGAAGCTGCAGTATTTGCTGCAGCCTTCCATGATCGACACGAAGGCGGTTGCGCCGGACGCCCGCGCTGCGGGCAGCCGGTCGAATTTTTCGATTTCCGGAAAACTGATGTCGATTTGGGACCGGCCCGTTTCCTTCAATCCCTCGAGCATCGCCGGCAGGCGGTGCAGGGTTTGCGGACCGAACACCAGGTCGACGAACGGGCGCCCGCGAGGCAATGCCCGCCCCCTCCTGGCTCGCGACGCAGCCGCCGACGCCGATGACCACATGCGGGCGCTGCTGTTTGAACAGCCGCCACTCTCCGAGCAAGGAGAACACCTTTTCCTGCGCTTTTTCGCGAACCGAGCAGGTATTGACCAGCAGGACATCCGCTTCGGCCGGATTGTCGGTTCGAGTCATGCCATGGGCGTTCTCGAGCACGTCCCGCATCTTGCCGGAATCGTACTCATTCATCTGACAGCCGAATGTTTTTATGTATAAAAGACCGGGCATACGCTCGCAATAGGCTCGCACGAAAAAGGCCGCTAAGATACTAGGAACCATGGCTATACGCGAAGTTCTTAAAATGGGCGATCCGCGCCTGCTGGAAGTTGCCCAGCCGGTGCTTCGGTTTGGCACTCCCGAGCTGGAAAGCCTGCTCGTCGATATGCGGGACACCATGCGGGCTCTCAATGGGGCCGGGCTCGCTGCACCGCAAATCGGGGTCGGCGCCCGCGTTGTGATCTTCGGCCTGGAGGTCAACCCGCGTTATCCCGAGGCGGATCCCGTGCCCTTCACGGTGCTCATCAATCCCGTTTTGACGCCCCTGGGGCCGCAGCAAGAGGAGGGCTGGGAAGGATGCCTATCGGTCCCGGGCATGCGCGGGCTGGTGCCGCGGTATCGGGATTTGCGCTACACCGGCTACGATGCGGCGGGCTCGCCCATCGACCGCACCGTCAAGGATTTTCATGCCAGAGTGGTGCAGCACGAGGTGGACCACCTCGATGGAATCCTGTATCCGCGCCGCATTCGCGACTTGACGCAATTCGGCTTCAATGAGGCGCTCTTTCCCGGCGAGGATCTCACTGACGATTGAGGCCGAGAGTCGCTCCTGTTGCGGTCGTCCATACGTTATATTCGGGTTTGAATGGCGCGCGGATTCGGCCGCGCGGCCGCGGAGCCCTTCATGCCTACATCGTTCGTACTCAACGGCAAGCCCGCCACGCTGGATGCCGACCCCAACATGCCTTTGCTGTGGGCCGTGCGCGAAGTCGCAGGTCTACCCGGGACCAAATTCGGCTGCGGCATGGCGCTTTGCGGCGCCTGCACGGTTCATTTGGACGGCAAAGCCATCCGATCGTGCGTGACTCCGCTGTCGACCGTCGCAGGCCGGCGTGTCACCACGATCGAGGGGCTGGCCGGAACGCCCGCGAAGGCGGTGCAGGCCGCCTGGGTCAAGCTTCAGGTGCCTCAATGCGGCTATTGCCAATCCGGACAGATCATGTCCGCGGCAGCGCTTCTGGAAACGAATCCCTCGCCCACCGATGCCGACATCGATAGTGCCATGAGCGGCAACATTTGCCGCTGCGCCACTTATTCTCGCATTCGCGCCGCCATTCATGCGGCGGCCGACTCCATCAAGGGCATAAATCATGCGCTCCACAGAACGCCGGGCCTCGTCGACGCGCCGCGATTTTCTCAAGAGCGCCGGGACCGCCGGTGCAATCGCCCTCACCATCGGATTCGAATGGGCCGGCTCGAGCCGGCGTGCGATGGCCGTCGCCGCTCCGTCCGGCAGCCCGATCTTCGCGCCGAACGCATTCCTGCGCATCGGCTCCGACAACAGCGTCACCGTGATCGCCAAGCATGTCGAGTTGGGTCAGGGCGCATATACCGGGATTGCCACCATCGTCGCCGAGGAACTCGATGCCGACTGGGCCGCGGTGCGCGTCGAAAGCGCACCCGCCGATGTGAAGCGTTATGCCAATTTCGCTTTTGGAATGCAGGGAACCGGGGGTAGCTCGGCCATGGCGAATTCCTGGGCTCAGCTTCGCGAGGCTGGCGGCAAAGCACGCGCAATGCTGCTTGCCGCGGCCGCCAAGGAGTGGAAGGTCCCCGCTCTGGAACTGACGGTGGAGCAAGGCAGCGTGTACCACGCCGGAAAAAAGCGCCGTGCCACCTTCGGCGCGCTGGTCCGAACGGCGTCCACCCTGCCGGTCCCCGATACGGTACAGCTCAAGGACCCGAAGGACTTCAAGCTCATCGGTCATCACGCCCCGCGCGTCGATGCCGCCGCGAAATCCGACGGCACCGCGCAGTTCACGATCGACGTTGCATTGCCGGGCATGCTCGTTGCGCTGCTGAAGCGGCCGCCCCTGTTCGGCGGGACGGTGAAGTCCTTCGATGCCGCGGCGGCGAGCGCGGTCCCGGGCGTCGTCAAGGTGGTTCAGGTGCCGCGCGGCGTCGCCGTGATCGCGAAAAGCTTCTGGGCGGCCAAGCAGGGACGGGAGGCGCTGCACGTCGAGTGGGATGACTCCAAGGCCGAGAAGCGCGGCTCGGCGGCCCTCATGGCCGAGTACCGGAGCCTTGCCGGCCAGCCTGGCGTTGCCGCGCGCAAGGACGGGGATGCCGTCCAAGCCCTCAAGGATGCGGCCCGCAAGGTGACGGCCGCGTACGAGTTCCCCTACCTTGCGCATGCGCCGATGGAGCCGCTCGACGCGGTGGTCAAGCTTGGCGCCGATAGTTGCGAGATCTGGGCGGGAGACCAATTCCAGACCGTTGATCAGGCGAACGCGGCTCGAACGGCGGGCTTGGATCCGCAGCAAGTGAGCATCCATACCCTGTATGCCGGAGGCAGCTTCGGTCGGCGTGCAAACGTAGGTTCGGACTACATCGTCGAAGCGGTGTCGATTGCCAAGGCGTATGGCGCCGATGGCACGCCGATCAAACTCCAGTGGACACGCGAGGACGACGTCCACGGCGGAATGTATCGCCCGATGTACTTTCACAAGCTGCGAAGCGGGCTTGAATGCCCAAGGCCGGCTCACCGCCTGGCGGCATGTAATCGTCGGCCAGTCGATCATCGCAGGCACGCCCTTTGCCCCCGCACTCATCAAGAACGGCATCGACGGGACTTCGGTGGAAGGCGCCGCGAACATCCCTTACGCCATACCGAACGTCTCTGTTGAATTGTCGACGACTACCGTCGGCGTCCCGGTTCTCTGGTGGCGCGTCGTCGGCAGCTCGCATACCGCATTTGCCGTCGAAGCCTTCATCGATGAGGTGGCGCATGCAGCGGGACAGGACGGCCTCGAGTTCCGGCGCACGCTGCTCGAGCGGGAGCCGCGCATGAAGGCGGTGCTCGAACTCGCTGCCGAGAAGGCCGGCTGGGGCACTCCCCTGGCGCCGGGCAAGGGCCGCGGAATCGCGGTTGCTGAAGCCTTCAAGACCTTTGTCGCGCAAGTCGCCGAGGTCACCGTTGACAAGAACGGGCAGGTCAAGGTCGAGCGCGTCGTGTGCGCAGTCGATTGCGGCACGCCGATCAATCCCGACATCATTGCGGCCCAGATCGAAGGCGGTATCGGCTTCGGCCTCGGCGCGATGCTCTACGGAGCAATCACCTTGAAGGATGGCCGCGTCGAGCAGGATAACTTCAATGGTTACCGAGTGCTGCGCATCAACGAAATGCCGAAAGTGGAAGTGCACATCGTGCCGTCGGCCGAACCGCCCACCGGCGTGGGAGAGCCGGGCGTAGCACCCGTCGGGCCCGCCGTCGCCAATGCCATATTCGCCGCAACGGGCAAGCGCGTGCATGTGCTGCCGTTCTCTACATCGGCTACCGCCTGATTCTCGGCTGGCTCACGCGCGCGCGAGCGTTGAGTAACGCTGCAAATGAGTGTCGCTGTCGCCGAACATCAATTGCGCGGCGGTGAGCCGCTTGAACCAATGGCTGATCTTCAATTCGTCGGTCATGCCCATGCCGCCATGCAACTGCACCGACTGCTGACCGACGAATCGGGCGGCCTGACCCACCACGACCTTGGCGGCCGATAATGCGCGCCGGCGTTCGCGGACATCTTCGGCCGTACATCGCAGCGCCGCTAGGTAGCTCATCGAACGCGCTTGTTCGAGATGTATCTGCATGTCGGCGATGCGATGCTGCAATACCTGGAAGCGGCCGATGGGCTGTCCGAATTGCTGGCGCATGCGCACATATTCTATCGTGGCGTCGACCATCGCCTGCATGACCCCGACGGCGTCGGCGCACAGCGCTGCCAGTCCGATGTCGAGAGCCGCTTCGACCGCGCCGAGCGCCTCGCCGTCCGCTCCGAGCCGGCTGCTTTCGGGCAACTCCACTGCCTGCAGGTACACATCGGCGGCTCTCTGGCCGTCGACGGTCGGATAGGGATCCATCACCAGTCCAGCGGTCCCGCGCGGCACGGCAAACAGTGAGACGCCTCGCACATCGCCCGGCTCGCCCGCCGTGCGCGCCGAGACGAGCAGGGTGCCGGCTGCACCGGCATGCATCACAACTCCCTTGTGTCCATCGAGCACGTACTTCGCGCCGATTCGCCGAGCGCGGGTGCTCACCCATTGGCTTTCGAAGCGCGCACCGCTTTCGAAATGGGCCAGCACCGCGACCTCCTTCCCGGCGGCCATCCGCATCAGCAGCGCCCCGGCGTGCGGCTCCCCGGCAAATGCGCGCAACACCGCGGTGGCAATGACGGCGCTGCTCAAGACAGGCTCGAGCAGCAGACTGCGGCCGCAGTCGCCCATCATGGCCAGCGTTTCGAGCGGCCCGAAACCAAGGCCGCCCTGTGCCACCGGCACCGTGATGGCGAGCACTCCTAGATCCGCCAGGCCGCGCCAGACCGACGGGTCCCATCCCTCGGCGGAATCTTTGATGCTCTTGTAGCGGTCAAAACCGTATCGCTCGCCCAGGTAGCGTTCGACGGCGTCGTGCAGCTGCCGCTGTTCGTCGCTGAATTCGAAGTTCAAGGAGTGCTCCTAGAGACCAACGATCATTTTGGAAATGATGTTTTTCTGAATTTCGTTGGTGCCGCCGAAAATCGACAGCTTGCGTTGATTGAAGTAAGAAGCTGCAAGAGTCGATGCGTACCGCGGTCCCGGGGACTCGCGCGTGGGATCGAATTGCCAGCCGGCTTCCATCGCCTCACGGCGAAAGGGCAGCGCATACGGACCGACCGCTCGCATCAGAAGTTCAGAGATGCTTTGGTGAATCTCCGTACCTCTGATCTTCAGGATCGAAGCCTCGGGACCCGTGGCCGGCGATTGCCGCTCCGCGGACAACACGCGCAGGTTGGTGATCTCCAGGGCCCACAGGTCGACTTCGACTTGCGCGATCTGTGCCGCGAACAAGGGATCTTCGAGCAGCGGCCGTCCGCGCTGATATTCGTGCGCGGCAATGCGCTTCAGACGAGCGAGTTCGCGTTTTGCAATGCCGATCCCGGCAATGTTGGTGCGCTCGTGACCGAGCAGAAATTTGGCATAGGTCCAGCCGCGGTTCTCCTCGCCGATGCGGTTTTCAACCGGCACACGCACGTTCTCGAACCAGATCTCGTTGACCTCGTGGCCGCCGTCGAGCAGTATGATCGGGCGGACCGTGATGCCCGGGCTTTTCATATCGATCAGCAGGAAGGTGATGCCGGACTGTTGCTTCGCGTGGGAATCGGTGCGCACCAGGCAAAAGATCCAGTCGGCGTATTGACCGAGCGTATTCCAGGTCTTCTGGCCGTCGACCACGTAGTGATCTCCGCGGTTCACCGCACGGGTCTTGAGCGAGGCCAAATCGGAACCCGCGCCGGGCTCCGAATAGCCCTGGCACCACCATTCGGCCCCGGAAGATATTTTCGGCAAGAAACGCTGTTGTTGGGCGGCGCTACCAAACGCCATGATGACGGGCCCGACCATCTTGGTACCGAAAGGAATCAAGCGCGGAGCGCCGGCGAGTGCCGATTCCTCCTCGAAGATATATTGCTGCACCGAATTCCAGCCCGGGCCGCCGAATTGCACCGGCCATCCCATGCCGCCCCAACCGCGTTCATGCAGGCGGCGCTGCCAAGCGACATGGTCCTCGCGGCCGAGTTCGTACCCGTTCAGCACTTTGTCGCTGATGTCCGGGGACAGCTGTTCGCGCAGAAAACTCCGGACTTCCTCCCGGAACGCCTGTTCTTCATCCGTGAACTCAAGGCGCATGGACACCGCCGGAGGTCAAAGGCTTGAGCATGTGGTGTTCTGCACTACAGAATTTGATTCCGAATTCGTGCAAAATTATGCGTAACCGTGTCCGAGCTTGTCAATGAATAAACCTGCCAAGGCGCCCGCATCCACGACGGCTGTCCGCAAAACGGTCGCCCCCAGAACGCCCGCCTCCAGAACAGCCGCACACGATGCCGGCGCAGGCAAATCCGACCGCCATTTCGTGACCGCCCTCGCGCGCGGCCTGGAAGTGTTGGCCTGCTATCGCCACGGTGATCGCATGCTCGGCAATCAGGAGCTGGCTCGCCGCTGTGGCCTCGCCAAATCCACCGTATCACGGCTCACGCATACGCTCACCCAACTCGGATATCTCGTCTACGTCGAGGACAGCGCCAAATACAGCCTCGGTACAGCCACCTTGAGCCTGGGCAGCGCGATGCTGTCGCGGCTGGACATTCGCAAGCTCGCGCATCCCTTGATGCAGCAGTTGGCTGAATTCGGTCAATGCATGGTAAGCCTCGGCAGCCGCGATCGACTTTCGATGCTGTATATCGACGCGGTCCGCGCCTCGGCCGCAGTGACTTTGAGCTTGGAGAGCGGAGCGCGCATTCAGATCGCGACCTCGGCGATGGGCCGCGCCTACCTCACGGCCATACCGGAAAACGAACGCGACGACATCATGGAGCGCGTGCGCGAGCTGGCCGACGTCAATCGCTGGCCGGAGCTGCAACAGGGGGTTGCCAAGGCGCTTTGCGACATACGCGAGCTCGGGGTGTGCTGCTCCTTTGGGGAATGGCAGAAGGACGTCAATGCCATTGCGGTCCCCGTGAGGCCGGGCGGAGGACTGCCGCCCATGGCGATCAACTGCGGCGCACCGGCGTATATGGTGTCGCGGGATTTCTTGTTGGAGAAGGTGCGCCCGCGACTCATTGCGCTCGCCAATGAATTGGAAGCGTCTTTGGGCACTGACGGCTGACCGGTCGCGCTCGTCGCCCCCCGCGAGTCGCGCAGCTTCTCGCCCACGGCTGATGCTGGCTGCTGGGCCGCCATGATAGTGCCGGCGCACGCGCGCCAATCCGACGGCGATTGACCCGTCCATCGCCGAAATGTGTGCGTAAAGGAATTGCCGGCGGAGAACCCGAGTAAATAAGTCACGTCGCTGACGGTGTGACGGGGCGCGCTGAGGTAGGCCAAGGCCAGCACTTTGCGGGTCTCGTCCAGTACCTCCTTGTAGGTAGTGCCGCTCTCCCCCAACTTGCGCTGCAGGGTGCGGGCGCTCGTATTGAGATCTCCGCCACTTGCGCCTGGGAGGGCTCGCCGCGCGCCAGTCGCTCCGTCAAACCTCGCGGACACGCCCGCGAATGTTGTCGCGCTCGAGCTGGGAGAGGTATTGAAACGCAATGGCATCGTTTTGCCGCGCCAATTCCGGGTTGCCGCCGTCGAGAGTACGCTCGATGGCATCGCGGTCGAACACCAACCGTGTCCGCGCGGCGTCGAAGTAAAGAGGTGCGCGCAGCAGGCGATGAAAGTCCTCGGTCGCGGCTGGACGGGAGCGTCGGAACTCTATTCGAATCGGCGAATAGTCATGCCCGATCAATGATCGGCACATCCGCAGGTAGGCCGCCACCAGCGCGTCGACCGGTTCATCGTCGACCTGCACCGCCGGCTCGATCACGAAGTGGTACTCCGAGCCGCACCGCGAGAAGTCGTATTCGATGGCGTCGCTTGCCACATGGCAATACCGCTGCACGCGCTCGAATGCCTCCTTGAGCGTCGAACTGGCACAAAGACCGTAGCTCAGCGCATGGAACGTCGTGTGTTTGATGTGGCTGGCGACCTTGAGCCCGAAGGCTGCGTCGCCGGTCGCGGCGACTGCAAGTTTCCAAAGCCGCGATACGGGCGCGATCAGGCAGCTTCGCAGGGGCCGGGCACCTCGCCCTACCCCTATCGCAGGGGCCGGCCACCTCAGCGGGGATCAGAAGGAATGTCGGTCAGAAAGGGATGTCGTCGTCGAAATCCTCTTTGCCGCCTGCAGGCGCCGGCGATTGATCGTAATCGTCCCGAGGCGGCGCACCGCCGCTACCGGAGCCGCGCTCTGCGCCGCCGGTCATGCCGCCGCCGCCGGCCGTGCCGCCGCCGGTTCCCCCGGCGCGGCCGCCTAGCATTTGCATATTGTCGGCGATGATCTCGGTGGTGAATCGATCGTTGCCCTGCTTATCCTGCCATTTTCGAGTCCGCAGCTTGCCCTCGACGAACACCTGAGATCCCTTTCGCAGGTATTCCGCTGCGATTTCGCCCAAACGGCCGAACAGGGCGATGCTGTGCCATTCGGTGCGTTCTTGTTGCGCTCCGGACGCCTTGTCCTTCCATGACTCGCTGGTGGCGATCCGGATGTTGGTGACCGTCATTCCACTCGGCATCGAACGGGTTTCGGGGTCTGCGCCGAGATTGCCGACCAAAATGACCTTGTTTACGCCGCGCGCCATACATACCCCCGGAAACAGTTGGATGGCCGGTATTGTACACGCGGCAGCCCGCCCCAATACCGGGTTGACCGTCGCGCCTGTGCAGATATGCGCGTCCTGAAACCCGTCTTTGGGGCCGTTTTACCCGCACTTGACGGCCCGGGTATAGTAGTTGGTTACATGCAAAATATCCGAATCCGGGGTGCCCGGACCCACAACCTCAAGAATATCGATCTCGACTTGCCGCGCGATCGACTGATCGTGTTGACCGGCCTGTCGGGATCCGGCAAGTCCTCGCTCGCCTTCGATACCATCTACGCGGAGGGCCAGCGGCGCTATGTCGAGTCCCTCTCGACTTATGCCCGGCAATTCCTCTCGATGATGGAGAAGCCCGACATCGATACCATCGAGGGGTTGTCGCCCGCCATTTCGATCGAGCAAAAGTCGACCTCGCACAATCCGCGTTCCACGGTCGGCACGGTCACGGAAATTTACGATTATCTGCGCTTGTTGTATGCCCGCGCCGGCACTCCGCGCTGTCCGGATCATCACATCGACCTTGCGGCCCAAACCGTGAGCCAAATGGTGGATGCGGTACTGCAGCACCCGGAGGGCACGGCTCTCATGTTGCTCGCACCCGCCATCGCCGAACGCAAGGGCGAGCACGCCGAACTGATCGAAGAATTGCAAGCCGGCGGCTTCGTGCGCGCGCGCATCGACGGCAAGGTGGTGGAGCTCGATGAGGCCCCCAAGCTCGATGTGCGGCGCAAGCACACGGTTGAAGCGATCGTCGACCGCTTCAAGGTGCGGCCCGACTTGAGCCAGCGTCTCGCCGAATCGTTTGAAACGGCATTGAGGCTGGGCCAGGGGGTGGCGCGCATTGCCTACATGGACGAGGCGGATCGCGCCGAACTCGTCTTTTCGGACAAGTTTGCTTGCCCCATTTGCAACTATTCCCTGAGCGAACTCGAACCGCGCTTGTTCTCATTCAACAGCCCGATCGGCGCCTGTCCGGCGTGCGACGGTCTCGGCACCCAGGACTTCTTCGATGCCGAAAAGATAGTGGCGAACCCGCATCTGTCGCTCGCCGGGGGCGCGGTGCGGGGCTGGGACCGGCGTAATGCATACTATTTTCAGCTGATTCAATCGCTCGCGCGGCACACCAAGTTCGACATCGAGGCACCGTTCGAGAGCCTGCCGCAAAAGATCAAGGATCTCGTGCTGTTCGGCAGCGACGGCGTTGAGATCGAATTCAAATACCTCGACGGCAAAGGCGGCACGGTCAAGCGCAAGCACACATTCGAAGGCATCGTCAGGAACCTCGAGCGCCGCTACAAGGAAACGGAATCGGCGACGGTGCGCGAGGAGCTGGCGAAGTATCGCTCCTCGCGCCCGTGCCCGGAATGCCAGGGGACCCGGCTCAATCGCGCCGCCAGAAACGTTTTCGTCGACGGCAAAAGCATCCCGGAAGCCTCGTCCCTGTCGGTGGATCGCGCGCTCGTGTTCTTCGGCAAGCTCAAACTGCTCGGCTGGCGCGGCGAGGTCGCCGTCAAGATCGTCAAAGAGATCCACGATCGGCTGGGATTTCTCAGCAACGTGGGGCTCGGCTATCTCACCTTGAATCGCAGCGCCGATACTCTGTCCGGGGGCGAGGCGCAGCGCATTCGCCTGGCAAGTCAAATCGGCTCGGGCTTGGTGGGCGTCATGTACATTCTCGATGAGCCGTCGATCGGTCTGCACCAACGCGACAACCAGCGCCTGCTCGACACGCTGGTCAATTTGCGCGATCTCGGCAACACGGTCATCGTGGTCGAGCACGATGAGGACGCCATCCGCCAAGCCGATCACGTCGTGGACTTGGGCCCCGGCGCCGGCGTCCACGGCGGTGAAATCGTGGCGCAGGGTACGGCGGCCGAGGTCGCGGCGCATCCCGCTTCGATTACCGGACAGTATTTGAGCGGGCGGCGCCGCATCGAGATTCCCGCGAACCGGCGTGCGCCGAACCCTGAGCGGATGCTGAGGGTCGTGGGTGCGACCGCCAATAATCTGAAGAATGTCACCGCGGAATTCCCGTTGGGGTTGCTCACCTGCGTCACAGGCGTATCGGGTTCCGGCAAGTCGACCCTGATCAACGATACCTTGTTTCGCGCGGTCGCGACCCAGCTCAATCATGCCTCGGCGGGCACTGCCCACTTCGATCGCATCGAGGGCCTGGACTATATCGACCGGGTGATCGAGATCGATCAGTCTCCGATCGGACGCACGCCCCGCTCGAACCCGGCGACCTATACGGGATTGTTCGCGCCGATCCGGGAGATTTTCGCCGCCGTCCCGGAATCGCGGGCGCGGGGATATCAAGCCGGCCGATTCAGCTTCAATGTCAAAGGGGGACGCTGCGAGGCCTGTCAGGGCGACGGCGTGATCAAGGTGGAGATGCATTTTCTCGCCGACGTCTATGTGCCATGCGATGTGTGCAAAGGCAAGCGCTACAACCGCGAGACCTTGGAGATCCGCTTCAAGGGCAAGAACATTCAGGAGATTCTCGACCTCACGGTCGAAGATGCACTGCCGTTTTTTTCGGCGGTCCCGACCGTGCAGCCGAAGCTGCAGACGCTGCTCGACGTAGGCCTGTCTTACGTTCGCCTGGGGCAGAGCGCCACGACCCTCTCAGGCGGCGAGGCGCAGCGCGTCAAACTCGCCAAGGAATTGTCGAAACGAGCCACCGGGCGCACGCTGTACATCCTCGACGAGCCGACCACCGGCTTGCATTTCGCCGACATCGCCCAGCTTCTTGCCGTGCTGCAGCGCCTGCGCGACGAAGGCAATACCGTCATCGTGATCGAACACAACCTCGATGTAATCAAAACGGCGGACTGGGTGGTGGATTTAGGCCCCGAGGGCGGCGACGGCGGCGGGCGCATTATCGCCGTCGGCACGCCCGAACAAATCGCGGCGACCAAGGCCTCGTACACCGGCCGTTACTTGCGGTCCAAATTGACTCAACCGGTCATACGTAAGCGCGCATGAGGACGCAGCGGCGCCTCGAATTGACGGCGCCGCGATATGCGCCGCTGTTCGGCGCCATCGTCGGCGCGCTGGGCGGGGTGGTCTATTGGCTCGGCGCGCAGCTCTGGCCCGCCAGCGTAGCAGTCGCGCTCTCGATGCTGGCGACCGTACTGGTGTCCGCCGGGATCGATGCACGCACGACCGTGCGCGGGCGGTTCGCGTCGGTGGGCTTCGTGTTTGCCGTCCTGGTGAAGTACAACGCGCTGATGGCGCTGACGGCCGCCAGCCTACCCTTCGCTCTGCCCCCGAACCTTTCGCTCGGCTTGATCATGATCGCCGGGCAAGCCTCGAGCCGCGCTCTCGCAGTTTCCGCGGCCACGACGCCGGCCCGCGGCGCAGGGACGCCGGCTTCCCATGGTGAGATGGCCATCGCCTTGGCGATCGGCTTTGCGCCGGCAGCGTTCATCGGGATCCCCGGCCTCGTCGGTTTGGTTGCAGCGATTGTTGGGCGGGCCGCTATTGCCGCCTACACCCGGCGCCGCCGGCCATCCGTACCGGCGCAGATCGGCATGGCACAGCAACAGGCGGAGATCTGCTTTTACTTGGGCGCGCTCGCCAGCTGGTCGTACATTTGAGAAATGGGCATGGCTTCGACGAATCACTGGAATCGCAGTCGTTTATAATGCGCCTCGCCGGTCCGGATCGTAGCGCCGGCTTTAGAGTCGCAACCCAACTAATAAGAGCAACCATGAAGTTATCCGCTCTCGTTTCCTGTGCCCTACTCCTCTGTGGATTGCCGATCCTCGCCAATGCCGGCCCCAAGGCGGATATCCGCCGATTGGAAACGGAGTTCAATGCGGCCTATGCCGCCAACGATCTCGACAAGTACTTCGGTTACTACTCGGACGAGGCGGTGTTGTGGTTCCCGGAAGGCCGCACCGATATTCCCAGCTACAAGAAGGAGTGGACCGAATTCGTCAAATCCGGCGGGGGGATTAAGGACGCAAAGCTCTCCGATCTGCAGCTCCGCTTCAGCCCGCGGGGCGATGCGGCGATTGCCAGCTATCTGTTGCACGTCAAAACGCAGCAGGTCGACAAGAAGGTGCTCGATGAGGTTTACCAGGAAACCGATGTGTGGTTCGAAGCGGCGGGTGGGTGGAAAATTGCGCATGTGCACTATGCCCAGCCGCCGGCGCATAAATAGAAGCCCAAGGTCGCCTTAGCGTCGCGGCGCGAGCATGAGGCATAGCCCCGCGTCGGTCATCGCGCGCGCGTCGCTGCCGATTCTCGTGCGCTTGGATCCGGAACTGGCCCACGATATTGCACTCGCCGGGCTGCGCTGGCTGCAGCCTCTCTGGCGGGCGGTCGAGGTCCCGGCCGCTTTGTCGGTGCACTGCCTGGGGCTCGCGTTCGCGCATCCGCTCGGCCTCGCGGCCGGCTTCGACAAGAACGGAGATTGCCTCGATGCGCTGGGTGCGATGGGCTTCGGTCACGTGGAGCTCGGTACCGTGACGCCGCGGCCGCAACCCGGCAATCCCAAGCCGCGCATGTTCAGAATCCCCTCGGCGTGCGCCCTCATCAACCGCATGGGATTCAACAACAAGGGTGTCGATCATCTGGTCGCGCGGATATCGGGCAGTCGCTATTCCGGAATTCGCGGCATCAGCATCGGCAAGAACTTCGACACGCCGCTCGAAAATGCGCACGATGATTACGTGACTTGTCTGCGCAAGGTATACGCCGTCGCGGATTACGTCGCCGTGAACGTCTCCTCGCCCAACACCGCGCGTCTGCGCGAGCTGCAGGCGGGCTACGGTCTGGAAAGGATTCTCGGAGCGCTGTTCGAAGAACGCCGGCGTCTGCAGGAGCGTTACGGCAACCGCCTGCCGCTGCTGGTCAAAGTCGCTCCGGATCTGACTTCGGAGCAGATTTCGGTGTTGGCGCGCGATTTGCTCTCTCTCGGCGTCGACGGGGTCATCGCCACCAATACCTCGATCGACCGCAGCGTGCTCGCCGATTCGGCGGTGGCCGCCGAATCGGGAGGCCTGAGCGGCGCGCCGCTGCATCCCCGGGCCGTGAAAGTGATCGCCCAGCTGCGCGCGGAGCTGGGTGCCGACTTCCCCATTATCGGGGTTGGCGGTATCGTAAGCCCCGATCATGCCCTGGCGACGCTGCATGCAGGCGCGAACCTCATACAGATCTACACGGGCTTCGCCTACCGAGGAGCCGCGCTGCTTGAAGAGATCCTCAATGCGTTATCCGCATGATTGACGACGCAACGGTCGAGCGCTTTCAGCGCGACGGTGCCGTGTGCATTCGCCGGCTGTTTCGGCCCGAGGAGATGGCGCTGCTTCGCGCGGGTATCGATGAGAATCTCGCTCGATTGAGCCCCCGCGCTAAGATCGCGAGCCCCTCCGATGATCCGGGCCGCTTCGTCGAGGATTTCTGCAATTGGCAGGACAACACGCACTATCGGCGATTTATTTTCGATTCGGCGCTGCCCGAAACGGCAGGCCGGCTGATGCGCAGCACCACAGCCCGGCTATACCACGATCATATGTTGACCAAGGAGCCAGGCACGCGCCAGCCGACGCCATGGCATCAGGACCAGCCCTACTACAACGTCGAAGGCCGGCAAAATGCCAGCTTCTGGATCCCGGTGGATCCGGTTAGCCGGGAATCGACGCTGGAACTCGTGGCCGGCTCGCATCTCGGGCCCTGGTTGATGCCACGTTCATTCATGGACGCGCAAGCCAAGTGGTTTCCCGAGGGCACCCTGGCGGATCTGCCGAACATCGAGGCAGCCCGCGACCGCTTCCCCATCCTCGGCTGGGAGTTGCAGCCGGGCGACGCCGTGTGCTTTCACATGCTCACTTTGCATGGATCGCGCGGCGTCCCGGGCACCCATCGGCGCCGGGTATTCTCCGTGCGCTTTCTGGGCGATGACATGACGCATGCACCGCGCCGCTGGCGGACGTCGCCGGAATTTCCGGGTCTGAGCGAGGTCCTTCCCGCAGGCTCGCCCATGGAACACCCGCTGTTCCCGGAAGTTTGGCGCGCGTCCTGAGCGCTCGCTGCGTCTTATTTTCGCAAAACCGCCGTCAGCGTAATCTCCGGAACGCTTGCCAAGGCCTTCGACAGCGGGCAATCCTGTTTCGCGCCGGCCGCCAACTTCTGGAATGTCGCCTCATCGATGCCCGGCACATTCGCCTCCAGGCGCAAACTGATGCGATCGATCTGGAACCCGGCTCCCTTCATCACCAATCGCACGGCAGCCTGCGTATCGACGGCAGCCGTTGCCAATCCCGCTGCGTCGCAGGCAAACGAGAATGCCATCGTGAAGCAGGCGGCATGAGCGGCCGCCAACAATTCCTCGGGATTCGTGCCGCGGCGATCGTCCTCGAAGCGGCTGGCAAATCCGTAGGGATACGACTGCAAGGCTTCGGTCTGCGTGCTGATCCTGCCGACGCCTTTTTTTCCCTGGCCTTCCCAATGCACGCTCGCGGTCTTGTCACTCATAAACGCTCCTTGGGTGGGGGTGTTCGTCAATGTCAGTAATTCGGCAGCGGGATGAATTCGGTTTCTCCGGGCACAACGGGGAATTGCTGCCGTTCCCAACGCTCTTTCGCGCGCTCGATCCGCTCTTGAGAGGATGCCACGAAATTCCACCAAATATACCGCGGTGTCGGGAAGCGTTGGCCGCCGAGCAGCATGGCTCGGACGTCGCCCGGTGCCCGCAACGTGGCTTTCACGCCTGGCTCGAGCACGACAAGTTGGCCCGCCGAGATGGAGAGCTCGCCGACGGCGAGTTCGCCCTGCACCACGTATATTGCGCGCTCGTCGTGATCGGCAGGCACCTCGAGCGCTGCGCCGCTCGCAAATCGAGCGTGAGCGTAGAGCGTCGGCCAGAGCGTGACGACCGGAGAGCGCAGTCCGAAAGCTTCCCCGGCTATCATGGTCAGATCGATTCCGTCGCCCGCTCGCGTCGGTAGATCCGCCGCAGGGTAGTGAACGAAGGTCGGCTCGCCGTCCTCTTGCCCGTCGGGTAAGGCCACCCAGCTCTGAATGCCGTGAACGTGCTCGCCCGATACGCGTGCCGCGGGCGGCGTGCGTTCGGAATGCGCAATGCCGCTTCCCGCCGACATCCAATTCACATCCCCCGGACGGATTTCCCGCACCGACCCCAGACTGTCGCGATGCATCAGCGACCCGGCAAAGAGATAGGTCACCGTGGCGAGGGCGATATGGGGGTGCGGCCGGACGTCTATTCCATACCCCGGCGCGAATTGCGTCGGCCCCATATGGTCGAAAAAAATGAACGGCCCGACCATCTGCAGCTTCGCGGCCGGCAGCACGCGCCGTACCACGAAGCCGCCGAGGTCGCGTTCGCGCGATTCGATCACTTGCAGGATGGCCATGAGTTGCGGCTCTCGTCTAGCGCTTGCTCGTCGTCAACGTCTTGAGGAATTGATAATAAAACTCGACGCCGGTGAAATAGGATTCGACTTTCACCCGCTCATCCTTGCCATGCATGCGGACGTCGTCCCGATCAATCGCGATGCCGCTGATTCCGTAGCTAGGTATGCCGGCGTTCATCGTGTAGATGCTGTCGGAAGATCCCGTCACCATCGTCGGTATCACGGGAACCCCGGGCCACAGTTTTCCGGCGACCGTGCGCAGCGAATCCATGACGTCGGTGCGCAGCGGCGGCGGCACCATCGCCTCGCGATCCGAGCCGTGGTCGGCGAGTTCACCCGCGTCGCTGCGGTAACGAACCGCGAGCTTTGGATCGTTGAACATCCGGACCAGCTGCAAGCGGATGTCTTCTTGCGAATGCCCGGGAAAGATGCGGCAGTTGACGTTCGCTTCCGCGCGCTGCGGCAGGGCGTTCGGCGCATGGCCCGCGCTCAACATGGTCGCCACGCATGTGGTTCGCATCGTGGAGTTGTAGCGCGCGTCCTTCGAGAGCCGTTCGATCGCGGCCGGGTCCGGCGGCGTTGCCAGGATGGCGCGCATGTCCGCGGCGGTCTGGCCGGTTTCGATCTTCGCCATCTGGCCGAAATACTCGCGTGTGACGGTATTCAATTCGAAGGGAAACGGCGATTTCTCGAGTACTCCCAGGGCATCCGCAACGTGATAGATCGCGTTGTCCGGCTTTGGCAGCGAGCTGTGGCCGCCGGGGTTGGTGGCGAGCACCTGATAGTCGGCGTAGAGCTTCTCGGTGGCTTCGAATTCCACGGTAAGCGCTTTGCCGCGCTCCGTTCTGACGCCGCCCGAGTCCGGATTGAGCGCGAACTCCGCATCGATCAGATCCCGGTGATTTTGCAGCAGCCAGTCGACGCCGTTCGACTTTCCGCCTTCTTCATCCGCCGTCAGCGCCAGGATGATGTCGCGGTTCGGGACGAATCCCTCCTTCCTCAAACGGATGAAATCGGTGACGGCAATCGCATCCGCCTCCTTCATGTCTTGCGTGCCGCGTCCGTAATAGTACCCGTCCTGCTCGACGAACTTGAACGGATCGGTGGTCCAATCTTCGCGCCGTGCTTCGACGACGTCCAAGTGACCGATGATCAATACCGGCCGCAGCTTCGAATTTGATTTGCCCCGGTAGCGGGCCACCATGTTGCCTTTGCGGTCGTTGGGACCCATGACCACGACATCGGCCTTGGGAAATCCCGCGTCGAGCAACCGCTTAGCCATCGCCTCGGCGGCGATCGTGGTACTTCCGATGGAATCGGTGGTATTGATTTCGATCAATTGTTTGAAGATGTCGTGCGCCATCCCGCGGTCGACGGCGGAGTCGTTCTGCGCGGCGGCCGGCGACGCGATCGGCGCACTCAGGGCGCAGGTGAGGACGATGATAGAATTCAGGGGGAGACGATATTTCAAGAAATGATCCTTAAAAACGAACGCAATCCGGGATGTAGATTATGCCAGTCCTAGTCAGCCGATGCGCGCGTGCCCTGCGCGCCGGCTTGTTCCTCGCAGCTCTGTCGATCGGGGGCGGCCCCATCGTCCGCGCGGCGCCCCCGGCCGAGACGATCCTTTTCCATGGGCGCGTCCTGGCCGTGGATCCGCACCGACTCGATCGCGGAAGCCCTGGCGATTCGCGGCGGGAAAATCATCGCGATCGGCACCGACCGGGATATTCTTCGCCTCGCCGGCGCGGCCACGCGGCGCATCGATTTGCACGGACGGACTGCAACGCCGGGGCTCATCGATAGCCACGCGCATATCGCCGATGCCGGAGTCAACGCCCTGTACCACGTGCAGCTCGGCGACGCTTCGAGCGTGGCCGAGGCGGTCGGTCGCGTGCAGGCGCGGATTGCCGATCTCAAGCCCGGCGAATGGGTGCAGGGCGACGGCTGGGACGAGGGAAAGCTCGCCGAACGGCGCTATATCATCGCCGCCGATCTCGACCGCGTTTCGCCGCGCAATCCGGTGTGGTTGATGCACACGACCGGACACTACGGCGTGGCGAATTCGCTGGCCCTGGCGCTGGCGAAGATTTCCGCCGCATCCGAGAACCCGCCGGCCGGCACGATCGATCGCGATGGCGGAGGCCTCCCCACCGGAGTTTTGAAGGAGGCGGCCATGAACGCCGTCGTTCGCCTGATACCCGCCGCCGACTCCGCAGCAACAGCGCGCCGGCATATTGAAGAGCATCGATGACCTGCATCGGGAAGGCATCACGGCGGTCAAGGATCCTGAAATCGGCCAGCCCGTCTGGGACGCGTATCGGGAGCTGCTGCGCCGGCATAAATTGGCGGAGCATGTCTGCGTGTTGTGGTACGCGGGCACGACGCTGGCATCCGCTCAAGCGGCGCTCGGCATCATCTCGAGCTTGCCGCGGCCGCCGCAATCGCTCGGCGACGGCCGTCTATTGTCCTGCGGCGCGAAAATATTCATGGATGGCAGCGGCGGCGCGCGTACCGCGTGGTTGACGGAAGAATGGCACAAGAATTTCACCGACGTCGATCACGGCAATTTCGGGTACCCATCGACGGATCCCGAGGTTTATCGGCAGATGGTCCGGCTGTTTCACCAAGCCGGTGTGCACGTCGGCACTCACGCGATCGGCGACCGCGCCATCGATTGGGTGGTGGACACGTACGCGCAGGTCCTTGACGAAATGCCGACCCTGGGGCTGAGACATAGCATCATTCACGCCAACATCCCGAGCGACCATGCCATCAAGACCATGGCCGCGCTCGAAAGTCGCTACGACGCCGCATACCCTGAAGCCCAAGCACCGTTCATGTGGTGGATCGGCGATACTTATGCGGGCAACTTCGGGCCCGAGCGGTCGCAGCGCCTGGTGCCGCTCCATAGTTTCCTAGCCAATGGTATCCGCTGGGGCGGCGGCTCGGACTATCCGGTGACGCCGGTCGCTGCGCGTTATGGACTCTGGGCATCGGCAGAGCGGGAAACCTTGAAAGGCACGTACGGACGCATCCCTTCGGCACGGCCGAAGCGGTCGATATTCACGCAGCCCTGCGCTCGTACACCATTTGGGCGGCAAGACAGCTCTTTCTCGAGGAGCGCATAGGCTCGCTCGAGATCGGCAAAGACGCCGATATCGCGGTTTGGTCGGCCGATATGTACGCAATGCCGTCGCGGGAACTGCGCAATCTCAAATGCACGATGACTCTTTTGCATGGCCAAGTGGTCTTCGACGGAGGAGAGCTGAAATGGTCAAGAAAAAGAACCGGCCCGTGACTCGCGAGACCGCGGAAGCAGCCGTGCGCACCCTGCTCCTCTGGGCCGGCGATGACCCGATGCGAGAGGGACTGCGCGACACCCCGAAACGCGTGGTCGGCGCCTACGGCGACTGGTTCTCGGGATATACCATCGACCCGGGAGCTTACCTGCGCCGCACCTTCGAGGAGGTCGAGGGCTACGATGAAATGGTGGTGCTGCGCGATATCGGTTTCGAGTCTTTTTGCGAGCATCACATGGCGCCGATCATCGGCACAGCGCATGTAGGCTATCTGCCGACCGACCGCGTGGTCGGCATCAGCAAGCTCGCGCGGGTGGTCGACGGCTATGCGCGGCGCTTTCAGGTGCAGGAAAAGCTCACCTCGCAGATCGCAACGTGCATCAACGAAGTCCTCAAGCCGCGCGGCGTGGGAGTCGTGATCAATGCGGTCCATCAATGCATGACGACGCGCGGCGTCCACAAGCGCGGCGTATCGATGGTCACCAGCACGATGCTCGGCTCCTTCCGCGCGAATGCCAGCACGCGCGCGGAATTCTTGCGGTTCATAGACATCGAGGGGCGCGCCGAGCGCTGATCAGTTTCTCTTGGCGCGTACCGGCATCAGGTCGACCGAAAAGCTATAGTTGTGCTTCTCGCCGGGCTGCAGCGCACCGACGCCGACCACCTGGCGCGCGATCTTCTCGCCGCGCTCGTTGGTGATCGAGATCACCACCACGTACTCGCAACTCTCGTCGCGCGCGGTGTGGCGAATCGATCCATCGATGCGCAGCGCCGGAACGGATTCCGCCTGCGGCTCCGCATTGGCGGCGGAATTGAAGCGCAGATGGTGCTGGCAGCCGGGACAGATGTTCGCACTCTGAAGGACGACCGCCTTGCAGTGCGGACAAATTCTTGTCGCGCCTAAGGTGCCGGCCCGGGCGACGCTCATGCTAGCTGCCGCTGCCCACCAAGCCCGGTTTAACCTTCACCTTCTCTTCCTCCCAACCGAATTCGACGTGCCCGCGCATGCGCGAGCCGGCGGCGACCGTAATCGATCCTGCCTTGACGTCGCCGACGATGACGCCTCCCTCCTGCACATCGACCCGTTTGGCGGACTCGATGTTTCCCTGGAGCTCGCCGCCCACCACGACGATGCCGGCGAGCACTTGACCGGTCAAATGGGCACCGTGCTCGATGGTGAAATTACCGTCGATGCGGACGTCTCCCTTGAAGCGCCCCCCCATTCGCACGTTACCCGAGCCCTCGATCTTGCCCTCGATGGTCAGATTCGCGGCAATAACGGATTCCCCGCCCTCGGATGAAGTCTTGGGCGTGGGGCGGCGCGGCGACACGGCCAGCGCCGGATCAGCGGCGGTGCGCTCCGTCGTATTTCGCTCCGGCGGCGGCGGCGGCGACTGGGGGACGGCCGCGGGGCTCGCGTTGCCGGGGGTGGGTTTTTCGTTCCAAAGCGCCATGAGTTAACTCCCATTGATATGGTGACTAAAGCGTACACGCTAACGCCGAGCAATGTCATGTGACACTGTCTACATTTGGAGACGGACTGCATCTCCCATGCGGGAGACCCCTACAGCCGCGGCCCGCCGCGGGCCGTATCGAGCAAACCGCATACTTCGCGCACTCCCTCGAGGATGCGGGGCGCCATTCGGCCGAGCAGCGTCGGGTCCACCGTAAACACATGGTGCGTGCGCACCGCCCGCAGATCCGGAAATCGGCTCCAGTCGAGCGCCTGTCGCTGCCCCTCGGCGCCGGCGGCCGAGACGAGTATTACATCGGGATTGCGCGCAAGCACCGCTTCCTTGTCGATTGCCGGTGCCAGTGTGGAGAGTTCGGCGAAAATATTCTCGCCGCCGCACAGCGAGAGCACTTCGCTGACGATGTGTTGGCCCGACAATGTGTACAACGGCCGGTCCCACACTTGGTAGAAAACCTTGAGGGGCGCGCGCGCGGCAAATTGCGCACGCAGCTGCGCGAGTTCGCTCTGATACCGGCGCGCGGCCTCGGTTGCCGCCGGCTCGGTACCGGCAAGCCGGCCGAGCTGGATCAGTGTGTCGCCGATATCGTCAAGACGGTGCTGATCGGTCACGTAGAGCCGCAGGTTCAAGCGCCTGAGTTCGGCGATGCTTCGGGCGGGCGTGCCCGACTCCCAGAGCACGATCACGGTGGGCTTGAGTTTGAGCACTCGCTCGACATCGAGCGCCGCCGGCTCGCCGACTCGCGCAATCCCGGCAACCGCCGCAGGATAGTCGCTCGAATCGTCTGCACCGACGATTCGGTCGCCGGCACCGGCGGCAAACAGCAGCTCCGTGATATGGGGGCTCAAGCTGACGATCCTCGGCGGTGATTCAACCGTTTCGGCCGCCTGCGGGGCGCCGGCCCAAACGGCGGGGGCGCCGAGGGTCAGCAGGCTCAATATGCAAGTGCGCCGGATGGGCATGTCGGCCTGGACTATAATGTGGCCGCACAAAAAATGGGGCGCTTACTTTGTTTCAGCAACTTGAGCAGTTGGCCTTGGATGCGATTCTCGGCGTCATGGCGAAATATCGAGCCGACTCCTCGCCGTTGAAGGTCGATCTCGGGGTGGGCGTGTACCGCGACCTCAGCGGCAATACCCCGATTCTGGACTGCGTGCGCAGGGCGGAGCAGGCCGTCCTGGCCGCGCAAACCACCAAATCCTATGTGGCCGCTGCGGGTCGGGAAGAATTCAACAGCGCCGTCGAGGAAATGGTCCTTGGGTCGACGCATGCCGCGCGCCGCGACCGCCGCGCGCGAACCGTGCAGACACCCGGAGGCTGCGGCGCCCTGCGGGTGGGGGCGGAATTGGTCCGCGCGGCGGCCCGCGACGTGACCGTTCACATCAGCGACCCAACCTGGGGCAATCACACGCCCTTGCTGGGGGGCGCCGGCCTTCGCCTGGAACGCTATCCCTACTACGATGCCGCCGCCCACAAACTTCGCTTCAGCGGGATGCTCGAGCGGCTCGACCAGGCAGCGGCGGGCGATGTGGTTCTGATCCATGCCTGTTGTCACAATCCCACCGGCGCCGACCTCGATCCCGCGCAGTGGCAGACGTTGGCTCAATTGCTGACGCGCCGGCGCCTCGTTCCGTTTCTGGACCTCGCATACCAGGGATTCGCGGCAGATCTGGATGCCGACGCCGCCGGGGTGCGCCTGGTCGCCGAACAGGTTCCCGAAGCGCTGATCGCAACGTCGTTTTCCAAGAATCTGGGACTGTACCGGGAGCGCGTCGGCGCTCTGATCGCGATCGGCGAGAATGCGGCCCGGGCCGGCGTGATGCTCAGCCATGTGCTGCAAATCGCGCGCAGCATTTATTCGATGCCGCCCGATCATGGCGCCGCCATAGCCGCGCATATTTTTGCCGATCCGGCGCTCAAGCGAGAATGGATCATGGAGCTCGCCGGCATGCGTGTTCGGATTGCCGATATGCGCGCGTTGCTCGGCCGAGAGTTGTGCAAGGCGACGGGGGATGCGTCCTTCGATTTCATCCGCACGGAGCGCGGAATGTTTTCGCTGCTCGGCGTTTCGGTTCAAGCGGTGGACCGATTGCGCGACAAGCACCATATCTACATGACGCCCGACAGCCGCATGAATCTCGCGGGCGTCATGCCCCACAATGCGGGCTATGTAGCCGAGTCCATCGCGGCGGAACTCACCGCGCAGCTTTAGCACCCCCCGCGCAGGCTCACGGCCGGCGCGCACCATGCCATTGACGGATGCCGAAGGGACAGGCGAAAGCGCAAATTCAACGCGGCGCGGACCGACTCTTGAAGCGTTGCTGCACTTCGCCATGGCGCGAGCGCTCGCTGTAACTGCCGCCGCTGTAGACCGCAACAACTCGTCTCCAGAAGGCCACGGCGCCCGGGTTGCGCAAGTATTCGAAGATTTCCCAGTCTCCGGCAAACCGGTCGAAAATCAACGTCGCAGCATCGCGGCCCATGCCCACGCGTCGATGCTGTTTACGAACGAAGAATTCGGACATCCGGTAATCGGCTGCCGGTTCGCCCGCGGCCGGAATGCGCGGCCGCGTCACGAGCGCAAAGCCCACCGGCTCGGGTCCTTTGAGAATCAGAAGGGGGTGCGTGTGATCATTGGAGAACCAGTTGGCGAAAATTTCGTCTTCGCGCGGATTGTCGGCGCCGATGACGGAATAAAGACCGGTGTTCAAATCAGCCAACGAATCGATATATTCGCCGTAGACGCTTTGGATCCACTGGCGATCCTTCTTCGATTGTCGGCAGTCGCGAATGCTAACTAGCAACGAGTCCGCTTCCCCAATCTTTCAAAAGACACAGCCCGGACGAACGTACCTGATGGCCGCCCGCCCGGGCATGTGAGATCAGCTTACCGAATTACTGCTTCGCAGCAGAGGCTGCGCTCGAGGCTGCGTCGGCGGCTGCGCTCGCAGCTGCAGCGGCGTCCTGGGCGGCAGACGCGGCTGCGTCCGCGGCCGGCGCGCTGGCCGGAGGAGGAGTCGTATCAGCAGCCGGGGCGGGTGCCTCGGTCTTGCTGCCGCAGGCACTCAGCACCAATGCAGCGACAAAAGCGCTTAAAGCAAGTTTGGTCTTCATCTATCGATACCCCAGAGATATTAAGAATAAAATTTTAAGGCCGAGCGTGTTGTTGGGCCTTTACCCAAATGTCCGCTGCGATTTTAGAGTGTTTCACCCCAATTTCATATCACTTTCGCCGCCTCTCCAGCGCCTTTAACGCTTTGTAATCCCGAGTGGGGTTAAATGGCTGTGGCTGCAGCAGCATCTGGAGCGTACTTTAGACTTCTTTGCACAAGCGGGGGCAGTGGTGAGCGAATCCAGTCTTGATCAATTATACAAGCCGCATCTGCAGACTCTCATGCGGCGTACGGAGCAATCGCTCGAGGCGAGCGGTTTCGACGCGTTGGTCATCCATGCAGGTTGCCCGCCTACCCAATTCCTGGACGATCAGGACTATCCGTTCAAAGTTAACCCGCATTTCAAGGCATGGGTGCCGATCGTCGATAACCCGCGCTGTGTTCTGGTGGTCGTACCCGGTGCGCGGGTCAAGGTTCTATTCCATCGCCCTGACGACTACTGGCACAAACCCGCACCGCTTCCCGATGCGCCATGGACGGCCGAGGTGGATTTGATCGCCACGGAGAAGCCCTGGGAAGCAAGCAATCACTGGGCCCATCTCGGGCGCGTGGCTCACATCGGTCCGGAGGTTTTCGCACGTGACGGCGATCCGGCCGGCATCAATCCGCCGGCTCTGCTCACGCGGCTTCACTTCGATCGCGCCGTCAAGACACCCTACGAACTCGCATGCATGCGCCGCGCAAACGAGATCGGCGCTCGGGGACACCGCGCGGCACTGGCCGCATTTCGTCGCGGAAGCTCCGAATACGAAGCACACATGCGCTACCTCGAAGCATGCTCGCAAAGGGAAGAGGAGTTGCCTTACAACAACATCGTCGCCTACAACGAACACGCGGCGGTGCTTCATTACCAGCACTTGGAGCGCGCGGCGCCCCCTGCCCTGCGCTCCTTCCTGATCGACGCGGGCGCGCAATACCGCGGCTACGCATCCGATATCACGCGCACTTATGCAGCCGCCCCGGGCCGCTTCGCCGATCTGGTCGAGGCCGTGGACTCGGCACAGCAGCTCCTTTGCGCCGAGATCGTCGCCGGGCGCGACTATCGGGAAGTGCATCTCTCCGCTCATCGCCGCTTGGGGGATGTCATGCAGAGGATTGGGCTGACGAAATTACCGGGGCAGGACGCGTTGGACCTGGGGGTCACCAGCGCTTTCTTTCCGCATGGCATTGGTCATTTGCTGGGCCTTCAAGTGCATGACGTCGGAGGCGTGATAGGAGACGTCTCAGGGCATGAACGACAGCGGCCCGAAGGTCATCCCTACCTCCGTCTGACCCGGATGCTCGAACCGGGGGTGGTGGTGACGGTCGAGCCGGGAATCTACTTGATTGATTCCCTGCTTGCCCGGGCGCATGCCGATGCGCGGCGTGCCCATATCGACTGGTCGGTGGTCGAGGAGCTCAGGCCCTATGGCGGCGTGCGAATCGAGGACAATGTCGTAGCCACGGCGGCGCAACCGGAAAACATGACCCGAGACGCTTTTACTGAGGCGCCTAGGCGGCCGCTTTGGCCTTGCGGCGTTTGGTTGCCTTCGCAGGAGCGGACGCCGCAGCCGCTTCCTCGTTCGCGGACTCGGATTTCCTGCCCTTCTTCGGCGACTTGGCCGCCTTCGTATTCTCCGTCTTTTCGGCGGGGACCACGGCCGCATCGACCAGCTGCATCAACGCCATATCCGCCGAGTCGCCGGGACGCGGCTCCATTTTGAGGATTCGCGTGTACCCGCCCGCCCGCGCCTTGAAACGCGGCCCCAAGTCCACGAAAAGTTTCTCGACGACACTCACATCGCGCAACCGCGCGAAGGCAACGCGCCGCTTCGCCAAGGAGTCGATCTTCGCCAGGGTGATGAGCGGCTCGACCACGCGGCGCAATTCTTTGGCCTTGGGCACCGTCGTTCGAATGGTCTCATGACGCAGCAGGGAGGTCGCCATGTTGCGCAGCAACGCGTGGCGATGGGATGAGTTGCGCGAGAGCTGGCGCCCGCTGTTTCTATGCCGCATGTTCTAACCCTTGTCGAAAATCCCGTGCGTTCAAATTCCGTCGCGCTCGTCGTCGCGCTTCAGTCCCGGCGGTGGCCAGTTGTCGATGCGCATACCGAGCGTGAGCCCGTGGCTCTCGAGCACTTCCTTGATTTCGGTGAGCGACTTCTTGCCCAGATTGGGCGTGCGCAGTAATTCCACTTCGGTGCGCTGCACGAGATCGCCGATGTAATGGATGTTCTCGGCCTTCAGGCAGTTGGCGCTGCGGACCGTAAGCTCCAGCTCATCGACCGGACGCAGCAGGATCGGATCGAACTGCGTTTCGGTGGCCTTGGTGGTCGATTCATCCTGGCCTTGCAAATCGACGAATACCGACAGCTGGTCCTTGAGAATTCCGCCGGCGCGGCGAATCGCCTCTTCCGGGTCGATGGTGCCGTTGGTCTCGATATCGAGAATGAGCTTGTCGAGATCGGTGCGCTGCTCGACTCGCGCGCTTTCGACGTTATACGTGACTTTGCGCACTGGGCTGAAGGAGGCGTCGAGCTGCAGGCGGCCGATGGCGCGGGTCTGCTCTTCGAAAGCCATGCGCTGCGCGGCGGGACGATAACCTCGTCCGCGCTCGACCTTCAGGGACATGGACAATTCGCCCGCCTTCGTCAGATTTGCGATCACGAGCTCGGGATTCAAAATCTCGATGTCGTGGTCGCCTGCAATGTCGCCCGCGGTCACGGGGCCGGGCCCTTTCTTGTGCAGGCGCACCTCGGCGACATCGCGGGTGTGCATGCGGATCGCCACCGCCTTGAGATTCAATAGAATATCCACGACGTCCTCTTGGACGCCCTCGATGGCGGTGTACTCGTGCAGCACGCCTTCGATTTCGATTTCAGTGATGGCAGCGCCCGGCAGCGAAGACAACAGCACCCGGCGCAACGCGTTGCCCAGCGTGTGCCCGAAGCCGCGTTCGAACGGCTCGATCACGATACGCGCATGGCGCGGCGATACGGGCTGTACTTTGACGACTCGGGGCTTCAGAAACTCATTGATCGAACCCTGCATGGAACACCCTCGTTAACTAATCGGGGACAACGCAGCGGCGGCTGCGATGAAAAAACGTGACAAGTCCTACTTGGAATACAACTCGACGACCAAGCTCTCATTGATGTCGGGCAGAATTTCCTGCCGATCGGGAACCGACTTGAGGATCCCCGAGAACTTCTTGTCGTCCACTTCCACCCAATCGGGAAAGCCGACCTGTGCGGCGATCGTGAGGGCGGCTTGAATGCGAGTCTGCTTTTTCGCCTTCTCGCGCAAGCTGACGACGTCGCCGGCCTTGCACTGGTAGGAGGCGATGTTGACCAGCTTCTCGTTCACGGAAACGGCCTTGTGGCTCACCAGCTGGCGCGCCTCGGCCCGTGTCGCGGCGAAGCCCATGCGGTAGACCACATTATCCAGCCGACATTCCAAAAATTGCAGCAAAGTTTCGCCCGTGGCACCGGGCCGGCCGGCGGCCTTCTGGTAATAGTTGCGGAACTGGCGCTCCAGCACCCCGTACATCCGCCGCAACTTCTGCTTCTCGCGCAGCTGCAGGCCGTACTCCGACAAGCGTTGCTTGCGCTCGCTCTTGACGCCGCCCGGCGGCACTTCGAGCTTGCACTTCGACTCGAGAGGCTTCACACCGCTTTTCAGGAACAGATCGGTTCCCTCGCGACGAGACAGCTTGCATTTCGGACCGGTATATTTTGCCATTACAAACCCTTGAGCCTACGCGGGAACGATTAGACGCGACGCTTCTTCGGCGGCCGACATCCGTTATGGGGGATCGGAGTCACGTCTTCAATGTTGGTGATCTTGAGTCCGCACCCGTTCAACGCACGAACGGCGGATTCGCGGCCCGGGCCGGGGCCCATGACCCGCACCTCGACGTTCTTGACGCCGTGCTCTTGTGCGGCAGTGCCCGCCCGTTCGGCGGCGACCTGCGCCGCGAACGGCGTCGACTTGCGCGAACCGCGAAAACCGCAGCCGCCCGAGGTCGCCCACGACAGCGTGTTGCCCTGCCGGTCGGTGATCGTGATGATCGTGTTGTTGAACGATGCGTGCACGTGCGCGATCGCATCCAGCACGTTCTTGCGAACCTTCTTCCGGACAGGCTTGCCACTTTGAGCACCGCCCCCGCCTTGACCCGCGTTCTGCTTCTGATCGGCCATACTTTCCTAGGCGCTTCGCGCCGACTGTTAACCGGGTCGAAACGACCCCGCCCGAAATTACCTGCTTAAACCTTGCCCGGCGGCGCGTTCATCTTCACCGCCTGCTTGCGCGGCCCCTTGCGGGTACGGGCATTGGTGCGCGTTCGTTGTCCGCGCATCGGCAAGCCCTTGCGATGCCGGATGCCTCGATAACAGCCCAAATCCATGAGCCGTTTGATATTCATCGACACTTCGCGCCGAAGATCGCCCTCGACCGCGAATTTCGCGACCTGAGATCGCAGCGAGGCGACCTCCGCGTCCGTGAGATCCTTCACCTTGACGCTGTACTTCACGCCGGCTGCGTCGCAAATGCGCGCCGCTCGGCTGTTTCCAATGCCAAAAATGTGGGTTAATCCGATGACGACATGCTTGTTCATCGGGATGTTGATGCCGGCGATACGCGCCATCTACTTCTCCACCATAGCGCACGCGAAAAAGCGCGCAAGTATATAAGAAAATCCTCTACAGATCAAGAAACTAGCCTCCGTCAAGGCGTCAACCTTGGCGCTGCTTGTGCCGGGCGTCGGACGAGCAAATGATGTAAACGATGCCGCGTCGCCGCACGACTTTGCAGTTCTTGCATATCTTCTTGACCGATGGACGAACTTTCATTTCTTACTCCCGATGCCGCGCAAGCTGGCCTTTTTCATCAGGCCCTCATATTGGTGCGACATCAAATGCGATTGCGTCTGCGCGACGAAATCCATGACACCGACGACGATGATCAACAGCGAAGTGCCGCCGAACTGGAAAGGAACGCTCGGATTCACCATTCGAATGATTTCCGGCAGCAAGCACACCGCCATGATGTACAGACCGCCCCACAGGGTCAGCCGGGTAAGCACCTTGTCCAGATACTCGGCGGTCTGTTGCCCCGGGCGAATCCCGGGAATGAAGGCTCCGGCCTTCTTCAGGTTATCCGCGGTATCGCGCGCGTCGTACACCAAGGCCACGTAGAAAAATGCAAACCCCACGATCAGGAGCGCGAATAGCAGCACATGCAGGGGTTGGCCATAGCCTAGGACCGCCGCCACCTTTTGCAAGGTCCTCTGGATGGCGTTCGGGTTCGGGCTATTGCCGAAGAATTGGGCGATCGTGGCGGGAAACACCAGCAGGCTCGAGGCGAAAATCGGCGGAATGACGCCCGCCATGTTGAGCTTGAAGGGCAAATGCGTGCTCTGGCCCTGCATCATGCGCCGGCCAACCTGGCGCTTGGCGTAGTTCACCTGGATCTTGCGCTGCGCCCGCTCCACGAATACGCAGAACAGAGTCACCAATATTACGACCACGAGGATGAGCAGCACGATCAGGGGGTTCATTTCACCCGAGCGCACCATTTCCAGCGTATTGCCGATGGCCCGCGGCAGGCCGGCGATGATGCCCGCCACGATGATCATGGTGATGCCGTTGCCGATGCCGCGCTCGGTGATCTGCTCGCCCAGCCACATCACGAACAGGGTGCCCGTGGTAATCGACATCGTGGCGACGAAAAGAAACTGCGGACCCGGATTCGGCACCAGATTGCCGCCCGAATTCTGAATCGCCAGCGCCGCGCCGAATCCTTGAAATGCCGCGAGCAGCACCGTGCCGTAGCGCGTGTACTGCATGAGCTTGCGGCGTCCGGATTCGCCGTCCTTGCGGATCTGCGCCCACGGCGGATAAACCATCGATGCCATCTGGATGATGATGGAAGCGGTGATGTAGGGCATCACATTCAGGGCGAAAATGCTGAACCGCTGCAAGGCACCGCCCGAAAACATGTTGAACATGCCGAGCAGCGTGCCGTTCTGCGTCGAGAAGAATGCGGCAAATCGAGCCGCATCGATCCCCGGCACGGGAATGAAGGTGCCCATCCGATATACCACCAGCGCACCCAGCAAGAACCAAAGACGCTTGCGCATTTCGGCGAAGCGAGTCATGTCTCCTAGAGCGGCGGTCGGGTTGGTGGTTGCCACTGACTTACGCCTCGAAACGCCCGCCGGCCGATTCGACCGCGCTCTTGGCGCCCTTGGTTGCCGTGATCGCCTTGTCCTTGACGATGTAGGCCTTTTTGACGCTGCCCGACAGGATGATCTTCACGAGCTTGGTGCTTTCCGGGACCAGATTTGCCTCGATCAGGCCGGCCAATGTCACTTCGGCGCCGGTCACGCGCATCAAATCGGAGAGCGTCAACTCCGAGCGCGAAGCCTTCATCGCGGAACGAAAGCCGATTTTGGGCAACCGCCGCTGCAAAGGCATCTGACCGCCCTCGAAACCGACTTTGTGGTAGCCGCCCTTGCGGGCGCGCTGACCCTTGACGCCGCGGCCGCAGGTCTTGCCTTGCCCGGCGGATGCGCCGCGGCCCACGCGCAAGCGCGTTCGCTTGGAACCTGCGCCGGGCTTGATGGTATTTAATTTCATCATTTAAACCTTTCCCGAACCCAATGCGGTCTCGACTTTCAGCATGTGGCTCGCCGCATTGATCATGCCGCGATTCGAGGGCGTGTCGGCGACCACGACGCTGTGGCCGATCCGCCGCAATCCCAAGCCTTTCGCCGAGTTGCGGATGCTGGCCAACTGGCCGTACATGCTCTTGACCAAGGTGACCCTGATTGATTTGTCGGTCATGACGTTATCCCGTTATTTCCGCGACGCTCTTGCCGCGCTTGGCCGCAATGTCGTCCGGCGTGCGCAGCTTCGCCAGCGCATCCATGGTGGCGCGCACCACATTGATCGGGTTGCGCGAGCCGTAGCTCTTCGCGAGCACATTGCGCACTCCGGCGCACTCGAATACCGCGCGCATGCCGCCGCCCGCGATGACCCCGGTGCCGTCGGCGGCCGGCTGCATGTACACCCGCGTGGTTCCATGCCGGCCTTTGACCGCATAGAACAAGGTATCGTTCTTCAGCGAAACCGTGACCAAGCTCTTGCGCGCTTGCATCATGGCCTTCGAAATCGCGACCGGCACCTCACGCGCCTTGCCGTAACCGAAGCCGACGCGGCCGGCGCCGTCGCCCACGACGGTGAGCGCCGTGAATCCGAATTGCTTGCCGCCCTTGACTACCTTGGCGACGCGGTTCACCGCGACCAGCTTTTCAAGCAGGTCATCGCCGGACATTGGTTTCTCTACTCTCGCCATAGCGCCTCTGAGACCTCTTCGGTTAGAACTCGAGACCCGCCTCGCGGGCGGCCTCTGCCAGCGCTTTGACGCGCCCGTGATACTTGAAACCGGAACGGTCGAAAGCGACCTTTGCAATTCCCGCGGCTTTGGCGCGTTCCGCGATCGCGCGGCCGACGGCCTTGGCAGCTTCGATGTTCCCGGTGGTTTTCAGCTCTCCGCGCACATCCTTTTGCAAGGTCGACGCGGCAACCAGAACCTTGTCGCCCTCGGGGGCGAAGATCTGCGCATAGATATGTTGGGGCGTGCGGTGCACCGACAGCCGCAGCGCTGCGAGTCCCTTGATCTTTACCCGGCTCCGGCGCGCCCGGCGCAAACGGGTATCTTGCTTGGTCAATTTCATGTGCTTACTTCTTCTTCGCCTCTTTCAGCGAAATCTTTTCATCGGAGTATTTCACGCCCTTACCCTTGTAAGGCTCCGGCGGCCTGAAGCCGCGAATTTCCGCCGCGGTCTGGCCCACGCGCTGACGGTCGATGCCCTTGACGATGATCTCGGTCTGACTCGGCGTTTCGATCGTGACGCCGTCCGGGACGGCGTAGTTGATCAAGTGCGAATAACCCAGGGTCAGCGTCAGGCTCTTCGCTTGAATGGCGGCGCGGTAGCCCACCCCGACCAGCTCGAGCTTTTTCTCGTAGCCCTTGGTGACGCCGAGGACCATGTTCGCCAGATGCGCGCGCGTGGCGCCCGCGATGGCATTCAGGCCTTCCGCTTCCGTCGTGGCTTGCACCTCGAGATGCTTGTCCTGCTGCACGACCTTGATGCCGCTCTTGAGCGACAGCGTCAGCGTGCCCTTCGCGCCCTTCACCGTGACGGTATCGGCGCCGATCGTGGCGCTGACACCCTGCGGCAGATCCACCGGCATTTTTCCGACTCGAGACATGATTGCTTCAACCCCTTATTGCACGACGAAGAGCACTTCGCCGCCGGTGCCGGCCGCGCGCGCCTGGGCATCGGACATGATGCCTTTGGGCGTCGAAATGACGGCCACGCCCAGGCCGCCCAGCACCTTCGGCAACTCGTCCTTGCCACGGTAGATGCGCAGGCCCGGCCGGCTGATGCGCTCGATACGGTCGATGACGGGACGGCCGTCGTGATACTTGAGCTCGATGGACAAGGTGCTCTTCGCACCGGCGGCATCGACGCCGAAACCGGCGATGTACCCTTCGTCCTTCAGGACCTTGAGTATCGCAAGCTTGAGCTTCGAGGCGCCCACGCCCACCGTGGGCTTGCCCGCGGATTGCGCGTTGCGGATTCGCGTCAGAAGATCGGCAATCGGATCAGTCATGCTCATTGTGCGCGCCTCACCAGCTCGCCTTCGATAGGCCCGGAATCTCGCCGCGATTGGCGGCTTCGCGCAGCTTGGTGCGCGCCAGGCCGAATTTGCGGTACACGCCGCGCGAACGGCCGGTAATCGAGCAGCGGTTGCGCTGCCGCGTCGCGGCCGCGTCGCGCGGCTGCCGCTGCAGCTTGGCCTGCGCCGCTTCGCGCGCTTCGGCTCCGGTTTTCGGGTCGCGGATCAGCTCTTTGAGCTCTGCGCGCCGGGTAGCGTATTTCTTCGCTATCTGGCGCCGCTTTTTCTCGCGCATGAGCATGTTCGTCTTGGCCATGGGCTATTACCCTACTTACGGAACGGAAAGTTGAAAGCTTCTAGGAGCGCGCGCCCGTGTTTGTCATCGTGCGCCGACGTGGAAATGGTGATGTCCATTCCGCGAATTTGATCGATTTGGTCGTATTGGATCTCGGGAAAAATGATCTGCTCCTTGACGCCCAGGCTGTAGTTGCCGCGGCCATCGAATGAGCGCGTGCTGATGCCGCGGAAATCCCTGATGCGCGGAATCGCAATGCTCACGAGGCGATCCAGGAACTCGTACATACGGTCGCCGCGCAGCGTCACCTTGCAGCCGATGGCCTGACCGTCCCGCACCTTGAACGTTGCGACCGACTTCTTCGCCTTGGTGACCGCGGGCTTCTGCCCCGTGATCTTGGCCATGTCGGCGGTCGCGGCGTCCATGACCTTCTTGTCGGCCACGGCCTCGCCTACGCCCATGTTGACGGTGATCTTGAGGATGCGCGGAACCTGCATCGTGTTCTTGAGCCCGAGCTTCGCCTTGAGCTCCGGCACGAGCTTGTCGTGATAAATCTGTTTCAGTCTGGCTGCCATGTTTTACTCGCTGACCGGTCGCACTTATTTCGCGTCGACCATTTCTTTGTTCGATTTGAACACCCGCACTTTCCGGCCGTTCTCGAGCGCCTTGAAGCCGATGCGGTCGCCCTTCTGCGTGGCGGGGTTGAATACCAGTACATTGGACACGTGCAACGGCGCTTCGCGCTCGATGATGCCGCCCTGAACACCCATCTGCGGATTCGGTCGCTGGTGCTTCTTGGACATGTTGAGCCCCTCGACGCGCACGCGGTCGTCCGCCAGCACTTCGATGACGGCGCCCTTGCGCCCCTTGTCGCGGCCGGTGATCAGGATCACCAAGTCGCCTTTGCGAATCTTTTTCATCACAACACCTCGGGCGCGAGCGAGATGATCTTCATGAACTGCACATTGCGCAGCTCGCGCGTCACGGGTCCGAAGATGCGCGTACCGATCGGCTCGAGCTTGTTGGTCAAGAGGACCGCCGCGTTGGTATCGAAACGGATCAGCGATCCGTCGGCGCGGCGCACGCCGCTTCGGGTGCGCACGACGACGGCGTCGTACACTTCGCCTTTCTTGACTTTGCCGCGCGGGATCGCGTCCTTGACGCTGACCTTGATGACATCGCCGACGGCCGCGTAGCGGCGCTTCGAGCCGCCGAGCACCTTGATGCACATCAGCCGCTTGGCGCCGCTGTTGTCGGCGACATTCAACATGGTTCTGAGCTGAATCATTTGGGATGGCCTCTCATTCAGGCCGGGCGCGATCGACGACGCGCACCAGCACCCAAGATTTACGGCGCGACATCGGCCGGCACGGTTTGATGGAGACCGTGTCGCCTTCCTTGCATTCGTTGCTCTCGTCATGCGCGAGAAGCTTGGTGGTGCGGCGAATGTATTTGCCGTAGGTCGGGTGTTTCACCAGGCGCTCTACGGACACCGCGATGGTTTTATCCATCTTGTTGCTGATCACCCGGCCGGTGAGCAGCCGCTGCCCGTGCACGGGAGCAGCCCCGGGTGCGGCCTCGGGTTGGCTCGCCGCCGCTTCGGTTGTATGTTCTTCGGTCGACATTACGCCTTCCCTCCGCTTTGCCTTGATTGGGCAAGCACCGTCTTCACACGCGCAATGTTCTTACGCACCTTCGCAAACTGATCCGGTTTCGCCGCCTGGCCCGTGGCGCGCGCCATGCGCAAATTGAACTGTTCGCGGCGAAGCTTGAGAAGCTCCTCGCCGAGATCCTTGGACGCTCTCGCGCGCAAATCTTTGGCTTTCATGCACGCACCTGACGTTTGACGAACGCCGTCGATACCGACAGCTTGGCGGAAGCCAAACGGAATGCCTCGCGGGCGATTTCCTCGCTCATGCCTTCGATTTCGAACAAAACCTTGCCGGGAAGCACTCTCGCCACCCAATACTCGACATTGCCCTTGCCCGAGCCCATGCGCACTTCCAGCGGCTTCTGCGTGATCGGCACATCCGGGAAAACGCGAATCCAGATGCGGCCGCCGCGCTTCACGTAGCGGGAAATGGCGCGCCGCGCCGCCTCGATCTCGCGGGCCGTCATGCGGCATCGATCGGTCGCTTTGAGGCCGTATTCGCCGAACGCAACGAAGTTGCCGCGCTGCGCGCTGCCCGAAATCTTGCCCTTGAATTGTTTGCGGAACTTGGTCCGCTTCGGCTGCATCATGCTCTGTTACCTAATTCAGCTTAACGATGGCGCCGGGGTTTCGGCAGCCTTGGCAGCACCTTCCGCCTCGGCCTCGGCGGACTCCACTTCGGGCTGATCGAATATTTCGCCCTTGAATATCCAAACCTTGATGCCGATGACGCCGTACGTGGTCTGCGCTTCGGCGATGCCATAGTCGATATCCGCGCGGAACGTGTGCAGCGGAACGCGGCCCTCGCGATTGGTTTCCGTGCGCGCGATTTCCGAACCATTGAGGCGGCCGGAGATGCGCACCTTGATGCCCAGCGCACCCGAGCGCATGGTATTCGTCACCGCGCGCTTCATGGCGCGGCGGAACATTACCCGCTTTTCCAGCTGCTGCGAGATGCCTTCCGCCACCAGTTTCGCGTCCAGTTCGGGTTTGCGGATCTCGGCGATATTGAGCCGAACGTCGTTCATCGTCATGCCGAGGATTTTCGCCACCGCGGTGCGGAGTTTTTCGATGTCCTCGCCCTTCTTGCCGATCACGATCCCGGGGCGCGCCGTATGAATCGTGATGTTGGCGCGCCGCGCGGCGCGTTCGATGTGAATTCGGCTCACCGACGCATCCGAAAGCTTCTTGTTCAGGTATTGCCTTACCAGGAAATCGGTGTGGATGTTCGAGGCGAACGTCTTGGATCCGGCATACCACTTCGATGTCCAGTCGCGCGTGATGCCAAGACGAATACCAATCGGATTTACTTTTTGACCCATTAGGCCTCTCGCTTGCCGTCGGACACTTGAACCAAGATATGACTGTTGCGTTTCGCGATTCTCACTCCGCGCCCCTTGGCGCGCGCATGAAAACGCTTGAGCATCGGAGCCGGGTCGACCTCGACCCGCGTGACTTTCAGATCATCGACATCCGCGTTGAAATTGTTGTAGGCATTGGCAATCGCCGAGTCCAACACCTTGAGGACGATCTTTGCGCCCTTCTTCGGCATGAACTTCAAGGTGTTGACGGCCAGCGTCGCGGACTTGCCGCGAATCGTGTCGACCACCAGGCGGCATTTCTGCGGGGAAATGCGCGCGTACCGTAAGACCGCTTTGGTTTCCATGCCCTACTCCGCCGCCGACACTTTCTTGTCGCCGGAATGGGCCTTGAACGTGCGCGTGGGCGCAAACTCGCCGAGCTTGTGGCCGACCATGTTCTCGGATACCAGCACGGGCACGTGCAAGCGGCCGTTGTGCACGGCGATGGTCAATCCGACCATATCCGGGATGACCATGGAACGCCGCGACCAGGTCTTGATCGGACGGCGATCATTCTTTTGACTGGCCGTCTGCACCTTCTTTGCCAGATGCAAATCCACGAACGGGCCTTTCTTGAGCGAACGAGGCACAGTGATATCTCCAGTCTTACAGTCGTTTGTTCTTGCGGCGCTGAACGATCATGCCGTCGGTGCGCTTGTTGCGGCGAGTCTTCTTGCCCTTCGTCTGCAAGCCCCAGGGACTCACGGGATGGGGGTTGCCTTGGCCGGACTTGCCCTCGCCGCCACCGTGCGGGTGGTCGACCGGGTTCATCACGACGCCGCGCACCGTCGGACGCACGCCGAGCCAGCGCACCGCGCCGGCCTTGCCGAAAACGCGCAGGTTGTGCTCGTCATTGCCCACCTCGCCGATAGTGGCGCGGCAATCGACGTGTATCTTGCGCATTTCGCCCGATTTCAGGCGCACGCTCGCGTATACGCCTTCGCGCGCCGCGAACTGAGCCGAGCCGCCGGCGCTGCGCGCTAGTTGGCCGCCCTTGCCCACTTTGAGCTCGATGTTGTGCACGGTGCTGCCCACCGGGATGTGCCGCAATGGAAGAGCGTTGCCCGGCTTGATCGGCGCATCGGCGCCCGAGCGAATTTCATCGCCGGCCTTGACGCCCTTCGGCGCCAGAATGTAACGGCGCTCGCCGTCCTTGTAGAGCACCAACGCCAGATGCGAGGTGCGGTTCGGATCGTACTCGAGACGTTCGACGACGCCGGGAATGCCGTCCTTGTCGCGCTTGAAATCCACCAGCCGATAACGCTGCTTGTGTCCGCCGCCGATGTGGCGCGTGGTTTGCCGCCCCGAGTGATTGCGCGCCCCGGTGCGATTCTTCTTCGTGGTCAAAGACTCGAGCGGGCCGCCCTTGTGCAGGTGCGAGCGGTCGATTTTCACCACGAAGCGCGTCCCGGGGGAGGTCGGCTTCATTTTAATGAGTGCCATTGCCGTTAGTCCTTACTTCGCGCCGCCGGTGAAGTCGATGGACTGCCCGGTCTCCAAACGCACGTATGCCTTCTTGTAGCCGTTGCGCTTGCCGGCCACGTTCTTGAAGCGGCGGGTTTTGCCCGGTTTGTTGAGTAAATTGACGCCCTCGACCTTGACCTCGAACATCAATTCAACGGCCTTCTTCACTTCGTCCTTCGACGCATCGTCACGCACGCGGAACACATATTGGTTCGCCTTCTCGGTGACGTTCGCCGCCTTCTCGGACACGTGCGGCTGGATCAGCACGGTCATCAAGCGTTCCTTATTCATGCGCGCCTCCAAGACGCTTTTCGAGCAGCTTCAAGGCGCCGACCGTGGCGATCACCTTGTCGTGCTTCATCAAGCTCACGGGGTCGAGAGAGGCCACCGGCATCACGTCCACATAGGGCACGTTGCGGGCCGCCAGGAACAATTTCTCCTCGTAGGCCTCGACCAAGATCAGGGCCCGCGTGAGACCGAACTCGGCCAGCTTGCTGATGAGCAACTTGGTTCTGGGTTCGGCCAACTCCAAGGATTCGACCGCGACCAGGCGATCTTGACGGACCAGCTCGGACACCATGGATTGCATGGCGGCGCGGTACATCTTGCGATTGACCTTCTGCGAGAAATCCCGCGGCCGGGCGGCGAAGGCCCGGCCGCCGCCCACCCATAGGGGGCTGCGAATGGAACCTGCACGCGCCTGCCCCGTCCCCTTCTGACTCCAGGGCTTCTTGCCGCCGCCGCGCACCTCGGCGCGCGTTTTCTGCGCCTTCGTGCCGGCGCGGCCGGCCGCCATGTAGGCGGTGACGACCTGGTGAATCAGCGCCTCGTTGTAGGCGCGGCCAAAAGCCGCATCCGACAATTGAATGTCGCTGGCGGGAGTTGCGTTCTTGAGCTGGAGCTTCATGAGGGTCTACTTTTTATCGGCTTTGGCAGCGCCCTTCGCGGCCGGTGCCGGCTTGGTGGCAGCACCCTTGGCGGCCACCGGGGCCTTGTTCGGCATCAGCTTCCTGCGGCGCGCCTGGCCAGCGGCTTTGATCGAAGGCTTGACGATGACGCGGCCGCCCTCGGAACCGGGGATCGCGCCGCGAATCAGCAAGAGGTTGCGCGCCACGTCCACCTCGATGATGCGTAGATTCTCGATGGTGCGGTTCTTGACGCCCATGTGGCCGGACATGCGCTTGCCCTTGAACACCCGTCCCGGGGTCTGGCGCTGGCCGATGGAACCGGGCGCCCGGTGCGACAGGGAGTTGCCGTGAGTTTTCATGCCGCCGGCAAAATTATGACGCTTCATGGTGCCGGCGAAGCCCTTGCCCACCGTGGTGCCGGTGACATCGACGATTTGACCGGGAGTGAACATATCGACTTTCAGTTCAGCGCCGGCAGCGAGCGCATCGCCTTCGCCCTTGCCCAAGCGGAATTCCCGGGAGGCGTAGCCGGCGGCGACATTGGCCTTGGCAAAATGACCCGCCAGTGCCTTGGAAACGCGAGATGGCCGGCGGCCCCCAATGGTCACTTGCACCGCACGATAGCCGTCGGTCTTGTCGTTCTTGACTTGCGAGATGCGGTTCGGAAGCGCCTCGACGACCGTCACGGGTACAGTCACGCCGGCGTCGGTGAATACGCGGGTCATGCCGCACTTGCGGCCAACCAGACCAATGGTCATTGTCGATCCTTTACAGCGGGAACCCTGGGGTTGTCACCGCATTCGTTGCTGAAGATCAGCGGTTTGGGCAAAGGACCCCGGCTACCCTTGGATAACCGGCGTCGGCGCCCACGCGCTCCGACCTTAAAATGGACGGCGGATTATATATGAATCCGCCGGTAGATCAACTAATCGTCAGTTGAGCTTGATCTGGACGTCGACCCCGGCCGGCAGCTCCAGCTTCATGAGCGCATCCACGGTCTTGTCCGTGGGGTTCAGTATGTCCATCAGACGCTTGTGGGTACGAATCTCAAATTGGTCGCGCGCGTCCTTGTCGCCGTGAGGCGCGGTCAACACGGTGAAGCGCTCCATTTTGATGGGCAGCGGCACGGGACCCTTGACGGTCGCGCCGGTGCGCTTCGCGGTCTCGACGATTTCGCGCGCCGACTTGTCGATCAGACGATGATCGAAAGCCTTCAACCGAATCCTGATGTTTTGATTAGCCATAAAATGAGTTCCAATGCCCTAGGGCCATTTCCAGGCGCTTGCGCGCTCAAATTAAACGGTGCCGCCGCGGCCCCGCCGGATGAAAAATAAAACCTTACGCAATCACCTTGGCGACGACGCCGGCGCCGACTGTTTTGCCGCCCTCGCGGATGGCAAACCTCAAGCCCTGCTCCATCGCGATCGGCGCAATCAGCTCCACCACGATCTTGATGTTGTCCCCGGGCATCACCATCTCGGTGCCCTCCGGCAACTCCACCGCGCCCGTCACGTCCGTGGTGCGAAAGTAGAACTGCGGCCGATACCCCTTGAAGAACGGCGTGTGCCGCCCCCCTTCCTCCTTCGTCAGCACGTACACCTCGGCCTCAAACTTCGTGTGCGGATTGATGCTCCCCGGCTTGCACAACACCTGCCCGCGCTCCACTTCCTCGCGCTTCGTGCCCCGCAGCAGCACCCCCACGTTGTCCCCCGCCTGCCCCTCATCGAGGAGCTTGCGAAACATCTCCACCCCCGTGCACGTCGTCTTGGTCGTCGGGCGTATCCCCACGATCTCAACCTCATCGTTCACCTTCACGATCCCCCGCTCAATGCGCCCCGTCACCACCGTGCCGCGCCCCGCAATCGAAAAAACATCCTCCACAGGCATCAAAAATGCCCCCTCCACCGCACGCTTCGGCACCGGTATGTACTCATCAAGCGCCTTGACCAGCTTGATCACCGAGGCAACCCCTATCTCGCTCTCATCCCCCTCCAGCGCCTTGAGCGCTGAACCGGTGATGATCGGCGTCTTGTCCCCGGGAAACTTGTACAGCGTCAGCAAATCGCGCACCTCAAGCTCCACCAGCTCGAGCAGCTCCGCATCGTCCACCATGTCCGCTTTGTTCAAATACACCACGATGTACGGCACACCCACCTGGCGCGCCAGCAATATGTGCTCGCGCGTCTGCGGCATCGGACCGTCCGCCGCCGATACCACCAATATCGCCCCGTCCATCTGCGCCGCTCCCGTGATCATGTTCTTCACGTAGTCCGCATGCCCGGGACAGTCCACGTGCGCGTAGTGACGCGCCTCGCTCTGGTACTCCACGTGCGCCGTCGCTATCGTGATCCCACGCGCACGCTCCTCCGGTGCCTTGTCGATCTGGTCGTAGGCCTTGAATTCCCCGCCAAACTTCTCCGCCATCACCTTCGTCAACGCCGCCGTCAACGTCGTCTTGCCATGGTCCACATGTCCTATCGTCCCCACGTTCACGTGCGGCTTCGTTCGCTCAAACTTCCCCTTCGACACGGCTTTCTCTCCAATGAATGAATTGATGTAACTACGAAGCTTTCTTCATCACGGCATCGGCGACATTGCTCGGCACTTCCATGTATTTAGCAAACTCCATCGTGTAGTTCGCCCTGCCCTGACTCATGGAGCGCATCGCGGTCGAATATTGAAACATTTCAGCCAGCGGAACATCCGCCGTAACGACCTTGCCGGACGGCGAGTCTTCCATACCGACGATCTGGCCGCGGCGGCGGTTCAGGTCGCCGACGATATCGCCGTAGTAATCTTCCGGAGTCACCACTTCGACCTTCATGATCGGCTCGAGCAACACAGGCCTGGCCTTGCGAAAGCCTTCCTTGAACCCCATCGAGCCGGCGATCTTGAAAGCCATCTCGTTCGAGTCGACATCGTGATACGAGCCGTCGAAAATCGTGACCTTCACGTCGACGATCGGATAGCCCGCGATGACCCCGGTTTGCACGGCTTCTTGGATGCCCTTGTCAACGGCCGGAATGAACTCGCGCGGCACGGCGCCGCCGACGATGCCGTTGACGAACTCGTAGCCCTGCCCGGCCGGCTGCGGCTCGATCTTGAGCCATACATGTCCGTATTGGCCGCGGCCGCCCGACTGGCGCACGAACTTGCCTTCGGACTCCACGGTGGCGCGAATCGTTTCTCGATAGGCCACCTGCGGCTTGCCGACGTTGGCCTCGACCTTGAACTCGCGCTTCATGCGGTCGACGATGATCTCCAGGTGGAGCTCACCCATCCCCGAAATGATGGTCTGACCGGACTCCTGATCGGTATGCACGCGGAAGGACGGGTCCTCCTTGGCCAAGCGCTGCAGGGCGAGCCCCATTTTCTCCTGGTCGACCTTGGTCTTCGGCTCCACGGCCACCGAGATCACTGGCTCCGGAAACTCCATCTTTTCCAAGATGATTACTTTCTGCGGATCCGAGAGAGTGTCGCCCGTGGTGACATCCTTCAAGCCCACCGCGGCCGCGATGTCGCCGGCCCGAACCTCCTTGATCTCGGAGCGTTCGCTGGCATGCATCTGCAACAGACGTCCGATGCGCTCGGTGCGATTCCGATTCGGCACGAACACCTGGTCGCCCGAGTTCAGCGTGCCCGAATAAACGCGGAAGAATGTGAGGTTGCCGACGAATGGATCGTTCAAGATCTTGAAGGCAAGCGCGGAAAACGGCTCGCTGTCGTCGGCCTTGCGGGTCAGGGGCTCGCCGCGCTCGCTCTGGCCCTTGACCGGCGGCACATCCGCGGGGGAGGGCATGTATTCGACGATCGCATCGAGCACGGCCTGCACGCCCTTGTTCTTGAAAGCCGATCCGCAGGTCACCAAGCAGACTTCGTTCTTGAGCGCGCGCGCGCGCAAACCCTGCCGGATCTCGGTGTCCGATAGGTCGCCGGTTTCCAGATACTTGTTGAGCAGGGCCTCGTCGCCCTCGGCGGCGGCCTCGATCATCTTGGCGCGCCACGCTTCGCATTCCTTGAGCATGCCGGCCGGGATCTCGCGGTACTCGAATTTCATGCCCTGCGTTTCGTCGTCCCACCAAATCGACTTCATCTTGACGAGATCGACCACGCCGACGAAGCCATCCTCGGCGCCGATCGGTAGTTGGATCGGCACCGGATTGCCGCGCAGGCGCGTGTGGATCTGCTCGACGCATCGCAGGAAATTCGCGCCGGCGCGATCCATTTTGTTGACGAACGCGATGCGCGGCACGCCGTATTTGTTCATTTGCCGCCAGACGGTTTCCGACTGGGGCTGAACCCCCGACACGGCGCAATAGACGGCCACCGCGGAATCGAGCACCCGCAGGCTGCGCTCTACTTCGATGGTGAAATCCACATGTCCCGGGGTATCGATGATGTTGATGCGATATTCCGGGAAGCTCTTGTCCATTCCCTTCCAAAAACAGGTGGTCGCTGCGGCCGTGATGGTGATGCCGCGCTCCTGCTCTTGTTCCATGTAGTCCATCACGGCGGCGCCGTCATGGACCTCGCCGATCTTGTGCGACACGCCGGTGTAAAACAGAATACGCTCGGTCGCGGTGGTCTTCCCCGCGTCGATATGAGCGGAAATACCGATGTTTCGGTATCGCTCGATGGGCGTAGTGCGTGCCATATTTACCATGCGCCTGGCGCAACTTTTGACGGGGTCGATGCGACCCCATCCTAGAACTCTATATAAGGCCGGGCGGGCGTTATTCCAGCCGGCGATCGGCCATCCCCGCCCTACCAGCGATAGTGTGCGAACGCCTTGTTGGCCTCAGCCATGCGGTGGGTATCTTCGCGCTTGCGGACCGCGGCGCCGCGATTCTCGGCGGCCTCCATCAGTTCGGCGGCAAGTCGATGGGCCATGGACTTCTCGCTGCGCGCGGTGGCCGCTTCGATGACCCACCGCATCGCGAGCGTTTGACGTCGATTGGCACGCACTTCGACGGGCACTTGATAGGTAGCGCCGCCCACCCGGCGAGACTTGACCTCGACCACCGGCTTGACATTGTCCAGCGCCTGCTGCAACACGGCAATGGCGTCGCCGCCGGCGCGGCCGCTTTTGTCGCCTATGCGGTCGATGGCGCCGTACACGATCTTCTCGGCGGCCGACTTCTTGCCTCGCTCCATCACCATATTGATGAACTTGGCCAACATGTCATTGCCGAATTTAGGGTCGGGAAGGATGGTGCGATGGGGGGCTGCTGCTCTGCGGGACATGGGAAACCTTATTTCTTGGGACGTTTGGCGCCGTACTTGGAACGGCCTTGCCGGCGGTCGCTGACGCCGGCGCAATCCAGGGCCCCGCGAACGGTGTGGTAGCGCACTCCGGGCAAATCCTTGACGCGGCCGCCGCGGATCAGGACCACCGAGTGTTCCTGCAAATTGTGCCCTTCACCGCCGATGTAGCTCGACACTTCATATCCATTGGTCAGACGCACGCGGCATACCTTGCGCAAAGCGGAATTCGGCTTTTTGGGCGTGGTTGTGTACACCCGGGTGCAAACGCCCCGTTTCTGCGGCGAAGCCGCCAGCGCCGGAACTTTGGATTTCCAGGCAGGCTCATTGCGGCCGGTGCGAATCAGTTGGGTGGTCGTCGCCATAAATACCTTTTGGGGCCGCCCATCGATATAAGAGCGGTCCCGATGCATGAACATAAAATGAACGGGCGTGAGTGCCCCGAACCTGTGTGCGGAGACAAAGGCCGGCGATTGTAGGAACCGGCCGGGCGGGTGTCAAGGAGATTGCTGCTAAGCAGCAGCATTGAAGCTCGGCCGCGGCGCCATCCTCTATACTTTGACGCACACCAAGGAGACGCTGGAATGATCACTGTTTTCACGGCCGATCATTTGCTGCGCAGTCCGCGCACTGAACTTTACGGCGGCGAATTGGTTCGCCCGCATGAGTCGCCGGAGCGCGCGCAAATCGTTTTGGAGCGCGTCCGCGCGCAGCGCCTGGGCGCGGTCATCGCTCCCGCGAGCTTCGGTATCGCCCCGTTGCTGCGCGTTCATGATCCTGACTACCTGGATTTTCTCGAGCACGCCTGGAGCCAATGGATTGCCGCGGGCAATCGCGGCGAAGCCATTCCCGATTGCTGGCCCGCGAGACGCATGAGCCAGCGCCGGCCGCAGAGCATCACGGGAAAGCTGGGGTATTACGCCATGGCCGGCGAGACCTCGATCAGCGAAGGCACGTGGGAGGCGGCAAGCGCCGCCGCCAATGTCGCCCTCACGGCTGCCGCGCAGATCGAGGCAGGCGCGCGCACGGCTTTTGGACTGTGCAGGCCGCCGGGACATCACGCCGCACGCGACCTGTACGGCGGTTATTGCTTTTTGAACAACGCGGCAATCGCTGCGCAGCGCCTTCGAGACGCCGGCGCGGCGCGCGTCGCGATCCTCGACGTCGATTTCCATCATGGCAATGGAACGCAGGATATTTTTTACGAACGCGCCGACGTGCTGTACGTTTCGCTCCACGGCGACCCAGCCCACGCGTTTCCATATTTCTCCGGTTACGCCGACGAAACGGGAACCGGAGCCGGCGCGGGTTTTACCTTGAATCTTCCGTTGCCGCCGGGCACGGAATTCGGCCTCTGGCAGGAAGCGCTCCGCGGTGCGCTGCTGCGCATCGGGGATTATCGTGCGGATGCATTGGTCGTGTCCCTGGGCGTGGATACCTTCGCGGAAGATCCCATCAGTTTTTTTCGCCTGAAAACCGCCGATTTCCTTACCTACGGCCGAATGATCGGCGCCTGCGGACCCCCGACGCTTTTCCTTCTCGAGGGCGGTTATGCGGTCGGGGACATCGGAATCAATGTGGTGAACGTGCTGAGCGGTTTCGAGGAGGCGCAAGCTGCATGACCCGAGCTGGACTCTACGTTCGGATTGCGCGCGGCTCCGGCCTGAGTTTTCCCCGATGAACCACGCCGGCGCAGGGATTTGCGCCCAAGGCATAACAAAGTTCCGCCGGCCGCTCGATACGCCACAGCGCCAAATCCGCGCGCTTGCCGACCTCGAGCGTTCCGATGTCATCGAGCGCGCCCAGGGCCCTTGCGGCGTGCCGCGTTGCGCCGCTCAGCGCTTCCTCCGGAGTCAAGCCGAACAACGTGCAGGCCATGTTGAGCGCGAGCAGAATGGACGTGCAGGGCGAGCTCCCTGGATTGCAATCGGTCGCAATCGCGAGCGGCACGCCCGACTCACGCAACAGCGCAACCGGTGGAGGCTTCTTCTGCCGCAGGGTGAAATACGCCGTGGGCAACAGCACCGCGACCGTGCCCGCGGCGGCGAGCGCCCGTGCACCGGCGGCGCTCAGGTATTCGAGATGGTCGGCTGACAAAGCGCCCCACTTCGCGGCCAATTCCGCCGCACCCATGTCGCTCAATTGGCCCGCATGCACGTGAGCGGGCAATCCCATTTGCTTCGCGGCCCGCAGTAGGCGTTCCGCTTCCGCCGCGGAGAACGCGATGTTCTCGCAAAACGCGTCAACCGCATCGACCAGGCCTGCCGCGGCGAGGGATTCCAGCCATGGGCCGCTGACCTGGGCGACGAAGCCCGGACGGTCCGCCGCGAATTCGCGCGGCAACGCGTGCAAGCCGAGAAATGTCTTGGTGATCGAGACCGGTAGATCCGCGCCCAACTCACGCGCCACCTCGAGCAGGCGCCGCTCCGCGCCGAGTTCGAGTCCGTAGCCGGACTTCACCTCGATGGTGGTGACGCCCTCCGCCATCAACCGTTTGGCGCGAACGGCTGCCGCTTCCTGCAGCTGCTCGGCGCTCGCTGCGCGGGTTGCATTCACGGTCGATTGGATGCCGCCGCCGGCCCGCGCAATGTCTTCGTAAGAAGCCCCGCAAAGCCGCTGCTCGAACTCCTCGACTCGATTGCCGCCATAAACCAAGTGCGTATGGCAATCGATCAGTCCCGGCGTGATCCAAAGACCCCGGGCGCCGTGCACGGGAACGCATATCTCGGCCGCTTTGCGCGCCCCTTCGGCGGCGGGGCCGATCCATGCGATTCGCTCGCCCTTCACCGCCAGCGCGGCGTTTTTGATGTTGCCATAGGTTCCCGCACCCGCGACCATGGTGGCAAGGTCTGCCCCGATCCAAACCTGGTCCCATTCTCTCTCTGAGGCTTTTCGCACTTAAGATCGCCCACTGACGGATGCTGCACGTATGATACGGCAAGAATGGTTCCCTATACAGGTATAGTCAACATGCGCTACCATTTGCAAGACGTTTATCTGCCGCAAGGCTGGGCACGCGGTGTTTCCGTCGCGGTATCCGACGAGGGGTTCATCACCGGGATCGATGCCTCCGCCGCTTCGCAACCCGTTCCCGCAGCGGAGCGCGTCGACGGATTCGTGGTTCCCGGCATGCCCAATGCGCATAGCCACGCCTTTCAGCGGGCCATGGCGGGGAATACCGAATATCGGCTCTCCGCGCGCGACAGTTTTTGGACGTGGCGCCATGCGATGTACGCGCTGGCGAATCGCATCGAGCCCGACGACCTGCAAATCTTGGCGACTCAGTTGTTCATTGAGATGCTCAAAGCGGGCTACACGTCGGTCGCTGAATTCCACTATCTGCACCGCCCCAAGGGCGGTGGTTCCTATTCCGGTTCGAACGCTCTCTGGGATGCGGTCGGCAACGCGGCATCGGCCGCCGGCATCGGCCTGACGTTTCTGCCGACCTTGTACCAGACCGGTGATTTCGGCGGTCAGGCGCTGAAGCGCGAGCAGGCGCGATTCGCATCGGACACGGATGAGTTCCTGCGCGCGGTCGAAGACCGCGTCGGCGCCGAGCGGCGGGGGGCGCCCCCGGCCGGGTCTGGACGCAGCGCACGGGAGCGGCATTTCACAGCTTGCGAGCGGTCCCGATCGGGACTCTGCGCGAGGCCGCATTGCGGCTCAGAGAGATTGACGCCGCCATGCCGGTGCATATCCACGTGGCGGAGCAGTTGCTTGAGGTCAAGGCGTGTGCGCGCGCGACGGGGCGCCGCCCCATCGAGTTGCTGCTGGACACGGGATTGATCACCAACCACTGGTGCCTGGTCCATGCCACGCACGCGACGCTCGAAGAACTGAGGGGAATTGCGGGCGCGGCGGCAACCGTTTGCGTGTCCATCAGCACCGAGGCCAACCTTGGAGATGGGTTCTTCGATACGGCCCGCTTCCTCGCAGCGGGCGGTCGTCTCTGCGTGGGCTCCGACAGCCAGTCCACGTTGAGCCCCGCCGAGGAATTACGCTGGCTCGAATACCAGCAGCGCCTGCGCAAGAGGCGCCGTGGGGTGCTTGCCGCCGGCGATGAGCCGCACGTTGGGACCCGCCTCTGGCGCGACGCTGCGCAGTACGGGTGCGCAGGCGATCGGCCAGCCGGCGGGAGTGATCGAGGTGGGACGCCGGGCCGACTGGCTGGTGCTGGATGCCGAGCACCCTTCCATGGCAGGCGCCGCGCCGGACACCGCGCTGGATCACTTGTTGTTCGCCGGCGGGGAAGCGGCCATCCGGGACGTCATGGTCGCGGGCCGCTGGGTGATCAAAGATCGGCATCACCCCGGCGAAGACGAGTTGCGGCCGCGATTCGCTGGCTTGATGCACAGGTTGGCTCGAACCGCGTGAAGGCGGTTGACTGTACCTGTCTATACAGCCTACACTTCGGCCATGGCTCGCCCCAACGCATCGCTCCAGCCTCTTTATTTGCAGGTGAAGCGGCACATCCTCGATAACATCGGTTCGGGCAAGTGGGGCGCATCGACCCGCGTGCCTTCCGAAAACGATATCGTCAAGTCTTTTGGCGTGTCGCGCATGACCGCGAACCGGGCGTTGCGGGAGTTGCGCGATGAGGGCGTTTTGGTGCGCATCGCCGGAGTCGGCAGCTTCGTCGCCGATCAACACGCCCACGCGCATCCTCTTGAAATCCACAGTATCGCCGAGGAGATCCGCCGCAGGGGCCATGTGCATCGCGCCGAGATCGTCGCACTCGAGCGCGTGCGGGCCGTCGCGGAACTCGCCGAGGATTTCGGCATTGCGCCGCGCAGCGAGTTGTACCGCTCGGTCATCGTGCACTTCGAGAACGACCGCCCAATCCAGCTCGAAGACCGCTATGTGCAGCCTAAGCTCGCCCCGGATTATCTGAAGGTGGATTTCAATCAAACCACTCCCACCGACTACCTGGTGAAAGTCGCTCCGCTGCAGGAAGCCGAACACCTGTTGCGGGCCGTGATGCCGGATGAGCGCACGCGCAAGCTCCTGGCCATGAAGCGCGAAGAGCCTTGCCTGTTGATGATTCGGCGCACTTGGACCGCCGGGCAGATCGCTTCGGTGGCCCGCCTCCACTATCCCGCTTCCCGATACGAACTGTCGGGGCGTTTTCGCCCCTAAGGATTGCAACATGCTCGCCCCCTTGAAACCTCGAATCATCCGCGCGGCGCGCGGCAACGCCTTGAGTGCGCGAACCTGGATGACCGAAGCGCCGCTGCGCATGTTGATGAATAACCTGGACCCTGAAGTCGCGGAAAATCCCGCCGAACTCGTGGTGTACGGAGGCATAGGGCGCGCCGCCCGCGATTGGAATTGCTACGACCGCATCGTCGAGACGCTGAAGACGCTGACCGAGGAGGAAACCCTCCTGGTGCAGTCCGGCAAACCGGTCGGCGTGTTTCCGACGCATACGGATGCACCCCGAGTGCTGATTGCCAATTCCAATCTGGTGCCGCACTGGGCCACCTGGGATCATTTCAACGAGCTCGATCGCAAAGGTCTCGCCATGTATGGGCAGATGACCGCCGGCTCGTGGGTCTACATCGGCAGCCAGGGGATCGTCCAAGGCACCTACGAAACCTTCGCTGAAATGGGCCGGCGCCACTTCAAAGGCCAGGTGAGCGGCAAGTGGATCCTGACGGCCGGTCTCGGCGGCATGGGGGGCGCGCAGCCCCTCGCAGCCACCATGGCGGGCTTCAACATGCTGGCCGTCGAATGCCGCCAAAGCCGAATCGCCAAACGCTTGGAAACCGGCTACGTGGACGCGCAGGCCACATCCCTGGAGGAGGCGCTTGCGATGTTCGAGGCCGCGGGGACCCGGGGCAAACCGATTTCAGTCGCCCTGCTGGGGAACATCGTCGACGTGCTGCACGCATTGCTCGAGCGCGGCATTCGGCCCGACGCGGTGACGGATCAGACCTCGGCGCACGACCCCGTGAACGGCTACCTGCCGCAGGGCTGGACGGTCGAGCAGTGGGACGAGCGTCGCGCGAGTGATCCTGCCGGCACGACCGCAGCCGCCACGCGCTCCATGGCCAAGCATGTCGAATACCTGCTGCGGTTCAAGCACATGGGGTTGCCGGTCTTCGACTACGGCAACAACATTCGACAGGTCGCTCTCGACGCAGGCGTCGCCGAGGCGTTCGATGTTCCCGGTTTCGTGCCCGAATACATCCGCCCGCTGTTCTGCCGCGGCATCGGACCGTTCCGCTGGGTTGCACTCTCGGGCGACCCCGAGGACATTTACAAGACCGACGCGAAAGTCAAAGAGCTGATTCCGGACGATCGGCATCTGCACCACTGGCTCGACATGGCGCGTGCGCAAATCCACTTCCAAGGATTGCCGGCGCGCATCTGCTGGGTGGGGTTGGGCGAGCGTCACCGCCTAGGCTTGGCCTTCAACGAGATGGTCAAGAGCGGCGAACTCTCCGCGCCCATCGTCATCGGCCGCGATCACTTGGATTCCGGTTCCGTGGCAAGCCCGAACCGCGAGACCGAGGCGATGAAGGACGGCTCCGACGCGGTCTCGGATTGGCCCTTGCTCAACGCGCTTCTGAATACCGCGAGCGGCGCCACCTGGGTCTCGATTCATCACGGCGGCGGGGTCGGGATGGGCTATTCGCAGCACGCCGGCGTCGTCATCGTCTGCGACGGCAGCGCGGCGGCGGCCAAGCGCATCCGGCGCGTCCTCTGGAATGATCCCGGCACGGGAGTGATGCGCCACGCCGACGCCGGCTATGCCGAGGCCATTGCCTGCGCCCGCGAGCAGGGCTTGAATTTACCGATGATCGGCTAATGGGGAATGTCTTAGATGTGCGCGCCGGCGAGCTGACGCTGGCGACGCTGCGGCAAGTGCACGAGCAACCGGTCGCTCTGCGCTTGTCGACGCACGACCTCGGCCGAATTGCGGTTTCGAGCTCCCTGGTGGACAAGATCATCGCGGCCGGCGACGCGGCGTACGGCATCAACACGGGCTTTGGCTTGTTGGCCCAGACCCGCATTCCTGCAGACCAGCTCGAGCTTCTGCAGCGCAATCTCCTCCTCTCGCACGCCGCGGGCGTGGGCGATGCGCTGCCCGACCCGGTCGTGCGGCTGATCCTCGTCCTCAAGATCAACGCGCTCGCGCGTGGGCACTCCGGCATCACCATGGCGGTGATGGAAGCCTTGCTCGCGCTACTGGAGCATGAAGTCTACCCCATGGTTCCCGCGCAAGGCTCGGTGGGGGCTTCGGGGGATCTGGCGCCGCTGGCACACTTGAGCATGGTGTTGCTCGGGATCGGTCACGTGCGCGTGCGCGGCGCGGTGCTGCCCGCGGCCGAGGGCCTGAGTTTGGCCGGGCTCGAACCCCTGAAGCTGCGCGCCAAGGAAGGCCTCGCATTGATCAACGGCACGCAGGTGTCCGCCGCGCTGGCATTGGCCGGGTTGTTCGGCGCCGAGGACGTATTCGCCGGGGCCGTGGTCGCCGGCGCCATGTCGGTGGATGCCCTCAAGGGCAGCGATTCGCCGTTCGATGAGCGCATACACAAAGTTCGTGGGCAGCCGGGGCAGATCGCCGTTGCGCGCGAATACCGGGACTTGATCGCCGGCAGTGCCATTCGCGCCTCGCATCTCGATTGCACGCGCGTGCAAGACCCTTATTCTTTCCGCTGTCAGCCGCAGGTGATGGGTGCCTGCTTGGATCTGATTCGCAATGTCAGTGCGACTCTGGGATTGGAAGCCAATGCCGTCACCGACAATCCGCTGCTGTTCGCCGAGGAGGGGGACGTGCTATCCGGCGGTAATTTTCATGGTGAGCCCGTTGCGTTCGCGGCCGATACGTTGGCACTCGCCCTGGCGGAGATCGGCAATCTGTCGGAGAGGCGTACCGCCGTATTGGTCGACCCCAAAATGAGCGGCCTGCCCGCCTTCTTGGTGGAGAACAGCGGCGTGAATTCCGGTTTCATGATGGCGCAAGTCACCGCCGCGGCGCTCGTCTCAGAGAACAAGACGATCGCCACGCCCTGCAGCATCGATTCGATACCGACATCGGCGAACCAAGAGGACCACGTGAGCATGGCGACGCATGCCGCGCGCCGCCTTCGCCGCATGGTCGACAATGCGGCCGCCGTGGTCGGCGTCGAGCTGCTGGCCGCGGCGCAGGGTATCGATTTTCACCGCCCAGCCCGTTCCAGCCCCAGTCTCGAGCGGGTTCACGCCGACATACGGGGCGAAGTGCCTTTCTATGCGGTCGATCGCTATTTCGCACCGGACATCCAGGCCGCACAGCAGTGGGTGAAATCCGGACGCTTCTCGCCGCTCGTGAATCGAATCTTGCCGTCACGCGGCGGCGGCTGACACCCCCCTCGTTCCTGGCCTATTTCCGGCGCATCAAGGACCTGTCGCTACCATGAAATTGCTCCTCGGCCTCGCGATTTACCTTTCCGTAATGCCGAGCATCGGCCGCGCCGGCGAGCTGAATCTGGCGACGCTGAGCTGCGCCAAATACGAAAACGAAGTGCTGCCGGCCGCCGCCTCCAATCCCGGCGCGGATACCCTCGACACGGTCATGTGGCTGTTCGGCTATTCCGTCGGGGCATCAGGCGCGCATGTCTTGTACTCCGATGCGCTGGCGCCATTCGGTTTCGCGCTCGACAATGAATGCAAGAGCAACCCGGCGGAGAGCATGTTGGACGCCCTGAAGATCGTCAAACCTGAATCCAAGAATCCGATGGACCTCGCCAACGTGGAGTGCTCCTCGTTCGCGGCACGGCACGCGGAGTTCGCCCGCACCGATGCCGAGAGTGCGAAGACCATCATGATGTGGTTGTTCGGATTCGCCGTCGCATCATCTGGCAGCCGTCTCTTCGATGCGGACTCCCTGCATGCCTTTGAAGCCATATTATTGGGCGATTGCGCCAAACATCCCAATGCCACCGTGCTCGAGACCCTCAAGGCGGTCAAGATATCCAGATCCGCCCGGTGATCGGGAGATCGGCGCGGGGTCACTTGTCCGCCCGTCCGGTCTTGGTCCAATAATATGAAAGGCTATCGATACATGCCCGTATCGGCCGAAAGCCAAAAGCAGTTCCGATTCTGATTTGCCAGCCGAAGAATCTTCGGAATTTGCCGATTAAATGAAACACATCTTTATATTCCTCCCGTCGGCCATTTTCGAGGTAGGCGATCTTCAAGGCGTCGCAGATGACTGCGCCCGGGAGCTTGTAAATGCGCTTCCGCGTGACGAATGGATCTCTGACACGAGCCACAAGACTTGAATCACGGGCAAGAAGCCAGGTGGCGATACGTTCCATGATGAATATTTTCATCTGAACGCTGTTGCCGCCCCGATAACGCGTCGGCTGCCGCAGGGCGGCGCCCAACGAATCCGTCGGTGACTCGGCGATATCGAATAATCGCTCGGTAATCTCGAGCCACGCCCGCCAGAAGCGCGGCCTGCCGATCATGTAATTGGAAAAAACCTCGTTGCGCGAATTGGTGACCAAGTCGTGTAGGTTCGTAGGTTGGCCGATTTGCCTAAAAAATCGGTCGGCGACCTGCAGAAGTCCCGGGTGTACTGCATCCCCAAATTTGAATACGTTCAAATGATAGGCGGTCCAATGAAGACTCGGGCTCAATAGGACGACGTCCGTCGCGGCGCTCTGAATACTTATGAATTCCCGGGCGGCGGCCGCGCTGAGATTTGTTTTCTCCTTAAATTTCGGCGAAAGAAATCCATAAAATGAATCCTCGTCCAATGGCTCGTTGAGCAGAAATTTTCTAATGGGCCAATATTCGTACCAATCGGGCCGCTCGTTCGCGGAGTTGTCAAGCACCAGGAAACCGGGGTCTAGATCCTCCCGCTTCGTATAGTGATTCAAGATCTGGTAGATGAATATATCCGGCATGAACTCGAACGCCTCGGTTGTGCACAAGCTGCCCGCTGGCGCACCCATTGTGGGTCTTGACGACGACCAGGTCCATATTCGAGATTATCCGCAAGCGTAGCGGCGTATCTGCATCGATCGAATTCAGAGCGCAAGGCCCTCGATCCAGGTCTTCTGCACTTTGAGTTCATCGTCGAGCAGGACGAGATTTGCGCGATAGCCCGGCGCGATGCGCCCGAGTTCGTGACCGAGGCCGAGAAAATCGGCGGGATATTCGCTCGCCATGCGCGCGGCCTCGGCGATGTCGAGCCCGAGCAACGAGACCGCATTGCGCACCGCCGCCGCCATATCGAGCGCCGTGCCGGCGAGAGTTCCATTCTCGTCGCGGCAGATCCCGTCGATCACGCGGATCGTCTTGCCCTGCAGGACGAACGTGGGTTCGTCGGATCCCACGGCCGGCATCGCATCCGTGACCAACATGAATCGATCATGGCGCTTGCATCGCAGCGCGAGCTTCAGCATGACCGGATCGACATGGTGTCCATCGACGATGATCCCGCACCAGGTATTTTGATCATCGAGTGCGGCGCCGACGATCCCGGGGCGGCGTGGCTCGAGACGCGCCATCGCATTGAACAAATGCGTGAAGCCCCGCAGTCCTTGGGCAATGGCTGCGGTGGTCTCGTCGAAGCTGGCATCACTGTGCCCGGCCGACACCAGGATGCCGGCGGCCGTGAGCTTGGCGATCACTTGCGGCGTCGTCATCTCGGGCGCCAACGTCACGACGGTCCGTCCGGCATTGAGGCCGCTCAGGAGCGCGACCAAGCTGGTATCGAGCAGCCGCAGGTGCTTCGAGTCGTGCACACCACGGCGCTTCCAATTGAGAATCGGCCCTTCGATGTGGATGCCCAGGATGCCCGGCATGCCGGCATCGAGCGCGGACTGAACGGCGCCGATGGCGCGGCCGATCGTGTCGAGGTCATCGCTGATCAGGGTGGGCAAGAGTCCCGTCGTGCCGAATCGCCGATGGGCCGCGCCGATCGCGCGGATAGACTCGGGGCTGGGGTCGTCATTGAACAACACGCCGCCGCCGCCGTTGACTTGCACATCGATGAACCCGGGCAGCAGAAGCTGTCCCTTCAGATCGACGATGGCGGCCTCGGAACAGCGCGGATCCGCGGGATCCACCAGCGCTTCGATGCGCGCCCCGGAGAGCAGCAGCGTCCGGCCGCTGACGAATTCCGACCCCTCCAGAAGCCGGCCATTGACGAGCGCGGTGCGCATTACACGGTTTCCGTGACCTTGCGCAAATGCGCCGGATGATCCGGGTCGAACCCGCGCTCGACGGCGAGCGTCGCGATCAGACGGTAGGCGCTTTGCACCAGCAGTATCGGACCGATTTCGGCCGTCGCCTGAATGGCGGGCAGCACAATGGCGCCCGCGGCTCGTGCCTCGGCCGGCGCGGCGGCGCCCTCCGGTGCGCCGGCCATCATGACCGGCACGCCGCGGCGGGCGAGTTCGAGGGCCAAGGCCTCGACGCCGGCTTGCGTGCCGTCGCGCTGCGCAAAGAGCAGCGCCGGGAACCCCGCGCCCAATAGAGCATAAGGTCCATGGCGCACTTCGGCGCTGCTGAAGGCTTCGGCGTGCAGCCCGCAGGTTTCCTTGCACTTCAATGCGGTCTCCTGGGCGGCTCCGAGGCCCAACCCACGCCCCACCACGTATAGATTGGCCGCCGATTCGAGCGGCGGCAACGCGGCCGACCAATCGAGCGCCCAGCTTTGATCCATCAGTCCCGGCAGTGCATCGATCTGCGACTCGAGCGCCGCGTCCCGGGTCCACGCCGCGACCATTCGGATCAGGGCGGCAAGTGTCGCGAGGTAGGATTTGGTGGCGGCGACGCTGGTCTCGACGCCCGCGCGCAACTCGATGGCGAGATCCGCGGCGGCGAAGAGCGGAGCGCCCGGACTGTTGCACATGACCAAGATGGTGGCGCCTGCCGCCTTGGCGGCGGCGACCGACGCGAGCAAGTCGGGGCTGCGCCCGGATTGGGAAAGCGCGATGAACAGACACCCACGAAGATCTTGCGAGACGCCGTAAATCGAGCTGACCGACGGAGCGGCGGATGCAGTCACGACACCGGTGCGAGTCTCGATCAAGTACTTGGCGTACGTGGCGGCATGATCCGAACTGCCGCGCGCGCAGGTGATCACGGTGCGCGGCGCGAGGCGGCGCAACTCTGCACCGATCGCGGCGATTGCGGCAGCATCGCGCTGCAACTGTGCCCGTACCGCGTCCGAGGCGTGGGCGGCCTCTTGGAACATATGGGTGCCGATAAGGCTCGCACCCGCCGCACTCATGTGGACGTACTCAATTCGGCGACGAAATCGTACGTATCCCCGCGGTAAAAGGATTGCGAAAACTCGATTGCGCGTCCATCGGGCAATGACCCCAGCCGCTCGACGAGAAGGCCCGCATCCCCGGGCTTCGCCTTGAGCAGTTCCGCCTGATCGCCCGTCAGCAACACGGCCCGCAGTCGCTGCAAGGCGCGTACCGGGCGTTGGCCGGCGCGCTCCAGCGCCTCATAGAGGGAGGCATCGACCGCCTCGAGCGAGGGCAATGCCGTCGCGACGATGGTCGCGTATTCCAGCGCCATCGGAGCGTCGTCGGCGTATCGAATCCGATGGAAGCGAAATACCGGCGTGCCGGGACTCAAGCGCAGCGCGAGCGCCTCTTCGGGCGTCACGGTGCCGGCGGCGCGCTTCAGCCAAACGCTGCGCGGCGTGCGTCCGCGCGCGCGCATGTCCTCGGAGAATGAGGTCAGCATGGCGAAATTCTTGTCGACGCGCGCGGAAACGAAATTTCCGGCGCCCTGCCGCCGCACCAACAGGCCGTCGGCGACTAGTCCGTCGAGCGCTTTTCGTACCGTGATACGTGAGACCGCGAAATCGGCAGCGAGGTCGCGTTCCGACGGAAGCGCATCGTCGGGCCCGAGGAGACGGCTGTCGATGGCTTTGCGGAGCACTCTTTGCAGCTCTTGATACAGCGGCAGGTTGCCGCGGCCGTCAAGCGGACCAAGTGCTTTGGCAAGTGATGTCATGACGGGCGATCGCGCTTCCGGTATGGGCTGAGTCATCGCAACAATACCAAACAAATACCACTTTTAGAACCACAGTCCATATTATTTGCTCTTAATCCATTAATTTAATTGACTATTTAGAAAAATATCGCGTGTTTATTACACGGCACTAGCAGATTCTATAAATTGGTATTATATTGGGTCTCAATTGGTGTGGATGACAGCCACTACGAGCAGCGAATTTCAAACCGAATGGCGACAGGACAGGGGGCATTGTATGAATCGGACAGGGGATCTCTATATGAATCGGATCGCATTGGCGGTCAAGTCGGCACTGGGCCTCGCGCTGCTGGCGCCGCCGGCGATATCGCTGGCGGCTCCGGCCACCGACAGCGGCGCGCTCGACGAAATTGTCGTCACCGGCATCCGTAAATCCGTGGAGGTTTCTCTCGATGCGAAGCGCGCGTCGACCGAGTTCACGGAAGTCGTCACCGCCGAGGACATCGGCAAAATGCCCGACAAGAATGTCGCGGACTCGCTGGCCCGCTTGCCGGGCGTAACGACGAGCGCCGCCGGCGCCAACGAGGGCGGGTTCGACGAAAACGACCGTGTCAGCATGCGCGGCACCAACCCGAGCCTCACTCAAACCCTCATCAACGGACACGGCGTTGCGTCCGGAGACTGGTTCGCGCTCGATCAAGTGACGACCGTGGGACGAAGCGTCAGCTATACGCTCCTCCCCTCGGAAATCGTGAGCAAAGTCGTGGTCGAAAAGAGTTCCAGCGCATCGCTCGTCGAAGGCGGTGTGGCGGGCTCGGTCAATATCATCACGCGCAAGCCTCTCGATTTCTCAAAACCTTTCACGCTCGAAGCGTCGGCGGGCGCGGTCTATGCGGATCTGGCGTCGAAAACCGACGGCCAATACAGCGCGCTCGCCGATTTCAAGAATGATGCGGGCAATTTTGGCGTCATGCTGCAGCTGTTCTCCGAAACCCGGCACCTGCGTCGAGATGGCGTTGAGATCCTCGGCTACGATCAAATTGCCGCCGGGAGCCCCATGGCGATTGCGCATCCGGATCTGGCCAATGTGTTCTACCCACACGAAATGGGCGCGGCATATTTCACGCAGAAGCGCCAGCGCAACGGCGGACTGCTCGACATCGAATTCAAACCCCTGGATGACCTGACTCTCGATTTGTCCGGCTTCCACTCCAAGCTCAGCGCGGCCAACTACAACCGCAATTACCTGCTCTGGCCCACGAGTTTCGTCAAATCCGGCGGCACGGCCGCCACTCCGGGACACCCGGCAAACGTCGGCCAGGCCCCCGATCCGGGGTATGTGATCAAGGACAACACCCTCGTGCAGGCGAACTTCTCGCCGATTCCAGGAAACACCTACGGCGTCTACGACCAGATCTCGCGTCCGGATGAAAGCGCGACGGCGAATTTCGTCAATCTCGATGCCGCCTGGAATGCCACCGACGTGCTGACGCTCCTGGGGCAGGTGGGGTACTCGTGGGGCGACGGCAAAACACCGCATCAAGACGTCTCGGAGACGATTCCCGGCGTCGGCGCCGGCGGCGGTTACACTTTGCACGGCATCGGCTCCGGACCCAGCTTCAATCTCGGGCCGACCAACAACACGACGCCCACGCCGGGCGGCGTGCCCGTGGGATTCGGCTGGATCTTCGGCGACCAAAACATCGATGTGAAGGACAGAGAGAGCTGGGCCAAGATCGACAGCGATTACAAGATCCACGACGACTCGTGGACCGATCTCAAGTTCGGGGTGCGGTTCGACAAGCACGACCGGACCTCCGCGGATGTGATCGGACAGGGGCCGATCAATCCGGGTACGGACCCCTATCCGACGACCTTTGCGAATTACCCGTCGAACTTCAATACCTTCGGCGGCTCGATCCCGACCGGCGTCTGGTTTTGGTCGCCGGCGCAGCTTGCGGCCTACGACAGCCCCAAGTACGTCAATCGCGATCCGGTAACGCGCCTGGACTGGAATTCCATGTTCGAAGTCCACGAGAAAGACACGGCGGCATACGTCCAAGCGGACTTCAAAGGCGATAACTGGGGGGGAAATATCGGTGTGCGCTATGTGCACACGCAGGAAGACGTGCTCACTTACACGGGGGTCGACCCGAAGACCCCGGGGGCGATCACGACATCGGCTTTCGGTCCCTTCATCGGTGTCCCGACCTCGCACAGCTACAACGACGTGTTGCCGAGTGCCAACTTCAAGATCGACGTAGCACCGGATCTCATCGCTCGCTTCGCGGCGTCCGAGACCATGACGAGAGCCGACTATTCCGCGCTCGCGGGATTCACGAGCCTCTCGCCGCCGGGCTCCGCGAACCAGACCGGCAGCGGTTCGGGTGGAAACCCTGATCTCAAGCCCATTCGCTCCACCAATCTTGACGCCGGTCTTGAATGGTATTTCGCGAAGCGTTCGCTGCTCTCGGCGACGTTGTTCTACATGGACTTGCGCAACTACGTCGGCTACGGCACGCTCAACAAGAGCTTTCTCACCTACAGCACGGCATTTCCGACCGGGACGGTGCTGCCGTACTTGCTGACCGTGCCGGTTAATGCCAAGGGCCGCGTCGAGGGCACGGAGTTCGCGTATCAACAGGCGTTCACCGACAACTTCGGTTTCGTCGGCAATTACACTTACGCGGATGGCAAACAAACCTCGCTCGTCACCAACGGCGACAATCGTCTGGTCGGGACCTCGAAAAATACCTACAACGTGAGCGGCTACTTCGAGAACGCGCACATCAGCGCGCGGGTGGGGTATACCTATCGATCGGCATTTTACAGCGGTCTCGATCGCAACACGGCGTTTACGCAGGGAAGCATCGGCTCTCTCTCGGCCTCGCTCGGATACACGATCAACGAGAATTTTTCAATCACGTTGGACGGTCAAAACCTGAACAATCCGACGCTCAAGTACTACGCGTTGAATGAGCAGCAACCGCGCGCTTTCTACAAGAACGGCTCGCAGTACTATCTGAACTTCCGCCTCAAGTTGTAAGGCGTCGACGACCGCCGCACGAGGATCCGGTAGAGTGCGGAACGTGCGGCATGGTTCGAGTTTGGTTCGAGAAGCAAGGGCGGCGGGCTGCGCCGCTGCCCTTGCCTTATCGCTCGGCTCTGCGCCGGCATTCGGCGTCATCCCGATACCGGCCGAAATCGCTTTCGGCGAAGGGGCCTTCACCGTCGACCAAGCGACCCGCATCGAAGTGCCGCGCGGCGATCGGGAAGCCGAGGCCGCAGCCCGCTACCTCGTCGACTCGTGGACTCGCACCAACGGACTGACCTTGTCGGTCTGAGCTGCCGGTCCAGTCACTGCCGGTCCAGTCACTGCCGGCCCGGCTGCGGACGCCGGCGCCGGCGCCCTACGCTCGATCGCGTTCCGACATCGCGGCGGCTTCGGTCGCGAAGCCTATGAGATCGAGGTCACTCCACAGCGGATCACGGTATCCGCAAGTTCGGCAGCCGGCCTGTTCTACGGCGCCATCACTCTTTGGCAACTCTTGCCGCCGGGAGACAAAACCGGCCGGATCCCCGCCCAGACCCTCCGCGATGCACCGGCCTTCGCCTGGCGCGGCCTAATGCTGGATTCGGCGCGGCACTTCCAGTCGCCCGCGTTCGTCCGCTCCATGATCGACTGGATGGCCTGGCACAAGCTCAATGTGCTGCAGTGGCATTTGACCGATGATCAGGGCTGGCGCCTCGAGATCCGCAAGTTCCCGCGCCTGACTTCCGTCGGCGGGTGGCGAGTCGAGCCGGGCGGCGCGCGCTATGGCGGCTTTTATACTGCGGACGAGGTGCGCGACGTGGTCCGCTTTGCGGCGAGCCGTCACGTGCGAATCGTCCCGGAAATCGAAATGCCCGGCCACGCGTCGGCCGCAATTGCCGCCTATCCGGCTCTCGGCGCTGCGATGCCGGAGGCGCAGGCATCGACGCCGATCGTGTCGGCCAACTGGGGCGTGCTTGCTCACCTCTTCAATTTGGAACCACAAACTTTTCGCTTCCTCGAGGACGTCCTCGCCGAAGTCTTCGAGCTCTTCCCAGGTTCGGCCATTCACATCGGCGGCGATGAAGTCGTCCAAGAGGAGTGGAATGCCTCGCCCGCCGTGCAAGCGCGCGCTCGGCAGCTTGGGCTTCACTCCGCCGCCGACCTGCAGGCGTACTTCACCCAAAGGATCGGCCGCTACGTTGCGGCTCATGGCCGGCGGATCGTCGGTTGGGATGAGATTTTGCGGCCGGGACTGCAGAAAGATGCCATCGTGATGTCTTGGCACGGGGTTTCCGGGGCGCACGCGGCGGCGGTGGCCGGCAACGACACCATACTCGCGCCTTGGCCGACGCTGTACTTCGACAACCGGCAGAGCAGCCTCCCCAGCGAGCCGCCGGGGCGTCTGAAGATTGTCTCGCTCGAGGACGTGTATCGTTTCGAACCGCAGGATGCGACGTTGAGCGCCCGCCAACGGCATCACGTGCTCGGCGTCGAGGCGGCGCTATGGACCGAGCACATGCAAACCGAAGAACGCGTTCAATGGATGGCGTTGCCGCGCGCGGCGGCACTTGCCGAGGTGGGCTGGTCCGCTGCAGGGCGCCGCCACTGGCCGGATTTCCTCGAGCGGCTGGCGCCCATGTTCGCCCGCTACCGGGCGTCCGGGTTGACCTATGCGGACAGCGTGTTCGCGCCCGCCGCGGAAATTTCACGGGTGGCCGACGGCTTCACGGTGCGCCTGTCGAATCAGGCGCAGAACGATGCGGCCTCGCGCAGCAGCATCCGCTATACCCTTGACGGTGGCGAACCCTCGGCTGAATCGACCCGCTACGCAACGCCGTTGACCGTCCCCGTGGGCACCGAGATTCGCGCTTCGGCTTTCACGGACAGCGCGCAAGTCTCGCGCATGAGAATTCTGCGTCTCGATGCGCAGGCGGCTCGGCGCCGCGACAGCCACGAACTCGAAGCGTGCAGCGATGGCATCGGGCTGTTGCTCGAGGCGCCTGGGGCAAGCGGCCCGCTCGCCGTCGATATCATGAATCCTTGTTGGATCGATCGCGGCGTCGACCTGTCGGCGGGTCCGCGCGTCGTGGCCGCCGTGGCCCCATTGCCGTTCAATTATGAAATCGGCGCCGATTCGGCCAAGATCCGCGTCGGCGACGCACGCACGCCGGACGGTGAACTCGAGGTTCATGTCGACGGTTGCGATACGCCGGCACTTATGGCTTTGCCGCTCGCCGGGGCTGACCGAAAATCCGTGAGCATTCTGCCGGCGCGGGCGCTGCCCCGGATTCCAGGCCGGCATGATCTCTGCTTGCGTTTCGCGCGTCCGCGGCTCGATCCGCAGTGGGCGCTCGACTGGGTCGAGATCGGGGAGTAACGGCGCATGTCGATCCTACAGGTCCTGGCGCCGTTCGATGGCTGGTGCGCCGCGCTCGACGAGGTACCGGATCCGGTCTTTGCAGGACGCATCCTCGGCGACGGTCTCGCAATCGACCCGACCAGCGGGGTGCTCCTCGCGCCCTGTTCGGGCGAGGTGATCACGCTGCCGGCAAGCGCTCACGCCGTCTCCATCCGCGCCGCGCAAGGCATCGATGTGTTGATCCACATCGGCATCGACACCGTTCAATTGGGCGGCTGCGGATTCGGTGCGCTCGTCCGGCCGGGCGCTGCCGTCCGCGCCGGCGCCGAGCTGATCCGCTTTGATCTTGATGTCGTGGCGCGCGCCGCCAAGAGCTTGATGACGCCGATTGTCGTGACGCCGATGGATGGGCTGAGTCTGCAGCGCCGTCGCGCTGCAGGCGCGATCTGCGCGGGCGACCTGTTGTTCGAAATCGCCGGCGCCGCGACCGCAGACGGCCGCATGGCCGGGCCATCCGGCGAAGCGTGCAGCCGAGGCACTCTCATCGTCACACTCCTCCAAGGCTTGCATGCTCGACCGGCGGCGTTGCTTGCGCAACGTGCCAAGTCCTTCGACGCACAAATCTCTCTCGCCGCCCATGGCCGCCGTGCGAACGCGCGCAGTGTAGTCGCCATCATGGCGCTCGGGGTGCGCGAGGGCGACGAGTTGTCCATCGAAGCCGCCGGCGCCGATGCCGCGCAGGCGGTGGCCAGCATGATCGAGGGCCTGCACCACGCGCTTCGCATGGAAGCGTCCGCCGGTCATGGCGCTGCCGTGCGTGCCGCGGCGGCGCCGAGCGCCGCAGACTTCCCCGGCAAATCCTCCTCGGCCGGCGTTCTCGCCGGCTCGATTGCGGTCCCCGGATTTGCGGTCGGAATCGCGGCTCGCATCGAGCGCCGGGATATTGCCGTGGCCGAGAAGGGTGCGGGACCGGCGCAAGAAAGCGCCGCGCTGGAGCAGGCGCTCGCTCACGTGCGCGCGCGGCTGGCACGGGTAGCGGATACCGGGGGCGTGGAGCGCCGCGACATCATCGCGGCCCATCTGGAATTCCTCGCCGATCCTCAGGTGCACGAGGACGCGCACGAACTCATAGCCGCGGGAAAAAGCGCGGGCTTCGCGTGGCGCGCCGCGATCCGACGCGCAATCGCCGGACTCGAGGCCCTCGATGATTCTCGCCTGCGGGAACGCGCCGATGATTTGCTCGATGTGGAATCGCATGTACTCCTGGCGCTCGCGGGCGAGGCGCGGCCGATCAACATCCCGCTGCCCGACGGAGCGGTACTTCTCGCCGACGATTTGCTGCCCTCGGAACTGACGGCGCTCGACCGGCAACGGCTGGCCGCCATTTGCCTCGCCGGCGGGGGCGCGACCTCGCATGTGTCCATCCTGGCGGCTGCGATGGAAATCCCCATGCTGATCGGCTTGGGCGCCGCAATCCGGGAGATCGCCGCTGGCACCACGGTCATCGTCGATGCCGATGGCGGCATACTGCAGTCGGCACCGACGGCCGCCGCCATCGAGCAGGCGCGAACGAGGGTTGAATCGCGCCGCGTGCGTATCGACGACAGTCGAGCCGAAGCCCAAGCGCCGTGCCGCGCCCTCGACGGCACCCGCATCGAAGTGTTCGCCAATCTCGGGAGCGTCATGGATGCGGCGGCGGCGGTCGCCAATGGCGCCGAGGGCTGCGGGCTGCTTCGCACCGAATTTCTCTTCATCGATCGGGACACGGCGCCCGATGAAGCCGAGCAACTCGCCGCATACCAGGCCATCGCCACGGCCCTGGGAGCCCGGCCGCTGATCCTGAGGCTGATGGATGTGGGCGGCGACAAGCCGTTGCGCTACCTGCCGCTGCCTGCCGAGGAGAACCCGGCGCTCGGTCTGCGCGGCGTTCGCACCGCGCTCACGCGCCCCGATCTGTTGCGCACCCAGCTGCGCGCGGCGCTGCAGGTGCAACCGGCGAACAACGTCCGTCTGCTCGTACCGATGGTCACCGACGTCGCGGAAATACGCGCCGTGCGCAGCGCCGTCGAGGAGATCACGCGCGATCTCGGAATTCCCGGCCGCATCGAATTGGGCGCGATGATCGAGACACCCGCCGCCGCCTTGACGGCTGGCCGGCTCATTCGGGAGGTCGAGTTTCTCTCCATCGGCAGCAACGACCTGACCCAGTACACTCTCGCCATGGATCGCGGCCACTCGCAACTTGCGGGCCGCACCGACGCCTTGCACCCGGCGGTGCTCAAGCTCATGGCGGCGGCAGCGAGCGCCTGCGTGGCCGCCGGCAAGACGGTCGCGGTGTGCGGCGGCATTGCCGCGGACCGGCTTGCCGTGCCGATATTGCTCGGACTCGGCGTGCGCGAGTTCTCGGTTGTGCCCGCGGCGGTTCCTGCCATCAAGCGCCAGATTCGCATGCTGCGGATCCAGGACTGCGCCGAGCTCGCAGCAAGGTGCCTCGATCTCGCGTCCCCCGCCGAGGTGCGCGCATCGGTGGCCCAAACCATGGCGCCATCGGGAGAAACGTGATGAAAATGCGGTTTGGAGGACTACAGCAACTGGGTCGGGCGTTGATGCTGCCGATCGCCGTGTTGCCGATCGCGGGGCTTTTGCTGCGCTTGGGACAACCGGATCTGCTCGGCTGGGCGGCGATGGCGGCGGCGGGAGACGCGATTTTCTCCAACCTCGGCCTGCTGTTTGCCGTCGGAGTCGGTGTCGGCCTCGCGCGCGAGAACCATGGCGCGGCCGGCCTCGCCGCGCTCGTCGGCTTTCTAGTGACGACGCGCGGGGTAGAGACTCTCCTGGCGGCGCCGCCCGGCACCCTGACAAAACTCAGCATTCCGGTCGGTCTGCTGTCCGGCATCATCGCCGGCGTCAGCTATAACCGTTTCAGCAACATTTCCCTGCCGAGCTATCTCAGCTTTTTCGGCGGCCGGCGCTTCGTACCCATCGTCAGCGGACTGGCGGGGCTCGTGCTGGCCGCGGCCCTAGGCTATGCATGGCCGATTCTGGAGCGCGGCATGGACGCCACCAGCCAGGCGATCCTCGGCGCGGGTTCGCTCGGACTGTTCGCCTACGGCGTGCTCAATCGAATATTGATCGTCACGGGGCTGCATCACATCCTGAATAACTTCGCCTGGTTCATCGTGGGTGATTACCACGGCGCCACCGGCGACCTGAAGCGATTCTTCGCCGGCGACCCGACCGCGGGCGCGTTCATGTCCGGTTTCTTTCCCGTCATGATGTTCGGGTTGCCGGGGGCCTGCCTCGCCATGTATCACACCGCACGGCCGGAGCGTCGCGCCGGAGTTGCGGGTCTGCTGCTGTCGCTGGGCTTGACCTCGTTCTTGACCGGGGTCACCGAACCGGTCGAATTCACGTTCATGTTCCTCGCTCCGGTGCTTTATGCATTGCATGCCATCGCGACCGGCCTCGCCATGGTCCTCATGAACGTGGTGGGAGTGCGGCTCGGATTCAGTTTCTCGGCTGGATTGTTCGACTATGTGCTCAACTTCAGCCATGCACAGCGCCCGCTGCTGCTGCTGCCGATCGGTGCAGGATACTTCTGCCTGTACTACGGAGTATTTCGCGCCATCATCGTGCGCCTGAATCTGGCGACTCCCGGGCGCGAAATCGAGGACGCGGCGGCGCAGGCGCTCGGCCCCATCTCGGCAAGCTACCGCGCCCAAACCTTTGTGACCGCCCTTGGGGGGGCCCGCAATCTCACGGAGGTGGCTGCGTGCACGACGCGATTGCGGCTGGTGGTGGTCGACAACCAAGCGATCGACGACGCGATGCTCAAGCGCTTGGGCGCGCGCGGGATCCTCCGTTCCTCAGCCGACGGATTGCAGGTGGTATTGGGGCCCGTCGCCGATCAAGTCGCCGGCGAGATCCGTGAGGCGCTCCGGTCTCAGCCGCCTGCGGCGCCGCCGATCGACGCGCCGGGTCTGATTGCCGCCGTGGGTGGGCGCGGTAACGTGGTTGAGTTTGCGACTTTCGCCAACCGTCTGCTGATTCGCACGGCACAGCCGGAGAAGGTCGACGTGTCTGCTTTGGGAAAGCTCGGCATTCGCGGAATTGCGCACTCTGCGCCCCACTCGATACAGTTGCTCGTCGGGGGTCCCGTCGAGGACTGGGGCGAGCCGCTGCGGCGCTTGCTATGACCGTCACCGCCACGCTTTACAACCGTTCCGCCGCGGATGCGGCGCGGATCGAACGCCGCTCGGCGGTGCCGGAGACGGTGCGCCGCATCGTTGTGGTAGGGGGCGGCTCGGCGGGATGGATGACGGCTTTGACTCTGGCGCGTTCGCTGGTTGAACAGGGTGTCGAGATCACGGTGGTCGAATCTCCGGCGGTCGGCACCATCGGCGTCGGCGAGGGCTCCACGCCCTGGTTGCGCGGCTTCTTCGACAGCCTGGGAATCGAAGAATCCGAGTGGATGCCGGCGTGCCACGCGACGTATAAGTGCGGCATTGCTTTCGAAGGCTGGTCCACCAAACCCGGTTTCGAGCGCTACTTCCATCCGTTCGCGTCCATGCTCGATAACCTGACCATGACGCAGTTCGTGCACAACGCGGACGCGCGTGTCAATTGCGCCGATGTGCACGCACACCCGGACCGCTTCTTCATTGCATCGCGGCTGGCGGCCAAACATCTGGCGCCGAAACCGGTCGAGCACTTCCCCTTCGATATCTGGCACGGATACCACTTCGATTCGGTGTTATTGGGCCAATTCCTCCACCAGAAGGCGCTGCAGCGCGGCGTCCGTCATATGACCGCCCACGTGACTCACGCGAACCTCCATGAAGGCGGTGCTCTCGCCTCTCTTGGCACACGGGAAGGTCCCACCATCCCGGGTGATCTGTTCGTCGACTGCACCGGCTTCGCGGGCCTTTTAATCACACAAACAATGAAGACTCCGTTCGTCAGCTTCGCTTCGAACCTGTTCAACGATGCGGCGATCGCCATGCCGACCGCCATGGGGGAGACGGTGCCCTCGGAAACCGTCGCCACCGCCATGAAGCACGGTTGGGCGTGGAAGATTCCGCTCACGCATCGTTTCGGCAACGGGTACGTCTACAGCACGCAGTTCTGCACCCCCGATGAGGCGGAGCGGGAACTGCGCGAAAGCTTGGGGCTGCTCGAATCGGACACCCCGGCACGGCACTTGAAGATGAAGATCGGACGGGTGACCCAGCATTGGAACAAGAACTGCCTTGCCGTCGGGCTGTCGCAGGGATTCATCGAACCTCTGGAAGCCACTGCGCTGCTGTTCATTCAGCAAACCGCCGCGACTTTCGTGCAGTTCCTGGAACAGGGAGACCTTAGCGAGGCCGCGCATGACAAATTCAACGCGCAGGTCAACGAGCACTTCGAAGGCACGCGCGACTACATCGTCACCCATTACAAGACCAATAGCCGCTCCGATACGGACTACTGGCGCGCGAATGCGGCCAATCTCAATTTGTCGGAGCCGTTGAAGCAGCTTCTCAGCCTTTGGATGTCGGGCAAGGGCATCGCGCCGCCGGTCAGGCAGCAATCCCTGGGGAAAGGCTACCCGGTGTTCTCGTGGTACGCCCTGATGGCGGGTATGGGCATTTTTCCGGATCCGGGCGCCCTGCACCGCCCCAAGGGCAAGGAAGCCGTCTACCGTTTGAGCGATATCGATGATTTGCTCGATCGCAGTGCGCTCAACTACCGCGACCACCGCGAAGTGCTGCGGAACATTCCGCCCCGCCGTACAAACGACAGCCTGCAGGTCTACTTCTGGTGACGGCCGCAACGCGCGCCCCGCATGCGATTCGCGAATTCTCCGGCCTCGCTAGCGAAGCGATTCGGCGCGAAGTGCTGGTGGCGCAGCGGCCGGCCGTCCTGCGCGGACTCATCGCCGATTGGCCCGCGGTGGCGCATGGACAGGTTTCCCCGGCGGCCTTCGTCCAATATCTGAAGCGCTTTGACAGCGGCAACTCCGTCGATGCCTTGCTCGCCGCACCGGAAATCGACGGCCAGATCTTTTATAACGAGGCGATGACCGGCTTCAACTTCCTGCGCAATCGACTGCCGCTGGCCGCCGTCGCCGAGCAAGTTTTGCGCTACGCGCAGTTTCCCACCTCGCCGGCGGTGGCGGCGCAAAGCGCTCTCATTCGCGACTGCCTGCCGGGCTTCTCCGAAGAGAACCACCTCGACGTGGTCGCCGACAATGTGCAACCCCGTATCTGGCTCGGCAACCGGATCACGACTCCCGCTCATGTCGACGAGTGGAACAACATCGGCTGCGTGGTTGCCGGGCGCCGCCGCTTCACGTTGTTCCCCCCGGAGCAAATTGCGAATCTGTATATAGGCCCGCTCGATTTTGCACCCACCGGCGCGCCGATGAGTCTGGTGTCGTTTCGCAATCCAGACTTCGAGCGCTATCCGAAATTTCGCGAGGCGCTGGCAGCCGCCCAAGTGGCCGAGGCTGGGCCGGGGGATGCGATTTTCATTCCTTCGCTCTGGTGGCACCACATCGAGTCGCTCGATTCCTTCAATGTGCTCGTGAACTACTGGTGGAATGACCTGGTGGGCGACGCCGCGCTCGCCGATTCCGCCTTCGATGCGCTGTTGCACGGAATGCTTAGCATCCGCACGTTGCCGCCCGCAACGCGCCGCGCCTGGGGCGCCTTTTTCGAGCAATATGTGTTCGGAGACGCGCCCGACACGCTGGCGCATATCCCGCCCGGACGTCGCGGAATCCTCGGCGGGTTGTCGGCAGAACAGCTCGCCGGATTGCGTGCGCATTTGGCCAAACGCCTTACCCGCTGATACCGCCCATTCGGCGGCAAGATTTGCGATCTGCCATAATGCACCGGCCGTGAGAAACATCCTACGGCCGTCTGTGTCTCCAATTAATTGCTTCGCTGCGCCCCTCCCAAAACAATTGAGCCCGCGTTGATACCTTCTTGAGTGTAGGGAGACTAGAATGAATGCCGTTGTGATGCCTCTGAACGACTTGTTCGACGGAGTGGACGACTTGATCAAGCGAGTCGCCGACACGGAAAACCCCGAAATTCGCAAGAGCCGGGCAAAAGTACATGCCTCCATGATGGCGGCCCGTGGCGCGTGTGCGCACGATGCTGCCCCACCGCGGCGGCATGCCATCTTCATTGACGATTGCGACCCCGGGATCCCCGGCGAATCGGCCGAAGAGGCGCTCGGCGTTGCGCTGTTGGTGGGAGTCGGACTGGGCGTGATAATGTCCATGGAGCAGTGATGACGCAGGCTCAGAGTTGTCCTACGAATGAACGATCCCCTGGCCGGATGCCTGGCATGCCGCTTCGTGATCGACTCCTCTTATGGACACGATCAGCAGTCGCGTGTGTGTCGGGGTTTTGGGACTGTGCGGACTCGGCTGTATCAATGCCGCGCTCGCCGCTTCGCCCTCGAGCCGCCATCCCGCATCCCGGCCGGCGAAAGTCTTTTTGGATCTGCGTCCCTCGATGACCGCGTTCGCAGCGACTTCGCAGAACGCCTCGGAGAAATCCTCCGCTGTGTTCCCATCCGCGTTGCGTCGGCCGGCGTTGGGCGGGGAGCGGCAAAATAAGTCGGCGCTGGTCAGCCTGAACAAAAAAGGCAAACCGGGTCTTTGGCTGATCCAGACGGTCCATTGATCGCGCTGCCGATCATGCCGCCCATCATGCCAGCGTCCTTTCGAATCCTGTACGTCGAGGACAATTCCCTGGTGCGGGAGGTGACGTCCGAGCTATTGATGCAAGACCAGCGCGATGTCGTGGCCGTGGGCACCGCCGAAGAGGCCTTGCAGGAATTCCGGGAACATCCCTTCAATCTCGTCATTACCGACATCAGCTTACCCGCGATGTCGGGCTTGGATTTGGCTCGGAAAATACTCGATATCGAGCCGAAGGCGCCGATCATCGTCGCATCGGGCTATGCGTTGGACCTGCGCGTGAAAAGTTGGGGACCCAATGTCCGCGCGATAGTCAAACCCTTCGATACCTCGCAAATCGATGCGCTCATTGCGGAGGTGATTGCGGCCGACGCCACGGGCGGCTAATTCCGGCTGCGCAGCGACAGGAGCAGCAGGGTTCCCGCCAGCACGAAGTAGGCGATGGAAAATTGGGCCGCGACCCTCTGTGCCACGCCCTCGAGTTGCCAGACGAAGTATGCGCTGCCGTCGGCGCGGACGGAGTGGATGATTCCGAAGCAGCACAGCAGCCCACCGGCCCCCAGGTAGGCGGCGGCGGCCCGCAGGCGTTGGTCGGTCATCTCGACGACGAACGCCGCCCAGAGGGTGGCGGTAATGATGAAGCCATTGCCGAGCGCCACGATCACCGCCAAGGCGGGCAAGCGGCCCTCGGCCATGCTCAGCAATTGCGTGAAGCGCTCGGGCGCAATGTATTTCGGATCACTCAGCTCGATGGTCAACAAACGCGCAATCGATGGGAAAAAACTGAGCGCCACCGCCGGAGCGTGCCGCATGGGCACCGCGCTAAATGCCTGCGCCGTCATGTTCAACGACAAGAAAACCAGCACGGGCGCCAACACGGCCAGCGGAATCAATTCGATCAAGTTGGCTAAAAATCCGAGCATCCCGCCTGCACCGATGAAGATGCCCGTGAGCCACGTGTACCCGGCGCGCGCGCCCATTTGCTTGTAGGCCGGGTGACCGATATAGGGGGTCGTCTGTGCGACGCCGCCCACCGCGCCCGCCAACAACGTCGCTCCGGCCTCGGCCAGTAGGATGCTTCGCACGTCATAGTCATCGCCCGCGACTCCGGCGCTCTCGGTGTTGTTGACGCCTCCGATCACGGTCAACAAAGCGAAGGGCACGATCAATGGCAGATACGCTGGGAGGCCCTCGAACCCGTGGAGAATCCCAGCATCGAAATGCGGCAAGGCCAGGCGCAGTGTCGGCATGCCGGGGGCTGGGATGGGCATGCCGGCGACGCCCCAATGGCCCAATCCGTAATAGGCAGCGGTCCCGATGACCACCGCAAATAGCACGCCGGGCAAACCGCCGGGAACTGCGCGTTTCGCGACCAACGAATAAAGCACGAGTCCAAGGGTGAGAAATCCCGCGATCGGCACCTGCATCAGTTCGACCAGGGGGAAGAAACCGATCAGCATTAGCGCAATTCCAGCCAAAGAACCGAGCAGTCCCGCCCGCGGCACCAGCCGCCGCACTGCCCTTCCGCTGAACGCCATGGCGAATTTTAGAAATCCCATCGTGACGGTGGCAGCCATGCCCAGGTACCACGTCTCGAGACCGGCCTCGATCGGGTTCAGTCCCGAAGCTCGGAATCGCGAGAAAGCCGGACCCAATACCAGCAGCGCCATGCCGATGGTCGATGGCGTATCCAATCCGAACGGCATGGCCGTGACGTCATGGCGGCCGGAACGGCGCGCCAGCCGTAACGCCAGCCAGCTATAGACCAGGTCTCCGGCCAAGACGCCGAACGCGGTGCCGGGAAACATTCGTCCGAATACGATGGCGGCAGGAATGCCATAGCCGCCGATCAGAACCGCCGCGAGCAGCGCCAGCACGGACAAGTTATCGACGACCAGTCCCAAGAAGCCATTCACGTCGCCCGGGACGAGCGTCAGGTAGGATTCTTTGGCGGGCCTAAGTGCCAAGGTTCAGCAGTGCCGCGTTGCCGCCCGTTGCAGTGGTATTGACCGTCAGTGTCCGTTCGTTCGCGAATCGCGCGAGGTAGTGTGGGCCGCCGGCTTTGGGACCGGTGCCTGAGAGCCCGGTGCCGCCGAACGGCTGCACCCCGACGACGGCGCCGATCATATTGCGGTTCACATAGGTATTGCCGATGGAAGTGTGTTCGAACACCTCGCGCCAGGAGGATTCCAAGCGGGTCTGCACGCCCAAGGTCAAGCCGTAATTGCTGGCACGAATCGCGCGTAGAACCTCGATGAGGTCGGCGGATCGATAGCGGACGACGTGCAGGATGGGCCCGAATTCCTCTCGCGTGAGCTGCGCTGCGCTGTTGAGTTCGATCAAATGCGGCGCGAAGAAACTGCCGTTCGCATGCGGCTCGCCGAGGCGGCAGGCTTTGATGACGCGCGCCTCCTTGCGCATCCGTTCGACGTGCTGTGCCAGGCCGTCGGCCGCCGCTGCCGTGATCACAGGCCCCAGATCGGTCTTGAGATCGGAGGGATCGCCGATGATCAGTTCGTCCATTGCTCCCGAGATCATCTCAATCACTGGGTCGGCTATATCGTCCTGCAGAAACAATAGCCTCAGCGCCGAGCAGCGTTGTCCGGCGCTCATGAACGCGGAACTCAAGACGTCATCGACAACTTGTTCGGGCAAAGCCGTCGAGTCGACGATCATTGCATTCAAGCCTCCGGTCTCCGCGATCAAGGGCACGATCGCCCCGCCGCGGGCAGCCAGGCTGCGGTTGATCGTCAGAGCCGTCGCGGTCGAACCCGTCATCGCCACACCCGCCAGCGAAGGATGCGCGAATGCGACTTCGCCGAACAGGCGCCCCGGCGCGGGCGCGAGATGGACGGCCTGCGGCGGCACTCCCGCCTCGTGCAGCAGCTTCACGAAGCGCGCGGCAATGAGCGGCGTCGGTTCCGCTGGTTTCGCGACGACGGTATTTCCGGCCGCGAGCGCGGCCGTCACCTGGCCGGCAAAGATTGCCAAGGGGAAATTCCACGGGCTGATGCAGGCGAAGACACCGCGTCCGTGCAGCGACAATTCGTTCAATTCGCCCGTGGGTCCGGGAAGACGCAGGGGGGCCGAGAATTGGCCGCGCGCTTGAGCCGCATAGTAGCGGCAGAAATCGACGGCCTCGCGGACCTCCGCAATTGCATCCGATATCGTCTTTCCCGCCTCGCGCACAAGAAGATCATGAAAATCGGCCCGGCCCGCTTCGAGAAGGTCCGAGGCCTTCTCGAGGCAGTCGGCGCGTGCCGTTCCTCCTGCGAGGTTCCACGCCGGCTGGGCGGCGGCGCTTGCATCGAAAGCGGCCACGATTTCGGCCGCGGTTGCGTCGCGCGTGCTGCCCACCTGATCGCGCCGATCGGCCGGGCTCGTGACCGGATGCGCGTTTCCCTGCGGCATTAGCCCATTGATGATCGGTCCGGCAAGCGCCTTGGTTTGGCGGCGAGTCGACAGGTCCCGGCGGAGCGTCTCGACGGCGGGTGGATTGCCCAAGTCGACGCCGCGCGAATTGCGGCGGTCGGGATACAGCGCGATGGGGGGAGGCAATCGAGGATGCGAATAGGACTCCAAACGCTCGATCTCCGATATGGGATCCCGAACGATTTCGGCCACCGGAACCTGTTCATCCATGAATCGGTTGACGAACGAGGTGTTGGCGCCGTTCTCCAAGAGGCGCCGCACGAGATACGCCAGCAGATCCTTGTGCTCGCCGACGGGCGCGTAAACGCGCACCCGCGGGAAGTTCGGGATTTGCCGCGCTGCCTCGGCGTACAAGAGGCGGCCCATGCCATGGAGCCGTTGAAATTCGAAGTCCGCGCCTCCCGGCGCAAGCTCGAGCACCGATGCGATGCTGTGCGCGTTATGCGTCGCAAACTGGGGATAAATCACATCGGCGTGGCTGAACAGACGGCCCACGCAAGCCAAATACGACACGTCCGTGGTGACCTTGCGCGTGTAGACGGGGTAGCCGTCGAGCCCCCGCTCTTGCGCCCGCTTGATTTCCGTATCCCAGTACGCCCCTTTCACCAAGCGCGCCGTCATGCGCCGGCCGTACGCGCGTGCGGTTGCCGCGGTCCAGTCGATGACGTCCAAGGCACGCTTGCCGTACGCCTGGACGGCGAGGCCCAATCCATCCCAATGCCGCGTCTGCGAATCCCGGGCCAGCGCTTCCAGCACATCCAATGACAGTTCCAGCCGATCCGCCTCCTCGGCATCGATGGTGAACTGAATTCCGGCCGCGGCCGCCCGGCGTGCCAGCGCCGTCACCAAAGGGACCAGGCGTTGCAGGACCCGATCCCGCTGCAGCAGCGAGTAGCGAGGCTCCAGGGCCGACAGCTTGATGGAAATACTCGACGCCTCTCGAGCGGTCCGTCCGCGGGCGGCGGCCCCGATGACGTCCACCGCATGCTCGTACGATTCGAGATAGCGCCGCGCGTCCTCAAGCGTCCTCGCGCCTTCGCCGAGCATGTCGAACGAACACAGCGCGACATCCGGTTCGCGCGCGCTGCGCGCAAGCGCCTCTTCGATGCTGCGCCCGACCACGAATTCACCGCCGATGATGCGCATCGCGCGGCGGACCGCCAGACGTACCAACGGTTCGCCCGCCTTGCGCGTGAACTTTCGCATCCAGCCCGCGGTATCCGTCTTGATCGCCGGATCGAGTTCGAGGATGCCGCCGGTGAGCATCAGCCCCCATGTCGAGGCATTGACGAAAAGCGATTCCGACTTGCCCGCGTGCGACGACCAATCGCCGGTGGCCAGTTTTTCCGCTATGAGCCGATCGGCCGTCGCGTCATCGGGAATGCGCAGGAGCGCTTCGGCAATGCACATGAGCGCAATGCCTTCCTGATTCGACAGTCCAAATTCTTGCAGGAAGGCGTCGAGAAACGGCCTTTCATCCCGGCGGGCCCGCGCTCCTTCGACGAGTGCCATCGCCGTTGCAACCGCGCGGTGGCGCGCGCCGCCAGTCAGTTCCAGGGCGTGCAGCAGCCCCATCACCGCACGATCCTCGGGCCATTCCCCGTGTTCTCTCAGGGATTGGCGCCCGGCCTGCGCCGTGGAAGGTTGCGAAGCTTCGTTCAAGTTGGCAGCCATGGCGAATCCTTGCGGAGAAAATGCGCGTTGGGTCGGGGTCAAGTATCGATAAGAGCGCTGGGGAATGCCAGAGGTTTGCGCATCAGCGTGCTCTTGCCGAACAGCGATTCAACCAGGTCGACGGCGAGCACCGCTGTCTTGTTGCGCACGTCAAGGGCCGGGTTCAGCTCCATGATATCCACCGAAGCGACGCGTCCTGTGTCGGATATCATCTCCATGCACAATTGCGCTTCGCGATAAGACAGTCCGCCGGCCACCGTGGTGCCGACGCCGGGTGCTATTTCCGGGTCGAGGCAGTCAACGTCGAAGCTGACATGCAGGTGCGTGTCCGCATCCATGTCCTGCAGCGCGAGTTCCATGGCTTTCCTGACCCCCATTTCGTCGATGAAGCGCATGTCGAACACTTCCAGGTCCTGCTCGTGCACGAAGCGCCTCTCGCCCGCGTCCACGCTGCGAATCCCGATCTGGCGGATCCATTGCGGGCGGATTGCCGGCGTCAGGCCGCCGATCTGCAGCAGTTCGCGCGGACCGAAGCCGCACAGGCACGACACCGGCATGCCGTGCAGACTGCCGGTCGGCGAGAGTTCACGCGTGTTGAAATCGGCGTGCGCATCCAACCACAGCACGCGCAGGGACTTGCGTGTATCGCGGCAATGACGTGCCACCGCCGAAATCGAGCCGATGCTCAGGGAATGGTCGCCGCCGAGGAGAATAGGCAGCCGATCTTCGCTGAGCTCGCGGTACACCGCATCGTGCACTTCGTGATTCCACGCCGTAACCTGCGCGAGATTGCGGTAGCCGTTCGCCTTGATGAGCCCGGGATTGGGGGGTCCGCTGACATTGCCGCAATCCACCACGTCGAGGCCACGCAGCGTCAGCGCGGCATGGATGCCTGCGACGCGCAGCGCTTCGGGTCCCATGGAGGCGCCGCGATCGCTCGCGCCGATGTCCGTGGGTGCGCCGATGAGGCTGGCGGTGCGCGCGAAGGCCGTCACGCGAACCTGCGGCGGCGCTGGCGCACCGGCTCGTTCGCCAATCCCGCGAACAAGTCCTTCGGATCGTCGAGGTCGGGTATGAGATCGATTTGCTGGGATCCGTCCGGGTGCTCGGTGTTCAAACGCTTGAGATAACGAAGAGCCGAGAAGTCATTGAGCGCGAACCCGACGGAGTCGAACAAGGTCACTTCGGCGTCGCTCGCGCGGCCCGGCTGTTTTCCGGATAACACGTCCGCGAACTCGGTTACCTCGGTCGCCGCGTCGAGCTGTTGAATTTCACCCTCGATTCGCGCTTGAGGTTCGAATTCGACGACGATGCGCACCCCCTTCGCACGAAGAATATCCGCATGCAGCTCAGTCTTGCCCGGACAATCGCCGCCGACGGCGTTCAGGTGCATACCCGGTTCGATCATGTCCGGCGTCAGGATCGTCGCGTTTCTCTTGTCGGCGGTGGCGGTGGTCACGATATCGGCGCCGCGTACGGCTTCGGCCGTGCTGGCGCAGCGGACGACTTCGAGATCGGCCAGGCGCAACGCGGCCAGATTGCGCATCAATTTTGCCGTGGCTTGCGAATCGGTGTCATAAAGCCGCAGCGCGCGAACACCCAGCATGCGGTGAAATGCGAGCGCTTGGAATTCGCTCTGGGCGCCGTTGCCGATCAAGGCCATCACGCGGCTCGCGGGGCGCGCCATCCGCGATGCGGCGAGGGCGGATATCGCCGCGGTGCGCAGCGCCGTGACGAAGGTCATCTCCGACAACAGCAAGGGGTAGCCGGTGGCGACGTCCGCAAGCACGCCGAACGCCGTGACGGTGAGCAGGCTGCGCGCCGTATTCTTGGGGTGGCCATTGACGTATTTGAACGAGTACAGCCGCCCGTCGCTGGTCGGCATGAGTTCGATGACGCCCCCGGCGGAGTGAATGGCATGCCGCGCCGACTTGTCGAAGTCATCCCAGCGCCCGTAGTCCGCTGCGATTTCTGCGGCCAACTCTTCGATGAAACGGTCCGCTCTCACCCGCGATATCAAGTCGCGAAGCCGCGCGGTTCCAATGTAATCCACCATGACACTCTCCCCCCACTCGCCAATCGTCAGTTTCAGGGGGTTTTGAGCCAAAGAAAAGCCAGAATGTTGCACAAAAAGCGAGGGAAACTGGCAATATCGTCACTCCTTATTGACATTTTGCCTTCTCGACCTGCGCATTGGAGCCGCCGCCATGGATTCGACCGATCGCCAGCTGGTTTCACTGTTACGCGACAATGCGCGGCTATCCGTCGCTTCCTTGGCGAAAACGCTGCGCGTCGCGCGCGGCACGGTGCAAAACCGCCTCGCGCGAATGGAGAAGGAGGGCACCATTGTCGGCTACACCGTCAAGCTCAAGCCCCAGGACGAGGATCAACGGATACGCGCTTTGATGACCGTGGCTGTCGAAGGCAATCGAACGGACGAAGTGCTGAGAGCGCTTCGGGGCGACCCTGCGGTGTGCGCCCTGCATACCACGAACGGGCGTTGGGACATCGTCGCCGAGCTCAGATCGGATAGCCTCGAAGCGGTCGATCGGGTATTGAGCCGGATTCGCCTCATTGATGGAATCTCGAACACCGAAACGAGCTTGCTACTCTCCACTCACAAATTCTAGCCGCGCCACGAACACCGATACGGGTGCGTGAGGGTCGAGACCGGCGATATGGCCGCTGCAATTGCTCAGTACCGCAAGATCCCAAGGATCGAGCGCTGCGGTGCTCGCCCCATCGATCCTTAACGTGACTCGACGGTCGATGGCGAATACCAACATCGTCTCATTGGACGGCGCATTGAACGCAAGGGGCTCGGTGACGCGCTCGACCCGCGCGGCTGCGCCATCCGCCTTGGATACCATCAGATTCAAGTCCGCGCACGGACCCTTCTTCAGCTCGCAATAGGCAGCGACGCCGCCGTCGAACTCGGCCAGCTCACCCACCTTGCAAAGGGTCTTGCGAACTCCATCGGCAAAGCGCAGTTCGATGCCCGCGCCCTGCAGCAGCACCATCTTGCGATTGTACGCCGCAAAGTCCGAGAACGGGCCCGAGGCATCGATATGCGCCACGCTGACCCGCCATCGAAACGGATCGCCGCGCGGGGGCACGCGTATTGCTTCGTGCGTCACGCCGCCGCCATTCTTCCAAGGAGAGGGAGTGAAGGAGGACTTCCGGATGATCCTTAGTGTGGCGTTTTGCATGAGTCTGCAGCTTGTCCGACGTCGGACGGTTAAGGCTTACGCTCCACGACTTTCTTGGCAAGCTCTGCGAGGTCGGCAAGATCCATTTCCTCGGCGGGGACCTCGAACACATCATCGGCCGGCGCGGGCGATGCGGGGGCCGGCCTCGATTGCGCGGATTGGGGAGCGGCGGGCTGCGGCGGCGCGCGCGCGGCCATCGATGCTCTGGCGCCCGGCCTGAAGGTGGTCGCGCTCTGCGCCGAACGAGCCTCCGCCGACTTGGGCGCGGGCGCCGGGTCGGGCCGCGCCCAATCCGTGACTTGTTCCATCCAGCGATGATAGCGATCGAATGTCCACATCCCCTCATCCCCGCCCGATTGCAGGACGTTTGCGATCTGGCTGAAATTTCCCGCGCGAATGGTTCCCTTGGCGCCGGAACTCGGGAGCAGGATTTCACAGTGCGGCACCAGCAACCGGTGTGCGCCCAGAAAATCCAGACGCTGACAGCTGATTCCAACGAGACAGTCGGCAAGCTGTGCGCGAATGCTTGCCTGAATGTCCGAAGGAAACGACATGCACAGCCGGCTCAGCGCCTCGGCGCAATTCGCGGAATGCATCGTCGCGAGCACCAGATGCCCGGTTTCCGCGGCATTCAACGTCAATCTCATGACCTCCGGCGTCCGCATCTCGCTGACGACGAGAACGTCGGGATTCTCCCGCAGTGCATCGATTATGCCCTGCTCGAAACTCGGTGAGTGGTTCGGGATCTCTCGTTGCCGAATGAACGAACGGCGGTTCGTGTAGATATACTCGAGGGGGCTCTCGAGCGTGATTATATTCCGGGAGCGCGACGCGTTGATCTCTTCGATCAAGGCGGCCAGTGTCGTCGATTTTCCGGAACCGGTCGGTCCGGAGATGATGACCAGGCCGGTCTTCGCGTCGACGAGCTTTCGGAAATCCGGGTGCAGATTACAACCCTGGAGATCCTTGATCGACGGCGTGAGCAACCGGATGGCGGCGGCGATGCCGCGGACGGTTTGAAAGAAATTGACTCGGCATCGGATGCCGCCGATGGCCATCGATATATCGGCTGATCCCCGCTGCGTGAACTGCGTCCAGCCCGCGGCCCCCAGCAACTCCTGCGCCGCTTGCGCCAACAGATCGCCGGGAATGAGGCCGGCTACCGTCTGCAGATCGCCCCGCACCCGCGCAACCAAGGGAGTGCCGGCTTCGAGGTGCAAATCGCTGGCTCCGAGCGACCACGCGTGTTCAATCCACTCGTCAACGATCATGTGGAGCCTCCGACCGTTACTCTCGCCTGAGATTTCATGTGAAAAGCATCATAGATCAGGCGCAGCGCCTCGGCTCCGTCCCACTGCCTCGCCCCGTAGACTTTCTGCAGCACCCGGCCATCGGCATCGACGAGTACGGTCAAGGGAAGCCGCGACGCACCCAGCATGTTTTCCATTTGCAGATTGGTGTCTATGAACTGGCTGATGGTAGCGTTCCCATGTTTCAAGAGGCCTTCGGCTTGATCGGCATAGTCATCCGTCGATATGCCGATGATCACGAAATCCTGCTTCTCGTCGAGCCACGCGAGACGCTCCAAAGACGCCATTTCCTCTCTGCAGGGACCGCACCAACTTGCCCACACGTTGATGATCAGCGGCTTGCCGCGAAACGCACTGAGTTGCCGGCTCGGGCCGTTGAGCCCGCGAAGCGTCGCTTCCCGCAGACTCCCGCCGACCGGCACCTCCTCGACGGCGCCGGCGAATACGGCTGGATACACAGCCGCGAGAAAAAGAAGCAAGAAAGCTGTGAGGCGCCGTCGCATAGGCCTCCATTTAGCCCCATAGGCTGGCATCCCGGTGGGCGGCAATAACTGCGGCGTCGGCGCCTAGCCTATCTCTGCCACAGAGTAACCAGGACGTAAACCAGGGCAATCACGGTCAGACCTACGTGTCCAAGGCGCGATTGTACGAGCAAGTCGTTGGACGCGGGCTCGGGCGGCAGGGCAAGTCGAAGGATTGCGAAGAGAAACAGCATTGCGGATCGGACCTTGCGGTTGCAGTAGCCAACGATAATCGCGCATCGGTCACCAAGAGCGTGATTCGATTCGCATCTTTTGGAATTCGGAGGGCCCTTCCGCCCTAAATCCCGGGTGAACGGGGACGAACCCGGTCATTCGAAAAGGGGAAGCGCCTGCATTTCCTCGCGTGGCACGGCTTCCACCGGCAACCCCGCCTGCGCCCATGCACGCAAACCGCCTCGTATCACCGACACATGTACGTCTTGCCCTTCGAGCATTTTTTGCAGTTCCCGGGCCACGCGTGTACTCGTGGCTTGGCGAACACACGTACAGTATACAAAAATCCTTCGTTGGTTCGGCAAAGCCGCGTTGGGCTGATGCAGCGCGTTGGGATCGAGTCTTCGCGAACCCTGGATGCGCGTTGCCTTGACATCGAAGTAGCCGTGACTGCGAACATCGTAAACGTATGCTCCAGCCTTCATCTCGCGCGCCGCGTCGGTGGGATTCGCAAGCGGAACGGCGGCCAGCGAGCGCGCCTTGATCCACCACCATGCAATGCTCATCAGGTAAACGACGATCAGCGCGATCAGGCCCCAACCGAGTATCCGTCCGACCGCATGGTAGCCGCGGGTGACCGCGGCCAGCGCGCCGCTGAATACAAAACCAACCCCGAAGTACGCACCGATGTAAATCACCGCGCCCGCCAGGTCCAAACGGAGAAACGTCGGCAAGCGCATGTTCATGCTTCCGGCCAGCGGCGGCGCCATCGTATTGATGCCCGGAATGAACTTCGCGATGACGAGCAGTTTTTTGCCGCGGCGGTAGAAGGAGTCGGCTGATCGCAATATGCATGTTTCAGGGTTCAGTGAAACGCGGCAAAGAATTCCAAGCAGCCACCAACCGGTATAGCGGCCGAGCAGAAACATGAGCGTGTCGCCGGCGAGCATCGCCAGCAGCGCGGAGCCGAGCGCAGACGGGACTTGCAGGTCGCCGCGCGCCGCCGCGCCGCCGGCAATCAGCAGCGCCAGCGCAGCCGGCACGGGAAATCCGACCGTCTCCAAAAATATTATGACGATCAGAATCGAGTAGCCGTGTTGGGCGAGGCTGTGTTCCACGATTCCAGGCGAAAACGGTGGGCGGCGGTGCTCTGTATTCTCCCCGCACCCGGTCCCGAGGTAAAGTTTGGGGACCCGCGCTTCGTCCGCGATGGCGACACGTTTCCATTTGACATTTTTCGCCGCGAAAGTACGAACCGACGGCACATTGCAAATTCTCGCCGCACACCCGCACTTTTCCCTCGGCCGATGCCGTTTAATCGCCTATCAAGCGATCAGAGAGGCTATACGATGGGCATCGGCATGAAGGCAGAGGCGGCGGGCATCGATGTTGCGCTTCACGCGTCCGATGCGGGTTGCGGGAATCCCTGCCATCCGGGTCACGCGTGCGGCTCGTGCGAGGAGTTCTGGCAAACCATGCAGGCGACCGGACGATTCAAGGCCTATGTCCCGCCTACCTTTGCCGGGAGCGGGCCCGTGCCCAAGGCAAATCTTGGCGGTGCCAAGGTGGACTTTGCAGACCTGACTTTCCGAATGAAGGGCTCCAACAGCTAGCCGTGCGGCCGGGCACTACCTTGCTTTTATAACTCTACATAGATAGAGTAAACCGATGACGAGAATCGCGAATCGATCGGGCCAAACGCTCCGGCTCCTCGCCGAGCTGCTCGGCAGCCCGCGTGCGTGGCGGCATGGGTATGAACTGTGCAAGGCGACCGGCCTGAAATCCGGCACGCTCTATCCGATCCTCATGCGGCTCGCGGACCAAGGACTGCTCGCCTCCAAATGGGAAGAGTCTGATCGACCCGGTATCCCGCCAAGGCATGTCTATCGTCTGACCCCGGACGGTGTCGCGTACGCTCGCGCACAGGCGGAGGGCGAGCCGGCTATGCGCATTGCGCGGCTTTCCAAGGTGAACTCATGACTCGTGCGCTGCATGCGTACGTGCAGCGAATTTCCAGTGGCTTGGCCGGGCATGCATTGGCCGTCATGCCTGCGGCACGCAAGGAATGGGCGCGGGCGATGCGCGCCGAACTCGCATCGCTTGATATGGGATTCGAGCGCGTTCAGTGGTCGTTGGGGTGCTTGCGTGCCGCATATTCGGAGCGCGTGCGGAGCTTGATTGTTCTCGATCGGCCGGCGGTGCGAATTCTGATAGCGCTCCTGAGTCTGAGCGAGGCGCACGGGCTTATTTTCAGCGCCAAGCTCGCGTGGGTTTACCGGACGGATCCGAATTGGGCGGCCCGTTATCTGGGGCGCGAAAGCATTCCCGTGTTTGCGGCCATTCCGACGCTCCTGATCGGCCTTTTCGCCATTTCGGCGGCCCTCTATGCTGTGGCCGCGGTTTATCTCGTACGTCATCGGCGAAACGCCGTGCCGTACTACGCGGCTGCGGTGGGCACCGAACTGGTGTCTCTCATCGGCCTCTCCTGGGTCTCGGTATCCGTCGATTCCTGGTCCGCGGCGGGCGATGCATTGCGATACGGGGTTTGGCTTGGATACACGGTGCTCGCGCTCATGATCGCGAACCACTTCCGACACGGCGGATTCGCGCCGCCGCGCGGATAGGCCTGAACTGGGTGGAGGATCTATGGGATTGCTGCTGATTGTTCTTCTTGTTATCGCCGCCGTGGTGCACGCACGCACGCGCTACCCGGCGGCTCCGGGCGCAATGGCCCAAGTGCTGCTGATCTACGTGCTCGTCGGCTATTGCGGGGCGCAGCAAATAGCGATGGGCGCGGCGATGCTCGTGACCGGCGGTCGCGTGTTGACACACTTCGGCTTCCAGCCGGGTGGTCAGCCAACTTTCGTCTGGGACAGCTTCCTTCTCATCGGCGGCGGAATCATTTCCGTGCTCGCTATCTGGAAGAGAGATTCGTATTTGTTGGCCCCGGTGCTCTTGTGGTCTGTGTTTTTCGCCGGAGCGACATACGCGCACATCCACTTGAACAGTGCGAACGGAATTGCGCCGACATTCCAATCGACGGCCTGGATCTTCGCGACCCATGGGCTGATCAGCGTCCTGCTGATAGGTTCCTATCTTGCTTCACGGCGATTTCGTGTCCCATCCGTACCCGCGGATCCGCGAATCCCGGGAGCGTTGGGGTCGGTTTCGTAGTAGCGCCACGGCTCGGAGCTCCCGGCGCACGGTCCAACCCCACTCAAAAAACCCGAAAAAAAGCCCCGGTCTCTTTCGAGCCGGGGCCCTATTTTTTAGATTGCTTGTTATTGTCCTTATTCGGCCGCTTCCGTATCCCCCGCCGGGACTGCATCGTCCGAGTCGCTGATACCACCGCTCACATCCATGAAGCTGCGCCGTCGGCTGTCGTCGAACGCGCGCCGGCGCCGGGCATGATACGCGAAGCCCGTGCCCGCGGGAATCAGGCGTCCCACAATGACGTTTTCCTTCAATCCGCGCAAATCGTCCTTCAGGCCGCGAACCGCCGCCTCCGTGAGCACGCGCGTCGTCTCTTGGAACGAAGCCGCCGAAATGAACGACTCGGTCGCCAGGGATGCCTTGGTGATGCCGAGCAGCATCGGTTCCCAGGTCGACTGGTTCTTTCCCTCGGCCTTCTGTTTCGCGATGACGTCGAGCAACCGGCCGCGATCCATCTGTTCGCCGCGCAACAGCGCTGAATCGCCGGTATCCAATACCTCGATTTTGCGCAGCATCTGCCGCACGATCACTTCGATGTGCTTGTCGTTGATCTTGACGCCTTGCAGGCGATACACGTCTTGAATTTCGCGAACGAGGTAGTTCGCCAGCGCCTCGACGCCTTGCAGCCGCAAGATGTCGTGGGGATTGGGCTCGCCGTCCGCGATCACTTCGCCCTTCTCTACTTGTTCGCCTTCGAACACATTGAGATGGCGCCACTTCGGTATCAACTCCTCGTACTTGTCGGTCCCCTCATTGGTGATGATCAAGCGGCGCTTGCCCTTGGTTTCCTTGCCGAAGCTCACCGTGCCGCTGCGCTCCGCCAGAATGGCGGAATCCTTCGGCTTGCGCGCCTCGAACAAGTCGGCCACGCGCGGCAGACCGCCCGTGATGTCGCGGGTCTTCGAAGACTCTTGCGGGATGCGCGCGATGACGTCGCCCACGGATACCTTCGAACCGTCCTCCAGGCTGACGATCGCACCCGCGGGCAGCGCATAAACCGCCGGAATATCGGTGTTTGCGAAGGTGACTTCCTTGCCCTTGGAATTGGTCAGGCGCACGACAGGACGCAGATCCTTGCCGCCCGAACCGCGCTGCTTCGGATCCAGCACCACGGTGCTGGTGAGGCCGGTGACGTCGTCCACCTGGGTCGTGACGGTGATGCCGTCGACGAAGTCGGAGAACTTGATCATTCCCGCCACTTCCGTGACCACGGGGTGGGTGTGCGGATCCCAGTTCGCGACTGACTGACCGGCCGCTACCACGTCGGCATCGTTCACCGTGATGGTTGCGCCGTACGGGATCTTGTAGCGCTCGCGCTCCCGGCCGAACTCGTCCACGACCCCCAACTCGCCCGAACGCGACACCGCGACCAGATGCCCCTTCTCGTGGCGCACGGTCTTGATGTTGTGCAAACGGATGGTGCCCTTCGACTTGACCTCGACACCGTTGGCCGCCGCCGCCCGCGAGGCCGCGCCGCCGACGTGGAAGGTGCGCATGGTCAGCTGCGTACCGGGCTCGCCGATCGACTGCGCCGCGATGACGCCCACCGCTTCGCCGATGTTGATGCGATGGCCGCGGCCCAAATCGCGGCCGTAGCACTGCGCGCAAACGCCATAGCGGGTTTCGCAGGTGATGGGCGAACGCACCATGACCTGATCGATGCCCATTCTTTCCAGCAACTTGACCAGCTTCTCATCGATGAGAACTCCGGCCTTCACGAGCACTTCGCCGCTCGCCGCCACCACCACGTTCTCGGAGACCACGCGTCCCAATACGCGCTCGCCCAGGCCTTCGACCACGTCGCCGCCTTCGACGATCGGAGTGATCGACAGGCCATTCGTGGTGCCGCAATCGATCTCGGTGACCACCAAGTCCTGCGCCACGTCGACCAGGCGCCGGGTGAGGTAGCCGGAGTTGGCCGTCTTCAATGCCGTGTCGGCCAGGCCCTTGCGTGCGCCGTGGGTCGAGATGAAGTACTGCAGTACGTTCAAGCCTTCGCGGAAATTCGCGGTGATCGGCGTCTCGATGATCGAGCCGTCGGGCTTCGCCATCAAGCCGCGCATGCCTGCGAGCTGGCGAATCTGCGCGGCGGAACCGCGGGCGCCGGAATCGGCCATCATGAAGATGGAATTGAACGACTTCTGCCGAACCTTGTTGCCCTTGGTGTCCGTGACCTCGTCGGTGCCCAGCTTCTCCATCATGGCCTTTGCCACTTGGTCATTGGTACGCGACCAGATGTCGACCACCTTGTTGTAGCGTTCGCCGTTGGTGACGAGTCCCGAGGAATATTGCTCCTGGATCTCCTTCACTTCCTTCTCGGCGGTGGCCAGAATCTTGGTCTTCTGCAGCGGCACGACCATGTCGTCCACGCCGATCGACACGCCTGCGCGCGTGGCGTAGTGAAAGCCGGTGTACATGAGCTGGTCGGCGAAAACGACCGTTTCCTTCAGGCCGACCGTGCGATAGCAGGCATTGATGGTTCCGGAGATCGTCTTCTTGGTCATGTCCTGGTTGATCGCGTCGAACGAGAGGCCGTGAGGCAGGATCTCGGACAACAGAGCGCGGCCCGCCGTGGTCGAGACCACCCGGATGTTCTGCACCAGGTTACCGGCCGGATCGCGGATGTATTCGGACAGCCGCACCTTGACCTTGGCCTGCAAATCGATATTGCGGCTCTCGTAGGCACGATGCACTTCGGCGACGTCGCTGAACGCCATGCCCTCGCCCTTCGCGCCCACGCGCTCGCGGGTCATGTAGTAGAGCCCGAGAACGACGTCCTGCGATGGGACGATGATCGGGTCGCCGTTGGCAGGCGAGAGAATGTTGTTCGACGACATCATCAACGCCCGAGCTTCGAGCTGGGCCTCGATGGACAGCGGCACGTGAACGGCCATCTGGTCGCCGTCGAAGTCGGCGTTGAATGCCGTGCAGACCAGCGGGTGCAGCTGGATCGCCTTGCCCTCGATCAATACCGGTTCGAACGCCTGGATTCCGAGACGATGCAAGGTGGGCGCGCGATTGAGCAGCACCGGATGTTCGCGGATCACCTCTTCGAGGATGTCCCACACCTCGGGCCCCTCGCGCTCCACCAGGCGCTTCGCCGCCTTGATGGTCGAGGCTTCGCCGCGCAGCTGCAGCTTGGAGAAAATGAACGGCTTGAACAATTCCAGGGCCATCTTCTTGGGCAATCCGCACTGATGCAGGCGCAAGGTCGGGCCTACGACGATGACCGATCGGCCCGAGTAATCGACCCGCTTGCCGAGCAGGTTCTGACGGAACCGGCCCTGCTTGCCCTTGATCATGTCGGCCAAGGACTTGAGCGGTCGCTTGTTGGTGCCCGTGATCGCCCGCCCGCGGCGGCCGTTGTCCAGCAGCGCATCGACCGCTTCTTGCAGCATGCGCTTTTCATTGCGCACGATGATGTCCGGCGCGTTGAGCTCCAACAGCCGTCGCAGACGGTTGTTGCGATTGATGACGCGGCGGTACAGATCGTTCAGATCCGAAGTCGCGAAGCGGCCGCCGTCGAGCGGCACCAAAGGACGCAGATCGGGCGGCAGCACCGGCAATACCGTGAGCACCATCCATTCCGGCTTGTTGCCCGACTCCATGAACGCCTCGATCAATTTCAGGCGCTTCGACAGGCGCTTGATCTTGGTCTCGGAATTCGTGTTCGCCATGTCCTCGCGGACTTTGACGACCTCGGACGGCAGATCCATGGACTTCAAGAGCTCATGGACCGCCTCGGCCCCCATGCGCGCGTCGAATTCATCGCCGTGCTCTTCGATCGACTCCAGGTACATCTCGTCGGTAAGCAGCTGGCCGCGCTGCAGCGAGGTCATGCCCGGATCGACCACCACGAAGGCCTCGAAGTACAGCACACGCTCGATTTCGCGCAAGGTCATGTCGAGCATCAGGCCGATGCGCGACGGCAGAGACTTCAAGAACCAGATGTGAGCGGTCGGGCTCGCCAGCTCGATATGGCCCATGCGCTCGCGGCGCACCTTGGACTGCGTGACTTCGACGCCGCACTTTTCGCACACAACGCCGCGATGTTTCAGGCGCTTGTACTTGCCGCACAGACATTCGTAGTCCTTGACGGGTCCGAATATCTTGGCGCAGAACAAGCCGTCGCGTTCCGGCTTGAAGGTGCGATAGTTGATCGTCTCCGGCTTCTTTACTTCGCCGTACGACCAGGAGCGGATCATGTCCGGGGACGCAAGGCCGATCTTGATCGAGTCGAAATTCTCGACCGGCACTTGCTGCTTGAACAATTTGAGTAAGTCTTTCATTGATTAGGCCTCGCTCTCGAGTTCGATGTTGATGGCCAAGGAGCGGATCTCCTTCACCAAGACATTGAACGATTCCGGCATTCCGGCTTTCATTTCATGGTTGCCGTCGACGATCGCCTTGTACATCTGCGTACGCCCGTTGACGTCGTCCGACTTGACCGTGAGCATTTCCTGCAGCGTGTACGCCGCCCCATAAGCCTCCAGCGCCCACACTTCCATTTCGCCGAAGCGCTGGCCGCCGAATTGCGCCTTGCCGCCGAGCGGCTGCTGCGTGACCAGGCTGTACGGCCCGGTGGAGCGCGCGTGCATCTTGTCGTCGACCAAGTGGTTCAACTTCAGCATGTACATGTAGCCCACGGTGACCGGCCGCTCGAACTGCTCGCCGGTGCGTCCGTCGTGCAGGGTGGTCTGGCCCGAAGTCGGCAGATCGGCCAGCGTCAGCAGATTCTTGATCTCATCTTCGCTGGCGCCGTCGAACACGGGGGTAGCCATCGGCACGCCCTTCTTCAAATTGCTCGCCAGTTCGATGACCTCGGCGTCGCTCATGGACTTGATGTCTTCTTTCTGGCCGCCGGTTTCGTTGTAGACCTGACCGAGGAACTTGCGCAGTTCCACGATGGCATGCTGCGCTTCGAGCATCTTGCCGATCTTGGCGCCAAGCCCCTTGGCCGCCCAGCCCAGGTGGGTTTCCAAGATTTGGCCGATGTTCATGCGCGAAGGCACGCCGAGGGGGTTCAGCACGATGTCGACGGGCGTGCCGTCCGCCATGTACGGCATATCTTCGACCGGCACGATCGAGGAGATGACGCCCTTGTTGCCGTGGCGTCCCGCCATCTTGTCGCCCGGTTGCACGCGGCGCTTCACGGCAAGGTACACCTTGACCATCTTGAGCACGCCCGGCGCCAGATCGTCGCCCGCGGTGATCTTGGCCTTTTTCTCCTCGAAGCGCTTTTCGAATGCCTTGCGTTGGCCTTTCAGGCGCTCGGAAACCGTTTCCAGCTGCGCATTCGTGTCCTCGTCCTTGAAGCGAATCTCGAACCACTGCTCGCGCGGCAGATCGGCGAGATACGCGTCGTCGATTTGCGTGCCGGCCTTGATCTTTTTGGGACCCGCCTCGGCGGCCTTGCCCTCGATCATTCCGCGCACCCGCTGGAACAAGTCGTCTTCCAGGATGCGCTGCTGATCCGCCAGATCCTTGCGCACCCGCTCCAGCTCCGATTTCTCGATCGCCAAGGCGCGCGAATCCTTCTCGACCCCGTCGCGGGTGAACACGCGAACGTCGATCACCGTGCCATCCATCCCAGGAGGCACGCGCAAGCTTGTGTCCTTCACGTCGGACGCCTTCTCTCCGAAGATCGCGCGCAGCAGCTTCTCTTCCGGCGTCAATTGCGTCTCGCCCTTCGGCGTGACCTTGCCCACCAGGATGTCGCCTGCGCGCACTTCGGCGCCGATGAAGGCGATGCCCGCCTCATCCAGCTTCGCGAGGGCGGAATCGCCCACATTGGGAATATCGGCCGTGATTTCCTCGGGTCCGAGCTTGGTGTCGCGGGCGACGCAGGTGAGCTCTTCGATATGAATCGTCGTGAAGCGGTCTTCCTCGACCACACGCTCGGAAATCAGGATCGAGTCCTCGAAGTTGTAGCCGTTCCAGGGCATGAATGCGACCAGCAGGTTTTGGCCGAGCGCGAGCTCGCCTAGATCCGTCGACGGGCCGTCGGCCAGCACGTCGCCGCGCTTGATCGAATCCCCCGCTTTCACCAGCGGACGCTGGTTGATGCAGGTGTTCTGGTTGGAGCGCGTGTACTTGGTGAGCGAATAGATGTCGACGCCGGGTTCGCCGGCCGTCGTTTCATCATCGTTCACCCGCACCACGATGCGCGAGGCATCGACGGAATCCACGCTGCCGCCGCGCCGTGCCACCACGGTGACGCCGGAGTCGATGGCCACGGCTCGTTCCATGCCGGTGCCCACCAGCGGGGTTTCCGAGCGCAGGGTCGGGACCGCCTGGCGCTGCATGTTCGATCCCATGAGGGCGCGGTTCGCGTCGTCGTGCTCCAAGAAGGGAATCAGGGAGGCCGCCACGGAGACGATCTGCTTCGGCGAGACATCCATGAAGTCGATCTTGTCGGGCGCCGACAAGGTGAACTCGTTCTGCGTCCGGCAGGAAATCAGATCGTCGGTGAACTCGCCTCTGTCGTTGAGCGTCGCGTTGGCCTGGGCGATCACGTACTGGCCTTCTTCGATGGCCGAGAGGTAATCGATCTTGTCGGTGACCTTGCCGTTCGCGACACGGCGGTACGGAGTCTCCAGGAACCCGTAATCGTTGGTGCGCGCATACACGGCCAGAGAATTGATCAAGCCGATGTTCGGGCCTTCCGGCGTTTCGATCGGGCACACCCGGCCGTAGTGCGTCGGGTGCACGTCGCGAACTTCGAAACCGGCACGCTCGCGCGTCAGGCCGCCTGGGCCCAAGGCCGATACGCGCCGTTTGTGCGTTACCTCGGAAAGCGGGTTGTTCTGATCCATGAACTGCGAAAGCTGCGAGGAACCGAAGAATTCCTTCACCGCCGCCGCGACCGGCTTCGCATTGATCATCTCCTGCGGCATGATCGGCTCGCTCTCGGCGATCGTCAGGCGTTCCTTGACGGCGCGCTCGACGCGCACCAAGCCGATGCGGAAAGCATTCTCCGCCATTTCACCTACGCTGCGCACCCGGCGATTGCCCAAATGGTCGATGTCGTCCACGTGTCCGTTGCCGTTGCGGATGTCGATCAAGGTCTTCATGACCTCGATGATGTCTTCTTTGCTCAAGACCCCCGAACCGGTGATTTCTTCCCGGCCTACGCGGCGGTTGAACTTCATGCGGCCCACGGGCGACAGGTCATAGCGTTCGCCGTTGAAGAACAGGTTCTGGAACAGATTCTCGGCCGCATCCTTCGTCGGCGGCTCGCCCGGACGCATCATGCGGTAGATTTCAACGAGCGCTTCGAGTCGCGTCTTGGTGGGATCGATGCGCAAGGTGTCCGAAATATACGGACCGCGATCCAGATCGTTGACGTACAGGGTGCGGATTTCCGTAACACCGCTCTCGATCAGCTTGCCCACCGTGGGAACGGTCAGGATTTCATTGGCCTTGGCCAGGATCTCGCCGGTCTCCGTGTTGACGATGTCGTGCGCCAGGACCTTGCCCTGCATATATTCGGTGGGGACGGGCAGGCGCTTGACGCCCGCCTCTTCGAGCTCCTTCACGTGGCGCGCGGTGATGCGGCGGCCTTCCTCGACGACGACTTTCTTGCCGACGCGGATCTCGAACGCGGCCGTCTCGCCGCGCAGGCGCTGCGGGATGATCTCGAATTCGATTTCCTTCTTCGACAGGTGGAATACGTTCTTCTCGAAGAAGATATCGAGCACCTGCTCCTCCGTGTACCCGAGGGCGCGCAGGATGATGGTCACGGGAAGCTTGCGGCGGCGGTCGATGCGCGCGAACACGCAATCTTTCGGGTCGAACTCGAAGTCCAGCCATGAACCGCGATAAGGAATGATGCGGGCGGAGAACAACAGCTTGCCCGAGGAGTGGGTCTTGCCGCGGTCGTGGTCGAAGAACACGCCCGGACTGCGATGCAATTGCGAGACGATCACCCGTTCGGTGCCGTTGATGATGAAGGTGCCGTTGTCCGTCATGAGCGGCAGCTCGCCGAGGTACACCTCTTGCTCGCGCACGTCCTTGACCGGCTTCTTTGCGCCGCTGGCCTCCTTGTCGAGCACCACGAGGCGAACCTTGACGCGCAGCGGGGCCGCGTAGGTCAGTCCGCGCAGCTGGCATTCCTTGACGTCGAACACCGGCTCGCCCAATCGATAGCTCACGTACTCCAGCGTCGCGTTGCCGGAATAACTGGAAATCGGGAACACGCTGTCGAAGGCGGCATGCAAGCCGATTTCGTCGCGCTTGGATTCGGCGACATCCGCTTGCAGGAATCGCCGGTACGAATCCAATTGGATCGCCAGCAAATACGGCGTGCCGAGAATGCTCGGCCGCTTGCCAAAGTTCTTACGAATGCGCTTCTTTTCGGTGAACGAGTAAGCCATTAATGCCTTCCCAGGCGCTTCCGCGCCGAAATTAACGGGGGTGATGCCACCCCGTCCAATGGTGCTCGCTGGGCGAGCAAATGATCGAAATCAAAGGCGCAGCCGACGGCCGCCGCTGCATCGGCGGCAACCATCGAACTGCGCATGTCGGCAATAATCACTACTTGATGACAGCCTTGGCGCCCGCGGCCTCCAGCTTCGTCTTGATCGTGTCGGCATCCGCCTTCGGAATGCCTTCCTTGACGGTGGAAGGCGCGCCCTCCACCAGGTCTTTCGCTTCCTTCAACCCCAAGCCCGTGATCTCGCGGATGACCTTGATCACGCCCACCTTGTTGGCGCCGAACTCGGTCATCGTCACGGTGAACTCGGTCTGCGCTTCGGCCGCCGGAGCTTGAGCTGCGCCCGGGCCCGCCGCAGCCGCAGCCGCCGGAGCAGCCGCCGTAACGTTGAACTTCTTTTCCATATCGGAAATCAGCTCAACCACTTCCATGACCGACATCTTGGATATCGCGTCGAGGATTTCGTCTTTAGTAACAGCCATGATCGTCTCCAAATAACGTAAAAGGTCTTGCGACCCGAATCAGGTTTAAATTCGTCACGCCTTAAGCCGGCGCACCGCTCGTTTCGGCTTGGTTCTTTTTAGCCTCGAGAACGGCGGCAAGCGTCCGTACCAACTTCGAGTTGGGGGCGGCCAACGTACCAACGAACTTCGAAATCGGCGCCTTGAGGACACCCAGAAGCTGCGACAGCGCCTGCGCGCGCGTGGGCAATGAAGCCACGCGCTCGAGCGCATCGGGTTTGAGCAGTTGCCCGCCCAAAGACACGAGCGTCGTTACCAGCTTGTCGTTGTCCTTCGAAAACGCCTTGACGATCCGCGCGGCCGCGCCCGGGTCGTCATTGGAGAATGCGAGGACAATGGGTCCTTTCAGCGCCGGAGAAATGCACTCGAAAGGCGTGCCGGCGATCGCCTTGCGCGCGAGCGTGTTCTTGACGATCCGCAAATACACCCCTTCCTTGCGCGCCTTGGCGCGAAGGTCGGTCATCTGCGTCACCGTCAAGCCACGGTTCTCTGCGCCCACGACGGACAGGGCTTTCGCCGCGACCGCGTTGACTTCTGCCACCACGACTTTCTTCTGTTCTAACTTGAGTGCCATCTAGGTCCCCCCGGAAAGAAGCGTCACACACCAGGTACGGACGCCGTCGCCCGTACCCACCCTTGGGCACGCCCTCGTACCCTTTCGGTGCGACCTTCACCAGGAAACTCCTGATTCGGGTCCCACCATCTGCGCAGGCTCGATCTTTAAGGGCCCCTGCCCGCCTGCGGTCTTCGACGGTGGTTGCGTTCGACCTTGCGGGTCTTGCGCAGCCCTCCATCTTTCATGCGCTTACGCGCTTGCAATGCGCTCTACGCGCAACCTTCAACGGGGCCCCGAAGCGACCCCGTCTCGAAACCACCGTTAACCCAAGCCCAGACTCGCCTGATCGACCGCCACGCCCGGACCCATGGTCGAGGAAACGGTCAGTTTCTTCAGATAAACGCCCTTCGAAGTCGCCGGCTTGATCTTCTGCAGATCCGCCACCAACGCCAACAGGTTTTCCTTCAGCGCGCTCGCTTCGAAATCGGCGCGCCCGATTTGCGCGTGGATGATGCCCGCCTTGTCGGTCCGGTATCGGACCTGCCCCGATTTGGCATTCTTCACGGCTTCCGCGACGTTCGGCGTGACCGTACCCACCTTGGGATTCGGCATCAGCCCGCGCGGGCCCAAGATCTGGCCCAATTGACCGACGATGCGCATGGCATCCGGGCTTGCAATCACCACGTCGAAATCGATCTGGCCGGCCTTGACCTTTTCGGCCAGATCCTCGAAACCGACGATGTCGGCGCCGGCCGCCTTGGCTGCCTCGGCGTTCTTGCCCTGCGTGAACACTGCCACCCTCACGGTCTTGCCCGTGCCGTGCGGCATCACCGTGGAGCCGCGGACTTGCTGGTCCGATTTCGTGGCGTCGACGCCCAGATTTACCGACACGTCCACGGACTCGTTGAACTTGGCGGTCGCGAATTCCTTGACGAGCTTGAGGGCATCATCGATCGGATACGCCTTGCCCGGCGGCAGCTTCTCTTTCCAACCCTTCGTGCGTTTCGCTACGGCTGCCATGTCAGACTCCTTCCACATCGACGCCCATGCTGCGGGCGCTGCCCGCGATGGTGCGCACGGCCGCATCCAGATCGCCGGCGGTCAAATCGGGCATCTTCATCTTGGCGATGTCCTCGAGCTGCTTGCGCGAAATCCTGCCCACTTTGGCGGTGTTTGGCGTGGCGCTGCCCTTGGGGATGCCAAGAGCCTTGGCAATGAGAACCGACGCCGGCGGCGTCTTCATGATGAAGGTAAAGCTGCGGTCGCTGTATACCGTGATCACTACTGGGGTCGGTAATCCTTTTTCCAAGGCCTGGGTCTGCGCATTGAATGCTTTGCAGAACTCCATGATGTTCACGCCCTGCTGACCCAAGGCGGGTCCCACCGGCGGACTTGGGTTCGCCTGGCCCGCGGGGATCTGCAGCTTGATATAGCCTGTGACTTTCTTCGCCATCGCGTCGCTCCTGTGGGTACAAACGCTTTCCCTTTTAGAGAAAGCTCCCCTGGTTCGGGCCGCTCCCCCCGACGGAGCGCGACCTGGTCAATGCGCTTACGCGCAACATTCAACGGGGCGATGCGCCCCGCCCGATAAAACTTAGCCCTTCTCGACCTGCGAGAAATCCAGTTCCACGGGCGTGGAGCGCCCCAGGATCTGCACCGCCACTTGCAGCCGGTTCTTCTCGTAATTCACCGACTCGACCACGCCGTTGAAGTCGTTGAACGGGCCGTCGGTCACTCGCACCACTTCGCCGGGCTCGAACAGCACTTTCGGCTTCGGCTTGTCCACGCCCTCTTCCACGCGGCGCAGAATCGACATCGCTTCCTTGTCGGTGATGGCCGCCGGTTTGTCGCTCGTGCCGCCGATAAACCCGAGGACCTTCGGCACCTCTTTGACCAAGTGCCAGGTGTCTTCGTCCATCTCCATCTGCACGAGCACGTAGCCCGGAAAGAATTTGCGGTCGGACTTGCGCTTCTGCCCGTCGCGCATCTCGACGACTTCTTCGGTGGGCACCAGAATTTCGCCGAACTTGGCTTCCAAACCGGCACGCTTGACCCGCTCTTTGAGCGACTCGGAGACTTTGTGCTCGAAGTTCGAATACGCGTGAACCACATACCATCGCAAAGCCATAGACAGCTCCGAATTCTTCAGCCGGATTGGCCGCTCAACCATCGAGTCAACCACGTCAGACCCCAGTCGAGGACCCAGAAAAAGATGCCCATCGCAATGGCGAAAATAAAAACCACGTAGGTGGTCTTGATCGTCTCTTCGCGCTCCGGCCACACCACTTTGCGCAGTTCGATGCGCGCGGCCAGCGCGAACTGCCAGAACTCCCGGCCGTACCACGTGAACCGCATTAACCCGGCCGCAGCCGCAATGCCGGCTATGACCATCACAATTCGAAACGGCAGCGCCAGTTCGTCATACCAATAGAAGGCGACGATGCCTGCGAGTAGCACGATGATCGACAACGCCATCAGCGCGGTGTCTTTCGGCGACGCGCCCGCGGATGTTTGGACTTCTGCCATGTTAATGCCGCTACCTACAGGCCCGAGTGACGACTGGCAGGGCAGGAGGGAATCGAACCCCCAACCTGCGGTTTTGGAGACCGCCGCTCTGCCAATTGAGCTACTGCCCTGTAAATGTTACGCAATCACCTTGGCGACGACGCCGGCGCCGACTGTTTTGCCGCCCTCGCGGATGGCAAACCTCAAGCCCTGCTCCATCGCGATCGGCGCAATCAGCTCCACCACGATCTTGATGTTGTCCCCGGGCATCACCATCTCGGTGCCCTCCGGCAACTCCACCGCGCCCGTCACGTCCGTGGTGCGAAAGTAGAACTGCGGCCGATACCCCTTGAAGAACGGCGTGTGCCGCCCCCCTTCCTCCTTCGTCAGCACGTACACCTCGGCCTCAAACTTCGTGTGCGGATTGATGCTCCCCGGCTTGCACAACACCTGCCCGCGCTCCACTTCCTCGCGCTTCGTGCCCCGCAGCAGCACCCCCACGTTGTCCCCCGCCTGCCCCTCATCGAGGAGCTTGCGAAACATCTCCACCCCCGTGCACGTCGTCTTGGTCGTCGGGCGTATCCCCACGATCTCAACCTCATCGTTCACCTTCACGATCCCCCGCTCAATGCGCCCCGTCACCACCGTGCCGCGCCCCGCAATCGAAAAAACATCCTCCACAGGCATCAAAAATGCCCCCTCCACCGCACGCTTCGGCACCGGTATGTACTCATCAAGCGCCTTGACCAGCTTGATCACCGAGGCAACCCCTATCTCGCTCTCATCCCCCTCCAGCGCCTTGAGCGCAGAACCGGTGATGATCGGCGTCTTGTCCCCGGGAAACTTGTACAGCGTCAGCAAATCGCGCACCTCAAGCTCCACCAGCTCCAGCAGCTCCGCATCGTCCACCATGTCCGCTTTGTTCAAATACACCACGATGTACGGCACACCCACCTGGCGCGCCAGCAATATGTGCTCGCGCGTCTGCGGCATCGGACCGTCCGCCGCCGATACCACCAATATCGCCCCGTCCATCTGCGCCGCTCCCGTGATCATGTTCTTCACGTAGTCCGCATGCCCGGGACAGTCCACGTGCGCGTAGTGACGCGCCTCGCTCTGGTACTCCACGTGCGCCGTCGCTATCGTGATCCCACGCGCACGCTCCTCCGGTGCCTTGTCGATCTGGTCGTAGGCCTTGAATTCCCCGCCAAACTTCTCCGCCATCACCTTCGTCAACGCCGCCGTCAACGTCGTCTTGCCATGGTCCACATGTCCTATCGTCCCCACGTTCACGTGCGGCTTCGTTCGCTCAAACTTCCCCTTCGACACGGCAAGTACCTCTTAAATAATTTAAACTGGAGCCCACGAGCGGGATTGAACCGCTGACCTCGTCCTTACCAAGGACGTGCTCTACCAACTGAGCTACGTGGGCCGCATCCATTTGGAGCGGGTGATGGGAATCGAACCCACGTGATCAGCTTGGAAGGCTGACGTTCTACCATTGAACTACACCCGCACTCTGCTATAAGCCAAAGCCAATGGCATCGAACCCTCTTCCCAGCTGGTGGAGGGGGTAGGATTCGAACCTACGAAGGCATAAGCCAGCAGATTTACAGTCTGCCCCCGTTGGCCGCTTGGGTACCCCTCCTCAAAATGAGCCGCGTATTTTGCGGTGCGCGTCACGTGGTGTCAATCGCAAGGCGGACCTAAATCAGAGTACTTGGAGCCCCCCTTCCTACTTCCGGCCGCGAAAGACGCGATTAGGGTAGTAGATATATCTTAAGATATGTCCCACATCCCCCGCTTCACATCCCCTGCCGAGCCTCGGCACGTCCTCGCACCGGCTCATACCGATCGGAGAATCAATTCCATGTAGGTCACGCCTGCCATCGGATTCAAGTAATAGGCGCGGTCTCCCGAAATCCCAGGGAGCTGTACAGCGTGCGAGCGGCGATCATACCCTCCAGGGTATCCAAGACGATGCGCCGGTAGCCCAGCATGCGTGCCTTGGTCACCACGCTGCTCGCGAGCTGATACCCCAGATTGGCGCCGCGGCGGCCGCTTCGACTAAGCGAGTTGCCGGCTGCTCAGCGGCCATAGAAGTTTACTCTAACAGCGGATGTCCCTTGGGCAATTGATGCGCATGCCAGGTCGCAAGCCGGTGCCGGATCGTCTTCTCGGCCACTTGTTCTTCCGGCATGGGCGCAATGATCTTGTCGTGGACGAGCAGTCGATAGACGTATAGGGCCTTGTCGCTCGCCGAGTCGGTTGCCTCGAATTCCACCGCCCCGCGGCCCTCCGCATAGTGAATCCCGGCGAGCAAGGCCGCCTTGAACAACTCAGCTTCGTGTTTGAACTTTTTCATTTGGCCACCCTTCCACGCGCTGGCGGTGCCGTCAGGCGCCGATCCCAACAGTCCCCGTAGCATACTAGGCTACGCATGGCGATTTTCCAGAACCGTGCGCACCGCACCGGCAAGTTCAGCCAGGTTGCCTCGCTTGCGAAATTCTTCGCTCAACTCGAGTTGCACGCCCCCGCCCGAGCGGCCGCGGTTGCAAATGTTGCGCGGGTCTTTGCCGGGAAAGCGGTGCCCATCGGTCAGACACGAGAGCCCGATCTTCGCGAGCGCCCGCGCGACCATCAGCTTCAGCCGCTCGTTCAAGCCTCCCAGCAACACGTCGGGTCCCGAAGCGGCATATCCGTGCACGGCCACGACAGTATCGCATTCGGATATCAGGCCGAGGGCACGCGGCTCGTCGAACCGATGGCTCGCGATGTGCAGGCAGTCGAAATTGTCGCCGGTAGTACGCAGTCCCTCGAAAAGGTAGAGGCGGTGCTCATCGCCGGCGATCAAGCGCGCGACCTCCGACGTCCGGCCTTCGATTCGCCCGCCGTGCGGCGCCAGAACCGCGACCTGGGAGCGCTCGCGACACGCGACGTGCACGGCGTAGTCAACGCCTTCGACGTAATGCCTCGCGAGATCGTCATAGCTTCTAAGTCCGTAGCCGTTGTTGATGGAATTTTCCCCCGATTCGAAGCCCGGTTATGGAACGCTAGTCGTCATGATTGCTGCATCGCGCTGGTGCGGCTCACCAATGCCGCAGGACGTTCTCTCATCAATTCTGAGGATGGCCGCACGTCCGTCGCGCCGGTACTTTGGTGCCGGAATAGATTCATCACCGAGCGAAAGGGGAGAACACCGATGCGCATTTTCCGCAATTTACATTTCGCCTTGCTGCCTCTGGCCATACCGCTCCTCGCCATGGGCGCTCAGTCTAAGTTCAAGAATGACAGTTCGCCGCTGATTGACAAAGTCCGCGTGGCCACGGAGCGATTCAAGGACATCAATGTCGCGATCGCCGAAGGCTTCGTGCAAGGGACACCTTGCGTCAGCGGCCCCGACACCGGGGCCATGGGTGTTCATTTCGTGCTGCCTTCTCGGGTGGCGGGCGGTGTGCTGCAGGCGGACCAGCCTGAGGCCTTGATCTACGAGCCGCTTCCCGGCGGCGCACTGCGTCTCGTAGGCGTCGAATTCATCGTCCTCGCCGACGTTTGGCAAAAGCAGCATCCCGCCGGTGGCACGCCGGCTTTGGAGGGGGACCTGCTGAACTACGTTGGAGCACCCAACCGGTTCGGCTTGCCGGCGTTTTACGAATTGCACGTCTGGGCGTGGGAGCACAACCCGAAGGGGAGCTTCGCCGATTGGAACACGGCCGTTTCCTGCGAGAGTCAAGGCGCCAATGACAGGCAATCGGGAACTTGAGTCCTGATTCATATGATCGAGGCAGCGCCCGCCTCGACGATCGGGCGGGTGCTGCTTCACCGAGAATCCTAGGTAGAATCATAACCATGGATGATCTGGCGACCGAGCGCGTGAATCAGTACCGACCCATCGTCGGCCGCTCCCGGGAACTCGATGCATTTCGGGCGGCATTCGACCGGATGCTGGCAGGTCGCCGTCAGATGGTATTGATTGCGGGCGAAGCGGGAATCGGAAAGACCCGGTGCGCGGAGGCGCTCGCGGATGTCGCGGAAGATCAAGGGGCGCTCGTGCTGTGGGGACGCTGCCGTGAGGAGGCCGGGGCGCCGCCGTACTGGCCCTGGGTGCAAATCCTTCGAAGTTACGTCGACGCCTCCTCGCTCGACGAAGTGCGTCTCAACATGGGTTCGGCCGCCAGGGATATTGCCGCGCTCGTGCCTGAGCTGCTCGATTCATCGCCTCATCCGCACCATGCGCCGGCTGCGATGGCGGATTCGAGCCCGGCGCGATTTCGCACCTTCGATGCCATCCGGCAATTCTTCCACCAAGCCGCGCAGCAGGTGCCGATTACCCTGGTGCTCGATGACTTGCATTGGGCCGACGTGCCCTCGCTGTCGCTCTTGGAGTTCCTGCATCAGGAATTGATGGGTAGCCGCGTGCTCATCGTCGGCACTTACCGGGATGCCGATGCATCGAGGAAGACGCCCCTGCTGAGCACGCTCGGTGGTCTTGGCCGAGATGCGGGCGTTCAGCGCGTGCATCTTGCGGGACTTTCGCAGTCGGCCATCGGTGAGGTCGCCGAGCAACTGTGCGACACGAACCTCTCCGAGTCCGCGATCAAGATGATTTATCAGCGAACGGATGGGAACCCGTTGTTCGCCATCGAGTTGATAAAGGTGCTCATCGATGAAAGCGCGGGAACCGCCATTGCGGCGATGCCGGCCAGAATTCCCGCCGGAGTGCGCGAGACCATCGGGCGGCGGTTGAGCCGCCTCTCGGACCGCTGCAACGAGCTGCTGTGCGTCGCGGCCGTCTACGGCCGGCAATTCACGGCCCGTGAAATCGCCGCGGCCGCGAAAGAGGATGTGCAATCCGTCCTCACCGTCCTGGAACCCGCCATTCAGGCAGGGGTCTTGCAATCGGATGCCGATGCCTACGGCACCTACCAATTCACCCATGCATTGATCCGCGAGACGATTTACGAAGACTTGCCTGCGGCGGATCGTCTGCGTTTGCATGGACGCGCCGGCGATGCCCTGGTCAGCGTTCATTCCGCGCACCTGGAGTCCGCGCTCACGCGGATCGCGCACCATTATCACGAAGCGGCCGAGCTGGGAAACGCGGACAATGCCGTCGTCTACGCGCTGCGGGCCGCCGACAGCGCCGTTCGAATGTACGCTTACGAGGACGCCCTTCTGCATTACGACCGCGCCATTGAAACGCTGGAGCGCTGCGGAATGGTGCACGATGAGCGGCTGGCCCGCGCCTATATCCTGAAAGGCTCGGCGCTGAAGGAGCTCGGGCAAATCCAGCGTTCCATTGAAGTATTGCTGGAAGCGGTGAACCGGACTCGCGTGCTCGGAAGCGCCGAATTGCTGGTCGATGTGTTGATGCTCCTCGCAATGTCCTCGCAACATGTCGCCCAACAGCACATCGTTCCTTTGCTCGAGCGCGCACTGGCGGTTTTGCCCGGCGATTCGGTCCACCGCGCGAAGGCATTGGCGACGCTGGCGTTCGCTCAAAGAACGGCCGCGGATAAATCGCGGGTGCAGCTATGGGTGGACAAGGCGCTCGATATTGCCGCCCGCAGTTCCGACGCCGCGGCGCGCTGCGCATGCTACCAACTGACGGTCATGGCGCTGCGCGCCGCTCCCGAGAGCCTTCACCGGCGGCTGCTGCTCGGACAGGAATACATAGCAGTCGCCCGGTATACGGGGAGCGAAGACCTATTGGCGGATGCCTATCACTGGCAGGCGCTGAACTACTTCGAATCGGGACAACTCAAGGAGCTGGAAGATCTCCTTGGGCACTATCACAACCTGAGCACTGCTCGATTCGGGCTCCACCAATACCGGACCGGCACCTATGGGGTGACGCTGGCGCTGCTGCGAGGCGACTGGGCCGGCCTGGAAAGCAGGATCGAAGGGCTGCTGCAGATCGGCATGAAAACTCGCCGCGACGATGCGGACGGTGTTTACGGTGCGCAAATGTTCGCTTTGAACCGGGACCTGGGTCGCTTGCACGCCTTAGCGCCGCAGATCAAGGAGATGGCGGACAGCGCGATGAAGCGCATGTGGGAGCCTGGCCTGATGCTTATTTGCGCCGAGATAGGATTGCTGCCGGAGGCGCGCGGCATCCTTGATCGGCTGATCGAGCTGGATGGCTGCGCGATACGCCGGGACGACATGTACATGACCTGCCTGGTGTTTTGCGCGGAGACGTGCTGCGCTCTGGCGGATGCCGGCCGCGCCGAGTCGCTCTACCGTCTATTGCTCCCGTATGAGGGACAGACCGCGAACCATCCGACTGCCGTGTGCTTCGGCGCCACCGAGCTGTATCTCGCCATGCTCGCGTGCACCGCAAACTGGCCGGAGCTCGCCCGCAAACACTTCGATGAAGCCCTGATTCTCAATCGCGGCATGCGCGCGTGGCCCTTTCTTGCGCGGACGTTCTTCCGCTACGGAGCCTATTTGGTCAAGGGGCAGACGGATGCGGAACGGCGCCGGGGCCTGCAGCAGTTGCGCGAAGCCGAACAGCTCGCGCGCCGGCTGGGTATGGCACAGTTGGTCGCCGACATCGATGCCTTGCTGCATTCGAGGGACTGTGGAGTGACCTTCCCCGACGATCTGACGGCGCGCGAAGTCGAGGTTCTGCGTCTCCTTGCCCTCGGGCGGACGAACAAGGATGTTTCGCTGGTGCTGGCAATAAGCCTCAATACCGTGGCCACGCACGTTCGAAATATTCTGAACAAAACGCATTGTGCCAATCGTACCGAGGCGGCGAGCTATGCCATCCGACACGGACTTCAATGCGGCGAATCCGACGCGACCATTCACTAACTCAAACGGGGGATAAGATCATGGCACTATTCATGATAGAACGAAATTTCGCCAAGGAATTTAATGCGTCAGCGAACGATCTCAAGGCTGTCGGTGATATCAACGCTGCGGTCGGGGTCAAGTGGCTGCACTCGTTCCTGACGGCGGACAAGCGAAAAACCTACTGTCTCTATGAAGCCGAGAGCGGAGATGCGATACGCGAAGCCGCCAAGCGTGCCGGTCTCCCCGCGGACATCGTCATCGAGCTTGCGGGCGAGCTGCGTCCGCCGGCGCTCGCGTGAGGTAGGGCGGCAGCCCTGCCGCGCGGCTTAAGTTTTGCCCGCGGCAGGGGCTTTGTTCGTTTTGCCTCAAGAGCCTTTGCGAGCTGCACGAGCGCCGGCGCTTCAGGCGCTCTTCTTGCGCCCGTGCAATCGGATCACGAGATCCGCTTCGCCGCGGCTCAAGCCGAACTGCCGTGCGAGCCTGCCCGAGTCCGCACCGCGCCGCGCGGACTCGATCGCTTCGTCGAAGTGCTGTGCGGCCCCTCGAAGCTCGACCTGATCGACACGCTCGGACACGCCCGAATAGTCCTGCTCGATCCGCTTCACGCGCCTGCCGGCCTTGGTGCTGATCGAGGCAACGATTTCAAGCTCGCGGCGCACGGCCATCAAGCTCGCCTCGGCGTCGAGGATGCGTGCTTGCAGGCCGCGGACAGAGCGAACCGCGAAGAATGCCGCACTCAGGCCCAGGAGTGAAAGCATGGCGGCCGCCGACTCGAGAACTGTGCTGATATCGATGTTCATGCTATGCGTACTCGTCGATGAGGGACTTGGGGGGACGTGGCGTTGCCGGATCGGCGCTGCCCGCCGGTTTGTCCGGCGGTTGCTTGTCGCCGCGCGGCGGCCCCTGTGAGCCGTCCTTGGAGGGACGCCTGTCTGCGATCGGCAGCGCCGGATAAAGACCGGAGTTACTTAAGCGGTCAACTTCACTCATTGCGTGACCTCGCTCATTCTGGCTTGGGTTGCTCGCGCGGTTGTGGCTTTGCTTGCTCTTTGATCAACAGGGTCTTTTCCAAAGTCGCGGGCGACGCGCGCGCCAGCATGCGGTTCGCGGCGTTGCTCGAATCGGCCAGGTCGACTCCGGGAACTTCGGTCTGCCGTGCTTGATCGGTGGTTCTCGCGGTCACGGGCGCGCCCGGCGCGACTTCCTCGAGGACCAGGACGACGACGCGGCGGTTCGCGTTGCGTCCTTCGACCGTTTCGTTCGTCTGACGCGGATGAAATTCTCCGAAACCTACGATTTCTAGCCGCAGTGGATCGATGCCCTGCCTGGTGAATTGATGCACGACACTGGCGGCACGCGCCGCCGACAGCTCCCAATTGGACGGGAAAGCCGTGGTGCGTATCGGCCGATCGTCGGTGTGTCCCTCGACGCGGATGGGATTCGGGAAGGGCTTCAAAACCTCTGCCAGTTTGTCGAGCACGGGCTCGGCGGCCGGCGCGAATTCTCCGGCGCCGCTGGGAAATAGAATGTCGGCGTTGATCTCGATTTCGAGCCACATGTTCTCGCGGCGCACCGTCACCAATTTCGCATCGATGAGCGACTGCATGGCGTCCTGCACCTGACGCTGCATGCGAATCAAGGCTCCGGGGAGTTCCACAGGGTGCGCGGTCTCGGTCTTGGTCGGGTTCCGCGGCGCGAGGCCGGCGTCGGGCGCGGATTTCTCGTCCCTGATTTTGATGAAGACCGTGGGCGTGATGCCCGATAGCTGCTTATCGCCGCCTTTGCCGGGTTCTTTTTCGCCTATATTGACCGGCCGCATGCTCTTGGGCGCGCCGTTGAATGCGGCAATCATCGAATCCGAGAGGACGCGAAATTTCCCCTCGTTCACCGATGACATGGCGTACATCACGGTGAACAACGCAAAGAGCAGCGTTACGAGGTCGCCATAGGGGATCGCCCAGGCTTCCGCGTTCACATGTTCCTCGTGCTTCTTCTTGCGGGCCATGGCGTCCTATCAGTGGTGGAAGTAGCCTTGCAGTTTCGACTCGATATTGCGCGGGTTCTCGCCCTGCGCGATGGCGATGATTCCCTCGATCACCATCGTCCGAACCTGGGACTGCCCATGAATCACCGACTTCAACTTGTTTCCCATGGGCAGGAACAGGAGATTGGCAAAGGCAATTCCGTAGATGGTCGCAATGAACGCGGCGGCGATGCCATGGCCGAGCTTCGAGGGGTCGTTGAGATTCTGCATGACGGCCATCAATCCCATGACCGCGCCGATGATGCCGAGCGTCGGCGAGTAGACGCCCATGGCCTCGAATACCTTGGCGGCCTGCGTGTCGAAGTGCTCCATCGTGTCCAATTCGATTTCCATGCTGGAGCGGATCGCATCCGGCTCGCCGCCATCGACCAGTGACTGCAGGCCCTTTTTGAGGAATTCGTCCTTCTCCACCTCGACGGCGGACTCGAGTCCGAGCAGCCCCTGCTTGCGCGCAATATTGCTCCACTCGACTATCTTCTCGATCATGGCGGTGGGGTTGTTCGCCGGCGGCTTGAACACCCAGGAGACGATTTTCCATGCGCGCAGGAATGTCGCCAGGGGCGTCTGCACGAGGCTGGCCGCAAACGTCCCCACTACGACGATGACGAAGGCGGCGCTGCCGACGAGGGCGCCTGCGCTGCTGCCCTTCAAGATCGCCCCGCCGATGATTGCTATCAGCGCTAGCACGATGCCGATGATGCTTAAGATATCCATGGGCTAATTCGGCTGCAGCCACTCCGCGAGCCGCGCGCGCAAGCGCACCAGCGCTTGTCCGTGAATCTGGCAGACCCGCGATTCGGAAACTTCGAGCACCTCGCCGATTTCGCGCAAATTCATGTCTTCATCGTAATACAGCGACAGGACCAGCTTTTCCCGCTCCGGGAGCCCGCTGATCGCCGAGCTCAGCGCATCGCGAAACCCGGCGTTTTCGATGTGATCGAAGGGCCCCGGCTGCTCGTCGCGGGCGTGGTCCGCGGGGCTTGACTCGTCCTCGCTCGACCCCATTTGATCGAAACTGAACAGGCGGCAGGTGGCCGCGTCCTGCACCAGCTTGTGATATTCCTCGATGGGCACGCCCAGACCTTCCGCGATGTCGGTCGGACTTGCGTCCTGTCCCTTGGCGTTTTCGATCTTGCGCACCACGTCGGCCATTTCGCGCATGTTTCGATGCACTGAACGCGGAGTCCAATCGGATTTGCGCACTTCGTCGAGCATGGATCCGCGAATCCGGATTCCCGCATAGGTTTCGAAATTCGCGCCCTTGTTGGCGGAATAATGCTTGGCCGCATCCAGCAAACCGATCATTCCGGCCTGAACCAGATCGTCGACCTCGACATTGGGCGGCATTCGGCTGACCAAGTGATAGGCGATCCGCTTGACCAAATCGGCATGCCTCAGCACCAATTCCTTCTGCGGTACCTGGTCGACTGGAACGCCGTCGTCCACGGGCGGCTTGGCACCGCGTTTCTGCGTATTCGAGTACTGTGTGCTTGCTCTCATTGCAATACCGTCGAGGAACCCATCCGAGTCCCTACCATGCGTTCGACAAAGAACTCAAGGTGACCTCGTGCCCCCTGAGGTACGGACCACTTATCGGCCTTCGATGCGAGATTCTTGAGGGCAATCGATGAAATAGAAGCCGGGTACGCATCGACCACGGCGGTTTGACGTTGCGCCGCACGGCGCAGGTAGTCGTCGAACGGTACGGAACCCGCAAACTCGAGTCCCACATTGAGAAATCGGTCACAGACCCGCGCAATTTTTTGGAAAAGGGCGGGCCCTTCCCCCGATCGCCGGGTCTGATTCGCCAATATTTGGAAGCGCTGCACACCGTGCTCGCGGCTCAGTACCTTGATCAGCGCATAAGCATCGGTGATGGATGCGGGCTCGTCGCAAACCACCACCAGCACATGATGAGCAGCCTGCGCGAAGGTCGTGACGCTGTCATGCAATCCTGCGGCGGTATCCACCACGAGCACGTCGACCCGGTGGTAGAGCTCGCTGAACGCGCGGATGATTCCGGCGTGCTCGGCCTCCGACAGGTTCGCCATATGCTTCATGCCGGAGGCCGCCGGTACGATTTGCAAACCGTGCGGTCCGGTGACGATCGCCTCCTCCAGCGAACATTCGCCCTTGATCACATGGCCCATGTGGAACCGGGTATGGAGTCCGAGGACGACATCGACGTTGGCCAAGCCAAGATCGGCGTCGAGCAACATGACGTCGCGGCCCTGGGCGGCCATCGACACGGCCAAATTGGCCGACACCGTCGTCTTGCCTACGCCTCCCTTGCCGCCGGTGACGGCGATCACCTTCACGGGACGCGAGGAATTGAGTTCGGCCAGCGCCTCGGCGCGGCCGTGCGGAAGTCGAATATCACGCATGGGCATGTTCTCGGCCGAAGTTGCGGGCGTAGTAGGCTTCGTCGCGGGGCGGCGCGTTCATCTTCAACTGGTGGGCGGCGCTCACCAGCCATATGCGCTTCTCATGAGCGGCGTGCAGATCCTCCGGCACCCGCTGGCCGTCGCACACATAGGCTATCTTCAAGCGATGACGCAAGGCGGTCGAAATCACCGCGCCCAAGCTCGCCGCCTCGTCCACCTTGGTCAGGATGCAGCCGACCGGATTCAAGGGCGCGAAAGACTGTACGATTTCGTCGAGCGCGTGGCCCTCGCCTTGGGCCGGCAGCGCCAACAGGACCCGCGCGCGCGCGGCTCCGAGTTGCAGCGCCGCGAGCTGCTCGGCCAGTCTCACGTCCCGCGGGCCCATGCCGGCCGTGTCGATGAGTATCAGTTTTTTAGTTTTGAGTCGCTCCAGCACTCGGGCCAATTCCTTGCCGGTGTTCGCTGCATGCATCGGCGCACCGAGAATGCGCGCGTACGTGAGAAGCTGATCGCGGGCGCCTATTCGGTAGCCATCGGTGCTCACCAGCGCCAGATCCCGGCTGCCGTGTCGCATGCACCAACGCCCCGCGATCTTGGCAATGGTCGTTGTCTTGCCGGCTCCGGTTGGCCCGACCACCGCGATGACACCGCCGTTCACGAAGGAGAGATCGTCGACGACGGGCAGATGCTTGACGAGCAGCGCCAGCGGAATGAGGGAGGGGTTTTCCAGGGTAGTGCGCCGTGGCGCGCGGTTCGCGAGCGCCAGGGCCACATCCGGTGCGATATCCATCGCCGTCAGCTCTTCGAGGACCCGAGCCTTCAAGGGCTCGCGCAGTCGCTTGTCGTTCCATGACATTCCGGCGAGCCCTGTTTCGAGCATCTGCCGCAGATCCTTGAGTTCCCGATGCATGGCGCCGATGCTCGAGTCCGGCGCTTCCGGCGCCCTCGAGCGGGCGGCCGCAGGCGTTCTCCCAGCTCCGCGTGCGAGCGCTGATGTGGCGGTCGCGGCGGCTACGGCGGGCGCGGCTGGCATGGCGGGCGCGGTGGCTACGGCGGGAGCGGCTGGCATGGCGGGCGTGGCGGGCTCGGGGATGGTCACGGAGGCCGGCGAGCGCTGCCGGGTCGCATCGGCGAACAATGCCTCGTCGTAGTCCACGGCGGCTATCACCTCGATGCCCGTGTCGCTGCGCCGGCTCGAGAGAATCACGGCATCGGGCCCCTGCTCCGCGCGCACCTGCGCCAGAGCCGCACGCATGCTCGCGGCCATGTAACGTTTAATCTTCATGCAAACCTCCATGAATCAAGCAAGTTCATCGTCCAACCGCCGCAATGACCCGGATGCGGCGGTTTTCCGGGATTTCGTTGTAGGCCAGCACCGCCAACGATGGGGTCGCATGGCGCATCAAGCGCGCGATCCACGGACGAATTTTGGGTGCAACCAGCAGCACGGCAGGCTCGCCTGCCGCTTCTTGGCGCCGCGTGCTGTCGGCGAGCGCCGCCTGAATCCTGTCGGCGAGCCCGGGCTCGAAGCCGGGTGATGCTTCCGTGCCTGACACCATCGAATCCTGGAGCACCTGTTCGAGCGCCGGATCCAAGGTCATGACCGGTAGCTCCTGGCGCAGCCCGCCGATGTTCTGCACGATGCTGCGGCCGAGCGCGATGCGTACGGCGGCTACCAGCGTCACGGGGTCCTGGGTTTTCGGCGCAAGTTCGGCGAGGGTTTCGCAGACGGTGCGCAGATTGCGGATCGGCACGCGCTCCAAGAGCAGATACTGCAGCACCTTGACGACGACGCTCATCGGCAGGAGCTTCGGTACCAAGTCTTCGATCAATTTCGGCGCGCTCTTCGCCAAGCGATTGAGCAACTGCTGCACTTCCTCGTGGCCGAGCAGCTCGTGCGCATGAGACTGAAGCAGATGGCTCAGGTGAGTCGCGATGACGCTGCTGGCGTCGACGACCGTGTAGCCCAGCGCCTGCGCTTGCTCGCGCCGCGACTTCTCGACCCAAAGCGCATCCAAGCCGAAAGCGGGATCCTTGGTTGCCGAGCCCGGCAGCGTTCCCGAAACCTGGCCCGGGTTGATGGCGAGCTCGCGGTCCGGGAACACTTCGGACTCGCCGACGGGTGCGCCGAGAATGGTGATGCGATAGGAGTTCGGGGCGAGTTCCAGGTTGTCTCGAATATGCACGGCCTGCACGAGGAATCCGAGTTCCTCCGACAGCTTCTTGCGCACGCCCTTGATGCGCCCCATCAGTTCGCCGCCCTGGTTGCGGTCCACGAGCGCAATCAGCCGATACCCCACCTCGAGTCCGATCAGATCGACGGCCTCGACGTCATCCCACGACAGATCGCGCTGCTCTGTGGGGACCGCCGCAGCCGCGGCGGGCGCGGCCGCCGCGGCCTTGTCGGATGCCTTGCGCTTGCTGAGAAAATAAGCCCCTGCGGCGCAGACGGCCGCCATCCCTAAAAAAACCAGATTCGGCATGCCCGGGATGACGCCGAGCAGGGTCAATATGCCGCTCGTGACTCCCAACGCCTTGGGCTGGCCCAGCACCTGCGTCATGATCTGCTGGCTCATGTCATGCGGCCGCGACACGCGGGTGACGAGAATGGCCACCGCCACGGACAGCAGCAGCGCGGGGATCTGCGCAACCAATCCATCGCCGATGGTGAGGAGTGCGTAAGTGCGCCCCGCGTCGGCGAGCGACATGCCGTGCTGGGCTGCGCCGATGATCGTGCCGCCGAACAAATTGATGAATACGACCAGGATGCCGGCGATGGCGTCGCCGCGCACGAACTTGCTCGCGCCGTCCATGGCACCATAGAAGTCGGCCTCCTCGCGGACCTCCTGACGGCGGACGATGGCCTCCGCCTGGTTGATGATGCCGGCATTCAAATCGGCGTCGATTGCCATCTGCCGGCCCGGCATCGCGTCCAATGTGAAGCGCGCGCTCACTTCCGAGATCCGGCCCGCACCTTTGGTGATCACCACGAAATTGATGATCACGAGCACCATGAACACGACCATGCCTACCGCGTAATTGCCGCCCACGACGAACTCGCCGAACGCGGCGATGACATGGCCCGCCGCGTGCGATCCGGTATGGCCGTTGATCAGCACGATTCGGGTCGAAGCGACGTTGAGCCCCAGGCGCAGCAAGGTTGCGCCCAACAGCACCGTCGGAAAGGTGGCGAATTCCAACGCCCGCCGCACGTAAATCACGGCGAGCAAGATCATGATCGACAGGGAGATGTTGAAAGTGAAGAAGATATCGAGCAGGAAAGCCGGCAACGGCAGCACCATCATGGCGAGAACCACCATGACCAAAAGCGGCACGCCGAGCCCGTTGCGGGCGAACTCGCCGAAGGTTGCTACCGTGGCGCGTGCGCTCATACGTCGTCGAACTCGCTGCTGACCTGCGGGGTGGGACGCGCGACCCTGGCGGCAACCGTCGGATTCAGAGTTCGGACCCTGAAGATATAGGACAGAACCTGAGCGACCGCCACATACAGGCCGGCGGGGATTTCCTTGTTCAAATCGGTCGAGCGATACAATGCGCGCGCCAGTTTCGGCGACTCGAACACCGGCACCCGATTCTCCTCGGCGATGCGGCGAATGTTCTGCGCGACGAGATCGATGCCCTTCGCAAGCACGCGCGGCGCGCGCATCTTCGCCGAGTCGTATTTCAGAGCCACCGCAAAGTGGGTGGGATTGACGATCACCACGTCCGCGGTGGGCACTTTATGCATCATGCGCCGGCGGGCCAGCGTTTGTTGAAGTTGACGGATGCGCTGCTTGGTCTCCGGGCGGCCGTCGGATTCCTTGGCCTCGTCGCGCAATTCCTGCCGCGTCATGCGCAGCGAGCGCTTGAACTGAAATAGCTGGAGGGGAACGTCGACCATCGCCACGATCGCCAGAGAGGCGCACAACCAGACGAACGACCAGCTCACGAGTCCGGCGCCGCGGCCGATCGCCGCGCGCGGCTGCATGTGCGCGAGGGCGAGCACATCGCGGAAGATCCACGACACCACGCCGGCACACACGCCCCCGACGACCGCGCATTTCAGGAGGGCTTTGCCCAATTCGGACGCGCCGCGCAGGCCGAACAGGCGTTTGAGGCCGGCGAGCGGGCTTAAGCGGGCAAAATCGGGCGCCATGGCTCGCGGACTGAAATTCCAGCCCCCCAGCACCAAGGAAGCCAGCAGCACCAGGGCGATCAGGGCACCGAATACCGGAAAAAGTACCGTGAGCGCGCCGACACAGGCCTCGCCCAGGGAGTTCAGCATGCTGTCCGGATTCCACAGCCTTTGCGGATCGATCGACAATCCGCGACGCATCATCTGCGACAGGTGCGCGGCCAGCGAGCCGCCGATCGCGGCCAGAGTGGCGCTGCCGCCCATCATGGTGGCGAAATTCGTCAGTTCGCGCGAGCGCGGCACTTGACCGCGCTCGCGCGCGTCCTGCAGGCGCCGTTGCGAAGGTTCTTCAGTGCGTTCGCCGCCCTGCTCGGCTTCGGCGGCCATCAGCGGGCTCCCGCCGCGGGCGCGCCGACGAGTTCGCCGGCCGCCGTCAGGGCGCTGTTGATGAGGCTGGAGATGCCCGACGCGATGCCGTCGAGGCCGAGGATGAGCGCGAAGAATCCGCACAGCATGGTAATGGTGAAGCCGATGCCGAATAGGTTGAGCTGCGGGGCCGCACGCGTAACGACACCGAGGGCCAGATTGACGATCACGAGGGCGATCACCGCCGGCAGTGCGATCAGCAGCCCGGACTCGAAAACGCGCGCCCCCCACAGAATCAGCGACATGAGGAAATTCTTGTCGATGTGGGCCGCACCGATCGGAAGGGTCTGAAAACTCTCGGCCAGTGCGCTCAGCAGGACCAGGTGTCCGTTGATCGAGAGGTAGGTCAGCACGCCGACTATCATGAATATCTGCCCGAGCACGGTGGTATTCGCGCCGCGTTGCGGATCGACGAGGGTCGCAAATCCCAGCCCCATGGTCAGGGAGACCGTTTGTCCTGCGAAGATCAGCGCTTCGAATGTCAGCTGCACCACCATGCCGATGGCGACGCCGATCAGCAGCTCTTGAGCGGCGGCGAGCAGCCCGGCGCCTGAGAATATCGACAGCCCTGCCGGCACCTGCACGAACGGCGCCATCAGGAACGCCAGGGACAGCGACAGGACGATCTTGATCCGCCGGGGTATCACGGTTTCGCTCGCAATCGGAGCCGCGAGCACGAATCCTCCGACCCGCAGGCTGGGCCACCACAGTCGGCTCACCCACATGGACACGTCGGCGACATTGAGGGTCACGGGTTGCATGCGCGCCCTAGCCGATCACGGTGGGAATGCTGGCGTACAGATCATGCGTGAAATCGGTCAGCACGCGCAGGATCCAAGGACCGGCCACGAACAAGGTGAGCACCAAGAGGAGCAGCTTCGGAATGAAGCTCAAGGTGGATTCGTTGATTTGGGTTGCGGCCTGGAACATGCCGATGACCAATCCCGCGATGAGCGCTATCAAGAGCAGGGGTGCGGCGATCATCGTCGTCACCAGCAGCATGCGATGCGCCAAATCCATGACGTATTCCGGCGTCATTGGTGAAAGCTCGCCGCGAGCGTGCCCATGAGCAGCGTCCAGCCGTCGACCACGACGAACAGCATGATCTTGAACGGCAACGACACTAGAACCGGGGACAGCATCATCATGCCCATGGACATCAGCACGCTGGCGACAACCAGGTCGATGACCAGGAAGGGGATGAAAACCATGAACCCGATCTGGAACGCGGTCTTGAGCTCGCTGGTCATGAACGTCGGAATCAATACGCTGAGCGGCACATCTTCCGCGCTTGCGAATCGAGGCTTCCCGGAAAGCCGGGAGAACAGCTGCAAGTCGTTTTCGCGCGTCTGTGCCAGCATGAACTTCTTGAGCGGCTGCACCGTGCGCTCCAACGCCATCTCGCCGGCCAATTGACCGTCCAGATAGGGTTTGATTCCGTTCGCATACGACTGCTCGATCGCCGCGCTCATGACGAAAAAGGTCATGAACAACGCCAAGCCGGTGAGAATCTGGTTCGAGGGCGTGGTCGCCATGCCGAGCGCCTGGCGCAGGATCGAGAGCACGATGATGATGCGGGTGAATGCCGTCATCGCCAGCAGGATCGCCGGCAGCAACGTCAGCACCGTCATCAGAATGAGGACCTGAAACGTCAGCGAATAGGTCTGTGCTCCATCGGCGGCGGTCTTGATGGCGACCGCGGGCAGAGCGCTCTGGGCCATCGTCGCATCGCAGGGCAGCAGCGAGAGTGCCGGAAGCAGCGCCAGCATCGCCAAAGCTGCGGGCCAGTGATGTGGCGATATCTTCGGCTGCCTGCTCCGGTTCATTCGGAACCACGCGGCCGTTTCATCAGGTCGCGCAAGCGCTCGGCGAACACCGGCGCGTGACTGCCTTCCTTGACCACGATGGGCGTCGCCAACGGCACCAATGGCACGAGTCCGGAGGCGCCTATGCCGACCAGTACTTGCGAGTCGCCGACGCGAATCAACGCGATGCGCTCTCGTGGGCCCACGCTCAGCTCGCCGATGACCTCGATACCGTCCGAGGCGCGCGGCCGCGCCGATTTAAGCCTCTTCAGCGCCCAGCTGATGGCAAAGATCAGCGCGACGATGGCGATGAGGCTCAAGGTGAGCTGCGTCAGGCTGCCCACCGACAAGGGTGACGCGGGTTGCGTCAGCCCCGTCATCGGGCGTGCTCCATCCTTTCCGTGGCGCTTACGACATCCGTCAACCGGATGCCGAATTTCTCATTCACCACCACCACTTCGCCGCGCGCAATGCGCACGCCGTTCACCAGCACGTCCAGGGGTTCGCCTGCGAGGCGGTCGAGTTCAACGACCGCGCCGGGCGCCAGTTGCAGTAAATCGCGCACCGACATGCGCGCCCGCCCGACTTCGAGCGCGAGCGTCACCGCGACGTCGAGGATCAGGTTGAGGTTCATTTCCTGGCCGCCGGTGCCTGCTGCGGGCGGGCCTAATTCACCAAATTGCGCGCGCGCGACGGCGGCAGTCTTCGGATCGGGCGTGCTCATGTGGAAGCTCCTGAGAGAATTTTGAGTGCATTGCGTCCCTGCGAGACGCCGAATCGGCCGCGGTACAGCGGCACGTCGCCGGCAAACAAGGTGACTTGCTGAGGCGGTTCGATGGGAATGATGTCGCCCGGCGACAGCCGCACGAGTTCGCGCAGGCTGATTTGTGCCTGCGCAAGGATGGCACGGGTGTCGAGTTCGGCGTCCTGCAATGCCGTCGTCAGCACGGGGGCCCACGCTTCCTGCTTGCGCAGCGTCGTTTGGCCGCCGTCGGCGGCCAGCGTCTCGCGGACGGGCGCGAGCAAGGCCTCGGGCAGCAGCCAATCGATGCGGCCGCTTCGCGCCCCGAACTCCACCATGAATTTGGCGACCAGCAGAGCCTCGTTCGGAGCGCCCAGCTGCGCCAGGCGCGGATTGGTCTCCTGCTTGACGAGCTCCAATTCCAAGGGCGTCACCGGGGCCCAGGCGGCCGTCAAATCGGCGGCGAAGCCGCGCAGCATCAGCGCGAGAAAGCGTTGCGCGGCCGGCGCGGTGGCCGCCTGCGGGTCGGCGGTAGCGCGCCCCGATCCGCCGAAAAAGCCGTCCAGCAAGGTCAACAGCAGGCTTGGTTCGACGCTGATGAAGGCGAGGCCGGGTAGGGGCTTGAGCCTCACCACCGCTAGGATGGCCGGAACCGGCAATGCGGCTTGCAAATCCGCGCTTTTCGCCGATTCCAGCGACGTGAACTGCACCGTGGCGTCGCGTCCCAACAATGCGGATAGGGATGCTTGGGCCCGCTCGGCGAAGCTCTTGCTGATCACCTCCAGCATCGGCAGCTGCATGCGATTGATGCGCTGCGCCGTGAAATCATAGGGCCGCGTCCCATCACCGCCATTCTTTTCGAGCAATGCCGACACCTCTTCCTCCGAGATGGCGGCGCGCGGCTGGTCTTCGGCCATCACTGCACCACGAAACTGGTGAACAACAGATCGTCCACATCGGGACCGCCTTCCTTCTTCTGTACTGCGCGTACCTCGGTGAGCGCCTCCTGGCGCAGTTTTTCCTTGCCCTCGCGCGACATCATCGTTTGGTAGTTGCGATTGCTCATGAGCAGCAGCAGGTTGTTGCGGATCAAGGGGATGTTTTTTTGCACGCTATCGATGGCCTTCTGATCGCGTGCCATGATTTCCATGGTGATTTGCAGAAAGCGCACCGCAGAACCCTCTTCGAAATTGACCACGAGGGGCGGGTCGATGGCGTAGTAAACGGCCGACTTGCCGGCGCCTCCTTCCGGGCCGTGAACTGCGGCGGCCACGGGCACGATCGCCTTGATCTTGCCGTCCTTGTCCAATTGCATGTCGGGCAGGGGGTGCAGTTTCGCGTTGAGGAAGCCGCCGACCACGACCGCGAGAAGCGTCAGCACGAAGATGCCAAGCGCGTTGACAACGGTACCTTGGAGGCCGCCGGATTTCTTCGGCGGGGGGGGAGGAGCGTCGTCGGCTTCATCGGCCATGGGGGTTTTCCTAGCGCGGCCACATGCCGCAGCAAGGCTTGGAGCAAGTTCTATGCCAGGCAAAGCCCAACCGTTTCTTTGCTCAAAGATTCAATGACTTACGCAATAAGATGCGGACGCGCCGACGCGTCATCTCTCCACCGGCGCCGACTATTTGACGCTTCGGGCCTGCGCTTCTCGAGGGGCGTGGTCGGCCTCATGACCGCCATACGCTCCCTCGAGACATACGCTTCCCAGGCAATGCGCAGGGCTTAAGGCTTCGGCGTCTTCCATGCCTTGGCGAACGAGCTCTTGCCGTCGGTGTAAGTGGTCCAGACGGCACTGGGTAGCCGGATCGACGGCGACGTTCTTGGCGGTAGCAGACGTGGTTACATCGCCCAGCAACAGGAGCTTGCCGCCGGTGGTGCGGACCACCGACATTTTGTCCGCACCGGCGCAGTAAATGAGACCGCTCGATGCACCGAAGGCGATCTGATCCACTTTCGGCACGATGTCGACGTTATCAGTGACCGACCCCGTCTTGGTGTCGATGACGACCAGCTTGCCGTTGCCGCCGGCCGAGAAGATGCGGTGATTGTGCGCATCGAGCGCCAATCCATGAGGCTGCGTGGCAGGTGCCGTGGGCCAGCGCGCGATGACCTTATTAGTAGCGGGATCAATCACCGCCACGACGTCTTTATTCTTGATGTTCAAGTAGATCCGATCCGCCGATTCATCGTACACCATGAACTCCGGAATTCCCGGTATGGCGACCGTGGCAACCACCTTTGCAGCATTTGGATCGATGACCCACACATCCGCGCCATCGTCGTGCGTGACGTAGACCATGTGATTTTTCGGCTCATAAATGATGGCGTCGGTCGGACCAGCCATCTTGATCGACTTGACCTCCTTGAGGGTGCCGGCATCGATCACCGCAACCCGCTTCTGTTCCTGGACGCTGACGTAGTAGAAGTTCGATTCCGGATCAATCGCCGTGTCCACGGCCGCACCGACTTTGAGCCGCGCGATCAAGGCGGGCTTGCGCAGGTCGATGAAATCCGATGTCCCATCTTTCTCGTGCGACGCGAGCAATCGTTGCCGCTTCGAGTCGATCCGCAGAAAATCGAATTTTCCGCTCGACTGAGGTATCTCGACCGATCCCGCTGGATCCAGCGCTAACGGCTGCCCTGCCGCCGAGGCGGCGAAAATCGAACAGAAGGCGAACGCGGCGATCAGGGAGCGATATGAATTTTTCATGCGGGGTTCACTTCGGTGCAATGGTTGAGAAATGCCGGATCAATACTTGACCGTGAAGCCGGCGAAAATGTAACGGCCCAGTGTGTCGTAAATACCGGCGGCCATATTGCCGTTCACCAGCAATGGATTTGCGGCAAATCCAACGACCGGAGGTTGCTTGTCGAACAAATTGTTGACTCCCAATCGGATGTTCAAATGCTCCGTGACGTTGATACTGCCATCCAGATCGAAGTAGTCGTAGGCGCCGATGTGCGAATCGACGGGATACACGTTGCCCAGATTTGATAAATTCGGATTGCCGCTGGTGAATTCGGATTTCAGCCTGCCGATGTGCCGCCAGTTCAGCGACACGTCGAAGTTATAGTGGGTTTCCCAAGTGGTCCTCAGCCGGTGGCGCCAGCGCGGCACGGGCGAGGTCGGGCCGGCGCCCGAACAATTCGGCCCGTAGTAGCCCGAGCAATCGATTTCGGACACACCGGGTGTGACATCGATCGGATTGTCGAGCGCGACGCTGCCGGTAAAGCTGAAAGACAGGTTGCCGGCTATTGCCGCCAGCGATTCGAGTTTCCATACGTAACGACCTTCGAAGTCGACGCCGCTGTTGCCGTACGAACCCGTATTGAAGCGCGTGCCAATGACGCGGCCGGCGTTTGCGCCGTTGCCCGTGGACAGCGAGCCGTTGACGTCGCGATGGATCAAACCGCAGTAGAAGGGGTCGCCGGAGTTCAGGCAGGTGTTGATGGTAAAGGACCCCGGCAGACTGCCGACGAATTGATTGACCTTGATCCGCCAGTAGTCGGCGCTGAACAGGATGTTGGGCAGTGGCGTGAGTACGAAGCCTGCGGTGAACGAATCCGACGTTTCGGGCTTGAGGTAGGGGTTTCCGCCGGTCACTACGTTGATCGAGGACTGAGCAGCGATGCTTTTGCTGATGTATTGGGCCGCCGTGACCCCCGTCCGCTCGCACTGGAGCAGAAAGTTTGGCGTTGGATTGGGCCCCGCGCAGGGGTCCGTGAAATTGATCTGGTTCAGGATCTGCGAGGAGAACAATTCGTAGGCATTCGGCGCGCGCACCGCACGGCTGATACTGCCGCGCAGCCGCACGGGCTCAATGGGCGCCCATTCGAGGCCCGCGCCGTACGCGTTCACGTTGCCCTGCGGCGTGTAGTGCGCGTAGCGATCGCTGCCGGTGAGAATCAAGTGCTTGACGAAGGGCTGACCGTCGACCAGCGGCACGTTCAGTTCCGTGAAGACTTCCCCGACGCGGAAGGTACCCTCGGTGGGGTGGGCCGCTCCCGTGGCGAGCAGGTCGCCCGTACTGTAGGCGGCATCCGGATTGTATCGGACCTGCTCGACGCGATACTCGGCACCCGCCGCAATTCCGATTCCCGTGGCGGCGAGCGGGCTCTTGATCCCGTACTTCTCGAGATCGCCGGTCAAGGTTGCATTGAGGATGGTGCGTTGCGCGAAGCCCGACTGCATTCCGCCTTCGGCGAGGTATTTGAGCGCCGCCGGCGTCACGCCGCCGGTCGAATAGATGTTGTACGGCACACAGGCGGGATCCGACCGGTCGACCACGGATTGGCAGGTAGGCACCCCCGCCACGCTCACCACATTGAGGGCATTCGCGAGATGCGATTGCGAGATGTCGTTGGACAGGATCTCGCGTGAATTGACGCGGCCGTACACCACGCTCGTGTCGTATGACCACTCCTCGTTGAGGGTGCCTTTGAGCCCCAGCACCAGGCGGTAGGACTGGTGGTGGAATTCGTCCGCCCGCTGGCCGCCTTCAACGTTGCGCCGGCCGATGCCCACCTGCGCCGTGTCGAGCGGTCCCAGTCCGGCGCTGGTGCACAGGTCATTGACCTGGCTCGGCGACAGCAATGGATTGTTGCAATTGATGCCGAAGGTATTCAAGGCGGAATTGGTCGCGGTGGTGCCCGAGGGCTCGTAGCGCACGGTGGTTTTGTCGTCGGTGTACTGTGCTTCGCTGTACAGGTTCAACGCATCGTTGAACTTGTAGTTGGCGAACAAGCCGGCGTTATACCGTTGGTCGGGCCGCTGCAGGTACTGGTACGAGGCCGGATTAAACAGGTCGCCTGGCGCGGACAGCGGACGGAAGCGATGGCCATTGACCGTATCGAGCGTCAGCGGCGCGCCGCCGTTTGGCACGAACTGCCCTGCCGGCGTCGTCCCGTCGAGAAGACATTGGTATGACGTGCTCGTCTCGGTCAAGGTGCAGGCGCTGAAGTCTCGGCTGGAACCGGCGACCTTGTGCGTATCGCGATACCCCGCATAACCGGTGACATGACCGTCGCCGCCGAAGAGATCCTGTCCGTACACGACTGACAAATTGATCGAGCCTCCGTCGTATACGGCCGCGCTGGCGGGAATGACGCCACTGGCACGTTCAATCCTTTGCAAATCGTCGCGGCTATTGCTGCCTCGATAGATGCCGCCCTCGGCGTCGACTTTCAGGCCGGTGTAGTTGGTGTCGAGGATGAAATTGACGACCCCCGCGACCGCGTCCGAGCCATAGATGGCGGATGCGCCGCCGGTCAGCACCTCGACTCGTTTCACCAGCGCGCTCGGCACGGTGTTCAAGTCGGCGGAGGGGTTGATGGGATCGCCAGGCGCCGTGCGCTTGCTATTCACCAAGACGAGCGTACGGAACGCTCCTATTCCGCGAAGATCCGCGGTCGCCGTGCCGGTCAGGGGCAGCACCGACGGGCCGTTGGCGCTGAGGGTCAAGCCGGAGTTGACTTGGGGCAGTGTGTTCAAGAACTCTTCGGTGCGCACCGCTCCCTGGTGCAACAGCTCCTCATTGTCCAGAACGACGATCGGGCTCGGACTGGAGGTATTGGCGGACGACAACCGAGATCCCGTGACGACGATCTCGATCAGCGGCTCATCGCCATCCGCCCACGCCGCACCCCAATTGAACGCCCCGAACAACAGTGCGAGGCAGGCGCCTGTATGCGCATGGCGCGGCCGTCCCGGGTAGGTGTTCGGTGGACAGAATCGAGAATCAAGTTCCGCCCGGTTTGCAATGAATGCCATGCCGCTCCCCCAATTTATCGGCGCCAATTATCGGATTGGCTTTATTTCGAAAAATCAGGATAACCCTGCAACCTGAACCCAACCTGAATTCAACATGGGCGACGCACCGAGTTTTCCAGGCGGCGCGTCGCAGTCTGCGATGTGTGGTGCTGGGTACGAGTGCGCCCGCGGATGACCCACCGAGGCGCAAAAAACCTCGGCGGCGCCGTTTGTTTCAAACTTCGGCTGTTCGCCGTCCCCGTTCCGCGGCAGATGAGCCAGCGGGTTGCGGCGTCTGGGCCGGAATGTCGAATATTATTTGCAATCCGCTGCTATCTGGCGACGCCTCCGCCCAGATGGTGCCGCCGTGAAGGGATATGATGCTTCGACAGATGGCAAGGCCCAGACCACTGCCCTCGTCCGCAGCGGCGCTGGCAGGCGGCAAGCGGAAAAAGCGCTCAAAGATCCGTTCCCTGTATTCCGAGCGAACCCCCGGCCCTTGATCGGCGAGTTGCACGCGCCAATGGCCGTCCCGGATGGAGGAGGCCAACGTGACACAGCTGCCGTGCGGCGAGGCGTTCAGCGCGTTCGTGAGCAGGTTGAGGAGCACGCGGCGCAGCCAGCGCGGCTCGGCCAACACTCTTCCGTGACCCTCGTGGCTGCACACGAATTGCAAGCCGCGATGCTCCGCGAGAACGCGGGCGTCCTGACCAAAACTCGCTAGAATCGCTTGTGGATCGTGCGGCATCAGATTCAACTTGATCTCGAACGACTCCGCACGTGACAAGAACAATAGTTCTTCGATGATGTGGCTCAACCGAGACACTTCCTCCAACTGCACCTGAACGGATTCTTCGTTGCCGGCGTCGAGATTGCCGTGGACGAGAAGCTTCTCCGCCTGAAGTCGGATCAAGGAGATGGGCGTCTTCAATTCATGGGAGGCTTCTGCGGTAAAACGGCGAATCTGCTGGAACGATTTTTCCAGACGATCGAACATGAGATTCAACAAGAGGGCCAGTTCGGAAATCTCGTCGCGGACATTTGCAACCGGAATGCGTTCGCTCAGATTGTCGGAACTGATGCGCTTCGCTGTCTCGCGTATCAATCGCACGGGGCGTAACGCGAGCCGGCTCAGCCCGAAACCGATCGCGACGCTGACTGCCAACATGACGGCAAGCAGCCAGAGGCACGTCTGACTGTAGTAGTGCATGGCCTCGCGGACATTGTCGAGCGGTGTGGCAATAGTGACGTCGAAAGGACCGAGTATGAACTCACCCACGCGCAGACCCCCGACGCCCGGCAGCACCGCGTTGAACGCGCGTTGACCGGGAACATCGGGAATGGCTAGACCCCGTAGATTCGTCGAATAAAAAATCGGTCGGATCGGTCCGTGTGGATCGTCGACCGTGATAAAAAATAGAACCGAAGCATAGTCCGTGGTCTCGCGAATGCGGGCATCGATGACTCGATCATTCAAAGATGCATAGTCAGACCCCAACCGGGCGCGGATCTGGGCGAACTCTGCGCGATTCAAGAGATCCAGCCCATGCACCAAATTGATCTTGAGCAAGTAGTACCCCGCTACGAACAAGCACACCAAAGTCGCGGTAGCGGCGGCGGCGTACCATAGCGCGAGCCTTGCGCCGATGGATTTCACAAGAGTTGGTACCCTATGCCGCGAAACGTCTTGAACAACGGCACACTCGGAACCGTGTCCAGTTTGGATCTCAGCCGGCTCATGTACACGTCCAGGAGATTGGTCTCGTTATCATGTTCGGACGACCAGCATTTCTCGCAAAGTAGCTTGCGCGTGAGAATTCGGCCGGCGTTCTGCATGAAAATCTCCAACAACGCAAACTCACGGCTGGTCAAATCGACGGGTTCACCGCCCAAGCGCACTGTGTGTGAGATGAGATCCAGCTTGATGCCACGGTGTTCGAGAATTGCTTCTTTGACCGTCGATTGACGGCGTAACAGGGACCGCAGGCGAGCCAATAGTTCTTCCAAACTAAACGGCTTCGAGAGATAGTCATCCGCTCCCAGATCGAGTCCCTTGATGCGGTCCTGAACTGCATCGCGCGCACTCAAGATCAGGACCGGTTCATTGAAGCCCGATTTGCGCCATTGGCGCAGCAGGTCGAATCCGTCGCCATCGGGCAAGCCTAGATCGAGAATTATCGCGTCATGACTAGATTCGCAGAGGGCGTCGCGTGCCTCGCTGCACGACCTGACCCAAGTGACGACGTACGTATGCTCGCGCAAAGCTCGTTCGAGAAACGCGCCGATGCGACGTTGATCTTCAACAATTAGTATTTTCGTGGCGGTGGCCCACCCGTTTCGAGGATCCCGGAGGCGAGAATCCTACCGCGAACCGGAACCAGGGTCATCCAGGCCTTCCGAATCCCTCAGAACTTGAGCGATACCCGCAGGCCGGGACCCGCGTCATCCAGGACGAGCCGCGCGCCATGTAATTTGGTGACCGCCGCCACCAGCGACAGACCCAGTCCCGAGCCTGGAAACTTGCGAGCCTCGTCGAGCCGAACGCGCCTGCCGAGAACGGCTTCACGCTTGTCGGGCGGGATGCCCGGGCCATCATCCTCGACGATCACTTCGGGTTCGTTGGCGGAACCGCGCAGCTGGACGCGGATGTGGCCGCCGTCCGGGGTGAATTTGATCGCGTTGTCGAGCAGATTCGCGAGCGCCTGGGCCAATAACTGCCGGCTTCCCAGGATTTCGGCGCCCGCTGCGACAGAGCTTTCCAGCTCGATGCCCCGCTCTTCGCTGACCGGCGCGTACAATTCGACCACGCTCGCCACGAGTTCCGACAGATCGACGGGTTCCCGGGCCACCGTGCCGGTTTCGGCGAGCGCAATGCGCAGCAGCGCGTCCAAGGTGCTGCGCATCTGATCGACCTCGGTGGTGACGCGCTCGAGGACGCGGCGCTCCGGCGACCCGGCGCTGAGTTCGCTCATCGCCCCTTCGGCCGTCGCTTGCAGACGGTTCAGCGGTGTGCGCAGATCATGCGCGGCACTGTCGAGCACGGTGCGCATGCCGAGCGTCAGCTGCTCGATCTTGTCGAGCATGGTGTTGATTTCCCGCGCCAGCGTATTGATCTCGTCGTCCGCATCGCGAACCGGCAGCCTTTGCGAGAGGTCCCCGCGCATGATCTGGGTCGCCACGGCCGAGATCGCGCCTGCTTGTGCCAGGATACGCCTCCCCATCCAAAAGCCGCCGCCGAGCCCGAGCAGCAAAGTCATCACGACTGCCGCGATCAGACCCCGCATCATCAGGCTCTTGACGTCCTGCCGCTCCTGCACGTCATGTCCCACCAACATGCGGTAGCCGCCGGGCAAGGGAAAGCGCTGCGCGCGCATTTCGTGCTCGCGTGTTTCATCGCCGAAAGGAACCGATACTTTGAACAGGAACCACTTGCCTTCGCTGGCATCGATCTTCGGCCATGCCGGCACATTGCCCGCGACCGGGCGCAGCTGCGGATCGACCATCAAATACACCGCGCCGCGCACGTCCTGATCTTGCGAGCGCTGTTCGATCAGCTCGATGAAATCGCTGCGCGAGAGCACCCGGTATTGCTCGCGCAATCCTTGCACTTCTGCCTCGATGAGATTGTCGGTGCTGCCGTCCACCACGCGCGATACCGCGAAATCGACCGCTCCGAGCAGCGCCGCCGCGCCGCAGGCGAACACGATCGAATAGACGATGGCGATGCGGAACGGCGAGGTATCGAGTACGCCGAGAAACCGTTGATCGGGTCCCACGGCTTGACCGCTATTCGTCTTCGCGCAAACTATATCCCGCGCCGCGCACCGTGTGCAGGAGAGGCTTGTCGAAATCCTTGTCGATCGCCTGCCGCAAACGGCTGATGTGCACGTCGATCACATTGGTCTGCGGGTCGAAATGATAGTCCCACACGCCCTCGAGCAGCATGGTGCGCGTCACCACCTGCCCGCTATGGCGCATCATGAACTCCAGCAATTGAAATTCGCGCGCGGTAAGTTCGATCTTCTTGCCGTTTCGCGTCACTCGCCGAGTCATGCGGTCGAGCTCCAGATCCGCCAATTTCAGCTTGGTGTTGCCTTCCGCGCCGCCGTTCTCGCCGCGTCTGGCCAGCGCATCGATGCGCGCCAAGAGCTCGGACATGTGGTACGGCTTGGTCAGATAATCGTCGCCGCCGGCGCGAAGGCCGGTGATGCGGTCATCGACGTCGCCAAGCGCGCTCAAAATGAGAACCGGCATCTTGCGCCCCGTGGCGCGCAGCGATTGCACCAGGGCGAGTCCGTCCATTTTCGGCAGCATCCGATCGACGATCATTAGATCGACGGCAATGGATGAGGCGAGGTGCAGCCCCTCTAGGCCGTTTCCGGCGACATCGACCGTATGTCCTACCTCGCGGAGCGCCTTGGCGAGGTAATCACGTGCTATTTCGTCATCTTCAACGATCAAGATGTGCATGCCTGCTATCTTACAGACGTTGGACCCGTGTTTGTCGGCACGATAGACTGAGTGATTCGGACGGGGCTGTCCCAACTCACTTCGAAGGCCGATCCATTATGCCCGAGCCGATCTCGCAAACCGAAGCGCCCGGCGGAAAATCGGGCCGGTGCGACGTCGTCGTGATCGGCGGCGGTCCGGGCGGATCGACCGCTGCGAGCCTGCTCGCGGAAAAGGGCTACCGCGTGATGCTGTTCGAGAAAGCCCATCATCCCCGCTTCCATATCGGCGAGTCGCTGTTGCCCGCCAATCTGCCCATAATGGAGCGTCTGGGCGTCTCTGCTCAAGTTCAGTCGATGGGAATGAAGAAGTGGGCCGCCGAGTTCGTTTCCCATTGGGACGGCCGCTGCCAGGAGTTTCAGTTTTCGCGCGGCTGGGACAAAACCCTGCCGCTGGCATATCACGTCAGGCGCTCCGAATTCGACGCAATGCTCTTGAAGCGGGCCGCGCAACTGGGTGCCGAGGTCATCGAAGGCTGCCGCGTCCGAGACGTGGAATTTCTCTCGCAGGGAGTGCGTGTTCACGCCGAGCACGAGGACGGACGTACCGAATCCTGGACGGCGGACTACGTGGTCGATGCCTCCGGCCGCGACACCTTTCTCGGCAATCGCTTGCAGCTCAAGCGCCGCGACAAGAAACACAACAGCGCCGCGCTCTTCGCGCATTTCGCCGGCGCGCGCCGCGACTGCGGCAGGCGCGAAGGTAATGTGACCATATATTGGTTCGATCACGGCTGGCTTTGGTTCATTCCTCTGGCCGACGGTGCGACCAGCATCGGAGCCGTCGTTTGGCCGTATTACATGAAATCGCGCGCCGTCCCGGTCCGCGAATTTTTCCTCGACACCATAGCCCTCTGTCCGCCGCTCGCCGAGCGCCTGAGCGCGGCGACTCTGGTGTCGGAGGTCGAGGCGACGGGCAATTACTCGTATGCCTGTGATTACAGCCATGGCGCGAGTTATTTTCTCGTCGGCGACGCCTATAGCTTCATCGATCCGGTGTTCTCGTCCGGCGTCATGCTGGCCATGAATAGCGGCATGGCGGCCGCGGACACCATCCATTCCTGCCGCACGCAGCCCAGCCGCGCGCGGGCTGCGCTCAAACGCTTCGATCGCATTTCGCGTCATGGGCCGAAGCAGTTTTCCTGGTTCATTCACCGCGTGAGCAATCCGACCATGCGCGAACTTTTTTTGGGGCCGCGCAATCTCCTGCGCATGGAAGAGGCGTTGTTGTCGATGTTGGCGGGGGACATTTTCGGACGCACTCCCATTTGGGGGCGTCTGCGCTTGTTCAAAGCGTTGTACTACGCAATATCAATTGCCAATCCGCGGCGCTCGCTCAAGGCCTGGCGCTTGCGCGCGGCCAATATCCGTTCCGAGACGCAACGCGTGACCAGCGGTTGATGGCTTTGCCGCGCCAGAATCGCCGCCATGGCCTCCGCTGCGCAGCCGCGATGTTGGCGTGCGCTGGCTGGGTGCATTGCGCCTGGGCGAAAGAGGAGCCCCTGTACGAATTTGGGCTTGGGCTCGGCGCAATCGTGTTCGACGATTATAGGGGTTCCGATACCGCGCACGGCTACCCTCTGCCCCTGCCGTACCTTTTGTATAACGGCAAATTTTTGAAGGCGAATCGCGACGGCATTCGCGGCACGCTGCTCAATCAAGATCGATTCGAGTTCAATCTGAGCTTCGACGCAACGACTCCGGTGCGCAACGACCGCGAACGCAGCGGGATGCCTGATCTCAGGCCCACGGTGGAGTTGGGCCCGTCCTTGGATCTGCATTTGATGCGCAGCGCCGACACCCGGGTAAAACTCGACTTGCGCATGCCGCTGCGCGCAGCGATGGCGGTCCAGGCTTCGCCCAAGGTAATCGGATGGACATTCACGCCGCGGCTCGCTCTCGACATCAAGGCGCCCCTGGGACTCGAAGGCTGGAACCTCGGCGTCTTGGCAGGACCGCTCTTTGCCGATCGGCGCTACCACGCCTACTTCTATTCGGTCGTCCCGCAGTATGCCACCGCGACGCGCCCGGCCTACCAAGCGCAAAGCGGTTACGCGGGCACTCAGTTCATCTCTGCTCTGTCGAAGCGTTTTCCCAAGTTCTGGGTCGGCGCTTACGTGCGATATGACACGCTGTCCGGAGCATGCTTTCTCGAGAGCCCTTTGGTGCAGCGCAAGAGCTACATGTCCGGCGGAATCGGCTTTTCGTGGATCATCAGCAAATCGTCGCAGCTCGTAGAAGTCCCCGATTGAGGGCGCCGATGCTGCGCTCCCTGAAAGTCATTTACGAATATTTCGCGCTCTACAGTTCGCTGACCCTGCTGGGTCTCATCTGCCTGGGCTGGTCGATTTTCGCGCTGCCTCTCTATTACATCCTGCCGCGGCGCATCGGCACCTCGGTCGGGCGGCGCGGGATCATGTCCGGTTTTCGCCTCTATGCCTGGTCTTTGGCCGTCACCCGCACTTATTTTTTGGATTTACGTGACATCGACTCCCTCAGAGCGGGGCCGCCGGTGATCTTGGCTCCCAATCATCCCTGCCTCATCGATGCCTTGCTGATTTTGACGCGCCATCCGAACATCGTGTGCGTGATGAAGTCCGCGCTCATGCGCAATGTGTTTCTCGGTGCCGGTTCGCGCCTCGCCCGCTATGTCCCCAATGACTCGTCGCGCCAGATGATCAGAGAATCTGTCGCTCATTTACAGGAAGGCGGCGTGCTTTTGTTGTTCCCCGAAGGCACCCGGACCACGCGGGCCCCGGTCAATGCGTTGGTGGGAAGCGTGGGTTTGATCGCGAAACACGCCCATGTGCCGGTGCAGACGCTGATAATCGAGACTGACTCGCCCTTCTTGAGCAAGGGTTGGCCGCTGTTCCGCCGCCCCGAGCTGCCGATCACCTACCGCGTACGCCTCGGCAAGCGCTTCGACCCTCCCTCGGATGTCCCCGCCTTTACCGCTGAGCTCGACCGGTACTACAGGCAAGAGCTGGAAGGCGCATTGCAATCGCGTTGGCTCGAACGGACCTAGGGCGTGGTCATGTCCAGCACCCATGTGGTGCTCATCCCAAGCTACAATCCTGGCCCAAAGGTGTATCCGACCGTGCGGGGGGCTCTCGAACAGTGGACTCCGGTGTGGGTGGTGGTAGACGGCAGCACCGATGGATCCGCGGGGGAGCTGACGGCAATGGCCGCGGCTGAACCCGGCCTCCGGGTTTTCGTCCTTCCAAAGAATGCGGGCAAGGGTGCCGCCGTGCTGTATGGACTACGCGAGGCACGAAATTCCGGTTTCACGCACGCGTTGACCTTGGATTCCGACGGGCAGCATCCTACCGAGCGGATTCGAGCCTTCATGGAGGCGTCGATTGCCCAACCCGACGCGATGGTCCTGGGCTGTCCGGTATTCGATGCGAGCGCTCCCGCCCTACGGGTCAGGGGCCGCCGAATCTCCAATTGGTGGGCGAACTTGGAGACTCTATGGGCCGGCGTACACGACTCCCTCTATGGTTTTCGCGTATACCCGATCGATGCGCTGATTGCCGTCATGCGCCGGCAACCGTGGATGCGGCGCTTCGATTTCGACGTCGAAGCAGTGGTTCGCCTGTGCTGGCGGGGCGTTCGGCCGATCAATCTTGCGGCACCGGTGCGGTACTTTCCCCCCGAAGAGGGCGGCGTGTCCCACTTCAATTATTGGCGCGACAATGCGTTGCTGACTTGGATGCACTTTCGGCTATTCTGGGGATTCGTGCTGCGGCTGCCGATGCTCGTCACGCAGCGCTGCCGAGGCTGCCCTCAGGACTGATGCGCAGGGACCGCCGTCACGGACCGCGCAGGCGCGGGTTGCCGCTTAGGCCCGCACCTATATAATGCCCGCAACTCAAAACCAATCGAAAGCCTAGCCTATGTCCGACAAAGCGTCGCTCATGCAACAGCCGGCGCCCGTGACCCAAGTCGGTCTGCAGCGGGAAATCGCCGTTCTGTTCGTGCAAGCATTGAACCTCGAGGTATTGCCGCAGGATATCGATCCGGAGGCCCCCCTCTATGGGGAGGGGTTGGGGCTCGATTCCATCGATATCTTGGAGGTGGCGCTGATCGTCTCCAAACAATACGGCATCCAGTTGCGCGCAGATGCTTCGGAAAATCAGCACACCTTTCGTTCCTTGCGGCACTTAGCAGAATATATTGCGGCGCATAGGACGAAGTAGCGATGTATTGGCGGCGTAGACTGCAGCTCTCTGCAATCATCGCCTTCGCTGTCGCCTACGCCGGACTCTCTCATTACAGCAATTCGAGTGGCGGGTCTCACGATTTAGGGGTAGGGCTGGCCGTGGTGCCGGTGCTGATGGTCGGTGTGCTGCTGCTCTGGCGCTGGACGCGCGCGTGGGTGGCGGTACTCGCCGCGGCGGCCGCGGCCGCGCTCCTGCGTCACTTTTGGCCCGTCTTGGAACAGAATTATTCGGTGGTCTACCTTCTGCAGGAAGGCGGCTTTTACAGTCTCATGGCGGCGAGCTTCGGGCAGTCGCTGCTCGCGGGTCGGGAGGCGCTTTGCACACAGCTCGCGGACAAGGTGCATGGACCCCTCACCCCCCAGGAAGTCCACTACACGCGGCAAGTTACGGCCGCTTGGGCTTTGTTCTTCGTTTTGATCACCGCCTGCAACCTCGCCTTGTTCATTCTCGCCCCGCTGCGCATCCGGTCCCTGTTCGCCAATTTCTGTGTCCCGCCCTTGATCGGACTGATGTTCGCGGGTGAATATGCCGTAAGGCGGCGCACGCTGCCGCAAGTGCAGCGGGCAGGCTTGCTTGCCGCCGTCCGGGTCTATTTCGCAAGTTCCCCTTAGCACAACCAAATGGACACGATCCCGCTACTGTCCCATCACGCACCCACTGCGGTGATTGCCTACCGCGCAGGGGCGCCCGTGACCGCGCAGCGCTTTTTATCCGATGCGGCCCACCTGGCGCAGAGTTTGCCCCCGGGGACTCACGTACTGAATGTCTGCACCGATCGATATCGGTTCACGGTGGGCCTCGCGGCATGCCTGATGACCGGGCGGGTGAGTCTATTGCCTTCGACGCATACTCCCGAAGTGATCGGGCAGCTGGCAAGCTTCGCGCCTGACGCATTCTGCTTGACCGACGATTCGAAATCCGACATCGCCCTGCCCCAAGTCCTCTATTCCGAGGAGCTGAGCGCCGATGAGGTGCCGTGGAGCGTCCCGGCGATTCCCGTGACGCAGCTCGCGGCCATCGTCTTCACCTCCGGATCGACGGGCATACCGCTGCCCTACCGGAAAACCTGGGGCCGCCTGGCGCGCTGCGTGCGCGATGGCGCCCCGCGGCTGGGGTTATTGGACGGCAGATCGCATGTCCTGATCGGCACGGTACCGGCGCAGCATATGTACGGGTTCGAATCCACCGTGCTCCTGGCGCTGATGAGCGGCAACGCCTTCTGCGCCGAGCGGCCTTTTTATCCCGCCGACGTCTCGGCCGCCGTCACCGGCGTGCCTCGACCGCGGGCGTTGGTGACGACTCCGGTGCATCTGCGCACCCTGCTTGCATCGGGTATCGATTTGCCGCCGATGGATCTGGTCGTGTCGGCGACCGCACCGTTGGGCCAGGATCTGGCGCGCGCGGTCGAAGCTAAATTCCACGCTCCGCTGTTCGACATCTACGGCTCTACGGAAACCGGCCAGATCGCCATCCGTCGCACTTCCGAATCGATCGCCTGGCGGCTCTGGCCCGGCGTGCGGCTGGTCGTTTCGAACGGCCAAGTGTTCGCGCATGGCGGCCATGTCGAGGAATTGACCCCGATGCAGGACGTCATCGAGATCATCGGCGATGACGAATTCCTGCTCCATGGCCGCACGGCCGATCTGGTCAACGTTGCCGGCAAGCGCAGTTCCTTCGGCTATCTGAACGCGCAGTTGAATGCGATTCCGGGCGTCGCCGACGGCGTGTTTTTTCTGCGCGAGGGCGCCACGGGTTCCACCGGAGTGGCGCGCCTGGGCGCGGTTGTGGTGGCCCCCACGTTGAGCGTTGCCGCGCTGACCGAACATCTGCGTCAACGGATCGATCCGGTGTTCCTGCCGCGTCCGTTGATCATCGTCGAGCGCTTGCCGCGCAATGCCACCGGCAAGCTGCCGCAGCACGAACTGCAGCATCTGGCCCGAAAGCCCTTGCTCGCCGACGATTGAAACTATGACCTTGCAGGCCGCAGCAGCCATTCAGAGCCCGATCGAGGTGCGACCGGATCATCCGTCGTACGCCGGTCATTTCCCTAAGTTTCCAATCCTGCCGGGCGCCGTGTTGCTCGATGAGGCCCTGCAAGCCATCCAACGGGCATGGGGCATCGACCTTAAGGAATGGCAAATAGTGGCCGTCAAATTTCTCGACGTCGTGCGCCCAGGCGATGCGCTGCATGTGGAGCACGCCGCGACCGCCACCGGGCTCATTCGCTTCACGATTCGCGCCGCGAGCAGAGCCGTCGCCACCGGCAGTCTTTCGAATGCGCGGCGGGCCGGCGGCACATGAGCCCCAAAACCGCCCATCTCACGCAACCCGGGCCCAAGGCCGATTGGGCGAGGCATCGCGAGCGAGGCAGCATCGCCCTGCTACGCTTCATGGCGTTCGTCTCCCTGCGTTTGGGCAGAACGCTCAGCCGCATCCCGCTGTATGGGATCGCGATCTACTTCTTTTTGTTCGCGCCGGGCGCGCGGCGTCATTCGCGTCGATTCTTGCGCCTGGCGCTTGGCCATCGCCCGCGCGCGCGCGATCGTTTCCGCCAAATCTTGAGCTTCGCCTCCACGATTCACGATCGCGTCTATCTGATCAACGAGCAATTCGAGCTATTCAATATATCCCTCGAGGGCGAGGAGCTGGTGCGTGCGCAGTCGGAGAGCGGCCGCGGCGCCTTGCTCATGGGCGCCCATATGGGCAGCTTCGAGGTGATTCACAGCCTCGGCCGGCGAAGGCGCGGACTCAAGGTGGCCATGGCCATGTACGAAGAGAACGCGCGCAAGATAAACGCCACTCTCGCCGCGATCAATCCGCGCATGGTGTCCGATATCGTTCCCCTGGGCCGGCTCGACGCCATGCTGAATATTGCGAATCGGCTCGACCAAGGCGCTTTCGTCGGCGTGTTGGGCGATCGCACCTTGGGGACCGAGCCCGTACAGCCCGTGACCCTGTTGGGCGAAAGGGCGTACTTGCCCACGGGTCCCATGCGCGCGGCGGCCATCCTGCGCTGCCCCGTATTCTTCATGGCTGGGCTGTATCGCGGCAAGAACAACTATCACGTCGTCTTCGAGCGGGTCGCCGATTTTTCCTCGACGCCCGCCGGGGTCCGAAATGTCGCCGTCCGATCGGCGATCGAGCGCTACGCGGACGTCCTCGATCGTTACTGCCGCAGCGACCCCTACAACTGGTTCAACTTCTACGACTTCTGGCGCGGCCCGGACGGAATTTCAAGGGCATGAAGCGGCGCACTCTGGCACTGCTGATGCTGGCGGCACTGGGCGCCGCGGGCGAGGTCTTTCCCGCGATGGCCGGCGACGGCGCACCGGAGGCGGCAGCGGGCGGCCTCGACGCGGTGATGGGGCTGCTCGCAATGCGGCGTCACGGCCGGGTCGAGTTTGTCGAGCAGCAATTCCTGGCCATCCTCGATCATCCGCTGGAGTCCTCGGGAGAATTGCGCTACGACGCGCCGGATCGATTGGAAAAGCGCACGCTCAAGCCCCGCGCCGAAACCCTCGTTCTCGCCGGCGGCATATTGACCGTCGAGCGCGCGGGGCGCATTCGTGCGCTCGATTTGCAGCGATACCCGCAGATTCAGCCGTTCGTGGAGAGTATCCGCGCTACCCTGGCAGGGGATCGGAGCGCGCTCGAGAAGATTTTTCACGTGGATTTTGCCGGCAACGTGGATCGATGGACGCTCGGCCTCGCGCCCTTGGACCATCAGCTCGCGCGGACGGTCAAACAGGTGCAGATCGATGGGGTGAGAGATCAACTGCAAAGGGTTGAGATTCGTCAGGCGGACGGTGATCGCTCGCTCATGACCTTGCGCGCGCCCGCGGCGCCATGAAGCGGCAGCGCTCGGCGGTAGCGGCGCTCTGGCTCGGGTGCGTCTTGATCGCGGCCATCATCGTGGCGCGCGCGCATTACATCACGGACCTCTCCGCGTTCTTGCCCGCCAAGCCCACTCCGGTGCAGCAGCTGTTGGTGGATCAGTTGCGCGACGGTCCGGCTTCACGCCTCATCCTCTTCGCGATCGAACAGGGCGACGAGGCAGCCAGGGCGCAAGCATCGATCGCCACCGCGAGCCGCCTGCGCGGCGACAGCCGATTCTCGAGCGTCAACAACGGCGAACCGGCGGCTGCAGAGCGCGACCGCGACTTCCTGTTTCTACATCGTTATCTATTGAGCGACCGGGTCACGCCGGCGCGCTTCTCCGCTGCGGGCCTGCGCGCCGCCATCGAAGAATCGATCGAGGATCTGGCAACGCCTGCGGGACTCTTGCTCAAGTCGTTGTTGCCGAACGACCCCACCGGCGAAATGCTGCACATCATCGACCAATTGCAGCGCGCGCCTGCGCCCGCCACGCGCGACGGCGTGTGGGTCTCTCCGGACGGGAGCCGCGCCTTGGCAGTGCTGCAAACGGCGGCCGCCGGTTCCGATACCGATGCTCAGGAGCGAGCCATCCAGGCCATTCGAGCCGCATTCGCAGCGGCCGTGGGCGGCCTGCCGCCGGGCACAGGGGATTCATTGCGTTTGAGGCTCAGCGGTCCCGGCGTGTTTGCCGTCGGCGCGCGCGCCAAGATCGAACAGGCCGCCGTGCGTCTTTCGATCGCCAGCAGCTTGCTGGTCGTGACTCTGCTGTTTGCCGTATATCGATCCTTCCCTGCGCTGGCGCTCGGCCTTGCGCCGGTGGCTAGCGGCGCCCTCATCGGAATTGCGGCCGTCGCGCTGGGTTTCGGGGCGGTGCACGGCATTACATTGGGGTTCGGGATTACCTTGATCGGCGAGTCGGTCGACTATTCGATTTATTTTTTCGTGCAATCCGGCCGGGAGCATGCGAACGACGCCGCGGCTCCGGCGTGGCAGCGAGCCTGGTGGCCCACGATTCGCTTGGGAATGCTGACCTCGGTTTGCGGCTTCGCATCGCTTCTGCCGTCAGGCTTTCCCGGCCTCGCCCAGCTCGGCCTTTATTCGATCAGCGGATTGGTCGCAGCCGCTTTGGTGACGCGCTATGTATTGCCGGCGCTGCTGCCGAGAGGCTTCGTGATTCATGACGTCGGCCCGCTGGGAGCACGGGTGCAGCGGCTGCTGGCGGGGCCGAGGCAACTTCGAGGCTCGCGGCTCCTGGCGCTGAGCGTGGCGCTGGTGGCGCTCGCGTTCGCCATCTTGCACCGGCATCACGATTCCTTGTGGAATCGCGAGCTCGCGGCATTGAGCCCGATATCCGCGGCCGATCAACGATATGACGCCGACCTGCGAAGGGACCTGGGCGCCGCCGACGTACGCGATTTGGTGATCGCCACAGCGCCGACGCTCGATTTCGCGCTCGAACAAGCCGAGCGAACGGCCCGAGTACTGCAACCCCTGGTCAACGACAAGGTCATCGGCGGCTTCGACAGTCCGGCGAATTACCTGCCGAGCATGGCGACGCAGAAGGCCCGCCGCGACAGCTTGCCGGAAGCGGATCAGCTTCGCGACAACCTGCGCCAGGCGATCGTCGGCTTGGGGATCGGCATAGACAGGCTGCAGCCGTTTTTGAATGACGTGGAAGCCGCGCGTCATGCGCCTCTGATGAGCGTGCAGGATCTGCAAGGCACGTCTCTGCGAGCCGGCTTCGAGGCACTGGTGCTGCATCAGCAGAATCGCTGGAATGCCCTGCTGCCCCTGCATACCGGGTCCGGGTCAGAGGCGGTCGACGCAGCTCGCATCGAGGCGGCGCTGCGGCTCGCGCCGGCGCCGAGCGCACAACTTCTCGATCTCAAACAGGAATCCGACGCGTTGTACGCCGGCTATTTGACCGACGCGATTCACTTGTCGCTCGCGGGCCTCCTTGCGATCATGGTGCTGCTGTTGGTCGCGTTGCGCTCGCCTCTGCGCGTCCTGCGCGTAATGGCGCCGCTGATTCTGGCCGTGCTCACCGTGGCTGCCGGTCTCGCACTGAGCGGCGTGCAACTGACCATTCTGCACTTGGTCGGCATGCTGCTCATCGTAGCCGTAGGCTCGAATTACGCTCTGTTTTTTGACCGGCAGGCAGCCGTGCATGAATCGGGCAGCGAGGCGCGGACCCTGGCATCGCTCGTCATTGCCAATGCCAGCACCGTGATCGGCTTTGGCCTGTTATCTTTTTCGCAAGTTCCGGTGCTGGTGGCTCTGGGCACGACCGTAGCGCCGGGTGCCTTTCTCGCATTGCTGTTCGCCGCCGTGTTGTCGCGTGCGTAGCATCTTCATGCCCGTCATTGCGCAGGCTCCGGCGCCGACCCGCATGGTGTGGCTGCCCGGCGCCTACCATTCGGCCGATGATTTCGTGGCTGCCGGCTTTGCGGAAGCTGTGCGAACACGGCAGGCGCCCGTGGACCTCACGTTTGTCGACCTGGAATTGGCTCATGTCGGGGATCGCAGCGCGCTTGGAAGGCTGCGTTCCGACATCGTGTTGCCGGCGCGGGCAGCGGGCATTTCGATTTGGTTGGGCGGGATCTCCCTGGGTGGGCTGGTGGCGCTCGACTACGCGGCCTCTTATCCTGATGAACTCGCGGGACTGTGTCTGCTGGCGCCTTATCTCGGAAGCCGGATTCTGACCGCCGAAATCATCCAGGCGCCGGGACTTGCCGCTTGGCAGCCGGGAGAGCTTGCGGAAACGGACGAGGAGCGCCGAATATGGCGCTACATCAAGAACCGCCGCCCCGACTCACGGCCGTTGTACCTAGGATTCGGGAAGGCAGATCGCTTCGCGGCGACGCTTGAGCTGCTGGCCGCAACGTTGCCGGCCGGGTCCGTCGACGTGATCGAGGGCGGTCACGAATGGTCCACATGGACTAAGCTTTGGGAGAATTTTTTGGATTCCCGGATCGCATGAAGAGGCAGCACCCGCAGGGCGGCGCATTGCAGCGGTGGTCACCGCCGCCCTTGTTGTACGCGTCGGCCGCCGTGCATGTTGGGGCGGCGGCCGCTGCGCTGGCGCGCCCGCAGGCGTGGCCTTGGGCGCTGGGTGCCGTGGTGGCGAACCATTTGGCACTGGCAGCCGCCGGCCTTTGGCCTCGCAGTCAGTTGCTGGGCCCCAACTGGGTTCGCTTGCCGCTGCAAGGCGGCGGCGAAGCGAACCGAGTCGCAATCACCATTGACGATGGCCCGGACCCTGAGGTGACGCCGCAGGTGTTGGCCCGCCTCGCCGAGTACCGCGCACCGGCTACTTTTTTTTGCATCGGCGTGCGCGTCGAGCGCTATCCGGACCTGGCGCGGGAAATCGTCAACCGAGGTCACCACATCGAGAACCACAGCCACCGCCATCGGCACAATTTCTCGTTGTTGGGGCCGCGACGGATGAGCGGCGAGATAGCGCGCGCCCAGGACGCAATCGAGCGAGTCACCGGCGCAAGCCCGCAGTTTTTTAGAGCGCCCGCGGGGCTGCGCAATCCATTTCTCGATCCGGTACTCGCCCGCCTGCAACTGCGCCTCGCCAGCTGGACGCGCCGCGGCTTCGATACCGTCAATTCGAATCCGGACACAGTCTGCCGGCGTCTGACGAATCCGCTGCATGACGGCGACATCTTGTTGCTGCACGATGGCAACGCGGCGCGAAGCCGCAGCGGCAGTCCCGTGATCGTGGAGGTGCTGCCCCGATTGCTCGACATCTTGGCGCTGCAACGGCTGCGGCCGGTAACCTTGCGCTCCGCGTTATGAGACCCCTCTTGGTCGACAAGTTCACCGCGACCAGTTGCATTGGCAAAGGCCTGACGGCGACCTTGGAGAGCTTGCTCGATCAACGCAGCGGCCTCGCCAGCTGCAAATTCGAGACCGTGGACATCAACACCCACGTCGGCGAAGTGGCGGGGGTCGATGCGATACGGCTGCCGGAGAATTTGCGCAATTTCGACTGCCGAAACAACCGGCTGGCCGAGCTCGCCCTGCAGCAGGATGAGTTCTTCGATGCGGTGGAACAGGCGGCGGAGCGCTGGGGCCGCCGCCGGGTGGGCGTTTTTTTGGGCACCAGCACTGCAGGCATTCTTCAGACCGAACTCGCCTACCGGGAACGGGATCCGGTCAGCGGCGCGCTCCCGTCAAGCTTCGATTATGGCTCGACCCACAACTCGTTCTCCGTGGCCGATTACGTGCGGCGGCGTTGCCGCTTGGAAGGACCGGCCGTCGCGGTCTCTTGCGCATGCGCGTCGAGCGCCAAAGTCTTTGGGTCGGCGCGGCGCATGCTCGAAGCGGGATTGATCGATGCCGCCGTGGTGGGCGGCGTGGATTCGTTGTGTCTCACCACTCTGTATGGCTTTCACTCCTTGCAGCTGTCATCGCCCAAGCCGTGCCGTCCGTTCGACGTTGCGCGCGATGGCATCTCCATCGGCGAAGCGGCGGCATTCGCGCTTCTCGAGCGCCTACCCGAGGACTTGGATGACAGCGCCGTGCTGCTGCTCGGCATCGGCGAATCGAGCGACGCCTACCATATGTCGGCGCCGCACCCCGAGGGTCTCGGCGCCCGCCGCGCCATGCTGGCGGCGCTGGCGGCCGCAGCACTCGAGGCCGGCGACATCGACTACATCAACCTGCACGGCACGGGAACCCCCAGCAACGATCGTGCCGAAAGCCAGGCGGTCACCAGCGTATTCGGCCCGACCACGCCTTGCAGCTCGACCAAGGGAGCCACCGGTCATACGCTGGGCGCGGCGGGCGCGCTCGAAGCGGTCATCAGCATCCTCGCGGTCAGGCATGGGTTGATGCCCGGCGGCGTGCATACGACCAAGATCGATCCGACCCTCACCGCGCTCTATCTTAAGGACAATCGGCGCGCTGCGGTTGTGCGCGTGCTTTCCAATTCGTTTGGATTCGGCGGCGCGAACTGCAGCCTGATTCTTGGCCGGGCGGAATGAGGTTGTCGGCCTACATCGGCGGCCTCGGGGTTCTGGGGCCGGGCCTTGCGAATTGGCCCGAAGCGGCAGCCGTGCTCTCGGGCGCAACGCCATACCGGTCCGCGCCCACCGTTCTGCCGATGCCGGCCATGCTGGCGCCCGCGGAGCGCCGGCGGATCGGGCGCGTCGTCAAACTGGCACTGGCGGTGGCGCTCGAAGCCACTTCCCAGGCGGACGAGGATCCTGCCGAACTCGCCAGCGTTTTCTCCTCATCCGGCGGGGACGGACACAATTGCCACGAACTGTGCCAAGCGCTATCGCTGGCGGGCCGGGAAGTTTCGCCGACACGCTTTGCCAACTCGGTGCACAACGCGGCAGCGGGTTACTGGAGCATAGGTACGGGCGCGATGGCCGAATCGAACGTGCTGTGCGCATTTGACGCGAGCTTCGCGGCCGGTCTCTTGGAAGCGATGACCCAAGTCGCGGTTGACCAGATCCCCGTTCTGTTGGTCGCCTACGACAGCGAATATCCCCAGCCGCTGCACGCCAAGCGTCCGATCCCCGACGCCTTTGGCGTCGCCGTGGTACTGACTCCGCTGCGCCGCGAATCTTCCTTGGCCAGGCTGGAGGCCGCGCTCAGCAGCTTGGAGTTCGATCGGTTCGACGACCCGGATCTCGACGCGGTGCGCTGCGCGTTCCCGGCGGCGCGCTCGCTGCCGTTGCTTCGCCTGCTGGCGGGTGGATCCGCCGGGACCACGGTTCTGGAATATCTCGATGTATCGCGCCTCGAAGTGCGGGTCGAACCATGCGCCTAGACCGCGCCTGGATCGAACGTAACATTCCCCACCATGGCCGCATGTGCCTGCTCGATGAGGTCATCGATTGGGATGCGCGGCATATACGCTGCCGCAGCGGATCGCACCGGGCGGCCGATCATCCGCTGCGCTCGCATGGGCGCCTGGGTATCGCTTGCGGGATAGAATATGCGGCGCAGGCCATGGCCCTGCATGGCGCGCTCGCAGCCGGCGCTTTGACGCCCGGCGGCGGCACTCGATCCGAGGTGGGTTTTCTTGCGAGTCTGCGGGCAGTGCAGCTGCACGTGCTGCGGCTCGACGACATAGACACCGATCTGATCTCCGGTGCCGAGTTGATTGCCGGAGATCACGGCTCGGCACTCTACGAGTTTTCGCTGACGTCCGGGGCGCAGCAGCTCGTGAGCGGCCGCGCGTCCGTGGTTTTCGACGCCAATAAACGGTTCGATCAATGAACAAACCCGCAACTCGGGCTCTGGTGACCGGCGGCAGCGGCGCCATCGGGGCGGCGATCTGCCGACGCTTGGCGAGGGGCGGCCATTTCGTCTACGTGCATGCGCATCGCGGCGTTGCGGCTGCGCAAACCCTCGTCGATGAGATCATGGCGGGCGGCGGGCGGGCAGCGGCGGTGAATTTTGACCTGACCGACGCGGCTGCAACGCGTACGGCGGTGGAGAAATTGTTGGAGGACGGGGCCGTTCAGGTTCTGGTGAACAATGCCGGCGTTCATGACGATGCCGCATTTCCGGGAATGAGTCCCGTGCAATGGCATCGCGTCGTCGACTTGTCGGTCAATGGATTTTATAACGTGACGCAGCCACTATTGCTGCCGATGATCCGCACGCGCTGGGGACGCGTCGTCAGCATATCGTCGGTCACCGCGCTCATCGGCAATCGCGGCCAAGTCAACTATGCGGCGGCCAAGGGCGCTCTGAATGCCGCGACCAAAGCGTTGAGCCTTGAAGTGGCGAGCCGCGGCATTACCGTCAACGCTGTGGCGCCGGGCATCATTTCCAGCGGCATGGGCGGTGCGGCCTTCGACGCCTCCGCCATCGCCGCGATCGTGCCGATGAAGCGTGCCGGAAGCGCCGAAGAAGTGGCGAGCCTCGTAGACTTTCTCGTCTCGGCCGAGGCTGCTTATATCACCGGCCAAGTGATCTCCATCGATGGGGGAATGGCCTGAGTTGAATCTTGCGGCTCCGTCAGGCGTAGGCGTCGATGGCGCCGCTGGACGTGCGCGGCAACACCTTCTCGGTTGCTTGCACCGCTGCGGCGGGCGGGCTCCCGCTTGTGGAGGGCGTCCAATCATAGGACGGCGGCTGGGGCGAACGCTCCTGAAATGAGCGATGCGAAATATCGACGGTGACCTGGCCGAACCCTTGGGCCCCTAACATCTCGCGCAGCTTCGGTGAGCTCGACTCCAGCGCATCGCGGGTCACGGCGCTATGGCTGGTCAGCCAAATCTGCGCGTGCGCGCCCTGCAGCGCGATTCGCACCTCGATGGGTCCGAGCTGGGGCGGATTGACCTGCAGTTTCGCGCCGTTCAAATTGCTCCCGACCATGAATGACACGCGCTCTGCGAGCCCTTGCCCGAACTCGGGGGTATCCACTCCCGCGGCGACTTTGAGGCTCGGCGTCGCGGCCGCATCGGTCAGCGCGGCGGGATTGACGGCCGATTGCAGAGCTCCGGCCGCGCCGTCGAGAGTCCCCGACAGCAGAGAAGACTCAAACCCGCCGGGTGCGTGCTTGTCCGCTGCGCCCTCATTGCCGAGAGTTGCAACCGTCTGGACGTTCGCGCCGCCTGCCGGCAGCGCGGGCGCGAGGGTCCGGGGAGTCGGAACCTCGAGACCCCGCGCGGGCGCGCCGATGGGGCCCTTTGCGCCTCTGGCCAGCGGACCCTGGGGTCCAATTCGTCGGCGGCGGCGCTGACTCTGCGGCGCCCGCGAAGTCCGAGCCGCCTGGGGCGATGACGCCGGCCGCAGCCGCCGCCAAGGCCGCAGTTGCCGCCGGGCCGGGGGCATCGGCATTTGCCGGCGCACTGGCATTGGCCGGCGCACTGGCATTGCGGAGCCGGCGCATTCCTGGCCGCATTGCTGCGGCGGCGCACTGGCATTGGTCGGCGCGGTGGTGTTCGGTGCGGAGGTCGCCGGAGACGGCTTGACGAGTCCGGCCGGGGCGACGCCCGCCGCGCTGGCCACCGTTTTCTCACCGAGCGATGCGCCTGCCGCGCCAGGGATGGCGGCCGGCCACTCCACGGCCAAGGCCATTCCGGGCACGGCGGCACCAACGAAGTTCTCGCCCTGCAAGCCCGCAGTCGCGGTGCTGCCGGCGCCGATGACGGGCGCAGATCGGCTGCCGGCCGCTGCAACGTCGAGATGCCTCCCTGGGGATTGCGCAGCGTCGGTTGCTCCGGCCCTGATTGACGATGCGGGACTTGCTGCGCCGGCCGTTGCTGCCGCGCTGTCCGGCGCTTTGGGACCCGCCGCGCCGGTCGGCGGCATGGACAATGCAGCAGGCGGCGAAGGATTGCCGGGCACCGGCAATTGTGCGCCGACGGAGCCCGGAGCGGGAGACCGGGCCGCGGATGTCTTGCGGGGTGGCTTTGTCTCCGCATGGCTGAGCGCCGCCGCGAAATCTCGGTCCTTACCGCCGGGCTTCGCCGAATCGGCGGACGCAGCAGGGCTTTGCTGCATGGGATCGGAAGCAATAGGGGCGCGCGAGGCCGTGGGTGTTGCGTTCATATCCTCCGAAATAGCAAGCGACGTGCCAAACGGCGCCCGCCCGGCCCTGCGATTTTAGGACGCCACGCTGGGCGCCCGGCGGCCCGCTATTTTAGCGCGCCACGCTGGGCGCCGGTCCTCGTTTGGGCGGGAAGGGACGCGCACGGGGCAGGAAGCGGCCGCGGCCGGCGGAGGAATGCACGCGGCCGTCCTCGTATAGGATCTCGCCGCGCGAGATGGTTGCGACCGGCCAGCCTCGTACCTGCATCCCCTCGTAGGGAGTGTGATCAACCGCATGGTGCAGCATCTCGTTGCGAATGGTCACGGTCTTGCCTGGATCCCAAATGGCCAAATCGGCATCCGAACCGACCGCGATCACTCCTTTTCTTGGATAGAGTCCGTAGAGCTTTGCGGGCGTGGTCGTGGTGATGTCCACGAACTGATTCAGGCTGAGCCGCCCTTCGGTTTGTGTGGCCGAAAAAAAGAGCGGAAGCCGGGTCTCGATTCCCGGAATTCCGTTGAGCACGTCGCTGAAGGGCGCGTTCGGGCCGCCGGCGATCTTGTCGGCATAATTCCAAGGTGAGTGGTCGGACGAAAAAACCGCGAGCGTTCCGTCGGTTATGCCCCGCCACATCTCCGGTTGATTCGCGCGCTCGCGCGGAGGGGGACTGCAAACACACTTGGCGCCGCTCATGTCGATCGTATCGATGTCTTCCGAGGACAGAAAAAGGTATTGGGGGCAGGTCTCGGCAAAGATCGACAGGCCTCGGCTCCGCGCGCGCCGAACCTCTTCCACCACGCTGGCCGAAGACACATGCACTATCAGGATCGGTGTCTCGATCAGTTCCGCGAAACTGATCGCTCTGAAGGCGGCCTCCCGCTCGCCGATCGCAGGATGGGCGGTCACGTGGAACCGAAGAGCGGTCTTGTGGGCGTCGAGCAGGCGCTCGGTGAGCCATCGGATGCACGCGTCATTCTCGGCGTGGACCATGACCATCACGCCTTCGCGACGCGCCAGATCGAGGACGGTCAACACTTCGTAGTCGTCGAGCTTGAGGCCCTCATAGGTGAGATAGATCTTGATCGACGTGCAGCCTTGCTCGATCAGCTCGGGCAACTCCCTTGCGAGCACCTGCGGCGTCGGATCGCCGACGATCAGATGGAAGCCATAGTCGATATGGGCCTTTGCCCGGGCGCGCTCGTGGTAGTCGTCGACGACGCCGCGCAGGGATTGCCCGCGCATCTGCATCGCGAAGGGCAACACCGTCGTATTGCCGCCGCAAAGCGCCGAGAGCGTCCCGCTGCGGAAATCGTCCGCGGTGCTGCGGCCGTGCCAGGGTTGCTGGTCCATATGACAATGGCTGTCGATTCCCCCCGGGAGAACGAGCCGCCCGGACGCATCGATTGTCTTGCCTGACTTCAACGGATCCGCGCAAATTCGCGCGATCCGGCCGTTGCGCACACCGATATTCGTCGGCACCGGCCCCTGCGGGAGCACGACCGTCCCGCCGACAACCGCCAGATCGTATGCGTCCTCCTCCACGTCAAACTTCCTCGCGGCTTGGCCCAAGGCTATGATAACTTTTGCATGACTGCACAGGTCGAGAGAATTTCCAGATGATTTACGCGCGGCGCGCATCCTGAACGACCGAATCAATACGGCCGACGTCGTGATCGTCGGCGCGGGCATTGCCGGCGCGGGAGCTGCCTACGAGCTGGCCGCGTTCGCCTCGGTCATCGTTCTCGAGCGCGAGAGCAGTTGCGGGTATCATTCAACCGGAAGGTCGGCGGCGAGTTTTACCGAGAACTACGGCGCCGATACGGTGCGCCGACTCGCCATCGCAAGCCGCCGATTTCTCGAAAATCCGCCCGCCGGTTTTTGCGCTCATCCGCTGCTTGCGCCGCGCGGCATGATCACCATCGCCCGCGCGGATCAGCTCGAGTTGCTGAGGCGGCAGCTCGATCGTGCGCGGGCCCTCGTTTCGACCATCGTGGAAATCGATGCCGACGCCGCGATTGCGCGTGTGCCGGTTCTGCGGCGGGACTATGTCGCCGGGGCTTTCATTGAACCGAATTCGAGGGAAATGGACGTCCATGGCCTGCACGAGGGCTTCCTCAGGGCGGCGAAAACAAGAGGTGCGCGCATCGTCGTGAACGCCGAGGCCCACGCCATCGAACGCAACCGCGGGCGCTGGTTGATCAGAACGCCGGCGGGCGAATTCGGCGCACCGCTGCTGATCAACGCAGCCGGGGCGTGGGCGGATTCCATCGCCGAACTGGCCGGCGTGCGCCCTCTCGGATTGGTGCCGAAACGGCGGACCGCGTTCAACATCCCCGCGCCTCCGGGGATGGACATCCGCGGCGTGGCCTTTCATCAACGATGTCGAGGAAGAGTTTTATTTCAAGCCGGACGCCGGCCAGCTGTTCGTTTCGCCGGCGGATGCGACGCCGAGCGCGCCGGTGGATGCGTATCCGGACGATTTCGACGTGGCGACGGGCGTCGAGCGCCTGGAACGCGCCACCACGTTGGACGTTCGGCGAGTCTCGCGTGCGTGGGCGGGCCTGCGCACGTTCGCGTCCGACGGCGTGCCCGTCGTCGGACTCGACAGCACCGCGGATGGGTTTTTCTGGTTGGCCGGGCAAGGTGGCTATGGAATCAAAACCTCCCCGTCTCTGTCGCGCGCCTGCGCTTCATTGATCCGCGACGCGAGGTTGCCCGAGGACTTGCTGCGCCTCGGCATCGAGGCGCAGCAACTGTCGCCCGAACGGCTGCGCGAGGGCGGTGCCGGCAGCGATTCCTCCGAAAGACCCACATGGGAGACTTGCCTTGACGATCAACCGTTTTGAAAACGGATCCCGTTTCTGCCGCGTGCTCAGCCACAATGGCACCGTCTATTTGGCCGGCATGACCGCCGACGATACGTCCGGGGATGTCGTCGCGCAGACGCGCGACACGCTGACGAAGATCGATCATTATCTTGACATGGCCGGCTCCCACAAGAGCAAGCTGCTGACTGCGGTGATCTGGCTGCGCGACATCGCCGACTTCGATCGCATGAACAGTGTGTGGGACGGTTGGATCGACCGGTCCGCCATGCCGGTGCGCGCGACGGTGGAAGCTCGTTTGGCGGGCGACAGCTATCGCGTGGAGATCATGGTAACGGCGGCTCTGTGAGCCCTGCGGAGATCGTTTGACCGAAGAGTGGCAACATGTCCTGGTTCCGAAGCTTCGCGGCCAATTGCGCGATGGGTCGATGAACCGCCGTGAATTCATCCGCCTCGCGACGCTGTTGGGCGTCGCCGCCGGCGCGGCCTATGCCATGGCGGGGATGACGGCTCCGGCGATGGCGGGCGGCACGTTGCCGTTTCCGGCCGCCGAGCCGGGCGCCAAGCGCGGCGGAAAGCTGCGCGTCGGTGAAATGGTGGCCAGGATGGAGGATCCGGCGACGTACAACTGGAACGAAATGGCCAACCAAACGCGTCCGATATTGGAATATCTGACCATGGTCGGCGCCGACAACGTCGTGCGGCCCATGTTGCTCGAATCCTGGGCGCCATCGGCGGATCTCAAGAGCTGGACGCTGCATGTCCGCAACGGCGTCATGTGGCACAACGGCGAGGAACTCAATGCCGAGCACGTCGCTTGGAACATTCGTCGGTGGTCGGATCCGGCATTGGGGTCGTCCAATCTAGGCCTTTCGACCTTCGCGGCCCTGACCGAACTTGGCGGCGGCAAGGATTCCAAGGGCCGAGAGTCGCGCAGACCGTTGAAGAACGGCGTCGAAGTCCTCGACAGCCGCACGGTGCGGCTCAATCTCGCCAAGCCCGTTCTGTCGGTTCCGGAGGACTGCGGCGAATTCTGCACTTTGGTCGTGCATCCGTCCTTCAAGGCGCCGCTTTCGCGCAATCCGATCGGCACGGGACCCTATACGCTGGCGGAGCTGCGCGTCGGCGATCGCTGCATCCTCAAGCGCGTGGTCAAGACCACCGACGGCAGGGACTTTCACTATTGGGGCGGCGACGTATACCTGGACGAGATTCACTTCTACCATTACGAACAGGAGAATCAGCCCGCGGCGCTGGCGTCCGGCAGCGTCGATGCGATCTACGAGCTCGGCGCCGACCAGCTCGAACTCGCCAAATCCATTCCAGGCGCGCAGATCCTCTCGGTCGAAACGGCGCAGACCTTGTGCTGCCGCATGCAGGTCGACGTCAAGCCTTTCAATGATATTCGCGTGCGCCGCGCCGTCGTCAAGGCGGCGGACAACGCAGCCATCAAGAGTCTGGTGTTCGGAGAGCACGGCACGGTGGCAAGCAATTTTCACGTCGCTCCCGTTCATCCGGAATACTTTCCGCTGCCGCCGGTCGTCCGCGACGTTGCCGGCGCGAAGCAGCTGTTGAAGGAAGCGGGGTACGCGAACGGCATCGATCTTGCCATCGTCGTCGGCAACAACGACGGTCCATGGCAGCAGGCGGCCTGCGAAGCGCTGCGCGATCAGGTCAAGGAGGCCGGCATCAATCTCGCCGTGACCGTGGTGCCCGCGACCAAGTTCTGGGAGATCTGGACGAAAGTGCCCTTCGGCGCCACCTCCTGGGCCCATCGTCCGCTCGGTACGATGGCGCTCGCCCAAGCGTACCGCACGGGAGCATCCTGGAACGAGAGCCACTTTTCCGATCCGCAGTTCGACGAGGCGCTGTCCGACGCCGAGTCCAGCATCGACGTCCGAGTCCGCAAAGCCAAAATGCAAAAGGTGGAAAAGATTCTGCAGGATGCGGCCATCGTGGTTCAGCCGATGTGGCGGCCGGTGTTCATCCTCGCTTCAGCCAAGGTGCATGGCTACAAGGCTCATCCGGCGCGTCAGATGCAGCTCAACAAGGTTTGGATGAGCTGACTCTTCCATGGGCAATCTCATAGGGCGCCGTGCGGCTCAGATGTTGCTGATCATGCTGACGGTTTCTCTGCTGCTATTCGCCATATTCGACAGCGATCAATTCCGCGAAAAGGCAGCCGTCGCAGAGCTCGGCGGATTCGGCGTGGCGACCTTGTCCGACGCCGACTATCGCGCGTGGCTGGAAAAAAAGGGCTTGAATGAACCTTTCTTCGCGCGCTATGCCGGCTGGCTCGAGTCCGTCCTTCACGGCGACCTCGGCCGCTCGATGGAGAAGGACATTGCGGTATCGGCCCTCTTGAAGGCGAGCTTGGCCAATACCGCGGCCCTGGCCTTCTTCGTGTTCCTCGGTCCTGATCCCCGTGTCGCTCACCCTCGGCGTACTCGCGGGAATGAACGAGGGCTCGCGCCTCGACAGGGTCATCTCCTTCGCCGCCGTGTTTACCACATCGATTCCCCAGATTGCGACGGCCGTGCTGCTCACCGTGATCCTGGCGCTTGGATTGGGATGGGTGCCCGCGAAATCGGCCATGACCGACGGCTGGTCGTATCGCGAACTCGTGCTGCCGCTGCTGACACTACTGCTCTATGACATCGGATATCTCGTGAGGATGACGCGCGCCGCGATGACCGAGGTCATGGCCTCCCACTACATTCGAACGGCGATATTGAAGGGTTTGCCTTATCGGCGCGTGATCTTGCGTCATGCGCTCCGCAATGCGCTGATCGTCCCCGTCACGCTCATTTTCCTCGAGCTCAACGGACTGCTTTCTCAGGTCGTGGTGGTCGAAGTCTTCTTTCAGTACGCCGGGTTCGGCCGGATGCTGTTCGATGCCGCCAACTTCGGCGATATCCAGGTCGTGCAGGCGGCTACCTTGGTGGCGGTATGCGTTGCGGTGAGCTCGCAATTGCTCTCGGATGCGGCGTACGTTTTCCTCAATCCGCGCGTCCGCTTCGCCGCCTAGAATCCAGATGAACTCCCGCGTCGTGGTATTGCTCGCGCTGGTCTGGCTGCCTCTGACGGCCTACGTGATGTTCCGTTCCCAACTGGGCGCGCTCGGCAGCTACCTGCTTCTGCCCTGCCATACCCGGCGTGCTCTTGCTCTACGCTCTTGCGCTCCGCAGCTGGCGCGAGTCGTGGGTGGCCATCCTCGGCGTGAGTTTGGTCTGTTTCTGGCTGCTGATGGCGGTCGCGGCGCCCTACCTGCCCTTGGTCGATCCCAACAAGCCGTTGATGCCCTTCGTAGCGCCGGGCGGCATCAGGCACGGCGTGCTGTTTCTGCTGGGCTCGGACATGCGCGGGCGGGACGTCCTGTCGCGCACCGTGTGGGGCTGTCAGCGCGTGTTGGTCTGGGGCATTACGGCCACCTCGGTGGCCTACGTGGTCGGCGCCGGCTGCGGCTTGATCGGCGGATATCTCGGCGGCTGGTGGGATGAGATCGTATCCTTCGCCGGCAACGTGCTCCTGTCCTTTCCGGTGATGGTGTTGTTGATATTGGTCTTGGATCTGCTCGGACAGAGCGGCTTCAACATCATCATCGCGGTCACGTGTTCATCGGCACCGGTGATCATGCGCATCGTGCGCGGATTGGCCTTGGACGCGAAGACGCGCGATTACATACAGGCTGCTCAAACTCGCGGCGAACATCCGCTATGGATCATGCTGGTGGAACTGCTGCCCAACGTGCGCGGACCCATCATCGTCGACGCCTGTCTGCGGCTCGGCTACACCACCGTCGCGATCACCACGTTGACGTTCCTCGGCCTCGGCTTGCAGCCGCCGGATCCTGACTGGGGCCTGATGATCAAGGAAGCCGCCACCGCCGCTCTGTTGTGGAAATACTCCTACATGCTCATCGTGCCGGCGCTGGCGGTGTCCAGCTTGATCTTGGGATTCAATCTGATCGCCGATGGATTGCGCGAAATGAGCGTGCGGGACTGACTCGAATCATGAGCGCCCGAACCAACGCCGCCCCCATCGCCGCGCCGATTCTCGAGTGCCGCAATTTATCGGTTTCCTATGCGGGGCGCGCCGGCGACGTCCCCGCCGTCGTCGACTTCAGCCTCTCGCTGGTGCGTGGCGAGGCGCACGGGCTCGTCGGCGAATCCGGCTGCGGCAAGTCGACCATTGCGCTCGCCATCATGCGATATCTGGGCAAGGCCGGCCGGGTCGTGTGCGGCGAGATCCTGTTCGAAGGGCGCGACCTATTGGCCGTGGAAGGCGAGGAATTGCGGAGGATTCGCGGCGGCGCGATCGCCATGATCTATCAAGAACCCATGGCGTCGCTCAATCCCTCGATGACCATCGGCGGCCAGTTGATCGAAGTGCCGATGTACCACGAGGGCCTCGGAGCCCGCGACGCCGCCGCGCGCACGCTCGCCATGCTGGACCGGGTTCGCATGCCCGACGCCGAGCGGATCATGCGCTCTTACCCGCACCAGATCTCCGGCGGCCAGCAGCAGCGCGTCGTCATCGCCATGGCGCTCCTGTCGAATCCACGGCTTTTGCTCTTGGACGAGCCCACTACCGCGCTCGATGTCACCGTGGAGGCAGGGATCGTGGATCTCATTCGCAGCATCTCCGCCGAGCTCGGCACCTCCATGCTGTACATCTCGCACAATCTCGGGTTGGTGCGGGAGACTTGCGCTCGGGTCACCGTCATGTACTCGGGAGAGGCCGTGGAAGCCGGCTCCGTCGCAAGCGTATTCCGCGGCATGCGGCACCCCTACACGCGCGGACTTTTTGCATCGATGCCCGTGCCGAGCGCGGATAAGAACAGCCGCCCGCTGACATCGATTCCGGGCCAGCCTCCGCCGCCGGGCGTACGGCCCGCCGGATGCTCCTTCGGGCCGCGGTGCGGGTTCTTCGTCGCAGGTCGCTGCGACAGCGGACGCGTGCCCATGTGCGCCGTCGCGCCTGGCCACGCATCTCGCTGCCTGCGAACCGGGGAAATCGCCTGGGAGGCGGCGACGGCTCCGGCGCTGCGCGGTGCGCCAGCACGCTTCGGCGGCATCGTGCTCGAGATCAAGGACCTCACCAAGCGTTACGGCCACGTTGTCGCGAACGACGGACTGACATTCGATGCGCGGCAGGGAGAGACGCTGGCGATCGTCGGCGAATCGGGTTGCGGCAAGTCGACGTTCGCCAAAATTCTGGTGGGTCTCATCCAGGCGAGCTCCGGATCGATCAAGCTTGGCGGGCTGGAACTAGGCCGCTTGCCCGTGACGCGCAGGACCGCGGACACCATCCGCTCGCTGCAGATGATATTTCAAAACCCGTTCGATACGCTGAATCCGAGCCATACCGTGGGCTCGCAGATTGCGCGCGTCATCCGCAAGCTGGGCGTACGGCGTGAAGAGCCGCGGATCCGGGAACGCGTACTTCGAGCTGCTCGACCTGGTGAAGCTGCCGCGGGATTTTGCCGAGCGGCGTCCGCGGCAGCTTTCCGGCGGGCAGAAGCAGCGAGTCGGCGTGGCACGCGCTTTCGCGGGCAATCCCGCCGTCGTCGTGGCCGACGAGCCTCTCTCGGCGCTCGACGTTTCAGTACAGGCCGCGGTGACGGAATTGCTGGTCGATATCCAGCGGCGGGAAGGTACGACCCTGCTGTTCATCAGCCACGACTTATCGGTGGTTCGCTATCTATCCGACCGCATCGTCGTCATGTATCTGGGCCGGATCATGGAGGAGGGCCGCACTCACGAGGTCTTCGCGCCGCCTTATCATCCATACACGGAGGCGCTGCTCGCGGCGGTCCCCATAGCGGATCAGCGCTATGCCAAGCGCAAGGTCCTTCTCGCGGGCGACATGCCGTCGGCGTCCGGGGCGCTTTCGGGCTGCCGCTTCTCTACCCGCTGCCCCTACCGGATCGAGGGGACTTGCGATCGATTGGCGCCGCCAGTGCAGGAATTTTCCCCGGGCCATCGTATCGCCTGTCACCTGCCGCGCGAGCAACTGTTGGCGATGCAACCTGTATTTGAGGAACTCAGTTCATGAACCGATATTTGACCGTGGCCGCCTGCCAGAGCGGTGCCATTCAGCGCGGCGCCGCGCGCGCCGAGACCGTAGGCCGGCTGGTGCAGCTTCTCGAAAGTGCGGCGAAGGCGGGCGCGGAACTGGTCGTCTTTCCGGAACTGGCGTTGACTACGTTTTTTCCACGCTGGCCGCTCGAAGACCGGTGCGAAATCGACGCTTTCTATGAAACGGCAATGCCGGGACCGGAGACCCGCCCGCTGTACGATGCCGCGCGCCGGCTGAGAATGGGATTTGCAATCGGCTACGCGGAACTTCTGCTCGAGGGCGGGCGGCCGCGGCGCTTCAACACCATGGATCTCGTGGGCGCCGACGGCGCGTTGATCGGGCGCTACCGAAAGATGCACATACCGGGCACTCGAGACGCGGAGGCGGGCGTTACGGCGCATTTGGAGCGCCGCTACTTTGAACCCGGCAATCTCGGATTTCCCGTGTACACCTATCGCGGCGTGCGCATCGGCCTGTCGCTGTGCAACGACCGGCGCTGGCCCGAAACCTATCGAATGCTATGTCTGAACGGCGCGCAGGTGGTGCTGATCGGCTACAACACGCCCGTCGTTCTCGAGGAAGCGCCCGCTCTCGCCCACCTGCGCATGTTCCACAATCACCTGCCCATGCAGGCCGGCGCCTATCAGAATACCTTGTGGGTGGCTGCCGCGGCCAAGGCTGGAGTGGAGGACGGGCAGGCGCTGATCGGCGGCTCGTGCATCATCGCTCCCACCGGCGAGATCGCGGCGATGGCGGTGTCCGTCGACGATGAGATCGTGGTGCACCGCGCCGACCTGGAATTGATCGGCGTGTGCCGGCGCGTGAACTTCGATTTCGCCCGGTATCGCCGGCCTGAAGAGTATGGCCTGATCGCGCGGCGCGCCGCGCCTCCCGCATGAGGAACGCGGCGCTCCGGGGCGCGTCCTGTTTCTGGGCATTGCTGATCGCGGCGCCGCTTGCGTGCGGCGCACCCCCGCGCATTCAAATTCTCAACGGCGATGCGCACTTTCCCGAGGGCCCGGTGTGGTACCGAGGCAAGCTGTACTACGTCGAATACGACCGCAACACGGTCATGACGTGGGACGGCAGCAAGAACGCCGTCTTTTCCGCAGAGAAAGGCTGCGGTCAATCGGCGGTGGCGCCGACGCCGGGCGGCGAGTTCTTGACCACGTGCTACGACAACGGATCCATCGGCCGGATATCGGCGGACGGCGCGGTGCTCCCCGCCTACACGCATGACAAGGACGGCAACAGCTTCTTGGGGCCGAACGACCTCGCGCCGGATCATCGCGGCGGCCTCTATTTCACGGCCTCGGGACACCTGGGGCCCGTGATCGACGGGAAAGTGTTCTACATCGGCGCCGACGGGACGATTGCCCAAGTCGCAATCGACTTGCACAACGCCAACGGCGTGGCTGTTTCTGCGGACGGAACGATCCTATACGTGGTGGAAACCGAGGAACATCGTCTGCTGCAATTCAAGATCGCCGCGGATGGGAGCTTGTCGGATCGGCGTGTTTTCGCCGATCTCGACGAATTGACTCATCATGTCGCGCCGATCTGGCCGGACGGCGTGAAAGTCTCTTCGAAAGGTGAAATTTACATCGGCCAGAGTCCACGCGACCTGCATATGCCGCTGCTCGGCCAAATCTTCGTGCTCGATTCGCGGGGCAAGCTGCAGCGCACGCTCACCTTGCCGTCCCCCAAAGTTCCCAATTTGGCTTTCAGTCCGGACGAGAAGACGATTTATGTCATGGCGCTCGATCAGATCGACAAGCCGCCTTACCGCGGCAAGGTGTATTCCATACCGAACGAATGACGGCGAGTCGCCTTCCTGCTAGGCGGTTCGGTTGAACTTCAACACCAGTGTGGCGCAGCCGAGCAATCCCGCGCCCTCGATCCAGGCAAGCCAGCGGTTCATGCCGCTCGACATTCCGAACTTGGCGGAGGCGTGCAGCGCGCGATGGGCAAGCCAGCCGTAACCCAGGAGAATACAGAATTCCGGGCCCATCGACGTCGCGGCCAGGATCAGCATCTGCGGGACCACCGGCTGAATCGGGTCGATGAACTGCGGCAAGAGCGCCAGGAAAAATAACAGGGCCTTGGGATTTGCCAGTTGCAAGGTCAGCGCTCCCAGGTAGACCCGCCGTCGATCACCCTTCTCGGCCGCCGGGGTTTCGGCCAGATTCACCGAGTGACTCGAAGCGGCCGAGCGCAGCGCTTTGCCCCCCAGATAGATCAGGTATGCGGCGCCGACCCATTTGGCGATCGCAAAGAAGCGCGCGCTCGCAGCGATGATCGCACCGAGGCTCGTGGCCGAAAGCGTGAAATAGATGGCGTTCGCGGTGATGATGCCGGCAGCCGCAGGCAACGAGCGCCGTAAAGCCCCGCGGGCGCCCTGCGATACCACGTAGAACACCGCCGGGCCCGGCGACAGCGACAGTGCGGTTTCCATCACCAGAAACAAGAGCCAAGTCTTGAACGTCATGTTGCCTTCCGAACGAGCCGAACCGCCAGTTTACCAGCGCTCACTCGATCGCCGGCAGAACAATGTGCTAACGTTTCACGCATGCGCAATCAAGCACTCATCCTATTGTTCGCCGTCTGCCGCTTCGCCGTCTGCCGCTTCGCCGCAGCGAACTGAAGATGAACCGAAAGGCCGTCACCCTGCACCAACTGCGAAAAATGCACGCAGCCGGCGAAAAGATCGCCATGCTGACTTGCTACGACGCGGCATTCGCGCGCGTTTTGGACGGCGCGGGCGTCGACTCCCTTCTCGTAGGCGACTCTCTTGGCATGGTGCTGCAGGGGCGCCAAAGCACGCTCCCCGTATCCATCGACGAAATGGTCTATCACACCGCCTGCGTGGCGAGAGGCAACCGCACGGCTTGGATCATCGCCGACCTGCCCTTCGGCAGCTATCAGGAGTCCGCCGCGGAAGCGATGCGCAACGCCGCCCTGTTGATGCAGAGTGGCGCGCACATGGTAAAACTCGAGGGGGGCGGGTGGACTGCGCCGATCGTGCGCCTACTCGTGGAGCGCGGCATTCCCGTCTGCGCCCACTTGGGCTTCACCCCCCAGTCGGTGAATGCTCTTGGCGGCTACCGGGTGCAGGGACGCGATGAAGCAGCGGCGCAACTGCTGCGGCGGCATGCCGAAGAACTGGCCGCGGCCGGGGCCGCGCTCCTGGTGTTGGAAATGGTGCCTGCCGCCGTCGCGCGCGATTTGACGAATGCCCTCTCGATACCGGTCATCGGCATCGGCGCCGGCGCCGGCTGCAGCGGACAGGTTCTGGTTCTGCACGATATGTTGGGGTTGACGGGCGGCGAGCCTCTCAAGTTCGTGCGCAATTTCATGGACGGCAGCGCCGGTATCGAGGCCGCGGTGAAGAAGTATGTGGCCGATGTGAAAAGCGGTGGATTTCCCGACGACGCGGTTCACGCCTTCTGAGCGGAATTCAGCGTGCAAGTCGTCCGGACGGTTGCTGAGTTGCGCGCGGCGCTCGAGGTCGGGCGACGGATCGTGCTGGTGCCGACCCTCGGCAATCTGCACGCCGGCCATAAGTCGCTGGTGCGACTGGCGCGGGATCACGGCGATCTTGTGATAACCAGCATATTCGTCAACCCGCTGCAATTCGCGCCGCACGAGGATTTCGCATCGTATCCGCGCACGCTTGAGCGCGATTGCGAGCTTCTGGCCGGCGCCGGCTGCGACATCGTGTTCGCACCGCATGACAGCGAGGTGTATCCGGAGGCCCAAGGCTTTACGGTGCATCCGCCGGCTGCCCTCGCCGAGATTCTCGAGGGGCAGGCGCGGCCGGGGTTTTTCACCGGGGTGTGCACAGTCGTGCTCAAACTGTTCAACATGGTCCGTCCCGCTGTGGCGGTGTTCGGTAAGAAGGACTATCAGCAGCTTCTCATGATCCGCGGCATGGTGCGGCAGCTGGCGCTGCCGATCGAAATAGTCCCCGCAGAAACGGTGCGCGACGCAAGCGGGCTTGCGTTGTCATCCCGCAATGGCTACCTGAGCGATTCGCAGCGCGCCGAGGCGGCGCAACTGCACGCTGTGCTGAGCAGGTTGGTGGCCACGGCAAGATCAGGGCGTACCGACTCCCAGGCTCTCGAGCGCGAAGCGCGAGACTTCCTGAGCGCGCGAGGCTGGCAGCCGGACTATGTGGCGATGCGCAGGCGCAGCGATCTCGGCGCGCCCTCCGCGGGCGAACCGTTGGTCGCGCTCGCCGCCGCCAAGCTCGGCGGCACGCGGCTCATCGATAATCTGGAGATCTGAACGCCCGTGCTTGGCGTTGAGGCCCTCGACGGCGCGGTACCGGCCGTCGTCCGTCAGCGACTGACGATGCTGATGCTTTCCGTTTCGGGATCGAACACGATTTGCGCCTCGCCGCGTTTGAGCCGGCCGATGACGTGAGCTACCTTATCCTCCAGCGAAAACTCCTTTTCCCCGTAGTCAGTGCCTTCGCGCAGAACGTACGACTCGACCACTGCGCGCAATAAGTCCGCCGCGAGTTCTGTGTAAGGGACCGTCACCGAGGGGGAATTTCCTTCCGTCACTTACGCGCCCGGCCGCCGCGCCAGCCATGTATCGAGATGCCCCGCGAATGCATTGCGGTTCGCTTGTGTGAGCGGCGGCGGGCCTCCGCCGACATTACCGCTCGAGCGCATCGTGTCCATGAAATCCCGCATTGCGAGAACTCCGCGAATCGTGTCGGGCGAATAGCGCTCCCCGCGCGGATTCAGCGCTTCGCCCCCCTTGGCGATCACCTCGGCAGCCAGGGGAATATCGGCGGTGACGACCAAGTCCCCGGCAGCGACGCGTTTGACGATCTCCCCATCGGCGACGTCGAATCCGGAAGATACCTGGACGGCGCGCAGACTCGGGATGCGTGGGACCTGGAGAGCTTGATTCGCGACCAGCGTAATGCAAACTCCCGTGCGCTCGGCCGCCCGGAAAAGGATTTCCTTGATGACATTGGGGCACGCATCCGCGTCGACCCAGATACTCGCAGTCACCTTTCATCTCGCCAAGTGTGCACGCACGGTCGGTGCAATATACAGGGTGATCGATGGCGCGCGCCGCGGCAAATTACTTGACGGGGGCAAGCATATATCGCAGCATGGGTTCCCATGAAAGCAAGCGATTCGCTCGCCAAGGTCGGCGGCGCCTGCGGCGCGGCCGTCGATGTCATTCGGGCATTCAACCGCCTCTACACGCGTCAGCTGGGGCTTCTTGACCAAGGCCTGCTCGGCAGCGAGTTCACCCTCACCGAAGCTCGAATCCTGTATGAGCTGGCGAATCGGGATGAGTCGACGGCGACGCAAATCGCTCGCGAACTGGCGATTGATCTTGGCTACATGAGCCGCATCATCAAGAAATTCGAACGCCGCCGCCTCATCAGGCGCGTTCGCTCCGCGCTCGATGCGCGTCAAAGCCGGCTGCTGTTGACCGAGAAAGGGCGTGCGGCCTTCGATCCGCTCGATCGGGCGGCGAGACGGCAGATAGCGGCAATGGTCGAGCCGATGAGCCCGCCGCGGCGCGCCGAGCTGCTGGCGGCCATGCGCAGCGTACAGCGTCTCCTTGAGCCCGCGGAGAATCGAAAAGCGGCGCCGTACACCCTTCGATCGCTGCGGATCGGCGATATCGGCTGGATAACGCATCGGCAAGCTCTTTTGTATGCGCAGGAGTACGGATGGGATGGCACGTACGAGGCTTTGGTGGCGGAAATACTCGCCTCTTTCGTCAAGGACTTCGATTCGGGTTCGGAACACGCTTGGGTGGCCGAGCAGCACGAAGAGATCATCGGCAGCGTTTTCCTGGTGCGGGTCTCACCCAGTCTGGCGAAGCTCAGGCTCCTCTATGTCGAGCCCGTGGCCCGCGGCGTGGGGCTTGGCAGACGCCTCGTGCACGAGTGCATCGAATTTGCGCGGGCCAGGGGCTATCGCACGCTCACCCTATGGACCAACGACGGCTTGGTGTCGGCGCGGCGCATCTACGAGGCCGCCGGATTCAAATTGACGCGGGAAGAAGCCCACCATTCCTTCGGCAAGGACCTGCTTGGCCAGACCTGGGACCTTGCTCTTTGAATGCGCCTCAAGTGCTCCCGGACTCGCCGCGCGCCGCAAGCGCCACGCGCATTGCCGCATCATCGCCCTCGCGCTGCTCGCGCCGCTCCGCGGCATGCTGCTCTTCCTTGCGAAAGCGATCGATCGCACGGCCCAGCGATTCGGCTTCGACGCGCTTTTCGCTCCAGACGGCACGCCGCCGATCGTACTCGGCTCGCGCAACTTCGAGGGAAGTCAAATGTTGGCGCAAAGCTTCGCCCAGGCGATCCAAGAACGAACGATAGTTGAGCAACTTGACCGCATCGATCGCACCCGCCGAGTGGGAATTGCGAACGTAGTCCTCGCGGTAGGACTGCAGCTGGGCAAGCTGGCGTTCGAGTTCGGCGACTTTGCGCGCTGCTTCGCCCATCGCTCGGCTCGAGTCCTGGGCCGAGGTCGAGGCAATTTCCTGGATCGGTTCGAACCGTTTCGATTTCATCATGAGCTAGAGAGCACTATCGGCGCTATGCCTTGGGCGGCGCCGAGAACTGCGTCACGAGTTGCCTAAGGTCGGCGTAACTGCGCTCGATTCCCACCGGCTCGTACATGTCCTGGCGCAGGAATTCGAGCATTTTTGGCCATTGTTCCACCGCGAGGTCCACTCGGGCATCGGTCCCGCGGCGATAGGCGCCGACGGTGATGAGGTCGCGGTTCTGCTGATAGGTGGAGTACACCTGCTTGAAGCGGGTCGCCAGGTCGAGCTGTTCGCGGGTTGCGATCTGATGCATGGCGCGGCTGATGGAGGCCTCCACATCGATGGCGGGATACAGCCCGTTCTCCGCCAGCCGGCGCGACAGCACGATGTGCCCGTCCAGAATGGCGCGCGCGGCATCGGCGATCGGATCGTTCTGATCGTCTCCTTCCACCAGCACCGTATAAAAAGCCGTGATCGAGCCCACGCCTCGATCGCTGTTGCCGGCGCGCTCCACCAGCTGCGGGAGGCGCGCAAATACCGACGGCGGATAGCCCTTGGTTGCCGGCGGCTCGCCGATGGCGAGCGCAATTTCGCGCTGTGCCTGCGCGAAACGCGTCAATGAATCGAGCAGCAGCAGCACCTTGAGCCCTCGATCGCGAAAATACTCCGCGATCGCGGTGGCGAGCCATGCTCCGTGCAAACGCATGAGCGGCGGATTGTCCGCGGGCGTCGCGACCACCACGGCGCGGCGCATCCCGTCCGGACCCAGGGTGTTGCTGACGAAATCCTGCACTTCGCGGCCGCGCTCGCCGATCAGCCCGACGACCGTGACATCGGCCTTGGTATAGCGGGTCATCATGCCGAGCAACACCGACTTGCCGACGCCGGAGCCGGCGAACAAGCCGATGCGCTGTCCGCCGCCGACGGCGAGCAGCGCGTTGATGGAGCGCACGCCCACGTCGAGCGGATCGCGAATAGCCCGCCGCATGAGCGGATTCAACGGCTCGCCCGTCAATGACACGCGATCGGTGCACTTGAGTTCGCCGAAGCCGTCGAGGGGCCGTCCGGCGCCGTCCAGCACTCGGCCCAGCAGTTCATCGCCCACGATCGCCGACGACACACTGTGGGTCGGAATGACTCGCGCGCCCGGCATCACGCCGCGGATATCGCCGGTGGGCATGAGGAACAATTTGTCGCCGGAGAATCCCACCACTTCCGCTTCGATCTGCTTGCCTTCGGCGGTATCTACCAAGCATCGGCCGCCGACGGCCGCCTCGCAGCCCACCGCCTCGAGAGTCATACCCACCATGCGGTGCAGAGTTCCCTCGACGACGAATTCAGCCGCCTTCGCGATGCGCTCCCGCGCTGCGGCCAACGCGAGGGACCATTGCTTGGGCCGAGGCCGCGCCGCGGGCGCCGCGCTCATGCCGCGCGCTCCGTCGGATTGCCGTTCGGTGCCCAGCAGCTCGCTCAAGATCGCGCCCAGGCGGGTTTCCAGGCGAGCATCGATTCTGCGATGTCGCCGTATTGATCTGACATCCGCCGCGCGCCATCACGGGATCCTCGACGATCGCCCAAGCTCGCTCGCTTTCGGTCGGCGCCAGGTGCTCACGCACCACTGCGGCATCTTCCGGATGCAGGTGCACGCGCACTTCGCGAGCCGCGACCGGCAACGCCGCGATCGCTTCGCGAATGATGCCGATGATTTGCGTCGGATCGGTTTTGAGTTCGCGGCGCACGATTTGCCGCGCCAAGGCCATCGCCAAGGTCATGAGTTCCCGCTCCACCTCGGTATCCAAAATCTCGAATGGCTTGGCCAGGTCGTAGAACATTCCGGACAAACGTTCGACCTGCGCGCGGACTTCGGCGCGCCCGGCCTCCCGGCCCTCGGCCAGCCCCTGTTCGAACGCCTCTCTGTGGGCTTCCTCCTGGAGATCCGCGAGTCCGCCCACCGTTGCCATCTTTTGCGGAGCCTCGCGGCTCCCCATATCGGGGGCCGTCCACAGCTTCGCGCCTGCGGCGGCCGACTTGGAGTACGCATCAGACAAATTCGCCCCCGCCCTTGCCGCCGATGCTGATGGTGCCTTCCTCCGCCAGGCGCTGCGCAATGACGACGATCTCCTTCTGCGCCGCTTCGACGTCCGCGAGTTTCACCGGGCCGCGCGCTTCCATGTCGTCCTTGAGGATTTCCGCCGCGCGCTTCGACATGTTTTTCAGGATTTTTTCCTGGACTTCGGGCTCGGCGCCGCGCAGCGCGACTGCCAGCGTATCGGAGCCGACTTCGCGCAGCAGCGCCTGTATGCCGCGATCGTCGACGTCCAATAGATTGTCGAAGATGAACAGCAAGTCCTTGATCTGCTGGTGCATTTCTCCATCGGCTTTTTCGATCCTGCCGAGTTCCTCGCCGCTCTTGTCGCGCTCCATCGCGTTCAGGATGTTGGCCACCGTGCGCGCGCCGCCGATGCGCCGCAGCGGCGTCGGCTGGCGCGGCGTTGGCTTGTTTCTCGACCAATTGATCGAGTTCGGTCAATGCGGATTGCGGCACTTCGTTCAAAGTGGCGATGCGCATCAGGACGTCGGTGCGCATGTCGTCGGTCAGGAGCGGCAGAATGGCGGCGGACTGTTCGGGCTCGAGGTGCGACAACACGATGGCGGCGATTTGCGGATGCTCGCCGCTGATGATCTGTGCGACGGCCTTCGCCTCCATCCACTTCAGCGACTCGATGCCTTGGCCGGTCTGGCCCGTGGTGACACGATCGAGCAGCATATCGGTCTTCTGCTTGCCGACGGCCTGAGTCAACACCCGCCGCACGAAGTCTTGGGACCCGCCGGCGATATTCGCCCGCGAATCGGCCACTCCGATGAATTTGTCGAGCACGGAGGTCATCTGCTCGCGCGATACCTCCTTGAGCTCCGCCATCGCGATTCCCAATTTTTGCACGTCGCGGGCATCGAGCTGCTTGAGCACATTGGCGGCATCCTGCTCGCCCAAGCTCATCAGCAGGATGGCAGCGCGCTGCGTTCCGGCGAGTTCATCTGCCTTGTCAGCCATCCGCGGAGACCCAATCTTTTACGACCTGCGCCGCACGCCTGCGGATCTTGCCCGACTAAAGTTCTTGCTGCCGCGATCTGCTGCTCAAAACTGGGGGCGAGCTTGATCGCCTTTCCCCCCTGGCCGGATAGGCTGACGCGGTCGCCTGCCAGATCGCCGGCATCGCCGCCGCCCGAGACCCGGGGCGCCGACTTGGTGAGGGATTTCATCAGGGGCCGCAACACCAGGAACGCGACCACCAGGACGAGGGCGGCGCCCACGATTTGTTTTGCGAGCTGCGTGATCCAAGGTGTTTGCCATAGCGGCAGGCCGTCCACCGCGGCGGGCGGCGCATTGGTCTTGAACGCTTGATTGAGAATGTTCAATTGATCGCCGCGATCCTCTTTCAGCCCGATGGATTCGCGCACCAGTTGCGAGAAGCGCTTGATGTCGGTATCGCTCATGGGCGCCGTCGTGACCTTGCCGTCGGCGTCGGTTTTCTGCCAATCATCGAGCACGACGCCGACATTCAGGCGTTTCAAGACCCCGACGGGTTGCTTCACATAGGAGAGCGTGCGGTCGACTTCAAAATTGCGCGTACTGCGTTGCGCCGTCGAGCTGGGTCCGCTGGCCGCGGCGGACTGAGCGGAGCCGGGCGCGGGATTTCCCGGAGTGGCGGCGCCGGGAATCGCGGGTGCGCCGGAGGTACCCGGCGGTTGATTGCTCAGGGCCCCCGGGATGCCTTCGGGTCCGTCGCCGCCCTTGCGCTGCTCATTGCTCGTCTGTTCACTGCGCACCGCCGTCTTTTGCGGATCGTAGTTTTCGTGCGTCTCCTCGGTGACGGTGAAGTCCATGTCGGCGGTGACCGTCGCACGCACGTGGCCCGGCCCAATCATGGGTTCGAGCAATTCGATGATGCGCTGTTGATAGCTTTGTTCGAGCTTGCGCGTAAATGCAAATTGACGCGTGCTGGCCGCCTGCTCGGCGTTTTCATCGGGAGAATTGAGCAAGGTTCCGGCCTGATCCACCAGCGTCACTTCGCTGGCACCCAATTCCGGGACGCTCGAGGCAACCAAGTGCACGATCGCTGCGACCTGTCCCGGTTCGAGCCGCCTGCCCGGATAGAGCTGCAGCATGACCGATGCGGTGGCCTTGCGTGCATCTCGCAGGAAGACCGTCGGTTTGGGCAGCGCGAGATGGACGCGCGCCGTTTGCACGCCTTGCACCTTGACGATGGTACGCGCCAATTCGGTCTCCAGCACCGACTGATATCGCGCGGTCTCCATCATGGAGCTGGAACCGAGCGCGGACTCCTTCTGAATCATCTCGATGCCCATCGAGTCGCTTTGCGGCAAGCCCTGGGTCGCCAACCGGATCCGCGCCTCCTGCACTTTCGATTCCGGCACGGATACCGCGCCGGAAGGATTGAGCTTGAACTGAATGCCCGCCGCCGTCAGCGCGTCCATCACCTGTCCGCTCTCGCGTTCAGAAAGCTGCCCGTAGAGCACGGTGTAGTTCTGGCCTTGCGACCACAGGACCAGCCAAATGGCGGCGGCCACGGCCGCGGCGACGCCCGCGAGCAGCCCGACTTGCTTGAGCCCGGGAATGTCCGCGATGCCGCGCGCCGGAGAAGGTACGATATCAGCCATGAATTGAGCCTCGCGGTCGATCAGATACGCTCTGTCAGACCGACATGTTCATTACTTGGGTGTACGCGTCGATCAGCTTGTTGCGCACTTCGGTCATCGCGTGAAAAGCGAGGCTCGCCTTTTGAACCTCCAGCATGACCTTGGTCAGGTCGACGCTCTTGTCGCCGGCCTCGTACGCATCCGCAAGCGCGGTAGCCTGGTTTTGCATGTTCGAAATGTGATCGACCGAGTTCTTCATCAGGTTGGCGAAGTCGGAAGGCTGCGTATTCACCACCGGCGGCTCCTGGTGCGCCCGATGCCCGCGCCTGCAGCGAGCGCATCTCCGCCAACACTTGTTGAATTTGCATGCTGCTCATCGCTACACCGTCATCACTTGTTGTTCGTGAACGCGCGGCACGAGGATGCCCGCAGCTTTGAGCTGCTGCAGCTTGTGGCGCAAGGTGCGCGGGCTGATTCCCAGGCGTTCGGCGGCCAGTTTCCGGCTGCCTCCCGTCGCCCGCAGCGTCGCGAGAATCAACTCACGCTCGCGCACCTTGAGGTCCTGATCCAAGCAGCTCTCCGCCGCGCGGATCGGCACCACCGTTCGCTCATCCGGCTTCGAGGACGGCTCAGCCGCGAGGGCGCAAGGCCCTATATCCAAATCCGCCGCGTTGATCACACCGCCGCTCGCGAGCCACGCGGCCCGCTGCACGATATTGGTGAGTTCGCGCGCATTGCCCGGCCAGTCATGCTGGCAGTAGTTTGCGCTCGGCGTCGACTGACAGGCTCATCGCCGCCAGACCGCTGCGCGCGCAAGCTTGGATGGCTCTGCGCGCGAGCGGCAGGATGTCGGCGCATCGATCGCGCAACGGCGGCAGCCGCAGCGACATCACGTTGAGCCGATAGTAAAGATCGGCGCGAAATTCTCCCGCGCGCACCGCCTCCGGCAGGTCGCGGTTCGACGTCGCGATCAATCGCACGTCGAGGCTGATCGTACGGGTGCTGCCGAGGCGTTCGACTTCACGCTCCTGCAGTACGCGCAGGATCTTCGCCTGCAGCCCGAGATCCATTTCCGAAATTTCGTCCAGCAGCAAGGTGCCTCCCTGCGCCTGCTCGAATTTGCCGGCGTGAGCTGCGAGGGCGCCGGTGAATGCGCCCTTCTCGTAGCCGAACAGGGTTGCCTCGAGCATATTTTCAGGGATCGCCGCGCAATTGATTGCGACGTACGGGGCGGTGGCCCGCATCGAATTGTCGCGGATGAAGCGCGCGTAAACTTCCTTGCCCGTGCCGCTCTCGCCGGTGATGAGCACCGTCGCATCGTTCTCCGCAATCTTGCGCGCCAGCGAAACCAGGCGTTTGGACTCCGGATCGACGGCGATCAGCTCCTTCGGCGCGACCCGCAGCGCCAACTGGCGGCGCGCCATCTCGATCAGAGCTCCCGCATCGAATGGTTTGACGATGTAGTCCGTTGCCCCTTCGCGCATTGCGGCGACCGCCTGGGCGACCGTGCCGTAGGCGGTCATCAATACCACCGGCAAATCCGGCCGCAGCCGCTTGATGGACGACAGCAGTTGGTAACCGTTGGGGCCGGGCATCTGCACGTCCGATATCACCAAGGCGATCTCTTCGTTCTGCAGCAGCTCCAGCGCGCTCGCCGCAGTCCGCGGCGCAGAGCGCCGACAAGTCGGCGGCCCGCAGGGTGTCGACCAAGGCCTCACGCAGCACGGCGTCGTCTTCTACCACCAACACCGATTCATTCGCATTGCTCATGCAGTTTCCTCTGCCGGTAGATCGATGATGAAGGTGGCGCCGCCGGGAACATCCGCCAAGGTAATGCTGCCTTGATGCGCTTCGACCACGGACTTGACGATCGCGAGCCCGATGCCGTTGCCGCGCGCTCGAGTGCTGAAGAACGGTTCGAAGATCCGCTCGCGAATGTGCGCCGGCACTCCGGGGCCGTTGTCGCTCACCACGATTTGCGCGCGGCCGCCGGCGGCGCGGCGCGCCAGCAACTCCAGGTCGCAGATCGCTCTGCCGCTGCTTGCAGCGCGTTCGTGGCCAAATTCAGGACCGCGGATACCAGCGAGGGCGCGCTGGCGCGGACGCAAAGATCCGGCGCTTCGCGTGCGGATGGTCAGGCGGATGCCGCGGCGCAAGGCCGGCCGCAGCCACTGCGCCACCTGTTCGAGCAACGCGCTCACGCTCACCGTTTCGCGAGCCGCGCCGCCGTGCGCGAAAGCCAGCATGTCGTTGACCAGCCGATCGAGCTGCTTCAGGCTGCTGACCGTCCTATCGGCACACCGCGCCAAGTCCTCCGGGCCGCGCCCGGGCAGCGTCATTTGCGAGGCGTAGAGCAGTGCGGCCGCGAGAGGCGTGCGGATCTGGTGCGCGAGGCCTGCCGCGAGCTCTCCCAAGGTCAGCAGACGCTGCTGGCGCGTCATGAATACCTGCATCAGGTGTGATTCGGTCACGTCAGCCAGCAAGACCACTTCTCCCCCGCTTTGCAATTCTCGGCGCGAGATATTGACGAACCTTCCGCTGCGAAGCTCCGTCTGCTCGCCGGCATCGCCGGCGCCGGCCGCCGCACGTTCGAGCACGGACGCGAAGGATTGGCCCAGCAGAGGCTCGCCGAGCAAATCGAGGGCCACGGGATTGCATTCCAGAATCGCGCCGGCGGGATCGAGGACCAGCACGCCGCCCGGAAGTCCCGTGATCAGGGCAGCCAATCGCGCCGCCAGATGGTCGTTGCCGGCGTGCGCGTGGCTCAGCTCCGCGCGCAGTTGCGACACCTGCGCGCGCAGCGAATCGAAGGCGCGCGAAAGCTGCGTCGATACCGAGCCGAAAGCGTGGAACGCTGCCTGCAATTCGGAGCGGCGGGTTTCGATCAGCTCGACTTTGGTGGCTGCCATGCCGGAAGATGAAGCAACTTCTGTGCCTTGGCGGTATTTGCCCGCCCCATCAACCAGTTAGAACTGAACGGGCGCGGCCCGAAAATCGCAGCGTCAAAAATCTGTCAGGCGCTCAGACGGTACTTGCGCAGCTTCTCGACGAGCGTGGTGCGGCGCATGCCGAGGAGCCGAGCCGCCTCCGCGACAGTGCCGTCGGCTTCGGCGAGCGCTTTGCGGATCAGGCCGATCTCGATCGCCGACAAGTGATCCTTCAAATCCATGCCGCCGCGCGGCAGCTCGAATCCCGGCAGTTCCTGCGCCGCCGCGAGGTCCGCGCAATCGTCGAACTCCTCGATGGCCATGGCCGAGGGTTCGGTGTCGCCGGCTCCGAGCAATTCCTCGAGCAACAGCGGCGAGGCCATCGCCGGCCTCCCGGCTTCCGGCGCAGGGGGAACGATGCGCAAGCCGCTTCCGAACCATCCCGGGGTTCCGGTGTTCCGATAGCGCTCGGGCAGGTCGGTCGCCGTCACGGTCTGCTCCGGATACAGGATGGCGAGCCGCTCCAGGAGGTTCGCGAGTTCGCGCACATTGCCGGGCCAAGGATTGCGCGCCAGGCAATTCATCGCTTCCTTGTCCAACCGGACATGCCGTCCGCCGATCTGGCCCTGACGCTGCACGAGATGCTCGATCAACACCGGCAAATCTTCGAGCCGCTCGCGCAGCGGCGGCATCTGTACGGGAAACACGTTGAGCCGGTAGTACAGATCCTCGCGAAAGCGCCCGGCCCCGATGGCGGCGTCCAGGTCGCGGTGCGTCGCGGCGATGATGCGCACATTGCAGCGAATCGTCCGGTTGCTTCCCACGCGCTCGAAACTGCGCTCCTGCAGCACGCGCAGCAGCTTCACTTGCATTTGCAGCGACATGTCGCCGATCTCATCCAGGAACAGCGTGCCGCCCTCGGCGAACTCGAAGCGGCCCAGCCGGGTGGACAATGCGCCGGTGAATGCGCCTTTCTCGTGCCCGAACAGCTCGCTCTCCAAGAGGTCGGCGGGAATCGCCCCGCAATTCACCGGTACGAAGGGATGCCCGGCGCGGCCCGACAATTCGTGAATGTGGCGCGCGACCATTTCCTTGCCGGTGCCGGACTCGCCGAGAATCAAGACATTGGTATTGAACGGAGCAACCTGCTCGATCAGCCGATGCACGTCGCGCATGGCGCGCGAGGTGCCGCTGGGGCGAAAGCGGTGGGCCCCGGGCTGGGTGGGGTGCCCCGTGCGCACACTCTGGGCTTGAGTCAAAACCGCCGACAAGCGGCGTTGTTTGACCGGCAGGTCGAGATGAAACCACGCCAAGTCCCCGCTCGTCTCGGCGATTTTCGGCAAGCCGTCATTGCTCAAATAGATGACCGGCAGGGGCTGCGGCATGGCTCGCAACTGCGCCACCAGCTCAGGACCAATCGCGGCCACCGTGCTCTTGCTGACGATGACGGCAAAGCATTCCTGCGATCCGCCGTGTTGCGATTGACCGAATTCCACCAAATCGTGGACATGGACCGGTTCCAGATCCAGAAACCTGAGCAACGTCTGAAGGCTGCGCGCCTCCGAATCCGAGCGTTCGATCACAATAACTTTGGCTTCTGCCACGATTCGGGACTCCTTCCCGTAAATAAAGTGTGACGGAGTCCACAGATCTCGGGTTCCGTCTTAACCTTTGCTTCTAACCCTTTGACATTGTTCAATCAATGTCCCGCCGAACGACATACTAACTGAAGGAGTGGGGAGAAAAGAACATGGCAAATCCCCGCAACATATGTAGGGTTATCCCGCAAGAAATAGTGCAGTGGTTTGCTAGCGCTGTTCAATGGCCCGCGAGGCGAGCGCCGGCGACGAGACGCCGGTGATGCCGGAAAATGAGCTTGTCGAGCTGCTCGATCACCGCATCGCTCAAGCCGCTGAAACGCAGTTGCGCGACGTGCACCTTGTCCTGCTCTCGCAGGCCCGCCACCACGCAAGGAATTCTCACCGGTTGAGGCAGGGCCGAATTGATGTAGAGCGCCAATTGGCCGGTGGTTCCGGCGCCGGGCACCTGCGCGCCGAACCACTCCAGCGCCCGGGAGGTCAGCCGCACGCGCTGCGGCGGCGGCAGTCCGCTGTTGCGCAGGGCCAATTCGGCGGTGAGCCGCAGGAGAATGTTCACTTTGAATTCGAGCCGCTGCAGCTCCTGCACCAGCGCGGGCGATTCATCCTTGAGTGCCTCGTGCACCCGCACTTCGTCGAGCGAGGCTTCGGCGCCGAGCAACTGATGGTTGTCGGCGTTCAGCCGTGCGAGCGCCAACCCGTCCGCGATCGGGCCCGCCGACCACACCAATGGCAGCGCTTCTTCGTAGACCAGTCCATCGCCGAGAAATGCTTCTGGCATGGCTCCCCGCCCTTGAAAATGATGCCGCTTACCGCTGTTGCCGGGTATCTGAATAGGCAGCTACCGCGCGTCGGCCCACCGCGGCCATGTCCAGCGCCCGCTCCTTGATTCGCCGATGATGCTCCATCAAACCGAGTGCCCGATCGTTCAATTCGGTCACTTCGGCCAGCAGCAACCGGTCGCCGGCCGTCAAGTTGTCGCGCTCGAGCCGCACCGACTGTAGCAGCCGAAAGCGCTCGGCGTCGAGGCGGGCGAGTTCTGGCACGTTGGACTGATCCGCCGCGTCGAGCAATTGCTGCGACAAGACGAATGCGCGCTCGAGAGCCTGGCGTGCATTGCGGGTCATCGGGCTTCCGTGACGATTTGGTCCCAACCGCTCTTGATCTCGGCGACCAAGCCGGCCACCTCGGCCACGATTCCGGCGCTGTTGGTCGCATTGGCCAGCGTCAGGCGGTTCAGCATGTACTCGTATAAGGCGCGCAAATTGAGCGCGACTTGTCCGCCTCGCTCCATGTCGAGAGTCGCATTGAGCTGACCGATCAGTGCAATTGCCTTGCCCATCGCCGACACTTTGACCAGAACCTGGGCTAGCGGCCGGTTGTCCGCGATGCGCCCCATCGCGCCGCCTGCCGTCGCGAGATGCGAAAGAATGCCCTCGAACATGATCTGGACCACCCGGGTGGGGCTCGCATCCGCTACTTGACCGTGGCTGCGCACCGCGCGGTACTGCGCGGCTCTATTTTGGCCGTACATCATGGTTACGCGCCCGTCTTCAACGTACCGCTGCTGAGCGCGCTGCTGCTCGATGAGCCCGCCGTGCCGGAGTTCGGATTGAACTCGGCCGTCAGATAGGTCTGGGTCTGCTTGAGCAGGGCGACCGCCGTATCCATGGCGTTGTATTCCTTGGTGAGCGTGGCGGAATAGGTGGCGAGCCGGGCGTTCAACGCCGTTTGCTGATTGGCGACGTCGCTCAAGCTCGACTGCAGGCCTTTATTGATGGAATCCAGCAGCCCGCCCGGCTGTGTATACCCGTTGATCAAACCATCGAGTTGGCTCGCGATGCCGTCGGCGCCGCCAAAGAAACCGGTGACCGAGCTCAAGTTTCCCGTGAGCGCATTGCCCAAGGTCGTCGAATTCGTATCGTAGGTTCCTTGGATGTTCGCGGTGATGCCGAGGGACGCGAGCGAGGTCGCCGCGCCCAGGTTGCCCGACTTCACCTGATCCAGGATGCCGTGCAATTGATTCTGGAAGGACTGCAAGGTGGCGTTGCCCAGCAAGGGACCTGCCGCCTGCGTGCTCGGATCATAGCTGGTCAGTGAATGGATGCTTGTAATCAGGCCGTTGAGGGCGGTCACAAACGTCCCGATGGAGGCCTGAGCGGCCGCAGGATCGGTGCCCACCGTCAGGGTGGTCGGCGTGCCGACGGCCGTGGTTTTGAGCAAATTCAGCGTCACGCCGCTGATGACCGAGTTCACTTGGTTGCTGGCGCTGGTCGCGGCAAAGCCGTTCACCGTGAAATTGGCATCCTGCGCCGCTTGGGTCTGCGTGAGGTTGGTCGTTGTATTCGCAGGATCGTAGACCAGCGCGGAGAGTCCGCCGTCTCCGCCCGCCTGAGTCACTTTCATCGCATTGGCCGCGCCGGTGACGGTGCCGGACAGTACCAGCCTCGCACCATCCGAAGTCGTGAGGATGCTCGCCGTAGCCCCGGGGTTGTCCGGCGCACCGTTGATCGCACTGACGATGCCCGCGAGCGTGTTATTGGACGAATCGATGTTGATCGACGATGAGTTGCCGCCGACCGAGATGGTCAGAGTGCCGGTCCCCACCGCTGAATTTTCATTCGCAAATGCTTTCGAAGAAAGGCTTGCGGCAGTCGCCAAATTTTGCACCGTGAGCGAATACTGGGCCGGAATGGCGTGCGCAGTCGCGGTGCCGGCCGCGATGGTGCTGTCCCCGAGCACCACCGTACGGCCTGCCAGCGCGGAGGAAGTCTTGAGGGTCGTCAAGGTCGCTTGCAGAACACTGAGGGCGCTGCTGAAGGTGCCGTAAGCCGACACCTGCGCGGTCAGCGCGGACTGGCGGTCCGACAGCTGGGTGTTCTGCGCCAATCCGTGAGCCTTGGTCAGCGAGGTCACGATACTGTTGATGTCGAGCCCCGAGCCGATACCGGTCGAGGAAATTACCGTATTTGCCGTAGATGACGCGGCTGAGATTGTGGAGCTCATGAGAACCTTCGCTTACTTCCGATTAGCCTATATATCGGCACGCCGAATCAGGACTTAAGCAAGACGCGTACCAAGCGCGGCCGCTCCGCGACGGCGCATGGACGGCGGACCTTTACGCGCGGCTGTCGACCATTACGCCGGAGACTCCTACGCTGTGCGCCAAGGCGGGAAATTCCGATGCCAAAAACTCGCCCAAGACCTCGCCGGTGGCGGGATTGACCTGTTGGATGACCTTGTTGTCCGAGTTCGGAGCCACCTGATACTGATTGGGGCGGCCTGAATCATTGAGATGTTTGTTCAACAACGCGACCAGGACGGCCGCCGCGCTGCCCTGCTTCGTTGCCCGTTGAGCGGCCGACGCCCTCCCCGCATTGCCGCCAGGCGGCAACGCCTTGCCGCCGTGTTCTTGCCTGGGGACCGGTATGTGCACCTGAGTTGGGTGTACCGCAATGACTGGCGGGACCTTGACCGAATTGCCGTCGCTTGCCATATGACACCTGCATTGCTTGTCGAACTCTCGCAATACTCCTACGCGTCAAGGCCGCTCCGTGCGAACCGCTCCATGCGGCTGCTGCCCGGGCGATTTCACGACCGGGCAGCAGCAATCACATCGAACTATCAATCACCATCGAATCAGCTCTGCTGTTACGGCAAGAGCTTGAGAATCAACTGCGGTGCCGCATTGGCCTGCGCCAACACCGAGATGCCCGCCTGCTGCAACACTTGAGACTGCGTCAGCTTGGCCGTTTCGGCCGCGAAGTCCGCATCCTGAATGGTGCTGCGCGAAGAGGTCAGGTTCTGTGCAGTCGCCTGCAGGTTGCCGACCGTCGACGTGAAGCGGTTCTGAATGGCGCCCAATTGGCTCTGGAACTGACTGACCGTGGCCAACGCCGAATCGATCGAGTGGATGGTCGAGTTTGCACCGGTCACCGTCAGCACATTCTGGGTCGACAGCAAGCCCGTGCTTGCGGCCACCGTGCCCGCGGTGAGGCCCGCGTTGCCCGGGGTCGTGCCCGCAACCGTGATCGCCGAGGCCGCAGAAACCGTAAGGTTACCGACAGTCGCTGCCAGCGTACCCGCACCGGCGCCTGCGCCTGTGGCGGCGCCGCCGATGACCTGCGTCGCGGTGATATTGCTGCCGTCCGCAGCCGTCAGCACCAGCTTGCCGGTGCTGTCGGCCGAGGCGACGACGCCCGTCTGTGCCGAAACCGCATTGATGGCGGTCTGTACGTTGCTCTGAGTCACGGTGCCGCCGACGCCCAGCGCCTTGCCGGTCGAGCCGAAGATATCGACGCCGTTGATGTTGAGCTTGTAGGTGTCGCCGGCAGCGGTGCCGGTGACGGTCGCGAACGCAGCCGCAGCCGTCGCCGTGCTGGCGGTGGCCGTCAAGCCGGTAACGCCCGCGGAATTGATGGCCTGCGCCACTGCATAAGCGGATCCAGCCGTCTGTCCCGCGTTGCCGGTGCCGGCGACGCTCGCCGCTATCGACACGACCGGACCGTTGCCCACTTGCAGAGAAAGGTCGCCGGTGGCGAGTGCGCCCGTGACGAGGTTGGTGCTGCTCGCGTATTGTCCGATCTGATCGGCGCGAACACCCTGCGACAGGTTGACCGAAATGGTGTCGCCGACATTGGCGCCGACCTGGTAGGTGGTCGTGCCGCTGCTGCCGTCGAGAACGTTCAACCCGTTGAACGAAGTCTGCGAGGCGATACGCGTGATTTCCGCGATCTGCTGCTGCACCTGCTGATCCAGAGCGGCGCGATCCGCGGCGCTGTTGGAACCGTTGGCCGCTTCGACCGCGAGAGTGCGGATGCTCTGCAAGCTGTCGGTCAACGTGGAGAGCGCGCCGCCGGCGGTCTGCGTCTCGGAAATGGCGTCGTTCGCATTGTGCACGGCCTGATTGGTGCCGTTGATCTGCGTGGTGAACTGGCTGCTGATGGCCAGGCCGGCCGCGTCGTCGGCCGCGCTGTTGATGCGCAAGCCCGAAGACAGGCGCTGCAAGGCCTGCGACAACGACGCCTGCGAAGTCGTGAGATTCCGCTGCGCGTTGAGCGAGTTGATATTGGTATCGAGTGTAAGTGACATTTGAAAACTCCTGAAAGTTAATCCACCGGCCCCTTTTAGGCCCTCTAGCTTGTGTTCACTTCACCCACCTTGGGCGGACCGGTGACCACATCCAAAGTCCTTATCGGACCGTTGCCGGCGTTCTTGAGGGCGTATCGCGGCTTCCTGCCGTGCTTTTTTTTGCGCTATGTCGCAGATTTCGCCCTATCGATTTGACAGTTGCGAAAGCGCGGCGGGCGAGCATTTGCTTCTGCCCATACAATCCTTTTGCTTCTGCCCATACAGCCCTTGTCGGCCGAAATGGTTCGTTTTGGAGTACAATGCGGCCGACTCCCCGCCACACCCGCTAGATATCTTGAAAACCGTCAATCGCAAAACCCCGAAAGTGGGCTTTGTCAGCTTGGGTTGCCCCAAGGCACTGGTCGACTCGGAACGCATCCTCACGCGCCTGCGCGCGGAAGGGTACGAGGTTGCCGCCAGCTACCGCGCGGCCGACCTCGTCGTGGTCAACACTTGCGGCTTCATCGATGCTGCGGTGGACGAGTCGCTGGACGCGATCGGCGAAGCGTTGGCTGAGAACGGCAAAGTAATCGTGACCGGCTGCCTCGGTGCGCAGCCGCAAAAAATTCTCGATCGTCACCCGCAGGTGCTCAAGATCACCGGGCCGCAGCGCTACGAAGAAGTCGTTGCATCGGTCCACGAGTACTTGCCGCCGAAGCACGAACCTTTTCTCGACCTCCTCCCCGCGCAGGGCGTGCGGCTCACGCCCCGCCACTATGCGTATCTCAAGATCTCCGAAGGCTGCAACCATCGCTGCAGCTTCTGCATCATTCCCTCGATGCGCGGGCGGCTGGTCAGCCGCCCCATCGGCGAGGTGTTGCGTGAAGCGGAGCAGCTGGTGCACGCCGGGGTCAAGGAGATTCTGGTCATTTCCCAGGATACGAGCGCCTATGGGGTGGATCTTAAATATGCGGCGCACGCGTGGCGCAACGTCGAGCGGCCGACCCGCTTCTATGACCTCGCGGCCGGCTTGGGCGAGCTCGGAGTCTGGATTCGCCTGCACTACGTGTATCCCTACCCTCACGTCGATGAGGTCATCGAGCTCATGGCCGATGGGAGAGTGCTGCCTTACCTGGACATTCCGTTTCAGCACGCCAGCGCGCGCATCCTAAAATTGATGAAGCGTCCCGCGGCGGCCGAAAACACCTTGGATCGCATAGCCGCATGGCGGCGCGTTACGCCGGATATCACGATCAGAAGCACTTTCATCGTGGGATTTCCCGGCGAAACGGAGCGGGACTTCTCGGAGTTGCTCGATTGGCTCCGCATCGCCCAACTCGACCGGGTCGGGTGCTTCGAGTACTCGCCGGTGGAGGGCGCCGCAGCCAATGATCTGAACCAGCCCGCCGTGCCCGAGGAAGTCAAGAAGGAACGCCGCGCCCGTTTCATGGAACTCGCGGCAGAGATCAGCGCGGCGCGGCTGGCCCAAAAGGTCGGCCGCAAGATGCCGGTGCTTATCGACCGTTTGGAGGGAGATGTCGCGATCGCGCGATCCCAAGGCGATGCCCCGGAAATCGACGGCACGGTCAGGATTCTGGGGGCCAAGGCTCTGATCGTGGGCACGCTGAGCGGAGGTGCAGATCACCGCGGCAGGAGCCTACGATCTCGAGGCGCGATTGGTCGGCTAGTTGTGTAAAATTGCCGCCTTTTCGCGCGTACCCGATTCGCGCGTACCGATTCGCGCGTACCCGATTCGCGCGCAGGCCGACACCGTGGAGATGCAAACGTGGAAATTGCTGCAGACCGAGTAGTGCTCATCCATTACACGCTCAAGGACGACGATGGTGCCGTCATCGACAGCTCCGACGGGCGCCGAGCCGCTGGCCTATATCCAAGGACACGGCAATCTCGTCGCGGGCTTGGAAAAGGCGCTGGAGGGCAAGAGAGACGGAGACGCCGTGTCGGTGTCGGTGCCGCCGGCCGAAGGGTATGGCAAGCACGATGCGGCGCTCATTCAGCGCGTTCCCAAGCGTTCCATGCAGGGGTCAGGCGAGATCAAGAAGGGAATGCAGTTTCAGGCTCGGACCGATGATGGGATGCGCGTGTTCACGGTGACCGCCGTGGTCGGCGACATGGTGACGCTCGACGGCAACCACCCGCTCGCGGACAAGACCTTGAATTTCGAAGTGCAGATCGTGAGCGTCCGCGAAGCGACGAACGAAGAGCTGGAACACGGTCACGTCCACGGCGCCGGCGGCCATCATCACTAACCCTGACCGCGCTCCTAGATATATTTGAACAGGGTCAGGCCTTGGGTCAGCGTGTACGCCTGCAGGGCGGCGCTCAAAGTCGTGTTCTGCTGGGTGAGTGTCGTGATCGCACTGGCGTAGTCCAGGCTTTGCAGCGATGAGATCGTCGTCTGTAGCTGGACTTGCTGGCTGCCGGAAACCGCCTGCTGCGACGTAATGGTATTGAGCCGCGCACCGACGGTGGCGCGCACATTCGAGGTTTGATTGAGCGCCTGATCGATATTGTTGATGGCGCTGCCGATCGAATTGTTCAGCTGTGCGGTCGCGGCCGCGGAGCCGCCGCCCGCTTTCAGCGCGTTGACCAGATCCTGCACCGTCGTGAAAACACTTTGATTGGTGCTCGGCGCGACTGCGAAGGAATCGCCTGTTGCGGGAGCGCCATTGAGGGTGACTTGCACTCCGGCAAAGGAAATCGTTGTGCCATCCGCATAGGAGCCGCTGCTGACCAGTGTATTGGTGGAATCGCGGACTTCGTACGTGCCGGGGGCCGTAAAATTGATGGAGTACGTGCCGTTGCCGGCGGTGTAAAGAGCCGCGTTGGAAACCTTGGTGGCGCCCAAGATGCCGGTTCCGGTATTGGTCGACGTCGCCGAAGCGGCAAAGATGCCGTTGCCGGTTTTGATTTGCCCGAACACGGTATTGCCGTTATCGCCATCGGCGATCGTTTGGCCGGCGGCGATCTGCACTTGGCGCTGGCCTTGGTCGCCGTTATAAGCGGCGCCGGAGACGCTCGAGGTAAACGGTTGAGTCTGGGTGGAGAAGCCGCCGAACAGATATTCGCCGTTGCCGTCCTGGGTATTGGCGAGCGCCAGAAGGCTGTTTTGGATCTGCGTCGCCTGCGCGGCGATCGCCGTCCGGTCTTGGCTGGTAATCGTCGAATTGTTGGCCTGCAGCGCCAGGTCCCGCAGGCTCTGCAGCTGCGATTGGACCTGCGACAGGGCGTTGTCCTCGGTGCTCAGATCGCGTCTGGGCGCTGCCGGCGTTCGTGGCATATTGCTGATTTTGCGCCAGCGCCTGGGTGTAGTTGTTCACCGCGCCCGCGGCCGTGGGGTCCTGCGAGGCGTTGGTGAAGGACTTGTTGGTCGAAATCTGGTTTTGGGTCTGCGACAGATTGGACTCGAGAGTCGCTATCGCCGACAGGAACTGCGTCTGATTGAGAGCTTGTGTTACGCGCACGGCATAACTCCTATTGTATTCACTGCGTTGATCAAGGACGTGAACAGGCTGTTGCCGATGACCAGCGCTTGCGCCGCGGCCTGATAGGCTTGCTGCCACTGCAGCAACTTGGCGGCCTCCTCGTCGAGATTGACGCCGGTGATCGACTGCACGCTGCTCAAAGCCTGATTGTTCACCGCGGTTTGCGCCGTTTGCGCGGTGTTGATCTGTTGCGCCTGACTGCCGAGGCCCGTTATGAGCGCGCTCACCGCGCCCGTCACCGTAATCGTGCCGCCGGCCAGGACCCCGACCGACTGCTGAGAGGCGCTTGCCAAGGCATTGCGGTTGTCGCCCGTGCCGCCCGCATTGCTCTTCACGGTGAAGATGTCGCCATTCGCGGGCGAGCCGCTGATTTGCACCTGCCAGCCGTTGAAAGCGATATTCCCGCCGCTCGTGTAGGCCTGATTTGCGCCGCCGTTGATCGAGTACGTGGTGGGACTGGTGAATTGGATGGTCACCGGATTGAGCAAATTGGGATTGGCGGCGTTGAGCATCGTGCCGCTGCTGATCGTGGCCCCGCCCGCGTTGCCGTTGCGATGCCGCGGCTTGCACGGCGCCCGCGGCGGCTATTTGCGAAGGATCGCTCAACACGGCCTTGAGCGATGAGGCCACCGCCCGCCGTCGGTTGGATCAGAAATTGATCCCCCGCCGCCGGGGTTGCGGATAATACGATCGAGAGTCCGTCGGCCGTCAGCGGATTGCCGGCCGTCCCGGTCCCGGCGAGCGGCACCGAGCCCCCGTCGCTGGTGCGGGTCAACGAATAAGCGCCCGCATTGTAGGCCAGCACATAGTCATTCGCCGTCAGCGCTCCCAAACCGCTCACCGCGACGCTCGCGGTCGTCGCGTCGGTGTTCTTGGAAGAAGAGAAGGCCTGCGGCGCTCCTACCGAAAAAATCGGCGCGCCAAACTGCCCGCTCAAGTCCAGGCCTTGCGCCTGCTGCGAATTGGCCGTGGTGCTCAACGCGGTCGCCACCTGACCCAATTGATTCAGGGCCGGGTTAATGACTTGCGCGCGCGCCGCCAGCAGTCCGCCCAGATCGCCGGACGTGATGCTGCTGCTGATTACGTTGCCATTCAAGGGCCCGCTCGAGATCTCCAGCTGCGACGCATTGAATTGATTGGGTACCGTCGTCAGTGCCGTGGTTTGGCCCTGCAGCACCAGCGGCTGCCCGTTGCCCACGAACACGTTCAAAGCGCCGTTGCTGTCGGTCGTGGTGGAAACGCCGACCAGTTGCGACAGGTTCGAAACCAGCTGATCGCGCTGATCGAGCAATTCGTTCGGCGCTTGGCCGCCGCCTTGCGCCGTGCCCACCACGATTTGCTTGTTCAATGCCGTGATCGCGCTCGCGATGGAATTGATCTGCGTGACATCCGCCGTGATGCGCGAATTGACGTCGGAGTTCAAATTGTTGAGTTCGGAACTCGCATTCTGGAAACTATTCGCGAGGCTCTGCGCTCTGCCGAGCAAGGCCTGACGTGAAGCCGTCGACGTCGGTGCATTGGCGACGTCCGAAAATGCGCTGTAGAAGCTCTGCAGAGAAGTGCTCAGGCCGCCGATCGTGGTGCCGAATAAATTGTCGATCTGCGTGCTGTAGCTCTGCAGGGCCGTCAGTTGACCAAGAGTGCTCTGCGAGGTGTTCAGCTGATTGGCGGCCGCCTGACTGAATGAGCGGCCGATGCCCGAGACCATGACGCCGCTGCCCATGCTGACGGCGCCGTTGGACTGCGGTACGCCTTCGGTGAGGTTGATTCTCTCCCGATCGTAGCCGGGGTGCTCGCGTTGGCCACATTGTTGCTGGTGACCGCAATGGCGGCTTGGAACGCCTGCAGCGCAGAAACACTTATTCCAAACACATCTGGCACGTTTTCTTCTCCGCCGTCTCGTATTCGAACTCAATCAACTCCCGCAATATCGGCAGCAAGCCCCGTTTCTGTAGCGCGGGCAATTTCTATAATGCTGCGGTGCGGCGGCAATAGCGCCGCCTGGAGCGTGCCGCTGTTGAGGATTTGATTTAACTTATTCGCGTACTCGGGATCGGTGGCATACCCCGACTGGCCGATGCTTTCGAATATAGGCCTGCGCGTCGGCGCCCGCGGCAACCGCCTCCCGATAGCGCGGCGAATTCTTGAGCAAATTTGCAAAGTCGTTGACGCTTTCCTCGATGGATCCGTAGGCGCGAAACGCGGTGCGCCGGGGAGTCGCGACGCCGTTGCTGAATTCGACCGTATCTGCGGTCGCCCGCGCCCCTGTCCACTCCTCGCCCGCCTTGATGCCGAACAGGTTGAGGCTCGGAGAGCCGTCGGCGGTGCGCGCCATGCGCTGACCCCAGCCGCTCTCGAGCGCCGCCTGCGCCAGCATTCCGAGCGGATTGACGCCCAAGGCACCGGCCGCGCGGCGAATCGTCGGCATCACGCGATTGACGAATTCCGCGGGCGTCTGCGCCATCATCGCGGCCGGCGCGGACGGTTGCGCTCGATGCCGACTTCAGCGGCGCGGGCTTGGGTTGATCCGATAATTGCCGCTTCAGCAGCCTGCCGATGCCCAAATCCTGGTGTTGGCTGATGGTGAGCGCCACTTGCTTATCGAACATGTCCTGGTACATGCCCATTTCATTGCTGTCCGGGTTATCGCTCGCGCCCGCGTCGCGCATGCTCTTCAGCATCATCTGCAGGAACAAGGCCTCGACCTGTTGGGCCACGGCGCCGATCGCCTGCGGCGAGTTCGGATCGTTCTTCAGCGCCGCCAGACCATTGAGGTCGGTGTAGGTGGTCGCCGCGGAGGTGTCGACCGGCGTGCGGCGCTGCAGGGCTGGCAGCGTGGTAGTCATTGAGCGTGACATGAGGTGGTCATGATTCAGATGACGATGAGCTCGGCCTGCAGAGCGCCGGCCTCCCTGAGCGCTTCCAGGATGGCGACCAGATCGCCCGGAGCCGCGCCGACATCGTTGACGGCGCGCACGATTTGCTCGAGCTCCACGCCCGGCTTGAACAAGAACATGCGGTTCGATCCCTGATCCACCTTGATGGTCGAATTGTTGAGCACCACGGTCTGTCCCAGCTTGGAGAACGGCGCCGGCTGACTCACCGTCTGCTCTTCCTTGATGGTGACGGACAACGAGCCATGCGACACGGCGGCCGGAGTCACGATGACATTGCTGCTGATGACCACGGTGCCGGTGCGCGAATTGATGATGACTTTCGCCGACGCCATGCCCGGCTCCACTTGGAGATTCTCGACCGACGAGAGAAAGGCGATGCGCTGCGTGATATCGAGCGGCGCACGCACGCGGATCGAGCCGCCGTCGATGATGGACGCGATGCCATCGCCCATGCCCTTGTTCACGCTCGCGACCAAACGCGTCGCCGTCGTGAAATCGGGATCGTTGAGATTGAGCATGATCGAGTCGCCCTGCGACAGCTGCGACGGACACGGCGCGCTCGACCGTTGCGCCATTGGGAATGCGGCCCGAACTCGGCACATTGACCGTGAGCTTCGATCCGTCCGTGCCTTCGACTCCGAATCCGCTGACGATGAGATTTCCCTGGGCAATGGCGTATATCTGCCCATCGAGGCCGTGCAGCGGCGTGACCAGCAGCGAACCGCCGCGCAGACTCTTCGCATTGGCGATGGAGTTGACGGTGATGTCGATGGTTTGCCCGGGCTTGACGAAAGCCGGCATGACCGCGTGCACCGCGACCGCTGCGACGTTTTTCAGCTGCGGCGTGACGTTCGCCGGCACCGTGACGCCCAGTTGCGCCAACATGTTGCTGCAAGGACTGCACGGTAAAGGGCGCCTGGCTGGTTTGGTCGCCGGTGCTGTCGAGACCGACGACCAGCCCGTAGCCGACCAGTTGGTTGGTGCGCACGCCCTGTATCTGCGCCATGTCTTTGATGCGTTCGGCTTGGGCGAGCGGCGCCGAGCAGCAGCAGCGCCATCAAGCAAATCCCGGCTGCGGATGTTGAACGCGTCATGTCAGTACGGCGCATAGCCGGAGTTGAAGAAGCGCGCGAGCCAGCCCATGCGATTCGAGCCGTCGATTACGCCCTTGCCCGAGTAGCGATATGCGCGTCGGCAACCTTGTCGGATGTGACCGTATTGTCGGTCGCGATGTCGGCGCTGCGCACCACACCTGCCACGCGCACGAACTCCTCGCCCTGATTGAGCCTCAATGTCTTTTCGCCCTGCACGACCAGGTTGCCGTTGGGCTGAACGTCCACGACCGTGACCGTCAGACTGCCCGCCAAGCTGTTGCCTTGCGTGCTCGACCCTGTCCGTCGAAGCTGTCGGCGCCGTTCAGTGTCGTGGTGAGCGGAACGCCCGCCGCCGTGAAGGTCTTGCCGAGAATGGTGGGGCCGGTCATGTTGCACCGCCGTGGTCTTTGCCGTCTTGGTCTCGGCGCTCTTGCTGGCATTCGTCGACTCGGTCAAGCGGATCGTCAGCACGTCGCCGACGCGGCGCGCCTTGAGATCCGCGAACAATTCCATCTGCTGGCCTGCCTGATAGATCGCGCCGTCGGTTCGCGGCGTGGGCGGCGGCAGCACGCGCGTCACGACCGGATCGGGCTTGTGATGCTTGGCCGGCATGAGGCCGCATGCGGACAACAGACCGCAGAGCGCGGCCCCGAGCAGCGGATCCGCAACGAACCGCAGTGTCGTTGCGTCATCACAGATTCGTCGTCAGGTACTGCAGCATCTGATCGGTGGTGCTGATCGCCTTGGAATTCATTTCGTAGGACGCGCTGGCACTCGATCATGGACACGAGCTCGGTCACCGAATTGACGTTCGAGGTTTCGAGCGCGCCCTGCTGGAGCGTTCCGAGTCCGTTGGTACCCGCCGTGCCGACCTGAGGCGAGCCGCTCGCCGCGGATTCGACCAGCAAGTTGTTGCCGATGGGTTGCAGGCCCTCGGTCGTTGATGAAATCCGCCAGCTGGATTTGGCCCACCTGCGAGCCCTTCGGATTGGCCGCCGAGGTCACGGTCACGACGCCGTCGTTGCCGATCGTGACCGACTGGGTGCCCGCCGGGATGTTGATGGCAGGCTGCAGCGGATATCCCGAGGCGGTGACGACGTTCCCTTGATTGTCCAAGGAGAAGGCGCCGTCGCGCGTATAGGCAATGGTCCCGTCGGGCTGCGTTATCTGCAGGAAACCTCGCCCGTTGACGGACATGTCCAGGCTATTGTTGGTCTGAAGAACGCTGCCCTGGGTGTAATCCTTTTCCGTGGCGACGATGCGCACGCCGGTGCCGAGGGTCAAGCCCGTCGAATATTGGGTATTCTGCGTGCTCTGGGCGCCGACCTGCCGGATGTTCTGATACATGAGATCCTGGAAGGCGGCCCGGCCGGCTTTGAATCCGGTCGTATTGGTGTTCGCCAAATTGTTGGAGATCACCGCCATTCGAGTGGTCTGGGCGTCGAGGCCGGTTTTGGCGGCCCATAGTGCGAGATTCATCTGATTGTTCCTCGGTGGTTATCCGGCCGGCGCCATCAGGCGCTCGGCGCTTTGTTCGTTTTGATCGGTCGAGTTGATGCCTTTGACCTGCAACTCGTACATGCGCTGCAGTTCGATCATGCTGATCAGCGACTGCGCCGCGTTGACGTTGCTCGACTCCAGCATGCCCGACGTGATGGTGACGGTGTCGTCGGCTTTCGCCTTTGTCCCCGATTTGAGGCGCAGCAACCCGTCTTCCCCCTTTTGCAGATCGGCGGTCGCGGGGTTTACCAACTTGATTCGGTCCACCTGCGTGACTGCAAAGGGCGCGGAGCCTTGCGGCACCACCGACACCGTGCCGTCTCCGCCGATGGTGACCTGGGTCGAAGGCGGTATCACCAAGGGACCCGACTCCGTGAGCACCGCCAAGCCGCTGGCCGTCGTTACCGCCCCCGTCGGCGTGACCCGCAGGTCTCCCGCGCGCGTATAGGCTTCTTTTCCGTCCGTGCCTCTGACCGCAATGAATCCCTTGCCATTGACCGCGATGTCCAGATCCCGACCGGTGCTTTGCATGACCCCGGAGGAGAAATCGGTGCCCGCGTCCCCGGCTACCGCATTCACGCGCGTCGCGTACCCCGGACCATAGATCGGCTGGCTGGTGAAGGACACGGCATCGGCACGGAAGCCGATGGTGCTCAAATTGGCGATATTGTGGTTGTTGATGGCCTGCGCTTGCATGATTTGCTTCGCGCCCGTCATCGCCACATAGAGCCCGTGATCCATGATTAATGGGTGATGTTGATGACGGTCTGCGACAGCTGATTGGCGGTCGTGATCGACTGCGCGTTGGCCTGAAACGCCCGCTGCGCCGTGATCATGTTCACGAGCTCTTTGGTCAAGTCGACATTCGAGCTTTCCAGGGCGCCGGATTGGATGTTGCCGAACCCCGCCGAACCCGCTGTGCCCTGCACGACGGTACCCGACGTGAACGTCTGGGCCCAATTCGTATCTCCCAGTTGCTTCAGTCCCTGCGGGTCAGGGAAGTTGGCCATCGCCAGTTGGCCCAGTTGGGTTGAACGGCCGTTGGTGTACACGGCGGACACGATGCCGGTGGGGTCGATGGAGACGGTGCTCAGCTGTCCCGGTCGAATAGCCGTCCTGGGTAATGGCCGTGACGCCGAACTCTCCTCCGTACTGCGTTGACTGAGCGAAGTCGAACTTCGTGTTCAATTGCGCAGCGCCGTCGGTCGGGGTGTATCCGCCGAAGCTCAACATGCCGCTCGCCGGCGGCGTGACCGCGCCGGTGTTCGAGAACGTCAAGGTCTGCGCCGCGCCGACCGCGGTTCCATTGATGGTCATGTTGACCGTCCACTGATTCGGAGTCGCGGTCTGCGTGAAATAGAAGGTCGCCGGCGTCGCCGTGCCGAGCGAGTCGTACACGGTCGTCGAGGTCGACTGGTTATATGTGGCCGGGTTCGCGGGATTGAACGGCAGCGCCGGTGGCGTGGAGTTTGCCGGAAGATTGAGAATGACCTTGCCGGAGGTCGTCGCGTTGGGCGCGCTTTGCGCGGTCTGCAGATTAAGATCGGTCGTGGTGCCCGTGTTGAAAGTGCCGTTGCCCGTCGGCGGATAAACCTGCAACGACTGTCCCGTTGCGTTGACGACATTGCCGAGCTTGTCCGGCGAGAACTGGCCGTTGCGCGAATACTCGGTGCCGCTCGCATCCTTCAGCGTGAAGAAGCCGTCGCCGCTGATGGCGAGATCCAAGTTTGCGGACGTCGTCGTGATATTGCCCTGGGAGAATTGTTGCGCGGTCGCGTCCACGCGGGCGCCTTCGCCGACCGAGGACTGATTGAGATTGACCGCGCCGGCGGCATATACGTCGGCGAATTCGGTGCGCGAGCTCTTGAAGCCCACCGTGTTCGCGTTCGCAATGTTATTGGATACGACGTCGAGATTGGTGCTGGCCGCGGTAAGGCCTGATAAAGCTATGCTGAACGCTGACACTTCTGTACTCCTGAATTAGTTAATTGGAAATTTGCTGGAGACTGCTGAAGGGCACGCTGCCGACGCCTGCCACGTTCAACGTCATTCCGGTCGATCCGGCACCCATGCTGACGCTCTCGACGATGCCGTTGACCGCCGTGGTCGCTGCCGTGCTGGTTTTGGTCTGGCCGGCGTATTGCGCGCTCAACGTGTAAGTTCCGGCGGGAGCGGCCGACCCGTTCGAGAGCTTGCCATCCCACGAGAAACCCACCGCGCCCGCCGATTGCGCTCCTAACCCGAGCGTGCGCACGACGTTGCCGGCGCCGTCCGTGATGCTGAGTACCACCGAGGAGGTGGTCTGCGGCACATGGACCGTGCCGGTAACGGTGCTGCCGGCGGCGAGTTGCGCCGTCGGGCTGTTGACGAGCGCATGATGTCCCAGCAGCGACGACGCTTGCATCGCCTGGCCTGAGGACAGAGAGCTCGACAACGCGCTGAACGATGTGTTGAGCGAGGTGATTCCTTGCACTTCGCTGAGCTGCGCGAGCTGGGTGAGAAAGGTACTGCTGTCGACCGGGCTGGTGGGATCCTGGTTCTTGAGCTGCGCCAACATGAGCGTGAGGAAGTTCGTGCCGCCCAGCGTGGTGCCGCTGACCGAACTCGCGGCCGTCCCGGTGCCCGGCGCCGGGGTCGCACCGGCGGTCGCGGCGGCGGCATTTGTTCCGTTGATAGTCATGGTGCGTTCCTATTGAGCCCTAACGGCCCATCGAAATGGTTTTGAGCAGCAAATCGCGGGCGGTGTTGATGGCTTCGATGTTGGTGGCGAATGACCGGTTGGCCGAAATCATGTTGGTCATTTCCTCGATCGAATTGACGTTCGAGCTGAAGACGTACCCGTCTTTGTTGGCCGATGGGTTATCCGGTTGGTAGCGCATCAGCGGCGGCGCCGTGCTCTCCACCACCCCGAGCACGCGGACCCCCGAGGAAGCGCCTTCAGCGTCGGCGAAGGCATTCGCGTCCATCATCGACTGGAACACGGGATGTCGGGCGCGGTACACCTTGGTCGGATCGCCGTTGACGCTTTCCGCATTGGCGAGGTTGCTGGCCGTGGTGTTGAGCCGAATGGTTTCGGCGTTCAGTGCGCTGCCGGCGACGTTGAATACATTGAATAAGGACATTTTCCGCTCCTCGATGTCGGTTGCTAGCCGGTGATTGCCAATTGCATCTGCGCGATCTTCGCGTTGATGAATGTCAGGCTCGCTTGGTACCGGACGTTGTTCTCGGAGAAGGCCGCTTGCTCCACCGGCATTTCGACAGTGTTGCCGTCGAGCGATGCCTGGTACGGATTGCGGTACTTCAAATCGCCCGCCGGCAACTCGCCGTCTGATATCGTGATGTGCGCCGCCTGTGTGACCCGCATCGGCAAGGAGCCCTCATCGGTGCGTGCCAACACTTCACTGAAGTCGATATCGCGCGCCTTGTAGTTGGGGGTATCGGCGTTGGCGAGGTTCGTGGCCAAAACGCCGATCCGCTGCCCGTGCAGCAGCAGCGCTTGCTCATGAATACCGAAAATGTTGTCGAACATGCGAGAAATCTCCTTTGGGGATACCTAAGCAAGAGCTGTGCCAATGACCGCCTGCGCCGGCAATGAGGACGGCGGCGCGTTCAGAGCTCGATTCCGGCCCGTCATCGGCCGGAAAATCCCCGGCCGCGGACGGCCAAGCGGCAAGAACTTGCCGGATGGCGGCAGGCAAGGAGGAGACCGGCACGCCGGGCGGGGGAACGCCGGGGCGGGGGTATGGCACGGCGCTTGCTAGTTATGCTGCATGATGCGAAGACCGCCAAAATATCGTCATTGGCTTGCCGCGTTGAGCCTGGCTGGCTTGCCGCTGCCGGGCGCAGCCTGGGCCGACACGGCGGTTGCCGCGGCGGGTTCTTCGGCCGATGGAAATCTGCAGAACATCGCGCAGCTCGAGGCGCTGGCCAGGTCGGAGGCTATGCAGCAGTTTCCGCCGTTGACCGATCGTCAACGCTTCGTGATCGGCCCCATCGAGCCGAAATTGCAGCTGGAACGCTGCCGCCAACCCGTGAAAGCTCTGCTGGCCTCGGCGCACCATATGAAGGACCGAGGCACCATTGAACTGCGGTGCCAGGACGCCAAACCCTGGCATGTCTATGCGCAGGTAAGGATCATCGGCACCTCCTCAGTCGCCGTCGCATCACACGCGATCGTGATGGGGAGCGTGCTCACGGCAAAGGATCTGCGTGCCGAACAACACGATATTTCCGAGCTGCCGCCCGGTTTCTTGGATGATCCCGCCATCGCCGTGGGCCTGACCGCGGCCCGGCCGATCGCCGGCGGCGCCTTCCTGACCAATCAGCAGTTACTTGCCGCCAAGGCGGTGCAACGCGGCCAATCCGTGACTTTGATGGCAGATCTGGGCGGCATGAGCGTTCGAACCGCCGGCAAGGCTTTGAGCGATGGCATGGTGAATCAACGAGTTAGAGTACAAAACCTCTCGTCCGGTAAGATTGTGGAAGGCATTGCGCGCTCGGAACAAGTCGTCGAAATTATTTCTCAATAGGCCTTCAGTGAAGCGTGTCACAGTCGATAACAATTCCAGAGAGTCGATTCGATAGCGTTCGCTAAAGATAATCGGCGCTCTGACGATAAACCTGGCATGGGCCGCTACTGGCCCTAGGAGAATTTCGGTGACTGCCAAGATCAGTTCATATACAACAGCCGAGCCGGTCGGGCCCGTGAAGGGGTCGAACAGCACGGGCATCGTCGCCGACAAGCCGCAAGCCGAGGCCTCGGGCGCAGGCGCCGCCAAACCGCAAACCGGCGATACCGTCACCCTGACCGACTCCGCCCGGTCCCTTCAGCAAATCGAAGAGGCTGTCGCCAAGGCGCCGGTCGTGGACGCATCGAAAGTAGCCGCCGTGAAGCAAGCCATCAGTTCCGGGACCTACCAGATCGACGCCGCTCGCGTGGCCGACAAATTGCTGAACTTCGAACGCGGACTCAAATAAGTCCATGGACCAGGATGCGCGCCGTCTCCAGGATGTGTTAGATCGCGAGATCGAAGCAGCGCGTTCGTTGGCGGAGACGTTGGCCGCGGAGTGCACCGCGCTGGCCGGCGACTCGCCCACGGCGGTGGAGCAAAAAGCCGCCGAGAAAATACAAATTCTCGCCCTCCTCGAAAAACTCGAAGCCGAACGCCGAGCCTTGTGCGGTTCGCCGGACGATCTCGGGCTTGGGTCGACGGTCGCCCAACGTTGGCGCGCCTTGATGGAGCTCATGGCCGGTTGCCGCACTCAGAACGAAGTCAACGGCCACATCATCCATGTCCGGCAACATCAAATTCGCCAGCTGATCGATATCGTCCGGGGCGGGCCCGCGATCACCTACGGTCCTGAAGGAAAAACCTTCTCCAAGGCTCTTCGTGCCTTGGCGCGGGCTTGATCCATGTTAGTTCTCAGCCGCCGCGCCGATGAATCCATCGTCATCCAACCGGCGGAGGGCGTTGACGCCAATATGACCATGGCCCAATTGTTCGCCAACGGTCCAATACAGATTACGCTGCTGGGTGGAACCGGCCGGCGCGTCAAGATGGGCATCGAAGCTCCGGAACAACTTGCCATTCGGCGTAAAGACATCGCGTGATCCGTCCGTCGCGGCCGCTTCGCGAATTCCGCGCTTGCGCGTAAGTCGCCGCCCCTGCTATGCGTAGGCCGGAGCCTCGGCCGCGCGTAGATCTCTGATTTTACATATCAGTACGCGGCCTAGACATATCTTTGCTCATTTGATTGAACGCTTCGCTAACCACTTCGCTATGTGCATAATGGTGTCCCTACCACGATTACTGAAGGGATCAAACGCATGGAGCGTCGCTTGCACACCCGTCACCGGGCACGCACTACGGTATACGTAGTGATGTCGGGGCGGAAAAGCCGGATTTGCAAGGCTAAAAACCTCAGTGCGAACGGCGTATTCGTGGAAACGGAGAATCTCGGACTGCGCAAGGGTCAGCAAGTGCAATTGGCTTTTGCAATAAACTTGGGATTGGTGACCAAGATTCACCGCCGCACCGCCATCGTGGCGCATGTGACTCGCGGCGGCACCGGACTCATGATGGAGCAATTCGCGGGCCGCTGAATTATTCGATTGGATTCGCGGGCCGCTGGTTATTCATTTGAATTCGCCGGCCGCTGGGTTATTCGATTGATGTAAACTAGCGGCGACATGCCGCCTTTCGATCCGCCGCGCGCGGATGCCATCCGCATCCGCGGCGCGCGCCAGAACAATCTCAAGAATCTCGACCTGGATCTGCCCCTCAACGAGTTGATCGTTGTGACCGGGGTCAGCGGTTCCGGGAAGTCCTCGCTCGTCTTCGACACCCTGTATGCGGAGGGCCAGCGCCGCTACGTCGAAACTTTCTCGCCGTACGCGCGGCAGTTCTTGGATCGCATGGATAAACCGATGGTCGATCGGATCGACGGAATTCCCCCCGCGATCGCCATCGATCAAACCAATCCCGTGCGAACGTCGCGCTCGACCGTCGGCACCATGACCGAGCTCAACGATCACTTGAAGCTCTTATTTGCGCGCGCCGCGGTTTTGCATTGCCAAGGCTGCGCGCGGCCGGTTCGCCGCGACACGTCGGCGAGCATCCAAGATTCCCTGAGCATCCTTTCGCGCGAGAACGGCGATCCGCCGTTGATGCTCACCTTTCCGGTCCCGATTCCAAAGAATTTCCCGGAAGCCGAAATCCGGGCGTTGCTGTCCGGGCAAGGCTACACGCGCATCCATGAAAAACGCGGCGAAACTCTGCAAGTGATTCAGGATCGCTTTCGTTGGTCCGCCGTCGATCCGGCGCGCGCGGGCGATGCCATCGAAGCGGCGCTCAAGGTCGGTCAGGGACGCCTCGATGTGTATGCTGGCGGCCGCCGATGCCGCGCTCTGGCGCTTCTCCACGGGGCTTCATTGCCCGGACTGCGACTTGAGCTACAAGGACCCCAGCCCGAGCACCTTCAGTTTCAATTCACCGATAGGAGCCTGCGAGACCTGCCGCGGTTTCGGCCGCAGCATCGGCGTCGACTATGGCTTGGTCATCCCGGATACGAACTTGAGTCTCCGCGAGGGGGCCGTCAAGACGTGGCAGACCGAGTCTTATAAAGAGTGCCAGAGTGATCTCCTCAAGTTCGCCCGCAAGCGCTCGATCCCGATCGACAAACCCTGGCGCGATTTGACCGGCGCCGAACGCGCCTGGGTGATCGACGGCGAAGGGGAATGGACCAAAAACGTCTGGTATGGCGTGCGCCGCTTCTTCGCCTGGCTGGAGACCAAGGCCTACAAGATGCACATCCGCGTGCTCCTGTCGCGGTATCGCTCGTACACCGAGTGCGGCACGTGCCGCGGCGCACGCCTCAAGCCCGACGCTGCTGCTGTGGCGAATCGGCAATCCCGGCATCACGATCCGGGAATTGATGCTGATGCCCATCGATGACTGCCGGCGCTTTTTCGCCGCGCTCGAGCTGCCGGCACCTCTCGATGAGGCGGCCGATTTGCTGCTTCGCGAGATTCGCGCGCGTCTTAAATATTTGTCGGACGTCGGTTTGGGCTATTTGAACCTCGATCGCCAGTCGCGCACCTTGTCCGGCGGCGAGGTGCAGCGAATCAATCTCACCACGGCCCTCGGCACTTCGCTCGTCAATACGCTCTTCGTGTTGGACGAGCCTTCGATCGGTCTTCACGCACGGGACGTCGGCCGCATAGTCGGCGTCATGCACCGTTTGCGCGACGCCGGCAATACGCTGGTGGTGGTCGAGCACGACCCGAAGGTGATGCAGGCCGCGGATCGCGTGCTCGACATCGGGCCGGGTCCCGGCGAGCACGGCGGAGAGATCGTGTTCTTCGGCCCGGTTACCGAGCTCCCCAACGCCAGGGGGTCTCTCACCGCCGATTATTTGCTACGCCGCAAGCGGGCCGAGATACCGCAAGCGCGGACGCTCCCCGCGTCGGCGCCCCGCCCCGATGCGGACGCCCCCCGTGTTTTGCGGCTCCGCGGAGCCGCTGAGCACAATCTCAAGAATATCGACGTGGAGATTCCGCTGCAACGGCTGGTGTGCGTCACCGGCGTGAGCGGCTCGGGCAAATCCACCCTGGTGCACGACGTTCTGTATCCCGCGCTGCTGCGCGCCAAGGGCAAGCCCACCGAAAACCCAGGCGAGCACCGCGAGCTCGAGGGCGCACTGCTGATCGACGACGTCGTCATGGTGGATCAGAGCCGCATCGGACGCACGACGCGGTCCAATCCCGCGAGCTATGTCGGCGCCTTCGATGCGATTCGCGATTTATTCGCCCGGCTGCCGCAGGCGCGTGAGCGCAAGTACACCGCCGGCACGTTCAGCTTCAACGCCGGCAACGGCCGTTGTCCGGGATGCGGCGGCAACGGCTTCGAACACGTCGAGATGCAATTTCTCTCCGATGTGTACCTGCGTTGTCCGGATTGCGATGGACGCCGCTATCGCGCGGAAGTGCTGGAGGTGAAATTGTCTCGCCGCGGCGCGGCACCGAAGAGCATCGCCGATGTTCTCGAACTGACCGTCTCTGCGGCGCTCGAATTCTTCGCCGAAGATGCCGAGGTGTGCCTGCGCCTGGCGCCGTTATCGGACGTCGGCCTCGGTTACCTGCGGCTCGGTCAGCCCGTACCGACTCTTTCCGGCGGCGAAGCGCAGCGCCTCAAGCTTGCGGGCCATCTCGCCGACAATGCCGTGCGCGGGAAGGCAAGCCGCAAGGGTTCGCTGTTCCTCTTCGATGAACCTACGACCGGTTTGCATTTCGACGATGTCGCGAAGCTGCTGGGCGCTTTCCGGCGTTTGATCGATGCCGGTCACTCGCTGCTGGTGATCGAGCACAACCTGGACGTGGTGCGAGCCGCCGATTGGGTCATCGACTTGGGACCCGAGGGCGGCGAGGCCGGCGGCGATATCGTTTGCGTCGGCACGCCCATCGAGGTGATGCGTGTCGCCGCCTCGCACACCGGCCGTGCGCTCGTCGAAGCGGAGAATCCATTGCCGTTCGGGCTGCCGAAGCGGAGCCGCGGTTACGATGGGGAGACAGCAGTTCGGGATTCAGGCGGCGGAAATTACGGCGCACCGGCGTCAATCGAAATTCGCGGCGCCCGCGAGCACAATCTGAAGAATGTCGACGTGAATCTCAGCCTCAACCGATTCACGGTGATTACCGGCGTCTCGGGCAGCGGCAAGAGCACGCTGGCCTTCGATATTTTGTTTGCCGAGGGGCAGCGCCGCTACCTCGAGTCCCTGAATGCCTATGCGCGGCAGTTCGTGCAACCCGCATCGCGGCCCGACGTCGACGCCATCTTCGGCATCCCGCCGACGGTTGCGATCGAGCAGCGCACGAGCCGCGGCGGTCACAAGAGCACGGTGGCCACGCTCACCGAGATCTATCACTTTTTACGCCTGCTCTACGTGAAGTTGGGGGTGCAGCACTGTCCCGCCTGTGAGGCGCGCATTGAACCGCAATCCGCGGATGCGATCGCCGCCCGCCTGCTGACCGAATATCGCGGCAAGAGCATCACGGTGCTCGCGCCCCTCATCGTCGCCCGCAAAGGTCTTTACACGGCGCTCGCGAAATGGGCGCGCGGCAAGGGCTTCTCGCATTTGCGGGTCGACGGCACGCTGCTGCCGACCGCCAAGTGGCCGCGGCTCGATCGCTTCGTCGAGCACAACATCGAGCTGCCGGTGGCGGCGCTGACCGTGAGCGCGAAGCGCGAGCACGAACTGCGCGGAGTCCTCGATCTTGCATTGGAGCACGGGCGTGGCGTCGTGCACGTAGCTGTGGCCACAGGCGGCGATATGCAAGCCGCTATTTTCTCCACCCAGCGCGCCTGCCCCAATTGCGGCACCGGCTTTCCCGAACTGGATCCCCGGCTGTTCTCGTTCAATTCGAAGCATGGGTGGTGCATGAGCTGCTTCGGGACCGGTTTACAGTTGGAGGATTTCGACGCGGAGCAAACCGGCGAGGAACCTGCATGGCAAGGCGCTGGCGCCGCGCAAGCAGGCGCCGTGCAAGAGGGCGCCGCCCGGGTGGGGACCGCGCAGGCGCAAGACGGCCATTGCCTCGTCTGTCCGGACTGTGCAGGCCATCGCCTCAATCCCGTCGCCCTGCACGTTCTTTTCCGGGACCGGTCTATTGCGGCGCTCGCCAATTTGCCGGTACGAGAATTCTCGGCGGCCCTGCGAAGCTTCAAGCTGGTCGGCCGCGAGCAGGACATCGCCCGCGATCTGCTCGCGGAGCTTGCGTCGCGCACCACATTTCTGTGCGATGTCGGTTTGGGTTATTTGCAATTGAATCGCGCCGCTCCGACTCTCTCCGGGGGCGAGGCCCAGCGCATTCGTTTGGCGGCCCAGCTTGGTTCGAATCTGCAGGGCGTGTGCTACGTTCTCGACGAACCCACCATAGGATTGCATCCGCGCGACAACGCCTCGCTCTTGAATACCCTCGATCGCCTGCGAGCGAAGGGCAATACATTGGTCGTGGTCGAACACGACGAAGACACGATTCGCCGCGCCGATAGCGTGATCGATTTGGGTCCGGGCGCGGGCACCCGCGGCGGTCAAGTCGTCGCGCAAGGGAGCGCCGCCGAACTCGCCCGCTCGGGGACGTCGGCCACCGGCCGCTGTCTCGCATCGCCACTGCAGCATTCGCGCTCCCGGCGCCGCGGCATCGATCGCGATTCGGACGTGATCGAAATCACGGGCGCCGACTTGCACAATCTTCGCGAAGTGGAGGTCCGAATTCCGCTGGCACGATTGACCGTGGTCACGGGTGTCTCGGGGTCCGGCAAATCCTCATTGGCGCGCGACGTGTTGCTGCGCAACTTGAAACGCTTGTTGGCGCGGCCCACGCGTTCGGAGCGATCGCGCAGTCCCGAAGTGTCCTTGGTGGGATGCGATGCGATGGCGGGATGGCAGCGAATCAGCCGCGTCCTCGAGGTCGATCAGACGCCCGATCGGTAAAACCCCCCGCTCCTGTCCCGCGACCTATATCGGTTTTTGGGACTCCATTCGGCGGCTGTATGCGGAAACCACAGAGGCGCGCATCCGGGGGTTTACCGCCAGCAGATTCTCCTTCAATACGGCCGGCGGCCGCTGCGAAGCCTGCGAGGGCCAGGGAATGCAGCGCATCGAGATGAGCTTTTTGCCGGATGTTCAAGTGTTGTGCGACGTCTGCGGCGGCAAGCGCTTCAATCCCGATACTCTGTCGATCCTCTTCAAGGGCAAGAGCATCGGCGAAACGCTGGCAATGAGCGTCGACGATGCGCTGGAATTCTTCGCCGCCCAGCGCAGCGTAAGCCACCCCTTGAGCCTGCTCGCCGACGTCGGGCTCGGCTACCTGAGCCTGGGCCAGCCCAGCCCGACACTTTCGGGCGGAGAAAGCCAGCGGATCAAGCTCGTCACCGAGTTATCCAAGGTGCGCACCGATGCGCTCGGAGTCGATACGGCACGGCGCGAAGGCCAGCATACGCTCTACGTCCTCGACGAGCCGACGGTCGGCCTGCACATGGCCGATGTCGAAAAACTCGTGCGCGTCCTGCATCGCCTCGTCGACACCGGCAACACCGTCGTCGTCATCGAACACAACCTCGACGTCATGGCCGAAGCGGATTGGATCGTGGACCTTGGGCCCGAAGGCGGCGAAGGCGGAGGCCGCATCGTCGCGCAAGGGGCTCCGGAGACGATCGTCCGCAAGCCGAACAAGAGTCACACAGCGAAAATCCTGGGCGAATTTTTGGCCGAGCGCGGGGTCGCTTGAACAGGTGAGCTGACGCCCGAGCTGCTATTCTGGGTCCGGGCCGGAAGCCTTTTTCGTGCTGCATGAAATCGGGGCGCCGGCCGAGCTCCAAGGGGGTATACGACGTATGCGGGTGATCGGACGACGAACCCTGTATGTAGTGCGGCATCCGGGCACTTTCGCCTGGCGCGTCCTGTGCGCCTTCCGCGCCAACCAGGCGCTGCTGCTCTCGGGCGCGGTCGCGTACTACACGCTGCTGTCCATCGTGCCGCTGCTTATCCTGATGATGGTGGTCCTCTCGAACCTTGATCGATCGGCGCGAGCTGTTTGCGACCCTCGGCCGGTACCTCGAATGGCTGGTTCCCGGACAGTCCGTAGCCGTGCTCGGTGAGCTCGAGCGTTTCCTGAGCCATCGCGGCGTGATCGGCGGCGTGCTGCTGGTGACCTTGATTTTCTTCAGTTCCCTGGCGTTCACGGTGCTCGAGAACGCCATGTCGGTCATCTTCCTGCACCGGGTCGTGACTCGGCGACGCCATTTCCTCGCGTCTGCCATCATCCCCTACTGCTTCATCGTGTTCCTGAGCCTGGGATTGCTGCTGGTGACGATGGTCTCGGGGGCTCTGCAAACGATCGGCGCAGACACCATCGACTTTCTCGGCTACAGCTGGTCGCTGCGCGGGGTGTCGGGCGTACTCCTCTACTTAATGGGAGTAGGCGGGGAGATTTTCGTGCTGGCGTCGATCTACATGGTGATGCCGGTAGGGCCTCCGTCCTGGCGTCATGCCCTGGTCGGCGCCGTCACCGCGTCGATGCTTTGGGAGATTACCCGCCATTTGTTGGTCTGGTATTTCAGTACCTTGTCTCAGGTCAGTATCGTCTACGGCTCGCTGACGACCGCCATCGTGGTACTTGCAAGCCTCGACGTCGCGGCGACCCTGCTGCTCCTCGGAGCGCAGGTGATTGCAGAGTACGAGCGAATCGGCACCTCCGAAGCGGAATAAGGACTCCGCGGCCGCTCAAGACCTAGGCCCGCCCGGCTCCGTCGGCGGGGTCGAGGCGCGCCGGCTCACTTGCCGGCCGGATCGCCGACGTCATTCTTCCGTTGAGTCGTCGATTCGGCGTCCCTCTTTGATCTCCGGGAGCGCAGGCCTCCGTCCTCGATCAGCCGCTTGCGCACGTAGAGAAAACGAATATTTTCGTACTCGAACGGCGAACCGGTTGCGTAATAGCGAAAGTTCACGTTTGAACGCTGATCGACTGCATTGACGGCGCCGAGTGCCCACGACACGCTGCCGCGGTATAGCTGTGCGATATTGAGTTCGTACGACGCCGCGTAGTCGCCGAGAAACCCCAGGCCGTCGCGCAACGTGGAGGGGCCCAGAAACGGAATGACCAGGAACGGTCCCGGGTGCATGCCCCACTTGGCCAATGTCGCGCTCAAGCCCGTCGCCGCGCCCGGAAGCTTGAGTTTCGCCGCCACGTCGAACAAGCCCCCGATGCCGACGGTCGTGTTGATGACGAATCGGCCCACACTGCGCACGCCTAATTTCAGCCGCCATTGCAGCGCGTAGTTGAGGATGTTGTCGATCTCGGACAAATTGCCGAAGAAGTTGTGCACGCCGGAGCGGATCGGCGACGGGATGGCGTGATATGCGTTCGCCACCGGCAAAAAGACCGCTTCATCGAGTCGTGCGTTGAACCGATAGGTAAAGCGGTTGAGCCGCTCCCAGGGATCGTAGGTGTACATGGACGGCGCATCCGCCGCAGTCACCGGCGGCCTTGCCTGGTCGTCTCCCACGCTTCGGCCGTTTTCCTCGGCTGTCTCGAGCGCCGTCGCCGCGCCAGCGGCGTAGGCGGCCGCGCTTTCCACGGCGGCGGCATTCTCCGCGGCCGGGTCTTCGGAAGGAACGCTCCTGATGCTGATGCCCGGGGATGCGCATCCGGCGAGAAAAATGAGCAAGAATCCTGAAAAGACGAACGGCCTCATTTCGCCGGCCCCCGCCAGCTCCCATCGAGCATCTGGAGCATGTCCGACACTTGTTGCCGCTCTCCTATATTGCCCAGATGACCGCCATGGTCATAGACGGCGATCCTTGGGCCTAGAGTGTCTTGCAGCCACGCGAGCTCTTGCTTATTGAGAATGACATCGTTGCTGTTGGCCTGCGCGTAGTAATCGGCGTCATCGCGCAGCGTGTCGGCAATGATGTCGAGCCGATTGCCGGCGATGAGCGACGCGGCGGTCGAATCGGGCTTATGCTTCAAGTAATAGGGCGCGAAAACCTTCGTGAAATATTCCGCGAACGGTTTGTTGCGAAGAACGCGCTGAGTTTCCTCGAGCGAGTCGCCAACCTTCGGCGGGTGCCTCGGATCGATCACGACGCCCGTGCCGGCATAGAGGTCGCCGGCGAAAAACACATTTACCAGATCGATGCGGAAGGTCAGCGCAATGGCCGCGGAGAATTCCGCATCCGTTTTCAGAGCGGAGGCGGCGGCGCCGAGCAGGAACTCTTCGTCGATTTGGACTCGATCCGATGCCCGGTATAAGTTCGCGAGCTCGGCATACAGCGTCCGATAAAGACGTTCGATGGCGTCGCTGCCGGAGCCGATGCTGCCGGCGAACAACTTATCGAGTCTCCCGATCGAGGCAAACAGGCTCACCGGCGGATCGATCATGACGACGCGATGAATCTTGAGCCTGCCTTGCGCGGCGTCGATCGATTTCACGATGGCGGCATTCGCTCCGCCGAGGCTGAACCCCAGCGCGTCGATCTCGGTGATTCTTACCTTCCGCGGCAGATGGGCGACTATTTCTTGCATTGCCGCGTACAGATCATTGCCGTCCTGCATCAGATCGCCGGCGACGCCCGTGCTCGACGCCGCCACGATGAATCCCGGGAACGTCGGGGACGGCATCGTCAGGACATGATAGCCGGCGCCATAGAGTGCTCCGCGAAGCGTCGATAGCTTCGCGGTGTTGCCGTCGCTGCCCGTACCGGATATCACGATGGCCAACGGCGCAGGTTTGTCCTGCGCGGAGAACCAGACCCGCAGCTTGCGATCGAACCAGAAGACTTCCGGCACCGGCCGAGCCCACGGCAGAGCGATATTGATTTCGAGGAGCGGTACTCTGCTCGGCATCGGCGCCATGTTCTGCGGAGGGGTTCCGAATACCGTCGAGCGCAGCCCGGCCGAGTCCGCAAGACCCGTTGCGGGACCGGGCGCGGGAGGTGCGGCGATTGCCTGCACGGCTGCTTCCGCACCCTTGGCGAGCGCGCCCAGCAGCAACGCATCAAGCATCAGCGCGCCGAGCACCAGCGCGGCAACCAGCAGCGCGGCCACGCTCGATCGCCGTCGCGGAGTTCGACGCTCCCGGACCGAGGAGGTGTCGCTCGACGTCATCTATGTCATCCTTCCGAGGTCCGATTCGGGATCGGGAACAGGGACCCCGTACCAACAAGCTAAATTCATTCGACCGATGTCGGACTTGCGTTGATAATATCCACTTATTGGACGTGACTATCGCATGACTCGCGCCAATGCTCTCGCTCCGCTGCAGCCGCTTTTCGAGTCAAAGCGCGGCGGCCTGCTGCCGCTGCCGCCAAACCTGACACGCCTGTACGGAAATCTCTGCATGCCGGTGCCCCGTTCGGGTCCGCTGGTATTCAGCAATTTCGTCGGTACGCTGGACGGCATCGTGTCGCTTCAGGTCAAAGGACACTCGAGCGGCGGGGACATCAGCGGCTTCAACATCCAGGATCGCATGGTTATGGGTTTACTGCGTGCGGTCGCCGACGTGATCATCGTGGGTTCGGGCACTTTCGGCGCCGATTCGCGGCACGTTTGGACGCCCGAAGCCATTTGCCCGCAACTCGCGCACGACTATAACCGCCTTCAGGTTGCGCTTGGCAGGACGAAGGCCCCGCTGAACGTGATCGTGAGCGCCCGCGGCAACATCGACCTGGGACTGCCGCTGTTCGTCTCCGGCCGCGCGCCGGTTTTGATCTTGACCACGCAAGTTGGCGCGAGGCGACTGGCCAAACAAGCGTCTCCGGACTCCGTGGATATCCGGCCGATTGGCCGCGGCCGGGCGAGGCTCTTGCCCCAGGCGATTCTCGATGAAGTCACCCGCGCCAATCGCGGCAAGCGGATTCTCATCGAGGGCGGTCCGCGATTGCTCGGCTCCTTTTACGAGGCGCGCCTCGTCGGCGAGCAGTTCCTGACGCTCGCGCCGCAGATAGCAGGGCGCCGCGCAGGCGATGCACGCCTGAGTCTGGTAGAGGGGAAAACGTTCGCACCGCTCGATCCGCTTTGGGGCACTCTTACCGACGTGCGCCGGGGCGATAACCACCTTTTTCTGCGTTATTCTTTCTAGGGGGTGACCGACATGAACACATCGACGTCTCGCATTCTGCGCTCCGCCTGCGTGCTGGCCGCCTCGCTCGGATGCATTTCCGGGCGAGCGGACGTTACCATCGAACAAAAAACGACGCTGGACGTCGCCTCCATGATCCGAACTCATGGCTCTTCCACGACCAACATCGCGGCCGACAAGAAGCGGGAGGACACGGAGTCGCACTGCGAGGGCATGCTGTCCCTGGTGTGCGGCAACGTTCGCAGCGGCGAGATCGTGCGATTGGATCGCGGGCTGACATGGAAATTGGAGCCCGAAAAGAAGAGCTACCGCGAAGAGATATTCGCGACACCCGAAGATCTGGCGCAGATGCGGGCGAAAATGCAAGCGAGGCTCGAAAAGATGCGCTCTTGCCCGGTGTCCCAAAAACAGCAGCCCATCGATAAATCCAAGTGCGAAATGTCGCCGCCCAAGATCGATGTGCGCAAGACCGACGACAAGATGTCGATCGCCGGTCACGATGCGCAGCGCAGCCTTGCAACGCTGACGGAAACTTGCACCAACAGAGACACCGGCGATGTCTGCGACACGGTGGTAGCCGTCGACCTCTGGTTGACGCAAGACAAAGTCGCCGGCGCGGGCGACCGCCGCGCGTTCGATCAAGCTTATGCAAAGAAGCTCGGGCTCGACGATGCGCAGGGCGCCTTGCGCGGAGAGTTCGCCAAATTTCTGGCCCCCTACCAATCGCAGATCAAACAGCTGACCGACAAGTCGAACGATCTTAAGGGTCAGCCGCTGAAGACAACCTTGCGCGTCATGATGGGCGGAGCGCAATGCGGCACCACGGCCAAGATGAAGGAGAGCGGCTCGGCGGGCGGAAACACGCCGTCCGGCCCTGGCGCCAATCCGATGAACAACGTCGCGCAAGCGGGCAAGGCGCTCGGCTCGGCTTTGGGCGGATTGTTTCATAAGAAAAAGACCGACGATGCACAAACGCCGGCGGGCACGGCGGCCCCTCCTGACGCTGCTGGGACCGCCGCCGCTGCGGACCCCTATGCCCAGTACGTACAAATGGCGGCCTTCACCATCGAAACCGTGGCCATCAGTGCCGATGCGGTCCCGGCCGAACGTTTCGAAGTGCCCGCAGATTGGAAAAAAGAAATTCCGAAGCCCTCCAAGCAGGGCGACGATGACTTCACTTGCCCCAAGACGGGGAGTTAGGCCCGAAGGACGACGGCTGGGGCGCCTGCAATGCGCACGCGAACAACGAGATGTAAATCAGGCGCACGCGGCGCGAATCAATGCCAGGGCATCGTTCGCCGACCAGCGTTCGAGCTTGTCCAACAGGCCCCAGGCCGCCTCCTCGCTGACAACCTGGTACGAGTCATGCGGACTGCGCGCCCGATTGTGGGCGGAATAGCAGACACTCATGCCCAGCCGCGACAGTATCAAGGGAAAGAGCGCCCGCTGTTCTTCGTTCCTCAGAGGGTATTCGCGGTGATAGGCGCGGATGACTTGCGCCGCGGCCGCGAGCGGTTCCCGCTCGCCGAGCATGATGTACGCGAGCGCGATGGCCAGATCGCAGACCGTTGCCGTATGCACCATGTCGCCGAAATCCAGCAGACCCGCCATGCGGCCATCGGCAACGATGACGTTGTAGTCATTCGCATCGCCGTGGATCACGCTGTGGCGCAGTCCCGTCCAGTCGATTTCCTCCCATTGCGAGAATAGGCGTTCGACATGCGTCCGCCGTTCGGGCGGCAGGAACCTTGCGTTTTGCCGGGCCATCACCGCGCGGCGCAGATCCCATTGCAGAACGCGGCGCATGGCCGGATGCGAGAAGCCGCCGAGAGCAGCATCGATCCTCGCCAATCCGGCGCCGATCGACTCGAACAGCAGGGCTCCCCGCAATGTACTTTTCGCGAGCACTTCACCGTCGATCCAGGTCAGCAACCGCACACAATGATCGGTGCCGGTCCTGGCATCGCGCATGCTCGTGATATCCAACCCTTGCGTCGACCGTACGATTTGCGGCACGCGGCAACCCGTATCGGATTGCTCGACATGCCGCATGGCTTGGTTTTGAAAATCGAGCAGCGCCGGCGAATCGCTTGAATTGGCGATTTTCAAAATGAATTTGCCGCCGCGCGTATCGGCGATCAGGAAATTCTGGTCCCGCTCGCTGGGCAAAATGGAAACCGATCCTTCCAGTGCATAGTTTCGCTTCGCGGCGGCAAGCGCCTCCGCGGCCGCAAAGCTCGGAATGCTCTCCAGCGAAATCGTCACGGCGCCGAACGGCCCCGGCCTGAATTGACGCAATTAAAGCGCGCGCCCAGGCCCTAGCCCTGCCGTTCCGGCGAGGCGGCTTGAAACGGCGCAAGCGTCCGGCACTCGGCGTCGATTTCCACGATGCGGGGATAAGGCTTGAGATCGATTGCCAATCGCCGCGCATTTGCGACCTGAGGCACGAGGCACACATCCGCCAAGGTCGGCGCATCGCCGTGACAAAAGCGCCCCGTCGCCGCATCGCGAACCAGCCAGCGCTCGAGGGCGTCGAATCCCAGCTGGACCCAGTGTCGATACCACGCATCGCGCGTCGCCTTGTCCTGCCGCAATTCGTTCTCGAGATATTGGAGCACCCGCAGATTGTTCAGAGGATGTATATCGCAGGTAACCGCTTGCGATATCGCACGCACTCGTGCGCGTGCCAAGGGCGACTGCGGCAATAGCGGCGGATGCGGATAGATCTCATCAAGGTACTCGATGATGGCCACCGATTGGGTGAGCACCGCGCCGTCGTCCAGAGCCAGCGCCGGCACGAATCCCTGGCAGTTGATTTGCAGGAACTCTTCGAGCCGCTGTTCGCCCGCTCGTAAATCCAGCAGCACGGTGCTGACGTGCAGACTCTTCAGGGCCAACGCGATCCGCACCCGGTAGGAAGCGGAACTCAATGCATGTCCATACAGGATCATCGGTACCTGCCAAGGGCGCTTGGAGACGCGCTCACTTTAGCGCAAAAACAGCCGTCCAGGGCTCGCAGATCCGCGGCCGATGCTTCGGTCGCGCCCTTCCAGTTACGCATAGCTGCGGCTCACGAACCAAAATATCCCCAGTGCCACCAAGAATGCCGACGCCGCGTCGACGACGATGGGCCTCGGCAGAGTCAGCTTGGCCTTCGCCAGTATTGCGATCACCAGCGTTGCGCCCGCGACCAGGGTCAACTGGCCGATTTCAACACCGATATTGAAGCCCACGAGGAGTTCGGCCAAGCGCCCGGGAGGAAGTTGTAGCGCGAGCAGATCGGCGGCAAACCCGAAACCATGGATCAGGCCGAAGACCAGGGTGATCAAGATGCGCAACCGGCCCGCATCACGCAATCGGCCGGAGATCATCAGGTAGTTGGCGGTGAATAGGCCGGCTCCCAGCAACAACATTCCGGGCAGGCCGCCCCATCCCAGCCCTTGCAGGAGCGCCATGAACGCGAGCGAGACGCCTGCGGCGAGCGCCACCGGCGCCGGCTTCTGCGTCTGCACCACGATGTTCTCCGCGCCGATGAGCGCAATCGTCAGTGCCACCAAGGCATCGATGTATTCCGCGTGCGGGCGAAGGACGCCGGTCACCGCGAGTGCCAGGGTCAGGCTGTGGCCGATGGTGAAGCCGGTGACCACGAACACGAGATCGCGCAGGCGCCGCGAAATCAATACCAGTCCCAAGAGAAAGGACATGTGATCGACGCCGGTGAAGATATGCATCGTGCCCATGCGGATGAACTCGGCGAAGCGCGCGCTTTTGAGCCGGCTTCCCTCGCCGCCCGTCACATCCACCGTCTGATGTTCGGCAGTGATCAGCTGCTCGGTGAATTCACCGGTGGCGGCGTTTTGTACCTGCGCAAAATTGGTGTGGCTTTGCACCAGATCGAAGAAGGCCGCAGAATGCACCTGCAAATTGCTCGGCGCCGGGCACCTGAATGTAAAGTCGAATTTTTTGAATCCCGCGGCTGCGGACAAGACCTGGGCCGGTGGGATCATCGCGCAGCGTTTGCCTTCGGCCAAAGGATAGACGCGCTCGCTCAGGTAGTTTTCGACGCGCTCGTCGGACGGCGCACTCTGGTCGGCCGATATGCGATTCGCCTCCGGGACGGGGATCGTCACCACCAGGGAAACCTCGGTGCCGTTGATTTCCCAAACCGAATGGGACTCGCTGCGGGTATGCGCACCGGCGAGGGACGAAGCAAATAACGCCGCCACAGGCATCCAAATCAGGGAACTGGCCGGCAGCCGCGGCCGTTTCAGCCCGCGCCTCACTAGCGCAGATCTTCTGCGATCAAGATATTCGCGCGCTTGCGCAGAAACGCTTCATCGCCGGTGCGTAAACGGCCGATCGCCTCGTTGCGATAATCGGTCAGTACTTGATCGCGCGCTGCGGCGAAATCGAAGGGTACCGGCCTTTGGTTTTTGCTCATGTATAGAACGTGTACTCCATCGGCCTCGGTGATGGGCGCGGAAATTTCGCCGTCAGCGAGGCCGCGAGCAGCCTCGAACAGCCTATCGCCGAGGTGAATCTTGGCCGCAAAATAAAACTCCTCGCCGGCAACCTTTCCGGAGGCCGAGGCGTGCCAACGCTCCAGGAGCGCCGCTGTCGGCGTGCTGAATCGAGGCATCTCGGCCGCTTCAGCCGCCGCACTCGATTCGCTCGTCGGGAATACGTAATCGCGCAACGACATGGTTCCCTCGCTCGCGTAGCGGGCGCGATGCGCTGCGTAGTACACGCGCAACTGCGCCTCGGTCGGCTGCTGCGCGAGGGCATCGGCGGCAATCTCCAGTTCAACGGCGTTGACCATGGCGGCGCGCACGTCCGGGTCCGTGGACGCGACATCGAGCTCCTTGCCTCTTTGCACCAACAGCTCCTCGCGAATCATGTCGTCCAGCGCTTTGCGCCGCTGCGCGGGGGTCGAGTGCCCCCAATCCACGCCATATAGAGTCTGCAACTGCAGCAAATAATCGCTTCGTGAAATCGGTTGTTGATTGATCAGTGCGACGTCTTCGGGCGGAACGATCAAAGTCGAGGTGCCGCGCGCGGTGAACAGCGAATATCCGGCCATCGCGAGGCCTAGCAACGCGCCTCCGCCCATCAGAACGAAGGAGCGGCGGCGGCTCACTCCCGTGAGATCGGCCCAGCGCAACTCAGTCGGATCCGGCATGCCTATCCGTCTCCGGCTCATGAGAAAGCGAATACACGAATAGTGCGACCTCGCGGGTTTCCGCCGCGCCGATGCGCGCCGCCCACGCCGGACACACTCCATGCCGGCCATAGGCGATGGACATGGACAGCGATTGGCGGCTGCCGTCGCCGTAAAGACTGATTCGATCCGTCAAATTCGGCGCCCCGATGGCCGGATCGCCCCTGCCATCCGCAGCATGGCAGTCGTAGCAGCCCCCGTCACCCGCGAATAGCCCGGCGCCACGGGCGGCGGCGGCGAAGTCGCCGGCGCGCCCCTGCTCGCGCATCAGGAATTCAGCCAGATCGCGAATGTTCGCAGGGGACAAGGGCGTGATCTTGCCATCGCGCGGGCTGGGCTGGGCTGTTGCATAAGCCGGCATGATCGCGAGGTTCCATGCTCTTGGATTGGAGGAGCGAATTCCATATTTCACGATTTGCTCGATGTCGCTCACCGATCCCGTTCCGTACAGCCAATCGCCGTCGGTCAGATTGGGGATGCCGCGCTCCGTATCTCCCTGTCCCCGCTGGCCGTGACAGATCGCGCAACGGGCCTCGAATAGCGCGGCGCCGCGCCCCCGGGCAAACATCATCAGAGCGGCGTTGCTCGGTATTGAATTGGGATCCGACCGCAGCAGACGATCCTCGATCCGCGACGAATGCAATTGAACGGCAATCAGGATACAAGCCAATGCCAGAAGGAGTGTGCTCCGCACCGCATAAGCCTACCTGGGAGGCGCGGCTGCGCGCAATCAACCCGCGGGCCCACGACTCATCCGGCCGCTCGTCAGATCGGCTGCGCGGGTTTATTTCTCGCCCGTCAAGCGCGCCACGAAAGATTCGTGCCAGCGGGAGATCGAATTGACGCGCAGCGCCGTCAACATGGACTCATGGCGCGAGCGGCGCTCCGCCAAAGGCATCGCGAGTCCTTGTTGAAGAGCTAAGGCAACGGCGGTCTTGTCATAGGGATTTACCAGCAGCGCCCCGACCAGTTCCTGCGCCGCTCCGGCAAGGCTCGAGAGCACCAGAACGCCGGGGTTCTCGGGATCCTGTGCCGCCACGAACTCTTTTGCCACGAGGTTCATTCCGTCGCGCACGGGCGTCACGACCCCGACATTCGCGATGCGCAGGAAACCGCTGAGGGTTTGATGCGAAAAATCTTTGTTGAGGTAGCGGATCGGCGTCCAATCGGTATCCGCAAAGAGGCCGTTGATGTGCCCGGCAGAACGCTCGAGGGCGTCGCGAAGCTCGGCGTACGCCACCACGTCCACCCGACTCAAGGGCGCGATCTGTATATAGGTAATCTGGCCCTGCAGCTCCGGGGTCGATTCCAGCAAACTCTGGTAGGACGCGAATCGCTCGATCAAACCCTTGCTGTAGTCCAACCGATCGACGCCGAGCAGCAGCTTGCGGCCCAGCAGGCCCCGCTCGAGTTTTTTGACCTGCTCGTCGCTGCGCACCGCGTCCGCGGCCTGGCGGGTAACTGCATCCACATCGACACCGATCGGAAAAACGCCTATTCCGATCTTGCGGCCGTTCAAATCGATTCGGTCTTCGTGGAAGCGGGCGTCGCCCGGGTACACGGCATTTACCGCCGATTTGAACCCGTCGAGGTCCTCGCTCGTTTGAAACCCGACCAAGTCGTACTGACACGTGTCGCGAACCAACTCCGCGTAAGTAGGAAGGAGGCGCAGGACGGCGATATTCGGATAGGGGATGTGCAGAAAAAATCCAATCCGCGCGCGTATCCCCGCTTGCCGCAAAAGACTTCCCAACGGGATGAGCTGATAGTCGTGCACCCAGATCACATCCTCGTCCTCGATCAGTTTCACGAGAACATCGGCGAAGTAGCGGTTTACCGCCATGTACGCCGAGAATTCCCGGGGATCGTAGCGAAACGTTCCGGGGAAGTAATGATGCAGAGGCCACAAGGAGCCATTACAGAAGCCGTTGTAATATGCATCGAAGCTGGCGCTCGGCAAGTCGACGGTGACGAAGCGGATATCGTCTTTCTCGTGGATCTCCGGCTCGCCTGGCGCCTCCTGCGTTTTGCCGCTCCAGCCGAACCATATTCCGCCATCGGGGCCGTGCAGGGCGGCCAGGACGCCGACCGCAAGCCCCCCGGGGGGTGCTCCCTGATCGGGGTGCGCGACGCGATTCGATACGACGATCAACCGAGCCATCTAGGTATGGGTCCTGTGTTGCTGATTGCTCCAGCCGGCGAAGGTCTTGCCCTCCGCGGCAAGTTTCTCGAGCAAAGGCGCCGGCTCCCACGCATCCGGCTGATAACCCTTTGCGAACTTCCCCATCGACCGCAATATATTGGAAAGCCCGAGCATATCGGCATAGAACAAGGGGCCGCCGCGAAAGTCCGGAAATCCGTAGCCGGTCAAGTACACGACATCGATATCGGAGGCCCGCAGCGCGATGCCCTCCTCGAGGATGCGGGCCCCTTCGTTGATCAAGGAGTACAGCGCGCGCTCGACGATTTCCTCATCCCCGATCTTGCGCCGTGACAGGCCTAACCGGGCCGATTCCTCGAGAACGATGTTGTCCACCAATTCGGACGGGATCGGCGTGCGCTGCCCGGCCTCGTAGTCGTACCAGCCGGCGCCTGTCTTTTGGCCGAAACGTCCGAGTTCGCAGATGCGGTCCGGCGTCCTGGAGAAGACCCGGTCCGGATACTCGACATACAAGCGTTTGCGGATGTACCAAAGAATATCGTTCCCGGCCAGATCGCTGACACGAAACGGACCCATCGCAAATCCGAATTTTTCCATTGCCTTGTCGATTTGCTGCGGCAACGCGCCGACATCGAGCAGCAACTCCATCTGGCGGAAATAGGCATTCATCATGCGGTTGCCGATAAAACCGTCGCAGACGCCGGAAATGACGCCGACCTTCTTGATTCGTTTCGACACGGCCATGCTGGTGGCCACCACATCCTTCGCGCTCTTGTCGCCGCGCACGATCTCAAGAAGCTTACTGACATTCGCCGGGCTGAAAAAATGCAGCCCGATCACATCCTGGGGCCGGCGCGTGAAGGCTGCGATTCTGTTCAAGTCCAGGGTCGAGGTGTTCGACGCGAGAATCGCCCCGCTCTTGGCGATTTTGTCCAGCTTTTCGAACACTTGCTTCTTGACCTCCATGTCTTCGAAGACTGCCTCGATGATGAGGTCGGCGCCCTGAATGTCTTCGTATGACAGAGTGCCCGTGATCCGCTTCAGGCGCCCGTCGAATTCGTCCTGCGTCAGCCGGCCCTTCTTGAGCGTGCTCTCATAGTTCTTTTTGATGGTGGCAAGGCCCTTGTCCAAAGCCGCCTGGCTCGTCTCGAGCACGGCCACGGGAATGCCGGCGTTGGCAAAATTCATGGCGATTCCCCCGCCCATCGTGCCGGCGCCGATGACCGCCACCGACTTGATCGCCCGCAAAGGGGTTTCGGGCGGCACATCGGGAATCTTGCCGGCGGTGCGCATGGCGAAGAACGCGTGCCGCAACGCCTTTGACTCCGGAGTGTTCAACAATTGGACGAAAAAGGATTCTTCGATTCTCATTCCCTCCTCAAAGGGCTTCAGCACGGCCGTCTCTACGGCATCGATGCATTTGAGCGGCGCCGGATAGTGCTTTGCGAGGGGAGCGGCTGCGCGGCGCGCGGCATCCAAGAGCGCCTGCGCATTCGAGGGATCGATGTTGATGTCGCGGGCTTTTTTTAGCGGCAATTTCTCTGCGATGATGCTTTCTGCAAAAGCAACCGCCACGGGCAATATGTCGCCACCGGCGGTCGCGTCGAGTAGACCGGTTCCCGCCAACTCGCGCGCGTCCACCGGGTTGCCGCTGACGATCATGTTCAGAGCGCGCTCGACGCCCGCCAGGCGCGGCAGCCGTTGCGTCCCGCCTGCGCCCGGCAAGATGCCCAATTTCACTTCTGGCATTCCCAAGGGCGCCGCGGCCGCGGCGACGCGGTAGTGACATGCCATGGCGAGTTCCAGTCCGCCGCCCAAGGCGAGCCCGTTGATCGCCGCGACGACTGGTTTAGGCGAACCTTCGACCAGGGCAAGCAGGTCGGCCAAGGACGGGCTGGCAGACATGGCGGGCAAACCGAATTCGCCCACGTCGGCGCCTCCGCAAAACGAATTGCCCGATCCGATAATCACCACCGCTCGAACCGACTCATCGCTCTTGGCGCGTTCAAGTAGGCCGGCGACGGCGGTGCGCAGACCGATGCTCAGGGCATGAACGGGTGGGTTTTTCAGAGTGATCACGGCGACGGCGCCCTGTGAAGTATAGTCGGCGTATGCCATGCGCCCTCCTTTTTTAGTGACCGCCAAGTATACTGTTTTGCTGAAACGGCACTTGTCACCGCTCTCGTTGGTCTGCGTGACGTTATTGTTGATTTGGAGCGTCGGCATGTGGGGGCGCGGCTTCTGGACCCCCGACGAGCCGCGTGAAGCGGACCTCTCCTGGCGCATGAGCTGGCAGGCGGACAAGGCGGTCCCGTTGTTGGCGGGCGAGGCTTTCTGTGAAAAGCCACCGCTGATGTATTGGCTCGCCGCCGTCCCCATCCGGCTGCTCGGGGCCGAAGCCTGGGCCGCGCGGCTGCCCAACCTCCTATACGCCATGATCACCGCGCTCGGCGTGGGATTGCTGGCACGGCGCAGCGCCGGAAATCTCGCGGGTTTGGTGGCCGCGGCCGCCGTGAGCACTTTTCTGCTTTCGTACCAGGTGGCCATCTGGCTTGCGACCGATGCGCCCTTGCTCGCGAGCGGTTCGATCGCACTGTTGGGCGCGTACCAGGGCTTTTATGCGGCCGATACCCGAGAGCGCCTGCGCGGCTATCTATTGATGCATGCCGCTTTGGGATTGGGCTTTCTCGGCAAGAGCGCCGTCGCCTGGATGGTGCCGGCGATGGCCGTCATCACCCTGGTCGTCTGGGAGAGGCGTTGGCGCGAACTCCTCCGTTGGGAACTGTACCTCGGGTTGCTCCTTCAGGCCGCGATGATATTGACGTGGATCTGGTTCGTGTACACGGGAACGGACGGCCTCGCCCACCTGAAGGTGTTTTTTTGGAACAACTTGGTCGGCCGATTTACGCGCGTCGACGCTCCGAACGAAATCCAATACGCGGCGGCTCATCGCAATTTTCCCGGCAAATACCTGATCGAGTTACCCTTCTACCTGGCCCCCTGGACCTTCCTGGTGATCGCGGCTCTGCGCGGTGCCTGGCGGCGGCGCGCCGCATCGTTCGACGACTACCGCCCCGTACGCTTCGCGATCGCCGCGTCGCTCCCGCCGCTGGTGATTCTCTCCTTGGCGGCGACCGCCCGGAACGTATATTTCGCTCCGGCTCTCCCCGGCGTCGCCCTTCTGCTCGCCTGGTGGTCGCGGCAAATCGCGGCGAGCGCGGAACGGTGGGATATTCGCGCACTGCGCGTGACCGCTGCGCTCTTGATTCTGGGCGTGCTGGTATTCGCCGGAGCGTTGGTCCTGATCGCTGCCGGCGCCTGGAACACGATGGGTTCGCACGTAAACTTCATGCTGATTTCCGCCATAGGATTGGCCGCCGCGGCCTTCCTCGCGATTCGCGCGTGGACCGCGGCGCGCGAACAGGTACTACATGCGCTATGGTCGCTGTTCGTCGCCTATTGCGTGTTGTTGGTGGGTCCGGCGTCACAGATATACCGCCAAGTCGATGCCTGGCAGGATATCGGGTCGATCGCTCGCGGCATTCAGCATGACGCCGCCGGCAAGCCATTGATTCTATTTGCTCCGGACGAGACTACTCGGGCCATGATCGACATGTATGCGCGTACGGATGTCGGTGTGGTACCGGGGCCGATCGATGCGGCGGCCATCGATCGCTTGAGAGCCGTTGCCGGCGCCGCGCCGCAAAGCTTGGTGGTCGTACAATTGCCGGCGGCGCATGCGCGCGCTCTTTCCCAAGAACTTGCGCAAAGCCTTCGGCTGCGCAGGGACCCTCCCGCGCAGCCGCAGGACGCCGACGCACCCCGCTGGGCAGGCTCGGCAGGCTTACAACTCGCTAAAATCTATTCGCTACCTCACGGCCGCCGCTACGCTTTGCTGAAGCGGCAACCCGAGGGATCAAGATCCGAGTAGCCTGCGGTAGAGCGAATCATATTTGCCGATCTGCCGAGCCCATGAAAAATCCTGCGCCATCGCGTTCTGCATCAATCGCTGCCAGCTCGTCGGGATCGCGTACCAATCGAGCGCTGTCCCGATGGCCCAGCGCACGGCGGGGGCATCGTAATCGTTGAAGACGCATCCCGTGCCGATCCCGGTGGCGGGATCGAAATGCTGCACGGAATCAGCAAGGCCGCCGGTCTTGCGCACGATGGGGATGGTGCCGTAACGCAAACTGTACATTTGATTCAAGCCGCAGGGCTCATAGCGCGAGGGCATGAGAAAAAAATCGCTGCCCGCCTCGATCAAATGGGCGAGCGATTCATCGTAACCTTCCCGAAACGCCACGCGCCCCGGGAAGCTTCCCGCCAATTCGTCGAAAAATGCCGCGTATCGGCGATCTCCGCTGCCGAGTACCGTCAAGGCGAAGTCTCGCTCATGCAACGCGTTCGGCAATGCTTCGAACAAGAGATCGATACCCTTCTGTTCCGCGAGCCGGGTCACCATACCGATCAGCGGACGCGACGCCGCCGGATCGAGCTGGGCGGCCGCGAGCAGCGCTTGCTTGTTGGTCCGTTTGCCGCTCAGATCCTGCGGTCCGTAGTGCGCCGTCAAATGCGGATCGTGCCGCGGGTCCCATTCCCGGTAATCGACGCCGTTCAATATCCCGACGACTCGATCCCCGCGCGCCCGCAACGTCGCCTGCATTCCCATCCCGAGCGGACCTTCGGTGATCTCGCGCGCGTACGTCGGGCTCACGGTAGTCACCACATCGGCAGATCTTAACCCGGCTTTCAAGGGGTTGATCACCCCGTGCGCCAGATCCTCGCCGTCCAGGAACGCTCCGGCATCCTGCAACCCCAAGTCGCCGGCCGCAGCGCTCGCCATGATCCCCTGATATCCGATGTTATGGATCGTCAACACCGACCGCGCACGGCCGAGCATCGGATCCGACGAATAGAGCGTCTTCAGATATAACGGCAGAAATGCCGTGTGCCAATCGTGGCAATGGAAGATGTCCGGCGATATGCCCAGGCGACGGCAGCTCTCGAGCGTCGCGCGCGTGAACAGCAGGAAGCGGCGATGTTCATCCGGATCGGTGGTATAGAATTGAGGGCGGTCGAACAACTCAGGGCAGTCGATGAAGTACGCCGCGACGGCCGTGCCGGGGAAGCTCGCCGTCTGCACGGAGAAGCGGTAGTCGGTATCGCCGACGGCCAGCGGCACCTGTTGTGCGCCGAGGACGGGTCGCAGCTCCGGATGTGCCGCTCGAACCGAGCCGTACAGAGGCATGAAGGGGTGCACTTCGTGGCCGAGCAGTCCGAGGTTTTGCACCAAGGCGCCCGCAACATCCGCGAGTCCACCGGTCTTTGCATACGGCAATATTTCCGAACTCGGGAGGCACAGATTCAATGCCGGCATCGGGGAAGTCTAGCAAAGTCGGCACCATCGCGAGAAAACGTGCAGGCCTGCGCCGAGTGTGGCAGGCTGGGCACCTCACGGTGAAGGATGGTATGCGACACGCTGCTCGTAGTAACACCGGACGCTATGTCAGCCGCTTGACGAGCGGCACCTTGGCGGTGGTCATGGCGGGTGGGCGCGGCGAGCGGCTCAAGGCGCTCACCCAGCATCGCTGCAAGCCGGCGACGCCGTTCGGCGGCAAGTTCCGCATCGTCGACTTTGTCCTGTCGAATTGCGTGAATTCCGGCATCCGCCAAATTGCGGTGCTGACGCAGTACAAGGCGCAATCGTTGATCCAGCACATTCAACGGGGCTGGAGCTACTTGCGCGGCGAACTCGGCGAATTCGTGGAGTTGATTCCGGCCCAACAGCAAATGGGCCCGCACTGGTATCGCGGTACTGCAGACTCGGTGTACCAGAATCTGGACTTCATTCGCTCGCACCATCCGACCCATGTTCTGATTTTGGCGGGCGATCATATTTACAAGATGGATTACGGCCCGATGATCGCCTACCACGATCAATGCGAGGCCGACATTACCGTCGGCGTGGTGGACGTGCCGCTTGAACGCGCCAATGAGTTCGGCATCCTGACCACCGACGACACGAATCGGGTCCTGAAATTTGCGGAAAAACCGAATGATCCGGATCCGATCATCGGCCAGTCGAAACTGGCGCGGGCGTCCATGGGTATCTACGTGATCGGCGCGGATCGCCTTGAAAAGATGTTGACCGATGACGCGGCCAACGAGTCCAGCAATCACGATTTCGGCAAGGACATCATCCCTCAAGCGCTGGCGCGCCTGCGGGTGTTTGCTTATCCGTTTCATGACGTCGAGACGCGCGCCCAAAATTACTGGCGCGATGTGGGCAACGTCGATGCGCTGTACGAAGCGAACATGGAATTGGTTTCGCTCAATCCGGAACTGAACATCTACGATCATCAATGGCCGATCTGGACGTACCAAGCACAGCAGCCGCCCGCTAAATTCGTGCTGGACGAAGAGGGCCGGCGAGGCATGGCGGTCAACTCGATGGTGGCCGGCGGCTGCATCGTCTCGGGCGCCTTCGTGAAGGAATCCCTGCTGTCCCATGACGTTCGCATCGATGAAGGCAGCACGATCGAGAGTTCGGTCCTGCTGCCGGGCGTGACCATCGGCCGCCGCTGCAAGATCACGCGCTGCATTCTCGATGAGAACTGCATGATTCCCGACGACACGCAAATCGGGCAAGACCATGCACGCGACCGGGAGCGCTTCTTCGTCACCAAGCGGGGGGTGGTACTGGTTACCCAGGACTTGTTGCGCGCCGGAGCGCGCTAGCCCGCAGGCCGGCGGGATTTACACCGAGCGCAATTTCAGGTTTGACCATGCTTCGATCACGCTCTGCGATTCGATCCCCAGCATGTCAGGCACTCCCGCTATCTCGCCGCGCAGCACTTTCACGTCCGATCCTGCGGTCCCCCACGGCCGGTACAACGACGGCAGCGCCTTGCCGAACAGCACGACGAGCGGGCAGCCGACCGCGGCGGCGGCATGCGCGGGCCCAGAATCGACGGAGATCAGCCCGGCGCCGCGCGCCAGCAATGCGACCAGGCGCGCAACAGGCAAATCGTCGGCAGCGTTATACAGGCGCGGGATATCCGCCAGCGCCGCGACTTCCTGGTTCAACGCATATTCGGGCCCGGTGCCGAGCAGCACGATCGCATGGTCGGGGCATCGCATGCGTACCTCGCGCAGGACCTGCGCCCAACGCGTGATCGGCCAGTATTTGTGGTTGACGGCCAATCGGCGCAGGCCGCGCCGCATCGTGCGCTTGTTGCCGATCTGCATCAGGATCAGCGGCGCCGTTCCCACACCGCGTGAGCGCAGCCATGCGTCAAGATCAGTGCGTTCTCGTTCGCTGACTTCGAGATGGGCGCCAGGCGTGACCGCGGCGTAGTCGGCGGCCGCGGGAGGGTCGATCCCGGGCGGCATGATCTGCGCGAGACGCCGCCATTGCTCCGTCGCATGCTCGTGCGGCAGCAACGGATGATCCTTGACGTCGACGATGAATTCTTCCGGAATGCCGGCGCGCGCCAGCAAGGGCCGCGCCGCATCGTTGCCGTCGCAGAACCAGGTCGGACCGGCGCCGCGAGCGCGCATGCGGCGCACCGCGCGCCGCTGATCCGCGCTGAGCCAATAAGGCGTTTTGCGGCTGCGAAGGCTCCATATTTCGCCGACGCCGGGTTGGCCGCGGAGCAGCGGCGCGCTCCATGGACCGGAGGTCACGATATCCGCGGCAGAACCGAATCGCGCATGCAACATGCGAATCAGTGCGGTCAGCAGCACCATGTCTCCGAAAGCGCCGCACCGCACTACCAGCGGCCGCTCACAGGTTGCTGACGCCGACGGCATCGAAATCAGATGCCGGGCAGCGGCGCTGCCCGCCGTCCGGCGACTCCCAAGCGGACCTTGCGCCAGCCTCCGAAGCGGTAGTAGGTAATGGCCATTAGCATGGAAATCACCGAGGAAATCGGAAAGCTCCACCAAATGGCGTCTGCTTGCCAACGACCCAGAACTGAAAAAGCAAACGGCACGCGGATCAGCCACAGAGAGATGGCCAGCATGACGAGCGGCGCCATGACTGCCCCGGTCGCCCGGACCACGCCGAAGAGCACGATGGAGGTGCCGAAGAAAAGAAAAGACCAAATGACGATGCGATTGAGATGCGCCGACACCGTCAGGGCTGCGCCGTGAGCGGGCAGGAACAGGCTCAAGGCCCGCTCATTGAGAAGAAAGACGATCGAGATCAGGGCACCGCCGAGCAAAAAGTTGAACAACACTCCTGTGGTGGCCACTTTGCCCACTCGATCCCATTTCCCGGCGCCGACGTTTTGCGCGGCCATTGAAGAGGCAGCGGCGCCGATCGCGAGCGCGGGCATTTGCACGTAGTTCCAGAGCTGCATCGCCGCATTGAACGCGGCGGTCTCCTGCGAACCGAATCGATTCACCAAGGAAATCAGTGCGATCATGCTGGAGGAGATCACGAACATTTGCAGTCCCATGGGAATCCCTTTCGTCACGAGCACCCGTACCAGCGACCAATCAACCTTGAACAGCCGCAATTCATCGCGGTGGATGCACAAGAAATGCTTGGTCCTGTATAAATGCCACACCAACGCGAGAAAGCTGGTTGCCTGGGCGAACAACGTCGCGGTTGCCGACCCCGCTATTCCCAAGCGCGGGATGGGACCCCAACCGAAGATCAACAGAGGATTGAGCGCGATATCGAGCAGGACCGACATGAACAGGTAGATGAACGGGGTTCTCGAGTCGCCGGCGCCGCGTAGCACTGCCATGAGAAAAAACAAGCCGCCCATGAAGGGCAGCGCCAAGAAAATAATGCGCATGTAAGTGAGCGCCGGCGCCAGAGCGTCGGGCGGCGTGCCCAGCCAAGCCACCAGCCAGTGAGTCAATGCAAATCCGATCAGACTCATGGCGACCGACAACCCGAGAAAGAAAACCGCCCCGGTGCCGACGACGCGCTTGGCCTCCGCGATGTCGTTTGCGCCTACGCACTGTGCGACCATGATGTTCGAAGCCATTGAAAAGCCGAACAGGACGCCGAACAACAGGAACATCACGACGTTCGAATTGCCCACTGCCGCCAGGGAGGCCTCGCCCAGATACTTGCCGACCCAAATCGAGTTTACGGACCCATTGATCGATTGCAGTATGTTGCCGAACAGAATGGGCAAAGAAAATGCGAACAACACGCGAGGGATCGATCCCTCGATCAGGGAGAACTTGGGAGGCACGAACTCTCCAAATGGCGGGAATACCGGCTCGCCCAGTATAATTGATCGCGTAGACCCCTAGGAGGCTGCATGCCAGCGGCACAGAATCGACCCGCAGAATTCTCCGCTCCTCGAGGTGATCGTTCGAGCGGCTGGCTGCCGCAGTCTCGCTCGGAAGTGTTGGCTCGAAACGGAATCGTGGCGACGAGCCAGCCGTTGGCGGCGCAGGCAGGCTTGCAGATATTGAAGAACGGCGGCAACGCGATCGACGCCGCCGTGGCTGCCGCTGCCGTGCTGAACGTGGTGGAACCCGGGGGCGCGGGAATCGGCGGCGACGCCTTCGCCATCGCCTGGCTGGCGAAGGAAAATCGGCTGGTGGCTTTGAACGGCAGCGGTCGAGCGCCTTCCGGAGCGTCGCCGCGGCACCTTGCCGGCCGTGGTTCCACGACAAAGATGCCGTCGCGCGGTATCGACTCGGCGACCGCCCCGGGCACTGTGGACGCCTGGGACGCATTGCTCAAGCGCGCAGGAACCCTGAGTTTCAAAGAGCTGCTGGAGCCGGCGGCGGATCTTGCCGAACAGGGATTCGCGGTCACCGAACGCATCCGTGACGATTGGGTCAACGCAGCGGAAGCTCTGGGCGTGGACTCTGATTCCGTCAAGACCTACCTGCCGGGCGGGAGGCCGCCGGCGGCCTATAGCGTGTTCCGCAATCCGGATCTCGCTCATGCCTTTCGCGTGCTGCAGAGGCAAGGCCGCGACGCGTTCTACCAGGGCGAGATCGCCTCGGCCATCCTCGCTAAATCGCGCGCCCTCGGCGGTACCTTCACTGCGGCGGACCTGGCCGGCACGCGAGCTGACTGGGTGGCGCCCATCGCCACGAATTATCACGGTTACGATGTATTCGAATTGCCGCCCAACACTCAGGGATTCGCGGTATTGGAAATGCTGAACATTCTCGAGGCGTGCGCCACCGAATTGGACGTCGATCTCGCGGCGCTCGGTCACGAGTCGGCGCTTTATTGGCATGTGCTGGTCGAGGCCAAGAAACTCGCTTTTGCGGACCTGTACGCATACAACGCCGACCCGCAATTTGCGCAGATACCCTTGTCGAAGCTGATCTCGAAAGGCTACGCCGCCGAGCAGTGCCGGCGCATCGATTTACAGAAGGCGAGTGTTCCCGAAGCCAAAGGCGATCCGGTCGGGGGCACGGTCTATCTGGCGGCAGCCGACCGCTGGGGCAACATGGTGTCGTTCATTTATAGTATTTACGAGGCTTTCGGCTCAGGAATCACGGTTCCCGGCTACGGATTCGTGCTGAACGATCGCGGCGCACTGTTCTCGCTGGATCCGCGCAGTCCGAATCTCCTGGCTCCCGGTAAACGTCCATTCCACACCCTCCTTCCGGGATTCGTGATGAAGGATGGACGGCCTCTAACCGCGTTCGGGCTCATGGGCGCGAGTCAGCAGGCGCAAGGCCATGTGCAGGTGCTGGTCAGCATGATCGATCTCGGCGCCAATCTGCAGGCAGCCAGCGATGCCGCGCGCTTCTCGCATGCCCAAGCCACGAACACGCTGCAGCTGGAGTCGGGTCTCTATGACCTGGTGGGGTCCAAGTTGAAAGCGTTCGGCCACACGGTGGTTTCCACGAACGGCCAAGGGATGGGCGGCTATCAGGCGGTCTCGTACATGCCCTCAGCGCCGAATCTTTCCGCAAATGAAGCGTCGCCGCAGGGCGGCGGCTTGCGCGCGGCGCCGATCGAGGGTGTCTACCGCGGCGCATCGGATCACCGCAAAGACGGACAAGCGATCGGCTGGTAGTTCCGAGCGGCGGGACCGTGCGCCGACTAAGCCTTGCGATCCGCCGGGCGAAGCTGCCTCGCGATCCATTCATTGAATGCGTTGAGAAACTTCACGAAGAATTCCCGTGTCGCCGGGTTGGCGAACTGTCCCGACGCATCGAACATCTTATCGACGTTTCCCATGTACGCTTCCGGCTGCGGCAGAGTGGGCATATTCAGCGCGACCAGCGACTGACGCAAATGCTGATTTGCCCCGAATGCACCCATCGCTCCCGGAGATGCGCTGAGCACCGCAGCCGGCTTGCCCGCCCAGGCGCTCGCGCCCGAGGGGCGCGATCCGACGTCTACCGCATTCTTGAGCACTCCCGGAACTGAGCGGTTGTATTCCGGAGTCGCGAACAGCACTGCATCGGCGCGTTTGATCCGGCTTCGAAAATCAACCCATGCCGCGGGGGCAGCGGGCTCATCATCCTGATTGTATAGCGGCAGCTCGCGGATCTCGACGATCTCTATTTTCATCGACGCCGGCGCCAACCCGTCGAATGACCGGACGATGCGTCGCGTGAATGAGTCGCGCCGCAAACTACCGACGATCGCTGCGACGTCGTACGGATTGTCCATAACTTACTCCCTTGCCGTCGGACCGGTGCCGAACGGCGAACCGACGGCGTCAACCCAGATAGGGTCCGTATAGGCCTTATGACCTTCATTGTCTTCGACAATCAGTGCATACCATGCGCGGCTTTGGGTGGTCAACGGAAAGTCGACATGCACTCGCAGCGAAGCGCCGGGAAATGATTCGGTCTTGAGAAGCGCCCCGTTGGCGATCAGCTGCGCCCGTTTCATCCCGGCCACCGACTCGAGATCGAAGCCGAGCGTAAAAGCCTGGCCCGGCTTTACCTTCAATTCATCGCCGAACATCGCGGACGGGAATATGAGTGGCCCATACGACACATAGCCGTGGCCTTCTTTGAGGGCCTGTGCGAATGTGGCGGCTGTCACCGCACCGTCGATGTGAACGAAGGCGCGCACCGCTCCCGATTCGTCGCGCCATACATCGTGCGTATCTGTCCCCGCCGTCAGGTAATAGCGATGTCCCGAATTCCAGAAATTCCATGCGGCTTGGAGGACCTTCTGGTCGTCGCCCGGCTCGCCGGCGTTTATCTCGATCAGATCGAAGCCCGGATTGAAGCCGCCCGGAGCGACGCCCCCGGCCACGCTGGTGAAATAGCCGTACGGGATGAACGGATGGTTCACCTGCACCACGGTTGCTCCCTCGCGCCGGGCTTCCTTGAAGATTTCATCGATGGTCGCCGTCCCCGTGTCGATCGCGAGCTTTTGACCGGGCAGCAAGGGGTACGCGTTGAAATGACCCCACGAGGCGGACAACTCGATGCTGGGGATGAACGCCATCCCACGCCGGCCGGCGATTGCCTGCAAGACCCCATGGTTCACGGTCGAATCATGATCGCTGACGAACAACAGATCGAGTCCGGCGGCCAGTTGCGAGCGCGCCAACTCCGCAGGCGGCGTCACAGCCTCGGCTTGATCGGCATGGTGATGCATGTCTGCCGAATACCAATGGCGGGCAGGCGGATCGAACAGCGTCGTCACCGTCACGTTCGCGGTCTGCACTTGACCGGCTGCCACCGCGAGTTTCAATTGCTGCCGTGAGGCCAGAAATCCGCCGCCCGCCGAGACGGAAAACACATAATCACCGGGTGCGATCTGCACATCGGCCCGGCCCTTGCGGTCGAGTTCCGTGAAGAACGTCGTCCGACCGAGAAACTCGACGAGCGGCTTCTGACCTTGAATGATACCGATGCGCGCATCGAGCGGCTTAGCGTCGGCGTCTGCCACCCTCCATCGGATGTTCCCCGGAATTTGCAAATCGCGGAAATTACGAACCGCGGCCGTTCCCGACTGCACGCCCAGCGTCGCCCGCGCGCTTTGCGAATGGTTCCTAGCCGTGGCATAGAGCTCATATTCGCCCACCGGCAAAGTCAGGCTGTACTCGCCGTGACGCCCCAACACCCAGCCGTAGGGCTTGCCCTGCCTTTCGATCACGACGACCGGAGCCTCGATCGCCAGGCCGTCCGCGCCGGTCACCACACCGCGAAGGGTCCCGGAGTCCAAGTGCTTGCGCGCTATCTCGGAGGCGATGATGGGCTTGAGATCCCCGCTGGAGCCCACCTGCAACCATGCGTCGAAAGCCCGGCTTTCACCGGCCCCCAGCGCATGTGCTCGATACATGTCCATCGACCCGTCGGCGATACGGTCGGCGTACGGCGCATGTAGGGCGACGGTCCATTTTTCATCATAGGCCACCACCCGATCGGCGAGCGCGCCGTCCATTGTGCCCCGTACGGCACCCGCCAATCCCGGAACGCCGAATAGGTACCCCGCTTTCGGCCACAAGGTCATTCCGGACAGCAGATCGGGCAGAGCGTCACCGCCGTTGCTCATGACGACCCGAATCGCGACCGAATCTGCGTTTGATTCGAGCGTGTAGACGGTGGTAACCGTTGCCTTGCCCCAATCGCGTATCGTTCGGACGACGGCTCGTTCGGGACCGCGCTCGAGAACCTCGATGTGTTGAAACGTGTTCGGCCATGCCGACCAATTATTCGGGATGAAATCCGCAAAGACCACGCAATCGCGTCCGATCTTGCCGTTCACCACCGGCGCCACGTCGACGATCGCGCCGCGCGGGACACCGTACGGCACGGGCGATGCGACAGCGAGCGCGAATGCCAATTTCTCGTTGATGACCGTGATGTCGCCGTCGGACTTGGCCTCGCCGCCGTGGATCGGCGTCGGGCCCACGACCACTTGAACGGCCGCGTCGACGGCAGACGGCAGCGCCGAGAGCAGAAACCAGGCGCCCAGCGCACAACGCAACATTACGGCGCTACGCCCCGATACAAGTGCAGGAATTCATCCGCCGCCTTGTGTAGGTTGCGCTGCCAATCGTCCGCCGCGGAATGATCTGCGCCGTCGCTCACATATTTGGCGCAAGCAAATGGCGCCTCTTCGTACCAGCAAACTTTTGCGAGCGCATAAGCCTCCATGTCGACAACCGCGCAGCCCATGACGCCAACGTCCATGACGGGGTCCGCGGCCGCAAACGAATCACCGCTGCCGCACACGGCCGATGGCAGGTGGTTGAATACAGGGGCGAAAGTCAAACGGGGCGGCGCGTCGTCAAACGGCGTGACGCCCAAACCGTATCCGAGAGCACTGACGTTCATGTCGCGCTGAACGAACTCGTGGCACTCCACCAGCGTTCCTGCGGCGTGGCGGCGGCTGCCGGCTGAACCGAAATTCAACACCATCGGCATTGCTTGCCTTTGACAGCGGTAACGGGCGAGCTCGCGTGCGAGTGCGATGGCCGCGTTGACTTTACCGAGCCCGCAATACAGCACCGGAATGCCGGCCGCCTCGAATACTCCCTGTAATTCCGCCCGCAAGGCAACGACAACGAGCGTACTCGCCAACTCAGACATGGATGTTCATGATGTGCGCTCGGCGGCTAGTAATGGATGGCTGCGCGCAGGCGCAGACTTTGCCAGCAATAGTCTTGGACGAGATGCAGATCGATCAAGGCCGCCAGCGCTTGAATTTGGTAGCCGGCCCGTTGGCATAGGTCGGCAGCGGCGGTCATCGTGCCACCGGTTGCGAGCACATCATCCACCAGCACCAGACGCCCCTGACCACGCTGCATTTCCAGGATGCCGGACCCATACTCGAGCGCATAGGCGATGTCGACGACCGGCGGCGGCAATTTTCCTTGCTTGCGGACCAGTACGAATCCCTTTCCGCGGCGCATCGCGAGAGCGGCCCCCAAAATGAAACCGCGCGATTCGATTCCCGCCAAAGCGTCGACTCCGCTCCACTCCTGATCCGTCAGCAAATCCTCCAGCGCCTGGATGGTCGGATCGAAGTGGGCGCGCAACAACGGAGCGATATCGCGGAACAAAATGCCGGGGCGCGGAAAGTCGGGTACATCGGCAATCGCCCGCTTCAAGTCCATGAGGGTCCCCACACAGGTTGCAAAACTTATATGGTAGCGTCTTTTCCTCGCGACAAAAGGGTACGATTGATTTATGCCCAAGCCGACACGTCGTCACTTGCTCTCGAGTTCGGTGCAGGCCCTGGTACTGATGCTGGATGCATCGCTCACTGCGATTGCGCAATCCGCCGCCGCTCCCCCGTCCCCGGCCGCTCCCGCGTCCCCGGCTGTTCCGGCCGCCGTTGCACCCATGACAGGTCCGCAGGTCATCGAACTGCTGGATCAAACGATTGATTGGTACCGCACCTTGGGTGTCCAACAGCAAGTCGCCAATGAGCCCAGCGACCTGCTCTTCCTCTACGACAACCGCCAGATCGCGAGTCAAGTCATCGCCCTGTCCTTTGAGATCGCACGAACCGACGCGGAATTGCTCGCCAAGCAGCCGCAACCCAAGGATGCCGCCGCTGATTCCTCCACATCGCAATCGCTCGGCAAGCTGCAGGATAAATTCGCGGCGCAGGGCGCTGCCACTCAGGCGGAACTCGATTCCAGCCAGGCGCTGCTCGCGAAGGCGAGGCCGGAGCAAAAAGTTCAGCTGCAGGCAAAAATATCCGAGTTGCAGGGTGAACTGGAACTGATCAATGCCCGCAGAAGCCTCCTCACCACCATGTCGGCGGTCTCCAACCAAAGCGCCGGCAATGGCTTTAGCGTGGCCGCGCTCAAGCAGCAAATCGACGCCATGGCGCTGACCACGCCGTCTGCGGCCGCGGGATCCGCGTCGGCCGGCTCGTCGACCAGCGCCGCGTCGGCCGGCGCCGTGTCGGCCGGCGCCGTGTCGGGCGGTCCCGGGTCGACCAACACGGCAGCCGTGCCGACGGGGGCCAGTGGAATCGCCGCTGCCCGTTTCGGCATCTGGGACTTGGCGGCGAACGTGATCAAGCTTTCCGAGAAGGCGGCCGCCATCGATGCCGTCGACCGGCATACCGTGGCTCTGCAGGGCACTTTCGGGAATATCCGCACGCCGCTCATAAACGAGCTAAAGGCGCTGTCGGCCCGCGGCGATGCGTTGGCGACCCAAGCGGATGCCGCGGACAGCGCGACGCTCAACCGGGTGCGCGACGAGCTCGATGCTTTGTCGAGCCAATTCCGGCAGACTTCGGCGCTCCTCATCCCCTTGAGCAAGGCCGGCGTGCTGCTCAACCAGTATCGCCGGAACATGAGCAATTGGCACGCGGCCATCAAGACCCAATACCGAAATGCTCTCAAGACCCTCGGCGTGCGCCTCGCCGTGCTCGCCGTATTGCTGACGATCGTGTTCGCCGCAGCGGAAATCTGGCGGCGCGCCGTCGTGCGTTACGTTCAGGATGCGCGCCGTCGATATCAACTTCTGCTGCTCCGCCGGATTGCGCTGTGGACCCTGGTGGTCGTGATCGTCGGCTTTGCATTTGCCAGCGAACTGGGCTCCGTGGTGACTTTCGCCGGCCTCATCACCGCAGGTCTCGCCGTCGCCATGCAAAGCGTTCTGGTTTCCATCGTCGGATACTTCTTTTTGATCGGGAAATACGGGATTCGCGTCGGCGATCGAGTGCAAATCGGCGAAGTCACGGGCGAAGTCATCGACCTGGGTTTGGTGAGGCTGCATCTCATGGAACTTGGCGGCCGCGGGTTGTCGGGTCCCACGGGACGAGTCGTCGCATTCGCCAATTCGGTGGTCTTCCAAGTCTCGAGCGGACTATTCAAGCAGATCCACGGCGTCAACTTCGTTTGGCGCGAGCTTACCGTGAGCCTCCCCGCCGGCATTGACTATGCCCCGGCCAAGCAGAAGTTATCCGAGGCTGTCGCCAACGTCTTGCAGGACGACCGCGAGGAAATAGTGCGGCAGACCAAGGAAATCCAAAGAGCGACTGCGTCGGGATCCGGGGCCGACGCGCAGCCGCGGGTGCAGTTGAGTTTCTCGGCGGCGGGCGTGGAGGCCCATATCCGCTACCCGGTGCACTTGCAGAATGTCTCGGAAATCGAGGAGCGGGTATCCCAAGCCGTGTTCGGCGTGGTCGCCGCGCTCGCGCCTGTTCCGGATCCCTCCCGCCCCGCCCAAGTCGCTCATTCGCGATAATTTACCCAGGGTAGCGATTACGCATGATTTTGGTCATCGACGTGGGGAACACCCGCCTGAAGTGGGCATGGCTCACGACTATCGGGCTGTCCGATCAACAGGCCGTCGTGCATCGGGACGCGAAACCCGGGATTTGGACCAGCGCGCTGTTCGACTCGGGACAGCATCCGAACCGGGTGCTGGCCTCCAACGTTGCGGGACCGGCGATGGCAAAAACGCTGACCCGTCTCGCCAAGAAAGCGTTTCATGTCGATATCGAGTTCGTGACCGCGGCTGCGGAGTACCAGGGACTCACCAACGGCTATCTCAGTCCTTCTTTGTTGGGTGCCGACCGTTGGCTCGCCCTGATCGGCGCGTGGACCAAGGCGCGCTCGGCGCTTTGCGTGGTCGACGCCGGGACTGCCGTAAAAGTCGACGGTGTCGACGCCACTGGCCGCCATCTCGGCGGATTGATCGTGCCCGGCATTTACATGATGCGCGAGGCCTTGATGAACAAGACCAGCGATATCGCCGACGCGGCCATGAACAGCACTCCCTCTCTGGCCGGAGTCTTGGCCAACAACACCATCGGCGCGGTATCGCGCGGCGCCGTTTTTGCTCTGACGGGAATGGCTGACCGTGCAGCCGAAGTGATCGAGCAGAGCACCGGCACCAGACCCGAGTTGTTCATCACCGGCGGCGATGCCGGCTTGATCTCGGGCACGATGCGCGCGCGCGGCCAGATCGTTCCGGATCTTGTCCTGCAAGGATTGGCGGTCATCGCAACTCAGCCGCGTTAGCAGCAGCCGCCGAGCGCCTGCCGAATCAAGCCCGCGGCCAGCGCGAGCATCGTCGCTCCGATGAGGACATCCAACACCTGCCATGCCCGAGCCCGTGAGAAAAGGGGCGCCAGAAAACGGGCGCCGAAACCGAGTGCGGTGAACCAAGATCCGCTTGCCAATGCAGCGCCGCCGACGAACCACACGCGCGAGTCGGCCGATTGCCGCGCGCCGATCGACCCCATCAGCAAAACCGTGTCCAAGTAGACATGGGGATTGAGGAACGTGAACGCGGCTGCCTCGACGACCGCACTTCGCAACGTCGCGTGCCTTGCGTCCGACCCCGCCAGAGCCTGCGGATTGAATGCGCGGCGCAGCGCGCGCAAGCCGTACCAGAGCAAGAACAGCGCGCCGGCAATGCTGAGGGCCATCGCCAACGGCGGCGCCCGCCCCAGTATGGTCGCAAGCCCGGCAACCCCGGCTGTAATCAGCGCGAGATCGGCGAGCGCGCAAAAAGCGACCACCGCGGCGACATGCTCGCGCAGCAGTCCCTGACGCAGGACAAAGGAGTTCTGCGCGCCGATGGCGATGATCAGCGTCGCGCTCAGCGTGAATCCGGTGGTGAAGGCGGCAGTCGGCACGCAAGCAGTATCCACACGCGCACTGGCGTAAATACAGTTAAACTTATTGTTGTGGATTAAGGAGATCTAATGCTCGACTACGGTTCGTTGTCGGCCCTCTCCGCCGTTGTCCGGGAGGGGAGCTTCGAGCGCGCGGCGCGCGCGCTCAATGTCACCCCCTCGGCGATTTCGCAGCGGGTCAAGCAGCTGGAAGAGCGTCTCGGATGCGTCCTCATCGTCCGTGGCCAGCCGTGCACCGCCACGCAGATCGGCCGTATGCTCTGCCGGCACGTGGAACGAGTCGGCATGCTGGAGCAGGATTTGCGCACGGCCCTTCCCCGCGCGGCGCCCGGAGAGAGCGGCGGCGGACGTCCGACGCTGCGCGTGGTGGTGAATGCCGACAGCCTCGGTACCTGGTTCATCGGCGCGATGACGGCATTTCTGCGCGAAGATCGCGCACTGCTGGACGTTGCGCTGGACGATCAGGAACACACATTGGATTGGCTGCGGTCGGGGGACGTGCAAGCGGCGGTCACGGCGAACTCGCGGCCCGTCCAAGGCTGCGACTGCGCTGCACTGGGCAAGTTGCGATACGTCGCGGTCGCGAGTCCCGAGTTCGTACAACGTCACTTTCCCCGAGGCGTGACGGCCGCGTCTCTCGCCGACGCGCCGAGTCTGAATTTCGACCGCAAAGACCGGCTGCAGGCCCGCTGGATCCGCAGCGTGTGCAAGCGGAACATCGATGCGCCTGCCCATTGGCTGCCCTCGATCCAGGCGTTCGTCGACGCCGGCCTCGCGGGCATCGGTTGGGGGATGAACCCGTGGTCGCTCGTCGAGCCGGAGCTGCGCAGCGGCACGTTGGTCGAACTGGTTCCCGGAAACACCTTGTCGGTGCCGCTGTTCTGGCAGCACACACGGCTGCAGGTGCCCATGCTGGCGCGTCTTACCCGCGCGGTTAAGTCTGCCGCTCGAATCGCCCTGGGCGGTGCCTCGCGCGCATGAACGCCGCGCATGCATGCACTCCGCGCGCGCATGAACGCAGCACGCGCGCACGCCTGCATCGGCGGTTTCTCTTCCGGAGCGCGGGCGCGTAGACTGGGCCCTCCTCGAAGGGCAGAGGACCTCGAGTGTTGCGAAATCTTGTGTTCCTTGTGTCCGCGCTGCTGCAGGCGGCCGGCGGCGCGGCGCTGGCGGCCGATACATCGCCGCTGCCGCCGCCGGTGTATACCGTGTCAAGGAGTTTCCCTGTGTCCGGGGACGGCGGTTGGGATTACCTGGCGTTGGAGGCGAGCGGCGCACGGCTCTTCGTCAGCCACGGCGACCGGGTGGACGTCATCGAGACAGTCAGCCAGAAACTTGCGGGGACCATTCCCCACACCGTGGGCGTGCACGGAATTGCGTTCGCGCCGTCGCTGAAGCGGGGCTTTACCAGCAACGGCGGCAGCGACACCATATCGGTATTTGAGCTCGACACGCTGCATGTTATTCGCGAAGTTCCGGTCTCGGGCAAGAAGCCGGATGCCATCCTGTATGAGCCGCGGCGCAGCCGCATTTTTACGGCCAATGGCGATTCGTCCAATCTTTCTGTGATCGACGCGCAGACCCTTCAGCCCGTCGCCACCGTCGCACTTTCCGGACCTCCCGAATTCATGGTCACGGATGGCGCCGGCATGGTGTATGTCAATATCGCGACTGACTCGGGCAAGCTCGCCGCCGTCGACGCCGACACGCTTGTGCCGAAGGCGACGTGGCCCTTGTCAGGCTGTGCACGCCCGACGGGCCTCGCGATGGACCCCATGCATCACCGGCTGTTTTCCGTCTGCGCGAACCAAGTCATGGCCGTAACGGATTCGGTATCGGGTAAGCAAGTTGCGAGAGTGGTGATCGGCAGAGGATCCGATGCGGCCGCGTTCGATTCCGAAACCGGCCTCGTGTTCAGTTCGAACGGGCTGGACGGCACCTTGACGGTGATCCGCGAAGAATCGCCGGACGACTACAAGGTGCTTGCAACGGTAACGACGCAGGTGAGCGCACGGACCATGGCGCTCGATCCGGTAACCCACAAGATTTTCCTTGCCGCGGCAAAATTTGGAGCTGCGCCGCCGGCAAGCGAAGGGCAGCCGCATCCGGCTCCCAGCATTGTTCCCAACAGCTTTAACATTCTGATTGCGCAACCAAAACAGGCGGCCGAGAAATGAGCGAAGCTCCGACGGTGGTTTGCGGGCATTGCGACTCGCTCGTGCGCCTGCCCGTCGAGCGCATGAGCGACGGCCCCCGCTGTCCGAAGTGCCATTTCCCCTTGTTCGAAGGCAAGCCGATCCAGCTGACCGAGGCCAATTTCGACCGGCACGTGACGAGAAACGATCTGCCGGTCGTCGTCGATTTTTGGGCTCCCTGGTGCGGCCCATGCATCGCGATGGCTCCTTTTTACGAGGCTGCGGCGCGCCAACTCGAACCGAGGTTGCGATTCGCCAAGTTAAATACTCAGGACGAGCCGGCACCGGCCGGGCGCTTCAACATCCGCAGTATTCCGACGTTGATCGTTTTCCGCTCAGGCAAGGAAATCGCCCGCCAGTCGGGAGCGATGGATGCGGGCACCTTGGCTCGCTGGTTGACATCCGTCGTCCCGTCCTGACCGAGCCGCCGGCTCGGCTAGCTCCGCGTCTTGCGGAAAACCACGACGAATCGATCCGTCTTGCCCGTTGCGGGACCTTTGTAGCTTAGCTGGTCGCGCGCATCGTCCGGCCTCCGCAACACGTCGCTTTTTGCAAGCACTTTGAATCCATGAGACTCGAAATCCTGGATCGCGTACGTTTCATCGATGCGGTGCAGCGTCGATGCCACCGAATTGCCGCTTCCCGCCTTTGCCGAATGATCCACCAACACGAGTACTCCGCCCGGTTTCAATGCACGTGCGAGTTGATCCAGCACGCCGCCCGCATCGACTTTCGGCCACACTCCCTCCGGATCGATCCAATACAAATCGTGGTACACCTTGATCAGGAACACCGCGTCCAGGCTCGCGCCCTTGAGATTCATTCGATCAAGATCGATCGTCCTGTGCTCGACATTGGCCAGACGATTCGACATCAAGCGTGCCTGCAGCGGCCCCTCGCTCCAATGATCGAAAGCGGCATTGTTGATCATGAGGATTCGTCCGGACGGTCCGACCACATAGCTTGCGAGTTCGCTGTAGTAGCCGTCGCCCGCGAGTACATCCGCGATTTGCATCCCGGGCTTGATTCCGGAGAGGCGAAGAATGTCCGCTGGGTGGTCCAGAGCGTCGCGTTTCAGATCCGCGGCACTGCGTGCCCGATTCGCGACTGCGGCGTCGTAGGCATCTGCCGCGTCCGCACGAGGCGACGAAAGCAGGCATGCATAGAAAAGGATCAAAGGCGCGTGCCCCAAGAGCGCGCTCGACAATTTGCGTGTCATTTCAATCTCCCCTGCCTAGGCGTTAAGTCCGCCGCCTAATTCCACACCTGTTTGGCGGCCCTTGATCATCAGCAAGGCGGTCAACGTCACAAGCCCCGCCGCCGACAGATAATAACCGACATAGGCCACGCCGTAGCGCGATGCCAGCAGGGTCGATATCCAGGGCGCGAGCGATGCACCGAATATTCCGGCGAAATTAAAGGCGAGCGATGTGCCCGTGTAGCGCACCGGGGTGGGGAACAGCCTCGCTAGCGCGCTTCCGAGCGGACCGTAACTCAGGCCGACCAACGTAAACCCGACCGCCAGGAAAAGAAAGACGCTCGCCGTTCCATGGCCGGAAAACAACGCCTTGAACGCGAACCCGAACGCGATTGTGCACACCGTCGCGATCAGCATCATGGCCGCCTCGCCGATGCGATCGGCAACGATCGCGGAGAAGGGGATTGCGACACCGAAGAACATCACGCCCGTCATTTGAAAGACCAGAAACTGTTGACGATCGAACCCGAGCGCGCCCGTAGCCCAACCCAGCGCGAATACCGTCATGAGATAAAAAACGACGAAGGTCGTGATGGCACCGAGAGTCCCCAAAATCAGCTCGCGCGGGTACTTCGCAAGAACGACTACGAAGGGCACGCGCACCCGCTCGCCTTGCGCGACGCTGCGGCGGAATGCGGGCGTTTCGACCAGCTGCAGGCGTACATAGAGTCCTACCAGGACTAAAACGGCACTCGCCAGGAACGGCACTCGCCAACCCCAACTGAAGAGTTGCGCCTCGTTGAGGTTATTGGTCATGAGCAGAAACACGGCGGAGGAACACAGAAAACCCAACGGTGCGCCCAACTGCGGGAAGCACCCATACCACGCCTGCTTACCCGGCGGCGCGTTTTCCGTGGCCAACAGCACGGCGCCGCCCCATTCCCCGCCCAACCCGATGCCCTGCCCGATTCTGCATAGCGCCAGTAATGCGGCGGCCCAGATACCTGCGGACGCGTAGGTCGGCAAAAGGCCTATGCTCACGGTAGAAATGCCCATGGTCAACAATGCCACGACGAGGGTCGCCTTGCGGCCGATGCGATCGCCAAAGTGGCCAAATAGGGCCGATCCCACGGGGCGCGCGAAAAAAGCGAGGGCGAACGTCGCCAAGGACTGCAGCAACGCCGTGGCAGGATCGCCTTTGGGGAAGAACAGCTTGGGAAATACCAGAACTGCAGCTGTGGCGTAAATATAGAAGTCGAAAAATTCAATTGTCGTACCGACGAGGCTTGCGAAGAGAATGCGGCGCGCCTGCAGCGCATCCGGCCCAGGGATGGAGTCGAACAATGCGGAAAGCTCCGGCGAAGCGAATCAAACCGCGATAATAGCAGCTCGCGAGCAGCGGCCCGTCAATGCCCTCCTGGCCCTCGCGGGTGACCCGGAATCGACGGAGTCGGCCGGGAAGCGGGCGCCGGTCGATACGCCCGAGACCCCGGGGCACCGCCTCGCCCTCATCGTGGTGATCATCTCGGTGCTGTCTCGCCGATCACCGCCCCCGCCGGGCCCCATCGGCAACGGCCGCCCCCAGCCGCCGTACTCATTGTCCCACGGATGAAGTTGAGCCACCCACGGTGACGGGGACGGCGCAGAATCCACGTGCTGCACAGATCTTCCTGCAGCAATCACTGACCGGTGAGGCGATGCCGCGCATGTCGGTTCCCTCGGGAAGCCATCATTCGAGCCGGACGCAGCAACGAATGCCGCTATGCAAGCCGCTAGATTTATTTCAAGGCATGATTGGGGAAGCGGCTGCAAACTTCCAGACGTTTGCGCGCAGAGGTAATGTCGGATAACGCCTACCTGGAGATACCGGATGCATATCAAGTCGAACGAGTTTCGGGTGCCCGAGGGCGCCCATGTCAATCTGAAAAAATGGCCCACGCGCATCGACCCCGTGTATGCATCGGAGGAGGAATACCAGGACATGCTGCGCAAGCATGTCAAGGCGCTCGCCGCGCAGCAAGAAATGCTCTACGCTTCGAACCGCTACGGCCTGCTGCTGATTTTTCAGGCCATGGATGCGGCGGGAAAAGACGGCGCGATTGCGCATGTGATGTCGGGAGTCAACCCGCAAGGGTGCCAGGTCTCGAGCTTCAAACATCCGAGCGCGACCGAACTCAAGCACGATTTTTTATGGCGCACCACCCGCGAGCTGCCCGAGCGCGGAAGGATCGGCATTTTCAATCGCTCCTATTACGAGGAAGTGCTGATCGTCCGGGTTCATCCTGAAATCCTGCACGCCGAAGGAGTGGCCGGCCGGCGCTCCGATGACAAGGCGATCTGGCACGACCGGTATCGCTCGATCGTGGACTTGGAAAAGCACCTGGACCGCAACAACACGCGAATCGTCAAATTCTTCCTGCATATTTCAAGAGAAGAGCAGCGCAAACGTTTCATCGACCGCATCGACCGGCCTGAGAAGAATTGGAAATTCAGTAGCGCGGACATCGAAGAGCGGAAATTCTGGAAGGAGTACATGCACGCCTATGAAAAGACCTTGAGCGCAACCAGCACGAAATGCGCGCCGTGGTACGTCGTTCCCGCCGACGATAAGCTCAGCACTCGCCTCATCGTCTCGCGCATCGTTCTCGACAACATCGAAGCCCTCGACTTGAGTTTTCCCAAAACCAGCGCCGCACGCCGGCGTGAGCTACAGGCGCTGCGCAAAAAATTGGCGAAGGACGGCTAGGGCGCAATGTTCACCGGGCATCCGGCGATTGAGAAAATCCATGGACGATCTGCCGGTCGCTACGCTGCGTCCGAACGGCAGCACGGGTTGCACCAGCGCTGTGTGCATCTTCTAGTTGCCGGAGACTGCGGAAAATCGCCTGGGCGCGAGCCCGGAAGCCGCGCCACGCGGCGATGACAGCCTTTTCTGGCGTCTGGGAGCCGGGTACCTATGTGGCAGCGTCGCGACCATTGCCGAACTAGCTGCAGCTAATCATGCCGTCACTGTCTTCGGGTTCCGAGATAAACGGAGGGCAGTTCGGCTAACGCGAAAGAGTCGCGGATTGCGCCGAGCGGGTATCCAGGATCATGTACTGGCCCAAAAATGTTCCGAGATCGCGCCAACTGCGCCTTATGATGCGGGGCTGAACCAACAACGAGCAAAGGTTCACGGCTGTGCGACTCGTATTTCAAGCAGGGCCGCCAACTCGTCGAAATTGACCGGTTTGCAAACGTGGTGATCAAAGCCAGCGGCCGCCGATAGGGCACGTGCTTCTGGCGTGTCGTACCCGGTGATAGCAATCAGGGTCGTACCGGCAAACTGAGGCATACCTCTTAGACGCCTAGCGACGTCGTAGCCGTTCAAGCCTGGCAAGCCTACGTCGAGCAACACCACATTGGGACCAAAGGCCGGCGCCTCCTCCAAAGCTTCGGAGCCAGTCGAGACGCCCTTCACCTCAAATCCCGCCATCGAGAGCAGTTGGCAGCTGGTTTCTCGGATGTCTTGGTTGTCCTCAACCACGAGCACCCGGCACTGCCGTGAAACCGACTCGAGAGCTGGGGGCGGTACCTTATTGTCTGCTTGTCGGGGGGCGTGCGCGTGAGCGGAATATGTACCTCAAAGGTGCTGCCGCTACCCCGTCCACCGCTTTGCATGCTCACCCGGCCGCCGTGCAGTTCAACGAGCGTGCGCACCAAACTCAACCCGATGCCTAAGCCGCCTTGAGAGTGCGCCAGAGAGCGATCAGCCTGAGAAAATAATTCGAAAAGTCGGGGCACAAGCTCGCCTTCGATTCCCTCACCATTGTCGATGACCTTCACGACCGCACAACCCGCCGCCTCATCGAAGAGTCCAGCGGACAAATTGATTTCAATGTCGCCCCGCTCTGGGGTGTATTTATTTGCGTTGCTGAGAAGGTTCGTAAATACCTGCTCGAGTCGCGTCGCATCACCCTCAACCCAGACGGGCGCTTCGGGAAGGGTCACGCGAAGCATTTGGTGCTTGCCTGCAATCACCGGGCGCATCAGCTCGACGACGTGCTCGATGGTAGATCGAAGATCCAATAAGCCCGTTTGCAGCTTGATCTGCCCGTTCTGCGCTCGTGCCGCCTCGAGTAAGTCACTCACCAAACGCGACATTTGGTGTACCTGTCGGTCGATCAAATCGCGCGCTTTTTCCACCACCAGTGCGTCGGCTGGGGAGCGTCGCAGGATTTGCACGGCATTTCTCAAGGGAGCAAGAGGATTACGCAGCTCGTGAGCCAGAATCGCCAAGAACTCATTCCGATGCCGGTCAGCTGCGGCCAATTCTGCCACCCGTTTGTGCAACGCTTCCTGGACTTGGGCGAGCGCCTGCGTGGCGGTCTCCGCGTCCTTGCGCAATGCTTCTTCTTGCGCAAGGGCGAACTCGCGCTGGCGCTCGAGATTCTTGCGGTCTGTGATGTCATTGAAAACAACACCGACGTGCCGTAGTTCCGGCGCCCCGACCCGGAAGGCGCAGACCTCGAAATAGCGTTGCAGCGCAGCTGCCGGGTTCTCAAAGCGGAGAGTTTCCCCGCTGAGTGCGATGCGGCCATAAATGTCAAACCAATGTTGCTCATGGTTGGGCGCAATCTCGCGCATGAGCCGGCCCCGAGCGTCGATGATGCCCGTTTGCTTTTCAAATGCGGGATTGACTTCCAGGAAACGATAGTCGATTGGATGGTTCTGTTCGTCGAAAATCATTTCGACGACACAATAACCCTCATCCATCGACTCAAAAAGCGTACGGAATCGAGTTTCGCTCTCCCGCCGCCCGCGCTGCGCCTGCTTGCGTTCGGTGATGTCACGAAACGCCAACAAGACAAGGGCAGTTCCATCACGAGCTAAGCGGCGGGCATCGAGCAGGACGGTACGGCTGCCCACTTTTGGGAAGGGGCCCTCGAACTCAATGGTTTGGAACTCGCGATTGTAGGAAAGAGTGGCCTCCAGCGACGGCCAGAAGCTGGATTCTCTCCAATCGTCGCCTCCCAGATCCCTCAAGGAAACCCCTTGTGTCTGCTCACGCGAAACGCCGAACCAGTCATAGAAAGCGCGATTGGCCGTCTGTACTTGCAGACCGTCGCCGAGAACCACCAGCGGATCAATCACGGTGTTGAGAATCGTTTTAGTGAATTCGCGCTCGTAAATCGCCTGATCAAGACTTGCGCGAAAAGCGGTGACATTCGTGAAAGCGAGCACCGCGCCGCTTACTTGGCGATCGGCTCCAGCGTAAGGGGAGATGCGAACAAGAAACCATCGGTCCCCATTGCGCAGCTCATGGCGGGATGGGAGTTCATCGGCCATCACCCGGGTACACGCTTGCTCGATTTCAGGAACATCCGCCAGCGCTTGCACGCTGCAAGGCCGACGGCCTAAGTCCGATAGGCACGACCCCAAGCACGTCCGCGGCGGCTCGATTGAAACGAGCCACTTTGCAGTCGCGGTCGACCAGCACAATCGGAATCTCGATTGAATCAAGAACGCCCGGCAAATCCGCGCCCACCGGATTCCCCGCCGCAAAATGGCCTTGCGCCTTTGTGACCTCGCGAATCGCGACCTCGGATTTAAGCCTTTCAGTCACCCGGCTGACAGGTTTGAATGATAAAGCTTGCGGCTGCGGCTCAACACGGAATCCGCCACATCCGGAAGACTCTCGCGCAAGGCCAACAGCAACGCCTGCGATCGCGGCATCTGAAGCTTCTGAGAATAGTTCGCGAGAAGCTGCTGCTCGAGAACCCGGGCGTCATCCGCACCGACGGTCTGTCGCAGCGCGTCACCCACCGCACGCTCGAGGCGGGCGTAGTCCTCTACCGGAATCAGGTGAGAATGATTTTGGCCCAATCGAGGCAACAGGCGCGAGTGCACTTCGCTATTGAAATTGTCCATGATGAACGAACAAAAAATGGCGATCTCGTGATGTTTGGCGAGGCGGTCAAACTGATCCTCAAGACTCATGCTCGCCGCTACGTTTCCCTGCTCCCAAAGCACGTTGACCATCTCGCCCCACCAGCGGACCTTGGGATAGCGGTCTTGTCCGCGCGCGTCTGAAATCACCTCTGCCGCCAGACCGAGAAAAACCGGCGCATCGGGCATGGCGTCACGCATGAAACGAGGTAGCAATTCGTCCGCGTCCACAACGGTAAGCTGTCCACGCGCTTGCGCGCCTTTTACATCCACTCCCTCAACCTCCAAGCGAGGACGGAACGCCTCCCAATGGGCGGCCGTGGGCACGAGGATGACACCTTCCCCATTGGCAATGGCGCCTGCCGCGAATCGACAAACGGCGCGGTTCAGAAACTGCTGATCTTGATAAAGTTGGACAATGTGATCGCGCGGCCCTGCGGCAGCTAGGAGACCGTCCCAAGAATCGCGCGCCGTGGAAGCGCCATCCGGATCATGGCTAACAAAGTTGTCCATAGATGCCCCGTTTGTTATCGGTGTGGTTGTGTGACTGCCATCCCGCGAGAAAATGCTATCACCGATCTCGGGGCGCGTCCCGGACGGGGGACATTACTTCGCAATTGACATAAATCGCCCGCAATTATAAAGCCGATTGGTGTAGCTTTACAACCACGAAGGCGCCTAGATTTCCCGCTAGTCGCATTTATGTAGTGAATAGGCAACATCGAGTCCCTGCCAAAACATTCTACAAATTAGGGGGTGGCGGTGCCGCGGTCAGAAAGCCCCTATCAGTGAAAGACTCATTTCGTATTGGCCGGCGTCCATATCTCGCCATCGCTCAGCGCGCAGGTCGCACTCGAAGTCCGTGGTCCGAGTCATGAAGCCTCTGCTTTAGATAGGGGGCAGTCGCTGGTCTGTCGTAACGGCCTTTCGATAAGTGCAATCACCGGAGCCCCTCCAAAAAGGGGAGCGTGCCAGGGCATGCAGAGCGCAGGGTTGAAGATTGCGCGCCGGATTCAGACGGTCGTGACCGCGGCTTGCGCCAATAATAACCGTGCCGAGCGCGAATGCGGAATGTAGGCCGTTGCCGTAAATGAATACGGGAATCGCGCTTGATGGCATTGAAAAAAGTACAACGATGGGCTGTGAGACGAGGGAGCCGCAAGCGAAGTACACTTTCAGCTAAAGAGAAAATCAGTGGCTAAATCCAAGTTTGAAGCTTCTGAGTAGCCGGAGTAGGAACTGTGTCTGAATTACCGAAACCCCCACGATCGCAACCGATTCAGCTACCCAGAGATTATCAGAGCCATCCTCCGCGAAACGACACAGAGCGACTATCTCTAATGAATGTTGTGGAGCGCTACGCCCAGATCCTTCAGAGTGCTTCCGAGACTGCCATCATTACCATGGATATCGATGAACCGTAACCGGATGGAGTCCCGGCGCCGCCAAGGTTCTTGGCTGGTCCGAAGCGGAAATGTTGAGTCAATCTGTGGTGCGAATTTTTCCGCCTGAGGTTGACGGCGAGCAGGTGTTAAAAGGCGAAATCTCTGCTGCTTTGGCTCACGGAGTGGGAGGCGCTGAAGGTTGGCGCGTGCGCAAGAACGGCGACTGTATCTGGGCGATTGGCGAAACCAAACCGCTCATGGACGGCGGTGACGGGCCCATCGGAGTGGTTAAGATCCTGCGTGACAGAACGGAGGAACGCAAACTATCGGAGGCGCTTCGCGAGCAGGACCGCGCGCTTGAAATTCTCAACAGCGTTGGGGGCACACTCGCCCGCGAGACAGACCTTGAAGCTCTAGTGCAGGCAGTGACCGATGCGGGAGTAGCCCTCAGTGGAGCTGAATTCGGCGCATTTTTTTACAATGTCACCAATCAGGCTGGCGAGAGCTACAAGCTCTACAGCATCTCGGGCGTTCCTCGAGAATCATTTTCCAAATTTCCGATGCCCCGCAACACCGAAGTCTTTGCGCCGACATTTGCTGGAAAAGCCATCGTTCGTTCGGACGACATTACGCGGGATCCGCGTTACGGCAAGAACGCGCCGCACAAGGGCATGCCGGAGGGACATCTGCCTGTTCGGAGCTATCTCGCTGTTCCCGTCGTGTCGCGTTCAGGAGAGGTCATCGGGGGTCTTTTCTTTGGTCACTCCTCGCCAGGGATTTTTAAACAGCAATCGGAACAAGGATTGGTCGGATTAGCAGGTGAAGCCGCGGTGGCCATTGATAACGTTCGATTATTCGAGGCCGCACAAAAGGAAATTGAAGAGCGCAGACGTGTTGAAGGGGTCCTTCGAGAGCTCAATGCGAATCTGGAGAAGGAGGTCAAAGAGCGGACGGAAGCGCTGCGCCAGTCACAAAAAATGGACGCAATTGGTCAATTGACCGGTGGAATCGCCCACGACTTCAATAATCTCTTGCAGGTTATCGTTGGCAATTTGGACTTAATCTCAAGAATGTTGCCGCACGAGATGAGCGCATTGCGTCGCGCGGCGCAGATGGCAATGGGAGGCGCCAACCGAGCTGCAGCCCTGACACAACGCCTGTTAGCCTTTGCGAGGCGTCAGCCGCTTGACCCAAAGCAAATCGATGTGAACGTCCTCGTGGGTGGTATGTCAGAGTTACTCCGTCGCGTTCTGGGAGAATTGATCGAGATAGAAACGGTTCTCGCCGGCGGCCTTTGGCGCACCGAGGCGGATGTCAACGAGCTTGAAAACGCGCTTCTGAATCTGGCAGTCAATGCGCGAGACGCGATGCCCTCTGGCGGGAGGCTGACGATTGAAACTTCCAATAGTCACCTCGATGAGGCTTATGCGGCTCGAAGTGCCGAGGTGACGCCGGGGCAGTATGTGTTGATAAGCGTAACCGACACTGGGACCGGCATGGATGAGAAGACACTGTCGCATGTCTTCGAGCCATTTTTTACCACCAAGGTGGAAGGCAAAGGAACTGGGCTGGGCCTAAGCCAAGTCTACGGATTCGTGAAACAATCTCGCGGCCACGTGAAGATGTACTCTGAGGTCGGTCAGGGGACGACGGTAAAGATCTACTTGCCTCGTTTCGTGGGGACTTCGGACGCCGAGAACATCGGCGTGCTGGATCTGGTCCCCGAAGCCACTACCAACGAAACAATCTTGGTGGTCGAAGATGATGCCGATGTTCGTATCTATTCGGTCAGTGCTCTGCGCGAATTGGGATATCGAGTATTGGAGACGCCTGATGGGCCGTCGGCACTGGACATGCTCTCGAAACATCAGATCGATCTGATGTTTACGGATGTCGTGCTCCCGAAAGGAATGAGTGGCGCTGAGCTTGCCAATCAGGCGAAGCAAGTGCAGCCGAACATGAAAGTGCTTTTCACAACAGGATATGCACGCAACGCCATTGTGCACCAAGGGCGCCTTGACCGCGGTGTCCAACTCATAACGAAACCATTCAGCTTTGAAGCTCTGGCGGCCAAAGTTCGTGACGTGCTCGACAAGCCAAGCTAGGCGCACGCGATGCTCCGCACCATCTCAAAATCTGGGCATTCGTTCAGGTATCTCGGCCTTATGGACTTCGGTGGCACGAAGTACGGCGGTTCTCCCGTTTCCGCGGCGACGTGCACCCTATAGTCGAAGAAAATCAAAAGCTCGGGAGTGCACCCGCGCCGCTATTTTCGCCGGCCGCCGGCTACGATCAGGACCACTCCGGCCGCGATGCCGGCGGCGCCCAGCCAGGGCGATATCGCGTGCTCTTGAGCCACTTTGGCCTCAACGTCGCCGATCTTGAATACGCTTTTCTCGCTCGAATAGGAAGGGGCCTTGATGAGGACGAACAGTCCTCCCGCAATCAGGATGGCGCCCAAAATTTGCAGAATTCGCATGTCATACCTCTTGAAGGAGTATGGATCGGAGCAAGTCTAAACCGCTCGGCGCCGATCGAGACTATCCCGGCAATAGATGAACAGGCAATTTCCGGCGATGCTCACAGCGAACAAGGCCAGCGAGGCAGGAATCGCCTCGAACACCTTGTGCAAGCCGAACCAGCTGCTGGGCGAATCGAGCCAATGCAGGAACTCCGCGAGCCGGCCGGTATCGCCGTCCTTGATGCAGCAGCGAACCAATCCGGCGCGAAGTCCATCGAGCAAGCCGATGTGCGTCCATTCTCCATCGCGAAACCATCGGTAGACCTGCGCGCCGACGAGATACAAGAACGCAATGAGGCATCCATAGCCGATGACCGCGCCGATGGCGCTCATGGAACGAACTAGCGCGTCCGGGGTTTTCATGGCGAAGCGCTGGGATTCGACGGACAACTCTTCACTTCGAGACGCACGATGTGGCCGGCCTCTCCCTGCAAATCGGCGGGGTTCAATAGACTGTCGGTAGGCTTCAAATCGATGTCAATCCAATAGACATTGCCCGTACGCTTGCGGTCGGCGATTCCCGGATTGAACCCCAAGGCCTGAGCTTGCGCAACCCTGGCCTGTGCCCGCTTCGAATCGCTGTAGAGCCCGAGAGAGATCACGGGCGCATCCGCCGGACCGGGCATTTCCAGCGCATCCTCGATGCCGGATGCCTTGAGTTTGGCGAGCATTTGTTCACCCGCCGCTCGCGGAGGCAGCGGCAAATAGACCCAAACACCCGCCCAGACATCGCCGTCGGCAACTCGCTGTCTCGGATCGTAGCCGCCGCCGCGCAGCGTCGCTGCCGCGTGGGCAGCTTCGGATACGTCGCGAAATGGACCGACGCTGATACATCGCTTCACATTGGTCAAGAGCGAGGGCCCTGCGCCCTCGGCAGGGCCGGCGCGCCGCGTTTCGACGCCGCTGCCGCCCGATATGCCGCCGCTGCCCGCGATGACGCTGCCCGCGGGCTGCTACGGCGTCTCGCGTGCGTGAGGCCTCTGCCGACTCCGACGCCAGTTTCAATGTCGGAGCGGGCGAGAGCTGCGCCGACGCCTGCTCTGTCTTGGCGATCCCGCGCGACCACAAGAAATATCCCATGTTGGCGAGCACCAAGCCGACGACAATGCTCTTTAACAGCGTCAAGTGTTTCCCTCGGTTACGCGCAGACTGGCCTCGCCCGACACGAATCGCTGCACCCGGTCACCCCTTTCGAGAAGCAGAGCGCCTTCCTGGTCCACGCCGCGCGCGGTGCCCGAGATCGCCTCCTGCGCGAGGTGCACCTGCGCGGGGCGGCCGTTCAAAGCATCGAGTGCCAGCCAGTCGTCACGGAACGCGGCGAATCCCTGACGCTCGAATTGCCCCAGCATACTGAAAAGCTCGTCCAAGATGGCCCCTGCAACGAAATTGCGGGACGGCGCGGCGCCGCAGGCATCCGCCACGGACGCGACCTGGCCCCCGCCCTCCTCGATCTCGCGGCGCGCCGACGGCGTCAGGACGACATTGAGTCCCAAACCGATCACGACGTGGGCGGGCCCTCCGGCCTCCGCGCGCATCTCGATCAGCACGCCGCCGATCTTCCGGTCCTTGAACCAGATGTCATTCGGCCACTTGAGCGCTACGCCGAGCGCCCCTGCACGTTCCAAGGCACGCGAGACTGCCACCCCAACCGCCAGACTCAAAGCCGGCAACGTCCGCGCCCCATCGCAGAATGTCCACGCCACCGATAAAAGATGCCGCTGCCGAGCGGTGCGATCCACCGGCGCCCCCGACGCCCGCGGCCCGCGTGCTGTATCTCGCTCATGCAAATATCGGCACGTCCCATGGGCGGCGGTACGGCGGCCAGAAGACGCGTGTTGGTGGAATCCACTTCGAACTTGAGCTCGAACTTCCCAAGCCGGGCCAGGGATTGCGGAGCCAGTTCGGCGCGAATGCGCTGCGCATCCAGCAATTCCACGGCGTTCGATAAGCGATACCCGCGGCGCGGCAGCGCCTGCACCTCCAAACCCAGGGCGCGCAAACGCGCCACGCCCTTCCAGACGGCGGCCCGGCTCACATGGAGTTCCTTCGCGAGCCACTCGCCGGAATGCAGGCGGCCATCGGCCAGCAACACCAGGAGCATTGGGGGATTCAGGAGCCTGTCCCCCTAGGCCGCTCGCGATCGAAACGGCCATAGACGCCGCACGCGATTTTCTCGACCCGCGGCCATTCGCGCGATATTGCTGCGATGGGTATAGATGATGAACACGGTCACCGTCGCGCACATGCACATGAGCGGAAGGTTGTCCGGCTCGAGAACGTAGGCACGGCGACCATGAGCGCGACCGCGGACAGCATGGTGGCGAGACCCACGTAGCCGGTCACCAGCAGCACCACGATCCAAGTCCCGAGCAAGGGCAAGAGCAAGCGCAGTTCCATGGCCCCCACCACACCGATCACCGTCGCAAATCCCTTGCCGCCGCGAAAGCGGAACCACACGGGATAGACGTGTCCGAGAATCACGGCGAAGCCGCAGGCGACGGTCAACCACTCGCGCGGCAGATCCGGATCGATTCCGACCGCCGGCAATATCGCGGTCGGCAGCCACCACACGGCGACGACGCCCTTGGCGACATCGATCGCCAGCACCAGAAATGCGAAGAGCTTGCCCTGAGTCCGCAACGCATTGGTTGCACCTGCGTTTCCGCTGCCCATGACGCGAATATCGACGCCGCGCAGACGGCCTAGAATCAAGCTTCCGAGCAGCGTGCCGAGCAGGTAGGCAACCAGTATTTTGACGCCGAGTTCCAGCATCCGCAGATTATGACATCAGGCGCGAGCGCCGCCGAATTCCCTCTTCGGAAGGTGCAATTCCGCCAACATGCAGCGCACGCCTCCGCCGCCGATGCGCTCGATGGTAGGAATCGCGACCGGAACCAAGCCGGCGTGCGATTCGAGGATACGCCGCTGGTCCGCTCCGAGGCTGCGCCATGCCGTCGTCGACAATGCGAGGACAGGACCGCTTGTGGATGATAATTCCAATACGTTTCCCGCAAACTCCTGCATTTGCTGCCGTGTGATGTCGACGATGTCGTGGCCGTCCGCCCGCAGCCTGTTGAACACGGCTTCGCGGTGCTGCGGCTGCGCAATGGCCTCGCCGCACGCCATCGCGAAGCGGCTGCCGATCGCCATGACCACATTCGTGTGGTACACGGGCTGCGCCCCGGCATCCAGCGCCTCGAAGGTCACGAGCTCGTAATCCAGCAGTTGCGCAAATTCTCCCAGCACGTCGAGGTCGGTGCGTGGAGACAGGCTGGCATACGCTGCGCGATGCGCGCGGTCCAGGACCAAGCTGCCTGTACCCTCGAGAAACTTGCCCTCCGCTTCGCGATGCGTGAGATCGACCGTCCGCGCTACGCGGAAGCGGCCCTCGCGAATGACTCTGCCCCAGAATATCTTCGCGCCTTTCCGCACGGCGGTTGTGCGCCATCATCGGATAAAGCGCCACGGTGCCGTCGAAATGAAAACTCACCCAGTTGTTGGGAAAAATAGCGTCTGGCTTCGCCGGGTACGGCGTATCGGACGCGATCAGCACTTCTACCCCGGCGCGCTGCAGCGCCGTCGCCAGAGCGTCGAATTCGCCCAGCACCAGCGCCTGCATGTCTTTCTCGGCGGAGGACTCCGCAGGTTGCTGGAATGCATTGCTGGCGGCGGTTTGTGGATTGAATCCAAAACTCGTCGGCCGCACCATGAGAACCGCCCTCGCGCTTTGCGGTTCCTGGCCAGATTGAGCTGGGGCCGGCATGGCGAAGCACTATATCAGGAGGGCGGGCGGTGCAATGCCCGTTGACAGAGCCCGCCGGTTTCATCAAGGTTAGAGCGCTGGGTCCGCTGCAACTACATTCCTTCGTGGTCCGACCCGGCAATCTGCGCAGCAGCCCTCGGGGGCTAAAATTTGGGGAGAGCCTTGCCGGTTTCAATTGCCAATTCGTTCCTGATCCTCGCGATCGCGCTGGCGATGACCGATGCGCACGGCGCCCAAAAGCCGGGGACCCAAGGGGCCGTTGCCGACACGGCCCCGGCTGCCTACCCGTTCACCTTCGACACCTTGTTGGCGGACGCGAAGCGCCGGGCGGCCGCTCCCTATGCACCGCAGCACAATCGCCTGCCCTCCGGCCTCGATAAATTGAGTCCCGAGCAATACCGCAGCATTCGCTCCAATCCCGAAGCCGCGATTTGGCATGACGCAAGGCTGCCCTTCCGTCTCGAACTCTTGCGCGCGGGCTACAATCTTCAGACCGCGGTGACGGTTTCCATCGTTGAAAACGGGGTGGCGCAGGACGTCGTGGCGACTCCGGCGATGTTCGAAATGGAATCGGCGCTGCCCGCGCAGTTGGGAAAAATGTCGTTGCCGCTGTCCGGATTCCGTATAAGAAGCCACATCAATTCGAGCAAGGTCTGGGATGAATTCCTGGTGTTTCAGGGCGCGAGTTACTTCCGCGCCGTTGCGAAGAGCCTGCTGTACGGTTTGTCGGCACGGGGGCTCGCGATCAATACCGCAGAGCCATCGGGCGAGGAATTCCCCGCGTTCACCCACTTTTGGGTGGAGCGGCCGGGCGCGCATGCGAGCGCCATCGTCATTTACGCATTGCTCGAAAGCGAATCGACAACGGGTGCGTATCGCATCACGGCGCAACCGGGCGTCGAAACGCTGACCGACGTGGACTTCACTCTATTTCCGCGCACGGAGGTGCGTGTCGCGGGTATCGCGCCCCTCACGTCGATGTTTCTGTTCGACGAAACCAATCGTGGCCGCCTCGATGATTATAGGCCGGAAGTGCACGACTCCGACGGGCTGCAAATAGAATCGCAGTCCGGCGAGCACATATTTCGCCAGCTCGCGAATCCGCTCAAGCTCCAGGTCTCCACATTCACGAATCAACAGCCCCGAGGCTTCGGCCTCGTGCAGAGGTCCAGGCAGCAAGGCGATTTTCAGGATTTGGAAGCGCAGTATGAGCGGCGCCCGAGCGGGTGGATCGAGCCTCAAGGTGACTGGGGCGCCGGGTCCGTCGAACTGGTCGAAATCCCGTCGGGCCGCGAGACCAATGACAACATCGTCGCCTTTTGGCGTACCGCGCAGCCCCTGACACCAGCCCATCCGGCGCATTTTGCCTACCGCATCGTCTGGAGCGCGGAGCCCCTCCTGCCCAAGTCCTTGGGGAGGACCATTGCCACGCACTCCGGCGCCAGCGTCGACGGCAAGCGGCGCGTCTTTCTGCTGGATTTCGTCGGCGCCGGCGAGAAAGTCGACGGGTTGCGCCTCGACCTGTCCGCCTCCGCCGGCAGGATCTCGAATGCCATTGTCATGGCGAACAGCGCTTTGCATGGACTGCGGGCGAGTTTCGAGTTGGACCCACGGGACGCCGAATTGATCGAATTGCGTTTGCGGATCATGCGCGGCGATCGCCCGGTCACTGAAACATGGTTGTATCGATGGACCACCAGCTGAATCCCGCCGCCGAGTTCGAAACGCCCGTGGCCTCGGGCGGTATGCCGCCGGAAAGCCCTTTGGCCATGCCGCCACAGGACCTGAGCTACAAACCCCCGCGGCGCGAACGGCTTATGCCGAGTACAGCGGTTCTCTACGCGCGCTTCATTCTCGTGACTATCACCATCGGCGTGACGACCTTTGGCGTCTACCAAATGCTTCAAGTCGTCCGCTTCGCGAGCATGACCTTGCTGCAAGGATTGATGATTTTCTTCTTCTCGGTCTCGCTGGGCTGGATCGCGTTCGCGGCCGGCTCCGTTCTGGCCGGTGCCTCGAAGAGGCGCGATGCGAATCCGAGGCCGGGCGGCCGCGTCTCGCTCACGGCGCTGGTCATGCCCATTTACAATGAAGATCCGCTGCGCACCACGGCGGCGCTGCAGGCCATGGCGGAAGCTCTTGCGCAAATCGGCGCGAACGACGGCTTCGAGATCGTGATCCTATCCGACTCGACCAATGCCGATGCCTGGATTCGCGAAACGTTGTCCGTCAATCTGCTGCGCAATTCGCTCAAATCCATCATGCCGGTTTGGTATCGGCGTCGCTGGAAAAACGTGGCACGGAAATCCGGCAACGTGGAAGACTTCGTGACGCGCTGGGGCGGCCGTTACGATCATATGATCGTGCTCGACGCCGACAGCTTGATCGATGCGCCGACGCTTCAGCGGCTGGTGCGAACCATGGACACCGATCCGAATTTGGGGATGCTGCAGACCGCCCCGCAACTGATCGGCGCGACGACTTTTTTCGGCCGCTTGCAGCAGTTCGCGGCCTGCGCCTACGGACCGGTGATCGCACGGGGCTTGAGCGCATGGTCGGGCGACAGCGGCAATTATTGGGGACACAATGCGATCATCCGCGTGGCCGCTTTTGCGCAAAACTGCGGCCTGCCGGAGCTGACGGGGCGCAAACCGTTCGGCGGCTTTATTCTGTCGCATGATTTCGTCGAGGCAGCGCTGATGCGGCGCAGCGGCTGGAAGGTCCGCATGGCCACGGACTGCGGCGGCTCTTGGGAAGAATCTCCGCCGTCGCTCATCGATGTCGCCATCCGCGACCGCCGCTGGGCCCAAGGCAACCTGCAGCACATGAAAGTAATCGGTTCCGCGGGCCTGAGCTTCACGAGCCGGATGCATCTCGGCATCGGAATAATGAGCTATTTATCCTCGCCTCTCTGGTTGGTGATGATCGGAATCGGCTTTGCGCTCGCGGTACAGTCGCACTTGATTCGACCGGAGTATTTCAATCATGACTTTCAGCTGTTTCCCACCTGGCCGCGTTTCAATGTTGAATTGATGATGACTCTGTTCTGGTTCAGCATGGTGGTGCTGCTGATCCCCAAGATGCTAGGCCTGATCCATGGATTGGTGTCGAGACGCATCCGCCGCGGCAGCGGCGGCGTGATCGGGGTCGCCGCGAGCGTCCTGTTGGAGGTCGTCTTGTCCGCTCTGTATGCGCCCATACTCATGTTGATTCAAAGCCGGCACGTCTTTGAGGTATTCATGGGGCGCGACTCCGGATGGAAGCCGCAGCGCCGCGATGGCGGCGGTACGACGTGGTCCGACGCATGGCATTTCCACAAGCGGCAGATGTTCTTGAGCCTGGTGACCGCGGTAATCGTCTGGTTCTTGTCGCCGCCGTTGCTCCTCTGGCTATCGCCGGCACTGCTTGGAGTCTTTCTGGCGGTGCCCTTGTCGCGCGCCAGCGGCAGTCAACGCCTCGCCAGATTCCTGGCGCGGGTCGCGCTGTTGCGCACCCCCGAGGAAGCGCAGACGCCGCCGCTGGTGGCGCGCAGGCAGGAGTTGATGCGCCAGGCCGGGGCGGCTCCCGACGACGGCTTGCGCCACTTGGCTCGGGATCGCGAGTCGCGTCTGATGCATATCAACGGAAACCTGGCGAGGCCGGCCGATCCGCGCGGCCATCCCGATCCGTATGCCTTCACCGCGGAGCAGAAGCTCAAGGACGCGCGGTCGCTCGATGAGGCGCTTGCGTGGCTGACGCCGGTTGAGCGCGTTGAAGTAGCGGGCGACGCCCGATTGCTCAATCAACTCGCTCTGCTGCCGGATGCCGAGCATCCTTTATTTTTGATCTAAAGGGCCCTAAAAATATGGTTCGACGTCGCGCAATACTCAAATCGGCCTTGGTGCTGGCTGCCGGCCAATGGGCGTACCCGGAAATCGCCGCCGCTGCACCGCCTGCTGCTGCCCCGCCTGCGTCTGCACCGCCTACCCCGTCACCCGCCGCGCAGGCTTCGCCGAGCCAGCCCTTCGACTATGCTTGGCTCAAGGGGCAAGCGCGCAAGCTCGCCGGCAATCCTTATCAAGGTTCGCAAGATACGCTGCCGCCGGCAATGTCGAAGCTCAGCTACGATCAATTTCAATCGCTGCGCTTTCGCGACGGATCACGGTCTGTGGGCCAATGCCGGACTGGCGTTCCGCCTGCAATTTTTTCATGTCGGGCGGACCTTCACCGATCCCGTGCGCCTCTACGAAATCGTCGACGGCCAGGCGCGCGAAATCGTGTATGACCCGGCGATGTTCGAATTCGACAAGGCGGGCATCGATCCGAAACTGATGCAGGGGCACGTGGGTTTCGCCGGCTTTCGCGTGCAGTTCGTGACGAACTGGAAGGCGGACGTCGCCGCATTCTTGGGTGCCAGCTATTTTCGCGCGGTGGGCGGCGATACGCGGCAATACGGATTGTCGGCGCGGGCGTTGGCCGTCGACACTGCTTTTCCGCGTCCGGAGGAGTTCCCGCGCTTCACGTCATTCTGGTTCGAGAGGCCGGCGAAGGATTCGGGCACTTTGACCCTGTACGCATTGCTGGACGCGCCGAGCATCGCGGGTGCCTTGCGCTTTCTGATCGCGCCCGGCGGCACTCTGGTGATGGACATCGATAGTGCGCTCTATCCGCGCAAGCCGATCGAGAGACTGGGGGTGGCCCCGCTCACCAGCATGTTCTTCTACGGCAAGAACGATCGGCGGATAGCCAACGACTGGCGGCCGGAGATCCACGACTCGGACGGCCTGTCGATGTGGACCGGCGCCGGCGAATGGATTTGGCGGCCGCTCACCAACCCCTCGCAGCTGCACTTCAGCTCGTATCTCGATGACAATCCGCGCGGCTTCGGCCTATTGCAGCGGGATCGTAACTTCGATCATTACCAAGACGACGGGGTGTACTACGACCGCCGGCCGAGCTTGTGGGTGGAACCGAAAACAGGGCCCGGCGGCGGCTGGGGCAAGGGCTCGGTGCAGCTGGTGGAAATTCCCACCGTGGATGAGACCTTCGATAACATCGTCGCGTTCTGGAATCCCGCCGAGAAACCGAAGGCCGGACAGGAGCTGCTGTTCGGCTATCATCTCTATTGGGGCACGCGCATGCCGTACGCTTCGCCGCTTGCGCAGACGATCGCTACGCGCACCGGCATCGGCGGCACGGTGGGGCAGAAGCGCCAATACTATTCCTGGCATTTTGCCGTCGACTTTGCCGGCGGCGAACTGGGCGCTCTTGCCAAGGACGCCGCGGTCGAGGCCGTCATCAGCACCTCGCGCGGTCAGACCGAGCATGTCACCGCGCACTACGTCCCGGAATTCAACGGCTATCGTGCGCTGTTCGACGTTAAACCGCCCGAGGACAGCATCGAACCGATCGATATGCGTCTGTATTTGCGCCTGGAAGGCAGAGCCTTGTCGGAAACGTGGATCTATCTATGGACGCCGCCGTCCGCGAAGGAGCGCAAAGCCGCGATTCAGTGAGCTCCGCCCGCGTTCAGGAGAATCACGGCTTCCGTTGCATTCGCCGGGATGTCGAAAATGCGGGTATCCACCGGGGCTAGATTCTGAGCATCGGGAGCCGCTGCGTATCGCCGGTCGGCCGGCGAATGTCGGACTCGCGCTTGATTCGCGGCTGGCTCTGCCGCGGATTGAGAATCGACCAACGCCATTCGTTGAGTTGGTGCTTGAGCAGCGGCAACAGCGACCGTTCCGACGCCGACTCGATGCCGTCTTTCGAAAATAGGGTCACGCAGTAAAGATGAAAATATTCTCCGTAAAGACTTTCGTAGTGCTGCATCGGATCGAGGAACGCGGGGTCGTGCACCAATCCCGTGCCGACGTGATTCGCGCATAAATAGCTGCATGCCTTGCGCAGATAGCCTCCATGTTCGGCGATGACCGCGTATTGATAGCCGCGCGTCGGATAGAAGTGCTGGAGCAACTGACAGCGCTCGGCTCCGCGCACCGCGTTCTGGCGCAGATATTCGAATAGCGCCTTGCCTTCGATCAGCCGCAACGCGGTATGCCTGAGGGCGGCAGCCTGGGTGCGCAAGACGCTGTAAACGGCGACTTGGCGCATCAGATTCGAATGCTCGTTCTCCCAGACCTCCCAAGTTTTGGGGTTTTCGAGTATGCGGTGGGCCACGAGATGCTCTTTGGAATCTGCGGCATGCAGCGCCTTTTCGACGCGGTCCGTCGATTCGCGCATGAGGCGCGCATGGCTGATTGTGTTCCGCTGCACTCTGTCACATCCTCCGCGGCGCTTTTTTCACGGCCCGGGAGATGCCCGATCCGTGGCTCGCGACTCGTTCAGTCTAAGATCGGCTCATGACCGGCCGGTGTCAACGTCGATTTCCAATCGGTGTGGGCGATGGGCTAAAACGGGGCGTGCGACCATTGCGCGGTCATGAGCGTCTCTTCGACCGCGATGCAGCGCAATGGCGCGGGCGTGGGCCTGGGAGCGTTCCCGTCAGTATTTCCGCAACAACAACCAGTTGGCTAGCGATCGCAGCGATTCCGCTCGTTCGCCGAACGGCTCGAGTGCGTCGATCGCCTGCGTGTGCAGAAGACGGACGCGCTGTTGCGAGGCCGGAATGCCGATGATGGCGGGATGCGTGGGTTTCGCGCGTTCGCTGTCCGCTCCGGTTGCCTTGCCCAACGTCGAGGGATCGCCGGTCACATCGAGCAAGTCATCTTGAATCTGGAACGCCAAGCCCACCGCCGCGGCAAAACGCGCGAGGGCGTCGTAAAGATCGGCGTCGAGCGCCGGAATGCATTCGGCAGCCATCAATACGCTGGCGCGAATCACGGCGCCGGTTTTCCGGGCATGCAAGTCTTCCACCTGACTGATGTCGAGACGCGTCCCTTGCACGGCCAGGTCGATCGCCTGGCCGCCGGCCATGCCGAAGGTGCCGACGGCCTGCGCCAACATGTCGATCAAGCGTATCCGTATCGCAGGAGAGGCCGGCAGCGCCGCGTCCCGTGCGAGCAATTGGAACGCCAGCGGCTGCAGCGCATCGCCCACCAGAATCGCCGTGGCCTCATCGTAGGCCTTGTGACACGTCGGGCGGCCGCGGCGCAAATCGTCGTTGTCCATCGCCGGCAGGTCGTCGTGCACGAGGGAATAGACATGCACCAGTTCGATGGCGCATGCGGCGCCTTCGACATCGTCTTCCGATAGGCCCAACGTGCGCGCGGCGGCGAACAGCAACGCCGGCCTTATTCGCTTACCGCCGCCCAACACGCTGTAGCGCATGGCCTCGTGCAAACGCGCAGGCACCAGGCTCGAATCCGGAAGGCGGGCCGCCAGCGCGCGCTCCATGCGCAGACGCCAGGCTTCGAGCTGCGCGCCGAACAGATCGGCACTTGCGGCTTCGTCCTGTGCCGGTGTGCGACGATCCGCGTCGTTCACGCGCGCAAGGAGTCGTCGCTCTCCCGCCTCATACGGTATCCCGGCTCATGCGCTTGATCTCGCTGAGGGGAATTGCCGCAACGGTGCCTTGCCGCGCGCCGTCGGCGTATTGGACAGGCAGGTCGGGCGCCATCGGGCCGTTGATGCGCGGTCCTCGCATCCAAGCCTTCAGCGCCTTCAGGGGATGGCTGAATGCATCATTGACCGCCGTGCCCTCGAACCCGCAGTGCGCCATGCAGTTGTCGCAGCGGGGATTTTTGCCGACGCCGTATTTTTCCCACTCCGTATCCTCGATCAGCGAGCGGTAGCTGGGTGCGTACCCTTCATCCGAAAGCAGGTAGCAAGGCCGTTGCCAACCGAACACGTTGTAGGTTGGATTGCTCCAAGGCGTGCACTGATAGGTTTGGTTTCCCGCGAGGAAATCCAAGAACAGGGCGGAATGATTGAACGACCACGGCACTCCGGACGGGCGGCGGCGGCGGCTGAAAATGCTGCGAAACAACTGCTTGCTCGCATTGCGCCCCAGGAATACGTCCTGTTTCGGCGCGTGAGAGTAGCTGTAGCCGGGGGACACCGTGATCCCTTCGACGCCCAGCTGGGTCGCGGTATCGAAGAATTCAGCGACGTCTTCCGGGTTCTCGCCGTTGAACAAGGTGCAATTGATGGTCACGCGAAAACCCTTGGCTTTGGCCAATTGGATCGCGGCGACCGCCTTGTCGTAGACACCTTCCTGGCATACCGATTCATCGTGACGCTGGCGATTGCCATCGAGGTGAATCGAGAAAGTGAGATACGGCGAAGGCTGATATTCATCGATGTGCTTGGACAAGAGAATCGCGTTCGTGCACAAATAGACGAATTTCTCGCGCGCGACGATGCCGGCGACGATTTGCGGCATCTCCTTGTGAATTAGCGGTTCGCCGCCGGGGATCGAAACGATGGGCGCTCCGCATTCATCGACCGCGCGCAATGCGTCTTGCACGCTGACCCGCTTCTGCAGGATTTCCTTGGGATAATCGATCTTTCCGCACCCGGAGCAGGCAAGGTTGCATTGAAAGAGCGGTTCCAACATCAAGACGAGCGGATAACGCTTATCGCCGCGTATCTTACGTCCGGCGATATAACGCGCGACCTTGTACATTTGAAGCAATGGAATAGCCATGCGCTATCTTACCGCGAGGGGCCTCAAGAACCCAATTCGGATTGCAAATTCAGTATCTGAGCGCGGTGATCCCGCCAGATTCGAGCCCATTCGATCCGGAACCATGGCGTAAAGTTCCCGGCATCTGCGGCCGCGAGTTCGATCTGCAGCGCCTCGGGATCGATCCAGCGCAAGGCGTGGATTTCATCCGCATTGATCTTGACAGGATCGAAACTGCGCCCGATGAACACCGAGCAAAGTTCGTTCTCCGCGCCCGTTGCATCGAATTGCGCCTGGTATTGGAATTTGAACAGAAAATGCAGCGGGCAGCGCACACCCAATTCCTCGTAAAGGCGGCGATTTACGGCCGCTTCCATGGTCTCGAACCTGCGCGGATGGCTGCAGCAGCTGTTCGACCAGTACAGGGGCCACAGCCGCTTGGAGGCCGACCGCTGCTGCAGCAACAGCTCGCCCGCCGCATTGAAAATCAGCAGCGAAAACGCCCTGTGCAGGACGCCTTCACCCTGATGGCACTGCGCCTTGCTCAGATGGCCGACCCCGTGATCGGCCGCGTCCACCAGAATCAGAGTATCGGAATCGCCAATTGAAGCGCTGCGCCGGCGGCTATGAAGGTCACCCATTGATCGAATGATAGCCGCTTGCGAAACGCGGGCGCCAGCGCTCAGCGCGCGCTCAGCAAACCGCGCTCGCGAAACCATCGCACCGCGTCTTCGAACGCCTCGAGAGGCGGCCGCCACTGATATCCCAATTCACGCACCGCCTTGTCGCTGCGAAAATACATGCGTTTGCGTGACATGCGCACGCCCTCGAGCGTCACTCGGCCGCTGCGGCCCGACATCCAGGCGAGCGCTTCGGCCGCGTAGGCGACCGGGAGGATCACGCCATAAGGCAGGCGGATTCTCGGCGGTTTGCGGTTCACGAGCATCGCGATTTGCCCGAGAATTTCACGCAACGTCATGTCTTGCCCTCCGAGGATGTACCGCTCGCCGGCTCGGCCGCGCTCGTAGGCGAGCAAATGGCCGGCGGCAACGTCATCCACATGCACGATGTTGAGGCCGGTATCGACGTATGCCGGCATCCTGCCCGCGGCGGCATCGAGAACCAATTGACCCGTCGGGGTGGGCTTGATGTCGCCCCAGCCCACTGGCGTCGACGGATTGACGATGACCACGGGCATGCCCAGTCGCGCGGCATCGCGCGCCACTTCTTCCGCAAGATACTTCGAGCGCTTGTAGTGGCCGATCATGTTGCTCAATCCAACGGGCGTCCCCTCATCGCCCGCGGAGCCGTCCTCGGGAATGCCGATGGTGGCGACGCTGCTCGTGTACACGATGCGCGAAACCCCCACGGTGCGGGCGGCATTGAGGACGTTGCGGGTGCCTTCGACGTTGGTGCTATAGAGTTCCGCCGAATGGCGCACGCCCAGCCGATAGTCCGCTGCCGCATGAAACACTCCCGCGCAGCCGTCGAGCGCGCGTTCGAGCGATCTCACGTCCGCAAGATCCCCCTCCGCGACCTCCAGCGAGAGGTCCTTGAGATTGCTGCGGTTCGAGCCGCTGCGGGCGAGGACCCGCACCTCCCAACCGGCCGCGCGCAGTGCCCTTGCAATCGCCGCGCCGACGAAGCCGGTCGCCCCGGTAACGAGTGCCTTCATGCAACGCGGGCACCGGCGGCGGCCGATGTACGCAATCCGGCGCGGGCTGCGGACTTGAGCGAAAGCATCGCCGCTCGATAGCGGCGCGCAAGACGGATCACCGCAAGCAGTTCGCCGGGTGCCAGTGCGAGTCCGCCGATGAATCGGCCGATGCTCAATTGGCCGGCCCGGCTCGCCGCCGTTACCGCCCGCGGGAGCGCATCGGCTGCCGTATCCACGATCACTCGCACCGCGACGAACGGCAGACGATAGGCAGCGGCGACTTCCGCGACGGCCAGGCTTTCCATGTCGACCGCAACGGCGCCGGTCTGTCGAAAAGCAGCGGCTTTGTCGGCCACGGCGTCGATGGGTGTCGAGCTCGTGAGGAGCGTCCCTGCGGCCACGCTGCGCTGCGAGGCGACGGCAATACTCCACTGTTCGCGCCACTCGGGTGATGTCATGAACCGCGCGCCGGCGCAGGAAACGATGGCGCTCGGCAAAACGACCGTGCCCGTGCTCAAAGCGGGGTCGAGTCCCCCCGCCAGACCGAAGCTGACCAGCCTAGAAGCTCCGCCATCGACAAGCTTACGCGCTGCGATCGCGGCGAGAGCGCAACCCATGCCGCCGACCGCGAGCAATGCTCCGTCGCCAAAGGCCGATAACCCGTCGTGCCGCCGCACCGAAGGCCCCAGTGTGCGCGCCTCCGCGTCGAGGGCCGCGACGACGCCGACTTCATTCAATGAGCGATTCCGCGGCGGGTCAACGTGCGGTAGGCCGCCAACGCCCAGAGCGGAAAATAGGCGGAATAGCCGTGATATCGCAAATAGAACACGCGCGGAAACCCGGGCGCCGTAAAGCTCAAGTCGCTCCAAAGGCCGTCGGCCCGCTGCGCGCGCATCAGGAACTCCGCGCCGCGCCGCGCCGCGTCCGATCCGGCTTCGCCGGCGGCACACAACCCCAGGAGAGCCCAGGCGCTCTGATAGGCGGTGCTGGGGAATTCTCCGGGCGCGCCGCTGCCGGCGTCATAGGTGTCGTTGCTCTCGCCCCAGCCGCCGTCCGCGTTCTGCTTGAGCTTGAGCCACTGGACGGCGCGCCGCACGGCGAGATCCTCGCCGCCGATGTGCGCTTGCGCGAGCGCCGTCAGCACCGACCACGTGCCGTAAATGTAGTTCGTGCCCCAGCGGCCGAACCAGGAGCCGTCGGGTTCCTGCTGCGATCGCAGGTAGGAGATGGCCCGGCTCAACGCCTGCTTGTCCTGCGGGCGCCCGATGCGGGCGAGCACGGCCACCACCCGCGCGGTGACATCGCTCGTCGGCGGATCGAGGAGGGCGCCGTGATCGGCAAATGGAATCATGTTCAGGTAGTAGCTGGTGTTGTCGGCGTCGAAGGCGGCGAAACCGCCGTCCTTGCTTTGCATCCCGACAAGCCAGTCCAAGGCACGGCGCACGCTCTCGGCGTAGCGGCCCGAATCGCGGGCTTGATGCATGGCCCACACGACGACCGCCGTGTCGTCGAGATCCGGGTAGTGGCTGTTCGCGAACTGAAACGCCCACCCGCCGCCGGCCAATCCGCGCCGTTTCACCTGCCAGTCGCCGGGTTCGTCGAGTAGTTGCCGCTTCTGCAGCCAGTCGAGCGCCCGGATCGACGCGTCGTGGGACGATGAATCGCCGGCCTCTTGCATCGCCAGGGTCGCAAGCGCGGTGTCCCATATCGGCGAAACGCAAGGCTGGCAATAGGCGCTTGATGCGCCGACGACCAGCAGCTTTTGCAGCGCGCGTTTCGCGGTGAGGCGCCGCGGATCATCTTCAGCGTAGCCCAGTATCGTCATCGCTTCCAAGGCGTTTACCATGGCGGGGAAAATCGCGCCCAGGCCATCTTCACCGTTGAGCCGCTCGAGCATCCAGCTCTCCGCGCGGCGCGTTGCCGTTTCGCGCATGCGAGCCGGAATCAGCGGATCCATCAAGCGGCCGAGCCTGTCGGCCATCAGAAAGATCTTGGCCAGCAGTCCCTTGCGCCGAAAATAATCGCGCTCTTCTTCGGGAGGAACCGTGAACAATTCGCGGATGTGCACGTTTCGCGGGTTTTTGGCGACCGGCTTGCGGGTGCACAGAATGAACAGCGGCACCATGACGGTGCGCGACCAATAGGACACCTTGTCGAGATGGAAGGGAAACCACCGCGGCAACAACATGATCTCGACGGGAATATAGGGGACACCGCGCCACGGCAGCTCCCCGAAGAGGGCAAGCGCAATCCGCGTGAACACATTGGCCGCCGCCGCACCGCCGCGTTCCAATATCGCGGTGCGTGCACGGGCCATGTGCGGCGCGTCGGGACTGTCGCCGGCGAGTTTCAATGCGTAATAGGCCTTGACCGAGCAGCTGATATTGAAATCACCGCCGCGGTAGAGCGGCCACCCGCCATGTTCATCTTGGGCGGAGCGCAGGTGGCGGCAGATCTTCGCCTCCAAGGCAGTGTCGATCTCGTCCAAGAAGTGCATCATCATGATGTACTCGGCCGGGATGGTGCAGTCGGCCTCGAGTTCGAATAGCCAGTAGCCTTGAGGATCCTGGCGCGCCAGCAGTGCGTCGCGGGCCTGCAACACCGCACGATCCAAGGGTGAATCCGTTACCCGGCGCAGGGTGTGCGAAACAATCTCGCCGCGCGCGTCGGATTGCGGATCGGGGTACGGGATGCCGGGTGCGATACGGTTCATGAGCCGGAATTCCCGAAGGAGCGCAGGATGTGCTCCGGCCCGCCGGCCGATTCTTCGCGCAGGCCGACCGGAGCCTCGCGCGAATGGCGCAGCTCGACACCCCGCGCGAGCGGCAGACCCCGCGCCGCCAGCGCGAACAAGCGCCGCAGTATCCAGTCGCTGCGGCCCGCCATGTCCGTCAGCAACCGGGTCATGGCCACTTGAGATCGCGTCACCTTCACTTGAGTGCCCGCAGTGAAGCGGGGATTGCGCTCTATCTCGCGCAAGGTCAGGACGGCAAGCCCGATCGCCCACAAGCAAAACCGGCGTATGCCTATCTCTTTGCCGGGAATCAACAACGTGTAGTCGAGCGCGTTGCGCAAATGCGCGTGTGCCACGCCGACGAGCTCGCGGAAGCCGGCGCCGAAGCGCGGATCGAAGGGAGTACTCGAGACCTCCGCGAGATCGACTCCATGTCGTGCAAACACATCCTGCGGCAACCAGCATGCGCCGCGGCTGCGGTCTTCCCAAACGTCCTTCAGGATATTGGTCATCTGCAGGCCCTGCGCGAAGGAAGCGGCCTTCGAGGACAGCGCCGAGCGGCTACGGGCAATCTCCGGGGAGTAATCGCAAAACAAATCCGTGAGCATTTCGCCGACGACTCCCGCGACGTAGTAGCAATAATCGTCGAGGTCACTCGAGCGGGCGAGGCCCTTGAGGCTCGCGCTGAACTGGAATTGAGGCATCCCACTGCACATGAGCGCGACGCATCGTCGGATCGCGTTTTGCTGCGTGCCATTCAGACTGGACAGAACTCCAATGACGCGCCCCATGTTGCTCACCAGGTCGCGCTCTGCCGGCAAGGTCCGGTCCGACAGTCGCTGCGCGATCTCCCTGGCCAGCGGCGCGGGGTTGTCGTGGCAGCCCGAGACCGCGCTGAAGCGCTGCAAGAACGCCAGGGTTTCGGGGGGCGACAGCGAGGGTTCGTCCTCGATGGTGTCCGCAATGCGGCACAGCAAATAGGCGTTGGTCACCGCAGCGCGCAGGCCCTCCGGCAACTGGGGGATCGTCAGCGCGAAGGTGCGCGAAACATGGGGGAGAATCTGGTCTTGATAGACTTCATCTGAGCTGACGGAATCCATGAGGACAGTATCTCGGAAACCCTGGACAATAGCATCATGTCAGCGGGCCGCCCGTGGTGCAAATTTGCAACACTAGGCTTCGGTTTTTGCCACCAAGGTGGCCACGCAGTATAAAATAAGGCCATGACCGCTCCGCCCGAGAACTATCCCCTGCTCGATACCATCGATGCACCGGCGGATCTGCGCCGCATTCCGATGTCGCGGCTGACGGAGCTGGCCGGGGAGTTGCGCAGATTCCTGATCCAGAGCGTGAGCACCCGAGGAGGCCATTTTGCAGCGGGATTGGGCACCGTAGAGCTGACGATTGCCCTGCATTACGTCTTCGATACCCCCTATGACCGGCTTGTCTGGGATGTAGGACACCAGGCCTACCCGCACAAGGTGCTGACCGGCCGGCGCGCCCTGCTCCACACCATCAAGCAGGACCAGGGCCTGGCGCCTTTTCCGACTCGCGCGGAGAGCGAATACGACACGTTCGGCGTTGGGCACTCCAGCACCTCGATCAGCGCGGCTTTGGGTATGGCCGTCGCGGCGGCGCAACGCGGAGAAAAACGCCGGGCCGTGGCGATCATCGGCGACGGCGCGCTCACCGCAGGGATGGCATTCGAGGCGCTCAACCATGCGGGCTCGCTGCTTACGGATCTGTTGATCGTCCTCAATGACAACGACATGTCGATTTCCGAGAACGTCGGCGCCCTCTCGAACTATCTCGCCCGCGCCCTGTCCGGCCGCATGTATTCCCATCTGCGCGAGAGCGGCAAGAAGGTCTTGCGCCAGATGCCGACCGTATGGGAGCTTGCGCGCCGCTCGGAAGAGCACATCAAGGGTATGGTTCTTCCCGGCACGCTCTTCGAAGAGATGGGGTTCAACTACATCGGCCCCATCGATGGCCACGACGTCAAGGCCCTTGTCAGCACGCTGAGAAACCTTCAACAGCTGCACGGTCCCCAGTTCCTGCACGTCGTCACGCGGAAAGGCAAAGGCTACGCGCCCGCGGAGGCGGACCCAATCAAGTGGCACGGCCCGGGACCGTTCGACCCGGCGAGCGGCATGATCTTCAAGGAGGCCAGCGCCGGCCCGACTTACTCGCAGATCTTCGGCAAGTGGCTATGCGACATGGCGGAACGCGACCCTTCCATCGTCGGCATCACGCCGGCGATGCGCGAAGGCTCGGGACTCGTCGAATTCTCGAAGCGATTTCCCGACCGCTACTATGACGTTGCCATCGCCGAACAACACGCGGTGACGTTTGCCGCGGGACTCGCGGCCGAGGGGCTGAAGCCGGTCGTCGCGATTTATTCCACCTTCCTGCAGCGCGCATACGATCAACTGATCCATGACGTCGCCCTGCAGAAACTGCCGGTAATTTTTGCCCTGGACAGGGCCGGGCTCGTCGGCAGCGATGGCGCCACTCACCAGGGCAGCTACGACCTCTCGTTCCTGCGCTGCATTCCGAACATGGTGATCATGGCGCCGGCGGACGAGAACGAATGCCGCCAGATGCTTTACACGGCGACGACGTTGGCATTGCCTTCCGCGGTGCGCTACCCGCGCGGCGCGGGCCCGGGCGCCCCAATCGCCGCGGAAATGACGGCGATTCCGGTGGGACGCGCGCAGCTGCGCCGCGAAGGCCGCAGCGGCCTTGCGATCCTCGCATTCGGCGCGCTCGTCGAATCCGCGCGCAAGATCGCGGAGCGGCTCGATGCGACGCTGGTCAACATGCGCTTCGTCAAGCCGCTCGATGAGAAACTTGTCATGTCCGTCGCGGCGCGTCACCGGGCTATCGTGACCATCGAAGAGAACGCCGTTATCGGCGGCGCCGGCGCCGGGGTCGGCGAATTGCTCGCTTTCCATGGCGTACAGCTGCCGCTGTTTCATATCGGCATACCTGACCGCTTCATCGAACATGGTTCGCGCGACACCTGCCTTGCCGCGGCGGGCTTGGACCTCGCCGGGCTCGCCGCAAGTGTCGACAATTGGTGGAACCTGCAAATTCAGGAACGGGTCCGCTCCGTCGGCATGGCGATGGGCAAGGCTTTGTAGTAGCGGCCGCCGTCGCCGCGGCCCTTACCGTAATATCCGCAGATCGGAGCTCCTCCATGGGCAAGCGAATTGACTTGAATTCGGTATCGGCGGTTTGTGGCTCGAGGTATCCGCCGCCGTTCGACGCCCCATGCGCGGCGCGCATTCGGCAGCGCTTGGGCAATGCGGCGGGGCTGACCGACTTCGGCGTGAACTTGCTGCGCCTGCCGCCGGGAGCCTGGTCCAGCCAGCGGCACTGGCATTCGGCCGAGGACGAATTCGTCTTTGTGCTCGACGGCGAGGTGGTGCTCGTGACCGACGCCGGGGAGGAGGTTTTACGCGCCGGCGATTGCGCGGGATTCAAGGCGGGCGTTCCGGATGGGCACCACCTGCAAAATCGATCCCAGCGCGACGCGATGGTCCTTGAAGTCGGATCCCGCAAGGCCGACGACGAGGGGGACTACCCGGATATCGACCTGCGTTTTCTCAAAGGCGGTGGGGGATTCGCCCACCAGGATGGGACACCCTACCGCGCATGAATCAGCCGGCGCCCTTTGCTAGACTCGGCCCGTGAATACCCTAAAACCCTTCGATCCGAACGACATCGATGAGACGCTGACCCGTGTCGTTACGCACGGCCGCTCCACTTATCTGATGTTCCCTTACATCAACGCAGTCGGCCCGGCGCCGAGATTCAATTCGATCAGCGGCGTGATCGCCGGACCGACGGCGACGATAGCGGATTTCGCCGCACTGGCGGCCTTGGTGAAGAGAACGCCCGAGCAGGGCGAATGGTTCATCTCCTTCAATACTCCGTGGCTCATCACCCCGGCCGAAGCGGAAGCTCTCAGGAATCGCGCGAACGCTCCTCGGGGCAAACGCGACTAGCATTGCAGCCGCCAAAAAAAACCCCCACCGGCTTGCGCCGGTGAGGGTTCGTTTCGTATTAAGAGCCTGGCAGTGACCTACTTTCACATCGACAAAGTCGACACTAGCATCGGCGCAGAGCGTTTTCACTTCCGAGTTCGAAAAGGGATCGGGTGGTTCCCACTCGCTATGGCCGCCAGGCAAACCGGTCGTAGAGGGGCCGAGTCATGGCTCAGCCCCACCACTAATTCGCGCAATTTGTTTCGATGCTTGGTCGCATTCAAGTCATCAATTGATTACCCACACACGATTCGACGTTAGGCAAATCGCTTGGGTGTTATATGGTCAAGCCTCACGGGCAATTAGTACTGGTTAGCTAAACGCATTACTGCGCGTACACACCCAGCCTATCAACGTCGTAGTCTTCGACGGCCCTTTAGAGACCTTAAAGGTCTAGGGAGATCTAATCTTGGGGGGGGCTTCCCGCTTAGATGCTTTCAGCGGTTATCCCGTCCGTATATAGCTACCCGGCAGTGCCACTGGCGTGACAACCGGAACACCAGAGATACGTTCACTCCGGTCCTCTCGTACTAGGAGCAACTCACCCTCAAATCTCCAACGGCTACGGAAGATAGGGACCGAACTGTCTCACGACGTTCTGAACCCAGCTCGCGTACCACTTTAAATGGCGAACAGCCATACCCTTGGGACCTGCTACAGCCCCAGGATGTGATGAGCCGACATCGAGGTGCCAAACTCCTCCGTCGATGTGGACTCTTGGGAGGAATAAGCCTGTTATCCCCGGAGTACCTTTTATCCGTTGAGCGATGGCCCTTCCATACAGAACCACCGGATCACTATCACCTACTTTCGTACCTGTTCGACATGTCCGTCTCACAGTTAAGCACCCTTATGCGATTGCACTCTATGCGCGATGACCGACCGCGCTGAGGGTACCTTTGCACTCCTCCGTTACTCTTTGGGAGGAGACCGCCCCAGTCAAACTACCCACCATACACTGTCCCCAACCCGGATTACGGGCCAAGGTTAGAACTGCGAAGTTGTCAGGCTGGTATTTCAAGGTTGCCTCCATGAGAACTAGCGTCCCCACTTCGTAGGCTCCCAGCTATCCTACACAAACAAATTCAAAGTTCAGTGTAAAGCTATAGTAAAGGTTCACGGGGTCTTTCCGTCTTTCCGCAGCTACGCCGCATCTTCACAGCGATTTCAAGTTCACTGAGTCTCGGGTCGAGACAGTGGGGCCAGCGTTACGCCATTCGTGCAGGTCGGAACTTACCCGACAAGGAATTTCGCTACCTTAGGACCGTTATAGTTACGGCCGCCGTTTACCGGGGCTTCGATCAAGAGCTTCGCCTTGCGGCTGACCCCATCAATTAACCTTCCGGCACCGGGCAGGCGTCAGACCCTATACTTCCACTTTCGTGTTCGCAGAGTCCTGTGTTTTTGGTAAACAGTCGCAGCCCCCGATTATCTGAGACCTCTAACAGCTCGGAGAGTAAATCCCCTCACCATCAAAGGCACACCTTCTCCCGAAGTTACGGTGTCAAATTGCAGAGTTCCTTAACCCGAGTTCTCTCAAGCGCCTAAGAATTTTCTTCCTACCCACCAGTGTCGGTTTGCGGTACGGACGATTACTACCTGAAGCTTAGAGGCTTTTCCTGGAAGCGTGGCATCAACAACTTCGAACTCCGAAGAGTCCTCGTACTCAGCTCTTGGGATTGATGAGTCTCCGGATTTACCTGGAAACTCTCCCTACGACCTTGAACCGGGAACCAACCCCGGCTTGTTTAGCCTTCTCCGTCACCCCATCGCAGTAGCAATCGGTGCAGGAATATTAACCTGCTTTCCATCGACTACACCTTTCG
>CAWBUE010000003.1:487500-1113577 GCA_963791825.1 uncultured Gammaproteobacteria bacterium
TTGTGCAATGTCGGACAAGCGTGGCCTCGTAGTTTTGAGCGATCCCGCACTCTACGGTCGCCGGGTCGCATCGGCAAACGAGACGCATTAGATTGACCGGGCTTGGGCTGGCGGCTAGCCTGGCATCTCCTTTCGCTGGGATCACTTGAGAAAATAGTGCATCGCAACAACTTCAGGCTATTCCCGCGGTTCAAGCATCCCCTCCTTAGACAGGCCTCCTCCTTTGCTGTGCTCGCCGCCGCGGTGGCCGTCATTCTCTGGTATGCCACGGCTTGGCACGCTGCGGGACAAACCGCGACGCCTGCTTCGGTCGAAGCCGCCTCGGCCGCCCCGCCGCCTCAAGCCGCCCCGCCGCTTCAAGCCGCAACAACGCGTCAGGGCCGTGCGCTTCAAGCCGCTGCGGTCGCCAATGCGCAGCCGGGCGTCACCCTGGCCACGATCGACGCGATTGTCGGGAAACACGACACTCTGGACGCCATTTTTCGCCGCATGGCGCTCAGCAAGGCCGACCTGGCGGCGATTCGTCAATTACCCGGCATTCGCCAGAGCCTCGATTTCCTCAAACCGGGGGATGCAATCAAGCTGGTGCATTCCGGGGGCGAAATCAAGCAACTCACGCGCAAGGTCAGTGAAACCCAAACTCTCAACGTCGTGCGTGAAAATGACAGCTTCGCGGCCAGGATGATCGACGAGCCGGTGCAGACACGGATTCGGACCGCCGGCGCCACGATCGATTCTTCATTGTTTCAGGCAGCGGGCGCCGCGGACATCTCGGATACCGTGGCCCTGAAGCTCGCCGCTATATTTGCCTGGGACATCGATTTCGTGCTCGACATCCGTGAGGGCGATCGCTTCACCGCCGTATACGAACAAATCTATCAGGACGGCAGGTATCTTCGCGACGGGGAGGTGTTGGCCGCGGAATTCGTCAATTCCGGCAAAACGTATCGGGCGGTACGCTTCGTCGGCGACACGGGCAACGCCAGCTATTATTCGCCGGACGGCCTGCCCATGCGCAAGGCTTTCTTGCGAGCACCCGTCGAATTCACGAGGGTCAGCTCGGTATTCAATCCGCACCGCATGCATCCCATTTTGAACCTCATTCGGGGACACATGGGTACCGACTACGCGGCGCCGACAGGCACGCCCGTGCACGCGGCGGGAGATGGACGGGTCAGCTTTGCGGGAAGGCGCGGTGGCTACGGCAACGCCTTGGTCTTGGCCCATGGCAGCAGCGTGTCGACCTTGTACGGTCATATGTCGCGCTTCGCCAAGCACATACACGTCGGCACGGCGGTGAATCAGGGCGATGTCATCGGCTACGTCGGGATGACCGGACTCGCAACCGGCCCGCACCTGCACTACGAGTACCTGGTCAATGGCGTGCACAAGAATCCGCAGACCGTTCACCTGGCAGGTGCCGAGCCGCTGCGTCCGGAGCTGCTGCAAAAGTTCCGCAGCATGACCGCACCCCTGCTCGCCGGTTTGTCACCCATCAAGAGCGATCCCAAAAGCGCCCCCGCTCTCACCGGTCCGGTTGCCATGGAGGCCCCCGCCGTTCCCTTCGGCTCGCTTGCAAGCAGTGTGTTTGCGGTCTCCGCTGTCCTGAATGATTCGAGGATCTCGATCAACTGACGCCTTCATAGGAGCCTCGCGCTTCAAGGAGGCTTCATGTCGGGCGCACGTGCTGCCGGACGGCGTGTATCGTTACGCATAGGAGCGTAATTCGAGATGAACGATAGCGACCTGCAGATACCGCAACTGTATATCAATCGCGAACTCTCCTTTCTGGAGTTCAATCAGCGCGTCCTGGAGCAGGCAAAGGACAACCGCATCCCGCTGTTGGAGAGAGTCAGGTTTCTGTGTATCTCATGCGCAAACCTCGATGAATTCTTCGAGATCCGCGTCGCCGGCCTCAAGGAGCTGTTGGAAGCCGGCGCGGTGCAGGGCGGACCGGACGGATTGCCGGTTCCGGAACAGCTGAAAGCGATTCGTCTTCGCGCCGTGCGCTTGGTCGATGAGCAGTATCAGTTGCTGAACGATGTGCTCATGCCCGAACTCGCCAAGAAAGGCGTGGTGTTCGTCTCGCCCGAAATGTGGACCGAGGCCCAGGCCGCTTGGCTCGCCGATTATTTCAGCCGCGAAGTGGAGCCTGTCTTGAGCCCGCTGGCGCTGGACCCGGCGCGGCCGTTCCCGAAAATACTCAACAAGAGTTTGAATTTTGCGGTGGTCGTCGAAGGCGAGGACGGTTTTGGCCGCAACAGCGGCCTCGCGGTGGTGCAGGCCCCCCGTTCCTTGCCGCGCATCATCAAGCTGCCCGACGAGCTCGGCAGCCGCAATTTCGTGTTCTTGGGCACCATCGTCGAGTCTTTCGTTTCGAAGCTGTTCGCCGGCATGCACATGCGCGGCTGTTATCAGTTTCGAGTCACGCGCAACAGCGACTTGTTCGTCGAGCAGGAAGAAGTCGACGACCTGTTGCGCGCCGTCGAAGGCGAGCTCGCATCGCGCCGCTTCGGCGATGCCGTTCGCTTGGAAACCGCGCACGACTGCCCGGAGGAGATTCTCACGTACCTGCTCGGGCAGTTTGGACTCACCAACGAGGACCTTTACAAGGTTTCGGGACAGGTGAATCTGAATCGCCTCATGGCCGTGTACGATTTAGTGGACCGCACGGAACTCAAGTACCCGCCGTTCACGCCGAGCGTCCCTGAACGCCTGCGCATGGGCACCGACCTATTCACAACCTTGCGTGCCGGCAACGTTCTCCTCCATCACCCATTCCAAGGTTTCGGCCCCGTCGCCGATTTCATCAAGCAGGCCGCCAGCGACCCGCAGGTGTTGGCCATCAAGCAGACTCTGTATCGCGCCGGCAGCGATTCTGCCATCGTCAGCGCGCTCGCCGAAGCCGCGCAGGCGGGAAAGGACGTGACCGTCATCATCGAGCTGCGGGCGCGTTTCGATGAAGAAGCGAACATCGAGCTCGCAACCAAGCTCCAGGAAGCGGGCGCCCACGTCATGTACGGGGTCTTCGGCTTCAAGACGCACGCCAAGCTCGTCATGGTGGTCAGGCGCGAGGAAAAAGGCTTGAGGCGCTACTGCCACCTGGGCACCGGCAACTATCACCCCAAGACGGCGCGCCTTTACACCGACTACGGCTTGCTGACGGCCGACGAATCGATCGGCGAGGACGTCCACGAGATTTTCCTGCAGTTGACGGGACTGACCCGCGTGCCGCGCCTGCGCAAGCTCCTGCATGCGCCGTTCAGCCTGCATCAGGCGCTGCTCGCCAAGATCGAGCGGGAAAGCGCCCATGCGAGTGCGGGCAGGCCCGCCCGCATCATTGCGAAACTCAACGCACTCACCGAGCCCGTCATGATCCAAGCGTTATACAGGGCCTCGCGCGCCGGCGTGAACATTGACCTCATCGTTCGCGGCATATGCTGCCTGCGGCCGGGGGTCCCCGGCATTTCGGATCGAATCAAGGTGCGTTCGATCGTGGGCCGCTTCCTGGAGCACTCCCGCGTCTACTACTTCGAAAACGCCGGCGAGCGCGAAATCTACTGCGGCAGCGCGGACTGGATGGACAGGAATCTATTCCGCCGTATCGAGGTCGCGTTCCCCGTGGAAGCGGCCGACCTGCAATCGCGTGTCGCGCATGACTTGGAACTTTATCTGGCGGACGACAGCCAAGCGTGGGTCTTGAAATCTTCCGGCCACTACCTCCGTGCCCAGGTGAGCGAGCACGTGTGCGCGCAAACGCGGCTCTTGAGCCTGTACGACGAGCGCATGCCGCTCATCGATGCGTGAGCGGCCGGCGGCGAATCAAACGATATTGAGTCGAAAGCCGGCGTCCTTCAAATACAGCCGTTCTTGCTCCAGGTCTTCGAGAGTGAGCGGATGCTCCTTCATCCAGCCTTGCGGCAGCCCCATGGTCACCGTGCGGCCCTTGACTCGAAGCTCTACCCCCGGCAGCGGCTGCGGGCTGCGTCCGCGGTGCAGCAGCACAGCGAGCCGCAACAGCACGATAAGAAACTCGGCGAGGCGATCCCAAGGCGGCAGCAAATCCTCCAGGGAATCGAAAGACAATTGCCGGCGGTGCCCGCCGACCAAGGCGGACAGCAGCAGCTGTTCTTCGCGCGGAAACCCCGGCATGTCCGCATGCTGCAGCAGGTACGCGCTATGCCGGTGATATTTGGAGTGAGCGATGTCGAGGCCGGTTTCGTGCAGCCGTGCCGCCCAGCGCAGTACCATTTCCGCCAACGGATCTTCCAAACCCCACTCGGATTCGGCTTGCTCGAGCAGGGCAATCGCCGTCGCTTCGACCCGATCCGCCTGCACGCCGTCGACGTGATAGCGCTTTTCCATGGCGCGCACGCTGCGCACGCGCGCATCTTCGTCGGTAAAACGGCCCATGAGGTCGTACAGCAATCCTTCGCGCATGGCCCCTTCGGCCACTCGAACCCGGTCGATGCCGAAGTTCTCGACAATTTCCAAAAGAATCGCAAGGCCGGCGGGAAACACCGGCGCGCGCTCGGCATCCACGTCCTCGAGATCGAGTTCATCCACATGGCCCGCCGCGATCACCCGCTCCGCGAGCGACCGCAGGTTCTCCGGAGTGATGTGCGGCGATTCGGGATTGAGCCGCCGCACCACATCGCCGATGACGCGCACGGTGCCGGAACTGCCGGACGCCTGCAGCCAGCCGAGCTTGCGGTAAGCCTCTTGGATAGGCTCGAGCTCGAGCCGGACCGCCGTGCGCGCGCGTTCGAAGCGCTTCTCGGAAATCTTGCCGTCGTCGAAGCAAACCACGGTCAAACCGACGCAACCTACCGACAGGCTCTCGGGCAATATCGGATTGAAGCCCTCGCCGATCACGACCTCTGTCGATCCGCCGCCAATGTCGATCACCAGCCGCTTGTCGGGGCTCATGGGACTCGTGTGCACGACGCCGGCGTAAATCAGACGCGCTTCTTCAAGTCCCGAAATGATTTCGATCGGGTGACCGAGAGCGGCGCGGGCGCGCTCCAAGAACCAGCGCTTGCGCTTGGCTCGCCGCAAGGAACTGGTGCCGACGACGCGCACGCTGTTCGCTTGCATGGCGCGCAGGCGCTGCCCGAAGCGCTCGAGGCAGCGCAATGCCCGTTCGGTCGCGGCCTCATCCAGCCGACCGCTATCGCCCAGGCCCGCGGCGAGGCGCACCATTTCTCGGAGGCGATCCAGAATGACGAGCTGGCCATGCGAATGGCGCGCGACGACCATGTGAAAACTGTTCGAGCCCAAGTCGACGGCGGCGAGCACATCCGGCACGACACGACCGCCGCTCATCGGGCGGATAGCATTCTTAGGCGGAGAACGAAGACCCGCAACCGCAGGTTGTTTTCGCCATTGGGTTACGAATGACGAACTGGGCGCCCTGGAGATCCTCTTTGTAGTCGATTTCCGCGCCCATGAGGTACTGCGCGCTCATCGGATCGACGAGCAGCTGCACACCACGGTTTTCGACGCAGAAATCACCGTCCTCGATCTTTTCATCGAAGGTGAATCCATACTGGAATCCCGAACAGCCGCCGCCGGACACGAATACCCGCAATTTGAGGTTCGGGTTCGCTTCCTCGCGGATCAATTCGCCCACCTTGCCCGCCGCGGCGTCGGTGAAAACCAGCACATTGGGCGGGGGCGGGGCCAAATCGCCCGTATTCATCGATTCCGGTGTCGCGCTCATGTCCGCATTCTACCCCGTCAAGCGTAAGCCGATCAAAGTTCCGGGCTGTCTTTGGGACCGGGTTCACCCATGCCGGACCCCGGGCCCGCCCGATGGATCAATTTCCCATTAATTTGGGCGCCCACCGCGGTTTCAATGGTGGCGTAGTGAACATTGCCCAAGACCCGGGCATTTGAGCCGAGTTCCACCCGATCGCTGGCCGCGATGTCGCCCTTGACGAGGCCGTTGAGAATGACGTTGGGCGCGATCACGGATCCCTCGATCGAGCCCTCCTGGCTCACGGACACGAAAGTACCCTCTTTCAAGTCGCCCTTGACGTTGCCCGTGATGCAGCCGTCCACATGCAGGCCGCCGGTGAACTCCACATCGCCGTTGATTCGAGTCTTGGGCCCGATCAAGGTGCCGACACTCGCGTTCTTAATCTGTTTCTGTTTGAACATCTGCCTCACCCTTGCTCGACGTATTTCCGCTCGATTCGGTCTCGACCGACATTCCCTGCGCCTTCCAAACGAAAGCCTGTCGAAAACTGTGGCTGACGTCGCGGTCCTTGCTGCTGCGGATCTCGACGCCGACGCGCGTCGGCTCGAACCCTTGCGGCAATTGAATGAGTTCATCGTAATCCTGAAAGTAGCGGAAGGAGTATGCCAGGCTGACGCGCCGGCTTGGCGTCACTTGTGCAAAGGACAAGCTGGAGGGTTTCCCATGCAGCAGACCGTCGATGGTGATCGCGGCGTTGCCCCCGACCTCTTTGTCCGGCTTTCCGGTTTGCATCAGCACGAACTTCAAGCGGAATTGGCCCGTGGCAGCCTCCGGCAGGATTTGCATCTGCTGCACTTTCACATGAACGGTCGAATCCGGTTGCACCAAACCCCGGTAAAACGACAAGTCCTGGTTCAGGCGGGCAATTTGGCTCTGCATATCGCCAAGGCTGTGCTGGACCTGTTTATAGCCCTCGTTATCGACGCGCCGGGCTACGTCGGCGGCCGCCAACTCGGTGCGCTGTTTCGCGTTCTCCGCTTCGAGGTCGCGGATACGCGCGCTTGCGGCCAATGCGCCGCGCACCGAATCGACGACCCGAAATCCCGCGTCGTATCGGCCGATCTCAAACGCCGCGTACAGTACGCCCAGTACCAAGAGCACGGACAAGCAGAGCAGCACGGCACGACGCCTCGGCGCATGTGTTCTGACGACCAGTTTGCCGAACGAATCCACCATATGTCGGTTCCGACGCGGACGCCAAGGGAACGTGACATTACACGATGCGGCGGCCTTGAGGCAGCCTTTGGCCCTACGGCGACAGGCAGAGCCTCACGGTATACGATGCCGTGCGCAAAGGGGATAACGGATGCTCTGGCTCAAAGCATTTCATGTCATCTCGGTGGTCACGTGGTTCGCCGGCCTATTCTATTTGCCCCGGCTGTTCGTCTATCACGCGGACGCTCGGGACTCGATCAGTATCGGACGCTTTGGAATCATGGAGCGCCGGCTATTCGGGATCATGACCATCGGCGCCCTCGCAACCTTGGCTTTCGGGTTGGCGATGCTCGCGGCGGCGCCGCCTTACCTCGGCATGCTGTGGCTGCGGATAAAACTGCCCCTGGTGTTATTGCTGATCGCGTATCACTCGTACTGCTACAAGCTGATCCGTGATTTTACCCATGATCGGAACACGCACAGCGCCGGCTGGTATCGCGCCTTCAATGAGGTGCCCTCGCTGCTGCTGATTGCCATCGTGCTGCTCGCCGTGGTCAAGCCCGGTTAGGCGCTTCGCGCCGGGCAATCTACGGGGCTGGGGCGGCCCCGCCTTTTATATCCGACCACCACTCGGGATAGGGTGGCAGGCCTTCTGGGAACATCACCTTCCCCAGATCGTGCAGAGCCCTCACGTAGACGCGGCGCTTGAAATAGACGACCTCGCGCACAGGCGTCCAATAGTCGGCCCACCTCCAGCGATCGAATTCCGGCGTGCGGGTGCAATCGAACCGCAACTTCGACTCGTCGGCGACGAGCTTCAGCAAGAACCAGCGCTGCTTCTGGCCGATGCAGCGATCGCGCACATACTGGCGCGGCAGCCGATATCTCAACCAACCGTGCGTCGAACCCATCACCTCGACATCCAGACGGTCCAGACCAATCTCCTCCTTGAGCTCGCGAAACAGCGCCTCTTCCACCCGCTCGCCGCGATTGACGCCGCCTTGGGGAAATTGCCAGCCGCGGCCGCCGACCCGGCCGCCTAAAAACACCTCTCCGGATGCGCGCGTGAGCACGATTCCCACGTTGGCGCGAAAACCATCCCTGTCGATGTAGTCGGTGGTTGGTTGGCTGGACATTTGGCTCAATTGTTCCATATCACCGACCGCTTGTGGTCCTTGCGCAAGGCGCCTATCTGGGTATGGCACAATGAAACCCTGTGCGACTGCTCCCCTTACTGGCGTTGATGGCGCTGTCCAGCTTGGCTTTCGCCGTCTCGGTCGGCAGCACGACCTTGGGGCTCGACACCGTGCTGACGGCGCTGCTGCACGGGGGAGATTCCATTGTCCGCGATGTGATCTTGGATTTGCGCCTGCCGCGCGCCCTTAACGCCTTCAGCACGGGGGGCCTGCTTGCCTTGGCGGGCGTCCTCATGCAGGTATTGTTGCGCAACCCGCTGGCCGACCCCTATGTGCTCGGCATTTCGGGCGGCGCCGCCGTCTCGGCCCTCGGCGCGATGTTACTAGGCTTTGGCGGCTTGCTCGTGGACTGGGCGGCCGGAGCGGGAGCCTTGGGCGCGACACTTCTGGTGTTTGCGCTTGCCCACGCCCGCGGGGGCTGGACGCCGCAAAGGCTGCTGCTCAACGGCGTTGTGGTCGCCTCCGGCTGTACGGCGGTCGTCAGTCTGATGCTTGCCCTGGGCGATGAAACTCGATTGCGCGGAATGCTCTTTTGGCTGATGGGCGATTTATCCTTCGCCTCCTTCTCGCCGGCGGCCCCCTGCATGTTGCTGGCCATCGGCGCGCTCGCGATCGCCGGCGCGCGCAGCTTGAATGTGTTGGCGCGCGGCGAAATCGAATCCCAATCATTGGGGCTCGCGCTGTCGCCGGCACGAATCGCACTGTTCGGCGCGACCGCCGCATTGACGGCTACGGCGGTGACCACCGCGGGAGGCATCGGTTTCATCGGGTTGGTCACGCCGCATCTGGTGCGGCTGGTCGCCGGAAGCAACCACCGTATCGTGGTCCCGGCATCGATACTCTTGGGCGGCACCTTGCTGACCTTGGCGGACACCTTCGCACGCATCGCCGCATCGCCACGGCAACTGCCGGTCGGGGCCCTGACCGCGCTGATCGGGGTGCCTTTGTTCTTGGCTCTGATGCGACGCGAACGCCGCATCACTTCCTAGCGCCGGCGCGAACGCCGCATCACTTCCTAACGCCGGCGCGTTGGGGCGGCGGTGCGTATTACCCGGCGCCTACTTGCACACGATTTCGGCCCAGCGCCTTGGCCCGGTACAACGCCGCATCGGCGTCGGCCAGCAGCCGGTCAGCAATCGCCTTCATATCGGTCTCATGCCGTCCAGGCGCAACCGCCGCAACGCCGACCGATACCGTCAAGCTGCGTTCGACATGCGCGGTAAGCTCGAAGGGCAGTGCCGCGATCACTTCTCGGATACGTTCGGCGAGCGTGGCGGCCTCGGCCGCAGTCGCCTCCGGCAATAGCACGGCGAGTTCGTCGCCGCCAAAACGCGCAGCGGTGTCCATGCTGCGAATTTGAGTTTCGACTCGTTGGGCAAGCTCCTTGAGCGCGTTGTCGCCCGCCAGGTGCCCATAGCCGTCATTGACGCTCTTGAAGTGGTCGATGTCGATCATCAAGCACGCAATCGTGCCGGCGTGTCTTTGCGCGCGCGCGAGCTCTTCTTTCAATCGTTGCTGCAGGTAGCGCCGATTGTGCCAGCCGGTCAGAAAATCGGTGATGCCGGCCCGCATCAAGCGCGTGCGGTTCACCGCGTTTTCGATGCACACGGCGGCGACCGCTCCCAAATGCGCCAAGAAATCGGTTCCGTGATGCCGCGTGAAGCGGGTTGGATCGCGGCTTCCCAAGCACAAAGCGCCGGTCGCGCGGTCCTTGCGGGGCAGCGGAATCAGAGCGGCGCTCTTGAGATGCGGATTGCCCGGAAACAGCAGAGTGGTGATCCGCGCCGATGAAAGGACCGAGCCAGGGCTTGTGCAACGCCGCCAGCTGCGGTGCGAGCCCGATCAGGGAATCGACGAAGAAAATCTGCTTGAACTCCTCGGGCCGGTCACCGCCGGCGACCAGCAAGTGGCGTATCTCGTGCTGAGGGTCCAGCAACACGACGCTGACGGCGTCCAGCAAATAGGACTCGCGCAGCCCATCGACCATGGCGCGCAGCAGCTGCGCCAAGCCGTCGGCCCGCAGCAGCGTCAATTCCCGAGCCTGCGTGCGCTTCATGATCGACTCGTTATTGGCGGCCTCGGCGGTCAATTCCAAGAGGCGCTTCTTGAGCTCGTCGTTCTCCCGGATCACATCATCCATGTCCTCTCCCCACTCCGGCCGTCAGCCCGCGCGCGCCGCTGCCCGCACATCCAAGTACGCCCGGCCGCGAATCATGAGGGCGGTGAATTCCGCGGAATTCCCCGTCTTGACCGCGGCAATTAAATGTTCCACGGCTTGCTGCAGCGCTGACAGCGACTCGCCGCCGTACTCGTTCAAACTCTGGATTTCGAAATAAAGATCCGGGCTTTCGGCGGCGACCCGGCTCGCCACTTCCAATTGCGAGTCGAAGGTCGTGCTCGACAGATTCGCCAATCTCGGCGCCGCTTCGCCGCTGTCGGCAAGCGCGGTAAAGAAGGCGATGTTGAGCGCGTGCGACAATCCGAGCACATAGGCGATCAGCCGATCGTGTTCGTCCAGACCCATGACGACGCGCTCCGCCATCGTCGGTGCGAATAATTCCTGCGCTTCCTGCAGCGCTCCGGGATGTCCCAGGTCGATGAAGATCACATGCCGGCCCGACAGCAGTTCGGTATCCGGCCCGAACATGGGATGCACCGAGGTGACGCGGCAGCCTGCCTTCACGAGTGCGTCGAGTCCGGCCCGCAGCGGAGTCTTGAGCGAACCCAGATCGAAGATCAGGCCGCGCGGCGCGCGCTGCGCCAAGAACTCCAGTAGAGGTGTCGTGACGCTCAGCGGAGTCGCGAGCACGATCAAATCGAAATTCAGAGGATCCGCCTGCCACTCGGCAACCGTATCGAAGCCCGGGAGGGCGCCCCGCGGATCGGCGATGGCGACGCGGAAACCCTGCGACGCGAGAAACTCTGCAAACCAACCGCCCATTTTGCCGCGGCCGCCGATTATCAATGCACGTTTACCGCTGCCGTGTGCCTGAGCCGCTACCGTTGCCTGTTCTTGAGTCGTCAACGAGGATTGTATGAGCTGACGCAACAGTGACTCTGCCAGGTCCGGCGATACGCCGAGCCGCGAAGCGGTGTTGCGCCCCCGTAAGATCACCTCGCGCTCGCGTCCGAAGTCGCGGGTCGGACGTCCGGTGGCGCGCTTGACCGCGGCCACCTGTTCGCTCAATCCCTGCCGGCGTGCGACCAGTTCCACGAGCTGCCCGTCGAGCTCGGTCAGCGCGGCTCGCAATTCATCGAGATTCATGTAAAAAGCGTCTCCTGATTAGGCGGGTCCCGTTTTACTGGCCGCTCATGGCTATCGCAAGCGCAACGGCACGGCTACCATTCTCCAATGAGCAGCGGCATTAAGACATATTGGACGGAAACTCTGCCGGAGCCCCTGCCGGCGAACCCGCTCGAGCTCGCGGCGCAATGGTTGGCGCAAGCGAGGCTCGATGCCGTCCCAGCCCAACCCGAACTCCATGGTCTTGGCGACCGTCGACCGCCGCGGTTTTCCATCGGCTCGGGTCGTGCTTTGCAAGGGCATCGATGCGCAGGCGGGTGGTATTCTTTTTTACACCAACTATCGGTCGCGCAAGGGACGGGAACTCGAAGCGAACCCCCGGGCCGCTGCGGTGTTTCATTGGGATCACCGCCGCCGCCAAGTGCGGGCCGAGGGTCGGGTGGAAACGCTCTCGGATGCCGAAAATGACGCCTATTTTCGCACCCGCCCCTGGCAAAGCCGCCTGGGCGCCTGGGCCAGCGAGCAGAGCCAACCGGTCGAATCGCGTCAGGCGCTCGAACGCGGCGTCGCTGCGGCGGCACGCCGATTCGGAATTCCTTATGCCGGACCAGGCAGTGCCGAACCTGCCGAGGTCGCCGTGGACGTGCCGCGGCCGCCCCACTGGGGCGGTTATCGCCTGCGGGCGGAGGCCGTGGAGCTCTGGGTCGAGGGCGAATTTCGAATCCACGACCGCGCCCGCTGGACTCGTTCTTTGCATGATCGGTCCGGCGCCGGCTCGGATTCGCCCTGGTCGGTCACTCGCCTGCAGCCCTGAGCGATTGCGCTAACGGTACCGCGCCATCAGCTTGTCCAGCGCCGCGCGCCCGGGCGAGAGCTTCTCGAATGGAATGCTGTTGAGCGGTGCCTCGGCAGTGTGGTTGAGATTGTGGAACTCGGTCGCGTCGGTTTCATCGATATGGATGAGTCCCGTGATGTACTCGCCATGCTTGAGCTTGGTCCCGATGTAGTTGTACGCAGCGGTTCGATCCGTGGGATCGTACGACGGGTCGAGCTTGCGCAAAATGACGCGGCTTCCGTCGTGTAGATTCACGGGCACCGATTCGCCCTCTGCATAATCGACGGCGATTTCCTCCGCTCGCGGGACGAAATCCGTCTCGACCGCCGCATGATAGTGCTCCCGGGTGAAGGTGTAGCTCTTGGTCGAACCTTCATGATCGTTGAAGGTCACGCAGGGCGAAAGCACATCGATCAAGGCGAACCCGTTGTGACGCATCCCCGCCTGAATGAGCGGAACGAGCTGAGCCTTGTCGCCCGAGAAGCTGCGCGCGACGAAAGTCGCCCCCAAGGTCAGCGCCAGCAAGACCGGGTCGATCGGCGGCGAGGAATTCACATCGCCGCGCTTTGCCTTGGTGCCGATATCGGCGGAAGCCGAGAACTGCCCTTTGGTCAGCCCGTAAACGCCGTTGTTTTCGATCAAGTAGAGCATGTTCACGTTGCGGCGGATCGCGTGCACCAATTGCCCGATTCCGATCGAGAGCGAATCGCCGTCGCCCGACACACCCACGTAGGTCAGCCGCCGATTGGCCGCATTCGCCCCGCTCGCGATCGAGGGCATGCGCCCGTGCACCGAATTGAACCCATGCGAGCCGCTCACGAAGTACGCGGTCGTCTTCGAAGAACATCCGATGCCGGACAGCTTGACCAGCTGTTCGGGACGCAGCGCGAGGCCCCAGCACGCTTCGATGATCGCTGCGGTCACCGAATCGTGGCCGCACCCGGCGCATAGCGTCGACATGCTGCCCTCGTACTGCCGGCGGGTCATGCCGAGAGAATTGGTCGGCAGCGATGGGTGAGCGACCTTGGGCTTGTTGATGTAGGACATAAGGACTCTTTGTTTAGCGCGGAACCGCCGTCAGCCGCGGCGCCTCGGCAAGCTTGGCTCGGATTCCGTTGACGATCGGGTCGGCGGACATCGGGAATCCGCTATAGCTCAAGATGGAAAAAAGCTTCGACTTCTCGACGGCGGTTTCGAGCGTCAACAGCGATTTCAATTGCGCATCGCGATTCTGCTCGACGACGAAAATGGTCGAATGCGATTTCAAGAAGGTTTCGACATCGTTATTGAATGGAAACGCCCTGACCCGCAGATAGTCGACTTCGATTTTCTGGCGCCGAAGCACGTCGAGCGCCTCGCGAATTGCGCCGTCGCAACTGCCGAGGCTCACGATTCCGACTTCGTTGGCGCCCATGGCCGTGATGACCGGCTTCGGCAGGTATTTCGGCGCGTTCGCGAACTTGCGCTTGAGCCGGTCGAGCACGACCTGGTATTCGGCGGAGTCCTCGGTATATCCTCCATATTGATTGTGGCCAGAGCCGCGCGTGAAATACGCCCCCTTGGGACTCGTTCCCGGCAGCGTGCGATACGTGATCGCATCGTCGTCGCGGTCCACGTAGCGGTAGAATTTCTCCAGGCCTGCGAGTTCCTCCGCCGAGAGGATCTTGCCTCGATCCGGGCGGTAAGCGTCGTCCCATTGAAGATCCGGACACATCCAATCGTTCATGCCGATATCGAGATCGGAGAGCACGAAGACCGGGGTCTGCAGACGCTCGGCGACATCGAACGCCTGCACCGCCATGTAAAAGCATTCTTCGGGATTTGCGGGAAACAGCAGGACATGCCGAGTATCCCCGTGCGAGGCGTAGGCGCAAATCAGGATGTCGGACTGCTGGGTTCGCGTCGGCATGCCGGTCGAGGGCCCGACCCGTTGAACGTCGAAAATGACGCACGGCACCTCGGCGTAGTAGGCCAACCCCACGAATTCGTTCATCAAGGAAACGCCCGGCCCGCTGGTCGGCGTGAATGCGCGCGCCCCGTTCCACGAGGCGCCGAGCACCATTCCAACCGCCGCCAGCTCATCCTCGGCTTGCAAAACCGCGAAGTTACGCTCTCCCGTTTTCGGGTCGACGCGAAAACGTTCGCAAAATCCTTTGAACGCATCCATCAGCGAGGTCGAAGGGGTGATGGGATACCAGGCGCCGACCGTTGCGCCGGCGTACACGCAGCCCAGGCCCGCGGCGGTGTTGCCGTCGATCATGATGTGGCCGCGGGTCTTGTCCATCCGGGCGACCCGCAGCGGCAGCGGCGAGGTCAGGTTCTGCTTGACGTAGTCATATCCGAGGCGCAACGCCTTGGTGTTCGAATCGAGCAGCTTGGGCTTCTTGCCGTAGCTCTCGCTCAATAAGCCGCCGATGACCTCGAGATCGACGTCGATCAGCGCGGCGAGCACGCCGGCATAGGCGATATTCTTCAAGAGTATGCGGTTGCGAACGCCGTCGAAATTCTCGTTGACCAGCTTGGCGAGCGGCACTTCGATCACGGTGATATCGCCGCGCTGCAAGAGCGAACTGCGCGGCCAGGTCGAGTCATAGATCAGATAGCCTCCGGAACCCAGTTCGCGGACATCCCGCGAATAAGTTTCCGCATTCATGGCCACCATGATGTCGACCTGGGTGGCGCGGGCGGCATAGCCGTCGCGCGTCACCCGAATCTCGTACCAGGTGGGCAAGCCCTGAATATTCGAAGGAAAATAATTTTTGCCGGTAACCGGCACGCCCATGCGAAAAATCGCCTTCATGATCAGCGAATTTGCGCTGGCCGAGCCGGTGCCGTTGACGTTGGCGAACTTCACGACGAAGTCGTTCACACGATTGACAGCTAAGCCGGGCATGCCGAGACCTCCTCATCGATGGCCTGGGGAATGCGGATGGTCGACTTTTGCATGTCCCAGGCGGCGGTCGGGCAGCGTTCGGCGCACAAGCCGCAATGCACGCAGACGTCTTCGTCCTTCACCATGACCCGGCCCGTTTGCGGCAGCGGGGCCGAGACATACAGCGCTTGCGAGCGATTGGTCGCGGGCGCCGTCAGACGGGACCGCAGCTCCGCTTCACTGCCGTTTTGCGTGATCGTGAGGCAATCGACAGGACAGATGTCGATGCACGCGTCGCACTCGATGCATAGTTTCGCGGCGAAGACCGTTTGCACGTCGCAATTCAAGCAGCGCTGGACCTCGAGAGCCGCCTCTTCGGCCGTAAAGCCGAGTTCCACTTCGATATTGATTTTCTTGAAGCGCTCGATGAGCCCCACGTGCGGTACCAGGCGCCTCGCCACGCCGTTGTACTCGTTCTTGTACGCCCATTCGTGCATCCCCATTTTTCGGCTGGACAGGGTTACGCCTCGCGCCATGCGCTCGCCCACCGGCTCGTCATGGCAAAATTTGTGGATGGAAATGGCCGCTTGATGTCCATGTTCGACCGACCAGATGATGTTCTTGGGTCCGAATGCAGAATCGCCGCCGAAAAAGACCTCCGGGCGGGTGGATTGGAACGTCACCCTATCCACCTTGGGCACGTTCCATTTGTCGAGTTCTATACCGATGCCCTTTTCGATCCATGGGAAGGCATTTTCCTGGCCGATCGCGAGGATTACGTCATCGCAGGGAAAAAAGACATCGCCGAGGCTGCGCGTCGCCTTGATGTCGCCGTTGTCGATGTCGTATTCGAGTTTTTCGAACATCATGCCCAAGAGCCGGCCGCCTTCGGTGACGAAGGATTTCGGTGCATGATTGACGACGATCGCAACGTTCTCGTGTTCGGCATCTTCGAGTTCCCACTCGGACGCCTTGAAGAATTGGCGCGGTTTACGCGCCATGACCTTCACGTCCTTGGCGCCCAAGCGCAGGGAACTGCGGCAGCAGTCCATCGCCGTATTGCCCACGCCGATGATCAAGACCCGCTCGCCCACCCGTTCGACATGACCGAAGGCGATTGACTCGAGCCAGGTAATGCCGATATGGACGCGGTCCGTGTCATGCCGGCCGGGCAGGTCGAGTTCCTTGCCCCGCGGCGCCCCCGACCCTACGAAGACGGCGTCGAACTTTTCAGACTCGAGCAATTGCCGCATGCTCTTGACCGGACAATTCAACCGCAGATCCGCACCCATATTCACGATGTAGCCGATCTCTTCGTCCAGCACATTGATGGGCAGCCGGAATGCAGGAATGTTGGTGCGCATCAAGCCGCCGGGCACGGCGTACTGCTCGAATATCGTGACCTCATAGCCCATGGGCAGCAGATCGTTGGCGACGGTGAGGGAGGCGGGGCCGGCGCCGATACACGCCACGCGCTTGCCGTTCTTCTCCCGCGGCGGCTTGGGGAGAAGCGCGGTGACGTCGTCACGATTGTCCGAGGCGACGCGCTTCAGCCTGCAAATGGCAACCGGTTTTTCCTCGATTCGGCCGCGGCGGCAGGCCGGTTCGCAGGGCCGGTCGCAGACTCGGCCCAATATGCCCGGGAAGACGTTGGACTGCCTATTCACCATATAGGCGGCGGTGAATTCGCCTTGGGCGATCAAGCGGATGTATTCGGGAACATCGGTGTGGGCCGGGCAGGCCCACTGGCAATCTACCACCCGATGGAAATAATCAGGTCTCGAAGTATCGGTCGGCTCCATGATTCCTCGTGTTGACGCCCTCAAAGCCAGGCTCGAAGTATAGCGGGCTGGGCGAGCTTGTGACGTTACCCGGGACACAATGTATCGATCAGCAGGCGGGCCGCCTCGGCTGCCGAACGCTTCTCGTCCAGGTAATATCCCTTACTTCGCCATTATGTCGAGCATCCGCCCCATGAACCTCCTGCAAGGGCAAGAAGCCACGTGTCCGCATTGCTGGGAAACCATCGATCTGACCCTGGACCTTTCGGTGCCCGAGCAGTCGTACGTCGAAGATTGCCCTGTGTGTTGCAAGCCGATGATGGTGTCCTACGGGGCTGCGGACGGTGAACTCACGGAATTCAGTGTCGAGTCCGCCGAGTGAGTCACTCTCGGGGGGACGGCCCCTCACCCGCGGTCGCCTCCCTCGGCAATGCACCCCCCCTCGGCAATGCACCCTCCCGCGGCACTGCCCCCTCGCGCGGCATTGCAACATCGCGCGGCAAACCTGTGGACACCGCGCCGAAGAGCAGCAATTTCAAGATGCTGCGCATCGCGATATTGCTGCTGGTGTTGTTGGTCGTTGCGCTCAAAAATTGGCAGGATCGCTATCTCAGCACGCGCTGGCACGATCCTCTCTACGTCTCCGTTTATCCGATCGCCGCCGACGAAAGTCCCCTGACGCGGGCATATCTCGCAGCCCTGGATGCGGAACGCTTCAAACCCGTCGACCGCTTCTTCGTGCGCGAGGCTGTGCGCTATCGGCTCGATGCGGATGAACCGGTCAGGACTCGGCTCAGACCGGAATTGCGCGAGCGCCCTCCCCAACACGCCCCGGACGCCGGTTTTTTGGGGACCGCTCTTTGGAGCTTGCGGCTGAGGTACTGGGCCTGGCGGGTCAGCGGTCATGCCCATGAGCCCGAGGACATACGCATGTTCGTTCTCTATCACGACCCTGCGTTGACCCCGACCGTCCCGCATTCCTTGGGCCTCATGAAGGGTCTCATCGGCGTGGTGTATGCATTTGCGTCGTCGGAGATGAACGGTGCGAACAATGTAGTGATCGCGCACGAGCTCCTGCATACCGTCGGCGCGAGCGACAAATACGATATTGCCAACGGCATGCCGCGCTTTCCGGACGGCTACGGCGATCCGGCGCAGCGCCCGCTCTACCCGCAGCTGAGGGCAGAATTGATGGCCGGTCGGCTCATGCTCGCGCCGGACCGGTGGGAGCAAGCCGCCAGTCTCGACGACGTGGTCATCGGACCGGCCACCGCGCTCGAAATACGTTGGCCACAGCATGCACACTGAGCGCGGACCCGATGCATCGGAGAGTCCCGCCCTGCTCTTCGAGTGCCGAGGCCTCGATGTGTGCGTCGGGCAGCGAACCCTGGTGCGGGGTCTTGATCTGAAGGTCGATCCCGGCTCGATGCTCGCGATTCTTGGACCGAACGGCTCAGGCAAGAGCCTCTCACTGCATACCTTTGCCGGACTACGGCCCCCCAAGGCGGGGGAGCTCAGAATTTCCGGACGGCCCCTCAAGCACTGGCCGCGGCGCGCGCTTGCACGCGAAATGGCGTTGCTGCCGCAAAATGTCGAAGATCCGTTCCCGGCAAGCGTCCTTGAAACAGTACTGCTCGGCCGCCATCCGCATATCGCTCGGTGGCAATGGGAATCGGCGCGCGACTTCGCCATCGCATCGGACGCGCTGGCTGCGGTAGGCCTCGCCGGTTACGAGGAGCGCGACGTGCTGACCCTGTCGGGGGGCGAGAGGCGCCGGGCCGCGCTCGCCGCTGTCCTCGCGCAAACACCGCGAATTTTCTTGCTGGACGAGCCGACCAATCAACTTGACCCCAATCACCAGCTCGAGGCGCTCGAACTGCTGCGCAAGCGTGCCGATGGGGGCGCCGCGGTCATCGTCACGCTTCATGATCCGAATCTCGCCGTGCGATTTGCCGATGCTGCCCTGCTGATCGGCAAAGGCGGGGACTGGCAGTGCGGTCAGGCCGCCGATATTCTGACCGCACCACACCTATCGACATTGTATGACACGCGGTTCGAAGCGGCTGAGATCGGCGGGCGGCGAGTATTTTTCCAGGCCTGAATCGCCGGTCAGCCTAGCTCAGGTCCCGAGCTCGGGTCTCCAGCTCAGGTCCCCAGGGCCGCCAGTATGGGTCCGTGCATGTACCCATTTGTTGCGAGCACCGAAGTCGACTCGAGCGTGATCGGCGCCCCGTCCAACTCGGTGCAGCGGCCTCCCGCCTCATTGACGATGGCCACGCACGCCGCAATGTCGAGAATATTCACGTCGGTTTCGATCACTGCATCGATCTTGCCGCTCGCCAACAAGTGATAGTGCAGAAAATCCCCGTAGCCGCGGATTCGGCTGAGTTGGGCCACGAGTTTGCCATACCGTATCCATTGGGCGCCGGTGGCGAGAGTTTTCATGTTGCCGGACGATAGCGCGGCCGATTCGATCGTTGCGATCTGGCTGACCCCGATGAGTTTGCCGTTCAGATACGCGCCGCAGCCGCGTTCGGCATAGCTAAGCTCGCCATAGACCGGAGCACTCGACACGCCGAGCACGAGTTCTCCACGGCGCATGAGCGCGATTTGCGTGGAAAACATCGAATATTCGCGCACGAACGCCTTGGTGCCGTCGATCGGATCCACCAGCCACAGATTCTCCGCGTTCTTATTGTGCGAGCCGGTTTCCTCGCCGAAGAATCCATAAGAGGGAAACCTTGCCTCGAGAATCTCGCGAATTGCTATTTCGCAGCGCACATCGGCCTCGGTTACCGGCGACTTATCCTCCTTGATGCGCACCGTGATGTTGCACTGAAACAATGAGCGCGCGATCCCGGCGGCTTGCTCCGCCGCGTCGAGGGCCGCCCGCAGTTCTGCTGAAGCATTCATAACGGCCTACCTTAGCAAACCTTGTGCTACCGTCGCACCTCGGGTCAGGAGATCGATCGATGGGCAATCGGCTCAGTAAAATTTATACGCGTACCGGCGACGACGGCAGCACCGGCCTTGGGGACGGATCGCGCGTGGCCAAGGAAAACCTGCGTGTCGAAGCCTATGGTACGGTCGATGAGGCCAACAGCGCGATCGGCGTGGTACTCAGCACACCCACGCTGCCGTCGCCGATTGCACAGTGTCTGACCGCTCTACAGCACGACCTCTTCGATCTGGGGGGCGAATTATGCATTCCCGGGCACCGCATGATCGGCGCGGCGCACGTCGAACGGCTCGAGAACGAATTGGATGGATTCAACGGGGCCCTGCCGCCTCTGAAGGAATTCATCCTGCCGGGCGGAGGGCCGGCGGCGGCGGCCTGTCATCTCGCCCGCGCCATCTGCCGGCGCGCCGAACGCCGCTGTTGGGCGCTGGCGCGCACCGAAAACGTGTCGCCTGAAGCGTTGAAATACCTGAATCGCTTGTCCGACCTCTTGTTCGTGCTGGCGCGCACATTGGCCCGGCACGAAACGGGCAGCGAAGTCGTCTGGCGGCGAACGGGCAAATAAAATCTCGTACACTGTTGCACAAATGTCATCGAACCAAATGTCATCGGAAACTCACCCGGCAAGGCAAGACCCCGGTCGCAAGGATGGCCGAGAAGTGGAATGGCAGTTGGCATCCACGGATCTGGGGTCCGTTCGCCGCTGGCTGGCAGACCATGGCACGATCGACGGGCTCGTTCTGGAACCGCGCTCCACGCTGCAAATCTTCGATACGTACTTGGACACGGATGACTGGCGATTCCACCGTGCCGGCTTCGCGCTGCGCATCCGTTCGGAGTCCGGGAAATCGGAAGCGACGCTCAAGTCGCTCCATTCCACCAGCGCCGAAGTCGCGGATCGCCGCGAATTGAGCGAAACCCTCGAAAACTCCGAGAGCGGGTCGATTCGGCAATCGATTGGTCCGGTAGGCACTCGCGTGCACGCCGTGAGCGGTGCGCGCGCTCTGCTGCCCTTGTTCGAAGTGCGCACATCACGGCAGAGATTCGCGATCCGCAAAGCGGATGAATCGCAGCAATTGGGCGAGATTGCCCTGGATGATACGGTCATCTCGCGCCCGCACGGCGAGCCCCAGACGAGCATGCAGCGAGTCGAGGTGGAGGCGCTCGCCGCGTCCCACGAACCCCTTCAGTTGCTGGTGAAAACGCTCAGGAACGACTGTGCACTCGAAGCGGCCTCCGATTCGAAGTACTCGCAGGGCCTTAAATCGGTGGGCTTGGCCCCGGGTCGGGCACGGCAATTCGCGCCGACGGCCGTTGATGCCTCCATGAATATTGCGGACGTTGCTCTCGCGAACCTGCGTCGGTATTGGTCCGCGTGGCATCTACACGAGCCCGGGGCGCGCTTGGGCGACGATCCGGAAGAATTGCACGACTTGCGGGTCGCGGCTCGCAGGGCGGATGCCATACTGCGCGAGTTCCGCTCGGCTCTGCCGGCGCGGATCGTGCGGATTCGGCCGACGCTCAAGAAAATATTGCGTGCTCTCGGAAACACGCGCGACCTTGACGTCGCCCTGAGCGAGCTGGAGAGCTTCATCCGTAAGCTCCCCGAATCGGATCGCGACAGCGCCGAACCCTTGAAGCAGCACCTGGCAGCGGAGCGCAGCCGGGCACGCGCTCGGATGTTGAGCGTGCTCGATTCGGCCTCCGTGCAGACGCATCTCAAGAACTTGACGTCATTGCTTGCGGTCCGCCCCGGCGTCGCCGACGCAGTCTTCGCCGCAGCTCGCGCTGGATGTCGCGCCGGAATTCATTCGGCGGCGATACCGGAAGGTTCGCAAGGCCGCGGACCTCCTCACGTCGGATTCCCCGATGGAGGCGTATCACGAAGTCCGCGGCCGCGTGAAGAGATTGCGCTACGCGCTGGAAGCGGTGGCGGCCATCTACGGCAAACCCGCCGATGGGATGCTGCGCGCGCTGTGCCGGTGGCAGGAGAAGCTGGGAGTGCAGCAGGATGCGATCGTCGCGAGCCGTCGCCTGAAGGCTCTCGCGGGGGCACCCCCCAAGGGTATTCCACCCGGGACATTGTTCTTGATGGGACGGTTGGCGGGACACTATGCAGGCGCCGCATCGCGGGCGCGGAAGCTGCATGCAAAGGCTTATGGAAAGGTTCGAAGAAAATGGAAGCGACTGCGCATGATCCTCGAGTATTCGGCCGTGAGCGAGGCACCCGAGCTTCCAGCCTCCGGCCCATGAAACGATGGAACTACTGATAGTCCGGCATGCGATCGCATTTGAGCGCGATCGCCAGCGCTGGCGCGATGACGGCGCGAGACCGCTGTCGCCTGCAGGGATGAGGCGGGCACGAAAGGCCGCGGCCGGGCTGAAAGAGTTCAGCAAGCCGCCCGATCGCGTCCTGACGAGCCCTTTGGTTCGCGCCAGGCAGACCGCGCAGATCCTGACGGACATTGCAGGCTGGCCGAAGGCGGTTGAAACTCCGGAACTCTCGCCTGGGGCGCCGGCGCTGGCGGTCCTGACTCTCCTTGGCAAGGATCGCAGCAAAGTCGCCGCGATCGTCGGACATCAGCCGAGTCTCGGGGTTCTGCTCACCGCCTGCCTGCTCGGAGACGGCGCAGCTCCGGCGATCGAACTGAAGAAAAATGCGGTCGCATGCGTTTCTTTCGAGGGGGCGCCGCGCGCGGGACACGCCGTCCTCAAGTGGCTTGCAACGCCACGGCTGCTGCGCGGGTTTCGGCGCCGATAAAGGGCCCCCTAGGCGCCGCTTGCCGCGCGCAACTGATTGGCGTGCATCCAATCGGCATGCCAGCTCTCCAAATCCGCGATTGCCAGAGGCCGGCAAAACAAAAAGCCCTGGACCTGATTCGCTTCTCGGGTTTTGAGATACTGCCACTGCGCTTCGGTTTCCACTCCTTCCGCCACCGTCGCGAGCCCCAGACTCTTCGCCATGGCGATGATGGCGTCGACCAGCGGCGCGTTGCCGCTGTTTTTCGAGGCGATGTCGCGCACGAATACCCGATCGATCTTCAATGTGTCGATCGGAAAGTGCCGCAGGTAGGACAGCGAACTGTAGCCCGTGCCGAAATCGTCGAGCGCCGTCGCTACCCCGAGCTCCTTGAGCGACTTCACCGCCTTGCTCACCGCGCTCGAATATTCGATCAAGGCGCCTTCCGTGAATTCGAGCTCGATCATGCGCGATTCGATCCCGGCCGCGTCGATGGCACTCGACACCCGCGACACCAAGCTGCCGTCCCGGAATTGAACGCCCGACACATTCACCGCCACCTGCCAGTCCGGCGCGCGGGCATCGCGCCAGCGGCGCACCTGAGCACAAGCCTCCCGCAGCACCCAATCGCCGATTTCGACGATCAATCCGGTCTGCTCCGCAAGCGGAATGAACTCATCGGGCGCGACGAATCCCCGCTGCGGGTGCCTCCAGCGCAGCAACGCTTCGACTCCTTCCACCCGCAAGTCCCTGAGCGCGAGGCGGGGCTGATAATTCAAGGTGAATTCGCCCCGCTCCACAGCCTTGCGCAAGTCGGCTTCCATGGATAAATGTCGGGCTGCGCGGTTGCTGATCGATTTATTGAAGAACTCGAGTCCTCCGTGTCCCGCCTTTTTGGCGTGATGCATGGCGGCGTCCGCATTCTTGACGAGAGCCTCGGATGTCGTCGCATCGCCAGGGAACAAACTGATTCCCATGGTCGCCGACAGCGGTATCTCCTGTTGCGCGAAAACGAATGGCCGAGCCAATGCCGCTTGCACGCGCTGCGCCACGACCTGCGCGGCCTCGGGGGTCGACACTCCCGGGAGGGCCAGCGCAAATTCGTCGCCGCCGGTGCGCGCGACCCAGTCGTTGCTGTCCTTCAATTCGATGGCATCGTCGGATTGATTCAAGCGCTGAGCTATCGCGCAGGCAATTTTGCAAGCGATGGGCGACCTCTTTCAGGAGCACGTCGCCCACTGCCTGGCCCTGCGTGTCGTTGATGCGGGAGAAGTTGTCGACATCGAGCATCAAAACCGCAAGCCCGCGCTGCCGCGGCAGGGCCCACGCGACCTGCCGCTCCAGTATCTCCAACAAGCGCCGCCGGTTGGGCAGAGCGGTGAGCGGGTCGTAGTAGGCGAGATAGCGCACGCGCGCCTCGCTCTCGCGCAACTGGTCCTGAGTCTGCTTGGCGCGCACCAAGAATTTGACGCGTTGCGCCAACAGCATGGGATTGATTCCCTTGGACGAGAAGTCGGTTGCGCCCGCGTTGTACGCGCGTTTCACGGACTCCATGTCATCGAGGCTTGTCTGCATCAATATCGGCACGTGGCGGCACTCCGGCAATGCACGCAATGCGCTGCACACCTCGAAGCCGCTCATACCCGGCATGACGACATCGAGCACCACGCAATCCGCGGTATGCTCGCGAAATTGCCCGAGCGCGGCCTCGCCATCGACCGCCGTGACGACGCGGAAGCCCGCCATTTCCAACGCCGTGCCGATCAGCAATCTGGCGCCGGGGTCGTCGTCGACGACCAGTACCGTGGCCAGAGCGATGGATTGCAATTCAGGTGTGTTCATTGGGTCCTTTGAGAGCTTCGTGTTCCTAGGCGGCGTTGGTTGATCGCTCGCGCGTCAGCGCGGCGCAAAATTCTTGATACTCCGAGCGGATTCGCACAACGATCGGCGCCGCCTGCGTCGCGCCCCCGGTCCGCACCAACGTCTCGCATTCCTTGGCGACCATTGCCAGACGGGCGCCGCCCAAGTTCGCGGTGCTGGACTTGAGCGTGTGCACGGCTTGGAAGAGCGCGTCAGGCTGCATGTTTGCCGCGGCAGTCTCTATCGCCGCGAGGAGGCTCGGCGAATGCTGCAAATACAGATCGATCATCGAGTTGAGGAGCGCCGGGCGCGCGAGCGCTGCGATGTTGCGCAAGACGCCGGCATCGATCAGCGGCAGCCGCGACAGGTCGCGCCCCTCCGACTCGGGCAGCGCCCGCAGCGCGAGCCAACGCCTGAGCAGCGTCGCCAATTGCCCCTGAGTGAATGGCTTGCTGAGGAAATCATCCATTCCGGCGGCGAGGCAACGTTCTCGGTCTCCCTCCATCGCATTCGCAGTCAACGCGATGATGGGCACGCGGCCGGGGCCGGACCTCTGTTCTCGCCGTCTGATTTCGCCGGTGGCCGTCAATCCGTCCATCACCGGCATTTGACAATCCATCAACACCACATCATAGCTCGTTGAGCCAATCGCCTCGATGGCCGACCGGCCGTTCTCGGCGGCATCGGTCATGCAACCTAGGTTCTCGAGCATTCCGAGGGCCACCTCGCGATTGACCGCGTTGTCCTCCACCAGAAGGATCTTGGGGGCGGCCGCGCGCATGTCCGCCGCCACTGCGGCAGCCGGCGAGCGCGTCAGCGCCGGCGCCGCTTGCGCGGCGGCTGGTTGCACGGCGGGCGCCTGTGGGCGGGCCCGTTCATGGCGGGCACATCGAGCGCGCGCACGCCGGCGGCGGATTCGAGCCTCACCTCGAACCAAAATGTCGACCCGCGATTGGGCTCGCTCTGGACGCCGACTTGGCCGCCCATCAGCGTGGCGAGCTGCCGGCAGATCGCGAGCCCAAGCCCCGTCCCGCCGTATTTGCGCGTCGTGAAAGAATCGGCCTGGCTGAAGGAGTTGAATATATGGGCCTGGGCCTCCTCCGATATTCCGATGCCGGTGTCGATGACCTCGAAGCGCAGCAGGCCGGGTTCGCCGATGGCGCTTACCTTCACGATGACTTCGCCCATATCCGTGAACTTGATGGCGTTGCCGACGAAGTTGATCAGGATTTGCCGCAGCCGCATCGGATCGCCGCATACCGTGAGGGGCACGTCGGGATCGATCGCGCAAGCAAGTTCGAGGCCCTTCGCGTTGGCCCGCCCGGCGAAGATCTCGATGGTCTCCTTCACGGCACCGGACAAATCGAATTCAACGTGCTCGAGCTCGAGTTTTCCCGCCTCAACCTTCGAGAAATCCAAAATATCGTTGATGATCTGCAGCAGGGATTCCGCGGAATGGGAGATGGTCTCCGAGAGATGCCGCTGTCGCGCGGTCAGTTCGGTCGCCTGCAGGAGCTCCGACATGCCCATGACTCCGTTCATCGGCGTGCGAATTTCGTGGCTCATGCGCGCGAGAAACTCGCTCTTGGCTCTGCTGGCGCGCTCCGCGGCTTCCTTGGCGCGATTCGCTTCGCCGATCGCAAGCTTGAGCTCGAGGTTGGCGTTGCCCAGATTTATCGTGCGTTCCTCCACCTGCTGCTCGAGAAACTGGCGGTATTTCTCGAGCCGAGAGTCGCGATGGCGAATCTGACCCAGCATTTTATTGAAGCCGTCGATGAGCGAGCCGACTTCGTCCTGAGAACTGCGCTCGACTCGCAGGCTGTAGTCTTCTTCGATCGACACCCGTTGCATGGTTTGCGCAAGGTTGACGATGGGTCCGGAGATCTGCTGCTGCAACCGCGCAGCGAACCAATAGGCCGTCAGAATCGCGGCCACGATCGCCGCGAGAGTGATGAGAAGATAGCCGCGCCAATCCGGATACAGCACCTCGAGCGGCACGAGGATGTGCATGGATCCCAATGTCACTCCGTTGCGGTCCACCGCTGCGGCGATTTGGAGTTGGCCGCCACGCAAATGGATCGGCGGGTGCTGCAGATCGGGGGTTGACTCCGAATTCGGGGCCGCAATGGAGTTTTTTGCGGCAGCGGGCTCGAGCTGCGCGTCGGTTCGCCCGCGGCGGTAGCTGGCGAGTTTTTGGCCATTGGACCCAAAGAGTTCGGCATCGCTCACCAGCCATTCATCGCGCAGCCCGCTCATAATCTTGAGTGCCGCATCATCGTCGCCGAGCCGCAGCGCCTCGATGGCCGCGGCTCCCGTGGTGCGGGCAACGCGCGCGGCGCTCCACTGCAAGTCGTCGCGCAAGTGCAGAATATTCATGACGATGTGCGCGGTCATGGCCACGGCAAAGACGGCGAATGCGGGCACCAAAATGACCGCGCGGAGCTTGCGCTCGATGGGAAGGTCCGCGAACCAACGAATCACTAGCCCCTCCCGGCCAAAAGCATGGGTTACCGCACCAACCAAGTGTCGGCTACCGGGGGAAAATCTGCTGGCTTCAGCCGGGAAATATGCCGCCGGGTAGCGTGACGGGGTTCACGTTTGCTCCAAGCTCGCCGCGATCTCTAGCGGCGCGGGCCTTGGCTGCGCGGGGACCGGCGTGGGCCTTGGCGGCGTGAGCGTTGGCGGCGCGGGCCTTGGCTGCAGGCGGCTGCGATCAGTCGCCGGGCATGCGGCCAGTCGAAGGCCGGCCCGGGATCCGTCTTGCGGCCGGGCGCAATAGCGTTATGGCCGACCAGGCGACTCGGGGACAATCGCGGATAGGCGGCACACAGCGCGGCGATCGCCTCCGAAAGCGCGCGATACTGCGCGCGCTCGTAGGGCAGAGTATCCGTCCCCTCGAGCTCGATCCCGATCGAGAAGTCGTTGCAGGCTTCGCGGCCTTCGTAGATCGACTTGCCCGCATGCCAAGCACGCTGCGGGAAGCTCACATACTGCGTCACATGGCCGTCCCGGTTTACGACCAAATGCGATGACACGCGAAGTGAACCGATCTCGGCGAAGTAGGGGTGCTCATCCGCCGGCAAGGTGTTCGTGAACAGCCGGTCGATCCAGGGACCGCCGAATTCTCCGGGCGGTAGGCTGATCCCATGCACGACGATCAGGTCCGCCTCGACCCCCGCCGGACGTGCGTCCTGGTTCGGCGAAGCGAGGTATCTCGCCCCGCGCATGAGCCCGCTCTGTAGATCGACCTCCAAAACCGCGTCCTTTCTTGCCGATGCGGGCATTAGCATATGCGACATTTCGCATATGCGACAATTCCGGGGCACATGAACGCCGCGCCGGAAAATCTTGAAATAGAGCACGCAACTTGCGCTTGACCCGCGTGTATGTCGACGCTGTCTTGACGCCGGGAAGCGCGGTCCGGCTGCCTCCGGAAACGGCATCGCATCTTGCGAAAGTATTGCGGGCACGCGGCGGCGACTCGATCGTCTTATTCAACGGCGACGGGCGCGAATTCAGCGGCGCCATCGAAACCGTGCGCGGCTCGCAGGTGTCGGCGTTGGTGGGCGACGCACGGGAGGTCGACAGGGAATCGCCATTGAACATAACGCTGGTACAATGCATCCCGCGCGGCGACCGCATGGATCTTATCGTGCAAAAAGCGACGGAACTCGGGGTCGCGCGAATTGTGCCGGTATTGAGCCAACGCAGTGTCGTCCGGCTCGACAAGGCGCAGGCGGAATCCAAAGCCGGACATTGGCGCGCGGTGGCGGTGAGCGCGTGCGAGCAATGCGGACGCAATCGTCTCCCGGCGATCGAGGCCGCACAGCCATTGCTCAAGTATCTCGGAGATTTGACGCCGGCCCAGGGACCTCGGGTGGTACTCGAGCCCGGGTCTGCGCCGGATGCGGGTGGGGCTGCTCCGAGCTTCGATCTCGTCACTGATTCCGCGATCCGGGTTGCGGAAATCGCGATTGGTCCGGAAGGCGGATTCGCCTCCGAGGAACTCGAGGGGTTTCGGATCGCGGGCTTCTCGAAAGTCGGACTCGGGCCCCGCGTGTTACGCACCGAGACGGCTGCAATCGCGGCGCTGGTCTGGCTACAGGCGCGCCTCGGCGACATGTAAGTGAATTCATACAAGAGGTTGCGAGCCCTCGGCCCTTGCTCGAGAGATCCTGCCTGGTCTAATTACCCCGGATATCCTCAAAGTCGAGCTGCATGATGCCCCAACCCTTCCGCGCACTCCTCCTTCTTGTTTCCGGCTGGCTGACGGCATGCGGCGGCGCAGGCACGTCGAGCGCACCCGCTTCGTCTCCGCCGCCAGCCTCTTCCGCGCCCGTGATAACCATAGAGCCGTCGAATCAAAGCATCTCTGTCGGGCAGACCGCCACTTTCACTGTAAGCGCCACGGGCACGGCGCCCGTGAGCTATCAATGGCGGAAGAACTCTTCGCCGATCGCCGGCGCGACCGCCTCGAGCTATACGACCGCAGCCGCGTCGCTCGCCGATAGCGGAAGCAGCTTCGCCGTCCTCGTCACCGATGCGGGCGGAAGCACGACGAGCCGCAGCGCCTCGCTAACCGTGACGAGCGGCCCCGCCCCGGCGGGGATCGACGTCCTCACGTACAAGAATGATCTCAGGCGCACTGGCCAGAATCTTTCGGAGTCGATGCTGAGTCCGGCCAACGTGAACTCCTCGAGCTTCGGGTTGCTGCGAAACTTGACCGTCGACGGCAAGGTCGATGCGCAGCCGCTGTACGTGTCGCAACTCCTGGTGTCCGGCTCGGCTCACAATGTGGTGTACGCCGCCACTGAGCACGACTCTGTCTATGCATTCGATGCCGATACCGGCTCGGTATTGTGGCGGGTCTCGCTCCTCGCAGCGGGTGAGACATTGAGCGACACGCATGGCTGCGGCCAGGTGACGCCGGAGATCGGCGTGACGGCGACGCCGGTCATCGATCGCGGCGCCGGGCCGCACGGCATCCTCTATGCCGTCGCCATGTCGAAGGATGCGTCATCGAACTACCACCAGCGCCTGCATGCGCTCGATCTCGCCACCGGGAGCGAATTGCTGGGGGGGCCGGCGGAGATAACCGCGGAGTACCCGGCCGCCAACGGTGGAACGACCACATTCAGTCCCGGCCAGTACGAAGAACGGGCGGGCTTGCTGATCTTGAACGGTACGGTGTACACGAGTTGGACTTCGCATTGCGATCAGCCGCCGTATTTCGGCTGGATCATAGCGTACGCCGGCAGCAACCTGTCCCGCACCGCCGTGCTCAACGTCGCGCCGAACAGTCACGGTGTCGGGCCGGCAATCTGGATGAGCGGCGGCGCCCCCGCCGCCGATTCCGCGGGCAACATCTATCTGCTGACGGGGAACGGCGCGTTTGAGCCGGCATTGGATGGGAATGGCTTCCCGCAAAGCCAAGATTACGGCAACTCGTTCCTGAAGATCTCCACCGCCGGGGGGTCGCTGCGCGTCGCAGATTACTTCGCGATGTATAACGAGGTCGCGGAATCGGCGGCCGACCTGGATCTGGGCTCAGGCGGAGCAATGCTGCTGCCGGATCTGACCGACGCGGGCAACACCGTCAGGCATCTCGCGGTAGGTGCAGGCAAGGACGGCAATATATACGTCGTCAACCGCGACTCGATGGGCAAGTTCAACTCATCCGGCAATCAGATCTGGCAACAAGTGAGCGGCGCGCTGCTCTCCAGCGTTTTCTCGACGCCAGCCTATTTCAACGGAACCGTTTATTACGGCGATGTGGGAAACACCCTCAAAGCGTTCGCGCTATCGGGCGCAAAGCTTGTGGCGGCTCCGCAATCCCAGTCAGCGACTCAATTCGGCTTTCCGGGCACGGCGCCCAGTGTGTCCGCCAACGGGACATCCAACGGCATTGTCTGGGCCCACGAAAACGCCGACCCGGCTGTGCTTCATGCCTACGATGCCGCGAATCTCGCGCATGAACTCTACAACAGCAATCAGGCGGCCGGCGGCCGCGACCATTTCGGGTCCGGCAACAAATTCATCACACCCACGATCGCCGGCGGCAAGGTATTCGTCGGCACCACCGCGGGCGTCGCCGTCTTCGGATTATTGCGATGAAGCGCTGGATGGCATCGATGCGACGCGGGCGCTTGGCATCAGCTTGACATCACCGAGGTTTCCTCGGCGATCATTTGCTCCAGCCGCTCCAAATCGGGGATCAACGGCGTTTCGTTGACCATGCGCACCTGGCAGATGACGGGCGAGCGTTCGGGGAAGCTGCGCGAAGGATCCGGGCGCAACACCTCGGCGTTCACGCGCACCAATTGGGGAAACCCCTGGGTCAGCATGCCGAAGTATCCGGATTGCAGCGCGCCTCCGGATGCGTGAAAGATGACGATCCGCGTTCGGCTGGAGACGATCGGCAGCGTTTGGCCAAACGCCCCTTCGAAGGATACTACCGGCACGCTGCGGCCGCTCCAGCTCACGAGGCCGGCGTACCAGGGCGGGGCGTTGGTCATTTCGGCGGGAGCTTGGTATCCGATGACTTCGGCAACGCAAGCGCGCGGCACGATCAACCTCTCCCCGGCCAGTGGCACCAGCAAGCTGTACAGTTCGTCGCGCAAATCGGACATTGAAGCTATCTCGCGACAGCGCTGCGGCGATTGACGAGCGGCTCGATGGCGTCGAGCAGCTGGCTCTCTTGATACGGTTTGCCGAGGTAGTCATCGACGCCGAGCTCGATGGCGCGCGCTCGATGCTTTTCACTGACTCGCGAAGTGATCATGACGATGGGAATATCCTTGAGGCGCGGGTCGTTGCGGACGTGCGCGGCCACTTCGTAGCCGTCCATCCGCGGCATTTCAATGTCCAGCAAGATGATGTCCGGCTGGTGCTCCTGCAGCAGCGACACGGCATCGACACCGTCCTTCGCCGTCAGCACCCGCATTCCGTTGCGCTCCAGCAAGCGCTGCGTAACGCGGCGCACGGTAATGGAGTCGTCGACGACCAGCGCAAATGTGCGTCGATCGCGCTGATCGAGAACGACCGTTTCGGTGGGACGGGCGCGCCATTCCGACCGCACCAGCGAACCCATGTCGAGAATGACGACGATTCGGCCGTCGCCCAGAATGGTGGCGCCGGCAATGCCGCGAATCCCCGAAATCTGCGGCCCCAATGATTTCACGACGATCTCGCGGCTGCCCACGAGTTCATCCGTGACCAGGGCGGTGGAGTGTTCGCCCGCGCGGATCAGCACCACCGATATCGATACGTCCGATTCGGGAAGGCGCGTGGCGCCCAAACCCACGAACGAGCCAAGCTGCTGGAAGCGGTACTTCTGGCCGCCATATTCGAACAGCGGCGCATCCTTGCCGAGATGCCGGGCAACAATATTCCTCGGCAAGCGCACCACCCCCTCGACGGTCGCGAGAGGCAATGCATAGATCTCCTCGGCGACGCGCACGATCAAGGCTTGGCTGATCGCCAGGGTAAAGGGCAAGCGAATCGTAAAGTGAGAACCCTTGCCGAGAGTCGTATCGATGAACAGACCGCCGCCGAGTTTCTTGACTTCGGTGGCGACGACGTCCATGCCGACTCCGCGCCCCGCAGCTTGGGTGACGTGACCCGCCGTGCTGAAGCCCGGCTCCAGGATAAGCTGCACGGCTTCCTCATCCGTGAGCTTCGCGTGCGGGTCGGTGAGCCCAAGGGCGACCGCTTTCTCGCGAATCAGCTTGATGTTGATGCCGGCGCCGTCGTCGGCGACGACGATCACGACCTCCGCACCGTCACGCTCCAGGCTGACCGAAATGCGCCCGACGTCTGGCTTGCCGAGCGACGCGCGCCGTTCCGGGGTCTCGATGCCGTGCACTACGGCATTGCGCAACATGTGTTCCAGCGGCGGCACGATGCGCTCCAGCATCTGACGATCGAGTTCGGCCGAGGCCCCCTGAACGACGAGTTCCGCACGCTTGCCGGTGTCATTCGCCGCTTGGCGCACCAAACGCGTGAGCCGCTGCACATGGCGCTGGAAGGGCACCATGCGGGTGCGCATCAAACTGTTCTGCAGCTCGGTGATGACGCGCGATTGCTGGGTCAACAGGTTCTGCGCCTCGCGCGTCAAGGTCTCGAGCAGACCCTGAATGCTCGCGACGTCGCTCGAGGTCTCTGCAAGAGCCCGCGAGTACTGCTGCAGAGAGGAATATCGGTCCAACTCGAGGGGGTCGAAGTCGTTGCGCCGCGGTTCCACGTCCTGATGGCGATTGAGAACCTGGGCTTCGGTTTCGATCTCGAGACCGCGCAGTTGTTCTTTGAGGCGCGTCACGGTGCGCGCGAGCTCCGCCAGGTTGAAGTCGATCGAATTGACCTGTTGATCGAGACGCGCGCGAAATATGCTCACTTCCCCCGCATTGTTGAGCATGGTATCGAGCAGGTCGGCATCGACGCGCGCCATTTCCACACGTTCCGCGGGGGCACTTTCGCGTCCCGGCAGCACAGGGGCGCTGCTCAACTCGAGGCTCGAAATCGAGTCCTCGCCGGCCGCGATCGGCACCGCCCCGTGCGGCTCCCGAGCGCCGGAGGTATCGAGATCGTCCGCCTCGGCCACCGGCGCCGCCGGCTCCGGTACCGGTGCGGCGTCCACCGCGCTGACGGGCGGCGCACTCGCTTGCGGCGCAGCCACGGGCGTTGCCGACTCGGCGGGTGCGGCGGTTGCTGCAAGCGCGCGTGCCGGGTCCGCAAGATCGCGGATCTGCGCGATCAAAGCCGTGGCGCTCACGGGCAGGGAACCGTTGCTGACCATATCGCGCATGCTGGCGAGTTCATCGAGGCTGGCTTGCATGACGGCGTGCGCATGGTCGTCACCGGCCACGGAACCGCCGTCGATTTGAATCACCAGGGTCTCGAGTTCATGGCTCAAATCGCCCATGGCGCGGATGCCCGCCATTCGGGCGCCGCCTTTGAGGGTATGCAATTGACGCTGCAGTTCCGCGACGCGCTCTTTGTCCTTGCGGTCGGAATTCCACGCCGTCAGCGATATCTGCGCCGCCTCGAGCAGTTCGGTGGCCTCTTCGCTGTAAATGTTCGCGATCTCATGATCGAACTCCTCCGCGGGCATCGTTTCCGCCGGCTGCACCACATCGCCGGCGCCGCGGGGCTCACATCTGCCGGCGCCGTGGGGCTCACATCTGCCGGCGCCGCGGGGCTCACACCTGCCGGCTCCGCGGGTGGAGCCTCGGGGGCCGCCGCTAATGCAGGGGCGATAGCCGACGCGCTGGTGTCGATGGCGTCTCGGGCGATGGCGGCGTCCAGTTCGGATTCGACTTCGTGCAGCCGCGCGAGCAGCGACGGCTGTTCCGAGAAAAATGCGGTCGATTCGTTGATATGCGATACCACGTTGTCGATCGCGCGAACCGCCTCGCTCGAGCGTTGCCAGGCCCAGATCGGTCAACCCCTGGCCGCTGTCGAAAACTTTGCGCATGACTTGATTCAGCGGTTCGGTGATCCGAATGCCATGCCGCGCTTCCGCCATTTTCGAGCTGCCGCTCAGGGTGTGGATGGCGCGATACACCGGCTCGGGCAAGTCGTGCGGTGCGGGCTGGCCTGTGCGCTTGCGCAAGTAGTCGCGAATCTCGGCGAGATGGCTCGACGTCTCCTTGCTGTAGATGTCATGCAGCACGGGGTCCATCGCCGGCTGTGCGGCGACGCCCGGTGCGACCGTCGCCGGCGTTGGCTCGCGATCTTCCTGGGCCTGGGCCGCCGGCCCTTGATCCGCTTCGCGTCCATCGGCATAGGCAAACGCCCGTGCCATCAGCGCCTCGATCGCTACCGGCTTATTTCGCCCGGTTTCCAGCTGCTCCACCAATTGGGGCAGGATGGCGACCGAACTTCGCAGGAGCGCCATCATCCCGGGGGTGCGGGTCAGCGTCTTGTCGATGATCCGGTTCAACAGATTCTCGATCGACCAGCCGAACTCGGCGATCGATCGGGCGCCGACCATGCGGCCGCTGCCCTTCAACGTATGGAAGCTGCGGCGCATCAGAGCCAGTGATTCCAGATCCATTGGGTTCTGGTCCCATTGCGGGAAGCTGCTTTGGATCGATGCGATTTCTTCTTTGGCTTCCTCGATAAAGAGCTCGACGAATTGCGGGTCGACCGGTTCGGGTTCCGGAACCGCAATCAAGGGATGGGTCGCCGCTTGAGTGCGTTTCGTGCGCTCCAGAGCGATCGTCTCCACAGGATCGATCTTGACCGTCTTGGCGGCGTCGCTGCTCGCGCTGCCGATGTTCGGGACGAGCGACGGAACTTCATCGGCCAGCGTCCTAAGGCACATCTCCGCGTTGTCCAGCATGTACCAAGGATCATTACGCCCGCTCTGGAGCGTTTCCATGTAGTACTCGATGCTGACGATGGCATCGGCCACCCGCTCGAGGCGGATTGCGTCCGGCGCCGGCGCGCCTGGGTCCACCAGTCTGCGCACCTCTGCGCCGATGGCATCCATCAATTCGACCGCCCGGCCTTTGCCCAGCATCAGCAGGCCGGCGGTGATGCCCCGGAGAAGCTGCGGCACATTGTCGAGGCCCTGCGGCGGGAAATCGCCGGGCTTCTGCACGGCAATGGAGACAGCCTCCTTGATTCGGGCCATGTTGACGATGCACTCGCGCAGCACCGCTTCGCTGACCAGCCTGAATTCGAGATCCTGATCGGGCGGCAGACCCGGCGGCCGCTCCGCCTGCCGCACTGGGCAGGATCAGCCGCACCAGCTGATCGTCGAGGCTGTCCTCGACGGACAGCAGGACTCCCGCCACCTTCATCAGCGACTCCTGCGCCGGCGACTTGCCGTCCGCAATGAGGCCTGAAAGATCGGCGATTTCGTCCTGGACGCGTTGCCGCAATTCCCCGAGTCCCAATACCCCGAGCGTATCGCTGATCTTCTTCAGCAACTCCAGCTGCGGCAGGAGCTCATCGCTGCGGCCGCCGCCGCGGCGCACGAATATATCGAGAACGTCTTTGACCTTGGAGAGGTCTTCCTTGATGGCGGCGGCGACGGTGCGCATCAGCTTCACGCTGGGCGCCGACAGGCTCTCGCGCTCGTGTTCGATCGAGTCGTCGACCGGCAACAGCTCGGAAAGCTTGAACGAAACGCGTACCGCGGCGATACGCCCGCCGGAGGTGGATGCCCGCGCCACGTAGTACAACAAGTTGTTCAGCAAATCGACCGGCGGATCCTCGCAATAGCGGGCCTCTCCGAGCTCATAGAGGGCCCTGATTTGCCGGTCCGCCTGACCCAGCAGACGCTTCAGCGTCGCACTGCCTTCCAAACCGTTGGCGCGAACCGCCTCCAGGATGGCGCCGATGACCCACCACAATTGAAACACCGGCTGAGTGGTGGCGATCTGTTCGAGTTTTTCCGCCACCTTCGCGAGAATCTCGAGATTCTGCACGGTGCGTTCGCCGCGGATGTATCCCAAGAGTCCGATCTGGAATCGCGGCCGCAAGCGCCTGGCCCATTGCGCCACCGAAATCGATTGCTCGTCCTGCCGCTGCGACTGCGGCTGCGCCGGCTGGTCGGATTTCAGATTGAGCAATAACAACGTGCCCTCGGAGAGCAGGGGGCTGCCCCGAACGGAGCGCAAATCGTTGAGCAGAGGCAGCAGCACCAAGGCGAGATCCCGGCCGCCCGACAAAACCCGCTCGAGATAGGTCGGCAATTGCACCATCGCGCGCATCAATGCATCGAGCCCGTCGACTTGACGCTTCTGGTCGTTGTCCGAACTCAGCAAGTAGCGGGTAACGTGCTCCATCTCCTCGGCGAGCAGCGCCGCGCCGTACACCTCGACCAGGCGCAGGACGCCATGAGCGGAATGCAGCTGGTCGGCGCACCGTTCGAGCAACACTCGCTGGTCCGATCGTTCGGCGTAGGCCTCGAGCGAGGCGCGCGCATCGTTCAGCGTCACCGCGAGCTCTTTGGCGACGATGTGCAGGGTTTGGGAACTGATATCGGTCATACCGGAAATCGCCTGAAGCGTCAAACGCCGAAGCCGCTGGCTTTGCGCATCTTTCCGGTGTTGCCCGTGCTGCTGCTCGCAGCTCCGCTACCGTCGGTCGTCGCAGGCTCGTTCACGGGCAAACGCGCGGACAAGGACAGCTCCCATCGTGGTCGTACCGCCGCCGTAGTCGGGAAGCCGGAATCCGGCCACGGACTTGCGCAGTTGGGCCGACAGAGCCGCGAGTTTGGCAATCGAGGTGGAGGTCGCAGTCGAGCCTTCTGCCGTCTGGCTGGATATTTCGCGCACTACTTGCATGTTTTTCGAGATGTTTCCGGATGCGACGGCCTGCTGCCGCGCACTGGCCGAGATGTTCTGGACCAAACTTGCGATTTGATTCGAGACCTGCTCGATCTCCTCGAGCGCCGCTCCGGCATTTTCGGCCAGCAGGGCGCCTCCAACGACGTCGGTCGTGCTCCGTTCCATGGACACAACGGCCTCGTTCGTGTCGGTTTGGATGGTACGTACGAGGACTTCGATTTGCTTCGTGGCGTTTGCGGCGCGCTCAGCCAATCGCTGCACTTCATCCGCCACCACCGCGAAACCGCGGCCCGCTTCGCCGGCCATGGAGGCCTGAATCGAAGCGTTGAGGGCCAGAATATTGGTCTGCTCGGCAATGTCGTTGATCAATTCGACGATGTTGCCGATTTCCTGGGAACTCTCGCCCAAGCGTTTGATGCGTTTGCTGGTTTCCTGGATGGTTTCGCGGATCGCATTCATGCCGTCGATGGTCCGCCGCACGGCATCACCGCCCTTGTGGGCGATGTCGACGGAATGCCGCGCAACATCCGAGCAACGTTCCGAATTTCCCGAAACCTCCTCGATCGAGGCGGCCATGTCGGCCATGGATTCGCTGGCCGCCGAAATCTGCCGGGATTGCGCACTGCTCGCCTTTGCCATATGCGCTGCGGCGGCCTGAGTTTGCTTCGTCGCCCCATCCAGCTGAATGGCGCTGTCATTGATCGTGGTGACGAGCTCGCGGAGCGCTTCAATGGCGTAGTTGATCGAGTCGGCGATTGCGCCGGTAATGTCCTCCGTCACGGTCGCCTGCACCGTCAGGTCGCCGTCCGCGAGGCTCGACAATTCATCGAGCAAGCGCATGATGGCTTCCTGATTGCGTTCATTCTCGCGAACCCGCAGCTCGCTGGTGCGCCGCACATTGACCGTTTTCAAATAAGTCCAGGCAAGCGCTCCCAGCAAAGCCCCGGCAATCAGCAGCAACGATATTATCCAGGGCTTGTAGCTCGCGCCGGGGTCGACCCGAGTTGCGGGCCCATCGCCGATTTCGGCGGCGAGGCTGCTCACCACCCCGGGCAAGGCGCGCGCCCCCGCTTGCGCCTTGGAGAGTGGCTCGGCGGCACCGATGACCTTGCGCAGGCTGTTGCCGTATTGTTGATTGCGGGCGATCACGGTCTTCAGCCGCTGCTCGGCTTCAGCGCCGGTTACCCGGGTCAGCGCCAGCCCCGATTCTTCGCCGGACAATCCGCGCATCACCTGATTCAGGAACTCCAGACTGTCCGCCAGGCGTTGCGCGGCCGGAGCAGCGTCGCTGACGCCGGACGCGAGGCCGTTCAGATCTTGTTGAATACGTTGAACCATGAGCTCGAAGCGCTCCAGGTATCGGCTCATTCCATCGAGCTTCTGCACGCCCACGGCGCTTGCAAGATCACCGAGCTCCGAAAGAAGCTTGGGTGCCAATTCACGAGCCTCTCGATTCGCGGATTGAATGGTTTCAACCGCGGGCCGTCCGTCGGCCACGGCGCCGACGTCCTCGCTCAATTTCTTCCAATTGTCCGCCCCCGTTCCCGCGCCGTTGCGCGCGCTTCCCTCCGCAAGGGTTTCACGCAAGGTTTTCAGCCGCGCCGCGCTCTTCGAAAGGGCATCGAAGGCGCCCGGTTCACCCCGCAGCGCGTTTTGTGCCTCGTAGGGCACGCGCTGCAGCACGAGAGGCAACTCCGCGGTTGCAGCCATCGGGCCGCCGTTGCGCGTGATGGCCGTCAGTGCCGCGGCGCCCACCAGGCAGAGCGCGACCAGCCCCGCCAGCACGGGCAATAGATTCACCCCAGAACTTGTGTCGTTGCGCGTGGTCATCTCTAATCCAGCGGGGCCTAGCTCGCGGCCTGTAAAAAGCTTTGGCTCTCTACCAAGCTTTTCAAACTCAATACCGGCCAGACTTCGCCCCCGCGGCGGAAGGCGCCGGCTAGAAAACTATCGCATCGGATCACCGTCGGCGGCGCTTCGGCATTGAATTCCGCTTCCGCGAAGCGCCGAAATCCCAACACCTCGTCAACCATGAGTCCTGCCGGGATCTCCCGATGGTTGACCACGACGATGCGCGTATTGCGCCCAGACGCAGTGGCGCCGCTGCCTAGGAATTGCCGCAGATCCAACATCGGCAGCAGTTGGCCGCGAACGTTCGCGAGCCCTTTAACCCAGCTTTTCGCTCCGGGAATGCGCGTTACGACGGCGGGATAGCCCAGCACCTCGCGAGTCTCCTCGCGTGCGACCAAGAAAGTCTCGCCGCCCATGCGAAACGCCACGCCCACCCATTCTGGGCCGGCACTGGCTTCCGGGATGTTGCCCGCCACCACCGCGCGGCTGCGTTTCTCGAGTTCCTTGAGCAATTCGAATGGACGGTCGCGCAAGCTGCGCAAGCTCGTCGGAGTCCCGCTCATCGCGCTCGTCATACGGCCAGCGCGGCTTGTGCCTTCTCGACCAACGCCTGCGCCGATACGGGCTTGACCAGATAATCCACTGCTCCCTGGCGCAGCCCCCATACCCGATCGGTCTCTTGACCCTTCGTGGTGACCATGATTATGGGAATCAAACTGGTCTCAGGGTCGTTGACGAGCATGCGGGTGGCTTGATAACCATTCACGCCGGGCATGACGATATCCATGAAGATAAGATCGGGCTTCATGGCCTTCGCCTTGCGCACGCCTTCTTCGCCGTTCTCCGCAGCGGCGGTCTTGAAGCCATGCTTCTCGAGGGCCTTCTGCATGACGAATACTTCGGTGGGGGAATCGTCGACAATGAGAATCAGTGCCATTCTTGTATTCTCCGTCATTTACCGACGTGAGCCTCGATCGCGCCCAATAACTCGTCTTTGGTGAACGGCTTCGTCAAATAGTGCTCCGAGCCCACGATTCGCCCCCGAGCCCGATCGAACAGTCCGTCCTTGCTCGACAACATGATGACCGGTATTTGCCTGAACACCTTGTTGTGTTTGATCAGCGAACACGTCTGGTACCCGTCGAGGCGCGGCATCATGATGTCCACGAACACGATGTCGGGTTGGTGGTCGGCGATCTTGGAGAGCGCGTCGAACCCATCGACGGCGGTAAAGACCTCGCATCCCTCCTTGGTCAGGAGGGTTTCGGCTGTTCGCCGAATCGTCTTGCTGTCGTCGATCACGAGGACCTTGAGTCCGGTGAGCTTCGGCTTGCCGTTGCTGATCATGCTCTCCATGGGATCGGGGGGACCTCAAGGCTTCGTGCGTAGGTGCTGGAATCTTGTGGCTTTTTAACATATCCGGGCCGCGCAAGCCACGGTATGGAGTCGACATTTCGCGGTAAGCTGCGGCAAACAACGGTGGCGTGGTTCACAGTTTTCTCAAGTGAGTGCGAAGGAGCCTGCCGGCGTCCGCCTGCGCTAGACTGCGGTGCCGCCGGAGTGTTTAAGATCCCTGAAGGAATGAGCATGTCCTCCCGTGTCCGTCTCGTCGTGGTCATGGATCCAATCGAAGCGATAAAACCCGCCAAGGACAGCACTCTTGCCATCCTGGTGGCGGCGCAGGCGCGCGGCTGGGAACTCTTCTATGCGGAACAAAAACACCTATGGCTGCGCGACGGCGTCGCCTGGGGCCGGCTGGCGCCGCTGCAGGTGTTCGATGACCCTGCCACGTGGTTCGTGCGGGGCGCGGCGCAAATTGCCCAACTGGGGGACTTCGACGTCATTCTGATGCGCAAGGACCCGCCTTTCGACACCGAATACATCTATACCACATATATTCTCGATCGAGCGCAATCCCAGGGCGCCCTGGTGTGCAATCGTCCGCAAGGATTGCGGGACATGAACGAGAAGGTCTACACGGCGTGGTTTCCCGAGTGCTGTGCGCCCACGCTCATCACTCGAGACATGCACGACATGAGTGAATTCCTCCGTGAGCACGGCCAAGCGGTCTGCAAGCCCCTCGACGGCATGGGAGGAAAGTCCATTTTCGTTCTTGAACAAGGCGACAAGAACCGCAATGTCGTGTTCGAAACGTTGACCGGATACGGCTCCAGGTACGCGATTATCCAGAGATACCTGCCGGAGATCGTCACCGCCGGCGATTGCCGCGTGATTCTCGTCGATGGCGAGCCGGTGCCGTACGTCCTGAAACGGATACCGACGTCCGACGACAACCGCGGAAATCTCGCCGCCGGGGCGCGCGCGGAAAGCCGGCCTCTCAATGAGCGAGATCGATGGCTGTGCGCGCAGATCGGACCCAAGCTCAAGGCCGCGGGAATGATCTTCGTCGGGTTGGACGTGATCGGCGACTACGTCACCGAAATCAACGTCACCAGCCCGACGGGCATTCGCGAACTAAACAAAAAGAACGGTGTCGACATTGGTGGGATGCTGGTGGACGCGATCCAAAGAACGGTGAGCGCGGCGTGACTTCCGAGATGTATCAGGACGAGGAAATGCTCCGTACCGGGCTGCCGCCCGCGAACGACCGCATGTTGACGACTTGCTTTTTGGCGGCTTTTGTCCACGGGATCGTTATTCTGGGCGTGACCTTCAGCTCGCCCGGCAGCAAGTCGGACGGCAATGATGCGCCGGCCCTGGAGGTCGTCCTGGTGAACGATCGAGCGCCGAGCATCGCAAAGAATCCCAATGCGCAATACCTTTCGCAGCGCACTCAACGCGGCGCCGGCAATACCTTGAAGCGCGAACGCGCGCTCATCCCCAAATCTTCGTTGATGCCGATCGAGCGTCCGGGCATCCCCAGCGGGGACGGTCTGGCGGCGCAGCAGGCCGGCACTGTGACCGGTGACGATGAGCTCATCGCCACTCATACGCCGGTGCAAAAGATCTTGTATTTTGCCTCGCCCAAGGCCGCGAAAGAATCCTCACAGCTGCCTCTGTTGCTCGAGAAACGGCCCGACCTCGCAATGACTCCCAACGACGACGGTGTGGAGCTGCGCATGCGGGGAGAGGCAATGCACCAGCTGTGGATTGCCGCCGATACCCGCGAATCGGACGTGGCCGTGTATCTGGACAGCTGGCGACGCAAGATCGAGCGCGTTGGCACGATGAACTTTCCCGACGTCGCACGCCGCCAAAAAATGTCCGGAACGCCCGTGATCGAAGTGACCATCGGCGCCGACGGCAAGCTGCTCCAAACGTTCGTTCGGCGCAGCAGCGGACATCCGGAAATCGATGAGGCGGCCATGAGGATCCTGAAGCTCGCTGCACCGTTTGATCCGTTCCCGAGCGAGTTGGGCATCAAACACGACGAAATACGCATTGCGTACGAATGGCAGTTCCTCGGCGGCGCCTCGCAGGGCCCCAGCGTCTTTTACTCGGAGCCGAACAATTAGCGATTCGGGTTACCTGACCAATCAATTGCTCATCGCCATGCCTGCCATGGGCGATCCCAATTTTTCGCAATCCGTTGCGCTGGTGTGCGACCACAGTTCGCGCGGCGCGCTGGGGCTGATCCTCAATAAGCCGCTGCCCATGCGGATGGGAGAAATCTTCGAGCAGCTGGAAATTGAAATCGCCACCGGGCCCTTGCGCGAGCGCCAGGTGCTGCGCGGCGGGCCGATGCAGACGGATCGAGGTTTCGTGGTGCACCGAGCCGGCGGCGCGTGGGACTCTACGCTGAAAGTGTCCGAGGTCATCCACGTGACGACGTCGCGGGACATCTTGGCTGCGATGGCGCGCGGCGAAGGTCCTCAGGAAGCCGTTGTCGCCTTGGGGTATGCCGGCTGGGACGGCGGACAGCTGGAGGACGAGATCAGGGCGAACGCTTGGCTCAGCGCGCCGGTGGATCCGGGCCTGATCTTTGAAACGCCGTTCGAATCCCGTTGGGAGGCCGCGGGCCGCCTCCTCGGAGTGGAGCTGTCGCGTATCAGCCCCATCAGCGGCAATGCCTAAACGGGCCGTGCCGGCGCCCGCCGCAGCCGTGCCTATGCCGGGTGCTCTTATGCCGGTTGTGCCTATCACGGGCGCGCTTGCGCCGGCAACTTCCAAGGAGCCGACCGGTGCAGCGCCGAAGATCGTGCTCGCCTTCGATTTTGGACATCGGCGCATCGGCGTGGCGTGCGGCGACACCGTGAGCCGCACGGCGTCGCCGCAAGGCATCGTGCCGGTGGGGCCCGGCGGCCCGCGCTGGGAGATGATCGACGCGTTGCTTCGCGAGTGGCAGCCGGCACTGCTCGTAGTCGGCCTGCCGTATAATGTCGATGACTCCGACAGCTCTATGACGGCCGCGGCGCGCAACTTTGCGGCGGGGCTTGCCCGGCGCTATCTCAAGAAGGTTGCGCTTGTCGACGAGCGCTACTCGTCGCGGGAAGCCGGAGCAACCCTCAAGGCGGGGCGCGAATCAGGCCTGCGCCGGCGGCGCGTTGTCAAAGCCGACATCGACGCGGCGGCGGCCTGCGTCATACTGGAGCGTTGGTTCAGCGAAAGTACATGAGGCGCGGATGCGTTCACAACAAGACAGTGCCGGGGGCCTGCGCCACCTCATTACGCTCGGCGGTTTGAGCCGCGACGCGTTGATGGCGATTCTCGATCGCGCGGAGAGCTACCGCCGCCTGCCTGGGCAACCTGCCTATGAAGGACGCGAACTCGCCGGGGTGACCCTCGCGAATCTGTTCTTCGAACCCAGCACCCGCACCCGCGCCTCGTTCGACCTTGCAAGCCGCCGCCTGGGGGCACATGTGCTCAACCTGGACCTGCACTCGAGCTCGAGAGCCAAGGGCGAAAGCATGTTGGACACGATCTATACGCTCGAGGCGATGAATACCGACGTTTTCGTGATCCGCGATTCGGAAGCGGGCATGCCGGAATTCCTGATCGATCACGTCGCTCCGCACGTATCGGTGATCAGTGCCGGCGAGGCGCACGTATCGCATCCCACGCAAGGTTTGCTCGATGCGCTGACCATTCGCACCCATAAGCGCCGCTTCGCCGGTCTCAAGGTCGCCATCGTCGGCGATATCAAGCACTCGCGGGTGGCGAGATCCGCCTATCAGGCGCTGTCCACCCTGGGTACGACGGAGCTACGGCTGGTGGCGCCCGAGGCGCTGCTGCCGGGAGAAGATGAATTCCGCGGCGCGCTGCGCTTCACCCATATCGAGGACGGCATTGCCGGAGCCGATGTGGTGATGATGCTGCGTATTCAAAAAGAGCGCATGGTGCAAAGCGCCTCGCTCGACGACGCCGCATATTTCCGCGAATTTGGCTTGGACGCCAAGCGGTTGAAATTGGCCGCGCCCAGCGTGCTCGTCATGCATCCCGGGCCGATGAACCGCGGCGTCGAGATCGCATCGGACGTCGCCGACGGGCCGCGGTCGGTGATTCGCGAACAGGTGAACAATGGGGTGGCGGTCCGAATGGCGGTTCTGGCATCGATTGCCGCAACCCTCACGAGGCATCGCAGGCCTTTGTAGCGCCGATTCGATCCATTCGCATCAACGCCTGCCCCATTTTGATACGGCGTCCTTCCTGCATGTCATCGCCGAGGCGGACGCCCCGCGGGGCGAACACGATGATGGTTGAGCCGTGCTCGAACCAGCCCATCTCTTCTCCCCTTTGCAATACCGCATCGCATGGGATGATATTGGGCCCGCGATATCGCAGATGCAGCGGCACGTCGAGAAATTTTAGCCGCATGCTCGCGACCAATATCGCCGCCACGGGAACGAGCGTCACCATCGCGCCGTTCCCACGCAGCCGGCAGCGAATGACCGCCCGTTCGTTCTTGCAAAACAATCTCTCGACCCGTTTGAGGGCGATGGGGTTCACGTTCCACGTGTCGCCCGAGATGTAATTCACTTGTTCCACCCGGCAACCGGCGGGCGCATGAAACCGGTGATACATGCTCGAAGTGAGCCGCAGCGTCGCGTACAGACCGCCCCGGTAGTAGCGCACCAGGTCCGCGTCGCCGAGGAGATCGAGGAGCGGGTAAGGGAAACCCTTCGCCTGCAGCACCGACCCCTCGTTCACCCCTCCGCAGGCGCCGATGATCGCGTCGCAGGGGCTCACCAGTACGTCGGGGTCCGGATCGATGGGGCGCGCCGCCGCCTTCAATTCGCGCGTGAAGCAATCGTGCACGCTCTTGAAACGTGTCTTTTTCGCTTCGCTCAAATCGAGTTCCGAGAACAGCTTCCATAGCGCGATGGACGCGTCGCGCACCAGGGGCTGCTCGATGCGGCTCAACCACCCCATGAGTTGGGTCAAGAGCCTGCGCGGAAGGCGGTTGGTCAGCAGGAAGTTGAAGTCCTCTTGCTGAACGATGCGCGCGATGAGGGACTTTGCATTCATCTCAATGTCATTCAGCTGCAATAAAGTTCGCGGCCTGAGCAGCCCCCGAGGAAACGGCGATTGACACCATGATCTTGTACGTATTGGGCGCCTTCGCGCTCGCCATCCTGCTGCGGAAATTGCAGAGGAGGCTGGAGCTCTCGCGCGCCAAACATCGCTCGTTGGCCGGGCATTCGCGCATGGCTCGGCGCGTTGCGTCCCTGGTGCCGTTCTACGAATACGGCGATTCGCGCGTCTTCCGCGCCGATGCTGCGCCCGACGATATTGCCGCGGCGCGGCGGGCCGGCTTCATGCGTTTGGCGTCCCTCTTTGCCGAGCGGTTCAAGCGAACCTCTGATCTGACCGACGAGATCATCGATAGCGTCTCCGATCTGCAGTTCACTTCTCGATACCGGGTGCCGTTCCAATTCAGCCGCTACGTGCGGCGGCATTTCAGGCCGGGTGTCTTCGTGGAATCCTCGTCCGGCGTCACGGTCAGCGATCTCGACGGCAATCAACTGTACGATTTGACCGGCTCCTACGGGGTGAACGTCTTCGGGTACGACTTCTATAAGGAGTGTATCGAGCGCGGCGCGGAGCGGGTCCGCCTCCTGGGACCGGTGCTGGGTGCTTACCACCCGGTGATCGCCTACAACGTGAGGCGCCTGCTGGAAATATCCGGCCTCGAGGAGATCTCCTTTCACATGTCGGGCACTGAGGCCGTCATGCAGGCCGTTCGCCTTGCGCGCTATCACACGGGGCGCAACTATCTCGTCCGTTTCTGCGGCGCTTACCACGGGTGGTGGGGCGACGTGCAGCCCGGGGTTGGCAATCCGCTCGCAGTGCGTGAAACCTATACCTTGAAGGATATGGAGGCGGCGGCGCTGCGGGTGCTGCGCAACCGCCGCGACATCGCCTGCGTGCTCGTCAATCCGCTGCAGGCTCTGCATCCGAACGCCGGCGCTCCGAGTGACTCCACTCTCATCGACAGCGGGCGCAAGGCGCATTTCGACCGGGCCGCGTACGCCGCATGGCTGCAGCGGTTGCGCGAAATCTGCAGCGCGCGCGGGATCGTGCTGATTTTCGACGAAGTCTTTGTCGGATTCCGGCTTGGCCTGGGCGGAGCGCAAGAGTACTTCGGCGTGCGTGCCGACATGGTCACCTACGGCAAAACGGTGGCCGGGGGGCTCCCCGTCGGCGTTCTTTGCGGCCGGCGCCGGTTCATGCGGCGGTTTCGCGAGGACCGGCCGGCCGACATCTGCTTCGCCCGCGGCACGTTCAATTCTCACCCTTACATCATGGGTGCCATGCATGAGTTTCTGTTGCGCCTCGACACTTCGGCGGTACGCGAGATGTATCGCGGTCTCGACGGCGTTTGGAACGCCCGTGCGCAGGCGCTGAACGACCGATTCATTGCGGCGGACCTGCCGGTGCGTGTCGCAAACCTGTCCTCGATTTGGCTGGTCTACTATGCGTCGCCGTCGCGATACAACTGGATGTTTCAATATTATTTGCGCGCCGCGGGCCTGTCCTTGAGCTGGGTAGGCACCGGCCGCCTCATATTCAGCTTGAATTACACCGACGCGGATATTGCCGCGGTCGGCGACAGAATGGTGTCTGCGGCCCGTGACATGCAGCGCGATGGCTGGTGGTGGCGCGATGCGCAACTCAGCAATAAATCCATCAGGCGCCGGGTACTGGCCGAAATGATTCACGCCAAATGGGTGGAGCGGCCGGCCGCTTCGCCCATGGGATCGATCAGCTCGCCGCGCATCAAGTAGAGCGGCGCTTTGTAATAGGTCTTCACGTCGTTGAAGGGATCGGTGACGATCTTGGTCAGCCACACGAGCCCGGTCTGCACGTCCTTCAGGAAGAATAGATGCACGGTGCGGAACAACAGCGCGCCGATGCCCACCGTGAGCCAAATCTCACCCACGTGACGCACGAATTCCCCGCTCCCGGCGGCGGCCCGAAACATTCCGAAGAAGGTCGGATCCAGCCATAGGAACGCCGGCGACAGCGCCCAGACGGCGTGCAGAATCACCTTGCGCTTGAGGTTGTACCCCACCTTGATTTGTTCCTTGTGCTCGTGACGTCGCCTGGTTGACCGCGTCATATCCCTTGGGCTCGAAAAAGAAGTGCCCGGATTGACGGCTAACCATGGACACCAGCCAGCCGATCAAGGCGGATTTTGCCGGATCCGCGAAGGCCGTTATATAGGCAACGATGAAGCTGAGCGCACTCAGCAAATGCAGAGACTGATTGATTCGGCTGTGATGATAGTAGCGATGATCATCCCATCGCTGTGTCCGCAGTTCCGCCAAAAAGCTTCGCATGGTGGTTCCTCGGGATGGCAACAAAGGTCGGCCATGAAGCAAATATAGGAATTTCGTTACAAGCCTGTTACAGGCGCCGGTGCGCGGCCGGCGGGCCCATCGGCGTTCATCGTATCGTCATCCCATGATGCGAATCTGATTCGGCATGAGAGTCATGATCGTCACGGACGCGTGGTTTCCGCAAACCAACGGAGTGGTCAGCACTTTGGCGCAGACTGCTGTGTGGCTGGGCCGTTTCGGTCATGAAGTCAGGATCATCACGCCGCGCGATTTTCGCAGCATCGCCTGCCCGACATACCCGGAAATCCGCCTCTCGATCCTGCCCTACAAGAAGGTGAAACGCAGCATCCTGGGGTTCGCACCTCATGCCTTGCACATCGCGACCGAAGGGCCGCTGGGCTTGAGCGCAAGGCGCTTTTGCCTCGAAGCGGGAATGCGCTTCACGACTTCGTATCACACGCAGTTTCCCCAGTACTTGCGCGCGCGCTTTCCGATACCGCTCAAGCTCTCCTATCGGGCGTTGCGGCGGTTCCACGGCGCCGCCGTGCGCTGCATGGTGAGCACCGCCTCGGTGCGCCGCGATCTTGCATGCGCACGGCTTCGAGAACCTCGCGACGTGGCGCCGCGGCGTGGATACCGAGACCTTCAAGCCCTATCCGAAAAATTTCCTCGCATTGCCCCGCCCCATCGCCGCCTATGTCGGTCGCGTGGCCGTCGAGAAGAACATCGGCGCATTCTTGAAGATGGCTTGGATCGGAAGCAAGGTCGTCATCGGCGACGGTCCGGAGCGGGCGCGGCTCGAGAAACAATATCCTTGCGCCACCTTCCTCGGCTACCGTTTCGGCGCAGGATCTCGCGATGAACCTGGCGGCGGCCGACGTCATGGTTTTTCCGAGCCGGACCGACACTTTCGGTCTCGTCAATCTCGAGGCGATGGCCTGCGGCGTGCCGGTGGCTGCTTATCCGGTAACCGGACCGATCGATGTCGTCGAAGACGGGGTTACCGGGGCGCTCGACGCCGATCTCGCGGCCGCCGCGCGTCGGGCACTGCGCATCGATCCCGCCGCATGCCGGGCGCATGCCATGAAATCGGGGTGGGATGTCTGCAGCCGGGAATTCGAGAACAATCTGGAGAGATGCGAGGTTCTTGCTCAGCCAAAATTGATCTTGGCTTCAAGATTGGTGCGCGAATCCGCGCTCGACAATGCTTCTTCGAGCTCTATTCGCCCTTCGCGGACCAGATTATAAAGCGAGCTGTCGAAGCTCAGCATCCCGCGTTCCGTGCCGGTGCGGATCGCCTCTTTCACGCCGATCACATCGCCCTTCTTGATGAGTTCCGACATGTACGGCGTGTTGACCATTACTTCGGACGCCGCGACCCTCGTGCCGGTCTTCGCATGGACCAAACGCTGCGAGAGAATGGCGCGCAGGTATTGCGACAGATCCAGGAATATCTGGTTGTGCTGGTCGCGCGGAAACATGTTGATGACGCGGTCCAGGGTTTCCGCGCAATTGTTCGCGTGCAGGGTGGCGATGCACAAATGCCCCGTGCCGGCGAGCGCGATGGCCGCCTCCATGGTTTCACGGTCGCGGATCTCGCCGACCAGGATCACGTCGGGAGCGGCGCGCACCGCGCTGCGCAGCGCCCGGGCAAATGACTTGGTGTCCAGGCCCACCTCGCGCTGATTGACGATGGATTTCTTGTTGGTATGCAAGAACTCGATCGGATCCTCGATGGTCAGGATATGATCCGACGAGGTCTCATTGCGGTAATTGATCATTGCGGCGAGCGTGGTGGATTTGCCCGCGCCGGCTGCTCCGACCATGAGGATCATCCCGCGCTTCAGCATCACCAGATCTTTCAGCACTTCCGGCATGCCGAGATCCTCGAGCCTGGGCATTTCTGCTGTGATGTAGCGCAGAACCATAGCGGGATATCCCCGCTGATAGAAAACATTGACCCGGAAGCGCCCGAGCCCCGATTCGGAGATCGCGAAATCGATCTCCAGCTCCTCGTTGAAATGCTCGATCTGCTCCTGCGTCATCAAACCGAGTGCCGCCTGTCGCACGGTCTCCGGGCTCAAGACCTGCTTGTTGACGGGAAAAATCTTGCCCTCGATCTTGATTTTGACGGGCGCGTTGCAGGAAAAAAACAGGTCGGACGCCTTGCGCTCGACCATGAGCTTGAACAACGGCTTGGTGTTCATCACCTGTGCCGGAACGTCGGGGGCGGCGGACATGTCCTAGAACACCTGGCCTTCTTCTTCTTCGAGGATCTGCAGCGACTGACCGCCCTCCTCCGGATTCTTCATCTCTCGCTTGCTCTCGAGTTTCACGCGCAAACGCAGCTCGTTCTTCGAATCCGCATTGCGCAGCGCGTCTTCGTAGGAAATCAAGCCCGCTTCGTACAGCTCGAACAGCGCCTGGTCGAAGGTCTTCATCCCGAGACGGTTCGAGCGCGACATCACTTCCTTTATTTTGGAGACTTCGCCCTTGAAGATCAAATCCGAGATCAAGGGCGAGGCCAGCATGATTTCCATCGCCGCGATGCGGCCGGCTCCCGCTTCTCGGGGTATCAAGCGTTGCGAGATGAGCGCGCGGATGTTCAAGCTCAGATCCATGAGCAGCTGCTCACGCCGTTCTTCGGGAAAGAAATTGATGATGCGGTCGATCGCCTGGTTCGAGCTGTTGGCGTGCAGGGTGGCCAACACCAAATGGCCCGTCTCGGCGAATTGGATGCCGTATTCCATGGTCTCGCGGTCGCGGATTTCGCCGATGAGAATCACATCCGGAGCTTGGCGCAGGGTGTTTTTGAGGGCCAAGTGCCAGCTCTCGCAATCGACTCCGACTTCGCGGTGCGTGACCACGCAGCCCTTGTGGGCGTGCACGTATTCGACCGGATCTTCGATGGTGACGATATGGCCCCGGGTCTTTTCGTTCCGGTAGCCGACCATCGCTGCGAGCGAAGTGGACTTACCGGAGCCGGTGCCGCCCACTAAAATGACGAAGCCGCGCTTCGAGAGCACGACCTCCTTCAAAATGGGCGGCAATTCGAGTTCCTCGAAGGTCGGAATCTTGGCATTGATCGTGCGCAGGACCGCGCCCGTAAAGCCCTGCTGCACGAACGCACTGACTCGAAAACGGCCTATCCCGGGAGGCGCAATCGCGAAATTGCATTCCTTGGACGAATCGAATTCTTTGGTTTGCCGGTCATTCATGATGGCGCGCACCAAGCCGGCGCTCTGCTCCGGGACTCAACGATCGGTCGGACTGGGGCCGAATTTCGCCGTCCACCTTGATCGCCGGCGGAAAGCCGGCGGTGATGAACAAATCGGAGCCTTTCTTCTCCACCATCCGACGGAGAAGGTCTTGCATCAGACGTATTGCCTGTTCGCGTTCCATTAGATGCTGTCCTTGTTCTGCGCCTTGTACTTCGCCTCTTCGCGGCTCACCATGCCCTTTTGTACCAATTCCTGCAGGCATTGATCGAGGGTCTGCATGCCCTGGCCCTGCCCGGTCTGAATTGCCGAATACATCTGCGCAATTTTGCCTTCACGGATCAAGTTTCGGATCGCGGGGGTGCCGATCATGATTTCGTGCGCCGCAATACGGCCTCCGCCGACCTTCTTCATCAAGGTCTGCGATATGACGGCCCGCAGACTCTCGGACATCATGGCACGCACCATCTCTTTTTCCGCGGCCGGGAACACGTCGACGATGCGGTCGATGGTTTTCGCAGCCGAACTCGTGTGCAAGGTGCCGAACACCAAATGCCCGGTTTCCGCCGCGGTCAAAGCCAGGCGAATGGTCTCCAGGTCGCGCATTTCGCCAACCAGCACGACATCGGGATCTTCGCGCAGCGCCGAGCGCAGCGCCTCGCTGAATCCCAGGGTATCGCGATGCACTTCGCGTTGGTTGACCAGGCAGCGCTTGCTCTCATGGACGAACTCTATCGGGTCTTCGATCGTGATAATGTGGTCCGGCCGGTTGTCATTGCAATGATTGACCATGCCGGCAAGCGTCGTCGACTTGCCTGAGCCGGTGGGCCCGGTGACCAGCACGAGACCGCGGGGAAGCATGCAGAGATCTTTGAATGTCTTGGGCGCGTTCAATTCATCGAGCGACAGGATCGTGGACGGAATATTGCGAAACACCGCCCCGGCACCACGATTTTGGTTGAACGCGTTGACCCGGAAGCGCGCAAGCTTGGGTATCTCGAACGAAAAGTCCGTTTCGAAGAACTCTTCGAAGGCCTTGCGCTGCTTGTCGTTCATGATGTCGTACACCATGCTGTGCACTTCCTTATGCACCAGCGCGGGCATATTGACGCGCTTCATGTCGCCGTCCACGCGAATCATCGGCGGGACACCCGCAGACAGATGCAGGTCCGACGCGTTGTTCTTCACCGCAAAGGCGAGAAGCTGCGCGATATCAACCGCCATTTACGGCTCCTAATTCGGCTGGTTAAGCCACTAGCAGTATATAAGAGGGTGTCGTCACCCAATATGTTAATTGGTCCGCAGAATTCGACGCTTCTTGTGAACCACGTCCGGTCTCGGATACGTCAGGCCGCCCAGGCCGCCGGCCGCGACCCGGCGCAGATCACCTTGGTCGCCGTCACCAAGCAGCAGACTGCCGAAACCATACGGGTGGCCGCCACGGCGGGCGTCACGGATTTCGGTGAAAGCTACGTTCAAGAGGCAATGCCCAAGCTGGATAAACTGGCGGATCTCGCGCTGCATTGGCACTTCATCGGCGGCATTCAGTCGAACAAGACCCGTTTGATCGCCGAACGCTTCGATTGGGTGCACAGCATCGATCGACTCAGCATCGCCCGCCGCTTGTCGGAGCAGCGTCCCTTCCACGGACCGCCGCTGAATCTGTGCATTCAGGTGGAGTTGGTGCCGGAGCCGAACAAGGGCGGCGTCGAGCCGGCCCAGGTCGCCAAGCTCGCGGCGGCAGCCGCGGAGCTGCCGCGGGTGCGCTTGCGCGGGTTGATGTGCGTCCCGCCCCCGCAACCCGACGCCGCCGCTGAACGAGCGATGTTTGGACGGCTTCGCACGCTGCTGGAAGATCTGAACGCGAGCGGCCATGCGCTCGATACACTGTCGATGGGGATGAGCGGCGACTTCGAGGCCGCCATTGCCGAAGGCGCGACGCTGGTCCGCATCGGAACTGCGTTGTTCGGGAACCGCATCACCACGGGTAGGGGCACAGGGGAAACCTAGATGAACAATATAAGGAGGCTGGCGTTCATAGGCGGCGGCAACATGGCCGCGGCGTTGATCGGCGGACTGATCAAACGCGGGTTGCCGACCGAGCGGGTCGTCGTCGCCGACCCGAGCCAGGAACAATTGCAACGCCTGGTCCGTGATCACGGGGTCAAGACCGCCGTCGACAACGCGAGCGCGGTTAAGGGCGCCGAAGTCGTCATACTCGCGGTCAAGCCGCAGCAGATGCGTGCCGTCGCTCTTGGACTGGCGCCGCATCTGGCCGAGACTCGTCCGTTGGTGATCTCGGTCGCGGCCGGCATTCCTCATGCAGCCCTCGCGCGGTGGTTCGGCGCGCGGATCCCGGTGATCAGGACCATGCCGAATCGGCCCGCCCTCAATGGATTTGGCGCCACCGGCTTGTTCGCGCCGGCGAGCGTCGGCGCGGCGAACCGTGCATTGGCCGAAACGATCATGGCTGCCGTCAGCGCCACCGTCTGGGTGGAACACGAATCGCAGATGGATACCGTTACCGCCCTTTCCGGCAGCGGCCCCGCATATTTTTTCCTGTTCATGGAAGCGCTCGAGGCAGCAGCCCACGAACGGGGGCTGCCCAACGAGGTGGCCCATCAATTGACATTGGAGACGGCGTTTGGAGCCGCGCAAATGGCGCGCGAATCACGGGAGTCGCTCGCCACCCTGCGCGAGCAGGTCACATCGAAGGGGGGGACGACCGCGGCGGCCCTCGAGGTTCTCGACGCCGCCGGCCTTCGTGCTATCGTCGCCCATGCGGTGGCTGCGGCCGACCGCCGCTCAGCCGAGCTGGCGGCCGAGTTCGGTGCCCACTAGCTCATAACAGTCAACGCTTCGATCCGCCATGGACGCGATCAAATATATAGTCGATACGCTGCTCTGGTTGCTGACGCTCGCGTTCCTGCTGCGTCTGTTGTTCCAATTGGTGCGGGCCAACTTTAGGGATCCGATGGCGGATGCCATCGTCCGCGTCACCAATTGGCTGATCCTGCCTCTGAGGAAGGTTTTGCCGCCGATCGGCAAGGTCGATACGGCCACCGTCGTCGCGGTTGTCGCGGTCGCATCGGTTCGCACGTTCGCGGCGCTGGCACTGGCCGGCCAAGGCATCGGCGACGTAGTCCTGTTCTTGCGCATTACCATCGTCAACCTGGCCGACCTCGTATTGCGGGTCTATCTCTTCGCCCTTCTCCTCTATTGGCTCACGAGCTTCGTGTCGCCCGGCGGGTATGCGCCCGGCGTGCGCTTGCTTGCGCAACTCTGCGAACCGATATTGAAGCCTGTTCGCCGGATCATTCCGCCGATCGGTCAGATAGATTTCTCGGTGCTCTGGGTTTCCATCGTGATCGGCGCGTTGCTTGTGCTGCTTCGTTGAACATCGTGTCCTACATCGCTGAAATCACAGTGAACGAGCCGTCTCCGATCGGCTCGCCGCGGCTCGAGTGGAGCGGAAGCCTGAAAAACCAGCATGTTCCGCGCGGTCGGCGAAACATCTTTTTTCTCATTTGCGCTAAACATCGGCTTTTTTCTATGTTATTTTCGGCGCCGAGTTGAAATTGCGGGCATTCCAATGCCCGCGCCCGCAAACCCAGCAGGAGATTTAATATGGCGAAAAAGAATGCAGCACCGACCAAGTCTGAAATTCTCGCTAGCATTTCCAAGGAAACAGAGCTCTCGAAGAAGCAGGTCGGAGCCGTGTTTGACTCGCTTTCCGCCTCGATCAAGAAGAGTCTTCGCAGTCACGGCCTGTTTACGATGCCTGGACTTCTGAAGATGAAAGTCGTGAAGAAACCGGCCACGAAGGCGCGTGAGGGAGTCAATCCTTTCAACGGCGAAAAAATGACGTTCAAAGCAAAACCGGCGAGCAAGAAAGTGCGCATAGCCGCTCTGAAGAATCTGAAGGAATTCGTGAACTGATTTTTGATTGCGGTCGGAGCGGCTGTGCTCAGCCGCTCCGGATCGCATCGATGACGGCATCTCGCAGATCGTGCAGCCGGCCGTGGAAGAAGTGGCCCACCCCGGGCAAGACGACCAATCGTGGCTTGGGATCGAGCGAATTCACCCATTCGGTCACCGCCGCCGGGTCTACCACCTCGTCCGCATCCCCCTGGACCACCAGCCATGGGCAGCGCGGCACGGCCTCCATCCCGTCAAATGGTTGAATGGCGGGCGCAATCGTGATCAAGTGCCGCGGCGCCTGCGCCTGCGCTTGCGCCGATCGCCGTTGCGCCAGGCGCAACGCTACGTAGGCGCCGAACGAAAATCCTGCGACGACCAAGCTTCGGCCCGGCCAGCGCCTCTCTGCCCACCCGGCAACGGCCTCCGCATCGTCGAGTTCACCGATACCTTGGTCGAATATGCCGGCACTTGCGCCCACGCCGCGAAAATTGAACCGGATGGTCGGCATGCCGGTTGCTTGCAGCGCTCTCGCCGCCGTAGTCACCACCTTATTGTCCATGGTGCCGCCAAAAAGGGGATGCGGATGACACACCAGAGCGTAGCTCGGTCCCTCGATCCCTGGACCCTCGATGATCGCCTCGAGCGCTCCCGCTTGCCCCTCTATGGCAAGACGTTCGAGCGCCGAACTCATTCGATCGCGACGAGATCGATATCGAATAGCAGGGTCGCGCCGGGCGGTATGATGCCGCCGGCCCCGCTGTCGCCGTAGGCAAGATCCGCGGGAATGATGAGCCTGCGGCTCTCGCCGACCTTCATGCCGGCCACGCCTTGATCCCAACCCTTGATGACCTGGCCGGTGCCCAGCGGGAATCGAAAAGGCTGTCCGCTGCGCGAGCTGTCGAACTGCTTGCCCTTGTTGTCCTTGGCGGTCGCCTCATACAACCAGCCGGTGTAATGCACGACGGCAATTTTGCCGGCGGTTATCCCCTCGCCGGTGCCGGCCTTCAGTTCAACGGATTTCATCTCGCTCACTCCGCTCGTAGGTACCGCGCTAGGCTGGCCGCCGCACGCGGCGATCAAGCCGGCCAGGACAACCACACCGAATTTACGCAGGGGGGCTTTGCTCGCCATGACCGCATCTTAATGGATTTTATCCCGGCGATGGAGCGGCGCCGGGAACGATTACCCGCTCGGTTGGAATCGCGCTTCGCGAAATTTCAGCGCAGCCGCCAGACAGAGGACGATCGACGCGGTTGCGATCAAGGAGACCTCGAGGCCTGCCGCGAGGGCGGCGACGACGGCGCCGAACCCCATGACGCCCGCGACGATCAGGCCGATGTCGGCCGCGACACCCATGAAGGCTAAGCGTAGCGCGCCGACGATGTCATCGATCTCATCGACTACCTGGAGCATCCATTCCATATGTCCTCCAGTCTAGGGGAGCTGCTGCGCCTGCACCGTGCGTGGGATCACACCCTTGCCACGGTGCCTAGGGCTGCGTAGGCTTGAGCCCTACATGCAGCGAATTCTCGTCCTGAATCCGAAGGGGGGTTCGGGAAAAACGACGATAGCCACGAATCTCGCCAGTTATTTCGCGAGCCAGGGTGATCGTCCGCTGTTGTCCGATGCCGATCCTCAGGGCTCGAGCGCCCGCTGGTTGAAGAAGCGCAAGCCCGAGCAGGCATTCATCCACGGAATCGCGGCTTGCGAACGCAACTCCCGCATGACGCGAGCCTGGCAAATGCGTATTCCGCAGGAAGTAGGACATGTCGTGGTCGATACCCCGGCCGCGGTGCCGGCGCAGGATATGCCGGAGATGACGAGGAACGCCGACGCCATCATCGTGCCCGTCCTGCCTTCCGATATCGATATTCACGCCTTCTCGAAGTGCATTGCCGATCTGCTGCTGATCGCCAAGGTTCGGCGCGACGAAAATCGAATCGGCGTGGTCGCCAATCGTGTCAAGCGCAATACGGTGATCTACCAGTCGCTGATGCGGTTTCTGGAGACCTTGCGGATTCCGGTCATTGCGACGCTGCGAGATTCGCAGAATTACGTCCGAGCCGCCGAGCAAGGCCTAGGGTTGCACGAAATGAAACCCTACGCGGTGGAACAGGATCTGGCGGATTGGCAGCCCATGCTGGCGTGGCTCAAGGCCAAGGAAGGCGTTTGGCGTGAAACCGCCTGAGCGGCGATTGCGGCGCGGCAGCCCGCGTTATTTCTTCTCGTCCCAGGAACCGCGAATTTTTTCCGCCCAGTTCTTGTAGCTGTGAAAATTGTAGAGGTTATTGGTAATCGCTGAGTGGCGCCCGCCGGTCTTGTAGAGATCTCGCGGAGCGACGGCGCCCGGCTTGAGAATGCCGGGTTCCGCGCGGGGCGTGCGGCGGTCCATGCCGTTGTATCGAGGTTGATTCTTGAGATCACTCATCGCGTGTGCCTGTGTCCATGGAAGGACAGTAAGTGCCGGGCACCTGCAAGGGCAGGAACTGTGTCACAGGGGGATCGGCACTGTCGCAGGCCGGCGACATCATTGGGATGCGCATCTCACAGCCCGTCACGGTAAGTTAAATCGCCTCAAATATCGTAACGTCACCACGCATCGAATAGCGGCTTGAGCTCTTCTAGTGAGGACTCGAGAGCTGCCGGCAACAACGTCGTGTAGGCATCGAGGAGAGCCATCGCGTTGCGCGCCGGATCGGTGTGCGTCGCCGCGCCGAGGCGGCGCGACATGTCGCGGTTGACCACATGCAGATTTTCATAGAGCGCCTCGAGGGCCCCAAAACCTTCCTCGGGGCTTGCGCCTGTCAGCTCGCGTGCGAGCAGAAACATGCTGACGCTCCGATATACCGTTTCGGCTTCGCTGGCAAACGGCAGATGAAAGCGCGCCATCGGGCGAAAACGGTCGGTCCACGGGCAGCCCGCGGTCGCCATGATCAATCCGAGCACGGAACTCATCGCCTGTTGCGCCGTGGTTTCGGCGTAAACAGTGCGTTCCGCCTGCGTGACGGTTACCCCGACGGTGTCGAAGGAAACCAGCGCCTTGAGCGGCTCGACGGCGGAGGCCATTTGCAGCGCGGCGGGACAATGCGGATGTTCGAGAGCGTTGAGCGGACAATTTGCGCATTGATTGAACTGCAAGTCCGTCCAAAACGGCGGTTCGTCCGGCGCAGCATTGGAGAGCCGGAAATCCGTGGCGTCGAAGGTGAATTCCAGCAACTTCTGCGATCCATCGGGCAATTCGAATCGGTAGCGGATTCGCCGCGGATCGCTCATGCCACGAGCCGATAGCACGGGGTATATTCGGTGCCGGTGCATTTCATCCGGCCCTGCGATACGAATGAACGCAACAGCCGATCGAGAGGCTCCATGATCACCGGCTCGCCGGCGAGTTCGAAGGGGCCGAATTGCTCGATCGCGTTGATGCCGTACTCTTTGATGTTTCCGGCCACGATTCCGGAGAAAGCGCGCCGCAAATTTGCGGCGCGTTCATGGACCGGCTGATCGCGCGACAGCCGCAATGCCCGCATCGAGGCGTGCGACACCTCGAAGGGCAGCTGGAACTCCAGCGGAATCCTCAGCAGCCAGTTGAAGCCGTACGAATCGCTCGCCTGCCGACGAAAATCGCGCACTTGGGCCAAACCCTGCACCATCGCCCGCGCAACGCCCGCGGGGTCGTCGATGATGATTCGGTAGCGCGACTGTGCCGCCGGCCCCAGGGTGGCGCCGATGAAACGGTGGATTTGCTCGAAATACTCGGCGCTGTCGGCCGGCCCCGTGAAGACCACCGGAAACGGCAGCTCGCCATTTGCCGGATCGAGCAAAATGCCGAGCAAATACAGAATTTCTTCGGCCGTTCCCGCGCCGCCCGGGAAGATGACGATGCCGTGGCCGAGCCGCACGAAGGCCTCCAGGCGCTTTTCGATGTCCGGCATGATCACCAAGTGGCTGACGATCGGGTTGGGCGGTTCGGCCGCAATGATGCCGGGTTCGGTTATCCCCAGGTATCGCCCGTCGACGATGCGCTGCTTCGAGTGACCGATGGTGGCTCCCTTCATGGGGCCCTTCATGGCGCCCGGACCGCAACCCGTACACACGTCGAGGCCGCGGAGCCCAAGTTCATATCCTACCTTTTTGGTGTAGTCGTATTCGATTCGCCGAATCGAATGGCCGCCCCAGCAGACCACGAGATTCGGGCGCATCTGCGATTCGAGAACCCGGGCATTGCGCAAAATGTGAAACACGGCGTTGGTGATGCTCGGAGTGGACGTGAGGTCGAACCGGCCGCTTTCCATGATCTCATTCGAAATGAACACGACGTCGCGCAGCACCGCGAACAAATGATCCTTCAACCCCCTGATCATCACCCCGTCCACGAAAGCCGCCGCCGGCGCGTTCTTGATTTCGAGCTTGATGCCGTAAGCCTGAGGCAAGATCCGCAGGTCGAAGTCCCGGTACTTCTCGAAGATCAACCGGGTATCGTCGATATCGCTGCCCGAATTGAGCACGGCGAGCGCGCATTTGCGGAACAGGGGATATAGGCCCCCTTGCCCCGAATCGAGCAATTTCGCGATTTCCTGCTGCGAGAGGTGTTCGAGACTTCCTTTGGGCGCGACCCGTGCATCGACCAAGTCAGACGAAAGAATCGTGGTTTCCACGGCGCACCTGTCAGGGGTAGATATCGATCGGAATATTGTCTCGGGTGCGCATCCACACTTCGACCATATCGGAATTGGACAGGGCGATGCATCCATCGGTCCAGTCGTTCGACTGGTAATACGAAGCCGGATGCTTGGGCGTATTGGGAAAGCCGTGAATCATGATCGAGCCCCCGGGCGCCCATCGATTCTTGCGCGCGCGAATTTCGTCTTCTTTGTTGGGGTAGGAAACCTGAATGGCCAGGAAGAAGTCGCTGCGGGTATTGCGCCGCGTGAGGAAATAACGGCCCTCGGGAGTGCGGAAATCGTGCTCGCGTTCCTTCTGTCCGGAGGGGCTCAAGCCCAGCTTGACCTTGTACTCGCCGAGCAGCCGGCTCCCGCTGTACAGATAGAGTTTGTGCTCCGCCTTATGCACGACGACCCGGTCGGCGGATGCGATGTCTTCGGCTGAGGCACGCTCGATGGGGGCCGCCAGGCAAACTGCCAACGACGCCGGCGCCCACAGGCACGCCGCCAGCCAGCCTCCGATTCTATTACTCATGAGAAAATTATACCGTGTAGTCGGTAAGGCATAATCGGCTCTAGCTCACGTCCCGGTATACTCGAGACCTATGCGCGTACCTTCGATTCCGGCCATTTTGCTCATCTTTGCGGCCGCCGGCTGCGCGGATCAATCCTCGACCAAGCCGGTGGAGATGCTCGACCAGCGCACGGGCATGACCGTGGCTGCCCTCAAGGAGCCGATCGAGCTCGCGCCCGGCACCCAAACCGCGGCGATCATCTCTCGCAAGCGCTCGAGCTTCGCCTATCTGGGGCCCGTCGAATGGAACCGCAGCGGCGCCTTGAGCTATGGATTGTGGGTGCACATCGTTCCTGGAGTCGACCCGCAACCCGGCGATATCCATGCTGCTGCCGCCGTTACCTTGCGCCTCCAAGATGGGACGCTGGACCTGTCCCTCATGGAGGCGCCAAGACTTGGCGTGGATCCATACCGGCAGGTGGTCTCCTGGGGCCAAACAGCATACTTTGGGCTCACTCCGGCGGCACTGCGGCGTATGGCCGCGAGTCCCACCCTGCAACTCGACGTCCGCGCAGCCGACGGGTCCATCGTGAGCTTCTTTCCCACTCAGGCCCCCGGCTCCATTCTGACTAAGTACGTGCAAGGCCGCAGCATTACCGGCGATTGATCGCGACCACGCGAGGCAATGAGCAGTTCTGCGTGCCGAAAGCCGCTACCTTGATTGGATTTGCCTATCAGCGATCTATCCGCACTTCGAATCGCCGCAATTCAAGCACGTATTGCAGCCGTCCAGCATCACCACGGCGGCGGTGCTGCACTTCGCGCACAGCTGCGCCCCTTCAGGAAAATGCGACTTTGAGAAGGCATCGGTTTGCTTGGCTCGCGCCTCGAACTCCGCGCGCTTTTCCTGCACGAGCTTGCGCTGGTGCACGTCCAACTCGGGCTTCTTGAGCAATCCGATCGACTGCAGGTGGCGCTCGATCACGTAGCCCAGCTCCGCGATGGTCGAGGGCATGAACTTGCCGCCCGGCTGCCAGTATCCGCCCTTCGGATCGAACACCGCCTTCAACTCCTCGACCAGGAAAGTCGTATCGCCGCCCTTGCGAAAAACCGCCGAAATGACCCGGGTCAAGGCTACGATCCATTGGAAATGATCGAGATTCTTCGAGTTGATGAACACTTCGAAGGGCCGGCGCTGCTCGTGCGGCGTGCCCTCGTTGAGCACGATGTCGTTGATGGTGACGTACATGGCGTGGTCGGAGACGGGTGTTTTGATCTTGTAGGTCGAGCCGATCAAAACCTCGGGGCGCTCGAGCTTCTCGTGCATCCAGATCACGTTGTCCTGCGCCTTGGGCGGCTCCTTGAGGACGGACGCGGGCGTCTCCTTCGCCTCCGGCTTCTGCACGCGATATTTGGCAATCTTCTTGTCGATCTTGATATGAGCCATGGTCAGAATTTCCCGTAGTACCCTTCTTTCAGCGCATCGAACAGATTGGCGGCGGTATGCATTTCCCCGTCGTATTCAATTTCCTGATCGCCCCTCGCCTCGACCTCGGTGCCATCCTCCAAGGTGAACACGTAGGTGGTATTCTTGAGATCGTCTTCTTTGACCAAGACTCCCTGGAATGCCTCCGGATTGAAGCGGAAGGTCGTGCAGCCCTTGAGGCCTTGCTCGAAGGCATACATATAGATCTCTTTGAAATCTTCGTACTTGTAGTTGGTTGGGACGTTCGCCGTCTTCGATATCGAAGAGTCCACCCAGAGCTGCGCCGCCGCCTGGATATCGACATGTTCCTTGGGACCGATGTCGTCCGCCGAAATGAAATAATCGGGAAGCTTTTCCGACGGATTCTGCGAGTCCGGCATTGCCCGGGGATTCACGAGTTCGCGATACGCCAGCAGCTCGAACGAGAAAACGTCGACCTTCTCTTTCGATTTCTTGCCTTCGCGGATCACGTTGCGAAAATAATGATGCGCGAACGAAGGCTCGATGCCGTTGGATGCATTGTTCGCGAGCGACAGCGAGATGGTCCCGGTCGGCGCGATCGAGGTGTGATGGGTGAAGCGCGCGCCGACCTCGGCGAGTTCATCGACCAATTCGGGCGAAGCCTCGGCGATGCGCTGCATGTAGCGGCTATAGCGCGCGTGCAGCACGCGGCCGGGAATACTCGCGCCGACGCGCCAACCATCCTTGACCATCTCGGGCCGCTTGCGCAGCATCGCCCGCGTGACCGTGAACTCCTCGTTCATGATCGGCGCCGGACCTTTCTCCCGGGCGAGATCGAGCGCGGCTTCCCAGCCGGCCACGGCCATCTCCCGAGATACGTTCTGGGTGAACGCCACCGATTTTTTCGAGCCGTATTTCATGCACAGCATCGTGATGGTCGAGCCCAGGCCGAGGAATCCCATGCCGTGCCGGCGTTTGCGCATGATTTCGCCGCGTTGCTGCGCCAGGGGCAAGCCATTGACCTCGACGACGTTGTCGAGCATGCGCGTGAACACCTTCACGACCTTGCGGTACGTTTCCCAATCGAATCGTGCGTTGTCCGTGAAGGGATCGAGGACGAACTTCGTCAGATTGACCGAGCCCAGGAGGCACGAGCCGTAGGCTGGAAGTGGTTGTTCGCCACATTGTCCTGTCACGAGGCCGTTAAATATAACGGTGTTGCGATCCGCTTGCGTGGTATCGAAGACGGCTTCGCGTCCCACGTAGGTGATCTCGGCGATACGGCTGGTGAAACGCTGCGACATTTTCAGCGCCTTGCCTTGCACCCACTGCGCGTGTTTTGAGTTCTTGTGTTCCGTCAGGAATCCAATTTGCACCATGAAGCAATCGCGGGACTCGCCGTCGATGATCAGCTCATAGTCCGCTTTGCAGGCGTATTCTTTCGTGCCGCCTTTGCCGTCGGGCAAAACACGGTTGCCCGCCTCGCGGCGCTTTAACACGCGCGCGAAGATGCCGAAATTCGCCAGCAGCATCTGCACATCCTTGAGCAGGGATTGATGACTGGACGCGAGCCGCACCGAGCAACTCGTCCCGTCATTGCCCGAAACGTTTACCGTGCCATCGGTCTGGAACAGCGCGCGCAGATAACCTTTGACGCACTCCTCGTTGCCGCGCCAGACGATCTCCGGAACCTTCAGCTTGGTCTCCGCCGTGAATCCGTACTGCGCCAGCACACGAGCGAGAATCACCGAACGGATCATGACCAGATTGCGTTCCGGGATCGCAACCGAGCCCACCTCGTAGCTCCTCGGGCGCTCGGCGAATCCGGCAATCATCGAGTTGACGTACGCAACGACGCCGTCGGCGATCGCACGGTCGGCGCCCCACAGATTGACGACTGCCGCCTCCTGGCTCTTGCCGCGATTCGTGAAATGGCCATCGCCCGTGAGCAAGCCTAACAAGCTTCCCGAGCTCTTCGCTGCCGCAACCGCCGAATTGCCCCTTGCCGGATTGAATCAAGAGCTCATCGCCCGGCTTGAGATCTCGCAGCTTGATCTTGCCGCGGCTCGTGTAGAAATCGTGCCATTCGGTCGCTTTGATCTCATAGCCATCCTGCGTCACTACGCGGTAAACATCCGCGGACGGCGCAGTCATGAAAGCCGGAACAGCCGGCCGCACTGCTACGCCCATGCCTTCCCCGAGGGCCCGGCCATCGACGGTCGCCTGAATGTCGACGCGAGCGTCGTACAGATCGCCGATCCTGACCATGCCGAATTGCGTCGCCAGACGGGTATCCGCAGTCACGCAGGGATTGGTGGCGCGAATATTTTCGGTCCACCAATTGTTGTTCATTTCGTTGACTTTATCGACGAGGATGAAGCCCGGCTCGGCAAAGTCGTAGGTCGAGGACATGATCACATCCCACACTCGGCGCGCCGGCAGGGTCTTGTAGATCTTGCAGGCCACGAGGCCTTCCTCGTTCGCCACATAGCCTTCCGTGTAGGGCCATTCGCGCCACACGAACTTCGACGCATCGTCGAGATCCGGCCGCTCGCCTGTTGCGTCCGCCTCGAATTCCTGGCGCAAGAGCGGGAACGCCAATTGCCAATCGCCGTCCTTCTTCACGGCCTTCATGAAGTCATCGCTGACGAGCAGCGACAAGTTGAATTGCCGCAGCCGTCCGTTCTCACGCTTGGCGCGAATGAACTCGAGCACGTCGGGATGCCCGATGTCGAACGTTCCCATCTGCGCGCCGCGCCGGCCGCCGGCCGAGGACACGGTAAAACACATCTTGTCGTAGATATCCATGAACGACAAAGGACCGGACGTGTAGGCGCCGGCTCCCGACACGTACGCCCCGCGAGGCCTCAACGTCGAGAACTCGTAACCGATGCCGCATCCTGCTTTGAGGGTGAGGCCCGCCTCGTGCACCTTTTTCAAGATATCGTCCATCGAATCGCGGATGGTGCCGGATACGGTGCAGTTGATCGTCGATGTGGCGGGCTTGTGTTCGAGCGCGCCGGCATTCGACGTGACGCGGCCGGCGGGGATCGCGCCATGGCGCAGCGCCCACAAGAACGATTCGTACCACTGTTCGCGGCATTCCTCGGTTTCAACGTCGGCGAGCGCGCGCGCGACGCGTTTATAGGTATCGTCCATCGTATTGTCGATGGGCGAACCGTCTTTCGCGGTCAGCCGATATTTCTTGTCCCAGATGTCGAAGGACGCTTCCTGGAACGATATATCGCCGACGTCTTTGGGCTGTATTTTGACCACCGTGTTCATGGGTATTGAAGCCGCTCCCTTATAATTCTCAGGCTGAGGACTCATTACAAAATGCGGCCGTCCCGCGGAAAAAAAAGAGTAGAAACCGATTCGAGGCTGATAGGACTATCGCGAACTGCCGAACACTACATATTGTGTCGCGGAGGGAGAGGGTAAGACGCGACACCACCAGCGTCAAGACATTTTTCGTGGTTTTTTCGATATGAAAAATCTATAAATATCAAATTGTTACAAAAACCTCTCAAGAAAATTTGCTTATTGCACTTCGCAACAACGCGGTCAAGCGGAAAAAGCGTTAATCGCAACATCTTGTGTTTGCACACCTTATCCACATTATGTCCCATTGACTTTGAACTGAGTTTCACTTTCACCGCCCGGCGCGATGGTTGAAATGCCGCGCGCCGGCCCAACGTCGGTAAGCACGCGCGTGATCTCAAAAATGATTTGTCTGAAACGCATCACAATTTTTTAGGAGTATTTAAGAATGAGCGTCATACGTTTTGAGCCCTGGCCCTTCGGCCGGCTCCAGAAGGATATTGATCGCCTGTTTGCCGTTCCGTCGACCACCGCCGCGGACTCGGGCGCTTGGTTGCCGCCGGTGGACATCTATGAGGAAGCGAGCCAGTTTGCATTGCATGTGGACCTGCCGGGCGTCGATCCGAAGGCGGTGGAGATCACTGCAGATCACGGCGTGCTGACCATTCGCGGCCAGCGCGAAGAGGCGCGGCGTGAATCGCGCGAAGGCTATCGTCGCGTGGAGCGCATCACCGGCGAATTCCAGCGCCGGTTCAGCTTGCCGGACTCGGTCGACACTCAGAACATCACGGCGAAATTCGTCAACGGTGTGCTGGAGGTCGCAATTCCAAAACTAGCGCAAGTGCAGCCTCACCGGATTGCCGTTCAGGCCGCCTAAGAGGTCCCGCCGAGCGCAGTCTTCCGTGTAATATCGCTATCGGCATTGCGATAAGGCCGGACCGTCCGGGTCCGGCCTCGTCCGCCGAGAGAGGATTGAATCAACCCGAAGGACAGCGCATGAATCTGCGTCAAAAATTTACGGCGGCGGCGCTCGCAGCCGTCATCTCCGCGACGGCGTTCATCGACAGCGTGCCGGCGTACGCGGGTCCTGCCGCTGCGGTGCCGGACGCCGCGCCGATGCCCTCGCTCTCGCCCATGGTCAAGCGCGTATCGCCTGCCGTGGTCAATATCGCGACGCGCGGCACGATCAAAGAGGATCCTGGGCAGCGAAATCCGCTGCTCGATGATCCGTTTTTTCGCCGCTTCTTCAATGCGCCGCCCGATTCGCGGCCGCGGGAACGACAATTCCAGAGCGCCGGTTCCGGCGTGATCGTCGATGCCAAGAACGGCTACATCATCACCAATCACCACGTAGTCGAGAACGCCAGCGAAATCACCATCACTCTGCTCGACAACCGGACTTTCTCCGCCAAGGTCATCGGAAGCGACGAAGGCGCGGACATCGCAGTCTTGCAGTCCAAGCAGCCGAACCTGATCGCGATGGCATTGGGGGATTCGACCCGCCTCGAGGTAGGGGACTACGTCGTCGCCATCGGCAACCCCTTCGGCCTGCAGCACACGGTGACCGCTGGAATCGTCAGCGCACTCGGCCGCACGGGCATCAACCCGGACGGATATGAGGATTTCATCCAAACCGACGCCTCGATCAACCCTGGTAATTCCGGCGGCGCGCTGGTGAACCTGCGCGGCGAGTTGGTTGGCATCAACTCCGCCATTCTGTCGCGCAGCGGCGGCAATATCGGCATCGGCTTCGCGATTCCGGTCAACATGGCGAAAGGCGTCATGGACCAATTGATCCGGTACGGCCAGGTCAAGCGCGGAGTCCTGGGTGTGAACATCTATAATGTCACTCCGGACATCGCCAAGGAGTTCGGACTCACCGAATCGAGCGGCGCATTGGTGGCGGGAGTCGCTCAAGGATCGGCGGCCGAGCACGCGGGAGTCAAAACCGGCGACATCATCACGTCGATCAACGGCGTGGTCATGAAGGACGCGAGCGAATTGCGCAACACGATCGGTATGCTGCGCGTCGGCGACAAGGTCGACATCGGTCTCTTGCGCGACGGCAAGCCGCGGAAAGTCACCGCCCTGATCGCCGAACGCAGCGATCTCGAGACGGCCAATGCGGCCGAAATCAACAAGGGGTTGGAAGGCGCGGAACTTCACGACGCGCCTGACAACGGCGGGGTTCTGGTGAAAACGGTCCAGGAAGGCAGCCCGGCGGCTCAGAACGGGCTGCGCGCCAACGACCTGATCGTGGGAGTGGGCCGGACGCCGGTCGCGAACAGCAAGGGCTTCAAGGAAGCGGCGAAGAATGCCAATGTCCTGGTCCTCAATGTGCGGCGCGGCTCCAGCGTGCAATTGATTCAAATACGCTGATCCGATGCGTACCCAATCCATAGTCGTTCTCGGCGGCACCGGATTTCTCGGGACTCGTCTCGTCGCGCGGCTGGTCAAGAGCGGCCGGCGGGTCACCGTGCTGTCGCGAGACCGCGAACAACACAAGCATTTGCTGGTACTGCCCGGGCTCACCTTGGAGAACTGCGACGTCTCCGAACCCGCGCGGCTCAGCGAATATTTGCGCGGCAAGGACGTCGTCATCAATCTCATCGGCATCCTCAATGAACGCGGATTCGGCGGCGCAGGGTTCCGGCGAGCCCACACCGAGGTCACGAGGAGCGTACTGCAGGCAGCCCGGTCCGCGGGCGTCGCAAGACTCCTTCAGGTCACGGCGCTGAGGGCCGCGGTTGACGCACCGAGCTACTACCTGCGTTCAAAAGGCGAGGCGGAACAACTCATCCGCGAATCCAGCTCCTCGCTCGACTGGACCATCTTCCAGCCGTCCGTCATGTTCGGTCCCGGCGATTCATTCTTGAACCGTTTCGCAGGTCTGCTTGGCGCCGTTCCCATGATTTTTCCTCTGGCAAAGCCGAACGCGCGATTCAAGCCGGTCTCTGTCGACGATGTAGTGGAGGCCGTTCTGCTCTGTCTGCACGGCGGTGCATCCAGCCGTCAAACGTATCAACTTTGCGGGCCGCAGGTTTACTCCCTGCGTGAAATCGTGGCCTTGGTGGCTAAGCTCACCGGCCGGCGGCGCATGATCATCGGTCTGCCGAATGCCGTCGCGCGAATACAGGCGTTCGTGATGGACTTCGTGCCGGGTCGGCCTTTCTCGAGCGACAACTATCGTTCACTCTCGGTCGACAGCATTTGCACCGATGATGGCTTCGCAAAGCTTGGCATAAAGCCGCAGTCCATGGTGGCGTCCGCCCTGCAATATTTGGGCTCGCTCGAGGACAATGCCCGCCTCAGCAACAATCGGGCAAACGCCGGCCGCGGCTGAACTCGAACCGTAGCGGGGCGCCGCTTTGGAAAATAACCTTAGGAAGCCACCATGCATCGATTGCGCAAACCCTACTTGCTTTTCCTCGGCGACGTGCAGGACAAGCCGACGGCAAAAACCGCGTTCGGTCTCAAGGACTGGTGCGCCGAGGACGTGGTCGGCGAATGGAGCTTGCCCGGATGCGGCGTCACGCTCAATGTGGCGCGCCTGTCCCCGCAACAGGCTGCCGCGCGCGGCGCCGGTTCGATCATTGTCGGGATTGCGCCGACGGGCGGCGTCCTTCCATCGCATTGGGTGACCGAATTGGTGGCGGCAGCCGACGCCGGGCTCGATGTCGTGAGCGGCCTGCACACTCGCCTGACTTCGTTTCCGGAGCTCACGCAAGCCGCCGCCCGCCGCGCTATCCGGCTCATCGATGTGCGCCACAGCGACCGCACGTACGGTGCCGCCAGCGGGCGAAAACGCACCGGCAAGCGGGTCCTGACAGTCGGGACGGACTGCGCGCTGGGAAAGAAGTACACGGCCTTGGCGCTTGCCAGGAACCTGCAGGGCCGCGGCATCGCTGCGTCCTTTCGGGCCACCGGCCAAACCGGCATCATGATTTCCGGAGAGGGCATTGCGATCGACGCGGTGATAGCCGACTTCATCGCCGGCGCCGCGGAAGAGCTATCCCCCGATAATGCGCCCGACCACTGGGACGTGATCGAGGGACAAGGATCGCTCTTCCATCCGGCCTACGCAGGGGTGTCGTTGGGCCTGTTGCATGGGTCGCAGCCCGATGCGATCGTGTTATGCCACGACCCCTCGCGCCGCACGATCGATGAATATCCGAGTTTCCCTATTCCCGATCTGGAGGTGGCGGTCGAGGACTATCTGCGCGCGGCCCGCCTGACCAACCCTGCGGTGCGCTGCATCGGTATCAGCATCAATTCTTCGAGTCTCTCTGATCTCGAGCGCGCCGAGTACTTTCAGCGGCTCACGGCTCGGTTGGGTCTGCCCGTATGCGACCCCTTGCGCACGGGAGTCGACGTGCTGGCTGATGCGCTGATCGCAGCTTAACGCGACGGCAACAAGGCTTAACGCGCCGGCAACAAGATCTCGGCGATGCGCAACGCCGTCCGATAGGGCGCCGGATCGTCGCGGTTGGTCAAAATGATGATAGTGAAGCACCGCTCGGGGTAGCGAACGATGACGTTGCGAAATCCGGTCGTTTCGCCTGAATGCCACACAGTCTCGCCGGAGACGCGCCAGCCCAAGGCATATCGTACCGCCGGATCGTCGGTGGGCGTCGCGGGATGGAACGCCATCCGCAGCGATTCAAGGCGCAGAAGCCGATCGTCGTAAAGCGCGGCGTCCCACTTCGCCAGGTCATCGATGGACGAATAGACTCCGCCGTCGCCGAGCGTTGCGCTCGTCAGGCTCTGATCGGAGCGCACCCAAGACGGCGGCACGGCGCTATGGCCGAATGCGCGATGTGCGACGCGGGAAATCCCGTCCTCGTATGCCACGCTGGCGCGCATGTCGAGCGGCAGGAAAATGCGCTTGCGTAAAAACGATGCGAAGTCCTCCCCTGAAGCGCGTTCGACGATGAGGGCCAGAAGCGAGTAGCCGCTGTTGCTGTAGCGGTAACTCGTCCCCGGCGAAAAATACCGCCGATTTTCCTTTTCGAGCAGCCGAAGCACATCGGCATCGTGCAATTGCGCGGTCGTCCCCGGCGGGATCAATTCTTCAAAATCGATCAGTCCTGAGGTGTGCGTGAGCAGATGGCGGAGGGATGTCTCCTGTGCCGGGCGCGGCAGCGTCGGCAACCATGTGCTCACCGGGTCGTCGATCGACACGCGCCCGTCTTCCGCCAGGAGCAGTATTGCCGCCGCCGTGAACTGCTTCGTCAGCGACGCGAGGCGGTAGTTGGTCTCGGTTGTCGCGGCAATCCGGCTTTGCACGTCTGCAAGCCCGTACGCCCGCCGCAATACGGTTGCACCGTTGCGCAAGACGGCGACGCCGGCGCCGGGAACTGCGCCTTGGTATGCGCGCATGAGCGCATCGATTTGCTGCACCTTAAGACTTACCGTGCATCCGCCGCCTCGGGCCCCGGGAAATCGCGCGCGGTCGCCAAGAGCCACTCGCGGAATTGCGACACTTTGGGCAGCGTCAGAAAATTCTTCGGGCACACGAAATAATAAGCCGAGCCGTACGGCAGCGCTCCCTTGCCGGCGAGCCGCAATGTGCCCCTCTGCAGCGCGCGGGAGACCAGGGTCCATCGCGCCAGGGCATATCCCAAACCTTCTTCCGCCGCCGCCAGGAGCCCGGCCGAGTCCTCGATGCTGGGCGCCCGCGAAAGCCAAGCGGCTTCCTCATCGGTTTGGCTCCAAACACTCCACGGCTCATCGCCGCTTTCGAGCAGCGGGTATTTGCCCAGGTTTGTTCCGCGCTCGATCATTCCGTGTTGCTTGATGAGATCGGGACTGGCAACCGGCACCAGCCAGTCGTCGAGGATTTTTTCGGTGTGCAGATTCGGATAGTTGCCGCGGCCGAAGCGGATGGCGACGTGGTGGCCGGTGCGTGAAAAATCCACCAGCTCGCGCGAGGTGTGGAAGCGGAGGTCGACATTGGGATATTTGCGCCGAAAGGAGCGGATGCGCGGCAGCAGCCAGATTTGCAGAAACGACGCCAGCATCGTGATTTGCAGCGGACCGGCACGCCGATACTGCTTGATTTGCTGCAGGGCGGATTCGAGCTTTTCGAGACCTGCGCGCACGGCGGGCAACAATTCGAGGCCCTCGTCCGTGATTTCCACACGCCGGCCGTTGCGCCGAAAAAGAGGGACTTGAATGTACCCCTCCAGGGCCTTGATCTGCTGACTGACCGCGGCGGGCGTGACATTGAGCGCATCGGCCGCGGCGGAAAAACTCAAATGAGTGGCCACGGCTTCGAAAACCCGCAGCGCTCCCAGAGGCAACCGGTCGTACGCAGTCGACACCTTAAGTTTTCCTTAACGGGCTATCAAGTAGTCGGTTTGTTCGGGTTCGGCGCATGCAGCAATCTGTCCGGGGTCGGAAACCAATGCAACAGGAGTACATCATGAACGAAATCAATCTCCCCGCAAGGCTCGCGCAAGGGCTTCTTGCCGTCGTCATCGTCTTCGTCATCGGGCTGGGGCTACAGATGACCATTCTGTACGAGCTCGGAAAGTTCACGCCCGCGCATGCATTGCCTGCCGTCGTGGACGACGGGCATCATGGAGTGCCGCACACCATCGCATCGCGTTTCTCCTGATGCAGTTTCGCAAGCTGGCGGACCCGGGCGTAAAAGGCAGTGAGGTTGCCGCCGACTGCTTCGAGCTCGCGCTGAAACCCGGGAACACAGTCGAAATACGTGGCCACCGAGGCCAGGTGAGCGTTGTTCGGCTCCTCCGCGAACCACGTCTCGAACGGGGCGTGGCCGCCCCAACCCGCCTTGAGAAGCGCAAAGGCCGAACGCATGGATTCCAACGCGGCACGTTTTTTTTCGCGCTCGAGCTCCGGCGCCAGCCCGGAGGCATAGACGGCACGTAGCCGGTCGCGCGTCGCGGTCAGCAATTCTACGACCTTGGCGTAGTGCTCCTGCTGCGCGAGATGGTTCGCCAAATCCGCATCGCGGCCTTGAGCGCGCAGCCAACGCCGTACGCCCTCCTCTTCGACTGTCGTCGCCAGCGCTTCATTGAAGGATGAATCGTTCGGCACATACAAAAGCTGATGCGTAAGTTCGTGAAAGATGATCGCGGCAAGCTCGACATCGTTCCATCCCATCATGGTGTTGAGCACGGGATCGTTGAAGTGGCCCAAGGTGGAATAGGCCGAGACGCCGCCGACGGCGACGTCGAAGCCTTGGGCGCGCAAGGTTTCGGCAAAGCGGCGTGCCCTGCCCTCCACGAAGTAGCCGCGATAGGCAACGCACCCGACGATCGGATAACACCATTCTTTGGCGTCCACCGAGAACTCCGGAGCGGCGACCACGTTCCACACCACGTAGCGCCGGCCCACGTCTGCGTAGCTGCGATAGCTGCCGTTATCCGGCAATTTGAGCTCGCGGCTCGCGAAATCGCGTATGGCGGCGACCGCTTCGAGCTGCGCGCGCAAGTCGGGCGGCGTCGATGGCTCGTCGATCACGCGGGTGATCGGTTCGCGCTTGGACATGAGGGCAAGCTGCCCTTGAACACTTTGCAACAGATAGCAGCCGCCGCTCGAGGCCGCTATCAAAACGACTGCCAACACTGCGCGGACGGCCGCACGTATGCTGCTAATATTCACGGATGCAAGTGTATCTGGTTGGGGGAGCCGTTCGGGACGCCTTGCTCGGCCTGGCCGTCAAGGAACGCGATTGGGTGGTCGTCGGGGGCACCCGGGAGGAGCTATTGCGCCTGAATTATCGCGAGGTCGGGCGCGACTTCCCGGTATTCCTGCACCCCGACACTCGCGAGGAATACGCTCTGGCGCGGCTCGAGCGCAAGGTTGGCCCCGGATATCGCGGATTCTCGGTGGAATTCGGGCCCGAGGTGACGCTCGAAGAGGATCTCGCACGCCGCGATCTGACGATCAATGCGATTGCGCAATCGGCCGACGGCAGCCTGCTCGACCCTCATGGCGGCAAGCGCGATCTCGAGGCGCGCGTGCTGCGTCATGTTTCCCCCGCGTTCGCCGAGGACCCGGTGCGGGTGCTGCGCGTGGCGCGTTTCGCTGCGCGACTGTCGCCGCTGGGTTTTCACGTGGCCCCCGAAACTCTGCAACTGATGCGTGCCATGGTGGAGCGCCGCGAGATCGACTCGCTGGTGCCCGAGCGTGTGTGGCAGGAAACCGAGAAGGCTCTTCGCGAGCCAAAGGCCAGCGAATTCTTCAGAGTGCTGCGCGCATGCGGCGCGCTGCAGCCGATATATCCGGAAATCGACGCGCTCTTCGGCGTGCCGCAGCCGGCACGATGGCACCCGGAAATCGACACGGGACTGCACACCCTCATGGTGCTCGACCAAGCCGCCTTGCTGAGCTCCGAGGCTACGGTGAGATTCGCCGCGCTGGTGCATGATCTCGGCAAGGGCACGACCCCGCGCGAGGACTGGCCAAGCCACCCCGGACACGAGGAACGCAGCGTCTCACTCATTCAGACGATGGCGGAGCGGCTACGCCTACCGGGCGAGTATCGCGATCTCAGCCTCATCGTGGCTCGTTATCATGGCAACGTTCACCGCGCCTTTGAACTCAAGCCAAAAACCATTCTCGAATTCATGGAGCGCGCCGACGCATTCCGGCGCCCGGACCGTTTCGCGCAAGCGCTGCTCGCCTGCGAGGCCGACTCGCGCGGACGCACCGGGCTCGAGAACGAGCCATATCCGCAGCGGGGATATTTGCACGCGGCGCGCGACGCCGCGGCGGCCATCAAACCCTCGGCAGAAGACATCGCGGCGCACCCGGGAGCGAAGATCGCGGAGAACCTGCATCGGCGGCGAGTCCATGCGATCGCCGAGTTGCGCGGCCATGCCGCTGCGCGCAGCCCGCCCGGATGATATCTTCACAAACTAGGCCGCACGCGTGGTTTGAAAATGCGACTGGCGTCCGCACGGAAGAGACACCAGACAATCAACACGAGGAATAGGCTGTGAATCGCGAACTGGCGCATTTCGCCGAAGCTGATGACGACCAGAAAGGCCATCCATGCACTGGCAAGCCGGCGAGCCCAGTTATGCGCGCGCAGCAGAAAAACACCGCAAACGATTGCGAGAAATTCAGTGGCCTCGACCCAAATCCAATCAGGCGCGTGACGCTTGCTGATCCTCTCGGTGGTGGTCTGGTTCATGGAAATCTAAGGCGCCACGATTCGCGCTTGCGGGCAATTCTGCCTCTCTCAAAGCCGCCGGTCATGGCGCTGCCGCCGGCAAGGATCCGTCCCCGGGGAGATGTATCTGGCTGCCTCGAAGCGGAAGTTGATGGCCTGAGGGCTGGACAAAATGGCTTCGTCCGAGAGAAATTTGTTGCGTCTCATCGCGATGCTCGTCGGGGTGGCCGTGTCGAGCTTGGTGCTTGCCCAGTCGTCCCCCGAACTGTCGATGCGGGAGTTTGCCTCCGGTCAAGTCAAGAAGGGCGTGCGCTCGATTGGCTTTGGCGGTGATGGTGCTACATGGGGGAACTACGCGCTCGTGTGGAGAGATGCCGGGAGCGCGCTATTTGATTACGCGGACACGCGCTTTACGAACGGAAACGACTTCAACTTCGCGGCAATCGGTGCTACCTCGCCGCTGTTCTGGCACGATCTCGCTGTATACGTCATAGCGCTGAACGAAAGCACCAACGATGTGCAATTCGCGACCAAGTTCCCGGGACTTGGGTCCGCATCTATTCCGGTGACTGGTACCGGCTCCGACCATGCCCTCTTCTCCAAAATCGCTCTCCCACTGGGCGGGCGATTTTCGGCGGGGGTGCTTCTGAGCTTCGAAAAATCACATTTCGACGCTGCCGCTGATGCCAATCCCGCGAACACAATCCGCTGGGGTACCGAATGGCGCCCGTCCGGCGGATTCGGCCTGTCATGGCAGCCAAATCCAAGGGTCCTCGTCGGTGTCCGAGCCTTGTTGAATACCGACTATGAGCGCATTACTGACTCCGCTGGTGAGCAAACGGGCACTGCGCGCTCTCAGGAATTCCGCCTCGGGGTATCCGTCTCACCGTGGAAGGGGGCCCTGGTGGATGTTGGCGGTACCCGTTTACACAAGCAGAATGGCATTTCTCAAACCAATACGACCCACACGGAGCCAAATCTCGGATTCGAACAAGTGCTTAATCGTGGCCTGACCGTACGACTCGGCAAGGACGAGACATCGCTCACTGCCGGGTTATCCGCGAAGTTCGCACCGTTCGACATCGGGCTTGCCTACGTGAACAATATGGCTCACGCAAGAGTCGGTGATTTGTTCGGAAAGAATAGCAACAGTCTCTTCTTAACGGTTGGTCTCGACTACCGCTCCTTCGCACGAAAGCGCTGAAGCGATGAATGGACGTAGCTTATTTGTAATTGGGTTACCCGATACCTGCCATTACCAATGGCGGTTCAGGGTCGTTAAGCGCCCAATAGTCTGCGAGCGAGCAACGATGCCATGTCCCGGAGACCATCGAATATAACGTAGACGATAACTTGGTTCGCGTGCACCCTGTAGATCAACCGGTACGTTTTAAAGAAGATTTGTCGATATTCCGAAATGCCCAGAGAGCGCAACTCCTTGACAGACCATTCGAAGCGAAAGCGTCGCGTACGATCCGATGCGTTCTTGAAACTGTACTGTACTATCAGGCCAGAGAATGGTCGCGCGGGCGAGGCGGCCAGCGCCGGTCTTTTCATCGAGAGCCGACATGCGCACGTAGGCAGTGCGAGCGGGAGTGAAAAACCATGGGCGCGGCGAAGGCGGCGATCGCCGCCGCGCACGCCGCCTCGCGTCGCACTCAAAATTTGTAGCCGAACCCGACGCCCATGACCCTTGGCCGAAGCACCGTCTGCGCGACGATGAACTGGTCGGTATTCGTGAACACGCTGGCATTCGAGTTGCTGAGGTTCTGCACGTAGGCATGCACGTTCCAGGCGTCCTTCGCCACGCCGAGCGAGGCATCGTAGATCGTGTACGCCGGATCCTCGAACCGCAACCTGCCCGTGCTGACGGCTCCGCCGGCCGCCAGCGTCGGATTCGAACCGGCTTGCGTGAACGAATGACCGGTGTGAGTGGCGCCGAACTGCACGAAAGCGTTGTACGTGCTCATGCTCCACTGATAGCGCGCGCGCAGGCTGAATTGAATCGGCGGTGAATTCGCGCTCGGCGCACCGATCGGACCGAAGGGGTTGGTGATCGGCGCGCAATTTGCGCCGGTGCTGTCGCAAGACACGGTGATGGGCTTGCCGAAGTTCACACTGGCGGGATTGCGGTCGATCAGCGCCGGCGAATTGGTCTGCCGGCTCTGGTTCCAGGAGCCCGCTCCTTGCAGCGTCAACCCTTCCGTTATTCTGGCGACGACCGACGTCTCGACGCCTTTGACCAGGAAGTTCTGTCCGTTGGTATTGAAAAATATGTTGCCGATCAAACCGGGGTCGAAAAAGGCCACTTGGACGTTGTTCCAGTTCTCGCGGTACACCGCTCCGTTCCATTGCAGGCGATGGTTCAGGAATTCGGTCTTCCAGCCGATTTCGTTGTTCGTCAGGTCGTCCGAGTGATAGGAACTCGGTGTGACGTACTGCCCCACGCCGTCCGGCCCCGGGGCATGGATCGCCCCGCCGCTCTGATTGAAACCGCCCGGCCGGAATCCCTGCGAGTACGTGTAATACACCATCATGTCGGGCGTGATGTGCCAGGTCAGGTTCCCGCGGCTCTTGAAGCCCGACTCGCTGTCGGACAGGTTCTGCGCATTGAGATTGTACGAAAAATTCGGATCGTGGCATCCGCCGGCCGGCACACCCTGCTGGAAACAGCCGAAACTACTGATGACGCTGCCCTGCGACGAGTTCTCGAAGCGGAAGTGGCGCGTGCCCGCGGTCAGCGTCAGCACCTTTGGAATCAAGTCGAAGTCGAGCGACGCGAAAAATGCCGTCTGCTTGGTTTCGCGGCGCGTGTCTTGGTAGAAAGAGGTGTTGTCGTTCTGAACGCCCGGATTCTCGACGCTCGTCCCGGGAAACGTACCGACATCCGAAAGGCAGCCGGTATTGCCCGGCGTGCCCGGCGCGCCGTTCGACGTGCAATTCGGAATGGTCTTGTACATCCAGCCCGTCCGGTCGAAGAGTTTGTTGCTCTCGTAGTAGGCACCCACGATCCCGCGCACCCGCCAGTCGTCGGGCGTGCTGAGGCGAATTTCGTGTTGCATGTGCTCGTTGCGCTCGACGGATCGCCAGGATGCGCTCGGCGAGAAACAGGTCGATGGGAGCGGGGGCACGTTGGCCGTGGTGCCCGGCCCGTAGCACTGGTAGTAATCGGCATAGTGGCCGCGCGAATAGTTCGTATAGTCGCCGATCTGATCGACGTGGCGCACCAGGTAGCCGCCCGTATAGACTGCCTTCAGATCGGCAAATTTGCCGTTGACCGTCCACGCCGTATTCTCGAATTTATCCTTGTCGTACGCAGGATTGAACAACGTGGTCTCGAGCGGATGCAGGGGGACGCCATCCGAGGAGTTGGGCGTCTGGTAGAACACACCCTGTGAGTCCATGTTCTGGTACATCTGCGTGAGCAGCACATTCCAGTCGTCGTTGATCTGAAACAACGCCTCCGCGCGGGCGCCTTGATAGGTCACGGGATTGATGGCTCTGCCCGCGATGCTGTTGTTGTTGATGGCCGGGGAGCCCGGCGGGACCCCGCCGCCCGGATAGTACGCATAGTGAATGCCGATGTCGGTCGCCTGCCGCGTAAAGGTTCCCGGCACGTTGTCGATGTAGCCGCCGCGTCTATCGTCGAAAATCACCGCGCGTACGGCGAGGATATCGGCAATCAGCGGCACGTTCAGAACCGCCGTCAGGTTGGTGTTCGGGTCGCCGTGAGCCGTGACTCCGTAGCCTGCATCGACGTTGCCCTCGGTCACATTGAGCTTCGGCTTGTTGGTAATGTAGCGAACCGTACCGGCCTGGGCGCCGGCACCGAACAGCGTGCCTTGCGGTCCTTCCAGAACCTCGATGCGATCCAGATCGGCCGCGTAGACATCGAGGTTGCGATTCGGCAGCTGACCGGATTGGTCGTCCAGGTAGATGGCAACGTTCGGAAACAATCCAGTCGAGCCGCTGCCTTGGCTGGGCTGTACGCCCGCGCTCAAGCCACGCATGAAGATCTCGTTCTGACCCGGGCCGTTGCTCGCCGCGGACACATTCGGCAAATACTTGATGTAATCGTCGAACGTCGTGACATTGAGCTCTTTCAGCGTTTGCCCGGTAAAGGCCTGAATCGAGATCGGCACGTCTTGTATGCTTTCAGTGCGACGCTGTGCGGTGACGACGATCGTCTGAATCTGATCCGACGTGTCGTAACTCGAGACTGCGGGAGCCGTCTGTGCGTAGGCGCCGCCGGCGGCGCTGCCGGTCAAGATTGCGGCGATCGCATACGATAGTTTCGGGTTTGAGTTCATGCTTGCATCCCTAAAAATGAATATTTATCGATCGAAAGCCTGCCTGCTTTCGCCAAAACCGCGGCCGACACGGATCGTTACGGCTTCCCTGATGGTCAATTACCTATGGCCAATCGTACCCTGAAAATGGTCTGCAGCGCCTGTTCCGAACTCGTCATCATCCGGTCTAAAACCGGCGTCGTCCCGTCACAGCGTATGGCGCAGGTCGTGGAGCGCAAATCCGGATAAGGGCAGAGTCAGGCCGCGCATCCACGCCATGGCCTTGAATCGCTCGCCCATTTCGCCGGGGAGCATCAGCCGCCGGGCCTGGTTGGCCAATCGCGCGAATCGATTGGCGTCATTGCCGGCGAGCAAGCGCATCTCTTCGTCTATTCGCGAGCCCGCCAAGAAGTAGCTCTGCGTCGTGAAGCCCGCGAGCATGAACCCCGCCGCGCGGGAAGCCTCGGCGAGCAACGTATAGTCCACCCACGCCGTGATGTCTTGCAATCCGGGATACAGCAGCGGGTCATCATGCGCGCGATGTCTGAAATGGCACAACAATGTGCCTTCATGCCGCTCCGGCAAGTAGTACTGCGATCGGGGCAGGCCATAGTCGAACCAGAGCGCTGCGCCGGTTCGCAACGAGCATGCCACGCTTTGCGTCCACGCGATGAGCCGGGGACAATATTCCGACACATAGCCATCGTCCCAGCCGCCGCCGGCTTTCGAGAGCTGCCGGCAGATCTCGTTCAGCGCCGCGCCGGCGGGACGCGCCGACCAGGCAAAACGGCCATCCGCCATCACAACCCCCATTTCCTCCACATGGGTGCCGTGCCAGCGAAACCGCGTGACCGGCAGCGCATCCAGCACCTCATTCGCGAGGATCAAGCCATCGAACGGGTCCTGCGGAGGCCGATCGAGCCATCGAATGCGGTCCTGCAGGTGCGGCATCGCCTCGGCGAAAAGCCGGCGCTGCCGGTCGCGCAAGTCCGCACTGACTTCGAGAATCCAATACCGCTGCGGTAGCTGTCCGAGCGTCTCGAGCCGTAATAGGATATCCACGGCAAGTCGTCCGCTGCCGGCGCCGATTTCCAGGATGCAGCCTTCGCCGAGTGCGTTCAACACCTCGGCACATTGCCGCGCGACGCAGGCGCCGAACAGGCGCGAAACTTCGGGCGCCGTCGTGAAATCGCCACCGGCGCCTAATTTCCGCGCACCGGCGCTGTAATACCCTAGGCCCGGCGAATACAGCGCCGTATCCATGAATCGCTCGAAGGTGAGCCACCCATCCGCCGCGCCGATCGCCTCGACCAGATATTCATGCATGCGCGCGCAGTGCCGTGCTTGATCGTCATCGAGCTTGATTTCGCGCTGCCAAGCCGTTGCGGTATCGTTGTTAGGCATGAAACCGGCAATCGAGAATTCTACGTTGCGGGACCAGGTCGTGCTGATCACCGGCGGGTCGCGCAGGGTGGGCGCGGAGATCGCGCGCACGCTGCACGCGGCCGGGGCAAATATACTCATTCATTATCGATCCTCCGCCGCCGCCGCAATCGCCTTGGCGGATCAATTCAATCAACTGCGTCCCCGTTCCGCGGCCATCCATTCGGCGCATCTGTCGACGGCGGAGGCGCCGGAAAAACTGGTGGCCGCCACATTGCTGGAATATGGACGCCTGGATATTCTAGTCAACAACGCGTCGAGTTTTTACCCGACGCCGGTAGGTCAGATCACGGTGCCGCAATGGGAGGACCTCATGGGCAGCAACCTGAAGGCTCCGTTGTTCCTCTCGCAGGCGGCCGCGCCCAGCTTGGCGAAGCAGCGCGGACTCATCATCAACATGATCGATATCCACGCGCTGCGCCCCCTCAAGGGGCACGCCATATACAGCACGGCCAAAGCCGGACTTGCGATGTTGACTCGTGCTCTAGCGCGGGAGCTCGGCCCCGATATCCGCGTCAATGGCATTGCGCCGGGGCCCGTGCTGTGGCCGGAAGGCGACATGGACGGGGACCTGAAGCGGGAAATCATCGAGAAAACTGCGCTCAAGCGCCACGGCACCCCGCTGGACGTCGCACGCACCGCCTTGTTCTTGGCAAAAGATGCCCCGTACATCACGGGGCAGATCATTGCCGTCGATGGCGGACGCAGCATTTAGGAGCCATGCCGCAGAATCAGTTCCCGCGCGATTTGGATGTCGCCGTTCAAGGGACGATCGTCTTTGAATTGGGGGACGAGAGCCCGCACCCTGCGATAGACCGCGTCGGTATGGGGCGCGCGCGCGCGCGAGTCTCGCTGCAGTTCATAGGCCTGCGCAGCGGCGAGCAGTTCGATCGCGATGATGGTCTCGGCATTGTCGATAATTTTGTGCAGCTTGAGCGCGCCCGGAGTCGCGTGGCTGAGATGGTCCTCCTGGAGCGCCGACGTCACCCCGCCGTCCAAACTCGCCGGCGCGGCAAGACGGCGGTTGTCGGCGACCAAGGAGACCGCAGTATATTGCGCGATCATGAATCCCGAACCTACCCCGTCCTCCGTCGCCAGAAAAGCGGGCAAATTACTCAGCAACGGGTTCACCAACCGGTCCAACCGGCGCTCCGACATAGCCGCCATTTCCGCCACGGCAATTCCGAGCGAATCTACGTTGAGACCGAGCGCCGCGCCGACCGCCTGCGCGCCGGACAGCGCGCGTGGCTCCTCCACGGTGCCCGCAACCGCGGGATTATCGGTCACCGACGCCAGCTCATCGTCGACGGCGCGGGACACGTGCGCAAATAAATCGCGCACTGCGCCATGCACCTGCGGAACCGCGCGCAGGCTCAACGCATCTTGCGTCCGCAGGCCGGCGCTGTAATCCAAGATCGCGCTGCCCTGCAACACCGCGCGCAACCGCTCGCCGACCTCACGCACTCCCGGCGATATCCGCAGATTCAAGGCGTGGGCATCGAATACGGCGACTTGACCGCGAAGGTTCTCGAAACTCATCGCCGCTACGATATCCGCCCAGTCAAGCAGGCGCTCCGTCCGGCGCAAGGCCAGTGCCGACAGGCCCGTGCCGCACGGCGTCCCGTTGACGAGACTCAGTCCCTCCTTGGCGCCGAGGACCAAGGGCGAAATGTGGATCGAGCGCAGCGCCTCGGCGCCGCTGACTGCTCGGCCGTGCAACCGGGCCGTGCCCTCCCCGATGAGCACCAGCGCAATGTGGGCCATGTGGGTGAGGTACCCCACCGATCCGCACGCGGGCACTTCGGGCACACATTCATGCTCGAGCAGCGCGAGCAGCCCGTCCGTCACCTCCGGCCGAACACCGGAAAATCCGTGTGCAAAGTTGTTCAGCGCTGCGGCCATGATGGCGCGCACGGCGGTCGAGTCCAGAGGCGGCCCCACCCCTACGGCATGGCTCATCACGATATTTCGCGATAACTGCGCTTGTTGGGCCTCCGGTATCACGACGTCGCATAGCGCCCCCACGCCGGTATTCACGCCATACGCACGCACACCCTTGATGACTATGGATTCCACCAACGCACGGGCCGCGCGGATTCTCGCCCGGGCGCCGTCCGACAGCGCGAGCGAGGCGCCTGCCGCTACATCGCCGACTTGGCGCCAGGACAGCGGACGATCAAGGACGATGCGTTGCAGCATGAGGCGGCGCGGCCGCCCTTAGGGCTTGGGAGCGGCGCCTGCACGGACACGCCAGCTTTCAAGGTCATTGCGATCGCGATCGACGATAACGCCCACATCGCGAGAACTGCGAATAGCGCCTGGTTTGCTCAAGGACACCCGTACGTAAGGGATGCCGAAGTCCTCCAGCAGGAGCATGGCGATGTGTTCAGCCAAGGTCTCGACGAGGTGAAAGCTCGATGCTTCGACGAAAGCCAGGACGTGCTTTGCGACCCGCTTGTAGTTGAGCGTGTCGTGGATGGAATCGGACAACGCCGCCTTGCGCACGTCGGCACTGATCTCGATATCGATGATGACGGTCTGCTTGACCTGCCGTTCCCAATCGAAAATGCCGATGATCGCCTCGGTCTTGAGGGCATGCAAAAAGATTTTGTCCATTAAACCGCCTTATCCCCCATGGCTTCGCCCGCTCCCAGCGTCCAGTTCGCCCGGGCGTCGATTCCGTGATCCGAATACATACCTGACGTCAACCGCATGCATCCCGCCAGCGCGATCATTGCTCCATTGTCCGTGCAGAATTCGGGACGTGGGAAAAACAACTCGGCTCCGGCGCCGCGCACTATCCCGGCCAGCCGTTCGCGCAAACGGCGGTTGGCACCCACGCCCCCCGCGATAACCAACCGTCGATGGCCCGTGATTTCCAGCGCACGGCGGCATTTCTCGGCGAGGGTCTCGACCACGGCTTCCTGGAAACCGCGCGCCACGTCTGCTCGAATCGCGTCGTCCAAAACGCGGCCCCGTAAGGCTACTAGGGCCGCGGTCTTCAAGCCACTGAAACTGAAATCAAGCCCGGGGCGATCGAGCATCGGCCGCGGAAACACGAAACGATTGAGGCTCCCGCTCTCGGCAAGCTTGGCCAATGCCGCGCCGCCCGGATAGGGCAACCCGAGGAGCTTCGCGGTCTTGTCGAAGGCCTCGCCCGCCGCATCGTCCAAGGTTTCGCCCAAGATGCGGTACTCCCCGAGCCCGGCCACATCCACGATTTGGGTGTGTCCCCCGGATACGAGCAGCGCAAGAAACGGGAAGGGGGGCGGATCGGGTTCCAATAGCGGGGCTAGAAGGTGTCCCTCCAAATGATGTATTCCGAGGGCGGGTTTGCCCCAGGCAAAGGCCAAGCTGGCCGCAAACCCCGCCCCGACCAACAAGGCCCCGATGAGGCCCGGTCCAGCCGTGTAGGCCACGCCGTCGATCGAGTCCCGGTTCGAGTCGGCCTCGGCAAGCGTCTCCCGCACCAGGGGTAGGAGTCGGCGAACATGATCCCGAGATGCCAATTCAGGGACCACGCCCCCGTAGGCCTGATGCATTGCCACTTGGCTGTGCAGCCTGTGGGAGAGCAACCCAAGATCGGCGTCGTAGACCGCGACCGCCGTCTCATCGCAAGAGCTTTCAATCCCAATTACACGCATAAAACCTGCTCAAGAGCGTTTCCAAGGGCCCCGGCGCCGATTCCCGGCTGCGCAGCCTCGATCGGGCGCGGCCTTTGCCTTTTACGGGGGCGCACCTTAGAATGCGCCCCCTGTCGCCGAATGCCGGCGGCCGCGCCATACATTTGAGGTTTGAATGCCAAGCGTTCGTGTTCGCGAGAATGAGTATTTTGACGCCGCCTTACGCCGCTTCAAGCGCGCCTGTGAAAAAGCGGGCGTCCTCACCGAGCTTCGGCGACGTGAATTCTACGAGAAACCGACCCAAGAACGTAAGCGAAAAAAGGCCGCGGCGGTAAAACGGCATTTGAAGCGTCTGTCGCGCGAGAATATGCGCGGCACGGGCGGCGCACCTTCCAGCCCCCCGGCGGCGGCGCCGACTCGACCCTCTTACTAGGAGCTGTCCGCCTAAGGATGCCTCTTAAAGAGCGAATTACCGACGACATGAAGGCCGCAATGCGCTCCGGCGAAAAGGAGCGGCTGGGCCTGATCCGCATGATTACGTCGGCCATCAAGCAGCGCGAGGTCGATGAGAGAATCACTCTCGACGACACCCAGGTATTGAGCGTTCTTGAGAAAATGATCAAACAGCGCAAAGAGTCGCTGGTGCAATTCCAAGCCGGCAATCGGCAGGATTTGGTCGCAAAAGAAGCGGCGGAAATCACGCTGCTGCAGGGCTACCTGCCGTCCCCCTTGAGCGATGCCGAGATTGATACCCTGATCGATGAGGCTGTCTCGGCGGCAGGCGCGTCGAGCATCAAGGACATGGGTAAAGTCATGGCGATCATCAAGAGCAAGGCGCAGGGGCGCGCCGACTTGGGCAAGGTCGGGGCGAAAATCAAAGCCAAGCTCGGCGGTTGATCGCAGGCGGTCCATGGCCGGCCGCATTCCACAGCCGTTTATCGACGAAGTGGTCGGCCGTTCCGACATCGTCGAGATCATCGGCGCGCGGGTCCCGCTGAAAAAAGCGGGGCGTGAGTACAAGGCCTGCTGCCCGTTCCACAACGAGAAAACACCCTCCTTCTGGGTGAGTCCCGACAAGCAGTTTTATCACTGTTTCGGCTGCGGCAGCCCACGGCACCGCGATCGGCTTTCTCATGCAATACGAGAAGATGGAATTCTTCGATGCGGTAGCCGACCTAGCGCAGCGCGCGGGCCTGGAAATGCCGCGCGATGCGCGCACCGCGAGCGATTCCGGCAGCCCCGATTTGCACCAGGTCATGGCGCGGGTGGCGCGCTTCTTCGAGCAGAATCTGGCGGACAACGAACGGGCGCGAAACTATGTCAGGGCGCGCGGGATCGATGCAAAAACCAGCGACAAGTTTGCCTTGGGCTACGCACCCGATTCTTGGGATGCGCTGCTCGGCCGCTTTGGATCGGCGGAGCAGGAACGCCGCGAACTCCAGCAGCTTGGCCTCGTCATCGAACGTACCGCCGCGCGTGCGGGCGCCGCCGGCTTTTACGACCGCTTCCGCGATCGATTGATGTTTCCGATCCGCGATTCACGGGGCCGCGTCATGGGTTTCGGCGGCAGAGTGATCGATGCGGGCGAGCCCAAATACCTCAACTCCCCGGAAACCCCGCTCTTTCACAAGGGGCGCGAGCTCTACGGCCTGTACGAGGCGCGGCAAGCGCGTGCGGATTTCAAGCGGCTCATGATCGTCGAGGGCTACATGGATGTCGTGCGGCTGCACCAAGCCGGTATCACGTATGCCGTGGCGACTCTCGGCACCGCGACCACGCAGGAGCATCTGAACAAGATTTTCCGACTGACCAGCGAAGTGGTGTTCTGCTTCGACGGCGATCGGGCAGGTCGCCAGGCTGCCTGGCGGGCGCTGGACAATTCCTTGCCGCTCGCCCGCGATGGGCGCGAACTCAAGTTCATGTTCCTGCCGGAGGGCCACGACCCCGATTCGCTGGTCGCGGAAGAAGGCCCCGCGGCCTTCGAAAATCGCTTGAGTGCCGCGCTTCCCCTGTCTGAATATCTGATCCAACACCTGACGGTCGAGGTGGACCTCACTCATGTCGACGGCCGTGCCAAGCTCAAGGCCTTGGCGGCTCCCCTGTTCGCGCGGATGCCGGAGGGTATTTATCGGGAAATGCTGGCCGAGCGACTCGCCTTGCGAGTCGGCATGCCGGCGGCCACCCTCAAGAAATCGTTCATCACTGCCGATACCAAGCGGGCCTCTGCAGAGCGGCCGGAAACCTTCAGCCCGGCCCGCGGTCGTATGAGCGAGGGTCGCGGCAATCTGTTGACGCAGGCCATCACCTTGGTGCTGCACCACCCGACAGCCGCCGCGGCGGTGCAGGATCCGGAAGCGCTGGGCCGTTTGGACCAGCCGGGAATAGCGGTCCTCAGGGAGCTTCTCGCGCAGGCTGCGGCGGCGTCCAGCCCGAGCACCGCCATGCTGCTGGAACGCTGGCGGGGTCTGCCCGCAATACGACCGCTTGGCCGAGCTCGCCGCTGCGCGAGCCCATGGTCGCTGAACCCGAATCGGCCGGGAAGGAGCTGCGGATGGCGGTCGAAAAACTGCTGGATGAGTATGGACCCGGCCGCCGAATGGACGAATTGCTGCGAAAAGCCGCAGGAGTTGGGGTTGAATTACGACGAAAAGGCCGAATTAAGTCTTCTTCTCAAGTCCAAAGGCCGCTTCCGGGCGGGTCTCTTGAGCCCCAACCATAGGTGGCTACGTGGTGGTCAGAATCGTATACTTGTCGGCTTGCATTTAAATGTCCAGATTCTCTAACGAGGCGTCCCCTTGATCAAAAAAGCGCCAGCAGGCACAGCGACTCAAATCGCGGACGAGCGACAGTCGCAACTGAAACTATTGATTGCGCGCGGCAAGGAGCAGGGCTACCTCACTTACGCTGAAGTCAACGATCATTTGCCGAGCGAAATCGTCGATCCGGAACAGATCGAAGACATCGTCAACATGATCAACGATATGGGCATTCCGGTGTACGAGAAGGCGCCGGATGCGGAATCCTTGCTGCTGACGGACGCAACCGCGGCGCCCGACGAAGAGGCGGTCGAAGAGGCCACCGCCGCGCTTGCAAATCTCGACGCGGAATTCGGCCGCACCACCGATCCCGTGCGCATGTACATGCGCGAAATGGGCACGGTTGAATTATTGACCCGCGAGGGCGAGATCCGCATCGCGAAGCGCATCGAAGAGGGCTTGGAAGCGGTCAAGATCGCGCTCGGCAGCTACCCCGGGACATACGATTTGCTGCTGCGGCATTACGAAACCGTGAAGGCCGGCCAGATGCGCCTCGTCGACGTCATCGTCGGCTTCGTGGACCCGAATGCGCCGGATGAGATCGCGCAGCCGCAAAATCCGAAAATGATGGCGTTGGAGCGCGAAGAAGCCGCCAACGACGACGACACCGAAAGCGATGAAGACGAAGAAGCGATCGACACGGGTCCGGATCCTGAAGAGGCCGCGAAGCGCTTCAATTCCATCGCCAAGGTGCATCACCAGTTCTTGAACGCGCTCGACAAGCTCGGCTCGAAAGACCCGAAGACCTTGAAGATCCGCAAAAAGATTTGCGGCGAGCTGATGGAGCTCAAGCTATCGCCGAAGATGTTCGATCAACTGATCGACAATCTGCGCCAGCACGTAACCGAGGTGCGGCTGCTCGAAAAGGAAATCATGTTCCTTTGCATCAAGCAGGCCGGGATGCCGCGGAAGGATTTCATCTCGACGTTTCCGAAGAACGAGACCAGCACGCGTTGGCTCGATAAGCACATCAAGGCCAAGAAGCGCTATTCCGCGCCGCTGGCCAAATTCAAGGATGAAGTGGAGCGGCGCCAGAACAAGCTGAAGGACCTCGAAGGCTTGTTCCACGTGCTGATCAGCGAGATCAAGGAAATCAACCGCGAGGTCTCGATCGGCGAAGCCAAAGCGCGGCGTGCGAAGAAGGAAATGGTCGAGGCCAACCTGCGCTTGGTCATTTCGATCGCCAAGAAGTACACGAATCGCGGCTTGCAGTTCCTCGATCTGATTCAGGAAGGGAACATCGGCTTGATGAAAGCCGTCGACAAGTTCGAATATCGGCGCGGCTACAAGTTTTCGACTTATGCGACCTGGTGGATTCGCCAGGCCATCACCCGGTCGATTGCCGACCAAGCGCGCACCATCCGCATCCCGGTGCACATGATCGAAACGATCAACAAGCTCAACCGCATCTCTCGGCAGATGCTTCAAGAGATGGGGCGCGAGCCCACGCCGGAAGAGCTGGCGGTGCGCATGGAAATGCCCGAGGACAAGGTCCGCAAGGTGCTCAAGATCGCCAAGGAGCCGATCTCCATGGAAACGCCGATCGGCGACGACGAAGATTCGCACCTGGGCGACTTCATCGAAGACACGTCGGTGTCCTCGCCCATCGACTCCGCAACCACCGAGTCGCTGCGCGAAACCACGCACTCGGTGCTGGCGCAGCTGACGCCTCGCGAAGCGAAGGTTTTGCGCATGCGTTTCGGCATCGACATGAACACGGACCACACGCTCGAAGAAGTGGGCAAGCAGTTCGACGTGACCCGCGAGCGCATCCGCCAAATCGAGGCGAAGGCGCTGCGCAAGTTGCGCCACCCAAGCCGAAGTGAACAGCTGCGCAGCTTCTTGATGGACGACTGAGGGCGAGCGCCGCTTATCCGGCGGCGACTTCCACGGTCAAATGCCGTTCGCTGTTGAGCGAATTCGCGACCAGGCAGGCGAACTCGGCCTTCTCGAGCAGCTTCTTGGCACGTTCGATGTCGGCGCCTTCCGGCACATGTAATTTGGCGTGCGTATCGAACCGCGTGAATCGCATCTTGCCGTCGACGCGGTCCAAGGTCCCTTCGGTGCGTGCCTCCAGGCTGATCCAGGCATATTTCGAGGCGGCCGCAATCGCCCGAAAACTCAAAACGAAGCAATCGGCGACGGCCGCGGTCAGCAGCCCTTCGGGCGACCACTGATTGCCCGGACCGTCAAACTCCTTGGGCGGAGCCGATTCGATGACGCGGACGCCGTCGGTCGACAACGGCACGTCTCCATCCGGGCGCATGGCGGCATTCACGACATAGCGATGAGGGAACGGGTGCATGGGGATCCTCCGCGAAGCCGTCAAATGCCATTAGATCATACGAGGGGAGCCGCGCAAGCCGACACGAAGAGTTTGAGTTCGGGAGCTAGTCCGTCCAGCCTGATCGTTCGGTCGAATTTCAAGCCAATTTTTTCGAGCACGGCAATCGAGTCGACGTTGTCGGGCGAGGTGATGGCGACGATGCGCTGCAGCCGAAGCACGTGTCTGGCGTGCGCCAGAACAGCCGCTGCTGATTCGACAGCATACCCCTGCCCGCGGTACCGCGAGAGGAACGCGAAACCGATATCGACGTCGGCGAGACCGTCGCGCTTGACCAAACCGCAAATGCCGATCGGCGTGCCATCGCGCAGGCAGCTGGCGTACAAGCCGAAGCCATGCCGTCCGTAGCTGTCGATGGGACCTCTCAGGATGTAAGCGCGGGCATCGTCTAGGTTTCTGATCCCCTTATCGCCGATGAATTGCACGAACGCCGGCTCATTGAGTAGCTCCAGAATGAACTCGCCATCGCCCAACCCGAGGTGACGCAGATCCAACCGCTCGGTTTTTAGGATGGGCATGCAGGGGACCGGGGTACCCTGCGCTTCGCGCTCCCCGGCAGGCTGGTCGCGCCGCTCGTCGTCCAGCGAGGAAAGCATGTTGGCTATTTCCAACGCATCCTCCCCGGCAGCGGCGCGCAGACCCTTCACGACTCCCCGGCGATTAGCGGCCGGATGATTCTGGCTAAGCTTCCACTTGCCCGTCAGACTTGCAATCGAGAACTCGAAGCCGACGATCATCGACAGCATTTTCGCGATGTAGGGGGGCGGCGCGTCCTCGACACCCCACGGCGCTTCCCGCGATTTCTCATGCTCGACAGTCAGCCGCTCCACGAACGCGCGCAGCCAGGCGGTGTCTTGCACAAAGCGCAAGGTGCCGCGTGCGTGCACCACGGCATAGTTCCAGGTCGGAACGACCTCTCCCGTCTCCTGCTTGGATGGATAGAAGTTCGGCGAGATGTACGCCTGCGGTCCCTGGAAAATCGCCAGCGCCTCCGAGTCGGCGCGGTACTGCCGCCACACGGGATTGGCGCGCGCTACGTGCCCTCGGATCAAACCGTGCGGAGGCGGCTCGGCCAGCGTTTCGACCGGTACGTGGTTCGCGTCGAGTCCCGAGCCGCCGAGCGTCACCAGGGTCGCGAGCGGATGGGCGCGCATCAGCGCGTGCAGAACCGCGGTGCGTTTTTCCTCGAAATGCGCCGGTAAGTACAATTCTATCCTCGCGACACTGATGGTGCATCACCAAGCCTAATGGTTTCAATCGAACGGCACCACTTGAATGATATAAACCTTGACCGTCTGGCGCGTCATATCGTGTACTGCCCCATGGGTGTTACGGCGAACGGGATGAATCGAATCGTGATGAGGTATCTGAGGCCGGGAATCGCTTGCATCTGCCTGCTGGGCTCGATGACGCACGCTGCCCGCGCGGCCGGGGTCAGCGGCTATCTGCCGCTCAACCTCGAACCGGAAATGGAACGGCAAATCGAGCGGGTGCTCATTCTTGCGGATGAGCCCATTCTCAAGCGGCCCTTCGCCGTTGCGTTGGTGCTCGACGCCCTGCCCCAGGCTTGCATGGTCGACAAACCGCTGTGCACGAAGGTCAAGCGGTATCTGGAACGGTACTCGCGCGACTATGCGGTGACCCACGCCGGCGCGGCCGGCACCCTCGCCCGTGACCGCGATACCGGCGTGATGCCGAACACGCACGGACTACCGGTAAAAAGCTCCTGGGAATTCTCTGCGCAAGGCTACGTGCAGCCGAACGACTATGTGCTCTTGAGCGCCGGGGCAATCGCCTATAAGGGCCGTGCGGAGCCGACCGGGTCGATGTTGAGTCTGGGCTTCAATTGGGCGCAGCTCGATATCGGCTACCGCGATCATTGGCTCTCGCCCGCCACCGACAGCAGCATGCTGATCAGCACCGAAGCGCCGACGACGCCATCGGTGACCTTGTCGAACTATGAACCTCTCACCCGGCTTGGGATTCAGTACGAGATTTTTTTGACGCGCTTGTCGCAGCCCCGCGATAACATTCTCTATAACGGCGTGTTGAGCAGCGGCAGCCCAAAACTGTTCGGCACGCAATTGTCGATCGAACCCTTCCCCGGTTGGTCTATCGGCCTCAATCGATCCTTGGAGTACGGCGGCGGCGGCGGTTTGCCGGGTTCTGCACGCTTCCTCGTGCGTGACTTCTTCAAGCCGAGCGGCCTTTCGCAGACGCAAGGCAACCAACAGGCGTCGTACGTCAGCCGGTTCATTTTTCCCGGCAAAACCCCGTTGGCGGTTTATTTCCAGTACGCAGGCGAAGACAACTCGAACGGCGGGAGCTACTTGCTGGGCAATGCGGCGCTCACCGCCGGCATCGACATCCCACGCATCGGGCGCTACTTCGACTTTACGTACGAATTTTCGGAATGGCAAAACATCTGGTACGTCCACAATATTTTCCTGGACGGCATGACCAACCGCGGCCTGGTGCTCGGCAACTGGGGCGCCGATCAGCGCAACTTCGGAGACGGGGTCGGCGCACGCAGCCAGATGGTGCGCGTTGGCTGGGAACCGCCGTTCGGCGGCTATCTCGAGGAACGGGTGCGTACGCTTGCAAATCAGAGTTATTTCGGCGGCGACTCGCGAACCTACACTGCGACCCCGGCATTTCCTTACCATCGCTACTACGATGTCTCGGTGCGCTACACGCGCCCCTGGAAAGACTTGACCGTGGGCGGCGAAATATTCGCGGGACGCGACGTCTACGGCAAGTCGTTTTCGCGGTTGTCGGCATTTGTGCGCTATGGCGGAGATGAGCATACCCGCGATGACGGCTCGCTCAACGAGGATTCGTACACGGGTAATACTGCGGAGCGCGGCGCGGAACGATTTATCGACGCCGGAATGAACGTCAACAGGGTTCGCACCGACTTGGGGCCTGGGATACCGATCACCACCAGCAAGTGGGGTTTCGATCCTCATATCGGCCTCGGTGTGCGCCGCGCAGTGTCCGCGCGCAACGACCTAGGCGTCCGTGTGGAACTGGATGAGGTCGACCATCACTCGCTGATCGGAGTGCGCGCGCTCGACTATCGATATCGATTTACCGGCTCGTTCGCTGCCGGTCTTTTCATCGGTGTCGCCCGCTACAATCTCGCCACGCCCGCTTATTCGATGTATTACGGCGTCGGCGCCTTGTGGCGCGACATGCTGCCGCGGTGGGATTTGGGCCTCGATTTCCGCCATGCACAAAATGTGGCACGGGATCATGTGCTGGCAAGCGATCCACAAGGCACGAGAGCTGAAAGCTTTTACAAGATCGACACCGGCCTCCTCTACATATCGCGGCGATTCTGATAAGTCCAGGAATTCAAGGTCCGAATTCGGCGATACACGCGGCGAGAATTGCGCGAGAATTGCGCGGTCATGCCCCTCAACGACTTATCATGGCGCGTGAACCGCGTTTCCAGGAGCGAACGACGTGACCGAGACTGAAGCGGAAGCGATCCATACCGGCGGCTGCCTGTGCGAGGGCGTGCGCTATCGAATAAACGGCGCACTTCGCGGGGTCATCGCCTGCCATTGCGCACAGTGCCGCCGCACGAGCGGGCACTTCGCCGCCATGACGAGCGCGCTCTCGGCCGATATCGAACTGACGGCTTCCGATACGCTGCTCTGGTACAAGTCGTCGGATACCGCGGAGCGCGGATTCTGCCGCCGGTGCGGCGGTAATCTGTTTTGGAGGCAATTCGGCCGCGATGAAACGAGTATTACCGCGGGCACGCTTGACACGCCTACCCATGTGTCATTGCAAGAGCACATATTTGTCGCCGACCAATCGGACTACTACTCGATCAACGATGATTTGCCGAAACATCGGCACTGGTAGCGGCGATGAGGGGGCGCTTCAGAGGGACTGTGCCTGCGGCGTCGGCCTTCGCGATCTGGGGTATATTTCCACTTTATTTCCACCTCTTACGGGAAGTATCCGCGTTCCAAGTCATCGCTCACCGCGTGGTTTGGTCGTGTCTGTTCGTGTTGTTGTGGATTGCCTTGCGGGGCGAGCTGAATACCCTTCGTGCGACCCTGGCGGATCGCAGCGTGGTCTGGCGACTCGCCGTTTCGGCAACATTGATATCGTTCAACTGGCTGGTCTATGTCTGGGGCGTCGCGAACGGCCATGTGGTGGAGACCAGTTTGGGCTATTTCATAGGCCCGTTGGTCAACGTGCTGCTGGGAGTCATTCTTCTTTCGGAAAGGCTCACCGCCGCGCAGTGGACGGCGGTCGCGCTGGCGGGCATCGGCGTCGCCTATCTCACGGCTTCGGCCGGGAGGCTTCCATGGATCGCGTTGACCTTGGCGCTGTCGTTTGGCGTCTACGGGTTCCTGCGCAAGGTAGTGAAGGTCGAGTCGTTGCCCGGGCTCGCGACTGAAACACTGCTATTGGCTCCATTCGCCGCCGCGTACCTCGTGTGGTGCGAGTCCGCGGGTAGCTCCGCGCTGGGTCACGCGGGACTCGGTGTCGATGCTCTCCTGGTAGGCAGCGGACCCATCACGGCCATCGCCCTCTTCCTCTTCGCCTATGGAACTCGCTTGCTTCCCTACTCGACGGTGGGACTCTTGCAATTCATAGCGCCTACCTTGCAATTTGCTTGCGGCGTTTTCGTGCTGCACGAGCCGTTCGAGCGCGCTCGCGCGCTCGGCTTCCGGTCATCTGGGCGGCCCTGCTGATTTATGCCGGCGAAGGCTTGCGGCTGTCGCGCGCTCAACAAGCCCGATTTGCCTAGCCGCCGCATCGCTCGGTCGAGTAAGGGATCGCGGCCCGCCCCCTCAGCAGTTGTGCACGCTCTGGCGCATTGCCAGTTGTCAGGAGCAGCGCTTCGCGGCTAGGCTAACCTTTCCTCATGTCAACCACTGATCCCCCCTTCAAGCTGTTCGCTGCGCGCCACAGCCGGGCGGCGGCCATGCCGTTCATCATGGTAACGGCGCTGATCGACATGATCTCGATTGGCCTGATCATTCCGGTCTTGCCGGCGCTGGTCGGCAGTCTCACGGGGACGAAAACGGATCAGGCCCTCTGGTATGGCGTCGTCACGTTTACGTTTAGCTTTGCTAATTTCTTTGGATCGCCGATTCTTGGGGCGCTATCCGATAGCTACGGACGCCGCCCGGTATTGTTGATCGGTTTTTCCGGCCTCATGCTGAGCTTCTTCACGACGGCAATGGCGACGTCCGTCGGTATGTTGATCGTCATACGGCTGGTGGCCGGTGCGATGCAAGCCAATCTGTCGGTGGCCAGCGCTTATGTGGCCGACATTACGCCGCCCGAACAGCGTGCCAAGCGCTTCGGCATGTTGGGAGCGATGTTCGGCGTCGGGTTCATTCTCGGCCCCGTGATCGGGGGATTGCTGGGCTCCATCAATCTGCGGCTGCCGTTCTACGCGGCCGGCGGCCTCGCGTTGCTCAATCTCCTGTATGGCTGCTTCGTGCTGCCTGAATCCTTGCCGGCGGCTCGCCGGCACGCATTTGATTGGAAGGCCGCCAATCCGTTCGGTGCGCTGCGCCGGCTGTCTCAATTGAAGGACGTCGCGCCCCTGGCCGTTGTCGTGGCCTGCTGCGGCCTCGCGCAGTTTGTGCTCTATACCTGTTGGGTGCTCTACACCACGTTCAAATTCGGTTGGGGACCTCGGGACAACGGCTGGTCGCTCGCGGCGGTGGGCGTCGTATCGGCCGTCGTGCAGGGACTGTTACTGGGCCGAATTCTGCAAGTCATCAGCGTGCGGCGGCTCGCCGTATTGGGATTGATTTCCTCCACTCTTGCCTACGCACTGTGGGGGGCCGCCACGCACAGCTGGATGATGTACGCGATTATCTTCGTCAATTTGCTGGGCGCGACCGTGTCATCAACCATACAAAGCATGATTTCAAGCGCAGCGGACGCGCAAAATCAGGGCAAGACCCTCGGCGCAGTCGGGGGCATCAATAGCTTGATGGCGGTGATCGCGCCCGCCATCGGCGCGCCCCTGCTGACCATGGTGTCTCACCTCCCCAAAGGCGACTGGCGCATCGGTGCGCCGTTCTATTTCTGCGCACTGCTACAGGCGACTGCGTTGGCTCTGACGGTTACGCATTTTCGCGGCAAGAAGCGCGCACGTCTTGCAATGCAGACAGGTACATAGTCCCCGGTTATCCTAGTATCAAATAGGCGGAGTGAGTCTCGCATGGATTACGTCCGGTTCGGGCGGACCGGCCTCCAGGTTTCGCAACTGTGCCTCGGCACCATGTCGATGGGCAGCTCCGCCTGGAAGGGTTGGGTGCTCGACGAAGCCGACTCGATTCCCATCCTGCGGCGGGCGCTGGACCTGGGAATCAACTTCTTCGACATGGCCGACTGGTATTCCACCGGCCGCAACGAGGAAGTGGTCGGTCGCAATGTGCTCAGGATGAGCACGCGCGAGCGGCTCGTGCTCGCCACCAAGGTGTTCTACCCGATGAGCGACGACCCCAACGATCGGGGTTTGTCGCGCAAGCACATCGTGGCTTCGATCGACCGGTCGCTGGCGCGGATGGGCACCGACTATGTCGATTTGTACGTGATCCATGCGTTCGATGCGGACACGCCCGTCGAGGAGACGATGGAGGCGCTGAACGACACGGTTCGTGCCGGCAAGGTGCGCTACCTCGGCGCATCCACCATGTATGCGTGGCAGTTCGCGAAGATGAACCACGTGGCTGCGATGAACGGCTGGACGCCGTTCGTCAACATGCAGTGCCAGTACAACGTGCTTTACCGCGAGGAAGAGCGGGAGATGATTCCCTACTGTCGGGATCAGGGCATTGCCGTGACGACGTTCAGTCCGCTGGCGCGCGGCTTCCTCGCGCGCGGCGCCGCCACTGCGCGCACCGCGCATGATGTCTTTCAGGAATTCTATGGTGACGACATCGATCGGGAGATCGCGCGCCGCGTGCGCGAGGTCGCTGCGCGGCGGGGCGTGAGCGCGGCGCACATCGCGATGGCCTGGGTAGCCGGCAACCCCAATCCAACATCCCCATCGTGGGCGCTGCGAAGACGGCACACCTCGAGGTGGCCGTGGAGGCGCTGGGGCTCGAGCTCGATGCGACGGAGACGGGGCTACCTCGAGGAGCCCTACCGACCGCGCGACGAGATCAACGACCAGAACGCCAGCCGCCGTCCCCGCGCGCTGCATCCGGGCTGAGACCTTCAGGGCGCCAGCCAGGGGCTGTCCTCGCGCACCTCGATCAACGTCGGCCGATCCGCGATCAGCGCATCCCGCACCGCCTGCGCCAGGTGCTCGGCGCTCTGCGGCGCGGGTGGCATGACAGCCCAGGCTCTCCGCCAATCGCAGAAATCCGGGCTCCTGGGCTCCACGCCGATGCGCGGAATCTGCTGCTCGTCCATCTGGTCCACGATCGCCTTCAGCGCATCGTTGTTCCAGACGATGACCGGCAGCGCGAGGCGTTCCTCAGCCGCCGTCGCCAGCTCGTTGACGGTGAACATGAACCCGCCGTCGCCCGCGACCGCGATCACCGGCCGATCCGGCGCGCCGATCTTGGCCCCAATGGCCATCGGCAGGGCAACACCCAGGGCACAGTAGGTGCCGGAGTAGTACCAGCAGCTCTCCGTTTCCATCGGCATCGCAAAGCTGCCCGTGTACACAATCTGCGTGGCGTCGCCCATCACGATGGCATCCGCCGGAAGGGCCGACCGCACGATCTTCCAGACTCGCGCGTGCTGCTTTTCGACATCGGTCATCGTCGCGGCGTTGCGCGCAAGGACTTCGCGGACCCGGAGCTCGCCCTGCGAGCGCTGCGCCGCCGGCTTGCGGCTCGCAAGGGCGGCCGACAGGCCAGCATGGCGGCCGGGCATCGGCCTGAATGGGCACTGCAGCCGCATACATCGAGGCCAGTTCAGCGGGTCGATGTCGATCCGAATGATGTCGCCCGGAATCTCGAGCTTCGGCAGGAAGGTGTCGCCTGCGCGACCTCCGAGCCCACGAGCAACACCACGTCGGCTTCGGCCAGTGCCTGCTGGCTCGGTTGCTGCACGATCGAGCCGCCCAGCGACAAAGGATGAGATTCCGGCAATATCCCCTTGCCGGCGTTGGTGGAAAGTACCGGCGCGCCGAGGTGCTCGGCGATTGCAGTGAGCGCCTGGCGCGTGCCCACCGCGCCGCCGCCAACCAGGATCAACGGCCGCTTGGCCCGCGCAAGCCGATCTGCGGCTTCATCGATCACCGCCGGATCGGGCATCGGCAACGACGGGGAGCGGCGGGTTTTCCATTCCGCCTCGACGGGCTCCGGAAGCACGTCTCGAGGCAGCGACAGATGAACCGGCCGAGGCCGGCTGCCGCGAAACACAGCATAAGCCCGAGCAATCAACTCCGGAAGCTCTTCCGGATATCGGACCATGGCGCTGAACGCCGTGAATCCGGCCGTCACAGCGGCCTGGTCATCGAGCTCATGGATCGCGCCCCAGCCTTTGCCCTGCGTGCGCGTGGCGCACGCTCCGGACAGCACCAGCATCGGTTGCGAATCACAATAGGCCTGCGCGATGCCGGTCGCTGCGTTGGTGACCCCGGGGCCGGCAATGATCGTGCAAACGCCGGGCTTGCCGGTCGCGCGCGCATAGCCGTCGGCCATGAGGCTCGCGCCTTGCTCGTTGCGACACTGCACGTGGCGGATCCCTGCGCGCGCGATGCCGCGGTACAGCTCCACGGTCATCGTCCCGGCCATGCCGAACACGGTATCGACCTCATAGGCCGCGAGTAACTTCATCACGGCCTCGCCGCATGTCAGGGCTTTCAAATGCTTTCTCCTGGAACAATAATCGCGACGCGCGGACGCATGCCATATGACGCCGCCATAGGCTGCGTGACGCCCAGCATTCTAGCGCGGTGTTCCAACTAAAACCTTGCACTTGCGGCGGGCAACCGAACGCTGACGAGAAGGACTCATCGCGATTGGGTTTGACCCGACCGCCGCCCGGGCGTCGTTGCTCGGACCCTCTGCGGACAACCGCGACCAGCGGCTATTCGACGCTTAAAAAAAGCGTTCCAGCATTAACGTCCGAGCTGAGCTAGGTTAAAAATGCCGTATCTGTACACCTTGTCGTTTCTTGTACCAATGTAGATGCCGTTTCGGAACCACATAAACGTGGTCCCTTCTTGCGTCGGACGTCTCGTAATTGGCTCACCGTATTTGAGAATTACATCAGCGCTATTGAGCGAGTTCAGATATGGCATCTCGGCGGGCGCACTTGTTTGATCGTGGCCGGTAAATTCTATCGCCAATACAGCACCTCTCTCGCTGTTGTTTGGATGGGAGAAAAACACGGTGAGCACGCCGTCATGCGTGGCATCGACGGAGTTATATACCCAGCCTGCGTCGTCTTGAAGGATCGGCCGGCCTTTTTCTTTAAGGACTTCATCCGAGGTCATATCTATACGGATCCCTCCCAGCGAATGGATTGGAGGGCCAAGTGCCGCCAACGGGATGGCATTGCCTCGATCATCGTGGGCCAACCGTGGCGCCCAGGCGCCCGTCGCCAATAGATGAGCAATTACCCAGGAGCCAACGCCAACTAAACCCAGCGCAGTGGCCCACTGCATGGTCCATCGCCTTGAGTTTCTCGCTACTTCCAAAGGGCGCGACAAGATGAATCCCAATACGAACCCGCCAACCAGCCCACCCATGTGCGCCGCGTTGTCAATCCCTTGGTAGCGGACCGCATTCAACAAGGAATACGCGACAAATACACTGACACTCGTCAACTGGGTTTTGATGACGGACGCGGGAACGCCGCCTTCCCGTTTCACAAAAAACGCAATCATTGCGCCAAGTACCCCGAAGATGGCGCCGGAGGCACCTGCGCCATTGACAATGGGGTGCCACAACAGGCTTGCGACGCTGCCGCTTAGGCCAGCCACCAAGTAAATGGCCAGATAACGAAGACTGCCGAAGATTCGTTCGGCGACTCGACCATTCACGTACAGGGCCCACATATTCAACGCGATGTGGAAAAGGCCGAAATGCAGGAATATTGAGGTTAGCAGCCGCCACCATTGTCCTGCCAGTGTCAGCGGCGTGTAATCCGTGCCCAATCGAATCATCACTTCCGAGTCAACCTTGAATAGTCCACCGCCAAGCGCAGTGGCGACCAAAAACAAGAACACATTGACGGCAATCAACGCGAGGGTAACTGGCGTGTTCGGAGTGACTGCCAATAGAGCGGAGCTGAATGCCGCCTCTTCTGCCAGAAATGGGGTAAAGGATTCAGTTTTAGTATCAGGCAGTATTTTGGCAATCGTCTCAGCGGCATTGGCATTCACCGTCACAAATTGCAACTTGCAAGCCTTCTTGCTCGGTTCAGTGATCTCAAGTCGAACTGTCGCATCGAAACGTTCGACGTTGACAATATTGATGAGCGCGACGTCGCGCTCGATCGTCTTAGGGAACCAGAACGGTCTTCGCTGCTGCGCTGTGAATCGGCCCTGTGAGTCCGCAACCACCACATCCCCACTGCCGTACCAGCGGAGGTTATTGGCGGGGGCATAAGAAACATAAAAGAGCGACGGCCGGTCCGCTGGCTTTGCAATTGCCGTGGAATTCGAAGGCTCGCGCGGCAGAACACATTCGGCTAGCGTCACAGCCTCGATGAAGGCGTGCTTCGGCCATTTGGGTAGGTAGCGTACGTCGACGGTCGATCCGACCATTAGCCCTAGCTTGTCGATTGCCGCCTGTGTCGTCCGCTGTTTACCCTGGATTGTGGGATGTGCCGGGTTAAGCTGGAAACTGAAGTACAGGACGCAGCGGCCGGTCCGCGAGGCGGGAGTGATCTTGGTGATCATCGCCTGGCCGGCCACGCCTTCGGCCATGATCTTACGGCGGTCCTGACGGACTTGCCGCCGCGCGACCAGGAGCGGAATCCCGAGCAAAACGCCGAATATCAGCACCACGAACACTATTGGGGCAGCCGCAGCAGAATTCGGCACGGTACCTCTCATCCCTGACTGGTTCTACAATGCTCACGCCAGTGTAAGTCACTTCCCGCGCGATTCAAAAGGTCGGCCGGCCGGTATGGTGCGTTGGTTTCGACGCAGCGACTGGCCGCTTCAGCGGCAAACAGTTCGATTCGCCGGCTCATCGACACAGAGTCGAAATGTCTCGACGGTGAATTGTTTACCGCCGGGAGACAGGATGTCGCTGGCAGTAGCGCCTTAGGGCGCTCATCGTTCGGCCTATATCGACGTACTCGAAAACCAGAGCGGCGTAAAAGAAATCGACCGGCTCAAAAAGCTGTGTGGATGCTTGAATATCTCCGACAACCAGTTTGAGCCCTGGGACACGCCCATCGTAGCGCTCCCGTGCCTGTTCGATATATTGCGGATTGATGTCGACCCCAACCGCCCGGCTCACGCCGGTGTCGATCAAGCGTTCGAAGCCGTTTCCTCCTGCGCAACCGAAGATCGCAACGCTGGACGGAGCATACGTTTTGACGAGGGGTATGCAGCTGATCAGCAATCAGCTGCGACTGACCGATTGCCGGCAGTGCCATATCCGCCTCATAGTCTCGGAGGGGAATGTCGAGCCAGGGACTGCGCGTCATGGGAACTTTCGGTGATCGATTCTCATGCTTGAGTCTGTCGATCCCGCGACGATCGCCTCTTTGGCACCCGGTGCACGTCCTGGTACGCCAGCATCGTCAATAGTTGCTGTTCCTTCGCATCGTCGAAGCCGCACGTATGAGTCCACTCCTTTGGATTCTCGAAGGTGCCGAACAACATATCCCACCACGTGATATCGCCATAATTGTTCTTGTGACGATTGTACTGATGATGAATCCGATGCATCTCCGGCCGCTGAAAAAAGAAGCCCACCCACCGCGGTGTCCGTACACTTGTGTGATAGAAGAACTCCCCGAGGGCGGTGCACAATGTGTAGATCCCTCCCGCAGCCGGCGACAGACCCAATAGCGTATAGACCAGTAGGCTCCCGACGATCGAGTTGACGACCATTTCGCCCGGGTGCTTGTAAAACGACGTGATGACCTCGATCCGCTGCGGGCTGTGATGAATTTGATGAAACCCGCGCCATAACCAATTCACCTCGTGACGCCACCGATGCCACCAGTAGAAGATGAACGTGGCGATGAAATACGCGATAAAGCCACCAGCGATGGAATTGACGTACTGCGACATGTGGAAGACGGACCAGGCTGACAGCCACCGCTCCCATGTCGCGCCCGCAAGCATCACCACACCTACCTGGATCGCGTTCATGGCGACGACTCGCAATGGCCACGATCGGACTGCCGGCAAGTGCCAGCCGGGAACCACACGCTCCAGCACAAAGCATCCGCCGAACGCGATTAAAATGAGACTGAGCATGTTTCAACCCCTCCCTGTTGAGCCGCTATTACCAGCGACGCCATCGAATACCGTGGTTAGCTCCAAGCTCCGAAGCAAGTTGGCAGGCGATACGGTCTCTCGGTTCCAAGGAATTCGGCCGAAATACCGCAAACGCCAAAACCCTAAACGACTTTGTGGTTGGAGGGACAGCAACGTAGCAAACGTCTGGGCCTCGCCGATCGAAGTACCCGTCGCCTCGCCGACCACTTCGCGCACGTAACGCGAGCAGAACTGCCGCTGGGAGTGCAGATTGAACCCACTATCATAGAAAATGCCAAGACGACGATTGGCGGCCACACGAATGCGATGCTTCTGCGCCTTCGTCAGGGGAGTCTTGAGCCGAGTGACGGCGACCCGGTCGCCGCTAGACCTGCCAATAATGCGCGACAACGGGGTCGTGCAAGACAGGGGAAAGCGACTCTCGGCAACCACAGGTTCTTTCCCGTCAACGTCGATTACCACTCCGACGTGATTCGTCCACGATCCCGTGGCACGGCCGACCCAGCGAAAGGGCAGTGCAGATACACGAATGAATACCAGGTCGCCGACGCAGACCGGGATAGTGAACTTGCCAATTGCAGGGTATCCAGCGCTTTCCTTCCCGATTCTCATGTTTCCACATCCTTTCGTTGAAAACCTGGACGCCAGAATGCCGTATGGTACCGAAATATGCGACTTTATTTGCATAGTCGATTATAATAGTACCGAAAGTAGCGAGAAACGATACCATGTCTTCAGAAATTGTTCAGCTAGTTGCCACGCTCAAGCGCCAACTCAAAGCGCAGGGCTTTACGTACCGCGATGTGGCCCAAGCCTTGAAGGTGTCTGAAGCGAGTATCAAGCGCACCTTTGCCAACGAGAGCTTTACGCTCGCCCGCGTTGAACAGGTGAGTCAGTTTCTCGGATTCACGCTGGCGGAGATATTGCAAATGGCCGCTACCTCGGTGCCGCCGCTCGATACGCTGACCGAAGACCAGGAGACGCAACTCGTCTCGGACGACAAACTTATCGTCGTTGCCGTGTGTGCGCTGAACCACTGGTCGCTGGCCGACATTTTAAGCTTCTACAACATGACGAAAATGGAAGCGATCAAGCGCCTGCGAATTCTCGATGGGATGGGACTCATTGAATTGCTCCCCGGTGATCGCATACGACGTCGTGCCAAGCGCGACTTCGATTGGATCCAGGACGGCCCGATCCGCCGCTACTTCGCTGAGCAGGGACTCTCCGACTTCATTGCCGGCCCATTTGACCCCAAAGACGAATCGCTCGAGTTCGCGCACGGCATGCTAACGCTGGCTGCGCAGAGCGAATTCAAGCTCGAACTTCGACGTCTTCGCGCCAAACTCGCGAGCCTTCACGAGCAATCCATTCCCGCAAATATTACGCAGAAACGCGGCGTCGGCGTGCTCCTGGCCATGCGACGCTGGGAGCCGATCGCTTTCGTACGGCTTAGGCTGGGCATGCCATCGGCGTCATGAGATTCTCCCGTCATTAGATTGACCACGCCGATGTTCGCGATGACCGTCCGCTGACCTCAGTTTGCCTACCGATAGAGAACGCTTTCCCGGCCTGTCGACCGCGCTCCACTCACTGCGAGTTATCATTCGCCTAAAGTCGACGGCAGGGGCGGCGCCACAGGCTCTAGCCAGCCCGAGAACCGATCTGTGGCGGCGCACAATTAATGCGTATAGTCTTTCTTGCGGAATGACTTTGAGAATTCCACAAAACATTCCGGTTTGGCAACGTATCGTCGGGAGCATTGTCGCGCTTGCCTTGATATATTTTTTGTATCGAGGCGGCAATGGCGGAATCGCCGGCACGTTAATCACAGTATGTATGCTGTTTTTCGTGCGCAGCCTCTACAAGTCTGGGGCGCTCTCTTCTACTGCATTGCTGCGGGAGGACTCCGCTTTAATATCCCGCTCAATCGTCCGAGATATGTCGATTGCGATTGCATTATGGGCGCTGTCTATCTTATGGAGCATCGCCGGAGCCGTGCTGGTAAAGAGCCAGATTCTGGCGGACAGCTATTTTTCAGCCGCGCTTATCTTTGGTCCGGCGTTAACTTTCATGTTTTATGGCAGCTTTTTGGCTTTGCGCGTCTTCAACTCATTTATGTTAGGCCGCCGCCGTTAACTTGGCTCGAGCGACCGCTTGGGACCCAAACGCGCAACGCTGGTGGTGTCGGTTCATCGGCGTTTACGCTGGACGCAGAGATTTCCACCCTGGGGTTCAGTCAGCTTCAGATAACACCGGCAGCCACTGTCGAGCAATCCAAACAGGTGTGGCAACCGCAAGCAGGGATAGATCGCTGGACGCCGCTCAGGCGCAGCAGCTCGGACTTGATCCGGCAAAGGTTTCAGCTTTTCTTTACTTTGCCGGCTCGCCTGCCGCGTGCGGACTTGAAATGCGGCGATTTGAATTCCGTCAGACTTCGTATCGCTCACTCACACGCTGAGTGATTATTTACGACGGCACGCGCCGTCCTCTATGGAGCTTTCCTTCCCTCAAAAGCGCCGCTCGCCACGGGGCGGCTCCGGCGTCGTGACGTTCCGGTGCGGACCAGACTCATCTGTGTGACCGGCCAAAGAGGCAGTTCAGCACTTCACAATGCCCATGCCAGAACCGCCATTCGGTTACAGCACACTGCGCCTGAGTTGCGAGATGTGGGAGCGTAGCGGAACATAGCCAAAAGAAGGAGTCAGTGATGGCGGAAGGCTTGTTGGGCGGTGTACTTAGTGACGAGGATCAAAAACCTGAAGTCGAGGCTCCTCAGCCTATGGCCAGCGCCGAGGCGTTCGCAGCGGCAGTAGCTTCCAAGTTGTCCGGGAACGATCCCGGTGTCGCTCGGAAGACGGAGGAATTCTTAAGCGAGCAGACTCAGCTCTTGAGAGTGCAAAGGGAACACCTCAAAGACGAACACGAGGCGCGCCTCCACTATCTACGCGGCCAGGCTCGCGAGGTGGATATCCGCCGCTTTGGCCTGCATTTGCGCATCGGCTTCCAGCTCTTTATCGCACTCGTCGCGACGGCGATCGGCATCGGCGCGATCGTCATGATCCGCGACGCAGTGACCTCCCGTCGCGTTGTCATCGAGCCATTCGATATAGCGCCGAACGTCCCCGTATGGGTTCCCGGCGGAAAGATCGTCGCCAGCGGACTCCTTGACGAACTCAGCCGTCTTCAGGATGCCAACCGCAGTACTGTGCAAAGGCTGGACTTGTCCAATGCCTGGGCGAGTCAGGTCAAGCTGGAGGTGCCGGAGACGGGGATTTCCCTTGGCGAACTCTCGCGCCTCTTGAGGGGTCGGTTCGGGCATGACGTTCATATCGACGGCGACCTCATCGAGACTCCGGCAGGCGGTCTCGCACTGACGGTTCGCGGCAACGGAGTACCACCAAAGATCTTCAGTGGGTCGGCCACTGACCTTGAGAAACTCACTACTCAGGCGGCCGAGTACGTCTATTCGAAATCACAACCGACGCGGTGGGCCTATTACCTGCAGAATGCCGGGCGAGGAGAAGAAGCGATTGCCTTCTGCCGGGCAACGCTCGGCAGCGCTAGTAAGGACGATCGTCCATACTTGCTGAACGTCTGGGCCAATTCCATCAACAACACGGGGGGCTCGCCGCGCGAGGCGCTGGCGCTTTTTCGTACGGCGCTGAAGCTCAAGCCGGATTACTGGATCGGTCACAACAATGTCATCAATTCACTCTGGATCCTTGGTGACGAGGAAGGCGCATGGCGCGCGGGTGAAAACATGCGCAAAGCCGCCGGCGGACGTCCCGGGCGCGCGCCTGATCTTTTATATCAAAACTGGGACACGCTCACGTGGAATCTGGGTATATGGCTGAGTGCCACCATCGCAGATGCCGAGGCCAACGCCGGGGTGGGAACGGGTGGCAACACGGCCGGGACCACTCTCGCCGACATCCACGCTCGACTCCACGATCCGGAGGCCGCCGAACTGGCATTGAAGACGACGAAGGAAGACCCGCACGATCCGACCATCGGCGCGCTGACGCACTTCGTGCGCGGCCTCCTGGCGTCTGAGGCCGGCGATGCGGCGCGAGCTGCGACCGAGATGGAGGCGTTCGGAACGGCCTACACAGATCCCGCCATCGCCACCAGCGCCCCCGGCTACAATTGCTGGATCGCGCCCGCTGAAGAAGCCGCGGGCCACCCGGAGAGGGCCGATGCAGTACTTAAGACCGCCGGCACGTTTGTGGACTGCTTCCGCTTCCGTGGCGACATCCTCGATGGCCGTGGCGACTGGGTGAGAGCTCAAAGGACATATGCAGACGCGGTGACGCTCGCTCCAGATCTACCCGCCGCGTATTATTCCTGGGGCGTTGCACTCTTGAAGCATGGGAATCTCGACGGCGCCGTGGCGAAGCTGAAGGACGCGAACCAGAGGGGTCCGCACTGGGCAGATCCCCTGAAAGCGTGGGGCGACGTTCTCGCGAAGCGCGGTCAAGCAAAAGAGGCGCTCGTCAAATACAACGAGGCACTCAAGTATGCGCCCAATTGGGTGGCCCTCACCGACGCGCGGGATGCGGCGGCGAAGCAATAGACATGAGCTGACGTTGCTCATTTGGCCTCCCGGAAGCGGTTCGTCGCGAACGGCAAGAAGGGGGTCCGCAAGACGCGCTTTAGGCACAGGACGGCCGAACGCGATCGACTTACGGATTCACCGTGGTGTTCTCAACGGATTGAGGACCTCGATGCCAGGAAAGCGCTTTTCGTGATCGGTTACGACTACGCAATCGTTCACTTCGGCGACGGCAGCGACGATCATATCGCTTCGGGATTTTCCGACTGCGCGATGAACAAGTCGCCGTCGGATTGCACACCCATCCACTCCAATAGCGATTGGGACGGCTCCGGCTTCGTTACATTGCTGATGACGTTTGTGTCAAAAAGGTGGCGGGTCAAGGGACGGACTATCTCGCCGGCATGATACCGCCGTCGCCGTTCGTTCCCAACGGCCTCAAGCTAGCCGGCACTTACTATTCCCAGGGCGGCGCCAGCATCGAATTCCTCGCCGACACAGCGATTGTCGGCTGTCACGTCACGCAGTCAGAACATCCCTATATGCTCACCTCCAAAGCCGGTGGGCTGATCATTAATCTGAGCGGTGCCGGCGCGCCGGCAGCGTTGACTCTGGGCGCGGATCTGACCTTGCACGGCGATGGCGCATCTTTGCAGATCGACGGGCACAAAAAGACCGGTGAAAATGCGATTGGCGATCCGATCTATGCCGCGAGTTCCGATACCTGCAGTTACGGAACCCTCGCCGCGAAAGCCACCAAGCAGTAACTCATCATTGGATTAAATGCTCACTCCACGCCGAAACGCGCAACGCTTGTGGTGTTGGTTCACCGGGATTTTAGATGGATGCGACGCGTCATGACCCTAACCTGCGGTTGCCGAACGACCTGGTTTCAGGCAACGAATAACACACGTTTTATTGAGCGGTCTTTTCGGGCATATTCTAGGACCGTAAGGCGCGGCACGGTTGGCCAGCGGCGACCGTACTGCCAACGGACAGTCACAACACTAAAGGAATCAAATATGAGTCGTCGTCACGTACTAACGCAACTGGCAGCACTTCCTCTGATGGCCGCGGCAGGTTCATCCTTAGCAGCCGAGACAAAAGTACCGCTCAAGATCATGATGAAGAGCGCTTGGGGCTCTGATGATCCCACCAAGGCAGCGTTTCCCTTTCTGCACGGTCATGCGCTCGCCGAGGCGGGTCACACCGTGCAGATCTTCCTTCTCGGCGAGGCGGTCTCGTTGATGCGCTTGTCATTGGCCAAGGCCGTGGTTCCGGTCGGCTGGCCCCCGCTCGAGGAAACGCTGCAAAAAGTTGCTGCGAAGAAGATTCAGATTTTTGCATGTGGCGCCTGCTCCCGTGCCCGCGGAGTGACCGACGCCGATCTTGCCCAGTGGGGCGCAAAATTCGGCAATCCAGCAATTTTTGTCTCGCTCGTGGAGTGGGCGGACCGCGTCATCACCGAGTGACCGCGCGGTGCCGCCATCAAGCGAATCTTGGCCCTCCTTTGCACTTGCGATCTTGTCGATCACTACCACCGCTTCCTTCAGGCCGGCACCGGTTTGCTCTCTATATGCCTTTATGGCCTCGATGCGTTGTTTCGGATCTGCCGCGAAGCTCATTACGTGGCTGGATGGAGCAACCTGCGCAGTTGGATCAATGCCTAAGTGCGTCAGCACGAGATTTAACTTTCGATCCAGTTCTTGTATGCGGCGCGTGTGGCTGAGCCCCAGGCCGTACGCGATCAATAGAAAAGCTAACAACGCGTAATCTGAAATTGTCATGAGCCCATCTCCTCCTTGTAACAATTCATCGCCGTCGGATCCTGGGTCTCACGAAATCCGAGCTTCTGCGATCGCGGTCAGTAGAATCCATGGGCCTACCGCGCATGGCACGTACCCGCGCCAGCCTGGGCCCTTCTTACTCGTTCGGCATTGGAACAGCATCTAGTACCATCAGTGAGACCAAGAGAATGCCCGCTCCAACGCGATGATCCGTGAGATCCAGCGCCCGGTGTTGCACCAAACGAAGAGTCAGATGATCCGAATCGTTAGGCGCGGGAACTTCGGGCGAAGAAGTCGGTGACGGTGTCAGTGGATTGGGCGCAGACCTGCGGTTGCGATCAAAAGCGATAGCCCAGGCCCCAAAGAAGGATATCGGCGTCACGGTTGTAGTCCGTCACGATTCGGTGCCAGAGCAATCGCACATCAAAATTCCTGATCGGCCGAAGACTCAACGTGAGAGATACAACGTCGGAGACGTGCCGTCCGGCAGCTGGCCTGTACTTATCGATCGCAGTATAAAAGCCGAATCCTACACCGATTGACCAAAGACCGGAGTTGAAACTGGGTTCCAACCAGCCTTCCGTGGTAATGCCATTGCGGCGAATGAGTCTCGTGTCGCCCTCGTTGATAAAGCCGACAGATACACGTAGCTCCTTCCAAATCTGTCGACGATAGTCGATGGCCTCCGCTCTTGCGGTGTGCGAAGACGAATTGAAACTGTTGGTAACCGTCTTCCAATAGGATGCGACGATTTCATTTGCCGCAAACCCCTCCGCAACTCGCGCGTCGGTGTCGTGGAGATCAGAAAGTCCTCGGTATCCAATCCCGATGCCGAAGGATGTGGTCTCTATGCTCTTTGACGGAGCCGTGTAGTCGATCCGCCCTTCGAAGAACAGATGAGACCACCGGCCTGACTTCCAAGGCTGAATTGTCGCATCGAGACTGGCGAGCCATGCCCAGCCATGGGCGTCCGCATACCCGCCATTATTGTGGGCGAACACCGTATCGTAGTAATAGAATGGACCGGCGCCTACGCTCAGGGTGAATCGGTTCGAGAGTGGAACTATCGGCAGCCAGGCCTCGGCGGTAACTCCATCTCGGTGATGACCCGGAAAGTGAGCATCATTGAGGTAGCCCACGCTTGCTGCAAAATAGGGTGCGAATATCCTTCGGTAAGAAATCCCATAGCCTGTGTCCGGTGGCCACTGCCTAAGGCTATACACGCGCTCGCCGAAGTAAGAAATCTCATCAGGGGCCGGAACGGCGGTGCTCGTAGCTTCCGCGTCGGCCAGAGCGGGTCTCGTGGCGGCAGCCAAGATGGCGAGAAGCAGAGCGGGAGTTAGTATCCTCGAACATCGCGGTGTCCTCCTTGGCGATGCGATGTTGCACATTTCACCAGCCTCCTAGGTCTAGGCGCATCCCTACGTTCGCGGGCAGTCCGAGCAATAATCTCGCTTGCCCTCGAACAACTTTAGCTCGAATCCTGTGCGAGTGCGATTTTCGGTCAGGGCGCCGCAATTCGAAATTAACTCGCTGGACCCCACAAGATTGCTACCTTTGCTGCGCTCCATGACGTGTCAATCGCGATTGCGCTTGCGGTCCTGATCGTCTGCTCAGGGAAAACCACATCGATCCGATGACCCCTACTCGGGTGTCGTCAACAGGTCCCGCCAGCGGATGCTTCAGGTCGGCATGTCAGGACGCCGACCGTCCGGGCTTGGCCGGTCGGCGATCCGCACCCCGACCGGGGGATCGGCTCAGCGCCGTGCGACCAGTTGATCCGTGGATTGCAGCTTAACGAGCGCCGCCTGGATGCCGGCTAATTGTTCCTGGAGTCGCGCAATCTTCGTGTCCTGAGCTGCAGCACGCTGCTCCTCATCGGCGATCTTCGCTGTCTGAGCCACTACCACCTTCTGCTGCTCCTGCATTTCATTCAGTAGCATCGGCGCAAGCTCGTCATAACGCACGCCGTCAATTCGGCCCGCCTCATCGCGAATTACGAGCTCCGGATAGACCTTCGCCACTTCCTCGGCGATCAGGCCGTACTGAACCGCGCCATGCGGGTCGGTCTTGAGGTGAAACTTGACGGGGCGCAACGCTTGCAGTTTCGCGATGTTCGATCCCATCGGCGCAATATCGGTCTTGAACCGCTCTGAAGAGACTACAACCCCAAGCTGCCCGTTGGAATTGACCATGACGGCACTACCGCTGACCGATGTCTTGTAGATGCCGGCGATGAAGGTCTTCGCCTGCAGACCCTCTACGCCGATCTTGATCATGTTGTAATCGGTAGCGAGGCCCTTACTGCCGATCTCGATGTTGTTGCTGCCGGTCGTCAAGTTGTAGCCTGCTTCGTACCCCACGGCAATGTTGTTGTTGCCGGTTTTTGCGGAACGGAGCGCTGCCGCCCCGAGAGCCGTGTTATCGGAGCCGGTCGTGTTCGTGAACAGGGACTCGTGGCCGCTGGCCGAATTGTTGCTGCCGGTCGCGTTGTAATACAAAGATTGGTATCCGGTGGCGGTATTGTTGTCGCCCGTCTTGTTCGAGAAGAGAGAACTGAACCCGGTGGCAGTGTTATAGCTGCCGCTGGTATCTGAATACAGGGCGTCTTCACCGCTGGCGGTGTTATGGCAGGCTGACTCCGAAAGAACGACGTGGAGAAGCGCGTTGCTCCCCATCGCGGTGTTCGCCATGGAGTCGCTTTTCACCGAATCGGGGGGTTGTTGAGCCAGCGCCGAAGTTGCCATCGCAGACGACAGGCAGATCAACACCGAGCAAGCCTTTGCCGAATGATTCATTCTTTAATCCTAAGTTTTGCGCCGAGGTGGGGTCGACTGATCTTCGCGTCAATCAACAGTCTTTGATTCTGCATCCATTCAGGCATCAGAGAGAACCTGTCGCCAGGATGCGACGGTCTGTGCGTACGAGGGCTTTACGCTGTTCCCAGACCCACCAAGCCTTCGATGCGGAGGCGCGCCGCCTTCTACCATGCAAACGGCACCAGACGGTATCGAACCAACTCACAGTACTCCTTGTAGCCGGATAGATTCTTACAAAGAACCGCTCCTCATCGCGAGCCCGCCACGCGGTGGTGAAGATCTGCTGATCGTCTCCGACTCGCAAATTGTTGGATCTCGCTCGCCATCGGATTAGCACTGCAAATGCCGTGATTTTGCAAGCTAGCGGCGATTTGAGAAACGCAGTTACCCTGATGGCGACTTCGGCAGACCGGCCTTTTTGGTTCAGGCGGAATGGTGTACTTTGTGCGGTCGGGGCGCCCGCGCGCGGAACCTCAAGACATCGAACACACGACTCAAGGAGTCATAGTGAGACGTTCGATTGCGGCGTGTTTGGCGCTCGCCTCGTGGAAGGATCACACCTGGCCCATGTTCGTGAACGACATCATGAAAACCATGGACACCGACCCGTTGCCGGTGCGCAAGAAGTTCGTGCAGATGGAACTCGACATGACGCTTGCAATGTTCCGTGCCGGCGTACCGTTGATGGCCGGCACCGACACCGCGGCCGGCCTGCACATATTCCCGGGGTTCCGCTCGCACGAGGAGCTGGCTCTGTTTGTGGAGGCGGAGCTGACCCCGATGCAGGCCTTACAGACCGCGACCTTGAATCCCGCCAGGTTCATGAATCGCCTCTCGGACATGGGCACCATCGAGCAGGGGAAGCTCGCCGATCTCGTGCTGCTCGACGCCGATCCGCTGGACGACATCCGCAACACGTTTAAGATCCGCGCCGTCATCCTTGCCGGGCGCTACTTCGATCGTGGCGCGCTCGACCGCATGCTGCACGGGGTGGAGCTCGCCGCTGCGGCAGAACCGGTCCCGGCGGCCACGCAAGGCGACGCGAAGTGAGCGCACGCCGCCCGTTCGCTGCAATCCGCGCGAACGCAGGCAGTTGGGGCGTCGCACTCGCGGCGTGCTTAGGGGTATTGGGTGTTGGCGCAATGTCGGCCGACGCGAAGCCCGTCACCGTTGCGGACCTGCTCACGGGATCACCCGCCGCGGACTGGCGCATGCCGAATCCCGATGACACTCTGTACCTCGAGCTGCCCCGAGGACGTGTCGTGATCGAGCTGGCGACGCACGTCGCGCCTCAGCACGTCGACAACGTCAAGAGACTGGTGCGCGCCCGCTACTTTGACGGACTTGCGATCATCCGCGTCCAGGACAACTACGTGGTTCAGTGGGACGACGCCGATCATCGCCGCCCAATACCGCTCGGAATTCGGCCCTCCGTGGAGTTCACCGCCGATGCACACGCCGTCTCGCGCTTCGAGCTCCTGCCGGATCGCGACCTGTATGCCACGGAAGTCGGATTTCTCGACGGTTTTCCCGCAGCGCGCGACCCCGCCACGCACACAGCCTGGCTGGCGCACTGCTACGGCATGGTGGGCGCAGGCCGCGACGATCCGCCGGAAAGCGACGGCACGGAGATGTATGCAGTGATCGGACACGCGCCACGGCAACTGGACCGTAACGTCGCTTTGTTCGGGCGAGTCTTGATGGGGATCGAGCTGCTTTCGAGCCTGCCGCGCGGCAGCGGCGAAATGGGGTTCTACGTCGCCCGGGAGCCGGCGGTTCCCATCGCCTCGATGCGCCTCGCCTCGGATGTCCCGGCGGCCGAGCGCACGGCGATCGAGGTGCTGCGCACCGAGAGCGCGACGTTCCGCGCCGTGCTCGCGCAGCGGCGCGATCGGCATGAGTCGTGGTTCAAGTTCAATCCGGGGCACATCGATCTCTGCAACGTGCCGATGCCCGTCCGCACGCCCGGCGGCCGCTAGACAAAGCCCGTCGAAGAAAACCGGGTGCTGCGATGTCGTTAGGACAATCTCGCGCCGATGCTTACTGCCCAAATTTGTAGTTGAAATCGACACCCGCCGTGCGCGGCCGGCTCACGGCGATGCGGTTGAAGGTCGGCAAATTCAGGAAAATCGCAATCCCTTGACGCCGCGACGGTGAGTATTCGCGTCATCGCGAATATTTTCCTTCTGGTATCGCACATAGCCGCTTGTGCGAAACGGCTTACCGGAACCGTGTGCGAGTACAGTGAAATGAAAGACAATGAGCCGGAGGACTGACCATGGAATTATCAATAAAAATGCCTGTTCTTGTGGAGCCGGCATGTCCGGCATCACGTCAGACAGGGGTTGCGAACCCTAAGCGCCGCAAATCGTGAGAAGTCCCGATCGGCGGACCATAGCTCGCGGACTCCGTGAAAGCGGCAGATCGCGGCAATTCTTGCATCGTGGATTGCTCCGCCTTGCACGCGTGCGGCAAGTGCAATTCCTGAAAGACTATCGAGGTATCCATCTGCCTCGCTGATGAACTCCAGAGTCGGACAGGCATTCAGCACTGCGAGCGCCTCCAGAGCGCGCTCGAGCGGCGTCGGCGTTTTGTATATTTTGGGATGTGTGACGATCGCGATGAACTCATGCGCACAAGGCCACGGGACCGCCCATCGTTCGGTTCCCGCTGCGAGCTTCACGAGCGCGGCATTAGCCTCCGCGTGAAACTTTGCGTCCTCCCGATGCGCGCACACCAAGACGTTGGTATCGACCGCAATCATTCCTTGCGCGACGCTTCGCTGTGGATCGTGGTTCGAATCTTTTCCCAGTCAGCGTCGCGAAACTCAGCGCTTAGTCCACCCTTACCAAAAGTCGGAAAGTGAAATGGGTGAGAACCAGGGCTTCGGCGATCCTTGAGAACCAAACGCAAGCCTTCTTCCAATACGGCACGCAAGGTCGAGCCTTCACGTTTTGCCAACTGCTGCGAGCGTTTTAAAAGATCGTCCGCAATGTCTATGGTTGTCTTCATTATGGGCCGCCCATATATGTCAGTATGGGATGTAAGGGTACCATTCCTTTGGCCGATCTTCCATGGGATTATCGACGCTGCCGAATGGTCTGCAGCAAAACTTGGCGCACGCGCTGCGGGCCGAGTGCGATCCGCTAGTTTTAGCGGTCGGCGGTCCTTATCCTTCGCGTACGTACGTCCCTTTTCTTGAAGTCACTCCTTCAAGGCGACGGATCGTTTGGATAAGACAGCTCGCTCAAAATTGCTTGAAAGCGCGGCTGAGAGCGCAGCGGATCAAGCAGCGGATCGCGCTTGGTGTAAGCCATGCCGGGATCCCGCAGCTTATGCGCCCTTTCCAGCCACTCGAGAGCTTCTTGGCGGTCACCCCACTGAGCCTTGATCTCTGCATATTGATATGCGGACGCCTCGCCGGCGAACTGTTGGAGCTTTGCGAACATTTCAGAAGCATCCGCTTGGCGATTCAGACCGTGATAAACAATCGCCAGGCATACGCGGCTCCGGTAGTTGTCCCGGTTCTTCTCGCACGAGGACTGGGCTGCAGACAGATTCCCCGCCGAGTAGTAGGTGAGACCTCGCAGACCGTAGGACTCGGCCGAATGTTCAGGATCAATGGCTATCGAATCCTGATAAGCGGCAACCGCCTCATCATATCGGCGTGCAAGTCGCAGTGTGTCGCCAAGTGTTCGATGGCTCAACGAATCCAGCGGGTCCAGAGCGACCGCATGGCGCGCGCCGGCAATCGCTGTGTCCGCTTGCCCGAAATACGCCGCCAGCAAACCGCAGTGATTCAAGACCAGGGTGCTCCCCGGAGCGAGCGCGAGAGCATGCGCACAGGCATCGCGGGCGGCTCCGAAGTGCAGCAACCCCACCTCGAGCTCGCTCAATGCGACGTACCCATCGGCGAGGCCGGGAGCAATCGCGATCGCGCGCTCGGCATCCGCCCGCACGTTCTTTTGGTCCGGGTGCTGGAGGGACAACCACTCCGGGCTATTCGTCGCACACGCCCAAGTGATCACGGCGCGGTTGGCGTACGCGAGGGCGTAATTGGGATCGAGCGCAATGGCCTCGCTGAACGCGTCGACGGGACCATTGCAAACCATGGGCGTTGTCGAAACTGCTATACGGGCTAGCTGCAGACCCTTTAGATACGCATCGAACGCACGCGGATTGCTCGTGCCGCCGAGTTCAACTTTAACTGCCGAGTTCTCGAGAAGCTTTACCTTCAAAGCTCCTGTTACCGCATTTGCGATATCTGTCTGCAGCTTGAGGACATCGCCCAAATCTCGGTCGTACGTTTGGGACCAGAGGTGAAATCCGGTCACCGCGTTGATGAGCTGTGCGGTAATACGCACGGTATGTCCCGAGCGCCGGACACTTCCTTCGAGGATCGAGGCCACGTTCAATTGTCGGGCCACGGCGCCCATATTGACGTCTCTGTCTTTGAAGGAAAACGCCGAGGTACGCGCGGCGACTTGCAATTCGTTGATGCGCGCAAGGGAATTGAGCAGTTCCTCCGTGAGCCCGTCGGAGAAATAGTCCTGATCCTTGTCGCCGCTCATGTTCACGAACGGCAGCACGCCGATGGAATGCGGAGGCGGGCGGAACGCAGTCGCCGCGGATGGCCTCGAAACAAACAGGCGGTACAGCACTTGGCCGCCGATCGCAATCACGATAATGGCGGCAATTGCAAGCACTACCAGCTTCCGGCGCTTGCGTGCCCTTGTCGACGCAACGGTCGCAGCCGCTGGCGGCCGATCTGAACCGGCTGACACCTCCTCGGTCCGCGCAGCCGCGGACGACAGCAGATGCTGTATCCGTTCAACGAACTCCGGAGTTGCCCGTCCCGCTGGAAGTCTCATCCATTGCGATGCCGAGAACGAGTCGGGTACGTCAGCGTCGACTTCGCGCGTTTCATCGATGCAAACCGGGACCAGGAAGGTACGACGGCGGCCCATCAGATGCGTTCGCTGGTCCGCTAGTCGCCACTCGAGCCGAAAGTATCCTTCTGGCCGCGCCTGCGTGCTTTTGGAGATGATCGGGAGGAACAGTTCGCAGTCGCGGACTTGCGCACGGATCTTCTGATCCCACGCATCCCCGCCGCGTAGCTCGCTCTGATCGAAGAAGACTTCAATGCCGGCCGCGCGTAGCGATTCGCAAATCCCACGGGCCGCATCCGCGTCCTGGGAGGCGTAACTTAAGAATATCGCGTTCCTACCGTCGGCCATCCTGGGATCGATCTCGGACGGATTGGCAAAGATCTCGCCAATGTTCGTGAATGTCAGCTTAGCCTACTTGCGCACCAGATGTTTTGGCCGGTCTGACTGCCGCACATCCCCTCGAAACGTTCCACGAGCGTTGCTACCGTAATGATAAAGGCCGCATCAAACGAATAGCACCGGGGTAACTCAAACGGAGGACGTAAAGTTACCCCGGAAGAACCTCCAAGATGGGTAACCGATCGTCCCCGAACATCGCGAAATAGTGGGCCCGCTCGCCATCGAATTAGCGCAGAAGATGCCTAGTTTTATAGCTATTTCACTAATTCGGTAGTGTCAGTTACCCCGTTTGTTACCCCGGCGGTTTCGCCCGTAGGTTTCCCATCGAAAGCGCGGGTCAAAGCTCATTTGTTTCATTGTGAATGGACAACTTACGATAGGATCTTGTCAATCGACAAAAATATGTCAGAACGCTCATCGAAGGTGCATTCGGCCCACGTCGATAGATGCAACAAATCGGTGAACTCGGCGGTTCTGCCCGTAGTGCGGCCAACGCCAAGACGTCTCGTGAAAATGGAAGGGGGTGGCGGCTGCCTCAAGGATAAGGAAGTTGCATAGCTTGAGGAGCGCCGGCAGGCGGCTTTCGACCCAAGCTGCCCGATGCGATTGACCGCTCCTTAGCAAGCAAATGTGGGAGCTTTCCAAATACGAGCATTGGTACCGGTGCTACGGTCGCGAGGTCGTTCTAGCCAGCAGCAGGCCTAGCATCGGGCCCGGAAGAGGAGCATCTTCCTTCTTAAGCGCCTAGCTGTTGGGCCAAGTCAACGATGCTCACAGAAATCACATCAAAATCACCTGATTTCGCTTTGTCCGGCACGCCTGCAGGACCACCGCCGTACTCGTTCGGACGGTGGATGAAACACGTTTGTAAACCATAGGTACGGGCCGCCTGCAAGTCGCCGACGTGGGCCGCGCACATCATCACTTCCTCCGGCTTCAGATCCAGGTAAAGCGGTGCCCGACATGTAATATTTCCGCGATCCGGTTTATAGTGCCGGACGAGATCGGATCCGCAAGATTACATCCCACGGCAAACCAGCAAATTTGGCCAGGTAGACCATCAGCGCAACATTGCCATTTGACATTTAATTATTCTTCAACCGGGTTAGACCTTCAACGGAGTCTGGCCACGGTTTCAGCCGTCGCCAGACATGCGCCCAATCGATCTTATCTTCTTCGCTAAGCCCCTCGATTCGGTAATCCTTCAGCAAGCCCTCTAAAATGATGCGCTGCAGGTCGTCGAGACTGGTCCAAGGAAGCTCGCCCTTGCGCACCTTGTCCATCGCTGGCGCGTACCCCATGCGCCAGCGATCAGCGAATTCAACCCAATTGATATTTAAGCCCTTGGCGCTGCCCCACTTTGTGGCTTCGGCAATCACCGAACTGCGCCAATCAACTACCGTGCCAAATGTATCGAAGACGCAAGCCTTCACGGTCCGTAATGCAGCGTTCACTCTTTCGGCGCTCCGTGCTGGCTGCTGTGCGAAGGCAGCAGGCGACTCCGAAAATGACGTCGCCATAAACCCGGAACCCGTGGCCATCAAAAACGCTCGGCGATCAAGATCAAAACCCATGCGTCCTTGCTCCCGGTTGTTACTTTGAAGGTTTGAAGTCACTCAGTCTTGGCAAATTAGGTTTCTTCTTGGGAAGTTCCGGCATCTGCCTTTCCTGCACACGATCAGTATACCGCGCGGCCGTGAATGGCAGCTTACCGGCCGCCATTTCTAGTGGTCGAATGACTTGATACCGGTAAGCCGCGCTACGGCGGTCACCCGCCCCTTAGGCCCATAACGCTGATAAGGGAACAGCGCGAAGATCCTCGGCGAACGATAGCGTTTGAACTCCATCGTACAAAACAATCCCCTGCTTAAATGCAGATCCAGCAGCGCTGGCCACCCGTTCCAACCCCAGGAAATCGCGACGAGTGACCGACGCGGTCGATTTCACTTCGATACCGACGATTTCACCGGCCGAGTTCTCAAGAATAAAATCGACCTCCAGCTGGTCACGATCTCGGTAGTGAAACAAACTGACTCGCTCTTCCGTCCATGCCGACAACTTGAGTAGTTCCGAGAAAACGAAGCTCTCAAGCAGTGCACCGAATAGAATTCGGTCGGCACGCAAACGCGATAGGGAATACCCACGCATTGCGGTCAACAGCCCCGAATCGATGAAGTGAAGCTTCGGCGTCTTCACTAGCCTCGACAGCTCGTTACGAAACCACGGCTGGACGCGTTGGATGAGATAGAGTTGCTCCAGTACGCGCACATAATGGTCGGCCGTCTTGTGATCGAGTCCGACGCTACGGCCAATTTCGGAAAGGTTCGTCAACTGACCTGCAAATTGCGCCGTGATCTGAAGCACTCGCGGAACTTGATCGGGCTTTGCCAAATTGGAAATTTCAGGAAGATCGCGTTCGACGAATCGATTTGATGTAGGCGCGGTACCAATCCTGGCGCCGGCGTTCGCTACGTCGCTTGATAGCCTCCGGATAACCTCCTGCCGTAACCCAATCCGAGAGCTTCTCCGTGGATAGGGCTTCTGCCGTATCGGGAACCGCGCCTCGAAACGCTTTTGATATAAATTGTGGATGTTTGATACCCAGCTGCTCGCTACGGCCCAGCGGATACAGCGGAACGATTTCCACGCGGCCGGCGAGTGATTCGTGAATTGTCTTGACGGTCAACAAATTCGCGGATCCCGTCAACAAAAAGCGTCCCGGCCGCCGGTCCTCGTCCACACTTTGTTTTATTGCCAACAGAAGATCAGGAGCGCGTTGGACCTCATCAATAACTGCTCGATCGAGGCCGCGTATAAAGGCGACCGGATCGCTTTTGGCGGCAGCCAATGTGGACTGGTTGTCGAGCGTGACGTATTTGCGGCCCTGCTTGGCGAAGCGGCGCGCCAGAGTGGTTTTTCCCGACTGCCGCGGGCCGCTAATTGCGACGACTCGAGTGTCACGCAGAGCGTTGCGGATTTGGGGTTCGGCAATGCGTAAATACACGATTTACTCGGTAAATGGCGCAATTAGGGCGCTAGCGTAGCGGCTAATTGGGAACCAAGCAACGGCTAACTGGGAATGTTGAGCCGGCTGATTGGGAATGAGACGCCGGCTATCTGGGAAAGTGGTGGGCCCGCTCGGACTCGACTAATCCGGGCAAGCCTCTGAAAAGCTTGCAATACCGGGATTCGAGCCGCGGCGTTGCCCCTAAACTTGCCCCGACGTCCCCGTGCCGGCGTCACTCGATTCAGGCGGCGTCGAGTTGGCGTACCGCGAGAATATCCTTCGAACCCACTGGACGAATAGAAGCTGTCGCCAGCGTCACCAGCGCCTGAGTACGGCCCGAAGCGGTAACGAATTCCACCTCGACCGCGTCCTCCGAGTACACCTGCACCACGGCGCCGACGTCGCCGGTCTTCAATCCATGACTCGGCATGTCGACCTTCAGAACCACGGTATCGAATTCATGAAAACGCATTAGCTAGTCCTTGGGGTATGCCGTTACAAACCGAGGCACCGCGTCACCCGCGAGTATAATCCAGACCGTCACGATCTCGGCCACACGGCCATTTAGGCCCGCCAACGGCCCAATAATCGCGTATTTAGTGCCATATTCGTTCGATTCCAAAGGCTCCGCCGGCAGCGATGCCAAAGATCGCAGGTCGGTCTCCAGCTGCTGCCAGCTGGTTTGGTCGTAACCCAGGGCGCGGAAGAACAGCGCCTTGTACCGTCCAATCGAATGTACCGGCGACAACAGGTAGTCCCTGAGCTTCTCCGGGGCAATCACGGCCTTTGAGCAATTGGGCAAGACCACGACGGGAATTCTAGCATCCAGTCAATCTCACGCCGTCGTAATGACGCGCGCAATTGCCACGATTTGCGGGTCGCGCTTGGGGCTCTCCTGAGCGTCGTGCCCCCGACTACGCTGGAGCTGGTTGCCGTACAAGCCTCCGGACGTTATCTACGTCTCTGGCAATCCAAACCCTAACGACACCATTCGTGTCCAATCGGAGGCGTGCATGTCCACGACACTTGAATCGCTCCCGCATCTGAGATTCGAAATTCCGGAGGCCGCGCGCATTCTGCGCATCAGCCGCGCAACGCTTTACGAACGGATTCGCGAAGGATTGATCACGACCCAGAAAGACGGCTCGCCGCACGTTCATCACCGCTGCGGAATTGCAGCGCGCCGCGGTCTCGCATCAAAAGCGTCGGGCCGAACAACTCGCCTGGCTTCACTCTGAGATCCAGAAGGGCCTCGACTCGGGCCCGGCGACTGAACTCGATATCGAAGACGTCATCCGGCGTGGTCGCCGCAGACTCGCCGCCCGCGCTCGCCGGGCACGGGGCTGATGCCGCGTCGGATCGAGCTCTCGCGCGCCGCGCTGGCAGATTTCGACGCAATTTACGATTAAATCGCGCGGGACAATCCAAGCGCAGCGGCTCAGGTGCTGCGATCGCTCGACCACTCCATCCAACTGCTCGTCGATTAACCGAGACTCGGCAAGGCGTTTCGCCATCGCCGGCTTCAGTTCAGAATTCTGACGCATGATGACTATCTCGTTTTCTATCGCGAGCGTCCTGGGGTCATCGAGATTGTCCCCGGGTCATCCACGGGCGGCGGAACATTCCGGACATTCTTGACGAGCTATGAGACCTCACGATGACGTCACAGCCAATGCGGGATCGACATTTCAGGGGGCAGCGGGTTGAAGAACGCAATTCGGCCATTCCAGAGCCGCCCGTGCGCCATGCGAGGGTCTATACTCAAGATAGGTCTTCGGCATCCCCCCTGTGACAACACCTGCGGAGTTTTCCAAATGCGGGGCCTGATTTTTTTCGTGGCGTCCATCGTGGCGCTCGCGGCAACTCAAACATCCTGTGCGGCAAGCCCATCCGGGAAAATCGCCGGTGCCTATGACATCATGATTTGCAGTGGCGCATGTTCCTTCGACAAATCGGCGAATGCCGTCTTCAAGGGCCGTGTAGTCCTGTTTGCGAAGCCCCTGAAGGAAACGGAGCTTCGGCGCTTTGATGAGGACCTCCTTCGTCACCAGCAGGCCAACGCGATCAACGCCTGCTTCACACTCGACACGGCAGGCAAACCATCCAGTGACTTGCGCGCCAAGAGGATCGGTCTGACATCTGGTCGGACCAAGGAGGGCAGTATCTATTTTAGATGCTGGCTATCAAGTCTCGGTGACTGGAACCAAGGCGGGCCTGGCCGGTACGGGATCCTCTTGGGGAGTTGGAGTTGATCACCCCAGCACGGAGACGGTAATTGCGCGCCGTACGGGCAGCCCAAGCATTTCCCACTGCACGTTCGAGACCGCCGAGGAACATGAGCTTCGTCGACTGCTCGCAGACCCCACGCGCTATGAATTGTTCGCAATTGAAGAGCTGTATAACGAAGACCTTGTCTCCGAGCTTCAGGCCAGCTCTCTGTCCCGCGACTGGGCAATGGCCGGATGGGTGCAGAAATCTGAAAAGGGTGAGGCCCAGATATTGCGAGCGTGCGCCGCTGCGCCGAATGATCCGCAGGTCCAATGGATGGCTGCGGTTCGAACGCACGCCAGTTCCGTCGCTGCGGTTGAAAAAGGCTTGCCGCGGGGTGTGGTACTGCAATACAGGGAGATTTGCGGTTCCGCGATTGGCGAACTGCAGCGCCCAGAGCCGGGAAACGCCGCATGGTGGTTGATATCGTTGCGCAACGGCGTCAACAACGGCGATTTTGTCGCTGCAGACGCTGCGCTAGCTCGTCTAGCATCGTCCGATTACTACGACGATCACGCCGCTGAATTGTTGAAGGCTCAGCTTGCGCTTTACCAGAGTCATCCGCTGCCGGGAAAATACTTTGCTGCCGTTGCACGCCTTGATCGCGGGTGGCGATTGAATGGGGAGTTCACCAAAGATACGGCCCCGTACTATGGGAACCATTACCACCTGGGCCGAAATCGGCATCAAGAATCTGTCTGACGTTGGTCCGGAAATCGGCATGAACGAGCTGTTTGTCTTGTGCATACAACGGCCAGATCGAAGCGTCGAACGGCAATCCGCCTGCGTGAAGGCGGCTCGGTTGCTTGCATCAGGCGCACGTCGGGTGGCCATCCGCGAAACGGCATCGATGCTGTTGAGTGAGATCCACGATTTTGTCACCGACGATGTTAGCCGTGCTCGCGATCAGCAATGGATGGGGGTGCAATTCTATGAAATCATGCACCCGGTCAATACCGGATCGCGGCTTGCATTCGTGCGCGCTGAAATTTCATTCGTCAACGATTGGATTGAGTCCTCTGACGAAGTAGAGGCGATGCGACGAACACTGGTTCGTGGTGGAAAGCCGCTACATGCGCCGGAAAACTTTCGGCTTAACGAGGCGTGGTATGCGAATTTCGAAAGGGTGCAATCGAATGAGCGCGCTCAGACGAAATGACTTCCGCTTCGAGTTGAGAGCAGCCCAATTCGGTGCTCCAAACCTGCCGTTGGCCACCAGCCCCTTTGGATCAGCTCGAGGCACACCCGGCGACTAGATTCCGATGGGCAGTTCACGTCGGCATTAGAAATCGCGTCGGACATGCCCTGTCGCCCAACTAACCAGGTTCGCTTTGAGAAGCGTCCGGGTGTTATCGCGCAACGCCGAGCATACTTTCAGGATCGCCCCGACCTCACCACGCAGAGCCTGGCACTTCGCCGCCACCACTGACCGACCGCGCGATCTGGTTGACGTTCTGCCCAATCGCTCCGAGCTCGGCGATGCTGCGCTTAAGCGCCAAGAGTTCGTCCTTGGGTAGGGGCGCAAGCTGGCGTAAATGCGAGCGAAGGAGAACGGCGGCGTACGTGGCCGGTCGCATACCTCGCGTCTCGGCCCGGGCATCTATAATAGGAGAAGTCTGTCCTCGACCGATAGGCGCACCAGCATCGGCTTACCGGCACCAATGGTTCCGGAACCCGCCAACTGGGGCGACCCCACAATGCCCATCGGCCCGCCGCGAGCGATGTCGGCAGCAGACGCGTCATCGCGAGCTTGTAGTGCGCGCATCACAAGGCGCTTGAGCCAGGCTGCTTCCGATAGGAAGTCCTGATCGGCAACCGCCTTGGCCTGGAGTTTCAGCTCCCGTGGGACTCGCGTCTTAAGAGTTTCGGTGCCACGCATGGGGGCCATTTTGGCCCCATCGCTAAGCCGGAGGCTATCCTGCATCTACCCCCAAAACACGCAATTACTGCCAACCCCAAGGTTGCGGCCGCGGCGGCGAGCACACGGCCAGCCCTCACGACGACGATCGCATTGGCGTCGACGGCGGACAACATCAGCGATCGACATCCTTCGATCCCCCAACGGAATTCTTCATTGCACGACAGATACCCATTGCTTTCTGGGGATAATTGCGAGTTTTGCCCAAATACTCGGGGTGATTTCGTTGCAATTCTCTTGGAGAATCGCCAATGAGTGACAACTCGTCCCAAGGCGACCGGAACCACGCTGGGTGGAAAGGTCTGCTGTGACTCGCGCCAACGCCTGCGACGCCGCTCCATCTGCATTGCAGCTGACACTGGATTTCTCCACTCCGCCTGCGAAGCAGCAATCGCGTAGGTCAGCGTCGCCGCTCGTTACCCCGTGTCCGGCAATTCCTGGCCGCTACTTCACCCGTGCGGAGGCTGCCGCCTACATCCGCTGCAGTCTGCGGTTTCTCGATGGCATGAGCCTGCCGTTCATGCGCAAAGGCCGCTGCAAGGTCTACGACCGGATTGATCTCGATGCCTACATGCAGGACCATAGGCATAGAGGGCGGGCCTGGAAGGAGACTCTATGGCCCGTGAACGTGGACTCTACCGCCGCAAGGACTCGCGGTACTGGTGGATCAGCCTCGTTCTCCTGGACGGACGACGCGTATGCCAAAGCACTGGGTGTATCAACGACCGAAGCCAACGCACTGTCCGCTTGAAGAATGAGGCACTTGAAGCCCGGCAGCAGGGGCTCCTTGGGATATTCGTGTGGCAGCAAGCTGTCGTGCGATATCTCGAGGAGTTCGCCGATAAGAGGAGCCTTTCGGATGATAAGGACCATCTGAAGAAGCTCGATCCTTATTTGCGGTCCCTGAAGCTGGATGCGATCGACATGGTGGTATTGCAGCCGTTCATTCGCGATCGTAGGTTGAAGGACGGTGTATCGAACGCGACGGTGAATCGCGCACTTGAGGTGGTGCGGCGGATCTTGAATGTCGCGCAGCAGGACTGGCGATGGCTCCGAGGGGTGCCGAAGATTCGGATGCTGAATGAACCCCGACGGCGCGTGCGTTTCTTGAGACGCGAGGAGGCGGATCGATTGATCGAGGCATTGCCGACTCACATGAAACCGATCGTCGAGTTTGCGCTCGCGACGGGGTGTCGTGCGGGTGAGATCCTGGGGCTCGAATGGAGCCGCGTGGATCTCGACCGGAAAGTGGCCTGGCTCGATCACGGCACGACGAAGTCGGGCGACGGGCGCGGTATTCCGCTGAACGCGGACGCCGTGGCGGCGCTGGAAGCCACACGGGGGCAGCACCCGCGCTGGTGTTTCACTTTCAGCGGCAAACGCTTCCAGCAAAGCTCAACCGCCTGGGACAAGGCAAAGCAGCGTGCCCGGATCGAAGAGTTCCGCTTCCACGATCTTAGGCACACCTGGGCCTCCTGGCACGTGCAGAGCGGCACTTCGTTGCCGGAGCTGATGGAACTGGGAGGCGGGAAATCCTACGAGATGGTGCTGCGCTATGCCCACCTCGCCCCGGAGAAACTCTCTTTCGTGGCGCGACGCATCGAGCGGCAGCCATTGAGGGTCGTCTAGGCGCCGCCGCTGGGCGCGAACGTAGCAAACAGCGCTACGTTTTCGCTACGGTCAGTGAATTAAGGCGTGCGCGAAGTGCGCAAGTTCTTGATTAACTGGTGCGCCCGGAGAGATTCGAACTCCCGACCACCTGGTTCGAAGGTAGCTCTAAGCCTGACTAACCAGACGTGGCGAAACGCCGATTCGCTGTATTCGCTGATTTGGGCCGGCCCGAGTCTGATTGGCTCGCGCTGATGCTACTCGGAGCGGTAGCAGCGTGGTAGCAGAGCCCGTCGGGGTTCTACGCGGCAATGGCAGGGATGAACCTTGCAACTTACTGTTGCGGAACGTCGAGGTGATTTCCGGAGAATAGATTAAAAAACGCTTCTCCGGCCACTCTGTCGAGTTCCTGCTTGGCAAGCTGCGAAAAATTTGTCCAGACTGCAAGAACTGGGAATTTAGTTGCGATGTTGCGATTGCAACGGGATTGAAAAATTGACTGATCCGAGATGCTTTGCTGACAAATACTCAAGAGCCGAGCCGGGTTGGGTCTTCGCCCACGCATCCTTAAATTCGTCTTCTAGATAGTCGAAGGGATTTAGTATCAGACGTCGCGCCAAGGCACCGATGGCCACCGACTCAAAAATGAAAGAGCGAAAAAATAGTTGCACTACCTATCACTGAACGCGCACGCGCTGAGTTCCATTTTAACTAATCGGCTCCAACGCACGTTGTGCTTCGATTGACAATCCAAAACACACCGTGGTCGTCGCCCACGATCATGACGGGTCGGCCAGAAGCCTTGACTTGAGTTCGGGTGCGCCCATCTCCGCCACTTCGTTGAGATGCATCCCACCGAGCCTCTGATAACAGAGTCTTACAAGACCAGCGGATGCGATGAGGCCGACAATCATTGGCACGGCAGCAAGAAGAAAGAACGGCTGCGGAGGGACCTTAAGGCTAACGAAAAATCCGCCGATAAGCGGGCCACCAATCGAACCAAAGCGTCCAATTCCCAGTGCCCAACCGACACCGCCGGATCGAAACGCGGTCGGATACAGCAGGCCGGCGGCCGCGTTGTTACCAAACTGGGCGCCGAGAGTGCAAAATCCGGAAAGCGTTACTGCCGATGCCATCGCGGTAAAGGAGAGGCCTGGAAGCCCAATGGCTGGGATCGCGAGCGTCGCGAACAGAAATAGCACGGCAATCACGGTGAAGCCGAATCGACCAAGTACCAGACTGACGAGCAGCCCGCCGATCACGCCGCCGTAGTGATAGAGGCTGGTCGCGACCCCACTCTCCCTGGCCGTCATTCCGCTAATCTCGAATATCAGCGGTAGCCAACTGTTGAGAAAAAAGTTTGCCATTAGTGCGCTGGCGAAGCAAACCCACAGAAGCGGCGTGATCCAGGCAAAGCGCCCGCTGAAAATGGGCTTGATCCCTAAACCGTTCGCTTGCGGCGCGGGCGCGACTACAAACCGCGCATTATCGGCGATGGCGAGATCGCGGCGGAGACTTCGTATGAGCCTCATGAATCGCGCGCGCCGATGCAGCTTCATCGCGAGAAACTTCACCGATTCCGGCAACGAGAACAACAAACATGTTGCGACGATAAGGGGCGCGAGTCCCCCGATCCAGAACATGACTTGCCAGCCGTAATGCGGGATGAGCCACGCCTGAATCGCGCCGGGAATACCAGCTCCCGCCGATATGCCGGTGAACATTAAAACGATCAGCGTCGCGCGCAGTCGCTTCGGTGCGAGCTCCGAGTTGAGCGCGATTGCGTTCGGCATCAGACCCCCGATGCCGATACCTGTCAGAACTCTCAACGCCACCACTTGGTCTAGATTGGTTGCCCAGACCGTGGCCAATGTACCGAGCGAGAAGACAATCAATCCCGTGACGATCAAAATCTTTCGACCGAAACGATCCCCTGCGTGACCGAGCAACGGTGCACCGAACAGAATGCCGAACAGACTCGCACTCAAGGCCGGCGCGAACTCTTTTGGCGCAATGCGCCATGTTCTGGCGATCTCCGGTGCGGCGGACGCAAGTCCCGCCATATCGAATCCATCTGCGACCATCGCGAGAAACGACCAGACAAGTAGGTTGATATTGAAGCGGCCGAACGTCTGCCCGTCTATCAACTCCTCGAGGTCTAGTACTTGGCTCACGGCTCCACTCTACTCAGGCGCCTCGCGCTGCAGATCGAACCGCGACCCTGTTCTAAGGTTGGCGCGATATCCTCAACCGTCGTGCGTCGCATGTCGCGGCGGTGACTCGCGTCGTCATAGGGCCGGGCACGATGCAGCGTACAGCGGTTGTCCCATACGACCAAGTCGTTGGGCCGCCAATGATGCCGATAGACGAAACGAGGCTGAGTTGCACAGTCCGTCAGCCCCTTAAGCAACTCACGGCCCGGGTCCACTGGCCATCCGATGATGTGTGAGGCATGCGAGGCAAGGTAGAGAGTCTTTCGACCGGAGCCTGGATGGACACGAACGAGGCTTCGCGGAACGGGCGGAAATGCCAAGCGCTCTTCCGCGGTAAAATCGTTGTAACCGAGCAGACTGCGCGAGTGAAATAGTGAATGCTCTGCCACAAGATCCTCAATCTGCTCCTGGGTGGCCGCGTCGAGCGCGTCATAGGCTGCGCGCAGGTCGGCGAATTCGGTTTCACCTCCAGTAGGTGGGAGTTCATGCGCCGACAAGAAGGAGATCTTCCCGGGCACAGGCTTAAATGAGCTATCGGTGTGCCACAGCTCGTTTGCCCTCTGCATCATGCGCCAGGGGTCCGACGATGAACGGATTTTGTTGTTGGCATCAATATTTGAGACCTCGGCGAGCAGTCTGTTGCCAAGGCGAGTTTTGCGATCCTTGCGGATCGATCCTAGGGCGGTTTCGATGGGCCCAAATAGGCGACTGAACGCAATCTGCTGGTCATCCGAGAGCGGTTGGCCTCGAAACACCAACACCGCATAGCGGTCGATCGCCTGAGCGATTTCGCTAAAAGTTTCCTGATCGACCGAAACACGCAAATCGACGCCAGATACCTCGCCGACAAAGAGAGGATGCAGCGGGGTCGTTGCGATGGTCATGGTCATCTCCCTATTGCCGATCGCTCGCGACACTAGCGCATCAGTGATATAACTAAAATACGCAATATTGTGATAGCTATATGATTGGATAGTTATGCCTATTTCAATGGAGCATTGGGAGGCGCGGATCGGCCGCCGAATTCGGCTGCGTGATCTGCATGTACTGCTCACGGCCGTGCAATGCGGGAGCATGGCAAAGGCAGCTCGGCGCCTTGCCGTCTCGCAGCCCGCCATCTCCAAAGCGATCGCCGATCTGGAACACACGCTCGGCGTGCGGCTGCTCGATCGCGGACCCCAGGGCATTGAGCCCACCGTGTATGGCAGCGCACTTGTCAGACGCGGCTTGGCGGTGTTCGACGAGCTTCGCCAGGCAGTCGGTGAGATCGAATTTATCGCCAACCCCAGCGTGGGCGACGTCCGAATTGGCTGCAATGAGTCGCTTTCGGCCGCACTGCTTCCCGCAGTGATAGAGCGGATGTCGGACCAACATCCTGGCGTGACCGTGCAACTATCGCAGATGAGTCGGCCCATCACACTGGAAATACAGCAGCTGCGTGAGCGCAATGTCGATCTCATCATCGGTCGCGGAATATTCCCAATTCCGGAAGACGATCTGAACGTCGAGGTGCTATTCGAGGAGCCGCTGCTGGTGGTGGCCGGAGCACAAAGCCCATGGGTCCGTCGTCGCAAGCTCGAACTGGCCGAGCTAGTTGACGCCAAGTGGATCTTGTACCCGCCCAATGAGCCCCCTGGGCTGCTGGTTGAACAAGCCTTCCGACTTCAGGGGTTGGCGGTGCCGCGCTCTAGCGTGACGACGTCATCCTTTCATCTTCGGGACGCCTTGCTCACGAGGGGCGACTACCTCACCGTGGTTCCAGCGTGCATGCTGCGTGTCTTCAATGCAAAGCATATGGGGGTGAAATCGTTGCCGATTGATTTGGGCATTGAGGATCGACCGGTCGCAGTATTTACCCTGAAAAGTCGTACATTGAGTCCGCTGGCCGAGATCGTCATTAAGACTGTCCGCGCCGTAGTGACTTCAGTGTCACCGCCGCAAAGGCGCTGAGCCGTCTCAACCGTGCGGCAGCGTTGAACACCGTCGCATCACAATTCTTGGCGGCTGTCGCAGCTGAATGTCCGCTGTTAAGATGACTGGAACTTCGGTCCGAACACCCGGTCCTGACCGGGAAACGCCCGATGCTCGTCTCGATACCGGACTTTCATCGCCGGCGTACTCGGGTCGAGAACGAATTTTTTTGGTATTGCCTCCCTATCTTGTCAATTCCAGCTGCACGGGTGGGCGGTGCGCGCGGCCTCGCCTGATCGCCGTCACCGCCCGCTCCTGTCGGGTCAACGGGCCCTTTAGCGACTGCCGAAAGTGCCCTACATCGGCGGCAAGGTAGCCCAGGCCTTGGCTTTCCAGCGCGGCGGCAGTCTTGAGCCAGTCGCCCTGCACGGCTTCTGCCGTATTCACAATCCGACCGAGTCCAGGCGCCTGGTGCGTCCCGCCGGCCCTGGCGGCCTTGAATGCCAGCCCCCCGGCGGCCGCCCAAATTCCCCCACCTATGGCCGGGTCAAACTCCTCCACCTAGCATGCGGCTAGGCCGCCCGGGCCAGAAAGCCCTCTACGGCTTGACCAATCTGCCCCGTCACCACACCTGCGAGCAAATCGAGGCTGCGGTCGCTCGCGTGCTGCAATCGCAGAGCGTCTCGTATCAGGCTGTCAAACGCCTACTCGACCGTCAACCGAAGAACACCGCGCCGGCGGCGATCACATTCAATCAGGCGGACCCGGCGATCCGCCCCATCGATGACTACCAACGCTTCTGGGACGAATACTCCCGCCACACACAGGAACACTCCCATGCCCATGTCGATGAACGAACTTGAAAAAGCTTTGCGGGGCTTAAGACTCTCTGGAATCATCGCTACTTTACCGGCTCGCGCCCTGCAGGTCGGCAGCCATGAGATGGATTTTATCGAGGCCTTCTCCTGGATGGTCCAAGATGAACTCGACCGGCGCCGCTCCCGGCTCCTCGATCGCCGCTTCACCCACTCCGGGCTCCCTGAGCGCAAGACGCTGGAGGAAATCGACTGGATTTATAACCCGAAGCTACCGAAAAAAGCGCTTCTGGAGCTCGCCACCCTCGCGTTCATCGACGCTCGAGAGAACGTGCTGCTCATCGGCAGGCCAGGCACCGGCAAAAGTCACGCGGCGAAAGCCATCGCACTCTCGGCGGTGCAGCGCGGCTACAAAGTCCTCTATCGCGAGGCGCACACGCTGCTCGAGGAAATCCACCTCGCCCGAGAGCTCGGCGAAATCAAAAAATATCGCGCTCAACTCCAGGCTGCCGAAGTCCTCATCATCGACGATCTGTTCCTCAGACGCTTGCCGCCGAGCGCCGGCGAAGAACTGGCCGATGTTCTCATGAGCCGCTACGAAAAACTCTCGACCATCGTCACCTCGAATCGGCCGATCGAGGACTGGGCCTCTCTCTTGGGCGATGTCGTCGTGGTCACTCCGTTACTCGATCGCTTGATGCATCACGGCCATATACTCAAGTTCGAGGGTAAGAGCTGGCGCCTCAAAGAATCCGCCGCGCGACTTGCCAAGCATCACGCCGACGCGTAATCATCCATCACCCCGTCGCAAGGGTGGGGGATTTTGACCTGGCCAGGGGTGGAGGAGTTTGACCTGGCCGCCGGGGGCCAGCCCCTCTCGCTCCCACACCACCCATGACTCGCCCCGCTGTGCGGCCCGGTAAATACCGTCCTTCTGGTGATCCGACAACAGTCCGCGAATCTGTGCCGGCGTGGCGTTGGCGCCGCAAATTTTTTGGCAGCATTTCTCAGCAAACTCAACAAAGGTGCTATGCACACCTGGCGCCGGAGAAATTGATCTCCGTGGCCGGACGCATTGAACGGCAGGCATCGAGGCTCATCGAGACGGCGCAGCGCGGTGAAAATGTAGCAAAAAACGTTACGCTTGCGCTACATTCGCTAAATTGAGCTGCGGCGATGGCGCGTAAGTTTTTGTGAGCTTACCGACGCTCGGTTAAAGATGTGCTCGGCGGATAGGAATTTCAAACGCCCGTCCGGTCCAAGGCTGCCCACAACCTTTGTTGCGCGTAACCAGCCTTATGTTGCGTCCAAGCTTAGGGGCCGCGTGCCTTGCTTGGGCTATTCGGGCCGCCGGTGCGCCTCCGCGCAGGGCCCCCGGCCATTGACTGACCGCCGACTTCAGCGCCGCGCCGCCCGCAACCCACCCACTCTGCCGTTCTCTGGAGCTTAGGACAAGCGGACCCCGTCCGCCGCCCTCTCCCGCTCACGGAATCGCTACTCATCCTCCAGTTCACAGCAGGCTGGGCTGCAGCGGCGGCCCGCGCGCCCCGAGCGGCAGCTCGCTCTGATACTGCTCCGGCGCAGCACGCTCCAGGTGCGACAGTATCTTCGCAATGAGCTGTGGCTCCTCGATGCTGGCGATGATCTTCAGCTGGCCACCGCAGCGCGCGCAGCACTCGATCTCTACACCGAACACTCGCTTCAGCCGTCTTGCCCAGCTCATCGCCACATGCCGCGGCGTCGATGGCTTGGTCGGATCCGCGTCCAGACACCGGCGGCGCGGCGCACGCCGGTCCCGATGCGCCGGCGTCACCGCCGACCGATACTGACTGTGCGGGGCAAATACGCCGTGATAGCGCCTCAAGTGCATGCGCGGCTTAGGCACCAGCGCCGCGAGGCGCGCCATCAGATCGAGCGGCTCGAGCACGATGTGGGTCGTGCCATCCCGATAGGGCGTCTTCAGCGTGTAGCGCACCTGGCCCGATGCCGTCAGCGCCAAGCGCTCGCTGGCCACCGGCGGTCGGCTCACATAGCGGCACAGCCGTTCAAGCTTCTCACGCTGATGCGACGCAATGTCCACGCCGGCGTGCAAGGAGAACCCGCCCGCACGGGCGGCACCGTTCGGCTCAGCTGCCAGTCCCTGCAGTCGAGGCGCAACCGTCTGCAGCGTAAAGAGCTTCTGCCCCGCCCGCGGTCCGACCGCGATGCGGTAGGTGATCGAGTGGCCGAGCAGATCATCCAGCGGACCGGCCTCCGTATCTGCGGCGAGCCAGGCATTCTCGAGGTCGCGCTCGACCAGGCCGCGACGTTCCAGCGCGCGTCCAATGCGTCCGGCGATCTGCTCTACCAACTTCTGCAAATCGCTCGACTCGGGAGCCATCACGGGACGAAACACCGGCGCCGCGGCGCCGACGGTCTGATACGCGCCGTCGAGAAACACCATGTGGAAGTGCACATTCAAATTCAGCGCCGAGCCGAAACGCTGCACCAGTGTGACTGCGCCGGTCGCGCCGGTGGCACGACTGAGGCCAGCCTTGCCGATTAGGTGGCGCGAGATCGTCCGGTACACCTCGCCGCGCACCAGAGTCAGTGCTTCCGAATTGACCGCCAGCAAGAACCGCAATGCGTGGGGTAGCGAGAGCACCCATTGCCGGAGCGGACGTTCCGGCAATACCTCATCGGCCAACAGCGCCGCGGTCTCGGCCATGCGCCGACCGCCGCAGGATGGACAGAACCCGCGCTTCTTGCAGCTGAACGCCACCAGCTTCTCGGCATGACACTGATCGCAGCGCACACGCAGAACCCCTCCTCCAGCCGTCCGCACTTGAGATACGCGCCAAACTCTTTCTGCACGAAATCAGGCAGCGGCCGATCGGCCGCGGCGCGCAGCTCGCGGAATGCGGGATAGTGCTGCTCGACGAGTTGGTACAGTAGTGTTCGTTCGGGCCGGTGCCGCGCATAGCCGAGCGGATCGAGAAACGCCGGCGAAGGCGGTCGCCGCGCACGGGCAACGGCGGACATGGCGGGCAGTCCTGCAACGGGCGAGGACGCAACAGACTATTTCTTCAGGACTCCCGGTGAACTCCGCAAATCTGGCGTGTTCGATGAAAAAGACCATTGCGGATCAAAGCTCACGTCGTTCATCGGAAGGACCGCGTCGTCAAACACGGCAATGGGCTGTAAAAGCCACGGCTATCTGAGCTGGAATACCTATGCCGCATCTCGCACGCCGGCATCGGGACGCCTTTTCAAGGCGTCGTAGAGTCGAGATGTGGCGCGGTGGCGGTAGGTTCGCTCTAACTGTTGCCGCCCCTTTCGTTTGGCGGTGCCTCAATCGAGCCGTGCCGTGACTCCGTTTCCACATCCCGCTCATCGAACCGGACATGCGGATTTCCCGCATCCGGCTCTCGGACAAGATACTCAAGCGTTCGCCCACGGAAGGTTGTGCACGAGGTGTCGGATTCGGACCAGGCCCAGCTGATCATGCAGGTACTGATCCGTAAACCGATAGCATCCGCTGCCGCGGACCTCATGTTTGATGCACAACCATCGACGCAGCCGTCTCGTGACACAACTTTCGATTGCCCGATAGGCATCTTCGACTGGTCCCAACGCAAAGTAGTTGGCCCAACCGCGAAGCCCATCGTTCAGTTCCATCACGATTTGTTCGGCGGGGAGCAGAGTGCGACCTTTGGCGGTCTTCTCCCGGATCGACTCGATCTGGCGACTGATACTCTTCTTCGAGGTTTGGCGCTCAAATAAGCGCGGCCCGACGTCTTCGAGTAATATTCGCCCGAACATATATCCCAGAAAGTTAAAGTGCTGCCTCGGCACGCGGCAATAGTGAGTTTTCTCCTTATTAGACCGTCAACCGTAGCCGGCCCATGAGCGCGGAATCTGCGCTATTACCGCCAGCAACTGCGCTCGACTCACCCGCCGCTGCAGCACCGCCACACCGTGTGCGTCCACTCCATGCAACTGAAAAACCCGCTTTGCCAAGTCGATCGCCAAGGTCGTAATCTCTCTCATGGGCCCGCCCTCCGCTTCAGATGGATGACTTGCAAACACCACCCATCTTGGCCCTCTGCAACGCAAGGCCGCAAAGGGGGGCGGGTCCATACCATCTCCACCGGCATTACACCGATCTCAACGGTATGCGGGCCTATCCGCCACCCACATCCGGCCTGTCCCTCGCGGGCGTCCGGGCGGTCGTCGCAACCGACCACGCGATGGGGTTTCCCTAAATTGCGACGGTCTCCCTCTGATACGCATACAACGGCCAGTACCCCGGCAGAATCCCTGGGTTGCGTGTTGCTCACAAACCTAGAAATGGCAGCCTTCCCCGAAATCTAGGCGGGTCGGCTTCTGCATTGGACTTTTCGAGGATTGCTCGGCGTTCACTCACGTTATGGCCTGCGTATTCGTCAAGTCGCTTATGCGACCCTCTACTACCAAAGGCTTCAGCCGCTTCGTCACCTCCACGACTGCTCCGGTTACTACCGGCTGGCGCAACAGTTGCCGGGTGGGCTCGCACCCACGAAGAGACCGCGCCTTCTTTAAGGCGCACCAAATAATCCGCCCACGCCTGCATCATCCTGCGCCGTTCCGGTAGATGCTCAGCAGTTGTAGGCCGCGCGAATGGAGTTTCGCTCCATATGTGCGAGCTGGCGCTCAATGGCATCCCGATTCCATCCCTGCTCGTTGAGCAGCGTGGACGCCATGCTGCGAAACCCGTGCCCGGTCATTTCCGAGCCGCTCCAGCCGAGCCGCCTCAGAGCGCCGTTGACCGTGTTCTCGCTCATGCACCGCTCGCGGCAGCGCGCGCCAGGAAAGACGTAGTGCCCTTTGCCGGTCAATCGCTGCAGCGCGCGCAAGATGGCCACCGCCTGGCTCGACAGCGGCACGATGTGCTTGGCTTTCATCTTCATGCGCTCCGGCGGGATGCGCCACTCGCCTGCCTCAAGATCCATCTCGTTCCACTCGGCCTTGCGCAGCTCGCCCGGCCGCACGAACACGAGTGGCGCGAGTTGCAGGGCATAGCGGGACACGTTCGAACCGCGATACCCGTCGATGGCGCGTAGCAAGGCGGCCACGCCTTCAGGGTCAGTGACAGATGCGTGATGCTGGGGCGTGCTGGGCGGCAACGCGCCGCGCAGATCCGACGAAATGTCGCGTTCGGCGCGCCCCGTCGCGACAGCGTAACGATAGATATTGCCGCAATAGTTCATCAACCGGTGCGCGGTCTCCAGCACGCCGCGGGATTCGACCCGGCGCATCACCGACAGAAGCTCGGGCGCCTTGATGTCGCGGATCGGGCGGTCCCCCAGCCACGGGAAGACATTAGCTTCGAGGCGCGCGAGAAGTTTCACCGAGTAGCTCGCCTCCCAGTTCGCCGAGTGTTTCTCGAACCACTCGCGCGCGATCGCCTCGAAGGTATTCGCGGCGTCGTCGAGTGCCATGAGTTTTTGCTGTCACGCCAAGACGTCCGCGGATAAATGATTGGTGGGCCCGCTCACCATCGAATTAACGCTGAAAACGCCCAGTTTATAGGCGTTTCACTAATTCGATGATCTCAGTTACCCCGTTTGTTACCCCGGCGGTTTAGCCTGCGAGTTTCCCAGTGAAAGCCGGTCAAAACCCACTTGTTTCATGTGATATCGACAGATTACGACATGATCTTGTCAATTGACAATAATATGTCAGAATATGTCGATGAGCGCACTTACCGACCCTTGGCACTTTCCTCGTCCCGACCTCGCGCAATCCTATCTGCGGAGTTTTGATCTCGGGTTGACGTCGGCACGCGGCTTATTTGCACGTCGTCGCATGGGCAAAAGCGAATTTCTAAAGCACGACTTGCTTCCCGCAGCCAAGCACGACGGCTACCTGGCAGCCTACACCAACCTCTGGGATTCCACCGACCATCCTGGGCAAGCGCTGGCGACAGCCATTCTGCTGGCTACCCAACCCAAGGGACTGGGCAAGTTCTGGACGGACCTCAACGCCCCGATTCGCAAACTCAAAGGCGGCGGCACGCTGCCGTTGGGCGTTGAAGGTTCTATTGAGCTGGACTTGGCTGAAAAGGAGAAGGCGGCGGTCCCCGCAATCCAAGCTGCATTGCAGTCCGCTGACAAAGCCAAGAAGCGATTGCTACTAGTCATAGACGAAGCACAGGTACTTGCGGCGCCGGAACACAAGTCAATAGCGCACGCGCTACGGGCGGGACTGGACATTCGCAAGCCCGGCATCAAGGTGCTATTCGCAGGGTCCTCGGAGGCGGCCCTGCGGGAGATGTTTTCGCGTGCGGCAGCCCCGTTCTATAACTGGGCTCCAGTGGAGCCATTCCCGCTGCTGGGACACGAATTTGTCGCGGCCACGGTAAAGCAGCTGGCCACCGTAGCAAAGCACCCCTTGAGTCTGGACGACGCCTTGAAGGCGTTTGCTGCCCTTAAAGAAACTCCCGAGTTCTTTCGTTGGTACATCGAGCGCTATCTTATTTACCAGCACCAGGGGCCTGAGCAGGCACTGCGGTATATCCAGACGCGAATACACGACGACACGAGTTACACCAAGACTTGGAAGGAATTGAACCGCGCTGACCGCGCGATACTGTTGTTGGCGGCCCGTGGTGTGCAAGACCTTTATGGAATCCACGCGCTCGAGCAGCTTAAAGATCTGCTGGGCTCTCCCAACGTGACGGTCAGCGCTCCACGAACGTCGCTACGCCGGCTTACGAGTCCCAAGCAGCAACTGCTAGCGCGCGTGGATCACGGAGCCTATCGTTTCGAGGATCCGGAATTCCAAGCCTGGGTAACTACTCGACGTACAGTAGACTAAAAAGAGACAATGGTTGAATTGCCATGGATACCGAATTCGCCCGGCTCGTCATCGTCCGCAATACATTTCGCGAATACATCCAATCGTGCAGTGAATTCTGGAAGGCGTTTCAGCGATGCACGCTCGCAATAAAGTCCTCGGAACGCCAACGACAAGTATTGCAAACACATCTTAGGCTGCAGACGTTATGGTTGGAGCGGCAGCGACTGCGGTTCGAATACCTGCTGCGTGGAGGGACTTTTGAAACCGGGTTCTGGGGAGACTTGGATAACATCACTCAACGACTGGATAAAGAGTGGAGTGATGATGAAGAGAACAGTCTTCTAGCAATCGACACCGCCTATAGAGATCTGTCGGTAGAAATCGAAGATCTTGTGCCCAAAATGAATGGCGCGGAACTCGACACCCCCTACAAAGGCGCTGCAGCAAAATGCACAGTATCGCGAGGCACGGGAACTCGTGGCAGATGAAGTTCAACGACTGAATAAGCTGCTGAGCCCAACTTAGATGGCTGAGACTTTTCAATCGCCTGATCCCAATCGAGTCCTACCCCTAAATAGATATCGTTGTCTCGCACTACAGAGCCCGCGATACCTTCAGTCCCGCCGCAGCGTATCCCGATGACGATAATTAATTCGGTAATGCAAATTGCGAAATCGAATTAAAACCCGGGAATTCGAATCGGATGGGTTTGCATAGCGTTCCGGCGCTAATTTTTCGCATCAAAAGCAGACCTCCCGGGGGTAACTCCAATAGAGCACCTAAAGTTACCCCGAAAGTTACCCCGGAAATGTCCGGCTGCCCCCGATCCTCGGCGATCGTTAGCGACCATCGTTTGTAGGCCGATTCGAGTCCGACACACCTGTTTTTCCGGTGTTTTCGACCCGCATGCCGTCCCTCCCCGATCGTTACCGATCGTCCCCGAACATTGGGAATTGGTGGGCCCGCTCGGACTCGAACCGAGGACCAAGGGATTCACTTAGCCCCGCCGTTTCCGGAGGGAGTGGACTATCTCTTCACCCCCGAGGGGTGCGGGACGCTCTAGCCTGTCATTAAGCGCAACTCAAGCGCTCAGGTAGTCTCTGCACCTTCCGGCGGTGTACCGCCGGCTTGGCTCAGGGTTGCCATCAGCTCGAGCTGGTAAGGTTTCCCTGAATTCATCCCGTCCACTTCGCACCTTGCGATGCGAAGGCACCATTTATTGATGAGTCCCCTGCTCTAACCAACTGAGCTACAGGCCCGACGGCGCGTATCTTAGCATGCGGCCCGCCGCGCGCGCCGCAGCGGCAATGCCTTGGGGTATCTTAGGAGTGTGTGAGTCCTCTATTGCTACCTGATTTGCCCATCAACGAGGCGCTGCCGGCGCTCGGGGGCGCCCTTGCGCGTACACGCGGCGTTTTGTTGGAGGCTCCGCCGGGCGCGGGCAAGAGCACCATCGTGCCGCTCTTCCTGCTGGATAGTCCCTGGCTTCAGGGACAGAAGATCCTGATGCTCGAACCGCGCCGCATCGCAGCGCGCGCCGTCGCCGGCCGCATGGCGCATCTTCTCGGCGAAGCGGTCGGAAACACCGTCGGATTCCGTACGCGGCTCGACACCCGCGTGAGCCGCGATACGCGCATCGAAGTCGTCACGGAAGGCATTCTCACGCGCATGCTGCAAGACGATGCCGGACTTGCGGGCATCGGCTGCGTCATCTTCGATGAATTCCACGAACGCAGCTTGAACGCGGACCTGGGGTTGGCGCTGTGCATCGAAAGTCAGCAAAACCTGCGCGAAGATTTGCGCCTGGTGGTGATGTCGGCGACCTTGGACCTCGAGCCTATCGCCAAGCTTCTGGGCGGCGCACCCATCGTCGCCGCTCGCGGCCGCAGCTTCGACGTCGCGACAATCTACGTTCCGCGGCGTCCCGAAATCTACCTTGAACAGCAAACCGCGCAGTTGATACGCAACGCCTTGCGCGACCGCGGCGGCGACATCCTGTGCTTTCTGCCCGGTGCGGCGGAGATTCGCCGCGTGCAGCGGGCCCTCGATGAGGAGACCCTGGATCGCACCGTGCACGTGCTGCCGTTGTACGGCGATCTCGACGGCGCCGCGCAGGATGCAGCCCTTTCCCCTGCGCGCGCGGGACATCGCAAGGTCGTGCTCGCCACGAGCATTGCGGAAACCAGCCTGACCATCGAAGGCATTCGCGTGGTGGTCGATTCAGGATTGCGCCGCTACGCCGAATTCGATCCTACGACCGGCATGAGTCATTTGATCACCGCCAAAGTGTCGCAAGCGGCCGCCGACCAGCGCCGCGGGCGCGCCGGCCGATTGAGTGCAGGCATTTGCTATCGCCTCTGGTCGGAGGGAACACAGGCCTCGCTCGCGCCGCAAACGGCCCCGGAAATCCTCCACGCGGATCTCGCGCCTTTGGCGCTGGAGCTCAGCTGCTGGGGAGCCGTGGATGCCTCGGGTTTGTGCTGGCTCGATCCGCCTCCCGCTGCACCATTGGCCCAAGCGCGCGATCTGCTCAGGCAGCTCGAGGCTATCGATTCCAACGCCCATGCCTCTGCGCATGGAAGGACGCTGGCCAGGCTGGGGACTCATCCGCGCCTCGGTCACATGCTCGTCAAGGCCCGCGAGCATGGCGCGGGACGCTTGGCCTGCGACCTCGCGGCCATCTTGAGCGAGCGCGACATCTTGCGCACGATGCCGGGCACGCGAGACGTGGATCTGCGGCTTCGCGTGGCGGTCCTGCGCGGCGATGTGCGGGATCTGCGGCCGGGCATCACTGTCGATTCCCGCGCAATGATCCAGGCGAAGCGCAGCTCCGAGCGCTGGCAGAAGGATTTCATGCGCGGCAGTGCGGACTCGGCGGACCCTCACGAGTGGACCGGACTGCTGTTGGCGTGGGCTTACCCCGACCGGATTGCCCGAACGCGCGGCGACGGCGGTCGCTACCTCTTGGCCAACGGCCGCGGGGCGCGCTTTGCCGAACCCCAAGCGCTGTCCAAAGCCGAGTTCATCGTTGCGGCGGAACTGGACGGCGCCGAGCGCGAAGCGCGGATTTTCCTGGCCGCTCCGATAGCGCTGGCGGACTTGGAGCGGCATTTTTCGGGGCAGATTCACGATCGCGCCGAGATAAGCTGGGACGATCGCGAACACGCGATCCGCGCGCGGCGCGAACGCCGTCTGGGGGCCCTGCTGTTGGATTCGGCGGAAATTCGCGATCCCGACGACCAAGCACTGCAGAATGCGGCGCTCGCCGGCTTACGGCGGCTCGGTATCGCCGGGCTTCCGTGGACGCCGGAACTGCGGCAATGGCAGGCGCGCGTCATGCTGATGCGCCAATATGCCGTCGCGTCGCCGGAGCCTTGGCCGGATTTGAGCGATTCGGCCCTCGCAGCGACTCTCGAAGAATGGGCGCCGCCGTGGATTTCCGGTATGTCACGCCGCGAGCACTTTTCGCGAATCGACCTAGGGAACGCGATGCGATCGCGATTGACCTACCCGCAAGGCGTGATCTTGGAGCGGGAGGCGCCGACGCATTTCACCGTGCCCAGCGGCTCGCGTATACCGATCGATTACCTGGACGGCGAGATCCCCACGTTGTCCGTGCGCCTGCAGGAAATATTCGGCTTGAACGAAACGCCGAGCGTCGCCGCCGGCAGGCTGCCCCTGCTGCTGAAATTGCTGTCGCCGGCGAGGCGCCCGGTGCAGATCACCCGTGATCTCGTGAGCTTCTGGAACCGTGGATACCATGACGTGAAGAAGGATCTGAAGGGCCGCTACCCGAAGCACTACTGGCCGGAAGATCCTCACACTGCCGAGCCCACGCGGCGTGCTCGGGCACGCGGCCCGTCGCGCTAACGCCGCTCACGGGGCCCCGCACTTTGGTTACAATGGCACCGCATCGGATGACCACAGCTTGCCGCGAAAGACCACGACTCGATGAAGGACTACAGCAATCATTTTCGCGATCTCGTCAAGCGCCAGCTCGGCGACGACCCACGAGTCTTGGTGCCCCGCGGAGCGCAAGACATGATGATCCTCGCCACGTGGCGACTATCGCTGGACGCATTGCGGCCCAACAAACGGTCGAGAATGATCCGCATCGTGATTGCGCAGGAAGCGCTCGAAGAATATGCCCGCGGCAGCGAAGACATGCGACTGGCCAGCGACGAACGCTTCGTGGCGTGGTTTCGGCGCCAACTGGGCGCCTTTGACCCCAATCATAAGTCGCCACTCGGCGTCGACCCGCCGCCCGTGACATGGCCCGTGGGCACCGGTGTGTTGAACGCTTGAACGGGTGAGCGCGGATGTCGGAGCACACGATAGATCTCTTTGGCGGGACTGCTCCCGATACCACGCACGAGCGGCTCGCGCCGGGTGCCTGGTTGCTGCGGGGTTTCGCGCTCGGCAAGGCATCGGAGATATTGGCCGCCGCCGAGGCGGTCGAAGCCGCTGCGCCCTTCCGTCATTTGGTGACGCCCGGCGGCTTTCGCATGTCGGTAGCGATGACGAATTGCGGCAGCTTGGGTTGGGTGAGCGATCGCCGCGGATATCGCTACGACTCGCGCGACCCGCTGAGTGGGCAACCATGGCCGGCGATGCCGCCGGTATTTCTGGAGTTGGCCCGGTCGGCCGCGCTCGCGAGCGGCTTCGCAGGCTTCGAGCCCGACGCGTGCCTCCTCAATCGGTACGAACCCGGCGCTCGCTTGACGCTGCATCAGGACAAGGACGAGAACGATTTCAGTGCTCCGATCGTGTCGGTATCGCTGGGCGTTCCCGCGATCTTCCTGTTCGGCGGTGACGCCCGGACGGACAAGCAGCGGCGAGTGCCGCTGCAACACGGTGATGTCGTCGTCTGGGGCGGCCCATCGCGCCGGCGATATCACGGCGTGCGTGCGCTGCAGGACGGTTACCACGCCTCCCTGGGTCCGCGTCGTCTCAATCTCACGTTTCGCCGGGCCGGCTAGCCTCGATATCTTTCCGGCCGCTTTCCACCGCTTCGATTGCCGGAGTTCGCCACCCGCTGCGCAGGCCCCAAAAATAAAAGACCAGCGCGGCCAGAGCGACGCAGAGCTGATCCCAGCCATAGCCGATGTAGCCGTGCCCCTCGAACTCCTTGCTGCCGGCCCAGGACAAGCCGGTCATCGCCAGCAAATAAGCGATCAACCACCAGGCGGCGCGCAATTGGAGACCGAAGAGGCGCCAGCCGGATTTCGCTTGATAGTACAAATACACGGGCATCGGCAGAATCAACAGAAGCATTATTTCGCCGGTATGCGGCCAACGCGCCCAGAAGAACATGAGCGTGGCGAGCACGAAGGCCAGCGGTGCGAGAATTGGCAATCCGGGCACGCGCAGCGGGCGGTGCAGGTTTGGCGCAGTGCGCCTGAGAACCATTACGCTGATCGGCACCACCAGATACGTGATGATGGTGGCCACGGAGATCACGGCCGCGAGCTTCCCCCATCCGCGGAAGAAGAAGAGAAAGATGAACGACACCAGGAGGTTGAACCACATTGCGGGGCGCGGGATCCCGTAGCGGGCATGTACGCGGCCCAGGATCTCGGGCACCGTTCCGCTGCGTTCCATGGCGTAGATCATGCGTGCGGTGGTGGCCGTGTAGGTGGTGCCTGTGCCGCTGGGGCTGACGAAGGCATCCGCGTAAAGCAGCAGGGCAAGCCAATTGAGATTCAGCGCCAGCGCGAGCTGCGCGAACGGCGAGCTATATTCCAGCGCCGCCCAGCCCTCACGCAGGTGTTCCGGCGCCACGGTGCCGATAAAAGCGACTTGCAGCATCAGGTATACAGCCGTGCTCAAGGCGATCGACCCGAAGATCGCGAACGGCACGCTGCGTCCCGGATGGCGCGCCTCACCCGCGAGGTTCACGGGGCTCTGGAAGCCGTTGTAGCTGAATACGATGCCGCTCGTGGCAACGGCCGTGAGTATGGCTGCAACATTGCCGACGTGGCGGCCGCCATGGATGCCCACCTGGAAGTTTTCCCAATGAAAGCCGGTGCACACCAGTGCGATCGCGGTGGCCGCCGGTACGATGAGCTTGAAGAACGTGATGGCGCTGTTGGTGTCGGCAAAAACCTTCACGCTCCAGAAATTGAGCAGGAAGTAAACCACCACGAGGGCCGCGGAAATCGACAAACCCGGCACGGTCAGCTCGCCCCTGCCGTTGGCGGCATGCACATACAGATCCTGCGCCCACTGCCAAGGCCAGGAGCTCATGTACTGCACCGAGGCCTCGGCCTCCACGGGGATGACCGACACGATGGCGATCCAGGCGGCCCAACCGGCGACGAATCCGACCAGCGAGCCATGCGAATAATGTCCGTAGCGCACCGCGCCGCCGGACTCCGGGAACATCGCGCCGAGCTCGGCATACGTGAACGCGACGAACAAGATGATCACCGCGCCGATGATCCAGGAATAGACCGCACCCGGGCCGGCAAGCTGGGCGGCGCGCCAAGCCCCGAACAGCCAGCCTGAACCGATGATCGACCCCAAGCCGGTGAACATCAGAGCGATGGCTCCGACTTCGCGGCGAATTGCATTTTCATTGGACATGCTTTTTCTCCCTGGAATCGATCCTAGCGGCTCGATGGCGCTTAAGCCATACCGACATGTGGATGCACCCGAATCCGCCCCGTCGCGCCCTCTGCAAAGGGCGCTAACGAACCGGCGGAATGATCAGTTGCGCCGCTTTGCACGCGCCGCGCATGGCGTCGGCGGAGCAGGCTCGCGGCGTCAGATCGCGCGCAACACAGATATGAACTTCGCGAAGGCGCGGTGTGCCCTCGCCCGTGCAGCTCACCACCACCGACTCGGGCTGAAGCCGCGGGTTGGCACGCAGGAAAGCGCCGGCAACCGCTGCGGGCGGCTCTTCGATTGCCTGGGCGGGGCGCGAGAGTTCCTGCGGAATCTTGATGCTCGCATAGGCGCGGCGCACGAGCGAGAAATATTCTGCCGGTTCCAAGCCGCTGCAGGTGCCGTGAGCCGACCATTCGTGGTAGACCAGCCCGCGCGCCGGCATCAAGTCGGCGATGCTCCGCACCACGTCCTCGGGCACTGGACGATGCACATTGCAATGCTCGGGCCAGCCTCGTTCGTGTTGCGGCCACAAACCATGGACGATGAATCCGAAGCCGCGCGGTCCTTCGCACTCCGCGGCGCCCGGTGACGACAGGCAAAACGCGGGCGACCAGGACAGGGAAAGCACGTAGTAGGAAAAATCGCCGGCTGCAGCGGCGCTTGCATGGCGGTGCCGCGCCGTCGCGCTGCCGATCACATACAGGAACAGGAAGGCGAGGATGGCGATGCCTGGGACGGATGTAATCAGGCGACGATTCACGAACTCTCCGCAGATCAGCCGCCGGCGCGGATGGACGTCAAATCAAAGCCGCCGGACCCGCTCAACCAAGTGTCCTTGTCGCGGATGATCGCCTGCGCCGGCAGCATCTGGGTTTTGACTCCCATGCCGGGCAGCTTTCGGATCGCGGTGCCGACCGCAAATATTTCGATCAAGCTCGATCCGAGCTCGATGATGTAGGTCTTGATGCCGACCACTTCTTCGGCGCCGGCCGCCGCCGCCTCTGTCTTCAATCGTTCGAATACATGCTCGCGCGCATCGTAAATGAGAGTCGTAAGATCGCTTATCTCGCCCTTGACGAAACTGCGAAAGGCGGCTTTGATCCCGCCGATTGCGCCGAGAGAATAAACCGAAGTAGAAATCAGAAGTTTGATGGGCATGTATCCCAACTGCGCCATGCTCCACAATTCCTCGCCGGTAAGATCGCTCGTTACGGGCGCGCTCTGGAATTGCGCCGGCAGCAGCGGGTGGAACGCCGCGGTCCCCGCCATGTACATTTCATGAAATCCCGCGAAATGCAGGACCGTGGTGCGCACGCCGACGACGGCATTGGCCCGCACCGCCTTTGCGTGGGCGACGAGCCGCTCGAGTGCGTGATGGCGCGTCTCATTGAATACGTCGCTGAACTCTGTGATCTCGCCGCGCACGAGCGTTTTCAGAGTGCCGGCAATGCCACCCACGGCGCCCACCGAGTAGGCGATGTTGCCGAAGACCAACTCCCTCGGCTCGTAACCCGCATCCATGTGGCAATACAATTCTTGAGCGTCGCCGGAACTGGTGAACAGCGCCGTTCCCTGCGCGCCGATGACCCCGGATCCAACGAATAGGAACTCGGAATTTCCGCTGAGGTTGCGCAACTCCGAATTCACGCCGACGACGCCGTGGACCTGTTCCCGATCCGCCTCCGCTCTCATGCGGGCGAAGGCCGCTTGGCGGCCCGCATGGATCATGTTCGTGACGTCGGGAATTTCGCCGCCGACAATGCCGCGGAACGCCGAACGGACACCGCCGAGAAATCCCATCGATTGAATGCTGTTGCCGATGACCACGGCGCTCGGGGTCAGGCCCTTGAGGCGCATGCAGTAGATTTCATTGCCGGACAGCCCGGTCAGCTTGCAATCAACTCCCATGACGAGTCTTCCCCCTGGCCCAGCGCATCGTAGGATCCGATAGTGGCATGATACTGACACCGATCAATCGAGATCCATGCATGTGAAGGCGAAATGAAGGCAATCCTCCTCAAGGGCCACGGCGGATTCGAGCAGCTCGAATATCGGGAGGATGTGCCCGTGCCGGTGCCGCGCGCCGGCGAAGTCCTGATCCGGGTGGGTGCGGCCGGCGTGAATAACACCGACATAAACACCCGCACCGCCTGGTATTCCCGATCCGTAACCGAGGGAACGACGGCGGAAGCAGGTGCCGCCGGTATTGCGGGCGCACGATCCGAGGATGCCGGCTGGACCGGCCTGCCGCCGGCCTTTCCGAGAATCCAAGGAGCCGATGCCTGCGGGCGGATCGTCGCCGTGGGAGACGGCGTCACATCGAAGCGTATCGGCGAACGAGTTTTGGTGGAACCGGTGTTCCGTGCGGCGGATGGCTCCGGTGAAGCGGTCTATTTCGGTTCGGAATGCGACGGGGCGTTTGCGGAGTTCACGCGCGTCCCTGCCCACCACGCACATCCGGTGGAGTGCGGCCTGACGGACGCCGAGCTCGCGTCGTTTCCATGTGCGTACTCGGCAGCCGAGAACATGCTCACGCGTCTGAAGTTAGGAGCGGGCGAGACCGTGCTCGTGACCGGCGCGTCCGGCGGGGTCGGTTCAGCCGCGGTCCAGTTGGCGAAGCGCCGGGGCGCCAAGGTTCTGGCCGTCGCCGGCCCTTCCAAGGCGGCGGCCGTCGCATCCTTGGGGGCCGCCCGGGTCATTGCACCGGATGCAGATCCCGTGAAGGAATTCGGACGAGAGAAGATCGACGCAATCGTCGACGTGGTCGGCGGCGGGCAGTTCCCGGCATTGCTCGAGGTCTTGCGGCGCGGCGGCGGATACGCCGTTGCCGGCGCCATCGCGGGACCCGTCGTCGAACTCGACCTTCGCACCTTATATCTCAAGGATCTCCGTTTGCTCGGCTGTACCGTGTTCGAGCCGCAGGTATTCAGCCGCGTGGTGCAGTACATTGAGCGCGGCGAAATCGAACCGCTGTTGGCCGGTGAGCATCCGCTCGCCGACATCGTTCAAGCGCAACAGGAATTCTTGGCAAAGAGGCGCATGGGTAAGATTATTCTCCTTCCCTAGCGTAGCTCGTCGCTCTCGTCCAAACCTGCGGAATGCCAGTCGGGATCGCTCAAGCGACGCCGCGCGTTGCGGCGCCGCCGACGAAAGCCATGCAGACGTTGCAGGAGACCCGTCCATTCCGGCCGAAACCACAGGGGAATATTCGGTTCATCGCCGAGCGCTGACAAGAACAATACTCTCGTTTCCTTCACCGCATCCACGGCCGCGGTGGGCACATCGCGCCAATTGGTCACGACGCTGATGGCCCGTTCAAGGCCCGACTGAATTGCCCCTTCCACCCGGGTGAGCGCAGCAGTCCAAGTAGTCGCCTCATGGGCATCCTCGGGCAGCCCGCGCAGCAACATCTCCACGAGTGCACGCGCCGCTTGAACGGGGTTTTGCGGGATGACGGCCTCAATCGGCAAATCGAGCGACCCCTGCACTTCCGCCAGCAAGATCTGCAGAGCGCTTGCGATATCGAGCGGCCTGATATCGCTGCGATCCGCCGCCACCGGAGCCGCGTCGGCTGTTGGTTGTGATCCGTGGCCTGTGACGCCGGGAGGTGTTCGGGCATTGAGCACTTCGGCCGGCGGCGCTTTGGAGACATCCATGGCAGCACCTCAAAGAGGCAGGTGGCGATTGACGAGAGTGACCATTCGCTCGACGGCGACGTGGAATGGATCCTGGCCGAGTTCGGGCAAATCGATATAAGCGGCGCCGCTCTTGAGCAACGGCTTAACCCGCAGAGTCTGCTCGATGATGTCATCGTGAGGAGCCAACACCGTCAACGGCGCCTTGAGACTCTTGAGTTTCTTTTCTATGGCGTAGCCGCAAGCGGCGCGAAACGCCGCTCCAGGATTCGCCGCGAGCACATGTTCCACGAATCGGCGATGCACGTCGGCCAAGTCGTAAGGCGGTTGGCGAAATGCAAAGCCGCCGCGCCAAGCGCCCAACACGTGCCCCCCGTCGGTTGCCGGCCGGAGGGGCTGTTCGCTGTACTTCTCCAATTGTCGCTGCTGTTCTTCGGCCGAAAATAGCGGCATGCCGACGGCGACGGCTCGCCGCGCATGCGACCCCATTTGGTGGGCAACTTCGATCGCCTCGATGGAACCCGTATGAATACCCAATATATCGACGTCGCCTTGGATGCCGGCTGCCTTGAGCGTGTCCACCGTAGCCTGGGCATACTGCTCGAGTGAGAGAGCCCACGGAGGCGCGTCGGAAAAACCGTACCCCAATCGATCCGGCGCATAGGTCGGCCGCTCCAGTCGTTCCTGCAGCAGTTCCCACATGGCACCCGAGCGCGGGGACATGTGCAGGAGCACGAGAGGCACACCTTTGCCCTCGGTGCTGCGCAAGTGCATCTGTCCAAAGCGGGTTGGGTAAATCTGGCGTGTCATCTAATGCGAAGCCAAAAATGATTCGACCTGCGGCGCCACCAGCTCCGGTCTTTCGATATGCAGCATGTGTCCCGCGCCTGGGATGCGGGCAATTTCCATAGTCGGAAAGATCGCGCGAAATGCCGACAGGGCGCCGTCGTCGCCGAGCTTTGCGAGGATGTCCGACTCCTCGCCCATCAGCATCAATAGCGGCGCGCGCAGCGCGCGCCAGCACGCCTCGGCGTCTTCGCGCTTGTACAGCACCGGATTCACCCAGTGATGGCGCGGGTCGCCCGCAAGCCGCACCTGCCCGTCCGAATCGAGCTTGCCCCAAGTCCGAGCCACGAAGGCGGCCTGCACCGCAGAGAAGCGCGGGTAGCGAAATCGAATGATGCCGGCCAATTCCTCGAAAGAGGCATACTCCTTGCGCACAGATGGGGTCTTCAATTGATCCAACCATTTGCGCAGGCGCGCGGGCGCTTGCCCGGGCGAGGTTCGCGCAAGGCCGAAGCCTTCGAGATTGACGATGCAGCGGACTCGTTCCGGCCGAATCCCCGCGTATGAGCAGGCGATGTTCCCGCCCATGCTGTGCCCGACGATGCGCGCCGGTGTTGCGGGCGACAGCAGGTCCAGCAGGGCGTCGAGGTCGCCGAGATAGTCGGGAAACCAATAGCCCTGCTGCGGCCACTCGCTGCGACCGAAGCCGCGCCAATCGAGCGCCACCAAGGGCCAATCCCGTTCCAAAGCGTCCACCATGAACTGAAAGGTCTCGCCGCTGTCCAGCCAGCCATGCAGCAAGAATACGGGCAACACGGATTCCGAAGGCTCAGGCCCCCATCGGGTCAAATGCATATCGAGCCCGCGCACTCGGACCGTCTCGTGCCGCGGCTCGCGCAGCACCTGGTACGCCGTCACAGCATCCAACTAGGGATGCATCCCGTTACCCGGTCCCGGCTCATGCGGCGGCTTACCGGCGTCGTGTCCGTTTGCCATGTGAATCGAACTCCTGGTTCCTGCGATCAAGCTCCACCCTCATACACGCAAGCAGCACTCCGCCGCAAGAGCCCGCAGGTTTGCGGTTCGCCCGTGGCGGGGCGCATGCTTTGAGCATGGACGGAGATCGCATAGGCCCGTATCGGATATTGCGCACGCTGGGCGCCGGCGGCATGGGGGAGGTTTTCCTCGCCGAGCGTGCGGATGCCGAATTCGAGCAGCAGGTGGCCATCAAGGTGGTCGTCGGCGGCTCACGAGGAGTTCAGTCGCGGCTTAAGATCGAGCGTCAAATCCTCGCCCAGCTCGATCACCCGAACATCGCGCACTTGCTGGACGGCGGATCGTTGCCGGACGGGACGATGTACATCGTCATGGAATACGTGGATGGCGAACCCATCGACGTTTATTGCGACTCCAACCGACTCGACGTCACGGCCCGCCTCAAGCTTTTTCAGACCGTTTGCGCCGCGGTGCATTACGCCCACCAGAATCTGATCGTGCATCGAGATTTGAAACCTTCGAACATCTTGGTTACGAGCGCCGGCGTGCCAAAATTGCTCGATTTCGGCATCGCCAAGTTGTTGGACGAGCGGCAAGCGCGACACCACACGCTCGCGGTCACGCATGCGGACATGCGCATCATGACGCCCGATCATGCCAGCCCCGAGCAGGTCCGAGGACTGGCGATCACCACCTCGAGCGACGTCTATGTCTTGGGCGTGCTGCTGTACAAATTGTTGACCGGAACCAGCCCCTTCACCATTCCGTCCATGCGCTTCGCGGATATCGAACGCACCATCTGCGAGACAGATCCCCCGCGCCCGAGCCACTCGATCGGCGCCGACGACTCGGCCGCTTCGCGGGGCATTGCGGATGCCCGCAATTCGAGCTCTCCGCGTCTGCGGCGCATTCTCCAGGGAGACCTGGACAACATCGTGTTCATGGCGATGCGTAAAGAGCCCGAGCGCCGCTATGGGTCGGCACAGCAATTCGCCAGCGACATTCAGCGCTATTTGGACGGCATGCCGGTCATTGCACGCCGCGATACTTTATCGTACCGCGCGGCAAAGTTTGTAAGCCGTCACTGGGTGCCGGTGGCGGCGGCAGTCAGCGTGGCCTTTTTGATCCTGGCTTTCGCGTTGACCACCTACCTGCAGTCCTCGCGGATTGCAGCGGAACGCGATCGAGTCGCGGAGCAACGGGCAGTGGCCGAGCGGGAGCGCGTCCGTGCGGAGGAGGTGTCGAGCTTCCTCGTCAATCTGTTCAAGCTGTCGGATCCGCAAGAGAATCGCGGCAACCAAGTTACTGCGCGAGAGCTCCTGGACTTGGGCGCAAAGAGGCTCGAGGCTGGACTTCAAGATCAGCCTGCGACCAAGGCGGCGCTGCTGGCAACGGTGGGGGCGGTTTACGACAGCCTCGGGCAATACAAGGACGCGCTGCCGATGTTGAACGAATCCCTCGCTCTGCAACCGCAGTCGCAAGACAAGTCGCGCGTCCGCACGCTGCTGGAGCTCGGCCGCGCGCGCGCGGGTGCCGGCGATCTCGGCGGTGCCGAGGCCTCTTTGCAAGAGGCGCTGCATCTGTCCCAGAACGACCGGGGTGCGCGCAGTCAGGAATCCGGCCGCGCCCTGTGGGCATTGGGTCAGCTGAGGCAACGGCAGGGGCAATTGACCGATGCCAAGGAACTCTACAACCGAGCTCTGGATATTCTGGAAACCACGTCCGCCCCGGCGACCGATGCTTCCGCCTTGCTCGATGACCTTGCACAGGTTTATGTGCGCGGACAGCAATGGGCCCTCGCGAGACAAACTTACGAACGGGCCTTGGACATCGATCGACGTATCCTCGGCGACGATAATCCCCGGGTTGCAACGCGTCTGAACAGTTTGGCGACCGTCGCGCAAAATGTCGGCGACTTGAAACGCGCCGAGACGCTCTATCGGGATGCTATTCGCCGCGATGAACGCGACTACGGCGCCCTCCATCCGGAGACCGGCGCTGCGCAGGGCAATTACGGCTCGCTCTTGCAGCGCGAGGGACGCTTGGCAGAGGCAGAACCGTTGCTGCGCGAAGCTCTCTCGGTGGTCCTCTCGCTATACGGGCCGGGTCATTATAAAGTTGGATACGCCCGTATGAGTCTGGCGATTTTGCTGCTGGAAAAAGGCGACCTGGCCGAATCTGAAAGCCAGTTTCGTCAGGCACTCGATATCTACGATAAAACGCTGCCCGCCAATCACCCCTATCGCGCTTCGGCGCTCATGTATTTGGCGCAACTCCTGGTGATTCGCGGCAAACCCGATGAGGCACTTGCCTTCAGCGAGCAATCGCTGACCCTATTGACGGCGGCATTGCCTGCTGCGAGCACCCCGGCTGCCCAATCCCATGCCATTCACGCATATGCCCTCGTCCATCTGGGGCGTTCGCGCGAAGCGGCCGATGAATTGGCTGCCGCCGTGCCGGTGTTGTTGAATGCGAAGGGCCCCGATGATCCGGCGGTGCGCCTCGCGCAGAATTGGCTCAAGGAGGCGCGGCCGGAGGCGCTGCAGACGGCAAGAACCGCGCAGTAGCGGCTTGGGTCGATGCGCCGCCCGCGCGTCAACCGCCGAGAAAAATCCGGTAAGCCGGATTGTCGGTCTCTTCGGTATAGGCGTAATGCAATTCGTTGAGATGCAACAGAAAGTCCGTCCTCGTTTCGAGAGGAACCTGGATACCGGCCAGCACCCGTCCATAATCGGAACCGTGATTGCGGTAGTGAAATAAGCTGATGTTCCAATCGCCGCCGATGGCCTGCAGAAATTTGAGCAGCGCGCCGGGCCGTTCCGGAAATTCGAACCGGTACAGCCTCTCGTCGGCCAACCCGCGCGCTTGACCGCCTACCATATAGCGCACGTGCAACTTGGCCACTTCGTTGTCGGTCATGTCACGCGCCGCAAAGCCCGCGGCCGCGATGCTGTGGAGTAACTCCTCGCGTTCCGGCTTGCCCTGGGCGAGGCCGACACCGACGAATATTTGCGCCGATTTGAGGTTCCCGTATCTGTAGTTGAACTCGGTGACGCTGCGGCGGCCCAGCAATTCGCAAAACCGCAGAAATGAACCTGGTGCCTCCGGAATCTCCACGGCGAACAGCGCCTCGCGCTGGGCGCCCAGATCCGCACGCTCGGCCACATACCGCAGCCGATCGAAGTTCATGTTGGCGCCGCCATTGATCGCGATGAACGTACGCGCGCTGCAATTTTCACGCGCCACGTATTTCTTGATCCCCGCAACGGCGAGGGCGCCCGCCGGCTCGGCAATGGAGCGCGTGTCCTGGAAAATATCCTGGATTGCGGCGCAGATCTGATCGGTGGTCACCAAGATGATTTCATCCACGAATTGCCGGGCGAGGCGAAAAGGCTCCTCGCCCACGCGGCGCACCGCGACCCCGTCGGCGAAAATTCCCACGCGATCGAGCGTTACGCGTTTTCCGGCGCGCAGCGATTCGAACATTCCGGCGGCATCTTCGGGCTCCACGCCGATGATCTTGATGCGTGGATACAGCGATTTGGTATAGGCGGCGATTCCGGCTATCAAGCCGCCGCCGCCGACTGGAACGAAGATCGCGTCGATTTCATCGCCGTGGTGCTGGCGCAAGATCTCCATGGCAATCGTACCCTGACCTGCGATGACGTCTGGGTCGTCGAAAGGATGCACGAATACCAGTGCGCGCTCCCGGCCAAGCTCGATGGCGTGTTCGTAGGCGTGATCATAGTCATCGCCGTGCAGCACGATTTCTCCGCCGAGGTCGGCGACCGCCTGCACCTTGATGTCGGGCGTGGTCAAGGGCATGACGATGACGGCCGGAATGCCGCGCGTACGGGCGCCCAACGCAACTCCCTGGGCATGGTTTCCGGCTGAGGCGCAGATGACGCCGCGCTGCGCGCTAATCGGCGACAACTGCGCAATTTTGTTGTACGCCCCGCGAATTTTGAACGAAAACACCGGCTGGAGGTCTTCACGTTTGAACAAGACTCGATTGTCGAGACGGCGCGACAACCGCGGTGCGGCTTCCAGCGATGTCTCGACGGCGACGTCGTACACCTTGGCCTTGAGGATGCGATCTACGTAGTTTTCTGGCATGGGCGATATCGGTTGAGGAACGACTACAGTAGCTCAAGCCTCCACGGAGCGGTATGGCCGCCTCATATTGTGAGTTCCTCCACACCCCTCGCACTCCGTGGGCCCCGGGCGGCCCAATTGGGTAACATATGCCGATGCGCACCGTGAAACTTTGGCTGTTGAGCCTGCTATGTGCCTCCCCGGCCGCCTTTCCTCTCTCGGGGAATGTCGTCGCCACGGACAACGTGAGGGCGCAACTGGTGAGCGAGGTGAGTTCGGTCGGTCCCGGGCAATCGTTCTGGGTCGCGCTGGAATTCAATATTCGCGAAGGCTGGCATACGTACTGGCGCAACCCCGGCGACTCCGGTCAGGCAACTTCCCTGAAGTGGGCGCTGCCGCCGGGTTTCACGGCCGGAGACATCGTATGGCCCACGCCTCACCGCTTCGAGCTTCCGCCCCTGGTGAATTACGGCTATGCGAAGCATGCGGTGCATCTGGTCAACGTCGTTGCTCCCAAGGACTTGAAGGCAGGCGCGCCGATCGTGCTCTCGGCGAAAGCGAGCTGGTTGGTGTGTGCCGACGTGTGCATCCCGGAAGATGCCGAACTGCAGTTGAGACTGCCCGCCATCGCTCAGCCGGGCGCCGCCGATCCGGCGGCTGCCGCGCTCTTCGCGGCCGCACGCGCCGAACTGCCGAGCGCGGCGCCGGCCGTGGCGACCGCTCGAATTCAGGGAGACCGGCTGGTGATCGCCCTCGGCAAGGAATGGGGAGCCACCCTGCCCCAGATCAAATCATTGGCTTTTTTTCCGTATGAGGAGGGCGGCATCGAGTATGCGGCGCCGCAGACCCTCAATCGCGTTCAGGGCGGCCTCGAAATCGCCATGAAGATCGGCGATCGGCCGCCCGGGCAAGGAGCGGTCCACGGGGTGTTGCTGGCGACCGAGGAACTCGGCAACGACGTGAGCATCGTCCCCATGGAAATTGCCGCGCACTTCTCGAGCGCTCCCGCGCCCGGTACGCGCGCGCATTCGGCCACGTCGCTCCCCGTGCTGCTGTTGTTCGCCATCCTGGGCGGTTTGATATTGAATCTGATGCCTTGCGTATTCCCGGTGCTCTCGATCAAAGCGATCGGATTGGTAGAACAGGCGAAGAAGCATCCCGCTGCCGTGCGCACTAAAGGCCTCGTGTTCGCCGCGGGTGTGGTCAGCTCCATGTTGTCTCTCGCCGCGGTTCTCTTGTCGCTTCGAGCCGGCGGCGAGCAGATCGGCTGGGGTTTCCAGTTGCAGTCGCCCCTGTTCGTAACGCTGCTCGTGTATCTGCTGGTGGCCGTCGGCCTCAACCTGTCCGGGGTTTTTGAAGTTGGCGGGGGACTTGCCGGCGTCGGCGACGGTCTCACCCAAGGCGAGGGTTATCGCGCGTCATTTTTCACCGGTGTTCTGACGACGTTGGTGGCCACGCCGTGCACCGCGCCCTTCATGGCCTTTGCGGTCGGCGCCGCGCTGACACAGCCCGCGATCATCGCGCTGAGTATTTTCGCGGCTCTCGGCCTGGGGCTGGCATTGCCATATCTGTTGCTGTCCTTCGCGCCATGGATGCGCCGCGCCCTGCCGAAGCCGGGCGCGTGGATGGATACTCTCAAGCAGTTCTTTGCGTTCCCGATTTATGCATCGGCAGCGTGGCTGGTGTGGGTGCTCGCCCAACAGACATCGTCCATCGGATTGGGCGCTGCCTTGGCCGGCGCCATCCTCGTCGCACTGGCGGCCTGGGCTTATCAAAAATCCAAGTCGAGCTCTGCCGCGGGCCGTGTGGCGGCACTCGTTACCGCAACGCTCGCGGTGCTGCTCGCTTTCGTGCTGCCCGTGCGCTTCGCGGACGTCGTGGCCGCTTCATCGAGCGCGGTCGCCGGCGGCATGCACGGCGCCAAGGAGTGGCAACCCTTCGACGCCGCACAAGTTGCCAAACTCAGCGCTGCCGGGAGGCCGCTGTTGGTGAACTTCACGGCCAGCTGGTGCCTCACCTGTCTCGTCAACGAGCGCAATGCATTTTCCGATTCCGCGGTTCAGGAGGTTTTTCGGAATAAAGGGGTCACGCTGATGAAGGGCGACTGGACCAATCGGGATCCGGCGATCACCCAAGCCCTGGCCGCCTTCGGGCGCGCCGGCGTGCCGCTCTATGTGGTGTACAACTCGAAGCCTGGGTCGACCGAGCCGCTCATCCTGCCGCAGCTTCTCACCGCGAGCGTCGTGCAAGGCGCTTTCGCCGATGCTCCCGCTCTCACCGCCGCGCCTTAAGATTTTCGCCCCTTACATTCTCAAGAGGCCGTGAATGCGGCATGCTGCGCGAATGGTCCCCGACAACGCGACAAGCATTCCCGTGATCGATTTCCGCCGCCACAGCATGGCGCTGCAATGGCATTCGCTCGGCGGGACGTGGACCGCCTGCGACACCCCGCCGCCCTTGGTGCACGGGGTCGCGCTCATCCGCGCATCGCAGCCGAATATCTGCGTATTCGGGCAGGCGGGACGCTTGCGTCTCCAAGTCGGTCCGAACCAATACGCACTCTCGGAAAACTCGCCTCGAATCACCTGCCGCCGCTGGCTGGCAAGTTTCGGATTTCGCAGGCGATTCACCGTCGAGTCGAGCACCGGCGGCGTGCTCTATAGCTACGCCTATTGGACCACCCAGCACCACGATTTCTTTCGATGGCTGGCGAGCAAAGCCGAGGACCCTGATTGGCGCGTCACGAGCGCGCGTCAGTGGTCGGAAGGTCTCGCCGCGGCGGCACTGCGGTCGAATTAGCGCGCGCTCTTCAGCGGCAGCAAGCCGCCGAGTTCCTGCTCGGTCAAATGGCGCCACTGCCCAACGCCCAAATTTCCCAGGTGAATATTCATGATGCGCACACGCTGGAGGCGCTGTGCCTTATAGCCGAGCGCCGAGCACATGCGCCGAATTTGACGGTTCAATCCCTGGGTGAGGATCATGCGAAACGACCGCTGATCGATGCGCAAGACCTGGCAAGGCTTGGTCAGCTGCCCCATGATTTTCACGCCGTCGGCCATCATCTTCAGGGACAGGTCGGTGATGGGGCGGTCTACCGTCACGACGTATTCTTTTTCATGGTTGTTTTCGGAGCGAAGGATTTCGTTGACGATGTCCCCGTCGTTGGTCAGGAGGATGAGACCCTCCGAGTCCTTGTCCAATCTTCCGATCGGAAAGACACGGCCAGGGTATCGCACGAGATCGACGATGTTGTCCTCGATATGGGCCTCGGTTGTGCACGTGAAGCCGACCGGCTTATTGAGGGCAATGTAGATTTGTTGTTTCTTCAAGCCGATGGGCTCGCCGTCGACGCAGATCCGATCGCCATCGGCGACTCGAGTGCCGAGCGTCGCGAGCTGTCCGTTGCAAGTGACGCGCCCCGCTTCGATCCACTTGTCAGCCTCGCGTCTTGAACAAACGCCCGTCTCACTGATGTATTTATTGAGCCTCACCTACGCAGTACTCGGCGCGGTCGCCAAGAAGGGTCTGATTTGCTCAGCCAGCCTCTGCGCAACGCCGCCGAACGGATCCCCGCCGTATTCGGCAACATCGATCACGAGATGCCGCTGCGGAACCGCTGGGATGCGCACGCCGCCCGCAGGTCCGAGGAGAACCAAGCGCCTCACGAGTTGCGGCCGCGCCGCGGCGATGGCCATAGCGACTTCGGCACCGTAATGAACTCCCAGCAGATCGATCTGGCGCAGCCGCAAATCATCGGCCATATCGGAGATTGCCGTGGCGTCATTCGCGATGCTGCGGGTGGGGGAGGGATCCGATTCGCCGCAGCCTGGGCAGGTCCGGCGCATAGACTGAACGCACGTCAGCGAGCTCGGGCAAGAATCGGGCAAAGAGGCGGCTGGAAGCATCGAGCGGATGCAGACAAACCAAGGTGACCTGCTCATCGAAGCCGCCCGTGGCCGGAAAGGCGGTCCGCACATGGAGTTGCCCGAATTTGCAGTCAAAATAAGCACGGCGGGTGCGAACAGTCAGTCGCCGGCAGGGGTTGATTTTGAGGCTTTGACCACTGCTGGGGCTCCCGTGTTTGCCGGTAATTGTTGCGGGAACGATACAGGAAGCAGCCGGTGCGCCCGGCACGGACATTGCCGTCTGCCCGGCGCGATCGTTGCTTTAACACCACATTAAAATTTTGCATTTCTTTGCAATTGGGCTAGCTTCGGCGACGGCTCAGGGCTAGAGTGTTGCTCCGACGCAATAGGACTTGTGAAGAGAAAACAGACCAATCATCGCCAGGACGCAAAAAAAGCGCCACAAATAAAAGGCATGGGGACTTAGAAGCCGGGCATAGCCCGGCTTTTTTATTGCGTCGAGCGATCCCATACGCGTGACATCGTAAATCCGCTGGAACGGCCTCCCTTGAAATCGACGATCTCGACGAGGCGCTGCCCGTCATCCGACAAACTGTAATGCTCTTCGAACGGCGGATGGTCATCGTCGGGATCGCCTCCCTGCACAATGAGAGTCTTTTCAGTCCAGCCGCATCGGGCGGGTGGGACTTCGCGAGCCCGAGTCATATTCCGTCCCGTTGAACCGGCGCCGCGATCATCCCGGTCCGCATGATGTCCATGACGTTTCGTCCCGTCGGTGGGCTGACAGATGCGATTGATGCCGTCGGAGGTGAACGCGACGACTCCCGCGACCTGTTTGATTTCAACTTGCTTGCCCGGCCAGCGCAGACCTTCGCTCATCGCGCCGACGGATGGCATGACCGGACCGGCGGGGCCGCCCGGAACCATGCCGCCTGCACCGCCGCGTCCGCCGCCTTGACGCCCACCGCGGCCACCCGAGGACGTACTCTCGGTCGTCCGGGAGGTATTGAATTGGGCCTGTATCAGGCGCTGCGGATCGTCGCTGTCCGCGGCGTTGAGTTTCCAGACGCCGGTGAAGTCCACGCCCGCCGGCGGAGCTTGCTGAAGCTTTTCGCTTGCGCATGCCGCCAGACATACCGCCGCCAGGACCACGAGTCGCATGCTTCAATCTTAAATGAAGCTTGCCTCGGCGGGTATCTCGTGAATTATCCGGCGGACTGGCGTGCGCGAGTCGCGGCTCTGAGGCCGTTCGGCCCGCAAATCCACACGCGACCTTCGAAAGGCTGAAAGCACACGCGCAACGACTCGGTCCGGCGCATGGTTTGAGTACCGCAGGCAATCTTGCCGTCGGCAAGATCGGCCCGAATCAAGTCGACCAGGGAGGCGCTGGGCTCGCAGGCATCCGTCGGCGGCAGCGCATGGGCAAGTATGCGCGCCTGCACTTCGTCGCCGCGGGCGGTGTTGCCGAGGACCGCGCGCTTGAATCGGTCAAGCACGACCAGTACCGAGCTCAAAGTATTGTCCGTCACATCGCTGGGACGGCCCGTCCCCCCCATGAAGCGCAAATGCAGCAAGCCGCCGATACCCCGGCTCTCGTCATGCAGGCACAGCGCAAGCGCTCCGTGCAACTCGGCGACCATGAGCATGGGTTCGGGCGAGACATGATACGTGTCGGGCGCGACCAAGACTTCGGTGAGCTCAGTTGCCAATGCGGATCCCTCTGGTGACTCCGCGATGCTGCGCGCAACCCAAGAATCCCTCTGCCGAGCAAATCACGGTTTTGTGAAGCCGGTGCGGTCAAATGCGTGGTTTGGCCTTGCCGAGGCGGCGCGCCGCCCTAGGACCGATTGTCATAAGCTCATGCTTTCCAGTAATTGGCGGCCGAAGGGGTCCCCCACGTATCGTGCCGCCTATGTATCGGTATGACTTGGTCGACAAAACGCTGGTGCACGAACGCGTCGCACAATTTCGCGACCAAACGCGCCGATTTCTCGCCGGCGAGCTCAGCGAAGACGAGTTTCGCCACCTGCGCCTGCGCAATGGCCTGTATATCCAGCGTCATGCGCCGATGCTGCGCGTGGCGATCCCTTATGGATTGCTGTCATCGAAGCAACTGCGCGCTCTGGGAAGCATTGCGCGCCGCTACGATCGCGGCTACGGGCATTTCACGACGCGTCAGAACATCCAATACAACTGGCCGAAGCTCGAGCAAGTCCCCGATATTCTGGCGGAACTTGCCGACGTGGAGATGCATGCCATTCAGACGAGCGGTAATTGCATCCGCAATACGACCTCCGACCACCTCGCGGGCGTGACGCCAGACGAGCTGCAGGATCCGCGGCCCTGGTGCGAGCTTATCCGTCAGTGGTCCACCTTCCACCCCGAATTCACGTACCTGCCGCGCAAATTCAAGATTGCGGTGACCGGCGCCGCGCAAGATCGGGCGGCCTCGCAAGTCCACGATGTCGGTGTTCATATCGTGCGCGGCCCCGGCGGCGACTTGGGCTTTGAAATTCTGGCCGGGGGCGGTCTCGGCCGAACGCCCATCATCGGCCAGGTGGTGCGCGAGTTTCTGCCGCGGGAGCATTTGCTCTCGTATTTGGAAGCGATATTGCGGGTGTACAACCTCGAAGGCCGGCGCGACAACCTCAACAAGGCCCGCATCAAGATTCTCGTGAAGTCCCTCGGGATCGAAGAGTTCAGGCGGCGGGTGGAGGCGGAGTGGGAGCTGATCCGTGACGGCGGGCTGCGTGTCGACGATGCCGAAATCGCGCGACTGCGCGGCTTCTTCAATCCGCCTGCCTACCGGCAACTGGCGGATTTCGAGCCCGCAGCCGGGAAAAGCACGGCGTTTCTCGCATGGTACCGCTACAACACCACGGCTCACAAAGTCCCCGGCTACCGTGCGGTTTACATATCGCTCAAGAAACCCAATGTGGCCCCGGCGATATCACGGATGCCCAGATGGAACTCGTTGCCGATCTCGCCGATCGCTACAGCTTCGGCGAAATCCGCGTCACCCATACGCAGAATTTATTGTTGGCCGATGTGGAACAAGCCGAGACCTTCGAACTGTGGCAGACGCTCGAAAAGGCGGGTCTCGCGACGCCGAACATCGGCACCTTGACGGATATGATTTGCTGCCCGGGACTCGATTTTTGCAGTCTCGCCAATGCCGGGTCCATCGACGTGGCGAAGCTCATCAATGATCGATTCGACGATTACGATTTTCTTTATGATCTAGGCGAACTCGAGATCAAGATGTCGGGCTGCATGAATGCCTGCGGACATCATCATGTGGGGCACATCGGCATTCTCGGCGTCGATAAGAGCGGCGAGGAGTGGTACCAAATCACCATCGGCGGAGCGGCCGGTGCCGATGCCTCCTTGGGAGAGGTCATCGGTCCCTCGGTGCCCAAGGCCGAGGTGCCGGAGACGATTGCGCGGTTGCTCGCGGTATACGTCGAGCGTCGGCGGCCGGATGAACGCTTCCTCGATACGGTACGCCGGCTTGGCGTGAAACCTTTTAAGGAGCGAGTGTATGCCGCGCCGATTGCTGCGTGACGGCCGCATCGTCGACGATGAGTGGTCCTATCTCGGGGAAACCGAGCAGCCGGCGGCGCCGTTGATCCTGACCTTGGCGCAATGGCAGAGCGAGCGGCCCCGCTGGAACAGCCGCGACGGGCGGCTCGGTGTCGTCCTGCAGCCGGCTCACCGCATCGGACTGCTGACGCCCGACCTTTCGCGGTTTGAATTGATCGGCCTCGAGTTTCCGGGCCCCAGCGAAGGTCGCGGCTACTCCCAGGCTCGCATGCTCCGCGAGCACTGGCAGTTCGGCGGGGAATTGCGCGCAACAGGCTACGTACGGCGCGATCAGGTGTTCTTCATGGCGCGCTGCGGATTCAATAGTTTCGAGTTGCCCGAAACCGACCTCGAATATCGCGCAGTCGGCATTGACGACCTTTTCGAAGGCTTATCAACCCTCGAATGACGGCGGACTCACGCTCAAGCCGCAGCGCCGTTGGCGGGATATACCTGCCAGCGCCTGAAGCGCACTCCCACTTTCTGGCCGACGCTGAAGCGCTCGCTTTCGTACCGCTCGCGGCTGATTTCCGCCTCGAGCGGTTCTGCGGCAGGCTGACCGTCGGCGCAGAGTTCCAGACGCACGATGGACCCGATGACTCGGACCGCAATCACGACCGCGGGCCACCCGGTATTCTGCGGTCCGATCTCGATTTCGTGAGGCCGGATCAAGGCGATATTGTCGGCACTGCCCGCCGGGAGCGTCGTGTCGGACGAGATATCGATGGGCCCCAGGTAGGCGCGGCCGGCGCGAATTTGCACCGGCAGTTCGTTGACCTGGCCGAGGAAGCGGTGCACGAATGCCGAACTCGGCAAATCGTAGACTTCGCCGGGTACGCCGAATTGTTCGATTCTTCCGCGATTGAGGACCGCAATGGTATCGGCGACCTCGATCGCTTCCTGCTGATCATGCGTCACGAAAATACTCGTGAAGTGCAGCTCATCGTGCAGCCGGCGCAGCCAGCGGCGCAGTTCGTGGCGCACCTGGCTGTCGAGGGCGCCGAAAGGTTCATCGAGCAGCAGCACGTCGGGATCGACGGCCAGCGCGCGTGCGAGAGCCACGCGCTGCCTCTGGCCGCCCGAGAGCTGCGCCGGATAGCGCTCGCCGACCGACTCGAGCTGCACTAACTCCAGCAGCGCTTGCACCTTCTGCCGAATCCTAGCGGCAGGCGGGCGTTCGCGGCGCGGCTTGACCTTGAGGCCGAAAGCAACATTTTCGAACACCGACATGTGACGGAAAAGAGCGTAATGCTGGAATACAAACCCGACGTTTCGATCGCGAATCGGCAACAGCGTCGCGTCACGGCCGCCGAACAAGCACCTGTCCCTCGTCCGGTGACTCGAGGCCCGCAATGATGCGCAGCAGCGTCGTTTTGCCGCAACCCGAGGGGCCGAGCAGCGCTATCAGCGCGCCCGTCGACACATCCAGATTGATGTCCTTGACGGCGGCGAATTCGCCGAATTGCTTGGTTATTCCCCGTAAAGCGATGCTCATGCGTTTTCCCTCCGAGTCCGATCGTGCGCTTGGCGGGGCGCACGCCTGAGCTCCGGTTGCCGCCATTCCAAAAAGCTCTTGCCTGCCAAAGTCAGCAGCGCCAGCAATGCGAGCAGCGATGCGACGGCGAAAGCCGCCGCGTAGTTGTACTCGTTATACAAAATCTCCACTTGCAGTGGCATGGTATTGGTGAGCCCGCGAATGTGCCCGGAGACCACCGAGACCGCGCCGAATTCGCCCATCGCCCGGGCATTGCAGAGCAAGACGCCGTATAGAAGCGCCCAGCGAATATTGGGCAGGGTGACGCGCCAAAAGGTTTGCCAACCGGAGGCGCCGAGAGAGCGCGCGGTTTCTTCGTCGTCCTTGCCCTGCGCCTGCATGACCGGGATGAGTTCGCGGGCGATGAATGGGAATGTGACGAAAATGGTGGCAAGCACGATTCCCGGCACCGCGAAAACCACGTGGATATGATGCGCCCGCAGATATCCGCCGAACCAGCCATGCGCGCCGAAAAGCAGGATGAAGACCAGTCCGGCTATGACGGGCGACACTGCGAACGGCAGGTCGATCAGCGTGATCAGCGTGCTCTTGCCCCTGAATTCGAATTTCGCGATTGCCCACGCCGCCGTCACGCCGAATGCCAGGTTGCAGGGAACCGCAATGGCGGCGACCAGCAGGGTGAGTTTGATCGAGGCCCGTGCAGTCGGATCGGAAATGGCCAGGAAATATGCACCGACGCCTTTGGCGAGCGCTTGAACGAACACGACGAGCAGCGGCAGCACGAGAAACACGCCGAGGAACAGCAACGCGACCGCAATCAGGAGCAGCCGGCTGGCCTCGAGCCCCCGCCCTTTCGCCGGCGTTTCAGCGTCCGCCATGTCGTGACAAAGCCCAATGTTGTAACGCGTTGATGCCGAGCATCAGCGCAAAGGACAAGACCAGCATCACTACGGCTATCGCCGTGGCGCCTGCATAGTCGTACTGCTCCAATTTGCTGACGATCAGCAGCGGCGCGATCTCGGATTTCATCGGCATGTTGCCCGCGATGAAGATCACCGATCCATATTCGCCGACGGCGCGGGCGAAGGCGAGCGTAAAGCCCGTGAGCAAGGCCGGCCACAGCGCGGGCAGGATGACGCGTATGAATGCTTGTGCGCCCGAGGCGCCGAGCGTAGCCGCGGCTTGCTCCACCTCCCGATCCAGATCCTCGAGCACCGGCTGCAATGTTCTCACCACGAACGGCAAGCCGATGAAGGTCAGCGCCACAACGATCCCAAACGGCGTGAAGGCGACCTTGATCCCGAGCGCCAGCAGCCAGCCACCGAGCCAGCCCTTGGGCGAGTACAGCGCGGTCAGCGCGATCCCGGCCACCGCGGTGGGCAGCGCAAAAGGCAGGTCCACGACGGCATCGATGAGCCGCTTGAATGGGAACGAATAGCGCACCAGCACCCAGGCGACGATAAGGCCGAAGACCACGTTGATCAGAGCGGCGATGAGCGAGGCGCCGAAACTCAGGCGCAAGGATGCGACAACCCTAGGCGCGGTTACGACCTCCCAAAAATGCTCCCAGCCGGATCCCAGGCTCCGAATGAAAACGGCCGACAAAGGGATCAACACGAGCAACGAGAGATAGACCATCGTATACCCGAGCGTCAGTCCAAAACCGGGCAGCACCCGCCGGGGCAAGCGGCCCGGCGTGGACTTATCGAGTTCGACTGCCGAAACCGACGCTGACATGGATGCCTTGAGAATAGACGGGGGCGCTATTGCCTCGAACGCGGCCGGCGCAACCGCGCAAATACTGCTGCAGCGCTCTTCAGGCCAAATCGCAGTCAACGCCCATAGATCCTGTCGAAGGTACCACGGTCTGCGAAATGGGTGGCCTGAGCGCGGGTCCAGCCGCCGAATACGGAATCGATGGTAACCAATTGCGGGATATTTGCGAATTGCGACGCGAACTCTGCCGCAACCTCGGGATCGCGCGGCCGATAGAAGTGCCTCGCAGCAATTTCCTGTCCGCGCTTGGAGTAAAGATATCTCAAATATTCCTCGGCGACCTTGCGCGTGCCGTGTTGGTCGACGTTCTGGTCTACGATGCTCACCGGCGGTTCCGCCAGGATGCTGAGCGACGGCGCGACGATGTCGAACTTGGCCGGACCCGATTCCTTGATGGCGAGATAGGCTTCGTTCTCCCAGGCAAGCAGCACATCGCCGATGCCCCGTTCCACGAAGGTAACCGTCGCACCGCGCGCACCGGAATCAAGAACGGGCACGTTGCCGTAGAGCTTCTTCACGAAGCTCTCCGCGCTGACGTCGGTACCGCCCGGCTGCTTCAGTGCCCAGGCCCAGGCGGCCAAATAATTCCAGCGCGCCCCGCCGGAGGTTTTCGGACTCGGCGTAATGACGGCGACGCCCGGCCGAACAAGATCGCTCCAATCATGAATGTTCTTCGGATTGCCCTTGCGCACGAGGAAGACGATGGTCGACGTGTAGGGGGCGCTGTTGTCCGGCAATCGCGTCTGCCAGTTCGCCGGCACCAGGCCGCCCCGGACGGCGAGCGCATCGATGTCGTAGGCCAATGCCAGTGTCACCACGTCGGCCTCGAGCCCGTCGATCACCGAGCGCGCCTGCTTCCCCGATCCGCCGTGGCTTTGGTTCACGGTAACCGTATCCCCGGTCTTGCCTTTCCAGTAGAGCGCAAAGGCCTTGTTGTAATCCTCGTACAGCTCGCGGGTGGGATCGTAGGAGACGTTCAGCAGCTTGACTGCGGACGCGTGCGCCGCCGAGCTCATCAAAATGACGATCAGCACGAACGCGAACCAAAAATACTCTCGCGCCAATCGTCTGTTGTTGTCCTGGATCATTCAATACCCACCAAAAGTGCCCGAAACGAGCGCCCCGAGGCTAACGGGTGGCTTTGGGGGCCGGAACTAACATCCCGTCATCTGCATATGCATTTACGGTATGTCGCGCAGCGGGATGTGCAAATCGCCCAGAATGCGATCCACCTCTTCCTGGGTCTCCATTTTTTCGGTTTCGCGCACCAGTTTGCGCGGCAGATGGGGTGCCAGCAATTCGATGAACTCGTACATGTAGGCGCGCAACAGCGCACTGCGGCGGAATCCGATCCACGTGGTATGTCCTTCGAACAGGTGCGCCGCGTCCAGTACGATGAGGTCTCCGTCGGTGGCGGGATCGATGGCCAGACGGGCTAGGATGCCGACTCCCAAGCCGATGCGCACATAGGTCTTGATCACGTCCGAATCCCGCGCCGTCAACGCCACGTCGAGCGACAATCCGGCGGTTTCGAACAGCGCCGGAAGCGAGGATCGTCCGGAAATACTGAATACGTAGGTGACGATCGGATACTCGGCCAGCTTCTTGAGCGTCAGTTTGCCCGCCGCTGCCAACGGGTGGCCCCGGGGCACCACCACCGCCCGATGCCAGCGATACACCGGCAGGCGTACCAGGTGCGGGAATTGCTCCTCCGAGCCCGTGGCGATGGCGAAATCGACGCGGTCGCGCGCTACCATTTCGGCAATCTGCTCCGAAGTGCCTTGGTGCAGATGCAGACGGACCTTCGGATATTTGAGTCGAAACGCTCGGATCACCGGCGGCAGCACATAGCGTGCCTGGGTATGAGTCGTTGCGATCGAAAGGGTGCCGCCATCCGATTTGCGCAGCTCGGCGGAGGTGCGGCGGATGTTCTGCATCTCTCGCAAGATGCTGGCGGCGCGCGAGATGATTTCCTCGCCCGCGTCGGTCGTCCGCGTGAGCGCGCGGCCCTCGCGCTCGAACAGCTGGAAGCCGAGTTCCTCTTCCAGAAGCTTGAGCTGGCGGCTCACTCCGGGCTGCGACGTGTGCAACTGCCGTGCGGCCGCCGTTATGTTCAGGCCATTTTCATGAACTGCCACGAGATAGCGCAATTGCTGGAACTTCATGCCCTTCGGTCTTCATCGCCAATGAGGGTGGGTTCCATAGGATATAAGGTTAGAGCGCCCTGCGCTTGAGGCGCTGCGGAACCATACTAAAACGCATGTCCTCATGCCCCATAGTTAGTTTCGCGGAGCGTGCCGCCGCCCTATAGTTTCTGCGCAATTGGCACCGTTATCGCCGAGACTCCAAGTGTTGCAGCTCTCCAAGGCTCTGCGCGAGCGCGCAGAGGACAGCGTTTTCCAGCTCCGCCGAGCCGTTGAGGAGTTCAAAAACGTGTGCTATGCCAATAGTTTAGGCTCCGAATCCATCGTCCTTACCGATCTCATTTGGAGCGCGGTGCCGGACATCGAGATTTTCAGCATCGATACGGGACGGCTGTACCCTGAGACATATGATCTAATCGACCGAGTGCAGCAACGCTACGGCCGGACGCTGACCATCTACTATCCGAACACCGCGGAATTGGAAAGCTGGGTCGGCAAGAACGGCATCAACGGATTCCGCAACGGTCTGGAGCAGCGCCGCGGCTGTTGCGCCGTTCGTAAGGTGGACACCTTCCGCCGTGCCGTTGCCGGCCGCGGCGCCTGGGTGACCGGCATTCGGCGAGGACAATCGGCCAGCCGTGCCCTGGCGGCGGCGGTGGAATGGGATCCGATGTACGGTCTGCACAAGGTGAGTCCCCTGCTCGAGTGGTCGGAAACGGAGATCTGGGACTACATTCGCAAGAAGCGGCTGCCCTATAACGCACTGCATGACCAAGGGTTTCCGAGCATCGGTTGTGCCCCATGTACGCGCGCGGTGCAGCCCGGCGAGGACGAACGCTCGGGCCGCTGGTGGTGGGAACGCGCCGATTCACGCGAGTGCGGCCTGCATCCGCGCCGTCAGATGGGATTTTCCAATTGAATTATTTTCCGGTCTTCTTCGATCTCGCCGCTCAAAAAGTGCTCATCGTCGGCGGCGGCGAGGTGGCGCTTCGCAAGTTCTCGCTGCTCGAGCGCACGGGCGCGTCGATCACGGTGGTAGCGCCGGAAATCGCGCCCGAGCTCTTGCAACGCGCCGCCGCCGGCGAGCTCGAACTCGCGATCCGGGAGTTTGCTCCCGGCGACTTGGACGGCGCCCGTTTGGTCATCGTCGCAACCTCGAGCCGCGCGGTGAATCGATGGGTCGCGAAACTGGCCGAGTCACGCAACATTCCCGTCAATGTGGTCGACGATCGCGAGGCATCCCGCTTCATCGTGCCCGCCATCATCGACCGCGATCCGGTGCTCGTGGCGATCTCCACCGGCGGCACGTCGCCCGTGCTGGCGCGCCGCTTGCGCGAGCGGCTCGAAGCGCTGATTCCGGAAAGATTCGGTGAGCTGGCCTCGTGGCTGCGCGCACTGCGAGAAGCCACGCGCCGGAAACTGCGCGACACCGGCGAGCGGCGGCGATTCTTCGAAGCGATCGTGGATGGTCCGGCGTCGCGCCGCTTCATCGCGGGCGACGAACAAGGGGCGCGGCGCATCGCTCAGCAACTGCTGGCAACGACCTCCGTTGCGCCGCGCGCAGCGGGAGAAGTGACGCTGGTGGGCGCCGGCCCCGGTGATCCGGACCTCTTGACGCTGAAAGCATTGCGCGCGCTGCAGGACGCCGACGTCATTTTGCACGATCGCTTGGTGCCGGCGGCGGTGCTCGATCTCGCGCGGCGCGACGCGGCGCGCATTTGCGTGGGCAAGGCTGCCGGAAAGATCGGCAGCAGCCAGGAAGAAATCAACGCCTTGTTGATCGAACACGCAAACCAGGGCAAGCGCGTGGTCCGCCTCAAGGGCGGCGATCCCTTTATCTTCGGCCGCGGCGGCGAAGAGCTTGAAGCATTGGCGAACGCGGATATCAATTTTTCAGTGGTGCCCGGCATCACTGCCGCGACGGGCTGCGCCGCCTATGCCGGCATCCCGCTGACCCATCGAGACCACGCGCACAGCGTGACCTTCGTGACCGGCCACGGGCAGGATCCCGGCATGGAACCCGATTGGCGGGCGCTGGCGATGCCCGGCGCGACGTCGGTGTTCTACATGGGGCATGCACGCCTGGATCGAATCGTGCAGAAGCTGCTCGAGCACGGCGCCCCGGCTACCCGCCCGGCCGCCCTCGTCGCGCAGGGCACCATGGCGAATCAGCGGGTCGTCAGCGCAACGCTTGCGACTATTCGCGGCGTCTCGTCCGAGGCGAACTTGCAAGCGCCGGCGCTGCTCATCGTCGGCGAAGTCGTATCGCTGCACTCCACGCTCGCGTGGTTCAACACGGGCTCTGCTCTCGATCTGTCCGAGAGCGCATGAGAACGCGCGGATCGAAGCTGCCTGCCCGGTTAACGCACGGCCTCGGTAAAGCCGCGCTCCGCGATCCATGCCGGATTGAAGAGCCTCGATTGGTACTTGGCTCCGCCGTCGCAGAGAATCGTGACGATGGTATGTCCCGGGCCCAGCTCTTTCGCGACGGCCATCGCTGCCGCGACATTGATGCCCGCGGTGCTTCCGAGTAGCAACCCTTCTTCTCGCAGCAAGCGATAAACGTAGTGCATGGTTTGCTCATCGGCGATTCGCAACGCATCGTCGATGGGGGTGCCTTCGAGATTCGCGGTCACGCGGCCGGTGCCGATTCCTTCGGTGATCGACGAGCCGCCGTCGGTTTTCAATTCGCCGTCCTTCACGTAGTGGTACAGCGCGCTGCCGGGAGGATCGACGAGAACGATTCGAACCGCCGTCGACTTCGATTTGAGGTATCGGGCAACACCCGCCAGCGTGCCGCCGGTGCCGGTGGACGCGCAGAAAGCATCGACTTTGCCGTCCGTATCGCGCCAGATCTCCGGGCCTGTGGATTCGAAATGGGCGTCGCGGTTCGCCGTATTGTCGAATTGATTTGCCCAAATCGCATCCGGCAGTTCTTCGGCCAGCCGACCGGCGACTTTTTGGTATTGGTTCGGATTGCTGTAAGGCACGGCCGGCACCTTGCGCAACTGCGCTCCCAGGGCTTCGATGATCTGGTATTTCTCAGCCGCCTGATTGTCAGGCATGACGATCACGCATCGATAGCCGCGAGCGTTGCACACGTGCGCCAATCCGATTCCCGTATTGCCGGCGGTACCCTCGACGACGGTGCCTCCGGGTTTCAAGACGCCGCGGCGCTCTGCGTCCAAGACAATCCACTTCGCCGCGCGATCCTTGACCGAGCCGCCTGGATTCATGAATTCAGCCTTGCCCAGGATCTCGCAACCGGTCTCTTCGCTCATACGGCTGAGGCGAATCAAGGGGGTGTTTCCGATCGCCTCAGTAAACCCGTCACAAATGCGCATTCAATCGTCCTCCGCGGAGTTCCCGCCGCATTGTGACGACATCCGGCGCACGGGCTGCACAGCCGAGCGCAACGGCACCGTGAAGCGCAGCAAGGTCTTCACGCAGCCGAAACTGTAGGCGATTTGCCAACCCCGTGGAAAAGAATCCCCGGACTTGCCGGGGAATTCGAGTGGAACAGGTGCTGGGTAAGAACCCGACACGTCCGTTATTGGACGATACGTAGGCGGCATGGATGCCCTTACGCTCGTCCTTGTTTCTTTAAATCCAGTGTTGCAACTATGTAACGCTGGTTGTAAATGCGCGCTGCGTCGACGACTGGATAATATCAGATAATATAGAGAAATCTATAAGTTATAACGCAATGCTTGGCTGTTGCTGCACTATGTCAAATATGTCGCCAATTTGTGACATGCAAACCACACAGGGGGTGGGCTACCGCTTTACTTCCAGACCGTGGCTTGCTCGGCAAACGACTTCGAGGCGGCCCGTACGACGCAAAATCGTTGGCCGGTCGGGGCTTCCATCACCCACCAAGTGCGGATGGCCTGCAGCCGTTTGGCGCCCAGACCTTCCAGCCGGCGGACCTCGGCTTCAATATCGTCGGTTTCGATGTCCAAATGTACGCGGCTCGGATGACTGACCTTCTGCACCTCGATGTCCAGCCCGTGTTGCCAATCCTCGAGCTTCTTGTAGAGGGCCGCCTCCTCCGCCGGCAATTCGCGCACCGGCATTCCCAGCGCTGCGCCCCAAAAATCGGCGGCGCGATCGAGATCGTCCGTTAAGCAATCGATGATGAATCCGCCAAGTTTGCTTTTGTGCATCGCTTCCTCCAAATTTGCTGCAATTTCACGAGGGACAAGCCATGAAATACTTGCACACCATGGTGCGCGTGACGGATATCGAACAATCATTGCGCTTCTATCGCGACGCACTTGGCCTGCGCGAGTTGTCGCGCAGAGATTACCCGCAGGGACGCTACACGTTGGTGTTTTTGGCCGCGCCCGGCGACGAGGACGCTCAGGTTGAGCTCACGCACAATTGGGATCCTGAACCTTATCCCGGCGGGCGCAACTTCGGACATCTGGCCTACGCGGTCGACGATGTGTACGCGACTTGCCGGCGCTTGATGGACCATGGAGTGACGATAAACCGCCCGCCTCGGGACGGCCGCATGGCGTTCGTACGCTCGCCCGACAACATTTCGATCGAGCTGCTGCAGAAGGGAGCGGCGCTCCCGCCGGCGGAGCCGTGGACCGCCATGGCCAACGTCGGCGCCTGGTAGGCGGCGTTAGAACATCTCCGACGCGTCCGGCGTCTTGATGTCGACCGGCGTGCGCGAGGGGATGTGCTCGCCTGTGATCATGTCCGCGTATGCCTGCCCGGGGCCCACCATGGGATAGACGCCGGCGTCAGGGTCGATCATGACCTCCAGGAAGGCAGCGCCGTCGAAGCGGATGAATTCGTCGATCACGCGCGGCACATCGGCCTTCTTGTCGAGCCGCACCGCGTACTTGAAGCCGTCGGCAAGCGCCGCCTTGACGAAATCCTTGGTATGCAGGCTCTTGTCGCTGGCGCTCAGGCGGCCGCTGTGGAACAGCTTTTGCCATTGCTTGACCATCCCATCCCCGCAGTTGTTGAGCACGGCCACTTTGATGGGCAGGTCGTAGGTGGTGACGGTTTCCATCTCGCCGATGTTCATGCGGATGCTGGCATCGCCGTCGATGTCGATGACCAAGCGATTGCGCTGCGCGTACTGGGCGCCTATTGCCGCCGGCAAGCCGAAACCCATCGTGCCCATGCTGCCGGAGGTCAGCCAGAGCCGCGGGCTGCGGAAATCGAAGTACTGCGCCGCCCACATCTGGTGCTGACCGACACCGGTGGTGATGATCGCCTCGCCGCGCGTCAGCCGGTTGATTTCTTCTATGACATAGTAGGGCTGGATCAACGGGCTTTCGCGATCGTAGTTCATGGCGTACTTCGCGCGGAGTTCGCCGCAATGCCGGTGCCACTCGGACCAATCGCGCTTGAAGCCCTTGCGTGTGCCGTACTCCGACAGACTGAGCAGCGCGTCCGCCATCAGTCCCACGTGGCTCCAGTTCACCCGCTTGACCTTGTCGATCTCCGATGCATCGATGTCGAAATGCGCGATGAATTTGGCGCCGGCGGCGAATTTGAGCGGACTGCCGGCGACGCGATCGTCGAAACGCGCGCCCAGCGCCAATAAGCAGTCGCAGTCGTCGACGGCGTAGTTGGCGAACGCCGCGCCGTGCATTCCGAGCATGCGCATCGACAGCGGATGTGTCGTGTCGACCGCGCCGATCCCCATCAGTGTGGTGACGACCGGCAACTCGAACTGCTGTGAAAACTCGCGCACGGCATGTGCCGCGCTGGCGTTGATCACGCCGCCTCCCGCATAGATGAGCGGGCGCTTCGCCGCGCCGAGCGCCGCAAACAAGTCGGCGCAGGCCGCTTCCGGAACTTTGCTGGCTTCGAGCCGGTTCATCCGCTGCCGGTATCCCGGCACCGGCAGGCGTCCCGAGCCGTGAAAAACGCCCTTCCAGTTCTGGACGTCCTTCGGGACATCGAGCACCACGGGGCCCGGCCGGCCGGTGCGGGCGATTTCGAACGCGGTGCGCACCGTCGCCTCCAGCTTGGTCGGGTCGGTGATCAGAAAAACGTGCTTGGCGACGGCGCCCATGATGCTCGGCACCGGCGCTTCTTGGAATGCGTCGGTGCCGATGGCAGTCGTCGGCACCTGGCCGCAGATCACTACGATGGGCACGGAATCGGCCATGGAATCGCGCACGGGAGTAACCGTATTGGTGGCGCCCGGGCCCGAGGTCACGAGAGCGACGCCCACCCTCCCGCTCGCGCGAGCATAGCCTGCCGCCATGAATCCGGCGCCTTGCTCGTTGGCCGGCACGATCAGCGGCATTGCGGATTGGTGCGCCTGGTTATAGCGGAATACCGCGTCGTATATCGGCAAAATCGCGCCGCCGCTATAGCCGAAAATCGTGTCCACGCCCTCGTCGGCCAACACTTGAACCAGCATGTCCGCACCGGTCATGCTGGCACCGGCTTTGGGGTGGGCCGCCTGGTTTAACATTTCGTAACGGTCTTTCACGGGGAAAGACTAGCAGTTCTCGCCCTGGCGCCCAAGTGCCGCCCTCCCGTATGCTTGCGAGCCCATGCGCCATCTCATTGCAATACTCCTGCAAAATGAAGCGGGCGCGCTCACGCGCGTGACCGGCCTCATATCGACTCGCGGCTATAATATCGAATCGCTGTCGGTGGCTCCGACCAACGATCCGACCGTGTCGCGAATCACGCTCGTCACCATCGGATCCGACCAGGTCATTGCGCAAATCAATGCTCAGCTGTTGAAGCTCGTCGATGTCGTGGCCGTCGAAGACATGACCAGCGGCGATCATCTGGCCCGGGAACTGTTGTTGATCAAGCTGCAGATCGCGGCCGAGCATGTAGAGGCCGTCGGCGCGTTGCTGCGGCGCGTCGGCGGAAGGGTGCTTTCCGCCAACCCGTCGAGCTACATCGTGGAGCTCACGAGCACCGAAATCGAGGTCGGCGAATTCATCGCCAACGTCGCCGCCTTCGGCGAAATCGTCGAAGTCGTGCGCAGCGGTGTTCTCGGCATCGCGCGTGCCAATCCGCGGATGCATGTCGTCAAATGACCGCCGCCTATACGCTGTACGACTACCTGCCCTCGGGCAACGGCTACAAGGTACGACTGGTCTGCAAGCGCCTGAAAATCCCGTACCGCTTGGTGCAGATGGACATCGTCCGCGGCGCTACGCGCACCCCGGAGTTCCTGGAGAAAAACCCGAACGGCAGGATACCGCTGCTCGAGGTACCGGGCCGCGGCTACTTGGCGGAAAGCCACGCCATCATCGGCTTCCTCGCGGAAGGACCGAATTGATTCCCGCCGAGGCGTGGCAGCGCGCACAGCTTTGGCAGTGGTTGTGCTTCGAACAATACAATCTCGAACCCAATATCGGGACGGCGCGCTTCTGGTTGACGTTACTGCATAAAACACCGGCGGAAATGGGAGAGCGGCTGGTCGAGAAAACGGCCAAGGGACGTGATGCGCTTGCGGTTCTGGAGCTCGGCTTGAGGGACAAGCCGTTCTTGGTGGCCGAGCGATTCACGCTCGCGGATATCGCGCTATACGCTTACACCCACGTCGCCGGCGAAGCGGGAATCGATCTCAACGCTTATCCGGCGATCCTCGCCTGGATGGCGAGGATCGCTTCGCAACCCGGACACGCCCCCATCACGATGCCGTGAAACCCTTGCGATTGGAACGTCTCGATCGAGCTCAAAGGACACATTTGCACCATGCCTGAAATTGAAGTCAAACCGGAACACGCCGCCGATCCCTATACGCGCGGCGTCGGAATTTTGGTCGGAGTCGTCGGCATTCTCCTTTCGGTGGTCACCATCGCATCTCACCGTGCGCATACCGACGCGGTCATCCACAGGACCGAGTCGAACGACGCCTGGGCCTATTACCAGGCCAAGAAGATCCGCGAGTACACCAGCGAGGTAGCCGTCACCCTGCTGCACACCTTGAGTGCGGACGCCGCGAAGCTGGAGGCTCCCGTTCAAAAGTTGGAGGCGGCTCGTGCCAAGTACGCATCGGATGCGGAGAAAATCCAACAGGATGCGAAGGCGAAGGACGATGAAAGCGACGTCGAGGAGATTCGCGCCCTGCGCTTCGACATCGGCGAGGGCTTGCTGGAGCTGGGGCTCGTGCTGTGTTCCTTGTTTTTCTTGGCGCGCAAGAATTTTTTTCCCATCCTCGGCGTATTGGCAAGCATTGCCGGGACGGCCATGGGCGTCTGGGGCTTCTTGCTTTGAGGGCGAGCCCTTGAGAACGGGGCCGGCCTTGAGAACGGGTCCGGTGCTTGGATTCGTCCTCGCACTCGCATCGGCCGGCGCCGCTTGCGGCGCATCGGCGGAATCCCCGACGGCGGGGCGAATAGAAGCGCGCTCTCAGGACCTGCTGGCTGTCGGCGTGGCGCACGGCGAGCGAATGATCATCCATGTGAGCCGGTTGATCGATAACGCGCCCGTCCGCGACGCCGCCGTGACGGTCGTATTGCGCGGAGTCGCGCATCCGACCATCGCTGAAGCCGACGGCAGCTTCACGTTGCAGACGAAGGACCTGGAGCTGCCGGGCTCGGCGGCGGTCGAATTCGAGGTCGTGCAGGCGGCGGCGCGCGAGACGCTCAAGGGAACGTTGCAAGTCGGCGCCGGCGAGGGCCAGCCGGAGGACAAGAACTCTACGCGGCAACTTTGGTGGTGGGTGCTCAATTTCGCCGTTTGCATCGGTTTCCTCTGGCTCTACACGCGGCGGCGCAAGGCGAGGACGGCCGGCTAGAAGGTTTGCATCGTCTGCACCAGGAATTGGACTCTTTGAATTCCCGCTATATTGTTCAGCGGAAACGCGAGATCGATGTGCAGCACGTTGCCGAGTCCCGAGCGCGTATTGCCGATCCGCAAGCCGAATCCCACGTCGCGCAGCAGCCCCGGATCGCTGTTGCCGATGACGCCGGTGCCCCAGGTGCGGCCCACGTCGCCAAAAACGGCGCCTCCCACCCGCACCAGACGAAAAGGAAACCAGTCGGTATAGAAGCGCTGCTCGACGGTAAGCAGCGCTCGCGATGTGCCGGACTCGTAGCGCAACGGGTAGCCCCGCAGGCCGTTGTCGCCGCCCAGCAGCAGCTGCATGTCGGGATCCAATAAATGGGTGACGGCGCCGGAGAGCCCCGCGTACAGCAGCCAATCCCTGCGCCAGCGCCAGTAGAACTTGGCTGCGGCATCGGCCAGCAAATTGCGCGCCCGGCCGTCCTCGATGCGGGATGCGAAATCACCCGTCAGAAACAGCTGCTGCACGGCGGTGATTTCAATGCCGCGCACGGCCTTCATGGCCAGCATGATCGCGTTGCGATCCGCACCGAACACGGGCTTCGATAGTCCCACTTCTCCGGTGACTTCAGTGCCGAAATACAAATCCTCCGTGCGGCCGATCTGATTCTCGTCGCCGATTTTTTTATACTTGTCCTGAAGAATGTCGAATCCGACGAAAGGATAGGACAGCGTCCGGTCCGGGGGCAGCTGCTGCGCCGGGACGGACGTGCTCGGTGCCGGCAGGAAGAAGTTGCGGTCGTAGCGCATGCCGAACGTCAGGCGCTTGGTCCAACCGTCGATCAAGCCGCTGGACAGACCGCCGCTGAGCTCGAACGACGTCTGCTTGTCGTTGAATTGATCGACGATCTCGCCCAAAGAATATCGGGAAATGGTGCGGTCGAACTTCAAGGCGGTGATCTTCGTGCTCCATGGCGCGTCCAGCGAATAAAAGGGATGAACCACTTTCAGCGACCGCTGCGAACCGTCGCTCGAATTCGAATACGTGAGATCCGAAGTCCACCGGGAACCGAGCACGTTCGGATCGGTGTACGCGACGGTGTCGCTCGTGCGGTCCACGGTGCTGCCGTGCGAGACCTGGAGTGTTTTACCCCAGCCCAAGAAATTGGAGTCTTGAAGGTTGAAATTGGTGCTGTTGCTGCCGCCCGCCCGTCCGAAGGAGATGCCCGGACTCAAGGTCCAGACATCCTTGGTGATCACCTTGATATCGACTTTGCCGTCGGCATAGCGCACCGGCACCACACGGGCGTCGTAGACATAGGTGAGCATGCGCAGGGCCCGCTCGGTCTCGGCGAGCTTGCGCGCGAGGTATTTATCGCCGGTCTTGAAAAGGAGCTGGGCCCGGACGCTTGCATGCTTCGTTCGTATGTGCAGGCGGTTCGCAAGCCGGAACAACCCGTTGGCCTCGCGCGGGTCCGTTTGATCGAAAATATTGCGGGTATCTATCTCGATCCGGCCGATGAGCGCTCCGGCGGCCTCGAGTTCCCGATCGCTCGGCAGATCCGCGGGACGCGGCTCCTCGATCTGGGTGTGTTCCTGATCGGTGAACTTCGCGGCAAACGAAGGCTCGGATAGCATCGCCGCGAGCACTGTGAATGCAAAACCGCGGCAAGCCTCGGATAACTTCACCGACGAAGCAGCTACAATGCTGCGTTGTCTGTCTCGCCCGTGCGAATGCGCAGAACACGCAGGATATCGGTGACGAAAATCTTGCCGTCGCCCACCTTTCCGGTTTTTGACGCGCCGACGATGGCTTCCATCACTTGATCGACGAGCTCGTTCTTGACGGCGACTTCGATGCGCGTCTTCGGCACGAAATCGACGACGTATTCCGCTCCGCGGTACAATTCAGTATGGCCGCGCTGGCGCCCAAAGCCCTTGACCTCGGTTACCGTCATGCCCGAGACCCCGATTTCGGAAAGCGCCGCGCGCACGTCGTCGAGCTTGAAGGGCTTGATAATGGCAGTAATCAATTTCATTCTAGACTCCGGTCAAAGGGCCGTCGCGACAATACTAGTACGATTGTGTGCTTGAGGCACGGCCAACTGCAGAGAACCGGCTTATGATCTCCACCATCCTTGTGATCGGCGCCGGCCAGGCCGGCGCGCAGGCGGTTGATACCCTCCGGCGAGAGGGTTTCGACGGCCGCTTGGTGTTGATCGGCGATGAACCCGAGCTCCCGTACCAGCGGCCGCCGCTCTCGAAGAAATACCTATCCGGCGACATGGCGGCCGAGCGCCTGTTGTTCCGGCACCGCGCCTTCTACGAGGACCACCGAGTCGACCTTAGATTAGGTATGCCAGCGGTGCGCCTCGACGCGGCGGCGCGGCAGGTGGAACTGGCGGATGGCGAAAAATTGAACTACGACCGGTTGTTGCTGTGTCTCGGCGCAGGGTCGCGCCGGTTGACCTGTCCCGGGGCCGCTCTTCCGGGCGTGCACTATCTACGCGCCCTTGCGGACGTGGCGCCCATTCAGGCGGCCCTCAAGCCGCAGTCTCGCATCGTCATCGTCGGCGGGGGCTATATCGGACTCGAGACGGCGGCCACTTGCCGTGGCATGGCCTGCGAGGTCACGGTGCTGGAAATGGCGGACCGGATCATGAATCGGGTGGTCGCCCCCACGGTTTCGCGGTATTTCGCCGAGGAGCATCGCGCGCGGGGCGTCGCCATCGCATGCGACATGCGGGTCGTTCGCATTGAAGGCCGGGGTCGGGTCGAAAGAGTCGTTTGCGCTGACGGCAGCAGCCACGCGGCGGACTTGGTCGTCGTCGGCATCGGGGCCATCGCCACGACTGAACTCGGGCGCGAGGCCGGATTGACATGCGACGACGGCATCGTCGTCGACGAGCACTGCCGCACGAGCGATCCGAGTATTTACGCGGCCGGTGACTGCACCAATCATCCATCCCTGCGCTTCGGCCGGCGGGTCCGCCTCGAATCCGTGGATAACGCGTTTGAGCAGGCGAAGACCGCCGCCCTCAACCTCCTCGATCGGCCGGTCGCGCACGACCGCGTGCCATGGTTCTGGTCCGATCAGTTCGACAATAAGCTGCTCATCGTCGGTCTCTCGCAGGACTACGACGCCCAGGTGCTGCGGGGGGATCCTGCCTCGCGCAGCTTCAGTGTCTGCTATCTCAAAGGCAGGGAATTGCTTGCGTTGGAAGCCGTCAATCATTCGAAGGACTACATGGCGGCACGCAAGCTCATTGCCGAGCGTGTGTGCGTGAATCCGGAAAAGCTTGCGGACGTTCAAGTCTCGCTCAAAGACGCGATTTAGTGCCTAAAATCGTCTTCATCGAACCCGGCGGCGGCCGGCGCGAGATAGACGCGCCGGTGGGCGTCACCTTGATGGAGGCGGCCCGGCAACATGGAGTGCAGGGCGTGGTGGCGCGATGCGGCGGCGCCTGCGCCTGTGCAACCTGCCACGTGTACATTGACTCGGCTTGGCTCGCGAAGCTCGAGCCGCGTGAGGAAATGGAGGAGGGTATGCTGGAGAGTGCCTGGGAGCCGCGGGAGAACAGCCGCCTCAGTTGTCAAATTCACGTCTCGGCGGATCTCGAGGGAATGCAGGTGATCGTCCCGCAGCAGCAGGCTTTGGACTAACGGAACCGAGGAGGCCACCCAAGATGTTCGGGTTAGCGATACATGGCGGCGCAGGCACCTTGCCCCGTTCGGAAACCGACCGCGAGAGCGAATCGAAATATCGGGCCGGTCTGGCCGTCGCGCTGGACGCCGGTTTTGCCTTGCTGCAGGCGGGAGGCTCGAGTCTGGATGCCGTAACGCGTGCCGTGATGGCGCTCGAGGACAATCCTCTGTTCAATGCCGGCGTCGGTTCCGTGTTCACTCTCGATGGCCACAACGAACTCGATGCCGCGATCATGGATGGCAGCACTCTGGGGGCCGGAGCGGTATGCGGTGTGACCCATATCCGCAACCCGATCGACTTGGCGCGCACCGTCATGGAGCATTCGGATTACGTCATGCTGAGCGGCGCGGGAGCGGAAGAATTCGCATTGACCCGCGGCATCGCGCCGGTGCCGCGCAGCTATTTTTACACGCCGGAACGATGGCGGCAGCTCGAACGCATCCGCGGCGGGGACACCGGATTGTCGGCCTTGACCATATCCCACGTGGGCACCGTCGGAGCGGTTGCCCTGGACGGGCACGGCCGGCTGGCCGCGGGCACTTCCACCGGAGGCATGACTGGAAAACGCTACAATCGCATCGGGGATTCGCCCATCATCGGTGCCGGCACCTATGCGGACGACCGCTCCTGCGCAGTGTCGGCCACCGGGCATGGGGAAGTATTCATCCGGGCCGCGGTGGCCCATGATATTTGCTCGCGAATCCGCTTCGGAGGGCGCACGTTGAGCGACGCAGTGCGCGAAGTCGTGCTTGAGGAGCTTCCTCCGCTGCGCGGCGAAGGAGGAGTCATCGCCATCGACCGCTGCGGCGAGATCGTCATGGAATTCAATTCGGAAGGAATGTTCCGCGCCAGCAGAAGGGCCGGCGAAGAGGCGCACATAGCGATCTATCGGCCATGACGCAATGTCAGGCTGCTTAGACCGCGCGCTGCCCGCGCCGCTTCTCGAACCGCCCGGTTCTCAACGTGTGGTACTCGGCTTCCATCACGACCACCCGATTTCTGCCTTGTTCCTTCGCGCTGTACAAAGCTTCGTCGGCGAGTTGGACCAGTCCGTCGTGCGTTCGATTGCTGGTCGGCAGGATGAACGCCGCGCCTATGCTCACCGTGAGGCGGCTCGCCACCCGGGATGCCTCATGGGGAATGTTGAGTTCCGCTATGGATCGCTGGATCCGCGTCAGCACTTCGGCGACGTATTCGTGGCTGGCTTCGTAAAGAATGACCGCGAACTCTTCCCCGCCGTAGCGCGCAACGAAATCCAAGGGTCGACGGGCGCATTGGCTGAGGGACACGGCGACGGCGCGCAGGCACTCATCGCCGGCTTGATGCCCGTAGCGATCGTTGTAATCCTTGAAACAATCGATATCGGCGAGGAGGACCGCCACCCGCTCCTGTTCGCGCACCGCTTGTTGCCAGACGCGCTGAATGTGTAGGTCGAACATGCGGCGGTTTTGTATGCCCGTAAGACCGTCCCGCGCCACCATTTCCCGCAGCAGGGAGGCTTCCAGGTAGCGCATACGGCTGGTTCTTTCGTGCATATAGGCGACGGAAGCGCAGAAGAGATTGGCGGCAAGCATCGCCAGCGCATCGTAGGCGAATTCGTGGCCCGGCAGCTGCAGCGCGTTGCCGACGGCGAGATAAACGAACATCACGATCACATTGGCCGCGACCGCGTGGAAAAAAATCAGGCCGCTCATGAAGTAGACGAAGATTATGGCCAGCATCAGGCAGGGAAAGAGCGTCGACACGCCGCCGAGCGTGGCGATGATCTGGATCGCGGCTGCGCCGAGGCCCAGGATCGTCGAGGCGGCGAAAGCAAGCGGCGGAAAGATCCGGTGGCGGTGCCGGGAGAAACTCGAGGCGAATCCGATGAGCAAGATCGGGATGATTACCAGCAGGTGGATCATGTTCGCAATACGATCGAGTCCGGGGCCGAGAACGATCGACTCCATGGCGGCGAAGGCGACGGTGATCACCGCGGCCATGCATAGATTGACGCGCGTATGCAGCAGGTTTTCGTCGAAATGCGTGCGGCGAAATTCGGCTTCGAGTTCCTGATTGAATGTGAGCCACGGAAAGCCCGAGTTCAGCTGCCGTGCCTGGGGGAAATCCGGCAGATCTGAGCCGGGAAGGCGTTCAGGGATGTTCATTCCCCCACCGTACGCATCTGCCCTCGCGCGCTCAATGACCTGCGGCACTGTTTCGAGCAAAGGGACTCGCGCGGCCCCTCGCTGTTATGTAATGCCCAAGACCCGGGCATGTCGGCTCTCCCGGCCGGAAGTACGCCTCAATCCGCCAAATAATGTGCAAGATAAGTGTCGAAATCCGTCGTGTCGCTCGCCTCGATCCGCGCTTGCGCCTCGTGCGACTCGCGGCCCGCTGCGGCGAAATCCGCGAGACGGTGTTCGTTCGGCGGATACAGACCTAGGAAGTAGTCCTTGTGCATCTTCGACATCCGCCCGGCGAGTTCGAAGAATGATTCGCCGCTTTGCCGCATATCAGCCAGCAGCCGCGCGGAAGGCGTTCGCTCGACATCGTCGAGCTTGGCCCACTGTTGTTCGAGAGCGGACGTATACGGACGGGTAGGTTCGCCTTGATCGAGCAGTTCGCATAACCCCCGCATCGCATCGAGCAATTCGCGCGCCCATTCGAGCATGGGGATGTCGCGCCCATCCCGCCTCAACGAGAGTTTGGGGTCGCGGCCTCGCCGCGCCACCAGCAAATGATTGGCGTCAAGGTTCGCCTGTTCGCCCTGGCTGATGGGCGCGCTCTCCCGCAGCAGGCAAAGGGCTAGGAAGGCTTCCAAAAAGCGCAATTTGTTCTGATTGACGCCGACCGGATCGAACGCGCTCACGTCCAGAGCGCGCACTTCGACATATTCGACCCCGGCCCGCTGCAATGCCTTGGTCGGACGCTCGCCGGAGCGCGCAACTCGTTTCGGGCGTATGTAGCTGTAATATTCGTTTTCGATCTGCAGGATATTGGCGCTTAGCTGCTGATATTCGCCATTGACCTTGACGCCGATCTCCTCGTACGGCGGAAAGGGTGTGTGTATCGCCCGCGAGAGATCGCGTACATACTCCTCCAGGCTGTTGACCGAGACGCTTAGGCCGGATTGATTCTTGTTGCGGTAGCCGATGTCGCTCATGCGCAGCGACGTTCCGTACGGCTCGTAGAAAGTATCCGCATCGAGCGAGGCCAGGGCGGTTTCGCGGCCTGCGAAGAAACTTTTCGACACCGCCGGCGAGGTGCCGAACAGGAACAGCACGATCCAGCCGTGGCGCCGATAGTTGCGAAGCACGCCGAAGTACTGCTCGGACACGAAGTTCTGCCGCGGCTGGCGCGATTGGTTGATGCCCTCGAGCACCCCCCACAGCCGCTCTGAAAACGAATAATTGAAGTGCACTCCCGAAATGGCCTGCATGATCCGCCCATATCGCACCCCCAAACCGTGACGGTAGATGGTTTTCATCCGGCCGACATTCGCGGACCCGAACTGCGCGAGCGGAATGCTGCCGTCGCCGTTCAGGGCGCACGGCATGCTGGTCGCCCACAGCAATTCATCGTTCAGGTGGCGATACACGAATTGGTGGATATCGCACAAATACTGCAGCAACTCCCAGGTCTCGCCGAACGGCGGTGTGACCAGCTCGATCAGGGCCTCGGAGAAGTCCGTGGTGATGTTTTCGTTGGTGAGCGGGGCGCCGAGAGCCGCAGGGTGACGCGTCTGCGCGATGGCGCCGTCGGGCGTCACCCGCAACGACTCCTTTTCGACGCCCTTGCGTCCGCCGCGCAATACGCCTCTCTCGCCGGAATTGACGAGGCCTGCGAGGCGGCTCTCGAATTTCTTGTCAACCACGTTACGCAATGCGTCGATCCTTGATTGTCTACGGCAGCTCGGCCACGACCTCGATTTCAACGAGGAATCCCGGGTCCACCAAACGCTGCACCTGCACCCAGGAGGTCGTCGGCAGCCGCTCTTTGTCGTAATACTCGAAACGCAAATCGGAGGCCTTCAGCAAGGCGTCCATGTCGGTCGTATAGATGGTCTCTTTCACGACCTCGCCAAAACCTGCGCCATGCGCGGCGAGCGAGCGGCGTATATTGGCGTATGCGGAGCGCATTTGCCCCGCCATGTCTCCCGGTGCGACGAGGCGGCCATTCTCGTCGGCAGCCATCGAGCCCGAAATATACAGCGTTTTGTCGACCAGCACGCCCTGGGAATAGCCGAAGTCCTTTTCATACGGGTTCAGATGGAACACTTGCTTGACGCGCGCCGGCGGCGGTGCCTGTTCGCGTTCGCAGGCAGCCAGTCCGAGCGCCGCCACGATACACGCGGCGGCGAGGCTCCGGTCGAGCATGCGTGAATTACCCCGATTTGTGCTTTTGTACGAATTCGGCGCGAGCGCGCAGCGAACGCAACATGTTGGGCAGGTCGCGCCGCAGGGCCGCGCGCACGATCCACTGGGGAACCCAAAAGCCGGTCGCGAGATCGACCGCGTAGTGCGCAATCGTGTCATTTCCGTCGCTCTGTAATGCCCATGAACCGCGAAGCACCTGCAAGTCGCCCGAGATGCGCTCGATCGACACCCGAGAGGGTGGATCATAGGATGCACGTATTTCATATTTCAGCTTGGGCGCGTACCACGAATAGTCCAGCACGTGCCGAATCCTTTGCCAGGAGCGATCCGGCGCCGTTTGCATCACCTCGCAGGCCACGAGACCCGGGACCAGCTGCACGGCTTCGGCGCAGCTCGTGATCAATGACCAGACCACCTCGCGTCGTGCGTGAATTCTGACCGAAGCGCTCGCGCTTCCGCTCTGTTCCGCGGCATCGAGCAACACGGCAACTTCGATGTCCCCGTGCTGCGCAGAATCCTGAGCGAGATCCGCCGCGGCCGGCCTGCAGACGGCCAATAAGAAAAAAACGATCGTGAATGTGGGGCGCACCGGGTAGTGTGACTCCGATCCGTGGGCACTGTTCGATATATATCGCCGGCAGACGGTCGTTTGGGCAGGGCTGCATCAGCGCTGAGCCTCCATCCACAGCCTCATTTTCGCCTCGAGGATATCGAGCGGCATGGCCCCATCCTTGAGGAGTTCGGAATGAAACTCGCGGATATCAAAGCGCGGACCCAGCACCTCCATGGCGCGCTTGCGCAGCGCTTGGATCCTGAGTTCACCAAGCTTGCAGGCCAACGCGCTTGCGGGAAACGCCGCGAAGCGGTCAGTCATCAGATTGGCATCGGCATCGTCGAGGGCCACTTGCGCACGAAGGTAGCCGGCCGCTTGGGAACGCGTCCAATTCTTGGCGTGCAAGCCGGTGTCGACGACCAACGCGGCGGCGCACTTCAATTGACTTGCGAGGGAGCCCCTCTTGGCCTCTTCGCCGCCGTAGAGGCCGAGTTCCTCGCCCAGCGACGCCGCGTACAAAGCCCAACCATCGGCAAACGCCGGCTCGCTGCCGAAACGGCGGAATTTGGGCAGATCCGTGCGCTCTTGCTGGATGGCGGATTGATAATGACGCCCCGGTAGCGCTTCCCGGAGAAATCCCGCGGTCTCGACACTCGCCGGCCGCGCCGGGCTTGATGCCGTATTCACGTACAGGATCGGCGGCGAGCGGTTCCCCGGGGGGGCGGGTTCGTAGGCAAGGCGGGGCGCGGTCTCGCTCCACCGGCCGAGCGTGCGAATCTCGAAGTCCCTTCGCGGGAATGCAGAGAACAGGGCCGGCAGGGCCGCAAGCGTTTTCGCCTTCAGTTCTTGGTACGCCTCCGACAGCGCGACACCGCCCCCCGTGGACGGCGGCTGCGCAAATCCTGCGGACTGCGCGCCCGGCGCCAACGCCTGCAGGCGCGCGCGAAGGCGTTCGGTTTCGGCCAGGCCGATGCCATGGATCTCGTCCGGCGTCAGCTGCGTGCTGGTTGCGCGTCTGACCATGGCTGCGTACCAGGCAGGCCCGAGCGGGAGCTCCGACAATGCGAGGCCCGCCCGTGCCCGGGGCAGATATTCTCTGAGAATGAAATCGTGCAGCTCGCGGAAAGCGGGCAGCAGCTTGTCCTTCACTGCGCCGTTGAGGCTTGCCGCAAGACGCGTGCGCTCGGGCTCTTGAATGCTCTGTGGCAGGGTCCGCCCCGGGGAATAGAAGACGTTGTCCGAAATGTCCTCGCCGTAACGCTGCAGCAGCGGCAGAAGCCGCACCATCAATACCCGCGGCGATGTGTAGCCGCGCCGCATCCCATCGCGCATATTGGCGACCGCCTGGCGCGTCCATTTCACATAGTCGTCGATCTCGAGCCGCAAATTCTCGTAATCTGCGGCGCCCTTTGACGGATGCTCGGCCAATCCAGCGGCCGTTCGCGCCATGTGCTGGGGCATTCCGTCGAATGGATTGACCGGCAGGAGCTCGGCCGGATACGTAAGTCCTTCGATGTTGGACTCGCGCTGCTTCCTGAAGATATCGTAGCTCAACCTCCCGCCCGGATCGAGGCTCGTGCGCGGAAGGGCGAGGATCTCTGCCAGGAAGCGGCGTTCGACGGCCAAGGAATCCGCCAGGTACTGCGGCGACAGCGGGTTGCCGGAGGGCACGTGTTCATCCCAATACCGTTCGACAACCGTATTTAAACTGTCATGGGGCGCCCCAACGTTTGCAACTTCGGCGGCGCTCGGCGCGGTCGATGCGTTGCAGGCGGCGAGGCCGGCAATTGCAAGTCCGAGGGAAATCTTGGCTGATAATCGCGTCATGGATCGATTATAAGCCGGCAGGTAGGTTCATAATTCGAACCTTACGTTGAGGAGGCAGGGCTATGTTGGTCGGTGCAAGTCATCGGCGTGCCGCGATTGTCGGCGGTGTGCGCATTCCGTTTGTACGCGGTAACGGCGCCTACGCTCACGTAGGCAATCAAGAGATGCTGACCGCGGCGCTGCGCGGTGTGGTCGAGCGCTACGGGCTGCAGGGCCAGCGGCTGGACGACATTGCGGCCGGCGCTGTCATGAAACACTCGAGTCAATGGAACCTGACTCGTGAATCGGTGCTCGAGTGCGGACTTGCCGCGGAAACACCCGGGCTCGATCTGCAACGCGCCTGCGGCACGAGCTTGGAGGCGGCGATTACCGTCGGCAACAAGATCGCGCTCGGCCAGATCGACTGCGCAATCGCGGCGGGAGTCGATACCGTGAGTGACCCTCCGGTGGTCTACCCCAAGAGGTTTCAGCAGCTCTTGCTGAGCAGCTTCCGGGGGAAGACATTCGGCGAGCGCGCGGCTCCTTGGCTGCGGTTGCGCCCGGGGCATCTGCGACCGGTCCTCCCGGGCATTGCAGAGCCCCGGACGGGTTTGTCGATGGGCGAACACACGGAACTCATGGTGAAGAGCTGGGGGATCAGCCGGCCGGAACAGGACCAGCTCGCCCTGGAGAGCCATCAAAAAGCTGCCGCGGCATACGCTTCCGGATTTTACAAGGATTTGGTGCGCGAGTATCTCGGAGTCTCTCAAGACAATAATATCCGCAGCGACGCGAGTCTCGAGAAACTCGCCAAACTCAAAACGGTGTTCGACAAATCCCCCGCCGGGACGTTGACCGCCGGGAATTCGACGCCGATGACGGATGGCGCATCGGCGGTCTTGCTGGCATCCGAGGCCTGGGCGCGGGAACGCAACTTACCGGTGCTCGCGTATCTGAGCTACGGCAAAGTGGCCGCCGTCGACTACATCGACAAGAAGGAGGGGTTGCTCATGGCGCCCGCTTACGCCGTACCGCGCATGCTGAGCGACGCGCGCCTTGCCCTCCAGGATTTCGATTTTTACGAGATCCACGAGGCATTCGCGGGACAGGTATTGTGCACGCTCAAGGCGTGGGCGGATCCGGCCTTCTGCCGGGACAAGCTGAGATTGCCCGGCCCGCTCGGCACCATCGATCGGTCAAAGCTGAACGTCAAGGGCGGCAGCCTTGCGATAGGCCATCCCTTTGCCGCTACCGGCACGCGCATCGTCGCCACGCTCGCGAAAATTCTCGATGAAGCTCAGGCCAAGCGCGGATTGATCTCGATCTGCACGGCCGGCGGCATGGGTGTCACCGCGATCGTGGAGCGTTGACGCGACCGATGAACACGCTATCCTTTGCGCCCACGTCGAAGATTTCCTATGGCTGTACCGGCACGGGCCCTGAACTATGAACCTCAAAGATCCCCTGCTTCTGCGCGAGTTGTGCTTCATCGACGGGCGCTGGTTGCCCGCGGACAACGACGGCACACTGGCCGTGAACAACCCCGCGACGGCGAAGAAATTGGGAGTGGTACCTAACATGGGCTCTGCCGAGTGCCGGCGCGCAATTGCCGCCGCGGCTGCCGCGCTGCCGGCGTGGTCGGCGCGCACCGCCAAGGAGCGTGCGGCGGCGCTGCGGCGCTGGTTCGACCTGATGCTCGTGCATCAAGACGACCTCGCCATGCTGATGACCGCGGAGCAGGGCAAGCCCCTGGCGGAGTCGAAGGGCGAGATCGCCTACGCCGCTTCCTTCATCGAATGGTTTGCCGAAGAAGCCAAGCGTCTGTACGGCGATGTGATTCCCGGACATCAAGCCGACAAGAGAATTCTCGTGCTGCGGCAGCCGGTCGGCGTGGTCGCGGCCATCACCCCGTGGAATTTTCCCGCGGCCATGATCACCCGCAAGGCGGCACCCGCGCTGGCGGCCGGATGCACCATGGTTTGCAAGCCTGCGACTCAGACTCCGTATTCCGCGCTCGCCTTGGCGGAGCTTAGCCATCGTGCGGGCATTCCGAGCGGGGTGTTCAACGTCATCACCGGATCTGCGGCGGCGATCGGCGGGGAAATGACCTCGAACCCGGCGGTGCGCAAGCTGACGTTCACCGGCTCCACGGAAATCGGCAAGAAATTGATGGCGCAGTGCGCCGGTACGGTCAAGAAAATCTCTCTGGAACTGGGCGGTAACGCACCGTTCATCGTTTTCGACGATGCCGATCTGGATGCGGCCGTACAGGGAGCCATCGCCAGCAAGTACCGCAACACAGGTCAGACCTGTGTTTGCGCCAATCGGCTGTTGGTGCAGGCAGGCGTGTACGACGAGTTTGCGCGAAAGCTCACGGAGGCCGTCGGAAAGTTGCGCGTGGGCGATGGGTTGGCCGGCGTCACGGACCAAGGCCCCCTCATCGACGACAAGGCGGTTGCCAAAATCGAGGAACATATCGCCGATGCGTTGGCAAAAGGCGCATCCGTCAAGCTGGGCGGCAAGCGTCATGCCCTCGGGGGGACATTCTTCGAGCCCACCATCCTCACGCAGGTAACCCCGATGATGCTGGTGGCCCGCGAAGAGACGTTCGGTCCGGTGGCGCCGCTGTTCAAGTTTCAAAGCGAGGCCGAAGCCATCGCGATGGCCAACGACACCGAGTTCGGCCTGGCCGCGTATCTGTATACGCGGGATCTGGCGCGAAGCTGGCGCGTCTCCGAAGCCATCGAGTATGGGATCGTTGGGCTCAACACCGGCATCATCTCCACCGAAGTAGCGCCGTTCGGCGGAGTCAAGGAATCGGGGATTGGCCGCGAGGGCTCGAAGTACGGGATTCTCGACTACACCGAGTTGAAGTACATATGCATCGGCGGAGTGAGTTAGCAGAGCCGTGCTCGGGCGGTTCCTCGAGTTCTCCCTCGCGACGCCGGATATTCAGGCTTCATTGGATTTTTACACCAGGCTGGGATTCTCCCAAGCCGCCGTCGGCGAAGCTTGGTTTCATCCCTATGCGGTGGTGACCGACGGCAGGATTTGTCTCGGCCTGCATCAAGAAGCGATTCCGGCGCCTTCACTGACCTTCGTCAAGCCCGGGTTGCTCAAATTCCTGGAAACGCTCGAACAGTTGGGGCTGCAATTCGAGTTCAGCCGGCTCGGCAACGATGTGTTCAACGAAATCGGTTGGTTCGATCCTTCGGGCCAGCTGGTGAGGCTTATCGAGGCGCGTACATTCTCGCCGAGCAAACGTCCTGCTCTGGACACGTCGCGGTGCGGTTATTTCCTGGAGATCGCGATGCCGGCACCGAACCGCGGTGAGTCCAAGGCGTTTTGGGAACGGTTCGGCTTCGTCGGAATCGACGAGGAGGACGATCGGATGCCCCACGTCTCATGCACCAGCGACTTCATCGACCTCGGGCTGTATGACCCCGCGCACCTGCGGCGTGCCGCCCTGCATTTCGAGGTTGATGACGTCGGCGCGACCCTGGCCCGCCTGGCAGACATCGGAATTTCGCCGCGCGGCGAAATACCGCAGCCGTTGCGCGGCATGCCAGCGGCTGTGCTGATCGCACCTGAAGGGACGCCGATATGGTTGGCCGAAACAGCCTGATCCGCATCGTGGCCTGATCGACTTCTAGCTCAGACTCGCGATGAGTCGAAACTTGATCGTGAGCGCATCCTGCACTTGCAGAGCCCCGAACATGATGCTGTAGGGCGTGAGTCCAAGCGCCGATTGGCGTAAATCCATCGATCCGTCGGCCGACAATTGGCGTGAATCGCTCTGCAAGGTGAAAGGTACCTCCGTTTGCGATTCATGCCCGGCGACGCTGATCGTGACGGTCGCCACCATCATGCCGGCGCCTGATGCCGCTCCGGAAACCGCAATGCCGTCGACGGTAATCGACGGAAACCCGTCGGCATCGAGCACCGCCGCGCTCAGCATGTTGCGCAGCGTTCCCGATTTGGCGTCGTCCGAAACGTCGCCGTCGAAATCCGGTCCCTCTTCGTGCCGCGCTTGCGCATCGTCAATCAGGAAAGCGGCGGCCGGCACGCTCAAGGAAAACTGCGTGGAGCCCGCGAGGTCCTGGTTGGCCCAGCCCCGAAGGCTGCGATTGACCATGACGTGGTTGTGCCCGAGGCGGGCAAAGGGGCCTGCCTTGCGCACCAGGACTCGCAGTTCGGAACGGGTTTCGTCCAGGCGATATTTTCTCGCTGCAATCGAGGGGTTCGCCGTCGAAGCGGACTCATGCGGGAGCGGGACCGTGGGGTGACGTATCCTCGGGGCGCCGCATGCCGCCAACAGAAGCGCAAGCGCCCCCACATGGAAAATTTTTAACACGATCGGCGGCCTCGCTGTCTTGCTAAACTGTGCAAATCGAGTTTGCACGCGGAGCGGCCGGCATGCCAAGTCAAGGATCATCGGGACGCTACAGCGCGGTTGCGCAAGCCATTCATTGGCTCGTCGCGGCTCTGATCGTCACCCAGTTTGTGCTGGCGATTTGGGCCGACGGTTTACCCCTCGGGTCGCACAAACTGGCGCTGCTCGCCCGCCACAAGAGTTTCGGCATGACGGTGCTGATGCTGGCGGTGCTGCGCCTGCTGTGGCGGCTCAAGCACCCGCCGCCCGAATTGCCTTCCGGCATGACCCCCGTGGAGCGGATGCTCGCACGGGCGACGCACGCCGCGTTCTACGTGTTGCTGTTTGCGATGCCCTTGACCGGATGGTTGATGTCGTCGGCCAAGAGCTATTCGGTGAGTTGGTTCGGCCTGTTCACTTGGCCGAATCTCATCGGCAAGAACGCGGCTGCCTTCGATTTCCTGCGCACGACCCATCACCTTTTGGGCGATGCGCTGTTCGTGTTGGCGATACTGCACATTCTCGCCGCCCTCAAGCATCACTTCTGGAACAGGGACGACGTGTTGATGCGCATGTTGCCCTTCGCGAATTTCGGAACGACCAAATTGGAGAAACGTCCATGACCAAACACGTTGCGGCATCGACGGCTTTGCTCGCCTCGGCATTCTTATCGGCCGCGGCCGGCGCGGCGCCCAGCTACTCCGCCGATCCGGCGCAAAGCCGCATAGAGTTCGTCGGCGTTCAGGCGGGCGCTGAATTCAAAGGGGAGTTTCACAAGTTCACCGCGGCCATCGAATTCGCGCCGGGCGATCTCGCGAGCTCGCGTTTCGAGGTGCAGATCGAATTGAATTCCGTGGATACCATGGACAAGGATCGCGACACGACGATACGCGGTCCGGACATTTTCGACGTGGCGCACCATCCGACGGCGCATTATGTCACTCGCAGTTTCACGAAAACCGCGACCGGTTATTCTGCGGTCGGAGCGCTGACGCTGCGCGGCGTGACGAAAGACGTGCCGATCGATTTTCATTTCACCGAATTACCGGCGGGCGCCAAGCTCGAGGGTAATGCGAAGCTCAAGCGGCTCGATTTCGGCGCGGGTCAAGGCGACTGGAAGAGTACGGATCAAGTGGCGGACGCCGTGAAAATAAACTTCTCGTTGGTGCTCAGGCCTAAAACCTGAGAGCGCTGTGGCGGATGCGCTAGCGCACGGGCAGCTCGCGCGAATGTTGCACCGTACGCAAGGCGAAGCTCGAATGCACCCGCGCGACATTGGGCAGCCGCGTGAGGTGCTGGCTGTGCAGTCTTTCGAAGTCCGCGGTGTCGGCAAGCACCACCCGCAATAGATAGTCGTATTCGCCGGACATGAGATAGCACTCCATCACCTCGGGGACCTTGCGCGCAGCTTCCTCGAACGCGTGCAGATGCGCCTGTTCCTGGCGCTCCAACGTGATATTGACGAACACGTTAACGGGACAGCCCGCCTTCTGCTGATTGATCAAGGCGGTATAGCCCTCGATGAAACCCGATTCCTCGAGGGCGCGCACCCGTCTCAAGCAGGCGGATTCCGAGAGGCTGACGACTTCGGCCAATTGACTATTGGTGATTCGGCCTTCGAGCTGCAGGACCCGGACGATGGCCCGATCGTAGCGATCAAGTTTCATTTTCAGCGCTCCCGCCGATTTCGGCAGTTTCTTGCAAGAAACAACAGGTATTCGGCATATTCTGCCATGAAGATGGCCTTTGTGAGCCGGTTTTGCAACTTTATGATGAGGCGCTTTCGTACCCTAGATGAAACCTTCAATTGGCCGGCCGGCGGGAGCGTCAACATGAAAATCGGTGTCCCCAAGGAGATCAAGATCCACGAGTACCGAGTCGGCCTGGTCCCTGCCGGCGTGCGTGAACTCGTCGACTCCGGGCACGAGGTGCTGGTTCAGAGCGGCGCCGGCGCTGGCATCGGCTTCGAGGATTCCCATTACCAGGCGGCCGGCGCGAGTGTCTCCCAACGCGGCCAAGACATCTTCGCCGCTGCCGATCTGATCGTGAAGGTCAAGGAGCCGCAACTCGCCGAATGCAGACAGCTGCGCAGCGGACAAACCCTGTTCACGTACCTGCATTTGGCCGCGGACCGCGAGCAAGCACAGGCGCTGATCGCCTCGGGAGCGACCGCGATTGCCTACGAGACTGTCACGGCGCCCGACGGCTCCCTCCCGTTGTTGACGCCGATGAGCGAAGTCGCCGGACGCATGTCCGTGCAGGTGGGTGCCAACAGCTTGCAAAAGGCGAATGGCGGCTTCGGAGTGCTGCTCGGCGGCGTGCCCGGCGTCGCGCCTGCCAAAGTCCTCGTGCTGGGCGGCGGCGTCTCCGGGACGCACGCGGCGGAAATGGCCGTGGGAATGCGCGCCGACGTCACGGTGGTGGACCGATCGGTCAAAAGACTGCGGGAGCTATCGTCCATCTTCGGCAGCCAGCTGAAGACCGTTTACTCGACGACTCACGCAATCGAAGAACTCGTTCGCGACGCCGATCTCGTCATCGGTGCGGTGCTCATTGCCGGCGCCGCGGCGCCGAAGCTCGTGACCCGCGCGATGGTCAAAACAATGAAACCCGGTGCCGTATTGGTCGACATCGCCATCGATCAAGGCGGCTGCTTCGAAACCAGCCGGCCCACCACGCATGCCGAGCCGACCTATGTCCTCGACGGCGTCATTCACTATTGCGTCACGAATATGCCCGGCGCCGTGCCGCGCACATCGACGTTCGCCCTGACGAATGCCACGTTGCCGTATGTGCAGGGCGTTGGCGGATCACGGCTGGCGGCAAGCGATCGCCAATGACCCAGGGCTCGCCAAGGGCCTGAACGTGCATGCCGGCCAGCTCACCCACGAGGCGGTGGCGACTGCGCTCGGTCTGGATTATCGGGCCTTTCGCGCGGCCTGAATCAAGTCCATTTCGATCGGCGGGCGGCGCGAAAGGCGGGTGCCGCGCCGGTTGCTACTGTACGATCGATCAATTACTCTCGCGCACACTCTGGCAGCACCGTTCCAAGGATCCCGCCGATGGCGCGCAATCCACGCTTTGATATTTTATTCGAACCGGTGCGCATCGGACCCGTCACGGCGCCGAATCGCTTTTATCAGGTGCCGCACGCGAGCGGCATGACCAATTCGCTGCCGCAGGTACGCGCGGCCTTCCGCGAGACCAAAGCGGAGGGCGGCTGGGGCGTGGTGTGCACGGGCGCGGTATCCATACATCAGAGCTCGGACGACTCCCCGCTGCCGTTCGCCATCCTGTGGGACGACAAGGACATCCGCTCCCACGCCTTGATGACCGACGCCGTCCATCGGCACGGCGCGTTGGCGGGCATCGAGCTGTGGCATGGCGGCGCCTGCACGATGAACCGCACCAGCCGGCTGGCTCCGCTGTCGCCGTCCGGCATGCCCTGGCTCTCGAGCCATCTGGGATTCATGGGGAACCTGCGTCCGCGAGCCATGGATAATGCCGACATTCAGGATCTGCTCCGGTGGCAGGCGGCCGGAGCGCGTCGCGCCATGCAGGCGGGATTCGATATCGTGTACGTGTACGCCGGAATGGGCTACCTGCCTTACGAATTCCTGCTACCCGAATACAATCGCCGAACCGATGCCTACGGCGGATCGATCGAGAATCGAGTCCGGCTGGTGCGTGAACTGTTGAACGTGACGCGCGATGCCGTCGGCGAGAAGTGCGCCGTCGCGCTGCGCATCAGCCTCGAAGAATTGCGCGGCAAGCCGGGCAAGCACGCCGCCTCCGAAGCGCACGAGGTGGTGGCGCTCCTCGCCGATGTCCCGGACCTCTGGGACGTCAAGATGGATTCGAGCCCCACCGATTGCGCGCCTTCGCGGTTTTCTCCGGAGGGCAGCCACGAGCCGATCGTCGATTTCGTCAAGCAATTGACGAAACGGCCGGTGGTGGGCGTCGGCCGCTTCACCTCCCCGGATGTCATGGTCTCGCAGGTTCGGCGCGGCATACTCGATTTGATCGGCGGCGCCCGGCCCTCCATCGCAGACCCGTTCCTGCCGAAAAAAATCGACGAGGGCCGGGAGCATGAGATCCGCGAATGCATCGGCTGCAACATATGCATCTCCAGCTGGCACGACGGCGTGCCGGTCCGCTGTACCCAGAATCCCACCGCCGGCGAAGAGTGGCGCCGCGATTGGCATCCGGAACGGTTTGCGCCGCCGGCGAGCGACGCATCCGTCCTGATCGTCGGTGGCGGCCCCGCCGGCCTTGAGTGCGCCACGACGCTCGCCAGGCGCGGTTACACCGTTACGATTGCGGATTCGGCGAATGAGTTCGGCGGCCGTCTGCGCTACGAAACCGCACTGCCGGGGCTCAATACCTGGAGCCGCGTTGCCGATTGGCGCTTGGGACAGCTGCGCGGCAGGCCGAACGTAAGCATGTATCCGGGCAGCGCGCTCGGCGTGGACGATGTCTTGGGCCTCGAACACCGCCATATCGTCGTCGCAACCGGCGCGCGCTGGACCAAAATGCTCTTTTCGACGCTCGAGTTTCCGGCCGGCGAGCTGGATGGACCGGCGGTGTATACGCCGGACGACCTGGCTGCCGGCGTGATACCTCGAGGTCCCGTCGTCGTATTCGATTTCGACAATTACTACCTGGCCGGTGCCATCGCCCAGCGGCTGGCCGATTCGGCCGGCGCCGTCACCTACGTAACTCCCGCGGGCAACGCGTCCGCCTGGACATTCATGACCAACGAGCTGCCGCTGGTGCATCGTGCCCTCGTCAAGGCAAACGTCTCGATTCACACGCTTCACCGAGTGACCGATTTCGACGGCGATGCCGTCACGATTGCGGATGTGTACAGCGGCACCGAGAAGCGCATCGTTTGCCGATCGTTGGTTATCGTCGGGGTGCGGGTGCCTCGTGATGACCTTTATCGAGCGCTCATCGCGCGAGGTTCGGAGTTCGAAAGCGCCGGCATCGCCGGGGTCACGTGCATCGGCGACGCACTTGCCCCGGGTGCGATCGTGCACGCCGTTCACAGCGGCCATCGGTTCGCCCGCGAATTCGATGCGGAACCGCGCGCCACACCTTACACCCGGGATTTTCCGATATGAGCTCCTCGAAACTGGAACGCGCGTTGCCCTCCGTCTGGTATCGCAGCCCGGAGGTTTTCAAGGCGGAAAAGGAGCGCATATTCTGGCGCGAATGGATGGCGGTGTGCCGCGCGGAAGAACTGCCGCAGCCCGGCGACCATGTCGTGTTGGACTTGTTCGGCGAGAGCGTGCTCGCGGTTCGCAATCGCGAGGGCCGATTGCGCGCGTTCTACAACGTGTGCCGGCATCGCGGGTCGCGTCTTTGCCGCACCCCGGCCGAAACCGAGGCGATGCACGTGAAACTTCCCGGCGGCATCACCGGCAGCCGAATCGTATGCCCATATCATCAGTGGTCTTACGATTTCAACGGTGCGCTTGTCGCCGCCCCGCATTTGGGCGCGGCGGCCGGCTTCGACAAGGAGGATTTTCATCTATATCCCGTGGGCATCGACACCTGGGGCGGTTTCGTTTTCCTGAACCTCACTCCCGCCGAGGCGAAGCCGCTGGCTGCCCAGCTGGACGGTATTCCGGATCGGCTGCAGCGCTATCCGCTCGCCGACTTGCGCGTCGGCGCCACCATTCGCTACGAAGTCGCCGCGAATTGGAAGATCATTTGCGAAAACTACAACGAGTGCTATCACTGCGGCGGAGTACATCCGGAGCTTTGCGCGGTAGTGCCTTCGTTCCGCGAGGGCGGCGGCGCCGATTTGGATTGGATCCGTGGAATCCCCCATCGCGAAGGAGCCTATACCTTCACGAACAGCGGCACGACCCGACGGCGCGCCTTTCCCGGTCTCGACGCGGACGAGCAAGTGCGGCACAAGGGCGAACTCGTATACCCCAATTTATTTCTTAGCGTCGCTTGCGATCACATCGCGGCGTTCATTCTTCAACCTCGGGGCGCGGAGCGCACCGACATCGTCTGCCATTTTTTGTTCGAGAATCATGAAATCGAGAAACCCGATTTTGACCCGTCGGATGCGGTGGAATTCTGGGATTTGATCAACCGCCAGGATTGGGCGGTATGCGCAGGCGTGCAGGGTGGGATTCGCTCGCATGTGCATACCCAGGGCTATTACGCGCCGATGGAGGACTGGAACCTGGACATTCGGCGCTATGTGACCGACCGGATCGGCCCTTTCGTCGGCGACCTGCCATCGTAGCCCTCGGTTCAGCTTCAGGCCGGCTCACTCCGACACGGCCAACTCCCCGCGCTTCGGTATAATCCGAAAAAAAGGATGCAGATGGCCAGCAAGCGGCATGTGCCGAAATTCCACCGCGCGACTCCCGCGGTTCGACGTGAGGCGTTGGTGGACGCGACTCTGCGCTGCCTCAAGCAGTTCGGTCATGAGGGCGTATCGGTGCGCCGTATCAGCGCCGCGGCCGGCGTGTCCATCGGACTGATAAACCATCATTTTCCGAGCAAATCGGGTCTCATCGCGGAAACCTATGAAACCTTGGCCCTGTCGCTGCTGGACTCGATCCGCCGCCAGGCGGAGAACAAGGCGTTCTCGCCTCGCGATCGGTTGAGCAATTTTTTCCGCGCCTCGTTCGCCCCGGAAATCCTGGATCCGCAATTGTTCAACGTGTGGCTGGTGTTCTGGAGCATGGTGGCGCACTCAGCCGAAATTCGCCATGTGCACTTCAGCACCTACGGCAAGTACCGATCCGTCTTGGAGTCGCTGCTGGGGCAACTCGTCAACTCCGGTGCGGCGCCGCCGTTCAAGCTGCGCCCTGCTGCGATCGCATTGTCCGCGTTGCTCGATGGGTTCTGGGTGGAATTGAGCCTGAGCCCGACCGTGTTCAAGCCTCGCGAGGCGATCGCCGTGTGCGAGGATTGGGTCAATGCCCTATGCCAGGGGGGCTTCCCGCGGCTATTGATGACACAGAAACCAAAGAAGGCCGAGGGTGCCTCGAGCCGCCGCGTAAGAGGCCATGGGTGATTCGACGCGCGACGTAGTCATCATCGGCGGCGGACACAATGGGCTCGTGTGCGCCGCGTACCTGGCGGCCGCCGGGCTCAAGGTAACCGTACTCGAACGGCGCGGCGTGGTGGGCGGTGCCGCCGTGACGGAAGAATTTCATCCGGGTTTTCGCAATTCCGTAGCGGCTTATACGGTATCGCTCCTCAACCCGAGAGTCATTCGGGACCTGGACCTGCCGAGGCACGGCTTGCGGGTGGTCGAGCGAAAGCTCGCGAACTTCCTGCCGCTGGAAGATAACCAATTTCTGAAGATCGGCGCCGGCAAGACCGAACAAGAGGTGGCCAAATTCTCCGCGCGCGATGCCGGCCGGCTTCAAGCCTACGGCCGGCGCCTCGATGCGATCGCGGATGTACTGCGCGACCTCGTGCTCGAGACGCCGCCGAATGTCACCACGGGCGGTTGGCTTCGGGCAGTGCCGGAGTTGCTGCGAAGCGCGCGATTGGGCAACCGAATTGCCAGGCTCGACATGCCCATGCGGCGCGAACTGCTGGATATGTTCGTCAAATCGGCGGGTGACTATTTGGATGGCTGGTTCGAGAGTGCGCCGATCAAGGCGGCGTACGGTTTCGACGGGGTCGTCGGCAACTATGCGAGTCCCTACACAGCCGGCTCCTGCTACGTGTTGCTGCACCACGTGTTCGGCGAAGTGAATGGGAAGAAAGGCGTCTGGGGGCACGCCATCGGAGGCATGGGCGCAATCACACAAGCGATGGCCAAGGCGGCTGCGGAACGGGGCGTCGATATCCGAGTGGCAAGCCCGGTGCGCGAAGTGCTGATCGAGGGAGGCCGCGCAGTCGGCGTGGTGACCGACAAAGGCGAAGCGATCCGCGCCCGCAGCGTCGTTTCTAATTTGAACCCCAAGCTATTGTACGGTTCGCTCATCGATCCGACTTCCCTGCCGCAGGATTTTCGCGAGCGCATCAGTCACTGGCGCTGCGGATCCGGCACCTTTCGCATGAATGTCGCATTATCCGAGCTGCCCGACTTCACGGTCTTGCCGGGCCGCGCTCCGGCGGAGCACCACACGTCCGGCATCATCATGGCGCCGAGTCTTGCCTACATGGAGCAGGCGTATCTCGATGCCAAGAGTGGCGGATGGTCAAGGCGCCCCATCGTCGAGATGCTGATTCCCTCGACTCTGGATCCCGGCTTGGCGCCCGCAGGACAGCACGTCGCGAGTCTGTTTTGCCAACACGTCGCCCCCGTGCTGCCGGATGGCGTTTCCTGGGACGAGCGGCGCGACCGGGTGGCGGATGTGATGATCGATCTCGTCAACAGTCATGCGCCAAACTTCAAGGCCTCCGTGCTCGGGCGGCAAATCATGAGCCCGCTCGATCTGGAACGCACCTTCGGCCTGATCGGCGGCGATATATTTCACGGTGCGCTGAGTTTGGACCAAATGTTCTCGGCACGGCCGATGTTGGGACACGGCGACTATCGCGGCCCCTTGGAAGGATTGTATATGTGCGGATCCGGCACGCATCCCGGGGGTGGCGTAACCGGCGCGCCAGGCCACAATGCCGCGCGCGAAATCATTAAAGATTTCCGGCGCGGACGCCTAAAACAAGCTTGAGGTTGCGGCCGCCTCGGCAGGCTCTGGATGCGCGCTATACCTCGATTCCCTGCCCTTTGAGGTACTCATCGTAGGTACCCCTGAAATCGGTGAGATGGCCGCCCGCGCGCAGTTCGATGATGCGGGTCGCCAGTCCGCCCACGAACTCACGGTCGTGTGAAACAAAAATCAGCGTGCCCGGATAATGCTCGAGGCCGATTTGCAGTGATTCGATCGTCTCCATGTCCATGTGGTTGGTCGGTTCGTCCATCAGGAGCACATTGGGCTTGGTCAGCATCAGTTTGCCGTAAATCATCCGTCCCTTCTCGCCGCCGGACAGGACCTTCACCGATTTTTTGGTTTCTTCTCCGGAGAAAAGCAGCCTGCCCAGGGTCGCACGAACGATCTGGTCGTCGTCAGCTTTGCCCGTGTATTGCGACATCCAGGAGAAGAGGTCGGTTTTGTCGTCGAACTCGGCCTGCGGATCCTGCGGCATGTACCCCGGTTGAGCGTTCTCGACCCACACGATGCGCCCGGCGGTGGGCCGCAATTCGCCGGCAAGGCAGCGCATCAGCGTCGTCTTCCCGGCGCCGTTCGGACCGATGATGGCGATGCGTTCGCCGCCCTCGACGTTGAAGGTGACGTTGTCGAGCACTTTCTCGTCGGACCCTGGATAGCTAAAAGACACCTTCTCGACGGAGACGGCCGAACGATAGAGTTTCTTGCCTTGTTCGAATCGTATATACGGATTTTGCCGCGATGACGGCCTGATCTCCTCGATCTTGATTTTTTCCAGCTGCTTCTTGCGCGATGTCGCCTGGCGTGCCTTGGAGGCGTTCGCCGAGAATCGTCGGACGAATTCCTGAAGATCGGAGATCCGGTCTTTGGCCTTGGCGTTCGCGGCCTCGACGCGCGCCCGCGCTTGAACCGATGCGAGCATGAAGTCGTCGTAGTTGCCGGGATAGATTTTGAGCTGCTGAAAGTCCAAATCAGCGACGTGAGTGCACACCTGATTCAAGAAGTGCCGATCGTGGCTGATGATCACCATGGTGGCGTCATAGTTGTTGAGCGCGCTTTCCAGCCATCGGATCGAATTGATGTCGAGATTGTTGGTAGGTTCGTCCAGCAACAGGACATCGGGCCTGGAGAACAACGCCTGCGCAAGCAACACGCGCAGCTTCAAACCCGGAGGCACTTCGCGCATCGGCCCGTCGTGCCGCGCTGCGTGAATTCCGGCGTCGGTAAGGATGCTGCCGGCCCGCGCCTCCGCATCGTAGCCGCCGTATTCGGCAAACACGCCTTCCAGCTCGGCTGCCTTCATGTAGTCGTCGTCGGTGGCGTTGGGATCGGCGTAAATACGGTCGCGTTCCTTCATCGCGGCCCACAACTCGGTGTGGCCGCGCATGACCACGTCGAGCACGCGCTCGTCTTCGTAGCCGAATTGGTTCTGATTCAGCTTGCCGAGGCGCATGCCGGCTTGCAGCATCACGTCGCCCGCGCTCGGTTCGAGATCGCCTCCCAACACCTTCATGAGCGTGGACTTGCCGGAACCGTTCGCGCCGATGAGGCCGTAACGATTCCCGTCCGCGAACTTGACCGTGACCTGCTCGAAGAGCGGTTTGGCGCCGAACTGGATGGCGACATTGGAAGTGGAAAGCATGTTTGTCCAAATCAATTGATGAACGGCCGTTTTTGGCCGCGGTTGCGCTGATAGGGGGTACGCGGATGGAGTCGCGTCGATATGCGAACCGCCCCCATTCCGGCGGACAGATTCTAACCGAGCCGAGGCAATGAGTCTCCGATTTCGACATATCTCGAGGCAGTCGCGGCCTCGGCAGGCCCGCGGGGCTGCCAAATTGCCCGCCGCGCGGCCGCCGGCTCTATTTCTTGCCGCGCCGCTTGCGTCTCACGGCTTTGACCGCGCGGTGGCTGCGTTTCGAAGTCACGGCTTTGCTCTTCGCGCGCTTGGCGAGCGTCGTGCGCTTGACCCGTTTCGCTGCAACTTTCGTTTTCTTTGGCGTGGGCCGCGCCGGCCCTTTCTTGCTTGCCGCGCCCCGTTTAAGCCGAGCGGCGCGTTTCGCCGGAGCCGCTCGCTCGGCTGGGACCGCGGCCGTCCGGCCGCCTCGCAGTTGCTCGAGGATGGCGGGGTTTTCCAGAGTCGACATGTCCTGGGTGATTTCCTCGTCGCGCGCGATGGCGCGCAGCAAACGGCGCATTATTTTTCCCGAGCGCGTCTTCGGCAGATTGTCGGTCAAGCGGATTTCATCGGGCTTGGCAATCGGGCTGAGTTGTTCGCCGACCCAGCTGCGCAGTTCCTCCAATAGCGATATCGCAATCGCTCCTTCGGGCCGCGCGCCGTTGAGCACGACGTATGCGAAGACCGATTCACCCTTGATCTCGTGCGCCTTGCTGACCACGGCGGCCTCGGCGACCCGCGGATGCGCCACGAGCGCGGACTCGATTTCCATGGTTCCGAGACGATGGCCGGCGACGTTCAGCACGTCGTCGATGCGGCCCATGATCCAGTAGTAGCCATCCTTGTCGCGGCGCGCAGAATCGCCCGCAACGTAGTAGCGCCTCTGGAATTTCTCCCAGTACGTGTGGATATAGCGCTCGTTGTCGCCCCAAATCGTGCGCAGCATGGACGGCCATGGCCGCTTGATGACCAGGTAGCCGCCGGCGTCCGGAGTTTTGACGGGCCGCCCCTCGTCATCGACGATATCGGCGAAAATTCCGGGCAGGGGTTTGGCGCAGGAACCGGGCTTCGTCGCGGTAACGCCGGGAATGGGCGTCATCATGATGGCGCCGGTCTCCGTCTGCCACCACGTGTCAACGATTGGGCAGCGCCCCGCGCCGATCACCTTGTGGTACCACATCCATGCTTCCGGGTTGATAGGCTCGCCGACGCTGCCCAGCAAGCGCAGCCTGGTGAGATCGTACTTCGCCGGGATGCCGTCGCCCAATTTCATCAGCGCCCGGATCGCGGTCGGTGCGGTATAAAATATGGTGACCCCGTGCGTTTCACACATCTTCCAGAAGCGGCCGCCGTCGGGGAAGGTAGGCGCGCCCTCGTACATGAAAATCGTGGCGCCGGCCGCGAGCGGGCCGTAAACGACATAGCTGTGTCCGGTGACCCACCCGACATCGGCCGTGCACCAAAACACGTCGCTTTCACCGAGATCGAATACCCAACGCGTAGTCAACTTGGCATTGAGAAGGTAGCCGGCGCTCGAATGCTGGATGCCTTTGGGCTTACCGGTCGATCCCGAGGTATAGAGCAGGAACAGCGGATGCTCCGCGTCCACCCATTCGGGTTCGCAAACATCGCTCTGACCGGAGATCGCGTCCTGCCACCACACATCGCGGCCGGCCCGCATGGGGCAATCGCCGCTCGTTCGCGCGTAGACCACGACGTTTTGCACCGTGGGACACCCATCGGCGAGCGCCTTGTCGACCGCGCGTTTGAGCTCGATCGGGTTGCCGCCGCGCCAGCCGCCGTCGGCGGTGATGACGAGCTTGGCTCCCGCATCTTCGATGCGATCCTTGACGGCGTTGGAGGAGAAGCCGCCGAATACCACGGAATGCACGGCGCCGATACGGGCGCAGGCCTGCATGGCGATGACAGCCTCCGGGATCATGGGCATGTAAATGACGACACGGTCGCCGCGCCCGATACGCAGAGCGAGCAGCGCATTCGCGAACCGGCACACCTCGCCATGCAGCTCCGCATAGGTGAGTTTGCGCACATCGCCCGGCTCGCCCTCGAACAGAATCGCGGTTTTGTCGGCTCGGTCCCGCAAATGCACGTCGAGGCAATTGTGCGACACGTTCAACTGGCCATCGGTGAACCATTGGTAATTCGGCGCGTCGCGGTCGTCTAGAGCGACCGTGAAAGGCCGGCGCCAGTCGATTTCGGCGATGGCGAAGTCCGACCAGAAGCCGACGTAGTCCTGCGCGGCCTTTGCATACATCGCTTGCAATCCATCAGCCTTGAGGGAGGCCCGACGTTGGAACTGCGCCGGCGGCGGGAACACCCGGTCCTCTTGCAGCACGGATTGAATGTCTTTTTGGGCCATTGTCCTATCTCCCCAACGTCGAGCAGCTCATCGTTATGAACACGCGCCGGCGCCGATGCGGCGCACCTGTTGCCGCAATATGTTTCCGAAACCGTGCGCGTCGAAAAACAGATCGAGTCCGGCGCGGTTCTGTTGCCGCCGCTTCAGATCATCGACCGTCGCCTCCAGGGGAATGTTGCAGACGATCCCCGTCAGGCGACGCGCGAGATATGCTGATTCTTTGTGTGCGAGGAGTCTAGCGGCGAGCGCGCCGGCGCCCCGCAGCTTCATCAAAGGGATGCGATCGATATTCGCATACAGTTCATCGAGCGAGCCGAATACCGCCAATAGCTCGGCTGCGGTCTTTTTCCCGACCCCGGGCACGCCGGGGATGTTGTCGACGCTATCCCCGGTCAGCGCCAGGAAATCCGCAATGAGTTCGGGAGTCGCGCCGAAGCGCGGGCCGATGTCGTGATACTGGTATCGAGCGTTGCCGCTGTAGTCCCAGAACACGTCGCCATGGCGGATGAGCTGCGACAAGTCCTTGTCCCGGGTTACGAGCACGTTGCGCAGGCCCGCGGAGCGGGACCGTGCAGCCAGCGTCCCGATGACGTCGTCGGCTTCGTAGCGCGCGCTGGCGAATTCGGCGACGCCCATATGGCGGCAAAATTCGCGGCACAGGACGAATTGGCGCACCAAGTCCGCGGGTGGTGCTTCGCGATTGGCTTTGTACGCCGGATAAATACCGTTGCGGAACGAGGTCTCGCTGCGCAAGCTCAGATCGAAAGCGACGGCGATGCGCTCCGGCCTGACCTGCTCCAGGAGATCCGATATGAAGCGCGCGAATCCGTACAAGGCGTGGGTGGCATTGCCGTCGCCGTCCACCATGTCCGGGGGCATGGAATGGTAGGCCCGGAAAATGAAATAGCTGGCGTCGATGTAGTACACGACGCCGGACCGCGCCGGCGCTTCGATTGCGGTGGCGCTCACATGGGCCAGCGTTGCATGCGCTCGTGCAGCGGGCTCGAACGCGGGAAATGCGCGATCAAATATTCCATCTGATCGGCCAGAACGCGGCGGCCTTTCAAAAATATGTACTCGGCATAAGTGGGGGTAAAGGGTACCGCCAGCAGTTGCATGCCCGCTTGCTCCGGTGTCCTCGACGCCTTGGCGTTGTTGCAGCGGCGGCACGCCGACACGACATTGCTCCACAAATCGCGGCCGCCGCGGCTGAACGGGGTCACATGGTCCCGGGACAACAAGCTATAGGTGAAGCGGGCCCCGCAGTACAAGCAAAGATACGCATCGCGCCGGAACAAGGTCTGGTTGTTGAGCGGGGGCGTGTAAGAAGCTCCCCGCAAATTTCCCGGATTGCCGGAAGTTCCCAGCGTGGCAATGATCGAATTGACGTCCACGATGGTGCGAAGGCCGGTCCGAGCGCAAGTGCCGCCATAGAGCCGGTACAGCAGAGTACCGCACGTATAGGCCACTTGATCGGTGTGGTAGAGGCGCGCCGCTTCCCGATAATCGACCCACTCCAAGGGCATGCCGGACACGTCGGTGCGCAAAATCTGCTGCGACAACGGATAGCCCGGCGCAACGACCGCGTGGTCGTCCCGCCAATCCACCAAGCGCCGCTTGTCTTTGAGCGAGTGCATAACAAGTACTTAAGATAGTCGACTCTTATGCCATAATTCAACGTTTGGCATCATTCTCGGGTTTGGGAGAGATCTGCATGGCTGTCGTCGTCGGTGTCCTCAGGGAAACCCAGCCCACGGAAACTCGTGTCGCCATCGTCCCGGAAGTCGCCGCCAAATTGAAGGCAGCCGGTGCGCGCGTGCTGATCGAGCGCGGCGCGGGCACCGCGGCCCACTTTCCGGACGCTCTATATACCGACGCGGAGTTCAGCGATGCGGCCGCCATCCTGGGATCGGCGGACGTGTTGTTGAAGGTTCAGCCGCCGAGCCTTGATGAAGTGAACGCGCTCAAGAAAGGGGCGGTAGTCATCGGGTACATGCAGGCGTATGCGCGGGCGGACCTCGTCCGCGCCCTGAAAGATCGAGGAATCACCGCATTTGCAGTGGAACTGGTGCCGCGGATCTCCCGGGCGCAGTCCATGGATGCGCTGTCATCGCAGGCGTCCGCGGCCGGCTATAAGGCGGTCCTGATCGCGGCGAACACGCTCGAAAGGTTTCTGCCCATGTTGACCACGGCCGCGGGTACCATCCGTCCCGCGACCGTCCTCGTCATCGGCGCGGGCGTCGCCGGCTTGCAGGCGATCGCGACCGCGAAGCGCTTGGGAGCGGTAGTCGAAGCGTATGACGTGCGTAGCGCGACCAAGGATCAAGTGAAATCGCTCGGCGCGAAGTTCATCGAAACGGGCGTATCGGCCGAAGGCACCGGCGGATATGCCCGCGAACTCACGGCGGAGGAAAAGGCCAAACAGCAGGAAGTGCTCGATGCGCGCATTGCCGTCAGCGACGCGGTCATCAGCACCGCTTCCGTGCCGGGACGGGCGGCGCCGCGGATCATCACCCAGGCGGCGGTCGAACGCATGAAGGCCGGCTCGGTGATCATCGACATCGCAGCCGAACAGGGCGGCAATTGCGAACTGACGCGGGCGGGTGAAACCGTGGAGCACGGCGGCGTCAAGATCCTCGGTCCTTTGAACCTGCCTGCCTCATTGCCGTATCACGCGAGCGAGATGTATTCCCGCAATCTGTTCAACCTGCTGAAGCCGGCGCTCGTGAAAGGTGAGCTTGCGATCGATTGGAATGACGAAGTGTTCGCCGGGGCGGTGCTCACGCACGACGGCCAAATCAAGCACGAACCAACCCGCAAAGCTGTAGAGGGATAATTCACATGATCGACGGCGTGATAGCGCTCTATATATTCATGTTGGCGGCATTCACCGGCTATGAAGTCATCTCCCGGGTGCCGGTTATCCTTCACACGCCGCTCATGTCCGGATCGAACTTCGTGCATGGGATCGTCTTGGTCGGCGCGATGGTTGCCCTGGCCGCCGCGGACACGACGCTCCTCCGGATCATCGGCGTCATCGGCGTGTTTCTAGCCGCCGGCAACGCCGTGGGAGGCTACGTGGTGACCGAACGCATGCTGAAGATGTTCGTCACCGCCGGAAGAAAGAAGGGAGCTTGAGGATGCCCTCCGCCTCGACGATTCAATCCATGACTCAGCTGTCCTACCTCGTGGCGGCGGCGCTCTTCATTCTCGGCCTGAAGCGGATGAGCTCCCCCGTCACCGCCGTGAGCGGCGTGCGCTGGGCAGGCGTGGGAATGGTGCTCGCAACGGTCGTCACGCTGGCGTTCGTCATGGGCGCTCCGCCGTTGAATCTGGCGCTGATGATCGGCGCCATCGCCGTGGGCAGCGTCCTGGCCTGGGTCAGCGGCAAGCGCGTTGCCATGACCAACATGCCGCAAATGATCGCGTTGTACAACGGCATGGGCGGCGGCGCGGCGGCTGCGATCGCCGCGGTGCAGCTCTACCGCGGCAGCGAGCACAGCATCGTGCATCTGGCCATTGCCGCCGTCGGCGGCTTCATCGGCTCGGTGTCCTTCAGCGGCAGCCTGGTCGCCTTCGCCAAATTGCAAGGATTGATCACCAAGTCGGTCCGCTTCGGCGGCCAAAAGTACGTGAATTTGGCGATATTGCTGGCAACCGTCGGGCTCGGATTCATCGTCGTTTCCGGGATGAGCGGAGGATCGTTCGCCGGCCTGCCCGTGGTCTCCTTGTTCTTCGCCCTGGCCTTGTTGCTCGGCGTCACCATGACATTGCCGATCGGCGGCGCCGACATGCCGGTGGTCATTTCGCTGTACAACGCGTTGACCGGCCTTGCGGTGGGTTTCGAGGGCTTCGTGCTCGACAACGCCGCCATGATAATCGCGGGCACCGTCGTGGGTGCGGCCGGCACGTTGCTGACGCAGCTCATGGCCAAGGCAATGAACCGATCGCTCGGCAATGTACTGTTCTCGAATTTCGGCGAAAGTTCATCGGCGGCCGGCGGCGGCGTGACGGGTTCACAAAAAGCCATCGAAGCTTCGGATGCCGGCGTCATGATGGCGTACTCGCAAAAGATCATCATCGTGCCGGGATACGGCTTGGCCGTGGCGCAGGCTCAGCACAAAGTGTGGGAACTGACGCAGCTGCTGATCGATAAGGGCGTCAAGGTGCGCTTTGCCATCCATCCTGTTGCGGGCCGCATGCCGGGCCACATGAACGTGCTGCTTGCGGAAGCCGGCGTGCCGTACGACTTGATATCCGATCTGGATGAAATCAATGCCGAGTTCGAAACCGCCGATGTGGCATTGATCATCGGCGCGAACGATGTGGTCAATCCGGACGCACGCGCCAACAAGGCGAGCCCGATTTTCGGCATGCCGATCTTGAATGCGGACAAGGCGAAGAACGTCATCGTCATCAAGCGCGGCCAGGGCCAGGGATTTTCAGGCATCGACAATGCGCTTTTCGTGCTCGACCAAACGCGCATGCTGTACGGCGACGCGCAGGCGGCCGTGAGCCAGCTCATCCAAGCCGTCAAGGCCGCGGGTTGATCTCGAAGCGATCCTGAGTTTGCCATTGCGAATTCTTGTCCTTGCAGTTCTGTGCGGCCTGGGATGGTCCGCCGCCGCATCAGCCGCCGCCGCCCGCTCGGCCGCCGACGCCCACTCGCCCGCCGCCGCCGAATCGGCTTCCGATCAGAACTCGCGCTTGCACAGGCGCGCCGAGAATGTCCGCATCGTTCGCGATACCTGGGGCATCGCGCATGTGTACGGGAAGACCGACGCGGATACGGTGTTCGGGATGATTTACGCCCAGGCCGAGGATGATTTCGGCCGCATCGAGCGCAACTACCTCAACGGACTTGGGATGCTGGCGCTGGCCGAAGGTGAGTCGGCCGTATACAGCGATCTGCGCCAGCGATTGTTTGTCGATCCCCGGCGCTTGCGCCAAGTCTATCGTCGCAGCCCGGCGTGGCTTCGGACTCTGATGGCGGCATGGGCGGACGGCCTGAATTATTTCCTCGCGGAGCATCCGGGCGTGGCACCCAAGGTCATCCATCATTTCGAACCCTGGATGGCATTGTCATTCACCGAAGGCAGCATCGGGGGCGATATCGAAAGTATCGACCTGGCCAAGCTGCGGGATTTTTACCCGGCGGGGCCGCCGCTGCAGGAGGCGCATACCGCGAACTCGTTCGATGTGGCCACGAAAGCGGTCCCGGGAGGCTCCAATGGTTTTGCCATTGCGCCCAGCCGCAGCGCATCGGGCCATGCCCTCCTGTGGATTAATCCGCATACCTCGTACTACTTTCGCTCGGAATTGCAGATGGTCAGCGAGCAAGGATTGAACGTCTACGGCGCCGTCACGTGGGGGCAGTTCTTCGTCTACCAGGGATTCAATTCGCGCAACGGCTGGATGCACACCTCATACGGCGGCGACGCCATCGATGAGTATGTCGAGACGATCGTCAAGAAGGCCGATGGCCTCTACTACCGGTATGGCGGCAAGCTGCGGAAACTGCGCATTGGCCACATCACGATCCCTTTCAAGAAGGGCGGCCGGTCCGACCATCGGATTTTCACCGTGTATTACAGCCATCATGGTCCGATCATTCGCGCGGACGACGATCGGCGTGGCGATGCCGGGCGCGGCGGTGCCGGGGGCGGTGTCGGGCGTGGCGATGCCCGATGGATCGCCATTCGGTTGCTGCAGGATCCGGTACCGGCGCTGATGCAATCTTACTTGCGCACCAAGACCACGGACTACTCGTCCTTCCGCAAGATTCAAGAGATGCGGACGGACACGTCCAACAATACCGTCTACGCCGACGCGGACGGGACGATTGCCTATTTCCACGGAAACTTCATTCCGAAGCGCGATCCGCAGTTCGATTTCAGCCGCCCCGTCGATGGCAGCAATCCCGCGACCGAATGGCAAGGGGCGCATCCGCTCGAAGACACGATCACCCTCCTCAATCCGCACAGTGGTTGGATCCAAAACACCAACAATTGGCCTTTCTCGGCTGCCGGCGCGGCCAGCCCGAAGCGCGAGAGTTATCCGGCTTACATGTGGATCAGGGGGGAAAACCCTCGCGGCATCCACGCCGTTGAAGTGTTGCAGCATATTCACGACGTGACCTTGGATGGCTTGATCGCTGCCGGCTATGACAGCCATCTGACCGCCTTCGACGTGCTGCTGCCGCCACTTTTCGAGGACTATGACGCACTGCCGCCGGATGATCCGCGGCGCGCCCGACTGCAGGAGGCCGTTGAGACCCTGCGCGGTTGGGACCGGCGCACGTCAGCCGACTCGGTACCGACCGCTCTCGCAATCTTCTGGGGCCAAGAGATGCTCGAGCACAAGGGCCCCGAGGCGCGGGACGCCGACGAACCCGTCTTTGACTACTTGGTCGGCCATTTGAGCCAAACCGAGCGCATCGACGGATTGATCGCGGCCGCTGCGAAATTGCAGCGCGACTTTGGCCGATGGCAGACGCCGTGGGGTGAGATCAACCGCTTTCAGCGCCTGACGGACGACATCGTGCAACCGTTCGACGACGCCAAACCGAGCTTACCGGTCGGCTTTGCCTCTTCTACCTGGGGTGCCTTGGCATCGTTCGACGCCTCCTATCCGCGCACGACGAGGAAAATCTACGGCTCGGTCGGGAATAGCTTCGTTGCGGCGGTGGAGTTCGGTCCGAGCATCCATGCCAAGGCCATCATGAGCGGAGGCGAAAGCGGCAATCCCGCATCGCCCCACTTTACCGACCAATCGCCGCTGTTCACTCAGGGAATATTTCGGGATGTGTTCTTCAGCCGCGAGGATGTGATGGCGCATGCGGAGCGCAGCTATCATCCCTAAAAATTCCAGCTTGGATGGTTAGCGCGGAATACGGCTTGGAGGCGGCCGTGGGGTGACGCCGCGGCGCTGTGCCGGACTCATTTGACGCCACTGTTTGCGCAGCTCCATGCGCCGTTCCGGCGGCATTTGCCGGAACCGGTTGAATGAGTCGCGGACCCTCTGCTGTTGTTGCGGCGGCATGCTCTTGAACTGCTGCCAGCGCTGGCGCAATAGTTGCCGTTGTTCCGGAGGCATGGCGCGCCACTGGGTGAAGCGCTGTTGGGCGCTCGTACGTTGTTCCGGCGACATCGACAGCCATCGCTGGCTGCCCTTCGCCAACGCCTGCTGGCGCTCCGGGGGCAAGCTCTCCCATTTTTCTTGGTAACCATGCAGCAATTGCTGCTGTTCGGGCGACATTGAATTCCAAGCCTTGGGAGCCGCAGGCGCTTCCGGCACTTGCGCGACGACGCTCGCAGCCGCGAGGAACAGACTTGCGCAGAGGAACAACTCCCTGATCATTGTCTTGCTTCCTGAGGCGGCGTTGCGGGAGGATTTCCCGCTCGCGGCGGCACCTTTTTCAAGAACTCCCACCAAGCTGCATCATCCATGTCGTCCCCGCCCAAAAACTCGATTAGATCCTCATCGGGAGCGCCCTGTGAAGGCGACTGATGTGCCCCGGGAGGCGGCGATTGCGGCTCGCCTTGCGGCGCCGCAGGCGGCGGACCGGCGAGGGCCGCTGCACCTAGGGTCATGCCGAGGACCAGCCAACGCCTTCCCCACGTCAATTCAACTCTCGGCTGCCGATGAAGGATTCGCGGCTTTATCCGCCCAATCATAAAATTCGATATCGTCTTGCAGCATGTCCATCGCGTCGCCTGAACCCTCATCAGTGGACGCGACGATCTCCAGATCGTCGAGATTCGAGAAGCCATCAGCTACTGTAACGGCGTGGTGGGTCAATGGCGACCCCATCCACAGGAATACGCCGAGGATGGCAGCCGCGGTCACGCCCGCCGGCGTCCAGACGCCCTTCCGAAAAATCCAGGGCCGGCGGGGCACGGAAGCCGCTTCGATCGCGGCGCTGCGTGCCTGCGTGAGCCGCGAGCGCACCGCGAATTCCAGGCCTTCGACGCTGTCGTGAAACAGCGCATGGGTCCGCTCCTCGAAGGAATCGCGGGGCTGCCGTGGGCCGGGCTCGTTCATCACCAAACCTCGCCGAGTCGTTCGCGCAAAGCATGGACCGCGCGCGAGTAATGCGTCTTGACGCTGCCTTCCGAACAGCCCATGGCGGTCGCCGTCTCGGCTACGTCCAAACCCTCGAAATTGCGCAGCATGAACGCCTCGCGTTGCCGCGCGGGCAGGGCGCGCAGCAAAATCTCGAGCTGCTGCATCGCCTGCCCCTGCATCAGTGCGTCAGGGATGGACGGGGCCACGTCGGCAACGTTGTCGAGAGGATCCTGAGCCTCGTTGTCGGGATCTTCTTTGGCGCCCGGCAGCCAGGTCATGAAGCGCTTGCGCACTGACCTCCGCCGCTGCAGGTCGCGTATGCCGTTTTCCAATATTCGATAGAACAAGGGGCGCCATTCGGCACTCGGCCTCGACGCGTAGCTCCGCGCCAGTTTCAGCATCGCGTCTTGAACCACATCCAGCGCATCGTCGGGATCACGGAGCGCGACCTGCGCCATGCGAAATGCGCGCCGCTCGATTTCAGACAAGAATTTCTCGAGTTCTCGCGTGTACTCCAGATCCGCTTCCTCACGTGCCGGGGCGGGACCATCCCAGACCATCCCAGCCGGGTTCAGCGTATCAAAGCGGAGCATGCTTCGTCCTCTTGGCGTCGACGGATGGCCGCCGTTCCAGGTATAAACGCCTATGGGCCGGTGCGGTTGACGGCGCGGCTGCGCAAGATCAGCAACTTACGCACATCGAATGTGACTTCCACTGCAATATTTTCAATCAACACCTCATTGCGGGATCTAGAGGGCGTTGTAACTTATTGAATTTGAAAGATTCATTTCCATTTAGGACACTTTTTCGCCAATTTGAATGAGACCCGAAACGGAACGGGCACTTAAGCTAGATGATCCCGGGTTCTCAACAGACTTATCCACATATTTTGTGGACAAAAGGACCGATGATTCTGCAGATCGCATTGGATACGCCGTTACGCCGTGTCTTCGATTACCGAGCGCCCGCGAATATCGGAGAGGGTTCGCCGCCCCCGGGCGTGCGGGTCCGCGTACCCTTTGGCCGCCAGCAGCGGGTCGGATTCTTGGTCGGGGTTGCCGTGGAGTCCTCCGTCCCTGATTCGAAGCTGAAGACGGCGTTCCACATCTTGGATGAGCAGCCGATCGTCGACCCCGTCACCCTCGACCTGCTGCGTTGGGCCGCGGAGTACTACCACCATCCGCTCGGCGAAGTGTTCGCTGCGGCATTGCCGGTCGGCCTGCGTGCCGGCGCTCCCGCGCACAAAACGACCGAAACCTGGTCGCTGACCCAGGCGGGACGCGAAGAGCTGGCGACTCCGAGCGTTCGGCGCGCGCCGCGGCAGCGAGCCCTCCTTGGCTGGCTGGACGGACGGGGAGGCGCAACGACCGCAGAGATTGCCGGCAACTTCAAGATCCCGCATTTGCGCGCGTTGGCGGCTCGGGGCTGGATCATGTCGCAGGCGATTGCGCCGGAGCAGGATTCGATGGAGTCGCATCCGAGCGAAGTGGCGCTGACGCCGCACCAGTCTGACTGCGTCGCCGCCATACTTGCATCCTTGTCCGCGTTCGGCGCGCACCTCCTCTACGGCGTGACCGGAAGTGGGAAGACCGAGGTGTACTTGCGCGTCATCTCGGCTGCACTTGCCAAAGGCGGGCAGGCGCTGGTGTTGGTGCCGGAGATCGCCTTGACGCCGCAGTTGGTCGATCGCTTCCGCCGCCGCTTCAGCTCGGGCGTCGTGGCGCTGCACTCAGCCCTCGCGGCCACCGAGCGACGCGATGCCTGGCGTGCGGCGCACGGCGGCCAGGCGCGGATCATCATCGGCACGCGGTCGGCGGTGTTCACCTCCCTGCCCAGGCTTGCCCTCATCGTCGTGGACGAGGAACACGACGCGTCGTACAAGCAACACGAAGGCTTCCGCTACTCGGCGCGCGACCTTGCGGTGGTCAGGGCCCGGCTCGCGGACGTACCCATAGTTCTGGGCTCCGCGACACCCTCGCTGGAAACCTTGGAGAATTCCGCCACCGGCCGCTATGCGAAACATATCTTGCCGCAGCGGCCGGGCACGGCGCAGGCGCCGCGAATGTCCCTGATAGACCTGCGTAAGCACGCGTCCGATCAAGGATTGTCCACGCCGGCGATGCAGGCAATGGCGGAGCATCTGCAGGCTGACGGACAGATCATCGTGTTCTTGAATCGCCGCGGCTATGCGCCGAGCCTGTTCTGCAACGCCTGCGGCTGGGTCGCGCCCTGCGAGCACTGCGATGCGCGAATGACCTTGCACCGGCGCGCGCAGCAATTGCGCTGTCACCATTGCGGCGCGCATGGCGCGGTGCCCGCGATTTGCGGCAGCTGCGGACAACCGTTGAATCCCGTCGGCCAGGGAACCGAGCGGGTCGAGGAAACGCTGACGCGGTTGTTCCCGGCCGCGCCGCTCGCGCGGCTGGATCGCGACACGGCTTCGGCTCGCGGGGCGGTGCAAGCCGTTCTCGATCGGGTGCACAGCGGCGAGGCACGAATACTGGTGGGCACGCAAATGCTCACCAAGGGCCATCACTTCCCTCAAGTCAGTCTCGTGGTGATCTTGGATGCGGACCAGGGATTGTTCGCCAGCGACTTTCGCGCAACAGAACGCCTCGCGCAGACCATCACGCAGGTGGCCGGCCGCGCTGGGCGCGGCTCGAAGCCCGGTGAAGTGTTGATTCAGACTCAATTCCCGGAACACCCCTTGCTGAATCGGCTCATCACGGCAGGCTACGAAGGATTCGCGCAAAGTGCCTTGGAAGAACGCCGAGACGCGGGTTGGCCGCCCTACTCGCGGCTCGCAATGCTGCGCGCGGAGGCCAAAGACTCCGCCGGCTTGGACGCGTACCTTCGCGCAGCCGTCGACTGCAGCCGGCTGCTGAACGAAGCCACGGTGAGAGTGCTCGGGCCTGCCAGCGCCTTGATTGCGCGCCGGGCGGATCACTTTCGCGCGCATCTCCTGGTCGAAACGTCGGCGCGCTCGACCTTGCAGCGCTTTCTAAACGGCTGGCTGCCGCACGTGGAACGGCTGTCCGGTCCCCCCGGCCTGCGGTGGTCCATCGACGTGGATCCCCTGGAAGTAGATTGAGAAGATTGCCGGCGCGTGCGGCGGTAAACTGCCGAGCCTTTGTTCTGACCCATGGATTCGCCTTGAAAACGCTGATCGAAAAGTTGCTGACGCAAGCCCTGGCGGCGTTGCCTGAAGACTTGGTGCCCGCCGCCTCGCGCGGCGTAGGCGTGGAGATTGAGCACGCGCGCGACGCGCAGCACGGCGATTTCGCCGCCAACCTCGCCATGCGGCTCGCCAAGGCGACGCGGCAAAATCCACGCAAACTGGCGGAAGCGCTCGTTCGTGCGCTGCCTTCGGACCCCGCGATTGCAAAGGTCGAGATTGCCGGCGCCGGCTTCATCAATTTCTTTCTCGCGCCGGGCGCTTATCACGCCGAAATCGGCAAAGTGCTGCACGACGGCCCGGACTATGGCCGATCGCTCGTGGGCGCGGGCCGCTCGGTGCAGGTGGAATTCGTCTCGGCGAACCCGACCGGTCCGCTCCACGTGGGTCACGGCCGGCATGCTGCATTCGGCGCCAGCGTCGCCAATTTGCTGGAAGCCGTCGGCTACCGCGTCGAGCGCGAGTACTACATCAACGACGCCGGCCGCCAAATGGAAATTCTGGCGGTCAGCGCCTGGCTGCGCTATCTGGAACGATGCGGGGAGCGTTTTACGTTTCCGGCGAACGGCTATCGCGGCGACTATATCGCTGCGATCGGCGAACGGCTATTCGCAGCGGAAGGCGCGGGGCTGCGGCGCGGCGCCGCGGAAATCTTCGAGGATCTGCCGCTCGATGAGCCGCAGGGCGGCGACAAGGACGCGCACATCGATGCGCTGATCGCTCGCGCGCGCTCTCTCATCGGAGATGCTGCCTTCCGCCGGGTCCTCGATCTGGCGCTCACGGTGATCCTTGGCGACATCCGCGAGGACTTGAGCGAGTTCGGCGTGACCTTCGATTGCTGGTTCTCCGAGCGATCCTTGAGCGATGACGGTTCGGTCGATCGAGCGATCGAAGCGCTCAAGAAGTCGGGACACGCATACGTGAAGGATGGCGCCTTGTGGTTCAAGAGCACGGACTACGGCGACGAAAAAGATCGCGTGATGGTCCGCGAGAACGGCATCAAGACTTATTTTGCCTCCGACATAGCCTATGTTTTCAACAAGCTCGCAAGGGGTTTCGATCACCTGCTCTACATCTGGGGCGCGGATCATCACGGCTACATCACCCGCCTGCGTGCAGGCTTGGTGGCGCTCGGCGGTCCCAAGGATTCCTTCGAGGTGCGGCTCGTGCAATTCGTCTCCCTGTTCCGCGGCGGAGAGAAGGCGCAAATGTCGACCCGCTCCGGCGAGTTCGTCACGCTGCGCGAGCTGCGCAATGAAGTGGGCAATGACGCGGCACGGCTCTTCTACGTGATGCGCAGCAACGACCAGCATCTTGACTTCGATATGGAGCTCGCCAAGGCCCGCTCGAACGATAACCCGGTGTACTACATCCAGTACGCACACGCCCGCGTCGCCAGCGTGATGCGGCAACTTCGGGAGCGCGGGCTTGCTCACGCCGCGGATCATGGACTCGAGTGCTTGGGGAAGCTGGCCGAGCCGCAAGAAGTGGAGTTGATCAAGCGGGTATGCGCGTATCCCGAAATCTTGAAGCAATGCGCGGCGCAGCGCGCCCCGCACACCCTGGTGCATTACCTGCGGGACCTGGCGAACGATTTTCACGCCAACTACAGCGCGCACCAGTTCATCGTGGAAGATTCGGGCCTGCGCGACGCTCGCCTGGACCTTGCCCTTGCGACGCAAACCGTCATTCGTAACGGCCTCTGCTTGTTGGGCGTGTCCGCTCCCGAAACCATGTAGACGAGAGTCATGGCACGCGATTACAAATCTAAGCGCCGCAAACCCGCGGGCTTTTCGGGATGGACGGGAGTGCTGTGCGGCTTGGGCGTGGGGCTTGGCGTCGCCGGCGTCGTGTACATCAAGGATCATCGGCCTGACGCGCCGGTCGCCCGCAGCGGCAAACCCGACAAGCGGAAGTTGCACGGCAATGAACTTCCCGACGCGGACAGCCAGGCGGCGGGCGCGGACGAGGCGGCGAAATCGTACGACTTCTACGACATGCTGCCGAAATTCGAGATGGTGGTCCCCGAGAAGGAAAAAGATGTTCGCCCCGATACCAAATCCGTACCGGAGACGCGCCGGGGTACGTATGTCCTTCAGGCCGGGTCGTACAAGAACTTCGCCGACGCAGACCGCGTGCGCGCGAAGCTCGCTCTGCAAGGCGTGGAATCCAAAGTACAAAAAGTTTCCGTGGACAACGATACCTGGCACCGGATACGCATCGGCCCGGTCTCCAAGCTGGACGAACTCAATCGCCTGCGCCAGATCCTGCGCAAAGCGGATGTCGACGTGTTGGTGATACGCGTCGGCGATTGAGCCCTTGACGTGGCACTCTGCCTGGAGGCGCGTCTCAATCCTCGCCGAGTTGCCGAAAATCGACGCCTAATGCCCGCAACTTACGGTACAAATGCGTCCGCTCCATGCCGACCCGCTTGGCCAGCTGGCCCACCTTGCCGTTGCACAGAAGAAGCTGCTGCTGAAGATAAGCTCGCTCGAATTGTTCCCGAGCTTCGCGCAGCGGCAATGCGAGCAGATCCTGTTTCACCAGGGGCTCGTCGACAGCCAGCTTTACCGCGAGTTCGCGTTCGATTTCCTCGAGCCTGATTTCCTCGCCCACGCCCAGAATCAGCACGCGCTGCACCAGGTTCTTGAGCTCTCCGACGTTTCCGGGCCACGGGTAGTTTCGCAGACGGTTCTGTGCCGCGACGCTGAATCGGCGCAGCGGTAAATGTTGGTCGTCGACCAGGCGATCGACGTAGTAGCGCAGGAGGTCCGGCACGTCCTCGGCATAGTCGCGCAGCGGCGGCACACGCAACGTGATCACGTTCAGGTGCGCCACCAGGTCCCGTCGGAACGGCTCCGGGGAGGCGCGCAATTCGAACGCGTCCTGCGCGGAACTGATCCAGCGCACGTTGAGCGGCAGGCGTTGCCGTCCGCCGACGCGCGTGTAGCCGTTCTGCTCGATGGCGCCTGCCAGTGCGCGCTGCGCCTCGCTGTTCAGATCTTCCAGCCCATTCAGATACAAGGAGCCGCCCGCGGCTTGATCGAGCGCACCCAATTCGACGCGGCCGTCGCGTTCGCTGCCAAACAGCGCCGCGCTGGGATCGGCCCCCAAGCTCGCCGCCACCACCATGAAAAAAGGCTTCGCCGCGCGGGCGCTGAGGGAGTGCAGGTAGCGCGCGTAGGCCTCCCGTCCGGAGCCCAATTCCCCGAGAAGGAGCACCGGCGATGCACTGGATGCCGCGTGTTGCACCTGTTCGCGCAGCGCTTGCGTAATCTTGCTCTTGCCGATGGGCACGGCCAGCGCAGACCCTTGCGCGCGCGCGGAAAGCCGCTTGCGACGCCCGGCATCGAGCGCCCGCTCGACGGTCCGCAGCAGTTTGGTCAGCGACAGCGGCTTCTCGACGAAATCGAACGCCCCCAAGCGCGTGGCTTCGACGGCGGTCTCGACCGTCCCGTGGCCGGACATCATCACCACCGGACAGTCATAGCCGTCGGTCACCGACCATTCACGCAACAAAGTGATGCCGTCGGTATCCGGCATCCAGATATCCAGCAGGACGAGGTCGGGTACCTGGGCCGCGCGCGAGGATCGAGCCTGGCCTGCGTCCGCGGCGACTTCCACCTCGTAGCCTTCTTCGGAAAGAATTTCTTTCAGTAATCCGCGGATATCCGCCTCGTCGTCCACCACAAGTATTCTCGAAGCGGTCATACACGTTCTCTCCTGTGTTCGCCTTTGCGCGCCTCACGCACCAGCACGGAGCGTGCGCTGTCGCCCAACGGCAATAAAATTCGCACGCGGGCGCCGCCGCTGCGCCGATTATCCGCCTCAATGCGGCCGCCGTGTTCCTCGACGATCTTCTTCACGATCGCCAGGCCCAACCCCGTACCTTTGGGCTTGCTCGTGACATACGGGTCGAAGACGGTCCCGATCAAGTCCCGCTGAAACCCCGGTCCGTTGTCGGACACCACGATCGCCACCGACGCTCCCTGCTTGTGACCCTCGTCGGCGACGTGAGTTTCGATCTCGATGCTTGCACCCTCCCTGCCTTCCAAAGCCTCGAGCGAATTCGTGACCAGGTTGTTGAGAATCTGCCGGATTCGCACCCTGTCGGCCGATATGGCGGGAAGCTCGGGGCTGAGGAGCAATTTGATGTCGGCGCTCGGGTCCTGAACCCGGTACAGATCCGCGACCTCGGTGATCAGCTGGTTCAGATCGAACCGCGAGAAGTGCATGTCGGGCGCCCGCGCATATTCGCTGAATGCATTGACCATCTGCTTCATCGCATCGACTTGGGCGATGATGGTATGCGTCGCCCTCTCCAGGATCTGCGCATCTTGTGCATTCATGCTGCCGAGAAATTTGCGCTGCATGCGCTCCGCGGAAAGCTGAATGGGCGTCAGGGGATTTTTGATTTCGTGCGCCAAGCGGCGTGCCACCTCGCCCCAGGCGGCGTCGCGCTGCGCTTGCAGCAGCGTGGTGATGTCGTCGAACACCAAAACGACGCCCGGGGCGTCCCCCAGATCGTTGGGCAGCGCGGTGCAGGCGCACATCAGCACGCGCTTGCCGGAGTCCGACAGCAATTCGACTTGGCTGCGCCAATCCAAATCCTCTGCGCCCAGGTGCGATTTGAGTGCCGTCAGAAACTGCGTGAACAGCGTCGAGTCGCTGATTGACTCGTCGAACCGCTTGCCGACGGCGGCCTCCAAATCGACGCCCAGGATGGCGCTCGCCGCCTGGTTCGCCGTGCGGACGGTCAAATCCGCCTGGAGCGACACGACCCCCGTGGACAAGCGCGCCAGGATCACGGCGAGTCCCGCGCGTTCGGCTTCGACCGCCTGTTGACTGCGCCGCGTTTCCTCGCGGGCCCTTCCCAAGCGCTTGGTCATGTCGTTGAACGAGGTGACCAGAAATCCCAATTCGTCGCGGGAGGGCAGCGGAAGCTTCGTGTCGTAGTTGCCTTTCGCCACGGCGCGTGTTCCGGCGATCAGATCTTGCACCGGCTGCACCAGGCGCTGCGCGGCGAAGAAGGCGCCATAAACCGCCGCAATCAGCGACATCAGCACGACGAAGGTCAAGATCAATACGATGGTCGATTTGAGCGGACGGCGCAATTGCACGAGATTCGCGTACTGGGTATAGGAGCGCTGCACCGTATCGGCCAGTTGGCTCAGCTGCTGGGGCACCGGATACAGCGCAATCAACACGCGCGCGCTGCCGCTGCCGTTGGCGTCGAGCGGCGCCGCCGCGCGAATGACATAGCCTCCGACCGCGTCGGTGTCCAGGCTCACATAGGGCCGGCCGCGCCGCAGCTGCAGCATCATTTCATCGGTCGCAGGCACCGGCAGGGTATCCATCGGGCGATCGGAGCTCGTGGCAAGAATTTGCGCTTGCGTACCCACGATGGTGAATTCGAGCGCCGAGCTCTCGCGCCGCTCTCGATCCAGGGTCCCGATCAGTTCCAGCGCCGAGCTCGCCGACAAGGTATGAGCCACGAGCTGGGTATGCTGCAGGAATTCGCGTACGCGGACTTCGAGCGCGGCATGTGACAGCTCGCGCGTGTCTTTCAGCCCCTGGCTCACCTCGAGCTCGAACCAACTATCGATGCCGCGATTGATGAATTGCAGGGAAAAGTAATAGACGACCAGGATTGGCGCGACCGCGAGAGCGCTGAAAATGGCGACCGTTCTGCCTTTGAGCCGCGACCCCGGTACATGCCTGCGGTAATCGCGCACCAGCTGCGTCAGCTTGCCGGCGAGCAGCACCAGCAGCGTCAGCAGGCCCGAAATATTGATCAACAGGATCCACGGCAGCCACTTGTCGAACTCTCCCGAATTTTCCGCCGCTGCCGCAAGCAGATACAGCGCCGCCAGCCACAGTGCCACCCCGATGGAGCCGAGCACCGTGGATCCGTACTTGCGAATCAAGGTTGTAGCGTCCATGTGTACCAGTCGCTTTCGCGATGCCAGTCATTGACCCAAAACATCACCACCCGCAGGCTGAACGGCACCGAGCCGTAGTCGACCTTCGCGCGCACGCTCGCTTCATAGCGGCGGTCGACGCTGATCAGCGCTTTGTCCAGAACCGGTACTCCGCGTACCTCGGAGAGCTGCTCGATCGCGGCATCGACCGTGCTCAGCGACTGCTGTTGTCCGCTGTTGTCGTTTCGCAGTATGTAGCGGGCGCTCACCGCGTTGTATTGCAGGTGATAGCGCTGGGTCAGTTCGGCGACGCGCGAATTCGGCAGCAGCTGGCGCACCCGCTCGATGTCGAGGTCGAGTGCCAGCGACAGCGGCACGCCGTCGGCGAGTCCGCGGCGCACGGCGTCGCTGACCGGCAACTCCAGGTGTGCATTCAGGTGATATACGCCGTCTTTCAGCTGTAAATCGGCGGAACGAACTTCGAATCGTCCCTCGAGACCATCTGCGCGCAGTGCCGGCATCCAGAATGCCGCCCCGAGCGCCGCGCAACAAAGGCATCCGATCCGCGCGAGCGGTCGCAACCGGCGGCGGGCACTGGAGGTGGGGTTGGGTCGCGCGGCGTTCATTGTTTGGTCAGGGCAGCATAATAGAAGCCGTCGGCACCCGCTTCCCCCGGGAGAATCTGGCGCCCGAATTCATCGCCTTCACCCAGGTTCGGCCAACCTTCCCAAGCCTCTGGCGGGAGTCGCAGCGCCTCTCGCGTGCTGCCGAGGAACGCGGCGATGACGTCGCGATTTTCGCTGCGGGTCAGCGTACAGGTGGCATAGACGAGGCGTCCCCCCGGGGCCAGCATGCGCCACGCAGAACTCAGCAATCGTGACTGGAGCAGCGGCAATTTGTCGATGTCGGACGGGGACTTACGCAGGCGGATATCGGGATGGCGGCGGATTACTCCGAGCGCCGAACAAGGGGCGTCGAGCAAGATTCGATCGAAAGGGATGCCATCCCACCAACCCTCGGGCCTGCTCGCATCACCGTTGACGAGCTCGGCTCGAAGCTTTCCCCGGGTCAGATTTTCCCGAACCCGGGTGAGCCGCTGCGGGTCTATGTCGACCGCGACCAGCTTGGTCAATTGCGGTTCTCGCTCCGCAATGAGTGCCGTTTTCCCCCCGGGCGCCGCGCACGCATCGAGCACCCTCTGGCCAGGCCCCAACCCCAACGGGAATGCGACGCATTGCGCGCCCAGGTCTTGAACCGAAACGAGTCCTTCGGCAAATCCGGGGAGATCGCGAACGTCGCAAGGCGCATCGAGGACGAGTGCCTGAGGTACTCTCGCGTCCGCGCGAGCGCCGATGCCGGCCAGCCGAAGGGTGTCGAGATAGGCATCGCTCGTGCTGCGCTGGGTGTTGACTCGCAGCCACATCGGCGCTTGAGCGTCTCCGGCCGCAAGCAATTGCGTCCACCGCACGGGCCAATCCGCGCGCAAGCGATCGGCGAGCCACACCGGCGACGCATGACGCGTGGCCGGATTGCGCGCAATCTCCGCGTCGACGCTCTCGCGCTCGCGCAGATAACGGCGCAACACGGCGTTGATCAGTCCCGATGCACGGCCGGCGTCCGTGGCCTTCGCAGTCCGCACGGCCGCATCGACCACAGCGTAGTCCGGCGTCCTCTCATCCTCGAGCTCGTAGAACGCCACCGACAAGAGCGCGCGGACCAGGAAATCCAAGGATCTCACGGGCACCGACAAAAGGCGGCCCAAGATCGCCTCGTGACGGTAATACCCGCGCACCGCACCGTAGCTCAAGGAGCGCACGGACGGCGCGAGTTTCGGGTCGGCGGCGGCAAGGGCGTCTTTGAGCGCGGCATCGAGGGTCACGCCCTCGCGCAAAATTCGCGCTACCGCGTGTGCGGCGAGAGAGCGCGCACTGGCAGCCGTCGCTTTCATACCGGTGCGAAGCGCACACCCTCCAACCGCTGCGCCTTGATGAATTCCTCCGCCAATAGCGGCCTTCGCCCGGCGAGCTGCAGGCGAAGAATTCGCAGCACACCGCTGCCGCAGGCAACGTCGATGCCGTCAGGCCTGGCGGCAAGCACCGTCCCCGGAACCCCTCCGGGTGCGGGCTCGCGAATTTCGGCATCCCAAATCCGCACTTGTGCCCCATTGAGCCGCGTCTCGGCAATCGGCCACGGGTTGAATGCCCGGATACGCCGCCAAACCTGCACCGCGTCCTGATGCCAGTCGATCGACGCCTCGGCCTTCGTGATTTTCTGCGCATAGGTAATGCCTTCGGAAGGCTGCGGCACTTCTCGTACCCGGCCTTCGACGAGGGCATCCAATGTTTCACCGATAAGTTTCGCGCCAAGCCTCGCGAGGCGATCGTGCAGAGTTTTGGCCGTGTCGGCGGCGCGGATCTCGATCGCCTGCCGTGCCAGCATGGGCCCGGTATCGAGGCGCGCCTCCATGCGCATGATGGTAATGCCGGTCTCGGCGTCGCCCGCGAGGATGGCGCGCTGAATCGGCGCGGCCCCTCGCCATCGCGGCAGAAGCGATGCGTGGATGTTGATGCAGCCTAGCTTCGGGCATTGCAGTGCGGCGTGCGGGAGAATCAGGCCATAAGCAGCGACGACCAAGGCGTCCAGCTTCAAGCCGCGCAACGTCTCCAAAGCCTCCTGCGATTTGAAACTGGCCGGTTGGAACACCGCGAGCCCCGCTTGGGTTGCAAGGGCTTTCACCGGGCTCTGGTGCAACGGCTGGCCGCGGCCGGCCGGCCGGTCCGGTTGTGTGAAAACCGCACGAATCGCGTGGCTCCGCCGGAGCGCGTCGAGCGCCGGAACGGCGAACTCAGGCGTGCCGGCGAACCCCAGCCTGAGGGGCGGAATATCCGTGCTCAAGGCTCAGAGAGCTGGCGTCGACACGCCGGGCGTCGACACGCCGGGCGTCGACGCGCGAGATCCGCTTCCCGTGGACCGCTGCCTACGCTCTTTTTCAAGTCGGCGGCGAATCAGCTGCCGCTTGAGTTCGGAGAGGTAGTCGACGAAGAGTTTGCCTTCCAAATGATCGATTTCATGCTGGATACAGACCGCCAGCAGCCCCTCGGCATCCATTTCGAACGGCTGACCGTCGCGGTCCAGTGCGCGCACGCGGATATTCGTCGCCCGCGACAATTTGTCGTAGATTCCCGGCACCGACAGGCATCCCTCCTCGCCCGGACCGGAACCTTCCAGTCTCAGGAGCTCCGGATTGATCAACACGAGGGGCTGATCGCGCTGCTCGCTCACATCGAGCACGATCAATCGCTTATGGACATCAACCTGGGTCGCGGCGAGACCGACGCCCCTGGCGGCATACATGGTCTCGAGCATGTCATCGGCCAAATGACGCAGCGCGTCATCGACCTCTGCGACTGGGGCGGCCTTCTTGCGCAGCCTCGGATCGGGATACTCCAGAATTGCGAGCTTTGTCATGGGAGTTATGAGAGCAATATCGTGTTTTTGGCCGAGGAATGTTGCTAAAGTTCCGCCGCTGCTTAACTTAATGCCCGTATTGGCCGCGCGCTCGAGCATTGGGCAAACGGCAAAACCGGGTGGTACGTCCCAGTCTTCGGCAGCACGTCGGCAGTATACCAGTCGGTCAGCGACATCAAGCTGCGGCAAGGGAGCGAATCGAATGCAAGGTAATCGAATAATTGCCCTCACTCTGACGGTCGCGGTGCTCGCGGGATGTCAAACCGATCGGCCGGTGATGCAACCGGTGCCGGTGGCGACAGCCGAGCCGGCCGTTCAAGGCATCCCCGTGGGCGACGAACGCACGGCGATGGAAGCGGCTATTGATGCCGGTCCCTCCTCTACCCAGGCCGCCGTGACCTCCTCGCGCGGCGGACCGTCCATCAATCCGAACGCCCCGGACAGCTACGTCGTGAAACGCGGGGATACCTTGTGGGGCATCGCCAAGGTCTTCTTGCGCGATCCATGGTTTTGGCCGGAGATCTGGCAGGTCAACCCGCAGGTTCAGAATCCGCATCTGATCTATCCCGGCGACACCCTGCGATTGGTCTATATCGAAGGCCGCCCGACCATCACGCTGCAGCGCGGCGACGCCGCGCGCGTGTTGCCCCGCATTCGCAGCCAGCCGCTCGAGGGCGCGGTCACCACCATCCCCTACGAGACCGTCGCGGCCTTCATGTCGAAGCCCTCGGTGCTCGCCAAGGAGCAAATCAAGGATGCGCCGTACGTGCTCGCCACCCGCGACAGGCATGTGGTCATGGCCAACGGCGATACGCTCTACGCACGCGGATTTTCCGCTCCGGTTGAACTCGGCACCCACTACAACGTCGTTCGCGTGGGCGAGGCGCTTCGCGACCCGGATGACAATCGTATCGTGGGCTACGACGGCATCTTCACCGGCGCCGGTCATGTCACGCGCGGCGGCGACCCGACCACTCTCATCATGACCGAATCGGCTCGCGAAACGGAGCCGGGCGACAAGCTGTTCGCCGGCGGCGTCGACGTGCCGCTGGATTTCATCCCCAGCCCGCCGAAAACGCAGACTAACGGCCGCATCATGGCGGTATCGAACGGCGTCACCGTGATAGGTCAATACGAAGTGGTGGTGATCAATCGCGGCTCCGCCGACGGGCTCGCGCCAGGCAACGTGTTGGCCGTGTTCCAAGCGGGCGAAGTGATCCGCGATTCCGCGAACAAAGGGTTCCTGAATGAAGGCTCGCGGCTGGGGGCCAAGAAGGTTCGGCTTCCGGACGAGCGCACCGGCACGTTCATGGTCTTCAAGACATTCGACCATTTGAGCTACGGCCTGATCATGGAGGCCACGGATGTCATTCGCGTGGCCGATCTCGTGGAGAATCCGTAAGCTCGACCTGTCGGCGCGAATCTGGCCGTTTCCGCGAGGAAATCCGCAGGCTATCGGTGAAGCTATTCGCCGATACTCGGCCCGATGCCACCGAGCGAAGAGTCTTCGGCGTGGGTGACGCTCACGCGGGCGCCGGCTCTCGACGGTGCGCGTCCTCGCGAAAGTGCTCGCGGTCTTGGGGCGGCCCGAAGACATCCTCGACGCCACCGATGCGGCGCGCGAGCAGGCAGGAATGCCGGCGGCGGCGCGCGAGTTCTTGTCGAGCGCGAGCGCACCCCTAAGCATCGCGGAACGCGCCTGGCTCGAGAATCCCCGCCATCACCTGGTGCCGTTCATCGATCCCCGCTATCCCGTGTTGCTGCGCGCGACCGGGCGTTTTCCGATTGCCCTCTACGTCGTGGGCCATGTGGACGCCTTGAACGATCCGCAGCTGGCGGTAGTCGGCAGCCGGAGACCTACCCCTCAAGGCCTCGAGACGGCAGCGGATCTCTCTGAACATCTCGCCCGACGCGGCCTTGCCATTACCAGCGGTCTGGCCATGGGAATCGACGGCGCGGCACATCGCGGCGCCCTGCTGGCGCAGGGGATCACCATCGCCGTCCTAGGGTCGGGAGTCGACGTCGTCTACCCGCCGGGCAATCGCGCTTTGAACATGGAAATCAGCCAACAGGGCGCGTTGCTCAGCGGATTCCCCCTCGGAAGGGAGCCCCGACGCGAGCACTTTCCGCAACGGAACGCAATCATAGCGGCGTTGAGCCTCGGAACCTTGGTGGTCGAAGCGTCGCGCAAGAGCGGCTCTCTCATCACCGCACGGCTGGCGCGCGCTTTTGGCCGCAAGGTGTTCGCGGTTCCGGGGTCCATCCACAGTCCCTGGAGCCGCGGCTGCCACGACCTGATCCGGCAAGGCGCCAAACTCACTGAATCAGCGCATGACATATTGAGCGAGCTGAACTTTTCGGCATTTTTCGCCCGTCAGTCCTGCCCCGCCACCGCCCCTGGCGAGGGAGTCGGAGGTGAACTGGGCATGGACAAGGATCACAAAATCTTGTTAGATGCGCTCGGCTTTGATCCCGCGGACCTCGACGTGTTGGTTGTTCGTACCGGATTCAAACCAGAAGCCGTGTCCTCGATGATGCTGATCCTCGAGCTCGAAGGCCACGTTCAGGCCGCCCCCGGGGGCCGCTACTCCCGAGTCGTTAGGAGCCGGAGGTGAAAGATAACGTTCTCGATCTACTCATTTATCTGTTCGAGAATTACATGAGCGCCGACGACGAGCCGAGGCCCGATCGAAGCGTTCTGAAACTTGAGCTGGATAAAGCGGGTTTTGCGGAGCCCGATATCGAGCGCGCCTTGGAATGGCTGGACGGGTTGTCCGGCGAACAGCTTGGCAAAGTCGCCGAAGCCACCGCCCGGGCGGTGCGGGTCTTCAGCAGCCAGGAATTGCTGCGCCTCGATACCGATGTGCGCGGGTACCTCATGTATCTGGAGAACGTTCGGATACTCTCCGGCACGCAGCGCGAGCTGGTCATCGACCGCCTCATGGCGCTGGAAGCCGACGAGATCGATATCGAACAAGTGAAATGGGTCGTCCTGATGGTGCTGTTCAGTCAGCCCGGACAAGAGTCCGCCTATGCCCAGATGGAAGACCTCGTTTTCGAAGAGCGTTCCGACGCCCTGCATTAAAAAAAATTGAGCAGCAACCTCGTTATCGTGGAATCGCCGGCCAAGGCGAAGACCATCAAGAAATACCTCGGCAAAGACTTCGAAGTCCTGGCCTCCTACGGGCACGTTCGCGACCTGGTGCCCAAGGAAGGCGCCGTCGATCCCGACCACCACTTCGCAATGAAGTACCAGGTCGTCGAACGCAATCAGAAGCACGTCGACGCGATCTCGCGCGCGCTCAAAAAGGCAAAGTCCCTGTTCCTGGCGACCGACCCCGACCGCGAGGGCGAAGCCATCTCTTGGCATCTGCACGAGCTTTTGAAGGCCCAAGGAGAGCTCAAGGGCAAGGACGTGCAGCGCGTGGTGTTCTATGAAATCACCAAGAACGCGGTGCGCGAGGCGATGGCGAGCCCGCGGGCACTGTCGGTCGATCTGGTCAACGCACAGCAGGCGCGGCGCGCACTGGATTTTCTGGTCGGCTTCAACCTCTCGCCGCTGTTGTGGAAGAAAGTACGTCCTGGCCTGTCCGCGGGGCGCGTGCAAAGTCCCGCATTGCGGATGATCTGCGAGCGCGAGGATGAAATAGCCGCCTTCGTCGCCCGGGAGTACTGGTCCATCGATGCGGAACTGGAGCATTCGCAGCAGAAGTTCCCGGGCAAACTCGTCGAATATCAGGGTACAAAGGTCGAGCAGTTCAGTTTCACGGATGAACGGCAGGCTCGCGATGTCGAGCGCACTCTGCAAGGCACCGCCGCGGGCGAACTGACCGTACTCGCGGTGGATCGCAAGCAGCGCAAGCGCAATCCCGCACCCCCGTTCACGACTTCGACCTTGCAGCAAGAGGCCGCCCGCAAATTAGGCTTCAGCGCGCAAAAGACCATGCGTGTCGCGCAGCAACTGTACGAAGGCGTCGACATCGGCGAGGGTCAGGTGGGGCTCATCACCTATATGCGCACCGACTCGCTCAATCTGTCGCAGGAGGCCATCGGCCAAATTCGCGACGTGATCGTGCAGCTCTATGGACAGGAGGGCCTTGCCGAAGAGCCGCGGATATACAAGACCAAGTCCAAGAACGCGCAGGAAGCGCATGAGGCCATTCGCCCCACGGCCGCCAACGTACTGCCTGCCGACATCGAAAAGAAAATGGAGAGCGATCAGTTCCGGCTGTATTCGCTGATCTGGAAGAGGACCGTGGCCTGCCAAATGGCCCCGGCGATCTTCGATACGGTGGCCGTCGAAATGCTTGCGGGCAACGACGGCCCGAAGCGAACCGTGCTGCGCGCGAACGGCTCGACCCTGGTCAAGCCCGGATATATCTCCGTATATCAAGAAGGGTTGGATGACGCGGTGCAGGACGACTCCGACCACGTACTGCCGCCGATGAAAGAAGGCGATCGCGTCCGCTTGACCGCCATTGTGCCGACGCAGCATTTTACCGAGCCGCCGCCGCGATTCTCCGAGGCATCCCTGGTCAAGGCATTGGAGGAATACGGTATCGGCCGGCCCTCGACCTATGCGTCCATCATTTCCACCTTGCGCGATCGCCAGTACGTCGATATCGAAAGCAGGCGCTTCACGGCGACGGACATCGGTAAAATCGTCAGCCGGTTCCTGACGCAATATTTCACGACCTACGTGGATTACGACTTCACCGCCAAAATGGAAGATTCGCTCGATGCCGTGGCGAACGGCGAACAGGAATGGGTTCCCTTGCTGGACAAGTTTTGGAAACCCTTCATCGAGCTCGTGAATCACACCGAAGTCTCGGTGAGCCGCGAGGAAGTCGCGCAGGCCAGGGACTTGGGTAACGACCCTCATAGCGGCAAGCCCATGAGCGTGCGCATGGGACGGTTCGGTCCTTTCGTGCAAATCGGCACCAAGGATGATGAGGATAAGCCGCGCTTCGCGGGCCTGCGGCCCGGTCAAAAAATGGACGCGATCACGCACGCCGAAGCGATGGAACTGTTCAAATTGCCGCGCAAGCTCGGAACCACCGCGGCCGGCGAAGAGATAACGACGAATGTCGGGCGTTTTGGTCCCTACGTGAAGTACGGCGCCAAGTATGTCTCGCTCAAGATCGACGACCCGTACGAAATCACGCCCGAGCGAGCGCTCGAAGTCATACGCGAAAAGGAAATCGCGGATGCGAATCGCCTGATCCTGGAATTTCCCGGATGCCGGTATCCAGGTGTTGAATGGCCGGTACGGCCCGTACATCACCGACAAGGCGCGCAACGCGAAGATCCCCAAGGACAAGGAACCGAAGAGCCTGACTTTGGAGGAATGCCAATCATTGCTGGCGGCCGCGCCGGCCCGCACCTTCGGCAAGTGGGGCCGCAAGGGGCAAAATGGCAAGTCCAAATCGACGACTGGAGCGAAGGGCGCGCGAGCGAGCGGCACCGCCGATGCGCCGAGCCCTGCCATCGTTCCGGAGAAGCGGGCCGTCAAGCGCCCCGGTGCAGCCCCCCCTGCGGCACTGGCTGCCCGACCGGCACCAAGTAGCCGCGCGACCCCGTCACGGCTGGCCGCCAAAGGCGCCAAGGCATCGGCCGACAAGAAGGCGCCCGCGAAGGCGCCTCCAAAGACGCCTTCAACGACACTGGTAAAGACGCCGCCAAAGATGCCACCGATGGCCGCCGCGGCTCCCGCGGCCACCGCCAAGAGTTCCGCAAAAAAGAAATCCTAACCTCCATGGATGCAACCGCGGTCAAGGGCTACTTGAACGACTTGCATGACCGCATCACGGCGGCCGTGGAGGCGATCGATGAGGCAAAATTCCGCCGGGATCCCTGGGCGAGACCAGGAGGAGGCGGCGGCGAGAGCCGCCTCTTGAGCGAGGGTACGGTGTTCGAGCGGGCAGGCGTGTCGTTCTCGCACGTTTTCGGCGATAAGATGCCGCCGTCCGCATCCAGCCGGCGACCTGACATTGCCGGCGCGCCCTTCGAAGCCATGGGCCTTTCCCTGGTATTCCACCCGCGAAATCCGCACGCGCCGACGACTCATTGCAACGTACGTTTCCTGGTGGCTTCGCCGCCGGACGGAGTCCCCCACTGGTGGTTCGGCGGCGGGTTCGATCTCACGCCGTACTATCCGTATGACGAGGATGTGGTGCACTGGCATCGCGCCGCTCGCGACGCCTGCCGGCCTTTCGGCGCCGGCATCTACGAGAAGTACAAGGAATGGTGCGACCGTTATTTCTTCCTCCCGCATCGAAATGAAACCCGGGGGGTCGGCGGCCTGTTCTTCGACGATCTCAACGAAGGCGGGTTCGAGCGGTCTTTCGCCTTCTTGCGCAGTGTCGGCGATCACTTTCTGCCGGCATACCTACCCATCCTGGAGCGCCGCAAGGACCAGGCTTTCGATGAGCGCGAGCGCTGGTTTCAGTTGTACCGGCGCGGCCGGTATGTGGAATTCAATCTGGTCTACGATCGTGGGACCTTGTTCGGCTTGCAATCCCGAGGGCGCACTGAATCGATTCTGATCTCGATGCCGCCTCTGGCGCGCTGGGACTACGACTGGCATCCCGAGCCGGGATCGCCCGAGGCGCGTCTATACGCGGATTTTTTGCGCCCCAGAGATTATCTCGCCGAGCTTGATCGCCCCTGATTGCCGCTCGGCGATCCGCCGCTCGGCGGCCCGCGGCCTGGCGTCCTGCCGCCTGGCGTCCTGCCGCGCTTTTATGTTTTCATGCGTGCTCTGACCGCAACGCACGCGCAATCGCCCCATGGATGATAAATCCGCTCTGCTCAACCAGCTGCGCATCGATCGCGCCGGCACGCCGGGATCCTCCGGTAAGACGTGGGTATGGCTGATCGTGGCTGCCGGCTTGTTGGGCGCGGGGGGCGTTGCCCTCTGGTGGTGGATGCGCCCCGCAGCGGCGCCCGTGCATGTCGTCGTAGTGCAGGCGGGTGCCGAGGGCAGCGGTGCCGCGGCCGGATCGATCTTGGATGCGTCGGGGTATGTGGTCGCGCGCCGTCAGGCCGCCGTGGCGTCGAAGATCACGGGTAAGATGATTGAACTTAACATCGAGGAAGGCGATCGGGTCAAAGCCGGGCAAGTCATTGCGAAGCTCGACGATACCAATATTCGCGCGTCGCTCAATGCGGCTCGCGCTCAAGCCGAATTCGCCAAGGCCGGACTCGCCGAGACGCAGGTCAATTTGACCAATGCGCAGCGCGATTACGACCGTCAGAAGACTTTGTTTCAAGGGCGCTTCGTCAGCCAGTCGATCGTCGACAATGCACAGACCGCGGTTGATGCGCTGCGCGCCCAGCTCGCCACTCAACGAAGCAGTATCGAGGTTGCGCAGCGGAACGTCGATCTGGCCGCGCGCAATCTCGACGACACGGTCGTGCGCGCGCCCTTCAGCGGCGTGGTGATCGCGAAGTCGGCGCAGGTAGGCGAAATGGTGTCGCCCGTTTCTGCGGGCGGTGGCTTCACCCGCACGGGTATTGGTACGATCGTCGACATGGATTCGCTCGAGGTCGAGGTCGACGTCAACGAGGCTTACATCAACCGCGTGCAGCCCGGCCAACCGGTTAATTCGGTGTTGAACGCTTATCCGGATTGGAAGATTCCCTCGCACGTCATCGCGATAATTCCCACGGCCGATCGCTCCAAGGCGACGGTGAAGGTGCGCATCGGGCTCGACCTCAAGGATGCTCGCATCGTGCCGGACATGGGTGTGCGCGTTTCTTTCCTCGAAGAGAAAAAACCCGCCGAGCGGGATCAGCCGCGGCCGCGCGGCGTGCTGGTGCCCGACAAGGCCTTGCTCAGGCAAGGCGACGAGAACGTCGTCTTCGTGCTGAAGGGGCAGAAGGCGCAGCGCCGCACGGTGACGCTCGGCGGCACGGTCGGCGACTCGCGCCAGGTGCTGGCCGGCGTGGGCCCCGGCGAGACGGTGCTGATCGATGCCCCGGCCGATCTCAAGGACAATGCGGCGGTAACGGTGGTCACGCCATGAGCGAGAGATTGAATCCATCGCCGGGGCCGTTCTGGTATTACGATCCGTTCGCCTATTCTTCCAACCGCTCGAGCCGAGGTTGACATGTCCGACTCCATGGTCCAGATCAGCAGCGTCACCAAGGTTTACGAGCGCGGCAAACAGAAAATCGAAGTCTTGCACGAGCTCACCCTGGATATCCCCAAAGGGGATTTCGTCGCGCTGATGGGCCCGTCCGGCTCCGGCAAGACCACGCTCCTCAATCTGATCGGCGGTCTCGACCGGCCGAGCGCGGGGCAGATCACCGTGGGCGGCAGCCGCATCGATCAGCTCTCCAGCGGCCAGCTCGCGCGCTGGCGCGCGCACAATATCGGTTTCGTCTTCCAGTTCTACAATCTCATGCCGGTTTTGAGCGCCGAGGGCAATGTCGAACTGCCCCTTCTGCTGACGAAGCTCTCGGGCGCGCAGCGCAAGAAAAATGTCGCCGCTGCCTTGGCGGTGGTGGGACTCGCTGATCGCGCGAAACACAAACCCCGCGAACTGTCCGGCGGCCAAGAGCAGCGCGTGGCGATCGCGAGGGCGCTCGTATCGGATCCGCAGCTCTTGGTGTGCGACGAGCCGACCGGGCGATCTGGACCGCAAGACCGCGGACGAGATCCTGGGCCTGCTGCAGGTTTTGAACCGCGAGCATGGCAAGACGATCGTGATGGTGACTCACGATCCGAAAGCCGCAGAATTCGCGAGGCGTACGCTGCAGTTGGAGAAGGGCCAGCTGCTCGAGCAGGCTGCATGAGGCACGCGGAGGGCAATCAACCTACGGCGAAGGGTATGCCATGACCCGTCCCGGATTCGTGATCGCCAATCTGTTCCGCAAGAAGACGCGGACGATCCTCACCGTGCTGTCGATCATCATGGCGTTTCTGCTGTTCGGCCTGCTGCAGTCGCTGAGCCATATCTTCAATGCGGGCGCCGATTTCCTCGGCGCGACGCGCCTGATGACACAGGCGCGCGTGTCGTTCACGCAGCCGTTGCCGCTCAGCATGTTGCCCAAGCTCGAAGCGGTGCCCGGCGTGGCGAGGGTCGCGCACTCCCAGTGGTTCGGAGGGATCTGGCAAACGAGCACGCAGGTGTTCACCTTTGCGGTCGATCCGCAGCGTTATCACGACGTCTATCCCGAATGGGTGATGCCCGAGGATCAATGGAAAGCGTTCGCCGGCACACGCACCGCGATGATCGCCGGCAAGCAGCTCGCGGACCAATACGGGTGGAAGATCGGCCAAAGGATTCCGCTCTCCTCCAACATCTATCCTCAGAAAAACGGCAGCAAGTCCTGGGCCTTCGATCTGGTCGGCATCTACGACGGCAAGGATGAGAACTGGAAGAAGCAGACCAACGCGGTCTTCATCAACCACGACTACTTTGACGAGGCCAACCAGTTCGGCAAGGGACGCACGAATTTCTACATACTCAAGCTCGCCGAAGGCAGTAATGCGGAAGCGGTCAGCAAGACCATCGATGCGATGTTCGAAAATTCTCCGGATGAGACCAAGACGCAGACCGAGAAGGAGTTCAATCTGAGCTTCCTCAAGCAGATCGGCGACATCGGTCTGATCGTGCGGTGGATCCTGTTCGCGGTTTTCTTCACCCTGCTGCTCGTCGTGGGCAACACCATGGCGCAAAGCGTTCGCGAACGCGTCCCGGAGCTCGCCGTGCTGAAGACGTTGGGATTCTCCGACGGCAGCGTGCTCGGCTTCGTGCTCGCTGAAGCGGTTGCCATGTGTCTCGTCGGCGGGTTGGTCGGTTTGGCGCTCGCTACGGTGCTGGGCGGAATGCTGGAAAAGGCCACGGGAGGCCGGTTTCAGCTGCCGGTGGATGCATTCGTGTGGTCCGTCGGGATTGCGGCCATTCTGCTGATGAGCGTTGCCGTGGGCCTGCTGCCGGCGCTGCGGGCGCGTCGCTTGAATATCGTCGATGCATTGGCCGCGCATTGAAATTCAAAGTACACGAGCAAGAGTCCAAGACGTCATGTTCAGCCAGGTAAGCGCCATCACCGGCATCAACATCAAGAGCATTCCCGAGCGCTGGGCTTCCTCCTTGGTCATCGTCGTCGGCCTGGCCGGCGTGGTGGCGGTGTTCACCGCGTTGTTGGCGATGGCGACCGGCTTCGAACGCACCCTCAAAGCCAGCGGCCGCACGGACGTGGCCCTCATCCTGCGGGGCGGCTCGAACGCGGAGCTGAATTCCGGAATCGATCGCGATTCGATCGACCTCATCGAGCAAGGGCCCGGCATTCGCTTGGGCAGCGACGGCAAACCTTTGGCTTCGGCCGAGATGATGGTGATCGCCGAGCTGATCCGCAAGGACGATGTCAAGAATGGCGCCAACATCACCCTGCGCGGAGTCGAACCTGCGGCCTTCGCGCTGCGCCCGCAATTGAAAATCGTCGGGGGCCGGAACTTCACGCCCGGCCTGCGGGAATTGATCGTCGGGCGCGGCGTGCTGCGCCAGTTCCAAGGCGCCGAGATCGGCAAGGTCGTGCGGATGCGCGGCTCGGATTGGACGGTGGTCGGCGTATTCGAATCGGGAGACGCGTATGACAGTGAATTGTGGGCTGACATCAATGTCGCCCGGACGACGTTCGGCCGCTCCGGCTCGAGCTCGGTGCTTGCGGCGCTGGACGGCGCGGAGGGCTTCGACAAGCTCAAGCGCGGCCTCGCCGCCGATCCGCGCCTGACCGTCGATGTGGTTCGCCAGCAGGACTACTTCGACGGGCAAACGAAACAATTTCGCAAGACGATCGGGGTCCTCGCGGGCGTGGTCACGGCCATCATGGCGCTCGGCGCGATCTTCGCTGCGCTCAACAGCATGTATGCCGCGGTCGCCACCCGCGGCAAGGAAATCGCGACGCTGCGCGCGATCGGCTTCGGCGGTCTCCCGGTTCTGGTCTCGGTGATGGTCGAAGCGCTGTTGCTGGCGCTGATCGGCGGAGTACTGGGCGCGGTGATAGCGTATGTGTTGTTCAACAATTTATCGGTGTCGACGCTTGGGCAAAATTTCACGCAAGTGGTGTTCAGTTTCAAAGTCACCCCTGAGCTCGTAGCGAGAGGTCTTTTCATCTCCCTGATCATCGGCATGGCCGGCGGTTTTCTGCCGGCCATCCGCGCGGCACGAGCGCCTGTTGTGGAGGCGCTGCGCGCAGGCTGAGCGCTCGCACCGGATGAACTACAAACACATCTATCCATGCGGGAAACTTTGCGGATACGGCGAAACATGTCGGCTTGCTGTATTGCCTTCGTGCACTGCAGCGCAAAGACTCTGCATTCTTCGTGCTCGATAGCCATGCGGGCCGCGGTTACTACGACCTGCAAGCTCCGGAAGCGCGCAAGTCCGGCGAGGCGGAGCGCGGCGTGCAGCGCTTGATCGAAGCCGGCATCGGCGCAACGGCGCTGGCCGACTACTTCGCGGCGATCGGCGCTCGGCGCGGCAAACGTTTGGCGCGCTATCCGGGTTCGCCGGCATTGATCGCGGGCGCCTTGCGTCCTCAAGATCGCGCGCTCTTCGTCGAACTCATGCCGGCCGAGGCGCGGGCCGCGGAGCGCGAGATCGAATCCCTGGGACGGGTACGCACCGAAATCGGCGACGGCTATGCGGCGCTCAAAGCCTTTCTGCCGCCGGAGGAGCGCCGCGGCCTGGTATTGGTGGACCCTCCCTACGAAAGCCTCGATGAGTTGAAGGTGATGCTGCGGGCGTTCGCCGATGCTTATCGTCGCTGGCCGAGCGGAATCTTCTTGTTGTGGTACCCGATCCGCAGCGCATCGCAGCGCAGCCTGGTGCACGCGCGGTTCGAGGCGCTGCAAATTCCCAAAGTGCTGTTCGCGGATCTCGCCGTTCATCCGGACGATGCCGGAGTCGGACTCGCCGGCAGCGGCTTGATCATCGTCAACCCACCCTACGGAGCGGACGAATACCTCGCCGGCGCCTATGCCGCAATCCACCAGGGCATCGCAAAGCCCGGGGCGGGTTACGTGGAAGTAGGACGCCTGACTCCCGAGCGGATGGCACAATAGGCAGCTGCGCCGCGCACGCCTTTCAGGACCTATCTTATGGAAAAAAATTCTCTGCACGACCTGGTTGCCAAGCTGCGCGCGGAACTTTCCGATGCTCTTCGCGCGAACCCCAAATCCGAGGACTCGCTGAGCGACATGATGCAGGACATCGATCGGCTGGTTGACAAGCCCGCCGATCCGCCGAGCACGCAGCACCGTTCGCTTGCGGAGCGGCTGGAAAGAATAGCGGTCCGATTCGAGGCCGACCACCCGACCTTGGCGGCGACCGCGCGGCAGCTGGTCGATTTACTCGGCGAAGTCGGGATTTAAGGCGCCGACCAGCGCCTAGCCGGTCCAGACGATCGCATGCAGCACGCGATCGGCAATGCGTGCGACGGTCTTGGGATCCGTGTCGCCGCCGCGCGTGAACACCGCCAGGCTGCCGTGATCCGGCACGGGCACGATAATTCCGCGGTAGCCCTGCTCGTCGAAGTGCGTGGACTTGGACACGCTTTCATGCACCAGCACCATCACGGTGACCGGCCCGGCTTCAGTCTGGACCGCGAGGTGCGGTACCCGGTGTCCGCGGAAGCGGCAACTACTGGCATAGCTGACGAGCCCCGCACCGGCGGCCAGGCGCAAGTGCGACTCGCGCAGCACTTCTTCGAGTGTGGCATCCGGCACCGCCACGTCGGTGCGGCGCCACGCTTGCGGCTCCCCCTTCATGTGCGTGACGACGTCGGCGGCAAGGCTCGAGCGCGGAAGACCGACCCACAGGCCGGCCGCGACCGCAAATCCCAGCAGAACACTCGCTGCCATGGCCAGCCAGCCTCTGCGAGAAGCCAGGCGCTTCCGCATTGGCGGCGATTCGGCGCGCAGCGGCAGCTCCCGGTCGAACGAGGATGCCGCTTGCGCCGTTGGGAGCGCGACTCCGAGGGCGTGCTCGAGGCGCGACTCGAAACGCAGCAAACGTTCAGTGAAAGCGCTGCAGTCTCGGCAGCTTTCGCGGTGTTCGCTCAATGCGGGATCCGCATCACGCGGTTGAGCCAGGAGCGCTTGTCGGTAACGGGTACAGTCGATCATTCTTGCGGATCCAGACTCGTATCCTCCCCGCAGGCAGCCCGCAGCTGCTTACGCGCCCGAAACAACCGCGTCAGCACGGCGGCGCCGGAGAGGTTCAGCTCGCGGGCTATTTCCGCGGTGGAGAAGCCCATCAAAACTTGCAGAACCAGCGGCTCGCGGTATTCGTCCGGTAACTTGAACAATGCGGCGCGCAGTTCGGCGATATTTTGCTCCTCCGCGGCGGCCAGCATCGGTTCCTCGCGGGCGACCAGTTCGTCGACATCGACGGTCACAAATCGCTTGCGCTCGAAGCTGCGTGCGTATTCCCGGCGGATGATGGTCATGAACCAAGGTTTGGCCGCGGCCTCGTCCAGAAGCGAGTCCTGCGCCTTCCAGGCACGCAGCAGGGTTTCCTGCACCACGTCTTCGGCCAAGGCGCGGTCGCGGGACAACCAGAAGGCGAAACGCAGCAGATCCGGGCGCAAGGATTGGCACAGCGCCTGAAAGCGGGCCTGCTTGTGATTTCCGCCAACCTGATCCTTCATGGTTAAATCAGCACCCGGCTCGAGAGTTCTTTCCCGCGATACTACCGCGTTATGCCGACGACGCCGACTGCGGAGAGCCTCGGCGGGGCGTAATCGGACCGGATTAGCTGCGCTGACGCTAAAGTAAGGAGTCACAGTCGAGATGACCGGATCTGCCGCCAATTCATTTCCAAATGCCCGCATGCGGCGCATGCGCCGAGACGAGTTTTCCCGCCGCTTGATGCGCGAGACCCGCTTGAGCGTCGATGCGTTGATTTACCCTATTTTCGTGGTCGAAGGCATCGGCGAGCGCCAAGCGGTGGCTTCAATGCCGGGAATCGAGCGGTTATCCATCGATCAGCTGCTGCGCGAGTGCGAGACCCTGATGCGCCTCAAGATCCCGGCCATTGCCCTGTTCCCCGTCACGCCGAAGGAGAAAAAGACGCTCGACGCGCGCGAGTCCTGGAATCCGAACGGCATAGCGCAGGCGGCCGTGCGCGCGGTGAAAAAGGAGTTCCCGTCCCTCGGTGTCATCACCGACGTCGCGCTCGATCCGTTCACGACGCACGGGCAGGATGGCCTCATCGATGACATGGGCTACGTCCAGAACGATTTGACCGTGGAGACTCTCGTGCGGCAGGCGCGCTCTCACGCCGATGCAGGCGCTGACGTGGTCGCACCCTCGGACATGATGGATGGACGCATCGCCGCGATTCGCAATGCTTTCGAGACTGCCGGCCTGGTCAACACCCGAATTTTGGCCTATGCGGCGAAATATGCCTCGAGCTTCTACGGACCGTTCCGCGATGCCGTCGGGTCCGCGGGACAGCTTGGCAGCGGCAACAAGCACACTTATCAAATGGACCCCGCCAACTCCGACGAAGCTCTGCGCGAGGTCGCCCTCGACATCGATGAGGGCGCCGATATGGTCATGATCAAACCCGGCCTCCCGTATCTCGATATTGTGCGTCGCATCAAAGATCGATTTGGGATGCCGACCTTTGTCTATCAGGTGAGCGGCGAATACGCCATGATCATGGCTGCGGCGGGTCATGGGTGGCTGGAAGAGCGCTCCGTGGCGTTGGAGTCGCTGGTGTCCATGAAGCGGGCGGGGGCGGACGGCATTCTGACGTATTTCGCGAAGCGCGCGGCGGAGTGGCTGGCGGAGTGAGCTTGGGACCCGACATACCGGATCAATACGGGCTCGTGGGTCACCCCGTCGCCCACAGCTGGTCGCCTTTTATCCACGGGATGTTCGCCAAGGCCACCGCACAGAATTTGGTGTACCGCTTGTTCGACGTCGTCCCCGACGATTTTCGGCGCGAAGCCCTGCGCTTGTTCGCTGGCGGTGTGCGCGGCCTCAATGTCACGCTTCCTCATAAGCAAGCCGCGGCGGAACTCGTCAACGAACTCACACCGCGGGCGGAACGCGCACAGGCGGTCAACACGATTGCTTTTTTCAAGGACACTTCTCTGCTGGGCGATAACACCGACGGACTCGGACTCACGGCCGATCTCGAACGCAACTTAGGCATTTCGCTGGCCAACAGGAGAGTTCTGATTCTAGGCGCCGGCGGCGCGGTGCGCGGTGTCCTCGGTCCCTTGTTGGAACGCGAATTGGGCGAGCTGGTCATCGCCAATCGGACACCGGATCGAGCGCGCAAATTGGCGGGTGAATTTGCCGATTTGGGCAAAATATCGGGCTGCGGGTTCGCCGAAGTCGAGGGGCCGCCCTACGATCTCATTATCAATGCCACCTCGGCGAGCCTGCGCGGCCAAATGCCCGACCTGCCGGTCGGGCTCGTCGGAGAAGAGACGATTTGCTACGACATGGCTTATGGCCGCGGTCACACTCCCTTCACGCTGTGGGCGAAATCGCTGCATGCGGCGCGCACCACCAAGGGGTGGGGGATGCTGGTGGAGCAGGCGGCGGAGTCTTTTTTGCTCTGGCGCGGCATACGGCCCGATACCCAACCCGTTCTGGAAGCGCTCGCGCAGCACACCTAGGCAGCACACCCGGCCCGGGCATCTCTGCGCCCGCGCTAGCGCATGGTAACCAGTTCTTCTGCGCTGGTCGGATGAATGGCGACAGTATCGTCAAAATCCTGTTTGGTCGCGCCCATCCGGATCGCCACGGCGAAGCCTTGCAGCATTTCATCGGCGCCGATGCCGATGATGTGACAGCCGACAATCCGCTCTTCGGGACCCACACAAACGAGCTTCATATCGGTGTGGGTTTTTCTCGCCGTCAACGCGTGGTACATCGGCGTGAAGTCGGCGACATAGGCCTTGACGGCGTCCCCGTATTGCGCGCGGGCCTCCGCTTCGCTCGCGCCCACGGTACCAATGGGCGGGTGCGTAAACACGACGGTCGGAATCATGCTGTATTCCAGGCGGCGCTCGCTTTTGTTGCCGAATAGGCGGTCGCTCAGCCGCCGACCGGCAGCGATCGCCACCGGCGTCAGGGCGGCTCGTCCCGTCACGTCGCCGACGGCGTAGATGCCGGGCACGCTGGTGTTCTGAAATCCGTCGGTGACGATGAAACCGCCATCGTCCGCTTCGATGCCGGCCTTTTTCAAATCGAGGCCTGCCACATTGGCCGTGCGCCCGACCGCCCAGAGCAAACAATCGAATCCCCGGAACTCGCGTCCATCCGCCGCGGCCAGGGTCTTGAGGCCGGACCGCTCCTGGACCGACGCGGGCACTACGTACGGGTGGATCGCGATTCCCTGCTCGGCCATTTCGCGCATCAGCGATTTGCCCAGCATCGAGTCGAAGCTCGTCAGCAAATGATCCTTGCGTATGAAGAGCTCAACCTCGCTGCCGAGTGCGTGAAGCGCTCCGGACAACTCGCACGCAACGTAGCCGCTGCCGACAACGGCGACTCGCTTTGGCCGCTGTTCGAGGGAAAAAAAGCCGTCAGAGACTATGCCCAGTCCTGCCCCGGGCAGATCCGGCAGCATGGGCTGGCCGCCCGTCGCGATCACGATGTGCCGCGCGGTCAGCCGCTCGCCATTGACCTCCACGGCGTTCTTGCCCAGGAAGCGCGCGACGCCCCGTACCAAGGTGACGCCCTTGGTCGTCAGCATGCGCTCGTAAATGGCATTCAGCCGCAGCACATACGCATCGCGCTTGCGCTTCAGCGTCGGCCAGTCATTGCCGGCTACGGCGCCATGGAAGCCGTAGTCGTCCGCATCCGCGAGACACTGCGCGACGCTCGCTGCATTCCACATGACCTTCTTCGGAACGCAGCCCACGTTCACGCAAGTCCCCCCCAAGCGGTGCGATTCGACGACCGCGGCCTTGGCCCCGAACTCCGCTGCCCGCTGCGCGCAAGCGAGGCCGCCGCTGCCGCCGCCGATGCTGATGAGATCGAAGGCTTGGTCCGACACTGTGAACTCCACCCAAAGGGCTGCTAAAACCCGATGATATACTGGCCGCGTCCCAAACTTACGGATGAGGTGTTGCCGTGGTCGTTCTCATCGTGCTCCTCGCCTTGGCCGTCGTATTGGTCGCTTATTTGGCAGGCATCTACAACGGACTTGTGGGACTTCGCGAGAACGTCAAGGTGGCATGGGCCAACATCGACGTGCTGCTCAAGCAGCGTCACGATGAACTGCCCAAGCTGGTGGAAACCTGCAAGCGCTACATGCAATTCGAGCAAGAAACGCTCGAAAAGGTGATGCGCGCGCGAGCCTCGGTCAGCCAGGCGAGCACTTCGGGGAATGTCGCGGCCGTCGGGGCGGCCGAGCAGCAGCTGCGCGCCGGAGTCGGACGGTTGTTCGCGGTGGCCGAGAACTACCCGCAGCTCAAGACCGACGAGACATTCAAGCAGTTGCAGGCGAGAATCACCGCTCTCGAAGAGTCCATCGCCGACCGGCGAGAACTCTACAACGATCAGGTCAATCTGAATAACATTCGGGTGAATGTCTTTCCGGACGTCTTGGTTGCACAGCGATTCGGATTCCACCCGGCGCAATTGCTCGAATTCTCGGCTGCGGAAAAGAGCGACGTGGAGATGGGCGCGCTCTTCGGCACTTGAAGCACCGATCCGGTCGTGCCCGGCGCTCCCTACAAGTCTTGGCTCATCGTCATTGGCCTCGCGGCGGCCGGTGTGTATTCGTTTTGGTACGCCATGAAGGCGTGGGCCAAAAATCGCATCATCGAGGACACCCCGACCTCGCGGGTGCGTTCCGCTGCGCAAGGCTATGTGGAGCTCAGTGGCCGGGGTATCCTGCCGCCCGGCGCGCAGAGCAAAGGTCCGCTGACCGGCAAACCCTGTACCTGGTGGCGCTATAAAATCGAGGAACGCGGCTCGAGCGGCCGGTCGCGGTCTTGGAGGACGATCGAGAGCGGCGCCAGCGAGCTTCCTTTTCTGCTGGATGACGGGACCGGCCTCTGCTTGGTGGATCCGCGCGGCGCGGAAGTCTTCCCCGGCTCGAGCGACGTTTGGTACGGATCCTCCGAGTGGCCCGAGATGCACATACCGAACGGCACCGGCATCTTCGGTGTACTCGTCGATACGGTCGTCGCCGGCAAATACCGCTACACGGAGCATCGCTTGCAGGAGCATGAGCAGCTATACGCGATTGGCGCGTTTCGCAGCCTCGGCGGTGCCAGCGTCGAGAACCCCGATGCCGCAGTCGCAGCTTTGTTGCGGGCATGGAAACAAGACCAGGCCAGGCTCCTCGCACGTTTCGATGCCGATCACGATGGAACTTTGAGCGGCGAGGAATGGGAGCAGGCCCGCGACGCGGCTCGCCGTCAGGTCCTTGACGGCCGCGCGGCGGAAACCAAGCCTCCGTCGCTCAATGTGCTGGCGGAGCCGGGCGATGGGCGGTCATTTCTACTGGCTGCATCCGACGGCGAGTCCCTCGCGCTGCGGTTTCGGCGCCGGGCGGTGGCGGGGTTCGGCGGATTCGTCGGCAGCGCCGCCGCCCTCGCCTGGATGTTGACCCGCCTCTGATAGAATCGCTGAGTGAACAACCCACTGCTTGAATTGGAATCGCTGCCCGCTTTCGGCCGCATCGAGGCGAGCCACGCGCGTCCCGCGTTGGAGAAGGTACTGGCGGAGAATCGCGCGCGTCTTGCGGAACTGACCGCCGACCCCAGCCCCACATTCGCCTCCCTGGTCGTCCCGGTCGAAGAATTGAGCTATCGATTGAGCCGAGTCTGGAGCCCCATAGGCCATTTGAATGCGGTCGCCAATTCCGCCGACATGCGCGAGGCGTACAATGAATGCGTGCCGCTGCTGACGGCATACTCCTCGGAACTCGGCCAGAATGCCGCCCTGCAGGCGGGCTATGCTCATGTGTTGCAACATGAAGGCGGCTCGCTCGATCCGCAGCAGCGCAAAGTAGTCGACAATGCGCTGCGCGATTTTCGGCTTGCGGGGGTCGATCTGCGGTCCGACGAGAAGACCCGTTACTGCGAAGTCGCCCAGCGGCTGGCGCAATTGGCCACCAAGTTTTCCGAAAATGTGCTCGACGCAAGCCGTGCCTACACCCGCAGCGTCACCGACAGTTCGGAACTCGCGGGTCTGCCGGCGAACACCATCGATCGTGCCGCCGCCGACGCCCGCGAGGCAAACCAGCCCGGCTGGCTGTTCAAACTCGATCAGCCCACGTACATGACGGTCATGGCGAGTGCCGAGAGCGCGCAACTTCGCCGCGACATCTACGAAGCGTGGCTCACGCGAGCATCCGAGTTGGGGCCGAGCGCGGGACGATTCGACAACAGCCCCATCATCGCCGAGATACTGCCGCTGCGTCACGAGCTCGCCCGCTTGGTGGGTTTCAAGAATTTTGCCGATTATGCGTTGGCTACCCGAATGGCGAAGAGCAGCAAGCAGGTGCTCGCCTTTTTGGACGATCTGGCGCGGCGCTGCTTGCCCGCTGCACGGCAGGAATTCTCGGATCTCGAGGAGTTTGCGGGCCGAAAACTCAACGCCTGGGACATGGCGTTCTACAGCGAGCGGCTTCAGGAAAGCCGATTCAAGGTATCGCAAGAAGCGCTGCGCCCATTTTTTCCGCTGCCCAAGGTTCTCGGCGGTTTATTTGCCCTGATTCGGCGCCTTTACGGCATCAGCGTGCGCGAACGGACGGGCGTCGGCGTTTGGCATCCCAGCGTACGGTTTTACGATCTGGTCGGACCGGACGAACGAGTCGTCGCCGGATTTTTCCTGGATCCGTACTCGCGCACCGAAAAGCGCAGCGGCGCTTGGATGGACGAATGCGTGATCGCCAAATCCTTGCCCGCGGGAACTGCGCTGCCGGTGGCGCAATTGGTATGCAATTTTACCGCTCCCGTCGGCAGCGGGCCCGCACTCCTGACTCATGACGAAGTGACGACGTTGTTTCACGAGTTCGGCCATGGCCTGCACCATATGTTGACGCGTGTGGCCTACCCCAGCATTGCCGGAATCAACGGCGTGGCGTGGGACGCGGTCGAGCTTCCCAGCCAATTCATGGAGAACTTCGCTTGGCGGCCGGAGGTCCTGCCGCTCATATCCGCCCATGTGGATACCGGGGAACCTTTGTCCGTCGATATGCTTCGTCGCCTATTGGGCACTCGGACATTCAACGCGGCGCTCGATACGCTGCGGCAAATCGAACTTGCGAGCTTCGATTTTGAACTGCACGCAAACTACGACCCGCTGGTCGGCGCGAAGGTTGCCGAAACGCTCGCCGGCGTGCGGCGGCGGGTGGCCGTGGTGCCGGCGGCGCCGTTCAATCGGATGCCTGCAAGCTTCGCGCACATTTTCGCGGGCGGATATGCGGCAGGGTACTACAGCTACAAATGGGCGGAGGTTCTCGCGGCCGACGCGTTCGAAGCGTTCGAAGAGGCGGGGGTGTTCGACAGCGCGACGGCGGCGCGGTTTCTCGATTCGATTCTTGCGCGCGGCGGCAGTTTGGATGCGATGGAGGCCTTCGTTCGGTTTCGCGGACGCGAGCCCGACGTTCGCCCTCTGCTCAAGCAAACAGGAATCGCGGCGTGAAACGCGCACGCGCGCTGCTGTTGGCGGCGGCCGGCTTCGCGGCGGCCGGCCTCACGGCGGCGGGCGCCACGGCGGCGACCGCCTACGTCAGCGATGAACTCGTGCTCGGCGTCTATGCGGAGCAGAACGGACAAGGGCAACGCTTGGCGACGCTGCATTCCGGAGCCGCGGTGGAGACGATGGCCATCGACGGGGAATTCACGCAGGTCCGCTTGGGTGAGGGAACCACCGGTTGGGTGAAAACCGCCTACCTTACCTCCAAGGAACCCGCCACGGTGCGGATCAAACGCCTCGAGGAAGAATTGGACCGCAGCCGTGCGACGACTCCGGCCCTGGCCGAGGCGGCGGCGCGCACGGAGCTCGAGCAACTCAAGCGCGAGCTTGCGATCAAGCAATCCGAACTCGACGCGGCAAGAGCGGTGCCGGCGCCCGCGAGTGCGGCGGGCAGCGTCCCGTCAAGGGGCGCGGGTGCAGAGATTTCAGCCGGCATGTCGAATCGGACCTGGATTGAGATTCTCGCAATTTTGACGGCGCTCGGCGGCGGCTTCTGGCTCGGATACGCCGCCTTGGCACGCCGCATCAAGCAGAAATTCGGCGGACTCAAAGTCTATTGAGGCGCAGGTTCAGGCCCGCAGCATTTGACAATAATCTGTGATGCGGCCCTCATGCGCACTGCGATAAAAGAGAACTATGCACGTGGCGCTCGCCCCGCCAAGGGCCTAGACTTCCATGGATGCACGATCTTCGCCGTAACGACTATGATGTTACGAATTCGGTACAAGTCAGTTCCACCGAGGCGGTGACCGCTGCGGTACGAGAATTGTTCACGGCCGCCTTTCCGGGCGAGTCGTTCAACCGAGTTGCCGTCGCCTTTGAGGAATTCGACAAGCTCTTTACGGGCCGAATGCCGGGCTACCACGGCGTCGATACCGTCTACCACGATCGCCAGCACTCCCTCGACATGACCTTGGCGATGGCGCGCCTGCTCGTGGGGTACGAGCGCACCGTCGAGAGCCGGATGCGCTTTGGTGCCGAGCGCGCCGTGATGGCGCTGGTCACCTCGCTGTTTCATGATGCAGGCTACATTCGTGAATTTGGCGACCGGCAGCACCGCAACGGGGCTGAGTTCACGCTGTACCACGTGACCCGCAGCGCGCGCTTTTTGGCGCGCTTCCTGCCGACCATCGGCATGGAAAATTGGGTGCCCATCTCCACCCGCATCGTGCATTTCACCGGTTATGAAATCAAACTCGATCAAATTCAGCTTGCCGATCCGCGCGACCGCAAGCTGGGGCATCTGCTGGGTACCGCGGATTTGATCGCCCAGATGGCGGATCGATGCTACCTCGAGAAGTGCCGCGACCGGCTGTATCCGGAATTCGTCCTCGGGGGAATTGCCGCCGCGGCCGGCAACGATGGCGCCCTGCAGGTCCGATACAGTTCCGGCGTCGATCTGCTGCGGCAGACCCCGGAGTTCGTCCGCGAGACACGCGTGCAGCGCCTGGAGGGCGAGTTCGAACATGCGTACCGATATGTCGAACCTCTGTTCGGCGGCAAGAATCCCTATCTCGAGGCGATCGACCGCAATCTTGGCTACCTGCGCCGCGTTCTGCGTTCCGAGCGCTGGCCGATGTTGCGGCGAAATCCGCCGCTATTCACCTCGGGCGAGAACCAATTGGGACAGGTGCGGGGCCTGATGCTGACTCACTTGAAGGCGCTCTGGGCCTGACTCGGCCGCTAAGGCCAATCGAATCGGCCGCTAAGGCCAATCGATTGCGGCCACATACCGCGCATGCAACTCATCGACCCGCGCGAGTACTTCTTCTTTACCCAATAGCGGCGCTGCGGCGATGGCCTTGCGCAACACGGCCGGGGTCAGAGCGCGGCGAGCGTTTTCGGCGACCGGTGCGAAACTGAAATGCCAAGGTTCGGGCTGAACGCCCGACCGTACGCCGCGATACGGACGGAAAAACCCGAAGCGGTCCGCATTGCCGGCCAACCACGCGCTGAGGGCGGCGTAGGGTCCGCCCGGCTCGAACTCTTCGGGCGTCAGTTGCACCCGGTATCCGGGCGGCGTGGCCCTGTGATCGATGAGATCAACATCCGTTCCCCAGTGATGCCGACTCGCTCCGGGCAGCGCCGACCAGGATAAAATCGCCTCGATGCGCTCCCTGGGCGCAAGCTCCGACACGTCGATGAGCTCCCCGGAGAGGCCATACACGGGTCGTTCGCCGCTGAATTTCCCATTCCAGATGGTCAGTTGGCGCGAAAAGTCCCGAAAGCCGCTGTGCGGGACCAGATCGAAACCGTCGGCCAGCGCTGCGCTGGCGCAAATTGCGAAACGGCACCCCCACATGCTTGTGCAGTGCACAAGGCGGCTCTTGCACGTCCAAAATATGGGTACGGGCCTGCCCGGTGAGTTCGCCTTCGTTCACGACACCGTTCGGGCCGCGGTAAGGTCGGCAACCTGATCAAAGACTTGCGCGAAGGTGGCCACCTCCTGGGCTCCCGAAATCGTGTATTGGCCATCGAAAACGAAGGTCGGGACCCCGGTAATGCCCAAAACCGTAGCGTGGCGCTCGGCGGCGATCACACCGTCCTGCCCCGCGCGCAAAATGAGCGCCGAGCGGGATTCGCGCTCCGGGAGACCCGCCTCGACCCCCAGTTGCACCAGTGTCTCGACATCCCCGATGTCGCAGCCCTCCTCGAAATAGGCGCGCATGACCCGATCCTTGACGGCGGCCTGCCGTCCCGCACGGGCCGCATGGGCAATCAGCAGGTGTGAGCGGCGCGTGTTCGGCATGCGCTTCATCAGATCGAAGCGAAATTCGATGCCGCTCGACTCCCCTTGACGCTTCAATTCGGCCTGCGCCTGCGCCACCCGCTCCGGCGTTCCCATCCTGGCGGCGAGGTAAGGAGCGAGGTCGACGCCCTCCGGCGGTAAGTCGGGATTCAGCTCGAAAGGCCGCCAGGTCACGCGCGGCTCATGGTGCGGGCGTGCCGCCACCGCGAGCTCGAAGCGTCGTTTGCCTAGATAGCACCAAGGGCAAACCGTGTCGGAATAGATATCAATACGCATATTTCAGGTCCATTACGACGGATTGTACCGATCCCCTTATAGGGTTTGGCGTGAACGGGTATCATTCCTTTCACTTCCAGGACGCGAGCGGCCGGTGTAATCGATGGCGCGAAGCCTTAAAACCAAGTATTTGCTGCTTGCACTCGCGGTGGGCGCCGTGCTGTCCCTGCTGCTCGGCGGGCTGTCGTACTACGAGCACCGGGTGGACGCCGCGGACCTCAATCAGCTTACCTATGCCACCGTCGCGCAGAAATTGGAAGCCGACCTTGAAACCCGCGCGAGCAGTCTGAGCGAGATCACCGGCACTTCGCTCGCGCCCGCGCTCGCCTCGGGCAACAAGGTCGCGGTCGCCTCGATCGCCGAGCGGCTGCTCGATGAACGCGATATCGAAAGAGTCGAAGTTCTCGATGCGCGAGGCACGGTTCTGTTCAGCGGCGGAGATCCCGCGGCACAACAGAACGGCGATTGGTTCGTTTTCCAAAGCACCATTCATTCGAACCTGGTGTCGGCTCCCGTGCAACGGGTCGGTAGTTTGCGCATCTCGATGAGCCGCGCCGAGATGCGCGAGACCCTCGCCAGCATCGGCAAACAGCTCGAAAGTCAACAGGGCCTGCAGATCAAGCGCATGCGCGGCTTGCTGGCCGGCATCACGTTGCCGCTCCTCGTTTTGGGACTGGCCGGCGCCTGGTTCATTGCCCGCCAATTGGCGGGACCCATCGCCGCGCTGGTCAAGAGCGCCGACCGCATCGGTCAGGGCGACTACACCAGGCCGCTCGCCGTCGTCCGCCACGATGAATTGGGCGACCTGCAATTCGCCCTCGAACGCATGCGGCAGAAGCTGAACGAAACGACGATCACCAAGAATTATCTCAACACCGTGCTCAACAGCCTGAGCGATGCGGTCTTGGTGACCTCGCCCGAAGGCATCGTTAAAAGCTGCAACGAGGCCACCCAACGACTGCTCGGCTATGAGGACGGGGATTTGGTGGGCAAACCTCTGGTCAGCTTCATCGACGATGCTCACCGCAATACCTTCGATTTGACGAACTCTGCGCCCGAGGCCCGCGAGACCGTACTGCGCACGGCGAGCGGACAGACAATTCCCGTGTCCATGGCTTCATCCTCCATCACCACGGAAGATCCGCAGTTTCAGGGCAACATTTATGTGGCGCGAAATATAACGGAGCGCAAGCGCGCCGAACGGCGCATACGGTATTTGGCGCGCTACGACACGCTCACGAAAATGCCCAATCGCATGCAGTTTCAGCATTTGCTGCAGCAGGCCATCGCGCGCGCTCGCCGCAATCAACGGTCGCTGGCGCTGCTTTATTTGGATTTGGACCGGTTCAAGGAAGTCAACGACACCTTTGGACATGCCGCGGGCGACCGCACCCTGGAGATCCTCAGCGAACGCCTCACCAGAAGCCTGAGCAAGGATACGGTCATCGGGCGGCTGGCAGGCGACGAGTTCGCCATGTTCATCGATGACCTGCCGATGGATGTCGACAATCGCGCGAGCATCGGCACTCTGGCGCGCACGTTGCTCGACGAAATAAGCCGCACGTTTTATGTGAACCAGCAAGAGGTTTACCTGACGGCGAGCGTCGGAGTTGCGATCTGCCCCTACGACGCCGAAAATGTCATCGATCTGATTCGGAACGCCGACGCGGCGATGTATCACTCGAAGCAGAACGGCGGCAATTCCAGCGCCTTCTACGTCCCGGAAATGAATGCCGCCGCGGTCGAAAGGCTGATGTTGAAGAGCAAGCTGCGGCGCGCGCTCGAACGGGATGAATTGGTCATTCTGTATCAGTCCAAAGTCGATCTCAGAACCGGCTTCGTGGTCGGGGCCGAGGCGCTGCTCCGGTGGCGTCTGCCTGGTCACGGAGACATCTCGCCTTCGCATTTCATTCCTCTTGCCGAAGAGACCAGCCTGATATTGGATATCGGCGAATGGGTGTTGAATCGCGTATGTTCGGATTACCGACAGTGGCAAAAAAGCGTGCCGGAGCCGGGCCGGATCGCGATCAATCTCTCGCTTCGCCAGCTGAAGCAGTCGAGCTTCATCGCCCGCTGCCGGGGCGTGTTCCGCAAGCACAATGTCTCGCCCACCTGCTTCGAGCTGGAAGTCACCGAAACCACGTTGATGACCGATCCGAAGCGCACCATCGGACTGTTGAACGAGCTGTATGCCATGGGCTTGAACCTGGCCATCGACGATTTCGGCACGGGCTATTCGTCGCTGTCGGCGTTGCAGCAGTTTCCGATCGGTACGCTGAAAATAGATCAGTCGTTCGTCCGCGATGTCGCCGTCGATTCGGACGATGCTGCCATCGTCCGCACCATCATCGACATGGGAAAGAGCCTCGATCTCGAAGTGATTGCCGAAGGCGTGGAGGCCAGCGAGCAGCTCGAATTCTTGCGCAAGCACGGGTGTTTCTACGCGCAGGGCCGCCTGTTCGGCGATGCCATGGAAGCGGACAAATTGCTCGGTATTCTGTCGGGCCAGCTTGGCGGAGCCGCCCATCACTCGGCATTGTGCGTTCCCACGGTATTGCGGCCGATTCGCCTCTCGTCGTAGCCGATCGCCGTGTTATCTGCTCGGGATCTCACCCTGCGGCGCGGTCCGGAGCCGCTTTTCGAGCAGGTCAACTTCACCATCTTTCGCGGCAACAAGGTCGGCATCACCGGCGCGAACGGCACCGGCAAGTCCAGTTTGTTTGCGGCGATTCGCGGCGATCTCTCGGCCGACCACGGCGAGATCGGAGTGCCGGCAGGCCTGAAGATCGCCCATGTCGAACAAGAAGTGGCGGCGGTCGACCGCGAGGCGCTCGCGTTCGTGCTGGATGGCGACCGCGAGCTGCGCAGCGTGCTCGGCGCGATCGCAGACGCAGAGCGGCACGAAGCGGCCATGTCGCTCGCGGAGGGCTACGCGGCGATGCACGCGATCGACGGATATCGTGCCGCTGCCCGCGCCGCGGCGATCATGCATGGGCTCGGCTTCAAAACGGCGGACCACGAACGCAAGGTCGCGGAATTCTCCGGGGGCTGGCGCGTGCGCCTGGCCATGGCGCGGGCGCTGTGTTCGCGCGCTGACCTGCTCCTGCTCGACGAACCGACCAATCATTTGGATCTGGACGCCATCGTGTGGCTCGAGGATTGGCTGAAGACGTTTCCGGGCACTCTATTGATGATTTCCCACGATCGGGAATTCCTCGATGCGATCATCGACCGGGTGTTGCACATCGAGAATCGCTCCATCCGCGGCTACACGGGGAATTACTCGCAATTCGAACTGAAGCGCGCGGAGGAATTGGCGCTGCAGCGGGTGCTGCAAGCCCGGCAAGTGAAGCGCGTGGCCGAAATCACCTCCTTCGTCAACCGCTTTCGGGCGAGCGCCACGAAGTCGCGTCAGGCGCAGAGCAGGCTGAAGATGCTGGAGCGAATGGAGCGCATCGTACCGGCGCACGTCGACAGCCCCTTCGAGTTCGAATTCGGCGCTCCGCTCAAAGTGCCGCGTCCTCTGCTGACCGTGGAGGACGCCGACTGCGGCTATGCAGGCAACCGCGTCGTTGCTGGCGTCAACATCTCGATAGCGCCCCAGGATCGGATCGCCCTGCTCGGGCCGAATGGTGCGGGCAAGTCGACCTTGGCGAAAATGCTCGCTGGCGAAGCGGCTCCGCTCGCGGGGCGGCGCGTTGCGGCCGCGGATCTCTGCGTCGGGTATTTTGCGCAGCAGCAAATGGAACAGCTGCGGCCGGACTGCGATGCCTTCTGGCATTTGCGCAATCTGGGGGGGCCGGATTTCGCAAAGGGCGACGAACAGCGCGTGCGCGATATGTTGGGTAGATTCGGTTTCCAGGGCGATCGGGCGTTCGAACCCGTGGGACGATTTTCGGGCGGCGAGAAAGCGCGCCTGACACTGGCCTTGCTGGTGGCGCGCCGGCCCAACCTCTTGCTGTTGGATGAGCCGACCAATCATCTCGATATCGACATGCGTGAGGCCCTCACCGTCGCGCTGCAGAGCTTCGAGGGCGGGATGCTGATCGTGTCCCACGATCGTCATCTGATCAAGACCGTCGCGGACTCGCTCTGGTTGGTGGCCGACGGCCGGCTCCAGGTCTTTGACGGCGACTTGGACGACTACCAACGAGGCGTCGCGTCACGCGGAAAGGCCGAGCCGGCAACTGCGAAGAAGGAAGCGCGCAAGCGCCCGGCGGCGGGGACCGCGGCGAAATTTACCTCGAAATCGCGCGGACTGCTGGGCCGGCTGCGCCGCGAGATGGTCGAGATCGAGACGCGCATCGATGCGATCGCGGCGGAACGCGCTCTCATTGAACTGGAACTGTGCAAGGATCCGATGCATGGCGGGCTGCAGGCTCAACACGCCGAATTGACCCGCGAGGCGGCAGCGATGGAGACTCGCTGGATGGAGGTCGGCACGGCGATCGAGGAGGCTGAGGCAGAGGCGCAGATCGAATATCCGGACTGACTCCACATGCCAGATACCAAGCCTCTAGGGGAGTCGCCGGCGCACCCGCCGGCAGGCCGAGCCATGTCGCGATTCAAGCGATTCGCCAAGGGAACAGGCTTTCTGCTGGTGCTCGCGTGGCTCTCCCTGGCCTTCTGGAATTCAGCGAAGCCGCTGCCGCCGGGGACCCACCTTGTCTCGCAAGTTTCCCGGTTGTCGGAAGCGGACGTCGATTTTCTGCACGATTCACCGGGGCACGAGGCCGTTCACGCGCGGGAAATGTCCGCGATCGATCATGCCGAACAGATGATCGTGCTCGACCGATCTCCGATGATTCCCGAACTCGCGCAACGCTTGCTGACGCGAAAGCGGTTGCGGCCCCATATCAAGGCCGTTCTCTTGACCGACCCGGGCTACGAGCAGTTCGGCGGCACCCCCCCGCACATCTTGGCGTCGCTGGAGGAGGCCGGCGTCATCGTCGTGCGTATTCGGCTCGATCGCTTGCGCGATTCCAATCCATTGTATTCGGCGCTGTGGCGCCTGGTGTTCGGCTGGTGGAGCGATCCGTTTGAGGAGACGTCGGGCGAAATCACGCTGCCGGCATTGGCGCGCATGCAGAATCTCAAGTCGGACCAGCGGCAACTCCTGGTTGCGGACGACGGTTCCGGCGGATGGACCGCCATCCTGGGACCCACCGGCGGCATGGCGGCCCTGGTGCTGCGCGGCTCATTGGCGCACGCAATGATCGCCGGGGAACTGCAAATCGCTTCTTGGTCGACGGATGACGATCGCCTGCCCTCGAGACCGCCGGCCGACGCCCGCGGTGTCGGATCGATCGACGCCAGATTTCTCACCGAGGGCGCCATCGCGATCGCGCTGCTCGATGCGATGGCGGCGGCGGGCAGCGGCGATCAGATCAACATCCTCGTGGAGAACTTGAGTGACCGGCGGCTCATCGCGGCTGCCCTGCGTGCGGCAGCGCGCGGTGCCAGCCTGAAAGTGCTGCTCGCCCGCAATCGGGCGCCGAATCAGGCGGTGGCCGGCGAGCTACTTCGCGACGGCAGCCCGCGCATCGAGGTGCGCTGGTACCCGAGCGAACAAGGAGCATCGCAGCCCAAGCTCCTCGTGCTCCGACATCGCAACGATGTGTGGATGAACCTGGGCGCCGCCAATTTCACCCGCCGCAACCTTGCCGACTTGAATCTCGCCGCCAGTGTCGAATTACGCATGCCCGCGCGGGCCGGGCCCGCGCAAGCGGTATCCGCCTATTTTGCAGAAGCTTGGTCCGGCGCCTCCGCGGACGCCGATTTTGTCGACGAGTCCGCCGCAGCCTATTGGCGTTACCGGTTTGCGGAGGCGACCGGCCTGTCGAGCTTCTGATCGCTATATGCTACGAGCCGTCGGCTCAGAGGTTCGAGGGAAGGGATGCATCATAACGATCCGCTGCTGCAAATCCTGATTTTGCTCGCCGCATCGGTATGCGTGGTCGCCGGCGTGCGCAAGCTGAAATTGCCGGCGATACTCGGATATCTTGCGGTCGGGATGCTTCTTGGGCCGCATGCCTTGGCCCTGGCGGCCGACAACGAGACGACGCGGCTGCTGGCGGACTTCGGCGTGGTGTTCCTGGTGTTTACGTTGGGACTGGAGTTTTCCCTTCCGCGCCTGGTGGCAATGCGTGGGGAAGTACTCGGCGTCGGCGGCGCGCAGGTGCTGGTTACGACCGGCATCGTTGCCGCGGGCGCCTGCACCGTATTTCACGTGGTTCCCGCAGTGGCCGTGGTGATCGGCGGCGCGGTGGCGATGTCCTCGACCGCGATCATCATTGCGCAGCTCACCGAACAGTCCGAGAACAACCGGACGCATGGCCGCCTCGCCGTGGCGATATGCCTGTTCCAGGATCTGAGCTTTCCGCTGTTCCTGGCATTGGTATCGGTGCTGAGCGGCGGCGGACAGACGGCGGACGCCCTGCATATCGTGAGCGCCATCGGGATCGCCGTGCTCGCGCTGCTCCTGGTGCTCGCCACCGGACGATGGCTGCTGCGGCCGCTGTTTCTGCTCATAGCCTCGGTGCGGTCGGCAGAGCTGTTCTCGCTCGCCGTGCTTCTCGCGGTGCTGGCCTCGGCGTGGGCGACTCATTACGTCGGTTTGTCGCTGGCGCTCGGCGCCTTCCTCGCCGGGATGATGCTCGCGGAAACGGAGTTTCGTCACCAGATCGAGGCCTCGATCCGTTCGTATCGCGAAGTGCTGCTTGGCCTCTTCTTCATCACTGTCGGCATGCTGCTCGATGTCGGATTGCTGCTGCGGCGCTTTCCGATGGTGGCGGCGATCGTCGTCGGAATGCTGGTGCTCAAAGCGGCGGTGGTGACCCTGGCGACGAAGCCCGCGACCGGAAGCTGGTTCAAGTCGCTGCGCACCGGCGTGGTGGTGGGCCAAGGCGGCGAATTCGGGTTTGCGCTGTTGACCCTGCTGCTGAGGCGCGAATTGCTCGATGCGGCCATCGTGCAGCCGCTGCTTGCGGCAATCGTGCTGAGCATGGTGTTGTCGCCCATCCTGATCCGGCACAATCGGCGGATCACGCGCGCTCTGCTCGGCGAAACCGGCCCGTCGCACAGCGAGGCGATGCGAGAAACTCGCGCGACCCTTGCCGTCGCCGAGCGCGATCACGTCGTCATCTGCGGATTCGGCCGCGTCGGTCAGAACATCGCGCGGGTGCTGGAACAAACAGGCTTCGAATATATTGCCCTCGATCTCGACGCCTACCGCATTCGCGTCGGCAGGCAAGCCGGCGATCCGGTGATTTACGGGGACGCCGGCGAGATCAAGGTGCTGGAAAACGTGGGGGTCGCGCATGCAAGCTGCGTGGTGATCACGTTCGCCAATCCCGAGGTGGCGCTCCGCATCCTGCGGGCGGTGCGCGAACTGCGCGCCGACGTGCCGATTCTCGTGCGCACCCAGGACGATACGAAGCTCGAACAGCTGCAATCGGCCGGCGCGACCGAGGTGGTGCCGGAGACCTTCGAGGCCAGCCTCATGCTGTTGTCGCACTTGTTGTTGCTGCTCAAGGTGGCGGTGCCTCGCGTGATCCGGACCGTAAATGAAATACGCAGCCATCGCTACAGCATGTTGCGTCAGTACTTTCCCGCCGCGGACGCCGAGCATCTCGACGACAGCCACGCCTTTCGGGAGGAGCTGCATAGCGTCATCCTGCCCCCGCACGCTTGGGCGGTGGGCCGCAGTATTGCCGAGCTGGCGGCGCGCGGTTCGAAAGCGGCCGTCAGCGCGGTGCGGCGCGACGGCATCGTCGGGCGCGATCCTGGGGCGGATACCCTGTTCAAGGAGGGGGATGTCGTGGTCGTGTGCGGCACCCCGGAGGCCGTCGAGCACGCCGAAACTCTGCTCCTGATGGGTTAAGGCAAAAAAAGCGCTTTACACCGACGCCGGTTCCAACGCATAGTATGGGCGCTGTTTAAGGGCAAACCCGCCGAAAGGTGGGGACGCAAAACCACCGGTCTAAGGGGCTTCTGTTACAGAAGCCTGACGATAGCGGGGTCGCCAGTATCTCTAGGTGCAGGATGCACCACGAAGCCATCCGGTTTTGTGACCCCCGACAGCAGGCAGTTCAGCTTGTTCCAGTCTTCCGGGGGGAAGCAATATGGTAAATAAAGTCACTCGTTCGCCCAGTGCGGATTCATCGGGCATTTATCGCCGCCCGCGGCTGGTTCTCAAGCTCAAGCGCTTCGAGGACCTTCCGACGGTCCTCAGCAAAACCAAAAGTTATCCAACCCCTATTCGAATGATCGGCGCCGACTATTCGCAGACCCGGTGCGTGGGCGGCGACGGCGGTACCACCGTGGACGTGGGTCAGCTCGACAAAATCCTGGAATTCGGCGAAACCTTCGTGCGTGCACAGGCGGGCGTCCGCGTAGGCACCTTGGTCCATGCGCTCGCCGAACGGGGTCTCGAGCTGCCGCTGACCCCCGAGATGGGGCAGATCTCCCTGGGGGCGCTCGCCGTGACAACGCTGCCGCAACCCTCGTACGCAGCCGGCGTCGCGCAGCTCTCATCCCTGATCACGGAACTGAAGCTGATCACCCCGCAGGGGAAGCAAATGGTCGTGACGGAACGGGAGCGCGACCTGATGCGCGTGCTGCGCTCGAGCTACGGCTTGCTGGGCGTCGTGCACGAGGTCGTGCTTCGCGTGCGGCCGCTGACGCCGGTCAAGATCGATTATCAAGTGCTCTCTCTGAAGGAATTCGCCGGTCGATTCTCATCCATCATCAACGCGCCGGGCGCATTGCGGCTGCACATTTCGCCTTTCAACGATCGGATCACCGTCGAGCGCCGGACCCTCGACGACGCGGTTTCCTTGAGCCGCTCCGGAATCTGGCAAATCCGTAAATCGGTGATGCGCAACGTATTGCCCGCATTCGGCTCCACCGTCGGCAGCGTGCTGGCCGCGCCGGGACTTCGCGCCGTAATGTTGTCGGGAATGCAGAGGGCGCTGCGCGGAAGCAATCGGGGCGTGGTGATGTACGCGCACGAGTGGATGCGCGACTTGCCGACCGATGCGTGGAAGGCGCGTCACACCTACAGTTTGTGGGCGTTCGCCCAGGCCGATTATCCCAAGGTATTGGCCGAATACTTTTCGTTCTGCAGGTCGTATTACAAAGAACATCGATACCGCTGTAATGTCGTGACGCGGCGCGAGCCGGCTGCATCAAGACCGCGGTTCTCTGTTCAGCGTCAGCTATTCGGGCCCCATGTTTACCCTCGAGCCCTCGTCCACCGGCGACAGCGGATGGGACGACTTTCTGATCGACTTCAATGATTTCGCGTCTTCGTTGAACGGTACGCCGACCTTCAACCAAACGCGTGCCTTGCAGCCTGAACATGTCGCGAAAGCCTTCGGCGAGCGCCTGAAGCTATTCCGTGCATTGCGTCAACGGACGGACCCGCTCAACCGGCTGCGCAACAGCTACTTCTCCTACCTGTTGGGCTAGGCCTATCGTGCTACCTGTTGGGGCTAGCCTGCCGCCCTACCTGCTGGGCTAGCCTACAGGCCGGACACGATCTTGGCTTTGATCGACTCGAATTCGGAGTCGGTGATCAGTTTGGCATCGAGCATTTCGCGCGCTTGGCGTAGACGTCGAGCCGGCTCCGATTCCGCCCCCGCAGAATCCGCCGCGGAATAGGAGTTTTGCGCGCCGCCGATTTGCACCCCGCCGGATTTTGCGCGCAGCTCCTCGAGCTCGCGGATCCGGCGCTTCTCGCGCCACTCTTGGTCATGCTGTTGGCAAATTCGATAAAGGGCCTGTGCCTGCTGTTTTCGCAGTCCCGTAAAGGTCCAGACGCGATTGACCTCAGAGCCGATGTTGAGGTCCGAGCTGCTCTGCGCCACCAGGGTGAGATCGGCGGCGATGATACCGGCACTGATGCGGGTTTCCTTAAGATCCTGCCAGCGAATGTCCGCTGAATCGTAGCCCCCGAGCAAGCGGCGATTGAGCGAAAGAAAGCGCCCGCTGGTGGCCGCGACGCACGCGCGGCGATGCGTCAGTGCGTATAGGCGATGCTGCACCGCCCAAGCCTCCAAGGTTTCCCCGGCGGTGAGCAGGCCCCGCAACGTCACGAGCGCCGAATCGAGCTCCGGCTCCTGGGGGTCGTTTCCAGAGGGACCGGCCATCACGCCTTCTCTTGCAGATGTGCTTCGAGAAACCAGAGGTACTTGTCGATTTCGCGGGACATCCCCGTGAATAAATCCGCGGTATCCGCATCGCCCAGCTTGTCCGTGTCATCGATAGCCACCCGTACGGACTTGCCGAATACCGAGAGCTGGGTGGACAGATAGAACAGATGATCCTTGCCGGCCGTGATGCTCAACGGGTAATTCTTCAATTTGCTGCGCTTGGCGGCGACGGCCACCGTGCCTTCGGCCGTGCCGCCCAAGCTCGTTACGCGCTCGGCGATTTCGTCGATTTGCTGCAAGCACACATCGGAAATCTTATCGAACAGCTCATGCAGCGCGATGAAGTTCGGACCCTTCACATTCCAGTGCGCTTGCTTGACCTGGCTCTGCAGATCGATCGCATCGGCCAATCGATCATTGAGAATGACGATGACGTTGCGGCGGATTTTCTCCGAAAGGTCGATCTTCGTCTTGTACATCGGCGCTCCTCGATATTGGATTCGAACTCAAGCGCGCTATTTTGCACTGCTTGGTGGCGAATCCCAAGGAGGAACGCCAAGCCGGAAAACGGATTCATATTTCGGTGCGGCGCATGCGCAGTTGAACGGCGCACACGATCAGGGCGATGCCGGCGGCGGCGCCGGCCCAGGTTTCCGGACTGGTAAAGAATCCACGAGCATCCAGCAAGCTCCAAAGGCTCGCCGGCGTGCGGATGACCTCGTTGTCGACGACGGTCGACACCCAAAATTTGTCGCCGAGATCGGTATGGAATGCCACGCGGGGGAGGCTCAGGAGCCGGTTCGCAAGCTCGTTGAAAACCACGTGGGTGGCGAAGAACCAGCGCTCCGCGATTATGAAGGCGAGCGGCGGCAGAATGGACCACAGCATCACCGCGCGTTTGGCCCAGGCCGAGACGACCAGCAGATAGCCCGCCAGGGGCAGGTACCAAATTGCCGAGGTCACGATCAAGTAGATCCACAGAACCTGCATCTGCAGCCAGAGGTCGATGTGCCACACGGCGCCGCCGATGGATGAACCTGCGCGCACCGAAATGATGAAAGCCATCAAGAGCGTTGCCAAATCGGCCGCCGCAAAATAAACCACGGGAATGACCAACAAGGCAGTCGCCAGCTTGGCCAGCACCGTCGTGGTATCGGAAATCGGCATCGACTTCCAGAACAGCACGCTGCGGTCCTTGCGGTCGGCGTACAAGCAATCCAACAGATACCAGGTCGAATAGATCGACATGATGGCGAAGAACGTCGCCCCCACTCCGACCAAAAAGGCCTCGCCGACGGCTCGGCTCGGCATCCCCGAGGGGATCGACATCAGGTCGACCCTGCCGAACAACGCAGCGAGCGTCATCATTGCGGCGATGACTGCCGGAATCATCCAAATCGCGCGGTTTTCCCAAAATTCCCGGCGGATGAGCCAGATGGTCGTGTTCATTCGGCACCTCCCGACAGTTTGGCGACGAATAGGTCGGCGATGCTGGGCACATGCAGTTCGCCGAGCGCGGCGAGCTTGGTCAGGTCGGGATGCTCGTAATACAGCACCACCTTGCCCAGCATGCGCCGCTCGTAGAACGGCCCTTCGGCACGCGCCGCATCGGCGCGATCGGCCGCCACGGCTACCGCGGCGTAGCGAGTCGCGATGTCTTCCAGCGATGAATCGAGGACGATCCGGCCCTTGTCGATGAAGAGAACGTCCGTGAGCAGATTTTCTATCTCTTCTACCTGATGCGTGGTGATCAATATCGTGCGGGTCTCGTCCATGTAATCATTGACGAGCGCATCGTAAAAGGCGCTCCGTGCGAGGATATCGAGGCCCAAGGTGGGTTCATCGAGGACCAGGAGTTTGGCATCGATGGCCATGGTCAGGGCCAAGTGCACCTGGGTCTTCATTCCTTTCGACAATTCGCGCATGCGGCGCTTGCCCGTGATTTGGGTTTTGGCCAGGAGCGCCGTTGCCCGATCGCGGCGGAATCGCGGGTGCACTCCGGCAACGAAATCGATCGCGTGATCGACCCGCAACCAACCGGGAAGCACGGCGACGTCGGCAATGAAGCACGCGTCGTGCATGAGTTCGCTGCGTTTGCGAAACGGTTCGCGGCCCAACACCTGCAGCTGTCCCTCGTAGGCAGTCAACCCCAGGATGGCGCGCAGCGCACTGGTCTTGCCGGCACCGTTGGGGCCGATGAGTCCGACGATGCGGCCGGACTGCACGGTGAAGTTGGCGCGATCCAGCGCAACATGCGCGCCGTACTTTTTTGTCAATTCACGAGCTTCGATGAGCGCAGGCATGGTGTCTCTCTCATTCTTCTTTGACGTCGCCGCCGCGGGGCGGCGGGGCCGGGTGGGTGATCGCCGGTGTTTGCGCGAACAGTTCCTGCGCGGAGAATCCGAGCCTATGGATGACCGCGAGAATCTGCGGCCACTCCTCGTGCAGGAACCGTTCACGCTCTCCGGCCAGGAGTTGCCGCCGCGCGCCATCGCTGACGTACATTCCCCGACCGCGGCGTTTCTCGACCAGGCGTTCGTCGACCAGCTGCTGATAACCCTTGAGCACCGTGAGAGGATTGAGCCGGTAATCGGCCGCGACCGCCCGCACGGAGGGCAGCGGATCACCCTCCTTGAGCGCGCCCTCCAGAATGAGGGCTACCATTCGATCGCGCAGTTGGCGATAGATGGGCTGGTTGTCGTTCCAATTAGGGTCCATTCCTCACTCGATTTGCTGTGACGGCTAGGTAGCACGCTAGTGTAAGGCAACACCTGAACAATCAGACGGTGCTTGTGGTGGCCACTACGCCGGTATGCGCCAGCGATACCATCGCCGTGCGCTGGTACGCTTGGCTGTTGAACATGTAGGCCACGCCGCCGAGGAGCAGGCTGTTCATCAGGAGGGCAACGCCGAGGGCTACGAGCTTGTTTGAAATTTGAGTGTTCATGGAAATCTCCTGGGGGTCTGTCGACTGTAGTCATCGAGGTGTTTCGGTGACTTGGTGATATAGTTACATACATCACTGTTACATGCAAGCACCTTTTGTAGATTTTTTACTGGATGCGATGCCGCACTGCAATAAACTCTTTGGGGCAAGGAAGGATCCGGGATTGCGCCGCGAGGAGCTATGCTTAGGCCATGAAGTTCCTCGATGAGGACGCGACCTTGATGACTCGTTACCGAGACGGTGACGCGCAGGCCTTCACGACGCTCTATGCTCGCCACAAGGGTCCGCTCTACCGATACTTGCTGAGGCAAGTCCGCAATGCCGGCGCCGCCGCGGATTTATTTCAAGAAGTTTGGTCACGCTTGGTCGCAAATCGCAATCGCTATGTGGCGCGCGCGAAATTCGCCACCTATTTGTTTCACATCGCGCACAACTGCACGGTCGATTTTTTCCGCCGTGATCTCGCCATGCGCCGCGGATGGTGCCGGTTCGATGACGCCGACCGGACGACCGAGCCTGAAGTACCCGAGTATCAGCGCCCTGACGTCATCGCCGAATTTGCCGAGCAACAGTCGGCGTTGCTAGCGGCATTGGGCGCGCTTCCCCGGGAGCAGCGCGAGGCGTTTCTTCTTCACGAAGAGAGCGGGCTGACGATCGAGGAAATAGCGCGGGTGACCGATGTCGGGCTCGAGACGGCCAAGAGCCGGCTGCGCTATGCGATGTGCAAATTGAAGAAATCGTTGGCCTCGGTGCACGGTGCCGGCGCGCAGTCGATTCGAACGCGGGGGAATTTAAAGGATACGCTGGTCAATGGATCCGCCTGACGACTTGGACAACTATCTGCGCGGCGACAGCGCGCTGTCGCGCCAATACAAAAGAGAATCCGCACCGATTCCGCCGGCGGCGCTCGATCGCCGCGTGCTCGAATTGGCGCGCAATGCCCACGCGGCGCGCAATGCCCACGGGTCGCGCGAGCCCGCAGGCAAGCCGCCGTGCTTGGCGCCGCTCGCCTTCGCGGCCAGCGTGTTACTATCGGTGGCGCTGGTGCTCGCCATCGTGTTCGGGCCGCAGGTCTCGAAACGCATCGACAACGCCCCGCATCTCGTGCGTGTCGCGGCACATGCGAACCCCTCCGCGAACGCTTCGCTCGATCGCAAACTCGAACTCGACAACAGCGACCCCAGGCTCGCACGAGGCCCATCGGTATGGCTCGCGCGCACCCCCTCGGTATGGCTCGCGGACATCGCCGCCCTGCGCCGCGCCGGCCGCAACGCCGAAGCTGACGCGGAAATGCGCCGTTTTCGCAGCACCTACGCCGACTATTGCAATCGGCGAGCTTGCGACTGAACGACGCGCGCGCCAATGCCCGCGGCGCGCCGATTTCGGCTAACATTCTTCGCTTTTGCCGCGGGAGCTAGTCATGAAGAAGCCAGTCACTGTCACCATCACCGGAGCGGCCGGGAATATCGGTTATGCGCTCGCGTTTCGCGTCGCATCGGGCCAGATGCTCGGTGAAGAGCAACCGATCAACTTGAGCTTGCTGGAGATCCCGGCGGCGGCGGCGGCCGTGCAGGGCGTCGTGATGGAGTTGAACGACTGTGCCTTCCCGACTCTCAACAAGGTGACCGCCACGAGCGAGCCCGGCATCGCTTTCAAGGATTGCAATTTCGCTATGCTGGTCGGCGCGCGGCCGCGAGGACCGGGCATGGAACGCAAGGATCTGCTGCAGGAGAACGCCAAGATCTTTTCCGCCCAGGGCAAGGCGCTGGATGCGGTTGCCGACCGGGACGTGCGTGTGCTGGTGGTGGGCAATCCGGCGAACACCAATGCACTGATCGCTCAACGCAATGCCCCCTCGCTCCCGCCGCACCGCTTCACGGCGATGACCCGATTGGATCACAACCGCGGATTGGCTCAGCTCACCGAAAAGAGCGGGGCGCCCTTGGCGGCGGTCAAGAGGGTCATCATTTGGGGAAACCACTCGGCGACCCAGTATCCCGATCTGCATCATGCGACGGTTTCCGGCAAGCCGGCGCTGTCGGTCGTCGAGGCGAGCTGGTTCAAGGACACCTTCATCCCCACGGTGCAACAACGCGGCGCGGCCGTGATCAAGGCGCGCGGAACGTCCTCCGCGGCTTCTGCGGCATCTGCCGCGCTCGACCACGTGCACGATTGGATGCTCGGGACCCCGCCCGGGGACTGGGTCAGCATGGCGGTCGCCTCCGACGGCAGCTACGGCATACCCGAGGGAGTCATCTACTCCTATCCGGTAACCTGCAAGAACGGCGAGTACAGCATCGTTCAAGGGTTGAGCATCAGCGATTTCAGCCGCGATAAGATGCTGGGGACGCACCGTGAATTGCTCGAAGAAAGAGACGGCGTGAAAGAGCTGATTTGAAACGTGGGCTCCTATGAGTGACATAGCCCTCGCCGCAGGCGTATTTCTTGCCTGGGCCGTGTTATTTCTGGGAGTCATTCTCTTTCTCGCCTATCGGCGCGCGAGTCTGGGTCTGAGTTCCGGCGTTCTGGGGCTTTTGCTGCTCGCTCTACTGGGCGCTCGGAACGGCGCCTCTCTGGTGGAAGATTACGCTCTCCATCCCCTACGCCCTGCTGCTGCTGCTCAACGTTCGTCCGCTGCGGATGATGGTGGTGACGCGGCCTTTTTTGCGCAGCTATCGCCGGATGCTGCCGCCGATGTCCTCGACGGAGCGCGAGGCATTGGATGCCGGCACGGTGTGGTGGGACGGAGAATTGTTCACGGGCGGCCCCGATTGGACGAAGCTCATGTCGGCAAAGGCGCCGGCCCTGAACGCAACCGAGCAGGCGTTTCTCGACGGACCTTGCGAAGACTTATGCGCGATGCTCGACGATTGGGACATCACGCATCGCCGCGCCGATCTGCCTCCTGAGGTGTGGTCGTTCATCAAATCCCGCGGCTTTTTCGCGATGATCATTCCGCAACGTTACGGCGGGCTGGAATTTTCGGCGTATGCGCATTCCTGCGTGCTCATCAAGATCGCCTCGCGCTCGGCGGTGGCCTCCTCGACCATTGCGGTGCCGAATTCGTTGGGGCCTGCGGAGCTGCTGTTGCATTACGGCACCGAGGCGCAAAAGAATCATTTTTTGCCGCGACTCGCCCGCGGCGAGGAAGTGCCTTGTTTCGCGCTCACCGGCCCTCGCGCAGGCTCGGACGCCGCTTCCATCCCCGATACCGGCGTCATCTGCAAGGGACGGTGGAAAGGGACGGACATCGTCGGCATCAAGCTCAATTTCTCGAAGCGCTACATCACGTTGGCGCCGGTCGCCACGGTGGTGGGGCTGGCTTTTCGTCTTTTCGACCCCGAGCGCCTCATGGGCGAGCGCACGGACCTTGGCATTACCTGTGCTCTGATTCCGCGCGACACGCCCGGGGTCACCATTGGCCGCCGGCACTTTCCGTTGAATGTTCCTTTCCAGAACGGGCCGATTCAGGGACACGATGTGTTCGTGCCCATCGATGCCATCATCGGAGGCTTCGATATGGCCGGTCAGGGATGGCGCATGTTGGTCGAACAATTGTCGGTGGGCCGCTGCATTTCGCTTCCCTCGAGCGCCACCGGCGGTGCCCAAGCCGCCGTATATGCATCGGCCGCATACGCACGGATACGGCGTCAGTTCAACATGCCCGTCGGGCGCTTCGAAGGTGTCGAGCAAGTCTTGGCGCGAATGGCGGCGCGCACCTACATCATGGACGCCGCCCGCTCGGTCACCGCCGGCGCCATCGACGGCGGCGAAAAACCCTCGGTGCCGTCCGCCATGCTGAAATATCACGTGACGGAATTCGGCCGCATGATCGCCAACGATGCGATGGACGTGCATGGCGGCAAGGGCATTTGCCTGGGGCCGAAAAATTATCTGGGTCGCGGGTACCAAATCGTCCCGGTTGCAATCACCGTCGAGGGTGCCAACATCCTCACCCGGAGCCTGATCATTTTTGGCCAAGGGGCGGTGCGCTGCCATCCTTTTGTGCTGAAGGAAATGAATGCGGCGCGCAACCCGGATCGGACGGCCGGCATCGCGGACTTCGACGATGCGTTGATGGGTCACATCGGCTTTGCCCTTTCCAACGCCGCGCGCTCGCTCGTCTTGGGCTTCACGCTCGCACGCTTCACCCGCGTACCGCGGGTTGGGCCTTCCGCCCGTTACTTCCAGCACGTGAATCGATTCAGCGCCTCATTCGCGCTGGCCGCCGATATCGCGATGCTCGCGCTGGGCGGTTATCTCAAGAAGAAGGAGACCCTATCGGCGCGGTTGGGCGACGTGCTGTCTGCGATGTACCTGGCTTCGATGGTCTTGAAGCATCACGAGAATCAGGGCCGCGAGGCGGCCGATCTGCCGCTCGTGGAATGGGCCTGCCGCAGCTTGCTGTATCAAGCCCAGGAGCAATTGCATCTGTTTTTGCGCAACTTTCCGCACCGGCCCCTTGCGGCGGTCATGCGGCTGCTGATTTTTCCGCGCGGACTCACGTATTCGCCGCCGAGCGACCGCTTGGGCCGCGACATCGTCGATCTGATCATGAGCCCGACCGCCGCCAGGGAACGGCTGACACGGCATATCTACAAAACCAACACCTCGAATAATCCGCTCGGGCTGCTGCAAGAAGCATTGATCATGTCGACCATGGCGGAATCCCTGGAAAAGCGCATTCGAGTGGACGGAATCAAGACCGGTCGGGTGACCGCGCTCGAACTCCCGGGTCAGATCGCGCAAGCCGTGTCCGTCGGCATCTTGAGCGAGGCCGAAGCAGCCGTTTTGCGCGACTACGATGCCAGGGTTTCGGATCTCCTCGGTGTCGATGATTTTGCGCCCCATGAACTGACGGCCGGGGTCGACCCGAGTTCATGATTCCTTCCCGCTATGTGATGATAGCCCCCGCCCGTATTCCTGTGCGCCACGCCGCGGCTGTAAGATGGCGCCCGCCGTCCGCAACCTTTGAGGAGATCCCGATGAATCGTCTATTGCTCGCGCTGGGCGTCGCATTGATAACGACTTTCGCGGTGGCTCAAGAACACACCGCGCCGGCCGCCGGTGCGGAGGTATATATCATCTCCCCGACCGACGGCGCCAAGGTACACGGACCGGTCACGGTGCGCTTTGGCTTGAAAGGGATGGGAATCGCGCCCGCTGGAGTCAAATTCGACAATACCGGCCACCATCATCTATTGCTGGATACCGACCTTAGCGAACTCAAGCTCGACGCGCCGTTGCCTGCAACGGACAAGATATTGCACTATGGCAAGGGTCAAACGGAGGCGACGCTGACGTTGTCTCCAGGCAAGCACACGCTTGAGCTCATCTTTGCGGACTACCTGCACAACTCCTTCGATCCGCCGCTGCACTCGAAGAAAATCTCCATCACCGTGGAGTGAGCGATGCGGCGGGGCGACTCCCGGGCAATTCTGCACATCGACATGGACGCTTTCTATGCGTCCGTGGAAGAACGGGATCGTCCGGAGCTCAAAGGTAAGCCCTTGATTGTCGGCGGCACCGGGGGCCGCGGCGTGGTCGCCGCCGCCAACTACGTCGTCCGCCGCTTCGGCGTACGCTCGGCCATGCCCATGCGCGAAGCATTGCGCCGCTGCCCCGAAGCGATCTGCGTGCGGCCGCGAATGACGCGCTATCAGGAAGTGTCTGAACACGTGTTCGCGATCTTTCACGAATTCACGCCGCTCGTTGAAGGTTTGTCTCTGGACGAGGCGTTTCTCGATGTAACAGCGAGTCGGCAAGTCCTGGGCAGCGCGGAGTCTATCGGCAGCGAAATCCGCCGCCGCGTTGCCAGGCGGACCGGCCTCACGGCATCGGTGGGGGTCGCGCCCAACAAATTGCTCGCTAAAATCGCGTCCGATCTGAATAAACCCGACGGCATGTGCCGCATTGGCGCGGACAACATGCGCGATATTCTCGATGGCTTGCCGATCGAGAAATTGTTCGGCGTCGGCGCTAGGACCCTGCCCGAAGTCCATGCGGCGGGAATTCGCAGCTTTGGCGACCTGCGCCAAGCCGGCGACGAAGTGTTGTGGCGTCTCTTCGGCAAGCATGGGCGATCCATGCGCGATCGCGCATCCGGCCTCGATGACCGGCCCGTCGAGCCGAATCGCGAGGAGAAATCGATCAGCGCCGAAGAGACCTTTGCTGCGGACATTCGCAGCCCGTCCCAACTCGGTGCCCGGTTGATGGGGCTTGCGGACAGGGCCGCTTCGCGGCTCCGCGCGCAAGAACTCGCAGCGGGCTCCGTGAGCGTCAAGATTCGCCGTGGCGATTTCAAGACCTATACCCGTCAACACGCCTTGGAGCCGCCTACGCAAGATACGGCCATTCTGGCGGCCGCCGCGAAAGGGCTCCTCGAACGGTGGCTCGCAACCCAGCCCGATGCCGCAGTGCGGCTCCTGGGAGTCGGAGTCAGCGACTTGCAAATGCTGCGTCAGACGGATTTATTCGCCCCGGGTCCCACCGCAAATTCGCGATTGGACTCGGCGATCGACGGTATTCGGGACCGCTTTGGATCGGATATGCTGACTCGTGCCAGTCTATTGTCGCGCTCTTCGCGCGGCTCGGAACCCGCCTGAGCGTATCCTAGGCAGCCATGTACCTACGCTTCTTCGGTCTCAACGAAAAGCCGTTTGCCATCACGCCGGACCCGCGCTACCTCTATTTGAGCGAGCGCCATGCCGAAGCGCTGGCGCATCTGCTGTACGGCATCAACGAATCCGGCGGCTTCATTCAGCTGACGGGCGAGGTGGGCACCGGCAAAACTACCGTCGTGCGCACGCTGCTGTCGCGAGTTCCGCATCATGCGGATGTCGCTGTCATCTTGAATCCGCGGGTGACGCCGGTGGAATTCCTGCTGACGATCTGCGAAGAGCTGGGACTCGATATTGCCGAGGCCGACCGCGACAGCGTCAAGCAGCTGGTCGATGCGTTGAATCGGCGGTTGATGGCGGCCCACGCGGCGGGCCGGCGAATCATCGTCATCGTGGACGAAGCGCAGAACCTATCCGCCGAAGTCCTTGAACAGGTTCGTCTCCTGACCAATTTGGAAACCCCCACTCAGAAGCTGCTGCAGATCATTCTGATTGGGCAGCCGGAGCTTCGCGAGTTGCTCGACCGCACGGAACTTCGCCAGTTGGCGCAGCGCATTACCGGCCGCTACCATTTGGAGCCGCTCTCCCGGGAAGAGACGCGGGGCTACGTGCGGCATCGGCTGCGGGTCGCCGGAGCTGCGGAGGACATCTTCACCAACTCCGCGCTGACCGAAGTGCACCGCTTGGCGGCGGGTATCCCCCGCGTCATCAATGTGACATGCGACCGCGCCTTGCTGGGTGCGTACACTCAGGAAACAAGAAAGGTCACGGCCGCGCTGGTGCGGGTCGCGGCCGGCGAAGTCTATGGCCGGCGATTCCTGCCGCCGTGGTTCGGCTGGCTCGCCGGCGCCTTGGGGATCGCTGGTTTCGCGGGCGTCGCATTCTTGGCGTGGCAGTTCTGGCAGCGGCAACTTCTGCCCGCGCACGCCGCGGTCCCGCCGACGGCCGAGCCGGCTCAGGCCTTGAAATCCTCCCCTCCGGCAAGGGTGCCGGCGCAGACGGCCGCCGCACCGAGGACCGTTTCCTTGAACGCCCTGCTCGCGGACAACAGTGCAAATACCACGGATGCGGCAGCCTTCCGCCGCCTCCTTTCCTTGTGGGGAACCGCCATGGCGGATGACAGGGACCCGTGCGGGCAGGCGGCAAAGGCAGGCTTATCCTGCCTGGACCAGCGCGGCTCGTGGGCTCAAGTTCGAGCCTTGAACAGGCCCGCCATCCTGACGCTGGCCGACGATCGCGGACAGCGGCATCGCGTGGTGCTGTCCGCCTTGGACGATCGGTTTGCGACCTTGAATTTGGGCGAACACAACGAGCGGGTCCCCCTCGACGACGTTTCGCGGGACTGGTTCGGGGAATTCACCGTCGTATGGAAGCCTAAGACCGTCCGTACCCGGCTCTTGACGGTGGGGATGAAGGGTGACGAGGTCCGCTGGCTCCGGCGCAGTTTGAACGCCCTTCAGGGCGCTGCATCGGATCCGGAATACGGCGATATCTACGATGAACAATTGGCGATTGCCGTACAGAACTTCCAACGCGAGCATCGCCTCACGGTGGACGGCATTGCGGGAGTGCAAACGCAAGTCGTGCTCGACACCGCTTTAGCCGAACCTGGTTCTCCGTTATTGCTGGCCAGCGCACCGCGCGGCAGTTAAGGAATTTATGTCCTTCATTCTCGATGCCCTCAAGAAATCGGAAATCGAACGGCAGCGGCAATCCGTACCGGGCCTGATAGATACGCGCTCGGGACCCAGGCGCAACCGCCTGCCCGTTTGGGCGGTGGTGCTCGGCGTGTTGCTGGGAATCAACTTGCTTGTCTTGACGTTCGTCTTGACGCGAAAAAGTGCTCCCAGGGCGCATGTGTCGCCGCCGGCGAAAGCTGCGCCCGCTGCCGATGGGGATGCGGCCCCGCCCGCGCCGCGCCCGTTCAGTCCATTGGACGCCGCGCCGCAGTACGCGCCGGAAATTGCGGTTGCGCCGGTGAATGGCGCGGCTCCCGCTCTACCGGCTCCGCCTCCATCGGTTCCCGCTCTACTGGCGCCGCCACGCGCGCCCTCCGCCGGCGGCACGGTTGTGCACCATGCACATCGATCGGATCCGCTGTTGACCGACCAGGAATCGAACCTCGAAACCCAGGAAGTCTTGCCGACGATCAGCGAAATCAGCTTGGGCGGCTCGCACGCGCTGCCCGAGCTGCACCTCGATGTTCACGTCTACGCGACATCGCCGTCCGAGCGGTTTGTTTACGTCAACATGCGCAAGTACCATGAAGGCAGCACGTTGCAGGAAGGCCCCACCGTCGAACGCATTCGACGCGATGGGGTGGTGCTCAACTACCAGGGCCTGAGATTCGTTCTGCCGCGACAGCCCTGATGGAGAATCGCCTCATCGTGCCTCTGTCTTTGGCGGCGGTAGCCCTAGGCCAGAGTGGCGATGCCGGCGCCGGCGCAATCCAGGGCTTGATCATTTTTCCCAGTCAGCGGGTGCCTTCGATGACGGTCTTTGCCGCGGAACTCGATAGCTCGCGAGTACACTCCGTGCAGCTCGCGCGGGGACAGGCGGATTTCACCGTGGAGGTGCCTGCCGGCCGCTATGTCGTATTTTTGGCGCCGAGCGAAACCGGCGCGCCCGATGTGTATGGGGCGTACACGGAGTACAGCCTGTGCGAACCGCACGATGTGGACGGCAAATGTGAGACCCACGCTCTGATTCCGGTCACGGTGAGCGCGAAGGCACCCCATCCGGCGGTGAGGATCGACGACTGGTACTTGACGGACACAGTCGCTGAGCAGATAGAGCGCATCCGAGGCGCTGCGGGCGGCGGGGCGGCCCGATTGGAATCGGAGGCCGATAGCGCGCCGCGGTTCTCCGAATATCCGAGCGAATCGTACGAATCGTCAACGGCGCCGAAGATCGATTTCGCAGGCACGTCATTTTCCGAGGAGGATCGTGGACTCGTGCAGCGCGCGCTGTCGAACGGCCCGAACTTCGCAGGTCACCTCACCGCGGCACTAACGCGCTGCGGACCGGGCTGCGGCCGCCTCGTGCTGGTGGACTGGCGAAGCGGCCAGCTTCGAGAGCCGGCGCCTCTCGCCGAGATCCAGGGAACGCTGCCCTGCCGAACGGATGAGGCATTGCTGTTTCGGCGAGACAGCAGGCTGATGAGCGTATCCCGCCCGCGCGGCACGGTGGTGGTTACGCAGTACTACGTGTGGAATCAAAATAATTCGACGTTGGTGCAGAGCGGTGAATACAAGCGCACTTCGCCGGCGTTCTGTGAGGTTGCGGCGCGTTAGGCCCGATCATGCGATGATAAACCCCATGCGCAAGATCTTGAGGCTGGCCATGAGCGGCCTGGTGACCGTATTGCCCTTGGCATTGACGGTCTATGTGATTTGGTGGCTGGTGAATACGGTCGAAGGCTGGCTGCGCCGCGCGCTGATCGGGCTGGGTATCATAAGCCCGGAACACTATTGGCCCGGGTTGGGGCTGGTCGCCGGATTTGGGCTGCTGCTGGTCGTTGGCAGCTTGGTCAACGCCTATGCAGGCAAGATCTTGCTGAAGTATTGGAACGATTTTTTGGGCCGAATCCCATTCGTGAAAACGCTCTACGGCGGATTTCGCGACGTCGTCAGCTTGCTGCCGTCGGGCAGCGGCGAGAAGCGCGATTTGCAGCGTGTCGTCTTGGCGCGGTTCGCGGAAGTGCGTGCGATCGGGTTTGTGACCCGCGAGGACGTTCCCTCGGTTCTCCACGCGCACGGCGGCCATAACTGGGTAACGGTTTATTTTCCCATGAGCTATGCCTTCGGTGGCTACACGATCTATCTGCCGCGCGACCACATCGAGCCTCTCGACATTTCCGTGGAGGACGCCATGCGATTGGCCATCACCGCCGGCCTCACGGCGGCCGGTAGCCGCATCCACGGCTAGCCTCGGGGTAGCCTCATGGTCAAGTACTGTCTGCTGCTCGTGGCGCTCGCGGCGACCTGCGCAGCGAGCGCCGCCGCAACCCGCCCCAAGTCCCCCACGGAGGCTGAAAAATACCAAGCCTGGAGAATTGCCGCCGCCGCGGCGCTCATTGCCCGCGCGGATGCAAACTCGCTGGCAACGGCCGCGGCACTCCGCCACATCGGCTCCTCGGCCAATCCGGCGGCATTGGATTTGGCGGCTCGTGCCAGCGAAATGGCGCCGCAGGACCCGAGCATCGGCTGGCTGCATTTGCAATTGTGTTCATCGACGCCAAGCTGCGACACCCGCGACGTCGCGACCGTCATGCGCTGGGTGGATGCGGACAACGGCGCGGCATGGCTGCAGACCCTGGCGGTGGCGCAAAGGGATGGAGATTCGACGGAAATCGACCGCATCCTTTCGGACATGGCCCATACGGCGCGCTTCGATATCTATTGGAACCGCATTATTGTCCTGATGGTCGATGCTCTCGAGGCGGCTCGGGGCAAACTGCCGGCGGGAATCGCGGCGTCGGACTCGGCGCGGCTGAGCACCGTCAGCGCAATCGCGGGCGGTGAGATCATTCCGCCGTTCGCCGCGCTGGCGGCGGCCTGCCGAGGATCGAGTGCCGCAGCGGAGCGCCGCGAGCTATGCTTGGAATTGTCCAAGACCATGCAGCGGGGAGATACCATCGGCGCGCAGTTGCTGGGTTTCAACATCGAGCGGCGGCTGCTCGCGCCTGACAGCAAGGAGGCGCGAGCGATCGCCGAGCGAAAGCGTGTGTTGGAGTGGCGGCGGGCGGCCGCGGCGAAGTTCGACAATCCGTTGCTGCCTTGGACCAAGAATGCCCGCGCGCGCGCGCGGCTCGCGCACATGCGCGCCATCCCGCGCGAAGAGGACGTTTGCATAGCAATTCTGCGCGACCTGAAGATGGCCATCGACCCCCCGGAGGTACACCCGTGATCGATCTGTATTATTGGCCGACGCCCAACGGCCACAAGATCACCCTTTTCCTGGAAGAAACGGGCGTGCCCTACACCATCATTCCGGTCGACATCGGCAAGGGCGAGCAATTCCGCGCTGAATTCCTGGCCATTTCACCGAATAACCGCATGCCGGCCATCGTCGATCACACGCCCACGGAGCGCGGCGCGCCGATATCCGTCTTTGAATCCGGCGCAATTTTATTGTATCTGGCCGAGAAGACCGAGCAATTCATCGCCCAGGACCTGCGGGGCCGAGTCGAGGTTACGCAGTGGTTGTTCTGGCAAGTGGGCGGCCTCGGGCCCATGGCGGGCCAGAATCATCATTTCTCGAAGTACGCACCCGAGAAACTTCCGTATGCCATCGAGCGGTACGTCAACGAGACCAATCGGCTGTACGGGATATTGAACAAGCGCCTCGCCGACCGCGATTTCATCGCCGGCGCCTACTCCATCGCGGACATGGCGGCCTATCCATGGATCGTGCCGCATGAAGCCCAGGGTCAGAACCTCGACGATTTTCCGCATCTGAAGCGCTGGTTCGAAGCCATCAAGGCCCGTCCCGCCACGCAGCGTGCGTATGAACGCGGCGCTGCGGTGAGCAGCAATTCCACGGTCAACGAAGAGTCGCGAAAGATTCTTTTCGGGCAGACTGCAAAGAGCATCGGCAAGACGTGACTCATGGCGATTTGACGTCGTGCGACTTGAGCCAGGCCAGCACGTAGGCAACCTTGGCGATCAATAAGCTGGGGCGCGCGGAGATGTCGTGCGAGGCATTCGGTACGCGCACCAGAACCGTGTCGATTTTGCGCAATTTCAGCGCTTGATAGAATTGTTCCGCCTCGCTCGACGGCGTTCGGTAGTCCGCTTCCCCCGTCATCAGCATGGTCGGCGTATGCACGTTGCCCACATAGGCCAGCGGCGAGCGCTTCCAATACGACTGCACGTCATCCCAAGGAAAAGCGTCGAACCAGTAGCGGTAGAAGTAATTGGTCATGTCGGCCGTGAGAACGAAGCTCGCCCAATTGATCACGGGCTTGACAACCACTGCGGCACGGAACCGGTCGGTGTGGCCGACGATCCAGGCGGTGAGCACGCCTCCGCCGCTGCCGCCGGTGACAAATAGCCGCTCGGCATCCACGAAGCCCCGGCCCACCACGGCGTCGACGCCGGACATGAGGTCGCCGTAATCGTTGTCCGGGTAATCGTGATGGATCAGATCGGCGAACTCCTCGCCGTAACCCGTGCTGCCGCGCGGATTCAGATACAGAACGACGTAGCCGGCCGCGGCGTACAGCTGGATTTCCGCGGCGAAGGCCGGTCCGTAACTCGCGAAGGGTCCGCCGTGGATCTCGAGCAGCAAGGGGTACTTCTTGGTTTTATCGAAGCCCGGCGGTTTGACGATCCATCCTTGGATGGGGCGCTTGTCGACCGACGAGTCGAAGACGATTTCCTCGACCGCGCCAAGTGTTCGCTGGTTGAGCAGGGTATCGCTCAGGGAAGCGAGCGTCGCGATATCCCGATGCGACGTGCCGGTGGCGAGCGCGGCTGGAGCGAGGGATGCACCCCTCGTATATGCGAACCTGGGGTTGGCTCCCTTGGCCGCCGCGGCGACCGAGAAAGAACCACCGGAATAGGGCCTGGTGATGTCGTTGCCGCCGACATCATCGGCCAGAACGCGAATTTTGCCGTCGAGATCGACGGCGGCGATTTTTGCCGAGCCATGATCGCCGTACTGGAAAATCAGTTGCCGGCTGTCGCCCGTCCAGAACGGGTCCGCCGCGTCGCGGTCGAGATGCGGCGTGATTGAGTGCGGGCGGCTGCCGTCGCTGTCCATCACGTACAGCTGCGTCGCCTGATAGCCCAGGCGTTTATCGTCGAATCCCAAGTAGGCAATGTGCTTGCCGTCGGGCGACACCACGGGATTGTGATCCGGCCCGCGACGATCGGTGAGTGCGTGAATGGAATCGTCCGACAGATCCACCCGATAAATCTCGCTATCCAGAGGCTCGTAGACCGCATCCGCGCGTCTATTCGCCGTGATCAGCACGCTCTTGCCGTCGACGGTGAACGCCGGTGTGCCGTCGTGGTCGAAATCGCCCCGGGTCAGCTGGCGGACCGGGCCGCCGTCCGCGCGGATGAGAAAAAGCTGACTGAACACGTTCTGCAGATAACCTTCGCCGTCGACCCGGAACACCATCCGATCGATGAGTTTGGGCGGATCGGCCCATTTCGCGTTCTTCGGAGTCTCGGGCAAGTCCGCCTTCAGAGACTTGCGTTCGGCGGCCACCGGCATGGTGAAGGCAAGCCATCGGCCGTCGGGCGACCATGCAGGACTTCCGGGCGATTCGGTGAAATTGCTGACGGCGGTGGTGACGCCGCTCTCGGCCCAGTACACGAACAGTTGCGTCGAGCCGTCGCCGGCCGCGCCCAAGTACGCGAGGCGCGTGCCGTCCGGCGACCAGCGCGGCGCGGAACTTACCGGTGCGCTGGAAAGGGGCCGCGGATGCTTCCCATCGGTTCCCATGAGCCAAATGGCGCTCTGCGGCTTGTCGGTCTTGATGTCGTAATTCATGCGCACGTACGCGATGCTGCGGGCGTCCGGGGAAATCTGCGGATCTCTTACCCATTGCAGATCAAAGACGTCGAGGGCCTTCAAAGGGGGTTTCGCAGGCTGCGCAAAGCCCGGCGCGGGCAGCGCAGTCAAAAGCAACACTGCGATGCCGGTCCCGCTCAAGCGTGTAATGCACCGCTTTCGGTTATCCATGGCGATTTCCTTTGGCCGCGGCCCAGCAGCGACGTTGATGTTCGTCGACAATTCCCACGGCTTGCATGAACGCATGGCAAATGGTGGACCCAACGAAACGGAAGCCTCGTTTTTTGAGATCCTTGCTCATTGCATCGCTGTGCGCGGTGGTCTGTGCGATGTCGCTCGAGTACAGCGGCCGCCGGCGCACCACCCTGCCGTCGGTGAATTTCCAGAGATATGCGTCGAAGGAGCCGGCATCGGCGCAGGTCTCCAGGTAGGCCTTGGCGTTTGAAATGAAGGCATCCACCTTGAGCCGGTTTCTGACGATCCCGGGATCTCGCAACAGCCGCCTGCGTTTCGCTGCATCGTAGCGGACCATTTTCTCGGGGTCGAAACCGTCGAAGGCTTTGCGATAGGTCTCCCGCTTGCGCAAGATGGTGAGCCAGCTCAAGCCCGCTTGGGCGCCTTCGAGGCACAGCATTTCAAAGAGCTGCCGGTCGCAATGCACCGGGACTCCCCACTCGACATCGTGATACGCAAGATATAATGGATCGGCAGGGCACCACGCACAGCGCAGTTTGCCGTCGGTATGCCGCTGCACCCGCAGTTTCTGCCGTTCGGGTTGACTCGCCAAGGGTCGAAAATTCAGCCGTGCAGGCGCACGGCGTGGCAGTCCTTGTACACGAGTTCGATGCAATGAACTCCTTGCGTCCGGCGCGCGGTGCTGCGGATCTCATGCATCAGCTTGAGGAGCACCCGGGTATTCATCTCGGGCGTGGCGTTCAGACGAGGTTCCACTCCGAGGTGCAACACTGCGAACCGCTCATGCGCCGCCCGAACGAAAACGGCAACGCCGAGAAGTCTTCGCATCTCAGACAGCGCGAACAACGTTTGAACTCCGGCGATGTCGCCCACGCGCACCCGAAGGTCCCCCTCGTGCTCATAGATTTCCGGCACCCCATACGTGTCGATGGATTGCTGGATCCCAACACGGACGCGATGTTGGTTGACGTTGAAGAACAATAATTGCTCCAGCGCGACCCGGTGGTCCGCCGGCAGTTTTGACGTAATCTCAATTGATCCGCGCAATGCTCCCTCGCCCGAGGCGCTCGGCGCCCCGTCTTTGAGTGTTCGGTCACAGATTTAACTTGTCGCACTGCAACAGACATTGTCTGTTCTTTAAGACTCCGTATCGTATAGCGTCGCCCGCGGAATGACACTAGCCTAGGAGGCATGCTTGTCGGACTGCTGCAGTGCGGTTCCCGGCAACCCTCAAGGCTTCAACGAAAGGAAATTACCGGTGCTAGCTTCTGACGAAGAGGGCGTCACGCTGGATACTCTGCGATTCAGCCTGGCGAGCGACATCGTCGAGCTTGTGGTGCTCACGATTGACGAGGCATTCCTGCAGACCCTGCGTGAGGCCGTGGGCGGGCCGCGCCGGCTCTGGCATGTGCTGTCTGCCAATAAGGTCAGCGACCTGTTGATGGCTGGCGAAGTCGGCATCCTGGTGCTCGACGTAGAAACCCTGAATGAAGCTCCGGCTGTTTTCATTGGGCAGATCAAGCGGCAATTTCCCGATCTCGTGGTGGTCGTCGCCGGCAATCGCGATGCTGAAACCTCGCTTGCGGGCTTGATCAGTGCCGGCACCGTCTATCGTTTTATTCACAAGCCCATGTCGCCGGCTCGAGCGAAGCTCTTTGCGGATGCGGCGGTCAAGAAATACGTGGAGCGGCGCAGGCGAGTCGCCGCGGCTCCCGCGGTCAATCCCCGCTCGCAATCCCATCGCGGCGCGTTGCTCGCCGGCGCGCTCGGCGCCTTGGTCTTGATCGTGGTCGCCGCGTGGATCATGCATGGAAGATCCGACGACGGCGCCGGTCCGGCGCGGGCTACGGATGTCGCACGACCAACCTCCGCCGAATCCCCTTTTCTCACGCAAGCGGCGGCCGCGCTCGCGGCGAATCGGCTGGCGGAGCCCCCGGGCGACAATGCGCTGGAGCTTTACCTCAAGGAGCAGGCGCGCAACCCGGATGGGCAGCAAGCCCGCGCCGGACTCCTCGAGGTTCGCGAGCGGCTTTTGGCCAGAGCTGAAAACGCCATGCTCGAGGAACGGCTCGATGAAGCGTCGGCCGCGATCGATACGGCGCGCAGATCGGGCGCGGAAATCGGACGCGTCGTCTTCCTGACAAGCCAGCTCGCCAAGCTGCGCGAACGCGTGAAGACCGCGCAAGCGGCGGTGCGGCTGCACAATCAGGCCAAAGTGGACGCGGACAAAGTGACGCCTTTGCTGGCCCTTGCCGCCCAACGCACGGCCGAGGCGCACCTGATCGATCCCCCGCGCGACAATGCGTTGTTTTATACAAAAGAGGCGCTTCGCATCGATCCCAATAGCGACGCCGCTCGCCAGGCCCAGGACGGGCTGACCATACGGCTTCTCTCGGAGGCGCGCGGGGCCATCGATCGCCGCGATTTTGCCCGTGCGTCCGCATGGCTGGACGCTGCCAAGGGAACAACGGCTCCCGCCACCTTAAGCGCGGCGCAAGCCTTGCTCGCGTCCGCGCGCCACCAGGCGGATGCCGACGCGCGCGCGCAGCTCCTGAAGAACGCCGCGGAACGTCTTCAGCAGGATCGGCTCATCGAGCCCGCCGACGATAGCGCCAAATATTACTTGCTTACGCTACGCAGCCTCGATCCGGGACATGCCGGTCTCGCATCCGCCACTCAAGGATTGGGAATCCGCTTGGTGGCAAAGGCTCGCCTGGCCGTGGACCTGCGGCAATTCGATGCGGCCCGGAACTGGCTGGACGAAGCAGCCTCCATCGGCTTCGCGTCGCCCGAGTCGATGTCGGTGCAGCATGATCTGGACACTGCCTTGGCCGCCGAGAAATTTCTGGCGAATGTGGTGGCAGCCAGCGACCTTACTCTCGTCAAGTCCGTGCAACCGGCCTATCCGAGAAAAGCGGAATCGAGCAAGGTCGAGGGATGGGTGGAATTGGACTTCACCGTTGCCGAGAGCGGCGCGGTAAAGGATATCGCCGTCCATTCGGCGAACCCGGCCGGCGTGTTCGAGAATGCCGCGATCAGCGCCTTATCGCAGTGGCGTTACAAGCCGATACTGCATAACGCAAAGGCGGAGGCCAAGCGCGCGCGCATCCGAATCCGCTTCGTCCTTCCCGAGGTGAGCACGGGCCGTCTAGGCCGCTGAGCTCTGGGGGAGTGTCGTTCCGAGTTCCTGCGTGAGCGCGCCGATCTCAGCCCCGATTCTCAGATCATCGACCGCACCGAATGCGTGCGTGCGCACCACCCCCTGACGGTCGATCAGGACGAGGCTCGGCGTCCCGCGCATTTTGTACCGCTCCATGGTCTGGGGAATCGGACTCGCCGCGTTCGGCTGATCGAGCGCGATTGGGAACCTGAGCCGATATTCATGAATGAACGCTTTGAGCATCGCCGGATTGAAGGCGTCATGGTGCTCGAAGGTGGTATGCAATCCGATCACGGACACATCCTTCGGTTCGAAGGTCTCATGGATCCTTTGTGCTTGAGGAATTCCGCCGCTGATGGACTTGGGGCACATCACTTGGAACGCGCAGAGCACTACGACCCGCCCACGCAGGCCGGACAGCAACAGCGGCCGGTCGGTATTGAACCAGGTTTGCACCAGCAGCTCGGGTGCGTACGTCGGATTTGTCATGAATTGCGCGCCGCCGGGAACACGATTGCCGATGCCACCCTGGGCGTGTCTTTGCCTTGCGTTGGTTTTTTGGTTTCTCCGTGCCGCTATTGTGTGCCCAAGAGGGGCACACAATACAAGAGGCACGCGAGGCGCTTGCCAGAGACCAAGGAAAACCGCATGAATCCCTTGCGAATTGGCGCGCGATCGGCTAGAAGCGGCCACGCATGGGTGTGGCGTCTACTGCACGGGCGCGCGTTCGCGCTGCTTGCGTTCCGCGATTTCCTCGCGATCGACCGCAATGTTGCGGGGAGCCTTGATGCCGATGCGCACCTGTGAACCGTTCACTGCCATCACGGTCACTTCGACATCATCCCCGATGCGCAGGCTCTCCCCGGTTCGGCGAGTGAGTATCAACATGAGAAGCTCCGACTGGCTGTTTGAGCCTCATTGACTCATGCCCCGCGCTTGGCCGCTGTGGGCGCTTTTCTGCGAGCAGTTGTAGGACTGCGCTGACCAGCGTCGGGAAAGTTTTAGTCGGCAGAGGGTGCGGGCGTGCCGGCCCAGTCGTTGACGGTCGCTTCATAGATGGCGAGTTCACGCAGCAGATCCTCCAGCGGTTGCGCCTTACCCATGGCAAACCCTTGGCCGTAGTCGACTCCGAGATCCGCCATGCGCGCGCGCAACACGTCGGTCTCGACGTATTCAGCGATGGTTTCCATGCACATGACTTTCGCGAGCTGCGCAATGGCCTTGATCATCGATTCCGAGCGCGGATTCGTGATCGCATCGCGGACGAAAGTACCGTCGATCTTGAGATAATTGACGGACAAGTCCTTGAGATACGCCAGGGAGCTCACGCCGGTGCCGAAGTCGTCCAGCGCGAACTGGCAACCCAGATCCTGCAAGCTGCGGATAAAACTTTGCGCTTTGACCAGATTGCCGATGGTCGCGGTTTCAGTCAATTCGAAGCAGAGGACTCCGGGCGCAAGGTTGCTTTCCTTGATCTCATCGATCACGTACTTCAGGAACGAATCGTCCTGAAGCGATTGGCCGGAGAGGTTGATGGCGAAGCGCGCGGAATCCTCGCCGACCGACGCGCCGTATTCCCCAAGCAGCCCGCAAGCGCGGTGCACCACCCAGCGATCCACCGTGGGCATGAGCTGATATCGCTCCGCCGCGGACAAAAATTTGCCGGGCGGAATGATTTCGCCGCGATCGCCTATCATCCTGATCAAGAGCTCGAAGCGCGGACGGCCATAGTTGCCGCGCAGCGGCAGTATCGGCTGCGCGTCCAGCCGAAAACTATCGTTGTCGAGCGCGTCGCGCAGCTTACCGATGACCAAAATGTCCGTATGGCGCCGAATGATGCTCTGGTCCGAATCCTGGAAGATCTCGACACGGTTGCGGCCGCGATCCTTGGCTGCCTTACAGGCGATCTCCGCGGTCGCCAATGCATGCGCCAAGGCGTTATCGGAACGGCCTACCGGCGCGACGCCGAGGCACACCGACACTTCGAAAGATCCTTGCCCCGCGCGCGGGACGATGGCCGCGGCGGCGGAACGGATTTTTTCCGCGACGATCGATGCCTCATCCAGGCTGGAGTTCGGAATGAGTGCGGCGAGCCGATCACCCGAAATTCGGGCCGATAGTGCGCTGACGGGCAGCGACTTGGCCATGCATTCCGCGACATTGACGATCACATCGTCGCCGATGTGCATGCCGAACGTTTCGTTGATGACGTGCAGCCGGTCGATGTCGAGATAGAGAATAATGTGTGCGTTCGGCAACGTCGATCCAAGCAGCGCGGAGGCCTGGCGTTCGAATGCCTGGCGGGTCATCAGCCCTGTGCTGGAGTCGTATTGCGCTTGGATGATGCTGGTCGCTCTCTTGGCGAGCACCTCGGCGATGCGCGTCTGATGCGAGTCGAAGTCCGGCGCGCTGGGCGGATTGAAAAGAGCCAGCAGCCCCATCACGCGTTCGGAGGGATGCCGGACCGGACAGGCCAGAATCTTGTACGGAGCCGCGACATCGCTTGCAACCTTGGAAATGTGATTGACGACGATGGTGCGCTGCTGCAGCTGCATCCAGGCCGTGAGATGGTGCTGCGCCCGCTGCAGGAACTCCGCCGACATGGGCTGTCCGCTGCGGGTCAGAGACAAGGATATGTTTTTGTCGGGTACCCACAACGCCGCGAGCGCGCAGCCCATGCGGTCAAGTCCCGTTTTCAAGATGAGTCCGAATTCATCGGCGTCGCTCGCAGCCAGCGATTGATGCGAAGAAATCTCCAGCATGAGATCGAGATCGCGTTCGCGCACATCGAGGTCGCGTTCGCGCGAACCCAATTTCGATCGCAGCGTCAGTTCGCGCCTAAGGCACTCCAATGCGGGCTGCACCAACTGGCGCACGGTCGGCAGCGGCCGGGCCTCGGTCTGCTTGCCCGACAGCGCGGCGATCAGGCTGACGACGCCGAGCAGCTCGATGTGCTCGCCGCGCATCGCGAACGAGTACACGGCGCGGTCCGCATCGAGAGTTTGGACGACTCCGGCATACTCGGCGGGATCCGATAACGCACTCGCGATCGCGCCTTTGATGACCTCGGGCTCGTCGGCGAGATCCCATTCGTCCGATGCCCACACGAGATTGGAGAACCCGTCGTGCACCACCATGCCCCGCAGGCTCGGCATGAGCATTCGAAGCAATCGCGCATAGGGCTCGAACGTGCCGTCCGCGGCGGGAGCCTCGTTGGCGACACACTTCGTTTCCAGCACTGCGGCCATCCTAGCGGTTTCGTAGCTCATTCGAGGGGGTCCCATGAATCAATGTGCTGCAAACGTGACGAAGCATCCTTGACGAGCGTCGCAATTCGAAGGTGTCGGCACCGGGTTTTCCCCCAATTCTGACCGATGGTGGCGGGCTGCTGTGATGCAGATCGCTAAATCAAGGCGAATTGCTGTGGCGGCGCGCCAAAACGCCGAGCAAAAAGCGGCCGCCGGGGATCCGCACGATGCGAAAGATCCGGCGCCAAAAGCGCCTCATCTTTGCATCGACGCTCGCCAGCGGCAGTCCTGCATAGAGCGCGGGCAGGGGCTCGTGCACGATCGCGCTCTTCGCTCTGAGGGTGTTGGATTGGCCGGCCGCGATGACGGTAAGCAGCACCCCCTCGGCAAGCCATTCGATAGCGATGTCACGGACAGTTGGCGCTCCGAGGGTTTCGGCCGCTTGCGATCCGCAGCCCCGCACGAACAGCTCCACGGGCAGAGAGCCTGCGCCCGAAAGCCGCCAAGCGCCGTCGCCGAGGTGGTGCGTCAGAAAAGTCCCGGGCAATTGGCGTCGCATGTTGGGCTCCATTACTTCATCCTACGCGGATGGACGCACCCATAAAACTGCTCCCCGGACAGACGTTGAGCTCGAGCGGCCGGCCCCGGCTCGACTACCGTGCCGTGGCCACGCTGGCTTTTCCATTCATGTTGAACAGCGCCGTGCAAGCCGTTCTGAATGCCACGGACACCTGGTTCATCGGCCGGTTGTCTCCGGCCGCGACGGCGGCCATCGGCGCTGTGTACTGGCCGATACTGGTATTCGTCCTGCTGTTCGGCGGCGTCGGCCTGTCGGTTCAGACTTTGGTGGCGCAGGCTTACGGGGGCCGCCGATACACGCGTGCGGCACAGGCCACCTGGACGGCCCTATGGGCGTCGCTGCTGATCACGCCCGCATTCGTTCTGCTGGCCTCATCCGGCGGTTGGATTTTCGCGCCTTTCCACATTCCGTCGGAGACGCTGCGGCTCGCTCTCGAATATTGGTACCCACGAATGCTCGGCGGCTCGCTTGCCATCGCGCTCTGGTCGCTGCTCGGTTTTTTCAACGGCATCGGCCGTCCGACGATCACTCTGTGGATCACCGTCGCAGTCGCTGTGGCCAATGCGATTCTGAACCAGTTGTTCATGTTCAATTTCGGATGGGGGATTGCGGGATCGGGCTGGGCAACGGACGTCGCCCAGCTCATCGGTGTGGCCGCGACGTTGGCGTTATTTTTGGGAAGCGCAACGCGAAGGCACTACCGCTCCCATCTCACCGCGCGATTGCGCGGGCGGGCGCTCCTTCGCCAGCTCAAACTGGGATTTCCCATCGGACTGTTGATTGCCGCGGACATCCTGGGTTTCGCGCTGTTTCAGCTGATGCAGGTACGGCTTGGGACCATCGACGGTGCAGCTACGCAAATCGTCATGATGCTTACGTCTTTCTGCTACATGCCCGCCGTCGGGATCGCAATGGCGGGAACCACGCTGGTCGGGCAGGCGATCGGCGCGCGCCGCCGCGATTGGGCGTTCGAGGTGGGCAACGGCATCATCCTGATGGCGGTGCTGTACATGGGAGCAATCGGTGTGTTGCTTGCCGCCGCCGGGCCCTGGGTGTTGCCGTTTTTTACCAATCGCGCGCATCCCGATGCCGCCGGCGTGGTGGCGCGGGGGTGTCAGTTGCTTTGGATAGCCGCCGGATATCAATTGTTCGATGGGCTCAACATCAGCGCCGGCGCATGCCTGCGGGGCGCCGGCGATGTGCGCCTTCCGGCCATCATGGTCCTCGCCCTGTCGTGGCTGCTCTTCGTGCCCCTCGCGCATAGCCTTTCGTTTGCCCCAGGCGCGGGATGGGTTGATTGGCTGCCGCAATGGGGGATGGGCGCGGTGGGCGGATGGTTCGCGGCCCTGATCTACGTCTGCTGCCTGGGTTCGATGCTTTTCTTTCGCTGGTGGTCCCGTGCTTGGGCACGCATCCAGTTGCCGCTCACTTGATGAGTATGGATTTGCAAGCGGGCCATTGGGGACTATTGAAGCGAGGCGCTGCCGCGTTCCTCATCTGGCTGCCGCCTTGCGCCTGGGGAATCGCGGGCGGGGCGCCGTCGCCGGTCAGGGAAGCCGTGGCAGCGCAGCGGTTACCGCCCAGTGCGGTCAGTTTTGCGGTGGTCGATCCGGAGAATGGCCGCGTCGTCATCGGTCAGAATGAAGACACGCCGCGCAGCCCCGCCTCGACCATCAAGGCGGTCACGACGTTTGCCGCATTGGACACGCTCGGGCCCGCGTATGCCTGGCATACGCGGGCCCTGATTCGCGGTCAGCTCAATGACGGCGTCCTCGAGGGAGACCTGATCCTGCAGGGTGGCGGCGATCCCTACATGACCTTGGAGCGATGGTGGAGCTTCGCTCATTCGCTGCGCGGGAAAGCTCTCAAGGCAATCCACGGCGATATTGTCATCGACAACACGGCCTTCTCCTTGCCATCCGGGGACCCTGGAGAATTCGACGGCAGGCCGAACCGGGCATACAACGTCGTCCCGGATGCCCTGATGGTGAACTTTCAATCCGTCGAGTTTCGGTTGCTGCCCGACGCCGGCGCGCGCCGGGTCGACATCATTGCCAGTCCCACCCCCGCCAATCTCGCGATTGAAAATCACCTGCGAATCGCCGCCGGCCGTTGCCGCGGCGCAGCCGGCCAGGTCGATTTCAAAGTCGCCTCTGCGCATTGGGATCGCGTGGTCTTCAGCGGTGCGTTGTCGCCGCATTGCGCGGAGCGAAGTTTTACCCGAGTGCTGTTGGAGCCCGCTACCTATGCATTCGGCACGTTCGTCGAGCTGTGGCGCGAGCTCGGCGGCGAGTTTACCGGGAAGCTGCGCCTCGAGAGCGCGCCCGCCGACGCGCAGCCGCTTCTCGTCTTCGATTCCTTGAGCTTGGCGGAAATCGTGCGGCTGACCAACAAGTTCAGCAGCAATCTCATGGCGCGCCACCTGCTGTTGACCATGGGCGAGGAGCTCTACGGCTCGCCCGCCACTCTCGAGAAGGGGGCTGCCGCGATCGCGGATTGGAGCCGCGGGCGCGGACTCGATTTTAGCTCCCTGGACATCGACAATGGATCGGGATTGTCGCGCAACACGCAGATCTCGGCGCGTCAAATGGCGCAGACCCTCGTGGCGGCCTTGCACAGCCGCTATGCCCCGGAATTCCTCGCGTCGTTGCCGCTGGCCGGGATCGACGGCACATTGCGATCGCGCATGAAGATGATCCCGGGGGGCGCGGTGCGCTTGAAAACGGGTCACATCGACGGAGTCAGTGGAGTCGCAGGCTATGTGACCACGAGCGGCGGAAGGACCTATGTGCTCGTGTCGCTGATCAACCACGCTCGCGCGGATAGCGGTGCGGGCGAACCCGTGCATACCGCGCTGGTGACGTGGATCCTGGATAACCTATAGGTTACGGCCTCTCCATTTCCCAGAGGATCGCGGTGGCGTTCTTGCGCAGCCAGACGCCGAAGCCCAGGTAGTTGAACTTTTGCTGCAAGCGCCGGCGATACCAGGCGCCGGATCTCAAATGCACGGACCGGTCGGTGCGGGAGCGATCGCAATTGGCGCGCCAGTCCTCGCGGGTCAAGGCCGATACATACAACGCCGCTCTCGTCAGCTTGGCGAGATTGCCGATGGCGAGCGCGGCGTCGCCGTCGTCGAGGTATTGCAGGACGTCGTAGCAGACCACCAGATCGCTCGCGGAACGCGGCACGAAATCGACCACCGAGCCCCGGATCCATCGGTACCGGGTGCATAGATAGTCGCTTGCCTCGAGACCCGAATAGCGCGCGCGCGGCATGGCCCCGGCAAACGCTTTGCGCAATAGCCCAATGCCGCACCCCGCATCTAGGATGCTGCGCACCGGAATGGCGGCGTGGCGCAGAATCGCCGCGATCAGCTGCGCACGGCCGCGCATTTCCGCCGCGGTCGTGACTCGCGTCGCCGCATCGAAGTAGTACTTGCGAAAGTAGGCGGAATCGAACGCCGTTCCCTTCGCCTCGGGCCGCATTCGTTTACTCGACCGTTAAGCTCTTCGCGAGATTACGCGGCTGGTCGACGTCCGTGCCCTTCAACACCGCCACGTGATACGCGAGGAGCTGAAGCGGGATGGCGAACACGACCGGGGCTTGCAGCGCGGAAGCAGGCGCAGGCATCTCGATCACCGTCACTCCATCCTCGCTGCGCATGCCCGCCTTGGGATCCGCGAACACGAACAATTTCCCGCCGCGAGCGCGCACCTCCTGCAGATTGGATTTGAGTTTTTCCAACAACTCGTTGTTCGGCGCCACGGCCACCACCGGCATGTCTTCGTCGATGAGCGCCAGCGGGCCATGTTTGAGTTCCGCGGCGGCGTAGCCCTCCGCATGGATATAGGAGATCTCCTTGAGCTTGAGCGCACCCTCCATGGCGATGGCGTGCAGCGGTCCCCGGCCGAGAAAGAGCGCGTGATGCTTGTCCACGAAGACCTCGGCCAGCGCCTGGATGCTTGCGTCGAGCTTCAGGGTTTTCTCGACCAGACCGGGGAGCTGCAGGAGCTCGGAAATGAGCTCGCGCTCCTGACCGGTTTGCGGCCGATTCTTGGCGAGTGCGATGGTCAACATCGCGAGCGCGGTCAGTTGCGTCGTAAATGCCTTGGTCGACGCGACGCCGATTTCAGGACCGGCGCGGGTCAGCAACGTGAGATCCGATTCCCGAACCATCGAGCTTTCGGCGACATTGCAGATGGTGAGCGTCGACAGATACGGCGCCCGCTTTGCATTGCGCAGCGCCGCCAGAGTATCGGCGGTTTCGCCGGATTGCGATATGGTTACGAACAGGGTGTCGGGAGTGATCACGGGATCGCGATAACGGTATTCGCTGGCGATTTCGATGCGTGCCGGAATGCGGCAGATCTGCTCGATGAAATAGCTCGCGACGAGGCCCGCGTGGAAGCTCGTGCCGCAAGCCGCAATATGGACCGCCTTGACCTCCTTGAATACTTGCTGGGCGGAGGGACCGAAAGCCGCATCCAGGAGTTTTCCCCCCGCAACTCTCTCTTCCAAGGTCTGAGCAATTGCCCGCGGCTGCTCGTGAATCTCCTTGAGCATGAAGTGGCGATACTGGCCGCGCTCCACGGCATCGGCCGGCAGATCGCTCTCGCGGATCGGGCGAGTCGCCCGCCCGCCGGCCGCATCCAGAACCTTGATCGACTTGCGGCGGATCTCGGCCACGTCGCCTTCATCCAAGAACATGAAGCGGCGCGTGACGGACAACAGCGCGGCGACGTCCGATGCCACGAAGTTTTCGTCGATACCGAGTCCAATGACCACGGGGCAGCCCTCGCGCGCCACCACGATGCAGTCGGGATCCGACTCGCAAATGACCGCCAAGGCGTAGGCGCCCTGCAGTTCGGCCACCGTCTTGCGCACCGCCTCGTAGAGGTCGGTCGAGGCACCCAAATGGTGATGAATGCGGTGAGCGATCACTTCGGTGTCGGTTTCGGAGGTGAAGGTGTAACCCATCCCCTTCAAGTCCGTACGCAACGTCTCGTGATTCTCGATGATGCCGTTGTGTACGATGGTTATTCCGTCGCGCGAGATGTGCGGGTGGGCATTGGCCGTGGTGGGGACGCCATGGGTCGCCCACCGCGTATGCGCGATTCCCACCTTGCCGCCGATGGGCGCTTCGTCCAAGGCGTCCTGAAGAATTTTTACTTTGCCGACCGTCCGCAGGCGGGCGACCTGACCGTTTTGAAGAACGGCGATACCGGCCGAATCGTAGCCGCGGTATTCGAGGCGGCGTAAACCGTCCATGAGAATGGGGACTGCGTTACGCTCGGCGACCACACCTACGATTCCGCACATACGTTGCTCATTCGAAAAAAATGGCCGTCTAGTGTGCCCGAGCCAGAGCGGAAATCCAGTCGGGTGGCTACTGTGGAGCTTTCTCTATAATTTGCCTGCTACTATTAGTTACTATATATTATAGGTAAATGAATGATAGTTGTCACCGAAAATTCCAAAAAGAACTCAATGGCGGTCTGGTGGGGCTGGTGTTGCTCGCGGTCCTCGATGCGTCAGGCGAGGATTTGTACGGCTACGAAATCGCCAAGCGCCTGGCGATGGCGAATGACGGCACTTCAATATTCAAGGAAGGGACCATCTATCCGGTACTGCGGGCCCTGTCGGCCGCGGGCTCACTGACCAGCCGCATCGTTCCCTCCTATTCGGGGCCGGCCCGCCGTTATTACCGCATTACGGAGCAAGGCCGCTGGGTTCTCGCCGAATGGAAGGCCATTTGGCAGGGCACTCGCACCTTCGTCGATCACTTCATCGAAACAGGAACTGCGCTCTGACTCCGACGAACCGCATTCACGCCCACGCCCACGCCCGTGCCCAGGCCCCTTGCCCTGCCCCTGGCTCGGCGCGAAGCGCATCAAGCCGTGCCGGTAGTTCATGGAACGACGCACTTATACGTCTCTGTCCCTACGGGCGCGCTGCCGGTCCCCCGGCTTGGGGTAGTAGCTTTGCATAGGAGCTCAATGAGCGGGCGAGGGTGCGGACACCGATCCGCCCAGCGCCAGAAATAGCGCGGCCGTGTCGGCATACCGGCTGCTCCTGGCTTGAGCGAGCGATACGACGGCTTGCTGATACGCGTGCTCCGCATTCACGAGCGCGAGATAACTCACGGAACCGAGTTCCAGCTGGCGACGGGCGACGTCGAGACCCTTCTGCGAGGCGCTCGTCGCTCGCGTAGCCGCGTTCAGCGCGTCAGCGTCGGTGTTGAGCGCGTGCAACGCGTCCGCCACATTTTGAAACGCCGTCAACACGGCCGCCTTGTAGGCCGCACCGGCTTGATCGAGCGCGGCGTCGGCGGCGCGCTTGCGGTGGACGAGGGTTCCGCCGGCAAACAAGGTCTGAGTCGCGCTCGCGCCGATGCTCCAGAAGCCCGTACCCGCCTTGAACAAATCGCTCATGGCTGTGGCGGAACTGCCAATGTCGCCCGTGAGGGTCAGCTGCGGCAGAAGGTTCGCAATCGTCACGCCCACCTGGGCGGTCGCCGCGTGCAGCTGCGCTTCCGCGGCACGGACGTCGGGGCGCCGCTCCACCAGTTGCGAGGGGACGCCCAGGGGTAAATCGACGGGCAGCGTCAACTCGTCGAGCCGGAACTGAACGGGTTGCAAATCGGCGGGCAGATGGCCCGTGAGCACCGCCAGGGAATCGCGAGTTTGCTGCAATTGACGATTCAATGGCGGGAGCGTCGCTTCGAGCTGCGCGAGTTGGGCGTCCTGGCCAAAGACGTCGCCCTCGGCGATGGCGCCGAGTTCGAGCTCGCGGCGCAGCACCGAGAGCGCCTCATGCTCCAGCGCAATGACCCGTTCCGTGGCCGCTACCTGTTCTCGCAGACCCGCCTCTTCGACCGCCGCCGTGACGACGTTCGCAGTGAGCGTCAGGTACGTGGCATCGAGCTGAAAGCGGCTCGCCTCGGCCTGTGCCGCCAGCGATTCGACCTGCCGGCGGTTGGCGCCGAACACATCGGGGACGTAGCTCACCGTCACCGCCGGCGTAAACAAATTGAAGAAGGATTGCGGCGAAGCCAACGTCGGCGACAGCACACCGAGCGCATTGTGCTCGCGGTTTGCGTCGAAGCTCGCCTGCACGGTGGGAAAAAAGAAGCCGCGTTGCGCGGCAGCGTTTTCGACGGCCTGGCGCAGCGCGGCTTGCGCTGACAAGACATTGGGGTTCGCACGCAGCGCCTCGCTCACCAGCTCGTCCAATTCCGCCGAGCCGAACAGCTTCCACCAGTCCCGCGGCACCTCTTGCTCCGCGAGGAAGCGCTGAGCGGCGCCGCCGGGGCCGGCCGCTGACGCGGTCTCGGGCGCGAGCGCATCGGCAGTGTAGCGATCGGCTCGCGGTGGTGCCGGACGGTGGAAGTTCGGGCCCACGCATGCGCAAATACCCAGCGCCGATAGCCCCAAGAAGGCACGAAGAATGCTTGAAGAGGATTGATGGATCACGAGCTCACCCGCCGGCATCCCGAGTTGTTTCCGGGGGATTCTCCCGCGCCCTCGAGAACTTCAAGATGAGCACGGGCAGCACCAGCAGAATCAGCACCGGCGCCAGCAGCATGCCGCCCACCACGACCAAGGCCAGCGGGCGTTGCACTTGCGATCCGATGCCCGTCGAAAAGGCCGCGGGCAACAGGCCCACGCAAGCGACGATACAAGTCATCATGACCGGCCGCAGCTGCGTACGGCAGGTTTGCAGCATGGCGCCGGCGCGATCGAGTCCCGATTCCAGGCTCAGGTGGTAGTACGACAAAACGAGGATGCCGTCCATCGCGGCGATGCCGAACAACGCAACGAAGCCGATGGCCGATGAAACACTGAAAGCGGTACCCGTCGCCCAGAGGGCGAAAATACCGCCCAGGAGCGCCATGGGGATTACGCTCGCCGCCAGCAGCGCGTTGCGCAGGCTGCCGAAATTCAGATAGAGCAGTAATAGGATGAGCGCTATCGAGAACGGTACGGCGACGCTCAGGCGCGCGATGGCCTCCTGCAAATTGCCGAATTCGCCCACCCATTCGAGGCGGTAGCCGCCCGGCAACAAGCCTTTGGCATCCACTGCGCGCTGCGCCTCCAGTACGGCGCTGCCAAGATCGCGGCCACGCACGCTGAATTTTATGGGCACGTAACGCTGTTGCTGCTCGCGATAAATGAACGCGGCGCCCGATACCAGGCGCACATCGGCCAAATCCGCGAGCGGCACTTGGATGAATCCGTTGCCGGCGCCGGACGGCGCCGCGACGGGAATGTGCCGGATTGCCTCCAGGTTTTGCCGATAGGGAGTCGCCAAGCGCACCATCATGGCAAAGTGCCGATCGCTGGTTCCCTCGTACAAGTCGCCCGCGCTTTGGCCGCCGATTGCCGCTTGCACCACGGCGTTGACATCGCCGGGCGCGAGGCCGTAGCGGGCGGCCCGCACCCGGTCGACATCGATGCGGATCGTCGGTTGGCCCAAAGAGCGCAGCACTGCGAGATCCGTGATTCCGGGTACCGTTGCAAGGACGGCGGCAATGCCGTTGGCAGTCTTTTCCAGCGTCTCCAAGTCGTTGCCGTACACCTTGACGGAGTTTTCGCCTTTGACCCCGGACGCGGCTTCTTCCACGTTGTCTTGTATGTACTGCGAGAAGTTGAAGTCGACGCCGGGAAATTGCTGTACCAGCGCATCGGTCATTTTTTGAGTGAGCTTTCCCTTGGTGTCGCCCGACGGCCAGGCGTCGAAGGGTTTCAGGGGAACGAAAAACTCGGCGTTGAAGAATCCCGTGGCGTCGGTTCCGTCGTCGGGCCGGCCGTGCTGCGAAATCACCGCCTGCACCTCGGGGTATTCGCTCATCAGCACCCGCATGCGATTCACGTAGGTGTCGCTGTCCTCGAGCGAAATCGATTGCGGAAAAGTCGCCCGGACCCACAGGTTTCCCTCTTCGAGCGGAGGCAAGAATTCCAAGCCCAAGGATCGCACCGCCAATACGGCGAGCAGCGCGATTGCGCCCAAACACGCGAAGGTGATGATGCGATTGGCGAGCGCGAACTCGAGCGCAGGCTGGTATATGCGGCGCAAGCCCCGAACGAGCGGTGTCTCTCGCTCTTTGACGACTTGGGGAAACAGCACCAGACTCAACGCAGGAGCCACGGTGAAAGTGGCTATCAGTCCGCCGGCGATCGCATAAGCGTACGTCTTTGCCATGGGGCCGAATATGTGGCCTTCGATGCCCGACAACGTGAATAGGGGCACGAAGCCCGCGATGATGATCGCCGCCGCGAAGAAGATCGATTGGCTCACTTCGGCGGCGGCAATCGAGATCGTGCCCGTTTTGCCGCGGAAACCGCCGCGGACCCGGATGCGGTGCAGGGTGCTGGGTCCCTGACCGAGATGGGCGGATGCCTCTGCGAGGTGCCGGTATATGTTCTCGACCATGATTACGGTCGCATCAACCACCAGGCCAAAATCGATGGCGCCGACCGAGAGCAGATTCGCGGACTCGCCGCGCAGCACCATGAGGCCGATGGCAAAGGACAGCGCGAACGGTATGGTCATCGCCACGATGAAGGCGCTGCGGACGTTGCCGAGGAATGCCCATTGCAGAATGAAAATGAGCAGCACACCGGCAACCATGTTGTGAAGGACGGTATGCGTCGTTATATGAATGAGATCGCTGCGGTCGTAAAGAGGCTCTATACGGACGCCCGGCGGCAGAATGCCGCTTTGATTGACTCGGTCCACTTCGGCTTCGACGCGCTTGATCGTGGGTACGCTTTGCGCGCCACGGCGCATGAGGACAATGCCCTGAACGATGTCGTCCGACTCGTTCAAGCCCGCAATGCCGAGGCGGGGTAGATTGCCGATTGTCACCGTCGCTAGGTCGCCGACGACGACGGGCGAACCTTGGTTGCCGGCGACCAACGTACGGCGGATCTCGTCTGCGGAATGAATCAGCCCGACGCCGCGGACGACCGCGGACTGCGCCCCGAAGTTGACCGTTTGACCGCCGACGTTGATGTTCGCATTGCCGAGGGCCGCCAGGACTTGCGGGACGGAGAGGCCATAGCCCACGAGCTTGCGCTGATCGATGGCGATGTCATAGGTCTTCGTCTTGCCGCCCCAACCCGTCACGTCGATGACTCCGGGCACCGCTTTGAAGCGCCTCTCGAGCACCCAATCCTGCAAGGTCTTGAGGTCGGTAACGGAATAGCCGGGAGGTCCCGTGACTCGATAACGAAAGATCTCCCCAATGGGACTCGTCGGCGAAATCTGCGGCTGCGCGCCGTTCGGCAGCGGTCCGAGCTGCGACAAACGATTGATCACCCACTGTTCGGCTTGCTGGTAGGTAAAGTCGTAGGTGAACTGAACTTTCACATCGGACAACCCGAACAACGATATCGTGCGGATGGCCTGCACGTTGGGAATGCCTGCCATCTGTATCTCGAGCGGGATCGTGATGTATCGCTCGATTTCTTCGGCCGACTGGCCCGTGCTTTGCGTAACCACATCGACCAACGGCGGCACCGGATCGGGATAGGCTTCGATATTGAGTTTGAGAAAACTGACGATCCCGGCGACAAGTACCATCACCAGCATCACGATCATCAGCACGCGCTGACGCAGTGCGAACGTTACGATCGCGTTCATGAGGCGCGCACGGCCACCTGATCGATGAAAAGTCCGCCTTTGGTGACGATGCGCTCGCCCGGCTTCAAGCCATCGAGCACCTCGATCAATCCCGCATTGCTGCGGCCGACGCGAATTGCGCGGTAGGCGAGCAGCCCGTCGCCCTGCAGGAGCCAGACGTGCGCCGCATCGCCCTCGTAGATCACGGCCTCTTGCGGCACCGCAGGCGACTCTACGGCCTCTCCGGTCAGGATGCGGAAATTGGCGAACATCTCCGGTTTGAGCGCGCCATCGCGGTTGTCGATTTCCGCGCGCACCGGCAACCGGTGAGTGACGGCGTCCACCAAAGCGGCAACGTAGGTCACGCGCGCCTTGAAGACCCGCGTCGGATAGGCAAGCACGTGAACTTCCACGGCTTGGCCAACATGCACGAGTCCTGCATCCGTCTCCCGGACATTCGCGAGCAACCACACGCTGGAGGGATCGGCGATGGTATAGACGGGCGTGCCGCTGCCCGCTTGCAGATACTGGCCGGTACCGAGCTGACGGTCGACGACCACCCCGGCAATCGGCGCGCTCAGCGTTGCGACGGGATCGATGGTCTGAGCGGACTCGAGCGCAGCTATCTGCGCTTCAGACTTGCCGAGGATCTTCAGGCGGTTGCGTGAGGCTGCGAACGCGGCGGTGGCAGCCGCCAAGTCCGATTGCGCCTGTTGCCAATCCTGCAGGCTCCCGCCCTTGGCGTCGTACAGGGCGTGCTTACGCGCCTCGTTGATGCGGGCCAGTTTGACCTGGGCGGCTCCGGTGGTCAGGTCATTTTGCGCCTGAACGAATTCCGAGGCCTCGATCTGTGCGAGCGGCGCTCCCTGTTTGACGCTGTCGCCCAAGGCCGCGATGACTCGGATGACGCGGCCCGAATAGGGCGAGAAGAGCGGCGTGGCACGATCCGCATTGATCGCAATCTTGCCCTCGGTCACCTCCTCGCTCACGAACCCGTGGACCCCGACGGTTTCAATGGTGAAGCTCTTCACCTGCTGCGCCGTCGGCCGGAATGTGCCGGCGGGCTGAGGTGGAGAGGGCGCCGGCGTTTCATTTCTGCCGAAGAACCGTCCGCTCAGCCAACTCCCGAGGGCGAGGACGATTATCGCGGCGACCCCCATGCCGAGCACCCGCAATTGGCGTTCCCGGGGCCACGCGCGTCGCTCGATCGCCTCTCGAGGCCCGAGAGGCGGGCCGGGATCGCGTGCCTCAGGGCTCATGCGTCCTCTCCGACACCCGTTGCGGATGTCTTGGCCGTCGCGGGACTGCTCGACCTTCCATGATTTTGGTCCATGCGTTTCATGTCTCGGAGCCGCGCGTCAGAACTGCGCGTGGATACGCACGGCAAACACGGACACCGGTCCGCGGTCCCGGTTGTAGGCCGGATTGTTGATCCATTGATAATCGAAGCTGAGCTGGGCGTGCGAAGAAACTGCGCCGCTGTAGTAAGTCTCGAGAATCTCTTCGGATGCCGGGTGCGGGAGTTTGCCGTCGCCGATGAGAATCCCTAATCCCCCCGCGTTCAAATATTGCTCGCGCGCGGCAGAAATGCCGTTGTTGATAGCCGCAAGTCCGACCTTGTCGTGGGCGCGCCCCCAAGCGGACCCTCTGAGGGATAGTCCGGCCGCCACGGAACGGTCGATATCCGAGAATTCGTACGCCTCGACGTTGCCCGCAGCCTTGCTCACGCGCACAAACAGGCCGAGATCGGCAGCAAGCTGCTGTTCGAGACTGAGCACGCCGCCGAGTCGGCTGCGATACCGACGGACCTGGGCGACGTCGACCGGCGCGCCGCTCCGCTCCGCCAATTGTACCGCCTCGTTCAGGAGGCCCATGCGGCCGCGGCTGTCGAACGCGGTCACCATGAGCTTTCCGGGTTGGCCCGCAATTTCATGTCGATGCTCCGCTTCGAAGATCATCTGAAATTCGTGAAATCCGGGCTCGAGATGCAGGCTGTTCGGAACGTTGGACAGGTCGAAGGTGCCGGCGCGCAGCGTCCACGCGCCCCGGTACCACTCGACAACCGCACCGACGGTGAAGCCCCAGGCATCCGCCGCATAGTCCCATGCGCCTCCGTCGACGGCGGCCCAGTTCAGAAAATCCCCCCGCGGATCGTGCGCATACTGATTATTGTCGAAGATGTCGGTGACTGCGAACTTGCCGAGGGTTACGACCCAGCGGTCCGCGGTTTGCTCGCCGGCCAGCCAATTGGCGCTGGCCTCGACGGGTGTGCGTTCGCCGACGCCGTTGAAGGTGTCGCGTACGAATATCCTCGGCAGACGTAGATACGGTTGATGCCTGCCCACTTTGTAGGCTTCGCCGCTGGGAAAGCCCGCCACTCCGAGCGTGTTGTCGAGGCCAAAGCCTTGATCGATCTCAGGGTTCATCCACGCTTCCGCGCCCACCCATAGCGCAACGCCTATGAACAGGCTGGCGTCCGCAGTCTCTTTGCCGCGGTCGGGGGTCAGGCTGTTGAGCCCTCGGTACGGCGCCCGAAAGCCGGAATCCTCTTGCTCGACGTAGGTCAATTGGCCATGCACGGCAATTCTTTGGTGCGGCGCTTCTTGACCCGTTTCCGGGGCAGACTCGTCGGCCGACGCCGCACTTTGCGCAAGGCTTGGCAGCAAAACGGCTGCGAGCGCCCAAAAAACATGCCGCAGAGTCAAAATCGCCGCCATGACAGGTTCCTCGATGTGCTCAAGCTCGAAGGTCCGAAGGGTTGGACGAACCGCTAAGGGGAGTCCATGGGTGTGTAAAATATCTTCGGCGAATGACATTTTTCCGCACCGAATAATCCCGGCGGGGAGCTGCGGTACCTTGAATAATATACCCTACCCCCCTATAGTAAGCAATGGAATTTATGAAATGAGTCACGTCGCACGAGAGAAAGCCAAGCTGCTGAACCGTATCAAACGATTGCGCGGGCAGATCGAGGCGATCGAGCGCGCCGTAAGCACCGACCAGGAATGCGCCGACGTGCTGCAGCAAGCGACTTCTTGCCGGGGTGCGCTCGATGGCTTCATCGCCGAGGTCATCGAAGATCACATTCGCGAACACATGGTCGATCCGCGGGCGGGACCCAACGACCCGAGAGTGGCGGCAGCCGAGGAACTCGTGGAAATCGTGCATCAATATTTGAAGAAGTAGCGGGCGACGTTAGCTGAATGGCAAACGCGCACGATCACCTCCACGGCCGCGAACATCGGCATGACAGCGCCGACCACGGCCGCCGTTACCATCACGGTGAACCTGGGCACGGCCACGCAAAAAATGCCGGCGAGCGGCGTCTTCGCGTGGCGCTCGCCTTGCTGGTCTCGTTCACCATCGTCGAAGCGGTGGGCGGGCTATGGGCCAATTCCGTCGCCCTGCTGGCGGAGGCCGCGCACATGCTGGCGGATTCGGCTTCGCTGGTGCTCGCGATCATCGCCATCCGTGTCGGACAGCGCCCCGCCAGCGCCGAGCGAACCTACGGCAATCGGCGCTATCAGACCCTTGCCGCCTACACGAACGGCCTGACATTGCTGGCGCTGACGGTCTGGGTGGTGGTGGAAGCCGTGCGCCGCCTGGCGTCGCCGCCCGCGGTCAATGGCGGACTGATGTTGGCCATCGCCGCCACCGGCGGCCTTGCGAACCTCGCGGCCTTTACCGTGCTGTCCGGCGCCGATTCGCTCAACGAAAGGGGCGCGCGGGCGCACATCCTCGGCGACCTCCTGGGCTCCGCGGCGGCTATGACGGCCGCCGGTGTGATCCTAGGTTTCGGCTGGCTCTCCGCAGACCCTCTGCTTTCCCTCGGCGTATCGGTGCTGATTTTCAGGTCGGGCTGGCAACTGACGCGCGAGTCCGCCCATGTGCTGCTCGAGGGCACACCCGGCACGTTCGACGCCGCGGAGGTGCAAGTGGAACTCACGTCGCTGGCGGGGGTCGCGGGCATCCATCATGTGCACGCGTGGTCGCTGACCGGCGAAGCGGCCATCGTGACCTTGCACGCAGACTTGAGTGAAGGGGCGGACCGGCAACAGACTCTGGGCGCGATCGTGGAGCGATTGAGGCTGCGATTCGGCGTCGAGCATGCCACCGTGCAGATCGAGGAGGGAGAATGCGCGGCCTCGAGCGACCCCGACAATTGTCACGCCCCGAGCGGAGCCGAAATTTCGCCTCGGAGGTTGTGACCCGGGGGTCGCCGCCCCAATTTGGAATGAGCGCGCAGAATTCGGGCGGAGGGCGCTCTGATTGCTTCGGCGCCGTCGAACGTTCCCGGAATGAACTCAGCCTTTCGGCGAGCTTTTCGGCGAACCTGTCGTCGGACCAGTGGGCGAGCCTGTTGTCGAGCCTGTCGGCGTGTCCTTTTGCAGCGTGCGATCGATTGCCTCTGCTTTTTCTTTCGCATCGAATTTTCGCGGTCGAGTCCAGCCGGCGATGGTCGCCTGCTTGGCCCGCGTCAGAGTGAGCTCCCCGTCAGGGGCACTCTGGGTGATTGTCGATCCCGCGCCGATCGTCGCGTCGGCGCCGATTCTCACCGGTGCCACCAGCATCGAGCCGGAGCCGATGAAGGCGCGGTCCTCAATCAGAGTCGGCCACTTGTTTTGGCCGTCGTAGTTGCAGGTAATGCTCCCAGCGCCGACGTTGACCGATTTCCCGATCTGGCTATCGCCGATGTAGCTCAAATGGTTTGCCTTGCTGCCCGCGCCGATTTTGCTGCTCTTCACTTCGACAAAATTGCCGATGTGCACGTCGCGATCCAAGATGCTGTCGGGGCGTACTCGCGCGAACGGCCCGATGCGGCAATTCTCGCCCATGACCGCATGGTCGATGATGCTGTTCGCGTGAATCTCGGTCCCCGCGCCGATGACCGAGTCGCCGATGATGCAATTCGGTCCGATCCTCACGCCCCTGCCCAAACGCACGCTGCCGGTCAGCACCGCATTGATGTCGATGAATACGTCGCGCCCCACTTCCACCTCGCCGCGAATGTCGATGCGTGCCGGATCCGCCAAGGTTGCGCCCGCAAGCATCAGCTCGTTCGCTCGTTCGCGCCGGTACAATCCCTCCACCTGTGCGAGCTGGACCTTGTCGTTGACCCCCATGACTTCTGCGGCGTGAGTGGCGCGCACCGCCTCGACACGATCACCGGCCGCCACGGCTCCCGCCACCACATCGGTCAAATAGTACTCGCGCTGCGAATTGTTGTTTCCCACCGCCAGCAGCCATTCACGCAGCCGCCGCGCGGGGGCGGCCATGAATCCCGAGTTGAGCTCTCGAATCTCGAGCTGCGCCGGACTCGCGTCCCGATGCTCGACGATCCCGCTCACATGGCCGTCCGCTCCTCGAACGATACGGCCGTAGCCCGCCGCATCGTCGAGATCGACCGACAAAATGGCGAGCGCTTCTTGGCCGGCCACCTCGGCCAGGTTTTTGAGGGTCGGCGCGCGGATCAGAGGCACGTCGCCGTAAAGCACCAGCACCGTATGATCATCCGGTATGACGCACATTGCCTGCATCACGGCGTGCCCGGTGCCGAGTTGAGTCGCTTGCAGGATCCACTCCACGGGCACGTCGGCGAGAGCCGCCTGCACTTGCGCACCGCCATGCCCATAGACCACATAGATATTGGTTGGCTGCAGCGCAAGCGCCGTGCGAATCACGTGAGACAGCAGCGGCCGCCCTGCCAGGGGTTGCAGGACTTTCGGTAAGTCGGAATTCATCCGCTTGCCCTGGCCCGCTGCCAGAATGACGACCGAAAGATGCATTAACGCTCCGTTTGCGGAGGTCCTCAGCGCTTCTTGCGCAGACGCTCGATAGCCCGCAATTGTGCCACGGCGCGGGCAAGTTCGGCTTGGGCCTCGGCGATATCCACCTTATCGGTGCGATCCCGCACGGCATCCTCCGCTCGCTGCTTGGCGGCCAGGGCGGCGGCTTCGTCCAGATCGCGGGCGCGCGCCGCCGTGTCCGCGAGTACGGTGACGAGATTGGGCTGAACTTCGAGGGCACCGCCGCCGACGTAGAACGATTGTTCCTCATGGCCCTCGGTCTGGACCCGCACCTCTCCGGCCTTGAGGGTGGTCAACAACGGGGCGTGCCGCGGGGCGATGCCGAGCTCGCCCTGGGAGCCGGGCACGAACACCATACTCGCCTCGCCGGAAAAGATCTGGCCTTCGGCGCTGACGATGTCGACGTGAATCGTGTGGGCCATGGTCGCTCTTAAGCCAGAGTCTTCGCTTTCTCGACGGCCTCTTCGATGGCGCCGATCATGTAGAACGCCTGTTCTGGGAGATGGTCGTATTCGCCGGCGATGATGGCCTTGAAGCCGCGGATAGTGTCCTTCAGAGGCACGATCTTGCCGTCCTGCCCGGTGAACACCTTGGCCACGTTGAAGGGTTGCGACAGAAAGCGCTGAATCTTGCGTGCACGGTACACGCTCAGTTTGTCTTCCTCCGAAAGCTCGTCCATGCCGAGAATCGCGATGATGTCCTGCAGCTCCTTGTAGCGTTGCAGCACCGCCTGCACGCCGCGCGCTGTGTCGTAATGCTCTTCTCCGACCACCAACGGGTCGAGCTGGCGGCTGGTGGAGTCGAGCGGATCGACCGCGGGATAAATGCCGAGGGAGGCGATTTGCCGCGACAGCACTACGGTTGCGTCCAAGTGCGCAAAGGTGGTGGCCGGCGAGGGATCGGTCAAATCGTCCGCCGGTACGTATACGGCTTGAATGGAGGTGATCGAACCCGTCTTGGTCGAGGTGATGCGTTCCTGAAGCACGCCCATTTCCTCCGCCAAGGTCGGCTGATAGCCCACCGCCGACGGCATGCGGCCGAGCAGTGCCGAAACCTCAGTGCCCGCGAGCGTGTAGCGGTAGATATTGTCGACGAAGAACAGCACATCGCGGCCCTTGCCGGACGCTTGCTTCTCGTCGCGGAAATACTCGGCCATGGTCAGGCCCGTGAGCGCGACGCGCAGGCGGTTGCCCGGCGGCTCGTTCATCTGACCATACACCATCGCCACTTTGGAGTTGCCGAGATTATCCTTGTCGATGACGCCCGACTCGATCATCTCGTGATAGAAGTCGTTGCCCTCGCGGGTTCGCTCGCCGACGCCGGCAAACACCGAGAGCCCGCTGTATTGCTTCGCGATGTTATTGATGAGCTCGAGCATGTTCACCGTCTTGCCGACGCCCGCGCCGCCGAAGAGTCCAACCTTGCCGCCCTTCGCAAAGGGAACCAACAAATCGATGACCTTGATGCCGGTGACCAAGAGATCTTGACCGCCCGCCTGCTCGTCGTAAGCGGGGGCGGGACGGTGGATGGGCAAGTACTCAGTGGCTTGCACGGGCCCTTTTTCGTCCTGCGGTTTGCCGAGCACGTCCATAATTCGGCCGAGCGTGCCGGCGCCCACCGGCACGGATATTCCCTCGCCGGTCCCCTTGACGGTGAGTCCGCGGCGCAAGCCTTCCGACGGGCCCATCGCGATGGTGCGCACGATGCCGTCGCCGAGTTGCTGCTGCACCTCGAGGGTCAGATCCACGTCATCGAGCTTGAGGGCGTCGTAGACCTTGGGGATCTGATCGCGCGGGAATTCCACATCGATGACCGCGCCGATGATTTGCACGATTTTGCCGCTGGACATTGAAATAACCCCTTGTCTTAAACCGCTGCCGCGCCGCCGACGATCTCCGAAAGCTCTTTCGTGATCGCCGCCTGACGGGCCTTGTTGTAAATGAGTTGCAACTCGTCGATGAGCTTGCCGGCGTTGTCGGAGGCGCTTTTCATTGCCACCATGCGCGCCGCCATTTCCGAAGCCACATTTTCGACCGCGCCACGGAACACCTGGGACTCGATGTAGCGCATCAAGAGGCCCTCGAGAATTTCGGCCGCGTCCGGCTCGTAGATATAGTCCCAGCGCTCTTGCAGCTCCTCCTTGTCGACGGTCTCGATCGGCAGCAGCTGCGAGACCTGGGCCTTTTGGGTCATCGTATTGACGAAAACATTGTGCACGAGCAGCAACTGATCGATCTTTGCCTCTCGGTAGAAGTCGAGCATCACCGTGGTCGGGCCGATGAGCTCCGGGGTACGCGGCCTGTCGCCGAGGTGCGTGGCCGAGGCTGCGATTTCGACACCCGACAGGCGCCGGAAGAACTGCATGGCCTTAGAGCCGATGACGCACAAATAGACCTTGGCATTCTTGCTTTGTGCTTCGCGGATCGCGCCGAGCGCTGCTTTGAACAGATTCATGTTGAGGGAACCGGCCAGGCCGCGGTCGGTGCTGATGACGATGAGGCCGACGGCCTTGACGGGCCGCTCCAGGGTAAAGGGATGCTTGTAGTCCAAATTCACCTGCCGCAGGTGCCCGATCATCTTGCGGATCTTCTCCGAGTAGGGGCGGGCCGCCCGCATCCGCTCCTGCGCCTTGCGCATCTTGCTGGCCGCCACCATTTCCATGGCCTTGGTGATCTTCTGAGTATTTTTGATACTCGCGATCTTGCCGCGGATTTCTTTTGCGCCTGCCATTGCGTTATCTCTCGGTGCCTAGAGCGTCGCGAAGAATTCGTTGCAGCACTTCTTGAGCCCGTCCTCGACTTCCTTCGACAAGTCCGGCTTCGCGTTGATGCCCTTCAGCAAATCGGCATAGCTCGAACGGGCGAACGACTGCAGCGCACCTTCCGTCTCGACGACTTTACGGCGGTCGACTTTGTCGAAGTAACCGTTGTTCCCGGCGTAGAGCGACAAGGCCATCTCCGCCACGGACATGGGCGCATATTGCTTTTGCTTCATGAGCTCCGTGACCCGCTGGCCGCGCTCGAGCTGCTTGCGAGTCGCTTCGTCCAAGTCCGAGGCGAACTGCGAGAACGCCGCGAGCTCGCGGAACTGCGCGAGCGCCAGGCGGACGCCGCCGCCCAGCTTTTTGATGATGTTGGTCTGCGCTGCGCCGCCGACGCGCGACACGGAAATGCCGGCGTTGATGGCCGGACGCATGCCCGCGTTGAACAAGTCGGTTTCCAGGAAGATCTGGCCGTCGGTGATGGAAATGACGTTGGTCGGCACGAAGGCGGTCACGTCGCCCGCTTGGGTTTCGATGATGGGAATGCCCGTCAGCGAACCGGTCTTGCCCTTGACGCGGCCGTTGGTGATCTTCTCGACATACTCCTCATTGACGCGGGCGGAACGCTCGAGGAGCCGCGAGTGCAGGTAGAACACGTCTCCGGGATAGGCTTCGCGGCCCGGTGGACGGCGCAAGAGCAGCGATATCTGGCGATAGGCGACGGCCTGCTTGGATAGATCGTCATACACGATGAGCGCATCTTCGCCGTTGTCCATGAAGTACTCGCCCATGGCGCAGCCACCGTAGGGCGCGAGGTACTGCATCGCAGCGGGCATGGAGGCCGACGCCGCCACGACGATGGTATGGCCCATGGCGCCGTGCTCTTCGAGTTTGCGCACGACGTTCGCGATCGAGCTCTGCTTCTGGCCGATGGCGACGTAGACGCATTTAACGCCGGTGCCCTTTTGATTGATGATGGTATCGATCGCGACCGCGGTCTTGCCTGTCTGGCGGTCGCCGATGATGAGCTCGCGCTGTCCGCGTCCGATCGGCACCATGGCGTCGATCGCCTTGAGGCCGGTCTGCACCGGCTGGGACACGCTCTTGCGGAATATCACCCCGGGCGCCACGCGCTCGAGCGGCGATTTGAGCTTGGCGTTCACGGGTCCCTTGCCGTCGATGGGCAGCCCAAGCGCATCGACGACGCGTCCCAGCAGTTCGGGACCCACCGGAACCTCCAGAATGCGGCCGGTGGTCTTGACCACGGATCCTTCGGAGATGTGCTTGTAATCGCCGAGCACCACGGAGCCCACCGAATCCTGCTCGAGGTTCAGCGCAAGCCCGAAGGTGTTGCCGACGAATTCGAGCATCTCGCCGTAACGTGCATCAGCGAGACCGTGGATGCGCACGATGCCGTCGGTCACGCTAACCACCGTGCCTACGTTGCGCGCCTCGGTGGCGGATTGGAACTTTTCGATGCGCGCCTTGATCAGGTCGCTGATTTCCGAAGCCTTGATGGACATATCAACCCTCTTGCTGCGAGTCCCGAGGACCTGCGACTAAACCTGTTTAGCTTCCCAATTCTGTGGCGAGTCGTTCCAAGCGGCCTCTCAACGAGCCGTCGATGACCATATCTCCCGCGCGGATCACTGCGCCGCCCAGCAGTGTCGCGTCGACCGAGTTCTGCATGCGCACACGGCGTTTCAGCCGCTTGTTCAGCGCGGCGGTCAACTTTTCCGCTTGATTCGCGTTCAGCGCAACGGCGGAGATGACCTCGACGTCGGTGGTGTTTTCGACCGCCGCGCGCTCGGCTTCATAACGCGCCGCGACCTCCGGCAACAGCGGCAGCCGATGGTTCTCGGCGAGCACACGTACGAAGTTCTGCATGCCCGCGTCGAGGCGGCCGCCGGCAATCTCGATGACGAGGCCGGCGATGTCGCTCGCCGACCACGTCGGATTTTGAATCAGCTCCGCGACGCGCGGATCCGCGACGATCTCAGCGGCCGCCGTGAGCCCCTGGGACCACGCCGCGAAGGCATTCGCGTCGCGTGCGTATTCGAACGCTGCCTTTGCATACGGCCGGGCGATTGTGGCGCGCTCAGCCATGAGCTGATCTCGGCCGCCAGTTTGTCCAGGAGCTCCGCGTGAGTCTTCGGATCGATTTCGCGCTCGAGCAAGCGCGTTGCGCCCTCGACCGCGAGCTTGCCCACTTCCTTGCGCAAACCTTCGCGCGCACGCGCAGCCTCGCGGGTCGCTTCTTCCCGAGCCTGTGCAAGCAGGCGCTCGGCCTCAGACGATGCGGCGCCCTTGGCCTCTTCCACCATTTCGTTCGAGCGTTTGCCTGCTTGGTCGAGGATATGCACCGCCTTATCGCGCGCCTCGCGGATGATCTCTTTGGAACGTGCCTCCGCTTCGCTCAAGTCACGCTTGCTCTTTTCGGCGGCGGTAAGTCCGGATGCGATTTTGCGCGCGCGCTCATCCATCGGACCGAGGATCATCGGCCAGACGAACTTCATCGTGAACCAGATGAGGACGATGAATACGAGCATCTGCACGACCAGCGTGAGATTGATGTTCACAATTGTCTCCCGACCAGCGCGATTGCCGGCCTTAAGCTCAGTGCGTCAGCCCGGAGGTAAACGGATTCGCGAACGTAAAGAACAGCGCGAAACCGATGCCGATCATGGCGACCGCGTCGACGAGGGCCGCCACGATGAACATCTTCACCTGCAACATCGGAGCAAGCTCGGGCTGGCGCGCGGCGCCTTCCAGAAATCGCCCCCCGAGAATTCCGAAGCCGATGGCGGTGCCGAGCGCGCCCATGCCGAAGATGATTCCGACGGCAAGCACGGTCATGGCTTGGACGTGTGCGATATTTTCCATTCAATATTCTCCTAGACGAAAACAGATTCAAAGAAATCGGTGCGCTTATCCAACCCGAGGCATCAATGGTGTTCCTGTGCCATCGCCAGATATACGATGGTCAACACCATGAATATGAAGGCTTGCAGCGTGATCACAAGGAGGTGAAACACGGCCCACAAAAATGCCAATGCGAATTGCGCCACGAGCAGCGCCCAACCGCCGGCGACTCGACAGTTGCGCCGCGCCGTGCAGCGTCAAGGCCGCGAGCAGCAGGAAAATCATCTCTCCGGCAAACAGGTTGCCGTACAAGCGCAGCGAGAGCGAAATCGGCCGGGCCAAAAAGGGCACGATCTCCAGCAGGAGATTCACGGGAATCAGCAGGATTTTCACGAGAGGATTTTTAGCGGTAAATGGCTGCAGGGTAAGCTCGCCGATAAAGCCGCCCAGGCCCTTGACCTTGATGCTGTAGTAGATGATGAGAACGAACACGGTCAATGCCATCGCGAAGGTGGTGTTGAGATCGGTGGTCGGAACCACTTTCAGATGTTCGATGCCGGCGCCGTGCGCGACCCACGGCAGCAGATCGACCGGCAGAATGTCCATGGCGTTGAATAGGAATACCCAACAGAAAATAGTCAACGCCAGGGGCGCGAGCAATTTATTGGTGCCGTGAAAACTGTCTTTGACCTGGGTGTCGACGAATTCGACCAGCAGCTCGACGAAATTCTGAAACTTACCCGGCACGCCGGCCTTGGCGGTGCGCGCGGCGGCGTAGAACGAGCCGCCGAACAGCAGCGCCAGCGCAGCGGAAAAAAATACGGTGTCCCAGTGGATGACGGAAAAGTCCACGATCCCCGTCGGTTCCTTGTTGGACAGGAACGTCAGGTGATGAAGAATGTATTCGTTCGCGGTGGTGGGCTGTTCTGCTGCCATTTAACTTTTATGCGCTCGATCGCCTCGAATTCAACTCAACCGTCCTCATCCGCGCGCTTTCGCACGCCGCCGCCCAAGGGCGGGAGCGCATTGGCCAGCGCAACCCAAAACACCAAGAAGGTCGCCACATAGGTGCCGAGCATCGCCAGCGGAACGACCTTCATCGTTTTCAGCACGGCCACGAAGAGCACGATCATCACCGCGATCTTGGCCGTTTCACCTACGAAGAACGTGCGCACCGCGCGTTGCGGATCCGCAGCCGACCGGCCACCGAATCCGAGCAACGCCATGGCGAGGCTCGCAACAGTGCTGATGCCTCCCCCCAGCGCCGCCGACAGCGCGGCATGGGAATCGGCGATCAGCCACGCCGCGAGCGCGCAGATCAGGCTCACGGCCGCCTGGCCCAGAACGACGCTGAGAGCCAGCCGCCGTGCTAGGGCTAAGTCGGTCGCGATCACGTTATATCCCGCTCGTGGAGCGAGGCCTGCGTCTCCCCAGCCATCGGGAAGAATCGAATGCTTCGCTTTTTACAATGCCATTTCGCAAGCGAACGTTAAGCCCACCTACGCGGCCCGGCCGCCGCGGCCGGAACAAGCCGCGCGCATTATAGAGAGGCGGCCCCCTTGCATCAAGGCGTTTTGGCCCGTATTTTTTTTGTCGATCCGCTATTGAATGTGGGCCAGGATCCCTTCCAGTTCGTCCAAGCTGTTGTAGCTCACGACCAGCTTTCCCTTGCCTCCGGCCGTGTGCTGGAACGCCACCTTGGCCCCCAATTTATCGGCAAGTTCGCGCTCCAGACGATGTATGTCCGGATCCACCGCCGTTGCGGATCCCTCGTGATCCACGGGGCGAGGGTTCATGATGCGTCGCACCAATGCCTCTGTTTCCCGTACTGAAAGCGATTTTGTGGCGACGAGCCCGGCCACTTCGATCTGTTGCCGCTTCGACGTCAGCCCGAGCAGCGCGCGCGCGTGGCCCATTTCGATGCGCCGTTGTTCCAGCAACTGTTTGACCTCATCCGCAAGCTCCATCAGCCGCAACAAGTTGCTCACGGCGGCGCGCGAGCGCCCCACGGCCTCGGCCGCGGCCTGATGGGTCAAACCGAATTCTTCGACCAAGCGCAGGAGCGCGCCCGCCTCTTCCAGCGGGTTGAGGTCTTCTCGCTGAATATTCTCGATGAGGGCCATCGATACGGCGGCTTCGTCGGGCACGTCGCGAATAACCGCCGGGATCTCCGAAAGCCCCGCCATTTGCGCCGCGCGCCATCGCCGCTCGCCGGCGATGATTTCGTAGCGCTGCGATTCGCCGGGACTGCGTCCCCCCAAGGGACGCACCAAGATGGGCTGCACCAAACCCTGGGATTTGATCGAATCCGCAAGCTCGCTCAGGGTTTCAGGTCGCATGTCGACGCGCGGCTGAAACTTGCCCCGCTGCAAGCAAATCGACCGGCAAACTCGCCAGGCGATCGCCGGCGAGCACAGCCGGCGCCGGCGCGTCAGGTCCAAATGGATTCGCGCCTGTACGCTTCGCGAGCAATGGAGAGAGCTCGGCTAGCCCACGTCCTAAAGACGGCTTTTTACCGGACATGCTTCAAATCCCAAAACGATGTCGATTCCACGGGCATGCGCCGATTATACGGGCGCCGGCACGGACGCGTGCGGCTGATCGTCTCGGCGAATCATCTCGCCGGCAAGCGCCAGATAAGCCAATGCGCCGCGCGACTCCTTGTCGTGGAAAAGCGCGGGCTTGCCGAAACTTGGAGCCTCGGCCAGGCGCACATTTCGCGGAATCATGGTGCGAAACACCTTGTCGCCGAAGTGCTCGATCAGCTGTGCGGAGACTTCGTTCGACAGGTTATTGCGGGGGTCGAACATCGTACGGAGCAGTCCTTCGATTTCCAGATCCGGGTTGATGCTGCTTCGGATCTGCTCGATGGTCTGCACCAAGGAGCTCAAGCCTTCGAGCGCGTAGTACTCGCATTGCATCGGGACCATGACCGAATCCGCCGCCACCAGCGCATTCAGCGTCAGCATGTTCAGCGCCGGCGGGCAGTCGATCAAGATCACGTCGAAATTCTCGCGCAAGGGCTTCAGCGCATTGCGTAATTTGAATTCTCGGCCCGTTATCATGCCGAGCAGGCGGACCTCCGCCGCCGTGAGATCCTGATTGGACGGCATCAACATGAAGCCGCCGTATTCGACCGGCACCAGCGCCTCCATCGCCGCGCAGTCGCCGAGCAACACATCGCAGCTCGTGCGTGCCTGTGAATGCTTGTCGATTCCGCATCCCATGGTGGCATTGCCTTGAGGGTCGAGATCGATGAGGAGCACACGCCGCTTGGTGGCCGTCAGCGATGCGGCGAGATTGACCGCGGTAGTGGTCTTGCCGACTCCGCCTTTTTGATTTGCGACTGCGATGACCCGCTTCATGACCTGCTCCGGCGCGGCCCAGACGGGGCCGGTGAGAGTTCCACAAGATGCCGTTCGTCCTCCAGTCCAGGCACCTTGATCCGGTGCACGGCGAGGACCCTAAACGATTTTGGAAGCGCGGAGATTTCCTCGTCCGGCCGCTTTCCCTTCATCGCCAGCAAGCGCCCGTCCGGCGCACACAAGTGACCGGCATAGGCCGCCAAATCCGCCAGTGACGACAGAGCCCGCGCCATCACTGTATCGAAAAGTTCGAACGGCCTGTAGTTTTCCGCTCGGGAGTGCTCCACTCGCACGTTGCCGCAGCTGAGGCGCAGGGCCGTCTGTTCCACGAAACGCGCCTTCTTGCCGGTGGCTTCGATCAAGGTGAAGTCGCGGCGGGGGTTGAGGATGGCGAGCGGCAACCCCGGAAAGCCCGCGCCGGTGCCGATATCCGCAATACGGGAACCGCGCAGGTAGTGCTGCAGTGTGAGACTGTCGAGGATATGTTTGCGTAACATTCCCAAGCGGTCGCGGATCGCCGTCAGATTGAATTGCGAATTGCCGAGCTCGAGTTCGTCCACGAGCTTGAGCAGCGCCGCCGCGGCCGCCGCATTCAAGGCGATGTCGAGTTCGCGTGCACCTGCTCTGAGCAGCTCGTACTCGGACTCGCGTTTCAAGAGGCGCTCACTCACGGGCCGGGCGCGCCATCGAGGGTGACGGACAATATCAATTCAGTCTCAGGCGTCCCTTGCTCCCCTGTCCCCTCCTCGAGCCCACCGCTGAACCGTACATCGCCGTCGTGGCCCTCGCAGGCGCCACCCTGACGTGCGGCATTATCCGCCGCCTGCTTCAGCCAATCGGCACAGGCGGCCGCAAGCACCTCGGACGCCTGCGCGCCCGTCAAGCGCACCGACGCTTGAATGCGAAACAAGCGGTCTTGTTTGAAGCACAACAGGAACTGATCGGGCGAGCGTTCGAGAAAGCGAGGCGGTGCGTCGGCGCCGTAGCACTCCGCATCATCGGCCTCGCCGCTGCGGTGCTCTTCGTCCCGAAACAGCCACACTTCGTGAAGCGGGATCGGTACGTCCTTGAGGGCGCTGCCTAGGGGCGCAACCAGAAGACTGTGCCAATCGTGGGATTCATCGGTCTGCGATGTGGACGGGGATGGCGTCGGCGCGCCATTCTGCACCGGAGGGGCCGTGCGGCAGCCGGCCAATGCGAACATCGCTGCAGACAATGCGATTCGGCAAGCGGCGGGCGCATTCACGCTGCGCCCACGCTGCTCGAGAGTTCTTCGAGCTCCATCGCTGCATCCGAGTCTTCCGGCCGATCGCGTTCGAGAACGCGGCGCAGGTAGGCGGGCGGATCCGCGCTCGCGATGTCGTCGGGCAGGTCGCCGACGTTATGAGATTTCAACAGGTGTTCATACGCTGCCATCGGGTCCCATTATCGCCGCGGTGTGAGAACATAGGGAACATGGCCCGAATTTATTTGTCGCCGTTGCCGGCTGCACTGCGGTTACTGGCGGTGTTGCTGTTGCCGGCGGTGTTGCTGTTGCCGGCGGTGTTCCTGTTCGCAAACCCGGCTCAGGCGCTGCCGCGGGTAGAACGCGGCACTCTCGTCTTTGACAACATCCCGGAACCTGCGGCGGGTTTGAGCGAGAAATTGGATGCCTATTTGAATGCCCGCCAGGCCAATCCGCTCGGCTTCTCCCCCCAAGGTCAGTTGTTGATCACCACCCGTTTCGGCGATGTCGATCAACTTCACATCGTGGAGCGGCCGGGAGGAGAGCGTCGCCAGATCACCTTTCTGCGCGAGCCGGTCACGCAGGCCGCATTCTCGCCCGACCCCGCCCGCAGTGCCTACGTATATCTCAAGGACGTGGGCGGAAATGAGAACTCCCAACTTTATTATCAGCGGCTGGGCGAGCCAGCTGCGAAGCTGTTGACCGACGGCAAGTCTCTGAACGGCGGGGCCGTATGGTCGAATTCCGGGCGCGAAGTCGCTTTCTTCAGCACTGCACGCGACGGTATGAGCTACGACATCGACATCGTCGAGCCGGAAGCCGGCTCCCTGCCGCGGCTCGCGGTCACCGGCGATGCCGCCGTCTGGTACCCGCTGGATTGGTCGCCGGATGACCGCAAACTTCTCGTGCTCAAGTACCTTTCGGTCTCGGAGGGGTACCTGTATGTGGTGGATTTGAACTCCGGGCAAAAACGCGAGGTAGAGCCGGGGTCGGTCAAGGCTGGAATCGCGAGCGCCAAATTCTCCCGCGATGGCCAGGGCGTCTATTTGATTTCGAATCGCGACGGGGAGTTTGCGCAGCTACGCTACGTCAATCTCTTTACCGGCGAGAAGAGCGTGGTTTCGGGCCATGTTTCCTGGGACATCGAGGAATTGGCTCTGTCGCGCGACGGCCATTACCTCGCGTATGTCAGCAATGAGGCCGGAATCGACAAGCTCAATATTCTCGATCTGCGCACGCATCAGGACTTGATTCCGCCGCGGCTCGCGCCGGCCGGCATCATCGGCTCATTGAATTTCGACGCCGCGGGCAATCGACTTGCCTTCGGCTTCGAGGCGCCCGCGCGGCCGAGAGACGTCTTTGTCCTCGATATCCCCTCGAATCATTTGGAAGCTTGGACGCACAGCGAGGCCGGCGCGGTCGATCCCACGAAATTTGTGGTTCCCCGGATCACGCAGTACCCCACGTTCGACCGCACCGACGGCAGGCCGCGGCAGATTCCGATGTATGTCTACGAGCCGGCGGGTGCGGGTCCGCACCCGGTCCTCATCGCCTTGCACGGCGGGCCCGAATCGCAGTTTCGCCCCGCCTTCGATCCGTGGCTGCAGTACGTGGTCAACGAACTGGGTTTCGCAGTCCTCGCCCCCAATGTGCGCGGCTCCTCAGGTTACGGGAAGAGTTACTTGGCGCTCGACAACGGCTTGTTGCGCGAGGATGCCGTGAAGGACGTGGGTGCGCTCCTCGTCTGGCTCGCTCTGCAAAACACGTTCGATGCAAAGCACGTGGTGGTAGCCGGCGGCTCTTATGGGGGCTACTTGGCTCTGGCGACCCTCGTCGATTTCGGCGATCGCTTGCGTGGTGGAGTGGATGTGGCGGGCGTCAGCGACTTCGTCAGCTTTTTGACCAATACGGCCCCATATCGGCAGAACCAACGCCGCGCGGAGTACGGCGACGAGCGCGATCCCGACATGCGGGCTTTCCTCAGGCGCATTTCACCGCTGACGAATGCGGAGCGCATTACGAAGCCGCTCCTGGTCGTGCACGGCAAGAACGATCCGCGAGTGCCGCCGAGCGAAGCGGAGCAGATCGTCAATCGAGTCCGCAGCAAGGGCGGCGAGGTCTGGTATTTACAGGCGGGCGACGAGGGCCATGGCTTTGTGAAGAAACCGAACCGCGACGCATACTACCGAACGTTCGCGCAATTTCTGATCAGCCTGGGCAAATAATAAACCCGCCGCCCGGCCCGACTCGCCGCGTATTCCTACTTGCTGCCGGTCGTGGCCGTCGCCAAGGCAGAGGGTTGCCTGGCGAAATACTCCGCCGCGATTCTGACGTCTTCGTCGCTGGTGAGCATCTGCGCCATGCCGTTCATCACGACATTCTTGCGGCGGCCGTTCTTATACGCGGCCAGCGCTTGCTCCAGATAATCCTCATGCTGACCCGCGAGCACCGCCGGCTTCGGCGTCAGCGGCGCCTCGACGCCCAAACCATTCTCGCCGTGACAGGCAGCGCAAGCGGCAACCTGCTTCGGCGGCTTTCCATTCACGGCCGCCGTCAGCTTCACCGGCTCAGGCCCCTGAAGGTAGGCGGCGATGTCCTCCATATCTTGATCGGACAACGATACCGCTTGGGCATGCATGGTCGCATGCGGCCGGTCGCCGCTGCGGTACTCCTGCAGCGCTGCAACGATATAGGCGGCAGTTTGGTGACGGAGCCTGGGAACGGTGTAGTCCGGATAAGCGTTTCTGTAGTTCTCGAGGCCGTGGCATCCGTAGCAGGTGTAGAATTTCTTCTCGCCCGCGGCCGGATCACCGGCTGCATGCGCGCCCAGCGACCAACTCAAGCTCACCGCGGTGCCTAGCCACGCAAGGGCATTCAATCGAGAGACCATCTAATTCTCCGAGCCGGGGGCCCCAAATGGAGCGCTGATGTTAAAGAGTGGAGGAACAAAATGCCACTCGGGTAAGAACGGGCTGCGCCGTGAACCGGGTCGGCCGAGCTACAGGACGTCTGCCAAATCCTGAAGAAAAGTCGGGTCGGTGGGCTTCGCGCCCGAGGGATAACGGCAAACCACCCGGCCATCGCGATCGATCAGGAACTTCTCGAAATTCCAGCCGATGTCGCCGGGAAAGCCGTTCTCCCGAGCGGTCAACCATGCATAGAGCGGGTGCCGATAGGCGCCGTTGACGTCGATTTTTGACGACATGGGAAAGCTCACGCCGTACGTGAGAGAGCAAAAGCTTAAGATCTCCTCCGGGGTGCCGGGTTCCTGACCGCCGAATTGGTTGCACGGAAAACCTACGACGGTGAAATTCCGCTCCTTGAGTTCTCGATGCAGCTCTTCCAATCCGGCGTACTGCGGCGTGTAGCCGCACTTGCTTGCGACGTTCGTCGCCAGCGTCACTTTGCCGCGCAAGAGGCCGAGAATGTCCGGACTGCCGTCAAGGCCTTGTACCGTAAAGTCATAGAAATTCGTCATTGATCACCTCGAATCGCGAGCCGCGAAAGCCTGAGGCCTCGAATCATTGCGTCATGGATCGATTTGAACATGATCCTTCGAGAGTTGCTTGCTGTAAACGACGTTCATTGCGTTGTCGCGCCAACCCTTGACGTTCGCGCTGACGAGGTGCTTCGCAACGTAGAAATATAGCGGGATGAGCGGCTGATCGGCGATCATCACCTGCTCCGCGTTCTCGAGGAGCGAGCGGCGGCGGGCGGGGTCGAGCTCGTTTGCGGCTCTCGTCAAGAAATCATCGTATGCGGCATTGGAATACCGCGGCAAATTGATCCCGAAACCGCTTTGCAGAACTTGCAAGAAGCTGTAGGCATCGTTGTAGTCCGCAAGCCAGCTCGCTCGAAACACCTGGGTCACATCCCCGCGATCGATGTCCTGCAGCAGAACCTTGAATTCTTCGGCGCGCAGCGTCGTGTCGATTCCGAGCGCTTGCTTCCACATCCTCGCGACCGCGACCGCGATGCGGCCATGCAGTTCATTGCTGTTGTAGCGCAGCTCGATCGCCGGCGGCGATTTCAGCATACCCGTATCGGCCAGCAATTGGCGGGCACGCTCGATGCGGCGCGGCATTGGCCAGCCTGCATATTCCGGTATTGGGGGCGAGTAATTGAAAGTCTGAGCCGGCACCAGGGTATACGCGGCCGACTCGCCGGTCCCGGTCACCGAATGCACCAATTGATCGCGGTCGATGACCAGCGACAGCGCCTGGCGCAGCTGCGGCGAGGTTGCGAAGGGAGGCCTGCGCAAATTCAAGCCCAGGTAGTACACGCCAAGTTGGGGAGCGACTCGCAATTCCGGTCCCAAGTGTTGCTTGATCCACTCGAACTGCGCGCCGGGAATGGTCGAGGTCGCGTCCAAGGCGCCGGACCTGAAAGCGCGCAGTTCCGCGGCGGGTTCCGTGATCGAGTAGTACTCGACGCCGTCGAGTTGAGTGGCGGCGTCGTTCCAGTAACGGCGGTTGCGTACCGCCACCAGGTGCGAACCGAAATCCCATCGCGACAGTACGAAGGCGCCGTTCGAGACCATCACTCCCGGCTTGGCAAAGCCCGTGGAATGGCGCATAAGTACCCCCCGATTGAGGGGAAATGTCGCCGGGTGCGCCAATACGCTCAAGAAATAAGGCGTGGGGCGGGCGAGCCGCACTTCGAGGGTCGCCGAGTCGATCGCGTGCACGCTCAAGGTGGAAGGGTCCGCCACGCCTTTCGTTATGGCGTCGGCTCCTTGGACCGGCGCCAATAACTGCGCGTACTGCGCTCCCGTTCGCGGATCCACCAGCCGCCGCCACGCGGCCGCGAAGTCTTCGGCGGCCAAGGGCTCGCCATTGGACCAGCGGGCGTGCTCGCGCAGGTGGAATCGATAGGTGATGCCGTCCGCGGAAATCGCGCAGCGATCGGCAGCAGCCAAAATCGGCGTCCCGTCAGGGCCGATCTCGGTCAAGCCCTCATATACATCGCGCAGTATGGTGAGCGCGGCCTCGGAACGCGCGCCGTGCGGGTCGAGAGTCTCGGGTTCCGCGCCGTTGCCCCGGCGTAGGACCACCGTGCGCGCCGGCGGCGCAACGGTGCCGGGCCGACGGGCCGCCGCGCTCCAGAGCGCCGCGAGAATCGCGGCAATTACCGCCGCCCCCAACAGCATCCAACCGGGATGAGTGCGCGGCAACTGCAACGCGGCGCCGACCCTCAGGCTGCGCAGTCGCGCTTCTTGAGATGCACCAGCAACAGCGATAGCGCGGCCGGTGTCAAACCCGGAATCCTCGCGGCTTGGCCCAAGGTTTCCGGGCGCACGTCGCCCAGCCGCTGCCGGGCCTCGTTCGACAGGCCGCTGACGTCGGCATAATCAATATTCGCCGGCAATCGCAAATCTTCATTTCGCTGCTGCCGCTCGATTTCTTCGGTCTGGCGCTTGAGATACCCCGAATATTTGGCCTGAACCTCGACTTGCAGCTTCACTTGGCCTGCCAAGCGTTCATCGTCGCGCCATTTCAAGCCCTCTGACACATCCGGGTCTGCACCTTCGGGATGCCCCGACCCGGGAGCGACGTGATTCAAATCCTCGTAAGCCACTTCGGGGCGGCGCAGTAAATCCAAGGCGTGCGCCTCATGCATCAGCGGCGAGCCCAGTTTCGCCAGCAGGCGCGAGTCCACCTGAGCCGGGTGCACGACCGCCGCAGCCAGGCGAGACAGTTCATCCGCGACCGCCGCGCGCTTGCGCTGAAAGAACGTCCAGCGGACCTCATCGACCAGCCCAAGCTCGCGGCCCGCTGCGGTGAGGCGCAGATCCGCGTTGTCCTCGCGCAGGCTCAGGCGGTACTCGGCGCGGCTGGTGAACATGCGGTAAGGCTCCGGAGCACCGCGGGTGATCAGATCGTCGATCAGCACGCCTAGGTATGCCTCGCTTCTTTTCGGCCACCACGTGCCACGCCCATCAGCCATGAGCGCTGCGTTGGCGCCGGCGAGCAAGCCTTGCGCCGCCGCCTCTTCGTAGCCGGTCGTGCCGTTGATCTGACCGGCGAAGAATAATCCGGAAAGAAACTTGCTTTCCAAACTGCATTTGAGATCCCGCGGATCGAAGAAGTCATACTCGATGGCGTAGCCCGGCCGCGTGATGTGCGCATGCTCGAATCCCTTGATGGAGCGTACGAACTCATGCTGCACGTCGAATGGCAAACTGGTGGAAATGCCGTTCGGGTAGATCTCGTGAGTGTCCAGCCCCTCCGGTTCGACGAATATCTGATGCGAATGTTTGTCCGCGAACCGCACGACCTTGTCTTCCACCGATGGGCAGTAGCGCGGCCCGACGCCTTCGATCAAACCCGAGAAGAGCGGCGAGCGCGCGGTAGCGGCACGAATGATGTCGTGGGTCCGTTCATTGGTGCATGTGATGTGGCACGGAAGCTGCCTCGGGTGCAGGCTGCGAGCGCCCAGATAGGAAAAAACAGGGCGCGGATCATCGCTGTGCTGTTCACGCATCACGGAAAAGTCGATGCTGCGGCCGTCAATCCGCGGCGGCGTGCCGGTCTTGAGCCGGCCGACGCGCAGACTCAGTTCGCGCAGGCGCGCGGCCAGACTCATCGACGGCGGTTCGCCGGCCCGGCCGCCGGGATGGCTTTCCAAGCCGACGTGAATCTTCCCGGCCAGGAACGTACCGACGGTCAACACGATGGCTCGCGCACGAAATTCGATGCCGCTTTGCGTGACGACGCCCACCGCGCGGTCGCCCTCGACTTTGAGATCGGCCGCCTCTTGTTGAAACAGCGTCAGATTTCGCTGCGTCTCGAGCATGCGGCGAATTGCACGCTTGTAGAGCTGCCTATCGGCTTGCGCGCGCGTGGCGCGCACCGCGGGACCCTTGCTCAGATTCAAGGTGCGGAACTGAATGCCCGCCTCATCGGTGGCGAGGGCCATCGCCCCGCCAAGCGCATCGATCTCCTTGACCAGATGGCCCTTGCCGATGCCGCCGATGGCGGGATTGCAACTCATCTGCCCCAGCGTCTCGATGTTGTGCGTCAGCAGCAGAGTGCGCTGGCCCATGCGCGCAGCCGCAAGAGCGGCCTCGGTGCCGGCATGCCCACCGCCGATGACGATCACTCCGAATTCCGTACCGAAACGCACTGAACCCTCGATTTTCCGCGAGGCGCGTACTCTAAACGCACGGCCGCCAAAGTACCAGGGAACCTAGTGCCGCCTCGATGGCACTAAGGTTTGATGAGCAATACTCATTCCTATCCGATCCGTCGCCGTGCCCGCGTCTTCGCCGCGGCCTTCGCCGTTTGCGCGGGCGTCTTCGGATTCGCCGCCCCGCCGCTGGCCGCGCCGCTGCAGATCGGCCAGCCGGCGCCCGACTTCACCGCTCAAGACAGTAAGGGCAATGGGCTCACCTTGAGCCAGTACCGCGGCAAGACCGTCGTCTTGGAGTGGAGCAATGCCGACTGCCCTTTCACCCGCAAGCACTATGCCAGCGGCAACATGCAAAGTATCCAAGCGCTGGCGCAGAAAAATGGCGTGATCTGGCTGACCGTGATCTCCTCGGCGATCGGCAAGCAGGGCTATGTCAACGGGCCCGCCGCGGATGCGCTGACGCAATCGCGCAGTGCCTCTCCTACGACCGTCATTCTGGATCCGTCGGGGACCCTCGGCCGATTGTATGGCGCCAAGACAACGCCCCACATGTTCGTCATCGACAAGAATGGCGCACTGCAATACATGGGAGGCATTGACAGCATCGCGACCGCGGATGCGGGCGACATTGCCCATGCCGAGCCGTATCTCAAGGAAGCCATGCTCTCGGTAGTGCAAGGCGCCCCGGTCGCACACGCGGTGACCAAGCCTTATGGGTGCTCGGTCAAGTATTGACTCCGGACCTAGCGCAGCGGCCGCAGCGGCTTACTCGATCGCGACCGGAATTCCGGCGAACTTTCCGGCCCAAGCCTTCGGTCCCGTGTCGTGCACCGACACACCGTCCGAGCTCACCGCCACGGTGACCGGCATGTCGCTGACCTCGAACTCGTACACCGCCTCCATGCCAAGTTCGGGGAAGGCCACGACGCGGCTGGCGCGTATGGCATTCGCTACCAGGAAAGCGGCGCCGCCGACCGCGATCAAATAAGCCGATCGGTGCTTGGCGATGGATGCGACGGTCTCCGGTCCGCGCTCTGCCTTGCCCACCATGGCTAGTAACCCCGCCTTGCTCAACATGGTGTCGGTAAACCGGTCCATGCGATTGGCGGTGGTCGGACCCGCCGGTCCCACGATTTCCGCGCCGACCGGATCCACCGGTCCCACGTAGTAAATCACGCGGCCATGAAAATCCAGGCCCTCGGGCAGAGGTTTGCCGGCATCGAGCAGCGCGCAGATGCGCTTGTGAGCCGCATCGCGGCCGGTCAAGAGCTTACCCGACAACAACAATCGCTCTCCTGGTTTCCAGCTTGCGATCTCTGCCCGCGTCAGAGCATCGAGCGATATGCGGCGCGCATTCGCATCGGCAGCCCAGGTTACCGCCGGCCACAGGTCCAAGCTTGGCGGCTCGAGTACGGCCGGACCCGAGCCGTCGAGCGTGAAATGGATATGACGAGTGGCGGCGCAGTTCGGAATGACCGCCACCGGCAGCGACGCCGCATGAGTGGGATAGTCCAACACTTTCACATCGAGCACGGTGGTCAACCCGCCCAGTCCTTGCGCGCCGATGCCGAGCGCATTGACCCGTCGGAATATTTCCAAGCGCAGTTCCTCGAGCTTGGTTCGTGGCCCGCGCGCGATCAGCTCGCCGATGTCGATGGGCTCCATCAACGATTTCTTCGCGAGCAGCATGGCCTTCTCTGCGCTGCCGCCGATGCCCACCCCGAGCATTCCCGGCGGGCACCAGCCGGCGCCCATTTCCGGCACCATTTCCAGCACCCAGTCGGCAACCGAATCTGATGGATTCAACATGGCGAACATGGATTTGTTTTCCGACCCCCCGCCTTTCGCGGCAACGGTAATCTCGAGGCTCTGCCCCGGGCCGAACTCGGTGTGAATCACCGCCGGCGTGTTATCGCGCGTATTGGACCGCTTGAATGCGGGGTCTGACACGATCGAGGCGCGCAGCTTGTTCTCGGGATTGAGATAGGCTTGCCGCACCCCTTCGTTGATCATCGCGTCGAGATCGAGCGTCGCGTCCCAGCGTACGCCCATGCCCACTTTCACGAATACCACGACGATGCCGGTGTCCTGGCATATGGGGCGATGGCCTTCCGCACACATGCGCGAATTGGTGAGTATTTGCGCGATCGCGTCGCGAGCGGATGGGCTTTGTTCCAGGTCATGGGCACGGCCCATGGCGCGAATGAAATCAGGCGTGTGATAGTAGGAAATGTATTGCAAGGCGTCGGCCACGCTTGCTATCACATCGCCTTCGCGAATCAAGGTCATGAGTTAACCCTTAAAGACCAACCAGGCCGCAAATCTACCAACTCGCGGACGGGGATAGATAGCGTATCCCCTATAATCGGGAAAAGTCGGAGATTTCGTATGCGGCGTGGACGGAGAATCCTTGTGTGGCGCATCGCGGGGAGCCTTGGATTGGTTCTCGGCGCATGCGTGCCATCGCCGCCGACGCGGGCTGCGGCGCCTCCGCCTCCGCTGGCATTGCATGAATGCCGCCTCGAACATCCGCTGCGGTTGGCATCGATGGCGGCACGCTGCGGCATGCTCAAGGTCCCTTTGGATCGAACGAATCCCGGCGGCGCCGGCGTGGAATTGAGCGTTGCGATAGTGCCCGCGCTCAACCGCCGGAGCGCGGCGCCGCCGCTTTTTCTCCTGGCAGGCGGGCCGGGCCAAGGCGCAACCGCCATGTACATGAGCAATGCCTCCGCGTTCACGCGGGCCAATCGCAACCATGACATCGTATTGGTCGATCAGCGCGGCACCGGAAGATCCGAGCCGCTGTCCTGCGAATACCCTGATGACTGGGAAACTGCAGGCACGGATATGGCGGCGCTGCGGCGAGCCACTTTGGACTGCCTGCACAAGTACGGCGAGAAGGTGCGCTTCTACACCACGAGCGCGGCGGTCGGCGATCTCGCCGCCGTGAGGGAGGCGCTTGGAATTCCGGCGATCGATCTCTACGGAGCGTCATACGGCACTCGGGTGGCGCAGCTCTACATGCGGCGGTTTCCCGCATCGGTTCACGCGGCGATCCTGGATGGGGTGACCTTTCCGGAACAAGCCATCGGCCCCGATACCCCGCTGGACGGGCAACGTGCGCTCGATCTCATCGTCGCGCGCTGCGCGCAGTCCGCGGATTGCGCCGCCGCCTATCCGAGTCTCCAGCAAGACCTCCAAGCCCTGCGCCGGCAGTTCGCAGCGGCCACATCGACGATCATCATCGATGATCCGAGCACCGGCTCGCCGCTCAAGATCGAATTCAACCGCGACATGTTGAGCGCCGGCTTGCGCTTTCTTTCGTATAACGCCGCTCAAGCCTCGTTGCTGCCCACTCTGCTCCATCGAGCCGCCCAAGGCTCCCTGGCTCCGCTGGCCGCGCAGACCGTCATGACGTCGCGTCAGGTCGCCGACCAGCTCGCGAGCGGAATGCAGAACACCGTGATCTGCAGTGAGGACGTGCCGTTCTTCGCTGCCGCCGGCATCGACCGGACTGCCATTGCCCGAACCTACCAGGGCGCGGATCAACTCGACGCGCTGCTCGAGATTTGCAAGCTCTGGCCGCGCGGGCCTGTGGATCCGGATCTGCATAGCCCCTTGGTGAGCGGCATCCCGACGTTGTTGTTGTCGGGCGAGGCCGATCCGGTCACGCCGCCCTCCGATGCAGAGCGAGCGGCGCGCGGTTTACGCCGGCATCGGCACCTGGTGTTGAGCGGTGAAGGACATGGACAGGTCAGCACTGGCTGCGTGCCGAGATTGATGGCGGAGTTCCTCGACACCGCGGCGCCCGAGAAGCTCGATGCGCACTGCCTCGAGGGGCACCGAGCGGCACCGTTCTTCGTGAGCATGACGGGCCCGCCGCCTTGATCGAGGCGGCGAACTTGAGCAAGCGCTTTGGTGCGATCGACGCTGTCCGCGATGTATCCTTCGTCGCACGCGACGGCGAAATCACGGGCATGCTCGGCGCCAATGGCGCCGGCAAGTCCACGTCGCTGCGCATGATCTACGGAGTCCTGACGCCGGACAGCGGCAAGGCGTGCATCGACGGCATCGACATTCGCGGCGAGACTTCGAGAGCCCGCTCACATTTGGGCGTCCTGCCGCATGCGGCGGGGCTTTACGGGAATCTGACGGCGCGCGAGAACATTCAATATTTCGGTGCGCTGCATGGCCTCGGCGGCCAACGCTTGCGGTCGCGGACCGCCGAACTTGCGCGCATTCTCGGCATGGAAAGTTTCCTAGAGCGCCGCGCGAAGGGCTTTTCGCAAGGACAGCGCATCAAAGTGGCGCTGGCGCGGGCGTTGATACATGATCCCGGCAATATCGTGCTCGATGAGCCGACCAACGGACTCGACGTGATGGCGATCCAGGGTCTGCGAGAAATGCTGCTTGCCCTGAAGGCGCAGGGCCGTTGCGTATTGTTCTCCTCGCATGTCATGCAAGAGGTCGCCATGCTCTGCGATCGGGTCGTGATCATCGGCCATGGCAAGGTGCTCGCGGACGCGACCGTGGAATCGATTCGGCGGCAAAGCGCCGCCGCCTCATTGGAAGAAGCGTTTTTACGAGTGCTGGGCGATAGCGAAGGGGTCAATTGATGTACGCCCTCTTCACCGTCTTCGGCAAGGAATTTGTCGAGAACCTGCGCGACCGGCGCACGCTGGTATCGGCCCTCTTGTTCGGCCCGCTGTTCGGGCCCTTGCTGTTCGGTCTCATGGTTTCGCGCACGCTCAATCAAAGTCTTCTCGAGTCCGATGAGCCCCTCGAGCTGACGATCTCCGGCACTGAACATGCGCCGGGGCTCACGCACTATCTCGAAGGCCGCGGCGTCAAGCTGATCAAGAAGCGCCTGCTGGAAGAAGAGGCCCGCGCCGCCGTTCGCGCCGGCACCGCGCAAGTCGTGCTGATCATTCCACGGGAATACGGCCCGCGATTTACTGCGGCGGAGCCGGCGCCCGTGCTGCTGATCGCGGACAGCGCCGATTCGCAAACCCGCAAGATCGCGGATCGCGCCAGGATCCTGTTGGGCAGCTACGCGAGCACCATCGCCCAATTGCGGCTGCAAGTGCGCGGGGTGAATCCTCTTCTCGCTGCACCGGTGGCCGTGAATGACGTCGATGTGGCGACGCCCACCGGCCGCGCGGTCGTGGTGTTGGGATTCATGACCTATTTCGTCCTCTTTGCGGTCCTGATGGGCGGATTGTATTTGGCCATCGATTCCACGGCGGGCGAGCGCGAGCGGGGGTCTTTGGAGGCACTCCTCAGCCTTCCAGTGGCCCGCTCGAGCCTGGTCGGAGGCAAGCTTCTGGCTACGTGCGCGTATATGTGCATCTCGCTGGCCCTGAGCCTCATGGCTTTCGTTTTGGTATTTCGCTTCGTGCCGCTGGAGAGACTCGGCATGAGCACGAACCTAGGATGGGGTACTGCCCTGATTTTCTTTGCGATTTGCCTGCCTTTCGTGCCCCTGGGCTCGGCCCTCATGATCTTCGTTGCCTCATTTACCCGCAGCTATCGCGAGGCTCAAACCTACCTGACGTCCGTCCTGTTGGTGCCGACGTTGCCCATCGCTTTTGCCAGTATTTACTCTCTGAAGACAAAAGGTTCTCTGATGCTCATTCCGTCGCTAAGCCAACATTTGTTAATGACCAGCGTCCTCAAGGACGAGGCCGTGGCCGCCCGGGATGTATGGGTCTCGGCCGCGGCATCGCTTGGCGTGGCGCTGCTGTTGATGGTGCTGACGGCGCGTCATTGGCGCCGTGAGACGATGCTGGGATAGAGACCCTCGTTAAACACCCGGATGGGAATTAATGGTTCAGGGGGCCTTTACTGTATGGTCGTTTAGCAACATAAGCTGTATAAGGTACCTGGAAGTTTTATCGGGGGGAAGCTGGCATGACAGACTCGTCGCGAACGCGGACGAATATAGCGGCGCTATGGGCGATTTTGGCGCTCTCGGCACTCATCATGGTTTGGTTGTTCTGGCGGTTCCCGCTGATCACATCCATTGCCACCATCGCCATCCTGACGGTACTCGGTGTCTCGGCACGCTTGGCGCGCTTGAGCGACGCCGATACGGAGGCGGATACCACCACGGAATTGCAGGGCGACAAGCAAGGCGTTTGACCGAGCGGCTGCACAGCTGCGCGCACGCTTCTTTCCGAGACTCGATGTGTGTACGCGTACTCCGTCGTCGAAATAGCCGGCGTTATTTTCCGATACAGAAGCTGCCGAAAATCTCGTCGAGCAAGTCCTCGCTGGTGAACTCACCGGTGATCTCAGCCAAGGCGCGCTGCGCGAGCCGCAAGTCCTCGGCGAACAATTCGAACGCCCGCGTGGTGCTCAAGGTGTCGGCGGCAGTTTGCACGTGTTGCCGCGCGCGCCGGAGTGCGTCGACATGCCGGCGCCGGGCGGCTAGCGCCCCGGACTCGTTGAGGTATCCGGCAGCACTCTTGAGGTGAGCACGCAATAGCTCCAAGCCCTCTCCCGTTCGAGCGCTCAGGAATATTCGGGGCGGATGGGCAGAATCTTCGAGGCGTGCGGGCGTGCCGGTCAAATCGATCTTGTTGAACACCAGCGTGACCGCCATCCCCGCCCGCATTTGCTCGATATCGGCCGCGAAAGGCTCACGCTCGCCGGCCTCGGCGGCCTCGGCGAGCGCGGCATCGACGATATAGAGCACGCGATCGGCGCGCGCAATCTCGCTTCTCGCACGCCTGACGCCCTCGGCTTCCACGGCGTCGGCCGCCGAGCGCAGGCCCGCGGTGTCCACCAGATTCAAGGGCAACCCATCAAGGTGCACCTGCTGGCGCAGTACGTCGCGGGTGGTGCCCGGCAGATCCGCGACGATCGCGATTTCATCTCCCGCCAGTCTGTTCAACAAACTGGACTTCCCGGCGTTGGGCTTGCCGGCGATGACCACGGTCAGGCCCTCGCGCAGCAGCGCCCCTTGATGCGCCGCGGCTGTCAGCGACTCGAATCCCGTGAACACGTGCGCAAGTCGATCTCGCAGGGCGGGGGTCGATAGAAAATCGATCTCTTCGTCGGGAAAATCGATCGCAGCCTCGACATGGGCGCGCAACGTGGTGATTCGGCTCTTCAAATCGATTACTCGATCGGAGAACTCGCCTTGCAGCGAGCGTACCGCGGCGCGCGCGGCCGCGGCGCTCCCCGCATCGATCAGATCGGCAACCGCCTCGGCCTGCGCGATGTCGATCTTACCGTTCAAAAAGGCCCGTTCGCTGAATTCACCGGGCCTCGCCATTCGGCATCCGAGTTCGAGCAGGCGCTTCAACACGAGATCGAGAACGAGTGCGCCGCCGTGGCCCTGCAGTTCCAAGACATCTTCGCCGGTATAGGAGGCGGGCGCCGGAAAATACAGGGCCAATCCCTCGTCCACGCTCTTTCCTTGCGCATCGAGGAATGTCGAAAGCCGCGCGCGGCGAGGGGCCGGTAATTCCCCGAGGATGCCGGCCGCAATCTGCGGCACCAGAGGACCCGAAACGCGAATGACACCCACCGCCCCCCGCCCGGGTGCGCTGGCGATGGCGGCAATGGTATCCGGCGAGCTCACGGGTTAATTACGACCGTGGTTTGGCGGCCTCGGCTTCGACAACCTGATTGACGCGCCATTGCTGCGCGATGGTCAACAGCGTATTGGTGAGCCAGTAGAGCACCAAGCCGCAGGGGAACCACGCCATCATGCCGGTCATGACGAGCGGCATGAACTGCATGATTTTCGCCTGCATCGGATCGGGCGGCGCCGGGTTCAGCTTGAACTGCGCGAACATCGCTGCGCCCATCAACAACGGCAGGACGAAGAAAGGATCACGGGAGGAAAGATCGTTGACCCACAGCAGGAACGGGGCCTGGCGCATTTCCACGCTTTCGAGCAACACGCGGTAGAAGGAAATGAAGAACGGGATCTGAACCAGCATGGGTAGGCATCCCGCCAGCGGATTTATTTTTTCCTTCTTGTACAACTCCATCATGGCGCGGCCCAGCTTTTCGCGGTCGTCCTTGAAGGTGTCCTGAATCTGTTTCATGCGCGGAGCGACGGTGCGCATCTTGGCCATCGAACGGCCGCTGGCCTGGCTCAAGGGATAAAACAGAAGTTTTATCAATGCCGTGACGATGATGATGGACCAGCCCCAATTGCCGACGAGGCCATGTACCCAGTTCAGGGTTGCAAACAAGGGCTGGGCTAGCACGGTCAATATGCCAAAGTCGACTGTTCGCTCCAGGTGCGGGCCCGTGCCCGCAAGCTGCGACTGTAATTTGGGACCCACGAACAATTTCTCGCGGAGTCGCGCCGTCGAGCCCGCGGCAATCTCGGCCGCCGGCCCCGTAGCGCTGATCTGATATTCGTGATCGCGCACCTGCAGCTGGTACTTGTAGGGCTGATCCGGCGGCGGCACGATGGCCGCCACGAATTGATGCTGCAAGGAAGCGAGCCAGCCATTCGTGATGGTCTCCGAGAAATGGCTGTCGGCCTCGTTCTCCACGTTCAAGTCGTGTGATTTCTTCCCGTCATAGATGGCCGGCCCTTTGAAGGAATACGTCTCGACGTCGAAATAGGAACGCGAAGCATGTTCCCAATGACGCAGAATTTGCGAGTACTGCGCCAACGTCCGCGGCGCGGTGCCGGCGTTCTGGATGTCGTAACTCAAATCGATGGCATACAGGCCGCGCGTGAAGACGTATGTCTTGGTGACCGTCAGCCCGTGGCCGTCGCTCCAAGTCAGAGGCACACGCAGCTCGTTCGCGCCCGCGGGCAGCGCTAAGGATTTTTCCGCCGACGCCCAGGTAGCAAGATGCGTCGGCGCCGCTTCGCCGGGGCCGCCGATCAAGCCCGTCTGCAGCAGGTACTTGGAATCCGGCGGTTCGCGACTCAAGAGTCGCACCGGAATGTTCGGTGCGTCTTTGCGCAGCGGATACTGCGGGAGGTCGGCTTGATCGAGCTCCCCGCCTTTCAAATTGATCACCACATCGAGCACGTCGGTGGTGACATGCACCCTCGCCGAGGGCCCCGCGTCCGGCGACGCTGTGTCCGACGGGGCGGCCGGCGCCGATGCGAATGCTGGATCTGCGGCAGCGGGCAACGGCGGGTGCGGGCGAGGATGGGGGAAGAGCTGCCGTGCTCGCAGCCTGCGGCACCGAGTCGCTCAGCGTCGTGGGCGCGCCGGACACGGAGGTCGCGGGACTTCCACGTTCCGCGACCGCCGGATAGTCGTGCATCCACGCTTCGTAGTTGAGGTAAAGGACCGCGGCGAGCGCAATCCAGAGCATCATGCGGGTATTAGGCATTGATCATTCTCTTGTCCGGCACGGGGTCGTAGCCGCCCTTCGTGAAGGGATGACAGCGTAGAAGGCGGCGCAGGCCGAGCCAGACACCTGGCAATGCCCCATGCCGTTCGATTGCGGTGTGCGCGTAGCAAGAGCAGCTGGGGTAGAAGCGGCAGCTGCGTCCAAGCCAGGGGCTCAAGGCGAGTTGATACCCGCGGATGATCCACAAAAAGATTTGGCTCAAGGTAGGCATCGTTGGGTAATCGATTTCCAATGCTTGTCCAGACTCTCGCGCAGTTCGCTCAGCTTGGCCTGACGCGCCGCGTCCCGCGCGGACACGGTGACATCGACGGGCGGCAAAGAGTGTTGGTTCAAACGAAAGGACTCTCGGGTGAGGCGCTTGATTCGATTGCGTGCGACCGCGGTGCCGAAGGTTCGCGTCGCGATGCTCAATCCCAATCGAGGATAGGTTTCATGATTGGCCAGGACCGATAAACTAAAAAATGCGTCGGCAAATTTTTTACCGCGCCGCTTCACTTCGCGAAATTCGGCCGGCTGGTGCAAACGCTTGCGCGGCTCGAACGTCAGTTTACGGATCGTTAGACAGTCCCGAAAATAGATATCAAGGACAGAGGCGCTTGCGGCCTTTGGCTCGGCGGCGCGCAAGTAATCTGCGACCGCTCTTCGTGGCCATGCGCGCGCGAAAGCCGTGGGTGCGGGCACGATGTAAATTACTTGGGTTGAAAGTACGTTTCATAGCGCAACTCAGGCGAAAACCGCGGGGCAAATCAATGAATTGGGAGATTTAAGAAAGGCGGCAAGGGTACTGAGCGGGCATGGATGTGTCAATAGACGCCTCGCCACGTTGGAGCTAGACTCCCTGCCCTTTCGTTTACTTTGCCCCATTGCCTTAATCTTGAGGAGAGCGCTCTTGTCGGAGTCGCTATGGAACCGCTGTCTGCGAGTGCTCGAGAGCGAACTCCCTGAGCAGCAGTTCAATACCTGGGTGCGGCCCCTTCAGGCAATCGAGCGAGATGGCGAACTCAGGCTTCTGGCGCCCAACCGGTATGTCATCGAGTGGCTGGGGCAAAACTCGCTGCCGAGGATCAAGGAACTCATTCGCGCTTTCGCCGAGGACCCGGCCCCGGAACTCGTGCTCGACGTTGGCACACGGACGGGCGTCGCCGGCCCGGTCATGGCCGTCAACGGTGGCCACACCGCTTCCAATGGCGCAGCGGTCAGAGTTCGCAGGCTCGTCCCCTCGGTTCTGGGCGGGCCGATCAATTCCACGTTCACGTTCGATAGCTTCGTCGAGGGCAAGAGCAATCAACTGGCCAAGGCGGCCGCGATTCAGGTCGCCGGCAACCCCGGCAGGGCGTACAACCCGCTGTTTATTTATGGCGGCGTCGGTCTCGGCAAGACGCACCTGATGCACGCGGTGGCCAACAAGATCAAGGAAAATAATTCGGACGCGCGGCTCGCCTACGTGCATAGCGAGCGGTTCGTCGGCGACATGGTGAAGGCGTTGCAGCACAACACCATCAATGATTTCAAGACCGCCTATCGCTCCTTGGATGCTTTGATGATCGACGATATTCAGTTTTTTGCGGGAAAAGAACGCTCGCAGGAAGAATTCTTCCACACGTTCAACGCCCTCCTGGAAAGCCAGCAGCAGGTCATTTTGACCTGCGATCGGTACCCCAAGGAGGTCGACGGACTCGAAGAGCGATTGAAGTCGAGGTTCGGCTGGGGGTTGACGGTCGCGATCGAGCCGCCGGAGCTCGAGACCTGCGTCGCGATCCTGATGAGCAAGGCAGCGATGTCGCAGGTCGATTTGCCTGAGGAGGTGGCGTTCTTCATTGCCAAGCGCATTCGATCGAACGTCCGCGAACTTGAAGGAGCCCTGCGCAGAGTGGTGGCGACATCGAATTTCACGGGGCGGCCCATCACTTTGGATTTGGTCAAGGAGGCGTTGCGCGACTTATTGGCGCTGCAGGAAAAACTGGTCACGGTGGAAAATATTCAGAAGACGGTCGCCGAATACTACAAAATTAGAATCGCTGACCTGTTGTCGAAGCGTCGCAGCCGCTCCATCGCGCGGCCGCGCCAGGTCGCGATGGCATTGGCGAAGGAATTGACCAATCACAGCCTGCCCGAAATCGGGGACGCATTCGGCGGCCGGGATCACACGACGGTGTTGCACGCCTGCAGGCGGGTCAAGGAGTTGCGCGAGACCGAGCGCAGGATTGGCGAGGACTATATGAACCTGTTGAGAACCCTGGCGGGATAGGGTAGGAGATCCTGTGGATGGCGCTGTGGATAAAGATATCCACAGGTCGGCTGACAGTTTCCGCGCTGCCGGTCGACAGGAGTGGGATAGGGTTGATGTGGTCGCAATATATTGATTATTAAGGTGTTTTTGGAGTTATACCGATAAGTCTCTTACTTCATAATCATAGTAATAATCTCTTTTAAGAATCTAAATCTAAGATTGGTGAGACGGGTGTGCCCATGAAATTGACGGCGGAGCGCGAGAAATTATTGGCCCCATTGCAGGCGGTCATCGGGGTGGTGGAACGGCGCCAAACCATGCCGGTATTGGCCAACGTGTTGCTTGGCGTTCGCCAGGGGCAATTGTCGGTGACCGCCACGGATTTGGAGGTGGAGCTCGTTGCGTCCACCGAAGTGGCGGTGCAAGAGGCAGGCGACATCACCGTGCCGGGCCGCAAGCTGCTGGACATATTGCGGGCATTGCCGGAGAAGGTCGCCGTCTCTTTGGCGGTCGAGGGGGAGAAAGTGGTCATCAAGGCGGGGCGCAGCCGCTTCAGCCTCTCGACTCTCCCCGCCGGCTGAATTTCCGGTCATCGACGACATCAATTCGCAGCAAACGGTGCAGGTCCCGCGCAAGGAATTACTGCGTTTGCTGGAAAAGACTCATTTTTCCATGGCGCAGCAAGACGTCCGCTACTACCTGAACGGCATGTTGTTGGAAATCGATGGTCTGGTGCTGCGCGCGGTGGCGACCGATGGGCACCGTCTGGCGCTCTGTGAAACGGCTTTGGCCGCGAAGGCAAAGACATCTCAACAAGTCATTGTTCCCCGCAAGGGGGTGCTGGAACTGCAACGCGTGCTCACGAACGAGGGCGTCGCCGACCTTGGGATTGGAACGAACCACGTTCGCGCCCAGATCGGCGATGTTCGCTTCACATCGAAGCTCATTGACGGCCGATTTCCCGAATATTCGAGGGTAATTCCGGCGGCGCCGGCGAGCGCCATTCGCGCGGATCGGGACATTCTGCGGCAAGCGCTGCAGCGCACTGCGATTTTATCGAACGAAAAATACCGGGGCATCCGGGTGACCGTGAAGAAGAATATGGTCACGGTCCAGGCCCACAACCCCGAGCAAGAAGAGGCGGAAGAGGAAATCGAAGTCGGCTATGACGGCAGCGATCTCGAGGTCGGTTTCAATGTGAATTACCTGCTCGATGCCCTGGCGGCCATCGATGGCCAGGAGGTCGAGTTGGGACTCACCGACAGCAATAGCAGCTGCTTGATACGGTCGCCGGGGACTTCTTCGGCTCGCTATGTTGTGATGCCGATGAGGCTCTGAATTGACGCTTGGCCGGGTGCAAGTAACGGATTTCCGCTGCTTGCAGTCGGCTACCCTCGAGCTTGATTCTCGCTTCACGCTGATCAGCGGGGCCAACGCTTCCGGGAAGACCAGCCTGCTGGAAGCGATCTACGTCTTGGGCCGAGGCCGCTCGTTTCGCACTCGCCGCCTGGAACACTTGATTCATCGTGGCAGCGATCGATTCGTGGTGTTCGGGGAAGTCGATGCCTTCAGCCGTCGGGTGTCCTTAGGGGTGGAGGGCTCCTCGACGGGAGTTCGCGCGAGGCTGGCGGGTGCCAAGGCGAGCTCCCTGGCAGAGTTGGCCACCCTGTTCCCCGTGCAAATCATCGACCCGGAAGTTCATCGGTTGATCGAGGAAGGCCCCAACCGCCGCCGACGGTTTTTGGATTGGGGAGTGTTCCACGTGGAACCACGGTTCGTCGCGGATTGGCAGCGCTACCAGCAAGCTCTGAAGCAAAGAAACGCCGCCTTGAAGTCACGGCAGCCCCGCACTCTGACTACGGCGTGGGACGGCGAGTTGGTGCGGGCGGGGGAGGCGATGTCCGAGGCCCGGGCCCGATATGTCGATGCGCTTGCCCCTCCAGCCGCGACTATCGCCCACTCCTTGCTCGGAATGGAGCTTGGCCTGGCGTATCGGCGGGGATGGGGCGAGCGAGCTTACGTTGTCCGAGGCCTTGGACCGAAGTTGGGACGCGGATCAGGAAAGCGGTGCGACGCAGGTGGGCCCCCATCGCGCGGAACTCAACATCCGACTGGACAGTCTCGCGGTTAAGGATCGAATTTCGCGAGGTCAGCAGAAGCTCTTGGCCGCCGCCTTGCTGATCGCCCAGATCAAGCTCTTCCCGGGGGATTCGCCGGTGCAGCCCAGCCTGCTGCTGGACGATCCGGCCGCTGAACTCGACAACGAGCGGCTTACCGCTTTGATCGGCGAAGTCTCGTCCCAGGCGACCCAGCTCATCGTGACAACCCTCCATCCGGAATTTCGCGGATTCGGGATGCCGGGCCGGCAGTATCAAATCGACCAAGGGACAAGTCAGTCCCGCGCAATCCTAGCGGATGTTCCACGTGGAACGCTTGGCTAACGGATGTCGAGGTGCACGGCTTCCGGAAGCCTCAAGGTTTCACCGGACGCCCTTCAATCCATTGCCTGCTTAAGAACTCCGCAACCAAATGATTTAACAGGTATTTTTCGCGCGTTCAGATTCGTTTTAACGCTCGAAAACTGTTAGAATGGCTGGTCTCCACATAGGATCCACCATGGCAGATAGCGACGTCTACGATTCAAGTAAAATCAAAGTCTTACGTGGACTCGACGCAGTCCGAAAACGACCCGGAATGTATATCGGCGATACCGATGATGGCAGCGGACTGCACCACATGGTTTTCGAGGTGGTCGACAATGCGATCGACGAGGCTCTGGCCGGGCACTGCGACCGCGTGGTGGTCACCATTCACGCCGATGAATCGGTCACCGTATCGGATAACGGACGCGGCATCCCTGTGGATATCCACGCCGAAGAAGGCCGCTCCGCCGCCGAAGTGATCATGACGGTGCTGCACTCGGGCGGCAAATTCGATGACACCTCGTATAAGGTCTCCGGTGGTTTGCACGGCGTCGGCATCTCGGTCGTGAACGCGCTCTCCGATTATTTGGAATTGCTCATCCGCCGCGACGGCAAGTTGCATCGCCAAGAATATCGCTTGGGCGAGCCGCAGGCACCCCTCGTCGCCATCAGCGACACCGAAGAGAAGGGCACGACGCTGCGCTTCAAACCAAGCACGCAAATATTCACGCACATCTCGTTCAACTACGACACCCTCGCGAAGCGCTTGCGAGAATTATCCTTTCTCAACTCGGGCGTGCGCATCGAACTCGTCGACGAACGGGACGAGAAATCCGAAGTCTTTCAGCATGAAGGCGGCTTGAAAGCTTTCGTGACACACCTCAATCGCAGCAAGACGCCGGTGCACCCCACGGTGCTGTGGTTTCAAACGCGCGATGGCAATACCCAGGTCGAAGTCGCGATGCAGTGGAACGACTCGTACCAGGAAAGCATGTATTGCTACACGAACAACATTCCGCAAAAGGATGGCGGCACGCATCTCGCGGGCTATCGGGCCGCCCTCACGCGCACGCTCAACAACTACATCGAGAAAGAGCTCGCGGCAAAAAAGGAAAAAATTCAGACCACGGGCGATGACTCTCGCGAAGGGCTCACTGCAATCTTGTCCGTGAAGCTGCCCGATCCGAAATTTTCCTCGCAGACCAAGGACAAATTGGTGTCATCCGAGGTCAAGGGAGTCGTCGAGTCCGCGGTTGCGGGACGCTTGGAGGAGTTCCTGTTGGAGCATCCGCAGGAAGCGCGCGCCATCGTCAACAAAATCCTCGAGGCCGCCTATGCGCGCGAGGCCGCGCGCAAGGCGCGCGAAATGACACGGCGCAAGGGCGCGCTCGATATCGCGGGCTTGCCCGGCAAACTCGCGGACTGCCAGGAAAAAGATCCGGCGCTTTCGGAAATGTTTCTGGTGGAAGGCGATTCCGCCGGCGGCTCGGCGAAGCAGGGGCGCGACCGGCGCACTCAAGCCATCCTGCCGCTCAAGGGAAAAATACTCAACGTCGAGAAGGCGCGCTTCGACAAGATGCTGGCATCCGCCGAAGTCGGCACCCTGATCACCGCTTTGGGCTGCGGCATCGGGCGCGACGATTTCAACGTCGATAAGCTGCGCTATCACCGCATCATCATCATGACGGATGCCGACGTTGACGGTTCGCACATTCGCACGCTGCTGCTCACATTTTTCTACAGGCAGATGCCGATTCTCATCGAGCGCGGGCATATTTATATTGCGCAGCCGCCGCTGTACAAGGTGAAGAAAGGAAAGCAGGAAACTTACGTCAAGGACGATCTGGAGTTGAATGCCGTGCTGCTCAGCACCGCCATCGACGGGGCCGCACTGCACGTCACAGGGGATGCGCCGCCGCTGTCGGGATTGGGCCTCGAGTCCCTCGCGCGAAAATATGTCGAGGTGCAAGCCATCGTCCGGCGCTGGGCGCGCCGATACGACGAGCGCTTTCTCGAGCAGTTGCTGTACGTGCCCGTCTTGGCCACGGCTGCATTCGACCGCATCGATCCGCTGCGGGATTGGTGCCGCAATTTGGAGCAGCGGCTCAATACCCTCGACGATGTATCGCGGCGCTATCGGGTCACGGTGGAGACCATGGCGAGCGGCGGTCACCGCATCAATCTGCAGCGGCTCGAGCACGGTCTCACCTCGGAGAAGCACATCCCTCGCGAGTTCTTCGAATCAGCCGAATATTTGCGGATCGCCGAACTTGCGCAGACCTTGAGCGATTTGATGGGGCCGGGCGCCTACATCGAACGGGGCGAGGATCGCCAAGAAGTGGCGAGTTTCAAGGCCGCGATGAATTGGCTGTTCGATCAGGCAAAGAAGGGCCAGAGCATCCAACGGTACAAGGGATTGGGTGAAATGAACGCCAGCCAATTGTGGGATACGACCATCAACCCGGAAACGCGCCGGCTCATGCAAGTGCGCATCGAAGATGTCGTGGCCGCCGACGATATCTTCACGACGCTGATGGGCGATGCCGTGGAACCGCGCCGCGAGTTCATCGAAAAGAATGCGCTGCAAGTTTCAAACTTGGACGTATAGCCGTAAGTTTCAACCCCTGGGCGTGTACCTGCCGCTTTGAACCCGGAGACGTGAGGCGGCTTCCGCCGCCCTGGTCGCGCACTTATACGTCGCTGGGTGTGGCAGGAGCCCTGGTGTTCTTTGGCGCCAGATCGAACAAGGCTCGATCGTCGGCCCTGGTCAGGGTCTGATCCAGCCAACCGCGCAGCACCGTCGCATCCATTTCACCTGCCTGGACTTTGCTCATGACCAAGGCTCCCACTAAAAATCGGCGTCTAGTCTCGGCCTTGCGTTCCCGCAGGGACCGAAGCATTTGTTTACGCGCGTCTGCCCGCTCCTGCCTCAATTTGAGCTGAGTCAGCCGCTCCTGGAGCGTGGATATTTGTTCATCGAGTTTAGGCACAAAAATTCCCCTCGCTCTTGAGCGCACTCATTGATTATTGCCGCGTACTGAGGCGTATCGTGCAGCAATCTTAACGCACTTATACATCGCCCATGATTTCCAGCGCCTCACCCGTGACTTGGTAGCCTGCGCTGGCGGCAATTCGCTCGGATGAAGCATTGGCCATCTATCACCTCACCGTTTCCCTCGTATCGCGGGCACGCGGCCACCGGATTGTAGCGTCCGCCGCGGCGCAATCCGCCACAAAACTTCGTGATCGGTACTACGGGATTACTCATGACCACTCGCACAAAACGGGGGTCGAATTCGCGGAGATACGCGCGCCGGCAGCCGCGCCCTCCTGGGTACACGACCGGGAGCTCCTCTGGAATCGCGTCGAAGCTGCCGAGCAGCGTAAAGACTCGCAGCTTGCGCGTGCCATCGAGCTCAGCCTGCCGGTCGAGCTGACACTTCCGCAGAGCATCGAACTCCTGAGCGAGTACGTCGACAGCGAGTTCGTATCGAAGGGCATGATCGCCGACCTCGCCGTTCGGCGCGAAAATCCTGACAATCCAAACGGCCATGTCCTCCTGACGTTGCGTGAGCCACCGACACAGGGTTCGGTCCCAAGGTCCGGTTCTGGAATCGCAAATCCAACCTCATCGATTGGCGCGCGGCCTGGGCGCGCGCCGTCAACATGCACCTTGCACGCGCAGGACATCGCGTCCGAATCGACCATCGGTCCTTGGAGGCCCAGCAGATCGAGCTGACTCCCGCGCGAAAGGTGGGAATCGGTCGGCCACTGCACGGCGACGAAAGACTGCCCGAGCACCTGAATGATCGCCTTGCCGCTCAACGCCTGATCGCGCGGGAAAACGGGGCGGCCATCCTCGAGGATCCCACGGTGGCCATTCGGATGCTGGCGCGTCAACGGAGCATTTTTACGCACGGCGACCTAGTCCGATTTTTGGGTTCGCGCACTGATGGCGCCGCGCAGCTCGAGGCAGTCGTGGCGGCGGTCATGAATTCCAGCGAGCTGGTGCCCGTCGAACCCCGCGATGGCGAGACTCTACGCTTTACCAGCCGAGACTCGATCGAAGCGGAAAAATCACTGGCGCGGCGCGCGCAGGCCATGGCGATGCGGCGCGGCCATGCAGTTTCCGCGCCCGCCTCGGCAGCGCACTGCCCGGCTTCCTGGTCTCATGCGCAGCGCAGCGCATTCGCCTATGTTGTCGGTGAAGGCGATTTCAAAGTCCTCGCTCTGCCGAGCGCCGAAAAGAGCGAACTATTGAGCGCGGCGCATGCGGCCTTTGATGCCGAAGGATTCCGGGTGTTGAGCGTCGTGCCGCTGCGAGACGGCAATTCTTTCGGAAAGAACGACGTGGTGGTGCTCGAGGGTTGCGAACTGATTGAACTCAAGCTGCTGGAACGGCTGCTGGCCGCCGTGGATCGAGCGCGCGCCAAAATCGTCCTCGCGCCGGATTTGCAGAATCTGCAGGCGATAGGGGAGATTTCGCCCCTTTACAGCCTGCTCGGAATGGGAGCGCCCGGCGCTACCCCATCATTGCAATGATGACGACGAAAAGCGCATAGAGTCCGGCGAGCGGAATGAGGAGCGCACCGTTGACCGATTTTTTCGAGAAAAGAGCCAGCAGCATCGCAACCGCCGCCAGGGTGATCGCGCCGGAGACGATCAGCTCGCGCGAGAACATCCATGACGTAAAGAACAACCCGAGGGCGGTGGGGATGGTCGCTTGAATCATCATGGCGCCGGAGATATTTGCGAGTGCAAGCCGCTCCTTGCCCTGTCGAACCCAAATGAGGGCATTCACGGTTTCGGGCAGCTCGGTGGCCACCGGACTCAATAGCAGCGCCACCAACTGGGGTGAGAGCCCGGCCCATATTCCGATTGTTTCCAATTGGGCGACGAAAAGCTTGGATGCCCCCGCAATGACGATCAAGGCGAGCGTCGTCTGCACCAGAGGCCATGACAGGCCGGGGTCGCCTTTTGGGTGCAGTTTCAAGGGCACGAGGGTGCCCACGCTCAACACTTGGGCGCCGCGCAGCTGGCGCAGCAGATACGCGACGTATGCGAGCAGAAAAAACGATCCCAGCCACGGTTTGTAATTGAACGCCACGAGGCCGAGCGCCATCTTGGCGGCAAAAATCGACAGGAACCATGCCTGATCGCGCCGCAGCCTTCTCGAGTCGCACTCGATGGCATGGGTCGAACGATCGAGCCGCCGATGGTTCAAGAGCATTGCGACGCCGACCACGGCATATGAAATAGTGGCGAGCACCATCGGGCCCGCCCAGGGCAGCTCCGACGCCGATGTCCTTCTGGGCGGAATCTCGTCCGAATACCACGGCCATGAAGGTAACGGCGCTCTCAGGAAGCGCGGTGCCGAAGGCCGCTAGGATCGTGCCGGTCGCCGTCTCGCCGATACCCAGCTTACGGCCCAGCCACTCGATCCCATTGACAAAAAATTCGCACGCGAAATAGATTGCGGCGGCGGACCCGAGGAACAGCACGACTGTGAGCATGGACGTCAAAAGTATACGATATGGGCTGGCTCACGGGCTCACTCCTCGACCCACCCGGGAATCCTGACGGTGCACACTCTCCACGAGCGCGATGCGGCGGCCAACGGCATTCGCATGCACTACGCCGAGCAAGGAACGGGACCGCTCGTGTTGCTGTGTCACGGATTTCCGGAAGGCTGGTATTCGTGGCGCGATCAGTTGACCGCGCTCGCCGCCGCCGGGTATCGCGCAGTGGCGCCGGACATGCGCGGGTATGGGCGCACGGACGCACCGGCGGATATCGCTTCCTACACCGTTCTCGACATCGTCGGCGATATGGTCGCCCTCGTGACCGTGCTCGGCGAGAAACAAGCCGTCATTGTCGGGCATGACTGGGGCGCCCACATTGCATGGCACGCGGCGTTGTTTCGACCGGACGTGTTCCCGGCTGTCGCCGCCCTCAGTGTCCCGTTTCGCCGGCGCGGCCCGGCGCCGCCATTGCACATGCTGCGCGCAGCCGGCCAACTCTCTCACTACTGGTTTCACTTTCAAGAGCCGGGCGTAGCCGAAGTCGAATTCGAGCGGCAGCCGCGCATGGCCCTGCGGCGCATTCTGTATTCGATCTCGGGTGACGCGCCCGCTGAGACCCGGGAACTGTCGCTGCGGCCCGGGAAGGGTTGGCTTGCCAATACGCTCGACCCCGAGCGACTTCCGGGATGGCTGACGGATGCCGATCTCGATCACATGGCGGCGGAATTTTCGCGCAGCGGATTTCGCGGCGGCCTCAATTGGTACCGCAACATCGACCGCAATTGGGGACTCACGGCGCCTTGGGCCGGCGCGTTGATCCGCCAACCGGCTTTATTTATCGCCGGCAGCCTGGATCCCATCATCGCCTTCGGTTCGGGTGCGTCCGCGCTTCAGTCGCTATGCGAGGCCGTACCCGGGCTGAGGCGAAAATTCGTCATCGACGGCGCCGGACATTTCGTCCAGCAAGAGCGTCCGCGCCTCGTGAGTCAGGCGATCCTTGAGTTTCTCGGCGGCTTATCCGCGTGGGGCATCCCTTGATCGCTCGACGCAATGCGCGCGAGCCCGGCTTCGATCGATTCCCTCACTTCTTCGTTGAGCTCCCGCGGATTCTTGCCGGACGGATCGATCGCCTCGCCGATGACGACGCGAATCGTGCCGGGTTTCTTCAAGAATCCGCGTCTCGGCCAGAACTTTCCGGCGTTGTGCGACAGCGGCACCAAGCACTTGCCGGAGGCAACCGCAAGCAACGCGCCGCTCACGCCGAACTTTCGTGTCTCGCCCGCGACCACGCGGGTACCCTCGGGAAATATAACGATCCAGAGGCCGTCGTTGAGTCTCGCCTTGCCCTGTTCGACCACTTGGTTGACAGCCCGGTGTCCTTCGCCGCGGTTGATGGCGATCGGCCGAAGCAGTTTCAGCCCCCAACCGACAAAGGGAATCCACAACAATTCGCGTTTCAGCACCCAGACCTGCGGGGGGAAAATCAGAAATGGCGCTACGGTTTCCCACGCGGATGCGTGGTTGCTCATGACGATGTGATTCCCCGGCGGAATGTGCTCGCGGCCTTCGACGACGAACTTGAGGCCGCACAATCGCTCCAGCACCCAGAATAGGATGCGTGCCCAGCAGCGCGCGATCGCGAATTGCGCGCGGTAAGGCAGCCAAAAACCGAGGGCCATCACGGCCCCGAACACGCATGCCGATGCCATCATGTACGTGGTGAAGAGCAGCGACCGAAATAGCTGCACGGCGCCGCCTCAACCCGGCAGGCGCGACAAGTCTGCGACGCACCCCAGCAATAGCTGCACGTCGCGCAGCAACGCCAGGCGGTTGGTGCGCCGCTCTATGTTCTCGTCCATGACCATCACCCGCTCGAAAAAATTATCCACCGGCGCCCTCAAGGAAACCAATGTCTTCAGGCTCTCTGCATAGCGCCGCTCGGCGGCCGCTTCCCGCACGGGAACTCGCAGATCTTGTAGCACGGAGTGCAGTTCCCTTTCGGCTTCCTCGGTGAGCGCCGCGCCGTTGACGGCCGAACCGCTGCTAAGCGTGGTTTTTTTCAGGATATTCGCGATGCGCTTATTGATCGCCGCGAGAATACGCGCCTCCGGCAGCAGCAGGAATTCTTTCAGCGCCGCTAGGCGCGTAACCGCATCGAGCGGCGAGGGCGGACGGCCGGCCAGCACCGCATCGAGCATTTCCGGGGTGCTGCCCTGCTCTTCCAGCAGCATGATCCGAAGCCGCTCGGCAATGAAATCATAGACTTCATCGACGACCTCCGCGCGCTGCACCGGTTGTGCGGCGGCCGCTGCTTCCAGCAGCTCGAACAAGTTCAACTCCAATCGCTTCTCGAGCAGGATGCGCAATACTCCCAGGGCGGCTCGTCTCAGTCCGAAGGGGTCTTTGGCGCCGCTCGGGCGCTGCCCGATGGCGAAAATGCCGACGAGGGTATCGATCTTGTCGGCGAGTGCGAGGGCTTGGCCCGTGACGGTGGCGGGCAAGCAATCGCCGGCATATCGCGGACGGTAATGCTCCTCGAGTGCGCGTGCCAATTCTTCCGGTTCGCCTTGCGCTTCGGCGTAGTAGCGGCCCATCGTACCCTGCAGCTCCGGAAATTCGCCCACCATGGCGGACATCAGATCGGCTTTGGCGAGTTCGGCCGCGCGCGCCACGTAGGCGCCCGCGCCGATGCGGCCGCCGATGAGCTGCGCCAATGCCTTCACGCGCAGCGTCTTGTCGGCGTAGCTGCCCAACTTGGCCTGATAGGTGACGCCGCTCAGGCGTGCGGCGTGCGCCTCCAGCGAAATCTTTAGGTCTTGGTCCCAAAAGAACGCGGCGTCGCTCAAGCGCGGCCTCACGACCCGCTCGTTGCCTTCTCGCACCTTGGAAGGATCGCGGCTTGCGATGTTGCTCACGGTGACGAACCAGCCGGACAACTCTCCATCCGCGCCTTGCACCGCGAAATAGCGTTGATGGTCCTGCACCGTGGCGATCACGACCTCGCGCGGCAGGCTCAAGAATCGCTGCTCGAATCGGCCCGCAATCGGCACCGGCCATTCGACGAGAGCGGTGACCTCGTCGAGTAACTCATCTTCGATCAGCGCAGTGGCACCGTTGCCGGTATTCGCCGCCGCCAAAGCGACGCCCTCGCGAATCAGCTCGCGGCGTGCGGCGAAACTCGCCACTACCTTGGCTCCCCGCAGGCGACTCTCGTAACTCTTTGCCGACTTGAGCGTGAGGGGCTTCGGCGCGTGAAAGCGATGGCCGACGGTGACGCGTCCGGTCTCGAGTCCAAGAACTTCCGCCGGAACCACCGTCTCGCCATATAAAAGAACCACGCCATGCACCGGCCTTACGAACTCCGTGGTGCGGTTGCCCCAGCGCATCGCCGCGGATATAGGTAAGGCGGCAATGGTTCGATTGATGATATCGCCCAGAAGACTGGTGGTTGCCGCTCCGCGCTCGGTGCCGCGGAAAATGAGCCAGGCGCCTTTGTCGGTCTTCGATCGCTCGAGTTCCTGCACGGCCACTCCGCAATTCTTGGCGAACGCGATAGCTGCCTGGGTGGGCGCCCCGTGGGCGTCGAATGACCGCTCGAGCGGCGGCCCTCGCCGCTCGACCTGTTTATCGGGCTGATGCTCGGCCAGTCTCTCTATGCGCACCGCGAGGCGCCTCGGCGTCGCGAATCCTTGAATCTTGCCGTGCGGAATGCCGGCGGTGTCGAGGCCTTGTCGAATGCCCTCGGTGAGGGAATTCGACAGAGTGAGCAACGTGCGGGGCGGCAACTCCTCGGTCAAGAGTTCGAATAACAGATCCTGCGCGATCATCCGGCTACGGGCTCCTGGCCCGGCTGCTTGATGAGCGGAAAACCCAGGGCTTCGCGGCTGGCGAGATACGACTCGGCGACGAGCCGCGCCAGGGAGCGCACGCGAAGAATATATCGCTGCCGCTCCGTGACGGAGACTGCGTGGCGCGCATCCAGTAAATTGAACACGTGCGACGCCTTCACCATTTGCTCGTAGGCCGGCAGCACCAATTTGTCTTCGATCAGGCGCCTGCAGGCGATTTCACGGGCCTCGAACTCGGCCGATAGCGCCGCCGTATCGGCCTTTTCGAAGTTGTAAGCCGACTGTTCGACTTCGTTTTGATGAAACACGTCGCCATAACTGACCGTTCCGAACGGTCCGTCGGTCCAAACGATATCGAAGATGCTCTCCTTGCCCTGGATGTACATCCCTAGGCGTTCAAGGCCGTACGTGATCTCGCCCATCACAGGCCGGCAGTCGAGCCCCCCCACCTGTTGGAAGTACGTGAACTGAGAAACCTCCATCCCATTCAGCCATACCTCCCATCCCAATCCCCAAGCGCCCAGAGTCGGCGACTCCCAGTTGTCCTCGACGAAACGGATGTCGTGCGTCAATAGATCGAATCCGAGGCAGCGCAGAGAACCCAGATAGAGTTCTTGAAAGTCGTCCGGCGAGGGTTTGATGCAGACTTGAAACTGATAGTAGTGTTGGAGGCGAAACGGGTTGTTGCCGTAGCGGCCGTCCGTTGGCCTGCGCGAGGGCTGCACATAGGCCGCACTCCATGGCTCCGGTCCGACGGCGCGCAGAAACGTTGCCGAGTGAAAGGTGCCGGCGCCCATTTCCATGTCATAGGGCTGCAAGACAATGCAGCCTTGGTCAGACCAGTATTTTTGCAAAGAAAAAATCAGATCTTGAAATGTGCGGGGCGGCTTGGGCAGAGCGGAGGGCATGGAATGCTCGGGACGCAAAGCCCGCGAGTATAGCGACGCCACCCGGGCATGTCTTAGGCTTCACCCTGCACTCAATTGGCCCACAAAGCCCTAGACGGCGGCGGTCGCCACCGGTGTCGCTGTGTCCATCATCACCCAGGGCGCAGGAGAAACCAACGCAATGCACCACATAAGGGCACGCCGCGCCATGAAATGTTCCATTATGATGCAAAGGCCGTGGGGCCCTGCGGCAACCTGTTGATCCTTATATGCATCACAATGGCACATTAGCTGCATTGGGAAGTTTACCCGGGCCTAGCTCGAGGGCTTATCAACCTTACGCGAGGACGCACATGATTCCCGCCGATGTTCTGAAATTGATCAAAGAAAAAGAGGCGAAATTCGCCGATCTCCGCTTTACCGACACGATCGGCAAGGAACACCACGTCACTATACCCACGCGTTTGGTAGACGAGGGCTTTTTCAAGGATGGCAAGATGTTCGACGGCTCGTCGATCGCCGGTTGGAAGGGAATCAACGAGTCGGACATGATCCTGATGCCGGACCCCGCCACTGCGGTCATCGATCCTTTCTACGAGGAGACCACGGTCGATTTGCGTTGCGACGTCATCGAACCCATGACCATGCAGGGCTACGAGCGCGACCCGCGTTCGCTCGCAAAACGTGCCGAGGCTTATCTCAAGTCCACGGGGATCGCCGACTCGGCCCTTTTCGGCCCAGAAAACGAATTCTTCATTTTCGACAACGTCACCGTCAGCTCCAGCATGAATGGATGCTCGTACGAAGTGGACTCCTACGAGGGTTCGTGGAACTCGGGCAAGACTTACGAGGAGGGCAACAAGGCGCATCGCCCCGCGGTGAAAGGCGGCTACTTCCCGGTGCCACCGGTCGATTCGCAGCAGGACATACGCACCGCGATGTCGATGGCCTGCGAAGAAATGGGTTTGAGGTTCGAAGTGCATCACCACGAAGTCGCGACTGCCGGTCAGGGCGAAATCAATGTGGCGGCAAACACGCTTACCAAGAAGGCCGACGAGGTGCAGATTCTCAAGTACGCCCTGCAAAACGTCGCGCACGGTTACGGCAAAACACTTACTTTCATGCCGAAACCCATCGTCGGCGACAACGGCAGCGGAATGCACGTGCACCAGTCGCTGCAGAAGGAAGGTAAGGCGCTGTTCGCCGGCGACAAATACGGCGGCTTGTCGGACACCGCCCTTTACTACATCGGCGGCATCATCAAGCATGCACGCGCCGTCAATGCTTTTACCAATGCGAGCACCAACAGCTACAAGCGACTCGTGCCTGGATTCGAAGCGCCCGTCAAACTCGCCTACTCGGCACGCAACCGGTCTGCGTCCATTCGCATCCCCTGGATTTCCAACCCCAAGGGGCGGCGCATCGAGGTGCGTTTTCCGGATGCGACGGCGAATCCGTATTTCGCCTTCGCCTCCATGTTGCTGGCAGGAATCGACGGCATCCAGAACAAGATTCATCCCGGGGATCCCGGCGACAAGGATCTCTATGACTTGGAGCCGGAAGAAGACAAGAAAATCCCCACCGTGTGCCATTCTCTCGACATGGCGCTGGAATATCTCGACAAGGACCGGGGTTTTCTCAAGGCGGGAGGTGTCTTCACGGACGACCTGATCGACGCCTACATCGAGTTGAAGATGAAGGAAGTGACCCGGGTGCGGATGACCACGCACCCCATCGAGGTGGAGATGTACTACAGCCTGTAAGGGTTCGGCAGGGTGCACGAAGGTTCGAGGTGACGGCGTTCACATCGCCGTCACCTCGTTTGTGGCGGGGAGGCGATAGGGCTATGCTTTGGACTTATGCACCCTTGGAGACCATGGATCGCGCTGGCCGCACTCGCGGCGTTTGCGGGACACGCCGCGGTGGTTTACAAGTGGACCGACCCCAATGGAGTGATTCACTATTCGGATCAACCGGTCCCCGGTGCGCAAAGGATTTACACCACCAGTTCGCACATGGGAACGGTTGCACCTCCCGCCTCGGCCGCGGAAGGCCCGCCATCGGTGATCCAGCGGGACGGGCCGGTGCTCGGCTACACCGAGTTTGCGATTGCCTCACCTCAGCCCAACCAAACATTCTTCGGCGACGAAGTCATCACGGTGAGTCTGTCTCTGGACCCGCCGCTACAACAGAATCACGTCCTCACCTGGCACCTCAACGGCCAGGAGCTGCAGGATCAAGGTCCAAACGCAATCCAGTTCGACCTGCCGCATTTGGACCGCAACACCTACATACTCAACGCGACCGTCACGGATCCGCAAACGGGCGATTCACGCAGCACCGACAGCGTTACTTTTTTCGTTCACCAGCCTTCCGCCTTGTCGCCTCAGCACAAAAGGCCCTAGCGCTCTTGGTGCGCCGACCGGACGCTCCGATTGGCCGCTGAATTCAAGCTGCCTTCGATTCGCATCGAGGGCATCGAGCTGCTCGATGCGCTGGTGACCGGCGTATTCCTGCTCGATCAAAATTTGCATGTCGGCTATTTGAATTCCGCCGCGCAAGCCCTGCTCGGCGTCGGTCCCAACCAGGCGCTCGGCCGCAACATCCTGGAACTTGCGCGCGGCGCCGAGACCTTGCTGCCGCTGTTCGATCGCGCGCTCCGCGGAGGCGAAGGAGTCGTGCAGCGCGAACTCGCGTGGCCGGCCCCGGGCGGGGTCGACCGGATCCTCGACTGCGCCGTCACCCAAATCACGCTCGGGCAGGACGATTTCCGGCTGCTCCTGGAAATCGAAGATATCACTCAACATCGGCGCCTCACCCGCGAAAACGCCTTGCTGGCGCAACTCGGCGGAAGCCGCTTGATGGTTCGCCAGCTCGCGCACGAAATAAAAAACCCGCTCGGCGGCCTGCGCGGCGCCGCGCAATTGCTCGAACGGGAACTCTTGGATCCGGCGTTGCGCGAATACACGCGCGTGATCATCAGCGAGGCAGACCGGCTCACCCATCTGCTGGACTCCATGCTGGGGCCCGGCCGGCCACCTGCGAAGCAGCTGATCAACGTGCATGAGTTGCTCGAGCGCGTTTATCATCTGCTGCGCAGCGAAGCGCCGGAAGGCGTCATCGTCGACCGCGACTACGACCCCAGCTTGCCGCCGCTCACGATAGATCCGAACCATATCATCCAGGCCATGCTGAATCTGGGCCGCAACGCCCTTCAAGCTCTGTCTGGCGGCCACGTGCAGGCGCCGCGGCTGATCCTGAGGACTCGGGCGGCGAACAATGCGAGCGCCGGTTCGCAGCGCCACCGGCTGGTGGCCTCGATTCAGTTCGAAGACAACGGCCCGGGCGTGCCCAGCGAAATTCGCGACACGATTTTTTATCCGCTGGTATCCGGCCGGGCCGATGGCTCAGGCTTGGGGTTGGGAATCGCTCAAGACCTCGTAAGCCGCCACGGCGGGCTGATCGAATTCGACAGCGCACCCGGCAGAACCATATTCGTGATTTATCTGCCGATGGACTCCCTATGAGCGCGAAGCCCCTGCAAGTCTGGCTGGTCGATGACGATGCCTCGATAAGATGGGTGCTCGAGAAAGCTCTCAAAGGCAGCGGGATGGTCGCCAAATGTTTCGATCAGGCGGACAACGTCTTGACGGCATTGCATTCGGGCGCGCCCGACGTCTTGATGACCGACATCCGCATGCCGGGACACAGCGGTCTCGATCTTCTCAAGGAAATTCAAGTGTCGCGCCCCGGGCTGCCCGTCATCGTCATGACTGCGCACTCCGACTTGGACGCGGCGGTCGCCGCTTATCGAGGCGGCGCCTTCGAATACCTGCCCAAGCCATTCGACATCGATAAGGCGGTTGAGCTGGTGCGCCGCGCCGCTCAACAAGCAACCGTGTCCACCGACGCCGAGTCCGCGCGGCGAATCATCCCCGAATTGCTGGGTCAAGCGGCGGCGATGCAGCAGGTGTTTCGCGCGGTCGGCAGGTTGTCCCGCTCCAGCATGACGGTGGTGATCACCGGCGAATCCGGTACCGGCAAGGAACTCGTGGCACGGGCGCTGCATCGTCACAGTCCGCGCTCGGACAAGGCCTTCGTCGCCCTCAATACGGCAGCCTTCACCGCGGATCTCTTGGAGTCGGAACTCTTCGGCCATGAGAAGGGCGCATTCACCGGCGCCGATGCTCTGCGCAGGGGACGCTTCGAGCAGGCCGACGGTGGCACGCTTTTTCTCGACGAGATCGGCGATATGTCACCGGCGCTGCAGACGCGGCTGCTGCGCGTGCTGGCTGAGGGCGAGTTCTACCGCGTCGGCGGTCAAACGCCCGTGAAAGTGGACGTGCGGGTAATCGCCGCGACTCATCAGGACTTGGAATCGCGCGTGAATTCCGGCCACTTTCGCGAGGACCTCCTGCATCGGCTGAACGTGATACGCATCGAAATCCCGCCTTTGCGGGAGCGGCGTGAGGATATCCCGGAGCTGCTGCGCCATTACTTGGCGGCGGCCGGAGAAGAGCTCGGCGTCGAGCCGAAATTGCTGGCGTTGCCGGCCGAGACCGCCCTGGTGGCTTTCGATTGGCCCGGCAACGTGCGGCAGCTCGTCAATGCCTGCCGCCGGCTGACCGTAACCGCGCCCGGGCGCGAGATACGCACCGAAGACATTCCGCCCGACCTTGGCGGCGTGCCGGCCGGCCAAACCGCAAATCACGATTGGATGGCGAAGCTTTCACATTGGGCCGAGCGGGAATTGGAAGCAGGCACGCTGCGGCTGCTCGACCAGGCGGTTCCCGAGGTTGAACGCATATTGATCCGCGTTGCCTTGCGCAAGGCCGACGGCCTGAAACAGGACGCAGCCAAACTCTTGGGCTGGGGCCGAAACACATTGTCTCGCAAAATGAAAGAGCTGGGGATGCAGGACGCCGCCTGACGCGGAACTTCGGCGCGGCGGTTATAATCGGCGCCGCCATGCATGACTTCCTCGCCCTTAAGCTCGACGAGATTCAGCGGCTGCTGCTCAGCAATTCCTGGATGGATTGGCTGATCGCGGGCGTCCTCGGCCTTGCGGTATGGTCGGGTCTCTCGATAGTGCGAAAACTCGTCGCCTCGCGCTACGAGAGGCTCTCCACGGCGCAGCAACGCCTGCCCATCCGGCACATTGCCTACCTCGTGGGGAATTCCAAGCAATTTCTGTTCATCGCCATTGCCCTGTATGTCGCGCAAGGCGGCTTGACCCTGCCCGATAGAATTCAGCGCGCCGTTTCCCATATCGTGATGATGCTTGTCCTGCTGCAGGTGGGCCTCTGGGCCGGGCGGTCGGTGCGCTTTTATTTGGAGATGAAGCAGCGGGAACGGGGCGCCGACCAAGTGTTCGCCGGCTCGTTGGACATCATCAATTTCGTGGCGCGCATGCTGATCTGGTCGCTGCTCATCTTGGTCGCCCTCGACAACGTCGGAGTGAATATCACGGCGCTGCTCGCCGGCCTCGGCGTAGGCGGAGTCGCGGTGGCGCTGGCGCTGCAAAACGTGCTGGGCGATTTGTTCGCATCCCTGTCGATCGCCCTCGACAAACCGTTCGTGGTGGGCGACAGCCTGGTGATCGACACGTACATCGGCAAGGTCGAGCATATCGGAATCAAGTCCACGCGATTGCGCAGCGAGTCCGGCGAACAAATCGTTCTCTCGAACGCCGATATCCTGAAGAGCCGGGTCCGCAATTTTGGCCGCGCCCAGGAACAGCGCGCGCTCGCGGCGATTCGCGTTCCGTACGAGACGCCCACGGAGAAGCTTCGGAGCATACCGGCGCTGCTCGAGACGATCGTTCGAGAACAGGAGAATACCCGTTTCGAGCGCTGTCATCTCAAGGCGCTGGGCGAGTCCGCATTCCACTTCGAGCTCTCGTATTTCGTTCAGCAGCCCGCGCTTCATCCGCTGCTCGACCTGCAGCAGATCGTGAATTTTCGCATCATCGATGAATTTCGCCGCTTGGGCGTCGAATTCGACTATCCGACGCAGCGCGTACTGTTGGTGCAGCAAGGGCCGCGGGCCGACGCCTAGATATCGGGCCGATGTTCCATGTCGTGCTGTTCGAGCCCGAAATACCGCCGAATACGGGTAACGCCATTCGCTTGTGCGCCAACAGCGGAGCGACGCTGCACTTGATCAAGCCGCTGGGGTTTCGCCTGGATGAGAAGAGCCTGCGGCGATCCGGCCTCGACTATCACGCTCTTGCGTCCGTCAAGCTGCATCCGAGCTTCGAGGCGTGCGTGGAAGAACTTCGAGACGCGCGGATACTTGCGGTGGAGACCGGGGGACGCCATCGCTACAGCGATTTGCTGTACCGCGCCGGCGATGCATTTTTATTCGGCCCGGAAACCCGCGGCTTGCCCGACACGGTGCTCGACCGGGTCGGCCGCGACTCATCCATGTTCATCCCCATGCGGAACCCAAGCCGGAGCATCAATTTATCCAATGCCGTGGCGCTCGTCGTCTACGAAGCCTGGCGTCAGCTCGGCTTCGCCGGCGGCGGGCATGAGTGAACCGAAGATTCGCCTACGCAGCCGGCGCTACAAAACGATGGTGCCTTCGAGCACGGCTACGCAACGCCCGCCGATGCGTGTTTCGATCGTCGCTGCATCACCTCGCGTCGTGCGCCCGAGCAAGAGACTCGGACGGCCCATATCTACGCCCTGATGAATGCGCCACGCATGCTCTGGGCGGCCGTCGGGCTCGAGCGTCGCAAGCAGGGCGATGGCCGCGGCGCAGGCGCTCCCGGTGGCGGGGTCTTCGACGATTCCGTCCAGCGGCGAGAACATGCGCGCGTGCAGAACAGTCTCTCGTGCAGAGCTCTCCTCCCGCGCGCTCCAGTACGCGAAAATGGCGTCCGCTCCGTCGAGCGGAAGCAGTTCGGCATGCGCTGCGAGATTCGGCCTCGATCGGCGGAGCGCATCGCGGGAGCCGAGTTCCACGACGAGAAAGGGAAGCCCGACCGAGACAATCTGGGGCGCGTGCGTTTGCATCACGATATCCCGCGGATCCAACGACAGGCATGCCGCGGCAATCTCCCGGGATACGATCGTTCGGCGCGACAGAGCCTCCGGAGCGCGCAGCTCCGCGCCGACCGTCGCGCCGCGCTCGGTGAGAAGCTTGAGGGGCACCAAGCCGGCGGCTTCCTCGAACACGAAGATACCTTCGGCGGCTGCGCCCGCATGACGCTGCTCCCGTGCGAGAGCAAAGGCCGTTCCGACATTCGGATGCCCGGCGAAAGGCACCTCCGTGCGCGGGGTAAAAATTCGCACCTTGGCGGTATGCTCCGGATTATCCGGCGGCAGCACGAAGGTGGTCTCCGAATAATTGAATTCGAGCGCGATGGCCTGCATTTCCGTGGCGGACAGCCGCTCCGCATCGAGTACGACGGCGAGCGGGTTTCCGCCGAACATCCGGTCGGTGAACACGTCCGCAGTCACGTAGCGCCGCTTCATCGTCTTTTCCATTCGTCACTCCTTCTCCGAGCGCACTTCGCGGCCCATCAGCTCTTGGACTGCGGCGCGGACCGGCTTGCCCTCATGCATGACGCGATAGATTTCCCGGCATATCGGCATCTCCACCGAGAGGCTCAGCGCAACGGCACGGATCGCGCGCGCGGCGGGCAGGCCCTCGACGACTTGATGGATGCCGCTCTGTGCATCGCTCAAGGATTGACCGCGGCCCAATGCAATGCCGAACCGCCGATTGCGCGATTGATCGTCGGTGCAGGTCAAGACAAGATCGCCCAACCCGGCGAGCCCCATGAATGTCTCGCGCGCCGCGCCGAGCTTCACGCCGAGACGCATCATCTCGGCGAGCCCCCGCGTGATCAATGCCACTCGAGTGTTGGCGCCGAATCCCATGCCGTCGGCGATACCGGAACCGATGGCGATGACATTCTTGACGGCGCCTCCGACCTCGACACCCATGATGTCGGATTGCGTATAGGCACGGAAACTCGGCCCCGAGAGGCTCAACGCGAGTTCTTTGGCGAAGCGCTCGTCAGGAGACGCGACGGTCATGGCAGTGGGCAGGCCCGCACCGACTTCCTTCGCAAACGTCGGGCCCGACAGTACAGCTCCGGGCCGCGAGCCCAACACTTGCCGCGCTACCTGGTGCGGCAATAGCCCCGTCTCGGCTTCGAATCCCTTGGTGGCCCAGGCGATCCGCGTGTCCTCATCCAGATGCGGCTTGACGCTCTCCAGGGATGCACGAAGTGCATGCGACGGCACGGCGATAAGCGCATCCCGCGCACCGTCGAGCGCTTGAACCAGATCGTTCGTCACCCGCAAAGAATCCGGAAAACCGGCGTCCGGCAAATAACGCTCGTTGCGCCGTGCCTGCCGCATGGCATCGATCTGCAGGGCGTCGCGTCCCCACAGCCGAGTGGGATGGCCTTCCCGCGCCAGTTGAATGGCGAGTGCCGTGCCCCAGGAACCGGCGCCGATGACCGTCATCGGTCCTGCACGTGGGTTCCGCATCGTTGACCGTTGCTTATCGGGCCCGGCCTAGTTGACCAGACCTTGTTGAGGCACTTCCGACGCCTGCGCGAACAAGGCGTCGAAGTTGACCAGGGGGAGCAGGAAATTCGGGAAGCCGCCTTTGACGATCAGGTCCGAGATCACCTCGCGTGCGTAGGGAAACAAGACGCTGGGGCAGAAGCTCCCGATCAGCCGCTTCAAATCTTCGGTCGATGCGCCGGCGATGGAGAAGACTCCCGCCTGCTTGACCTCCACCAGGTAGAGCGTCGCCTCGCCTTGCTTCGCCTCGAGCGTGATGGTCAACAGGACTTCGCGGACCTCCGGCGCGAGTTCTTCGGCCGAGGTGTTCATGTTGAGCTGAAATTTCGGCTCCCACGCCTGGTTGTTCGGCAACCGCGGCCCGTTCGGCGATTCATAGGAACAATCCTTCAAATAAACGCTTTGCAGGCTGACTTGGACGCCGCCGATACTGGCTTCCGGCCCTGGATTTCTGACCTCGTTCATCACACCCCCTGAATTAAGCGGTCCAGTTCGCCGCTGCGGTCGAGTTCAAAAAGATCGTCGCAGCCGCCGACGTGCTTGTCGCCGATGAATATTTGCGGGACGGTGCGTCGATTGCTGCGTGCAATCATCTCCTCGCGGAACTTAGGCTCATCCTCGACATTGATCTCGGCCAGCGTCACATTCTTCTTCGCCAACAGCTCCCGGGCGCGCTGGCAGTACGGACACCAGTCCGACGTATATAGGGTCACGACCGGTTGGATCATTTCGAGCCCTTGCCGCCCGCAGAACTCTTCGACAACGGTAAGTTGTCCTTGATCCAGGCATTCAAGCCGCCATGAAGATTGAACACTTTCGTGAAGCCGAGCTTCATCAGCGTCCGTGCTCCGCTCGCGCCGCTGGTGCCGCTGTCGCAGTAGGTGATCACCGTCTTATCGCGCCATTTTTTCAAGCCCTCGGCCTGCGACGCGAGTTCCGCCGCCGGCACGTTGCGAGCATCGGCGATGTGGCCCGCATCGTATGAGTCCTTGGCGCGCAGATCTATGACGAGAGCCCCTTGGTTCATGAGCCTCACGGCCTGCATCGCGCTCAAGGCCGCAAACGCCTGCAGGCGTTCGCGGACCTCGTAGAAGGCCACGAAGACCGCGGCCAGTACCGCGCCGGTCGCAAGATACGGATGATGGCCAATGAACTCGAACAGTCGCTGCATGCGGCTCGCACATATGTTTTTCGGGCCGGCAAGTATAGCAGCGGGCTCAAGGCTTGTATGCTTGCCTCCAGGATGTGCCGGAAATACATATGCGTAGCCCTCGCGTTGACTGCCTTGCACTGTGCCGCTGCTTCGGCGGCGCCCGAGCCGAAGGACTCTGCGCAGGCGAAAGAAAAACTGGCGGCGGTGCGCGCGAGAATCGCGGCTCTCACCAGCCGGCTCGGCGATGAACTCAAGGAGCGCGACGCATTGAATGCCCATCTGCGCGAGGCTGAGCTCGTAGTCACGGCAAAGCGCCAACGGCTGGAGACCTTGCGCGCCGCCGAGATCGCCGCGGAGCGGCGCCGATCGGAACTGCGCGCCGAGCAGGCAGCCGGACAAAACGCGATCCGCGCGGAACGGGCCGCCTTGGCGGCTTGGCTAAGGGCTGCGTACGTGATCGGGCGAGAGGAGAAGCTCAAGTTACTGCTGAGCCAAAACGATCCGGCAAGCCTTGGCCGTACGCTCGCCTACTATCGATACTTCGCCGAGGAACGCAGCAGCAAAATCGACGTCATTGAATCGGATGTGCGGCGTCTGGATCAGTTGGTTGCGGAAATCGATTTACAAAACGCGCAGCTCAAGTCTATGGAAAGCGAAGCGAGCCGCGAAATGGCAGGCCTCGAGCATGCGCGCGCGGAGCGCGCCGACGCTCTGGCTGCGCTCAAGAAGCAAGTAGCGAGCGGCAATCAAGAACTGGCCAATCTGAAGCGCGAGGAACAGGCAGTCGAATCGCTGGTGGCGGACCTCGCGCGGGTTCTGCAGGATTTTCCCGTCGATGCAACGCAGAGCTTCGATCGAATGCGCGGCAAGCTTCCATGGCCGGTGCCGGGGCGGGTGACCGCGCGCTACCAGGGGCAGCACGCAAATGCCGCCGGGCTCCACTGGAATGGCGAAATGATAGAAGCGGCGCGCGGCGCCAAAGTGCGCGCTGCCTATTTTGGGCGGGTCGTGTATTCCGATTGGCTGCAAGGTCTCGGGCTCCTGCTGATCATAGGACACAGCGGCGGTTATATGACGCTCTACGGACATGCAGAGGTACTCTACAAATCGGTCGGCGACTGGGTAGCGCCGGGCGACGTGATCGCGGCTTTGAGCGATGCGGGCGGCGCCGCCCCGCAGCTCTATTTTGAAATCCGCGAAGGGCGCAAAGCCGTGGATCCGAAGATTTGGCTGAGGGCAAACCCATGAGCGCCGCTCCGCACGGACAGCGGGCGCCGAAAGGCAGGGCCGCGTGCGCCGCTCGCCGTAGACCGCGTCGCCGCTCGCAGGTCCGCGTGCGCCGCACAATCGGGCGTTTGGCTGCGGCCGATTTTTTGCTGAACCACTGGCGCTCGGAGGCTAGCCGCTGCCTGCTAGCGGCGAATCGCTGCCGCACGTATGCTGCGGTGTGATGATCACGAAATCGCGTTATGTCCTGTTAGTGTGCATAGGCATGGGTGTGTCGCTTGGACTCGCGGCCGACGTGCTCGCCGATAAACCCCCGGCGCTCCGGCCCGACCTTCCCTGGCAAGATGCGCGGATGCTCGCCGACGTACTGGAGCGCGTGAAACACGATTATGTGAATCCCGTGGGGGATCACGAGCTGCTGCAGGCAGCCATTCGAGGCATGGTGTCGTCGCTGGATCCATATTCCGCGTACCTCGATGGGGACGAGTACGACGAGGTGAAGATCTCGAGCTCGGGCCAATACTCAGGCATAGGCATCGAAGTGGCGATGGAGGACGACGAGGTTGTGGTGGTGTCTCCGTTCGAAGGGTCGCCTGCGGCTGCGGCCGGAATACGCCACGGCGATGTCATCGTTTCGATCGATGGGATACCCGTGAACACGACTAACTTGTCGGACACGATCGGACGCATGCGCGGCAAGGAAGGAACAACGGTCAAGATCGGTATTTTGCGTGAAGGCGCTGCCGAGCCGCTCCAATTCACCCTGAAGCGTTCGCGTGTCGAATTACGCAGCGTGAAATCAGAGCTGCTCGAACCGGGCACGGGATACGTGCGAATCTCCCAGTTCAGCGAAACCACGGGCGAAGACCTCGAGGCATCGCTCAAGGATCTGCACAAGCGCAACGGTGCGCCGCTCAAGGGGCTCGTTCTCGACCTGCGCAACAACCCCGGGGGCGTGCTCGAGGCGGCGGTGTCCGTCTCCGATGTGTTTCTCGATTCCGGCCTCATCGTGACTGCCAAGGGACGCACGCCCGAGTCCAAATTCGAAATGTATGCGACGCCGGGCGATGCGCTCAACGGCGCACCGATCGTGGTATTGATCAATGGCGGATCGGCGTCGGCCGCGGAGATCGTCGCGGGCGCCCTCAAGGACAACCACCGCGCGAAGCTCATGGGGCGCACGACTTTCGGCAAGGGCTCCGTGCAGACGGTGATCCCGCTCTCCGGCGATCGCGCCATCAAACTGACCACGTCGCTCTATTACACGCCCTCGGGAATATCCATCAATCACCGAGGCATCGCTCCCGACATCGAGCTCGAGCGGGCTCCGCCCCCGCCCACGGTGCCTACCGATGCGCCGCTGCCCCAGCGGGATCCCGAAGTAAACCGCGCAGTGCAGGAATTGAAAGTGCCGACTAACGGCGGCCACGGATCGGTATCGGCGGCCACTCACTAAGGAAGGTGTATGCGAAGTACGCGGTCGATTGAAATTTTGTGCTTGGCGCTGGCTGCTCTGGTGCTCATTTGGTCAGCGGTCGCTTACGGCCCAACCCTGGCCGGTGCTCGGCCTGCTGGGGGCATTCGCCGTCGCGATCATCTTGTTTCGCGCTCGCCGCTTCTTCCCGCGGCGCACCCGGACGCGGTTGCTGATCGAATCGTGGTCCATGGTGATATTCATCACCGGCGTGTTGTGGTTCACCGGTAAGAGTACCAGTCCCCTCCTCAATCTATATCTGTTGCCGATCATCCTGAGCGCGCTGACGCTCGGACGGCTGGTGACTTTGCTCCAGGTGGGGGTCATCGCGGTGTGCCACTTGTTGCTTGCCGCCGCGACTTCAGGCATCGATGTCATTTCGCTGCACTACGCCAGTCAGGCGGTGGGGCAATTGGCGCCATTTTTGCTGGTTGCCTACCTCACCACGACGCTGTCCGCAGATATTACGGAGGCGCGCGAACGGATCGAGAATTTGGCGCAGACCGATGCGCTGACGGGCCTCTACAACTTGCGCATGTTCAATGAAGTGTGGCAACGGGAACACGGCGCCGGAGAGCGCAATCGCGGCACGTATGCGCTTCTGATGATCGATATGGACAAGCTCAAGGACATCAATGATGCCTTCGGCCACGAGGCCGGAAACAGCGCCATCACGCCTCGTCGCGCAATGCCTGCAAAGGAGCATTCGCAACACCGACTACGCCGCGCGCTTCGGCGGAGACGAGTTCGCCGTTCTGTTGCCGGGCGCCTCCCCCGAAATCGCGGAAGCCGTGGTCAAGCGGGTGCGGCACAACGTGTTCAAGACGACGCTCGATCTGAGGTCGAGGATGATTCGCTGCAGCGTCAGCATCGGAGTCGTCAATTACCCCAAAGATGCGCGCGACATGCGCGAGCTTCTGAGCATTGCGGATCGCAAGATGTACCGCGACAAGGAGCTGCGCCGGACCCCCGGCAGCGAGGCAAGCGCGTTAAGTTAGCTGGGCAAATGACTGAATGTTCTGGACTTTCGGAAAAATGATGGCAAAGTTAGCGCTGCATCACGTCGCGGCGTGATTGACATATGTCAGCGTTGCCGCTTTCCGTCGGAACAAACAGAGAGAATCAATGGCGTTCACCCCGAGAGAGCCGTCCATGCCACTGCGCGCCGCCGCCGGCCTGTTTCTAACCGTATTGGCACTGCAGGCTGTCGCCAAACCCCTCCGCGATCCGAAGCTGAAATCGAGTTCAGTCCTCGTCATCGATGAGCGGGATTCCTCGGTGCTGTATTCGCGTAATTCCGATGTGCCGATGCCCATCGCCTCCATCACCAAGCTCATGACCGCCTTGGTGATCATGGAGGCCAAGCAGCCCCTCGATGAACCGATTCAGATCACTGCCGCCGACCGCGATCTCCCAAAGGGCGGCTTCTCGCGCCTTGCCGTCGGGACCACCCTGACACGGGGCGATCTGATGCATCTTGCCTTGATGTCGTCGGAAAACCGCGCGGCGCATGCCTTGGCGAACAATTACCCCGGCGGAATGCCGGCGATGGTTGCCGCAATGAATGCCAAAGCCGCAGCGCTCGGAATGACGCACTCGCACTTCGTCGATCCTACCGGCTTGTCCAGCCAAAACGTGGCGAGCCCGGCAGACTTGTCGAAACTGGTGGTTGCCGCATCCCACAATCCCAGAATTCGCGAATATTCGACCGACAAGAGCTATGCCGTCAAAGTGCGGAGGCACATGGTCCAATTCCGCAACACCGACAACCTGGTGGCGAATCCCACCTGGAACATCATCGTGCAGAAGACCGGCTACATCAACGAAGCGGGCAAGTGCCTGGTCATGGCCGCCGTCATAGAAGGCCGGTCGGTGGTCATCGTGCTGCTGGATTCATACGGCAAATACACGCGCGTCGCGGATGCCAAGCGCATCAAGACTTGGATGGAATCGAGCGCAAACGATCGCATTCAGGTGTCGATGCGCTGATCCGTTGCGCGTCTCACTCCAAATCGGCAGCCGGAGCTGAGTTATGCGTAAACGTCTGACCGTCGGCTGCCTCCCGCTATGGTGAGAGCACGCCAGTCGCGGATCAAAAACTATTTCGCCGAAAACCGCCTGTTTGCGGTTCGCAGCATCGTTGCCGGCGTCTTCGCCGGCGTGCTGCTCTTGGCGGTGGCCGGGCGTCTGTTTTACTTGCAAGTGCTGAGGCATGAGTATTACGCCACACAGTCGCTCGGCAACAGTATCCGGACCGAGCCGATACCACCCAGTCGCGGCTTGATCCTGGATCGCCATGGGGTAGTGCTTGCGGACAATCTGCCGGCCTTTCAGATCGAGCTGGTGCGCGAACAGGTGGGCGACAATAAAGCACTCGATGCGACCCTGGGTCAATTGGTCGATATCGGGTTGCTGCGGCACGAAGAGATAGCCAATATCAGGCGCACCATTCTGCTCCACAAAGTGTACGAAAGCGTTCCCGTTAAGTTGCAGCTGAACGAGGAGGAAATGGCGCTGTTCGCCGTCCACCGCTACAAGTTTTCAGGAGTGGACATTCATACGCGCTTGGCGCGTCACTATCCACTCGGCGAAACGGCCGTGCATGCCATCGGGTATGTCAGCGCCATCAATGAACAGGACATGAAACAAATCGACAGCGACGCCTATGCCGGCACGACACTCATTGGAAAACTCGGCGTCGAGGCCGCTTACGAGCAGCAGCTTCACGGCAAGCGCGGATCGAGAGAGATTCTGGTGAACGCTGCGGGCAGGCCGGTCGAGAAGCACGGAGAGTACACGCCACTTCTCACCACGCATCTTCCCGTGGCCGGCGAAGATCTGATTTTGGGGTTGGACGTGCGCGTGCAAAAAGTCGCGGAAGACGCTTTGAACGGCAGGCGGGGATCCGTCGTGGCGCTCGACCCGAAAACCGGCGACGTCATCGTGCTCGCGAGCACTCCGGGGTTCGATCCCAACGCCTTTGTTCGCGGTCTGTCGGTGGCGGAGTACGCAGCGCTGCAAAACAATATAGACATACCGCTTCTCAATCGAGCACTTCGCGGCGCTTACCCGCCGGGATCCACCGTCAAGCCGCTGTACGCGCTGGCCGCCCTGAAATACAACATCATTTCGCCGCTTCAGACTCAGTACTGTCCTGGCTTCTTTACGTTGCCCGGCAGCAGCAACAAATATCGAGACGACGAAAAACACGGCTCATTGGACATGCGCCAAGCCATCGCCAGGTCCTGCGACGTGTATTTCTACCGAGTGGCCGAGAAACTCGGCATCGATCGGATGCACGAGTTCATGAGCGCCTTCGGCTATGGGGACCTGACCGGCATCGATATTCCGGGCGAGAAAGCGGGGCTCTATGCATCGCCTGAATGGAAACGGCGGGTGTTCAAGCGTAAGGCGGACCAAGTGTGGTTTCCCGGCGAGACAATTAGCATGGGCATCGGCCAGGGGCCGATTACGGCTACCCCCCTGCAGCAGGCGCACTTCGCCGCCGAAATTGCCGAACGAGGACAAATCGTCGCGACGCCGCGCCTGGTATCGGCAATCCGCCCCGCGGGCTCTACCGAGATCAAGCCGCGCATGCCGGTGTTGGTGAAGCCGATCGATATTGCGACGCCGGAGCAGTGGGGCGTCATCTACGACGGCATGGTCGGAGCGGTGTCGCCGTACGGCACGGCGCACGCCGCCGGATTGGGAGCCACGTATAAATTTGCCGGCAAGACCGGGACCGCTCAAGTATTCACGATCAAACAAACCGAGAGCACGAAACACAAGGAGCTCGATGAACGCAAGCGCGACCACGCGTGGTTCATCGCCTTTGCGCCGGCTGACGATCCCAAAATAGCGATCTCTGTCTTGGTGGAGAACGCCGGATTCGGCGCTTCGGCGGCGGCGCCTATCGCTCGAAAGGTCCTGGACGCGTTCTTGCTGGGCGACAAGCCGGCCGCCGACAAGCCGGCGCCTCCCGATACGCATAAGACGGCAACGCTGGGGCGGAACGCGAATGTGCCCGCAACCTAGGAGCACGGCAGTTGCGTTGGGAGCACGGCAATTGCGTTGGGAGCACGGCAATTGCGTTGCCGCGATGAAATCGCTAGTGGCGCCTTGCTCTCAGCTCGTAATTGACGGTCACGCCCAGTTGACGGGGATCGCCCAGCTGTCGGAATGATTGGTTTGGGAAATTCGGAGGGATGAGCCCGAAGTAAAATCCCTGCTGCGCGTAGCGGGCGTCGAAGACATTGCGAAGCCATATGCTCGCCCTCCATGAGCCTCGCCTGTAGCCCGCGCGAATGTTCTCCACATTGTAGGCGCTGGAGGACTGCGCATCGCTCGTGTAGTAATAGAAACTGCCGATCGCCGAGGCATCCGCACGCCCGAACCACCCGGCCGGATGGTGATACTCCAGGGTGGCGGAAAGCTTATAGCCGGGTGCGAATGGCTGCGCGCGCCCGTCCAAGCCTAGGGCGCCGAACACCCCGGAGACGCCGAGATACCGCGTGCGAAGCAAGGATCCGCTGCCCGCGAATCGCCAACGTTCGCTCGAGCGGTAAGCTGCTTCGCCCTCGACACCATAGTTCTCCCCGTTGCTTGCATTCTGCGTGTAGAACACATAATCCAACGGATTGTTCTGTTGCAGCTGCTCCGAGAGATAGACCTGCATGTTCTGACGCCGCGTGTAGAAGAGGTCCGCTTGCAGCTGCAGCGGATTCATCGCCGCCCCATACTTCAGTCCGGTCTCGGCACTCCAAAGCGATTCGGGACCGAAACTGCGCTGCTCCGCCAGGATCTGCGAGCCGATATTGAATCCGCCGCCCTTGTAGCCGCGGGCAAGCGTGAGATAGACATGGCCTGCGTCTCCCGTCCGCAGGTTCCAAGAAACGTTGCCGCCCGCCATGCGATTGATCTCGGCGGGAAACGGAGCCTGGACATCGGCGCTGTCGGCGTAATGCGCGGCGCGCCGCTCGATGCGCAGCCCGGCCGAAACCACGCTGCGCGCGCCGAGATCCGCGTCCAAGGAGCCGTAGAGCGCAACGTTCGTCGCCGTGTACTTGCTGTCGAGACCGCTGCTTCCGGCGCCGCTATATTGATTGTCGTAGAGATACGCGAGGTTGTCGGATTCGGTTAAGCGCAGTGCATAGGCGCCCACCAGCCAGCGGAGGCGCCCGAACAAAGGCCGTGAACGGTCGCCGATCAACCTTACGTCTTCGGCGAGCGTGCGGCGGGTCCGATGATCGCTCTGAAAATAATCGTACGGTGCGTATTGTCCCCAAAAGGAGTCGTTGCCCCAATCCCCATCGAACGAATAAAGGATTTTGGAGTTGGCCGAGCTCGTGACGCTGCGCAATTCCCCCACGCTGTTCGAACCGACTAGACGCAGGCTCCAGCCGTTGGAGAGCTGCGCATCGCGGCCGGGTTGATTCGAGTAAGTCGTGCGGGTGTTGTTGATAGACCAAGCGTCGTAGCCGTTATTGAGGTTCACATGCATCAATGACAGATCTGCCCGGAAGTCCTCGGTGAGTTGCCAGCGCAGCTTGCCGCGCAAGGCCCCCTCGTCAAATCCATTGGTCGAGTTCTCCGCCAAGAAGGCGTTGTGACGGAAACCGTCGCTAAGATATTGCTGCGCCACCAAACGCCAGCCGGCGCTGCCTCCGGCGAAGCCGTCGCCGACGGCGAGGTTTGCAGACCGTGTATCGTATTGGGCTCCTGTGACCTCGCTGCTGAGCGAGAATTCGCTGCCGGCCTCCTCCGTTCGCACGCTGATCAATCCGGCGAGCGCATTGGCGCCGTAGGCGGTCCCTTGCGGCCCGCGCAGGACTTCGATCTGCTGCGTATCGAACAACGTTGCCGGCATCCCCACTCCGGAGAAATCGATGTCATCGATCAGAAAGCCGACGGATGGATTGGGCGCGCCTTGATACTGCTCGACCTCGCCAATTCCGCGGAGCTGGAAGAACCGCGGTCGTGAAGTTCCTGCTGCCCAGTTGAGATCGGGAATCAGGCCGAGCACGTCCTCGAAGTGCTGGACGCCGGCGCCTTGCAATGTCTCGCGGCCGAGCACGGTCACGCTCTGGGGCAAGTCCCCTACGGTGGAGTAGCGCAGGGCGGCCGTGACGATGATCTCCTGCAACGTGTCGTCGGCCGAGACGGCCGGATGTGCCGGGAGAACACAGACCATTAGGATCGCAATCGAAGCGTATGTAGGCTTCATTCACCTGCTCCCTACGCCGGTATTAACCGGATCAGGTTCAACGGGTTCGCCGGTACACCGACGTCTCAGGCCGCGAGGCCACCCCAAGGTTTTAAGTATTCAATATCGGGCAAAAGGGCGGCCATTGCAAGATGGCGGCCGACCCTTCACGGTCGATATGATTCAGAGCCAAATGAGCTGTCGAATCGCTCCGATCAAACCCCCGACGACCAGAATGATCGTCGGCAGAAAGCTGATGCCGTACCCGGCGCTTCTTTTCGCGGGATCCTTGACATAACCGGCCGCATAAACCTCGCGGCCGAGGAGATAAATGACCCCGAGCCCCGCCGCAATCAAGGCGTTGAAGTAGTGGCTGAAGAGATAAAGTCCGGGAATGAACGCAATGAGCAACTCCAAGGTATTTTGCTGAACTCGAAAATACCGTTCGAAGACCTCGTTTCCTGTGGTGGCAGGCGCCTTCACTCCATAGCGGCCTCGCGCCCCTCCGACTTTGAAGCCGAACACGACGAACTGCAGAAGTGCGAGCGCGGTCACAATGTCGACATAAGCCATGGATGTTCCTCCGCCATTGAGGGATTCTAGCACTGTGTCGGTGGTGCCTTTCGGTCACTCTATCGGCATCAAGAGAATTCAAGAGGCTCGAATTCCGCATGAGTTTACCGCGTAAAGCTACCAGAAACGGAACCCGTGGCTACGCCCACTTGGTCGAAATCGACGTGCCCGTCGCTCGGGTCTGGCGCGCGCTGACCGATCCTCGATTGATCCGCATCTGGTCCGGTTTGGAAGCGGAAATCGACCCTCGCAAGGGTGGAATTTATCGGGTGGGCAAACGCAATGAAGATAGCCGCGAAGCGCACATCGACATCTTCGACGTGAATCGGCGGCTGCGGCTGATTTATCTCAGCGGCAGCAATTGGCCGGTCGGAGATAGCGCCGTGGTCGACGACTTCCTGTTGGATGTCCGCAAGGGGGACCGCCCGACATCGTTGCGGTTGCTGGGATCCGGTGTCCCTGAGTCGGCAACATGGGACAAGAGCTATGTGCGCATTCGCATGGGCTGGGAGCGGCTCCTGGCGCGCATCAAAGTGACCCTCGAAAGTCCGCCCGCGCCCAAGAAAGAAAAGACGGCTCCGCCCAAGGATCCGCCGCTGCCGGGGCTTGACTATTGACTTGATTGCTCGCGGAGGCGTCCGGCCATTGAGTTTGATGGGGGCGCTGACGCTTCCTTGGTATGCTCGCGCCACATCGACGCGTTTGTGGAGGTCAGCATGCTCGGGTTTCTCATACGCGCAAGCATCGTTGCGCTGGGTTTATGGCTGGCGACCGCTTGGGTCAATGGCATATCCATCGACACTCCGGCCACCTTGATTCTCGCCGGTATGTTGCTCGGAATAGTCAATTCCGTCGTTCGGCCGATTGCCATAGTGCTCACTCTGCCGATGACCATACTCACTCTCGGTCTGTTTCTGCTGGTGATTAACGCCGGCATGGTGGCACTGGTCGCTTGGATGCTGCCTGGCATGCACGTAGCCGGTTTTTGGCCTGCATTGTGGACCTCGGTGATCGTCAGCTTGGTAAGTTTCGTGGGTTCATGGTTCGTCGGGGGCAAGGGCAAGGTCGAAATCATCAGGAGGCGCCGCTGAGCCGCTACTGCGTCTTCGGTTCGGCAAGCGTCTTGGGATCGGTCAGGCTGCCGCCGGGGAGCGTCAAGATGCTCACGCCGACAATGATGACCACCATGCCGACGAGCTGGACCCCTGATAGATGCTCGTGCAGAAATTCCCAGCCGAGAAACGAGGCGATGGCCGGATTCACGTATCCGTAGGTCCCGATCAAGGCAGGGCTGGCGTGGAGGCTCATCCAGCCATAGGCGGTGTACGCCAAGCAGGAGCTGAAAAAGGTAAGATAAAGGAGCGCTGTCAATCCGGAGTTGTTCGGCGTCCAATGCGCGGCATCGCCATGCGCAATGCCGACAGCGAGCAGCATCAAGCCGCCCATGCACATCTGCAACGCCATGAACATGAGCGAGTCAACCCCGGTATCGATGCTGCGATAGTACAAGGTTCCCAGCGCCCAAGAGAAGCACGCCGTGAGGACGGCTGCTTGTGCAAACAGACTCTTGGAGATCAAGGGTCCCTTCGGTATCAGCATCAATGCCGTGCCCAGGAATCCGATGACCAATCCCATGACGGCCCACCGGGTGAGCGGATGCCCACGGCGGCCAAAGACGCCGAGGCCCGCGATCCAGAACGCCGCCGTGCCGTTCAGCAGAGCCGATTGGTTGGTTGGCAGATATTGCATGGCCCAGGTGTTCAAGCCATTGCTGATGAATACCATGAAGAAGCCCACGATGGCGACGTGGCGCCACTCGATCAGGCGCTTCGGCATCGCGCTGCGGCTCCAGATTCTGGCGATGACCGCCAAAACAATACCCGCCGTGACGAACCGAATTCCGGAGAACAGCGCAGGGGGTAAGTTGCTGACCGCGATCTTGGTGAACAAGAAGCTCGAGCCCCACACGAGGTAGATCGTGCCCAAGGCAAGCATGAGCTTCGCGGAATAACGTTGGTCGCGCAAAAAAAAGCCGTGCGGTCTCAGGCGGCGCGAGCCGGGGTACCGGCGCGAAAAATCCAGTAACAAATGCCGGCCAGCACCATTGCAGCCAACCACTTTCCGCCGGGCAACTCGCCCGACGCGGCGAGAACGTCGGGGTTCTTGCTGATCCATATGCACATGGCGATGAAAATGCCGACGAGCGCCTCGCCGGTGATCAGCCCCGCCGCGAACAACATGCCGTTCTGGGAGAGCTTTTCCGTATCGCCTCCCGGATTGCGCCTAAGGTGCCAGCGCGCAACTATTTCCGCGACGAGGCCTCCGGCGAGAATGGGCGTCGACACATCCAGCGGCAAATAAATCCCCACCGCCACCGCCAGTACGGGCGCGCTCCAGCGCGATCGGCGACGCTTGAGGTACAGATCGAAGATGATGATCAATGCGCCGATCGCAGCGCCCAGGGCGATCATTCGGGTGGGCAAAGTGCCGCCGAACATGCCTTCGGCAACCGACCGGACCAGGTTCGCTTGCGGCGCCGGCAATGCCTTGACGCCCGGATGCGAAGGTTCGCCGATGCCGTAGGCGAACAGCAAGACGTTCATCACCGGAGCCATCACGGCGGCACTCACCACGACGCCGACGCAGAGCATGACCTGCTGACGCCAGGGTGTGGCTCCCACGATCTGTCCGGCCTTGAGATCCTGCAGATTGTCTCCGGCCACGGCCGCCGCGTTACATACCACGGCACCAATGAACACCACCGCCACCGCGCCGATGGACGATTTTCCGCCCACCATCCATATGAGAACCAGCGACGCGAATAGGATCGTGCAAATCGTGATGCCGGAGACGGGATTATTCGACGAACCGACCAGGCCGGCCATGTAGCCGCTCACCGATGAAAACAAGAAACCGGCGACGATCATGATGACCGCCATCGCGAGTGCGACGCCGAGGCTGCCCACCACCAGGTAGTACAATAGGAACAGCGGTACGACGAACAGAGCAATGCAAAGGAGCACTGCGCCCATCGGCAAATCGCGCTCGGTATGGGGCACCTCGGCTGCCCCTTTTGTGCCTACCTTCAGGCCGCTGCGAATAGCCGACCAAAGGGAATTGCGAAGCGACCAGAGTGCCCAGAGCGCCCCGGTCAGCATGCATCCGACGCCGATATAGCGCACCTGTGCGCGCCAAATCGCAAACGCTGCATCTTCGGGATCGAGTCCGATGAGCTTATGCATCAACATCGGGTCATTGCCGATGAGGTACACGTTATACAGGGGTATTGCGACCCACCAGGAGAAGAGCCCACCTGCTGCAATCAAAATCGCAACATTGAGTCCGACGATGTAGCCGACCCCCAGCAACGCCGGCGAGAAGCCATAGCCGAAGAAGGCAATGCCGCGCTCGCCGATGAAGCCCTTGGCAACGAAAGTTTCCGGTAACAAGCGAAATCCCGAAGTGATCAACTTGAATATGCCGCCTGCAACGGCGGCCAGCGCGAGAAATTTGGCGCCCACGCCCGGGTTCGCGCCCACCTTGAGCACCTCGGCGGCCGCCACGCCTTCCGGGAACCGGAGCTTCTGCTCGATGATCAGTGTGCGGCGAAGCGGTACTGAAAACAGCACGCCCAGGAGCCCGCCGAGGCCGACGATCGCCAAGGTCCACCAGTAATCGAAACTGGTCCAATGATGGAGAAGTATGAGTGCCGGCAAAGTAAATATCGCGCCGGCGGAGATGGACGTCCCGGCGGAGGCACCCGTGGCCACGATGTTATTTTCGAGGATATTGGAGCGTCCGAACAGAGGGAGTACCGCCATTGAAATTACCGCGGCCGGGATGGCCGTGGCGACCGTGATGCCTGCGAACAAACCCACGTAGGCATTTGCCGAGGCAAGAATGACCGTCAGAATGACCGAAAGGAGGATGGCCTTCAGCGTCAGCTGAGGTGCCGGCGCTACGCCGTTGTTCATTGTACGTTCCCCATGAGTTTTCTCACCGGCCGGCTCAAGGCCAGGAGGACGGCGCCGAGTCCGACCGAGAAATAAACAATGTGCATGTATTGACCCGGCATCGCGGCCACGTTGCTGGCATCGAATTCGCCGGCGATGAGGCCGGCCACAAGATTGCCGAGGGACATGGCCAGGAACCACATTCCCATCATTTGTCCCACGAAGCGCTTGGGAGTCAGTTTCGTGTAATAGCTCAAGCCCACCGGACTCAGGCAAAGTTCGCCCAAGGTATGCAGCAGGTAGGTCGTTATCAACCAGTACGGCAACACCTTCGACCCCGAAGCGACGATGGCCGCCGCCGCCGCCATGACCAGGAAACCGCATCCCATGAGCATCACGCCGATGGCGAACTTGGCGGGCACCGACGGATTGAGATTACGCCTGGCGAGAAACACCCATAGCCACGCAAAGAAAGGCGCGAGTACGAAGATCATGGCCGAGTTCAGCGATTGAAACCAGCCGGCGGGAATGACGAAATGCAGCCATGCGACGGTTCGATCCGTGTAGCGCTCTGCGAACAGGTTCAAGCTCGAGCCGGCCTGTTCATAGCCCGAAAAGAACAAGGCACAGCCGATGAACAGCACCACCAACACGACGCCGCGCCGCCGTTCCTCGGCGTCGAGGCCCGCTGCGATGAAGTAATACAAGAAGTACAGCACGGCCATGCCGACGATCGCATAGGTCGCCGCCTGCGCCAAATCGACCGCGTTCACCGCAATCCAGCCGAAGCTCACCGCCGCGAGCGCGAGCAGCGAGAGCCCGGCGGCCGTCCATAAGTACATCCATTGCTTGGCGCGCGGCACGCCGGCTCCGAGGTAGGTGCCGGCCGTGCCCAAATGTCGCCGCGTCAAATAGAACTGCAGCACGCCTACGGCCATGAAAAATGCAGCCGCCGCGAAGCCGGCGCGGCCGCCAAAGTGCACTTGAGCCCAGCCTGTGACCAGAGGGCCCAGGAAACCTCCGACGTTTATTCCGATATAGAAGACCGTAAACCCGGAATCGCGCCGCGCGCCGCCTTCCGGGTAGAGATCCGCCACGATCGCGCTCACATTGGGCTTGAGCAGTCCGACGCCTAGCACGATCACGATCAAACCGATGTAGAAACCGCGCGGGCTCGTGGACGTGGCGAGCAGCGCATTGCCGAGCGTGATTGCAATACCGCCGGCGATGACGGCGCGCTGCGCACCGATCAGCCGGTCGGCAATCCAGCCGCCCGGCAATGCCGCAAGATAAACACCCGCCGTATACAGGCCGTAGATCGCCGTGGCGGTCTTGTCGTCGATGCCGAAGCCGCCCTTGGCGACCGCGGCGACGAGGAAGAGCACCAGTACGGCGCGCATGCCGTAGTAGGTGAAGCGCTCCCACATTTCCGTGAAGAATAGCGTCGCGAGGCCGCGCGGATGCCCGAAAAAAGTGGCACTCAACTCAAGCCCTTGGCTTCGCGCTCCGCTTCTTCTTTGGCGCGTGCCGCTATCTTATCCTTGAGCAATAACCCGGCCATGATGATCCCTATTTCGTAGAGGAAATACATCGGCACCGCCATTGCACTCTGCGACACGGCGTCGGGCGGCGTCACGAAGGCGGCAAAGATGAATATCCCCAGCAACACGAAACCGCGATTTTTTTTGAGTGTCGCGATCCTTACGAATCCCGTCCATACCAATAATACAGTAGCCACCGGGACTTCGAAGGCCAAACCGAATGCCAGCAGCAGAATCATCACGAAATCGAGATAGCTGCCCATGTCGGTCATCATCTGAACGCCGTGGGGCGTCGTGGCGACGAAAAAGCTCAGCATGACGGGGAAGACGACGTAGTAGGCAAAGGCAGCCCCGAGGTAGAACAGCAGCACGCTCGATACGAGCAACGGGACGGCGAGTTTCTTTTCGTGCTTGTACAACCCGGGCGCGACGAATGCCCAGGCTTGATACAGCACGAAAGGCATGGCGACCCCGATGGCCAAGAGCAAGGCCATCTTGAACGGGACCGTGAAGGGGGCGACCACGCTGGTTGCGATCAGCGTCGCCCCGGCGGGCAATTTGTGGATCAGGGGTTCCGCCACGAACGAGAATATCTTGTTCATGTAGATAGCGCATGGAATGAAGCAAATGCCGACCGCCAGCATCGCCTTCAGCAGGCGATCGCGCAGTTCCAACAAATGCGAGATCAGGGTGCCTTCGGCGAGTTCGCCGGGTTCACCGGTCTCACTCATGGGTCGATTTGGGATCGGCTACGTACTTGTCCGCGGCATGCATCGCTGCGGGAGTCGTGGCAGAAGCGGGAGCTCCATAAATAGGTTCAGGCGCGCTCGGCCGCACCGCGGCTTCCGGCGTGACGGCGTCCGACGCAGCGGCACTGACGCCCGGCGTGGCCATACCCGGCGCAGCGACCCTCGGCCCGATGGACGGGGGGTACGCGGAATCGGCGGCGGGGCCATGGGTCGGCGCGCTTTCCTGGATGGCCGAGGGATCGGTCCGCGACGGCGGCTTGCTTTGGATCTTCAGCAACTCTTCCGCGCTGACCTCGCGTTCCAATTGCTCGCTCAATTGGCGCGCCATGGCCCGTGCCCGTCCCATCCAGTTGCCGACCTGCCGCGCGACTTTGGGCAGTCGCTCGGGCCCCAACACAATGAGTGCTATGGCTGAGGTGAGAAGTATCTCCGAGAACCCGACATCAAGCATGCGGCATCAGGAATTGGCTTTTGGGGGCGTCTTTGCTTCGGCTTCGCGCGCCGCTGCACTGGCTTGGAAGTCCGCATCCTTGTCTTGATTCAGCTGCTTCATTTTCTCTTCCGATTCGCCGTCATTCATGGCCTGTTTGAAGCCCTTGACCGCGGCGCCCAAATCCGTGCCGATGGTGCGCAGTTTCTTGGTGCCGAATATCACCAAGGCGATGAGCAGAACGACCAACAGCATTTTTGAATCGAACATATCGCTTCTCCGATTCCGAGGTAACCCTAGGGCTCGCTAATAATACGCCAATGACATTATGACATTGGACATGCGACATCTATGCGTGTTCGGTCGCATTTGAGGTTTTTGCCGCAATTAGCTCTCCAGCCAGAAGGTGACCGGTCCATCGTTGGTCAGGGACACCCGCATGTGGGCGCCAAAAACGCCGGTTTCGACTCGCGGGTGGCGAGTGCGGGCCGCGTGGACCAGAACGTCGAATAACCGCCGCCCCTGTTCCGGAGGCGCGGCGGTCGAGAAGCCCGGCCTTAGCCCTTTGTGCGTCTCCGCCGCCAACGTGAATTGCGGTACTAACAGCAAATCGCCTTGAATTTGCGTCACGCTCAAGTTCATCTTCCCGTCGTTGTCGCTGAATACGCGATACTGCAGCACGCGTTCGAGCAGGCGCAGTGCCGCGGGTTCATCGTCCGTCGGCCGAACCCCTATCAGTACCAGGAGTCCGGGGCCTATGGCCGCCACGCGTTCGCTGCCCACGCGTTCGCTGCCCACGTCTACGCTGGCGTCGATAACGCGCTGCAGCAATGCGATCATGGTGATAGCCTCCCGTTACGCGTTTTGGCCGAGACCTGCCCCCTCGCCCGCATTTCTAGCCGGGCATCAAAGCGACGTGAAATTTTCTCTGTGACCACTGGGGCAACCCTCGCGCCGTCCCCATCAGCACCAGGGGATAAACGCGGCATTCGTCCACTTACCTCCCAAGTTTAGCCTAATTGCTGGCAACAAGAGGCTTTGGTGAAGCCGATAAGGGCCAGCTTTTAACCGTAAATATCCACTTTTCAATCAAAATCGTATGAGTGGGAATTAATAGCAAACAGGGGGCCTATTTTCGCCATAAAGTGGGGGTGAAAAGCACTAAAATAGTGAAAATTTCCAGCCTGCCTAGCAACATGGCAGCAGAGCACACCCAAAGCTGAAAATCACTGAGAACCCCATAGTTGCTGCCGGGTCCCACGAGCCCAAGGCCCGGTCCCGCATTGTTGATGCAGGCAATGACGGCGGACAGCGAAGTCATGAAATCCAAGCCGCTGGCGAGCTGTACGAAGATGAGTGTCACGATGCTCATGAAATAGAGGAACACGAAGGCGAGCACGGCAAATACCACGCGATTCGCGATCACCGTGCCGCCGACTTTCAGCGGACGCACCATGTTTGGATGCACCAGTTGATTGAGTTCGCGATGCGCCTGCTTCGTGAGCACCAAGGTGCGGATCATTTTGATGCCGCCGCCGGTTGATCCCGAACTCGCCACGACGCAGCTCAAGAACATCATCCACATCGGCGCGAATATCGGCCACCGCGAATAATCCTGGGTGTGCAGCCCACTGTCCGTGGCAATCGATACGACATTGAAGATTGCGTGACGCAGCGCCGTCGGGTAATCGGCGTAACTACCTTTGAGGAACAAGAACAAGGATATGCCGGCGCAGCTTGCGACCAACACTCCCAAAATCGCCTTCGCTTCCGCATCCCGAAAATAGGCCAGTACTCCGCGCTGGCTCCAGGCGAGAAAGTGCGTGGCAAAGTTCAAGGCCGCCAGGATCTGGAACACCGTCAAGACCATCTCGATGGGCAGCGAATTGAAGTGCCCGATGCTTGCGTCGTAGGTGGAAAAGCCCCCGAGCGCGAGCGCCGAGAATCCATGACAGACCGCGTCGAACCAATTCATCCCGGCGAATCTCAAGCAGACGATGCACGCCGCGGTCAGTCCCGCATACACGGCCCAGAGCAGTTTCGCGGTCTGCCCGATTCGAGGCGTGAGTTTGCTGTCCTTCATCGGACCCGGCATCTCCGCCCGATAGATCTGCATGCCGCCGACCCCGAGCATCGGCAGTATCGCCACCGCTAGAACTATGATCCCCATGCCGCCCAGCCAACTCAGCAAATGGCGCCATAAATTGATCGATCGCGGTAGAAATTCTATCCCGGAGAGCACAGTACCGCCCGTGGTCGTCAGGCCGGATGCGGCCTCGAAGTAGGCCTCGGTGAAATTGATGGGCAGAAAGTGCCAAAGTGGAAACCCGGCAACCGCCGGCAGAAGTACCCACGTCAGCGCCACCAGCATCAGGCCATCTCGGGTCTTGAGCTCGCGCTTGAAGCGCCGTGTCGCGAGCCAAAGCAGGGCACCCAGAAAAAACGTCGCCAACGCAGACATGACGAAGGACCAGAGCGCCGCATCGAGCGCCCATACGGCCATTACCAGGGGCGCGAGCATGGTCACCGCGAACACCATCATGACGAGGGCGAAGACGTGCGCGACCGGCAGTAAAATGTCTTTCACAAGAAGGAGGCGGAGCCCTGAAACAGTTTTTCGACGGCTTCGATGTGACGGCGATCCGTCAAAAAAAGGATCAAGTGATCGTCGGGCTGTACCGTGGTGTCATGATGAGCAATGATGACGTCCTCGCCGCGGACCACGGCTCCCAAAGTCGTTCCTTCCGGCAGAGCAATATCCTCGATGCGCCGTCCGATGACCTTCGAGCTATCGGCATCGCCGTGTACGACCACCTCGAGAGCCTCCGCGGCCCCGCGCCGCAGAGAGTGTACTCGCACCACGTCGCCGCGCCGCACATGCGCGAGCAATGAGCCGATCGTCACGGTTTGCGGCGATATGGCGACGTCGATGGAGCCGCTCTCTATCAATTCCGCGTAGGACGGCTTGTTGATCAAGGCCATGACTTTGTGAGCGCCGAGGCGCTTGGCGAGCATTGCCGAAAGGATATTCGCCTCCTCGGAGTTGGTCAGCGCGGCAAAAACATCTGCGCTGTCGATGTTCTCCTCGAGGAGCAATTCCTCGTCTGCCGCGTCGCCATGCAGCACGGTCGTGCTCTTCAATTGCTCTGAGACTTTTCTCGCCCGCTTGCCGTCGCGCTCGATCAGCTTCACCTGATTTCTGTCTTCCAGTTCGCCTGCCAAGCGGACACCGATATTTCCGCCGCCCGCAATGACCACCCGGCGCGCGGGCGCTTCCTCCCGCCGCATTTCCTTCATAACCACCCGAATATCCTTGCGTGCAGCGAGGAAAAATACCTCATCGCCGTCCTCGATAACGGTGTCGCCTTCCGGCTTGATGCTTTTGCCGGCTCGGTAGATAGCGGCAACCCGGGCGTCGGCCGTGGGGATATGTTCCCGTAAGGTACGCAGTGCCTGACCCACCAGCGGACCGCCCTGAAGTGCGCGAATACCCACCAGCCGCACTCGGCCATCGGCGAAGTCCAGCACTTGCAAAGCGCCGGGGTAACGTATCAGTCGCGCCACGTACTCGGTGACCAGTTGTTCGGGGCTGATCCAGACATCCACCGCGATGCCATTTTCGCCGAACAGCCTGTCCCGCTCCGCGAAATCGGCTGAGCGCACGCGCGCGATTTTCTTTGGAGTGCGGTACAGGGTCCACGCAATGTGGCACGCCAGCATGTTGACCTCGTCGCTGTTGGTGAGCGCGACGAGAATGTCGGTGGAGGCGATGCCCGCAGCCTCGAGGATGCGCGGGCTGGCCGCATTGCCGTTGACCGTGCGGATATCCAGTCGATCTTGCAGGTCCCGCAAAATCTCCTCGTTGGTGTCGATGACGGTGACGTCGTTCGCTTCCTCGCGGGAGAGGTGATACGCCGCCGTGCGGCCGACTTGTCCTGCGCCCAAAATGATGATCTTCACAGCGGGGTTACTCTACACGAACGAGATTGGCGTAAGACAGCATCAGCCACTTCGTACCCTGACTCTCGAAATTCACTTGAATCCGGGCATGCGGCCCATTGCCTTCGAAATTGAGCACCACTCCGTCGCCGAACTTCGAATGCCGGACCCGGCTGCCCATGCGCATCCCCGGGCTGGGGGACTCATCCATGACTGAACTGCGCTTGGCGAATACAGGCCTCGAAACCTGCAGCCGCGGGCGGATTTCATCGACCAGCTCGGCCGGCAGTTCGCTGATGAACCGGGAGGGCTGGCCGTAGGTATCCACGCCGTAGAGACGGCGCTGCTCGGCGTAGGTGATGTAGAGCTGGCGCATCGCGCGGGTCGCGCCCACGTAGCACAGGCGCCGCTCCTCCTCGAGCCCGGCCAGGTCGGCCACGGAGCGCTGATGCGGAAACAGGCCATCTTCCATGCCGGCCAGGAATACGACGGGAAATTCCAGTCCCTTGGCGGAATGCAGCGTCATCATCTGCACGCAATCGTCGTAGGGGTCCGCCTGGCCTTCGCCGGATTCCAATACGGCATGCGCTAGAAACGACTCGAGCGGCGACAGCTCTGCTTCAGCCTCGGTCTCGGGCGAAAATCCGCGAGCCGCGCTCACGAGCTCCAGCAAATTCTCGATTCGTGCCTCCCCCCGTTCGCCTTTCTCTTTCTTGTAGTGCTCGATGAGCCCGCTCATTTGAATGACGTGATCCACTTGTTCGTGGAGTTCCAAACCCTGAACCTCGCGCGCCAGCTTGTCGATCAGCGCCAGAAAGGACTGCAGCGCGAGGGCCGCTCGTTGTGGCAGTCCGTTTTGCGCGGTATTCATGGCGCCGTTCCAGAGAGAGGTGGCATGCGCCCTCGCAAAATCGCGCACGGTGTCCATGCTCTTGGCGCCGATGCCGCGCACCGGCAAATTGGCCACACGCTCGAAGGAAGTGTCGTCCGCCCGGCTGGCGATCAGGCGCAGGTAGGCGAGCGCGTCCTTGATCTCGGCGCGCTCGAAAAAGCGTAGGCCTCCGTACACGCGGTACGGCATGCGCGCGTTGAGGAACGCCTCTTCAAAGACGCGCGATTGCGCATTCGAGCGATATAGCACCGCCACCTCGCGACGCGCGCCTCCATGGGCAACCCAGTCGCGGATGCGGTTTACCACGAAATCCGCCTCGTCGCGCTCATTGAAGGCTGCGTACAGCTTGACGCGCTCACCGTCTTCGCCGCTGGTCCACAACGTCTTGCCGAGACGGCCGGCGTTGTTCGCGATCAGCGCGTTCGCCGCCTTCAATATCGTGCCGGTGGAACGATAGTTCTGTTCCAGCTTGTAGAGCACTGCCTGCGGAAAATCGCGGCGAAACTGCTGCAGGTTCTCGACCCGCGCGCCGCGCCAGCGATAGATGGACTGATCGTCGTCCCCCACGACGAACGGTAGTCCGGAGGGCCCCGACAGCAGCATGAGCCACTTGTACTGTATTGCATTGGTGTCCTGAAACTCATCCACCAACACGTGCCGAAAGCGGGTGCGATAATGCTGCAGCAAAGACGCATTGTCGCGCCACAATTCGTAGGCACGAAGCAAAAGCTCGGCAAAGTCTACGACTCCGGCGCGCTGACACGCCTCCTCGTAAGCCTGGTAGATTTTGATCAATTGACGGCGAGTCGGATCGCCGTCGTCCTTGATATGCTTCGCTCTGTGTCCTTCGTCTTTCTGTGCATTGATGAACCAAAGAATCTCGCGCGGTATCCAGCGGGTCTCATCGAGGTCCAACGCCTTCAACACCTTGCGCAATACGCGGGCCTGATCCTCGGAGTCAAGGATTTGGAAGCTTTGCGGCAAGCCTGCTTCGCGCCAATGGATGCGCAGGAGCCGGTGGGCCAATCCATGGAAAGTGCCCAGCCACATCGCGCCGCTCGGTATACCCAGCAAGGTTTCCACGCGGCTGCGCATTTCGGCCGCGGCTTTATTCGTGAACGTAACGGCCAGGATGCTGTTGGGTGAGGCGCCTTCGACCTGGATAAGCCACGCGACACGATGCACCAACACGCGGGTTTTGCCGCTGCCGGCGCCCGCCAAAACCAGCGCGGCGCCGAGAGGCGAGCCGACCGCCTGCCTTTGATTGTCGTTCAAGCCGTCAAGAAGATGAGATACGTCCATAAGGGCGCGAATTGTACTTGAGCCGGCGGCGGTGCAGCCCCCGGGATGATCAAGAAATTCTTTGTCGGCTTTCCTCGGCAAACTCGAGCAGGGCAAGCGCCAGGGAAAGCAACACCGGCCCCGCAATGACGCCGATCGATCCGAATGCCGGAATGCCGCCCAGGACGCCGATGAACACCGCCAGGGTCGAAATTCTCGCTCGACCCGAAATGAGCATCGGCCGAACGATATTGTCCAAACCGGTCAGCAGCAATCCCCAGGCCACCATGAAGATGCCGTACCCCCAGCGTCCGTCGATGAACAACCAGATCGCCGCCGGACCCCAGACGAATGCCGCGCCTCCGACCGGCAGCATCGAGAGCAATGCCGCCAGGACTCCGAATACGACCGGTGTAGGGAGGCTCGCAATCTGGAAGCCGATGCCGATCAACACACCTGCAATCAAGGCCGTCAAGCTGGTTCCTACAACGATCGCGCGGGTTACCCCGCTCAGCTGCCGGAACAGCCGTTCTTTGTGCACTTCATCGAGTGGAATCAGCCGGCGCGCGCGCGTAAGCAATGCATCGCCGTCCCGCAAGAAAAAAAACAATAGAAACAACATGATCGCAAATCCAAGCAGCGAACCGAGTGCGCCCAAGAAAAACCCTCCTCCCAGGCTCGCCGCGCGCTGCAGCACTTCGCGCGTTCCGGAGACCAGCCACGATTGCATTTGCTCCGCTGAAAATCCCGCGTGCGCCTCCAACCAAACGTTGATTCGGGCGATCCATGGGAATTGCTGGAGATCGGACAGCGAGCGGATATCGAGGTCGGCTGCGGACTTTTGCACCTTCCGCGTCAAAGCCGAAATCTGCTGAAAGAAAGTGATCGATAGCGCGCTCAGAGGCAAAAGTATGACGATTGGCGCCAGGAAGGTGAGCACGCCCGCGGCGGTTCCCTTGCCCAAGGATCGGCGCCGCAAGCGCAGATTCAACGGATACAGAAGAAACGCGAGAAAGGCCGCCCAGGCCATCGGTCCCAAAAACGGCACGAAAATGAGTACCAGCGCATAACCCAAGACGGCCGCCACAACGAGCGCGAAAACACGAGGATAGAAGCCCGTTGCGGTCGGCATCGCGGCATCCTAGCATCCGGTTGTTGTGTAAGCGTACCATTGCCGACTTGACCGGATTTCGGCGGCGAGAATTCAATGACAACAATTATTGTCAACAATCAAACGGTTAACGTTGATGCGGAGCCGGATACGCCCGTGCTCTGGGTGCTGCGCGATCACCTTGGCATGACAGGAACCAAATATGGCTGCGGCATGGCTCTGTGCGGCGCCTGCACGGTGCACCTCGACGGCGCCGCGACCCGATCGTGCGTGTTGCCGTTGAGCGCGGTGGCAGGCAAGTCGATCATGACCATCGAGGGGCTGTCTGCGGATCGCAGTCACGCGGTGCAAAAAGCCTGGCTCGAGATCGACGTTCCCCAGTGCGGTTATTGTCAGTCCGGACAGATCATGTCCGCGGCGGCGTTGCTCAGGAGCAATCCCCGGCCCAACGATGCCGATATCGATGCCGCCATGTCCGGCAATATTTGCAGGTGCGGTACTTACCCGAGAATTCGCAAGGCGATTCACCGCGCCGCGGAACTGCTCGAGCCGGGCGCCGCGAAGTGAGGCCGGTTTCGGACCCGAGCCGCCGCGATTTTTTGACCGCGACGGCCGCCGCCGGCGGCGGGTTGGTCCTGGCGCTGACGTTTCCCGTAATCACCGGCAAAGGGGGCTTCGCTTCGGCAGCGGCTGCACGGACACGGGGGCTGCGACAATCCGACGTTCAATTGAACGCATGGCTGAAAATAGCTTCCGATAATTCGGTCACGGTGATCGTCGATCGTTCCGAGATGGGTCAGGGCGTCTACACCGCGCTCCCGATGTTGCTGGCGGAAGAACTGGGTGTCGAGCTCGATGAGATTCGGATCGTGGCCGCGCCGGTGGGAGATGCCTATGTCAGTCCCGGAAACGGCGGGCAGGTTACCGGGACGAGTAACAGCGTGCAGGAATCGTGGGAGAAGCTGCGCAAGGCGGGTGCGACCGCACGTACGATGCTCGTGGCGGCTGCCGCCGAACGCTGGCGGATCGATCCCACGCAGTGCCGCGCCGAGAACGGCAAGGTCACCAATGCTCAAGGCAAAGTGCTCACGTACGGCGAGTTGGCGGATTCGGCCGCAAAGCTCGCCGTCCCAACGGACGTGCAATTGAAGCCCAAGCAAGATTTCCGACTCGTCGGCAAGTCGCGCGCCCGTATCGACACGCCCGGCAAGGTCGACGGCAGCGCCGAATTCGGGTTGGACGTCAAGCTGCCGGGAATGCTGTACGCCGCGCTGGCCCAAAGCCCGGTGCTCGGCGGCAAGATGAAGGCGCTCGATTCGGGATCGGCGGAGAAAATGGCGGGCGTGCGCAAGGTGCTGGCAACTTCCAGCGGTGTCGTTGTGGTAGCCGACCATTTCTGGCAGGCCTTGAAAGCTCGCCGCGCGTTGAATATCACGTGGGATCCGGGCGCCAACGCTGCACTCAACAACGCCGGGATCGAGTCTCTGTTGCAGAGAACTGCCGCCGCTGATGCCGGCATGCCGGCACTCACCAATGGCGATGTAGAGGCAGCGCTCAAATCGGCGCAGTATCGCTTGAGCGCCGCCTACTATCTGCCGCTCCTGGCGCACGCGACCATGGAGCCGATGAATTGCACGGCCGACGTCAAAGCCGACGGCTGCGACTTGTACGTCGGCACACAAGTTCAACAGGTCTCGCAAATCACCGCGGCGGCCGCAGCGGGGCTATCGCCGGCGCAAGTGCGTGTCCATACCACCTTGATCGGCGGCGGTTTCGGCCGCCGTTTGGACGTTGATTTCATCCCGGCGGCGGTCGAGGCATCGAAGGCGCTCGGTGCGCCCGTAAAAGTCATCTGGACCCGCGAAGATGATATGACTCACGACACCTACCGGCCGCCGGCGTACGAAGAGGTGAGCGCGGGTCTCGATGCGTCGGGAAAGCTGAGCGCGTGGAAATTGCACATCATCAGTCCCTCGATCACCGCCCGCATGTTTCCGCCGGTCAAAGGCGTCGATGACTCCGTGATCGAGGCCGCGGTGAATAATCTATACGACGTTCCGAATCTTGCGGTGAGCTACTCGCGGCAGGAAATCGGTATCGATGTCGGCTACATGCGCTCCGTGAGCCATGCGCCCAATTGTTTCGTCATCGAGAGTTTCATGGATGAGTTGGCCGCGGCCGTCGGCAAGAACCCTTACGATTTCCGTTTGCAACATCTCGCGGCGAAGCCGCGGCAGAAACGGGTGCTCGAGTTCGCTGCCGCCCAAGCAGGATGGGGCAAGGCGCCCCCGGGCCGCTACCACGGGATCGCGCTGATGGAGGGTTATACGACCCACCTGGCTCAGGTGGCTGAGATTTCAATCGTCGGCGGCGAGCTCAAGGTGCACAAAATCGTCTGCGCCGTCGATTGCGGCCAGATGGTCAATCCGCGCATCGTTGAATCGCAGATTGAAAGCGGCATCATCTTTGGTCTATCGGCCGCCCTGTGGGGCGAGGTGACGATTTCGGGCGGCCGTGTGCAGCAGACCAACTTCAATCATTACCGGTTGCTCCGGGGCAACGAAATGCCGCAGCTCGATGTGCATCTCGTGGATAGCGACGAACCCCCCGGCGGCATCGGCGAGGCCGCCGTGCCGCTTGTTGCACCCGCTCTCTGTAATGCGATATTCAGCGCCACCGGAAAGCGTCTGCGAACATTGCCGATTGCAGGGCAGATGTTGCGTAAGGCCTGATGCATTGCTGCTAAGCGGACGGTGTGAGCTTCTCGCGGCGGCCGCGCGCGACGGCTACCGCACCGAATAATAGCGTCAGGCCGCTGATTCCCGCGGCCGGATCGATTTCCGGAGCCTTGGTCACCACCAGAAATTCCTGGCTGGCGTTCACGGGCGAGGGGGTGAAGACGCTGACGTTGCTTGCCACATAGCCATCGGCAACTTGCGCAAACGCGGCGGCTTCCAGGGCCAACGCTCCCCCGCTCGGATCGGTTTGCTGGCCATCGAGCGTATTCCATATGGCGAAGGAATAGTCCGTTTGAGTGGCAGCGTTGCCGAGGTTTCCCAGCAGTCCATTTGCCAGCCATGCGACGGCGTTGTACGACTGTTGCGCTGAATAAGTATTGCCGTTGAACAGCGCTCCGGATCCGAATTTTTCGGTGCCGTTCAAAGCGCCGGCGTCCGTCATCGTGGCGCTCCAGGAGGTGTTCAGATGCGACTCGGTATTGAAGTCATCGCAAATCATGTATCCGGCGTAGTCGAGGCCGGGACCTTGGACGGTGCCTTGATACGGGCTGACGTAGACGCCGTTCGCCGTCGTACCGTTGCCGACGCCGGTAAGCGTCAGGTTGTACTGGGCGAATACCGCCGGTGCAAACGACATCAGACCACAGGTGAATAACGCTTTGGCTTTTAAGTTCATCAGCAGTGACTCCATTGCGAGGGCGCGATCGCCGGTTCAGGTTCTGCGGGTAGCTTTGCGCGTATCGTTCGAACGAAGCAAAAGCAAATGCGCGGCCTATGACTCGCTCCGCTTATCGCAATGTGATAAGTCAAATCTCGCGGATTTATTCGGCAAATCGCCCGCGGGCGATGAGGAGGCGCTATTCCTGGAACAGGAAATAGTGATCGAGGATCAACGCTGCGAACAACAACATCAGGTAAGTGATGGAGTATCGGAAGGTACGCATGGGCAGGTCGGGTCTTTGTCCTCTCTGCAGGGCGAGCACGTAATAGAGAAAGCGGACGTTGAGCACGAGAGCGGTACCCAAATAAATGAATCCGCTCATGCCGGTCAGATATGGCAACAGCGTGCTCAGCGCGAGCAGAATTGCATACAGCACGATTTGCAGGCGAGTGTATGGGATCCCGTGTGTCACCGGCAGCATGGGTATGCCGGCTTTGGCGTAGTCGTCCCGCCGCGCAATGGCGAGCGCCCAAAAATGCGGCGGAGTCCAGGTGAAAATGATCAGGAACAGGAGCAGCGCATGCGGGTCGACAGAATTGCTGACGGCGGCCCAGCCGAGAACGGGAGGAGCCGCGCCGGCGGCGCCCCCGATCACGATATTCTGAGGAGTAGCGCGTTTCAGCCACATCGTATAAACCATCGCGTAACCGATCAAAGAGCAGAACGTCAGAGCGGCCGTGAGCCCGTTGACGAGCAGCCACAAGATCGACATGGATAGAATTCCGAGCAGCGCGGCGAAAGTGACCGCGTGGCGCATCTGCAAATGCCCCGTGGGTAATGGCCTGTGACGCGTGCGCGCCATTTTTTCATCGATCCGGCGGTCGAGCACGTGATTGAAGGCGGCAGCGGACGCGGAAGCCAGCGCAATACCCACCGTGCCGAAAAGCAGGGCAGGAAGCGGCACCAATCCCGGCGATGCGAGCACCATTCCCACGATAGCGGTGAAGACGATCAAGAGACTGACCCTGGGCTTGGTGAGCTCGAGAAAGTCTCGCCATCGGCTCATGCCGACCATGGCTATCGGCGGGTTATCGGGCAGGGTTGACACGATTCAAGGGTACCATGCCGACCGCGATGGTCGACCCTGCGGCCGACGGCCCTGCGGCCGACGACCCTGCGGCCGACGACCCTGCGGCCGGCCAGAGCGCCCGCAGCAGCGTCACCATGCTGACAATCAGAAAAGCGGCCCCGGCATTGTGCAAGGTCGCCAGGATCAAGGGCACGCCCCATAGCACGGTCGCCATTCCGATGCAGATCTGCACCACGACGGCGACGGCCAACAGACGCCCAGCTCGCGCCGCACGCCGGTTTTCAGGACATGCGGCTGCCGCGATTCCAAGGAGGAGCAGGATCGATCCCGCGACCGCGGCGCCCAGGCGATGGGTGAAGTGAATCGCGGTGCGTGCGGAATTCGCGAGCACGCCGCCCTCATAATCGATCCCAAGCCCACGCCACAAAACGAAGGCGTCGCGAAAGTCCATCCGCGGCCACCAGGAGTGCTGGCAAGTGGGAAAATCGGGACAGGCCACCGCGGCGTAGTTGGAGCTCGTCCAGCCGCCCAGCGCAATTTGCATGATCAATACGGCAAGGCCGAAGAACGCGAATTGCCGTAGTCTGTGCTCTCGCTCGGTCGCCTGCCGGAAGTCCGGCGGCAAGGATAGCCACCACAGCAGCCCCAATGTGGTGAGACCGCCGAGAAGATGTGCCGTGACGACCAGCGGTTTGAGCAGCAAGGTCACCGTCAACGCTCCCAGCGAACCTTGCACGCAAACGACGACAAAAGCCAAAATGGGGGCCGTCAGCGGCTGGCCGCGGTCATTGCGAAATCGCACCGCCCAAACTAGCAGCCCCACAACGACGGCACCCAAGGTCGTCGCAAAATACCGATGAATCATTTCGTGCAATGCCTTGGCGAAATGAAACCGGGACTGCGGATCGTCGCCGCCGGTATTCGGGTAGAAATGACCGTAGCAGCCCGGCCAATCCGGACATCCCAAACCGGCATCGGTGAGCCGAACCCATGCGCCGAGCACCACGACAGCGGCGGCGAGCAAGGCACCGGCCAACGCCATGCGCCTGAACCAGAGTAGACGCCGCTGCGGTTCCATGCGCTAGCCTATCGAAGAAAGCCGCAGCAAGCGTTTCATATCCGCGAGAATGCCCTTGGCCTTCGAGTCGGCGGGATAGAACATCATGAGATTGCCCAGGGGGTCCACTAAATAAACACTCTGCGCCTGGGGCCCGCTTCCGTCGCTCCGGGGCAGCAGATCCAGCAAGGGCGCCGCCGCAGCGCCCGCGCGAACCGCGATCAAGTCCGGATGCTGCTCGTGCAGAAACTCCGCATCGCAGCAGCCGCTGTCGGCGATGAGCACGCGTTGCACGCGGTCCATGTCACGGTCCAACGCGAGCCGCACCTGCCGCGTGTCATACAGGCGCCTGCGGCAAGCCTCGGCGCACAGACCGGACTCGACGTACAGCAGCGTCCACTTTGACTTCAGGAAATTCGGACTGGTGTCGCCGGAGCCCAATAGAGGCAAAACGAGCGCGGGGAGCGGACGCGCGGGCTCGATCAACGTGCCTGCATTCACGCGGCCTCCCGGGTGCCAGGGGCCATAGCCATAGTACAAATAGAAGGCGAGACCCAAGGGCGCGAAAAACAGCAGCGCCAAGCCGACCAACACTCGGCGCTGACGGCGGTCCGCGCTTCCGTTGGCGGTCATGCGGACACTTCGGCGTCGCGCCGTAGGCTGGTAACGACGTAAATGACGAGCAAGGTCAAGGCCAGAGCGAACCACTGCACGGCATACGCCACGTGGCGCATCGGCGGAAGCCCGGGAGCCGACCAGTTGCGTACGTAGCCATCGGGCTCGGCGGGATCGAGCAACACCACATCCGCCGCGCTTGTCCAGGATGATTCCTGCAGGAGCTGTGCTATTTCGGCGCGGCTGGGAAAGCTCGCGACCACGGGATAGGGCGGCGCAAGCTTAGCTTTGGTGCCCATCTGAATGCCCGGGCTCGGCATGTTGTCTGCACGGCCGCGCAGCACGACGGTTGCCGGCATCGACGGGAATAGCGGGACGCTCGGCGCGGCTGGCGCCCAGAGGCACCCAACCGCGATTCACCAGCACCCAGCCGCCGCCTGACAGCGCGAACGGCGTGATTACGAAATAGCCGGCGCGCTCGGCATTCACCATGTTGTCGATCAAGATCTGACGGGCCTGATCGTAATGCCCGCTGGCCTCGACGTGCTGGTATCGCCTCAAGCGGGGAGTTTCGAGATCGATCGGCCGCGTGGCACCCGTGCCCGCGGCAAACGAATCGAATAGCTGGCGCTTCTCGTCGGCGCGCCGCAACTGCCACCTTCCGAGCGATAGAAGCAAGGCAATCAAGACGCAAGTGAGCAGCGTCGTGAACACCCGCGGCGCGAAGATGCGGGAACCGATTTTAATTGACACGATATACTGCCCGCCCGCTGTTCAACATCGATGGTGGCCGTGCTATTCAAATATCTCGTTGTAGTGATGCTGGTGCTGATTCTGATCAGTTTGGCCAGGGCCCTGTTTCACCTGACGAGCAGGGGCCAGGAAGCCGGCCCGAAGATGGTCAAAGCACTGGCTTGGCGCATCGGTTTGTCCGTGGCGCTGTTCGTGCTGCTGATCGTCGCCTATTACAGCGGCTGGATCGACCCGCCGCGCAACGTTCCGGGCTACAGCCAGTAAACGAAGGTAAACAGGCCAAGCCAAACCACGTCGACGAAGTGCCAGTACCATGCGACGGCTTCGAAGCCGAAATGGCGCTGCGGGGTGAAATGGCCCTTCATCACGCGGAACCAAATGACCGTGAGCATGATGGCGCCCACCGTCACGTGCATGCCATGAAATCCGGTGAGCATGAAAAACGTCGAGCCGTAGATTCCCGTGCCCAGCTGCAGGCCGAGCTCGGTATAGGCCTCGCGGTATTCGGTGGCCTGCAGTCCGACGAACGTGAAGCCCAGCAGAAAAGTCGCCGCCAGGAAAATCTTTAGGCGCGTCCGATGGCCGGTGATCAGGGCGTGATGGGCGATCGTGACCGTCACGCTGCTCGTCAGCAGGATGGCGGTATTGACGGCGGGCAGGCCCAGCGCCGGGATGGTCTCAAAGGTGCCGTTGGCGCGCGGGCCCACGGCGGCAGGGACCATTGGTCGGCCAGACCCCGTCATAGTTCTGCCAGAGCAAGAGCTTGCTGAAAATCTTTACGCCATCGCCGGACAGCCACGGAACGGAAAAATTACGCGCATAGAAGAGCGCACCGAAAAAAGCCGCAAAGAACATCACTTCGGAGAAAATGAACCACATCATTCCCATGCGGAACGAGCGGTCGACCGCCATGTTGTATATGCCTTGCTGATTCTCGCCGATGACGGTGTTGAACCAGAAAATGAACAGCAACGCCAGCATCACGAAGCCCGGAATCAAGGCGTACGCCGGCAGCCAATTGTCGAGGGTGGCAATCGCACCCGCCATCAGGATGAACAGGGTTACGGATCCATAGATGGGCCACGGACTGCCGTGAGGGATATAGTATTTATCTGCATCCGCGTGCGCTTGCGCCATGATTCGATCTCTGAAACGGTGAGTGAAACTTAGTTTAAAACGTTTGGCTAATGACGTGTTGCCGATTGCGCGGCCGCCGTTGCGGTCGCGTCGTAGATGGTGTACGCCAGAGTGAGCTTATCCACATTGCTCGGCAGCTGCGGATCGACGATGAACCGCACCGGCAAATCCCGCCCTTCCCGTGGAGCGAATTTCTGCGGGCTGAAGCAAAAGCACTCGGTTTTGTGAAAATACCTGGCGGTGCCGGTCGGGGAAATGCTGGGAACCGCCTGCGCCACCGCAGCTTCCGCGGTGAGGTTCTCGGCATGGAATTCTGCGTCATAGAGCTTTCCGGGATGGATGCGCATGGAGGCGACCTTCGGCCGGAAATCGAAGCTGCCGACCGACGCGTGCTCGGCAACGAACTCGACCGTGATTTCCCTGTTCGGATCGATAGACTCCCCAACCGCCGATTTTCCGGCCTTGGCTTCCGCATTGCCTATGCCGGCAGCCCGGCAGAGAACGTCATACAAAGGCACCAAGGCCCAGCCGAATGCGAAGCTGCCGGCGGTCATGATCAGCAAGGCCTTGACGAGCTTGCGGTGAGTGCGCTTTTTCGTATCGTCGGCTTGCATCAGTGCCTGCGGTACACCAGCAATGCGATGAAGCCGAAATAGAACGTCAGGGCCAAGGATGCCAAACCCAAGACTCCGTTGCGGATGCGACGCTTCATGGCAGCGTCCATGAACCTCGTCTCGACTGCGTTCATTGAATCTCCGGAGCCGTGGTAAAGCTGTGATATGGCGGCGGCGAGGACAATGTCCACTCGAGACCGGTGGGATGCGCGCCCTCCCAAACCGCGGAAGTCGCTTTCTGTCCGCCGCGTATGCACTGGACAATCACGATGGCAAAGAGAATTTGCGAGGCTCCGAACGCGAATCCGCCGATGGACGACACCATATTCCAGTCGGTGAACTGCACCGCATAGTCAGGTATGCGCCGCGGCATGCCCGCCAAGCCCAAGAAATGCTGTGGGAAGAACAAGACATTGACGAAGATCGCCGAGAGCCAGAAATGCGCCTTCGCCAAGGTCATGTTGTACATGTGGCCGGTCCACTTCGGCAGCCAGTAGTACACCCCCGCCATGATCCCGAATATGGCGCCCGGCACCAACACATAATGAAAGTGCGCAACCACGAAGTAGGTTTGGTTGTATTGGAAGTCCGCCGGCACGATCGCGAGCATCAAACCGGAAAATCCGCCGATGGAAAACAAAAACAGGAATGCAAGCGCGAACAGCATCGGGGGCTCGAAGGACAGAGAGCCGCGCCACATGGTCGCCGTCCAGTTGAACACCTTTACTCCGGTCGGCACCGCAATGAGCATGGTGGACATCATGTAGAACAATTGCGCGGCCACCGGCATGCCGTCCACGAACATGTGGTGGCCCCAGACGATGAACGACAGGAATGCGATCGAGGCGATGGCATAGATCATCGAGGTCGCCCCAAACAGCGGTTTGCGCGAGAAAGTCGGCAAGACTTCCGAGATGATGCCGAATGCCGGCAGGATCATGATGTACACCTCGGGGTGCCCGAAGAACCAGAAAATGTGTTCGAACATCACCGGATCGCCGCCGCCGGCCGCGTTGAAAAAGCTCGTCTTGAAGAAGTGATCGGTCAGCAGCATGGTCACCGCGCCGGCGAGGACCGGCATCACGGCGATCAGCAAGTAGGCGGTGATCAGCCATGACCAGACAAACAGCGGCATTTTCAGCAGATTCATGCCCGGCGCCCGCATGTTCATGATGGTCACGATCACATTGATCGCGCCCATGATCGATGAGATTCCCATCATGTGGATCGCAAAGATGAGCATCGGAAAGCTGTCGCCGGTCTGCAGGGACAGGGGAGGATAGAGAGTCCAGCCGGCCGCGGCCGCTCCGCCGGGAACGAAAAACGTCGACAAGAGCAAGGTGAAGGCGAACGGCAGAATCCAGAAACTGAAGTTGTTCATGCGCGGCAACGCCATGTCGGGCGCGCCGATTTGCATCGGAATCATCCAATTGGCCAGGCCGACGAATGCCGGCATGACCGCGCCGAATATCATGACGAGCGCGTGATTGGTGGTCAGCTGATTGAAGAGCACCGGATCGACGAGCTGCAGCCCGGGTTGGAACAGTTCCGCGCGAATGACCATCGCCATCGCGCCGCCGATGAAGAACATGATCAGGCTGAACACCAGGTACATGGTGCCGATGTCTTTGTGGTTGGTGGCGAACAGCCAGCGTTTGATGCCGGTAGCCGGCTGATCGTGATGATCGTCGTGGTGAGCGAAGTCGCTCGCGTGGGTCTGGGCCATGGTGCAATAGCTCTCTTGTATGAGGTCCGTACTACGTCAGTTCGACAATACTTGGGCGGAGCGGCGGCGGCGCGGCCGTCGCGTCCGGCCGGCCGCTTGTTTGCGCGCTTTCTGTTGCTCCACCCATTTCTTGAATTCGTCGGGTGTCCGCACATCCACGACGATTGGCATGAATCCGTGATCGCGTCCGCACAGCGAGGTGCACTGTCCGCGATAGATGCCTTCCTTGCCGGGATCGACCCTGAACCACAATTCGTTGACAAATCCCGGTATGGCGGAGCGTTTGGCGCCGAAATCGGGGACCCACCACGCATGGACCACGTCCTGCGAGGTCAGCAGCAGGCGAACCTTGGTGCCGCTCGGAATGACCATCGGATTGTCGACGTTCAGGAGGTAGTTGTTCACCGTCTTCGGATCGATGCCGGAACGCAGCTCACGCGCGAAATTAGAGTCGCGCGCGAGGGTCGAGAAGAAATTGATGCCCTCGCCCGCGTCCATGTATTGATACTGCCATTTCCACTGATAACCGGTAACTCGGATCGACAGTTCGGAGTTGCGGGTATCCTCCATCATGAGGATGACTTTCGCGGCCGGAATCGCCATTGCCACCAGGATCACGACCGGAATGATGGTCCAGATGATTTCAACCTTAGTGCTGTGCACCAGGGTGCCGTCCGGCACGGCGCCCTGAGAATGGCGAAATTTCACCAACGCGTAGATCATGACGCCGAAGACCACCACCGCGATGGCTACGCAGACCCAGTAAACTTCCATGTGCAACTTGTAGATATCCCGGCTCAAACTCGTCACGCCGATCGGCATGTTGTAGCCATTCGAGGTATTGGCTCCCGCCCTGACCGCGAGTCCGAGGGTGGCTAGGCAGAGCGCTCGGACCCATCGCCGACACGGTGCAAATGTGCTCTCGTCATTGCCTAAGGTCATGCTCATCTAAACGGATCCCCTCAGTTCGATCGATTTCAAGCGGTGGCGACTCATTCATGCCGCCCACCAAATAGCGCAAACGCTCCGCAAGGCGACAGCGGTCCTCCTCCGTGAGGAAACTGCCCACTTCGCAAGCCTGCCCCCGGCTCTCGATGGTCAACTTGCTCAACCCATGGCGCCGCGGCGGACTGCGAAGTCTAACCTTCGTCCAATGCCGCGCAAAATCTTGTTTTTGCGCGCCGCGCCGTGTGCGGGTCACGAGGCTGACCAGCGAATCGGTGATCAGCACCGTTTGCGAGTACCCGCCTTGCCGCATGCTGGCTTGCAATGCGATCCAAAGGGCTAGCATCTCCAACCCCCAAAAGGGCAACACCGGCCAGAATCCCTGAAGCACGAAAAACAATGCAAAACTCAGGGAAAACAGCGATATAGAAGCAAAGAAAAGCATGGCGCCCGAGGGCGTCAGCGAACAATTCGGCGCGAGTTCGATGCGCTGCTCCATGCGTCCTAGGATAACTCAACCCGAGGGCGCCGCGCACGGCACCGATGGGTCAGGTGCGGCGCCGCGCGCGCAATTGTTGCCTGATCTCCTCGAGCGAAACCGCGGTGCCCTCTCGGCCGCCGGGGCGGGCGGCGGCGGGCGTCCACGCGTGCCCAAAAACCACTTCGTAGGTGGCGGGCAAGCGGCCGTCCTTCCGGTAAGCGTCGTACGCTGCCCTCAATGCCGCTAATTGCCGCCGGCCGGTCAGGCCTTTTGGGCGGCCTCTCGTTGAGTTGCGGGCGCCGGTGGCTTTGAGATCCGCGGCGACACGTGCCACGTCAAGATATCTCAGCGTATACCGCTCCACGTCGAGCACCGGCGATGCGAAGCCGGCGCGCACCAGTGCATCGCCGATATCGTGCATGTCGATGAATTGATTGACGTGGGTATGGGAGTCTATCTGTGCCCAGGCACTGCGCATCTCGCACAAGGTATCGGGCCCGAAGCTCGTGAAACTCAACAAACCATGCGGCGCGAGGACCCTGCGAAATTCCGCGAACACCTGCTCCGGGTCGCACCAGGGGAGCATCAAGTTGCTGAGGATCAAGTCGATGCTCCCGTCCGCAAATGGCAAACGCTCGGCGTCGGCGCAAAGGCGGGCGAACGGGCGCAGCCAAGAGCGTTGGCAGGCTGCCGCCCGCAGCATGGGCTGGGAGGTATCCAAGGCAATGACCAGTGATTTCGGGTAGCGTCGCTTCAGTGCGCGCGCGCCATGACCGGTGCCGGTGCCGGCGTCAACCGCGACGCGCGGTCTCAGCGTCATCAAATCCAGGCGCGCCAGCAGCTCGCCGCGCACCTCGGCGTGCAGGATGGCCGCCCCATCGTAGGTAGCCGCCGCGCGATCGAAAGCGCGCCGCACCCGAGCGGTATCGAGCCCGTAAGCCGCGGCACCCTCCGGAAAGGCGCGATCCGGCGGGGGGAGGATCACATGGTTGCCGCGTCGACGGCCGGCGCTTCAGCGACGATTTTCAGCCGCCGGAAGAGATTCTGATCGTGCTCTGTGTCCGGATTACCGGTGGTCAGGAGTTTTTCGCCATAGAAAATGGAATTGGCGCCTGCCAAGAAGCACAGTGCCTGCAGTTCATCGCTCATTTCGCTGCGGCCCGCCGACAGGCGCACGTGCGAACGCGGCATCAAGATGCGCGCCACCGCGACGGTTCGAACGAAGTCGAAGGGGTCCAACGCCGGCGCATGCTCCAGCGGGGTGCCGGCGACCCTTACGAGCTGATTGATGGGAACGCTCTGCGGATGCGCGGGTAAGGTCGCGAGAACATGCAGTAGCTGCGCTCGATCCTGCGGTTCCTCGCCCATGCCGACAATCCCGCCGCAGCACACGTTCATCCCTGCATCGCGCACGGCCTCAAGTGTGTCGAGCCGATCCTGATAGATCCGGGTACTGATGATTTTCTCGTAGTAGCGGGGCGAGGTATCGAGATTGTGATTGTAATAGTCGAGGCCGGCTTCCTTGAGTTCCACCGCTTGCGCAGGAGTCACCATGCCGAGCGTGGCGCAGCTCTCCAGTCCTAAAGCCTTCACCTCGCGGATCATGGCGAGCACTTTGCGCAGATCCTTCGGCTTGGGAGAGCGATAGGCCGCACCCATACAGAAGCGGGTTGCGCCGGCCTCCTTGGCGGCCCGCGCACGGGCGGCGACGTTCTCGAGATCCAGCAGTTCTTGCGGTTCGAGTCCCGTGTCGAACCGCGCGCTTTGCGGACAATAGGCGCAGTCCTCGGGGCAGGCCCCCGTCTTGATGCTCAAGAGGGTGCTGATCTGTACGGTGTTGGGTGCATGAAAGCGGCGGTGTACGGCCTGCGCCGTGAAAAGCAGGTCCATGAAAGGCAATGCGAAGAGTTCGTTCACTTCCGCGAGCGTCCAATCATTGCGTACCGTCACAAAGTCCCCTGAAGTGCGTGGCCTGGGCGCCGAAGGCGAGTATTCGTTGGCCCGGATCCTTAGTCAACCAAGGAACTAAGGCTTGGTTGACGTCACGCCTTGCGGTGTCGGGGCCGCGGGCGGTGTCGGGGCCGCGGGTGGAGTTGGCGGCGCGGGCGGCGTCGCGACGGTGGGCGAGGCGGTTTTCTCCATATTGACTATTTGCAGCGGGGAATCGCCCCACGCGGCGATCGCATCCTCGCAATACGCGGCCTCGTACCGGCCGCGCATCGACTCGTTGCGCGGATATTTCTCGCATTCCATCGACAGCGACCGCAGCTGCCCCGCAGTCATTTGCCTCACCGGAGGCGTGTGGATGAGTCTAATCGGGGCGAGATCTTCAGAGTCGTGGCCGCAACCGGCCAAGGCGGTTCCGAGTACGAACAGCGCCAACGCGGCCGATCGCTTAGCGTGCCGCAAACTGATATTCCAACGCCAGGCCGATGAATACCGCCATACCGAAATAGTTGTTGTTGAGGAAGGCGCGAAAGCAGGACGCGCGATCCCGTGCGCGTATGAGCCACAACTGATATGCAAAAATCGCCGCGCCGGCGCATAAACCGGCGCCGTACCAAGAGCCGGTATGGATCATCCGCCCGACGAGATAGAGGGTCAGCAAGGTCATGATCTGCAGCACCGCAATGATGTGGCGATCTGAATCGCCGAACAGTATCGCCGTGGAGCGTACGCCGATCTTGCGGTCATCGTCACGGTCGACCATCGCATAGATCGTGTCGTACACGGTGACCCAGAGCACATTGGCGAGGAGCAGCAGCCACGCCACGCGCGGTACTTGGTCGAACTGCGCCTCGAAGGCCATCGGGATCCCCCAACCGAACGTCAGCCCCAAGTACATCTGCGGCACGGAGAGAAAACGCTTGACGAAGGGATAACTGACCGCCAGAAATCCGCCCACCACCGCCAGCAGCAGCGTGGCTTTATTAAGCTGCAGCGCCAGCATCAAGGCCGCCAACGAGAGCACCGCGAACAGCAACAGGGCTTCGAGAGTGGAGATGCGGCCGGCCGCCAACGGCCTATCCTTGGTGCGCGCGACTTGCGGGTCGAAGCTGCGGTCTGCGTAGTCGTTGATGGCGCAACCGGCGGAGCGCATGAGTATCGTACCGGCCACGAAGATGATGAATATTCGCGGGTCCGGTTTACCGCGGCTGCTGATCCACAGAGCCCATAACGTGGGCCAAAGCAGCAGCCAGATGCCTATCGGACGATCCAAGCGCATGAGGCGCGCATAATCCGCGAGGCCGCTCAGGATTCTCGGCAGCTCGTGGGTGGTGAAAGGATGGAATCGCACGCGATAGGCGAACCATCGCCGCCGCTCGGCAATCCGCTCGATCAGCTCGACACCTGAGCGCGGCAGTCGCACGCTCGAAGCCTAGGCGCGGCCCACAGCGGGCAGGAAGATCTCTTGCATCAGCAGCGGCGCCGTGCGCAACGACACCAGGGCGCGGCGCGCCCATAGGCCGGCAGGCTTTACGTCGGCGTCCCGCAGCGCGCGCGCCGCAGCCGCGTCCAGAGCCGGTAGCCAGGCGTACTCGTAAGGGCGCCGCTCGACCCCTGATAAGTCGTTCAATGTCTGGCCCAACGAGGAATCGCCCAGCTCGGCGAGCCAGGGATGGGCGCACAGCGTCGAGTCGGGCATCACGGTTTGCACGAACACCCACACCTCCCCATCGTGGGACATTTCGACATCTCTGAACAAGCCGGCATTGTCCGCCGAACGCAGCGCCGATTTGTGCGAGTCACTCAGCAGTCCGCTCCACTGGTTCACCAGCCTGAGCTGGAAGCCCCCTGCGCTAAGGGCTCTCATGCGCGCCGAGATCAAGCCCTTGCCGATCAGCCACGGCCTCACGCGCTCATCCACGGTCAATTGACCCAAGCGCTCGGCCGGAAGCCATTGAATCGAATCGGCATGCGTCTTTGCGGCGGAATTTCTGCTCGGAGTCACGTGAGTCATCCGCCATTCTAACCGACGCGGCCATATTGCTCCGCAATCCCCACCCAGCGGCGGATGAGCGGCTCCACGTGCAGCGGCCATTCGCGCAGCATCGTTTCCGCGGCGCCCTGCACTCGGGGCAACAAATCGGCATCGCGCAACAAATCGGCAACACGCATTTGAGCGAGGCCGGTCTGGCGCGTCCCCAGCATCTCGCCCGGACCGCGCAATTCGAGATCGCGCCGCGCCACCTCGAAGCCGTCGTTGGTGTCGCGCATGACCGCCAGTCGTGCGCGCGCCAGCGGCGACAGCGGAGCGCGGTATAGCAAGAGACAAGAACTCGCATGCCGCCCGCGGCCGACCCGGCCGCGCAGCTGATGCAGCTGCGCGAGTCCCATGCGCTCGGCGTTCTCGATGACCATGAGGGTGGCGTTCGGGACGTCGACGCCCACTTCGATCACCGTAGTCGCGACCAATAGCTGGATCTTTCCATCTTTGAAGCGCCGCATCGTGGCCGCTTTGGCCGCAGGCGGCATGCGGCCGTGAACCAGCCCGATCGCGAGTTCCGGCAGCGCGGCCGCCAGCGATGCTGCCGTTTCATCGGCGGCTTGGTAGGGCATTTCTTCGGATTCGTCGATGAGGGGGCAGACCCAATAGGTTTGCCGCCCCTCGAGACAAGCGGTTCGTATTCGTCGCACCACTTCTTCTCGGCGCCCTTCGGCCAACACTACGGTCTTGACGGGGGTGCGCCCCGGCGGCAACTCGTCGATCACGGAAACATCGAGGTCCGCGTACGCGGTCATCGCGAGGGTGCGCGGAATCGGTGTCGCGGTCATGATCAATTGATGCGGCCGATGACCCAGGTGATCGCCCTTTTCGCGCAGGCTCAAGCGCTGGTGCACGCCGAATCTATGCTGTTCATCGACGATGACGAGGGCGAGCCGGGAAAATTCGACGCTTTCCTGGAAAAGGGCATGCGTACCTACGACGATGGATGCATGACCCGCGCGTATGCCTTCCAACACGGCGCTGCGTGCTTTGCCGGTCTGCCGCCCGGTCAGGAGCGCCACGGGTACGTTCAGGGGGTCGAACCAGCGCCGAAAGTTCTGTGCGTGTTGATCGGCCAACAGTTCGGTCGGGGCCATCAGCGCCACTTGGCGGCCCATCCCAACGGCTTGGGTCGCGGCCAGGGCGGCAACCAGGGTTTTGCCGCAGCCCACGTCGCCCTGCACCAGCCGCAGCATGGGTTTGCCCTGACGGAGGTCGTCCTCGATCTCGAGCAATGCGCGTTCCTGTCCCTTGGTCAATCGAAAAGGCAATGCGGCCAGCAATCCCGCCTTCAGAGCGCCGTCCGACCGAAGCGGCCAGCCGGGATCGCATTGAATGCGCTGCCGCAAAAGCTTGAGCGACAACTGATGCGCCAGCAGCTCCTCGAACGCCAGCCGCCGCTGTGCTGGATGGCGCCCGCTCAGCAACAGTTCCACGGGGGCATCCGTCGGCGGCCGATGCACATAACGCAGTGCGTCGCTCAAGGTTGGCATCCGCGAACCGGCCAAAATGGATGGCGGCAGCCAGTCCTCTACGTCCGTCAGCCCGGTTTGATTGAGGGCCATGTCGACCAACAGCCGTAAACGTCCTTGGCTCACGCCTTCGGTGCCGGGGTATATCGGCGTGAGATGGTCTTCGGGCGCAATTCGCGAGGCCTGGTCGATGCGCCGATATTCCGGATGGACGATTTCCAGCCCCTGGGGACCGCGGCGCGCTTCGCCGAAGCAGCGGATGCGCGCGCCCCGAGCTAAACCGTGCTGCTGTTGCGCGGTGAAGTGGAAAAAGCGCAACGTCAGAAAGCCCGACCCGTCGGCGATCTTGCACAACATCTGTCGCCGCCCGCGAAACACCACGTCGGTGAGCATCACCTCGCCCTCCACCGCCGCGCGCTGCCCGGGGCGAAGCTCTCCCAACGGCACGACTCGCGTGCGATCCTCGTAGCGCAACGGCAGCAAGAACAACAGATCCTGGGTGGTCTCGACGCCGAGCGCCCGCAGCCGCAGCGCGAGCGCATCGCCGACACCGCGCAAGACCGTTACCGGCTTCTGCTCGATCACAGAGCGACGATGCACTCCACTTCGACTTGGGCGCCGCGCGGCAGCGCCGCCACGCCGACGGCCGCGCGCGCGGGGTAAGGCTCGCGAAAATATTCGGCCATGACCTTGTTGACGAGTCCGAAGTGAGAAAGATCGACCAAGAAAACCGTTGCCTTGACGACATCGTCGAATGTCGCGCCGGCAGCCGCGACGATGGCCTTCAGGTTTTCGAACACCTGACGCACCTGAGTCTCGGTGTCGCCCTGGACCAATTCCTTGGTCTTCGGATCCAGCGGAATCTGCCCGGAAACCCAAATGGTGTTGCCTACCCGTACGGCCTGCGAATAAACGCCGATGGCAGCCGGCGCATCGGTCGTGGAGATGATTTGTTTCATGGTTTAAGCCAGGGTGCGAAATACCCGTTGCACGTCCGGCATGCGACGGATGGTCTTGATGACTCGCGCCAGATGCTTGCGATCGCGCACCTGGAGCTGAAATTTGAGAGAGGAGCTGTTCACGTCCCGTTCTTCCAATGACACCTGATCGATATTGGTTTCAGTTCCCGCGATGCTGGATGCGACCGCCGCCAGCACGCCCACCCGGTTATTGATTTCCAGCTGGATCTCGGTGCTGAACAAGCGGCCTTCGATCGCTTCCCATGCAACCGACAGCCACTTTTCCGGCTGTTTGCGGTACTCGGCGAGATTACCGCAATTTTGCCGGTGAATCATTACGCCGCGGCCGGCGCTCAGGTACGCCATGATCGGATCGTTCGGGATCGGGAAGCAGCAGCGCGCGTAGTTCACCAAGAGCCCCTCGGTGCCGGCGATCATCAAGGGTCCGCTGTGCGTCCCGGCATGCTCGGCACCGGCGCGCGCAGGCTGCAGACGCCGCGCGACCAACGGGGCCAGACGCTCGCCCAGGCCGATTTTCTCGTACAACTCGGCGGCGTCTTTCAAGTTGAGCTCCTTGACCACCGCGTCGATTTCCGCCCCCGGGATCTTCTTCAGACTGAGCGAAAATTCCTCCAACGCCAGGTCCAGCAAGCGCCGGCCGAGTTCCATTGCCTCGCCGCGCTTGAGGTTTTTGAGGTATGTCCTGATCGCTGCGCGCGCCTTCGCTGTCACCAAGAAGGTCGACCAGGAAGGGTTCGGCGTCGCTCCCTTGGCGGTGATGATTTCCACGGTCTGCCCATTGCGAAGCGGGGTCCGCAACGGGACCAGGCGGCGGTCCACCTTGGCCGCTACGCAGCGATTGCCGACATCGGTGTGGATGGCGTAGGCGAAATCCACCGTGGTGGCGCCGCTCGGCAGGCGCAGTATCTTCCCCTTCGGAGTGAACACGTAGACCTTATCCGGGAATAGATCGACTTTGACGCTCTCGAGGAATTCCTCGGAGCTGCCGCCTTCCTGGATCTGCACCAGGCTCGCCAGCCATTCGCGGGCGCGATCGTGCTCTATGCCGCCGAAACTGTCGCCGCCGGACTTGTACTTCCAATGCGCCGCGATGCCGGACTCCGCAACGCGGTGCATCTGCTCGGAGCGGATCTGTACTTCGATCGGTATGCCGTTGGGTCCGAACAGCGTGGTGTGCAGCGACTGGTAGCCATTGACCCGCGGTATGGCGATGTAGTCTTTGAAGCGCCCCGGCATGGGCTTATATACGCTGTGCACCAGGCCCAACGTGCGGTAGCAGGTGTCCGGGCTGTCGACGATGATGCGAAAGCCGTACACGTCCACCATTTCATTGATGGAGATCTTCTTGGTCTGCATCTTCTTGTAGATGCTGTACAAATGCTTTTCTCGTCCCTCCACCTGCCCCGTGATCTCGGCTTTCTTCAGCGTCGCCTTGAACGTCTCGGCGATCTTGCCGAGAAATTCCTTTTGATTGCCGCGCGCCCGCTTCAGTTCACGTTCGAGAACCTTGTATCGGTACGGATACAGCGCCCGGAGCCCCAGATCCTCGAGCTCGAGCTTGACAGCGTAGAGGCCGAGCCGCTCGGCGATCGGCGCATAGATTTCAAGCGTTTCCCGGGCGCTACGCCGGCGTTTGATCGGCGGCATGACTCCGAGCGTGCGCATGTTGTGCATGCGGTCCGCGAGCTTGACCATGATGACGCGGATGTCGCGCACCATCGCGAGCAGCATCTTGCGAAAGCTCTCGGCCTGAGCCTCCTGCCGGTTCTTGAACTGGATCTGATCCAATTTGCTGACGCCGTCGACCAGCTCGGCCACGACCTGTCCGAAGGTCGTCGCGATCTCGGCCTTGGCCGTCGGCGTGTCCTCGATGACATCATGAAGGATCGCGGCCACCAGGGTATCGGCATCCAAGCGCAGATCGGCGAGGATATCGGCCACCGCGACCGGGTGGGTGATGTAAGGTTCGCCAGAAACGCGCTTCTGTCCGCGGTGCTTCTCCGCACCGAATTCATAAGCTTCGCGTACCCGCTCGACTTGGCCCGGGGGCAAGTAGGCTTCGAGTTTATCTAAGAGCTGACTGATCCCGGTGGAGCGTCTTCCACCGGGTAGGAAACCGAGTATGGAAGACGCATAGTCCATCGTCGCTCTTGGGTTCGGCGGTCTTAGTCCCCAAGCCCGAGTTGCGGCGCGCGAAAATCCGACGGCATGTCGAGCTCGCTCACCGGCTGCGGCACCGGCTCTTCGGGCTCTTCCAACATCTCGAGCGTGATATTTCCAGCGGCAATCTCGCGCAGCGCCACGACAGTCGGCTTGTCGTTCTCCCATTCCACGGTTGCTTCGGCACCGTTGGCCAAGCGCCGAGCGCGCTTTGCCGCCAACAACACCAAGTTGAATAGATTGGGTTCGTTCTGCAAACAATCTTCGACCGTGATACGCGCCATACTTGAGGTTCCAATAAAGGGATTGTAAGAATAGCAGAAACCCCGGGGATCGGGCCAACTGTGGCTCAAGGCGCAGGTCGATCCCGCAGCAATTCCGCCGTCAGGCTCGCCACTTCGGGTCTTTGGGCGATCAGCGCGCCGCCCCTATCCTCCACGATGGCCTGCAGATCGCCGAGCGCCTGCTCGAAGCGGTCATTGATCACCACGCAGTCGAATTCAGCCCAATGCGCGAGATCCTGCGCGGCATCCTCGAGCCTGCGCTTGATCACCGCCTCGGTGTCGGTGCTGCGTGCCTTCAGCCTCTCTTCGAGCGCGCGGCGCGACGGCGGCAGGATGAAAATGCTGCGCGCCTCGGGCAGCCGGGCTCTTACTTGCCGCGCGCCTTGCCAATCGATTTCCAATAACAACTGCTCGCCGTTCACGAGCGCTTCCTCGACGGCTCTGACTCCCGTTCCGTAGCAATTGTCGAAAACCCGCGCGTGCTCGAGGAACTCACCGCGAGCCGCCATTTCGGTAAAGCGCTCCATGGTCACGAAATGGTAGTCGCGCCCGGGGATTTCATTCGGCCGGGGCGTGCGTGTGGTATAGGAGACGGAAAAGCGAATGCGTGGTTCGCGCTCCATCAACGCCTTCACCAAGCTCGTCTTGCCCGCCCCCGATGGCGCCGAAACCACATAAAGCCGGCCGCGTTGCATCGATCGCTACTCGATGTTCTGCACTTGCTCGCGCATTTGCTCGATCAACACCTTCATATCGACCGCCGCGCGGGTGGTTTCGATGTCTTGGGATTTCGATGACAGCGTGTTGGCCTCGCGATTCAGCTCCTGCATGAGAAAATCCAGGCGCCGGCCGGCCGCTTCCTGTCCGCCGAAGGTCTTGCGCACTTCCGTCACGTGGCCCCGCAGGCGATCGATCTCCTCGTCCACGTCGAGGCGCTGCGCGAGGATCGCAAGTTCCTGCTCGAGCCGTTGGTGATCGACTTCGCTGACCAGCTGCGCGATGCGTTCGAGCAGCTTGGCGCGCATGCGCGCGCGCACTTCCGGGAGCCGCTCCGTCACGCGCGCGGCGAACTCCAGCAGGCCGGCGCAGCGCTGCTCCAGAGCGTCGCGCAGCCGGGCGCCCTCGCTGTCGCGAAAGCTGGCCAGCTCCTCCAGTGCATGTTCGAGCAGTGCGTGCGCGGCGGCGATCATGGGCGCGTAGTCGAGGCTGCCATCCCGGATGACGCCTGGCCAACGCAGCAATTCCATGGCATCGATCCGCGCGGCGGCTCCGGCATGTGCGGCTATTTCGACCGCCCGCTGCGTGAGACGGCTGACCAGCTCGGAGTCCACCTCCAGAGAGCCCGCGATCTGAGCGGGGCGAAAATGCAGGGCACATTCGACTTTGCCGCGGCGCACGGCCGCAGCGACAGCCCGGCGAAATTCCGCCTCGCCTACGCGGAACTCCTCGGGCAACCGACAGCCGATTTCCAGAAATCGATGATTGACCGTCTTCAACTCCCAGGCCAACAATCCCCAAGGGAACTGGCGCTCGCTCCGCGCAAAGCCGGTCATGCTACGAATCATAGGGGTCTGCGCTAGAATCGGCCATAATCCTCGTGTTGAAGTTTATCAGATGCCCCAGGAGCTGACGTTGCAGATCGAAACCGCGGATGTCAGCCTGATCGGCCACCGGGAAGAAAATCAGGACCGGGTGGCGGTGGCGGCCGCCGATCACGCGGTGCTGCTCGTGGTGATCGACGGGATGGGCGGCCACGCGGAAGGTGCGCGCGCCGCCGAGACCGCGTTGGCGACCCTGCTCGAAGCCTTTTGGCAAGCGCCGCATCCAGTTTTCGATCCGCTGGGATTCCTGCATTTGTCGCTGGGGCGAGCTCATGAAGAAGTGGTGAAGCTCGGCGTGGGCCTCAGTGTCGAAGCGCGGCCGCGCGCCACCTGCGCGATGTGCCTCGTACAAGACTCGGCGGCTTACTGGGCGCATGTCGGCGATAGCCGCGTCTATCAATTGCGCCAGGCCCAGGTGCTCGAGCGCACCCGCGATCACAGCCACGTCGAAGTGTTGTTGCGCGAAGGCTTGATCACCGAAGCTGAGGTTCACGGACATCCGATGCGCAACTACGTGGAGTGTTGTCTAGGCGGCGACGCGGCATTGCCGGAGATGTCCATCTCGACGCGGCGCAAGCTGAAGTCGGGCGACGTGCTCCTCTTGTGCACCGACGGACTATGGGCGAACTTGCGGGATCAGGATCTGGTGCAGTTCGCCCAGGCGGCCGGCAAGCCATTGCGCGAGTCCCTCACCGATCTCGGAACCCAGGCGGTGCAGGCCTCGGCCCCGTACAGCGACAACACCAGTGCGGCGGCGCTGCGCTGGCGGGCCGCGTGAGCATTCGACCGAGCGGTCGGGCGCCCGACGAATTACGCGAGCTGCGATTCGAGCGCGGCTACACCAAGCACGCCGAAGGCTCGGTCCTGGTGAGCTTCGGCGCAACCCGAGTGTTGTGCACGGCGAGCATCGAAGACAGCGTGCCGTCATTCCTGCGCGGCCAGGCCCAGGGCTGGGTGACCGCCGAATACGGCATGCTGCCGCGGGCGACCCACACCCGCTCGGCGCGCGAGGCGGCCCGCGGCAAGCAGTCGGGCCGCACCCAGGAAATTCAACGCCTGATTGGGCGCGCGCTCCGGGCGGTGGTGGACCTGAAGGGTTTGGGGGAGCGCACCGTGACGATCGACTGCGATGTGCTGCAGGCGGACGGCGGCACACGGACGGCCGCTATCACCGGCGGTTTCGTCGCCCTGGCGGACGCCGTCGACACGCTCCTGAAGCGCCGTGCCATCGCCGCAAATCCGCTGCACGGCCAGGTAGCGGCTGTGTCCGTGGGCATCTATCGCGGCACGCCGGTGCTTGACTTGGATTACGCCGAGGACTCGAACGCGGAGACGGATATGAACGTCGTCATGAACAGCGGCGGCGCCTTTGTGGAGGTGCAGGGTACCGCCGAGGGCCATGCATTTCGCCGCCATGAGCTCGATCAATTGCTGGACCTGGCAGCCTCGGGGATAGCTCGCTTGCATGCCGCCCAGCAAAGCGCACGTGGCGCGTAGGCCGGTTGTCCTCGCAACCGGCAATCCCGGCAAGCTGAAAGAGTTGCGCGCGTTGCTGGAGGACTTGCCGTTGGACCTTTACGGCCTCGCCGAACTTGGGATAGCCCCGCCCCATGAGTCCGGTGCGACGTTTCTGGAGAACGCGATGTTGAAAGCGAGCCATGCGGCCCGGGCTGCCCTCGCCTGCGGCTTGAACCTCGGTGGGGCGGCGGACATTGCGGCAATCGCAGACGACTCGGGACTCGAGGTCGACGCCCTTCGCGGCGCCCCGGGTATTTTTTCCGCTCGCTACGCCGGTGCTGCTGCGGACGACGCGGCCAACAACGCAAAGCTGATGAGCGCCCTGGCGGGCACGCACGGCGAGCAGCGCCGCGCGCGCTATCGCTGTTCGTTGGTTTGCGGATTCGCGCCCTCGAACGCGGCGCCGCTGATTGCCGAAGGCGTGTGGGAGGGCTGGATTCTCGACGAGCCTCGCGGCTCCGGCGGTTTCGGCTACGATCCTTATTTTTGGCTTCCCCAACTGCGGCGGACGGCGGCCGAACTCGATCCGGCCGACAAGAATCGCCTCAGCCACCGCGGGATGGCGATGCGATCGCTACGCGACCAATTGGCGGCGCGCCTGTGACCGACCCGTCGTTGGCTTTATACGTGCACATGCCCTGGTGCGTGCGCAAGTGTCCGTACTGCGATTTCAACTCGCATCAGTTGAAATCGGCTGCGCCGGACACCGCGTACATCGATGCCCTGATTCGCGATTTCGACTGTGAATTGCCGCGGTTGCGGGGGCGCAGGATTGGCACCGTCTTCTTCGGCGGCGGCACACCAAGCCTGTTCCAGCCCGAGGAGTTCAGCCGTCTTCTCGGAGCATTGCGCCAGCGCATCGCGTTCGCGGACGATGCGGAAGTCACGCTCGAGGCCAACCCCGGCACCATCGAACGCGGGCGCTTCGCGGGATACCGAGACGCCGGCATCAATCGAGTGTCGTTGGGCGCTCAGACCTTTGCGCCTCGCGCCCTTGAAATCTTGGGCCGCATTCACTCGGCCGACGACACGCGCCGCGCGGTCGCCGAACTCCGCGCAGCGAGGTTGGACAATTTCAATCTCGATTTGATGTATGCCTTGCCCGGGCAGACGCTGGAAGAAGCGATGGAGGACGTGCGAATCGCCTCTGCGCTCGAGCCTTCCCATATTTCATATTACCAACTCACCCTCGAGCCGGGAACGGTGTTTCATGCCCGCCCGCCGCCGCTGCCGGACGAGGAGGCAGCATGGCGGATCCAAAGCGCGGGTCAGAAGTTCTTGGCGGATGCGGGGTACGTGCAATACGAAGTCTCGGCGTACGCCCGCGACGGCGCGCGCTGCAGGCACAATCTCAACTATTGGTCGTTCGGGGATTACGTGGGTATAGGCGCCGGCGCGCACGGAAAAATAAGTCTCGCGCTCCCGCAAAGGATCTTGCGCACCACCAAGCCCAAGCAGCCGCGCGAGTACCAAGAACAGGTTCGCCGCGCGAGCGGCCCTCTCGCCGGTGCGGCGGCGATCGGCGAGAGTTCCTTCATATTGCCAAAGGACTTGCCGTTCGAGTTCATGTTGAACGCTCTGCGCCTCAATGAGGGATTCACCGTGCAGGAGTACCTGCGGCAAACGGGCCTCGACATGAGCACCATAGCCGTGAAATTGGGCAAAGCACGGCAACGCGGCCTGATGGAGAGCTGCGTTGCCGGCTGGCGCCCCACGGACCTCGGCCGCCGATTCCTCAATGATCTGCAGGGAAGTTTTCTCCCCTGAAGCTTATGCACATCGGGGCCTAGACACCGCACAAAGGGGTACCTACAACACATTGCATGTGCAATAGGTCAGGTGCCCTGCGCAACATATTGAAAAAGAACAAAAAAGCGACTTGTCTATTTTTTGACCAAGTTAACAATTACTCGAATTTCTGCTGTTTCAATTAGATGACATGGCTATCGTGCACAGACTTATCCACAGTTCTTGTGGACAAAGTCGCAAGCGGCTGTCAGATAAGGGCTTATGTCAAACATCTTGCCGCAAATGGGCGGCCCGGCTATACTGTTCGGCCCACTTTGAAGTGCGGCCCTTGGCGGTCGCAATCGCAGGGGTCGGGGGAATTCACGGCGTGGCGCTGCGCATCTTCGAGGTGCTCTCCGATTCTGCCGCTACAGTCAATCGAGGTTCCTATGAAAGCCGGCATTCATCCTGAATACAAAGTCATCGCCGTCACCTGCACCTGCGGCAACAAGTTCGAGACTCGCTCGACGATCGGTCAAGACCTTCAGGTCGAAGTCTGTTCGAATTGCCACCCGTTCTATACCGGCAAGCAGAAAGTTGTCGATACCGGCGGGCGCGTCGACAAGTTCCGCAAGAAGTACGCTGCAGCGGCGAAAGCCTAGCTCGAGAGTACGCGAGCTTTTGAGCGCGCTTGCTCCGTGAGCGCTTGAAGACCTGCTCCCTTGATTCGGATGTACGGCCGTGCAAGGCTGCGGGACCTTAGGCGAACACCCGTCGGAAAAGCGCATGAGCACGAAATTCGAACTCAAGAACGTCGCGACTGGAAAGACGACCCACCTGAATGCCGTCTCGGGAACCATCGGCCCCGAGGCGATTGACATCTCCAGCCTGACCAAAGAGCAGGGGGTGTTCACGTTCGACCCCGGCTTCATGGCCACGGCAAGCACCGAAAGCAAGATCACGTACATCGACGGCGAGGCGGGTCTGCTCTTGTATCGCGGCTATCCGGTGGAACAGCTTGCAGAGAAGTCGTGCTTTCTCGAAGTGGCCAATTTGCTGATCAACGGCAGTCTGCCCTCGAAAAAGGAGCTCGGCGCGTTTCAGAATTCGATCATGCGGCACACCATGGTCAACGAGCAATTGCTGCGTTTCTTCCAGGGCTTTCATCATAATGCGCATCCCATGGCCATGGTGTCCGCGGTGGTCGCTTCAATGGCCGCGTTCTACCACGACACCACGGATATCGAAGATCCGCGGCATCGGGAGATTTTCGCCCATCGAATCATCGCAAAATTACCGACCATCGCCGCAGCCGCCTACAAGCACACGCTCGGCCAGCCGTTTATCTATCCGCGCAACGATCTTCGCTACTGCGCGAACATGCTCAACATGTTCTTCGCCGTTCCGTGCGAGCCGTATGCTATCGATCCCGTCGCGGCCGAGGCCTTGGATCTGCTGTTCATTCTGCATGCGGATCACGAGCAGAACGCCAGCACGTCGACCGTGCGCCTGGCCGGCAGTACCGGAGCGAACCCGTACGCGGCCATATCAGCCGGCGTTTCCGCTCTCTGGGGTCCGGCCCACGGCGGCGCCAACGAAGCCGTCCTCAACATGCTGGACGGCATCGGCTCGGTTGCCAACATTGACAAATTCCTGGTGCGCGTCAAGGACAAGAACGACCACGTGCGTTTAATGGGATTCGGACACCGCGTCTACAAGAACTTCGATCCGCGGGCCAAGATCATCCGCGGCATGTGCTACAGGGTCCTCGAGAAGCTCGGCAAGACCGAGAATCCGCTGTTCGAACTGGCGCTGAAATTGGAGGAAATCGCACTCAAGGACGAATATTTCGTGTCTCGGAAATTGTATCCGAATGTCGACTTCTACTCCGGCATCATCTATAGCGCGTTGGGAATTCCACGCTCCATGTTCACGGTCATGTTTGCGATCGCGCGGACCGCCGGGTGGGTCGCTCAGTGGCAGGAGATGGTATCCGATCCTCACATGAAGATCGGCCGGCCGCGCCAGCTCTACACCGGTCCCACCCAGCGGGATTACCAGCCGATAGAAAAGCGCTGATCGATGGGGGTGCGGCTCTACACCACTCTTCGCTTATTGACGGTGCTGCTGCTCGGAGCAGCGGCGAATGTTGCCTTCGCCGAGGCCGATTGCCCCCTGTCGGCCGGGCCCGTTGCCCTTGGCAGCGCGCAATGGAACGGCTGGGGCCGAGGTCAGGACAATACGCGATACCAGCCCGAGCCCGCGATTCGCGCGAACGACGTGCCGAAGCTCGCTTTGAAATGGGCATACGGGACGCAAGGCGGCCAGGAATTCGGGCAGCCCACGGTTGTGGACGAACGGCTGTTCGTCACCAGTTCCACGGGCCGCATCTACTCGCTCGATGCCAGAACGGGCTGCACGTATTGGACCTTCGACGCCGCTGCGGGCAGCCGCACCGCCGTTACGATCGGCGAACTCGCGCGCGCCAGGATCGCAGCGCTGCCGAGGAAGTTGAAACGCACGCTCGCGCATCTGGATGTCATCAAGGCGCCCAGTGCCGCGTTCTTCGGCGATGATTCGGGGACGGTATATGCGGTGGACGCGCAGAAAGGAACGTTGTTGTGGCGGACCCAAGCTGACACGCACCCGTTGGCGCGCATCGTAGGTACCCCGGTTCTGTACAACGACCGCCTGTACGTGACCGTCGCCTCCACCGAGGATAGCGCGGCCGCCAACCCCGGCTACGGCTGCTGCACGTTTCGCGGCAGCGTGGTTGCACTGGACATCGCCGCCGGCAGGATCGTGTGGAAGAGCTATACCGTGCTGGAGGAGCCGCAGCCGACCCGCAAGAACAGCGCCGGTATCCAGGAATTTGGCCCCGCAGGCGCGGCTATTTACTCCTCACCGACCATCGACGCGAAGCGCAATGTCTTGTACGTCGCCACGTCCGGCTCTCCGACCGGCGTCGAGCAATCGCTGACGGATTCGATCGTCGCCTTCGATTTGGCTGACGGCAAGCTGCGATGGGTCAAGCAATTGGTGCATGGGGAGGCCGGAACGGCCGCATCGGGCTTTTCCAGTTCCCCTATACTCCGGACACTCGGCACCGGCAATCAAATCATACTGGCAGGCCAAAAGTCGGGGTTCGTCTACGGACTGGATCCCGATCACGGCGGCAACATTCTGTGGCAGACCAAGATCGGCGATTCCGCTGGCGCGGGACCGGGCTCCTCGGCCCCGGCCGTGGCGAGCATGGGCGTTGCGGGCGCCGCGGGCGGAATTGCTTGGGGCAGCGCCGCCGATCATCGCAGCCTGTACGTCGCACTCTCGGGACTGCTTGCGCAGCCGGCGAATTCCTCCGGAAGTTTGACGGCGCTTGATATGACGACGGGCGCCGCGCGCTGGCATGCGGCCTCTCCGGAGCCGCCCTGCTCCTCGGCCGAGCGCCTGTGTTCGCACGCGCAAGCGCAAGCCGTCACCGTCATGCCGGGCAGCGCGTTCTCGGGCTCGATGGACGGACATTTGCGGGCTTATTCGACCATCGACGGCAAGATCCTCTGGGACTTCGATACGGCTAAGGATTTTCAGGCCAGGAACGGAATCAAAGCGAGCGGCGGTCCCCTGGATCGCGGAGGAGCGACGATCGTGAACGGCACGGTGTACGTCAATTCCGGCAACGCTCTCCTCGCCTTCTCCGTCGATGGTAAATAGGACTCGAAATCGAACATGACCCTTTTTAAGCGTCTTGCGTTGGCGTACCTGTGCGCAGCACCTTGCATTCTCTGCACAGCTTCGGCGGCCCCCGCATCGACGGTGCGCGCGGCCGATGCCGGCCAAGCGCCCGCGATAGAGAATTCCGTGGTGAAGGTGTTCGCGACGATGCGCTATCCGGATCCCTTCAAGCCCTGGACCAAGCAGGCGCCGAGCGAAGTGACCGCTTCGGGCGTGGTCATCGAAGGCAAGCGCATACTCACGAACGCCCATGTGGTTCTCTATGCGAGCCAGGTGCAGATCCAAGCGAATGCCGCGGGAGACAAGGTGCCGGCCACCGTCGTGGCGGTTGCCCCGGGCATCGACTTGGCGGTGTTGCAACTCGATGACGCTGCCTTCTTCGACACGCATCCGCCGCTGGCGCGTGCCGGGAAACTACCTCGTATCAAGGACGCGGTACTGGCCTACGGATTTCCGACCGGCGGCAATTCTCTGTCGATCACGAAGGGCATCGTGTCGCGCATCGAATTCGTGCCTTACAACTATCCGGTGTCGGGGCTTCGCATCCAAGTCGACGCAGCGATCAATCCCGGCAACAGCGGCGGACCCGCCATCGCCGGAGATAAAATGATCGGTCTCGCCTTCAGCAAGCTGGGAGGGGATACGCAGAACATCGGCTACATCATCCCGGACGAGGAAGTCGATTTGTTCCTGAAGGACATTGCCGATGGACACTACGACGGCAAGCCGGCCATGTACGATGAGTTGCAAACGCTCGAAAACCCGGCTCTGCGCGATTACTTGAAGCTCGACAAGACCGTCGAGGGAATGGTCGTTCACCGGCCCGACAAGACCGACGCCTCGTACCCGCTCAAGGAATGGGATGTCTTGACTCGCATCGGCGACACCCCGATCGACAATCAGGGGATGATCAAGCTGGATAAGGATCTGCGGGTCAGCTTCGCGTACATGATTCAGCGAGTGGCCAACAACGGCACGGTGCCGCTGACCCTCGTGAGAGCCGGCAAGCCGATGCAGATTCGATTGCCGGTGTCCCCGCAGCACGCGACTCTGGTCACCGATCTGCACGGCGGATACCCCTCTTATTTCATTTACGGCCCGCTGGTATTCTCAACCGCAACCTGGCAATTCGTCTCGAACATCGAGAACAATGCGGGTCTGCTGCGAATATTGGGGGCCGTAAAGAGTCCACTGATCACGCGCGCGCTCGATCCGCCCGATGCCGAAACGGAAGAGTTCGTGGTCATCTCCTCGCCGCTCTTCCCGCACAAGCTCGCCAACGGCTACTCGAACCCCGCGGGATCGGTGGTTTATTCGATCAACGGCACCCACGTCCGCAGTCTCAAGCATCTCGTCGCCGTGTTGCGCGATCTGAAGGATCCCTTCGTCACCATCGAGTTCGATCAAAAGGGCAATGAGGCACTGGTATTTTCGCGCACCGCGATGCTCGCGGCCACCGACGACATCCTCACCGACAACGGGGTGCGGGCGCAGGGCTCGCCGAACATGATGGCGGTATGGCAGGAGAAGGCGGCGAAGTAGCCGCGGCGCGCGGGCAGCAGGCGAGCCACTGGGACTCGCCTGCAATGCACGCCTGACGGCCGGCCCCGGTAACCCCGGACCCCGTATGGGCTACGCCGGCCCTAGTCGGGTAACGCGGCTCTAGTATCGATAGGTCGCCGTTACTCCCACGGTGCGCGGCCGTACTCCTCGCGCAAAATACAGGTTATCGGTCGCATCAACCGCGATATCACGCGACTTGAACAAAACGGGATTCTGGTCGAGCACGTTCTGCGCGAAGAATGAGAGGTCGTACCCCTGCCAGCGGAAACCCGCGCGCAATTGCAGATTCTTGGTCTGCGGCAATCCGGGAATCGTCGTATCGAAGAGCGCGTTGCGGCTGTCCTGGCCGGGCAGGAGCGCCGTCTGCGCATTGGTGAACTGATAGTCGGCGCGCACGTACGGAGTGCGGTCCTTCCAATTGCCGAAGGTCTCTTCGGCGGAAGCCACGATGGACCAGGGGGCGCCCACTTGCCGGTTGCCTTCACTGACGATCGGCGGAGCGGAAGACGCTACGCCGGCGATCGTGCCTTCACATTTGCCGTCCCCGCCGTTGAAGCGCAGTGCGCCCGCGCACGAACTCTTGGTGAAACGGGCGTCCGTATAAGCGACCGTGAGACCCATGAGGAGCGAATCGACGGGCCGGAACTGCACATCGATATCCCCGCCGCGGCTCTGCACCTGTCCCAAGTTCGCCGTGAACTGTTCGCCGCAGCTCGGCAGGTACACATTTTGTTGAATGTTCTTCCAGTTGATCACGAAGAGGCTCGAATCGATTTGGAGTCGATGATCCAGGAACGTATTCTTGCCCCCGATTTCATAGCTCCATAGGCTGTCGGATGAAAATCCGGTGGGCACATGGCGCATGCCGTCGGGACCGACGGGTAGCCCCAGCGTGGCCAAGTCGGTCCCGCAAATGGTGCCGACCCCGACGTTGACGCCGCCCACACGATAGCCCTTGGAAGCGCTCAGATAGAAGAGATTGTCATGGTCCGGCTGCCACGACACCACGGCCTTCGGAGTAACCGGCTTCTCCGAGGAACTGGCTTCGGTTCCTGAGTTGGGAGTGCCGAGGAACGCACCGCCTGCGTAAGTGGATCCGGTGAAGTCAACCTTGGAGACTCGAAGCCCCGCCGTCGCCTTCAGGGTATCCGTGAACTTGAAAGTCAATTCGCCGAACAGTGCGATCTGCTTGTCGACGACGCGGTCGACGGGGCCGAAAAAAATCTCCCCGTTAGGGCAAGGCAGAGTCGCACAGACGCCCCCGCCGCTCTCCGCGTCCAGCGTTGCGTCGTAGATATTCTCCGGAATGTTCTCGTTCAAGTGAGAGTAGAACACGCCCGTGCTCCACACGAATCGGGACGCGCTGTCGGACGACGATAGGCGTACTTCCTGGTAGAAGTTTCGCTGGTTGTCTTGAAAGACCGCGTAGCCTGCGTCGCCGGGCGCCGGGTAGATCGTCGGAAGCAGGCCGAAGAATGCGTAGGTCGCGCGCAGATACTGCGTGTAGTCCGAGGTCGAGTGCTGATTGCGCTCGAAATAGGAGGTGTTGGAGGTGAGCTGCGCGAAGCCCAGATCCCAGTCGACCTTGATGGCCGCGAGGCCGAAGGGGTCGCTGCTCGGGTTGGTGAGCTGGTTGCCGTTATAGAAAACATCCGAGCGCGGATTCGACAGCCCCACCCAATAGGAGGCCGTATCGTTGATATGGAGTTGCTGGTAGTAGAACGACGGTGAGATGGAAACCGCGTCGCTCACCGCCCACTTCAACGCCGCGCGGAAAGTCACGGTCTCCTGCCAATTGGCATCCGCCTCCGTCACTCGATTGAAAACCGGGGTCGGCAACAAGGAGTTGGCCGGATTCGGCGCGAGAGTATAGCTCGCCCGATCGACCCAGCCTCCGTCCCGGCGGTAAGAGGCGCTCACGCGAAACCCGAGAACATCCTCGATGATCGGGCCGCCGGCCGCCGCGCCCATTTCATAGCTCGTGGCGCCGCCCTTGGTCGTGCCGACCTCGGTGCGCAAATAGCCCGAATCCTTCTTGACGTCCGGCTGGGGCGTGATGAAACGCACCACGCCGCCTTCTGCTCCGGCGCCGAACAGCGTGCCCTGCGGTCCTCGCAGCACTTCAACCCGGTCAAGGTCGAAGAGTGCCGGGAACACGTTCACTGCACCGAAGCCGATATGCCGGCTCTGTACCGGAGTGTCGTCGACGTAAATGCCGGTCGTCGAGGTCCCTGCTGCCGAATCGATTCCGCGGATGTTGATGTCCGAATTCTCGTCGTTGTAGTTGGCTGAGGAGCCATTACCGTTGCGCTGAAAGGAGACGCCCGGACTCAAACGCGTCAGATCATCGATGGTTCGCAGGCCCTGGGAATCGAGCTTTTCCTGACTGAAGGCCGTCACGCTGATCGGCACGTCCTGAAGGCGCTCGATTCGGCGGGTCGCGGTGACGACAATCTCCTCCAGCCCGCCGCCGGCCGCCGGCTCCGCATCCCCGGTGGCTGCTAGGCAGACCGGCGCCCAGCCTATCTGGCCTGCCGCAGCAATCGCCCATAAGCATCTGTTGATCATATTCGAACCCATCGCGCACCCCTTTGTTGCCTTTTCCCCACGTCTCGGATCAGGTTTTATTTGATAGTTGTGGCAATCCGTTGCGTTGAAAACCGGTTCTTATCAAGCTTAATACGTCTGTTAACCCAGGTTCAAGAAATTGCCTCCTGGTAAACATGCGTCCCCAGGTCGCGCGGGCTCCGCCCGGGATCCACCCTAGCTTGGTCCCACCAGGTCGGACACTTCCCGTGCGTCCGCCCGCTTCATGGGCCGGCCGTCGACCGGGGAGTACGGCGATTGGCGAATGCCGTCAATCGGAAACACCGTCGCGTCGACGGTGCGCCCGTTGGCCTCGAAGCGCAGGGCGGGGTAGCTGACGCTGCGTTCGGCGTCCATTTTGACCCGACGTTCATAGAATTCGTGCGGCACACCGATTTCGAGGAGCCGGATGGCGACCGACTCGGAACGATCCGCAAACAGATGCAGATTGATGTCGCTGTGATTGGTGGCGGTGCCCGTGAGGACCGAGCCCACCAGCCGCGGCTGAAACTCATCCAACATGCGCATGGTGTCCAATGCGATGCGGCGCTGCTCCTTCAGCGTATCGTCGTGCGAATCGCGCCCGAACAATCGCTGATGCGCGCGCAGCGCGGCCTCTATTTCGATGTTCTTCGGCAGCACGGCGACGTCGTTCACCCCCAGCCGATCCGCCGCCTTGCGCTTGGCCTGCAAGAAATCCCCGATGCCGTGTTCGACCATGAGGCGCGCCGCTTCTTGGGCGAGAGCGCGGCGCAAATCTTCTGCACGCTGCGAAAACTTCTTGGGCATGGGGAATCCTCAGACCGTCCGAGTCTAGAATAGCGGTTTATCGCCGTCGTTCATTGGATTTGAATTATTGGGTCCCTCGTAAACCTCCGGTTTCGGCAGATTGCCTTCGATGAATTTCTCCATGATGCCATTCGGGTTGTCGGAGCTCGCGAGCATCCCGGTCTCCGGCGAGATGCGCACGGTCACGATGCCGTCGGGGAGGGGCACGCCCTGCCTGGGCGCGCCTGCCAGCGCCTCGTGCATGAAGTACGTCCAGGTCGGTACCGCCACGTGAGCGCCCTCTTCTCCGTCGCCCAGCGATCGATCCTGATCGAATCCGGTCCAGACGGTGGTGACCAGATCCCCGTTGAAGCCGTTGAACCAGGCATCGTGAAAATCGCTGGTCGTGCCGGTTTTGCCGGCGATATCGTCGCGATTGAGCGAGCGGGCCCGTACGCCGGTGCCGCGCCGGATGACATCCTTCATCATATCGGCGAGTAGATAGGCCACCTGCGGCCGGATGATTTGCGGCGCCAGATTCTTGGCCGGGATGAGGCTCTTGCCGTCATGCGGCGCCTCGTCGAGTTGAGACCCGCGGGCACCGGCGGCGCTCTTTGTCGGGAGCGGGCCCGTGACCCGGTCGCATTCGAAGCAGGCCAAGGCAGGCGCCGCTTGCTGCAGCACCTTGCCGCCGGCATCTTCGATCCGATCGATGGTGTAGGCGCTCACCTTGAACCCTCCGTTGGCGAAGGTGGAATAGCCGATGGCCACTTGTAGAGGGCTTATTTCGGCGGTGCCCAGCGCAAGGGTCAGGTCGTTCGGCAATTGCGACTTGTCGAAGCCGAAGCGAGTGACGTAGTTCCAGGTGTACTCGCCGCCGATTGCGCGCATCAGGCGTACCGACACCAAGTTGCGCGAGTGGACCAGGGCCTCGCGCAGCCTGATGGGACCGAAAAACCGGTTCTCGTTCTCCTTCGGTCTCCACGCCTGCTCCGTCCCCGTTTCGTCGATGACGATAGGGGCGTCCAACACGATGCTTGCCGGGGTGTAGCCCTTGTCGAAGGCGGCCGCATAAACGAAGGGTTTGAAACCCGATCCCGGCTGGCGCCGGGCCTGGGTCGCCCGGTTGTACTTGCTTTGGAAATAATCGAAGCCCCCGATCAACGCCGCTACCGCACCGTCTTTCGGATCCACCGATACGAGCGCGCTCTGTGCCTCGGGCACCTGCACGAACAGCAAGGTTTCCGCAGTTCGGCCCACGGTGTAGATCACGTCGCCGCGGGCCAGAATCTCCGAAGCTTGCGTCGGCCACCGATCGGTTTTTTCATCGGGCAGCTCGCGTCTTGCCCACGAGAGCTTCTCCCAGGGCAGTGTAGCTTCGCCGATGTCCTTGACGTAGACCTTGGCGCTTTTGGCGTCGACTTTCTCGACGATTGCGGGCCTGAGGCCGCCGATCATCGGAAACTCCTCGAGTTGGCCGTCCAGCTCTTTCGGACTCGAAAGCTTGGCGAGATCGATCTTGGCTATTGCGCCGCGGTAACCATGCCGACGGTCGTATTCCAGCAGTCCGGTTCGCAGTGCCACGGTCCCCGCCGCCTGCAGGCGCGAATCGATGGTCGTGAATACTTTGTAACCGGCGGTGTAGACGCCATCGCCGAATTTGGCCTGCATTTCATTGCGCACCATCTCGGCCACATACGGCGCGTCCGCTTCGACCGAGGAGCCGTGCAGCCGGGATTCCATGGGACTCGACTTGGCCTCATCGTATTCGGCCTGGGTAATGTAGTTCAGATCGAGCATTCTGCCGAGCACGTGGGCGCGCCTCACTTTGGCCGCCTCCGCGTTCGCCACCGGATTCACCACGGAGGGGGCGGTCGGAATTCCCGCCAAAGTGGCCATCTCCGCCACGGTCAATTGGTCCAAACTCTTGCCGAAATATACCTCCGCCGCCGCCGCCACGCCGTAGGCACGCTGGCCCAAGAAGATCTTGTTCACGTACAGCGAGAAAATCTCCTCCTTGGTGAACTCAGCCTCCATCAGCAGGGAGATGTAGATCTCGCTCATCTTGCGCTTCATGTCGCGCCGCGGCGTAAGGAACATATCCCGGGCTACCTGCATGGTGATGGTGCTCGCCCCCTGGCGGATGCCGCCGGCCCGGGCGTTGGCCACGGCGGCACGCAAAATGCCTTGCCAATCAACACCATGGTGCCTGAAGAAGCGATCATCCTCGGTCGCTAGAAATGCCTGAATGAGCTTTTTCGGGATTTGCTCGTAGCGCACGGGTATGCGGCGCTGCTCGCCGATCGCGGCGATCAACTTCCCGTCGCGCGTATAGACCCGCAGCGGCACCTGCAATTGGACGTCGCGCAAGCTATCCACGTCCGGCAGCGCGGGCTTCAAGTAGACATAAGCACACACATTTGCGAACGCAATTAACGCAATTGCGCCAACAAGACCTGCGCAAATGCGCGATATGAGAACTAGGTAACGTCTGGCCACAGAAAACAGTTCTAACTTATTGCACGGCGGTATTGCGGAAGCATCTTACCGCCGGTTACAGGGGCATACTCATCGAAAGATGAGGACGCAAAGCCACCGGTCCTTAAGGTTTTGGCCTAAGGACAGCGGGGTTGCCAGGCCAAGCTTAACCAATCGCCCTCTTTTAGAGCACGGGGCGACGAGGTCTGATCGAATGACTCGGAGCGCGTTCTTAGGCCGCGACGGTATCGTCGTAGGTCCCACTTTGCGCAGCCGCCGCTGCCCGGCGGTCATTACCGTGAATAGTTTCACGTTCTATTTAACAGTTTCTTGCTAAGTTTGCCCGGGCTAAGTAGTCTCGTGCAGCAGTTTCGACCTCCAAGGTACTGAGCGCAAAAGGAAAAAAGCGGGATGTGGTCGTTCGGCAAAAGATATCGTCCGCTTTTGGGACTTGACATAACCACTTCGTCGGTGAAGCTCATCGAGCTCACGATGTCGGGTGGCCAGTATCGCGTTGAGTCCTATGCGGCGGAGCCCACGCCGCACAACGCCATCAACGAAAAGGCCATCGTCGATGCTGAAGCGGTCGGCGAGGCGATTCGACGCGCCGTGAAGCGCTCCGGCGCCAAGAGCCGGCTTGCAGCCATCGCGATCTCCGGCGACGCCGCGATCACGAAAGTGATCCAGATGCCGAAGAGTCTCGGCGAGAACGAACTCGAAGGTCAGGTCGAGATGCAGGCCGACCAGTACATCCCATTTCCGATGGAGGAAGTCAGCTACGACTATCAGGTCGTGGGTCCGTCGGAAAAGGACCCGGATATGCTCGACGTGCTGCTGGTCGCGACGCGCACCGAAAACGTCGAACAGCGGCAAGCCGCCGTGCAGGCGTCGGGCTTGACCGCCCATCTCGTCGACGTAGAGGCCTTCGCGCTCGAAAATGCCTGCGCGCTGATGCGTCACCAAATGCCCGACGGCGGCCTCGACCGCACGGTGGCGGTCGTTGATTTCGGCGCCAGCAGCACGACGTTCAGCGTGCTCCGGGACATGCGCGTCATCTACACCCGCGACTTCGCATTCGGCGGACAGCAGCTCACCGAAGAAATCATGCGCACCTATGGGCTCTCCATGGAAGAGGCCGGCCGCGCCAAGAAAGAAGGCGGCTTGCCGAGCAACTATCAGCCGGAAGTGCTCGACCCGTTCATCGACGACATGACGCAGCAGGTCAGCCGCTCGCTGCAGTTCTATCTGGCATCCGGCAGCGGCCGCTCCCAGCCCGATCAGATTTTGATCTGCGGCGGCTGCGCCAATATACCCGGCGTGGCGGATGTCATATCGAGCCGCGTCGGCGTGCCCGCAGACAAGGGCGATCCTCTCGGCAACATGAAAGTGTCATCCAAGGCCAAAGCGCAAGCTGTGGGCCGGGATGCCACCGCGTTACTCACAGCCTGCGGCCTCGCGCTGCGAAGCTTCGACTAAAGAGCTGCCATGCCGCGTATCAATCTACTTCCCTGGCGCGAACAAGAACGCAAAGTCCGACGGCGCGAATTCGCGGTCGCCGCGGGCGCCGCAGTCTTCGCCGCCGCGATCTTCGTCCTCGGCGGCAAGCTCTTGTATTCGAGCTGGACCGACGCTCAGAACGCCAAGAACAATCTGCTGAAGAAAGAGATCTTCAAGGTCGACGCGCAGATTGCCGATATTCAGGATCTCGAGAACCGCAAGCAACGATTGGTTGCGCGCATGGAGATCATCGAGAAGCTGCAGCGCAAGCGGCCGGAAATCGTGCATTTGTTCGATGAGATCGTGAAAACGGTTCCGGAGGGGATTTATCTCACGGCAATCAAACAGACGGGCAACAAGCTGGAGATTCACGGCGTCGCGCAATCGAGCACCCGGGTCTCCACGTTCATGCGCAATATCGATTCGTCGGTTTGGATGGATAACCCGGTGCTGCAGGTGGTCGAGTCATCGAAGGACTCGCCGACGGGCGGCTCGAATTTCACGCTCACGAGCGATGTGGTCGGTGTTGACCTCGAACACGGCGGCGAAACAACGGTGAAGAAGGTTGCGGCGAAATGAAATTTTTCGATCAGCTACGTACTCTCGATCCGCGCGACGTCGGCCGCTGGCCGCTCCCGGTGCGCGGCTTTTTCATCGCGGTGATTTTCCTCGTGGTCGCGGCATTCGGCTGGTACATGTTCGTTTGGAACGATGATCGGCCGGTTTTGCAGAAGGCCCAGGCGGATGAGCTCGATTTGCGCGCGCAGTTCGAAAGCAAGCAGCAGCGGGCGGCAAACCTGGACGCCTACCGGGCGCAGCTTGCCGAAATGGAGCGCAGCTTCGGCGCCATGCTGCGGCAATTGCCCGGCAAGACCGAAGTTCCGAATCTTCTCGTCGACATCTCTCAGACCGGTCTCGCCGCAGGCTTGCAGGAAAAGCTTTTCCAGCCGGGCAGCGAGAAGGGCAACGGCTTTTACGCAGAACTGCCGATCAAGATCAAGCTGGTCGGCACGTATCACGATTTCGGCAATTTTGTCAGCGGCATTGCCGCTCTGCCGCGCATCGTGACGCTGCACGACATCGAGATCAAGCCGGTGGATGCCAAGGGCAATTACGATAATTTGACCATGGACGTGACCGCCAAGACCTACCGCTACATAGAGGATGAAGGCGGCGCGCATCCGGCCAAGAAGAAAGCGGGAGGTGCAACGTGAGGACTGCTCGCAAAGCGTGCCTCGGCAACGCGATCGTCATCGGCGCCGTGCTCGCCGGCTTCGGTCTAGCCGGCTGTTCAGGCGGTCAATCGGATCTGGAGAAATGGATCGCCGAGACCAAGAAAAAGCCGGGCGGCCGCATTCAGGCGCTTCCGGAAGTGAAGCCCTACGAGACGTACGTGTACAGCGCCACGAGGATGCGCTCGCCGTTCCAGCCCCTCGGTCCGAATTCAGGCATTGGCCAGGCGGGCGTGCGACCGAGTTCGCGGCGCAACCGGGAATTTCTCGAAGGGTTTTCGCTCGACACTCTGAAAATGGTGGGTACCTTCAAGGTGGGCAACAGCTTCTATGGCCTGGTCCAATCCAAAGACGGCCTAGTACACAAGGTTCAGCCGGGCAACTATCTCGGGCAGAACGACGGCAAAGTGACGGATATTTCCGGCGGAAAAATCAATCTCGTCGAAATCATACCGGATGGCCTCGGCGGCTATATAGAGAGACCGGCTTCGTTGGCGTTGGCCAATTGAGCCACAGGGAGAAGAGAGCATGAGTAGATTTAAGATACGAACGTCGACGTTCGGCGCAATCGCGCTCGTCGCTTTGGGCGCAGTCGGATTCGCGGCAAGAGCGCAGGATCCGAACAAGCTCGAGTCGATCGACGTTCAGACCTTATCGGGTCAACAGGTGCAGCTCAAATTGCACATGAGCGGCCCGGCTCCCGAGCCTCTGCCATTCACCATCGACAAGCCGGCGCGCATCGCGTTCGACTTGCCGAACACGACGCTTGCCGTAGCCTCGCGACGGGTCGACGTGCACTCGGGAGGCGTCGAGACGGTGCTTGCCGCGGAAGCCAACGGCCGCACCCGCCTGGTCGTCAACGTCGACGCACTGATGCCGTACAGCACGAAGGTCGAGGGCAATATGATCACCGTGACGCTCGGCGGCCAGCCGGGAGACGCGGCCAAGCAAGCCGTGCAGGCCCGCGCAGGCGCCGGTCAAGCGACGGCTGCGGTCGAACGCTCGATCCGCACGATCGATTTCCGGCGCGGCGCCGACGGCACCGGCCGCGTGATCGTGCAGCTGACGGATCCGCGCACCCCGGTAAACGTGCGCCAGGAGGGCAACCAGGTCGTCGTCGACTTCGCCGGCACGCTCATGCCAAAAAATCTCATGCGCCGCTACGATGTCATGGATTTCGCGACGCCGGTGCAAACCGTCGATGCGGTGCGGGTGGAAGGCAGTTCGCGATTGGTGATAAGCGCCCAGGGCGACTTCGAGCAATTGGCCTACCAATCGGACAATCAGTACACCATCGAGATCAAGCCCTCGCTCAAGCGTGCCTCCGCGGACGATAAGAAGGAGTACACCGGCGAGCGATTGACGTTGAATTTCCAGGACATCGATGTGCGTTCGGTATTGCAGCTTTTGGCCGACACCAGCGGCCAGAACATCGTGGTCAGCGATTCGGTCACCGGCAACCTGACGCTGCGGCTGCAGAATGTGCCCTGGGATCAGGCACTCGATATCGTGTTGCGCACCAAGGGACTCGATAAGCGCCGGCAGGACAATGTCATCATCATCGGCCCGGCCGCCGAACTCGCGTCGCGGGAGAAAGCGGAACTTGCCGCGCACAAGGAAGTGCAGGAACTCGCTCCTTTGCGGACGGAATTCATGCAGGTCAATTACGCGAAGGTCAACGATCTCGCCAAGCTGATCAGGCCGACCGGCGGAGCCGCCGGCGGGGCAGGCGGCGGCGCTCGCAATTCCATGCTCTCGCAGCGCGGCAGCCTGGCCGTCGACGAACGCACCAACACCCTGTTAGTGCAGGACACCGCGGAAAATTTGGCCGACATCCGCCGATTGGTGCAAACCCTGGACGTGCCGGTGAAGCAGGTGTTGATCGAAGCGCGAATCGTGATCGTGAGCGATACTTTCGAACGCGATCTAGGCGCGCGGTTCGGCGTGACCAGCGCGCAAAAGAACGGCAGCAACGGTCTGTTGTCCGTGACCGGCAACGGAATCGGCGCGAATACCATGACATCGTCGGGCATAGCCAACCTGGCCTCGAGCGGCAAGGTCACACCGGTGACGGCGCCGACTCTGGATAATCGCTACCAAGTGAACCTGCCGGCGGCGAATACCAACGGCAGCATCGGCCTTTCGCTGCTGGGCGGCAGCTATATCGTCGATTTGGAACTGTCGGCGGCGCAAAACGAAGGCAAGAGCGAAACGATATCCTCGCCGCGCGTCATCACTGCGAACCAGAAGCAGGCCACCATCATGCAGGGTGTGGAGATTCCTTACCAAGAATCGGCCTCGAGCGGCGCTACGACCACTCAATTCAAGAACGCGGTGTTGTCTCTCAAGGTAACCCCGCTAATCACGCCCGATAACCGCGTGATCTTGGACCTCGACGTCTCGGACGACTCGGTCGGCCAGCAAGTGACCAGCGCTACGGGCGGCACGGTTCCCTCGATCGACACGCGTCAAATCACGACTCAGGTGTTGGTCAACGACGGTCAGACCGTGGTCCTCGGCGGCATCCTCGATACCACCAAATCGAAATCGGCGAACAAGGTTCCCTTCCTCGGCGATATTCCCGTGCTGGGCCACCTGTTCAAGAGCACTACGACCATCAACAACAAAACGGAACTGTTGATATTCATCACGCCGAAAATTCTGCGTGAAGGATCAAATCTTTACTAATGCGAACGCCGACTATCGTCGCGCGAGGATGAAACGACATGCGTAGATTATCGATCACGGCTTTGTTCGCGGCAGCACTGTTGTCAGGCTGCGGCGGCAGCTCACTCACGTCAGCGGGCTCGTCCACCACCCCCACGGGCCCGACCGTCGCCGGAGTGAGCCTAATTACGAGCTCGCCGCAAATTGCCTCGGACAACACGGCTCCCGCGACGATTACGGCACTGGTTCGCGATACGAACAACAATGCCCTGCAAAAGGCGCCGGTGACCTTCTCGGCGTCCTCCGGCATCTTGGCGGTCACTCAACCGACCACGGATTCGAACGGCGCCGCCATTGCGACGTTGAGCGCGGGCGCCGACCCGAGCGTCCGGACGATCACGGTTACCGCAACGTCGGGCACGGCAAAGTCCACGGTGACGGTCAACGTCATCGGCACCGTACTCTCGATGACGGGGCCCCAGGCCGTGGTACAGCCCGGCACGGCGACCTATACCGTCATTCTGAAAAACGCCGGCGGTACCGGAATCGCCGGCCAAGCGGTCAGCTTGACTTCGGCCAACAAGAATACGCTGAGTGCCTCGTCGGTAACCACCGATTCGAATGGGCGGGCCACGTTTACCGTCACGGCCGTGAACGGCGGCGCCGACACGCTGACCGCGACCGCGCTGGGAGTCACGGCAACTGAATCGATTGCCGTAAGCACGCAGAATTTTGCAATCACCGTTCCGGGGGCCAACACCCGCCTCAACCTCGGCGTCGTCCAGCCTGTCTCGGTGACTTGGACGAGCGGCGGGGCGCCCGTTGTCGGTCAGACCGTGAACTTCGCGGCCACGCGCGGAACGCTGAGCAGTTCGACCGCCGTCACGGACGGTACGGGTAAGGCATCCGTAACCATTTCGTCCACAACTTCAGGGCCGGCGATCATTTCAGCGACCGGCACCGGCGTGAGCACGCAAGTAGGCATCGACTTCATTGCGACGACTGCGGCTGCAATTGCCGTGCAAGCCAGCCCGTCGACCGTCAATGTCAGCGCCCAGAGTACGATCACCGCCGTCGTCCGCGACGCCGCCAATAACTTGGTTGAAGGCAAGCTTGTGACGTTCTCATTGTCGGACGTCACCGGCGGGACGCTGTCTCTGGCGTCGGCGCTGACGAATAGCCAGGGCGTCGCGCAAACCATTTACACCGCCAGCACGACGACCAGCGCGACCAACGGCGTTACCGTGACCGCCACGGTGCAAGGTACGGCCGTAACGGGCAGCGCAACGTTGACGGTGGCCGGTAAGACATTGTTCTTGTCGTTCGGTACGGGAAACACGATTGATGTTCTGAATGAGGCGCAGTACGGCATGCCGTTCGCCTTGCAGGCCATCGATGGCGCCGGCAACCCGGTGACCGGTGTCACGGTAAATCTGAAGACCAGCGCGATCAGCTACCGCAAGGGCGTGGAAACGTTCAACACGGTATGGTCGGTGCCCAGCAATGCGGTCGTATGCGCGTCTGAGGATCTGAACAATAACGGTATCCTTGACCCGGGCGAGGATTTCAACAACGACGGCAAATTGGAGCCCGGTACCGTAGCCTCGACCAGCCCCGGATCTGTGGTGACGGCCACGACGGCCACGTCGACCGTTCCCGTAGGCGGGGCCCTCTTCGAACTCGTATACCCGAAGGATCACGCCTACTGGGTTGCGGTAAAAGTGACGGTGTCGGCCACCGTCGCAGGCACCGAGTCGAGCACGTCCACTGACTTCGTATTGCAGGGCGCCGCTGCGGACTATAATACGGCGACCGTCGCGCCTCCGGGCCAGGTCAGTCCGTACGGCGTAGTCCAGTCTTGCGCCAGTCCGAACTGATACACGCGATGCCATGAGTGCTTGACGAGCCGGGTCGGCTATCATTCGCCGACCATGCTCGCCAAGCACAGCATCTTCCTCATCGGCCCCATGGGATCCGGCAAGACTGCCGTCGGGCGGCTGCTGGCGCGCATGCTGCGCCTCACTTTTCACGACAGCGACGCGGATATCGAGGCGCGAACCGGGGTCGATATATCGTTTATTTTCGAGAAAGAGGGCGAGGCGGGCTTCAGACTGCGTGAGAAGGAGTCCATCGACCGTCTGACGCGCTTGGAATCGATCGTGTTGGCCACGGGGGGCGGAGCGGTGATCGACGAGGACAACCGCCGCGTGCTGGCCGAGCGCGGCGTGGTGGTGTACCTGGCGACTTCGATCGATCAACAACTCGAGCGCACCCGCCACGGGCGGCATCGCCCGTTGTTGAACGACGCCGAGCCTGAAAAAAAGCTTTGCGAACTCATGCAGCGCCGGTCGATCCTGTACGCCCAAATAGCCGATATAACCGTTTCCACCGATGGCCGGCGCGTGCAGCTCGTCGCGGAGGAGATTCAGCACGAGGTTCGGCGGGCGCGGGTCCCATAAGGTTCGTATAATCGACGCCGTGCAAACGCTTCAGGTAGACGTCGGGCATTCACGCTATCCCATCGCGATCGGCTCCGGACTGCTCACGAATGCGCCATTGCTCGACGCTTATATTCGCGGACGAGACCTGATGATCGTGACCAATACGACCGTCGCGCGCCTTTACCTCGCTAGATTGGCAGGCACCCTCGCCGTCAAGAGGGTCGCCGAATGCATTTTGCCCGACGGCGAACAGCACAAGACGCTGCAAACTGCCGGATGGGTATTCGATGCGCTGGTCGGCCAGAAGATGAACCGGGATTGCACGGTGGTCGCCTTGGGAGGCGGCGTAGTCGGGGACATCGCGGGCTTCGCGGCGGCGTGCTATCAGCGGGGAGTCGGTTATGTGCAATTGCCGACCACCTTGCTGGCGCAAGTCGATTCTTCGGTCGGCGGCAAGACCGGGGTCAATCATGCGGGCGGAAAGAATCTGATCGGCTCTTTTTACCAGCCGCTCGGCGTCATTGCGGACATCGATACGCTGGCCACGCTTCCCGACCGGCAATTGAGCGCCGGGCTCGCCGAAGTGATCAAGTACGGCTGCATATGGGATCCGCTGCTCTTCGATTGGTTGGATAACAACATGGATTTGCTGCTGGCTCGAGATGTCGATGCGCTGACTTATGCCGTCGGCAGATCGTGCGAAATCAAGGCGATCGTGGTCGCCAAGGACGAACGCGAACAGAATTTGCGGGCAATCCTCAACTTCGGGCATACATTTGGCCATGCTATCGAAGCGGCGACCGGTTACGACACCTACCTGCATGGTGAAGCGGTAGGCCTGGGAATGCTCATCGCCGCGAATCTGTCCCAGCGCCTGGGATTGATCGACCCCGCCATCGAGGATCGCATCCGAGCGATCCTGGCGAAGAGCGGTTTGCCGACCGAAGCGCCGCGCCTCGGGGCCGGCCGGGTGCTGGATCTGATGCAGATGGACAAGAAAGTGCTTGCGGGGTCGATTCGCCTGGTGCTGCTGGAAAAACTGGGACGGGCCATCGTGACCGCCGATTATCCGCCAGGAGCGCTCGATGCCACGCTCGCGGAGTACTTTGCATGAGCAGTCTGGCTGCCTATGCTGCTCATGAGGAGCATTCGCGCGGACGCCGTTACGCCGAACCGAAACCCGCTTACCGTTCCGAGTATCAACGGGACCGCGATCGTATCGTCCATTCGACCGCCTTTCGCCGCCTGGTCTACAAGACGCAGGTTTTCGTCAATCACGAAGGCGACCTGTACAGGACTCGGCTGACGCATTCGCTCGAGGTGGCACAGATCGCGCGCACCATCGCCAAGGCCCTCAATCTCAACGAGGTGCTGTCCGAAGCGATTTGTCTCGCGCACGATCTCGGGCACACGCCGTTCGGGCATGCCGGCCAGGATGCGTTGAACGAGTGCATGATGGATTTCGGCGGCTTCGAGCACAATCTGCAGTCCTTACGAGTCGTCGATGAACTCGAGGAACACTACGCGGATTTCGACGGTCTGAACTTGAGCTTCGAGTGCCGAGAAGGAATCTTGAAGCATTGTTCGCATAACAATGCGATCCAGCTTGGGGAGATCGGCGAGAGATTCATCAACCGCCAGCAGCCCGGACTGGAGGCGCAGCTTGCTAACTTCGCCGACGAAATCGCCTACAACAATCACGATGTCGAGGATGGCATACGTGCCGGCCTGATCAGCGTCGAGCAGCTGCTCGACGTGCCTCTGTTCCGGGAATATCACGCCGAAGTGCAGGCGAAATACCCGGCTCTCGCCGGGCGCCGCCAGGTGTATGAAATCCTGCGCCGGATGATCAATCAGCTCGTCACCGACTTGATCGATTCCTCCGCCGCTCGGCTCGGCGCCTCGGGCGTGCGGTCGATCGCCGAAGTCAGGTCCTACCCCAAGCCGCTGATGGGCTTTAGCGACTCGACTCGGGAACTCAATCATTCTTTGAAGACCTTCCTGCGCGAACACGTGTACAAGCACTACAAGGTACGGCGCATGACGGCCAAGGCGCGCCGGGTCGTTCGCGAGCTTTTCGACTCGTTTTTCAACGACCCCTCACTGATGCCGGACGAGCACGAGGCGACTGGCTCGCGGCTGGAATTGGCGCAGGGACCGGCGGGGCGCGCCCGCGCGGTGGCGGATTACATTGCGGGCATGACCGATCGATATGCCATTCTCGAGCACCGCCGCTTGTTCGATCCCGGCGAGCGGACATGAACATGGCCTTTGTGCGTGTGAAAAAATGAAGGTAGGCGAAATGAGCGTGACGAAATGAGCGTGGCGAAATGAGCATTGTGAAGTGAGCGCGATCCTGAAGAACGACTTGTTGCTGCGCGCCTTGTTGCGCGAACCGACGCCGCGCCGCCCGATCTGGCTCATGCGTCAGGCGGGACGTTATCTGCCGGAGTACCGCGCGACGCGCGAGCGGGCCGGCGGGTTCCTGCAGATGTGCACCACTCCCGAGATCGCGTGCGAAATTACCCTGCAGCCGATCGATCGGTTTCCGCTCGATGCCGCCATCTTGTTCTCGGATATCCTCACGATTCCGCATGCGATGAAATCTGGGGCTGGAATTCGAGGCTGGTGAAGGGCCCAAATTCGAGCATCCGGTGCGCGCCGCCGCGGACATCGCCAAGCTCGGCGTGCCGGATCCGGGCAAGGAACTCAAGTATGTGATCGATGCGGTGGCGCTGGTCCGCCGCGAATTGGGCGGCAGAGTGCCGCTCATCGGCTTCGCGGGAAGTCCGTGGACGGTAGCGACCTATATGGTGGAAGGCGGCGGCAGCAAAACCTTCGGACACATCAAGCGCATGATGTACGAGGCGCCGCGAAATCTGCATCGATTGCTGGAGATACTCGCGAAGTCCACCATCCTCTATCTGAATGCGCAGATTGCCGCCGGGGCGCAAGCAGTGATGCTGTTCGATACCTGGGGCGGCGTGCTTACCCCGGCGCAGTACGAAGAATTCTCCTTGCGCTACATGGCTCAGGTGGTCGACGCATTGACCCGCAAGGCCGACGACCGCCGCGTGCCCAATATCGTGTTCACCAAGGGCGGCGGCGCATGGGTCAAGAAAATCGCAGCCATTGGCTGCGATGCCGTCGGCATTGACTGGACCATGGACCTGGCGGTGGCGCGGCAGGCCGTCGACGGCCGCGTGGCCTTGCAGGGCAACTTGGATCCGTCCGCTCTGTTTGCGCCCCCGGAAACCTTGCGCGCAGAAGCCTTACGCGTGCTCGGCAGCTACGGAGCGGGCAGCGGCCACGTATTCAATTTGGGCCATGGCATCACGCCGGATGTCGATCCGGACCGCGTCGCGTTGCTGGTCGACACCGTGCGAGGCTACGACGCCGTTTAGGCCCGGCGCTCAGTCCTTGCCTCGGCTATCGGCGGTGCGCAGGCTGCCCGGTCGGCGCGTTCCGAAGTTCGTCGCGCAGCGCGCGGCGCAGGATCTTGCCTACGTTGGTCTTCGGCAAGTCGTTGCGAAAGTACACATGGCGAGGCACTTTATAACCCGTCAATTCCGTCCGGCAAAACGCGATCAGGGCCTCCGCGGTGAGCTTCGGATCTTTCTTGACCACGAACAGCGCAACCACTTCGCCCGAATTCTCGTCAGGCTGCGCGACCGCAGCGACTTCCAGCACCCCCGGATGTGCCGCGGCTACGCTTTCGACCTCATTCGGATAAACATTGAAGCCGGACACCAGAATCATGTCTTTCTTCCGATCCTCGATGAACACGAAGCCGGAGGCGTCCATTCGGCCGATGTCGCCGGTGCGAAGCCAATCGCCGAACATCACTTTCTCGGTTTCGTCCGGTCGATTCCAATAACCGCGCATCACCTGCGGACCGAACACGCAGATCTCCCCGATGCCATTGACCGGCAATTCTTTGCCGGCATCGTCGCGGATGGAGATGTCGGTCGAGGGAACGGGAAGGCCGATCGAGCCGTTGAAATCGAGGCCGGTGGGATTCGCCGTGGCGACCGGGCGCGGTTTCGGTCAATCCCCATCCCTGCGTCACGATACACCCGGTCACGGCTTTCCAGCGTGCCGCCACTACCCCCTGCAGCGCCATACCGCCGGCGAACGTAACCCGCAGCGCGCTGAAGTCCACGGTCTCGAAGCCGGGCGTGTGCAGCAGCGCGTTGAAAAGCGTATTGACGCCGCTCATGAAGTTGAACTTGTACTTCTTGAGTTCTGCCACGAAGGATTTGAAATCCCGCGGATTCGTGATCAAGACATTGCGGGCGCCCAACGAAAGGAAGGCCAGGCAATTGCTCGTGAGCGCGAAGATATGATAAAGCGGCAGCGCGGTGATGACGATGCGCGATTCATTGGGCTTGAGCGAGGGGTGGACCCATGCGGAGGCTTGAAGCACATTGGCCACCATATTGCGATGCGTGAGGATGGCCGCCTTCGCGATCCCCGTGGTGCCGCCCGTGTACTGCAGGAAGGCAATGTCCTCAGGCCCCAGAGGCACTGGTTCGAGTTTGAGTCCGAGCCCGGCGCCCAAAGCACTCTTGAAGGTGGATGATCCCGGCATCTTCCATGGCGGAATTTGCTTGCGAACATGCTTCAATACGAAATTCACGATAACTCCGCGCGGGATTCCGAGCAAATCCCCGATGCGGGTGATGAGCACCTTTTTTAAATCCGTGCGCGGCAGCGCCAACTGCAGCACATGAACGAAGTTCTCCACGATCACGATGGCTTTGGCGCCGGAGTCCTTCAGCTGATGCTCGAGTTCGCGGGCCGTGTAGAGCGGATTGGTGTTGACGACGACCATGCCGGCACGCAGCACGCCGAATAGCGCGATCGGGTATTGCAGGATATTGGGCATCATCAGCGCGACGCGGTCGCCCGGAGCCAGTCCTGATTTTTTCTGCAGCCAAGCCGCAAACGCCCGGCTGAGTTCGTCGAGCTGCGCGTAGGTCAATGTTGCGCCCATGTTGGTGAAGGCGGGCGAGTGCCCGTGCGTGGCGCACGCCTCCTCGAAAATATCCCGCAGCGAGGCGTAACTATCGGGATCGATGTCCGCCGGCACGCCAGGTGGGTATTGCTTCAGCCAATTTCGATCCACGCCGGCACTCCTCGTTTTTTGTTCCGCGTGTATAGCATCCGCTCGCGGCCCCAGCAATGTTGAGGAGTAAACGTCATTTCATTAGGCATGGCACCAATCCGGGCGCAGACTGCATCTGGCAGATGGTTTGATCGGGAGCCGGTGATTTGAGAATTGGTGTGAGAATTTGGCGAGCGGTCTTCGTTGCTGCCACCCTCGGTTTGTCCGGGTGCGTGGTTGGGTACGGACCCTGCCTGTTCCTGCAGCCGGTCAAGGTTACCTTGACCGGGCACGTTCACTTTCGCGAGTACCCCAGCCCCGAGGGCGTGGAACACGTTCCCGTTTTGGCCCTGGACCGGACCGCGTATCTTTACGCTCCGGCGCAGAGCACTCACTGCCTTCCCGCAAACGATGTGCAATTGGAGGGGGTTTCGGAGTTCCCGCAGGATATTATCGAGAACTCCCACGTCAGCGTCGACGGCGTACTGTTCCAGGCAGGCTCGGACCGCCAGCACACGCCGTTTGGGATGAACGTGGCCACTATATTGCCGATAGGCGGTCGCCACTGACGCCGATCGGCGGCCGGCACTGGCGACATCGCCCGCGCCGTGAGAGTCGGCTTGAATCGGTTTACAATTCACAGGTACTCATCATTTCCGGGAGTTAAATTCCATGAAAAATAAACTTGGCGGACTTTTCCTGGCGGCGCCGTTGTTGGCGTTCGCGTTGGCACTACCTGCGCGCGCGGCGGACCCCGCTTCCACCGTTTGCAAGGACGGGACCACATCCACGGCCACGGGACGAGGTGCTTGCAGCGGACATGGAGGCGTCCAAAAGGCTGCTAAAACGCCGCCGGCGGCATCGGCGTCCGACGCTGCGACATCCTCTTCCGCCGCATCGGGAGCGACCACCTGCAAGGATGGCACGACTTCTGCTTCCTCGGGTCGTGGTGCCTGCAGCGGACATGGAGGCGTGCAGAAAGCTTCCAAGAGCAAACCGGCTGCGGACGCCGCGGAGGCTCCCACGCCGGGCGCATCCACGCCGGGCGGATCCACGCCGGGCGGATCGTCGACTGCGGCGCCATCAACCGCTGCCAAGTCGTCGGTTGCCTCGAAGTCGGCACCGCACCGAAAAGGCCGGCAATACGGATCCGACCGGCGCGACTGCCAAGTGCAAGGATGGCACTTATTCGAAGTCGCAGCACCACACCGGCACTTGCTCGCACCATGGCGGCGTCGCCGAATGGTTGAAGGCTCAGTAGGCTCGAGTATCGACCGGGTTTGGGCGGATGGGCGGCGGCGATGGTCGCCGTCCATCCGGCAATTTGCTGCACGGCGCGACTTTCCGCGGCATTGTTAGCGATGCAGCAGCGGTTTGAGCGTCGGCCATACATTGGCCAATAATTGCGCCTGCCCCAGCTCATTGGGGTGGATCCCATCCGCTTGCATGAGATTCGCGGATTGTGCGACGTCATTCAGCAAGAATGGCACCAGCGGCAAATTCTTCTCGCGGGCTACGTCGCTGTAACACAAACGAAATTGTTCCGTGTACTCGGGGCCGTAATTGGGAGGCATCCTGATTCCCAGAAGCAGAACCTTTGCGCCGGCTGCCGAGGCCACTTCCACCATGCGCACCAAATTGGCGCGCATTTGCGCGATCGGCAACGCGCGCAGCCCATCGTTGCCACCCAATTCAAGAACGACGATTTTGGGCTGATGCAGCATGAGTGCCCGCGGTAGCCGCGCGAGCCCGCCCGCTGTCGTTTCGCCGCTGACGCTGGCGTTGACGACTTGGTAACCGTAATCTTGCTCCTTGAGCCTCGTCTGCAGCAATGCCACCCAGCCCTGTTCTACGCGCGCCAGCCCGTAACCGGCGCTGATGCTATCGCCGAACACGAGAATCACAGGCGTTTCGGCTCTTGCCGAGACGGATGCAGCAAGCAAGGCGAATAGGATCAAAAGCCGTTTCACAGGCGCTCCTCAATGCAAGATCAAATCGTTCTCGAAGCGAGAGAAGTATCCAAGACCGTCGCCAGCCCCGAGGGTCAATTGACTATTCTCGCCGATGTGAGCCTCAGTGTGCGAACCGGCGAGACCTTGGCGATCGTCGGAGCCTCGGGGGCGGGAAAGTCGACCTTGCTGGCCTTGCTTGCCGGACTCGATTCTCCGAGCACCGGCCGTGTGCTGATCGCCGGCGTCGATCTGACCGAGCTCGATGAAGACGGTCGAGCGGCGATTCGCGGCAAGCACGTCGGATTCGTGTTTCAGTCCTTTCATTTGATTCCGTCGCTTACTGCCGTTGAAAACGTCATGTTGCCGCTCGAACTCGGCGGCCGCCGGGATGCCCGGGAGGTGGCGGTCAGCGCGCTGTCGCAAGTCGGTTTGACTCCGCGCCTGGCGCACTATCCGAAGCAATTGTCGGGCGGCGAACAGCAGCGCGTGGCGATCGCGCGCGCCTTCGTGACGCATCCGGCGGTTCTGTTTGCGGACGAACCCACCGGCAATTTGGACACGGCGACCGGGCAACGCATAACCGACTTGCTGTTCGATCTCAATCGCAGCTCGGGCAGCACGTTGGTGCTCGTCACGCATGATCGTACATTGGCGCAGCGCTGTACCCGGGTTCTGGAACTCGATGCCGGCCACACGGTGAACTGATGCAGGTCGTGCGCTTCGCGTTGCGTAACTTATGGCGCGACATCAAATCCGGCGAACTGTCGGTGCTGTTGTTGGCATTGACGGTCGCGGTTCTCTCGTTGACCGCGGTCGGGTTTTTCACCAGCCGCATCTCGCAGGGCGTGCGTGCTCAGGCGGCCGAGGTGCTGGCCGCCGACCTGCGCCTGGAATCGCCCGATCCCATCGCTCCCCGCTACTTTGCCGAAGCGAAGGCCAGGGGCCTGCGTAGCGCGCGGATCATGTCCTTCCCGACCGCCATATTCAGCGGCGATCTGAGTCAGCTGGCGGCGGTCAACGCGGTGACGGCGAGCTACCCATTGCGCGGCCACATACGGATTGCGGACGTACCCTTTGGGGCTGCCCGCGTCACCGATGGGATACCCCGGCGCGGCGAGGTTTGGATCGACGCGCGCATCATTGCCCAATTGAAAATAGCCCTTGGAACGTCCTTGAAGATCGGCACCGCCTCGTTTCGCGTGACTCAGGTGCTCGACTATCGGCCCGATCAGGGTACCGGCTTCGTGAATCTCGCTCCGGCGGCCTTGTTGAACTACGACGACGTGGCGTCCACTCAGCTGATCCAGCCCGGCAGCCGCGTAACCTACGCCGCTTTGTTTGCCGGTTCCCCCTCGGCGGTAGCAGATTTTCGCGAATACCTGATATCGACCAAGGCGCCGGGGGAGCGATTGCGCGAGGTCGACGAGTCGAGCCGTCAGCTCAATTCCGCCATCGATCGCGCCAGCCGATTTCTCAATCTGTCCAGCCTTGCTTCCGTATTGCTGGCCGCGGTGGCGGTGGCGATGGGTGCCCGGCGCTATGCGACGCGCCACATCGATACCGTGGCATTGATGAAATGCATGGGGGCCTCGCAGGGCTTCGTGCTGGCGATTTCGATCATAGAACTGACCTTGCTGGCGGCCCTTGCGGTCGCCATCGGAGCGATGCTGGGGTATCTCGCACAAGAAGGCCTCGCATGGGTTTTGCGGGATCTCATCCGCACCCAACTGCCGGCGGCCTCCCTGGCGCCGTTGCCTATTGCGCTCGTCACCGTTTTGGCGATGCTCATCGGCTTCGCCCTTCCGCCGCTCCTGCAATTGAAAAGCACGCCGCCCGCGCGGGTGCTGCGCAAGAACCTGAGCGCGCCGCCGCTGCGTTATGGGCTGAGCTACGTGCTGGCGCTCGCGGCATTGTTCGCGATTCTGTGGAGCTTGGTGCGCGATACCGAACTGGTGCTCTCCGTTCTGGCGGGCGTCCTCGCCGTGGGGCTGGTGCTTACGTTGTCGGGATTCGGCTTGGTGCGCCTTACCGGACGCCTGCGGGGAGGAGTGGGAATAGCCTGGCGTTACGGGCTTGCCAATGTTTCGCGGCGCGGCGCGGGGAGCGTCGTCCAGATCGTCGCCTTTGGCTGGGGTTGATGGTGCTGCTGTTGTTGGCGGTGGTGCGCGGTGATCTGCTCGCCGATTGGCAGCACAGCCTGCCGGCCGACGCGCCGAACAATTTCCTGATCAATATCCGCCCGGAGGAGCGCCGGCCCCTGGAGCAATTTCTGCAATCGCACGGCTTGGGACAGCCCTCGATGTTCCCCATGGTGCGTGCTCGCATCACCGCGATCAATTCGCGGCCCAGCGAGTCGATCAAACTGCACAAGGAGTCCGGTCGTGGGTTCTTGGAGCGCGAGCAAAACCTGACCTGGTCTGCCGATCTCATGGAGGACAATCAGTTGACGGCGGGAGCTTGGTGGACACCTGCGGACGCCGGTAAGCCCCTAGTATCCATATCCACCGAATACCAAGAGGCCTTGCAGCTGAACCTCGGAGACGCCATCAGCTTCGACGTCGCGGGAGAGCCTCTCACCGTGAAGGTCGCCAGCATCCGCAAGATTCGCTGGGATAGCTTCCGCCCAAACTTCTTTCTGGTGCTCCCGCCCGGCCTGTTGGATGGGGCCGCCGGAACCTACATGACCAGCGTGTATCTGACTTCGGTGCAACGGCCGGCGCTGGCCGATCTCGTGAGTCAGTTTCCGACGGTCTCGGTATTCGACGTCGATGCGATTCTCAAGCAGATCCGCGACATCATGGATCGAGCTTCGCTGGCCGTGCAGTATGTCTTTCTGTTCACGCTGACGGCGGGAATCGTCGTGCTGCTGGCGGCGGTGCAGTCGACGCGGGATGAGCGCCGTTATGAAAGCGCGATGCTGCGCACCTTGGGCGCAAGCCGCGGGACGGTGTTGCAGGGGGTCGCCGCGGAATTCTCCGCGCTCGGTTTTCTCGCCGGAACTTTGGCGGCATTCGGCGCCAGCGGAATCGGCTGGATACTGGCGCGGCGGTTATTTTCGCTGCAGTACACCATCGACCCCTGGGTATGGGTTGCGGGCCTTGTCTGCGGCACCATTCTCGTGGGCGTGAGCGGCACCCTGGCAACGCGGCAGGTGGTGAACACGCCGCCCATTCAAACCTTGCGCGACGAGTAAGTCACTGTACTTCGAGGATCAGCCAACCCACCGGGATCGGGTTGCCCAGAAACGGCAGGGCTTCGATCCTTGCATTGTAGAAGCCGGGGGCCAGGCCTGTGGAGTTGAGCGTTATCCGCAATTCGCCGTTCGAATCCTTGAGCAAGTTGTTCAGCACCAGCGCGCGCCCCTGATCCCGTTTGTCGACGAACATCCGGAACTGCATCAGCTTGTTCGTGTAGTTCAGATCGATGTGCACGTCCAAGAGCTGCGGCGCATTGCGGCTCAGGGTGACGCGCGCTCTGTCGATTCCCGAAGCGCGGTCAGGAGTCACGCGAATCTGTCGCAATGTGGCCGGTTGCACCAGCGAACCCCGATTCGCCGAGGCACGGGCGTCCTCGTATTCACCCCGCAACAGCACGTACTTCCCGAGCATCGCCCAGAACGCGAGCATGCTCAAAATCGCCACCACGCTCAAACCGATCAACACGTGCATGGTTTTCCACCACGGAGGTTGCGGCTCACGCAAATCGAGCGGCCGGCCGCAGGCGTCGAGGAGCTTTAGGCTGGAATGAGTCCGGTCGGAGAGCTTGAGCTCATCGAGGTATTCAGGGTGCTCGCGGCACCAATTCTCCAGATCGCGGGCGCCTTTGAACGGCAGCTTGCCCTGCATATAGCGCTCGACAAGCTCGTGTTCTTCGATGAACTTGCGATCGAAGCGCGGCGCCGCGGTCGGCGGACTTCCTTGTGAAACAGTGCGAGCGTTCATGCCAAAACCTTCCTCAGAGGTCGATCATGACGCGTCTCGTGAGCGGAATATGTGAAATGATCGGCAATTGGATCAGGCTAGGGGCCGGCTCCCGGGTGTAAGGAGACGCGCGTCACGATTTTCAGCGGGACGCCGGCTGAAGTCTAAGCGACCGGATGGCGTGCGGCGGGCAGGAGGCGCCCGCTGTCCAACGCGGCAAAGACGGCTTCCCGTTGGGCTGGCGCGAGGCGCCTCCAATCAATCTTCTCGGTGCCTTCCAAGCGCAGTTGCGCGTCGTCCGTACGCCGCACCACCCCCGGTTTTGCGCGCCAGCGCTCCGGCAAGAGGGCGGTCCGTCCGCGGCGCACGATGTCGAGGACGGCTTGGATCACTCGCGAATTGTTCGCAAGATCAGCGTGCGATTCGTCCACGAAGTAACACTTGAGCTTGGGAAGTCGGGCCAGCGCGAGCGGCACCGTGCCGTCGCCGTTTCTGTCCATGGCGTATTCGAAGCCGGCTGCGGTGCGGCGCAATCCCACCACCGTTTCCTGATTGACACCGATGATATGAACCATGCGCGAATCGACGGGCGCCAAGCCTGCCCGAACCGCCGCGACTTGCCCCAGCAATTGCGCGTTTGGGATAGGCCCATCGGACGGCCAGCAGCCTGCATCGAACAAATCGATACCCGCGAGCCGCTGCGGCGGAGGCAACATATGATAGAGGCCGGGAAATGTGCAAAAGACATGTTGGGTCAGATATTCCGAGGAGTGTTTGCGGTCAAGTGTCGACATGTTGCGCACGAAGGGGTAGGTGCCGCGAAGGGCCTGCACCGGGGCGAACGAACCCTGATTGGGAGTGCCCAGCATGACGAGCTTGCGCAGCAAGCGCTTGGGCAAAGTCCGCGCGGCGGCGCGAGCGATCAGGCCGCCCATGCTATGCGCCACGAGGATGACCCGCCGTCCATCCCGTGCAATTCTTTGCGCAAGTTTTGCCCCGAGCTCGTCGAGGCCGAGGCGCCAGTCGTAGGAATACAGACTCACGTCGCAGCCCGCAATTTGCAGCTTCAGCTTGAGCTTCGCGTAGGAGAAAAGCAGCACTCCCATGGGCTTGAGAGGTCTGGCGGACGGCAATGCGAGAGCGGTCAGCCGGCCTGCCGCGATCTGCAAAGGATCGATCCACAGGACGGCCGGGTTGCGACCTCGGTGTTTGGCTCTCGCAGGGTGCAGCCGGCCGCCGAGCTTCGAGCCCATGATTCCCGGCAGAATCAAGATCTTCGGTCCCCGGATATTCTTCCGGCGTCTTCTCGCTTCCACCGCGAGTATCGAAAGCTCCGCATAAGCCGGCGCGCCGAAGTATTCGCGGAGGCTTTCGGTGTGGCGCCCGCGGGCCAGGGCATCGAATACCTCGGCGTCATCCGCGTGGAACGCCCAATCTGCATTCTTGGCTGAGAGCGGCTTCGAACCAAGGCGTGCTGCCGGGCGGCGTTTCGCCATTCTAGGGTCTCACGTCCTACTTCTTGTTCTTCTTGACGCGGTCGATGATATCGCACACTGCGGCGATGACCGGCGCACGCGTGCTCGATTTGCGCCATACCGCGCCCACCGTGCGCGAGGGCGCGGGGCTCGCGAATCGCCGGATGGTGAGACCGCGCTGGGAACCGAACGGCGACTCCACGGCGAGTTCGGGCAGCAACGTGATTCCGAGACCGGCGACTACCATCTGACGCAACGTTTCGAGGCTGGTGGCGCGGAAATCTTCCGCTTCGCGCACGTCGACTCGACTGCAGACTTCCAGCGCTTGATCGCGCAAGCAGTGGCCGTCTTCGAGCAGCAGCAACGTGTGGCCTTTCAGATCTTGCACCTTGATGGTCGTTTTGGCGCCGAGCGCGTGGTTGTTCGGCAGGGCAACGGTGAAATCCTCTTCGTACAGCACGCGCGAATCGATGCCGTCCTGCGAGGCCGGAAGCGCCATGATACCAAGATCGATCTCGCCATCACGCAACCGCTTGAGCAGCGGCTCCGTCTGGTATTCATACAACATGAGACTCAAATTCGGCAGCGCCTTGCGAAGTTTGGGCATGACGCGCGGCAGCAGATAGGGTCCGATCGTGGGGATTAAGGCCAATTTCAGTTTTCCGGCGAAAGGATCGGTGTTGTTGCGCGCGAGGGCGATGATTTCCTCGCCCTCGTTCAGCATGCGGCGAGCGACCACCACGACTTGCTTGCCGACATCCGTGAGCTGCACATTCTTCGGTTGGCGTTCGACGAGCTTTACCCCGAGGTAGTCTTCGAGCTTTTTCAGCTGCGCCGACAGCGTCGGCTGGCTGACGAAGGTTCGTTCGGCCGCCTTGCCGAAATGGCCCGTATCGGCCAGCGCCACCAGATACTTGAGGTCTTTCAGATTCATTTTTCCCATCCGGACGAGCACGGCTGCCAATAGACATAGTCTATCAAAAGCATAGTTATTATCCAATTCCCCAATCGGCTATGCGCTGCTAGCATCCTCTTCCGGATCCAATGCACAGTCCCGAGGAACAAGTCATGTCTCTGATCAATACTGAAATCAAACCCTTCAAAGCCACTGCCTATCACAACGGCAAGTTCGTGCCCGTAACGAACGATACGCTCAAGGGAAAATGGTCCGTCCTGGTGTTCTACCCCGCGGATTTCACGTTCGTCTGCCCCACCGAGCTCGGCGATCTCGCCGACAACTACGCCGAGTTCAAGAAACTGGGCGTGGAGATCTACGGCGTGTCGACCGACACCCACTTCGCGCACAAGGCTTGGCACGACACTTCGGACACCATCGTGAAGGTGCAGTATCCGCTGGTCGGCGATCCGACCGCCACGCTCGCGCGCAATTTCCAGGTGTTGATCGAGGAAGAGGGCCTCGCTCTGCGGGGCACGTTCGTGATCGATCCCAACGGCCTGATCAAGATCATGGAAGTTCACGACAATGGGATCGGCCGCGATGCGAAAGAACTGCTGCGTAAAGTCAAGGCAGCGCAATACGTCGCTTCGCATCCGGGCGAAGTATGCCCCGCGAAGTGGACCCCGGGCGCCCACACTCTCTCGCCGTCGCTGGATTTGGTCGGCAAGATCTGAGGCAGCCATGCTCGACAACAACCTAAAGGCGCAATTGAAGGGTTACCTTGAGCGGATTTCGGCGACGGTAAGCATCGCCGCATCCGTCGAAGACGGTGAAGGATCGCGCGAGATGCTCGAGCTCTTGGCGGACATCGAGTCGGTGTCCGATTTGATCAAAATCGAAGTGCGGCGAGGCGACGCCGGCATGATGCCTTCTTTCGCCGTGAGCCGCCCCGGGGAGGAGGCACGTGTGCGCTTTGCCGGATTGCCGCTGGGCCACGAGTTTACCTCGCTGGTGCTCGCTTTGCTGCAGGTCGGCGGCCACCCGCCGAAGGCCGATCCGGGGGTTGTCGAGAGGATACGCGGCCTGGAAGGCGAATACCGGTTTGAGACCTTCGTGTCACTGACCTGCCAAAGCTGCCCCGAGGTAGTCCAGGCGTTGAACATGATGGCGGTGCTGAACCCGAACGTGCGCCACACCATGATCGACGGCGCGCTGTTTCAGGAGGAGGTCGAGCGGCGGCAAATCATGGCGGTGCCCGCTGTGTTTCTCAACGGGCAGCCGTTCGGCCACGGCCGCATGGAGCTGGCCGAAATCCTCGCCAAGTTGGATGCGGGTCACCAGGCCCGGGCAAGCGAGTCCTTGAGCGCAAAGGCACCATTCGATGTGCTGGTGATAGGCGGCGGCCCCGCCGGAGCCGCGGCGGCGATCTATGCGGCTCGCAAGGGCATTCGCACGGGCATCGCGGCCGAACGTCTCGGCGGCCAGCTGCTCGATACCGTCGGAATCGAAAATTTCGTGTCGGTCAAGGAAACTCATGGCCACAAATTGGCGAGCGGCCTCGAGCAGCACGTGACCACGTACGATGTGGACGTCATGAACCTGCAGCGCGCGGAGGCGCTGATTCCGGGCGATATGATCGATGTGAGATTGACCGGCGGAGGAATCCTCAAGGCGCGGTCGGTGATCGTCGCGACCGGCGCTCGTTGGCGCGAAATCAACGTGCCGGGAGAGCGCGAATACCGCAACCGCGGAGTGGCGTACTGTCCCCATTGCGACGGCCCCCTGTTCAAGGGCAAGCGCGTCGCCGTGATCGGCGGCGGCAACTCGGGGGTCGAAGCGGCGATCGATCTCGCCGGCCTCGTAAGCCATGTCTCGTTGCTCGAATATGACGCGCACCTGCGGGCCGACGCTGTCCTCACCGCGAGGCTCAAGAGCCTGCCCAACGTCACGGTCATTACCGGCGCCCAAACCACCGAAGTGACCGGCGATGGGCAGCGCGTCAACGGACTCGTCTACAAGGACCGGCAGAGCGGCACGTTGCATACGCTGGATCTAGCAGGCGTGTTCGTGCAGATCGGGCTCGTTCCGAATACCGATTGGTTGAAGGGCACGGTCAAGCTCTCGCCGCGTGGCGAGGTCGAGGTCGATGCGCGCGGCCAGACATCGGTTCCGGGGGTTTTCGCTGCCGGAGATTGCACGGTAATCCCCTATAAGCAAATCGTCATAGCAGTGGGCGAGGGGGCGAAGGCCTCGCTGAGCGCCTTCGACCACCTCATCCGCGCACCGCTGGGCGCCGTCGCGTAGGTGTAGTTTAATAGACGAACCATGTCCTCAGCTGCGCCTGCGCCACCGCATCGACTCTCCTCAGGCGTCGTGGTGGTGAGCTTGGCGCAGCGCAGGCTCAAATTTCTGCTGCTGCGCGCCTATCGCAACTGGGATTTCCCCAAAGGCCTGGTCGAACCGGGCGAAGAGCCGATCGATGCGGCCCTGCGGGAAGTGCGCGAGGAGACGACGCTCGACGATCTGTCTTTCGACTGGGGCCTGGAGTTCATGGAGACCGGCCCCTACAACAAGGGGAAGATCTCTCGGTATTACATCGCACGCAGCAAGGAGACGCAGGTGAGCCTGCCCATCAATCCAGATCTCGGAATGCCGGAGCACCACGAAGCGTGCTGGGTGGATTATGCGAAGGCTCTGTCGATGGTGTCGCCGCGCCTGCAGCCGGTCGTGCGCTGGGCTCATGCCGTGATCAATCACCAGAGCCAGAACCATTAAAATTTAATGGAATCAATAATTTAATTGACGCGGGCGCGCTCACGCCAGCGAGTGAAAGACCTTTTGCACGTCGTCGTCTTGCTCGAGTTTGTCGATCAGGCCGAGAACTTCACCTGCTTGGTCTTCTGGCAATTCGACCGGCACCGCGCAGATGAACTCGTGCTCGGCGGATAGCGGCGTGATGCCTCGTTTCTCGAGAGCTTCCTGCAGCTTACCAAAGTCTTGGAAGGCGCCGCGGATCACTAATTGCGGTTCACCCTTATCGCCCGTGCTGTCGCCCATCTCTTCGAGGCCATAATCGATGAGATCCAGTTCCAGTTCGTCCTGATCCTTGACGCCGGCTGGATCCAGCCGGAACACCCCCATTTTCTTGAACAAGAAGCTGACGCTGCCGGTTGCGCCAAGATTTCCGCCTCCCTTCGCGAAGATATTGCGCACGCTCGCAACGGTGCGGGTGGGATTGTCGGTCGCCGTTTCGACCAGCAGGGCCACCCCGTGCGGTGCATAACCCTCATAAATGATCTGCTGATAATTGGCCGCCTCCTTGCCCGAGGCGCGGCGTATCGCCGCGTCCGTCTTGTCTTTCGGCATGTTGACGGCGCGCGCATTCTGCAGCACGCGCCGCAGGGTGGGATTGGCCGAGGGGTCGGGGCCGCCGGCGTGCACCGCAATCGCGATATCCTTGGCAACGCGGGTGAACTGCTTTGCCATCCGATTCCAGCGGGCAAACATCGCGTGTTTTCTGACTTCGAATATGCGTCCCATGCCATACATGGTAGCAATACTCGGTCAAACCGCTAGACTTGCTGCTACCTTTCTCGAGGCCATTCCAATGAGTGCAGTTCCGGCGGACGAAATTGCCAGCGCGATGAGTTTCCGTGATCTCGCGCTTTCGGAGCCGGTACTCCGTGCTTTGACGGACGTCGGCTACGAGTCGCCCTCGCCGATTCAGGCCGCGACGATTCCCGTACTGCTCTCGGGAGCAGACATGCTTGGGCAAGCCCAGACGGGGACCGGCAAGACCGCCGCCTTTGCCTTGCCCGCCTTGACGCGCATCGACCTGTCCAAGCACGAACCGCAAGTTCTGGTATTGGTGCCCACCCGCGAACTCGCCCTGCAGGTGGCCGAGGCATTCCTGAAGTATGCGGCGCATCTCAAGGGGTTTCACGTCCTGCCGATCTACGGCGGACAGAGCTACCAGCCGCAACTCAATGCTTTACGGCGTGGAGTGCACGTCGTCGTCGGAACGCCGGGACGCGTCATCGATCACATGAACCGCGGCACCCTGAGGCTTACGGGGTTGACGCTCTTGGTGCTGGACGAGGCGGACGAAATGCTGCGCATGGGATTCGTCGATGCAGTTGAGAGCATTCTCGAACAAACGCCGCCGGGGCGGCAGGTGGCGCTGTTTTCCGCCACGATTCCCGCTCCGATTCGCCGCATAGCGTCGAAGCACCTGCGCTCGCCGGTCGAAGTGACGATCAAGAGCAAGACCAGCACCGCGACCAACATTCGCCAGCGGTATTGGATAGTCAGCGGCATCCACAAGCTCGATGCACTCACCCGGATCCTCGAGGCCGAAACCTTCGACGGCATGCTTGTCTTCACACGCACCAAGCAGTCCACGGTGGAACTCGCGGAAAAGCTCGAGGCGCGTGGCTTTGCCGCTGCTCCGCTCAACGGTGATATTCCACAACCCCAGCGCGAGCGCACGGTGGCGCGGCTCAAATCCGGCCAGATCGATATCGTGGTGGCTACGGACGTAGCCGCTCGCGGGCTGGATGTGGAGCGCATCGGTCATGTCGTCAACTACGACGTGCCCTACGACACCGAGTCATACGTTCACCGGATCGGACGCACGGGCAGGGCGGGACGCAAGGGCGAGGCGATCCTCTTCATCGCCCCTCGGGAACGCAATATGCTGCGCGCCATCGAGCGCGCGACGCGGCAGGTTATCGAACCCATGAACCTGCCGACGGTCGACGCCGTCAATGCGCTGCGGATCGCCAAATTCAAACAGCGGGTTGCGGAAACAATCGCCAAGGGTGAAGCGACGCCCTTCCGCTCCGTATTGGAGCAGTTGGAAGCCGAGACAGGTCTGCCGCTCATCGACATCGCCGCTGCGCTCGCGAGCTTATCGCAGGGCACGACGCCGCTGCTGCTGACGGGCAAATCGGAGCCGCCGCAAGCCGCCGCCTTTGCCGCCGAGAGACCTCGTTCGCATGTGACCGCGCCGGCGTTCGAAAAGCCCGCGCCGACGTTCGAAAAGTCCGCGCCGGCGTTCGGAAAGCCCGCGCCGCATCCGCGATCCCGCGACAGCGAGTCGGCGCGCAAGCCCCGCTCCACATCTGCCGTGGGTCTAATGGAAACTTTTCGCATCGAAGTGGGGTCCGTACATGGGATCAAGCCCGGGAACATCGTCGGCGCCATTGCCAACGAGGCCGGGATCGAAGGTGTGCACATTGGGCGGGTCGATATTCGGGAGGATCATAGCTTCGTCGACCTGCCGGAAGGCATGCCGAAGGAGATATTCAAGGAGCTGCAGAAAGTGCGCGTCGCGGGCCGCGAACTCCGCATAAGCCGGGTCGCCGAGAAGCCGCCCAAACCGCCGCGAGACACCGTGGGGCGGCATACCGCCGGCCGGCGCAGCGCCGGGCGGCAAAGTGCTGGGCCGCCGATAGGGCGCAAGATGTTGAGCCGCAGTGGTTCGAAGAAATGATGTTCCGTTGGTCAAGAAACGAGGAGTGAATCATGGGCAAGGGTATGGATCGAAAGAAAGAGGAAAAAAAGAAGCCGACCAAGACACTGGAGGAAAAGCGGGCTGCGAAGAAAGAAAAGAAACAAGCCCGGGGATGAACGGGGGCGGCGCACGAGCGGCCGGCGGACGTTCGTTAGGCGACCCGTGAACGGCGCCCGCCGCCGGCAAAATCCCTGATATTGGCGGCCATCTCGTCAAGGCAGCGCTGCCGAGCCTCGCGCGCAGCCCATGCCACGTGCGGCGTCACGATCAGGTTCGGGATGTCCGGATCGAGGAGTGGGTCGTCGTCGTGCGGCGGCTCGTGCGGAAGGACGTCGATTCCAGCGCCGCCGAGCCGGCCTGCTTTGAGCGCGGCGGCCAGCGCGCCGCCGTCCACCAACGCGCCGCGCGCCGTGTTGATCAGCAGCGCGTCGGATTTCATGAGTGCAAGCTCGCGTGCACCGATCATGCCGCGCGTCGTATCATCGAGGGGGCAATGTAAGGACACGATGTCCGAGGTCGACAGCAGCCCTTCCAGTGCCATTCGATCGGGCCTGGGGCTTTGGCCCCGTCGGTTCGCGACCACCACTCGCATGCCGAAGACCTCCGCTACCGCCGCGGCGCTGCGGCCCAATTCTCCCCAGCCGACCACGCCGAAATTGCGTCCCTTGAGTTCGCGAATCGGTTGCGAGAGTACGTTCAGCTCATTCTGGGCCCACGTGCCATTGCTCACCAGGCGCGCATAATCGGATACATGCTGCGTGAGAGCCAAAATCAGTCCCCACACGTGTTGCGTCACCGACGAGGTGCAGTAACTGCGCACATTGCACACGCCTATGCGCAGCTCCCGTGCAGCGGCCAAGTCGATGTTGTTCGTTCCCGTGCCCGCCACGGCGATCAGCTTGAGGGCCCGGGCGCCCCTCATCAAATCGCGCGACAGCTCGACTCGATTCAGCAATACGATTTCCTTGTCGCGAATGAGCGCGGCAATGTTCGCGTCGTCCGATGTGCACAGAAGGAGATCGTCGACCGCGGCGCGCAACCCGGATAGGTCGAGATCGCCGTTCGATACCGTGTCGTAATCCAAAAATACCGCTTTCACGAGGGTTTGGCTTCCATCATGGGTAGAATGCGCCATACATGAAAATGTCCGCAGTCAAGATATTGATCGCCGCCAATGCCGTGGTGTTCTTGTTGCAAAGCATGAGCGGCGGTGCGCTGGACATGACCTTCGCGCTTTGGCCGCTGCAGCCCATCGACGGCCAGTCCTATTTCCATGTATGGCAGATCATTACGTATGCCTTTCTGCATAGTACCGGTAACATCACGCATCTGCTGTTCAACATGCTGGGTTTGTGGATGTTCGGCGCCGAGGTCGAGCGCTACGTCGGGCCGCGGCGTTTGCTCGCCTGCTATTTCGCGTCGGTGGTCACCGCCGCTCTGAGCCAACTCTTCATACCGTTTTTGTTCGGAGCGCCGCCGGGCGCGACCATCGGCGCGTCGGGCGGTGTCTTCGGCCTTCTGCTTGCCTACGCTTTTCTATTTCCGACGCGCAAAGTCGTTCCCTTGATACCGCCCATACCCATGCCGGCGTGGCTGTTCGCGACTCTCTACGCCTTGATCGAGCTATTCCTGGGAGTAACCGGCACCCAGTCGGGGGTCGCGCACTTTGCCCACCTGGGCGGTATGGTGGGGAGCGCTCTCGTCATCATGCAGTGGCGCCGTCCGCGGCCTGGCCGCTGAGACCGCCCCATGTTCGCCGATGGCGGAAACGGCTACCCTTGAGCCGATGAAGCTCCGGATTTTAAAAAGCGCCGCGTGCCTCGCGGCATCCTTCTGCCTCGCCTCTCCGGCGCACGCAGATTGGGTGCGGCGCGTTACCGACGGCATCATGGGTACGCGGATCACCGTCGAGCTATGGTCGGCCGATGAAGAGAAGGCCCAGCGCGCCATCGATGCGGTGCTCGAAGAAATGCGGCACATCGATGATTCAATGAGCACCTACAAGCCCACCAGCGAAGTCTCCCAGGTCAATGCCAAGGCGGCGCAAGGTCCAATGCGGATCAGCAAGGAACTATTCGACCTGCTGACCACGGCCAAGGAGTATTCGGTGATCACCGACGGGGCGTTCGATATTACCTACGCCAGCGTCGGCTATATGTACGACTTCCGCAAACACGTGCGCCCGGACGAAGCGCAGATCGGCCAGGCGTTGCCCGCCGTCGACTTTCGACATGTACTGCTCGATGCCAAGAATCAAACCGTGCAATTTTCGCAGGCCGGAGTGCGCATCGATCTCGGCGGCATCGCCAAGGGCTATTCGGTGGACCGAGGGATCGACGTATTGAAATCCTTCGGGTTCACCCGCGCGTACGTGTCCGCGGGCGGCGACAGCCGAATCATCGGCGATCGATTCGGCAAGCCCTGGATGGTCGGGATCCGCGACCCGCGCAAGGGGGAAGGATCGGTGATCACCAGCATTCCCTTGGTCGACGCAGCGATTTCGACTTCAGGCGACTACGAGCGGTACTTCGAGGAGAACGGTGTGCGCTACCACCACATCATCGATCCGCATACCGGCCACTCCGCGAGTAAAGTGCGCAGCGCCACGATCATCGGACCGAATGCCACGCGCACCGACGGCTTGTCCAAGACCGCCTTCGTGCTGGGCCCGGAAAAAGCCATGGAAATCTACAATCGCATCGACGATATCGACGCCATCATCGTCACGCTCGAGGGCAAGGTGATCTACTCCAAGGGAATAGAACCCGCGTCCGGACACGCACCGGCGAAGTAACCGACTGCGGATCGTCGCCGCTTCGAAGAGCTGCGCGGCCTGAAAACGAGCGGCAACGCTGCAATCAGCGGGCCGCCGCGGCGGTTATACTGGTCCGATGACGGCCGTGCTGCTTTGGGGAGTGCTGTTCGGCTCGATTGGGCTCGGATACTTCATCTATGGCAGAAAGCAAAGCGCCGCGGTCCCGCTGCTTTGCGGAATCGCGCTGATGGTCTTCCCCTATTTCGTGTCCAACATACCGCTGCTGGTCGGTATCGGGGTAGTGCTCGCGGCGATTCCCTACGTTCTTCGTTCGTGATACCTCGTGGAAACCGTCGCCATTTTCGTCGATGTCCAGAATATCTATTACACGACGCGGCAACGCTTCTCGCGCCACTTCGATTACAACGAATTCTGGGCCCAAGCAACCCGCGATAGGCAGGTGGTGAAAGCCGTTGCGTACGCGATCGATCGAGACGACGCAAAGCAGAGGCAGTTTCAAAACATTCTCCGGGGGATCGGATTCGAGGTCAAATTGAAGCCGTACATTCAAAGGAGCGATGGATCCGCAAAGGGCGATTGGGACGTCGGCATCACCTTGGACGTGCTCGAATATGCGCCGCAGGCGCAGGTCGTGGTGCTCGCCTCGGGAGACGGTGATTTCGATCTGCTGCTGCACAAGATCCGCGGGAAATTCCGCCTGGCGGTCGAGGTGTACGGAGTTGCGGGGCTCACCGCCGGATCGCTTATGCGCGCAGCCGACAGGTTCATTCCCATCGAAGAACAACTGCTTTTGAGGACAGGCCACCCGAAGGGGGAATAAAGTAGCCCCATCATGAGTCTTAGCATCCATGGATGAGAAACGCGCTCGGTTCGAAGCGCAGGTTTTGCCGCATCTGGACGCCGCGTACAGGTTCGCCCGATGGCTGTCGCAGGCGCACGGGGATGCAGACGATGTCGTGCAGGAGGCCATTCTGCGCGCTTTTCGGGGATTCGAGGCCCTGAGAGGCTCGGATGTTAAGGCATGGCTGCTGGCGATTGTCAGAAACTGCCACTCGACGGCGCTCAAGCAGCGGCAGCGCCGAGCCTTCGTGCCCCTGCCTGAAGAAAACGATGCACAGCACAGCTACGCCATGACAGCGAATACGCCCGATCCCGAGGATGCCTCCATCCGCCGAGACGATCAGCGCACTCTGGACCGGTTGATAGCCGCGTTGCCCGAAGAGCATCGCACGGTGCTAATGCTTCGCGAAATCGAGGAAATGGACTACCGCCAGATTGCGCAGGTCACGAACGTGCCGATCGGCACCGTGATGTCGCGGCTGGCGCGCTCGCGGGCCGCCCTGAAGGCGCGATGGCTTCAGGAAGTCGAGGGAGCGCCCCGTGCGGTGCGCTGAGTCCATGCGGGTGCAGGCGTATTTCGACGGCGAGGTGGACGCCGTCTCCGGCGCGGATATCGAACGCCATATCGAGCATTGCGCCGAGTGCCGCGCTCTCCTTCGGGACTTGGAACAGGTGCGCACCGTGCTGCGGCAAGATTCGGCATATGCGCGCACTCCGCCCGCGCTTCGCGCCAGAGTGATGCGCGCGCTCGATGAGGAGGGCACGGAGAGCGCCGGAACCCTCCGGTCGGGCACGCGGCTCACGAGGATGCCGCAGCCGCGTTCCTTTTGGGCGGGCGCGCTCAGCGGGGCAGGCGGCGTCGCTATTGCGGCGAGCCTCCTGTTCTTTCTTTTGGTACCTCGGATGAGTCCGTTGGTCGACGAACTGGTCAATGCGCATGTTCGTTCGCTGATGCCCGCACATCTCGTCGATGTCATCTCCACCGACAAGCACACGGTCAAGCCCTGGTTTGCAGGTCATGCGGATGTGTCGCCGGTGGTCGCGGACTTCGAACCGCAGGGCTATCGGCTCATCGGCGGACGCGCGGACTATGTCAATCATCAACGATCGGCGGTCGTGGTGTACCAACACGGCTCGCACGTCATCAATGTCTTCAGTTGGGCCGGCAATGCATCATTGCCATCCGATGTGACCCGCAACGGTTATCGCTTCGCCTGCTGGAAAACGGGAGACATCGACTACTGCGCCGTGTCCGATGCCGCGCGGGCCGAGCTCCTCGGGCTCGTCCGGTTGCTGAAAGATCTCGGCGCGCACGAGAGCCGAGAATGACGGCACCGTCAGTCGCGAAAGTTGTTGAATTGCAGGGGCACTCCGACATCCGCCTTGCGCAGGAACGCAATGGCTTCTTGCAGATCGTCGCGCTTCTTGCCGACGACTCTGACCTTGTCTCCCTGAATTTGCGCCTGCACCTTGAGCTTCGAGTCCTTGATCAGCCGCGAGACCTTCCTGCCCGCTTCGGCATCGATTCCGTGTTTCAGCACGGCGAGCTGCTTGGCTCTCGCCAGATTGATTTCCGGATCCTTGACGTCGAGGCAACCGATGTCGATGCCGCGCTTGGCTATCCTGAGCTTGAGGATTTCCAGCATCTGCTTGAGTTGAAACTCCGCCGGCGCAGTCATGGTCACCGTCGTCTCTTCGAGCTCGAACGTAGCGTCGGTGCCCTTGAAATCGAAGCGCTGCCCAAGCTCGCGAATCGCCTGATCCACGGCGTTCGTGAGTTCATGGTTGTCTATTTCGGAAACGACGTCGAACGAGGGCATTCCAGACTCCGTGGCTGATCCAGGGGCCTAACGATACCCGCGCGCCTGCAAGGTGAATAGCTTGGCGTAACGGCCGTCCGCCGCCATCAGCGACTCATGGCTGCCGCGTTCGACGATACGGCCTTCCTCGAGAACCAAGATCTGGTCCGTCATGCGAACCGTCGAGAACCGATGTGAAATCACGATGGCGATGCGGTTGCGCGTCAGCTCCCGAAAATGTTCGAACACTTCTGCCTCCGCTCCCGCATCGATGGCGGCGGTCGGCTCGTCGAGCACCAATATGTCCGCTTCATTGCGCATGAACGCGCGGGCCAGAGCGATTTTCTGCCATTGGCCGCCCGAGAGCTCGCGCCCGTCCTTGAACCATTTGCCCAATTGGGTGTGATAACCGGCAGGCAGGGTCTCGACGAATTCGGCTGCCAACCCTTGAGCTGCCGCACTGCGCCAGCGCTCCTCATCGTCGAATGCGCGCACATCGCCGGCGCCGATGTTTTCACCGACCAGCATTTGATATCGCGCGAAATCCTGAAAAATGACCCCGATCCTCTGGCGTAACGTGCTTTCGTCCCATTCCCGGAGGTCCAGGCCATCCAACAGAATCCGGCCGCGGGTGGGTTGATAGAGGCGGGTCAGCAGTTTGATCAATGTGGTTTTGCCGGAGCCATTCTGGCCCACGAGGGCCAGGCTCTCTCCCGGCCGAACGTGCAGATCGATGCCCGATAGTGCGGCGGTGGTGGCGCCCGGATATACGAACTCTACCTCCTCGAAGCGGATGCCGTCGCCGGGGCTCGGGCCGCGCTTGGCATCGCCTCCTGGGGTGCCGATGGGCTGCTCGAGGTACTCGTAGAGGTTCGATAGGTACAGGTTGTCCTCGTACAACCCGCTCACCGCCGACAGAGCGGCGCTCACCGCCGTCTGTCCCTGGCGGAACAACATGAGATACATCGTCATCTGGCCGACGGTCATGGCGCCAAGCACGGTTTCGGCGGCGATCCACGCGTAGCCGCCGTACAGCCCAGCGGTGCCGATCAATCCCAAACCAAAGCCCCAGGCATCGCGCCGCAGCGTCAGATCGCGGTCCTCGCGATACAAGCGCGTGAAGATCTCGCGGTAGCGGCCCAGCAAGCGCGGTCCGAGCTCGAAGAGTTTGACTTCTTTCGCATTGTCCTCGCGCGCCAATACCGACTCCAAATAGATTTGCATGCGCGATTCAGGGGCGCGCCATCGGAACAGGCGGAATGCCTCGCCGGAGAATTTCGCCTCCGCGAGGAACGCAGGCAGCCCCGCCAGTATCAGGAGCACGACGGCCCAAGGCGAAAAGCGGATCAGCAAGCCGGCGAAGGACACCAGCGAGATCGCGTTTTGCAGGAGTCCGAAGGTGCGCATGACGAGGCTCAACGGACGGCTCGAGGCCTCGCGGCGGGCGCGCGTCAGCTTGTCGTAGAACTCGGAATCCTCGAATTGCGTCAGGTCGAGCGTCAGCGCCTTTTCCAATATCATGACATTGACGCGCTGTCCGAGCTGCGCGCGCAGCAGCGACTGCGCCAGAGAGATGCCGCGCTGTGCCATGGCCGTGGCCGCAACCAACACAGCCTCGAGTCCGACATACTTCACCACGTGCACAAGCACCGTCGCGCCGGTTTGCCGATGCAGCTCCGCAGCGTGGATGACCGCATCCACGATCTGAGCGCCGACATAGGCGATCGCCGCCGGCAGCACGCCGGCGATCAGCGTGAGCAGGGCAAGGGTGATGCTGAGTCCCCGGTTGGTGGTCCAGACGAGCGCGAGCGCGCGGCTGCTATAAGCAAATACTCCGAACAACCCCCGCTGCAAGCCGTTCTGGTCGGCCGCCGGCGGGCTTACGTGCGGCGAGTCCGCGATGTGGGGCGAGGGGCGTGCCGCCAAGGGAGCGCTACTTCACCAAGCGCAGCGAGAAGGGGTAACGGTACGGTATGCCATCGCTTACGCGAATCGCGGCAATGATGACCAACACGAGATTGACGATGCCCAAGATCCAAAGCAGCACGAACCCGACGAGCACGATGGCCAACAGGGCGAAGATCAGCCCCAGCAGCCACACCGTGATCTGGAAATTCAACGACTCCTTCGCTTGCGCGGCGGCGAAAGGCATTGATTGGCCCTTGGCGAGCAATATGATGAGCGGCCCTAAAATCGTGAACAAAGCCAGGCCGCCGAACGGCAGGAATATCAGTCCGCCGCTGCCCAGAATCCACAGCAGTCCGCATAGGTGGGCTGCCATCGCCCACCCTCGCTCTTCGCTGCTGATCGCTTCGTTCATGACGCCTTGCTCCCAGGGTATTCCGGTCCCGCCGCACCCGCAGTCTATAATGCCCATTCTTATGGCCGGTATGGCGGGAGCGGCAGTGAAATTCAAGCCCTTGCTCGATCGTTGGAAGAAAGATGCACCCGCGGTGCGCACAAAGAAGGAATACGCGATCCGCCTGGATCTCGATGATGCCGCGCGTCTGCATGCGTTGGCCGAATTGTTTCCGGGGCAGCCCATCGAAGTGCTCATTACCGATCTCTTGCGGGCCGGACTGGATGAAATCGCCGCCGCCATGCCGTATGAGCGCGGTCCGAAGGTCATTTCGCGAGATGATCACGGCGATCCATTGTACGAGGATATCGGGCTTACGCCGCGCTTCGTCGAGCTGACCCGCAAGTACAAGAAGCAGCTCGGGGCCTCGGATTGAGGGGCAAGCGGGCTTGACGCTGGTCGAGCGGGAAGGCGATACTGCCGCCATGGCGACCGCACGCATCCTGCGCAAAGCTTGGTGGTGGCGCACTCCCTATTGAGGAGTGGGCGCTGGTCGGTCACATTTAAATTAGTCTAACCTCGGTATCCAGAACCCATCTCCGCCTCAACGCCGGTGATGGGTTTTTTGTTGTCCGTGAGATTTGCAGGTATGCATGCAGCCGCCTTTTGACATTGCCGCGGATCTTGATACGCCGGTGTCGGCTTATCTGAAGCTCGCGCCGTTTCGGCCGAAATTCCTGCTCGAGAGCGTCGAGGGAGGAGAGCGCCTCGCGCGGTATTCCTTCATCGGATTCGGCGAGTGCCTGGAAGTGCGGCTCGACGCCGCGGGCCTCACCGTCGGCGGCGTGCATTCACCGAGACCACGGTCCAAGCTTGAATTCTTGAATGCCCTGCGCGGCGCCCTTGCCCAGGCGCCGCAGCCCCAGCCCGAAGTCCCCGGAGTACCGTTGCTCGGCGGTTTGGTGGGATATACCGCCTACGATGCGGTGCGCTACTTCGAGCGGCTTCCGGGACGCAATCTCGATGCAACCGGAACACCGCATGCCCATTATGTCGCGCCGAAATCGTTGCTGGTGTTCGATCACCTGACTCACACCGTCGCATTGCTCCATGACGGCAGCGAGGCCGATCGGCAAGCGCTGCGTCGCGACGTGGTGCGGGCGCTGCGCGGCGCCGTCCCGGCGGTCCTTGCGGTTGGGAAGATTCTCCGCCGCGGCTCCGTCCATGAACGAAGAGGCTCATGCGGCGCGAGTAAGGCGCGCGCAGGAATACATCGCTTGCGGGGACGTCTACCAGCTGGTGCTCGCATCGCGCTTCGAGGGCCGCCATGCGCTTGAACCCTTCGAGGTGTATCGGGCGTTGCGGCTGCTCAATCCCTCACCGTACATGTATTTTTGCGAGCTCGGCGATATCACCGTGGTGGGCTCTTCGCCGGAAGCACTGGTGAAGTGCCACGACGGGTATGCCCAACTGCGCCCCATCGCCGGATCCCGGCCCCGCGGTGCCGATCCTGCGCGCGATGCCGCATTGGAAGCCGAACTGAAGGCGGATCCCAAGGAAAACGCCGAGCACGTCATGTTGGTCGACCTCGCGCGCAACGACTTGGGGAGGGTCGCCACTGCGGGCTCGGTGCTAGTGGATCCTTACCGCGTGATAGAACGTTATAGCCACGTCATGCACATCGTCAGCGGAGTCAACGGCCGCCTTCGGCCCGGCCAGGATGCCTTCGACTTGTTTGCTGCGACGTTTCCGGCCGGTACCTTGGTGGGCGCGCCGAAAGTGCGCGCCATGGAAATCATCGACGAACTGGAACCGGTGGGCCGCCAGCTCTACGGCGGCACGGTCGGCTACTTCGGCCGGCGCGGAGGTCTGGACCAGGCCATCACGATTCGCACGCTGGTATTTCGCGGCGACTCGTACAGCTACCAGGCCGGAGGCGGCATCGTCGCCGACAGCTCGCCGAAGGCCGAATACGACGAGCTGATGGCGAAGAGCGCAGTGCTCCGGCGGGCGCTGGAGCTGGCGGCGGAGGGGCTCTAACGTGCGGCCCAAGATCCTGCTCATCGATAACTACGATTCCTTCACCTATAACCTGGTCCAGGCATTTCTGGTGTTGGGGGCGCAGGTCGACGTGCATCGCAACGATGCGATCACCCCGGCCGAGGCATCGGCGCTGGAGCCCAGCCATCTGGTCATCTCGCCCGGTCCCGGTACTCCGCGCGACGCGGGTATCTCCATGCAAATGATTCAAGAATTCACCGGACGAATCCCGATCTTGGGGGTCTGCCTTGGTCATCAATCTCTCGTCGAAGTGTTTGGCGGTAAAGTCGTGCGCGCTTCCCGATTGATGCACGGTAAGGTTTCTCCCGTGCAGCATGACGGCAAGGGACTCTTTGCCGGACTGCCGCAAGATTTCGCGGCGGGCCGCTATCATTCGCTCATCGCGGAAGCGAAAAGCATTCCGGCCGTTCTCGAAGTCACCGCGCGAACTGCGGAAGGCGAGATCATGGGCGTGCGGCATCGGTCGCTGCCCATCGAGGGCGTGCAATTTCATCCGGAAAGCGTGCTGACGCCGGACGGCCCGATTGTTTTGGGAAATTTTCTCAAGACCTGAGCCGTGACCAACCTCCGCGCTACCCTCGACCACTTGGCGCAACGCCGCGACCTTAGCGAGGCTGAGGCGGGTGTTCTCTTGAGATCGCTGACGGCGCCCGAACTGGCCCCGGCCATGGCGGGCGCACTGTTGGCGGCATTGCGCACGAAAGGCGTGACGGCTGCCGAGGTGCGGGGTTTCGCGAACGCCATGCGCTCGTTGGCGCGCCAACCCGCGCTCGCCATGGGGCTCGATGCCATCGACATCGTCGGCACGGGCGGCGACGCATCCGGCAGCCTCAATTTATCGACCGGAGCGGCGTTGCTCGCTGCGGCTTGCGGACTCCCGGTCGTCAAGCACGGCAATCGTTCCATCTCCAGCCGCAGCGGCAGCGCGGATCTGATCGAGGCGCTCGGTTTCAAGTTGCCTCTGGACGAGACCGAGGCAGCGGAATGTTTCGCGGCGACCGGCTTCACGTTCTTATTTGCGCCGTATTTTCATCCGGCGATGAAGGCTCTGGCGCCGATCCGCGCTGCGCTCGGAATTCGCACCGTGTTCAATTTGTTGGGTCCATTGACCAACCCGGCGGCGCCGCGCTTTCGCCTGATTGGCGCCTACGACGCGGCTACTGCGGAACTGATGGCAGGCACCTTGGCGGGGATGGATATCGAGCGCGCCTGGGTGGTGCACGGTTCGGCCGGTTGGGACGAAGCCACGCCGGCGGGTCCCTTTCTGGCATTCGACGTCACGCGAGACGGGATTCGCCGCTATGAAATCGATCCGCGGGAATTCAAGTTGGCACCCTGCGCCCTGGGTGACTTGGCCGGCGGCGATGCGGCCGCGAATCTCGCCGCGCTTCTGCAGGTATTCGCGGGCGGCGATCAGGGGGCGCATTGCGCGGCGTTGACCTTGCAATGTGGTCTTGCTTTGTTCATCGCGGCCCGCGCCCCAACCATTCAAGCGGGCATCAATCTGGCGCGCACGACCCTGCAGAGCGGCCGCGCCCAAGAGTGGCTGCTGCGCTTGCGGCGTTTCGCGGCCGGTGGCCGATGAGCCGGAGCGTTTTGAACGGCGGCATCTCATGAGCGGCTTTTTGGACGAGATGGCGCGTTCGAGCGCGGCGCGCGTCGCGCAGGCGCTTCGCCACGAGTCCGCCAAGCAGCTCGAACTGCGGGCGCGCGCGGCAGCGCCGAGTGCGGCATTGCGTTTGTCCGACGCGGGCTTCGACGTCATTGCCGAACTGAAGCTTCGCTCTCCGGCCGCCGGCCTGCTGAGCGATCCGGGCCAAGACTGGCGGGGGCGCATTGCAGCCTATGCGCGGGGCGGCGCAGCCGCCGTGTCGGTGCTGACCGAACCGTCGCGTTTCGACGGGTCGCTCGAGCATTTGCGCCAGGCCGCCGCGGTGCTGGCGCCTCTCGGGGTGCCGGCTATGCGCAAGGATTTTCTGGTGGCTCCCTACCAGGTACTGGAAGCGCGAGCCGCCGGGGCGGGCGGCGTCTTGGTCATCTTGAGAATGCTGCCGCGCCGGCAGATCGCGGAGCTGTTGGATGCGGCCGCCGAACACGGCATGTTCGTGCTGTTGGAAGCGTTCGACGCTGCGGACCTGGAGATGGCGCGCGATCTTTTGCGTTCACGCCCTGCACCGGGCCGGGCAAGCAAGGAGCAGATCTTGATCGGCGTCAACAGCCGCGATCTGCAAACCCTGGAAGTGGTGCAAGAACGGTTCGCGGAACTCGCGCCGCTGTTGCCGCACGGCTGGCCGGCGGTCGCCGAGAGCGGCGTCGCATCGGCGGCGGACGCCCGGCGCATGCGGGAGCTGGGCTATCGGCTGGCGTTGATCGGCACCGCCCTGATGGCTCGCGAAGACCCGGCGCAGTTGCTGCGCGAAATTTGCGCTGCAACGCGGACAGTGCAGTCTTAAATGGCTACACTCGGCGCCATGTGGATAAAGATTTGCGGCATCACCAGTGCCGACGCAGTGGCCGCGGCCGCGGAGGCCAACGTCGACGCGATCGGCTTCGTGTTTGCGCCGAGTTCGCGGCAGGTGACGCCGGGTCAGGCCGCGCAACTCGCGGCGCTCGCGCCGCCGGGTATATTGCGCATCGCGGTTGCGCAGCATCCCCTGCAAATGAAGGTCGATGAGATTTGTCGGATCCTCAAACCGGATTACTTTCAAACGGACGTCGAGGATTTGCGCGAATTGAAGATCCCCGCGCATATCAAGGTGCTCCCCGTCGTACGCTTCGGCCGGAAGACACCGAACCCGCTGCCGGCCCGGATGTTGTTCGAAGGGCCGTCGAGCGGCATCGGCGAGCTTGCCGACTGGGGGCGCGCGGCGGAACTTGCGCGGCAAACCGAGGTAATTCTCGCCGGGGGACTGTCGGCTCAGAATGTGGCCGAAGCCATTCAGGCGGTCCGTCCTTTCGGAGTGGACGTGAGCAGCGGAGTCGAGGAAGTTCCGGGAGTCAAGGATCCTGCAAAAATTCACGAGTTCGTGCGGGCCGCTCGCGACGCCGCCGCGGGGCTGGAGCAAGACGCATGAGTTCTTTGCCGCGTGATGCAGGGGATGCGAAAGGCTTTCCCGACGCGCGCGGCCGTTACGGCGCGTTCGGCGGGCGCTTCGTTCCAGAAACCTTGGTGCCTGCTCTCGATCGGCTGCAAGCGGGAATCGAACGATATTTGAAAGATGCGGAATTCGAGGCAGAGTTCGCCTATGAACTCAAGACCTGGGTCGGCCGGCCGACCGCACTGACCCATGCGACTAACTTGAGCAAGCGTTGGGGCGCCGACGTGTGGCTCAAGCGCGAAGATCTTGCCCATACGGGCGCGCACAAAATCAACAATGCCGTAGGTCAAGCGCTGCTGGCAAAACGCTTGGGCGCAAAGCGCATCATCGCCGAGACCGGTGCGGGACAACACGGCGTCGCAACCGCTGCCGCGGCCGCGCGTTTGGCAATACCGTGTGTGGTTTACATGGGCGCGGTGGATGTCGACCGGCAGGCGCCCAACGTCGGGCGCATGCAGTTGCTCGGTGCGAAGGTGGTACCCGTGACCGGCGGAGATCAGACCCTGCGCGCGGCCATCGATGAAGCCTTGCGCGATTGGGTGTCCGATCCCAACGGGACGTATTATTGCCTGGGCTCGGCCGTGGGGCCGCACCCCTATCCCTACTTGGTGCGCGAGCTGCAAGCCGTGATCGGACGCGAGGCGCGGGCACAGATGCTCGAGTTGGCCGGCGGTCTGCCGCACGCGGCCGTTGCCTGCGTGGGGGGCGGCTCGAATGCCATCGGCTTGTTCCATCCGTTTTTGGATGATTCCGAAGTGAAACTGATCGGGGTAGAAGCAGGCGGGCGCGGCGCGGGCCTCGGCGACAACGCTGCCTCGCTCACTTTCGGGACTCCCGGTGTTCTGCAAGGGAGCTACACGCTGATACTGCAGGATGCCTATGGTCAGGTGCGGGAGACGCATTCGGTATCCGCCGGCCTCGATTATTCCGGAGTGGGGCCGGAGCACGCCTATCTGATGACAACCAAACGGGTCGCTTATCAATCGGCGACCGACGACGAAGCCCTGGAGGCCCTCTCCGAATGCGCCAAGTACGAGGGCATTTTACCCGCCATCGAAAGCGCCCATGCGTTTGCCGGCGCGCGGCGCCACGCGATCGGCAATCCCGGCGCGCGAATCCTGATCGGCTGCTCGGGAAGGGGCGATAAGGACATGTCGATCCTCCAGCGCACGCTTTTGCAGGACCGCGGTTGATCAAGGAAACGCCCGCGACGCCGCGTGAAGCGATCTCCGGCGCCATCCGGGCGGCGGCCGCCAAGGACCGGCCCGCGCTGATCGGGTTCATTACCGCTGGTTTTCCGACGCGCCTCGAGTTCAAGGCAAATCTCGCAGCCGTCGCCAGCGTCTGCGATGTCGTTGAGATCGGCGTGCCTTTCAGCGATCCCATGGCTGACGGAACCACCATACAGCGCGCCAGTTACATCGCCTTGAGCGACGGCGTCACGTTGCCCTGGATATTCGAGGAACTGCAAACTCTCGACACGAGGCCCGCGGTCCCCTTTCTCTTGATGAGCTATCTGAATCCACTGCTCAGCGTCGGTCTGGATGATCTACCGCGTAGGGCGGCGGCGGCGGGGGTTGCCGGATTCATCGTCCCCGATCTGCCCTTCGAGGAAAGCGGCGATCTCAAAGCGGCGCTCGATGCCGAAGGTTTGGCACTGGTGCAAATGGTGACTCCGGTGACGCCTCCCGAACGTCTGGCGATGTTGTGCCGAGAGGCAAAGGGTTTCGTCTACGCGGTAACATTGACCGGCACGACGGGCGCGCCCAAGGAGCCCTTCACCGAGGTGCCGCGGGAAGTGCTCGAGTACATGGATCGAGTGAAATCCTGCGCTCAGGTTCCCGTGTGCGCCGGCTTCGGAATACGCTCCCGCGAGCAGGTTGCCCGTTTTGCAGGCCATGTCGATGGCGTCGTGGTTGGCTCCGCTTTGATGGAAGTACTGGAGCGAGGCGAAGATGTCGCGAAATTTTTGCGATCCCTGCTCGGGGAGCCAGGCTCCCCCGCGTGACCCGAGGCAAGCGGCTCCATGAAGAGGGTGTTCCGAGCGGCATCGTTGATCCAGGTAGCGCATGCACGCAATGTATTATTGACCGCGGGAATCCAGAGCGAATTGCGCAATCAGTATCTGGCGGGCGCCCTGGGCGATCTGCCGATGCTCGAAACCTGGCCGCAGCTGTACGTCGAGGACGCCGATGAAGGCTTGGCTCTAAGAGCCTTGGCGCGCGCCGCCGCGGCCCCCGGCGGCGCGTCCTGGACCTGCGAAGTCTGCGGTGAATTGCTCGAGCCGCAATTTACCAGTTGCTGGCGATGCGGCTCCAACGCCTCGAATATGCCGTAGCGTGCGCCGGAGATTTGCCCATTGATTCGTCGCGTATGTCAGACAGACACTGACATGAAGTCGCGTGAATTCCGAGCCGAGGTTCAGCGCCTACCCCTGGCCACCGTGTCCTACACAGGTTACAAATCTAGCCCGTGATAGTGTAACGATTACACGACCGCGAGTAGGAGGAGGCTTGCAAATGAGTGTCAGCTATAGTTTTCCCCGCCAGCCGGCGGCTGTGAGCCAGAGCGATTCCCTATTGGGCGTATCGCCGGCCATGCAAGAAGTGCATCGCCTGATCGAGCGTGTAGGACCGACCGAAGCAAGCGTGCTCTTGACCGGCGAAAGCGGTTCCGGGAAAGAGCTGGCCGCCCGGTCGATCCATGAGTGCAGTGCGCGGAGCGGCGGACCCTTCATTGCCATCAACTGCGGCGCCATACCGAGCGGCCTCATAGAGGCTGAATTGTTCGGTTACGAAAAGGGAAGCTTCACTGCCGCGGTGCGCGCCCACGCCGGTGTGTTCGAGCGTGCCGAGGGCGGGACGTTGCTGCTCGACGAAGTGACCGAAATGCCGTTGGAAATGCAGAGCCGGCTGCTGCGGCTGTTGGAAACGCGAAAATTCTACCGCATCGGGGCAAGTACCGAATTCGCCTCGGATGTGCGCGTCATCGCTTCGACCAACCGCTGCCCGCTGCAAGCGGTGCAGAGCGGTCAGCTTCGGGAAGACTTGTTGTACCGCTTGGCAGTGTTTCCGATCGAGATGCCGCCGCTGCGCAGCCGCGGCAATGACGTGGAGTTGCTGGCCGAGCATTTCTTGGCCGAGCTTAATTCGCAGGGCGGTACACAAAAACGGCTTTCGGCGCTGGCCCGGATGATGCTCAAACAGCATTCCTGGCCGGGAAACGTGCGCGAACTCAAGAATTGCATCGAGCGCGCCTACATCTTGGGCGACGTCGTCCTCGAATTGTCACCGTTGATTCCGGGCGCGGCGGCTCGCGCCGGCGCTCAAGTAGGCGACGGCGAGCGGCTGAATATCCGCGTGGGATCGCGCATCCACGATATGGAGCGCTCCCTGATCGAGGCGACGCTGAACTACTTCAAAGGCAATAAACGGCGGGCGGCCGACGCTCTGGGCTGCAGTCTGAAGACCCTGTATAACAAGCTCAACGGATATTCACAGAATCAAGAGTGCGCGCAGCCTTAAAGCGCCCCAGGAGGAGGTAGAACGTGTCCAGAGTATTGATCGCGGACGACCACGCGGTGGTCCGCGCCGGATTCAAGCAATTTCTCGAGGCCGACTCGAGCATCAATGCGGTTGGCGAGGCCGCCAGCGGCAACGAGACTCTCGACTTGCTGAGGGAACAAGAGTGGGATCTCGTACTCCTCGACATTCACATGCCGGATCGCAGCGGCTTGGATATCTTGCGTCATATACAGACCGGCCATCCCGGGGTGCGCGTACTGGTGATGAGCGGGCTGCCCGAGCAGCAATATGCGGTGAACGTCCTGCGTGCCGGCGCCAGCGGCTATCTGTCCAAAGACAGTGCGCCCGAGGAATTGATGAAGGCGGTGCGGACTGTGTTGTCGGGGCGGCGTTATGTCAGTGCGGCCCTGGCCGAAATCTTGGTTGCCGATCTCGACGGCGATCCCGATAAGCCGCTGCATGCGCGCTTGTCGACCCGTGAATTCCAGATATTTTGCAAGCTGGCCGCTGGTCGCGGCGTCTCGGACATCGCGAACGAACTCAGTCTCAGCGTGAAAACCGTGAGCACCTACCGGAGCCGCATCTTGGAGAAAATGAGCTTTACGGCGAACGCCGACATCACCTCGTATGCGCTGCGCAACGGGCTCATCCAGTAGCGGCCTCGTGAGAATCCTCCTACAGCAGAACCTGGGAAGGCCGGGTGGTCGGCCTGCGGGGGGTGCGACTAGACTGGGATCATCATGCACACAACTATCGTGGACGCAATGTCAATGGCCCAGTGTCTGAGAGTCCTGCTCGTCGAAGACTCCCGAGTGCTGACGGAGAGATTGACTGAAGCGATCCGGCAGATTCCCCAGGTGGAATTGATCGGCACGGCGGATACCGAGGCGACAGCTGTGGCGTCGGCGAAGCGTGATTCGATCGATGTCATCATTTTGGATCTGCATTTGAAGCAAGGCACCGGCTTCGGTGTCATGCGCGCCCTCGCGACCGCGCAGTTGAAGCCGCGGATCATCGTATTGACGAACTACGACCTGCCGGAATACAAAAACGCAGCGATCGCGCTTGGCGCGACGCATTTCTTGGACAAGGCCCGAGATTACGGCAGGCTGCCCGAGGTCTTGCACGAGATCTGCGAAACGCACCTCGCGAAGCATTGAACCGGCTCCTACCGTAACGCCTACAGGCCCTTAAGCCATCCGGACCCGAAGTAAGGCCCCGCGTCTGACAGCGGCGCTTACCCCGCGCGCCTATCATGCTTGAGTAACTATGCGGTCGTGAGGCCGCGAATATCACGGGAGCCATCGACATGATTGTGAGATTGTCCAGATTTACGGCGCGTGGCGCAGCATGCGCCGCCGCTGCCCTAGGGTTGGCCGCGTGCGCCACCACCCCTATTCCCAACGAAAAGATCGCAGTGGCCAAGGCCGAGGTGCAGCGCGCCGAACAGTCCGGGGCACCGGAGTTCGCGCCGGTTGAAATGGCCGCGGCCCGCGACAAGCTCGCCCGCGCCGAAAGAGCGGCTGCCGACCGCGCGGCTGTTGCCGCGAACCAATTGGCCGAGCAGGCCGATGTGGATGCCCGGGTGGCCGAAGCAACGGCGCAGCAGCAGCGCGCGCGCAAGGCGGCAACGGAATTCGATGCCAGCATGCAGGCATTGCGAAATGAATCCATGCGTGCCACGCAATCTACTCAATAAGGTGCTCCTATGAACTTAAAATTAATCACTGGGATGGGTCTCGCGCTCGCGATGTGCGCTTGCGTGTCGACGCCGCGGACGAACGCGGCGCTTGAAAGCGCGCATGCCGCAGTTCAAGCGGCGGAACAGGATCCCAATGTCAACAAGTACGCAGCCTTGGATCTCCAGGCGGCGAAGAACGACCTCGCGCTCGCGGACGACGCAGCGCTGCATCATCGGGATGAGGCGATCGCGCAGCCGGCCTACATGGCGGCGCAAAATGCCCGCCTGGCGCAGCTGCATGCGGCGGCCAAGGCAGACGATGCGAGGGTCGCTGCGGGGCAGGCAGAAAGGGACCAAATCATGCTGGCAGCGCGCAATCGCGAGGTCCAGAACGCCAAGGCGGCGACCAACGAGGCAAGAATGGCCACCAATGCAGCGCTCGATCAGCGAGATCAGGCGGCGCAGGAGGCGGCCCGGCTGCAAGCGGAAGTCGACCAACTCAAGGCGACGCCGACCCCGCGCGGATTGGTGATGACGCTGGGAGACGTATTGTTTGACACGGGCAAGGCGGAACTCAACCCCGGCGCCTCGCGAAAGCTGGACCAGCTCGCGCAGTTCTTGGCTGAACACAAGGATCGGCGCGTGCAGATCGACGGCTTCACCGACAGCATCGGTTCGGATTCGTACAACGAGGAACTCTCGAGGCGTCGCGCAGACGCCGTCAAGTCCGCATTGGTCACCCGCGGTATCGACTCGTCGCGAATCGGCACCCAGGGCTACGGCAAGGCATACCCCGTGGCCAACAACAGTGATTCGGGTGGCCGCCAGCTGAACCGCCGCGTGGAAGTGGTTATCGGCGGGGACAACGGTACGACCATCGCGCCGCGCAGTTGAGGTACGGCGAACGTTCTCAAGTCGAGATGTCCGAACGAAGCCCTCGCATCCGCGGGGGCTTCTCGGCAACGATATGTGGGGCAAATCCTACAGGACGGGTGGGAGTCGGGCCTATGGTGCGCATAAGGGGCGGCGCCGACAATAGCCCTGATAAGGGCCTGGGCTCTTGAGGAACGTTCACGAGAAATGTTCATAAGCCCAACTGATTTCTCAGCCTGAGTGATACGTTCCTGGCTCACGTGTATGTTCTTGGTGCTCAATAGGAGATAACAAATGGAATCCACATTCGACGGGACCCCGGATCAGGTGCGTGCGGCGGGCACTCGCCTCAAAAATGATTTGAGCGACGGCGTCGGTAACGTCAAAGCCACCGCCTCAGGCGAGATCAAAAATTTGCTCGCGGACGTAGAAGATCTGATGGCGCGCATTGCGGATCTAAAGGATGCCGACGTGGTGCGAGTGCGGACCAAGGTGCAGCGCGCGGTCAATGCAACGAAGCAAAGTCTGGCGGACGGCGCGGATGCCATCCGACAACGAGCCCAGAATGTGGCCAGCACGGCGGATGATTATGTGCGCGAAAGTCCGTGGCAAGCGATCGGTATTGCCGCCCTGGTGGGCGCCGTTGTCGGGATTTTAGCGACGCGCCGTTCTTAAGGGTCCGGAGGTGCGCCTGCTGTGGTTGATTCCGAAAGCGGCACCGGCGTTGCTGCGCCATCTTGTGGCGTACGTCGAGCTCGTAAGCTTGGATCTGATCCGCGCTCAGCGGGACATCGCGACCGGAGTTGTAATGTCCGCGGTCGTCGCCCTTTGCGGAGTGTTCGCGGTGTTGATGGGTTGCCTTGCCGTGGTGGCCTACACCTGGGATACGCCTTATCGCCTGGCAGCCATCGGTTGGATGGGGGGTGGCTTTCTCGTCGCTGCCATCGTGGCAGCCGTGTACCGCGCCAATGCCATGCGCGCGCGCGCGCAGCTCTTCGGCGAATTGCGGCGGGAGTGGCAGGCGGATCGCGACCTTCTCGAGCATCTGCTCTCCTCGAGTCAGGAATGAAGACCCCATGATAGACCGCGATGTCGCTGCCCGGGCCGAGGTTGTTGCCAGGCTTTCTGCCACGCGCGAGGAGCTGCGGCAGATCCTCGACCCGCCGCGCAATGAGGCCGGCGCCGACGGCAATGAAGGCGTCCGTGCCGCGGGTTTTCCGCGTAGCCGAACCTTGCAGATGCTCATGAGTGGCCGCGGACTCGGGACACTCGGCGCCGTAGCGGCCGGCCTCGTGGTTGCACGGCCCGCCTTGGCGCTGCGCGTCCTGCGAATGCTGCCGACGGGCGCAGTCGGCAGGATGCTGTTGGTAAGAGCCTTGGCGGCGATGCGCGCAAAGCGTCGCTGAGGCCTGTCGGGGTCTCACCCCAGCGTGATAAGTCCGTAGTGATAGTTGCCGTCGTCCACCAGCGCGATTGCGCACGGGCTGACCTCTATTTCGCGTCCATCGAGAGTGGCTTTGACGACTCCTTTGCTGACGCCATGCGGATTCTCCACGGCGATGCGGTACCGCGATGACCCATATTTGTAGGTGATCTCGAAGCCCGTCCAGCCGCGAGCAACGCAGGGATTGATCGCCAAGATCGCGCCGCGCAATTGGATGCCGAGAATTCCCTCCACCGCCGTGCGGTACATCCATCCCGCGGATCCTGTGTACCAGGTCCACCCGCCTCGGCCAACGTGCTGCGGAGACGAGTAGACATCGGCACAGGCGACGTAGGGCTCGACTTTGTAGCGGTGAATTCCAGCCCGTGTGCTCGCATGGTTGATGGGATTGAGAATCGAGAATAATTCTCCGGCACGATCACCGTCGCCGATCAGCGCAAACGCCAGTGTCGACCACATGGCGGCGTGAGTGTACTGTCCACCGTTTTCGCGGATGCCGGGCGGATAAGCCTTGATATAGCCGGGATCGTGGGCGGTATGGTCGAAAGGCGGCGTGAACAACTGCACCAAGCCATCGCTGCGGCTGACGAGCTGAGCGTTGACGGCCGACATCGCCCGGGCCGCGCGCTCACGCTCGCCGGCGCCGGAAATCACCGCCCAAGATTGAGCAATGGAATCGATCCTGCATTCATCGCTCGCAACCGACCCCAATGGAGTGCCGTCGTCGAAGTAGCCGCGCCGATACCAATCGCCATCCCAGGCTTCGCGCTCGATGGCTTGTTGCAAGGCGAACGAGTGTTTACGCCACGACGCCGCCCTTGCCTGCTCGCCGCGCCGATCGGCAATCGGCGCAAACCTGTCCAGCGCGGCGGACAAGAACCATCCGAGCCAAACGCTCTCGCCGCGTCCCTCGGCTCCGACTCGATTCATGCCGTCATTCCAATCGCCGGCTCCGAACAGCGGCAAGCCGTGCGACCCGATCGAGAGACTCGAATCGAGCGCACGCACGCAGTGTTCGAACAACGAACCCGACGTCTTGGACTCGGGCGCGGAAACGATTTCGTGGCTCTCCGGCGGAAGCGGGCCGCCCGACAGAAACTGCACTTGCTCCTCCAGCACCGCAAAATCCTCGGTGACTTCCAGATAGTGGGCGACCACGAACGGCAGCCAAATGCGGTTGTCGGATATGCGCGTCTTTACCCCCAGGCCGCTCGTCGGCAGCCACCAGTGCTGAACATCGCCCTCCTCGAACTGGCGCGCCGCCGCGCGCAGAATGTGTTCTCGAGTGATCTCAGGCTTCGACACGGCCAGCGCCATCACATCCTGGAGTTGATCTCGAAAACCGTATGCCCCGCTCGATTGATAAAAACCCGTACGCGCCCACACCCGGCAGACGAGCGTTTGATACAGCAACCATCCGTTGACGAGGATGTCCATGGAGCGATCCGGAGTCTTGACTTGGACGGCGCCCAGCACCTGATCCCAGTAGTCCGTTACGCCCTTGAATACGGCGTCGAGATCGATTTTGCGGTAGCGTTCGATGAGTTCAACGGCCGCCTCGGACGATGCCTCCTCGCCCAGCAGGAAGGCGAATTCGGTTTCTTCGCCCGGACCCAAAGTGATGCGCCCCTGCATGGCGCCGCAAGGATCCATGCCGCCGCCCACGCGATTCGACAGCCGATGCGTGCCGAGCAAAGCCTTGGGTTCGGCAAGAGATCCGTGGCGACCGATGAACTCTGCGCGATCGGCAGTGCAGCCTTGCTGGCGGCCCGCCATGTCCATGAATGCGACGCGCGACTGAAAGTCCGTTCGCCAGGGATTCCGGGCGAGCAGCGCCGACGTTTTCGGCTCGATTTCAGTCACGATGAAGGCCGACGTCTTCGCGCGCTGATTGCCCAGGACCCAATCCAAGTAGTGAGTGACCGAGAGTTGCCGGGTTTCATCGGAGCGGTTGACGATCTTGAGACGAGAGATCTTGAGAGGGTCCTCGAGAGGTACTAGTTGCAGGAGGTCCAGCGATATTCCGTGCGAAGTGTGCTCGAACCGGCTGTATCCGAAGCCATGGCGGATGACATACGTGCGGGATGGATCACGAATGGGCAGCGGCGTGGCGCTCCAGAGATCTCCGCTTTCTTCGTCCCGAATATAGATGGCTTCCGCCGGCGCATCGCTCACGGGATCATTGCACCAGGGCGTTATCTGGTTCTGCTGCGCGTTCAATGACCATGTGCTGCCGGAGCCGTCCGCCGAAACCTGAAATCCGAAACTCGGATTGGCGATCACGTTGCTCCAAGGCGCGGGCGTCCATTGGCCCTCATCGAGTATCACCACATACTCGCGCCCGTCCGCTGAAAACCCGCCCAGACCGTTGAAAAATTCGAGCGGCGGCAGGGTGCGGCCGGCCGGCTCTTTTCTGGGAGCACTGGCATTTAGCATCCGCTGCCGGGGCGCCGGCTCCGGTTCCCGCAGGCGTGCGAGCTGATCGCTCAAAGTGCCGCGCCGCGCGACGAATATGGCGCGGGCGGCAGTCTGCAGCAGATCGCGCGTGGAAGAAATCAGGAGGTCCGCCCGGAGCAAGAACACCGAACCGCGCCGGGTGCCGTCCTCATCACGCCGGCTTTGGGAGGTGCGGATCGCGGCGTCCAGAGCCTGCTGTAATTCCGACGCGTATGACGGCGGCTTGTCGTTCAGGATGACGAGATCCACGGCCAGCCGCTTGAGCCGCCAATACTCATGTGCGCGCAGCAATTGTTTGACGATTTCCATGTCGCTGTCGTCATCGATCCTCACCAACACGATCGGCAGATCGCCGGATATGCCGTGCGGCCACAAATCGGCCGGACCCAGTCGATTTTTTTCGAGAATGTCGCGCGGCGCGCGCAGCGAGAAATCTGCGTACAAAACCCTGTTGGCGATGCGCTGAAACGCTTGAGCCTCCTCGAAATCCACGCCCAAATAGCGCAGCTGCACCTGCGCCTGGGTCCATGCCAGGGTTCTCGCGCGTTCGAACGCCGCCATGTCGCGATGCTTATCGACCAAGGCGATGGCCCCCTCCCGGCTTTCGCTGACGCTGGTCCAAAAAGCGATGCGCGCGGTTTCCCCCGGTGCGATCCGAACGCGGCGCCGCAGCGCCAAGACCGGATCGAGGACCGTGCCCGCCGTGTTGGAGAGCGGCCGGGCATCCACGATCGAAACGGCGTTTCGCAAATCGTTGCCTCGGCCGAGAAAGCGCGCTCGGTCGGTCTCGAATTGCAGGCCGCCGATGCTCACTCCCTCGAGAGAGCTCACGTGAGCGACCCAGGCTTTGGGATCGGAGGGATCTCGAGCCCGCCGCGTCGCCAGGAGCGCGCCGCTTTCGGCGATGAATTCAGTGCGCACGAAGAGCTTGGAGAAGGCAGGATGCGCGGTATCCGCGTCGGCCATGGCGATGACCACCTCGGCGAATGTCGTCAATTCGATTTCACGAACGCGGGTACCTTCGTTGGTGACCGATACGCGGCGGACTTCGGCGTCGTCCTCGCCCGAGACCAGAATCTCGGTGGAGGTGAGGATGGGCCCGTCCCGCCGGGTGATTTCCGCGTGATCTTCGAAAAATGCCACGTCATAGCTGTCCGGTTCGCTTCCAACGGGCTGATACCCGGCCGACCACACCTGACCGCTGACGACATCGCGAAGAAAAACGTAGCAACCCCAGGCATCGCAGGTCGGGTCCTCGCGCCAGCGGGTCACGGCGATGTCCCGCCAGCGGCTATAACCGGAACCCGCGGCGGTCAACATGACGGAATAGTTGCCGTTTGACAGCAGGTGAGTGCGCGGGGCGGCGTGGTGCGGCGAGGTGAAGCGGCGCGGGGCGACGGCCGCCAATTCGCGCAGCTCCGGAGCCGAGGGAACTTCTTCGGCCGGTCGCGAAGGCAGATCGGCATCCCGCGGCGTCCGTTCCTGCAAGAGAAGCTCAGTCGCCTGAATGATGGAATTCGAATGAAGGCACGTGCGAAACATACCGTCTTTCAAGACGTTCGCAATAGCCACGAGGATCATGCCCTGGTGATGCGCCATGAACGCCCGCACCGGTACCACCGCAACGCCTTCGGGCAGCCGCGCGGGCGAAAAATCGAGCGCCTCGTACCAGCCGAAGCGGCCGCGGGCGCCAAGCTTCTGAAGGCGCTCAAAATTGCGCATGGCGGCAGGCGGATCGATCATTGCGGCAATGCCGGTGGCATAGGGCGCGACGACGGCTTCGTCTCCCAACCCGCGCTGCAGCCCCAAACCGGGGACGCCGAAGCTCGAGTATTGATAGGTGAATTCCCGGTCGCGCGCATTGAACGCGGATTCCGATACTCCCCAGGGCAGATTCCGTTCAGCGCCATATTCGATCTGGCGTTTGACGATCAGCCGGGCGGTTTCGCCGAGAACGCTGCCCGCCGGTTCGCGCATGATGAGCACCGGCATCAGATACTCGAACATGGAGCCGGACCACGACACCAGCGCCGAGCTTCCATCGACGGGCGTGAGCAAGCGTCCCAGCCTGAACCAATGGCGAACCGGCAGATCGCCCTTGGCAATCGCAAAGAAGCTCGCGAGTCGTGCTTCCGACGCCAGAAGGTCGTAGCAGCTTGGGTCTTGAGCGCGGTCCGCCACTCGATAGCCGATGGTCAGCAGTTGACGTTCCGGCTCCAGCAGAAAGCCGAATTCCATGGCCATTGCGAAAGCTCGCGCCCGCGACCCAAGCGACTCCAGCCGCGCGCCGAGCTGCGCGATTTCGGCGGCGTCCGCTTGGATGTCGCGCAGGTGGCTCAGCACATTGGTGCGCAACATGTCCGACCAGTGCAGAAGGGGTGCGTTTGCGTCTTCCGGGCGTTCGTCGGTGAGAGCTTGCGCAATGTCCCGCACGCTCTCTGCTTGCTCGAGTATGACCGTGAGCGCAGAGGAGCCGCCGCTCCAGTCGATCGATCGCAGCGACGCACGGAGGCTGTCGACTGCCGTATCGAGCTGGCGCGGCGAAACGCCATAGCTGCGCCGGCCGTCGTTGAGCACGCGTGCGACATCCTGCAATTGCTCCAGGGTGTCCAGCATCCCGGTGACGTCGATATGAGTGCGGGACGATTGAGCCACCCATGCACGGCACACACCGTCGAGAGCCAGTAGATGACCGGCGAGATTGCCGCTGTCGACGGTCGAGATGTATTTCGGGTCGAGCGGGCGCAGATCGTGCGTGTCATACCAGTTGTAGAAATGCCCGCGATACCTCTCGAGTTTTTCGAGCGAGGCAAAAGCCGCTTCCAGCCGGTCCACGGCATCGAAGGTTCCGATCCATCCGAATTCCCGGGCCGAGACCACGGACAGCAAGTACAATCCGATGTTGGTGGGCGAAGTGCGGTTTGCGACCACGGCGTACGGTACTTCCTGAAAATTATCCGGCGGGAGCATGTTTTGTTCCGCCGTCACGAACGTATCGAAAAAACTCCAGGTCTGGCGCGCCATGATGCGCAGACGATGCCGGTCTTCCGCGGTCAACGTCTCGCGGCGGGCGGGGCGCGCCGGCTGGCTGATATTTCGTGCAACGGCGGGCGCGGCCAGCCACGCCACCAAGAACGGCACCGCGATCCAGGGAAATCGGTGCGCTTCGAGAAGCAGGATCAGCGTCAGGCCCAAGACGAGCAAGATTCCGCCCGCCATCTTCCGGTAGTAGCCCGCCACCGTGGACGATGCATGTGCATTCGATTGCGCCGTCGTGATCCATTCCAAAAGATTGCGCCGGGAGACGGCCAATCGATACACCGTGCGAACAATCGCATCCGTCATCGTCCATGCCTGATCCGCCCAGAAAATCACCCGTAAGGCGATTAGCGACGCATTCTGGGACGCTTCCTTGCGCAAGGTCCGCAGATAGCTCGTCCTCGTGAAATCCGCAAGCTTCGCCAGCTGATTGACGATGAAGGGCAATAGCGTCGGCAGCACCATGGTGCCGAGAAAGAAAGCGCTCCAGATCAGCGGCGCGGATTTGAGCCAAACAATGGCGAGTCCCAAGACAACCGCAGGCATCACCATCGACCTGCGCAAGTTATCGAACATCTTCCAGCGCCCGAGAGGCGACATCGGCGTGTGAGCCCCGAGCACCCACGGGAGCAGTTGCCAATCACCGCGCGTCCAACGATGCTGGCGCCACGTGGCGACATCGTAACGGGAGGGATATTCCTCGACGACTTCGACGTCCGAGGCAAGGCCGCAGCGGGCGAAGGTGCCCTCGAACAGATCGTGACTGAGCAGGCGATTGTCGCCGACGCGATTCGCCAATGTCGTTTCGAAAGCAGTGACGTCGTAGATCCCTTTGCCGCTGTACGAACCCTCGCCGAACATGTCCTGATAGACGTCGGAGACGGCGAATGCGTACGGATCGATGCCGCTCGGACCGGAAAAGGTCTTTTGGAAAAAGGACGCTTCGTGACTGACGGGCAGCGATGGCGTGACTCGCGGCTGCAGGATCCCGTATCCCGCCGTCACCATTCGCTGAACCGGATCGATGACCGGCTTGTTGAGCGGATGCGCCATCTTGCCGATGAGACTCACGGCCGCGCCGCGCGGCAGGCGCGTGTCCGCGTCCAGGCTTATGACGTACCTCACTCCGGCAGGCGGCTGCGGCGGCTGTCCGTCGATGGGCACGAAGCTCGTATTGGTCGAGCCGCGCAGCAACAGATTGAATTCATGGATCTTGCCGCGCTTGCGCTCCCAGCCCATCCACCGCGCTTGCGCCTCGTTCCACATCCGCTTGCGATGCAGCAGCCAAAATCGGTCCTCGCCGTGTACGCCGCCGTAGGACCTGTTCAGCCGGGCGATTCCGGCGGCCGCCGCGGCGAGCAATTTCTCATCCTGCGGAGTGGTCTCGGTTTTCGAGTCGACCCAATCGGTGAGAAGCGCGAAGCGCAAGTCGCCGTCCTGGGTGGCCAAGTAGTGAACCTCGAGCCCGCGCACGGATTCCTCGATGTCGGCAATGCTCGTCAGAAGAATCGGCACCGCAACCACCGTGCGCAATTCGGCGGGGACGCCGTCCAGGAGTTCCAGCCCCGGCAGCAAAGCGGGGCTGCAGAAATGCGTCACCCAAAGATTGACGATGCTGATCCCGATATCGGACGCCGCCGCGAGCGCGAGCAAGACGACGAAAATCGCCAAAGCCGCGTGCAGGCTCGGCAGTCCCGCGAAGAAGATCATCGCGGCCGTCAGTGCGAGGCTCACGGCAGCGATGCCGCCGCCATAGCCGAGAACCCCCGCGCCGCGCGTCCAGCGGGCAATGCGTTGGCTCCAGGGGACGCGGTACCGCAATTCCCGCTCCAGGGTGGAGCGTCCTGCGGACACGAGATAATAGCCGGGCTCGATCTCGTGTCGCGGCACGTTCGCGTGCTTGCGCACGTCGCCGGCATTGGCGGCCGCGAGCTCGGCCGCATCCAACGCGCGGCGGGCAACCTCTATCTCGGTGTGCCGCGAGCGGCGCGACAGTTCCTCGATTGCGTGCCGATAAAGGTCGCGGGTGGTGAAGTCGAAGTCCGCAAAAGAGCTGCGTTCGCGCATCAATTCGTCGACGAGGCTGACGCTCTCGAAGAATTTTGCCCAGTCGACCGCCGAGATGAGCCGCAAACTGGTGATGATATTGCGGACGCTCAAATTGACCGCACCCTGACGCTGGTGCTCGCTGTGAACGATGTCGTCCGCCGTGGTATTTTGCGAGGCAAGCGTCCGATGCAGCCAGGCCAAGCCCGGCGTGGTCTCCGGGTCATGGTCCCGCAGCCGCTGAAAAAGTTGCGCGCTGAACGCGTTGGGAAGCTGCTGGCCTTTGACCGGACGCATCGCGGGCGAATCGGGTCCCGTCTGCGCAGCGTCATCCATCAACCACTTGTCGGCCAATGTGTTCGCGTTCTCGCGCAGAGCCAGCCGATAGACGATTCCGGACGCCAAACGCGTCAGGTTTTCGATCAGCACCACGCGCAAAGTAATGGCGATGGCCCACAGCTCGCCGATCGTCAATGGCTGGACCCGTTGATACGCGCGGCAAAAGCGGTGCAGGGTGTCCGGTTCGAAGCGGCTATCCGAGTGCGCGACCAGGGCCCACGCGAGTCCGTAGACGCGCGGATAACCGCGCAACGGCCCGTGCGAAAGTTTCGGCAGTTGTTTATAGAATCCGGACGGCAGATCGCGGCGCACGGCACGGATGTGCTCATCGACCATGTAGTAATTGTCGACGAGCCACTCGGCTGCCGGAGTGACGGCATGGCCTTTGCGAATCCCGGCGATCAGTGCGTGAAAAGCGGTATCGAGGCGCAGCGCGTTGGAGCGCAATCGTCTGCGCAAGGAAACGCCGGCCGTTTGGCTGGCCGACACCTCCTGCGCCTTTGCCAAACTTTCTGCGTGCTGTTCAAGTCGTTCGACGCTGAAGATCTCAGCGGAAATGGGCTCGTCAATCTGAGAGGCCCGGTCCAACAGCGCACGCCCATGGCCGCGCCTGCGGAAATACTTCAATGACACCTCTTTGATTCGCCGCCCAAACAGAGCGGCGAGGATAGCGCAATCTGCACAGCGCCGCCGCTTTTGTAAGTCTTACCGGATCGCGGCGCCTGTCACTCGGCGGTTACTTCGGCCGCGCCGGGCGCGCCCGCGGCCAGGCGGCGGCGATGAAGGCCGCGAGGATGCGCCAATTCGGCCGCGAATTCCGGCCGCGATAGCTGGTCGAGCTCTCTATCGGAACTCTCACGCGCCGCGCGACTCGGAGGATCTCGACCAGACGAAGAGCACGATGGCGACGGCCATCTGCGACCAGCCCAGCCACGCGAATCGCGTCGAGAAAGCCAGCCATATCAAACCGGACAACCAGAGAACGGCCGCCGCGATGGCTGTGTCCCGGCGCGAGTCGCTGCGCCGCGTTTCATCGCGCAGCTCCGCGAAGCCGTTATCCCGCACGTGCAATTGCAGGCGTCCATCCGTCGCGTCGCGCACGACGGTCTGGAATATTTGCGGCACCTGCTGCAGGGCCACCAGCACATCCGGCAATTGCATGCGGGCCCGCCGCAGCAAGGCCGCCGGACTCATTCGCTCGCGCCTCCACTTGCGCAGGTACGGTTGCGCGGTCCGCCACAGGTCGAGTTCCGGGTACAGTTGTCTGCCGAGCCCTTCGATGTTGAAAAGCGTCTTCTGCAGGAGAATGAGTTGCGGCTGCACTTGCATGTCGAAGCGCCGCGCCGTTTCAAACAGGCGCAGCAGCACGTGCGCGAAGGATATTTCCTTCAACGGCCTGTTGAAGATCGGCTCGCAGACGGTGCGCACCGCGGATTCCAGTTCATCGACCCGCGTACCGCGCGGCACCCAACCTGATTCCACATGCAGCGCCGCGACGCGGGCATAGTCGCGGTTGAAGAATGCAAGGAAATTCTCGGCCAGGTAATGTTGGTCGCGCGCCTGCAATGTGCCGACGATGCCGAAATCCACCGCCGCATAGCGGGGATTCTGCGGATCGTCCAGCTGCACGAAGATATTGCCCGGGTGCATGTCTGCGTGGAAAAAATTGTCGCGGAACACCTGCGTGAAAAAAATCTCCACGCCGTTTTCCGCGAGCTTGGCGATGTCCGCGCCCTGCCTGCGTAATTCTGCGAGATCGTTGACGATGACGCCGTGTATTCTCTCCATGACCATGACGTTGACCCGGCAGTAGTCCCAATAGACCTCGGGAACGTACAGCAAAGGCGAGCCCGCGAAATTTCGCTTCAACTGGGCGGCATTGCCCGCTTCGCGCAGCAAATCTAGTTCGTCGAGAATGGTCTTGCGGTATTCGCGCACCAGCTCGACCGGCCGCAGACGGCGCGCCTCTGCCCAGTATTCGTCGGCGAGCCTGGACAAATACTCCAGCACCTCGAGGTCGAGATCGATGATCTCGCGCATTCCCGGGCGCAATATTTTTACAATGACCTCTTGGCCGCTTTTGAGCGTTGCAACGTGCACTTGCGCGATCGAAGCCGCGGCGAGGGGCTGGGGATCGAAGCTGCCGAAAATATCGGCGAGCTCGAGGCCAAACGCCTGTTCGATCGACCCGATCGCGATCGCCCCGTCAAAGGGCGGGACGCGGTCTTGAAGTTTCGCCAGCTCATCGGCAATTTCCGGCGGCAGAAGATCACGGCGTGTCGACAGCGCCTGCCCGAACTTGACGAAGATCGGTCCGAGTTCCTCGAGCGCCAGGCGCAGCCGCTCGCCGCGGGTGACGCCGATGCTGCGCTGAAACCAAGTCCACGGCGACAGATAGGCGAGAAAGCGAAACGGCCGGTACAGGTGAGTCGCGCGCACGAAATCATCGAGCCCATGTCTTACCAGCGCACGTTGAATTTGCAGCAGCCGGGCGAGGACACGGGCGCGCATCAACCGATACCCTTCAGCCGCCGTTCGAGGCGCTCGAGGCGTGTTTCGATCCGATCGGCGGTTTCCCGCACATCGTCGACGCCGCGCAGGAACTCATCGAGTTCCGTCTTGTTGACGAGATCGCGGCCTTCTTCTTGCAGATATTCGGCGATATTCGCGCCGGCGGTGCGGCGCGTGCGGCGTGCAAATTCCAGCGCGTGATTGCCGAGCTGCGACAGCCGTCGCGCCGGAAGGTCGCCTATCCATCGGGACAGCTCCTCCTCCGGGTCCGGCCGCGCGAGAATGAATAGTTCCCGATACAATTGGCGATCTCCGCATCGCCGCGTATCTGCGCGGGACGACCGGCCGCCGCCGATCTCCTTAGCTCGCGATTCGACCCGCTTTTGAGCAAATGCAAAAGCGCCGGCACCGACCCTGAAATGACGGCGTCCGCCCCTGCAGCATCGTCCGCGGACAGCGCCAGCCGCCCGCCGAAGGCAGCCGCGCGAACCCGCGTGATTCCCTCTACGTCGATTTGCAAGGAAGTACCCTGCAGCCGCCGCGCGAGCGCCCCCGCCTGCGTCGATGCGTCGATACACCGATTGAGGAGGGCCTCGGCTGAGGCAAGCCATGCTGCGGTTGCCGGCATGTCAGATTTTGTAGCCTCGATGCAAGGCGACGATGCCGCCGGTCAGATTGTGGTATCGCGTCTGGGCGAAACCGGCATCGCGCAACATTCCGAGCAGCGTCTCCTGATTCGGATGCATTCGAATTGACTCCGCCAGGTATCGATAGCTGTCCGCATCCTGCGCCACGAGCCGTCCCAACAGCGGCAGAACCTTGAACGAATATGCGTCGTAGATCGGTTTGAGGCCGGGCGCCACCGGCGTAGAAAATTCGAGCACGAGCAGTTGGCCGCCGGGCCTCAGCGCGCGCCGCATCGACCGCAATGCCGCCGCTTTGTCGGTCACATTGCGTAGCCCGAAACCAATGGTGATGCAATCGAAGGAGTCATCGGCGAAGGGGAGGCGCTCGGCATCGGCGACGATGCACTCGAAATTTCCTGCAAAACCTTTATCGAGGAGACGATCCCGGCCGATGGTGAGCATGGCGGAGTTGACGTCGGACAGGACCACGCCTCCTGACTTGCCCACTTGGCGCAGCATGCCGGCGGCGAGGTCGCCGGTGCCGCCGGCCACATCCAGCGCGCGTTGGCCTGGCTTAAGACCGGTCAAGGAGACGGTGAAATATTTCCATAAACGATGCACGCCGAACGACATGAGGTCGTTCATGACGTCGTACTTGCCCGCCACGGACGCAAACACGGAACGAACGCGCTCTGCCTTTTCGCCCCGGGCGACTTTCTCAAATCCGAAATCGACCTTGCGGTCCGAGTCATCCATCGCGCTCTCCGAAAGCAATGGACGCATTGTAGCCGACTGGGGAAGCCCCCTGTCGGGCCACGCGGATGTCAGGTCGATTTAGCGGCTTCGGCGCAGCGTTCGAGGTAGCGCGCCCAGTTTCGATCAAGATCGCGCCCGAGTTCGTGCAAGAGAGTCCACGTGTAGAGGCCGGTGTTATGGCCGTCGTCGAACAGCAGCCGCAGGGCATAATTTCCCACCGGTTCGACGCCGGTAATACCGACATTTTGTTTGCCTGTCTGCAGAACTCCCTCGCCACCGCCATGGCCCGTCACCTCGGCGGAGGGGGAGAAGCAGCGCAGATACTCGAAGGGCAATTCGAAATGCGATCCATCATCGAAGCGCACCTCGAGCAGCCGCGATTTGGTGCGCAATTTGATCTCGGTCGGTTGAGGCATTCGCGCGCTCTAGAGGATGTACCGCGACAGGTCCTGATCTTTCACCAGTTCACCGAGATTACCCTCGACGTACTCCCGATTGACGAGGACATGAGTGCCGCTGCGGTCGGCGGCGTCGAAGGAAACCGTTTCCAGCAGCCGCTCCATGACGGTGTGCAGGCGCCGCGCGCCGATGTTTTCAGTGCGCTCATTGACCTCGAATGCCACTTCGGCAAGCCGCTGGACCCCGGAGGCTTCGAACTCGAGATCGACGCCTTCGGTGGCGAGCAGCGCCTTGTACTGGCGGCAAAGCGACGCGTCGGGTTCGGTCAGGATGCGCACGAAATCCTCCACGACCAAGGGCTCGAGCTCGACGCGAATGGGCAGCCGGCCCTGCAGCTCCGGGATCAGGTCCGAGGGCTTGGACATGTGAAATGCGCCGGATGCAATGAACAATACATGATCGGTCTTAACCGTGCCGTACTTGGTATTCACGGTGCATCCCTCGACCAAGGGAAGCAAGTCGCGCTGCACGCCTTCGCGCGAGACGTCGGCACCCACGGTTTCTTGACGGCGAGCGATCTTGTCGATCTCGTCGATGAAGACAATGCCGTTCTGTTCCGCGTTTTCGACTGCGCGAACCTTCAGTTCGTCTTCGTTGATCATTTTCGCCGCTTCTTCGTCGACTAGGAGCTTCAGCGCTTCCTTGATTTTGAGCTTTCGCTGGCGCGTGCGGCCTCCTCCCAGGTTTTGGAACATGCCTTGCAGCTGCTGGGTCATTTCCTCCATGCCGGGCGGCGCCATGATTTCGACGCCCATCGGCATGGCGCGCACTTCAATTTCGATCTCACGATCCTCGAGCTGCCCCTCGCGCAGCATTTTCCGGAAACGTTGCCGCGTTTCGTTGTCGCGCGGAGCGCCATCGTCCAAGAAGCCCGCCGAAGCGCGGGGCAATAGCACATCAAGGACCCGCTCTTCGGCATTGTCGGCGGCCCGGTAACGAACCTTGGCCATCTCCTCCTCGCGCGTCATTTTGACGGAGATCTCGACAAGATCGCGCACGATCGAGTCAACTTCTCTGCCAACATAGCCTACTTCGGTGAACTTCGTGGCTTCGACCTTGATGAACGGGGCTTTGGCGAGACGCGCCAGGCGGCGGGCGATTTCGGTCTTGCCGACACCCGTGGGACCGATCATGAGGATGTTTTTCGGCGTGATCTCGGGACGCAGCGACTCGGCTACTTGCTGGCGCCGCCAGCGGTTGCGCAAGGCGATCGCGACCGCCCTCTTGGCGGCCTTCTGCCCGACGATGTGCTTGTCTAGCTCCTCGACGATTTCACGGGGGGTCATCTGCGACATCAGCGCTAGAGTTCCTCGATCGTCAGATTGCGATTCGTATAGATGCAAATGTCCGCGGCGATATTGATCGAGCGCTCGACGATCTCGCGTGCCGACAGGTCCCCTTGCATGAAGGCTTGAGCGGCGGCCTGGGCGAAGCCGCCCCCGGATCCGATGGCGATCAAGTCATGCTCCGGCTCGATCACATCGCCGTTGCCGGATATGACATAGGTGCTTTCGGTATCTGCGACGCACAGGAGTGCTTCGAGGCGGCGCAGGCTCCGATCGGTACGCCAGTCCTTCGCCAATTCGATGGCCGCGCGGGTCAGATTGCCGTATTTCTCGAGTTTTCCCTCGAACCGCTCGAACAAGGTGAACGCGTCCGCGGTTCCGCCCGCAAAGCCTGCGAGCACCTTGCCGCCGTATAGGCGGCGCACCTTGCGGGCATTGCCCTTCATGACGGTTTGACCCAAAGTCACTTGTCCATCGCCCCCGACCGCCACTCGCCCATTGCGCCGTACCGCGAGAATCGTGGTCCCATAGAGCTGCTTTGGATCGTGATACATACGCACAAGGGTGGGGCCTGCGCAGGCCGCTTTCAAGCGCTGCGTGAGCGGCGGCGGGCTCGCGGATGCGCGGCCTCGTACACCGTTGCCAGACGTTGGAAATCCAAATGCGTGTAGATCTGAGTGGTGCCAATATCGGCATGCCCGAGCAATTCCTGCACTCCCCGCAAATCGCCGCTCGATTCGAGCAAATGCGTTGCAAAGGAATGGCGGAACATGTGGGGGTGTATATGAATGCCGATGCCCTGCCGGCGCCCCCAGGCGCCGACCCGCAATTGCACGGCGCGAACCGATAAAGGCCGCCCGCTTCGCCCGACAAAAAGCGCGTTCACGCCGGAGGCTCGCCCGCCGGGCGACTCCACGCTGGGCTTCACCCACGCCGCGCGCTCTTTCAGCCATTTATTCAAAGCAGACACGCACTTGCTGCCGACGGGCACGATTCGAGTCTTATGCCCCTTGCCGAGCACCCGCACCGTGCGATCTTTGAGGTCGAGATCCATGAGGTTCAGGCTGACGAGTTCGGTCAATCGAAGTCCCGAGGAGTAGAACAATTCCATGATGGCCTTGTCGCGAGCGGACAAGGAATCATCGGTCCGAAACGCCAAAAGGCGGCCCATTTGATCGGCATCCAAGGTGGCCGGAAGCCGCTTCTTGGGCTTGGGCGACCGCACGTCCAGTGCTGGATTGCGCGCGCAATGGCCCTCGCGCATCAGGAATCCGTAAAACGTCCGTGCGGCCGACAGACGGCGTTGGATACTGCGGGGACTCAAGCCTCCGCCATGCAGGGCGGCCGCAAACGTCCGCAGTTGAAGATTATCGAGCGCTTTCCACTCGCCGAGGTTTCGCCGTTCCGCGAAGTCGGCCAGCGATATCAAGTCGTGCCGATAGGCCGCGGCGGTATGTGCGCTCATGCGCCGCTCATGCGAGAGGTGCGCCAAGAATCGATCGATCCACTCGCGCTCGGCGGAAACCATTCGCCCGAACTCCTAGCGCATGAGCGCGTACGTCACGAGCTCGCCGATGCGGGACAGAAATTCCGTGCTCATCGCCGGGTGAAAGCGTTCCGCATCGCTGGCGCCGATGGCCAGAATGCCCAGTTCGCCCTTGGGGCCCAGGGGGGTGAGCGCCACGGAACCAATCTCGACGGAATCCTTGCCGAAAAGATAGTCGCGTTGCGCATCGCGGACCTGGCCGCATCGGGGCTTGCCCGACTGCATGAGCGATTCGAAAGTCTTGATATCGGCGTCGGCCGCATTGCCCGAACGCAAAAATCGGCCCGCATCCGATTCCAAACCGCGTGCCTGTTCCAGGAACAGCACCAGCACCGAATGCATGGCATCGAAATCCTCGCGCAGCGACGTCTCGACCGCATTGATGGTCTCGAGCATCGTGCGCGCGCGTATCAGGCGCTGGCTCAGGCGGTGAATGCGGTCGGCCAGCAAGTCATTGGCGCGCGCCACGTCGACAAGTTCTCTCAATTTGCGTTCGAGCGATTGATTGCGGTCTCGCAACACCTCGACTTGGCGCTCGACCAGACTCACCGTCGCACCCACGTCCCGCAGATGCGGCAGGCGCAATTTCGCCAACAGCGCAGAATTGCGCTCGAAGAAATCCGGATAGGTCTGCAGATATTCCGCAACGCTGGCGTCGGTGAGGCCCTCCGGCTTCATTCCGCGCGCGTGACTGATTGTCATTATTGAGCTCCCGTACGTCAGTTAAATTTCAATCGTTCCAGTAAACACGGTGGTCGCCGGCCCGGTGAGCCACAGGGGTCCGCTGTCGGTTTGCCCGGAAACCGCGCCGTGCCGCCCGGCAGTTCGACTCGCACGTCCTGATCCAGCAGTCCCCAACGCTTGCCCACGGCGACCGCAGCGCATGCGCCCGTTCCGCACGCCTGGGTCTCGCCCACGCCGCGTTCGAATACTCGCAATCGAATGCAAGCCCGATCCACGATCTGCATGAAGCCTACGTTGGTCCGCTTCGGAAACCGGGGATGGCGTTCGATACTAGGCCCAAACCGTTCGAGCGGCGCGGATTCTATGTCGGGCACTTGAAGTACCGCATGAGGATTGCCCATGGACACGGCACCGATCTCGACGTCGGCGCCGTCGACCTGCAGCGAGTAGGTGGTCGCTTCAGCGGCGGCTACCATCGGAATCGCGCGCGGATCGAAGTTGGGCGCACCCATATCCACCGACACCATGCCGTCGTCGTCGACGCGCGCATGCACGATGCCCGCGAGGCTCTCCATCGCCACCTCGCGTCCCGATTGCGGCGCGCGCGCGTACAAGAGAGCCGCTATACACCGCGCCCCATTGCCGCACTGTTCGACTTCAGTGCCGTCGGAATTGAAGATTCGGTAGAACACGCGATTGCGTGCATCGCGCGGCCTTTCCAGCATCAGCGCTTGATCGAAGCCCACACCGGTACGCCGGTCGGCGAGGGCGCGCAGCTTGCTTGAACTTAAGCGCGTGTCGGCGGCGGCGGAGCGGGCGTCGAATACCAAAAAATCGTTGCCCAGCCCCTGCATCTTCAGAAACTCGATGCGCATAGTCGAGAGCATAGCCGAAGCGTCGGTTAGTCGCGAGCAGGGGTTGCGTAAAGCACCCCTTGGGTCTTACCTTACTGCAAAACAACAAAGCCGGGGAATTATGCGTCACGTGATGGTGTTGAATGCGAAGGGCGGATGCGGCAAGAGCACTCTGGCGACCAATATCGCCGTGTTTTTCGCCCGAGATGGTCACCAAGTATGCATTGCAGACTATGATCCCCAGCGTTCCAGCCTCGATTGGCTGGCGCAGCGACCGGCCGATTTACCCGCCATCAGCGGTGTTGCCGCGTATGAAGAGGGCCTGCGCAGCGTGGCGCGCAACACCGACATCCTCATCATCGATGCGCCCGCCCGCGTTCACGGCACTGAGCTCAATGAGCTGGTGCGCAGAGCTGAAACCATTATCGTTCCCGTGCTGCCTTCCAGTATCGATATCAAGGCATGTGGACATTTCATGTCGGAATTGCTTGAGATCGGCAAGGTGTCGCGCAAGCAAGCGCGGTTGGCGGTGATCGCTAATCGCGTCCGCGAATTCACGTTGATATACGAGGAATTGGATCAGTATCTCAGCAAGCTCAAGGTACCCTACCTGGGTGTTTTGCGTGAGGCGCAGAACTACGTGCGCGCTTATGCCCGCGGGATGGGTGTGCTGGAACTGCCGGAATATCTTGCATGGCCGGACTGGAAGCAATGGAAACCGATCGGCGAATGGCTGGATAGCAAGCGCAGCCAGCCCTAGGAGCCAACGGCACCAAGCCCGTCACCCGCGCCATGTTAAGGTGTTCGGCCAGGAACACCAGTGCGTATCAGCGTACCCAAATTAAATATCACCTTCAGCGCGGCATCAGACCAGTCGCTGCTTGATGCCGCGCTGGCGGCGTCATTGAATTTGCCGCACAGCTGCAAGGGCGGCAATTGCGGATCGTGCCGTGCCCGACTGCTGCAAGGCGAGGTGTACTACCCGAACGGTCCGCCGCTCGGATTGTCCGATGCGGAGGCCGCCGAGGGTTTCGTGCTTTTGTGCCAGGCACGCGCACGCACCGATCTTTCCCTCGAAACTCGGGAAATCAAGACGCCCGACGAAGTCCGCATCAAACGCCTTCCGGCCCGCATCGAGCGCGCCGTACACTTGTCGCACGACGTGATGGGTCTTTATCTCAAGCTCCCCGTGGCGGAGCCCCTCCGATTCGAGGCCGGCCAATACGTCGACATCATGTTGCCCGGCGGCCGGCGCCGCAGCTTTTCGATCGCCTCCTCGCCGCAAGACTCGCACCTGATCGAGCTGCATGTGCGGCGGGTGGCCGGCGGCGAGTTTTCGGGGCCGCTCTTCGATAAGGATGCGCAAAATTCGCTGCTCAGTCTCGAGGGTCCGCTCGGACAGTTCGTGTATCGACCCGGCGCCGCGCCGATGTTGCTGGTCGGCGGCGGTACGGGGCTCGCGCCTTTGCTCAGCATTCTGCGGCACGTGATGGAGAGCGGCATAGAGCGAAACATCACCCTGTACTGGGGCGTGCGCAGCGAGCGCGACTTGTATGCGCAGGCGGCACTCGAAGAGTTTGCGCGGCCGCCCGACCGCCCCGCTGTTGCGCGCCGCGCGCAGTTTCGCTACGTGCCGGTACTCTCCGAGCCCTCAGCCGACTGGCGGGGATCCCGAGGATGGGTGCACGAGGCGGTGCTCAGGGAGATCGCGGATCTTGAACAATACGATGTTTATGCGGCGGGGCCGCCGGCCATGATAGGGGCGGTACGGCGCGAATTCGGCGCGCGCGGAGTCGCAGCGAAACGGCTGTTCTTCGATTCCTTCGATTACGCGCCGGATTCGGTCTTGCGCCAACGGATCAGCGCCGCAACCAAATCGTGATCATCGGCGGAGTCTGCCTGCACCAGCGGCGCAGTCAATCCCCGCTCACGCACGCCCGCCGCAACGCGCTCGCCTGGGACCAGCCAATGCACGTTGTCGAATTCACGGCGCAATTCGGGAGTTGCGATGTCGAGCAGGTTGCTGGCGATCTCGAGGCTGGTCGCGGTGATCACGTGCAGCGCTCCCTCGACGAAGCTCTCGAGCAGACCCGCGAGAATCGCGGAACTCGGAGCTGCGGGTATGCGTTCGTACACCTCGGCCGCCACCACGCGCGCACCGCGGCGGGAGAGTTCTTGTTCGAGAAACGGCCGGCCCTTGCTGCCTTTGATGATCAGTATTCGGCAGCCCGCCGGGTGCTCCAGCCGCGGATGTTGGAGCAGGCCCTCGGAGTCGAACGTTCCTTGCGGCTGCACCGCCACCCGATAGCCGGCAAGGTTCAGCGCACGAGCGGTCGCCGGACCCAAGGCTGCCAGGGTCAGATCGCGCTGTTGATCGAGCAGGGACGCGCCGAATCGAACGGCGTTGCTGCTCGTGAAGATGATGATGTCGAAGTCTCCGACGGCGCCGATTTGCGCAGCCGTTTCACGCCGATTGCCGAAAGCTCGGATTTCTACGGCCGGCAAGCGCAGGATGCTCGCGCCTTCAATTTCCAAAAGCCGGCAGAGGGGCATTGCCTGTTGTTCGGGCCGAGTGACCAAGACGCCGACACCGTGCAGTGCGGGCATGGGATCAACCGGAGCGCAGTCGCTCGAGCAGCGGACCCGCTCCCGCGGCCAGTATTCTGTCGGCCAGCCGGCGGCCCAGAGCGCCCGGGTCATCGATGACCCCGGACAGCGTACCGCGAAACACCCGCGAGCCATCAGGTTCGGCCACCAGTCCGTCGAGAATCAGCTGATGGCCTTCGAGCCGTGCATGGGCCGCGATGGGCGACTGGCAGCTGCCGCCGAGCCGGTGCGCAAAGGCCCGCTCCGCATCCGTGGAGACCCGCGAGGCCTCATGATTGAGCACGGCCACAAGGCTCTGCGTGTATGCATCCGCGCGGCGGCACTCGATGCCGATCACCCCCTGGGCGACTGCGGGCAGCGAGACCTGGGGATCGAGCCGCGCGGTGATGCGCGACTCCCAGCCCAATCGAATCAGCCCGGCGCATGCGAGCACGATCGCATCCATCTCCCCCGCATCGAGCTTGCGCAATCGGGTATCCACATTGCCCCGCAATGTTTCTATGCGCAAATCCGGGCGAGCCGCTAACAATTGGGCCTGCCGGCGCAGGCTCGAAGTGCCGACGCGGGCGCCTCGCGGCAAATCATCGAGCCCCGTGCCCGACGCCGCGAGCAAGGCGTCTCGGGCATCAGCGCGCTCGAGCAGCGCCGCGATGACGAGGTCTTCGGGTAGCTCGGCCGGCAGATCCTTCATGGAATGAACGGCAATGTCGGCGCGCTGCTCTTGCAGTGCAACCTCCAATTCCTTGATGAACAGGCCCTTCCCGCCGACGGCGGCCAGACTCCGATCTTGAATGCGATCCCCTTGAGTCACCAGGGGCACGAGCTGCACCTCGAGTCCCGCATGCGCCCGGCGCAGAAGCGCCGCTACATGTTCGGCCTGCCACAGAGCAAGCTGGCTCTTGCGGGTGGCGATCCGCAGCGGCGCGCGCGAGGAGACGTTCACGTAGGTTCGGACGTCTGTGGGAAGAGCTTGGATTTCAAGCGATAGATCGAGGATATGTCCTCATCGCCATAGCCCTCGATGATCAGCTGCGCATATTGCTGCAGAGTCGATTCGACAACCGGCAGGTGAGCGCCATGCTTTGCCGCCATTTCGCGGCAAATGCGCAAGTCCTTGGCGTGCAGTCGCACGCGAAAACCCGCGGGAAATTCCTGACGTGCCATAAAAGGCGCCCGATTGACGAAGTACCAACTCGATCCTGCCCCCTTGCCCAAGACTTCGATCAAGCGATCGAGCGGCAGGCCCTCGGCATGCGCGAATGCCATTGCTTCGCCGACGGCCTGGATGATGCCTGCACACATGATCTGATTGGTGGCCTTTGCCGCTTGGCCGGCGCCGCTGGCGCCCAGATAGGCGATGTTTTTCCCCATGGCTTCCAGGATGGGCCGCGCGCGCTCGAATACCGGCTCATCGCCGCCCACCATGATGGCAAGCGACGCGGTACGCGCACCTTCAACGCCGCCGCTCACGGGACAGTCGAGAAAGCCGACGCCGAGCGGCTCGAGCTGGGCGTGAATCTCGCGGGCGGTGCCCGCACCCACGGTGGAGCAGTCCATCACGATCATGTGGGGATTCAGCCCCGACTCGAGACCCGCAATCACCGCGCGCACGTCGTCGTCCGCGGACACGCATATCACCACCGCCTCGCAGTTGCCGGCGAGCTCCGCCACGCTTGAAAAGGCGATGCAATGGAGTTCGGCGGCCAGGGCCGCGGCCCTGTCGGGGGTTCGATTCCACACGCCGGTCAAAAGCCCCGCGCGGTGCAGACTGCGCGCCATGTGCGCACCCATCGCACCCAATCCCACGAATCCTGTTTGCATTGGCGTTATTCCCGGCTGAGCATTAGTCAGGGGAGTAGCCTAAGGCTTTGCACGGTGGGCGGCAAAGCGCGCTTGGAATCCAGCGGCCACGCGCGGCTGGAGTTCGGCGGCAACGGGCGCTTGGAGTCTAAGTGGGACTATTGCAGGTGGAATCGATGTCGCGCTTCGCATCCAACCTTTGAGAGTCGATTTCTTCGGAGCTCAAGTACTGTCGCTCGCCGTTATCGCCGGTCTTGTAGATGCGCCGCCCCTCGATCAGTCTGCGGTAGCGCTCGCGAGCTTCGACACACTGCTTATCTCGGGTTTGCGCAACATCCTCGTCCAAGGCTTTCTTGGCGGCGGCATCGTCGACTTTGGGTTGATTTTGGTTTGGGTTCGCTGTTATACGCTGCGCCGCCGGGGCGGCGTCGGATGGCCGCGCCTGCGCAGCGGAGCTGGAAGCGCGGGAGCCGAGACCTTCTACGACTTCCGCATGTACGCCGTTCGGCGGCCGGTCACCGTACTGCACCTTGCCTTGCGCATCGAGCCACTTGTAGACGACTGCGCCGGCCATGCCCGACCAGGCAATAAGGGCGGCGAACAACAGAACGCGTTTCATTGGCCGATCCTCGCTTGAGAGCTATGACGCAGCTGAATGCTACAAGGCGTGCGAACCGGCTTCACCGGTGCGAATTCGTACCGCTTGCCCGAGTTCGGCGACGAATATTTTACCGTCGCCGATCTTTCCCGTGCGCGCCGTTTCAATAATGGCTTCTACCACCCGATCCACCTGCTCGTCATCCACCGCCAACTCAAGTTTCACCTTGGGCAGGAAATCGACGACGTATTCCGCTCCTCGATATAGCTCAGTGTGGCCCTTTTGGCGGCCAAAGCCTTTGACCTCTGTCACGGTAATGCCTTGTACCCCGACTTCGGCCAAGGCAGCGCGGACATCGTCGAGCTTGAACGGTTTGATGATGGCGATGAGCATCTTCATGCAGGCAACTCCTCATATCGAATAAGGACATAGTCTAACAGCGGAATCAAGGAATTTGCTGCAACACAGCATGGAGTATTCGAATTTTCTATTGTATAAACCGATCGGTGTCTTGCGCCGGCCGGGCGATTATAAAAAACGGCACGAGTCCTCTGAGGGACCCGCGCCGCCGGGATATCGCACCGACGGGGGAGTTGGCTGGCTTGCCGGCGCGAGATGCTCCTAAAACGTCAGAAGTAAGTCCCCACTCGATAACGAGTGAGGACCGAATACTCCTTGCAAATCACTAAAGATTGTCGGCCAGAGTTCATGAATTGCTCCTAGATGGCGTCCGTACCGGTTTCACCCGTGCGAACACGCAGCGCCTGTTCAAGCTCGAGGACCCAGACTTTTCCATCGCCCATTTTTCCAGTTCTCGCCACGTTGCAAACTGCCTCCATCACCTGCTCTGCAATCGAATCGTCCACCGCAAGCTCTATCTTGGTCTTGGGCAGAAAGTCGACACTGTATTCAGCGCCCCGATAGACCTCCGTATGCCCGAGCTGTCGTCCATATCCGTGCACCTCGGTGACGGTAACGCCCTGAATGCCGATGTCCGCGACCGCTTGCCGGACTTCGTCCAACTTGAAGGGCTTGATGACGGCGGTGATCAGCTTCATGCATTTTTACCCGCTTTCACCGTTAAGACGTAAACCTCCCGCCAGCACCAGCGCGTATTATTTGACTTGGATATTGCAGCTTCCATGCCAGTCTCGACGAGCCTCGAATCAAGGGGTTGCGCTATCGCCGGCGACATAGATGCACCAACATGGCGCACGCCGTGCCGTTGACTGCTTTACCGGAGTGCAAGCTGGCACGTAGGAGTGCAAGCTGGCCCATAGAGGAGAATTCGACATGAGTTTTATCAATTCGAGCGGACTGGACGAATTGGCGCGCCGCCTCGCGGATTCAGTACCGGAGTCGGTGCGTGCATTCGGGCGGGATCTGGAAGGAAATTTCAAGGCGGTGCTGCAGGCCCAGCTCAGCAAACTCGATTTGGTCAGCCGGCAAGAATTCGATGTGCAGGCCGCGCTTCTCGAGCGAACGCAAGCCAAGTTGACTGCAATGGAGGAGCGTCTCAAGGAGATTGAAGCCAAGCTGACGTCGCCGCAGTAAAGCCATCCGCCCCGGACATGGCCGGCCGCTGTGACGAAACACAAGGATGTGAGCACGGTTCTGAGTCGAGCACCTTTGGGGCTCGAGGCTCCCCTGGTTCGCGTGGAGGTCTACCTGGGCGCCGGGCTCCCGACGTTCGCCCTGGTAGGTCTTCCGGAGGCGGTGGTTCGCGAGAGCAAGGAGCGAGTTCGCGCGGCACTGGTTACGAGCGGATTCGATTTTCCGGCGGGGCGGATCACCGTCAATCTGTCACCAGCCGATCTGCCGAAAGAGGGCGGCCGCTTCGATCTGCCTATCGCCATCGGTATCTTAGCGGCGAGCAGTAAAATACCGCCGCGCACGCTCGATTCATTTGAGTTTTACGGCGAGTTATCGCTGGGAGGCGAGCTGCGACAGACCCCAAAGCTGTTGCCCGCGCTCGTCGAGGGCTCACGCTCCGGACGCGAACTGATTTTGCCCTCGGCCAATGCGCTCGAAGCGAGCCTGGTCCCCCACGCAAAGCTCAAGCTCGCCGGCAACCTGCGCGAGGTCTGGGCCGCCCTCAGAGGCAATGGGGTGCGCCGGGGAACCGCGACTTCAGCCGGCTCCGCGATTGGCGGAAATCGCGCCAACGGCGGGAATGGCGCGAATGGCGCCAACGGCGGGAATGGCGCCAACGGCGGGAATGCCTGGGACCTTTCCGGGCGCGGGCGAAGGCCACCCCCCGATCTCGCCGAGGTGAGTGGTCAGTTCGCGGCCAAGCGCGCCCTGGAGATTGCCGCCGCCGGTGAACATGGGCTCCTCATGATAGGGCCGCCGGGTGCCGGAAAGACGCTGCTCGCGCAACGATTGCCGGGGTTGCTGCCGCCGTTGGACTCCCTCGAGTCCCTTGAGGTTGCCTGTGTGGAATCGGCCGCAGGACGTAGACCGAGCCTCGGTGGTCATCGGCCGTTCCGCAGTCCGCAGCACACCGCGTCGGTCGCGGCGCTGATCGGGGGCGGCGCGATGCGGCCAGGCGAATTATCGCTCGCCCACCTGGGAGTCTTGTTCCTGGACGAGTTGCCGGAATTCGCGCGCAACGCGCTTGAAGCGCTCCGCGAGCCGCTCGAAAGCGGCGTAGTGAATCTCACGAGACTCAAGCGCACTTGCGAATTTCCCGCAAGATTTCAATTGGTGGCCGCGATGAATCCGTGTCCTTGCGGATATGCCGGCGATCCGCGTGGACGCTGCAATTGCACCGTTGAAAAGGTTGCTCGTTACCGCCATCGAATTTCCGGACCGCTGATCGATCGCATCGATATCCATGTCGAGCTACCGGCACTCCCGGTGGAGCACCTGCTTTTCGACGTGCCTACACCGACGGAAACCTCGGCAACCGTGGCTCTGCGCGTCGCCGCGGCTCGGCAAATGCAAATGCAGCGACAAGGCAAGTACAACGCCCGGCTGACGCCGCAGGAGGTGACACGTTTCTGCGGCTTGCAGCGAGAATCGCGGGTGCTCCTCGGTACGGCCGTATCGCGATTGGGGTTATCCGCCCGGGCATGCCATCGGGTGCAGAAGCTTGCGCGGACTTGCGCCGACTTGGCGGGCGAGACCAGGGTTCGCAGGATCGATGTTGCGGAAGCCGTGCAGCTCCGCGCACTCGACAAGCTTACTTGTTGAGCGACACCATGTAGTCGACGGCCATTTTTATCGTCGAATCCGGCCAAGTCGTGCCCCCTTTGGGCGGCATATTGCCTTTGCCGGCTATCGCGTCTTTGTAGAGCGTTTCCTTGCCCTGAGCGATGCGCGGCCCCCATGCCGCATGATCGCCGATCTTCGGCGCTCCATTAACGCCCGTCGCATGGCATGCGGAGCACACTTTCGTGAAGGCCTGTTCACCGGTGGCCGGCACATCCGCAGCGGCTGCCGGCGCGGCCGTCACCGCCAAGGCCGAGTTGTCCTTCCCCGCGATCGCCACATGGGCAAACGGCTCGATGTTTCGCTGCACGTCTTTGAGATGCAATGGCTCCAGCAGCACACCTTGCCCTTGAGTATCCGCCCCGATCGAGCGCGCGAACCCGAATAAGACGATCGCGAAAAGAATGAGGATACCCAGCACCAAACTGAAGGAGTTGAAGAACTGCGTATCGGAGGATTCGTTTTTGGACACGGTAACTCGGTGAAATTCTTAGAACAAAGGCCCTGAAGGCAAACATAGTATAGCGAGGGGCGGCGAATCGCGGAATAGGCCCCGCCCTTTACCGGGCCAGCAGCGGCAGCAAATCGCGGCAACACGCGAGCCCAACGGCGAGCTCGGCATCGCAATCAGTGCGCTATGAACCGAACCCAGCATTTCCCAGGAGCTTTGGCCAGTTGCCGTCGACTTCGGAGGAGGGGGGAGATATGTGTTTTAAGTTTTCGACGTTTTGCCGCTTTGGGGCCGCTATGGCACCAAAGCACCGCAAGGCCGAAACACAAATGCGAGAGCACCGGCAAGGCATATGCGCAAACGCAGCCCGGACTGTACGGCCGCCGGTCCAAGGGGTTCTTTCACTCCCATTGCGCCTTTCCCCATCACGTGCGTGTAAATCATGGTCGCACCCACATCGACGTGGCCTAGCAATATCCTGCACTGTACGGATGTCGGACCCCGCCTGGAGAAGATGAGTGGCAAAGCGATGGCGAAATGTTTGACAGCTCGTCCGCTGCAATATTCCCGCCTTGTGGACAGCCGCCTGAAAAGCCCGTTGTACTATCCTTTGCTGTTGATGATAGCGGATCATTCCCCGGAATAAGGATCCCGGCAGCTGCCGCGCAAATCGTTCGGACAATTTTCCTAGATGCTGACGCGAAGCAATCTCCGCCGGCCCCATGTCTCGCGGATGCCTGCGGTTGTGATATCTGACATACCGACGCCGCCACTGCAGGTACGCCTGTTCCATTCCGAAGCGCCAAATGTCGCGTGCGCATTCTCTCGCGAGCAACCTTGAACAGCCTCGTCCCCATTCGGAATAGTCTCTCTAGCAGTGCTACGCGACACATCGCAACCACAGCCCCAAGGAAATCAGACGGATGTCTCGAGGTCGAGCGCAATAATTACCGTCTTCGACGCAATTCATGAGACATTCAGGTCCTGTAAGGAGTCACCGAATTAGAATAGGCCATGACCCTCTTCTTGCAAGGAATTGTAGTTTCGGCGATCTGCCTTGCGCCGCTCACCGTGCGTTCAACGGAGCCGCAGTGCAATGGCGACGCTATTCAGATTGAGAAATGTCAGGCCGCAGCGCTTAATGCCGACGAAAAACGCCTCAACCACATCTACTCGCTCGTGATGAAGATGTTTGATGCCGGCGCGGTCGATCCTGTCAGCTCGTTCTTCCCGGACAAGAAAAAATACTTAGTGGTTGCTGAGCGCGCCTGGATCAAATTCAGGGACGCGCAGTGCGCAGCGGAAGGAATAATGGTGGTTCCTGGCTCCGGCGTCCCGACCGTCGAGGGCAGGTGCCTGCTGACGCTTACCGAAGAACGTGTTCAATATCTTGAAGGACTGAAGCGCGAGATGAAGTACACGTCGAAGTTTTGTGAGAAAGATGATGCGCCGTGCAAGCCCCAGTGAGCCACAAGCTCCCCTGAAAGTGCACTAGGTGGTCTGACAATCGGTTCGAGCGATCGCGGGTCGCGTCTTCGGCGAGCCAAGGAGGGGGCTGATGATGTGGATAAACTGGCTTCGATTTGCGCCGTCGCAAGCTTGCTGCCCCTGATGATGTGAAGTAAATTCACCGCAGACACAAGGCGCATGCAGATGAAAATCATCGCCACATTTCGCAATTTAGCCATCGTGCTGGGGGTTTCGATCGGGGCGCTGCTCGTGGGTGCTGCGGCTCAGGAACTGTTCGTTCGTCTGGTGCCAGCGTCTCGGGTGCTCTCCTTGGGTTCAATCGATATTGGTTCTTGGGCCGGGTTCGCCACTTTGTTCCTCTCGTTCTCCTTGGCGGTCATTCTGCAGGCCCGCTGGCTTCGCTCGAGCTCCATTCTGCTGTGGATTATGTTGGGTCCCCTGCTGTTCGCCGTGGTCGCGTACTCACAGGGTTTGGACGTTGCCGGGTGTTTGCGTCGCTGGACTGCGCTCTCGCACGACTCGAGAATATCCTGCGGTATGGTCGCGGCGACACAGTGGTTGCCATTGTTGGGCGCACTTGCCGGATTTCTGGCGCTGCGGTTGTGGGAGCGATCGGTGGCTCGCGACGAAGTTGCCGCCTAACGTATCCGCTTCACCCGCGATCGCGGGCTGGTGGCCATGGAGGGGATCGATGATCGGGAGGCCGGCGATTTAAGGTTTGATCCAATTCGGGAGTTACGGACGTGAAAATCTCTGCCTTTTTACTGCTGCTGCTCGTCCAGTCCCTGCACGCTCAGTCCGTCCCACAGGCGTCAACATTCCTGACGGACGCTGAACTGCGGCGCGCCATCGAGACAGCTTCGGAGGAGCAGCCGGGACACCCGGGTCTTTATTTGCTGCGTCTTTCCCCAAAATCCGAGTATCCCGTTTTCGGGGCCCGCCGTACCGCCACCGGCAAGGCGGAGGTGCATGCTGAATTTACGGATGTGTGGTACGTGATCGAAGGCGCCGCGACTCTGGTCACGGGCGGCAGTGTGGTGGACGGCGTTTCCACGGCTCCGGGAGAAGTCCGCGCGCAAAGCATCAAGGGAGGTAGCTCGCGGGTGATTCGCAAGGGGGAATTCGCGGTGATACCGGCCGGTACTCCACATTGGATCAGCGGTGTCGAAGGGAAAGAGATTCTGTACATCGTCGTAAAGACGCCGATTCTGACTCCGAAGTAGCGCTGCCTGCGGCCCCGCGGGGTTCGTTTCTTGTAGACTCGCAGCTCGTCTCACTCGGAATCAATAGGAGTACTGCTCATGCCTGCAGGTACCGTCCGACTTCATCGGGTGCTTCGCGCCGCTCCGGAGCGCGTTTACCGGGCGTTCCTCGAAGCCGACGCCATCGCTAAGTGGCTGCCACCCTATGGCTTTACATGCAAAGTGCACCACATGGATGCCAGAGTGGGCGGCACGTACAAAATGTCCTTCACTAGCTTCTCGACCGGACAAGGTCACTCCTTCGGCGGAGAGTATCGCCAACTGGCGCCAAACACACTGATCCGGTATACGGACAGGTTCGATGACTCCAGCTTGCCGGGAGAAATGGAGACAACGGTGTCGTTTAAGAAGGTGTCGTGCGGAACTGAGTTGGACATCGTGCAAGAAGGGCTGCCGGAGGGCATTCCTGTCGAAATGTGCTATCTCGGTTGGCAGGAATCACTGGCCCAGCTTGCGACGCTCGTAGAACCGGAGATTCCGACGTAAATTGAGTGGCAATTTAGGGAACGCTTTCTTTCAATGTCTGAGAAGTCGATGTGGATCCTTCGCATCGGTAGGCGCACAGACTCCGTGCTGCTCAACTTCAACCGACGGGCGCGCGCAATGCCGGCACTAATACAAGCGCTGCGAAGCGACATCACGCAGCTGACTGTGGCGGCAATTGTGAATGCTGCAAACTCTTCCCTCCTCGGGGGTGGTGGCGTCGATGGCGCGATTCACCATGCCGCCGGTCCTGAGTTACTTGATGAATGCCGACTTCTGGGAGGCTGTCAGACCGGGGATGCCAAAATAACCAAGGGCTACCGTTTGCCCGCGAAACATGTCATCCACACGGTCGGACCCGTGTGGTATGGCGGACGAAGCGGCGAACAGGAACTGCTCGCGTCGTGCTATCGACGTTCAATGGAAGTGGCCGCACAGAATGAAATTCCCGAATTGGCATTTCCAAGCATCAGCACCGGTATCTATGGGTACCCGGTCGAACTGGCGGCGGATGTGGCCGTGAACACGGTTCGTTCCTCCGTGAGCGAGCTGCCGAGCATTCGCCGGGTCATCTTTTGCTGCTTTTCCGAGGGCGACCTCAGAGTATACGAACGCATCCTGCGGACGCCGAAGGGCTGAACGGCCATGTCGCTAACTCGCGTTGCCGCTGGCCGTCGTTGCTATTAAGCTTTGCGCGGTGAGGCTAAGCGCTAAACGGTGGGCATCATATGCTGATCCGGGGCTCGTGCCATTGCGGAAACATTTCCTTCGGATTGACCTGGGAGCCTGACACCCTCGAGATTCAGGCTCGAGCCTGCGGTTGCTCGTTTTGCTCCAAGCACGGTGGTCAGTGGACCTCCAATCCAAGCGGTGCCCTGAAGGTCACGGTGAAGGACCCATCGCAGGTATCCAAATATACTTTCGGAACGCGAGCCGCTGAATTTCACACCTGCGGCCGTTGCGGTGTTGTGGCGGTCGTTACAAGCCGTATCGATGGCCGTCTCTACGCGGTAGTCAACGTCAACGCATTCGAGGGCATTGATGCATCCCGCATTCGACGGTCGCCGACGAACTTCGATGGCGAAGAGAGCGCCGCCCGGGTCGCTCGATGGAAGCGCAACTGGATTGCAAATGTTGAATTTGACGGCCCTGGCGACCTGGAGGGCGCCAAACGATGACATCCGGTGCAAACAGCGCGGCGTTTGTGCCTGTGGGCTGGCACACGGTCACTCCGCGAATCATCGTGCGATACGCCGAAGAGCCCCGGCAGCGAGCCGCCCCAGCCGCCTCTCCCGGAGTTTTCCGGTGAGCGATACAAATACGTTTCACACGTTCCGTGATTTCTATCCTTTTTACCTCGGCGAACATACCAATCGGATCTGCCGACGGCTGCATTTCGCGGGTACCAGTATCGCCGTTGGCTTGTTCATCATGGCGGTGATCTTGCGTTCGTGGTGGCCATTGGCGGTCGGGATTGTCCAGGGTTACGCATTCGCATGGGTCGGGCACTTCTTCTTTGAACACAACAAACCTGCAACATTCAAATATCCTTTTTTTAGCTTCATGGGGGACTGGCGTCTTTGGTGGGACGTCTTGCGCGGCAGAGTACGACTCTGAAGCCGACCTCGCCATCGGCCCTCTCATCGTCACGACGCCCAACGGCGGCCCGCTGAATACCGCTGTCAATTCCGCCGGTGGTCTGCTCTACGAACGGCACTTCTTGTTGCTTGCCGGCTTTGGCGTGTCGTCGTGCGTCATGGCGCGACTGCATGTCTCGGCCAATCCCGCCGTTTCTTTCGCAGTGTACGGGGCGCTTCACGCCGCAGCGCTGATCCTCTCTCTTCGAACGCGCAAACGTGGCCGGCATATGTTCTTATTCATCGCCTTGTCCGCAGCCCTGAGTGCCGGCATCGTCCGGATCGGCATGGCGGGAATGCGAGCGTCGGGCCCGCTTCCCGCTTACCTCACGCCCTATCTCGTGCTCGGATCATCCTCAATGGCGGGGGCGGCAGGCTACGCCATGTTGGTCCGCGTGTTCAAAGTCCATGCGCTCAGCCCTTCGGAAATTATCGCGATTTCCATCGCCTGCATGGCCGCAACGGATATCGCTATTTTCATGTCGAAACATTCCGAATTTTTCGGTCCATGGTGGTTCGCCTTCCTTTGGTGGCAGGCGTTCTCGGGCTGTCTGTGGTACTTCGATCGGGTTCAGGGACTCAAAGGCGAGCGCACGTGCTCAGGACGAACGCCAAGTCCGAGAATCTGAGCGGGCCAGCGCCGCAGCCACGCATTGCGATCCAACACTTTCAGAGGCCACGGCACTTTCAGCGTGCGTTCGGCGCCCGATATCGCGGGCGACAGCACTCGATTGTGAATCGCCACCTGCAGGCTCTGAATTACCTTCACGGGAAATAACCGCCGCCGCCGCACCAAGTCAAGGTCGGCATCGTGCAATGTCCCCGTCTTGAGTTTTCCGCCGAGAAGATTCGCCGTCGCAACGGCGTCTTGGATCGCAAGGTTAATCCCCACTCCGCCGACCGGAGACATGGCGTGCGCGGCGTCGCCAATACAGAGTAATCCGGGCTTGGACCACGTTGTCAGCCGATCGACAGACACGCTAAGCAGCTTGATGTCGTCGAACGATCTGCAGCTCGTCCACTCGGTCCGATAAAAAGGGTGCGCCATCGGCGATAGCGGCCTTCAACGCCTCCAGCCCTGCGGCATGGATTCGTTCGATGCCGCCCTTGCCGATCACATAAGCGCACTGCCAATAGTCATTTCGATCGATGGTCACGATCATCTTGTCGGCTTTGAGGCGTCCAAGCACCTGCGCCGGATCGCCGGCCTTTTTCGACAGACGGAACCAGAGCACGTCGATCGGCGATCCTAAGTCTTGCACCACCAAGCCGGATGCCGCTCGCACCGTCGATGAGCGACCGTCGCAGCCGACGACGAGATCGGCTCGGACCTCCAGCAGGCCGTCCGGCGCAGTGACGTTGACGCCAACGATGCGGCCTGCGCTCTCGATCAGGCTCGTAACCTGTGCCGACATCGCAATAGTCAAGGATGGGAAGCGCCGGCCCTTGTCGGCCAGGAAATTCAGGAAGTCCCATTGCGGCATCAAGGCAACGAACCTGTACGGCGCTGGAACGCGTGCAAAGTCGGCTATCTGAACACGCGTATCGCCGATTTCGCCGGACAACGCACGGATTTCGGAGTGCGGCAATTTGAGAAAGTCTTCCACCAATCCCAATTCTTGCATGATGATCAGCGTCGAGGGATGCACGGTGTCGCCGCGGAAGTCGCGCAAGAAATCGGTGTGCTTCTCCAAAACGATTGTCGTGACTCCCGCACGACCCAGCAAATAGCCGAGCATCATTCCAGCCGGGCCGCCCCCGGCGATACAGCACTGGACTTGGAGCGTTCTGGGCATTCCGGTCAATATACTCGGGACTGTTCCGCAAGCGAAAGGCCTCTGTTTTCACGGCGGCATAGGTTCCGCGACTGCAATGTTTGGTAAGATTCGGGCGACGTAGTACGCATCTCAATCGTCCAGCTTCACGGCGGGAACCATGCAAATCAATGAAGGCGGCTGCCTCTGTTCGGCGATTCGGTTTCGCATCTCAGGTGAACCCAGCTTCTCCAGTATTTGTCATTGCGCCACGTGTCGCAGAGCGAGCGCCTCGCCGGCCGTCGCTTGGCTGACTTTCGACCGCGGGCAGGTCGAGATCTTGACGGGCCACCCGCGTACCTATCGCTCCTCTCAGGGAGTCGTGCGGCAATTTTGCGGCACGTGCGGTAGCCAGCTTCTCTATGAAAACGTGGCGAGTCCAACGACGATCGACATTACCACGGCATCCTTGGACAACCCGAACCGGTTCCCGCCGACCTTGGAAGTCTGGCTGGAACATCGGGTGCCGTGGCAATCGGCTGATCAGGCTCGCGCACAGTACCCAAGGGGTAGTCAGTGACGCGGCGATTGATCAGTTCGGAATCTCAATTCGAGCGCGACATTGGCTATTCGCGGGCCGTGGTGGATGGCGAGTGGGTATTCGTGTCGGGAACGACGGGGTTCGACTACGCCACGATGACCATTTCAGATAAGTTGGCGGATCAGGCCGAGCAGTGCATGAAGAATATCGAATCGGCTCTACGGCAGGCTGAGTGCCGAGCTCGCGGACGTGGTGCGTGTCACCTACATTCTGCCCGATGCCGCGCGTTTCCCCGAGTGCTGGTCCGTACTGCGCAAATACTTGGGCGAGGTTCGCCCCGCGGCGACGATGCTATCGGCCGGACTGTTCGATCCCCGCATGCGGATCGAGATCGAGGTCACCGCCCGCAAGCGCAACACATGACCGAGGCGTCCATGAGCACTCAATACGACGGAGGATGCACCTGCGGTCAGGTGCGCTATCGGATGAGCTCCAAGCCATTATTCGTTCACTGCTGTCATTGCCGCTGGTGCCAGCGGGAAACAGGCTCCGCTTTCGCCCTGAACGCCATGATCGAATCGGAGCGGGTGCAACTGCTGCAAGGAGACGTCGTAGTCGTCGACACGCCGTCCAACAGTGGCAAGGGTCAACGGATATCCCGGTGTCCAAGATGCCAAGTGGCCGTATGGAGCAACTATGCTGGCGCCGGCGACGCGATTCGCTTCATCCGCGTCGGAACGCTCGATCAGGCGGAAAATATGCCGCCCGATATCCACATCTATACCGCGTCGAGGCAACCGTGGGTGCAGCTGCCGCCCGGCATCCCGGCCGTGGCTGAGTACTATAAAGCTTCCGAGCGATGGCCGGCCGAGAGCCTGGAACGCCGCGCCGCGCTGCTGGCAAAGTTTCCGCGCCCACGCTAACGAAGCCGCGCCCGTGCTAATGTTGCGTTTGGGAAAAGAGGAGAGACCCCTGTGACAGCCCTGCTCGCGTTTGTCGGTTGGTGCCTCTTGTTGGTGTTGTGCTGGCCGCTCGCCCTTTTGGCGATCATTCTCTGGCCCTTCGTGTGGCTCATGTCGCTGCCGCTGCGTATCGTCGGGATTACATTCGAAGCTATGTTCGCATTGTTTCGGGCGGTCATGTTTTTGCCGGCACGCCTGTTCGGATATCGGGCACCTCCACGGGGCCGCCCTTCGTAAGCGGCGAGCGGGGTCGGCGAGGTGGGTTCGATGCGCACAAGCCGGTCACGGCCAAGCTTTCCCAGCAGCGGGTTTGCAGTGAATCATCAATGATCTCGGCTCGGGAAGCGCTCGGCCTTTTGCAAGAGGGAAACCGCCGCTTCGTCTCGGACATCAGCAATCGTGATGTAATCACCGATCGAGCTCGGCGGCTTGAGTTGACCCGGAGTCAGGAGCCATTCGCGGCCATTCTCGGATGTTCCGATTCCCGCGTACCCGTCGAAATCGTCTTCGATCAGGGCTTGGGCGATCTGTTCGTCATCCGCGTTGCCGGCAACATCGTTGCTCCTTCCCTCATCGGCAGCGTCGAGTTCGCTGCCGAAAAGTTCCAGACACGGCTGGTGGTGGTGCTGGGCCATACGCAGTGCGGCGCGATTGAAACGACCCTGCAGCAACTTCTGCGTCCGATCGAGAATCAGTCGCGCAATCTGCATTCCATTGTGGACTTGATCCGGCCGTCGATAGAGGGCTTGTTATCCACGGACCTGAGACAGGATCCCCGCGCCCTGTGGCGTGCCGCGGTTCGCGCCAATATCCGCGCATCGGTGCGGCACCTGCGCCACGGCTCGGAAATTATCGAGCAGCTGATACAAAAGGCGGGACTCCTGGTCGTGGGCGCCGAATACTCGTTGGAAACTGGGGTCGTGGATTTTTTTGATGTCTCGCCGGAAAGTGGGTCGGAGTGATCCGGCTCGGTCGCGCCGGTATGGGCCGATAAATCCGCCGACTTTGGCGCGCGGATGAGAATTGCAATGGTCACCCTCGAACAGCTCAACAAGATAGGTGCCGGAAAATTACCGGGACATCTCGGCATCGTCATTACGCACGCAGGCGAATCGGAAATGAGAGCCGAGCTCGAAATCAAGGAGACACTCCTGGCGCCCAACGGATTCCTGCACGCGGGGGCCGTGGTTACCCTGGCAGACACTTGTGCTGGCTACGGATGCATCATGCATCTCCCGTCGCGCGCCACCGGATTCACGACGATCGAACTCAAGTCGAACTTCTTGGGCACCGCCCTTGAAGGAACGCTCGTCGGCACCGCCAAGCCCGCGCACCTAGGCAAGACGACCCAGGTTTGGGACGTGGTTGTGGCGCGCAAGGAGTCCGGGAAGACGATTGCGCTGTTTCGTTGCACCCAGTTGATCCTGTACGCCCAGTCGTGAGGATGCCGGGCGCCGCGGCGCCTAAACGTAGCGCTGGACGCGGCTTGTAGGCGGCGAGTAGTATCGCCACCCCGTAATATGCGCCTGTAGCTCAGCTGGATAGAGTATCGGCCTCCGAAGCCGAGGGTCGTGGGTTCGAATCCCGCCGGGCGCACTTCCCTTACAACCAGACTTCCGCAGCGCAGCTGCGGGCGATGTGCCCACCGCACCGCGGTCTCGAACAGGCCCTACTTCGAGGCGTCGCGGTACTCCGTCCGTCCTTTCTCCCAATCGCGTCCGTCGAACGGGACCACGGACATCGATTCGATGGTATCGCTGTCGATGCAGCGCGCATTGACGCTGATTCCGTCAGGATGCGACCGCGGAACATAGAAGGATTTCACGCCGCACGTAGAGCAGAAGAAATGCTTCGCGGTATGCGTGTTGAATGAATAGGTCGAAAGCGCTTCGCGGCCGCTGAGCAGCGTGAACTGATCGGCCGGTACGATCAAATGCAAATACCCGCACTTGCTGCATATGGAGCAATTGCAATCGGCGACTTCGAGCTGTGCCGGCGCGATCACTTCGAAGCGCACACGGCCGCAATGGCACCCTCCGGAGTGGGTACGCATGCTCCCTAGCGCTTATGCTCTTGCGCGGCGAGATCGCCGATCAACGGGATCAATCGTTCAGGACTGCCGGCCGACGCGACGTCGGCGACATACTTGCCGTTGACGATGAATCTTGGAACGCCGTCGACACGATAGCGTTGCACCAGCTCGGCGGCTTTTTGCATTGCGTTGTCGACGTCGAAGGAATGATATTTTTCCTTGAAGGCGGCTTCCGAAATTCCGAACCGTTTCACGAACGCCGTTTGAATGCGCTCCGACTCCGCGGGGTCGTTGGCCACCAAAGGATTGCCGCCGACATGTATTTCCTTGAAAATCTCGCCATGCACTTGTTCGAGCTTACCCAAGCTCTCGAGCGTGTAGAACAACCGTGCCATCGCGCGATGGCCTTCGTTCCACATGACAGGGATGCGGGAAAAGCTGATGTAGGTCGGCTTGGCTTTCTTCCAGGACTCGACCAACGGATCGATCGCGTAACAGTGCGGACAGGCGTACCAGAAAAACTCCAGCACCTCGACTTGCCCGGCCGGCACCGCAGTGGGTTGAGCGGGCACGATGCGCGTGTAATTCACGCCCTCCTTCCACGAATTGGACCCGCTCGTGGAGGCGGCAGATGCCGAGGAGGTCCCGGCCGAAACGGTCGAGGCGACCGCCGCCAACAGCGGATTGTGCGCGCCGGTGTCGCCGGATACGTCCTCGATGGTCTCGGAGCCGTCCTCATTCATCCGGGTAATCTTTGACGGCACATCGGATGCCTGCTCGGCCGTTTTTTGCGGGGCGACCACGGCGTGGGTCGGGGCTGCCGGTGCGGGCTCGATGGCGGGGGCAGGGCCCGCCGACTGGTGTTTGCCGCACGCCGTGAGCAGGAGCGCCAACCCAAGACAGGAGGCCATTTGTCGCAGGCGCATGATCAGCGTAGGCCTTGTACGTAGGATGCGAGATTGCGGAAATCGTCGGGCGAGAGACGTTTGGCAATGGTTTGCATGATGCCGTTCGGTCCGGTTGGCCGGGCGCCCGATGCATAGTCATTGAGTTGCTTCATCACATAGACCGATTGTTGACCGCGCAGCGCCGGAAATTTCGCAGGCTCGTTGCCACGGCCGGTTGGGCCATGACAGGCCATGCATGCGGGGACGGCGCGTGCTTGGTCGCCTCTGCGGTACAACTTTTCCCCCGCCTGCCAATATGACGGGTCGGACTCCAATCCAGTGTTGGGCAAGCTGTCGAAATAGGCCCCTAAATTGGCCATGTCATCGGGACTCAGGGGCAACGCCATTGGCACCATCACCGGATTGGTGCGTTTGCCTTCCTTGAAGTTCTTCAACTGGTCGGCAATGTAATCTGCGCCGATGCCCGCGAGACTTGGCCATTCGGGGCTCGTGCTATTGCCGTTTGCGCCATGGCAAGCCTGACAAACCACCGCCTTGGCGGCTCCCGCTTCGATACTTGCGGACAAGGCTGAATTGCCGACGATCGCGCTTGAAAGTGTTGCTGCGAGAATCCAAAGCCGCTTCATGATCGCCTGTGACCCCATTCTGTTGTGATACTGCGGGACCGTAAATTGTACACTAGAGTCAATAATTTGCGTCCAGACGGCGGCTATGTCGATCTACCCCGATGTGAGATTCCTCACCAGTGCGGCCGAGGCGCATCAACTGGCTCCCGACACAGGGAAGGAAATTGCATTTGCGGGACGCTCGAACTCCGGCAAATCCACGGCTATCAACGCCATCACGCAACGGACGGGTCTCGCGCGAGTGAGCCGTACTCCGGGACGCACGCAATTGATCAACTTCTTCGAGCTGGCGCCCGGACGTCGCCTGGTCGACCTCCCGGGATACGGGTTCGCCAAGGTCCCCGAACGAGTGCGGCTTCACTGGCTGCAGTTGATGGAACATTACTTCAACGTCCGAGAATCTTTGATCGGACTCATTTTGATCGTCGATAGCCGCAGGGGACTCGGTGCCCAAGATGCAGGCATGCTGGAGTGGATTCTCGCGCGCGATCGCCACGCGCACGTGCTCTTGACGAAGGCAGACAAGCTCAATCGGCGCGATGCGCAGCAGGTGTTGCGCGAAACCATGTCGGCGTGTTCTGACACGTCCGTGACGGCGCAATTATTCTCGGCGCATAAAAGCGAAGGAATGGAGGAGGCGCGCCAGCTGATGGACCGCTGGCTTGATGAAACGCAAAAAAAAGCCCCGGTGGTTACTTAGAGCAGCCACCGAGGCAGACCAACCCGGCATGGGGATGACAAACCGGGTCATTCCCGCTCAGGGAGAAGAGCGGGGAGCGTCTTTCACGCTCATTAGGTTAGATGGGGACACCTCCCAAAAGTTCCAGCCCTTTTTGCACCAATTTTTTCGGCCTGCCGGGGTGCAGATTTAGGGCGATAGCAACGACGTCCAAGGCGAATTTTGCCCCAAATCGCGGCAATATGCATTCTCGACTACTAGTGCACTGCGTCGTCGCTGCGAATGCGCCTCCGGGTCCATTTCTGTCGCTGAACTGAGACAGGGTTAGGGTGATCCCCCGACTCGGCGCGGCGCGCGCCTCCGCCCTGCAAGGTTTCATCGCCGGCGTCCCTTAATGAGCTTCGTCCCAGTTGAGTCCGACGCCGACATCAACCTTGAGCGGTACTGCCAGCGTGGCAGCCTGCGCCATGTGGTTCCGCAGCTGGCCGGCGACGACCTCGACGGCCTCTTCGGCGACTTCGAGAATCAGTTCGTCATGCACTTGCATGATGAGCCGGGCCGGCAGCGCCGCACCCTGCAGCCAGGCGTCCACCTCGATCATCGCCCGCTTGATGATGTCGGCGGCGGTGCCTTGCATCGGAGCGTTGATGGCGCTGCGTTCCGCGTACTGACGCAACGCCGCGTTTCGCGACTGAATCTCCGGCAGGTAAAGCCGGCGGCCGAATACAGTTTCTACGAAGCCGGTCTCGCGCGCTTGGCGTCGCGTATCTTCCATGTAGCGCCGCACGCCCGGATAGCGTTCGAAATAAAGATCCATGTATCTTTGCGCGTCGCCCCGGGCGATCCCAAGCTGGCGGGCGAGCCCGAACGCCGACATTCCATACATTAGGCCGAAATTGATGGTCTTCGCCGAGCGCCGCTGGTCGGCGCTGACTGCATCCAAGGGCGTCGAAAACACATCGGCGGCGGTCGCCTGATGGACGTCCAGATCCTCGGCAAACGCTCTCAGCAAACTCGGGTCGGCGGATAAATGCGCCATGATGCGCAATTCGATTTGCGAATAATCGGCGGCGACCAGGCGGCGGCCGGGAGGCGCGATGAAAGCTTGGCGTATGCGCCGCCCTTCCTTGGTGCGAATCGGGATGTTCTGCAGATTCGGGTCCGTCGAGGAAAGCCGCCCGGTGGCGGCCACCGCCTGATGATAAGACGTATGTATACGCCCCGTAGCCTCATTGATTTGCAGCGGCAGCTTGTCGGTATAGGTCGATTTGAGTTTGGCGACACCGCGATATTCCAAGATCAACCTGGGCAATGGGTACGTCGCGGCGAGTTCCTCGAGCACATCTTCCGCAGTCGACGGCTGACCGGTCGGGGTCTTGCGGGTGACCGGAATACCCAGTTTGCCGAACAAGATTTCCTGCAATTGTTTCGGCGAGTCCACATTGAAGACACCGCCGGCCTCGATGTGAGCCTGCGTCTGCAGCTCGAGCATGCGGGCCGCGAGCTCCGAGCTCTGGATCTTGAGGAGTTCCCGATCGACAAGCACGCCCGCGCGTTCCATGCGGTACAGAACCGGTATCAGCGGCTGCTCGATGTCTTCGTAGACCCTCCTTAGAGCCGGTTGCGCCTCGATCTGCGGCCAAAGATTCAGATGCAGCTGCAAGGTGACGTCGGCATCCTCGGCCGAATACACGGCGGCGCGATCCACGTCCACTTGATTGAAAGTGAGTTGCTTCGCACCCTTGCCGGCGATCTCCTCGTACTGAAGGGGCTTGATGCCGAGATACTTGACGGCAGCCGCCTCCATGTCGTGGCGCGTCGCTACGCTGTTGAGCACATAGGACTCGAGCATCGAATCGTATCGCTGTCCCTTGAGCGCAATGCCGTAGTTGGCTAAAACATGGGTGTCGTCCTTGAGGTGATGTCCCAACTTAGGTTTGGTCGCGTCTTCGAGGAGCGGTTTGAATGCCGCAAGCACTTTTTCACGGTCGAGCTGGTGCGGAGCTCCGGCGTAATCATGGCCCAGCGGAACATAGGCTGCTTCTCCCGGCGACACCGCGAATGACAGCCCGACGATGTGCGCCTTCATATAGTCGAGGCTGTCGGTTTCGGTATCGAATGAGATGAGCGGTGCAGCGGCGAGTTTTGCGAGCCACACATCCAGTGCTTCTTGCGAAAAAATCTTTTGATAATCGCGGGCGATTGCGGCAGTTTCGAGGATGATTGCGGTTGTCACCGCCTGCTCGCCGGATGAGGAACCCGGCGTCTGCGCCACGAGGATCTCAACGGCAATGTCCGCAGGCCCCGGTGCCGGGCTCAACCCCCTGAGCAACGCTCGCAACTCCAGCCGCGTGTACAGTTCCCGCAGCCGCGAAAGATCGGGGGCGCCGGCAACCAGCCCTTCGCCATTGATATCCAACGTAAGCGCAGTGTCGATGGTTGCCAGCTTTCGCGACAGCTCGAGCATCGGCAGTTCGCTGCGCAAATTCTCGCCGACCTTGCCGCCGATGTCGCCGGCATGAGCGATCAGTTCATCGAGTGTTTGATATTGATTGAGCCATTTGGCAGCGGTCTTGGGACCCACTCCGGTAACGCCTGGAATGTTGTCCGAACTGTCGCCGACCAACGCCAGGTAATCGACGATCTGCTCCGGAAACACATCGAATTTCGCCTTGACGCCGGCGCGGTCGAGGCGCGTGTTGCTCATGGTATTGATCAAGCCGACGCGGGGACCCACGAGCTGGGCCATGTCCTTGTCGCCGGTCGAGATCAACACGTCGAAGCCCGAATCGGCGCCCTGCTTTGCCAAGGTGCCGATGACGTCGTCCGCCTCAACGCCCTCGACGCGCAGCAGCGGCAGCCCCATGGCCACTACCACGTCCAGCAGAGGTTGCACTTGCGAGCGCAGATCGTCCGGCATGGGCGTGCGATGCGCCTTGTACTGATCGAACAGATCGTCCCTGAACGTGCGGCCCGACGCGTCGAACACCACGGCGATCCGCTCGGGCGCCTCCTCCTTGATCATCTTGTTCAGCATGTTGAGCACGCCCAAGACCGCGCCGGTGGGTTCGCCCCGCGAATTGCTGAGCGGCGGCAGCGCATGGAAAGCCCGATATAGATAGGAAGAGCCATCGACCAAGATGAGTTTTCGTGCGCTCATTAACTCCGCCCCGGTCAAGGCTTTTTCGGCGGGTTCAACGAACCGCCTGAGATATCAGTCGCCTGTGCTCCGTGCGGTGCCGGTGCATCGGATGGTGCCGGTGTATCGGAGGGTGCCGGTGTATCCGGCGGTGCGGGTGTACCGGGCGCTCGCTCGGTCGGACTGCCGGGTCCCGCCGGCGTTCCCATGGCGGGCGGTGTAGCCGGCGCACGCGCCGGCGCCCGCGGGCTTGGCGCCGATTTTTTGTGTTTGGGGGTATCCGGTAGCACCAAGGGTCCTTTTTGACCGCAACCGATGAGCATGCCCGCGAGGCACACGGCGATCCACAAGCACACATTTTTCATGGCCGCAGTATACCGCGCACCGCAACGCGGCAGATCAACCGGAACTTCTGAGGCGATCGGCCTGTCCGAACTCAAGCGTTTATGGTGCGTCAATTCGTGTGGAGATCTGGATGAAGCGGGTATCAGGAATCCTGTCGCCAGTTTTTTGTGTCGGCGCGTGCGTGGCTTCGACGGCGGCTCTGGCGGAAAATCCGATCGGGTTTTATCTCGGAGCCGGCGCAGGTTACTCCACGATCAGAAGCGACGATGCCGCCTATGGTCTTCCCGGTTATTACAATGATCATCAAACCGCATGGAAAGTGATCGCCGGGATCCGGCCGATCTCCCTCATCGGCGCCGAATACGAGTACATCGATTTTGGTCAGCCCGGCAACCATGGCTACAACAGCATCAATTTCAACGGTTTTGACTCTCATCCGCGGGCGTCGGCGCTGTTCGCCGTCGGTTATCTGCCCATCCCGGTGCCGTTCTTCGATATCTTCGGAAAGCTCGGAGTTGCCCGACTGCAAACGGACGTAACAAGCGTCACGCCCGACGTAACCTGTCCCGTGACCTGCCCTCCGATCTACTCCCGTCACGAGCAAACCGACAACAAGCTCGCGTACGGCCTGGGCGTGCAGTCCAAAGTGTGGGGAGTGTCGTTCCGCGCGGAATATGAGCGCATCAGCTCGAAGTTCGGGGATCCGGACGCCCTCACCGTGAGCGCCACCTGGACGTTCTGATCTAGCGCAATCCCTCGCGGGCATCGCGTCGCGCGGTCGCGCGGCATGACGCGGGCCTCTATACTCGCGTGGATGAAATCCGACATTCAACGCCGCGCACACTTCTGTTTGCTGCTCGGGTTCACCGCCGTTCTCGCCGGCTGCGTCCACGGAAATACGGTTACGAGCTCCCGCGGCGATGCCACGACATGGGCGCTGCGCTCGAAGGTCGACACCATCGTGATCATTTACGCGGAAAATCGCGCCTTCGACAATTTATTCGGAAATTTCCCGGGCGCGCGCGGTCTCGGCGAAGTCGTGGATCGCGACGGCCGGGCGTTGCCCGCCTATGCACCGCAGATCGACCGCGACCGGTCGGTGCTTGCGACTCTGCCGCGGACCTGGGGCGGCGTCACCGCCGCCGGCGTCAGGCCCGTGGTCACTGAAGCCCAAAGCGCAGGTTTACCGAATGCGCCGTTTTCGATCGAGCGCGCCCTGACCCCGCAATCCAATGTCTCGTTGTCGGCGTCGACCGTAACGCGCGACTTGGTGCACCGCTTTTTTGAGCACCAGATGCAGATCGACGGCGGCAAGAATGACGGTTTTGCCGCGTGGTCCGACGCCGGCGGTCTCGCGATGGGACATTATGATTACGACCAGTCGGCCTTGTACTCGCTTGCGAAGGAATTCGTGCTCGCGGACAATTTTTTCCAAGGCGCTTTCGGCGGTTCGTTTTTGAATCACCAATACCTGATATGCGCGTGTGCGCCCGTGTACCCGGATGCGGATACCGCGGCGGCGAAGCCTGCCATTGCAATACTCGATTCGGATGGGGCCGGACATTATCTGCCGCGGCTCAAACTCGCAGACGGCGCAAAACTCTCCGCCTTGGATGGGCCGCCGCAATTCGCGAGAAACGGCAACATCGCTCCGCTCAACTACTTCGGCGACGGCAAATTTTACGCGGTGAATACCATGCAACCGGCATATCAGCCGAGCGGCAACCCTCCCGCGTCCGGCGATGCCGAGAATCTTTACGCCGATCCCGCCAATGCCACGACCCTGCCGCCGCAGACCCAGGCCACGATCGGCGACGCGCTCGATGCGAAACGCATCGGTTGGGCTTGGTATTCCGGTTCGTGGGACGCAGCTCTTGCCGATGGCCGGCGGTCCGCGCTCAAGTCCCGAGAAACGATCTATGCCCCGGCCATCCCCGGCGGCAATCCCGACTTTCAGCCGCACCACCAACCGTTTAACTATTACGAGAAATTCGAGCCCACGCTTCACGGCGAGCAGCGCGACACTCATTTGAAGGATTACAGCGCTCTGATTGCCGACGCGGCCGCCGGCCGCTTACCGGCGGTCACGTTCTACAAGCCGCAAGGCAATGTGAATCAGCACCCGGGCTACGCCTCGGTGGCGGAAGGCGATGCGCATATCGCCGGCGTGGTCGCGAAGCTCCGCGCCGCACCGCAGTGGCCACACATGGTGATCGTCATCACCTACGACGAATTCGGTGGTGCCTGGGACCATGTGGCGCCGCCGCAAGGAGATCTCTGGGGACCCGGGTCGCGGATTCCCGCGCTGATAATCTCGCCGTTTGCGAAGCGCGGCACCGTCGATCACACGCAGTACGAGACCGCATCGATCCTACGATTGATCACGCGACGCTTCGATCTCGACGTGTTGCCCGGGATCACGATGCGCGACCAAGCGCTGGCCAGGCACGGCGCACCGCCGATGGGCGATCTGACCGGCTCGCTCGATCTCGCCCGGTAGCCTTGCGCCCGACGTCGCGCTATTCGGCGCCGATGCGGCGCTATTTCGGTGTCGGACCCGGCGCTATTTCGGCGTCGATGGAGGTGGTTGGGCGCCCGATTTTGCCGGCGGCGCGGACGGCGTCCCGGTCTGTTTGACGCTCACCAATTCGACGTCGAATACCAGGACGGACCCTCCGGGAATCCCCGGTTTTGGGCTCCCGCCGTAGCCGAGTTCGGGCGGCACGAACAGTTGCCATTTGGCGCCCGGCTTCATCATGACCAGTGCCTCTTGCCATCCTTTGATCACTCCGGTGACCGTGAAAGTCGCGGGCGTGCCGCGCGAGTAGGTGCTGTCGAACTCCGAGCCGTCGATGAGTTTGCCGCGGTACTGAACGGTCACTTCGTCGGTGGGCGTGATGGGCGGAGCCTTGGTATTCCCCGCAGCGAGAATCTTGTACTGCAGGCCCGAGGGCGTGGTCTTGACGCCCTTTTCTTTAGCGTTGCGCTCCAGGAATTCCTTGCCCGCCGCCTGATTCTTTGCGGCAGCGGCCTCCACCACGGTTCGCACGTATGTCTGCACCTGCTGCTGGTCGGCAGGAGTGCTCTGCTTTCCATGCAGGCCGTCCTTGAGGCCGCGGACGAGGGCGTCGATGGAGATCTGATCGATGATCCCCACCCGGTGCAGTTGCTCACCGAACGTCAGGCCGAACAGATAGCTCGTTTGATCGGCGGAGGGCGGAGTGGCGGAGGCCGCGGGCGCCGGACTGGTCTGCGCAGGCGGAGGAGTTTGGGCACCGGCCAGCGGCGCGGCTGCGATCAAGACACACGCGCAGCCAACTGCGCGCATCATTGCGATTCTGTTATGTCTCATAGCGGGAAAATATGCCTTTTGGGGAGTAAAGGACGGCGCTATTGGGGAGCGCCGCTGGATGCACGGCGGATGATCGCAATTGTCAGGCGCGATGTACATACCAGATTACCCGCGGCGTTGACGATTTCGATGGCCCAGACCTGGCTGCGCCCCCCCAAATGCACCGGGCGCGCAGTGCCTGTGACATATCCGGAGCGCGCCGACCGCACATGATTCGCGTTGATTTCCTGGCCCACGCACAAAAATTCCGCGTGATCGACGCACATCGTGGCGCCCGTGCTGCCGAGTGTTTCCGCCAACGCCACCGAGGCGCCGCCATGGAGCAAGCCGTAGGGTTGCCGGGTTCGCCCGTCGACAGGCATGGTGGCGCGAATACAGTCATCGCCGATTTCGGTGAACTCGATCCCCAGGCGTTCGCCGAGCGTTCCGGCTTGCCCCGAATTCAATTCTTCCAACGATCTGAGGTTCTTCCAGATTTTCATTCGGCATCCTTGAGCTTCGCCGCCACGCGGCGATAGGCCTCGCGAAACGGAATGCCTTCCTTGGCGACCATCGCGTTGGCGGCCGCTGCCGCGTCGATGCCGGGATCGAGCCGAATATTCTCCGGTCGAAAGCGCACGCCTTCGAGCGCGTTCGGCAAAATGTCGAGCGTCTGCAAACACGAATCGATGGCGCGGAATAGAGGCGGCTTGATCAATTGTAAATCGCGGTGATATCCGGAGGTGAGCTTTTGAGTGATGCCCAGCACTTCGTTGAGCGCTGCGTGCGCAACCGCGCTGCGACCGCGCATCAATTCGAACACATCCGGGTTGCGCTTTTGCGGCATGATCGAGGAGCCGGTCGTGAAGGCGGCGGGGAGGGCCACGAACCCGAATTCTTGGGTGTAAAAGAGCAGCAAGTCGGCCGCGAGCCGGCCGAAGTCCTGAGTGAGCAGGGTGATTTCGAACAACAGTTGGGCCTCGGCTTTGCCGCGGGACAGCTGTACCGCCGTGACCGGCTCCTGAGTAATTGCAAATCCCAGGCGCCGCCGCGTTTCCTCGCGGCTCAAGTCAAGGTTCGGTGTTCCGTAGCCGGCCGCCGAGCCCAGCGGATTCTTGCCGATTCGGCGCTGAGCCGCGGCAAGTCCGTCCGCGTCATCGCGGATTTCCGCGGCGAAGCCCTGGGCCCACAGTTCCACGGTGCTCGGCATCGCGTGCTGCATGTGAGTGTAGCCGGGAAGAATCATGGCTGCGTGCCGCACGGCCAGCCTATCGAGCGCGTCGGCCACGGCCATTGCGCCGCGACGCAACTCATCGGCGACGTCGCGCAAGTACAGGCGTAACGCGGCAAGGACCTGATCGTTGCGCGAACGGCCGGCATGGACGCGTTCGCCGGTTTCGCCCAGACGTGCAACGAGCAGATTCTCGATCGCCGTCTGACAATCTTCTTGTTCCGGCGAGATCTGCCAGTCTCCGCGCGCGTGTTCCTCGCCGATGTCCGTCAACGCCCGGCGGATCGCCGCGAGGTCCGGCGCCGTCAAAAGCCCTTGAGCCTCGAGCATTTCAGCGTGCGCGATGGAGGCTTGGATGTCGTAGCGCACCAGCCGGCCATCGAGCACGCTGTCGTCCGCCGCGGTGTAGGAGAGCACGCGCGCGTCGAGCTGAGTTCCTTTGTCCCAAAGTCGCGTCATGAGTCAAGCGACCGTCGCGGCGCTCAGTTGCTCCGCCGGGCTCAAGGCCGTAAGGTCCGCCACCACCAGCGTGCCCGTGCCCTCGTTGGTGAAGATTTCCGCGAGCAGGCTATCGGCGGATTTGTAGCTGATCACGTGCACGCGGCGCACGCCGCCGCGAATCGCATTCTCGATGGCGGCGGCTTTCGGCAGCATGCCATCCTTCAGGGCGCCTTGATCGCGCAGCCGCTTCAGGCCCTTGATGTCGGTGTATGAAACCACCGAGCTCGGATCGTCGACGCGCTCGAGGATTCCCTGAGCGCCCGTGCACAGAACGAGCTTTTCCGCAGACAAGGCGCCGCCGATGGCGGCGGCCACGGTGTCGGCGTTGATGTTGAGCAATATGCCGTTCGAATCGGCCGACAACGGACTCACGACCGGCATCAGGCCGTTCTCCAGCAATTTCTCGATGACTCCCGCGTTGACCGAATCGATATTTCCGACGAACCCGTAGTCCACGGTGTCGTTCGACCCTTCCGCGACGCGCACCGGCGGGCGCTTGTGCGCCCGGATCAATCCCGCATCGACGCCGCTCAAACCGATGGCCTCGATGTCAAGCTCCCGGCAGATCGCGAGGATGCGCGTGTTGATCAACCCATTCAGAACCATGGCGGTGACGTCGATGGAGTTCTGGTCCGTGACTCGCCGGCCATTGACCATGCGGGTGTCGATTCCCAAGGTCGCCTGCAGGCTATCGAGCTGGGGTCCGCCGCCGTGAACCAGAACGGTTTTGATTCCGACCTGGTGCAGGATCGCCACTTGTTCGATCAGCGCTCGCGTCGATATCTCATCGCTGAAAACCGCGCCGCCCGCCTTGATGATGAACACTTTGTTCTTGTACATCCGAATGTACGGCGCCGCGCTCTTGAGCGCGCGCACGGCGATGGAAGGATCGGGTCGGCTCTTGATCATTGAAAATTCTCCGCGGCGAAGGTCGTTCAAGCCAACATGCGATGCAGAACCGCCATCTGCACCGCGAGACGATTGAAGGCCTCGCGCTTGACCACGGCGCGCGGACCGTCCAGAACTTCATCGGCGACGGCGACGTTGCGCCGTACGGGCAGGCAATGCATGAGCTTGGCGTCGGGCAACGCCCCGGCGAACCAGCGCTCGCGCACGCACCAGTCGGACAGATCGGCGCGCAGGCGCGAATCCGCCTCGGTGTCGCCGTAGTACATCGTGGTACCCCACTCCTTTGCGTACAGCACGCTCGCGCCGGCGAGCGCCGCCGCGCGATCGGAGGTTTCGGCAAGCGAACCGCCGGCGGCAGCCGCAGCCAAGCGCGCATGGTCCATGATTTGCGGGGGCAAGGCGAATCCATCGGGCCGCAGCACCACCACCTCCATGCCGCGCATTGCCGCCATGTGCACGGTCGCCGCGGGAACAGCCAGCGGGAGTGACTTCGGATGGTACGCCCAGCTCAAGACGAATTTGGCTCGCGTCGGCAGTTTGAGTTCGTCCAGCGTCCGCCAGTCCGCGAGTGCCTGGCATGGATGATTCATTGCCGATTCCAAATTGATCAGCGGCTTGTCGCAAAGCCCGTCGATGATCCTGAACAAGCTTTCGCCCAGATCGTTCGCGAGATTCTTTCCTTCGGCAAAGGCACGGACCCCCAGCGCATCGCAATACGATGCCAGGACCGGAATCCCCTCGCGGATATGTTCGGCCGCCGCGCCCTTCATGATGGCATTGAGACGAGTCTCCAGCTGCCACGTTCCTTGGCCCGGGGTGATCACGAAGGACGAGCCGCCAAGACGCGCCATGCCCGCTTGGAATGACGCCAGAGTGCGCAGCGACGGATTGAAGAACACGAGCCCCAAGACTTTACCGGCCAGCGCTCGCGGGTCCGGCTTGTCCTGCAAGGCCTGCGCGAGCGCCAGCAGATCGAGGATCTCTTCGCGGCTGAAATCCGCCAGATCGAGGAAGCGCTTCACGCGGGAATTCTCGCCAAGGCGTCGCTCAGCTGATCCACATGGCCTTCATTCAATATGTATGCCGGCAGCAAACGCAAAATGTGCGGATCCGCGCTCGTGCCGGCAAGGATGTTCTTGGCGAGCAGCGCCGCCTGCACATCCTTGGCCGGGCGCGAAGTCTTGAGGCCCAACAGGAAGCCCAATCCTTGCACGCCGGTAACCGGTCCGATGATGCAGCTGGAGCGGATATACGCCGAAACCTGGCGCACGTTCGCGAGCAGCGATTCGGATTCGATCGTGTCGATCACCGCTTCGGCCACCGCACAAGCCATGGGGCCGCCGCCGAAGGTGGTGCCCATGTCGTCGTACTTGAGCTGCCCCGCGATGCGGGACGTCAATAACAACGCCGACACCGGAAAACCATTGCCCAGGGCTTTGGCGGCCGTGAGCATATCCGGTGCGACGCCATGATAGTTCGCGGCAAAGGGGGCGCCGGTGCGGCCCATCCCGCATTGCACCTCGTCGAAAATCAGCAGCGCGCCGACTTCATCGCACCGCGCCCTGAGCGCGCGCAGCATCGGCTTGCCGACATCGTAGGCGCCGCCCACACCCTGGACCGGCTCGACGATGACAGCCGCCGTATTCCGGTCGACGAATCGATCGACGGCGGCGGGGTCATCGCGCGGCGTGAAACTCACGTCGAAGGGTGTGCGGGGAAAGCCGTACCACTTCTCAAGCGCACCCCACGTCACGGCGCCGGCGGCAGCCGTTCTGCCGTGAAAGCTTTGCTCGAGCGCAGCGATCTTGCTGCGACCGGTGAGCCTGAAGGCAAGCTTCAATGCATTTTCGTTCGCTTCGGCACCGCTGTTGACCCAGAACACCGTATCGAGGCCCAGGCCGGCGAACTTGACCAAACGGGCGGCGGCCCGTTCGCGGATGGCCATGGGCAGGGCATTGGTCTGGAACGCCATTTGCCGAGCCTGGCGCTCGAGCGCAGCCAGCCAGCGCGGATGAGCGTAGCCCAAACCCGCCACCGCATGTCCGCCGTAGAAATCCAAGATCTTGCGCCCGTCGCGCGCATGCAGCCACACGCCGTCGCCATGGGCCACTTCGATTGGATATTGCGCGAACACCTGCGCCAAGTGGCTCGTGAGAGAGTGCATCGTGGGAGTCGCCGACATCCTACGTCCACCCTGGCGCGGGGGCGGTGAGGCCTGTGGTCTCGGCAAGCCCCAATAAACGATTCATCCACTGAATGGCGCCCCCGGCGGCGCCCTTGTTGAGATTGTCTACCACCGACATGACTGCAATCGAATTGCCGTTGGTCACTGCGCTCAAGTGCGAATAGTTGCTGGTTGCCACATCCTTGACGCGGGGTGCCGCGTCGCCGACGCGCACGAACGGGCAGTCCTTGTAGTACGACTTCAGCGCCTCTTGCGCCTGGCCGGTGCTGATCGATCTGTGGAGGCTGGCCTGCACGGTGACGTGGATGCCGCGTGCGAAGGGGCCCGAATGCGGTACGAAATTGAACTCTGCCTCGATGCCGGTGGCAAGCTTCGCGCAAGCGATGATCTCCGGCACATGGCGATGACTCAAGGCGCCGTAGGTATACAGATCGCTGTGCCGATGCGGGTGATGCGTGCCGTCGACCGGTTTGCGGCCCGAACCCGTGCTGCCGGTGATACCCGTCACGAACAAGCGTGCATCGGTGAGGCCAAGTGCCAGCACCGGCACAGCGGCGAGAAGCGTCGCGGTCGCGAAGCATCCGGGATGGGCTACGTGGGGTGTCGGGGACTTTTGCAGGTGCTCGGGGACGGCGCACGTAAATTCGCGGATTCTCGCCGGAGCGCCATGGGCGTGCTTGTAGACCGCCTCATAGGCGGCGGGGCTCGAGTAGCGGAAGTCGGCCGAGATGTCGACACAGTGCATGCGTGTTCCCGCCGCCTCCGCGGCCCCCAGCAAGCGATCGATCAGGGTGGCGGCCGCGCCGTGCGGAGCCGCCGAGAACAGCGCACAAATCGGCGCGCTCGGTATGAGCGCTTCGATCTGGCTGAGATCGGCAAACTTGAGGTGCTGGATAGGCGATGTATAAGTGCGGGAACGCGTCGGAGACGGAAGCGCCAGGCTGGCTGTCGGACAGAATGGCAGCGACCTTGAGCTGCGGATGCACGGCTATCAAGCGCAGCAGTTCCCCGGCCACATAGCCGGTGCCGCCCAAAATGATGGCAGGCGTCGGGGCGCTCATTCGACGGCTGCTTTGGATTCGCGCACGTGGGTCATTTTCAGTTGCGCGATGATGTGATCGCCTAGATCCGCCGGGCTGCTGATCGCATTGAAGGCCTGGACGTTCATCTGCTCGCGAATGATCTCGACCCCTACCAGATTGTCCGTCGCGGGTCCCGTGACCACGCAGGGCTCGATGCCGAAGCGCTCGCGCAATAACTTGACGCCGCCCCAAGCCGCGACCGGATCGTTGGCCGACAGGACCACCGCGGTCAGCGCCGCCTTGATGTCGGGCTGGCGCAGAATGGATTCCACTCCGTACGTCCCCAGAAGCCCGTCTCCCAATTCGAACACGATGACGTCCGGCTGGCCTCCGGCCATTTCCGTGAGCATGGTCCGGGTGAGGGCGGGACCGCATTGAGCGGTGGTGGTCACGATGCCCAAGTCGGTGAAGATCATGGTGCGGCGCGCGCCCGAATCCTCGAACGCCAGAATGTCACGCCGCAGCGACACGCCCGTCGCCTTGAAGGCATCCACCACCAGGCCCCGGTGGCGCATGCGGGCAATGATGGCGGAAGCTGCCGCGGTCTTGCCGGCCTCCATGCATGTGCCGGCAAGTGCCACCACGGGTACGCCGCGCACGTTGAGCGCGGCGTCGTAATCCAACGCCTTGAATCCGGCCTTCGCCGGCACGCCGATGCGCTCGCCGAGATAGGGAAAGGTCAGCACGGCGCCCAACACCTTGCAGTCGAAAGGCTTGCCCTTGTCCGGCGTCGCGGAATCGCAGATGCCGAGCACGCCGCCGATATTCAGCATCTGTATCACGTCGCCCGGTTTGAGCGTGGCCGGAATGTGGCCGGAGTAGCCGAACAAGGCCTTGCGATGTCCCAAGGCGCCCACCACGATATCGCCGCGCGCGAGCTTGGCCATGCGGCCGCTGGTCAGTTCCAATGTGTTGTAGGTGGACTTGTCGTTGAGGATCTCGACGACGACCACCAGACCCTCCTCGCAGGGTATGTCCGCGGCGATGCGAATCTCATGCGACAGGCCGCAGGCCTGCGTCACCGAGGCGATCTTATCGACGACCAGTGTGCGCATGCTGCTCACGAGGCACCCGCACGCTTGTAAAACACCCCGGTCAAGGCAAGCATCTTCGAGTACCCCAACGCATCGGCCGGCGTCCATTCGCCGGCCGATTCGCCATAGACGCCTTTCGACGCCGCCATGAGCGAATACGGCGAGCCGACGCCTTCCACGAAGATCGAACCGGTGCGAAACAGCACTCGGACCTCGCCGCTCACGCGGGCTTGAGAGGACCGCAGCAACGCCTCGATATCGCGGCAGACCGGGTCCAAGTGTTGGCCTTCGTGCACCAGATCGCCATACGCCTGCGCCACGGAGTCCTTGATGCGCGCCTGCTTGCCCGTCAGTACGAGTTTTTCCAGTTCGCGGTGCGCCGTCAGCAGCACCTCGGCGGCGGGCGCTTCAAAGGCAACTCGACCCTTTGTGCCGATCACCGTGTCGCCCAGATGAATGCCGCGGCCGATACCGAAAGGCCCGGCCAGCCGTTCCAGTTCCTCGATGATGCCGACCGCGGGCAATGCGCGGCCGTCGAGGCTGACGGGAATTCCCAGCTCGAATCCGATCGAATGACGCTCCGCTGCGCGCGGAGCCGTGAATGCCTGGCTCGAGAGCACCCAAGCATCATCGGGAATACTGCCTTCGGAGGTCAGTGTTTCTTTGCCGCCGATCGTAACCCCCCAAAGCCCCCGGTTCACCGAATAAGCCCCGCCGAAGGGCGGTATCGGCAATCGATGTTCTTTCAGATACTGCAGTTGTTCGGGTCTTTTGAACGCGCGGTCGCGCACCGGTGCAATGATCTCCAGATCCGGCGCCAGCGTGCGCAGCGCCACTTCGAAGCGCACTTGATCGTTGCCGGCGGCCGTGCAGCCGTGCGCGACCATTTTGGTCTCGAGCGACAGCGCTATTCGCGCGATGGTTTGCGCCTGCAGCACGCGCTCCGCGCCGACGCACAGCGGATATACCGCGCCGCGGCGCACATTGCCCATGATCAGGTACTTGAGCACTTGCTCGAAATACGCGGCACGCGCGTCGATCAGATGATGTTCGATCGCACCCAACTGTACCGACCGTTCGGCCAGGGATTTCGCCGCGGCGGCATCGATGCCGCCGGTATCCACGGTCACGGTGATGACCGGGCGCCGATAGGTGTCCTTGAGCCACGGGACGCAGAACGAGGTGTCGAGGCCGCCGGAAAAAGCCAAGAGAATGGGCTCGGCGCCCTGCCTTGAATTCGATGTCATTGGGTTAGCGTCCGAAGATGGCGAAAAGGCGATCGGCCAGCTTGCGCTGCTCGCGCGCGCCGGCGGTGGCGATGAATATGGTGTCATCGCCCGAGATCGTGCCGACGACCTCAGGCCATCGGGCCGTGTCGATGGCAACCGCGACGCTTTGCGCCGAGCCCACCGTGGTCTTCAACACCGTCAGATTCGTACCGGCCGTCAGGCGGGCGCTCACGAACTGCTTGAGGGTCGAAAAATCGCTCTTCGGTACCGGCGCGGCATCGCTCAGGACGTAGCGATCGCCCACCTTGGCCACGCCGAGCTCGCGCAGGTCGCGGCTCACGCTCGATTGTGTCGCCACATGTCCGTGCTTGCGCAGCATGGCGACCAGTTCGGTTTGACGCCCTACGGCCTGCTCGCGAATGATTTTCGCGAGCATGGAGCGGCGCGCCGGAGCGCTCGTGTTGTCGATATCGGAGCGGATCACTTTTAAGCCCTGCTGCATAAAATTGCACGCATGCTGCATAAAAATGCATGCGCTGTCAATCTTCGGGTGCGCTGCATGCAAGGCCGCAGGCCCGCCGGGCTTGATAAGCCAAGATACGTTCCCAGACAGGTATATTTGCCGCCGCAGTGAGTCTATGATTCCCTTTTCCGTTCTCGACCTATCCCCGATCACCCTGGAGGGCAACGCCGCGCAATCGCTGCGCAACACCCTGGACCTTGCGAGACACGCCGAAGGGTGGGGATATCATCGCTATTGGCTCGCGGAGCATCACAGCATGCCCGGCATCGCCAGTGCGGCGACATCGGTCGTGATGTGCCACGTCGCCCAGGGGACCAAGACCATTCGTGTCGGCGCCGGCGGCATCATGCTGCCGAATCACTCGCCTTTGGTCATTGCGGAGCAATTCGGTACGTTGGAAAGCCTCTTCCCGAGCCGTATCGATCTGGGATTGGGCAGGGCGCCCGGCTCCGATCAGGTGACTGCCAGGGCATTGCGGCGCAATCTCGCCTCAGACCCCGACCAGTTCCCTCAAGATGTCATGGAATTGATCGGCTACTTCTCGCCGCCGGCTCCGGAGCAACGTGTCTTCGCCGTGCCGGGGGCGGGACTCAAAGTGCCGATTTGGATTCTGGGTTCAAGCCTGTTCGGCGCACAAGTCGCCGCGGCATTGGGATTGCCCTTCGCTTTCGCGTCCCACTTCGCCCCCGCCATGATGATGCAGGCGATCGAGATCTACCGGGCCCGATTCCAGCCGTCGGAGCAGCTCGACCGCCCGTACGTCATGCTGGGCTTCAATATTTTCGCTGCCGATTCCGATGCGCAGGCTCGCTTTCTTTCCACATCGATGCAACAGGCCTTCGTCAATCTGCGCAGCGGGCGCCCGGCACCATTGCCTCCTCCGATGGAGGGATACGAGAGCCAGCTGCCGGCGGCCGCCAGGGCGATGCTGGCCGATGTACTCACATGCTCCGCGGTCGGTTCACCGGAGACGGTCCGCAATGCGGTAGCGCAATTCATCGAGCGGACGCGGCCGGACGAACTGATGATCACCGCGCAAATATTCGATCACGCCGCGCGCCTGCGGTCGTATGAGATCGCCGCCGATATTCGCAAACGTCTCTAAGGCACCTCGAGGTAGCCTTCGCCGGTCAGGTTCTCAGGCGAGTCAACCGGCCACGCCCAGGAAAGTGCGCATTCGAGCGAGTTCCTCCTCGAGCCCCGCGCGAAAAGCGGCGTCGCGCGGTGCGCGGCCCTTGATATAGCCGAAAGAAGAGGTGAGCCCATCGTCTGTCGCGGAGAGATTCCCCCAGCCGATGACTTGTTCGTGCCATAACAAAGGCAAGGCGTAATAGCCAAGCTTGCGTTTCGGCGCCGGCGTGTAGGCCTCGAAACGATAGGCCCAACCCCAGAATAGTTCGAAACGGCGCCTGTCCCAGACCACGGGGTCGAAGGGAGTGAGGAGTCGCACGCTGTCATCGGGCTGCCAGCGCCCCGAGGTCGGCCGCTCAAGAGGCGGCCAATACCAGTCGATGCCGTCCACTCTCGCGTGCGCAAGACGCTCTTTGGCTCGCGCCAATGCGGCCGCGCCCTGCTCCCTCCATTGCGGCGCGCCGCCGCGCAAATGCCTGATCAGCTGTCCCAGGCTGCCCGACGGAAGCGGCGCATATTTGTGAACGGCGACGTCCACGAGCGCATCCATGCGCGAGCCGGCGGTATGGGTGTCGAGCGGCGCGCCAAGGTCCGGCTCCGCTGCCGGCCCACGCGCCGCATATACCCGAGTGCCTCCTTCGCGGCGCGCCACCCTCAGCAAGCCGCGGTAGTGCATGACGTCGAGCAGTTGGGTAGTCGCATTCGACGAACCGCCGAACCAATTGGTGACCTTGCCGTGCGAAAAATGCGCGTCCACTTCCCGTGGATGGACCGCCCCCCGCTCGCGAACAAACGCGAGCACGGACGCGGCCTGCTCTGCGCGGGCGGGGGTCCACACGGTCCGTGCCGTTCGCGGATGCATCAATTGGTGATGAGCGCGCGGCAGGTATCCGTAATTGATGAAGAAGTCCTCTTCCAAAGGCAGCTTGGGGTAGCGGCGCTCGAGATCGCCGGCACGATAGCCGGTCACTCGGTGGCGCAGAGTCAGATCCTGTGCACGCGCCGGAGCGCGGATTGGATCGGCCTGCACGAATCCCAACTTGACGATCGCTCGCGCAAGGGTGGTTGGCCTGAAGAGCGAACGTGCGATCGCGAAACGGCGCAGATGTTCCAGCGTGACCCGCATACCGCGATGATATTCCACTCCGTGAAACCCATTTCCTAGTACATTTATGACGATGCTGGAAACCATTGAAGTAGAGACTGCCGCAAAGCCTAACGCCGCCGTAATCTGGCTGCATGGACTCGGTGCCGATGGACATGACTTCGAGCCCATCGTGCCCGAGATCGTGCGCCCCGGTGAACGAGCTTGGCGCTTCGTTTTTCCTCACGCTCCGGTACGCCCGGTGACCATCAACGGCGGCATGTCCATGCGCGCCTGGTATGACCTCAAAGGGATGGACCGCAGGGCTGCGGAAGACATAGCCGGCTTTCGCGATACCGATGCGCGGATCCGGCACTTGATCGCCCAGGAGGGCAAGCGCGGCATTGCGCCGAACCGCATCGTGCTCGCGGGTTTTTCGCAAGGGGGCGCCGTTTCTCTGTACACGGTAGCGCGGTTCCCGGAAAAGCTGGCAGGGGTCCTCGCGCTATCCTGTTATCTGCCCGCGGAGTCCACCTTTGAAGCGGAGCGTGTACCCGCCAACGACTCCACCCCCATATTCATGGCGCACGGCCAAGGAGACACCGTTCTTCCCATGAGCTTGGGCACGCAGTCGCGCGATTACCTGAAAGAGGAAGGTTATTCGGTTGAGTGGCACGACTACCCCATGGCCCACGCCGTCTGCGCCGCGGAAATCGCCGATATTCGCGAGTACTTGTTTCGGGTGCTGCCTTAGGCACGTGTACGAGGTCGATTTCGCGCCCACGTGACACAGGCCGCGACCGGGACTAAGCTCGCTGGTCACCATTTTGAGCGAGGCTCGCATCGTGGCAACTTCAAACTCGTCAGCACGGCGCGCGCAGCAAGCTACCGCGGCGCAACGATTGAACACCGCGGCCGAGAAAGCTGCCGCGCACGCAGAAGCCGTGAAATTGGAGGTGCGGGAGGCCAAAGCCGCTCTCAAGCGGGTTCGAAAATTGGCGAAAGTGAGCAAAAAGGCGGCCAAACTCGCAAGGAAAAAGGCAAAAGCCGCGCAGGCAAGCTTACGAAAAAAAGCGCGCGAGCCTTCCGTGGCCACCCCGAAGCCGGCCCCCCGAAAGCCGTCCCCCCGAACAATTTCGGCGGCCGCGGCAAGTGCGCCCGCTGCCAAGCGCCGGCGTCCTGCGCGCAAGCAGGCGTCTGCCCAGAAGAAACCGGCCGCAGCGAACCCTGAGGCTGCGTCGAAATCGAAGCCTGCCCCGACACCGAAGCCTGGCTCGACACCGAAGCCTGCCCCGACACCAACGGCCGCATCGAAACCACGCGCTACCTCAAAGCCAAGCGCTGCGTCCAAGCCGGCTGAGGAGGCGCAGGATTCGACTCGAAGCGGCCCCACTCCGGAGGCGGCCCAAGCCGTAATAGAACGACTGGAAAGCGTACTGCCGCGGCTCGCCTCAACGCTGCGGGACAAAGTGGAGCAAGACCCCGGGGAATAGCGCCTGTACGATCAGGGCCAGGAAGAGGGACACGAGAAACCCGACGATCTGTCCGAGCAGCCAAACCCGAACGGCCTTGCGTATCGCCAGGCCCTGAATTTCGCTGAAACCCATCACCTGCAGCACGATGCTCCAAACCAACAACAGCACGTACGAAGCGAACTGCGCGTGCAGAAGGAGCACGAGAAAAACCTCCGTATCGGCTCGCGGAGTTTCGAGGAAGGTGTCCTCTCCGGCGAGCAGCGCAGTCAGCACCCAAATCGCAAGTGAGACGACCATCGGCAGGCCGCCATAGGCGAGGACGTGAATCACTTGGCTGGTCGTCGCCTTACCGCCCGACCGAGTGCCCAGACGCCGATAGATCACTGCCATGAGGATCAGACTTGCCACGCCGGCGACGGCGCCGAAGACAGTGGAATTGGTGAGAATTTGCGCGACGCTCATGTGTGCCCCGGCCCTCTCGGCGCGATAGAGCGCGAGAAAGTTGCCGATGCCTTGAGCTGCCATCAGCAAGTAGTCCGTGGATCCGACCGGGTGGCTCGCCAATTCACGGAAGACGCGTCGAGGCCTCAACCAGACATCTTTCAAAGGGCGAATGGGTTCGGTCGGCAGCACTTTGGCAGCCTACGCAATCCGCGTAACTGACTCCAGCATCACACACAGATGACAGCAGACTTTTTCGGGGCTACTCTCACAACGAGTTCGAACGATCTCTAGGAGAAGAGTGACCATGGCAAAGAAGAGCAAGTCGAAGAAACGTCCAGTCGCGAAGGCAAAGCGGGGCGCCGCCAGGAAGAGCGCCGCGAAAAAGAAAGGCCGAGCGGTAAAGGCAAAGGCAAAGACCAGCAGGGTTGCGAAGAAGGCAGTCCGCGCCGCGCCCAAAAAGGCCAAGCCTAAAGCGAAAGTCGCCGCGAAGAAGGCATCGCCGAAGCCAAGCCGGCCGTCGCCATCGAAGCGAAGAGTTGCTGCGCCTTCGCCTTCCGCACCGACGGAGTCGCCGCCCTCGTCGTCCGTGTCAGAGCCGACTTCGACGCCGATGCCCGGTACGGAACCATTGGTGTTCTAAATTCTCGCCGCCGGTCAGGCGCGCATCAGCCCTTTGAGAGGGCGCGCGCCGCCGCTGTCAGGGAATATCCGGGTCGCGAGGGTCTTCGCGTCGACGCGCATATGCTCGTCGAGCAGGGCTTTGAACACGCTGCGTAAATCGAGAGTCGGCCGAAGATCTCGGCTGTCGAGCAACGCCGTGTGCGAAAGCCCCGGCCAGTCCGCTATCACGCGGCCGCCGCGAACGGCGCCGCCCGCGAGAAAGGCGCAACCGCCCGTGCCGTGATCGGTGCCCCGGGTACCGTTCACGGCGGCGGTGCGGCCAAACTCGGTCACGATGAGCACTGCGGTCTGAGGCCACAAGCGCCCCAAGTCCTCTCTGAGTAACCGCAGAGCTCGGTCGAGCCCGGTCAGCCGCTGCGCAAGCATCCCTTTGGCTCCACCCTGATTGGCGTGCGTATCCCAGCCGGTGGCTTCGACGACGGCCACCTCGGGGCCCCCATCACTCCGCATCAACGTGGCGGCCATCCGAGCCGCAACGCTCAAGCGGTCGGGCGCCGCAGAAACCGGGCCCATCCCCGGCGCCACTGTAACGCTGCCGCTCGCGTCATGAAGTCTATCGGTCTGCACGGCTTCGGCGAATCGCGCGGCAAACCATTCGTCCTTGGAGTAAAGATCACTCAAGCGCGCCAGCAACTCGTCGTCGACTTCCGGCGTTGCCTGCGGCGACTTGGAGAGCACGGACACCTCGCCGCGCAAGATCAGCGGCACATTCTGGCCGATCGCCACGCCCCGTTCGCGCGGATGCTCGGCGCCGCCGGGCAACGCGGCAAGCGCGCGATTGAGCCAGCCGTCGGCCGTGCCGACCGGCGTCGCCAGACCGTTCTCGAGCACGAATTGCCCGTCGAAATGAGAGCGGTCGCGGTACGGCGAGGCAACCGCGTGGAATATGACCGCTTCACCGGCCTCATAGCGCTCGTGGAGGAAGACGAGAGAAGGGTGAAGGCCGAAGGCGTCGTCGAGCCCCAGCGCCCCGTCCGCGCGGCCGGGAGGGGCGATAGCAAGCTCACGATGCAACCCCTCATAATGAGGGTCGGCGTAGGGCGGTACCGCAGCCAGACCGTCCAATGCACCGCGCAGAATCACGACCACCAAACGCGCGGGGCCGCCAGTGTGGGCAAAAACGACTCGGGGCGAGGCAACGCTTGCCGCCAGCGCGCCGGCACCGATCAGAAAATGGCGACGCGTAGTTCGCGCTGGATGGGACGACATGTTATCTCCGTTGAAATTCGGGGCTCATCAGCAATAGCGCCAAGGCTTGGGAGGCCGAGGAGGCGCGCCTGAGAGCGGTCACTGTCTCGTCACGGGCATAGCCGCCCAAGCTCGATGCTGCGAGATCCACAGGGTCGTGACCTCGTTCGTACCATGATGCGACCCGCGACGCCCATACAACGCGATGGAGGATCGCGTCCGAACCGTCCCAACTCTTCGCGGTATCCGGCCAGCCGGCCGGCGATCCCGGCGTGTACTGACGCTGCCCCAGCAGTTCGAAGCTGGAAACTATTTGTTGCGGCTTCTGCGGCACTACATCGAGGGCACGGAGCGTCGAAAATACGAAATCTTCGGGCGTCTTGAACTTGCGCCGATCGGGATTCCAGGCCTCGGGCGACTCGATCAGGGCCGCATACACCTGCGGTAGGTTGCCGCCGGATTTCAGGAAGGCACGCGCCACGCGTTCGACCGCGGCGGAGGGAGCATCATCGGCAACGAAATGGCGAACGAGCTTGGTGGCGATGAAGCGCGCCGTAGCAGGATGTACCGCGAGATCCGCCAGGACGGCCTCGCCCTGCCTCTGACCGGTCTCCCGATAAGTCTTGCCGAGGAAAGTCTTGGCGCCTGGTTCGTGAAGATTCTCGCGAAAGTAAAAGCGGCCGGAGGTTCCACCGGCGAGCCGGCCTGTCCCGCCGCCGATCGACCAGCCCGTGATGATTTGGGCGAATGCGGTGACATCGGTTTGCGTGTAGCCGCCATTCACGCCCAGGGTGTGCAGCTCGAGAATCTCCCGCGCCAGGTTTTCATTGATTCCGAATTCGCGCTTTGGCTTGTTCGAAACATCGACCGCCGCTTCGCTGGACGGGCGGGCCGCGAAGGGCCTGGCAGATTGGCTTCCCGCCGCGCCGCGACGGGCGGCGATCGCCGCCAGCTCCGAATTCTTGCCCACGGAATACTGATTGTCGAGAAACGCAATCATCGCAGGGTGTTGTTCCACGGCGGTGAGAAGCTCGACGAAACGGCCGCCCACATGCGGACGAATCGCCTCGTTTTCGAGCGTACCGGCAATGCCGAACACAGCGCCCTTGTCCGCCGACACAGCAAAGTGATTGGTCCAAAAGTGGACCAGACGTTCCGCCAAAGGCCGGGCCGTGATGGCCGCGCTTTGCGCGCGTGCCAGGACCTGCGCCCGGTAGTGGGGCAAAGAGACATCACGCACCGGAGTGCCCGTAGGCAAAGCCCCGGCGGCGGGCAGGCTTGCGCCCGTGGCCGCAGTCGCTGCCTCGCGTCTCTTGTCCTGAAGCTCTGCGCGCGCCGCCTGTAAGTCGGCGAAAATAGTCCCGGAAGTTTCCAGCTGCGCGTCGCCCGCGAGCGGCACCGCGACTGCGATTTGCGCCAACAGCCAACCGCGCGGGTCACTTGCTGCGGCGGCGAGTTCCCCGGCCCTGGCGCCCAAACCAAACCGCAGCACCGCTATTTCGGCTTGCATCATGCCGCTGTAACGGCCGACAGCTCCGGGGGTTGACGGTGGCAGCTCACGGCGGGCCGTACTAGGCCCGGCCCCACACGAAGTGCACCGCGAGCGCCAGCGCGACGACAGCGATGATAATGTTAAGTGCGACGCCGGCGTGGGTCCAATATCCCGGCGGCACGACAGCCGGGTCGAGATCCTTGGCAAGCCGGGTAAATTGCCGTGCCGAGATCAGCGCTACCGCAGCTCCCAGAAGCAGCAGTAAAACCCCGACACCCAGCGAAAAGCTGCGTTGTGAGCCCGATAGCGGCTGATGAGCCGCCATCTGCAAAAACAGGCCAAAGCGTTCAACGACGAATCCGAAGCCCATCAACGCAAGCGCGTTGCGCTGCCAGGCAAGCAGAGTACGTTCGGCCGCGAACAGCACTCGAGGATCTGCGGTGTACATACTTCGACTCCGTGTGTGCAATAGAGGGGGCTACCGGCCTGGCTGGTGTGAAGCGGGTCAGTTAAATCTTACATCCAGCCAAGCATGCTGCCGATCGTCAACGATAGAGCGGATTCGCGAAAATTGTCTGCACCACAACTTCTGAACAAATGGCATAGGGACGAAGCAGCATGCGTTTAGACGGTCATGTATCCCCCCCTCACCGATCGCTGCGAAGCGTCGTCCGAATACCCGCCGAGCAGAGTCTCGAGATCGAAAAGCTGCGATTGGACAATGAGCGCTTGCTGCGCGAAGTGGCACAGCTCAAGGAACGGGAGGCGCAGGCCCTGCAGCTCGCCGATCGGGACGGGCTGACAGGCTTGTTCAACCGCCGCCGCATGCTTGAACTCCTGGAAGCGGCCATCGCGGAGGCTGATCGGCGAAGGCACTGCGTCGGCTTGTTGTTCATCGATTTGAACGGCTTCAAGGGCATCAATGACGAGTATGGTCATGCGGCAGGCGATAAAATCCTGACCACGGTGGCTGCGCGGGTTTCCGCGCGCGTCCGGACGGGCGATTTTGTGTGCCGCTACGGCGGCGATGAATTCGTCGTGATCTTGCCGAGCGTTCCGGATGCGGCAGCCGTCACGCGCGTGGCGGATACGATCCGCGAGCGAGTGGCATTGCCCTATTGGATCCAAGGCAGTGAACAGCATCTGACGGCTGCGATCGGCGAATCGATGTATCCGCATGACGGGAGAAATGCCGAAGAGCTGCTCAACCGGGCGGATCAAGCCATGTATCGTCTGAAGGCCAGGCTGGCACGTCCCTTGGTGAGCCTGGGCAGCACGCCGCAGCGACAGTTCAGACGCCGTGAGGACAAATATTCGGCTGGGGGTTGATTCAAGGTCGTTGCCATGCAACCTCGTGAGCGGCTTTGAGTAGCGGTCTCTAAGCCACGGCGCTATTCTTCGCCCCGGGGCGTTCCCCGGCATCGCGGACGTTATGTCACATCCGTTTTCCACACGTGGTTATCGTCGTGAATCACCGTAAGAGGCTGAGCGCCGGTTTGGCGACCGGCGTGCTGCTATCGGTGGCCTTGGGCGCCTGCGTGGTCGTTCCGGACCAGCGCCACTATGTCGGTGGTGTCGTCATGGTCGCACCCCCGGCTCCCCGCGTGGAAGTCATAGGTGTAGCCCCATCACCGGGCTACATCTGGGTGGGCGGCTACTGGAGCTGGGTGGGAGGGCGTCATGAATGGGTTCCCGGCCGCTGGGTCCCCGCCAGACCAGGACGGCATTGGGTTCCCCAGCAGTGGGTACGGCAGGGCGATGGCTGGCGGTCGAGGCCCGGACATTGGGAACGCGATTAGCCCAGGCGTCGAAGCCGGTTTTGCCGATCAGTGCGATGACGATCGCGATGAAGATCAAGCGGATGAATTTACTGCCGTGCTTGAGCGCCGTGTGGGCGCCGAGCACGCTGCCGGTGGCATTGCACGCTCCGAGTGCGAACCCCAAAGCCCAGTGGATTTCCCCGTGAAAGCCGAAGAACACCAGAGCGCCTGCGTTAGTCGCGACGTTGATGCTGCGCGCGCCGGCAGAAGCGTGCAAGAAATCGAATCCGTACAACCTGATGAACAACAACATCAGAAAACTTCCGGTGCCCGGGCCAAAGAATCCGTCATATAGACCGATCGCGCCGATGATCGCCGCCGCAAAATAGCCGCGGCGCCGTGAAAATACGATGGGCGCATGACGGGCGCCCAATTCCTTGTTCCAGAGCACGTACGCCAGCACGACGCTCAGCATGATGGGCACCAGGGGCCGGAAGGCGGCGGGCGAAACGGAGCTCACCAAGCTTGCGCCCGCAACGGCCGCGAGAAAGGCCACGGCGGCGGCCGGCAGGAGTACGCGCCACGGAACGCTCACGACACGGAGGTAGCGCAACACGGCGCCGGATGTGCCGCAGATGCTGCCGAGCTTGTTCGTTCCGAGGAGCACCGGCGGCGGCGCCAAGGGGTAGCCCGCAAACAGCGCCGGTACTTGAATCAAACCTCCTCCGCCCACGATGGCATCGACGAACCCGGCGAAGAATGCCGCGCAAAGCACCAACGCGAGGGCCGCGTACCCTCCGCCTAACGCGATTGCGGCCAGGGCGCGCCCCCTTGGATGTCCCGCAGCCGCGGTCCGCCGCCCGCATCGAACCAGTGTTCGATCAGGCGGAAGGATATCGATTGGCGCGGCGGCAGCAGCGCACCGTCCGATGCGAGATCGGCGCGCGTGAACCAGCGCGCGTCCTCGAGCTCCTCGTCTCTCAGGTGCACCTCGGTGCTCACGGCATGTGCGCTGAATCCGAGCATCAACGAGGCGGGGAAGGGCCAGGGCTGGGACGAATGATATTCGATGCGGTCGACCTCGATGCCGGTCTCCTCCAAAACCTCGCGCGCCACGGCATCTTCGAGTGATTCTCCGGGTTCGACGAAACCGGCAATGGTGGAGTATCGTCCGAGCGGCCAGCTGGCTTGGCGTCCGAGCAGTGCCCGCTCGCCGTCGCTGACCAGCACGATGATGGCCGGATCGATACGCGGGAATTGTTCATGGCGGCAGCTTGGATTGCTGCATACGAGAACGTGGCCGCTTTTGGCGGGCACGGTCTCGGCGCCGCACATGCCGCAAAATCGGTGCCGTCGCCGCCACGATACGATGGCGCGCGCATACCCCAAGAGTCCGGCATCGTCGATCGGAAGTACCGAGGCAACGAGGCGCACATCCTCGAAGCGCGCGCCGGGCGCCGGCGCAGGCGGCTCGATGGAGTCGATGTCATAGGTGAAATAATTGGTATCGCCGAATCGGCCCAGCCAGATCAGATCGGCGCTGTTGCGCCGCTCGGGCGGCACGTGCGAGAGATCGAGATACATCGCGCGCGGAGTGTCGCCTTCGGTAATGAGATTGCGCGAATTCCACACCGGAATCACCCGGCTGCGCTCGTCGGCAAGCGCGGCGGCAAACCACGAAGCATCCTGCCGCAAATGGGCGGCCCGGTCCAGGTACGGACCCGCGAAGATATTCCTTTGCTGCATTCCGAGATTCTAACAGGGCGCGGCGTACCTCATGACGGCCTCGGGCGAAGCGGCGGGTGCCGCAGACGCAGACACAAATGCAGCAGGCGCCGGCGCGCTCGTTGGACTACAAGTGGCGCAGGCGAATTTGTGTCTGGCCAAGAGGTCGCGCAGCCGCACCCCGCCGCATGCATCGCAGCGCGAAATTCCCACTTCGTCGCGCCGAGCGAGCGCGAGCAAGAGGAACCACGCATGCTCGAAGGAAATGCTCGCCGGAGCGTGCAGCTCCAGGTAAGTCTCGTAGGCTTGACATAGAAGCGTGCCCGATTCCAGCGATCCGAGGCGGTATTGCGGTTCGAGCCCGGCGCGCGTGCCGCACAACAACCCATGCATGACGTAGAGGCTTGCCAGTTGCGCGGACTGGAAATTGAGCTCGGCATTCCTGAAGAAGAAGGCGGCCTGCCGCGGCGATTTGCCGCGATGCCTCAAGACGCGCCGGGAATCATGGTTCATCACGTAGCTGCGATAAAGCTTGCGGATCCGATCATCGCTCAACCCCGTCCATTGACGGATGGTGAACGTGCGGGCTTCGTGCCGGATCAAACGCAATGCAAGATCCAGGCGCTGGCGGTCTCTCGTATACCGATCGTCTGACACTCTCATGGTCGGCTCCTTGTTCCAATTCATGCGTTTCAGGGTCAAAAAGAATTTGACAGAAATTAATCACAAAGTTAGCGTGCTTGCCAGTAGTTTCGGCGCGCGATTCCGGCTGTCTTTGCGGCGATATGCGTGCGCGCCGCGCAATACCCATTCGAAGCTGAAAAAACGAGAGAGGCGGTCATGCAGGATGCATTCGTCGGCGGTTGGGGACAGGGCTCGCATTTGTCGATCGGGACGCTGGGATCGCTGCGCGATTTGAATCACCGGTTCCTGGATTTGGCCGCGACACGGACGGAATGGCCGGCAGGGCGAGTGGCGCCGCTGTCCGCGGCGCAGCGGGAAGCCGCGGCCGGCTGCCCCTACGCGCTGTTCGATCTGCGCTTCGAGGACGAGGAGCACTGGCGGCTGCGTCTGCGGAATTCGATCTCCTGGCAAGTCGCGGACGAATCGGCGGTGGACGACTCCACCCTCGGGTTCGTGCGCTTGGCGCTGTTCTATGCCTGGCACGTCGCCTCGAGCGCAGGCTTCAAGGCCCAGCTGCTCCTGGGTATGAACGGCGAGACCGCCGCCGCGTTCCGACGCATGAGCGTCAACCAATTGCCCGCGCTGGTGGTGACCGAGGCGGTGCATTTGTCCGCAAGATGGAGCGGCTGCAGCGCCTACTGGATCGCCCTCACGGCAGCCGCAGCGTCGGTCGATGCGGCTGCGTTGCGCCGCGTGCAGCTCTATGGCCTGCAGCTCGCCGCCGCGGCACGCTTGCCCGACCTTCGGCGAACGGCCGTAAGGATTGGCGTTGCGGGCGGGGCCTTGCGAGGTTTAGGCTACGCGGTTCTTATGCACGCCCTAGTCCTTCGTCAGCTCACCAAGATTTACAAGAACGGCATCAGAGCACTCAAAGCCATCGATCTCAGCGTTGACGAGGGAGACTTCTTTGCGTTGCTCGGCCCCAACGGCGCCGGCAAGACCACGGCCATCGGCATCGTCACCTCGCTCGTCAACAAGACCAGCGGCGTCGTCGAGGTTTTCGGCCACGACATGGACCGGGAACTCGAAGCGGCCAAGTCTTGCATCGGCCTCGTGCCGCAGGAAATCAATTTCAACCTGTTCGAGACGTGCTTCACCATCGTCGTCAACCAGGCGGGGTTCTATGGGATACCGCGGCCGCTGGCGAAAGAACGCGCCGAGAAGTACCTGAAGCAGCTGCAATTGTGGGATCGGCGCAACTCCATCGCCCGATCGCTGTCCGGCGGCATGAAGCGGCGCCTGATGATCGCGCGTGCCCTGATGCACGAACCGAAGCTCTTGATCCTGGACGAACCGACTGCGGGGGTCGACATCGAGATCCGCCGCTCCATGTGGGAATTTCTGCGCAACATCAACGATGCGGGTACCACCATCATCCTCACGACGCATTACCTCGAAGAGGCCGAGAATCTGTGCCGCAACATCGCGATCATCGAGGGCGGCAACATCATCGAGCGCGATACCATGGCCAACGTCCTGCGTAAGTTGCAGACCGAAGTCTTCGTTTTCAATCTGCGCGAAGCGCGCACCATGGCGCCGCAACTGTCGGGATTCACGGCGGTGCTGGTCGATGAGCATACGCTGGAGATCGAAATGTCGAAGACGCAAAGTCTCAACGACATATTCTCGCAGCTGTCGGCGCAGGGTATTGCGGTGAACAGCATGCGCAACAAGGTCAACCGGCTCGAAGAGCTGTTCATTCGCTTGGTCGACGGCAGCGTCAAAACGGCCGCGGCGTCGACTACGTGAAAGTCTCCGCCTCCCGGGCCCGGACCGAGTGGATCGGTTTCCAAACCATCATCATTCGAGAGTTCAGCCGGATCGTGCGCATCTGGGGACAGACGATCGTTCCTCCGGCGGTCACCGCGACCTTGTATTTCATCATCTTCGGCAGCTTGATCGGCCGCCGGGTCGGCCAGGTCGGCGGCTACGACTACATGCAGTTCATCGCACCGGGCCTCATCATGATGACAGTCATCACGAATTCCTACGGCAACGTCGTCTCGTCGTTCTTCGGCGCGAAATTCGGCAAACACCTGGAGGAACTTCTGGTGTCGCCGCTCCCCAATTGGTTGATCGTGGCCGGCTACATGGGGGGAGGCATCCTGCGCGGAGTGTTGGTGGGATCCGTCGTGACGATCGTGTCGCTATTTTTCACGCGCCTGGCGCTCACCCACGTATTCGCGGTGATCACGGCGGTTCTGCTCACCAGCATGGTGTTCGCGCTCGGAGGCTTGATCAATGCTCTGTTCGCGAAAAATTTCGATCAGATTTCCTGGTTCCCGACCTTCGTGCTTACGCCGCTCACCTATCTGGGCGGAGTGTTCTATTCGATCACCATGCTCCCCGGCTGGGCGCACATCATCTCGCATGCCAATCCCATTTTGTACATGGTCAGCGCGTTCCGCTACGGTTTCCTCGGCACCACGGACGTCGATCTCAAGCTGGCTTATGGGATCATGGTATCTGCCGCCGTCGGAATGTTCGCGCTAGCCGTCACGCTGTTGAACCGCGGCACGGGCATCCGCGAGTGACGAAATGGAGAGGAATGTTGGCCGCGAAAAATAGATCAGCCGGCCTGCCGTGCCGCCGGCTGCTTGCGGGTTTGATCGGCATGGCGATCTGCCGAGCGGCTGGCGCCGGAACGGATGTCCCGGCAGGCACGGCCGAGATTCCGGGGTTCTCGGCGAGCGGCGCAGCCGCCGAGGCGCAGCTCGAGCAGCGCTTCGACGCCGACTTGTCGGCGGCCGAATTGCGCGCATGGATGCAGCAGATGTCCTCCGAGCCCAATCATGTCGGCTCGGCGCACGACAAGGCAAATGCCGAATTCCAGCTCAAGAAGTTCCGTGAATGGGGTTGGGATGCGTCAATCGAATCCTTCTCCGTGTTGTACCCCACGCCGCGCGAGCTCGCCGTAGAGCTTGTCGCGCCGACTCATTTCGTCGTCCGCTTGAGCGAGCCGCCGATCGCGGGCGACAGCACATCCGCGAAAGTCGCCGAGGAATTGCCGCCTTACAACGTCTATGGGGCCGACGGCAACGTGACCGCCGAACTCGTCTACGTGAACCAAGGAATGCCGGATGATTATCTGGAGCTCGAACGCCAGGGCGTGAGCGTCAAAGGCCGCATCGTGCTGACTCGGTACGGCGGGGGCTGGCGCGGACTCAAACCAAAGCTCGCCTACGAGCACGGCGCCGTGGGCTGCCTGATTTACTCGGACCCGCGCGATGACGGCTATGGCGCGGGGGATACCTATCCGAAGGGCGGTTATCGGCCGCGCGACGGCGTGCAGCGCGGCTCGGTGCAGGATATGGTGCTGTACGCCGGCGATCCCTTGACTCCGGGCGTGGGCGCCACGTCCGACGCCAAAAGACTCGCCATCCAGGATGCAAAAACCATTGTGAAGATTCCCGTGCTGCCGATCTCCTATGCGGCGGCCGAGCCGTTGCTCGCCGCGCTCGGAGGCCGCGTGGCGCCGCCGAATTGGCGCGGCGGATTGCCGCTCACCTATCACGTGGGGCCGGGTCCGGCGAAGGTTCATCTCAAAGTGCTCTCCAACTGGAATCAGAAGCCGCTGTACGACGTGATCGCGACGATTCGAGGTGTCCAAGAACCCGATCGATGGATCGTTCGCGGCAATCATCACGACGGCTGGGTTTTCGGTGCGATGGACCCGTTGGCAGGTCAGGTCGCGTTGATGGCGGAAGCAAAGGCGATCGGCAAACTGTTCAAGGAGGGATGGCGGCCGCGACGCACGTTGGTCTACGCGAGTTGGGATGGCGAAGAACCGGGCCTCGTGGGTTCGACCGAATGGGCGGAGCTGCACGCGGTCGAGCTCAAGAGCAAAGCCGCGCTGTACGTCAATTCGGACACGAATGGCCGAGGCTTTCTTGGCGTCGGCGGCAGCCATGGTCTGCAGCATTTTGCGAGCGTCGCCGCGCGCGACGTCAGCGATCCCGAAACCGGTGCCAGCGTTCTGGCGCGGGCGCTGGCGAAGCAGCACGTCGCGAATTATGATTCGGGCACCCGGGTCAACTCCAGCACCGACCTCGAGCTTGCCCCTCTCGGCTCCGGATCCGACTTCACGCCGTTCCTGCAGCATTTGGGCGTGAACTCCCTGGACGTGGGCTTCGAGGGCGAAGCCGACTATGGGGTTTATCATTCCGCCTACGATTCGTTCGATCACTTTCGGCGGTTCGTCGACCCGACATTCGAGTACGGGGTGGCGCTCGCCAAGGTCGCGGGCCGGCTCATGCTCAGAGCCGCGCAGGCGTCGCTCTTGCCGGCGAGAGAAAGCGATTTCGCCGCGGCGATCGCGGGATACGACGACGAGCTGCACAAGCTCGCGGACGGGATGCGCATAAAGACGCTCGAATTGTCGAAATTACTGGACGAGGACGCCTACAAATTGGCCGCGGATCCTCTGAAGCCGCGCGCGGCGCCGCCGCGTGCCGCGGATGTCCCGTACCTGAATTTCGCGGAACTCGACAACGCGATCGCGAAACTCGAACAAACCACCAAGGCGTTCGACAAGGAATACGCGCGCCTGGGCGCGCTCGAAGACGCGGGCACGAATCCCGCCCGGGAACGGGTCAACGCGGCGCTCGCGGAGCTGGAGCAATCCTTGATCGATTCCCATGGCCTGCCCGGCCGCGAATGGTATCAGCACATGATTTATGCGCCGGGTCTGCATACGGGGTACGGCGTGAAAACGCTGCCCGGCATTCGCGAAGCGATCGAGGAGCGCCGCTGGGACGAAGCGAATCGATACATAGGGGTGGTCTCGCGTGCGCTCAACGCCTACAGTGCGCGATTGGACCGCGCCATTTCAGTGCCGTAGCCGCAGGACCCCGAGGTTCCGCGGCGCGGCCTTAGTCAAGTCGTGTATCGTGACCCACTCAAGTTTGGGCAATTTTAAGGAGACGAAGTATGACCGACGAAAAGCAGCAAAAGTTTACGGCTAAAGTACGCCGCGGCCTGGTGTGGGTGCACACCGTAGCGGCCGCCGAACTGGCCAAGAAAAAGGCCGAAGCGACGGGCGTCCGGATCGAAGGGTTCACCGCCAGCGAGCTGGCCGACGTCGAATCTGCGCTGACATGGATCGCGCAGAACAAGGAATCGCAGAACGCCGAGCCGGCAGCTTAACTTTCATCGGACGAGCGCGGGGGTCCGAAGCGCCCAAGCTGCGTTCGGCCGGGGATTCGCGGCGGCGCTTCGAGCGCGCCGTCGCGAACCTGTCCGCGATGCGCGACACGCTCGGCGCCGCATCTGGCACCCAACGGACTGCGATACACTATCGGTATGGCCCGCAAACTCGCCCTAGTCGTCGATGACTCGAAGTCGGCCCGCGTCATCTTGAGCCGCATGCTCGAGAAGTACGATATTGGAGTCGACACGGCGGAATCTGCCGAGCAAGCAATCGAATATTTGAAGCAGAATCGGCCGGATGCCATTTTCATGGACCATCTCATGCCGGGTATGGACGGGCTGCAGGCGGTGCAGGCGATCAAGGGAAATCCGCAGACGGCCATGATTCCGATCATGATGTATACCTCGCAGGAGGGTGAACTGTATGTGGGCCAAGCGCGCGCCCTGGGGGCGATGGGCGTGCTCCCGAAGCAGGTGCGGCCCGTCGACGTTTCGAAGGTGTTGTACGAATTGCGCTTGTTGCCGGACCGGCGCGACATGACCGAGCCCGTGCTGGGTCCGGTGGAACTGCAGGACGGCGCGCCTGTCGTGCGCGCGCCTGCCGCCGAAGCGCGCACGGGCTCGGCACCGGATTGGGCGCGCCGGCTCGAATCGGCGGTGAAGGATCAGGCGGTCGACGTGCGTCGCTTCATCGTCGCAAGCCTCGACAGTTTCGCTTCGCGCGTCGTGAACGACATGCGCGCCGCGATGCCTCCGCCGACGCTGGAATTCCCGCCCGCTCCGGCGCGTGCGCGGCCGAAGTGGCCCTGGATCGCGGCGATTGCCGCGGCATCCTTCTTCGCCGTGCTGTTCGCGGCGAGTTGGCTCATGGCGCGCGACGATTCGGCGAGATTGCGCGCCGAGATCGCGGCATTGACCTCCGCGAACACCGAATTGCAGCGCGCACGAACCGATCTTTCGGCAACGGTCAAGGATCTCACCGCCGCGTTGAGCTCATCCAATGGAAGCGCCGGGGCGGCGGGCGCGGGCGGTACCGCCGCGGCGGGTTCATCGTCCACGGCCACTCGCATCGAGCCGGTTCCCTACGGCGAGATCCCATTCGACCGCGGCCGACTCGATGTGCTGCGCGATCTCTTGGCAAAACTTCAGGCCCAGGGATTTCGCGGAGTCGTCAAGATCACGAGCATGTCGGGACTTTATTGCCTCATCGGCAATGCGACCGATGGCTTCGTGCCGGCCGTCGCGAGCTCATTGGCCAGTAAATGCGACGTGGTCGGCAATCCCTTCGAAGAATCCTTGTCCGGTCAGCAGCGGCAATCGCTGGCGTTCGCCAATTTGATCGCCGGCGTGCGCCAGCGTACCGCGGGGACGATCACCGTGGCGATCGAGAACGCAGGCAGCACGCGGCCGAGCGTGCCGTATCCCGCGCGTACCGAATCGCTCACGGCGGGAGAGTGGAATCGCGCGGCGGCCGCGAACAACCGCGTCGAGTTCGCGCCCGAAGCAAGTTCCGCCCCGTGATGCCGCCCGCAAGCGCGGGCGATATTCAGAAAGCGACCCGGACGAAGAATTCAGGCCCCTTGGTGTCGAAATCAAAGCGTCCCGACGTCTTCGTCTGACGCGAGTCGAGAGTCGCTTTCGTCGCGGTGTAGCCGAGTGCGAACGAGATGTTCGGACGCAGGCGGTACAGGCCGGCCAATTCATAGAAGCCGAGCGAGCCCGTCAGATGGTTGATCGCCGCCTTGAAGTATTGAGCGCGCGCGTCGAAATAAAATCGCTTGCTCACCACGTAGGTCGAGTCCAGGCCGATCGTCGGGAATGGGCCCGCCTGATCTTCACGCTGATCGACGTGGCGGGTCTGGGTGGACACGCGTGCGCGGGCCGAGATGTCCGTATCGCTGATGCCCAAGACCGCGGCGAGCTCGAATCTCTCGCGGTGCACGAACGAGTATTCGTACGCGATGCCGAGCGAGCGCATGCTCAAATTGCTATCGACCGGATCTCCGGGCTGCAAGACCACATTGCGAAACACGATCGGGCCCGTGACCGTGGTATGACCGGTTCGATCCAACGTAAAGTAATCGAAACGCAGCCGGTGCCGTTCGCCGGCCCGCAGCATGGCCTGAAATTTGGGCTCGAAGTCCGACTTATCCAAGCCGAACAGGCCCTCCGCGTCGACCGGCGTACCCGGCACGCCGCCGGCGCTGTCCAATCGAATATCGGTCTTCGTCGACACGTGCATGAAGCCGAGGGACAGACGGACCCGCTCGTTCGTAGGGCTCAGGTAATCGTCGGAGTGTGCAAGCGTCGCAGCCAGCACCAAGCTCAGCACAGCCATGCCATTCTTGATCATGTAGGTCTCCTCAGAATCAATTGATCCGTTGCGGCGAGCCTCGGGCAAGCCGGCAAGGATGTGCTGATGCGGTCCAGGACATGGGCCGCGGCAGCGCGCCAGCCCGTGAGTTTGCCGCCGTAGATGCCGAGCACGCGCGGGTTGGGTTCTCGATCGGTGCTGAATATGGTTTCCCGCGACCGCTCGAAAGCCCGTTCGGAGGCGGCCGGCAGAACTCTCAGTCCGGCAAAACGCTGCGTAATGTGCTCGCGCGTGAGATGCCTGAAGGCAGGGAAATAGTGCCGCGCGACGGCCAGCAGGTATTCCTCCTCCTCGGGCAGCGGGTGGACCTTGTCGGGCGGGCCGAGATAGGGTGTTTCGGTCGTTCCGATCAAGGTGGCGCCGTGCCACGGCATGACGAAAACGGCGCGGCCGTCCGTGGGACTTTCGACATAGTAGATCCCTGCCGTCACGGCGAATGGCAGCACGATGTGGGTGCCTTGTACCAAATCCACGTTCGGAATCGGGATCGGCGGCCGGAGGGCGCCGGCGACGTGCGGGGCCCAAGGGCCTGCTGCGTTGACCAGCACGCGTGTCGTGCATTGGACGTTCTCGCCCCGGCATGTATAAGTCAGACTGACGCCCTCGTCCGTCAGGGTTGCGCCGGTGAAATCGGCCGGCATCGCGAGTTCCGCGCCCAACGATAACGCCGACTGCACTACGGCGCGGGTCAATAGCGCGTCATCGGTTTGGGCGTCGTGATAACGGATGACGGCGTCGAGGCCGCGGGTGTCGAGGCCGTCGAGCGATGACCATTCGCGTTTTGGCACCGCGCCGAAGCGGGTGCTTGCGTCGAAGCCTCCCAGCAGCGCGTAGACCCACAATCCAAGTTTCAGCTGCCAAGGCCTGCGTCGCGTATCCCGGTACACCGGAATGAAGAACGGTTTGAGCTCGACGAGTTCCGCGGCGATCCGCAGGTGGATGGCGCGCTCCCGCAGGCTTTCGCGCACGAGGGCGAACTGTCCGGATTCGAGATAGCGCAATCCCCCGTGAATCAATTTGCTGGATCGGCTCGACGTTCCACTCGCGAGGCCGAGCCGTTCGATGAGCAGCGCGCTGTGGCCGGCCGCCGCGGCGGCTTGCAATACCCCGGCTCCGTGGATCCCGCCGCCGATGACGACTACATCGTATTGTTTCATTGCCCTTGAGTTGCGCGAAATTGCGCTAGGATGCGGGAATACGCTTGAACACACCACCTTTTGTGCGCCTGTCGCCATTCGCGAACAACCGAGCGATGGCTACGCCTTGCCGTCCCGCTTTTCTTCGAACTCCAGCATCGGCTCGCCCGAGGTGACTTCGATTTCGCCGTCGACGATGGCGCCCTTGGCGATGGCTATGCTTCGAGCGCTGACCTTGCCGCGTATCACTGCGGTATAGCCGATTTCCAGTTTGTCCCGGACGATGAGGCCTCCGGTGATCTTGCCGGCGACGATGGCTTGGTGCGCATGAATGAAACCGTGCCAGCTTCCCGTGACGGACAGGTTGAGACCGCCCCGCAAGTCCCCATCGCCGTGTACCTCGCCGGAAACGACGAAGTCCCCTGCGCCGCGCACGTTGCCGACAAAAACGCTTTCGGCGCCGATAAAGGTTGCCGTCGCCGAATTGCCTTCGAAAAATCGCCGTTTTTGCTCGCTCATGCCGATGGTATTACCCTATCCGTGGCAGGCTCTGATGTGACGAGCTTGGCGTCGCCGCGACATCGCTAAACGAAGTAGAATGATCCCCGTCAAAAACCTCGCTCGAGTGTGAAAATGATCATGAACAAAGCGGCCGTTGGTCTGTGTTTTGCATTGCTTCTCGGAATCGGCGGATGCAGCCGCCAACAAAGCGATTGGGAAAAAACCCGGGCGGCGAACACGACGGATTCCTACGAGCAATTCTTGAAGAAATATCCGAGCGGGGAATTCACGGCGCAGGCCCAGGCGCGCGTCAAGGAACTTTACGAGGAGCGTGATTGGCAGAAGGCGCGCGACACCGATACGCAAGAAGCCTATCAAGCGTTCCTGAAACAATACCCGGAAGGCAAATGGACCGAAGAAGCCCGCATCCGCGTGGAGAATTTCACGTTGGCGCAAGCGCCATCGAACGCCACCCCTGCCGGATCGGACACCGCAAATACACCGGCAACTCCCGCATCCAGCGCAAACTCCACACCCGGCGCAAACTCCACACCCGGCGCAACGCCCGCTGTCAGGACACCTCCCGCCGCACCGCCGCCGTCATCGGCAACGACGCCGGCGAGGACCGCCGCGCCGCCTGTGAAGACCGCCGCGGCGGGGGGCTCTTACGGCATCCAATTGGGCGCGTTCAAGTCGAGCGCAGCCGCCAACCGTCGGTGGACGCGGCTGACTGAGAAGTACGAAAAACTCCTCGCCGGCCTCTCTTCGACGGTGACACCGACGAAGAGGGCCTCGGGGACCCTCTACCGCTTGCAGGCCACGGGGCTTTCCGAAACACATGCACGGGCGATATGTAAATCCCTGCAGGCCAAAACGCAGCCGTGCGTGGTGGTCCATCCCGCCGCTCATTGACGCCGCGGCATGAGGGAAGCCGCGGCACAAGGTGATGGAAGCCCCGGCACAAGGTGAGGGAAGCGGCGGCAAGGTGAGGCCGCGGCATGAGGGGCCGTTGCGTCACACGGGTGACAATTATTGTCAGCGCAGGATTGGCCGGCGCGAGGGTAACTAACTGAATTTATTGCGTTTGCAGTCTGGCACGCTGCTTGCTTCGCTCTGCCTATGCAATCGCATGTTATCGCTTTGTTAGTCCCTCCGGGCTGCCGGCAGGCGACGCTACTGGTCCGCCGCGGTAATGGGCAGTTCGCGCTCGAAGGAATCGACGCACGGGTGGCGTCTGCGACCCGGGTCGCGGCGACTTGGTTTCGTCGAGGTTCTCCCATCGTGGATCCGGCGACCGCAACGGTGGTCGGCTACGAGGTCGAAGAAGAGTCGGCGACTTGAGGTAGGACGCCGAGCTGTGCCGGATTGTGGACCCGGCGCGCAGAAGCGCATGCTTCCCCGTGCAAAAAGGAAACGCGCCTCACGAGAGCGCGCCGAATTCAAAATTCCCGGGGAACTCTATGCAAACCATGCTCAAAACTTTGTTCATCGGCGCCATTTTCGCGATCGGCACAGGCTCGGCACTCGCGGCAGATCCTGCGGTCGGTACGTGGAAATTGAACCCCGCGAAATCGACGTTCTCTCCGGGGCCGGCGCCCAAGAGCCAGACCCGTACTTACGTGGAAAGCCCGAAAGGCGTCACGCTGACGGTCAAGACGACGGCGGCGGACGGCAGGGAATCGGTCTCTACGCTCACTTTCAAAGACGACGGCAAGCCCTATCCCGTCAGCGGGAAATCCTGATTTCGACACGGTGTCGGTCACGCGATCGGGCCCATTGACGGTCCACAGCACTCAGAGGAAAGGGGGCGCGACCGTGGGGAGCGGAATTCGCAGCGTGTCGAAAGACGGCAAGACGCTGACATTCAAGCAGAGAGGCACGCATGCAGACGGGGTCAAGTTCGACGACGTATCGGTTTACGATCGACAATAGCCCGCGATTTCAACGACGTATTCCCGCCTGGTCCAGCACGAAGGCATATTCCATCGCGATCTCGCGATAGCGTTGGAAGCGTCCGGCCTTGCCCCCATGACCGGCTTCCATGTCGACGTGCAGGAACAGCGCGTTGCCGCCGGCTTTGAGGGCACGCAGCTTGGCGACCCACTTCGCGGGCTCGTAGTACTGTACTTGGCTGTCCCAAAGGCCGGTGGTGACGAACATGGCCGGATAGCGCTGCGCCCGCACATTGTCGTAGGGCGAGTACGACAGCATGTACTCGTACTCTAGGCGCTCGTGGGGGTTGCCCCATTCGTCGTACTCGTTGGTGGTCAGAGGAATGCTATCGTCCAGCATGGTGGTGACGACATCGACGAAGGGAACCTGCGCGACGATGCCGCGATAATCGCCGGGGCTCAAATTGGCCACCGCCCCCATAACCAAGCCGCCAGCGCTGCCGCCCATTGCGAAAACCTTGTCCTTGGCGGCATAGAGCTCCGCAACGAGGTGGCGAGTGACGTCGATGAAGTCGGTGAATGAATTCATCTTGCGGAGCTTGCGTCCGTCGTCGTACCACGAGCGGCCCATTTCTTGGCCGCCGCGCACATGGGCGATGGCATAGACGAGACCCCGATCGATCAAGCTCAGACGCGCCGACGAAAAGCTCGGATCGGTGGACAGACCGTACGCTCCATACGCGTATTGCAGCAGAGGCGCCGATCCATTGCGCTCCAGCCCGACGCGGTACACCAGCGACACGGGTATTTGCGCGCCATCGCGGGCCGGCGCGAACAAGAATTCAGTTCGATAGTTCGCGGGATCAAAGCTGCCGATGACCGGATCGCGTTTGAGCAGAATCTTTTCCCCGGTGCGGACGTTGAAGTCATAGATCGTCGTCGGCGTGGTGAGCGAGCTATACGCGTAGCGTAAGAGGTCGGTGTCGAGCTCCGGATTGACCGACATCGACGTGGCATAAGCCGCCTCGTCGCTCGCGATGAAAAATCCCGCAACGCTGTCGCGGGGATCCTTCGACCAGGGTCTGATGCTGATCTTGGCAAGGCCTCCGGTGCGCACCGCGAGCGCCAGGAATCCGGCGAAAACGTCGAAATCCTCGATGAACGTGTCATCGCGGTGTCCGACGACATCCTGCCAATTCGCGCGGTCGGCTTCCTGGCCGATCGGCACTTGCATCAGGCGAAAATTGCGCGCATGCCAATTGGTTCTGATGACGAAGGCTTCGCCGAGATGCTCCACTTGGTACTCGTGATCGCGCTCGTGCGGCAGAAAGGTCCGGAATGTAAGTTCCGGATCGTCGGCATGCGCGTATCGCCATTCCGAGGAGACCGTGCTTTCCATATAGATGAAAACGAAACGCTCGGATTTCGATTTCGTGACGCCGGTGTAAAAACTCTTGTCGGTTTGCTCGAATGCGAGGACATCGTGCCGGGGGTCGGTTCCGAGAACGTGCTTTTTGACATATAGGCCGAGCAGCGTCTCGGGATTCTTTTCGACGTACAGGACGGTCTGATTGTCGTTGGCCCACGCCAAGTCCGACTCGACGTCCGCAATCGCAGCGCTGAGAATCTCGCCCGTGACCAAATTCTTGAAGCGCAGCGCGTACTGCCGCCTGCCGACGGTATCTTCGCAGAAGGCGAGCCATGCTGAGTTCGGCGACACTTCCAGGGCGCCGATCCGGTAGTAGTCGTGTCCGATCGCCAGTGCATTCACGTCCAGTAGAACCTCTTCGGGCGCGTCCAACGAACCCTTGCGCCGCACAAATATCGGATGCTCCTGGCCCGGTTCGAAACGGCTGTGGTACCAATAGCCCTGCTTGCGATAGGGCACGGTCGCATCGTCCTGCTTGAGCCGCGAGACGATTTCTTCGTAGAGCGCGTTCTCGAACGGTTTGACTGCGGCCATGCAGCGTTCGCGATATTCATTCTCGGCCGCAAGATAGCTCAGCACCTCCGGATGCGTGCGTTCATCGTCGCGGAGCCAGTAATACGGGTCCATTCTCGGGCCGTGAGGCGAGGTCACGACGTGGGGCCGCACCGGCGCCACGGGGGGGTTGAAATCGGGTTCGATCATAGAATTCGTGCCACTTGTCCCCGGGTTGAGCGGGAGTATAGTCAGACGCATAATCGCTGCGCTGCTGGCCGCCCTTAGGGGAATTTATGCAAAATGTGGGTCAATTGCTTCAGGTCAAGGGCACCGAGGTTTTCTCCGTCGCACCGCAGGATTCCGTGTTGCATGCCATCGAGGTCATGGCGACCCGGCATGTCGGCGCGCTCCTGGTCATGAGTGAGGGATCCCTGATCGGCATCATTTCCGAGCGCGATTATGCCCGGAAGGTGATTCTGAAAAACCGCTCTTCTCATGATACGCCCGTGGGAGACATCATGACGGCGCCCGCCGTCAGCGTGACACCGGAAGACACCGTGCACCGCTGCATGCAGATCATGACGGAGGGGCGCTTTCGGCATCTGCCGGTCGTGAAAGCCGGCCGCGTCGTGGGCATGCTGTCGATCGGCGACTTGGTCAAAGCCGTCATTCAAGAGCAGACCGAGCACATCGAGCAGCTGGAGCGGTACATCGCAGGATGATCGCTCGCCGGTGAAGCTGCGATTGACGATGACTTCCGTCTAGGTATCATGATCCGCATACACAGGTGCGCTTAGCGGCGTTTGCCCCGACCGGGCGCTCGGCATATCGAGCCCCTGAACCGATTTAAGTTGTTGTTTTTGTGAGGCTCTGCGGTCAATGCCGCCGGGCTAGCTTTCGTACGGGCGCAAGATATGGCGAATGAGGACAATGCAGGTCTAGCGACCGGCTTGAACGGTACGGATCCCCGCATCGGGGACTGGGGCCTGTACCGCTCTCGCTATGAACGAGATTCCTGCGGATTCGGCCTGATCGCAAGTCTCGACGATGTGGCGAGCCACTGGGTGTTGCAGACGGCCATCAGCTCGCTCAACCGTCTGACCCATCGCGGTGCGATTGCCGCGGATGGCAAGACCGGCGATGGCTGCGGTCTGCTGATCAAGCAGCCGACGGCATTCTTGCGGGCCGCGGCCCAAGAATCAGGGCTCGCATTGGCTCCGCTCTTCGCCGCCGGGTTGGTGTTCCTCAATCGCGATGAAGCCAAGGCCGCGCACGCGCGCGCGATCCTTGCCGAGCAACTACAAGTCGAAAGGTTGCAGGTCGCCGGCTTTCGCGCGTTGCCGGTCGACCCGCAAGCCTGCGGTTCGGAGGCGCTGAAGACCCTGCCCACCATCGAGCAGGTGTTCGTCAATGCGCGCAGCGATCTCGACGAGTCGACTTTCAACCGCAAGCTATTCCTGGCGCGTCGGCGATGCGAAAAGCGGCTGGAGGGCGCGGACCCGATCTTTTACATCCCCTCTTTGTCGGCCAGCACCATCGTCTACAAGGGCATGGTGATGCCGCAGCATCTCGCTCAGTTCTATCCGGATCTCAAGGATCCGCGCATGGAAGCGTCGGTGGTGATCTTCCATCAACGCTTTTCCACGAACACGATGCCGCAGTGGCGTCTGGCCCATCCTTATCGCTATCTGGCCCACAACGGTGAGATCAACACCGTGCAAGGCAACCGAAGTTGGGCGGTGGCGCGAGGGCCCTTGTTCCGCTCGCCCGTGTTGCCGGATCTCACGGATATTCTGCCGGTCGTGTCCTTGACGGGCTCCGACTCGCAGTCCCTCGACAACATGCTCGAACTGCTCCTCGTCGGCGGTCTCGATCCCATGCACGCAATGCGCATGCTGGTGCCGCCGGCGTGGCAGTCGGTCGACATGATCGACCCCGACCTCAAGGCGTTCTACGAATACTACGCGACCCATATGGAACCCTGGGACGGTCCGGCGGGCATCGTGCTCACCGACGGCCGGTACGTCTGCTGCACGTTGGACCGCAATGGCTTGCGCCCCGCCCGCTGGGTCATCACCAATAACCGCCACATCACGATTGCCTCCGAAGCCGGCGTTTGGGATTACCCGCCGGAAGATGTGGTCAAGAAGGGCAAGCTCGGCCCGGGTGAGATGCTGGCGCTCGATTTGCAGACGGCGGAGCTCATGGACACCAAGCGCGTCGATGATCTCTTGAAGAACCGGCATCCGTACAAGGCGTGGCTGAAAAAGGGCGTGCGGTATCTACAGACCGATCTCATCGATCCGCGGCTCGCGGCCGAGCCCTTCGATCGCGATACCCTGGCCGTCTTTCAGAAAATGTTCAACGTGTCGGCCGAGGAGCGCGACGAGATCATCCGCGTATTGGCCGAGGACGAAAGTGAAGCGGTCGGCTCGATGGGCGATGACACCCCGATGCCGGTGCTGTCGAAGAAAGTGCGGTCTCTCTACGATTATTTCAGGCAACAGTTTGCGCAGGTCACGAATCCGCCGATCGACAGTTTGCGCGAAAGCATCGTCATGTCGCTGCAGACGCAGATCGGCCCCGAGTGCAATATCTTCGTTCCGGCACAGCACCATGCCGATCAAATCGTGCTCTCATCGCCCGTGCTCTCGCAACGCAAGTTGCGCCAGATCGTGGCGCTTGCGGATTCCGGCGTGCCGAACGAGTTCATCGATCTGCAATACGACGAGCACCTGGATTTCAAGGCTGTCTTGTCGAAGGTCTGCGATCAGGCGGAAGCCGCGGTCCGCAACGGCAAGATCGTGCTGCTCTTGTCCGACCGGTATCCCGCCAAGGGCAAGGTGCCGGTTCACGCGCTGCTTGCCACCGGGGCCGTACATCACCGGCTCGTCAAGACCGGCTTGCGGTGCAAGTGCAATATCTTGGTGGAAACGGGGACGGCGCGCGATGCGCATCATTTCGCGTGCCTGATCGGCTACGGGGCCACGGCCGTCTATCCCTACCTCGCGTACCAAACCTTGTTCGATCTCATGCGCAAAGGTGCTCTCAAGATGGAAGCGGCCATGCGGCAAGAGCTTGGCCGCAGCTACCGCCGCGGTATCCGCAAGGGATTGTTCAAGATCATGTCCAAGATGGGGATCTGCACCATCGCCAGCTACCGCAGCGCGCAGCTATTCGAAATCGTCGGTTTGAGCGACGAAGTGGTCGAGCTGTGTTTCGAGGGCTCGGAAAGCCGGATCCAGGGTGCGGACTTCGAGGACCTCAAGGCGGATACCGACTATCTCGCGCGGCGTGCGTGGGACAAGACCGAGGGCGTCGAGCAGGGCGGCTTGCTCAAGTACATGCACCACGGCGAATACCACATGTACAACCCGGACGTCATCGCAACCCTGCAATCGGCGGTGATGAGCGGGGACTATGAGCAATACCGTGAGTTCGCCGCGTTGGTCAACGGCCGGCCGGTCTCGTGCATCCGCGATTTGCTGCAACTGAATGTCCGCGGCCCGGCGGTCCCTCTGGAGGAAGTCGAACCGATCTCGGCCATCATCGCCCGCTTTGACAGCGCAGGCATGTCCTTGGGCGCTCTTTCTCCGGAAGCCCATGAGGCGCTCGCGATCGCCATGAATCGTTTGGGCGCGCGCTCGAATTCGGGCGAGGGCGGCGAAGATCCCGTGCGCTACGGCACGGAAAAGAATTCCAAGATCAAGCAGGTGGCTTCCGGCCGTTTCGGCGTCACCCCGGAATACTTGATCAATGCGGAGGTGCTGCAGATCAAGATCGCGCAAGGCGCGAAGCCGGGCGAGGGCGGGCAGCTGCCCGGGCACAAGGTCAACGACATGATTGCGCGCCTGCGGTTCGCGCGGCCCGGGGTCGGTCTGATTTCACCGCCTCCGCACCACGACATCTATTCGATCGAAGATCTGGCGCAGTTGATCTTCGACTTGAAACAGGTAAATCCTGGCGCGTTGGTGTCCGTCAAGCTGGTGGCGGAGCCCGGTGTCGGCACGGTGGCGGCCGGCGTGGCCAAGGCCTACGCCGACTTGATCACCATCAGCGGCTACGACGGCGGCACCGGCGCGAGCCCTCTCTCCTCGATCAAATATGCGGGTACACCGTGGGAATTGGGGCTGGCGGAGACTCATCAGACGCTGCGCGCCAATGAGCTGCGGCATCGCGTGCGTTTGCAGACCGACGGCGGGCTCAAGACCGGTCTCGACGTGATCAAGGCGGCCCTTATCGGCGCCGAAAGTTTCGGTTTCGGCACCGCGCCGATGGTCGCATTGGGCTGCAAGTATTTGCGGATCTGCCACCTTAACAACTGCGCGACCGGAGTGGCCACGCAGCACAATGTGCTGCGCAGCAAGTACTTCATCGGGCTGCCCGAGATGGTGATCAATTATTTCAAGTTCGTCGCGCAGGAATGCCGTGAAATCATGGCTTCACTCGGCGTGCGGAGCATCACCGAACTGATCGGGCAGACCCAACTCTTGTCGATCTTGCCGGGCGAGACCTCGAAACAGCGCAAGCTCGATCTGTCGCCGCTGTTGGCGAACTCCGCCTTGGCATCGAGCAAGCCGCAGTATTGCGTTTCTCCTCGCAACGAGCCTTTCGACAAAGGCAAGCTCGCCGAGCAAATGCTCGCCGATATGCGCGGTGCAATCGCCGCGAAGTCCGGAGGCGCCTTCTCCTACGCGGTGAATAATTTTCATCGCTCCATCGGCGCGCGAATTTCCGGAGAAATCGCCAAGCGTTGGGGAAACTTGGGGATGAGCGGCGCGCCGCTTCTCGTGACTCTCAAAGGTTCCGCCGGACAGAGCTTTGGCGCGTGGAACGCCGGCGGATTGCATTTGCATCTCGAGGGCGAGGCGAACGACTACGTCGGCAAGGGGATGGCTGCGGGCAAAATCGTCTTGAAGCCTCACGCGCGCTCGAATTTCACGGCGCGCGATACGGTCATCATGGGCAATACCTGTCTATACGGTGCCACGGGCGGCGAGCTGTATGCCGCGGGCACCGCCGGGGAGCGGTTTGCCGTGCGCAATTCCGGCGCTCTCGCGGTGGTGGAAGGGGCCGGCGATCACTGTTGCGAGTACATGACCGGAGGCGTGGTGTGCGTGCTCGGACGCACGGGCGTGAATTTCGGCGCGGGATTCACCGGCGGCTTCGCTTATGTGCTCGACATGGAGCGGGATTTCGTCGACCGCTACAACCATGACCTGATCGACATACACCGCGTCTCGCCCGAGGGCATGGGTATCCATGTGCAGCATCTGCGCGGCTTGATCGAACAGCATGTCGATGCGACGGCGAGCGTCTGGGGCGCTCAGCTGCTCAATGATTTTCGCAGCTACATCGGCAGATTCTGGGTGGTCAAGCCGAAGGCTGCGGAAATCAATTCTCTGTTGGAAAATCTGCGGCGCGCCGCGTGAGCGCGCCGCCGCTCCAGCCAGCGCTTTAGCCCATGGCCGACAAGCACTTGCAATTCTTGGAAATTCCGCGCAGGGATCCTGACAAACTGGCCGTGGAGGCGCGTACCAAGGGTTTTCGGGAGATTTACTCGCAATACAGCGCCGAGGCGGCGGGCGCGCAGGCCGGGCGCTGCATTTCTTGCGGCACGCCGTTCTGCGAGTGGAAATGCCCGGTTCACAATTACATCCCGAACTGGTTGGCGCTGGTGAACGACGGCAAGTTGTTCGAGGCGGCGGAGCTATCGCACCAAACGAATTCATTGCCGGAGATGTGCGGCCGCATCTGCCCGCAGGACAGGCTATGCGAGGGCGCTTGCACCCTGAACGACGGCTTGGGCGCGGTGAGCATCGGCGCCATCGAAAAATACATCACGGACGAGGCCTTCCGGCAGGGTTGGAAGCCGGACATGTCGAACGTGGTGCCGACGGGAAAGCGCGTCGCCATCGTGGGCGCGGGCCCGGCCGGGCTGTCTTGCGCGGATATCCTGGCGCGCAACGGTGTGACCCCAGTGGTGTTCGATCGGTACCCGAAGATCGGCGGACTGCTGACCTTCGGCATCCCGCCGTTCAAGCTGGAAAAAGACGTTGTCGAGAAGCGGCGCGAGATCATGGAATACATGGGCGTCGAATTTCGCCTGAATGTCGATGTGGGCCGGGACATTTCTTTCGACACGTTGACCGAAGAATACGACGCGGTGTTTCTCGGCATGGGAACGTACACCTACGTCAAAGGAGGATTCGCGGGCGAAGATTTGCCGGGCGTCCACGAGGCGCTCCCCTTCCTTATTTCCAACATCAATCGCGAATTGGGCATCGGCGATGAGTCGACCGGCTTCATCGACATGCGCGGCAAGCGGGTGGTGGTGCTCGGCGGCGGCGATACCGGCATGGATTGCAATCGAACCTCGATCCGTCAAGGCGCGAGCAGCGTCACCTGCACGTATCGGCGCGATGAAGTAAATATGCCCGGCTCGCGGCGCGACTATAAGAACAGCAAGGAAGAAGGCGTGATCTTTCTGTTCAATAAGCAACCGATCGAGATCGTCGGCTCCGACCGCGTGCAAGGCGTGAAGCTTGTGGAAACACGTTTGGGAGCGCCGGGGCCACGGGGTCGGCGCATACCGGAAGTCGTTCCCGGCACGGAAGAAACCATCGATGCCGACGCCGTCATCATCGCCTTCGGATTTCTGCCGAGCCCTCCCGACTGGTTCGTGCAGCAGCAAATCGCGCTGCACGCGAGCGGCCGGGTGCGCGTCTCGTTGGCGCCGCAGCAGAGATTTCAAACCACGAATCCCAAGGTTTTCGCCGGCGGCGACATGGTGCGCGGCTCGGATCTCGTCGTGACCGCGGTCTTCGAAGGCCGCGAGGCCGCTCAGGGCATCTTGCGATATCTGGGCTTGCGCAAGTAAGGCGGAATATCGAGGTCCGAAAACGGCGAGTATTCCCACGGCTCATTGGCTATCCTGCAGCCATGGAACTGAACTCCGATGCTTGTTTTCGCGCGGTGCGGGCCCGCGATCGCCGCTTCGACGGCCGATTTTTCGTGGGCGTCACCTCCACCCACATTTATTGCCGTCCGATCTGTCCGGCGCGGCCGCCAAAGCGCGAGAACATGCGCTTTTATTCGAACGCGGCGGCCGCGGAAGGCGCGGGATTCCGGCCATGCCTGCGTTGCCGGCCCGAACGCGCGCCCGGCCTCGCTCCCGTGGACGCCGTGAGCCGATTGATCGGCGCCGCGGTTGCAGGCATCGAAGAACATGCGCTGTCCAGCGCGAAGGTCGCGGAGCTCGCGGCCTCGCTCGGAATCACGGATCGCCATCTCAGGCGGGTGACGGAATCGGAGCTCGGGGTCTCGCCGATCGAGCTGGCGCAGACGCAGCGCCTGCTGCTCGCGAAGCGCTTGTTGGGCGAAACGAACTTGAGCCAGACTGAGATCGCGTTCGCCAGCGGATTCGGAAGCGTGCGGCGCTTCAATGCATTGTTCAAATCACGCTATGGATTGTCCCCGAAAGGCCTGCGCGGTACGGCGAAGGTCCCGGAAGGGCTGCACTGCCAGTTGGAATACCGCCCGCCGTTCGCCTGGGACAAATTGTTGGACTATTTGAGACTGCGCGCCATCCCGGGGGTGGAGATGGCGGACCTCACGCATTATCGGCGGACCGTCGGCATCGACGCGCACCAAGGATGGATTGCGGTGTCGATGGGCAAGAAGAGCAACGCGCTCGACGTCGAGATCTCGCCGTCGCTGGCGCCGGTGATCGGAGCGGTCATTGCGCGCGTGAAGCGGCTTTTCGACTTGGGAGCGGTTCCCGATGCGGTGGGCGAGTACTTGTCGCAAGACCCTTTGCTTGCGAATGCGGTGCGCCGCATTCCCGGCCTGCGTGTAGCCGGAGCCTTCGACGGATTCGAACTCGCGGTGCGTGCAATTCTTGGGCAGCAAGTGTCCGTGAAAGGCGCAACGACGCTCGCCGGCCGTTGGGCACAAGCTTTTGGTGCCGCGATCGCCACTCCTTATCCCGAGCTCAATCGGCTGACGCCGACCGCCCGGCATATGGCGTCGATCACGGCCGTGGAGATCTCCGCGCTCGGCATCGTCGGCGCCCGCGCTCGGTGCTTGGCGCTGCTCGCACCGGCCGTGCTCGATAGAAAAGTGATGTTGACGTTCGCACCAAATGTTGAGGAGCAGATCGAAGCGCTGATGCGCCTGCCCGGCATTGGCCCGTGGACCGCGCAGTACATCGCTATGCGGGCGCTGCATTGGCCCGACGCCTTCCCGAGCGGCGATCTGATGCTCATGAGAGCGGCCAACGCCAATCACAGGCAACTGCAGAACCTCGCGGAGAAGTGGCGGCCATGGCGGGCTTACGCCACGCACTATCTCTGGCAATCGCTCGGGATGAATCCTTGAGATCCTCGATGCCACAGTCACCGACCGCCGGCACGAAGTCCGGCGCTTCACACGGAGAGTAAAGTGAATATTTTTACGCAGTTCGAGAGTCCGATCGGCCGTCTGCTGCTCACCTCCGACGGGGCCGCGCTCACCGGGGTCTACATGGAGCCAAGCCGCAAGACGCCATTCACTGCAGGCTGGTCGGAGGATGCGGCCGCGGCGCCCCTGTCGGCGGCCATTCAGCAGCTGACCGAATATTTCGCCGGCGCCCGGCGAGTGTTCGACCTTCCTTTGCGGATGCAGGGAACCGTCTTTCAGCAGCGCGTATGGCGGCAGCTCGCCGCCATACCTTATGGAGCGACCTGTTCGTACGGGGAGCTTGCCCGACGCATCGACAGTCCCACCGCCTCCCGGGCCGTGGGACTCGCCAATGGCCGAAACCCCATCTCCATTCTGGTGCCGTGCCACCGGGTGATCGGAGCCGACGGCTCGCTGACGGGATATGGCGGCGGTTTGGACCGCAAGCGGTGGCTGCTCGCACATGAAGGGCTGCATCAGGCAATGGCAGCCTGAGAGCGGCATTCTAGATGAGCGGCAGGGTGATGGTGAAAATCGCTCCGCCGCCGTCCGCCCGGTTGGCGGCAACGGCCGTGCCGCCATGAAATTCGGCGACGAGGCGCACGATGTACAAGCCCAAGCCGAAGTGCGGCTTGTCGTCGCGGCCGGGGCGCTGCTCGAACAATGACTCGAACAAGCGTCCGTGGAGAGCTTGCGGGATCGGCGGCCCATCATTCTCGACCTGCAGCAGGTAGGTGCCCTGCGCCCGCTCCAAGCGCACCGTGATAGTGCCGGCAGAGGGACAGAAATCCACCGCGTTCTCGATGAGCTTGTCGAGCAGCTGCACGATGAGGTCGGGCGCGCCGCGGACGAAACAGGGATCGCCGGGCGTCTGCAGCGCGAAGCGTGCCTGAGGAAAGCCGTCGCGATAGGCGGCGAGCGTCGACGATAGAAGCTCACGCAAATCGAAATTCACGCATTCCGCTTGCTTGATGCTCTCTTCGACCCGCGCCGCCGCGCCCAACGCGCTCAAAATGGATTGCAGCCGCTGGGTGCCTTCGCGTGCCCGCGTCACATAGCGTCTCTGATCGTCGCGCAATCCTTCCGACTCGAGGTTATCCAGCGAAGAACGCACGATGGTGAGGGGGGTGCGCAGCTCGTGCGACAACTTGCCGCCCAAGGTGCGGAGGTACTGTGTGTGCTCGTTGAGGCGTGCAAGCAGGCGTTCGAAGCCGCGCGACAGAGCGCCGATCTCATCGCCGCTGGCCGATTCCGGCATGTCCAGGCGGATCTTGCCATCGCTGCCCACGGCCGAATCCGCGGCGTTGCGCAAGCGTCCGATGCGCAGGCTGATCCACGTCGCAAAGCAAAACATGACGACGACCGCGGCCGCCGTGGCCAGCAAGGTTAGATTGAACAGACGCGTCACGGCACGATCGCGAAGACCGAGAAGTTGATCTCCGGCCTGCTCCAGAACCACCGCGCCGCGCGTTCGACCCTCGACGATCAAGGGCGCCGCGGCGGTCAGGCGCAACTCTTGGGCGCCGGCGCTGCGCACCCATTCCGCGTGCGGCAGTCCGGCGAGCGCCGCGCTCACGCTATTGCCGCCGAGGCGATCGGGCGCAGACGTCTCGAGCGGAAAACTCGACGTATCGACGGCCATGAAGCGACGATACCAAGATTCGGCATCCGCCTCGGCCTCATCCGCTGCGTTTGCACTCACGCTGCCCGCCGCCCCGAGTTTCAGCGCGTTGGCGTCGATGACCGTGGCGCGCGTGCCGCCGCGGATGAACGTACCCAACAAGGCATCGAGGCCCGGCATGGTAAAAAACAACCGGCCGCCCTGGGGGGCGTCGGCGGCGGCAACCCCGGCCCTGCCAGGGCCACGGCCGTCCTGGACCTGCGACCCAGAGGCGCGTAGCCACGTAACTCAAGGGGATCCGGACCTCCGCGTGATATCCGGCCGACGTCTGCAGCCAAAAAGCCTGAATGCGGGGCTCCTCCACCACGCGAGCGGGTCCCGCAGCGCCGCCGATGGCTCTTTGCGCGCCGATCAGCCCCGGCGCGGTGGTGCCGAAAAAATAGGATTCTTGCGTGCCATCCGGCCGCTCGAGCGTCAGGTCGATTCGGTCGAACCGATCTCTATCGGGATGCACATTGCTGGGCTCCGCGTCGAACTCCGCATCGTCGACTTCGATGTAGAGGTAAAGGTAATGCTCCGTGGCGCCCGCCTGCGCGCGCGCTCCATAGCCGGTCGAGCTGGGCAGGGCTGTGGGTTCCGCGGCGACGCCCCAATCATCTCGATAACCGTCCAGCAAAGGAACGCTCCCGAGCGGAAAGACGTATAGGTCTCCGCCGCCCGGGGCGAATGCCGGCGCATCGCCGGGACCGCGAAACACGCGTTGCGGTTGTGCGGATAGCGCGTTGGCGATGGTGCCGGCGCTCGCCAGCAATGATTTTTCCTGCGAATCGCGCAGCGCGGTCTCGAGTTCCCGGGCGTATTGACAGCCCGCCCACGGCAGCACCAGCGTGGTGAGCGCAACCACCAGCAGTTGCAGGCGAATGCTCACTCGACCCAGCGATAGCCCATACCGTAGACGGTCTGAATCGCATCGAACGCCGGATCGATTTGCTGGAATTTTCGGCGCACGCGCTTGATGTGAGAGGTGATGGTGTTGTCGTCCAAGACGACGTTCGCGGCGTCCATCAATTGCTGCCGGTTCTTTACATGTCCCGGATTTCGCGCGAGCGCGTGCACGATCCAAAATTCCGTCAGAGACAGCGTGACCGGTGTCCCGTTCCAGGTCGTCTGCATCTTCTCCCCGTCGACCGACAAAGCGCCGCGCCGAAGGATATCGGCGGCATTGTCCGGCCGGCGCAGAGCGTCGATGCGTCGAAAGAGCGCGGCGACCCGGGCCGCCAAATGCGGCAGGCTCACATCCTTGGTCAGAAAATCATCGGCACCGAGGCGCAGCCCCGAGACCGCATCGAGTTCGCTGTCCCGGGCGGTGAGAAATATGATGGGCAACTCCGCCGAGAGTGCGCGCAAATCGCGGCACAGGTCGAAACCGCCTTCCGCCTCGTCCTCGAGCGAGATATCAATGATGGCCAGATCCGGCAAGCGGATCTGGAACGCCTGCATGGCGGTCTTGCGGTTGCCGAAGCTCTTGACCGAGTAGCCATGCCGTGTCAGCGCCGCTCCATAATTTTCGCGCAAAGCCGGCTCGTCCTCGACGATCGCGATGTGCTTCTTCATTGCCGGATCATAGCGGATGAGGAATGCTTTTGAGAGCGCGTCGAAAAGCGGCGCCGCCCGAATTCGCCACAATTGGCCGGCGCTTCGCCCGATTCATGCCGCGAATAATCGAGGTTCCCTGCGGACACTGGTTCCGTCGATTCGAACCCTTAGGAGCGGACCAGAATGGCATCTCATCCGGAAATTGCATGCGGTTCCGAGCGGACAGTGCGTGCAGCATGGCGAGCGAAGTCTCAGGGTTCCTGGTGGTCGCAGCACCGCGAAGCGTCGCTCAACTGGCTGGCGCTCGGTTTGCTGCTCGCGGCATGGAATGCGTCCGACAATGATCCCGCTGCGCAGACGCGGGGACGCCCGCGGACGCTGCGCGGTTATCCGTCCGTCTCCGTGCGCGCGGCGACGCTCCACTCCGAGGAGCTGCGAAGCCGGGATGAGTCCGCGGAATGAGAAAGGCGTCCCATTTCTATTGTTCCACGTGATGTTCCACGCCTAAGTGGCTTTGTTGTAAGCGAATATTCTTTCGAGAGTCACGTACTCGTAACAAGAATTAGCGATCGTGGCCATAGACGCGAAGCTTCAGGAGAACGTGACATGGCGGAACGCAATTCCCTCTCGCCGCTGAGATTGCGAACAGTCTTCATCTCGGACATCCATCTGGGCTTTAAAGGCTGCAGCGCGGAGTTGCTGCTGGACTTCTTGCATCAAGTCGAGATGGACACGCTGTTCCTGGTCGGCGACATCATCGACGTGTGGAGCATGCAGAAGAACATGTTCTGGCCGCAGTCGCACAACAATGTCCTTCGGACCATCTTGGGCAAGGCCAAGCGCGGGACCAAAGTGATTTTCGTTCCGGGCAATCACGACGAAGTCTTTCGCGAATTCGACGGCGCCGTGTTCGGCAATCTGGAAATTCATCGCGAGTACATCCACGAGGGCGCCGCAGGAAGGCGCATGTTGGTGCTTCACGGGGACGAATTCGACAGCGTGGTGAAGTGCAGTCCATGGCTCGCGAAACTGGGCAGCCACATCTACGACGTGCTGCTGGCCGCAAATCCGTACATCAATTGGCTGCGGCGCAAGTTTGACCTGCCGCATTGGTCGCTGTCGTCTTATCTGAAAAACAAGGCGAAGACCGCGGTGCAGTACATCGGCAGTTTCGAGGACGCCGTCGCCCAAGCGGCGCGCAAGCGCGGTGTCGATACGGTGGTGTGCGGCCACATTCATCGCGCGGAGATGCGCGACATCGGTGATATCTTGTACTGCAACGACGGCGACTGGGTTGAAAGTTGCACTTCGTTGGTGGAAGACATGAACGGCCAGTTGCGGCTGATCGATTGGCCGGCCTTGCGTGCGCCGGCGCACGCGCCTCACACGCCGTTGGCAGTCGGCCAGGCAGCATGACATGAACGAGACGCGCGAAATGTGGACTCTGCCTTGGCACGCATACTTGAAGAATCTGGCGCAGGGCATCGCTCGCGAGCCAGGGGCGCACCGCGGCCGATCGCGCGAGACCCCCGGTCTCGAGGACGCCAAATTGTCAGGCGCGGGCGTCCCCGGCAATTCATGGTTAGGGCGGCCCCGGCGGCGCTTGGAGCCGATGGCGACGACTTGAACGCGTGTCGCGGAGTGGCCGGTTTCTTTTGCCGATCACTCGCCGAGTGGCCGTTAAGGCACGCGAGCGGCTAAAAGCGGATTCCCAGGCGCCGATACACGGCGGCGAGCAGCCACAGCGGTCCGATCATCAGGAACTGGAGGTCCTTGAAGAAGGACGGCCGCTTGCCTTCGATGGCGTGACCCACGAATTGTCCGATCCATGCGATCACGAACAAGAACACGCAAATGCTCCATAGCGGTACATCCTGCCAGCCATCGACGCGATCGATCGACCACAACATCATGAGCAGCAACAGCAGGGCGCCAAGCGCCAGGCGGACGGACAGGACCGCGTAGTACACGAGCGCGGCGATGACCGCGATGCCGCTCCAATTCACGGCAGGGTGCGCGGCGCGAATACTGTTGGGGAACGGCACCGCCCACAGCAGCCCCAGGACGCACCAGGCGATCACCGGTACGCAAATCCAATGCAGGATCTTGTTGGTCTGATTGCGGTGGCTGTCGCCGTAGTCGTCGAGCCATTGAGCGGCCGTACGCATGACGGAAGGCTACTCCCGTGCGAGGACCGAAATTGGCCGCCGTTAGGCGGCGGCCATCAGGCCCTTGAGCTTGTGGATGGCGTTCGACTCGACCTGGCGCACGCGCTCGGCCGAAATCCCATATTCATCGGCGAGTTCGTGCAGAGTGGCCTTGTTCTCGGTCATCCAGCGCCGCTTCAATATACTGCGGCTGCGTTCATCGAGTTTCTCCAGAGCCATCTCCAAGCGCTCCGTGGAGTCCTCTTCCCACTCTTCGTTCTCGACCTCGGTGGCGGGGTCCGCATTGCTCGCCGGCAAGTACATGGCGGGCGAGTAGGTCTCTTCCTCGTCGCTCTCCGGCGTCGGATCGAAGGACATATCACGCGCCGACAGACGCTGCTCCATTTCGCGAACGTCGGCCACATCGACACCCAGGTCGCGAGCCACCGCTGCGGTCTCCGCTTCGGAAAGCCATGCCAAATTCTTCTTCATCTTGCGCAAGTTGAAGAAGAGCTTGCGCTGCGATTTGGTGGTGGCAACTTTCACCAAGCGCCAGTTGCGCAGTACATACTCATGAATTTCGGCGCGGATCCAATGCACGGCAAAGGACACCAGGCGCACCCCCACGGCGGGATCGAAGCGCTTGACCGCCTTCATGAGGCCGACGTTGCCCTCCTGCACCAAATCGCCCATCGGCAGGCCATAGCCCAAATATCCGCGCGCGATGTGCACGACGAACCGCAGGTGCGACAGCACCAGTTGCCGAGCGGCGTCCAAATCGGCTTCCGAGCGAAAACGGACGGCGAGGGCCACCTCGTCCTCTCGGGATAGAACCGGAATCTGGGACACGCGGTCTATATAGGAGTCCAGGCTCCCCACGGGGCCAGCGAACACCAAGCCGCTGGTTTGTTTCGCGACTAACGCACTAGTCATCAGCTCAAACCTCCCAATCGATACCTATCGGATAATAGCACTCCTAGGGTAAGAGTGCCGATGTTACCGATAGTTCACATATTTTTTTAACCTTTCGAATCAATGCATTAGGTGGGATCGATGGCTCGGATATGCCGCGTCGCAGCAAGCCATGAGCCCACCCACGCCAAGGCCATGGCGGCCCCGAGTACGCAGGCCGCCGTCCTCAAAGGGAGCCCTTGCAAGTGAAACCGGCTGCCGTACAACTGTGCGAGCGCATCGACCGGCCGCGCCAGGACCGCCGCCGCAACGACCACCAATATAAGGGCTAGTACACCGCCTCCGAGGCCGTACCAAATGCCGCTATAGAGAAATGGCCGTCGCGCAAAACCGTCGCTCGCGCCGACGAGCTTCATCACTTCGATTTCGGTTCGACGATTCAAGATATCCAAGCGAATGGTATTGCCCACGATGAGTACGACGCCCGTGCCCAGAAGCGCGGCAGTGAGCACAATCACCCGGCGCAAAATATCGAGCATGGCGTGCAGCCGCTTTACCCATTCGGTGTCGATTTGCACCAATTGCACATCGGGAATGGCTGCGATCGCCGCCCTGAGCGCATTCATGCGCTCGGGCGTGCTGGCTGTGAGTGACGGCGTGACGATGAGAGTATCGGGAAGCGGGTTGTCGCCAAGGGCATCGAGCGCCTTGCCGAATCCCGAGGCCCCGCGAAACTCCGCCATGGCTTGATCCGCCGTGATGATGCGCACCGCCGCGACATCGCCGCGCAGGCGTAACTGCTTGGCCACCGAGGCCGCGCGCGCGGCAGTAGCCTTTTTGTCCATGTAGACCGACAAATCGAAGGCATCGCCCCAGCTCCCGGTGGCTGCGCGCACATTCGCCAAGAACAAATGCAGGAAGAGCGGCAGCGCCAGAGCCACGGCGATCACGCCGACGGTCATCAGCGTTGCAAAGGGGTGGCTCATGATTCGGCCGAGCGAGCCGATCAGTGTTTGCGCGTGCCGCGCGAAGTACGCCTGGATATTCATGGCGGCGCCGGGGAGCCTGCATCCGCCACCCGTCCGTCGCCTAGAACGATGCGCCGCGCGCCGAAATTCTGAATGAGGTGCACATCGTGCGTGGCGATCACGACCGTCACGCCGACCTCGTTGAAGCGCTTGAACAGCTTCATGATCTCGAGGGCCAGATCGGGATCGAGATTACCCGTCGGCTCATCCGCGATGAGAAGCGCGGGCTTCGCCACCACCGCGCGCGCAATGCCGACGCGCTGCTGCTCGCCGGTGGAAAGTTCCAGCGGGCCGTTCCTTTCCTTTCCGAGCAAGCCCACTTGATCGAGCGCTGCGCGCACCCGCTTGTCGATTTCGCGCTTCGGCACGCCGGCAATGATCAGCGGCAGGGCGACGTTGTCCGCCACCGGCCGGTCGTGCAGCAGTTTGTGATCCTGAAAAACCACGCCCAGCTTTCTGCGAAATTCCGGAATGGCGCGTGGCTTGATCCCCAAGGTGTTTTGATTGTTGATGAATACCTGGCCGCGCGAGGGGCGTTCGATGAGCGCGATCAGTTTCAAAATGCTGCTTTTTCCCGCGCCTGACGGACCCGTCAAAAATGCCAGCTCACCGGCGCCGATGGTGAACGACACGCCGGCCAGCGCATGGCGGCCATTGGCATACCGCTTATGTACTTCGTCGAAACGAATCATGCGGTGGCGCCCTCGGGACTCGTCTTGAGCAGTGCGGTTACGAATTCCGAGGCATTGAATACGCCGAAATCATCGGTTTCCTCGCCGACGCCGATGAAGCGGATGGGAATGTTCAATTTCTGCGCGATGGCGAGGACCACGCCACCCTTGGCCGAGCCGTCGAGTTTGGTGATGACGAGGCCGGTGACCCCCAGTCCCTTGTGGAACTCCTCGGCCTGTGCGACCGCATTCTGGCCAATCGTGCCGTCGAGCACCAACAGCACCTCATGAGGGGCGCTCGCATCCAAGCGAGCGAGCACGCGCTTGATTTTCTTGAGCTCATCCATGAGGTGGGATTGAGTGTGCAGCCGTCCCGCCGTGTCGGCGATGAGGACATCGATGTTGCGCGCTCGTGCGGCCTGAAGGCCGTCGAAGATGACGGCAGCCGGCTCCGCGCCCGCTTGCTGGGCAATGATCGGCACGGCAATGCGCTCGGCCCAAACCTCGAGCTGCTCGCGCGCGGCCGCGCGGAAAGTATCGCCGGCCGCCAACATGACGCTGCGGCCCTCGGCCTTGAACCGGTGCGCCAATTTACCGATGGTCGTGGTCTTGCCCCCGCCGTTGATTCCGACGACCAAGATGACGTAGGGCTTGATGCTCGGGTTTACATCGAGCGGCCTTTCCACGGGCTTCAGAATGCCGACCATCGCATCGTTCAGGGCTTTGAGCAACGCATCCACATCGTCGAGTTCTTTGCGGGCGACCCTTCTGCGCAGATCGTCCAGAATTCGTCGGGTGGCCTCCACCCCCACATCCGCAGTGATGAGGCGCATCTCGAGCTCATCCAGGATCTCGGCATCGATCTTGCGCCCGGGCAGCAGCTCTTTGATGTCGGTGGTTAGCCACGCGGGACCTTGGTTCAACTTGGCGCGCAGGCGCGTGAAGAACCCGCGCACACCGGGCTTGTCGGCTTCATTCGTCATGGGGAGGTATGATACCGGGAGTGACTACCCCCAAGACGGATTCGAACCCATCGGGCAGCCGTAACTCGGTGCGGATCATCGGCGGCGGTTGGCGCGGCCGCCGCGTCACTTTCCCGGACATTCCGGGCCTCCGGCCTACACCGGATCGCGTACGCGAGACCTTGTTCAATTGGCTGCAGCCCGCGATTACAGGGACTCGATGCCTCGATTTGTTCGCAGGCTCCGGCGCGCTTGGCCTCGAGGCCCTGTCCCGTGGAGCCAAGGAGTTGGTATTCGTCGAACAGGCGGTTGCCGCATCGCGCGCCTTGCAAGAGCAATTGATCCGCTTCGGCGGCAGGGGCAAGAGTCAAGTGGTGGAGATGGGCGCCGCGCGGTACCTGCGCTCCCCTGCGCAGGGCTTCGATATCGTGTTCGTGGACCCCCCGTTTGGGCACAATGCGCTTCTCGAATATATCCCGATGCTGGACGCGGGTGAATGGCTCAAGGCAGGCGCATTGGTGTATCTGGAAAACGAAAAAGCAGCGGGTGTTCCGCCCATCCCTGCTCGCTGGGAGCTTCTCAAATCGAAGTCGGCGGGCGAGGTGGGGTATCATCTGGCGCGCGTCAATCCGCGGGCGTAGTGAATGCACAAAAGAACAGCCGTCTATCCAGGTACCTTCGATCCGATCACCAATGGTCACCACGACCTCGTACGGCGAGCGGCCAGTATTTTCGACCGGCTCGTGGTGGCGATCGCGGCCAACCCCAACAAGGCACCGATGTTCACCCTGGAACAACGGGTCGACATGGCACGCCGCGTGCTCGCCGACGTGCACAACGTCGAGGTGATGGGCTACGCGGGGCTGACCGTCGACTTTGCTCGGCAGAACGGCTTGTCCGTCATCGTGCGAGGCCTGCGCGCCGTATCGGACTTCGAATTCGAATTTCAGTTGGCCAATATGAGCCGTCATCTCACCCCCGAAATAGAGTCCGTATTCATGACGCCTCAGGAGCAATACACGTTCATTTCTTCGACCCTGGTGCGGGAAATTGCCGTGCTGGGAGGCAACGTGTCCGAGTTCGTGCATCCGATCGTCGAAATCGAACTAAAACGGCACCGTAAGCTTTGACTGTCCCCTCATCCGCGCCGCGTCGCCTGCGGCACCTATCCCGGCTCGCGGCGGCGGTCCTTGCGCTCCTCATTTGCGCGCCCGCGGCATTCGCCGATGACGCGGCGCGCGCACCGCCCGCGCCGGCGTCACCGCACGCTGCGGCACGAGGCGCATCGGCACCGCGCGCAGCGGCGCCGCATAAGGCTGCCATCGCGAGCGCCTATCCCTTGGCGAGCGCGGCCGGACAGCAAATTTTCGCCGCCGGCGGCAATGCCTTCGACGTCGCGGTCGCGGTGTCGGCGGCGCTCGCGGTGGTCGAACCCTCGAGTTCAGGGCTCGGCGGGGGCGGCTTTTACTTGCTGCATCGGCAATCGGACGGCTTCGAAACCATGGTCGACGCGCGCGAAAAGGCGCCCGGCGCCGCCTCGCGCGATATGTACTTGGACAAGGCAGGCAATCCGATCGAGGATGCATCGATTGCCGGCTCATTGGCGGCGGCGATCCCGGGCGAGCCGGCTGCGTTTGAATACCTGGCGCGCAAGTACGGCAAGCTTTCCTTGAAGCAAGACCTGCAACCCGCGATCCGCCTGGCTCGCGAGGGCTTTCCTTTGTACGCGCGCCTGCAGGGGAGCATCCGCTACAAGCGGCAGGTTTTGCTGCGATCTGCCGACGCGGCCAAGGCTTTCTTGAGCGCGGGCGGCGGCATCCCGGAAGTGGGCGCGGTCATCAAGCAGCCAGAGCTCGCGAGCACTCTGGAGGCCATCGCCGATCAAGGCGCCAAGGGTTTCTATGGCGGCCGGGTCGCCGCCGATCTCGTGGCGGGCGTGCGGGCGGATGGCGGGATTTGGACGCTGGAGGATCTTGCGGCATATCGGGTCGTGGAACGAAAACCGCTGATCGGCAATTACCACGGAGCGCGCATCGTGTCCGCTTCGCCGCCTTCCTCGGGCGGTATCGCCATCATCGACTCGCTCCATATCTTGTCCGGTTTCGATTTACATAAGTACGACGCGGCTACCGTGAAGCATTTGACGATCGAAGCGATGCGCCGCGCGTATCGCGACCGGGCAATCTATCTCGGAGATCCTGATTTCATCAAAATGCCGGTCGCGCAGCTGACGAGTCTCGATTATGCCGCCGGCCAGCGCAGCAGCATCCGCGCCGACAAAGCGATGCCCTCCAACATGTTGCCGGGCATCGAATCGGAGCCTGCCGGGATGCAGACCACGCATTTTTCCGTGCTGGATGCCGACGGCAATCGGGTCGCGGCGACCATTTCGGTCAATCTTTTTTTCGGCACCGGATACATGCCGCCGAAAACCGGAGTGCTCCTCAATAACACCATGGATGATTTCTCCACCAAACCGGGCAGGCCGAACGAATTCGGGCTGGTGGGAGCCACGGCCAACGCGATTGCACCGAACAAGCGCAGCCTTTCCAGCATGTCGCCGACTTTCGTCGAGACGCCGAAAGGCACGATGATCATAGGCTCGCCCGGCGGCAGCTACATCATCAGCATGGTGCTGCTCGGCACGCTCAATTATCTGGATGGCATGAGCGCAGCGGACATCGTCAAGTATCCCCGGTACCACCATCAATACTTGCCCGATGAGGTCGCCTATGAGCCGGGCGCACTCACCGATGCCGACGTCAGGGAGCTTCAGGCCATGGGGCATGCCCTCAAACTCTCCGGCTATCGGTGGGGCAACATGCAAGTGATCACTTGGGACTTCGCGACCGGCAAAGTCGAAGCCGCGTCCGACCCCCGCGGTGAAGGGGCGGGACTCGTCTACTAGGGGCAGGCCCCCTTCTACTAGGAGAGAGGCGGCGGAGCGGTGCCGCGTTGCCACGGCCGTCAGCGTTGACACGTCGAGCACCAGTACGTCGAGCGCCCGCCCTGGACAAACTGCCTGACGGCCGACTTGCACACGCGGCAAGCCGTGTCCGCGCGCTCGTAGACGAATAACTTTTGGCGGAAGTATCCGGGAGCGCCGTCCGCGTTGAGGTAATCGCGGAGCGTCGTGCCGCCGATTTCGATCGCCTCGCCGAGCACGTCCTTGATCGCCTGTGCAAGCGCGAAGGCCTCTTTCCGGGTCAGGCGCCGTGCAGCGCGGCGCGGCGCAATTCGCGCGCGGAACAATGCCTCGCTGGCGTAGATGTTGCCGACACCCACGACCACTCCTGAATTCATGATCAATTGCTTGACGGCCACGTTGCGCTTGCGGGTCGACCGGTAGAGGTATTCGCCGTCGAACGCGCCGCTCAAAGGCTCGGGCGCGAGCTTGGCGAGCAGCGGGTGCAGCGAGGGGTCGCCTTCGGTCCAATGCAAACTGCCAAAGCGCCGGGGATCGTGGAATCGCAGCACCCACCCGCTGTCCACCCGAATGTCCCAGTGATCATGGGTCTTTGTGGGAGTTCCTTGCTTGACCAAGCGCAGGCTTCCCGACATGCCGAGATGCAATATCACGGTGCCCGTGTCGAATTTGATCAAAATGTACTTGGCCCGCCGCTCGATGCTGCGAATCGTGCGGCCTCGCACGACGGTTTCGAAGTGGGGGGCGATGGGCCATCGCAGGCGCCGATCGCGCACGATGACCTCGACTACGCGCCGCGCCAGCAAGGCAGGCGCGATGCCGCGTTTCGTCGTTTCTACTTCAGGGAGCTCGGGCGTGAGACGGCTCGGGCAACGCTATTTGATCTTCGATTCTTTATACGGAACGTGCTTGCGCACCACCGGATCGAATTTCTTGGTTTCCAGCTTGTCCGGATGCAGGCGCTTGTTCTTGGTGGTCGTGTAGTAATGACCCGTGCCCGCGGATGAAACTAATTTGATCTTGTCGCGCATTGCCGCCCCTTAAACCTTGACGCCCTTGGCGCGCAAATCTGCAACCACCACGTCGACGCCGCGCTTCTCGATCGTTCTGAGGCCCCGGGTCGACACCCTCAAGCTCAAGAATCGCTTTTCCGTTTCCGACCAAAAACGATGAGTGTGCAAATTCGGCAGGAAGCGGCGCCGCTTGCGATTGTTCGCGTGGGAAACGGTATTACCCGTCTTGGGGCCTTTGCCCGTGACTTGGCAGACTCGCGACATGGCGTAAACCTATGCATTAGAACCGTTGAACAGCCGCGCTTTATACCAGGATGCCCCGGGGGCAGCAACCCGCCAAACTCGGCGGCGTCATGAGGATGACGCCTACGCTGAGGATTATCCCCCTCCAGCAATTGCACGCGGTATTCATCGTCTCTCGCCCTGCGCTTGACAACTAAACGAATCATACGTATTGCGTATGATTTGTCAACACCGAGGGCTAGGCGAGGGGACGGTTCTTTTGACTATTCCGGACCCGAGGGCGCGGGCGCCGGCGAGGTGCACGGCACAAAAGGACCGCAGTTCAGCCTCCATGTCAGCTACGGTCTCGCAACGGCTGGCAAGCTGACCGCTGCCGAAATAAAGTGCGCGGGCGAGCTTGTCAGCGCTCGGCGCAAATTCTGAGTCGTTCGCCATCGCGCCCCTCAGCAGTGCCAGGATTTCGGCGTCCAATGCGGCGAAAATATCGCCCGCCATGGCATGGGTGTACGAGAACAGCTCCGCAGCGTGACGCGAGCCCCGCACCAGGGTAAAGAGCAGCCGATGTTTGGAGACCACGGCCTCGGTCAGGCGAGCATCCAGGGACATGTCGGGATTCCCGAGCGCTTGTTCGACCCCGCCGCGCAAAATGCGCGCCATCCGGGCGGAAACGGCGATGAACAGCTCATCCTTGTTCTTGAAATGGCTGTACAGAGTTGCCTTGGCTACATCGGCTTCTCGGGCGACCATTTCCATCGTGACCGCGCGAAAGCCGACCCGCTTGAACATGTCCTCCGCGGCTCGAATGACGCGCTTATAGCGGGCGTTTTCATCGGTAGGGGGACTTCGGACGGTCTCGGTCATGAGCAAATCATACGATAATCACCCGAGAATGCGGGCAACACCAGCCGCAGTACCGGGAATACATTTAGCTTCAATGAGCGGACGGAATGGGTTCCGCGACGGTGAGCATCGGAACGACCAGTTCAATATTACTCACTTAGGTAGGCGAGATTCGAGCTGGCTTTTTTTAGCCTCGAGCACGCGCCCCATTGCCTCGAGCCCTGCTCGAATGCGCTCCTCATCACGGGCGGCATAGTGATCTCGTATGGCGTCATCGTAGGCGAGAAGTAAATCCGCGGTTACAACAACCCCGACCTCGCCCACGTAGTCGGTCTTGGTCCTCAGAACGCATGACATAACGGCCTCCTTTTCACCATTTTGTTGGGGAGTGCTGGTGGATACCGTGACCGGCTGCACGTTCTTAAAGGGAGATCTGGAGTGCTGATGTAATATGTAACAGGCGGCCTTTGGGGGCCTCACAGCAGGGGAATACGCACAATGAGTGCGAGCGAATTTCCTATCGTCGGAATCGGCGCCTCAGCCGGAGGCCTCGATGCGTTTCACGCGTTTTTTAATCACATGCCGGCCGATTGCAACATGGCCTTTGTCGTGGTGTTGCATCTACCCGCGGATCGAAAAAGCATGCTCCCCGAAATACTTTCTCGCTGGACCGCGATGCCGGTCAAGGAGGGTGTCGATGGCACACTGATCGAGCCCAACTGCGTGTATGTGCCTCCGCCGCACGCCCTGGTGACGCTCGTAGATGGTCGTCTGGCAGTGCAAATGCCGCAAGACGTAGAACGGGTTTATCGGCCGATTGACGGCTTTTTCGACGCGCTTGCTTCCTCCTTGGGCGAATGTGCCGTGGGGGTTGTACTCTCCGGTACCGGCAGCGATGGGGCGTTGGGCTTAAAAGCCATTAAAGAAGCCGGCGGACTCGCCGTCGTTCAAGGCACCGACGGCGCCGCACCGCAATATGGCGACATGCCGGCGGGCGCAATCGCGACCGGCGCGATTGATCTGGTAGTGCCGGTGGAGGATATCCCAAAACATCTGGTCAGGCTGCGAACGAGCCGCGGCATTTCCGCCCTTCTTCCCGAGGCATCGGCCTCGACCGATAGCTCGCGCCTTGAGATCTGCGCGATTTTGCGGGGCCAGCTCGGGCATGATTTCAGCGGTTATCGGGACAAGACGTTCCTGCGGCGCGTGCAACGACGGATGCAAGTGGTGGGTCTCGCAACGCTCGAGGATTACATTGCGCGATTGCGGGAGGATCGTGACGAGGTGGTTCTGCTATTTCGGGATCTCTTGATCCGGGTCACCAGTTTTTTTCGCGACAAGGAGACGTTCGCGGCACTCGAGAGCAATGTCATCCCGCGGCTATTGTCGGGTAAAGGGGCGGATAAGCGGGTTCGAGTGTGGGTTCCCGGTTGCGCCACCGGAGAGGAAGCCTATTCCTTGGCCATCCTGCTCCGCGAACATATGGACACGCTTCGGGCTACTCCCAAAGTGCAGATATTTGCGACTGACATCGACGAGTCAGCCATTTCGACTGCGCGCCTGGGACGGTATCCAAAAACATTGCTCGAGGGTCTTTCCGATGAACGCCGCGAACGCTACTTCACGCTTTCACAGGGAAGCTACGCCGTATCGAAGGAAATCCGAGAGCTCTGCACCTTTTCTCCTCACAATGTCTTGCGCGATCCACCGTTCTCGCAAATGGATTTGGTGTCCTGCCGAAATCTGCTGATTTATATGAATAAGGACTTGCAAGCGACCGTCATCCCCGTTTTTCACTATGCGCTCGTTCCGGGCGGTATTTTGCTACTGGGCGGCTCCGAATCTGCTTCGCAGCATACCGACCTATTTGAACCCATCGACAAAGCCGCGCGCATTTTTGTGCGCAGAAACGTCCGAAGCCCCGCTTTGCACCTGGAACTACAACCGCACCACAGACCGCCACACCCCGATATGGCTGGCCTGTACCCTGCCAGAGTCGAGCGCAGTGCCCATCCCTCCGGCGAGCAATCTGCCCGGCCCGATCAGCAGCAAGTGTTATCGACGGAGAGCGCCAACGACGGAACCGTTAAAGCCAATTTGGCACACGGCAAGAGGGCGCCCTCCCGATGGCGGCGACTTCTTGAGCGGTTTTCGTCGACCTCGCCCGATGCGCAATTACAACAGGAATTGTTGAGCTCTAAAGAGCAACTACAGGCACTTCGGGAAGAGCACCAGACGGCTCTCGAAGAGCTACGTAGTAGCAATGAGGAACTGCACTCCATCAACGAGGAGATGCAGTCTACCAATGAGGAACTCGAGACTTCGAAAGAGGAGCTGCAGTCGCTTAATGAAGAGCTCCATACGGCCAACGTTCAGCTTAACGAAAAGGTCGATGAGCTGAACGCAGCCAACAGCGACCTGCGCAATCTCTTCGAGAGCACTGACATCGCAACGATCTTCTTGGATCGTCATCTCATCATCCGCAGTTTCACGCCCGCCATTGCGACGCTCTACAACCTGATTCCAAGCGATCAGGGGCGGCCGATCACCGATATCGTCAACCGTCTTAAATACAGCCAATTGCCGCAAGATGTCACGCAAGTGCTTTCCACATTGCAGCCGCTCGAACGGCGCATCACTCGCGCCGACCGCGCAGGGCATTACATCATGCGAATTTTACCGTACCGCGAAACCGACAGCACGGTAAGCGGCGTATTGGTCACGTTCATCGATGTCACAAGCATCGTGCAAGCTGAGGAGGCGCTGGTTCAAGCGGACAATCGCAAAGACGTATTTCTGGCAACGCTCTCGCATGAGTTGCGCAATCCCTTGGCGCCGATTCGCTCCGCAGCCCGGCTACTGCAAGCCTCGAAACTAGACCCTCCGCAAGCGCGTGCTCAGGCGATCATCTCCCGGCAAGTCGCCATCATGAGTTCGTTGCTCGATGACCTGCTCGATGTGTCCCGAATCACCCGCGGTGCCTTCCTTCTAAAAAAAGAGTACATCGAGATCAAGGGCCTGATGGAGGCCGCAGTCGAAGCGGTGCAGCCCGCGGTGGACGCCAAGCATCATACGCTTCGGGTCGAATGGCCCCCGGTGCGGACAGTGCTCGAGGTGGATGCGCTGCGCTTAACTCAAGTGCTCAGCAATCTGCTCATGAACGCCATAAAATATACCCCACCGGGGGGCCTGATCAACCTCGGATATCGTCTCGAGTCGCACGCGATAATCTTTTGCGTTCGCGATGACGGCGTCGGCTTGGCCCCAGACATGCTCGCGCAGGTATTCACCATGTTCACCCGCGTCGAGTCGGACATTGGCCGCGCAGAAGGCGGCTTAGGCATTGGATTGGCGCTTGCCAAGGGATTAATCGAATTGCACGGTGGGCAGATTTCTGCTCACAGCGAGGGATTGGGCAAGGGCAGCGAATTCGTCGTGTCGCTGCCCCGGTACTTGCTCGTCGAGAACGCCGAACAATCCCCAGGCGCTGGACACGATGGCAAGGGCCTATCGGCCAAGCGCGTCCTCATCGCAGACGATAATCGGGACGGGGCGGAGACCTTAGGGCTCTTTTTGGAGATGCAAGGCCACGAGATACATTTCGCCCACACTGGAGGCGAGACCCTGGCAGTGGCAGCGGCGGTCAAGCCCGAGGTTGGTGTGATCGATATCGGGATGCCGGATATGAGTGGATACGAAGTCGCCGAGAGAATCCGACACGAAGCGTGGGGCGAGCAGATTACGTTGATCGCTCTCACTGGGTGGGGACAAGAAAGCGACAAAAGACGCGCACTTGCGGCCGGCTTCGATCATCATTGCACGAAGCCTATTGATCCTGCGGAACTCGAGCATTTTTTTTCAAACCGCAAGAGTTAGACCAGTCCTCTTTCGGCCAGCGACACGCTGACGCCATCCCCAATGATGATGTGATCCAGCAGCCGTATGTCGACAAGAGCGAGCGCCTCCTTGACTCGCTGGGTGATCAATTCGTCGGCTTGGCTGGGCTCGGCGACTCCGGAAGGGTGATTGTGCGCGATGATCACCGCGGCGGAGTTGCGCTGCAGGGCCAGCTTGACGATCTCGCGCGGATGCACGCTGGCTCCATCGATCGTCCCGCGGAACAATTCCTGAAATTGAATCAGGCGGTGGCGCTTATCGAGATACAGGCAGCAAAATACTTCGTGTTCGAGATCGCGAAGCTGCGAACAGAGAAAATCGCGGGTCGCGCGCGGACTCGCCAGCGAAGGGCCGGCGCGCAGTGTTTCCGACATCTGTCTTCTCGCGATCTCGACCGCTGCCTGCAGCTCGGCGAATCGCGCCAATCCGAGTCCGCGTTCGGCGCAGAATCTCTGCCGGTCGGCGGCAACCAGCTTTCGCAGGGAGTGAAAATTCTTGAGCACCTCGCGCGCAAGATCGAGAGCCGAGTGTCCGCTGGTTCCCGTGCGCAGCAGGATCGCCAGCAACTCCGCATCGGACAGTGCCGCGGCGCCCTTGTCGAGCAGCTTCTCCCGCGGCCGTTCGCCGCTCGGCCAATCCCGGATGGACATGGCCGCGAGCATGAACGGCGCGGCACAGAGTCTCTAGCCGCATTTCGTCGGCGAGGGGGGAGATTCAGGCAAGCGTCGAAGGTCCCTGGGCGATCAGGAGCTAGCGCCCCGAGCTTCCGAACCCGCCCGCACCGCGCGCGCTTTCCATGAAATCCTCCACGACTTCGAATCCCACCTGCACCACGGGCACGAACACGACTTGCGCGATCCGATCGCCGGGGGTGATGGTGAACGGCGCGCCGGAGCGGTTCCAAACGGAAACCATCAGCGGCCCTTGGTAGTCCGAATCGATGAGGCCCACCAGGTTCCCGAGCACGATGCCGTGCTTGTGGCCGAGGCCGGAGCGCGGCAGCAGCACGGCGGCCAGAGACGGATCGGCGATATGGATCGAGATTCCGGTCTGAATCAATTCGGCAGCGCCCGCCGGCAGCACCAGCGGCGCCGCAACGCAGGCGCGCAAATCCATGCCCGCCGAACCGGCTGTCGCATGGTGAGGCAAGGGAAATTCCCGGCCGATACGCGGATCCAAGATCCGCAGCTTGATGGTACGTTGCACGGTGAGGCTCTGCTTCGGGCTAGCGCCGCGCGCGGCGGGAGCGCACTCGCTCGCGCGGCAGCGCAACCGCAGTCCGGCGCTTGCGGGGCCCGCGCCGCGGGCTGCCGTCGGGCGGCGGCAGACGTTGGGCAATCAGGGCAACGAGCTGGCGCGCCACATCGATCTTCGGTCCGCGCGCGACTTCGACCTTGCCGCCGGGCCATATGACGGTGAGCGCATTATCATCGCAATCGAAGGCGATCCCGTCGCCCACTTGGTTGGCGGCAATCATGTCGAGTTTCTTGCGCTTGAGCTTGCTGCGCGCATTCTCTTCGACGTCATTGGTCTCCGCCGCGAATCCGACGACGAAGGGGCGCTTGGCCATGTCGGCGACCGACTTGACGATGTCCGGCGCGGGCTCGAGTTCGAGCTTGACGGATGCGCCTTGTTTCTTGATTTTTTGCTTGGCGACGGTGACCGGTTGGAAATCCGCCACCGCCGCGGCCGCGATGAACACGTCGGTATCGGCCACTTGGCGGTGAACGGCTGCATACATGTCGCGCGCACTTTCCACGTTGATTCGGGTGATGCCCGCGGGCGTCGGTATTTGCACGGGTCCGGTGACGATCGTGACGTGCGCTCCCGCCTCGCGGGCCGCGGCTGCGACTGCAAATCCCATTTTTCCGGAACTGCGGTTGGTGAGGTAGCGCACGGGATCGAGACGTTCGCGGGTCGGACCGGCGGTGATCAATATATTGAGCCCTGCCAGCAAGCCGGCATTGGCGGGCGGCTCCAGCACGCTCTCCGCGAGTTTCGTCGGCTCCCACATCCGCCCCGCGCCGACCTCGCCGCACGCCTGATTGCCGGAAGCGGGACCCAGGATGCGTATCCCGCGGCTGATGAGCGCTTCGACGTTGGCCTGCGTGGCCTTGTTCGCCCACATCACCCGATTCATGGCCGGCGCGAGAAGGATCGGCGCTTCGGTGGCCAGGCACAGGGTGGCTAACAAATCATCGGCCCGCCCCGAGGCCAACCGCGCGATAAAGTCGGCGCTCGCCGGTGCGATCAGCACCATCTGCGCCCAGCGCGCCAGCTCGATGTGTCCCATGGCCGCTTCCGCTGCCTCGTCCCACAAATCGCTGCGCGTCGGTCGGCCCGATACCGCTTGGAAGCTCATCGGAGACACGAACCGCTGCGCGGCGCCCGTCATGACGACCTGGACATCCGCGCCGCGTTCGATCAGCCGGCGCACCAGGTCTGGACTCTTATACGCGGCGATGCCGCCCGTGACGCCCAGCAGGATTCGAATCTTTGGCGTCAATGGATGCCCTTGAGTTCTTTGAAGCGCCCGATGTCGCTCTCGAATTGCTTGCCTATGGTCGCCTCCTCGGTGCGCTTCTCGAGCAGGTTCTGCTCTTGCGTACGAATGTCATTTCCCATGCGGACGAGGTCTTCGACGATTTGGTCCGGCATCGGCGGAGCTTTGGGGTCGCCGCTGTATGGCTTGAAATGCATGCTGCTCGCGCGCAGCTTTTTCATTTTCCCGTTCAATAGTTCCAGAAATTGCGAGGTGACTTTGATTTGATCGGACAGCAGCGCCACCCGTTGGTCGCGCAGGCGCTCGATTTCCTGCACCGACGCATAGGTATTCAGCAAGTTGCGGTCGCGATCGCGCCCCTGTTGCGCTTCGATTTTCTTTTGGTCTTCGCTAGCCAGCTGCTCGGGGGTTTTCTGGGCCTCCAGGCGATTGATCTCGACGCCCTGTGAATTGATGACGCGCTGTTCTTGTGCCGCATATTCCGGCGGAATGTGATCGCCGTAGTGGGTGATGCCGTGTTCGTCAACCCACTTGTAGACCGTGCGGCCGCTGCCCGTGCTCGTCCCGGCGGTAAATCCGGGAGAAGCGAGCAGCGCCGAGGCGCAGATGATCCAAGCGAAATTCTTCAAGCGCATGACCCCTAAGGAGAATCGCCGTCATTGTGCGGGGTGCGCCCCCGGTTTTCTAGGGCTTGTGCCTCAATCTGTGAGCCCATAGCGCTCCCGGTAGGCTTGCATGCGGACCAGATCGTCCTTGTCCCCGTGCAGCGAGATATGGTCCATGAGGTCGGCGAGATTGACGACGGCGATGACGGGTATTCCATAAGCGGCGCGAATCTCCTGCACAGCCGACAAACGGCTCTGTGGCGCACATTCCTGACGGTCCAACGCGAGCAGCACGCCGGCGGGCCGTGCCCCGGCCGTCTGGAGGATCTCAACGGATTCGCGGATGGCGGTGCCGGCGGTGATGACGTCGTCGACGATCAGAACTTTCCCCTGTAAGGGACTGCCGACGATATTGCCGCGTTCGCCGTGATCCTTGGTTTCCTTGCGGTTGAATGCAAAGGGCAGGTCGCGGCCGGCATCTGCCAGAGCTGCCGCCGTGATGGTGGCCAGCGGGATGCCTTTGTACGCAGGGCCGAACAGCATGTCGAACTCGAGGCTCCGAGGCCATGACCGCCGCCGCATAGGCGCGCCCAACCGCGCCGATCGCAGCCCCGGTATTGAATAGCCCGGCGTTGAAAAAATAGGGGCTTTCGCGTCCCGACTTGAGCGTGAAGCTGCCGAATCGCAGAACTCCGAGCCGCACGCACAACTCGATGAAGTCGCTCTGATATGCCAGGATCATGGGCCCTGATACTATCGCGCGCCATGCGCATCGTCATGCTGATGTTGATTCACGGGAAAGGCTCGAGGGCGGCCGGGTCCGGCCTTGGGCAGGGAAGTTGCGCATCGATGACGACGCCGAGTCGCCGCATTTGACCGCAGCGGCGAAGCCCACCTTGCTGCAAGCGCTCGGCGACAAGCGCATGACGGCCGTGCTTTTCTTGAGTTTCGCATCAGGGCTGCCGTTCAATCTGTCGGGATTTACATTGCAAGCGTGGCTGGCGTCCGCCGGCCTGAGCATCAAGGCAATCGGCATTTTTTCACTGGCGGCGCTGCCGTATAACATCAAGTTCTTGTGGGCGCCCTTCCTGGACCGCTACCTGCCGCCGATCCTCGGCCGGCGCCGCGGCTGGATCTTGATCTTTCAGGCCTGCCTGACGATTTGCATCGGTGTCATGGGTTTCTGTTCCCCGACGAAAGATCTCCCGGCGCTGGCGGCGGTCGCCGTATTGCTGGTCTTCCTGTCGGCCTCACAGGACATCGTCATCGATGCCTATCGGGTGGACGCCATCCCGCCGAGCGAGCGGGCGCTCGCCGCCGCCGCCGCCGCATTCGGTTATCGCACGGCGGCCATGCTCGCAGGCGCAGTGCTGGTCTATATCGCCGCAAGTCTGGGCTGGCAGTTGGCCTTCTTGTTCGTGGCCTGCCTCATGGCCGCGACGATGGTGGCAACGATTTTCGCGCCCGAGCCCGATGCGCCCGGCCGGCCGCCGCGCACGTTGGTCGACGCGGTATGGCATCCCTTGCGCGCATTGCTCAAGCAAAAAGGCATGTGGGGTTTCCTGGCGCTGATTCTGCTCTACAAGTTCGGCGACGCGCTGGCGCTCAGCCTGTACAGCACCTTCATGATCCGCGGCGTCGGATTCTCGCTTCACGAATTGAGCATTGCCGGCAAACTCAACATGACGATCTCCACCATGATCGGCGTGGCATTCGGCGGCTGGGTATATCTGCGCTGGGGAACGTTTCGTTCTCTGCTGGTGTTCGGCATTGGCCAGGCGCTCACCAACTTGCTCTATATGTGGCTCGCGCTCGCCGGCAAGAAAGTGTGGCTGCTGGTCCTGGCGACGGCCTTGGATACGGGCGTCGGCGGCATGGGCCAGGCGGCATTCGTGGCCTTCTTGGTGTCGCTGTGCTCGGCGGATTTCAGCGCCACGCAATACGCGCTGCTCTCCGCCCTTGCGGTCCTTCCGCGAAACATCACGGGCGCCATTGCGGGGGAAGTCGTTCCCGTGATCGGATGGGCGAATTTCTTCGTGGTCACCTGCTTGAGTGCGGTGCCCGGCCTTATTTTGCTGATTATTTTGCGCGGATCGTTGAACGAGCTTTCCGAGCGCGAAGCCGCAAAAACCTAGCGCCGAAGGTTCGGCGAGACGTCGCGGTAAAAATCAGCGGAGCGAGCGATCGTTCGGCGTCGACCAAACCGTACGCGCGTTATCCTCGAATTCGCGGTCCAGATCTTCAGCCTCCACATCGACGGCGCCCGACCAGTCCTCCGGGGCCTCGGCTGAATCGATGAGATTGTCCATCAGGTGTTCGTTCCACGAATCGAAATCCATTTCAGCAACGGTACCGTCGAAGTATTGAATTTCGATGGTCTGGTCTTGATCGTCGATCGCGACGACTTCAAAGAGCTCGTTGGTGCCACCCCGGTACCACTGCCCAACGATCGGCCTGATTACGTTCATCGGCGCCTCCGTCTGCTATGCTCAACCGCATTCAACTCCCAATGAACGATTCGCGCAATATGTAATTTTTGCGCGAAGCAACATCGCCAGTGATCGAAAAACTCGTCAAATTCTTCGTGGTCTTTTTTGTGGTGGTCGACCCGATATCGCTCATCCCGTTGTTCGCCGGTCTCACGCAAGGCGGCAGCATCCGCTATAAGAAAAAAATGGCCGTCAAGGCAACGGCAATTGCCCTCGCCATATGCGTGCTGTTCGCGTTGGCGGGGGCGAGGTTCTTGGACATCATGGGGATTTCCCTGAGTTCGTTCCGCATCGCGGGCGGGACCCTGCTGTTCTTGATTGCGCTCGACATGGTGTTCGCCCGCCCATCGGGCACTCGCTCGACCACTCCCGAACAAGAGGAGGCGAAGAAGCGGGAGGACATTTCGGTATTTCCGCTCGCCTTTCCCTTTATCGCGGGGCCGGGTGCGCTCGCCACCATACTGCTGTCCGCCGGCGAGGTGGGCGCAAGGCCGCTGCTATTTGCGGGGTTTCTCTGCGTGGTCGCTCTGGTGCTCGCCGTTTGCTGGGTCTTGATGCTCGCCACTCCGCGGCTGATGAAGGTCCTGGGGCTCACCGGCGCGAATGTGGTGAGCAGATTATCCGGCGTTATTCTCGCCGCGCTCGCCGTGCAATTCATCGTCGACGGAATTCGGGGCAGCTTTCTCTGACGGCGGCGGTGTGGGAGCCGATGTCGGCGTCGCAGGTGTTTTGATGTAGGCCAAATCCCACACCCCCAAGCCCAACCGGGCGCCGCGCCGCTCGAAGCGCGTCGGCGGCCGGAAGTCCGGCCTTGCCGCATAGGTGCGGTCCGTGCTCAGCGACTCGAGATGAGCATTCCCGTTGCATACGGCCAGCATTTGTTCCGCATAGTCTTGCCAGTCCGTGGCGAGCCGCAGCACCCCGGCGGGGCGCAGGATGGACGCCGCCGATGTGACGAACGCCGCGTCTATCAAGCGGCGTTTGTGATGACGCTTCTTGTGCCATGGGTCCGGGAAGAAAACCAGGATCTCATCGAAGGATTCTTTGGGAAGCCGGTCTTTCAAGACCTCGACGGCATCGTGGCATATGACGCGCAGATTGCGCGCGTTCGCCCGCTCGGCGCGCAACAATAAGCGGCCGACGCCCGGCCGGTGTACCTCGATGCCCACGTAGTCGATGTGAGGATTGTTCTCAGCGAGACTGCCGATCACCTCCCCGATCCCAAAGCCGATCTCAAGGCAGCGCCGCGCGCGGCGGCCGAAGATCGCGTCCAGATCCAGTAGGGTATCGCCCAAGTCCACGCCGTAGGACGGCCATAGTTCCGTCAACGCGCGCTCCTGGGCGGGGGTCATGCGGCCGGCACGGAGGACGAAGCTGCGAATGTGGCGTTGATTTTGCATGGGCGCAAAGTGTGCCTGATATCATGGTCCGATGCGTAAACCCCGCTTCCGGTCCCGGAGCATGAGCCGCGGATTCTCCGCGATGGTTCTCGCGCTCTTGATGGCCGGCTGCGTCGGTCTGCCCAGACACGTCGATAAATCACACAGCGAAGCGTTCGCCCGGCCCGAGACCACCTCGCTCGGCCGCATCGTCGCGCGCGAGCAGCTCAACAAGAGCCTGTCGGGCATTCACCTCCTTGCCTCGGGGGAAGAGGCCTTGGCCGACCTCATCGCGCTCGCGGACCATGCCGAGCGCACGCTGGACATTCAGTACTACATCGTTCATGAAGACAATTCCGCGCGGCTGCTGCTGCATCATGTGCGCCTCGCGGCGGATCGGGGCGTGCGGGTGCGCGTTTTGGTCGATGATCTCAATACGGCGGGCGAAGATCGGCGCTTTCTGCATTTGAGCGAACATGCAAACGTCGAGGTGAGGGTGTTCAATCCGTTTGCCGGCGGAAGATTTGCGACGTGGACCCGCTTTCTGCTGTCGGTGACCGACATCCGGCGCATCAATCATCGCATGCACAACAAGCTGTTCGTTGCGGACAACGCGCTCGCCATCACCGGCGGCCGCAACATCGGCGACGAATACTTCACGCGCGATCCGAAATACAATTTCATCGATCTGGACGTGGTGGGGGCGGGTGCGATCGTGCCGGAGCTATCGGCTTCGTTCGACGCCTTTTGGAACAGCAAGTACGCTTACCCGATCGCCTCGCTGGCCTGGCCGGTGCGTGCCGAAGCCGCCTCGCCGCCGGTCGCGGAAAGCTCTGCGTCCACGAACGCCAACTGGCTGGGACCCGAACTCGATGCGGGAAAGCTGCACTTGGCGTGGGTGCCCGCGACGGTGCTTGCGGATCGGCCCGCGAAGATCGCCGGGGAAGACTCCGCGGACGAGGAACTCACGATCGACAACGATCTCGCCACCCTGATGCTTTCCTCCAAGCACGAGCTCATCGTGATTTCGCCGTATTTCGTGCCCGGCAAGGACGGGGTCGCGATGTTCGCCAAGCTTGAGAGCCAAGGCGTGCGCATACGGATTCTCACCAACTCGCTGGCGTCGACCGATTCGCCGATCGTGCACAACGGATATGCGCGCTATCGCGTGGCATTGCTCAAGCTCGGCGTCGAGCTGTCCGAGGTACGGCCTAAGCTCGGCCAGAAGCGAGCGCGCTTTCATCCCTTTCGCAGCTCCAACGCGAGCCTGCACGCGAAGGCGCTGGTGATAGACGAAAGAACCGTATTCATCGGATCTCAGAACATGGATGCGCGTTCGGCGCGGACCAACAGCGAGCTCGGGCTGGTCATGCGGAGCACCGAAATCGCCCGCCAGGTCACGAGCCTCCTCGATGACATTCACGCCGATGGCAGCTACAGGCTGCAGTTACTGGACCACACCGACAAGATCGAATGGTCGAGCGGCGAGCCGGGGGAGGAGAAGACCTGGCACACCGATCCGGAAACCACTCGTTTGCAGCGCTTTTCGCTGAAAGTGGTCGCCCCGTTCGCGCCGGAGGAGTTGTTGTGATCAGCAAATGCGCAGCGTGCCCAGGTAGTCCTTGACCTTTGCGCGAAATCCTTCGCTGCTGGTGACTATGGCCCCGCCGGCCAGCACCAGGATGAAATCGCCGCGCAGCGTGCGATTCACTTCTTTGACATAATTCATATTGACCAGGCATGAGCGGCTGATGCGCAGCATGGGTTGCGACCGCAGCGCCAGCTCCGCCTGCTGCAGCGTGCTGCGCGCGTGGAAACTGTCCTTGCCCACTCGAATCACGACGTAGTTGCGATCCGCCTCGATCAATTCCACCTGGGCGGCTTCGAGCACGTGCAAACGGCCGCCGAATTCGGCGAGCAGCCGCGGCCGCTCATCCCCGGCGGGTCTGGCACTGCGCTCGAGCTGCGCCAGCAAACCGGCCAGCAGCGCTTGGCGCTCATCGACTCCCGACGCCGCATGGCGCGGCCGCACACGCTCGAGCGTCCGTCGAAAGCGCTCCTGATCGAATGGCTTCAGCAGGTAGTCGACCGCGCTCACCTCGAATGCTTCGACCGCGTAGGAATCGTAAGCGGTGACGAACACCAGCGATGGGAGCTGCGAAGGCTCCAGCGAGCGCGCAAGTTCGATACCATTCAGGGGATCCATCTGAATGTCGAGAAACAGAAGCTGCGGCGGCCGCAGCCGAATCGCCGCGAGCGCAGCCGCGCCGTCGCCGAATTCCCCCACCACGTGCAAATCGCCTTCCGCTTCGCAGAATTCGCGCAGGGTGCGCCGGCCGGCCAGCTCGTCATCGACGATGATGACGTTCATCATGCGTCGGCCAATGCCGCCGCGCGACGCGTCTCGCGCACAGGCGACTGGTGAATCGGCGGCATGGTGAGCTCGCTGCACCACTGTCCGTCGGCGCCCGCCGCGATGAGCCCTGCGCGGCCGTCGAACTGGACGGCGAGGCGCTCGCGGACATTGTTGAGGCCGATGCCTTCCTCGCCTGCCAACTTGTCCGCCGCGATGGTGTTGAACACCGATAGAGTGAGCACGTCCTGCTCCAAGCTCACGGTGATGCGAACGGTGACGGCGCCTTGGTGGCCCGCCAATCCGTGAACGACTGCATTTTCGACCAGAGGCTGGAGGATCAGGCTCGGCACCCATACGGCGGGGACCTCGGCCGCCGCCGGCAGAAGCACGCTCAAACGATCGGCGAAACGCCGCTGCTGCAATTCCAAATACAATCTGACGAATTGCAGCTCATCGCTCAACTTCGAAAAATCGCGTTCGCCGGCGTTGAGCAGCCGGCGCAATAAATCGGCGAGCTGCACGACCATGGACTGAGCTCCTTTCGGGTCCCATTCGATGTGCCCGCGAATGGTGTGCAGCAAATTGAAAAGAGTATGCGGCGACAGCTGCATGCGCAGAGCGGCCAATCGGGCCGCGCTCCACTCGCGCTCGAGAGCCGCCAGCCGCAGTTCGGAATTTCGAAACCGCGTATACAGCGCCAACCCGGTGATCAGCGCGAGCCCGAATCCATAGGTCGGCAGGAAGCTCACGAAGCTCGCGACCCAAAGCGATAAAAAGAAAGGATCCGCCCACGGCTGCGACGACATCGAATGTTCGTGCATCTCCGGACTCCCAAGGCTCATCTGCGCGACGATCATGGCCGGATAAGCCAGCGCCGCGAACAGTGCGCCCAGGATCAGCTGCAGCGGCAGCGCGAGCAGCAGTGGGCGCCATTGGATCCGCAGCGAGGCCCAGAAAGACACGAGCAAAACCGGCAGCAGCAGCACGTGCTGCAAGAGACGCGCGTCCCACGCCGCAAACAGCGAAACATTGGTCATGCGCGCCATTCCGGTGCGCATGCTATATGCGTACAAGATGTTCGACAGCGCGACGTACACCCAGAAGAAGAAGGTGATGACCAGAAAATGACGCAGGCTTAGGCCCCCGGCAAAGGGCCGGGCAGAGGTTTTCGTCATGCCGTTTCCGATCATGCCGGCAAGCCTAACGCAAGTGAGGGGCAGTTGCGGAGGCCGCCCGCGCGGCGGGGGACGAACCCGTAATTCGGCGGGACGAGCTCGATGGCGGGCCGCAGACACCGATGGCTCTCGGCGCGTCTCATATGCCCGTCATTCAACCCGTCACGATCACAAAGGAGATGTGCCATGAGTTCTTTTATGCCGGCCCGAGCTTCGGGACTGAGCGCCAAATTCGCGCTGCTGATGCTGGGTAGTCTAACGGGCGTTTGGGCTGCAGGCGCAGCCACTGCCGCGAGCCTGGACAGCGACGCACCCAGCGTCGTCGTCAAGTACAGTGTGGACAGCCTCGCCAGCGACCGCGGGCTGAACGAGCTGTATCGCCGAATCACTTCGGCGGCCAAGCAAGTGTGCCCGGATGCCTCAAGTCGCGATCTTTCTGCGAGACAGCATGTCAATGAGTGCCGGGCGCAGGCGATCGCCCGCGCCATTCAGAAAGTCGACAATCCGCGGCTTGCGGCGCTGCACGGGGGTCGCGCGAAGAACGGCTGATGAGAGATGAGTGCGCGGTCAGCCGCAGGCGTGTGCTACGGTGCAATGCAGCATCGTGATATCGCCCTCCTGCGTCTGGCCGCCGCCAGGCACGCCCTCGACCGCCGCAGATGCAATCAACCGATGGCGTCAGATTAGAGCCGCTTTTCGGCCTCGTATCGCTGGGTGCCGTTCAGGATTTCCGCGTGCGCGACGTCGACGCCTGCCCATCCGATGACCTTGACCCATTTTCCCGCTTCGAGATCCTTGTAGTGCTCGAAGAAGTGTTGAATCTGCCGAAGACGAACGTCCGGCACATCGGCGATCGATTTCCAATGCTCGAACAGCGGGCAAATCTCGTTCACGGGCACCGCCAGGACCTTCGCATCGCCGCCTGATTCGTCATCCATGCGCAGCACGCCAACCGCGCGGCAGCGCACCACGACTCCGGGAGGCACCGGAAACGGTGTGTGCACCAAGACGTCCACCGGATCGTCATCGTCCGCGACGGTGTGCGGCACGTAGCCGTAATTGGCGGGATAGTGCATTGCAGTCATCATGAAGCGGTCGACGAACAGTGCGCCGGTTTGCTTGTCGACCTCGAGCTTGACGGGATCCGCGTTCATCGGAATTTCAATGATCACATTGAATTCGTGCGGGACATTTCTGCCGGCCGTCACGTCATTGAGGCTCATCTCAGGCGGATTCCGCTGGAGTGGTGCGTTGCAAAGCGGGTCAGTCGATTACAATGGCGCGCGGCTCGTTACCCGCCCCGAACGGTGAATGGGCGACCTGCGTCAGCGCGCCGCTCGCCGCATCGACGGCATAAACGGACACGTCGTTGGAATTGTCGTTGGCGACATAGGCGAAATGGCCCGAGGGATCGAGCACGATACTGATCGGCAATAGGCCCGCCGCTACCGGCGAGCCCGGCGCGCTCAATGCACCGCTGCCCGGCGTGAGCGGATAGACGGACACCTGATTTTTGGCGGGTACGTTCGCGGCGTACAGGAAGTGGCCTGCGGGGTCGACAGCCAGCGCTTCGGGGCTGGTGGCGGTCGCCAACGGGGGGCCGGCCACCGGCGCCAAGGCGCCTGTCGATGCATTGATCGAGTATTCGGAAATCGTTGCAGCGGTCGAATTCGCGACATATGCGAAGGTTCCTGCAGGATCGATGGCGATCGAGACGGGCCCGGCACCGGCGGCGAAAGGCGCGCCGGACACTCTGCTCAAGGCGCCGGTCGCCGGATCGATCGCCAATGCGTCGACATTGCCGCCGCCAAAGTTCGCGACATATAAAAAGCTGCCGTTGGGATCGATTCTCAGTGAGCTAGGCTTCACGCCGGTCGCGAACGGTGAACCGGCGACCTCGGTGAGCAGTCCGGTGGTGCTGCTGATGGCATAGGCCGAAATGTTGTTCGAGGCGAAATTAACCACGTAGAGATGGCTGTCCGTGAGATCGATGGCCACCGCCTCAGGTCCGCTGCCGGTGGCGCTCAGTCCGGCCGAGCTCAGCGCCCCCGTGGAGTTGTCGATGGCATAAACCGCGACATTATTGGAGCCATTGCCCACGACATACAGAAACCGGCCGTTCGGATCCACCGCAAGCGACACCGGAGCGGTGCCGGATGCCGGGAACGGTGAGCCCGGAATGGGGGTGAGGAAGCCGTTGGCGGAGTCTATGGAAAACCCAGAGACATTGTTGGAGAGCCGATTGGCAACGTAAGCGAACCGGCCGGCCTGAGTACAGTAGACGATGATGCTGGTGACGTCGGCTTTACTGATGGTGCCCGAGCCGTTGCTGACGGTGCAGGTTTGAGACGGATTCGACGGCTGCGTCTTGACCGTGACCGAATAGGATTCGCCGTTTTTGATTCCCCTGCTGAAGACGAACGCGCCGCTCGTGGAGAGGCGCAGATCATCGCCCTTGTTGATCTCGAGCACCAGGCCCTGGCCGATAAGTCCGTTCAGCGTGCCGCCGACCGAGTATTTGACTCCGAGGTTGCAGCCCACCATCGCGGTCGCGGCAACGGTGATCCACGCGCGTGTAGTCACGTGCCGCGCTAGTGCTCGGGAAACGGTTGCCATGAGGCATTGTAAGCCGAGGTGATCCTGTTGAACAAACGCCAGGGGCTCGGCCTGCAAGTGTGAACCAAACGGCTTGAGGCTGCTCCAACCAACAAAGGACACCATCAATGAAGGCCGGGCACTCGGAGAGAAGCGTCAAGAACTGGCTGCGCGCAAGCGTTTTGCTGGGTGCGATATCGATTCCCTGCGTTGCGGCGGCGGCGCTCGGGGAGCCGGAACCTTCCGTGCGCTCCGACACGGCGGAACTGCGCGGCTCGATCAAGGTAGCCGATCGTGCGAGCTATCGGGTGCACGAAATTCAACTGTCGTCGGGAACCGTGGTGCGGGAGTTCACCGGGCGCGACGGCAGGGTGTTTGCCGTTTCGTGGAGCGGTCCCACCATACCGAATCTGCGTCAGACACTGGGGCGCTATTTTGACGTTTACTCAGCGGCTGCGAAAGCCAGCCACTCGGGGCATCGTCAGCTGCAAATCCACCAAGACGATCTGGTGGTACACGCCGCGGGCCATATGCGCGCCTTCTCCGGCCTCGCCTATTTGGAGTCCGCGGTGCCCGCCGGCGTGAATGCAGAGAAGCTGCGCTGATGGCCGCCACGGCTGTGAGCCGTTTGCCCGCGCGTGCGTGGCGGTGGCTGCTGGGTGCTGCGCTATGCGTCTCTGCGCTTTCTTGCGGCGGCGGCGGAGGCAGCGGTGGCGGCGGCGTCATCGGCGAGTTCTTCCGCAGGCGCGGCACCGAGCGGTGCCAATGTAGCGAGCGTTGTGGTCGACGCTGGTCCGACCAGCACGAGCCCCGACGCCAACACGCTGTTCACGACGGTTACGCTATGCGTCCCAGGCAGCACCACGAGCTGTCAGACCATTGATCACATCGAAGTGGATACGGGGTCGTATGGGCTGCGCGTATTCGCGTCCGTGCTGACTCTCGCGCTGCCGGTAAAAAAAACGGCGAACGGCGAATCGCTGCTCGAGTGTACTCAGTTCGTTGACGGGTACAGTTGGGGTCCCGTCGTTTCGGCGGACGTGCAAATTGCCGGCGAAGCAGCGGGTTCCGCTCCGGTGCAAGTGATCGGCGATCCGAATTTTGCCACCGTTCCGGCGGGCTGTTCCGGCACCGGAGCGGCGGAGGATACTGTCGCGGCATTTGGTGCGAACGGCATCTTGGGGATCGGCGTCTTTGCGCAAGATTGCGGATCGGGTTGCGTGAACACGGTGGACAACGGCAATTACTATGCGTGCACCGGCACGCAATGCCAAGCTTCGACGGCGGCGCTCGCGAGCCAGGTGGTGAATCCGGTCACGTTGTTCGCGAAAGACAACAACGGCATGATCATCGAGCTGCCGACCGTTGCCGCGCAGGGTGCCCCGGCGGTCACGGGTTCGCTGATTTTTGGAATCGATACCCAGGCGAACAATAAATCCGGCAATCAATCGGTGCTCACCTTGGACCCCAACACTGGATATTTGCCGACGGTTTTCAATGGCCATACCTTGGCGCAGAGTTTTTTGGATACCGGTTCGAACGGCATTTATTTCAACGACTCCGGGATCCACGAGTGCAACGACGTCAAATTTTATTGCCCGGCCGGTACGCTGACGTTGTCGGCAACGATGCAAGGACTGAACGCCGTGTCCGCTACGATAAATTTCAGCGTCGCCGATGCGGATACTCTTTTCGCGAGCGGGCTGAGCTTGGCGGCGTTTCCGACGCTTGCGGGCCCCTATCCAGGCACCACCCCCAGTTTTGACTGGGGCCTGCCATTTTATTTCGGTCGTACAGTCTACACCGCGGTCGAGAATGCGGCGACGTCCGTCGGCACCGGACCCTACGTCGCTTTTTAGGCGGCTTACTACGCAGGATGCGGCCTACCCCGTTGGAAAGCGGCAGGATAGACTGTCGCTCAATGACTACCACGCGGTCTTTCACGGCAACCTCCGGGGCGGCGAGCACGGCGGCGCTGCAACTCGATTACTTCTCGTCCGATGAAATCGCTGCCCGATCGCCCTCCTGGTGGCAGAACGTCTTGGGAGTCGTCGGCTTCGAGAAGCCTCCTGCCATCGAGGGGTCCCGAGTTCCGATTACGGCCAGCATGACTCCATCGCTCGGGGCTCGCAACGCGCTCTGCGAGGTGTGGCGGGTTGCCGGATCGGGGGTCAAATTATCGAATGGCGCGGCCGCCGACGCGGGCCGTGTGCGCTATAGATTTTGCGATGACCTTCTATTCGGTTCCATCACCATCGATGAGCGGTTATCGGCGGCGGAAATTGCCCTCGACGGCGGAGCGCTTTCGCGGGCGACCGAAATCGCTTATCAGGAAATCTTCGGGGTGCTCCGCGAAACCGAGCACCGGCATCTGCTGCGTATTTGGAATTATCTGCCGGAAATCAATCGTGAGGCCGGCGGCGGCGAGCGTTACCGGCTCTTCAATTCCGCGCGTCAGCTGGCCTTCCGTAAGTCGGGCCAGGCGACGGTGGGCACCGTACCGGCCGCCAGTGCTGTGGGCTCGCCGGCGGGGAGCCCGATCTCCATTTATTTTCTGGCGGCCCGACAACCGCCGAAAATGATCGAAAATCCGCGTCAGACGAGCGCTTATTACTATCCTCCGAAGTTCGGCCGGCATAGCCCGATATTCTCGCGGGCCTGCGTCATGCAGGAGTCCGTCGGGACCAATTTGTTCGTCTCCGGCACCGCCAGCATCGTGGGCTACGAAACGATTCACCAGGGCGATGTCGGGGCGCAAACTCGGGAGACAATGGCGAACATCAGCGCGCTGTTGGAAGAAGTCAATCGCGTGGTGGGTTCGTCCCGCTATGTTCTCGATGGGCTCAAGTTCAAGGTGTACGTGCGCGAGCCATCGGACCTCCCGGCCATCCAAAAGGCGCTGTCGAGGTCGCTGGGGCCTTCGACGCCTATCGTGTACCTGCGGGCCGATGTGTGCCGCGAGGATTTGCTGGTGGAGATCGAAGCGACCGGCGAATCGGGGAGCCCGGCCGGAGTCATGTAATTGCAGCCGAGCCCTGGTCGAGCCGCGCGCCGGCGCCCGCCCGAGCATGGTAATCTTGGAGCGATCACCAACAATTTATGGGGGAGATTCATGCGAGCATGGGTGTCGAGCGCCTGTGGCGCCGCGGCGTTGGCCGCGGCAGGGTGGGCACATGCGGAGCCGCCGCCGCCCGCATCGCTCAGCGACGCGTTGTCGGTGATTCAGTCGCATCGCTTCGTCGATCTGACGCATGCGTTTGCTCCGGGCATCCCCCATTGGAAGGGCGCTCCGAACGAAAGCGTCAAAACGTTATATACGGTAGAAAAAGACGGCTTTCGGATCAACGAGTATTGCCACATCGGCCAATGGGGCACTCACGTCGATCCGCCGGCGCATTTTCATAGCGGGCTGCATAGCGTCGATCAAATCGATCCCAAGGAAATGTTGATGCCGCTGGTGGTCATCGACGTTCATGAGCAGGTCGCCAAGAATCCGGACTACGTCGTGTCGCTGGCCGACATTCAATCCTGGGAGCATCGCCACGGACACATTCCGCGCGGCGCGTTCGTCGCGATGCGCACCGATTGGTCGAAGCGCTGGCCGGACGACAAGGCGCTCGCCAACAAGGATGCAGCCGGCGTGTTTCATTATCCCGGCTGGAGCATGCCGGTGCTGAAGCTGCTCTACGAGGAGCGCGGAATCACCGCGTCGGGCCACGAAACCACGGATACGGATCCGGGTATCGCGACGACCAAGGACGATTATTCGCTCGAGTCGTATGTGTTGGGGACCAATCATTACCAGATAGAAATGCTCGCCAATCTCGACCAGGTACCAGAGGCCGGCGGGTTGGTCTGGGTGACGTTTCCGAAGGTGGAAAACGGCTCCGGATTCCCGGCGCGCGTGATCGCGGTGGTCCCGTGAACGCGCCTCGCCCTTCCGCGGTGCAGCCGCCGATTGAATACGCAGACGCCTCGTCCGAAGTGCGGGCCGTGTACGACGACATCATGGCGACCCGCAAGTCGGACTGGGTGAACAACTACTGGAAGGTGCTCGCCCACCATCCCCCGACGTTACGGCGCATGTGGGCGAATTCGAAGGAAGTCATGGGCCCCGGCTCCCTCGATCCGCTCACCAAGGAGCTCATTTACATGGCGGTGAGCGTGACGAATGCCTGCAGGTACTGCATTGCCTCGCACGGCGCCGCGGCCCGCAACAAGGGTATGACCGCGGAACAATATGCAGAGCTCGTGGCGATCATCGGCCTCGCGAACGAGACGAATCGCCATGCGGTCGCGCTCGATCTGCAAATCGATGATCAATTCCGTTAATTCGAGGATTTCGCAATGAATACCGCAGCAGCAGCCAGCCATTTCGAAGCTACCACGGCCAAGCATTATCGATGGGAGGAACTGCCTCTCGAGACGATGAAAGGGACGATCACGCGGCGGCTGATTACGAGCGACCGCATGATGATTGCTCACGTATATCTAAAGAAGGGCGACGACGTGCCTCGCCACTCGCATGAGAACGAACAAATCACTTACATCCTCGAGGGCGCACTGCAATTTCTCCTGGGCGCGAATGGGGAGCGTGAACTCATCGTGCGCGCGGGGGAAGTGCTGGTGATCCCTTCGTACCTGCCGCACAGCGCGCTTGGCGCTCGAAGATACCCTCGACGTCGATGTATTCAATCCGCCGCGACAAGACTGGCTTACGGGCACCGATGCTTACCTGCGCCGCTGAGATGCCGCGGTACGATGTGGCGCCGGGCGTGAGCGCGGTGCTGCGGGACTTCAAGCTCCCCGACAAGCTGGGCTTCGGACTTGTGGCCGCACCCGTCATGTTCTCGGCAGAATGGTCGGAAGGCGGCTGGAGCCGCGGCCTGCTCATGCCCTACGGGCCGATCGAGATTCTGCCGGGCGCCCGCGCCCTGCAGTACGCCGAACTCGTGTTCGAGGGGTTGAAGGCCTACCAAGTCGGCGATGCGGCCCGCACGGGTCCGAACTTGTTTCGCCCGCACGACAACTGGCGGCGACTCGAGCGATCGGCGCGGCGGCTATCGATGCCTGAGGTTCCCGAGGCCCTCTTTTTCGATGCCATCGAGGCTGTCGTGGGGAGCTGTCACCGCATCATTCCGCGAGAGTCGGGCCGCGCGCTGTACCTGCGTCCGTTTGTTTTCGGCACCGAGGCCGGCTATTTGCTGCGCAATTCGACGACCTTCCGCTTCATGGTGATCGCGAATCCCGTGGAAATCTATTCGTCCGGGTCCGATGCGTGTCGCGATCGAGCGCAATGACGTGCGGGCCGCGGTCGGCGGCGTCGGCGAAGCAAAGGCATCCGCGAACTATGCAGCTTCGCTGCGCGCGTCGAACGCTGCGGTGGCACGCGGCCTCACGGTTGCTTTGTGGCTCGATGCGCGCGAACAGCGCTTCATTCAGGAACTCTCGGGGATGAATCTATTTGCGGTCATCGGCGGGGAACTGCATACGCCGGCGCTCGACGGCGCGATCCTGGCCGGCATCACGCGAGACTCCGTGATCAGCCTGGGCCGGCACCTGGGTTTCAAGGTTCACGAGCGCAACATGGTCCTCGACGAGCTGCTGGCGCAGATCGTGAGCGGAGAATGCACTGAAGTGTTCGCCTGCGGCACGGCGGCCATCCTGAGCCCCATCGGCCTCCTCAGCGATCGCGACCGGAAGGACTACGTGCCGGTGCGCGTGGACGCGGTGGCCGCCCAGTTGCGCGAAGCGTTGCTCGCGATTCAAGAGCGGCGTGCCCCGGATCCGTTCGGGTGGACGCAGGACGTGGCGCCGCTCGCGCTCTGAAGGGGGCCGCCCTCGCGCTCTGAAGGGTGAGCCCCCGCTCTTTGAAGGGCGCGCGGTTGGCGGCGTCTAAGGCCGCCGCACGATCTTGCCATCCTTCATCACGAAATCGATTTTGCGTAAATTCTCGATGTCATCGAGCGGATTGGCCGGCATCGCCACCAAGTCCGCGCTCATGCCTATGCCAAGGCTACCGCGCGACTTGTTGACCCGGAGCAGTTCCGCGGCGTCGCTGGTCATGGCGCGCAAGATATCAGCGGGCGGAACGTTGGCGGCACGCCAGACCGCGAGGTAATCGAACATCAGATCCGCCCGCGTGCGTCCGGGAATGTCGATGACGGTATCGCTGCCGAAGGCCATGCGAACTCCGATTCGGTGGGCGCGCTTCAGCCGATCGATGATCTTGGGCGCCAGCACCGCGGGCTCAGGGAGTATGCCCCCCGAGGTGCCGACGATATCCAGGTGAGCGCGCGGAAAATCGGTGCCCACGAGAAAGATGCCCTTATCCTTCATTCGCTTGAGCTGCGCATCCGTGAGGTCGAAACCATGCTCGATGGAGTCGACGCCGGCTTCGATCGCATTGTCGAGCGCATCTCCCGCATACACGTGCACAGCCACCGGCAGCCCGGCCCGGTGCGCTTCCTCGACGGCGGCACGAAACTCCTCGACCGAATAGTGGTACGGGTTGTTGTCGGCAACCAGCTTGATTACTCCCGCTCCGTAATAAATGTCGGTGCGCACGGCCTTGCGTATTTCGGCGGGGCCATCGGCATCGATGTACTCGAATTGCCAGAATGGGCCCTGCCGGGGAGGGATGTCCCGCGACTGGCCGCCGAAGGGCGCAATGATCTTGCCGGAATCGATGATGGTAGGGCCGACGAACCACCCTGAGTCGATGGCGCGTCGCACGTCGCTCATGGCCCATTCCGCGCTGTTGCCGACGTCGCGCAAAGTGGTGAATCCCGCCTGCAAGACCTGCATGGCATTGTGCAGGCCGCGCAGGCCCCGCAGGGTCGAACTCTGATTCAAGTAGAAGGCTTCGAACGGCGCGTCCCCCGCGATTTCGGTGAGCGTCATGTGGGTATGCGCATCCATGAGGCCGGGCCCCACCCATTCGTGCGATAGATCGATGACCTCGGCGCCCGCGGGTATCGCAATGCCTGCTCCGATCGCCTTGATCTTGCCGCTCTCGATCAGGATGACCTGGTCCTTGGCGCTGCCGCCATGCGCCGGATCCATGACGGTTCCGGCGCGAATGGCCACGACCTGCGCGCACAGCGGCGCCGCCACAGAAAATAAAATCCACGCGAGGAAGAATTTCACGGCCTAAAACCGGTAGTTCACATGCATCTTGAACCAGCGCGGCATGCCGGGGTAAACCTGCGCCAGCCCGTTGATGGAGGTATTGTCGAATCCCATTACGCCGTAATGCTTGTTGGCGACGTTTTCTACGGACGCGCCAACCTCGAGCTTCTCTCCCTGGGGCGAGTAGTTGATTCGCACGTTGGCAACTCCGAAGCCCGGCTGTTCCACTGCCGGCACGTCCGTCAAGTTGAACCAGAATCTCGAGAGGTAGTTGCCATCGACTTGTAAGGCCAAGTGGCCGCTGCCGACGGGCAGGGTGTAACGGGCCATGGCGTTGCCCGTCCAGCGCGGGGCGTTGCCGGGAACATAGTCGGCGGGCGGAAGCGGCGCTCCCGCAGCCGTGCAGCACCGGGCAGCGACGTTCTTCACCAGCGCATCCACGTAAGCCACGCCGGCCCCGAAGCGCCATGATGAATTCGGTACCCAGTCGAGTTCCGCTTCAGCGCCCTCATGCGTCGCATCGGCATTGACGATGAGCTGCTCCAGTCCCAGCGTGTAGATCAGCGCTTGATAGTTCTGGTATTTATAGTAGTAGGCCGCCGCGTTGAAGCGCAGCGTGTGCTCCAGGAACTCCGACTTGAAGCCCGCCTCATACGAGGTAAGGGTCTCGGGTTTGAATGACAACGTGGTCAAGTCATTGATCGTGATCGGAAACAGCGGCGCGTTGAACCCGCCGCCCTTGACGCCCCGGTTGTAGCTCACATACGCCAAGACATCCTTGGACAAATGCAGGTCCATCTGCGCCTTGCCGCTGTAAAGATTATCCGATCGGTGACCGTGGTAATCCGAGAGGACGGTGCCGTCCGGCGGCGTCAGCAATTTGATCTGGTTGGTCACGTTCGTCGGAAAGAATTCATACGGATACCAGGTGAAGTGGTAGTCCTTGCGGTCGGCCGTGAAGCGCGCGCCTACGGTGAATCCGATCAGGTCGGTGGCGCGGTACTCGAGCTGGCCGAAGGCCGCGCCCGACTTGGTGAGAAGCTCATAGGGAGATTTCGTTTCGGGAATGCCGCCATCGGGCCCGGGAACGCCGCCCGTTGTCCAGAATGTCGTGTAGCTGCCGTAAGGCCAGAAGCCAAGGCTCGAGCCCGGACCAAAGTAGCCATTGTTCGGGTTCGTGCTGCTTTGGAATTCTTTCGAGGTCCAAAATGCCGGGCCGATCCAGCCTTCGAAGTAATTGCCGGAGATGCGCAGCGCATACAGGCCGGCTGTCCAATTGAATTTGTCATCGCCGCCGTTCAGACGCGCCTCGAGCGACTGTTGATTTACATTGCTGCCATTGAAGAATTCGAACAGATGGTAGGGGGAGGCGTCGGAGTCCTCTTGATAGTCTTTGCGCAGATGCGAGTAATCGCCGATGACGGTGAACGTCGTGCCGCCGAAGTTTTCCGTGTATTTGGCCGTCAGGCCGCTGGTATCCAGTTTTGCGAAGCCGCTGACGTTGTCGCGGATCGTGAACGGACCACTATTGGGCAGGCCCGTGGCGTTGCAGCCGGGGCAGGTACCCCAGAAGTTTTCCGTGGGTCCTAGCAAGACATCGACGCCGTTTCCGACGGGCTTGGTCGCGTATTCCTCCCAAGATCCCGCGCTCACGTCCTCGCGGCTGGCGCGAGCGTTCAACAGCAGCTGAGCGGTGTTCGGCAGTTTGAACAACAGCTGGCCGCGCAGGGCATAGTCATTGCCGTTCTCGGCATCGCGCGCGCCCCCGGCGACGTTGGTGAACAGGGGATCATAATGGTTCGATTCGAACGATAAGCGACCATCGATGCCGTCCCACAGCGGACCATTCAGCGCGCCCTCGATACGCAGCAGGTTACGTTGGCCGAAGGTCGTGTTGACGTATCCGCCGAACTCATCGGTGGGCCGGTTGGTGACGAAATTCGCAAGTCCGCCCGTGGCGTTGCGGCCGAACAAAGTTCCTTGCGGTCCGCGCAATACCTCGACCCGATCGACGTCGAACAGCGAGAACGCGAGCCCGGCCATCTGGCTCACGTACACGTCATCGACGTAGATTGCCGCCGGGCTCTCCTGGTGGTCGGCGAAGTCATTCTGAGTCACGCCGCGGATCGCGAGACTGAACGATGACGGGCCATTCGGTTGGGTAAGGACCACGGCCGGCATGGACTTCGTTATGTCGGTCGCGGTGGCGGCACCCAGTGAATTGAGATCTGCGCCCGTGATCGCGGACAGCGAGATGCCGATGTCCTGCGAGTTCTGCTCGCGTTTCTGGGCCGTCACCACGATTTCCTCGAGAGCGCCGGAGGAAGACGCCGATTGGGCATGGATCGAGACGCCGGCGGATGCCAGCATGAGAGCAAGCGTATAGCTCGCTGCGCGGGTAAATGTGCTCAACATGGATATCCCCTCAAAATTATTAGATCGTCTCGACTCCGCCGGAATGCACGGGACACCGGCGCTCGCCGCAGTTATTGAATTGCAGCGGATTGAAAGCAGAATAGAGAATGAACGGTCGTCAAGCAATCGATTCAATCGATCAGGTCAAATCCGCTACAATCTGCCGGCATTGACTTATAACAAAGCGGCATCGGCGCCAGGGCCAGAAATCCCGGCGTCAAGGAGTTGCTCGTGCGGATGAATCGTCGCGATGTGATCAGGAATCTCGCGGCGCTGCCGTTGGTGAGGTGGAACGGCGCCGATCCTGAAGTAATTCTTTACAATGCGCGGGTTTACACCGTGGACACCGCGAACCCGAAGGCCACGGCCATCGCCATCCGGGACGGCCGCATCATGGCCGTCGGCGGCGACCGGCAGGTCCTGCCGCTGGCAGGAAAGAGTACACACCGCATCGATCTCGCGCATCAGCGCGTTCTCCCGGGCTTTATCGACGCGCACGCCCATCCTTGGTTCGGCGGCTTGGATCAGCTGACGAAGGTTGCCTGCGACAAGACTTCGAACGATGCAATTCTCGCGGCGCTGCGTCTCCGCGCCCAAGCGAGCGCACCGGGCCAGTGGGTGCAGGGGTTCCTGTATGACGATGGCAAGACGGCCCGGCCGCTGACCCGCGCCGATCTCGACGCTGCAGTGCCCGACCATCCTGTGATCGTGGCGCACCGCGGCGGGCACACGGCCTATGTGAACTCGCTGGCATTGGCGGAGGCGGGCGCCACCGCCGCCACACCGGACCCTCCCGGCGGCCGATTCGAGCATGGTGCCGACGGACAACTGAACGGCCGAGTGGCAGACAAAGCCATGGACGCGGTGCGCGCCAAAATTCCGAATGTCCTGACACGCGACGATCATCGGCGCGCCGTCGCGCTCATCTCGAAGTTGTATGCGAGTTCCGGCATTACCTCGGCTTGCGAGGCTGACGCGACCCCTGATGCCTTGCAAGGCTACCAAGACGCGCGGGACTCGGGCGAACTTCTCTACCGGGCGAACTGCCTCATGGGCGTCGCCTACCTGGATCGATACATCGCGGCGGGAGTGCACAGCGGTTTTGGGGATTCCATGGTGCGAATCGGTGGAATCAAACAGTACGCCGACGGTTCGATTTCCGAGCGTACGGCTTGGCTTGCCGAGCCGTACATCGGGCTGCCGAATTACTTCGGCGTCGAGAGCGGCACTCGGGAAAGCCTGTACGAGAATTCGCGCAAGGCATGGTTGGCCGGGTTTCGGCTGGCGACGCATGCGAACGGTGAGCGCGCGATCGACCGCATGCTCGGCATATATGAGCAGCTGCTTCAGGAGACGCCGCGCCGCGATCCGCGGTTTCGGCTAGAGCACTGCACGGTGGTGACGCCTGAACTCATCGTCCGAATGCACGCAGTGGGCGCGATTCCGATTCCGTTTGCGGGCTACGTGAACTTCCACGGCGATGTCATGCATTTCTATGGCGACGAACGGCTGAAGCGTATGTTCGCCTACCGGTCGTTCTTGGACGCAGGTCTGCGCGCACCGACCGCCTCCGACTACACCGCCAGTCCGCCCTCGCCGATGCTCTGGTTGTACTCGATGACGACCCGCCGGGATCCAACGGGTCACGTCTGGGGCGAAGCACAGAGAATCACGCTCCCGGAGGCGATACGATCCGCGACGTTCGATGGCGCATACGCATCGTTCGAAGAGCACGACAAGGGCACGATAGAAGCCGGGAAATTGGCCGATCTGGTGGTACTCAAAGAGGATCCCTTCGCTCTACCAGCGGAACGCTGGCTCGATATCCAGGTCGAGCGGACCATGCTCGGCGGCCGGTGGGTGTACGAATCTTGACTCGAGTTGCCTGCTTCGCCTAAAGGCGATTAGAATCTCGCACGGGCGGGCGTCGTATAATGGTAATACCCAAGCTTCCCAAGCTTGAGCCGTGGGTTCGATTCCCATCGCCCGCTCCAATCCGTCCGCTGCACCAAACAAGAATCTTCCTTTTCGATCTAGGTCTTTATCGGCGAGAACGCTGCGGTTCACGCCGTCATGGCATTCTGCGCAGCCGCGAAGACGTCGCGTGCGGACGTCGTGCCCGCTACGTGTTCTGTACCCTCGACTCCGAGGTCCATCCATCCTGCATTCACGGCATCAAACATTTCTTCGGCGGGTCCGGTGTGACCCTTCGGGATGCCGAACTGCTCGAACGCTTTCGCCCACCCTGCACGCGGGACTGCAAAGGCTTTCACGTCGAGATTCAGGACTTCACCCAAATGCTCCGCTACTTCATCCGCAGTGACCATCGAACCAAGCTCGACGGCGCGCTGCCCTGACCACGCTGGCCCGGTCAAAAGGGTTGCGATCTCCGCGCCGATGTCGTTCGCCGCGACCATGGTCGATTTCCGGTTTGTCGGAGTGTAGTAAACCGGTAGCGTTCCGCCCCGGGCAACGTGCAAGCCGTAGAGGAAGTTTTCGAAGAATCCGCCTGCGCGCACAAATGCGATTGGCGATGCTAGCTCGCGAAAACCTCGCTCCAGAAGCGACAGGGCCGTGATCATCCCAATCCCGCTGGTCCTGTTCGCACCCATTGACGAGAGCGCTACCACGCGCGGGGGCGCTGCCTTCGTCAGCGCCTCCACATAGTTCGCAATCACGGCCTTGGCTTCTTTGTAATCGGGCGAGGGGGCCCAGACAGCCGGCAACATCACAAATGCGCCTTCGACACCTTTGAGAGCCCGCTCGATGGCTGCCGAATCATTCCAATCACCGCCAACCAGTTCCACACCCTGGTTCGCCCAGCTTGACGTCTTCTCGCGATTGCGAACTAGTGCGCGAATTTCCTTGCCTTGCGCCAACAGATGTTCGGCGGTCGCGCCGCCAACTCTTCCCGTGATTCCCATAATTAAAAACATGTGTTTCTGGCCCCGATTGGTTTCAATGGATGAGCGGCAGAATGGCCCGCACCCGAGGATCGCGCGCGTAGAGGCCGCCCCATGCCATCGCACCCAAAAGCAGTGAAATGATTTCCGGCGGCGATCCCAGCTCGCCAATACGGACATGGGCGCAGATGGCGCCTCCCAAATAGCCCGTCACTAGGATCGCACCGAGCACGGAGGTGGCTGGGACCGCGTAAAGGATGGCGCACGTGAGTACGATCGGACCCAAGACACGGGTCAGCTCTATCGCGAACCCGGTTTCCCGCAACATGCTCTCGAGCCGTGTCGGCGCGAAAAGCTGAATGGCGCCATCTGCCACCAGAGCGATCACAACGAAAGCACTCATTATCCAGCCGGCCCATACGGCGCCATGCAAGGTCGTGGTTTCAGGTACCCGATGCAGTTTCATGGTTTCGAGCACTTTTCGTTCTCCTAGGGGGGAAATCCCAAGATTTGGAGCTTACTGTGTTCCTTGGGTACGATAATCACCGGTGAAATGAACTCACTGTTATCTTTGCAGTGAACAATAGTGAGGCACGAAAATGCGGAATCTCGAACCCATCCTCATTTTCATCACGGTGGCGGAGATGGGGAGCTTTACCCTCGCGGCCGATAGCCTCGGCATTCAGAAGGGACGAGCCTCCACTGCGGTCCGGAAGCTGGAAGAAGATTTAGGTATCAGGCTTCTGCACCGGACGACCCGTAGCGTGCAGTTGACGGAAGACGGACGGGTATTTCATGCGCGTGCCCGCGATCTGCTTGCTGACGTTGACGATCTGCACTCAATGTTCGCAAGCGATCGAGTTGCACTTCGCGGGCGCTTACGGGTTGATCTGCCGAGCGAGTTGGCGCGCACCACTATCGTGCCGGCCTTGCCGACCTTCATGGCGACTTATCCCGAATTGGAGCTTGAGGTGTCGAGTACGGATCGCCAGGTTGATCTGGTTCAGGAGGGGTTTGACTGCGTATTGCGACTTGGCCCCATCGGGGACGAGACGCTGATTGCGCGCCCGCTGGGCAAGTTACGCATGGTCAACGCCGCCAGTCCTGCCTACCTGGGGCGCTATGGCGTCCCTCGATCCCTAGAAGATCTGCAGCATCAGAAGCATCGTGCGGTTCATTTCGCACGAACGTTCGGCGCAAAACCCTATGGATGGGAGTATCCGCAGGGCGACAGCTACGCGAGGCTTCAGTTGCCCGGTGCGCTGCACGTCAACAGCGTGCAGACCTACGAAGCCGCTGGTATCGCCGGCCTTGGCCTGATTCAAGCACCACTATTGGGGATTGGCCGTTACTTGGAGAGTGGGGCGTTGGTCGAGCTTCTTCCAGATTTTCGGCACAGGCCGCTCGACGTCGCCCTGGTCGTAGCGCATCGGCGCAACCTGTCGCGCCGAGTCCGCGCATTCATGAAATGGATCGAAAATCTGCTTGCGCCCTATCTAGAATAGCGAATGATTTGCAGTCAATAACCCAACAACCGAATGCCAACGATATATTCGTCACACTGGCTGCGGTTCGCTGGCATTGGCTGGTGGGCAACGTTTTTCGCACAATAATCGCACGCAGTGCCATCCACGCTTGCGACACCACGATTCGAAAGCGTCCGCAGTTTTCGGGCGGTGTTTTCCGATGTCCCAATGACTGCTGGCCGGCCGGAAATCCAAACAGGCGAGTGGCCGGCGTCGGCTCGATCGGAGACGTACGACTGAAAGGGCTCGAGGCGTATATTGCGCCTTGCCTCCGCGACAGCGCAGGGTTCGCCTCGCACTAATGGAGGCCGTTTTGAAACTAAGGGGAAGCCGTTGGCGACATCGCTCTACGACCTCAGCGTGCCTACCTTCCTGCAGACCGTGAAGGCCGTCGGGGGTTTCCTGGACCGCGCGGTCACGCATTGCTCTGAGACCCGCGCAGACCCGGACGACTTCGTGCACGCCCGGCTCTTCGACGATATGGCGCCCTTCCATTTCCAAATCGAAGCAGCCTGGCATCATTCAGTGTGGGGGCTGGAGGCCGTGAAGACCGGCGTGTTCGCCCCGCCCGCGCTGATTGGACCGGTTCCTTTCGCCGACCTGCGGGCCATGATCGGCAAGGCGGAAACTGCGTTGAGAGGCGTTTACCCCCGAGGAAGTGAACAGCTGGGCCGGCAAGGACCTAGACCTTCTGATCGGTCCGCGGAGGATAGCCTTCACGTCGGAGAACCTCATCCTTTCGTTCTCGCTGCCCAACTTCTATTTCCACGCCGTCACCGCATACGACATTCTGCGCGCGCGGGGTGTGCCGCTCGGAAAGCGCGATTATGAGGGCCGGCTGCGCACTCGGACTGCCTAGACTCGGCGTCCATGCGGCTTCTCGTGTCACATTGGGCGTGCGTCGATATTGCGGCGGACCTTGGTACCGTGGTACGTTGGTACCTTCACACCCGATATTCTTGGAGGCCGTAAGTGCAGACACGGAGCAAAAAATGGCTGAACTCAAGGATATCTCGCCTTGAATCTTGACGCGAAAGCGAGTCATCGATCGAGGGAAAAGTCATGACCGACGAGGAGTTTCTGCGGGCCCTGGAAAGCTGCACCTTGCCGGAGAGCGAATTCGGCCATTATGCACATGTCCGCGCGGGTTACCTGTACCTCAAGAAGTCCGACTTTGCCGCGGCTCTGGTTCGGATCCGTCGATCGATTCGCGCCTACGCCGCCCATCATGGGAAACCCGACCGATATCACGAGACGATCACGGTCGCGTACCTCGCACTCATTCAGCAATGCATTTTCGAGCGAGGGGATGGTGATGGTTGGGCGACATTTGCCCAAAGTAACCCGGAGCTTTTTAAACCCGAGTTGCTAGGCCAGTTTTACGACCAAGAGGTACTTGAATCAAACATGGCTCGTCGAGTTTTTTTGTTGCCTTATTCGAGCCATTTAGCGGCGTTCATCGGTGGAAGACCCCATAAAGGTCTCCTCCGATTCCGCATCTGTCGTGGTTTGCGTTGTCGAGGTTCTTAGTCTTTAGGGACGCAGAGAAAATCAGCTAATTCGATGCCCTTGCTGCGCTCGCGGGTGGCAGAACCGCACCCACAACAGACCAGAAGCATTACACGGCAGAAAGCGGAAGGCATCTTTTACTTCTTCTCCGGCGAGTAGCGCGCCCATCTTCCCGCAACGCATGCGTAGAAATCGTTTACCGAGTGGTAGTGATTGCGCACCCCGAACATGATTCTCGGACGGACAGGCGCTCCCCAGTATCGATCATCACGAAATCGTGCGGAACCATGGATGCCGCATCAAGCGTCGGATGCCCAATCGGGGTCACATTCGGGATCTCGTCTGTACAGCTACGTAACGGGTGGTCACGGCGCTCCGCCCAGACCAACCGGGTCGGAATCCCCTTCGATGCTGGTGCGTCTTTCGCACACCACGCCGCTAAGAAAGCCTTCGGCGGATCAAACTTAAATTCATAACGCAGCTCGAATGGTGCGGCATGACTGGACTCTTCGTCCGACACGAATTCAGTCACCGGCTGGCAGTGGTGCGCCCTCGCAACGTCCTCTACTTGGGGAGGTAGAACACCAATCGCTCCTGCCCCCCTGCCCGGCATCCATAGTCGGGTCGCCTCACAATGCCTAGCGGCAGCTTCAGGATGTGGGCCGTGGGCGTGGCTCCAACCGGCCGATGCTAAGTCTTGCCGATGCTAAGCGCCGTCTTCTCCTGCGTACCGTGGGTCGAATCGGCAAGACGCGGGGGCGGATCATGCAATTCATGCAATGGGCGTGGCGCCGTCCTCCTTCGGACGTTTCCGCAACATGATGAATAGCGCACCGTTCATTGCAATTACCATCAACGTCGAGGAAGCGACGACCGCCAGCATGACGCCGTGAAAAAGAACATCGGCGCGCGCCTGTGCTACGGACATGGGCACCGAGACCACTTGCGCCGCGATGACTTCGTTCAATTTCCAGCCGAAGCCGCTGTCTGCTCCATATGAGTCGATCAACATCTTGGGTGCGGCGCTTGGAACCGAATGGCAGGTCAGGCAGGCTTCGTTGCTTATGCGGATGGGCACGGCCATGAAGACAACTCGGCCCTCCTTGAGGCGGCGAATCTCGGTGTACTGGTCGCTCGCATTCGGAAGCGCCAGGCGCCTGATGGCATCGGCCTCCCACGAATCTGCGGCATCGCGTTTGTTGGTCGGATTCAGCGCTGCGACATGATATCGGTAGTTTTCAAATTGGCGCTGTATGCGCCCGATAGTTTCGGAGGCGGCGTATGACGAAACGCTCTGCACCATGAATTCGTACTTTGCCTCGAGCGCCGGCTTGACCTGCTCAACGGTATAGTCGAACGTGGCCTGACCGGCGGAAACCAGCAACTGTGCGGTTTTCAATGTCTCCTCGAGCGCCGTCTGGTCGGCAATATTTCTCACCAACGCCAGAACTGCGATCGTTGCCGCCAAGACCACCGGCACCACGATGGCATTCACCTTGAGGATTGTTCTCATTTTGGTTTCGGTCCCGGCAGATCGGCCACATGTTCCGAACCTTTGTCGAACGCACGTGCCAACTTTACGTCAGTCAGCGGGCCATCATCAAAGGGCGATTCGAACAGGCGCGACAGTCCAAGCGACGGAAGCGTCAGGCGCATGACGCTGTGTGCGTTGTCGGCGAAAACGATGCTGCCGTCGCTTAGAAAAGTGAAGCCCATGATCGCTGTGTCGTTCGAGGTGAAAACCTTATCGAGCTGGTTGAAACGAGCACGATACAGGGTTCCCGGACGTCGGCTGCCCGAGCTCAGCCACAACATGCCTTGGCGATCGAACGCAAATGTGCCCGACCACGTCCCCGCGATCATGTTGGCCGGAAGGGTGTAAAAGAGTACCGCCTTGCCCGCATTCAGCTCGTAGATCGTGCCCGGGTCGTGAGAACCCATCACGGTGCTAAAAAAGAGCCGCCCGGTGGCATTGAATGCCAGATGCTTGATCGGCTGATTGTATTGAAATTCGACGGTCTCCCGTTCGCCGGCGATTCTTAGAATTCGAGACTCGGTGGCATCGCAGAAAAACATGTCGCCGCTTGGGGATTCGGCTACCGAATATAATCCGCCGTTGCCGGGCGTGGTACGCATATGTGCAAGCATGACCTCCGTGCCATCGAGGCGAAAGACGCTGCCGGACTCGGTGCGTGAAAATGCGTGTGTGAAATACAACGGCTCGAGGTGCGCCACGCTCACGGCAATCGAGCGAGAAGGCGCGGACGGCGCAACTTGCTTGGCGATCGGCGCTGCAGTATTGGTGGAGGCCGGTGCGGGAGCTGTGGCGACCCGCGCGGGTCGTGGCCGAGGCTTGGCAACCGCCGGGATGTTCGCCGGCGATACGGGCGGCGGAATCGAAGAATTGATTTGCGGCGTGGATTCGACTGCCAGCCGCTCCAGGCTGCCGCAGGCGCCGAAGCAGAAGTCCCCTTCGAGACTGCCCTCGTACCAAGGTTCTTGTTGTCCGGAAGATTCCTGCTTGACGCCGACCACTATGCGCTTCAAGACCACTTCTATGGGCAGGTCTGACGAGTCCTTTATCTGACGCAGCAGCTGCGTAGTATAGAGTCCGTTTCGGCCTGTGCCGTCGTGGGCCACGCTGCCGGGCCGGGTCGCGTAGGAAATCAACGTGCCGGACGGCGCTTCGACTCGCGCCAAACCACGGGATCCCGAACGTGTCGCACGCGCGAACGGATTGTCTCGGCACGCATCCAGGAATACCAAGTTCAAGCGGGTTCTCGCGCCGTCCAACACGTCCATCACCTGGCGCAATGCGAGGCTCTGATTTGGAACATCCTCCTCGCTCGAAATGTCGGCGTCCACCCCGGGAAAGAAATTCTCGCCGTTGATTTGCATGCCATGGCCGGCAAAGAAAACCAATCCGACTTCAGCACCGGCCAACTTGTAGCGAAATTCGCGCAACGTTGCACCGATTTCTCGCGAAGTCAGATCTTCGCGTTCGATGACTTCAAAGCCAAACCCACGCAACTGCGCGGCGACATCTTCGGCATCGTGGGCGGGATTGGCGAGTTGCGGATAGTGTTGAAACCGGGAATTACCGATGACGAGGGCGACGCGGTGGTAATTCTCCGCGAGAGCCGGGCGCTGCCCATCCGCTTCACGCTCCGCGGATTCTGCAGGACAACACTGCAGCATCAGCATCGCCGCCAGCAGCAGTGAGTGCAGCCGCAGTGCCGTCCAGCGCGGGCGCGCGGACGAGATCCGCGAATTCGGTGAAGAGCAACCCGCCATGTCGTTCTAGGGAGGCCTTAGAAAACTTAGGGAGTATTATCACAAAGCGGATCTGCCGTCGACACGACTACACAAGTTCGCAGGGGACCAATCGGGGCGCCTCGAGTTCAGACATGTACGCGACGAAGTGCGCCGTTTTTTCGGCGAAACGCAGCGGGCTTGTGGTGGCGGGACGCGGCGTTCTGCTGCTTGCGACCGAAGCGGATGCCTTTAGACTTTCCCACCATCCAGGCGCGGCCTCAATCTCTTCTGCCCGCTTGTACGTTTCGCCATACGACTGTTGATACCAGAAGCGTGATTCGACTAGGTCAGAGCTGCCATGTAGCTGATCTAGGCCCTAACGATGAGATTGAGCGACGCAAGGTTGCCCTGCCCGAAACGAAGCTGATTTAGCCGGATCATCGATCCCGCGCAACACTTCAGCGGACAAGTTAAAAACTCGCGTCAGCTTACCGCAGGCGAAGAACGTCCGCTTTATGGAAAGCAATTCTGCCGTACCAATGAGAGGCTCGGGCCGCAAACTGCCGGTGGCGGTCGTACTTCCGGCACCGACCCCCGTTGCGGAAGTTGACGACTGTCTGGGTCTCCCCTAACTAGTTTTCTTCGTGTCTCAAGGATAACGTAGCAGCTGTCGTATAACCTAGCCACTCAAACGGAATACAAATATGGCCGTCCGCTCTCCGGCCAATAAAATGTGCGAGCGGCCGGTCGTGTCCGGTTGTTGCTCGTGGCGCTATAATTACCGGTATCGGACCCCAACCCGCCCGTCCCCATTGTCCGCTTTGCGGCGGCGTAACCGAATCCTATATCGCCGCTCTTTTTGGGAACGTTAGCGTAGCGGCTCGCGGGATTCGGGCGAGGGCAGGTACCCACCGTTGTCGGGCACGCTTGGCTGGTCGGAGTCATGTAAACCATCGAACATATGGCTGTTGGCCGGATGCTTCCCCACCGCGCATCCCCAGAAGCCCAGTCCCAATACACACGGACCCAGGCGTACATAGGGCAGCGGCCCAGCGAGACCGAAACGTCCTTGCTCTGGCTCCCATGGCTCCGGCGCAACATCGTGGTGACACTCTGGCGGATGGATGTGCAACGCCTCGGCATCGCGACAACGCTGCGACAATTGTTTCCAGAAATCACGGCTTGTCGACTCAGCCACTTTGTTTTGTTCGGCCATCCAATCGACTGTAGGAAGCGGTGGCAGCTCTAACTGCGGGCTGGACAAGGTATGTCCGCTAGATGACATGGATGATCTGTTCGCTTGATTCCTGCCATTGGTGCGGGAGGTAGGAGTTGATTGCTGCGACGGAACAGATGGCGAGATGGGTGTTCTTGGAAGCGGCAGATAAACTAAAATCATTTCATCGAGTGGTGGCCTCGGTCTCCGCTCGGAGCGCTCGCGCACAATCAAGAAGGAAGCCAGGAGTGCATGGCCGAGCACCACAATGAGAAGGATCGTGCCGCGGCGTCGTAGATCCCCTGTTGACTCGTACATCATCCCCCGCAACACCTTGTCGTTCTTTCAACGGTGGGACAGTGCTTAGAGTCGCAGGTTCAGCGCCTAGAGGGATGAGGTTGGGCCATCTGATCTCCACCGGCTGAGTGACCGAGTGGAGCAAGAGGTCAAAGCGCTGAATGCACTTCAGCGATGTTCACTTTTGTTGACTCCGCACACTATCAGCCTACCTCCCTCTTGAATGACGGCTTTACCGGCGCGCATTCCTGGTGGTCGAATGACTCGTGGCTGGTTGTTGACTTTCGGGTGCCCCGAGTCGGCGAGTGTCCGCGCTTGCATTCTCCGTCTACGGGCTGACCTTTCGGCTAATTCGGAACGTAGATTGGTGATTGCGTTAACTGTATTCGCACTTGGCAGTGTGGCTTTTACAACATGGATTGCTCGAAACCTCGACGACCGACCACTGCCCGGCGACAAGCCTTACAATCCGCAGAAGCAATAAGTCAGCACACTTCGCGAAAGAGCCCCAGTGAAGTACGCATTCATGGCGCGTCACCGTCGTGTCTGGCCGATCCGATGGATGAGCCAGGCGCTCGGCGTGTCCCCGAGCGGGTTCTATGAGTGGCTCACTCGACCTGAGAGCAACCGCTCGATGACTAATCGAACGATTCTGGTGCGGATTCGAGATAGCTTTGAGGCGAGTCACCAGACGTACGGCAGCCCGCGCGTATGGCGAGATCTGCGGGACTGGAACGTCCCCTGCAGCGAGAACCGCACCGCCAGGCTCATGCGACAGGCTGGCTTGGTTGCCCGAGTACGACTAAAGATTCCTCGTTACGTCGCAGGTCGACGCTCGATGACTGCGCCCAATGTGCTGGATCGGCAGTTTCAAGCCGACGCACCGAATCAGAAGTGGGTGGCTGACTTCACCTATATCCCCACTCGAGAGGGGTGGCTGTATCTGGCGGTCGTGCTCGATCTCTACTCTCGGATGGTCGTGGGCTGGTCCATGCAGAGGCATATGAGCACGGAGCTGGTCTCCGATGCGATGACAATGGCGCTGTGGCGGCGACGACCCACGGCTGTGCTACAGCACTCAGACCAGGGCTCCCAGTACGCCAACGAGATCTATCAGCTGCTCCTCTCGGACAACGGTATCCAATGCAGCATGAGCCGTTCTGGAAACGTCTGGGACAACTCCGCCATGGAAAGTTTCTTCTCGAGTCTGAAAATTGAGCGAGTGCACCGAAGAGGCTATCGCACGCGCGACGAGGCTCGCTCCGACATCTTCAATTACATCGAGTGCTTCTACAACCCACATCGTCGACACTCGACGTTAGACTACGTAAGTCCGGCTGCTTATGAGGAGCTGCAAGCGGCTCAAAAACATTAACTCGGTGTCTGGAAAATTGGGGGAACGCCACATCGACCCCATGCAGCCGTTAGGGAATGACCGCTATCGGGTCGCTCAGAGGCCAGAAGGCTCGTGACGTTTCGCTTTCTTGGCGACGCGAATCCAAAACCAAAATTCGCAGGCAACACCGGCAACGAACAGAGTGGCGCCCAGATTACTCCCTACCTTCCCGTAGCTCGTCGCCTGCAAGTCTATCGCGGCAACGATTAAGGCGGCGCTTAAAAGATGGTATTTCATTCGATACCCCCGGCTATTTTTGTCAGAATTCTGTTCCGATGCCCGCAATCGACCCCATTGCGGTCAGTCGCGAACGGCGGCTTCGGAGCACCGTAATTAGATCTTCTGCTTCGCCAATGCATCCCGCGCTTCGTGTAGCTGCATCCAGTTCGGCGGTACTTCAGCGCCTCGTCGTACTTTGCGAGCGCATCTTTGGTGTTGCCCTGCAAGCACATCGGATCGGCCCAGTGCGGGCCTTTCTGGTTGGCCTGCTGGAACTTTGCCGCTGCGTCGTCGAGGTCGCCGTGTTTGACGAAAGCCATGCCCCCCGGGTAGTAAAGTGTTCGCCTCAGCGCGGCTTGCGGCGCTTCTTGTCGGGCGTCAGCGTGTCGCCACGCCCGCCTGGAGTGCCATTGTAACTCGTGGTGTCCAATCCGCAGAAGTTTAGAAATGAGCCGTTCTGCAACGCGACAGCGCCCTGCTGGTTTTCATCGGGATAGTTGTAGGGGAGCAGTCCCACGGGTCCCGAACCGATGGAAAGCTCCCAATTCCTGAAGACCGTTGGCATGTCCCTCGAAGGAGTCAGCGTATCCTCCGAGATGCAGAAGATGAACGTCCTGGGTGTTGGAAGCCCGATGTCCATATTCTCGCCGCCCGCGATGAGGATGTTGTCATCGTCCAGAGCAAAACAATGCGATTCGGTCACCGTGTACGGCATGGCCACACTGCTGACGGCCCACCTGTCCGCGTGGATGTTGTAGACGATGATGCTCGAGCGGTATAAAAGCTGTGAAGCGTCGGAGTCGACCGCAGAGCCATACTGGCCACCAACCAGGACGATGAACTTCTTAGTGGCTACGGCCCCTGCACGGGCTCGCCCACCCTTCAACTCCGCGCTCACCATGTCATCTTCCCCAATGTTATCCAGTCTTGTCACTGCCGGAAGAACAGTGGACCCAGAGAAGGAGCCACCGCTGTAGATTTCAGAGGTGTTGCTGAAGCTGGTAAAGTTGCCCGCTGCAGGTCCAGGGGTAAACTTGAGGTATCCGCCGATCGCGATTGCCTTGTTGCCAGGCAGTCGGAAGTAAAACCCCGCTTCGTGAGCATTCGCCATGAGTCCAGTGGCAGACCAAGTGCCTGCGAACGTGTCGTATAGGTACGACTCGCGTGTCGCACTCTGGTACCCATCATGGTTTGGTCCACCATTTATACCCTCGTACGTGCCGTCGCGCCCGCCAATGAAGAGGACGTTGCCATCGTCGAGAAGCACCATGGGATTCCAGGGTGTGTTGCCCCAAATGGTCTCAGGAATTGCGCCCGTCGCTGCCCAGCTGTCCGTCTTCGGGTCGAACAGGTAACACTTGCCGTTGTCTCCAGGGGTGTCGAAGCCAGCGACGACTTCGCCGCCGCCGACAAGTACCTTCCCGTTCTTGAGCAAGGCCCAGCCGAGGACAGCGCATATGAGCTTGTCACCGGGCAGCGATGGGGCCACAGACCATGTGTCCGTGTCCGGATGGTAGAACCTGTTTCTATCGCCGCCGTAGTTGTAATTTTCGTCGAAGCCACCAACGACCATCACGCGACCGTCTTTGAGTTGCTGCACGACTTGGCCCAACAAAAAACCACGGTCGCAATCGGTGTTGTGGGTCCAATCGTCCTGATCGAATTTGCCTGGTCGCTCGGAAGAGCGCACCATGGCCGGCAGCGCCAGCGCTCCGGCGCCGAGCGCCAGTCCCGCGAGGACGCAGCGGCGGGTCCAGCCCGCGTTAGTCCCCTGCGCGTACTCCGCGTCCTGGCCGGGGAGCGCCGTCTCAACGTCTGGTGCGGAACTGTTGCTCGATCTATTGTTCATCTTCATCTCCTGAATTACCTATCGCAGGAGGCACCCGCCTCACGATTGATCTACGCGCACGTGCGCAGGGGCGAGCCAAAGGGCACCTGAAGCGCCGGCGCTGATACGTCACTAGCTCATAGTTAAGAGTCCGCGGCAGGCAATTTGGCAACCACAATTTTTGTGAGCCGCGTGAACGGCACTTTTCAGGCAGGCATTTCGATCGGGCCTAAGACCGTAGTTGGCCGGTCAGCGAGCGTCGCCGCGGCCGGCCTTGGTCTTCCTAAGCCTCAGTCTGCTCAGCCATCTCCAGAGCGTCCCTTCCCTGCCAGAAGCCGCCATTCATCGTCGTCACGATAACTTCTCGAATGCAGCCATACGGCGCGCAAAGCGGTGAGGGACCGCCGCGCTTCACCAAGCTTCACCAGTCTTCACCAGTCTTTACCCACCTTTACCAACCTTGGGCCCAGTTTCATGCACCGCCGCTTTGGGGCGCGTAGCGTTTTCAGCGGTGCCAAACAACCCAACCGGGAGATGACTATGAACACTTCAACCGCGTCCACCGCCCTTCGTGGCCTTATCGCTACCGCGATTTTCGGAGCGCTTGCCACGAGCTTCAGCGCCGTTTCCGCCGCCGACCCCGTCAGCTCCGCCAGCATTACCGTGAAATATTCGGACATCAACATGGCGAGCCCGCCTGGCGCGCGGGTGCTCTACGAGCGCATCCGAGCGGCGGCCCAAAGCGCCTGCAATTACTTTTGGTTCAAGACGGACTCGGATGAAGCTCGTTGCATGCAGAACACCATCGCGAACGCGGTGGCTAAGGTCAACCAGCCCGCGTTGACCGCCGTATACAACGCAAAGTTCAAGACATCGGCGCCGACTCCACTTTTGTCGCAGAGTCGCTAGAGGCTGCTCGTTCAATCAGCTAACCTTCATCCACTGTGACCCCGTTGAACAAGTGAGTGCGGGTTGAGCTCGCACCCACCCGGGTCGCACCCGGGTGGGTGCTTCGGATGCCCGGGACGGGCGCGGGGGCGCGCTCCGGTGTAACATCGCACCACAACTGCGGCAGGACCACCCCAGCAGAGAGTTCCACATGGCGTGGAGTACGAATACCCCGAACCCCACCCCTGAGCCCGCGGGGTACCGGGTCGACGATCTGACCATCGAGCTTGCACCGCGGCGGGTGAGGCGTGCGGGAACGGTCATCCCCCTCAAGGCCCTGACTTTCGATTTGCTCGTCACGCTAGTGCGCGCCGCGCCCAACCTCCTCAGCTTCGAGCAGCTGAGCGAGCGAGTATGGTCGGGTCTTGTGATCTCGCCCGAAACGATCGTTCAGCGCGTGAAGCTGCTGCGCGGCGCTCTTGGCGATGACCCGCAAGCGCCACGTTACATCGAAGGGGTGCGGGGCCGTGGCTACCGCATGGTCGCCGAGGTGCATGCGCTGACCGAAAGACAGGATGCCCCCGAATCTCATCGTGCCGCCTTCGAACGAGGGAGACGAGCGAAGAAGAAGAAAGCCCAAGCGAGCAGGTTGGCGTCGCAACCACGGGGAGTGCCACCGTGAGCTCCCCCTCCGCCACGTCATCAGCAGTTCCTCGCTTTGCGGGATGGGTTCCACTTGGCTGGATCGGCGGAACACTGATCATGGTGGGGCTGCTAGCGGCGTTCTGGGCGATCGTCCATTACAGGGGGCTCAGCAAACCGACTGAGCAAACGAGCGTAGTGGTCTCTCCTGTCATTGATTCGCTGGCGGTGCTGCCGCTCGAGAATCTCTCGGGTGACAAGGAGCAGGAGTACTTCGCCGACGGGATGACCGACGCGTTGATCACCGATCTCGCTCAGATCGGTTCGCTGCGGGTCATCTCGCGAACCTCCGCGATGCACTTCAAAGGTTCCAAGGAAACGCTACCGCAGATTGGCCGCGAATTGAACGTCGATGCGGTCGTGGAAGGCACGGTGACGCGCGGCGAAAATCGTGTGCGGGTGACTGCGCAATTAGTTGAAGCCAGCAGTGACCACCATTTGTGGGCCAGGAGCTACGAACGCAACTTAAAGGACGTCCTTGCGTTGCAGGATGAAATCGCCCAGCGACATCACAGAGCAAATCCGCGTCAAGCTGACTCCCAAAGAGCGCAGTCTGCTCGTACAGATTCACCCCGTCGACCCCGAAGCGTATGACGCCTATCTGAGGGGCTCGTACTGGATGAATCAGCTTACCTTGGAAGGATAACGAGAAGGCTTGCGACTACTTCCGGAAAGCTGTCGCCAAAGATCCGAGCTATGCGCTCGCCTATGTCGGCGTCGCGAGTTGCCAGGACACTCCCGACAAAATCAGGAACACAGTCATCAGAGCCCTGGCGCTCGATCCTTCGCTCGCCGAAGCCCACACGTCGCTCGCGACAAGTAAGTTCATCAGCGATTGGGACTGGTCCGGCGCCGAAGCCGAGTACAGACAAGCCATTGCCCTCAATCCCAACTACGTCCCCGCACATTATGAGTATTCGTTCTACTTAGTGGCTATGGCGCGGCTCGATGAAGCCACGAGGGAAATTGAACGCGCCCGGGACCTCGACCCGTACGACGCTTTTACCACCGTTTGGCTGGCACAAGTGCTTTACCACGCTCGACGGTACGACGATGCGTTGCGCGTAAGCAAGCGAGGTTTGGAAATGCATCCAAACGCCGAGCGCTTCTACTCGGACATAGCTGATGTATATGAGCAGAAGAAAATGTTTGCCGAGGCATTCGCCGCGCGTCAGCAAGGCGCTAAGCCTCGGTAAGGGATCCGAGGGTCACCGCGCTCGGCGAGGCGTACAAACGTTCGGGCTACAAAGGCTATTTGTTGAAGCAAGCCGAATTCGAGCAAACACACAACATACCCTATGCAGTACACTGTTATGCGCTGCTTAACGACGAACCTCGCGCCATTGCCGCCATGGAGGCGGCGTACAACAAACACGAAATGGGCATATTGTTCATGCGTACCGCCCCCGAGATGGACTCCATTCGTTCTTCACCGCGTTTCCGCGATCTGGTCCGTCGCATCGGGTTCCCGGCATCGCCAAGCGACAAGAACTGAATCTAGTTCAAACATTTATCGCGCGCTTTGCCATTTGCCGATTCGACGTAACGGTGCATGTCCGAGAGCAAACTTCTCAGTGACGGCTCTTGGCGTATCGTTTAGACCGCTTGGGTCGACTGAAGCCGCTGGCGGCCCGCAACCTCGACCGGACGGGTCACGGCCCGTTAGAGACGGTGGCGACTGGCTGCTTCCGGGTTTGGGAATCGCGAGCATTCAGGCAGCGTCTCATCTCACTCTCCTCGGCTGTAAGACGCCGCGATACGCTCCCGTATAGACCACGCTCGTAAGAATTGCACCCGGCACGAGAACTAGGAAATAAAGTTCAGAGTCCGGCACGAAGAACGGCTGGCTTATCCAAGAGCCAAAGGGAAGGCAATACATCTGAAAGAGAAGCAACCACAACATGCCCCGGTCGCGATCTAAGTTGCTGAGGACGGAGAAAAGAGCTGGCCACAGCAGAATGACAAGGAGCGTAGTCCACTGCCACTTTAGGCCTCGCTTTGCTTTCATCACGCGCATGCAGCCTCCATTTGCGATCAACATCGTCGAGGGATTGAACGCTAACGCACTTCCCAAGTGAGCTTGCCATCGGCCTTGAATGGATACTCTCGACCCGTTGTTGACGGTCGCCAGCGGCGGCTTTACCGAACGCGGAGCCGGTCGCGACATCGTTTAATTAGTGATGACCGTGCCGCCGGACTGCAAGTCCAAGTACTTCGTAATGGGCGCCTCGAAGAAGCGAGTTGGCGCCAAGGAATGCCCGCGCGGGGAATCCATGTTGAAAATAGGTTCTGTAGACATCATTGAACGTGTCATACAGTCCGAGGTCCGTACACATGATCTGCATCGTTACAATATCATCCATCGTCAGTCCTGCGGACTCCACGGTAGCCTTAACACGATCCATGACGAGTTTCGCTTCAATTTTGGGATCTTCCGCGGCCCGGTCAGTCTTGGGATCTATACCAATATGACCGGCAATATAGAGGGTGTCACCAACAAGCACAGCATCACTAAATGGTAGCGGGGTGCGTGCAGTACTGCGCGTTCCATTCACAAACTGACGATCTGCCTCCGCACCAGCTTGACCGGCGCTAAGGACTAGAAGAAAGGCAAGTGCAATGGCTCTTATCGTCATTTTCCCCTCCCATCCAAGTACAAAAAACGCGGTTGAGCTAAATGCAATTTCTCGGATCGGGTGCAGCGGCTCGTAGCAGCTCAGAATACCGAAAGCTATGGACGTCCGCTTGCTGCGCGCCAATTCGTCAGTCTCAAAGACAGGTATTGGTCACCTGCTGCCCGGTGCGGGCTGTTCAGCCATCCACAGTCGCGTAATGACCCCATGCGGCCCTCCATGAGCGACCGTTTCATTGCAGGCGGCAGCATAGTGAGCTTCGCTTCTTGAGCAGCAACGTGTCACGCGTCGGAGCGAGAGACTCAATACTGTTTAAGAAGTACCGGCTCAACCATACAATTTCATGACGGTATTTTCTGTGCAGGTAGGCCAATGTTCCCGTAGGGACCTGATGCCGGCCGTGTGCGACAGACAGCGCGTCATCGCGGCGCCTGCACGCGCGCGATCACGAAGTCGCGCGTGATCGAGGCGACGCTGGACGTTCCGGCCTGGCGCATAATGGCACGCAGTTCACGCGTGTAGATATCGAGGATCGCTTCGACGCCGGCCTGGCCGTAGGGAGCGAGCCCCCAGATCTGCGGGCGGCCAATGCCCACCGCACTCGCACCCAATGCCAGGGCCTTGAATACGTCGGTGCCACGCCGGACGCCGCCGTCGACAAGTACCGGCACGCGGCCGCTGCAGGCCGCGACAACCTCGGGCAGGCATTCGATGGTGGAGCGCAGTGATTCCTCATCGCGCCCGCCGTGGTTCGAGACGATCACGCCATCGGCCCCGTGGCGCGCGCAACCCGCGGCCTCGTCGCCACGCATGATGCCCTTGACCAGGAGCTTGCCCCTCACGATTCTGCGCACGCGGTCGAGGTACTCCCAGGTGATCGCCGAGGGCTGCGTCGATTCCTTCACGCGCGAGACATCAACGCCCTTGTAGATGGGCGCCTTGCGCACGAAGTCGTGCGAGTTGTTTTCGTGGCAATCGGTGCAGGTGCGCGGATCCGCGCGCATCGCACGCGCCAGTGTCTCGTTGTAACGCGGCCAGTGGTTGTCGACGGTGAGCACGATGGCGCTGCAACCGGCATGCTGCGCGCGTTCGACAATCGACCGCGTGACTTCCCAGTCGTCGGTCGGGTAGATCTGCTGCCACACCGGTGCACCACGCGCGGCCATCACGTCTTCGGGCCCCGTTGAGCCGCCAGCCGAGAGCATCATTAGTGCCGCTCGCGAGGCCGCCGCGCGTGCGGTTGCCAATTCGGCCTCGGGGTGGAAGGCTCGCTGGCCGCCGACAGCCGACAGATACACCGGCGAGGGCCAGTGCATTCCGAACATGTCCACGCCCAGGTCCGTGCGGCTCACGTCGGCGAAGCGCCGCACGCTGATCTCTAGCTGGCCGTAGGCCTCGTGATTCCAAGCCACCGTACGATCGTCGTCCACGCCGGTGGCGAGGTATCCAAAATGCGCAGGCGGCAGCACGGCGCGGGCCGCGGGCTCGAAGTCCGCGACGCTCAGCAGGCTTTCCAAAGCTGGGGCTGACGCCCGGGCCGTCTGCGTACGCGAAACCCGCGGCAGGATCGTGGTCGCCGGCAATGCGAGAAGCCCCGCCAACAGGGCGCGACGGTTACCGTTGGTGCGTTGAGTGTTCATTATCCTTCCCTTCATGCCGTCTTCGGAGCCCGAGTCGCTGGGCCGCCAAGCTCGTGAAAAAATGCCGGGTCAATCATTTCGGCCATGCCCGAGGATTCAGCGCCCCCTCGCCTACGCCGGATTCGTGCTTTGGCAAGCGACCGCTTAACGGCAGTGTAATCCATCAGCTAGCGGACCGGTCCTGGCCGCATGCCGTCGGATGCGGCACTCCCGACGCCCATGGTCGGGTCGCGACCCGCAGGGGTCAGTCGTGAACGTCCGTAGTTGGGCAGCCGAAAATCTACTTGGTCCCGCGAATACTGCACCAGAATGGCCTCTACGGAAATCGAGCCAGTGATCGCGTTTTAGCTCGATCTTTCGGATTCGCGTCACGTCAGCATCCCCGAGTGCGGATGAGTTCCAATTCCGCCTTAAGGAGTAATAACTGCGCCGCACGAACCCCTTCAGCAGCCAATTTGAGTTTCTCGACAGGCGCCATGATCCCAATGGCTCGACGCAATTTCTGCTCGCGCTTGTCCAGCGATTGTCGCTGTGAGTATGGCTGTAAGGACCGTGGTACGTGCGAGGGCATGGGGACTAGTTACTCGGCTCAAGGTCGTTCATATTGATCGGCACTGACTCCTGTCGACCCCTTGCAGACTGCCGCGAGCGGCAGGTTCGGGGAAACGGAATACTCCACTAATTGGGCAATGACCGCAGTTTTACTTTAAAAACGGTTTGACCTTCGGCTTTCCCATTCTCTCCTGTAGCGCGGCCGACAACGTCGCCCAGTGGCTGCCGCCGTACACCACCAAAACTAAATGCCTATTCAACCAAATGATATTCGAAGGTCGAGCAGATGACTATCTCTAATGCCATGTCTTGCTGCCTTTCGCGTGTTGAATCGTTGACGAAGTCATGCGAAACGGAAACTTGATCGATCCCCCATCGACGGCGAGGCCTTATCAGTGTTTTATAGACTTCTCGGAATTCCTTAAAGGGAGGGCGCGTCCACGATTCATCCGTCGCGAATCGGCGGCGCCCAATCTGTGCCAAGCGTAGGTAGAATTTCGCCAGGTCAGCCAGGTATCGGGTATATCGCCTGATCTGAGTGCCGTGAACATGCACCAAGCAAACCGCTAAATGCCAAATCGGCGTCAGTAAAGCCCTTGGCCTTCGAAACTTGACTCTGCTCTTCCCGAGTCGGCTCGCCACCGATGAACGGAACCTTCCGCACCAGGGCAATTGATGCAGCGTACATGCCTTCTCCTCGTACAAACTCGTCTGCATCTGCCGTTCCGTACCGATGGGCCTCCCAACAAGCGGTGGAGGATTCTCGCCCATTGCTGTGGGGAAACCCTCCAGGATGACCACTTCGGGCTGAAGGTGGTCGAACCCGGCCTCAACTGCCCTCATCGTAGGACTGTTGGATTGAAAGGCGTGGTGCGCGCCGACGAATACGAGATGCTCAGTCCCCTTCCGGTAGCTGGCAACAAACGGAACTCCAACCGCACAATCACCGGGGCACCAGGGCTCGACCCTTCGTTCAAGTTCCAACATGAGGGCCGAATACGGTCTTCGCTGGCAAGGTCAACGGTGCAGCATTGACCGAAACCTAACCAGCACCCCGACGAGTAGACTCAACGGCCGCCGATTTCTCATTACAATTTTCCCAGATTTTGAGCATCGCGGAAGTCGGTTCAGCTTCGTTGATTAGCCTAACGGAAGTCGCGAACGGCGGCTAACTGGCGGCGATTTAATGCCTCTCGCCCCCCTCCTGGTTCCCTGCGCAAGGCCCCTTCATAATCGGTGCGCCGCACACAGCTTGTGCCCATCAAGATCACGAAGATAGGCCAAATAAAGTTTGCCCACGCTACCCTCGCGCACACCCGGGGGGCCTTCACAGGTAGTGCCGCCAGCGGCAAGGCCAGCCGCATGCCAGGCATCTGCATGGGCCGGCGACGCTGCAGCAAAGCCGATCGTTAAACCATTGGCGCAACTCGCGGGCTCGCCATTAATGGGTGTTGTGACGGAGAAAACGCCGGTCGGCGTCCGATAGAAGATCCTGTGTCCATCGACCCTTGCCGGCGGTATGCCAAGCGTGCCAAGTACAGGATCATAGAAAGCTTTCGCGCGCTCTAAATTATTGGTTCCAATCATAATGTGGGAAAACATCGACCTTCCCTTTTTTGCGAATTGGGTTCGTCACCATCTTGTACCGCACTTGTGCAGGAATCTGTCCTTTGTTGTTACATTCTGCACGTTATCTCTTCAGCTGAACTCGAATATCCAACGAATAGCAGGACTTCACCGGCTGCCGGGCCTCGGTCTCAATGTCAGATGGAAGAATTGATTGAATTCATTGTCCTTATAGTTTGCAAATGGCTCTCCGTCGATGAATCCGCATCTGCGGTATAGAGCCATCGCGGGTTCGAAGTAAGAGCCGCTACCTGTCTCGAGGCTAAGGCGAATCATTCCTCTAGTCTGCGCCACATCAACAATGTGGTCCAAGAGCACCGCCGCGACGCCGCGGCGCAGGAAATCAGGATGCGTGCGCATCGATTTCAATTCTCCAGTGCGATTGCCAAGCTCCTTAAGCGCGCCTATCCCCGCGATCTTGTCGCTGTCCCAAATCGTCCATACCGTCACGTTCGCAGCGGTGAGTCCCGAAACGTCAAGCGCGAATGCATGACCCGGCGGGGAATGGGCATGCATACCTTCCAGGTGCAGGCGAAGGAGATCGCGCGTGGCGGCCGTTGAAAGATCGTCCTCACGAATGTTCCACCGACTTACGGACATGCGTTCGAGGTCAGGGTAAATCGAATCATTCGCCCCAATGTACCACCGACCCCGGACAGCTGCTTTGTGGCGACCCATCCAGGATGGAGACCCGCAGTGACGTTTCCGATCGGCTGCGCACACGCTAACGTAGGCGATTCGTTTTCCCAGTGACTCGTCGCGGACCCCATGCTGACCGTCACCAGGTGGAGGCCGACGATGCGGGTCCGATCATTGCCCTGCTTCAGGGCAAGCCCGAGGCCCTTCTGGCGTTCTCGAAAGGGTTAAAGACGAAGCGCTCCGGCTCTCGGCGGTTGCTATCGCGACCCAAGCCCTCGGTCGGATGGCAGAATCCAAAAAATCCTCGACGAATTAATCGCGAAATTCGCCGCCACGGAGCCTACCGGGATTGCTGAGGTATATGGCTGGCGCGGCGATGACGGTCAAGCGCCGCAATGGCACACGCGAGCGTATGACCTTCGCGATCTGAATTTGTACTCCCTGAATTATCGCGTCGCATACGCCAAACTGCGAGGCGACTCGCGATACTCAGCGCTATTGCGCAAGATGAGGCTGCTGTGAGGCTCGCCAGGTTCGATGTGTGGGCGTAAGGCCATACAGAGTTTACGCTCCAAAGACGTCGACGACGGCCTCCGATGTGCCTATTGCTCCGCTTGGGCAAGCCAAATAGTGTGGCCACCGCAATTGGGGTCTTCAACGATATGCGCCACAACGCGAAAACCAATCGATTTTAGCAACGTCCGATACTCCTCAGGAGCCAGACTGGCGTGATAAAGCGGTTCGCCATGATATGAGCCAACGGCTTCGCCGTGTGATATGCCACTGGTAAACATCAGCGCGGCGCCAGGTGCGGCATGTCGCTTGAAAATTGGGAACATCCGGCGCTGATCATCGTGGGCGAGATGGAAAAAGCTGTCCCACGCGAGTAAGCCATCGAATGTGTCCTCGAGCGCGAGGGCACGCATATCAGCAACATGCCAAGCCCGCCGCGGAAAGCGCCCACGACAGATTGCTATCAACGTTGGCGAGGTATCCAAGCCATCTACCGCGAAGCCTTGATCGATGAGATATTTCGCGATCGGCTCGCCGGAACCGCAGCCAATGTCGAGTATGGACGCCCCATGTGATAAGAGTGCGGTGAATCGATCGAGCCATGCGCGCTCGTTCCAGCCCACGCTCCGACGATCTGCGACATAGGCGTGAGCATGGCGCTCGTACAGTTCAATGATCTTGTCCGCATCTGAATCCATGGGCTCAAAATTTCAATGGGCTAGATCGACGCTGAACACGCCCATGGTGGTAATTTTAGGAAAAGGTTCCCTCAGCTGCCTTCCGCAGTGTACTCCGCGCCGTCAACGATCGATCCCTGGGTGGTCCCACAGCACCTAGCTCCGGATCACCGGACAAGCGCACCCCGCGCCCGTTCACGTCGAATTGGGTGAATCGCCATGACCCGGGGCGTGTGTTCATGCAATGGGTGTGTTGCCGTTTTCCTTCGGACGCTCCCGCAACATGATAAATAGCGCGCCATTCAATACCTGGTCCCCCATCGCTCATCGCATCGAAGGCGTGTCCGTTTGTGCAAGGCCGGGCTGACTCGGCCCCAACTTAGAGGCAATTTGTTGGAGCTTTCCCATTGAAGGAGTACGGGAATGTCTTCACGTCGTTCCGTCCGATCAGATTCCCAAACTGCCCGGCGTTCGCACTGTGGCCACAGGCAGCCGATCGCACAGAACTGGCGAACCCGCGTTGATCAGTAGATGACCGAAGGCAGAAACGGTCCTGCCGGTTCGTTGTAAAGATCGAGGCTCATCAGTGTCATGGGCTGGACCACACGCAATCCGCGATTCAGGCACCAACGAAACAGTTCTGCATTGCGCATTGGCATGAGCAGGCCAGGACCGGCGATGGAGGCCGCCGCACCGATCAGCGCCTTCAATTCTTCGTTCGTTTCACCCACGGCATGTCCGAGGAACCCGATCATCGTCGCGTATCCCGAAATTCGGCCATCATGATCGACGACGCTTGCGGTTTTCTGTTTGATCGCGTCGATAAGTTCGTGGTTTCGGTCGTGGCCGTGCACCTTACGGCATACTGCATTGCAGGGTTGCAAGTCCCGTTCTGTGGCCTGCCGCACGCTGAATCCCTTGCTTTCGTAGGCAAAAGCTCGGCCCTGAAGCGTCGCGAGGGGCTCGCGCACCACGAAGCCGAGTTTGGCGTAAAGCGATAGCGAACGGCCGTGGTAGGCCGCCTGCACCAGACGCGTGCCGGCGAACCGCAGCGCGCGAGCGCGTTCCAGCACATAGTTCATCAAATGCTTGCCGACCTGTCCATTCTGTACTTTGGGATCAACGGTTATCGGGCCGACACCCGCGATAGTCGCGTTCTCCCATAAAAAATTGCTGCCCACCAGGTTCCCGTCAATCTCGGCGACAACGGAATGGATGTCAGGACGTTCGAGTAGCGACGACATTAATCCGATGGCGACCTCTGCCGATGGAAAATCAGGCGGAAAGCGATGTTGGTCGGCAATAGCTTTGAAGGCTTCGTAGCAGATCAAGCCACTGCGCTGAGCGTCCTCGGCGCGCCCTTGCCTCAGTGTAATATTCATCGTCATCACCCCGGTTGAACCGAACGAATCCAACGCGCGTACCAAGCGCTAGAAAACCCAAAAGCAGATGCAACAAGGTGGCGTTGGTGCCGACGTATCGACTTCAGCGTTTCCACTGGCGGCTGGTGCACCGCCCGCGCACGTCCCTGTGCGCGCGGCTTTTCGGAACCCTACTGATGGTCGAACACAAGCGTCTCGTCGCCCTTGGCGCCGCTCAGCTGCACACCTGTGTTGTGAACGGTCAGCGTTTTGCCGTCGCCCGAGACGACACGATGGACGTGGCCAACGACCTTGCCATCCTTCTTGAGATCAAAGTCCCAAGTGTTTGCATCGATCTTTTTCGCGAGCGTCGTATCCGCAGGCCCGCCCATGGCCTGCTTCTCATCCTTGCCGTCACGGTACTGCACCTGGTTCGATACCTCCTTTCCATCTGTGCCCGTCAGTTTCTGGTCGAGCGTGTACAGCCCGTTAGTTTCGGTGTAGACACGGGTCCCGGCCGTCAGCGCTGCGCCCGCGGTGAACTTCGATTTCGCGACATTGAGCTTCCACGTACCCAGGACCGGGTCTGCGGCGAAGCTAGGGCTCGCGAAGAACGCCGCTGCGAGTACGATGAGTGAGAGAGCCTTTTTCATGTTATCCCCTTGAATGGTGCGGTTGGATTTTTTGTTGCAACGCGCTCAGTATGAATCTGAGCGAGCGTCCGAGGATGCACGCGAGCGTTCCGAAGATCAAGAACTGGGCCCGCCGCCCACGATCACACACGCAACTCAAGCCGCGGGCGGTGCTTGGCCGGCGAAGCTAGGCAAACTGTCACTGATGCATGCCCATGTTGGCGCGTGTGCCGTCCAAATAGTGACTGAGGGGCGGGCGATTTCGGGATCATCCAACGAACCTGAACGGATGAAAATCAGGTGGGGCCGCGATTCGGCTTCACTGAATAAATGGCTACCACAGTCGGGGCCCGATAGGCGCGGACGACTTTCGTAGGTAACGGCACCGCATAGGCATTTCCGGTGATCAAAATGGCTGCCTCCGATTGATTGTGCTCCCGACACGCTGATCCAGAAACGGGAAAAGTTGCGCCGCCGAACTGCATCTTACCCAAGGCGCGATCACCCGCCCTAAGGCGCGAGACTCCATTTCGCAACCACGGCCACTCGAGTTTCTTCTCGCACTGTGGAGTGGCCGCCGGTAGTTTGCCGGGGACTGCCCCGCGTCCCCAATTGGATGCACTCGCCTATCTGTCTTTGCGCCTGCACAGCCGTGGAATCACGATCGCGGCAATCTTTTGGGGACTGTGGCTGCTGCCCTTCGGTCCGCTCGCGATTCGCTCGGGCTTTGTACCGCGGGCCATTGTATGCTGCTCCTCGTCGCGGGATGTGCCTATGTCGTGAATTCGATGATAACTCTGGTGATGCCGCAGTACGCGCATGCCGTCAACGCCGTCGCAGGAGTCCTGGAACTTGCCGAGCTACCGATCATCCTGTGGCTCGTCATCTGAGGCGCGACGACTCGAGCTGCGCCTACGGCGTCCGGGTCCTGAGGCCTGCATGCCGGCGCCCGTACACCATCAAGATCGGCGGATTGGCGACAGATGATGGATGCCGCCGTCGACTTGCTCGAGCGCGATGAGCAGCTGCGGCTGCTGGAGGACGCATTTGCACTTGCGTGCCAAAACCGGGGGCGGGTTATCGCGATCGCGGCCGAGGCGGGCGCCGGTAAAACGGCGCTGACGGAGCGATTTGTCGCCGATAAGGCGCAAGTTGCGCGGATATATTGGGGCGCATGCGAAAACCTATCCACGCCCGAAGTGCTGCTGCCTCTGCGCGACATAGCCCGCGCCAGCGGCGAGAGTTTCGATTTCGGCGCGGATCACATCCGCTCTTTCGAGGGTGTATTGCGCCTTCTATCCAATGGTGCGAAGCCATCTTTGCTCGTCATCGAGGACGTTCATTGGGCCGACACGGCCACCTTGGATTTGATCCGCTTTCTCGGTCGGCGGATCGCCCGAGTACGTTCGCTGATCTTGATTACGTATCGCGACGAGGAGGTGGACGCACGCTCGCCGGTGCGCAACCTCCTGGGCGAGGCGCCCGCTGGGAACGTGGAGCGCATGACCCTGGCGCCCCTCTCCTTGGCTGCCGTCACCAATCTTGCCGCAAAACGCGGGCGGCGCGGCGATGAGCTGTTCGCGCTGACGGCCGGTAATCCATTCCTCGTGACCGAAGCGCTGGCGCTGGATGGCCATATGCCCACCGATGCGGTGCGCGATGCGACGCTGGCACGGGCATCGCGCCTGCCCGACTCGGCTCGGGTCGTGCTCGATGCAGTATCCATATTCCCCCGCCATGCAGAAACCGCAGTGGTCGCCGACCTGGTAAAAAGTGCGATCGATGTCGGTCTGGACGAGTGCGTGGAGAAGGGCATGCTTTCCCTGGACGGGGGGCTGGTGCAATTCCGCCACGAGCTTGCCCGCCGCGCGATCGAAGCATCGATTTCGCCCGCGCGGCGGCGGGCCTTGCACCAGAAAGTAGTCGATGTGTTGAAGCGGCGGTCCGATGCGCGCGCCAGTGAGATTGCCCACCACGCGGAGCATGCGGCCGATGTGGCAGCCTTGCTGAAGTTCGCGCAACGCGCTGCAGCGGAAGCTGCCCGCGCCGGCGCGCATCGCGAAGCCGCTGCCCATTTTGCAGCGGTGCTTCGCCATCGCAGCGCCCTCGACCCCGTGCTCGTCGTAGAAGTATTGGAGCATCACGCCGAACAGGCCTATCTCATGGGCGGGGCCGATATCGCCGTCATCGCAATGGCGGAGGCCGCTGAGCTTCGTCGGCGCGCTAACGACACCCTTGGGTTGGGGCGCGATCTCACCCGCTTGACGCGATTCGCGTGGATGCGCGGCCGCCGTGCCGAGGCCGAGCGATTCGTGGAAGAGGCGATCGCAGTACTGCAAACTGCCCCGCCTGGACCCGAACTCGCCTGGGCCTATTCGCATCAATCGCAGCTCGACATGCTCGCTTCGCGCATGGAGGCGGCGATCATCTGGGGCGAACGCGCGCTTGAGCTTGCGCGACGCCTCGGGCAAAAGGAAATCATCATTCACGCCCTCGCCAACATCGGTTCGGCCAAGGCGGAGAAGGTCGGGTCCGGCAAATGTGTCGAGTTGGAGCAAAGCTTCGATTTGGCGGTTGCCGGCAAGTTCCACGATCATGTGGAGCGCGCCTCCTGCAACCTGACTTGCATCTACTATTGGCGTCGCGACTACCGGGCCGCCCTGGAATACATCGATCGCGGCGTGTCGTATGCGTCGGCACTCGAGCTGACCCATTGGGAGGGGTATCTGCGCGGCTGGCGCGCCATGATTCTGGTCGACCAGGGAGATTGGGCAAGAGCGGAGGAAGAGGCTCAAGAGATTTCCGGTCGAACCTACGCGGCCGACGTTTATCGCTTTCCCGCGCTGATCGCGCTTGCGCGGCTGCGAATGCGCCGCGGCGACCAGGACGCCGCGACACCCCTGGAGGCGGCCCGCCGTCTCTCCGCCTCCATGGCTGAGCTGCAACGCAGCGTGTACATCGCGACGACCGTGGCCGAAGGCGTGTGGTTGGAGTCGTCGGTGCCGGCACCGGCGGCAGAGGAAGCGAGGCTACTCCTTCGTGAAGTGCACACGCAGGCCGAAGAGCGACACTCGCGTTGGGCCGCAGAGGATTCAGCGCTGTGGGGCTACATGCTCGGTGACTCGGTTGCGGCAACGGCCGGATTTGCCAGTCCATTTCGGGAGCATTGCGAGGGTAGCTGGCGCGAAGCCGCTGCAGCCTGGATAGTGCTTGGTCGTCCGTATGAGCAAGCACTGGCGTTGAGCGGCGGGGACGATGCCGCCCAGCGTCAGGCACTCGAAATTTTCGATCGCTTGGGAGCCGTGCCTGCGGCGGCGCGCTTACGGCGGCAGATGCGTGCCGGCGGGGCGCGCGCCGTACCGCGCGGTCCCATCGCGGTGACTCGCGCTAACTCGGCGGGACTGACTCGTCGGCAGCTTCAAGTCCTAGGCCTGGTCGACGAGGGCTTGAGCAACACCGAAATCGCCTCTCGCTTGTGCATTTCCGCCAAGACGGCCGAGCATCACGTCTCGGCGATCATGGGACGTCTTGATGCCCCGACCCGGCAGGCAGCCGCTGCCGCCGCCCGCAATCGCGGACTTTTGGGCAGTTCTGAAAAATAGGGATACCAAACAGAAAAGATGGGGATCCTGCCCCATGTGCTCCTTCGTTATCATCGGCACCATGCGACACCTGGATTGATTGAAAAGAAGGAGTCGCAAATGTCTCGCATCGGAATTTTCATTTACGGGGTCCTCAGCTACGCGGTATTTTTTGCCGTGTTTCTCTACGGCATAGGCTTCATCGGCGGCTTCCTTACGCCGACGAGCTTGGATGGCGTTCCGACATCCACGCTAGGGCACGCGCTGATAGTGGATTTGCTTCTATTGGCTGCATTTGCCCTTCAGCACAGCGGCATGGCGCGGCCGGGGTTCAAGGCGTGGTGGAAGCGCATCGTGCCAGAGGCCGCCGAACGCAGCACCTACGTGCTGTTGAGTTCGCTTGCACTGGCCGCGCTGTACGTATGCTGGGAGCCGATCGGCGGCATCCTTTGGAGCGTCCCGGAAGGCATCGTCCGCGGCTCGGTCATCGGGCTGTATCTATTCGGATGGCTGCTCCTCCTGTACACAACTTTCCTTATCGACCACTTCGATCTGTTCGGATTGAAGCAGGTGTGGCGGCGTCTCTCCAACAGGACCTACCGCGCGCCAATATTCCGTACGCCCAGCCTTTATAAGCTGGTACGCCATCCCCTCTACATCGGTTGGCTGACCATTTTCTGGGCGGCACCGATCATGACGGTGGCCCACCTGCTCTTTGCGCTCGTGACCACGGCGTACATCCTGATCGCCATTCGCTTCGAAGAACGAGATCTGGTGGCCGCCTTCGGGGCTGTGTATGTCGACTACCGGGCGCGGACACCGATGCTGATTCCGCGGCTCTGGTCAGGCCGAAACGCAAGGGTGAACAAGATTATCGGCAGCGCACGCTAAATCACCGGGGCCCTGGCATGGGACGTTGGGGCGCCGGGATCGAATGATGCGGTTTGGGTCCGGTCTCATGCGCCTCCGGCAATGAATCTCGATGATGTTCGCGCCGGTGGGGATGATTGCCTCTCGCCAACGGCGCATACGCATAGGCCGGGGCATACCCATAACCCTGATATCCCTGATCGGCGGGATAAGGGTGATCATCGAACGCCGTAGCGAAAGCATTTTGATCCGGGAATAAATTCTGGTCGGTGTATTCCTTGGTATAAGGCGGCACGGGTTCATTGGCGCGTGCGCTTCGAACTACGGTCGCGGATTCCATCGTGTTGAGCGGGCGCAATGTGACCAGAGACGATTTCCGGCCGCAGGGATTGTTGGAGAATGTCTTCACTCCCTTTGTCGTACATTCCCAAATCTGGGCGCCCTTTTCGGTGGCAGGCTTCGGAGCCTGCACCGGCGCTGCCGCCGGCGCGGATGCGACCGGTTGAGCAGTCGGGGCAGAAGCGATAGCAAGCGGAGACGGCGATGGGGCCACGGGAGCGGAAGTTGCCGCGGCTGCAACACCGGCGATGGCCAAGCCGCCGGTGAGCCAACCAAAAAAGCCGCGTTGCTTTTTCATGGCTAAATTATCCTCTCGCTGAGGATCGGAAGCGAGCCGAACATCGTGTCAAATGACATGGAGAGCGAGTCAAATGACATGGATGGCGCTGAATAACGCGGGGTCGACCACGCATTGGACGCTTACTCCCTCGGACGCGGGACGGCCGAGATGCTCCGACCAGGCTTGTATTGCCTGAGGCCGCATTCCATCATTGCACATAAGCCCGCCATCCCCGGTGGCCGAGCATTCGAATATGATTGCGAAAATGATGATCGCACTTCGGCGTGCGGTAGCGCTTGGCGCGATCCGAATGTTGTTGGACGCGGGCGGTTTTGGAGGCGCGGCTGAATGATTTCCGATTTCTGTGACTGGCTCGCTTCGACGCCGTTGAGTCAGCTATTCAAGGATCTGCCGTGGTTTGTTCCGCTGGTGCAGACCGTACACATCTTGAGTATCGCCGTCGTGGTGTTCGCGATCGGCATGTTGGCGTTCAGGCTGCTGGGTCTGTCCGGCAACCGCCAATCGCTGTACGCAATGGCAGAATATTTTCTGCCTTGGGTGTGGAGCGCGCTGCTTGTTCTGCTGGGCACCGGCATTTTGCTGACGATTACCGAACCGGCGCGCGAGCTGCTCAATGACGCATTCAGGGCCAAGATGGTCATGGTGGCAATATTGGCGGCGGTGACGCGAGTGCTTCAGCTCGGCCTCAAACGCGATCCGGGATTCTGGACCTCTGGGGACGCTCGGCTGCTCGCCGGTCGATCCATTGCCGTCGGTTCCCTGGTCCTGATCGTCTGCATCGTCACGGCCGGACGCTGGATCGCCTACATTTGAAGACAAAAGGAGCCTGAGTGTCCATCCGGCAAGCCTGCGAATGGCTGCAGAGTTTGGGTTTCCCGAGGGAGATCCGCGAATCGACTTGGCTTTTCCCGACCATCGAGACCGTGCACGTGCTCGCCCTGGTGCTGGTAGTGGGATCGATATCCATGATCGATCTGCGTCTTCTCGGATTCGCGAACCGTGAACGTTCGGTCACGGATCTGACGGCCGAAGCCCTGCCGTGGACTTGGTCGGCCTTCGCGGTTGCCGCGATCGCCGGGTTGCTGATGTTTTCTTCCAAGGCGGCCACCTACTACGAGAATCTCCCGTTTCGCATCAAGATGATCTGCCTGGCGATCGCCGGCCTCAACATGGTCGTATTTCACGCGGTCATCGCCCGCAAGCAATCGGACTGGGATTGCGGCCGGCCGCCCACCCATGTGCAGCTGGTCGGCGGCATCTCGCTTGCGATGTGGATCGCCATCGTCGCCGCGGGCCGCTGGGTCGGGTTCACCACCGTCTAGGGAATGGCTTCGCCGGCGCTGCGTAAGGGTGCGCCTTAACGCTTAGCGCTTGCGTTCTTCCACGATCCCCAACAAATTGCCTCGCGGTCCTTCACCCACGTGAGCCATGGATCGTGGTCCGGCATCTTGGCAATCGTCGATCGTTGCATTCATGGCAACCTCGACTTAGAACTAGCCTATAAACTGTCTCATCCTGTCGGGTGAGCCTGCTGCACGAGGCAGCACTTGCGCCTGCAACCAGTTGCGGATCTCCAGAAGCCGCACCGTCTCCAGGCGCATCGCGGAACCCAGACCGTGCTTCCAAAGCAGCGCGGTATCGTCCGGGTTGTCGTGCAGGACGCGAAGTTCGGCTGCGAAACCCGCAAGCGCCGCAGCATCCGCAAACATCCGTTCCGTGACCAAGATCTCGCCGTAGCGTTCCGCCGCCGCCGCGATGTCGAGATAGTCGTATTCCGGATGGTACTGCACTCCCCAGAACGTGCATTGTCCGCGAGCGAATGATGCCGCTTGTACCCCAAAATCATTGTCCGCCAGTACCTGCGCGCCTTCCGGCAGGCGGAATATCTCATCGCGGTGAACGGTAGGCGCCTCGAATACGAGAGGCTTGCCGGCGAAGAGCGGGTGTTCCCGGCCGGCGGCGTTGAGAACGATGCGGCGGGCGAATCCGAACTCACGGCCTCGCGGATTGGCGCGCACTTCGCCGCCCGCAGCCGTGACCGCGACCTGGAGCCCCCAGCAACTGCCGAAGAACGGCGGGCCGGCGGCGAACACCGCTTTGGCAAGCTCGATCTGGCGTGTCACGGGGGCGCCGCCGTTATAAATGTTCAGTGCTGACCCTGTCATCGTGACCCCGTCGTAGTCCTCGAGGCCGACTCCGCTCGGAAGCTTGGGGTCCGCGTCGGCGGCGAGCACGATGTCGATTCGCAGCGATGGGTCGATGCGGCGCAGAACTTGCGCATAGCCGGTGCCCGAGTCGAGCCCGCGCGCCGCTCTTTGCCGCGCGCGAATCTCTGCGACGTTGCCGTCGATCACGAGGATCCGCGCGCCCGTCACACGGGGCACTCCACGTCCGCAAGCCGCCCCTCGACCGCGGCTCGGAAAATGTGTTCCAGCTGCGCGGCATTGACCGGGATCGGATTGCCGGCCAGCCGACGGATCGATCTCCGCCTCCCGGCCGATGACGGTGGCATTGTCGGTGCCGACCCCGATCGCGGCGAGCGAATGGGGTATTCCGAGCCCGTGGCGAAATTCGAGTACCCAGGCGTGCAGGCCGTCGAAGCTGCCGGGACCCAAGCCAAGAACGCGCGCGATAATTTCCGCCTTGTCCGCAATGGCGTGTCGGTTGAATGCCATGACATACGGAAGGATGACGGCGTTCGTCAGTCCATGATGAGTGTTGAACCACGAACCCACGGGGTGCGCTATCGCGTGCACGCCGCCGAGCCCCTTTTGAAAGGCCGTGGCGCCCATTGACGCGGCAGCGAGCATCTGTGCGCGTGCCTCGATGTCCTTGCCGTCCGAATACGCCCGCGGCAGGAACTGTTGGATCAGCCGCATGCCCTGCAGGGCAATGCCGTCCGCGAGCGGATGGAATCCAGGCGCGCAAAAGGCTTCGAAGCAGTGCACGAACGCGTCGATGCCGGTGGCCGCGGTGATCCCGGGCGGCAGTCCGACGGTCAATTCGGCATCGGCAATGACGACACGCGGCATCATCTGCGGGTGAAAAATGATCTTCTTTTGGTGGGTCTCTTCGTTGAGGATGACGCCGGCGCGCCCGACCTCGGAACCTGTGCCTGCGGTGGTGGGCACCGCAATGACGGGCGCGATGCCGGCTGGGTCCGCCCGCGTCCACCAGTCGCCGACGTCCTCGAAATCCCACAGCGGACGCGTCTGTCCCGACATGAAAGCCACGACCTTGCCGACGTCGAGGGCCGATCCGCCGCCGAACGCCACGACGCCGTCGTGATCTCCGGCGCGGTATGCCTTGAGGCCGGCCTCCACGTGACTGCTCGCGGGATTCCCTTTGACCGAACCGAATACCGCGGCATGCTTGAGAGCGGCGAGCGCGTTCTGGATCATGGGTGCGCCGATGAGGCCTTCGTCGGTGACGATGAGCGGCCGCTCGATGCGGGCCGTCGCGCACGCTGCGCCGAGCTCGGCGATTCGCCCGGGTCCTGCCCAAATAGTGGTGGGATAATTCCAATTGCCGCGCAAGCTTGAGTTCATGGAAGTACCTTGAAGTGATAGGACTTCGGCCTCGTCAACTGCTCGAAACCGACGCTCGACAACGTGCACCCGCGCCCCGAATTCTTGACGCCGGTCCAGGCCAGCGCAGGATCGAGATAGTCGCAGCGGTTGAGGAAAACGGTTCCCGTTTCGAGCGCGTCGCCGAGCGCTTCGGCGCGCGCTGCGTCCGCCGAAAAAATCGCGGCGGTCAAACCGAACTCGCTGTCGTTCATCAGCCGCAGTGCTTCTTCGTCCGAGTCGACCTTCATGATGCCGACCGCAGGCCCGAAGGTCTCGTCGCGCATGATGGCCATCGTGTGATCGACATCGACGAGAACCTGCGGCGCGAGGTAGGGAGTTCCGGGGGCAGACGCCGTGAACAGGGACTCGTCGATCAGCTGACGGGCCCCTCGCGAAACTGCGTCCCGGACCTGGGCGCGGACGGCATCGGCCGCGGAGGTGCGAACGACGGGTCCGAGCGTCGTTTCCGGATCGAGCGGCGATCCTAGCCGGTACTTGTGGGTTAGGTCGACGACGCCGGCGACGAATTCTTCGTAGCGCGGCGCAGCCACATAGATCCGTTTGATGCCGCAGCAGGACTGGCCAGCGTTGAAGAAGGCGCCGTCGGTTAGGGTTTCGACGGCGTGCGACACGTGGGCATCGGCACGCACGTAGGCAGGGTCCTTGCCGCCGAGCTCGAGGCCCGCGGTGGCAAAGCCGGCGGCGGTCGCCGCAACGACCGCGCGTCCGCCCGCCACCGAGCCGGTAAAGCACACGCTCGCGACGCGGGGATCACCCATGAGGCGTGCGGTGTCGGCGTGCGACAGGTGCAGGTACTGGAACACGCCGGGCGGAACAGCGGCGCTTGTGAATGCATCGAGAAAGCGCTCGGCGCAGAGCGGGGTCTGATGCGAGTGTTTGAGGAGCACCGCGTTGCCGGCAATCAACGCCGGCAGCACGGCATTGACCGCCGTCAGGTAGGGATAATTCCACGGCGCCACGACGGCGATGACGCCCAAGGGGACGCGTTTGATCTGGCGGCGGAACCCCGCCTTCTCGCCGGGCAGTATCGGGGCGAGCGCTGCGGGCGCCGCCCGAAGCATGTGCCGCGCACGTTCCTCGAAGCCGCGGATTTCGCCGGGCGCATGACTCACCGGGCGTCCCATCTGCCAGGAGATCTCCGCGGCAATGTCGCTCGCCTTGGCGACAAAGGCATCGACAGCGCGCCCGAGCATTTCGCAGCGGGAGGCCAACGTCCGCGAGGCCCACGGGGCTTGGGACAGTTGCGCGAGCCGAAGCGCCCGATCAATGCCGGCGCCGGTCGCGAGCGGACGTTCGACATAGATTCGCCCGTCAACGGGGCTGATGGTTTTCAATGTGTCGTTCATTCTCGAGCTCAGATGATTTCGAAATATCGCGCAAGTTCCCAGTCGGTGATGGCCTTGCGAAATTCCCGCTCTTCCCACTGCCGGGTAGCGGCATAGTGTTCGACGAACGCATCGCCGAACATCGCGCGCGCAGGCTTCGACGAGGCAAGGCGCTCGGCGGCTTCGTAGAGAGTGGCCGGCAAGCGCCGCTGAGCGGGGTGCTCGCGATCGTAGGCATTGCCTTCGATCGGCGCGTCCGGCTCGATCCGGTGTTCGATACCCCAGAGGCCCGAGCCGATCGCCGCCGCGAGCGCGATGTAGGGATTGATATCCGCGGCGGCAATCCGGTATTCGACGCGCTGGCTCGACGGGCCCCCGCGGATCACGCGCAGCGCTGTCGTTCGGTTCTCGATCCCCCAAGCGGCAGAGGTCGGCGCCCAATAGCCCGGCACGAGCCGCGAATAGCTGTTCACGGTCCCGGCGACCATGGCGAGCAGTTCCGGCATCAGGGATTGTTGGCCGCCCACGAACCAGCGCATGGTGTCGGACATCTCGTGCGGCTTTGCAGGATCATGGAATGCGCTGCCGCCGTCGGTATGGCGCAGCGAAATATGCAGATGGCCACTTTGACCCGGCACGCTGTTCGACCACTTGGCCATGAACGTCGCCATCAGGCCATGGCGCTGGGCCAGAACTTTGGCAAAAGTCTTGAAAAGCGCCGCGCGATCGGCAGCCTCGAGGGCGTCGCAGTACGTGAGCGCCGCTTCGAGAACGCCGGGGCCCGTTTCGGTGTGCAGGCCCTCGATCGGGAATCGCATGGCTTGACCGAGATCGAGAAGCTCGTGGTAGAGATCCGAGTGCACGGAACTTCGCAGAACGGAGTAGCCGAAAGCGCCGGGCGTCATCGTCTTCAGGTGGCGGTAGCCTTTCTCGCGAACCGAGTCGGGCGTCTCGTCGAACACGAAGAACTCGAATTCCGCCGCTGCGCTCGCCGCAAGTCCCATGCTCGCGGCGCGCTCCAGCACGCGCCTCAGCGTGCCGCGCGGACATACCGATTCGGCTGCACCCGCGAACTCTCCCAAAAAGAGCGCGGTCTTCGGCTCGAAGGGGATGTCGCGGCGGGTCTCCGGCAGAACCCGGACGGTCGCATCGGGGTACGCCGTGTGCCAGCCGGTGAATTTCGTGTTGTCGTAAAGTTGATCGTTCGAGTCCCAGCCGAGAATTACGTCGCAAAAGCCGAGATGCTTGTCGAGCGCCGACAGGAATTTCTCCCGACCGAGATATTTGCCGCGCAGCACCCCATCGGTATCGAACACGCCGACCTTGACGTGCTCGATGTCCCGTTCGGTCAAGAAGTTGCGGATTTCGACATCTTGTTTCATTGGGGCGCCTTGACGATTCGCGCTGCAGCTTCAATCCATGTCGAAGTTGCAGTCCTTGAGCGGTATCACACGCGTCTTGTTCCAGTACTTGTGGCCCAAATACAAAAGGACGAATACCGGAATCATCAGGTAGCCCGTAACGAAGTCGAACCAGGAAAATACCGGCGTCTGGAACACGCTGATATTGGCGCCGAAGAGCACCACGAGGAAAAGGATCAGGGCGAGCCACGGGCCGTAAGGGTAGAACTTGGACTTGAACTTCAGATCATCGAGGCTGCGGCCCTGCGCGACCCACGCCTTGCGAAAGCGTAGATGGCAGACGGCGATGCCGAGCCAGATCATGAAGCCGGTGAGGCCTGATGCATTGTAGAAAATTTGATAGATCTTGTGCTCGCCCACCAAGGTGGAAAAGAACGCGAGCGCGCTGATCGCGCCAGTCGCCAAGAGCGCTGCCACGGGGACTCCCCGTCGATTGAGCGTGGCGAACAGCTTCGGCGCCTTGCGGCTGTGGGACATGGCGTAGAGCATTCGCGACGCCACGTACATCGACGAGTTACCGCACGAGAGCACCGAAGACAGGATCACCGCGTTCATGAGATTGGCGGCGTAATATCCGAATCGGGGGAGCTGTCCGAAGACCATCGTGAAGGGGGAGAAGGCGATGTGGGCCTCGTCGGCATTCAACAAATTGGGATCGTTGAATGGGATCAGCGTGCCCACGACGAAGATGGAGCCGATATAGAACAATAAGATGCGCCAGAACACGGTGCGGATCGCTTTGGGCACGTTCTTGCTGGGGTTGGCGGCTTCCGCCGCGGCGAGGCCCACCCCCTCTGTGCCCTGAAAGGAAAAACCCGCGACCAAGAACACCGTCAATACCGCAGTCAGCCCGCCGACGAAAGGCGCGTGTGTGCCGGTCTTCGGGTCGCTTAAGGTCCAGTTCTGAAAGCCGACATGGTGATCCCCGAGCATGCCGGTGATCATCAAGGCCCCGACACCCAGAAAGATGATGACGGTTACGACCTTGATGCCGGCGAACCAGTATTCAGCCTCCGCATAGGCCCTGACCGACAAGAGGTTCAACGCCAGCAGAACCGAAAAGAAGCCCATCGCCCAGAGCGTCGAATTCGAATGCGGGAACCAGAACTGCACGATGAGGGCGCCCGCCACCAATTCGGCCGCCAGTGTGATCGCCCAGCTGAACCAGTAATTCCAGCCGACAGCGAAACCCAGCGAGGGGTCGACGAAGCGTTCTGCATACGCCTCGAATGAACCGGGTATCGGCAGCTGCGTGGCCATTTCGCCGAGCGATTGCATCATGCAGTAGACCGCGATGCCCATGGTCGCGTACGCCAACAGCGCACCGCCCGGGCCGGCTTGGGCGATTGCTCCGCCGCTGGCGAAGAACAGGCCGGTGCCGATCGCCCCGCCGATCGCGATCATGCTGAGCTGGCGGGTGCCGATACCGCGCTTGAGCTCGCGCGTTTCACCCGCTGACCGGAGAACGTGTCCGTCGGCCGGCAAGGCGATGGGATGTATGGCGGCGCGGATTTCAGGTTCCGTTGACACTCGTTATCCTCGGCTTAAGGTCCCTCTGGGGACCAGGGGGCGCGCATTGCGCCCCGGTGATATTAACAGCGCACCCGCCGTTGTACGCGATCGTGTTCAAGGGTACGCTCGCTCCGCGAGACGTTCGCCGTGCGGATTCCTGGCCGAACCGAGCCACCGCGCCATGCTTGCGCTATCCTGTATTGGGGGGGTGTTATGTCAGGCTATGAACTCGCGCAGTTGAACGTCGGGATCATCCGGGGGCCGATGGACTCCCCCGTAATGGCGGATTTCGCCGCGAACTTGGAGCGAATCAACGCTCTGGCCGACCATTCCCCGGGCTTTCTCTGGCGGCTGCAGACCGAGGAGGGCAACGCCACCTCCATTCGCCCCTTCGAGGACGAGAATTTGCTCCTCAACATGTCCGTGTGGCGCGATGTCGAATCGCTGCACAAGTACGTCTACGGGTCCGCTCACCTCGAGATCATGCGTCGGCGCAGGGAGTGGTTCGAGCGCATGCGGGACGCCTTTTTCGTGCTGTGGTGGATTCCCAAGGGCCATCGGCCGAGCATCGCGGAAGCGACCGCAAAGCTCGACGTCCTGCGTGCCAAGGGCCCGACGGCGGATGCCTTCACGTTCCGCCAAGCATTCCTGCCGCCCGACGCGGTTCGAACCGCGTCGCCCATCGGGTTCGGGGGCGAGTGCCCGGCCACCTGAAGCTATTTCTCGCTGTCTAAATCGGCGATCACAAACAGGACGGGGGTTTTGGGAGACTCCATGCGCACGATTCTGGTTAGCCTCCGAAAGACCAGTCCATGCGGCTGAGTTTCGCATCGGGCACCAGCGATCGCCCTTTGCTTTATCGCACCGTCGACGGCGTGTTGAAGGCCGCCGTCGGCGAGTGGCCGGACCGCCTCGCGCTGGCGGTGTCCGCGTCGCCGCGGCGCTTCACTTTCGCCGAATTCGACGCCGAAGTCGAACGGGTCGCGCGTGGCATGGTCGCCTGCGGACTCAAGCCGGGCGAGCGCATCGGCATCTGGGCGCCGAATTGCGCCGAGTGGCTATTGACCATGTTCGGCGCCGCGCGTGCGGGCCTCCTCTTGGTGAACATCAATCCCGCCTACCGCAGCTCCGAGCTCGAATTCGCCCTGCGGCTGGTCGGCTGCCGTGCGCTGGTGTTCGCGCCGCGCTTCAAGACCAGCGACTACGCGGCCATGCTGGAGTCGGCAATTCCCGAGCTCACGAGAGCTGCACCGGGCCGGCTGGCGTGCGCCGCGTTTCCGGAACTGCGCTTGCTCGTCCAACTAGGCACAGAACCCTTGGCGGGCGCGCTCTCGTTCGGCGATCTCATGGCTGCAGGAGACGATGTCGACAAGACGGCACTGGCATCGATCGCGATGCAATCGGATGCGGATCACGTGTTCAATATTCAGTTCACCAGCGGCACCACCGGCGCGCCCAAGGGCGCGACGCTGACGCACTTCAACATCGTGAACAACGGATACTTCGTCGGCGAATGTATGCGGCTCACCGAGGCTGACCGCCTCTGTATCCCGGTCCCGTTGTATCACTGCTTCGGCATGGTATTAGGCGTGCTTGCAGCGATGACTCACGGCGCGGCGAGCGTGCTTTGCGGCGAGGGCTTCGATCCGCTGACGGTGCTCGAGACCGTGGCGGGCGAGCGCTGCACGGTGCTGCATGGCGTGCCCACCATGTTCCTTGCGGAACTGGAGCACCCGCGGTTTGACGAGTTCGATCTGTCTTCGCTGCGCACCGGCATCATGGCCGGATCGCCGTGTCCGACCTCGGTGATGCGACGGGTGATCGCCGAAATGCACATGCCGGAGGTGACGATTTGCTATGGCATGACGGAGACCAGCCCGGTCAGCTTCCAGAGCCAGCCCGATGATCCTTTGGAACTTCGCGTCAGCACGGTCGGCCGCGTGCATCCCCATGTACAGGTGAAAATCATCGGCCCGGACGGGCGTGTCGTGCCGTGCGGCACGGCCGGGGAGCTTCTGACCCGGGGTTACAGCGTGATGCGTGGCTACTGGAACGATCCCGAGCGCACGCGCGATGCAATCGACGAGGGCGGCTGGATGCACACCGGAGACCTCGGGGTGATCGATGAACAGGGCTACTGCAGCATCGTCGGCCGCGTGAAGGACATGATCATCCGCGGGGGTGAGAACGTCTATCCACGGGAAATAGAGGAATTTCTCTATCGCCATCCTGCGGTGTTCGATGTGGCCGTCGTCGGCGTCCCGGACGTGAAGTATGGCGAGGCCGTGTGCGCGTGCATTCGTCTGCGGGGCGGCATGAGCGTCGGCGAGGACGAAATCCGCGAGTTTTGCCGCGGGCAAATTGCACATTACAAGGTGCCCCGCTACGTGCGCTTCGTGGACAGCTTCCCGCTGACCATCAGCGGCAAAGTCCAAAAATATTTGATTCGCGAGCACATGCGCTCGCTACTCAACCTCACGGAGGAGAGCCGAGAGTGACGTGACGTGTCCGCCACGCACTCCCGGTGCTAGCGAGTAAAATCGACGGCCGTGGTGTTGCCGCCGCAGATGAGAACCGCGATGCGTTCGTCGGGGGAGGCTACATAACGGCGAGACACGAGCGCCGCCAGCGCTGCCGCACCGCCGGGCTCCGCCACGATCCGAAGCGATTTCCACAGAAGCTGTTGGGCGTGCCGAATGGCGTCGTCGGATACCAAGACGGTCGCGCTCACTTGGCGTTGAATGATGGGGAACACCAACTCTCCGACTCGGCGAGGAGCCAAGGAATCCGCGGCAATTCCTCCGGCCTCGGCATCTACGGGCCGGCCGGCGGCGAGCGCCCGGGCGAGAGTGGGTGCTTGTTCGGGCTCGACGCCCACCACTTTGATTCGCCCCTCATACCACGCCGCGATTCCGGCTATGAGTCCGCCGCCGCCGACCGCTACGAGAAGGGTCGTGAGGTTGCTTGCCTGTGCCTCGAGTTCCAGGCCGACGCTGCCTTGGCCCAGCAATGTTTCTTCCTGGTCGAATGCGTGAATCGGCATTGCGCCGGATTGGGCCGCCCAGGTTTCACTCGCGGCGAGTGCGTCCGCGTAACGCTCGCCCGACACCACGAGATCCGCGCCATAGTCGGAAATCTGCTGGATCTTCGCCGAGGAGGCGACAACCGGCACAAAGATCTTGGCCGGCACTTTGCTCTTCATCGCGGCGAATGCCACCGCGGCCCCATGATTTCCGCCGGACGCCGCCACCACGCCGGCGGCCGGTATCGTTCGGGTCAAGAGATTCGTGAAGGCACCTCGGGTTTTGAACGATCCGGCATGTTGTAAGGACTCGAGTTTCAATATGAGGCGCGACGAAGCGCACCCGAAATCCGCGCCTTCGACCTCGATGACCGGGGTCCGACGAATATGCGGCTTGATGATCTGATAATTGGAGAGAATCCGTGCCGGCGAGATCATGATTGCGTCCCCAGAGGCCGAAGCCGGAAATTCCGAGCATTATGTCTAAATGTGACCAGTTTTTTGGGCACGTGGCTAACCCCGTTCCGGCAGATGCATCGCTTCAGTACATGAGTTTCTCAATACTGGAGCCGATATGAAACGCCTTTTCTCGTTTGCAATCCTTGTAGGGCTGGCTGCGGTCTGCGACGCCCAAGTGCAAGGCAGTCTTGCCGATGTGGCCGTCGTCGATCGAGAGAGCGGCGAAGTGCTCAGCCCGCATTTCTATCATGGAGAATATTGGGTCGCAGGAAGACCGGGTGCGCGCTACGCCATCGAGATCCACAACAAGCTCGGCGAACGCGTGCTCGCGGTGGCCTCCGTCGATGGCGTCAATGTGATTTCCGGTGCGACCGCAGGGTGGGACCAAACCGGTTATGTATTCAGCCCTTGGGATCGCTATCAAATCACCGGGTGGCGGAAGTCGGATGCGGAAATAGCCGCCTTCACGTTTACCGATTCTCCTAATTCCTACGCCGAGCGGACCGGCCGCCCGGCCAACGTGGGCGTCATCGGCGTGGCGATCTTTCGCGAGCGCCAGCCGCAACCGCTCGCGCCGCCCGCGGTCGCGCCGCCGGTCTACCCGCCGACGAGTCGTCGATTTTCGGATCAGTCAGCGCCGAGCGCATCCGATGCGGCGCCCTCAGCGCCGGCGAACGAAGCCATGGCGAAGGGGTCGGGCGCACTGCGCGCGCCGGCGACATCGATGGCAATGCCTGCGCCCGCGCCCGCGCCAAAACTGGGCACAGGCCACGGAGAGCGCGAATATTCGTACGTGAATCATACCGATTTCGTGAGAATGCAGAGCCAACCGAACGAAGTCATCCGCATCCGCTACGACAGCCTCGACAACTTGTTAGCGATGGGCATCATCAGGCGAGCGCGGCCGGCGTCTTCCACGGCCAACCCGTTCCCCGCGACGCCCGAGCCGCAGTACGTGCCGGATCCGCGAGGATAAAGCAGTGAGGAACTGCCATACTTCAATGAATGACGGTCGACGGCGAGAGTGACGAGACCTTGATGGTGCGCTACGGCCGCGGCGACGCCGCGGCCTTCGACCTCCTTTATCGCCGTCACGAGATGCGAATCTGGCGTTATCTCGAACGCAATGTCGGCAACCGGGCGACCGCCGACGAACTGATGCAGGAAGTTTGGTTCGCGGTCGCGCGGGACGCCCCGCGCTATGAGCCCACGGCACGGTTCACGACCTGGCTCTTTACGATCGCGCACAATCGCATGATCGACTCGATTCGAACGAATCGCCGGCACGCCAGCTTGGAGACGCTCGGCTACGAGGCTGACGCGGTGGTTGAGCAACTCACGGCGGATCCCGATTCAGGTCCCCTGGGGGCGACGATGGCAAGAGATCAGGCAGGAGCGATCATTCGGGCGCTCGCTAAGCTGCCCGGTGAGCAGCGCGAGGCATTTCTGCTGCAAGTCGAGGGCGATCTCAGCGTCGAGGAAATCGCGGCTCTTACGGGCAGCAGCTTCGAGACCATCAAGAGCCGCTTGCGCTATGCGCGCACCAAGCTGCGCGAATTTTTGAAGGAGCATGCATGAACGACGTGCCGCCCGGCCGCGAAGAACCCGACGACGTCGACGGCGCCTATCGGCGGGCATCGGCCCTGGATCCCAGCCGGCCCAGCGAGCTGGTGCGCCGCAGGATCCTCAAACATGCCGCGGAGCGGGCCGCGGAACGCGCTGGCGAGAGCGATGCTGCTGACATCCGCCGCACGCGAGCATCGGGTCCCTGGCGGAGGCCGGCGATATTCGGCACGCTTGCCGCCGCGGCGCTTGCTGGCTTGCTGATCACACCGCGCTTCTTCATGCCGCACGCCCCGTCGACGGCGGCAACTTCGTCCGCGCAAGTTCAGCGGCCATCGTCTGCCATCCCTTCGGCGCCGACGGAACAGGCCGAGGGGCGAGCACCGGTAACGGCCGCCGATGAGCAGCCGCCTCCGCCGGCGGCGGAGCAGGGTGTTCTCAAGCCGCAAGCGTTCGCTCGCAACTTCGCCGCAGACAGCAATGGCGGGGCGGCCACCGGTAGCGCCGCGGCAAACGGTAGCGCCGCAGCAAGCGATAGCCCCGCGGCGGACTCGAGCCGCCTGCAGGCGATGTCAGGCGCCGCCCGATCGGCCGCGCGATCCGGGGCGCCCGCGTCTCTCTTCACGGACTCCGCCGCGCAGTTGCGGCAGGCGGCCGCAAGCGGCGACATTGCCGAGCTGCAAGCGCTGCTCGACAAACAAACGCAAGTTGACGCGCGCGACGCGGGCGGCCGTACGGCACTGATGCTGGCCACGCTTCAAGGGCAGGGCGAGGCAGTCGATGTGCTGCTCGCGCATGGAGCGGATCCGAATGCTGCGGATTCGCAAGGGACCACACCTCTACACGCCGCGAACGCCGCAGGCCGGCAGTCCATTGCGACTGCGCTGCAACGCGCGGGCGCGCGATAGGTTCGGCCCGATTTTCGAAGCTGATGCCTCAATCATCGACTCCCTCCTGGGCCAAACGAAGCAATGCCCTCGGCCACACGCTAATTGGGAGGTGCCAAAACCTCGGGATTATTCAATAGAACGTAAA
>CAWBUE010000004.1:0-106826 GCA_963791825.1 uncultured Gammaproteobacteria bacterium
GCATTAATGGAACGATAAGCAGGCCCACAACAACGAAAACGCGAAGCAGCCTGCCGACGGAACGGAATTTTGAGTTATAGGCGCACTTCCAGAGCATGGCCGATTGAACAATTCCAACCGCGAGCCCGAGGAGAGAGTAGATGCCGATTGCGACCGGAGTGGCGGGGACCAAGGCCCACCCCAGAACTGTGTAAGCGATCGACACGCCAAAGCCGTAAATCCAAACGACTTTCCACAGGGGAGTCTTCCCGCGTAGCGGATCCGTTAGAGCTCGCGACCACATCAGCATAGTCCATTCCCTTTTTCCGCGGTTCGCAAGCAGCATCGGAGAGCGAATCTTGACAGGTGACCAAACGGTCACGTATGGGGTCGGCTTCCCGACATCGCGATGAACAGCGCATTGAGGGGCGGAGCGGCGTATCTTTAGCGCGCAGGCCACGAAGGGGCGGAAACCGATGTACGATTTATACATTGCCAACAAGAACTATTCGTCCTGGTCGCTGCGGCCGTGGGTGCTCATGCGCGAGTTGGGGATCCCGTTTCGCGAGCATTTGTTGCCCTTCGGAGAGGAGTCGAGCTGGCAAAGCTTCCGCAAGTTTTCTCCGAGCGGCAAGGTTCCCTGCCTGGTCGATGGCGAGATCGTGGTCTGGGATTCCCTGGCCATCGCGGAATATCTGGCTGAGCGCCACGATGGCGTTTGGCCGCGCGAGGCACGGGCGCGCGCGTGGGCGCGGAGCGCGGCAGCGGAGATGCACTCCGGTTTCGGCGAGCTGCGCAACCGCTGTTCGATGACCTGTGGCCAGCGGATTCGCCTGCATGAAGTTCCGGCGCCGCTCGAGCGCGATGTGGCGCGACTCGCCGCGCTCTGGAACGAGGGCCTGCGCCGCTTCGGCGGTCCCTTCCTGGCGGGCGATTCGTTCACTGCGGCCGATGCCTTTTACGCGCCGGTTGCCTTCAGGATCCAGACCTATGAGCTTGCCTTGGATGTCCAGGCCGGCGCCTATGCAAGCCGATTGTTGACCATCCGCGCCATGCGCGAATGGTATGCCGACGCGCTCAAGGAAACGCTGCGGGATCAGCCGCACGAGGATGACGTGGTTCGGGTCGGCACGGTGCTTCAGGATTTGCGGGCGTGAGCATAAACACAACATGACATTTGGCAAGATGAAGGCATTCACCATGACCGGCCTGGTCGCGGGCATTCTGGCTGCCGGCTGCGCCGCTGCGCAGACTCCGATCAACGGCGCCTTGTGCGGATCGCCGCAGCAGCCTGCGTATTGCAGCGCCGTCCGCGGCGTTCGTGCCGAGGGTTGGTCGGCGCAGAGCCGCTCGGAGGTCATGGCGCAACATGGAATGGTCGCAACCAGTCAACCGCTCGCCGCGCAAGCGGGGCTGCAGATTCTCATGCAGGGCGGCAATGCAATCGATGCCGCGGTTGCCACCGCCGCCGTGCTCAATATTACGGAACCCATGATGGTCGGCGTGGGAGGGGATCTCTTTGCCATCATCTACATTGCCAAGGAAAAGAAAATCTATGTATTGAACGCGAGCGGCAAGGCCCCTTCCGGCGCCACGCCCGCGCGCTTCAATAAGCTCGGCTATCACTGGGACCCGAAAAATTGGGGCCCGACTTCGGGAATGCCGCCGGCAGGCATCTTGCCGGTAACGGTACCCGGGGCGGTGTGGGGCTGGGAGGCGGTGCTCAAGCGCTTCGGCCGCTTCACTTTCAAGGAGGTCCTCGAACCTGCCGTCCAGTATGCTGAGAATGGATTTCCGGTGTCCGAACGCATAGCGAACGACTGGCGGATGCCCAATGCACTTCCCTTGCGAAAATGCTGCACGGAACCGGACCCCGATTCAATCAAGGCGTGGTACGTGAACGGCGGACCTCCCTCGGCGGGGCAAGTTTTCAAGAATGCCGCTCTTGCGCGGACATTCCGTTTGCTGCAGGCCCAGGGCGCCCAGGCGTTCTATGCCGGTGCCATCGCCAAGGCCATCGTCGCCAAGTCGCGGGCGCTCGGTGGGACCATGACGCTCAAGGACTTGGCCGAGTACCAAGGCGAGTGGGTTGAGCCCGCGCACACGCACTACCACGGTTTCGATATTCTCGAATTGCCGCCGCCGGCGCAGGCGTGGGCGGCCAACGAAACGCTCAATGTCTTGCAGGCGTGCGTGCCTAAGTGGGCCGAGGGCAGGACACTGGCTTCCTTGGGACCCAACAATCCGCTGTACTGGCATTTGTTGGTGGAGGCGAAGAAGCTCGCGTACGCGGATCTCTATCGCTATAACGCGGACCCTGATTTCGTGCCGGTCCCGCTCGCCAAGTTGCTGTCCGAATCGTATGCGGCTGCGCTGTGCGGCAAAGTCGATCCAAGGCGCGCCTCGACGCCGGGCCCCGAAGCGAATTTTCCGTTGGCCGGCGACACCATTGTCCTGTCCTCGGCCGACGGCGAGGGAAACATGGTGTCGTGGGTCAACAGCAATTACTCGCACTTCGGTTCCGGAATCACGGTGCCGGGCTATGGCTTCGTGCTGCATAACCGGGGCACTCTGTTCACGCTCGATCCGGCAAGTCCGAACGTCATCGCACCTCACAAGAGGCCATTCAACACCTTGTCCGCAGGATTCGTGATGCGAGGCGATGAACCGCTGATGACCGTCACGCTGATGGGCGGCGATATGCAAGCGCAGGGGCATGTGCAAATGCTGGTCGACATCCTGGACCTCGGCGCCAACCTGCAGGCCGCAGCCGACATGGCGAGATTCAGACACACGCAAGTTTCCAATGTCCTGAGCCTCGAGACTCCGTTGTATGACCTGCTCGGCACGCAACTTGCCGCCATGGGGCATACCGTGACGGCCGTGAACGGAGGCGACGTCGGCGGCGTGCAGACCATCATGTTCGCTGCGGACCTGCATGCGCCTCGCTCCGACCATCGCGCCGGCGAGATCCCATCCGATGAGAGCGGGGCGCGGGCGAGAGGCGTCAACGGCTACTACCGAGCGGGATCGGATTTCAGAAAGGACGGCGAGGCCGTGGGTTGGTGATGAGCTTTCGCCTTCTGTCGCCCGATGAGCCGCCGCCTTTCATCGAATCGGGGCGGCACGGTCGGTCGAATTTTGTCATTGTGGTCGATCACGCAAGCCGCCGCATTCCGCGCCGATTGGGCGATCTGGGCCTGCCGGCCTCCGAATTGCAGCGGCATATCGCGTGGGATATCGGCGCTCTGGGGGTGGCGAGCGGGATGGCTGCGGCGCTCGATGCGCCGCTGGTGGCGCAAAACTACTCGCGGTTGGTAATCGACTGCAATCGCGATCCCAAGGTGCCGTCATCGATCCCGCGCCTCAGCGAATCGGTCGAAATCCCCGGCAATATCGGCCTAAACGATGCTGAAGCCGCCGCGCGGCGGATCGAGATCTTCGAGCCTTATCACGCTCACGTGACTGAGTTGCTTAACGAACGGGCGGCGGCGGGGCGGACTACTATCCTGGTGGCTCAGCACACCATGACCCCGATTTTCCATGGCGTGCGCCGCGAGATGCACGCGGCGGTGCTGTACAACCGTGACCGGCGGTTTGCGGGTCTCATGCTCGACACGCTACGGCGCGAGAGCGGATTGCTGATTGCCGACAATGAGCCTTACTTCGTCAGCGATGCGACTGACTACACCATTCCGCGCCATGGCGAGGCGCGGGGAATCCCGCACGTGGAAATTGAGATCCGGCAAGACTTGGTTGCCGACGAGGTTGGCCAAGCGGAATGGGGGCAACGGATTGCTCGCGCGCTCGAGGAAGCCGAGCGGGTCTTTCATGGCGGGGACCGCCAAGGCGATGAACGTCGAGACTTTGCGGGATCGGGTCGACGCCATTATTGAGGGATTGCTGGGGAGCATGCGGGACAGAGAAAATCGATCAGATCAAGATTATCCGCTGCCGGTCGGTCATTGCGAGCTGCTTCGAGTGCCGGAAGAACTGCACGCCCGCTGTGTGCTGCTCTCCGACGACATTGCGGGATGGTTTGGCGATGTACGGCGTCCGGCGGAGCGCGCGCGCGTGGCGCAGAGCGCCATTTTTGAACTGGAGGGCTACTTCAGGCAAATCATCCGCGAGCGCCGAGGCGCGCGCAAAGAGGATTTGCTCAGCGTGCTGATGGAAGGCGCGGATATCGCGGGCGGACTCGCGGAGGAAGATCTGCTGGCGCAATGTGTCATGCTGCTCTTCGCCGGGCACGAAACGACGCGCAATCTGATCGGCAATGGAATCTACACGTTGCTCAAGCATCCGCAGGCCTTGGCGCAGCTGCGCGCGGACGATGAGCTCTGGCAGCCGGCGGTGGAAGAATTGCTCCGCTATGAAACGCCGGTGCAAGGTTTTGGACGCTGCGTAAAGACTGAGTTCGAGATCGACGGAACGAAGCTGGCGCCCGGCTCCTCCATCCTGTTCATGATCGGCGCGGCGCATCGCGACCCTCGGCAGTACGACCATCCCGACGATCTGGACTTGCGCCGGCCGCATAATCGGCACCTGGCCTTCGGCGGCGACGCACACGTGTGCCTCGGCAGCACGTTGGCTCGCCTGGAGGGGCGGTTATCGATGCGCGGTCTGGTGCGCCGATTTCCGAACCTGCGCCTGGCCGACGACACACCCCATTGGGGCAGCAATTTTGCGTTTCGCGGCCTGAATACGCTGCGCGTACGTTATTAGCCAAATTGTAAGACCAAAAGGTCGGTCACAGCTTCGCGGGGGCGATGGCGGTAGTCTCGGCGCATTATGTGCGATCGCTACGTACTTCCAGACCAAACAGCCGCGGAAACCGAGTTCATGCCGGTGCAGGCGTGGTGGAAATTCGCGGCGCGGTTCAACGTCGCGCCGCAGCAATACGTGCCGGCCTTGCGGGTACACGACGGCCAAACGGAAGGAATGATGATGCGCTGGGGCTCTGATCCCCTCCTGGGCCGAAGGCAAGCCGCTCGAAGGCTCCACGGCGTCCGCCAGCATCGAGCGGATTCAGCGCTCGAATGTCTATCGAATGGGATGGCTCAATAGCCAGCGATGCATACTGCCGGTCGCCGGGTTTTATGCCTGGCATCTCACGCAGGAAAATTACCGCCAGCCCTATTTTGTCCATTTGTTGAACCGCACGGCGTTCGGTTTGGCGGCTGTGTGGGACCGTTCGGTCGGCGAGGACGACGACGTCATCGAGAGTTGCTCGGTGGTCCGCGTACCGGCGAATGAGCTTCTGGCCGACATTGCCAACTCGGATGGGCGGATGCCTGCAATCCTGAGGCGCCGCGACTACGAGACCTGGCTCAAGGGAACCCCCGTACAAGCAAAGGCGGCGCTCCATTGCCTACAATCCCGCGTGGATGCAGGCTCATGCAGTCAGTCCGCGCATCAACTCCAGTCAAGTGGACGACGTCGGCCTGATTCATCCGGTCTATTGAGCCATTCTCGATCGACCGGCGCTGTACCCGTCGGTTGCCGCTGCGCTTATCCTTCCCTCAAGCGGGGGGTCTGGCGCGCAAATCATTCCCATGTTTGAGTTACGATGAGCGATGCAGGCGATCATTCGAATATGTTTCTCGGTGCTGGCGAGCACATTCCTGCTGGAGGCCGCCGCGGCGCAGGCATTGAGCCCGCCGCAGGACGCGGCAACCTCGGCGATGCAGAACGTTGACCTCATTACGCTCGAAGGTCAAAAACAAATGCTCGCCAATCCAGGTACCGAGCCGGTCGGGGCCCGGAAGCCGGACGTGACCATCGTCGAATACTTCGATTACAACTGCCCCTTCTGCAAGACGGTTGTTCCCACCTTGCGCGCGCTGCTTGCGGAAGATCCGAAGATTGCGCTGGTATACAAGGATTGGCCGGTCCTTGGACCCGTGTCGGCGTACGCGGCAGCATCTGCGCTCGCCGCCGGATGGCAAGGCAAGTACCTGGCCGCCCACGACTCGTTGATCGGCGGCCCGCGCTTGGCGCAGAACGAGCAGGTGGACTCGATCTTGAAGAAGGCCGGTGTGGACATGGACCAGCTGAAGAAGGATCGGGCGGGTCACGCCAAAGAAATCGCGGCGCTGCTGGCGCGCAACGATGCGGAGGCGCATGCGCTTACGCTGGACGGCACACCGGGATTCGTGGTCGGTCTGCAACTCGTGCCGGGAGTCGCCAATTTGAGCTTTCTGAAACAGCTCGTCGCGAATTCCCGCCAAGGCTTGGATTCACCCCAGGACTCCCGCCAAAGCAAATGACCGGCGCGCGATCGCGCGCGGCCACGCGACGCGCAGTTTCTTCATGGGACGACGTGCGAGCTGCCGATATCCTTCCACTCGTACCGCGGCACCTGGATCCACTGACCGCTTTTGAGTTCGGGCACTTTGTGTACCTTCGTCTGATCGACGGTCATTTTGCCGTCCTTGTCGCTGACCCAAAAATCGATGTCGTAGATTTGATCCTTGGTGCCGACGACGCGAAAATCGGTGCAGGCGAAGTAATGGCCGTCGTTGTCGAGCTGCCTCACCGGCTGATGAGTATCGACGAATTCCAGCTCCAGCTCCTTGCCGGTCTTGTCGTCCTTGATCTTGTACACGCCGTTATTCTTCAAGCTTTCCCGGACTGCGCTTTGCTCGACCGCGGACATGACCTCCCAGCCGCGCTTGGTTGCCAGATGGCCCGGATGTTCGGACGCGGGTATCCACCACCAGGGGATGGGCTGGCGCGCCATGGTCGTCCAATGGCCGTCGACGTTCAGAGGTTCTTTGTAGATCCGAATTTCTTGCACTTGCAGCTTGCCGCCCTGCGGAATGACCCAAAAATCGATCAGATACTTTTTCTGTGCGTCTTGCGCATCGTGGAATTTCACGTCGGGAAAGAATCCGTAGCCGTCGATGGTGCGGGTGAAGTCGACATCGTCGTAGCTCAACTTCAGGTGCTCGCCGTTGCGCGGGTCCTCGAAGGGGAAGATCCCATTGTTCGCCTTGAGCGTATTGGCGATGGAGTCCCTCACCACCGCTTCCGCATCGGAGCCCGTGAACTCTTGCATGGCCTTCTCGGTGTCCTCAACGCCGCCCGCGGCCATGAATGCCTGCGCGCGTTGAAGGTTCTCGGACGGGTTCTGCAAGAAGGTTTTCTTCGCACCCTCGCTGCTGAAGCAGTATCTCTTGCCGTCCTTGTCGACCCACGTTGTCTTGCAGTCTGTCTTCACATGCTGGCCTTCGGCCAATCCCTCGGCGCACTCGCCGCCAAACTGCGGCTGCTGCGCCGAGGCGGCGGTCTCGCCGGCGCGTGCGAGGGTGAGGCTTGGCGGGGACGCCATCGCGATGCAAAGAACCGCGAGGCAGGCGCTTTGCCGCACGACGACCAAAAATTCAGGCAATGTGTTCTGTGTCATGAGCTGTCCCCGGCAATTAAGACATGTATAGGCGTGTTGCGGTTGGAAGTCGATGCCTAGTCCTCGGTGCTGCGGGGCACCCCGGGACGCCCCAACGCGCAGTCGAGCTCGGCACGATCCCAGTGCGCGGTTTCGGCGGCGGCCTCGTACGTAGTTTGCAAGAAAGCCATCAGTGTGGCCTCCGGATCCGCCGCGGTGCGGACGGCCTCGTAAGGTAGTAGAAACTCGCCCAGTGCCTCGCTGAAAAATGCCGCGGCCGGTTGCACGGGATGGCCGCGGAAGCCCGGGCTCACCGGATAAGCGTACGAATAGAACGCGGGATAGTCGGTGCCATTGCCGCCGGGCCAGAACCCGGCACTGCTCACCTCGTGAGAGTAGGCTTCGCGCATCACCTGCGAGGCCACTCCCGGTGCCCGGCCCGTAAAGGGCGGAGCGCGGCGGCCGGAAAAGCGGGTGACCGCGAGATCGAAGCTCCCCCAGAAGAAGTGCACGGGACTGGCTTTGCCGAGGAAACCGGTTCGGAATTGTTTCAGCACCGCGTCGCTTCGCAGCAGTACCTGCCAGAAGCGCCGTGCGTAGTCCGGATCGTACGCAGCGTGGCTGCGGTCCTTCGTGAAGGGCGTCGCCTCCGGGATCTCACAAGGCAACTCATTGATCGTGACGGCGACGTCAAGCTGAGCGAGCGCCGCCATGACGGCGGCGTAAAAATCGGCAACGCTCTGCGCTTGCAAGGCGATGCGCCGCACCCCGCCGTCGCTCACCGTGATCTCGAGCACGTGCTCGAGAAAATCGAACTGCATGTCGAAGAAGCGGGAACCGTGCGCGATGGGTGAGGTGGTCAGTCCTTTGGAGTTGAGGTAGAGAGGGACCTGCCAGCTGTGATTCAGCCAGGGCGTTTGCATGAGGCGGACCTTGCCGACAACTTGCGTCCATAGATGCAGTGTAGCGCGCGTGTCCCGCCAAGCGTCGTACTTGAGCTCCGGCCAGAGAGAAAATGATGGATTCGCCATACTTGGGTCTCCTGAGCCTGCCGGCCCTATGTTTTGCATCGGGCCAATCTTGCCTACCTCACGCTGCCGGACTTTCCGGACAACCTCACAGGATCGGTCATGCACCGTGCAACCTACCTTGCCGCGGCTCTGGTATCAATGAGCGCGGGACCGCAATGCCTGCCCGCGAGCCGGCGGTTGGGATCGATCCGGCGCGCTTGCCCAGCCATTGCGGCACTGGGATGGCCAAACCATGACCTGGCCTGTGGATGCTCCCGTGCGCGAGTCGCTAGAGTGTCCCCCGACATCGATCACCTGCGTCCTTCCTCAATGCAACATTCAGAACGAACCTCGCGGGACTCGCTCGAAGCCGCTCTGGACGCAAGCGAAGCACGCTTCTCCAGCGCGTTCGACTTTTCTGCAATCGGCATGGCGCTGGTCTCTCCGACCGGTGAATGGATTCGAGTCAATCAATCCTTGTGCGAAATTCTCGGCTACTCGTCCGAGGAATTGCTCGCAACGACATTCATCGAGATCACCCATCCGGATGATCTCGAACTGGACATGGCCAACGTCGGCAAGATGCTGACGGGCGAAATTCGCACGTACAAAATGGAGAAGCGCTACTTCGGCAAAAACGGCCAAACGGTGTGGGCGATTTTGAATGTCTCCTTGCTGCGTACGCCGAAAGGAGCCCCCCTGCACTTCATTTCTCAGATCGAGGACATTACGGATCGTAAACGCGGCGAGATGGCGGCTCAGGAGGCGGAGGCGAAATTTCGCGCCGTGTTCAACCACAATCCGATCATGAGCGTTCTAGTGACGCATCCGGAGCGGAGGATCGTTGAGGTCAACGACGCCTGCCTCGCCGGCTTTCGATTTTCCCGCGAGGAGATTGTCGGCCGCCTCACGTCGGAATTGGGCGTCTGGCCGGCGGCCACGGAGTACGAACGATTCGTGCAGTTCCTGGGATCGCCGGACTGGTCGCAAGGATTCGAGACGGCATTCCGCCGCCGCGACGGCTCGATGTTCCAGGCAAAGATCAACAGCAACTCGTTCATCCTGAGCGGGCGCACGTACAACCTGCATTTGATCGAGGATTTCACCGAGCGCCAGCGGATCAAGAGCGAACTGCTGCGGGCGAAGGAGGCGGCGGAGAACGCGACTCGCGCCAAGAGCGACTTCTTGGCCACCATGAGTCATGAAATCCGCACGCCGCTGAATGGGGTATTCGGCTTCGTCAACCTGCTGTTGGACACGCCGCTCAACGACGAGCAAAGGGAATCGGTCAACATCATCAAGCGATCGGGTGATGCTCTGCTCAGTATCATCAACGCAATCTTGGATTTTTCGAAGATCGAGGCGGGCAAACTGGTGCTGGAGATTGCGCCATACAACCTGAGGACCGTATGCGAAGACGTGATGGCGTTGATGCGGCCGGAGACGTTGGAAAAGGCGCTCACCCTCACGCTGGAGTATGGCTCCGACGTGCCGACCGAGTTGTTGGGCGATTCCTTGCGGGTGCGCCAGATTCTCCTGAACCTGGTCGGCAACGCCATCAAGTTTACGAGCCGCGGCGGCGTTCATATCGAGGTCCGGCGCGTTCATACCGAGCAACTCAAGATCAGCGTCACCGACTCGGGCGACGGGATTGCGCCGGAACTTCAGGAAAAATTGTTCGAGCGCTTCACGCAGGCGGACTCCTCGACCACGCGCCGATACGGAGGCACCGGATTGGGTTTGGCCATTTGCAAACGTCTCGCGGAACTCATGGACGCCAAGATTGGCGTCACCAGCGAACTCGGCGTGGGCTCTACGTTTTGGTTCACGCAAGCGGCGGACCGCATCTCCGCCGCGGCAAAGCTCGCGCAAGCCGCTGGGGCCGCTTCCTTGGGCCGGACGAGCATGCCCGCCGCGCAGACGGCGCAGTCCATTCGAGTACTGCTTGCCGACGATAACGCCGTCAATCGCATGCTGACCAAGCGGATCTTGGAACGCATCGGCTGCCGCGTCGAGACCGCGAACGACGGCAGGGACGCAGTGGCATATTTGCAGAACATGCCATTTGATCTGGTGTTGATGGATTGCCACATGCCGCAAATGGACGGCTTTGCGGCGACGAGAATCATGCGGCAGACCCAAACGGGTCTGCGCCGCATTCCGATCATCGCGCTTACCGCGAGCGTGACGGCTGGAGACCGGGAGGAATGCCTGATTGCGGGCATGGATGACTTTCTGGCGAAACCCGTCGAAGTCGACCGCCTCTATGCCATGGTCGAAAAATGGCGCGCCTTAGGGTTCGATTCGGCCCAACGCTCGAGCCCGGCCCCGGCGCCGGCACGCGCACCGCCTCTTCCAGGGTCTAGCGCAGCCGGGTCTCGCGGCTAGCGCCGCGCCGGCGCCAAAACGGGCGCCAGATTTTCGACAGATACCCAACCGTGGCGTCCCGCGCTGGTTTGCACGAGAACGAAGCTGTCGTGCCGCGAGCTTGTCTTGACGATCTCCGCTTCGCGCAACTCGAATAGGGGCTCGCCCATGGGGACGGGAGACACGCGGGCCGGCGCCGTGGGCGCGACCACCACGGCTTCATCCAAGGCTGGCCACCAGGCAATGGCATTGCAGAGGGCCACGGCTACCAGCGAGGCACCAAGGATCGCGGCGGCGCCCAGCACGCGTCGATGTCTCGGATACAATTTCTTCAACAGAAGACCGGCTCCGGCAACGATCAGGCCAAGTTCTCCAATCCAGGCAAGGATGTGCGGATCCACCATCCTCGCAATGCGCTCGAAGCGCGTGAGCGTTTCCGGCGGCAATCCGGCCGCCGCGCGCACGTGCCGCAGATTGGCAACGATATCAGGATCGCTGGGGTCAAGCATCCTGGCCCGCTCGTAGTTGAGAACCGCCAACCCCGGTTTCCCGGCGCGCGCGTATGCATTCGCTGAGTTATAGAGAGCGCTGGCGGAGTAGCCTGCCTGAATTTGCGCCGCCGAGTGGGCGTGTGACCCTAACAGAGCGATGGCGAGCCATGCCGCCCCGAGCGCGTGCCGGGTCATCGCGGATTCTCGAGCGCCAATTGACGGCGAACAAGTGCGGTCCAGCGTTCGAAATCGGCACCTTGGAGGAGGCCCCCGGAGTAATTGGACTCGTCCGCAACAACGAGAATCTGGCGGATATCGTCCGCGTCGGCTTCGTCGAGATGCGCCTCGACGTCGGCAATGGTTATGCGGTCCGCAGGGAGCTGCCAGCGGGCGCCCAAGCTCTGCTGTAGCGCGGAGCGCGCGGCAGTGAAGAACGCAGGGGCATCGCCGCGGACCGAGGCCGCGCTCATCGCTTCGAGCAAGGCGTGCGTCATCTGCGATCGTGCGCGTTCCCGCTCCTGAATGTCGCTTGCTTTTCGTTCTCGGCGATGCAGCGTGATCCAGACGCCGCCGAACAGGAGAGCCAGCGTCGAAGTGAGGCCGAGGAATGGCCGCTGAAAATATGGCGGGACCAGCGAGCCGGCGCGCGCCGCGGTTTCGGCATGGTCAGGCCGCAGTCCGTCGGCTGATGCCTTCGCACGTGTTCCCGCGGCTCCCGCCGCAGGTGTGACCGCACCGTTCGCCGGCTCCCTCGCGGCAAGATCCGCGGCCGACGGGGAGACCATCACGCTCAGGGGCGCACTTCGAGCCGTTTCGTAGCGTCGTTTGTCGGGGTTGAAGAAGCTGAAGCTCAGCGATGGAACGGTGTGGGCGCCGGGCTGCAAGGCGATGAGCGGCTGCTCGAATATCTTCTCGCCTCGGTGCCCCGTGCTGTCGGCCGCGTTGAACGTCGCCTTGGGCTCATAGGTTTTCCATTGTGCATCGGCGCCGAGCATGCTGCTCTCGACACGATCAAAGTTGCCCGTGCCGTTCACATGCATCCGAAGCGTGAGCGGATCACCGGCCGTATTCGTCGGCGCGGACAGATCGGCGCTGATCTTGAAGTTGCCGACCGCGCCGCCAAAGTCGGGCGGCTTTCCTTGCGCCGGCAAAGGCAGCACGGTGAACGGTGTCTCGGGACTGGCAACGGTGATGTTTTTTGGAACGGTCGATCCGAAAATATTCTGCAGGAACGGATCGCCCAGCAGATCATCGAGCATCGAGTCGCGCAGGGGGCGGGTGCGCATCCGCACGGTGAGCGGAGTCTCGAAGCTGAGCGAAAAAGTCCCTGGCTTGATGGCGGCGAGAACGCTGCGCCAAGTGAACACCGTGAACGGTTTGCCGTCGACGGCCTTTGCGGCGCGTTCCGGCTGATGCGACAGGTTGTTGAGGGTGAAGTCGCCGCTGTTGAGCTTCGGCAAACCATTGACCGAGGCGACAAACCCGTCGCGCATCCCGACCTGGATCTCCACAGGAATACTTTCGCCCACGTAGATTTCGTGCTTCGGTATTTCCAGGCGCACGAAGGCGGACCCATCGGGCGTCAGGCGCACCCCATTGGCCGAGGTTTTGCCCGGCACGAGCGTCGTGCTGCCCGGTGAAGCGCCATTGTTCGGCAGCAACGAAGACCCTCCGCCGTGGCCTGGATTGACCCGCAGGACCAGCGGTGGGGACTTCGGCGTAACGCCGGGAATGGTGAATACGCCGGCCTCTTCCGGAGTGACCCGGATGATGGTCGATGTCGACTCGATCGCCGCACCATTGATCAGCTGGATCTGGCGCGATTGGCCAATGACCCGGAATTCGAGTCCCGGCACCTCGGGCAGCGGCACCGATAGCGTGCCGCTGCCGGAGGTCAGGATGGTGAGCCGCGCCGACTCTCCCATTTCGATTTGCGACGGCTCGAGGCTGGCGTCAATCGAGGGGGCGGCAGCGGCCAAGCTCACGCCGGGCGTGAACAGAGAGAATATGAGTGCGGCAATCAGACCACGCAGGCGGGAAAAGGGCGCGATCATCACCAGTCCCTCACGGGCTTGTCGGGCGGCGCATCGGCCCCTCGGCGCGCCATCGGCAGGCCCAGGGCATGCCGTTCCTCGCCCTTTTGTGAATCGAGCAATTCGCGCGCCTCTTCGGCGCTCATCTGGCCGGGAAGGCGCTGCTCATCGGCCTGTTCGGGCGGTGGCTCGCCATTACCCGCCGCAGGTTTTGGTTGACCGCTGTTCGGCCTGGGTTGATCAGGCGGCGACTGCTGCGGCCCGTCGGGAGGTGGTTGCCGGGCTGCAGGGGGTGGCTGGTTCGGCTGCGGCTGCTGCGCGCTCGGCGACGGCTGGCCGGACGGCGGCTGCGGCTGATTGGGCGGCTGCGATTGATTGGGCGGCGGCGATTGATTGGGCGGCGCCTGATTTTGCGGCGGTGATTGATTTTGCGGCGGTGATTGATTGGGTGGCGCCTGATTCTGCGGCGGCTGCTCACCGGCGCTCGGCTGCTGCTTTTGCGATTGATTCTGCGATTGATTCTGATTTTGGTTTTGATTTGGGCCCTGGTTTTGCTGCTGATTCTGCTTTTGTTTCAGCTCCTCGATCTTGCGCTTCACCAAGTCGCGGTTGTACTTGCTGTCGGCATCGTCGCGGCGCAGCTGCAGCGCCGTGTCGTAGGCCTTCACGGCCTGGTTCCATGCCTCCATGGTCTGCTGAGGGGCGCTCTCCTCGGTCTTTTGCCCGGTTCGGTACAGCGTATTGCCGAGATTGTAGTAGGCGTCCTGTTGCTCCGCGAGACGCTTGGCGTCTGCCGACGGCGCTCGGTTTATCGATTCCTGAAACGCCTGCGCCGCCTGTGGAAACTGCCCAGCCCGATATGCCGCCGTTCCTGCGTTGAACTGCAATACGGGCAGCTTGGGGTCGCTTTTTGCCGCAGCGGCATACTCGTTCGCCGCCGTCGCGAAATCACCTTTTTTATAGGCATCCTCGGCACGCGTCGTCGAAGCGCGCACCAATCCCGCCGGCAAAACCAGTACCGACAGCAGCATCAGGATCAGGACGGCGGCCACCTGCGGATCGACCCGCGATGGTTGCGGCGCGGCCGTTTGATGACGCCCGCGAAAGGTGATTCGGCGGCGGCTGCCGACGAGCAAGCTCGTGAGCAGCAATCCCGCCGAACCCGCGAGCGGCCATTGATAGCGCTCGATATAGACTCTCTGCTGGCGCGAGGCAAGGTCGTGCTTGAGCCTGGGCGCCAAGCCCGCCGTGTAGATGGTGTCGAATCCTTGTGCCTGCGAACCCAGGGGTGCGTATAGGCCGCCCGTCGACGCCGCGATCGCCTTCAACGCGGGCTCATCGAGCCGCGATTTGACGTATCCGCCCGAATCGTCTTTCACGAATCCGCCGTTCGGGCTTGCCGCCAGGGGGATCAGATCGCCCTGCGGAGTGCCCACACCGATCGTGTAGATCTTCAAGCCGTCCTGCCGGGACGCGGCCTGGGCCGCGACGAGTGCATCGCCCTCGAGATCCTCTCCATCGGTAACCAGGATGAGGATCTTATCGCTGCCGGGTCGGCGCCGGAGCGCCGACTGCGCCTCGCGAATGGCGCTCGCAATATTGGTGCCGCCGCGCGGGATGGTGTTCGTGTCGATCGCGTTCAGCGACTCATGAAACGCGCCGTAGTCGAGGGTGATGGGGCACACGAGGAATGCGCTGCCGGCAAAGGCCACGAGCCCCACCGCATCCCCGTCCAGCTTATTGGTAAAGTCGTCGATCGCCAGCTTCGCTCGGGTGAGCCGATCAGGCTTCACGTCCGGCGTCGACATGCTGCGCGAGGTATCCACGGCGAAAATAATCTCGATGCCGCGGCGGCTGACGAGTTCCCAGCGATAACCGACGAGCGGTCCCGCCAGTGCGATGAACAGCAATGCCAGGGACGCGAGCATCAGTCCGCGCTGCGCGCGGCGGCGGCCGACGGAGACCGACTGCGTGAGTTGCGAGCGCAGGTGCGGCGACACGAATTTCCCGAGCGCGGCGTGCTGGCGCGCATCGTAGCGTCGCCATAGCCAGATCAGGCAAGAACACGCGAGGGCTCCCACGGCCAGCCATGAGGGATGGCTGAACATCATGGCAATCTCCGGAAGCGGGTATGCTGTAGCAGCAATCCGAATCCAAGGATGGCCGCCGATGGGATCAGCGCCCACGAATACAGCTCGTCGTAGTGTTCGAATTTCTGCACGGTCTGCGCGGATTTCTCGAGACGGTTGATCTGCTCGTAGATCTTTTTCAACGAATCGGTATCGGTGGCGCGGTAAAATGTGCCGCCGGTCTCGGCGGCGACCGTCTGCAGCGTCTTCTCGTCCACGTCGACCTTATCCATCATGATATGCATGCGGCCGGTCTCGTCCCGCACGGGAATGGGCGCCATGCCGCGCACGCCGACGCCGATGGTATAAATTTTGACGCCCAGAGCTCTTGCCGCTTCCGCCGCCGCGAGCGGCGATACTTTGCCGGTATTGTTCATGCCGTCGGTGAGCAAAATCACGACCTTTGATTTTGCGGCCCTCGTGCGCAATCGGTTGACACTTGCCGCGATCGCCGAGCCGATGGCCGTGCCGTCCTCATCGGCCACGGCGGTGGTGACGCGCTCGAGATTCTGTTGCAGCCAATCGTGATCGAGCGTGAGGGGACTGACCAGGTAGGGCGCGGCAGCGAAGGCTATGAGACCGATGCGGTCATTGGGCCGCTCTTCGATGAACCTCGATACCACGGACTTTACGACGTCGATCCGATTTACGCGTCGATTGTCGATCTGAAAGTCGAGCGCTTGCATGGATCCGGACACGTCCAGTCCGAGAACGATGTCGATTCCGTTGGCCGTCACTTCGGTGTGGCTATGGCCGCGTTGCGGACGGGCGAGGCCGACGATCATGCCTGCGGCCGCGAGCAGGGGCAACAGCCACACCCAGCCGCCCGCCCGGGAGCGGCCGGCACGAGCCACCTCCCGCGCAAGACCCACGTCCGAGAATTCGACGGCTGCAACGGCACCGCGGCGACCGCGCAGGAACATCACCACGGGCAGCAGCGTCAGAAGCCACAGCCACTCAGGTTGAAGGAAGCGAATCACGAGCCTCCTTGATGCGAGATAACTCCGGGACCTCGCCGGTTTCCGCCGGCGCGGGTTTGGATGTTTCGATCACGAAGCTGCGGGCGCTCTGATGCAGCGATTCCATGATCTGCGTCGTCAAGGACATACCCGCAAATTTAGCCATATCGCATTGTTCGAGGAATCGCGCCAGGAGATTGCGGTGCGCGGCCAGCTTCGATTGCGGCGAGTCCAGGAGATCGTGCAGAAACTCCTCGGTGGTGCGATGAGTGGCCGTGATCCTGAATTCGGCTTCGATGTACCCGCGCACGATGTCCGATATCGCAATGGAAAATTCCCGGACGCTCGACGGATCCAAGAGCGGACGGATGTCCCCAAGGCGCTGCAGCGCGATCTCAGAGGGCCGCAGCGCCCTCGGCAATTGCCGCCGCCGCTTCCAGCGCCAAGCAGCATAGCCGCCGACGGCGAGCGCCGCCAAGATCGCGATCAGGGCCGGTACGAGCCACGCCGGCGGGATGCGCTTGGGACCGCGGATGTCGCGGATATCTTCGGCGGACGCAGTATTTGCAGGCGGCGGCGCGCTTAAGGCCGGCGGCGCGCTTAAGGCCGGCGGCGCGCTGAAGGCCGGCGGCGAGTTCGAGGGCTGTGACGCACTCAATGGCGGTGGCGGCAACGCGCGGGCGGGCGCCGGCGCCACAACGAATGCCCCGGCGAGCGTGGCCACCGCCGCGAGCCCAAGCGCCGCGGCGGTGCATGCCGGGCACGCACGCTTGGTAATCCGATTGCTCATACTCGCCGGCGCTCGCGAGTTTTGAAGAATCGCTGCAAGGCGGGCATATACGGTGAATCGGTTTTGAGCTCCAAGGTATCGACGCCCTCGGAGCGAAAATCATTCACCAATCGGCGCGCTCGCTCGATCGACAGCTCGTTGAAGCGCTTGCGGACAGCGGCACTGGAGGTGTCGAGCTCGATGATCTCTCCGGTTTCCGCGTCTTCCAGCGCAAGAACGCCGATGTTGGGAAGCTGTTTCTCCCGCGGGTCCTCGATTTGGACGGCGATGAGGTCGTGACGTCTATTCGTCTGGCGCATCGCGCGGCGCAGGTCGGCGCGGGTAACGACCGGATCGCCCGGCGATTGGAAATCGGAAATCAGGAACACGATGGCGCGCCGATGCAGGACGTGGTTGGCGACATCGAGCGCCTTCACAGTGTCGGTGGCCCGGCCTTCGGGCGTGTGGTAAAGAATGTCCCGCACGACGCGCAGCACGTGACGCCGGCCTTTTTTGGGCGGCAGATAGCGCTCGATGCGATCGGTATAAAGAAGCAAGCCGACCTTATCGCTGTTGCGGATCGCGGAAAACGCCAGCACGCTGGCGAGCTCGGCGGCCAGGTCGCGTTTGCTCAAAGCAGCCGAGCCGAAATTGCCTGAGGCGCTGATGTCCACCACCAATAAAATCGTGAGTTCGCGCTCCTCGGTGAATTTCTTGACGAAGGGCCGGCCGGCGCGCGCGGTGACGTTCCAGTCGATGGTTCGCACTTCGTCGCCTGGGGTGTATTCGCGCACCTCGTCGAAGTCCATGCCGCGGCCCTTGAATACCGAATGGTACTCGCCGGCAAGGCTGTCGTTGACCATGCGGCGCGTGCGGATTTCCAATTGCCGCATGCCGCTCATGATGGCTTTCGTCGATTTGGTGGTGTCAGCCGGCATGACGGTCAGGGGACGGGCAGGGCGTCGAGAATCTTATAGATGACATCCTCGGACGTGATGTTTTCGGCCTCGGCTTCGTAGGTCACGGAAACACGATGACGCAGCACATCCATGGCGATCGACTTCACGTCCTGCGGAGTCACATAGTGCCGGCCGTTGAGAAAGGCAATGGCGCGAGCGGCGAGGGTCAAGTTGATGGTCGCGCGGGGCGAAGCGCCGGTCTGGATATACCCGTCGATCTTCATCGATTTCGCGACCGGCGGGCGCGTCGCGAGCACCAGATCCACAATGTAATTTCTGATTTTGTCGTCGACGTAGAGCGTGTTCACGACATGGCGCGCGTTCAGAATCTGCTCAGCGGACACGACGGGACGCGGGGTCGGCAGCGCTTCCGACGTCGCCATGGCGTCCAAGATGGCGCGCTCTTCGGTCCGATTGGGATAGCTCACCACCACCTTCATCATGAACCGGTCGATCTGCGCCTCCGGCAAAGGATAGGTGCCTTCCTGCTCCAGCGGGTTTTGCGTCGCCAAGACCAGAAACGGATTCGGGAGCGGATAGGTCTCGTCGCCGATGGTCACTTGGCGTTCCTGCATCGCTTCCAAAAGCGCGCTCTGCACCTTTGCCGGCGCGCGATTGATTTCATCCGCCAGGATGAGATTGCTGAAAATAGGTCCGTGCTTGGTGCGGAAGGCGCCGTCCTGAGGGTTGTAAATCATGGTGCCGACGATGTCTGCCGGCAGCATGTCGGGCGTGAATTGAAGACGTTTGAAGCGAACCGCGACGCCGGCCGCCAGGGTTTTCAGCGCCAGCGTCTTGGCGAGCCCGGGTACCCCTTCGAGCAGCACGTGGCCGTTCGTAAGAAGCGCCACCAACAGCCGGTCCAACAAGTGCCGCTGCCCCACGATGACGCGCGCCATTTCCGCTTGCAGGGGCGCGACCCAGCCGGAATTGTCCAGCACGGCCTCGCGGGCGGCGCGCATGGCGGCATCGGAGCCCAAGGACATCGCGGACGGGGCCGGCGAGGCCTCCGGCGTCGGCCGAAACCGGGAGGTTAAGGGACTCGATTCTTGATTCATCAGCCGATCCTCTACAATTATCCGCAGTTATATAGAAAACAAGTTGGGTCAAGCGCGGCCAACCTTAGCGCGGCCAACTTTAGTGCGACCAACCTTGGCGCGGCCGAACCTTAGCGTGGCCCAAACTCTTAGAGGGGCGCCGCCCTTTATTTTAAAGCTCCAGACGCACCGGTGGTGCTGTTTCGACCTTTGGAAAAGGTCGCGCGCAAACGTACGACCTTGCCGGGCGGCGGTGGTTCCCGCGCAACGTTATCGCGGGTTCATTGATTTCCGCGCGCTGTCAGGTGCCCTTGGCTGCGCCGAGGCCCTTATTGGGGTTGATCAGATATTTAGCGCCCGTCGAACTCTTGCCGTAAACGGAGATCACGGCGAGGTCCAGCGCTTCGGCCAGCGACACCTCTTTTGCATAGCCGCTGGCGAAGGTCGTTTTCAGCTCCGCTGCCACGCGCTGCTTGAGTTTTTGCGTGCCCGCCGACCCGAGCTTCTGCAGGAACGGGGTGACCAGCCAACCCCCGACTCCCCATGCCATGCCGAAATTGCGGTTGAGCTCGATCGGACCCTGGCCAAGCCCGCCGTACACATAGACTTGCTTGTGAACTGACGAGCCGTAGCGGCTGTATTGGGTGGCCTTTCGAAGAATGGCTGCTTCCATGCACATCAGTATCTGGCCGGCGAGTTTGCCGCCGCCGATGGCATCGAACGCGATGGTTGCGCCCGTTGCGCTCAAGGCCTCGATGAGATTGTGCACGAACTCGGGTGAACTTGAATCGCACACGTGAGCGGCGCCCATCGAGCGCAGCAAATCGACTTGCTGTTGGTTGCGGACGATATTGACCAGGGCGATCCGCTCCTTGTCGCAAATCCGCTGCAGCATCTTTCCCAAATTGGAGGCGGCCGCGGTATGCACCAACGCCGTATGGCCTTCACCGCGCATGGTCTCGACCATGCCGAGCGCGGTCAGCGGGTTGACGAACGATGAGGCGCCCTCGGCGGGCGTTGTGCCATCGGGCAGAGCCAAAACCTGCTCGAGCGATACGCAGCGGTATTGCGAGTACATCGCTCCGCCGAGCGCGGCGACCGTCTTGCCGAGCAGCGCTTGCGCGGCAGGAGATTCCCCGGCTTCGACGACCACCCCCGCACCCTCGTTGCCGATGGGCATGGAGACATCGAAGCGCGCCGCCATGCTCTTGAGCGCAGCATCCGGAACGCGGGCGGTTATCGAGGGATGATCCTTCGTACCACCTTGGCCCGCTTTGGAGATGTCGGCACCGGCGAAAAGCAGTCCGAGATCCGACGGATTGATGGGAGCGGCTTCGACGCGGATGAGTACCTCATTGGCCGCCGGGCTCGGAGTGGCCACGCGGCACAGCGACACTTCCAAATCGCCCGTGTTCTTGACGAGCGAGCGAAGTTGCAAACCGGTGCGTGCTTCGTCTTGTTGTATAGTCGATTTCATAGTTCTGGCGACCCTCCGAATGGGCACTTATGCTACGCCCCAGTCTGCGCGGTCGCCAGGTCATAAATGCGAGAGCACGTGGATCGGGCGTGCACGCCAAAGGATTGATATGAGAATGGTACGGCGCGGGATCACGAGCCTTAAAGTCGCGGCCCTTCTGCTGACGGCGGGCACCGCTGCAGCCGGAGAGCAGCTTATGCTGGAGATCGCGGCTGCACCTGACCCGGCGCAACTGCACGCCACGATTCAGTCGCTGGTGGGATTTGGTACGCGGCATACCCTGTCTGACACGGCATCGCCGAAGCGCGGCATCGGCGCGGCGCGCCGCTGGGCGCAGAACCGATTCGTGGAGATTGGGCGCGGCTGCGGAGGGTGTCTGACCATCGTGACGCCCTCGCAAATCGTGACGGGCGAGCGCGTACCGAAGCCTGCGGAGATCGTGGACGTGGTGGCGATTCAAAAAGGTACGACCGATCCGGAGCGCGTGATCGTGATCACCGGCCACATCGATTCACGCGTCTCCGATCCCATGAATGCGATCGCCGATGCGCCTGGGGCGGACGACGATGCCTCGGGAGTTGCGGTGGTGATCGAGGCGGCGCGGATTTTGAGCCGCTACAAGTTTCCGGCAACCCTCGTCTATGGGGTGCTGTCGGGCGAGGAGCAGGGGCTGTATGGCGGTAAGGTGCTCGCCGACTATGCGAAGGCCCAAAGCTGGCGCGTGGAAGCGGATCTCAACAACGATATCGTCGGCGCCATCCGCGGACAGAATGGCGTAATCGACAACACACGGCTGCGCCTATTCTCCGAAGGCACCCGCGAGGTGGAGAGCGCCGAGCAGGCCAAGCAACGTCGCTTCGAGGGCGGCGAGAACGATTCGGCTTCGCGCAATGTGGCGCGCTACGCGAAGGACGTCGCGGAACGCTATATGCCCAACTGGACCGTGGCCCTGGTGTACCGGCTCGATCGCTTCGGCCGCGGCGGCGATCACTCGGCGTTCAACGCGCTCGGGTTTCCTGCGGTGCGCTTTACCGAGAACGCCGAGGACTACCGGCACCAACATCAGGACTTGCGCACCGACGGCGGCGTGGAATACGGCGACACCATCGCGCACGTTGATTTCGCCTATCTCGGCAAGGTCGCCGCCACCAACGCGCTGGCCGCGGCCTCCATGGCATCGGCCCCGCCGCCGCCCACGAACGTCAAGATTGCAGGCGCGGTCGAACCGGATACGAAGTTGTCATGGACCGTGGCGCCCGGGTCGCCGGCGGCTGGGTACCGCGTTCATTGGCGCGACACGACCGAGGCCGCCTGGTCGCATTCACGCGATGCGGGCAACAATGCTGGCGTGACGCTCACGGATATCGCGATCGACGATTTCGTGTTCGGGGTTGCCAGCGTTTCCGCGGAGGGTTTCGAGAGTCCCATTGTCTTTCCGGGCGCTGCCGGAGCGTTCTGGTAGCGGTATCGAAGTTGCCGCGCCACAGGGTGCCGCGTCACGGCGTGGCAAGGGTCATTTCCAAGCTGGGCTGGGGCTCGCGCACCCAGGCGGCGACGTGGGTTCGCGAGGGGCGCGTGCGCGTGAACGGCCGCGTCGTGATCGATGCGGAATTCCCGGTGCACCAAGGCGTGGACCGCATCGATATCGACGGCGAAGAGCCGGTACCGGCGGCGCGGATCGTGCTCATGCTGAACAAGCCGCGCGGCTTGGTGACCTCGACCCGCGATGAGCGCGGCCGCGCTACGGTATATTCCTGCTTCACGGATGCGGCGCTGCCGTGGTTGGCTCCCATCGGCCGGCTCGACAAGGCCAGCGAGGGTTTGCTGTTGTTCAGTAATGACCCTGCTTGGGCCGCACGCATCACCGACCTGGATTCCGGGCCGCCGAAAACCTACCACGTGCAGATCGATCGCTTGGCGGATGCTCCTCTGTTACGGGACCTTGAGCATGGCGTGGTCGTGCAGGGCCAGCGTTTGGCGGTCCGATCTGCCCGCGTGCTGCGGGCGGGGGAGAAGAACGCCTGGTTGGAAATCGTCCTGGACGAGGGACGGAACCGGCACATACGCCGGTTGCTGGAGGCGTTCGATGTGTCGGTCCTCCGCCTGGTTCGAGTCGCAATTGGCCCCCTCACGCTGGGCAAGCTCGCGAAAGGGCGGTGGCGGCTGCTGGCGCCGAAGGAAATCGCCGCGTTTTGAGGGCCGCCGACCCGAGCGCACATGTTTTTTTCGAGGGGACGTTTTGACGCTTTGACCACCGCCATAGCGACAAAACGTCAGGTTTCTTAGTAGCGATATGGAATGCCGAGAGCATAGAAGCGCGGAGAGCTATTAGGGGGCAACCACCCCAGCCGCGTTTCTCAAAACGCCCCTGGATAGGCTCCGCCGTCGAGCAAGATGTTCTGACCGGTGAGGTAGCCCGCATGGACGCTGCACAAAAAAGCGCAGGTTTGCCCGAGTTCCGCGGGAGTGCCGAAGCGCTTGGCGGGAATCTCCCCCAGAGCGTGAGCGGCCACGGCTGATTCTGGTTTCCCGGTTTTTTTGGAAGTGGCCGCGAAGCCGCCGCGCAGGCGCTGGGTATCGAAACTTCCGGGTAATAGATTATTGATCGTGATGTTCTTGTCCGCGACCTTTCGTGCGATCCCGGCTACGAAGGCCGTGAGCCCCGCCCGCGCACCGCTCGACAGATCCAGTCCGGCAATGGGCATCTTGACGCTGATGGAAGTGATATTCACGATTCTGCCGAATCCGCGGGCCATCATCGGATCGATGACTTTTTGAATGAGCTCGATGGGCGTCACCATGTTCATGGTCACGCCCGTCAGCATCGCCTGGCGATCCAGTTCGCGGAAGTCCCGGAATGGCGGTCCCCCGTTATTGTTGATCAGGATGTCGGGCGTCGGACAGGCCGCCAACAGCGCCCCCTGCCCCTCGACGGTAGATACGTCGGCGAGCACGGGGGTCACGTCCACCCCTGTGGCCTGGCGAATCTCTTCGGCCGTCCGCTCGAGCAACGAGCGGTTGCGCCCGTTGATGACCAACGCGACGCCGGCTTCGGCGAGCGCCAAGGCGCAGGCCCGGCCGAGTCCCTGGCTCGATGCACAGACGATCGCCGTCCGTCCGCGAATTCCCAAATCCATGTGCTTCCCCCGCCCGATTGTCAGTTTTACAAACGGATTACGCGCTTGCAATGATCGCACTTCGATCGTATAGCCGGTATAGGCTGGCAGCACAACCCAATGGAGTCACTATGACGATCACTCGCATTAAGCCCGGCCCGCGGATGTCGCAAGCGGTGATACACAACAAGACCGTATACTTGGCGGGACAGGTTGCGCCCGGCGCCACGGTCGCCATTCAAACGCGGGAAGTACTCGCGTTGATCGACGGCCTGCTGGCGGAGGCAAACACCGACAAGAGCCGGTTGTTGTCGGCGACTATCTGGCTCACGGACATGGCGACGTTCGCGGAAATGAACGGCGTGTGGCAGTCGTGGGTCGTTCAAGGACAAACCCCGGCACGCGCCACCGTTCTCAGTTCTCACCTGGCGTCCGCCGAATTCAAGATTGAAATCGCCGTCATTGCCGCCCAGCCCTAGGGGCGAGGGCGCTTTGTTCGATCGGCACCTTAAGGGATGTGCTTGACGCACCGTCATGCTGGAGCTGCAAAATATCTGCAAAACCTTCGAGGGCCGGCTCGTCCTCGACGACGTGAACTTGGCCATCCCCAAGGGCGTCACCCATGCGCTGATCGGGTCGAGCGGCTCCGGCAAGACAACGCTGCTCAGAATTACGCTGGGATTGATTCCTTTCGACAAAGGTTACGTCAAGATCAACGATCAAGCGTTGCTCTCGTTCACCCAAGTCGAATGGGCCGACCGCATCGGCTACGTTCCGCAAGATGGCGGACTATTTCCGCACATCTCGGCGAAAAACAATGTCGCCTTGGTCGCGAGGCTGCGGGGATGGAAGAACTCTCGAATCGACGATCGCGTGGAGGAACTGCGCAAGGTCGTGGATCTGGATCCGGAGATCCTCACGCACTTTCCTCGTGAGATGAGCGGCGGCCAGAAACAAAGGGTCTCGATCATGCGCGCCGCGATGATGGATCCTGCCGTGATGTTGTTGGATGAACCCATGGCTGCATTGGATCCGCTCATCCGCAGCAGCCTGCAGCAGGAATTGAAATCCATTTTCCAGCGGCTCGGCAAGACGGTGCTCCTGGTCACTCACGATCTCGGTGAGGCGGTCTATCTCGCGGAACAGCTCACGATGCTCCATGAAGGAAAAATGGTTCAAACCGGGACTTACCGCGACCTCTTGCTTCAGCCCGCCAGCCCTTTCGTGACTCAGTTCATCAACGCGCAGCGTACCCTGCCGGATGCGAGCGAAGTCAAATGAGACGCATCCCGCTCACGGCACTCTTATTCGGAACGCTGATTTCTTGCGCTTCGTTTGCCGCCAATACGATCGTGATCGGCGGCAAGATCTTCACCGAGAGCTATGTGCTGGGCGAGATGGCGGCCCAAACGATCGAGTCCTCGTCGAGTGTGCCCGTCACCCGCAAGCTGGGGATGGGAAGCACCGGGATTTTGTTCGAGGCGCTGAGAAGCGGCGCGATCGACGTGTACCCCGACTACACGGGCACGCTCGCGGAGGCCATCCTCAAGCGCCCGGAGCTCAAGTCCGTCGACGAGATTCGGCAGGGGCTGTCCGGTTCGGGTCTGACCTTATCGGACTCGCTGGGATTCAACGATACCTATGCCCTGGCGGTGAAAGAGGAGTTCGCGCAGAAGCACAACCTGCATTCGATCGGCGATTTGATTCCCATTCAGTCGTCCATCCGGGCCGCTTTCAGCTACGAATTCATGGATCGGAAGGACGGGTATCCCGGCTTGGTCGAAAGTTACCACTTGAGCTTCAATCCGCAAAAAATCAATCGAATGGAGCATACGTTGAGCTTTCAGGCCATCGATCAGGATGCCGTCGACTTGATCGATGTCTATTCGACGGACGCGAAGATAAAAAAACTCAATCTGCGGGTGCTCAAGGACGATCACAATTATTTTCCCGTATATCAAGCCGTGTGGGTCGCGAGACAGGCGTTCGTGAATAAATATCCGCGCGAGTGGCAGGCGCTTCGGGGTCTGGAAGGCAAGATCAGCGAAGAGGCCATGCTCGACATGAACGCCCAAGCCGACATCCAAAAGGTCCCCTTCGACAAAATAGCCGCGCAATTCCTCGGGTCCGAGAGTCCGACCTCGAAAAGCTGGCTGCACGAGGTTGCCCGGCGTACGAAAGAACATTTGTGGCTGGTCGGCGTGTCGCTGCTGTTTTCAGTGCTCGTCGGCATACCGCTCGGCGTGACGGCCGTGCGCTTTCATACCGCCGGACAGGCAATCCTGTTGTCGAGCGCCGTGGTTCAGACGATTCCGTCGCTCGCCCTGTTGTGTTTTCTCATTCCGGTATTCGGCGTAGGGACCAAGCCTGCCCTGGCTGCGCTATGCCTGTACAGCTTGCTGCCGGTGGTGCTCAACACGTTCACCGGCATTCGCGCCGTGAACCCGATCCATTTGGAGAACGCGCGCGCGTTCGGATTGAACCGCCGGCAGGTGCTCTTCAAAGTGGTGCTGCCGCTCGCGAGCCCGACGTTGCTGGCGGGAATCAAAACCGCGACCATCGTCAGCATCGGCACGGCAACGCTCGCCGCCTTGGTGGGGGCCGGAGGCTACGGCGCGCCCATCGTGTCCGGGCTGTCCTTGAACGACGTCCCCACCATCCTCATGGGTGCCATTCCGGCGGCGCTGATGGCGCTGGTGGCCCATGGTCTTTTCGAGTTGTTGGGGCTGGCTCTGATACCGGCGGGCCTGCGGCGCCGGCCCTAATGCCGAGTTTGGAACGAGGCGCAAATTTTGACGAGACTCCTGTGAATTCGGATGCGGCTTCAATGAGCAGGCGGACAGAACGCTCGACGCTGGCCTTCACCATCGTTCTCATGAGTGTCCTGTCGGGGTGTGCCGCCTACAGGAAATGCGGACTCGGGGGATGCGCCGGCGATGCCCAAATTACTGCGAATGTTCGGGCGATGCTGAAGGAGCACCCGGCACTGGAACCGCCGAATTTACTGACCGTGCAGACACTCAATCATGTGGTGTATCTGTATGGTTTGGTCGATACGGATCTGGAGCGCGAGATGGCGGAATCTGTCGCCCTCCAAGCCGCCGGGGTGACCAAGGTTGTGAACTCGATCGGTCTCAGCGGGAACTCTCACTAGGCGCCGAACTGCTCAGAACGCGTCGGAATGCGGCAATGACGGCGGGCTGAGGCCGCCTGATATCGGGAACGGCCTGATAATTTTGCCATCCGCCGCCAAGGCTCTTGTAGAGCTGGACGAACTGTTCGCCCTGCGCGACTTGTGCGGTCGCGTACTGTCCCTGTAAATCGTAGAATTGACGCTCGGCATCGACGACGTTGAGGAAGTCGGTGAGGCCGCGATTGTATCTCTGGGTTGCCAAATCAACTGCCCGTTCGCCGGCCATCATAGCGATGCCCAGTTTCTCCATACGGACCTGTTGTGCTTCGTAGGCATCGAGAGTGCTATCCACCTGCCGCACCGCATTCAAGATGGCTTTTCGGTAATTCACCATGCTCGCGCGAGCCGCCAAGTCTGCAATGTCCACCTGCGCATCGAGCGCGCCGAAGTCAAGAAGGGGCCATACCGCTCCCGGTCCGAAGGACCAAATATGCTTGCCGACAGCCGGGGTGGTCCCCCATCCTTGCTCCTGGCTGCCGATCGAGCCGATGATTGCCACCTGAGGAAACAGGTTAGCCGTCGCCACACCGATGCGCGCAGTGGCCGCCGCGAGCTCGCGTTCCGCTCGCTGGATATCCGGGCGGCGTTTCAACAGGTCGATCGGAGCGCCGGGCGCGGCGGGCGCAGGCATGTAGGGAATGAGAGCGGGTTTCGACAGTTCTTGAACCATGTTTTCGGGGTACTCGCCGACGAGCACCGCGATCGTGTATTGCGCGGCATTCAGCTCCGCCTCGACGGGGCCAATTTGCGCCTCCAGAGTAGCGAGCTCGCGTGTCGCAAGCGCTACATCGAGTTCGTTGGTGATGCCGCGCTCATAGCGAATATTGACGATCCGCAACGACTCGCGCAGCACGTCGCCCGCCTTGTGCAAGATGCCGGCACGCACTTGAAATCCGCGCAGATCGACGTACGCCCGCACCACGTCCGCGACCACGGAAGTGAGGACGTCGTAACGCGCGGCGCGCGCCGCTTCGGTATCGGCCCGGGCCGCCTCGAATTCCCGGCGGAATTTGCCGAATAGATCGAGTTCCCAGACCGCATCGAATCCCTCGATCGTGTTGATGTGTTGCAGACCGGCGCTTGAATCCGCGGATGTGAGCGCCGTGTCGGCGCGCCCCTTCGTGAGGTCGTTTCCCGTGCCGCGGCCCGCGCGCGGCGCTTGCCCGCACTCCCGGCAACGCATGCCCAACGATCACCGCCTCGTAAGTGCGCGCCTGCTGCAATCGATCCAAGGCAATCTCTAGATCCAGATTGGAAGTGACGGCTCGATCGACGAGGGAGTCGAGTTCTTCGTCGTTGAGCGCACGCCACCACGTCGCCAAGTCCGGGGCCGGCGCCGCAGGCTGCGCTGATGAGTTCGCTGCAATCCGGCTGGCGAAGTTCGGCGGCGTATCAGGTTTTGGGGTGTGGTAAGCAGGGCCGGCCGCGCAAGCGGTTAAACCGCCGACCAACCCGACAACCATTAGACGAAATGCCCTCATTGGATGACCCGTCAGCGCTTCGCGCCGGGGGGAGTATCGGCGGCAACGGGCTCCTTCACGGCCACCGTTTGTCCGGAAGCGATTTGGCTGCTGATATTCAGCGCCAGCCGGTCGCCCGGTTGTACCCCGGACGCCAATTCGACCAAGGACGCCGTTATCGCGGGCAATCACGACGTTTTCAAATTGAATCTTGCCGTTTGCATCCACGTGCGCGACTTGCGTGCCGGTTGCTCGAAAAATCAGAGCAGCGGCGGGCACTTCGACCAGCCCGCGAGGCGGCAGCTTGAAAGCGATATTCACGTACATTCCGGGCACCAGCGCATGATTGACATTGGGCATGTCGACTTCCACTCGCATCGTGCGCGCCTGTGCATCGATGGATTCCGCGGATCGGGCGATCTTGCCGGCAAAAACGCCGCCCACCGCGCCCGGTGCACGAATCTCGGCCGGCGCCCCGGCGTTCATCAACTCTCCGGCGGCGCTCTGCGGCACATCCACGAATACCCGCAACGGCTCGGTTTGCGCCATACGGTAAAGGGGCGTCGTGGTCGAACCGCTGCCGGCCGTCACCAGGTTGCCGATGTCGATCTTGCGTTCGGTGATGGTCCCGTCGAAGGGCGCCTTCACTTGCTTGAATTCGGTCAGCGCGTTGTATTGGTCGACCTTGGATTTGTCGAGACTGACTTGCGCATTGGCTGCGTACAGCCGCGCCTCGGAACTCTCGTAGTCCGCTTTCTTGGCCTGCCGCTCCTGTTCCGACACCACCCCTTTCGGTGAGTCGCGCCAGCGCTCGTTGGTCGTTTTGCTGAATTCGGCTTCGGCCTTTCGCGCCCGCACTTGAGCCTCCGACGCCTTGAGCTGCGCGCGCGCAGCCCGCAACTCGGCGTCGAGCTCTGGGGTCTCGATCGTCGCGAGAACCTGGCCCTTCTGGACGTGATCGCCGATATCGACCAGCCACTTCGTTACGTAGCCATTCACGCGAGCGTAAATGGTCGTCTCGTACCACGCCGCGGTCTGCCCGGGCAGGACCAAATCCTGGCCCAGCGTTGCCGGCCGGGCGATCACGACATCCACGGGCGGCGGCGTCGAATAGGCGGTTTCCCCGGCCGCGGCAACGGCACGGGCGTGCAAATAGCGCACTCCGATCACCGCCAGGAAGCAAAGCAATAAGATGGCCGCGGCAATGGTGACGGCGGTCTTCGTGCGCCGCCCCGTGTCGGGCGCAAAACTCGTGGAGACCTCGCCATCTTCCGTACGCGACACATCGTCAGGATACTTGCTGTGCGATGGATTCTCGCTCAGCAGGGTTGCGGTCGGCGGATCGGCTGGGTCATGCGGCAGCATTGGCGCTTCCTGCAATCGTTGAATCGCCCGCGGCGGCCGGCAGCCGGCGCAACAAGCGATACATCGTGGGCACGAAGATCAGCGTCGCAAACGTCGCGAACAGCAGTCCGCCGATCACCGCCCTGCCCAACGGCGCGTTCTGCTCGCCGCCCTCGCCGATTCCCAGGGCCATCGGTACCATTCCGAGCATCATCGCGCCGGCTGTCATGAGGACCGGCCGCAAGCGTGTGTAACCCGCGCTCGTTGCCGCGCGCAACGAGTCGTCGCCCACCGCCATGCGTTGATTGGCGAAGCTGACGACCAGAATGCTGTTTGCCGTCGTCAACCCAATGCACATGAGCGTGCCCATGAGCGCAGGTACGCTCATGGGCGTTTGCGACAAAAAGAGCATCCAGAGCACGCCACCCAGCGCGAACGGAACCGCCATCAAAACGATGAGCGGGTCGATCCAGCTCTGGAAGTTCATTACGAGAAACAGATACACCAGGATGATCGCCAGTGCGATGCCCGTAAACAGACCCGCGTAACTCTCGCGCATCGTCTCGACCTGGCCGCTCAGAGTTACCGTCAATGCTTTCGATGCATCCGGGCGATGCGCCTTTAAAACCGCATCGATGTCGGTGGCAGCGCCATCCAAGTCGCGGCCTTGAACGTCGGCATGCACGTCGAATACCGGGCGGATATTCAACTGCGAAGTCACCATGGGAACCGCCTCTCGCCCGAATGATGCGAGATTCAGAAGCAATTGTCGGGACGTCGTGGCCGCTCCTGAAGTCACGGGCATGGTTTGCAGATCCTGGGACGAACGGATTCGATAGGCCGGAACCTGGACCACGAGCGGATAGCTTACGTTGTTGCGGGGATCCACCCAGAAATTGGGCGCCGTCTGCGCGCTGGAGTTGGTGGCCACCAGCACGTTATTCGCGGCCTCTTGTTGCGTCACGCCGGTCTGTGTCGCCATCGTGCGGTCCATGTCCACGGTCAGCGCCGGCGCATTCGGAACCTGGAACACGTGCGAGTCCACGACACCGGCGACCCGGCCCAAGGCGTGCGCGATTTGCGACGCCAAGGCAAAAGCGGCGCCTTGATCCGGGCCCGATACCCTGACATCGATCGGCGCCGGTTGGCCGAAGTTGAGGACTTGGTCGACGATGTCGGCGGGCTGAAAGAAGAACTGGAGTTCCGCAAATCGAGCCGGCAGCTCGCGTCGCAGCATGGCAACAATTTTGGCCGTCGGCCCGTGCTTTTCAGTCAGCGAGATCAAGATCTCGCCATCCATCGGACCCACGGTAGCCGAATCACTCGAGAGCGATATTGATGCCGCTATACGGAAGTCCAATGTTGTCGAGCATGACATCGATTTGATCGTTGCCGATCAGCTTTCGGATCTGCGTCTCGACCTCCGCGAAGTATTGCTGCGTCCTCTCGAGCCGGGTGCCCGCAGGCGCTCTGACGTGCAGGCGCATCTGCCCTGCATCCACTTGAGGAAAAAAATCCCGTCCCAACAACGGGAAAAGAAGCGCCGACACCGCAATCAACCCACCGAATGCCGCTACCGTTAGGCGGGCCTGAGAGAGAGTCCACGACAACGTATTGCGGTAACTCTCGCGAAATTTCTCGAATCCTCGCTCGAACCCCGCTTGAAACCGTACGAGACGATTCTTGCTTCGAGCCGGGGCCGGCGCGCGCGCGGGCGCGGCGTCGAATTCGTGCACGGCGCGGCGCATCAAATAACTGAATAACACGGGCACCATCGTGAACGACAGTGCAAGACTCGCCAGGAGCGATCCGATGACTGCGAGCGACAGCGGCGAGAAGAGGTACCTTGCCGTACCTTGCAGCAAAAACACGGGAACGAAGACGATGCAAATGCACAGGGTGGACAAAAATGTAGGTACGGCGACTTCGCTGGCGCCGGCCACGATCGACTGATGCAGGGGTTCGCGCATCGCGACGTGGCGCTCGATGTTTTCGATGACGACCGTGCCGTTGTCGACGAGAATGCCGATCGCCAGCGCAAATCCGCCCAGCGTCATGGTATTCAACGTTTGGCCGGTGAGCTTGATGAAGAGCACGGCGGCGACAATCGACAAGGGAATCGCCGCAAGGATGATCACGGACAGCCGGACATTGCCCAGGAACATGATGATGACCAACGCGGTCAGCCCCGCTGCCATACACGCGCTCAGCAGCACGCTGTTGAGCGCGCCCTTCACGAATACGGATTGATCGAACAAGGCCTTGATTGTTAACGTCCGGAGGCAACAACTTTCTTGAATGTCGGTAAGCGCGCCGCGTACGCCGCCGATCACGGCGAGAGTCGACACACCGCCGGTCTTACGAATCGTCATCAGTGCGCCCGGCGTTCCATTGACCGACACCGAATTCGTCTGTACCTGAAATCCATCGTGCACGTGCGCCACATCGCGCATGAAAATGGTTCGTCCGTCGACCTGCTTGATGGGAAACGCATTGATGGTTTCAATGACGTCCGGCGAATTGTTCATTTTCACGCTGTAATCTTTGTCGCCGATCTTTACATCGCCGGCCGGCAAAATGACGTTTTGATGTTGTAGCGCCGTACTGACATCCGACGCCGATAGGCCCCGCGCTTGCAGCGCTTGCGAGTCCAAGTCGGCCATGATCACCCGCGGCTTGCCGCCGTAGGGATAGGGGACCTCGGCGCCGTGCACCACGGCGAGTGCGGGTCGAATGATGTTCTGGCCCAAGTCGTTGAGCTTGGTATCGGGGAGCGACTTGCTGGAGAGGCTAAGCTGAATGATCGGCACATCGGTGGCTCCGTACCGGAGAACCAGAGGCGGTGTGATGTTGGGCGGCATGTACTTGAGCACCACGAGTGCGCTGCTCGCAAGCTGCGAGACGGCCCGGGTCACGTCGGCGCCCTCGTGGAGGTAGATCTTCTCCACACCGACGCCTTGGTAGCTGATGGCTTCGATGCGCGAGATGTCGTCCACCAGCGAGGCAATCTGCCGTTGGTGCAAAGTCAAAATGCGGTTCTGAATGTCCTGTGCGCTCATCCCGTTGTACGTCCACACGACGGCAACTACCGGGATATCGATTTCCGGAAAGATATCGATGGGCATGCGCAGTGCGGCGCCAATTCCCATGAGGGTGACCAGGATTAGAACGGCCACGACCGTGTAGGGCCGCTTGAGGGCTATTTCGACGACGGACATTCCGGGCCTTTCTATTGCGTTGCGGCCAATTTAGACCAGACGAGGCCCAGGGTCAGGAGCCGAAGGTCATGACTCGAAGTGACTTTAGTCACTTTTTTGCCGGATGCCGCCCGGCGAGACGAACGGGTCGCGATTTTGCGCCGATCAGCCGCGAAGCTGCCAGAGCAGAAACGCGTAGGTATCGGCGGCTTCGCGGTCTTGTTGCGAGCGCGTCGATCCCATTCCGTGCCCTGCGTCATAGTCGACGCGCAGGAGGATGGGCTTGCCGGAACTCGTTGCCGCCTGTAGCCGTGCCGCCATTTTCGCGACGTGGAAGGGTGCGACGCGCGGGTCGGTAACGCCGGTGGTCAATAGGACCGCCGGATAGGGCGTTCCGTCCTTCACGGCTTGATAGCTGTCGATGCTCTTGAGGGCGCGGTAGCCGGCGGGATCATTGATCGCGCCCCATTCAGGTTCTTCGCCGTAGCCGTTCTGCTCGACGACGTATCGCAGCGGGTTTGACCAACCGACACCGTCGATCACGGCGGCAAACAGATCGGGCCGCTCGGTCAGTGCCCGTCCCACCGCGATCCCGCCTGCCGAGCGGCCGCCGATTGCGAGATGCCGCGGCGAGGTATATTTCTTCGCGATGAGATCTTCGCAGACCGCGATCAGGTCTCGCCAGGTGTTGGATTTATTGGCGAGTTGTCCGGCTTTGTGCCATTCGCGCCCATATTCACCGCCGCCGCGCACGTTGGCGTAGCCGACGATGCCGCCCGCATCGATCAATGCCAGGGTTCGGCCCGCAAATGCAGGTGTGTAGGCCGCAATGCCGTAGGAGCCGTACGCCGAGATCCAGGTCGGCGCGCGGCCGTCGAGCTTCAATCCCTTGCGGTGGATGATCGTGTAGGGGATTTTCGTGCCGTCCTTGGCGGCGGCGAAAAACCGCTTGGCCACATACCCGCTGACATCGATGGAGGGCTTCGGCGTGATTCGGGTGTCGGTCACGTGCCCGCCCGTATCGACCGAGTAGATGCCGGCCGGGGTGAGCCACCCCGCGAGCGAGATCAAGGCTCCCCCCTCAGTAGTGACGGTGTACACCGTACCGATGGTGCCGTCGAAGGGCATCGGGATATCCGTCACCTGCCCATCGTGTCCGAGCTTCTGCAGGCGGCTGATGCCTCCGTCCATGATGCGCAGGTACAGGCCGTCGCGCGCCCGCGCGGTGCTCTCGATGACGAAGGGTCCTTGCGGCACGGCGACGGCCGCGGTTTCTAGGTTGGGAGCGCGGGCGGACGTTTTCACCAGACGCCCCCGCGGCGTGGCCTTGTTGACCAGCAGGTACAGGTCCTCGCCGTCGAGGTCGACGTCGGTCACCTCGTCTTCGAAAGTCGCGAACGATGTCCATTGGGCGCGGCCTCCAATGACATCGGCGAGTGGCGCAATGAAGCCGCGTGCCTCGGGCCGAACATCGGTGAGCAAGAGAATCGCGTACACGGATCCCAAGCTAGTGACGACATAGGGAGCTTGAATCCGCTCGTACTCTATTCCGGCGACGAGCCCGCGCTTCATGAGAAGGGGATCGGTATCGGGGTCCGTGCCCAGGCGGTGGAAGCGCGCCTGACTGTCGAGAAACCGTTCCGGAGTATCGACGGCACCGGTCAGCTGGTTGTAGAAGAAACCGCTGCCGTCATCCAGCCAGTGCGGGTTCGCGGCCTGCGTGTTGGCGATACGTTCGGGCAGGTCGCTGCCGTCGGCGACCGCGAGAACGCGCAAGATCGAATCCTCGCTGCCGTTCTCCGACACGCCATATACGACGTGGCGGCCATCGGGCGATGCCTGCCACCAATCGAGCGATAAATGACCCTTGGCAACCGCGGCCCTCGTGGGATCGACGAGCACGCGGTCGTTGCCCGACGCGTCGCGCACGAACAACTTGAAGTTGTCCGCACCTTTTGGCCGCTGCGTGTAGAAAGTCAGGCCGCCGGCGCGTTGTACGCGGCTGGTCGCGACCGTGTCGCCCGACAGCTGCTGGATGCGCTTGAGCAACGACGTTCTCCTCGGCAGCGCGTCGAGCACCGCCCGTGCGTAATCGTTCTGCCCTTTCAAGAACGGCAGCCACGCCGGATCCTTGTCGTTCTCCATCCAGCGGTAAGGGTCGCTCAGCGTCTCGCCGAAGTACGTATCTTGGACGACGTCGACGCGCGCAACCGGTGCCCTCGGCACCACGGAGCCGTTATCCGTTGCCCACAGGCTTCGGGACAGGAGGCTCAGCGAGAAAGCGCCGGCGCTGCCCGCGAGAAATTGCCGGCGGTCGAACCCGATCTTCATGAAATCACCTTGGTGCTGACAACGCCGTGTAAAAACTTGGCGCGCAGTCTATCCAAACTCCGGCTGCGCGGCGAGTCTCGCCGCGGCGCCCGCGTACACGGCGCGGCGGCGTTCAGCTGGCGGTGCCGGTGCCGAGCGGCAGCGAGCTCAAGAGTTCCGCCAAACCGTTCCACATTACCTGGACGCCGATGCAGAGCAGTAAAAACGCCGACAGCCGTACAACGATCGTCGTTCCCGTCAAGCCGATCCATCCCGCCAGGCGGGCCGAATTTCGATAGAACAGGTACACCAGCACGGCCAGCAGCACCACTGCCGCGAGCGTCTCGACGAAGAACTCCACCGACGAGGCATGGAAGCCGTGGGGGCGGTTCGCGCCCAGAGAAATCGCGACGGAGATCGTTCCGGGTCCCGTGGTGAGCGGCATCGTGAGCGGATAGAACGCGAGCCGGCTCGGGCTCACATCGGTCGTACGTGGGCTTGGCGTCTCGCTGCGGCGCTGCTCCGTCGCGTCCGGCGCGCTCAACATCTGCCAGCCGGCCATGGCGACGACTATCCCGCCCGCGACCCGCAACACCGGGATGGAGATGCCGAAGAAACTCAGCACATAGGCGCCGATGTAGAGCGATGCGGCCACGATGCAGAACGCGTAGATCGCTACCCAGCGCGACACCTGCGAACGCACGCGGGGCTCGAGCTCGCGGGTGGCGCCGAAAAAAATGAATGCGCCGGACAGCGGGTTGACGATCGAGAACAGCGCTCCAAACGCCAGCAGAAAGGTCTTCGTCAGATCCATGACATTGATCGACGACATCATCGGTCCCCGCCGTCCTGCTCGCGAAGCCGGTGACTGTCGCCCGCAACCAGATCGAAGCCGTACACGCGCCGAAGCTGCGCGATCTTCTCGAGCGTCGAGCGCTTGAAGGGCGGCTTGTTCTCCAGCGCATGCAAGGCGATGCCTTCGAGCAGATCACCCAGCGATAGGTCCAGATATTCCGCCAGCCCTTTGAGCACCTTGAGGAGCCCTTTTTCCAGCCGCACGCCCGTCTGAATTCGTTCGACTTCGCGCGGCGGTTGGTTTTTCTTGGCGGTCATGAGGCTTCCGGGTCGTGTAAGGCAATACTGGTACCGTGGTAGCATTGTAACAGCGCCGCGAGCGCCCGTGGCTCTCGAGGCAATCACACGGGTTCCGCGCGACCCCGCGTGAAATTCCAGGCGCAGACGAGGGCGAGAAGTAGTGCGGGCACGAAGGCGGCAAAAACCCAAAATGCCGCGGCCTTGACGGCGGCAATGGAGATTCCCGCCGCCAATCCCGACAGATTCGCGGCGACACCGACGGCGGCGGCTCCCACCGCATAGCCGATGCGCGCCATGGTTTCCGGCGATGTGACCGCGAGCGGCCGCTCGCGCTCCTCCGAAAATCGAGCCATGCGATGCACGATCGAGGGCCAACAAAGACCGAAGCCGACGCCTTGCAAAACGGCGCAAAGGACGATTCCCGCGAGCGCCCCGGACGGCACGGCCACGGCAAACCCGCCCGCTCCCATGGCGACCAACCCAGCTCCCGTCCTGATCAGCAACCGGTCGAAAGATACCGGCGCCTTCGAGACCGCCAACGTCGCGATGCTCCACGCGGCCGCTTCGCCCGCCAGGATATATCCCGAGATGATCGGCGGTGTGCCGAACAAAATCTTCAGAATCAGGGGACCGTAAGCCCAGAAGCCGGTGGTGGCTGCCGAGAGGGCGAACACCATGAGGAGACCTGCTCCGACAGGATGAGAAAAATCCAAGACTCGCGCGGGGAACAGCCGCGAACCTGCTCGCCGATCGAGCCGCGCCGCCATGTACAGAAGGGCGGCACCGAAAACCGTTCCCAGGGCCGACACCGCGACCCGGTGCGCAACGCTGCTCTCGGCGATGAGCAGGGTGGCCGCCGACAACACCACGAGGGGCAGCACCGGCCATGGCCTTGAGTCCTGCTTGGGGGGTGTTTGCGAGGGCAACCAGACGAAGGCCATGATCCAAAGCGCCGCCGCCTGACAGGCGAACACGAAGAATGTCATTCGCCACGAGTGCAAGCCGGCGAACACTCCGCCGATCAGGGGCCCCAACAGCGACCCCGCTCCCCAGATCACGGCGACGATGCCGAACAGGCGGGTCCACCAGGATTGAGGGAACCAGGCTTGAATCGCCAGATAGCAGAGAGAAAGCAGCATGCCCCCGCCCATTCCCTGAGCCAGCCGGCCCGCCAGCAAAACCGCTATCACGGGTGCGAATCCGGCAATGACGCAACCGCTGCCATAGACGAGCGCCGCGATTCCGAGCACTCGTTTTACGCCGAGGCGTTGAGAGAGCACGGGCGTGGCGGCCCCGGCCGCGATGGCGCCCACCTCGTACAATAAGATGGTCCAATTGATGTAGGCCACGCCGCCGATGTCATCGACGATGGCGGGCGCAATCGTCGCGGTGACCAGAACGTCCGCCGCGTGCAGCCAAATGCCGACGCAGAGCACGACGAAGCGGCTCAGCAACCCGGATGCGTATAGACCTCGCCAGGTATTGCTGCCATCGATGGTAATCATGGCGCGAGTCTAGCAACGCAAGTCGGCTTGCGGTCGGCGCGCCTCTCGCGCAAGCTGCGGACCGTGACATTCTCGATGACCGACTCATGATTCAGCCGGCGCGTCCATTGCGGCGGATCCTGGGCCTTGGCTTCGGTTTGGCAATGGTCTTCGGCGGCACGGTCGGCACCGGGATCCTGCGCTTGCCTGGCACCCTGGCCGCGGCCCTGGGTGATTCGACTCTGATCATCCTGTTTTGGATTTTCGGCGGAATGTATGCGCTGCTCGGTGCCGTGGCGGTGGCCGAACTCGCCGCCATGTTGCCCGAGGCGGGCGGCTTCTACGTGTATGCGCGGCGGGCCTTCGGCAATGGACTGGGGTTCGTGGTCGGCTGGAGCGATTGGATCAATCAAGTGGCGGCCGTTGCCTATGCCTCGCTGACCGCGGCGGTTTTCATTGGCACGCTGTGGCCGGCCAGCGCAGAGAGCCCGCGCGCAATTGCGCTCGCAGTTCTCGTCCTATTCACTGTCCTGCATTGGGCCGGGCTTCGCATGGGGAGCACGCTGACCCGCATCATCAGCGTCGCTGTCGGCGTCATGATGTTGGTGCTGGTAATCGGTTGCTACCTCGCGCCGCCGGTCGCTGCTTCGGCCGGCGCGCCCCCGCCAACATCGGCGGCATCGCTGCCACTGATGTCCTTCGGCATGCTCGCCGCCGTCGTGACCGCCTTGCGCGCGGTGTTCCTGAGTTACGACGGGTGGTATTCGCCCATCTACATGTCGGAGGAGAGCACGCAGCCGACGCTCACGCTGCCGCGGGCCATCATCGGCGGGACCGTGATCGTGGCCGCCATGTACGTGATCATCAACCTCGCCATTCTGCGCGTGTTGCCGTTGCCGGTGCTGGCTGCATCGGCGTTGCCGGCTGCGGATGCGGCACGCATCGTCCTCCCCCATGGGGGGGCGGTGCTGGTTACCGTGATTTCTCTGATGACGGTGCTGAGCCTGACGAATGCGACACTGCTCATGGCTCCGCGCGTGCTGTTCGCCATCGGCCGAGACGGCTTTTTCACGAAAAAAGCCGCCTTGGTGAGTGCCGGGGGCACGCCGCGCGTGGCGCTTGCGGCTACGAGTCTCGGGGTGGCGGCACTCATCATGAGCGGCACCTTCGAGCAGATCATCGCCATTGCCGCCGTGCTGTTCCTGCTCAACTATGTCTCCGCATACGGCGCGCTATTCGTCCTGCGCCGACGGGAACCCGCCGCCCCGAGGCCTTACCGCACATTCGGTTATCCGTTCACGACCGTCATCGTCCTCATCGGTTGTGTGCTGCTGTGGATTGCCGCCATCTTGGAAGACCTCAAGTCCGGACTCATCGCCGGGCTGCTGCTGGTGGCATGCGCGCCTGTCTACGCCTGGATCGCACGGCGGCGCCGACTCGCGCCGGCGGCCGCAAGCGTTGTGACCCCCGAAGCCTGAGGTGCTGTCGATGCGCATGGCGCTGCCACTGATGTACGCATTGCTGATGGCCGTTGCCGCGCCCGAGCCCGCGGCTGGGGCGGCCGCGGCACTCCCGGCCGACGGTCCGCGCGCCGACCAACTCGCGTTCCGTGAGCTGTACCGCGAGCTCATCGAGACCAATACCAGTCATTCCATCGGCAGCTGCACGTCGGCGGCCGAGAAAATGGCGTCGCACTTGCGGACGGCCGGATTTCCGGAATCGGACCTGCACTTTTTCGCGGCGGCGGAGCATCCGAAAGATGGCGGCCTCGTCGCCGTGCTGCACGGAACGGATCTCACGGCGAAGGCCATCTTATTAATGGCGCATCTCGATGTCGTCGAGGCGCGGCGCGAAGATTGGACCCGCGATCCCTTCACGCTGGTTGAGGAAGGCGGCTACTTCTATGGCCGGGGCGCGTTCGACGACAAGTCGATGGCCGCGGTATGGGTGGATACATTGGTTCGCCTGCGTCGTGCGGGTTATAAACCGAAGCGCGCCATCAAGATGGCCCTTACCTGCGGCGAGGAGGCCGGCGCCGAGTTCGAGGGCGCGGAGTACTTGGTGGAGCATGAACGCCGGCTGATCGATGCCGCTTTTGCGCTGAACGAATTCGCCTATGGTGTTCTCGATGCTGAGGGACATCGCGTGGTCATGGAAATCGAGGCGGGCGAAAAGACCGATCAGGATTATCGCCTCGAAGTGCGGAACCCGGGGGGTCACAGTTCCCGGCCCGTCAAGAACAACGCCATTTATCATCTCGCCGAGGGCCTCACGCGCCTTGGCGGCTACGAATTTCCGGTGCAGATGAATGATACGACGCGCGCCTACTTCGGCCGCATGTCGGCGATCGTTGGCGGCGAGACCGGCGCCGCGATGACGGCATTGGTCAAGGATCCCGCGGATGCGCGCGCGGCCGCGGCCCTGTCCCAGGATGCGCGCCTGAATGCAATGCTGCGCACGACTTGCGTCGCAACGTTGATGAATGCGGGGCACGCCACCAATGCGCTGCCGCAGCGGGCGCGAGCGAACGTCAATTGCCGCATTTTCCCCGGGGTCGCGATCGAGGACGTGCGTCAGGATCTCGTGCGGGTGTTGGCGGATCCTCAGATTTCCGTGGCGACCGTCGAGCCCTCGGATCCCGTGGTCCTGCCGCCGCCGCTGACTCCAGCGATCATGAATCCGATCAAAGAGGTGACGCAGCATGTCTATCCTGGCGTAGAAGTGGTCCCCGTGCTGCAGGCGGCAGGCACGGACGCGATCTATCTAGCGCAGGCGGGCATCCCCACGTACGGCATCAGCGGCATGTTCGTGGATCCCGATCTCAGCAATATTCATGGTCTGAATGAGCGCATCCGCGTGCAGTCGCTGTATGACGGGCGGGATTTCTTATTCTCGCTCGTGAAGCTCTACGCCTCACAGGTGCGCTGAGCTGCCTAGTGCGTGGCTTCGAGCAGCGCTTTCACCAGCGGCTGCGGCAGGTAGTGATCGCTCACGGGAGTGAGTCCCAAGCGCACCACCACCAAGTCGCGCGAGCGAATGATGCCGGTGATCTGGCCGTCATGACCCTCCATCCAGAACGTGTCGGCCGGAATTCCATAGGCCGAGTCCGGGTTCTTGCCCGGAACCAGGGGGTCGGAAGCCCATAGCCAAACCATGCCGTGCCCGTACTCGCCGCCGGAGGACTTTACGGGCGTGGCCATCATGGCGACAAAGCCGCGCGGGAGTAGTGCTTGGCCTCGCCAGATCCCGTCTTGCACCAGGAGCTGCGCGTACCTCGCCCAGTCGCGGGCGGTGGCGTACATATAAGAAGAGCCCACGAGGGTGCCGTGCTCGTCGGCCTCGATCGTGGCGCTGCTCATGCCGAGCGGGATAAATAGTTTTTCGGTGGGGTACGCCGCGCCGAGCGGGGCCGCCGCATCTTGGACAATGCGCGCCAGGATGTTCGCCGTGCCGCTCGAGTAGCTCCAGACCTCGCCCACCGGATGCGCCAGCGGCTGCGCGCGCGCGAAACCAGCCGTGTCCGGTTCCAAGTACAGCATGCGCGTGACGTCCGACACCGTGCCGTACGCTTCATTGAATCGCAGACCGCTCGACATCGCGAGCAGGTCGGCGATCCTGATGCGCTCGCGGCCGCTGCCGTCGGCCGCTGACCAGCCGGCAGTTTGATCGAGCGTGAGCCGGCCGTCGCTTACGAGAATGCCGACGAGCCCGGCGAGGACGGTCTTGGTCATCGACCAGCCGAGCAGCGGCGTCGATGACGAAAAGCCCGGAGCATAACGCTCGGCCACGATTCGGCCGTGACTGACCACGACGATGGCGCGCATTCCGGGGCCGGCGAGGGCATCGTCGGCGAGAAGACGATCAAGCGCGGGGTCGGTGGCAACGTCGTTTCCGTCGGGCCACAATTCGCCCGCGCTCGCGGCGGTGCTGACACTCGAGCGCGCGTTGTCCTTGCCGGCGGCCGGGCCGAGCTCCCCGTTGCCGTCGGGCGTGCCGAGGTTCACGATGCCGTCGGGTATCACGGCACAACCGGTGCGTGGCCGCGCCACCGCCAAACCATTGCCGATGAAGCCTAAGAGCCCGGCTCGGACCAGGCGTCGTTCCCGGTCGACGGATACCCGCATGAGGCGCAGCAGCGCTATTCCGGGTGCTTGGACATCGGTCCGCAGCACTTCGTCCGGGTCGCGGCCGGCGAGAAACACATTCGAACAGACGATCTTTGCGGAGTAATTGGCGCCGACCCGCAAGAGATCCGGCGGCTTCAGCCACAGCACGATTGCCAGCGCGGTCAGCAGCAGCGCGGCAGCGCCCGCGGTTCGCAAAGCCCATTTGCCGACTCTCATCCTGCCTCACAGATCATTACCGTGCGCAATACTAACCCAAGGATGCGAGCGGCTGGACTCGAGAACGCGAATTGCCGAAAATGAGAGATGAACAAAAACCGACGTCTCCACACTGAACGCTTTCACCTTGCTTGTTTGGTAGCCGGCGTGCTGTGTTGCCCGAGCCTCTGGGCCGCATCGTCAAATGCCAAGCCGGCGCCGGCCGGCGATCAATTCGAGCGGCTGGTCGATGACTTCGTCTTCGGCACGCTGGCGCTGTCGCCGGCGAGCGCGACCGGCGTCGGCTATCATATCCATCACGGCACGGTACTCGATGACCTGTTGGACGATTTCAGCCCCGCGGGCATTGCAGCTTCCCAAACCTTGCTGCATGACATCGAAGCGCGGATCGCGAAGCTCGATACGGCGTCGCTCGATGCGGAGCAGCGGGCCGACATCGATATCATGCGCGATGCACTCGGCGCGACGCGGCTGGAACTCCATGAGATCCAGAGCTATCGCCACAACCCCACGACCTACGTCGAACTGCTGGGCAACGCTCTGTATTCGCCCTACGTCCTGCATTATGCGGAGGCGACGGAGCGCTACCGGCACATCATCAACCGCCTGAACAAGGTTCCCGAGCTGATTCGCCAAGCCGAGGCGAATTTGCAGGATTCTCCGGAGACCTGGAACCGCGTCGCGCGCGAGGAAAATGCGGGCAATGTCGCTTTGATCGATACGACGCTCCGCGCGGATTGTCCGGCCGGGGAACGCATGCGTTATGACCAAGCCGCTGCCGCGGCGATCGCGGCGCTCAACGGGTTCAACCACTGGCTGGAAGACAACTTGGCGGAGAAGGTGAGCGATTGGCGCCTGGGTAAGGAGCGCTACGCGGAAAAATTTCGTTTGGTGCTCGAAACCGGCAAGACTCCGCAAACGTTGCTGGCGGAAGCGGAGGCGGATCTCGCGAAGACGCGCGCCGAGATCGCCCGGCTCGCCGCTCCGAAGACGGTTGAACAGGCGCTTGCCGATGTGGCGCGCCAGCACGCCAGCGTTTCGACCTACATTCCGTCGGCAAAGCAGGCGTTGGCCGCGGCGACCGCATTCGTCAAAGCCAAGGAGTTGCTGACGCTCCCCCCCAACGCGAATTTGGAGGTCATCGAGACCCCGACATTCATGCGGGGCATCTATGGCGTCGGCGGCTTCAATCCGGCGCCCGCTCTGGAGCCGAAGCTCGGCGCCTTTTTTTGGGTGACGCCGATACCGAGCACCTGGCCGCAGTCGCGCGTCGATTCAAAGCTGCGCGAATACAACGACTCGGGAATGCAGCACCTCACCGTGCACGAGGCCATGCCGGGTCACTATGTGCAAGGAGAGTATGCGAACCAGGTACAGCCGCCATCGCGCCGCCTGCTGCGTAACATATTCGGCAACGGGCCCTACGTCGAGGGCTGGGCGGTGTATTCGCAGCAGCTCATGGCGGAGCAAGGATATCTGGGCGACACGGTGGGCTATCGGCTCACGCTGCAAAAGCAATTGCTGCGGGTCCTGGCCAACACGATTCTGGACATCCGTCTGCAGACCTTGGGGATGACAGACCAGGAAGCGCTCGATCTCATGACCAAGAGCACGTATCAGGAAACCGAAGAGGCCAGCGCCAAACTGCAGCGCGCCAAGCTATCCTCTTGCCAGTTGCCGACCTATTACGCGGGGTACAAAGGATGGCTCGCCGTGCGCGAGCATTATCAGTCCAAGCGCGGATCCGCCTTCAGTCTCAAGGAGTTCCACGAGAGCGCGCTCAAGCAGGGAGCGGTGTCCCTGCCGGTCCTGGACCGGCTGCTGCAGTAGCCGGCGCACGGTCTGTTTGCGGGGCTTCTGCCCCGGGCTATACTTCGGCTCAGCACCGATCGCAAACGAGTAAACCCCATGAACGCGAGCCTGAGACCCGTCCATACGACGGCCGACGCCGAGCAACGCGCCCGTGTCGACCTTGCCGCCTGCCATCGACTGGCTGATCGATTCGGACTGAACGAGGGCATCGACAATCACCTGACGCTGCTGGTGCCGGGATACTCGGATCGCTTCCTGCTCGCGCCCTTCGGCATGCACTGGTCGGAGGTGAAGGCCAGCGATTTTATGATCGTGGATTTCAACGGCGACATCTTGAGAGGGCAGGGGGCGGTGGAACCCACGGCCTTGTACATCCATCAGCCGGTGCATCGGCTTTCGCCGCAGGGGACCTGCGTATTGCATACCCACATGCCCTACGCAACGGCGCTTTGCATGCTGCAAAATCCGCGGCTGGAAATGGCGGTACAAAGCGCGCTCGGCTTCTACGGCGACATCGCCTACGACTCGACCTACAACGGGCTCGCCCACGATGTATCCGAGGGTGAGCGATTGGCGCAAGTGCTCGGCGAGAAATCGGTGCTCATGATGAGCAATCACGGCGTATTGGCGGTGGGCAAGACCATCCCGCTGGCGTTCGAACGGCTGTATTTTCTGGAGCGCGCTGCGCAGGCTCAGGTCCTGGCGCTGTCGACGGGTCGGCCGCTGCAGCTCATCCCGGAACCGACGATCAAGAAGACCGTGGCGCAGTTCCTGGCGAGCGGCGCCGTCGGCGGCCGCAATCGCTCGGAACTGCACTTCGATGCATTGAAACGGGTTCTCGATCGCGGCAATTCGGATTACGCGAGCTGAACTCGCGCCTGCCAGCGGCCGTTGATCCGGCGCGGGCCGCCCGCAGTCCCATCGTCATCCTGTTGGCGGTACTGCTGTTCATCAATTACGTCGATCGCGGCAATCTGGCCACCGCGGCGCATTTGATCCAGGGCGATCTGCGTTTGAACTACACGCAGATGGGCATCCTGCTGTCGGCTTTTTCTTGGACGTATGCCTGGACGCAGATCCCGGTCGGCTGGCTCGCGGAGCGCTATGGCGCCCATCGGATACTCGCGGCCGGCCTCGCTCTTTGGGCGTCGGCCACCATCCTGATGGGATTCGCACACACGTTCGCGGCGCTGCTGGTGTTGCGGTTGCTATTGGGCGTGGGAGAGAGTGCCGGATTCCCAGGTGTGGCGAAAATACTGGCGGCGATCGTACCGGCGAAGGGATTGGGCACGGCCAACGGCTTGATCGCGCTCGGATATCTGACCGGTCCGGTGGTGGGTACCCTGGCCGGCGGCTTGCTGATGGCGCAGTTCGGCTGGCGCTCGGCGTTCTGGATATTCGGGGGATTGTCTCTGCTATGGTTGCTGCCGTGGTCGCGAGTGGCCGGTCAAGTGCGCACGGCGGTGCGCGCCAGCACGGATAATTCGACGACTTGGTGGATGATTCTGAAGCAGCCGTCCCTGTGGGGTACCTCGCTGGGATTGTTTTCGCAGAACTACGTATTTTATTTCATGCTGGGGTGGCTGCCTTCGTATCTGCAAACGGAGCGGGGCTTCTCGATCGTCGACATGGCATGGATCGCCACCAGCGCCTATATGGTCAACGCGTTGAGCGCCTTCGTTGCGGGATGGGCCATTGATCGCTACCTGGCGCGCGGCGGATCGGCGAATGTCGGCTACAAGTCCGTCATGGCCGTGGCGCACTTGGGGTCGGTGGCGTGCATGCTGGCCATGGCGATGGGCTCGTCCAAGCTGGCATTGGTGAGCTTGTTCGTTTATCAGGCGCTGTGCGGTGCGTCCTCGCCCGGCGTGTACGCGATGTGCGAGATCCTAGCCGGGCCGCCGGCGTCGGGACGATGGGTGGGCATTCAAAACTCCCTCGGCAACCTCCCGGGGATCATCGCACCGTGGCTCACCGGCTATATCATTCAAACGACCGGGCACTACACCAATGCCTTCGTCGTGGCCGCCGCGGTGAGCGTCCTTGGCCTGGTCGGCTGGGTCTGGATGGTGCCCAAGCTCGAGGAACTCAAGTGGAAGCCGGCGGCGCCGCAACCCGAGACCGCCAGCGCTTAGCGCGCAGGGCGGGTTAACCGTAGCGCATGCGCGTGCCCAGGCGCACGGACATCTCGATCTCGTCGGCGGCAAGCTTGCGCGGAAAATACGCTCCGGAGATGTGTGCGGCATGGAGACTGGCCCCTTCCAGTTGGCAGGTGCGCATGTCGAGTCCACGCAGATCTGCTTGGCGGAAATAGCAGTCCGACAAATCCATATTGGCGACGTCGATTCCCCGCAGATCGATGCCGCGGAAATCGCAGCCGCGAAGATCGCACTTCTCGCCGGCGTGCACGCGGCGATTGAATTCCTCGGCGCCGCCTGCGCGCAGCAGCAAATAGAGGGGATCGGCCGATTTGCGGGGTTTACCGTCTGACATGGATATCACCGGACTTGCACGAGATCCCATAAATTACCATAGAGATCCCTGAACACGGCCACCGTGCCGTAGTTCTCCTCTTTCGGGTCTCGGACGAATACCACTCCCCGATGCCTGTAGGCATAGTAGTCCCGCCAAAAATTGTCCGTATGCAGGAATAGGAACACGCGGCCGCCGGTTTGATTGCCAATATGCGACTCCTGCTCGCTTCCGAAGGCGCGCGCGAGAAGCAACCGGGATTCGACCGCCCCGGGCGGCGCCACGACGACCCAACGCTTGTCTTGCTCCGCGATATAGGTGTCTTCGACCAGATTGAAGCCAAGGATCCCAACATAGAACTTGAGCGCTTCGTCGTAATCACGAACGACGACCGCGACCTGCCCCAGAGATTGCTTCATCAGCGATTATTGACACGAGTTTGCGGATTTTGCACGCAGGGTCTCAACGCCACATCGTGCCACAATTGCCGCACGGCCTTGCCATAAACGCTTGCAAGACTCTCTCCTCGGGCTCTTCAACAATCAGCCGGAGGATCGGCAAATGTCTAATCGCTTGGATGCTCTGCTCCGACGGCGCCTCGTGATCGTAGCGTTGCTCGCCGTGTGTGCCTATGGTCTGTACGTTCATCCCCCTTTTGAAGGGGTCCACCGAAGCGAGGTGCTGGTGCGCACGAACGTGTTCGACGGCTCGGTGAGTGTCTACACTGGCGGCACCGTGCCGGTGCTGGCCGGCATTCATCAAGCGCGCCGCTACACCACGCGAGACCAGGTGTATCGGCTGATCGAAAGCGCCAGCGCCACGGGTCCATCGCCGTTCCAATCGGTCGAGGGCCTATCGATCGGAGTCGACCTGGCGGTGCGATGGACCGTCGACCGGGCTCGGCTCGCCCAGATGTCAAAGGAATTTCCTGACGACCTCAATGCAGAGCTCGTGCGTCCTGCGGCGCAGGGAGTCGCTTATCCCTTGTTTGCGCGGTATTCGGTGCGCGAAATCTTCTCACGCCGGCGGGCGGAAATCCGGCTGGAGTTGGAGAGCGAGCTGAAGTCTAAGTTTGCGGCGATGGGACTTGTGCTGCGCGGGGTGGATATGGGCAAGGTAGACCTGCCGAAGGACTATCGCGCGGGAATGGACAAGCTCCTGGCCGAGGAACTCGAGACCGAAAAGGTTCGCTACACGCTCGAGCTCAAGCAGGCGCAAGTAACGCAAATGCAGTTGGAGGCCGAGGCCGACAAGGTGCGGCGGCAAACGGCAGCGGAGGCTGAGGGCCAGGAACGGGTGATCGCGGCGCGCGCCCAAGAAGAGACCATGAAGCACATCCTGCCCTTCAAGCAGAAGCAGATTGAGCAACGCAAGCTCGAGGCCGAAGCTGAGAAAGTCGCGCGCATTCGCACCGCGGAGGGTGCCGCGGAGGCGCGGCGCATCGAGGCGCGGGGCGAAGCCGATTCGCGCCAGAAGCTCGCGGATGCCGAGGTGTACCGGCTCGATCTCGTGGGCAAGTCGAACGCGGGTCAGATGGAGCGCGAGGGCGCACTCATCACACACTACCCCCTGCTGATCCAAAAAACACTGGCCGACAAGCTGTCGGACAAGGTGCAAGTGATCATCGCCCCGGCTCCGGCAGCAGGCCGCTTCATAGGCGCGAACCTCATCGGCGCAAGCTCCCTCGATGGCGCCGCGGGTGTGGCGAGCGCTTCCGAGGATAGCTCTTCGGTGGAGAGTCCTCGGTGATCCTTGCGTTCGCCGCAACCCTGGCGATCGTCGTCCGGGATCACACCTCGCTCCGCGCCGCGCCGAACTCGAGCGCCACGGAGCTGACCGCGCTCTGGCAGGGGGATGTGCTCGAGATCCGCGGCGAGCGTGCCGGATATTTCAAGGTCTACGACTATCGCCGCGAGCGGGGCGGCTATTTGGCGGGCGAGGCGGTCCGTCCGATAGAAATCACCGAGGCCAATGCACCCCAATTGCTCGCCGTGCTGCGATTTCTTGCGCGACAGCCCGGGATCCGAGAGCTCTCGGAATCAGCTACGGCGCCGCGTATCTCAAGGCGATACCGGCGCGGGCACTCACCGCCGAACCTTTCGATGCCATTGCCCGGATGGCTGAGCGGCTGGCGGACGAGGCCTCGGGCAGCGCCAACCATCTCACGGGTTTCGCCGCGCACCTCGAAGTGGTGCAGCAATTCGGCATTCATATGCACACATTCGAGCGCAATGCTCGGATGCACGTGTGTTACGACGGGGAACTGTTCCGCCGCGTGCTCACCCTGACCACAGCGAGTTCCGAGGAGCGCGCACACGCGATGCTCGGCCTGACACGGCCGGACTGTATCGACCCGGATTTAGGCCCCGTGCGCCGCGCCTCTCTCGACGATGAACGCTGCGCGCTGCTCGACATCGAGCAGCGGGAATTGAGCGCGATGACGCGAAGCCGCCTGCACGCCCGGCGCGCAGGTGTCTGGGCAACGATTGCCTACGAGCGGGCACGGCGCGGCGAGCCGCCGACGCCGGCGGCGGAGCGTGCGCTCGCGGAACTTCTCGCTGTGCAGCCGAGCGATCTCGGCGAAGACCGTCGAGACGAGTACATCGACGCCGTGCTGCGGGTGAGCGCCATTCGCGGGGCCTTGGGTGGGGCGGCGCCCCCGCCGGGCGCCTTGATTCTCAGCGCGGCGCCCGGAGAGCCGGGGCAAACGTGCGTCGCGCTCGAAGATCAGCGGCGGCACGCAGCGACCCTCGTGCGACGCTGTACGTACGGCGTCGTCTGGATGGGCTCGGCGCAGATGATCCCGCAAGGTCCGGCACTCGTGCTCGCGGTGCAGCCGAGCGAGAGCTGGCGGGAACTCTGGGTGTTCCATGAGCGGGCGGGAGCTTGGACGATCGATGTGCTCCCACCCGGAGCGGACGATCCCGAGGAGGGCTACGTCGAGTTCGCCGGTTTCGCGCCGGGACAGAGGCGCCTGCTCATTGCACGCGAGGTGAAGGAGCACGGTCGGTTCCGGCGCCGCTTCGAGGTGCTGCGCCTCGATGATCTCGCCTTGGTGCGGCAGGCGAGCAGTCCGGAGTTGCTGCGCGATTTCGGCCGGTGGCAAGACGTGGGGTGGCGGCGCACCACGCTCGCGCTGCATTGACGAGTCGGTACGGTACTGACGAGTCAGTACGGTGGACTCCTGGTCGAGGCTAGCAATAAATGTGAATGGCTGTACCCACGCTTGTATGATGGCGATGTGGGAGGGTCGGCCGCAGCAAGAATTGGCTGCAGAAGGAACCTGCGATGACGCTGAGTGATGAGCTGAGCAAACTGGCGGAACTTCGCGAGCGCGGCACATTGACGGACGAGGAGTTCACGCGCGCAAAATCCCGGCTGTTGAACCCGGACGACACCCGCTCCACACCTCCTTTCGTGTCTGCGGTCAATACCTTTCGCCGCAGCCGCGCCGACCGGTGGATCGCCGGGGTGTGCGGCGGGATCGCGCGAGCGACGGGAATGGAATCCTGGGCATGGCGGCTGATCTTTGCAATGTTGGCGCTTTGCGGCGGTGCCGGCGTGCTGATCTATGTGCTGCTGGCGATTTTCGTACCGAGCGAGTGATCGAGTCGAAGTCGGCGCAAAACCGGAGGCGCCATGAAAGAAATACCGACAGGCGCGCGAGGGGCGTATGCCCTTCACGTCGAACCGTACCATCTCGCCAATAGCTTCAAGGACAGCATCCTGCCGCCGGTGCTCTCGACACCGTATCTGGTGCTGATCATGGAAAATGCCGCGTTGAATGCCATCAAGCAGTACTTGGATCCGGGTGAAAGCGCCGTCGGCACACGCGTGGACATCCGGCACCTCGTGGCGACTCCGGTCGGCCGCGAGGTCATCGGCCATGCTGAAGTCATCCGAAAGGAAGGCCGCAGAATAGATTTCCGAATATGGGCCACGGATGGTGTCGAGGACATCGGCACCGGAACTCACGAGCGCACCGTGGTGAGCGGCAGCCGCATCATCGAGAAGATGGCCGCAAAATATGGCCCCGGACCTTCAGCAACCTGAAGAAAAAAATTCTGCCTCGAATGTCGATTTTGCAGCTTCTCCAACGTCTTATGTCCATAAGCAGGGCGAGCGGGCGGACCCGCCTTGCCCAAACGCTTCCCTTACACACCTAGACAGGAGAAATCCATGATCACGATCTCCGCCTTTCGATGGGTTCCCGCGTTCGCACAGGGGCACGTGCGCGATCTGCGCGTCCGCTGGGCGCTCGAGGAAGCGGGACTGTCTTACCGGACGCGCCTGCTGGGGCAGGGGGACCAGGACAAGCTCGATTACCGTGCGCTGCAACCGTTTGGTCAGGTACCGATTTTCGAGGAGGACGGCCAAGTACTCTTTGAAAGCGGCGCGATCGTTCTGCACATTGGCGAACGGACCGAGGCGCTCTTGCCCAGGGACGCCGCTGCCCGCGCTCGGGCGACCCAATGGCTGGTCGCGGCGCTCAATTCCATCGAGCCGCACATCATGAACGTCGCGGTGCTCGACCTGTTCTATGCCGATCAAGAGTGGGCGAAGCTGCGCCGTCCAAGCGCCGTCGAGTTCGCGCGTCATCGTCTGAACTGCCTCGCCAAGGCGTTGGGCGACAAGCCCTATCTGGACGGCGCGCGCTTTACGGCGGGCGATCTCATGATGACGACGGTGTTGCGCACCCTTCCCGAACTCATTGTCGATCAGCATCTGGCGGATTACGTTGAGCGCTGCACCGGCCGCCCGGCTTTCAAGCGCGCCCTCGATGCACAGATGAGTGATTTCAAACAAGCCGCCTGATGGATCCAATGACGGTCTCGCATTTTCCCTAGTCATTGGACCTGCGATTCCTTTCGAAGCGCACCTCTGTTACGGGCGGAGAATGCCGGCGCATGCCGCGGTAGGAATCGGCCACTACCCAGGCGCCGGCCGTCAGCGCCCAAGAGATGACGGTCTCGCTCCATTGGAAGGCGTCTTTGGAGCCTGCCGCCAGGATGGGTGCCCACACCAGCAATGTGAACAGACCCATCTGCAATGCCGAGAGCGCGGCTGCGAGCGGTGCATATACACCTATGAGCACCATCACGCCCGCCGCGATGTAAGTACAGCCGGTGAAATAGGCCCAGGCCAGGCGCCCGCCACCATCACCGCCGTCTCGCCGGCGCTTGACCAGGAACCTTCAACGGCCGGCGCGCGAAAGATGTTCGGCACCCTCAACAGCAGAAACCACAGCAGGAGATAAGCAAACAGCACTCGGGCAGCGAGGGCCGTTGCGCGGTGCCAGAGCAGACCTATGCCGGATGCAAGGGAGATCAAGGCACAGAGATAGGCGAGTGCCTCGCGTGCGGGCACCCCCTTGGGCACCGGCTGCCATATCGCGGCGAAATCGCCTGTAACCAGGCCCACGATTCCGAGGCTGATCATGGTCGCCGCAAAGACGGCATGACCCACGCTTGCGATCCGCATGCCCTGTCCTCCGCTGGTGTTTTTAGCTCATCGGGCGGGGAGCAGTTTACTTTTGTTGCAGGATCCTTATATCTTCTTTATTATAGAAGATATGAGAAGGCGCGAATATCTGGGTCAGCTTGAACTGATGGTCTTGCTGGCGGTAATGCGCCCGGCGCGGGATGCGTACGGTGTGCTTATCGCGCGTGAAATTGCCGAGAAAAGCGGACGCGAGGTGGCGCTTGCAAGCGTGTATGCAGCTCTCGAACGATTGGAACGCAAGGGGTTCGTGAAAGCCACCTTGGGTGAGAAGACTGCGGCACGGGGTGGCAAAGCGAGGACCTACTTCGCACCGACCCCGAGTGGCCTCCGGGAGGCCAGCGATGCGCGGAGAACTTTGATTCGCCTTAGCAGCGATCTGCCGGACATGGAAGGCAGCAGCGCATGAAGACCCGGATGCCGCCGCGTGCCGCCACGTGGCTCTTGATTTGCTGGGGTTCCGATTTCTATGGCGAGTCGCTGGCGGGAGATCTGTGCGAGCAATATCAGGAAGGACGCAGCCGCTGGTGGTATTGGCGACAAGTGGCAGCGGCGATCTTCCTGGCGCGCACTCGATTTCTTAGGCAATCGGCATGGACGGTTGTGGACGCCATGGTTGCCGCGTTCGCAATGATCGCGCTCGGCGTCGGTACGCTCACGTGGGCCACTGCTGTGAAACAAAAGGCCGAACCACCCCGACAATGCGCGCCCACCGCTACCTATGAATCGGTCGTTTGTACACTCCGCCCCCTGCGACGAGATGCCAATTGAATTTCGATTTTTCCTTGATGCTCCTTCTTGCCGCCGCCGCTGCCGTCGCAATTGTCACGGTGGATGGACTGTTTTTGAAAAAGCGGCGGCCGGCGAGCGGTGGTGCGGCAACCGATGAGTTCCCCTGGCTCGTCAGTCAAGCTCGCGCGTTGCTGCCGGTCATCTTGATCGTCTTGTTGATCCGATCCTTCGTCTTCGAACCTTTTAGGATCCCTTCTGCATCCATGATGCCCGGATTGGTCGACGGCGATTTTATCTACGTGAGCAAATTCTCCTACGGCTTGCGTTTACCGGTGTTGCATACAAAAATCTTGGCGCTCGGCGAACCGCGGCGCGGTGACGTAGTCGTCTTTCGCCTGCCCTCCAATCCTTCGGTGCATTACATCAAACGATTGATCGGTCTGCCCGGAGATCGCGTGGTGGTCCGGCAGAATCATCTCTTCGTCAATGATATCTCGGTTCCCCTGACGCCGTCGGGCACCTACTCTGCAGGTTACGGCTTCACGGGGGCCGAACTTGGGGTGGAACGGCTCGATGCCGGCGATCATGTCGTGATGTTCGACCAGAACCGGTACGCTACGGATTTTGAATCCATTGTGCCCGCCGGACACTACTTTTTCATGGGCGACAATCGAAATGACAGCAAGGACAGCCGCTTCGGCGAAGTAGGGTTTGTTCCCGAACGAAATATCGTGGGTCAGGCAAAGAGAATCTGGCTGAATCTTCGTTGGTTCGAATGGCCGCGTTGGGATCGCATTGGAGCCAAGATTATCTAGCATCGGACTCGGGGAGCGGGGACTACACTGGAAATTGAAATCGATCGACGGAAATTCGTCGCCGGGGTCAGCGGCAGCGTATTGGCGTGGGCCATCCTCGGCGCGGCTCGAGCGTCGCCGAGCCCAGAGCCTCGCACAGATGCGAAGCGGTTACAGGGCACGCTCGAGGAACTCAGCACATTCGGGCGCCCGGTAGGGGGCAGTTTTGCAGACGGCGTCAGCCGGTTGGCATATTCCGACGCGGATATCGCCGGCCGCGCTTACGTCATGGGTCTCATGAAGGCCGCCGGCCTTGATCCGATCATCGACCCGGCCGGAAACCTGATCGGCCGCAGAGCAGGTCGCGACCAAAGTGCGCGGCCCATTCTCATGGGCTCGCACATTGACTCGGTGCGGAGCGGCGGCAATTTCGATGGCGATGTGGGCTCCATGGGTGCCATCGAGGTGGTGCGCACCTTGAACGATCACAAGATTCTCACCCGTCATCCGCTCGAGGTCGCCATCTGGTCGAATGAAGAGGGCGGGCCGATGGGCAGTGCTGCCGTCGTCGAACCCGTGACCGCCGGGACGCTGGCGCTCTCTTTCTACGGCATCCCCATGCGCGACGGCCTGCGCCGCATCGGCGGTGACCCCGAGCGGATTGCACAGGCAGTGCGCCCCGCCGGCTCGCTGCACTGCTATCTGGAACTGCATATCGAGCAGAGCAGCATCTTGGAGAAGTCCGCCATCCCCATCGGGATCGTCGACGGCATCGTCAGCATCGATGAGTATGCGGTGGAGGTCCGCGGCTCGGCCAACCACGCCGGCACGACGCCAATGGGTGAGCGCCGCGACGCGCTCCTCGCAGCATCGAAATTGGTGGAAGCCGTACGCGAGATCGTTACGCGCTCCCCGGGGCGTCAGGTCGGGACGGTCGGGCGATTCGAGGTATTTCCGAGCGCACCCAACGTTATCCCCGGGCTCGTTAAGCTCTCGATCGAGTTTCGCGATTTGTCCGGCGACACAGTGGCCCGTCTTGGCGAGGAGGTGGAAGCGCGCGCGCAAGAGATTGCTCAGCGCACCGACACGGAGATTTCGCTGCAGCGGATCGCTCACGATCCGGCTGCGCTCGCAGACCCCCGAATTCAGTCGCAAATCGCGGCGGCCGCGTCAAGTTTGAATCTGAAAGTGATGCACCTGCCGAGCGGCGCGGGACACGACGCGCAGTTTCTATCGCGGCTTGCACCCATGGGCATGATCTTCGTGCCGAGTATCGGCGGCATCAGCCATTCACCCAAGGAACTCACGCGCTGGACCGACTGCGCCAACGGTGCCGACGTGCTGCTGCGAACGGTTCTCGGGGTGGATCGTACCGACTTGAAAGCCGCCGTTTAACCCGCGTCCGTTTCTTCCCGTGGGCCGGGAGGGTCCGGCGGTCGCCTGTAGGGACGCCCGCCGGTATTGGTCCTCTTATTTCAGCTCCGCCACCTGTACGGTGTCCGAACCCAGCACCGTGCGAATCTTGGCGCGATCCGCCTGGGACTGACTCGCCTTTTCGACCGAGCCTTCAATCTTGGCGCTTATCTGATCAAACTTCCCGCCGAGATGATCGAGCGCCGCCCAGTTCTTGTACTCGACGACGAGGATGATGTCGGCATCCTGCGGGGTGTGCGGCTGAGCGACCAGCACCTCATAACGCGTGATGAGGCCGGCCGCCTTGGCCGCTTCCTGCTGTTTCTTGTAAGTGGTCGCAAGCCAATGCATGTATTCGTCGAAATGCCCGTCGACGGTGCGGATGAACGAGACAGTCTGGACCGGCCCGTCGTTGTAGTCGCGGCCATCTGCGTAAGCCATCGTAGCAAGTGCAGTGAGTGAGAGTAGTGCGCCGGCGGCGCAGATCGCCTGGGTCATACGTGTCATGAGTGGGTCTCCCTAGCTTAGCTAGTTATTAGTCGTTTATATCGAGTTGCTCCGAGCAGCAGACTGCGCGGAGCACGGAGCGCTGCACAGTACGCCGCGGCCGCATCCCCCGCAAGTAGCTGCTCTGAGCCAGGTGCACCCCTGCACTGAGTCGCAGCAAAGATCATCGCGGGAGCCGGCGCTGTCCTCCGTGGCGGCGCAGCAAAGCCTCGTTTAAGGTTATATCCAGAGGGCCATCAGTACGACGTCCTGGTAACGATCGTCCAATTTTCTGCCGCGTACTCGTACACCTTCGCGGCTGAAGCCGAAGGATTCATACAGCCTTACAGCCGCGATATTGTCGGAAAATACTTCCAGCTCCACCTTCTCAACGTCTGCATTTTTTGCGCGAGCCAGACACGCCTCCAACAGGCGACGGCCGATGCCTTGGCGCCTCCATTCGGAACGAACACCCATGCCGAGGCGAGCAACATGCGTAAAGCCCATGGCCGGATTCGGCAAAATATCGCAAAAACCAACGACAGTCTCTTCGGCGATTGCCATTACCTGCGGCAGATCGCCGTCAACGATATGCCTCAGGAACGCGCGAGTCTGCTTAAGAGAAAATCCCTCAACCGTCGCCAAGTACCATTTTTCCGCCGCAATAGCTTTCACTGCTTCACGGATCGATATAGCGTCCGATTCTCGTGCCTGGCGGATTTGTATTTGGTGTCCGAGATTCATGATGGCATTCCGACCGCTATCCGCGATCAATTCACTTGCGCGGCCGTTCGACCCCGATGGGCAGGTTGGCGACGCGTCCGTACTCATCGGCCGAAAATCGCCGCGGGTCGCTTAGATAGTCGATCACCATGCTGGTGGCATCGGCGCCCCAAAAGATTTCGCCGTCGATGACAAACGTCGGCACTCCAAACACGCCGGCCGCCACTGCACGCTCTCCATTGCGTTTGAGTTCTTCCTTGATCTGCGGTTCGTTGATCTTGGCATCGGGATCGGCGACCCCGACCCGCATGCACAGTTCAATCCACTGTTCATCAACATCAATCGATTTTCCCTCGCGCCAGACGTGCCGGAAGATTGTGCGTACCGGCTCAATGCCGTTGCCGGCGGCGATTGCCAGGCGGAGCGCCTTGATCGGGTTGAAGGGATGCTTTGGTGGGAACTTCAACTGAACTCGGTCGCGCTCGGCAAGCCACTGCACAAACCGGTAGGTGAAACGCCGCTTCGCTGGGATCTCGGCAGGACCTTTGTGACCCCAATGACTGAGCAGTCCGGCGAACAACACGGGGCGCAGTGTCACCGCAACATCGGGCGGCAACCGGCCGAACGCTTCGAGCTGGAGATAGGAGAAAGGCGAGATGAAATCGAAATACCAGTCAATCGTTTTCATGATCCCCTTCCCAATGGAGCTCAAAACCCATTCTCGGGATCTCACTGACCGTGATGAGGCGATCAACGCCAGATGCAGTAGGTCTTGCGCAGCGTCTCGTGAATGGTCCAGATGCCGCGCGTCAGCGGCGGGAAGTACGCCGCGTCGCCTGCTCGGAATTCAAACGTCTGTCCTGCCTCGGTCACGAACGTCGCACGCCCGGAAATAAAATGACTGAACTCCGCATCCACCACCGCACGCGCGAATCGGCCCGGGCTCGCCTCCCAAGTGCCCGTACTTACGGCGCCATCCGGCGACGCGAAAGCTTCCTTGCTCGAGAGCTGCGGTGAAGGGCTGTTGCCCACCGGCGGTGGAACCGCACCCAACTCGAACTGCGATGCCGGCAGCAGCGCCGGCGACACGATGTGGATTATGCCCATTGAAAGGAGTGTAGTTCGAACTGCCATGATTGGCGAGATGCGTCTTCGTTGCGTCGCGCGTCCACCGTGCGTCTCAGTTGCGACATTTCGTCTCGAGCTCCGCGTTCTCAATTCGACAGAATGGCCCGCATCTTGGTTGCTGTCTGGGTATCGCCGACGAGCTCGGCAGCTTGGGCCGCACCGGTAAGCGCGCCGCGCCTTCCCGGCGCAGCGGCCAAGGCCGCCCGATATTCTTGCAGGGCCTCCCGTGGCCGATTCTGCGCCAGGAGCAAATCTCCCAGCTGCTCGCGCGCCGGAATAATGGGGCCTGGCGTCACCGGCAGTTTCTCAACCGCATCTTCTTCATCTGCTGCCTGTCGAAGTCGTTGAATGGCCTCGTCAGCGTGGGAGCTTGCCGCCGATCGCCAGGCGTTGGCCTCCTTCCCTAGCACCTCGACTTGCGTTGCCCAGTAGGTATTTCCGGCGATCTGCAGTTGTTGTCTGCACGACTCGAGCCGTGCGATGTCATCGTCGGCCGCTTGCGGATGCCCCGCGCGCGCGTTGGCCACAGCCCGCGCCCAATAGACGACAGCCGCCACATGCGGCACGGACTCGGGCATCGGCTGCAGGGCTGCGGCCGCGTCCCATTTGTGGCTCTCCATGGCGAGTCGGACCGGCATGACGGTGACGGCATAGCCGACTTTGAAGTCACCGCGAAGTGATCCGCCCATCGTGCCCAGCGCCGCGACAACCTGCTCCGCATCGCTGGCGCGCCCTCGCTGCAGATAGGCGTAGGTCAGGTAATCCATCGCATGGAGTTCTTCGCCTGAATCACCCTGACTGTGCGCTGCCGCGCGCGCAGCGACGTTTGATGCGATGGAATCATCCCACAGGCCCAGCCGCGTGAAGATGTGCGATGGCATGTGCAGCGCGTGCGGTGCAGAAGGCGCGATCTTCGAGTAAGCGCGCGCAGCAGCCAAACCGCGCGGCGCCAATTCCGCGCTGTCATAGGCATGGATGAGATAGTGAGCGACACCGGGGTGATCCGGGTAATCGCGATAAATCGGCTCGAGGATAGCGGCGGCCCGTTTCTGATTCGCATGGAATCGATCGTCGGGCGCGGCGGTCCCAATCAGGGACAGCGCGTAGAAGACCTGCGTCTCGGTGTCCGTCGGAGCGCTGCGGGCGGCCGTGCTCATCGCTTCTTCATAGCCTTTAGCGCGAACCAGATGCGGCAAATGGTCGGAGTCGCGGTAATAGACAGCGGCCGCTGCAATGAAATGTCGTTCTCGTTCCGACCGGACATTGAGCCCAAGGGCTTGACCGATCTCCGCCCGGCCCTTGCTCAGCTCGTCGGCGCCCGGCGGGCTCCACAACTGATGGAAATACGACATCGCCACGCCCCAATGCGCCATGGCGCAAGACGGGTCTGCCGCGGCGACATTCCGGAAGGCTTTTTCCGAATCGGTGTACGCAAAGGAGTGCAGTAGGGCGACCGCGCGCTCGAAATCGTGTGCAACGCTCTGCGCGCACGAGGTCGCGAACGTCACCGTGCCGAGCTTTTCCGGAGGCGGGTGCGAATGCACATCTTCTGCTGAGGCGACCGATGCGCAAATGGCCACGCCGACTGACAACAGGGCAACCAAGGGCTTCATATATGAAATCCTACAGGCTTTTGCGCCACAGGGCGTCCGGATGAGCACTTAACCAAAACAAGTGAGTAGCGTCACGTTCTCGTAATGTCGAAGCGCAGATACTGTCACCATGTCATTTATCGAACTCGCTTTGCGCGCTTACGTCGTGGCGTCGGCTCTGCCGGTCCTGGGCTTCATCGTCGTCCTGCTGATCGACGGTTCGGCCGCAACCAAGGAAAAACGCCGAGGCCTGCACCGCTCAGACTCCGTGGTGTAGACGGCGCCGCCGCTTCCGTCGCTACTGCCGCTCGAACACCTCGGTCCACTTGTACTTGGCACCGTCCGCATCGATACCGCCTTCCATACCGTGCATGGACTTGCCGTTCGAGGAGACCGAGTACTTGCCCCATTCGACGACCTTGCCTCCCTTGAGGAGCGACATCTTCGAGGACCGCGGTCCTGTGGACGTGGAACGCACCGAGTCGGCATTTGGATAGCCCGTGACTGGGCTCGCTTTGCCGTCCGCCTTCGTTGTGTACTCGGCTTGTGCCTTGGTCCCATCGCCGTCGACCCACTGCGCGAGGTTGTGCAACTTGCCATCACCTGCGTCGGTAATAGTAATCGAGTAGCTCTTCACCGGTGGCGTGCCCTCGAACTTCGACTTCGCAATGTTCATTTTCCAGCTGCCGATGAACGGACTCACGGCCGCATCCTGCGCAAGTGCAAGCGCCGAAGCGAAAACGAAAGCCATAGAGACGATCATCGCCGAGATCTTGTGCGTCATGGTTTGACTCCTTTTTTGTGTGAACGCAGCGGTACTGTCGCGCAATCCCCGTCGCCCGTCAAAGGCGAGGCACTTCCGGCACGGGAACGCGCGAATGAGCATAGCTGCTAACATGCGCAGATAGTTGAAGCTTCGCCAAGGAGCCAATTTTCTGAGCGATCAACGATCAGCAAGTACCGTGCTCCCGTCCGACGCCGTCACGGGCCCCCTTGTCGCAGGCGGCTCGAGCGCCCAAGCAGGTCGGTTGCACCGCAAGCTCAACTCCTTCGGTGTTCTGCTGCTCACGATGTCGTGTCTGTCTCCCGTCTTTTCGATATACGGCGTCGGCTCCGATGTGTTACAGCACGCGGGAACCGGTGCCGCAGGCCTATTCCTGCTCGGCATCGCCGTGGCCGTCATTTGGGCGACGGTGTATGCGGAGCTGGGTTCCGCATTTCCTTACGCGGGCGGCGACTACGTTGGGGTAGGCACGGTTCTCGGTCCGGCTGCGGGATTCGTGTGCCTCGCGCTGTGGGCCGTCACGGTGATTCCAATCACGGGGTTTCTCGCGAAAGTCGTGGCTGTCTACGTCGCTGATCTGGCGCCGGGCCTGCCGCCTCAGGCCGTCATATTTGGCTCGCTCGCGGCCGCGCTTACGGTCGCATTGCTCGCCGTGCGGGCGAGCGCGTTGGTGACCGGCCTGTTTCTCGCGATAGAAATGCTGGCTGTATTGGCACTCATCGTTGCCGGACTGTGGCATCCGGCGAGGAGCCTCGTGAATGTCATCGCACACCCGATGGCTCTGACTGCCGCTGGAACGCTGGGGCCGGCCAGCATCGGTGCACTGGCGCTGGGTGGCGTAAGCGCGGCCTTTGCCACCACCGGCGGTAACCAGGCCGTCGCCTTCGGCGAGGAACTTGCCGATCCGCACCGCCGAATGGGCTCCGTGATCCTTATCGCAGGCCTGATCGGGGCGTTTGCAACCGCGATTCCCATTATCGCCGTCGTCCTCGGCGCGAGCGACCTGGCCACGACCTTTGCCAGCCCGGCGCCCTTCAGTACATTCATATCGTCAATCGCCGGACCTGCGGCCGCCCGCGCCTTGAGCGCCGGAGTGGCGTTGGCCGTATTCAATGCATTGATTGCGCAGGTCATGTTCTCGGCACGATTGTTTTTCAGTTTGGGCCGCGATGAAATCTTTCCTGTGCGGGTCAATCGGATGCTGGCGAGCGTTCACGGCACCTCGGGAGCTCCGCGTGCCGCGACTCTCTTGGTGGGCGCCCTGGCCGCATTGTGCTGTCTGCTCAATTCGCACCTGTTGGTTGTCTTCACCTCCGCCCTGGTCGTATACAGCCTCGGGCTGGTTTCGCTTTCCGTGCTCGTAGGGCGAGCGCAAGGATCGACCGGGCAACCGGGCTATTGGCGCTCGCCGCTCTTTCCCTTGGCGCCCATTCTCGGGCTATGCCTTGCAGCCGCGTTTGGCGTCGCCGATCTCCTCGACGCGGATGATGGACGGCCCAGCATTCTGATTCTGGGATCGGTGCTGTGCTTGGCGCTCGCGTGGTACCACTTCGTGCTCAAGCGTCGAGCCGGAGGATGGGCGCCACGATTGGTAGTTTCCAGCTGATGCCAACTGTTCGGCTGCTCGTCTGTATACTTTTTTTGACCGCTTCTGATGGAGTGCTGGGCGAAGTCGGTCCGATCCCGCCTCCACCCCCGCCCACCGGGCCCACTGTGATTCTCACGGATCGTGCCCTTGACGGGCACGGCGGCACGCTTCGGAGCGCGCGCATCGGAATCGCCAACGGCGTCATCACCTCGCTTGACGCAGCAACGACAGGTCAGATGATCGACCTCCGTAACTATACGGTGCTGCCCGGTTGGATCGATGTTCACGTACACCTCGCGTCGCATTTCGATCGCACCGGCAGAATCGCAACCGATCAGGAGCCGCCGTCGGAAGCGGCCATGGGCATCGCGCAAGCGGCTTGGGATAGCTTGATGGGCGGATTCACGACGGTGCAGAGCGTCGGTGACCCGGCGGAACGGCCATTGCGCGATGCGATTCGCGACCATGGTTTTCCGGGGCCGCGCGTGCTCACCTCTCTTGCGCCCATCGAAGGCACCCCCGCCAGGACGCCTGAGCAACTGCGCGCTCTCGTGCGCGCGCGCAAGGCGGACGGTGCGGACTTGATCAAGATTTTCGCATCATCGAGCCAACGCACCGGTGCGGCCCCGACGTTCACCGAGGAGCAACTCCGCATCCTATGCAGCGAGGCCCAGGCGGTCGGTCTTCGATCCATGGTGCACGCCTACCGCTCGCAAGTTGCGGCGGCAGCGCGGGCCGGCTGCACGGAAATCGAGCACGCAACCTACGCCAGCGCCGAGGACATCGCCACAGCGGTGCGCGCCGGGGCGATACTCAGTCCGCAGGTGGGCCTGGTGGTGCAAAATTACCTCAAGAACAAGGCGCGCTATCTTGGGGTAGGCAACTACACCGAAGAAGGCATGACAACGATGGGCCGGGACCTGCCCGAGGACTTCAGGGTTTGTAACGAAGCAGTCCATACGCCCGGAGCCAAAGTAGTGTTCTCGACGGACGCAACGGCGGGAGCGCATGGATTCAACGCGGAGGAATTTCTCGGCCGCGTAGAGCATTGCGGCCAGTCGCCGATGGCGGCTCTGGTATCGGCGAATGCGGTGGCGGCAGATGCGATCGGCATGGGCGACCGGCTTGGAAGACTGGCGCCGGGTTATGAGGCGGACATCATCGCGCTTGACGGCGATCCGCTCACCGATCTCACGGCCGTGCGCCGCGTGGTATTCGTCATGCGCGGCGGGGTCGTCTACAAATGGTCGGGAACGTCGAGGCCCGCTAAGTGAGACCGGATTGCGGCTCGCGTACGGCGCGGCGGGCGTCGGCGGCTCTCCTGTGCGGGATCGCGGCTCTCTTCGGCATCCCGGGTGTGGCGTCGGCGGTCAATGCGGATCGGGCGGCAGATCGGGACTGGCGGTATTACGGCGGCGACCAAGGGGGTTCGAAGTATTCAACGCTCGCCGACCTCAATCGGGGCAACGTTGCGCAGCTCACGCTGGCGTGGCAATGGCGTACCGGCGAGGAGCCGCTAGCCCAATACGCAACCTCGCCGGGCATGTTCGAGACGACACCCGTCACGGTCGACGGCATTCTCTATCTCAGTACCCCTTACAATCGGGTGGTCGCACTCGATCCGGCATCGGGGCGTGAACTCTGGTCGTACGATCCCAAGGCCTATGTTGCCGGACAAGTGCCCAACGGCACCGGCTTCGTGCATCGCGGGGTCGCCGTATGGCGCGATGCGCGCACGCGCTCGCTGCGCATTCTCATCAATTCCCGCGATCGGCTCATCGAACTCGACGCGAAGAACGGCCGTCCGGTTCTGCGGTTCGGCGAACAAGGATTCGTCAATCTGTTGGACGGCTTGCAATGGGCGGTTGACCCGAAGCGATATACGAATACGTCGCCGCCGATCGTCTTCGGCGACCTGGTCATCGTCGGCAACGGCGTTGCCGATCGGCTGATCTACCGGCGGGACCCACCGGGCGATGTGCGTGCCTACGATGCACGCACGGGTCGCAGAGTGTGGAGTTTCCATACCGTGCCGCGTGATGGCGAAACCGGCAGCGAGACGTGGAAGAACGGTGCCAATCACTATACGGGACATACCAATGTCTGGGCGCCGATGACGTTGGACGAGCGCCGCGGACTTCTGTACTTGCCGGTGAGCACCCCCAGCAATGATTTTTACGGTGGCAATCGTCTCGGTGCGAACGTCTTCGGCGATTCGCTGGTGTGCCTCGACGCCAAAACCGGCGTGCGTCGCTGGCACCGTCAGTTGGTGCATCATGGTTTGTGGGATTACGACATGCCGGCGCCGCCCTCTCTCGTCACGATTCAGCATGACGGGCGACGTGTCGATGCCGTGCGTGCAGCTGACCAAGCAGGGATTTGTCTTCGTTTTCGATCGAGTCTCCGGCCGGCCGCTTTGGCCCATCGAAGAACATCCCGTGCCCGCCAGCGATGTGCCGGGTGAGCAAGCGTGGCCGACCCAGCCCGTGCCGATAGGTTTGCCGCCGCTGGTGCCGCAGGGTGTGTCCATGGACGATGTCACCGACCTGACCCCGGAACTGCGCGCGGAAGCGCTGGAGGTGCTCAAGAGGGCACGCATCGGCCCGGTTTTTACACCGCCCAGCATGCAAGGCACGGTGATGCGGCCCGGCCTGCTTGGCGGCGCGGATTGGGGCGGCGGCGCCTTCGATCCGCGAAGCGGTATTTTGTATGTCAAGGTCAATAACGATCCGGCCCTGGTGTATCCCGATCTCACCGATGCGCAAGGCAATGTTCCCGAGATCGGCCCGAACGACTCGGGCGATGAGTCGTTGTTCATCGGGCATCGGGTTCCAGTCCTGAAACCACCGTACGCGTACCTGGACGCGCTCGATCTGAATCATGGCCGAATGTTGTGGCAAAGACCGTTCGGCGGATAATCCGGCGCTGCGCAAACATCGGGCGCTCGCCGGTGTGGCGCTACCGCCCCAGCTGGGGGCGGTCTGTTCTGAGGGAGTGATCGTGACCGCGGGCGGACTCGTATTCGCCGGCGGCGGCGATTATGCGTTTCACGCGATCGACAAGGAAACCGGCGAGGATTTCTGGACATATCCCACGGGCGACTTGAAGACGAACGGCACGCCGATGACGTACCGACTGCACGGCCGGCAATACGTCGTGATCGCCGCCGGTGGTCCCGGTGTGGGTTCCACGCTGCTAGCGTTTGCGCTGCCGCTCACACCGGGCGCTGCATCGGCCACCCTCGGTCCTACCGGCCGGCCAGGCCCCGTCGATGTCGAGCATGCATGCTCGCAGTGCCACTCCTTCGAATTGGTGACGCGATCGCGGCACACGCGAAAGCAATGGGAGGCACAAATCGATTCGATGATCGGCAAGGGTGCGAAGATCTCGGACGAGGAGTTCGACGTCATCGCCGATTATTTGGCGACCCATTTCGGGCCGGACGGAGGAAAATAAGTGCTCGGCGCGGTCCCGCTGGCACGATCCGGCCGGTCAGCGCAGACCCGTATAGAGAAATTGTTTCCGCGGATGTCGATTTCGCCTCTGCTTGAGCGTCGTAGGGGCAAGAGCAAGAGGAGCCGTCCGAGCCCGGCGAGTCTTGCGTCCATAAACGCCTGAAATTGGAGCAACTCATGAAGAAATTCCTCGCCGTCTTTCTTGGCACCGCCGCCTCCTTCGAGAAATGGAAGACGGTGGACGAAGCGAAGCGCAAGAAGGCTGAAGCGTCGGGTATGCAAGCGTGGGGCGAATGGATGCAGGTCCATAAGTCTGCGGTCGTGGATCAGGGGGGACCGCTCGGGAAAACGAAGCGGGTGGGACCGCAGGGAGTTTCCGATACGAAGAACAACATTACCGGATACCTGACAATCAATGCCGAGTCCCACGAAGCTGCGGCAAAGCTCTTCTTGAATCATCCGCACTTCACGATATTTCCAGGCGACGCCGTCGAGGTCATGGAGTGCTTACCAATTCCGACGCAGCCGCGCAATTGATATGCCTGATGGGGTCGGCAGGGAAGCCGGCCTTGGGGTGGACCGTCGACCCGCTTGGCGTCTGCTGAGAGTTATTCTGCTGCCCAGGAGCGGGCGATCTCCAGAATTGCGCTTTCATTGACATGCGCTTCGCCAAGTTCGCACAAACGCCGGAAGGCGGTGCCCGCGAGGGCACCAAACGGGCTACCGATCTGCAATTCCTTGGCGAGATCGAGCGCATAGTTCACGTCTTTCAGCCGCAAGGATGGGGTAAACACCACGTTTTGATCATGGTTGCCCTCGACCATGCGGCGGCAATTGCGGATGACTTGGGGGCTCGCGGCTTGGCCGAGCGAAATCGCCTCGGCGACGAGGCCGAGCTCGAGCCCGGCGCGCTCGGCGATCGCCATCGCCTCCGCGGCCGAGGCGATTTGCACCGCGCCTAGCATGTTGATGATCAGCTTATACGCGGTACCCGCGCCGACATTGCCAAAGTGAATGATGCGTTCGGCGAGCGTGCCGAGCAGGTCGCGAGCGTCCTCGAGGTCCGCTGCAGGCGCACCGACGAGCAAGGTGAGCTTGCCGGCGGCCGCCGCATCCGGAAGACCGGTCACCGGCGCGTCGATGTAGCGGAGCCCGCGGCTGCCCGCCTTCGCGGCAAGCTCCAGTACCCAGGGGTACGAAAGGGTCGAGCACTCGATTGCGAAAGCGCCTGCAGGCAAGTTCGCGGCCAGGATGCCGTGCTGTCCGATCCATAGCCGCCGTGAAGCATCATCGTCGGCCACCATTGAGATCACCGCATCTGCATCTGTACAGGCGTCGCGTGGAGTGTCGCAAAGGCGAGCGCCCTGGCTAACGAGCGATTCGGCGCGAGAAGCCGTACGGTTATACACGCGCAGCGTATGTCCGGCAGCGAGCAGCCGCCCCGCCATTGCAGCACCCATGTTCCCGAGCCCGATAAATGCGATTGTTGCCATGGCTTTCGGTGACGCTCCAGTCAATTGCAGACATTCTCGTTAAGTTGCAGACTCTCGTCAAGGGGTGGAGGCGGGGCGCCGAGTGGAGGCGAGAATGGCGCGCTCGCAGTCGTCGATTCGCAGGCAGCCGCAGTGAAAACTCGAGTCGAGCAATCGTTTCATTCGGCCAAATCGCTCCATCTGCGCATCGATTTCCGCCCGCTTGCGCTCCGCGAGCGCGCGCCACCGGGCCGCAGGCGGAGTCGACGCCGAAAACCCCGACAGAAAGGTCTTGGTCTCGGCGATGGTGAAGCCGGCTTCGCGCGCGAGTTGCACGATCCGCAGCCGAGCAACGGCTTCCACGCCATAGCGGCGCTGGCCGCTCAGCCGGCTGGGTTTCGGAACCAAGCCGGCCTTCTCATAGTAACGAATGGCCGAGGGCGCAAGCCCGGTCGCTCGCGCCACGCTGCCGATGGTCAAGCCGGGCATAACGGATCTCCTTGACTTAAAGCGCACTTTAACTCGTATTCTATCTCGCGGCGAACGTCCGCCCAAGGCGGCTCACGCTTCGCGTTAGCGAGTTACGTTAAGGAGGCGCGTCAATATGAGAACGAAAAGCCGTTCGATTTGGGTCTGCTCGCTGTGGGTCTTGCAGACGCTGGCAAGTGCCGCAGCCACGGTGAAAGTGCCGGTCGATATCGCTCAAGCAATTGCGGACCCTAAGCGTCCGCCGGCCCAGGTCGAGCTCGATCAGTGGCGCAGACCCGCTGCCGTGATCGAGTTTGCGGGCATCAAGCGCGGCGACAAGGTGGCCGATTTCATGTCGGGCGGCGGCTACTTCACGCGGTTGTTCAGCGCAATCGTCGGCCCCGAGGGCCGCGTGTACGCCTTCCTTCCGACGCAGGAGTTGGAGAATTGCGCACCGGAGGAGACGGCGGGAACGAAAGCGCTGGAAGGGGATGCACGGTATGCCAACGTCCATGTGTTGGTTGCGGCCTCGGAGCGTTTCTCGGCGCCCGAGGCGCTGGATATGGTATGGACTTCGCAGAACTACCATGACTTGCACGACAAGTTCATGGCGCCCACGGATACGGCAGTCGTCGACGCCGCGATTTTCCGGGCTCTCAAACCGGGCGGTATCTTTATGGTCATCGATCACATCGCCGAGCGAGGATCGGAACTCCGGGACACGGAAACGCTGCACCGAATCGATCCCGAAACGATTCGATCCGAAGTGACCGCCGCGGGCTTCGTGCTCGAAGCCCAGAGCGATCTGCTCAAAAACCCGCACGATCCCCACGTGCTGCCCGTTTTTGATGATGCAATCCGGCATCGCACCGACCAGGTCATTTTAAAATTCAGAAAGCCATTGGTTCCCGTGCGTTGAGGTCAGCACCGATTCGAGGTCCGCAGGTCCCCCGCGCGCAGGCGGGGGACCTGCGGGGTCGAGGCTAGTCTTCGTTCGGCACGAGCAATGGCGCCAGTGAGTGCGTCGCCGCGTCCGCCGCGTGGCCCAGGTGCGGCAGGTCGAAGGCATCTTCTATCGTGCGCAACAGCGAATAGTGATTGTAGAAGGTGTTGTCGGTCACGCCTTTCACTCCGTAGTTGGTAATTACGATCATGACGACACGGTCGTTGAAGTTCTTCGGGTCGTAGCAATCGGCACCCGGAAGCAAAGTGCCGGTGCGGGTGTCGACTCCGGTATCCGGATTGTAGCCGGGACGATCATGACGACACGGTCGTTGAAGTTCTTCGGGTCGTAGCAATCGGCACCCGGAAGCAAAGTGCCGGTGCGGGTGTCGACTCCGGTATCCGGGTTGTAGCTGGGGCAGGAAAGCGGCCCATTGCCCTCGTCGAACACAACGAAGATCGCGTTGCGGCCGTGCTTCCATACCGGGCTGCCGGTGATCGAGTTGACCAGCCAAAATGCTTCATCGTCGCCCCGTTTGACGTCGTTGTTGTCGGTGTCGGCGGCGCCGCCGCAGGGCGCGAGCGGATTGCCGAGCCCGTGCATGTCGCGGCATTGGTCCGGGACGATGTACGAGAAGGCCGGAGACTTGTTGGTACCGAGGTCGCTGAACAGCTGATCGAAGGTAAGCTGTTTGGCGAACTGCGTGGGATCGTCCTGAACTTCGGCGACGTAGGGGAACGGATTGTGCTTGACCGCGTATAGCTTGGCGGTGTTGCTGTCGCCGGGCCAATTGGCAAGGTGCGTGCCTGATTCCGGGATGTTCTGCAGATATGCCCGCCAGTCCTTGCCGGCGGCGGTCAGCTGTCCGGCGAGCGAGGGCAGATTGACGCGCCAGCGGTGCAATGAAGGCAGGGCAGGCGGAGGGTAGTCGATGGCGGCCGAAGGCGAATCGTCGTCGCTGATCCCGACGGTGCTGCCCGCGGGATAGGTGTGGCCGGTCGCGATGACGTCGGTCCCGATGAAGTCGCCGGTGATCATGGCGAGATAGTTCGGAAGACTCGGATGCCAGGCACCGTGGTAGTTCGAGGCGAAGTTATAGGTGCTCGCCAACGCCTGCAGATGTGGGGCCTGCGGATTGTCAAGGATGCCGTTCGAGCCGAAGCTCGCGAAGCTGTTGTGATTCTCGAGCACGATCACGAAAGCATGGTCAAGGTCAGGCACGCGGTCCTTCCCGTCGGCGTTCGCTGCGTTGGCCGTGATGCCGAGTGCGGCCGCGGCCGCCAAACCGATTAGATGAGATCTCATTTACTTACTCCCGCCGTGCTTGCGCGCACGGGTTGCTGTGGACAGGGCTGTTAAATCGTTGATACTTCGCGGCGCTTGCCGGCCGAGGATGCACGGCGAGCGGGCACGCAAAGGGTGCACAGCGGGCATGACGCGATGATTGACGAGCGCATGTCAGCGGCGTGACATGCGCCGCACGCCGGTCTCGCGCGCGGTTCGACCTCCCCTCGGCTCGGGCCCTATAGGGCAATTCGGCTCTCGGTAATGAGGCTGCGATCACAGAAGGAGGATTTCGAGTTTGACTTAATTTATCGAAATGCGCCGAGTCGCCGCGTATCGCTCTTGACTTGCGGCGTGTCGCTGCGGTCATACGTCGGTTTTCCGCGACATCCCGCGGCTCCCAGCGTGCCCGTACGATAGCTTCAGATCGAACACGGAGGCGACGGACGTGACTATCAGGTTGAGCGATACCGCAGAAGCCGCTTCGAGCAAAACGCTCGCGGCGCTGGCGCAAGTCATTCGCGCGCTGGCTCCTGAGGTGCTCAGCATATCGTTCCACGATTTAGCGGCGGAAACACTATGGATGAGCGAGGATTTCCTCACGCCCGAGGACCACCAGCTGGTGGAGGAATCGCTCTACGGAACCTCCACCGGCCCCGATATGAGTTACGGCGATGACGACGACGAGCGCTACTCGGTCGCAATTCCGGTGCGCGATTCGCGCGGCTGCGTCAATGGAGCGGTACGCCTCAGCATCGATTCGCTCCTCGTCGATTCTCGAACGACGGAGTCCTTGCAGGTGCGGCTCGCCCCGCTGCTCGTTTGCTTGGCCGCCGAATTCGAACGGCGCGGCGCGGTGCCGCTGTTGCCGCGCGAGGACCGCGCGCAGCTCGCTCTGATCGAGAATGCGCTGCACGCGGAGCAGTTCGAGCTTTTCTTGCAGCCGATTTGTTCCTTGCACGAGGCGGGCGAGATGGCACGCTACGAGGTGCTATTGCGCCTGCGCACGTCCGACGCAGACCTACTCGAGCCGGGAGTGTTCTTGCGCTTGGCGGCCGACCGTCAGCTGATGCCCGCGATCGATCGTTGGGTGGTGCGCACGCTGCTGGTATGGCTCGTCAACAACCGCACAATATGGGCGCGGCGGCCGGCGGTGTTCTCGATCAACCTCGCGCCCCAATCGATGACGGATGCGAAGCTTCATCAGTTTCGTGGAGTCTTGCGTCATCAAGAGCGGCTTGCCGCCGCGCGTGCTGTGTTTTGAAATCACGGAGCAATTCGCATCCTCCGGCAATATCAGCGTGGCCGAATCGATGCGGCGGCTCGAAGCCTTGGGGTGCGAAGTCGCGCTGGATGACTTCGGCGGCCACGCGCCGTCGTTCGAGTATTTGCGCACGATGCCGGCTCATTTCTTCAAGATAGACAGTGCCCTGGTGGGAGCGGCGCCCACGGACCGGGTGGCACGGGCCATGATCTCCGCGATTGTGCGCATGGCGGGCGATCTCGGCATTAAAACCGTGGCCGAGTCCGTGGAATTGGACACCGAACTCGAAGCCATGCGCTCGCTTGGCGTCGACTTCGCGCAAGGCTTCTTGCTCGGGAAGCCGCGCTCGCTTACCGGCTATGATTTTGAGGGGGCCCGCAGCCACTGAGCGGCCTATTTCTCGTCGGAGCCAGCAGCGATGTGACGAGGAACCAAATTCCGTGATAATGGTCCATGAGCAGGCGGGCGATGCCGGCCGTAACACGAGCGAAGTCTGCACATGGTGGGTCAGTCAAAGGGCTGGGGGCCTTCGCGCTACGTCGCTTTCGCCGTAGTCATGGTCGCTGCACTTGGCTTTCGTGGCGTGGCTCCTGATGCCGTCCCGCACGAAGCTCGCGGCGGGCTCGCCGGAGCAGTCCGTCGAAGTGCTGGTTCTGCCGCCTGCGAGCGCCGCGAAGATCCACGCGGAGAAGTTCAGGCCGCTGAGCTTGAGCGGCGATCGGGCCATATCGATTGAGCCGCCGGTGCTCGTTTCAGAAACCTCCGCCTCATCGCCGTCAGGCGACCCGGATGGCAGCGGGCCGGGAGTGGACTGGAAGGCGGAAGCGCGGCGCGCCTTGCAGGCCTACGAGATTCGCAACCGCGAGCCCCCGAACGATGCGGCCTTGTCGGTCTCGCCCGCGGAGGAGAGCTGGTGGCCCCAGGCACGGCATCGGCCCGGCGTCCGCTACAAGACGGCGAACGGCGATTGGATCGTCTGGATCAATTCAAGCTGCTACCAAATCGCCACTTCCGCGCCAAGCGCCTTTGCGCCCGGCGCCATGCTGCCTCAGACCATCTGCACCGGCGAGCCCGCACGGCCGAGGGGTGAGACGATCGAACAGGTGCCTGCGCGGAAGAAGGAACCGCCCGTCGAGTAGCAGCGAAACCGGCCGGCATAGAGCTTGCCGACGTGCTTCAAGGCGTTCGCCGTCAAGAAGGCAGCGATCTCAAAAAAAATGCGGCTCTTTCAAAAAGGCAGCTGCTTCAAGTCAGGCTCCATCCAGACTCTTCGCGCTTCTACCGAGAATAGCCGGGGTCGAGACCAATAGCGCAGCAGCCAATCCGAGCGCCCGAATTCACGCGCTAGAAGGTCGTTCGCGACGACATGCAGCGGGACACCTTCGCCGTGCTCGTGAAGAACGCTTCGTGCGGCTCGAATCGAGGCAAGCGTAATCGTCTGGTGATAACCGCCCGAATCGGTGTTGGCGACGCCGCTAGCCTCATTGTACGTGCGAATCAAGCGAGGCATTTCCGCCGTGACATCAAGGCCGCCGTGGTAGCGCAGCAGCCAGAGCACAGCCGCGAAGTGGCCTGCATGCGTCCACTCGCGTTTGGGAAGTGAACAGTCCGCGAATCCTCGTCCGATTCGCTCGATTTCGGTGTCGGTGCAAAAAAAGGTCGGCATGGTCGGCTCCTATAGGGGATGCCGGCGAGGCCGTTTACGAAAAACCCCGCCGGATGGGCGGGGTCGGGATGATTCCAAAGTGAGTTTTGAGCGTTCGCTCTAACGTCTCGATTGAATCACGCGCGCAACAGCCGCCGCGGATGACCGGCGGCGTTGTTGACTTGCGATTAGGCGTGGCGTTCTCACGGGTACATTAAAATACGACTCGCACCCGAGGTCAACAACCGGCGGCGTCTAGGACAATTTTCAAATCAAGCCATCGACGAGGTGTGCGTCATCGACGAAAAGCGCCGCCGACGGGAGCGGCGGTTGGCCTACCAATTGGGATTGGGCAACTCGCTGAAGACCTCTTGGAGCGCAAAGCCCCACATGGTGCGGATCATGGTGAAGTACTCGTCCTCCATGCCAATGCTGATGTGGGTGGCGAGCTTGTATTCATCGCGCCGGATGATGGCTAGATCCAGCGGCGGACCCACGGACAGGTTGGAACGGATGGTCGAGTCCATCGACACGAGCGCGCATTTGGCGGCTTGCGCGAGGCTGCTGCTTCGCGTAATGACGCGATCGATGATGGGCTTGCCGTACTTGGTTTCGCCGATCTGAAAGTACGGGGTATCGACGGAGGATTCGATGAAGTTGCCTGCGGAGTAGATATAAAAGAGCCGCGGCTCTTCGCCGTGAATCTGGCCGCCCAAGATGAAGGTGCCGTTGAATTCGTGGCCATGCTCCTTCAACGACTCGGCATCGCGGGCATGCACTTCGCGCAGCGCATCGCCGACGACGCGCGCGGCGCTGAACATGTTGGTCGCCTTGAAGATGGGTGTGAGCTCATCGTAGCGCCCCGGGCTCTCGTGCAATAAATTTACGACGGCCTGGGTCACCGCGAGATTTCCCGCCGACATCAGGACGAGCACGCGCTCGCCCGCCTGCCGAAATGTCGCCATTTTTCGAAAGACATTGATCTGATCAATGCCGGCGTTGGTCCGGGAATCGGAAAGCATCACGAGGCCGGTGTCGACCAGCAAACCGACGCAATAAGTCATGGCGAGGAATTCTACCTGACTACTGCTGCTGTTGGGCCGACTCTGCAACCAGCACGTTGGCTTCCATTTTCTCGCCGCCGCCGCCCTGGCGCACCCCGCGGACCGGCGCCGCATCCAGGTAGTCGCGTCCCACGGCAAGCCGGCAATAGGTGCGCACCGCGGGCCGCTTGTGCGTGACGTCCATGCTCAGCCAGCCGATTTCCGGACCCAACCAGATATCGGCCCAGGCATGGCTGGCGGCATCGCTGGCGTCCCCCGTGTAGAGATAGCCGCTGACGTAACGCGCCGGCATCCCAATCGCGCGCGCCGAGGCAATGAACACATGCGCATGATCCTGGCAAACGCCTTCGCCGCTCCTGAACGCGACAGCAGCGCTGTCCCGCACATCGCTGGTCCCCGGTTTGTAGCGTACCGCTGCGAATACCGCTTCGGCCAAGGCCTGCGCGCGCGCCTTGGGCTCCGTGACCGATTGCAGAGCATTGCGGGCAAACGCCCGAAGCTCATCGCTCGGCGAGGTCAGCTGCGTCGGGGCGAGATACGCGAGCGGCGAGAGCGGTCCGTCGTCTTGCCGTCCGTGGGTGTCGACGGTTTCGACCACGCCGCGTACGACGATTTTAATCTCGCGATGGGGCTCTTCGATGGTCAAGAGATGCGCAATATTGCCGTGGGCGTCGATTTGCTCGAGACGGCGGCCGGGGGCAACGATGGTCCACGAGAGCGCGCGCTGGCTCAGATCGCGGCGCGGTGTCAGGTGCAAACTCTGCACGCTGTACTTGACCGGCCGTTCGTAGCGGTATCGCGTCTCGTGCCGAATGTGCATCTGCATGGCGACTTAAGCCTCCGCCGGGGGTAACAGGAAGTCCGATGCTATGCGATCGCCGAGATCGCGGAGCCGTACCAGAAAGTGCTCGAGAAAATGCGGCAAGCCGCTCGCGATGATTTCCTCCATCCGCGAGAAATGCAACAGCGCATGCATTTCGCCGGCCCGCCGCTCGGTTTCCGCGGATTGATCGTTCGCTACCGACTTCAAGTTCAGATAGACCTCTTTGCAGCAGCGCAGCAGCGAACGTGGCATATCGTCGCGCAGAATCAGGAGCTGCGCCACCCGGAACGGCGTGATCACGTCGCGGTAGACGCGCCGATAGACTTCGAACGCGGAGAGGGCGCGCAGCAGCACGCTCCATTCATACGGGTCGGGCACCACGCCGGCGTCAGCTCCCGGGATCAAGTCGCCTCTATGCGCCGTGAGAATGCGGGCCGTGCTGTCGGCGCGCTCGAGAAACGTACCGATGCGCGTGAAGTGAAACGCCTCGTCTCGCATCATCGTGCCGATGGTGACCCCGCGGGTGAGGTGCGAGCGCTCCTTGACCCACTCGACGAATTCGCCAATGTCCGGATTCGATGAGCGGCCGCTGGTGAGAGATCTGACCTCCAGCCAGGTGGAATTGAGGGTCTCCCACAGTTCCGACGTCAAGGAGCCGCGCACCGCGCGCGCGTTCTCGCGCGCCGCACGCAAGCAGCTGAAAATGCTGCCCGCGTAATCGCGATCGAGACTCACGAACTCGAATACCGCACGCGGCTCGATCGCCTCGTGACGCTCCTGGTAGGCTTCCGCCATTTGCAACGCTGTCATGGTCGATCTCAAGGACTGCGCCAAGGTCTCGCCGGAATGCGGCAGCAGCGACATTCGATAATGTGCATCGACCAAGCGCGCTAGGCTCTCCGCGCGTTCGATGTAGCGCGACATCCAGTACAGGTGATCGGCGGTGCGGCTGAGCATCAGGTCTTGAGCACCCAGGTGTCCTTGGTGCCGCCGCCCTGCGAGGAATTGACCACGAGGGAGCCCGCGCGCAGGGCCACCCGCGTAAGCCCGCCCGGCACGATGGTGACATCGCGGCCCGAGAGCACGAAGGGGCGCAAATCGATGTGACGGGGCGCAAGCGCTTCGTTGGCAAAGGTCGGACACGTCGATAGCGCCAACGTCGGCTGCGCAATGTAGCGCTCGGGCGTGGCGATGATCTGCTTGCGAAAATTGTCGATTTCGGTTTTGGTGGAGGCGGGTCCAATCAGCATCCCGTAGCCGCCGGCGCCGTGTACCTCCTTGATCACAAGTTGCGGCAAATGGGCGAGCACGTACTCCCTGTCTTCCGGCCGGCGCAGCATCCAGGTGTGCACGTTGCCGATGATGGGCGACTGGCCGAGGTAGAAGCGGATCATCTCCGGGACATACGGGTAGATCGATTTGTCGTCGGCGACGCCGGTGCCGATGGCGTTGGCAATGGTGACGCGACCGGCGCGGTACGCGGTCAGGAGCCCCGGCACCCCGAGCATCGAGTCGGGGCGAAACACCAAAGGATCGAGAAAGTCATCGTCGATGCGTCGGTAGATGACATCGACGCGTTGCGGTCCTTGAGTGGTGCGCATGAAAACCGCTTCGTCGCGGACAAAGAGATCCTGGCCTTCAACGAGTTCGATGCCCATCTGTTGAGCGAGAAAGGCGTGCTCGAAATAGGCGCTGTTGTGTGCCCCGGGGCTCAACAGAACCACGGTGGGATCGGCGACCCCGGTGGGGGCGACGCTGCGCAAATTGTCGAGCAGCACATCGGGGTAGTGATCGACCGGCGCCACGCGCTGCCCGGAGAAGAGCTCGGGAAACAGACGCATCATCATCTTGCGGTTCTCGAGCATGTACGAGACGCCCGAGGGAACGCGCAAATTGTCCTCGAGAACCCGGAACTCGCCGGCCTCGTCGCGCACGAGATCGATCCCCGCGATGTGCGCGTAGATGCCCCCCGGCACATCGACGCCTTGCATCTCAGCGCGGTACTGCGAGTTGCAGAGAACCTGCTCAGCGGGAATCACGCCCGCCTTCAGGATCTGTTGGTCGTGGTAAATGTCGTGGATGAAGGCGTTGAGCGCGCGCACCCGCTGCTTCAAGCCGCCTTCGAGGCGAATCCATTCTTCGAGCGGCAGCACGCGGGGCACGATGTCGAAGGGGATAAGGCGCTCTGCGCCTTCTTCCTGGCCGTACACGGCGAAGGTGATCCCGACGCGATGGAACAGAGCGTCCGCCTCCGCGCGCTTTTGCGCCAATCGTTCAGCCGGTTGAGCGTCAAGCCATTGGACGTAGCGCGAGTAGTGCCCGCGGGCCGTGCCATTGCCCAATGTCATTTCGTTGTACGGCTTGCTGCCCAACATCCCTCCATTTGGACTTCGAGCGAATTTCACGCTCCCGGCATAGGGTAGCGTGAATCATGTGCTTAGATTTATTGCGCCGCAATGATGCACCTTTCCCAGTCGCCGGGGCCTCGTGCCCGCCCAACCTTGGTGCACGCTATCCTAGGTGGCGGGCCAACACAGCGGCGGCGGGGACGCTCGGGTCGCCCACGAAACGCTTGGGGAAATCGGCGAGAAGGGCGCGCGCCACCCGCGGTCGGCCGCCGCCGGCGGCGGCGAGACGCGCGATCTCGAGCGTGGCCGCAGCGGATTTGGGGCGGAAAGCAGGGTCTTGGGCGAGGCGAGCGGCCACCACGTCGAGAGCCTCGCCGGTGCGCTTGAGGATAAGGAGCCGATCGACATAGTCCTCGGTGAGGCGCGTGACATATCGCGGATCGCCCCAAGCGGCGACGCGTCCGCACAGCCAGCGGTAGTCGTCCGGCGCATTGCCGCGCGCCCCGAGCCACTTTTGCAAGAGTTCCCACGCGAGGCTGTGCGACCCCGCGCGCATTTGACCATATGCGTCCCACACTTCTTTCTCGCTTTCGCGCAGCGCCTGCTTGCGCACGAGCTCCGCGGCGCGCTCGGGAGAAACGATGGTTTCCAGCCCCAGCTCATCACGCCGCTCGTACAGCGCGCCGCCGAGTACGCTGAAAATGGACAGAATGCAAAACATGAATATGGCAATTTGCACGGGTAACCACAGTGGCCATCGTCCCAGCGATGCGATAAGTAGCGAGTAGGCGGCGATGACCGCAAGCACGAGCGCGTACATCGGACCCAACCGCCACACCATGCGCACCCAGGCCACTGGGTATGCTGCCTTGAGGATGTTGCCTTCCAATCCCAGAATGGCCACAGAGGCGGGGAAAAACAGCAGCGCGGCAACTGCGATGGCGAAGGCAAAGGCAGGCCCGATCGTTCTATACGCGAAATGCACAGCCAGATAAATCAGGCCTAAGATTGCGACCTGGGCGAGCGGGCGCTGCTCGTCGAGCGGATTCAACATCTGAATGTCGAGAGTCGGAGGTTCGTCGAAGCCATTGACGGTGTGGTCGAACAGGATATATGCGTACTTGAAGAACCAAGATATCAGGATCGCCGCCAGCGGAATGCCGAAGAGGCCGGCACGCGCTGCAACCGCCAGAAGCAACGCGAACACGATCAGGACGCCGGCGGCACCGCCGCGGATCGGGCGAATTAAGTGGGGAAGGAGGTTTTGGTGCTGGTGATCCAAAAGAATATTTTGTGGCGCTTAAATTTCCAATTTGACACCCTCGCTTAGCTCAACTCGGTCGCCTGCCTATTTTAGTTTTGACTTCAAAATACTAAGCCAGTAGACAGGTATTGTATATTTCGCATATCCAGCTGATGTTTCAGGCGGCGTGTTAACGGGTGCTTGTCTGGCTGTAACTGCCATAGCAATTCCTGGATCACTCCAACGTGTCACCCGACGAACCGGAAAAAGCGGCTAAAAGAAATCACAACGATATCCGGAGTGTCGCTAAGAAAGCGCTAACGCAATTATTGGAGCCGTTAATTGGGTTTGTCCTCGATTCCGGCTTGAGCACCCAAGAACTGCACTCCATCCTTAGGGAGGCCGCAGTTCGAAGCGTTGCTGCGAGCCAGTTAGAAGGCTCACGGCGAGTCAATATTTCCGGTATAGCAGCGTCTACCGGCATACCGCGCGCAGAAATATCGCGAATTCTTAAGTCAAACGTGGATTCCTCACGGCAAGGTGCTGAGCGCCAGCAACAATCCACAAATCGAATTCTGAGGGTATGGCATGAGGACCCCAGGTTTACTACCCCCGGAGGCAAACCTGCAGATCTCAAGATGTATGGTCGCGGAGCGACGTTTGAGACTCTTGTTAGGGGTTACGGTCGCGGTATTCCCACGAGAGCCATGCTTGATGAACTTACCCGAGCTGGTGCCGCGGAAGTGCTGCCATCCCGCCTAATTCGCGTTAAGACATCGGTGGCAGTGGATCGTGGGGTGAATCCGCGGGCGGTTCGGTCATTTGGCGAGCGAGCGACCGAACTTCTGGCAACAATGTTGCAAAACATGAGGAACCCGGAAAGTACCCGATTTATCGCAAGTGTCTCGGCAGCGGATATTTCGCCCGCGAATATGCCAGTCTTACGAAAAGAAATAGCTAATAAAGGCGCAGACTTCTTGGCCGATATTAGCGATTCTCTATTTCGAGAGGCAGTCGGAGAAATCGCAAAAAAGCAGGGCCCACCGCGAGCGAATAGAATCAGTGTGACGCTTTTTTGTCACGAAACGCAACGACAGGTCAAAAGTAAAAGTGGAGCAGTCAAAAAGCGGCGGAATTTTCGACGTGGTGGTTAGTAGCTACCATCTTTACTAGGTTTCATCTACGGCGAGATAAACACCAACAAAAACCTGCGCGGGTTTTTTCTTTTTCCCGGCGCCGCGTGCAAATGATTTAGTTCTGCGCGTCATCCAGTTATCGCAGGACTCCAAGAAATTCTGCCCCTGTCGCTTAATTCTTATTTTCAACGCTGGTATTTGGCCTGCGTCGAAATCGCCGTTCCACGCCACTCGATGAAATAATTGATCTGAGTTGGACGCGTTACTATTTAGATTGTGCCGCAAGGTCCTAATAAAGCTATCGAGAGAAATGAGGGTGTGCTGAATTGCGAAATGCTTGTCTTCGTACACTGGCAGGGAGCGCATATGGACATGCAGGCTCCCTTTTGCATCGATTGTTACAGCGCCAATTCGTTCGAGCTCTGAGAGAAGGGTCTTGGGATCTATTAGCGGTACGGTCTTCTCGGCGAGTTGGCGAAAAGATCGCTTGCCGCGGAGTACAGGGATCGGCGAGGGACTGCCATAGTTATCTAGGTATTTTGGCTCCTGGTGCCACACCCTTAGAAGTTCTCCAATCGCAGAAGCGTGGGGATAGAGACGGCGAGAAGCCAAAGTCGCCCCATCTACGTCGATAACTCGAGCAGCAAGGCGGCCCGCGTCAATGCCGAGGTAAGCGAATAAGTCGAGAAGATCTTTTATGACGTCGTCTACGGTGACTTCCCGTCGGGAGGAGCTAACTCCTGTTTTTTGGGTGCGTGTGCGCCTGACGCCTTTAGTCTGTTTCGTCTGCATACCGTATCGTTCCTTGATATAGATTAATGGTCTTCGATTACCAGATGCTTCGAGTAGAGCCTATTCAATGGATTTACTATTGCCCCCTTAAGGTAGGGTTTTATAAGTCTCTTGGCCGAGAAAAAATAAATTGGCAGAATTGGATAATCGGAAAGCATCATCTTCTCTGCATCCTGTAGCAGATGACGACGGTCTGCGGCGTTGATTGCAGCGGCTGCGCGGTCAAGTAATTCATCAAATTCCAGCCTTTCGTATCGGGCATCATTATTCGGCGATCCACTTCGAAGTGTATCTAGAAAATTCCCGGCATCGTTGTAATCGGCAGTCCACCCCAACCGGGCCACTTCCCATCGAGTTGTGTCTCGTCGCGAGTTCAAGAAGACCCGATACTCCTCCTCCATTAACTCGGTTTCGATGCCAAGAGTTTGTTTCCACATCGAAGCAATCGCGATAGCCACTTGCTTGATAGAGTTATTCGAATTTATGAGTACCCTGATACGCAACGGTTTGCGCTCTGAAAAGCCAGCGGCTTCGTACAACCTACGTGCCTCCGCTATTCGATCCGAGTTCGACAGCCCCGACCAATCCCATGATTGTGGATCATAATTCCATGTCCCCGAAGGGACGAATCCATACGCGGGTCTCTGGCCAAAGGGCAGAATTGTGGACTCAAGCGATTTTCTGTCGATGGCCATAGCCAACGATTTTCTTAAAAGTAAATTGGTTGCAAAGTACGGGGAGTGAAGGTTTAAAGCGTAATACGCTGTTGCCAGAAACGGCGCGACGAACAGTTCTTTTGGGTGCTCTGCGCGCACAGCATCTAGGGCACTACTCGGTACGCTCTGTGTGATGTCCAACTCCCCTGAGCGGTATTGACGAAATTCAGAGTTTTCATCACTGATAGGAACGTAAATCAAGTTGAGAATATGCACATTCGCTCGGTCCCAATACCATGCGTTCCGTTGTAACTTCAAAACTGAGCCTGGAGTCCAATTTGTAAGCACATATGGCCCATTTGAAACCCAAGTCTTTGGGTTATGAGATTTGGCGGCATCCTCTGAATACACGGGAAAAGTGGCTGAATGGGTAAGGACTTGCGGAAAATAAGGAGCCGGTCGTTCTAAATCCACAATAAGTAAATCGTCCCGCGCTGCAGTTATGCCTAAGGACGACGGTGCTAACTGCCCAAGAATTATCGCGGCGGCTCCAGCGACCGGTCGAAGGGTATCGGCGAGCGGCGATCCGACCCTGGGATCAACGACTCGCCTCCAAGCCTCGACGAAATCTTTCGCACGAACACGCTCCCCGTTCGACCACTTTGCGTCTGCACGGAGCTGAAAGATGTATTGGGTACCTGATTGGTTTACCGTCCAGGAGGTAGCAACACCAGGTATGACGGTGCCATCAGCCGATTCGGTTGCCAACCCTTCGTATAGATCGCGGATGACCTCAAAGGAGAACGTGTCGGCGGCCTGCCCAGGGTCTAAAGAAGCCGGTTCACCGCCTATTCCGCGTCTCAGCAAAGTATTTGCGGAAGCAGTTGGCTCGGCTGACGTACCGGTCTTCGAACTACAACCTTGGGCGGCGACTAACGTAAGCAGGCACATGGCAAATGCCATCGACTGGATCGAATTTTGCTTGATATTGGTCGATGGGCGCGGTTCGGCGCGACGCATCAAGGCGCCGGGCAGGATAAACCCCGCCCAGTCCCGCAAAGCTTTAAGTGATGGCGTCCTCAAGCGGCATTCCTAGGGCGGATTTTGAAGGGATAAATTTTGAAGTGACTAAGTGGGGGGGGTGTTTCGCATCGATCTTAGCTATTTCCATCCACCGCGCACGCCTAGCACGTTTTGCTTTTCCATTTCATTACACGCGTCCCTTTCCTAAGTTTTGCTGCGTTGCAGTATTAAGGTATATCCCTATTGTGTGAAGTTAATCACTTAATCAGTTGTATTATGTTGATCCGTGGGGCAATCTGTTAAACACAATTTGTTGGCGGCCTTTCGCTATTTGCTTAGGCCACTAGTTCGGATCGCGATCAGAAATGGGATTGCGTACCCGGATTTTTCGGGAATGGTCCAAGACGCATACGTGAATGTGGCAGCTGCACAACTTCGAGCAGCGGGGCGGGATATTACGCCGGATGCGATTTCGATCATGACCGAAGTGAGTCCGGATGAGGTACGGGATTTATTAGAGTCGCCGGACGATGCGAAGCTCGGTGAGGCCGAGCAGAAAATTAATGCGGCTGCTCGGGTTTTGGTCGGATGGCACACGGACCGGGAATATATAGGCCCATATGGGCTAGTTCGAGATCTCCCGTTTACCAGGTCAGATGCACCTGGGAAGAGGGACGTTAGAGGGTTTGTGGAACTCGCGGAGCGGTACTGCGAGGGCTATCCGCCGAAGGTGCTTTTAGATGAGTTGGTTCGCACGGCATGCGTTCAGGATTTGGGGAACGGTTTCTATCGAGCGCTGACACGTTCATACGTACCGGAGCAGCTGAGCGCGGAGAGCATCAGGCGATTTGCTCAGGTAGTGCACAACGTAATAGAAACTCTCGAGGTGAACCTGCGGCGATCCGATAGCGGCGTACGACGAGTTGAACGAACGGTATTTGCAGACTACGGACTGCCTCGGGAATCTCTTGGAGCATTCGACAAGTACATTCGGGATCGCGGGCAGATATTTGCTGATGACATTGATAACTGGTTATCCGCACGGTCTCACGAGGGGCAACCAGGAACGGTTCAGACTGGCATTGGTTTTTATCATTACGTAGTTAATGAAGACGATGAGCGGGATTTCGGGAAGACGTTAAAGGGTTGAAGGGGTCACGGATGAAAAAGAAAGTATCTATAGGCGCCCGCGTGCGAGCGGCTGTCGCGGCTTCAATCTTTGCATTCGGATGGGGTTCCGTAACGGCTGCCGAGTTTGAAGGTGCCATTTCCTTTGCCGGGGATTTTCACAAGTTAGCTAATACCGATTTGATATTGTTTGGCCCAGTAGAGTCAGTCGATCCGTCAAAGGCTGGAGTCCAAATACTAGGGCAGTGGATACCGCTGTCTCAGAATGAGTTATCCGGAAGCGATGAGGGCTTAGTTGGCCACGTGCTAGCGGTATACGGGTCTATAGCCGCTGATGGTTCAATCAAAGTTGCGGCGATCCGAGAGCAAAAATCCGTCGCGTTCGTCCCCGGCGCCACTCATCTCTACTTGAAAGGGTCTATCTCGGCACTTGACAGCCTGCACGGTACGGCACGAGTTGGTTCTCTTTCGGTAAATTATTCTAACGCACTGCACACCCTGGTCGCGGCAGATTTGTCGGTAGGTGCGGTCGTGTCGTTCAGCGGCTTACAGTTTCCGGGAACCAATAAGCTGTACGCAGATAACGCCTTGGTTCATTCGAACGGTGTGCAGGTGCTCGGTCAAACGGGCAGCGGCAGTGTCGCACTTGGTCAGACTGGTAGCGGTAGCGCACACACGCTCGGCCAGACTGGGAGTGGCAGCGCCACGCTCGGTCAAACGGGCAGCGGTAGCGTTCACACGCTAGGTCAGACCGGCAGTGGCAGCACCACGCTCGGTCAAACCGGTAGCGGCGGTGTTCACACGCTAGGTCAGACTGGCAGTGGTAGCGGCACGCTGGGTCAAACGGGCAGTGGTAGTGTTCACACTCTGGGTCAGACTGGCAGTGGCAGCGCCACGCTCGGTCAAACCGGTAGCGGCGGTGTTCATACGCTAGGTCAGACTGGCAGTGGCAGCGCCACGCTGGGTCAAACGGGCAGCGGTAGCGTTCACACGCTAGGTCAGACTGGCAGTGGTAGCGGCACGCTGGGTCAAACGGGCAGCGGTAGCGTTCACACGCTAGGTCAGACCGGCAGTGGTAGCGGCACGCTGGGTCAAACGGGCAGCGGTAGCGTTCACACGCTAGGTCAGACCGGCAGTGGCAGCGCCACGCTCGGTCAAACCGGTAGCGGCGGTGTTCACACGCTAGGTCAAACCGGCAGCGGCGGTGTTCATACGCTAGGTCAGACTGGTAGCGGTAGTGTTCACACTCTAGGTCAGACCGGCAGCGGCGGTGTTCATACGCTAGGTCAGACTGGTAGCGGTAGTGTTCACACTCTAGGTCAGACCGGCAGCGGTAGCGCCACGCTGGGTCAAACGGGCAGCGGCGGTGTTCACACGTTAGGTCAGACTGGCAGCGGTAGCGCACACACGCTCGGTCAAACCGGCAGCGGCGGTGTTCATACGCTAGGTCAGACTGGTAGCGGTAGTGTTCACACTCTAGGTCAGACCGGTAGCGGTAGCGTCACGCTGGGTCAAACGGGCAGCGGCGGTGTTCACACGTTAGGTCAGACTGGTAGCGGTAGCGCACACACGCTCGGCCAGACTGGGAGTGGCAGCGCCACGCTCGGTCAAACCGGTAGTGGCGGTGTTCACACGTTAGGTCAGACCGGCAGTGGTAGCGCCACGCTCGGTCAAACCGGTAGTGGCGGTGTTCACACATTAGGTCAGACTGGTAGCGGTAGCGCACACACGCTCGGCCAGACTGGGAGTGGCAGCGCCACGCTCGGTCAAACCGGTAGTGGCGGTGTTCACACGTTAGGTCAGACCGGCAGTGGTAGCGCCACGCTCGGTCAAACCGGTAGTGGCGGTGTTCACACATTAGGTCAGACTGGCAGCGGTAGCGCACACACGCTCGGCCAGACTGGGAGTGGCAGCGCCACGCTTGGTCAAACGGGCAGCGGTAGTGTTCACACGCTAGGTCAGACCGGCAGTGGCAGCGCCACGCTGGGTCAAACCGGTAGCGGCGGTGTTCACACGTTAGGTCAGACTGGCAGCGGTAGCGCACACACGCTCGGCCAGACTGGTAGCGGTAGCGCACACACGCTCGGCCAGACTGGGAGTGGCAGCGCCACGCTCGGTCAAACCGGTAGTGGCGGTGTTCACACGTTAGGTCAGACCGGCAGTGGTAGCGCCACGCTCGGTCAAACCGGTAGTGGCGGTGTTCACACGCTAGGTCAGACCGGCAGCGGCAGTGTTCACACGCTGGGGCAAACTGGCAGCGGTTTTTAGAAAATTTTCACTGCATTAGTCTCTTTGGTTCCTTACTATCGTGTTCAGTAGATTGTAGAACCATTTACGAACCCGCATTTTAACCGCGGTGTGTCTAAAAAAAATTTCGACCCTTCGAGTATTCTCGATTGTGATTGAATTGCGGCTGTTCTCACGGGTCTAGATTGTCAGCCATGCCCCACTCCCTAGTCTGCTGGCGTTGCGGCGCGTCGCTGGCCGCGCTTACATTGCCGCTCCGTCGTCTCGAGGTCTGCAAGGCGTGCAATGCGGAGTTGCACGTTTGCAAGATGTGCATTGAGTACGACACGTCGTATGCGAAGCATTGCAAGGAGCCGACGGCGGAGGAGGTGCGAAAAAAGGAAGAGGCGAATTTTTGCGACCACTTCAAGCCGCGGGAGGGCGCCTACGTCGCAAAAAACATAGCCGAACTCGCGCGTGTGAAGTCGGCGCTGGAGGATCTCTTCAAGAAATAATGGGCACGCCTCTCCCGTCGCGCCCGTGGCGTTGGCCGCCAAGCGGTTATGTCAGTGGATTAAGGGATACCCTCAATCCGCGATCCGGGATACTACTTTTTTGCTGGGGGTGTATAACTCTTCGGCGGGGATGTTTTTAGCGGCCGGGGTTCGGACAGGATGGCGACGTCTCCGGATTATCTTAGGCTCGCCACGAGTTCGGCGCGCGCTTTGGCAGATACGGCTTTGGATAGCCTGCCCGATGCTGTTGTCATCGTGGATGCCCGCCACAAGCACTTGCCGGTGGTCCTTGCGAACGAGGCGGCGCACCGTTGCTTAGGTTCCCGGGACTCAGTTTCCCTAATCGAATCATCGCTGCAACAATGGTTGAGCGCGGCGTCGGCGTCGGCGATCGAGGCGGCGCTGGCCGAAGCACCGGACTTCCTGTCGCCTTCAAGCCGCGTTCTCGACTGGCGCTGCACGGAGGGCGTGGTTTCCGTAGTGACGGACGTCAAGCCCTTGGCGCTCTCCGGGGGGCAGCGCCTGGTGATGCTGACGTTTGCGCCGACCGCCCTGGCTCCTGGGCTGCTTGCTGCCATCGACAATCTGCCCTTCGACCTGTTGATCCTAGATCGCACCCTGAAAGTCACTTACGCCAATGCCGGCGCGGTGCGCACGAGTGGGGTGGTGGCGGACAGTGTGCTGGGACTCTATGCGTTGCGGTTGACGCCGACCTCTGCGCTTCATCCCAAGGTCTTTGCGCGCGCGTTGGAGGGCAGCGAATTCCACGACGATGCGGTGGAAATTTCAACAGCGGGCCAGCCGGCGCGCTGCTATGAAGTCGACCTGCAGGCGCTGAAGGATGCCTCGGGAATAATAGGCTTGGTAGTGCGATCGGTCGAAGTCACCGAACGCCGCCGGCGCGCGCCATCGGCGAACAGCGGCGACCGCCGGCTGCTGGCGCTCACCGAGCATGCGCGCGACATCATCTCGGTGGCTTCGCCGGACGGCAGGATGCTGTACGTCAGCGGCGGCGTCAGGAATTCGCTCGGCTACACCTCCGCAGAGCGGCGGACAGCTTCTCTGTTCGCGCACGTCCATCCGGACGATCACGAGGCGTTATGGGCCCAGTATCAGCAGTTGGTGAACGGCGAGATCAGCGCCTTTTCACGGGAATTCCGGGTTAAGCACAAGGACGGCTCGTATCGCTGGATGGAGTCGAGCTACACGGCGGCCCTCGACAACCCGCTGATCGGCGGGATAGTGATCAATTCGCGCGACATCACCGAGCGCAAGTTGGCGGAGGGCCGGCTTGCCCAGCGCGAGGAAGTGTTTCGGCTCGCAGCGGATGCCGTCAACGGGGTCATCTACGAGTGGGATGTGGCGCGCGGTTCCGTGCACCGCTCGCGCGGCGTGCTCGAAGTGTTGGGACTCGAGCCCGAAGACCTTCCGCCCACCATTGATGCCTGGTGCGCGCTGGTCCACCCGCAAGATTTCGAAGCGGTCAAGAAAGTAGCCAGCCTAGCCTTGCTCAACGGCCGGGGCTGGACCACCACCTACCGCATTCGCGATGTCCGCGGCCGCTATCGTTCCATCCTGGAGCGCGGGCTCATCCAGCGCAATGCCGGCGGTGATCCGGTGCGCGTCATCGGCTGCTGCGTCGATGTATCGGAAATCAAGCGCGTCACCGATCTGCTGGCAGAAACCCAGCGCGCCGCCAAAATGGGCGGCTGGGAGTACAGTTTCGCGACACGCGAGCTCACCTGGACCGACGAGATGTACAGCATCTATGAGGCGGATCCCCGTGAATTCACTGTGTCGTGGGATTCGATGCTGGCGCGGTGCACGCCGGAATCCCTGGAGCGCTTCAACGACGCGTGCAAGCAATCCGAAATCTCGGGCGGGCAGATCGACCTCGAGCTGGAAATTGCCACGTTGAAGAATCAGCGCATCTGGGTGCGAATCATCGGACACCTGGAGCTTTTGGAGGGCCGTCCATTTCGCGCCTTCGGTTCCCTGCAGAACGTGCAGGCACAAAAAATGGCACAGATTGACCTGGAGAACAGTACCGGCTGGCTCAAGCTGTCGATGAACATGGCGCACATGCATGCCTGGCGCTGGGACCGGACGCGGGACGTGTTCGAGTTCGCCCTGGTCGATGGCCGGCAAGGGCCGTTGCCGGCCGCCTTCCCCGGCATGAAGAAGCTGATCGCGCGGATGCACCCCGCGGATCGGCACTCGATGACCCGCGGCATCGATGATGCCTTCGAGCACCGCACCGAGGTGCTGGAGAAGTTTCGCCTCAAATCCGAAGCAGGCCGCTACCGATGGTTCGAGGCCATCGCGCGGCCTTTGTTCGATGACAGCAATCTGCCGCGGGGACTGGTCGGCGTCGTGCAAGACATCACCGAACGACGCGAGGCCGACATGAGATTGCGGCGCTCGGAGGAGTTGCTGCGTGCGACCACCGCGAATACCGCGGATACCCTGGTGCTGGCCGACAGGTCGCTGAAGGTCCGTTTCATCAACAAGAGCGTCGGCGGCATGAGCATCGAGAAAATCATCGGCTGCGGAATCGGCATTTTATTGCCCGAAGGGGCCCGCGACGGCGTCATGAAAAAGCTGCGCCATATCCTGGAGACGGGGGAGACCGCGACCTACGAGTTCGAGTCGGGCGAGGGCGATCACGTTCAATACTTCGAGAATCGCGCGGTGCTGGTGCGCGACGATGGGATCGCATCCGGCATTTCCATCTCCACGCGCGACATCACCGAGCGCAAGCGCCTGGAACAGGAGATTCTCGACGTCTCCGGCCGGGAGCGGCAAAACATCGGCCGCGATCTGCACGATGGGTTGGGCCAGGAGCTGACGGGGGTCGCCCTCATGCTTCGCGGCCTCGCCGCCCAGGTGAAGGAGCGCAATCCCGAAGCTCTGAACCTGGTCAACGAGATCGTCGCGCTGGTCAATCAGTCGATCGAAAACGCGCGGTCACTGGCCCGAGGGCTCTTGCCGGTGCGAAACGAGACCGGTGGCCTGGTGGCTGCCCTGCGGGAACTCGCCTCGCGCAGCCGGGATGTCTACGGCATGGACGTCGATTTTCGTGCTCAGGTATGGCCGCCCCTCAGGCTGGACGAAACCGACACCAGTCACCTCTATCGCATCGCGCAAGAAGCGCTCACCAATGCCGCCCGTCACGGCCACGCGACGCAAGTGGACATATTCCTGAAAGGGACCCGGAAAGCTTTTTTGCTGCGGATTACGGACAACGGTGAGGGTTTTCGGCCGCCGTTGTCGCCTTTCAAAGGTATGGGACTCAAAATCATGCAGTATCGCGCCGGGATGATCGGCGCAAAATTCGAGATTGCCCCCCGCGAACCACAGGGCACCGTGGTTCGCGTGACCGGGGAACAACCATTTACCGCGCCGATTCGATCGGCTCGGATTGATTAAGGAGCTGGAAATGATGGCTGCCAACAACACTTGGGTACGTTCCCCGCTGTCCCAATCGGGCTCGAACATCGCCAAGCGCAAGGTCCGTCGCGTTCTGATCGTCGACGATCACCCGATCGTGCGCCAGGGATTGCGGCGCGTCATGGAGAGCGAGGAGGACCTCACCGTCTGCGGCGAGGCGGAAACCGCCCGCGACGCGCGTACCGCGATCAAGGAGCTGAATCCTGACGTCGTGATCGCGGATATCAGCCTCAAGCAGGGCGACGGCATCGAGCTGGTGCGCGACGTGCGCGCCCACCATCCGCAGCTGCCGATCTTGGTGCTGTCGATGCACGATGAGACCATTTATGCGGAGCGCATGCTGTCCGCGGGCGCCAACGGCTACATCATGAAGCAGGCGGCGAGCGAGCAGTTCCTGATCTCGTTGCGCCGGGTGCTCGACGGCGGTATCTACGTGTCCGAGGCCGTCGGCAACAACATGATCCAGAAATTTGCGGCGGGCGGTGCCTATATTTCGGCAAATCCCATCGACCGCTTGAGCAACCGCGAGCTGCAAATCCTGCACATGATCGGCAAGGGCATGAGCACGCGCGAGACCGCTCATGCGCTCAATCTCAGCATCAAGACCGTCGAATCGCACCGGCAGCGGATCAAGCGCAAGCTCAATCTCACGACGGGGACTCAATTGGTGCAATACGCCGTGAATTGGTTTACCGGTCGGGAGGCTGCCGCCACCGGATACACCACCGGAGATTCCGCGCTGTCCGTGGCCGAGGCGGGCGCCGCCGAGCCGCTGCCGCGCAAAGCTTAAGGCTCGACGGCCGAACCCCCGCTGCTCGAGTCCGGCGCCGCGCTCAGGTCCGGCGTGGCACCGACGGCGCGCGTGGTGCAGGCCAGCGAGACCGGCTGCCCGCAGGCGTTGCGCTCGGCCAACCCCTGGATGTGCCACCATTCGACTCGTCCATCGGCGAGCTGCGCGCAGACTTTGAGGTCCAAGGGCGCCTGTCGTTCCAGATGGTCGCGGATGGAGTGCAACAGAGATTCCCACCCACCGTCGGTCAGATGAGGCTTCAGCGCGTCCAGCTTCTGGCGCCCGGGATTCTCCGGCCAGTGCAGTCGTTGGTAGAACCACGCGCTGAACCAGGCTGACCCGTCCCACAAATCCATTCCCCACTGGCCTTCACCGCCCGCCGCGCTCTCTCCGGCCTGCAGTGCGGGGCATGTGGGGGCTTGTGAAGCGGGTTTGGACATTCCCTAGTATCGGTTGGACCGGCTCCGGGCTTGATGGCTAGTTCGTTGGTTTCGGCATACGCCTCAGGGACCAGTACTCAGTTTCGGTAATTGCCCACCATGAGCGATGCGATGGAGATTTACAATAGCCCTCGTTGCTGGGGTCAAGTCGACGCGCATTGCGCCGATATCCCAAAACAGTAGAAACCGTCGAGGGTCCCGCACCGTGTCTGACCTGGAATCTGTGATCCCCCTCACAGTCGAGCCAACGCCGAGGATCTTGCTCGCCGAGGACGATCCGGTGACGCGCATGCTCATGACCCGCTTTCTCAACAAGGCGGGGTATGAGGTCGACGCCGTGGCCAATGGCTCGGAAGCCCTCGACCGGATGACCAAACAGTACTACCCCATGCTGGTGACCGATTGGGAGATGCCGGAAATGGATGGCGTGGCGCTCTGCAAGGCGGTGCGAAATTTGCGCATGGACGGCTACGTGTATGCGCTGCTCCTGACGGCCCGCGATTCCAAGGAACACATCATCGCGGGGCTGGAAGCGGGCGCGGACGATTATCTGGTGAAGCCCGTGCACGAGGCCGAATTGGTCGCGCGCTTGAACGCGGGCCGTCGCATCCTCACCCTCGAGCATTCGCTCCGGGTGGCAAATGAGCGCAATCGGATCCTCTCGATCACCGACGCCTTGACGGGCGCCTACAACCGCCGCTATTTGATGGAGCAGCTGCCGCGCGAGCTCGAGCGCTGCCGCCGCTACGCCTATCCCCTGTCGGTGCTCATGTGCGACATCGATCACTTCAAAGAAATCAACGATAACCACGGCCACGCGGCGGGCGACGACGTGCTGCAGCAATTCGCGGCCCGCGCGCAAAAGCTGATTCGCGGCAACAGCGACTGGATGGCGCGCTATGGCGGGGAGGAGTTCCTCATCGTGCTGCCGGAGACCGGGTACATGGGCGCCATGGCCGTCGCCGAGAAGATCCGCGGTGTCATTGCCGCGGTGCCTTTCGAGACCCGCATGGGCGAAACCTCGGTCGCGGTGAGCTTCGGCGTGGCGTCGACCGGTCCCACGGGCCCGGACCTCCTGCTCAAGACCGATGCGCTGATCCGCTGCGCGGATGAGTGCCTGTATCGCAGCAAACAGGCCGGGCGCAATCGCAGCAGCGGACTTGAGATGGCGGTCGCTCCTGCGCTGGCGGCGCACGGCTGACCCCCGAGTCCTCTCTTCTCGCCGGACGGACGCCGCAGGCGCCCGTGCTCAGCCGGCTTTGCGCAATTCGGCGTTGACAGCCTGCAATTTTTGCGTGAGCTCGCGCACCAAGCCGTCCATCTCACCCACGGAATTGGCGCGCGCGGCGCTCTCCAAGCTCGAGGCCGCCGCCGCTAAGCCGGCGGCGTAGATGTTGGCGCTCGCGCCTTTGAGTGCATGGGCGCGCTTGCCGATGGTGTCGAGATCGCTGACCTTGAGCGCCGAGACAATCTCCGCCAAGCAGCGATCGCCGCTGCTGACGAAGGTCGCCACGAGGTCGCGTTCGAATTCGGCGTCTCCGCCCGTGATCTCGCGCAGTGCGCCCATGTCGACTTCGGGGCGCGCGGCATCGGGTTTCAAGTAGCGGCTCAGGCAATCGATCAACTGGGCAGGCTCGATGGGCTTTCCCAAATGCGCATCCATGCCGGCGGCGATGCAGTTGTCGCGATCCGAGCTCATGACGTTCGCGGTCAGCGCGATGATCGGCAGCCGCTTGGCCTGGCCGCTCTGGCGCTCCGATTCGCGAATGCGCCGGGTGGCGGTGAAGCCGTCCATGAGCGGCATCTGACAGTCCATCAGCACGGCGTCGAAGGCGGATTCGGCCAGGCGCTCGAGCGCTTCGGCGCCGTTGTTGGCGATGGTCACGTCCGCCGCCAGCCGCTGCAGCAGGCGTTTGGCCACGTGCTGATTCACGGGATTGTCCTCGACCAACAACAGGCGCCGGCCGCGGAATGTCGGGGTTGCATCCCGCGCGGAGGCCAGGCGGGCCTTGTCCGGGACATCCCCGGTGATCACCTGGCTCACCAGGGTGGCGAGCACGGCCGCACGCGTCGGCTTGAGCGCGACGGCATCCGGCCGCTCTTTCCAATCGGCCGGACTATGCTCGGCGCCGAACAGCGACATCAAGATGAAGGGTGTGGCGGCGTAGCGCGGATCGGCGCGCATCTCGCCCAAGAGATCGAGACCGCCTTTCACGGGCATGAGTTCATCGGCCAGCACCAGGTCGAAGCTCGGGTCCTTCGCCAGTTGCCGCAAAGCTTCGTCGACCCCGCCGACGGAGACCGTGTCGAAACGCGCCAGGTTGAGTTTGCGGGCGAGGCTGCGGCGGCTGACGGGCAGATCGTCGACGATGAGGATGCGGCGGCCGAGCCCGACGGGCTCGCGCTGCGTTTGCTCGACGACGGCCTCCACCGTGACCGTGGCCCAGAAGCTCGAGCCCTGGCCTGGGATGCTGCGCACCCCGACGTCGCCGTCCATCAATTCGGCGAGGCGCTTGACGATCGAGAGGCCGAGACCGCTGCCGCCGTAGTGGCGGGTGGTCGAGGAATCGATTTGCGAGAACGTCTTGAACAGCCGGTCGAGCCGGTCGGCGGGGATGCCGATGCCGGTATCGGTGACCTCGATGCGTAAGGTGAGGCGGTGATCGTCATCGACCGTGCCGGTGGCATCGAGCACCACGTGTCCTTCGTGGGTGAATTTGATGGCATTGCCGATCAGGTTCATGACGATCTGGCGCAGGCGCCCCGGGTCCCCGCGAATGATCACCGGCACGTCGATGCCGACATTGACGATGAGTTCGAGGCCCTTCACCGCGGACTGCAACGCCATCGCGGCCACCGTCTCGTACACCATGTCGCGGAAATCGAAATCCACATTCTCGAGCTCGAGGCGATCCGCCTCGATCTTGGAAAGATCGAGCACGTCGTTGATCAGAGAGAGCAGGGCCTTGGCGCTGCCCTGAATGATGTCGACGCATTCGCGCTGGGTGTCATCGAGCGAGCTTTCCGAAAGTATCTGCGCCATGCCGGTCACGCCGTTCATGGGCGTGCGGATTTCGTGGCTCAAATTCGCGAGGAAATTGCTCTTCGCGCGGTTGGCCGCTTCGGCGGCGAGCTTGGCATCGAGAGTCGCCTGCTCGGCGAGCTTGCGGTCGGTGATGAGCTGCGTGGACCCGGCGAGACGCAGCGGCGTGCCGTCCGGGGCGCGGTCCACCTGCGCGCGCGAACGCGCCCATTCGTAGTGCCCGGCCTTGTGCAGCACCCTAAACTCGACGTCGAACACCGCATCGTGCTCGAGATGATTCGCCATCGTGGTGCGGACTTTTTCGCGGTCTTCGGGGTGCATCAAGGCTTGAAAGCGCTGGCGCGACGCGCTCAGGTCGCCGACGCTGTAGCCGAACATTTCCTCGAAGCGCATCCCGAACCAGGGCGCATCGGTGACGAGGTCGATTTCCCACAGGCCGTCCTGGGTGCCGCGGATGGCCCGCTCGAGCCTCTGTTGGCTGGAGTCGAGCGCGGCCTCGGCGCGCTTCAGGTCGCTGATGTCGACGATGGCGCCCGTGATGCGCACGATCTCGCCGGCGTCGTTGCGCGTCACGGTGGCCTTCTCGCCGATCCAGCGTTCGCCGCCGGCATCGAGCAGCACGCGGTATTCGCAGCGATACGAGCTCTCCTCGTCGGTAGTCTCGAGCGGCGCCTTGCGGCTGCGGCCGACATCATCCGGATGCACCCGCGACAGCAGAAAATTCAGATCGTCGAGCTTGGTCGAGGGCGGGATCCCGAGGAGTGCGTGAAAATTGTCGGAGCAGATGCGCTCATTGCGCGCAAAATTGAAATCGAACGTCGCGAGGCCCGCGGCGGCCTGCGCGATGTTGAGCGAGTCGGTCGCGTGGCGCAGCTGCTCCTCGAGCTGCTTGCGTTCGGTGATGTCGCTGAGCGTGCCGATGGCGCGGATCGGGGAACCCTCGGCATCGCACATCACCTGGGCGCGGCTCGAGAGCCAGCGCACCTCGCCGTTCAAGAGCAGGGCGCGGTATTCGCAGTGGTACTTGGTGCCCGTGTCGATGGCGGCGCCGAGGGCGAGTGCGACGGCTTCGAGATCCTCGGGGTGAATGGTCGCCACCCAGTCCTCGCGCGCCAGCGTGAGACGGCGGCTCTCGAGGCCGATGAGCTCGAAGAATAACGGCGTGCCGCTGATCTCGCCGCTGAGAAGATCCAGGTCGAAGACGCCGAAGCCGCCGGCGGCCTGGGCGAACTCGAGAAAGTCGGATGAACGGCGGAACTGCGGGTCGGGCTCGGGAGGGCGTACGATCGCAGACTCGGGCAGCACGCCGTGCGTGCCCGGCGGCTGCTTCAAGCGAGCTTGCAGTTTGCTGCGGTTTGGCGAGCGGCCCATACCTATCCAACCCTGGGGGCCGTGCGACCCAAAACCGGGTTATCGGCGGAAGCGGCGCCCGCTTGAGCTATGATCGGCCGCAGACTTTGACGGGGGACACACATTGCGGACAGTCAAGTTTCTGGCGGCTCTGGTGGGGGGAATCATCGTCCTGATCGGGGTCGCGTTGTTCGCCGCGTGGGTGTTCGTCCATCCCAACGACTACAAGGGCAGAATTGCGGCCGCCGTCAAGGAATCCACCGGGCGGGATCTGGTATTGAAGGGGGACATCAAGCTCTCGGTGTTCCCCTGGGTCGCCCTGGAACTGGGGCCCGCGAGCCTCGGCAATCCGCCGGGGTTCGGCGAGGAGCCGTTCCTGGCATTCAGCCACGCCGCGGTCCGGGTGAACCTCTGGCCCCTGCTCTACAAGCGATTGAACATCCAGCGCGTCGAGATCGACGGGCTGGATCTGCGCTTGCGCAAGAACGCGCAAGGCATCGGCAACTGGGAAGACATCGGCGCGCCGCGCGGGCGCGAGCCCGCCGCCCCGGAAAGTGCCAAGAGCGGCGGTCCGCTGCCCGAGCTCGCCGGCCTTCGCGTCGCCGATGGGCGGGTGAGCTATCAAGGCATGGTGATCGAGCACTTCGATCTCGAGGCGGGTTCCCTCAGCGGCCATGGCGCAACGCCGGTGCGCATCGGGTTCGACGCGCAGCGCGGCGTGCCGGGCGAGAGCGTGAACGTGAGCGGCAAGTTCAACTTGGCCGATGCCGATGAGCGGCATGTGCGGCTCGAGGCGCTGCGGTTCACCGGGACGCTGAGCCATCCCGGGGACGGGCGGCCGGCGCGGTGGGAGCTGTCCGTTCCGGCGATCGAGGCGGATCTCGCGGCGCACACCGTGGCAGTGCCGGCGTTCGCGGCAAGTTACGCCAATGCGCATCTGACCGGAAAACTGCAGGCCGCGAACATCACCGAGGCCCTGTCGCTGACGGGCTCGGCCGCGCTCGCGCCGGTGAGCTTGCGCGAACTGGCGCCGATCCTCGGGCTTGCGCTGCCGAGAACTCGCGATGCGCGCGCATTCGCAGAACTCGCCGCGAGCGGCGATTTCGCCTATGACTCGAACGGCGTGACCTTGGACCATTTGCAAGCGCAGCTCGACGACACCCATCTGAAGGGCACCGCCGCGATGACCGGCAGCCGCGCGCGATCAAGTTCGATCTCGCCGTCGACCAGATCAACGTCGACCGGTACCTGGGGCCCGACAAGGGGAAGGCCGGGGGCGACGTCCCCAAACCGGCCGAGACGCCGGCGCCGGTTGCCGCGGGCGCGAAGGGTCCCGATGCCGACGGGACCTTGACGGTGGCAGCGGTGCATTTCTCGCCCATGGATTTCACGAACGTGCGCCTCACGCTCGCCGCGAAAGACAACGTGCTGAATATCTATCCGGCGCAAGCGCAGATCGACGGCGGCAGCTATTCAGGCCACGTCACGCTCGATCGCCGCACGGCGGTTCCCCTCTTGAGCATGGATGAGCACTTGAGCGGCGTCGACATGGCGCGCCTCTTGGCAGGGAGTGCCTACAAGGGACGCTTGTCGGGGCGCGGCAACGTCAACCTCAAGGCGACGGCGCGCGGCACCGCATTCGAGGCGGTCATGCAGACGCTCAACGGCCACTTCGACGCGAACCTGGTCGAAGGCGCGCTCGAAGGCATCGACTTGGGATACGACCTGAAAGAGGCGCAGGCCCTGATCAAGCACGAAGCGCAGCCGGCGCGCGCCAGCCCGGCGCGCACGAAGTTCGATGCCGTCAAGATGTCGGCCGAGATTTCGAACGGCATCGCCAGGACCTCGGATCTGACCATTTCATCGGCCTTGCTCCGCGTCACGGGACAGGGCAGCGCGAACCTTGCCAGCAAGGGCATCGATTTCAAGATGCTGGCGAGCGTCCGGGAAACTCAGGGCGCGAGCCTCGCCGACATTCCGCTGAAGGTGACGGGGACGTATGTCGATCCGACGGTGCGGCCCGACACGGAGGCGCTTGCGAAGGGGGAGCTCAAGCAGAAGCTCAAAGACGTGCTCAAGAAAAACGGCTTGGAAGGATTGTTCGGCAAGTGAGCTTCGCGCCCGCACGATTCGCCGAGCGCCTGCTCGCCTGGTTCGAGATCCACGGCCGCCACGATTTGCCGTGGCAGCAGAATCCGACGCCCTATCGGGTGTGGATCTCGGAAGTCATGCTGCAGCAGACGCAAGTTCTCACGGTGATCCCGTACTACCAGCGCTTCATGGCGCGGTTTCCCGACGCGAACGCGCTGGCGACGGCGCCGCTCGATGAAGTGCTGCATCTGTGGACGGGCTTGGGGTACTACGCGCGGGCGCGCAACTTGCGCGCGTGCGCGCAGGTGCTGATCGCGCATTACGGCGGGGAATTCCCGCGTGAGCTCGAGGCCGTGATGAAGCTCCCCGGGATCGGGCGATCCACCGCGGGCGCAATCCTCGCGCTATCGCGCGGGGAGCGCCACCCGATCTTGGACGGGAATGCCAAACGGGTGCTGGCGCGGGTGTTCGGCATCGCGGGCGATCCAAGCTCCGCGGCCGTGCTCGCGGCATTGTGGGCGCAAGCCGAGGCGTGCACGCCGGCGGTCGAAAGCCGCCGCGTATACCCAAGCCATCATGGATCTGGGGGCGACGGTGTGCAGCCGCGCCCGGCCCGCCTGCACGGTGTGTCCGATGAGCAGCGAGTGCGTGGCAGCGCTCGAGGGACGGCAGGCGGAGTTACCGGGTGCGAAGCAACAGCGCGCGCGCGGAACGCGCGAGGCGACGTTGCTGATCGCCGAGACCGGCGAGGGGGACGGCTCGGTGGCGGTGCTGGTGGAGCGCCGGCCCTTGGCCGGGATCTGGGGAGGACTGTGGGCGCCGCCGCAGTTCGAAAGCGAGTTCGCGGCCCTCGACTGGTGCCGCCGGGAGATCGGCGAGCCCGATTCGAGGTCGCAGCCGCTGGCGCCGATTCATCACGCGTTCACGCACTTCGATTTGCGGTTAAATCCGATTCGCGTTCGCTGCCGGATCGCGGTGGTTCACGACGGGGACGAGCGGTTGTGGTATCGGCTCGACCATCCGCCGCGGGTGGGATTGCCCCAGCCCATATTCAAGCTGTTCGAGCAGCTGCGCGATGCCGACGAACAATTGCGCGATGCGGACGAGCAAGTGCGCGGGCGGAGCGCGGTTAGGTTAAGATCCGCGTCATGGCGCGAAAGGTTCAGTGTGTTCTGTTGAAGCGCGAGGCCGAGGGTCTCGACTATGTGCCGTATCCCGGCGAGCTCGGCAAGCGGATCTACGAGAACATTTCCAAGGAAGCATGGGCCCAGTGGGTGGCGCATCAGACCATGCTGATCAATGAGAACCGGCTGACGCCGATCGAGCCCAAGGCCCGGGCTTTTCTGGTGGCGGAGATGGAAAAGTTCCTGTTTGGCAGCGGCTCGGAGAAGCCGAAGGAGTTCGTGCCGAAGTAGGGACTGGCGCGATTCCACTGCTCGATGTGTTTCGCGCTGACACTACGACCCAAGCGCGGCGGACTGCAGCACAACTGCAGGCCGCCGCGCTTTTACATGCTAGTCGTCCTCTCGGGGCCGGAAATTGTGTCTCAGCATGTGGGAGACGACCATGCTGCCCAAGCGGTTGCCGGCCTTGACGGAGCTGCGGAAATGCATGCCGCCATAGATGCGCGCCTCGTCCACTTGACGCACCACGTCTTCGAAGCTCGTGAAGGAATGGGTGGTCTTGGTGACCGCGCTCGTCACCGTGTAAGGGACCTCGTCGGTCTCGAAAAAGGCGCTTAACGTGTCCATCAGGGCCTGTGTGACGCAGCCGTGATTCGCAGGGTATTCCGGATGCCCCGGAGTCGGGGCGAGCGGTATCCAGTTCGGATCCGCCACCGTCCCTTCGTTTCCATCCGTGTCGGCATCGTGAATGGCGGTGTAGGGGCGCCACCGAGCGAAGTGATACTTCGCATTCATGCACGCGGTGACCGAATCAGACATCGCGACGGAGGTCATGGCTCCCAGCCGCGCAGACTCTGCCGTGTTCAAACCCTGACTTGCGATCAGGCCGCGAAGCGCAGCGCTGTATTGATTGGATGCGTTGTCCGTCCAAAAAAGCCCGATCTCGGTTTGCGCGGCAGTGCGCAATGAATTGTCGTGAGCGCCGAAGGTTCGGGTGCGATTGTAGTCTCGGACCCAGGTCTCGCTGGAAAGAGCCGGCGGCGAAGGGATGTCGGCCAGGAACTGGTCAGCGCTGGTCATGGAGAAGGGCTTGAAATGCGCCATCCACACGCCGACCGGTGCCGGCGGTGTGTTGGGCGGCGGTGCGGGAAAAGTGGGCACCGGTTCCCAGATGCCAGGACCATGGCCCGGCGTATAAACGATCGCTGCCTCCAATCCATCGCCGACCCGCAGCGCCAACCACTGCGCGGCAACCGTTTGGCCGACGTTGATACCGTCGGTCTTGGCCTGACCGTCGGGAACGAGAGCGAGTGATGTCGCAAGAGCCGCGTCGAGCGCCGCTGCGTGGGTCGGGAAATAGGCCGACAACACATCGTGCGCGGCGCTGGCAGCAGCTGCGTCCTTCGAGGCATCTCGCGGCGCATGAGCGCTCACCGCGAAGGGTTTATAGCGGCCGCCGATGGCATTCACAGCATCGTACATGGCGATATCGACGTAGGCGAAGTAAGGCAGTGCGACCGCGTTCTTCCTGCCGGTGCCGGCCACGAGGGATTCCGTGACCGCATGCCAATCCGCGACGGCGTTCTGCGCGCGGGATTCGGGCACGAGCGCCAGACCCATCATCAAGGTTGATATCGCAAAGAATCGTTGAATCATCCTTTTATTTTTGAAGACAGACGCACAATCCAAGCTACGGTCCTTCATGAGCGATTTCCCTTTCGTTGTTGAGATAAATTGCCATCGGATTTTTTGCGCAGGCGAATCCTTTACCCTTCACGGGTCTTAAGTTGTATCTGGCCACCAATGCCCGATCGTGCGACCTCGCGAGGGACAAGCCCGTGAGGATCGTCACGCGGGATGCGTTGATGGGGCGGCCTTTGATGCCAAAATCCGTTGTGGCAACCCGCACGAACATGCTCCTCGCAAGCTTGGAGAATCCTTTCCAGCGCGGCTGGGGCTCAGCCCTTCGACGAAACGATCGATTGGTTCGAGAATTCGATGACAGGCCGCCAGAAGCTTGGCCCTGTCGGATTAGTTATAGGGCCATACCTGAACCGTCTAGACTCATGTATGGAGAAAGTCAAGCTCCTGACGACCCAGTCCAAACGCGGATGAAAAGGGGGGGACCTTCTATGCGCCCGAGGTTAAACATCCGCCGGCAGGTTTTTTGCGGTCGAAGCCCGCGCTCGTTGACGCTAGCCGTATAGGCCTATTTAATACGCGGCTTCTCCGAATAAGGCCAGGTAGCTCAGTTGGTAGAGCAGCGGACTGAAAATCCGCGTGTCGGGGGTTCAATTCCCTCCCTGGCCACCAATTGACCCCCTTCCGACTACGCCCCAGCGCGTCCTGGCTACGCCTGAGCTCGGTGTAACTATTTGATTATAAAAGTACGATATTCCAAAGTCGTCTACCGGCCCGTCTTTGCGCGCTTTTCAAGCGGGCGCAACTGGGGGCAACTCTGCGCGGAGTTACCCCCAAAAGTCAGCCAAAAACGTCGAGTTATCCCCACCGTTTTCAAACCCACAGAGGAGTTACCCCCAATGCTTTCCAAGCTATTGATTGAGAAGACGAAACCGGGAGCAAGACCGTGCGACTTTCGGACGGTCGCGGCATGTACCTCGAAATCTCGCCCAAGGGCGGGAAATGGTGGCGATTCAAGTACCGGTTCGCTGGCAAGGAGCGGCGGATCTCCTTGGGCGTCTATCCCGACGTGCGCGCTCGCCGACGCCCGCGAAAAGCGCGAGGAAGCGCGCCGGCAAGTCGCCGCCGGCATCGATCCGGCCGAAGCAGCGCAAGGCCGCAGGGTCGCACTGGTCGAGAGCACCGAGAATACCTTCGAAGCGATCGCGCGGGAGTGGTTCGGACTGTTCTCGAAGCAGTGGGTCGCGGGCCACGCCGACAAGATCATCCGCCGCCTCGAGCTCAACGTATTTCCCGTGGATCGGTGCGCGACCCGATCAAGGCCATCACGGCGCCGGAGCTGCTGGCGGTTTTGCGGCGAGTCGAATCCCGCGGCGCGAACGAGACTGCGCACCGGGCACTGCAGGTCTGCGGCCGGGTATTTCGGTTCGCGGTCGCCACCGGCCGCGCCGAACGCGATCCGTCGCGGGACTTGAGCGGCGCGTTGGCGCCGACCAAGGAGAAGCATCTCGCCTCGATCACGGACCCGCAGGAGGTGGGCGCGTTACTGCGCGCGATCGATGCCTACAAAGGCGCGTGGGTCACGCGTTGCGCTTTGCGTCTGGCGCCACTGGTGTTCGTCCGGCCGGGCGAGCTCGCGCCAGGCGCAATGGAGCGGAGTTCGACTTCGAGAAATCGGAATGGCGGATTCCGGCGACGCGGATGAAGATGCGCGTGCAGCACATCGTGCCGCTGTCGACCCAGGCCGTCGCGATCTTGCGGGACCTGCAGCCGCTCACCGGTCGGTTTCGCCTTTGCGTTTCCGAGCGTGCGCAGTCGCTTCCGCGCCGATGAGCGAAAACACGATCACCGCCGCGCTTCGCCGGATGGGTTACAGCGGCCAGGACATGACCGGCCACGGGTTCCGCAGCATGGCCTCGACCTTGCTCAACGAGCAGGGTTGGAATCGGGATGCCATCGAGCGGCAGCTCGCGCACGGCGAGCGCGACGCCGTGCGGGCGGCTTACAACTACGCCCAGCACCTGCCCGAGCGGCGGAAGCATGATGCAGGCGTGGGCGGACTATTTGGAGAAACTCAAGAATGGATCGGGCGACGCGGAGCGCTCTCAGAATCGCGCCGCTTAGGAGCGAACATTTGTCTAACCGTTGGGGAGTGACACCTGCAGGGATTTCGCGGTACAGGCGCCGTCCTGTGCGCGCTGACGTGAGCTTCTCGCGCTGTCCGAAATCCGTTCATAGACTGATGCGCACGTCGTCCTCGAAGAGATCTCTATGTCGGCGACGCGCGTCCCGTAGTCCAACGTATCTCGTCGTACACGGCACGCCAAATCTTCCAGCGCATCAATCGGATGGGCGCGCCGTGGCACGGCCAGAAAAAGGCCGTGCCGTGCCAACCCAATGTGCAGACAGGATTTTTGCGCGCGGCCGTGCCGCCCCTTTTATCTTGCCATCACTCGTCTCGAAAGCAACGCATGGCAACTCGTAAAAGAAAAGGACGGTGTCCTGTAACCGTCCGGTCGTCGCACTCTTGCGGCCCTCCTGAATTTCCCGCCAATTTCCCTCTCAGATCACTTACCGCGAGCGGTGTCTGTAGATGCGAAATGAGTCCAAGGCGAGGGGGTACTACGAAAGCCGCGCTCGCCGTGCTTACTGGTCGGTCCACATTGAGGCGTGGCTTCGAAGCGGCGTCACGCGCAGCGAATACTGCAACCACAATCGCCTGTGTTGGCGCTCGATGAGGAACTGGATGCGGGCTCTCGAGACACCGTTGCCACGGTCGCGGAAGGCCAGAAAAAAGCCGATGAAGCATCATCCCGTGAAGCTCTCGTCGATACCGAAAGCCCGCACAATTGCCTTCAAAGCGTTCTGGTTGATGCATGCGGAAGCTCAGCACGGAAGCGGCCTGACCTCTGTCCAATATGCCAACGCGCACCGACTTCCGGTGCGTCGAATGCGCCGCGAGAGCAGAGCATTTTCGCGTGCTGTTCCTGCTCAAGATTGGCGCGAGATGCTTCATCCGAAAGGACTCCACCCACGCCGGCCGGGATCGAATTTAAGGCAAGAATTAAGGCAAGAGGCTCGCGAAATGACCACCGCGCGGCCAGCAGGCGTGACCGAACAGAGCCCCGTGCGCGAACGCCGGCGGTACACCAATGCCCAGAAGCTAGCCATCGTTGCCGAAGCGGCGGATCTAGAGATCACCGATTCGGACGTCGCGCGGCGCCATGGGGTCACCCCGGCGATGATCTCTCGGTGGCGAAAGAACGCGGGCCTCGACCTCCAAGAGCCGACCTTCCTCATCGCCGCGCGGGTCATGGAGACCCCGCCGCGCGGCCGTCCGAAGCAGAAACTCCCGCTGGTTCTGCACAATTTGCTACCCACTCCGCCCGGCATGATCGCAGTCGATCTTGCCGACGGCCGGCGCGTCTTCGTGCCCGACGGCACCGATGTTCAAACGGTTCGACAGTACATAGCTGACAAGGAATCCACTCATGCTGATCATCCCCGCGGGCGTTAAGGTTCATCTGGCGATAGGCCACAACAACATGAGGAAAGGGATCGATGGCCTTGCGGCGGTCGTGCAGCAAACCCTGAATCATGACCCGTACTCCGGGCACCTGTTCGCCTTCCGCGGGAAGGACGCATCGAAGCTCAAGATCCTCTTCTGGGATGGCAATGGCCTGTGCTTGTTCACCAAGCGATTGGACCAAGGAGAATTTATTTGGCCGAGATTTAGCGAGGTCGGAGCCACCGTGAATTTATCTGCAGCGCAGCTCGCGATGTTGATTGAGGGCATTGACTGGCGCAATCCCGAACGCACTTGGAAGCGAGACACGGCTGCGTGAAAAACTCTTAAAAACAAGCCACAAATGCAATTATTTTCTTGCCTGTCGTGATGCAAACAAGTACAATTTTCTATGCGGCTTGATCTTGCGAACTTGCCCACCGATCCCACTCTCTTGCACCCTCTGGTGCGCGATTTAGCCAGCTCACTCGAGCAACGAGACGATGAAATCGAACGTCTACGGCTCATCATTCACGCCTTCCAACGTCATCGATTTGGCAGTCGATCCGAACAGCTGAGCGAAGATCAGCTGGCGCTCGCGCTCGAAGACCTTCGCACCAAGCTCGGCACCGAGAAGGCACGCGCGAGTGCCGTCGCCGGTAGCCAGATCGAGGTCAAATCGCGGCCGCATCGCGAACCGCTGCCGGCGCATTTGCCGCGCGATGAGAAGATCCTTGATATGAAGTCGCTGAGCTGCAGCGGTTGCGGTGGCGATCTGCACTTCATCGCCAACACCGAGACCGAAATGCTTCACTGGATCCCCGGACAGCTGCGCGTGCTCAAGGTGATCCGGCCCAAATGGGCGTGCCGACCCTGCAATACCGTCCACCAGCAACCGGCGCCGCCGCGAGTCGTCACCGGCGGCCTGGCGACCCCCGCTCTGGTGGCGCAGGTCGTTACGGCCAAGTACTGCGATCACACGCCGCTCTACCGACAATCCCAGATCTTCGCCCGCCATGGCATCAAGCTTAAGCGATCGACGCTGGCGGACTTTGTTCGCGGCGCCTGCTGGTGGCTCGATCCCTTGCATGACGAGCTGCGCAAAAACCTCATGGCGTCGCCGCACTTGTTCGCCGATGACACGCCGCTTCCGACGCTCGACCCGGGTCGCGGAAGCACCAAGACCGGACGATTTTGGGCCTATGTTCGCGATGATCGACGCTGGGGCGGCCCCGAGCCGCCGGCGGCGATTTATCTGTATGAGACCAGCCGCGAATCGAAGCATCCCTCGATGCACCTGACCGGTTTCTCGGGCGTTCTGCAGGTGGATGGATACAGCGGCTTTAGGCGTTTGACCCGCTCGCAACGGGTAATACTCGCCGCTTGCTGGAGTCATGTCAGGAGGAAATTTGAGGCGATCGCCGAGGCCACTGGCTGTCCCGTCTCCAATGAGGCGCTGCTTCGCATTGCTGAGCTCTACTTGATCGAGAGACGCATTGCCGGCCAATCGCCCGATGAACGTCGAGCGGTCCGTCGTGCAGAATCCATGCCGATCATCGGAGAACTCGAAATTTGGCTCAACCAGAGGAGCCTGGGTGCCAAAAATCGCAGCCCTCTGGCCAAAGCCATCCGATACACTCTGCGGCGCTGGGCAGATCTCCTCCACTTTGTCGAGGATGGCCGGATCGAGATCGACAGCAACATCGTCGAGCGCGCCATTCGTCCGGCCGCCCTTGGAAGGAAAAACCATCTCTTCGCGGGGTCCGATGCCGGCGGCAAGCGCTGGGCGACGATCGGGTCGCTCATCGAAACGTGTAAGCTTAACGGCGTTGAACCATACGCCTACCTCAAGGATGTGCTCGAAAAGATGGTCGAGGGCTTCCCCGCCCACCGTCTTCATGAGCTGCTCCCGTGGGCCTGGAAAGCTTACGCTACTACTTCCGCATGAATCCACGTGCATCTTCCGTACGCTTACGGTGTCCTCGCTGCATTGTGATTGCAGGCCCGAATGGGGCCGGCAAGACTACGTTCGCGCGGGAATATCTTCCCGGAGTTGCGCGCGTCATACACTTCGTGAACGCGGATCTGATTGCCGGCGGATTGTCGCCGCTGAAGCCAGAAATGGCCGCGATCGCCGCCGCTCGAATGGTGCTTCGGGAAATCGATCGGCTCGCGTCAGAGCAGGCGGATTTCGCATTCGAAACGACCCTCAGTGGACGTACATACGTGCGCCGAATTGACGGCTGGAAGCGTGCCGGTTACCGCATCGAAATCGTCTACCTGCGTCTTAGCTCACCTGACTTGGCGCTGCGCCGGATCGAGGCCCGCGTCCGCCAGGGCGGTCATGACGTTCCCAAGCGGGACGTGCTCCGGCGCTTCAAGCGCGGCTGGGAAAACTTCATTAGAATCTACCAACCCATGGCGGAATCCTGGGCCGTGTACGACAATTCAGGGGCATCGCCGCAGCTATTGGAAAGGAAGAAATGAAGGTTCCCAAACGTCCAAAAAGAAGCGAAAGCTTCGCCGCAGGCGTCGGCCGCGCGCTGCGTCAGGCCGCGAAGACAGCTCGTAAAACCGCTCGGATGCACGGCACTCCAATTTATATCGTAGAGGACGGGAAAATCGTCGCTAAGAGGCCCTGAGATTTTTCCAATGCGCTACTGGTGGGTCAACCAAAATCAGACCTACCGACATGAGATAGCTGGCGGCCATCTGTTGGTCTCCAAGACGAAAAGCCAGCGTCAAGCCCTTCTATGAATCAGTGAGGGAGGTCGCTCCAGGCGACATAGTCCTATCGTTCGCTGACGCTCGAATCGCCGCCATCGGCATCGCCACATCTTATTGTTATGAGTGCCCGAAGCCACGCGAATTCGGAGGGTCCGCTAACCGCGTTACTCGAGTGGCAGGCGATGGCGGAGGGGGCTTACTCGCCCAATACGCTCAGGGCGCAGAAGGCGGACGGCGCGATATTTCAGACGTTCTGCGAGGACAAGGGAGAGCCGTACTTGCCGGCGGATCCGAAAACAATCCGCGCGTTTATTGAAGACCGCGTCAAAGCCAGCAAGAAGCCCGCGACTATCAGGCGCTATGTGGCGACTATCTCGCGCGTACACCTTGCCGCAGGGCTCCTGAATCCGTGCTCTAGTGAGGCCGTGCGCCTGGGACTGAAGAAGATGGGGCGGGAGACCTCAGCGCGCCAGGACCAGGCGCATCCTCTCGGTCTGGAAAGACATCAAGGAATTTATCGACAGCGCCGGCGAAGGCCTCCGCGCCGATCGCGAGCGCGCGATGCTCTGCGTCGCCTATGAAACCTTGCGCGTCGCGGCGAGCTCGTGTTACTGACGGTCCAAGACATCGACTTCCATCCGGACGGAACCGGGGTAGCGTTGATACGTCGGGGCAAGACTGACGCCGAAGGGCAGGGGAGATCCGCATATCTCTCTCGAGAGACCGTTAGATGGCTCAAAACAGTGGCTGGAGCGTGCGAGAATCAGTGAGGGGGCGATTTTTCGTCGACTGGTTGGCAGCGACAAGATCGGTGCGGCGCTAAATCCCGGCAGCATTGCGCCGATATTCAAACGAGTGGCGCAATGGATCGGGATGCCGGAGCGCTTGGTTGAACGGGTGAGTGGGCATTCCACTCGGGTTGGAGCGACTCAAGATCTGGCGGCGCTCGATATCGATTTGGCAGCGATCACGCAGGCCGGCGGTTGGAAGTCCACGCGGATGCCGCTGCAGTACGCGGAGAAGATCACGGCAGCCAGATCGGGAATGGCAAGAGCAGCGGCGGCGACCGGGCGTGATCATTAAAATACCACTGATGAAGGATCAGATAGATAAGCTCCTGTCGCAAGGAGAACCACTGAAGGCTCGGGATATTGCCAAGAAGCTGGCGCTGGATCGAGGCGAAGTTAATGCGTTCCTCCATAGCCATCGCGAGCAGTATCGCCAGGACAGCGAATATCGATGGGGGGCTCGTCACAGCGCGTCGCCTGAGGTTCGAGTCACTGGCAGGGGCGGAAAGACAGCGCGAGATCGCGCTCGGCTATTCGGATGATCTGCTGCTGAAGCAGCCGGCGGTCATGGATCTGAATATGGCCGCGAGCTCCGGAATGATGATTTTGCGTCATCTGCTGCAGCCGTTCTTACTTGAACCATTGCCCGTCACGCTGGCCGAGAACCTCGTCACCTACAACATGAAACCGATTGAGGTCGCGCGCGCGAAGGACGCCGCCTGCGACATTTGCCAGGCCAACCCGTACGCCGGGTATGCTGATTGCGGTCCCCCGCTTGGATTCGATACAGAAGTCGCAAACGCACTCATTGACCGGGATTGAACGGTACTTTATCTGAGCTTCTGAGAAATGAATTGTGAATAGCGCTGTTGACTACCGATCGGAATTCTCGAATGAGGTTTTCGGGGCGCCTTCGGCCGTAATGGGTCAATACCTCGAACACTTCGAGAACAATGCAAGTAACTTCATCAAAGGACTTGCTGGTGCAATGGACGCGTGCACCGAATACGCAGGCTTACACGCAGAGCCGCAGTGCGCCGAAGGCTTTGCTTGGTCTCAAGTGCATTTTCTGAATGCAATAAACTGCGCACTCATATCCACGCGATTGTTTCTGTCTGGTTACCTCGCTGCGTCTGGAAACCAATCTCGACAGGCAATTTGAATCCCTCGCATTCGGCGTACTTCTTCCTTTTCCGAAGACCGGGGCTTATAGGGAATTCAAATTAGGTG
>CAWBUE010000005.1:0-734606 GCA_963791825.1 uncultured Gammaproteobacteria bacterium
TGAGCCAGGCCACCGAATGGGGAACCGTGTACGAAAGGCAGGAGATCTCCGCGCTCAGCGCCGTCGCCAGGCAACATGGTCTGCCGGTGCATATGGATGGCGCGCGATTTGCGAACGCGCTGGTGCATCTGGGCTGCACTCCGGCCGAAGCCACGTGGCAACTCGGCGTCGACGTGCTGTCGCTGGGGGCGACGAAAAATGGCGCCCTGTGCGCAGAGGCCGTGGTTTTTTTCGACCCGGCGCGGGCGCGCGATTTTGAGCGCCGCCGCAAACGGGCCGGGCATTTGTGGTCAAAGCTTCGGTTCGTGAGCGCTCAGCTTCTCGCCTATTTGGAGAATGGATTGTGGCTCGCCAACGCCCGCCATGCGAACGCGATGGCCTCGCATCTCGCCGAAGGGTTGCGCAGCGTTCCGGGTGCCTCGGTATTGCAAACAGTCGACGCCAACGAAGTCTTCGTGGCGCTCCCCGAAGCAAACGTCGCCGCCTTGGAGCAGCAAGGGTTCGAGTTTTACCGGTGGCCGCTGAGCGCCCCGCCGGCCGGCGTGGCGATTCGCCTCGTGACCTCGTACGCGACGCCGCAGGCGCACGTGGAGGCGTTCCTTGCAGCAGCGCGCGCCTCCGCGCGCGCTTAAAGGCGGCCGATTCCATGCCGATGCGCGTCGAGGCCGAGAGATGGGACTATAAAGTGCCGTTCCGCGTCTCGCGAGGCGCCGAGGACGCGCTCGAGGTCATCGTCGTCACGCTCACGGATTTCGAAGGGCATGTCGGCCGCGGCGAAGCGGCGGGGGTGGACTACGACGGAGAAACCGTTCCTCTCATGTGCGCCGAGCTCGAAACGGTGCGCCCGGCGATCGAACGCGCTCTGGGGCGAGGCGCTTCGAAACGTGGGGCGCTCGACCTGGCGACGCTGTTGCCGCCGGGCGGCGCGCGCAATGCGTTGGATTGCGCGCTCTGGGACCTGACGGCCAAGCAGCGCCGCACGACGGTGTGGGAACTGGCGCAACTGCCGAATCCGCGGCCACTCACCACGTCGATCACGCTCGGAATCGATACTGACGAAGCCGTCACGGCGGGCGCACGCCGGTATGCCGGCTGGCCGCTGATCAAAGTGAAGGTGGATGCCGAGCGCCATCTCGACGCCGTTCGGCTGGTGCATGCGGTATGTCCGGCGGCAAGGCTCATTGTCGACCCGAATCAGGCCTGGACGTGCGATCTTCTCAACCGTTTGGCGCCGGAATTGCATTCCCTCGGCGTCGTATTGATCGAGCAACCGGTGCCGCGCGGTGAAGACGAGACCCTCCGGGGTTACGTGGGTTCGACAAGGCTCGCCGCCGACGAATCCCTGGCCGATCGTGCCGGACTCCCCAAGGTCAAGGATCGCTACCAAGTCGTGAACGTCAAACTCGACAAGACCGGCGGCCTCACCGAGGCGCTTGCTCTGGCGCGGGACGCCCGCGCGCTGGGCCTTCAAGTCATGGTCGGGTGCATGGCGGGAACGTCGCTCGCCATGGCGCCCGGTATGGTCGTCGGGCAACTGGCGGAGTTCGTGGATTTGGATGGGCCGCTGCTGCACGCGGCGGACCGAGAGCATGGCATTCGGTATGATTGCGGCCTGATGCAATTACCGTCGGATGAAGTTATGGGGTTGAACGTGTCGAAGGCATGGATTCGGCTCGCCGCGCTTTGCGGGAGCGTGCTTTGCCTGCCTGCCTTCGGCGAGGAAGGGCCGTTCGATCTGATCATCGCCAACGGTCACGTCATCGACGGAACGGGCTCGCCCTGGTATACGGCGGACATCGGCATCCGCGGCGGGCATATCGAGGCCATCGGTAAATTGACCGGCGCCGCAGCGAAACGGCGGATCGATGCGGCAGGCCAGGTCGTGGCGCCTGGGTTCATCGACATGCTGGGCCAGTCGGAATTCACCATTCTGGTCGACCCTCGTTTGCCATCGAAGATCTATCAAGGCATCACGACGGAGATCACCGGAGAGGGCACTTCGGCGGCGCCGATGACAGGTCACGCACGGATCGAAGCGGCCCAGGCCTTGGAGCACTACGGGCTGCAAGCGGACTGGCAGAACTTCGCCGAGTATTTTGCACGCCTCGAGCGCCAGGGCATCGGGATCAATCTCGCGTCCTATGTCGGGGCGACCATGGTGCGCAAGGCGGTGATCGGCGGTGAGAATCGGCCGCCCACGCCGAAGGAACTTGTGCGGATGCGAGCACTGGTGCGCGAGGCGATGGAGCAGGGCACGGTCGGGGTTTCGACGTCGCTGGAGTATGCCCCCGCGATGTACGCGAGCACGGAGGAATTGATTGCCCTCGCTGCGGAAGCTGCTCCTTACGGCGGCATTTATGCCAGCCATATGCGCTCCGAGGGCGACGGCATGAATGCCGCTCTCGATGAGACATTCCGCATCGGTCGCGAAGCGCATATCCCGGTTGAGATTTGGCATCTGAAAGTCGCGGGCAAGAAGAACTGGGGACATATGCCCGATGTGGTCAGGCGGATCGAGGCGGCCCGCGCGGCCGGTCTCGACGTGACCGCGGACACGTATGCCTATCCTGCCTGGTTCAACGAGATGTCCGCGTTTGTGCCGCCATGGGCGCATGACGGAGGCAACGAGAAAATGGTGGAGCGCCTCAAGGATCCTGCCATGCGGGCGCGAGTGCGCAAGGACATGGAGACTCCGAGCACCGAGTGGGATAACGAATGGGACGAAGTGTCGGGACCCGAATCCATCGTCATTGGCGTCGTAAAGAAGCCCGCTTTGCGCTCTTTGCAGGGCCAGAGCATCGCGGCCATCGCCAAATCCAGGGCCAAGGACCCCCTTGACACCTTGCTCGATATCCTCGTCGAGGACGATGGGTATACGGAATGCGCGGTGTTCGGCATGCAAGAGGACGACGTAGCGCTGGCGCTGGTCCAGCCTTGGACCTCGATCAACAATGACAGCGCGGGGACGTCGCCTGATGGCCGGCTCGGCGAGGAGCATCCGCACCCGCGGGCCTACGGGACTTTCCCCAGAATTCTGCGCAAGTACGTGCGCGAGGAACATCGGCTGTCGCTGGAGCAGGCGATCGCCAAGTTCAGCGCATTACCGGCGCAGCGCATGAGGCTTACCGACCGCGGCGTATTGAAGCGCGGCCTTTGGGCGGATGTGGTGATATTCGATCCAGCTACGATCACGGACCGCTCGACATTCAGTTCGCCGAACGAGTTGGCTGTCGGGATGAGCTGGGTATTGGTCAATGGCGTGCCGGTCATCGCCGAGGGGAAGATGACGGGCGCGAAGCCGGGGCGTGTGCTGCGGGGGCCCGGGTACAAGCCTGCCAACCCCGTAGCGAAATCGGCTGTTACGGCTTGGGCGATAGCTGTGGCGAGAAAAGCCTCTGAACGATCGTACAATTGCCGGGCGCGCCGCACCGCACCCGGGTCGCCTGCGCAGAGAAGTCGTGCCATTAGCTTTCTGACGTGTTTACTTATTCAAATCAATAGCTTAGCAAATGGCATCGAGCGCTGATCTTAGTGCAGTGAAGCAGGCGTTGTTTTCGCCACGGATTGCGCTTGATGGTCGCCGAACAGCTGTTGCGGATTTGACAAAGCCGCCGCGGGCGATTCTTATAAGGCGCACAACTGAACTGCGGGGATCGATTGGATGTTCAATTGAACAGCGTTTCGGAGCCCATTGGAACATTGGATGTTGCGCTCGGTCATGCTGCCCGCCTGCTGGAGAAGGATCCTGCGCTCGCCGCCGAGCAGGCGAGTGAGATCCTCAAGGCCGTTCCGGGCCATCCGCATGCGCGGTTGATTCTGCGGTGCCGCACACCGCATCACCGGTCAGACGCGGGCGGCGCTCGGTGGATGTCTCGAACCGCTGTGGCGCGCGAGCAGCCGCGATCTGCACCCGCGCACATGGAATTGGGCATCGCCTTGGGCGAGGCGGGCCGCGCAGCCGAGGCGCTGGCGGCGCTGCGGCGCGCTCTGCAGCTGAAGCCCGACTCCGCCGATGGCTGGCGGTTGCTCGCCGATCAACTGGATGCCGCATCGGCGATGCCACGGGGCGGACCAGGCCCGCGCGCGCTACATCAAAGCGGCCACCAAGGATCCGCGACTGATGGAGGCGGCGGCGGCTCTTGGTCGCGAACGAGCTGCCGCGTCGCCGAAGCCCGATTGCGCATCGCACCTGCGCAGCTATCCGACCGATGTCGCGGCGCTGCGCATGCTCGCCGAAGTGGCGGGGCGGCTGCGCGCTACGCAGATGCGCAGGCGCTCCTCGAGCGCTGTCTTGAACTCGCGCCGAGCTTCGATGCGGCGCGCCACAACTATGCGGTGGTGCTCAACCGGCAAGGCAAAGCGGCGGCGGCCCTGCCGCAGGTCGAGCAGCTGCTGGCCAAGGAGCCCCGCAATCCGGGCTATCTGAATCTCAAGGCTGCGGTCCTCGCCAATCTCGGCGACTACGGCGAGTCGATCGAGGTCTACGAGGCGCGTGCTCGAGGAGTTTCCGCAGCAGCCGAAGATCTGGATGAGCTATGGCCATTCGCTGAGGACCGCGGGCCGCCAGGAGGACAGCATGGCTGCCTACCGCCGCGCCATCGCCATGGAGCCGACGCTTGGGCGAGGCCTACTGGAGCCTGGCCAATCTGAAGACTTTCCGCTTCGCGGACGCGGACGTCGCCGCGATGCGCGAGGCGCTGCGAGCGCGACGACCTACCGATGAGGAGCGGCTGCATTTCGAGTTCTCGCTCGGCAAGGCGCTCGAGGATGCAGGCTGACTATGAGGAGTCATTCGCGCATTACGCGCAGCGGCAACGCGATACGCAGACGGCTGCACCCGTACAGCGCCGACGGACACTCGAGCTGTACGTGCGGCGCTGCGAAGGCGGCTGTTCACCGCGCGAGTTCTTCGCGGCGCGCGCGGGCGGCGGGTTGCCCGACCCGGATCCGCATCTTCATCGTCGGCCTGCCGCGCGCCGGCTCGACGCTGCTCGAGCAGATCCTGGCGAGTCACTCGCTGGTCGAAGGCACCATGGAGCTGCCGGATCTTCCGCAGATCGCGCGCGAACTTGCGCGAGCGAGGCGAGCAGCGACGCACGAGGCGCCTTTTTCGCAGGCGGTGGCGGCGCTCACGCCCGGAGGAGCTGCGCGGCCTCGGCGAGCGCTACCTCGAGTCGACGCGAGTCATACCGCAAGACCGGCGCCCCGTTCTTCATCGACAAGATGCCGAACAATTGCCTGTATGTCGGGTCTCATTCAACTGATCCTGCCGAATGCCAAGATCATCGACGCCCGGCGGCATCCGCTGGGCTGTTGCTTTTCGGCGTTCAAGCAGCATTTCGCCCGCGGGCAGAATTTCACCTATGATCTCGAGGATATCGGTCGCTACTATCGCGACTACGTTGAGCTGATGGCGCACTTCGATACGGTGTTGCCCGGGCGGGTTCACCGCGTGTTCTACGAAGCGCATGATCGAGGATACCGAGAGCGAGGTCCGGCGGCTGCTGGAGTACTGCGGGCTGCCGTTCGAGGACGCGATGCCTGCGGTTCTATGAGAACGAGCGGGCGGTGCGCACGGCAAGCTCGGAGCAGGTGCGCCAGCCCATTTTCCGGGAGGGAATGGATCAGTGGCGCCATTTCGAGCCCTGGCTCGGGCCGCTGAAGGAGGCGCTGGGTCCGGTGCTCGACCGCTATCCGGCCGTGCCGGACTTTGCGAGCGATTTGATTCGATAGATTCGTCGATCAATTAGAACTCAAGGGAGCAAGGGAATCATCATGACTCGTAGTCGTACGATGCAACCGCGGCCTCAAGCGCCTCAGCGCCGGCCGCGCGCGCGGCTACGTCAGCAACTGCTGCGCCAGCTGCCCCTGGCCTCGGCGATTTCGGCGATCCTTGCCGGCGGAGCACCCGCGCGCAGCCGCCGCGGACGCCGACACCGGCGCTCTCGAAGAGGTCGTGGTGACTGCGCAGAAGCGCACGGAAAACCTGCAGAACGTGCCGATCAGCATCGAGGTGCTCGACAACGCAGCAGCTCGAGCAGCTGCACATCGTCAGCCTCGACGACTACGTGAAGTACTCGTCCGAGCATCGCCTACTCGCGCGGCGAAGGCCAGGGCGGCAACGGCCAGCCGGGCACCTCGCACATCTACATGCGTGGCGTGGTCAGCGGCGCCAACGAAAACCACTCCGGCTCGCAGCCGAGCGTGGGCACGTACCTCGACGAGCAGCCGGTCACGACGATCGACGGCACGCTCGACATGCATATCTATGACATCCAGCGCATCGAGGTGCTGGAAGGCCCGCAGGGCACGCTGTACGGTGCGAGTTCCGAAGCGGGCACGGTCCGCATCATCACCAACAAGCCCGATCCCGACCAAGTTCGCGGCGGGCTATGGACGTCGAGCGGCAACCACGTGCAGCACGGCGGGCATCGGGCTACACGGTCGAAGGCTTCGTCAACATGCCGCTCGCGCCCGATCGCGGCGGTGCGCCTGGTTGGCTGGTATGAGCAGGATGCCGGGCTACATCGACAATGTCGCCGGCACCAATGCGGGCGCCTGCATCGTCAACGGCGTGCGGACGTTCCCGACCTGGGCGGCATCCAACGGTACCGCGGCCAACGCCGATGGCTGCGCACCGGCGCCGGTGGGCGCCGGGTCCATCAGCAACGCCGCCTACGTGAAGAACAACTACAACAGCGTCGAGACTACGCGGCGGCCGCGCGGCGCTGAAGTCGAACATCGGCGACAACTGGACCGTCACGCCCACCGATCATGGGCCAGACCATGACCACCGAAGGGTTCTTCGGCTACGACCCGGCGGTCGGCGATCTGGAGGTGACGCACTTCGGGCCCGAGTACTCGACGACAGCTGGATGCAGACCGCGCTGACAGTCGAAGGCAAGGTCAGCAACTTCGATCTCATCTATGCGGGCGCGCTACATGAAGCGCACCACGCATTCGATCGCCGACTACAGCGACTATTCGGAGTTCTACGACCGGGTGTACGGCTCGGGCGCCTACTGGACCGATAACAGCCGGCAAGCCCATCATGCCGCAGGAGCTGGTGGTGGGCCGAACGGCTACTTCGAGAAGTGGAGCCACGAGATGCGCGTCAGCACCCCGCAGGACTACTCCAGTCCGAAGGCACGGTGGGCGTCTTCATCCAGCGCCAACTGCACGACATCTAGCAGCAGTACATGATGCCGGGCTATGGCTTCACCAATCCGTACGGCAGATCGGCAGCTCGACGCCCAATCCGGACGGCTTCGCCGACGCTCTATCGCGTGCCGGGCTACGCCAACACCATCTGGCTGACCGATGAGCAGCGCGTCGACCGTGACAAGGCGGTGTTTGCGCAGGTCAGCTGGGACATCACTCCGCAATCTGACTTTGAACGGCGGCTGCGCTATTTCTGGTACAAGAACTCGCTGCAGGGGTTCTACGGCTATCGATGCCGGATTCATGCAGTCACACGGGCTCAGGCGTGCCAGTGCTTCGCGGTCCCAGTGTCGCCGTTCGCGCCCTGCACCGACCTTGACAAGATCAGCTGACGGAACCGGCAACGTGCCGCGCGTGAACCTGACGCTACAAGTTCACGCCGGATGCGATGATCTACGCGACGTACTCCAAGGGCTTCCGGCCCGGCGGCGTGAATCGCAACGCGGCAGGCGGACATCACGCCCTATCAGCCGGACTACCTCAACAACTACGAAATCGGCTGGAAGACGCAGTGGTTCGATCACAAGCTGCGATGGAACGGCGCCTTCTTCAAGGAAGACTGGAAGAACTTCCAGTTCTCGTTCCTCGGCCCCAACAGCGTGACCGTCATCGAGAACGGCGGCTCGGCCCGCATCAAGGGCATCGAGAACGAAATCGAGTTCGCGCCGACCAAGGCTTTGAACCTGAGCACGGCCTTCACGTTCCTCGATCCGCGGCTGATCCGAAATTACTGCGCGCCAGGTCGGTGTCATCAATTGCCCGGGCTTGTCCACGCTCCCAGGCCTTTGGGCCGCCGCTGATCGGGCCGCAGGCGCCGGTCGGGCACCAACCTGCCGATCACGCCCAAGTTCAAAGGCAACGTGATCGCGCGTTATACCGTTGAGCTGGCGGGACTGGAAGCCTTCGGTCAGGCTCGCGTATATTTATCAGACGCACCGTCCCTGCTGCCGGCGCTACAAAACGGGCCAAGCGGCAGAACAGCTCGGCGATCAGCCGGCCATACGGCCTGGTCGATCTGTCTGCCGGCGCGGACGCGAGCGGCATGAACGTCGAAGTGATCGTTGACAACGTGGCTGACAACCGGGCGAGCTATCGCGTTTCGAGCACTGCACGCCGACGCGTTGCAACCAGCCGTACATCATTCCAGCGCAGCCTCGCACTGTCGGCTCAAGTTCGGCCAGAAGTTCTATATGCGTCAGGGTGGAGACGGCGGAGCTTGGCGAGTCGACGGCCGCCGACGGCTCGCCATTTTCGGCCCCTCGCGGCAGCCAATTGTCACATGTCCGTGCCATGGTCTTCCTCGTGAAGGTTTTCTGGAGCCTCATTTTGCGGTGGGACTTGGTCCATGGGCGCTGCCGGCGCACGCCGAGCGCCTGCCCGTCCTGCCGCAGATCGATCTGCCCCATCCCTATTATTTTCGCGAGATGTACCTGCCGCAATTGACCAGCGGGCCGAGCAGCCTCGCGTGGTCCGCCGGATTCCCGGGACCTGATCTATTCCATGGCAGGTTCGCTGTGGAGGCAGAGCCTCGGCTCGGGCGTCGCGCAACAACTCACCGCTGCCTCGTACGATTATCAGCCGGACTGGTCGCCGGATGGCCGATGGGTTATCTACAGTTCATATCGCAACGATGCGATGGAATTGTGGATACTGGACTTGTCCGATGGCTCGGCGAAACCGCTGTTGGCGAACGGCGCGGTCAACCTCGAGCCGCGATTCTCGCCGGACGGCAAGCGCATCGCGTTCGTATCCACGCTGTACAACAAGCGTTTTCATATTTTCATGGCCGATATCAGCGACGGCAAGCTCGATCGCGTCGAGCGCCTGACCGGCGAGCACAAGAGCGAACTGCCGCGCTACTACTACAGCGCCTTCGATCATGAGATCAATCCGGTGTGGAGCCGCGACGGCCGCGAGATCATCTATGTTTCCAACCGCAATCACCTCTACGGGACCGGAGGATTCTGGCGCACGCCGTCGCGGGCGGTCGCCGGCGAGGATATTGCGGCGGCTTCTGCTGCCCGCGAAATTCACTACGAAGAGACGAATTGGAAGGCGCGCCCGGAGCGTGTCGCCCGACGGCTCGCGCCTGGTGTTCAGTTCTTACCTGGGGCGGTCGTGGCACAACCTGTGGGTGATGCCTGCGAGCGGGGGCGACGCGTTTGCGGTCGGCTACGGCGATTGGGATCAGACTTATCCGCGATGGTCGCCGGACGGCACCCGCATCGCTTTCATCTCGAACAAGAGCGGCAACACGGAAATCGATGTCGAGCGCATTCCCGGGGGCGTCGCGGAGCCCCTCGCAATCACCGAGCGGCGCTATCTGTCGCCGATGGCGCGCCTGCATCTCGACATCAAGGATTCGAAAGGCAGCCCGGGGTCGGCGCGGGTGAGCATCACCGATGCGGCCGGCCGGTTTTATGCCCCGACGAATGCCTGGATCAGCGCGGACGATTCGTTCGATCGCAAGGAGCGGCGCGTCGAGGCGCACTATTTCCACGCGCACGGCGAGGAGTGGGTCGACGTGCCGCCCGGAGTCGTGAACGTGGATGTCATGCACGGCTTCGAGCGTCGGTTCGAACAACGCCAAGTGCCGACATCCCTGGGACAGGCCGCCGATCTGCATGTGAATCTCGGTGACGGGACATGGTCCGTGCCTGACTCGGCTCATTGGGTAAGCGCCGACGTACATGTGCACATGAACTACGGCGGTGAGTATCGCAATACGCCGGCCCACCTGGTGATGCAGGCGCAAGCCGAAAACCTCGGCATCGTGAACTCATTGCTCGTCAACAAGGAACAGCGATTTCCGGATATCGCCTACAACGGAACGCAAAAAGACCCGGCTTCAGGACCCGATGCGCTGGTCGTGCATGGTCAGGAATATCACACGAGCTACTGGGGGCACCTCGGATTGCTCGACATCGCCGGGGGGGTGATCCTGCCGGGGTACGTCGGCTATCCGAACACCGCCGCAGCGAGTTTGTATCCGATGAATGCGGACGTGGCGGACATCGGGCATTCGCGCGGCGCCTTGGTGGGGTACGTGCACCCCTTCGATGAGCACCCGGAACCGATCTTGAAGCCGCACGAGGCGCTCACCAACGAGCTGCCCGTCGACGTCGCTTTGGGCAAGGTCGACTATATGGAAATCCTCGGTTTCAGCGACCATCGTTCGACTGCTCAGGTTTGGTATCAATTGTTGAACCTGGGGTTCCGGATTCCGGCAGCCGGCGGCACGGATGCCATGGCGAACTACGCCTCGCTGCGCGGACCCGTGGGGATGAACCGAGCTTATGCGCGAGTCCCTGCCGGTGAGGTCAAGCCCGAAGAGTGGATGGCGGCGCTCAAGGCAGGGCGAAGTTTCGCGACCAACGGCCCGTTGCTCGGCTTCACCCTTGGCGGCGCTGCCGTAGGCGATGAGCTCAAATTCGATGCCCCGCAGCAGCGGGTGCGATTTTCAGTGCGCTTGCAATCGATCGTCGCCGTGGACCAACTGGAACTGGTGTGCAATGGCCGGGTCGTGCGTTCCTTTGTCTCGCACAAGCCGAAGGATCATGGCGAATTTAGCGGCAGCGTTGCGCTCAAAGACAGCGGCTGGTGCGTCGTGCGCGCATCCTCCGAGGCAGGACGTTATCCAGTATTGGATACCTATGTGTATGCGACCACCAGCCCTATCTATGTTAACCTGGCGGGGCAAAAACCTCGCTCACCCGGCGATGCGCGCTATTTCGCGGGCTGGATCGACCGCATTACCGAGGCGACCGCCGCCTATCCGGACTGGAACAACGCGGAGGAGAAGCGCCGCGTGCTGGAACGGCTGATGCAGGCCAAGGCCGTCTTCGTGGCGATGGAATGATGAACACGCTGCGCGTGAACGGCGATCGATTGTGGTCGCGATTGATGCGGATGGCGCAGATCGGTGCGACGCCCAAAGGCGGCTGCAACCGCCAAGCGCTTACCGATGCGGATATGGAGGGCCGCAAACTTCTATCGCAATGGGCCGAGGCTGCCGGCTGCAGTGTGCGAGTCGATGCCGTGGGAAACATATTCATTCGTCGCCCCGGCAGCGAAGACGATTTGGCGGCGGTCATGACCGGGAGTCATCTCGACACCCAGCCGACGGGTGGCAAATTCGACGGAGTCTACGGCGTGTTGGCCGGCCTCGAGGTGATCGAGTCTCTCAATGATCATGCGCTGAGGACCGTGCATCCGATCGAGCTGTCGGTGTGGTGCAACGAGGAGGGCAGCCGCTTTCCGATGGCAATGATGGGCTCTGCCGTGTGGTCCGGACGTTTGCCTCTCGACATTGCGTACGAATTGACCGACCGCGCCGGAATCAGCGTGCGCCAGGAGTTGCAACGCGCCGGCCTCCCCACCGACGCGCCCTTGTCGCGCCAAGCGGTCAAAGCCTCCCTTGAAGTGCACATCGAGCAGGGTCCCGTCCTCGAGCAAATGGGGAAGACCATCGGCGTGGTGACCGGGGTCCAGTACATGAGCCGGCACGAAGTCATCGTCGAAGGCCAGGAGGCGCATGCCGGGCCCACCCCCATGGACATGCGCCGCGATCCCATCCGCGTTCTGGCGGATTTGTTGCCCGCGCTCTATGCGGCGGCCGCGAAACACGGCCGGGACGCAAGGCTTACGTTCGGCTTCATCGAGACGCTGCCGGGATCGCCCAATACCGTTCCGGGCCGCTTGCGCTTCACCGTGGACATTCGGCATCCCGAGGCAGGGCGTTACCTAAGCTTGCGGCAGGAAATGGAGCAGCTGGTGCTTTCCGCACTCGAGCGGCATGCGCTCGCCGGCAATATCCGCTGCGTGTGGGAGGCGCCGGGAGTCAGCTTCGATCCGGCTTGCATCGCGGCCGTGCGCGGCGCCGCTGCGACGCTCGGTCTCAGTTCCTTGGAGATGGTCAGCGGCGCCGGCCACGATTCTTGCAACGTGTCCGCAGTCGTGCCCACGGCAATGGTGTTCGTCCCGTGCGCGGGCGGACTCAGTCACAACGAGGCGGAAAGCGCCTTGCCCGGCGATTTGGAGGCGGGAGCCAATGTGTTGCTGCATGCGATGCTGTCATTGGCGAAGACAGCCCCGTGAGCTATCGAGGCAACGAGCTATAACCAAAGGGGATTGCATGCGCTACCCGCTCGGACTCGCGGCCATGGCCAAACTCGCGTCGGCCATGGCGGCAACCCTCATCGCCGGCGCCGCGAGCGCGGCCGACGTGCCTGCCACCGCCGCGGCGGTCACGGCTTTGCAATGCGGCCATCTCATCGACACCGTCAACGGCAAGACCTTGGGTGCCATGACCATCGTGATCGAGGGGGATCGAATCAAAGAGGTCTCGAGCGGAGTGCTGTCGCCCGCGGGCGCAAAAATGATCGATCTTTCAGCGCAGACCTGCATGCCTGGGTTGATCGACGCTCACACGCATCTCACGGGCGAGACCAGCCGTACCGGGTACATCGACAAGTTCCACTGGAACATCGCCGACTATGCCGTGCGCTCCACGGTCTACGCACGCCGCACTCTGTTGGCGGGGTTTACGACGGTGCGCAATCTGGGAGACATCGACAACGAATCGGTCGCGCTCCGCAACGCCATCAATGCAGGCATCATCCCGGGGCCGCGGATATACACCGCCGGCAAGGCGATGGGGTCCAGCGGCGGTCACGCTGATCCCACCAACGGCTACCGCAGCGATCTCGCCGGGGATCCCGGGCCGACCGACGGCATCATCAACGGCGTCGAAGATGCGGTGAAGGCGGTGCGCCTGCACTACAAGTTGGGCGACGACCTCATCAAGATCATGCCGTCCGGCGGCGTTCTCGATGAGGGCGGCAGCGGGGACAATTCGCAAATGACCCTCGAGGAAATCAGAGCCGTTGTGGCCACCGCCCATGATTACGGGTTTGCCGTGGCCGCGCATGCGCATGGCGCCGAGGCCATTCGCCGCGCCGTCATCGGCGGCGTGGATTCCATCGAACATGGAACCTTCATGGACGCCGAGGACATGAAGCTGATGGTCGAGCACGGGACCTAGTATGTGCCCACCATCATCGCGGGAGATTTCGTCGCGCGCCAGGCAAAGGTTCCCGGCTATTACCCGGCGACGGTCGCCGCCAAGGCGGCGGCGATCGGGCCCTTGATCCAGGCCACGGCAGGCCGCGCTTACAAGGCGCACGTCAAAATCGCCTTCGGCACGGATGCTGCGGTATACCCGCATGGCGAAAACGCGCATGAATTCGAATTGATGGTGGGGGCGGGCATGCCGCCGATGTTCAGCCTCCAAGCGGCGACGGTCAATGCGGCGGAATTGCTGAGGCACGACAAGGATTTGGGGACGTTGGCGGCCGGCAAGATCGCGGATGTCGTGGCGGTTCCCGGCAATCCCATCGACGACATCAGCCTGATGAAGCGAGTGAGCTTCGTCATGAAGGACGGCGTCGTTTACAAGTTGAATTCCGTGGCCCTCGACACGGCCTTATGAAGACGACCCTGCACCTTCTGCCCGAGGCTTGTCGATATGGACCTGAAATTAACCAAAAAAATTGCGCTGATCAGCGGATCGACCGCCGGCATCGGCAATGCCATCGCGGCTTCGCTGGCACGCGAGGGCGCCTCCGTAATCGTCAATGGTCGAACCCCTGCCGCGGTCGATGCCGCGGTGGCGTCGATGAAGGAGGAGACCCGCGGCGATGTGACCGGCTTCGCCGGCGACCTCGCGGAGGCCTCGACCGCCGAGGCTCTGTTCCAGCGCCATCCGCTCGTCGACATTCTGGTGAACAACCTCGGTATCTTCGAGGTGAGGCCGTTCGAGGAAATCACCGATGCCGATTGGCGGCGATTTTTCGACGTCAATGTCTTGAGCGGAGCGCGACTCGCCCGCTTATATCTGCCCGCGATGCGCCAGCGCAATTGGGGCCGCATCATCTTCATTTCGAGCGAAAGCGGATATCACATTCCCGCGGAAATGATTCATTACGGCATGACGAAAGCGGCGCAGATCGCGGTTGCGCGCGGCTTGGCGGAAACCACCGCCGGTACCGGCATCACGGTGAATAGCGTGCTGGCGGGGCCCACGCGCTCCCGCGGCGTGGGCGATTTCGTCGCCGCGATGGCGGCCAACTCCGGAAAGAGTCCGCAAACGGTAGAAAGCGAGTTCTTCAAGACGGCACGGCCCACCTCGTTGCTGCAGCGATTCGCCACGCCCGAGGAGGTGGCCGCCATGGTGGCTTACATTGCAAGCCCCGTTTCTTCCGCTACGAACGGCGCGGCGCTGCGCGTCGATGGCGGCACGATCAAGAGCGCGTTCTAGGACCCGTTGCCCGGCTTGCGCGCTGCCGGTTGATTGCCGTATGCAAGTCCGCCGCCGCGGCGCCGATCGCCACGGACGTCCCCCCGCCGGCATAAATGAGGCTGCGTGAAGCGCTGATCAGGAGGCCCGCGCCGCGGGCGTCGAGCCCCGCTGCCAGGGTTGCTTCGAGATCGCCGCCTTGCGCGCCGATACCCGGCACCAGAAACGGCACGTCCGGGTGCGCCCGGCGCAGGTCGGCCATGTCGCGAGGATAGGTAGCGCCGACCAGCAGCATGAGATTGCGGTGCCCGTTCCAGTGGTCGGCAGCGCGCTCCGCGACCCGGCGATAAAGCGGCAAGCCGTCAATCTGCAGATCTTGAAAATCGTTGGCCCCCGGATTGGAGGTGCGGCAAAGCAGGACCGCTCCGCACTCGCGCCGCGCGAGGAAGGGGCGCACCGAGTCCTCGCCCATGTACGGATTCACCGTAACGGCATCGGCGCCGTATCGATCGAACGCCTCGCGGGCATACGCCTCGGCGGTATTGCCGATATCGTTGCGCTTGGCGTCCAGAATGATGAGGGCTGTAGGGGCGCGCTCTCGAATGTAGCGAATGCTCGCGACCAGTTGGTCCTCCGCACCGAGCGCGCTGTAAAATGCAATCTGCGGTTTGTATGCCGCCGCGATGGCTGCCGTCGCATCGACGATGCGGCGGTTGAACGCCAGAATGGAAGGTCCCACTAAGTCATTGGGCAGTTTGGCCGGATCGGGGTCGAGCCCAACGCAGACGAGGCTTCCGCTCGCTTGCTGGGCGCGGGCGAGCCGTTCGGCAAAGGTCTCGTGCATAGCCGCATCATAGCCAAACCGAGCGGGGGATGGCGAGCGCGCGCGCGTTAAGGAGTATGCTTACGGGTTACCATGAGAACAGCATTGCCCAGCAAGCTTCGCACCGGGCCGCGATTGGTGCTGCAGCCGGCGAGCCGTCGCGCCGCCCGGCACACGAGCACCAATGCATTGAAGCGCTTCTTTGCGATCGCCGATGCGTGGGAGCTCTCGCCCTTGCAGCAGTGCCGGCTACTCAAAATTCCCTCCCCGCAGGTCCTGCAGCGCTACCGTCTGGGGCAGGCACCGCGGCTCTCGGCGACGCAGCAGGAACGAGCGGCGCTGATCGCCAATATTCAGTACTCGTTGACGGCAGGAGCCGATCTTGCCGATCGAGCTTGGGCTTGGATGCACTCGCCGCGTGAGGAACTCCCATTCGCAGGTGACAGCCCGCTCTACTTCATGCTGGAAAACGGCCTGCCGGCGTTGCGGGAAGTGGCCCGAATGCTGGTTCGTGAAAGCGAGCCTCGCTAGCGGGTCTCGGCTATACTAGAGGGCTGTTCCGATGCGAATGTGGCGGAATTGGTAGACGCGCCAGACTTAGGATCTGGTGGGGCAACCCGTGCGAGTTCGAGTCTCGCCTTTCGCACCAAGGCATTGCGCGAGTCGCGTCCGACAACGCTAAAACCAGAGGATTGACATGCAGGTTTCTGTCGAGAGTATCAGCAAATTGGAGCGCCGCATGCAAGTGCAGGTGCCCGCCGAACGCGTGACCAACGAAATCGCCGCTCGCCTCAAGAAACTTAGCCGAACCGCGCGCCTGAACGGCTTTCGCCCGGGCAAGGCGCCGCTGACCGTGATCCGCCGGCAATTCGGCGAGCAGGTCCACCGCGAGGTCATCGGCGAACTGTTGCAGTCGAGTTTTGCCGAGGCTGTGTCCGAGAAGCAGCTCTCGCCGGCAGGCAATCCGAGGATCGAACCGCAGAGCATCGGCGAGGGGCAAGACCTCAAATATATCGCTACGTTCGAGGTCTTTCCGGAGGTGGCATTGCAGCCGATGGAGTCGCTCGAGCTCGAGCGCATCAGCGCTGAGGTGACCGAGCCCGATGTCGATGCGATGGTGGAGCGCCTTCGTAAACAACAATTGAAGTACGCGCAAGTGGAGCGCCCGGCGGCGAATGGCGATAAAGTTACCATCGATTTCTTAGGGAAGATCGACGGCACGGAGTTTACGGGCGGCAAGGGCGAGAACATCGCCATCGTGCTGGGGGAAGGACGGATGCTGCCGGAGCTCGAACGCGGCCTCGTGGGCGCGGCGCCGGGCGAGCACCGCGACATCGCGGTGAATTTTCCCGCCGATTACCGCGCGACCGATCTCGCCGGCAAGCTCGCGGTTTTCAGCACGCAGATCAAGACGGTCGAGGCGCCGGCGCTGCCTGAACTCGATGAGGAGTTCTGCAGATCATTCGGCGTGACCGAGGGTGGAATTCCCAAGTTGCGCGAGGATGTGGCGGCCAATATGCGCCGTGAGCTCGAGCAGAACTTGCGCAATCGCAACAAGACGGCCGTGATGGAAAAGCTCTACCAAGCGAATCCCATCGACGTGCCGAACGCCTTGCTCGAGGCGCAGGTGCGTGATATGCAAGTCGACGCGATGCGCCGGGCCGGGACCAAGGACGTGTCACAGGCGCCGCCGCGCGAGCCGTTGGTGGAACCCGCGCGGCGCCGCGTCGCGCTCGGGTTGATCATCAACGATGTCATTCGGCGCGAGAAACTGGTGGTGGATCCAAAGCGCGCAAACGAGCGGCTGGATGAAATGGTGGGCGCATACGGCGACCCGGTTGCCCTCAAACGCGCTTATCAGCAAAATGCCGACGCGATGCGTCAAGTGGAAAGTCTCGCACTTGAGGACCAGGTCGTGGATTGGATTCTCGAGCATGCTAAGGTGCGCGAGACGGTCTCCAGCTTCAAGGAAGTGATGAATTTCGAAGCGTGAACCTTAGGGCATAACCCTTGAAGTGGCGCATAGATGTCCTCACTGAGAGTACAGGGCAGGTTTTAAGTTCATAAGGCAAGCATTCATGACGACGCAGGCACTCAATTTGGTCCCGATGGTGGTCGAGCAGACGGCTCGCGGCGAGCGGGCCTACGACATTTACTCGCGATTGCTCAAGGAGCGAGTGATTTTCATCGTGGGTCCGGTCGAGGACTACATGGCGAATTTGATCGTCGCGCAGTTGTTGTTCCTGGAATCGGAAAACCCTGAAAAGGATATCGCCCTCTATATCAATTCGCCGGGGGGCTCGGTGAGCGCCGGTCTCGCGATTTACGACACCATGCAGTTCATCAAGCCGGACGTGAGCACCATTTGCGTCGGATTGGCGGCCTCCATGGGCGCGGTATTGCTGGCGGGCGGCGCGAAGGGCAAGCGATACTCGCTGCCGAACTCCAAAATCATGATTCATCAGCCCTCGGCCGGCTTTCAGGGACAGGCCTCCGACATCGACATCCATGCGCGCGACGTCATGGAGACCAAGCAGCGGCTGAACGGCATACTGGCCAAGCACACCGGCCAAACGGTCGAGCGCATCAAGCAGGACAGCGACCGGGACAATTTCATGACCGCGGAAACCGCCCGAGCATACGGTTTGGTCGACTCGATGCTTGAAAAGCGCGGCGAGATCCCTTCCAAGGCCTAATGCAGGCCTGGAGCCCTTTCGGCCCTCAAGTTCGGACCCGGGTCACAGCCCTTGAGACCTTATCTTTGCGCGAGGTCGGCTGGGTGCTATATAGTCGGTACTGTAGCCGCTTTCCCTGTGGTTGTCGGGGGCGCGCGGCCAATTTGAGGACAGCATGAGCGAAGATTCGCGCGGCAAACATGATGACGGCAAGCTCTTGTACTGCTCCTTCTGTGGAAAGAGCCAACATGAGGTTCGGAAACTCATCGCCGGCCCCTCGGTATTCGTCTGCGACGAATGCGTGGAGCTGTGCAACGACATAATCCGGGAAGAGCTCGAGGAGCGCGCCGAACGCACCCGCGACAAGCTTCCGAAGCCCCAAGAAATCAAGAAAGTTCTCGATGAATATGTCATCGGCCAGGAACGCGCCAAGCGGGTGCTGTCCGTGGCGGTATACAACCACTACAAGCGGCTCCAGACCCGGGGCGGCGAAGGCGTGCGCTCCCGCGACGAGGTCGAACTCGCCAAGAGCAACATTCTGCTGATCGGGCCCACTGGGTCGGGCAAGACGCTGCTGGCCGAGACTCTGGCGCGGTTGCTCAATGTGCCCTTCACCATCGCCGATGCCACGACCCTGACCGAGGCCGGCTACGTCGGCGAGGACGTCGAAAACATCATCCAAAAGCTATTGCAGAAATGCGATTACGATGTGGAGAAGGCGCAGACCGGCATCGTCTACATCGATGAGATCGACAAGATCTCGCGCAAGTCCGACAACCCGTCGATCACCCGCGACGTATCCGGCGAAGGCGTGCAGCAGGCGCTCTTGAAACTGATCGAAGGCACGATCGCCTCGGTGCCGCCGCAGGGCGGCCGCAAGCATCCGCAGCAGGAATTTCTGCAGGTGGACACCACCAATATTCTGTTCATCTGCGGCGGCGCATTCGCGGGTCTCGAGAAGATCATCATGAATCGCACGCACAAGAGCGGCATCGGCTTCGTCGCCGAAGTGCGCGAACAGAATGCACGCCCGCACGGCAACGACGTCTTCCACGACACGGAGCCCGAGGACTTGATCAAGTATGGGCTGATTCCGGAATTCGTCGGCCGCTTGCCGGTGGTCGCGACGCTCGAAGAGCTGGATGAAGATGCGCTGATTTCGATCTTGATGCAGCCGAAGAATGCTCTCACCAAGCAGTACCGGAAGCTCTTCGACATGGAAGGCGTGGAATTGGATTTCCGCGAAGAGGCGCTGCGATCGGTTGCGCGCAAAGCGATGCAGCGCAAGACGGGGGCGCGGGGTCTGCGCACCATTCTGGAGAATGTGCTGCTCGATACCATGTACGATTTGCCTTCATTGCGAAATGTTCAGAAAGTCGTGGTCGACGAGCAGGTGATCGAAGGCCACAACAAACCTTACATCGTCCACCGGACCGAGGAGACTCGTCTGGTGGCTCCAGTCGAGGAACAGCGGCGTCCCACGGGTTCGGACCATCTTTAGACCGAGCTTGAAACTCACCGTCGGCGGCCGCATGTACTTCTGGTGCTGATTACAGTACGTGCCACAACCATAAGGCTAGCCTAGTGAGCGACGAACCCGTTATCGATGTCCCCGACGAATCCGTGCCGACGCTGAGCGGCATGCCCGTGCTGCCATTGCGCGACGTCGTCGTGTATCCGCACATGGTGATTCCGCTGTTTGTCGGGCGCGAGAAATCCATCGTCGCCCTCGATCTGGCCATGAAGGCGGACAAGCGCATTCTTCTGGTCGCCCAGAAACAAGCCGATGTCGACGATCCGAAGTCCGAGGATCTGTACCGCGTCGGCACGGTGGCGACCATCCTGCAGCTCCTGAAGCTCCCGGACGGCACGGTGAAGGTGCTGGTCGAGGGCGTGGATCGCGCCAGCATCGAGAAGCTGGTGGAGACCGAATTCTTTTCCGCGGAAGTGACGCCGCTTCCCGATATCGAGCGCTACGAGGAGCGCGAGATGGATGTGTTGACGCGCTCCGTCATCACTCAATTCGAGCAATATGTAAAGCTGAATAAAAAAGTGCCGCCCGAGATCCTGACCTCCTTGGCGGGCATCGAGCAGGCCGGCCGCCTGGCGGACACGGTCGCCGCCCACATGTCGTTGAAGCTCTCGGAGAAACAAAGGGTTCTCGAGATACCCGATGTGCGCAAGCGCCTCGAGCACATGCTCGCCGTCATCGAAGGCGAGATGGACGTGCTGCAGATCGAGAAGCGGATTCGCGGCCGCGTCAAGCAGCAAATGGAAAAGAGCCAGCGCGAGTACTACCTGAATGAGCAGATGAAGGCCATTCAAAAGGAGCTCGGCGAACTCGACGATGCGCCGAACGAAATCGGCGAACTGGAAAAGCGCATCAAAGCCGCCGGCATGCCGAAGGAGGCGCGCGAAAAGGCCAACTCCGAACTCGCCAAGCTCAAGCTCATGTCGCCCATGTCGGCCGAGGCCACCGTGGTGCGCAACTACATCGACTGGCTGGTGAAGTCGCCGTGGAAGAAGCGCAGCAAGGTGCATCTCGACATCACGGCGGCGGAAAAAGTGCTCGAAGCCGATCACTATGGCCTCGAGAAAGTCAAAGAGCGCATCGTCGAATATCTGGCGGTGCAACAGCGGGTCAAGAATCTGCGCGGCCCTATTTTGTGCCTGGTGGGACCGCCCGGCGTCGGCAAGACCTCGCTTGGTCAAAGCGTTGCACGCTCCACCAATCGCAAGTTCGTGCGCATGTCCCTGGGCGGCGTTCGCGACGAGGCGGAGATTCGCGGCCATCGGCGCACCTACATCGGTTCCATGCCCGGCAAGATCATTCAAAATCTGGCCAAGTGCGGCGTGCGCAATCCCTTGTTTCTGCTCGACGAGGTCGACAAGATGTCGACCGACTTCCGCGGCGATCCGTCGTCGGCCTTGCTCGAAGTGCTCGATCCCGAGCAGAACAGCACCTTCAACGATCATTACCTGGAAGTCGATTTCGATCTGTCCGAGGTGATGTTCGTGTGCACGGCGAACAGCCTGAACATCCCTGCGCCGCTGCTCGATCGAATGGAAGTGATCCGTATCCCGGGCTACACCGAGGATGAGAAGCACAATATCGCGCGCCGTTACTTGCTGCCGAAACAGGTCAAGCAGAACGGATTGAAGCCCGATGAGCTGGTCGTGGCGGATACGGCCATTCAAGACATGATCCGCTTCTACACCCGCGAAGCCGGGGTACGTAACCTCGAGCGCGAGCTGTCGAAGATCGGCCGCAAGGCAGTGAAGCAATTGCTGCTGGCCCCGGCAGAGAAGACCGTGACGGTCGACTCGAAGAACCTCGACAAGTATCTGGGCGTGCGCCGCTTCCGTTACGGCAAGGCCGAGGAGAGCAACCGCATCGGCCAGGTGACGGGCCTCGCGTGGACCGAGGTCGGCGGCGAGCTCCTGACCATCGAGGCCGCCGTCGTGGCGGGCAAGGGCAAGCTGACCCACACGGGCCAACTCGGCGAAGTGATGCAGGAATCCATCCAAGCCGCGATGACGGTGGTGCGCAGCCGCTCCGCCATGCTCGGCCTCGACGTGGATTTCTATCAGAAGGCGGACGTGCACATCCATGTGCCGGAGGGCGCGACGCCGAAGGACGGTCCAAGCGCCGGTGTCGGCATGTGCACCGCCTTGATTTCCGCGCTCACCAAGATCCCGGTGCGCTCCGACGTCGCGATGACCGGCGAGATTACGCTGCGCGGCGAAGTGTTGCCGATCGGCGGCCTGAAGGAGAAATTGCTGGCGGCGCACCGCGGCGGCATTACCACCGTGCTGATCCCCGACGACAACACCAAGGATCTCGCGGAGATTGCGGACAATATCAAGGAAAAGCTCGATATCCGGCCGGTAAAATGGATCGATGAAGTGCTGCAGGTGGCGTTGACTCATATGCCGGTACCGTTGCCGGTCATGGAGGCGAAAGCGCCGGAGGCCATCGCCGGGAGAGAAGCGCAGGCGCAAGCCGCCGCGCGCGAAGAGCCAGGTGAGAGCGCATTAACGCCCCCTCTCCAAACTCATACCCCATTGGAAAATGCGGCCACTAGCCAAGCGGTACTCCCTCGCGTAGACTTCCGCGCCTCTTCCTGCAGGGTGCTTAGCTCAGCTGGTAGAGCATCGCCTTTACACGGCGAGGGTCGGGGGTTCGATCCCCTCAGCACCCACCAACAGCGGAGTGGTAGTTCAGCTGGTTAGAATACCGGCCTGTCACGCCGGGGGTCGCGGGTTCGAGTCCCGTCCACTCCGCCATTTCCTTTAAGATCGCGCGGACTTGACTGGCCGCGCCGTGGGGTATGAAAGGGTGGGATCATGCTGCAGTCGATACATGACAAATTAAAAGGTTGGTTGGCCGGCGTTGTGCTGGGAGCGATCGGCTTGGTGTTCGTCTTCTGGGGCATCAATTGGACTTTGAGCGCGCCGAACTATGCGGCCAAGGTCAACGGCAGCGAAGTGTCGGCCAACGAAGTCAGGCAGGCCTACCAGCAGCAGCTTTCGCAAATCCAGCGGCAAACCAATGGCTCGATCAGCGACGCCCAGCGCAACGACATCAAGCGGCGTGTCCTCGACGAATACGTGAGCAGCGAGGCGCTTCTCACGCGGGCCGATGAGCTCGGCTATCGCGTCAGCGACGCCGAGGTGTTGAACGCCCAATGCCAGATCCCCGCCTTTCAAGTGGAAGGCAAGTGCGATCCCGCGCATGCCGTGGCGGTGCTGCGGGCGCAAGGCCGTTCGCCTTTGGAAATCGAAGCGTTGTTCAAGCGCGACGTCAAGCTGCGCCAGCTCAACTCGGCGCTGACGCTGTCGAGCTTCGCGACCGCGACCGAGATGAAGGAGATCCGCGCACTGACCAAGCAGCAGCGCGAACTCGCATGGCTGACCGTTCCGGCGGAGAAATACGCGGCCCAAGCGACTCCCGACGATGCCGCGCTCAAGGCTTATTTTGAGGCGCATAAATCCGCCTACATGACGCCGGAGACGGTAGACCTGCGCTATGTCGAAATCAGCTTGGGCTCGCTCGCAGCGAAAGTCAGCGTGGACGATGCGCAGCTCAAAACCTATTACGACGAGCAGAAGACCAAGACGCCCGAGCGCTTCACCCAGCCCGAGCAGCGCAGGGTCAGCCATATCCTTTTGTCGGTCGCTGATCCGAAAGACGACGCGGCGGTCAAGGCCAAGGCGGAAGGCATCTTGAAACGCGCTCAAGCCGGCGAGGATTTCGGGAAATTGGCCAAGGAATTCTCCCAGGATCCGGGATCCGCTGCGCAAGGCGGCGACCTTGGATTTTCGGAGCGAAAGGTCTGGGTGGCGCCCTTCGGCGATGCCGCCTACAGCATGAAGGTCGACGAGATCCGAGGACCCGTGAAGACCCAGTTCGGCTACCACATTCTCAAGCTGGTCGGGATCCAGCCGGCCACCGTGAAAACCTTCGAGCAGAGCAAGACCGACCTCGAAGCCGAATACCGGCGCAATGAAGCAGAGAAGTTGTTCAACAACGCACAAGATCAGCTTGCAGATGCGGCACTGCAAAATACCACCGACCTCGACGTGGTGGCCCGTAAAGCCGGACTGACCGTGCTCGAGATTCCGGCTTTCAGCCGGATCGACGGCGGCGGTGCGTTGGGCAAGGCTCCCGCGGTCATCGACGCCGCCTTTAGCCAGGACGTGCTCGATGGGCGCCTGAGCCAGATCGTCGAGGTCGAGAAAGGCAGGGGCGTGGTGCTCCGCGCCTCGGATCACAAGCTGCCGCAACAAAAGCCGCTCGACGCCGTGCGGACGGAAGTCATTGCTGCCTGGAAAAAGGAGCGCGGTGCGGAATTGGCGGCGGCGGCGGCCGCTGACGCCGTCAAGCGGCTGACCGGCGGCGAGTCCTGGGAATCCATTGCCAAGATCCTTGGGGCAGCGGTGGTGCCGCCGAAGTTCGTCGCTCGGTCAGATCAGGGGGTGCCGGTGGAGATTCGCAGTGCGGCCTTTGCCGAGCCCAAGCCCGCCGGTAAGCCGACTTATAGCGAAGCCCGCCTGGCCAACGGCGACTCAACCGTCATCGCCTTGAGTGCGGTGCGTGAGGAGCCCGGCGATCCGAAGCAGCAGGATGGCGATTTGCGGCAGCAATTCGCCGCGCAGATCGCCTCGATCGAAGCGCAAAGCTACGCTGCCGGCACGCGCGCCGATGCCAAGGTAGTTTTGAATCCGAAGGCCATCGACTAGTTGTCCGAGCTGCTGCATCACTTTTCGGATTGGTACCTTGCGACCCTGAGCCAAGGGGGTTATTGGCTGATCATCGGGCTGATGGCGCTCGAAAGCACCCTCGTCCCCATTCCGAGCGAGGTGATCATTCCGCCCGCAGCCTATCTTGCCCACACCCAGGGGCAGTTCTCCTTCATCGGCATCGTGCTGGCCGGAACCTTCGGTTCCTGGGTGGGAGCGTCGCTGATGTTCTGGGCGGCCCGCTTCCTGGGGCTTCCGGTCGTCATGCGCATCGGGCCCTACGTCGGGCTCGGAAGGGCCAACCTGGAACGGGCGGAGCGCTGGTGCGCTCGCTACGGGCCGCCGGGCGTCTTTTTCGCGCGGCTTCTGCCGGTACTCCGTCACTTGATCGGTGTTCCCGCCGGCATTCTGCGCATGGACTTTCGCCGCTACGCGCTCGCTACTCTCTTGGGGTCGCTCCTGTGGTGCTCCGTACTCGCCTGGCTGGGAACGGCGGTGGGGCAGCATCCGGAGCTCCTCGCCGGCTCCTTGCACCGCTTCTTTGCGCTTGTGCTGGCGGCTGCAGCCGGCTTGGGGGCGCTGTACTACGTGTTCGTCGTTCGAGCGTCTGCGCGGAAGTAGACTTTGGCGGTAACTCGTGAGTTTAACCAGAGGCCGTCAGGCCGCACGGCCCGCCGGGGGCGGCGGCGTGCCGGCCGGGAACTTCATAAAAATCGCTGCCACGGCCGCGTTGATCTTCTCAACGGCTCTCGGCCCCCGAAGATCGTAGACGCTTTGGCTGACCGAGGCGTGCCACATGGGTTTGCGCGACTTGCCATCGAATATGTCGATCGCAACGCGAGTTTCATCCTGCACCATGGGGCCGTCCCACCCCCACGCGCCGTAAAATCCGGGCCCGGGGCCCCATCCATGACCCCATCCGTAACCCCAGCCTCCGCCGAAGCCCCCGTAATAGTCGTTAAAAACCTGCCGTGAGCCCATGGCGTAGCCGATCACGCAATCGGCAGAAGCCAAATCTGCGCGCTGAATACCCCTCGCGGCGAGATTCGCCTCGATCGCGTTGCGCAGGCGCTCAGCGTTCAAGGGGTTGGCATAGGCCGCGGGTTGATCGGCGTTGGCAACATGTTCCTGGGCAAAGGCATAGGTATGGCAGCTAACCACGGGAAAATTGGGATTCGTGTCGGTTCGTACCGAAAGGGTGGTGCAGGCGGCTAGCGCCGTCAGGCACGCCCCGAGGAGGACAACCCGGAGGGTGACGCTTTTATTTGACATAATGAGCCCTTTGATCTTCGCCGCAGTGCATGACGTGACTCTACCGTAACGTTAGACGGCTGACTCGGTTGACAGGTTCACGTTCCATCGCTCTCCGAGGGAAAACTCATGCCCACGGTGTGGTATCCGCCGTCGACGTACAGCACTTCGCCGCTGATGCCGGCGGCGAGGTCCGAGGAGAGAAATGCGGCCGCATTGCCTACATCCTCGATGGTGACGTTGCGCTTGATGGGCGCCGTGGCCGCCACGTGCGAGAGCATTTTGCGCAAACCCGGGATGCCGGCAGCGGAGAGCGTCTTGATCGGGCCAGCGGAAATGGCGTTCACGCGGATGCCATGGGCGCCCAAATCGGCGGCGAGAAAGCGCACATTCGCTTCAAGACTTGCCTTGGCGAGTCCCATCACGTTGTAGCCCGGGATGGAGCGCATGGCGCCCAGGTAGCTGAGCGTCACGATTGCGCCAGCGCGGCCGTGCATGAAGGGTTGCGAGGCGCGTGCCAGCGCCGTGAGACTGTAGCTGGAAACATCATGGGCCACGCGAAATCCCTCGCGCGTGGTGGCATCGATAAAATTCCCGGTCAAGGCCTCGCGCGGCGCGAAGGCCACGGCGTGCACCAGGATATCGTAGCCATCCCAGCGGGATTTCAGCTGCGCAAATCCTCTGGAAATCTCCTCATCCGAGGCGACATCCATGACGAACGTGATATCCGACCCTAGTTGCTTGGCTAGCGGCACCACCCGGTCGGTCATGCGCTCGATGTGCGCAAAGGCAAGCTCGGCGCCTTGGGCGTGCATGGCCTTTGCAATGCCCCAAGCGATGGAGCGGTCCGTTGCAAGGCCGACGATCAGCGCGCGCTTGTCGCTCAGAAACCCCATGGCTGTCTACCCTTGTTGCCGATTCGGATCGACGTACATTACCAGTCGCTGCCCGGCTCTGATTTGATGATGCTTGTTCAGGCCGTTCCAACTCTTGAGTTGCGGTACCGAGACCTGAAACTGCCGAGAAATGCTGAAGACCGTATCCCCCCGATGCACGGTGTAGAGCACGCGCCTGCCCGAGCGCACGCCTTCATCCCGATAGCGCCGTGTGCTCGCCTTGATGACCAGGCGCTGGCCTTTCACCAGCGAATCCGCCGTTCCCATGTTGTTGAGGCGGGCGAGGGTGCTGACCGGAAGGCCGTGGCGGCGCGCGATACTGGACAAGGTTTCACCGGCCCGTACGCGATAGACGATCTGATGCTGCTTGCGTCCGCCGTAGGCCTCCGGCCGGTCGACCCGGGAGGCGGCAAGGAGCACCTTGTCCGGCAATTCGCCGCTGATCTGCGGAATCTTCAGGGACTCCCCGGGCGTCACAGCGCCGCCCTTCAGATCATTGATCTTGGCAATGACGGCGGCCGATGTGCCGTATTGCTTGGCAATCATCGCCAGCGTCTCGCGGCGTGCGACCTCGTGCACGGCGAAGCGCACGCGTTCCTCCGGAGCGAGGGTACCGAGCGCCGCCTCGAAGCCGTCGGCGTTATCTATCGGCACCAGCATGCGGTGCGGGCCCTCTGGATCGGTCGCCCAGCGATTGTAGCCCGGATTCAGGGCGACCAACTCGTCATAGCTTGCACCCGCGAGCTGGGCCGCAATTTTCAGGTCGATTTGCGAATCGGTATTGATGACCGCGAAATAAGGTTCGTTGAGAATCGCCGCGAACTCCAGGCCATAGCGCTCCGGCTCCGCCATCAAGCGCTTCATCGCGAGCAGCTTCGGCACATAGGCGCGCGTTTCGGCAGGCAGCGTCAGGTGCCAAAAATCCGTGGGTTTTCCGTGGGCGCGGTTATAGTCCAATTCCCGCGCCACGGTGTTCTCGCCGACATTGTAGGCGGCGATCGCCAACAGCCAGTCGCCGTCGAATTGATCATGCAAGGCCTGCAGGTAGTCGAGCGCCGCGCGGGTCGATTCGATGACGTCGCGCCGGCCGTCGTACCACCAATTCTGCCGCAACCCAAAGCGCCTGCCGGTATCAGGAATGAACTGCCACAGCCCCGCGGCTCGGCTCGTGGAGTACGCGAACGGTTCATACGCGCTCTCAACCACCGGCAGGAGCGCGAACTCCAACGGCATGCCGCGCGCCTCGACCTCGGTGACGACGTGATACAGGTATCGCTGGGCGCGCTGAAACACCCGCTCGAGGTAATCCGGGTTGTGCTCGAACCAAGCGAGCTGTTGATCGATCGCCGGCTCCTGAACCTCGTCGAAGGCAAAACCGGCGCGCATCCGGTCGAATAAATCGTCGTAATCCTCGCCGTTATGGTGCTGCCATTCGCGCGGCATCGTGAGCGAGGGCATCTTTCCCTCGGCCGCGCTCGGGGGTGCGACCGCGGTGTCGGGCTCGGATGGCGCAGCCGGTATCACGATGACTTCGCGCGGGGGGGGCGCGGCCGGCTGATGCGCACAGCCGCCCAGCAATATCAGCGCGACAGTGAAAATATGAGATCGGGCAAATGTCGCAAATGTCATAGGGTGGGCAAATGTCATAGGGTGGCCAAATGTCATAGGGTGGCTCGCTAGCGAAACTGGTCTTTCCAGGCACGCAATACGCCGAAAACTTCGGCGGGGCTGTTTAGCGATCTACCGGCATGGGACTCGGCGGCCGCCGCGACCGTCGGGTCATCGCAGCGCAAGAACGGGTTGACCCGAATCTCCAGACCCATGGTCGAGGGGAGGGTGGGGTCCCCCTGGCTCAGCACAGTCTGCACTCGGTCCCGATACTCGAGAGCGGTGCCGTTGCCCGGATCGACCGTCAGCGCGAAGCGCAGATTTGCCGCCGTGTACTCGTGCCCGCAGAAAACGCGGGTCTCCGGCGGTAGACTACGCAGCTTGGTCAACGAGGCATTCATCTGGGGTGGCGTACCTTCGAACATGCGCCCACAGCCGGCGCTAAACAGCGTATCTCCGCAAAACAGGGCTCCATGCCCCCAAAATGCGATATGGCTTAACGTATGCCCCGGCACTTGCAAAATCTCGAAGGAAAGTCCCAAGTCCAGCAAGTCGCACCGCTCGCCGTCCCGAACGGTGCGTGTGCGCTGCGCAATCCGGGGATCATCCGGCCCGATCACAGGGACCAAACCGTGCCGCAGCAGTTCCGGAACGCCGCCGACATGGTCGGGGTGATGGTGAGTCAGCAAAATGCCCGCTAAGCTTGCGCCGCTGCGCTGCAACTCGGTGAGCACGGGCGCGGCATCGCCCGGGTCGACCGCGACCAGGCGGCCCTGCGCCCGAGGCGCGTCGATGAGCCAGATGTAATTGTCGGAAAATGCGCGCACCGGGCGCACATTGAGAGGCGTGGCATGAATAGACATTTTGCGCCGTATTTAACCTGTAACATTCGAACTTCGCTAGTATTTTCATGAAGGAGCGGTGGTTGGAATCAACACGCGACACCCCGGAAACCGATTGGTTCGAGGGGCCGTTGGGATCCCGAGTGCTGCGCGAAGAGGCAGTACTGGCGCCGCTCGCGCTGGACAACGTATTCGGCTTCGAACTGTTGCAAGTCGGTGCGTGGGGACCCGCGAGGCACTTGCTCGATGGTGCGCGTACCCAACATACGACGCTGGTTGCGCCCCGGATGGGGGCGGGAGTGACGCTGTGTGCCCCGCTCGACTCGTTGCCCTTTCGGTCCGATGCCATCGATGCTATTTTTTTGCCGCATACACTCGAGCTGGTCGAGGATCCTTACGCGGTGCTGCGCGAAGCCGAACGGGTGCTGTGCGCCGAAGGTTGCCTGATGATTTGCGGCTTCAATCCGTTCAGCGGCTGGGGCATTCGCCGCGCATTCGCAAAGTACGTCGGGCAAACGGCATTTCCTCCGCAGACTCGGCGCATGCTGTCCGAGAGGCGCCTGCGTGATTGGGTTGCTCTGCTCGGCTTCGATGTCGACAGCGTACACGGCTATCTCGGCCTTTTGCCCACGAATGGCCCTTTGCCGCACGCGGATGAGCGGCCGCGGAGGGCGTGGATGACCGGTGCCTACTTACTCAAGGCGCGCAAGCGAGTTCAGACCATGACCTTGGTGCGGCCGCGGCGGCGCGTCCGTCAGCGCGTTCTGGTCGGCGCCGCCGAGCCCACCTCCAAAGTCGGTCCGTGACCGAGGTCGAGATCTACACCGACGGCGCGTGTCGAGGCAATCCCGGTCCCGGAGGCTGGGCAGCGCTGCTGGTCGCGGGCAAGGAACGCAAAGAAGTCTCGGGTGCCGAATCGCCGACCACGAACAATCGCATGGAACTGATGGCGGCGATCGGAGGCCTGGGCGCTCTCAAGCGGCGCTGCGCCGTCAAGCTATACACGGACTCGAAATATGTGCTCCAGGGCATCACCGAGTGGCTGCCGAACTGGAAGGCGCGCGGCTGGCGCACCGCGGCGCGCACCCCCGTCAAGAATCAAGACTTATGGGAACTCCTGGATGCCGCGGTCTTGAAGCAGGATATCGAATGGCATTGGGTCAGGGGCCATTCCGGACACGACGGCAATGAATACGTCGACCGGCTCGCCAACGTCGCCATCGACCGTCTGCTGGCAGCGGGTTAGTCCTCAAGATGCGTCAAATCGTTCTGGATACCGAAACCACCGGCCTCGAGGTCGAACAACAGCACCGCGTCATTGAAATCGGCTGCGTGGAGCTCGTCAACCGGCGGCTTACCGGCCGCACTTATCATCAGTACCTCAATCCGGAGCGCGACATCGACTTCGGGGCGGAGCAGGTCCACGGCTTGACGCGCGAGACTTTGGCGAAAGCGCCGACGTTTGCGCAGGTGCATCCGCAATTCCTGGATTTCATCGGCGATGCCGAATTGATCATCCACAACGCTCCCTTCGATGTCGCTTTCTTGAATGCCGAGCTCGCGCGCATCGAGCTTACGCACAAGATCGACGTGTTATGCCGGGTGCTCGACACCCTTGCGCTGGCGAGGCAGATGCACCCCGGACAACGCAACAATCTGGATGCCTTGTGCAAGCGCTACTCCGTCGACAATTCGCATCGCGACTACCACGGCGCCTTGCTGGACGCGCGCATACTCGCGGAGGTGTATCTGGCCATGACCGGCGGGCAGGCCAACCTCACCTTGAGCGCAGAATCGGACACGGCGCGCAGCCGTGCCCGGCACGCCGCGCCGGCGCGGGTAGGCGGGATTCGCATCATCGTGATCAGGCCCAGCGACAGCGAGACGGCCGCGCACGAACATATTCTCGCGCTGCTCGACAAGTCGTCGGGCGGTAAAACGGTGTGGCGAAGACTGTGAGAGCAGTTCGTCGAATGGTATCGTGCCGTTACCACCCGCAATCCAAGAGTTCGTTATTCCGCCATGGCACAATTGAATTCCTCGCTTGACGAATGGCGCGCAGTCGCCGCGCATGCCGACGAGCTGGCGGGCGCGCATTTGCGCGACCTGACCGCCGCAGATCCGCAGCGCTGGCAAAACTGTCATATAGAGCATGATTCATGGCTGCTCGATTTTTCGCGCCAGCGCATCACCGGAAAGACCTTGGCTCTGTTGGTCGATCTGGCGCGCGCGGCAAAGCTGCCGGAACGCACGGCCGCGATGTTTCGCGGCGACCCGATCAATACCACCGAGCAGCGCGCGGTGCTGCATACCGCCCTGCGCTCGGACTTCGCGGGTCCGCCGGCCGTGCAAGCGGAAGTGCGCGCCTCGCGCGGGAAACTCACCGAGTTCGTCGCCGCCGTCCGTTCGGGAAAGAAGCTGGGGTGCACGGGCAAGCGATTCAAGCATGTTGTAAACATCGGCATCGGCGGTTCGGATTTGGGGCCGTTTTTGCTCTGCGACGCACTGAAGCACGAATGGAGCGGCGGCCTCACGCCGCATTTCGTCTCGAACGTGGACCGCACCCAACTCGAGGATCTGATCCGCAGCATCGACCCGGCGGAAACGTTGGTGATCGTCTGCTCGAAAACCTTCACGACGCTGGAAACTCAGGCGAACGCCAATGCGGCGCGCGCGTGGATCGTCGGCGCTCTCGGTGAAAAATCGCCTGCGAATCATTTCGTGGCGGTGTCGACGAACGCAACGGCCATGGACGAGTTCGGCATCGCCGCCGAGCATCGCTTCACCATGTGGGATTGGGTGGGCGGCCGCTATTCGGTGTGGTCGGCGATCGGCCTGATAGCCGAGTTGGTCATCGGCAGCGAGCGATTCGAGGAGTTCTTGAAGGGCGCCAGCGACATCGACACGGCACTTCACGCAGGCTCCTTACGAGAAGAATCTACCCGTGCTCATGGGATTGCTCGGCGTATGGAATCGGACTTTTCTCAAGCTGCCGACGCTCGCCGTGCTGCCCTACGATCAGCGGCTTGCCCGATTACCCGCGTATCTGCAGCAGCTGGAAATGGAAAGCAACGGCAAGTCGGTTTCGCTCGACGGCGAGCGCGTCGATTTCCCCACGGCGCCCATCGTCTGGGGCGAGCCGGGCTCCAATGCCCAGCATTCGTTCTTTCAAATGCTGCATCAGGGAACGCTGACGCAGGCGCTGGATTTCATCGCGCCGCTGCGCGGTTCCTGGGGAGGCACGGAGGCGCAGGACCTGGCCCTGCAGAATTGTTTCGCCCAATCGCAAGCGTTCGCCTTTGGGCGCGCGCTGGAGGAAGTCGAGGCCGATATGCGGCGAGGCGGGCGCCGGCAGCGAGGAAATCGTGCGCCGCGCCGCGCATCGCGTGTACGACGGTAATCGTCCGAGTTCCTTGCTCATGTACCCGCAGACCACGGCGCGCACCCTCGGCGGATTGTTGGCGCTTTACGAGCACAGCGTGTTCGTGCAGGGCACGGTCTGGGGTATCAATTCCTTCGATCAGTTCGGAGTGGAGTTGGGCAAGAAGCTCGCATCCGGAATCGACATGAAAGGCGGCAAGGCGCCGTCGGGACACGGGGCATCGGGTTTGGCGTCCCTCATCGATTATGTCGCTAAGCACCGGTGAGACCGGCGCGCCTTGCCCCGATACCCTATAATCGCGCCCCTCAAACCGAATTGACGAGTCCGTAGTGAAACAACGCAAGGGCATTATCCTGGCGGGGGGCGCCGGTACCCGCCTGCACCCGATCACCATGTCGCTCTCGAAGCAGCTGCTGCCGGTCTACGACAAACCGATGATTTATTATCCGCTGGCGGCCCTGATGTCCGCCGGCATCCGCGACTATCTGATCATCACCACGCCGCGCGACCAAGCCGCATTCCGGGATCTCTTGGGTTCCGGTGCCCAGTGGGGGCTGTCGTTCGAGTACGCGGTGCAGGCGGTTCCCAACGGCATTGCGCAGGCGTTGATTCTCGGCGAGTCTTTTCTCGACGGCGCGCCGTCGGCGCTGATCCTCGGCGACAATATATTTTATGGCGCGAATCTTCCGGCGCTTCTGATGTCGGCCGCGCAGCGCGATTCGGGCGCCACGGTGTTCGGCTACTACGTGACCGATCCGGAGCGTTATGGCGTGGTGCAGTTCGATGGCAACGGGCGGGTCACGGATCTTTTGGAAAAGCCGAAGTCACCGCCGTCGAATTATGCGGTCACCGGCATTTATTTTTACGATGGCCGTGCTTCGGCTTTTGCGAAGGCGCTGACGCCCTCGCCGCGGGGCGAACTCGAGATCACCGATCTGAATCGGGCTTACCTCAAAATCGGCGAACTGCACGTCGAAAGACTGGGCCGCGGCACCGCATGGCTCGATACCGGAACGCACAATTCCCTGCTCGATGCCGGCGTATTCGTGCGCATCATCGAAGAAAGACAGGGCCTCAAGGTCGCGTGCGTGGAAGAGATCGCGTGGCGCTCGGGATTCATCAGCGCCGACGAATTGACCAAGCTGGCAAAGCCGCTCGAGAAGAGCGGATACGGCGAATATCTCTTGCGCATCGTCAAAGAACAGTCGCAATTTTGAAGCATTCGGCACCATGAAATTCACGAACACGCCGATCACCGATGTGGTGCTGGTCGAACCCGAGGTGTTCGGCGATGCCCGCGGTTTCTTCATGGAGACGTGGCAGGAGGAAAAATTCAAGGCTGCCGGCATCGACGCCGAGTATGTGCAGGACAACCATAGCCGTTCCAGCCAGTGGACGCTGCGGGGGCTGCACTTGCAGGTGCAGCACACCCAGGGCAAGTTGGTGCGGGTCGCATTGGGCAGCGTATTCGACGTGGTGGTGGACTTGCGCCGCAGCAGCCCCAGCTTCGGGGCATGGTGGGGCGTAGAGCTGTCGGCGGAGAATCATCGGATGCTGTGGGTTCCGCCGGGGCTCGCGCACGGCATTTTGATCACCTCGGAATCGGCCGATTTTCTTTACAAATGCACGGATTTTTACAGTCCCGAGCACGAGCGAACGCTTGCCTGGGACGATCCGACGCTGCAGATCCGCTGGCCACTCCCGGCAGGGGTTGCTCCCAAGCTGTCGGCCAAGGATGCGCGCGGCGCCAGCTTTGCCGACATCGAGAAATTCGCGTGAGAGTGCTGGTGCTCGGCGGCGGCGGCCAGGTGGCAAGTGCGGTGATTGCGGCGGCCCCTGCACGCCATCAGGTGGTCGCCCGAACCCGCGCCGAACTCGACATCGGCGATGAGCCGGCCGTCGCACGCGCCTTGGCCGAAACCAAGGCCGAGTGGCTCGTGAACGCGGCCGCTTACACGGCGGTGGACCTCGCCGAAGATCACGCCGCCCAAGCCATTGCGGTCAACGACACCGCCGTGGGCGTGCTGGCCGACGGCGGCCATGAAGGCGGACTGCCGGCTGATCCATTTGTCGACGGACTTTGTGTTCGACGGCAACTCCAACCGAGCGTATCTCCCGGCAGATCAGCCCAATCCCTTGAGCGTCTACGGCACGAGCAAGCTCGGCGGCGAGTTGCGCGCATTGAGCGGCAAGGGCGGCATCGTCCTGCGCACGGCCTGGGTGTATGCCGCGACGGGCCGGAATTTCGTGCTGACGATGCTGCGGCTGATGCGCGAGAAGGAGCGGGTGAACGTCGTCTGCGACCAGATCGGCACTCCCACCTGGGCCGCCGGCATCGCCGCGGCAATCTGGGGTTTCATCGAGGCGGCGGCGCCGGGCGGCATCTACCACTGGACTGATCTGGGGGTGGCCAGTTGGTATGATTTCGCGGTCGCCATCCAGGAGGAGGCGTTGGCACGCGGTTTACTGAGCCGCGCAGATCCCGATCACGCCCATCCCGAGCAGCGCTTACCCGACTCGGGCGAGGCGGCCTGCGTTCAGCGTGCTCGACACGCGGGTCCACACGGGCCCTGATCCAGGCTCCGGCGCGGCATTGGCGACACAATTTGAGGACCATGCTGGATGAGCTACGAGCCGCGTAACCTGTTCATCACCGGCGGCGCCGGCTTCATTGGCGCGAACTTCGTGCGTCACTGGCTGGCGAAGCCCCCAGAGGGGCGGGTCGTCGTGTTCGATGCGCTGACCTACGCGGGCAACATCGACAATCTCGCCGGCCTTGACCGCGACCCTCGCTACGTTTTCGTGAAAGGGGATATCTGCGACGAGGCCCTGGTGCGCGCGCTGCTCGAGCAGCATCACATCGATACGGTGGTGCATTTTGCGGCGGAGTCGCATGTGGATCGTTCGATTTTGGGCCCGGATGATTTCATACGCACGAACATCGTCGGTACCCACTCGCTTCTGAAAGCGGCAAAGGCGCTGTGGATCGATCGAAAAATACGTCCCGGCGCATCGATTCCATCATGTCTCGACGGATGAGGTGTACGGATCGTTGGGGCCCAAAGACCCGCCTTTCCACGAGGCCACCCCGTATGCGCCCAATTCGCCTTACTCGGCGAGCAAAGCCTCCTCGGATCATTTGGTTCGGGCATACTACGAGACCTTTGGATTGCAAAGTACGATCACCAATTGCTCGAACAACTATGGTCCCTATCAGTTCCCGGAGAAGTTGATCCCGCTCACCATCGTCAACATTTTGCTCGGCAAGCCGTTGCCTGTTTACGGCGACGGGCTGCAGGTGCGTGACTGGCTGCATGTCGAGGACCATTGCGCGGCGATCGCGCTGGCGCTGGAGCGCGGCAGGCCGGGCGAGGTGTACAACATCGGCGGCAACAGCGAGACGACCAATATCGAGATCGTCAGGACCTTGTGCGGGCTGACCGACCAGGCGATGGGCGACCGTGCCGACCTGCGCGCGTCATTTCCGGGCTCGCCGGCGGTCGATGGCAGGCGGGCGGTGGAACTGATCACGCATGTGCGCGACCGACTGGGACATGACCGCCGTTACGCCATCGACTACAGGAAGGCGGCAAGGGAACTGGGTTACGCGCCCGGCCGCGATCTGGCCGCGGGGCTTGCGGGCGACGCTCGACTGGTATTTGGCGAAGACGCAGTTGGTGGCAGGCACTGCTGGGACGCGACTACTCGGACTGGCTGGAGAAGAATTACAAGCGGTGAGTCGAGTCCGTCCGTTAAACTTGAGCGGCAGTCGGCACGCCGGCGGGGTTACCCGGGTCGCCGTACAGGCTATGATGTGGCTGCGGCAGCGCGAACAGTCGATACGCGGGAAGTTGTGAGTGAGAGCGAGGTTGTTACAGAGATGGTAGATGCGAACTAGATGGCTAGGCGCCTTGCTCGCATTGCTATCGATCGGCTTGGCGGCGATCGACGCAGAGCCAGACCTCCGATACGTTGCAGGCGCTCAAGAACAGTCTGTCGCCCGATCAGCAGGGTTCCATACTGCAAGACGTTCTTGGGCAAGGGCGGCGGCACCGGGAAGAAAACCGATCAGAAGCTCGATACGCCGGAAACCGTTCGGCGAAAGAACGGCGACACGGGTCGGATCTGTTCGACAAGGAAAAAATCAGAAAACCCTCGACGGACGAACGCTTCGACAGTTGGACGAAGATCCCGAGTTGCGCGCCGGCGACACGGTCTTGATCGAGCTGATTTCGCTCGATCGAACTGCTGCAGACGAACATGTCGATATCAATCAAACCGGCGATCAGCGGCAATAACGGTGGGACAACCGTAGCAAGCGTCCCGAACGGCGCAAATGCCACCAATGGCGTGCCCGGCATAGCCGGCCTGAACGGCGTCAACGGCACCTCAGGCCCGCTCGGTGCGCGCCGGCGCGCAATCGTGGGCTCAACGGCTACGTGCCGAACAACGATTTCTGCCAATACACGGTGCCGGTTCACCGAAATACCAAAGACGGACGTGGAAAAGGAGAAAACAGAGAAGTTCCGCAAGCGGGTCTCGAGCAACAATCCGTACCAGGCTCAATCGCTTCGGCGTGCTCGAGATACCCGGTCTGCCGGCCGATTCCTCTGGCGGGCTTGACCGCCTCCGAGGCGACCAAACGGCTCGGCGCCGATCCCGGATCTGCGCCGACTTCGCAGTGAGACTGACATTGCTGCGGCTCCTGCCGTCCGGCGATGAGGCGCTGAAGCCGTTCGGCTACGACTTATTCGAGGGGGTGCCGAGCACGTTCGCGCCGGTATCCGACATCCAGGTGCCGGTCGACTACATCGTCGGGACCCGGCGATACGCTCGCAGATCCAGCTATATGGCAACGAACCGTCACGCTATGACCTGACCGTCGAACGAGACGGCCGGGTCAATTTTCCGAAGCTCGGGCCGATCATGGTCAGCGGCATGACTTTCGATGCGGCCCGCGCAGCAATCGAGCAGCGCGTGTCCAAGCAGTTGATAGGCACCCGCGTCAGCGTGACCATGGGTGAACTGCGCTCCATCCGCGTGTTCGTGCTTGGCGAGGCCGAGAAGCCCGGCTCGTACACGGTGAGCGGATTGTCGACCATGACGAATGCATTGTTCGTCAGCGGCGGCGTCAAGAAAATCGGCTCGCTGCGCAATATCCAACTGAAGCGCAACGGACGCCTGGTGACGAGCCTTGATCTATACGATCTGTTGCTGCATGGCGATACCAGCGGCGATAGGCAGCTATTGCCCGGGCGACGTCATTTTCATTCCGCCCATCGGCAGCACGGTGTCGGTCGACGGCGCGGTGCGGCGTCCGGCGATCTACGAGCTCAAGAGCGAGAAAAGACCGTGGCGCAGGCGATCGAAATCGCGGGCGGGCTGATGCCCGATGCGGACGCAAAGATCGGGCCAGCTGGAGCGAATTTTGCCGTCGCGCTTGCGCGAAATGCACAACATCGATTTGACCACGACGAGGGCGCGCGATACCGAGTTGCGAACGGCGATAAGTTGACGATTCCTGCCATACGGCCGACGCTCGAAAATTCCGTAGTGCTCATCGGGTTATGTGTTTCGGCCGGGCAAATTCGAATATCGCCCCGGACTGCGGCTCACCGATGTGCTGGGCAGCTTCGACGAGTTGCGGCCGAATGCGGATCAGCACTACATCATGATCCGGCGCGAAGTGCCGCCCGACGAAAAGATCGACGTGCTTTCCGCGGACTTGCAGCATGCACTCGCGCGCGCGGCTCAGCGGCCGATCCGGAATTGCGGCCGCGCGACAAAATCTATGTGTTCGATTTGTCCGTCGGATCGCGAGCGCATATTGGCGCCAATCATCCGAGAGTTGCAGCTGCAGGCAACGCCGGAAAGTCCCGGAGCAGGTCGTCAGCATCGACGGCAGGGTGAAGGCGCCGGGCCATTATCCGCTCGAACCCACGATGCATGTCAGCGATTTGATTCGCGCCGGCGGCAGCCTGGAGGATGCCGCATATCGAGGTCAGGCTGAGATCACCCGATATGACACGGTGGACGGGGAGGCGCGCAGGACGGAGTTGATTCCGGTCGATCTTGCCGCCATTCGCCGCGGCGACGCCGGCGCCGATTTGCCGCTGAAAGCCTACGACGTCCTGGTCATCAAGCCCATTCCGCAGTGGGTAGAGCCGGGCGTCATCGAACTGGCGGGCGAGGTGCGTTTCCCGGCAAGTATCCCATTCATCAAGGTGAGACTCTTATCTTCCGTGTTGCATCGCGCCGGCGGATTTACCGATCTGGCGTTCGTCGAGGGTGCCGTGTTCATTCGCGAGGAGCTCAAGAAGCGGGAAAAGGATCAGCTCGAGTTATTGGCCAATCGGTTGCAAAGCGATCTCGCGGCTCTGTCACTCGAGGCGATCGCTAGCAGTGCCGCCACCAATTCCAGCGGCGGCGGGCGGCGCGCGGCGCAGGCGTTGGCGGTCGGCCAACAGTTGATGACTCAGCTTCGCGATACCAAGCCGGTGGGACGTCTGGTGATCGATTTGGATCGGGTGATGAAGGGACCCGGTGGGCGGGTCCGAGGATGTCGTTGCTCAGAGACGGCGACAAGCTCATGGTTCCCAAGAAAACTCAGGAGATCACCATCTTCGGTGAAGTGCAGAGCCCGACCTCGCATGTGTTCGAGGCCGGCCTTACGCGCGACGACTACATCGCCAGGAGCGGCGGGACAACGCAAAAGGCGGATCGCAAGCGAATCTATGTCGTGCGGGCAAACGGCGATGTCATCTCCGGCGAGCGGCGCCCGGGCTGGTTCAGGCGCTCGCGGTCGATCGAGATGCGGCCGGGCGACACGATCGTCGTTCCGCTCGATACCGAACGGGTCAGGGCGCTGCCGCTTTGGCAGGCTGTGACGACGATCATCTACAATTTGGCCGTGGCGTTGCTGGCGGTTCGCAGCGTATAAAATGGCCGGCGAGATCTCATCATCGGCTGCACCCGGCGATCGGAATTACATCGAAGACGAAGACGATGGCGTGGACATGAGCGCCATATGGCGATTCGTGTGGGGTGCGAGGCGGCTCATATTGACGACAACCGTCTTGTGCACGGCAATCGCGGTCTATTTGGCACTCACGGCGACATTGATATACCGAGGAGAGATCGTGATCGCTCCGGTGCGCAACGGCGGTATGGGACAAGGCGGAGGTCTGGGCGGCCAACTCGGCGGATTGGCCGGCATCGCGAGCCTTGCGGGTGTCAATTTGGACGCGGGCAGCGGCGGGGACCGGGAGGCGAAGGCCATTCTGCAATCCCGCAGCCTGGTGGCGGAATTCATTCAGCGACGAAACTTGCTCGCGGAACTGCTTCGCGATCATAAGAAACCCACTTTGTGGCTTGGGGTGAAGGAGTTCAAGGAAGGCGTGCTGACTATCAAGGACGATAAGCGCGCGGGCCTCACCACCATCGATATCGATTGGAAGGACGCTTCGGTTGCGGCGGATTGGGCGAACGGCTTCGTCGCCCTCGCCAATGAGCGAATCCGAACCCGCGCGATTGACGAGGCGACTCGGAATATTGCGTTCCTCAACAAACAGATAGCGCAAACCAACGTAGTTGAAATCCAACACGCGCTGTACGGTGTCCTCGAGAGCGAGACCAAGACATTGATGCTCGCCAATGCGAGACCGGAGTATGCGTTCACGGTCATCGATCCCGCGGTGCCTCCTGAGCGAAAATACGGTCCAAAGCGATCGCTCATGGTTCTCGGCGGAATGTTTGCAGGCGTGACGGTGGGCTTGATGATCGCCTACGCGCGGCGTGGGTTCGCCAGATTGAAAAAGTCAAAATCGGCTTGAACTCGATTCCTGGCGAACAGCCGCGCCGTTCTCGAACTTTGAGGAGGGTCCCCTGAAAAAAATCCTCGTTACCGGCGCCGACGGATTCATCGGCTCGCACTTGACCGAGGCGCTGGTGCGCGCCGGGTACGACGTGCGCGCATTCGTTCTTTACAACTCCTTCAATTCGTGGGGTTGGCTCGATCGTTGCGGAGCGGACGTCCGCGGTAAATTCGAGGTGTTCGCCGGCGATATCCGCGATCCGAACGGGGTGCGCACTTCATTGAAGGGCTGCGATGCGGTGCTGCACCTTGCGGCATTGATTGCGATTCCCTATTCATATCATTCACCGGATACCTATGTAGATACGAATATCAAGGGCACGCTCAATGTCGTCCAAGCCGCTCGCGACCTCAGCGTCGGTCGGGTAATTCATACTTCGACCAGCGAAGTGTATGGGACCGCACGGTTCGTTCCGATGACTGAAGAACATCCCTTGCAAGGTCAATCGCCTTATTCGGCAAGCAAGATCGGGGCGGACCAGATCGCGATGTCATTCCATGCGTCTTTTGGGACACCGGTCATGATCGTGCGTCCATTCAATACCTTTGGTCCGCGCCAGTCGGCACGTGCCGTCATTCCCACGATCATTACACAGATTGCCACGGGCGCACGCCGCATCAAGCTCGGTGCTCTGCACCCTACTCGAGACTTCAGTTTTGTGACCGATACTGTCGCCGGGTTCGTGTCGGCCCTACGATCGCAGCGAGGCGTTGGTGAAACGATCAACCTCGGCAGTAATTTCGAAATATCGATCGGAGACGCCGCGCGCACGATCGCCGATGTGATGGGCGCCGACATCGAGATAGTCAGCGATGAGCAACGGCTGCGCCCGGAGAATAGCGAAGTCGAGAGGCTCTGGGCCGACACCGCCAAAGCCCGTGATTTGCTCTCATGGCAACCCGAATATGGCGGCCTGGAGGGGTTTCGCCGCGCCCTGTCGGCCACCATCGACTGGTTCAAGGAGCCGGAGAACCTGCACGCTTACCGGCCGGATATCTATAATTTGTGAACGGCGCGGCCCCCCAGTCCACTCTGGCCCAACAGATCGTCGATGCGGTTCGCGCGGTGGTCGGCCCCGGCCCGGTAGCGCTGCACGAACCGCTGTTTGCCGGCAACGAATGGGAATACGTCAAGGAGTGCCTGGATTCAAATTTCGTCTCTTCGGTGGGAAAGTTCGTTGATCGGTTCGAGGCGGAGCTTGCGGCGTTTACCGGGGCAAAACACGCGGTAGCCGTGGTCAGCGGCACCGCCGCGCTGCATATCGCGCTGCGCTTGGCGGGCGTCCAACGCGGCGACGAGGTGCTCATCCCGGCCTTGACCTTCGTGGCTACCGCAAATGCCGTCAGCTACTGCGGAGCGGTGCCGCATTTTGCGGACAACGAGGAGCGAAATCTTGGGTTGGACCCGATCGCGCTGCGCGAATACCTGCGTACCGCCACTGAGATTCGCGCCGAGCGGTGCGTCAATCGAGCCACCGGACGAGTGATCCGGTGCGTCGTGCCGATGCACGCATTTGGGCACCCTGTAGACATCGAAGGGGTATATGCGCTTGCCCGGGATTTTCGTATGAATCTGGTAGAGGATGCGGCCGAGTCGCTGGGAAGTACCGTGCAAGGACGGCACACGGGCACTTTTGGCCTGATGGGGACCTTGAGCTTCAACGGCAACAAGACTGTCACCACAGGGGGCGGTGGGGCGATCATTACCAACGACGCGGCGCTTGCCAAGCACGCAAAGCACTTGACGACGACAGCCAAGGTAGCGCATCGCTGGGAATATCGACACGATGAAATCGGCTACAACTATCGGATGCCGAATATCAATGCGGCACTCGGCTGCGCTCAGCTGGAGCAGCTTCCAGGCTTCATCGAGGCGAAGCGCCGATTGTTCGATCGCTATGCGGCGGCCTTCGCCGGTGTGCCTGAGGCGCGGCTAATCGCGGAACCCCGGGGCTGCCACAGCAATTACTGGCTGCAAACACTGCTGCTGAGCGCCGCTGCTGCATCGCAGCGTGACGCAATTCTCGCGGCAACCAATGATGATGGATTGATGACTCGCCCAACATGGACATTGATGCATCGATTAGCCCCTTACCGCGAATGCCCGAGAATGCCGCTTCCGGTGGCCGAGTCTGTTGAGACGCGGCTGATCAATTTGCCAAGCAGTGCTCGTCTGGGTGCCTCGGCTACCATGCCATGAGCCCCGTGCCAATCTTGCTGCTGGGGGCAGGCGGCCATGCGCGAGCGTGCATCGATGTAATCGAACAGGAGGGCCGATTTGCCGTGGCTGGGCTGGTGGGTTTACCCGATGAGCGCGAAACACGGGTACTGGGTTACCCGATTTTGGGCACGGATGCGGATTTGATGGGCTTTACTCCGCGATTACACTCATGCTTTGATCGCGGTCGGGCAGATCAAGACAGCGGAGCCCCGAGTGCGTCTTTTCGAGCCTTTTGCTGCGAAACCGCTGCGAGTTGCCCGTCATCGTATCGCCCCGCGCCTATGTCTCGCCTCACGCCAAGTTGGGCGCCGGCACTATCGTCATGCATGGCGCGGTCGTCAATGCCGCCGCGGCGGTGGGGCGCAACTGCATCATCAACAGCCAGTGCTTGATAGAGCATGATGCCGTCATTGCGGATCATTGCCACATCTCGACCGGGGTTGCGATCAATAGCGGCGTGCATGTAGGGTCCGCAACATTTATCGGCAGCAACTCCAGCGTGCGGCAACTGGTCAATATCGGAGAACGGTGTTTGATCGGAATGGGGCAGCGCGTTCTTACCGATTGCGGGCCGGGCACACATATACCGCCTGTGAAGAGGCACCCTTGAAATCACTTATCATCGCCGAGGCCGGGGTAAATCATAACGGCGACATGTCGGTGGCGCGCCAATTGATAGACGCGGCGGCAGAGGCCGGCGCAGACCTGGTCAAATTCCAGACTTTCAGCGCCGATCGGCTCGTAACCGCCAACGCTGCAAAGGCCGATTATCAATCGAGGGCCACAGGCGACGCCGAATCGCAGCACACCATGCTGCAGCGGCTCGAACTGACACGTGATATGCATGTGGCCTTGATCGCGCATTGCAAATCCCGTGGAATCCAGTTTTTCTCCACGGGCTTCGATTCGGAAAGCGTCGACCTACTGGCGGAACTCGGTATGAATCGCTTCAAGATTCCGTCCGGCGAAATAACGAATCTCCCGTATCTGCGCCACATGGCCGCTACCGCATGCAGGTGATCTTGTCCACCGGAATGGCGATGTTGGGCGAGATCGAAGCGGCGCTCGAGGTGCTCGCTCGAGCCGGCACCGGTCGCGAGCTCGTGACCGTGCTTCATTGCACCACGGAATATCCGGCTCCGATGGCCGAAGTGAATCTGCGCGCAATGCTGACAATTCGAGATGCCTTGGGAGTCGCGGTTGGCTATTCCGACCATACCCTGGGAATCGAAGTCGCCGTCGCCGCTGCAGCGTTGGGTGCCTCGGTCATCGAGAAGCATTTTACTCTTGATCGCGGTCTTCCGGGCCCGGATCACAAGGCCAGCCTCGAGCCCTTCGAACTCAAATCCATGGTCGCCGCCATCCGCAACGTCGAGCGGGCCTTGGGCAATGGCCTCAAGCGGCCGAGCGAAAGCGAGGCGAAAAACATGGCGGTAGCGCGCAGATCGCTGGTCGCGGCACGCCCGATCCGCGCCGGCGAAAAGTTCGATCAGTCGAATCTCACCGCCAAACGTCCAGGAACCGGATTGTCGCCCATGCGATGGGATGAAGTGGTGGGGCGAATCGCGCCGCGCAACTTTGCTGCGGACGAGTTGATCGAATTGTGAATGGCATGATTAGCAAGAAGATCTGCGTAGTTACCGGCACGCGCGCCGACTATGGATGTCTTCGTTGGGTGATGGAAGGCATTCGCGGCACACCCGGATTGCAGCTGCAGCTGATTGCAACCGGCATGCATCTTTCTCCGGAATTCGGACTCACCTATCGAGCGATCGAGCAGGACGGATTCGTCATCGATTCCAAGATCGAGATGCTCTTGAGTGCGGATACGCCCACGGCAGTCGCCAAGTCCATGGGATTAGGGCTGATCGGCTTCGGTGAAGCCCTGCACCAGCTTCGGCCGGATTTGCTGTTCTTGCTCGGGGATCGATTCGAGATTTTCTCAGCCGCCGCCGCGGCGACAGTGGCGCGTATTCCCATAGCCCACGCGCACGGCGGCGAAACGACGGAAGGCGCATTCGATGAAGCGATGCGGCATTCGATCACCAAAATGTCGCATTTGCATTTCGTCGCCGCAGAAGAATATCGGCAGCGCGTCATCCAATTGGGCGAGGATCCCGAACGCGTTTTTTTGGTCGGCGGCCTCGGAGTGGATAAGATCCACAGATGGACTTGCTCGGGCGCGAAGCGCTGGAGGCGGAACTCGGGTTCAAAATGGGCGAGAGGAATTTGTTGATTACATTTCATCCCGTGACATTGGAGGATTCGACGTCCGCGCAACAAATGCGGGAGCTGTTGTGCGCGCTGGAACTCATCAAGGACACACACCTTATTTTTACCATGCCCAATGCGGATACCGGCGGCCGCGTCGTAATCGGATGATCGAAGAGTTCGTCGCCAATCGGCCCAATGCCCGCGCCTATACTTCACTGGGCGATTTGCGTTATCTATCCTGCGTTCGCCATGTGGACGGAGTCGTCGGCAACTCCTCCAGCGGATTGACGGAGGTTCCGAGTTTTCGCAAGGGCACGGTCAATATCGGGGACCGCCAGCGAGGCCGGCTCAAAGCGGCGAGCGTGATCGACTGCAAACCCGATCGAGATTCGATCACTGCTGCGTTGAAGGAGCTTTATTCGTCGGCTTTTCGAACCAAGCTGACGGCCGCGCGTAATCCTTACGGAGAGGGTGGGGCGAGCGGGAGAATCGTGCAGTTATTGAAAGGTTATCCCCTGGAATTTATTCTGAAGAAATCGTTTCACGATTTTGCGCCGGCGCGACGATGACCCAGATCTCGAATAATTCCCCACAGGAGACGGGAGTCGAAACAAACCATGAGCGATGGCGCGAAGCCCTGTTACCGGTCGACTCGGATCTTCGTCAGGCAATTCGCAATTTGGACGAAACCGCATTGCAGATCGTGCTGGCGGTATCGGCGGACGGCACTTTGGTCGGTATCCTCACGGATGGCGATATTCGGCGTGGTTTGCTGCGCGGCTTGGACATGAGCAGTCCGATCGAGGGCATCATCTATCGCGAGCCCCTGGTCGTTCCCCCGCAGTTGAGCCGCGAAACCGTACTGCAACTCATGCAAGCCAACAAGATTCATCAGTTGCCCGTCGTTGACGAAGATCGGCGAGTCGTAGGCCTGCATCTGTGGGACGAATTGATGTTGCCTCTGCAGCCATCCAACTCATGGTGATCATGGCAGGCGGCCAAGGCAGCCGATTGCGTCCACACACCGAAAATTGCCCTAAGCCGCTGTTGCCGGTGAGTGGCAAACCGATGCTGGAACATATTCTGGAACGCGCCAAGGCGAACGGATTCCGCATTTCGTGGTTGCGATCCATTATCTTGGCCATATGATCGAGGAATATTTCGGCGACGGCGGCCGCTGGCAGTATAAAAATCGAATATCTGCGCGAGGACTCGCCGTTGGGAACTGCGGGAGCTCTTGGCGCTTTTGAGCCCCGGCCCGAGTCCCTGTTCTCGTCTCGAATGGGGACGTGCTAACCGACATCCACTATGCCGAATTACTCGATTTTCATTGCCGCCATCACGCGGTCGCGACCATGGCGGTTCGGCAACACGAATGGCAGCATCCTTTGGGGTAGTTCGCACAAAAGGAGTCGACATCGTTGGTTTTGAAGAAAAACCCATGACTCGAAGCCATATCAATGCAGGAATCTACGTGTTGGAGCCGGAGGCGCTCGATGTCCTTAAGGCCGGGGAACAATGCGATATGCCGACTTTTCGGCCGTCTTCAAGAACGGACGGCGCGTACGATTGTCTACCCGATGCACGAGCCCTGGCTGGACGTGGGGCACGCGGATGACCTGGAGCGTGCGCAAAATTCCCCTTCTTCGAGCGGACAAAGGCTAGGAGTACCATCACTTGGACGTCATGGTCTACCCACACAGAGTCGATTTGACACTGTTCGACAAGCACATCACCAATCCCGCCGTGCGCTACGGTTTGCCGAGCGACGTCAAGTTCTGCCGTACCTGCGTCATATCCAATCAAAGACCCAACTCCTCGGTCGAATATACCCATACCGCAGATGCGACGAAGACCACCATTCATTTCGATGCGGACGGTATATGCGACGCCTGCAATGTTACCCTCCGCAAACGACTGGGCATCGATTGGGCATCGCGGGAAAGGGCATTGCGCGACCTGTGCGACAAACATCGTAAGAATGACGGCAGCTACGACTGCATCGTGCCCGGCTCCGGCGGCAAGGATAGTTTTTACGCCTCGCACATTCTGAAGACCAAGTACGGAATGCACCCGCTGACGGTCACTTGGGCGCCCCACATATACACCGATTGGGGCTGGAAAAATTTTCAATCCTGGATTCACGCCGGACATGACAACTATCTCATGACGCCGAACGGTCGGGTCCATAGATTGCTGACTCGGCTGTCCACGGAACTGCTATTTCATCCCTTTCAGTCCTTTGTCTTCGGCCAAAAGGCTCTAGCGCCAAAAATGGCCATTTTATTCAAAATTCCCCTGGTATTTTACGGTGAGAACGAGGCTGAGTATGGAAATCCCATGAGGATGTAGAGAGTGCGCAGCGGGACTGGACTTATTTTTCCTCGAGAGACATATCCGAGATTTTCCTGGGCGGCGTCTCGCTCAATGATCTAACAAATCAGTTCGGGGTCGATCCCAATGACTTGCAACCCTATTTGCCGGCCAATCCAAACGTACTCGCAGAACAAAAGGTCGAAGTGCACTACCTTGGTTATTACCTTAAGTGGCATCCGCAAGGTTGTTATTATTATGCGGTCGAACACGGCGGGTTTCAGGCGTCGCCCGAGCGCACCCCGGGCACGTACAGCAAGTACAACAGCATCGACGATCGTATCGACGATTTTCACTATTACACGACTGGAATCAAATTCGGGATTGGACGCGCAAGTTATGATGCCGCGCAGGAAATTAGATCTGGAGATATCAACCGAGAGGAGGGCGTGGCGCTCGTGAGGCGTTTCGATCACGAATTTCCCCAGCGGTTTGCGGACGAGGTATTTCGTTACTTGAGCTTGCCCGCGCAAGAGTTCCCGCTGGCCGCAGGCATGTTCGAACAGCCGATTATGGACCGTGAATACTTTCGACTGCTTACCGACCGATTCCGCTCGCCGCATCTTTGGTTCAATGAGAATGGTGATTGGAAATTGCGCCACGCCGTTTGGCAGAATTCTGCGTGAAAAAACTAGTTTATCTAATAGGCCAGCCGCTCGATGAAAGAAACTATGATCGCTTTGGAATTCAACGTTGGATCGACCGGGGCTGGCGCGTTGAGGTTTGGGATTTGACCCCCCTGCTTCACCCGCGTGTGTGGCAAGCGCACATCGACTCTTCAAGTAGCCTAAAAGAATTTCCAAATTACTTTCCGATCACGTCGAAGGGCTTTCAACGCCGGCTATGGACCAACGGCGAGCGAGTGAATTTTTTCATCGATTTTGCGGGCGACGATTATTTTTCCATACGAGTCAAAAGGCAGCTGATAAAGCTGGGTGCAACACGAGTTCTCTGTGCAACTGGATCGATTCCGGCCCCCCCGCATGGCCACAAAACGACCTACGCGCACAAAATTAGGAAGGCGATTGCCGCGGGTCCGGTCAGGTCAATCAAGCTTTTAGCCAGCGCGATGATCCGTAAATTGACCCGGGCGTCGATTCTGCCCGGGCTGACCGTCGTGTCAGGGGAGACTTCCCTTTCAGCGCTCGCTCAAGGCAATAAACTCATCAGGGCTCACAACCTCGATTACGACATTTACATGAAGATTGCTCGAAGTCCTAGTACATCCGCCGGACAATATGCGGTTTTTATTGACCAGGATTATTGCTTCCATCCTGAATACGAATACCAAAACTCTCCGAATATGATCACTCCAGAAAAGTATTTCGCGGCTGTTTGCCAAGGTCTCAAAAAGATCTCGGCGGAACTTAATGTTGGGGTACGCATTGCCGCACATCCGCGAGCCGCGTATCTTCAAAAAGCGCCGGATTACTTCCAAGGAATTCCGGTCGAATATGGTAAGACAGCCGAACTGGTGAAGAATTGCAAAGTGGTCGTGTGTCACGACAGCACCGCCGTACAATTCGCAGTTTTGTTCAACAAGCCCGTGATTTTTGTGACCACTGACCAATTAGACGGCCAATTCCTCGACTCTTCGTTTAAAAGGGAATCGATTGCGAGATTTGCTTCTGAACTGGGTAAGTCGGTTATCAATTTGGACCGGGATTTGGACGCAGTGGATTGGAGCAGCGAATTGGTAGTGGATCGGAGCAAGTACTCCATTTACAAGAACAAATATATAAAAATGCAGGGAAGCCCGGAGATTCCGTTTTGGGAGATTGTCATTGATTGCATCGACCAAGATGCGGCGCAGCCTGGGTCGAGGGCTACATCATGAGAATCGCGCCGCCGCAAAAGAAAGACGTCATTGGCCAGTACAATCTGCCCGTCAACGTCAGATTCTGCAAGAAATGCACTGTTTCAAATCAGCGTCCGCGCATCACCTTCGATGAACGCGGGGTATGCTCGGCGTGCAATTTCGCAGAATTCAAAACCAAACACATCGATTGGGATGCTCGTGAACGGGAATTAATCGAATTGTGCGACCGGTATAGGAAATCCAACGGCGACTATGATGTCATCGTTCCGTGCAGCGGAGGAAAGGACGGCGGGTTCGTCGCCCACCAACTCAAATACAAGTACGGCATGAATCCCCTCACCGTGACCTGGGCGCCTCTGAAGGCGACTACAATCGGCCGCCGAAATTTGGATGCGTTCATTGCATCCGGGTTCGACAATGTTCTCGGCACTCCCAACGGGAAGGTCACGCGTCGGCTGACGAATTTGGCGTTCACTCACTTGGGTGATCCCTTTCAGCCCTTCATTTATGGCCAGACGAACTTTCCCTTGCATATCGCCGTTAAGTACGGCGTGTCATTGATCATGTACGGAGAAAACGGTGAAGTTGAGTATGGCGGGGACATGAAAAACGCGCTCCGTCCCGATCGGGATATTCAGGATCACGATAAGCACTATTTCTCCGGTTTACCTCCCGCGTTCTGGACGGAGCACGGGATAACGGCGTCGGATTTGAGGCCGTTCATGGCGCCCGGTGTATGAAGAGGTCGTGCGCAATCGCACGTACGATTCATTTTCTCGGTTACTACAAATTCTGGGATCCTCAGGAGAATTTCTACTATTGCACCGAAAACACGGGCTTCACGCCAAATACCGAACGCTCCGAAGGCACGTATTCCAAATACGCAAGCCTGGATGACCGCATCGACGGCTATCACTATTATCTGGCTTATATAAAGTTTGGCATCGGCAGAACGACCTCGGACGCGGCACATGAAATTCGAGACGGCAAGATCAATCGAGAAGAAGGCATCGCGCTCGTCAAACGCTACGACGGAGAATTTCCCAAGAAATATTTTCAGGAATTTCTCGAGTATTGCTCCATCAGCGAGAGAGAGTTTCATGACGTGGTGGACAGCTGGCGGTCGGACCACCTTTGGCGGCAGACTGAGGGGGAATGGCGGCTAAAACACCCGATCTGGGACGAGGAAGCGGAAATAGTGGGGCTATGAGAAAGATCCGGCTCATTCCGCGACTCGACATCAAGGGCCCCAATCTAATCAAAGGTATTCATCTTGAAGGTCTCCGGGTCATCGGATCTCCCAACGTGCACGCTTTGCGCTATTACCTGCAGGGCGCCGATGAGTTGATCTATATGGATTGCGTCGCGAGCCTGTACGGCCGCAACAGCCTAGGCCGACATAGTGCAGGCCGCGGCGCAGGACGTGTTCATTCCGATGACAGTCGGAGGCGGCATCCGCTCAGTCGATGACGCTACCTATCTTCTGCGGTCGGGCGCCGACAAGGTAGCGGTCAACACCGCCGCCGTGGCAAATCCTCGGCTCATAAGCGAAATCGCCCGACGCTTTGGCAGCCAGTGCATGGTGCTTTCGATCGAGGCCAAGCAAATTGGCCAGGAGCGCTGGGAGGTCTATACCGACAATGGCCGGGAAAAGACCGGACTCGATGTCATTGGGTGGGTGAAGCAAGGCGGTCGCGTTGGGAGCGGGGAGATATTGTTAACTTCGGTGGATCGCGAAGGTACCCGCAAGGGCTTTGATGTGGCGATGCTCAAGGCTGTGACCCAGGAGGTAGGGGTGCCGGTGATCGCCAGCGGCGGAATGGGCAAAGCCAGAGGATCTGTTCGATGCTGTCCAGAAAGGAGGGGCTGATGCGGTGGCGATGGCGGACATCCTGCACTATGGCCGCGCCACTGTCGCCGACATTCGCAGCGCTGCCAATGCGGGAGGCATCGAAGTGAGAGTCTATGAGCCGGGCTGAAGTTGCAGTCGTGGATTATGGCGTGGGCAACTTACTCAGCGTGCGGCGGGCATTGGAGCACTGTGGCGCAGCGGTTACCGTAACTGCTGATCGTGGAGCGCTTCTTGCCTCGCCACGAGTGATTCTTCCCGGGGTAGGAGCCTTCGCCAATGGCATGGCGGAGCTGCGCCGCCGAGGGCTCAACGACGTTGTGCAAGAGATCGCGGCCAGAGGCACCCCATTGTTGGGTATTTGCCTAGGGATGCAGATGCTGTTGGATGAGAGCGAGGAATTCGGGGTCAACGAGGGTCTCGGGCTCATTCCCGGCAAGGTCGTGTCGGTGCCGGGTGCAAATGCGCTAGGCCTGCCGCAGAAGATTCCGCACATTGGGTGGAACTCGCTCGCCGTATCCGAGAGCGGGCAGACCTGGGCCGGGACCCTCATTCGCGACGTTACCCCGACTGACGCCGTGTACTTTGTACACTCCTTCATGGCTCAGCCACATGATGCTCGTGATCGTATCGCGGACTGCCTCTATGGCGGCATCCGAATCGCCGCAGTCATCGGGCGCGGACGAGTGTTTGGGTGTCAGTTTCATCCCGAGAAGAGTGGGGCGGTCGGCTTTAAAGTCCTTCGCGCATTTTTAGAATGCGCGAGAATTTCGGCGGCGGCCTAACGATCCGCAGAAACCAAGCCGCGGTTTATCAAAACTTAACGCTATGCCCCGTGGCCGAGTCAAATCTCGCGGCGTAAGCTTGAGTCGATTGATACCATGGCGTCGGGGACCGATGACTTGGCGTTACTGTGTCTGAACACTCGATTTGGTACATTCGAGGAGAATCGCCAGGGCCGGCGCAGGAAAGATAACCGGGAGCGGCCGATTGAGGATTCTTGCTCTGATAGCCGCGCGTGGCGGATCGAAACGTGTTCCGGGGAAGAATCTCCGCCTCTTGGGCGGCCGCCCACTCATCGTGTGGAGCATAGACGTAGCCAAGGAAATCTCCGATATCTGCGACATTCTCGTGTCAACCGATGCTGCCGACATTGCCGACATAGGCCGGCGTGCCGGCGCTTGCGTCCCTTGGCTAAGGCCCCTGGAACTGGCAACCGATCTCTCTTCATCAGTCGACGTGTGTCTGCACGCTCTCGACTGGTATGAAGATGCACGGGGGAGGGTCGACGGCCTGTTATTGTTGCAGCCCACTTCGCCGTTTCGAAGCCGCAAGACGGTGCTGCGAGGAATTGAGCTCTTTGGGCGCAACCATCGCCGATCCGTGATCGGAGTATCGCCGGCGCTATCGCACCCGATGTGGTGTCTTCAGGTCAGTGGAGATTCGATTCAGCCGTTCATCACAAGTGAGAGGATGCCCAACGGTCTCAAGATCTGCCTCCGGCATATGTCTTAAACGGCGCGTTATACTTGATCGAACCGGTAGAGTTGCGGCGACAAAGAGCGTTCTGCAATGATGACACCATGCCGCTCATCATCGATGAGCCGGCTGAAAGCATCGACATCGACTCCGAGTGGGACTGGAAGCTGGCGGAAGCGTTTCTTGCGGCGAACGGCCCCAAGTCAAAACATCTAACTGTCATTGTTTGTTTTATCGTGCTGGTTAGCAATCGTGAGGCCCATAATGAACTCGAATATTCTTTCTTCTTTTGCCTACAATGCTTGCGTGCTGCTGGTGTGCGCTTGCATTGTTGACTCCGGGGAGGGTAAATGCCGCAACCGTGACTCCCAGCGCTTCGGTGACGGTCACGAAATCTTACGCATATACTAGTTTCGGCGGCGGGAGACTTTGTCTTCACCACCAGCGCCACAGCACCCGGATGCGGAACCGGGATGGTACATAAAGTCTACAGATCCCGGATTCAAGTCGGCAGTTGCGGCCGTGTTGACAGCTCAAGCGGGTGGGAATTACGTCTTGGTGTACGGCGACAATTCTGATTTATGGCTCGGATCGCCTAGCGGTCAGTATTGCCGCGTGTCCGCCGTTGGCGTAACTTCATAGGCGCATTCCGCCGTGAACGATCACGCACAGCTCTATCCGGAGATCACTCACAGCTGCAGCGATGATTGCGTCGCTCGCCGTCGGCGGCGAGGTCGCGCACACCAAAACGGTCACCTCCAATGTATATACGCTGCATGTCGGCAATTCATCTGCATCTCTCGCGACCAGTGTGCTTATTCGACGGCCAATTCATTTGGACTACTGTCCAAAATCCAAAGGGCGGGGTCCTCTTGAAAATAGACCCGAGCGGAACAATCGTCTCAACAACCGAGATCGCGGGCTTCCCCGATCGAACTCGCATACGACGGTGCCAATGTATGGGTAACGGACTACGCATCGAGCTCCGTGACGATCGTCAATCAGGGCGGAAAGTTACTCAAGACAATCCAACTGCCTCCTTCGGCAAATCCAGAAGGAATAATGTTCGATGGACGATACATCTGGGTCGCGAACAATGGCGTAGGTGCGAACAGCGTAAGCAAGTTCGACGCCCGACGCCAGACTCTAGTGGCGACTTACAGTGTCGGCCGAAACCCGGACGGAGTGGCGTTTGACGGCACTTTTATTTGGGTGACAAATAGCTATAACAACAATGTGTGGAAGATAAATCGGAATACCGGTGCATATATCGACGATTTTGCGACTGGAATTTTCCCGCTTTCGATAATCTATGACGGTGCCAATATGTGGATAGGAAATGGCAATGGCGGAAGCGCTGGGGCGACCGAATCGGATGTCGGAAGTCTGACAAAATACGCGTAGCGGACGGGTGCGACTCGGGGTCATACACCACAGGCAACCGTGTGCGCGGTCTTGTGTATGACGGCAACTCGATCTGGGTGTGCAACTCAGAAGACAATACAGTCAGCCGATTGCAGGCCGCGAATGTTACGCTTTTGGCCACGTTCACTACCGGAAAAAATCCGCGAGCCGTCGCTTTCGACGGCACCAAGATCTGGATTGCAAATTCCGGAGAGAATTCTCTCACGGTCATTGGGCCCGTGACCAATTCCGCGGCACTCGCCAGCACGACTGCGATGGCTGTGGCGCAACGGGAGGTCGATCCGTCCAGCGCAATCGGCTCCATGGTGAAGCTGATCCTCGACGCCAATTAGCCGACCGACTGAGGGCCGGGACCGCCTCTACACGTCGAGGGGCAGGACTTTTCGCCGGGGCTTGAGAAAGAGAATGCATTACCCGTCGGGAGCAGTCACAATTGGCAGCGGGCACCATACCATTGGGCATGAATGTGGCGAGGACCCGTCGGCGATAGGCGATACGCGCTCCCCGGTGCCACCATCGAAAAGATCATGCGAATATGTCGCCATTCTGCGACTTAAGATTTCTTCACTATGAATGACCTGAGAGTCGGCATTGCCGGGTTCGGAGTGGTAGGAAAGCGGCGCAAGGACTGCGTTACGCGTCACCCAAACATGCACGTTGTGGCGGTGTGCGACCAGACATTTCCGGACGAGGGGCTACTTTCCGACCGCATTCGTTACTACCGCGATTACCGACGCCTGTTGACGGAAAATCTCGATGTGTTAATTGTCTGTTTGACTAATGACGTAGCTGCGGAAGTGACGATTGCGGGTCTGCAATCGGGTCTGCACGTGTTCTGTGAAAAGCCCCCCGGCCGCAGCGTTGAGGACATCATCAAAGTTATCGCGTGCGAGCGCCGATATCCGCGCCTCAAGCTCATGTACGGATTCAATCATCGCTACCATGAATCCGTCCAGGATGCCCTCACAGTTCTGCGTTCGGGCGAACTCGGCCGCGTAATCAATATGCGTGGCATGTACGGCAAGGCAAAGCTTGTGACTTTCACTCAGCCTGACTGGCGGACCAAGCGAAAGATCGCCGGAGGGGGGGTGCTGCTGGATCAGGGCATCCATATGGTCGACCTCATGCGATTGTTTGGCGGCGAATTTAGCGAAGTTCGCAGCTTCATATCGAACAGCCACTGGGGCTATGACGTGGAGGACAACGCCTACGCGATCATGCGAACTCCCGAGGGCGTGGTGGGAATGCTGAATTCATCGGCGACCCAATGGCGGCATCGTTTTCATCTCGATATCAATCTTCAGGGAGGTAGTCTCATTTTGGGGGGGATTCTATCGGGCACCAAAAGCTACGGGGCGGAGACTTTGACCTTGGTGCGTGCGGACCCTGATAACGACCAAGGCGACCCGAGGGAACAGGTCACCCGCTATAATCATGATCCATCCTGGGACGCCGAAATTGCGGCATTAGCGAGCAGCATTTTGAATGACACTCCCGTGCGGAGCGGGACATCCGACGATGCCCTGCGCACCATGCGATTAGTTTTCAAAATCTACTATGCAGACTCCAATTGGCGCGAAACCTATGACATTCCCGATCCAGACATCCACCAACAATCTTGACTCTCATTTTCACACCCGATCCGGTGGATTTTGCCCGCGCCTATCTCGACTTACTAGAGTCTATACTGCGGCGCATCGACAGCGAGGAAGTCGGACGATTCATCGAGACATTGCTCACGGCGCGGGAACGCGGATCGACTATATTCTTCATTGGTAACGGCGGCAGTGCTGCGACGGCAAGCCATTTCGCCAATGATATTGCGATCGGCACGAACGCGTACGACAAGCCATTCCGCGCGCTGAGCTTGACCGATAACGTCGCTCTCATCACCGCCATCGGGAATGATTTCGGCTATGAGGAGATTTTCGTCAGACAACTGCGCGTTCTCGGAAAGAGCGGAGACATTCTGGTCGGCATTTCGGCCTCGGGAAACTCGCCCAACCTCATAAAAGCCTTCGAATACGGCAATGCTGCGGGCATCACAACCGTGGCGATAACCGCCTTCGACGGCGGCAAAATGAAAAGCTTGGCGGCCCAAGGCATCCACGTCGCGACCGGCCCAAAGGAATACGGGCCAGCGGAAGACGCGCACATGGTCCTCGACCATTTAATCGGAGCGTATCTGACGCGCTATGTCAGAAGTGTCTGAACGTCCAGCGATTACTGGAGCTCGCGAAGACTGCCGTAACCCGGGCAGGCAGCCGCCTCCTCGACCATGTGAAAGCGGGAGACATCGACATTCCCTCAGTCCCGATAATCCCAGGGAGATCAAGGCGGCTGCCGACAAGGTCATGGAGGATGCAATCGTCGAGGTGCTCGCTGGCGCCGCATTACCGATTTTGAGCGAAGAACGGGGCTATGTTGCATCGCAACGACCCTCTTCGTATTGGTTCGTCGTCGATCCCCTCGACGGGACTTTCAATTTTGTCAAGGGGCTGGGTCCAAGCGCCATCTCCGTGGCGCTGTGGGCTGATCAAACACCGATATTCGGTGTGATTTACAGTCTCGAGGAACGCCAACTGTTCTGGGGAGGAAGCGGCCTGGGAGCGTTCTGCGGGACAACCGAAGCATCACGGTTTCCGACACGTCGAATGAGTCGCAGGCCTCCATTTGCACTGGATTCCCGGTCCGTTTGGAGGTCGAAAGCGAGGCTGCCATGCAGCGATTCTGGCGCACCGTTAGACCTTACGCAAAGGTGCGAATGCTGGGCTCCGCAGCGGTATCGTTGTTGCATGTCGCGCAGGGATCCGCCGACGTCTATTCAGAATCGCGCATCATGCTATGGGACGTTGCCGCGGGAATTGCGATCGTGCAGGGTGCTGGAGGAGAATACGTGATGGAGAAAACGGAGATGCATGGTGTTACGATGTATTTGCCTCGAACCCTTCTCTTCTTGCGTATCGTAGTCGATAGTGATGGTGCCATTGCCGCCGCGGGTGCAGGGGCAAATTCTGAGTAAGCTGATTCCAGTTCCGTCAACTCGCCGAGGCTCTCGAAGTTTCATCAGTTCGGAGATTTTCACGGTCCATTCCCGGTCGCGAAGAGCGAATACTGGAAATACCACAGTGCAAGTTGCAGACGAATGTTGCATGAAATTCCGTCGATGTATCTGGAGAATCCGGCTTCTATGTCCCAGCAATCGTCTTTCATAAAGAGAACGACTCCGGAAAGATAACTCGGGGGCGTACAACGGCCCGCTAAAGTCGTCGAATGGGCAACCCACGGGATCGGTTCCCTGTTTGCAGTACCACGGATGATGTCTTATGCCAAGCATTCGAGGCCGTTATGAATGCGACGACATTTCGATGCCGATAGTTTCCGCCTTTGCAATCGATCATCGCGAACTTGCGCGAATGCTCCGGGCGTGTTTGCAAGCGCAGCATCGGTCAATCGCCATTACAAAAATTGGTCTGGCTACGAAGCGTCGGCAAACATTTACAGTCATTATTATTACCAAAATATATTGCGCCGGTTCATCGTTGCCGGCCAAATCGGCACGATTTTGGAGATCGGCGCCGGCAACGGCAATTTTCCGTCAATACTGTTTCACGAGTGGGCGCCGGTCCGTATAGTGTCGATAGATTTGCCGGAAACCTTGGCCGTCTCCATTCGCTTTCTTGGGCAGCCTTTTTCCAGATGCCAAATGCGCAATGCCGAACGAAATCCAGTCGAGCGGCCTTCCCAAGGATTTCGATTTTGCATTCCTCACGGTGGATCAATTGGACATTCTTCGCGACACAGCATAGACATCGCCATCAACTGCCACTCATTTCAGGAGATGACGCACGAACAAATCGACGTCTATTTCGCCCTCATCCAGCGAGTGTGCCGAGATTCCGGTTTGTTCTTTGCCGCAAACAGAGTCGAGAAAATTCCGTGCGGACCGGATGCATTTATCACCAAACAGATGGATCCTCCCAATCGAATGGCTGAATATCCTTGGGACAAGCGGAACGAGGTGCTTATTCATGAAATATCCAAATTGAGCAGGCTCGTGCAGCTCGATGCGGTTTCGATGCGCCTCGATCGCATTCGCAAGATGACTGAATTACGAACGCCATACAATCAGGACCGGCCATGATTTCGCGTGAAAGGGTCGCCGTATGTTCCCGTTCGTTTTCTAAGAATCCGATATTGCGCGCCGAACTGCTGGCGCGTTACCCGAACGCTACGTTCAATGATGCCGGGATACAACTGGGCGGCGAAACCTTGGTGGAATTCCTTAAAGGGCACGGGAAGGCGATCACCGCACTCGAAGTAATTGACGAAAAAGTACTGTCGTGTCTGCCTGAGCTGCTAGTGATCGGAAAATACGGCGTGGGTCTCGACATGATCGACTTGTCTGCAATGCGAAGATACGGCAAGCGATTGGGATGGACCGGCGGCGTAAATCGACGGGCGGTTTCCGAACTCGTGATTTGTCTTGCGATCGCAATGCTACGCCATGTGCCCGCCGCGAACCGTGAAGTTCTCTCCGGTGTCTGGCGGCAGCACGTCGGAGGCAACCTGAGCGGAAGAATCGTGGGTATCGTCGGCTGCGGACACATAGGCAAAGATCTCGTCCCCTTGCTGCAGGCGTTCGGCTGTAAGGTACTCGCGAATGATATCGAGAAATTCCCGTCGTTTTATGCGCAGTATGGTGTGGAGCCGGTAGAGCTGGAAACACTTTTGAGGAGATCCGACGTGGTCACGCTGCATGTCCCTTTGAACGACACCACTCGCGGACTGCTGAACGCAAGACGTCTTGCGCTATTGAAATCCGATGCAATATTGATAAACACCGCTCGCGGAGGGCTTGTCGATGAGCTCGAACTGAAGCGGCTCCTCATAGAGAAGCGAATTGCCGCCGCAGCATTCGACGTGTTCGGAGAAGAACCGCCTCTGGATCGAGAGCTGTTATCGCTTTCGAATTTTCTAGCGACTCCCCACATTGGAGGCAGCTCTCACGAAGCAATGCTGGCCATGGGTCGAGCGGCCATCGAAGGCCTTGACGTTAACGAGGTCCCGGAATGACCATACGGCCTCGCAGCGCTTTGCTGAACCCAGCGTTGCAGAGACCGAGCGCGCTTAACTCGACGCCCCGCAGCGGCAAGCAGATTTGGCTGGATAAGAACGAGAATTTAGATCCTGAATTGATGGCGTTGACGAGTGAGGTACTTGCATCCATACCTCCGTCCGCGCTGGCGACCTATCCCGAGGCCGGAGAACTTTATCGTAAGTTGAGCCGATGGACTGGCGTGACGCCGGATTCTCTTCTGTTGACGCCGGGCAGCGACGGCGCCATCCGATTGGTGTTCGAAGCATTTGTCGACCCCGGGGACGGCGTGGTGCACACAAGCCCGACATTTGCGATGTATGCGGTCTATGGCCAAATGTTCGGAGCGAAAGTTTGCGAGATAGTCTACGAACGAACCTCTGCCGGTCCGCGTCTCGATGTGGCTAAAATCATCGCTGCCGTTCGGATCGGAAAGCCTAAACTGTTGTGTCTGCCGAATCCTGACAGCCCGACCGGAACAATAGTAGAGCCACGCGTGCTGCGCGATTTGCTGGTTGAATGTGAGTCGGCCGGTACGGTATTGCTGGTTGACGAGGCCTACCATCCTTTTTATTCGTGGTCCGCAGTGCCCTGGACCGCGCACTTCGCCGAACCTAATCGTGGCGAGAACGTTTGCCAAGGCCTGGGGCGCGGCAGGTCTTCGGATTGGGTATGCCGTCGCAGATGCCAGCGACGATCGCGTTGTTGCACAAGATGCGCCCAATGTACGAGGTGAGCACGCTTGCCGTCGAGTTCATGTCAAGGATGATGGATAACACATCTGCCATGTCGGAGGCCGTGAAGGAATCAATGACGGAAAGGAGTTCTTCAACGCTCAGATGCGGAGCTTGGGATTCAGCGTCCTGCCGACGCAGGGGAATTTCACGCATGTCGCTTTCGGGGGACCGGGGCCGATAATACATGCGACGTTGGCGGATCGGGTCCTATACCGTGCTTCGTTCACCCAACCGGCGTTGGCCGGTTACAGCCGATTCAGCGTAGCTCCGCGATCCACAATGGTAGAGTGGTTGATCTCATCAAGCTCGGGTTGAAAAACACGGAACATGAATAGAGGTGCTTCAAAGGTCGCAATCATCGGATGCGGCCGAGTGTCGGGACATCATTGCCGATCCATCATGCAAACCGACGGCGCCGAACTCGTCGCAGTGTGCGATTTGATCATGGAAAAGGCAATGACGTATCGGGATCAATTCGCGGCGAAGGCGTACGACAACTATCACCGGATGCTCATGGAGAATCCTCAGATAGACACTGTCGCGATAATCACCCCGTCGGGAATGCACTACGAACACGCAGTGGACATCATTACTCGCTACAAGAAAAATATCATCGTGGAAAAGCCTACTTTCATGAAGCCGTCGCAAGTAACGGAGGTCTATGAACTCGCCGAAGGCCATGGAGTGCAAGTCTTTGCCGTCTTTCAGAATCGCCACAATTTGGCTGTAAAGCGGGTGCTGCGCGGGCTGGTGCAAGGCGAGCTTGGCCGCGTGCGGGTGGCGGCGGTGCGTGTGCGGTGGTGCCGGCCGCAGCGCTATTACGATCTGGCACCCTGGCGGGGAACTTTCTCGATGGACGGGGGCTGTTTGACCAATCAGGGCATTCACCATATAGATCTCTTGAGACTCCTGGGCGGCGAAGTGTCTCGCGTGAGCTCGGCGCATGCCACTTTGGGAGCTGAGATCGAGGTTGAAGACACGGCCACCGCATCGATCGTATTTGAAAACGGTGCGATCGGTGCGTTTGAGATCACTACGTCGGCGCGGCCAGCGGATTTTGAGGCGAGTCTTTCATTGGTTTGCGAAAATGGCTTGGCGCAAATCGGCGGGATCGCGGTCAACGAATTGCAAATTTACACGCCTGACCCGGACGCATGCGTCAAGAACTCCGAGGATTTTTCTGGAAATGTGTATGGCAACGGCCATGCCAAGATATACGAGGACATCGTTGCGTCCTTGACGAAATCGAGGCCATTTCCGGTAACCTACCAAGATACTCTCGCCACAATTCGATTGCTGAATTCTTTCTACGTCGCGCATGAAACGCAATCTTGGGTGACCGTGCGGGGTGCAGGCGACAGTGTCCGGCTCGGTCGCGGCGGCGATGGGCTTGGCGAATCTCTATAGGAGCGCGATACCAGTCGTCTCTGGCGCGCCTGAAAGACAGAAATGAAAATCATTGGAATTGTTCCCGCTCGCATGGCAGCCAGCCGATTTCCGGGCAAACCGTTGAAACTTATTCTGGGGCGGCCGTTAATCGAACACTGCTTTCTGCGGGCCCGCATGTACTCAAACTGGGACGGTCTGTATTTGGCCACATGCGACGAGAAGATTCAAGATTTTGCGGAGGCAAAGCACTTTCCAGTCATTATGACCGCGACTCATCACATCCGGGCGCTGGATCGCGTTGCCGAAGCCGCGGCTAAGTGCGGTATTCCGCTCGCTCCCGATGATTTGGTCGTATGCGTTCAAGGCGACGAACCGCTGCTCGGGCCGGACGTGATCGACGCCGTGGTCAAACCATTCATCGACGACAACACAGTCAAGGCGACGATGCTGGCGGTGCCGATCGTGGATGAAGCGACTTTTAACAATCCGGACATCGTGAAATTGGTTCATGACCGGAAAGGCAACGTACTCTATACGTCACGGAGCCCCATCCCCTATTGCAAGAAGTTTACGCGAGAACTGGGCGCGATGCGGGTCGGGGGGATCTTCGGCTTTCGTTGGGAGCTGCTGCAGTGGTTCACGCGAACTCCGGAGTCACCGCTCGAGCGTTTGGAAGCCTGTGACAGCAACCGTCTGTGCGACAACGGTGTGTTTCAGCGTATTGCACCCATACCGTTCAGGCCGTACGTGTCGGTCGACAGTCCGGAAGACATTGCACTTGTTGAGAAGGCCATGGTGTCGGACCCGTACTGGGCCCTATATAAATAAAACTGGACCGCTTTGGAACGCAACATTCCCTATCAGACCGACGAATTGGCGCATTACTTCGCGCGCAATCGCGTCGCTTGGCCGCAATTCTATGAGTCCGAGCGCATCATCATCGGCAAACTCAATCTGGATCGGCACCGAACGATTCTTGACATCGGATGCGGCTGCGGCGGCCTGGGGTTGGCTCTCCGAGAGCATTTTGGGGTGCAGGAATATACGGGAGTGGAGATCAATACCTTGGCGGCGGAGACCGGGCGGGTTTTGAACCCCCAAGCTCGGATACTGTCGGGAGATATCCTCGATCTGAGTAAGCGCGATCTTCATGAACGGCAATTCGATGTGGTGTTTTCACTTAGTTGTGTGGATTGGAACGTTAGATTTGACGATATGTTGGCAACGGCCTGGAGCTTCGTGCTTCCGGGAGGGTATCTAGTCGCCACATTCAGGCTGACCGACGCGGAAGGATGCAATGATATTGGACGGTCATTTCAATTTATCAATTACGACGGAATTCGCTCGGGCGAATGCGCCTCGTATGTCGTCATCAATGCGCGCAGCCTCATGCAGCGGCTTCAAGGTTTCCACCCCAGCGAAATCAATGCCTACGGCTACTGGGGCGTGCCGTCCCGTACAGCCGTGACGCCCTACGAACGACTGTGTTTTAGCGCGTTTTCGGTACGAAAGAGGATAGAAAACGCGGGTGCCTGTCTGTTTGACCTGCAGCTACCTGAAGAGATCCGCCGCGCTATTTCGTGAATGACATGACCAGCATGCCACCAAGAAGGGGTTCTAATACGCGGTCGATCCTGCGGATTCCGGGAAGCGGGGCTAGTCGGGAGCCGAAGAATGGGATCTCAGCGATGGGCCGTCCATTCTTTCTGATGGCCAGCCCCTGTACATCGTACTTGCGAACCACTTCCCGCAACTGCGCCTTAGAAAATGTCTGCGTCCAGGGATTGAGCCGGTTACCCGTTCGCCATGCTCCTTCCGAGGCCTCGCCCATCCAACGTTGGATCGCACGGGCGCTCAAATTGCCTCTTATAACGCCGGCCAGTCGCGTCAGGCCAAATTGGGTCGAATAGGTTGAATAGAGGGCGATGATCGCACGGCCGCCCGGCTTGAGCACGCGGTACGCTTCGTCCATAGCGGCGCGGAAATTCGGGGTATGGTGCAGGACACCGTTCGAATAGACGACATCCATGCTGTTGTCCAGTATCGGCAGTGCTTCCGCATTGCCCTGCAACGCAAAGCCGTCAGCACCCAATCCTCGGACGTGCCGCAATGCGCAAGCCGCAGCGTATGGGGAGTGATCAATACCGATGTAGTGCGCTCCGTGGTAGCTAAAGAGCGCCCCCGAGGTACCGCTGCCACAGCCGATATCGAGAACAATCCTATCGTTCACAGTCTGACGATCCGCTTCGACGGCAAGCACATGCCGATTGGCGCCGAGAGATTTCATCTCCTGTTCGAGATAATGGCCCCACTCGGCGCGTGTTTTCAACGCGGCCAGAAAGGCATGATCACCCTCAAATCGCGCCTGCCACCCGAGGTCCCAGTATTTTCGCCTATCGTCGCGGCCGCCGTCGCCGTTCACGGCATCGGGTTTAGGAAGGTCGAACTGCGGCACGCCGTCGACGAGTGGATAATCGCTATCGCAGGTTTCGCAGCGGTACGCCGTGGTCGAGCTTTCGAGGTTGCCGCGACACTTGGGGCAAACCAAAAACGACGTCATATCCATCATTACGAACTCCGAATAGAATCTCGCGTCAGAACCCCCAGCATCGTCGTGACTCACGACATATTCCGGCGCAACGACCGAACGCCGTGAACGATTTGCGCGCGACAAAGGCCGGCGAGCCCTGGCCAAAACCAAACCAAGAGGAGTATGGCGATGCCGTAGCCAAAAGAAGACAGCATGAGCGCCGTAAGTTGACCTATTCCAGCCCGCTGCAACGACGGCATACCTGCGCCGATCAGAACGACCGCAGTAGTGCCAATTGCGAACAGCCCTAGGGCTCTTCGTCCCAGCGCCCGAGCGTATAGTATGCCGAGAAACCGACAGTTGAGCCAGTCGTATACAAGCGCGACTACGAGACCATAGATCGTCGTCTTCATTGCCATGCCGATTGCGCCCATATGCAAACCAGGAGCGGGAGCGGCCGCCGGCGCCAGGAGCACGTAGGTGAGGACCAGATCAGGAATCGAAAGAAGTAGCGTCCAATATGCATAGGTCGCGGTACGTTCCGTAGCTTTGAGGGAAGCCGCTGCCAACTGGTTCATCGTTTGAGACACCGGATAAAAGGCCATTACCGCGAGCACGCTGCCGGCCGCGCGAAAACGCTCGCCGGCAACGATCTGCACAAGCGTTGCGCTGCTGGCGGACAGCCAGAATGCAAGGGCCAGCGCCAGGAACACAAACAATCTGCTGAACCGCTCGTAGGTCTTCGCCGCATGTTGCAGGTCGCCGCCGGCGCTGTGGTGAGCGACCTCGCGCCAGAATATCCATACCCCTGAATTTGTAAACACCATCGCGAAGATCGACCATTGCAGAGCAAGAGCGTAATAACCCTGCTGTTCCGAACCGTACCAAGTTTGAATAAGGTATGGACCGAGATAGGCCACGATCGGCAAGTAGAGCTGCAGGAAAATGAGTGGCTTCGTGAATCTCCACCAGCGCTGCGCATAGCCCGGACCTTCACAGCCCCGCTCCAAAGCAGCGTCCGATTCTTGATCAGCAGGCGGTGGGCTTGCACGGTGCACGTTAGCCCGACGCCGGCGAGGTTGAGCCAAACAAAGGTGTAAAAATCGAGTGCTCGGCCGATCCGCAGAAGCACCAAGGCGATTAGCGTAAGCGCGGCAATCCCTGCTCCCGACAATTGCAGATAAGCGGTGAGGCCCTTGCTGTCGCCCAATTGCTGAAGCGACAGGGCCATGAACATGAGCCAATCGAGCACCGTCACCATCACGATCTGATCGAGCCGCTGCGCGTGCCACAGCCACTCAGTCTTGCCCGTAGCGGCGGCTATCCCGATGACGGCAATCACGATTGCAAACTGCGCTCCGAGCACGAGCGCATACAGTCGTGTGAGCGGCCCGCTGGCGCGCTCTTGGGAGGAGAATGTGAAGAAGGCCTGCTGCGTTCCCGTATCGAGCACCCCGCGCAAGGCGGCGGAGGTCGACAGCAGAAAGCTGTAGTTCCCATAAATTGCCGGGCCAAGAGCGCGCGGCACGATTGCGGCCGTCGCGAGAGACAAAAGCATCCTGAATACCTGGGCGCCGAGCGTGACGACGTACCGGGAACTGACGCTCTCCGCCGGGGCGTGTTCGTGGGTCAACGGCTGCGCAGGCCCATGCGGAGTGCTCCGCACCTGATCCGCCGAGTCCGAAGTCCCGCCACTTCAATCCTCTCCGTTAGCTTCGACATGAAATAATACCGGGTTTTGGGTGGTTGTAGTTAGGTGGCTCACGACGCCCAGGAATTTCTCCACCGTGGTTTCTAAAGACACGGTCATACTCCACAGGGTAACCTGGCGTATTACGGCCGCGCCCATTATCGCGCAATTCGGTATTGACATGATGAGATGCCTAAAATGACCCGGGAGCCGACGGCAGTGGATGCTCCCGGCACAGTGCCGGACCAACCGAGTCGGCGCCCGCTCAAATACCGATCGGACATCGACGGCCTCAGAAGCGTTGCCGTTCTAAGCGTCATATTCTTCCATCTGGGCTATAAATCATTCAGCGGAGGTTGGATCGGTGTTGATGTCTTCTTCGTCATCAGCGGCTTCCTGATCACGCGTCTGATCGCAGACGAAGCGGACCGCGGAGCCTTCTCGTTCGACAATTTCTACGCCAGGCGCGCCCGCCGCCTGTTCTCAAGCTTCATTTTCACTATTGCCGCCAGCTTCCTCGGCGGAAGCCTGATTTTCGACCCCGTTTACCGCCAGCATTCGATGGTGTGGATCGGAAAGATCAGCTACTCGCTCTATCCCATTCATTGGCCGATTATCGTGTTCTACAAATATCATCGACTTACTCCGCTCACGCCCATCGAGCAGGGGAGGATCGTCCTCGGTTCACTCGCGCTCGCAAGCCTGATGTATGTTTTTATCGAGCAACCGTTTCGAAATCCGGGGAAATTGAGATTCTCGTCCAACGCGGCGCTCGGCCTGTCATGCACCGCCTCCATGATAATCGTGCTGATTCCCGCGTCCGTCATTTGGGCCAAGGGAAGCCTTCTCTGGAGGGGCTCCGCGCTGACCATCAGCGACGCGCAGCTACAGCAGGTCGAAGAGCAGCGAAAGCCGGATGAGGTGGACAATCTGCTCGCTCATCGAGCGTTCGGGGCGGCCGATTCACGGCAGAGACTGATGTTCGTAGGAGATTCCCACGGCGGCGACATTGCCCCCGCGCTGTTCCTGACGCTAGGGTCGAACCGGTTCGATTACGCCCGCCTAGGCTTCGATGATCCATGTTTCTCGACTGCCGACCGCAGACCCTGGATTCTGCGGATGCGGGAACCCAGATCGCGGCGATCAGAAGTACGAGGAGTGATGTTTGAAAAGAGTCATTAAGGGCGTCATCAAGCGAGTGGTTGACGGCTTTGTCGACCTGTCCGGCAGGTCGGTATTCGGCCGCTATCTCTTCGGACAAATCATCGGCAACGCCATGGAGCGCGTTCAACGGGTGCATCATCACGGATTGGATCTCCTCTTCTCCGTGCCCAATGCGCAATGCAAATATCGCGCCGACAGTTTTTCCACGAAGGAACCGGAGACCTTGGAATGGATCGATGGCATGGCTCCGGGATCGGTCGTATGGGACGTGGGCGCGAATGTGGGCCTTTATGCATGCTATGCAGCCAAGTCCCGAGGCTGCCGAGTTTTGCATTCGAGCCATCGGTTTTCAATTTGGAAATATTGGCACGCAACATCGTTCTCAACGGACTGACGGACTTCGTGACGATTATTCCACTACCCCTCTCGGACCGCCTGGCTGTGAGCAAGCTCAACATGTCGACGACGGAGTGGGGCGGCTCACTGTCAACGTTCGGCCAGACCTACGGCCACGATGGCGCCCCCATCCGCAAGATTTTCGAGGTCCCGATGATCGGCCTGTCCATGGTCGATGCAGTAAGCCTTCTGCGCATCGCGCAGCCTGATTACATCAAGATGGACGTGGACGGAATCGAGCATTTGATCCTGCAGGGGGGCGGCCCGATACTCAGGGGAATCAAAAGCGCATCCATCGAGATCAACGATGAATTCCGCGACCAGGCAAGCAGCGCGTCGCAATGCCTGATGGCGGCGGGACTGACGCTCAAGCAAAAGCGGCATGCCGAATATTTTGACGCCCAAACGGGTCCGGCGCGGCATACGTACAATCAGGTTTGGACAAGAGTCTCGCAGACCGAATTCGCCGATACCAAAAGGCAAGGTTGAATTGAGGGAGGTTGAATTGAGTGCCACCATGATGAAACGCAATACGCGCGGGAATCGGCCGGTGGCACCCGTATCGCGAGGTTGCGAGAAGAACCTCGCGATGAGTCAGACCGACAACGCCGCAAGCATGCGCGTCGTAGCACGGCGGAAGGCAAGTATCGACCGGCGTTTTCGCTTCGTAGCCATGCTCGGGCGGATGTTTTCGCGGTTCGTCGGCGAAAACTATGTCCTGCATTTCATCTATTGAGCGATGCAAACGTATCCGCGCCGGGCCGAGGATGTATCGCTTCTCATCTGGGATCAGGATGGCGATCCACCCGCGCACACGCGAGCGTTGCTCTATTGGCGGCGTTTCGAGCAGGGCGATTTCATACAGTCCGTTCCGCGTTACCTGGAGGAACATGCCGACCGACTGAAGAAGAAATATCTGGCGTTCATCCACGATCTGGCAGACCACCGCGTGGCCGGCAAAAGAGTGGTGGATCACCTGGATGCGGGCGACGGGTTCAGCTTCTGGTGGATGACGCTTCTGGCGGAGAAAAGCCCCTTCAAGTCTCCGAGAATCTACGACTGCTTGAAGCTGCTCGCGCTCGAGGAGATTCTGGTGTCGAATCGTCCCGCTTCGATGACGCTTGCAAGCGCCGACCGGATGCTGAATCTGGCAATAACCCGGTTGAGCCGAAATATGGGGATTCCCTTCCGAGCGCAGCGGTCAAGTGCGGGCAGGCGGGAAATCTCAGCGACGAGAAAAGTCTACAACGCTCTGCCAAGTTGGCTGCAGGGCTTGCTTAGCCTGCGGCACAGCCTGCGGCGCTGGGGATTACGCAGGGTCGGCGTGGCGAATTGGTATTCGGGGGCGAACGACCTGTTCATCTGCTCCTATTTCATTCACCTCGATCGCGAACAATGCGCGAGCGGGAGATTCTATTCAAGGCACTGGGAAGGTTTGCCGGAACTTGTTCATGGCCGCGGTCGGAACTTGAATTGGATCCAACTTTTTCTGGTCAGCGAGGTCGTGCCCGATGTTGGCACCGCAGTCGGCTGGGTGGAAGGCTTCAATCGGGATGCAGCCAACCAAGGACTGCACAGGTTCTTGGAAAGCTATCTCACTCCCGGACTGATATTGCGGGCGCTCGGTGTCTGGCTGTGGTTAGTCTGCGCCAAGTGGCGCCTGCGGAAGATTCCATCCGCCTTCAACGTCAGCGGATCCCACGTATGGTTGTGGCCGGTGCTGCGGGGCGATTGGCATTCATCCCTCGATGGGCCCGTGGCCATGTCCAATTGTCTCAACCTTAAGTTGTTCGACAAGGCGCTGGCGGAAATGCCCCGCCAACAGCAAGGGCTTTACTTGTTCGAGAATCAATCATGGGAAAAGGCTTTGCTTCGCGCGTGGCGCCGGCATGGTCATGGCGAGATCATCGGCGTGCAGCACGCAACGGTGCCCTATTGGCACCTGTATTACTCCGATGATCCGCGCTCGCTGAACGCATACAGACCGCCCGCTGCCCCTGCCGGACGGAATTGCGGTCAACGGTGCCGTGGCGTGGCAGGCGTTTGCGGACGGCGGGTATCCGAAGGAGAAAATTATTGAGGTGGAAGCATTGCGCTACCTTTACCTTCGTGCAAATGGCGGAAGGTGACGGCAGAAATCTGGAGGAAGCGCGAGGCCGTGCGGACCGGGGCCACTGCGGGTGCTGGTCGTCGGCGACATGATCCCGGCGTCTATGGATAGTCTTCTCAGACTCCTGCAGGACGCGGTGGCGCTGCTTCCGGCCGGATATGTTTTTACTCTAAAGCCGCACCCCGGTTATGCGGTCGATATCGGCGCATTTCCGGGCCTTGCAATAGGCAAGACGAACGATTCGCTGCAGAAGATCCTGGGCGACTACGATGTGGTGCTGGCCGCGAACAGCACTTCGGCCGCGGTCGAGGCCTACGTGGCTCGACTCCCGGTGATCGTCGCCATCGACGGTGAAAAGTTGAATTTGAGTCCGCTGCGCGGGCGACCCGGGGCTAGATTTTTCAGCACAGCGCGGGAACTCGCAGACGCTTTGGAAACTTTGGGCTGCGGCGAAACTACGGACGATTCCAGCCACGGGGAGTTCTTTTTCCTGTCCTCCGATCTTCATCGATGGAAGCATCTTTTGGCGAGATGGCACCGCGGTTGACCGTCGCCAGGCCTAATCACCATCATATGCCGTCAGATGTATACGCGTAGAAGCGAGCAGATGGCTTTCTTCCGACGGTTTATCCGGGAGCCAAAGTTTCTGCTGACACACATTCCCGCTGTGGCTCTCGCCGTCATCCGCAGAGTCAAGACCAGGGCGAAGATGGCCTTGTCCGCACGGCATCGCGGTCGCAAGATTTGGCCCCCATGGTTGCAGACCGATGGCAGTCCGTCAGGTGCGGCCGCCGCGCAAGCACTGCCGAGACTTCCCGTCTACACGCGTGGAATGCCATTTCATTTGGATCGCTCGGGCCCAGGCATGGGGGCTCGTACGGCCGGACAGGACATTGAAGATTCGCTAGCCGGGCACCGCTGGGGCTTTCTGCTTGAGCGCATGTGCCACGATGCCGTTGATTGGTGCGCTTGCTTCGAGGCGTGCATTCGTTGGATCCAAAACAACGTAGACACGGGAGAGCCGGCATGGGAGCCATATTCTGCGTGCGAGCGAATCGCAAATCTTCTAATATTCTATGCGGCTAGCCCCGCCGAAATACGCGAACGGGGGATCCCGCGGGAATTGCGGGAATTCTTGGGAACCTCAGTCCGATGGGTGTACGATCATCTGGAATACTACGGCCCTGCGGAGACCAACAACCATATTCTCAATAATGCGCGAGCGCTCGTGCTGGGCGGAATCGCCTGCGGAGATCGGCTCGCACTGTCAGCGGGACTGCAAATCTTTCATCAGTGCCTGCCGAAGCTCATTCTGAGCGGCGGATTCCTGCGCGAACGGTCGTCGCACTATCAGCTGATCGTGTTGCATTTGGGTGCTCGACGCCTGGAGGTTCGTGGCGGCTGCCCAGGGATCCGACGATGAAGATACCAAGCTCTTGGAGGCCTACGCCGACCGGATGCAGGTGGCCGCCTCGATGCTGTGCGACCGTGGAAATTCTCTGCTGGCCGTCATCGGAGACGTGTCGCCGACAGCTCGCGCCCGTGTCGTCGGCGGACCGTTTGAGACTTCTTTATTCGGACTGCTGCGCGAAGATGTGCTCGAGCGCGCCTGATTTTGCCTATATCGACGGCTGGTTCAGACTCTGCAAAGACCAGGAACTGGTCATCGGTAATTTTCCACAGGGCGAATTCCCCTGGGAATTTCCAACGCATGGTCACAGCGACCTTACCGGTTTCGCTTGGCTGCACGATAGGCGGGAAATACTGGTCGATCGAGGCCGCAATCGATATACACCGGACGAAGTATCGCTCGCTCAGATCAGCGCCGCCGGCCACAATGTACCGACGATCAATGATCTGGCGCCGCTGTGCGAAAGTGTGGCAAAGGGTGGCAGTTGGTTGCCGCGGCCTTACGCCGAGGCGCGGCTGCGCGCCGACGCAGTCGCGGACGGAATAGCGCTCGTTCATGACGGATTTGCGCGAGCGACGCCGGTCCATCGGCACACCCGACGGATCGAACTCAAGCAGAGCGGCCTGCAGGTTATTGATATATTCGAGGGGCGCGAAGGGAGATCGCAGTGGCTTTCTTCTGGCACTTCGGCGAATCGATTGAGCGGTTCGATACCGTCCTAATGATGGGGAGCGGTCGCAGCGGCAGCGTACGGATCGATGTCCGAGATCCGCCCGGCACGCTTGCCGGCAGCTCACTGCTCGCGGAAGTCATCCCCGGCTACATCTCGCGCGCGTATGGACACGCCGTGCCGAGCCTGAGCGTTTGTTTGCGCGGGCGTGTTCAATTGCCGGCAAATTTTGCGACCAGGTTTTCCTGGCTCGCCGGGAACGCTAGTGGAAATCCCGCCCACGCGGATCACGCACAGTCCGCGAGTGAGCGTGGTGCTCCCGACCCACAATAGGGCTGCCCTTCTGGAGCATGCAGCTGAATCGGTACTCGGCCAATCGGAAACGGATTTGGAATTGATTATCATCGACGATGCCTCGCAAGACGGCACCGGCGCGTATCTCGAGGCTCTCGAAAAGCGGGACAGTCGTGTGAGAGTGGTGCGCAATTCTGCGGCCATGGGCGGAGCAGGCGCGCGAAATGAAGGATTGCGGCTGTGCCGCGGTGAGTGGACGGCCTTCCTGGACGACGACGACCGGTGGCTGCCGACGAAGTTGCAGCGCCAGCTCGCTCTCTTGAGCGCCAACCCATCCGCCGTCGCATGCAGCTGCGGATACGTCCGGTGTCTTGCGTCCGGCGCATCGAAGAAGGTGCGGTACCGTCCAGCGCAACGGTGCAACAGTTGCTGGAGGGCAGCGCATTGGGCAGTGCGTCCCTGTGCATGTGTTCGACGCATGTGATTAGGGAGATGGCTGGATTCGATCCGACGTTAAGAAGCGCCCAAGACATGGACTTATGGATTCGCCTCCGCCAAAGGGGCGAGATCGTCGTGTCCGCTGAATTTCTCGTCCTATATCAGGCCCACGTTGGACCACGAATAAGCACCGACATGAAATCCCAGTATCTGGGTTCCAGGCGCTTTTATTTTAAGCACCGTAATCTGATGGATGAGCGGTTGAGGCGTCACCGCGTCGCCTACAGCTGCTACATCATGTCGCGCCAACATTGGCCGAGGCGTCCGCCGCAGGTGGTATCTACCTTGTTCTGGCATTCTCAATTCAACACCTCGAATTTCACTCAGCTACGCGAAAAGCAGCGTACCGCGGCTCATGAGGGATTCGGTACTAAAATGACTGCGGACTTCACGGAGGCAGACTAAATGTGCGGCATCGTCGGCGTTGCCTGCCGTACGGGCGTGGCGGATCGGCAATGGCTCAGCGCCGGAGGGGACGCGATGCGCCACCGCGGCCCGGACGATAAGGGAGAGTGGTGGTCGGGGAACGGCAAGGTAGGACTCGGTCATCAGGCGGCTGGCGATCATAGATTTGTCGTCTGCCGCGCATCAGCCGATGCAGGACTCTCGGCGGCGAGCTTTGCATCGTATTCAACGGCGAGATCTACAATTATTTGGATCTGCGTGAGCGTCTCATCAAGAAAGGGCACGTATTTCGCTCCGACAGCGACACGGAAGTAATCCTGGCGGCTTACCGTGAATGGGGTCGTCGACTGCCTCGGGCGCTTGAATGGAATGTTTTCTTTTGCCCTCTACGACGAACCGAAGGGTTGCTTGCTGATCGCGCGGGATCGTGCGGGCGAGAAGCCGCTTTTCTATTCGTTGTCCGACGGAGAGCTGCGTTTCGCATCGGAACTCAAGGCGTTGATGGCCGATCGCGGTATCGCCCGCCGGATCGACCCGGAATCTTTGGATTGCTACCTGGCGCTGGGCTACATCCCTGGGAATCGGTGCATTCTCAAGGGATTTCGAAAGCTGCCTGCGGCCCACGCATTGATGTTCAAACCGGCGACTGCCGAGTGCCGCATTTGGCGCTACTGGCAGTTGCCTGCGCTGACCGGCGCGGAGTGCGGGAACTGGGAGGCCGATCTACTCGATGAACTGGACGCTTTGCTGGAAGATGCGGTGCGGCGGCAACTCGTTGCGGATGTGCCGGTCGGCGTATTATTGAGCGGCGGCCTCGATTCGAGCTTGATCGCCGCCATGGCGGCCAGGGGCGGCAACTCCGTCCGCACATTCACGATACGCTTTCCGGGGTTTGCGGAGTATGATGAGAGCGAACATGCGCGCCTCGTCGCCCGACAATTCGGTACGGACCACGTGGAACTCGACGCGGCGTCGGCGACGGTAGACTGCTGCCGATCCTTGCTCGACAGGTCGACGAACCGATGGCGGATTCATCCATTTTCCCAACCTTCCTCGTCAGTCGGCTCGCTAGGCAATATTGCACGGTCGCCCTCGGTGGTGAGGGCGGCGATGAATTGTTCGGCGGTTATCTTCATTACGGAAGGCAACTCCGCATGCGGCGCAGGCTTGAATGGTTCCCGGCGGACTGCGGCAGTGCGTGGCGAAAGCGGCTGGGAAGTACTGCCGGCGGGATTGAAAGGGCGAAATTGGCTGCAGCAGGCAGGGTTTGACTCGGCGTCCGGCTGCCGTCTGCCGGCAGTTATTTTGACCGGTCCCTTCGCCGCAAACTCATGGCCCGCGACAATCGAGTGGCCTTTGGCCGCCGAAGCCATACGAACTCAATCTATTCCTGCCGAGGACGATCTGCTGCAGCGGTCGACTCGATATGACTTCGACGGGTTATTTAGCGGAGGACATTCTTGTAAAGTGGATCGAGCTAGCATGCTGAGTTCGCTTGAGGTTCGTGCTCCTATGTTGGACTACCGTCTCATCGAATTTGCATTCGGCCGGATTCCATCAAATCTGAAGGCCACGGTCAAAGATCGCAAAATCCTGCTCAAAAGGCTGGCGGCGCGAGTATTGCCGCCTGAATTCAACCGGCATCGGAAACAAGGATTCTCGATTCCACTTGCATCTTGGCTCCGGACTCCCGCATGGGGACAGTTCTTTCGCGACGTGCTGCTGGACTCGCGAAGTGGACTTATTTGCAAGAAGACGGTCATCAAGCTCCTGCAGGGCCAGGTAAAGGGCAGATCCAATAGTGAACGCTTATTCGCATTGATGATGCTGGAGCTTTGGCAAAGGGAATATGCTGCTTCCCTGTGGAGAGATAGATCGCTGGGGGCGCTGGAGAGACGTCGATATGTGTGGAATCCTGGGTCTCTATAATCCCGCGGAGTTTCAGTCTGATGTAGCGCCCTTCGATGCGGCGCTCGATCGGCTAAGGCGGCGCGGACCGGATGATTTCGGCCTTTGGAAGGACGCCCATGTGCACCTCGGCCACCGGCGCCTGGCCATCGTCGACTTGAGCGCGGCGGGCCACCAACCGATGCTATCGGCCGACGGCCGCTATGTGATCGTATTCAACGGGGAAATTTACAATCATCGCAGCATTCGCAGCCTCCTGGCTCCGCTTGGCGGCTGGCGCAGCTCGTCCGACACCGAGACGTTGCTGGAAGCCTATCGCACGTGGGGTGTGGAGTGCCTCGCGCGCCTGAACGGGATGTTTGCTTTCGCAATCTGGGACCGACAGGAGCGCCGCCTGTTCGTTGCGCGCGATCGTCTCGGCGTAAAGCCCCTTTACTACAGCTGGCACAACAATCGCTTCGGTTTTGCGTCGCGTCCCGGAGCATTGAACGACCTCGGCGCAACCCGCGATGAGATCGATATCGAGGCATTGCGGATGTATCTAGAGCTGGGCTACATCCCCGCGCCCCTTTCTTTTTATCGCGATATCCGCAAGCTTCCGCCGGCTCATTACCTCCTGATCGACGAGCGCGGGCCGCGGCTCAACCGCTACTGGGACTATCAACACATTGCGCCTGACCCGAAATTGCTGCTGCGCCCGGAGAGCGCACTTGTCGACGAACTCGACCACTTGATTCGCCAGGCAGTCGAAATCCGGCTCATGAGCGACGTGCCGCTCGGCGCCTTTTTATCCGGCGGCATCGACAGTGCTCTGGTAGTCGCCGCGATGAAAGCCGCCGGAGTCGCGCACCCCAAGACCTTTACGATCGCCTTTGCGGAAAAGCGCTTCGACGAAGGGCCGGCCGCCGCCCGCATAGCCGCGCATTTGGGCGTGGATCACTCCTGCGAAACCATGGGCGTCGACAGCCTCTTGCAATTGTTGCCCTTCTACGTGCAGCAATTCGACGAACCATTTGCGGACAGTTCGGCGTTCCCCACAATGGCTGTTTCGCGGCTGGCACGCTGCGATGTGACAGTTGCGCTGTCGGGCGACGGCGGTGATGAGCAGTTCGGCGGCTACCATTACTACGATCTCGTCGCACGCCTCGCGCCGATCGCGGCATGGCCATCAGGTGAAAAACGGCTGCTGGGACGGGCGCTGCGCTGCATGCCCTCGCATCGCGCAAAGCTTCTAGCCGGGGCACTCCATCCAAACGGCCCGGCCGAATCGTTCAATTATCTGCGCAGCTTCAGCAAAGACTTTCCAACGCTGCTGTCGAGCGACGCGTCCTGCGCGCAGGATCTCTCCGAGGGGCTGTTCGCTCGAGCCGCCAAGGGCTTTCCAGACGGGTTGAGCGGCGCGGAGATCGGCATGAGACTCGATACGCGCTTTACCTTGCCCGACGACTATCTGCAAAAGGTGGACGGGGCATCGATGGCGTATTCGCTCGAAGCGCGTTGCCCGCTGACCGACTATCGACTGGTCGAATGGGCAATGCGATTGCCGCTCTCCTTCAAGATTCGCGGCAGGCAGACCAAATATTTGTTGAAAAAAGTCTTGTGCAAGTATATTCCGGCCGAGATGGTCTACCGCCCGAAGATGGGGTTCGCCATCCCCATCGGCGAATGGTTGCGCGGACCTTTGCGATCCTGGGCACTGGATCTCATCAATGACGATGCCGTAATGTCGCGCCTGCCGCTGGACCGTGTGCGAGTGCGCCGCCTGTTTGATTTGCAAGCGAGCGGATCGCGCGAGGCCCATCCCTTGGTATGGGGCGTATTGATGCTGTTGTCGTTCGTGGCTCAACACGATCGACGGATCGGTATACCCGAAGCGCCGCGCCAGCGCGTGGCTTGACCATCCTTGCAAGAGTCGTATCCAACTGATTAAGAACTAAAATTGCATTCATGACCCAAATACGGAATAAGTTCGTCGATTTTAATTCCGTATTGATGGGATTGAATTTCGTGGTCGCATACCTGGTCATTTCGAGATTCGCCCAAGCGCAGGGCAGCGACTATATGGATCAGGAAACGATCATGCTCGGCGTTTTATTGTCTGTGCAGACTCACATCGCGCTGCAGATGGAACGAAAGCGCCGCGATCCGTTCGTAATCCTCTTGTCTTTCACGACGATATGCTACTTCTCCCTTCGACTATATACCCTCGCGTCTGTACCCGTTCTCGGTGGTATTCCTTCGTATTCATACGGGCCCAAGGATTCAAATTACGCATTGATTTTCATCATCATCGCGAACTCGTTTCTGTACGCAGGCCTTTTTTTCGTGAGGTTCAATAAGAACAAGGTGATCGATCCCGAGATTGGAGGCCGAACTCGCCGTCGAGAGTCATCTGCTGATGGTATCTCGCTGGTCTACTCGTATTTTAGCGGGGTATACTGGACACCCGAAGATCTGCCGAGAATCGTGGGGTTTCGTGGGCATCTTCGTATCGCCGCCGATCATCCTATTGATGGCTTTGTCATACTTCATTCTATTTAGGAGAACGCTGGACAAGAAATCCGCCGCCGTCATCGCCATGTTACTGACTCTCGAAATAGTGGCGCACACCTTGGCGGGAAGCCGCAGCGGCATCACTACGCTCATCCAAAACATTATGTTGGCGGTTCTCGCGATCTCGAGCTGCATCAACATCAGAAGAACCCATTTCATTATTGGGTGCGCGCTCGCGCCGCTGGTTTTGGCCGTACTGATCGGCGCATTTGCCATAAGCACGTACAACCGCGGCCATCGGGAGGGGGCCGCTACCCTTAGTTTGGGTCAGGCGGTGGAATTGGCGGGAGAGGCGGGTTCGGAACTCAGCGCAAATTCTGAATTGGAAATCGTGCTTCCTCCTATATTCGATCGCGCCGGATTTTTCGACTATTCGGCCGAGATTATCGCACACACGGATATCTACAAGGGCGTATTCAATTTGTCGACTTACGCTAGGAGCATCATAGACAATTTGCTGACGCCGGGATTCGACGTTTACGACCAACCGAAAATCTCCAACGCGCTGCAATTCGTGTATGAGGACCTGGGTGTACCTTCGAAGGAACTGGTGACCGAAACTTATCAATCCGATCAATTCGGCATCTACGGCGAGTTGTACGCGCTGTTCGGCTATGCGTCGCTGCCGGTGTTTTTTCTGATTGCGTTCATATTGAAGCGGGTTTACGTCGGCCTCAGAGAGCGAAAACCCGTTCACGTTGGCGATGTTGAGGTTAATCGTGCTGTCCGTCTTCGTCAAGATCATCGACAGCTACGGCATGGATTGGACGATCATCGAGACGTTGCCCTTCGTAGTGGCGATATTTGTATATAAATTCCTGTTCCGATCGAGGCGGTTTCCCAGCCGGGATCCGGCGGCATCGCGTTTGGGAATGGTTTATGGTTCGCCGTAGTACTCGAGATACCAAGCGACGAAGCGCCTGACACCCTCCTCGACGCTGGTCTTGGGCGCGTAGCCTGTGTCCCGGACGAGGTCCTCGATATCAGCCCAAGTATCGGGTACGTCACCCCTCTGGAGCGGCAAGAGGATCCTTTTCGGCCTTCCGCCCCAAGCACTGCTCCAACAGTGCGATGTAGTGATTCAATTCCACCGGACGGCCGTTCCCGATATTGTAGAGACTATAAGGCGCACAGCTGGTGCCGGGATCCGCAGCATCGCTGCGCCAGGCAGGGTTGCCGGCCGGAATCCGATCGAGAGCGCCGACAATGCCGCTGACGATATCGTCTATGTAGGTGAAATCGCGGCGATGATCCCCGAAGTTAAACACGTTGATCGGCTGGCCGGCGAGAATTTGCTGCGTGAAAATGAACAGTGCCATGTCCGGGCGACCCCACGGGCCGTAGACGGTAAAGAACCGCAACCCGGTCGTTGGCAGTCCATACAAGCTCGAATAGGTATGCGCCATGAGCTCGTTGGCTTTCTTCGTCGCCGCGTAGAAGGACAACGGATGGTCGACGTTCTGGTGCACGGAGAACGGCATCTTCGTGTTAGCGCCGTAGACGGAACTTGTCGAGGCGTAGACGAGGTGTTCGACCTCCGAGTGCCGGCAGCCCTCGAGCACATTCGCCGTGCCGACGATATTGCTGTCGGCGTAGGCCAGCGGATTTTCTATCGAATGCCGTACTCCAGCCTGGGCGCCGAGGTGCATGACGCGGGCGAAGAGCTCGCGGGAAAAGAGATCGGGAATTGCGGCCCGGTCCGCGAGATCGAGCTTCACGAATCGAAAGTTCGAATGCGTCCGCAATCGTTCCAGCCGTGCAGACTTCAAGGCCGGATCGTAGTAGGAGTTGAGATTGTCGAGGCCCACCACCTCATCGCCGCGTTCGAGCAAGCGTTGCGCCGCGTGATAGCCGATAAATCCGGCCGCGCCGGTGACTAGGAGCTTCATCGTCTAAAGCCGTCCGTCCGTCGCATTTCGCTTAAAGAGGTATTTCACATCGTAAATCACGTGCTTCGACCTGGCAGAACGCCGGATGCGCTTCAAGCCGGATCGCGGAACCCGATGCGGCACGGCGAGCACGATCGCATCGTAGGTCCCGGCCGCGGCAGTTCGACCAGGTTCACTCCGTATTCACGGCGTGCGGCCCGGCCTTAACCCAAGGATCATAGACGTAGACTCGCGCACCAAAGCGCTCGAGTTCGTGGATAACATCAGCGACCTTGGAGTTACGCAAGTCCGGGCAATTCTCCTTGAACGTGAGGCCCATCACCAGCACCCGCGCGCCCTTGACGGGCAGGCGCTTTTCGGTCAGGAGCTTCACGATCTCACCGGCGACATATAGCGCCCATGTTATCGTTGATGCGCCGGCCGGCCAGGATCATATCGGGGTGATAGCCGATCTCCTGTGCCTTGTGCGTGAGATAGTAGGGATCGACGCCGATGCAGTGTCCGCCGACGAGTCCCGGCCGAAAAGGCAGGAAATTCCATTTCGTGCCTGCGGCCTGCAGCACTTCTTCCGTGTCTATACCGAGGCGACTGAAAGATGAGCGCGAGCTCGTTGATCAGCGCGATGTTGACGTCGCGCTGTGTGTTCTCGATCACCTTGGCCGCCTCCGCGACCCGGATCGAGGAGGTCTTGTGCGTACCCGCCGCAATGATGCTCGCGATAAAGCTCATCGACCCGCGTCGCGGCTGCGGGAGTGGAGCCCGAAGTTATCTTGCGGATGTTAGTCAGGCGGTGTTGCGCGTCGCCCGGATTGATGCGCTCCGGACTGTAGCCGACGAAAAATCGCGATTGAATCGAAGCACGAAATCCGCTCCAGGATCGGCACGCAGATCTCTTCGGTGCAGCCTGGATACACAGTGGATTCGTAGATCACGATGTCGGCCCTTGACAGTGCATTGCCCGCCGTGTGGCTTGCCCCTATCGAGGGCGCAAGGTCGGGACGATTGTATCTGTCGATCGGCGTGGGCACAGTCACGATGATAGAAATTGCAGCGCTTTAGGCCTTTGCCTCGGATCGTGAAAATGAGGCTCATTGCCGCGCGAAGTTCTTCCTTTGGAAACCTCGAGGGTGCTATCTCGGCCGCGTTTCAGATCCGCGACCCGCGCGGCACTGATGTCGAATCCCACCGTCTCGAAGCGCTTGCCGAACTCTACCGCCAGCGGCAGGCCCACGTAGCCAAGACCAATCACGCCAATCCGAGGCTTCTTCGGTTTCACCGCCTTCGCCATCGCCGCTCCAAACTAAATTCGCGCCAATATACGGTGCTGAACGAGATCATGATCCGGCCTCCGGCGGCCAGACTCTCCGTTTTCGCGCGCCCATCGCCGCTCATGGCGTGGAAGCCGTTAATTTGGCCAAGAAGTCGAACGTTTCACTCGCACAGCGGGTCCAGGAATAGACTTGGGCGCGATCGAAGGAAGCCTGCGCCAATCTTGTCCGCAGCGCCGGAGAATCGATCAACTCGCGCAGCGCCCGGGCAATGTCGACAGCGCTTTCTGGGTCGAAATACATGCCCGCATCGCCGAGCACTTCCGGCATCGGTCCGCGTCTTGAACAAGCGATCGGCAGCCCCGAGGCCATCCCCTCGAGCAAGATGTTCGGCATATTCTCGCAGCTGGAGGCGAATACGCACACATCGGCTTCCTCATAATGAATAGTGAGCGCGGAATAAGGGACGGCGCCTATCATAGCGGATGAATTCCCCCTGGGATCGAGCCGCTCAGAGCACATGGTTCATCCGTCTCAACGCCGGTGGATACGCAGGCCCCACCAAATTCAGAACGACCGGAATTTGCTCTTTCGCAGTTCCCACACTGCCTCGGCAACGTGCCACTGATGTTTGTACATGTCGACGATCGACACATAGAGGAGCGAAGCGGCGTATCTTCGCGGAATAACGAGCCACGGGCAGTTGGGGCCTCGGAGGCGCAAAAAGCGGGTTTCGATGCCATGCGGAATGATCGTGCCTTTCCGAAACCGCCCCAATGGCGCGGGTAACCACATCCCGCGCGTAGCGCGTGAGGAATATGACTCCATCCGCGTCCCGAAGCGTTCCGCTCTGCGCGACGCGGAGGAGGCACAGCTTTGCAGTGAGCCGGGACCACCCGAAGCGCGCTAATTCTTCCCATTCAAATGGTAGAAATTGCGGCTCATCGCTACTACAGGCCGATAGGTATCCCGCATACGATCCCCGGGGACGAAACAGCACGTCGCATCGCGCCGATCGCGCAAGCGTCGTTAGTCAAAAGCGCTGCCAAAGAGCTCGGTAAAAGAAAGATTTTATCGAGAACAGGAAGATGGCACTTTACCAGCCACGGTCTGTCCTCGATCCGTTGCAATGTTAACTTACCGCACCAGACAATGACTTGCCGAGAATCCGGCGGCCTCGGGCCTTGCCGCTCGAAGGAATTCGACCAGGTGAGTGACACCGCCTCCATGGCGAATATTGGAGGCGTCAATACAGACTATCACAGCAGCTCTGGAGGTCGACGTAAGGACTATTTCGAAGGTACGGCTGGGGATCGGCAAAGTAGTGCTTCGCCCTCTGCTGTTCAGAGTTCGTCACCGTGGCGAATTCAATACGATCTCTCCGTTGCACCGCCGAGGTGTGATCCTAACCATTCGGCGTGGGATCTGCTAGAGAGACTGCGAATTTGCGAGTGCGGCTTTCAAATTCTGGATACTGTTATGATGGCAATGAGTTTCGGGGTCGATTCGCGCGCAAGGAAACGCTCACGCAATCTTGACAAGGCTGATTTGCTGCTTGCTGCCGGGGCGATGGCACGAGGTGATCAGTGAGAGTGCTGATCGTGAGTCAGTACTTCTGGCCGGAATCATTTCGCATCAACGAGGTTGTCGCATCGCTGCAGCAGGCGGGCTGTACGGTCGCCGTGCTCACGGGTCAGCCCAATTATCCGGATGGAAAAATCTACTCCGGATATAGCCCCTGGGCGAGCGGTCGCCGAGTCCACGTCGATGGCTATCCGATCTACCGTGTGGCGATCGTACCGCGCGGATCCGGAAAGGCATGGCGGCTGGCGCTCAATTATTTTTCGTTCGTCATGAGCGCATCGCTTCAAGGCCGGTGGCTGCTGCGCGGCCAGCATTTCGACGTGATTCTGGTGTACGGCATGTCGCCGATTCTCCAGGCGATTCCCGGGATCTTCCTCAAGAGACCGATGCGTGCCGCGCTCGTGACTTGGATTCAAGATCTGTGGCCCGAAAGCATCGCAGTAGCGGGATTCGTGCGTAATCGCTGGGTGCTGAGCTGCGTAGGAGCGGTGGTCAAATGGATTTATCGCCGCTGCGACCTGCTATTGGTGCAATCCCGGGCGTTCGTTCCCATCGTGGAGTCCATGGCAGAGGCTGTTCCGGTGCATTACCACCCGAATCCCGGCGAATTGCCAACCGGTCAATCGTCCGAGGGCACCGGGCCGGGAGTGACGCTCGAGGCCGGCTTCAATGTGGTATTCGCCGGCAACTTGGGGACGGTTCAGGCTTTGGACACCGTTCTGGATGCGGCCGAGCGGCTGGCGGAGTATCCCGATATTCATATCGTGCTGGTCGGAAGCGGCAGCCGGCGGAATTGGCTGATACAAGAAGCCGCCGCCCGGAAATTATCCAATGTACGGTTCGTCGATCGCCTGCCGCCTCAGGCAATGCCCGCGGTCCTCGCGCAGGCGTCCGCCCTGTTGGTGAGTCTGGTGCGCAGCCCGGCCATGAGCAACACGATCCCAAGCAAGGTTCAAGCCTACCTCGCGGCCGGCCGGCCGATAATTGCGAGTCTCGATGGTGAGGGTGCGCGGGTAATTTCGGAGGCGGGCGCGGGTCTTACCTGCGGGGCCGAGGACGCGGCAGCCCTTGCGCACGCAATTCTGCGGATGCGCGGCATGTCGGGCCCCGAATTGCTGCAGATGGGAGATGCCGGACGCTGTTATTATCGCCAGCATTTCGACCCCGGCAGGCTTGCGGAGAAATTGGTCGAACATTTTCGAGATCTACATCGCGGGGGTCGTTCGGAGGATCCCCTGGGCTTGGGCTAAATGGGCAAGAATTCGACGATTCTGGTGCTCGGCGCAACCGGCATGCTTGGAAGCGCGGTGCTGCGATTTTTCGCGAAAAGCGCCGGCTTTTCAGTGATCGGCTCGGTCCGTTCATCCAAAGCCATTGAAACGCTGCCGAGGGACCTGCACGGGAGGATCGTCACTGGAATAGATGTGACGGACATCGACAACGTGCTCCGCCTATTCGATCAAGCGCAGCCAAATATCGTCGTCAACTGCGTGGGACTGGTGAAGCAATTGGCCGAAAGTAACGATCCGCTTGCATCCCTTCCCCTGAATGCACTGTTTCCGCACCGGCTACTCCGGTTGTGCAAGGTGGCCAGGGCGCGGCTAATCCACATCAGCACGGATTGCGTGTTCGACGGAGCCAAAGGCATGTATACGGAGTCGGACGCCGCCGACGCAAGAGACATGTACGGGCTCAGCAAATATTTGGGCGAAGTGCTCGATTCGGACGCCATCACTTTGAGGACATCCATCATCGGTCCCGAACTCGACAGCGCGCACGGCCTCGTGTCGTGGTTTCTCGGGCAAGGCGCCGGCGTGAAGGGATTCACGCGGGCCATTTTTTCGGGTCTGCCGACCGTGGAGCTGGCGCGAGTAATACGCGATTACATCATTCCGAGACGTGAGCTGAACGGCCTCTATCACGTGTCCGCCAACCCCATAAATAAGTATGATTTGCTGTCGCTGATAGCTCACGAGTACCGCAAGTCCATCGATATAGCGCCGCAAGCCGAGCCGGTCATCGATCGTTCGCTGGACTCGACGCGCTTTCGCGAGCACGCGTCGTACGTTCCGCCGAGCTGGCCGGAACTGGTGCGGACCATGCATGAATTTGGCTAACCGGCGCGGAATACATATGGGAAAAGATCCAATGCTCATGGGCAAGACATTGCTCATTACCGGTGGTACAGGATCGTTCGGCCACGCGGTCGTCGACCGCTTTCTGCAGACGGATGTCGCTGAAATCCGGGTGTTCAGCCGCGATGAGAAAAAACAAGAAGACATGCGTCTCGAGTTCAGAAACGACAGGCTCAAATTCCACATCGGCGACGTGCGCGATTACGAAAGTATTCATGACGCGCTGAGCGGTGTCGATTATGTTTTTCATGCCGCGGCGCTCAAACAAGTTCCGTCGTGCGAGTTCCATCCCATGGAAGCCGTCAAAACCAATGTGATCGGGGCGGAGAATGTGATGCGAGCCGCGATCGCCAACAAGGTCAGCCGCTGCGTTGTACTCAGCACGGACAAGGCCGTATATCCGATCAATGCAATGGGTATATCGAAGGCGATGATGGAAAAAGTGATGATTGCGAAGTCTCGAATCTGCGAGCCCGGGTCGACGGTTTTGTGCGCGACTCGATACGGCAATGTGATGGGGTCCAGAGGATCCGTCATCCCGTTGTTCCTCCGGCAGCTTCGCGACGGCGCCGCTCTCACCGTGACGGATCCCACGATGACCCGATTTCTGATGTCCCTAGAGGAATCGGTGGATCTGGTTCTTCACGCCTTTGGACGCGGCGAACCCGGCGATATTTTGGTGCAGAAGGCGCCTGCATGCACGGTCGGCGACCTTGCGACGGCGTTACGCGAACTTCTCGATGGCGACAACGAGATTAGAATCATAGGCACCCGTCACGGCGAGAAATTGTACGAAACATTGGTTTCCCGCGAGGAAATGGCGCGCGCGGAGGATCTGGAACGCTGTTACCGGATTCCCGCCGATTCCCGAGATTTGAATTACGACAAATTTTTCGTCGAAGGAGAACCTGCGATTTCGGAATTTCGCGACTACACGTCGCACAGTACGGAGCGATTGAACGTTGAGCAGGTAATGCAGCTCCTCAAGACTTTGGCGGTCGTTCGCGAGGCCATGGATGCTTAAGGTCATGACCATCGTCGGGACCCGGCCCGAGGTGATTCGTTTATCCCGAATCATCGACAAGCTCGATCGGCACTGCGCGCATGTCTTGGTCCATACCGGGCAGAATTTCGATTACGAGCTGAACGAACTCTTCTTCGTCGAGCTGGGTATTCGGCGGCCGGATGCCTTTCTTCGGCTGCCGGCACGAGCGCCGCGGCCGAGACAATCGGCAAGGTAATCATCGCCTCCGATCGAAGTACTGGAGCAACATAAGCCCGATGCGCTGCTTTTGCTTGGGGATACGAACAGCGCGTTGGCCGCGATTGCCGCAAAACGGCTGAAGATACCGATTTTCCACATGGAGGCGGGCAATAGATGTTTCGATTTTCGCGTACCGGAGGAAATCAATCGCCGCATCGTGGATCACATCGCGGATATCAACCTGCCGTACAGCGAAATCGCGCGGGACTATCTGTTCGCAGAAGGATTGCCTCCTGACCAGATCATCAAGACCGGCAGTCCGATCCGGGAAGTAATCGAATACTATTGGGAAAGGATCGAGGCGTCGAATATCCTGGCGAAGCTGAATTGATTCCGCATCGATATTTCGTGGTGAGCATGCACCGAGAGGAAAATGTCGATTTGCCGGCGAATCTGCGGCGCTTTTCGACTGTTGGCCCACCTCGCGGATAAGTATGGTGAGCCGGTGATCGTCTCGAGCCATCCCCGTACGCGACAGCGGATCGATAGCTTGGTATGACGATTCACACCCAATGGTTATCCTGCACAAGCCCTTTGGTTTCCCTGACTACGTCAAGTTGCAGGTCAATTCTCGCGCGGTGTTATCCGATAGCGGGACAATTACCGAAGAATCGTCGATCCTCAATTTTCCGGCGCTCAATGTACGTGAGGTGCATGAGCGGCCTGAAGGGTTTGAAGAGGCTTCGGTAATGATGGTCGGGTTAGATCCGGCGCGGATAGATCAGGCGCTCGAAATGTTGGCTGAACAGCCTCGAGGGGCTGACCGGTCACTCCGGCTCGTGGGAGACTACGAGTCCGCAATGTGTCGGACAAGGTTCTGCGGATCATCATGAGCTATACGGATTTCGTTCGGCGTCGTGTTTGGGCCGAAATAAAGATTTCGGTCTTCTTCTTGGCTCGCTCAACAGAGCCTATTGATGCAATTTTTGAAGCAGTGTCAAATATTACGGTTGCTCCGTTGGAGCATCGCTTTTTTCATCGCCATGGTGCGGGTGGCTTTTGGCGTTTTTGCGTAAACGGCAAACCGCCGTTGGGCTATTTGCGTGGCTGGCTTAATCGCATATCTAGTCTCCACCATGGTGGTGTCGGCGATGCGTTGTTGGCCCTCTCGAGCAGAGATATTCTTCGATTCGGGAAGCTCCTTCGCCGCCTGACGCGGCTCCTGGGTGGTGGTGCTGGGGAGCGATTACTCGCCGCGCGACAACATCCCCGTGACTGCCGCGCTTGATCCCGACGGGCTGGCGCGAATTGTCGAAGGCGTCCGGCTGTCCCGCAAATATCCTGCAATAAGGCTGCTGGTGTCGGGCGGAGCCCCCGCTGGATCTGGCGGCTCCGGCGCAAGGCTATGCCCGTTGGCGCGCCAACTCGGGGTCGAACCTGGGTCCATAATGATATCGGATAAGCGCTCTTAATACAGTGTCCGAGGCCGGTGAATTGTTAAGGTGCTGGGCAAGGCGCCGTTCCTCCTGGTGACGTCGGCCTATCACATGCCACGCGCCGTTCGAGCGTTCCAAAGTGTGGGAGCGCACCCGATTCCAGCTCCAACCGGACAGCTTGTCAAGGAATCAGAACGCAGGAACTGGCGCGATTTCCTACCTACAGCGGGCGGATTGCGCAAGACAGGGCGAGCGCTGCATGAATATCTGGGACTTCTCGCATTCAGGTTAGGCGTCAATTGACTACTTGCGTGCTGTTCGGAATCGCAATTACCGCCTTGGCAGGGCTGATCGTTTCGGCATTGTTGACAGGCCTCGTACGTAGGCTGGCGCTGACGCATGGCGTGTTGGATGTGCCCAACGAGCGCAGCTCTCATTCGGCGACGACGCCGCGCGGCGGTGGAATGGGCATTGTAATAACTTTGCTCCTTGGGATCGCGGTTCTGGGAGCGGTTGGCGCAATTCCAATTCGCTTGGCGATCGTCCTTTTCGCGAGCGGGGGCGCTGTAGCGGTCGTGGGATTCATGGACGACAAATGGCAGGTTGCTGCGCCGGTTCGATTGGTCGTGCATATTGCCGCGGTTGCCTTCTATGTTTTCTTTCTTGGTCGTTTGCCCCCAATCGATTTTGGAATTGCAATCGTGGATCCTGGCATTCTAGGTGCGGCACTAGGGGGCATAACTCTGGTGTGGTTCTTGAATCTCTACAATTTCATGGATGGAATAGACGGCATTGCAAGCGTGGAAGCCATCAGCACCGCTGCGGTGGCTTCAGCATTCCTTGTGGCACTGGGAATCGAATCACCAACGCTCCTGCTGTTCCACTTCTCATAGCCGCAGTCGGCGGTTTCTTAATCTGGAATTGGCCTCCGGCTCGAATTTTCATGGGAGACGCGGGCAGCGGTTTCTTGGGATTCTTCTCGGCGCGCTTGCTTGGTGGACGGTGGCTCAGGTCAGCTAACCATTTGGGTCTGGCTTATACTTTTTGGCACTTTTTTTGTCGATGCTACAGTGACCCTACTACGCCGCTGGGGGCACGGCGAATCCCCTGCGACCGCCCATCGAAGCCATGCATATCAGCGCCTGAGCCGCGGCTATGGCAGCCATGTAAAGGTGACGCTCGGGGTCCTCATCGTCAATGTCCTCTGGCTGGCTCCTCTCGCCTGGGTGGCGGCGGTCCGCCCATCCTGGGGTGCCGTGTTGGTTCTGATCGCCTGGATTCCTCTGGTTTTCGTGCGTGGCGATGCGGCGCCGGTTGCCGGGCGATTGATCGCCGGTCGCCTTACCGATCGCGCGCCCAAGCCAGCTCCTCGATCGTCGTATGCGGCGGCCGCCAATCGAAAAGCGTGCGCACCCGCGACGGTGTGAGTTCGAACGGCAGGGCGAGCCTGCGGTATTCTTCTTCGAGGCGCGCTGTCCTCAACCCCCATTCCAGAAGTTTCGGCGCCACCCGTAATAGCCGCGCAGGTCGATCGCGGACCAGAGCGATTTGTTTTGCGAATTCGGCGACGCTAACCGGTTCGGGATCTGCAACCAACATGGTTGAGAGTTCCCGGGAACTCTCCCGGGCCGATCCCACGATACGCACGAGCAAATCGCAGAGATTCCTGATGCCAAGGACGCTGCGGCGCGCCGCGATACTCGCCAGCGGGAGCGGCAATCCGCGGTCGATCCAACGGCACAGCCTTCGATAGCTGCCAGGCGCACCGGGTCCATACACCATGGGTGGCCTCAACATCGCCAGGGAGATGTCCCCCTCTGCTGCTGCTTGAAGGACCCGTTGTTCCGCTTCAAACTTCGAGGCCGTGTATGCATCGTAGGGCATGGCGGGGGAGAAGTCATCGAATCCTCCAGTAGGGGACGCCCGCCCGAGAACTCCGGCAGAGCTCAAGAGGACAAATCGCCCGACACCAGCTCGAATGCTCGACTGCATCATGGCGACGGAGAGGTCGACATTGCTTTCGCGGTACCTCGACTCGGGATCATCCAAGGACTTGGGCGAAACGTGTGCGAGCCCGGCGATATGTACGACGGCGTCCACCCCCTCAAATGCCCGAGCCACAGCTTCAGGATCATGATAGTTGAGCGGAATGAGGTCCGGACCAGCCGCCGCTCGTGAGAACGCGCGCACCGTCGATCCCGCATCCCTGAATGCTGCAGCGACATGCCTGCCGATGAATCCGGAGGCGCCGGTAATCCCGACCTTCTTCATGACAACCTTCGGCGCACGGAATCTACTCTTGGCGGCTCGCCCAAGACTCAATATGCCCGATAGCGACAGTATCGACACCAGATCTATAGCGCCGCCTCCGGACTTGGACGGCGGGCTATTGTCCGTGACCACGGCAGTCGCCTTCGCGGATAGTCCGCTGGCGGTGGAGCTGCAGGTAATGCCGAAGGTCAACATCGCCGATGCCGTGGCCGTAGCGAAGGGTTCGGTGATGATCTGGCTCCCGCTCGCCGCCTTGGCGCCGGCCCAATTGTCACCCGAGCCACCGCCCGTCGCCGTACAATCGGTTGCATTGGCCGACGCCCAAGTCAAGGTCGTGGATTGGCCGGCGGATATGGTCGTTGGAGAGGCGGAGAGTGTCGCGGTCACGGCCGGCCATGTCCAAACCACTGAGGTGACGGGATCCACCGCGGGTACACCAGGTGCGTGCAATGATGCCATAAAAGACTTTACCTGAAGAACTTTCCGTGAGACTTTTGCTTCCGCTCGGCGGGATCGTTTCCGTTGAAAGCGGCGATTAGACAGTGCTGCCGGCTCGCGGCCGACAACTAAGAGCCCGGCGACGATACCCAATTGATGTGACAAACGCAGGCCTACCGTCGCCGTGTTTTTGCTCGCAGCTCAGCGTCGCGTACGATTGGTGCATCCCCGGACAGTGCGACCATGTAATTGGCCCTCCCACCGGACTCACTGTCACAGTTTCCGGCTCAGCGCCCCTTCGACCGTCGGCGAAAAGGCCACCATGACCGACAAGCATGCCGGGCGCAAGCGACAGACCGCAATTTGTCGGACTGCAACGGAAAAGTTGGTGCTCGACGGAAATAGTACCAGCGTAATTCCGAAGCTTCCACCAAAATTGGTCGACCACAAGGGTTCGGGACGACTCGACCCGCCCAACGCCTCGTTTGCGAAGCTCAACGGTCCCCGGCGTGATCCGAAATTGGCCGGGGCCTGGACCAAGTATGCGTGCGACCAGACCGGTCCGGGAATCAACGCCGTTTGCTACGAATCAACGGCTGTCGTTGATACCGACCGCACTAATTAACGTCACAAACTCTTCAAGGGGATCGGTGGCGGCAACCAGCGCATTAATGTCGGTCATCCCGCCGTTATATTAAGAATGCATGCGTTGCCGTGCTGCCGGTGAAGTCTGACGATCCCACCACTTGGCCGGTGGCATTTATCGCATACCCCGTGCTGTTGGGCGCCTCCAGGGAGCGTGCCGAGTTTGGTGCGTCATGCCCATGTATTGAGGAATGCGATGGTCCCCAAGGTTTCGCATAAACCCAACGCAGGTGAATTCGTGATGACCGTGAGCGTACCGTAATTTGCCCGCCCGCATTGACGGCGTATGCAGTCCCTGGGCCAAAATCGCTCCAGCCACCATTGCTGTAACTGAATGCATCGGTGGCGCTACCGCACACGTTGTTGGAACTGAACCCCAGGAGGTAGGACACTGACCCGACAATTTCTCCACTGTCGTTGATGCCAAAGGCTCGCGGGCCGCTGCCATTTGTTTGGCCACTGCAGTTGGGATTGAAAGTGATGCAGGGAAAAGCGGGCAGGCGGGTGACCGTGCCGTTGCTGTAGGTGAACGCGACCGACAGCGCGTCGATCAAATTCTGCACGTACCAACCCACAACCACGCCGCTGGAGTTGATCCCGGTGGCGGCACCGCCCCCCTGGTTCGCCAAGGTACCCGTGAGTATCAAGGATCCGAGATCGATCAGAGAGCCGTTGATATAGGCAATGGGGTCTGTTCCCACAACGACTGGCGAGATTGCGGAGCCTGCGGCTTGTCCCGATGCATTTATGGCTAGTGCGGCGGCGGGAGTACTTCCGCCAGGTACGGGTGGCAGCGGCGTGATGGTCCCATTGCTGTAAATTCCTTGGTCGAGCGCAACCTGGCCGCTGCTGTTGATCGCGTGGCCGACGGTACCGGGGCCGAGATCCGTGAGGTTAATAGCTTGGGCGTCCGCGCTCGCCGAAGTAAGCTGCTCTGTTATGACAAAACCAAAGGTCAATACCAGCCGCAAGATTCCGTTCTGCATATCATTCCTTGGTGATTCTCTATGGTCCGGTGAAGACTGTTCCTCGTTCAAGCGCAACCGTGGGGAGGGGAGGATCATCGCCCAACGCCCTTGCACTGGCAACTTTGGTCTCGGCCATGCGTCAGAGCGTCGCGGACGACGTTTGCCTACGCAATCACGTCAGGTAGCGGGCAGTCCAGCGATCGCCCGATCGGCGTAATCGATGACGATGGTCCAGAGCGGAAGATCCGGGCTGCCGTCCGCCTTGATGTACTTGGATCGATATTTCGCGTATTTGTCGAAGTCGATTTTCAATTCATCGCGCCAGTCGATCGATCGCAGATCATCGCGATCGAGATTGATCGGTTTCTTTCCAAGTTCCGCGGCAACCTTTTCGATCGATGCGCCCTCGTAGGCACGCGAAAGTTCGTCGGTCGTGAGGAAAATGATTGGTTTGCAAAACAGGACGGCATACTGAATGGCGGTGCTGTCATGGCAAATGACCGCCTTGCACGCGCTTGATCATCTCGGCTGTCCTGCCGCGCTCTACCCGAAACTCTCTAAAAAGGCGATCCTTGCCGCTTTGGTCATAGCTCGCTCGGGGATGTGCCGCAATTCGGACTTCCAAGTTCAACGCCGCCGGAAATTGCCTCCAATCCGTTGCAAACCGCCGGAAAGTACCGTTCAGCGGTCACTACGGACGCAGTCCCCTGATAAATGAACTCGAGATGAAAGCAGTAGTCCTGATCGATGAAGACCGCGTATTCGCCAGAACTTGGGACCGCCGATTTCACCAAGCTCGAGATAGATGTCGTAGTCGAAGTTGTGAGCCTTGATCATGCCGCCGCTAGAGCGCCCAAGTGACATCGACTGTGTGCCGGAAATCACCGCAAGCTCGGCGGGAATGCGCGGCCCGACCACATTGGAAAAAGAACGAACTGCTCAGCCATTTCCACGCGCCGAGAGGCCCTCTCGCGATGATTTTTCTCAATCTGGAGATCGAGCCGCGGCTCGTATCGCGATCGGGAAGCGGGATTGAACCAGTAGCGCAAACGACCCGTATAGCGCCCATACGTCTGAGAGCCCACTTCGCCCGCACGGAGTGAAAGGTGTCTCCCGTGAGGTCGATGACGTATTTGGAGCGCTGTCGAGCTGCGCAGCCGGCGCTGTAGCTCGCTATTGGACCTCAAAGGGAAATACCCGGCGAACTTCTTCAAGCTATGACCGCGTTCCATGAAGTTTTGCCAAACACGAGGATGAGCCCAAGGGGTCAATCCCACACCTCGACATTCCACTTCCGATCGATCCAAGCCTGAATTCCGAATCGCTGGAAATTGCGTTCATCGAGCGGCTGTTCGATCAGGTAAACGACGCGCTTCGCAGCGAGCGATTCGCTCATGTTGTAGCTTTTTCCAAGACAACGACGGCCGTGTTACGTCGTTGTACGCTGTACTTCAACACCTTGTACCCCAGCATTTGCGCGAAGAAGTGGTAGTCGCTATCGCGGTAGTAGTGGTCCCCAAGTTCATCATCCGGTGGAAACAATTCGAAGAAGTTTGTGGTTAGCTTTCCTTGCGTCAACAGCATTTTGGCGACTCGCCGCGCCACCGACCAGTGGCTGATGTGCGTCTCGCCGATCAATATGAGTCTTCCGCCCGGTTTCAAGACTCGGTCGATCTCGGTGAGCAAACGCAGCGGCTTTTCCGCATGATGAAAGGCCGACGACAGGAATACAACGTCCAGCGACGAGTCGGCGAATCTTAGTTCGTAGAAGGATCCAAGGTTTCGGGTGATCTTGGCCCAATCGCCACCGAACATTCGCACCGCTTGCGGAAATAGAAGTTCAAGCCGGTGCTGGCTGATTTCGACGGCGTGAACCTTGCCCACGTTCGGCAGCTTCGAGAGCAGGCTGGAGGTCCAGCCGATTCCCGACGCCAGATCGGCGACTGCCAGCCGTGAGCCGGCCATGTTGGAGACGTAAATTTGGGCGATCTCGTAGTCCTCCATGAGACCGGACTCATCGAGATAATCCCGCAGACGCACATAAGCCTGACTTGTTTCCGTCGGCGATCCACCATTCCTTCGTCCGTTCGGCGGCAAGATCGTTCCAGTAGCGCGACGAATAGATCGTATTGAGTGCTCGCTCGTCCAGCCAATGCTCGACCGGCGATGCGACTTCATGTGTCATGGGGGATGCGAGTTCCATAGGGCGCCAAACGCCGCGGCAACCAACCGCTTCCCAGCCTTCACTGTAACTACTGACATTTGCCTTGCATGGGTTACCGGAGCCGGAGGTTGGAAGTTTTACGCGCCCTTTTTACGCGAGGCAAGTTTTCCCCCATTGGCCGCCGCCTTGCTTTTAGCTTGGCCCGCGGCTTGATCACGCCGCAAAATACGTTGCGGCGATGACGATCTTGTCCGCGCGGACATTGATCGCCGGCAAGTAAAGCTTCGCGCCGTCGATATACCCGCCGGTGTATTCCGTCTGGGTCGTTATGTTGGTTACCGTGACATCGGACGAATAGTCGCTGGCGGAGAACGGAAGGCCCGTAATGGCTGCGCCTCTGCCGCACGCAATTGAAATGGAGGCGCTCAACACGATGTTTACGGTCACAAGCGGCCCATGTGCGGCGCAGATCGCGCGCGCGCTCAGAACTCCCTTTATATCGAGGTCGCCGGTGTTCGCGGTCCATATCTTGTTGTCGTTGCCGTGATCGATCCACGAATCCCTGTGTCTCGTTCTCACAGTCCAGGCCTCCGAATGCCCGATGAGGACATTGTGTTTCGAATCTGAAATGCTGAGTTTCATTGCGGCGGTGCTCAGCACGGAGTTCTGCACCGTGCCTGCGGCCAACAGACCGCGTGACGACTGTTCAGAGATATTTCTGATGTGGAAATTATCCAGCGTGACCGAGGCGCCGGCGTATATCGCGTTGGTCGCAGCCGGCAAGCGGCAGCTGTCGATGTTCCACCCGGTGGGGCTATAGGCATTGTTGCTGAAGAAAATTCCATACCTCTGAATGTATTTTGCATTTTCGCCGGTCAAACCTTCTATCAACGCGAAATTGCTCGCTCCGCGGGTCATGTCGACATAGACGAGGGCCCGTCCGTTGGCCGTCAATGAGGCGCTGTAGGCCCAGCCGCCGAAGTTCTTCCATGAATCAACTTGCTCGAGGCAGACACAATCGGACGTGTCCGTACCGCCTTCGTTGTAATATTGATTGCCAAAGCAGTTGTGGTCTATGCACGAGTATGCGCCGGTTGCAATCAAACCGGGAACGATCGAAGACAAGCCCGAGATGTTGCTGGCCGTCCAAACAGCCGCCTTGGTCCCGGCCGTGGTCGCATAGTTTGCAAAGTAACAGTCGATGAGCGTGTCGCTCTCGGCGCCGTAGCAATAGAACGGTGCGACGCTGAATTTTCCGGCGATCCGGGCAGTTCTGCATCTTGTGAAACAGGCTTCCGCCATTCGAGTTGCGCGCCCAAAGGATGCCGGTTTTTGGGTAGATCGCCGCGTCGGTACCGATTACGACGTCGTAGAGTTCGACGTTGTCCGCGCCGGTGCAATCAAACACCGCGACTCCGGTGTGTCTGGCGACGATGCCGTGAAAATCACCACCGTTGTCCCCGATGTTGCGGATGGTGACTCCGTGCTGATTTTCACGGCCCGCGAATGTGCAGTTGACCGGTGAATCGAGCAAGTACGGCGCAGTGCCGCCGTACGTTACCTGGGCGCCTCCGCGCATCGCTTGCTTTATGGCGCTATCGAAAGCAGGCACCATGCTGGTGGTCCCCGGAACTGCGTTCGTTGCATAGCGATCGACGGAGCCGGGCGGGAAAGCAGCATTCACGATAGCAATGCCCGCGGCCGTCTCCGCGGCCGTTTTCCCGGATTCATGACCCGAAAGGGCTTGCCCCCCGACACGTGAACTTGCCATTGCGCATCCGGCGGCCGACCCAAAGATTGCGCTCGAAATATCGCGACGACGCATGTTGAAAACTCCGTGGGTTGAGTGAGACCGATGCAATCGCGGAGCGTGCAGAGCGAGATTCTGTATGAACTTGGAGGCGCGGTGTTGTATGTATTACAAATTTACCTTCGCGTCGCGGTTAATTGTCGGCGATTGGCTACAGGCCTGCAATGAACCGCGCGCCTCGTTGGCGGAACATTTGCTCGACGCCTGACTCTAGATAAAGGAGCTTGGTCAACCTCGCGTCGGCTGGCGCGTTAGGTGCTTTAAATCAAGCCGCGCCCGCAACACAGTTGGCGACGAGTGAGATAAATTCGGTACACTACGCGGCAGGGAGATAAAAAAATCCGTGTCAGCGGCGAAAATTCAAGGCAATTCGTTGCCAGCTGGGGATTTGTCAGGGAGGTTCATCTTGGGTTCAAAGACCGTCGAAACGACTAGCAACTTTGCGCGGCAAACCGTCGAAATGCCGGGACCGCTCAAACGAATCATAGCGATTTGCACGGATTCAGTGATGACGCCGCTTGGCGTTGTGGGCTGCTCTGGCCCTCAAGACAGGGAAACCCTCGTTCTTTCTCGCCGATTGGCCCGCCTATGCGGCCGTGATTGTCGTCAGCACTCCGATTTTCGTGCGCATGGGCCTGTACCGCGCCGTGATCCGTTTTCTGGGCCACAAAGCGGTGTTTGCAGTCGCCTTCGCCGTCTTGTTGAGCGGGATATTGATAGGGGATCATAGGGTATTGGCTGAAAATACCGGCGCTTTCGTGGAGCGTCGTGGCCATCTATTCGCTGCCTCGCATTGCTGTACGTCGCGGGTTCGCGCTTCGTCGTTCGCTATTATTTGCTCACCCACTATCACCAACCGACCGTCGCTCGGGTCGCCATCTACGGGGCGGGCGATGCGGGCGCCCGGCTTTCCACCGCCTTGGCTCGACCACGCGTGCTTTCGACCCGCTGGTTTTCATCGACGACAAGAAGAGCTTGCACGGGCGAATGGTCAACGGGATCAAGGTTTATTCGCCTGAAGAACTGCCCGACGCTGATCAAAGATCGCAATATCGACCGGATTCTGCTGGCGTTACCATCGCTGACCCGCCGCCGGCGGCGGGAAATCCTGAGCGCGCTGGAGCCTCTGGGCGTGCACGTGCAAACCGTGCCGGAATTCGAGCAACTGGTGACCGGTACCGCAACCGTGGAGGACATCCGCGAAGTCGACGTTTGCGACCTGCTAGGGCGGGATTCGGTGCCGCCGAAGGCGGGTTTGTTCGATGCCTGCATTCGCGATCGGGTGGTCATGGTGACCGGGGCGGGCGGCTCCATCGGTTCCGAGCTATGCAGGCAGATCATAGGCTTGAGGCCCGAAGCGGCTGGTCTTGTTCGAGATGTCGGAATTGGCGCTCTACAACATTCAGCGCGAACTGCGCACCTTCGCGGCTCAACATGCCCTGGCGGTCGATCTGGTCGGCCTGATCGGAAATGCACACCACAAGTTTCGACTGCGCGACATCCTGCAGGCATATCGCGTGCAGACCGTCTACCACGCCGCCGCGTACAAACATGTACCGATCGTCGAACAGAACGTGATCGAGGGTATCCACAACAACGTCATTGCCACGTGGTATGCCGCCGAAGCGGCCCACGAAACCGAGGTGGAGACTTTCGTGCTGGTGTCGACCGACAAGGCCGTCAATCCCACCAACGTCATGGGCGCGACCAAGCGATTCGCGGAAATCGTCCTGCAAGGCTTGCATCGGCGCGGCAGCAAGACGCGATTCTGCATGGTGCGATTCGGCAACGTGCTGGCATCCTCGGGTTCGGTCGTACCGCTGTTCAATGAGCAGATCAAGGCCGGCGGACCGGTCACCGTGACCCACCCGGAGGTGATCCGCTACTTCATGACCATTCCGGAGGCGGCGCAGCTCGTGATTCAGGCGGGGTCAATGGCGGAGGGCGGCGATGTGTTCGTGCTCGACATGGGCAAGCCCGTGCGGATCGGGGATCTGGCGCGGCGCATGATCAATCTCATGGGACTTGACCGTGCGCGACGACGAGCATCCTGACGGAGATATCGAGATCTCCTATACCGGACTGCGTCCGGCGGAGAAGCTCTATGAGGAATTGCTGATCGGCAACAACGTCACCGGCACCGAACACCCGATGATTTTGCGTGCCATCGAGCATTCCCTGCCGTGGGAACGGGTGCAATCTCTGCTGGAAGAGATCCTGGTGGCGATGAGCCGATTCGATTGCCATCGCGCGCTCCATTTATTGGGCGAGGTGGTCGAGGAGTACAAGCCGGCTCCCGAATCGCATGATTTGGTCTGGGCGCGCCAGACGCATGATCGCCGCCGACGATCGGAAAGTCACCAGTCTCAAGCCCCGCCGCATTGTCAGAAATACCGGCCCCACCGATACTGCCCATCCTTGACGGGCATTTCGTCCGTTGCTGAGGTGGGTGTGTCAAACGGTACCATTCTAGTCACCGGCGGCGCCGGCTATATCGGCAGCCACGTCGTGCGTCAATTGGGCGAGGCCGGCGAAAGGATCGTCGTCCTCGACAATCTCGAGCCGAGGCTTCCGGCAGGCGGTGACGGCGGGCGAGTTGGTGGTGGGAGACGTCGGAGACTTCGAGCTGGTGTCGCGGCTGTTGGCGGAGCACGACGTCGACACGGTGATGCATTTCGCCGCCCATACCATCGTGCCCGAGTCGGTGGCTCAGCCGCTCAAGTACTACGGCAACAATACGTGCTCCACTCGCACTCTGCTTGCAGGCCTGCATCGAGAACGACGTCAAGAACTTCGTTTTTTCGTCCACCGCCGCCGTCTACGGCATGCCGGACCAGACCGCTGGCCGACGAGGACTCGCCGACGCGATCCCATCAACGCCTACGGCACCTCCAAACTCATGAGCGAGTGGATGCTGCGCGACGTCGCCGCGGTGAGCCCGCTGCGCTACGTGGCGTTGCGGTATTTCAATGTCGCGGGGTCGGATCCGGGTGGAAGAATCGGCCAGGCCACTCAGGGTGCCACCCTGTTGACGAAGGTGGCCTGCGAAGCCATGGTCGGTAAGCGGCCGCACGTGTCGGTATTCGGGAGCGACTATCCGACCCCGGACGGCACGGGTATGCGCGATTACCTGCACGTCGAAGATCTGGCCGCCGCGCATTTGAACGCGCTCGACTATCTTCGCGGCAACGGCAAGTCGGTGACGCTCAATGTCGGCTACGGTCACGGCTATTCGGTACGCGAGGTGCTGCGGATGGTGGAGACGGTCGGTGGAAAGCCTCTGGTCATTCGCGAGGAGGCTCGCCGCCCCGGCGACCCCGCGTATTTGGTGGCGCGGGCCGATCGGATTCGAGCGGAACTCGGCTGGCAGCCGCGCTACGACGACCTGAGGGCGATCGTGACCCACTCGCTGGCATGGGAGCGGAAGCAACTGCGGGAACCGTGGCGATGAGAGCCTCTGGAGTCGGAAAAGGTGGATTCTTCGAGGGCGATCAGACCATTCCGGTCGCCGAGCCTGGCTAGGCGGCGTACCGCGCACGCTTTACTTGACCTCCCAAAACCGCTAGGCTTTCGCGCACTTTTCCTAGTTAAATCAGAATATTACGCATGCGAATTACGATTTTTGGGTCGGGCTACGTGGGCCTGGTGACCGGCGCATGTCTGGCCGATGCCGGTAACCAAGTGCTGTGCGTCGACGTCGACGCGGACAAGATCGCCATGCTCAAGAGAGGCGAGGTTCCAATTCACGAGCCAGGCCTCGATGCGATGGTCAAACACAATTCCGATGCGGGCCGTCTGCGTTTCACCACCAGTGCCGAGGAGGGTGTCCGGCACGGACTGTTCCAACTGATCGCGGTGGGTACGCCGCCCGACGAGGACGGCTCGGCGGACCTGCGCTATGTGTTGGCGGTCGCGCGCTCGATCGGCGAGCACATGAGCGAGTACAAGGTGGTCGTCACGAAATCGACCGTTCCGGTCGGTACCGCGGACAAGGTACGCGAAGCGGTGGGGGCGTCGCTCGCGGCGCGGCGCGCATCGGTCGAGTTCGATACGGTGTCGAATCCGGAATTCCTCAAGGAAGGGGCCGCCATCGATGACTTCATGAAGCCGGACCGGGTGATCATCGGCACGGTTTCAGGAGCGCGCCACCGAACTGCTGCGGACGCTTATACGAGCCTTTCACCCGCAACCGCGACCGCATGATCGTCATGGATGTGCGCTCCGCGGAACTCACGAAGTACGCGGCCAATGCCATGCTCGCGACCAAAATCAGCTTCATGAACGAATTGGCCAATCTTGCGGAACACTTCGGTGCCGATATCGAGGCGGTGCGCCTGGGAATCGGATCCGACCCGCGGATCGGCTATGCGTTCATCTATCCTGGGGCGGGCTATGGCGGCTCATGTTTTCCCAAGGATGTGCAGGCCCTCAAGCGTTCGGCGGACGAAGTCGGATATGAGGCGAGCCTTCTCGCCGCGGTGGAGAGCGTCAACAATCGCCAAAAGCAGGTGCTTTTCCAAAAGATCAAGGCGCATTTCGGCGATTTGCGGGGCAAGACCATCGCGCTGTGGGGTCTGGCCTTCAAACCCAATACCGACGACATGCGCGAGGCGGCCAGCCGCGCTTTGATGGAATCCCTGTGGTCGGCGGGCGCCAGGGTGCGCGCCTATGATCCGGTGGCCAACCCCGAGTGCCTGCGGATTTACGGTAAAAGGGACGATCTCGTCTTGTGCAGGACCAGCCCCGAGGTGCTCGAGGGAGCGGATGCGCTCGCCATCGTCACCGAATGGCGCGAATTTCGCAGCCCGGACTTCGATGCCATCAAGAGTGCGCTGCGCTCGCCGACGATATTCGACGGGCGAAATCTCTACGACCCGGCGCAAATGGCGCGAGCGGGCTTCAGCTATTATGCGATCGGCCGCGGTAAACCTTCTTCAGCGAGTGACTTATGACCGTTTTGATTCCGGTGATTCTATCCGGCGGTGCCGGCACCCGGCTTTGGCCACTGTCGCGAGAAATGTATCCCAAGCAACTGCTGGCCCTGACCGGCAAGCACACCATGCTGCAGGATACGGCGACCCGCCTCGCCGGCATTCCCGGGCGCCCGGGCGCCCATCGTGGTCTGCAACGAAGCGCACCGTTTTACCGTGGCTGAGCAGCTCCGCGCCCTCGGAATCAAGCCCTCTGCCATTTTGCTGGAACCTGCCGGCCGCAATACGGCGCCGGCCGTCGCTCTCGCGGCGCTGACGGCGCAGGAGATCGACCCTGAGGCCACGGTGGTCGTGGCCCCGGCGGATCACGTGATTCGCGATGCCCGCGCCTTTCAGGCCGCGGCCAAGGTGGCCGCGGACTTGGCGCAGGATGGCAAGCTCGTGACCTTCGGCATCGTGGCGCACACGCCGGAAACAGGCTATGGGTATATTCGCCGCGGCGAGGGCAAGGGCCCGGCCTATCCGGTCCAGCAGTTCATCGAAAAGCCGCCGCTCGACGTGGCGGCGCAGTTCGTCGCATCGGGCGATTATTACTGGAACAGCGGCATGTTCGTGTTCAAGGCGCGCCGCTATTTGGCGGAGCTGGCGGCCTTCGCGCCGGACATTCTCGCGGCTTCGGAGGCGGCGCGGCGCGCGGCCAAGACGGATTTGGATTTCGTGCGGATCGACAAGGCCGAATTCGACAAGTGCCGCAGCGAGTCGATCGATTATGCGGTGATGGAGAAGACGCGGGATGCGGTGGTGTTGCCGCTCGATGCCGGCTGGAGCGACGTCGGCTCCTGGTCCTCGCTGTTCGATGCCTTGCCGGCCGACGAAGAGGGCAATGTGCTGCAGGGCGATGTCCTGGTGCACGATACGCATGACTGCTACGTGCACTCGACCAGCCGCCTGGTCGCGGCGGTCGGCATGGACGATCACATCATCGTCGAGACCAAGGACGCCATTCTGGTGGCGCCGAAGGAGCGCGTGCAGGATGTGAAGGAGCTGGTCGCCAGGATCAAGAAATCAGGCCGCAGCGAATCGTCCTGGCATCGCGAAGTGTTCAGGCCCTGGGGCAGCTACGACAGCATCGACAACGGCGAGCGCTTCCAGGTCAAACGCCTGTCGGTCAAGCCGGGCGGCGTGTTGTCGCTGCAAATGCACCACCATCGCGCCGAGCATTGGATCGTGGTGCAGGGCACCGCGCGGATTACCTGCAACGACAAGACGTTCTTATTGTCCGAGAACGAATCGACCTACATCCCCATCGGCGCCACTCACCGCATCGAGAATCCCGGCAAGATGCCCTTGCACATCGTCGAGGTTCAATCGGGCTCGTACCTGGGTGAAGACGACATCGTGCGCTACGAGGACAACTACGGCCGTCAAGGGACGAGCACTTGAGATCGATCACCTGCTTCAAGGCGTACGATTTACGCGGCCGTATTCCCACGGAGCTGAACGACGAGGTGGCTTACCGGGTGGCGCGCGGCTATGCGCAGTTTCTGTTTCCCAAGCGCGTGGTGGTCGGGCGCGATATCCGCTTGTCGAGCGCGGGGCTCACCGATGCCGTGTGCCGCGGGCTGACCGACAGCGGCGTCGATGTGTTCGACATCGGCGTTTGCGGCACGGAGGGCGTCTATTTCGCGACTTTCGACGGCGGTTACGACGGCGGCATCATGATTACCGCCAGCCACAATCCCCCCGATTACAACGGCATGAAATTCGTGCGCGAACAATCGAAACCGATCAGCGGCGACAACGGCCTTCAGGACGATTCGCGCATTCGCGGAGCAGGGCGACTTTCCCACACCGCCGCGCACCGGCACGCGGCATCGTATCGACACGATGCAGGCATACGTTGCGCATCTGCTGTCCTATGTGGACGTCCGCAAGCTCAAGCCCCTCAAAATCGTCGTCAATGCCGGCAATGGCGGCGCGGGCCTCGTCATCGATGAGCTGGAGCCGCATCTGCCCCTGAAGTTCATCAAAGTGCACCACGCTCCGGACGGGCATTTTCCGAATGGCATTCCCAATCCCATGCTCGAGGAAAATCGAGCGCCCACCATCGAGGCGATCCGCCGGCATGGCGCGGATTTCGGCATCGCCTGGGACGGCGACTTCGACCGCTGTTTTTTCTTCGATGAGCACGGCGCCTTTATCGAGGGGTATTACATCGTCGGCCTCTTGGCCGAAGTGCTGCTGCGCGGCCAGCCGGGCGGCAAAGTGGTCCACGATCCGCGGCTGACCTGGAACACCATCGAAGTAGTCAAGGCGAGCGGCGGCGTCCCGGTCTTGTCGAAATCCGGTCACGCGTTCATCAAGCAGCGCATGCGCGAGGTCGATGGAGTCTACGGCGGCGAAATGAGCGCGCATCACTATTTCCAGCGCTTCGCCTACTGCGACAGCGGCATGATTCCCTGGCTCATTGTCGCGCAAGTGCTGTGCGAGACCGGGCAGACGCTCTCGCAGCTGGTGGGCGAGCGGATCGGCTTATTCCCGGTGAGCGGCGAGCTGAACTACCGGGTGCCCGATGCCAAGGCGGCAATCGCAGCCTTCGAGGCACGCTATGCACCGCAGGCGATCGTCCTGGACCGCACCGACGGGATATCCTTCGAATTCGCGGACTGGCGCTTCAATTTGCGCAGCTCGAATACCGAGCCCTTGATCCGGCTCAACGTCGAGGCACGCGGTTCGGTGAGTCTCATGCGTGCGAAAACCGACGAGTTGCTGGCGCTCCTCAAGTCGCAGGGCGCGGTTGCAGCGGACGCGTGAGGATATGGCGCCCATTCCCAAACTCAGCGTCGTCATTCCGGTCTACAACGAAGAGGCGGTATTGCCGACGTTGTTCGCGCGCCTGTATCCAGCCCTCGATGCGCTCGAGTTGCCCTACGAAATCGTGTTCGTCAACGATGGCAGCAAGGATCGCTCCGTTGCGCTTTTGCGCCAGCAGTTCTCGCTCCGGCCGCAGCACACCCGCGTGGTGTTGTTTCATGCGAATTTCGGCCAGCATTCGGCCGTGATGGCGGGCTTGGCCTATGCGCGCGGTGACTACGTGGTGACGTTGGACGCGGACCTGCAAAATCCGCCGGAAGAAATCGGCAAGCTGGTGAGCAAGCTCGATGAAGGCTATGACTATGTCGGGACGATTCGCCAGCAGCGCCAAGACTCGCTGTGGCGCCGATGGTTCTCCAGGCGCATCAATCGGCTCCGCGAGCTGATCACGCCGGTGCGCATCACCGATCAGGGCTGCATGATGCGCGGCTATGCGCGCTCGGTGGTCACGGCGCTCAACCAGACCCGCGAAGTCAATACGTTCATTCCGGCGCTGGCATCGCTGTATGCCATGCGTCCCGTCGAGGTGCCGATCGCGCACGAGGAGCGCTTTGCCGGCAGATCGAAATATTCGATGTACAGCTTGGTTCGCCTGAATTTCGATCTGATCACGGGGTTTTCGGTCGTGCCCCTGCAGCTCTTCTCCATGGTGGGCATGGCCGTGGCAACCCTGTCGGCGCTGTTGGTCGCGTATTTGTTCGTGCGCCGCATCATCGTCGGGCCGGAAGCGGAGGGATTGTTCACCCTGTTCGGCATCGTGTTTTTCCTCATCGGCGTGGCGCTGTTCGGGATCGGTTTGCTGGGCGAATATGTCGGGCGCATTTACGCGCAGGTGCGCGAGCGGCCGCGCTACATCGTGCAGGCGGTGTTGGAGGAGGCCGGCGCAGACACCGCCGAGGCAGAGCCCGCCGTGCCCGTCCCGCCCATGTCGAACCTTTCGCGCGGTGAGGCGGTTCCGCGGTGACTCGTGCGGTGGTCTTTGCCTACAGCGAAGTCGGAGTGCGCTGTGTTCGGGCGCTATTGGCGTCGGGCATCGAGATCCCCTTGCTGTTCACGCATGCGGACGATCCGGGCGAGCAACAGTGGTTCGGCAGCGTGCGGCAGCTGGCCGAGGCGCATGACCTCAAGGTCGTAGCACCGGATACGCCGAACACGCCTGAGTGGATTGCCGAAGGACGGGCCGCGAGTCCCGATTTCCTGTTCTCCTTCTACTATCGATACATGCTGGACCAAGCTTGGCTCGAGATTCCACGCGCGCGGTGCGCTCAATATGCACGGATCGCTCCTGCCGAAATATCGCGGGCGAGCGCCCGTGCATTGGGCCATCCTCAGCGGAGAATCGTCGACAGGCGCAAGCTTGCATTACATGGTGGGGAAGCCCGACGCGGGCGCACTCGTGGATCAGGAGTCCGTGCCGATCCTCGAGAATGACACGGCGCTCGACGTCTCGCTCAAAGTGGCTGCAGCCGCCGAGCAGGTGCTGAAGCGCAGCTTGCCGGCTTTGGTGGCGGGCACCGCGCACGCGCGCCCGCTTGACCTGGCGGAGGGATCTTATTTTGGCGCGGCGCACTCCGGAAGACGGCCGCATCGATTGGCGGCGCACCGCTCGCGCGGTGCACGATCTGGTGCGGGCGGTCGCGCCGCCGTTTCCGGGTGCCTTTACCGAGGTAAACGGGTGTAGGCTTGCCGTCCTGGAGACGCGCGTGGATGCCCAGCCGCCGCGCCACGCAAGCCGTGCGCCCTGCCTGTATGCCGAGCAAGGCGAATGGTACGCCGACTGCATCGACGGGCGGCGGCTGCGGTTGGTGCGGCTGGCGATCGACGGCGAGCCCGTGAGGCCCGATCGCGCACCCCCGGCCTTGGCGCGCCAGCCGTTGCCCTTAAGCTGAGCCGGGATTTGGCCTTGAATATCATGAGCAGGGGATTATTTTGAAAAACGTTCTCATCCTTGGGGTCAATGGCTTCATCGGCCATCACCTGAGCAAGTACATCCTGGCGCACACCGATTGGAATATTTTCGGCATGGATTTGCAATCCGAGCGGGTCAGCACGCTGCTCGGCGATTCGAAATTTCATTTCGTCGAAGGCGACATCACCATCAATCGGGAGTGGGTGGAGTATCACGTGCGCAAGTGCGATGTGATTCTGCCGTTGGTGGCGATCGCGACGCCGGCGACGTACGTGCGCGAGCCGCTGCGCGTATTCGAGCTGGATTTCGAAGCCAACCTGCCCATCATCCGCCACTGCGTCAAGTACAAGAAGCGCGTGGTGTTTCCCTCGACCTCCGAGGTCTACGGCGCCAGCAAGGATAAGGAATTCGATTCCGATACGTCCGAATTGGTCTTGGGCCCCATTCACAAGCAACGCTGGATTTATTCCTGCGTCAAGCAGCTGCTCGATCGCATCATCTATGCCTATGGTCAACAGGGGCTGCAGTTCACGCTGTTTCGGCCCTTCAACTGGATCGGCTCGGGCCTCGACAGCATGGATGATCCCAAGGAGGGAAGCTCTCGGGTGCTCACGCAGTTTCTGGGACACATCGTGCGCGGCGAACCGATCAAACTGGTCGACGGCGGCAATCAAACGCGCGCCTTTACCTTCATCGACGACGCCGTCGAATGCCTGACCACGATCATCGACAATCCGGGCGGCATCGCCGACGGCAAAATCTACAATATCGGCAATCCCCATAACTCGTATTCCATCCGCAAGCTGGCGGAGATGATGCTGGAGATTGCTTTGTCGCGGCCGGAATACGCACCCACCGCGCGCAACACCAAGCTCATCGACATTTCCGCCCTCGACTACTACGGCAAGGGGTATGCGGATATTCCTGCGCGGCTGCCCTCGATCAAGAACACCACGGCAGAACTTGGCTGGACGCCCAAGACCGACATGCGCGCGGCTCTGAACGCCATTTTCGATTCGTATGCGCATAGCCTGCCGTCCGCATCGGCGTTGTTGTCGCGCGATGCTTGAGAGCGCCCGCATCGGCCTCAAGGTCGATGTCGATACCCTGCGAGGCACGCGTGAAGGCGTGCCGCGGCTCATGAAACTGTTCAAGAAGCTGGGGGTAGATGCCACCTTTTATTTTTCCGTCGGACCCGACAACACCGGACGCGCCATGCGCCGCGTCTTTCGCAAGGGGTTCGCCCAAAAGGTCGCGCGCACCTCGGTGCTCAAGCACTACGGCCTGAAGACCCTGCTCTATGGAGTGTTGCTGCCCGGGCCGGATATCGGGCGAGGGGCAGGCACCGTCATGCGAAGCGCGCACGACGCCGGCTTCGAGGTGGGGCTTCATACCTATGATCACGTGCGCTGGCAAGATTACGTCGCCAATGCGACGCCGGCCTGGACGCGGCTGGAATTCGAGCGCGGCCTGAAGGCGTTCGAGCAGGTGTTCGGATTCTTGCCGCAATCGCATGCGGCCGCGGGCTGGCAGATCAATACCCATGGCTTGGAGCTCGAGCAGGAGTATGGCCTGCGCTATGCGAGCGACACGCGCGGCGGGCCGCCATTCTTGCCGATGCTGGGGGAGGCCGTGAGCGTCTGCCCGCAGCTGCCCACCACCTTGCCGACCTTCGATGAGATGTTGGGAGTGGACGGCATCGATGAATCGACGATTGCGGAGGCGGTTTTTCGCCTCTCCGCCGCGGCAGCCGACGTCCCGCTCGCGGACAATCTGCAGGTCTTTACCTTGCACGCCGAACTCGAAGGCATGCTGCTGCTCGATTCTTTCGAGTCCCTGCTGGTGAAATGGCGCGAGTCCGGAGCGCTGATGACGCGCATGGCCAAGATCCACGAACTCGCCATGAGCCGGCCGCTGCCGGTACGCGCCGTCGTCATGGGGGAGATCGCGGGACGGTCCGGCCGATTGGCGGTCTCGGCAGCGCCGGCGTGATCGCATCGCTGCCGAGGGCCGAGCGCGATCGAACGGTCTATTGGGGGCTGGCCGCCTTGCTCGCGTCGCTCTGGTTGGCAACGCTCAATGCCCGCCCGCTTTTCAACCCCGACGAGGGGCGCTACGCGGAGATTCCGCGCGAGATGCTGGCGGGCGGCGATTGGGTCATTCCGCATTTGAACGGCTTGGCCTATATCGAAAAACCGCCGCTGCAATACTGGGCGACGGCCTTGAGTTACCGTCTGCTCGGCCCGAGCGTATTCGCCGCGCGTTTATATTGCGCGCTGACCGCGCTCGGAACCCTTGCTCTGACCGGGCTTGCGGCCTGCCGGCTGGGGGGGGTCGATGCGGGCTGGCGCGCCGCCGCCGTGTTGGCGGGCATGTTCCTGTTCGTCGTCATGGGTCAGCTCCTGACCTTGGACATGAGCCTCACGTTCTATATCACCTTGAGCCTGATGGCTTTTTTGCTCGCGCAAAGCGCGGCGCAGTCCCGACATTGGATGTTGCTGGGGTGGGCGGCGACCGCCTGCGGCGTGCTGACCAAGGGTCCCGTCGCGGCGGCGCTGCCTGCGGCGGTGTTGATTCTCTACAGCCTGTACTCGCGCGACTTCTCGCCCTGGCGCCGGCTGCACGCCAAGTGGGGCCTGCCGCTTTTTCTCGCCATCACCGTCCCGTGGCATCTGCTTGCTGCGGGCCGGTTGCCGGATTTCCTGCAGTTCTACTTCGTCCACGAGCATGTAGCGCGTTATCTGACTCCGAGCGCCGATCGCGAGGAGCCGTTGTGGTATTTCGGCGCGATATTCTTTGCCGGCAGTATTCCGTGGTCTTTGTCCGCTCTGCGCGTGCTGGCCACCGGGTGGCGGCGCCCGTCCTCTCGCCCGACGGACGGATTCGATCGGGGGTTATTCCTCCGGATCTGGGTGGCGTTCATCGTGATCTTCTTCTCGCTGTCCGACTCGAAACTCGCGCCCTATATATTGCCGGTCATGCCTGCGCTCGCGCTCCTGATTGCCGCCATTCCGCCGGAGCGGCTGAAGCGTGATTTCTTGTACACCGCCGTATTCACAGTGATCGCCGGCTCGGCATTGGGGATAGCGAGCCTTCGCTGGCCGAGCATCGTCGCCGCGTCGGATCGCAGTGTTTATTTCTTGCCGCTTGAAAAGCCGCTCGGGCAGATTGCACTGCTACTCGCGGTAACGGGCGCCTTCGTGCTGGTGCAGCGTGCGCGCGACGCGACACGAGCCGGGGTATTTCTCGGAGCAGGCTGGTGCCTGGCCTGGCTGCTGCTGCTCCGCGCCGCGGCCGTGGTGGCGCCGATCTATTCGGGAGCCGGCTTTGCGGCCGCCCTCGCGGCGGATGCGGCCGCCCCGTCGGCCGAGGACGGCGTCGCGCCTCTCTACAGCGTGGGGACCTACGATCAATCCCTGACATTTTATTTGCGACGGACCGTCACGCTCGTGCGGTATCGTGGCGAACTCGACTATGGCCTACGCAAAGCGCCGGACGCCGAAATTGCCGACCTGGCGGAATTCATTCGCCGCTGGACTTCGCAATCTAAGGCGTTCGCGGTGATGGAGAAGAGCATGTTCGATGATCTCAATGGCCGCGGTGTGCCGATGCGCCTCGTGGCCCAGGATGCCGGCCGCGTCCTGGTGGCGCGGCAATGAGCTGGATAACCTGGGTGCTGATCCTCACCGGCGTGGGATTGAACGCCGCCGCGCAGCTGCTTCTCAAGGTGGCGACCCGGCCGCTGGCGCATTTTTCCGACTTCAGTGCCGGTACCCTGAGCAGCGGCGTGGTGATCCTGTCGAGGAGCGCGCCGTTTTGGATCGGCATGGTGTGCTATGCGGCAAGCGTCTGTGTCTGGGTCGCCGCACTCTCGAAGGCCCCCGTGAGCACCGCCTACCCCATGCTATCCCTGGGCTACGTGGTCGTCGCTGCCGTCTCGGTGGTGTGGCTGGGCGAGAGCATGGCGCCTGCCAAGGTGCTCGGAATTGCGCTGATCTGCGCCGGTGTGATCCTGGTTTCGAGGAGTTCGGCATGAAGCCCTTTCTGCCTTTTACGCGTCCATCGATCGATGAAGAAAGCATTGCGGCCGTCGCCGAGGTATTTCGTTCGGGTCAATTGGCGAGCGGCCCCAAAGTCCTGGCCTTCGAGACCGCGCTCGCCGCGTACCTGGGGGGGAATCGCCATGTACGGGTAATGACTTCCGCCACTGCCGGCCTCGAAATGGCGCTCGAAGTCGCCGGGGTGGGTCCCGGCGATGAAGTCATCGTTCCGGCCATGAGCTTTGCGGCCAGCGCCAATGTGGTGGCGCGCCTGCGTGCAAAACCGGTGTTCGTGGACATCGAGCTGTCGACGCGCAACCTCAACCTCGACAAGGTGCCCGCGGCGATCACGGCGCGGACTCGCGCCATCATGCCGGTGCATTTTGCCGGACTGCCGGTAGACATGGAGGAACTCTACGGTCTCGCGGCCGAGCACGGCTTGCGGGTCGTGGAGGATGCGGCCCATGCCATAGGGTCTCGCTATGCGGATAAACCGATCGGCAGCTTCGGCGATCTGGTGGTGTTCAGTTTCCATCCCAACAAGAACATGACGAGCATCGAGGGGGGCGCCATCACCACCGGCGACGCCATGGCCGCGGAATTATTCGAGCAATATCGATTCCATGGCATCAAGCGTAATTCCTCGGGCGAAGTCGACGTCATGTTTCCGGGAGCGAAAAGCAATCTCAGCGACATCGCGGCCCAGGTGGGGATCGATCAACTGCGTCGCCTGGACGGATTCAATGCACGGCGCCACGCGCTCGCCATGCGCTATTTCGAGGAGCTCGACGGCTTTTCGGGCGTCGCATTGCCGGCGCCCGGCGACTCGGGCCACAGCTGGCACATGTTTCAGGTGCTCATCGATTTCCGGGCGCGCCGCATGACCCGGCCTGGGTTTCAAAAAATGATGGCCGAACGCGGCATCGGCATCGGCGTGCATTACCCCAGCATTCCCAGTCTGAAATATTATCGAGACCAGGGTTACAACGAGGAGCACACGCCCGTGGCGGCGCGAGTGGGGCGCGAGACCGTAACCTTGCCGTTATTTCCGGCAATGAAGGACGATGACGTGGTGCGAGTGTGCCGTGACCTTCGCGAGGTCTTGACATAGGCCCTGCAGACACGCGCTGTGGGCGCACGGCCCCTGCAGGCTTGAGTATTGCGACCAAAATTCGAATGGCGCAGACTGCCCCACTGCCGATTCAGCTCCAACGGAAAGGAACCCCACATGAAGCGTTTAATGATTCTTGCCCTGGGCTGCGCCGTGTTCTCGGCGCCCCTGTACGCGGCGTTGAAGCCCGGCGCGCAGGCGCCCGATTTCACCACGCAAGCGACTCTCGCCGGCAAGCCGTTCAAGTTTGTCTTGGCCGATGCGCTCAAGAACGGGCCGGTCGTGCTGTATTTCTATCCGGCGGCATTCACGCCGGGCTGCACCGTCGAGGCTCACGAGTTCGCCGAGGCCACGGATAAATTCAAGGCCCTGGGCGCCACCGTCATCGGGGTCTCGCACGATCCCATCGATACCCTCAACAAGTTCTCGGTGAGCGAATGCCGAAACAAATTTGCCGTGGCCTCCGACGCGGACCAGAGCATCACCAAAGCGTATGACGCCGTGCTGGCGGTCAAGCCGGAGTACGCGAATCGTACGTCCTACGTGATCGCCCCCACCGGCAAAATCATCTATGAGTACACGGCGATGGATCCCGAGAAGCATGTCGGGAACACGATGGCCGCCGTGCAGAAGTGGAAGGCGGAACACAAGGGATCTGGCGCATAGAGCCCAGAGGCAGGGTTTCCCCCCTGTGCGAGCCCGCTTTTTCTAGGCCCGTACCCCTTGGGGCGAGGGAAATTGCGCCGCCTGCGCGAAGATCCAGGTCCTGAATGCCGCGACCGTCGCGAGCGTGCGAACCCGCCGCGGATAGACGAACCAATAGGCGCGGTGGTATGCGAGAGGTTCGCTGCACGCCACCGCCAGCGATCCCTCCGCAACCTCATCGGCGACGAGGCTCCAACGCGCGAGAGCGAGCCCTTGGCCGCGCGCGGCGGCACGCACGATGGCCGAAGAGTCGTCTAGCTGCGAATTCGGGCTCCCTGCCGTGCTCCCTGCCGTGCCGGCCGCGGTATGGGCGCGATCCCGCCACAGACTCCAGGGCTCCGTTTCGCCGTGCAATAGAGGATAGCGGCGAAGTCGCTGCGGATCATCGACCAGCCCGTGGTCGTGCAATAGAGATGGTACGCAAACGGGCACCAACCACTCGCCGAGCAGTTTTTCGGCCTCGACTCCGGGCCAGCGGGGGCCGCTCCCGAAGCGAATCGCCACTTGGTGCTCGCTGCGCGCAAAGTCGACGAGTTCGGGCGAGGTATTGACGTACAGCGAGACGGCCGGGTGCGATGCCTGGAAGCGCGGCAGGCGTGGCAGCAGCCACTGTTGCACGAACGACGCGAGCATACTGACCCGCAAGATACCCGCGCTCCGATCGGCGCGAATGTCGTCGAGCGCTCCCTCCAAATCCTCCAGTGCGCGGCGCACCCGCGGCAGAAGACTCGTGCCCTCGTCCGTGAGGCTGACGTGCCGGCCGTCGCGGCGCAATAATGCCCGCCCCAGATATTCTTCCAATGCACGAATCTGCAGACTTGCCGCGCTCGCGCTGACGCCCAGCGCTTCCGCAGCACGGGTGAAATTCAAGTGGTGAGCCACAGCGACGAAAACGCGCAGACTGCCCATCGGCAGTCTGCGGATCGCCTTCGCTTGTCTTTTGCTCGCCCGATGTCGATGCGCCGTCGATCCCGTCGTTGCGATCCTGCAGCTCCTAGTTGTTTCTGGCGGCCGTACGCGTCAAACCTCGCTGGATCCTCTGGCCGAAGTGTTCATCATAGTAGGCCGTGAGCAATGGCCGATCCACCCCCTGCACCGCCGTCCTGATGGCATTCGCCATGCAGGCCTGCCACACGGCAGAGACTATTCGGCTGCCGGTGCGCGCTGGGGGCCCGCAGACATCGCGTGCCGCACCCTGTATTCGTCGATAGAGTACCTCGACACCGTCGCGGCTATTGAGATTCAGGTCCGCATAGTGGACGACCTTGGTCGGGAGCTGGCCGGCAGGCTCCGCGCCTAGCACGCGGGGTATGACGAGGATGCTCGCGAGCACGCACGAACTGATGGCGACGGCAGCGGACAAACGTGGCGAAATCATGGGCGGTCTCCTTGAGGTCGGTTACAAGGCATGGATGCCTCGGGAGACAGTATTTGGTCGTTTTCAGTAAGAGACGTTTCGAACTGCTCATGATGCGTTGAGCTGTACTCAACGCAAGGTCGTCAGGTCGCACCACCGCTGCAATTCGTCGCCGCCGCAGTTCCGGCAAATCGCGCCCTGATCCACTCGAATTGATCGGGGGTCGATTTCTCCATGGTCGGATCGTGATCGAGGCCGGGATAGCTGCGGAAGGTCACCAACTGTTTCGCGGCGCACATTTTCTTGACGGCTTCCCGCACACCCTCGATCGGCACCGTCTGATCCGCTTCGCCGGCGATCACGAGCAGCGGCCCGCCGATGGGCGCGTCGCCCACCGCGTTGCCCTCAAAAAACCGATGGACCCAAGGGCTTTTCTCCCACTTGGGCCGCAGCAGCGTACCGCTCGGCAACGCCGCATAGGTGGCGTATCCGTAGTAAAAACAGCCCTTGGTCGTGACGTCGGGGTAGTGCTCGAGCACGCTATCCGACAGGAGGTCGTGGGGATTGAATTCGGGATACCGCGCGTGGACTCCGGCGGCCATGAAGGCCAAATAAAAGCCGACGCCCGGGGTGTTGCTCAGGTGACTGAAGAAATCCGCCTCGCGTGCGACGCCCGCCACCGAGACGGCGCCGAGGTAATTCGGATCCTTGAGCGTGGATTCGGACTCGGCCACTCCCCAGGCCGCGAGCCCGCCTTGCGAATGACCGTCCACCACCCATTTCGAAGATAGGCCATGCACGGCCGCGTGCGCTGCCGGAATCGAGTAGATGACATCGCGTGCCTGAGCAACCTTGTTGACGTATTGGTGCGGCCCCTCGGTACCGAGTCCATGGTAATCCGTGGCCACCACCGCGAAACCGGCGGCGACCATGGGCATCAGGCCCTCGGCGCCGTAATACACGTCCTTCATAGCCGAGGGAGCGCACTGGCGGGCAACGCCGCTGGTGCCGTGCGCCCAGGCAATGACGGGCCAACCCTGCGGCGGCGGCGTTCCGGCGGGAATCAGCACGACCCCCGAGGTGGCGACATCGCCTCCCGTGGCATCCAACGAGTGATAGAGGATGCGTACCGCTGTCGCACCCTTCGGCAAGGAGTAACCGGAGAACGATTCCTTGCGCAGAAGATCGCCCGGCTTGGTCGCGGAGAGATCCAGAGGCGTCGAATAAAAATCAGTGATCGGAAGCCGATCTACCTGTTCCATCCCGGCGGCCTCCACCAATGTTTTCGGCATTTCCTGCGCGACCGCCGGACCGGCCACTGCCGAAGTGAGCACACCGGCCGCGATGAATGTCCGAATCAGCGATTTATTTCGCTGCAAGTCCCGCATGGAGCGTTTTCCCCTCGGTCCGTTACGAATCATTTTGGTTCGAATTTCAGCGCCACGCCGTTCATGCAGTAGCGCTCGCCGGTCGGATTCGGACCGTCCGGAAACACGTGCCCCAAGTGTCCCCCGCAGCGGGCGCAGTGCACTTCGACGCGCGCCATGCCGAGGCTGCGGTCGGTAGTGGTGCCCACCGCCTTCGGCAGCGGCGCAAAAAAACTCGGCCAACCCGTGCCGCTGTCGAATTTCGTGGATGACTCGAAGAGCGGCAGCCCGCAAGCCGCGCAGGCATACATCCCCGGGCGATGTTCCTTGTTGAGCGGGCTCGTGCCGGCGCGTTCCGTGCCGTGCTGGCGCATAACGGAGAAAGTCTCGGGCGGCAATTGTTTTTTCCACTCTTCATCCGAACGCGTGACCGGTGAATCGGGGTTGTCTTTCATGGGGCGTGTCCTCTTCCGGAGAATCGCCGGTATGCTAGCAAACAACCCGTGAGGCGCCGCGACTATTGTTGGTCAGTCACACGCCTGTTCGCAGTCATCGCCTGTTCGCAGTCATAAGCCTGTTCGCAGTCATACGCCTGTTCGTCAGTCATGCGCCCGAGGCATGAGCAGTTTGGCGATCAGGGAGGTCCATCCGGACTGGTGCGACGCACCGACCCCCCGGCCCGTATCGCCATGGAAATACTCGTAGAACGGAATGCAGTCTTGGTAGTTCGGGTCCTTCTGCAGCTCAGGCTGATGCCGCAGCACCGCCCGTTCGCCGTTGCCGTCCTTCAAGAAGATTCGCGACAAACGATGCGAGAGCTCGCCGGCCACCTCGTCGATGGTGAGAAAACGGCCCGACCCCGTCGGGCATTCCACCTTGAAATCGTTGCCGTAGTAGTGGTGGAATTTCTGCAAAGACTCGACGATGAGGAAATTCAAGGGAAACCAGATCGGTCCTCGCCAATTGGAGTTGCCGCCGAACTGCCGCAAGTCCGATTCGGCCGGCGAGTAGCGCACCGACTGGTCGACGCCGTCGACTTTGAGCACGAAGGGGTTCGCGAGATGCGCGCGCGACAACGCCCGTACGCCGTAGTCGGACAGGAACTCAGACTCGTCCAACATCCGCCGCAATAAGCTTTTCATTCGATGACCGCGCAGCAGCGACAGCAGCCGCCGTTGGCCGCGTCCCGGCGACTGCCAATGCGAGACCAGGCCCGCAAGATCCGGCCGGTGACTCAAGAACCATTCCAGCCGCTTGCGGAAACCCGGAAGTCTCTCCAGCATTTCCGGCTCCAGGGTCTCGACGGCAAACAGGGGGATCAGCCCCACCATCGAGCGAATCCGCAATCTCACCCTGTCATCGTTCGGCAGATTCAAGACGTCATAGAAGAATTGATCTTCCTCGTCCCAGAGGCCGATGTCCTTCGTGTACATGCAGCTCATCGCCTCGGCGATGTTCAGGAAATGCTCGAAGAATTTGCTCGCTATGTCTTCGTACACATGATTGTGCTCGGCGAGCTCGAGAGCAATGCGCATCAAATTCAGAGAATACATGGCCATCCAGCTGGTGCCGTCCGACTGGTTGATATAGCCGCCGGTCGGAAGCTGAGCGCTGCGATCGAACACGCCGATGTTGTCCAGACCCAAGAACCCGCCCTGGAAAATATTTCGGCCGAGGGCATCCTTGCGGTTCACCCACCAGGTGAAGTTCAGCATCAGCTTGTGAAACACGCGCTCGAGAAACTCGAGGTCGCCGTGCCCGCCGCTCTGCTTGCGGTCGATTTGATAGACGCGCCAGGCGGCCCAGGCGTGCACCGGGGGGTTCACGTCGCTGAATGCCCACTCGTAGGCGGGAAGTTGACCGTTGGGGTGCATGTACCATTCGCGAGTCAGCAGCACCAGTTGATGCTTGGCGAACTCGGCATCGATCAAGGCGAAGGGAATGCAATGGAAGGCCAGATCCCAGGAGGCATACCAGGGGTATTCCCATTTATCCGGCATGGAAATGATGTCGGCGTTGTTGAGATTGCGCCATTCGACGTTGCGGCCCCGCAGGCGCGCATCCGGCGGCCGCACTTGTCCGGGATCGCCCTTGAGCCAGCGCGGGATATCCAGGCAGTAAAACTGCTTGCTCCAGATCAGGCCCGCAAATGCCTGCCGCTGCACGACCCGTTCGTCGGCCGACGCCATGTCCTTCTGCAGCTCGGCGTAGTACTGATCGGCCTCCGTGCGGCGCTCCGTCAGCACTGCCTCGAAATCGTCGAAGGGGTTACCAAGCACTTTCCTTGACAGTCGCAGCCGATATTCCCCACTGCCGCGGCCGGGTAAGGTCGAGCGAAACCACACTCCGGCTTTGGTGCCGACCCGCGAACCGTTGACCCGGTCGGCATGGCCGCCGACGATGCGATCGTGAAAACCATCCTTGAAGTAGCCGGGGGCTCCCGTCTTCCAGAGCAGCGGCACATTGGATTCGTTTTCAGTGAACAACAAGTCCGCTGTGCCGTCGAAGTACAGGCGACTCATTGCCAAGGCGGCAGGTTCGATGCCGATGGCACAGTCATCCACGGCGCGTAGCTTGGGCTTCAGGCTGCCGGGCTCCCAGGTCCACGTGTTGCGCAGTACGAGCTGCGGGATCACATGCAGAATTGCGGGCCCATCGCTGCGATTCCACGCGGTGATCTTCATCAGAATATCGCCGGGCTCCGCCTGGGCGTATTCGACGAACACATCGAAGTAGCGGTTGTCGGCGAACACACCGGTGTCCAACAACTCGTACTCCGGAACGTCCACGCCGCGGCGGCCGTTCTCGGCGACCAAATCCGCATAGGGAAAGGCGCGCTGCGGATACTTGTAGAGCATCTTCAAATACGAATGCGTGGGCGTGGCATCCAGATAAAAATAATGCTCCTTGACGTCCTCGCCGTGATTGCCTTCGGCGTTGGTCAACCCGAACAGTCGCTCCTTCAGAATCGGATCGCGGCCATTCCACAACGCCAACGAGAGGCACACCCGCTGCTCGGCGTCCGAAAATCCCGCGATGCCGTCTTCACCCCATCGGTAGGCGCGGCTGCGCGCGTGCTCGTGCGGAAAGTACTCCCACGCCGTGCCGCCTGGGCTGTAGTCCTCGCGCACCGTGCCCCACTGGCGCTCGCTCAAATATGGGCCCCAGTGTTGCCAGCCATCGGGGCCGGGCACGTTTGCCAGCAGGCGCTCGCGCTCGGTATTCATCCGCCATCCTCTTTGGAGATTTTGCGCTCGAGGTAAATCCAAGAACGCAGTATCTCAGCGACGCTCCAGGCCTGCGCGAAGCAGCCGCGCGCACTGTGAGGCGCATCACCATCGAATATCTCGCTCAGAGTTCCCAAGCACGTGCTGTTCATTTCCTGCGCTTGCGGCTCGAGAAAGGACTGCGCCAGCCGTGCATCGCCATGAACTCGATAGTGAGCCCGCGCGAACGGTCCAAGCAGCCAGCCCCAGGCCGTTCCCATGTGGTACGCGGCATCGCGTTGCTCCGGACCGCCCACGCAGCGCCCGACGTAGCCCGGATCCCGGAGGCTTAAGGTGCGCAGGCCAACGCTCGTCAGAAGTTCGCGGCCGCAGCACTCGACCACGGCCCGCATCTGCTCGGCGCTCAGCCCGGAGTAGGGCAGCGCGACGGCCAGGATTTGATTAGGACGTATCGAGCCGTCGCGCGTGGTCCCGCCGTCGACATCGATCACATCGTACAGGCATGCGCGCTCCGCATTCCAAAAACGGCCGAAGCCTGCGCTCGCGCGGACGAGCAAGGCTCGGCAGAAACGCTCTTCCACGGCATTGCCAACGCGGGCGGCGAGCCGGGCGGCCACATCCAACGCGTTCAGCCACAGTGCGTTGATTTCCACCGGCTTGCCGACGCGCGGCGTGAATGCGTGGTCCGCGTGTTTGGCATCCATCCACGTCAGCTGCGTGCCAGGCTCGCCCGCATGCAGCAGCCCGTCGGCCGAATCCACGCGGATCCCGTAGCGAGTGCCGTCTGCGTGCGCGTGAATCACGGCCGCCAAGGATTCGAACAATTCGCCGACCAGACTCGAATCGTCGTTCGCTTGCAAGTAGTCGTCGAGGGCGTGGAACATCCACAGGGTCGCGTCCGCGGTGTTGTACTGCGGCGCCTCGCCTCGGTCTGAAAAACAATTGGGCAGCATTCCGCGGTCGATGAAGCGCGCATAGTTTCGCAGGATGCCGGCCGCAAGATCGTAGCGAGCCAGCGAGGTGGCGAGACCGGGCAATGAAATCATCGTGTCGCGTCCCCAGTCCGTGAACCACGGGTAGCCTGCGATGATGCTGTGCGCCTCGCCGCGCCGCACGACGAACTGATCGGACGCTCGCGCGAGCGTGCGAATCCACGTGGGTGCCGTCTGCGGCAGAGGTGCGATGAGTTGCTGCGAGCCCGTGCGCAAGCCGTCGAGGACGTCCTCGCCGGCAGGCGGTGCAGCCGCCTCGGCCGTCGCCACCGCATAGATCGGCGCATGAAGGCGCTAGATCGGCGGTAAATGTCCCGGGGGTCAATAAATCCTCCAACCCGTCGAGTCCGCGCTCCGCTTCCATTCGATGCCAGAAGTTCCAGTACCACTCGGGCGCGGCCGCGAACCGCCCTTGGCTGATCGACAATACGTAGGGGCGGGCGCCGGCGAAGGCTTGCACTCGGCACTCCGCGGCGCGGGGCTCGAGCTCGAAGGCATGAGCGCCCCGGCCATGGCTGTGATAGTCGCGGTACGTGACGAAGGGCTTCAGCATGACCCGCAAGGGCGCCGATGCACGCAGCAGTTCCAACCGCAGATAGCTCGTATTGGCCCCGATCGCCATGAAAATCTGCTGTTCCAACAGCGCATCGGCGACCGCATAGCGCCAAGTCGGAATCCCGTCGCGTACGGCGAAGGATTGCAGGTGTACGAAGCCTTGCCCGCTGATTGTCCCACCCGCGAACTCATTGGCCGAGAGATCAGTCTCGACGCCGAGGTATTCCACGGAGAGATCGATCTTCGCCACCAGAAGCGTGCGCTCCACCGGCGGCCTCAAGCTCGCGACGAGAAACCCATGATAGCGGCGTGTATGACCGCCGGCGGCGGTGCCGCACGCGAAACCGCCCAGGCCGTTCGTCACCAACCACTCATATCGGCTGGCGCTTTCCCAACTTCCGCAGATATCACGTCCGAGGATCATGGAAATTCCAGGGCTGCCGCGGCCCCACGGGGGGATTGTGCCCGTTGAGGCCCCGGAGCGGGCGGTCCCGCCGCGGGCGGCTCCGGCGCGCGGCGCGGACGCGGGCGGCGCCGAATAGGTCGCGATTCGATACAGCGGGTGGCATGGCTTTCCTTGTAGAATAGCCGTTTGACCCGACTGGATGTGCGGATGGCGCAGGATCGATTGAGTGGAAAAGCCGCCTTGATATGCGGCTCGGTGGCTTACGACACGATTTTGCAGTTTCCGGACCGCTTCAAATCGCACATTCTTCCGGACAAGATTCACATCCTGAACGTGTCTTTTCTGGTACCCGAGATGCGCCGCGAGTTCGGTGGATGCGCGGCGAATATCGCCTACAACTTGAGGCTCCTGGGCGATCGGGGCGTGCCCATGGCGACCGCCGGTCATGATTTTGGGCCTTATGCCGAAGCGTATGACCGCGCAGGGCATCGGCGTTGAACATATCAAGGTGGTCAACGAGACTTTTACGGCCCAGGCCTTCATCACCACCGACCTCGATGACAACCAGATCACGGCGTTTCACCCGGGAGCGATGCAGCACGCGCACATCAACCGGGTAGCGGATGCGGGGCCGGATATTGCCCTCGGCATCGTGGCGCCGGACGGACGCCAGGCAATGGTCGAGCACGCGGCCCAATTTGCGGCCGCGAACATCCCCTTTATTTTCGATCCCGGGCAGGGCATGCCCATGTTCGGCGCCGAGGAGCTGAAAACCTTCATTGCGCAGGCGCGCTGGGTTGCCGTCAATGATTATGAATGGGGCCTGCTGCAACAAAAGACCGGTTTTACGGTCTCTGATGTAACGGCCCAGGTGGAGGCGCTGGTGGTCACGCGGGGCGCGGAAGGATCGGTCATATACACCAACGGACCGACATTTGAAGTTCCGTGCGCCAAACCCAAGACTGTGGTCGATCCCACCGGTTGCGGGGATGCCTATCGCGCTGGTCTAATCCACGGGCTGCTCAAGGGTCTGGATTGGGAAACCACCGGCCGGGTGGCGTCCTTGATGGGTGCCGTCAAGATCGAGTCGCGCGGCCCGCAGAATCACAGCGTCACCAGAGCGGAGTTCGCGCGCCGTTTCGAGGACAATTTTGGTTCAACGCTTAAGGAATTCGACGCATGAGCAGAAGTTTCTCATTTACCTCGGAATCGGTCTCCGAAGGTCACCCCGATAAGGTGGCCGACCAGATTTCCGACGCCGTCCTCGATGCCATTCTGGCGGCCGATCCCAAAGGCCGGGTGGCCTGCGAGACCATGGTCAAGACCGGCGTCGTGATCGTCGCCGGAGAGGTCACCACGAGCGCCTGGGTCGATGTCGAAGCGCTGGTGCGCAAAACCGTGCTCGACATCGGCTATGACCACTCCGACATGGGCTTCGACGGCGCAAGTTGCGGCGTGCTCAACATCATCGGCAAGCAGTCGCCGGACATCGCTCAGGGCGTCGATCGCAAGGACGAACGCAAGCAAGGAGCGGGCGACCAGGGATTGATGTTCGGCTATGCCACCAATGAGACCGACGTGCTCATGCCGGCGCCCATCACGATGGCGCATCGATTGGTGAAACGTCAGGCTCAGGTGCGCAAGAGCGGCAAGCTGCCTTGGCTGCGGCCCGACGCCAAGAGCCAGGTAACCTTGCGCTACGAAGACGACAAGCCGGTGGGGCTCGAGGCCGTGGTCCTGTCGACCCAGCATGAGGACAGCGTCAGCACCAAGCAATTGCGCGAAGCCGTCATGGAGGAGATCTTGAAGCCGGTGCTGCCGGCGAAGTGGATCGACAAGCATACCAAGTACCACATCAACCCCACGGGGCGTTTCGTCATCGGCGGTCCGGTCGGTGATTGCGGCCTCACGGGACGCAAGATCATCGTCGATACCTATGGCGGATTCGCGCGCCACGGAGGCGGTGCCTTCTCCGGCAAGGACCCGTCGAAGGTCGACCGTTCGGCGGCCTACGCAGCGCGCTATGTGGCCAAGAACATCGTCGCCGCGGGCTTGGCCGAGCGCTGCGAAGTCCAGGTTTCGTATGCCATCGGGGTCGCCGAACCCACCTCCATCATGGTCGAGACATTCGGCACCGGCAAGTTGACCGATACGCGCTTGACGCAGCTGGTGCGCGCGCATTTCGATCTGACTCCGTTCGGCCTGCGCGAAATGCTGGATCTGGCGCGGCCCATTTATCAAAAGACCGCCTCGTACGGGCATTTCGGCCGGAAAGAAGCGGAATTCACCTGGGAGCGCATGGACAAGGCGAGTACTCTCGCCGCCGAATTGAAAGCCACGCGAGCCGCTTGAGGCGCCCGGAAACTTTAAGGAGCATCGATCGATGAACGCAGCAATCAAACAGCCCAATGATTTTCTCGTCAAGGATCTCGGCTTGGCGGATTGGGGCCGCAAGGAAATCAGGATCGCCGAAACGGAAATGCCGGGCCTGATGGCGATCCGGCATGAGTTCGCGGCGCAGCAGCCGCTGCGCGGAGCGCGCATCACCGGCTCGCTGCACATGACCATTCAAACGGCGGTGCTGATCGAAACCTTGAACGCGCTGGGCGCGCAGGTGCGCTGGGCGTCGTGCAATATTTATTCGACTCAGGACCACGCGGCCGCGGCCATCGCCGCCGGCGGCACGCCGGTATTCGCGGTCAAGGGCGAATCGCTCGCCGAGTATTGGGATTACACGCACCGCATTTTCGAGTGGCCCGATGGCGGCCATTCGAACATGATTTTGGACGACGGTGGCGATGCGACGCTGCTGCTGCACTTGGGCGCCAAGGCGGAGAAGGATGCGGCGCTGATCGCCAAGCCCGGCAACGAAGAGGAGCAATGCCTGTTCTCCGCCATCAAGGCCAAATTGAACGCCGATCCGAAGTGGTATTCGACGCGGCTGGCCAAGATCAAGGGAGTCACCGAGGAAACCACCACCGGGGTCAAGCGCCTCTACCAGATGGCCAAGGACGGTCAATTGGCTTTCCCGGCATTCAACGTCAACGATTCGGTTACGAAGTCGAAGTTCGACAACTTGTACGGCTGCCGCGAATCGTTGGTGGACGCGATCAAGCGCGCGACCGACGTCATGATCGCGGGCAAGGTGGCCGTGGTTTGCGGCTACGGCGATGTGGGCAAAGGCTCCGCGCAGGCCTTGCGCGCGCTGTCGGCTCAAGTCTGGGTAACCGAGATCGACCCGATCTGCGCGTTGCAGGCCTCGATGGAAGGCTACCGCGTCGTCACCATGGACTATGCCGCCGACAAGGCAGACATCTTCGTCTCGGCGACCGGCAATTTTCACGTGATCACCCACGATCACATGAAGCGCATGAAGGATCAGGCCATCGTCTGCAACATCGGACACTTCGACAATGAAATCGAAGTGGCGGCGCTGCAAGCAATACGCCTGGGACAACATCAAGCCGCAGGTCGACCATGTGATTTTCCCCGACGGCAAGCGCATCATTCTGCTGGCCGAGGGCCGCCTGGTGAATTTGGGTTGCGGAACGGGCCATCCGTCCTATGTGATGAGCTCGTCGTTCGCGAATCAGGTGCTCGCGCAGATCGAACTGTTCGGCAACACCAAGAAATATCCCGTCGGCGTGTACGTGTTGCCCAAGCATCTGGACGAGAAAGTGGCGCGGCTGCAGCTGTCCAAGCTCGGAGCGCAGCTGACGGAACTGACGGACACGCAGGCCCGGTATATCGGCGTCGACAAACAAGGCCCTTACAAGGTCGATCAATACCGCTACTAGGGGTGCGCTCGATGAGCGTCAAGAAGCATTCCAAAGTCTACGCAGATGCGCCGTCCGCGCTCAATGGCGTGGTCAAGGACGGCATGACCTTGATGTGCGGGGGATTCGGTGCCTGCGGCATTCCCGAAAACCTCATCGACGCCCTGCATGCCTCGGGCGTAGGCAATCTTACGGTCGTGTCCAACAATGCGGGACTCGACGGCGTCGGGCTGGGCCTGCTGCTGCAGACGCGGCAGATTCGCAAAATGATTTCCTCCTATGTTGGCGAGAACAAGGAGTTCGAACGGCAGTACCTTGCCGGGGAATTGGAGCTGGAGTTCAATCCGCAGGGCACGCTGGCGGAGCGCATCCGCGCCGGCGGCGCAGGCATTTACGGGTTCTACACCAAGGTCGGCGCGGGCACGCTGGTCGCCGAAGGCAAGGAAACGCGTACCGTGGACGGTGAAGTCTACGTGCTCGAGAAGGGAATCACGGCCGACGTGTCGTTGGTCAAGGCGTGGAAGGGCGATGCCGAGGGCAATCTCGTCTACCGCAAGACCGCGCGGAATTTCAATCCCAACATGGCCACAGCCGCGCAGGTCACCATCGCGGAAGTCGAGGAATTGGTGGAAGTCGGCGCGCTCGACCCGGATGGCATTCACACCCCGGGAATTTTCGTTCAGCGCATCATTCAGGGCTCGCGCTACAAGAAATTGATCGAGAAGCGAACCGTGCGCAAGCGCGAGGAGAAGGCGAATGCCGTGGTCGCGTGAGGATCTGGCGGCGCGTGCGGCACGCGAGCTCGAGGACGGGTTCTACGTCAATCTCGGCATCGGCATACCGACCTTGGTCGCCAATTACATTGCGCCCGGCATGAAAGTCGTGCTGCAGTCGGAAAACGGCATGCTGGGGACGGGGCCCTTCCCGTACGAGGGCGAGGAAGACGCCGATTTGATCAATGCCGGGAAACAGACGGTGACGGCGCTGCCCATGACCTCGTACTTCTCCTCCGCGGACAGCTTCGCGATGATCCGCGGCGGGCACATCGATTTGGCGATTCTCGGCGCCATGGAAGTGGCGGAAAACGGCGACTTGGCCAACTGGATGATTCCGGGAAAGATGGTCAAGGGAATGGGCGGCGCCATGGATCTGGTCGCCGGCGTGAAGCGCGTCGTGGTGGTGATGGATCACACCTCGAAGGAAGGGGATCCGAAATTCAAGAGCCGGTGCGAGTTGCCCTTGACCGGAACCAATGTGGTCGACATGCTGATTACGGATCTTGCGGTTTTCTCGCGCCCCAGCCGCAAGGATTCCTTCAAGCTCATCGAGCTCGCGCCCGGCGTGACGGCCGAGGAAGTACGGCGCAAGACGCCCGCGCGCTACGCGGTGTAAATGTCCGCCCTGGATTATTTGCGAAGGCTCGAGGCCGAGAGCATCCACATCTTTCGCGAAGTGGTCGCGGAATGTGAAAGGCCGGTGATGCTGTATTCGGTGGGCAAGGATAGCTCGGTGATGCTGCATCTCGCGCGCAAGGCATTTGCGCCCGCCAAGCCGCCCTTTCCGCTGCTGCAGATCGCATCGGGGTGGGATTTCCGCGAGATGCTCGAGTTCCGCGACGCCACCGCCAAAAAATACGGCTTGGAACTCCTGGTGCATATCAACCAGGAAGGAGTTCATGCCGGGGTCAAGCCGTGGACCCACGGCGCCGCCTATTCCGACATCATGCTCACCCAGAGCCTGCGCCAAGCCTTGGATAAGCACGGCTTCGATGCAGCGTTCGGCGGCGGCCGCCGCGACGAGGAGAAGAGCCGCGCCAAGGAGCGGGTGTTTTCATTTCGGTCCGCGCAACACCGATGGGATCCGAAGAACCAGCGTCCCGAGCTTTGGTCGCTTTATAACGCGCGCAAGAATCGCGGCGAAAGCATTCGCGTATTCCCGCTGTCGAATTGGACCGAACTCGACGTATGGCAGTACATCCACGTGCAGCAGGTGCCCATTGTGCCGCTTTACTTGGCCAAGCTCCGTCCGGTGGTGCGGCGCGACGGACGGCTCATCATGGTCGATGATGAACGACTGCCCTTGAGCGCGACCGACCGCGTCGAGACCCTGCAGGTGCGCTTCCGCACTCTCGGCTGCTATCCGCTGACCGGCGCGACGGTCAGCAGCGCGAAGGACATCCCGGCGGTCATTCGCGAAATGCTGGCGGCGAAGACCTCGGAACGCGAGGGGCGGGGCGTCGACAAGGACGGGGCGGCGTCCATGGAAACGAGAAAACAAGAGGGCTACTTCTGATGGCCGCGCGCGCGCCCGCCGGGGATATCGAAGATTATCTCGAACGGCACCAAGCCAAGAGCTTATTGCGCTTCATTACCTGCGGCTCGGTGGATGACGGCAAGTCTTCATTGATCGGGCGCTTGCTATACGAATCCAAAATGATTTTCGAGGATCAATTCGCGGCCCTGCGCGACGATTCGAAGAGAATCGGCACCCGCGGCGGCGAGCTCGATTTTGCATTGCTGGTGGATGGACTGACGGCGGAACGGGAGCAGGGGATCACCATCGACGTCGCCTATCGGTTCTTCACGACCGAGAAGCGCAAATTCATCGTGGCCGACACGCCGGGGCATGAGCAATACACGCGCAACATGGTCACCGGCGCCTCGACGGCGGATCTCGCCGTGATTCTGATCGATGCGCGCAAGGGGGTGCTTACCCAGACCCGGCGGCACAGCTACATCGCTGCGTTGCTCGGTGTCCGCCACATCGTGGTGGCGGTGAACAAGATGGATCTGGTGGAGTACTCGCAAGACATATTCGACAACATCGAGCGCGACTATCGCGCGTTTGCCGATCAGATAAAACTCGACGCAGTCACCTGCATCCCGGTCTCCGCCGTCGCCGGCGACAATGTCACGTCGCGCAGCGCGCGCACGCCGTGGTATCTCGGGATGGGGCTGCTCGAGTACCTGGAGACCGTCAAGGTGGAAGGCCCCGCGGAAGACTCGGCGTTCCGCATGCCCGTTCAATGGGTGAATCGGCCCAACGCGGAATTTCGCGGCTTTGCCGGACTCATCGCGAGCGGAGTGGTGCGCCCAGGGGATGCGCTGCGGGTATTGCCGGCAGGCCGCACCACCACGGTGGCGCGCGTGTTCGCGGGCGAAGGCGACGCTTCGTCGGCGGTCGCGGGTGAGTCCGTGACGCTGACGCTGGCCGATGAGATCGACGTGAGCCGCGGGGACGTGCTCGCGGCTGCCGATGCGCCGCCGGCGGTGGCGAATCAGTTCGAGGCGACCATTATCTGGATGCACGATGAGCCTCTGCTGCAGGGGCGTGCGTATCTGCTCAAGCTTGCCGCCAAGACCGTGACCGCGACGGTGGCGCCCATCAAGTATCGCGTCAACATCAATACCTTGGAGCACCTGGCCGCGAAGAAACTCGATCTCAACGACATTGGGGTCTGCGGCCTCGAGCTCTCCAGCGCGATCGCCTTCGAACCCTACGCGGACAGCCGGGTTCTGGGAGGCTTCATATTGATCGATCGTCTCAGCAACAACACCGTGGGCGCCGGCCTTCTGCACTTCGCATTGCGCCGTTCGCAAAACGTGCACTGGCAGGCGCTGGACGTGAACAAGGCCGCACGCGCGGGATTGAGCCGCCAGAAACCTTGCATTCTCTGGTTCACGGGATTGTCGGGAGCCGGAAAATCGACGATCGCGAACTTGGTCGAGAAGCAGCTGCACGCCGAAGGCCGTCAGACATACTTGTTGGACGGCGACAACGTGCGCCATGGGCTCAACAAGGATTTGGGCTTCACGGATGAGGATCGAGTCGAGAACATTCGCCGCGTGGCCGAGGTGGCGCGCCTGATGGTCGACGCCGGACTGATCGTCATGGTGTCGTTCATTTCGCCGTTTCGCTCGGAGCGCCGCATGGCTCGCGCCCTGGTCGCCCCCGGCGAGTTCGTCGAGGTCTTCGTCGATACGACCCTGGAGCAGGCAGAGGCGCGCGATGCAAAAGGACTTTATAAAAAGGCGCGCCGAGGCGAGTTGAAGAATTTTACCGGCATCGATTCACCGTACGAGGCGCCCGAAAATCCGGAGATCCGCTTGGACACGACCGCACTGACGCCGGAGGCCGCGGCCGCGCTGGTAATCACGCATTTGCGCGACGCCGGCGTGATCGATGTCGACTCGAGCTTCGACATCTAGTCTCTGAATTTGAAAGATTAGACCGCGGCTCGCGCCGATGCGCGGCGTTGCTGTTCGTCGCGCACATCGGTGTCGGTCAGGCCGGTGTTTGTGGCGATGATTTCAACGAGGCGGTGCGCCGGGTCGCGCGGCAAAGTAACCTCATGAATGCGCTCCCAAATGCGGATGCGCTCCTCGGCTGACTTGAGACGCGAGGACTGTTCGGCCAGATCCAAGCGGCGGCGCTCGGCGGCTTCGGCTTGCTGATGCACGAGACGGGCCCGGAAATCCATCATCGGATCTTCGCCGGACGGTATCGACGGTCGCCCAAAGACGGGATTTGACTTGTATTGATTCACGCGAGTCCTCCTGACGGGATAGCCCCTCACGGTATCACTCCTGGATGCCTAAAGTTTGCCGAGTTTCGGCCAATGGCGAATATAATCGGCCTGTTCCGGCGTTTGCGGCACGGCAGGCCAGCTCTTCGCACGCTCACTTTGGCGCCACAGGCGATTCAAGGTCTCGACCGCCGAAGTTCCATTCGGCTCCTGGTCCGCCAGAAAGCAGCCGATGATGAGGCCCGTGCGGCCGATACCGGCCCGGCAATGCACGTAGATGCGCCGGCCGCGATCGAGCGAGGTCCGGATGTTGGCGAGGACTTGGCGGGTCTGCGAGACGTTATTCGGCACGCGGGTATCGGCGATGGCCGCGCGCAGATACTCGGTGCCTCTCGGCAGCAGGTGCCGGTAGGCAGGCATTTCGCCCTTTTCGGTGAGATCGATGAACGAATCGATGCCTGCTTCGTGCAGCCGCGCGAGGCGAATGCGCGATTCCGCCCGATCGGCGCCGGTTGGGTGCTCGCCAGCCAGCACGCGACCGGGTATCACCCAGTAGGTATTGGGCAGCGGCCGATCCATGACGTTGCCGATATTACCAGTGATTCAGCCCGCAATTGCCGCGGTGACAGGGAGTCCTGGCGCGGCGATCGAGGTGCGCGCGTTTCCTCAGATGGTCTTGTAGCCGACGTCCGAGGGAGCGCTCTCGGTTCCCATGGCGGTATAGGCCGAGACTGCAAAATAGTACGTGCCTGGTGAAAGGCCGCTGATTTCGTACGCCGTCGTGCTGGTGCCGGAGAGATCGATCGATTGCGACAAGTCGCCGGGATTCGTGCCATAGCGAATGTGATACCCGGCGAGATTGGTGAGCGGAGTGCCGTTGGTGTTTTCGGTCGGGGGAATCCAGCTCAACGTTACCGTGCCCGGCGCCCCTGCAGCGCTCGACCCTTGCTGGGTGAGCGGCGTGATGCTCATCGAGCCAGTGCTGCTGGCGGAGCAACCTCCCAAAGTCCATGCGCCGACAATCAACGTCGCCAGAGAAAGCCGCGCTACCGTCACACCCTTTTTTTGCATGCTTGCGAATCCAATGTAAGTTTTACCGGCAAGCAATTTAGTTGTAGGAATTGATCCCATCAACGTGTCGGCAAACGCTGACGAGGATTATCAAACTTCGTCGGGAATTTGCGACGAACGTCGCACTTTTTTTAGACCCTCGAAGACATAACGCGCGTCGTAAATTTGCGACGAGCGTCGCACCGTTGTGCGACACATTGAGCCGAGCGTCGCACTGTCGTGCGACACATTGCAGAGCAGGCGCAGTGCAACGCGCGAAGTTGCGCTTTGTCTCACTGCCGTGCTTTGTCCAACAAACTCAACGGCAGGCAAGGTAATATGTGCCTCTTCATGCGCGTCTCATTCTTAAAATCGCCCCGATATCCAGCGCTGCGAGCACGGCGACACCTAGGCTCCTCACTCTGTCTGACGCTCGTGATGGCGGCGGCATCGGCCTGGCACGCGGGCTTTGCGGCGGAGGCGCCTGCGACTGCCGCGCCGTCTACGGCCGCGCCCGCCGCGTCGACCGCGGCGGGTCCGCCTGCAGCCGCGGCTGTTTCACCCGACTATTTGATCGGGCCGGGCGATTCCCTGCACGTCTTCGTGTTTCAAAACGACGCGCTGTCGACCACGGTGCCGGTACGGCCGGACGGAAAGATTTCAACTCCTCTCGTCGAGGACATGGTGGCGGTGGGCAAGACCCCCTCGCAGCTGGCGCGGGACATCGAAAAGTCCCTGGCAGAGTATGTCAAGTCGCCCAAGGTGAACGTCGTCGTGATGGGAGCGATGAGTGTTTTTAGCCAAGTGCGGGTCATCGGCCAGGTAACCCACCCGCAAGCCTTGCCCTATCGCGACGGAATGACGGTGCTCGACGCGGTGCTTGCCGTCGGCGGCCTGAGTCAATTCGCGGCCGGAAATCGCGCGCACTTGGTGCGCAGCGATCACGGCAAGAACTCGGAAATCAAGGTCAAGCTCGACGCGCTCGTCAATAACGGCGACATGAGGCAAAACCTGCCGCTGCGCCCGGGTGACGTGCTGGTAGTACCGGAATCTCGATTTTGATGGCTGAGGCCGCCATATGAAGCAGGAATTGGACCGCCTACTGGATGAGGTGCGAAGCGCGTGGCGTTATCGCTGGTTTGGGATGGCGGCTGCTTGCGTCGCTGCGCTGGTAGGCTGGTTCGTGGTGTTCGCGCTTCCGGACCGTTATGCAGCCGACGCCCGGGTATTCGTGGACACGCGCACCGCGCTCAAGCCGGCGCTGCAGGGGTTGACCACCGATCAGAGCGTCGACGCACAGATCAATTACGTGCGCGAGGCGCTTCTCGCAGGACCGCAATTGGAGAAGATCGCGAAGCAAACGGGAGTATTGGATCCAGCCGTCACGGACGAGTCCGCTCGCGCCAGAGTCCTCGATCGATTGAGTAACCGCATTGCGCTGACCGTGATCAGCGCCGGCAACCAAGGCGATGAACGCAGTACCGCAGGGACCATTTATACGTTCCATTACACGGATAACAGCCGCGATCGCGCGCTGCTCGTGGTGAAGACCCTGTTGAATACCTTTGTCGAGCAGACCTTGGGGGGCAAGCGAGAGGGCTCGGAACACGCGCAGCAGTTCCTGGGCACGGAAATCAAGGATTACGAGCAGCGGCTCAAGGTGGCCGAAGACCGTTTGGCGGCATTCAAGAAGAAAAACGTGGGTCTCATGCCGAGCGAGCAGGGCGGTTATTTCACGCAGCTGCAAAACGAAACGGATGCCGCGAAAAAGGCGGAAATCGATCTGTCGATCGCGATGAGCCGGCGCGAGGAACTCGCGAAGCAGCTCCGTGGCGATGAGGTGATCTCCGCCTCGGGCACGACCTCGATGTTAGGCGGCCGCGGCGTGAGCGTGGGCAACGACACCATGAGCCGCATTCAGGAAGCGCAGGCGAAACTCGACGAGCTGTTGCTGAAATTCACGGATAAGCATCCGGACGTGATCGCCGCGCGCGCCACGCTCGAAGAGCTCAAGGCACGGCGCAAAGTCGAGTTGGAGAGCTTGCGGCGCGGCGATGCGGGAGCGGTCGCCGCGAGCGGCGCCGGAAACAATCCCGTCTATCAGGCCATTCAGCTCGAGTTGAACAAGCAGGACGTCGAGGTCGCGGCGCTGCGGCGCCAGCTGGCGCAGCATCAGGGTACGGTGTCCGAATTGCGGCAACGGCTGAACAGCGCACCTCAAGTGGAGGCCGAATATCAGCAGCTCAATCGCGACTATGACGCGAACAAGGCGCAGTACACCGCCTTGCTCGAGAGCTATCAAAAGGCGCGCCTGGGCGAACGGGCGGACAACGCAGGCGCGGTGCGTTTCGAGGTCGTGCTGCCGCCCTCATCGCCCATTGTGCCTGTATCGCCGAAACGCACCTCGCTGCTCGTCGCCGTCTGGATTGCCGCCCTGGGCGTCGGTGCCGCCGTCGCGTACGCGATGAATCTGTTCAGTCCTGTGGTGAGTTCTCTTCGGGTCGTGCACGAGCTGACTCCCTTCCCCGTGCTCGGCGTGGTCGGCGTCGCGTTCCCGAGCAGAAAGCAGGAGGAATTTCGCCGCAATGTGTGGCGATTCTCGGCGGCGGGTGCCGCATTGATCGTAGCCTTTGCGATTGCGCTCGCCTTGAATGCGGCGGGCTTCAGACTGGCGGTGGAGGCGATACACGAGGTGGCCAAGACATGAGTCTCGTGGAACAGGCCATCGCTCGGATGAGAAATCAAGCGAAAGCCGCGGCTCCCAAGCTTGCGGAAGCCCAGACGGCGCCGTCGCCGACCGGTGCTGCAGCCATCGCCCGTGCGGCAGATCCCGCGCGGATAGCAAGGCGGATAACGGTCGATAAGTCGGTCTTGCGCGCGAGCGGCTATCTTGCCGAGGAGACCCAGGAGAGACATTTCGCGGATCATTTCCGGCGGATCAAGAGGCCGCTGATCGACAAGGCCATGTCGAGCGAGGCGGCGGGCGACACCCAGGTGATCATGATCACCAGTGCATTGCCGGGCGACGGCAAGACTTTTACCAGCATCAATCTGGCTCTCAGCATGTCCCTCGAGCGCGATGTATCCGTACTGCTGGTGGACTGCGATGTGGCAAAGCGCCACGTCGGTCACATCACGGGCCTCGAAGAGGAAACCGGGCTCTTGGATGCACTGGTCGACGAATCCTTGGATATCGAGTCGATGGTTATCGAGACGGATCTGCCGAGATTCTCCATCCTGCCGGCCGGCCGGCGCGTCGAGACCACCGCGGAACTGCTGAGCAGCAACCGCATGCGATACCTCATCAATCAGCTATGCCTGCACAATCCACGCCGCATTTTGCTGCTGGATTCGCCGCCGCTGCTGATTACCAACGAAGGACGCTCCTTATTGAAGCTCGCCGGCCAAGTCGTACTGGTGATGCTCGCGGGACAGACGCCCCGGCACGCCGTTCAGGACGCGATGGCGCTGATCGGAGCATCACAAGCGGGCGGCATCATCCTCAACCAGATGGGTCCTCGGGGAGCGGACGGGTATTATGGGTATGGCGCGTATGGAGTGGCCGATCATGACGCTTAGAGGGGTGCAGCGCTTGCCGAGCGCTGTCTGCGCCGTTCTAGCCCTGGCCTCGGTTGCCCACGCGCAAATGAGCTCGGTTCCCGGGGCCGAAGTGCCCCCAGTACCCGGCGCGGAAAGCTCCTCCGTAGGCGGGGCCGAGAAATTGAGCTATGGCGTCGATGCGGGGTTGGGTGAAACCGATAACGTGAACCTGACCCCAAACAACAAGGTGTATCAGACCTTCTCCGTAGTCGACGTGGACTTCGACGTCAAGCACAAATCCCGTCGGCTGGACGTCGACGCGAAGGGTAATTTCACCGATTACGACTACCTGCAGGGGGCATTCGGCAATCAATTGCTCGGCCGCGCCGATGGTATTGCGCATGTCGCGCTTATTCCGCAGCGATTGACGTGGGTTCTGCAGGATGACTACGGGCAGGCGGCATTGGATCCGTTCGCGCCGGTGACCCCGGGAAATATTGAGAGCATCAATTTTGTCAGCACGGGACCGGACCTGGCGCTCCGTATGGGGGGCAGGGGCTTTTTCGATTTGAGCGTGCGGATCGCGCGCGCGGATTATCAAATCAGTCCGTTCAGCAGTAGCCGAGCGCTGGTCAGTGCGGCTGCGGGCTTGCAGATTTCGCCTCGCTCCAGCATCTCGATAAACGGCGCCGCAGAACGGGTACTTTTCGACAATACGAAGGTCAATGGTGATTTTGACCGCAGCAGTGCCTACATACGCTACGACATTCAAGGAGCGCGTACCGCGATCTCGCTGGACTTAGGCGCAACCAAAGTCTCTCAGAGTGGCGCACCACTGACAGCTCCCATTGCGCTCGGGCGAGGTGCTCCGAGCCAGGGTCCGCTGCCCGTCAGTCAGCCCCCATTGACGACCACCGGTCCCCTGGCCAGGCTGGCAATCACCCGCGAGCTTTCGCAATCCGCTACATTGACTCTATCCGGAGGCCGCGAACTCACCGATGGGAGCTCGAGCTTCAGCAGTATTCAAGGCGGAGCGATCGGGATCGTTGGCACCAACTCGGCGGTCTTGACCTCCAGCCCCTATACGAGCGATTTCGCGTTGGTGCAGTGGCAATACAAGAGAAACCGCACCACCATTGGAATCAGCGGAAACTGGGGAAGGGATGTCTATCGCAACGCACCGCAATACGATCTGAATCGCGGTGGCGTGGAGTTCAACGTGGGACGGAAGATAGCTCGCAGTTTGGCCCTGCAGGTTATCGGGCGTTACGGCAAGACTGACTATGTCCATGGCAATCTGCTGCCGTTGCTTGGCACCCCCAAGTATAACGATGCACTTCTTGCCGCCGGATTGAGTTGGCGCCATGGCCGCGTGCTCGAGGTGCGGTTCCGGGCTGAGCACAGTACGCGAACCCCTGCTTCAACCGGCTACCAGGAAAATCGGATCATCGTGACCGTCGGCTACAGGCCTAAAAGCGATTTCGCCGACGACAGCAATTCCGAACGGCTTCAATCAATCGAGGGCCCGGGCACGTAGGCCGCCCGGGTTATCGAGGCCTCGAGTTCTATTTCGCGGCGCGGCGCCCGCGCAGGACTGCCAAGCCACCGGCCAACAAGGTTAGTGCAGCCATTGCTGAAGAGGGATCGACTTCAGGCGCTCTTACCGTGAGCTCGCTCTGCTCGGTCGGACGCGACGTATACAACTCGTTACCGCGGCGTTGCGAGCCAGACGCATAGACCGCACCGGCCAGGGTCATCAGCGCCAAGGCTAAACCAATTTTTCTAACCATTATTCATTCCTCGAGCTAAAACAGGAGAGGGCGGAAAAAATAATAGCCACGCAGTTGTCGATTGGCAACGCGAGAATGTGAAACGGCGCACGTTCTCACACTCCGGAAAACCTTATGTAATATCGGTCGCCCTTTGGGTCTGCGCGTGCGCTACCACAGCTGCCATTGGTCCCACCCCAGCACGAACAAGGCGATCAGCGCATTGCTCGTGGCGTGAGCGACTACCGCTTCGCCGATCTGTCCGCGACGCATGATCAACAATCCGAACACCACGCCGGCTGCTATGCCAGGGAGCCATAGCGCCCCATGCGCGAGCCCAAACAAGATCGACGTGGCCACGAGAGCTGGCCAGCGCACCGACTGAAAAGACACCGATTGGAAGTCCGCCTTGATCAGCCGGCGCATCAAATAGCCGCGATAGGCGAGTTCTTCGGCGATGGGCACGACGAGGACAGCGCCGGCCAGGCGGCCGGCAATCCAAGAGCCGCGCAGGGCAGGGGACAGTGCCCTGAGCTTTTCGGGCACTCCAGCGGCATGCATGTGAAAATGTGCGAAGCCGATCCACAGGAGAAATACGATCGCACCACCAACAAGCCCGCGCCAACTCCAATGCCAATCGAGAGCCGCGAGCTCTTGCCGATAGTGCCAAAGCATCCACCCGCCGAAGACCACGCGCAATGAATAGAAAAACTCGAAATCACTCGAGAATGACCGGCTGACGGCGGCGGCCGCGAGAATGGCCAACAGAGGCATTAGGTAGGCCGCGGTAGGGTTCTCGGTCGCCGACGACACGGCGGAGCGAGCGGGCGTGCGATTCAACCAGGCACTGCGGCGGCTCAGCAAGACCAAGCCGCATGCCACTGCGTTGAAGGCGATCCAGCCGGCTTGCGAATGAAACCCATAGACGGCCACATCAGCGAAGCCGGCGTCGCCGATCAATAACAGGGCTGCGATACGCACTACGTTGAGCGCGAAAATCGCTGCAATGCCCGCTGGGATCAGTAATAGAGCGCGGGGAAAAATGTATTCATGCCGAAAGTACAGTAACCACGACGCGGAGAACGCGAGCATCAGTCCCACACCCTCGAGGCCGGAGCAGACTTCTGCAATCTGCACGGAGAATCGGCCGGTGCCGAGCACCATCGTGGCGGAATTTGCGGTCAGTCCGGGAAGGATCGGTGTGAGCAACCGCCGCACGAGATCGAAAGTGAGGACAGCGGTCGGCGCCCACAGCGATTGCGCCACTTGCATGGCGGCGGTGCCGAGAAGCGCTGCAACGACCGCATACCACCAGATGGCGCCCAAAGCGCGCATCGCCTTCCACCACAATTGGGCGGGCGCCATGGCCCATAGAGCCGCCAGCACGGCAGCGGATCCCACCATGACCCAGAGCGCGATTACACCGGCAAGAGCCAGATCAGTCGACGTATCGCGGTATAGAACGAAGCTTAACGGCGCTAGAGCGGCGATCAGCAGCAAGTGCCCCAACATCCAACGCATCCGTATCGGCGCCGCCTGCAGGGCAGCCTGCGCCGTCCGTACACCCTCTCCCCCCGAACGTAGGCAAACAGGGCGAGGGCCGCGATCAGTGCGACAACGAAGCGAAATCCCCAATGCTGGGCGATGCGCAACATCGCGCCCAGGCCCTGGGCGTTCTGCGCGGCGTCGAAATCGACGAATTGGTTGAGGAAGATCTTTTCGGCCAGGAAAACCGCCGCGAGGATCGCCACACGCAAGGGGAGCCCGAAATGAGGTCCTCGGATCGTGGCTTCAGCGGTGCTCATAAGACCGCGCACTGACTTTCAGTGCTGACGGTGGAGGCGGCGCCCTCGAATTCGACGGGAACCGTGGGGGCGACAGGTCTCATGAGATGATACAGGCGGGCCACCCATCGGCGCGTCGGCCAGGGGTCCAACATGAGCTCGCGGACGAGTTGCGGTTCTTCCCACGGGATATCGTGATAGCTCGAGTCCAGGTGCGGACTTCGCGCACCGGCGAAGGCTTGGGGAAACAGCGCAATCGTACCAGGACGTCCGGGCGGCGGCAGCCGGCGCTGGGGCTCGCTTTTCAAATCGGCAGCCAAGGCGCCCGCGAGGCTTTCGTGACCCGCAAATTCCAAGTGACCCAATTGCGTGCACCGAGGATTCAATTCGATCAAATAAGGAGTGCCACTGGCGGCTTCGATCATGAAATCCAGACCGCAAAACCCGCTCATGCGCAGCTTTGCGGCCAACAATTCGCCGGCTTTGGCCATCCGTTTGTCGTTGACGTGCCGAATGATCGTCGCCGCGCCGGTTGGACCGTCGGACGCGACAACCAAGACCGATGCCTGGGAAATGACCGTGCCTTGGCGGCTCACGATCATGGAATTCGCCGGGCGTCCCACGATGAAATCTTGGATGGTGACCTCGCGATCCCGACGGTTCGCGCGCAACCATGTTGCGAGCGGATCACGGTCGATGGCAAAGCGCTTCCATGCGTGAGCGACCGTCGGCGGTGTCCTCAACTCCTGCCATGCCGCCAAAGACTCATCGAACGAGCGGCAGATCCTGACGCCATTTCCGCCGCACTCGCCATCTACCTTCAATACGCTGACGGAGCCGGTATCCTGGTGCCAGGCCACAAGATCGTCGGCGCTCTCGACCCTCATCGTCCTCGGCACCCGTATGCCGAGAGTCTCCGCAATGCTCAACAGTCGAAACCGGTTGCCGACGATTGGATAGCTGTCCGGAGCCCCGAGGGAGCGCTCGATCAAAGCTCGAAGCGCGGGTTCCCGGCGATGCAGCTCATGCAGCTGCGCCACCACGCCGTCATCGCACGGGATGATGAAGTCGGCGGGCCAGTCGCTGATACTTCGGCACAGGCTGGCAAGCGAGGCAATACCGCGATAGCGACCGGGGGGGTCTATTCCGGAGACAAATCTGAGCGGGTGACCTGCCGGGCAAACGGCGCCGACGCGGCATCCGCTCCGTACGAGGGCGATCGCCAAGCGCGCCGCGGACGACCACCACTTCGTGGCGACTATCAGGACTGATGGCTGACGTTCGGTCAAAAGCACCGGGCTCCGCGGAAATGGTCTTGTAATAATACGCGCGAATCGACTTTCTGGTCCTCGACCAGATCACGAGTTACATAATCCGGGCAACTGTCGGTGTGGGGCGACAGTGCGTAGTCGACATAATTGTGCGCCGAGTGTTGACGCCCGTCTCGCGACTGCTAGGGTCCTCGATTGTTCTTTTTTGGAGTTTCATTTTGAGCCGCAAAGCATCAGACATCGTCATCATCGGTGCAGGTCCCTACGGTCTGTCGCTCGCTGCGCATTTGCGAGCGGCGGGACGAGACTTTCGGATCTTCGGTACACCGATGCATTTTTGGTCGCAGCACATGCCTCGTGGCATGTGTCTCAAATCCGAAGGTTTCGCGTCGGATCTATACGATGCCGGCCATCAGTTTACCTTGAAGGCTTATTGTGAGGAACATGGAATTCCTTATCGGGACATCGGCCTGCCGGTGCGGATCGACACATTTATCGCCTATGGCCTGGAATTCCAGCGACGCTATGTTGCGCAATTGGAAAATTTACAAGTCGTGTCGCTTTCGCGCGGTCCGGCTGGCTTCGAGCTCAAAATGGAGCATGGTGAGATCGTGAGTGCGCGCCGGGTGGTGGTCGCTGCCGGCATCCTGAATTTCGCGCATGTTCCGCCGCCACTCCAACATCTGCCCCGCGAGCGGCTCAGTCACAGTTCGGAGCCCGGCGCCTTGGACAGGTTTCGTGACCGGCGGGTAGCCGTGGTGGGCGCAGGCGCATCCGCCCTCGATATGGCGGCGGCTCTTCTCGAGGCTGGCGCGAAGGTGGATCTGATAGCGCGCCGCAAAGCAATTGCGTTTCACGACGCGCCGGTGGAACCGCGTTCGCTTTTGCAAACCTTAAAGGCTCCGCGCTCGGGGCTCGGTACCGGGTGGCGTTCGCGAATGTGTACCGACGCGCCGCTCGTTTTTCACGCGATGCCCAGCTCCCTTCGTTTGCGCGTGGTCGAGCGCCATCTCGGGCCGGCACCGTGCTGGTTCACTCGCGACGCGGTCGCCGGCCGCCTGCCCATGCATTTGGGTGCGACAATTACTGACGCGCAAGTCGCCGATGAACGAGTACGGTTATCCTTCAGTCAGGGGGGTCACTCCCAGATTGAGGTCGATCATGTAATCGCTGCCACGGGATATCGAGTCGATCTTTCGCGGATCCCCTTCATCGACGAGAACCTACAAAAAAGGTTGAACAGTGTCGCGAGTACGCCGGTTCTGAGCCGTCATTTCGAGTCGTCGATACGCGGCCTCTATTTTATCGGTGGGGCGGCCGCCAATAGTTTCGGCCCTCTGTTGCGGTTCGCCTTTGGCGCAAGGTTCGCGGCGACGCGAGTCGCCTCGCGATTGGCCAGTCCCTAACCGCGTCGCGGAGGCGGCGGGCCGGCGCGTGTCCTAGCGCCGGTCTTGGAAGCACTGTAAACTTATATCGTTCAATGAACGGAAAAAATGATGTATAGAGCTGCAATTATCGGGCTCGGAAAAATGGGCCTGTCCCATCAATCCATGGTCAACGTCCACCCGCAGCTCACACTGGTATCCGTGTGCGACTCCTCGGGCTACGTTCTCGACGTGCTGTCCAAGTACACAGGCGTGAAAACGTATACGGACTACAAGAAGATGCTCGACGAGGAGCAGTTGGATTGCGTATTCGTGGCGACGCCCTCGAGATATCACGCGGAAATCGTGGCGGCCGCTCTCGAGCGCAACCTGCACGTATTTTGCGAGAAGCCTTTTGCTCTCGACCCGCAGATCGGCTACAGGCTCGCCGACTCCGCGGAGAGCAAGAAGTTGGTCAATCAGGTCGGCTATCACTACCGCTTCGTCGCGACGTTCAATGAAACCAAGCGCTTGCTCGAAAGCAAAGTCATCGGCGAGCTGCATCACGTGCGCGCCGAAGCCTATGGGCCCGTAGTGCTGCGGCCGAAGGGCTCGACCTGGCGCTCGCAAAAGATCGAGGGCGGCGGCTGTCTTTTCGACTATTCCTGCCATGCAATCGACCTGCTGAACTATCTCGTCGGCAGGCCGGTCTCCGTTTCCGGAAGCGTACTCAACAGCATATTTTCGAACGACGTGGACGATGAGATTTATTCCACGTTTCAGTTTTCGCAGGGCCTCTATGGTCAATTGGCGACCAATTGGAGCGACGAGAGCTTTCGAAAGATGTCGCTCAAGTTGAGCTTTTGGGGCTCGAACGGCCGCATCAACGTCGACCGGCAAGAGATGCAGGTCTACATCCGATCTTTGCCGCAGTACGCCGAGCCGGGCCTTGCCGCAGGATGGAACGTCCGCTACACGACCGAACTGACCAAGCCGGTTTGGTTCTATGTGCGTGGTGAAGAATATTCGGCGCAGATCGATCATTTCGTCCAATGCATCAAGACCGGCGGAATCGCGGCCAGCAGCTTTCGCAGCGCGAGCGACACGTCGCTGGTCGCGATGAAGATGCGGGCTGATGCCGAGAAAAATCGCACGCTGGTCGCGCTGGATGGCGCGCAGGCCGCAGGCAGCGGTGCATCCGCCGAGCGCCCGCCCGCACGATCTCTCGTACGCTCGCTGCTGGATCGCATGAGAACGGGTCAGACCTAATGAATCAAATGGACAGAATTCTATTCGGCGACAATCAGTTCTTCGGCGTCAATCACATGTCCGAGGAGAAGGCGCGCACTCAGGCGATGCGTTTTCAAGACATCGCGGCGGTGATAGAGGTGCTCGATGATGCCTACGCGGAAGGCATCCGTACATTCATGTGCACGACGCACGAGCGCATTTCCGAGGTCTGCGAACACTTCCGTGCCAACGGCAAGAAGTACCCGGGTTTCAAATTCTATCCGTGCCTTCCGTATGCGCATAAGTACGCCAACGCCGCTGCCGAGCTCGGGGTATTGGGTGCCGTGCGCAGCTTTCTGCCGCAGGAGAATGCCCTCGGAGCTCTGCTCAAGGGCGGCATGTCGCTGGCGCGCAAAGACGTGGAAGGGCTGGCCGGCCTTCTGATCGACGCCGAGATGAAGATGTTCGCGGGACTCGATACCCCGGTCATCTTTTTGCAGAACGTTGCGACGGACTTCCTGCTCGGGCTCGGCTTCGATGAAGCCTTCAAGATGTTCAACGACCACGTGCGCGAGCGCTACCGCGCGGAGCCCGGATTCATCACGATGAATGCGCCAATGCTTCTTCGGAAATTGGAGAAGATGGGCCTCGAGAATCCGATCATCTGCGCCAACATCAATAAGATTGCGTTTCGAATGTGCGGCGGCATCGGCGAATACGAACAGATGATCGCCCAAGGCCGCTGCCGCTTGATTGCCATGTCGGTATTCGCGAGCGGTGCATTGCCGCCCAAAGAAGCATTGGATTATGTGTGCCGGTTTCCTCAGATCGAGTCGATCGTCTTCGGAGCTTCCAGCCGGCGCAACATCGCCCAGACGAAGCAGATGATCGAGCGGCTCGCGCCGTCATCCGCCATGATTGCAGGACCGGCCCCGTAAGCTCGTGCATCCCCAACGGTCCACTTCGAGCGTGGGCTCGCAGTCGCAGGCGGACAATTACTACCCCTGGTTCGATTGGCTGCGTCTTGCATCGGCCGGCGCCGTGTTCCTTGGTCATGAAGGATTGATCGCGGGATGGCCCAATGCCGCCAATTTCGCCGTGCAGGTTTTCTTTGCGTTGAGCGGCTGGCTTATCGGCGGCTTGTTGCTCAATACGCGTAGACGTGAGCTGCCGCGCTTTTACTTCAATCGGGCCCTGCGCATTTGGTGTCCCTATTTTCTCGCGCTTGCGCTGTTGGTGTCGGCGAGCCTCTTGCGCGATCCCGTCACGGCCAAGTGGCTGGAAATCGTCTTCTACAAGGCTACGTTCGTTTATAACTTATTTGGTACACCGCAGTTGGCGGCTCATGTCCGAGAAATGCCGTTGGCGGGCACGGGAAGCCATTTTTGGAGCGTCAATGCGGAGGAGCAATTTTACCTCCTCGCTCCGCTGCTGCTGGTGCTTGCGCCTCCCCGGTTTGGACGCAGCGTGATCGTGTGGATTGCGCTGGCATTGTTGGCGTGGGTCAGCGGGACCTACGCAAGCATCGTCTTTGGTGTGCTCGCGGCAGTCATCATGCATAACCACGGCCGCTTTCACGAAAACCATTGGACGCGTCTTGCCGCTGCCTTGATTGCGACTCTGTGTGCCGCGGGCTTCGCGGTAGGGATGCACTATGAAATGCTCGCGCCGGTGTGCTCGATCGCCATCGTGCTGTTGTTTGCCGTAACCGGCCGTCAGCATCGTCTAGGAAAGATCGCTGGAGGAATGTCCTTCCCGCTGTATCTCAATGCGTGGGTGGCAGTCTTCATCTGCAACGCATTGTTCAAGCGGATTGGAATGGCGAATGCCTTCGTGCATCATGCGGCAACCATAGTCCTGAGTCTGATCATTGCGGCCGCCCTATATTGGAACTTCGATCGAAGGATACTCGAGCGGCGCAAAGACATTTACACGCCCGGGCGGGCGCGCTCAGCCATTGCCGTCGCTTACACCTCGGTGGCCATCGGAATCGGCGTTGGGCTTTTCTTGACCTACCGCCGCCCGTGACGAACGCCACGGGCGAACTCTCAGGATAGTTATTTCACCGATAGGATCGGCGCCGTCGGCGTCGCAGTGGTCGGTCCAACCGTCCCCGTGCAACCGGCCCACCAGCAGGGAGTTGCAGAAATGAAATTTTGAATGGCTTGCCACTTCGGCGGCGCTTTGTCGAGCGGACTTACGGTGTCCATAAACGATTCCAGCGCTCCCCATTGGCCGTACAAACTGGGGCCGAAGACATCGGCGAAAAGGACGTACATTTCGCCGCCTTCCTGCTTCCATGCGTCAAGCGCTGCCTTGTATGAGGCCGCCATACGGGGGTCGCGATTTGCCGCGATGTACAACTGGGTGAGCGCAGGATCGAAACTTTGGAAACCCTGACCTCCTTCGTACGCTATCAAGGGTAGGTTATAGGCTGCGACGACCTTCTTATCCGTCGCCACCCAATTCGTGACTTGCGATACATCGCCGCCGAGACCTTGGAAGAGTTTCGCATGCCCGCCATCCTCCGCCCCCATCAATGATTTGGCCACCTGGTTGCCAAAGTAGGGCGCTATCGCTACCGCGGTGATGTTGTGATTCGAGCAGGGAGCATTCCCGCTCCCGGTCCAGAGGGGGCAGTCGAGCGACTGGGTTATCGTGCCCGAGTTTCCCGCCTGCGCGCCCAATACACAAACCACGCGCGACCAGTCCGCGCCCCACACCGACTTCCAGATGTCGCACATTTGGGCGCTGCGCATGCCGTACCAACTTCGATTGTAGGCGAAAGAGCTTGCACCCGCGTTGGGCCACATCGCTTGGCCTTGGTCACTGGCGTACTTGCTTTGGGCATAAGTGCCGTTCCACACTTCATTGCTGAATTCTATGTAGAGCTTTTGAGTCGTGCCCAGATTGGCATGTGCCAACGTGGCCATTTGGGTGATGTAGTCGTTGTCTGCCTGATGAGGAATGTTCAGCCAGCAGTCCGCCCCGAGTGTGTTGCAGAGTTGGAGCACCGATTCCAAGGGCACTCCGCGGGGGCCGCCCCACCCCGCATCGGTGGGAAGAGTGCGCTTCGCCCAACTGGCTTACTAGGCCGCCATCTTCGTCAATATTGAGCCACTGCATGGCGCGCAAGACGCGGAAATTCTGCATGAGACTCAAGAAGTGAGGCGCATAAACATTCCCGGCAGCCAACAGGCTTTCTTCTTCGGCCTTCACGACCCGAATGTTCCGGATGTAGTTGCCGGTGTGATTCGGATCTGTAGCGGTAATTCTCAGGTCGATACCCGCATTGCTCGGCGTCGCGATATTGAAAACGTCACGTCCGGGCGAGGAACTGACGAGCTTTGCGTCATATCCGTATTCCAAGGTTCCTTGCCCGTCATAGAGGACGACATATTTACCGGCGCGATATGGCAGCCCAGTTCCGGAGTTCGCATGGGGCAATTCGCGTACCATCAGCACCCCCACGGACGTGAATTGTTGCGAGTGAGGGTTCGCGGAACTCGCGGCGAGCGTTTTCGGGTAGCCATTCGCATCGAGCTGCAAGTACTCCTCTTCGCCCGTATCGAAGGTGCCGCCCGCATGCGTGAACCACCCCTTCGGGTTGGCGTGCGTGGGGCCCGTCGTCTTGAAAATATTCAGGAACGGCTGTTCCGGATTGTAATAGTTCATCTGCATCAGGTTGATGCCTAAGGGGGACCGGGCATTTGAGGGGGTGGCCGCCAACGTGTCGGCCGGGAAACCAACCGCCGACACGAGAACTGCTAGGCCGACCACAGACAATCGCCCCGACGTCAGCCATCGCAATCCGACTCGACCAAAGCGCACGTAATATTCTTTCAACGACATCAGCCACATCCTCCGAAGGAATCTCCGACAGTGCCGCATGATCCACACGACATCCGTCGAATGCCAGGCATCGGCGACCATAGCCGTCGCCGCGCCATACGATAGAGCGACGATATTGAATTGCACTGGCGCCTGATTCGCAAGCTGTCTCCTTCCGGAGACCGGGTTTAGGCCCGAGGCGAATCTCAGATCGCCGGTACGAAAAAACCCCCAAGACGCCGCGGGCTTGAACTATAACGAACCTATATCACGTACGACGGGGAAAAAACCGCGAGTAGTTCGCATTGCGCGGAACGGAGAGTGGGCGGAACGGAGGGTGGAATTTAACATTCGGGATTTCAGTTATTCTGATAGCGTAAAACTAAGGCAAGCAGACAGGATTCTCATCCGGGCGCCACTCAGTGTTCATTGCGGATGGCGGACCGAACGGGGGCTAACGTTAAAGAGACCGAACAAAAAATAGGACCGCGGTTTATGGCTCAAACTCGCTCTCAACCCATAACAAATAAATCGGTTGAAACGCGCGCGGGAAATAGTTACGACTTTGTCCGCTTTTGCGCTGCTTCGGCCGTGCTATTCAGCCATCACTATGCGCTGTCGCGAATTCCGGAGCCGCCGGTACCCGGGTATGGCGAGGATTTTGGAAAGCTCGCGGTCGAGGTGTTTTTTTGTCTCAGCGGATTTCTGATCTGCAGGTCGCTGCAAAAGTCGACCAATTGGGCTCAATTTCTCTCCGCCAGAATGCTGCGAATTTTACCCAATTTGACGTTCTCACTCGCAGCGACTTCATTGGCGACCCTACTTTGGTACGGTAATTACAGCCACATAAAGGAGCACGCAAAGTTCGTAGTCCGAAACCTACTGATGTTTTTTAAGGGGGTCGCCTACACTATCCCGGGGGTGTTCGAAGATGCCAAAGGGGGGGCTGTAATCAATGGGCCCCTTTGGAGCTTGCCAATCGAGATATGGTTATATGTTTTGCTTTTTTTGTTATTCATTCTGGGTGGCCGCCGGAGCGGCCTGCTTATTATCGTCGGCGCTCTGTTGCTCAGTGTCCTTTGGAACCTGACTCCGCCGATCGGCGACTTTACCTTGGGCCCTCTTGGAGCCTTCCAGTTCACCAGACTTGGGTCGTTCTTCCTGTCGGGCGCAGTGCTTGCAGTTTGCTGGTCATACATTGGAAATCACGCGGTCGCTATCGGGGTCGTATCGCTACTGGCGGTGATTTTCGCCGGCAAAGTGCTCCTGGGAGCAACGATTTTTCATGCCTTGGCTGTTGCTGCAATCGTGATCGGTCTCGGCAGCTCGCAGGCGATGGCCTGGTTTTCCAAGGGGGGCGATGCTTCGTATGGGATGTATATTTTTGCATGGCCGCTGCAGCAATTTTCACTGCTACTCATCAATTCGTTCTGGCTGTCCATGCTCGCGGCTTTTCTCATAACGACGGCCCTAGGTTATGCGACATGGCACGCGTTTGAGAAACGAGCTATGTCCTCACGCAAACGGTTTGCAGAGGGCATTCAGAAATCGATGGAACGGCTAACTGGACTAAGGCCTGGAGGATGAGCACACGAGCCCCATCGGCATCAAGGGTTGCGGCGGAGTTAAGGGTACATCCCGTTGTCTTGGCCATGGGCAGGTGTATCTTCGCCGGCGGCGCCGCCTACATGACTGCTGGAGGGGGCCCGGCGACCGAGTGGTCCCCAGCGATTGAGGGAAAACAATTCTTCGCTAAGTACGGCTTCCAGCGCGGCCCGACGGTCGCTGCGAGTAAAAGTGTGATCGCTGTTGTCGATCACATGCACACTGCAGTGATCCCGAAGTTTCTTTACCGCAGACCCCGCTTGAAGGGTGAGCAAATCTATGCCGGGCTCGCCGCGCGCGAATATAAATATAACCCGCACGCCGCGTGCTGCAAGCTCCTGGAGTTCCCAGCCGAGGTCTCTCGGCAGATGAATGCGCACGAGCCTCGCCAAATCGCGAAAGACCGATTCCAACGCCAACGAAACGCGGTTGATGTACACCTTCATCACCCGCCAAACGTTGACGTTTCCCGACAACAGCCGTCTCCAGGCGGCGGACGACTGCACCCGCATTAAATAAACGCTGGGATTGCGGACCACGTCCGCTAATTGCAAGTCAGCCAGGGTCATCCCCTCTTCCCAAAAATAATTCTCGGGGTTTATCAACAAGATTCGGTTCACCGGCAGGCCTTCGACTGCCGCACGCAGTGAGTGATAGGCGCCCGAACACAGTCCGCCGAGGGTGACATCGCTGATGGCGTACTGAGTACGCATGAATTCGATCGCGGCGCGGATGTCATCGAGCGCTGCAGGCGAAAACACCTCGTTGTCGGGCTGATCAGGCCGCTTGCCGCTATCCCCTAGACCCGCGAGGTCCATTCGCAAAACGTAGTAGCCGCGGCGTGCCCAACGCCGTGCGAGCGAAACATGCATGCGGTTGGCGCCGATGTGTAAGTCGGCGCCGGGATTAAGCAATATTACCGCGCGACGCCGCATTTCACCCGCGCGCGGTTCTGTGACGATCCCAAACAACACGGCGTCCGTGGTGAAAAAAACCGGGCGCTCGGTCAGAAGCGTGTCTTTGTCCTGCTCCAGCCCTGGCAAGGGCAGCACGTTCGGCTGCCGCCGGTCGGCGATCTGGGTCCGTGGCGATTCGTCATTCAAGAACGGTCGCAACCAATCGTTCATTGCGGCGATCATTTCGGACGGCACTTGGGCAAAGTGGGGCGCGGTGATCAGCATGCCGACCAAACCGGGTAAAGCTTTATACTTGACTCGAGAATGCTGCTGGCTTAGCGCTTCCGCCCAGCCGCGAGAGGCCGGATGATTGTCGGCGTCGATGATAAGGAGGTCCGCTGCAGGCGCCGGCAGCGCTGCAAGATCGACTTGGACCAGGCTCTCGAGGGTTGCTGCCGACAACATGTAGCCGCTGAATTCCGAGGCATCGGTGGTCGTCGTTTCGCTCCCGGGGCCCTCTTTTGCGGTAGGCTGAATTGAATCCTTGCCCATCTTTGCAGCCAGCTGTGTCATCCGCAGTTCGCGCAGATAACGGCGGCCGCTGATGACGGGCGCGATTAAAATGACCGAGGACACGGATTTCGAACGACTCGCCGCCAGCGATGCGAGCAACGCCCCCAGCCGAAGTCCGAATAAGCAAACCCGGCTCACGCCGCAGCGGTCTTGAAGTTCCGCGATCGCTGCAAGCACATCCTTGGTCCAGATCTGCAACTGATCTGCCCGCGGATCTATGTCAGAAGAGTCCCCCGTGCCGGAATAGTCGAATCGTAATGCAGGGACACCCAATTCCGCCGCCCCATCCGCGAACGCGCGCAAACTGGTGTGCGAACACATCACCTCGTAGCCGAAGGGTTTACAGATGATGAGACCCAAGTCGGCGAGAGGCCTCGAGAGCGGGCGGTGAATCCAACCGAAGAGCCTGTCCTCGCCGGAGTCAAAGTAGATAGGTTCCGCCGCGGTCGCCCCCGACACCATCTTGGACCAATCTTGCGGATCAGCATTCATGTCGTACGGCCAACCAATAGTGCGGCGCAAGCGTGCGGTGTTCCAGCCCCATCATTCGATTCTACTCTATCGGACAAAGGGCTCCCTACTGCCGTGAGGCATCGCAACATTTAATGGGCGACGGCGATTGATCGCGTTCAGTTCCGCGCAACCGAACTCCGAAACGAAGGGAAATGCCTGTTTTTCGGCCACAAAACGCTGTGGCGAGCAAGATCGCGCAGGAAATGCGGGGTTGCGGTCCGCGTACGGAGCAACAAAATACGCTTCAGCCAGCCAAGGGCGTGCGCGAAGAGGGCGACAACGTCGATCAGCATGGCACGCTTCACACCGTGCGTCACTGCAAAATAGCGGCGGCGTGATTCAAACCAGTAACTCGGCATGCGCTTTGGTTTCGCATCCCGCTCGTCCACCTTCGTGCTTTGGCCGGCGATGTGCATGACCCTGCTCTCCGGGACATACCAAGTGGAAAATCCGGCCCGTTTCGCTCGGAAGCAGAAGTCGGTTTCTTCAAAATAAAGGAAATAGTTTTCATCGAGACCGCCGATTGCCGCAAATACGTTCGCCCGAATCATCATGGATGCGCCGGATACCCAGTCCACCGGTTCTGGCGTCTTGGTCATGATCCGGGGTACCACCCAAGACCGCAACAGGCGCGTCAGCAAGGCCGAATTCCAGGTGGGAGTCCAATTCGCTCAAGACGGAAGGAAATCTAAAGGCGAATGGCCAATCGCTACCATCCAAATTCTCGAAGCTTCCGCCCGCAATTCCCACCTCGGGGTGCGCTTCCAAAAACCGTACCAATGCGCCGATCGCGCCAGGCCGTACCTGCGCGTCCGGATTCAATAGATGAATGTAAGCGGGCACTCCGGACGCGTAAGCCTCCTGGATACCCAAATTGTTTCCATAGGCGAAGCCGCCGTTAATGGGCGCCTGCACGCAGGTGACCCAGGCCGCCCAATTATTGGCGGCAACCGCCTCGGCGATCTTCGGCAGATCTCCGGAAGCATTGTCGACGATGACGGCGCGAATATCCAATCCTGCGGTCGCTCGTTCGGCAGCCACAGAACGGAGACTGTCAACGGCAAGCTCCGCAGATTTGTAAGTGACGATTACGACGGCTACGTCCAAGGGAGGCATAGCGGCGGATCGTAGCGCCCCACATTCTGCGGATATTCGGAAGATCCAGCGGGATCGGCGGGCATGGGGTGGATTTCGCCCACTATCCGAATCTAATCCGCGTTATCGGCCAAATCACCATGAGCAGGCTGCTGCCGGCGTATGCAAGTAGCGCGATTCCGCAGATGAACGCCGCTTTATATACCTCGTACTTGGGGATGAGGATTCGTTTCCGGTTCTGCAGCCACAGATAGTATATCAACGGCGGCAAACCGCTCAGAGCGATCCCGTAAGCAAAGCCCATGAAGCCAAAAAAATAATATCCGGTCAGACTTGCAACGACCATACCGATCGCCCTGAAGATATTCCCCACAAGGATCACTTGCGTTTCCCCCGTGGCAATCAGCAGATCTTCCGCGGGTGAAGCGATTGCCAGAAGCATCGCTTTGAGCATCAGTGCTTGAAGAATTGGTCCTGCCATGGCGTATCTCGAATCGTACAGTACGGCAATGAGCAGGCGAGCGCCGCCGCCGATTGCAGCGGGAGCAATCATCATACTCGCGAAGACTTTGATGTTGTCCTTATAGTATTTGATCCAGAACGTGTCCGGGTCGGTGCGAAAGTCATGGGCGCACCGAGGATAGAGCACGGTTTGACTGATCTTCGTGATCAGCGACTCGATTGGCGCGGCGATGTTGCTGGCAAGCCCGTAAATTCCCAACAAGTGCAGGTCGAACAGCCGCAAAAATGCGATCTTGTCGAATTGGCTCAGTGCCAGGGTGATCAGGCTCGACGGCATGGTGAATTTCGTGAAACCGAGTATTTCGCGCGCAGCCGCCAAGTCGAAAAATGGCTTTGGCCGCAGCTCCGGATAGTACATGTGGGTCATTACCGTGAGCAGCGCGCGGTTCAGGAGCGTCGCATAAATCAATCCCCAGTAATCTCGTGAATAGTAGCAATAGATCACGGCGAAGCTGCTCGATAGGAAAGTCGCCCCCAATTCCGAATACATGATGATGCGTGAGCGCTTGCGCCGGATCGCAATGGGAAAGGACATCGATTGGAGCGCCGCAACCACGAACCAAAGCGAAATGAAGCGCAACGGACTCGTCAGAGCGGATGTGTGATAGACATATTGCGAGATCAACGGTGCGCAAAGAAACAGAAAGACGGAGTTCACTATCGCGCGGCCGAATGCGATGGTCCAGGCGGTATTGAGGTATCTCGGCTCCTCGCCGTTCTTGTCGCGGATTATGAATAATATGACGTTGACGTCCGCAATCATTTCGATCACGAACGTAACCGACATGAGTATCGTGATTATTCCATACGCTTCGGGACGTAGAATTCTGGTAAGGATAAGGCTGGCGCCGAGCTTGATAACGATCTGAGTACCGAAGCTCAAGACGGTGGCGAAGAGATCGCCTTTCAAATTGACCAGCCCCTTCAGTTGAGCAAGCTTGGACATCGTCATTCAGCGGGGCTCCGGCAACCGGCCGACGTAGGCGTACGCCGCCGCCAGGCCGGCAAGGGTGTAGAAAAGTATCGCGTGGCCGTAAATCATGCTCGTGCTCGCAATGACGAACAGAGTGCCGAGAAGGCATGCTGCAAGGCTCGCGCCGAGCAATGAGTAGTCTGGGTCGCGCCGCGCGGCTTCCCGGCTTACGCGAAGAACTTTGGCTAGACCAATCAAAATGATGGCCACGAACAGCAGCGAGTCCGATCGCTCCGTAGAAAAGGGCGATTCCCGCATACGTATTCACGAGGTCAATGATGCCTTCGCCCTGACGCAAGTCCTCCATTTTCGTCGTGGCGAGGGGGTCACCGAGGAGGGGATTCATTTGAATCAATTCCCACGAGCGCTCGGCCAGTCGCTGGCGGTAGTCGACCGATACGGTATCCGTCGACTTTCCAATAAACGGTATGGAGTTCAGGATCCGCTCGCCGAATGGCGTGAGGCTGATCGCGCCGACAGAAAAGCAGGGCAAAGACCGCGGCCTTGAGCGCGCGCGGCACGGCCCGCGGCCCCAATATGGCAAAGGCGAAATAAATTATTACTGCGCCGATCAGCGACCCACGCGCCTGGGAGGCCAGCAGGCCAACCCAAAACACGCCCCCTACCGCGATGCGCCACGCCGCTGACTTTACATGCCCCTTAAGGTATAGCCAGAATCCGAACGCGATCGCAAGCAGATACCCGAGCGGAAGGGCGAATCCCGCGGATGCTTGAGCGCGAAGGAATCCTGCCCGATAAAAATAAACGCCGTATTGGGAGCCGTACACCGCGAGCGTGCCCCAGCGCTCGCTGATGCTTACATACAGCAGCCAGCCGCGGAAGGCTTCGAAGACAGCCACCGAAGCCATAACGGCGGAGGCGAGGCAAAAGGCGCTCAGGACATCGACCAGTGCACGGCGACTGTTGCACGATCGGCTCACGACGTAATAGAGCACATAGACGTCAACGAAAAAGAGAAACCCGCGCCGCAAGACATTGGTGGGCGAGTCCGGCAGGATCGTGTGATCCGGCAAGTCGGGGGGTACATAGTGCAGAAGTTGCAGCAGTCCAAAAGTCACCAGTGAAAGATCCATAGCCGTCCGTCCGGCTATCCGCGCGGAGTTCTTCAATTTTCTCAAGCGCCACGCCGTGGGTATCAATACGAAAAAAGACAGCAGACGATAATTGTCCAGGGTAAACAATTGCTTGACCACTATCGCCGGGATGTCGACGGGCACGGGGGGAATCACATGCAGCAGAATTAAATAGAGAGCTACGGGGTTGGTATCCTTGCGGCCGGCCCAGGCCATAACGGGCGCCGCCACGAGCGCAAACAACCAGAAATTCGGGCTCAGGAACCCCACCACAGTCAACAGGAACCACACATTGCGCCGGCGCGTGAAATCGGATTCGGTGCTGAACAGTAAGGCAATCGGCTTGCCCAATCGAAAGATTGCCGCGGCAATTGCCAATACGACAATCAAGGCTTTGACGCTGGTGATCATGGCTGTTTCAAAGCGCGCTTAGGGGTGCACGCCTCGATCGAGGCGAAGACTGGACTGACATAGATAGCGACAAGTGGGCTTACTGACTCGGGCACGGGCCCGGCCTCGTTCGGTGCAGTTGAAGAGGCCAGCTTTGTAAACCCGGCGTCTAAAATACGGCAGGAATACCGTGCCGCGCGTGTATATCAACCTGGTGGTCAGCCGGCATGTGAATACGTCACACTCTTACGATTATGCGGTATCGGGGTCGGGAAAGTGTGCCATAGTGACTTTCATGGGGCAACCAACGCAAGTGGGCACTGATATCTTTGCACTGCCCGGTATACTTACTAAAGACGAAACACGAGCTAAAGACGAAACATGAGATCCGGGAAAACGAATGTCCGTTCGGGCCATAGTTGCAGCGCAGTTTGAACAAGTCGCCTCGGAGCAGAAGAGAAAGTTGGCGCGATTGTCCGACGATCTCAAGCTGCTCGAGTCGGGTCTCGATTCGCTGAGTTTCGCGCTCATCGTCGTCCGTCTGGAAGAGTCTCTCGGGTTCGACCCATTCGAGGCGCCTGAGCAGATGCATTTTCCCGTGACATTCGGGGACTTCGTCAGACTATACGAGTCTCGAGGGAAGTAGCCGATCCAAGCCTGCTACGGTTTCAGGCCATAGATATCCAATTCACCTGCAACGCTGGTGGCACCGAGGACGCCTTTGTTGTTGCCGCGGGTCCCCACATAGACCTTGCCGTTGGCGATGGTTGGAACGGCGAACTTGACCGCAAAGCCGGCCGCATCCGCGGGGACCTTCGAGCTGTTCCACAGTTCGGTGGCCACGTTAGTCGCATCGTAGGCATAGAGCACGGTCGGGCCGCATCCCGGCGACTGCGAGGTGCAGTATCGACTGGTATCCAACGCCCAGACGATGCCGTTCTGCGCCCCTGCAGCCGACACCGACGGGGTGCTGCCGGGAAAGGCGAATTGATGCGAGGTGAGGAAGCGAGGTTGAACTGCGGGATCGAGGCATTGAGCTGATAGGATTTGAGCGGGGCGGTGAACTCCCCGAGATAGAATGTGTTGTTCCAGAATGCGCCGGTGGCAAAGATCTGGGATCCTGTGTTGACGATTTTCTGTACCGCATGCACGTCATCGTATCCGCCGAGCAGATCTCGATTCAGGACGTAAATCGATCCGTCCTTGCCGCCACAGATCAGCAGATGAGTCACGGGGCTGCCGGCAGGCAGATCCGCGAGCAGCGCTGCGCCGCCGGCTCCGAAGTCCTCATCGTTAGAGTTGTCGGTCGCCTGATTGGTGGGCGTAAACCATTGCGAGACGGTAAGCGAAGGCGTCAGCTGGAGCAGCGAATCCCCATAATCATTGGTCGGCGGGTTGAAGCCGCCATTGCCCGTGACGACGTATAGGTTGTTGGCGGAATCGGCCGCCGGAGCGCCGCCACTCATCCAGATTCCGGCCTCTCGGGCATTTGGCGCCGCATTGAACACCGCGGTCTGCGTGAGCGAGGAACCACTGTATCGATAGCCCATCATCCAGCCGTACCAGGTGCCCGTATCTTCCTGAGAGGCGAAAGCGACATACACGACGCCGTTGACGAGGGCCAGGCCCGTCCGCTGCAGTTGGCGATGTGGATCGAAGTTCACCGTGCCGCCGGCGGCTGTCGGATAGGTGCCCGCGATCGTCGCGGGGGAACCGGTTTTCTCAGCACCCGTGGTGAGGTCGATGGCGTGCAGACGTTGATAGTAAGCGCTGTGCGCCGAGTTGACCGACATCGACACGACATACAGAAGACCGCTGGCTGCATCAATGACGGGTGCACCGGTGACGCCCAATTCCGGTGCGATGTCGCCATCCCCCGCGCCGAATAGATTGGGGGGCACGGTGGTCTCGCCAGCCTGTGCGCCGTGAGCGGCGTCAATCAAACTCACCGTCCAGAGCTGCTGACAGGGGACGGCATCCGCATCGAAGGCGTACAGGCTATCGTGCTGAGTCGTGACGAAGACCACATTGTGTTCGGCGCCGTTCACCGTGAGATTGGCGACCCAGAGGGGCTGCCCGTTAATGACGCCGTCCACCGCGCAGGAGGTGAGCTTGCCGAAGCTGCTGGTGTTTACGTTGGCGGGGGTGAGCGCATATTCGTGCGTGTTCGCGCCATCCCGCGCCAGATCGTTGTGGTAGGTGTAGACACCCGTCAAATCCGTGACGGCGACGGTTGCGCTCGCCGTCTGCGTGGGCGCTGCGACACTGCTGGCGACCACGGTATGAGTGCCCGCCGCCGTTCCCGCGGTGTAAAGACCCGTTGGGCTGATGGTGCCGACCGCGCTGTTGCCGCCTGCGACGCCATCGACCGTCCAGCTCGCCGTGCCACCGCCCGGCACCGTCGCCGTGAACTGCTGGGTCTGAGATGAGACAAGCGCCGCTGTTTTGGGCGATAGAGTGACGGAACCCGTGAGGTCTTCACGGTGACGGTGGCTGTATTGCTAAGACCGCCCGCACCCGTGCAGCTCAGCGAATAAGTCGTTGTGGCCGTGAGCGGGCCGGTGCTTTGCGAGCCGCTGGTGGCCTTGGTGCCGCTCCAGCCACCGGAGGCGGTACACGAGGTCGCATTGGTCGAACTCCAGGTCAAGGTGGACGCACTGCCGCTGGCAACTGACGTCGGGTTCGCCGCGAGCGCGACCGTCGCGGCAGGTACTACTTTGACGGTCGCAGTCGTCAGATTGCTGGTGCCGCCCGCACCCGTGCAGCTCAGCGAATAGGTCATAGTGGCCGTGAGCGCGCCGGTGCTTTGCGAGCCGCTGGTCGCCTTGGTGCCGCTCCAGCCACCCGAGGCGGTACACGAGGTCGCATTGGTCGAACTCCACGTCACGGTGGACGTACCGCCGCTGGCAACCGACGTCGGATTCGCCGCGAGAGTGACCGTCGCGGCAGGTACACCTTGACGGTCGCAGTCGTCACATGGCTGGTGCCGCCCGCACCCGTGCACGTCAGTGAATAGGCCGTGGTCGCCGTGAGCGGACCGGTGCTTTGCGAGCCGCTGGTCGCCTTGGTGCCGCTCCAGCCACCGGAGGCGGTACACGAGGTCGCATTGGTCGAACTCCACGTCAAGGTGGACGCGCTGCCGCTGGCAACTGACGTCGGGTTCGCCGCAAGAGTGACCGTCGCGGCAGGTACTACTTTGACGGTCGCAGTCGTCACATTGCTGGTGCCGCCCGCCCCCGTGCAGCTCAGCGAATAAGTCGTTGTGGCGGCGAGCGGGCCGGTGCTTTGGCTTCCGCTGGTCGGCTTGGTGCCGCTCCAGCCGCCCGATGCCGTGCACGAGGTCGCGTTGGTCGAACTCCACGTCAGCGCGGAGACGCCTCCGTGCGCAATGGAGCTAGGATTCGCCGCCAGTGTCACGGTCGGAGTACCCGGCACCGTGACCGTAATAGTTGCGACGTTGCCAACGCCGCCCGCGCCCGTGCAGATCAGTGAATAAGACGTGGTCGCGGTGAGCGGGCCGGTGCTTTGGCTTCCGCTGATCGTCTTCGTGCCGCTCCAACCACCGGAGGCGGTACACGAAGTCGCATTGGTCGAACTCCACGTCAGCGTGGAACGTGCGCCGCTGGCGACTGACGTAGGGATTCGCCGCGAGAGTGACCGTCGCGGCAGGTACTACTTTGACCGTCGCGGTCGTCACATTGCTGGTGCCGCCCGCCCCCGTGCATCTCAGCGAATAAGTCGTAGTGGCGGTGAGCGGGCCGGTGCTTTGCGGCCGCTGGTCGCCTTCGCGCCGCTCCAGCCGCCCGATGCGGTGCACGAGGTCGCATTGGTCGAACTCCACGTGAGCGTCGAACCCGCGCCAGGGCTAACGGTGTAGGATTCGCCGCCAGAGTGACCGTTGCGGCAGGTACTACTTTGACGGTCGCGGTCGCCACATCGTTAATGCCGTCCGCACGCGCGCAGGTCAGCGAAAACGACGTGTCCACCACAAGGGCACCGGTGCTCTCGCTGCCGCTCGTCGGTCTCGAGCCGCTCCAACCGCCCGATGCGGTACATGAGGTGGTGTTGGTCGATTGCCACATTAGCGTGGAGGAAGTGCCCGCAGCGACCATTGGTCGCGCTGCGCTCAGAGTCGTGCTGGGCGGTGGATCGTTTTTGCCGGGATCTACGGTGGAACCGCATGCTGCCACCAGCAGGGATGCACCCAGAGAGGTCCAACGCATTCGCATCGATTGATGTGGCTGTTTGGCGGTAATAAAGGTGTTGAGTCGAAACTCGCGGTGCTTGGATCTATCGAAAAGTTTTACGACAATGGTTTCCAACCGCGAGTTGAATATCATTCAAGTTTCCCCAACACCCGGGACCCTCCATGGCTCAAAGATCAGTTATTTTTAATTCCCATCGCCTGCCACCCTTGACGGGTGCTCAGACAATGTCGGATATCTTATCGTATTGAAAATGAGTCGCTAAATAGGGACATCGTTCGAGGAAGTGCGGTAAAAAATACAATTATCCTGTGATCGGGCCATGCCTGCATTCTCATTGTATTAAGGCTTGAGGCCATAGATATCCAATTCACCTGCAACGCTGGTGGCACCGAGGACGCCTTTGTTGTTGCCGCGGGTCCCCACATAGACCTTGCCGTTGGCGATAGTTGGAACGGCGAACTTGACCGCAAAGCCAGCCGCATCCGTGGGAACCTTCGAGCTATTCCACAGTTCGGTGGCCACGTTAGTCGCATCGTAGGCATAGAGCACGGTCGGGCCGCAGCCCGGCGACTGCGAGGTGCAGTATTGACTGGTATCCAACGCCCAGAGGATGCCGTTCTGCGCCCCTGCAGCCGACACCGATGGAGTGCTTCCGGGAAAGGCGAATTGATGCGAGGTCGAGGAAGCCAGGTTGAACTGCGGGATCGAGGCATTGAGCTGATAGGATTTGAGCGGGGCGGTGAACTCCCCGAGATAGAATGTGTTGTTCCAGAATGCGCCGGTGGCAAAGATCTGGGATCCTGTGTTGACGATTTTCTGCACCGCATGCACGTCATCGTATCCGCCGAGCAGATCTCGATTCAGGACGTAAATCGATCCATCCTTGCCGCCACAGATCAGCAGATGAGTCACGGGGCTGCCGGCAGGCAGATCCGCGAGCAGCGCCGCGCCGCCGGCTCCGAAGTCCTGATCCAGCTGATTGTCATTCAGCTGATTGGTGGGCGTAAACCATTGCGAGACGGTAAGCGAAGGCGTCAGCTGGAGCAGCGAATCCCCGTAATCATTGCTGGGGGGATTGAAGCCGCCATTGCCCGTGACGACGTATAGGTTGTTGGCGTCGGCGGCCGGAGCGCCGCCGCTCATCCAGATTCCCGCCTCTCGGGCATTTGGCGCCGCGTTGAACACTGCAGTCTGAGTGAGCGAAGTACCACTATACTGATAGCCCATCATCCAGCCGTACCAGGTACCGGCATCTTCCTGAGAGGCAAAAGCGACATACACCACGCCGTTGACGAGGGCCAGGCCCGCCCGCTGCAAATGCTGGTGCGGATCGAAGCTCACGGTGCCGCCGGCGGCCGTCGGATAGGTACCCGCGATCGTCGCGGGGGAACCGGTTTTCTCAGCACCCGTGGTGAGGTTGATGGCGTGTAGACGTTGATAGTAAGCGCTGTGCGCCGAGTTGACCGACATCGATACGACATACAGAAGCCCCGCCGTGGGGTCAACGACGGGAGTGCTGGTTATACCGACTTCAGGCGCAACCGCGCCTTCGCTGGCGCCGATCAGCGTGTAGGCCACGGTGGTCTCGCCAGCCTGTGCGCCGTGAGCGGCGTCAATCAAACTCACCGTCCAGAGCTGCTGACAGGGGACGGCATCCGCATCGAAGGCGTACAGGCTATCGTGCTGAGTCGTGACGAAGACCACATTGTGTTTGGCGCCGTTCACCGTGAGATTGGCGACCCAGAGGGGCTGCCCGTTAATGACGCCGTCCACCGCGCAGGAGGTGAGCTTGCCGAAGCTGCTGGTGTTCACGTTGGCGGGGGTGAGGGCAAATTCGTGCGTGTTTGCGCCATCACGCGCCAGATCGTTGTGGTAGGTGTAGACACCCGTCAAATCCGTGACGGCGACGGTTGCGCTCGCCGTCTGCGTGGGCGCTGCGACACTGCTGGCGACCACGGTATGAGTGCCCGCCGCCGTTCCCGCGGTGTAAAGACCCGTTGGGCTGATGAGGCCGACCGCGCTGTTGCCGCCTGCGACGCCATCGACCGTCCAGCTCGCCGTGCCACCGCCCGGCACCGTCGCCGTGAACTGCTGGGTCTGAGATGAGGCAAGCGCCGCTGTTGTGGGCGATACGTTGACCCCGGTGCTGGTGATCGTTACGGTGGCAGCGGCAACACTGCTGGTACCACCTGTCCCCGTGCAGCTCAGCGAATAAGTCGTTGTGGCCGTGAGTGGCCCGGTGCTTTGCGAGCCGCTGGTCGCCTTGGTGCCGCTCCAACCACCGGAGGCGGTACACGAGGTCGCATTGGTCGAACTCCACGTGATGGTCGACGAACTGCCACTGAGGAGCGCCGTTGGCGCGACGGTGAGAGAGGCGGTCGGTGATTGACCGTTTTTCGCCGAATTGACCCTTGATCCGCACGCTACTAACAGCAGCGATGTACCAAGGAGCACGAAGCGCAGGACCCTTCGATCAACGCTCGAGGACGAATTCGCGTGCAACCGGCATTTAGGCATTATTTGGACTCCGCACGTATGTTTAAGACAACGTCCGTGTTCCAATGTTCAACTGCATAACTTGGCGGCGCGCATTCGACGAGCGTCTGGCATCCGCATAATTCCGAATTGTCGTATCCTATAATATGAAACACCAGTCGCTAAACGGGGACAGCGTGGACAGCGTGCCACGCGCGCCTAGAAGCGCCGCGGTCATGCAATAAGTTAAATCTGTCAGAACGTGGCCGTTTCGTCATGACCGATGTCGCGCCTCAGCACGATGCCGTCCCAGTAACGAATCCAGTCCTGTTTCGTTTCGTTTTTAAGCCAGCCATAGTCTTGCGCGTATTGCATTTTTTTAAAATCACTTTTGATGTGTTTCGTCGGGAAGCGACTGTGTCGCAGCATCGTCAACGCGGTGTGCGCCCAAACACTCGCCTCGGGCGGATCGCTTTTGGATTTCGAGAGCGCACACAAGTACGCAAGGTAAGCGAATCGGTAATCCCTGCTATGGTGCCGAAGAGTTGCAATCAGCGCTGCTCTCAGTTGGTCGGAGCGTCGCTTTTCAGGATAACCAAGCCGCGGAAATTCATCAACGTAGCTATCGAAAAGCTCGGAAGAAAATGTGGGAAATAACTCTCCTATCTGCAAATGAATGAATGCCCTCTCATACCCAAAATAGTGATAGACGATCTCCGGGCAGAAGCCGACGCGAGTGTGTTTATTCAAGACCGCCGCAAAAGCGAACTGCTCGATATTGAAAAGCGGATATATGGCATACAGCCCGTGGATGAGGGGAGCGACGTCATCGAGCACATGACGATCTGCGAAATCAACGCCGACCACACCGGAATTGAACATCAGAGAATCCCTGTTGACCGTGAACCCAGCTACGGGCGCAGTGATGCGGTCGAGTAACGGAACCCAGAAATCAAACAGCGCGAGATTTCCCAAATTCCCCTCGAATGCATGCATGACACTCTTACTTGGGCCGACTTTGTGAAAGAGTTTCTCCGGGTGGTCGAGAAAATAAGTATCGGTGTCCACAAGCGCTACAGGGCATTTGAAATGGTCCATTGCCTTCATCAAGGCATGGACTTTCGCCTCATGCATATACGTTTCATTTTGCGTCCACCAGTCGAATTCTTGGGAGGAGAAGATGAGGTGCTCGACCGGCAAATCAGGTCTCCTGTTTGCTTCGTCGGTGATCAGCACGACGCGATAGGTAGACGGATCTCTCCCGATATAATGCACGGCAGAGAGGACGCTATAAGTCAGCTCCAGGTGATATTCGCGTCGCGAACCGTATAGCAGATAAGCGATGATCTTCAAATGAATCTCTTCAGGCACGAAAGCTTCACGGAGCCTAGCATTCCGCAGTGAATGGGACTGTAAGCCTCCAGGTGCGACGATCGCGCGACCTCTTGTCAGCAGAATCCGACAATTGCGTTGCGCATTGCGCTACTGACAAGACGGCCAAAAAATTTAAATGACGTCCGCGCTAACCGTCGCTATGAAGCGACACTATCGACTGGACGGAAGTTCACTGCGCGGAATCTGTGGGACCATTGATGTCTCTTGCCTCCGGTGTCGCCGCACCGCGGCGCGCCAGGCGCTGTTCGCAATGCGGTGGTACTCGGCTGCTTTGCGCGCCCGATAAGCAGCTAGCTCAATCTTGATGAATCGGGGGAGAAATTCTCATGAGCACCTGGCGGTTCACTGATCAGTTTCAGACACCTATACTTTAAGCTCAAAAGAGCTAACGGCCGTATTCGAGAACTCAGTATGTGAAGTGCGTTGAGATCCGACTGGGATTAAGTTAAGCGGCGCCCGGGATTGCGGCCGGGAGACGACGCAGCTCCGGGATCAAACGCTGAAAGTGAAACCCTCTGTGGCGTCGAAATGGATGGGCCGAGCCGCGACTCGATAATGCAAAATAGCTCCGATCAACGCCGCGCTGGCAGGCACTCCTCCCACCGTGTTGGGACCTGGTGTTTGGGCCGCAGGTCCTCCTTTCTCATCGCGGCGTAGGGGTTGTTTGACGCAACCCGCATAGTGAAAAAAGTTATGACAAGCCAACTCCTCATCCAAGCATTGCCATATGCCGGTTTGTTGCTATTCTGCGCCAAGACTAAAAGGGGATGACTAATGTCTCGGCGAATCAATAGAGAGCTTCGGCGCTTCGCGTGTGTGTTAGCGTTTGTTGGTACCGCACTCGTGACATGTCTTCATGTTGCCGATGCGCAAGTCAATGTGACGACTCAGCAATATGACATCGGCCGCACCGGGCAAAATCTTAACGAGACGATTTTGACCGTGACCAATGTAAACGCGGCGAAGTTCGGCAAGCTGTTTGCCCGTACTGTCGATGGTTATGTCTATGCGCAACCCCTCTACGTTTCGAATCTCCTCATAAATGGCGGCACCCACAACGTAGTGTTCGTCGCGACTGAACACGATTCGGTCTACGCGTTTGACGCCGATAGCAATAGCGGGGGCAACGCGAGTCCCTTATGGATGGCGTCAATGCTATCGCCGGCGCACGGCGCCGCCGCGGGAGCCACGACTGTTCCGTGGGCGACCGGCTCAGACATTTACCCGGAAGTCGGGATCACTGGAACGCCCGTAATCGATCCGAATACCAATACGCTCTATGTGAGTCAGCAAGAGCGTGGAGGGCGGCGCCAAAGTGCAGAGGCTGCACGCCTTGGATCTCACCACGGGGGCGGAAAAATTTGGAGGACCTGCTACGATCGCGGCGAGCGTATCCGGGACCGCCAATGATGGCGCCGGCGGCAAGGTTACCTTCAATGCGGGTCAGGAAAACCAGCGTCCCGGCCTGCTGCTGTTGAATGGGATCGTCTATATCGGCTGGACTGCGCACGAAGACATCGCTCCTTGGCACGGGTGGATCATCGCCTACAACGCCGGCACGCTGCAGCAGACAAGCGCCTTTTGCGCGTCTCCCAATGGATTTGGCTCCGGGCTTTGGATGTCGGGTAACGGGCTTGCGGCGGATCAAGTGGATGCCGTCAACCATCCTTACGGCAGAATGTTTGTGGCGACCGGTAACGGTGATTACACCGCGACCAAACCGTACAGCAATGTCATGGATTATGGTGACAGTCATCTGGCGCTGGATTTGACCAACGGCGTCCTCGCCGTCACGGATGAATTCACGACCAATCAGCAGGCGACCGACAACACCAAGGACTTGGACGTGGGGTCGGGCGGCGTCATGGTGGTTCCGACCCAAACGGTCGGAAGTTTCCCCCATGTGCTTGTCCAGAGCGACAAAAGCGGGAATATTTACTTGTTGAATCGCGACAATCTTGGCGGCTACAACATTCAGACGAACCAGGCATTGCAGATATTGCCCGCCGCGCTAGCCGGCACGTGGAGCTCACCTGCGTACTGGAACGGCACCGTCTATTTCTGGGGAATGAACGATCATTTAAAGGCATTTCAATTGGTGAACGGACTGCTTTCGCCGACGCCTGCTCAGTCCGCGGAAGTGTACGGCTTTCCGGGCGCCACCCCGGCGATTTCGGCCAACGGCACGGCGGACGCCATTGTCTGGACGGTCAATTCGGCAGCGTTCAGCACCGGCGCGGCTGTCTTGCAGGCGCACAGCGCGTCCAATGTCGCAACCACTCTCTATTCGAGCAATACCAATGCGAATCGAGATCAAGCAGGAGTTGCCGTCAAGTTTTCGGTTCCAACGGTAGCCAATGGGAAGGTCTTCGTCGGTGCAGTCAAGGAATTGGATGTGTACGGTTTGCTGAGTACGACGGCCGCCGCGGCAGCCCCGACGTTCACGCCGGGGGCGGGCACGTACACGAGCGCCCAGACGGTGACGATTGCCGATGCGACGCCGGGAGCGAAGATTTACTACACGACCAACGGCACGACGCCGACGACGGCCTCGACACTGTACAGCGGTCCTGTGACGGTGAGCGCGAGTGAAACGCTGCAGGCGATCGCGACGGCGAGCGGTTACACGACCAGCGGCATCGCTTCAGCGGCGTATACGATCGGAAGTGGAACCACTGCTGCGGCCACGCCGATGTTCACGCCAGGTGCGGGCACCTACACGAGCCCGCAGTCGGTGACGATTATCGATGCGACGCCGGGAGCGAAGATTTACTACACGACCAACGGCACGACGCCGACGACGGCCTCGACCCTGTACACCGGTCCTGTGACGGTGAGCGTAAGTGAGCCGCTGGAGGCGATTGCGACAGCCACTAGCTACACGAACAGTCGTGTCGGAGGCGCCGCATACACTATCAGCAGTGCAATTGCTGCGGCAGCCCCGACGTTCACGCCGGGGGCGGGCACGTACACGAGCGCCCAGACGGTGACGATTGCCGATGCGACGCCGGGAGCGAAGATTTACTACACGACCAATGGCACGACGCCGACGACGGCCTCGACACTGTACAGCGGTCCTGTGACGGTGAGCGTGAGTGAAACGCTGCAGGCGATCGCGACGGCGAGCGGTTACACGACCAGCGGCATCGCTTCAGCGGCGTATACGATCGGAAGTGGAACCACTGCTGCGGCCACGCCGATGTTCACGCCAGGTGCGGGCACCTACACGAGCCCGCAGTCGGTGACGATTATCGATGCGACGCCGGGAGCGAAGATTTACTACACGACCAACGGCACGACGCCGACGACGGCCTCGACCCTGTACACCGGTCCTGTGACGGTGAGCGTAAGTGAGCCGCTGGAGGCGATTGCGACAGCCACTGGCTACACGAACAGTCGTGTCGGAGGCGCCGCATACACTATCAGCAGTGCAATTGCTGCGGCGGCCCCGACGTTCACGCCGGGGGCGGGCACGTACACGAGCGCCCAGACGGTGACGATTGCCGATGCGACGCCGGGAGCGAAGATTTACTACACGACCAATGGCACGACGCCGACGACGGCCTCGACACTGTACAGCGGTCCTGTGACGGTGAGCGCGAGTGAAACGCTGCAGGCGATCGCGACGGCGAGCGGTTACACGACCAGCGCCATCGCTTCAGCGGCGTATAACATCGGAAATAGTGCGGCTCCCGTCATCAATGATCCTGCAGGCTTTAGCAGCTCGGCAGGCCTGAGCTTCGTCGCGAGTGCGGCGTTGACGAACGGGACACTACAATTAAGCACCGCCTCGGGTGGCATCCAGGCGAATGCGGTGTGGTATGCGACGCCCGTCAACGTGCAGAGCTTCACGACGGATTTTACTTTCCAGCTCACCTCGGCGACCGGCGATGGCTTTACCTTCGCGCTACAGAATGTGGGAGCGAATGCGCTCGGAAAGTCGGGGGGCAGTCTAGGTTATCAAGGCATCGGTGCGAGCGTTGCCATAAAGTTTGATCTGTACGACAACTCCGGCGAGGGCCTCAATTCCACCGGTTTTTATACCTATGGTGCGGCGCCGATGATGCCGGCGGCGGATCTCACGCCTTCGGGCGTGAATCTGCACAGCGGCAACCCCCTGCATGCGCACATTACGTACGACGGCACGACCTTGAGCCTGACGCTCACCGATACGGTCACTCTTGCGACTTTCAGCACTTCCACCGTCATCAACATTGCCGCTGTCGTCGGCGCGAATACCGCGTACGCCGGCTTTACTGCGGGTACCTATGAGGCCACCGCTAATCAGTCCGTTTTGAACTGGACCTACACGGCAAACTGAGCCAAATTTCAAATCCACGTCGCCGAACCGGTCCGAGTCCAAATGGATCGCGGGCGGAGCTTCCGCCCCACCATAAAATGGGGCATGCTTTCAGGGCTAATTCGCCTGAAATGCCGTCATTGCGGCGACACTGTATTCAACTACCGGAGCGAGGAGTGATGGCCAAAAATGTGATTGAATTTGGTCTTGGAGCGATGATCTTAGAATCCGCCGCCATTAACCCCAATTGGATTCTGGAGGGCAACCCGGTCGCGCGCAACAAGTTTCTCTTCAAAAGCGCCGACGGCACCTTCACCACATGGCTATGGGATTGCACGGCGGGGAAATTCAATTGGTTCTACGACATCGACGAAACGGTCTACTTGATCGAAGGCTCCGTGATCATCAAGGATCATGGAGGCGGACTTTGCCACGTGAACGCTGGTGATACAATTTTCTTTCCGGCCGGATCGAGTGCCGAATGGACAGTCCCAAATTACGTGCGCAAGTTTGCGACACTTAGGGTCCCATTACCGCGGCAGGTGCAATTTGCAAAGCGCGTGTATCACTCCTTGAAACGCGTCGCGGGACGCGGCAACAGCGGCGGCGAGGATGCGACTCCGAAGATGTTTCAGAGTGGGTGATTCGGAAGTAACTTTCGCTACGCGTTGCTCGCAAGCAAGTGATCAGCCAACTTGCCTGCTTCGATGTCGATTGAATGGCGCTCGATAACGCGGCTGTAGCCGGCATCGGCTAGTTTCTGTAAGTCTTCGATCGATGCTGCTAGGCAAGCCTCCAAGGCATCCGTCAAGTCGTCCAGCGAACCGGCAGGGAACAACCAACCGTTCTCGCCCGAACGGATGAGTTCGGGAATTCCAGCGATGTACGTAGTGAGTACGGGCCTGCGCAGCGCCATCGCCTCCATGATCACCACCGGCAGGCCCTCGCTGAAGCTGGGCAGTACGAGCGCACGCGCGTTCAAAATCTCCTTGCGAACATCTTGGTTGCTGATCCAACCCGTGATGCGGACACGCGAAGTGAGCCGATAAACTTGTATGAGTTTATCGAGCTCCGCGCGTAACGGACCGTCGCCGACCAATACGAGTTCGATCGGAATTCCTTTTGCAGCCACCCGGGCAACGGCTTCAAGTAAGAGCATCTGTCCCTTCTCTTCGCTGAGACGCCCCACGCATACAAAGCGTGGCGCATCGGGTATCGATACCGGATCCAAATTGTAAAAGACCTTTTCAAGCCCGCAATGCACCACCCGCACTTTTGGCCAATCCTGGTGCGGCAACCTCAAATACAGTTGGCTGCGCCCATAGCTGCTGATCGCCACGACAAAAGCGGATCTGCGAATCTTCTCTGGTAAGCCCATCGGCCGGAGGAATTCGTCAGGTCCATGTGCCGTAAAACTGAAAGGCGGCCCGCCCAGCGCACGTGTCAACATGGCCACTTCGGCCGAATTTGTCCCGAAGTGGGCGTGGAGGTGACGCGCACTGAATCTCCTCAACCAAGATAAGACGACACACGCCTCGGCTAGGTAGACGAAGTGATAGACCAATGGGCGCTCTTTGGACTCCCTTGCCATCTTCATCGCCAAGGCGACGGCCGCGAAGAAGCGCACCGGTTTCGTCAATAGAGAACGCAATACCGGCAACACCAACGAGGCAGCGCCATTTCGCAAGACATATCGAGTCCGATCTCTTTCCGCCCGATCTTCCTCGTCAGGCACAGGCGTATCCCAGCCCCGCAAGGCCAGCCGCTGAACTTCAAATCCTCGTCGCTCTAGCGCCAAGATCTCACGTCGTATGAAGGTGTGACTGACTTTGGGGTACTGGTTGACGAAATACGCGATCTTCAAGCGAGCCCTTCAATTAAATAATCTCGGCCAACTGCGGTACAGGAGATTTTCAGCGAAGTCATCGAACTTCAATTGTCTTAACATGCCGGGAATTTGACAACGCGCATGGTAACCCATGGCGATCACGTTGAGCGTGCGATGACGCAGCGCGCATTTTGCCCCAATAACCCTGAAAAACATCAAGCGTGCGGGTGAGGCGCTTTTCACGAGCAAAGTCGATATGATGTTGATATATGGACGAAACTTCGGCATTGGCAAACCTTGGACTCGTCGCCATCGGCCGCAATGAGGGACAACGGTTGGCGCGCTGCTTAATGTCGGTGAGGGGGGTACCGAACCGTGTCTACGTTGATTCGGGATCGACCGATGGCAGTGTTCCGCTCGCCCGAAACTTGGGAGTGTCGGTGGTCGAATTGCCGGTGCCGCCCAATTTTACCGCGGCCCGGGCCCGCAACGCGGGACTTGCTCAACTCCTGGCCGAAAATCCTGATTTAGAGTTTGTTCAAATGGTCGACGGTGATTGCGAAATGCAGCCGGGATGGATTGAAGCTGCGGTGACAGCTTTGCGCAAGGAATCCGATCTGGGCGTGGTATTCGGCCGGTGTCGCGAGCGGTACCCTGACCGCTCAATCTATAATGCGCTGTGTGATCTTGAATGGAATTCCCCTCCCGGCGAGGCGGCGGTTTGCGGTGGGAATGCGCTCTTCAGGGTCTCCGCCCTGCGACAGGTTGATTTCTACAACCCCGCCATGATCGCGGGCGAGGATACGGAACTGTCAATGCGCATGCGCAAGCGCGGCTGGCGGTTGCGCTCACTTGATGCCGAAATGGCGTTTCACGACGCGGCAATCACCCGCTTTTCTCAATGGTGGACTCGAATTCGGCGCTCCGGGCATGCCTATGGCGAGATGGCACACCTGCATCCAGATGCACGCGATCCTGATTGGCCGCGCACCGTTCGTAGCATCATCTTCTGGGGCGGGGGCATGACCACGTTGCTGCTGGCCTGTGTTCTACGATCGGTTCTCATGGATCCTCGTTGGTGGACCGTCACGCTGCTGGTATTTCTGCCATGGCCGATCCGTATGGTACAACTAATGAAAAGACAGTTTCGACGAGGACTGCCGTTAAGACTTGCGCGCGCCTCCGGTGTGCTACTAATGGTAGGAAAAATCCCACAATTTCTGGGCCTCATCGCCTACCACCGAAATCGCTTGACCGGCCGGCGGTCTCGGCTGATCGAGCATAAAGGCCCGGAAACCATTTGAACTTTTCCTGCGGATGATCGTTAATGTGCGGAGCATGACACCGGTAGCTCAAGTATCAGGATGACCAATTTATCGTGACCACCAAGGTTGGCCTTCTCGGTGCCGGCTACATCCTCGATTCCCACGCTAGTGCACTACTAGCGATTCCCGGTGTCTCAATGCACGCGGTTGCCGACGTGTCCCGCGGTCGCGCAGAACGCGCCGCTGCCAGGTATCGTATTCCTCACGTATTCGATAGCATCGATCGGCTGGCTGCATCCGACTGCGACGTGGTCCATGTGTTGTTGCCCCCGGCATTGCACGTGGACGCAGCGAGTGCAATGGTGGAAGCCGGCAAATCCGTGTTTCTTGAAAAACCCATGGGCCTCGACAGCGCCGCCTGCGCCGCCTTGAGCAAACGCGGCGCGGACAAGGGTGTTGCGGTTGGCGTCAACCACAATTTTTTGTTTTCACCAGCCTACGAGGCGCTTCGCACGCGCGTGAAGGCAGGGGAGCTCGGCAAGGTCGATCACCTTCGCGTCGATTGGCACTTCGCGCAGCCGATACTCCAGTTTGGGCCATTCGACAGCTGGATGTTGGCGGCGCCTGCCAACATGCTCTTCGAAACCGGGTCCCATATAGGTGCCTTTATCGTCGATCTCGTCGGTTTGCCCGAAATACAGTCGGCGGTCGCTGGAAATCCCATCGCGCTGCCGGGCCGTCAAATTGTGTATCGACACTGGACCGCGGTCGGCAAGGCCAACACCGCGACCGTGACCTTGTCTATTTCGATGACCGCCGGTCAGGCGGATCGCATCCTGCGGCTTCGAGGACGAGGCGCAAGTGCCCAGCTTGATTTCGGACGCGATATCGGCTGGTTGGAGTCCACAGTCAGCGACAATCCGATTTTCGATTCACACGCAACCGCTGAATCCATCGTGCGCACGCTGCGCCCGCAGGGCAGAAAAAATCGTTTTCGGCATCTCATGTCCGCGCTCGCAAAGCGTCCGGACGCTGCTCCGTTCGAGGAGAGCATCTATCGCAGCATCAGCGCCTTCTATGCAGGCGATATTCGGCAGGTAGATCCGCGTCACGATGGGCGCTTCGGTGCCGATGTCATCCGCCTTTGTGAAGATATTGCGCGTGCTTCCCGGACCGGAACGCCGAGCTATGCGAGTACCTCTGTCCCAATACCCGTGCCGCGAGCAAAGCCGACCGTGTTGGTCGTGGGCGGTACGGGGTTCATCGGTCGTCGACTGGTTCGAACCCTCATCGATCGAAATCACAGCGTGCGTGTGCTCACCCGGAATGTGCGGGCGGCGGCGCTAGAGTTCGAGGGTTTAGACGTGGAGCTGATGGCCGGATCGCACGGCGACCCCGATTCCGCGAGTCGTGCGCTCGAGGGGATCAAAGTCGTTTACCACCTCGCCAAATGCGAGGGCAAGCGATGGCAGGACTATGTAGATAATGATGTCGAACCAACCAGAGTGCTCGCGCAGGCGGCGCTTGGCGCCCGCGTCGAGCGGTTTATCTACACGGGCACAATAGCCTCGTACGCCGCCGATAATCCGCAGCACGTCATAGACAATAAGACCCTGCTCGATCCCGCGATCGCGCGTCGCAGCTACTACGCACGATCCAAGGCGGCTTGCGAGGTGCTGCTTCAAGACATGCAGCGCGACTCCGGTCTCCCCCTCGTGATTCTAAGGCCGGGCGTCGTTATTGGACCTGGAAGTCCTCCGGCACACCCCGGCGTGGGCCACTTCGCGAGCGAAACCCGAGTCGATTACTGGGGTGATGGAAACAGTCCGGTGCCGCTGGTTTTGGTCGACGACGTCGCCGACGCGCTCGCGCGCGCGCTCGACGCACCGGGCGCTTTGGGCCAAACGTTGTTGGTGACCAGCCCGCCACTCATGACTGCGCGGGAGTACGTTGCCGCACTCGCAGAGTGTATGTCTGCGCGAATCGATGCTCGGCCACGTGCTGCCTGGCGCTTTTGGGTCGCAGAGATGACCAAGGAACTCGCGAAGAATGCAGTGCGACATCCGAACCGGCGCTGGCCGAGCTTGCATGATTGGCGCTGCCAGACGCTGCGCTCGCACTTCGACAGCCAAATGACCGAGCAGGCGCTGGGTTGGCGGCCGGTGGCCGACCGCCGGATTATGGAGGAGCGGGGTATCGCTGACGCCGTCAAATGGTTTCTGAGGTGAGGCAAGGGAAGAGCCCAGCAAGACCAACGGAACGCCCAAGGAATGTGGAAACAAACAATCGCTTCTGCCATTCGGCCCGTTGCCCGCGCGTACCTTCGGTATGCGCCGTGGGGGGGCGGGAAGGGTGTTGTTTACCATTTCTTTAACAGGTACATCGGGTGGCGCACGCATCGAGCCACGGTTCGCACCGAATCGGTGGGCCTCATGGACCTTTCGATGCCGGATTTCGTGTCCAAGACGATCTATCTCACAGGACGATGGGAACCGCTGATCACCCGGTATATCCAGGCCAATTTGAAGAGCGGCGATATCTTTATCGACGTGGGGTCGAACATCGGGTACTACAGCCTGCTTGCTTCTCGTATCGTCGCATCCTCCGGCCGCGTATTCGCGATAGAGGCAAGTCCAAGTATTTTCGAACGTTTGGTACGCAACGTCGAACTCAATGGCTGCGCGAACGTAACCGCCATTCATGCCGCGGCCTCGGATGCGAAAGGTGAACTTTCAATTTTCTGGGGCCCTGAGGACAATTTGGGCCACTCCACAACGGTTGCGGCATTGGCCGGAAAAGAAGGCCGCACAGTCGAGAGCCGGGTCCCTTCGGATAGGTTGGACGCGTTGGTTGGCCCACAGAATCTTCGAAACGCAAGATTCATCAAAGTCGACGTCGAAGGGGCGGAATATTCGGTGCTGCGGCCATTATTTGATTCGCTCAGTACATTCAGTCCCTCCACGGAATGGCTCTTAGAACTGTCGGCGGACTTCTGCGCCGGCGGACAAGAGGACGTGGACCGGATCTTTGCTGCGTTCGTCTCGCAGGGCTACAAACCGTTCGCCATCGAGAACAAATACGACCCTCAATCCTTACTAGATCCGCCACTGGAGGTCAATCTTCGGCCTCTCATGGCAGCACCCCGTGGCGGGGTGTGCGACGTGCTGATGACGAGACGAAAGGAGTTAAGGGCGAACGGCTTGGCGCCCGCCGGTTAAATCAATTTCAGCAATATGATTAATGGGATCGGCCCTTTGGCCCGCTAGGAGTAAACTGGGGTCACTAGGGAGGGTAAGCATGACCCAAGCGGCCTCGTTACCGACGAACACGGGTCGAAAAGGACGATTCCTTTTTGTAGACGCCTTGCGTGGCGTAGCGGCTTTGGCCGTCGTGCTATTTCACATGGAAGAGGGCGGGCACGTGGCCGGCCTCACGAAGTCGGCACCACGATGGGTGGTCTACCTTATTGAGCACGGCGATGTAGGCGTTGCGATCTTCTTCGTACTGAGCGGCTTCGTTATCTCGCATACGCTGTATTCGATGCCGATAACTCGCTCCATCGCCTGGCGCTTCATGCTGCGGCGTTCACTGCGCCTTGATCCACCTTACTGGTTTGCGATTGCGCTCGTGGGAGCGTTCGGAATCTTGTCGGCGCATTTTGTCGCGAATAAAGGCTTACCGCAGATTTCGACGCAGCAAGTTGTAGCCCATGTGTTCTATGTACAGAAGATACTCGGGTTCGACGATATCAACCCGGTGTTCTGGACCTTGTGCTTAGAGGTGCAGTTTTATCTGGGGTACGTGATATTGCTTGCCATAGGAAAACAGCGGGCTACGAACTTCTTAATCGTTGCGGCGTTCGCAAGTTTGCTTTGGCCCCTGGAGATTTTTACGCACAATATATGGCCCGGGTTATTCCCGCCATTTTGGTATGCATTTCTGCTGGGCGTCGCAGCCTACTGGACGTGGCGCAACCCGCGGCTGCGACCCCTCTTCGCGGCATTCGTGCTGGCCATTGCGATCGGTGGCGCGTATCACCAGGAACAATTTGCGCTGGTATCCGCGGCCACAGCACCAGTGCTGTGGATCGCTGCCGAGACAGGTCGGATATATACGGCGCTGAAGTGGCGTTGGCTTCAATTTCTTGGAGCCATATCGTATTCGCTCTACCTCACGCACAACGCCATCACGGGCGCGAGCTTCCGGATCGGATACAAATTAACCGGGGAAACAATAGCCTGGGAGATCGTATGGAGTTTGATCACTGTCGCCGCGTGCATCGCAGTAGGGGCGGCAATATGGTGGCTGGTCGAAAAACCAAGCATACGGCTTTCACGCCTGGTCCAATTGGAGGTCGCCGATAAAATTCATGTTCAAGCGCCGGCGGTAATCCGTAAGTCTTAAATAAAGCGTAGCCACGGGAGCTGTGAAACAAGAATTATCCCGCGCGCAGCACAGCCGTTAAAGGTCAGCACGTAAGGGCTCTCTTGCCGCGCTCCCCGCCCCGTTGCTTGTAGGCGAGCACGAGCGATCTCAGTAGCCGAGTGTCTCTTTCAGACGTGAGACCACACCGGCGGTACTAGGGCCGGCCCGGCAAGCTGCGAAGCTTTCTGCCAGGCTATATGCGCGGTGGGCGCGAGCCCGACTGACCGCCGGCCCCTCGCTTACCTGATTTCTATTCTTGTCAGTGCTTGAATAACGAAATAGTGCCACGAAGCAATTGGTGGGTGGTTTCGTATCTATCGTTGCATGACCAGCAGGACACTAAAGAAATAACTTTTCTTTGGCGCGTCATGCCGCTAGGTACTTTATTCAACAGGACAAAGCCAGAAAACTTGTGCTACACCTCGGGGCGGTCGACGTGCAGTCTCACCGTGATGCGGCGCCTCGATCATTTGCCCAGTATGGAAGAGCGGAAGTTGTATGTAGCGACCGACCAGCCTGGAGGATGTGCGGAATGAAAAAGGCTCAGCAAATCCAAAAGGGCCTGCTCAATGAGGAGATGCGGGCGCCTTGCCGAGCCTAGAGTTTCATTGCTGTTACGCAGCACTGACGAGGGTTCCCGGCGCTATTTGTCGCTTTACTTTAGATACCCACGCCTTCCCCAAGCAAGGGAGATCGCAATGAGTGAAGCCGTATTCAACCCGACACTCATCGAACATCGCCCCCATGCAGTCTCGCTTCGCAACATTCCTTCCCTCGATGGGATGCGTGCTGTGAGCGTTCTGATGGTGTTCTTCGCCCATGCCGGCCTCGATCATTTCATTCCCGGCGGCTTCGGGGTGACCATTTTTTTCTTCTTGAGTGGTTTCCTGATAACAACGCTTCTACGAGCGGAGTTTGAAAAGAACCATGTGATTAGCGTCAAGCATTTCTGGTTGCGCCGAGTGCTTCGCATCATGCCGCCGTTTTATCTCGTGTTGATTGCGACCGTGATCTCAAGTGCTCCGGGGACGCTCGATCTCTTTGCAGTGCTCGCTCAGTTTTTTAACTTTACTAATTACTGGGTGATTGTTCACGGCAGCAATGCGGGGCAACCGATTGGCACTGGGATCTTTTGGTCATTGGCCGTCGAGGAGCATTTCTATTTGATTTTCCCGTGGCTGTAAATCGGCCTGCAGAAATTGAAGTTTGCGCCGTGCCGGCAGGCGCTTTTTCTATGGGCGCTTTGTGCACTGATTTTGCTCTGGCGCTGTGTGCTCGTTCTGCATTTTCATTCAACGGCTGACCGGACTTATCTCGCGACCGATACGAGGGTCGATTCGATTCTCTTTGGCTGCGCACTTGCCGTGTGGCGAAACCCCGTGATTGACCAGCCGCGCCTTAATGCCAAAGCGTGGCAATTCATTATTGTGCCTGCGGCGTGTTTTGTGCTCTTTTTGTGTCTCGTCTACCGCGCGGATGCGTTTCGCGAGACCTTGCGCTACACGCTGCAGGGTGCGGCACTTACCTTCGTATTCATTGCGGCAATAGAGTTCAAGGAATGGCCGGTTTTTCGAGTGCTCAATGTCCCTGCAGTAGTTTTTTTAGGCGTGCTGTCTTACTCGACCTATCTTGTGCATTTTCCCATCCTGCACGCGGCGAAAGCAATTCTCGCTTCGCAATTCACGGCATCCGTGCTGGCCCTTATCGCCTCGATTGGCACGGCGTGGCTGATCCATCTGCTCATTGAAAAGCCCTGCGCTCGCTTGCGACGTCGTCTGACTGATTGAATCATTGATAAGAGACTATCCCTCTTGTTCTTCGGCTGAATGAGTTCAGCGAGCGCTGCTGGGCACCGCAGACCGGGTGCGTGCGATCCAGTGCCTGTCGTGATGCTATCAGAGCGAGTACGACCGACATTAGGTTACATAACGCTGGCGACCTGGCATCGTGCACAGCCCGAAAAAGATCGATACAAGCGTGGTCGGGGAATAGGCGCGGCCCCCTTGACCTGATCCCCATTTTCAGTGCCACCGGAAGGTTAGTAAAGTCCGTTTTCCGAGGAGAAAACGGTCATGAAGAAGTCGAGATTTACGGACGAGCAGATCATTAATTTCTTGAAGCAGGCCGAGGGTGGAGTACCAGTCAAGGAGCTGTGCCGCAAGCACGGATTCAGCGATGCGACGTTCTACAAGTGGCGCGGACGATTGGGTGGGATGGATGTGGCGGAGGCCCGGCGGCTGCGCGAGCTGGAGGGCGAGAACAGCAAGTTGAAGAAGCTGTTGGCCGAGGCGATGTTGGACATCGAGGCGCTGAAGGTCGTCGCGCGGGGAAAACGGTAGGCCCGCTGGCGCGACGAACGGCGGTGCAAGTCCATGCGGGCCAAATCGAGCATCTCCGAACGGCGCGCCTGTGAACTGATAGGGCTTTCGCGCACGGTGCTGCATTACAAGGCGCGTGCACAGCTTCGCAATGAGGAGTTGCGGATGAGGATTCAGCAGCTGGCCGCGGAGCGGCGCCGCTTTGGCTATCGGCGCATCCACGCAATGCTGCGGCGGGAAGGAGTCAGGGTGAACGTTAAACGGGTACATCGGCTGTACTGCAAGGATGAACTACAGGTGCGACGTCGGCGAAAACGCCGCGGCGTGGCGCTCGAGCGGCGCCCACTGCTCATCCCGCACCGGCCCGACGAGGTCTGGTCGATCGACTTCGTCTGCGATGCGCTCGAATATGGCAGACGGCTCAAATGCCTCACCATCGTTGATGATTTCACCAAAGAGGCAGTCGATATCGTCGTCGACCACGGGATCTCGGGCCATTACGTGACGCGTGTGCTGGCTCAAGCCGCACGCTTTCGCCAATTGCCGAAGGTGATCCGAACCGATCAAGGACCCGAGTTTACTGGCAAGGCGCTCGACCAATGGGCTTACGAGAACAAGATCGAGCTGCGGCTCATCCAGGCCGGCAAGCCAACCCAAAACGCCTACGTGGAGAGCTTCAACGGCAAATTCCGTGACGAATGCCTGAACGAACATTGGTTCAGATCGCTGCACGAAGCTCGCGATATCGTCGCCCGGTGGCGCATGGACTACAACCAACGCCGGCCACACAGCGCATTGCAATACCAAACCCCATCAGAATTTGCTTCTGCTTGGCGAGGCCAACAAACCGGAATCGCCATGCAAGGAACCACGGAGTTGAGATAGTGTCGCAACCAGGACTTTACGAACTCATCCCTGGCACTGAGGCTGGGGGCAGGTCACCCTATGCATCGTAGAATACGGACGCGGCCTATGCATGAAAGTCTGGCTATCTAGGGCTCTTTGTCCAAGGGAATGTGAAGCGAAAGAGCTAACCTAGTTCTGAACACGACATTTTATGAACATCGACTTAACAATACTAAATGCACTAAATAGCCTCGTCGCAAGTAAGGGTTTTTGGTTTCGACTGCTTGACGCTGCCGGAAATAATCCGTTATTCCGCGGTGCTCCAGTTCTCGCCGCCTTGGTACTCGTATCGTTTTCACAACCATCGACGCGTGGCCGAAGTAAAATACTGCTTGGTTTTTTGGGAACATCTCTGGCGCTGGTTGTATCTGTTTGGTGCCAAAGTCATTTGCATGTCCATCTGCGTCCCATCTTCGATGACAGCTTGCACATAAAAGACGTTGAAGGCTGGGCTATCTCTAAAAATACGTGGGGTGAGCGCTTATATTCCTTACCAAGCGATACAGCGACGGCTTATTTTGCCATCGGCACGATCATATTTTTACAACGCAAAGTTCTCGGATTATTTTGTTGCTTATGGATAGTATTAACTATTGGAATCGGTCGCGTTGCGTTAGGAATCCATTATCCTAGCGACATATTTGCCGGCTTTCTCCTAGGATCCACCTTCGCGTATTTCTTTACGAATCTTAAAATGGCTCAAGCTTCCTTAAGTCGGTTGATGGAACGATATGATGCTCGCAACTATATTTACATGATCTTTGTTTTTCTCTTTTCCGCGGAGGCGTATTCACTTTTTCCAGGGCTACAAGGAATGTACTTTTCGTTAAAACAACTTCTCGACCACTAGATCGTATGAATTTGGCGGAGAGGCGATCGCATCGTCGTAAACCTCGTCGACGCTTATGAGATTTGGCGATACTGAGAATTATCTCGCAAGCCCTACTTCCGCCAAAGCTCTACACATTACGCGTCAGAAACCGCTGAATAACGTCCCATATAACGGCGGCGAGTTGAAATTTGTTTAAGGTGTCTCGCTGGCCCCTGAGACCGCCTTACAGTGTCATCGGGATAAATCGTGACCTATGTATCCGGTATAGACCCAGTTTGATGTGGTGGGCGGTACAGGGATTGAACCTGTGACCCCTGCCGTGTGAAAGCAGTGCTCTACCGCTGAGCTAACCGCCCAGATGTCGCGGAAAGTATGACACTCAACGTTTCTGAAGACAAACGGCGTTCGCAGTGGCACTCCAGCTGTGCATTCGTGGGCACGCATTAAAAGAATCGTTCGGCGATGAAAACTACGCTGGGACATCAAACGGGCGCTGCCGCTGCAACGAAATAAATTTTTACCGTAGGCGTGGTCCCATTGCCGAAACTTTGCGGGCAAGCGCTGAGGCGGACACTGGAAGCAGGCACATCTTCAGCGGCGTAGCTACTTTTCTGATCGGACGCGGCGGCGCGACCCCCGAACATCACCGACCCCACGGGCTCGAGCGGCCAGAAGCCGTATCGATAATCGATGGAGTTCAGCTGCTCTGCTACCATTGACGCCCGAGTCACACGCGCCGCGAGCGTCTGTTAAACTCGGCGCCCTCAGATTTCAAGCCAGGTCCAATGACTGTCCGTACCCGATTTGCTCCCAGTCCGACCGGTTTTCTTGCATATCGGAGGATTGAGGACTGCGCTATTTTGCTGGTTGTACGCCCGGCGCCATGGCGGTCAGTTCGTTTTGCGGATCGAGGACACCGACTTGGAGCGCTCGACGCCGGAGGCGATCCAGCAGATCTTGGACGGAATGGAATGGGCGGGCCTTGATTTCGACGAGGGCCCGTTCTTTCAAACCAAGCGCTTCGATCGCTACAAGGAAGTCATCGAAGAGATGCTCGCCAGCGGCAAAGCCTATCGCTGCTACTGCAGCAAGCAAGAGCTCGAGCAGATGCGCGCCCAGCAGATAGCGCGGGGCGAAAAGCCGCGATACGACGGCCGTTGGCGGGAGCGCACCGATGCGCTCACTGGGGTTGCGCCCGTGGTGCGGTTCAAAAATCCGCTCGACGGGCGAAGTCGTGATCGATGATGTCGTGCATGGCCGGGTCGTGTTTCAGAACAGCGAACTCGACGATTTAATCATTGCGCGTTCCGACGGTACGCCCACCTATAATTTCTGCGTCGTCGTGGACGATATGGACATGCAAATCACGCACGTGATTCGCGGCGACGATCACTTGAACAATACGCCGCGGCAGTTGAACATGCTGCTCGCCTTGGGACAACGGCCGCCGGTTTACGCCCACTTGCCCATGATTCTGGGCCCCGACGGCAGCTAAGCTCTCGAAGCGTCACGGCGCGGTGAGCGTGTTGCAATACCGCGACGAGGGATACTGGCCGGAGGCCGTGCTGAACTACCTGGTGCGATTCGGCTGGTCGCATGGCGACCAGGAATTTTTCTCCCTCGAGGAAATGATCCGGCTGTTCGACATCAACGACGTCAATAAGTCGGCGTCGGCCTTCGATCGTGGAAAAGCTCAGCCTGGCTCAACCAGCAGCACATGATGCAGCGCGCCGGCGGCGCGGCATCGGCCGCACTGCTCGCGCTGGCATCTGGATCGTCGAGGGCATCAGGGCGCCAGATGAGCAGCGCAGCTCGAGCAGATCGTCGTCGTGCAGCGCGAGCGCGTCAAAGACGATGCATGAAATGGCATGCGCAATAGCGCGTTTTTTTTCCGCGCCCCCACGACTTACGACGAGAAAGCGGTACGCAAACATGTGAGCGCCGATGTCATATCGGAGGATTGAGGACCGCGCTATTTTGCTGGTTGTACGCCCGGCGCCATGGCGGTCAGTTCGTTTTGCGGATCGAGGACACCGACTTGGAGCGCTCGACGCCGGAGGCGATCCAGCAGATCTTGGACGGAATGGAATGGGCGGGCCTCGATTTCGATGAGGGCCCGTTTTTTCAAACCAAGCGCTTCGATCGCTACAAGGATGTCATGGAAGAGATGCTGGCCAGCGGCAAGGCCTATCGCTGCTACTGCAGCAAGCAAGAGCTCGAGCAGATGCGCGCCCAGCAGATAGCGCGCGGCGAGAAGCCGCGATACGACGGTCGTTGGCGGGAGCGCACCGATGCGCTCCCCGGGGTTGCGCCCGTGGTGCGCTTTAAAAATCCGCTCGACGGGCGAAGTGGTGATCGACGATGTCGTGCATGGGCGGGTCGTGTTTCAAAACAGCGAACTCGACGATTTGATCATTGCGCGTTCCGACGGTACGCCTACCTATAATTTCTGCGTCGTCGTGGACGATATGGACATGCAGATCACGCACGTGATTCGCGGCGATGATCACCTGAACAATACACCGCGGCAGTTGAACATGCTGCTCGCCTTGGGGCAACGGCCGCCGGTTTACGCCCACTTGCCCATGATTCTGGGCCCCGACGGCACCAAGCTCTCGAAGCGTCACGGCGCGGTGAGCGTGTTGCAATACCGCGACGAGGGATATCTTGCCGGAGGCCGTTCTCAACTATCTGGTGCGATTAGGCTGGTCGCATGGCGACCAGGAATTTTTCTCGCTCGAGGAAATGATCCGGTTGTTCGACCTCGCCGACGTCAATAAGTCGGCGTCGGCGTTCGACGTCGACAAGCTCGCCTGGCTCAACCAACAACATATGATGCGCGCTCCGGCGACGCGCATCGTCCCGGTGCTGCGTTGGCACTTGGATCGCGAGGGCATCCAAGCCGCCAATGAGGCGCAGCTCGAGCAGATCGTCGTGGCGCAGCGTGAGCGTGCCAAGACGGTGCATGAAATGGCGCTCAATAGCGCGTTTTTTTTCCGCGCCCCCACGACCTACGACGAGAAAGCGGTACGCAAACATGTGACTGCCGATGTATTGGCGTTGCTCGCCGACGCAGCGAACCAGCTGGGCCAATTGACGGACTGGTCGGCGCCGGCGATTCATGCACTGATCGGCCGCATCGCGGCGGCAAGCAGCGTATCGCTCGGCAAGCTTGCGCAACCGATTCGTCTGGCGGTCTGCGGCGGAACCGTGTCGCCCCCCATCGATGCGACGCTCGCCATTCTGGGAAAGACCGAAACGCTTTCTCGATTGAGGCGGGCGCTCGATCTGTGGGGGCATCCCGCTCGTTCACTTTCTTGACGAAATGCCTCCTCTCAGGTAACGTCCCGCGCCTCCATGTGGGGCCATAGCTCAGCTGGGAGAGCGCTTGCATGGCATGCAAGAGGTCGGCGGTTCGATCCCGCCTGGCTCCACCAGCTTTGATGTCGGCAGCCGATCGATTTTTTGAGGCCTGCGTCCCCATCGTCTAGAGGCCTAGGACACATCCCTTTCACGGATGCGACCGGGGTTCGAATCCCCGTGGGGACGCCATCTCGATTTGGCCTGTCAGAATAAGACGCTGTAAACGCAAGAAATTTCAGGGTTCGAAAAATCCGCCCGCTTCTACGGCCGGAAATTCACAAGTTTGGTATCGCTATCTCCGACGGCGTGTCCCGGTCCTCTCAATGACTTAGGACGTTGCGAGGGTTCGAAGTCCTTGGGTCCTACGCTGTAAGTTTTCAGGCGACGAGGGCCTCTCCGTTTTTGAAGCGGTCTGAACAGACGGTCTATTAGGGCACCCCCTCCGAGTCCGTGCTCGCCGCAAGGTCCATCATCAAAGTTTCAGCCACACCCTCTTCATGCACGACGACTCGCCGCTCCGACATCGCACTGTTGAGGCGATCATCCCATCGCGCCACGACTGGTTTGTCGACTAGTTCGCGGCATTCGGCGGGTCGATCGCGAGCGGTGGACAGCCGGTTCGCATCCCGCATAATGGGGTCCGATCGCAACACGCGCAGGCGAGCTTCGTCGGCTGCCAGCTGTTCGTCCAAGCTCTGCTGCTGCGACTGGTAACGGGTGACGCGGGCGCGCGCCTCGTCGAGTTCAGTCTGTGCGGCGTTGACGTCACGACTCGCATTGTCGAAGTCGGTCTGCGCCTGCCGCAGGGTTCTTGCACGGCGCCGGGTGGCCACTTGGGCGTAGCGCCGATAGCGGGTCCCGAACGATCCGATCGCTTTGCGCATGGCCTCGATCTCTTCCAGGTCGCGCCGGATGTCAGCGAGTTCGCTCATGGCTTCGGCGACATCCTCGATGGCGGCACGATCGAGCGGTCGCAGCGCGTGGGTCAGCGCTTCCGAGACTCGCCCCTCGTCGGGATTCTTGGACAGTTGCAGCTGGCCAACTGAATCAATGTGTCGACCAGTGCGTCATAACGCTCGGTCCCCAGGCGAAACAGCTTCTCATCCACGGCGCGACGATAGGCTTGCGCGGTGGGGAATACCTGGCCACGCGCGCCGATGGCCTCGATCAAGCGCTCCCGGAATAACGCGGTCTTCTCCGGCGTGGTCAGCCACAGATCCGCGCCGATGCGTTGGTCGGTGATGAAGAACCATGAGTCCGTCGTCCGGCGGCCGGCGATGGCGCGCAAACCGCAGCCCAAGGTCAGCGTCAGGACTTTCCCGGCGCTGTCGATGCGGCCGGACTCCATCCACGTGTAGCCGATGCGGCGCTCGTACCGCTTGTTCATCAACAAGTTCCATTCCATGCGCTTGCCGCGGTCGCCGTCCGGTTGGACGCGGGAAGCGCTCAGGTTGGCATCCAAGAGAAACGGCAACGTGAGCGACAACGCCTTGGATTTGCCGGTGCCGTTGTTACCCGGAGCATCAGGGTGACCGTCGCGAAACCAGAACTCCTCGACGTCGTAGATACAGCTCGACGAGACCGAGGCGCAGAGGTTGCCAGCGGACTCGCGCGGGGGAAGGCAGTGCAATCGTGGAAGGAGTGTGGGTCAAGTTAGCGGCTCGGAAATGGCGTAGCGATGCAGGGCAGGCAGCGCCTGCGCCCCGCTCTCTAGGCGTCTAACCAGCCGCAGTGCCTCTAGGCGATTGAGGTGCCGCATTGCGTGCATCGCGCTCGGCGGCGATTTGTAACAACGCTCGCTCGAGCGGCCTCAGGTGGATCAATAGTTCGGCGATTTGACTCGAGCGCGTGACCAAATCGCCGATGAAACGCTGCAGGTAATCGATCAGCCGCGTCTTGAAGCTCATCACGGCGGCGACCTCGGCACGTTGGAGCTCGATGGAGCGTGCGAGACCCGCGATGAAGGCCTCCGCGTTGTTGATAAGTCTTCGAACACATGCACGAAATCCCGAAGTGCGCCGTGGACCTTGGCCGCATCGGGGGGTGATTCGCGCATCAGCTGCTCGAGGAAGATGAGGCGTGCCCCGGGTATCGTCGAGCGCCACGGACTGCAATTCAGCGCGCCGCGCCAGAGCCTCGACAAATGCCTGCAACCCCGCCTCGACCGCTTCTCAGCCGGACGTCATCCGGTAGAGCAGGCGTTTGCGGTAAAAGTCTTCGATCGTCGCGACTCGGGCTGTGTCCGGTTGCGACTGCAGATTACCCCAGTCAACGAGCTGTCCGAGGGCTTGTTGGATGGTCTCCGGCGAAGGCGGCCCGCCTGGCCAAGTCGCTTCGGCGAGCACGTCGTCGGGACGCAGATGCAGGCGGAATTGGCGCTTCGATGCCGCGAAGACATCGAGAATGGCCCGGTACAGCGGCGCGTTTGTCGGCCATGACATGGCTGAGTAGAGCGGACGCGGAGCGCGGAAGCGTGTGAGGCGGCATTGTCCTGTTCTCGCAGGCTGGCGCGCCGCTGAAGGAAAACTGGGAAAAATGAGTCTCCGGACCGTTCAACCATTTCTGCGGCGCACTAGGGCTCGGCACTTGCCTAGTGAGTGGAGTCAATGACTTGCGAGTTTCGTGAACTCGTTGGGAATATTGATATATACATCAACAAATGGCAAAATATGGCAAAATTATGATGTATATATCAATATGAAGTCACTCCAAGAACTGGGAGCCGCAGTGGCGGCCCGCCGCCAAGCTCTCCACTTGAGGCAAAAAGCGGTTGCGTACCAGGCCGGCGTAACCCCGGAATCCCTTTCCCGCTTCGAGCGCGGACGGGCGTCGGAATTTGGTTCCCGCAAACTCCTGGCGGTGCTCGCAGTGCTCGGCTTCGAACTCGAATTCACCGAAAGTGGCCGATCCGGTTCGCTCGATGAATTGCGCCGCGAACGGGCCAAATCATGAGGCTGTCAGCCTATGTCCTCGGCCGGGACGTCGCGGTGCTTGAGTCGGCGGGCGACTTTCGCAGCGTGCTCACCTACCATCCGAGCACACCAAGCGATGCCTTCGTGTCACTCACGATGCCAGTGCGTACCGAGTCCTATGTATGGGACGACACGCTGCATCCTGTTTTTCAAATGAATCTTCCTGAGGGGTACCTTCTGCAAGTGCTCCAAGAGCAACTCGGCCCTCAAATCACGGCCATTCCTATGGCGCTCCTTTCCGTCATCGGACGAAACATGGTCGGCCGCAATCAGGTCGCCGCGGCGGGTGCGAAACTCGATGAGCCGACCCAACCGGTTGAAGTCGCCGAACTCCTCCAGGGGGACAATTCAGAAGAAGCCTTCGCGGAGCTGGTCCGACAACATGCGGCCAGTGGCGTTTCAGGAGTCGTGCCGAAGTTCCTCGACACGCAGAGTGATGTCGGGCGAGGCGCCGTACACAAAAAGAACACACTGCTGACCCACCGCCACATCATCAAAGGATCCACCGGTAGACTCCCCTACGTTACCCTGAACGAGCACCTCTGCATGCAGGTGGCAGCGCGAGTCCTGCCCACGGCTAGAACCGAGCTCTCGCAGGACGGCAACGCCCTCGTCGTTCATCGCTTCGATGTGAATCACAACGGACAGTTGCGCTTGGGAATGGAAGATTTCTGCGCTCTGCTGGGACTACGCCCTGCCGCGAAGTACGAGACTAGTTGGGAGCGCGTCGCTAGGGCGGTTCGCGATCACGTTCCTGGCGCTACACAGCTCGATACCTTCCGCCAGCTCGCGACCACGCTGCTGTTAACTTACGCGCTACGCAACGCCGATTGTCACGCGAAGAATTTAGCGCTGCTCTATACATCGCGGACTGATGTTCACCTTTCACCGGCCTACGATATGATTACGACGGTCGCGTACCCCGGATACCAACAACATCCTCCCGGCATCAGCTTTATGGGCAAGAAAACCTGGAGTCCGGATAAGAGTCTCGGAAAGTTCATCGCCGCCACGCTCGGCGTTTCCGTCAAAGCACAAGTCGAAATCGTCGAAGCGATCAGTGATGCGGTTTCAGATATCGCGCCTCGGGTGCGAGAAGCGATGACACGCTACGCTGCTTTTGAGGAGATCGGCAAGCGAATACTTCTCGCATGGAACGAGGGTGTAACGGGATTGCGCAACAAGCGCGTGTATAGTCTTCAAGAATGGAATCCGAGCAGTGCCTTTGAAGGCTTTTCCAATCCGCCCCCGCATACGAATGAGAAGGTGGTCATTGGCCGCTCCGAAGGATTAGCAAGACGCTCGTAAAATCGCTGGCGGAAATCTGAGCAGATACGTGCTAACCACGGAAAATCCCCGGAAACTCGTTGGAGACTTTCCAGCATCGTCCATTTAGTATGGCGACCGTTTCTGGGGCATTGCGGGCGCGTCAGCGTTCGAGGTAGTCGTTCCATTCAATAGGCGTGCACTTGTCAAAGTCCGCCGATCTCAAGCCGACTGTCGCGGGAGGACGCGCACGAAACCAGCTTGAATGGGCGGCTAATACGCATCTTCGTCACGAAGCTTGTCGATCAATTCATTCGTGACGATACCGCCACGCCGCGCGAACGGCTTAAGCCCATAAACTGCCTTAGGTTCCTTCACGGAGAGCGGCTCTTCCGGAGTCGTCAGCGCGCGCCGAGCTAGCTCGGAAATCATCTCGCCGATGGTCTTCCGCTCCCGTTTAGCCCGCTCCTTGGCGCGTTGCAGCACATCGTCGGCAATGTCGAGTGTCGTTCTCATGCATCAGATGCTAATGCATCACCCGGTCCACTTTCGATCTTATGAAGGCGCGCTGCCCAACGAATTGGTCATGTTGTTCGGGTCCTTGCTGACATGACCATCCGAACTCTCATTGTCGACGATCACGGCGTCGTCGCCGGGCGCCCGCCAGTAAGCGGTATTGGCTTTGCAACGGCGCCGCCCTGGAGATGCTTAGGGTATGCGGTTGCGCCACTACGCCATGATGGTAAGCCAGTCGGCGTCTGCGGGACCGGGTTCGCGAAGATTGCATACCCAGATCCCCCCCTCTTCGATGAACGCGTTGTCTTTGAAAAAATCGCGGCTCGGCATGTTTTGCGCCGTGGGTTTGTATCTGCCCTCCATGCGCCATATACCGCGATCTCGGGCAAGCTTCTTGAGCCGATTGAGCACAGCTCGCTCGATGCCGTAACCAAAAACGCGGCAACTGAGCACAAAAGCGAGAATGCGGGCGCTTTGCGCGGCAAACTCCATGACCGCGATGCAGGTAATGCCCATGTCGCCAAAGCGGTCCGCGGTGCGCCCCACCAAAATAACGTGCCGGTCCGATGCATGCCACTCCGATGCCTCCCGGAAGCTTGTCCGCCGGCCTTCGAGATTGAACTGATTCGTGCGGTTGATGAGCTCGACGACGCGCTTGAGGTCGTCGCGGCCGGGCGCTGCAATCCACAGCTTGAGTCCAAGCTTGGAGAAAAGCTGAGGATCCGCGGACTCACCTTCTTCTTTTCCGGTGAAGTCGATCCGTTTCTCGCGCTGCCTATACATGGCCGTTCGATCCATTCCGGGATCCTCGTCCAGCATGTTCGCCCATGCCGAAAGGCGTGCCCAGACTGCGGAATCGGTCGCGTCCAGGCACAGAACATGCGGAAATGCTTCGCTCATCAGTTCCCGCTCGTCGGGCCGGTCATCGATGAACACGAAATCCTTGTTCTTCAAGTTCAAACCCGTCTCGATGCGTTGCATGCCTTGAATTTTTTGATCCCAACTGATGGCGGAAAAGACGAAGTCCGCCTCCGAAAGTACGCCTCCATCCCATTTGACGTTGACAGGATCATTCTTTGAAAGAATGGCGAGCACGATCCCTCGGTCTTTCAAACGTTTTAGAATTTGCTGGCGATCCTGAAAATGCGTTACCGAACCTTCGCCTATGACGCCCTGCCACAGGGTGTTATCGAGATCGCAAACCACGAGTTTGCGGCCGCGCAGGCGGACGTTGACATAGATGAGGTCTACGTAAGTGGGAGCAAGCAGCCGGCCGAACGCGGCGGGGTGTTGTAGATCGGTTTTATGAAAGTATGCGCCCGCCGCAAATTCTCCCACGCCATCGACGATGCGTTTTTCATCGATCAGATAGAGATGCTTGAGGGCCGCGGCATTCAGACGATCGACCGTGCTTGCCAAGAGTCTGTTGCACAGCCGGGTTACATTGGCCCTGGTGCGTTTGGTCAGGAGCTGTTTCACGAATCGATGTAAAGCTCGCTCGTCGCGCAATACTCCGGACGCGCTGTGCACGAAGATCGGGCATTCGAAATAATCCGCGAGGAGCGCCAGGATGGGCTCGGTGCCCTCAACCAGCGAAACCGCAAGTTCCTCCGATTGGCGCCGCGGCAGAAATGCGTTGCGCCACTTCAAGATTTGCTGGAACTCAGGCGAGAATTCATAGGTGAATGGGCTAAAAAAAATCAGGTCGAACTTGCTGAGCGCAAGGGCTTTCAGCTGCGGCCCAAGCTGTCGCACATCTCGGCTGGTTACATAGGTGATCTCGACTGCGATTCCTTGTTCGAGCAGCGGACTCAAAATGAATCCGCCGATATCCACAAATAGGCAGTCACCGAAGAAAATGATTTTTGTCGCGCGTACATCCGGCAGCAGCTGCTTATGAATACGGTCGAGGACGCTGACGACGCTATTTAGCTCGTGCGAATCGAGAGATGTCTCCAGGTGATTCTTCAGCCCATCACGCTCGCTTGCGCATAGCCGCTCGACGATATCCCGCCGCTCTTGATCGGATAACGCCGGATCGTAGAAAGCTTTGATGCGTTCGCCGACGAACAGAGCCAGGAAACTGTCGTCGTTGACGCGGAAATATTCCCTGAGATAGATGGGTAGGACTTCGAATTCTCGCTTGAGGTATTCGGCCCTATTCGACTCATTCGCCGCAGTAGACGCCCATCTCGGAAAGAATTCCGTGGTGTTGGCAAACAATTCGGCCAGCCGCGACGTCTGATTGCCAATCGCCTTGGCAATTTCCCCCCGAGATCGGTCGCTAAGCGAGACGGACAGCATGCAAATCTCCAAATTCGATGAGCCAAGGCGACAGCAGAGCGATGCCGCCCCCGTTCATGCAAGTGAGCATTAAAACTGAAAAGTGGCGCAGGATTGCAATCGGCTACCAGAACGGCGGCCCTTCATCCGACGGCCGGATGCGCAATAGAGTTTCGGTGCTCCGTGCTACCGCAGCGGTCGGACCGCCCCACGGCGGGGCAAAATCCAGAGTCGTTACCGTGGCGTCCAATTTCTTGCCGGTTCCCTCCCGCCATGTGCCCTCGCAATCGAAAGTAGGTTTTGACGTAGCAGTTTAGTTGGATACTGTTTTTATGTACAGTATAGGCGTGCGCGAACTCAAAATCGAAACACTATCGGATGAATTCGGCCAGTACATCATTTATCTCACCTGTTCCTGCGGCCATATTCGTCGATGCAGCCCCCACACCTTCGCGGCGCTCGTCGGCTGGGACGCGAAGCTTGAGGATGTCGTTCGCCGCCTGCGATGCTCGAAATGCAATCAAAAGAAATGTTCGGCGCGCACGGTCGAACCGACCAAACCGCGGGGTTTGAGGGACGAGCGCTGATTTACGCCGAGCTGCCGGCGTCGATCGTCACGGTTGTGCCGGTCACGTTGCGGCCTCCGTCACCCAGCAGAAACTCGACGCCGCGCGCCACATCGACCGGGTCGGCCATGCGCTTGAGGGCGCTGCGCCGCGCGATCTTCTGCCGCTGCGACTCGTCAAGCTCGCGCGTCATGTCGGTGGCGATGAAGCCGGGCGCGACGGCGTTCACGGTGATCCCAAGCTGCCCCACTTCGCGCGCCAGGGACCGTGTGAAGCCGATCAGCGAGGCTTTGGTGGCGCTGTAGACCGACAGGCCACTGTAACCGTGGGCGGCCACGATCGAGGCAACATTGACAATCCGCCCTTCATGCTGCGCCATCATCGATCGAACGGCGTATTTCGACAGCAAAATGGGAGACACGGTATTGAGCTGAATCAGGCGCTGGATTTCTTGATCGTGCATCGTGCTGAGCAGGCCGCCCGTTCCCAGTCCCGCGTTGTTGACGAGGCCGTAAAGCGGTCCGAAATCCGCCTTCAGGGCCTTTACCAGTGGCCCGATGCGCTCCAACTCGGATAGATCGCAGGCGCGAAACTCGATTGCGCCGCGGCCGCCCTCCGTCGCCTCGCGGCTTGCGGCCGTCAATTCTTCGCTGCTGCCGCGCGCGAGCACGATGACCCGATAGCCGGCGGCCGAGAGCGTGCGCGCCATCGCGAGCCCGAGTCCGCGGCTGCCGCCGGTCACGATGACATTTTGCATTGGCCATTATCAGCCATGCCGCAATTCAGCGGCAAGCAGGCGCTGTTCTGCCAAACTGCGGACGTGGACAGCCCTGCAACGAACCCTGCCGACTTGTCTGCGCCCTTGAGGGAATTGTTCCCTGCGGGGGCGGTCGCCGCGGATTTGCGAACTACCGCAGACCCGAACCTCCTGTTGCCGGCCGAAGCCGAGTGTGTGCGAGGAATGGTTCCGAAACGAGCCGGGGAGTTCGCGGCAGGGCGGCTGTGCGCTCGTCGTGCCTTGGCCGAATTCGGAATCATCGATTTTCCCATCGAGGCGGCCGCCGACCGGCAACCGATCTGGCCTGGAACCATGGTCGGCAGTATCACCCACACCACGGGATACTGTGCCGCCGTGACCGCGCCGCGACGCCATTTCGCTGCACTTGGTCTCGATAGCGAAGTAGTGGGCGACCTAAAAGCGCAGATCTGGTCGCGTATCTGCGGGCCGGCGGAAATCACCTGGATTCGCTCGCTGCCCGCATCGCAGCAGGCGGCTGCCGTGACTTTGATCTTCGCCGCCAAAGAAGCTTTTTACAAATGCCAGTACCCCCTGGTGAAGGAACGATTGCTCTTCCATGACGTTGCCATCGGGGTGACTTCGTGGGACCCCTCGGCGGGGACGTTCCAAGTGCAGGCAACCCGCACGATTGCACTGTCGAAGCGCACGCCAATGCCCGTGGCAGGACGCTATCTCGTGCACGAGGGACATGTGACGGCCGGCATGGGAGTGGGCGCCGCCGAAGGCTCCGTTCAGTAGGCCTTGTCGTCGCGAAATACTTTGACGGCCGTGAGCAGGATTATCTTGATGTCCAGCATGGGGGTCCACCGCCTCAGGTAGTCGAGGTCGTAATTCACCCGCGCCTCCATCTCCTCGAGCTGCGAAGTCTCCCCTCGGCATCCATTCACCTGCGCAAGGCCGGTGATGCCGGGCAACACCTTGTGCCGAACCATGTAGCCCTTGATGAGTTTGCGATATTCTTCGTTGTGCGCAACGGCATGCGGTCGCGGGCCCACCAGACTCATTCGGCCCTGGAGGACATTGATGAGCTGCGGCAGCTCATCCAGGGATGCGCGCCGCAGAATGCCGCCGATACGCGTGATGCGGTTGTCGGTTTTCGAGGCCTGCTTGATCTGTGCGCCGTCCTCGGTCACGGTCATCGTCCTGAACTTGTACACCGCGATCTCCTGTCCATCCAGGCCGTAACGGCGCTGTTTGAAAATGACGGGCCCGGGCGACGAGGCCTTGACCAAGATCGAGATCAGGAGAAGGAGAGGCAGGAACAGCAGCAGGATCACGACGGACAAGACGATATCCGTGAGCCGCTTCGTGACGCCGCGATAGCCATAGAACGGCGTCTCGCACATGGCGACCACGGGAATGCCGTGTATCTCGCCCGAGCGTGCCTGAATGAGGTCGAATACGAAGACATCGGGCACGTAGTAAATCGAGGCCGTCGTGTCGCGCAAATCATCGAGCAGGTTCATGACGCGCTTGACGTGGCGAATCGGCAGCGCGATGAAGATGACATCGGTGCCGTGTTCCTTTACATAGGCGGACAGGTCGCTCAAGCTGCCGATCAGTTTGGCGTCTGCTTCCATGCCGAGCCGGTCGCTGCTGCGGTCATCGAAGAAACCGGATACTTCCAGGCGCATCGCGGGGTTGCTCGTGAGCCGCCGCGCGAGTTCAAGGCTGCTGTTGTTGTACCCGGCAAAAATGGCGCTGCGGTTGTCGAACGCGTTCATCAAGAAGTGATGCATGACTTCTTGCATGGCAAGCGTCGAGAATATCAGTGCGATCGGCGTGACCACCGCCCAGGTCAGGAATATGCGCCGCGGGTATTCGTGGAGCGACTTCGTCACGTAGCCGATTGCGAGCATGACCGCCAGCAGCAGCAGCCAGCGGAAAATCACATCCGTGATCGACGATAGGCGCGCGGAGGTCAGCTGGGTCGAGACCTCCCGCGGTGCTTGGATCAGGATCAGGCAAAGTACCGCGACGATGATGATGGCCTCGGAAGACCTGTCGAAGACGATGCCGAAGAAAACGATGGTCACGTACAGCGAGCCCACGGCGACGAGCGCCGGCATCACCGATTGGAGTCCTGCCAAGACCGCGATGGCGAAGCTTTGCTTGAATAGGAGCGGCTGAGTCATCGGCGATCCATTAAGTCACATGCACTTCGATGCTCGCGCGTGGTAGAAGCGACAAAAACGAGCGCCATTATCGGTTAAATTCCTCGTGTAATCCGTGACCCATTTGACCTATTGCACCTAATTTCAACCAGGGGGGGCCGCCGGCGTGCCAATGGCTCGCCCGCCGACCAATGGTATTCTAGGAAGTTATGACAAGCGTTCCATTACTCGATCTTAAGGCGCAGTTCGCCCAGATCCGGGCCGAAGTGATGCCGGTGATCGATCAGGTCTGTGCCGGGCAGCATTTCATCTTGGGCGAGCACGTTCGCGCCCTGGAGCAGGAAGTGGCCCATTATTGTTCCGCGGCGGCCGGAATCGGCGTTTCTTCCGGCACCGACGCGCTCCTGCGTGGCGCTGATGGCCCTTGGCATCGGAGCAGGGGACGAGGTCATCACCTCTCCCTTCACCTTCTTCGCCACGGCCGGAACGATCGCGCGCACGGGCGCCCGGCCGGTTTTTTGCGATATTGATCCTCAGACCTTCAATTTGTCGCCCGCCGCGGTGCGGGCGTTCATCGACGAACAATGCGTCGCGCGGGGAGATCGGCTGGTCAACCGGGCCACCGGCGGCAGCGTCCGGGCGATGATGCCGGTTCACCTGTACGGCCAGTGCGCCGACATGGATCCATTGATGGCGGCCGCCCGCCAGCACGGTCTGAAGGTCATCGAAGATGCGGCGCAAGCCATCGGCTCGGAATACAGCGACGGCAGACGTGCCGGCACGATCGGCGACGTTGGCTGCTTTTCGTTCTTTCCAAGCAAGAATTTGGGTGCTTTCGGCGACGCAGGATTGTGTACCACCAACGATCCGGAGCTCGCGGAACGCCTGCGGGTGCTGCGCGTGCACGGGGGTCAGCCCAAGTATTTCCACGCGCTGATCGGCGGGAACTTCCGCATTGATGAACTGCAGGCCGCGGTGTTGCGCGTGAAGTTGAAGTATCTGGACCGCTGGACCGCCGGTAGGCAGCGTAACGCGGCGTATTACGACGCCGCGCTCGGCAATGCCGGCTTGGGTGCCAAATTGCGCACGCCGCTCGCTGTTGCCGGTTATCGGCATATTTTCAACCAATATGTCGTCCGGGCGCAGCGCCGCGACGCTTTGAAGCAGCGGCTCACCGAGCGCGGCATCGGCAGCGAGATTTACTACCCGGTGCCCTTGCATCTACAGAAGTGCTTCGCATACTTGAATTACCGGGTCGGGGATTTTCCGGAATCGGAACGGGCCGCCCAGCAGACTCTGGCATTGCCGATCTATCCGGAATTGGAGCAGGCGCAAATGGCGCATGTGGTGGCTACGATCGCCGAGTTCTACGCCTGACGGCCACCCGCACGCGGCAAGCATCAGCTCCGTTTGAAGTCGTCGGGCAACAATTGGTGGCGCGAGAGCAGCTTGTAGAAATCGGTACGGTTGCGCTTCGCCAGACGTGCCGCCTGGCTGACGTTGCCGCCCGTGATCTGCAGAATCTGCGACAGATAATTGCGCGTAAACTCGTCGCGCGCTTCATCGAACGAAGGCAGACGCGTGGGGTTGCCGCCGAGCGACTGCTGCACCAGCTCTGCGGTGATGATGGCGCCGTGGGACAGGGCGACGTTTTGTCGCACGACGTTGTACAGCTGGCGCACGTTGCCGGGCCATTCGGCGGTGGCGAGCAACTCCACGGCCTCGGGAGCGTAGATCTTGCGCTGCCCGCTTTCCTTGGCGATCTGTTCGAGAAAGTGCGCGACTAGGAGAGGGATGTCCTCGCGGCGGCGGCCCAAGCGCAGGCATCTCGATGTGCACGACATTCAAGCGATAGTACAAATCCTCGCGAAATTGACCCCCGACCATCAGTTCGTGCAGGTCACGATGCGTCGCGGAAATGATGCGCACGTTGATCGTGATCGTCTCGGCCGCTCCGACGGGCCGAATTTGGTTCTCCTGCAGCACGCGCAGCAGCTTCACCTGCAAACGCATCGGCATATCGCCGACCTCATCGAGCAGCAACGTGCCGCCGTCGGCGGTCTCGAACAGGCCTTTCTGCGATCGAGTAGCACCGGCGAAGGCGCCTTTTTCATGACCAAAGAGTTCGGACTCGAGAAGGTTCTCCGCCATGGCACTGCAATTGACGGTGACGAACGGCTTGTTGCGCCGGGGACTCGCTTCGTGGATGGCGCGTGCCAAGAGCTCCTTGCCCGTGCCGCTCTCGCCGGTCAGCAATACCCGCGCATCGGTGCCGGCCACCATGTTGGCCTGCGCCAGCTTGTCTTCCATCAGCTGATTTCGCGTAATGATGCTCGATCGCCAGTCTTCGTCGACGTGCGCGAACCCGGACACCTTGAGGGCTTTTTGGACGTGATCGAGCAGATCCTGCTTGTCGACCGGTTTGGTCAGAAACCCAAAGGCGCCGCTCTGCGTGGCGTGCACCGCATCCGGAATCGTTCCATGTGCCGTGAGGATGATTACCCGCAGGCCCGGCCAGCGGCTTTGCAATTCCTTGAGCAAGCCGATGCCGTCCATCTGGTCCATGCGAAGGTCCGTGATCACCAGATCCGGCCTGAAGCGTACGCAGGAGGCTAGGGCTGCCGCGGCGCTTTCGACTGCCTCGACCTCGTAGTTTTCGGCCCGCAGGCGAATGGTCAATAGGCGCAGCAGCCCCGGATCATCGTCGACCACCAGAATTCGCGCCTTGCGCTTTTGCGGCGACTGAACGTCGCGTGAACCCGGATGCAAGCCGAAAGACAAAGGGGTGGTGGCGGCATTCGAGTAGGCGTTCAATGGGGTCTCTCCCGTGATTTTCATGACATGTGCGATCCGTTACTTGCGCGAATCATTGATCGATCGCTCGATGTGCGTGATCGCGTCCAGTTTGGCCCTGGCCTCTTCTAAGGCCTTGCGCAACTTCACATTTTCATCCGATTCTTGAGCCAAGCGGCGGTTGAGCGCCTGTATCTTGTCATGCGAATCGTCGTGCAGCGCTTCCTCGCGCATGCGCTTGTTTTCGGCCTGAAGTATCAGCCTCTGCTCTACCTCTTTGAGCTCGACCAATGCCAATAAACGTTCGATGGGCAAGAGAGTTTCAGGCCTGGCCAGCAATTCCGACAACTGTCGCTGCGCCGCGACGGGGTCGCTGCCGCTAAAACCGGGCGTCGCAAGTGCCAGGGCATACCGCAATTTATTGCTGGTCGTGGGTGTCAATTCGGCGGCATCCTTCGCCGCCTGGAACATTTCTGCCTGCCGCGCCGGGTCGCCCTGCGGCAGACTGCTCATCATTTCCAACAGGGGCATGATGGGGCTCAAGTTCTGGGGCGTGCTGTCCGGCGCGACCGGGGCGGCAGGCCGTTGCCTGGCGAATGGGGTATCGGCGCCGCAGGCGCTGATCGAGCCCGCGACGACGACGCACGCTGCCCAGCCCATCCATTTATGCGGCATGAGCTTTTTCGCTGGATGGCACCGCCTGCCGCATCGGCAGGCGCACGCGAAAGTGCGCGCCTCCGGTTTTGGCTTCGAGAATCTCGATGCTGCCGCCGTGGGCGTTGACGAACTCAGTCACCACCGAGAGTCCGATGCCTGTGCCCTTGACATGTCCTCCTTGCGGCGACTTCCCCTGATAAAAAGCTTCGAATATTCGGTCGCGCTCCTCGGGCGCAATCCCCGGTCCGCTGTCCATCACGTCCAGCACCAGTTGTTCGCGTTCGGCGCGGGCATGAATCGAAATGGTGCCGCCGCGGGGTGTGAACTTGATTGCGTTCGACAGCAAGTTGTCCAGGATCAGGCGCACCTTGCCCCGGTCGGCGAGAGGCGTGAGATCTTCCACGTGCACGTCCAGCCGCACGCGCTGCGCCACGAGCGTGAGCTGCTGATTTTCGAGGACGCTCTTGACCAACGGCCGCAATTTGAACTCGGTGACTTCCAAGCCGACGCTTTTCGCCTGCCAAGCACTGAACGACAATAGATTTTCGATGAGCCGCTGCAGCTTCATCCCGTTCTCGCGCAATATGGCCGTCACCTCTCGTTGGCTGCTTTTGAGCTCACCGACCGCGCCATCCATCAGGAGTTCGGTGCCCTCGCGTATATTTGCCAGAGGCGTTTTCAGTTCATGCGACATATGTCGCAGAAATCGGTTCTTTTCCTGCGCCAGATCGAGCAACCGGCCTCGCAGCCATTCCAATTGCGCCGCGAGGCGCTCCAGGTCCGCAGGTCCCCGGATGGCGATGGGCCGGGAAAACGTGCCGCGCCCCAGTTCGCTGATGGCGCGGTCGATGGCGCGGATGGGTCTGCCGAACACGTAAGTAAAGCCGCCCACCACGGCGAGCGTCAACGGTATGAGCAGCAGGGTTTCCCAAAAGAGGTTGCGCTGCGCAAGCTGGGTCGCGTCCTGCAGGCCTGCCAATTCGCGGTCGATCTGGGCGCTCACTCGATTCGAAACCCGGGAGGCCATGTCCGTGAGCTGCGGAAAGGCATTGATCAATTCCGCCATGCGCGCCGAATTATGCGGGCTTTGCTTCAGTTCCTTCTGTAGGCGGTCGGCTTCGGCCTGGAGCGCCAGGGCATCGCTGTGCGACTCGGCATCGAGCGGCAGCGCCAGCAGTTCGCTGAGCGTAGCGGCGAGGCGTTCCTGGTTGCGCGTGTAGATATCCAGCAGATCGGCACTGCCGATGATTTGGTACAGACGAGCGGTGTGCTCGAGCGCGCCGATCTCCTCGAACAGCCGTTGATTGTTGCGGGTGCCTCGAACGCCGTGAAGCACCAGCTGCTCGCTGCGGGTCGAGAGGCGATTCATTTGCACGGCGGCGTTCACAATTGCGAAAAGCAAGGGGGCGGCCACGATCGTGAAGCCGATCAGCATCAGCCCGCTCAATGACTTAGGTCGAGGAAATCGCATGGCCGGCATTCTAGCAGCGTGATTCGCCTAAAGGAGTGATCCCATGGTACCTGTAGAATTCACCGCATGTTGAGCGACGCACCTTATTCCGAGCTCTCGCCGGAGACCGTTTTGGATGCAATCGAGGCGATTGGTCATCGCTGCGACGGCAGGGTGCTCGCTCTCAACAGCTATGAGAATCGGGTGTATCAGATCGGGATCGAGGATGGCGAGCCGTTGGTCGCCAAATTCTATCGACCGGAGCGCTGGACGGACGCGGCGATACGCGAAGAGCACGCTTTTGCCGGCGAGCTGGCCGCGCAAGAAATACCGGTGGTGGCGCCCTTGCGTCGAGGCGGCGAATCGCTGCACGTCCACCGCGGGTTTCGCTACGCCATTTTTCCCAGGCGCGGCGGGCGTTGGCCGGAACTCGGCAATCGAGACGAGCGCGAATGGGTGGGGCGATTCTTGGGCCGCATCCATGCGGTGGGCCGAGCCGCGCGGTTTCAGGAGCGAACGCGCCTCTCGGTCGAGGAGCTGGGCCGCAAGGCGCGCGACTTCGTGCTCGATGGCGACTGGATGCCCGACTATTTGGCGACCAAGTATGCCGACCTCACCGATGAGCTCCTGGAGGAAGTCGAGGCCCGCGCTGCCGGCTGGGGAGGGGCGGTCCTCGGGCGCATTCTTGGCGATTGTCATCGCGGCAATATCCTGTGGACGGATCAGGGGCCGCACTTCGTCGACCTCGATGACTGTCTTACCGGGCCCGCCATTCAGGACCTATGGATGTTGTTGGCGGGCGGGCAACAGGATATGCGCGCCGAAATGCATGATCTCGTGACGGGCTACGAACAATTTTTGCCGTTCGACCGGAGCGAACTCGTGCTCATCGAACCTCTGCGCGCCCTGCGTATGATTCACTACTCGGCGTGGTTGGCGCGGCGCTGGCATGACCCCGCCTTTCCCCGGGCGTTCCCGTGGTTCGCCGAGCCGCGGTATTGGGAGCAGCACTATCGGGCGCTCGACGAGCAACTCGCGGCCGTCACCGGACCGCCGCTCGAGTTGTGATCCACCGCATGATTGGGCGATCATAGGTGGATGACTCATGCGCGATTCCTGGTCTTGTGCGTCTTGGCAGCGGTCGTCGCATGCCACAAAGATTCCGGCACCGAGGCTCCGCCCAAAGGCGCCCCGCACGTTGCCGCGCCCGCGCTTGCCAAAAAAGGGCCAAGCGCGGAGCAGCAGACGGCCGGCATGGCGGAAGCGCCAAGCCAGGGAAAGTCGCAATTGGCCGTCAAGCTCAAGTTTGCAATCGAGCAGCGCCCGGCGCTCGGCCAGCCTGTCGAGATCACCGTTGCCGTCATGCCACAAATCGACGCCAATTCCGCGAGCATCCAGGTGGCGGGCGGCGATGGGCTGGCCGTTGGGCCGGAGGCGAATAAAATCGATTTGCCGGCCGTGGAAGCCGGACAAGTGTATCGCCAAAGCATTAAAGTGACGCCAACCGCCGAAGGCCTGTTGTTGCTTGGCTTGACCGTATCGCTCAAGCACGACGAGGCCGCTGAGTCCCGGGCGTTTTCGATCCCGCTCATCGTCGAGCACTGAAACTACGGCATGGGGCATCGTATGGCCCTATAATGGTGGGTTTCCCCGGAACCTCACTGTGACCCAGAAACTCCGCAACATCGCCATCATCGCTCACGTCGACCACGGCAAAACCACGCTCGTCGATCAGCTGTTGCGCCAATCGGGCACTCTCGACGCACGCAAGGACCTGCAAGAGCGGGTGATGGATTCGAACGACTTGGAGCGTGAGCGAGGCATCACCATTCTCGCCAAGAACACGGCGATCACGTGGGGCGATTACCGCATCAATATCGTCGACACGCCCGGGCACGCCGACTTCGGCGGTGAGGTCGAGCGCGTGCTCGCCATGGTCGATTGCGTCCTGCTGCTGGTCGATGCGGTGGACGGCCCGATGCCGCAAACGAGATTTGTCACCCAAAAGGCGTTCAAGCACGGCCTGCGTCCGATCGTCGTCATCAACAAGATCGACCGCGACGAAGCCCGTCCGGGCTGGGTACTGGATCAAACTTTCGATTTGTTCGACCGATTGGGGGCGACCGACGAGCAACTGGATTTCCCGGTGGTCTATGCATCCGCGCTGCGCGGGTTTGCCGGCCTTGAATCGACGGTGCGCGACGGCGACATGCAGCCTCTGTTCAAGACCATCGTGGAGCATTGCCCGCCGCCCGACGTGGATGCGGACGGGCCCTTGCAGCTTCAGGTGACACTCCTCGATTACTCGAGTTATGTCGGCGCCATCGGCATCGGGCGCATCAAGCGGGGCACGATCAAGCGCGGTATGGCCGTTACGGTGGTCAACCGCGAGGGTAGGCAACGCAGCGAGAGAATTACCCAGATACTGGGCTTCCATGGATTGACCCGGATCGAGGTCGAATCGGCAAGCGCCGGCGATATCGTGGCCTTTGCCGGGATCTCCGAGCCCAAGGTATCCGATACCCTCTGCGACCCCGCGACGCCTGAGCCATTACCTAGCCTGACGGTCGACGAACCCACCATCAGCATGACATTCGAGGTCAATACCTCTCCCTTCCTGGGCCGCGAGGGCAAGTTCGTCACCAGCCGCCAGATCCGCGAGCGGCTCGAGCGCGAAGCCATCCACAACGTTGCGCTGCGCGTGGAACCGTCCGCCGACCCCGACAAGTTCGTGGTGTTCGGGCGCGGCGAACTGCACCTCGGCGTGCTGCTGGAGAACATGCGCCGCGAGGGCTACGAGATGGCGGTTTCCCGGCCGCGAGTGGTCATCAAGCAAATCGACGGCGCTGCGCACGAGCCTTATGAGCAGGTCACTGTCGATGCCGATGCCGACGCGCAAGGCGACATCATGTCGGCGCTCGGCAGCCGCGGCGCGGAATTGACCGACATGCAAGCGGACGGCCGCGGCCGGATTCGCCTGGATTACATGGTTCCGTCGCGAGGTTTGATCGGATTTCAAACAGAGTTTCGCACGATGACCCGCGGCACCGGGCTGTTGCACCATGTGTTCGATCACTACGGGCCGGTGGTGCAGCGCGAGCTGGGCCAGCGTCCCAACGGCGTTTTGATCGCAAACGGCCAAGGCGTGGCATTGGGTTACTCGCTGTTCAGCCTGCAGGAGCGGGGCAGGCTGTGCATCGGCCCGGGCGAAGAGGTGTACGAGGGGATGATCATCGGCCTCAACAATCGCGACAACGACCTGGTGGTGAACCCGCTCAAGGGCAAGAAGCTCACCAATATGCGTGCCGCGGGCAAGGATGAAAACGTGGTCTTGACGCCGCCGATCCGCTTCTCCCTCGAGCAGGCGATGGAGTTCATCGACGATGACGAACTCATCGAAGTGACGCCTAATTCCATTCGCCTGCGCAAGCGAAATTTGCGTGAAAACGACCGCAAGCGCTCGGAGCGCGAGACAGCCGATCAAGGATCATAGAATTTAACCGATTGTTGGTCGAACCGAGACGCCCGTCACGCCGCCGCTGCGGGATCACCCTAACAATCTACTGATTTCCGGCGCTGTTGCGCCTGGCTTAAGTGCGGGAGATCAGGGATTTGTCACGCGATATCGCGGCCGCCATTCGCAGTGAGGCATCGCAGCCCGACGACAGCTTGAATCACCTGCTCGAACGCCAGATCGCGGAGACGCGAGGCCCGGGCGGCGAGCTGGATGTAGACATGCTGCTCAAGGCGGTCAGCGCTCACTACGATCGGCTCGATGCCGAACGACGCGGCATCGTGCGCTCCATGCAGCTCATGTCCGATGAGGCCCAGACACTCACCCGCGAGATCAGAGAGCAAACCGCCTCGCATCTGCAGGCGATCCTGGACAACGTCAAGGACGCCATCGTCACGGTCGACGATGCCGGCCAAGTCGAAACTTTCAATCCCACGGGCGAACGCATCTTCGGCTATGCGCCGGCGGAGATCCTGGGCCGTCCGCTCGAGTTCCTGCTGCCCGACATCGGGAGCGGAGCACGCGATTTTCTGGAGCGCTTGGCTACCAAGGTCGACGATACGCACGTCGATCTGGCGGCGCTTCAGACCTGGGGCCGCGCCAAGAGCGGAAATCGCGTGGCAGTCGAGATCGCCGTCAGCAAGGCCAAGCTCAATTGGCGCGACGGCTACATCGTCAGCATTCGCGACATCACCGAACGGCATCTCGCGGAGCAATCGATGCGCGAGAGCGAGGCGCGCTACCGCACCTTGGTGGAGCACGCTCCCGAAGTGATCGTGGTGTTCGACGTCGATAAGGGCAAATTCGTCGACGTCAACGACAATGCCTGCCGCTTCTTCAAGATGTCCCGGGAGATCCTGCTCGCCTGCGGCCCGGACGAAATCAGCCCAGCGTTGCAGCCCGACGGCACGCCGTCCTTCGGCCCGCCTCGCGGCTTCATCGAAGGCGCGCTTGCGGGCGCGGCGCCGGTGTTCGAATGGACGCATTGCGATGCCGCGGGCCAGAGCATGCCCTGCGAAGTCCGGTTCGTGCGCCTCCCGAGCTCCAATCGCCGGCTGATTCGCGCCAGCATCACGGATATCACCGAGCGCAAGCGCGCCGACGCGATCGCGGCGGGCGAGCGGCGGGTATTCGAGAAAATCGCCGCCAATGCGCCCTTGCCGGCCGCTCTCGAGTCGATTTGCGGACTGGTCGAGCGCGCCACGGCCGGAGAGCTACTGCGCGATAAATCTGCTGGATATCGAGCGCCAGGTAATGAATTTCGGCGCCGCGCCGAATCTACCGCGCGAGTTCGTGGCGGCCATGGACGGTGCCCCGATCGGCATCCGTTACGGGTCCTGCGCGGCAGCGGTATACCTTGAGCGGCAAGTTACCGTCGCCGACGTGCAAACGGATGCGTTGTGGGAATATCGGCGACAGGCCGCGGCGCAAGCCTCCTTGAGGGCCGCTTGGTCGACACCCATCGTGGCCTCGGACGGGCGGATCGTCGGAACTTTCGCGGCCTATCGCCGCCAGCCGGGCGTCCCCTCGGCGCGGGACCATGAACTGATGTCGCGCCTCGCGCAGATTGCGGGGATCGCCATCGAGCGGCGCAACGCCGAAGATGCGTTGCGCGCCAGCGAAGTAAAATTTCGCGGGCTGTTCGAAAGCATGATGGAAGGGGTGTACCAAACCTCGCGCGACGGACGCATCCTCGTCGCCAATCCGGCGTTCGTGAATCTGATGGGCTACAGCTCCGCCGAGGAGCTGTACCAAGTGCCCGCGGGCGCGCTGTATTGGTATCCGAGCGACCGGGAAACGTTCATGCGTCGCGTGGAGAGCGAGGGGGAGTTGCGCAACGAAGAATATGTGTTGCGCCGCAAGGACGGCACCATGCTCGTGGTGATGGATTCGAGCCGAGTGGTGCGCGACAGCCATGGCCGAGTTACCGGTTATGAGGGGACGCTCAGCGATATCACGGAACGGAAGAGGGCGGAGACGGCGGTCTTTCAGGCCAAGGAAAGGGCCCAGGTGACATTGCAATCGATCGGTGATGCGGTCATTACCACGGACTCGGAAGGGCGGATCGATTACATGAATCCGGTCGCCGAAAGCTTGACCGGCTGGGAAAACCGCGAAGCGCAGATGCGTCTCATCGGCGAAGTGCTGACCGTGGTCGACGAGGGGACGCGACAGGCGCGCGAAAGCCCGGTCACGCGCTGCCTGCGCGAAGGACGAAAGCTCGGTCTCACCGAACACACGGTCCTCGTGAACCGGCGAGGGCAGGAGCTGGCCATTCAAGATTCGGCGGCGCCGATCCGCGATCGCGCCGGCAATCTGATCGGCGCCGTCATGGTATTTCACGACGTGAGCAAAGAGCGGCGTCTGCACCGCGCGCTGCACTACCAGGCGAGCCATGATGCCTTGACGGGGTTGATCAACCGGCGCGAGTTCGAGAACCGTCTTACCGCCGCGGTGGAAAGTGCGCGGCAGGAGGGCGGCAGCCGTCATGCCTTGCTGTATCTCGATTTGGATCAATTCAAATTGGTCAATGATACTTGCGGGCATCCGGCGGGAGACCAGTTGCTGAAGCAAATCACCGCCGTGCTGCAAACGCGGGTGCGCGGCGCCGACACCCTCGCCCGATTGGGCGGGGACGAATTCGGAATTCTGCTGCAAAGCTGCTCGCTCGATCAGGCGCTGCGGATCGCGGAGGGCGTGCGTCAGGCAATCCGCGATTTTCGATTCATCTGGCAGGACGGCGTTCTTGAGCTCGGCGTGAGCATCGGCATCGTGGAGATCACCCGCGATACGCCCACCGTGGCCAACGTCATGAGCGCCGCGGATGTCGCCTGCTACTCGGCAAAGGACAGCGGCCGCAATCGCGTTCAACTCTACAAACCGGACGACGTGCCCGAGCGGCATCGCGAAATGCAATGGGTCTCCAAGTTGGCGCGGGCCTGCGACGAAAGCCGGTTTGAATTGTTTTATCAGCCGATCGTCCCCATCGGCGCAACCGCGCGGGATCACGAGCACTTCGAGTTGATGCTTCGCCTGCGGGACGAATCGGGTGTCTTGGTGGCGCCGGCCGAGTTCATTCCGGCGGCGGAGCGCTACAACGTAATGCAGTCGATCGACCGATGGGTCGTCCGCCAGGCACTCGACCGGTTGGTGCATCGCGCCGGCTCCGGAGTGAAGCCCTTCACCGTTGCGGTCAATCTCTCGGGCACTTCTTTGAACGATGAACGCTTTCTCGAGTATCTGATAGCAGAACTCAGCGGCAACGACCTGGCTGCCGGGGCAATGTGCTTTGAAATCACGGAAACCGCCGCCATTGCCAACTTGGGCAACGTGGTCTATTTCATGCGCGAGCTCAAGGCGCGCGGCTGCCATTTTGCGCTGGATGACTTTGGCAGCGGGCTGTCTTCGTTCATGTATTTAAAGACCCTGCCGGTCGACTATTTGAAGATCGACGGACAGTTCGTGGAAAACGTCACCCGAGACCGGGTCGATCGCAGCATGGTCGAGGCGATCAGCCAGGTCGGCAAAACGATGGGTATACAAACCATCGCCGAACGGGTCGAGTCGCCGGAAGTACTCGCCGAGCTCGGCCGGCTCGGCATCGGCTACGCGCAGGGGTTTTATATCGCAAAGCCTTGCTCGACTGCGGAGTTCCCCTACCTGCGCGAACCGTCGCGCAAGTCCTAGGGGCGCAAGTCCTTATCCCGCTTTGAACGCACCCATTCGCTTTGCCTGCGGCCGAGGAATTTCGCGTAGAGAGGAATTTTCCAGAGCACATAGATGCCGGCCCGCGCCAAGTCGCTCAAGGAGACGATTTGCCGCCCATATTTTCGCCATGCGAGGGCAATGCCAACGGCGAGGCATAGGACCTCGAACGTGGAAATCAGGATTGGCAGGCGCATATGCGCGAAGAAATAGAACGCCGCGCTCGACATCCACACGACGGTCAACAGCGACACCAGCAATGCGATCGGCGGAACGCTTAGATCCAGGGCGAAGGCCAACAACGCGCCGTTCAGCGTTCTCAATGACAAAGCCAGCAAGTGCGCCGTCTGCGCGACGATGACGCCAAGATAACCGTGCTCCCAGCGCGTCCGTTGACTGCTGATTCCCTGCTCGGAAGACGGAAATGTGCTTGTCACCAAGGCGCCGGGGCAAAACAGCGGGGCGCTTCCCGCGGCCGCGAGATCGACTCCGAGTTGAAGATCTTCGACGATGTGGCCGCTGGCGAGGCTGGCGGTGCTGATGCGCGACCACGGAAACGCCATGCCCGTACCCATCAACTGGCAAGAGAGTCCGAGGCGGTAAAGACCCAGCGGGCGCACCTTGTTCTTGATCACCCAGGCGAATTCCGCGATCCGCATCTTTATTCCCCCGTTCGCGGTTCCATGCATCAAATACAAGGCTTGGACCGGGCGATTGGTTCGCGCGCACATTCTGGCCAGCCGATCGATGGCGCTCTCGCCGACGCGGCAGTCTGCGTCGATGACGATGACGATATCGGGTGCACCCCGCGAGATCAGCTTCCAGATGGCGGACACCGAAATCCAGTGCATAGCCTTTGCCGCGCCGAAGCGGGTCCGAGCGCTCGATGATCTCGGCACCTTCCTGTGCGGCAATCGACGCGGTCCGGTCGGAGCAGTTGTCTGCAACGACGAGCACTCGATCATCAGGCCCTAGCTGAGGAATCACCGAGCGCAAAGTGGAAGCGATGATCAGCTCTTCGTCGTGCGCCGGCATGAGAACCGCGAGCCGCCTTCTTTCGCCGCTTTCGTAGGGCGCCGATTTTTCGTCGTACCATAGCGAAAATAGCAATTCCGCTGAGAGCACTGTCACGGGGATGAGCAGCGCCAAGGCGGCGGCGCAAAGAAAGAATTCAAGGCCTAGCGCCATGAAGTCATGCTGCGAACGGATCCCGATACGTGCCCATCATTTGACGCGCAAGCAAGTAGAGAAACGGCGGTTGATGCACGATGTACCGATGCCATCTCTGGCGGGGCTCACGCAGCAATCGATAGAGCCATTCGAGGCCTGCGTTGGTCACCCACGCCGGAGGCCGTTTGAGGCTTTCGGCCTCGTAGTCAATCGTGCCGCCCAACGGCAGAAAGAGTCGAATTCCTGGCAGTCGATCCCGGTATTTGAAAATGAATTTCTCTTGCCGGCCGCCGCCGAGTCCGATGACGAGGACCGTTGCGCCCGATCGATTGATCTCCTCGATCACCCGAGCAAGTTCGTCGGGGCGGTTTTCGACATCGCGGCTCGGGGAATTGGTGCCAACGACCATTTCCCTGCCAACCTTTGCGTTGACATTGGCGCGCGCTATTTCCGCGACCCCCGGCGCACCCCCGCATATGAACAGCCGCATCGACGCGTCATCCTTATACCGCCGGTAGAATCGAGGAAAGAAGTCGGACCCTGAGACGCGTTCCCCCAGCGGCGTGCCCAGCAGCCGGGCTGCGATGGTGAGGACTTGGCTGTCGCAGGTGATGACGTCGAACCGAGGCAGCAGGTTATAAAACTCCTGATCCTTTTGGAGCTTCATGATCATATCGACGTGCAGAGTCAGCATGACCCCCTGCCGGAAGTTTTCCACGAGTTCGTCCATTTGGACATCGTCTACATTGACATTCAAAAGCTTAACTTTGCGGTACATGTCGTCCCCAGGATTCGCTGAACCCTCGATTCTATATCGCCGACGAACAAGCCGCCCGAAACGCGGTCACAGAAAACAGGGAGAGCTGCCGCGGGGAGGTACATGGGCGCCCTTGCTTACTCTTGAGCGGGGGTTATGTCAAGCACCGGAGAATCCGCTGCAAGGTCAATTGAACCTGACTCGTACGCCCGCCCAGATAGCGCGCGGCTGCGCCGGTGACACTGCATTCTCGTGGGTCCAATCGTTCCGATTCTAGCGGAACGAGCCGTCTGCATTGAACGAATTCGTCGTGAGGAAGCCGGCCGTTGCGTATTGCTTGTCGAGAACATTGACCAGACGCGCGAAAAGCTCGACGTTCTTGTTAAGGTGGTAGCTTCCCTGGCAATTGACCACGGCGTAACCGGGAATCCTTCCGGACCCTTCGATCAATGCACCCGCGCCGTTGGTGGCTGAGCCCTGGTTGGCGTTGTTTTCGTTTCCGTGAAGAAATGAGCCGGAGACGATCACTGCGTTGGCGCCGAGGTGCCAATGTTGGTTGGGCTCGTAGTCGACTCCCAGCCGCCCGGTATGCCGCGGAATCAGCGGAATCCGGTCTCCTGGACGCACCTGGATGTTCCCATTTGCATCCGCGGTGCTGTTGGAACGGGCGCTGACCGAAAAGCTCGATGCATACGTCGCCTCCACGTAGCTGTAGGTCAAATGCCAGGACAAGGCGGCCACCTTGCCGGCGAGCGCCAGGTCCAATCCTTGGCGGCGGGTCGTGCCGACGTTGTCGAAATATCCTTGATTGGTGCTCGCCGCGACGAACTGAAGGTCGTCGCGGTTGATCGTGTGGAATACATCGGCGCTCCATTGCAGGCGCTGATCGGCGGGAGTGCTTCGCAAACCCAGCTCCGCGGTGCGTGCCACTACTTGTTTCAGATCAGGGTCGCTGGCGAAATTATTTGGCAGGCCGCACGGCGCTGCCGGATTGGAGCAGCCCAGTTCAATCACCGTCGGTGCCCGGCTAGCCTCGTTGTAGTTGGCGTAGAAGGTCAAGGCCGCGGTGGGCGTCACCGTGAAACCGAACGCGGGATTGATGCTGGTAAATGTATGGTCGCCGGCCAGGAGGCTCGGCTGATCGAACCCGGACCCCACATCGCCCACATCGGTATCGACGCTGTATCCGCCGAGGGTTTCAGTGTTGCGGTTGTAGCGCACCGATACGGTAAAGTGAAGCAGCCCGCTCGGCGACAAGGTATCCGTGAGATAGCCGCCGAGGATCTTGTTGCTGCCGCTCAGCGAGATCACCGTTTCGCCGTTGAGCGGATTCGACTCATAAATGAGTGTTCGATCGGCCGCCAAGGTCCCGTACCGAAACACTTGCGCAAACGTGTCGCGAGAATCCTCATAGTCGGCGCCGACGATGGCTTGGTTCTTCATGCCCGAACACGTCCTGGGAATCGGTGAGCTGCACGCCGAATCCGGCTGTGCGCTGAATCAAGCGCGACTCGGCGGTTTCGCCGTTCGCACAAAAGGCAATGTCGGCTCGGCTTGCCGGCGGCGCCGTGCAGTCGATCTGCGGTCCCGTGTAGTTGTCCGCCATGTAACTGTCGTTCACGTTGCCATTGCTGCTGCCCGTGATGAGGCGCCGATCGTATAGATTCCCAGCCAAAAGCAGGTGCGGAGTCAGGAACTGCGTGCCGGTGAGGTTCACGAAGTCGAGACGATTATGAGTGAAGTCCGGCGTGTAACTCGTTTCGCGCCGGAAATCGAGCAGGCTCAAGGGCGCCGCGCCGTTGCCGAAAAGGCTGGTATCCGCATAGGCGTAGCTCAGGTCGAGGTCGGTCTGCTGGTTTTGCCAGCCCACTTTGCCGAAGCCTTGGTAAACCCGGGTGTTGGAGCCGTCGCGCCAGCCGGTCTCGTCGAAATAAGTGCCGGAGAGAAAAAAATCGAACGGACCCGCTTCTCCACCGGTCTGTCCCTGAAAAGAGCGCCGACCGAAGGAGCCGCCGTAGGCCTCGAGCTCGGTGCCGGGGTTGTCGTGACCGCTCTTGGTGTGCACCGACAACGCTCCGCCCAAGGTATTGAGCCCGAAGACCGGATTGGATCCGGACATCAGCGTCACCGTCGAGATGGCCGACTCTGGGATCAGATCCCAGTTGACCGTATCGCCGAAGGACTCGTTCACGCGCACCCCGTCCACATACACCGAGAGCCCTTCCGGCGTACCGAGCAGCGGCGAAGCGGTGAAGCCGTGATAGTTGATGTCCAGTTGAAATGGATTGTCGGCGCTTTCGCTGACGCTGACGCCGCTGAAGTTGTTATTCAGATAATCCGCCAGGCTTAGGGTCTGCTGCCGCTCCATCTCCTCGCTGTCGGCGGTTTGAACATTCGCGGGAATGTGATTCAAAGGCAGGCCGAGGCCGGGCAGCGGTGCATTGCCGATCACGACCACCTGCTGAAGCTCTTGCGCTGCAGCCGGATTGTCGGCGGCCGCGCCGGCGCCCGGCAGGGCCGTACCTGTACTGCAAATCCAGGCGAACAGCGCCATGGACCTTTGACCGGGCCGCAATCATCTTCTCCTGTTGGTTTGCAAATCATCCTACCGAAGTGACACGATATCGGAAATGCGTGCCCGCAGCGCGCCGTTCGACCCGACAAGCGGCAGCTGCCTAAGTGTCCTACTTGGTGCGCTTATACAGTGTTGAGCGTCCGGCGATACTGGATTTACGGCTGCTCCGGCCGAGCGTAGAGTTTCCGGCATGACGCGAAGCTTCATTGGCCACCAACGATTCAAAGGGCGAGGTGCAATCTCGAACCCTGCCGTGCGGTTCGAAGCCGCGTCGCGCGAGGCGGTTCATGACGGTTGGTATGAGGATGAGATAGTCGAACACCTCAGTGAAACGGTTCTCCCGGATCGCGCGCGCAGTGTGATCACCACGAATGATTCACCCGACGTCGGGTTTGACCAATCGATCAATCCCTATCGCGGATGCAGCCACGGATGTGTGTATTGCTTCGCGCGACCGAGCCATGCCTATCTCGGCCTCTCTGCGGGCTTGGATTTTGAGACCAAGCTTTTTTACAAGGCCGACGCGGTCAAAATTCTCGAAGCCGAGCTTGCAAAACCGAAATACGTTTGCAAGCCGATCGCGCTCGGTATCAACACCGATGGATATCAGCCGCTGGAAAAACGCCTCGAGATCACCCGAGGCATCCTCGCCGTCCTCACGCGATGCCGGCACCCCGTCACCATCGTCACCAAGAGCGCGCTCGTCATTCGCGACATCGATTTACTCGCGGAACTCGCCAGGGATCAATTGGTTTCCGTGATGCTCAGCATCACCTCGCTGACGAACGACATCAAACGCACTCTCGAGCCGAGGACGGCATCGCCGCAAGCGAGGTTGCGAGTGGTCCAGCAGCTTGCTCAGGCTGGAATTCCCGTGGGCGTGCTGGTCGCTCCGGTGATTCCAGGTATCACCGACCATGAAATGGAAGACATTCTCGCGGCGGCCAAGGAGGCCGGCGCCGGCAGCGCCAGCTACGTCTTGCTGCGCCTTCCCCATGAAGTGAAAATCCTGTTTCGCGAGTGGTTGGCGGAACACTACCCGGATCGCGCCAAACACGTCATGTCGCTGATCAACCAAACGCGCGGCGGCAAGGACTATGACGCCGAATTCGGGCAGCGGATGGTCGGCACTGGTCCGTTTGCCGAGCTGCTGCGCACGCGGTTCGAACTCGCGCGGCGCAAATGCGGTTTCGACTCCGCTCGCAACCGGCACGAATTGCGCACCGATCTGTTCCGCCCGCCGGGGCGCGATCAATCGCAGTTGACCCTGGGTTTTTAGTTTTGACAGGCACTCCCCCATCGACGCCCCGATAACGCCCGACACGCCCGACACGCCCGCATAACGCGTCCAGGATCGCGTCATCCCTTTGGGGATGCGCCCGCGTGTGGGGGTATTTCCGTCGTCCGCCACCGACATACCTGCAAAAGCCCCGCTATGTCATTGCACGGCAAGAACCGCCCCCGGGGGCCGAAGCATTGCAATATCACAAATATTTGATTATAAATGTATGATCATATGAGGGGGGACGCCCATGGCTGTTCGGTCGAATCTGGGGTTGGTGCGAATTGCGCGCGAAACCATCCAGGAACGCGTTTATTGCGCGCTTCGGGATCGGTTGATGCGGGGCGGGTTCGAGCCTGGGCAAAAATTGAAAATCGCCGAACTGGCACAGGCGTTTGGCACGAGTGCCATGCCGGTCCGGGATGCGCTCAATCGATTGACTGTGGAGCGCGCGCTGGAAACGCTGCCCAGTCGTACCGTTCGCGTACCGGCCTTGTCGAAAGACGCGTTGCAGGACTTGCGGGAAACGAGATTTGCGATCGAGGGGCTGGCAATATCGCGTGCGGCGTCGAACATGACCGCGCAATCGTTGGCGACGCTCAAGCGGCTCATCGCGGCCCAAAGTGAAACCGATGAGGAGCATGTATCCGAAGAGAGTGCGGAACAGAATCGCGCCTTTCACTTCGCGATTTATCGCCAGTCGGGCTCCACGGTTCTCTTGCCGATCATCGAAAGCCTATGGCTTCAGTGTGGGCCCTATTTGCGCGAGGCCTCTGAACGCTTTGACGGCGGCGACGGGCGCGGGACGAACTTCCACCTCGAAATGTTCGATGCGCTGGCGCGGGGCGACGGCACCGCCGCGCGCCGGGCGCTCGAAGCCGACATCGGCCGTGCGTTCGACCTCGTCATGAGTGATGAGTCGCTCTGGCAGCGGCGGGATGGAGTCGCGTGACGAGACCGTCGGAGGGATCGCAGGACCCTGAGGGGTTCGATCTCTATGATTTGCGTGTCGAAGTGATCGGGCCGCCACACCGAACGATTTATTGCGGCGCGCGGTTGGGTGATTATTTCGAACTGCAAGGCGAAATGTTGAAACTTCCGCCAGGCCAGGGATTCTCAATTTATTCCTTGGCAGCCCTGTTGCCGCTGCTGCCCGCCAAACAACGCGTCACCGATCCGAATGATTGGATGTCGACCGACGCGGAGGTTGCCTGTCCGGATCCGAACTGCCCGACGCGCTTTCGAATCATCCGCGTGGGGCGCCGACGTTTCAGCCGCTCGCAGGTTACCGCAACTCCTCGTGGCGGCGAGAATTCGGCGTGATTCCCCGGATCTCCCTGACCGGCAACTATGCGATATCGCGGATCATCAAAGGCGGCTGGCACCTCGCTGGTGATCACGGAGCCATAGATCCCGCTCAAGCGCGCAAGGACATGGCGACGTTCGTCGACGCGGGGATCACCACCTTCGATTGCGCCGACATTTACACGGGCGTCGAACTTTTGATCGGCAGTTTCCGTCGAGCCTACCCGACGCACGCGAAGCAAGTGCAGATCCATACTAAATTCGTTCCGGACCTCTCCGATTTGCACTCCGTTGATCGCGAGCACGTGGAGGCCATCATCGACCGATCTTTGACGCGATTGGGTCAGGAGCGGCTTGATCTGGTGCAATTCCATTGGTGGGACTTCGCCGTGCCGCGGTACGTCGAGACGGCACTCGAACTCGACCGCCTGCGCCGGGCTGGCAAAATCGCGCACATCGGAGTCACCAATTTCGACACAGCGCGGCTTGCAGAGCTCGTCGATGCCGGAATACCGATCACGGCGCATCAGGTTCAATATTCACTGGTGGATGACCGTCCGGATCACGGGATGATCGCCTATTGTCGCCTGCACAACATTGCATTGCTGTGCTACGGCACGGTATGCGGCGGCTTTCTTTCGGAAGCGTGGCTGGGCAAGCCGTCTCCTCCGGCGGATTTGGCAAACCGCTCATTGGTCAAGTACAAGTTGATTATCGAGGATTTCGGCGGCTGGTCCCTATTCCAAGAACTGCTCGGAGTGCTGGCACGCATTGCAAAGGCAAAAGACACCGATATTGCTTCGATTGCAACGCGGGCAATATTGAACCGGGACCAGGTCGCTGCGGCGATCGTCGGAGCCGTCAATACTCGGCACCTCCCCGCACACGCGCGGATTGGCGATCTTCGCCTGAATGAAGCCGACTTGGCCTTGATCCGGGACGTCATTCGCCGGCGCGAAGGTCCCGCGGGCGATATATACCATCTGGAGCGCGATCGCACGGGCGCTCATGGTCGAATCATGAAGTACGAATTGAATGCGGACCCGGATGAACGGGGCGATTCTTAGGTGAATTAAAAATTGTCGATAATTAAAAAGGGGTGAACCATGGCGAGGGTAAACTATGTCAAGCAGGCGCTCGCGGCGTTCGGATGTTGTACGGCATTGACCGGCGCGGTGTGGGCACAGCTCGCGCCGCCAAGCCAGGATCTGCAAGAGATTGTCGTCACCGCGGAAAAACGCGAGTCCACCGTGCAGAAAACGCCGATCAGCATCACCGCGATCAGCGGCGCGGATCTCCAGGCTGAGGGCCTGTCCGACATGACGTCGGTCGCCCAGCAAGTGCCGGGCATCTCGTTCAAGACGTCCGGTCCCGGGCAGACGGAATTCGAGATGCGCGGTCTCACCTCCACCGGCGGCGAGTCGCCCACGGTGGGTTTCTACCTTGACGACGCCGTCCTCACCCCCGCCGCCATGGCGCAGAACGGCAAGACCGTCATCGACCCGAGCCTGTTCGATCTGAGCCGCGTCGAGGTGCTGCGAGGGCCGCAGGGGACTTTGTACGGCGCGGGCTCGATGGGCGGCACCATCAAACTCGTGACCAACCAACCGGACCCCCATGCCTTCGGCGCCAACGTGGAGGTCATCGGCTCCGACACGACCGGGAGAGGCGGATTCAATCACACCGAGAATGTGATGCTGAACATACCGCTGATGCAGGATGTCGTCGCCCTGCGCCTGGTCGGGACGGACAAATACATCGATGGATGGATCGATCGCAAGGTGTTGAGTGCCTTTCCTACCGAGGTCAACAACAGCACGGCGCGCGGGGACGTGGCCGGCGCGCCGGTGGCACAAGACCACCGTCACTCGAACACCGAACGGTTGCAGGCCGGACGCGCATCGCTGCTGATTCAGCCCACCGATCGCCTCAGCATCACGGCCGGCTTCATGCATCAGTCTCTCACCCAGGATGGCCCGAATACCATCGACGGCCCGCCGCTGAACGAAGTGCATTACCAGCCGTTCGACGTGCCGGAGCCCTTCGAGGATAAGTTCGACTTGTACACACTGACCGGCAAATACAATTTTGATTCGTTCCAGCTGGTGTCCGCGACGGCCTACTGGGATCGCCAGCAGAACCAGACCCAGGATATCTCCGAGGCGATGCAGGACTACATCGGCGGCTTTTTCGGGCCTCCGGCCGCCTGGCCGTTCTCGAGCACCGGAACGGTGACGGAGTCCGGCAACACGTGGTTCGGCCTCGGCGCCGGCACCATCACCGAGGACGACTATACCCGGCAGTTCAGCGAAGAGCTGCGGCTTGCCTCCACCGGCAACGACCCGCTGCAATGGCTGATCGGCGCGTACTACAGCAGCTTCGGCGCGACCTCGCACGTCTACTCCTTCTATCCCGCCACGCCCTATGGGTTCAACGGGGACTTCGGCACCACCAACCTGGCCGACAACCATCGCAAGGTTGACATCGACCAGTACGCCGCATTCGGCGAAGTGTCCTATCTGTTGCCGAACCACTTGAAAGCGAGTCTCGGCGCGCGGTACTACCAGTACCACAGCAATTCGGTGACCAGCGTCAGCGGCGTCTCCGCCAATGGCACCAGCAACCCGCTATTCGGTCTGGCCCAGAACTCGGGCGCGACTCCCAAGCTGGATTTGGCCTTCATCCCGGACGACTACACGACCGTTTACGCCACCATGTCCAAGGGCTTCCGTCCGGGCGGCCCCAACTCGCCGATTCCCGTTCCGCCATGTCCAGCGGCCGCCCCCACGCAGTTCGGTCCGGACAGCGTGTGGAACTACGAACTGGGTGAGAAACTTCGCTTCTTCGATTCGCGCGTCTCGGTCAACGGCGCCATCTATTACGAAGACTGGACCGGTGTGCAGCAGCAGGTCGCTCCCAAATGCGGCTTCAAGTTCACGGCCAACGCGGGCAAGGCAAAGGTGTACGGCGCCGAGCTCGAAGTGGCCGTGGTGTTGATGCCCGGCTTTGTTCTGTCGCAGAACGCCGGCTACACTCACGCCACGAACTCGACCACGCTGCCTGCCGCCGGCGTAGTGGCGGGACAGCGCCTTCTGGATGTGCCGGAAGTCACCGCCAACACGAGCCTGAGCTACAGGCAGCCGCTCGGGGACGGCAAGAATCTAGTCGCGCGCCTGACCAACAGCTACGTCGACTCCATCCAGGACATCACGTTCACGCGCAACACGCTGCCGGCGTACGACCTCGTGGGATTGCGCCTGGGGGTCGAGACGATCCACTGGTCCGCATTCCTGTTCGCCGACAACATCACGAACAAGATGGCGTTGCTGGGCGACACGGGCGCCCTGTCGGCGAACATCTCGATATTGAACCGGGTCGCCACGAACCAGCCTCGAACGATCGGAGCCGATTTGAACTTCAAGTTCTAACAGCACGGCATGCCTGCGTATCCCGGTCGTTCCTATGCCTGGACCGTCGTTGCAATTTTGATTGCGACGGCGGTCTTGTCGTACACCGATCGCCAGGTGTTGAGCCTTTTGGTCGATCCAATCCGCGGCGATATGGGTATCAGCGATACTCAGATCAGTCTGCTGTTGGGCACGGCGTTCGCCGTCATCTACGGGATCGCCGGGATTCCGCTGGGGCTTTTGGCCGATCGCATCTCGCGGCGCAACCTCATCTTCACCGGGGTGTCGGTGTGGAGTCTGGGCACGATCGCTTGCGGCTTGTCGCACAGCTTCCGTGAGATTTTCGCCAGCCGCATTGTCGTCGGGTTGGGCGAGGCGGCACTTTCACCGGCCGCCATATCGCTGATCAGCGACTATTTCCCGCCGTCACGGCGCGGCACCGCCGTCGGGTCCTTTCTCAGCGGCATTGCAATGGGGAACGGCGCGGCCATTCTCATCGGCGGGGGCGTACTGCACGCCATAGAATCGGGCGCTCTTGCCGCTACACCTCTGGCCGCGTACGCGCCCTGGCGGATGGTTTTGCTCGTCATCGGCGGGCCCGGGCTTTTGTGGGCTCTGGCCATTTTGCTCATCCGAGAACCCGTTCGGCAGGGAGCGGAAGATGCGTCGGTCTCCGTTGCCGCAGCGGACGGCGGTGCCTGGCGGGCGACCCCGTGGGCTCGGGTGGTGCCGATCTACGTGGTCTTGGCCGCGGCCTCATTTGTCGACAATGCCGTGGGGGCATGGGCGCCGACGCTGCTGATCCGGGAATTCGGCAGAAATCCGGCCCAGGTGGGTGTCGAACTGGGCTTGCTTTTGACGGTGGGTTTCGGCGGGGGCGTGCTCATCGGCGGCGCCCTGGCCGACCGCGCTGGAGCACGCGGCGGATGGTCACGCAAGCTGCGAATATGCTTGTATAGCGGCCTCTTTATTCTGCCGGTCTCGCTATTGATGAACTTGCCGGTTTTCGGCCTCGTGCTCGCAGGCGTGCCGCTGTACTTCGCTCTGTCGGGTATCGTGACCGCCGTGGGCTTTTCCGCGATTCTCGACGTCGTGCCGAATCGGTCGCGGGGCCTTGCGATGTCCATGAGTTTCTTTTTGAACGTGGCGCTTGGTGCGGGACTTGGTCCGACCGCGGTGGCAGTTGCCGGCGCGCGCCTATTCGCCGCGAAAGCGGGGCTGGGGCCACCGCTCGTGTTGACCGCGGCGGTGGGCTATCTCATCGCTTTAGCGGCGCTCTGCGCGGCGCTCTCCGCTTTCCGCGCGCGCAGCGCGGTCACGACATAACCAGCGCGCAGACGAGGTGCGAAATGAGCAGCAAGGCAGAAGCATTCGAGCGGCTGGATTCGAACATCCTTCGTCCAGATGAATACCGAACTGGAGAATCTGTACTTCGCCAGCCCGGATCGGTCGCAGGTGATCGGCTGTGGAGATACGATCAAGGCGTCGCTGCGCGATGAAGGTCATGCGCACGTCATCGCCTTGCTCGCCGAGGGCAACACCGGCGCGGGATTCGATAGCGCATATGGCGTCCTCGGCAGTGTCGGTCTGTACCTCGGGGCATTGCGGCGCCACGAACTCACCAACCCGGCGCGCGAAGAGCGGTCGCCGTTCCCGGAAGCGTCATCCCTTGCCCTGCACGTCGGCGCATCTTTGGGCATGGCGCCGAGGTTCTCGACCGGGCATCTGGCCACCCACAACAGGGCGCGTGCCGGCGTGCGCAAGAGCTTCACGTCGCTCCGGGATGAATTCCTGTTCATCGATGAGAACACGCGCGGGATCCTCTCGCTGCAGCGCGCGGCGGATGCACTGACGAGCATCGTCCATCTCGGGGTATCCAGTCCCGTGGCGGACGTCTTGTTCGATGCGGCCAAGCAGGCGCTTCGGGAGGTCATACGATTCAACGGCCGGCTGATGGACCAGCTGGATGTCGAGCGTTTCTTCTATTCGGTGCGCCCGTACTACAAGCCGTACCGGGTCGGCCGCCAGGAATATCGCGGCGCAAATGCCGGAGATTTTTCCGGCATCAACGAAATCGACCTGCTGTTGGGCTTGTGCCGGGCCAACGACCCTTATTACGCACAACTGCTGGTCGATAAGATGCTCTTCATGCTTCCATCCGATCAGGCGCGACTGCGGGATTGCATGACACGCGTGAGCCTGCTTGATGAGCTGCTCGGGCTTGTCGATGAGCACAGCCATGCAGAGTGGTTTCAGCAGAATGCCCGCGCATATCTCGAGGTGTGCGATCTCTTCGGGGAATCGGCGGCGCAACACCACGATGGTCTGGTCAAGCGATTCATCGAGGGACCCGCTGCAAGCCTCAACGCGCAAGCCATGGAGGGGATCACCGCCAGCGGCCCCCCGCTGCCCGTTCTGCTGCGCTCATTGGAAATACTGCGTGACTTGCGGCTCGCCGCCGATCGCCGCGATATCATCACCCGGCACGATGACCTCGACAGGCTGCGCAGCGTGGTTCACCCTTAACCTCGTGGTAGAAGCCCTTGCGAAGGGCAATGATCGGGGAAGTGTAGGCCTTTCGGACTCATCGGGATTCCGGGCCGAATGATCGGCGCAGCTCTTTCATCGCCGCAATGAAGGACTCAACGTCGTCTTCGTCATTGTAGAAGTGAAAGCTCGCTCTGATATTGTCATCGCGATGCGAAGTGACGATATCGCGCTTCATGAGCTCCGCGGTCAATACGCCGGTGTTGCGCGATGGCACGGCGACCGTGGCGCCGCGGCGTTCATCCTCTGTGGGCGTAATGCTCGGCCAGCCGATCTCCTCGAGCCTCTGCATGCAGCGCCGGGTTAGTGCGTAGTTTCGCTTCTCGATGGCCGGCGTGCCGACCGCCAGCAGGAATTTGAGGCCGGCTTCGGCGGCGTAGCAGTTCGCCACGGCCGGCGTGCCGGCTTCAAAGCGGCGGGCATTGGGTGCCGGACGGTTGGCAGTGATGTCCATCGCGCCAATCTCGGCTTGCGCGAACCAGCCGCTATTCGTGGGCAGTAGGGACTTGGTGAAGGATTCCCGGACATAGAGAAAGCCGATGCCGGCCGTGCCCAGCAGATACTTGAGCATGCCGCCGGCGGCAAAGTCGACGTCCAGAGCCTTCACGTCGATCCCCAGCGAGCCGACCGATTGGTAGCAGTCGAGCAGCACCCTCGCGCCCTTGGCGCGTGCGAGGCGCACGATGCCGGGGATATCGAGCTTGGCTCCGTTTCTGAAGCAGACATGGGTGATCGCCACGAGCTGCGTCTCTCCGTCGATTGACTCGGCGAAATGTTCCAGCGGAATGTAGCCGTCGGCCGCGCGCGGCACATGCACCACGCGCGCGCCGCGGGGCTCCTGGGCATGCCAGATCTGCGCGTTGGTGGGGAACTCGAAATCGCTGACGACCACTTTGTTGCGCGGGCCGGAGAAATCGAGGGCGCTCGCCAGTGAATTGAGGCCGGCGGACACCGAGGCGGTGATCGCGATCTCGTCGGGGGCTGCATGCAGCAGAGTTGCGGTCAGCGAGCGCACGGATTCATTCTTGCTGATCCATGCGTCCCAGTTCGCGCCCAGCAGCAGCCGCTCCTCCATATAGGACTCGAAGGCCGCCTTCACGTCGTTCGCGAGCGCGCAATAAGAACCGCTGTTGAGATAGGTCTTGCGCTCGAGTACCGGGAATTCCTTGCGCAAAGACTTGAAGTCCGGTTCCATGGTGCAGTGTTCCTGTCGCGTCAATCGAGGAGGTTCGTTCTATTGCGGGCCGGGTACGACGGCGGTGGCTTCGATTTCCACCTTGGCTTGCAGCTCCATGAGGGCCACGACCTGTACGACGCTCATGACGGGAAAATTCCTTCCCATCACCGCACGGTACGCAGCGCCGATATCCGCGAGCTCTGCGCGATACTCGTCGCGGCTCGTGACATACCAAGTCAGCCGCACGATATGTTCCGGGCCGGCGTGTGCCTGCGCGAGCACGGTGCAAATGTTCTCGAGCGCTTGCCTTACCTGGCCGGCCAGACGCTCGCTGGTGAAACGGCCGTTCGCATCCCAGCCGATCTGTCCGGCGATGAAAATCTGCCGGCCGGAGGCGGCGATGCCGTTGCTGTAGCCGCGCGGGCGCGGCCATTGCGCGGGTTGTAGGATTTGTGGACCTATGTCGCTCATTGATTTCGTGCCTCATTGAGAATCTCGCGCGCGATGATCAGCTTCTGGACTTCCGTTGCGCCCTCATAGATGCGCAGGGCGCGAATTTCGCGGTACAGGCGGGAAGGGGTTTCTCCGTACACGACGCCGCGGCCGCCAAATAACTGTACCGCACGGTCGATCGTACGTTGCGCCGACTCGGTGGCCGCCATCTTTGCCATCGCGACCTCTTTGGTGACCTGCCCGCCGCGATCGCGCAGCCACGCGGCTCGATAAGTCTGCAGGCGCGCCGCATCCATCTCGGTCGCCATGTCGGCCAGCGCGGCTTGAGTCAACTGCAGATCCGCAAGGGCCTTCCCGAACATGGGCCGCCCGAGCGCATGCTTCAACGCCTCGTCCAGCGCGCGCTGCCCGAGGCCGAGAGCGGCACCCGCCACCGAGGTGCGAAATATATCGAGAGTGCGCATCGCCAGCTTGAAACCCTCGCCTTCGGCGCCCAAGCGCTGCGTCACCGGAATGCGGCAGCGCGAGAAGGAGAGAGTGGCCAGCGGGTGGGGTGCGATGACATCGATGCGGCTTTTGATCTCGAACCCCGGACTGCCCGCATCGACGACGAATGCACTGATTCCGCGAGCGGCCACGGAGCCATCCGGTCGAAATTCCTTGGGGCGCGTTCGCGCGAATACGCAATAGAAGTCGGCGATTCCGCCGTTGGATATCCAGGTCTTTTCGCCATCGAGCACGTACGAGTTGCCGTCGAGCCGCGCGCTGCATTGAATGGCGGCGACATCGGACCCCGCTTCCGACTCCGAAAGGGCGAAGGCGGCGATCGCCTCACCGGCTGCGACGCGCGGCAGATAGCGCTCCTGGAGTTCGGGCGAGCCCGCGAGTGAGATCGCGCCGCTGCCGAGACCCTGCATGGCGAAGGCAAAGTCCGCCAGGCCGTCGTACCACGCGAGAGTCTCGCGGATCAGCGCCAGCGCACGTACGTCGAATTGCGCGCCCGCATGCAAATCCGGCTCAGCCGGATCCGGCACGCCGCGCCGTGCGGCGTAGGGCGCCGAGTAGCGGGTCCAGCCGGCCAACCCCAGCTCGCGCACGAGCAAGCGGCACGCTGCATCAACTGAAGCCCGGTCTTGCGCGTGCGCGCGCTGCGCGATATGGCTTTCGGCCCATGCGTCCAGCTGCTCCGCAAGCTTCCGATGTTCGGGCTGGAAGAACGGCCACTCGAGGAAATTGCGTGCGCGCATGCGGGTCAATCTCCCTGAAACTGCGGCTTCTGCTTGGCCGCGAATGCCCGGTACGCGCGGCGGAAATCCTCCGTCTGCATGCAGATGGCCTGGGCGTCGGCCTCCGCGTCGATCGCCGCATCGATCGACATGTTCCATTCAGCGTGCAGCATTTTCTTCGTCATGGCATGGGCGAATGTCGGGCCGGAGGCGATTTCCGCAGCGAGTCGCAGCGATTCTTTCAACACCTCGTCCGGAGAAACCAGCCGGTTGAAGAAGCCCCATGCCACCGCCTCGTCCGCGGACATGGAACGCCCGGTGAACAAGAGTTCGGCAGCGCGTCCCTGGCCGATGATCCGCGGCAGGATCGCACAGGCGCCCATGTCGCAACCCGACAGGCCTACCCGAGTGAACAGAAAACTCGTCTTCGCCCGCGGCGTGCCCAGCCGGAAATCCGACGACATGGCGAGAATTGCGCCTGCACCGGCGCAAACCCCGTCGACGGCAGCGACGATCGGCTGCGGACAATGGCGCATGGCCTTGACCAGGTCGCCCGTCATGCGGGTGAACTCGAGCAAACCCGCCGCATCCCGCAGAGTCAGGGGCGCGATGATCTCGTGCACATCGCCCCCGGAGCAGAAATTTCCACCCGCCCCCGTCAGAACGATGCAGCGCACCGGGACGCCGGCCGCCGCATCGGCTTCCCGGAGCGTCCGGAACAGGTCGCGCATCTCCGCGTAGGACTCGAACGTGAGCGGGTTCTTCCGCTCGGGGCGGTTGAGCGTGATGATGCCCACGCGCCCTTCCTGGCGCCACAGAAAGTGTTTGGGGTCCGGTGCGAACTCGCTCATATGCGGATATGCCGCTTGAGGTCGCCCAGCAGTTCAACGAGCTGATTTTTGTGCTTCACGGTCATGCCCTCGAACAGCCCGATGATCCACTGCTCATGCTCGGCGGCCATACGCCGAAATTGCCGCTGGCCTTCCGCAGAGAGCTTGACGCGGTACACACGCCTGTCTGCCGCGTCAACTTCACGGATCACCAGTCCTTCCTTCTCGAGACCATCCGTGATGCCGGTGACGTTGCCGCCGGTCACCATCATGCGCTGGGACAGCTCGCTCATCTTCAAGCCCTTGGGAGAGCGCTCGAGCTGCGCCATCAGATCGAACCGCGGCAGCGTCGTATCGAACTTGGCCTGCAGATTCTGCCGGACGAAATTCTCGATGCGGTTCGTGCAGGCGAGCATGCGCAGCCACAGGCGTACGGACAGATGATGATCATCATGGATGCGCGTTTCCGCGTCGGTGTCCGGCACGACGAGCTTCAGAGATTTCTTGTCTTTTGCCATCGTCGATCCCTTATGTGACCTCGCCGCCGGCCAACACGATGCTCTGTCCGGTGACGCTCTCGGAACCGGGTCGGCACAGCCACATCACGGTGTCGGCGACCTCGCGCGGCTCGACGAGCCGGCGTTGTGGGTTGCTGGCCACCAGCGCTGCGAGTGCCTCGCTGTCGCTGCGGCCGGTCTTGGTCTTGATGTTGGCGATCGCGTCTTTCACGATGTCGGTATCGACGAACCCGGGACACACCGCGTTCACCGTGATGTTCCGGCTCGCGTATTCCAGGGCGAGCGAGCGGGTCAGGCCGATGACTGCGTGCTTCGAGCTCGCATACGCGGAAATGTAAGCGGCACCGCGCAGGCCCGCGGTGCTCGCGATGTTGACGATTCGGCCGAAACCTTCCGCCAACATGTCGGGTACCGCCTGGCGCGTGCAGAGATAAGTGCCGGTGAGGTTGACCGCGAACAGGCGGCTCCACAGCGCCTCGTCGGTATCGGTGAATTTGGCGCTCGCGGCCTGCCCGGCATTGTTGATCAGCAAATGCACGGGGCCGAAGCGTGCGCGCGCGGCGGCGAATGCGCTTCGCACCGATGCCGGATCGGCAAGGTCGGCCACGATCGGAAGAGCGCGGTCTCTGCCCTCCAAATTGTCGGACACACGCTTGAGATTGACCGTGTCTCGTGCGAGAAGCGACACGCACACGCCTTCGGCCGCCAACGCCGCCGCAATGACGGCGCCGATGCCGCGGCTTGCGCCCGTGACGAGGGCATGTCTGCCGGCGAGGCTCGCCGGGGTGGCGAGCCCCGACGTGTTGGCGAGTCCCGACGTGGGGGCGCGCGAGCTCACACCGGGTCTCCGATCTGCGCGGCGCGCTGCAGGTTTCTTTCCAGTTGCGCTTTGCCCGAGAGGTATTGCTTGGGCCACCATTGCGGCCGATAGCCCTGCCGGGCGGCGGCTTCCAAGGTCCAGGCCGGGTTCGCCAGGTGCGGGCGCGCAATCGCACACAAATCCGCGCGCCCGGAGGCAATGATCGAGTTGACGTGATCCGGTTCGTAGATGTTCCCGACCGCCATGGTGGCGACGCCGAGTTCATTGCGAATCTTGTCCGCGAACGGGGTTTGCCACATTCGCCCGTACACCGGTTTTTGATCCGGCACCGTCTGGCCGGTCGAGACGTCGATGAGGTCGATGCCCGCGTTGCGAAAGGCGCGCACCATCGCCAGAGCATCATCGTCGCTGAGGCCACCGTCCATCCAGTCGGTCGCTGAGATGCGCACCGACAAGGGTTTGTCTGCGGGCCATTGCGCCCGCACCGTCTGCAAGATCTCCAGCGGGAATCGCAAGCGATTGTCGATGCTGCCGCCATACTCGTCGATGCGGCGATTGGTCAGCGGCGAGAGGAACGATGCCAGCAGGTAGCCATGGGCCATGTGCAGCTCGAGCATGTCGAAGCCCGCCTGCAGGCCGAATCGCGCCGCGCGCACAAAATCGTCCCGAACCTTGTCCATGTCTGCCCGCATCATCTCGATGGGCAGCTGGCTGATTCCTTCATAGTAGGGGAGGGGCGAGGGTGCCACAACCGGCCAGTTGCCGCTGGTCAAGGGATGGTCCATCTTCTCCCAGCCCAGCTGGGTGGAGCCCTTGCGGCCGGAGTGTCCCAACTGCAGGCAGATCTTCGTCGGCGAGTTGCGGTGTACGAACTCGACGATGCGCCGCCAGGCGTCGCGCTGAGTCTCATTCCACAAACCGGTGCACCCCCGCGTAATCCGCCCCTCGGGCGAAACGCAGGTCATCTCGGTGTAGACGAGGCCGGCACCGCCGAGCGCTCGGTGGCCGTAATGAACGAGGTGCCAATCGCCGGGAAGGCCGTCCACCGCGCAATATTGGGCCATCGGCGAGACCACCACGCGATTCGCGAGGTCCATGCCGCGCAGCTTGAACGGCAAGAACATCGGGGGGCGCGGGCCTTCCGCGCCGCCGCGAGCCGCAAGCCAGCGCTCGTAGGATTCCACGAATCCGGGATCGCGCAGCTTCAGATTCTCATGTCCGATCCGCTGGCTGCCCGTCAACAGGCTGTAAGCGAACTGCTCAGGCGGCAGGTGGACATACCGCGCCACGTTCTCGAACCATTCCATGCGATTGCGCGCGGCGCTCTGCAGCTTGAGCACCTCGATATGGCGCTCCGTTTGGTAGGCCCCAAGCGCACGGTCCCTATCTGCGGTCGAGATCACGTGCCGGGTGAGGGAGATGGCGTCTTCCATCGCGAGCTTTGTGCCGGAGCCGATCGAGAAGTGCGCCGTGTGCGCGGCATCGCCGATGAGGACGGTGTTGCCGTGGTGCCAGCGCTTGCACGCGACGCGATTGAAATTGAGCCACGCCGACCCGCGCAGGTGATTGGCGTTGCTCTGCAGCCGGTGACCGCCGAGGTAGCGCCCGAACAGCTGCTCGCAGAAGGCGATAGACCGTTCGGTGTCGAATTTGTCCAGCCCGTGCGCAGCCCAGCACTCCTCCCGGGTCTCCACGATCACCGTCGAGAGCTGCTGGCTGAACTGGTAGGCATGGATCTGGAACCAGCCGTGCTCCGTTTGCTCGAAGGCAAACGTGAATGCATCGAATTGCTGCGTCGTGCCGAGCCAGATGAACCGGCACTTGCGCACGTCGATATCCGGCTGGAAGACAGCGGCGTGGGCGCAGCGGGTCCGGCTGTTCACGCCGTCTGCGGCGATGATGAGGTCGGCGTCGCGGAAATCCGAGTCGTCGTCCACCTGATGCTGAAATACCTGGTGCACGCCCAACTCGCGGGCGCGCTCCTGCAGAAGACCGAGCAACCGCTTGCGGCTGATGCCGCAGAAGCCGTGGCCGCTACTCAGTGTGCGCCGCCCGCCGAAATGAATGGCGATATCGTCCCAGTGGTGGAAGCTCGAGAGGATGGCGGCGTGCGTCTCGGGGTCCGCCGCGCGGAAGTTTCCCATCGTCTGGTCCGAAAAGACAACGCCCCAGCCGAAGGTGTCGTCCGCACGGTTGCGCTCGTAGACTTCGATGCGCGTCGCAGGCAGCGCTTTGCGAAGCAGAATGGCGGCGTAAAGCCCGGCCGGCCCTCCGCCCAGGCAGACGATTCGCCTCATCCTGGCATACCCCTCGTTGCACGCGTATCGTTCGAGATTGGCGTATGTTATATTGCCAACTACTTCAGGTGTCAATTAATATTTCGCCGGAGAATCTCGATGAGCGCCCCCTCTGAGACCGCCCCCCAAACGCAGTCCGCCGGTGTCTCGAGCACCCGGACGCTCGCAGAGCTCGCCGGCGCAATCATCGCCGGACGCATACGAGTAATCGATCTCACGATGCCGCTGGAATCCGCGACGCCGACGATCCAGCTTCCGCCGCCGTTTGCGCCCTCCAAGCCCTTTTCGCTCGAGGAGATTTCCCGCTACGACGAGCGCGGGCCCGCCTGGTATTGGAACAACATTGCGTGCGGCGAGCATACGGGCACGCATTTCGACGCGCCCATTCACTGGGTGACCGGCAAGGACTATCCGAACAATGCCACTCACAACATCCCGGTCGAGCGCTTCATTGGTCCGGCCTGCGTCATCGATGTGGCCGCGCAGGCGAAAGCGAATCCCGACTTCCTTCTGACGCGGGAGGTTGTGGAGGAATGGGAACGCAAGAACAGCCGTGTTCCCTCGCATGCCTGGGTTCTCATTCGCACCGACTGGTCGCATCGGACGGGAGCGAAGGAATTTCTCAACGCCCGCGAGGACGGCTCCCACACTCCCGGATTTCATCCGCAGTGCGTGCCGTTCCTGGCAAAGGAGCGCGACATTCTCGGCGTGGGCGTGGAGACCGTCGGGACGGACGCCGGCCAGGCGCACAGTTTCGATCCCATGTTTCCCTGCCACACCATCATGCACGGCTCCAACCGTTTCGGGCTGGCGAGCCTGACCAATCTCGACAAGCTGCCGCCGACCGGGGCGGTCGTCATCGCCCCGCCATTGAAGATCGTCAACGGCTCCGGCAGCCCGCTGCGCGTGCTCGCGCTCGTGGCGGTGTAGGGGAGGCTGAGCATGGCCGAGCGCTCTTTCGCCAAGGAAGTCCAGTCGCTGCGTCTGGGTGACGGCGAGGAATTTCGCGGCGAGGGCATTCTCGCCGTCACCAAGGCGCTTTTGCAGTCGGGAGTGGCCTACGTAGGCGGCTATCAGGGCGCGCCGATTTCGCATCTCATGGACGTCTTGTCCGACGCCGAGCCCATTCTCAACGAGCTCGGCGTTCATTTCGAAGCCAGCGCATCGGAGGCGACCGCGGCCGCCATGCTGTCGGCGTCGATCAACTATCCGCTGCGCGGCGCGGTGACCTGGAAGTCGACCGTCGGTACGAACGTTGCCTCCGACGCGCTCGCCAACCTCGCCTCGTCAGGCGTGAAGGGCGGGGCGCTCATCATTCTCGGAGAGGATTACGGCGAAGGCGCGAGCATCATGCAGGAGCGGACCCATGCCTTTGCGATGAAGTCGCAGATGTGGCTTCTCGACCCGCGCCCCCACCTCCCGGCAATCGTGCGCGCCGTCGAGCAGGGCTTCGAATTATCGGAAGCCACCAATACGCCGGTCATGCTCATGCTTCGCATTCGCGCCTGCCATGTTTACGGCCGCTTCAAGACGAAAAACAACCGCCGGCCGGTCTTCTCGGCCGCCGACGCCCTGGCGGCACCCACGCGGGATTACAGCCGCATCATCCTGCCGCCCTCGACCTACGCGCAGGAGCGCGAAAAGATCCAGATCCGATTGCCTGCGGCGCTGCGATTCGTTGCCGAGCGCGGGCTCAACGAAGTCATCGATGCCGAGGCGCGCGACATCGGCATCGTTCTGCAAGGCGGCCTTTACAACAACACGCTCAGAGCGCTCGAATTACTTGATTGCGCCGATGCGTTCGGGAGCAGCAAGGTGCCGCTCTACGTGCTCAACGTCACGTACCCGCTCGTACCTGAAGAATGGGTCAGGTTCTGCAGCGGCAAGCGCGCGGTATTGATCGTCGAAGAAGGGCAGCCCGAGTATATCGAGCAGGCGGCGAGCCAAATCCTGCGCCAGAACGACGTGAATGTGCGCATCGCGGGCAAGGACGCGTTGCCGATGTTCGGCGAATACAGCGTCGATGTGCTGCGCAATGGGATCGGCGAATTCATCGGCCAATGGGCGCCGCAATTGCGTACCGGCGCGGCGGACGGGGCTGTAGCGGCTCGAAAGGCCGTCGTCTCGCCGGCTGCCGCCGCCAAATTGGCGGCGCTGGTGCCGCCACGCCCTTCCGGGTTGTGCACCGGATGTCCGGAGCGTCCGTTCTTCGCGGCAATGAAGATTCTGCAGAAGGAAGTCGGAGCGCTGCACATCAGCGCGGACATCGGCTGCCATTCTTTTGCAACACTCCCGCCGTTCAACATGGGCAACAGCATCATGGGCTACGGCTTGGGGGCTGCGGGCGCGTCGGCGTTCGGCACGAATGGCGGCAAGCGGGCGGTCTCGATCATGGGTGACGGCGGTTTTTGGCACAACGGGCTGACCAGCGGCATAGGCAATGCCGTCTTCAATAAGCACGACGACCTCACCGTGATTATCGACAACGGCTACTCTGCGGCGACCGGAGGCCAGGACATCCCATCCTCCCGGGCAGCGGACCAGCATAGGCAGGGAAACAACTCGATCATCGATGCGGTAAAGGGGGTCGGGGTCAAGTGGGTCAGGCGGACCAATACCTATGACATGCGCGGGACGCTCAAGGTGCTGCGCGAGGCGCTGACTACGCAAGTTCGCGGTCCGAAAGTCATCGTCGCCGACGGTGAGTGTCAGCTCAATCGCCAGCGGCGGGTGCGGCCCTTGAGAGCTAAGGCTATCGAGGACGGCGAGCGAGTCGTTCGCGAGCGTTTCGGAGTCGATCCCGATACCTGCACGGGCGACCATTCGTGCATTCGTCTCTCCGGCTGTCCGTCGCTGACGGTCAAGGAAAACCCCGATCCGCTGCGCGCCGATCCGGTCGCGCACGTGGACAACTCCTGCGTCGGCTGCGGCGTCTGCGGTGAGGTTGCGGATGCGGCCGTGCTCTGTCCGTCTTTCTACCGCGCGGAGCTGGTTTACAACCCGTCCGGCTGGGATCGATTGATCGGAAGCGTCAGGGCCGCGGTGATCGGTGCTTTGCAGCGGCGTAGCGAGCGCAATCGTCTGCGCTTCGCACTGTAGGACCGGCTTCAATATGGCCGAGCGGCCGATCAAGCTGGCGATCGCAGCACTCGGCGGGCAGGGCGGAGGTGTGCTCGCCGACTGGCTCGTCGAGATTGCCGAAGCGGAAGGCTACATCGCACAGTCCACGTCCGTGCCCGGGGTGGCACAGCGCACGGGCGCGACGATTTATTACCTGGAATTCTTCCGCCGCGCCGCCGCCGAACGGGCCGGCCGCGAGCCGGTCATGGCGCTCATGCCGGCCTCCGGAGACGTCGATTGCGTATTGGCCTCCGAACTCGCAGAGGCCGGCCGCGCCGTTCAACGCGGGCTCGTGACATCCGACCGCACGACTCTCATCTCTTCCACGCACCGCTCTTTTGCCATCGGTGAAAAGAGCGCGCTCGGGCAGGGTGCGGTCGATGCCGAGCAGCTCGTTGAGCTCGTGCGCAGCCAGGCCAAGCGTCTCGTCCTGTTCGACATGGAGGAGACAGCCGAGCGCAATCAAAGCGTCATCAGCTCCGTTTTGCTCGGCGCTCTGTGCGGCAGCGGAGTGCTGCCGTTCGGCAAGCAGACTTTCGAAGATGCGATCAAAAAGAGCGGGATCGCCGTCAAAGCAAATCTGGCTGCGTTCGAGGACGCCTGTCAGCGATCCCAGCGTGGCGATAGTGGATTCACCGGAAAGACGACTCTCAAGCTGCGGCAGGAGGTTCCGGCGCAGGCGGGCACGCCGGCCTTGCAGCCTCTGCTCGATCGACTGAGACGATTGCCTCCCGCCGCGCAGCCAATGGTGCTGGAAGGGGCGCGCCGCGCAATCGACTACCAGGATCCGGCCTACGCCGCGCTCTACCTGGATCGCGTGGAGCGCATCGCCCTGCTCGAGGCTCGCTCGGCAGATGGCGGCTCCTGTTCATTGCTCGAAGCGACCGCGCGCAGCCTTGCGCTATGGATGACTTTCGAGGACACGATTCGTGTTGCGGATCTCAAGACGCGGGCGTCTCGTTTCGTGCGCGTGAGGAATGAAATCCGCGCGGATCCGGGCCAGCTGTTTGGAATTACGGAGTTCATGAAGCCGCGGGTGGAGGAAATCGCGGGCACGCTGCCGGTCGGGCTCGGCCGTTGGGTGCTCGCTTCACCGCGCATCAGCGGTTGGGTCCGCGCATGGACCGGAGGAAAGCAGGTTCGAACCGGCACCGTCGGCGGCTTCCTGATGCTTCACACCCTGGGAGGCTTCAAACGCTGGCGGCGCTCGACTTTGCGCTTCCAGGAAGAGAACGCCCGCATCGAGGACTGGCTTGGACGGATCGAGCGGCTGGCCGCGGACCACTACACATTGGCGGTGGAGCTGGCGCGCGCCCAGAAGCTGGTCAAGGGCTACGGAGAGACTCACGAGCGCGGCTGGCGCAATTTTACTGCGCTGGTCGGTCAGCTGGATTTTCTCGCGACGCGCTCGGATGGCGCGGCATTGCTATCGCGCCTGCAGGACGCCGCGCTCGCCGACGAAGAAGGGCAGGCGCTCGCGCGGGAGATTGCGGCGCTCGAGAGCACGGCGGATTCGCAGGCAACGCTCGAGATGGCTCGCGGCCGGCGATGATCATTGGCATGACGTATCTCCGGGAGACAAGGTAAACTCCCACGAATTCGCGGAAATCCCCCACAAACGCGCAGCATGGAAAACACCGTAAAAATAGGCAAATCCTCCGAAAAACCCCGGGTTTTGATCGACCGCCGGCTGTCGGTGGCGCCTATGATGGATTGGACTGATTGCCACTGCCGCTTCGTGCACCGTCTGTTCGCCCCGCACGCCCTGTTGTATACGGAGATGATCGTTTCGACCGCCCTGGTGCGCGGCGATGCACGGCGCTTGCTGGAACACAGCACGGCCGAGCATCCCGTCGCATTGCAGTTGGGGGGATGCGATCCCAGGGAACTGGCGGCCGCCGCGCGCATCGGCGCGGCTGCGGGCTTCGCGGAAATCAATCTCAACGTGGGTTGCCCGAGCGATCGCGTCAGGAATGGCTCGTTCGGTGCGTGTCTCATGTTGAAGCCGGCACTGGTGGCCGAGTGCGTGCGCGCCTTGAAGGAGGCGACGCCGTTGCCCGTCACGGTCAAATGCCGCATCGGGATCGATGATCGAGACGACTACGAGTTTTTTGCCGCCTTCGTCGATGCGGTGGCAGGCATCGGCATCGCCGCGCTTATCGTGCACGCCCGAAACGCCATATTGGGTGGCCTATCCCCGAAGGAGAATCGCGAGATTCCGCCGCTCAAATACGACTACGTGCACCAGCTCAAGCGCGAGCGGCCGGGGTTGACCGTCGTTCTAAATGGCGGGTTGTCCGACGTGCCGGAAATTCTCGGCCACATAGCGGCGGGTCTGGACGGTGTCATGCTCGGACGCGCCGCCTACCATCGCCCGGCGCTGCTCGCGGAATTGGAGCAGACCATCATCGATCCCGCATGGCGGGTGCCGGAGCCCCGGGAGATCATCGAACGCGTCGTGTGTTACGCCAAGGTGTGCGCGCGGCGCGGGATACGCTTGCATTCGATCACGCGGCATATGCACGGTTTGATGGCGGGACGGGAGGGCGCGCGCGCCTGGAGGCGCTTCCTTTCCGAGGTCGCTGCCCGTCCGGAAGCGGTGCCTGAAACACTCTATTCGGCGCTTCCGATCGTACATCCGGGGGTCGCCGCGTAAACGGCTGAAGATGGCTGCGCCGGATTAAGTATAATGGCCGAGAATGGGCAAAGAAATAGAAGTCGCCATCCTATTTGCCGATGTGGTCGGCAGCACCAAGCTGTATGAGCTACTAGGGGACCTTCGCGCGCGCGACATGGTCGGCATCTGCATCGATGTGATGCGGGCGGCCACCGATCAGAATCACGGATCGGTGATCAAGACGATGGGCGATGAGGTCATGTCGACATTTCCGACCGCCGATGACGCGCTCAATGCCGCCGCGCAAATGCAAAAGCAAATCGCCTTGCATCCCCAGCTCAAGGTCGATGAGCAAACCGTCGCAATCCGCATCGGCTGCAATTTCGGTCCGGTCGTTCTCGAGAACCGCGACATCTTCGGCTCCGCCGTTCACACGGCGAACCGCATGACCAGCCAGGCCAAAGCCAGCCAGATCATCACCACGGCGACCATGGTCGAGCGCCTGTCGAGCGACTGGCGCGCTTCCGTGCGCCAGATCGACATCGCCACGCTGAAGGGGCGCAGCAGCGAGGTCGCGTTGTTCGAGGTGTTGTGGCAGACCGAGGACGTCACCAGCATGGTTCCCGCGATCGCCATCACTTCGCGCGAGCGGGAGCGCGCGAATAAGACCCAGCGGCTGCGTCTACGCTACCAGGGGCAGGAAGTTCTCGTGGACGATGGCCGGGCCAACATTACCATCGGCCGCGCCGAAGAAAACGATCTTGTCGTGAAGGGCAACTTGATTTCGCGGCTGCATGCCCGCGTAGAGATCAACCGCAATAAGTTCATGCTGATCGATCAGAGCACCAACGGCACGTTCGTGCTGGGCAAGGATGGCGAAGAGGCGTTTGTGCGCCGAGATTCGATGCAGATTCGGGGCGAGGGGCTGATCGGCCTCGGCAAAGCGCCCGACAGCAACTCCTCCCAGGTGATTCGCTACGCCTGCGAGGAATGAACGCGTTCGATGGCGCTCTTCAGTTCGGCCCTGAGCGGCTGCGGCACTCGATCGCCGAATCCGCTCACGTAATTGTCGATACCGGCGAACTCCTCCTGCCACAACTCCGGGTTCACGGTCAGCAGCTCTTCGAGCGCGCCCGGCGCGAGGTCGAGGCCTTGAACATCGAAGTCGGCGGGATTCGGCAGATGGCCGATCGCTGTTTCGCGTGCGGCGGCGGTGCCCTTGCATCGATCGATGACCCAGCGCAGAACCCGCAAGTTCTCGCCGAAACCCGGCCATAGAAACTTGCCGGCGTTGTTTTGCCGAAACCAATTGACGTGGAAAATCTGCGGCGGCGATTTGAGTTTGGCACCCACATTGATCCAATGCGCCCAATAGTCCCCGAAGTTGTAACCGGCGAACGGCTTCATCGCCATGGGGTCTCGGCGCACGATGCCGACCGCGTCCGTGGCTGCCGCCGTCGTCTCGGAAGCAACTCCCGCGCCCACCAGCACCCCATGCAACCAACTGCGGGCTTGATAGACGAGCGGCGCCAATGTGCGGCGCCGGCCGCCGAATATGATGGCTGAAATAGGCACGCCGCCGGGAGCGTCCGACAATTTCGAATAGCTGGGATTTTGCTTGGCCGTCACGGTAAATCGAGAATTCGGGTGGGCCGCGGGACCGTTTGCCGGATCGTAGGGCCGACCCTGCCAGTCCACCGCGGGCCTGCCCTCCAAGCCTTCCCACCATGGCTGATTGTCCGCGGTAAGGGCCACATTGGTGAAAATAGTGTCGTGCCGGATCATCTCGTAGGCATTGCGGTTGGTCTTGGCATTCGTGCCCGGAACGACGCCGAAATACCCGGATTCGGGATTGATGGCATATAACCGGCCATCCTTTCCCGGGTGCAACCAAGCGATGTCATCGCCGACCGTCCAGACCTTCCAGCCCTTGTAGGCGGCCGGAGGAATCAACATGGCGAGATTGGTTTTGCCGCACGAGGAGGGGAACGCGCACGCCAGATAATGAGTTTCTCCCTGAGGATTCTCGATGCCGACGATGAGCATGTGCTCCGCCAGCCAGCCCTCGGTGCGCGCCTGCCAACTCGCAATGCGCAAGGCATGGCATTTCTTGCCCAGCAACGCATTGCCGCCGTATCCGGATCCGAAGCTTTTGATCGAAAGCTCTTCGGGAAAGTGCATGATGAATCGGCGTTTGGGATCGAGGTCCCCGGTGGAATGCAGCCCTTTCACGAAGGTGCCGTCATTCGTGATGCGCTCGAGCGCAGCGCGGCCCATGCGCGTCATCAACTGCATGTTGAGGACCACGTAGGCGCTGTCCGTGATCTCGACACCACATCGAGAAAAGGGCGAGTCGAGCGGCCCCATGCAGTAAGGAACCACGTACAGGGTCCGTTGTTTCATGCAGCCGGCGAACAAGGCATCCATTTGGGCATGGGCTTGCGCGGGGGCAATCCAATTGTTATTCGGGCCCGCATCATCTCTATTCTGGGTGCATACAAAGGTCAGGTGCTCGACCCGCGCGACATCGGAGCGGTTCGAACGCGATAGAACGCAGCCGGGAAAGCTTTGTGGGTTGAGCGGCAGCAATTCTTTGGAGGCGAGCAGCTCGCGCTGCAGCGTTTGGAACTCCGCCTGGCTCCCGTCGCACCAATGGACGTGCTCAGGCTGCGTGAGCTTCGCGACCTCGTCGACCCAGGCGGAAACGTCGCGGTTCATAGACGCTAGGGAGACGTGTTGGGGTGCTGTGGCCATGGGCTGATCCTTCGGGCGGGGCATTATTAGACTTAGAAGGATGACAGATGGTTGGGTTCATCGCCAAGCATGGATGGACGCAATGCTGCAACAGCGCATTCGGGTGCTGCGGGGGTCAGAATGGTCCCTGCAGATTTTCCAATAAGTAATTGATTTTGAATCCTTTACAATGAGGCGTATGAAGACTCCAAGCTCTCTGCGCGGGCGGTGCTGCGCATTGTTCACGGCCTTTCTGGTGGGAGTGGCCGCCGCGCAGGCCTCCGAAACGCCCCTGGAGATCAAGTTGATAGCGGAGGTCGAATCGGCAGGCCCCTCCAAGAAGCTCGTCTCCGCTGACCGGGTCGTGCCGGGCGATCGTGTCATCTGCACCCTGGAGGTGCGCAATACGGCGCCGACAGCGGTGGACGCGCCCAGTGTTACTTACCCGATTCCCGAGCATATGCGATATATCGCGGATTCCGCCGTGGGCCCCGGCGCCGTCGTGAGCTACTCCGTCGATGGCGGCCGCAGCTTCGAACGAGCCGAGAATCTCAAGGTACGGACCCCTGAGGGCGGATTGCGCCCCGCGGCCGCCGCCGATTACACCGACATACGCTGGCAGATCAAGAATTCATTGAAACCTAATTCTGTTGCGTTCGTGCGCTTTCGTGCGCTGGTGAAATAGGCATGCGGGTGAACGGCGACTTCGACGGTATCTTCGGTTCGCAGGGCCCGCTGGCGCGGAGCTTGCCGGATTATGCGTATCGGCCCGAACAGGCGGCGATGGCCAAGGCGGTCGGTTTTGCGCTGGCGCGCCTCGAGCCTCTGATCGTCGAAGCCGGAACGGGTACGGGCAAGACATTCGCCTACTTGGTTCCGGCGCTACTGTCGGGGCGCAGTGTGATCATCTCCACCGGCACGCGCACGCTTCAGGATCAATTGTTTCGCCGCGATGTTCCTCTGCTGGCGAGGGCCTTGGGCCTCCCTGTGAAGATCGCATTGCTCAAAGGCCGTGCCAATTACTTGTGCCGGCACCGTCAGGAACTGGCGCTTCGCCAAGGATCATTGCTGCAAGGATCATTACTGGGAGACGAGCGCGGTGTCGCGCCCGCGCTCGCGCGCGTAGCGCGATGGGCCGCGACCACCAAGTCCGGGGATCTTTCCGAACTGACCGACTTGCCGGAGCAGTCGCCCGTCTGGCCGCATATCACGTCGACCCGCGAGAACTGCTTAGGGATGGAGTGTCCGCAATTTTCGCGATGTCATGTGTTCGAGGCGCGGCGCAACGCTCAGGCAGCCGACATCGTGGTCGTGAATCACCATCTATTGCTGGCGGATCTTGCGCTCAAAGACGAGGGCTTCGGCGATCTCTTGCCGGGCGCGCAGGCCGTCATTCTCGACGAAGCGCATCAGGTGCCGGATATCGCCGCGCAGTTCTTCGGTCAAGTCTGGTCGGTGCGGCAGGTGCATCTGTTGATGCGGGACATCACGGCTGAAATGACGGCCGCTGCGGTGCAGGCTCCTGGAATCTCCGCGGCCGTCGCATCCGTGGATGCGTCTCTCGAGGACTTGCGCGCCGCGTTGCACCGCGGGCAGGGACGCTACGAATGGGCAAATCTTCCGGATCGCTTCCTGGACGTTTTGCCCGAACTCGAGACCGCACTCAGCGGCATCGCAGCTGAACTTGAGGGGATGGGCGCAGGAGCAGGCCTCGCGAACTGTGCACGGCGAGGCGCCGCTCTTGCCAACTCGCTGGCCGTCCTGCGCGAACTATCGGACGACACGGGCTTGCGGTGGGTGGATGTCACGCCCACGGGTTTGCTGCTGCAATTCACGCCGTTCGAGATCGCGGAGCGGCTGCGTGAATACGTTGAATGTCGTCCCTGCGCCTGGGTGTTCACTTCCGCGACTTTGGCGATCGGCGACGACTTTTCGCATTTCGCGGCGAGGATCGGCTTGCCTGAGGCGCGTACGGTCCGCATCGACAGCCCCTTCGATTATCGCCGTCAGGCGCGCATCTTTCTGCCGCCGAACATGCCCCAGCCCCAGGATCCGGCGTTCGCGGGGAAATTCATCGAAGCCTGCGCGCCCTTGCTCGAGGCGAGCGGCGGACGAGCCTTTCTGCTCTACACCAGCTACCGCGGGTTGGCCGAAGGGGTGCGCGCATTGCAGGCGCGTTTTCCGAATCCGCCTTTTCCGGTGCTGGTGCAGGGTGAGGCGCCGCGAGAAGCCTTGCTCAATCGATTTCGCGAACTCGGCACCGCCGTGCTCCTGGCCACGGGCAGCTTCTGGGAAGGGGTGGACGTCAAGGGAGAGGCGCTGTCCATTGTCGCGATCGACAAGTTGCCTTTCGCATCGCCCGACGACCCGCTGCTCAAAGCACGTTTGGAGGGCATTCGCCTGCGAGGCGGCAATCCGTTTTTCGAATATCAATTGCCGCAGGCGGTGCTGGCACTTGAAACAGGGCGTCGGCCGGTTGATCCGAGATTTCGATGATTTCGGAGTGATCGTGATCGGCGATCCGAGGCTCAAGACCAAAGCCTACGGGCAAATATTCTTGGAGGCGTTGCCGCCGAGTCCCGTCATCACAGAGAGCGCCGCCGGAGCAGTTTTTCTCGCCGAACGACTAGCCCATCTGCACCCGCTGCCGGCCCGCGCGGCGAGGGTTACGTAGCCATGCGCATTCTGGCCGTGGATACGGCGACCGAGGGCTGCTCGGTGGCGCTTCTCAGCGGCAATGAGGTGATCGGCCGGTTTGCCGAACGCGGTCTATCGCAGGCCCCCGAAGTCCTCGGCATGGTCGATGCTGTCTTGGCGGAGGCCGGGGTGACCCTCTCGGCGCTCGACGGCATCGCTGCCAGCATCGGCCCAGGCGCATTTACGGGCGTGCGAATCAGCGTCGCGGTGGCGCAAGGTCTTGCATTCGGGTCCGGCCTTCGCGTGGTTCCGATCACGACCTTGGCAGCTTTGGCATTTCAAGCCACGCAACGGGGCGCGCTTCATGTCCTGGCGGCCCTCGATGCGCGCATGGGCGAGGTCTATTGGGGTTGTTTCATGGCGGACCCCGAACTCGGCTTGATCGCGAGCGGCGTGCCTCAGGTCGGTCCGCCGGAGAGCGTCGTACTGCCCGACCTCCGCGCTCATCGCGGAATAGGCCGGGGTTTCGGCGCCTATCCGGTTCTCGGCACGCTGCCCGGCGTCGAGCTGCGCGGGGAGGACAGCCGGGCGCTGCCGAATGCACGCGAATTTGCGAGGCTCGGCGCACTGCGATTAGGGCTTGGCGAAGGGATCGACCCCGCCGCCCTTACTCCTCTGTACTTGCGCGACAAAGTCGCGTTGACCGAAGTTGAACGGCGCCAGCTGAAGGCTGCGGGGCCTTGTCACGGAACTGTCATAACCGACCGATGTAATAGCGCGCCAAAGGAATCAAGGGACTAGGCTACATGACGGCGAAGCGCATCCTCATAGTGGAAGATGAAAAGGCGATTCGCGACATGGTCGCCTTCGGCTTGCGCCGCGCGGGTTATGAAGTGAGAGAGGCCCAGGATTGCCGCGAGGCGCGGGCGCGGATCGTCGATGTTCGCCCGGACCTCATGTTGGTCGATTGGATGTTGCCTGACATGAGCGGGCTCGAGCTGACTCGGTCCTTGAAGCGGGCCAAGGACACCGAGGAGATCCCGGTCATCATGCTTACCGCGCGTTCCGAGGAGCAGGATAAGGTCGGCGGACTCGAGGGCGGTGCGGATGACTACATCACCAAGCCCTTCTCCCCCCGGGAATTGCTGGCGCGGATCCAAGCGGTCCTGCGCCGTGCCGCCCCGGCGGGCGCGGCCGATGTCGTGGAAGCCGATGGCTTGAGACTCGATGATTCAAGCCATCGCGTGAGTGCGGGCGAGCGGGAAATACCGCTCGGCCCGACCGAATATCGCTTGTTGCATTTCTTCATGACCCACCCCGAAAGGGTGTTCTCGCGAGGTCAGTTGCTCGATCGCGTCTGGGGCGGTAATACTTATGTCGAGGAGCGCACCGTGGATGTGCATATCCGCCGGCTGCGCAAGGCGCTCGAGCCGTATTTACTCGAGCGGTTGGTGCAAACCGTGCGTGGCGCCGGCTACCGGTTCTCGACACGAGACGCGTGAGGCAAGACGCATGAGGCGCTCTACCCAGACAGGCTCCTAGTCAATGGCAGCGATGTGGACTTTCGCGCTCGCGCGGCTCGCGGGCATTCTGGTGTTGGGCCTCTGCCTCGGCCTGCTGATCGGACCTGTTTGGTTGTGGATATTGGGGGCCGCCTGCTTGTACCTGAGCTGGCAGTTGCTCACCTTGTACCGCCTCGACCGCTGGCTGCGCCTGCGCTCGCAAATCGATCCTCCCGATCTCGGCGGGATTTGGGGCGATATCGTCGCGCAAGTCGTGCGGCTGCATCGACGCAAACAGTTCCACAAGCAACGCCTGATTCAGCTCTTTCGGGAACTGCGCCGTTCCACGGCGGCGCTGCCCGACGGCGTCATCATCCTCAGCCCTCAGCGCGAAATCGTCTGGTTCAACCGCCAGGCGGCGCGCTTGTTGGGCCTCAAACGCCCGGTCGACGTGGGTCTTCGGATCGACAATCTGATCCGCTCCCCGGAGTTCGTGCTCTATCTGCACGGCGATGATTTTGCGATGCCGCTGCTGATACGCCCGCCCGTGCAGTTGGAAATGTACTTGGCGCTGCAGGTGGTACCCTACGGCGGGGGCCAATCCTTATTGCTGGTGCGCGACGTGACGCGGCAAATGCGTTTGGAGGCAATGCGCAAGGATTTCGTAGCCAACGCCTCGCATGAGCTGCGCACCCCCTTGACGGTGATTTCAGGCTACCTTGATACGCTGGGCGACGACCCCTCCATCGACCCTGCGTGGTCGGGGCCCATCAGGGATATGCGCGCGCAGGCCCAGCGGATGAACGCGATCATCGCCGACTTGCTGGTGTTGTCGCGCTTGGAGTCGACCGACGGCGAGGCACCCCGGGACGCGGTCGATGTGCCGAGCATGTTGGAGCGGCTGCAGCGCGATGCGCTCGCCAGCGCCGATCGACCGCGCCATGTCCTCCTGGAATTGGAAACCGAGGACGGCTTATTCGGCGCCGCCCACGAACTCGAATCCGCTTTTACCAATCTGCTGGTCAACGGGATGAAGTACACGCCTCCCGAGGGCACGGTGCGCATTCGCTGGTGGGCGGATGCGGAGGGCGCATATTTTTCGGTGATCGACAGCGGCATCGGCATCCCGGCGGAACATATTCCGCGCCTGACCGAGCGCTTCTATCGCGTGGACGCCGGCCGATCCCGGGGCCAAGGCGGCTCGGGGTTGGGGCTTGCGATCGTCAAGCACGCCCTGCAGAGGCACGGCGGCTGGCTTGATGTCGAGAGCACCGAAGGCAAGGGCAGTACCTTTACTTGCCACTTTCCCCAGGCCCGCGTTTGGCAGCAGCCGGTCCGCTCCGCGGTCGGCGCTTGACGTCACAAATATCGCTGTCAGTGTTGACGAGCGGTTCAATCGGATGTACATCAAAGCGCGCGGCGACGGCGCGCTCAGCAAAGCGGATCGCACGCGGCGCCGGAGCTCGGCGGCCGGGCATTCGAGGGTCTTCAAGGTTTGAGCGCTAAGGTAAATTTTATGGAAACTGCCGATCTCACCCACCACATTTCCCGGCGCTTCAACGAAGATCTGGAGAAGGTTCGCAACCAGGTCCTGCAGATGGGAGGGTTCGTCGAGCAGCAGCTGCACAAGGCGATCACGGCGTTGGTCGAGGGCGACAGCCAGCTCGGTGAATCGGTGGCGACCGACGACTACAAGGTCAACGGCATGGAGGTGTCGATCGACGAGGAATGCAGCCGCATATTGGCGATTCGGGCCCCGGCCGCCGGCGATTTGCGGGTGATCGTCGCCATCATCAAGACGATCACCGATCTCGAACGCATCGGCGACGAAGGCGAGAAAATCGGCTATATCGCCTCGCGGCTCGCCACCATGGAACGGCCCGCGGACAAATACCGCGAAGTCAAACACTTGGGGAGGCAGGTCGCGCAGATGGTGCATGACGCGCTCGACGCATTCGCCCGCATGGACTCTCAGGCGGCGCTCAAGACCGCGCGCGAAGACAAGATGGTGGACGAAGAATATGAATCGATCCACCGCCAGTGCATCACCTTCATGATGGAGGACCCGCGCACCATTCGCCGCGCGCTCGAGATCATGTGGATCGTGCGCGCGCTGGAACGCATCGGCGATCATGCGAAGAACATCTGCGAGTACGTGATATATATGGTTCACGGCAAGGACATCCGCCACACCTCGCTCGAGGACGTTGCGAGACAAATCGACGCAGCGCACGCGTTGTCACGCGGCTGATGACCCGCCGCCAGGGGAATCTTCTGGGATTTGCCGCAGCGGCAAGCTTGCTGGCATATGCCTATTACGCCGAGTTGGTGCTGCATCTGGCGCCTTGTCCTCTATGTATTTTTCAGCGGGTCGGCATGCTGTCGATCGGACTCGTGTTCCTGATCGCGGCGGCCCACGATCCGGTGGGTTGGGGCCGCCGCGTCTATGCATCGCTCCTGGCCTTGACCGCCCTTGCCACCATCGGAGTTGCCGTTCGGCACCTTTACATCCAGAGCCTGCCCGAGGGCAGCGTCCCGGCGTGCGGGGCCTCGCTCGATTTCATGCTCAAGGTGTTCTCCCTGAACGAAGTCTTGGTCAAAGTACTGACGGGCTCCGGGGAGTGCGCCAAGGTGACTTGGCGGTTCCTCGGTATAGCGATGCCGGGCTGGGTGCTGATCGCGGCGGCCGTTCTCGGCGTATTCGGTGTATGGGTCAATTTGAGGCGCCAGGCTCCGGAACTGCGCTTCTGACGATGAACACTCCGCCGAAGTCCGAGACCTTGCGATTGACCGAGGAATTGATCGCGCGGGCGTCCGTCAGTCCCGCCGACGGCGGTTGTCAGGCGATCATGATCGAACGGCTCCGATCCCTCGGATTTAACGTAGAGAATCTGCGGTTCGGCCCGGTAGACAATTTCTGGGCCAAACGCGGCAGCGGCGGTCCGGTATTCTGCTTCGCCGGTCATACCGACGTCGTGCCGCCGGGGCCGCTCGATGAATGGAGTCATGATCCCTTCGTTCCGGTCATCGAGAACGGCCTGCTCTACGGCCGGGGCGCCGCGGACATGAAAAGCGGCCTCGCGGCCATGGTGACGGCCTGCGAAGAGTTCGTGGGTCGATATCCGGCGCATAAAGGCACGATCGCGTTCTTGATCACGAGCGATGAAGAAGGGCCGTCCGTGGACGGCACACGCCGTGTGGTCGAAGTGCTGCGCGAACGAAAGGAAACCATCGATTGGTGTCTAGTCGGCGAGCCGTCGAGCGAGAGCGCGCTCGGCGACACCATTAAAATCGGACGGCGCGGCAGTTTGAGCGGGCGGCTTACGGTTCACGGCATTCAGGGGCACATCGCCTACCCGCAATTTGCCGACAACCCGGTGCATGCCGTCGCGCCTGCCCTGGCCGAACTCGCGGCGCGAACCTGGGACCGCGGCAACGAGCATTTCCAGCCGACCACTTTCCAGGTATCGAATATTTCCGCCGGCACGGGCGCGCCCAATGTCGTTCCCGGAGAATTGAAGGCGCGCTTCAACCTGCGTTTCTCGACCGAGCAGACCGTCGATGGGCTCAAGGCCGTCGTTGAGGAGCTGTTGCGTCGCCACCGAGTCAGGCATTCTCTGGAGTGGTTCGTTTCCGGACTCCCGTTTCTGACGGTTCCCGGGGAACTGTCGCAGGCCGCGATCCGCGCCGCGCAAGAGCAATTGCAAATCACCCCAAAGCTATCGACGAGCGGCGGCACCTCGGACGGGCGGTTCATTGCCCCCATGGGCGCGCAGGTGATCGAAATCGGCGTGATCAATGAGACCATCCACAAGGTAAACGAGTGCGTGCTGGTTGCGGACATCGATCGGCTGCATCGCATTTACTATCGCACGTTGGAGTTGCTCCTCGGCTCGTAAGCTTGCTGCGGCCCCGGGATGTTCACGCGCTTTGCGCAAACGAAATCGGCGTCAGGCGCAGCGACACGATCACTTCAGTGCCTTCATTTGGTTTGCTTTCGATCAGCAACTGCGCTCCGATGATCTCGGCTTGCTCGCGAAGGCCGACAAGGCCGAAGTGTCCCGGACGCAGTGCTCGCGGATCGAAGCCTACGCCGTTGTCTTTTATGCGCAATTCCAGGCAAGCGCCATCGACAATTCTCAGCGTCCCGCGGACGCGGGTTGCTCTTGCGTGCCGCTCGACATTGCGCAGTACCTCGTTCGCGATCCGCACGATCGTCTCGGCGCGTTCGTCGCCGAAACGAGCGGCTTCGGGTTCCGCAGTGAATTCGCCCATGAGTCCGGTGTGATCGACGAATCGTTCGAACGCAGTGGCCAACGCCGGGCCCAGGCCCATATCGCGCACGGCAGTGACCCGCATCTGCGTAATCGCGAAGCGCGCTTCCTTGAGTCCTTCATGAGCCACTTCCTCGGCGTGTTCCAGCTCGGCGGCTACCGACGCGGGATCATGCGCCTGAAGCTTACGGAGGAATCGAATTTCGCTCAGCATGGCCATCATCGAATGAGCGAGCGTGTCATGCAGATCCCGAGCTATTTTCAGGCGTTCGCGCACGATGGCGGCGTAGCGCGACTCCTCGGCGAACCGCTCTACTTCGAGAGTGCGCACTTTCACTCGTCGCTCGAGTTCGCTGCTGAGGCTTTGCAACTCGCGCCGCTCCTGCCGCAGATCGTCGAGGATTCCGGCGAAAGCCGCACCCAGCTGGGACACTTCATCGAGCCCGGGAGGCACCTCGATCCGCGTGGCGTCGTTACGGCCCACCGATGCCACCGAATGCGTCAGGCGCTTCAGTCGCCGCGTGAGTTGGCGCGTGCCGATGATTCCCAGCATTGCAGTCGCGGCGCCGAGGCAAAGCGAGACCCAGAATATGCGGAGCCCCAACGCGTCCGCCCGCTGAAATACCCGTTCCCTGGGCTCGCTGAGTTGAACCTGCCATCCCAAGGACGAAACTCCGCCGCCGGCGCTCAAAGGCGCGCGCGATACCAGCACCTCGCGCCCGTTCGGCAGGCGCTCGAAATGGATCGCAGACGTCCGCGCGGCCGAGGCGCTCGTCGACGGCCGGCTTTCCCTTGCCAAGGGCAACGCCCGTCCATCGCTTGCCGACGCCATCGGGCCCGATGAGAACGACGCCCGCGCCGTCGATGGCGTATGCCTGGGCCGCCCCGTGAGACTCGATTTCGTCGGTAAGACGCAGAGGATGCGTCGGCGAGCGCGGCAGGCGGAGGTGGGCAGCGATGACCCCGACGATCCGGCCGGCGTTGTCTCGGACGGGCGCCGCCATATCGCCAAGCGCGGCGTCGCTCTTTGTCGGCACGCCCTGCGGATCGATCATGCCGACCCAGGGACCTTGCAGTCCGGCAATGAACCAAGGGCTCGAGTTGACCCTGCTCCCTTGCGCCAAGCTGCCGTTGGCGCTCACGATGACGCCGTTGGCATCGGCGAGGGCGATCCAATCGAGATTGGGATAGGCCGACTGCAATTCATCGAACACCCTTGCAAGGCCGCTGCCTTGGCCCGCAGGAGCCGCGTCTCCCACGAGTATTCGCGCGGCGCGAACGGCGCCGAGCCGTGATGCGAGCGCCTGGCCAAAATCCGAGCTCAATTGGTCGGTTTCGAGCGCAAGACGCCGGAGATGCTGCTCGATCACGTTCGCGCGCGCGATGCTGCCCACCCAAATCGAAGCGGCGATCGAAAACGTGACTGCCAGCGCGATGATCAGCCACATGGCGCCGGCCGCGAGGCTGCGTCTCGGATCGATATCCATGGTCACACGTTAACAGGTGACTAAAGTCACTTCCAAACCGCGCGGGCGGGGCTGCATGATTGCTGCATGGAAAGGACAGATGAGCGCCCCAATTCGTCGCCAATTCGGCTGATCATCGCCGAAGATCAAGCAATCGTGCGCCGGGGCGTGGCGCTGCTGCTCGCCATGGAGCCCGATATGGAAGTGGTTGGCCAGGCATGCAACGGCGTCGAAGCGGTGGACCTCTCCCTGCTCCTGCGCCCGGATGTGGTTCTGATGGACCTGCACATGCCGGTGAAAGGCGGAGTGGCGGCAACCCGCGAGATCACCCGGTCGCTTCCGGGCACGCAAGTACTCGTGTTGACCACCCTCGACGACGATGAAACGGTGTTCGAAGCCGTGCGCGCCGGAGCGCACGCATATCTGCTCAAGGATGCGGCGGAAGCTGAGCTGCTCGAAACGATCCGCGCCTTGAGGCGGGGCGAATCTCATCTGACGCCGCAGATCGCGCGCAAGGTGATGGACCAATTTCGGCGCCTCGCCGCGGATGCGCCCGCGCCCCGTGCCTCGGAGGTCCCCGAACGCCCGGCAGTCTTCGTAACGGAGCCTCTGAACGACAAGGAGGAGAAAATCCTGCAGCTGATCGCCGAGGGCAAGAGCAACCGACAGATCGGTCAGACCCTGTTTCTTGCCGAAGGTACGGTCAAGAACTACGTAAGCCGCATCATGGAAAAACTCCACGCCAACACGCGCACCGAGCTCGCGGTTCTGTCGAGAAATCAGCGGCGGGCCGATTGAGGTCACGCCCCTTCCTCATAGCGCAATGCTATATGCAGAGAACGCCATGGTAGTTCCGGGATTTCGTCTCGCCCGATAGCCTTGCGTGGCCGACGAATTCGCGGTCGTGGAGAGGGTGAACGAGAAAATGCCGTACGCGCATGGAAGGCGGGGTGCACCTTTTTTCCGGTCATTCGCTTTAGGGGCGGTATTGATGAACTCGGTGGCAGGTTCGCAAACCCTTCCCGGTACCGAGGCTGATGCTGCTGCGACGACGCAGAGGTCGGCGCGTAAGAAGCCGACCATCGAGGAACTCGAAGAGCGGATTCGGATTCTCGAACAGAAGCTCGAAGCGCAGACGCGGCAGCAGCCGGCCGCGCCCGCGGCGGCCGCAGCGGAGCAAACAGCGAAGCCGGCGGCGGGTCAGCAGCCGGTCACCGAGCAACAGGCGGCATCGGCGACCGTGTCGAACCCGCAGATTTTTGCGGGGCCCGGCGGCTTTTCGTTTCAATCACCGGACGGCGCCAACCAGATTCGGTTTCATGGTGAGTTCGACTTCGACGGTCGATTCTATAATGACAACCTGACGCCGGACGGATCGCGCAACACGTGGCTTCTGCGCCGCGCGCGCCCAATCATGGAGGGTACGTTCAACAATATTTTCGACTTCCGCTTCAATCCCGATTTCGCGGGTGGCAAAACGGTCATTCAAGATGCCTTTGTCGCCGCGCGGTTCAATCCGATGTTCGTCGTGACCGCCGGCAAGTTCAAAGAGCCATTCGGTCTGGAGCGATTGCAGCTATCGCCGAACAATCGATTCATCGAATTGGGTTTACCGAGCGATCTGGTGCCGAACCGAGATCTCGGTCTGCAAGTCTCCGGCACCTTTGTGTTCTCCGCCGGCACGCTCACTTACCAAGTTGGCTACTTCAACGGCATCGCCGACGGAATCAGTACCGATGGCAATGCCACCCCGGATGTGGACAACAACGATAAGAAGGATTGGGTGGCGCGGCTGTTTACGCAGCCATTTCTCACCACGGATGTCGCGGGGCTACGAGGCCTCGGCGCCGGACTCGCAGCCAGCTACGCGAATCAGGTCGGCAGCGCCGGCAATACCTTGCTGCCGGCATACAAAACCGAGACGCAACGCAATTTCTTTACGTATTACACGGCGACCGCCGCTTCGGGCACCGCTTCCAAAAACAGCACGATCGCGGACGGCGAGCGTCTTCGTATATCGCCGCAGGCATTTTACTACTACAAGAGTTTGGGGCTCTTGAGCGAGTACGTCCGGGAATCGCAGGACGTCTCGCGCATGCTCGGAGCCGGGCCCGCGGCATTCACCCGGCGTGCCCGCCTGAACCCCGAATCCTGGCAACTGACCGCAACCTATTTGCTGACGGGGGACGATGCCACTTTCGGGACGGTCAAGCCCAAGCGGCCGTTTCAAGTCGGTGATCGAGGCTGGGGGGCATTCGAGGTGGCGGCGCGGATTAGTGAATTGAAGCTGGACCCCACGACGTTCACGGACGCGAAAGGAGTCCTCGATAGCTGGTTTGCCGATCCCAATTCACAGGCCAACAAGGCCATTGCGTGGACGCTTGGCCTCAATTGGTATCTGACGCAAAACATCGAATGGGCGTTGGACTATACCGCGACGCGGTTTAGCGGCGGGTCTGCCGACGGCAAAGACCGCGCCGAGGAAAAGGCTTTCTTCACCCGATTCCAAGTGGCGTTTTAGATTCCCGCAGCGGCGCGGATCGGGGTGCCCGCCGCCGCTTAGCGGGCATCTGAGTGTTTGTTGTATAAAAGATACATTAGAAAATGACCCTTGACAAATTATGTGATATATAAGGCCCGAATAGCCGTCCTTAGCCAATTTGCGGAAGACGCCAACCTGTAACACGGCTGTAATAATTCGTCGATTAAATCCAACAATCAAAACTGAAGGGGGTTTGAGCTGTGAGCGATCTAAACACGACTTCCGGGCAAAGGGATTTTGACGCACGCGGCGAACGCGGCTCCCGTATTCTTCATTGCGCATTTCTGTTGGGCCTGTTGACGATCGGCGTGGGAAGCGCGCAAGCGCAAACCGCAAGCAGCGCTCCGCCGCCGGCCGCGAGCGATGACAGCCTGACCTGGCACGGCATCACCCTGTACGGCATCATCGATGTCGGCATTCAAAATCAAACGCATGGCGCGCCCATCAGCGATTATTTCGTCGGCGGCAGCGCAGAGGTCGTACAGAAGAACAGCAATCACTCGGTGACGGGCGTCACGCCGAGCAACATGGCCAATTCGCGCGTAGGCCTGCAGGGCGTCGAGCCCATCGCCGGAGACTGGTCGGGCGTCTTCAAGCTCGAAACGTACATCAACCCCCAGTCAGGCCAAATCAGCGACGCCCTCAAGTCTTTGGCGCAGAACAATGGCCGGTCCTTGGCAAATCAGAATACGAACGTCGATTCGAGCGCTGCGGGAATGCCTTTCATACAGTCCTATGCGGGGTTCAGCTCGAAGACTTTCGGTACGGTCACCTTCGGCCGTCAGAACACGGTACTGGCCGACGGTATCTCAAAGTACGATCCCAACTACGCTTCCCAGGCATTTTCGTTGATTGGTATTTCGGGGACTACCGCCGGCGGCGGAGATACCCAGAATCGCCGCCTCGATTCGTCGGTGAAGTATGCCGGGTCGTTCGGCGGCGGCGTGGCCCACCTGTCGGCGCAGTACAAATTCAATCAAGCCACGGGCAGCGCCAACTCGGCCTTCGAAGTATCCTTGGGCGGCGAGTTTGCCGGCGCGTCGGTCGATGCGTACTACGCGAAGATCAAGGATGCGGTGGCGGTGTCCGCGCTCAGCGCCGCTCAGGTCGCCGACTTGCCGGCTTTGTGCCCCACGCCGTTGCCGGTGGGCGGCAGCTGTGTGGCGGCAAGCCCGGACAATGCACTGGCCGCGACCGTGTCGGACAACACGACCTATGCGCTCATGGGCCTGTACAACATGGGCATAGTCAAATTTTTCGCAGGCTACGAGCATATCCAGTTTGCGAATCCGGAGACGCCGCTCAGCCCCGGCTTCAGTGTCGCCGCCTACACGATGGCCTTCGTCAACAATAAGGCCTTCCCCAAGGACAAGACCCTTCAAGTCTTTTGGGGAGGGGTCCGATATACGGTCATCCCGCAACTGGACCTGGTCGGGGCATATTACGGCTACAAGCAGAACTCGTACGCCACCGGCGCCAATGCGGGCTGCAGCACCAACAAGGCGGGAAGCTGCAGCGGCACCGAGGATGTCATCTCCTTCGATGCCGATTATCGCTTGACCAAGCGCTTCGATGCCTTCGTCGGGGCCATGTATTCGGGCGTGCATGATGGTCTCGCGAATGGTTACATATTCCACACAACCGATCTCACCACCACGGTCGGTGTGCGGTTCAAATTCTAACGGCTGGACAAAGCAGCGCGACCCCATGGCCTGCGGGCCGTGGGGTCGATGTACGTAATCGATCTAAATTTACAAGAAGCCAGCTGTTCGGGTAAGGTCCGCTCAGGACTTGACGAAATCGGGAGTGGTCGCGATGAACGGTCAACCGAGCAGGCGGGGCGGCTGGAGCTGGTGGTATCTGCTTTTCGTAGTCCAGTTCGTCGTCGCGCTATGGCCGCCTTTATACAATCGCCTCGAGCCCTCCTTGATGGGCATCCCGTTCTTTTACTGGTTTCAACTCCTGTGGGTTATTGTCAGCGCGGTTTTCACGGCGATCGTCTACTTCGCCACGCAGGATTAGCAAGGGACCTCCCGGGCCGCCGCGCACTTCGGACACCAAAAAGAACGAGTACGGGGGATTGTCGTGCAGGAAGTGAACTGGATCGCGCTGAGCATTTTCGCGGTGTTGTTTGGACTCATCTCCTGGTTGGGATTCGCCGCGGCCCACTGGCGCAAGGGGGACCTGGACCTCTTGCACGAATGGGGATTGGGCGGCAGGCGCTTCGGCACGCTCATCACTTGGTTTCTGGTGGGGGGCGACGTCTACACCGCCTACACCTTCATCGCGGTTCCCGCGCTCGCCTTTGGCGCCGGCGCCGTGGCTTTTTTCGCGGTGCCTTACACCATCATCATCTATCCCCTCGTTTTCCTGGTCTTTCGCCGCCTCTGGTATGTCTGCAGCAAGCACGGCTACATCACCGCGGGGGATTTCGTCCGCGGCCGATTCGGAAATCGGTGGCTGGCACTCGCGGTCACGGTGACCGGCATCGTGGCCACCATGCCCTATATTGCCTTGCAGCTCGTCGGCATTCAGGTGGTCATCGGCGCGCTCGGAATTTCGGGGACCGGCCTGGCGGCAGATCTGCCGCTGCTGGTTGCATTCGTCATTCTCGCGGCCTTCACGTATTCGAGCGGCCTGCGCGCCCCGGCGTCGATCGCGATAGTCAAGGATATTCTGATTTACATCACCGCTCTGGCCGCGATCATCGTCATTCCCATCGAGTTGGGCGGTTTCCACAAGATCTTCGCCGCCGTCCCACCGCAAAAAATTCTACTGGCGGTGCCCCCACCGAACTCCACGGGCTCATATAGCGCGTATGCGACTTTGGCCTTGGGATCTGCGCTGGCGTTGTTTCTCTACCCTCACTCCTTGACGGGCATCTTGAGCGCCAGCAGCGGACACGCCATCCGCCGCAATGCGGCGATGCTGCCCGGCTATACCTTCATGCTGGGTCTGCTCGCGTTATTCGGTTTCTTCGTCATCGCCGCGGGGGTCGACAAGCTGCCCGAGTACGCCCCCGGCTTCAAGCAGTTCGGCAACAATTTTGCGGTGCCCGCGTTGTTGCTGCACAGCTTCCCATCCTGGTTCGTGGGCATCGCCTTCGCCGCCATCGGGATCGGTGCCCTGGTGCCGGCGGCGATCATGTCGATTGCTGCGGCGAACCTGTATACCCGCAACATTCACCGCGAATTCATCAACCGCAATCCGACCGACAAGCAAGAAGCCCAAATGGCGAAGTGGGCGTCGCTGGTCGTGAAATTCGGCGCCCTCGTTTTTATCCTATTCGTGCCCACCAAGTACGCCATCGAGCTGCAGCTCTTGGGTGGAATTTGGATCATTCAGACGCTGCCGCCGGTGATGCTGGGAGCCTACACCCGCTGGTTCAATAGCTGGGCGCTCCTCGCCGGATGGGCGGTCGGAACGGCCGCCGGAACAGCCATGGCCATTGCCACCAAATTGACGCCCACGTTCCCCTTGAGCCTGGGCGGGCACACGTTCCCGGGCTACACGGCGGTGTTCACGCTCATCCTTAACCTCGCCATTGCCCTGGTGCTGACCCCCGTGTTCAACTCCATGGGTGTGCGGCGAGACCCGGTCGATGAGACCGCCGCGGCGGACTATCGCGCTTAAAAGCTGGTGCAATGGCTGCTGTCATAAAAGTGAAACATCCCGCACTGATCATCACGGGCTGAGTCGCCGCTGGGCGCGGCCCTCGCAATCAATCCCGGAGCGAACCCAATGAAGATGAAGTTATTCTTACGCCTCGCCGTTATCGGAGCAGCGGCGGCGCTCGGCTTTGCGGCAGCCGCGGCGGACATCTCCGGCGCCGGCGCCACCTTCCCGTATCCGATTTACGCCAAGTGGGCGGATGCCTATAAAAAGCTCACCGGCGTGGGGCTCAATTATCAGTCCATCGGCTCGGGCGGCGGCATCAAGCAGATCAAGGCCAAAACCGTAACTTTCGGCGCTTCCGATATGCCGCTGAAGCCGGACGATCTCAAGGCGGCAGGGCTCCTGCAGTTTCCGATGATCATCGGCGGCGTTGTGCCCGTCGTGAACATCAAGGGCATTCAGCCGGGTCAGTTGCATTTGGACGGCGCGACGGTGGCGGGCATCTACCTGGGCGAAATCACTCAATGGAATGATCCCAAGATCAAGGGCCTGAATCCAAAGCTGGCGTTGCCGAGCACTGCGATTGCACCCGTCTACCGCTCGGATGGTTCTGGGACGAATTTCCTGTTCTCCGATTATTTGTCCAAAGCGAGTCCTAAGTTCCTGTCGACCATCGGCGCCAATACTTCGGTGCAATGGCCGACGGGGATCGGAGCCAAGGGCAACGAGGGGGTCGCCAACATGACCACCCAAACGGACGGCGCCATCGGCTATGTCGAATACGCATACGCCAAGCAGAACAAAATGGCGTACACCCTGCTCACGAACAAGGCGGGGACCGCGGTAGCCCCCAGCGCGGACTCCTTTCAGGCAGCCGCCGCCAATGCCGACTGGGCCAAGGCTGACGGCTACTATCTGATATTGACCGACCAAGCGGGCGCCAAGAGCTGGCCGATTACGGGCGCCAGCTTCATTTTGGTCTACAAGCAACCGAAGGACCCGGCCCCGGTCAAAGAAGCATTGAAGTTCTTTGCATGGGCTTACAAGGATGGCGCTAGTATGGCTGCCGAGCTTGATTACGTACCATTGCCCGCGCCTTTGATTGCGCAGGTTCAAAAGACCTGGACCTCGGAAATCACGTCGGGCGGTCATCCGGTGTGGAGCGGCAACTAGCGAGAGCGAAACTCACACCGTGGCGATCATCAATCCGAGGCACGCCGCAAAGCAGTTGATATACGAGAGAGTTTTCCGTTCGGCGACCCTGAGCGCGGCGATTCTCGTGTTGCTGATCCTCGGAGGCGTGGCGGTCTCGCTGCTGCGCGGCGCCTGGCCGGCGGTGAGTCACTTTGGCTTCTCGTTCGTGACGCGGGAGATATGGAACCCGGTGACGAACCAATTCGGCGCGCTGGCGCCGATTTACGGTACCGTGGTCACTTCCATGATCGCGATGCTGCTGGCGGTACCCGCAGGGTTCGGAATCGCCCTGTTCTTGACCGAACTGTGTCCGCCGCTGCTGAAGCGGCCGATCGGCGTGGCCGTCGAATTGCTGGCGGCCGTACCCAGCATCATCTTCGGCATTTGGGGATTGTTCATCCTCGCTCCCGTGCTGCAGCGGCATGTGCAGCCCTGGCTGATAGCCCACGCGGGAGGACTACCGGGAATCGGACATTTATTCAGGGGCCCTCCCTTCGGCATCGGGGTCCTCACAGCGGGGGTTGTCCTCGCCATCATGGTTCTACCGTTCATTGCAGCGACCATGCGCGATGTTTTCGACACGGTGCCCCCGATGCTCAAGGAATCCGGATATGGCCTCGGCGCGACGACCTGGGAAGTGATGTGGAATGTGGTGGTGCCGCACTCGCGGGTGGGTATCGTCGGTGGCATCATGCTGGGATTGGGCCGCGCGCTCGGTGAAACGATGGCCGTGACGTTCGTGATCGGCAACGCCCATCGCATCAGCTCATCCTTGTTGGCGCCGGGCACCACGATTTCTTCGGCCATCGCCAACGAGTTCACCGAAGCGGTCGGCGATCTCTATACGTCCTCGCTCATTGCGCTTGGGCTGCTATTGTTTCTCATCACCTTCACGGTCATCGCGGCGGCCCAGGCGATGCTGCGCAGGCTGGAGCGGCGCGCGGGGGGTGCGATTTGAATCGACGGGCGCTGCGCAAGGCGCAAAACGGTATCTTCCTGGTCCTGTCGCTCCTCGCAACAATGACCGGGCTCGCCTGCTTGGCGGCGATCCTGTGGACCCTGATATCGAAGGGAGTCGCAGGCATGTCCTGGCATCTATTCACGCAAATGACGCCCCCGCCCGGCGGCCAAGGCGGATTGTTGAATGCCATCTACGGCAGCGCCGTCATGACTCTCTTGGGCATCCTGATCGGATCGCCGATCGGCGTGCTGGCCGGCACCCATCTGGCGGAATACGGACGCCGCTCGCGCCTCAGTACCGCCATTCGCTTCATCAATGACGTATTATTGAGCGCGCCGTCGATCATCATCGGACTCTTCATCTACGAGATCATCGTGGTTCGAATGGGCCATTTTTCCGCCATTGCAGGAGCGCTCGCGCTCGCCGTGCTCGCGATTCCGGTGACCCTGCGGACCACCGAAGACATGCTCAATCTCGTCCCCATGGGCATGAAGGATTCCTCGGCCGCGCTCGGCGCCTATCCTTGGCGCACCATCGTGAGCGTTCTTTATCCCGCGGCCCGGAGCGGCATCGTCACGGGGCTCTTGCTGGCTATCGCACGCATCAGCGGTGAAACCGCGCCGCTGCTGTTTACCGCGCTCAACAACCAGTTTTGGAGCACCCACCTCAATGCGCCGATGGCCAACCTCCCGGTGGTCATATTCCAGTTCGCGCTGAGCCCCTACAAGGATTGGCAGGATCTGGCATGGGCGGGCGCGTTGATCATCACCATCACCATATTGGTACTGAGCATTTCTGCACGGGTGTTCCTGGCGCTGCTGCAGTCGAACCAAGGTTCAGGGCGATGATCCCTTCGATAAAGGCGCCGAAACATTTGAAGATGCGCGTGCCGTATGCCGTCGCCCCGGAGCCGGCGCAGGATTTGGGGCCGCCGAAAATCGAGACCCGCGCCTTGAATTTCTATTACGGCGACGTAAGGGCTCTGCACAACATCGGCATGGCCTTGGCGGATCGGTCGATCACCGCTTTCATCGGCCCCTCCGGCTGCGGAAAATCGACGCTGCTGCGCGTACTCAACCGCATGTACGCGCTCTACCCCAGACAGCGCGCCGAGGGCGAGGTCCTCATCGGCGGGCGCGACATACTTGCCCCGTCGGTTGACGTCGCGGAGCTGCGATATCGCGTCGGCATGGTGTTCCAAAAACCAACGCCGTTTCCGATGTCGGTCTACGACAACGTGGCATTCGGGCTGCGCCTCGCCGGCGGCATCCGGGGCGCTGAACTCAAGGCGCGCGTGGAATCGGCGCTGCGCGACGCGGCGATTTGGGATGAGGTCAAGGACAAGCTGCGCGCGGACGGGCGTAGCCTCTCCGGCGGGCAGCAGCAGCGGCTGTGCGTCGCGCGCGCCATTGCCGTGCAGCCGGAAGTGTTGTTGCTCGATGAGCCGACCGCCGCGCTCGATCCGATTTCGACCTTGCGCGTCGAGGAGACCTTGCAGGCATTGCGCGAAAAATATTGTATCGTCGTGGTTACGCATAATTTGCAGCAAGCGGCCCGCGTGTCGAACGTCACCGGCTTCATGTACCTGGGTGAGCTGGTGGAAATAGGCCCTTCCAATCAGATTTTTACGTCCCCGAAGGACCGCAGAACCGACGACTACATCACCGGCCGCTTCGGCTGACAAAAATGAACGAGACCCCGGTTACCGATCGAGCCGCGCGCGACTCCGTGCGCGATGCCGTGATGGCGGCACGCGATGTGAACGTCTTCTACGGCGATAAGCATGCGGTGAAGAACGTGACCCTCGACATAGGGCGCAATCAGGTACTCGCCCTGATCGGGCCGTCGGGTTGCGGCAAGTCCACTTTTCTCCGCTGCCTGAATCGCATGAACGACACCATTGCGAGCGCGCGAGTGGAGGGTGTGATCACCCTCGACGGGAACAACATCTACGACCGTAGGCAGGACGTTGCGCAGCTGCGCGCCCGCGTCGGCATCGTGTTCCAAAAGCCCACGCCCTTCCCGCACTCGATCTATGCCAATGTCGCGTACGGACCGCGAATACACGGCTTGACGAGAAGCCGCGGCGACCTGGACGAATTGGTTCAGACCAGTCTGGCGCGGGCCGGACTTTGGGACGAGGTCAAGGATCGTTTATCCACGCCGGGCACGAGTCTCTCCGGCGGCCAGCAACAGCGTCTGTGCATCGCGCGCACGATCGCCGTGAATCCGGAGGTCATCCTGATGGATGAACCGACTTCGGCGCTCGATCCGGTCGCGAGCGCGAGAATCGAAGATCTGATCGACGAGCTGCGCGCGAACTACGCCATCGTCATCGTCACGCACAATATGCAGCAGGCGGCCCGAGTCTCGCAGCGCACCGGATATTTTCACCTGGGCGATTTGATCGAAATCGGCCCGACGCACATGATTTTCACCAACCCCCAGCAGAAACTGACGGAAGACTACATCACCGGTCGATTCGGATGACCACGGTCGCATGCACGGTCGACGAGATGAACGGACTTCTCGCGGGCTCCGTGTTCTTGAGGCCCTACGGGCTCCTGGTGCAGTCCTGCGCCCCGGGAGAGTGTGCCGTCCTGGTGCCGTACGCCGCTGCGCTGGAACGGCCCGGGGGAATCGTCAGCGGCATCACCCTCATGGCAGCCGCCGATGTCGCGATGTGGCTGGCGATCATGACCCTCCGCGGAGCCGCCGAGCAGTGGCTGACCACGGATATGAAGACTGCGTTTCTCCGCAGTGCGCGCGAGACCGAAATCCGTTGCGCGGCGAGGGTCTTGAAGCTCGGCAAAAGAACCGCCTATGGAACCGCCGAGTGCCGCGCCGCCGACGGCCAATTGTTGGCGCACCACGTCTTGAGCTACGCGCCTCGCGCCGGGCTAGGCCCGGGCTAGTCGGTATTGCGCAGCAGTTCGTTCAGCGAGGTTTTCGCGCGCGTCTGCGCATCCACCCGCTTGACGATCACCGCGCACGCGAGGCCGTACTTGCCGCTCTTGGCCGGCAGTGAACCGGGCACCACCACCGCGCCGGCGGGCACGCGGCCATAGATGATTTCGTCGCGCTCGCGATCGTAGATGCGGGTGCTTTGGCCGATGAATACGCCCATGGAAATCACCGCGCCCGATTCGACGACGACGCCTTCGACGATTTCAGAACGGGCGCCGATGAAACAATCATCCTCGATGATCGTGGGCGCGGCCTGCAGCGGCTCGAGGACTCCGCCGATGCCGACGCCGCCCGATAAGTGCACGTTCTTGCCGATTTGGGCGCAGGAACCCACCGTTGCCCACGTGTCGACCATGGAGCCCGAGTCCACATAGGCGCCGATATTGACGTAGCTCGGCATCAGCACCACGTTCGAAGCGATAAACGCGCCGCGACGCACCGTCGCCGGTGGGACGACCCGCACGCCGGCTGCGCTGAAGCGCGCGTCGTCCCAGCCCTCGTACTTGAGCGGTACCTTGTCATAGAAGTTCAACGCGCCCGCCCGCACGGCGGCGTTGTCGGCGATGCGAAACGACAGCAACACGGCCTTTTTCAGCCATTCGTTGACTCGCCAGAATCCATCGATCTTCTCGGCCACCCGCAGCCGGCCGCTGTCGAGCAGGCCGAGCGCCGATTCGAGAGCTTCGCGCAATTCGACCGGCGCGTTTCGCGGCGTGATCTCCGCCCGCGATTCGAAGGCGCCTTCGATGGTCGCCTGCAATTCGTCGTATGGCATGATGCCCCGTTCCATTCGCGATCAGGCTCGGCCGGCGTCGCGCCGATCGAGCGCCAGCACCAAGGAGTCCTGTACGCGCCGGCATGCCTCTTCCTGGAGGAGGCGGCCCTCCGCATCGGTGATGTAAAAGACGTCTTCGGCGCGTTCGCCGACCGTCATGATCTTGGCGCCGATGATGGCAACGCGCTCGGTGCGGAATACTTTGCCGACTTCGGAGAGCAGTCCCGGGCGGTCCGCAGCCACAAGCTCGAGAATGGTACGGCCATTGCGGCTGTCGACGCTGAAATTGACCTGGGTCGGCGTCGAGAACATGCGCACCTGGCGCGGGGCGCGCCGCGTCACCGTCGCGGGGGAATCCTCCGGCTGCTGCAGGTTGCGCCACAGTCCTTGTTCGATTTCCCGAATGCGCGAGCGGTCCGCGATCACCGTGCCGTTGTCTTCGAGCACGACGTAAGTCTCCAAACTGAAGCCGTTGGCGCTCGTGATCAGCCGGGCATCGACCACGTTGAGGCCCATCTGATCGAGCACCGCGGTGGTCCGGGCAAAGCTTCGCAGCCGACGGGGCGCGTAAGTCAGCACGGCCGTGCCGCCGCGCTCCGCCAGTTGCCGGATCGCGACCAACGGCGTGTCGTCATTCGGGAGACGGTTCGCGAGCAGCGCGGTTTGCCAGGCGATTTCCTCGGGCGTATAGCGCAGGAAGTATGCTTCGGTCCATTGCGCCCACACCCGGGAAATCTGCTCCGGCGCAACGTCGGTCATTTTCGCGCGCGCGTGCTCCTGCGTTTCGCGGATCAGCTCGTCTTGATCGACCGGAGTCTCGAGGCCGCGGCGCAAGGCGCGTTTGGTGCGCTCATAAAATTCCTCGAACAGCCGCGCCTTCCAAGCATTCCACAGCTTCGGGTTGGTGCCGCGCACGTCCGCGACGGTCAATACATAAAGATAATCGAGGTGGGCTTGATCGCCCACCCGCCGCGCGAAGCCGTGAATGATGTCGGGATCGCTGATGTCCTTCTTTTGCGCGGTGATGGACAGGATCAGATGGTTTCTGACGAGCCATGCGACCAATCGCGCCTCGTAGCGGCCGAGTCCTTGCTCCAGGCAAAACGCCTCGGCATCGACCGCCCCCAATTCCGAATGATCGCCGCCGCGGCCCTTGGCGATATCGTGAAACAGCGCGGCAAGATAGGCAATTTCCTGACGCGGCAGAGATTGCATGATCTGGCTCAGGGCGGGAAATTCGTCGTTGAATTTCGGCATCGCCAACCGCCGCAGATTGCTCACCACGAACAAGGTATGCGCGTCCACGGTGTATGCGTGGAACAGGTCATATTGCATTCGCCCGACGACGCGGCCGAACGAGGGGATGTAGCGGCCGAGCACGCCGTACAAATTCATGCGGCGCAACTCATGCGTGACTCCGACAGGCGCGCAGAGAATCTCCATGAACAGGCGATGGTGACGCGGGTTTTGCCGGAATTCCTCGTCGATGAGCCCGGCATGCGTGCCGATCAAGCGGATGGTCTCGGCGCGCACGCCGCGCAGCTCCGGGTGTTGCTGCAAGAGCACGAAAAGCTCGAGCAGGGCCGAAGGATAGCGAGCGAAAACCTCCGCGTGCGTCACTTCAAGGTAATCATTGCGGATTTGGAAGCGCGCATTGATCGGCAGAGGCGATCCGCTTTGCGTAAGAATGGCTTCGCGAAACAGCTGCAGCAGCATTTCGTTCAGCAGGCTCACGTCCATGACCGTGCGATAATATTTCTGCATCAGCTGCTCGACGGCGAGCGTGAAGCTCGCGTCTTCGTAGCCGAACATCTTCGCGAGCTTGATCTGGTAATCGAACAGCAGCCGATCCTCGCGCCGCCCCGTCAGTACATGCAGTCCGAAGCGCACCTTCCATAAAAACGATTGGCCCGCCTGGAGCTTGCGCAGCTCCTCGCGCGTGAGAAAGCCATGCGCCACCAGCTCATCGAGCGTGTCGGTGCCGAAATGCCGCTTGGCCACCCAGCCGATGGTCTGGATGTCGCGCAGGCCGCCCGGGCTGGATTTGACGTTCGGTTCGAGGTTGTACGCGGTATCGAAATAGCGATGATGCCGCTCGGTCTGTTCACGGACCTTCGCTTCGAAAAAATCCTGCGAGGTCCACAGACGGTCGGGTGCGAGCGCACGTCGCATGCCGGCGAACAGCGATTCAGGGCCCGCCAGCAGCCGGGCTTCGAACAGGGTGGTCGCGACGCTGATGTCGGCAAGGCTCTCGCGCTGGCAGTCGTCGATGGAGCGCACGCTGTGGCCGACCTCGAGGCCGATATCCCATAGAAAGGTCAGGAATTTTTCGATGTCCGGCTGCCAGTCGGCGGAATCGCTTTTCGGCAATAGCACCATGACGTCGATGTCCGAGCTTGGATGCAGCTCGCCGCGGCCGTAGCCCCCGACGGCCACCAACGCCAGATCCTCGGCAAACCTGCCCGCGTGGCTCACCCAGGCGGCGCGCAGGGTGATGTCCACCAGGCGTGCGCGATCCCGGACCAGATCCTCGATCGCATCATCGGCGGCGAACCGCTCCTGCAACAGCTCGGTGCCGTGATCCAGGACCTGGCGGAAGATAACGGGGGAGAACTGGCCGTCCTGCAGCGCCTTGGTTGCGGCAGTCAAATAGGGCCAGTCGGCGGGTTGATCGAATATCTTGCCGTGGGCGCTCAAGAGGCCGCCGCGGCGGCCGGTATGCCTACGCTGGCACTCAAAGTGAGCACCTCGAAACCGATGTCGGTGACGAGGATGGTGTGTTCCCACTGCGCCGATAGCGACTGATCCTTGGTGACGACGGTCCAGCCGTCGGGCAACAGCCGCACCTCGCGCCGCCCGGCGTTGATCATGGGCTCGATCGTAAACGTCATACCCGCGGCCAATTCAAGACCGGTACCGGGTTTGCCGTAATGCAGCACCTGGGGATCCTCGTGGTAGATCCGGCCGATCCCGTGGCCGCAGTATTCGCGCACGACCGAGAAATTATTGCTTTCGGCGTAGGACTGGATGGCATGCCCGATATCTCCCAGCCGGGCGCCCGGTTTGACGACGCGGATACCGCGCCACATGGCCTCGTGGCATGCAGCCGGTCAGGCGCCGAGCCATTACCGCGGCATTTCCGACCAGATACATGCGGCTGGTGTCGCCGTGAAAGCCGTCGCGGATCACCGTCACGTCGATATTGATGATGTCGCCGCTTTTCAAGCGTTTATCGCCCGGAATCCCGTGGCAGACGACGTGGTTTACCGAGGTGCAGATCGTCTTGGGGAAACCCCGGTAATTGAGATTGGCGGGGATCGACTTGAGCTCATCGACGATGAAATCGTGGCAGCGCTGGTCGAGCTCCTCGGTGGTCGCTCCCGGCTGAACGTACGGCTCGATCATGTCGAGCACGCTCGCGGCCAGCCGGCCGGCGGCGCGCATCTTCTCCTGTTCGGCAGGTGTTTTGATGGTCACGGTCATAGGAGGGCAGACTTTGTTTCTAACGGATGTTCATGGTATAAAGCGCGGCTATTTTTAACAACCCCGCACGCGTGTCGTCACAATCGGCCGGGTGCCCGGCGAAGCGTTGAAAACCGAAGGCCCTGGGCCTCGGATTTCACGGCTCGACGGGTTGCCGATTGGGACACGCGGAGGCTCAACCCGACCAGGAGTGTTTTATGACCAGCGTGTCCATGCGACAAATGCTGGAAGCGGGCGTCCATTTTGGGCACCAAACCCGCTTCTGGAACCCCAAGATGGCTCCGTTCATCTTTGGCGAGCGTAACAAGATCCACATCATCAACCTCGAAAAGACGCAACCGCTCTATGCGCAGGCGGCGGCGTTCATCAAAGGCGTGGCCGCCGAGGGCGGCAAAGTGCTGTTCGTCGGCACCAAGCGTTCGGCCCGCGACGCGGTACAAAAAGAGGCCATTCGCTGCAGCATGCCCTACGTCAACCAGCGTTGGTTGGGGGGCATGCTCACCAATTTCAAGACCATTCGGCAGTCCATCAAGAGGCTGAACGAACTGGACGACATGGCCCAGACCGGCGCGCTGGATCGGCGCGGCAAGAAAGAAGCGCAGATGCTGCGCCGGGAGATGGACAAGCTGCTGCGGAGTCTCGGCGGCATCCGCGACATGACGGCGCTCCCCGACGCCTTGTTCGTGATCGACGTGGGCCACGAGCAGATCGCGATTCACGAGGCCCGCAAACTCGGGATTCCGGTGGTCGCGGTGGTCGACACCAATTGCTCGCCCGACGGCATCGATTATGTGATACCCGGCAACGATGACGCGATGCGCGCGATCTTGCTGTACGCCGGCGGCGTGGCCGAATCCGTGCTGGAGGGGAAGGCGTCCCTCCCCGAAGTACCGGTAGGCGAAGACGAATTCGTGGAGCTCGACGAGGAAGGCAATCCCAAGAAGCGGCCTGCCGGCGGCCGTCGCCGCAGCGGCGCCCCCCCGCGGCGCGCACAAGAAACCGCCGCCACGGCGCAAGGTTCCGGTGACGGTGGTGCCGAGCGTCGCCGCCGTGGCCGCTTCGCTCGACGAAGTGGAGGTCGACGATGTCGACACCCCCGATACCCCGCCCGCGGAGACGCGCCCGGCGAGCGCGCCCAGGCGCCGGCCGATCGGCCGCACCGGTGCGCCGAGGCGCGGCGCATAAGCCATGAATATCACGGCAGAGACAGTCAAACAGCTTCGCGAGCGCACCGGCGCGGGAATGATGGAGTGCAAGAAAGCGCTGGTGGAGACCGAAGGCGACTTGGACGCCGCTGCGGAACTGATGCGCAAGACCGGGCTGGCCAAGGCCGACAAGAAGGCGGCGCGGATCGCGGCCGAAGGAACCATCGCCATCGAGCGATCCGGCAATAGCGCAGTTCTGGTGGAAGTCAATTGCGAAACCGACTTCGTGGCACGCAGCGATGAGTTCCTGGCGTTTGCGCGCAGCGTCGCCCGCACGGCTCTCGAGAGGTCGCCGTCCGACTTGAATGAATTGCTCGCGCAGACGCACGGCGCGTCGACGCTCGATGAACAGCGCCGCGCACTGATCGCTAAAATCGGCGAGAACATCTCGGTCCGGCGGTTCGTGCGCGTCACCGCACCCGGCGCGCTCGGCGCTTATGTCCACGGCGGCCGCAAGGGCAGCCTGGTGGCGCTCAGAGGGGGTGATGAATCCCTGGCGAAGGATGTGGCGATGCACGTAGCCGCCATGAACCCCGCCTATATCGATGCGAACGGCGTGCCGCCTGCCGTGCTGGACAAGGAACGCGAAATTCTCGCCGGGCAGACCAAGGACGAAAAAAAGCCTCCCGAAATCATCGCGAAGATGGTCGAGGGACGGCTGCGCAAGTATCTGGCGGAGATTACGCTGGTGGGCCAGCCGTTCGTCAAGGATCCGGACATGACCGTCGAGAAGCTTCTCAAGAAGGCCGATGCCGCGGTCGTGCAATTCGCGCGCTACGAAGTGGGCGCGGGCATCGAAAAGAAGCAGGATGACTTCGTCAACGAGGTCATGGCGCAAGTGAAGGCGCAGGAGAAGGGCAAGCGCGCAGGGCATGCGCACGGAAAGCATGGGCGGCGACGGTCCCAAAAAACACTAGATCACACGCGCTTGGACTCCAAAGACCCCGCGCCCGCGGGGTCTTTTATAGTAGGGTACGGATAGATCATGACCACCACAAACGCCACGGCTCGCTATCGTAGAATCTTGGTCAAACTGTCCGGCGAGGCGCTGCTCGGCGCGGAGGATTACGGAATCGATCCGCTCATGCTCAAGCGCATCGCCGGCGAAATCCACCATCTCACCCAGCTCGGGGTCCAGGTTGCGGTCGTTCTCGGAGGCGGCAATATCTTCCGCGGCGCCGGCCTGGCTCGCGCCGGCATGGACCGCGTCACCGCCGATCACATGGGCATGCTGGCGACCGTGATCAATGCGCTCGCGCTGCAGGACGCACTCGAGAGTTTGGGCGGGTACGCCCGCGTGATGTCGGCGCTGCGCATCAACGAGGTGTGCGAGGACTACATCAGACGGCGGGCGGTACGGCATCTCGAGAAGGGGCGAGTCGTGATTTTCGGCGCCGGCACCGGTAATCCGTTCTTCACCACCGACACGGCGGCGAGCCTGCGGGCCATCGAAATCAACGCCGAGATTTTGCTGAAGGCGACCAAAGTCAACGGCATCTACGACTCCGATCCGGTCAAAAACCCGAACGCCAAGCGCTATGCCCGCCTGACGTTCGACCAGGTATTGAATGATCGGCTCGACGTCATGGATGCGACCGCCATCGTGATGTGCCGCGAAAACAATTTGCCGCTGCAAGTGTTCAATCTGTTCAATGCCGGGGACTTGATGCGCATTGTCCAGGGCGAAGACGTCGGCACCGTCGTAACCGCCGAGCCTTAAAGGGGGAGCCATGCTCGAGGACTTGAAGAAAGACGCAACGCAGCGCATGCAGAAGTGCGTGTCGACGTTCAGGGATCAGCTCAAGAAGCTGCGCACCGGCCGTGCCCATACCAGCCTGATCGAGCATATCAAGGTCGACTACTACGGCTCGGAGATGCCGTTGAACCAGGTAGCCAATATAGCCACCGAGGATGCCCGCACGCTGACGGTGAGTCCGTGGGAAAAAGCCATGGTGCCCGTCATCGAAAAAGCGATCTACAAATCCGACCTCGGGTTGACTCCAAATACCGCCGGACAGACTGATTCGCATCAATATGCCGGCACTCACCGAAGAGCGCCGCCGCGACATCATCAAGGTGGTGAAGTCCGAGGCGGAGAACGCCCGCGTGTCGGTGCGCGGCGTGCGCCGCGAAGTCATGAATGAACTCAAGGAGATGCTCAAGGAAAAGCTGATCGCGCAGGACGAGGATCGGCGAGCTCAGGAGGATGTTCAGAAGCTGACCGATAAGCACGTCGCGGAAATCGATCAGGCGATGGCCGAAAAGGAAAAGGAGCTGATGCAGGTGTGAAGATGGCCGACTCGCCGCAGCATGTCGCAATCATCATGGACGGCAACGGCCGGTGGGCCCGATCGCGCGGGATGCCGCGGCCCGCCGGGCATCGCGCCAGCGTCAAGGTGGTGCGCAGAGTCGTCGAGGAGTGCGTCAAACGCAACGTGCGCTATCTGACGCTGTTCGCCTTCAGCAGCGAGAATTGGCAACGGCCTCCGGACGAAGTGGGCATGCTGATGAGCTTGTTTCTCGACGCCCTGCAGCGCGAAGTCGCGGACTTGCACCGCAATCAAGTGCGCATGACGTTCATCGGCGATCGCGACCAGTTGGGCGCCGAGCTCGCGCGCCGAATGAGCGGCGCGGAAAAACTCACGGCAGACAACGCGGGCCTACGGTTGATCGTGGCCGTCGCATACGGCGGACGGTGGGATATCGCACAAGCATGCCGCGCGCTCGTCCGCGATGCGGCGGCGGGCAAATTGGCCGCAGCCGACATCTGCGAGGCGCAGGTCGGGGAGCGGCTTGCGTTGGCCGGAATTCCCGATCCCGATCTGTTGATCCGCACGGGCGGCGAGCAGCGCATCAGCAATTTCTTGCTGTGGAATCTTGCCTACACGGAGCTGTATTTCTCCGACGCGCTATGGCCGGAGTTTTCGCCGGCGCATCTGGATGCGGCATTCGAACATTTTGCGCGACGTGAGCGCCGCTTCGGCAAGACTTCCGCACAACTCCCGGCAAAAGCCGATGCTTGAGACAGCGGATGCTTAGAACACGGATACTCACCGCCGCGGTTCTAGCGTGCGTGCTGTTGGCGGGTTTGTTCCTGTTGCCGCCCCCTTGGGGGGTCTTGGCGTTCGGCGCGGTCTTTACCATCGCTGCGTGGGAATGGGGCGGTTTCGGCACTCTTCGCGTCGCGGGAGCGGCGCGCGTCTTGTACGCCGCCGGCGTCGCGCTGGTGCTGCTTCTCGCCTGGCGCTGGAGCGCCGCGCCGCGCACATTTGCTGGCTATTGCTGGGAGCCGCGTGCGCGTGGTGGGCGCTCGCATTGCTGTGGTTGTCGCTGGCCCCCGGCCGCCATCGTCCGGCGGTCGTTCTCATCTGCGGGCTGCCGGTGTTGGCGCCGGCCTTCGTTGCGCTGGCGAGAATGCTCGTCACCACCCAGGGGCTCACTCACGGCCCGCCAGTGGTGCTATGGCTGGTTCTGCTGGTGATCGCCGCCGATGTCGGCGCGTATTTCGCCGGCCGAACCTGGGGCCGGCGAAAACTGGCGCCGCGCGTGAGTCCCGGCAAGACCTTGGAAGGGGCGCTCGGCGGCCTCGTGCTGGTGGCGCTGGTCGCCTGGCGCGGCGCGGCCCATTTCGGCTTGCCGCCTATCCCGGTCGTCGCATTCGGTTGCGTGGTGGGGATTTTTTCCGTCATCGGCGATCTTACCGAAAGCATGTTCAAACGTGCCGCCGGGCTCAAGGACAGCGGCGCATTGCTGCCCGGACATGGCGGCCTCTTGGATCGCATCGACAGCGTGACTGCGGCGGCGCCGCTGTACGCTCTCGGATTGTTCGGCTCGGGCGTCATCGCATGAGTGCGCCCCTGGGCCTCGCGATTCTCGGCTCGACGGGGAGCGTCGGGCGCAGCACGCTGAGCGTCGTCGCCTTGCATCCGGAACGCTTCCGGGTCGCGGTGCTGGGCGCCCGCGGCAGCTGGCAGGTCGTCGTCGAACAAGCAAGGCAGTTCAATGCCGAAAGCGTGGTCCTCATCGACCCGGCGGCTGCGGCGCTGGCCCGCGCGGCGCTGCGCGACTGCGGCTCAGCGACACGCGTCGAGAGCGGCGCCGAGGCGATGTCCGAAATGGTCGCCGCGGCGAATGTCGACGTGGTGATGGCCGCGATCGTCGGCGCCGCCGGACTGCCGTCCACCCTGGCGGCCGTGCGCGCGGCCAAGCGAGTGCTGCTTGCCAACAAGGAAGCTTTGGTCATGGCAGGCCGGATTCTGATGGACGAGGTGCGCCACGCGGGCGCCGAACTCATACCGATCGACAGCGAGCACAACGCGATCTTTCAATGCATGCCGGCCGGCTATCTCCCCGGCGAGTTCGCGCGCGGCGTGATTCGGCTGATCCTGACCGCTTCCGGCGGCCCGTTTCGCCGCACCGAGGCCTCGACGTTGGAGCATGTCACTCCGGACGAAGCCTGCGCACACCCGAAGTGGAAAATGGGCCGCAAGATCTCGGTCGACTCCGCGACATTGATGAACAAAGGCCTGGAAGTCATCGAGGCGACGTTGTTGTTTGGCTTGCCGGAGTCGCAAGTAGATGTCATCGTCCATCCGCAAAGCGTCGTGCATTCCCTGGTCGAGTATGCGGATGGCTCGATGTTGGCGCAGCTTGGCGCTCCGGATATGCGCACGCCCATCGCCCAGGCGCTCGCCTGGCCGGAGAGGTTTGGTTCCGGTGTACAATCGCTGGACTTAGCCACGATCGGGCAACTTGGTTTCGAGCCGCCGGATCACGCGCGGTTTCCGAGCCTGGGGTTGGCCCGAGCGGCGGCGCGAGCCGGCGGCACCGCGCCGGCGGTGCTCAACGCGGCCAATGAGGTCGCCGTGCAGGCGTTTCTTGATCGGCGCTTGAACTTTACGGCGATTGCCACGGTCATTGACAAAGTGCTGCAGCGCCTCGCTTCGTCCCCCGTCAAGGCTCTGGGCGATGTTTTGGACGCCGACGCCGCAGGCGCGACGCTTGGGCTTGGCATTGATCGAGCAGCTCTGGAGCCTTAGCATGAAGATGTTGATCGTTATCGCCGCCTTCCTGGTCGCGATCGGCGATTCTGGTGGCAGTCCACGAATTCGGACATTACTGGGTCGCCAAGAAACTCGGCTTCAAGGTTCTGCGCTTCAGCATCGGCTTCGGCAAGCCGCTGCTGTTCGCGTGTCGGCAAAGACCCCGACCGGACCGAGTACTGCATCGCCGCCATACCCCTCGGGCGGCTACGTCAAGTTGCTCGACGAGCGCGAGGGCGAGGTCAGCCCGTCGGAGCTGCATCGCTCCTTCACGCGCAGGCCCGTCACTGCATCGAATCGCGGTGCTGCTGGCGGGTCCCGCGATGAATCTGCTGTTCGCCGCGCTCCTGTATTCCATATTGGCGATGGTCGGGACGGAAATCGTCAAGCCCGTGGTGGGACAAGTGCGGCTCGACAGTCCCGCCGCGGCCGCCGGGTTGCAGCGAGGGGACCAGATCGTCCGGGTCGGCGATCGCCACATCGAGGACACGGAAGAGCTGCAGATAGCGCTGATCAGGCAATTCACCGATGAAGGCGTGATACCGCTGCGCGTGCGCCGCGACGGCGGCGAGCGCTCGCTGACGCTGCGGGTCGCCGAGGACCGGCGCGCGATGACGGAGCCAGGCAGGCTGCTGCCCGGACTCGGCTTCGATCTCGCGACCTGGAACGCCAACACCCTCGTTCATGATGCGCCCAGCGCCAGCGCGGGCGCTCGAGCGGGTTTGCGGGCGGGAGATCGGCTGCTGGCGGTGGACGGTCAGCCCATTGCGAACAGAATGGAATTCATTACGCTCGTGAGCGGCGCCCCGGGCCGCGACATTTCGATCGAAGTCGAGCGCCGCGGCGAGCGATTGCGTATCGTAGCGGCCGTGCCGCGGGTCATGGAGCAGGGCAGGCCGATCGGCCGGCTCGGCATCTCGCTCGAAGAAGGGCCTCAAAGCTGGCCGCCCGGGCTGGTCGAGACCCATCGTTCGGGTCCGATCGATGCAGTCGTGGGCGGCGTGGCGAAGACCTGGGAGATGTCCTCGCTCACCATCCAGATGCTGTGGCGTATCGTGACGGGGCAAGTGTCCGCCAAGAACATCAGCGGTCCGATCAGCATCGCGGAGTTTGCAGGTATCAGCGCCTATTTGGGTGTGACGGCGTTCTTGGCGTTTCTGGCGATCATCAGCGTGAGCTTGGGCGTGCTGAATTTGATGCCGGTGCCGTTGTTGGACGGGGGTCAGGTGGTCTATCAGGCGGTGGAAGCGGTCAAAGGGACGCCGCTATCCGAGCGCGCACAGCTGTTCGGGCAACAGGTCGGGATCGCACTGCTGGTGGTGTTGATGAGCCTCGCCTTCTATAACGATATATCAAGACATTTGAACTAACGGGAAATCATGATCTATAGAAACAGCAATCGGTCGTTGTCGCGTGCGGCTTGAATTGCGTTTGGCTTGCCTGGTGGCGCTCGCCATCCAGCCTTTGGGGTCGGCTGTGCGCGCGCAAGCGGCGCGCGAAGCGTTCACCGTCGGCGACATCCGGATCGAAGGCCTGCAAAGGATCTCCGAGGGCACGGTATTCAATTATCTGCCGGTGAACATCGGCGATCATCTCGATGGCCAGCGCATCGGCGAAGCCATGCGCGCGCTTTACGCGACCGGCTTTTTTCGCGACGTCGAACTGCGCCGCGACGGCAATACCCTGCTGGTGGTGGTGGTGGAGCGGCCGTCGATCGCCAAGTTCGAGCTCAAGGGCAACAAGGACATCAAGACCGAGGACTTGCAGAAGAGCCTGCGCAACGTCGGCCTTGCGCAAGGCAAGACCTTCGACCGTTCGGTGCTCGATGAGGTGAAGCAATATCTCACCGACCAGTACTTCAGCCGCGGCAAGTACGCGGTGCGCGTCGACACGAAGATCACGGAATTGCCGGGCAACAAGGTCGATATCATCGTCGACATCAAGGAAGGCAAGCGCGCCAAGATCGAACAGATCAACTTGGTCGGCAACACCAAGTTCAAAGAGAAGGACGTGCTCGGCACCCTCGAATTGAAGACTCCGAATTGGCTGTCCTGGTACAAGCAGGATGATCGCTACTCGCGCGAGTCCCTGCAAGGCGACTTGGAAAAACTGCGTTCCTACTACATGGACCGCGGCTACGCCAATTTCCAGATCGAGTCGACCCAGGTCGCCGATCGCCCCGGAAAAGGACGACATGTACATCACGGTGAACGTCAACGAGGGCGAGGTCTTCAAGGTGTCCGATATCAAGCTCGCCGGAACGATGGTGGTGCCCGAGGAGCAGCTGAAGAAATTGCTGCTGATTCATCCCGGCGACACGTATCTCGCGAAAGGCAGTCACGAGCTCGCAGGAATTGATGAGTTACCGCTTGGGTGCCGACGGCTACGCCTTCGCCAAGATCGATCCGGTGCCGACGCCGGACAACGAAAAGAAAACGGTATCGCTCACGTTCTTCATCGAGCCCGGCAATCGGGTCTACGTGCGCCACATCAATTTCAACAACATCACGGCAATCAACGACGAAACGTTGCGCCGCGAGATGCGCCAGCTCGAAGGCGGCTGGCTGTCGAATTCGGCGGTCGAGCGTTCCAAGGAGCGCCTGCAACGCCTGCCATACGTGGAGAAAGTCGAGTTCGAAAACAAGCCGGTGGCGGGCAGCGCCGATCTCGTGGACGTGGACTACAACGTCAAGGAAGGTTTGCCCGGACAATTCGGCGGCGGCATCGGTTACTCGGAATCGCAGAAATTCAGCTTGAACGGCAATTTCGTGCACAGCAACTTCATGGGAACCGGCGATCGGATCGCGCTGGAAATCAACGCGGGCAAGTACAGCAAGAGCTATGTGTTCTCGCATACCGATCCCTACACCACCATCGACGGCAGTCGCGCGCACGAGCTCGCTGACTTATCGCGACATCACGCAATTCGTCGCAGCCTCCTCGGCGTTCTCGACCAAGCAGATCACCGGAGCGGTGCAGTGGTCCTACCCCATCACCGAATACCAGTATCTGCAGGCGCGGCGTCTCGGCGAACAAGAACAGCTTGGTCGTGTCGCAGGGCTACAGCGCGCTGCAGGCGGTGGATTGGGTCAAGGAGAACGGCAAAACCTTCCAGCGCGACCTGACGGACACCAACGGCGACGGCGTGGTCAACTCGCTCGATAGCCCGTACACCGTGTACGGCACCGAGTTCTACACCTACGAACTGACGGCGGGATGGAATTACGATGCGCGCAACCGGGCTCTGTTCGCCGACCGCGGCCTGCATCTGAGCATCTCCGGCCGCTATGCGGTACCGCCCAGCGACGTACGCTATTACGCTACCAATTTCCAATACCTCCAGTACGTCCCGCATCTGGAGAAAGTGGCTGTTGTCCTTCAACGCGCAGATCGACTACGCCTCGGCGCTGGGCCGCACGACCGCATTGCCGCCCTATCTCAACTACTTTGCGGGCGGCCCGGACAGCGTTCGCGGCTATCGGGAGAGCCGCCTGGGTCCCCGGGACAATATCGGCCTCGGCAATCCGTACGGCGGCAATTTCCGCGTGGTCAACCGCCTGGAGCTGATTTTCCCGGTGCCTGAAAAATGGAAGAGCGCGGCCCGGGTGAGCTGGTTCTACGACATGGGCAATGTCTTTCAGACCGGAAATCAGGTCAGATTCCTCGGGGTCGATGACATAACGCCGGTCAACTACCACTTCAATTATGCTAATCTGAAAAGATCGACCGGGATCGCGGTGCAGTGGCTTGCCCCGTTGGGTCTGTTCCGTTTCTCATACGGCATCCCCTTGAATCCGTATCCGGGCGACACGGTGAGATTCAACGACGAAACAGAACGTTTTCAATTTTCCATCGGTCAGGCGTTTTGACCGCACAATATTCGAGGTCTTAAAAAGCAACATGTCGACTTTCAATCGAAGCATACCGTTGTTGGGCTTGTGCCTGGGCCTCGTCCTGCTGCCCGCCTTCGCGAGCGCGGAAATCAAAATGGGCTACGTCAACTTCCAGAAGCTTCTGGAGGACGCGCCGCAGACGAAGACGGCTATGCAAGGACTCGAAAACGAATTTGCGCCCCGGCGGCGCGAACTGCTGACGATGCAAAACGATCTGAAGGCGCGTGACGAGAAGTTGCAAAAGGAAGGCGCGGTGATGTCCGAGGCCGACCGCGCGAAGGCGGAGAAGACATTGCGCGATCAGCAGCGCGAGTTCTCGCGCAAGGCCGGTGAATTTCAGGATGACGCCTCGACCCGCCGCAACGAAGAAATCGGCAAGGTCCAGCGTTATCTGGTGACGGAGATTCAGGGCTACGCGAACGCGCAGGGCTACGATCTGGTACTCGGTGACGGCGTGTTCTTCGCCAAGGGCCCGCTCGATATAACGGCGAACGTGCTGGCAGTTGCTCGCCACCAAGCCGGCCAGCCTGCCTGCCACGGCTCCGACGCCGCCGAAGAGCCCGACGACATCGACTCCGCCGAAACCTCCGGGTAAATAGCGCAGCTCGCCCAGGCGCGTGCGCGGGTGGCGGGAGGATTCAGTCTAGGGGATTTGGCGGTACGCTTCGGCCTCGCAGCTGCGCGGCGAGCCTGACCTGCGAGTCTCGAGGGTGGCGACGTTGTCGCACGCGGACGCGGGCACTTTGAGTTTTCTCGCGAATCCGCGCTATCGTAAGCAGATGCAAACCACCCGCGCGACGGCGGTGTTGGTCGGGCCGGAACATGCGGCAGACTGCCCGGTCGCCGCACTGATCGATCCGCAACCCTTATGTTGCGTATGCGCGCATCGCGAATCTGCTGCACCCGCAGGCGCCTCTCGAGGCGGGAATTCATTCGACCGCGGTCGTGTCGCCGAGCGCGCGGATTGCCGGCACCGCGAGCGTCGGGCCGCTTGCCGTCATCGAGGACGAAGCGCAGATCGGCGAGCGGGCGTTCATCGGTCCCGGCTGCATCGTGCAGAGAGGCGCGCACATTGGCGCCGACTCGCGCTTGATGGCGCGAGTCAACGTGTGCGCGGCAGTGCGGATCGGCCGGCGCTGCATTCTGCACGCCGGAGCGGTGGTCGGCGCCGACGGCTTCGGATTTGCGCCCGATGCGGGTACCTGGCTGAAGGTGCCGCAGGTGGGGAGCGTCCAGATAGGCGATGACGTCGAGATCGGCGCGAACACCACGATCGACCGCGGCGCCATCGACGACACGGTCGTGAAGGATGGGGTGAAGCTGGACAATCAGATCCAAGTGGGCCACAACGTGACGATCGGGGCTCATACCGCCATCGCGGGGTGCGTGGGAATTTCCGGAAGCACCACGATAGGCGAACGATGCATGATCGGCGGCGGGGTCGGCATCGCGGGTCACTTGACGATAGCCGACGACGTGGTGGTGACGGGCTACAGCCTGGTGAGCGCATCGATCAGGAATGCCGGCAGCTACTCGAGCGGGATGCCGGCCGTAGAGACGCGGATGTGGCGGCGGATGGTGGCGCATTTGCGGCGGTTGGACGGAAAGGAGCGGCAGTAATGGCGGAATCCGACAAGATGGATATTGAAGCGATCATGCGGCAGTTGCCGCATCGGTATCCCTTCTTGCTGGTGGATCGCGTGATGGAGTGCGTGCCCGGAAAGCACATCCATGCGCTGAAAAACGTGACGTTCAACGAACCATACTTCCAAGGCCATTTCCCGCACCGGCCGGTCATGCCGGGCGTGATCATCATCGAGGCGATGGCGCAGGCCGCGGGAATCCTGGCATTCAAAACCGTCGGAATCGTGCCGGATACCAATACCCGGTTCTATTTCGTCGCCATCGACAACGCGCGATTCCGCAAGCCCGTGGAGCCGGGAGATCAGCTCGTTTTCAAGGTCACTCTGAAGCGGGCCTTCAAGGGAATCTGGAAGTTTCACGGATCTGCCGAAGTCGACGGGGCGGAGGTGGCTTCGGCAGAAATCATGGTGGCTCCGGAGACCAAGGTGCCGAAGTTCAAAGGAGAGGCGGGATGATCGACCCGCGCGCGGTGATATCGCCGCAGGCGCAGATAGCGGCGGACGTCGAAATCGGCCCGTTCACCATCATCGGCGCGGACGTCGTCATCGGGCAGGGCACCTGGATCGGGCCGCACGCCGTGATCAACGGGCCGACGCGCATCGGCGCCGGCAATAAAATATTTCAGTTTGCCTCCCTCGGCGATGCTCCCCAGGACAAGAAATACAACGGCGAACCGACGCGTCTGGAAATCGGCGACCGCAACGTATTTCGCGAATCAGTCACGGTGAATCGCGGCACGACTCACGACAAAGGCGTGACGCATATCGGCAACGACAATTTGTTGATGGCTTATTCGCACGTCGCGCACGACTGCCATCTGGGGGATCAGATCGTGATGGCGAATTGCGCCACGTTGGGCGGGCACGTGGAAATCGGGGACTGGGTAACCTTGGGCGGCCTCTCGGCCGTGCATCAATACACCAAGGTGGGCGCGCATTGCTTTATCGCGCACAACGCCGCGGTGACGCGCGACGTCCCGCCTTACGTCATGGCGGTCGGGCGGCCGGCGGTGCCCCACAGCGTGAACTCGGTCGGATTGCAGCGGCGAGGCTTCACGACGGAGCAGATCCGTAACATTCGCCGAGCGTACCGATTGTTGTACCGCTCAGGCCTGAAATTGAAGACGGCTCTGGAGGAACTCGAGAAAGTGGCCTTGACGGAAATGGAAATCCGGCCATTCGTCGAGTTCATCAAGCGCAGCGAACGCAGCATCGTTCGGTAACGATGTCCGCGTCCGCGCCGCGTCCGCTGCGCGTCGGCCTGGTGGCCGGCGAAGCCTCGGGCGACACCTTGGGTGCCGATCTCATCGGCGCCATGCGCCGTGATGCTCCGGATGCTCAGTTCTTCGGCATTGCCGGTCCGAAGATGCAGGCCGCCGGGTGCGAGAGCTGGGAGCCTTGCCGAATCGCTCGCCGTGATGGGGCTGTTCGAAGTCCTGCGCCACTTGCCGCGGCTGTTGCGCTTGCGGGCGCGCATCCGAGCCCAGTTCTTGAGCGCGAAACCGGACGTCTTCGTGGGTATCGATGCGCCCGAATTCAATCTGCGTTTGGCGCGCGACCTGCGCGCGGCGGGCATCCCCACGGTGCAATACGTGAGCCCGCAGGTCTGGGCTTGGCGGCAAAGCCGCGCCCGCACCATCCATGAATCCGTGGACCTGGTTCTGTGCCTCCTGCCCTTCGAGAAGCGCTTCTACGACGAGCACGGGATGCAGGCGGAGTTTGTCGGTCATCCGCTCGCCGACGCGATTCCCATGGACCGTCGATCGGGAGGCTGCTCGCCGCAGCCTCAAGATCGATTCGAACGCCGCGGTCGTTGCGCTGTTGCCCGGGAGCCGGCGCGGCGAAGTGGCACGGCTGGCGCGCGAATTCGTCGCTACCGCGCGCTGGCTGGCAGCACAGCGTCCGCAGCTGGTGTTCGTCGCGCCGATGGCGAGTGCGGCGGCGCGGCAGATTTTTTCGGAGGCGCTCGAGCGCCACGCGCCCGGTCTTCAGGTCCATCTCACCGAGGGGCGCGCGCAGACCGCGCTGATCGCCTCCGATGTGGTCATGGTGGCCTCGGGAACGGCCAGCCTCGAGGCTGCCCTCTGCAAACGTCCCATGGTGGTCGTGTACCGCCTCGGGGCGATGACGGCCTGGATCTTGCGCAGGCTGAATCTGGTCAAGTCCAAGTTTTTTGCGCAACCAAATCTACTTGCGGATCGGCGCGTCGTCGGCGAATATTTTCAAGAGGAAATTGTCCCAGAGTCGATCGGAGCCGAGCTCTTGATGTGGCTAGACGATGCCGAGCGCCGCAGCGGCTTGGAACGAGAGTTCGCGCGAATTCATGCAGAGCTGCGCCGCGACGCCGGCACGCGCGCCGCGCAGGCGATCGCGAAACTGCTGAAATCTCGCGAGCATCCCCTGGCGGCGCATCGTCATGAGACGGCGAGTGGCGGGTATCGATGAGGCGGGCCGCGGACCCCTGGCGGGACCGGTGGTTGCTGCAGCCGTTATCTTGCGCCCTGGCCGCCCCATAGAAGGCGTCGCGGATTCCAAGGTGTTGAGTGCCGAGGAGCGGGCCGCTCTCAATATCGTCATCCGCCGCGAGGCGCTGTGCTTCGGCATCGGCTGGGCCGATCGGGCCGAGATCGATGCCCTCAACATCTTGCAGGCCACATTCCTGGCGATGCGCCGCGCGCTGCTGGCGATGCCCTTGACGCCTGATCACGTGTTGGTGGATGGTAACAGGCTGCCGCATCTCGGCGGCTTCGGCAAGACGCTCACTGCCCGCGCCATCGTGCGCGGCGACGCCCGTACGCCGTCCATCAGCGCGGCCTCGATCTTGGCGAAAACGGCCAGGGATAATTATATGATTCAGATGGATACGCTATATCCCGCATATTGCTTCGCAGAGCATAAGGGCTATTGCACGCCCGATCATCAGCGGCGTCTCGAGCTGCATGGGCCTTGTCCCTTGCACCGGCGCTCATTCGCTCCGGTGTACTTTCGGCTGAAGGCGGATTCTTGAGGCCATTCGTTCATCTGCGGCTGCACACCGAATACTCCCTCGTCGATGGGATCGTTCGGGTGCCTGAATTGATAGCCGCCGTGGCGGCAGCGGGGATGCCCGCGGTGGCCCTGACCGACCAGAGCAATCTATTTGCGATGGTGAAGTTCTACAAGGAGGCCCTGGCCGCCGGCGTCAAGCCGTTGATCGGAGTCGATGCCTGGATTCGCGGAGTCGGCGAGCGTGCGCCGTCCCGGATCGTATTTCTCTGCCAAAACCTGGCCGGCTACCGGCATTTGACGCAGCTCGTGACCCGCTCCTTTCTCGAAGGCCAGCAACGCGGTGCACCGATGTTGGAGCGCTCCTGGCTGCAGAGCGAAATGCTGCAGGGGCTGATCGTTTTGTCGGGCGGCGTCGGACGGGGACATCGGACAGGCGATTTCGCGCGGGCGCGACGATGAGGCGGCACGCTGCCTCGCTCGTTGGCAGGACCTATGCGGCGATCGGTTCTACCTCGAGGTCCAGCGCACCGGGCGGGTAAACGAGGAGATCTACGCGGACGCAATCCTGGAATTGGCGCAGGAGCGAGGCGTGGCGGTTCTCGCGACCAATGACGTGCGCTTTCTGACGCGGGCGGAATTCGAGGCGCACGAGGCGCGGGTCTGCATCCATGACGGCGCCCTGCTCGCGCGACCCGAGCCGGGCGCGGCGCTATTCGGAAGAGCAATACCTGAAGTCGCCGGCGGAGATGGCGGAGCTGTTCAAGGATGTGCCGGAACTGCTTGATAACACGGTGGAAGTCGCCAAGCGCTGCTCGCTCGAGATACGCTTGGGATCTTCCATGCTGCCGGCGTACCCCGTTCCGGCCGGCAGCAACACCGAGGGTTTCCTGCGCGAAGAGGCGTTGCGCGGGCTTGAGGCGCGGCGCGCGTTGCGGGCAGTCCCCGCCGCTTCGGGCGCAGCGGATTACGACTCGCGGCTCGATCTGGAACTCGGCGTCATTTGTTCCATGGGGTTTGCCGGATACTTCTTGATCGTCGCGGATTTCATCCGCTGGGCGCGCGACAACGGCGTGCCGGTCGGACCCGGCCGCGGCTCGGGGGCGGGTTCGCTGGTCGCCTTCGCGCTGGGCATTACCGATTTGGATCCCATCGAGCACGACCTTCTGTTCGAGCGGTTCTTGAATCCCGAACGCGTATCGATGCCGGATTTCGACGTCGACTTCTGCATGGAAGGCCGCGACCGCGTCATCGAATACGTGGCGAACAAATACGGCCGCGAGCGTGTATCGCAAATCATCACCTACGGCACACTGGCGGCGAAGGCAGTGGTGAGAGACGTGGGCCGGGTGCTCGGACACAACTACGGGTACGTCGACAAGATCGCGAAGCTGATCCCGTTCGAGATCGGAATGACGCTCGATAAGGCGCTCGAGCAAGAAGAGGAACTGAAGCGCCTCTACGACGCCGATTCCGAGGTCCGTGAACTGATCGATCTCGCGCGCACTCTCGAGGGCCTTGCCCGCAACGCCGGTACGCACGCGGGGGGCGTCGTCATCGCGCCCTCGGTTCTGACCGATTTCACCCCGCTGTACTGCGAAGAGGGCAGCACGACGCCGGTGACGCAATTCGACAAGGACGATGTCGAGGCAGCCGGACTCGTGAAATTCGACTTCTTGGGATTGCGCACGCTCACGATCATCGACTGGGCGGTGCGCGACATCAACGCCAAGCGCGCGAGCGAGGGCGAAGCACCGTTGGTGATGAGCGCGCTGCCCATGGACGATGCGAAGACCTTCGATCTGCTCAAGAGCTGCAAGACCACCGCGGTGTTCCAGCTCGAGTCTCGCGGCATGAAGGACCTGATTCGCCGCCTGCAGCCGGACCGCTTCGGCGACATCGTGGCGTTGGTGGCGTTGTTTCGGCCCGGCCCGCTGCAATCGGGCATGGTCGAGGATTTCATTGCCCGCAAGCACGACACCAGCGGCGCCACCATCGATTATCTGCATCCGGACCTGAAGCCGGTGCTCGCGGCAACCTATGGCGTGATCCTGTATCAGGAGCAAGTCATGCAGATTGCGCAAATTCTCGCCGGCTACACCCTGGGCGGCGCGGATCTCCTGCGGCGTGCCATGGGCAAGAAAAAAGCCGAGGAAATGGCGAAGCAACGCTCGGTATTCGTGGGCGGCGCCGTCGCGCGCGGCGTGCGCGAAGCGCAGGCGACGCATATTTTCGACCTGATGGAGAAATTCGCCGGCTACGGCTTCAATAAATCGCACTCGGCGGCGTATGCGGTGTTGTCCTACCAAACCGCGTGGCTGAAGGCGCATTATCCGGCTGCCTTCATGGCGGCCGTTCTTTCTTCGGATATGGACAAGACCGACAAGGTTGTGACGCTGATCGATGAATGCGCGGGGATGGGGCTCGCGGTCCACCCGCCGGATGTCAACGAATCGGTGTATGCGTTCCGTGTGTCGGGTCCGCTGAGCATTCGCTACGGCATGGGAGCGATCAAGGGGGTCGGCGCCTCGGCCGTGGAGGCGATCATCGAGGAGCGTACCGCCCGCGGTCCGTTCGAGAGTCTGCCCGACTTATGCCGCCGCATCGATTTGCAGCGGGTGAATCGGCGCGTATTCGACGCGTTGATTCGTTCCGGCAGTCTGGACCGGATCGGTCCGAATCGCGCCACTCTGACGGCCGAGCTGGATCGTGCGATGCATCTGGGCGAACAGAATTCGCGGGCGATGAGCGTGGGGCAGGTGGACCTGTTCGGCTTGAGCACGGCTTCCAATGGCGCCGTGGCCGATTGGACCGAGGCGCAACGTCTGGCGGGCGAGCGCGAAACGCTCGGATTATTCTTGAGCGGCCACCCCATCACTCCCTACGAACCCGATCTAAAATTCTTGGTGAGCGCGCGCCTTGCGGATGTCGGCGGCCCGAAACCGGCCGCGCCCGTTGACGGCATGCGTAGCTGGTCGGCCGGCAAGGCGACCACCGTCGCCGGTTTGGTGCTCGAGATCCGGCGCCGGCCGAACCGGGTGACCTTGATCCTGGATGATCGAACCGCGCGCCTCGAAGTCAGTTTGTACGATGAGATTTTTCAGCAGCATCGCGACATCATCGTCAAGGATGCGATTCTGATCGTCGAGGGCACGCTGCGCTTCGACGACTTCATCGAGGCCTGGCGATTGCAGGCGAAGTCCCTCATGGATATCGACCGCGCACGCGAGCGCTTCGCTCGCCGTCTGTGGCTGCGTTGGCCTGCCGAGTTCGATGATCCGCAAGGCATGAATCGATTCGAGCAATTGCTGAAGCCCTACTTGCGCGGCCCCTGCGGCGTGAGCGTGGCTGTCAACCGCCCCGACTACACCGGGCGGCTGAATTTGGCGGACAGCTTGGTCGGTGCGCGCCGTCGCGTCGACCTTGCTCGACAAGTTAACGGATCTAGTTGGGCGCGATGGGTGGTATTTGGTGTATGGTCCGCGTAATGACGTCCGCGGCGAGGAAACTTCTTCATGGCGATGAATTTTCTGGAATTTGAGCAGCCGATCGCGGAGCTCGAAGCGAAGATCGAGGAACTCAAGTTCCTAGGCGCCGACCCAGCGTCAACATCACCGAAGAAATCAAACGCCTGCAATCGAAGAGCCGGGCGCTCACCAGCAGCATCTTCGCGAATCTCTCTCCCTGGCAAATCACGCAGCTGGCTCGCCATCCGCAGCGCCCGTACACGCTCGACTATGTCTCCATGATTTTCACCGACTGGCACGAATTGCACGGCGACCGCATGTACAGCGATGACCTTGCGATCGTCGGAGGCTTGGCGCGGCTCGATGGGATGCCCGTGATGCTGATCGGCCACCAGAAAGGCCGCGACACCAAGGAGCGCGTGCGGCGCAACTATGGCATGCCCAAGCCCGAGGGTTACCGCAAGGCGTTGCGCCTGATGATGATGGCGGAGCGGTTTCGAATTCCGGTCCTGACTTTGATCGATACGCCCGGCGCATATCCCGGCATCGGCTCGGAGGAACGCGGGCAGAGCGAGGCCATTGCGCGGAACCTGTTTGAAATGTCCAATTTGGCGGCTCCCGTCTTGAGCGTGGTCATCGGCGAGGGCGGTTCGGGCGGCGCGCTGGCGATCGGAGTTTGCGACCGGCTGGTAATGCTGCAGTTCAGCGTGTACTCGGTCATTTCCCCCGAAAGCTGCGCCTCGATCTTGTGGAAGAGCACTGAGAAAAAAGAAATAGCGGCCGATGCGATGGGCGGGACGGCGGAGCGCCTCAAAAAGCTCGGCCTCGTCGATGAGGTCCTCAAAGAGCCGCACGGGGGCGCACATCGTGATCCGCAGGGCATGGCCGAGGTCGTCAAGCAGAGCATGATCAAGCACTTGGCCGAACTGCGCAACCAACCCGTCACGCAGTTGCTCGACGCGCGGCAAGCACGGCTGCGCGGGTTCGGTGTATTCCGCGACGCCTAGCCGCGGGGGCGCCTCGCCTACACGCCATGAGCTATTCCGCGGCTTCCCTGCGCGAAGGTCTGGACGCCCATGCTCCCGCGGGCGCCACGGGACTGGTAGTGGCGTTGAGCGGCGGCGCGGATTCGGCCAGCTTGTTGTCCGCGGCCGCCTCGCTCGGCTCGACTTTCCGCGGCCTCGACGTGCGGGCGGTGCATATCGACCACGGCCTACAGAGTGCGGCGGCCTCGTTTCGGGAAGCTTGCGTGCAATTGTGCGCAAGCTTGAATATTCCTTTGACCGTGATTCCCGTCAGCGTCCGCTCGGCGGGCGGCGCATCCATTGAGGCCGCGGCACGCGACGCGCGCTATGCGGCGCTCGCACTCGATCTGAAACCCGGAGAATGTCTGTTGACCGCCCACCACAGCGAGGATCAGGCCGAAACGCTGTTGCTGCAGGCTTTGCGCGGAGCGGGACTCAAGGGGCTCGCCGCGATGCCCGTTTGCCGTCCGTTGGGGTTGGGTTGGCATCTTCGCCCGCTGCTCGAAGTGACGCAGGACGAACTCCTGGCTCTCGGGGAATGCGTGAGCGGCGCCTCCGTCGCGGATCCGATGAATCAGGATTTGCGCTTCGACCGGGGGTTTTTGCGGCGGCAAGTCTGGCCCCTCATCAAGCAGCGATGGCCGGCAGCGAGCACGGCACTGTCGCGCACTGCGCGGCACGCCGCCGAAGCGCAAGCGTTGCTCGATGAGGCGGCCGCCGCCGATGTGAGCCGGCTGCGCGACGGCGAGGCTTTGTCGGTGCCGGGGCTGCGAGCGCTCCGCGCCCCTGATCGGATCAATGCGCTGCGGCTTTGGCTGTGCGAGGCGGGCGTCGAACCGCCGTCGACCGCACGCCTGACCGAGGCCTTGCGGCAAATCCTCGGGGCGAAAGTCGATCACATGCCGTCGATCGCGTGGGGCAGCTTTGCATTGCGGCGCTATCGGCAAGGAGTATTTCTCACGCCGGCTCGCCCGCCGCTGCTCGAGGGCGTCCTGCGCTGGTTCTCGGAGCCCGGCTCCTGTGTGGCTCTGGGCCCGGGCTTGGGGAATCTGGCCTGGAACGCGCATGCTGGGGGCATCGACCCGCGACTCCTGCCGCAGACCTTGATCGTACGCAGGCGCAAAGGAGGCGAAACCCTCAAACCCGCGGCGAACGCCAAGACGCAGAGCGTGCAACATCTGTGTCAATCGCTAGGAGTGTTGCCATGGATGCGCGATGCACTGCCGCTCGTGTTCGCCGGCGGCGACTTGATCGCCGTCGCGGACCTGTGGACGGACGCGCGCTGGTGCGCGCCGCCGGCGCAGCCGGGTTTCATCGTTATTTGGCGGCACGCGCCGATCGTCGTTTATTAGATTGTCGCAAGGCCCGTGTTCTGCTAACCTGAATTCCCGTCGAATTCCTATTGTCCTTTTTGACCTTTTTTTGCACTCGCGCGATTTTTTTTGCGTGAAGGCCTAGAGATCGGCGGTGACCCACATGACTCGATTCGTATTCGTCACCGGCGGCGTCGTTTCCTCGCTCGGCAAAGGCATTGCATCCGCATCTCTGGGAGCCATCCTCGAAGCGCGCGGGCTCAAAATCAGCATGGTGAAACTGGATCCGTACATCAACGTGGATCCGGGGACCATGAGTCCGTTCCAGCACGGCGAGGTTTTCGTCACGGCCGACGGCACCGAAGCGGACCTCGATCTCGGCCACTACGAGCGCTTCGTGCGCATGACCACCGGACGCAACAGTAATTTCACGACCGGGCGAATTTATGAGCGCGTCATCGCCAAAGAGCGCCGCGGGGATTACCTAGGCGCGACGGTTCAAGTAATCCCGCACATCACCGATGAGATCAAATACCGAATCCGCATGGGCGCCGGCGACGCCGATGTCTGCATGGTGGAGATCGGCGGCACGGTTGGCGACATCGAATCATTGCCGTTTCTCGAGGCGATTCGTCAGATGGGCGTGGAACTCGGGCGCAACCAAGTGCTGTACATGCACCTGACGTTGGTGCCGATCGTCGGGGGCTCCGGCGAGATCAAGACCAAACCCACCCAGCATTCGGTCAAGGAACTGCGCGGCATCGGCATTCAGCCGGACATTCTGTTGTGCCGCTGCCTCCATTCGTTGCCGGATGAGCAGCGCCGCAAGATCGCTCTGTTCACCAACGTCGAGGAGCGCGCGGTGATTTCCGGGGTCGATGCCGACGATATCTACAAGATCCCGATGCTGTTGCACGAAGAGGGGCTCGACGACATCGTGGTCGACAAGCTGCGCCTGAACGCGCCTGCCACGGACCTGCCCGAATGGCGCGCGGTGGTCGCCGCGAAGCAGAATCCCGAAGCCGTGGTCGACATCGGCATGGTCGGCAAGTACGTGCAGATCCGCGACTCGTACATCTCTTTGAACGAGGCGCTGATGCACGGCGGCATCAAGACGCGCACCCGCGTCAACATTCATTATTTCGAGTCGCAGGACATCGAGCGCATGGGCGCCTCGGCATTGCAGAACATGGATGCCATCCTGGTGCCGGGCGGCTTCGGCGACCGCGGCATCGAAGGCAAGATCCAGGCGATCCGATTCGCCCGCGAAAACAACATTCCGTATCTGGGCATTTGTCTCGGGATGCAACTGGCGATCATCGAATATGCGCGCAATGTGGCGGCGCTCAAGGGTGCAAACAGCACGGAGTTCGATCGCGCGACGAATCATCCCGTCATCGCCCTGATCACCGAATGGCAGGACTTGGAACGCGGCCAGCAAGTGCGCGATGAGAAATCGGAGCTGGGCGGCAGCATGCGGCTCGGCGCGCAGGAAGCAAAATTGGTGCCGGCATCCCTGGCGCGTTCGCTGTACGGGAAGGAATCGATATTCGAACGCCATCGCCATCGCTATGAATTCAACAATCACTATCTGGCCGAGCTGACCGCGGCCGGCTTGGTTTTTTCGGGATTCTCCGCCGACGGCCTGGTCGAATTCATCGAGTTGAGCTCGCATCCCTGGTTCGTGGCGAGTCAATTTCATCCGGAATTCACCTCGACGCCGCGCGATGGGCATCCTCTTTTCACCGGCTTTGTCCGCGCGGCCCGCGAATACCGCGCCGCATTGCAACCCGGCCGCGCAACTGCATGAGGTTGGTCTCGTTCGAGGTCGGGCCGGAGCGTCCGTTTTTCCTGATCGCCGGCCCCTGCGTCATTGAGAGCGAAGGACTGGTGCTCGATGTCGCCGGCCGCTTGAAGGAAATGTGCGACGCCCTCGGCATCCCCTTCGTATTCAAGGCCTCATTCGACAAGGCCAATCGCTCGTCTCGCGCGAGCTTTCGCGGTCCCGGCATCGAGGCGGGACTGAAGGCTCTGTCGCGGGTGCGCGCGCAGATCGGAGTCGCGGTCCTGACGGACGTGCATGAGGACACGCCGCTCGAGGAAGTCGCCGCCGTCGTCGATGTGCTGCAGACCCCGGCATTTTTATGCCGGCAGACCAATTTCATCGTCGGGGTGTCCTCGTTGGGCAAGCCCGTGAACATCAAGAAAGGCCAGTTCCTCTCGCCCTGGGAAATGCAGAACGTGGTCGACAAGGCGCGCTCCGCCGGCAACGAGCAGATCATGGTGTGCGAGCGCGGGTTCTCCTTCGGCTACAACAATCTGGTGTCCGACATGCGCTCCCTTTCAATCATGCGCGGCACCGGATGTCCCGTGGTGTTCGACGCAACGCACTCGGTGCAGTTGCCCGGAGGCAAGGGCGAGACTTCCGGCGGACAGCGCGAATTCGTGCCGGTGTTGGCACGCGCCGCCGTCGCCGCCGGAATTTCGGGAATCTTCATGGAGACGCATCCGGACCCGGCGAAAGCCTTGTCGGACGGGCCGAACGCATGGCCCCTGGATCGCATGGCGTCGCTGCTGGCCACACTCAAGGAGCTGGACGCCGCCGTGAAAAAACAACCCTTCGAGGAATCCTTGTTATGAGTCGTATCGTCGATATTCGCGGCCGCCAGATCATCGATTCGCGCGGCAATCCCACCGTCGAGGCGGATGTCGTGCTGCATTCGGGCACCGTAGGACGGGCGGCGGTTCCCTCCGGCGCATCCACCGGTTCGCGCGAAGCCATGGAATTGCGCGATGGAGATGCGAAAGCGTACGGCGGCAAAGGAGTGCTCAAGGCCGTGGCGCACGTCAATGGACCGCTGCGCGATCTGCTCACGGGATACGACGCACAGGATCAAGCGCGGGCTCGACGGCAGGATGCTCGAGGCCGACGGTACGGATTTCAAGTCCAAGCTGGGCGCGAACGCGATTTTGGCGGTGTCATTGGCGGCGGCTCACGCGGCTGCCCGCGACAAGGGTTTGCCGCTGTACCGGCACTTGAGCGGCCCCGGAGACCTGACACTGCCCGTGCCGATGATGAACATCATCAACGGCGGTGCGCACGCGGACAACAGCGTCGACATTCAAGAATTCATGATTCTGCCGCTCGGCGCGCCGTCGTTCTCGGAGGCGGTGCGCTACGGCGCCGAAGTCTTCCATATGCTCAAGAAAGTACTGCATGCCGCAGGGCTCAACACCGCGGTCGGAGATGAAGGCGGCTTTGCGCCGGACTTGCCGTCGAATGAGGCTGCTCTGACGACGATATTGGAAGCCATAGACAAAGCCGGGTATCGCGCCGGCAAGGATATCTATTTGGGATTGGACGTCGCGAGCACGGAGTTCTACAAGGACGGAGCCTATACGCTCGAGTCGGAGGGCCGGCATTTCACTTCGTCCGAGTTTGCCGATTACTTGGCGAATCTTGCCGCGAAGTATCCGATCGTGACCATCGAGGACGGCATGAGCGAGGGCGACTGGGACGGCTGGGCGATTCTCACGAAGAAACTGGGAGCGAAGGTGCAACTGGTCGGGGACGATTTGTTCGTCACCAATACGAAAATTTTTGCCGAAGGCATCGCCAAGAAGATCGCCAATGCAATTCTCATCAAGCCGAATCAAATCGGGACTCTGACCGAAACCTTGGCGGCCATCGAGATGGCCGATGAAGCCAAGTATGCCGCCGTCGTGTCGCATCGTTCGGGAGAAACCGAGGACTCAACCATCGCGGATATCGCCGCAGCGACGACCGCTACCCAAATCAAGACCGGCTCGATGTCGCGTTCGGACCGCACGGCAAAGTACAACCAGCTCCTGAGAATCGAGGGCGAGCTCAAGACAAAGGCCGGCTTCGCCGGCAAGCGCGCTTTATCGGTTCCAATTTCTTAAGAGTTCGTGCTAAGCTCCTGTCCCCATGAGGATTTTCGCGATAGTCCTGGGTCTTGCACTATTATCCCTGCAATATCGGCTGTGGCTGTCGGACCAAGGATTGCGCGAAGTGTCGCGCCTGCAGGCCGCGGTCGACGCGCAAGCTGCGGCGAATCGCGAGCAAGCGGCCCGCAACCGCCAATTAGTGGCGGAGGTGACTGACCTGAAAATCGGTCTGACCGCGCTCGAGGAGCGGGCCCGAAGCGAACTGGGCATGGTCGGCAACAGCGAAACTTTCTATCAAGTCGTTACCGCGGCGACTCCCGCCCCTGCAGCACCTGCCACCGCCGTCACTGCCCGCGCGCAGTGATGCCCGCCGTGTCGTCGCGGCGCGTCTGGGCGATCGTTCCTGCCGCGGGTAGCGGCGCGCGCTTCTCCGCATCAATCCAATCGCCGTCGCCAAAGCAATATGCGCCGTTGCTCGGCGCCACCGTTCTGGAATGGTCGCTGCGCGCGTTGTTGGCGGAGCCCCGGGTCTATGCGGTCGTGGTCGCGCTCGCCGCGGGCGATGTCCGGTGGCCGAGCATTGCCTCCAAGCTCGATTCCCCGAAGCTGCAAACCGCCATCGGCGGCGCGAATCGGCAGGAATCGGTGATGAATGCCCTCGAGCTTCTGGCGTCGCAAGCCGCCGCGGCCGATTGGGTCCTCGTGCACGATGCCGCGCGTCCTTGCTTGAATAAGGCGGATCTCGATGCTCTGCTGGACGCCGTCGGCGCCGGCGCGCAATCGGCCCGAACGCCAAGTCCGAGCGGTGCGGTGCTCGCAGTCCCCATCGTCGACACCGTCAAACGCGAGCTTGGCCGCTCATGTTGAAACGGTGGATCGGCGCGGTCTGTGGCGGGCGCTGACGCCGCAGTTGTTTGCCTTCGAGCAATTGCGGCATGCTTTGAAGGAGGCGAGGCTCGCCGGCATCAGCCGTGACCGACGAGGCGCAAGCCATCGAGCGGATCGGCCTGAGGCCTGCCTTGGTGCCGGGCTCGCCATTCAACATCAAAGTGACACGCGCCGAAGATCTCGGCGTCGCCGAGAGGATATTGAAAATGACCGAAGGCAGCGCTATGAGAGTCGGACAAGGTTTCGACGTGCACGCCTTCGGCCAAGGCGACCATGTCGTTCTGGGCGGCGTTCGCATCGCGCATCCGAACGGCGTCGTGGCACACTCGGACGGCGACGTCGTCATTCACGCGCTCTGCGATGCCCTGCTCGGAGCGCTGGGCGACGGCGATATCGGGCGGCATTTTCCGGATACGGATCCGCAATACCGCGGCGCGGACAGCCGCGTGTTCTTGCGCGCCGTGGCGTCGCGCATGCAGGCGGCCGGCCTGAGATTGATCAACGCCGACATCACGGTGCTTGCGGAAGCACCGCGGATCGCCGCGCATCGCACCGCGATGGCGGAGAATTTGTCCGCTGATCTCGGCGTTGCGGCGCAGCTCATCAATATCAAGGCCACCACCACCGAGCGCCTGGGGTTCATCGGCCGCGGCGAAGGCTTGGCGGCGCTCGCGTGCGTGCTGCTGGGCCGTTGAGGCATTGAACGTGCACGGCAGGCGGGCCGACGCATGGACTCGCGCAGCATTGCAGCCGCCCCGAGCGCATGGCGCGCCGTTACCCGCGGCGCAGCTCAGGGCCGCGCCGGAGGACTTCCACGTCGAGGAGCAGCTGTCGTTCCAGCCCTCGGAGACGGGACCACACTGGTTGTTGCGAGTGGAGAAGCGCAAGGCCAACACTCGCTGGGTGGCCGCCGAGATTGCGCGGCTGGCCGGCATTGGGGGCGGGGAGGTCGGTTACGCGGGACTCAAGGACCGGCATGCCGTCGCCGTGCAGTGGTTCAGCGTGCCGAAACTAGCGACCACAGCCGAGTACTGGAGCCGAGTCCATACGGCCGAATTCAAGGTGCTCGAGGCGCATGCGAACTTACGCAAGCTCAGGCGAGGCGCGCTCTGCGGCAACCATTTTCGCATCCACCTGCGCAATGTGACGTGGTCGCGGGAAGAATTGGACCTCAAGCTCCGCACATTGCGCGCTCATGGCGCGCCGAATTACTTCGGCGCGCAACGCTTCGGACGCGATGGCTATAATCTCGACCGAGTTGCGGCATGGGTGCAAACCGGAGTCCCGCCGCGAGGCCGCGCCGAGCGCGGCTTTGCGCTGTCGGCTGCGCGATCTTTGGTGTTCAACGCGGTACTCGCACGGCGTGTGGCGGCGGGCGATTGGTCGCAGCTCGGCCCCGGCGATCTGGCCAGTCTCGACGGCAGCGGCAGCCACTTCCCCGTTGCCGCTGTCGATGATGAATTGCGCCGCCGCCTCAACGAGTTCGATATCCATCCTTCGGGCCCCCTATGGGGCCGCGGTTCGCCCGGCTGCCAGGGAGAAGCCCTGCAGCATGAGCTCGCCACGGCGCGAGAATTCGGCGCGGTGACCGATTTGCTTGCAGCCCAGGGTTTGTCTCAGGAGCGGCGCGCGCTGCGCAGCGTTATCCGCGGCCTATCGAGCGAACGCGAGGGCAGCACGGTCAGCTTGAGCTTTTCGCTCGGGCGGGGACAATTCGCGACGGCGGTGCTGCGCGAAATCTGCGAATTGAAGGAAATTCCCGACTTCGATTCGGAGGAAGATTAGTGGTCGGAGCGCGGCGCCGGAGCGCGGCGTCTGAGTGCTCACAGGACGTTGAAATCGGCTTCCTTTCGCGCGAGACGTCCGCGCTGATCCGCGATGAGCAGCAACAGCCGATGATGTCCATGCGGCAGCTGGGCGCCGGACACGTGCAATCCTTGTTCCGACACCGTGACTCGGTCGGTGATCCGCTTGGTGATGTCCATGGTGATCAACCCCAGATAGCAGACGCGGAAAGTTTCCGGCCGAATGTGCGTGCTGCCGACGGGGACGAATTGCAGATCGATGTCGATCGGCATGATCAGGGGCTTCTCGAGCACCGGCGCGACAATCCTTATTTTCGGATTGTCGGCGTCATTGTCGGCGGTCGAACGGCAGCTCGGCGTTCCGTTGTCCTCGCTCAAATCGCGAGTCTTGAATTCCGTCGAGTCCGATGGACGCGTCCTGTTCCACGTCGCCGCCTCGCTCTCGGTGACAAGGTCGAATGTGGCCTTCGGCTGCGCCGGCGCAGCGGCGGGCTCCTGTGCAATTGCAGCGCCCGCAAATGCCGCCAGCATGAGCACCGCGCCCGAGACTCGAATCCGATTGGTCATTGCTACCCCTGTTAAACATTCCGAAGAAGTCAGGCGCGAAGCAGAACGTAGACGGCGCCCGCGCCGCCGTCGATCGCACGCGCGGAGACGAACGCCATCACGTCCGCGTGCCGGCGCAGCCAAAGGTTCACGGCTGTTTTGAGAACCGGCCCTCGCGCACCCGAGCGATAGCCCTTGCCGTGGATGATTCTTACGCAGCGGCCGCCGGCGCCGCGAGTGCGCGCGAGGAAATCGGCGAGCTCGCTGCGCGCTGCAGCTTGACTCTGTCCGTGCAAATCCAATTCATCGTCGATCGGGTAGAGACCGCGGCGCAGCCGGCGCATGACCTGCGGGCGCACGCCGGCACGGTGGAACGATAGGGCCGCTTCGCCCGTCAAGGCGTCGGCGGCGCCGACCAGAGGCATTACCTCCTCGAGATCATCCGCGCCGGCCCTGCCCTTGCGCAGGCGCGCTCGCGGCTTGGGTTTCTCCAGCCCGGCCGCCGAGGGACTTTGCGCCAAAGGCTTCACGTCGCGCACAGCCGCGCGAAATGTCTCGGCTTCGGCAACGGCATCGCCGGCGGCAATGCGATCGGTGGAACGGTGCTTGGCCATGCTTGACGACTCGATCGGCTATCGGGGTTTCCAGCGTTACAGTATAGTCCGCACGGCGACACCCGCCACCTTAGGGCAGGCTGCGATATCTCGTGAAAATCCTTCTCTCGAATGACGACGGCTACCGTGCCGAGGGCTTGATTGCGCTAGGGTCGGCGCTGAAACCTCTCGGCGCTGTGACCATCGTGGCTCCGGATCGCAACCGCAGCGGTGCCAGCAACTCCCTGACCCTCGATGTGCCGGTGCGCGCGGCACGTTATGACACCGACGCTTATTACGTCAACGGCACGCCGACCGACTGCGTGCATCTGGCGATTTCCGGCTTGTTCGACTTCGAGCACGACATCGTGGTCTCGGGCGTCAATGACGGCGCGAATCTTGGCGACGACACCTTGTACTCGGGCACCGTGGCCGCCGCCGTGGAAGGCCGGTTTCTCGGTCTTCCCTCCGTAGCGGTATCGCTTTGCGTCGAGCCGGGCAGTCCGCGCAATTTCGGATCCGCCGCACAAGTGGCGGCGCAACTTGTGCGCCGAATGTCGGAGGAACGATTTCAAGGACCCGAGGCGGGGCCAATCATTCTCAATGTCAACGTGCCTGACCTGCCCGAGGGTCAACTGCGCGGCATCCGCGTGACTCGCCTCGGCAATCGACATCGCAGCAAGCCCCTCGTGAAGGCCAAGGATCCGCGAGGCCGCAACGTGTACTGGGTGGGCAATGCCGGCGCCGGCCAGGACGCAGGACCCGGCACGGATTTTCATGCGGTCGCCGAAGGCTTTGCGTCCATCACTCCCTTGCAGATCGATTTGACTCGTCACGCCGCTCTGCCCGAACTGCAGAAGTGGCTCAAGCTTGAGTAGCTTTATGGAAGGTCCGCGGCTCAGCGGTATTGGCATGACTTCGGCGCGCACCCGAGAGCGTCTGGTGCAGCGCTTGCAGGAACAAGGGATTAACGACCGGCGGGTGCTCGATCGCATCAAGAACGTGCCCCGGCATCTATTCATGGACGAGGCGCTCGCCAGCCGCGCCTACGAGGACACTGCACTTCCCATCGGGTTCGGCCAAACCATCTCTCAACCGTATGTGGTGGCGCGCATGACCGAGGCATTGCTCGAAGCCGGAGACACCCCCAAAGTCTTGGAAATCGGCACTGGATGCGGCTATCAGACGGCGGTATTGTCGCCGCTGGTGGAGAAGGTCTACACCATCGAACGAATCGCGAGCCTGGTGGGCCGGGCTCGCCGCACCTTGCGCGAGCTCAAAATCCGCAACGTCAATTTCCGCCACGATGACGGCAATATCGGATGGGCGGCCCGCGCACCCTACGACGGGATCCTGTTGACGGCGGCGCCGCACGCCGTGCCCCCCGCGCTCTTCGAGCAGCTGAGCGTCGGCGGCCGACTGATTGCGCCGGTGGGGCCGGAAGGCCGCCAAGAGCTGTATCGATATACCAAGGGTGAGACGCGGATTGAACGCCAGTCGCTCGGCCCGGTGAGTTTTGTACCCTTGTTATCGGGATTGCAGCGCTAGGGTTGCGCATCTCGCGCTGGATTTGCACCATTGGGTTGTGCTGCCTCGCCCTCGGCGCCTGTGCCGATATCGACGGCGCAGGTTCCCACACTTACGTGGTGCGTCCCGATGACACGCTGTATAGCATCGCGTGGCGCCATGATCTCGACTTTCGTGACTTGGCTCGCTGGAATAATCTAGGCGCCGATTTCCATATCTCCGTGGGCCAAGTCTTGGTACTCGCGCCCGGGCTGCGCGCGCCCGAGGTACCCCGGGCCGGCACCGTACCTCAGGCCGGCAACGCACCCCAGGTGAGCGCCTCGCCCCAGGTGAGCGCCTCGCCCCAGGTCAGCACCGCACCTCAGGTCAGCGCGCCACGCGCGCCAATTCCGCACCCCACGACGACGCCGGCCGGAGCAGCGAACGGCCGGCCATCGCAGAGTGCCGGAAACGGAAGCGTGCGATGGGTATGGCCGACCGACCGCCTCGGTGCGCCGCGACCGGTGCCGGGTGGAGGCATTCTTCTGCTTGGGCGTTTGGGACAGGATGTGCGGGCTGCGGCTGCCGGCCGGGTGGTCTATACCGGCAGCGGGCTGCGCGGTTACGGCAATCTAATCATCATCAAGCACGCCGATAATTTGCTTTCAGCGTACGCTCACAATCGCGAGCTGCTCGTGCATGACGGCCAAGATGTCGTCATGGGTCAGGTAATCGCTCACATGGGGGAGGGCGCGAACCGATCGGCGATCCTGTATTTCGAATTGCGCCAGAACGGCAAGCCAATCGATCCGGTGCCATTTTTACCGAGATGAAGTGATTTACAGAATACCTATGTAAGTAGATGATTATAAATTATTATTTATGTGTTTACATAACGGCCTCTGTGCTTGCGACCGTTCAAGCCGTGTGCTTTACTGTGCGCTTATCGGGAAAGTCCATTTGCGGGGCGCTGAAGGTTTACACGGGGTCAGAGGGATAAAAGAGTAACAAGATCAAGAAGAAGTACAATAAATCTCGATACCAAATTGTTCGTGTCTTCCGTAAGCGCCCTGCCATTTTACCTGTTTGAGATCACACCATCAGCAACGCCACGACGCGGCGCTGCTCCGCGACGAGCACATTGAACGTGCGGCATGCCGCGCCCGTGTCCATGACCTCCAACCCGATCCCGGCGTTTAGAAACTGAGCGCGAAAGGAGGAGTTGGGGAATGTTTGGCGCGGTCCGGTTCCCAACAATACGAGCTCCGGACTCTGTGCAAGGATGCGCGATGCGTCGAGGATTGCGAGATCATTCGCGTCGCGTATGTTGGGCTCGATCAGCACCAGGGACGCGCTGACAATCACCGTCTCGCGATAAATCTCGTTGTTGATGCGCAGTTCGCCGGCCCCGTACGCGCGGATAAGGTTAGTGTCGCTGCTCGAGTCTTGGGTGAAGCGCATGTCTCGTAAGATACTGAAATTGGCGCCGGAGCGGTCGTATTACTTCCGGTTCACCCACCGCGGTGCGGGCGGCCGGCGACGCGCCGAGTTGCTGGAGCGACTGCTGGCGCGTGCCGATGCGGTCAGTGCAGTGACCGACTGGCGTGCCGATGCATTTCGCGTCATCGCGGAACCTTCGAGCTCCATGCCGGCTGTTGCCGCAGCCGCTCTGTTCGCCGAGCAAGGACGGGTTGATGCAGGGTCGGTGTTCATCGCAACCCCAGTGCACTATGCAGCTGAAATGAGCAATGTGCGCTTGCCTGCCGACGGCGTGCAGTCGCTGCGCGCTTGCGAAGCCGAGGCGCTCGCCGTTGATTTCAATCGTGTTTGGAGTGACTCAGGAATCCGAATGCTCAGTGGCAGATCCGCTAATATATTTTGCCTGTTCGAGCAAGCCCTTGAGGCAGCAACCCACGATCCCGAGGACCTCCTTGATCGACTTATCGACGAATACCTGCCGACCGGAGCCGGTGCATCGCGGCTGCGGCAGCTCATGAGTGAAATCGAGATGTGGCTGTTCGAACATGACGTGAACCGAATGCGGACGTCCGCTGCCGCAAATAGTGTGAGCGGGCTATGGTTGTGGGGAGGCGGGCCCGCGCTGAGGTCATTGCCGGCCGTGCATGGGTGGACGGCAGGCAACGATCCCTTGTTCAAAGCATTCGCAGGCAAAGAGAAATCGTTGCCGGGCGACTCGGCGCCTGGCCGATTTCCGCCCGGAACCGGCGAGGCATGCAACCGCGAACGCTCGGGCGTGGTGGTTGTTGCGGAAGAGCCGGGCACCGAAGCGTGGCGCGACATTGAGTCGCAGTGGCTCGTGCGCGCTCTTGAAGACTTGCGTCGGGGCCGGGTCGGGCGGCTCGATCTCTCCGCGCATAACCGCTGTTTCAGCGTCCGCAGGCATTGGGGTTGGCGGCTGTGGCGGCGGCGCCGGCCCTGGTGGGAGTCGCTCGCGTGATCACGACGGAGATCAGGCGGCGCCCGTCGGCTCCCTCGGGCGAATTCACGGCAGCCGTGCATCCCATTCTGCGGCGCGTGTATGCGGCGCGCGGACTTCGCAGCAATGCTGATCTGGATTTATCGCTGAGTCGACTGCTGCCCGTCGGGTCGCTCGAGGGCGTCGATGCGGCGGCAGAGCTGCTGGCGGGGCACCGGGCGGCCGGACGGGTGCTGGTGATCGGCGATTTCGACGCCGACGGCGCCACCAGCACGGCCCTGATGGTGCGCGCATTACGCGCCATGCGTTTTGCACATGCCGATTTTCTCGTCCCCAATCGATTCCGTTTCGGTTACGGGCTCACTCCCGAAATCGTGACGCTGGCGGCGGCGCGCCGGCCCTCTTTGATCGTCACGGTCGATAACGGCGTGTCGAGCGTCGCTGGAGTACAGGCGGCACGCGATATGGGCATTCCGGTATTGGTGACAGATCATCATTTGCCAGGCGCCGTTCTGCCCCGGGCCGAAGTCATCGTCAATCCGAACCTGGCGAATGCAGGATTTGCGAGTTCAGCCTTGGCCGGAGTGGGTGTTGCGTTTTACGTCGTCGCAGCCCTCGCAAGGCATTTAGGCGAGCTTGATTTTCGGGCCGCGGAGTTGCTCGACCTGGTCGCTCTCGGCACGGTCGCCGATGTGGTGCCGCTGGATCGCAATAACCGGGTATTGGTAGAGCAGGGATTGCGCCGCATTCGCGCCGGCCGTTGCGTGCCCGGCATCCGCGCATTGCTCGAGTCGGCAGGCCGGCGCTGCGAGGAGATCACCGCCGCCGATTTGGGTTTCGCGGTGGCGCCGAGATTGAACGCGGCCGGCCGGCTCACCGATATGAGCGTGGGAATTGCCTGCCTGCTCGCCGATGATCCGTCCGAAGCAGGGCGCTTGGCGGCCATGCTCGCCAAGCTCAACGAGGAAAGACGCGAAATCGAACGACGCATGCAGCTCGAGGCGCTGGACATCGCCGCGGGTGTGCGCTTCGATTACCTCGGCGGCGAATCACTCGGCCTGTGCCTGTTCGACGAGAACTGGCATCAGGGAGTGGTGGGACTGGTCGCGGGCCGGATCAAGGAAAGATTGCACCGCCCGGTCATCGCGTTCGCCCGCGCCGAGGATGGTTCCCTGCGTGGCTCGGCGCGCTCTGTCGCCGCCGTCAACATTCGCGATGCCCTCGACAGCATCGCGACGCGTCATCCCGGCCTGATCGACAAATTCGGCGGTCACGCAATGGCCGCAGGCATGAGCCTCCCGGAGGGAAATCTGGCGCTCTTCAGGGCTGCTTTCGCGGCCGAGATCGCCGCGCGCACCGATCACGAATTGCTTGCAGGCGTGATTCATTCGGACGGCGCGCTCATGGCCGATGAACTGTCACTCGACACTGCCCGGGTACTGCGAAGCGCCGGCCCCTGGGGACAGGGCTTCCCGGAACCTGTCTTCGATGGTGAGTTTCAGATTTTCGATGCGCGAATCGTGGGCGGCAAGCATTTGAAAATGCAGCTCAAGGTGTCCGGAGAGGCGTCAAGCGCCGACGCGAGCGCGGCGGATCCCAAGGCAAGCGCCGTCGATTATCTCGAGGCAATCGCGTTCGGCTACGTCGGCGGCGCGACAGAGGATTCGAAACTGCAAAGCGGCGCGCGAATACAGCTCGCTTATCGGCTGGAGGTCAATGAATACGGGGGCGCCTCCCGAGTGCAGTTGAACTGCCAGCACTTGAAATCACTGAGCTAACTCGGCCGTGCTCCCCGCCTCATTGCTCTTGCGGCGCAATATAATTGCTTGATTCCAATTTAGTATAAAATGTATTAGTAATATAAATCAATAATATAGGCCTCACTATTGGTTAGAAACATTGCCTGTCTCTCCTCTTGCGGTGCATACAGATAGGACTATAATCAGACTGCACATTCACCACCGAGGACCTGCCATGAGCGACAGCACTTTTGATCCCAAGGCCATTTTCGAAAGTTATCGCAACGCATTCGCACCGGCGCTGAAAGCACAGCAAGAGGGCGTGAAGGTCCTTGATCGCGTGGGCCGCTACCAGTACGACGTCGCCGGCGACTATTTGGAATGGGGTCTGGCCCAGGCGAAGGCCGCACTCACCGCGCAAACGCCCGCCGATTTCGTCGCCAAGCAAGCGGAACTTACCACCGCCCTGAGCGAGAAGCTTCGTGCGCGTGCGCAAGAGTTCATCGCGCTGGCCAGCGAGTCTCAGAGCAGCTTCGTCGAAATGACCAAGGAATCGGCGGCGAGCGTGGCGGCGCAGAGCACCAAGGCCACGGCCGAGGCCAAAAAGAAAGTGAGCTAGCCTTTCGATTCGGGACGGCGCGAGGCGTGGCGCAGGGCGTCGGCGGCTATCCGTTCACGAGGCTCTTGGTAGCGGCCACCCCGAGCGCGCGGCGATGAGGCGGCACGGGTAAGGACATGAGCAGATCTTGAATCTTGTTCACGAGCGAGGCTTTGACGTCCAAAAGCTCGGCGAAAGGAACGGCGTCCGACAGTAAATATCCCTGCAAGAACATTTCTCGGTTGCCCAAGAGCCACGCAAGCTGCTGCGGTCGTTCGATTCCTTCCGCGGTGACTTGAAGCCCCAGGCTTGCGCAGAGGTCGATGATCGCGCGAGCGATAGCGGCCGCGCGATCGCTCGTGTCGATGCCGGCGACGAGGCTGCGGTCCAGCTTGATGCGGGACAGAGGCAACTGCTCCAAGGAGGTCAGCGAGGAATATCCGGTACCGAAGTCGTCGAGCGCGATTCCAAATCCATGCGATTGCAGAACGCGAAGCGCCGAGATGGTGGTCGGCCCCGTCTGCAGCAGCGACTCCGTCAGTTCGAGCTCGATGCATTTTGCGGGCAACCGCTGCTCCGCCAAGAGAGCCAGGATTTGATCGACAAAGCGCTGATCGAGCAATTGGCGCGGCGAGATGTTTATCGCAACGCGCGCCTCCGGCCACCCGCCGTGATACCAACGCGAGGCGTCTTTCACCGCCGTGCGGAGAACCCAATTATTTATTTCCGCAATGAGCCCGGATTGTTCGGCGACCGCCAGAAACTCACCCGGCTTCGCCAAGCGCCCGTCAGGCATCCGCCAGCGCAGGAGCGCTTCCACCAGCCCCATTTCCGAAGTCTCGAGATCGATCTCCGGCTGGTACGAAAGTTCGAATTCCGAAGCATGGAGCGCCCGGCGCAATCCTTGCTCTATCGTGAACCGAGTCGCGGCGCTTTCCGTCAACTCCGGAGTGAAGATGGCGAGTTGGCTGCGGCCCAACTCCTTGGCGCGGAACAAGGCAGAATCCGCGGAGCGCAGTAGCACCTCCGGGTCCCGTCCATGCTCCGGGAAAACACTGGCGCCGACGCTGACGCTGATGCTCAGTTCCCGATCGTCGACCGAAACGAGCCTGTGGAACGCTTGCACGAGGCTCCATCCGATGGCTTCGATGGCTTCGACCGAGAGTGCGTCCTCGTAGACGAATGTGAACTCATCGCCTCCCAAGCGCGCCACGAACCCCAAGCCATCCGCGATTTCCTCGAGCCGATTGGCGACGCTCATGAGAACGCGGTCGCCAAATACGTGGCCGAGGCTGTCGTTGAAGTTCTTGAAGTTGTCGATGTCCAGGAAATAAACGCCGACGTGGCGGCCATCGCGGCCCGCGTTGCCGATCGCCTCGCTGAGCAATGCGGATAGGTGCCGCCGATTCGGCAGCGACGTCAGCGGATCTTGCTGCGCCAGTTGCTGCAGCTTGTGGGTTCGCTCCAGAACCGTTGACTCGAGGCTTTCCTGTTGCCTTCGGCTGAGCGCCTGGGCTGCCTCCAATCTCTCTGCCATTTCGTTGAATGCGCCCGCCAACGTATCGAGTTCCCGTATGCCGCCGCGCGCCACTTGAATTCGCATATTTCCGCGTGCAAGTTCGGCCGTTGCCTTCAGTATGCTGCGCACCGGAGTAAGGACACTGCGCACGGTCAGGACCGAAATCGCGGTGATGAACAAGATCACGACGATAGTCAGCATGGCCATCAGATGGCGTGTCTGGCGGTCCGATTCTCTTGGGTCGACAGGCGCCGTCGCGTCGACGGCCGCGCTGACTGCGACAGGCGTAGCCCCGTCGGTGCCGGGCGCTGCCTCGCCGGGCGATGTCGTGCCGCCGGGAGATGTGGCGCTTCCGGGGCGTGCGGCATCGAGGGGAAGTGTGGCATCGCCCGGGGGCGTGGCCCCCACCAGGCGTGTCGCGCCCGCGGGGCCTACCGCAATCAATGGCGTGCTTTCGGCGTGTTGCGAGCTGCCGGATGCGCGCGCAGCGGAGGCCGCATGCTGCGGCACCGGCGCGAGCATTCGCGAACCGGCGAGCGGCGCCGGCCGCGCCTCGATAACGGCGGACTCCAAGGATTCGGCAACATCGGCGATTGCGGCTGAAACCGACAAGTGCGCGGACGAGAATCGCTGTACTTCGTCCTCATATTGAACGTTGAGCGAATACAGAGAAGCCCGCAAGGCGACCAACGCATCGAAATCCGCGCGCACACTGCTGACCCAGTTCACCCCATCGGACTTCTCGAGGCTCTTGCGATGGGCCTCCATGTTCGCTGCAAAGGCGTTTTCGCTTGCTGTCAGGAGGTCGAGGTCAGCGGCGCTGATCGTGTCCCCCGAAACGATGTTCTCCGAGCGCTGGCGAATCGTATCCAGCTCGGTGCGGAACTGCAGCAGCGATTGCCGTGCCATGACCCGTCCGAATATTTTCCAAGCACCGTCGAGCGATTGCTGCAGCTTCTTGTCGATAGCTTCTGAATGCATGGAATGTTCGGCTCGAGCTGAACGGCGCTGATCCGCGACACGTATCAAAGCTTGACCACGGTCGAGGTATTCCGCGGTGTGCCGGCCGACTGCGACCGTCGCCGCGTTTTTTGGAGGCGTGCCTCTGCCGTAGTCGAGAGGAGAGTTTCGCAAGGCGCTTTGGGCTGCAAGATACTCGCTTTCGTTCTCAGGCGAGTTGACCGCCGCGCGCAATTGGCTTGCGTGTGCATACCGATCAACCGCACGGGTCAGGGCATCGATGCTCCTTTTGCTGGGTGCCGAGGAGCGCGTCACCGTGACTTGCGCCGGCATCGAGGGCTCTACGAGGACAGGCAAGAGCGGCAGCTGGGGGAGAGGTTCGCTCGGCGGCGCGGGAAAACTCGTGGGCGCGCTCAATTTAATTACGGAGATGCTCTCGCGCGCGATCATATTCGCAGCGGCGCCGAGCACGGCGACCGCCACCAGAGGAATGCTCAGGCGCGCCGTGATTCCCAATGGAAATATCGAAGCCGCGCGCGCGCGGATGGCCGCCAAGAGGGCCATGCATTTGGAGCCGATAGGTTCTGAGGCCATGCGTTGCGTCGCTGCTCGAGAGTTACGATGCATCTTGCACGTTACGGCGCTAAATATCGGAAATGGCTCATAAAACTGTGCAGTTCATCTCGCAAAACTCTGTCGCCGCCCGGGCCAAAACTCTCGCGGCCGGGCCATTGGACCTATCGGAGTTCTCCCGAGGCGCGGCGAGTCGCGGCCGCCTCAGGGGGAGACCGGTCGGCGTTTTCGCGCTGCGCCGGAACCGTCGGGGCGCGGCGGGTGTGCTACGCTTCACACAATATGGAACTCAATCAAATCAAACGACTCATCAAAGATCTCGAGGAGCGCACCGACTCTTTGAGGAGGTATCTTTGATTACGACAATCAGCATGAGCGCCTGCAGGAAGTAGAACGCGAACTCGAGCAGCCCGGCATCTGGAACAACCCAGAGCGAGCCCAGGAACTGGGGAAGGAGCGCGCCAAGCTCGAGCAGGTCGTCGGCGGCCTGGACCGCCTCAAGCTCGGCTTAAGCGATGCGGCGGAACTTCTGGAGTTGGCCACCGAAGAGGCCGACGCAGGGACGACCCAGGAAATCGAGGCGGACCTCAATCGATTGAACCTGGAGGTCGAAAAGCTCGAATTTCAACGCATGTTTCCGGGCAAAATGGACTCGCACAATGCGTTTCTGGACATTCAAGCCGGTGCCGGCGGCACAGAAGCTCAAGACTGGGCGGCCATGCTGTTGCGCATGTATCTCAAGTGGGCCGACGCTCATGGCATCAAGACGGAGATCATCGATCAAAGCGATGGCGAAGTAGCCGGCATCAAGGGCGCCACCATCAACATGATCGGCGACTATGCCTACGGCTGGTTGCGCACGGAAACCGGCGTGCACAGGCTGGTGCGAAAGTCGCCGTTCGACTCGGGTAATCGCCGCCATACGTCGTTTGCCTCTGTTTTCGTTTCTCCGGAAGTGGACGATGACATCGACATCGAGATTAATCCGGCGGACCTGCGCGTCGATGTGTACCGCTCCAGCGGGGCGGGCGGCCAGCACGTGAACAAGACCGAGTCCGCCGTGCGCATCACGCATATGCCGAGCGGCATCGTGGTCGCCTGTCAGGGCGAACGCAGCCAGCACAAGAATCGCTCCACGGCAATGAAGATGCTGAAAGCCAAACTCTACGAACTCGAGTTCAACAAGCGCAATGCGGCGGCGAAAGTTCTCGAGGACTCGAAATCAGATGTGAGCTGGGGCAATCAAATCCGCAGCTACGTGTTGGATCAGTCCCGGATCAAGGATCTGCGAACCGGCATCGAGATCGGCAACACCACCGCCGTGCTCGACGGAGCGCTCGACGAATTCATGCAAGCCAGCCTGAAGCAGGGTCTATGAGCCAGCGACAATGAGCGAAAACGACGAGAACCACTTGATCGCCGAGCGGCGCGCAAAGCTCGCGAAACTACGCGAGCGCGGCAACCCATTTCCGAATGGTTTTCGTCGCGACGCCCGGGCAGCGGATATCTTGTTGGCATACGGCGCAAAGAGCGCTGAAGCGCTGGACACGGCGGCTGTCCGGGTGAGGGTAGCGGGCCGGATGCGCGCCAAGCGGGTCATGGGAAAAGCGAGTTTTGCCAAGCTCGAGGACTCTAGCGGCGCAATTCAAGTGTTCCTGCAGCAGCAGGCTCTCGGCGAGGGGTATGAGGAGTTCAAGGGCTGGGATGTCGGCGATGTGGTCGGCGCCGAGGGAACCCTGTTCCGCACCAAAACCGGCGAGTTGTCGGTGAGGGCGGACCGTTTGGCATTGCTCACCAAGTCTTTGCGGCCGCTTCCCGATAAGTGGCATGGTATCGCCGATACCGAATTGCGATATCGGCGGCGCTATGTCGATCTGATCATGAACGAGGACAGCCGGCGGGTGTTCGAAACGCGGTCGCGAATCGTGCGCTACCTGCGCGCGTTTCTCGATGCGCGCGGATTCCTGGAGGTGGAAACACCGATGCTGCATCCGATCCCCGGCGGGGCTGCGGCACGCCCATTCAAGACTCATCACAACGCGCTCGATGTGGACATGTATTTGCGCATCGCGCCGGAGTTGTATTTGAAGCGGCTCACCGTCGGCGGTTTCGAGCGGGTTTATGAGATCAATAGAAATTTCCGCAATGAAGGCGTGTCGACGCAGCACAACCCGGAATTTACGATGCTCGAGCTGTATCAGGCATATGCGGATTACGCCGATCTGATGGACATGATCGAAACCCTGTTTCAAGGGCTCGCCGACACGTTGCTCGGATCGCGCAGGCTCATGTACCAGGGAACCGAGATCGATCTGTCGCAGAGCTTCGCGCGCCGAAGCATCGAAGACATCATTTTGGCGAATAACCCCGATCTAGACCCCATGTCGCTACGCGATGCGGCATATTTGCGGCGCGTGTGCGAACAAATGAAAATCCCGTTCAAATCCGGCGACGGTCCGGGCAAACTGCAAATTCAGATTTTCGAGCAGACGGGAGAGCACACGCTGGTGCAGCCGACCTTCGCCTACGCGTACCCCGCGGAGGTCTCGCCCTTATCGCGGCGCAACGATGCGGATCCGTTCATCACCGACCGATTTGAATTCTTCGTCGGCGGACGCGAACTGGCGAACGGATTCTCGGAGCTGAACGACGCGGAGGACCAGGCACAACGCTTCAAGGACCAGGTCGAACGCAAGGAGGCCGGCGACGAGGAAGCCATGTATTTCGACGCCGACTATGTGCGCGCGCTGGAATACGGCATGCCGCCCGCGGCAGGACTCGGGCTGGGCGTGGACAGGCTCGTCATGCTATATACCGATTCTCCCTCGATCCGCGACGTATTGCTGTTTCCTCACATGCGGCCAGAGTGTTGACGGACCTTCAAGCGGCAGTCGTCTCGAGACGCGATCAGAGTTCGTAAGGAAGCGGCAGCGCTGCAGCAACGACCGCTGTGCCTGCCGCCGCTTCTCCGCCGTCCGATGGATCCGCGCTCGCCTGCACGTTGAGCACGGCCAACGCCTCGAATCCGCTGCCGCCGCGGACCACCTCGACCACGCGTCCGTTGCGCCCGTCGATCAAGCGCAGTGCCTGGCCTATGAGCCATTCGCCGTCAGGCAATTGCAGCCTATACAGCCGGCGTTTGATGCGGCCCAGGTGCTGGGTGCGGGCAATGATTTCTTGCCCGGTGTAGCAACCCTTGGTGAAGCTGATGCCATCCAGTCGATCGAGGTTCAGCATCTGAGCGACGAAAACCTCGCGGGTCGCCAGATATATCTGCGGCAGGCCGGCGCGAATGTCGGCGAGGCGCCAAGCTTGTTCGAATCCATCTGCCTCACCGCTGCGCCCGGCCAAACCCCGCTCGGCCAGTTGCCCCGCGGCGCCGATTGCCCACCAGCGGCCGGGGTCGCGATTGACTGCGGCAACTCCGATGCCGTCATTTTCGGCGTAGCCGGCGCCCGGCGGTGGGGCGGCCATGCCGGCCGGCTCGAAGCCGTCTCTGCCCCGCAGGCCGGCAACGGCGAGGTCTGCGGCCTCTTCGATCTTAACCTTGGCGCGCAGCACGAACTTGCGCAGCGCCGCCAACGTCGGCGAGATGAGCTCGCGCGGGAGTATCGCGACGATCCCGCTGGAATGGGGCAGCAGATGCAGGAGCGCGAGCACGCGACCTTGCGGGCTTGAGTAAGCTGCGAATAGGCTCTGGCCTTCGGCGAGGCGGCGCGTGTCATTGGACACCTGTCCCTGCAGAAAGCTCGCGGCGTCGGGTCCGGTGAATCGCAGTGCGCCCAAATGCGGCAGGCGGCCCGAAGAAGGAGTTGCGTCGATAATCATCATCCTATGAAATGGGTACTCGGTCAGTGATGTCAACCCCACGAGACAGCCGGGCAAATCCTGCGCGGCGGACCGTCTGATATATACTCAACGTCTTTCTGGCAAACTTTCGCCCTGTGATGATGCATTCCGAAGAATTCGAAGTGGAAGAACCTGCCGCGGCGCCCGCAGCCGTCCCCTCGAGCGTCGTGCGCGAGTTGGGCGGGCGCGATGGGCCGGAGCCGACGCGCTTCGGCGACTGGGAGCTGCGTGGCCGCTGTATCGATTTTTAACCATGCCCCTTCCTTCATCTCATAGTCGCGGAGAGCGATGATGCCGGCACGCGCGCGTCCGATCTCGCCCCACCTGCAGATCTATCGATGGCAGATCGGCAATAGTCTGTCGATTTTGCATCGGCTGACCGGCATCGCGTTGGCACTGGGACTGCTGGCGCTCTGCTACTGGTTGATGTCGCTGGCCGGCGGCGAAAGATCCTATGCCGCGGCGGCGACAGTATTGGCGAGTCCGCTCGGGCTCTTGCTGCTGGTCGGTTGGACTTTTGCTTTTTTGTACCATCTCTTGAACGGCGTACGCCACCTGTTCTGGGATATGGGATTCGGCTTCGAACGCACTCAATGCCGCGCGAGCGGCTGGTTCGCGGTGCTCGGTTCGATCGTCTTGACCATTTCCTTCTGGGTTCTGATTTGGGTGGGTCACCGAGCATGAGCTTGCGCAGCCCTCTGGGGCGCGTGCTCGGATTGGGATCCGCCAAAGACGGTACCAGCCATTGGTGGGCGCAACGGGTGAGCTCCATCGCGCTCGTCCCCCTGACAGTGTGGTTCGTGTTCTCGGTGTGGGCGCTGCCGGCTCTCGATTACGCGACGGTCAAGGCATGGATTTCGATTCCCACGACCGGATTCTTTGCCGTGCTGCTGGTCGGAGTCTCGACTCATCACGCCTACCAGGGCACCACGGAGGTGGTCGAAGACTATGTGCATTCCGCCGGCATGAAAGTCCTTTTTCTGATGCTGTTGCGATTCCTGTACGTGCTGGTCGGCGGCGCGAGCATATTTGCGATTTTGCGCGTCACGTTCGGATCGTAATCCATGAGCGACTACAAATTGACGGACCACAGCTACGACGTGGTCGTCGTCGGCGCCGGAGGCGCGGGTTTGCGCGCGACGTTCGGTCTTGCCGAAGCCGGACTTGCCACCGCGTGCCTGACGAAAGTGTTCCCGACGCGCAGCCACACCGTGGCGGCACAGGGAGGGATCTCGGCAGCGCTCGGCAATATGGGTCCGGACGATTGGCGCTGGCACATGTACGACACCGTGAAGGGGTCCGATTGGCTCGGGGATCAAGACGCGATCGAGTTCATGTGCAAGGAGGCGCCAGCCGCGGTCATCGAACTCGAGCACTACGGGGTGCCATTTTCGCGCACGGAGGATGGCCGCATTTACCAGCGCCCCTTCGGCGGCATGACCACGCATTACGGCAAGGGCATCGCACAGCGCACGTGTGCTGCGGCCGATCGGACCGGCCACGCCATGCTGCACACGCTGTATCAACAATCCCTCAAGCACGAAGCAAGATTTTTCATCGAGTACTTTGCGCTCGATCTCATTATGGAAAACGGCGAATGCCGGGGAGTGATCGCGCTCGACATGTCCGACGGCACTCTGCACCGGTTTCGTGCGCACATGGTCGTCTTGGCGACCGGCGGTTACGGACGCGCCTGGTTTTCATGCACGTCCGCCCACACCTGCACGGGGGACGGCGGCGGCATGGCGCTGCGCGCGGGCTTGCCCTTGCAGGACATGGAATTCGTGCAGTTCCATCCGACCGGCATCTATAGCGCCGGCTGCCTGATCACCGAAGGATCGCGCGGCGAGGGCGGGTATTTGACGAACGCGGCCGGCGAGAGATTCATGGAGCGCTACGCGCCGAATGCCAAGGACTTGGCCTCCCGCGACGTCGTCAGCCGCGCGATGACTCTGGAGATCCGCGAAGGGCGCGGCGTCGGGCCGTTGAAAGACCACATCGATCTGCATTTGGAGCATCTCGGCCCCGCAGTCATCAAGGAGCGATTGCCCGGTATCGCCGAGACCGCGAGAATATTTGCGGGAGTTGACGTCAATAAGGAGCCCATCCCGGTGCTGCCCACCGTGCACTACAACATGGGCGGCATTCCCTGCAATGTGCACGGCGAAGTCGTAACCCGCGCGGCCGGCAGGGACGCGGTGGTTAGCGGGCTCATGGCGGTGGGCGAGGCGGCATGCGTCTCGGTGCATGGCGCGAACCGTCTGGGATCCAACTCGCTGCTCGATCTGGTCGTATTCGGCCGGGAAGCGGCGCGGCACTGTGCGCGGGTGGTAAAACCCGACAGGGCGCATCGCGCCTTCAAGGCCGACGCCGGCGAGCACACGATCGCTCGATTGGACAAGTTTCGCCATGCAAAGGGATCCCGGCGCACGGCCGACATCCGGCTGGCAATGCAGCGCGTGATGCAAAGCGATGCTGCGGTGTTCCGGACCGGGGAGTCCTTGAGCGACGGCAAACGCAGGCTCGCGGAGGTCTTCGATTCCTTCGCCGACGTTCAAATCACGGACCGGTCTTTGATCTGGAACACCGATCTGATCGAGACACTGGAGCTCGATAATCTGCTGGGACAAGCCGTCGCGACCATGCATTCGGCGGAGAATCGCACCGAGAGCCGCGGTGCGCAGGCGCGCGAGGATTTTCCGAGCCGAGACGATCAAAATTGGCTGAAGCATACGCTGTGCTGGGTCTCCGCCGAAGGTGCTACTCGGTTCGACTACCGGCCGGTTCAGCTGAATACCTTGACCGGCGACGTCGACCCCATACCACCCAAGGCGCGGACCTATTGAGGTCTCGGATGATCAGGAGCATTTGATGGCTGAATTCTCGCTTCCCGCCAATTCCAAGGTGCGCAAGGACGGCCGCGTGTACAAGGCGCCTGCGGGCGCCAAGAACGTGCGTGTATTCAAGATCTACCGTTTCGATCCCGACTCGGCGGAGAATCCGCGCCTCGACAGCTACGAACTCGATATGGATGCCTGCGGTCCCATGGTGTTGGATGCGCTGATCAAGATCAAGAACGAGATCGATTCCACACTGAGCTTTCGGCGCTCGTGCCGCGAGGGGATTTGCGGCTCATGCGCCATGAATATCGACGGCAAAAACGCCCTGGCGTGCGTCAGCGCGTGCGCCGACGTCAAACATGACATCAAGGTCTATCCCTTGCCGCACATGCCGGTCATCAAGGACTTGGTTCCCGACCTCACAGACTTCTATGCCCAGTACGCGTCGATCAAACCGTGGCTGCAAACTCGCACCCCGCCGCCCCCTGATGCCGAGCGCCTGCAGTCCAAAGAAGATCAGGAAAAGGTCGATCGGCCTTCGGCGTGCATCCTGTGCGCGTGCTGTTCGACCAGCTGCCCCAGTTATTGGTGGAACGCGGACCGGTACCTCGGGCCCGCGGCACTGCTGGCAGCCTACCGTTGGATCGTCGACAGCCGGGATGAGGCGGCCGGCGAACGGCTCGATTATCTCGAAGATCCGTTTCGCCTGTACCGCTGCCATACCATCATGAACTGCACCGACGCATGCCCGAAGGACCTCAATCCTGCCAGGGCGATCGGCGAGATCAAGCAAATGATGGCTCATCGTCGACATTGATGGGCGGCTCCGATCCCAGGGAACTTGGGAAACTGCGTTGGCGATGCCGCCGCGGCATGAAAGAACTCGATGTTCTGCTGACGCGTTATGTCGATCAACGTTTCTGCAGCGCATCCAGTTGCGAAAGAGAGGCCTTCAAGGAGCTGTTGGATACGCACGACACGGTTCTGTATGCCTACTGCCTGGGCGCGCAGCAGCCGCCGCCGCGCTTCGCGGCCCTCATCGAGCGAATTACGGCAACTCCCGCAGCTATGGATAGTGCGGCCCCGTGCCGCTGCTAGAATCTGTCCTGTGCGCCAAGTCACGTTTAAATCCGATTTCGCCGGGGATCGTCGAACTTTTCCTTGGCCGGTCTGTCTATCGCGACAGGCTGGGCTGTGCGCTCGCCGGTTTGGGATCACGCATGAGTGTTGAAGAGAGTGATCTCAAGCTGGTGGAGAGGGTCCAGCGCGGCGAGCGCGCGGCGTTCGATTTGTTGGTCCTGCGATACCAGCACAAGGTGCTGAAGCTGATCATGCGTTACGTGCACGATGCAACCGAGGCTGAAGACATCGCACAGGAGGCTTTCGTCAAGGCGTTCCGTGCGCTCCAGTCGTTCCGCGGCGATAGTGCCTTCTATACCTGGCTGTATAGAATCGCGATCAACACCGCCAAGAACGCCCTGGTTGCCACCAAACGCAGGCCCATGGATTACGACCTCGACCTTCAGGATCCGGAACAATACGATCTGCATGCCCGGCTGGCCGAATCAGAAACTCCCGAAGGTTTGCTTCTCACCGACGAAATTCGCGACACGGTGAACCGGGCAATCGAAAATCTGCCCGAAGATTTGCGAACCGCAATCGTCCTTCGCGAGTTGGAAGGATTAAGTTATGAAGACATCGCGCAAACCATGGATTGCCCGGTAGGTACCGTGCGCTCGCGAATCTTTCGCGCGCGCGAAGCGATCGACAAGAAGTTACGACCCATATTCGACGGCGGCCTTGGTCGGCCTGAGGACACATGAGCGAACAAATTCGTGAACAAGTATCGGCGTTCCTCGACGGGGAATTGCCCAGCTCGGAAACCGAACTGCTGTTGAAGCGGCTCACCCGCGACGGGGAGCTGCGCGATAGCTTCGGTCGCTATGCGCTGATCGGCGAGGCTATCCGCGGTGGAAGCCTGAGTCTTATGACCAGGAGGTTCGCCGGCCGGGTCAATCTGGCCATCGACGGCGAGCCCATTCCCGCCGGCGGGCAACCTCCGCAGACCCGCGCACCGCGCTGGTGGCGGCCGTTCGCCGGTGCGGCGGTAGCCGCCGGGGTTACGGCAGTAGCGGTCATCACCTTCCATCAACGGGCGGATGCCCCCGGATTGCGGCCAGGCCTCGGCGTCACGGCGCAGAGTGCGGCGCCGGCCCCGGCGATCCTTGCGTCGAGCGCGATGGTCGATCAGGCGCCGCGGGAGGCAGTCTCCTATACGGTGCCGGCCGCATCATCCGCGGCTATGCCCCCGGCGCGGTTGACCAGTTATGTGTTCGCGCACAGCAAATACTCCTCCGGACTCGCCCGGCGCGGGGTATTGGCCGACTTGCTCATCGAGGCCGACGAACAGCAGCCTCAAGTCACCGAAGCGGCGGCGCACGTTGCTCCATGAGCCGATCGAGGAGCAATCGAGCCGCCTGGCTGCTTCCCTGCGCCGTTTACGGCGCCATGATAATCCTCCTGCCGCAGCATGCCGCGTCGCCGACGATCCGCGCGAATGGCTGCAGAAAATGAACCATGCTTTGGCCACCCGCAACTACGACGGCACGTTCTTTCACCTGAGCGAAGGCCGGGTCGAGACCATGCGTATCGTGCACCGGGTGCGGGCGGGCCGCGTGACCGAGCGGTTGCAGTCGCTGGACGGTTCCGGGCGGGAGTTCGTGCGAAACAACGACGAATTGACGTGTTACTTGCCCGACCAGCACACCGTATTGGTGGAAGCGCGCGCCGATAACGGGCCTTTTTTGGGATCGCTGCCCCAGTTCGGGACGGACGTGAACGAGTTCTATCGCATCGAGTCATTGCCCGCATCGCGCATTCTGGGGCGCGCGGCACGGGTCATCGCGGTGAATCCCAAGGATCAGTTCCGCTTTGGGTATCGTCTGTGGCTCGATCAGAAGACCGCCATGCCGCTCAAGACGCAGCTTTGCGATTCACGCGGGCAAGTGATCGAACAAATATTCTTTGCGCGGCTGGATATGCCGGAAAACATCCCGGATAGCGATCTCGCACCGGCCGTGCGGACCGAGGGCATGCGCTGGGTGCGCCAGGGAGCGTCCCGCGACAGCGCTTCTGCCGCGCTGTCGGCCTTCCGGGCCAGCGAGTTGCCGCCGGGATTCCATTTGACCGTCGCGGGCGCGCAGACGATCGGCGGCGCGAGCGTCCCAGCGAGCCATCTGGTGTACTCGGATGGATTGGCGACGGTCTCGGTTTTCGTCGAAGCGCAGCAGGTCAAACTACCGGGTGCGGACGCAACTCAAAACGCGCCGGCCGATCCGCCGATGCAAGGTCTGGCGCGGGTGGGTTCCGGATTCGCTTTTTCCACCGTCGTGCAGGGCCACCAAGTTACCGCGGTCGGCGAGGTGCCCGCCCAGACCGTGGAATTCATCGCACATTCGGTCAAATCGACCGGCGTCGCCGATCTTCCTCGCCGCTGACTCGTGCCGGCGCCGCTGCGCTTTCTGCTCTATTCGCGTCCGGGGTGCTGCCTGTGCGATGAGATGTTGATGGCGCTTGAGGCGCTGCCCGAGGCGCAATCCCACGGCATTGATGTGCTCGACGTCGATGCCGACCCTGCGGCCAAGACTCGCTATGGCCATAAGATTCCCGTTTTGCTGTACGCCGGAGAATTGGTGTGCCACGGGCATTTGGATCCCGAGGAGGTGCAGAAGGCCCTCGCATACCATCGCCGACCGGTATAATCGATGGTTTGCCCAAGTCCAGGCGTAGATGAAGAATATTCGCAACTTTTCCATCATTGCTCATGTTGATCACGGCAAATCGACTTTGGCCGACCGATTCATCCAGGAATGCGGTGGTCTCGAGGCGCGTGAGATGCAGGCGCAAGTGCTCGACTCGATGGATCTGGAGCGTGAACGAGGCATCACCATCAAAGCGCAGAGCGTGACGCTGGCGTTCAAATCGATCACCGGTGAGCTGTATCAGCTGAATTTCATCGATACTCCGGGTCACGTAGATTTTTCTTACGAAGTATCACGCTCGCTCGCGGCCTGCGAGGGCGCGCTTCTGGTGGTGGATGCGGCCCAGGGGGTCGAGGCACAGAGCGTTGCCAATTGCTACACGGCGCTCGAGCAAGGGCTCGAGGTTTTGCCGGTCATCAACAAGATCGATTTGCCGTCGGCGGATCCGGCCAAAGTCATTCACGAAATCGAGGAAATCATCGGTATCCCGGCCGACGATGCGGCATTGGTGAGCGCCAAGACCGGCCTCGGCGTCCCCGAACTGCTGGAACATCTGGTCCGGCGCATACCGCCGCCGCAGGGGGACCCGGATGGCCCGTTGCAGGCCCTGATCATCGATTCATGGTTCGACAATTATGTTGGCGTCGTATCGCTGGTGCGCGTGATGAATGGTGCGCTGCACACGGGGGCCAAGATTCGGGTGATGTCGACGGGCCGCAGTCATCAAATCGACAAGCTGGGCCGCTTTGCACCCAAACCCGTGACGCGCGAATCGCTGAACACCGGTGAGGTGGGTTTCGTCATCGCCGGCATCAAGGAAATCGACGGCGCCCCGGTCGGCGATACCATCACGTTGGAAAACAATCCCGCCAAAGCACCGCTCGAGGGGTTCAAGCAGGTGCAGCCGCGGGTTTTTGCGGGATTGTTTCCGGTCAGTTCGGATGACTACGAGCAATTTCGCGAGGCGCTCAAGAAGCTGAAGCTCAACGATTCGGCGCTGCATTTCGAACCGGAGGTATCGACGGCGCTGGGGTTTGGATTTCGCTGCGGATTCCTGGGATTGCTGCACATGGATATCGTGCAGGAGCGGCTCGAGCGCGAGTACGACCTGCGTCTGATCACCAGCGCCCCGACGGTGATCTACGAGGTGCTGCTCACGGATGGGACGGTGATCAACGTCGACAATCCTTCCAAGCTGCCGCCTCAGGATCGAATCTCGGAGCTGCGCGAACCGATCATCACCGCCAATATCCTGGTGCCGCCGGATCACGTCGGGGCGGTGCTGACCCTATGCAGCGAGAAGCGCGGCGTGCAAAAAAAGATGCTGTTCCTCGGCAGTCAAGTATCGCTGCAGTACGATCTGCCGCTGGCCGAAGTCGTGCTCGATTTCTTCGATCGCCTAAAATCCGCGAGCCGCGGATATGCTTCGTTCGACTACGTCTTCAGCCACTTTCAGACAGCGCCGCTGGTCAAGCTCGATGTGTTGATCAACGGCGAGCCGGTCGATGCGCTGTCGCTCATCGTTCATCGCGACAATTCCTACAACCGCGGCCGGGAATTGGTCGACAAGATGCAGGAATTGATCCCGCGGCAGATGTTCGACATCGCCGTCCAGGCGGCAATCGGCAGCCATATCATCGCGCGCGCCAGCGTCAAAGCGATGCGCAAGAACGTGCTCGCCAAATGCTACGGCGGCGACATCACGCGCAAGCGCAAGCTCCTCGAGAAACAGAAAGCCGGCAAGAAGCGCATGAAGCAAGTCGGTCAGGTCGAAATTCCGCAGGAGGCCTTCTTGGCGGTCCTGCAGGTCGGAAAGAAGCCCAGCTGAACCTGGTGGACAGGAATACTATTTATTTTGGGGGTATGAGTGACTGACGGCGACAGCGTTTTCATTGGTCTTTTATGCGCGGGCGCCGTGTGCGTGCTGGTGATACTGGCGGACGGCTGGTTTTTCAGGCCGAAACGAGATCCCGGGGCCATGAGCCTCGAGGAGCCTACGCTGCCGAAATTGGCGGGGTATGCACTGGTCGGTCTGGCATTGGCCATGTTGTGGCGCTTGTTTCGCTACGAGGCCGTCGACTTCAGTCTCATGCTGGTGGTCGTCGGCGCCGTTTCGGGCATCGTTTGGCTGCTCGACCACCTGTTCTTCGCTCGCAGCCGCAAACAGCACGCAGCCGCGGCCGGCACGCCGCCGGATCGGGTACGCGAGCCGGTGGCCGTCGAGTATGCGCGCTCATTCTTCCCGGTCATCGTGCTGGTGCTGGTGATCCGCTCATTCCTGTTCGAACCGTTCCGCATTCCCTCCGACTCCATGATGCCGACCTTGTTCGACGGTGATTTCATTTTCGTCAGCAAGTATTCCTACGGGCTGCGCCTGCCGGTATCGAACACGCTGCTGATACCCACGGGCACCCCGCAGCGCGGCGATGTGATCGTATTCCGCCTGCCGCCGAATCCGAAAATCAATTACATCAAACGGCTGGTTGGATTGCCGGGAGACCGCATCAGAGTGGATGAGAACAACCAGCTGTTCGTCAACGACAAGCCCGTGCCGCAGGAGCGCGGACCGATTTACTCCGGCCCGAAACAGGACTTGGGGAATTACGCCGGCGCACCCACGGCTTTCGAGCAATTGGATGCCAAGCGCCACCTCATCATGTTCGCCAACGGCGGCGTCAAAACCGGCGAGTGGGTGGTGCCCCCCAAGCATTATTTCTTCATGGGCGACAATCGCAACAACAGCAAGGACAGCCGGTTTCAGGACGATATCGACGCCCCGGGGTACGTACCGGAGCAGAATCTGGTGGGGAAAGCGGTGCGAATCTGGCTTAATCTCGATACTCGTGACGGACCTCTCTGGCGGCGAGTGGGGAATGCGATTCAATAGGGCCATTTAGGGAGGCCGACTATGAAACACGGTATGCGGCAGCGCCAGCAGGGCATGACATTCATTGGATTGCTCTGCATCCTCGCGATGGCCGGAGTCATCGTCTATGCGGGCATTCGCCTGGTTCCGGTGTACCTCAACTACATGAATGTCGTGCATACGCTGCAGGCCGTGGCAGGGGAGGCGAAGGGCGACACTCCCGATATCATGGCGATACGCCATTCCCTGGAGAGGCATTGGGAGATCACGACCATCAGCGGGATCGACTATAAGGACGTCGAAATCACGAAAGACGAGGGCGGCGCGGTCGCACTTCATGTCGCCTATGACGACTCCGAACCGTATATCGGCAACGTGTCTCTCTCCGTGCACTTCGACAAGACCGTGAAGGTGCAGTGAATTCGCAGCCCCTATCGGATCCGCTCCTGAGGTGGGTCGAGAGTTCACTCGGGCCACAAATTCCTGCAGCCGGCGCTCTGCCATGCCGCCGTGACCCACCGCAGCGCCGGCGCCGAACACAACGAGCGTCTGGAATTCCTCGGCGATGCAATACTCAATTGCAGCGTAGCGCGGATGCTTTACCATGCGCATCCGCTCGTCGATGAAGGGGGGCTGTCGCGGTTGCGCGCGACCCTGGTCAGCGGCGAGACCTTGGCGCAAATCGCGGGTGAGCTCGGCTTGGGCGAACATTTGCGTCTGGGGTTGGGTGAGCTGAAAACCGGAGGGTTTCGCCGGGCGTCGATATTGGCCGATGCACTGGAGGCCCTATTGGGCGCCATATTTCTGGATTCGGGGTTCGATGCGGCGGCGGCGGCAGTGGCGCGAATCATCGGTCCGCGCATGGCGGAGTTGCCGTCGGCGGAAACGCTCAAGGACCCGAAAACGCGCCTCCAGGAAGCGCTACAGGCGCGCGGTCTCGCTCTGCCGGTCTATACCCTGACGGCGGTGTCAGGCGATCCTCACACCCAATCGTTCACCGTCAGTTGTGAGGTCCCGGTTTTCGAGCTCGCGGCTGTCGGCGAAGGAGGCAGCCGCCGCCGCGCCGAGCAATTGGCTGCGGCAAAGTTGCTCGAGCTGCTGCCGCCGGAAATGCGGAAGCCCGAATGAGCGATCTTAAGTTTCGCGCCGGGCATGTGGCCATCGTGGGCCGGCCGAACGTCGGCAAATCGACGTTGGTGAACGCCTTGGTCGGGCGCAAGGTGTCGATCGTCACCGCCAAGCCCCAGACCACCCGCCACCGGATTCTCGGCGTCGTCAATCGTCCGGACGCGCAGTTGGTGCTGGTCGATACGCCGGGCCTGCACGAATCGACGCGCCGCGTGATGAATCAGTATATGAACCGCGTGGCCATCTCCTCCTCCCAGGATGCCGACGTCATCGTGTTCGTGATCGAAGCCATGCGCTTCACCGAGGAGGACATCTGGGTTTGGGACCGGGTGCGGGGGTTGAAGCAGCCGCTGTTCCTGGTGGTCAACAAGGTCGATCGCGTGTTCCCGAAAGAGAAGCTGCTGCCCTTCCTCGAGGAAATGACGGAACGCGTTCCTGCCTCGGGAATCATACCGATATCGGCGCTGCAGTCTGATAATCTTGAGCGGCTGGTCGATGTCATCGGATCACGGCTTCCCGTATCGCCGCCTTTGTTTGCCTCCGATGTGGTCACGAACCGGGATGAGCCGTTCCATGCGGCCGAGATAGTGCGCGAAAAGCTCACTCTGAAGCTGCGCGAGGAATTGCCCTATGGCATCAACGTGCAAATCGAACGCTTTGCGGACGAGAACAATCGCATCATGATCAACGCCGTCATCTGGGTCGAGCGCGCCGGGCAAAAAGCGATCGTGATCGGTCAGGGAGGCGAGCGGTTGAAGGAAATCGGCCGCCTTGCGCGCATTGAACTCAACGACTTGTGGCAGCGCTCCGTCCATCTGGAGCTGTGGGTCAAGGTCAAGGAGAACTGGGCCGACAGCGAGTCGGCGCTGCGCCAGTTTGGGTACGACACGTTATGAAGAGCGCAGGCAGGCCCTCCGCGCGGCGCGTGTGGCTGGCACCGGCCTATGTTTTGCACCAATATGCGTATCGCGACACCAGCCGCATCGTGGAAGTATTCACCAGCGAGCATGGACGGCTCACGCTGTTCGCACGCGGCGCCAATGGGCCTAAATCGACGCTGAGGGGCGTGCTGCGGCCCTTCCAGCGGATGCTCGTATCGTGGTCCGGCAAGGGAGAAGCCTGTCAGTTGGTGACGGCCGAGATCGATGGTCTAATGACCACCCTCGCGCCTAACCGGCTCATGAGCGGATTCTATTTGAACGAGCTGCTGTTGAAGCTCACGGAGCGCTGCGATCCGCATCCGGAGATTTTCTTCTCCTATGCCTCCTGCATCCAATCGCTGTGCGCCGGGGACCTCGAGGAACCCACCCTGCGCCGCTTCGAGAAGCGCTTGTTGAATGATTTGGGTTATGGGCTGGAGCTTGCGAGGACAGCCGACGGCGTTCCGGTGGCACCGGACGGATATTACCGGTTCGCTCTGCAAAGCGGCCCGCAGCTTTGCGTGGCCGAGGCACCGGGTGCCGTATACGGCCAATCCTTGGCCGATCTGCAGCTGGAGAGCTTCGGCGACCCGCGCTCGCTCCGCGATGCCAAGCGGGTGCTGCGCGCTGCGATCGATGCTTGCCTCGACGGCCGCGTGCTGAAATCGCGGGAGCTCGCTCTCGCCTTGCGCCATCGCGAGTCCAAGGATGGCCCGCGCGAACTTGCGCGCCGGGACGGCGCCGTAAGCGCGGAGGGTTCGTGAACGGCGGCGCGCTGCACGCAGGGATAGCTCTTGGCGTGAATATCGACCACGTGGCGACCGTGCGCCAGGCGCGGCGCGCACGCTACCCCGATCCCGTGTACGCGGCGTTGATGGCCGAAGAGGCCGGCGCCGACAGCATCACTCTGCACCTGCGCGAAGACCGCAGGCACATTCAGGATCGGGACGTCACGGCGCTGCGCGAGGTCTTGCAGACCCGGATGAATCTCGAAATGGCGGTGACCGAGGAGATGCTCCTGATCGCGCAGAAGGTCCTGCCGCAGGATTGCTGCTTGGTGCCTGAGTCCCGCCAGGAAGTAACCACCGAGGGAGGTCTGAACGTGGCGGGACAGAGCGCACGGGTGGCCGACGCCGTGCAGGCGCTGGGGAGTTCGGGCATCCGGGTCTCCTTGTTCATCGACCCGGACCTGGAGCAAATCGAAGCGGCGCATCGCGCCGGCGCTCCGGTGATCGAACTGCACACCGGCACCTATTCCGATGCCGCGGGCGGGTCCCAAGCCCGCGAATTCGAACGGCTGTGCGCCGCGGCGAAATTTGCGGCGCGCCTCGGCTTGGTCGTGAATGCAGGGCACGGCCTCAATTACCACAACGTCGAGCCGATCGCCGCCATTCCGGAAATCGTCGAACTCAATATCGGCCACGCCATCGTTGCGCGCTCGATCATGGACGGTTTGGCCAAGGCAGTGCGGGATATGAAAGAGTTGATGCGCGCGGCGCGAAGCTAGCATCGATGGCGCAGGTTTCATGATTTACGGGATCGGCATCGACGTAATCAAGGTCGACCGCATCGAGCGCGTATACGGGAAGCACGGCGAGCGTTTTTTGTCGCATCTGTTGATGCCGGAAGAACGGGTGCAGTTCGAGCGGACGGCGCGTCCCGTCCGATTCATCGCGATGCGCTTCGCCGCCAAGGAAGCCATCGTCAAGGGCATGGGCACCGGCTTTGCGCACGGCGTCTGGATACGCGACGTGGGAGTCGTGCAGAATTCCTGGGGCAAGCCTGAGGTGGTGTACTCGCCGCGGGGCGCGAAAGTGCGCGAGGCCTTGGGCATCGGCGAGGGCCATGTGACCCTTACCGACGAGGGCGGATTGGTCGTGGCGGTCGCGGTTCTGATGCGGCGCATCTCGGTATGAACACCTTGGTGTTCGACATCGAGACCGTGCCCGACACCGATCTCGGGCGACGTCTGTACGGGCTGCATGATTTGTCCGACGAGCAGGTGGCGCAGATCATGTTCACCAAGCGCCGCCAGGCGATGGGAAGCGAATTCCTCTCGCACGAGCAGCACCGTGTCGTCGCAATCTCGGTGGTAATGCGTACCCGAGACGCACTCAAGGTCTGGAGCCTCGGGGATGAGGCTTCGCCCGAGAAGCTCCTGATCGAACGGTTCTTCGAAGGCTTGGAAAAATTCACGCCGGAGCTCGTCTCGTGGAACGGCGCCGGATTCGATCTGCCTGTGCTGCACTACAGAAGTCTTTTGCACAGCGTAACGGCGGCCCGTTACTGGGAGATGGGCGATTCCGACCAGAATTTCAGATTCAGCAATTACTTGAGCCGATTCCATTGGCGGCACATGGATCTGATGGATATCTTGTCGGGCTTTCAGGGCCGCGGCCGAGCCAGCCTCCACGATATTGCGACGCTGCTCGGCTTTCCCGGCAAGCTGGGAATGCAGGGAGCGGAGGTCTGGAGCGAGTATCTGCGCGGCGGGATCGGACGCATCCGCAATTACTGCGAAACCGATGTGCTGAACACGTACTTGATCTATTTGCGCTTCGAACTCTTGCGCGGCCGTCTCAATTCGGCCGAGCACGCCCACGAGACCGCGCGTGTTCGTGCCCTCCTGGATGGCTCTCAAGCCCTTCATCTTCAGGAATTTGCGGCGGCGTGGGCCAGAGCGTGAATCTCCCCGAAGTACGCGAGGCCATCGTGATCGATCTGGCTCACGACGGGCGAGGGGTCGCGCGCGAGGAGGGCAAGGCGATCTTCATCGACGGCGCATTGCCGGGAGAACGCGTCCGCTTCCGGGTGATCAAGCGGCGCCGTCAAATGGACGAGGCGGTGTTGCTCGATGTCTTGGTCGCCTCGGCGGACCGCGTCGTACCGGCCTGCGCCCACTTCGGGATTTGCGGCGGCTGCGCCCTGCAGCATTTGTCGACGACGGCACAAGTCGCGGCGAAAGAGCGCCAGCTGCTCGAGGATTTGCGCAGGATCGGCAGGGTGGGGGCGGAACGTGTATTGGCGCCGCTGCGCGGGCCCGAGTGGGCATATCGCCGGCGCGCGCGGCTTGGAGTCAAGTACGTGCACAAGAAAGGCCGGGTGCTGGCCGGCTTTCGCGAACGCGAGAAACCGTACGTCGCGGATATCCAGCGCTGCGAGGTTTTGCAGGAGTCTCTGGCGTTTTTGCCGCGGGAGCTCGCGGCATTGGTCGAAACCCTCGCCATCCGCGAGAAATTGCCCCAGGTTGAAGTCGCGGCCGGGGACGATTGCACCGCGCTGGTTTTTCGCGTGCTCGAAGCGCCCGGCGAGCAGGACCTCGAGAAACTACGCGCTTTCGGTGCCGCGCTCGGCGTGCAGATCTTCCTGCAAACCGGCGGACTCGACACGGTGCGGCCCTTGAATCCGGACTATTCTCCCCTGACTTATGCCGTGGATTCAGGCAACGTAGTGATCGAATTCGCACCGGTCGATTTCATCCAAGTCAACCGGCACGTCAATGTCGCGATGGTATCCGCCGCCGTGGATCTTTTAATGCCCACGCGGCAGGACCGGGTGCTGGATCTGTTTTGCGGTTTAGGCAATTTCACCCTGCCCTTGGCGCGCCGCGCGGCGCGCGTCGTCGGGGTGGAGGGCGATTCGGCGCTGCTCGCGCGAGCGGAGGCGAATTGCGCCCGCAACGGCATCGGCAATGCCGCATTCGTCAGGGAAAATCTATTCGAGCCGGACGCGTTCGGGCCGTGGACGAACGAGCGCTACGATCTGGTGCTGCTCGACCCGCCGCGCGCGGGAGCATCCGCGCTGCTCGCGCGATTGGCGCATTGGCGTCCCCGCCGAGTCGTGTATATTTCCTGCCATCCTGGGAGTTTAGCGCGGGACGCCGAGATCTTGGTGCACAGCCAAGGATTCAAGCTGACCTGCGCAGGGGTGATGGATATGTTTCCGCATACGACGCACGTCGAATCGATCGCGGTGTTCGAGGCTGCCGCATGAGTTTGGGACCGCTCATGGTGGACATCGCCGGCACGGAATTGACCGCCGAGGATGTTCGCGTGCTCACGCATCCCTTGGTCGGGAGCGTGCTCTTATTCACCCGAAATTACAGCAATCCACAGCAAGTCGCCGCGCTTACGGGCGCGATACGCGGACTGCGCACGCCGCATCTCCTGATCGCCGTGGACCAGGAAGGCGGACGGGTGCAGCGCTTCCGGGAGGGCTTCACTCGGCTGCCGCCGGTGCGCCTGCTGGGCCGCGCCTACGACCGCAGCGCCGGCGACGCGCTCGCATTCGCGCAGTCGCTCGGCTGGTTGATGGCCGCTGAATTGCGGGCCGTCGGCGTGGATTTCAGTTTTGCGCCGTGCGTCGACCTTGACTACGGCGTCAGTGAGATCATCGGCGATCGCGCCTTTCACAGTGATCCGGACGCCGTCGCCGCGTTGGCCGTCGCCACCCTGGTCGGCATGCGCGAAGCGGGAATGGCCGCGACAGCCAAGCATTTTCCCGGCCACGGAGCGGTGGTGGCCGATTCGCACGTCGCCTTGCCGGTGGATCGGCGCGGATTTGCCGATTTGGAAGCGGATATGCGCCCCTACCGTCCGCTGATCGAGAATAATCTGGCCGGTATCATGGCGGCCCACGTGGTCTTCCCGGGGGTCGATGCCTTGCCGGCGAGCTTGTCGCGGCACTGGATCACCGGCATCCTGCGCGGCGAATTGGGGTTCCACGGCTGCGTATTCGCGGATGACCTGAGCATGGCGGGCGCCGCAGCATTCGGCGATGTAATCGCCCGCTCAGAGCTCGCCCTCGCCGCGGGATGCGACGTCCTGCCCATTTGTAACGATCGACATTCCGTAGAATTGGTCCTGGGCCGCCTGGCGGCCGATGCCGGCTCGGCAGCCTCGCAGGCGCGGCTGGTGAGGATGCGCGGGCGGGGCGAGGTGCCGGCGGATTTGCACAGCAGCCGGCATTGGCAGGAGACGGCGGCGAAGATTGCTAGCTTATCGACGCCGCCGCCGCCTTTGGTGTTGACAGAGGGACAGTCATGAGCGGCTTTGACGCAGATTTGTATCGGCGCCTGGTCGAGAGTTCTCCCGAAGGAGTTGCGCTGGTTGACGCGCAAAATCCGGAGGGCCCGGTTGTCTACGCCAATCGCGGCTTCGAGGCTTTGACCGGCTATTCGACGGCGGAGCTGCTCGGCCGCAATCTACGCTTCCTGCAGGCGGATGATCGCGAGCAGGACGGCAGACATCGATTGCGAGAAGCGCTCAGCCGGGGGGAGTCCTGCCGCGTGCTTCTGCGCAACTATCGCAAGGACGGCAGTTTGTTCTGGAACGAGATGACGGTATCGCCCTTGCTGGATGCCAATGGACGCGTCACTCACTTCGCGGGTCATCATCGAGATGCGGGCGAGCGCCTGCGCATCGACCCCAAGCTCACCCGCGATTCGTTGAGCGGCGCGCATCAGCCGACCGCAATGGCTATCCGCGACGACCGATTGACGGGGCTCTTCACCTTGCCCTACCTCGAGGAACTGCTGAAGCGCGATTGGTCGGTGGCGCAGCGGGAAAAGCGCAGCATCGCGGTGTTCGCGATCGACATCGATGCCCTGGACCTCTACAACGCCACGTTTGGCCGCGCCGCAGGCGATTCCACTATTCGCCGCGTGGCGCACGTCGTGTCCGGATGCCTGCGCCGTTCGAGCGACGTCACGGCGCGCATCGACGGCGGGAGCCTGATTGCTTTCGCGCCGGGCCTGACGACAGAGCAAGCGCTTCGTGTCGGCCAACTCATGGCGGAAAGAGTGAGGGACCTTAGAATCCATCATCCGCGCTCCGCGGTGCTGCGCTACGTGAGCGTGAGCGTGGGCGTGTGCGCCGCCGTGCCGGAGGCCGCCGATAATCCTGCGGGGCTGCTGGAAAAATCCCAGAAGCAACTGCTGATCGCCAAGAAGTCCGGGCGCAATCAAGCCGCTTAGGCGCCCAAAGGCCAAGGTACATGCCATTTACCCGCGCCGTCGTGCGCCCACCTTCGAGGAACTTTGCCGCGGGCTTGTCGAGCGCCGCTCAAGGCCCGCCGGATTTCGGCCGCGCGTTGGAGCAGCATGCGGCATACGTCCGGGCGCTGGGCGACTGCGGACTCCAGGTGACCTCTCTCGAAGCGGACAGCGACTATCCCGACGGCACGTTCGTCGAGGATACGGCGATCGTGGCCGAACGGGGTGCCATCCTCACGCGGCCCGGCGCACCGAGCCGCGAGGGCGAGGTGCAGAGCATTGCGGCATGCTTGAGGGATTTCTATCCGGACTTGCCGGCGATCCGGGCCCCCGGGACGGTGGATGCCGGGGATATCTGCGAGGCGGACGGACATTTCCTGATCGGCCTATCGGCACGCACGAACGAGCACGGTGCTCGTCAGATGGCAGAGCATCTCGGCGCGCTCGAGTACACTTCGAGCATGATCGATATCCGTTCCAACGCGGCGCTGCTGCATTTAAAGAGCGGGATAGCCTATCTTGGCGCCGGAGTATGGACGGTGCAGAGCGGCATCGAAGCCGTGCTGCGTTCGCAAAGCGGGATCGACGTCCGCGATTTGATCGTGGTATCGCCCGCGGAAGCTTACGCTGCAAATTGCGTGCGCGTGAACGACGCGGTCCTGGTGGCTGTCGGATACCCGAAAATGAGCGCGGCGCTCGAGCAAAGGGGCTGCCGCCTGCTGCAACTCGACATGTCTGAGTTCAGGAAAATGGATGGCGGTTTGAGCTGCCTATCCCTGCGGTTCTGAGTTCATGGAGCTGGGACTTGAAAATCGTCAAGCGCTGGTGACCGGTGCCTCGCGCGGGCTCGGCCGCGCCATCGCCTCGGCGTTGGCCGCGGAAGGCGCGCAGGTGGTGGCGGTGGCCCGCAACTTGGAGCGTTTGAACGAACTCGCCGCGGCCGTTCCGGCCGGACGCGGTACGATTACAACGCGCGCGTGCGATCTCGCCGAGCCTGCGTCGATCGACCGGCTGGGTGGGCTGCTGCAAGAAACGGAAATCCTCGTGCTCAATACCGGGGGTCCGCCGCCGGGAACTGCCGCGGACACCTCGGATGCCGTGTGGGTGAAACAATTCGAAGCCATGTTCTTGAGCGCGGTGCGCCTGACTCGCCTCGCATTGCCCGGCATGCGCCAGCGCGGGTTCGGCCGAATCTTGGCGGTCGTATCCTCCGGAGTCATTCAGCCCATTCCGAATTTGAGCGTTTCGAACGCGCTGCGGGCGGCGCTGGTTGGATGGGCAAAGACGCTCGCGAGCGAAGTCGCGGGCGAAGGCATCACCATCAACTGCATCGCCCCTGGGCGCATCGCCACCGATCGGGTCGCCGAATTGGATCAGGCCCAAGCGAAACGCGCTGGAATCGATCTTGGACGGGTCCAAAGAGAGTCGCGGGCGAATATTCCCGCCGGGCGCTACGGAGATGCCGCCGAGTTCGCGTCCGTCGTCGCCTTTCTCGCGAGCCCGCGTGCATCTTATATGACGGGTGGCGTCATCCGCGTGGACGGCGGCATGATCCGCAGCGTCTAGATTCTCGTCCGCGAGAGTTGAGTCAGGCAGGATGCTGCAGGCTCCAATACCGTGCGATGCTTTCCCGGTTACACAGCCACACACCCTCATGCCGTTGGATGTGGTCGAGCAACCGAACCAATGCGCCGATCCGGCCTGGGCGGCCGATGATGCGCGGGTGCAAACTGACGGTCATCATGCGCGGCCGGCCTTCGTTTCCCAGCCGGTACAGCCAATCGAAAGCATCGCGGCAATAGGCGAAGAAATCATCGCCCGTGGCGAGATCGCCGCCTCGCTGCATGCGGCTGTCATTGGTGTCGAAGGTATGCGGGACCACCAAATGCGCGCGGCCATCGACCGCGACCCAATAAGGCAGGTCTTCGTTATAGGCATCGCTGTCGTACAAGAAGCCGCCGGTCTGCACCACGAGCCGGCGCGTGTTGGGGCTGGGCCGTCCGGTGTACCAGCCCAAAGGCCTGCGTCCAATGAGGCGGGTGATGATTTCGACGTTGCGCAGCATGTCGGCGCGTTCCGCGGATTCGGCCACGAATTGGTAGTCGATCCAGCGTTGGCCGTGACAGGCGACTTCGAAGCCACTCTCCACGATTTGCGCGACGGCCTCGGGATTGCGCTCCAACGCCATTCCGACGGCGTAGATGGTTGCCTCCACGCGCCGCTCCCGCAAAATTCGCATGATCTCCCAGAACCCGACGCGGCTGCCGTACTCGAAATTCGATTCGACGTTGAGATTGCGCGCATCCTTCAAGGGCTCGCCGCCGATGTCGGTCAACGTGGATTCCGAATATGCATCGCCGTGCAGGATCGAGCTCTCGCCGCCCTCTTCATAGTTGAGGACGACCGATACCGCGACCTTGGCGTCGAGGGGCCAGCGGACCCGAGGCGGCCGCGCTCCATAGCCAATCAAATCTCGCGGATACTGCGCTGGAGGGATCAAGCGCGCTCCGCCGCGATCAGGTCCATGTAAGCGTGCAGCGCCCGGCGGACCGGGCGCGGCTTCCAGCCGGTTTCGGCCCCGATTCGCGAAATATCGTAGGCACCCCACATGCCGCCCGTGAGGCTCGGATCCTGCAGAATGTCGGCTTCCCCGGCGGCAACTATTTCTGCATGGAATCCCGGCGCTTTTTCGGCCGCCCATTGAACGAGATCCCCGACCGTGGCTGTCGTGCCGGCGGCGATATTGTAGGCGCTGTAGCGCAGCTTTGGTGCGCGCAGCAGCGAGATGATGCCGTCGGCCACGTCCTCGGCATGAATATAGTCGCCGACCGCGGCAAGAGTATTGACCCGCACGCAGCGCGCGCCCTCGGCGGCCATATGGGCGATGCGGTTGGGCACATGCCGGAAATTCCTGCTCGATGTGACTCGGTCCATCGTTCCGTACACCGATGAGAGCCGTACCGATACGGTCGACAGGCCGAACAGATCTCCGTAGCGCTCGGTGATCAACTCGGAAGCGAGCTTGGAAATGCCGTACAGCCGCCGCGGCATCACATAACCATCTTCGGGCAGCGGTTCACCGGGGCGGTCTGGACCGTGATGCTTATAGACCGCGCCGGAGCTCACGTAAATGAACCGCTGCAACTTCGGCAGCGTGCGCGCCCAGTCGAGCACGGCCACCGTACCCATCACGTTGACGTCGATGATCCGGCCCGGATGCTCCGCTTCCGGTTCGCGATTCGCCTCGGCCGCCGTGCCGCGCGACAGCGGCGTTACCGTGGCACCGTGAACGATGTGGGTAATGCAGTGTCCGGCGAGCGCGTCCCGCCACGTTTCGGGGCGGGTCACATCCGCTACCACGATGTCGAGGCGGCCGGCGACGGAGGCGAAATAGCGCACGGCCGCGGCATCTGGGGCGGCGGCGTCGAGGACGCTCAGGCGCTCGCTCGGCTCTGCATCGAGCCAACGCCGGCCGAGCACGCTCATGACGAAGCCGGTCGCTCCCGTGATCAGCAGTGTCATGGCAGCGGAAAGTCGACCAGCAATCCAAGCATGGCGCGGGTCGCGATGCCGAAGTCCTCCAACGTCATTGCCTCATCCGGATTGTGGCTTCCGTGCTGGTTGCGGACGAAGATCATACCCGTTGGAATGCCCATTTTTGCAAATACCGCCGCATCATGCCCCGCGCCGCTCGCCATTTCGAACGGTTCCCGTAGCCGGCCCAGGAGCGAGGCGCGCAGCCGGCCATCCATGATGGCGGGAGGCGAGTCGCTGGTGGTGCCGAGGTCGAAGCCGACCCGATATGCTTCTCCGATCCGCGCCGCGGCCTGTCGCGCTTCGCCCGCAACGGCGCTCATCGTGGCATCGGCCACGCTGCGCACATCGATGACAAAGCGAGTCTCGCCGGCAATCTTGCTGGGTCCGTGCATGGCGGGATTGGTGTAGAGCTCTCCCGAGGTGATCACGAGATCTGCGCCCGCCGCTTCCTGTTGCAGCCAAACATTCTCCAGATGGTGCAGCAGCGCCACCGTCGCGGCGACTGCATCGTGTCTATGCGTCCGATTGACGGCGCCTGAATGGCCGTACTCGCCGATGCAGCGGGCATTGCGGAATCGCTTGCATCCTCGGATGCCCGTCACCACGGCGGCGGGCAGCTGCTTCGCCACCAGCGTCGGACCCTGTTCGATGTGCAGCTCCAAATAGGCTCGGATTCGCGCGGGATCGAGGAGCCGGCGTCGTTCGCGAATTGCCTGCGGGTCGAAGCCGCACTCGATCAACGCGGCCTCGAGCGTTCGGCCATCATCCGATCGAGATATCCCGAGGCAAGCCGGATCGAGCAATCCGAATGCGCCGGCACTGCCGAGATACGCAACATCGAACCATGCGGACTCTTCCGCACGAATGCCCATGACCGTAATATCGCAGCCGATTTGGATCCCGGCCTGCCGGAGTGCGGCTAGTGTGCAGAGACCCGCTACGACGCCCGCCGCGCCGTCGTAGTTTCCGCCCTGCGGCACGCTGTCGAGGTGCGAACCGATCATGATGCGAGGCGCCCGCGGATCCTGCCCCCGCATCGTCATCATCAGATTGCCGATGGCATCGACCGACACATCGAGACCGATGTCTTCGGCCGCGGTTCGCATGATGTCGTGCGCGGCCTGCTCGCCCGGCCCGTAACTGTCTCGAACGATGCCCGATCCCCGGCCCGTCGCCTGCTTGAGACTATCGAAGAGTGCTGCAGCCAGCTTAAGATCGGGGTGAGGGGGTTCGATCGGCATGTCGTCCGGTTATGGTAACCGAATCAAAGGATGATCCGCAGGGGAGTTACATGACGAGGTTGCTTGCCGGAAAAATCGCCGTCGTCACCGGAGCGAGTTCGGGGATCGGCCGCGCAATCGCGGAGAGTTTTGCCGCGGAAGGAGCCATCGTCGGCATCGCCGATGTGGTGACGGAACCGCTCGAGGGCGGCGAGTCGACCCTCGAGAGGATCAGCCGCTCCGGGGGGGCGGCATTCTTCGAGAAGACCGATGTAGGGAGCTGGACAGATATCGATGCTCTGATCAGCAAGACAGTCGAGCGTTATGGCCGTCTCGACGTCATGGTGAACAACGCCGCGATTTTCTCCGGTACGGCGATGCTCGATACCAGTGCCGCGCAATGGGAGAAAGTCATGACGGTCAACCTGACCGGTATGTTCTACGGATGCAAGCGAGCCATCGAGCAGATGATCACTCAGGAGCCGCGCAATGAAGTGCGTGGAAGAGTGATCAATTTGGGATCGCAGCAGGGGATCGTCACTGCGCCGCGCGATACACCGTACGGTGTCAGCAAGGCAGGAGCGATCTACTTGACCAAGCAAATCGCCGTCGACTATGCAGCGGATCTCATCGTCTGCAACTGCATTTCGCCCGGCAAGATCGTGACGGGCCATCCCGGATTGCCCATGGATCCGGCGCTGCTGGACAACGCCCGGCGGCGCACACCATGGCCACGTCTCGGCCGGCCCCAGGATATAGCCAATGCCGCCGTCTTCCTCGCCAGCGACCGCGCCACCTACATCACGGGCTCGAACCTCGTGGTCGATGGCGGTTGGTTGGCACGTTAGAGGGCGGCCGGCGGCGCGGGGGCCGTTACATAGCCGACCGCGCGTATCTGATCCGCGACGATGGTCTTGCTCGCCATGTAGAAATGGTATACCGCCCAGAAGCCCGTCGGAGCGAGCACCAGCAACGCGAGGCGCAGCGAATGCGCATTCGGACCGCCGCTCCCGGCAAACCAGTCGCTCAACAGACCGACGCCTTGAGGCGCGATGATCAGATTGAATACATTACCGACGACCAGCGACCACGCCGTGAACATGGCGCGCATGCGCGGAGGCGCAAGATTTTGCATCAGGCCCATGCATGGGCCAATGTAAAAGTAGATCGCAGGGATGAATATCCAAAACATCAGTTCGGCCACCCACAGAGAGTGTGTCCAGTAGGCAATGAACGACGGAATGGTGGCTGAGCCGACTCCGCATGCCAGCAGCCAGACGACGCGCCGCGGGTCGGCCATGGACGGACGCGACAGGATCCAGGCCGTGCCTGCCGTTGCGATAATGCCGCCGACGAGATGGATATGTCCCGTGACGGCACCGGCTTCGCCGACATTCAGACCATACGTGCGGATCAGAAACGTGGGCGTGAACCAGATGAGCCCCCAACCCCACAGGGCGCAGACCCCCGAACCCATGACCACGTGAAAGGCTGCCCGTTGGCGCCATAGGAATCGCAGCGACTCCCAGAGCGAAGGTGCGGCGGCATCCGCGACGGTGTCCAGCCGCCCGCGTTTGGGTTCACGAATGGTCAGATAGATGATCGTGCCCATGACCACGCCCGGTACACCGAGCGCGAGGAACGCCGCCCGCCAGCCATAGGCATGCGCGACGGCGCCCGCCATATCCGCGCCCAGCCACGCGCCGATCGGCGCACCGAGCGCGAAAACCCCCAGCGCCATTGGCCGACGATCCGCGGGGAAATGATCCGCAATGATGGAATTTGCCGGCGGCGTTCCGCCGGTTTCGCCGATGCCGACGCCGATGCGCGCCGTCAAAAAATGCCAGTAGTTTCGCGACAGTCCGCATAACGCGGTGAAGCCCGACCACACGATCAGGGAGCCGGCCAGAATATTCCGCCGGTTCTTGCGATCCGCGAGCCATGACATCGGCAGGCCGAAGGAGACGTAGAACAAGCCGAGGGGCACACCGGTGAGGAATCCCACGCCGGCATCGCTCAACCGCAAATCCAGGCGGATCGGTTCCAACACCGTGGATACGACATACCGATCCGCGATGCTGACCGCATATACCAGACACATGACGATCACGACATACCAGCGCTCGGCGGCGGAGGATGTCCGGGGGAGGGAGTTATCGATGGCTGCTGTGCTCGAGGTCTTTTTCAAGAATCGTTAGAAGCGTTCAACCCAGGAACGCAGTTCGATCTCATTCGACCACGCGCTGCGCGGCTGCCGCAACACATCGACATACGCTTGTGCAATTGCATCGGGATCGAGCGTGCTGTCGGGCTTCTCTTCAGGGTCGTGTCGGTGCGCCGCACGGACGGCCCCATCGATGATGAAGTGGGCCACATGGATGCCGCGCGGCCCCAATTCGCGCGCCGCACTCTGTGCTAAGCCGCGCAAGGCGAATTTGCCCATCGCAAAGGCTGCCGAGTGCGCGAACCCCTTCACGCTCGCCGTCGCGCCGGTCAACAGGATCGCACCTCGCCCGTGAGGCAGCATGCGCGTGGCAGCCTGCTGGATCACGAGAAATCCTCCGAATGCCGTGATCGCAATGGCTTTTTGCACGGCGTTCGGATCGAGTTCCGCGATCGGAGCCTGGATCCGCGATCCAGCGTTGTAAACGACGATATCGGGCCCGCCGAGACGACTCGTCACCTGATCGAAAAGGGCCGCGACGGATTCCGGACTGGAGGCGTCCGCGGCAAAGGCCAGGGCGCCGGTGCCTTGGATCAGTGAGCCGAGCTTTTGAACATTGCGAGCCGCCAAGGCAACTTTCACGCCGAATCCGGCGAGAGATCGCGCGAGTGAGGCGCTGATCCCTGGTCCGACACCGACGATCAATGCGCTGCGATAGGGGAAGTCCGGCACGAGGCGTCCTTATGGGCTACGTCGCCGATATTACATGGCCCGCGCCTCCAGGAGGCGGACGCTAGCCGGGCTCTTTGGTGAATACCACCAAGCGGTTGTTCGCCGGCAGGTCGTGATCGGCGTCGACGCGCAAGCCATATCGCGCGGCCAGCGGGGTAATCGCATCAAGGTCGCGGATGCCCGATTCCGGGTCGCGCTCCTGCAGCATCCGGTCGAATTCCTGGTTGCTGTCGGAGGTGTAGCGGCCGGCGTAGCGAAACGGGCCGTACACGCACAACACGCCCCCCGGCGCCAGCACCCCGCCGCTGCCGGCGAACAAGGCCACTACCTCGGCCCACGACATGATATGCAGCGTATTGGCCGTGAACATGGCATCGACGCTGCGCAGCGGCCACACGGCTTGGCGTACGTCCAAGAGCGTCGGCAAGCGTAGGTTCTGAGGGCCCTCGAGCCTGACGCGCTCGGCCAAATCCGCAAGGTAAGCCAGTCGTTCCGTCGGATGCCACGTCAGAGCGCTGAGCGCTCGGGCGAAATGCACGGCATGTTGGCCGGTGCCGCTGCCGACCTCCAAGACGTGCCCGCGCCCGGCAAAACGGCTGCGCAAAACCTCGAGGATCGGTTCCTTGTTGCGCTCGCACGCTTCGGAGAAGGGAAGCATAAGGCCGTCGATTTTACTATAGAAAACGGACAACTTTGGTACAGTGTCGGCCCGATTGGTGCGGCACGCGAAAGGAGATGTCGATGGCGATTTCCATTTACGAAATTTCGGTTCACCCACTGACGCGCGGGCTGGCCAATTTGGCGGCCGTTCTGGACAAGGGCGCGGCACATGCCGAGGCGAAGAAATTCGATTCGGCGGTTCTCGGGCAGTCGCGGCTTTTTCCCGACATGCATCCGCTCGTGCGTCAGGTGCAAATCGCTTGCGACACCGCCAAAGGGGCGGCGGCGCGTTTGGCGGGCATCGATCCACCGAAGCACGAAGACAACGAAGTGACTTTCGCCGATTTGAAGGGCCGAATCGCGAAAACCCTGGATTTCCTGAGAACCGTCAACGCAGCTCAACTGAAAGACGCCGAAGGCCGCAGCATCGAACTGAAGTTCCCGCAGGGGTCCTGGAAATTCACCGGCATCGCGTATTTGACCGACTTCGTGCTGCCGAACTTTTACTTCCATTGCAGCATCGCTTACGCGCTGTTGCGCAAGGCCGGCGTCGAAATCGGCAAGAAAGATTTTCTCGGGGAGATCCAGTAACGGCCCTGAGGGGGTCCTTCAGGGTCTCATTCAAGAGAGTTGCTCGACCAGTTGTTCGACACGCGTGAAGAGCTTCTCTTCGGTGCGCGCGTCGTGCGTAAAACGCAGTTTTAGCGGACCATCGAGGCGATATTCCTTCGGCTTCCCTTGAATCAATTTGAGCACGCGTTTTGGATCGACCTTGTTCGTTTCCTCGAATAGGAAATAACCGGAGCCGGCGCCGGCGTCGATCTTGCGAATCCCGAGTTCCGAGGCCCGCAACTTAAGCCGCGTCGCCCGGAATAGGGATTGTGCGTACTCCGGCAGCGGTCCGAAACGGTCGATCATCTCCACTTTCAATTCGTCGAGATCTTCGCGCGACGGCGTGCTGGCAATGCGCTTGTACAGCACCAACCGCAAATGCACGTCCGGAACGTAATCCTCCGGGATGAGCATCGGCACATGAAGTTCAACCTCAGGGCCGGCATCGATCGGCCGTTCCAGATCGGCCTGCTTCCCGGACTTCAAGGCTGTAACGGCGCGCTCCAGCAATTCCATGTATAGGTTATAGCCGATTTCCTGGATCTGGCCGCTCTGCTCATCGCCCAAGAGCTCGCCCGCACCGCGGATCTCGAGATCGTGAGTGGCCAGCGTGAATCCGGCGCCGAGTTCCTCGAGCGATTCCAGCGCCTCCAGCCGCTTGACCGCGTCGGCGGTCATCGCTCGTCGCGGCGGCGTGATCAAATAGGCGTAGGCGCGATGATGGGATCGCCCGACGCGCCCCCGCAATTGATGGATTTGCGCCAGCCCAAACCGGTCCGCCCGATCGATGACTATGGTATTGGCCGTCGGCACGTCGATTCCGCTCTCGATGATCGTGGTGCAGACGAGGACATTGAAGCGCCGGTGATAAAAATCCAGCATGAGCTGTTCGAGGTCGCGCTCGCGCATCTGGCCGTGGCCGACGGCTACGTTCGCCTCCGGCACGAGCTTGCGGATGCTCTGCGCGGTTTTTTCGATCGTCTCGATCGTATTGTGCACAAAATATATCTGCCCGCCGCGGCGAACTTCGCGCAAGCACGCCTCGCGGACCACGGTTTCATTCCATTCGAGCACGAAGGTCTTTACGGCCAGGCGCTCCGCGGGCGGAGTCGTTATCAACGACAGATCGCGCAGTCCTCCCATGGCCATGTTGAGGGTCCGCGGAATCGGGGTCGCGGTGAGCGTGAGGACGTCGACTTCCGTGCGCAGAGCCTTGAGCTTTTCCTTGTCGCGCACGCCGAAACGGTGCTCTTCGTCGATCACCACCAAGCCCAAATCCTTGAAGCGCGCCTTTCCCTGCAACAGCCGTTGCGTGGCGATGACTATGTCGACCTTGCCCGAGGCGACGCCGGCAAGAATTCCCTCCGCCTCCTTGTTGCTTCGAAAGCGCGAAAGGCTTTCGATTCGCACCGGCCAATCGGCGAACCGGTCGACGAAGGTCGTGTAGTGTTGCTGAGCGAGGAGGGTGGTCGGCACCAGCACCGCGACTTGCTTGCCGGCCTGTACGGCAACGAAAGCGGCGCGCAGTGCGACCTCGGTCTTGCCGAAGCCGACATCGCCGCAGATGACCCTATCCATGGGCTTGTCGGATTTCAGGTCGCTCAGAACCTGTTCGATCGCGGTGGCTTGATCGGCGGTCTCCTCGAACGGGAAGCCGGCTTGGAACGCACGATATTCCGCTTCTCCCGCCAGCATCGTCGTGCCCTGCCGCGCCGCGCGGCGCGAATACAGGTCCAACAGTTCCGCGGCGACATCGCGTATGCGCTGTGCGGCCTTGCGGCGCGCCTTCTGCCACTGCTCGCCGCCGAGTTTGTGAAGCGGGGCGGTTTCCGCAGGCGCGCCGGTGTAGCGCGACACGAGGTGCAGCGCCTGTACCGGAACATACAGCTTGTCGCCGTCGGCGTATTCGAGGACCAGAAATTCGCCCGTATACCCGGCGACGTCCATGGTTTGCAGTCCGACGTAGCGCCCGACGCCGTAGGATTCGTGCACCACCGGAGCGCCGATGCGCAGGTCCGAGAGCTCCTTGAGTATTTTTGCCGGATCGCGATCGGCACGGCGGCGACGGCGCTCCTGGCGCGCGCGATCGCCGAACAACTGCGCCTCGGTCAGGATTTCCAGAGGCGGGGTGTCGAGCCTCATGCCGGATACGGCGGGCGAGACCGTGATTCCCAGCCGCAGCGGGCTCGCGACGAAGCCGGCAAAATTGTCGAAGATCTTCGCCTGAACATCGCGCGCGCGCAGCAAATCGAGCAGCAATTCGCGACGTCCCGCGGATTCGGCGGCGAGTAGAATGCGCGCGGGGCTCGCCTCGATGTGAGATATGAGCTCCGCCGCGGGGTGTTCGGCGCGCGGCTCGATTCGCACCGCCGCCGGCGCGGTGCTCGGGAAATTTTGAGTGACCCCCGCCGTCTCCGGGGGCCATTCGAAGGTATGCAATTGAACCTGAGGCCACATCGCGTACGACGCCTGGAATTCTTCGGGGGTCAAGTAAACTTCGGCGGGGGCCAATATCGGGCGGTGCCGGTCGTGACGCAGTTGTTCATGGCGTTCCACGATGCCGCTCCAGAGGCCATCCGCCCGCGTTGCGGAATCGTTGATGTCGACAAGCACGCTGTCCGGCGGCAGATACTCGAAGAGGTGAGAGGTGCGCTCGAAAAACAGGGGAAGGAAGAATTCGATGCCGCCGGGCGCAATGCCTGAGCTTACGTCGCGATAGATCGCCTGCTCCGACAGATCGCCGGTGAAGCGCAGCCGGTAGCGCCGGCGAAACTCGCGCACCGCATCGGGATTCAGCGGCGTCTCGCGCGCGGGCAGGAGCTGGATGCGATCCAGCTTGTCGAGCGAGCGTTGCGTATCGGGATCGAAACGCCGGATGCTGTCTACATCGCGATCCAACATATCGACCCGATACGGAGTTTCCGAACCCATCGGAAAGACGTCGATCAGCGAACCACGCACCGCGAATTCGCCGTGTGCTACGACTTGGGTAACCGCGGCATATCCGGCCAATGCCAGCTGGGCGCGCAGCGCGTCCAGGTCGAGCGTTTCGCCGACGTGGACCTTGAGCGAGTACGCCTCGACGTAGCTGCGCGGCGCCAATCGTTGCAACAGCGTGTCGATGGCCACGAGCCAGATGCCTTGCCGGGCGCGCGGCAGTTCCGCCAGGGTGGCGAGCCGGGCGGAGGTGATATCCGGGTGCGCCGAGAAGCTGTCGTAAGGCAGAGTCTCGAGGTCGGGGAAGATCCTGACCGCCGGCCCGGTGCCGATGAAGAATCGGACTTCCTCGCTGAGCGCTTCGGCCTCGCGCGAACTTTGCGCGATGACGATGAGAGGCCCTTTCGCCCGCGTTGCGGCCTCGGCAATTGCGAGCGCGGCCGCTCCGCCATAAAGCTTGCCCCATTTGACGACGGGCGCATCGGAATGCGGAAGTAGGGGATCGAGTAGGGACATCGAAAGTCAGAGCAAAAGAATAGGCGCCCGCCGCGAACGAGTCGCGCGGGCATGAATCAAGGCGCGGCAATCTTACGCGATTTACTTTAAGAGTTCGCGACCACGCTGTGAATCACATGCTCCGATTCGAAATAAACGACGAATCCGGGGTATTCCCAGCGCGAAATAGGCGGCTTACCGACAGCGGGCACTTTGTTGACGGGGGTTCCGAACTTGGTTGCGACCTGGTTCATGGTCATGCCGCGCGCCGGCGTGGCGACATCGGACTCCTTGACGGCAATGCCGCTGTCGACCGCAATGGTCTCGGCGCGCGCAAGGCCGCTGGCGAGCACGGCTGCGAGGAGAAGGTTTCGATACCTCATGGCATACCTCATTGGTTGACCCCTACATTCGTGAAACTTTCGTCCCCTAAGGACTATAACACTGCTTTGGCGGCCCAATACTTGACCGAATTAACACTCTGATTATATTGTTATTTGTGGTTTAATCGCGGCGCATGTTTCAGCCCCTTCCAGTTTTCGTGGGCCTGCGCTACTCGCTGGCCCGCGAGCACAGTTTTTTCGTCTCCTTCATCACCTGGGTGTCGCTGCTCGGAGTCGCTCTTGGCGTGGCCGCCCTGATCACCGTGCTGTCCGTGATGAACGGCCTCGAGGCCGAATTGCGCACCCGCCTGTTGAGTCTGACCGCGCACGCGAGTCTGAACGCGGCCGGCGCTCCGATCGGCGATTGGCAAACCCGCATTCAGCAGATCAAGGGATCGCCGGGCCTCGAGGCGGCGGCGCCGTTCCTCGACACCGACGCCATGTTGAGCCGGCCGCCGGCGATGAGCGGCGCGATCGTGCGCGGCATCGACCCGAACCTCGAGAGCCAAGTGTCATCCATTGCGGATGCCATGCGCGAGGGCAAGCTCGCCGACCTCCAACCCGGAACCAATCGCATCGTCTTGGGCCGCATGCTCGCCTACCAACTGCAGGTGGGCGTGGGCGACGATGTAACCGTCATGATCCCCGGCACCGCTGCGTCCGCGGGCGGCCCGAGCGATGCGCTCGTACCGCGTCTGCGCGACTTTCATGTGTCGGGTATCTTCGAGGTCGGCCTGCAAGAGCATGACAGCGTATTGGCGCTCGTCGCTCTTGAGGATGCGGAGGCGTTTCGCCATCTGAACGGCCCGACGGGCATACGGCTCAAGTTCGACGATGTACTGAAGGCGCCGCAGCTGGCGCGCAGCGCCGCCGCAAGGCTGGGGCCGGGCCTGCAAGTGCGCGACTGGACGCAGGACAATGAGGCCTATTTTCGCGCCATACGCATCGAAAAGACCATGATGGGTTTGATTCTGATGCTCATCGTCGCGGTGGCCGTGTTCAACATCGTGGCGACGCTCGTGATGGTGGTGAACGATAAACGCACGGATATCGCGATCTTGCGCACTCTGGGCTTGAGTCCGCGGGGCGTAATCGCAGTGTTCATGACGCAGGGCGTGCTCATCGGCTGGATCGGGGCCGCCGTGGGCGTGGCGCTCGGGCTTGCGCTCGCCTGCAACGTGGACGTCATCGTGCCGTTCCTCGAACAATCGCTCGGATTTCATTTCATGGACCCCGAGGTGTATTACATTTCGGGGCTTCCGAGCGAAGTGCACGGCGGCGACGTGGCCAGGATCGCCATGATCGCCTTGATTCTGACATTCGTCGCGACCGTGTATCCGGCGCTGCAAGCGGCGCGCACCCAACCTGCCGAAGCGCTGCGGTACGACTGATGCACTACTGGTACGAGGGATTCATCGGGTTGCGGTATCTGCGCGCGTCGCCGAAGCGCGGTTCGGTATCGCTGATCGCCGGCATCGCGATACTGGGCTTGGCGCTCGGCGTCGCCGTGCTGATCGTCGTGCTGTCCGTCATGAACGGCTTCGAAGAGGTGCTGCGAACCCGCATCTTGAGCCTGACGGCTCACGCGACGATTTCAGGACTCCAGGGGCGGGTCCCAAACTGGCGGCCGGATCTCGAAAAACTCCGGCACTTCCCGGGCGTCGCAGGCGCGGCGCCGTATATCGAAGAGCAGGGCATGTTGATCCACGGCGATAAGTCGTCGGGCATTCTGCTGCGCGGCATATTGCCGGACGCGGAGCGGCGCGTCGTCGATTTGCAACCTCACCTGCTGAGCGGTCGGGCGGCTGACCTCGCAGCGGGCCGGTACCGCGTCATACTGGGCTGGGCTCTCGCCGAAGAGCTCGGGGCGAAGGTCGGAGATCGCGTCGTGCTGCTGGTTGCTCTCGGCGACGTCACTCCTGTCGGCGTGATGCCGCGCATGCGGGCGTTCGAGGTCACTGGAATTCTATCCGATTGGGATGTACGAATATGACAGGAGAATCGCCCTGGTAGCCATGCAGGATGCCGCCAAGCTTTTGCGCATGGGCGAGGATGTCACGGGCATTCGCTTGAGCCTGAACGATATGTACGCCGCGCCTCGGGTGTCGCGTGCCGCCGCCATTTCGTTGGGCGGAGATCTGGAGGTTCAGGACTGGACCAATGAACACGCGAATTTTTTTCGTTCGATTTCGATCACCAAACGCATACTGTTCTTCATTTTGTCGCTGATGGTGGCGGTCGCGGCTTTCAATATCGTATCGACCATGGTCATGGTCGTGAAGGACAAACGCCGTGACATCGCAATCTTGCGCACCTTCGGATCGTCACCCGCCAGCGTCTTGACGGTATTCGTCGTACAAGGCAGCCTGATCGGGCTGCTCGGCATCGGCGCGGGCGTGTTGCTCGGCGTCGCCATTGCCGTGAACTTGCAGGATCTCGTACACGGCCTCGAAGGCATCGTCGGATTCAAGTTCTTGGACGCGCGCGTGTACTTCATGAGCGATTTGCCCGCCCGGGTGCGGACGACGGACATAACGCGGATCTGCGGCTTCGCATTCGTTCTTGCCTGCCTCTCCACTTTGTATCCGGCGGCGCGTGCGGCGCGCCTGTTGCCCGCCGAATCATTGCGCAACGATTGAGGGACAACCGACGATGACCGATTCAGATGCGGTGGTGCTTGAAGGGAAGGATCTCGCCAAGGAATTCGTCCAGGGCGATGTCAAAATCCAGGTGCTGCGCGGCGCGTCGATCAGCGTCCGCGCCGGCGAGCGGATCGCCATCGTAGGGGCCTCCGGGTCCGGCAAGACCACGCTTTTGCAGCTGCTGGGCGGACTCGATTTGCCGACGGGAGGCACGGTGGAGATCGCGGGGTCCGCCATGAACCGGTTGAACGATACCGAGCGCGGACATTTGCGAAACCGTGCTGTCGGCTTCGTCTATCAATTCCATCACCTTCTGCCCGAATTCACCGCGCTCGAAAATGTCGCCATGCCGCTGCTGGTGCGGCGAACGAATCCTCGCGCGGCCGCGGTACGGGCGAGCGCTCTGTTGGCGCGAGTCGGGCTCGCCGAACGCCTCACGCATCGGCCGTCCCAGCTCTCAGGCGGCGAACGGCAGCGCGCCGCGGTGGCCCGCGCGCTCGTCACTCAGCCGAGATTGGTGTTGGCCGACGAACCGACGGGTAACCTCGACGGGAGGAACGCGGCACAGGTATTCGAACTGATGCTGGAACTCAATCGAGAGCTCGGCACCAGTCTCGTCATCGTGACGCACGATGAGCGGCTGGCGGCGCGGCTCGATCGCGTGCTGGTGCTTGCGGATGGAATCCTAGTGGAGCGCGGCGCCGCGGCCGTTTGATCGGGCCCGCCTGCGGCGCAGTTGGTAGAGGACTCGCATCCGCCAGGCGAATTGCGCCAGAACGTAGCCGGCGCCCGCGGCGACCAACCCCAGAACGAGCGCTCCGAGCAAGAGCGGCGCCCACAACTGGTGGACCTGCGCCGCGAAGTGCCCATGTTTGAGCTGGTGGAGAAAGGGCATCAGATCCATTCCCATGAGCTTCGTGCCGACCCAGATGGAGCCGACCACTTGCGGCAGCCAGGTGAAAGGATTGCTCAAGAATACGGTGGCGAACAGCACCGGAAGATTCAACCGAAACATCACCCCGAGTATGACGCAGGTCACAAGATGCACGGGCAAAGGGGTGGGCGGGATGAAGGCGATGAACAGTCCGAGCGCGAATGCTCGGGTGACGCTGTGCCGATTGAATGTCCAGCATCCGCGGTCGAGCACTAGGGCCTTGAAAGGCCTCAAACACCAGAGTTTCTCCAGCGTGTAGCGGTCGGGTGTGATGCGTTTTAGCCAGCGTTGCATATATTGCGACAACTCCGGTGGCATTATGCCGTTTTCAGAGGTTCGCGACAGTGATCCACGACCGTAACGCAAATCAACGAGTTACGCGGGCCAATGACGGTATCTCAACCGTCGGCGGTCAAGTATCATGCCCGGCAGCTTTAGATACCCTAAGAGGACGCAATGTGGGAGATCATCCGCGCAGGCGGCGGCTTCATGTGGCCGATCATTTTATGTTCCATCGCGGCGGTGGCGATCATATTGGAGCGGCTTTGGACATTGCAAAGCAGCCGGGTTATTCCGCGCGACCTGGCGCAAAAGGTATGGAACTGGATCGAAGCAGATCAGCTCAGCGACAAACTCGTAGTCGCTCTGGAGCAGAATTCCCCCCTCGGCAAGCTTCTGGCGATCGGGCTTGCCAATCGCAATAAGCCGCGTGCATTGATGGTGGAGCGGCTGGAGGACGGCGGCCGGCACGTGGTGCACGAATTGGAGCGTTTTCTCAATACCCTGGGAACGATCGCGGCGGTCGCACCGCTGCTCGGCTTGCTCGGCACCGTCGCCGGCATCATTCATGCGTTCAACGCAATTACGGCCAATGGCATCGGCGACCCGAGAATATTGTCCGGCGGCATCGGCGAAGCCCTGATCACGACGGCGGCGGGACTGACGGTTGCGATTCCTTCGCTGATCGCTTACCGCTTTCTGCGGGGCAAAGTCGAGCGGCTGGTGGTGCGCATGGAGAAGGAAGCCATGAAGCTCGTCGACGCGCTGGACGAGCGCGGCAAGCTGGCGGTCCGCTGAAATGAACCTGCGCCCCCGTCACCGTGAAGATCCCGAAATCAACTTGATTTCGATGATCGACGTGCTGCTGGTGCTGTTGATCTTTTTCATGGTCTCGACCACTTTCAACCAAGAAGGCCGCGTCAAGGTTCAACTGCCGCAGGCAAGCGAGACTCCCTTGCCGCGCGGATCGCGCGAACCCCTGGTGCTCACGGTAACGGCAGAGGGCGGCTATCGGGTCAATGAGCGCACTTTGATCAACGCCAGCCCCGATACCCTGCGGGCCGCGCTGCTCAAGGAAGCCGGCTCCGAATCGCGGCCCCATCACGATTCGCGCCGATGGTCGCGCAACTCATCAAGCCGTTGTCACCGCCATGGATGTGGCGGGGAAATTAGGCTTTGCGCAATTGAATATCGCGACCGTTCACGAGGAAGCCTCCCCTTGAGCGAAGCGGCCGCCGCGGCACCCAAGCCTGCCGGGGACGCTTGGTCTATCTATCGGCGGCTGTTGAAATACGCAAGACCCTATCTCGGCGTATTTCTCATCGGCGTCCTCGGCGCCGTCTTGTTCGCCGTGTCCAACGCATCGCTCGCGTACTTGGTCCAGAAGTTCCTGCGGGGCGCGTTCCTCGTGAAAGACCCGGATGTCCAATGGGAGGTGCCCCTAGGCGTGGTGGCGCTATTCACTCTGCGCGGCATCGGCGATTATGTTCAGAGTTATTTTCCGAGCTGGGTCGGCAGGCAGGTCATCAAGGGCCTGAGGCGCGATGTGTTCTCGCACTATCTACGGCTGCCCACTGCCTATCTCGACCGCCAGCAATCCGGGCACTTGCTTTCGAAATTGACGAATAACATCGAGCTCGTCGCGGCGGCGGCCACGAGCGCGGCTATATCCTTGATCAGCGACAGCTTGAGCATCCTTGCGCTATTGGTCACCTTGTTCTACATGAACTGGCGGCTCGCTGCATTCTGTATCGTTGCTGCGCCGATCATCGCTTGGCTCATGCAGATCGCCAACCGCAGCTTCCGCCGCTACAGCGAACGGATTCAGAACTCGATGGGCGACATCACTCGCGTCGCCAAGGAGGCCATCGACGCGCATCGGCTGATCAAAATCTTCAATGCCGAAGATCATCAAACCGAGCGGTTCGAACAGGTCAACGAACACAATCGCGCGTCGAACATGAAATTGATCCGCGCGAGAGCAATCAGCAATCCCGTGGTGCAGTGCATTGCCGCGATCGCGCTCGCCAGCGTTCTTTATGTGGCGATCAGGCAAGTGTTTACCCATCATATGCAGGTCGACGAGTTCTTCGGCTTCTTGACCGCGCTGATGCTCATTCCGTCGCCGCTGCGCAGCCTGGTCAGCATGAGCGGGCCCCTGCAACAAGGTATCGCCGCCGGCCAAAGCGTCTTCGAGATCCTGGATCATCCAACCGAAGGTAGCGGCGGCTCGCTCGAGCTGACGCGCGCCCGCGGCGAGATTGAGTTCCGCAACGTCACTTTCAACTATGGAGGCGATAAGGGCGAGGTGCTGCATCACGTGAGTTTTCACGTGCGTCCCGGCGAAACTGTGGCCATCGTCGGCCGATCCGGCAGCGGCAAGACGACCTTGGTCGGCCTGGTGCCGCGGTTCTTCGACGTGCGGGAAGGCTCGGTGCTGTTGGATGGCGTGGATGTCCGCGAGTACCGCCTGACCGACTTGCGCTCTCAAGTGAGCCTCGTCAGTCAGGATGTGGTTTTATTCAACGACACCATACGAAACAATATCGCTTTCAACGCGGTCGACAAATCGGACGCGGAAGTCGAAGCAGCCGCGAGGGCCGCCAATGTGATGGAATTCGTCGCGCAGCAGCCGCAGGGGCTCGATACGGCGTTGGCGGACCGCGGACAGAATTTTTCCGGCGGACAGCGGCAGCGTATTTCCATCGCGCGCGCGCTGCTCAAGGATTCGCCGGTTCTGATCTTGGACGAGGCCACGGCATCCCTCGACAACGAGTCGGAGCGGCGGATCCAGCAAGAACTCGCAATTCTCATGCAAGGACGCACGACGCTGGTGATCGCACACCGCCTGTCAACGGTCGAAGGCGCCGATCGAATCATCGTGCTCGATCAAGGCCGGATCGTCGAGAGCGGTTCGCATCACGAGCTGCTGGCGCGCGGCGGGTTATATGCAGCTCTGCATGGGATGCAGTTCAACGCTTAACACAGGCCACAGCGGATGTCGGTTCAATCTTCGCTCAATCGAATTTGGTACGGCAGTGCGCCGCCGCCGTGGTGGCTGCTGCCGTTCTCGCTGATCTATGGCGCTGCGGCGCGATTGCGGCGTTACCTCTATGCCAAGCGGCTGCGCGCATCGACCCATATGTCCTCGCCCGTGATCGTGATCGGAAACCTGAGTGTGGGAGGAACCGGCAAGACGCCCCTCGTCTGCTGGATGGTGGAGCGACTAACCGATCAGGGGTTCAGGCCCGGTGTGGTTGCGCGCGGCTACGGAGGTTCCTCGGGCGGCGCGCGACTGATCGAGCCGGGCGATGATCCCCATCTCGTAGGCGACGAGTCTATTTTGTTGAAACGTCGCACCGGAGTGCCGGTGGCGACCGGCCGCAATCGCCCGTCTGCCGCGCAACTACTGGTGAATGCCGGATGCGATGTCATCGTGAGCGACGATGGTTTGCAGCATTACGCGCTGGCACGCGATTGCGAAATCGTCGTCATCGACGGCGATCGGCGATTCGGCAACGGTAGGCTGCTGCCGGCCGGCCCGTTGCGCGAGACGCCGGCGCGCCTGGCGGCCGCGAACGCGGTTGTCGTGAACGGCGGAGAAACCCGGCTCGACGGGGCCTTCAGCATGAGGCTCGACTCGAAAAACGCTTTGAGCCTGGTGGGCTTCGCCCCGAAGGCCCTACAAGAGTTCGCCGGCACTGCGGTGCACGCCGTCGCCGGCATCGGCAATCCCGAGCGTTTCTTCGACATGCTGCGTGCCTATGGAATCGAGGTCCTCGGCCATCCGCTGCCCGACCATTCGCAACTGCGGGCCGCCGACATTGTCTTCGCCGACGGGCGTCCGGTGCTCATGACCGAAAAAGATGCCGTAAAATGCGCGAGGATAGCCGGGCCGCACCATTGGTACGTGCCAGTTACCGCGCGCTTCGACTGCGCCGAATCGGATGTGCTGCTCGATATCGTGATTGAGGCTATTAAGAAGCGCGCTCCCCGCGCATGAGGCTCGAATGGATAAGCGATTGCTCGAATTGTTGGTATGCCCCATTTGCAAAGGCCCATTGCGCAGTTCGGGTGCCGGCAATGCGCTCGAACTCGTGTGCCGGCCGGATCGGCTAGCCTATGCCGTGAGGGATGGAATTCCGATAATGTTGCCGGAGGAAGCCAGGGCCTTGGGCGCCGACGATCCGTTGCTGGACGGCTGAGCGGATCTCGAGCGTGTTTCACGTCATCATCCCGGCGCGTTTCTCCGCTTCGCGGCTCCCTGGCAAACCACTGCTCATCCTCGGCGACCGGCCGCTGATCCGATGGGTATGGCAATGCGCGCAGGCGAGCGGCGCGGCATCCGTGATCGTCGCGACGGATGATGCCCGCGTATTCGACGCTGCCAAGGGTTTCGGCGCCGACGTACAGATGACATCGCCGCACCACGCCTCCGGCACGGACCGGATTGCCGAAGTAGTTCGGGCGAAGGGGTTCGCACCCGAGGAAGTGGTCGTCAACCTGCAGGGCGACGAACCCATGATGCCGCCGGCAGTCGTGCAAGAAGTGGCGAAAGCCCTCGCCTCACGGCCGCAGATCGATATTGCCACGGCCGTTGCGCCCATTCGGTCATTGCCCGAATTCCTCGATCCCAGCTGCGTGAAAGCGCTGCGCGACCGCCGGGGCGGCGCCCTTTACTTCAGCCGCGCGCCGGTACCCTGGCCGCGCGACAACGTGACGGCCGGACAGCCCGCGGATTTCACCGGTGCGTGGCGGCATATCGGCATCTATGCCTATCGTGTTCGCAGCCTACTGCAGTTTGCATCCTGGCCGGCAACGCCGCTCGAGAAGGCCGAGAAGCTCGAGCAGCTGCGCGCGCTGGAGAACGGCATGGAGATTCATCTGGTAGCGTTGAGCGAAGCGCCCCCGGCGGGCGTCGATACGCCTGAGGACTTGAAACGCGTGCGCGACGTCCTGGCAGCCGCGCGCGCGGAACCCTAGGAGGACCGCACCCGCGAGCGAATCCATGCGCGGACGCCCGCAAGCCCGCCCGAGGACAGCACATGCGTGGTGCTCACCGGCAACCCATACATCTCTGCCGCGCCGATGGTGGCCATCGCGACTATTTCCGCGGAAGAAGAAACCAGCACCCCGCAAAATTGAACAAGCCGGACCAGACGACGGCAAGGTTCGGCGACATCGAGTGGGTGTAGATTACCGTTGCCACCGCGTTCGCGGTGTCATGGAAGTCATTGACGAACTCGAAGCCCAAGGCGATGAACAGGGCGACGCCGAGTAAGATGTAAGGATAGGCTCTGGTGTCGCGGACAATCGATAAATCATTCGCGAGGTGAATGCCGGTATATATGATGCCGGCGATGACCACGATGGCTACCAGCACACTGAACCAGGGGTTGGGTTTTTGCCCAATCAGCGTTGAAGCAGGGGCCGCACTCGTGGCGCGGGCGGTCGCTCGATTGATCGCTTCGATGCTGGACATGCAAGTTCCCTGGGTGAAGCGCGGCTCAGCCCTCGATTTATAGATCTGTACTATGACGGCTAGATGACAACCGGGGCCACTTGATGCCATTTACGATCTCCCACGCTGCCGTAGTGCTGCCTTTTGCGCGCCTGCTCGCGCGATGGCGGCTTTTGTCAGCGGTCGTCATCGGAGCCATGGTGCCGGACTTCGGGCTATTCTTCCCCTGGCGGATGCCCCGCTTCGAAACGCACAGTGCCATCGCGCTACTGACGTTTTGCTTGCCGGTCGGGATGGCAACCTATTGGCTCTTTCAATATGTGGTGAAAACCCCGCTGATAGAGGTGTTGCCCGAGGGTGCGTATGCGCGGTGGCGCGCGGTTTCTTCGGCGGCGGATTTCACCCGCATTCGCCAGTGGATTTTGGCGGCCTGCGGCGTGCTCGCCGGGGCAGTGACTCACTTGGTGTGGGATGCGTTCACCCACGAAAATGCACGTGGTATACGCATGATCCCGTGGCTCGAGGAGCCGGTGGTCGACATCGGGAACCATCGCATGGCCGGGGTCAGGCTTCTGCAGGACGGGAGTTCATTGATCGGGCTGTTCATCGTGATGGCGGTGGCTTGGTATGGGCTGCGCCGCGGCCATGAACCCGTAGCGCCTACGCGCCCGTTGCAGCCCGCCGAGCGCGTTGCGTGGGTACTGGCCTATGGAGCGGGCGCCGTTGCCCTGAGCGCCGCTTGGTGGCTATGGGCGCGGATGGGCGAGCCTTCCGGGCATTCCATCAAAGCGCTCGCAACGGGAATTGCCGTGGCCGCCCTTCGCGGTGCTGCGATGGCCCTCCTTTGCACCAGCATCGCCTTGAGCTGGCGGCTGCACGCGCTGCGCTCATCGAGCGCGCACCAACCGCCGTAGCAGGCTTCAACGCTACCGGTCGTCGGGACCCGTACGCGGAACATCGCTCGGAGCCGAGGACCATACGACGTATTTGTCACCGGTGCCCGTACTGGACGGTGCGGCCTCCGGGGCACGTGCGGCCGGTGCACGAGCCGGCGACGGCAATTCCGGCGACATCGGCGCCACCGGTCGGTCGCGCGGGGCTTCCGAGGATGACGGCAGACTACCGTCGTTGCCTTCGCCCCCAAGGGGGAGGCTGCTGACGGAGGGTTGGGCAGTTCCCGGCCCTGGGGCGGGACCAGTATTGGACGCTTGATTCGCGGTTTGATTGGAACCCGGGCCATTCGAGGCGTTTTCGCCTCCGTCGCGCCCCCGACCCCGGCCGCGCCGGCGCCGGCTTCGACCGCCGCGCTCACTGCTGGAGCGCTCCGCGCCCGCAGGATCACCGGAACGAGGCTCGCCGCCCCGCTGTTGGTCGGTGCGCGGTGGCTGGTCGTTTCGCAAGGGCTGGTCGTTTCGCGGCGCCTGGTCGCTGCGTGGCGGCTGCTCGCTGCGAGGTGATGGTTCGCTGCGCGATGATTGATCCAAGCGCTGCGCTTGGTCTGGGCGGGACTGCGCCTGTGCCGCGCCTTCGGGGCGCCGCGGTCCGGAATCGCTGCGGTTCTCGCCGCGCGGGCGGCTGTCTCGCCGCGGATCCCGCGGACCGTCACGCCGCACGTCGCGATTTCGGTCGCGATCGCCGCGGTCGCGATTTCGATCCCGATCGCCGCCGCCGCGATAGCGATCCTGACGCGCATCGCGGTGAGCCGGTCGGTCGCGCTGAGTCTGCGTCGACGCTGGGGGGACTGTTTTGGGCGCAGCATCGGCGCCGCTGCCGAACAACCAACGCCAGAGGCGCACCAATGCACCGGCTTGGGGAGCCGTCGCGGCGACCGCCGCGGGTGCCGGGTCGGGCACGGGCATCGGGATGATGGGTGCCGCGGATGCCGGCAAGATGCTCGGCACCAAGGGCACATCGCCCTGCGGCTTCTTGTCGCGATTTCCGATGTTCGAATCGTCGACGACCGGCTGATCGGCCAACTGATAGCTGACGGTGCTGTTTTCCGGCAGCTCTTTTTCATCGTCGCGGATACGCCGCAACGCATACGCCGGCGTTTGCATATGAGGATTCGGAACGATCACGAGCGACACCCTGTCGCGCGACTCGATCTGATTCAGCCAGTCGCGCTTCTCGTTCATGAGGTAGGTCGCCACGTCGACGGGCACTTGCGCTATTACCCGGCCGGTCCGCTCTTTGCGGGCTTCCTCGCCGATCAAGCGCAACAACGCGAGGGACATCGATTCGACGCCGCGTATGGTACCCATGCCGCTGCAGCGGGGGCAGTTGATATGCGTCGTTTCGCTCAATGCCGGGCGCAGGCGCTGCCGCGAAAGTTCGAGCAAGCCGAAGCGCGAGAGGCGGCCGAGCTGGATTCGAGCGCGGTCCATCTTGACCGCGTCTCGCAGCATGTCTTCGACGGCACGCTGATTGGCCTGCGATTCCATGTCGATGAAGTCGATGACGATGAGGCCGCCGATGTCGCGCAAACGCAATTGCCGCGCGATCTCCTCGGCTGCCTCCAAGTTCGTATTGCGCGCAGTCGCCTCGATGTCGCCGCCGCGGGTGCTGCGAGCGGAGTTGATATCGATCGATACCAGCGCTTCAGTATGATCGATCACCAGGCTGCCGCCCGAGGGGAGGGTGACCTTGTGCGAATAGGCGGATTCGATCTGGCTTTCGATCTGGTAGCGCGTGAACAACGGCACCGGGTCTTGATAAAGCTTCAGCTTGCGCTGCGCGTCGGGCGGCATGAAGCGCTGCATGTACTCCAGGGCCTTTTGAAAAGCCTCGGGCTGATCGATGAGGCATTCGCCCACATCATCGGAGAAGTAATCGCGAAGTCCGCGGGTGACCGCATCGCTCTCCTGGAAGATCAGGAACGGCGCCGGCCGCCCATCGTTGGCCGCTACGATCGCATCCCATGCGGTCTTGAGATTATTCAAGTCCCATTGCAACTCTTCGGTGGAGCGGCCGACACCGGCGGTGCGCACGATGGCGCCCATGCCCTCGGGAATCTGCAGGCCGTTCATGGCCTCGCGCATTTGATCGCGGTCTTCGCCTTCGATGCGGCGCGAGACACCGCCTGCGCGCGGATTGTTCGGCATCAACACCAAGAAGCGGCCGGCCAGGCTGATGAAGGTCGTCAACGCAGCGCCCTTGTTGCCGCGCTCTTCCTTCTCCACTTGAACGATCAGTTCCTGGCCTTCCTGCAGCACATCCTTGATGTTCACTCTGTTGGAGTTCGCCGGCTGGGAACGAAAGTACTCCTTGGAGACTTCCTTCAGCGGTAAAAAGCCGTGGCGCTGCGCGCCGTACTCCACGAACGCCGCTTCGAGACTCGGCTCGACTCGGGTTATCCGGCCTTTATAGATATTGGATTTTTTCTGTTCCCGCGACGGGATCTCAATCGATAAGTCGTATAGCTTCTGGCCGTCGACGAGTGCGACTCGCAGTTCTTCTTCTTGAACTGCGTTGACGAGCATTCTTTTCATGTGCCCCAACTAAGGTGGTAGGGGCCGAGGAGGTGAGCTTGAGAATAGAAGCCGGGGCCGCGACGTGTCGGGAGATCATGAATAGGGATACGCCGAGCGCGAGCCACGCTCCCGGCATCACATCGATCCAATTCTGCCAAAACGTATACGGCAAGCCCGGGGCCTTGTTCTCGGTTAACCGCTTGTCAGACGCCGAAGCTCCGTAGGGCTCTCTTGCGTCCGTCTCATCGGCCGAGCGATGGTCTGGAATTCCAGAACCAACTAATATGCGGTTCCCCAACGGATGGGAGACCACTGAAACCGGTGTCTACATGCATTACCTAGAAATGGTCGCCCAGAAATGGTTCAGCGCCTGACACGGTTTTAGGACATTATCACGACACACCGTCAGGGTCAATGTAATCAATACCTTAGAAGACTGCTCACCAAGTATCGTGAAACCATGAACAGCAATGTCCCGGAGTCCGAGCGGATTTATTCAGAAAAAAGCCCCGTGATCCTGCGCACGGTGACCGCGGACGAGGCTGGCCAGCGAATCGATAATTTCCTCATGCGGCACTTCAAGTCGGTGCCTCGAAGCCGGGTCTACCGGCTGGTGCGAAAGGGCGAAGTAAGAGTCAACCGCAAACGCGTCGATGCGGAATACCGCATTCAGGAGGGTGATGAGGTTCGCTTGCCTCCCGTTCGGATCGATTCCGGCGATGAAATGGTTCGCGACGGACCGGCCTATGAGGGTGCGGCGCGCGCCCATCTGGGGCGCGGGGGGCCCAGGCTTCCGTCGAGCAGTTTGATCGAATTGATCGAGCGAGCAGTGATTTTTCAGGACAAGCATCTCCTGGTGATCGACAAGCCCGCCGGCGTCGCGGTACATGGCGGGAGCGGCATGAGTTTTGGCGTCATCGAGGCCTTGCGAGCGTCTCGGCCTCGCGAGACTCTGGAGCTCGTGCATCGGCTCGACCGCGACACGAGCGGCTGCTTGCTGGTGGCGCGCGATCGCCAGACGCTGACCGCCCTGCATGCCTTGATTCGCAATGGCGGCGTGCACAAGACTTATCTTGGGCTGGTTGCGGGCAGTTGGCAGTTAGGAACCAAACGCATCGATGCGCCGCTCGCGACCGATAATCGCCAACACGGCGAGCGGCACGTGCGCGTGGCGGCAGCCGGTAAGGAATCCGTCAGCGTATTCAAGCCGGTGCAGTTCTTCGGCCCCCTCGCGACGTTGATGGAGGTGGACATACCGACGGGACGGACCCACCAAATCCGCGTGCACGCGTCCTTTGCGGGCCATCCGCTGCTCGGTGATGACAAGTATGGCGATCGAGAGCGCAATGCCGAACTCAAGCGCCACGGCTTGAAGCGTACGTTTCTGCACGCGCAGTCGGTCGCGTTCGAGTGGCCAAGCTCCGGCGTCCCATTTCACGCGAGTGCGCCGTTACCGGCAGAACTCGCCGCCGTGATCGATGCGATCACCCCCATGAGGCGCCGGAACCCGCGAGACAAAGGGCCCGGGCGTGCGAGCCCGAAGCGGGCGGTACGCCGCTCGAGTCCCGACTAGGGCAACTCGAAGCCCACGCCGCGGAGCACCTTGCTCAACCGAATCAACGGCAATCCGATGAGCGCGCTGGGGTCTACGCTGTCGATGGATTCGCACAACGCGATCCCGAGGCCCTCGCTCTTGAACCCCCCGGCGCAATCGAATGGTTTCTCGAGGGCGACGTAGCGGGCGATCACGTCACCATCCAGGGTGCGGAATGCCACCCGTGTGCTGTCGGCGAACTCGTGCGCCGATCGGTCAACGTGCCGTACTACGGCCACGGCAGTGATAAACGAGAGGCTTCGGCCGGAGCAACGTTTCAATTGCTCGACGCAAGCCGCCTCGTTGCCGGGCTTGCCCAGCACCGACTCTCCTGATGCATCGGAGCACACGGCGACTTGGTCTGAGCCGATGACCCAAGCGTCGGGGTGTTGGAGCGCTACGGCAGAGGCTTTGGCCTTTGCGAGTCGCATCGCGAGGACGAGGGGTGGCTCGCCGGCGCGGCGGGTCTCCTCGACCCCGGGTGCGCTGCAGGAGAAACGCACGCGCAGCCGTGCCAGCAGGTCGCGGCGATAGGTCGAGGTCGAGGCCAAAATCAGCGAAGGTGGAGACTTCAAAAACAACGACTTGCACCCGATTGATTTTGACAGGGGTGGGAACCGGCCCTATTATACGCGGCCCATGGCACCCGGCTTGCCAGACCGAGTCGATTGCGCGCAGCTGGCGGACGATGCAGTGGTGCTGGAACGCGTCTACCCGCTCGGCGAGATGCCTCGCTTACGGGATTTACTGGCGGATACGCGAGGCTCCGTGCGGGCGAGTTTTGCATTTACGAAATTCGCGGGCCAACCAGGCGTGACAGTCGCGGTCGAGGCGGTGCCGCAGCTGCTGTGCCAGCGCTGTCTGCAGCGCTTCGCGCTTGAGGTAGCCGGCAGCAGCGAGATCGAGTTTTGCAGCGGCTCCGACGGAGGCGCTGCGGACGCGCAGCGCGAGGCGTATGCAATGGTCGAGGGCCGCGTCAGCCTGCGGGACATGGCCGAAGAGGAATTGTTGTTGGCCTTACCGATCGTCGCAATGCATGGGCCGCAAAGCTGCGAGCGGGCGCCGGCGGCCGGGGCGGACGAGACTCAGGATTTGCCGGGGGATCGATCCCCGCCGTTTGCCGGTTTGAAGGATTTGTTGAAGAAAACTTGATAGGACACATTACTCATGGCAGTTCAGAAAAGCAGAAAAACCCCGTCCAAGCGCGGCATGCATCGCTCCCATTCCGCGCTGTCTTTACCCGCGGTATCGGTCGACGCCAAGAGCGGAGAGACTCATTCGCGCCATCGAATTTCCCGCGAGGGATATTATCGCGGCCGCAAGGTGCTTCAGACCAAGGCGGACGTGGCAGCGGCCGAAGAATAAGCGTCGCACTGGCGTCGCCGATCCATGCGACGCTCGGACTTCTTGACGCACCGTGTCTGCGCGGCTCCACATTGCCATCGACGCCATGGGCGGCGACCGCGGGCCTTCGGTATCCGTGCCGGCGGCGCTGGCCGCGGCCCGTGAATTCAGCGATGTCCGCTTCACCCTGATCGGGCGGCAGCCCGACCTTGAACGCGAGCTCGGGAGCGCGTTCCCCCCGAATGTGTCCTGCCTGTTTGCGGGCGAGGTGGTCGAGATGACCGATCATCCGCGCGAGGCCTTGCGGCGCAAGAAGGATTCCTCAATGCGCCGTGCCATCGATCTGGTGAAGGCGAACGACGCGCACGCGTGCGTCAGTGCGGGAAATACCGGTGCGCTAATGGCAATGGCGCACTTCGTGCTGAAGATGCTGCCGGGGGTGGAGCGTCCGGCGATCATCTCGCTCATTCCCTCCCGCGGCGGTCACACCTATATGTTGGATTTGGGCGCCAATGCCTCTTGCACGCCGGTGCAGTTGTGCCAGTTTGCCGTGATGGGTTCGGTGCTTGCCGCCGATTTGGAAGGCGCGCACGCGAGGCCGCGGGTGGGTCTGCTCAATATCGGAGCAGAGGAGATCAAGGGCAACGAGATCGTGCAGGCCGCACATAATCTGTTGTCCGCCAGCGACCTCAACTACGTGGGCTTCGTCGAGGGCGACGACATTTTCTCCGATAAAGTGGATGTGGTGGTCACCGACGGTTTCACCGGCAATGTGGCTCTCAAAACCATGGAAGGCGCGGCGCGCCTGATCACCGAGGCGCTGCGCGAGGAATTCGGCCGCACCGCTTTGCGCAAGCTTGGCTACCTGGCCGCGCGGCCGGCGCTCAAGGCGCTGCGCACACGGATCGATCCGCGCCGCTACAATGGCGCGAGCATGATCGGATTGAAAGGGATCGTCATCAAGAGTCACGGCGGCGCCGACGTGTTCGGATTTCAACGCGCACTCGAGGTTGCGGTCACGGAAGCGCGCAACGGCTTGCCGGCGCGCATAGCGGAACGGTTGTCGGCGTCAGGCGACGGTTGAAGGAATTCGATGTACGCACGAATCGCCGGCACCGGCAGCTACTTGCCGAAAAAAATACTGACCAACAGGGAGCTTGAAACTCTCGTCGACACCAGCGATGAATGGATTCGCACCCGGACCGGAATCGAGCAGCGCCACGTTGCGGCGGAGGGTGAAACCACCACCGACCTTGCGGAACATGCCTCGCGGCGCGCGATTGACGATGCCGGGGTCACTGCGGCCGATATCGATTTGATTTGCGTGGGCACGACGACGCCGGATCTGGTCTTTCCCAATGTGGGCACGTTGCTGCAGGATCGCTTGGGTATCCACGGCTGCCCCGCTTTCAGCCTCGAAGCGGCCTGCACCGGTTTCGTTTACGCGTTGAGCGTGGCGGACAAATTCGTGCGGCTGGGCGAATCCAAATGCGCGCTCGTCGTCGGCGCCGAGACGCTGACGCGGATCGTCGATTGGAATGATCGAGCCACCTGCGTATTGTTCGCGGACGGGGCGGGCGCCGTGGTCCTGAAGCCGGCAGCGGAGCCGGGGATCATCAGCACGCGTCTGCATTCCGACGGCAAGTACAAGGATTTGCTGCTGTACCCCGACGGCGTATCCAAGGGTTTCAAATTGGTGCGCGAGGGCAAAGCCGGCGTGCAGATGAAGGGCAACGAGGTCTACAAGGTCGCCGTCAACACGCTGGGGCACCTGGTGACGGAGACGCTCAATGCGAACGGAATCAGCAAGGAGCAGCTCGATTGGCTGATTCCTCATCAGGCGAATATTCGCATCATCGAGGCGATCGCCAAGCGGCTCGATTTGCCGATGGAACGGGTGATCGTCACCATCAATTCCCAGGGCAACACGTCCGCCGCCTCGGTGCCGCTGGCGCTCGATACGGGTATTCGCGATGGGCGGGTCAAGCGCGGCCAGCTTCTGCTGCTGGAAGCGTTCGGCGGCGGCTTTACGTGGGGCTCGGCGCTCATTCGGTATTGATGGGCACCCTCCGCGACCTGTGTTCATAGTCCTTGCCTGCGCAAGGGCATCAGTATTGCAGCCTACCGGCATCGGTCGCCTCAAGGGGAAATCGAGATAAAGCAGAAATTATCTTTGAGGATTAGGGTCGCTTGGAGAAGTCAAGTCATTGATTGCGACGGTAATTGGCCGTTTGCGTAGTAACATTCGGCGCATATAAAAAAGCGCCGCGGTGTTAGCCGCGGCGCTGAAGGGTAGGCAAAAATCGAATTACTTCGACACTGACTTCTTGAACATGCGATCGATCTTCTCGTTGATCGCTTCAATGGCCGTCGAGTTCGATTGCGCGGTCGACAACGCCTGATTGGCGGTGCTCTGCGCGCCCGAAGCTGCGGACTGAGCAGCCGCTGCGGCGCTCTGGGCCGAGGCGGCCGCGGCCGCGGTCTTTTGATCGTCGGCAGCGTTTTTGCTGAGTTCTGATTTCAGATCGTCGATCTGTGCTTGCATCGGCTTCAGATCCGTGCAGCCTGCGAATGCAACTACGCAAGCCACGGCGAGAGAGGCCTTCAGTGTGGTGGTCAATGTCATAAAAGTATTCCCCTAGGGTTAATTCGTTCGTATCGGAAAGTCCCGAAGTGCTGCCGCAGGCCGGCCCAGTCACGGTTGGGCCAATCTGCGTCGCAACACAGTCGCACATAAAGCCAAATTCGCGCGTCGAATGCAACTGAAATGCGCTAATTGTCGCTTTTCGTCGACGATTTTCGTTAAGTTCCATTCACAATTAAAAACATCGCTAAGAATGCACTACCGAATGTAAATTTTACAGGCAAATGATATCCGCCTTTTTCTAGCCTCGCAGCAACTCCATCACCGCGCGATGCCCCTGATCGATGGCCGAATCGGTGTACGCGCCGCCGCCGGAATCGGAGTTCGCAATAGTGATGCGACCGAACTGTGCGCGGCCGAGCACATGCGGCCGCTCGGACTCGGGGACCTCGGGATCGAACAGCGGGTTGTATTCCGGCGCGTAGCCGTGCGGCCAGCGATTCACCGTGATGGCCGTGATGTCGCGAGCGGAATCGAAACCACCCTTCCAAAGCGTGCGAGCGAGTTGCCCGCGGATATTGCGCTCGAACGTCGCGAAGGAAGTGCTCAACAACTCGGCTCGTCCGGCGCGGTTCTGATCGTGTTCGGGAAGTCCAGGCCGGCAGGGCGTGCGTACCATGTGCACCAGAATCGGTTCTTGCGCCGATTGCGGACTCTGATAGCGCCCGATGTTCACATGCTGGTTCAAATGGAAATATGTGTGATAGCCGCCGGGCGCATAGACGGCATGCACCTTCAGCGCATCGAATGCCAGGCGGTTGCGCAGCGCCACGCTGGTATAGACCAGCGGCGTCTTGACCAGCTTGTGCAGTGCGTCTTTCTGAACCGCCGGCAATTCCGTGCATAGGTAGGGAATCATCATGTTGTAGCAGGCGAGCACGGTACCGCGGGCCTTAGCCGCGAACGCTCGGCCGCCGCGCAGGTACGTGACCTCGACTTCATCTGCCGATTTCGGATCGCCGAGATGGCGTACGCGGATCGCGGTGCTGTTCAAGCGCAGGCGAATCGGCGTGGCGCTTCTGTCGAGTTGCGCATAGTTCACTCGAGACGTGACCACATCCTCGACGCTGTTGCCGGGCACCGCGCTTGGTATGAGATTTCTTACCAAGAGCCGCGCGAGCGTGGCGTTGCCGTCCGGAAAGTGCAGCCGCGGAGACCCGCCGGTATCCTCGTACCCCGCCGGCGTGAAGCCCATGCGGCGGATCGAACCCTTCGCGAGATTCATGCCCTGAAATCCGGGCAAGCCGAAACCCCAACAGTCGAGCGCCGACACGGCGTCGGTGCCGACTCCCCACTCGCCCTTGGTGCGCGCGTGATAGAAACTGAGCACCGCCGGTTCAACGCGGACGATATCGCGCAGAAAAGCTTCATAGCTCATGCGCGACAGGCGATCTTTCTTGTCGTCCGACGACAGGCCTGGGAGATAGTCGATCTTGCCCTCTTGAATCTGGACGATTGCCGCGCGGGCCGTCGCGGACAGCGGTGATAGCGCGAGAAATTCTTCGAACGAAAGGCGGTCGAGGCCGACTGCCAGCCGATCGGCGCCGAAGGTCTCTTGATCGAAAAACACGCCGCGCTGCAAGCCAAGCTGATCGTAGTACTCGAAATTCTGAGTCGTCTCGATTTGTTTCGCCATATCGATGCCGAGGGTTGCGAGAAGACCGGCGGCGACCGGACCATAGGGTCGCGGGCTATCGATTTCCAATGTTCCGCCGTTCAATAAATTCAACCGGCCGCTCAGAAGAAATTCGTTGCGCTTGGCGTGGCCGCCGAAATCGTCGTGATTGTCGAGGATGAGAATTCGACTCGCGGGCTTGTGCTCGCGATAGAAATGCGCGGCGGCGAGACCGCTCAAACCGGCGCCGACGACGATTAGGTCGTACTCCTCGGCGGTATCCTGGGTCGCCGGCCAGTTGCGGCCATCGCGCAAGGCATGAGCGTCCTCGAAGGAGCCGGGGTGATTGCCGCGCAGGCCGGTGAGCAGCGGCGGATAGTAGCCGGGAGCATCCTGAGCGGCCGTTGGAACGGGGTCTGCGAGCGCGGCCGCGAGGAGGGGATTGGTGGCGGCGGCGGCGGTGGCGCCTATGGCGATGCCGTTCAAGAAGTCTCGCCGCGTAATGGGCTGATCCATGCCCAGTAAGCGGTCGCGTGTGGGATCTTGTTTTTCTTGGCTCATGGAATGGCCGTTAAATTACCGCGCCTTAGACGGACTTGCCACCCCCAGAAGACTGTATATAATAACAGCCACTGGCTACATATACAGGTGCTGCATGTCGGATCTTACCCCCCGTCAAACCCAGATCCTCAGGCTGATTCAGGACGCGATTTTGGAAAGCGGAATGCCGCCAACGCGCGCAGAAATTGCCCGCACGCTTGGCTTCAAGTCACCCAATGCGGCCGAGGAACATTTGCGCGCCTTGCAACGCAAGGGCGTCATCGATCTCATCCCCGGCGCCTCCCGCGGTATCCAGCTCAAGGATATTTTGCGTGAACAATTGGGGCTGCCGCTCATCGGACGTGTCGCTGCCGGCCGTCCGATCTTGGCCGAAGAGCATATCGAAAGGCGCTATCAGATTGATCCGCAGTTATTCCAACCTCAACCCCACTATCTACTGAAAGTGCAAGGTATGAGCATGAAAAATGCCGGCATCTTGGATGGTGATTTGGTTGCCGTGCATCGCACGCCCGAAGTGCGCAATCGCCAAATCGTGGTCGCGCGTTTGGAAAACGAAGTCACTGTCAAGCGCTACCGTCAAGTTGGCACGATTGTCTGGCTGCTACCCGAAAATACCGATTTCGAACCCATTCGGGTCGACCTTAAAGAACAGCCCATGATTATCGAGGGGGTGGTCGTCGGGGTACTTCGTCGCGGTAAAGATGTGGATGCCGCGTGAGGTATCGCAGCTTGCGGATATCTTGGCCGATGCGCGCGTCTGGAAGTTAAAAGACGCCTCGGCTGCCCCCGCTCGTCCGGTTTGGTCCACCGGTAAAAGCTCGCTCGATGCGCGCTTGCCCGGGGGTGGGTGGCCGACGGCGTCGCTCATCGAAGTGCTTCTGGATGATACCGGTTTGGGCGAGGTGCAGTTGTTTTTACCGGCTTTGGTGGAATGCCAACGCAGGACCAGTCAAGGCAGGGCCGATGAGGCCCCCTGGATCGTCTGGATTGCACCACCTCATGAACCTTATGCCCCAGCCTTAGCGCAGCAGGGCATCGAACTGGAGCGCTTGCTTGTAGTGCAACCTGCAAGCGCCACCGAAGCATTGTGGGCGGCTGAACAAGCTTTGAGTTCGGGTGTCTGCGCTGCGGTGTTGCTCTGGTTGAAAGGCACCGATGATCGCTGGCTGCGGCGTTTGAAGCTTGCGGCGGAGGCGGGGGGCGCACTCGGCGTGCTGTTTCGCCCCGAGCGGCATCGTTTCGAATCTTCGCCCGCCACACTGCGTTTGGCTCTGACATCCGGTGAGCAAGAATTGCGTCTCGATCTACTCAAGGTGCAAGGCGGCCGGCCCGGTCCTGTCGATTTGGGCGGCACTCCGCTGGGCGGCACTCTGCTCGGTGACCCATGAAATCGCGGATGGCGAAATCAAAGACGGCAGATTTATTCGCTGCGCGCCTCACGCCGGACGGGGCCGCCCCTTCGGGCGTTCAAGTCGGCCAGAAGGCCGACTCAGTATTCGGCGCTGCGCGCCTCAACCCGGCGCCTGCGGCGCGATATGCGGGCCGCGGGCGTTCAAAGCAGCTTTGGTACGCCGTGGTTTTTCCTGAGTTGGCCAAGGAACACTCCACCGCCGCGCTGCAGCGCCTCTGCATGCATGCACAACAATTCACCTCTTTCGTCAGCATCGAGCCGCCCAATGCTTTGTTATTGGAAATCAAGGGCAGCCTGCAGCTGTTTGGTCCTCTCGAGCGCATGCATGCCGACATGGATGCCTGTTGGCGGCGGCTGGCATTGCCGGCCGGCAGCGCTACGGCCCCTACGACTTTGGCAGCGCTTTGGCTCGCTCGGGGCCGCCAACCGTGCGCGCTCTCCCTCGCGGCCGATGTCTCCCCGCTAGCTATCGAAGACCTCGGAACGCTGCCCGGGCACCTTACGGAAGTGCCGATTGCTTGTACGGCCTGGGATGTTGAACGGCTGCAGACTTTGCGCGACATGGGCGTGACGCGCATCGGTGAATTGTTGCGCCTGCCGCGCGCCGGTCTCGCGCGCCGTTTGGGCGCAGCAACGGTTGAAGATCTCGATATTGCGCTGGCGCGTCAATTCGCGCCGCGCAGAGCATTCGTACCGCGTGAACGTTTTCGGGAGCGGTGTGATTTCGAGACCGAGATCGAGAATGTCGCTTATTTGGAAAAGGCGCTCGAACCGCTGATCGCACGTTGTGCTCAGTTCTTGCGAGAGCGTCAGGTCGGCGTACAGGCGTTGCGGTTGAGGCTGCGGCATCGCGCGGGGCCTGCGACTTGCGTGCATTTGGGGCTGGCAAGCATTACGAGCGAACGTTGCCGCTTGACTGATGTATTGACGCACAAATTGGCGCGGCTCGAGCTGCCGGCTCCGGTCCGCGGCATGGAACTCATTTCCGGATCCTTATTGCCGCTCTCGGCCAGCTCGCTCGATGCGTTTGCCGGATTGGCATGCGCGGGCTCAGGCTCCCGCGGACGCGACAGTGTGCCGCAGTTGGTGGAGCGTTTGCGAGCCCGGCTCGGGGAAGAGGCGGTGTATGGGGTCGCTTCCATTGCGGACCATCGGCCCGAAGCGGCCTGGAAGCGCGTGCATGAGCTGCCGCTCACCTCTGCTTCACGCGCAGGTGACAAGATGATCGACCGGAGTATCGGCGATGGCATGCCGCGCCCCGTGTGGTTGCTGGACGAACCACGGCCATTGTCGAGCAGATTGGTTCTGGAACAAGGTCCTGAACGGATCGAGAGCGGTTGGTGGGACGGCAGGGACGTGGTGCGCGATTACTACATTGCACGCCAAGCTGCCGGCCCATGCCGTTCTCAATGCGCAAGGTTGTGGGTTTTTCAGGAAAGGCAATCCAAATGTTGGTATCTGCACGGAATGTTCGCCTGAACGGCGGGCGCTCCTTGAGGCAAGAAGGTGTACGTCGAACTGCACGCTTTGAGTAACTTTTCTTTTTTGCGCGGCGCTTCGCATCCCGAGGAATTGATTGCCCAGGCTAGCTGCTTAAATTACCGTGGGCTCGCACTCACCGATGAATGCTCACTGGCGGGCGTGGTACGCGCTCATATCGCCGCCAAGCAGCATGGGTTACCGCTGATCATCGGTACCGAGCTCAACTGCATCGATGGGCTCAAGCTCGTGGTGCTTGCCACCAATCGCGCGAGCTATGGCGCCATAAGCCGTTTGATCAGCCGCGCGCGCCGCGCCGCCGCCAAAGGCAGCTACACGCTCGGACGCATTGATCTCGAGGGTGCTCTCGATGGTTGCGTGATCATCTGGCTGCCGCGGACCGACAGAGCATCGATGCAGCGGCAGGAGGAGGACGGCCGGTGGCTGCGCGAAAGATTTTCGGGACGTTTATGGCTGGGCGTGGAACTACTGACCGGCGGCTTCGACGTGCGTCGATTGCAGCAGCTCGAATCATTGGGCAAGAGCCTCGATGTGCCGAGAGTGGCCGCGGGCGATGTCCATATGCACCGCCGCCGTCGCCGCGCCCTGCAAGATGTATTGACGGCGATAAGACTCAACACGCCCCTGCAAGCCGCGGGGTTTGCGGTATTCCCGAACGGCGAGCGCTGCTTGCGGCCCTTGCAGCGACTGCAAGAGCTTTATCCTGCGTCCTTGTTGGCGCAAACGCTGGAGATCGCCGGGCGCTGCACTTTCAAGCTCGATGAATTGCGCTACGAGTATCCGGAAGAAATCGTGCCTGCCGGCGCCACTCCCGCGAGTCATTTGCGCGAACTGACGATGCGGGGCAGCGCGCGGCGGTGGCCTCAGGGAGTGCCGCCCGCGGTCCGCGAGAACATCGAACACGAATTGCGTTTGATCGCGGAACTCAAATTCGAGCCGTTCTTTCTGACCGTGCACGACATCGTCGAATATGCGCGTTCACAAGGAATACTCTGTCAAGGCCGCGGTTCTGCCGCCAACTCCACCGTCTGTTATTGCCTGCGGATCACCGAAGTGGATCCCTCGCGCATGGCCATGCTGTTTGAACGCTTCATTTCCAAGGAACGCAACGAGCCGCCCGATATCGACGTGGATTTCGAGCATGAGCGGCGCGAAGAGGTGATTCAGTATATTTATGGAAAGTACGGCCGGGAGCGGGCGGCGCTGGCGGCGACCGTCATCTGCTACCGTCCGCGCAGCGCCTTGCGCGACGTCGGCAAGGCACTCGGATTGGATCTCGCGCAAGTCGACAGGCTTGCGCAAGGCATGCAATGGTGGGATGGCCAGCGCATCGATCCCGATCGCATCCGTGCCTCCGGTTTTGATCCGGAAGATCCGGTAATCGCGCGCCTCATCGCGCTCGCGGCGGACATCATGGGTTTTCCCCGCCATCTGTCGCAGCATGTGGGTGGATTCGTCATTGCACGCGGGCGACTCGATGAACTCGTGCCCATCGAGAACGCTGCAATGCCCGATCGGACGGTGATCGAGTGGGACAAAGACGATCTCGACGCATTGGGGTTGCTGAAAGTGGATGTGCTTGCACTCGGCATGCTGAGCGCAATTCGGCGGACGTTTCAATTGATCAATGAGTTCGGCGGTTCATCCGCAGTCGCGGGGGAACTCGACCTCGCGACGGTGCCGAGCGAGGATAAGGCCGTATACGAGATGATTTGCCGGGCGGACACCGTAGGCGTGTTTCAAATCGAATCACGGGCGCAAATGGCCATGCTGCCGCGATTGCGGCCGCAAAATTACTACGATTTGGTGATAGAGGTGGCGATCGTGCGACCTGGGCCCATACAAGGAGAGATGGTGCATCCCTATTTACGGCGCCGGAGCGGCGAGGAGGCGGTGACGTATCCCAGCAAGGCGGTCGAGGCCGTGCTCAAGCGCACGTTGGGCGTGCCTATTTTTCAGGAGCAAGTCATGCAGCTGGCGATCGTCGCGGCCGGTTTCTCGCCGGGCGAGGCCGACCGGCTGCGTCGCGCGATGGCGGCTTGGAAACGCAAGGGCGGCTTGGAGCCCTTTCAGCGCCAGTTGATCGATGGCATGCGTGGGCGGGGATATCCCGAGAGCTTTGCGCAGCAGATATTCAATCAGATATTGGGTTTTGGTGAATACGGATTTCCCGAGTCTCATTCGGCGAGTTTCGCCCTGCTCGTGTACACGTCCGCCTGGCTGAAGCATTATGAGCCCGCCGCATTTTGCGCGGCTCTCATCAACAGTCAGCCGATGGGCTTTTATGCACCGGCGCAGTTGGTGCGCGATGCGCGTGCCCATGGAGTCGAGGTGCGTGCAATCGACGTGACCCGCAGCGACTGGGACTGCACGCTCGAGCGGCAAGCCGATGGGCGGCCTGCGCTGCGCTTGGGTTTGCGCTTGGTCAAGCATTTATCGAGCGAAGGAGTGGCTCGACTACTCGCGGCGCGCGCCGCACGTGCATTTGACACGATCGCCGATCTCGCGGAACGGGGGAAGCTCGAGAGGCGGGATCTCGAGGCGCTCGCGGCCGCCGATGCGCTCTCCAGCCTATCCGGGCACCGGCATCGCGCGGCGTGGCAAGTCAGCGGAGTGGAGCGCGCGCTGCCCTTGCTGCCCGCGGCGACGGTACTCGAGGAAGGAATCCCGCTGCTGCGCGCGCCGCGCGAAGGCCAGAATATCGTCGCCGACTATGGGAGCATCGGCTTCACGCTGCGCCGGCACCCCTTGAGCTTGTTGCGCGATAAGCTCGAGCGGCGCGGCGTGGTGCCGACCCGGGATCTGTGGAAACAACCGAACGGAAAATGGGTCAGAACGGCGGGGCTCGTCATCACGCGTCAGCGGCCGGGCAGCGCGGGCGGCGTCATATTCGTCACCATGGAGGATGAAACCGGCTATGTGAATTTGATCGTGTGGAACCGCGTTGCCGTGGCGCAGCGCGCGCCATTGCTCGAGTCGCGTCTCCTCGAGGTGCAGGGTGAATTACAGCGGCAAGGCGATGTGCAGCATGTAATAGCGCAGCGCTTGACGAATCTTTCGGCGTTATTGGGAGACCTCGCCGTCGCATCGAGAAACTTCCACTGAGCCCTGCCGGGAAATTTCGCCGTTCGTCGGCGTCAATTTGCTAAGATCCCGCTTATGCGGACGATCGCTTGAGGCGAGGGGAGCCATGATTCCAAACGACGATGAGCAAGCGGGGACCTCGCGCCGTTCGTTTCTGGTGTCGAGCGGCGGATGGTTGACGAGCGCATGGATCGGCGCGCATTGGCCGGCGATTGCGGCGGCCGCGCATCATGCCGTCGAAGCGGCCGCCGCGCCCATGCCGGCGCGCTTTGATTTCTTCAATGCTGCCGACGCAGCCGACGTCGAGGCAATCGCCGCGCAGATCGTGCCGAGCGGCGCCACCCCTGGAGCGCGCGAGGCGCATGCCGCGTATTTCATCGATCGTGCAATGGCCACGTTTTTCGCCGATTGGACCCATGATTTCCGTCCCGGGCTCGCCGAATTTCAAGCGCGGTTTCGCGCATCGATTCCGCAGGCCGCCTCCTTTGCGAGCGCCGCGCCGGAAGTACAGATCGACTATCTCAGAAAGGTCGACCGCACCGCGTTCTTCGAAGCGATGCGCACGCTGACCTTGCTTGGCATGTTCTCTTCACCGAAATACGGGGGCAACTTCCAGGGAATAGGATGGGCGATGATGGGGTTCAAGGACCAGCACGTCTTCACGGCGCCGTACGGCTACTACGATCATGAATATACGGGCTTCGTTCCGTATGCCACGGATCGGCAAGCGTGACCGCTCGCCGATTCAAGCCCGCCGAGACGGTGGATTTCGCGGTGGTCGGGTCGGGCGCCGCGGGCGCGGTGCTTGCGCGCGAATTGTCGCAATCGGGTTTCACCGTACTGGTATTCGAACAGGGGCCGCGCTTTTCTCCGGCCGACTTCGAACACGACGAGTTGAAATACTTTTTCATGAACGGGATTACGGTCGACCCGAAGGTAAGCCCGCAATCCTTCCGCGCGAATCCCGGCGCCGTCGCGCAGCCATCATTGGGGGTGCAGCCGGCGCTTTATGCACGTCTCGTCGGAGGCAGCACCAACCACTTCACGGCTAATTACTGGCGCTTTCACGAGATCGACTTCAACGAGCGAAGCGTGCTCGGCGCCATGCCTGGGACGGGATTCGCCGACTGGCCGATCAGCTATCAGGAACTCGAGCCGTACTATACCAAGGTCGAATGGGAGGTCGGCGTGTCCGGGCTCGCCTATGCGAGCCCGTTCGATCCGCCGCGCAGCAAGCCGTATCCCATGCCGCCGCTGCCGGTGAAGTCCTCGGGTGCGCTGCTCGAGCGCGGCGGGCGAAAACTTGGCCTGCATCCGTTTCCCGCGCCCATGGCTATCGCATCCCAGCCGTATCGGGACCGCCCTGCTTGCGTGCATTGCGGATTCTGCATGGGCTTCGGATGCGAGGCGAGGGCGAAGTCCTCCTCGCTCTACACGATGATTCCGGAGGCCGAGGCGACCGGCCGTTGCGAAGTGCGTGCCAACAGCTATGTGTACCATGTGGCGACAGATGCAAACGGGCGCGCGAGCGGGGTGCGCTATTTCGATGCCGGCAAACGCGAGCGCTTCCAGAGGGCCCGGGCGGTGATCTTGAGCGCCAACGGCGCGGAGACCGCGCGTTTGCTTCTCAACTCCGGGACCAGCCGGTTCCCCGATGGACTGGCGAACTCCAGCGGCCTGGTAGGCAAATATCTCATGTTCAATCAGGGCGCCTCTGCGCATGCGGTCTTCGAACATGAACTGAATGAGTACAAGAGCGTGCAAGTGACGCGCCTCCTGCACGACTTCTATGACGCCGATCCAAAACGCGGATTCTACGGCGGCGGCGGAATCGACGGGCGCATCGATCCGCAGCCGGCAATTTGGGCGATGTCCCAGGGGGGCGATCTACCGCGCTGGGGCGCCGAACTCAAGGCACGGATCGAAGCATTTCCGCGCTCCATGGTGGCGGCCGGACACAGCACCTCGCTGCCGGTAGAAACCAACTGCGTCAGTATCGATCCGACGCTCAAGGACGCCTGGGGGGTCCCCTCCCTTCGGATCACCTACAAAGATCACCCCGACGATCTGGCATTCGCCCGCTTCCTCCAGGACCGCCAAGTGGAAATCATGCAGGCGGCGGGCGCGCAGAAGGTTTGGCGCGACGACGTTACCGAACTCAACTGGGGAGTGCACTTATTGGGCACTGCGCGCATGGGAAACGATCCGGCCAAGTCGGTGGTCGACAAATATCACCGCACGCATGACGTGCCGAATCTGTTTCTGTGCGACGGTTCGAGTTTCGTCACCTCCGGCCGCGGCCAGCCGACCATGACCATTCAGGCATTGGCATTCCGCGCGGCCGATCATATCGGCCAATTCGCCAAGCGCAACGAAATATGAGCAAGACGCCCGCGTCGCGCAGGCCGGTCAGCGAACAGCCGCTCAGCTCAGGACGATCCGCTTGGGGCCGCTCAGCGCGTTTTCTTTTTCTTTCGTGCGGTCTTGTCGGAGTGGCGCGGCGGCTGGTCTGATTCGCCCATGACCGCGGTTTCCGATGCGCCCTCCACGGGGGCGTCGCCGATCTCGTAGTCATCGAAGTCGCTCATCAGTTCCGCAGTCCGCCGTTCCTCCATCACCCGCTCAAGGCGGCGCCATGCCGGCTCTGCGCCCTTCGGGGCTCGCCGGCGCTGCGATTCCACGTCGCGCATGATGTGATCGACGTCTACCTCATCGCCCCCAGGCGCCACATCTTCGGCGTCTTCTTCCTCGAACTCATCCGATTCAGGCTTTTCGCTCATGCAAAATGAAAGTCCGAGTTGGGTTCACTGGTGAAGCACGCGCGTTATAAACGGAAATGCAGGCCAGGCGCAAGACCCCAGCTCACATCCTTTACTTCACGAGGTCGTTGAGCTGAAAAATCGGCAGCAGGAGCGCAATGACGATGAACATGACTACGGCGCCCATGAACACCACCATGAAGGGCCCCAGGAGGTTGGTCATGGTGGAGAGCAAGCCGTCCATTTCGCGCTCCTGATTGGTCGCCGCGCGCTCGAGCATCTTTTCGAGCTCGCCGCTGCTCTCGCCGCTGCTGATCAGGTGAATCATCATCGGCGGGAAGAGCTTACGCGCCGCCAGCGACTTGCCGATCGGAGCTCCCTCGCGAACGCGCAGCGCCGCTTCCTCGACGGCCCTTTTCATGGGCAGGCTGTTGACCACCTCGGCGGAGATGCGCAAAGCCTCGAGGACGGGTACCGCGCTTGCGGTAAGGATGCTGAACGTGCGGGAGAAGCGGGCCGTATTGAGGCCGCGAATGAGCTTTCCTGCCAGCGGCACCCGCAGCAGGAACCGATCGAACGCCAAGCGCGCGTCCGGTGCCCGGAGCCAGCGCAAGAAGCCCCAGGTGCCGGCCGCGATCACGATCAGGGCGTAAAACCAGTAGTGGCGTATGAGATCGCTCATGCCGATCAGGATGCGTGTCGCAATCGGCAATTCTTGATGGCCGGATTCGAATACGGCCACGACCTGCGGTACGACATAGGCAAGGAGAAACGAGACGATGGCGAAGGACAGGACCATCAGCACGATGGGATACACCAGCGCGTTGCTGACCTGTTGCCCCATGACCTGCCGCGATTCGGTGTAATCGGACAAGCGTTCCAGCACCTGGTCGAGCTTGCCGGACTGCTCGCCGGCGGATACCGTCGCGCGATAAATCTCCGGAAAGGCCTGCGGGAAATCCCGCAATCCATCCGCCAGCGGGTGGCCTTCGACGACTTTGCTGCGCACGCCTAGAATGATGCGCTGTACACGAGGTTTTTCGGTTTGTTCCGCGACCGCCTGCAAGGACTCCTCGAGCGGCAGACCGGAGTGCAGCAGCGTGGCGAGCTGGCGCGTCAGCAGCGCAAGGTCGAGCGTCGAAAGTCCGCGCCGCAGAAATCCGCGGGCGCGGCTCTTCTTGAGCTCGCGCTGGGCCGTCTCCTGGATATCCATCGGCAGCAGCTGCTTGTCGCGCAGCAGCTGACGCACATGCTTGGGGGTATCGCCCTCGATGAGGCCTTTGCGTTCTCGGCCCTGAGCATCCAGAGCCGTATATTCGAATGCGCCCACTAGGCTCCTCAATCCTCGCGGGTGACGCGCAGCACTTCTTCGAGCGTGGTATCGCCCGCCATGACCTTTCTGCGGCCATCGTCGCGAATGCCGGGGCTTGCCGTGCGCGCATGACGCTCCAATTCCTGTTCCGAAGCGCCGTCATGAATCATCGTTCGCATATGATCGTCGACCGCGATGAGTTCGTAGATGCCCGTGCGCCCGCGGTAGCCGTTTCCGGACTCGTTGCCCGGACGGTATAACTGAACGGGGCTGCCCTTCGAGTCGAGGTTCAAGAGACGCCGTTCATATTCGCCGGCCAAGAAGGGCTCGCGGGTATCGGGATTGAGGACCCGCACCAAGCGCTGGGCCAGGACCCCGATCAAACTCGACGACAGCAAGAAAGGCTCGATTCCCATGTCGCGCAGGCGCGTGACCGCACCCACGGCAGTGTTGGTGTGCAGCGTCGAGAGCACCAGGTGACCCGTCAGACTCGCCTGCACCGCGATTTGCGCGGTTTCCAAATCGCGGATCTCGCCGACCATCACGACGTCGGGATCTTGTCTCAAGATGGCCCTCAGGCCGCGCGCAAAGGTCATTTCCACCTTGGTGTTGACCTGCGTCTGGCCGATGCCGTCGATGTAGTACTCGATGGGATCCTCGACGGTCATGACGTTGCGTGTATTGTCGTTGATGCGCTCGAGAGCGGCATACAGCGTGGTGGTCTTGCCCGATCCGGTGGGTCCGGTGACCAAGATGATGCCGTGCGGCTTGTGGATGATGTCATCCATCGTCTCTTGGGTGCGCGGATCCATTCCAAGCGATGTCAACTCGATGCGCCCAGCCTGCTTGTCGAGCAAGCGCAGCACCACGCGCTCGCCATGCCCGGAGGGCAAGGTCGAGACACGCACATCCACGGCGCGCCCGGCTATGCGCAGGGAAATTCTGCCGTCCTGCGGCAAACGGCGTTCCGCGATGTCGAGTTTGGACATGACCTTGATGCGCGATACCACCAGCGGCGCAACGGCACGCTTGGTCTGCAGCACCTCGCGCAGCACGCCGTCGACCCGAAAGCGGATCACCAGCCGATTCTCGTACGGCTCGATGTGAATATCCGAAGCGTTTTCCTTCACCGCCTGCGTCAGGAGGGCGTTGATCAAGCGGATGATCGGCGCTTCGTCATCGCTTTCCAGCAAATCGGAGGATTCGGGAATGTCCTCGGCCAGATGCGCCAAGTCGGTATTGTCGTCCAATCCCTCGAGCATTTGCATCGCAGCGCCGGAACCCGCTTCATAAGCGACGCGCAGCATGGAGTCGAAGGATTCGACGGAGACGCGCTCGAGCTTGAGCGGCACGCCGACGAAGCGGCGTACCTCGGCCAGGCTTTGCGGCGTCACGCCCGGCCGGCACACCGTGTCGGCGATGCCATTGGCAATGCCTCGCACCAGCACGCCGTGGCGCTTGGCAAAGGGGAAGGATAATTTTCTTTGCTCCCCCGGATCGTTGAGTTCGGCGTTCACGGGTTGACCGGGATTTGCGGCGCACCCGCGGGCGGCGGGGGAGGCTGCGCAGTCGCGGGAGGCATGGGCTCAGGAGCCGCGATCGCCGGGGGTGCCGCATTAGGGGTCGCACCCTGGGGATTCGTGCCCGGCGGCGTTGCCGCAGGCTTGCCCGATCCCGGCGGCATCGGCGGCACGACGGGCTGTCTTTCGCCCGGCAACAGCATGATGTGTCCCTTGTTGCCCAAGGATTTCTCACCCTGTCGAACTTCGTCGTATTTCGACTCGCTGGTGCTTTCGGTGGCCTCGGCGTCGCGCAAAATCTTCGGACGGATGAAGACCAGTAGATTTTTCTTCTGCCGGGACCCGCTGCGCGACTTGAAGAGGTTGCCGATCAGCGGAATGGCGCCCAATCCGGGCACGCGGTCTTCGCTCTGCGTGACGGTATCCGACATGAGACCGCCCAGTACGATGATGCCGCCATCCTCGATCAGCACGGTGGTCTTGATGGAGCGTTTATTGGTGGAGATGTCGGCGGAGTCCGTGAGTTTGGCCCCCGGCGAGGAGTCTTCCTGTTCGATTTTCAGCTGCACCGAATTGCCTTCGTTGATATGCGGCGTCACCTTCAAAATCGTGCCCACTTCCTCGCGCTGAATCGTCGTGAACGGGCTGGTGGTGCCGCCGACGGCCGCTGTCGAACTGCTGTAGGAGCCCGTGATCAACGGAATCTCTTGCGTCACCTTCACCTCGGCTTCCTCGTTGTTCATCGTGATCAGCGAGGGCGTGGAAATGATGTTGCTGCTGCCGTCGCTGCGCAACGCCTGCACCAGTGCGGCGAAACCGCGGCCGGTGTTCGAATTATACTTCCCCAGTGCAAAGGTGGCTCCGGTACCGACCGTTGAGCTGCTGATTCCCGTGCCCGTCGTCCCGGTCGTCGGGATCGTTGTGGTGGTGCCGCCCGTGACGCCCAAGACAGCCGCGGCCAAGTTGACGATGCTCGTGCCGCTCCCGGGCAGATTGGTCACGCCGTAGCCATAGCTGTTGCCGCCGTCGAGAATCCATTGCACGCCGAGATTGGCGCTCTTATTCACATCGATCTCGGCGATGACCGCTTCGACCTGAACCTGCGCGCGGCGGATGTCGAGCTTGTCGATCACCGACATCAAGGACCTCATTATTTTAGGCGGCGCCGTGATGATCAGTGCGTTGGTGGCTACGTCGGCCCAAATGGTGACGCTCGCATCCACATTGGACGTGCCGCCACCGCCACCTGGGGGGGCCGCCGGCGGTCCTCCTTGCGCCTTCGCCGAGGCCGTGGCCTGGCCCTTGAGCTTGTCCGAGATTTTCTCGGCGTCCGCATAGCGCAGGTATCGGACCTGGGTGTCCCCGCCGGTAGCGAGGGGAGTGTCCATATTGATGATCAACGCTTTCATCCGCAGGCGCTGCATGCTGCTCTCACCGGTCAGGAGGACGCTGTTGGTGCGTTCGTCGGCGACAACTTTGACCCCGGCGCCAGCGCCTTCGCCGCCTTGACCTTGGCTGAGCGAACTGACAATTCGTACCACGTCGGCGGCACTGGCGTTGTGCAGCGCGACAACCTCGACAGGCTGATCGACTCCGCCTTGATCGATGCGCTCGATGATCCGCACGAGGCGGTTCACATTGCTGGCGCGGTCCGAGATGATCAACATGTTGCCCGTGGCATAGGGAGCCAGATGCCCGTACTGCGGAATGAGGGGCCGCAGCATGGGCACCAGCTGCGCGGCACTGACATTCTTCAGGGTGATGACCTGCGTCACAATCTCGTCCGAAGTCGAACTGACATTCTGCGGCAAATCGTTCGCCGGTAATTGGCGGGCATCGGTGTTGGGGACGATTTTGATGACCTTGCCCGCCGGCACCGCGACGTATCCATACACCTGCAAAACAGAGAGAAAGGCTTCGTAGAACGCATCCGGCGACATCGGCGTCGCCGAGAGCATGGTGACCTTGGCGTTGACGCGCGGATCGATGATGAAGTTTTTGCCGGTGACCTCGGCGACGGCTTGGATGATCTGACTCAGATCGGCGTCTTTGTAATTGGGGGTGATCGTCTGGCCGTCTTCCTGCTTAGCCTGCCTCGGCTGCTTCGCCTGCGGTGCCGCCGACACGGTCGCGGACACGAGCAATGCCGCCGTGAGCGCCGCGACAGCGGCGATGTGGGACATGCTTTGCGTTTGGCTTGAATTCGGCATCATGGGTACTCGTGTGTGAAACGCATTCGACTTTGCCTCGCGCTATTCGTTTGGATTCTCAGGAACGGAGCTCTGCGGCTGCGGCGCGCCGTTCGGGGCCCCTGGAGGGGAGTTCGACTCGCCGTCCAATTCCTTGGTGGCCTGCGCGGCAACTTGTGCGATGTTGAGCGTAATTTCCTGCCTTTGCCCGCTGCGTTCGATAGTCACTGTTGCGTGGTCCGATGTCTGAATCGTATTGAAGACTTCTTGGCTATGTTGCGGATCATCGAGCACTGTGCCGTTGATCGCCGTCACCAAATCGCCAGGCTTTAGCCCCAATTTGTTGAATATCTGCCGATTTCGACCCGGATAGGCACGAAAGCCGCGGAGTTTGCCCGCGGCGCTATCATACGAGGGCACTACCCGCATGACTTGGTCGAGGATACCGGGATCCTGTTGCACCATGCGGCGGATATTCTCGACCGCCGCCACCGTGCGCGGATCACCACCGGCTCGACGCACCACCGGGGGCCCGCGCATGCCTGGCCCCAGCAGCCTCGGTAATAGCAGAGTCTCCAGAGCGCCGCCACGGTCGAGAATGACATGGTCGAGGTAGACTGAATGTAAAGTTGCGCCGCCGATATTGTCGCCAACCGAATACACTTTCGCCGGGCCACCGTCGCTGATGATGGCCACGCCGTGCTTCGGGTCCTGGGTTGCAATCGTTCCGGCAAGTACCAGATTGGCGGTAGACTGCGGAGCGTTGGCGGGGTCTTGAGTGCCCGCGTCGACAGCCGCGACCCCGAACAGATGGGCTGATACCACGCTTTGCACGTCGAATCCGGCGGGCTGGGTGCGCGGCACAACGTTCGTCAGCACCGGCTGGGGCGACTTGACGGGTGTTCCGCTCAGCGCGGCAATGGCGATTCGCGCCAGTTCAACGGCGATGAGCGCCGCCAATGCCAGCGATACCAAGCGGGGGCCGTTGCCCTGCAGTCGGGCCAGCCATCGATGTGTGCGAACATCAAGCATATGGAAGTGGCCAATGGTTACGTGACCGGCAATCATACGGGCTACCCGCTTGACCGCTCAAGCATTTGTTTTTACTTGTTAAAGTAAACTGACACTGATTGGCGACAGGTGGCACGATTGGGGCGATTGGGCCGCATGTCTTGTAAAGCGCCGAGACGCACCCTATAAACTGATGATTCATGAGTGACATCGAACGCGGACGGGATGGAACAGGCTTGGTCGTCGAAGAAGCGGCGCCCAAGCTCAAACGCCCGCCACTTTATCAAGTCGTGTTGATCAATGACGACTACACTCCCATGGAGTTCGTGGTCGACATCCTGCAGCGTTTCTTCGCAATGGACCGCTCGAAAGCAACCCGGGTTATGCTGGAAGTGCATACCAAGGGCAAGGGAGTCTGCGGAGTCTTTACTTATGAGATTGCAGAGACGAAGGTGGCTCAAGTGATCGCGTACGCGCGACAACATCAGCACCCGCTGATGGCAACGCTAGAAGAGGCGTAAAGTGCTAAGTCAAGAACTCGAATTTTGTTTGAACGATGCATTTGCCGGCGCCCGCGAGGCGCGGCACGAATTCATGACCGTCGAGCATCTGCTGCTCGCCATCGTGGACACCCCGAAGGTGCGCGAGGTTTTGAAGTCTTGCGGCGCGGACACCGCAAAACTCAAGACCGAATTGAAGCAATTCATCGATCAGACGACGCCGCGGCTGCCCGCCGGCGAAGATCGGGACGTTCAGCCAACCTTGGGGTTTCAGCGAGTGCTGCAGAGGGCCGTTTTTCACGTCCAATCGAGCGGCAAGAAGGAGGTCACCGTAGCCAATGTGCTGGTGGCGATATTCAGCGAGAAGCAATCCCACGCCGCGTATCTGCTCAGCATGCAGGACGTGTCGCGTCTGGACGTCGTGAACTTCATCGCCCATGGCCTCTCCAAGGCGGGCGGCGAGGAGCGCGGCGATCGCGAAGACAGCGGCAATTCCACCGATGCCGAGCGCGAGGGCGACGGTGGCGGGAACGCCTTGGAAAAATATGCCACGAACCTCAATGAGTCGGCTCGCAAGGGCAAGATCGATCCTTTGATCGGCCGCAAACTCGAGGTCGAGCGCACCATCGAGATTCTCTGCCGCAGACGCAAGAACAATCCGCTGTACGTGGGCGAGGCCGGCGTCGGCAAGACGGCGATCGCGGAGGGGCTCGCGCGCATGATCGTCGAGAACCTGGTGCCTGACGTGCTGCTGGATGCGACGATTTATTCGCTCGACATGGGCTCGCTGGTCGCCGGCACCAAGTATCGGGGGGATTTCGAGAAGCGCTTGAAGGCGGTGCTTGCCGAAGTCAAGAAGCAGCCGGGAGCGATTCTTTTCATCGATGAAATTCACACGGTCATCGGCGCCGGCGCCGCGTCGGGCGGCGTGATGGATGCGTCGAACCTGATCAAGCCCGCCTTGGCCAATGGCGACTTGCGCTGCATCGGTTCGACCACCTACAACGAGTATCGCGGGATTTTCGAGAAAGATCACGCGCTGGCGCGCCGATTCCAGAAGATCGACATCACCGAACCGTCCGTTTCGGACACCGTGGATATTCTGCGCGGCCTCAAATCGCGCTACGAGGAACATCACGGGATCAAATACGAAGACGATGCGTTGCGTGCGGCGGCCGAGCTGGCGGCGCGGCACATCAACGACCGGCACATGCCGGACAAGGCGATCGACGTCGTCGATGAGGCCGGCGCCAATTTGAGGCTGCAGCCGGTGGAGAAGCGCGCCTCCTCGGTCACGGTCACTCAAATCGAAAACGTCGTGGCGCGCATCGCGCGGATTCCGCCGAAGAACGTATCGCTCTCCGATCGGGACGTGCTCAAGAACTTGGAACGCAATTTGAAATTGACGATATTCGGCCAGGACAAAGCCATCGAGGCATTGTCATCCGCCATCAAGATGTCGCGGTCCGGCCTGGGCGATCAACGCCGGCCGGTAGGTTCTTTTCTGTTCTCGGGTCCCACCGGCGTCGGCAAGACCGAAGTCACCCGCCAGCTTGCCATCGCCATGGGCGTCGAGTTCGTGCGCTTCGACATGTCGGAGTACATGGAAAGGCATACCGTGTCGCGCCTCATCGGCGCGCCGCCGGGTTACGTCGGATTCGATCAGGGCGGCCTGTTGACGGAGGCGATTGCCAAGCACCCGCACTGCGTGCTGCTGCTCGATGAAATCGAAAAAGCGCACCCCGATGTATTCAATTTGCTGCTGCAGGTCATGGATCACGGCACGCTCACCGACAACAACGGCCGGAAAGCGGACTTCCGCCATGTCATCATCGTCATGACCACCAATGCTGGGGCATTCGAAATGAGCCGGCCGAGCATCGGGTTCACGCAATCCGATACCGGAGCGGACGGAATGGAGGCGATCAGACGCTTGTTTTCACCGGAATTTCGCAATCGGCTGGATGCGGTCATCCAATTCGGCGGCCTGGATCAGGACACGATCGAGCGCGTCGTCGACAAGTTGCTGGTCGAGGCGGAGGCGCAGCTCGAGCAGAAGCGGGTCTCGATCTCGGTGGACGAGCGGGCACGCCGCTGGATCGCCAAACGCGGCTATGACCCGAAGATGGGCGCGCGGCCGATGGCGCGGATCATTCAAGAGTTCATCAAACGGCCGCTCGCCGAGGAACTGCTGTTCGGCAAGCTCGTCAACGGCGGGCATGTGGAAGTGACCTTGAGCGAGGACGGCGAGAAGCTCAAGCTCGACGCCCGCGCAGCGGATCAGCCGGCTCTGCTATCGCACGATAGGCTGACGCCCACCGCGCCGGGTACCAAGCGCTGCGGCAGTACCCGGTCAGCGCCGTCTCAGCACTGCGCGGGCCTCGAAGGCCTGCGGGCGGGGCGCGGCGCCTAGCGGCCGCGGTAAACGATGCGGCCCTTGGTCAAATCGTAAGGAGTCATCTCTACGGTGACTTGGTCTCCGGTCAAGATACGGATGTAGTTTTTACGCATCTTGCCTGAAATGTGGGCGGTCACGAGGTGGCCCGTCTTGAGTTTGACGCGAAACGTCGTATTAGGCAGGGTCTCGACGACCTCGCCCTCGAATTGAATGGCCTCTTCTTTTGACATGCGTCCTTGGGGTAAACGGGAAACCGGGCGCATTGTGCATAATGCCCCCTGTTAATGCAATTTACGGCGCGCCGTCAATCGACGCAGCGGCCCAGCTACCGCGCGGCGTCCGTCGGGCATAGCGGCGCAATAAACCCGCAAACTGACTGCGCGACACCTCGCGAGCGCCCAGGGAGGCGAGGTGGGAGCTCGCCACCTGGCAGTCGATCAGCTCGATGTCGCGCGCGCGGCACTCATCGACCAGGCGCGCCAACGCGACCTTGGAGGCATCGCGGCGACGGCTGAACATCGATTCGCCGAAAAATACCCCGCCAAGCTGGATGCCGTACAGGCCGCCCGCCAGTTGGTCGGCATCGTAGGTCTCCACGGAGTGACCAAACCCCATTCTGTGCAGCTGCTCGTAGGAGGCGATCATGTCGTTGTTCAGCCAGGTGTCGGGTCCGGCACGCCGCGGAGCTGCGCAGCCGCGGATGGTCGCGCCGAATGCGTGATCGACCCGCGTCGTGTAGGGGCCGTTGCGCAGCGTTTTGCGCAGACTGCGGGAGCAATTGAATTCCTTAGGGAACAAGACCATGCGCGGATCCGGCGACCACCAGAGGATCGGCTGTTGCGCCGAATACCACGGGAACACGCCGCGCTCGTAGGCGGCGAGCAAGCGTGCCGGGCTCAGATCGCCGCCGGCGGCCAGCAAGCCCGGAGGCTCGCGCAGAGCGTGCTCCACCGGCGGAAACCAGTCCGGGTCGGCCTGCTCGCCCAGCCATATGAGTCTGCTCAGAGCTGCAACTCCTCATCGGGTGCGCGATGGTAGGGCACGTGCTCGTTGACCGCCGCGGCGTAGTGATCCACGCCCCGCGACTCGCGGGCCGCGAAGTCGCGGATGGCGGCGGCAAAGCGATGGTCGGCGACGAAATGCGCAGAGCTCATCAACGTCGGCACGAAACCCCGCGGCACCTTGTGTTCGCCCTGGGTGCCGGGCTCGAAGCGCTGCAACTTCTTTTCGATGCAGTATTCGATTCCCTGGTAGTAGCAGGTTTCGAAATGAAGACTGTGGTAATTGCCGCCGGCACCCCAGTAGCGGCCGAACAGCGCATCATCGCCCACGAAGTAGATCGCGACCGCGATGGGCGCGGAGCCGATCCGCGCCACTTTGAGCATCAGCCGCTCGGGCATGGAGGCGGCCACCAGCTTGAAGAAATGCAGGTTCAGATAAGGTTCGTGGCCGTGGCGGTAGAAAGTATCTGCATAAAACGCGTACACCGTAGTCCAGAGCGCATCATCCATGTCGCCGCCATGGAGCGTGTCGAATTCGATGCCGGCTTCGGCAACGCGCCGGCGCTCGCGCTTCGCTTTTTTACGTTTTTCGGCCGTGAAGGTCGCGAGGAATGCGTCGAACGACTCGTAGCCGCGGTTGTACCAATGAAACTGGCAATCGCGCCGCAAGATCAACCCCGAGGACCTCAAGCGCTCGGCGGTTTCATCAGTCGGGAACAACACGTGCCACGAGGACAGCCGCTCGCTGCGCGCGTAGTCGATAGCGGCCCGGATCAACATGCGGGTCACCGCCTTTTGATCAGTCTGAGCGCCGGTCAGGAGACGCGGCCCGCGCACCGGGGTGAACGGCACGGCGGACAATAATTTCGGGTAGTACGCAAGGCCGTGCTGCGCGTATGCATTCGCCCAGGAAAAATCGAAGACGAACTCACCGCGCGAATGTGCCTTGCGGTACAAGGGCATTGCACCGATGGGGGTCCCCGCGGCATTTTCGATCACCAGGTGCCGCGCAGTCCACCCGTTCCGCGGCACGGCGCAGCCGGAGAGCTCGAGCGCGCAGAGAAACTCGTGGCGCAGGAACGGCGCGCCGTGCCCGACCAGGGAATTCCAGCTCGCCGCATCGACCTCCTCGATGCTGTCGAGAAACCGCGTTCTGGCGTGGATCACGCGTGTTGAACGCGCGGTGCCGCCAAGGGCTCGGATTCCGTGCGTTCCAAATATTTGTCGGCATCGAGTGCGGCCATGCACCCGGTGCCCGCCGAGGTGACGGCCTGACGATACACGTGATCGGCTACATCGCCGGCGGCAAACACGCCGGCGATGCTGGTGGCTGTCGCTTCTCCATCGCTGCCGCCCTTGACGACGATATAACCGCCGCGCATTTCGAGCTGGTGCTCGAATAGCTGCGTATTGGGTTGATGCCCGACGGCAATGAATACGCCATCGACCTTGATCGAGCGCGCGGCACCGCCCGGCGAAGCGGGAAGCAAGCGCACTCCGGTGACACCATTTTCGTCGCCGAGGATTTCATCGATTGAATGGTTCCACAGAATGCTGGCCTTGCCGGCGGTCTCGAGCGAGAACAGACGATCTTGCAGAATTTTTTCGGCGCGCAGCTTATCGCGGCGATGCACGAGGGTCACGTGCGAGGCGATATTGGTCAAATAGAGGGCCTCCTCCACGGCCGTGTTGCCGCCGCCGACGACGGCAACCGCCTTGCCGCGGTAGAAAAAGCCATCGCAGGTGGCGCACGCCGATACGCCCTTGCCGCGGAACGTCTCTTCGGAGGCCAAGCCCAGGTACTTGGCCGAGGCGCCGGTGGCGATGATGAGCGCGTCGCAGGTGTACTCGCCGTTGTCGCCGAACAGACGAAAAGGACGGTGGCGCAATTCGGCGCGGTTGATGTGGTCGAGCACGATATCCGTATTGAACCGCTCGGCGTGACGGCGCATGCGGTCCATCAAGCCGGGACCTTGGAGATGTTCGACATCGCCCGGCCAATTATCCACATCGGTCGTGGTCATGAGCTGGCCACCCTGCTCTAACCCGGTGATCAGAAGGGGATGCCGGTTGGCTCGCGCCGCATAGATTGCGGCGGAGTAACCTGCGGGCCCCGACCCCAGGATGAGGAGTGGACTGTGCCTGTGGACGCTCATGTATAATTTGCCTCTCTTCCAAATATCTTTATCGACTCATGGTAAGTAAGTCTGTGGGCGCCAGCCAATTCAATCAAGGCCGCGTCCCCGTTAAGGCCATGGCCCGAGCAATGTTGGTGCCGTGCTTTTAACTGAGTTACTATCACATATTATTCAATCAGTTAAGAAGTAAATATCATTAAAGGTCTAGAATTGACTGAACTCGCTCAGCCGAAAAAGCCCCGCCAGAAAAACATGCTCTCGGCGGCGGTGGCGCGCTCGCTGCGCGAAGGCACGTTGTGGGTGTTGGCGGCGCTCGCGCTGATCTTGCTGCTGGCTCTGTTCTCCTACCATGCCCAGGACGCAGGCTTCGCGGATACCGGCGAACCGGGCCTGCGGGTCTACAACTGGGTGGGCCCGGTAGGCGCCTGGCTGGCGGGATTCTTCCTGTTTCTTTTTGGCCGCCCCGCGTATCTATTTCCGGTGATGCTGGTATACGCGGGCTGGTTGGTCCACAAGGAGCACGCGCTGCCGGACGCGCGCTCGCGGATCAATACGCTGCTGCGGGCCGGGGGGTTCCTGTTGACCCTGATCACGAGCTGCGGTCTTGCGACTCTGCACTGGAACGGGGCGGCGCTGCCGAACAGTGCGGGCGGCGTGCTCGGTGAACTCGCCGGGCGAGGAAGCGCGCGAGCTTTGAGCTTTCTCGGTGCGACTCTGTTGCTGCTGGGACTGTGGCTCGCGGGCGTAGCGCTCTTTCTCGGCGTTTCGTGGTTCGAAGTCATGGACCGGCTCGGCGCGTGGGTCCTTGACGGGATCGACTGGATCCGCGCCCGCATCGTGCAGCGGCGCGAACTCGCTTCCGGCCAGCAGCGCAAGCAGGCTCGCCAGGAAGTCGTGCGCGAGGAGCAGAAAAAAGTCGCGACTCGGCCACCGCCGCGAATCGAGGCGCCGGCCCCCGTCCCGCAGAAGAGCGACCGCGTGGAGCGCGAGCGGCAGGTGCCGCTTTTCGACGCCCCCAAATCCAGCGAGCTGCCCGCCTTGTCCTTGCTCGACGAACCGGGCCCGCGCGAGCAGTCCTATTCGGACGAGGCGCTGGAGGCGATGTCGCGCCTGGTCGAACTCAAGCTGCGCGATTTCGGCGTTGAAGCCGAGGTCGTCGCGGTGCAGCCCGGCCCGGTGATCACGCGATTCGAGTTGCGGCCCGGCACCGGGGGTGAAAGTCAGCCAGATCAGCAATCTTTCCAAGGATCTTGCGCGCGCCTTGTCGGCCATCAGCGTGCGCGTCGTGGAAATCATTCCCGGCAAGTCGGTGGTCGGCCTGGAGATTCCCAACGAGAAGCGCGAGATCGTGACGCTCGGGGAAATCATCAAATCCAAGCCCTATGATGATGTCACCTCGCCGCTGGCCCTGGCGTTGGGAAAGGATATCGGGGGCGTGCCCATCGTCGCCGATCTTGCGCGCATGCCTCACTTGTTGATTGCCGGAACGACGGGATCCGGCAAATCGGTCGGCATCAACGCCATGGTCCTGAGCCTTTTGTACAAGGCGACTCCGGAACATGTGCGGATGATCATGATCGACCCGAAGATGCTGGAGCTTTCAGTATACGAGGGTATTCCCCACCTGCTTTCGCCGGTGGTGACGGACATGAAGCAGGCGGCGAACGCCCTGCGCTGGTGCGTGGCCGAGATGGAGCGGCGTTACCAGCTCATGTCGATGCTCGGCGTGCGCAACATCGGCGGCTTCAATCGCAAGGTCAAAGATGCGGCGGAAACGGGTCGGCCCATCAAGGACCCGATCCGCATGGAAAAGATAGCGCAAGGGGTTCCGGGAGTGGTCGCGGAAGACGTTCCGGATCTGACGACGCTGCCGTTTATCGTCGTGATCATCGATGAATTGGCCGATCTCATGATGATCGTCGGCAAGAAAGTCGAGGAGCTGATCGCGCGCCTGGCGCAAAAGGCGCGCGCCGCCGGCATCCACCTGATTCTTGCGACCCAGCGGCCGTCGGTGGACGTCATCACCGGGTTGATCAAGGCCAATATCCCGACGCGAATCGCATTTCAGGTTTCCGCCAAGGTCGATTCACGCACCATCCTCGATCAGAGCGGCGCCGAGTCGTTGCTTGGGCACGGCGATATGCTGTACTTGCCTCCTGGCACGTCTATTCCGACCCGCGTACATGGCGCCTTCGTGTCCGACCAAGAAGTGCATCGCGTGGTGGGCGGCCTCAAATCCTCCGCGCCGCCCACATACATCGACGAGATCCTGGATGGACCGCGCAATCCGATTCCGGGGTTTCCATCCGACGACGAGGAGGGTGGGGAAAGCGCCGCGGATGCCGAGGCCGATCCGTTGTACGACGAAGCAGTGCGCATCGTGACCGAGACGCGCAAGGCGTCCATCTCCGGCGTCCAGCGGCGGCTGAAGATCGGCTACAACCGCGCGGCGCGCTTGGTCGAGGCCATGGAAGCGGCTGGTTTGGTGGGGCCGTTGCAGTCGAACGGCGGACGCGAGATCTACGGCGCGGCGCCGCCCGAGGAATGAGTATGACCATGCAGCGATGCGGCCGGACGATTGCGGCGAGCCTGCTACTCCTGGCGGTGGCGCTCGTCGGCGCAGGGCCGGCGTCGGCGTCCCCGGCCGGCGATCTCGAGAAGTATTTGAGCGGCCTTGCCACCTGGACAGCGGATTTCACGCAGACCATCGATGATGGTCATGGCAATGTTCTGCGCAGCGCCGCCGGGCGCCTGTATCTACAGCGGCCCGGGAAGTTCCGCTGGGACTATTCGGAACCCTCCGAGCAGCTGGTGCTCGCGGACGGCAAGCAAATCTGGTTTTACGACAAGGACCTGTCGCAGGCCAACGTCCGGGATATGGACACCAGCCTCGCCAGCACGCCGGCGAGTCTGCTGTCGGGCAACGGGTCGGTGGGCAGCCAGTTCGATATCTCCGCCCTGCCTCGGAGCGACGGGCTGCAGTGGTTCCAACTCATTCCCAAACACGCCGATACCGATTTTCAGGTCGTGCGGATCGGATTCGACAAGGGCGAACTGCGATCCATGTTCCTCGCCGACAAGCTCAATCAAATCACGCAACTGACTTTCTCGAACTCCAAGCGCAATCTCGCCCTGGCGCCGGATCTATTCTCGTTCGTACCGCCGCCCGGGGTGGACGTGATCGGGCGCGGCGGCAAGTGACGGGCGGCGACGGAACCTATCGTCCGCTGGCCGACCGGCTTCGGCCCCAGTCCCTCGATGAGTATGTGGGGCAATCTCATTTGTTGGGCGACGGAGCGCCGCTGCGCCGCGCGCTGGAGTCCGGCCGGCCCCATTCGATGATCTTGTGGGGCCCGCCGGGAACCGGCAAAACGACATTGGCGCGCCTGGTCGCGACCGGAGCACGTGCGCAATTCATCGCGTTGTCGGCCGTCCTGGCCGGCATCAAGGATATACGAGCGATCGTCGAGCAAGCGCGCAGCTTGCGCGGTACGCGCGATACCGTGCTGTTTCTCGATGAGGTGCATCGCTTCAACAAGGCGCAACAGGACACCTTCCTTCCCTACGTCGAGGACGGCACTCTGATCTTCATCGGTGCGACCACCGAGAACCCCTCTTTCGAAGTCAACAACGCGCTGCTGTCGCGGGCGCGCGTGTATGTGCTGAAGCCCCTCGACGCCGCCGATCTGAGCAAATTACTGGACCGCGCAATTTCCGATCATGAGCGGGGCTTGGGGGCCCTGGGCCTGCAGATCGATGCCGACGCGCGCGAATTGCTTCTGGCCGCCGCGGACGGCGATGCGCGGCGCATGCTGAATTTACTGGAAACCGCCGCCGACTTGAGTGTCCCGCTGGACACCGGCCGCCCGCTGGACACCGGCCGCCCCCGGGCACCGGCCGCCTCGACACGGCCGTCGGCTGGACACCGATACCATGCGGGCCGTCATCGGCAGCACCTACGTGCGTTTCGACAAGCGCGGCGAGGCCTTCTACGATCAGATCTCCGCCTTGCACAAGTCGGTGCGCGGCAGCGATCCGGACGCCGCGCTGTACTGGTTGTGCCGCATGCTGGCCGGCGGTTGCGATCCTCTTTATATCGCCCGCCGGGCACTGCGCATGGCGAGCGAGGACATCGGCAACGCGGATCCGCGGGCCCTTACGTTGGCTTTGGAGGCGTGCGCGGTATACGAACGACTGGGCAGTCCGGAAGGCGAGCTCGCCATCGCGCAAGCGGTCGTGTTCATGGCCTGCGCCGCGAAAAGCAACGCCGTTTATGCCGCATACAATGCGGCCACCGAAGATGCCACTCGCTTGGGGTCCCTCGACGTGCCTCTGCATTTGCGCAACGCGCCGACGCGCTTGATGAAAGAAATCGGCTACGGCAAGGGATATCGCTATGCCCACGATGAACCGGGCGGCTATGCCGCCGGCGAACGCTACTTCCCCGACGACATGCCCGACACGCGCTACTATGTGCCGGCGCCGCGCGGATTAGAAATCAAGATCGGCGAGGCGCTCAACCAGCGTCGCGAGCGCGACGCCCAAGTTCGCGGTGCGGGCCGATCCTAAGGTCGCCTACAATGGCGATCACAAGCTTGAAGCCTCACCCTACAGCCCAAGGAAGTTCATCGTGCTCGATCCGAAGTTGCTGCGCAGCGATTTGGGCGGGGTCGCGGCCGCGCTCCAGCGACGTGGCTTCGCGCTCGACGTCGAGACCTTTGCCGCTCTAGAAACGCGGCGCAAGGCCGTGCAGATCGAAGCCGATCGGCTGCGCGCCGAGCGCAACGCCAATGCGAAAGCCGTGGGGCACGCCAAGTCCAAAGGCGAAGATGCGGCTGCGTTGCTCGCCTCGGGCGAGGTCCTGGGCGAGCGGCTGCTCGAGGTAGAGCGGCAGCTCGAAGCCATCCAAGGCGAAGTGACTGCGTTGCAGTTGGGTCTGCCCAATATGCCGCATCCAAGCGTTCCGGACGGACGAGACGAATCGGCCAACGTGGAAGTGCGTCGATGGGGCCACCCCCGGCAATTCGATTTCATCCCGAAGGATCACGTCGCTCTCGGTGAGCGGATCGGCATGGATTTCGAAGCGGCCGGGCGAATCTCCGGAGCGCGCTTCGTGGTGATGACGGGAAACCTTGCAAGGCTGCATCGTGCTCTCGTGCAATTCATGCTCGATCTTCACGTGAGCGATCATGGCTACAGCGAGGCTTACGTTCCTTATCTCGTGCAGGCCGCGGCGCTGGTGGGCACCGGCCAATTGCCCAAGTTCGAGCAGGATCTATTCGCCGTGCGCGGCGATCCCGGCTTCTACCTGATTCCCACGGCCGAAGTGCCGGTCACCAATCTCGTGCGCGATCAAATACTCGCGCCTGAACGGATGCCGCTGAAGTTCGTGGCGCACACGCCGTGTTTTCGATCGGAGGCGGGCGCATCGGGGAAGGACACGCGCGGCATGATTCGCCAGCATCAATTCGAGAAAGTGGAGCTGGTGCACATCGTGCGTCCGGAGGATTCCTACTCGGCGCTCGAGGAGCTTACCGGTCATGCCGAGGCGGTGCTGCAGGCATTGGGATTGCCTTACCGGGTGGTCGCCCTGTGCGCCGGCGATACGGGCTTCAGCGCCGCCAAGACTTATGATCTCGAAGTCTGGCTGCCGTCGCAGCAGCGCTACCGCGAGATTTCCTCCTGCAGCAATTGCGAATCCTTCCAAGCCCGCCGCTTGCAGGCGCGGTGGCGCAATCCGGCCACCGGCAAACCGGAACTGGTGCACACACTCAATGGATCGGGCGTTGCGGTAGGACGCGCGCTCGTCGCAGTGCTGGAGAACTATCAGCAGAGCGACGGCACCGTCGTAGTTCCGGCCGTACTCGCGCCTTACATGGGCGGCACGGCCCTCCTAAAATGAGCGCGGGCCCATAGGGCCCGCGCTTTGGTCCGAAGGGCGGTGCAGGAAATTAGTTGCGGTTGCCCATCACGAGGCGCAGCACGTACCAGAACATCAGCGCGATCGAGGCGAACAGCTGCATCGCGGCGGACACGTAGCGGTCCTCGGGATAATGGTGAATGATGTTCGAAGTGTCGTAAAGCACCGCGACGCCGGCGAATCCGATCATCGCCACCGAGAACCAGGTGCCGAGCTGGAAGCCGAAAACGGCGCCGCCGACCATTGCGATCAAGGCGATAATGCCGCCCCACATGAGCAACGCCCGGAAGAACGAAAAGTCCTTGCGCGTGCGGTGTGCGACGAACATCAGGCCGCCCGCGCCCAATGCCGTCACCAACGTGGCGCTGTCGATCGCCCCGGGAGCCTTCGCATCGGCGATGTAGAGGAGAGGCACGAAAATAAGCGCCTCGGCTACGACGTACGCCCCATAGGCGAAGTATTGCATCCCGATGGAGGTGCTGGTTTGCGCAGTGCGCGAGGCCAGCCACCCGACCAGCATGAAGGCCCCGAGGATCAGGAACCAGTTAAAACCGAGCATGAACTGCGCGATTTGGCCTGCGAGGCCCGATTCGAACAACCCCAACTCGACCAGAATGAAGCCCAGGATGCCCCCCACCAGATGGGTGTAGGTGCGTGTGATGAAAACGCTGCGGCTATCCGTCTGAGCACCCGGAAAGGCGGCGTTGTTGCTTCGGAAAGTGGCCATGATCAAGCGTCCTCTAGTGAATCTCTTGGGCTATTTTAGCACCCGCAGCAGGAAAGGATGCCGAGTTCGCCCGGTTGTACCAATTTAGGGGTGCGCACTCGCTTTTTCAACGGGGGCCCGTAGAGAATTCAGCGGCCATCCAGCGCTGCAACGCCGCCGTAGACTGCGGGCGGCCTAGAAAGTTCTTGACCAGATCATTTGCCGAGACCGAGCCCCCCGGCTCCAGGACGGTGCGCCGATAGCGCATCGAGGTGCTTCCGGCGAGCAGATTGGCGGCGTCGAACTGCTCGAAAAAGTCTTCCGCGATCACCTTGTCCCACATATAGGTGTAATAGGCGGAAGAGTAATTGGAGAGGTGTCCAAAAGAGGCATACATATGCGTGCCCGCGAGCGGCGTGAAAGGGCTGTACTTGACCGTGTCGCGATCCGTGATCGCATCAAGATCCACGTCCCCGGGTTTGGTGTTGTACATATCGAATGAGACGGCGGTGTAGCCGAGTTGCTGGCCGACGAAATTCGCGCGCCCGAACGCCGCTGCCCGGTTCATGCGCAGCACGAGCTCGGGCGGAATCGGTTGCCCCGATTTGTAGTCGCGGGCAAACGAGGCCAGCACCTGCGGACTGCGGATCCACTCTTCCAGCATTTGCGACGGCGCTTCGACGAAATCCGATTCCATCGAAATGCCGCTGACTCCCGCCCACGATTGCTGTCCTCCTAAAATCGCGTGCATCAAGTGCCCGAACTCGTGAAAGAACGTTTGCACGTCGTCGACTTCCATGAGCCCCGGATCATCCGCGGTCGGCTGCGGGAAATTGCAAAGCAGTGCGGCTTCCGGGAGCTGCTTGCCGCGGATGCCATCGAGCACCATCATCATTTCCGCGTGGGAAAATTTGCCCGTGCGAGGGTGCATGTCCAGATAGAAGCGGCCGATCAGCTTGCCGCCGTCGAAGACCTGCCAGGTCTCCACGGACGGATCCCAGGCCGGAACTCCTTCCTCGCGCTGAAAAGTGACGTGGAATAAAGTGGCCGCGGTGTCGAGTATTCCTTGCTTTACACGCGCGTACGGAAAATAGGGGCGCACGGATTGCGAATCGAAATTGAAGCTCGAGCGCCGGACCTGCTCTTGATAATAGCTCTTCTCTTGAAGGCCGATCGAGGTCGCCCCCGGTTCGGATTTTTTCTTCTCGGCGAGCAGCATTTGAAATTCCTTTTCCGCCAGCGGCCGCACCGCTTGATCGAGGTCCCGGATGAAGTCGGCAATCCCCGCGCCTGAACCGATCATCTTATCGGCCGCGTTGTAATCCGCCCACGAGCTGTATCCGAGCATGGTGGCTATCTCGTAGCGCGTGCGCAGCATTTGCGTCAGCACATCGCGATTCTTCGGGTAGGCGCGCGTGTTGAATGCGAGAAACAAGCGGCGGCGCAGGGCATCGCTCACGGCAAAATTCATCGCCGGAATGTAGTCGGGGTAACTCGTGCTAATGTGGATCAGGCCGTCATTCCCCGGCTTGTGAGCATCGATGTAGTCGCGCGGCAATCCGGTGAGTTCGGATGCATCGCGAACCTCGATCTCCTTCCGCTCGTCGTTGATATTGCGGTCGAAGGCCGATTGCTCTTCGGTGAGCTCATCGTTGAGAGCCTTGAGGCGGGCTCGCGTTTCGTCGTCCTTGTCGACGCCGGCGAGCTTGAATTCGAGCAGTTGGCGGTGCAGGTAATACTGAGTGGCCGGGTCCGCCTGCGTCACCGGAACGGCCGCCAAGGCTTCATAGACCTCTCGATTCAAGGAAAGCGCCGCTTGGGCGGCGCTGACCTTGCGGGTCATCGCGGTGGCTCGGTCGCGAAACGTGGCTTCGGGATGCACGGCTTCCATGAGGGATGAGAAATAAAGAGCGGCGTTGATTTGCCTGACCGCTTCGTCGTACTTCGACAGCGTATTGCCGATGGTGCGGGACCCCTTGACGGCGATGATCGCGTCGATGGACCGCTGTGCCGCCAGGAGTCGGCCGTTCTCGATCTTTTCGAATGCGACCGCGTCGGGTTTCGTATGCCAGAGTGGCGGCTGGATTTTAAGCGTTGCTTGAGCGGCGGCGGTGGCCGCGACGCAAGCCTCGAAAATCCCCAACACAGACAGGGTAACGAAGATTCGCATTCCGTCGCTCCAAAAAATTGGCTAAAGGATTAATTGAGAGATCCGTAACCCATTGATTATACAAAAATAGACAGGAGTGGGGGCGTGGGCCATGTAGGACGATGCGACGCTGGGCGCCGCCACTCTGGTACGCAGCCTTAGTGCAATACCGCATATTGCCCGTAGGGCCGGATTAATGGGTGACTTTAAGCATTCGTAGGGGTCCAATAGCTCGGCAACATAAGGAACGTGGATGAATGGAAGAGAAAAATGTAAAGAGTTCAGATCTGATTAGACTGCGTCGCACCATGCGGCTCCACGGGCTCGCGACACCTGTCACCTCAAACGTGCCAAGCACTACCGCCGTCCCCTGGCCCTGGCCTTCGGAAGCAGCTCAGCGCGATCACAAGGAGCGCGGAGAACAACACGCGAGTCAACTTCACGATCTCGTGATGGGTCGGAAGGCGCAGATTCAGAATAAATTCGACGCGCCCGAAAGCATCGCTAAACCCTGGAAGAAACCTTGGGACGAATGATGGCGGGAGGTGGCTGATCGCCGGCTCGGAACATTGACCCTCTGAAACGGGATTCGAGATAGGGCAGAATGTAGGATAATTTCATTTAGATGAAATGGGAGAGGTGGCAGAGCGGTTGAATGCACCGGTCTTGAAAACCGGCGTTTCCTCACGGGAACCGCGAGTTCGAATCTCGCCCTCTCCGCCAATACCTGTAGGTATTTGCCTTTCGCAAACACCGGTCGCATAGTAAGAGAAGCGTCAAAACGTTTCAGTATTCTGGCTCGCATGAACTGGGAAGCGGAGAGCATGAACTACAAAATCTTGGGGTCAGCGGCTGTCGCGTTGCTGGCCGGACCGATAAGTGCGAACGCACAGGCCACTACCTACACCTACCAGGGCGCGCCTATCTTTGCAGGTTTCGAGGTATCCCCGCCCGCAGGTGCGATCTCTTTCACCCCGCCCCCGTTTGCGGTGGGTACATTGAACGGCTTTATCACGCTGAGTGCACCTCTCGGCGACAACCTCAATAACGTCTCGGTATCGCCGGTGTTGGTGGACATTTCTACCGGCGCCGGCGGCCTGTTTAGAGGCGACTTCACCGTTTCGACCAATGCCACCGGTGCGATTGACGGATGGTCGATATCACTCGACGGATCCGTCCCTGGTCCAGGCGGCTTCGCGTTGTCGGCGACAAGCGTTGATCGTGGCGGCGTGGGTGGCGACTCCACGACGTTGTCCGCCAAGTGCACGGCTTTTTTCAACTCCGGAGCGCCGCAATCTTTTGGCTGTGGATCTGCAGGCCGCAATACCACACCGGGTGTATGGACGTCGGCAGCAATCAAAGCTCCCGAGATCGATCCGGCATCGGCGGCCAGTGGTTTGACGCTACTGCTCGGTGGCGTGGCTGTCCTGCGTGGTCGGCGGAGACTATAGCCGTCAGTGCAGCACTGAACGGAGCAAGAGCCGGCCGCTTATCATTCGCAGGCCACCGTTTCTCGCTTCGGCGGGAAACACAAGCCGCCCAAATGATCGATTGGCGCCGAAAACTAGCGACAGCCGGCGAACTCTTTCACTCGCACGGCTTACGCGGCCTGATGTCGCATTACGCCGATCGACTCAGCTCACTGGCGCGCAAAAAAAAGGCAGACACCGCATGGCTGGCCCATAAGGAGCGGGTCGACCGGTTGTTCGATCATAAGTACGACATCGATACCAGCGGCATCACTCAATTGTCGGAGCTCCGGATAATCGGGCGAAATCGCATGTACGGAGTTGCTCATATCGCGAGCGATCCTGATGAGTTCGCGGAGGCGCTCGCGTCGTTGCAAATCAAGCACGGCGACTACGTCTTCATCGATTTGGGTTCCGGGAAGGGCCGCGCTCTGCTGTTAGCTCTGCATTTCCCATTCCGCCGGATAATCGGAGTGGAGTTCGCGCTGGAGCTTCATCGTATTGCGCAAGCCAATCTGATGCGCGTTGCGGCTGCCGGTACCGACGTCAATCGGATCGGCCTTGTTCACGCCGACGCGACCGAATTCGAGTTGCCGCCGGAGCCTTCGGTGATCTACCTCTATAATCCCTTCAACGATTCGGTCATGAGGGGAGTCATCGAGCGCGTGCTGCGGTCCCATGAGGAACATCCGCGATCGATCTATATCCTCTACTGCAACCCCTTTCTCGAAAACCTGTGGGTCGAACGGGGTTTTGTCTCGCTCAAGCGGGGAAGCACTTTCTCATTGCTTTGCCCGCCCGCCATCGGCTGACGAGATCAATCAAGCTACGCTGCGTGGATTGCCGCGAGCGCGCGGTCGTCCTTTCGCGCGATTTCGAGGCCATGACCTGTCGGCCCGGTTTCGCGGCGCCAAAGGAGAAAAGCCGAGGAGAGCGCGATCAGGCTGAGCACGAAGAAGAACCATAGCATGGCTGCGTAGCCGCCCGGATTTTGCGCCCCGGCACCGGCGCGGTCGGCGAGCCAACCGGCGGCGAGATTGGATGCGGCCATGCCGAGCGCCTGAATCAGCGTGATCAACCCGAGCGCCGTGCCGAGACGACGCGGCTCCACGATCAGCGTCGTAGCCGGCCAGATGACCGCGGGCACCAGTGAGAAGCTTATTCCCATCATTACCGTCGATACCCAAAGACTCAGATGGGTGACCCCCAGTACGACGAATGTCGTCGGCAGCAGCACGGTGCCGAACACCAGCATGAGCGCGCGATGACCGAAGCGGTCCGCTAGCAAACCGAAAAAAGGGGTCGCAAAGATGGCCGCGAAGAATACCCAGCTATTGGCGACCCCAGCCTGCCCGAGCGTCAATCCCTTGGCGTGCTGGAAGTACTCGATGGCGTACGTCGTTCGAAAGGGGAAGAAAACCGCGGCGTAGAGCACGTGCAGAGCAAGGATGTACCAATATGAAAGATCGAATTTCAAAAGATGCGGCCAGTCCACGCGCTCCGCGGCGGCGGCGCCGGTCGAGCGAATGCCCGGCCGATGACGGCCGTCCAGCCAATAGAAAATCGCCGCCGCCGCCAGACCCGCGAAGGTAACGCCCGCTCCGAACCACAGCGGCGGCTGCCAGCCGCGGTCGTAGAGCGGCCGGGCCCAGGCGGTCGAGGTGTCGACGGCGTAGGAGCCGACGCGCGCAAGACTCAAGTACAACGCGGTCGCGAGCGCGATGCCGCTGCGCGGGAACCACTGCGCGAGTCCCGCAATGAGCGCGATGAAGATGGCGCCTTCACTGACGCCGAAGATGAAGCGGCCGGCTACCATCAATTCATAAGGCCCGCCCACCGCGGTAAGCGCTGCGCCGAGGACGCCGATCGCCGCAGACCAGAGAGCGATTCTCGCCGGCCCAAAACGGTCGATCAGCACGCCATTCATGAGTGCAAGCGCCACATTGGGGATGCTGATGACGCCGTTCAGCATTCCGAGCTGCGACTGACTGAATCCGCGTTGCCGATGCAGAAGATCGGCAATGGGACCGATCACGTCGTCCTCATAGTAGCTGCTGGAGACGGCGATGGCCGCCAGCGCGAGCATCCACCAACGCAGCCTCGAATTGCCGCTCGTATCGGGGCCGGTTGCAGCCTGTGTCACCGGAGGCGGGCGCCTTGCCGTGCAAGTTCCTTCTGTACCGCTCCTATGTTCAGCTGATCGAAGGGTTCGTCTCGATGCGCGGAGATCGCCGCGGCAACGCCCGCGCCTTGGCCGCTCACGGCGCAGCACATCATGTTGCGTGCCGAGGCGTGCGATATCCTGTCGCCGCCGATACATCGTCCCGCGACGATGAGATTGCCGACGCCTTTGGGCACGAGGGCTCGATAGGGCACGTGCCAGTATCGGCCGGTGGTCGGCAAGATCAGGATGCCGTAGCCGTCGATGAACTCGGGGAAGATACCGATCGAGTCATCGAAACGGGCTTGTTCGCGCACATCGGTGCCGGTGAGATTGTAAAGCGCGTCTATTTTACGGGTATCGCGGATCCCCAATGTCATGCCGAAGTTGCGCAGCTTCGCATGCTCGCAGCCCGGCATGAAGCCGCGCAGAGCGTCTACGGCGTAGATCGCTTCGCGCCTGCCGCGCATTTCACCGACGGTCAGATCGCTCGGATCGGTGCCGTCGATTTCCGGAACATGCACGAGATTCAAATACGTCAGGTCCCCTTGATCGGTGACCGTGCCCCAGGTCCCGGCGATGGTCTTCAGGCTCGGCGGAATGATGCCGGCGGCAAGGGCCTTTTGGAACGGCTTGCGCAGGAACGGCGAGAACAGCTGGTCTTCCTTGCCCGTGGTCTCGTAATCCCATTCGCCGTTGCCGGACCAGTCTGCGTAAGTTTGAGGATCGGCCTTCACCGAATCGATGAATTCCCGCTTGTTGACGCCGCTCATCGAAAACATCACGGACACGGCCATCATGTCTTTCTTCGGTGACTTGTGCACGGGCGCGCCCGCCCGCGTCGCGATATCGGCATCCCCGGTTGCATCGATTACGCGCCTGGCGAGGATGGCTTCACGGCCCGCTTTGCTCTCGGTGATGACGCCTCGAATGCCGCCATGCTCCATGATCGGCGCGACTCCCAGCCGGTGCAGCATCGGGGTGACACCTGCCTCTTGCACAAGCGTATCGGCAACCCATTTGAACATCTCGGCGTCGAGCGCGTGGCTCAGGGATTGCGGCTCCGGCATGGCCGCGCCCATGGCTTTCGCGCGCTCCTCGAACTCGATCCCGATGCCTTCGCAGTCGACCGTTTGCTCATGCCGGTACCAGGCAAAGCCTTCCACGCCAACCTGCGTGATATTGCCGCCGAAGCAGCCATTGCGGTCGACGAGCGCGGTTCGGGCGCCGGCACGAGCTGCCGCCAGCGCCGCGGCGAGCCCCCCGGGACCGCTGCCGACCACGAGAACGTCGGTTTCCAGGATCACATCGAGAGAGCGGGCGGCTTCGTGAATCTTCTGCATTGCGGGGCGGACCTTGTTGGGGGATGCGAATCATGCCATTGAGAAGGGTATTCGGGGCAGGGAGGCGCGAAAAAAGTGCCATCCGCCGAGGTTGGAGAAAACCGCTTGAATGATCCATCACAGTTAAGTCATAGTATTGTCATAAATATGTAATGTGCTCTGCGTACAAAACACGCAGCGGGGACGCGGCGGGCCGCAGATGGGATGAAATCGGGGCTCGATCTTTCTTGAGACTTGACGCTGCCGTTCGGAAAGCTCGTGCGTGACGACTTCGTTCGCCGCGCCTTTCCGTATTTTTGCCACTGACTCTTCAGGGAGAGACGCTTGAACACCAACCAAAAGCTCGCGTATGCCATTTCAGCGATACTCGGCGGATACACCGGAGCGTCGTACGCGGCGAGTGCCGCCGATACGGAGGCAACCGGTGGTATCGAGGAGATCGTGGTTACCGCCCAACGGCGCGAGGAGTCGATTCAGAACGTGCCGATCACGATTCAGGCGATCACCGGCGAGCAGCTCGATCAGTTGAACGTGACGACCTTTGACGACGTGCTGAAGTACCTCCCGAATGTCACCTTCAGCTCGAACGGGCCGGGGCAGGGGAACATCTACATGCGCGGCCTCTCCGCGGGCTTTGCCGGCAATCAGTCGAGCGCGGCGATCGATCCGTTCCCGAACGTGGCGACTTACCTGGACGATCAGTCGATGGCCTTCCCTGCGCGCAATGTCGATGTGTACATGGCGGACATGGAACGCATCGAGGTGCTCGAGGGTCCGCAGGGAACCCTGTTCGGGGGTGGCGCGGAGGCGGGGGCGATCCGCTACATCACGAACAAGCCGAAGTTAAACGCCACGGAGGGCAATGCGGAGGCCTCCTACAGCACGACCGCGCACGGCGATCCGAACACGGCGATCACGGCGGTGCTCAATGTGCCGCTGATCCAGGACACCCTCGCCGTGCGGGCGGTGATCTACAACGATCGGCGCGGCGGCTACATCGACAATGTGCCGAGCCAGTTCACGCGCTTCCCGAGCGATCCGGGCACGATTTCATATCACCTGCCGTATCCGGCCAATGCGGCCACGGCGAATAACTTTGCGCTCGCGGGCAGGGCGCAGAACCCGGTGACCTACCAGGGCATTCGGGCCTCGGCGCTCTGGCAGATCAACAACGACTGGAGCGTGCTGATCCAACAGAGCTACCAGCACATGGACGCGGAGGGCGTGGACGCGCAGTACCCGATCAGCTCGCAGGAAATACCGCTCGGCCCCTGGCAGGAGACCTCCTTCACGCCGGCCTACGACAAGGATAAGTGGGAGAACACCTCCTGGACCGCGAATGGCAAGATCGGCGATTTGAAGCTGGTCTACACGGGCGGTTACCTCAGCCGCACGATCGACAATGCGGCGGATTACTCCAACTACACCCGCTCGGCGGGCGGCTTCTACTACACCTGCGCCGGGGGCGGGGCGCCGATCGGCAAAGGCGTGGGACCCTTGACCTGCTACTCGCCGGCCTTGTCCTGGCTGGATCACGTCGAAACCACCCACCAGAGCCATGAGCTGCGGCTAAGCACACCGGACGAGTGGCGGCTGCGGGGCCTGATCGGCGCCTTCTGGGAGGACTTCGACATCAAGGACGACATGAACTTTCTCTACAAGTCGATCCCCTCCTGTACGCCGGCGAACCTCCTGCTCTACCAGGCGGGGACCCAAGTGTGCGTCGGCAACGTGATTCCCGCTCCGGGGTATGCGGCGATCGATCCGAACCAGCGCAACGACAATGTCGCTTTCGGCGAGGACCTGGAGCGCGGCTACAAGCAGACGGCCTTCTTCACCTCGATTGATTTTGACCTGATCCCGAAGGTGCTGACGCTGACGGGCGGGACGCGCTATTACCACTATAAGGAGACCTTCAAGGGCTCGCAGTACTCCACCAGCACCGGCTGCGCGGGTATCCCGAACGGCTCATGCGTGGGCGGCAAGCTCACCGAGGCGACCCACGATGCGACCTACAGCGGGTTCAAGAGCCGCGGCAACCTGACCTGGCACGTCACCCCGGATGCGATGCTCTACTATACTTTCTCGCAGGGCTTTCGGCCGGGCGCGGGCAACCGCAAGAACAGCGCCGAGGTCAAGATCGACGTCGTGCAAACCTCCCCCGGGGTGTTCGTGCCAACGAGCGGCCCGGACGCGAACCCGACGCTCGTCAAGCAGTACAACAAGCCCTTTACGTATCCGCCCGACACGCTCACGAATAATGAGGTCGGCTGGAAGTCCGAGTGGCTGGATCACCGGCTTCAGGTCAATGGCTCGGCGTACGTGATGGACTGGAAGAACGTCCAGACGCTGATCTACAACCCGCCGGTCTTCGGCAACACCACCTTCGGCGTGCAGGGACCGGATTACCGGATCAAGGGCGTCGAGCTGCAGATCGTCGCGCGGGTCACCGAGGGCCTGACGCTGCAGGGGTCGGTGTCGCACAACAATGCGTCGGAAAGGAACTCCCCCTGCATCAAGTCGACCAATACGGTGGCGAACAACCCGACGCCGCTCGGCCAGTGCATCACGCAGGTCTGGTCGCCGGCACTGAGCCAGAACGTAGCCTTGCAGAACCCGCTCGGAACCGTCGGCGCACATCCGGCCTTCTCGCCGACGATCGAGTACAACCTGCGCGCGCGTTACGATTGGCAGCTCAACGATTACAAGATGTTCTTCATGGTCGGGGCGGAGCACGTCGGGGACATGCAAAACGAGCCGAGCAGCTTCCAGTCCGGCGCCGGCGTCCTAGTGCCGACGACGACCTGGCTGCGCTACGACCAGCCGGCCTACACGACCTATGATGCGGCTGTTGGCTTCGCCAAAGACCAGTGGCGCATCGAGGCCTACGGCACGAACCTTGGCAATTCCGACGCGAGCACCTACACGACTTCCGCGCAGTTCATCAAGGCCGAAGTGCCGCTGCGGCCGCGGGTCCTGGGCATCAAGGTCGGATATAAGTTCTAGGTCGTATCCAAGTGCCAGGGGGCGCCGCGGCCGGCGGGCGCGCCATGCGGCAACTGCCTGTGCGGTTGCGCTAGACTGGAAGGGGGGCAGCGGTGCCCCTCTTACTATCGGATGTCCATGCCTGCCACAGCAACCGCTCATGCGACCTCGACCGTGGAGTCCGAGGTCGTGCGCATCCGCGCGCTCGTCCGCGAGCGGCGCTTCGCCGAGGGCGTCGCGTCGGCGATTGCGCTGCGGGAACGAGTTCCCGAAAACCGCGACGTGCTCTACCTACTTGCGCTCGGCCAACGCCAGCTGACACGGACCGCGGACGCACTGGCGACGCTCGCGCAACTCGAGCGGTTCCATCCCGGATATAGCCGCTTGTATCAAGAGCGCGGCCATTGCTACGTGGCGATGAAGGACGCGTCTCAGGCTATCCACGCATTCCTGCGCGCCGTCACGATCAACCCGGCGCTGCCGTCGAGCTGGGGCATGCTCGAAGGTCTCTATCGGATGTGCGGCGACGCCGATAACGCGGGCCGAGCCGCCGCCCACGTCGCGAAGCTCAAGACGCTGCCGCAGGAAGTAATCACCGCGACCGGGCTATTCAGCGACGGCGACCTGGTGGCGGCCGAGAAAATGATCCGCGCGTTCCTGCTAGCCCACGGCGATCATATCGAGGCGATGCGCTTGCTGGCGCGGATCGGGGCAGCCCTCGAGGTGTTCGACGATGCGGAGCTGCTGCTCGAGGCCGTGCTGGAGCGCATCCCCGACTACCTCGCCGCCCGCTGCGATTACGCCTCGGTGCTGCTCGGACGGCACAAGTATCATCAGGCCCTGATTGAGATCGACAAGCTGCTCGCCGTCGATTCGGCCAATCGCGAATACCGGACCCTGCAGGCCATGGCTGCCGTCGGCCTCGGCGACCACGCCCGGGCCATCGCGCTGTACGAGGATCTGCTGCGCGGTGCGCCGCCGGGATCGCCCAATGCGGCCGAACTGCACCTGTCGATCGCCCATTCGCTCAAGACGCTGGGCCGCCAGCCCGATGCGATCGGCGAGTACCGGGCGGCGGCACGAGAGCGTCCGGATTTTGGGGACGCCTACTGGAGCCTCGCCAACCTCAAGACCTACCGCTTCACCGACGCGGAGTTCGGCTCCATGCGCGCCGCGGAGGCGGCGCCGGCGACCGGACTCGTCGACCGTTATCACCTGTGTTTCGCGCTCGGCAAGGCCTACGAGGATCGCGGTGACTACGCTGATTCGTGGGGCTACTACGAGCGAGGCAATGCGTTGAAGCGCGCCGAAAGCCGGTACCGGCCGGAAGTCATCGAGCGCAACACGGCCAATCAGCGGATGGTCTGCACGAGGGAGTTCTTCGAGCAACGCGCTGGCTATGGCATTGCGAGCACGGCGCCGATCTTCGTGGTTGGACTGCCGCGTTCGGGTTCGACGCTGATCGAGCAGATCCTCGCCTCGCATTCCGCGGTCGATGGCACGCAGGAACTCGCAGATGTCCCGCGCTTCGTGCTCGAACTGCAGGGCCGCGACCCCGATTTGGAATCGCCGCGATATCCCGCAGTGCTCGCCAAGATTCCGGCACCGGAATTTGTGCGCCTTGGCGAGAAGTATTTGGACGGCACCGCGGTCTACCGGAGCGGCAAGCCGCGCTTCGTCGACAAGATGCCGAACAATTTCCGGCACATCGGCTTCATCCACTTGATGTTCCCGAATGCGAGGATCATCGACGCGCGCCGCGAGCCGATGGCCTGCTGCTTCGGGAACCTGAAGCAACTTTTCGCGCGCGGCCAGGAGTTCACTTACAGCACCGAAGACATTGCCCGCTACTACGTCACGTACCTCGAGCTGATGGCGCATTGGGACGCCGTTCTGCCGGGCAGGGTGCTGCGGGTCCATCACGAGGACGTGGTCGAGGACCTCGAGGCCAGTGTCCAACGCATCCTCGCTTTCTGCGATCTGCCCTTCGAGCCGGCATGCGTTGAATTTCACCGCACTGAACGCAGCATCCGTTCGGCAAGCTCGGAGCAGGTGCGCCAACCCATCTTTCGCGAGGGCCTCGACCAGTGGCGCCGCTACGAGGCCTGGCTTGGCCCGCTGCGCGAAGCGCTCGGCGACGCACTCGTCCGCTATCGCCCCTAGCGCGCTCGCGCCAGGCTCTCAAGATGTCGCCCGGACGTAATGAGACCTGCCCCTGCGGCAGCGGCCGCAAGTACAAGCACTGCTGCGGCAAGGCAGCCGATGCGCTGGCCGCGAAACGGCCGCGGCCCGTTGACGCACGCGCATCGGACGCGCTGGCGGCGCTCGAGTCGGCCAGCCGTTCCCTGCCCGGCGATGCTCGAGTGCACTATCTGCATGGCCAGGCGCTCGAGGAGCGCGGCCTGCTCGAGCGGGCAGCCGAGAGCTTCGGCCGCGCGACCGCTCTCAATCCTGAGTTCGCCGATGCGCACAACGACCTAGGCGAAGTGCTGCTCCGGCTGGGACGAACCGATGCCGCGGCCGCAAGTTGTCGGCGCGCGCTCGCGCTTCGGCCGCACTTCGCTGCAGCCCTCGGCAATCTCGCCAACGCCGAGCGCGCCCGCGGCGCGCTCGGGGCGGCCATCGCGGGGTACCGGGAAGTGATCGCGCTCGACCCGGGACTTGCCGAGGCTCATCGCAACCTCGGCAGCGCGCTTCTCGAGGCAGGCGACAGGGAGGCGGCGATCCGCAGCTTAGAAAAGGCCATTGCGCTGCGCCCCGAATTTGACGGCGCCGTCGCGCAGCTCGCGCGCGCGCTCACCGCGGTTGGACGCGGAGCGGAGGCGATTCCCCATTTCGAGCGGCTGTTGGCGCGCGATCCGCGCGCCGAGGCGCTCGACGAGTACGCGGCTCTCCTGGCAGCGCTCGGGCGCTACGAGGCAGCTGCAATCTGCTATCGCAACTTGCTCGCCCGGATGCCGGATAACGCGCGGCTGAATACGAACTTGGGTCACGTGCTGCATTGCCTCGGCGACTATCGAGCGGCGATCGAGCACGGCCGGCAGGCGATCGAACTCGAGCCGCGGCTGCCGGAAGCGTACCTGCACCTTGGCAACTCCCTGCTCGCCATGAATGCATTGTATGAGGCCGACTCGATGTATCGCACCGGACTTGAGATCGCCCCGGACCATGCGGCGCTGCACACGGCGCATGCCATGGCAGACCGGGCAGTCGGACGCCTAGCAGATGCGGAGGCGAGCGCGAGGCGGGCGCTCGCGCTCAGTCCCGAGGCTCCGGATACACTTGCGCTGCTCGGCAGCCTTGCCATCGACCATGGCCGGTTCGATGAAGCTGAGGATCTGCTGCGCAAAGCGTTAGCGATCGACCCGGACCTGCCTGAGGCGCTCGCGAGCCTTGCGATATTGCGCAAGATGAGCCCTGCAGACGAGCCGTTGCGGGACGCCGCGGAGCGCGTGCTGGCACGCGGCTTACCCGTCGCGCATGCAATCAACCTGCACCACGCCCTGGGCAAATACTACGATGACATCGAGGACAGTGAAGCGGCTTTCCAACATCATCGAATGGGCAACGAGCTCGCTCGGCGCAGCCGATTACACTACGACCGTGCCGAGATGACGCAGCGGGTGACCCGGACTCTGGCAGCGTTCGATCGAGATGCGCTTGCGGCCCTGCGGTACGGCGGTCTTGCTTCCGAACGCCCGGTGTTCATTGTCGGGATGCCCCGCTCGGGCACGAGCCTCACCGAACAGATTCTCGCCTCGCACCCGGAAGTCCACGGCGCGGGCGAGCTGCTCTACTGGATCTTTGCGGCTGATGCCGAGCGCGCGGCTCCCGCGGAGCAGCGCGCTGCAACGATAACCGAGCTCGGCCGTGGCTATCTGCAGGGGCTCGCCCAGACACCCGGCGCGTCTCGCGTCGTCGACAAGCTGCCGGTCAATTTCAGGAACATCGGACTCATTCACGCGGCGCTGCCGGGTGCCAGGTTCATTCATCTCGGGCGAAATCCGCTCGATACGTGCGTATCGATCTACTTCCAGGGCTTCTCCGCCGCGCACCCGTACGCAACTGACTTCGGCGATCTCGCGCATTACTACCATGAGTACCGGCGCCTGATGGCACACTGGCGGGCCGTGCTGCCACCTCAGACGCTGCTCGAGGTGCGGTATGAAGATCTTGTCGAGGATCCCGAACGGTGGAGTCGCCGCATGTTCGCGCACATCGGGCTCCCGTGGGATCCGCGTTGCCTCGAATTCCATCGCACCGCTCGGCCTGTCCTTACCGCGAGCAACTGGCAAGTACGCCAGCCCATCAGCAAGGGCTCGGTCGGCCGGTGGCGTCGTTACGAGCGGTTCATCGGGCCTCTACGCGCGGCGCTCGGCGACGCGGAACTGAGGACCTGATGCCGATGCAGCCGCTCGTTTCATGACCGCCTCTCGCGGATTCGATCTTGCGGTCGTAGGAACGGGTATCCTCGGATTGTCCTGTGCGCTGGCCGCTGCGAGGCGTGGCCTGAGGGTGGCCGTCATCGAACGCGATGCGCGGGCCCGTGGCGCCTCGGTGCGAAACTTCGGCTTGATCACAATCACCGGTCAGGATCGCGACGGAATTTGGCCAAGGGCCCGCCGATCGCGAAACATTTGGGAAAGCGTAGCAGCCGAGGCGGGGATACCGATCGTGAGCCGAGGCCTGTGGGTTGCGGCGCGGCGCTCCGAATCGGCCGCGGTACTCGACGCCTTCCTTCGTTCGGACATGGCCGAGGGCTGCCGGCTTCTGACTCCCGCGGAAGCGCAGCGGCTCTGTCCCGCCTTGCGCACGCCCGGACTCAAGGCGGTGCTCTGGAGCCCCCATGAACTGCGCGTCGAATCTCGCGATGCGATTCCGGCGATCGCCGACTGGCTTGCCCGGCGCCATGGAGTCACGTTTCACTGGGAAACGGCAGTGCACGGCGTCGGCTCGCCGATCATCGAAACCTCGCGGGGTCGCATTCGTGCCGCCGCGACCGTGATTTGTCCGGGCGATGATCTCGTGACGCTTTTTGCGGAACGGCTGAACGCCGCCAGAGTCGGCCGATGCACCTTGCAAATGCTGCGCCTGGACACCCCGGGGTTCGAGCTGCCCGGAACGGTAATGTCGGACTTGAGCCTCGCACGTTACGGCGGCTTCGCAAGCCTGGTCGAGGCCGATGCGCTGCGGCAGCGCTTGCGAGCCGAGCAGAGCGAGTATCTGCGGCACGGCATCCATCTCATCGTCGCGCAGTCCTCGGACGGCAGCTTGGTCGTCGGCGACAGCCATCACGATGATACTGCGCCGTTTGCCAGTGAACGAGTGTATGAGCTGATCCTCGAGGAATACCGCGCCGTGATGGGGCAGCCCCCGCCGGGCGTCCGGGAGCGATGGACGGGAACTTATGCCGTGGCGAGCGACCGTGCGGTTTTCATCGATGCCCCCTCGCCAAGTGTTCGCTTGGTCGTCATTACGAGCGGCGTCGGCGCCTCGATTGGGTTTGCACTAGGGGAAGAAGTGGTCGGCGAACTCCTGGGATGAAGTCGGCAAACCTCTGCACCGGCTGCACCGGTGTAAACTGATTATTGTCAACAGTCTGCACTTGTGATAACTTACAACCCCGCTGGTCACGTGAGTACCCCATGCCGCAGAGTGCGCCCACAGTGCTTCAATTGGTACAGGCAAACTCGCTCCCGGCGCTGGTGCAGGCTGAAATTGAGCAATTGATTCTCGGCGGCGAACTTGCGATCGGCCAGCGCATCAACGAGAGCGATCTGGCATCCCGATTCGGCATGAGCCGGGGTCCGATTCGAGAGGCATTACGCGCGCTCGAAGAATCAAGACTGGTTCGCTCGGAAAAGAATCGCGGCGTTTTTGTCCGTGAGGTATCCGTCGCCGAAGCCGACGAAATCTATGACGTCCGCGAAGCTCTGGATCAATTGATCGGTCAACGCGTTGCCGAACGCGCCTCGGCGGAGCAGCTTCGCGCGTTGGAGGCGGTGGTGGCGGAGATGGATGAGGCGACCGGCAAGCAGGACATCAAGTCCTATCACGCGCTGAACTTGAAGTTTCACGACATGCTCGTCGATTTCGCGGGCAACGCGCGGCTCACCGAAAGCTACCGGCTTCTCACCAAGGGGCTGCTCCTGTTCCGCCTACGCGGGCTTCAGGGCGGCGGCGGATTCGCAGTGTCCAACACGGAGCACAAGGCGATCGTTGCGGCCATTGCCGCCCGCGATTCTGCCCGCGCGGGTCGCTTGCTGCGGCGGCATGCGGTGGAGAGCAGAGCCCGAATGCACAAGGCTGCCGGCGGCGGCCCCAACGGAGTCTGAATTTGCACACCGATATTTCAGTAAACGGCCGCAACTACCGTTGGATGGACCGTCCCCTGGTCGTCATCTGCGTGGACGGCTGTCAATTCGAGTACATTACCGGCGCGGTAGAGTCGGGGGCCGCACCCTTCCTCGGGCGGCTTCTGGCAGGGGCGGGCACGTCGTTCACCGCCGACTGCGTCATGCCGAGCTTCACCAACCCCAACAACCTGTCGATCGTGACCGGCGTCCCGCCTGCGGTGCACGGGATCTGCGGCAACTACTTCTTCGACCCAGAGCGGGGGGAAGAGGTGATGATGAATGACCCGCGGCATCTCCGTGTCGGAACGATACTCGCCGCGTTTTCCGCGGCGGGCGCAAAGGTCGTGGTGATTACGGCGAAGGACAAACTGCGCAAGCTCCTGGGTCACCGGATGCAGGGCATCTGCTTTTCGTCCGAAAAGGCCGATCAGGTCACCTTGGCCGAGAATGGCATCGAGAATGTGCTCGAGCGCGTGGGTATGCCGGTCCCCGACGTCTACAGTGCAGCGCTATCGGAGTTCGTGTTCGTGGCAGGGGTCAAGCTGATGGAGGATGAGCGGCCGGACCTCATGTACCTCTCTACGACCGACTATATCCAGCACAAGGCGGCTCCGGGAACGCCCATGGCGAACGATTTCTACGCGATGATCGATCGCAATCTCGCGCGGCTCGACGGGCTCGGGGCAACCATTGTGCTCACGGCCGATCACGGAATGAACGCCAAGCACGGCCCCGACGGCCGGCCCAATGTGATTTACCTGCAAGATGCCCTCGACGCCTGGGGTGGAGAACACACGTCCAGAGTGATCCTCCCGATCACCGATCCGTATGTCGTGCACCACGGAGCGCTCGGATCCTTCGCGCTCGTCTACCTCTCCGACACCGGTGCGGCGAAGGCCTTGGCCGAAAAGATCGGCGCCCTGCCGGGAATCGAAATGGTGCTGACGCGCGCCGAGGCCGCCGTCCGGTTCGAATTACCTCCCGACCGTATCGGCGAGCTCGTGGTCGTGTCGCAGCTGGACACGGTCATCGGTACCAGCCGCGATCGGCACGATTTATCCGGCCTCGACGTTCCGCTGCGCTCGCACGGCGGAACGTCGGAACAAAAGGTACCGCTTCTCGTGAATCGAGGCGTGCGCGAGCAACCTGCAACGCGCCGCTGGCGTAACTTCGACGCGTTCGATTTGGGCTTGAATCTCGTGACTCGAAACTCCTCGGCTGATCGATGACCGGCAGCGCCGCACATTCGGAACCGCACCGACCGATCCGCGAGTCGCTGCGGATCGCAGGCGAGAAAGTGTCACGTGACCGCACCCTCGATGTCCGCCATCCGTATAGCGGTGAATTGGCGGGTACCGTTCCCAAGGCCTCCGTCGACGATGTCAAACGCGCGCTGCGGATTGCGCGGAGCTTTCGGTCCCCGCTCACCCGGTATGACCGGTATAAGATTCTCATGAAAGCGGGTGCCATCATCGCCTCGAGACGCGATGAGATTGCGCGCCTGATTACGCTCGAATCGGGACTTTGCCTCAAGGATTCGCAGTACGAGGTTGGACGAGCCTCTGACGTCCTGCTCTTCGCGGCAAACCAGTCTTTGGCCGATGACAGCGAAGTGTTCTCGTGCGACCTCACGGCGCATGGGAAGAGCCGCAAGGTTTACACCATGAGGGAGCCGCTGCTCGGCGTCATCACGGCGATAACTCCATTCAATCATCCGTTGAACCAGGTGATCCACAAGATAGCGCCGGCGGTGGCGACCAATAATCGGGTCGTACTCAAGCCGAGCGAGAAAACGCCGCTGACCGCGTATGCGCTCGCGGATATCCTTTATGAAGCGGGACTGCCGGCGGAAATGCTTTCCGTGCTGACGGGCGACCCGGGCGAGATTGCCGATGAACTGCTGACGAATGCGGACGTGGACCTCGTCACGTTCACGGGCGGAGTGCCGATAGGCAAGTACATAGCCGGCAAAGCGGTTTACAAGCGTCAAGTGCTGGAACTGGGCGGGAACGATCCGATCATCGTGCTCGCGGACGCCGACCTCGAGGAAGCGGCCGCTCTCGCGGCGAGCGGTTCGTACAAGAACTCGGGTCAGCGGTGCACCGCCGTCAAGCGCATCTTGGTTCAGGAGAACGTGGCCGACCGATTCGTAGAACTGCTCGTGGAGAGGACTCGGGCCGTGAAATACGGCGACCCGTTCGATCCCACAGTGGACATGGGCACCGTGATCGACGAGGCATCGGCGGTGCGTTTCGAGGCCGTCGTGAATGAAGCCGTCGCGGCAGGCGCGAAGCTCAAGATCGGCAATGTTCGCCGCGGTGCGCTGTACTCACCGACCGTGCTCGACCGGGTCACGCCGGACATGACGGTGGTGCGTCATGAGACTTTCGGTCCCGTCTCGCCCGTCATCCGCTTCAAGACCGTCGAGGAAGCCATCGAGATTGCCAACGGCACCGCCTACGGCCTGTCATCCTCTCTCTGTACGAACCGCCTCGATCTCATCACCCGTTTCATCAAGGAGCTGCACGTCGGCAGTGTGAACGTGCGCGAGGTCCCCGGCTACCGGTTGGAGATGACGCCATTCGGCGGCCTGAAGGATTCGGGCTTGGGCTACAAGGAGGGCGTACTGGAAGCCATGAAGAGCTTCTGCAATACGAAGACTTATTCGCTGCCATGGTGAACGAATGATCGCCGCCGAGAACGCCATGCACGGCGGCGGGTAGAGAGAGCACTTGTGGGCAGCACAGTCATTCTCGACCTGATGGGCGGTGTCGCGCTGCTTCTTTGGGGACTGCACATGGTCCATAGCGGTATCGTGCGCGCGTTCGGCGCAGACCTGCGCCGCCTTCTTGGGCTGGCTTTGAGAGGCAGATTCCGTGCATTTCTTGCCGGGGTATTCGTCACCGCTCTCCTGCAGAGCAGCACGGCGACAGGGCTGATGGCAGCATCTTTCGTCACCGGCGGTACACTGGATCTTGCGCCCGCGCTCGCCGTCATGCTGGGCGCCAACGTAGGCACGACGCTGGTCGTGCAAATCCTGTCCTTCAACATCACCGTCGTGACACCCGTGTTGTTATTGGCAGGAGTAACCGCATTCAAACGCGGTGCCAGAACCCGGACGCGGGATTTGGGCCGCGTGGTGATCGGCATCGGCTTGATGCTGCTGGCGCTTCACATTTTCCTCGGCGCTTTGGTCACGACCGAAAGCGCCGCCGTTTCACAAGCATTGCTGGGTGCGATCGCCGGCCACCCTGTTCTGTGCCTTCTGATTGCGGCGGCCATCACGTGGGCCGCACATTCCAGCGTGGCCGTGGTACTGGTCGTGATGTCGCTCGGAGCGGCCCACCTGGTGTCGCCGACGGCGGTGATCGCCCTGGTGCTCGGCGCCAATGTCGGCAGCGCCCTGAACCCCTTGATCGAGGCCAGCCAAGCAGGAAACCTCGCGAGCCGGCGGCTGCCCATCGGCAATTTGCTGACACGGTTGGTCGGATGCGCCCTGGTCATCCCGTTCATCGATCCGATCGCAGATATCCTCCAGCGCTACGAACCGAACCCCGCGCGCCTGGCGGCGGACTTTCATACGGCCTTCAACGTGCTGCTCGCATTCATATTCATAGGTCCGCTGGATCTTGCGGCCAAGCTGCTTACCCGCTGGCTGCCTGACCCGCCGAAGAGCGCCGATCCAGGCACTCCAGCGTATCTCGATGCATCCGCCATTGGCGCTCCCGCCGTTGCCCTGGTCTGCGCCGCACGCGAGGTGCTGCGCATGGGCGACCTGATCGAGACGATGCTTCGCCAGGCCATGACGGCGTTGCTTACCAACGATCGCAAGCTGGTCTCCGACATCAGCCGCATGGACGACGCCGTGGACAGCCTCAATGAAGCGGTGAAACTGTACGTGACGCGAATGACGCGCGACAGCCTCGATGATCGCGACGGCTATCGTGCAATGGAGATCATTTCATTCTCGATCAATCTCGAACACGTCGGCGACATCATCGACAAGAATCTGATGGATCTTGCATCCAAGAAAATCAGGCGCGGAATCACGTTTTCTAAGGAGGGGGAAGCCGACCTCGTCGAATTCCACCAACAAGTCGTCGACAGCCTCAGGCTCTCGGTGGGCATCTTCATGTCGGGCGACATGAACGTAGCGCGGCAACTGATAGCGGCCAAAACGCAGCTGCGTGAAAAGGAGTTCGCGCTGGCCGAGAGATATCTGTTGCGGCTGCGCGAGGGGACGCCGGAGACGATCGAGTCGTACTCGCTCGATTTGGACATCCTGCGCGATCTCAAACGCGTGCATTCACACCTGTGTTCCGCCGCGTATCCCGTTCTCGAACGCGCGGGCGCCCTGCAGCGCAGCCGTCTCAAGGATCCCGCGTTTGGCCGCGTCCGTGCAAAGCGCGTGCCCATCAAACCGCAACTACCCTGAAATGAGTGTCACATGACGGACCCGATACTGCTGACGCCCGGCCCCCTCACGACTTCCGCGGATACCAAGTCCGCCATGCTCTCGGACTTCGGATCCTGGGACGGTGCCTTCAACGAGCTGACCGCCTCGGTCTGCCGTGATCTCGTTGCGATCGTCGATGCGCAAGGCGAGCATGTCTGCGTGCCGCTGCAAGGCAGCGGGACATTTGCCGTTGAGGCGGCGCTCGGCACGCTCGTCCCGAAGGGTGGGAAGGTGCTCGTGCCCGACAATGGCAGCTACTGCAAGCGTATCGTGCGAATTTTGGGATACCTGGGACGCGAAGCCGTCGTTTTGAAGCACGACGAGCAACAGCCGGCCGACCCGGCGCGAATCGACGCTGCATTAGGTGCCGATCCTGAAATCACGCACGTGGCGCAGGTACACTGCGAAACGGGAACCGGAATACTGAACCCGTTGCCCGAGATCGCGGCGATCGTTGCAAAGCGTGGCCGCGGCCTGATCATCGATGCGATGAGCTCTTACGGAGCCATTCCAATCGATGCTCGGACGGTTCGTTTCGACGCTCTAGTCGCGGCCTCCGGGAAATGTCTCGAAGGCGTGCCCGGCATGGGTTTCGTCATCGCCCGGCGCAGCGCGCTGGAGCGCTCCGCGGGCAATAGTTGCTCGCTCGCCATGGATCTGCTCGACCAATGGCAATACATGCAGAAGACGGGTCAATGGCGATTCACGCCGCCGACGCACGTGGTGGCCGCTCTGCGTGCGGCGCTTGACCAATACCAAGCGCAGGGGGGGCTTAGGGCTAGGCAGGCGCGTTACGCCGAGAACTGCGCCGTGTTGGTGTCCGGCATGCGCGCGCTGGGATTCAAGACGTTCTTGCGCGATTCCTTGCAGGCGCCGATCATCGTCACGTTCCATTCGCCGCCCGATCCGAAGTATGACTTCAATGATTTCTACGGTCGCGTCCGCGAGCGCGGATTCATCCTGTACCCCGGAAAGCTGACGGCCGTCGACACTTTTCGCGTCGGTTGCATCGGCGCGATCGGTGCCGACATTCTGCGGCGGGCGGTCGCCGCCATCGCCGACGTCTTGCGCGAGATGGGAGTTCGACAATGCAGCTGACACACACCCGAACCGCACAGGCGTGAACGATGCATCTGACGCCAGCTGATTCCCTCGCTCCGTCCGAATGGGAAGCCATCGTTTCCGGCAATGCGGGGCTCAAGCTGTCGTCGGCATCCGCCGGGCGCCATCCGGCGCTGCAGATGGATTACGACTTCAAAACGGGAGGAGGCTTCGTCGTCGCTCGCCGTGCGATCAGCCGCAGCATGCCGGAGGAATTTGCGGTGAACTTTCGACTGCGCGGCCGCGGCGCGGTCAATCATTTGGAACTGAAACTCGTCGACGCAACAGGACAGAACGTTTGGCGTCACGTGCAGAAGGATCTCGATCCTCCGGCACGCTGGAGGCAAATCACGGTGGACAGCCGTGACATCGATTTTGCCTGGGGTCCGTCGAGCGGCGGCCGAATCAAGACGCTCGGGTCGATGGAGTTCGGCATCGTCGCCGGCGCGGGCGGCAGCGGCGTCTTGTGGATCTCCGAACTGAGGATCGAAGACTTAAGTCCCAGCGAAACCCCGCGAGCCAGCGCGTCGAGCGAGCTTGCGCATTTCGAAGCTTCCGCCGCATTGGCAGGCTCCGGCTGGAAGCCTCGGGCCGACGACACCCGGCCGTGGATCGTCATCGATTTGATCGAGCGCCGCACGATTGGCGGCTTGATCGTCGATTGGCTTGAGCGGGCGCCGGCGAGCGGCTTCCGTGTTCTCGGCTCGAACAGCGGTCTTCGCTGGAAAAAGTTGCATGCCGCGGCGAACGCGGCCGGCGGGCGCAGCTACGTTTACCTTCCCGGCGTCAAGACTAGATTTGTTCGCCTGGAACTCCACGAACCAACGGCAGGTGCGGCGGTGCGTGTGCAATCGTTCGAGTTCTCGCGTTCCATCCATACTTTTTGGAGCAACATCGCCGGCGCAGAACCGCGCGGCTGGCATCCGCGCTGGCTACACAACGAACAGAGCCTATGGACACCTTTCGGCATTTCGAACGGCGTTCGCTGCGCCCTGTTGAATGGAGACGGCATGGCCGAAGTGGACGAGGGGTCGTTTTCCATCGAGCCGATGTTGTGGATCGAGGGCCGGCTCTTCACCTGGACCGACGTTGCCTCGCGGCAGGAACTCAAGGACGGCTGGATGCCGGTGCCGTCCGCGATTTGGGAAAGCGCGGAGTGGCGCCTACGGATCGAAGCACAGGCGACCCCAAGCGGCGTGTCGCGGGTGTTCTATCGATTCGAGAATCTGTCCGATCGGCAACTGTCGGGCCGCTTGTTCGTGCTGATCCGGCCGTTTCAAGTCACGCCGCCCTGGCAGCATTTCCGGCGCCTGGGCGGCGTGAGCCCAATCTACGACCTCGAATGGCGCGACGGCGCGGTGCGCGTGAACGAGGCGATTCTGGCGGTGCCCGCAACCGGTGAAGGAGGGGGCGGGCCGGTGCGGTTCGGAGCGCTAAGCTTCGATGAGGGATCGATTGCGGCGTTGCTCGCGCGCGGGGACTTCCCGGCCGCCGCAGAGGTACACGATCCCTCGGGGTTCGCCACCGGAGTGCTGAGGTTCGAATTATCTTCCTCTCCGCGTCAGGTCATCGACGCCGCCGTGAACTGCATGCCCATCGCAGCAGCGGGTGCGGAGGATGAAGCGGCATTCGAGTGGGGCGGCACGCTGCCGGCGACCCAGTGGGTCGGCAGCGGCTGGGTGAGCGACGCCGTCCATGCGGCGCTCACTGCGACCGCGCACATTCTAGTGACCCGGTCGGGTCCGGCTCTGCAGCCAGGTCCCCGTCGCTACACGCGTTCTTGGATCCGGGATGGCGCCATGATGGCCGCGGCATTGCTTCGCATGGGACATGCGCCGGAAGTGCGGGAGTTCATCCTTTGGTATGCGCCGCATCAGCGTGCGGATGGGTTCGTGCCTTGCTGCGTCGACCGAGAAGGGACTGACTGGCTGGTCGAGCACGATAGCCACGGGGAGTTGCTGGCCTTGGCCGCCGACTATCATCGATTCACGTCGGATGATGATCTTTTGGCGAAAATCTGGACGATCATTCAAAAGGCCGTCGAATGCATCGAAGGATTGCTCGGTTCGGACGGACTGCTACCCATATCGGTGAGCCATGAAGGCTATCTCGCCCAGCCCGTGCACTCCTTTTGGGATGATTTCTGGGCGCTTCGCGGTTTACTCGATGCCGCGTACCTCTCGAAGAGCATGGGCCACGAGGAGCTGGCGCAAAAATGGGGAGGCTTGGCCGAGCGCCTCGCGGCCTCGCTCTACCGTTCGATAGAAGCTACCCGAGCTCAGCGCAATTTGGACTTCATCCCGGGAAGCATCGAGTGGGCGGACTTCGATCCTACCGCAACCGCCAATGCGATCTACCTGCTCGACGTGCCCGACGGCCTGGACCGCAACGCCATCGAGCGTACGTTCGACAAGTATCTCGCCGATTGGCGCAGCAAGCGCAGCGGCGCCGTCGCATGGGCAAATTACACGCCTTATGAAATCCGCATCATCGGCGCATTGGTGCGATTGGGCCGGCGCGAGGCGGCGCTGGAACTGTTGCGCTTCTTTTTGTCCGACCGCCGCCCGCAGCCGTGGAATCAGTGGCCTGAGATCGCGTGGCGCGACCATCGGGCGCCTGCCCATGTGGGCGATCTGCCCCATACATGGATCGCCGCTGAATATGTGCTCGCCGTACGCAGCCTGTTTGCATACGAGCGCGATGCCGATCGCTCTTTGGTGCTGGCGGCCGGCCTTGCGCCCGAATGGATCGAGGGTCCGGGTGTGCGCGTGAACGAGATGCACACCCTGTACGGCACTTTGAGTTATTCGCTGCGCCGGGTCGATTCCGCCACATTGCGATTCGAGATCCAAAGCGCAATCTCCGTCAAGAGGGTGCTGCGTCCGCCGCTGGGAGCGCCGCTGCGCAGCGTGATGGTCGATGGCCATCCGTGCGCCACTTTCGACAAGGACTCCATCAGCCTGTCAGGCGCAGCCGCGGAAGTCATCTGCACCACCTTCTGAGCCTATAGAGCCATGAATGCTATGCTGACCCATCAAAGCGTGGCAGAGTGTTTCGCACGGTGACAGAACGCTCGACAGAAATCTCCGGCACGGCATCCGAGGGCGAGAGCGCTCATCTGGGTTTTGCGCGCCAGATCGGGCTCATGAGCCGCACCATTTTTGGCTCGCCCGCCGGCAAGAAGATCACCGTCCTGCTGGCCGTGATCATTCTCGTCGTCGCCGCCACCGCCTACGGGCAAATTCGCCTCAACGGATGGAACAAGCCTTTTTACGATGCGATGTCGCGCCGCGACCTGCGCGATTTTCTCTTTCAGCTGGGCGTCTTCTTTCTGATCGCAGGATTTCTCCTTTCGCTCAATGTGGCGCAGCGGTGGCTGGTCGAAACCCTGGAGCTCAAGCTGCGCCAAGGGCTGGTGATCAGCCTGCTCAACGATTGGATGTCGCCGCGCCGCGCCTTCTGGCTTGCAAATGCCGGCTCGATGGGCGTCAATCCGGATCAACGCATTCACGAAGATTCGCGCAAGCTCTGCGAGCTGTCGGCCGATCTCATCGTCGGCCTTCTGCAGGCATCGATACTATTCCTGACTTTTGCGGGCGTGCTCTGGGGCCTTTCAAAGGACTTCATTTTCCATGTCGGTGACCGGGATTACACCGTGCCGGGGTTCATGGTATGGGCGGCGATAATCTACGCGAGCGCCGGCTCCCTATTGAGTTACTGGGTGGGGCGGGGCCTCATCACCCGCAACGCGACGCGTTATGCCCGTGAAGCGGATTTACGTTTTTCGCTGGTGCGCGTCAACGAGCATGTCGATGATATTTCGTTGGCGCAGGGTGAGGCCGACGAGAAACGCCGCATCGAGCTGCATCTCGGCAATGTGCTCGCCGCGACGCGGCGCATCGTCAGGGGCCACGCCAACCTGACATGGATCACCGCGGGCTTCGGTTGGATCACGATAGTTGCACCCATTCTGGTCGCGGCGCCTTTGTATTTCAGCGGCAAGGTGTCATTCGGCGGTCTCATGATGGCGGCCGGCGCGTTCAGCCAGGCGCAGTCGTCGCTGCGCTGGTTCATAGATAATTTCAGCGCCATCGCCGATTGGCGCGCGACGTTGCTTCGAGTTGCGAATTTCCGTCTCGCATTGATGAGCATCCATGAGCCGCGGGGATACGAAAGCCGCATCGTCTACATCGATGGCGAACCGGGCGCCATATCAATCGACGAGCTCGAAATCGTATCCGCCGCGAACGCGGACATGCTGAAGGAAACGCACGTGGTGGTAAAGACCGGCGAGCGCGTCCTCATTCTGGGTGCGCCGGGAACCGGGAAGACCCAGCTTTTTCGCGCATTGGCGGGACTCTGGCCGTGGGGCGCGGGCCGCATCTCCCGCCCAATGGGCCAGCAGATATTCTACCTGCCGCGCGGCACGCCGTACATGCCCCGCGGAACGTTGCGCGAAGTGCTTGCTTATCCATTGAAGGCGGAAAGTTTCGGCGAGGGTGCCTTCAAGCGCGCCCTCTACCGGCTGGGCCTCGAACGCCTCGCGCCGCTGCTCGATGTGACCCAGCGTTGGGATCGGGAATTGAGCCAGGACGAACAGCTTTGCCTCGCCATCGCACGCATCTTGTTGCAATCTCCCCCCTGGGTGCTGATTGACGGCACCTTCGGTTCCCTCGAGGACGACGTCCTCGAGCTGGTCATCGATGTCTTCAGCAATGAGCTGCAGGGGACCGGTGTGATTCACATCGGCGGGCCCGGTCAGACGCACCCTCTGTTCACTCGCGTCCTGCATCTGGTCAAGTCCCGGCGCACGAAAAAGAGCGCGACACCCGTGACCGCGCCCGGAAATCACGAATGATCGGCGCCTCGCCATCGGCCGGGACGGGGGGCCTCGAGCGCGTGGCGTATCTTGTCGCCGCGCTTTTCTTCATGTTGATGTCCCAATCCTGGGCTACGGCGCCGGACCTCGAGTTTCACGCGCCTTCGTCGATAGACGATCCGGCCGCGGCCGCAACCATGCGCGATTTGGCCTCGCGGCTTCTTCCCGTTTATCAAGAATCGGATCCCGACCGCTATCTCGCGAATTTGTCCGCGCTGCAAATGGTGGCGGGCGACTTTGCGTCCGCGGACGTATCGAGGCAATCGCTGCGCGATCGACGGCGGCGTTCCAACGCCCGCAGGCCGGTCAGCCGCGAGGTGGTATACGACATCTACGCGTACGCCAAGGCCCTGGAGTCGGAGAATCGAGTTCCTTTCGCCGACGGCTTTGCGAGATCGTTCCGCGAGGTGGTGTCGCGCTTCAACGACCACGATGCGTACTCGGTCACGAGGTGGCTCGAAATCGCCCCGGCCGTATCCCGAGAGGCTCTCGAAAAGGCTTTCGACCAGCAACGGACCAAGGACATCATCGGTCCATCGGAGGCGATGGAGCTGATCTGGAAATATGTTGCTTTCAATGCCTATCGCAGCTTCGGCCCCGTGGTCGGTCCGCTCTCCGCGGAAGATCATCAGCGGCGCTACACGGTCGAGGACGCGATTCGAGTCAAAACCGGCGGCGGAACAGCCATCGACGCGATCGTCGTGCGGCCCAAGGACTCCTCCAAACCGCTGCCCGCGCTGCTCGAGTTCACTATTTACGACTCGCAGAATTACGCAATGGAGTGCGCCGCGCACGGCTTTGCAGGAGTGGTGGCTTTCACCCGCGGGAGACACACCGACGCTCACAGAATAGTTCCGTATCAGCATGACGGCGACGATGCACGAGCGGTGATCAATTGGATAGCCAAGCAGCCGTGGAGCGACGGCCGAGTGGGCATGTACGGTAGCGGCTATAGCGGCTTCACCCCTTGGGCGGCCGCCAAACGCCTGCCTCCCGCGCTCAAGGCAATTGCCACCTCGGCCTCCGACGCGCCCGGAATCGATTTTCCCATGAGCGGCAGCATCTTTCAGAACTCCGCGTATCGGTGGTCGTCCTTCGTGACCAACACCAATCCGGAAGAGGCGGATCGTTACAACGATGATGCCCTGTGGCGCTCCCTCGATCAAAAGTGGTACAGGAGCGGCAATCGGTATCGGGATTTGGGCCGCATCTTCGGGAAGCCCAATCCGATCTTCATCCGCTGGCTGAACCACCCGAGCTACGACCGCTATTGGCAAACTATGATCCCTTACCGAGACCAATTCGCGCGCATCAACATCCCGATTCTCACCACCACGGGTTACTACGCCGGGAGCGAACCCGGCGCCCTTTACTACTTCACCCAGCATCACAAATACAATCCGCATGCCGATCATACCTTGCTGATCGGGCCCTACGACGACAGCGCCATGCAGCGCGGCCCATCGGCCAGGCTGCAGAGCTATGAAGTCGATTCGGCCGCTTTGATCGACCTGCGGGAACTGCGTTATCAGTGGTTCGACCACGTCCTCAAGGGCGGCGCGATGCCTCCTTTGCTGAAGGACCGCGTAAACTACGAAGTCATGGGCGCAAATGAGTGGCGGCACGCCGCTTCGCCCGACGCGATGGCCGATGGGTCTTTGAAGTTCTTTCTGGACGGCAGCGGCGCCGGCGACAGACATCGGCTCTTGCAGCACAAGCCGGCCCATCCCGGGGCGTGGAAGCAGACCGTCAGCTTCACGGATCGCAGCGACTTTGCCTGGACGCCGCCGGCCGATTTCACGAGCAGAAATCTGGCAACCCACAATGCGGTGATGTTCGTGAGCGAGCCGCTCGGGAAGACGACCGAATTCAGCGGCATGTTCTCGGGCCATCTCGATTTCAAGGTGAACAAGATGGACATGGACCTCAACGCCACTCTGTACGAGCTGCTGCCGAGCGGCGACTATATCTACCTGTTCAATCCGACCTACGAAATGCGCGCCAGCTACGTCCGGGACCGCATCCATCGTCATCTGTTGAAAGCGGGCGTGCGCGAGGAATTGACATTCAAGAGCGAGCGGATGACGAGCCGGCGGCTGCAGGCGGGCAGTCGCCTCGTCATGATTCTCGGCATCGACAAGCGTCCGGATCGCGAAATCAATTACGGCACTGGGAGCGACGTGAGCGAAGAGAGCATCGCAGACGGAAAAATTCCGCTCAGGATTCAGTGGTACGGCGACAGTTACATCGAGGTTCCGGTTCGACAATAGTGTCCGATACCGGCACCGGCCTCGTGAGCATCCAAATCCCGGCGACGACCAAAAGGGTGCCGGCCGCCACCCAGGGTGTAAACGGCTCGCCCAGCAGCACGGCCGCCATCAAAATCGTCGATACCGGGCCTATGGTTCCGATCTGCGCGGTCAGCGATGCGCCGATGAGTTCCACCGCCATCATCACCATGAGCACGGGCGCAAAGGTGCACGCGGTCGCGTTCAATGCCGAGAGCCAAAGCACCTGCGGTGCGACCGACATGGCGCTCAAGGGTCGTAAAACGAGGAATTGGGCGATGCAAATGATGCACGCAACGCTGGTCGCGAGACCCGTCAGCCGCAGAGCTCCGAGTCGCTTCACTTCCTCGCCGCTGTAGGCCAGATAGACCGCGTAGCTGACGGTGCTGCCGAAGACGAGAGTCGCGCCGAGCGGGACGTTCGTGCCTCGAAGCGTCAACTCCTTGCCGAACACGCAAAGCACGCCGGCATAGCTCACGGCGAGCGCGATGATCTGCCGGCGCGTGATCTGGCGGTGAAATATAACGGCACCGAGCACGAGCACCAGTGTCGGACCCAGGTAGAGAATCAGGCGTTCCAAGCCGGCGCTGATGTAGCGCAGGCCCGCAAAATCCAGAAAACTCGCCAGGTAGTAGCCGCAAAAGCCGAGACCGAGGACGGCCAGGACATCGCGCCGGGTGAGCGGCGGTTTCCCGAGCCCCGACCACCACGTGAGGATCAGAAACATGGGTAAGGCGAAAAGCATGCGATACATGATCAAGGTGATCGCATCGACGCCATAGCGGTACGCCAATTTGACTATAATGGCTTTGCCGGAAAATGCGACTGCGCCGCAACCGGCGAGCAGCAGGCCTCGCCGTCTGACAGCCGCCGGAGGGCGCGAGGAGTGGACGTTTGCGCTCATGGGGCCGTATTCTACGGATCCGTCCGGAAAGTCCATTCGGCGAGTGCACCGATGCCGAATACTTCGACACCGAGTTGATGGCATGTCAGAATATGCGGTTTTGGCACCCGCCGACCCGCGGTCTTATTTATAATATTTTTACGGAACCTTGCTATGCCCCGCACAACGCCCCTTTCCGATATCCGAAATATCGGCATCATCGCCCACGTCGACGCCGGCAAGACGACGACGACCGAGCGGATCCTGTATTACACGGGGCGCAAGCACACCATCATCGACATTCACGATACCAAGGATCTGAAAACATCGACCACGACGGATTATCTGGAGCAGGAACAGAAACGCGGCATCACGATCCAAAGCGCGGCCGTGTCCGCTTTCTGGCGCGATAAGAAAATCAACCTGATCGATACGCCTGGACACGTCGACTTCACCATCGAGGTCAATCGATCCCTGCGCGTCTTGGACGGTGCGGTCGTGGTATTCGACGGAGTCGCCGGCGTGGAGCCGCAATCGGAGACCAATTGGCGGCTAGCCGACAACTATGGCGTCCCGCGCATTTGCTATGTCAACAAGATGGATCGAAGCGGCGCAAATTTCCTGCGTTGTGTCGACATGATCAAGAAACGTCTGGGCGCACGCCCATTGCCCGTGCAGATTCCGATCGGATCGGAAGAGAACTTCAAGGGCATGGTCGATCTGGTGGAGATGAAGGCGCTGGTATGGGATTCGGACGACAAGGACGCTCAATGGCGCAGTCTCGAGGTCACGCCCGACCTCGCGGATCAGCTGCACATCACGACCCCGAGCGATCGAAAGCTGCTGGACGATGTCACCAAGTACCGCACGGAGCTGGTCGACACCTGTCTCGAACAGGACGATGAGGCCATGGAGGCTTATCTCACTCATGGCACCGTCCCGTCGGCCGACGTGCTGCGCCAGGCGCTGCGCAAAGGAACCCTGCACTCCGCGTTCACCGTCGTGCTATGCGGTTCGTCGTATAAGAATAAGGGTGTGCAGCAGGTGCTCGACGCGGTGGTCGACTATATGCCGGCGCCGACCGACGTTCCCTCGATCAAAACGGTCGACGCCGACGGCGAACCGATCGGCGAGCGCAAGTGCTCCGATGACGAGCCCTTCTCGGCTCTGGCTTTCAAGGTCATCAACGACGTATACGGCGCTCTCACCTTCATCCGCGTCTATTCCGGCGTGCTGACCAAGGGTGCGTCGGTTCTCAATTCCACCCGCGGCAAGCGTGAAAAAATCGGCCGCATGGTCGAGATGTTCGCCAAGGAAGCCAATCCGGTGGAAGAAGCCCGCGCCGGCGACATCATCGCGCTGGTCTCTCTGGCTGATAGCGAGACCGGCGACACGCTCTGCGACGCCGCCAATCCGGTCGTACTCGAGCGTATGCGCTTCCCGGACCCTGTCATCAGCGTATCGGTGAAGTCGAAAGTCAAGGCGGAACAGGAGAAGTTCGGGGCCGCGCTCGGCAAGATGGTCCGCGCCGATCCGTCGCTGCATCTGGAGACCGACCGGGAAACAGGGCAAACCATCCTGCGCGGCATGGGGGAGCTGCATTTGGAGGTCACGCTCGATCGCATGCGCACCGAATTCGGGGTCGAAGGCATCATGGGAGAGCCCCAGGTGGCGTACCGCGAAACCATCACTAAGAAGCTGACCGAACAGTACATCCATAAAAAGCAGACCGGGGGCTCCGGGCAGTTCGCCGAAGTGTGGATCGTTTTCGAACCGCTGCCGCGCAGTGCCGGATTCGAGTTCGAGGATGAGACAGTCGGCGGCTCGGTGCCCAAGGAATTCGTCCCCTCGGTCGAAAAAGGCCTCAAGATTCAAAAGGAAGACGGGGTGCTGGCGCATTACCCAACGGTGGACTTCCGCGCGACGCTCATCGACGGCAGCTACCATGACGTGGACTCCAACGCGCTTACCTTCGAAATTGCGGCCAAGGCTTGCTTTCGCGAGGCCATCCGCAAGGCCGGGCCCATCCTGTTGGAACCCGTCATGAAGGTCGAGACAGTGACTCCGGGCGACTACCTCGGCGATGTGATCGGCGACATCAATCGTCGCCGCGGTGCGATTCAGGATCAGTTGGAGCGTGGCACGAACATCGCGGTCGTGGCCAACGTGCCCCTCTCGGAAATGTTCGGTTATATCGGCCAGCTGCGCGGGATGACGAGCGGCCGCGCCTCCTACACCATGGAGTTCTCTCATTACGAGCCCGTGCCCCGCCAGGTCGCGGACGAGGTAATTGCCGAGGTAGCAAAGGCCAAGGCTGCGGCCGTGGGTTAGAATTTGCGCTGGAGCGCCCCAGATACTCGCACCGAGAAGCTGAATACCAAGGCGGCCGGAATCATCGGCCTCGCCGTGATGTGCAGCCGGCTGCTCGGATTGGCGCGCGAGCAGATTTTTGCGGCTCTCTATGGCGGTGGCGCCGCAATGGATGCTTTTACGGCAGCCTTCCGCATTCCGAACCTGTTGCGCGACCTGTTCGCCGAGGGCGCGCTATCGACGGCGTTCGTCACCACGTTCAGCAAAACCATCGCGCGCGGCGGCGATGCCGCCGCATGGCGCCTGGCGAACAAGGTGGCCACATTGACGGCCGTGGCATTGGGGATCATTTGCGCGGCCGGAATGGTTTTTTCGTCGCAGCTGGTCGCCGCCCTGGCGCCGGGCTTCGATCCGGAAAAGGCGGCCTTGACGGCGCAGCTGACGCGCATCATGTTTCCCTTCATTCTCCTGGTGTCGCTCGCCGCCTTGGTCATGGGGATGCTCAATTCCAAGAACGTCTTCGGAATTCCGGCAATGGCATCGAGTTTCTTCAACTTGGGATCGATCGTCGGCGGCGTGACTCTGGGCTATTGGATAGATCCCCACTTCGGCCGCAGCGCGCTGATCGGCCTGGCCTTCGCGACGGTTCTCGGCGGCGCACTTCAGCTCGCCGTGCAACTACCGTCGCTTGCGCGCCTCGGCTATCGATTCCGGCCCGACTTTCGCTGGCGCGATACGGGCGTGAAAGCAATTTTGTTGTTGATGGGCCCGTCGGTGATCGCCGCGAGCACGACGCAATTCAATGTGCTAGTCAATTCGATGTTCGCCTCGACGCTCGGCGATGGGCCGATCTTCTGGCTTTCAATCGCTTTTCGGTTGATGCAGCTCCCCTTGGGTCTGTTCGGCGTCGCGCTCGGTACCGTGACATTGCCGTTGTTGTCGCGATTGGTCGTGGCCGGCCACATGAATGCGTTTCGAGCGGAGCTCGCGCAGGCGATGCGATTGGCGCTTCTGCTGACGATTCCCTCGACGGTCGGTCTTATCATGCTCGCCGAGCCGATCATATCCGTGCTCTATCAGCACGGTAAATTCAACTCTTTTCAAGCGGCACAGGCCGCGGGAGCGCTGCGATTCTATGCAATCGGTCTTGCCGGCTACGCCGCGCTCAAGGTATTGGTCAACGCGTTCTACGCGCTCGACAAGCGCAAGACTCCGATGCTCGTGAGCTTTCTGGCGGTGGCGCTCAACTTGGCTTTCAATTGGATATTCACGTTCCGCTTGGGGTGGGGGTATCGCGGCCTGGCTTTTTCGACCGGCTGCATCGCGACCATCAATTTCCTGCTCTTGTATGCGCTGATGCGCAAGCATCTAGGCGGTCTGGAATCGGGTCGCATGCTCCTCATGCTCGGGAAGGTTGCCTTTGCGGCGGGAGCGCTGGCGGCGGTGTGCGCAGCCTCGATGCGGTGGCTGCTGGGCGACTGGCCATCGCAGATGTTTTTGACCAAACTGGCGTTCCTGCTCGGCACGGTCGTCGTGGGTGCACTCGTGTTTGCCGGTTGCGGCGTCGTGCTCCATATCGAAGAGTTCAAGCAATTGCAGCGAGCGATCAATCGCCGGCTGCGGCGCGTCTATTTGAGGCGCTCCGGTATACGCAAACCCTTGGCCACGGCCGGGCGCGACATGAATGAACTCAGCGCGCGAGTGACGTGCGGAAAATCGGCTATACCGATCAGATCGCCTGCTTCATAAAAACCGATCAGGTTGTTGACCCAGGGGAATGACGCCACGTCGGCGATCGTGAACGCGTCGCCCATGATCCAGGCGCGATCGGCGAGCCGGCGGTCGAGCACGCCCAGCAGGCGTTTCGATTCCGCGACGTAGCGGTCGCGCGGGCGCTTGTCTTCATAGTCCTTGCCTGCGAATTTATGGAAGAAGCCCACCTGCCCGAACATGGGGCCGATGCCGCCCATCTGAAACATCAGCCACTGGAGGGTCTGATAGCGCCCCGCTGCGTCGCGCGGCAGGAGTTGGCCGGTCTTCTCCGCGAGATAGACCAGAATTGCGCCGGACTCGAACAGCGGCAGAGGTTCGCCGCCGGGTCCGTTCGGATCGAGGATCGCCGGAATCTTGTTGTTGGGGTTGAGCGACAAGAACTCGGGCGTCATCTGCTCGTCGGCTTCGAAGCTGACGAGGTGCGGCTCGTAAGGCATGCCGAGCTCCTCGAGCATGATCGACACCTTGACGCCGTTTGGGGTCGGCAGCGAGTAGAGCTGCAGCCGGCCGGGATGTTTGGCCGGCCATCTCCTGGTGATGGCAAACGCGGAGAGATCTTTCATGTTCAATCCTGGCCGGCGGGGCGCCATGGTAGCGAAAGTTTCGCTTCGATCGCCACTCTAATGAACACTCGAAAAGTAGTATTATTCGCCCCCGCTCGAGCCCGAGAAGGTGCGCTGGGGGGGAATGAGCTGAAGTGGTTTAGCGGAACCAAAGGATGCTTGTGCCGAAACTTAGGATGCTTGTGCCGAAAAAAATATCGTTCCCGATGCTTTGTTCCCTCGTTGCACTGCTGTCCCTCGGCGGGCAGACTGCTGGCGGTGCGTCGGCGAGTGACCTCGGGCCCACGCCCGTCACCGCAGTTCGCGCCGGCAGGTTCATCGATGTGGAGGCGGGACGGGTGATCGAGAATCAGATCATCCTCATTCGCGGTGCGAAAATCGAGGCCGTCGGCGCGCGCACGCCCATACCGGAGGGAGCCAAAATCATCGACTTGTCGAAGATGACCGTGCTTCCCGGGCTCGTCGATTGCCACACCCACTTGGCGGATCTTGCCGACGCGGAGCCGCTCAAGGTGCTGCAAAGGAGCGCCGCAGAAACAGCGTACGCCGCCATCCCCAACGCGAGAGTCACGCTGCTCGCCGGGTTCACGACGGTGCGCGACGTCGGCGTCTATCGCGCATTCAACGATGTCGCAATGCGCGACGCCATAGCGCACGGCATCATCGTCGGACCGCGCATGTACGTGGCGGGCGCATACATCACCATCAGCGAGGGCGCCGGCGCGATGACGGGTTTGTCGCCGGACATCCAGCTACCGCTCGATCTACGCTACGGCGAGGCGAACAGCCCTTGGGAGGTCCGGCAAAAGATTCGCGAGCTGGCGCATCGCGGCGCAGACCACATCAAGGTCCTTTCGACGGGCGCGGTCCTCACGCACGGCAGTAACCCGAAGTCCACCGAGTTCACCCCGGAAGAATTGCGTGCCGCCGTCGAAGAAGCCGCCAATTTCGGACTCCGGGTCGAAGCGCACGCACATGCGGCGGAAGGCATCAAAAATGCCATCCGTGCCGGGGTTGCGTCGATCGAACACGCAACGCTCATCGATGACGAAGGCATCGCGTTAGCAAAGCAGCGCGGCACATATCTGGATATGGACATCTACGACGAAGAGTGCATTCAGTCCTCGGCGAACACGCCGGCCGACTTCCTGCTGCACGATCGGGACCTGGCGGAGGCTCAGCGCCGCAATTTCACCAAGGCTGTTCGCGCGGGCGTGAAGATGACATTCGGCACCGACGCCGGTGTGTGCCCGCACGGAATCAACGCGCGGCAATTCGCTTTCATGGTGAAGTATGGGATGACGCCGATGCAGGCGATCCAGTCCGCTACGGTGAACGCCGCGGATCTCATCGGCCACTCCGAGCTATTCGGGTCGATCGCTGCCGGCAAGTCGGCGGATATCATCGCCGTGAACGGCGATCCGATTGCCGATATCCGCGAACTCGAGCATGTTCAATTCGTCATGAAGGAAGGCATGATTTATAAGCAAGCCGATTGAACGTGGATATCGGCGCAGCGATGAAAAGGCCGCCATACCGGGTATCGGCTATCATAGCCCGAACACATAGCCATTTTTTACCCGGGAGGAGGTGCCGTGAAGTTACACCTGCCAATGTCAGCTTGGCCGATACTTTTATCGTTGGCCCTCGCCGCCGCGGGAGCCGACGCGGCTCCGGTGACGCACCTCGAAGTGCGTATTGCCACCGGCGCCACGGAACTGAACGCCGGCAGCTACTTGGAATTGCGGATTTATGAGGTCGGCAAAGGCGCGAGGCGGCTGCCGCTGGTGCATGATGAGGCGTGGCCCCGCGATTCCATCCACATCATTCCCGTGAAGCTCAATGACGCCCTTGACCCGCGAAACGTGGTGCGCTTCAGCTTGTACTATCGGAGCGCGAGTCCCTTGGCGCCTGGACTCGAGATCGTTTCCGCCGATGTCGAGTTGCCCACTCGGAAAGGCCCGCCGGAGTTGCTGCTGGACGCCACCCTCTCAGGCGTAATCGCCCGCGAAGGCGAGCTTGCGACTCAGGAGCGCGATCAAGCGGCCCTCACGTGCCGCACGGATGCGGACTGCGATGACAAGCTGACCTGCAACGGAAAAGAGCATTGCGCGCCGCGCGATCGGGACGCAGATGCGCGCGGCTGTGTGAAGGGCACGCCGGCGGTGTGTCCGGTCAATCAGGTGTGTGTCGAGGGAGCGGGTTGCCGCGGCATACAAGGCACCGCGAAACCCGACCAGAGCGCGCCCAAACCCGACGCGCCCTAGCGCCCGCCCTGGCAGCCTTGCTGACCATCTCGAGCGTTGCGCGGCGACGTTATGTCGAATCGCCGACGCCCGCTGAGCGCGGCCAATGCAAAAACTTTTCCAGCGCCTCCTGCGCCAGCAGTTGGGTCAATTGCCCGGCCGGGAATGACCGGCGAGCCAGTCGGACCGCTTGTCCCGACCATAAATTGGTGAAATCGCCCGAGCCCGCCGCCTCGCACTTCGCTTTGAGCGGCGCCAACGCCGCGGCGGCAAGCGGGAACTCCGGTATGTCCGGAGACAGAGGCCCCAGCTCAAGCATGGCGCGATTGACGATGCCGCGCGCCGGCCTGCCGGTGAATACATTGGTGATCATCGTATCGTCGTCGCGTGCGCTATCCAGGGCGTCACGGTGGACTTGCGGTAGATTCGTTTCCGGACAGAACAGATAAGCGGATCCGATTTGCACTGCCGATGCGCCCAGGGCAAATGCCGCGACGATGCCGCGCGCGTCGCCGATGCCGCCGGCCGCAATGACTGGCACCGCCACTGCGTCGACCACTTGCGGCACCAACGCGAAAGTACCGATTTGCCGAGACATGTCCTCGGTCAGAAAGCTGCCCCGGTGTCCGCCGGCCTCGAGCCCCATTGCAATTATCGCATCGCAGCCATGCTTTTCGAGCCAGCACGCTTCGGCGACGGTGGTTGCCGAGGAAACCACGAGGGCGCCGGCGGCCTTGACGCGTTCCAAAAGAGCGGGCGGCGGCAAACCGAAATGAAAGCTGACGACTTTCGGCCGATGCAGTTCGACCAATTTGCAAAATTCGCCGTCGAATGGCTGCCGGCCTGCAACGGGGACGGACGCCTCGGGGTCGAGCCCCAACTCGACGTAATACGGTGCCAGCCGTGCACGCCACGTCAAACTGCGCACCGCATCCGCCACGGGTGGAGGATGGCAGAAGAAATTGAGATTGAGCGGCCGCGAGGTGCGAAGCCGGATCAAATCGAGCGCAGTCCTCGCCTGCTCGAGAGTGAGCTGCGCGCAGGGCAGGGAACCCAATCCTCCCGCTTCGCTGACGGCGATTGCCAATTCGGCAGTGCCTGGCCCCGCCATGGGCGCTTGGATGATGGGAACGTCAATATCGAAGAGTCCCAGAAGGCGCCGATCAGGCCAAGTGTTCAAGCGAGATCCCCCATCGTTCAGCGAAAGACGATCACTACGACGGCTGTCAGTGCCAGCAATGCGGCAGCCTGAAAGCGGTAGTCCTGCCACAGCGGCACACGCTGAAGCCTCGGCCGCTCGGCGGGGTCGAAATCGAGTTTCCACACCGTGGCAGTGTCTGAGTCTTGTGGCGCACGTTTGAGCAGGCTGACCCCAACAAGAATCGCGACATCGAATGCGGTGAGAATCGGCGCCGCGTATAGAAAATGGAAATGCGTCCAACGAAGCACCGCATTGAGCATGAATAGAACGAAGCCGGCGGTCGATCCCAGAAGCATGGTCGCCGCGGCGCCGTCGGCATTCGCTCCCCGCCAGAACATTCCGACCAGGAATAGCGCGACCACGGGCGGCACCGCGTAAGCCAAAACGGCCTGCAGATATTGCCAAAGCGAAGGAAACAGCTGTAATTGAGGAGCCCACGCAACCGCTACCACGAGCAGAGCAATCGTGCTCATGCGTCCAATTCGAACCACTTGCGAGTCCGACAGACTCGGCTTGAGTTGTTTGACCACATCGATGGTGATCAGAGTCGATGCCGAATTGAGCATTGAGGCTATGGACACCATCGTAGCGGCGACGAATCCCGCGACCACCAAACCCACGAGACCGGGCGCAAGCAGGTGCAGGATCAAGTTCGGATACACGAGATCGGGCCGCGGCAACTTCGGGAATATCAACAGGGCACAAGTTCCCGGCAGCACGATCAGGAACAGCACCGGAAGTTTGAGCAAACCGGCAAACAGCGCCCCCCAACGAGCATGATCGACGTCCTTGGCCGACAACATGCGCTGCACGATGGACTGATTCGTGCACCAGTAGTAGAACCCCAGCAATGGGATTCCCAGGACCATTCCGGGCCACGGAACGCCGGCATCGCCGACCGGTCGTATCAGCGATATCGCGGCTGGATCGACACCGTTCATAACGGTATGCCAACCGCCGGCGCGGCTGAACGCGCCGATCGATATCATGAGGGCGCCCAACATCAGCACGATGGCTTGGACTGCTTCGGTATAGATCACCGCGCGTAGGCCGCCCAATGTGGTGTACAACCCGGCTGTGCCTGCCAAAAGCGCGACTATCGACCACAAGGGCCAGGCGGGGAACAGCAGTTGGCAGACCAGCGCACCGCTGTACAACACGCCCGCCGAGTCGACGAAAATATTGAGGAACAAGGTCAGTAACGCAAACTTCAGGCGGACGCGGCGGTCGTAACGCCGTTCGAGAAATTCCGGCATCGTATATGTCTGGCTGCGAATGATGGATGGCAGCAGGAACAGGCAGAAAAAAACCAAAATCACGATCGCCGACCACTCGTAGTCGTAGACTGAAATACCCATGGCGTAGGCGCCGCCGGCAAGCCCAACCAATGCTGTCGAGGACATATTGGAGGCGAGCAAGGCCAAGCCGATCAACGGCCAGTGCGACCCCCGCGAGGCGAGGAAATAGTCCACCGGCGCCGCGCCCCGCCGCGACATCAATAAGCCGAGGATGATGAGGAACGCGGCATAAGCAGCCACCACCGCCCAGTCGAGCAAACCGAGCAAACCGGAAGGGGCGGGGCCTGTGGGTGCTATTGACAGCGCTGACATTTCACCTTTATTCCTGTAAGCTTCGCTGCCGAGGCCGATTCCTCAAGCTCGGCGGCGACGGCATCGAACGATCAAAAATATAAAGATTACAGGCAGTTACGACGAATCTTATGTTAAGTAAAACCAGCACGTCGAATGCTCCCCCTCAAGATGCCCGCGCACGCCTGCTCGCGGGTCGAGTTCATACGATCGCCGTCGTCGCCGCACTTTTGTTTGCGGGTTCGGCTCCCGCTTCGTCTCGTGCGCCACAACCGCCGCCCAGTGTACATCCTGATCTTTGGCCCGCCCGCGTACACGCTTCGACGGAGGCGTCCACGGAGGAATTCGTGCAGCAGCTGTTGGCGCATATGACGTTGGCGGACAAGGTTGGTCAGATGATTCAAGCCGATATCGCCTCGATTTCTCCGGCGGAGTTGCGCACTTTTAAGCTGGGTTCGATCCTCGCGGGCGGCAACGCAGCTCCCGGCGGTAATGTTCGAACCTCTCCGCAAGCGTGGCTGGATTTGTCCGAGGAATTTTTTCGCGCATCCTTGGCCGCAGCGAACGAAGATCATCCGCCGATCCCGGTGCTATTCGGCATTGATGCCGTTCATGGACACGCGAAAATTGTGGGCGCCACTATTTTTCCGCACAATGTAGGGCTCGGGGCCGCGCACGACGCCGACTTGATGCGCCGGATCGGTCAGGCGACAGCAGAGGAGGTGGCCGCCACGGGCATCGACTGGACATTTGCGCCGACGGTCGCCGTCGCGCGCGATGTGCGGTGGGGCCGGTCCTATGAAAGTTATTCCGAGTCGTCGGAGATCGTTGCCGAGTACGCCGCCTCAATGGTCACCGGACTTCAAGGCCAAACGGGCACGCAGCAATTCATGGCTACAGGGCACACCCTCTCGTCGGTCAAGCACTTTCTCGGCGATGGTGGCACGCGCGACGGTCGAGATCAGGGCAACGCCATTATTTCCGAAGCCGAGCTCAGCAAGGTGCACGGCGCCGGATACCCATCGGCGCTCAAAGCAGGCGCTCTGATCGTCATGGCATCGTACAACAGCTGGAATGGCGTAAAAATGCATGCCAACCACTACTTGCTTACTGACATCTTGAAGGGGCGGCTCGCCTTCGACGGATTCGTGGTTGGCGACTGGAACGCCCACGAGCAAATACCCGGGTGCACCAAGTACCGGTGCGCGGCCGCCATACTCGCGGGCGTCGATATGTTGATGGCGCCGGACAGCTGGAGGCAGCTGTACCAGAACACCTTGGAGCAAGCCCGTTCGGGCGAGATCCCTCAGGACCGCATCGACGATGCCGTGCGGCGTATCTTGCGAGTAAAGACAGTTGCCGGGTTATTCCAGAAGGCGGTGCCGAAGCAACGCAGCGATGCGGGTGATTTTACGCGTTTGGGGAACGCCGCTCATCGCGAACTCGCGCGCGAAGCGGTCCGCAAGTCGCTGGTGCTGCTCAAGAACGACCAAGGCACGCTACCGTTGAACCCGCGCCAAAGAATATTGGTCGCCGGCGATGCGGCTGATTCCATTCCAATGCAGGCGGGCGGATGGACCATCGATTGGCAGGGCGATCACAATAGCAACACCGATTTTCCAGGTGCGACGTCCATCTTCGACGGCATCCGAGCGGCAGTTTCCGCGGGCGGTGGATCGGCACTCCTGAGTAAAAGCGGATATTTTGCCGAGAAACCGGACACTGCCGTTGTTGTGTTCGGCGAAAAACCCTACGCAGAATTCCAAGGCGACCGGGAAAATCTGGAATTTTCGCCCCACGATAAACACGAGCTGGAGTTATTGCGGCGATTGCGCGCAGCAGGCGTGCGAACAGTTGCCGTCTTCTTGTCCGGCCGCCCCATGTGGGTGAATCCAGAGATCAATGCGTCCGACGCCTTCGTGGCGGCGTGGTTGCCGGGAAGCGAGGGAGAAGGAATTGCGGATGTGCTGTTCCGTTCCACCGAATCGAAGGGCTACGACTTCACGGGTCGCCTTGCCTTCTCATGGCCGGCGACTGCCATGCCGGTGACCTTCGACGCGGCGGGAAAGGTCTCCGGCGCTCTGTTCCCGCGTGGGTCGGGCCTCTATTACGGCGCCAAGGCCGATACACCTGTGCTCTCGGAGGATCCTCTCCTGCCGCCGAATGCGAGCGCCGTGGCCGGTAGTCTCTTTCGAGCAGGGCACGCCGTCGCGCCCTGGTCCGTCTTCATCGCTGATGACAGCGCGGAAGTCCGCTTCACTACGTCGCGGCAGGAAAGTCCGCGGGGCGCCGTCGTGGCAACGTCGGCTGCCGACGGCGTCGCCGCCCTTTGGGCAGGGCGAAACGGAATGTTGCGGATTTCAGGCCGTGCGAGCGATTTGCGGCCGGGAGCCGGCCAGGGTACGACTCTTGATGTGCGCTATCGCGTCGACCGCGTTCCCGACGGGAGCGTCAAGATTGGCGTACGATGCACCCAGCCTCTATGCGGGACGCGTAACGGCGCAATGCTGGATATGACTCATGTCTTTAGGGACGCGGGCCCGAAGAATTGGCGAACCCTGTCAATCCCCTTGTCCTGCCTAGCGGATGCGGGAGCGGACCTGTCAAGCGTCGAAGTACCACTCACCGTTGAAAGTTCGGGTCGTTTCGGTCTGACGATCTCCGAGGTGAGCCTGGCAAAAAAATTTCCGGGGTCCGTGCCCGACTGTCCTGGCGCAATGTGAGCGTTTTGAACGCGCTACTCCGGCAAATCGCTAAGAGAGGCGCAAAGCTTTCGAGGTTTGCAAAGTGGCCATGAATTTAGGTCCCGCTTCGGTCACGATTCAGGATGTCGCCGATCTTGCCAAGGTATCACCCAAGACGGTCTCCAGGGTCATCAACAATGAACCCCGGGTCCGCTCGGACACCCGTGCCCGAATCCTCGGCGCCATCGAGCAACTCAATTATCGGCCGAATCTCAATGCGCGCGGCCTGGCGAGCAACCGCTCGTTTCTCATTGGCCTTTTTTGCGACCGGCCCGGGGACTATCTGAGCGAATTTCAGGCAGGCGCTGTCCAGCGTTGCCGCGAGTCGAGCCTTCACTTAATGGTGGAGCCCTGGGATGTGGAGAGTCCGCTGATCGACAAACAAATCGATACGTTGCTTGGGCAGCTGCGCCTGGAGGGAGTCATTCTCCTCCCACCCTTGAGCGACCACCCCGTTGTGCTTAATAAATTGCACGAGGCATCGATTCCGATTGTGCGAATTGCACCCAAACACAACTTGAGCGCTGCGCCCTCGGTCGGAATCGACGACTACGCGGCAGCGCGACAGCTGACTGCACACTTGGTGAACCTGGGCCATCGCCGCATCGGTTTTATCTTGGGCAGACCCAAGCACGGCGCGACCGAGCAGCGCTATCTTGGTTTCGTCGATGAAATGCGCGCTCACCGAATTCCGGTCGACTCCGACCTGGTTCAAACGGGCAACTTCGTCTTCGGCGACGGCTTGATTTGCGCCGAACGGATGTTGCGTGCCGCAACGCCGCCGACGGCGATTTTTGCGAGCAATGACGACATGGCTGCGGCGGTAGTCTCAATGGCGCGCAAATTTGGGCTCGATCTGCCGGGCGAGTTGTCCGTGACGGGATTTGACGATGCACCTGTCGCCAGAATGATTTGGCCCGAGTTGACGACGATTCGTCAGCCGGTGGCAACGATGGCAAGGATCGCGGCGGACTTAATCATCCAGTTCGAACCGCGGCGCAACGGTTGGCCTAGCCGTGTTCCGCGCCATCTGCTCGATCATGAGTTGGTCATTCGCAACTCGACCTCCGTGCCGGCACGCCGCTAGCGGCCACGGACCCTGCCGCCTGCGCAGCAAAGTAGCTCTCGTGGGGTGGAGCATGTTGGGCGGCCCCAGCAGTGACACGCGCCAAACCGTTTAAGATTTCGCGCAGTCGAGCCGGGCTGATCACGTCGAGCAGAGGGTCGTAAGCCTCGGGCCGCACGCCCAGGCCTTCGAAAACATAAAACCAGGACAAATCGGTGAAGAGTTCTCCCGCTCGTGGGCGGATGCGCCCGGTGCGGCTGTAGAGCTCGATGCGCTCGCGCAGGCTGTCCGGAATGGCCATGGACCGGCAGTAGCGCCATAGGGGCGCGTCGTTGCGTTGCGTCAGGCAATAATGCAAAACGATGAAATCGCGGATCCGCTCGTTTTCGTAAATGAGCTCGGCGTTGTATGAGTCGATGTTCGTCTGATCAAACCTCTTATCGGGAAAGTGCTCCAGCAGGTGATAAAGGCCGCTTGTCACCAAGTGAATGCTCGTGGATTCCAAAGGTTCTAAGAACCCGGAAGCGAGGCCGAGTGAGACGCAGTTGGCGTTCCAAAAGAGCTTGCGACGGCCGGTCACGAAGCGCAAAAAAACCGGATCCGCGAGCGGCTTCTCGCGTAGTGCGCCGAGCAGATCCTGGAGAGCTTCATCGTCGCTGCAGTTCGCGCTTGAATAGACGTACCCATTGCCAGTGCGGTGCTGCAGTGGAATCCGCCAGTGCCAGCCGGCGGCGCGCGCCCTGGAATGAGTGTACGGCGCAGGTGCTGCACACCTCGCTGTGGGGAAGGCCACGGCGCGATCACACGGCAACATGGCACTCCAATCGAGGTAGCCCGTACCCAATACCTGCTCGATCAAGACCCCGCGAAAGCCGCTGCAGTCTATGTAAAGGTCCGCCTGCAGGGCGGAGCCGTCTGAAAAGTTCAACGCGTCGAGAAAGCCGTTGGACCGCCGCGTTGCCCCCTGGACCGTGCGCTCGATGCGCCTGACGCCGAGACGCTCGGCATAATTGCGCAGGTACCTTGCCACCAGCGCAGCATCGAAGTGCAGCGCGTAGCGGAGGCCCGCAGCCGGCGCGTTCTGGTCTTTGTCTGGGAAGCGAAACTTGCCGGCATCCCCCAGTGTTGCGCACAGGCTGAAATCATTGAAACGTGGCGCAAGCCCCACAGCCGATGCTCGGTGCCAACCATGAAAGAAAGGGCGGCGGTTGAGCGCGGCGCCGAAGGTGCCGAATGGGTGCCAGTAGGAGTACGCAGGTATTTTCCAGTCGCTGAACTTGATGCCAAGCTTGTAGGTCGCCTGGGTATGGCGGATGAAGTCCGCCTCGTCGATGCTCAGGAACTGCAGCGCGTCGATGATGGGCGGAATCGTGGCCTCACCGACCCCGACGGTGCCGATGTCCGGCGATTCGATCACCGTCAGGTCCAAGCAGCCGCTCGGCAGCGCGCGCGCAAGCATGCTTGCGGCCAGCCAGCCCGCCGTGCCGCCGCCGACAATGGCGATGCTGCCGATGAGGTCACGGCCCGTAGGGCCCTGCGCCGTATTCGACATTGTCGGCATGTCCCTTGAACGCGCCCCGCAGTTACAACTTGCCTTTTACGCCAAAGAACACGCGACGGCCGGTATCGTCGTACGTGAACGGCTCGTTCGGAAACTGTAGATAGGTATGCTGCTTGGCGTTGGTAAGATTCACCACCGACGCGACGATGCCGAAGTGAGTGCCGAAGTCGTATTCCAACTGACCATCGACCTGGCCGTAGGCCGCTTGATAGACCGTGTAAATCTTCTGAAGACCGTTGATGTCCTGGAAAGCGAACGATGAGCCGACGCCGCCGGAATTCACGGCGACATCGCGCCATGCGTAGGCGAGGCGCGCCGAGAAACCGGCGCGCTCGAAGTACGCGGTTGCGTTGACGGCGTTCTTAGAGACGCCAGGGATCGGCAGATTGGCGGCAAACGAGCTGGTCTGCGTCGACTCGGAGTTCGACCGCGTGTAGTTCGCGGCGAACCCCAACCCGAAGTCGAAGGCGTATTGACCGCTGATTTCGACGCCCTGGATTTTTCCGGTGCCGCCGTTAATCGGCGTGGCCACATTGGCTGTGGTGCCTCCCGTCCCGTCGAGCACGAAGGTCGGGAGATTGGCTGTCGTGACGAAATTGTCCACGGCCTTGTAAAAATATCCGACGCTGATCAAGCCGTTGGGAGCGAAATAGTCTTCCCATGACAGGTTGAACTGCGAGGCGCGAAATGGATCGAGGTTTGCGTTACCCCCGTTGCCGCCATTGAATTTGAAGCATACCGCAGCACCGCCTATGCACGCGCCGGGGGCAGCACGCGTGAATCCGTACTGCAGGCCGCTGCCGAGTTGCTGCAGATTCTGCGGCGCCGTCACGCGAGCGCCGCCAAAGCGCAGTTTCTGCGTGTCGGTCGCATTCAGGATAAAGTTGAATGAGGGCAGCACATCCGTGTAGCTGCGGCCTTTTTCAAACGGCACATCGTTGGCATTGACGCCATTCCAGGATGCCGTGCCCACGTAAGTCGAGCCGTTCGGATTAGTCTCGGCACCGTCAACTGTCAATTGGGTCTTCACGGCGCGAACACCAAAATTGGCGTGGTATAGGCCGGCCGAATCGCCTGCATCGCCCATGATAAAGATCGCGGTGGTCTTTTCCTTGACTTGGTATGAATTGAGGGCGTCCTTGAAGAACGCTTCGGTGCCATTTGGAACTCCCGCCTGCTTCCACAAGGTATTGAGATAGGTCGCGGGATCGGTCATGCCTCCCGTGACCGGATTCTTTACGGCAATGAGGCCATTGGCGAAATTATTATACGTCAGGAGCAGATTCGGATTGGTTTGCGGTGTCGAGTATGGGATTTTGGCGTACCCGGGATCCTGGTAGTAGAGCCACGTTCCGGATCCAGCGCCGATACAGCAATTGCCGGCGGCAGTGCCGGCGCCGACGCCGCCGATGCCATAGGGACTGATGCCGTTCTCGAGGTAGCGGCCGTGGACATAATCGACTTCTCGATCCTGATACCGCGCTCCCCCGGTCAAATCGACGATGCCCACCTTCGCTCGCAGATCGAATTTAAAGGAATACTGTTTCTCGTCGTTAGTATTCGCCCAAGCCCAGTTGGACTTGAACAAGGTATAGGCGGGATTCGACAACAGGTTTGTATAGCCGTAGTTATTGGAGTATCCGGCCGATGGCAGACCCGTGGTGCCGCCGTTGTTCCAGGTCCACGCATAGCCATGATTGCCGTTCGTGCAGTTATTGGCGCCATTATTGCAGCCAGGCGCCGTCGGCTGAATCGAGGGGTTGGCACTGCCAAATGCCCCGTAGAAGCCGTGCTCGACATCGGCCTGTGCTGCCTCATAGTCGCCCGTCGCCTTGGCGTAAGCCAATCCGATATCGCCGGTAATCGGGCCATCGCCAAGGAATTTAGTAGTGAACTGAAAATTGTTGGCCTTTGTATGATTGCTTTCATACAGCGTGGCGGTTTCCGCGCCATTGGCCATCATCGTGGCCGATTGAATGACGCCGTTAGGGTCGATCGAGTACGGTTGGGAAGGGTCGATGCCGGGGAAAGATGCCGGCATGGCCGGGTGGCCTGGCACGAGGACGTTCGGCGTCTGGCTGGTATCGACCGTGGGACCCGCGGCGGGTTGATTCGTCTCGCCGCTGCCGCCGGAGAACCACGCTTTGTTCGAATAGGTAGTGCTCACTTCCTTTTCGTCGACGAAAAACCAATTGAAGCTGCTGGTGATGTTTTCGTTCCACTTCCATTCGACGCCCAGGGTCGCGCCCTTGGTGGTGATTTGATCGAGGATATCGCTGAAGTAGGCCAACTGCGGATCGATGTAGGTGCGGCCGCCGGGTAAGACGCCATTGGTAGAGGCGGCGGGACTGCCGACATAGGATCCCACGGTCGCGGTATTCGTAACCAACCATTGATTGCGATTCTGATCCTGGAACTGCTTGTCGTGGGTCTTTTGATCGTCGTACGACACGCTGCCGGTAATCGCAAAGTCGTCGCTGAACTTGAAGCCGCCCACGAGAGTCCCGACCGGGGTCACGTGGCCTTCGGCCGACGTTGCTTTGGTGCCGCGAAGATTCCCGCCGAGATTCAGGCCCTTCTCCTGCGACAGTGGCGAGCGCGTTTTCAAGTCGATCGTGCCGCCCAGGCCACCTTCGCGATTCTGGGCGGTGGGGTTCTTGATGACATCAATGCCGCCGATTTCTTCGCTCGGTATACCCTCCAGGGAGGCATATTGCAGACCACTGTTGCCGCCGCCTCCCGAGCTCTCCCCCGCGACGTAGATTTCCCGGCCCGTGAGCAGTACCTCGCCGTTCAGCGTAATGAGATTGTTGCCCAAGCCGTCGATCAGCACCTGCGTGCCCTTGCCGCCCGAGCGGTTGATGGAGACGCCCGGCAGACGTTGCAACGATTCGGAGACGTTTTGATCGGGCATCTTGCCGATGTCCTCCGCCACCACGGACTCGATCGGCTGTATGGATTCGCGCTTGCGATTCAGGGCGGACTGCAAGGATTCGCGGAAGCCGGTAATGACGATCTCCTGAAGTTCGTCATTCGCGACCGCGGTTTGGGTCGATGGAGCTGGTTCAGCGGCGATGACCAAATGCGAGGCATCAAGTGACACCGCTGTCATAAATGCTAAACGAGCAGCCTGGCGGGCGCGCTTTTCCCTACGATGCGACATTGGATTCGATCTCCCGGAAGTTACATTTTTCGGTGCGCAACCGTTTTATCCTAGGATTCGGCCACACTGAATGCGTCTACCGAGCCCTGTTTTGCGCTTTACACCCCCATCAACCAGTCTTTGACCTGGATTGATGCAACCCGGAGGCTATCCCTCTGAGCGATCTGCGTCAACGATTTTCTTGTAAGTAGTTATGTGTGCCGTGTCAGCGCTGACAGCGTCCCTCCGGGTCAGCGCCAGGAGAATTGAGCCCACCCGTGCCGCGATCTAAGGCCAGTAAACTCTGGAGATTTTATAGCCCGTCACGTGTCGGATAGCTTGGCGGCTCGGAATCCCCCCGGCGGAGTCGCATCGGCAATCAGGGGAGCCATGGGAGAAGCATGGCAGCGATGTCATCCCGTCCGGGCCGGCACGGTGTGTGTGAGGAAACATGCTACGCTTCCGCGCCAAAATTGCCGAGACAGCGGTGCGGATTGGCTCCCAACGATATTGACCTACGCAGTGACACGGTAACGCGGCCGTCGCCGGGCATGCGTGCCGCCATGGCGGCGGCTGAGGTCGGCGATGACGTCTATGGCGACGACCCCACCGTCAATCGCCTGCAATCGCTCATTGCCGAGCGATTCGGCTTCGAGAGTGCGCTGTTCTTCGCCAGCGGGACGCAAAGCAACCTAGCCGCCTTGATGTCACATTGCGGCCGCGGCGACGAATATCTGGTCGGCCAGGAGGCGCATACCTACAAGTACGAGCAGGGCGGGGCTGCGGTTCTCGGCAGCATCCAGCCACAGCCGCTCGAGAATGAGCCGGACGGCGGAATATCCCTCGACCGAATTGCCAATGCCGTCAAGCCGGATGACGACCATTTTGCGCGCACGCGATTGCTGGCGCTCGAGAATACGATCGGCGGCCGCGTGCTGCCGATAGTCTACCTGCGGCAAGTCACCGAATTCGCTCACGCGCAGGACCTGAGGACACATCTTGACGGTGCACGGATCTTCAACGTCATCGTGAAATTACAGATCGACGAGCGATCCGCGGTGGTCGGCTTCGATTCGGTGTCGGTGTGTTTATCCAAGGGCCTCGGTGCGCCCGCCGGATCGGTACTGCTCGGTTCCAGAGAATTCATCGCCCAGGCACGGCGCTGGCGCAAGGCATTGGGCGGCGGTATGCGGCAGGCAGGCGTACTGGCGGCTGCGGGCATCTATGCTCTGGAGCACCATGTCCGCGGGCTTGCGCAAGATCATGCCAATGCCGAGTTTCTCGCCGAAGGATTGCGCGCGATGGGATTGCAGGTCGAGCCGCCGCAAACCAATATGCTGTACCTCACTGTTCCCGCGGCCAAGGCGGCGGATCTCACGAAGCACCTTGGGCAGCGCGGCATATTGGCAACGATCGCACCGCGTACGCGGCTGGTGACGCATCGGGACTTGCCGCGCGCCAAGATCGATGCCGTGCTGCAAGCCTTCCGCGATTATTCCGGATGGGAATCGTCCTAATTCCACCGGCCGCGTTAAGCCTCGCGTCGGGTGCCAAGGTGCTGGTCGTGCGCTCGAGGGCGCACAATAGCGGCAGATGCCGACATTGAGCGAACAACGTCCCGATCCGGATGAACTGCTGGCGAAGGTAACGCGCCAGGAAGCGGAAGAGCGGCGCGGCAGGCTCCGCATCTACTTTGGGTCTTCGGCCGGCGTGGGTAAGACCTATGCCATGTTGGTGGGTGCGCGCAAACTCAAAGCCGAAGGACGCGATGTCGTCGCCGGCGTAGTTGAGACGCACGGCCGCGCCGAAACCGCCGCTCTGCTTGCGGATCTGGAGGTGCTGGCTCCGAAGGCGATGCCGTATCGCGGCAAGGATCTCAGCGAATTCGATCTCGATGCAGCATTGCAGCGCCGTCCCTCCTTGATCCTGGTGGACGAACTTGCCCACTCCAACGTGCAGGGTGCGCGCCATCCGAAGCGCTGGCAGGACGTGCAAGAACTCTTGGCGGCGGGGATCGATGTCTTCAGTACGCTGAACGTTCAGCATCTGGAGAGCCTCAATGATGTTGTCGGCGGAATTACCAACGTACGGGTTTGGGAGACCGTGCCCGACACGGCTTTCGACGAGGCCGAGGAAGTGGTATTGGTCGACATTCCGGCGGAGGAGCTGCTGGAGCGCCTGAAGGCGGGCAAAGTGTACGTCCCGCAGCAGGCGGAGCGGGCGGCGAATAACTTTTTCCGCAAGGGCAATCTCATGGCGCTGCGGGAGCTTGCGCTGCGCCGGACCGCCGACCGCGTCGAAGGCGACGTTCAAGCGTACCGCGTCGACAAATCGATCGGATCCGTTTGGAAAACCGCCAATGCCTTGCTGACCTGCGTCGGCCCCGACGCCGGCGCGGAGCGGGTGGTGCGTGCAGCGGCACGGCTCGCCGGTCAGCTCAATACGGAATGGCATGCGATCTACGTGGAGACGCCCGGCTTGCAGCGCCTGCCCGCGGCGCGGCGCGAGAGGATCTTGCGGACTCTGAAACTGGCCAAGGAGTTGGGGGCGGCTACTGCGGTCCTGGCCGACGCCGACGTCGCAACCAGCGTGATTGCCTATGCCCGCAACCACAACCTCTCCAAGATCGTCATCGGCCGCGATCCGGCACGGCGGCTGTGGCCCTGGCAACAATCGAGCGGCCAGAAGCTTGCGACGCTCGCGCCGGATATCGACTTGGTGGAGATCGGCCGCGCCGATGGTCAGCTGCAAAATGGGGACGCGAAGAGTTCCCCGTGGCTGGCGTCTTCGGGCACGCAGTCGAACGGTGGCCATAAATCCAAACGCTTTCGTTATCTCTGGGCCGCGCTGGCGTGCGCCGCCGTAACGTTGTTGTCGATTCCGCTGGCGGAGCAATTCGACAGGTCGAATATCGTGGCGATATTCATCTTAACCGTGGTGTTGGTTGCGGTTCGTTTCGGCCGGGGCGCCTCGGCGCTGGCGGCCGTATTGAGCGTTTGCTCCTTCGACTACTTTTTTGTTCCGCCGCGATTTTCCTTTGCGGTGAGCGATGTGCAGTACCTGCTCACGTTTTGCATCATGCTCGCCGTGGGTTTGATCACCGGACAATTGACCGCAGGGTTGCGTTTTCAAGCGCGAGTCGCGGGGCATCGCGAAGAGCGCGCGGGTTCACTGTACGAGATTGCCCGCGACCTGTCCGGCGCGGTGCAGGTCGATCAAGTGGTGAGAATCAGCGATGAATCCATCGAACGCACTTTTCGCGCCCGCGCTGCGTTGTTGCTGCCGAATGCCGCGGGTCGATTGGCCGCAACCACTTCGCGAACCGATCCTGCGCTTCCCGTCGATATCGGCATTGCGCAGTGGGCGTTCGACAAAGGCCAACCGGCAGGTTTCGGTACCGACACCTTGCCGGGCAGCGAGATTCTCTATATCCCGCTGCGCGCGCCGGCGCAGGCGCGCGGCGTGCTCGCGGTCAAAGCGCGCAACCGGCGGCTGCTGCAAATCCCGGAGCAGCGGCAGCTGCTCGACACCTTCGCAGCGCTGATCGCGATCGCTCTCGAGCGTGTGCACTACGTGGACGTCGCGCAGGAAGCCCTGGTGCGCATGGAATCGGAGCGCCTGCGAAATTCTTTGCTGGCGGCGCTGTCGCATGATTTGCGCACGCCTTTGACCGTCCTGGTGGGACTGGCGGAATCACTTGCCTTGACCAAGCCGCCGCTTTCACCGCTGCAGCTGGAGAACGCGGAAGCCATCCAGGACGAAGCGCGGCGCATGAGCACTCTGGTCGGCAATCTTCTCGATATGGCCCGCATCGAAAGCGGAGAGGTCAAGCTCAACCTGCAGTGGCAGCCGCTCGAAGAGGTCGTGGGGGCGGCGCTGAATGCGACCCATGGCCTATTGAAACAGCATGTCATCGAAGTGAACATGCCGCGGGATCTTCCCTTGGTGCGCATCGACGCGCTGCTGATCGAACGCGTCCTCGTCAACCTGCTGGAGAATGCCTCGAAATACACTCCTCCGGGCAGCAGAATCACGCTATCCGCGGAACCGGCAGCGGACCGGCTGAGCGTATCCGTGACGGACAACGGTCCCGGACTTCCCGTCGGGCGGGAAGAGGCGGTGTTTCAGAAATTTACACGGGGCGAGCGCGAATCGGCGACCCCGGGAGTCGGGCTCGGGTTGTCGATCTGCCGCGCCATCGTCGAATCACATCACGGCGCTATCGAGGCCAGCAACCGGCCAGGCGGCGGAGCGCGATTCACTTTTACATTGCCTCTCGGGCACCCGCCCGCGGCAGTCGAGGAGGTAGTGAGTGGCTGAGCCGCAGCCGGTGGCCATTCTCGTCGAGGATGAGCGGCAAATTCGTCGTTTCGTGCGGACCGCATTGGAAGCGGAGGGCTGGATGGTGCACGAGAGCGAGACCTTGCGCCAAGGTCTGATCGACTCCTGTACGCGCAAGCCCGATCTGATCATTTTGGATCTTGGGATGCCCGACGGCGACGGCATGACGTTCCTGCACGATTTGCGCGGCTGGTCGAGCGTTCCGGTGATCGTGCTCTCGGCGCGCGTCGGGGAACGGGACAAAATAGAGGCGCTGGACGCGGGTGCCGATGACTATTTGACGAAACCGTTCGGAGTTGGAGAATTGTTGGCCAGGGTACGCGCCGCATCGCGCCGGCGCCGGGACGCAGGGGCGGCGTTGGGCTCGCTATTCGAGTTCGGCGGCGTCAAGATCGATATGAGCCTGCGCACTGTCGTGAAGGACGGGACGCCGATACACCTGACTCCGATCGAGTACAGGTTATTGAGTCTATTGATCGCCAATGCCGGCAAGGTACTCACGCATCGTCAGATCTTGCGGGAGGTCTGGGGCCCCACGCACACCGAAGATGGCCATTATGTGAGGGTTTACATGGGGCATCTGCGGCAGAAGCTCGAGGACGATCCCGCGCAGCCCAAATATATCTTGACCGAAACCGCCGTCGGATACCGTCTGATACAGGGCGCTAAGGACTGAGGCGGGTTCGGCGAACCCGGTTTCTGGCCGCGCGCAGATCCAGCGCCGTATCGACGTCCATTTCCGCCGATGGTAGGTCCACAAGCGCTCGTTGGGATGGCCGCAATCCGTTCACCAATTCGCGCAGTCCGATATCGCCGCTTGCGGCGCGCGCGCGTGGATAAAGCCATCGGGGCAGGATAAGAGGTATGCCGCCCAGCGATGCGCCGTCTTGGCGCCCGATGCGTCTCGCAATCACGCTGCGGCGGGTAGAGCGCCAGCGCGAGATCAGCCGCGCCATGTCACGATGCTGCAGAGCAACCAGATCGACCGGCAACAGCAGAACGGCGCTGGAGTATCGAGCCCTTGCAATGCCGCGGCGGACGCTGCTCGACAGGCCCGCAGCGCGCTGCGGATTGGGGGAAAAAACCACTTTGAGCCCGTGCGATTCGATGCGGTAGCGCGTGGCCCGCGGCGGGAGCACGACGATGATCCGCGCGGGCGAGACGCGCCCCGCCAAAAGGAGAGTTCTACGCAATAGCGTCAAGTGACGCACCCGCACCAAGGCCTTCGGACACCCCAACCGCGAGGAAAATCCGGCGGCGAGGACGATGACTTGCAGCCTAGCCTGGGTAGCGGCATTCATTGGTATCATATTCTCATGAAAAAAGATCATGCGAGCTTTCAGCGCCGGCCATTCTTGACGCCGATCTGGTTAACGGGGCTCGCGGTTGCCATCGCTCTTGGCTTTGCAATCTTTGCTGCGTGGGTGTTCGGAACGGCCGGCTCGACCACTGTCGTCGTCATTCGCCATGCCGAAAAGGATGTAAGTGCCAGCACCGCCGATCCGCCCCTTAACGAGGCAGGCCAGATGCGCGCGGCGCTGCTCGCGCGCATGTTCGGTGACGCCAATGGTTTGGGTCACTTGGACGCAATTTATGTTTCACCGGCGTTACGCAATCGTCTTACCGCCGCACCGCTGGCCGCGCGCCTGGGCATCGCCGAGACGGTGGTGCCCAGCGACGACTCCGCCGCCCTGGCACGGCGAGTTCTGCATGAGCATCCCGGGGGCCGAATATTGATTGTGGGCCACACGGATACGGTACCCCAGATCGTTGCGGCCCTGAGCGAGAACCCCAAAATTCCTGAAATCGGCGCCGCGGAATACGGCACCATGTATATCGTTACGGTGCCGCGAATCGGTCACCCAAACTTGATGCGCTTGAACTACTGAAGCGTGGCGCCGGCGGCGTGCGGCGCTACGTGATCGCGGCTGCGCTACGTGATCGCGGCGGCACTAAGTGATCGCGGCGGCGCGTAGCATGATCGCCTTTCTCACGAAATCGCTGTGACGCGCAATCATGAAATCCGCCAATAAGGCGTCGCGGATGCGGCGGTTTGCGTCGATCAAATACGTGGCTCGTCGCACCCCGATACCGAGTGGCCCGTTGACAGCGTACATCTTGATGACGGTCTTCTGTTGATCGGACAGCAGCGTGAAGGGCAATCGATACTTGGCCTTGAACTTCGCATGGGTTTCGGGGCTCTGCGGGCTGATGCCGACGACTCGTAAGCCGGCGCGCTGAATTTCCGTGTGCATGTCCCGCAGGGCGCAGGCTTGACGGGTGCATCCCGGGGTGAAATCAGACGGGTAGAAATATAAAACCGTAGCCCCGGCACTGAGGAGTTCAGTCAGCGATCGGTCCTTTCCCGTCTCGTCGGGAAGCGTGAATTCCGGCGCACGTTCGCCCACTTTGATCATATTTTTCCCCTCCTGGTGCTACATCCTAGCCTAGGTTCACCGCCTGAAAGCGATACTTTGGCTTGAGCGGCCTTTGCTGCTAATATTCCGGGCCCTTTTTAGGGGGAGTAGCTCAGTTGGGAGAGCGTCGCGTTCGCAATGCGAAGGTCGAGGGTTCGATCCCCTTCTCCTCCACCAAACCCAAGGCCGGAGCCATCGCTCCGGCCCTAAGGTTCTTGGCCTCGGTAGCTCAGTGGATAGAGCGAGTGCCTCCTAAGCGCTAGGTCGCAGGTTCGATTCCTGCCCGGGGCAAGCCTTGTACAATGATGGTCGGTAATCAATCGAGGGCTGCGGCATGGCATCGGAAGCGCGAATCGTGATCAATGGAACGGCGTTGACCGACCAAGAGGCAATGACGGTGCGGCTTGCCGTCGACTCGCTTGCAAGCATTCTCGGCGAAGAAAAGGGATCGAAAGATGAGGGTGTTCCGGGCCGCGACAACTACATGGCCGCCATCAGCCGCGTGCAGGCACTACTGTCGGGCGAAGCGGGCGAAGCGACGACCGTAAATTAGGTGGCGAAAGGTCGTGAGAGCGGTATGCCGCCCATGGACGCATGGGAAAAATTCTTCGACCCCGCGGGCATCCTCGACGCGCTTGGATGCCTGAAGCTGCACGGCGATGCGGTCGAATTTGGGTGCGGATACGGCACGTTCACGGTTGCGTTGGCGCTGCGCCTCTCCGGGACCGTCTACGCCGTCGACATCGACCCCTTGATGGTGAAAGCGACAGTTGCTCGCGCGTCGGAGGCGCAGGTGCGCAACGTCGTCGTCGAGCAGCGTGATTTCGTGGAGGCGGGCAGTGGCCGGCCTGACGGCTCGATGGGTCTCGTGCTGTTATTCAATATATTGCACATTGAAAACCCCATCGCTCTGCTGCGCGAAGCTCACAGAAACCTGCGCCCTTGGGGTGTCGCTGCCGTGATTCATTGGAGACACGACATTGATACCCCGAGGGGCCCTCCGATTGAAATGCGCCCCGGTCCCGATCGATGCCGAAGCTGGGCTGAGCAGGCAGGATTGCATTGGCACGGCATGTACGCTCTCCCGAATTCGCCGTGGCATTGGGGAATGATGTTGCAGCGGCACGCGGAATAATCCGGCTTCAGCGCTTCAACGCGCTCCTACGACCAGTACCGTGAATGAGTCGGGCGTCGGGACCGGACGAGGATGGGGCTGGTCCGCCGTGGCGGCGGCCGGCGGCTCAAAATTGGCGCTGACCAGATAGACCTTCCCCTTCGCGTCGTCGAGCGCCATGGTGCGCGCGCCGCGCTGGGTCGCGATGGTGGCCTGGACGCTGTAATGATCCGCGGAGTCCTGACGAACGACAGTCAATGTTCCCTCTCCGTTGGAACTCAGAACCAGCCCGCGTTTCGCATCGAACGCGACGGCGTCCGGACCTTCTCCAATCGGCACCCGGGCGACCTGCTTGCCGCTGTCGGCGTCAGTGACGGCCATGGTCTTTCCATCGCAGACCGAGAATAAGCGGTGATGCGGCCCGTCGATGGCGAGGCCGGTCGGGCTTGCACAGCCGGGCAACGGAAAAGACCGCGTAACCGACAGTTTGCGGCTGTCAATCACGCTCATCTGTCCCGGTTCGCTTTCAATGTTCACGTAGATGTGGCCATTGCCATCGTCGACCGCAAATTCGGGCTTGTCGGGAACGGGGAAGGTCGCGATCACCGCCAAGCTCGACGCATCGAGTACCGTGACATCCTTACTTTTACCGTTGAACGTAAAGACATGTTTGCCTGCCGGCTCGTACAAGATCGCGTCCGGATTGTGCCCGGGAATTTTTACTTCTTGGATCACCGCCAAGGTCTTCAAATCGAAAACCGTCACGGAGTCGGATTTGCCGTTGCTCGCGTAGCCGCGTTTCAAGTCCTCCGCCAGCGCAATGCCATGGACGCCGGCCGTATTGGGAACCGTGCCGATCATTTTTCCGGTTCGAGCATCGACGACATCGACCCGGGTCGCGCGGCTCAGAAAAAGATGCTCACCGGCCGCGTCAAGTGTGAGGTAATCCCAACCGCCCGCGCCGCCCAACTTCCAGCGCTCCAGCACCTGCATGTCCGAGACGCCGGATGCCGCGCTGCCCGCCGCAGGGGCGCCGGCGCCGGCGGTTGCGCTCGCAGCGCCCGCAGCAATCGCAGCAAGCAGTCCTAGTCCGGCGGAGCGAAGGGTCGTCGTGAATTTCACGCGCATGAATTTCTCCTGATCAATACAAAAGTCGACCGCCGTAAGCATGGAACGTCAAACCCGATATGCGGAGGCGTACTATGCCTCTTGCGACCGAGCGCATTGCTTACAAATTTGTATAAAAATGCTACTGCGAGGGTTGCTGAAGGTCATGCCCTGGGCTGCGCGCGCACGAACGGACTTTTCTGGGAGGGCGGTACTGGCCGGCGCCGGGATTTGCGCCACAGATCGTAGATGGCGAGCGCGCCGCTGAGTGCGGCGAGAGTGGCAAAATAGGCGCGTGGCCCGAAAGCGGTGATCAGGCTGCCCGCAAGCAAGGGTCCCATCGCGGCAGCACCTCCATTCAACAGCAGGAGAGTACTGCTCGAGGCGACCATCTGCGCAGGCTCGAGCTTATCATTGACGTGGGAAACGGAAAGCGAATAGAGCGTCAGGGCGAACCCGCTGAACAAGGCAGCCAGTGTCAGGAACGCCGCATGAGGCAGCTCGGGGAATGCGACGATGCTGGCAGCAACGATCATCGCGAGCGTACAAACGCCGGCGATGACCGTGCGTCGGTCCATGCGGTCCGACAGCCGGCCGACGGGGTATTGAGTGACCACGGCGGCCAGGATGCTCACCGCCATGAAGGTCGCTACGCTCGTCGTCTCCAAGCCGCTCAAGCGCGCGTAAACCGGGCCCATCGAGAAAATGATTGAGGAAATCAAGCCCGACATCGTGACCGCCACGACTCCGAGAGGCGAGTTCTGGTACAGCTCCCTCAGGCGCACCGTGCGCGGCACAGCGTGATTCGGCACCTGCTGTGCGGAAACCACGATCGGCACCATCGCCAGGGAAATCAGCACCGACACGAGCATGAAAGGGGCGGGGGTTTGCGGATCCGCGAAAACCAGCAGGAACTGCGCCGCACCGAGGCCAACGTACAGAATGAGCATGTACATCGCGAACAGGCGGCCGCGGTTCGCGCGGCTTGCGCGATCATTGAGCCAGCTCTCTGCCACCACATAAATGCCGGCGAAGCAGAGGCCGGAGACGAGACGCATGGCGCCCCAAATCCAGGGATTGACGATCCAGCCTTGAATCAAAATCGCCACCGACGCGACCGCCGCGAGGGCGGCGAATACGCGGATGTGTCCGAGCTGACGTAGCAACGGGGGGGCGATGACGGTTCCGACCACATAGCCTATGTAGTAGCACGACATGACGATGCCGGTGACCGTCGTGGGGAATCCATCCAGCGTGGCGCGCAGTCCCAGAAGCGTGCTTTGCAGCCCGGCGCCCAGCATGAGCACGCCCATGCCGAGGAGCAGCGGCCAGTTCGTCGCGATCACGCTAAGCGGCACCGAAGCTCCGATTGGCGAGCGGCCCCAAGAAAAGCGGATTCTTCAGCATGCTGAGTATCGGCAACGAATCAACGCGTTCCCCTGTGATGGAAATCAGTTTTGGGTGCTCGAAAGTATATCTTGAGCGCTGTGCAACCGCTTACCAAGCGTAGCGCGCACGCGAACCGATTTTGCTTGGACGAAAATCAGGGGCTACAGCCGCAGCCATTCTCGTTTCGCGAGGTGCGCCAAGGTTATTCCCGCGATAAATGCCAGGCCGACATTCCACATGGCAAACGCAGCGGTAACCAGAGTAATGAAACGCTCGCCCTTGTTCTTGCTGAAGTCGCACGAACCGAGCGCAAGTTGCGCGCCGGTAAGAAACAGGACGACGCCGAGCACGGCTTGCGGAAACAGGTTGAAAACGGCGCCGATGGAGCTGCTGAAGCAGAAAGCAAAGCTCAGTAGAAGTAAGCCGAGGATGATCGGAGCGCCGCCCGTTCGCGCTCCGAACGCGACGTGCCCTGCCATCCCGCCGGCGCCATGGCACATTGGCACCCCGCCGACTACGGCTCCCGCAAGATTCATCAATCCCGTGGACGTGGCGACGATTTTCTCGGTGACGGGGCGGTCAGGAAAGATTCGGTTGTTTTCCTCGGTGATGCCGATCACGGCGTTGCCCAGCGTCAGCGGCAGTTGCGGGAGAGCGAGGAATATCGTGCCCACCGTGAAGTCGTACCACGTGATGCTCGCCAGGACGATGTGGGGCGTATGGAATTCGAACCTCACGGCGTACAGGGCCTTCAGGAACTCCGGGTTTTGCACGGCTCCGCACACTACGCCGAAAAAAAGCAAGAGGAACATCGCCGGAATCGATCGATTCGTGAGAAGGAGCAGTGTACCGACGAGCCCCACGGCGGCGATCAGCCAGCCGCCGCTCATCATTTTGACGCCCTCCAGCATGAAGCCCAACCCGAGGCCGAGAACGATCCCTACGACCACAAACCGCGGAACCAGTCTTGCGATATGAGTCGCCGCACCGGTCAGCCCCAGGATCAGCCATGCCAAGCCGGTGACCAAGCTCGCGCTGAAGACCGCCGCCGGCATGATCACCGCGGTCTGCGCCGCCTGGGTTGTCGCGACGGCGCCAATGGCCTTCATCGGTTGAACCGGGAAAGGAGTCTTGTAGTAAATGCCGCACGCCACCATGGCGGTTCCGAACGAAAACAGAATGCCGAAGGGATCGATCTTCAGCACTGCGATGTAAGCGACGACAAATGGAATCAGCGTGCCGAGATCGCCGAACGCTCCCGCCCATTCCATTCGATCGAAGCGGTTGCCGGTGACGGGGGGCTCGAGGCGGTTGGGGCTTGGGCGTTTGGTACTTGACGGCACTGGGTTCATTCAGCCCGATGATACCCGTCCGCCCTTGCTAGGGATGGGTTACCGTCATCACCGCCGGATGCAAGAGGTAGAACCCGACGGCGACCACGATCAGATAGGCGAGCAGGATAAAAGTCCAGCCCATGTTGTGGCGGATGACATCGCCTTCCTTGCGCACATACTTGCTGGTCGAGACGCCCACGCTCGCCGTTTGCGGCGCCACCGGCTTGCCGATCTCCGCGCCTACCGAATTGAGCGTCGGCAGCAACAGCGGCGGCATGCCGAGCTGCGCGCCGACGAGCGCCTGGAACTTGCCGAACATCGCGTTCGTCGAGGTATTCGAGCCCGACAGTGCGACCCCGATGAACCCGAGTATCGGGGCGACAATGATGAACGCGCTGCCCATGCTCGAAAAACCCTTTGCGAGCGAGCCTGCCATGCCGGAAAAATTGAAGACGTACGCCAGACCGAATATGAACACGCCGACCAGGCACGCACCCCACATCTGATGAAACGTGCGGCGGAATATTTCGCCGATCTGAGAGATTTTCAGCCTGCCAAGGCCCGCCAGCAACGCCGCAACGAGCAGCCAGGAAACGAGGATCGCCGTGCCGCCGATGAAAGGGGCGAATTTGAACACCGCGCTGACGCTCGCATTTTCCGCGGTGCAGGCGGCAGTGAGCGCCGGGCAGGCAACAGCCTTGGCACTGAACCAGCTTATTTTCGGCAACGGCGACCACGGGCCGGTCCAAGCCGCGACCACGACCAGCAGCACGGCGAACGGCATCCAGGCCTGCAGCACGTCGCCGACCTTGAGTCCGTGTCCTTGCATTTGCCTTGCCGTTGCGGCATCCACGGGCACCCCTCCGTAACCGAGTACGGATTTCGGCTGCCAGAACTTGAGCAAGGTGAGCAGCGCGGCGAAGCAAACGATCGCTCCGGTGACATCCGGCAGGTAGGGTCCCAGATGGACGGCGACGGGATACTGACCGGCGATATAGCCGAGCGACCCGACCACCGCGAGCGGCCAGCCACCTTTCATTCCTTCCTTTCCGGAGACCAAGTACAACAGAACCCACGGCGGTAGGAGTGCAAGCACGGCGACCACGCTGCCGATCGAGGCCGACAAGGCCAGCAGGGGATACCCCGTCACCGCCGCCAGTGCGATGATCGGCGCGCCCAGCGCGCCGTAAGAGACCGGCGCATTATTGGCGATTGCCGCCACCCGGATCGCGTTGAGGTCCGAGATGCCGAGCGAAATCAGGATGGGTGCAACCACCGCCCACGGGTAGCCGAAACCGACCAGTCCCTCGAGGAGCGCTCCAAAGGCCCACGCGAACAGCATCGTCTGAACGCGCACGTCCATGCTGCCCTGTGCGATGAGCCATCGACGGAAATTCTCGAACACGCCGCTGACCCCGAGCGTGTTGAACAGCACCATGCCCCAGACAGTGATCCAATCAACGTTCCACACGCCGGTCGCCGACCCGTAGGCATACGCGTGGGCGCCGACGTCAAAGGGCATTTTCCACACCCACGAGGCGAGAGAGAAAGTGATCACCGAGCCGACGAGCGTCGCCAGCCAGGCAGGCCATCGGAATACCGCCAGCAAGATGAGCAGAGACACGACGGGAATCAGGGCCACGAGACAGGTGAGCGTCAGATTATCGAGCGGGTCGATCAGCTGCGTGAACATGATTTTTCCTTCACTGCTCGGCGCGGCGTCAGGCTCAGGGTCGGCGTCCACCGCATTTGAATTCTTTTTCTGCGATCGCTCCGGTCGATGCAGCGCATAACCTATCATGGGGGCCGCACTAGCTCAAATTGGCTGCCCACGAGGCTGGGTGCGGCCATCGGCATGTCCGCCGGAAGGCAGGGCGGCGGAGTGATGCATAATGCCGCTCAGGATGATGAGCACTATTCATACCCCACACCCGACCGAGGCGCAGCACCCGTCGCGCGAAGAGCGCCAGGCGGAGGTGATGAGTGCGCTCTGCGAGGCCCTGCCCCGCGCCGCCATCCTCTTTCGTCATGAAGACACCGGGCCCTACGAGTGTGATGCGCTCACCGCCTACCGCACTTCGCCCCTGGTGGTGGTGCTTCCGGAGACCGAGCCACAGATAGCGGCGGTACTCAGGATCTGCCACCGGATGGGCGTGCCGATAATCGCTCGCGGGGCCGGCACGGGGCTGTCCGGCGGCGCCACACCGCACAATCGAGGCGTGGTCCTGTCGCTCGCCAAGTTCAACAAGATTCTCAAGATCGATGCCGGCGCATGTACTGCGGTCGTGCAATGCGGCGTACGCAATCTCGCCATCAGCGAGGCGGCGGCGCCATACGGGTTGTACTACGCGCCCGATCCGAGCAGCCAGATCGCCTGCACGATCGGCGGCAACGTGGCTGAAAATTCCGGCGGCGTGCATTGCTTGAAATATGGCCTCACCCTGCACAACGTGCTTCGCGTGCGCGGCTTCATGGCGGACGGGGAGCCGGTGGAGTTCGGTTCGGCGGCCCTCGATGTTGCGGGTCTCGATCTCCTCTCGGTGATCGTGGGCAGCGAGGGCATGCTGGCGGTGATCAGCGAAGTCACCGTGAAGCTCGTTCCCAAGCCGCAGTTAGCCCGCTGCATCATGGCGAGTTTTGATGACATCGAATCGGCCGGCGCCGCGGTGGCGAGCATCATTGCGCGCGGCATCATACCCGCGGGCCTCGAGCTCATGGACAAGGCGATGACCGCCGCCGTTGAAGCATTCGTCCACGCCGATTACGACCTCGACGCCGCCGCCATCCTTTTGTGCGAGAGCGACGGTACGCCCGAGGAGGTGGCCGAAGAAATTGCTCGAATGGAGGAGGTTCTCAACACGGCAGGAGCGTCGCGGATCGAAGTCAGCGCCGACGAAGCGCAGCGGCTCAAATTTTGGAGCGGCCGAAAGAACGCCTTTCCCGCATCGGGCGGCATCAGCCCTGATTACATGTGCATGGATTCGACCATTCCCCGCAAGCGGTTGGCGGAGATGTTGCAGGCAATCCAGCAGATGCAGGGCACGTACGGCCTGCGTTGCGTGAATGTGTTCCATGCCGGTGACGGCAATTTACATCCCTTGATCCTGTTCGACGCCGAGGACCCGGATGAGATGCGGCGCTGCGAGTTATTTGGCGCCGATATCCTGGAGACCAGCGTGCGATTGGGCGGCACCGTTACGGGGGAGCACGGCGTCGGCGTCGAGAAGCTGAACTCCATGTGCGTGCAATTCTCGCCGGCGGAGCGCGCGCAGTTCCTGGCGATCAAATATGCATTCGATCCGCTGCGGTCTGCTCAATCCGGGGAAGGTAATCCCGAGTCTCCATCGCTGCGCCGAGTACGGCAAGATGCACGTTCATCGCGGCCTGCTGCCGTTTCCCGACCTGCCGAGATTCTGATGGATCAGCAGGATCCGGCGCTCACTCGTTTGATCGATCAGGTGCGTCTGGCCGGGGCTCGCGGTGCGCAGCTCGATATTCGCGGCGGCGGCACCAAGGACTTTTACGGCGAGCCGGCCGGAGGCGAGCCGTTGGACGTGACGGTTCTTTCCGGTATCAGCTCCTACGAACCGACAGAACTGGTGGTGACGGCTCGAGCCGGGACACCGTTGCGCGATCTGGAGGCTGAACTCGCGCGGCAGGGTCAATGTCTGCCATTCGAACCCCCGCGTTTTACCGCCGGTGGCACGGTGGGGGGGATGGTGGCAGCGGGTCTGTCGGGCCCTTCGCGCGCAAACGTCGGGGGAGTGCGCGATCACGTGCTGGGCGTGACGTTGCTGAGCGGAGGCGGCGAGCTGCTGACATTCGGCGGGCAGGTCGCGAAGAACGTGGCCGGCTATGATGTCTCGCGGCTGATAGCGGGGTCCTGGGGTATCTTGGGGGTCATTTGCGAGGTCTCGCTCAAGGTCTTGCCGATCAGTCGAACCTCCGCGACGCTGTGCTTTGAGCAGGATGAGAATCAGGCGCTCGAGCAATTCAGCGCGTGGGCATCGCAGCCGCTGCCCGTGACCGCCAGCGCCTGGCATGACGGGCGGTTGCGCGTACGCCTGGCGGGCGCCGATGCGGCCGTGCGGGCGGCGTGCAGCAAATTGGGCGGAACGGCGCTCGCTTGCGACGCCGCAATGAACTGGTGGCTGAGCGTACGAGATCAGACGCAGGGGTTTTTTTCGCTCGATGACGTCAGCCTCGCTCGCGGCGAGCGCCTATGGCGGTTGTCGCTGCCGAGCACCGCAGCGCCGATCCGATTGCCTGGGCGGCAGTTCATCGAGTGGCACGGCGCGGAACGCTGGTGGCGCAGCACTGCCGACACCCAAGCGGTGCGCGCGGCGGCTGCCCGGGCAGGAGGGCATGCGACGCTGACTCGAGCAGCCGACAAGTCCGGCGGCGTGTTCACGCCGTTGAACGATGTGCTCATGGGCGTTCACCGGCGTTTGAAGCAGGCCTTCGACCCGAATGGCGTGTTCAACCCCGGGCGTTTATACGCCGAGCTTTGAGAGCGCCATGCAAACGCACTTGAGTCCGGAATTCGAAGGCACCGACGATGGCGAAGCAGGCAAAAGCCATCGTCCGGAAATGCGTGCACTGCGGGTTCTGCAATGCCACCTGTCCGACTTATCAACTGCTGGGCGATGAACTCGATGGCCCGCGCGGGCGCATCTATTTGATCAAACAAGTTCTCGAAGGCGCAGAAATCACGCGCAGCACGCAGCAGCATCTGGATCGCTGCCTCACGTGCCTCAACTGCCAAACCACGTGCCCGAGCGGCGTTGAATACGGGCATCTGGTCGATATCGGCCGAAAAATTGTCGATGCGCGCGTGACTCGCCCTCCCGGCGAGCGGATGCTCCGCTGGCTGCTCAAGGAAGGTCTCACATCGCCGCTGTTCGCTCCGGCAATGCGGGCAGGTCAAGCGCTGCGGCCGCTGTTACCCGCCGTACTCAAGAACAAAGTGCCGTCCCGCAGCGATGTGCTCGGGTCGGAAATGCCGTCTCGTGAACTTCACCACAAGGTATTGATGCTTCAAGGCTGCGTTCAGCCCGCGATGATGCCCCGCATCGACCAGGCTGCTACGCGCGTGCTCGCCAGGGCGGGGATCCACGTCGAATACGCAGCGGGCACCGGGTGCTGCGGCGCCGTGCGCGCGCACCTGAGCGACCCGGAAGGCGCACTTCAGGATATGCGGCGCAACATCGATGCCTGGACGCCGGCGGTCGCTCGCGGCGATGTAGAAGCGGTCGTCAGTTCCGCCTCGGCCTGCAGTCTCTCCCTCAAAGGGTACGGATACGCTTTGTCGGGCGATCCGAAGTACGCGGAAAGGGCGGCGCTCATCAGTGGCCTCGCGCGCGACTTGAGCGAATTGCTGCCGCAGCTCCTGCCGGCGCTGAAAGGCAAGTTGCGCTCCGGCAGGCGTCAGCGCCTTGCGTTTCATCCGCCGTGCACGTTGCAACACGGCCAGCGTTTGAATGGCACTATTGAAACGCAGCTGCGGGCCCTTGGATTCGAGGTCCACATCGCCGGCGGTGAAAGCCATCTTTGCTGCGGGTCGGCAGGCACTTATTCGATACTCCAGCCGGATCTCGCCACACGATTGCGCGACCGCAAACTCACCAATCTCGGGAAGCTCGCCCCTGAAACGATCGTCTCGGCCAACATGGGCTGCATTCAACATCTGCAGTCCGGCACGCTCATTCCGGTAAAGCACTGGATTGAAGTGTTGGACGACGCCTTGTTGCCGATGGCCGGTGCCGAGGCGGACGGCGGAACTTGAATGTGCCTGGTCCTGGTTGTCTGGCGAGTGCATCCGCTATATTCCTGCCTGGTGGCGGCCAATCGCGATGAGTTTCACGCCCGTCCGGCATCTCGCGCCGGGTGGTGGCCTGACAACCCGCGGATACTCGCCGGCAGGGACCTCGAAGCCGGAGGAACCTGGCTCGGGCTTACGCGCTCGGGTCGATTTGCCGCGCTCACGAATTACCGGGACCCGGAACAGCGCCACCGAGTGGCGCCCAGCCGCGGAGCGCTCGTCACTTCCATACTCGAATCGGACGCCCCGGTTGCGGAGAGCTTGACTCTCCTTCGGCGCGTGGGGGCCGACTACAATGGCTTCAACCTGATCTTCTCCGACGGCGAGCGGCTCGGCATCTACGAGAGCGTGCGCGGCTCGGGACGCGAGCTCGGTCCGGGGATTTATGGCCTGTCGAATGACCTGCTCGACACGCCTTGGCCGAAGGTTCAAAACGCCAAGAGCCGGCTGGAAGCGGCCCTCGGCGGGTTGAACGACACGCGGCCCTTGCTGGAATTGTTGCGCGATGATCGGCCCGCATCCGATGAGCAGCTGCCGCGGACGGGGGTGAGCCTCGAGTGGGAGCGGCTGCTCTCGAGCGCGTTCGTGCGCGCGCCGGAATATGGCACGCGGTGTTCCACAATAATTCGCATTGAGCACCAAGGCCGAGCATACTTTGACGAGTGGAGTTGGAACTCCGTCGGTGCGGACATCGGCAGAATCAGTCTGCAGTTCGAACTGGAGTGAATTATGTTCAAACGGGTACTGCTCTGTTATGACGGTTCCGAAGTAGGCCGCCGCGCGCTGAAGCGCGGCGCGGAACTCGCGATACTCGTTGGCGCGCACGTCTACGTCTTGTCCATCATTCCCGCCGGCGTCGCGACGCCCGCGGTCGTTGCGGGGGCGGCCGGCCATGCATGTCTGGTCGATGAGCAAGGCGGCTACCGCAAGCTGCTCGACGAGTCCGTCGAGTGGCTGAAAACGCGCGGCGTCGGCGCCGAGGGTTACTTGGCGAGCGGCAATACCATCGAGCAGATCGTCGCCTTCGCGCGCCGGCTGGCAATCGATCTCATCGTGCTGGGCCACTACCCCCAAGCCTCCGGAGGCTTCTGGTGGGGCAGTCCGCACCGCGCGTCGCTGGCGGAGCGTGCGAATTGCTGCGTCTTCGTGGCCGTCGATGTGCAGGGGGGAATGACCTCAAACGGCACTTAACGCGGCATCGATTGCACGCGCCATCTTGGCGACGATTTCCTCGAGTTCGCCGTCGCTCGCGTTGTAGGGCGGGGCAAGGATGATGGTGTCGCCCGCCGTTCCGTCGGCGTTGCCAGCGCATGGATAACAAATCAGGCCGTCCGCAAACGCGCGCGCGCCAATGTCGAAGCTCAGGGCCCGCTCGGCGGAATACGGTGCCTTCGTCCGCCGGTCGCGGACCAATTCGATGCCGACGAAGAAACCGCGTCCGCGCACATCGCCAACCTCGTCGAATCCCGATAATCCTCGGCGAACGGATTCAAGAAAGCTCGCCCCGGTTGTTCGGACCCGCTCGAGGAGGTGATCTCGCTGCACGATACCTTGCACGGCGAGACCCGCCGCGCAAGCAGCAGTATGGCCCGTGAACGTGTGACCGGTCATATATGCACCATGCTCGCCGTGAATGGGAGCCGCGACGGCCGCGGTCACGAGCGTGGCTGCCAAGGGGATGTAGCCTCCCGCCAGTCCCTTGGCGATGCTCATGATGTCCGGAACGACGCCGTCATGCTCCAGCGCGCGCCAGGTGCCGCTGCGGCCCGAGCCGCACATCACCTCGTCCGCGATCAACAATACATCGTATTTCCTGCAAACGCCCTGAACGGCTTGCGCGTAGCCGTCCGGAGCCGGAACGACCCCTCCGGCGGCACCCACGATGGGTTCGAACACGAATGCGGCAACGCATTCCGGCCCCAACGACACGATCGTCCGCTCGAGCTCTGCGGCCAGATGACTCACCAGATTCTCGCCGGAGACTCCGTCGGGCATCCGGTAGGAGTTCGCCGCCGAGACGAACGTGACATCGAGCAGGCTCCCCTCGAAGGCGCGGCGCCGTTGCGCGAAATCAGAAATCGACAGTGCGCCCAAAGTATTGCCGTGCCAAGATCGCCGCCGCGCGATGAATCGACGTTTACTCATCAGCCCGCGCGCCGCAAAATGCTGGAGCGCGATCTTCATCGCCGATTCGACCGCTTCCGACCCGCTGCCCGTGTAGACGATGTCTTGAAAGCCGCCGCCGCACAGGCGTAAAACCGTTTCGGTCAGATTTTCGAGTGCCGAGCTCGTGAAGAGATACCGATAGGCGTAGGCGATCTCCTCCATCTGCCGCGCGATCGCCGCATTGACTTCCGGGTGGGCATGCCCCAGGCAGAACACCGCGGGACCGCCGGAGCCATCGAGATAGCGTTTTCCCGACGTGTCGAACAAGTAGCTGCCCTCGCCGCGCACGATCCGCGGCAATTTCTCGATCCCAAACCCACTGGGCCGTTTCTTCATTGAATAACCTCTTTTGGCAATTGTGCGAATATATCGCATGGTCTCGCCAGTCTCTCCCGAACTTGATCCGTCGCCGCCGCGCCGATGATCAACGCTAACCGCTTGCCCGCGATCCGTATCCGTTGGCGCATTTTCTCTCTCTTGTTTGGTTTCGGTTTTCTGGCCTATTTGCAGCAGAAGAGCATCACGGTGACGGCCGCGCCCATGATGCCGGAATTGGGCTTGAGCCAATTTCAGATCAGTTTGATCGAGTGGGCATTCGTTTTGGGATATGGGCTCTTCCAGCTTCCCGGCGGAATTTTCGGGCAGCGGCTAGGGGCGCGGCGCACCTTTGTCATCATCGGAATCGGCGCGTTCCTCGCGACCGTCGCGACACCGCTGGCGCCGTATTGGTTCAGGGGGAGCGGCTTGTTCGGCGCGTTGCTCCTGCTGCAAATGCTCCTGGGCTGCTCGCAGGCGGCGATTTTCCCGGTGTCCGCCGGCGTGTTCGAGGTGTGGTTTCCGCCGCGCCGGTGGGCTTTCGTTCAGGGGCTGCAGACCATGGGACTGGGCCTCGGCGCTGCGCTCACTCCGCCGCTCATCGCCCATCTCATGTCTGCATTGGGATGGCAGAGGGCGTTGCTCTGGGCGAGCCTGCCCGCCGTTGCGCTGATTTCGATTTGGGCTTGGTATGGACGCAACTCGCCACGCGAGCATCCGTCGGTGTCGGCCGAGGAGTTGGCGGAGATCGGCAGCCAAGACATTGCGCCCGTCGATTCCAATATCAGCATCAAGCAGCTGCTGAACATTCTGACGAACCGTAACGTTTTGCTGCTTGGGTTTTCCTATTTATGCATGAATTACTCGTTCTATTTGCTTTCCAATTGGGTATTCCTCTATCTGGTGCAGGAGCGCAAATTCTCCGTCCTGGAAAGCGGCTGGCTCGCGAGTACGCCGCCGCTCGCTGCAGCCTTGGGTGCGGGGGCCGGCGGCTTGATCACCGGGGCGCTATGCCTTCGCGTCGGCAATCGTTGGGGATACCGTCTGGTGCCGCTGATTTCGATGCCGATCGCCGGTGCGTTGCTCTTGGTTTCGGTAAGTGCGGCGAATCCGTATCTGGCGGTCGTGGGACTCGCGTGCTGTTTTGCTGCCGTGGAGCTCAATGAAGGGGCGTTTTGGGCCGCTGCCATGACGGTCGGGCGCGGCGAGACCATGGCGGTGAGCGGCGTCATGAACACCGGCGGGAATCTCGGCGGCATCATCGCCATACCCATCATCGGCTATTTATCGGGGGAGCATATGTGGCGCGCGGCATTCGTGATCGGGGCGGGATTCGCACTGGCGAGCGCCCTAGCATGGCTCGGAATCGAGGCCGGGCAACCGGTCGAGGCCGTTACCCCGCACGCGGACCCCGCGCATCACCCGGTGATCGCGTCGTGAAAAACGAGCAGGTGGGTCGGCTGCGCACCCGAACATAAGCGATGTGGCTCACGGCAACCAGCAAGAATGAACGCCGGGCAATGCTGGCCGCGTATGCCGGCTACGGCTTGGACGGTTTCGACTTCATGGTCTACACCTTCATCATCCCGACGCTGATCACTTTGTGGGGATTGAGCAACGCGCAAGCAGGCTACATCGCGAGCGCCGCGCTGGTCACTTCGTCGATCGGCGGCTGGGGCGCCGGAGTCCTCGCCGATCGATTTGGACGTGTGCGCGTCCTGCAACTGACCGTGCTGTTATTTGCGGCGTTTACCTTCCTCAGCGGCTTTACGCATTCCTACGGCCAACTGCTCTTCACGCGCGCCATGCAGGGCTTCGGCTTCGGCGGCGAATGGGCCGTGGGATCGGTGTTGGTCTCCGAGACCATTGCGGCGCCTCATCGCGGCAAGGCGGCCGGCATCGTGCAAAGCAGCTGGTCAGTGGGATGGGCCGCGGCGGCGCTCGCATTCTGGGCGGCCAGCGCTCTGTTGCCGCCCGAGATCGGATGGAAGGTGCTTTTTTGGGTAGGCATTCTTCCGGCATTGCTGATCATCTATATTCGCCGCAACGTGAAGGAGCCCGCGATCTACGTGGAAATGCGCGCCCGGCAAGCACGCGAGGCCGACAAGGCGGCAGCAGGGGCCTTCTGCGATATCTTTCGCTCGCCCTTGCGGCTCACAACCGCGCTCGCGACATTGCTCGCAACCGGCATGCTCGGCGCTTATTACTCGGTCACGACTTGGTTGCCGACGTTTCTGGAAACCGAGCGCCACCTGTCGGTGACGGGCAGAACCGGTTATTTGATGATGATGATCGTCGGCTCGCTGGCGGGCTACTTGACCAGCGCCTGGCTGTCCGATGCAGTGGGGCGGCGGCGGGGTTTCATGCTATTCGCGTGCTGCGGGGCGCTGCTGATCTTGGTTTACCTGCACATGCCGGTGAGCGGCCGCATGCTGCTGATCGGTTTTCCGTTGGGATTCTTCGTGCTGGGTATTTTTTCCGGAATGGGAGCCTGTTTTTCCGAATTGTTTCCGAGCGCCGTGCGCGGTTCCGGCCAAGGATTCTGCTACAGCGTCGGCCGGGCCGTCGGCGCCGCCTGTCCTGCATTCATCGGCATTTGGAGCACGCGTGTCTCGTTGGGCGAATCGATGGGCGCAATGACCGTCGCGTGCTATGCGCTGGTGATGATCGCTGCGTGGGCGCTGCCGGAAACTCGCGGTCGAGTGCTCGGGCTCGAAGCCCGTGCCGCAACCTAAAATGAGCCGGCGTTGGCAGTTCTGGATCGATCGGGGCGGCACATTTACCGACATCGTCGGATGCGCGCCCGATGGCCGCCTACAGACAGAGAAACTGCTGTCGGAGAATCCATCGCAGTATCCCGATGCCGCCGTGGAGGGAATCCGGCGGATGCTGGGCTTGGCGCCGGGCGAGCCGATCACGCCGGAAAGCGTTGCCTGCGTAAAGATGGGAACGACGGTGGCCACCAACGCGCTGCTGGAGCGTAAGGGCGAGCGCACGGTATTGGTCATTACCCGCGGCTTCCGCGATGCGCTGCGAATCGCGACTCAGGCGCGGCCGCGGCTGTTCGACCGGCACATCGTGCTTCCCGAAATGCTGTACGAGCGAGTGATCGAGGCCGCGGAGCGCGTCAGTGCGCGGGGCGAAATCGTGGAGCCCTTGAACGAAACCCTGCTCCATCAGGAGCTGCGGCAGGCGTTCGACGAGGGCCTGCGTTCCTGCGCCATCGTGTTCCTTCACGGCTACTTGTATGGGCAGCACGAACTCGCCGCCGAAGCCGCGGCACGGCACATCGGCTTCACGCAGATCTCGGTCTCGCACCGCGTGAGCCCACTCATGAAACTGGTGCCGCGCGGCGATACGACGGTGGTGGATGCCTATCTCTCGCCTATCCTGCGGCGCTATGTGGGGCGCGTGGCCGAGCTCATGCCCCAAGTCCCGCTCTTTTTCATGCAGAGCTCCGGCGGGTTGGCGCAGGCGCATCATTTCCAGGGGAAGGATGCCATTTTATCGGGTCCGGCCGGCGGCATCGTCGGCATGGCACGCACGGCGCGGGCGGCCGGGCACCTCAAGGTCATCGGCTTCGACATGGGCGGCACGTCCACCGATGTAAGCCATTTTGCGGGCGAGTATGAGCGCGCCTTCGACACCGAAGTCGGAGGGGTGCGGATTCGTACGCCGATGATGAGGATACACAGCATAGCGGCCGGCGGCGGCTCGATCATTCACTTCGATGGCGCGCGCTTGAGGGTCGGCCCCGAATCCGCAGGGGCGAGTCCTGGGCCCGCATGCTATCGGCGCGCCGGTCCTTTGACCATTACCGATGCGAACGTCTTGCTCGGCCGAATCCAACCGGAATTCTTCCCGCGCGTCTTCGGCCCCGAGGCCGATGAATATCTGGATGGCGAGATCGTTGCACGGCGCTTTACCGAGCTGGCGGAGCAGATGACATCGGCCACGGGCAAGCCCATGGGACCCGAACAGGCAGCGGCGGGCGCGCTGCAGATAGCCGTCGGGAGCATGGCCAACGCCGTGAAACGTATCTCGGTGATGCGCGGCTACGACGTGAGCGGCTACACGCTGCAATGTTTCGGCGGAGCGGGAGGTCAACACGCCTGTCAAGTCGCCGACGCGCTCGGCATGAGCCGAGTGTTCATCCATCCGTTGGCGGGCGTGTTGTCCGCCTATGGCATGGGGCTCGCAGACCAAATCACCATGCGGGAAACGGCAATCGAGCGGGAGCTCGACGTCGCCGGGCTCGAGGAGGCGCGGACGCGCGCCGCGCGGCTACAAATTGCGGCGGCTGCCGAGCTCGAGGCTCAAGGCCTGCATGCCGCCGCGCAGGGGGCTGCAACGCTTCGGACCGAGAGCCGCGTCCAGATCCGCTACCAGGGGACCGACACGGCGTTGGACGTAGATTTGCCCATGCAGGGGTCGCCGCTCGAGGCTGTGGCATCTATTCGCCGTGACTTCGAAAATCGGTATCGCCGCCGTTTCGCCTTTCTGATGCCGAGTCTGTCGCTGATCATCGAGGCGGTATCGGTAGAGCGCATTTCCGCGGGGGTCGAGCCCCCCGCCGGCGTGGCGCGGCCCGGCGCAACTACGCCTGTATCGACCGCGAGCTACGAGGCAGCGGCGGACGCTACCGTCAGCATGTATTGCTTTGCCGATGACGGACCCGCCGGCGTTCGCACCACACGGCTGTTCCGCGTAGACGCTCTACGCCCCGGTGCGAATATCGACGGCCCAGCCATTCTCACCGGCCGCAATGCGACCACGGTGGTCGAGCCGGGTTGGCGCGCTTCGGTCACCGCGGGCGCATGCATTGAGTTGCGCCGGATTCGGCCGCGGGCTGCCCGCATGGCCGCAGGCACGCAGGTCGATCCGATAACGCTCGAGCTCTTCAACAATGTGTTCATGAACATTGCCGAGCAAATGGGGCTGCGCTTGCAGAACACCGCCTACTCGGTGAACATCAAGGAGCGTTTGGATTTCAGCTGCGCCGTCTTCGACGCCCAAGGTTCGCTGATCGCCAATGCGCCGCATATGCCGGTGCACCTGGGATCGATGAGCGAATCGATCCGGACGGTCATTGCGCGCAATCCCCGGATGCGATGCGGCGATGTCTATGCGTTGAACGATCCCTATCATGGAGGGACGCATCTGCCGGACGTGACGGTGGTGACGCCGGTTTATCTCGAGGACGGCGACGCTCAGCCGAGCTTCTTCGTGGCTTCGCGCGGCCACCATGCGGACATCGGGGGCACCACGCCGGGCTCCATGCCGCCGTTCTCGACCACTATCAGGGACGAAGGAGTGCTGATCGACAACTTCAAGCTCATCGAGCGGGGGTCTCTGCGCGAGGAAGCGCTCGGCGCTCTTCTCGCGAGCGGGGCGCATCCGTCGCGCAATCCCGCCCAGAACCGCGCCGACCTGCGCGCGCAAATCGCCGCGAACGAGAAGGGGGCGCTAGAACTCAAATCGACGGTCGCCGAGCATGGCCGAGAGACGGTGAGCGCCTACATGCGCCATGTGCAGGACAACGCCGAGGAGTCGGTGCGCCGCGTCATCACGGCGCTCAAGGACGGGGAATTCACCTTGCCCCTCGACAACGGAGCGCAGATCCGGGTCAGCGTGCGGGTCGATGCGCCGCGGCGCAGCGCCCGTATCGACTTCAGCGGCACCAGTGCGCAATTGACCAACAATTTCAACGCGCCGCGGGCCATCACCACGGCTGCGGTCTTGTATGTGTTTCGTACACTTGTTGCCGACGATATCCCGCTGAACGCCGGATGCCTCAAGCCCCTGCGGATCGTCGTGCCCGAAGACTCGATGCTGAATCCACAACCGCCCGCAGCCGTGGTAGCGGGAAACGTCGAGACCTCGACGTGCGTGACGAATGGCCTCTTCGGCGCGCTGGGGGTCATGGCGGCGAGCCAATGCACCATGAACAATTTCACTTTCGGCAATTCCCGGCACCAATATTACGAGACCATCGCCGGGGGTTCCGGTGCGGGCCCCGAATTCGCCGGCACCAGCGTGGTCCAAACACACATGACCAATTCGCGGCTCACCGATCCGGAGGTTCTGGAATTTCGGTTTCCGGTCCGCGTCGAGTCCTTCGAGATTCGGCTGGGTTCGGGCGGCCGAGGTCGATGGCGGGGCGGCGACGGCGGGATTCGCCGGATTCGTTTCCTGGAGGCGATGACTGCGTCCATCCTGAGCAACGGCCGGCGTCACGGTGCATTTGGTTTGGCAGGCGGGCACGCAGGCGCTGTGGGTGAGAACTGGATCGAGCGAGCGGGAGGCGGCGTGCAACGCCTCGAGCACTTGGCGGAAGTCGAAATGAAACCCGGAGACGTGTTCGTCATAGCCACGCCCGGCGGCGGCGGCTACGGGAAGCCCGATCAATAAACGACGCGAGCTTACGCGCATTAATACATTGAATGTACAGAGATAATAATGGTTGACATAGAGTTAGTAGAAGTTGGTCCGCGCGACGGCTTGCAGAACGAATCGGTACTGATCACGACGTCGCAAAAATTGGAGTTCATCGGCCGGGCGCTCGATGCCGGTGTGCGTCGAATCGAGGCAACCAGTTTTGTGAATCCCAAGATGGTCCCCCAGATGGCCGATGCCGACGCGGTGGCGGCCGGCTTGCCGCGCCGCGACGGCGTCATTTTTATCGGCCTGGTACTGAACAAACGCGGTGCGCTACGCGCCATCGAAGCGGGCATGGACGAACTCGGCGCGGTGTGTGCCGCCTCCGACGGCTTTGCCACCCGCAATCAGGGCGCAACGTCGGACGCGTCGCTCGCCATGTGCTGCGATGTCGTTCGCCTGGCCCGTGCCCAGGGCCGGCGTGCGCAGATCACCATCTCGACGGCCTTCGGCTGCCCCTTCGACGGCGAGGTGGATCCCTCCAGAGTGGTGGAAATGGCGCGAGTGGCGGCGGCGGCGGCGCCGGTGGAAGTTGCCATTGCCGATACCATCGGTGTCGCAAGTCCCGGAGAGGTAGCGGCGTTGGTCGGTCGCGTGGCCGCCGCGATCAAGCCGTTGCCGGTGCGCGTGCACTTTCATAACACGCGAAATACCGGTCTTGCCAACGTATGGGCAGCCGTGCAAGCGGGCGCCAAGATCGTGGACGCGTCGTTGGGCGGTATCGGTGGCTGCCCGTTTGCACCGCGCGCGACGGGCAACGTTCCCACCGAAGATGTGGTGTACATGTTGCACCGGTCGAGTTATCAAACCGGGCTGGATATCGATCGGCTGGTTGCATCGGCACGATGGCTGGGCAACGCCATGGGGCGGGATGTTCCGGGGATGCTCAGCAGGGCGGGGGTGTTTCCGACCAAGCTGCTGGAGTCCAATTAAATATATTAAACAATAAGATATGGGGAATGGCTCTTCTTAGTTCTCCATAGCTTAATCATGGGAATCGCTGAACGATGGGAGGGGGTCAGCCATGAATGAATCGAACGGTGCCGATGATCAACCGCTGGTTCTGGAGCGGCGAGCCGGCGGAGTCGCCTTCCTGACGCTCAACCGTCCGGCGCAGTACAACGTCCTGTCCGACCAGATGCTGACCGCCTTGCAGGGGGCCTTGGAATCGCTCGCTCTCGATTCAACCGTGCGTGCGGTGGTGCTCGGCGGCGCGGGGAAGGCCTTTTGCGCCGGCCACGATCTCAAACAGATGCAGGCCAATCGGACCTTGGACTACTACCGGCGGCTCTTCGACGACTGCAGCCGCTTGATGATGCGCATCCAGACCCTGCCGCAACCGGTCATCGCGCGCGTGCATGGCCTTGCAACGGCTGCGGGCTGTCAGCTGGTGGCCATGTGCGACCTCGCCGTCGCCGCCGACACCGCGCGCTTTGCGGTCTCGGGCGTCAACATCGGCCTCTTCTGCGCCACCCCGTCGGTCGCGCTCTCACGCAATGTCGGCCGCAAGGTTGCGTTCGAAATGCTGGTGACGGGCGAGTTCATCGATGCGCGGGCTGCCGTTGAGCGTGGGCTCATCAATCGGTGTGTGGCGTCGGATCGGCTCGACCGGGAGGTCGGGGCGCTGACCGCCGCGATCGTGGCCAAGCCGCCCACGGCAATCGCGGCGGGCAAGGCGTTGTTCTACCGCCAGCTCGAACTCGGCGTCGCGGAAGCCTACGAGCTCGCAGGGGCTGCGATGGCGTGCAACCTGATCGAGGATAGCGCGCAGGAAGGGGTTGCCGCGTTCATCGAGAAGCGTACGCCCAACTGGGGGGCCGACCCCCCTTTGTAATGTTGCAAATTCGCTCATTCCGGGCGGCCGATTCGGGCATTTGTTTCGCGACGGGCCTTCTCTAAAATGAACCGATAGCCCCCAATCTCACGTACTCACCGAGCAGCCCATGAGCGCCGTATCCATCGCCGCCAAGCCGGTCTATCAGGCCACGCACAAAATCCGGTTCGTGACCGCCACCTCGCTTTTCGATGGCCATGACGCCTCGGTCAATATCATGCGACGGGTGCTGCAGGCCTCCGGTGTCGAGGTCATTCATCTCGGGCACAACCGCTCCGTGCAGGAGATCGTCAATGCCGCCGTTCAGGAAGATGTGCAGGCGGTCGCGATCACCTCGTATCAGGGCGGCCATGTGGAATTTTTCAAATACATGCTGGACTTGTTGCGCGAGAACGGCGGCGACAACATCAGGGTGTTCGGCGGCGGCGGCGGCGTCATCGTGCCCGCCGAGATCCGGGAGCTGATGGCTTACGGCGTGACGCGCCTGTACTCGCCCGAGGACGGGGCCAAATTGGGGCTGCAGGGCATGATCGACGAGGTCATCCGCACCAGCGATTACGATCTATCCGCGCTCGCCCCGGCGGAGAGCGATGCTCTCGAAGCGTTGCGGACCGGCAATCGCCGGCAGCTCGCACGGGTCATCACGGCGGTTGAAAGCCGCGCCTACTCGATGAAGGCCCGGCAGGCGCTGCTGCAAGCGGCCGCCGCTGTCAAGATTCCGATCTTGGGAGTCACCGGAACCGGGGGTGCCGGCAAATCCTCGCTCACCGACGAACTCATCCTGCGGCTACGCCTCGATCAAGACGACCGCGTCCGCGTCGCCGTCATTTCCATCGACCCGTCGCGCAAGCGCACGGGGGGCGCGCTGTTGGGCGATCGCATTCGAATGAATGCGATCGAGTCCGATAAAATTTTTATGCGTTCGCTGGCGACGCGCGACACCGGCACCGAGATCTCGGCCGCGCTTCCGGAAGTACTCGCCTGCTGCAAGATCAGCGGCTTCGATCTGATTGTCGTGGAGACCTCGGGCATAGGGCAAGGCGAGTCGGCGATAGTTCCCCTGGTCGATGCCTCGGTCTACGTCATGACGCCCGAATTCGGTGCGGCTTCGCAGCTGGAAAAGATCGATATGCTCGATTTTGCCGACTTCGTCGCCATCAACAAGTTCGACCGCAAGGGCTCCCAGGACGCGTTGCGGGACGTGCGCAAGCAATACCAGCGCAACCACGAATCGTTCGCGCAGAGTCCGGAGAGCATGCCGGTTTTCGGCACCATGGCTTCCCGCTTCAATGACGATGGCGTCACCGCCCTCTACCAAGCGATGCTGCCGCACTTGACGGCCAAAGGCCTCAAGTTGGGTCCCGCCAAGCTGCCGCAAGTCGCGGTGAAAGCGTCCTCGCGGGGGCGCGCCATCGTGCCGCCCGAGCGCGTGCGCTACCTGGCCGAGATTTCCGAAGCGCTGCGACAGTTCCACCGCTTCGTCGGACATCAGGCCCGAATAGCGCGCGAACGCCAATCGCTCGGCACGTCAAAGGCCCTGTTCACCGCATCCGGATTGGGTCTGGCAGGATTCGATGAGCTGATCGCAGCGAAAAACGCCGAACTCGACTCAGGCGCAGCGAAGCTTCTGGCGCAGTGGCCGAAGACCCAGGAGTTGTACGCGCAGCCCGAATATGTCGTGAAGATTCGCGACCGGGAGATTCGCACCAAGCTGCACAGCGAATCGCTCTCCGGCACCAAGATCCGCAAGGTGTCGCTGCCGCGGTTCGAGGATGACGGGGAGATTTTACGCTTCCTGATGAAGGAAAATGTGCCGGGCTCCTACCCCTACACGGCCGGGGTCTTCGCCTTCAAGCGCGAGGGCGAGGATCCGACCCGCATGTTCGCGGGCGAGGGCGATGCCTTTCGCACCAATCAGCGTTTCAAGCGCGTCTCCGAGGGCATGCCCGCGCACCGCCTCTCCACCGCCTTCGATTCAGTGACGCTTTACGGCTGGGATCCGGATTTGCGGCCGGATATCTACGGCAAGGTCGGCAATTCCGGCGTATCGATCGCGACCCTCGATGACATGAAAGTGCTGTACTCGGGATTCGATCTGTGCTCGCCCACCACTTCGGTGTCCATGACCATCAACGGCCCGGCGCCGATGATACTCGCCATGTACATGAATACCGCCATCGATCAGCAAGTCGAGAAGTTCCAGCAGCAGAACGGGCGCGATCCGACCGCGGACGAATACCAGAAGATCCGGGCCTGGACTTTATCGACGGTGCGCGGCACGGTGCAGGCGGATATCTTGAAGGAAGACCAGGGCCAGAACACATGTATTTTCTCGACCGAGTTCGCTCTCAAGATGATGGGCGACATTCAAGAGTATTTCGTGCACCACCGCGTGCAGAATTTCTACTCCGTTTCCATCTCGGGGTATCACATTGCGGAAGCCGGTGCGAATCCCATCTCGCAGCTGGCGTTCACGCTCGCCAACGGCTTTACTTATGTCGAGTCTTACCTTGCGCGCGGCATGCATGTCGATGACTTCGCGCCGAACCTATCGTTCTTTTTCTCCAACGGCATGGACCCCGAATATTCGGTGATCGGCCGCGTGGCGCGCCGCATTTGGGCCGTGGCGATGAAGAACAAATACGGGGCGAACGAGCGCAGCCAGAAGCTCAAATATCATGTGCAGACCTCCGGCCGTTCGTTGCACGCCCAGGAGATGGCATTCAACGACATCCGCACCACGCTGCAGGCGCTGTGCGCCATTTACGACAATTGCAACAGCCTGCACACCAACGCCTACGACGAGGCCGTTACGACTCCCACCGAAGAAAGCGTGCGCCGCGCCATGGCCATTCAACTGATCATCAATCGCGAGTGGGGCTTGGCCAGGAACGAAAACCCCAATCAAGGAAGCTTCGTCATCGAGGAACTGACCGATCTGGTCGAAGAGGCGGTGCTCAAGGAATTCGACGCCATCGCCGATCGCGGCGGGGTGCTTGGCGCCATGGAAACTGGCTATCAGCGCGGAAAGATTCAAGAGGAGTCGCTGTATTACGAACGCCGCAAGCACGACGGCTCCTATCCCATCATCGGCGTGAACACGTTTCGCAATCCGAATACCGAGGCGGCGCCGGCAACGATCGAGCTGGCGCGCTCCACCGATGCAGAGAAGCAGTCGCAGCTGAAACGCCTCAAGGCGTTCCAGCAATCTCACGCCGAGGAGTCGGCGCGGCTGCTCGAGCGGCTGCGGCGCACGGTGATCGAAGACGGCAATACCTTCGACGTGCTGATGGACGCCGTGCGCGGCTGTTCGCTGGGCCAGATCACGCATACCCTGTTCGATGTCGGCGGCCGCTACCGCCGCAACATGTAGGTTCAGGATGGGCGATTATCAGGCGCCGCTCGCCGACATGAAATTCGTTCTGCGCGAGCTCGCGGGCCTTGATGCGCTCGCCGAGCTCCCGGGCTTCGAAGATCTGACCCTGGACGTTGCGGAGGCGGTGCTGGACGAAGCCGCCAAATTCGCATCCGGCGTGCTGTCGCCGCTCAACCAGCGCGGAGATGTACAGGGTGCGCGTTGGGAAGACGGCCAAGTGCTCACCGCGGACGGCTGGAAAGATGCATACGGTCAATTCGTTGCCGGAGGCTGGGCGGCCCTGTCCTGTCCGCCGGATTTCGGCGGACAAAATCTGCCGCGCGCGCTGTCCGCGCTTATCGAGGAGATGTGGAACGGCGCGAACGTGGCGTTCGCGCTCTGCCCGATGCTCACGCGCGGCACGGTCGATGCCATCGAGCTCAAGGGGTCGGCGGCGCTCAAGGCCACGTATCTCGCGAAGCTCGTGAGCGGGGAGTGGAGCGGAACGATGAATCTGACGGAGCCGCAGGCGGGCTCGGACCTCGCCGCGGTGCGCACGCGCGCGGTGCCCACGGGCGATGGCCGCTACCGGCTGGACGGCCAGAAGATCTTCATCACGTATGGAGAACACGACCTCACGGAGAACGTCATTCACCTGGTGTTGGCGCGCATCTCCGGAGCCCCGGAGGGCGTCAAAGGCATTTCTTTGTTCGTGGTGCCGAAGTTCCGGGTCAATGACGACGGTTCATTGGGCGATCGCAACGATGTCCACTGCGTGTCCATCGAGCACAAGCTTGGAATCCGTGCGAGCCCTACCTGCGTGCTCGCCTATGGGCAGGACGGAGGTGCCATCGGCGAACTCGTGGGCGAGGAGAACCGCGGCCTCGAGTACATGTTCATCATGATGAACGCTGCTCGATTTTCGGTGGGGGTGGAAGGAATCGGTCTCTCGGAACGCGCGTACCAAGCCGCGCTCGCCTATGCGCGCGAGCGGATCCAAGGCACGGAGCCCGGCGTGCGGGGAGGCTCCCGCGTACCCATCATCCGCCATCCCGACGTTCGCCGCATGCTGCTGCTCATGAAGTCGCAGACCGAAGCGATGCGCGCGCTTGCCGCCGTGGCCGCGGTGTCGCTGGATGCCGCCCGTCTGCATCCGCGCGCCGAGGAACGCGAGCGTCATCAGGGCTTCGCCGATCTGATGATTCCCGTGATCAAAGGCTGGTGCACCGAGAATTCCATCGACATCGCTTCGCTCGGGATCCAAGTGCACGGCGGCGTCGGTTTCGTCGAGGAGACGGGGGCGGCACAGTATCTGCGCGATGCGCGCATCACGACGATCTATGAAGGCACTACCGGCATCCAAGCCAACGATCTGATCGGCCGCAAGCTCGCGCGCGACGCAGGCCGCGCGGCGCAGAGCGTCATCGCCGACATGCGCGCGACGTCCGCCGCCGCAACGGGAGCCGCCACATCCGCATCCTCGGCGAATCTGTCGCAGATCGCAAAGGCGCTGGCCGCTGCGGTCGACGCGCTGGAGGAAGCGGTCCTGTACGTCGTTCAGAATTACCGCAAAGATATCCGCAGCGTCTCCGTGGGCGCCGTGCCATTGCTCAGGCTGTTCGGCGTCACGGCAGGCGGCTGGCAGCTGTTGCGCTCGGCGTTGATCTCGCGGCAGCGGCTTGCCGAACGGCGCGAGAACGGCGCCGATGCCGGTTTTTATGAGGCGAAGATCGCCACCGCCCGGTTCTACGCGGATTACATCCTGTCGCAGGCGCCGGGACTCGCGCACAGCGTCGTGCATGGCGCGGCGGGCGCACTCGCCGACGGCGTCCTGTAAACGCTTCGGACCGCCATGGACCCCCGGTATCCGAGCCGAATCGTTTGCTTGACCGAAGAACCCACCGAGGTTCTCTACGCGCTCGGGGTGGAGGATCGGATCGTGGGCATCTCCGGCTTCACCGTGCGCCCCGCGCGGGCGCGTCGTGAAAAGCCTCGAGTCTCGGCGTTCACCAGCGCGAAAATCGATCGCATCCTCGCGCTGCGGCCGGATTTCGTCGTTGGTTTCTCCGATATCCAGGCCGACATCGCCCAGGCGTTGATCAAGAGCGGCATCGAGGTCTGGATCAGCAATCATCGCTCCGTCGATGGAATCTTGGGCTACGTGCGCCGGCTAGGTGCATTGGTGGGTGCGGCCGACAGCGCGGAGCGCTATGCCCGCGAACTCGAAACGCATATCGAGCGTGTTCGGCAAGCGGGCGCTCTGCTGCCGCGCCGCCCTCGCGTCTATTTTGAAGAATGGGACGAGCCTCTCATCACCGGTATTCGTTGGGTCAGCGAGCTGATCGGCATAGCCGGCGGCGATGACGTATTCCCCGAACGTGCGGTGTGCGCACTGGGCAAGGATCGCATCCTCGGCGACGCGGGGGAGGTCGTGCGCCGGGCGCCCGATATCATGCTCGGGTCCTGGTGCGGAAAGCGCTTCCGCCCGGAGCAAGTGGCGAATCGAGCCGGCTGGAATGCGATGCCTGCCGTCCGCGACGGGGAACTTCACGAAATCAAGTCGCCCCTCATTCTTCAACCGGGTCCGGCGGCGCTCACCGACGGACTCGATGCCATTCACCGAGTGGTGCGTCAATGGTCGACGCGACGTTGACCGCCACTCCGGTGGCTTCCCCCTGCATCGATGTGTGTCGACTGGATGCGCAGGGACTCTGCGTCGGCTGCCGCCGGACGATGCGCGAAATTTCCGAATGGCCGAACGCGAGCGACGAGCGGCGGCGCGAAATCTTACGCGCGTTGACGCAGCGCCCGCTCTGAACGGCCGCCGCAAGAGACCGGGCTATTTGGCGTTCGCCGCAGCGATGGAATCGGCCTTGGCGATGAGCGCCTGCGCCATGCGGATGCTGGCGATGTCGATGAGCCTTCCGTCCAACGACACGGCGCCCCGCCCTTCCTTGGCTGCCTGAGCCATGGCTTCGAGGATTCGCCTGGCTTTGGCCACTTCGGCCGCCGATGGGGTAAAGATCCCGTTGGCCAATTGGATTTGCGAAGGATGGATCGCCCATTTGCCTTCATATCCCAACACGGCCGCGCGCTTGGCCGCAGCAAGATAACCTTCAGGGTCGCTGAAGTCGCCGAACGGGCCATCGATCGGCCGCAAGCCATACGCTCGGCAAGCTATCATCATGCGGGTTTGCGCTGCGTGCCATGGGTCGGTCCAGAAATATTGCCGCAGGCCGCCGGCGTCCTTGTCGGCGAGCACCCCGGAATCCTTGTGTACGCCGCCGATTACCGTTGTGCGGGCACGAGTGGACGCTGCGTAGTCGGCCACACCGAAGCTCATGGCTTCGAGCCGCCGGGATGATTGCGCGATGCTTTCCACGTTGGCCATGCCTAGCGCGGTTTCGATCAGCACCTCGAAGCCGATTCTCTTCTCGCGCCTCTTTGCCGATTCGATCTGGGTTACCAGCATGTCTACCGCATAAACGTCCTGAGCTACGCCGACCTTCGGAATGAGTATCATATCGAGGCGCGGGCAGGCCTCCACGATATCCACGACGTCGCGATACATATAGTGGGTGTCAAGACCGTTGATCCGCACCATCAGCGTTTTGCTGCCCCAATCCATCTCGTTGAGACCTTCGATGATGTTCTTGCGCGCCTGCTCCTTGTCGTCCGGCGCCACGGCATCCTCGCAATCAAGGAAAACGATATCTGCGCTGGATTGTGCGGCTTTCTTGAACAACGCCGGATCCGTTCCCGGCACTGCAAGCTCGGAGCGATGCAATCTTGGGGTGGCCTGCTCGATCGTCGTGAAACTCATTCCGATTCTTCTCCTTAAGGTGAGCACGCCGTCTGTGGCAACGGCTGGCTGCAGTCAGCCGGTGGAACCAAACCCCGCTGCGATGCAATTGATCGAGAGCAGGAGGGACGCCTTGTACATTTTCTTCTCGTCCTCTGTGTCCGTTTTGCGGAAGCGCTCGAGCAGGTGAACTTGCTGTCGATTCGCGGAGGCGATGGTCGGGAGCTTGCGCGCCAGACGGCGCCGCAATTGGGGAAAACGTTCGGCAATCTCCCGTCCCCCGCTGACCGTGAGCAGCATTTTTGCCGTCAATCGGTATTCCATCTCGATCGCGCGGAACACGGATTCCCGAACGGTCGCGTCGCCCACCAGTCGTGCATATTCCCGGCCGATGTCCAGGTCCACCTGCAGCAAAGTCTTCTCCGCTTCATCGACGATCAGACGGAACAGCCGGAATTCCTTGAACATGCGCCGCAAGAGCGCGAGCCCCGCGTCCCGCCGCACCTCCAAAAACGCGGCAATGCCGCTGCCCACGCCGTACCAACCCGGCAAGATGTGCCGGTTCTGCGACCAGGCGAATACCCAAGGGATGGCGCGGAGGTCCGCAAGCGACTTGGCGCCGAAGCGGCGTGCGGGACGCGAGCCAATGTTGAGCAGAGCCAGCTCTTCCAACGGGCTCGCCGACTGCAGATAGGTGATGAGGTTCGGATCCTGGATCAGCAAGCCATAGGCGGCCTTGGAGGTCCCGGACAGCGCCTCCATGGCTTCGTCGAATTCCGGCACCGGAATCAGCGAGCGCTCCCGTTCGGACTTCAATGTGTGCTCGATGATGCTGGTCGCGAGCAGCTCGATCTGATACCCGGCGGTACCGCGATTGGCGTACTTGAACGAAACCACCTCTCCCTGCTCGGTGACACGAAACTGGCCGTTGATGGAGCCCGCGGGCTGGGCGGCGATCGCCCGCCCCGTGGGAGCGCCGCCACGGCTCACGGACCCGCCGCGCCCGTGAAAGAAACTGATGGGAACGCCGAGTTCCTTTCCCAGACGGGTTAATTTGAGCTGGGCCTTGTAAAGCTCCCAGTTGGAGGCGAGAAAGCCACCATCCTTGTTCGAGTCGGAATAGCCGATCATCACTTCTTGCACTCCGCCTTGAGCGCGAATGCTGCGCTTCACCATCGGGACACCCAGCAATTCGCGCATGATGCCGGGGGCGGCGCGCAGATCGTTGATGGTCTCGAACAGCGGTACGATCGGAAGGGTACAGGTCTCCACGGCTGCCGCATCGGCGAACAGCGCGGCTTCCTTGGCGAGCAGATAGACGCCGAGCACATCGGCGGCGCTGCGGGTCATACTGAGGATAAAGGCGCCGAACGCCTCGCGGTCGACACGGTCGCGCATCTCCTTGATCAGACTGAACAGGCCCAAGGTTTCCACGGACTCTTCGGGCAGTCTGGAGATTTCACGGTGGGCGTCGCGGGGGCGCGAAAGTCCCGCGAGCAGCCAGGCCTTCCACTCCGCGGACGCAACGCCGGGCGGCTCGCCGACGCCGCCCATCGCGCGCCACAGCGTCTCCAGGCTCTGTGTGATACGGGTGGTGTTTTCTCTGAGATCAAGCCGTACGGTGCTGAAACGGAAGGTCTGCACTTCCCGGCGCAGCGGCCGGACGAGAAATCGCGCGAGTTCCCGCGCCCTGCCTTCGGACAGTGCATCCTCCATGGTTTGCAGTTCCGCGACCAGTTGATCCGCATCCGCGTAGCCGGCGGGGTCGGCAAGGCCTGCCTCGGATTGCGCCACGGTCGCATCGAGCTTCCTCGACATGCAGGTCAGATACTGGCGGAAGGGTTCGCCGGGATTCCGTGCAGCAATTCGTCCCGCGTCACCCGACTGGCTGAGAGCCACGGCCAACGCATCCCGAAAGGCGGCCGGTAGGTTCACCGACCGTTGGGAGATGGAGAAGCTGCGTATCAAGCCCGTCAATCGCGAGCGGTAATGATTCAGGCTGGCGGCGCGATTCTCGTACAGTGTGCGGCGCGTTACTTCATTGGTGACGAAGGAGTTTCCATCGCGGTCGCCGCCAATCCAAGCGCCAAACTGGAAGAACGGCTTGATCTCGAAGCATTCACCGGGAAAGTTCCGCTGCAGGGCGTTCTCCAGCCGGGTCAACAAGGCGGGTACGGCCTCGAACAGGGTTTCCTTGAAGAAGTGCAATCCCCAGACCACCTCTTGCGCCACGGTCGGCTTCTCGAGCCGCAGCTCTCCGGTCAGCCACAGAGTTTCGATCTCGCATTTGAGCGTCTGAATCAACTCTGCGCGCTCCCGGGACGTCCAGCGCGGGGATTCGAGTTCCACCAATCGGCGGTAAATCGAGCGGTGCCGCTCCAACACCGTCACTCGCTTCGCCTCGGTGGGGTGAGCTGTGATGACCGGCCTGATTTTCAAGCCGCCCAGGATGCTCCGCACATGATCAGCCGTCACTTCGGCGTTCGCAGCGTCAGCGAGGAGCTGGGCGAAGGTTCCACGCACATTTTCATATCCGCGCGCGTTCTCCGTCTCTCGACGTCTTCGCATGGCGGCATTCTGTTCGGCGATGCCGAGCAATTGAAACCAGATGCCTTGGGCCTGCAGAGCGCGGCCGAGTAAATCCGGGGTAAGCTCGGGGCCTCCCGCTTCATTGTGCAACAGCGGTACGATTTCGGGCTGATGTCGGCCCACGATCTCGATCAAGAGATCGAACAGGAGCCCGGTGAGTCCCGATTCATAGGAATCGTTCTCAGGCGTCTGCGCTCCGGGCGCGGCTCTCGGCCAATCAAGCACCGGCGCCGCGTTCCCGGGTGCCGCGCAATACCTTGGCGACCGTGGACCCCAATTCCGAGGCGCTGGGCGCCACCGTCAAGCCATAGGACTTCATGATCTCCGCTTTTTCCGCGGCGGAGTCGCCGGCCGTGGATATGATCGCCCCCGCATGGCCCATGCGCCTGCCCTTCGGTGCGGTGAGGCCGGCGACATAACCGACCACGGGCTTGGTCATATTTTCCTTCACCCACTTCGATGCCTCCGCCTCCTGCGGTCCGCCGATCTCCCCGATCATGACCACTGCTTCGGTTTCCGAGTCCTGCTCGAACAGCCTCAGGTGGTCAAGGAAAGAACTGCCGTTGATGGGATCTCCACCAATGCCCACGCTGGTGGTCTGACCGATTCTCAAGGCATTCATCTGCGCTGCGGCTTCGTACCCCAGCGTTCCGGAGCGCGAGACGATCCCGACGTTTCCACGCCGGTAAATGTGCCCCGGCATGATGCCGAGCATCGCCTTACCGGCGCTGATGATGCCGGCGCAGTTCGGTCCCACAACCATCGTGCGCGTGTCTTTCGGGTAGCGCATGAGGTAGCGCTTCACCCGCATCATGTCTTGCGCTGGGATCCCATCCGTAATCACGCAGACCAATCGTAGACCCGCATCTGCCGCTTCCATGAGGGCATCGGCGGCGAAGGGCGGTGGCACGAATGCGAGGCTGGCGGTGGCACCGGTGGCCTCGACGGCGTCCTTGACGGTGTTGTATATGGGCCGGTCAAGGTGCCGCTGGCCGCCCTTGCCGGGCGTTATGCCGCCGACGACTTTCGTGCCATAGGCAATCATTTCCTTGGCATGAAACGTTGCCTTCTCGCCGGTGAAACCCTGCACGATCACCCGCGTGTTCTCGTCGATGAGTATGCTCATCGCCTAGGCTCCGGAGCCGAACGCGCGGCAGCCACCGACTTTTGCGCGGCATCGGCGAGAGTCTCGGCGCTGATAATCGGCAACCCGCTCTCGGCAATGATCTTGCGCCCTTCGGTTTCATTGGTTCCCGCGAGGCGCACGACCAGCGGCACTTTGATCCCCATGTCGCGCACCGCCTGCACGACGCCTTGGGCCACCCAATCACATCGGTTGATGCCGGCAAAGATGTTCACCAGGATGGCTTTGACGTTACTGTCGGAAAGCACCAGCTTGAATGCCTTGGCCACCCGCTCGGGCGAGGCGCCGCCGCCCACATCGAGGAAGTTGGCCGGCTTACCGCCGGCGTACTTGATGGTATCCATCGTGGCCATCGCGAGCCCGGCGCCGTTGATGATGCAACCGATGTCGCCGTCCAAGCCCACATAACTCAGATTGTCCTGCGACGCTTCCGCTTCCCGTGAGTCTTCCTGGGACAAGTCGCGCATCTCGGCCACATTGGAGTGGCGGAACAGTGCATTGTCGTCAAAGGACATCTTGGCATCGAGTGCGATCACGCGCTCGTCCTTGGTTACCACCATCGGATTGATCTCCAGCATGCTGGCGTCCAGGCTGCGGAATGCGCGATAGGCGCCGAGGATTGCGGTCACAGCGCGGCTGACCTGCTTGATGTTGAGTCCGAGCCCGAAAGCGATCTCGCGCGCCTGAAACGGCTGCAAACCGACCGCCGGCTCGACGGTGACCTGCAGAATTGCGTCCGGCGAGGTCTTTGCGATTTCCTCGATTTCCATTCCGCCCTGAGCCGATGCGATGATGCGCACTCGCTCGACCTTGCGGTCCAACACAATGCCGAAGTAAATCTCGCGTTCGAACTTCTCTGCAACCTCGATATAGACGCGTTGCACGATCTTGCCTTCGGGCCCGGTCTGATGAGTCACGAGCTTCTTGCCCAGCATGCCCTTGGCCGCTGCATGCACCTCGTGATAAGTCTTGCACAGCTTGATTCCGCCCGCTTTGCCGCGGGCACCGGAATGGATCTGCGCCTTCACTGCCCAGTGCCAACCCCCCAATTCCGATGCCACGAACGAAGCCTGCTCGGCGCTGTAGGCAACTGCCCCGGGCTGGATTGGCACGCCAAAGCCCGAAAGCAGTTCCTTTGCCTGATACTCATGAATGTCCATTGGCTTCCCGCCTGCCGTGAATCGATCCCTCAAGACTGTAAGAGCGAGAATCATTGGTGTACAGTCAGTTGTTATTACCCCAAGATTAAGCGTTGCTTAACCAACAATGCGCGAGCCTGAGTGCGCTTAGGCGGGTCGACCGGTACCACACGTGACGATTCGGTAGCCGAGATCCAAGGCTTCGCAATCCTGTTCACCGTGATGCCGGTCTTTCCAGACACCGGATTCAATGTCGCGTCGAAGTCTCTCCAGCCCCCAGGCGAGATCAGGTGCTGGGACGTTTGCAAAAGTCGAGATGCTCTTGCGCACCAATGGATCGAGATAGGCTGCCGGGCGGCGCCAATAAGCACCGAGAAAACCGTCCAGACAATCTTCCGGTATTGGCACCGGGACGACTTCGAGCGAAGCAAAGGCGTCAGCGAAGCGTTGGAGGTTCGGGAAAACCTGCAGATCCGTGGTCAGAAGGGCTGGAAAATACTCAAACAGCCAAAATTCCTTGGCCGAGACCGCCGTGAGATCAATGGTGAAGAACACGACGCGGTCTCGAGCGACGCGTGCGCACTCAGCGAATCCCCGGTTTTGATCGGTCCAATGGTGCACGGTCAAAACGGCGAGTACGCTGTGGAATGACCGATCCGAAAAGGGCAGCGCTTCTGCGCGGCCCTGCACCACCGGCGCCGCAGCGCCCGTCCGCTGCCGGATCATGGTCCAGGACGGTTCCACGCCGATAACGTCGAAACCTCTCGGTTCGTAGGAGCCCGTTCCGGCGCCGACGTTCAAGACTGAGGCGCACCCCTGAAGTGCTTGCTCGATTGCGGAAGCAATCCGTGGATCGGTTGCGCGCCTGCGCGAATAAGTGGTCCCGATGGTGTCGTAGATTGCCGCCAAGACCCGTAGTCCAAGTCTCGAATTCTCAGCGAGGCTGCATTCTAACGGCTCCATCGAGCCGGATGGTTTCGCCATTCAGCATGGAGTTTTCCAATATGTGCGCCACGAGAGCCGCAAACTCATCGGGCTCGCCCAGCCGCGCCGGGAAGGGCGTCTGCTTCGCCAAGGAGTCCTGCGCCTCCGGGGGGAGGCCCTTCATCATGGGGGTCGCGAACAGCCCGGGCGCGACGGTCACGACGCGTATTCCGGAGGACGCGAGCTCCCGCGCCATGGGCAGCGTCATCGCGACGATTCCGCCTTTCGAGGCGGCATAGGCCACCTGTCCGATCTGTCCGTCGAAGGCGGCGACCGATGCCGTCATGATGATCACGCCCCTCTCGCCCGCGGCATTGGGAGGATTCTGCTGCATCGTTGCCGCCGCAGCCTTGGCAATCAACACGGTGCCGACCAAATTTATTTCAATCATTTTCCTGAAAAAAGCGCCTGCCATCGCTCCTTGGCGCCCGACCAAACGTGCAGGCGTCGCGATGCCGGCACAATTGACCGCCGCATTGACCGATCCCATCCGCTCGCGGGCGCGTTCGAGGGCGCCGTTGACCGCGGTTTCGTCGGTAACGTCGGCCGCTATGAAGCCGGCGCGCGCGCCGAGCGATGCGGCAGCCTCGGTGCCTTGGCCGGCGTTCACGTCGAGAAGCGTGACTTTCCCCCCGGCTGCGGCAATTCGCGCCGCCACCGCCAGGCCCAATCCCGAGGCGCCGCCCGTGACGACGGCGTGCGTTTCTTTTAGCTGCACGCGATTCTCACTTGAGGCTGATGGTCGTGTTCACGCCGGAGACCGTGCCGCCGTCGTCGAACCAGCGCGCAGTGACGGTCTTGGTCTGGGTGTAGAACTGCACTACCTGCTTGCCGTAGGGACCCAGATCGCCGAGTTTGGAGCCGCGCGACCCGGTGAAGCTGAAGATCGGTACGGGCACTGGGATCGGCACGTTGATTCCCACTTGGCCCACGTCGATCTCGTTTTGAAATCTGCGGGCGACGGCGCCGCTTTGCGTAAAGATGCCGGTGCCGTTGCCGAACGGATTGGCATTGACGAGCGTGATGGCCTCGCTCAGCGTATTCACGCCCACGATGACCATGACCGGCCCGAATATTTCGGTGGTATAGATTTTCATTTCGGGGGTCACCCCGGAGAAAATCGTCGGACCGATGAAATTGCCTTTCTCATAGCCTGGCACTTTGATCGCGCGGCCGTCCAGCTCGAGCTTCGCGCCTTCCTTGATGCCCTCTTCAACGAGACCCAGGATGCGATGTTTCGCGTTCTTTGAAACGACGGGGCCGAGATCGGCGCCTTTTTCCACGCCCGCATTGACCTTGAGCGTTTTCGCCTTGGCAACGATGTCCGGGATCCATTTCTGCGCCTCACCCACCAGCACCGTGACCGACGTAGCCATACAGCGTTGTCCTGCCGCGCCGAAGGTCGCTCCGACGAGGGCATTGAGCGATTGCTCCTTGTTGGCGTCTGGCATCACCACCGCGTGGTTCTTGGCGCCCATCATGCACTGCACACGTTTTCCATGCTGCGAGGCCAGGCTGTATACGTGCGTCCCTACGGCGGTCGAGCCGACGAAGGAGACCGCAGCGATGTCCGGGTGGGTGCAGAGCGCGTCGACCGCACGTTTGCCGCCGTGGATGATGTTCAACACGCCGGGCGGTACGCCGGCCTCGAGTGCAAGCTCGGCCAACAGCATGGGCGTGAGGGGGTCCTGCTCCGAGGGCTTAAGCACAAACGTGTTGCCGCAGACGATGGCCATCGGGAACATCCACAGCGGAATCATCGCCGGAAAATTGAAAGGGGTGATGCCCGCGCACACGCCGATGGGTTGGCGCAAGGTGTAGGTATCCACGCCGCCGGCAACGTTTTCCGCGAATTCGCCGAGCTGTAGGCTGCCGATCGAACAGGCGTGCTCGACGACTTCAAGACCGCGGAACACGTCCCCCTCGGCATCTGCCAGGGTTTTGCCTTGTTCCGCACTCAAGGTTTGCGCGATGCGGCTCATGTGTTCCCGTACCAGCGCCTGCAGCTTCAGCATGATCCGCGCGCGAGCCGCCAGCGGGGTGTTCTTCCAGGATTGATAGGTCCGTTTGGCCGAGGCTATCGCGGCGTTGATTTCCTCATCGGTGGCGAACGGGACTTGTGCGAGCAGATCCTGGGTCGCCGGATTGACGACGTCGCGCCATTCGCTGGTTCGCGAATCGACGAACTCTCCGTCGAGCAGCATTTTGACGGTCGGTACCTGATTGGCGAGCGTTGCAGGCTTCGTGTTCATGAGCGTTCCCTTGGAGTCGTTAACATATGCGTATTCCGAACCCCGTAGTTTAAACTATAGAGCCTCGCATCGATCAGTGAGTGCCAAAATCGGTCAAAATGCGTAAGCAAAATCGCAACATGGAACCGTCCGCGGCGGTCCGCGGCCCGGCAGCCTCGTCGCTGTCCGCGGAACCGGGAACCATCGCAATTTGTTTCGTGGCGGCCGCATTGCAGAGCGTGCGGGCCCGCGACTTGAATGCCGATGAGCTGCTGGCGAATGTGGGACTCTCTTCGAGCTTGCTGCAAGTGCCCCAGGCACGGGTTTCGGCGAAACACTACGGCGCCCTGTGGCGCACCGTTGCGCTGGCGCTCGATGATGAGTTTTTCGGCCAGGATTCGCGTCGGATGAAGGCCGGAAGCTTCGCCATGCTGTGCCATTCGGTGCTGAGCTGCAAGACTTTGGGGCAGGCGCTCGATAGGAGCCTGCGGTTCTATGCGTTGATTCTCGATGACATTTCAGGAAAGGCGGAGCGCGGCGCCGGCGAGGCGAGGATCGTTCTGCAGGAGCGGGTGGCGGACACGCGTCAACGAGCTTTTGCTCATGAACTTCTGCTGATGCTGCTCTACGGGGTGTCTTGCTGGCTGGTCGGGCGGCGCATTCCCATCCTGCGAGCCGAATTCAGTTACCCGGAACCCGCGTACAGCGCGGAGTATCGGTTGATGTACAGCGCGGATCTGCGCTTCGACAGGCCGAATACGTTGATTGCCTTCGAAGAGAGTTACCTCGGCCTGCCGGTGGTGCAAAACGAGCGATCGGTCAAGGAGTTCCTGCGCACGGCGCCCGAGAGTATCCTCTTGAAATATAAGAACGGCAGCAGCCTCAACGCGAGGGTGCGGCGGCGCCTGCGCCAGTGCCTGCCGGGCGAGGTGCCGGATTTCGAAAGGTTGGCGGAAGAAATGAACATGACCCCCGCGACGATGCGCCGGCGGCTTCACGAGGAAGGCGAGTCGTATCAATCGATCAAGGACCAGCTACGCCGGGACCTTGCGATCAGTTACCTCAGTCATTCGAGCCGCAGCGTCATGGACATTGCCCTGGAGCTGGGTTTTTCGGAACGCAGTGCGTTTCATCGCGCGTTCAGAAAATGGACTGGCGCCTCGCCGGGCGAATTCCGGCGCGCGCTGCAGGCTTAGCGGGTCAGGCACGTTGCAATTATGCTCACTCATTTTGAGCGGTTTGGTCACCCTGAACCGATCGGCGAATCGAGGATAATTCGGACATGAATCTGTCCGGCAAGATCCTGGCGGTGACCGGCAGCGACGGCGTGTTGGGTCAAGCGGTGGCCGAGATCCTGACCGGCTACGGAGCCAAGCTGGCGCTGCTCTCTCATTCGAAGGCGTCCCCGGAACTCCTGCCGGCCGGAACCTTGCACTACGGCGGAGTCGATCTGACCTTGGAGGAGGCTGGGCGCTCGGCAATGGAACGGCTGGTCAAAGAAGCCGGCCGGCTCGACGGGCTCATCAATATTGCCGGCGGCTTCGGCTTCGGCAAATTCGCCGGTGGCACGCTCGACATCTGGGACGCGATGTACAGGATCAATCTGAGGACCGCCGTCGTTTCGTGTCAGGCGGCGCTCCCTTACCTGTTGCAGGCCGGCGGCGGCCGAATCGTCAACGTCGGCTCGGCGGCCGCCGGCAAGGCCACCACGGGTATGGGCGCATACGCCGCGTCAAAGGCGGGCGTTGCGAAATTGACCGAGGCTCTCGCCGATGAATTCAAGGATCAAGGCATCACCGTCAACGCCGTATTGCCGAGCATCCTCGACACGCCAAAAAATCGTATCGATATGCCGAAGGCGGACTTCACTCGCTGGGTGAGGCCGGCAGAAGCGGCCGAGGTCGTCGCGTTTTTGATCTCGGATCAGGCTCGCGCAATCACGGGAGCCTTGATTCCGGTGGTGGGGCGCTTATGACGGCTGCTTCATCTGCCTCCCCGGGCGCGCGATTTCGCGCCGCCGTCTCCGATGAACGTCCATTGCAAGTCGTCGGCGCCATCAACGCCTATGCGGCAAGAATGGCAGCCGCTTGCGGATTTAAAGCCCTCTATCTCTCGGGCGGCGGTGTGGCCGCCAACTCGCTGGGAGTTCCGGACTTGGGGATCAGCACCATGGACGATGTGCTGATCGATATCCGCCGCATCACCGATGCGTGTCCGCTGCCGCTCTTGGTGGATGCCGATACCGGATGGGGCGGTGCCTTCAATATCGCGCGTACCGTGCGGTCATTCATCAAGGCGGGCGCGGCCGGCCTGCACATCGAGGATCAAGTTCAGGCCAAGCGTTGCGGTCACCGGCCCGGTAAAGAAATCGTCTCCAAGCAAGAAATGATGGATCGCGTCAAAGCGGCCGTCGACGCGCGCACGGTAACCGAGTTCGTGATCATGGCGCGCACGGATGCGTTGGCCGTGGAGGGCCTGGATAAAACCATCGAGCGCGCGATGGCCTGCGTAGAGGCGGGAGCCGACATGATTTTCCCGGAAGCGGTCACGGATCTCGCCATGTACCGGCGATTCAAGGACGCCGTCAAAGTGCCCATTCTCGCCAATATCACCGAATTCGGCCATACGCCTTTGTACACGCGCGACGAGCTCCGCGCGGTCGGCGTCGATATCGTGCTGCATTGCTGCTCAGCCTATCGGGCCATGAATGCAGCCGCACTTGCGACCTACCAGGCGATACGCCGCGACGGCACGCAGAAGAACGTCTTGGACTCGATGCAAACCCGAGCCGATCTCTACAAGTATCTCGACTACCACGCATACGAAACCAAGCTGGACGAGTTATTCGCCGAGGGCAAAGAAAAGTGAGCACGACCCCGGAAGCGCCAAGCGGCGCGTTCAAACCCAAGAAGTCCGTGGCCTTGTCGGGAGTGACCGCGGGCAACACCGCCCTCTGCACCGTCGGCAGAACCGGCAACGACTTGCACTATCGTGGCTACAACATTCTCGACATTGCCACCCAATGTGAGTTCGAGGAGATCGCGCATCTCTTGGTTCACGGGAAGCTGCCGAATCGTGCGGAACTTGCCGCCTATAAAGCCAAGCTGAAAGAGCTGCGGGTACCTGCCCCCCGCGGTGTCGAGGGTGCTCGAACAACTGCCGGCCGAGAGCCACCCGATGGACGTCTTGCGCACGGGGGTTTCGGCCCTCGGCTGCTCGATCCCCGAGGCGGCCGATCACGCCAGCGCGGGTGCTCGCGATATCGCCGATCGGTTGCTGGCGTCTTTGGGTTCGATGCTGTGTTATTGGTACCACTACTCCCGCACCGGGCGGCGCATCGACATGCAATCGAACTGCGACTCGATCGGCGCGCATTTCCTGCACCTATTGCACGGACGGGAGCCGTCCGCGTCTTGGGTGCGCGCAATGCACACTTCGCTCAATCTATATGCCGAACATGAATTCAATGCCTCGACCTTTACGGCCCGCGTGATTGCAGGGACCGGTTCGGACCTCTATTCGTGCATCACCGGGGCGATCGGTGCGCTGCGGGGGCCCAAGCACGGCGGCGCGAACGAAGTCGCGTTCGAGATTCAGAATCGTTATCCGACGCCGGATGCAGCCGACGCGGATATTCGTCGGCGCGTGGCGAGCAAGGAGGTGATCATCGGATTCGGTCACCCGGTGTATACGGTTTCCGATCCTCGCAACCAGGTGATCAAGGAGGTCGCCCGGAACTTGGCCCGCGAAGCGAACGATACGCTCGGTTTCGAGATCGCCGAGCGGATCGAGTCGGTGATGCATGAAATCAAGAACATGTTTCCTAATCTCGATTGGTTCTCGGCCGTGTCCTACCATTTGATGGGCGTGCCGACCGCCATGTTCACGCCGTTGTTCGTCATCAGCCGCACCTCGGGCTGGGCCGCACACGTCATCGAGCAGCGCGAGGACGGAAAGATCATTCGCCCGAGCGCGAATTACGTCGGACCGGAAAATGTAAGATTCGTGCCGCTGGCGCAGCGCCCGTGAGACGCGCCCGCCGCTCCCTCGCGCCGGTTTACCCCATCCACATCAAGACCATGAAGCGACATGTCCCACGACATTAAATCGGCCGAGAGGCCTGCGCCCGATCACATCCTGACGGCAATCGCAGACTATGCGCTGAATTTCGAAATCAAGAGCAAGCTCGCCTATGAGACGGCCACCTACTGTCTGATGGATACGTTGGCATGCGGCTTTCAGGCATTGAAATATCCGGCCTGTACGAAATTGATGGGGCCGGTGGTCCCCGGCGCGACCCTCACCAATGGAGCGCGCGTACCAGGCACGGCATACGAACTCGATCCCATCACTGCCGCGTTCAATATCGGAGCCATGATTCGCTGGCTCGATTTCAACGACACGTGGCTGGCGGCGGAGTGGGGGCACCCGTCCGATAATCTCGGTGGAATTCTCGCGGTGGCGGATTACCTTTCGCGCACCGGCAAACCGGTCTCGGTTCGCCAACTGCTCACGGGCATGATTAAGGCGCACGAAATCCAGGGGGTCCTAGCCTTGGAGAACAGCTTCAATCGAGTCGGGCTCGACCATGTGCTGCTGGTTCGCGTCGCGTCCACGGCCGTCGTCACGGCGCTCCTCGGGGGCTCGCGAGAGCAGATCATCAACGCGGTATCGAATGCCTGGGTCGACGGTGGAGCGCTGCGCACCTACCGCCATGCCCCGAACACCGGCTCGCGCAAAAGTTGGGCCGCCGGCGATGCGACGAGCCGTGCCGTGCGCCATGCGCTGTTCGCACTCAAGGGCGAGATGGGCTATCCGTCGGCGCTGTCCGCCCAAACGTGGGGTTTCCAGGATGTATTGTTCAAGGGAAAAGCGCTGGCCTTGCCGCAGCCCTTCGGCAGTTATGTGATGGAGAACATCCTGTTCAAGATCTCATACCCGGCGGAGTTTCACGCGCAGACCGCAGTCGAAGCGGCGATGACCCTGCACGGTCAAATCGCGGTCAGGATCGGCGAGATCGAGCGGATCACGATAGAGACTCAGGAACCGGGCGTGCGCATCATCGATAAGACAGGTTCCCTTGCCAATCCCGCAGACCGCGATCACTGCATTCAATACATGGTCGCCATTCCGTTGCTGTTCGGCAGACTCGAGGCTGCGGATTACGAGGATCACATCGCCGGCGACCCGCGGGTCGATGAATTGCGTGCAAAAATGCTGGTCAGGGAAAACCCTACATTCACGCAAGAGTACTACGATCCGAACAAGCGCTATATCGGCAATGCCGTGCAGGTGTTTTTCAAGGACGGGACAGCAAGTCAGCGTGTGCAGGTCGACTACCCGATTGGCCATCGTAAGCGCCGCGCGGAGGGCATGCCGGTGCTGGTGCACAAGTTCGAGTCGAGCGTCGCCGCGCATTTCGGAGCGAATCAAACCGAATCGATCAAATCGATGTTCGCGAACCCTCGCACTCTGGCCGCGATGCCGGTGAGCGAGTTCGTCGCGGCGCTCGTGACCGCATCGTAAAAAAAAACCTGCCGTCGATGCGCATTATGACGCATTGAGCTTGCCGAGTAACCGCACGAGTAGGGATAGTGCACCCGATGAAGCCAGTGAACCGTTCCGGACCCCAAGCGATTCAAGAGCGCCGCGAGCACGACGATCGGCGCCAACGCGTCTGGTGGTCGGTTTGGCACGGCAATTTCAACCCGCGTCGCCGAACGGCGCCGCGGCGCCGCGGCGACTCGGGCTACCAGTCCCTGGATTGGCATTCCTCTCATTTGCTGGCAGTCGCGATCGGCATCTTGTTGTTGTGCGTATTGGATGCGTTTCTGACGCTGCTGCTGCTGCAGAGAGGCGCCGCCGAGGTAAACCCCATCATGGCGCTGCTCGTCGGCCGCAACGTGGCGGCATTTGCTGCGCTAAAAATGGCCTTGACCAGCATGAGCATCGTATTCATGGTGTTTCTGGCGCGCTACCGTTTCATGCGTCTGCTGCCCGTCGCATGGGTGCTGTACGGGGTTCTCATCGCTTATGCGAGCCTCATCGGCTACGAGGTTTGCATGCTCAAGGCTCCTCTCGAGGCGGCTATCTTGTAATTCTGCCGGGCCCCCTCACATTCCATATTGTGCCGCCTTCGGCTAAACTATGGACATCTTCGCCAGCCCACCCCGACATCCCATCATATTGATGTACTTGAGGTTTTCACCGTCCTCGCCATGAGTCAATCACTTGCCGACCAAATGGCTACGACAGCCCTGTCCGGTGGGAATGCCGGTTTCATCGAGGAACTCTACGAGCAGTTCCTGAAGGATCCGAACGAGGTCGATCCGGCCTGGGCTGCTTACTTTCGTCATTTGCAGGGCGGCGAGACCGGCGATGTGGCGCATGGCCCCATTCGCGAGCAGTTGTTGTCGCGGGCCAATTCATCCCGCCCCGGCGGCGTCGATTGCGCGGAACCGGCCGGCGCAAGCGCCAAGCAGGGTGCCGTGTCGCGCCTCATCCAGGTGTACGCCAATCGCGGCCATTTGATCGCAAAGTTGGATCCGCTTGGCCTGCAGCGACGCGCCAAGCCCTACGTGCTCGACCTCGCGTATTTCGGGCTCTCCGATGCCGATCTCGACACCGAATTCTTTACCGGCAGCCGCAATGCTGCCATCCCGGAACGCGCCAAGCTCAAGGATATTCTCGCGGACCTGAAGTTCATTTACGCCGAAACGATAGGCGCCGAATTTGCGCACGTCTCGGACACGGACGAGCGCCTTTGGCTCCAGGATAGTTTCCAGGTCGCGCGCATGCATCGCCGCTTCAGCGCCGATGAGAAGAAAAATATCCTGTGGCAGTTGACCGCCGCCGAGGGTCTGGAACGCTATCTGCACACCAAGTACGTGGGGCAGAAGCGCTTCTCGCTCGAAGGCGCGGACAGCCTGATCCCCTTGCTCGACGATCTCGTGCAGCAGGGTGGCAGCGCCGGCGTCGAGGAAACCATCATCGGCATGGCGCATCGGGGCCGGCTCAATGTGCTCGTGAATCTGCTCGGAAAATCGCCCAAGGACTTGTTCAGCGAATTCGAAGGCCAGTATGATCTTGCAAAACTTCGCGGTTCCGGGGACGTGAAATATCACAAGGGATTCTCCTCGGATCTGAAAACCCCGTCGGGCAACGTACACGTCGCGCTTGCGTTCAATCCCTCCCATTTGGAGGTCGTGAACCCTGTGGTCGAAGGCTCGGTGCGGGCGCGGCAGGAGCGGCGCGGCGATGCGCGCGGCGACAAGGTGTTGCCGGTACAGATTCACGGCGATGCCGCTTTCGCAGGCCAGGGCGTCGTGATGGAAACCTTGCAGCTGTCGCAAGCCCGCGGCTTCTCCACGGGCGGCTCGGTACACGTCATCGTCAACAATCAGGTGGGATTCACCACCAGCGATCCGCGCGACATGCGCTCCACGCTGTATTGCTCGGACGTCGCGAAGATGATCGAGGCGCCGATCTTTCACGTCAACGCGGATGATCCGGAAGCGGTGTGCTTCGTGGCCCGTTTCGCTCTCGAGTACCGCATGACATTCCATAAGGATGTCGTCATCGACTTGGTGTGCTATCGGCGCCACGGCCACAACGAGGCCGACGAGCCGGCCGCGACCCAGCCGCTCATGTATCAAGTCATTCGCAAGAAACCCACGGCACGCCAAATCTATACGGAGAAATTGGTGGCCGAAGGCGTCCTGACGGCTGCAGACGCAGCGGCGATGATGGAGCAGTATCGCGCCGGTTTGGACGAGGGCAAGCCGCAGGCGCGCGCCGCACTGGGTCTCATCGGCAACAAGTACACGGTGGATTGGAGCGCCTATCTGGACGCGGACTGGGCCGAGCCGGTAAAGACGTCGGTTGAGATGCCCCGCCTGCGGGCGTTGGGCAAGGCGATCACCACCTATCCGTCGGACTGGACCTTGCATCCGCGGGTCCTCGCGATCATGCAGGCCCGCGAGAGAATGGTGAGCGGGGACCTTGCGCTCGATTGGGGCTGCGCGGAAAACTTGGCCTATGCGAGCCTGGTGCAGGAGGGCTATCCGATCCGCCTCACCGGCCAGGACAGCGGCCGCGGCACGTTCTTCCATCGCCATGCGGTCCTCCACGACCAGGCCACGGGACGCACCTACGTCCCTCTGCAGCACTTGGCGACCAATCAGCCGACGTTCACGGTGACCGATTCGGTCTTGTCCGAAGAGGCGGTGATGGGGTTCGAGTATGGTTTCTCGACCACCGAACCGCATTGCTTGACGATCTGGGAAGCGCAATTCGGCGATTTTGCCAATGGCGCGCAAGTCATCATCGACCAGTTCATCAGCTCCGGCGAGGCAAAATGGGGCCGGCTGTCGGGCATCACGTTATTCTTGCCCCATGGCTACGAGGGCCAGGGGGCGGAGCACTCTTCGGCGCGCTTGGAGCGTTTCCTTCAGCTCTGTGCCGAATACAATATGCAGGTGTGCGTGCCGTCGACCCCGGCGCAGATGTTTCACATGCTGCGCCGGCAAATGATGCGGCCGTTGCGCAAACCGCTCATCGTCATGACGCCGAAGAGCTTGCTGCGCCACCCCTTGTCGGTATCGCGGCTCGAAGAGCTCGCGGGCGGCGGCTTTTATTCCGTGATCGGCGAGATCGACGATCTGAAGCCGTCGGAAGTGACGCGGATCGTACTTTGCAGCGGCAAAGTGTATTTCGACTTGTTGAAGTCGCGCCGCGAGGTAAAAGCCAACTCGGTTGCAATCGTCCGCCTCGAGCAGCTCTATCCCTTTCCCTCGGACGAATACGAAGCAATTCTGCGTAAATATGCGAATGCCCGCGAAATCGTCTGGTGCCAGGAAGAGCCGCAGAACCAAGGCAGCTGGTATCAGATTCGTCATCGGCTGCAGTCGAAGCTCGGTCCCCAGCACGAGCTGCTCTATGCAGGGCGCGCCGGCGCGGCGGCGCCCGCGACGGGTATTCCCGCGCTACACGAGCAGCAACAGAAAAATCTCGTCGCCGCGGCGTTGCAAGGCGTCCCGCCGGAAGAAACATCTCGCCACACCATGCGCCTCCCGACTGCGGTACAGGCTCAAACTAGGACCGCGTCATGACCATCGAAGTGCGTGTGCCGCAGCTGCCGGAATCGGTGGCCGACGCCACGCTTGTCTCATGGCATAAGAAGCCCGGAGAGGCCGTCGCCCGCGATGAAAACCTCGTCGATTTGGAAACCGACAAGGTGGTTCTCGAGGTTCCGGCACCTGCCGCTGGAGTGCTCAAGGACATTAAACTCGGTGACGGCACCACGGTGACGAGCGGCCAGCTGTTGGCGGTGATCGAAGAGGGAGCCACCGCCCTGCCTGGAGCGAGTGCGCCCGCGATCATGACGAGCTCCGGCGGCGCCGCGACGGCCGCGGCGGATGCCGTCAAAGCCGACGCCGTCAAACCCTCCACGGCTGCCAAGCCCGAGCCGCCCGTCAAGTCCGACCCACCGTCGGCGAAGCTCAGTCCGGCGGCGAAACGCGTCGTTGAAGAGAACAAAGTGGACCCCAAGGCGGTCGCCGGCTCCGGCCGCGACGGTCGCGTGTCAAAGTCTGACGTGGTCAATTACTTGTCCGCCAAGGAAGGCGCCCCGGCTCCCGCCGCGAAGGCGCCCGCCGGGAAGGTTCCGGCGGCGTCTCCGTCAAGCGCGCGCACCTCGCGCGCCGAGCAACGCGTGCCGATGACTCGCCTGCGTGCGCGGATCGCCGAGCGTATGGTGCAGGCGCAAGCCACGCAAGCCTTGCTGACCTCGTTCAACGAGGTGGATCTGAAGGCCGTCAACGAGCTGCGTGCACGGTATAAGGATCCGTTCGAGAAGCAGCATGGCGTGAAACTCGGGTTCATGTCGTTCTTTGCCAAGGCCTGCGTGGAAGCCCTGAAAAAATTCCCTTCAGTCAACGCTTCGGTGGAAGGCAACGATATCGTCTATCACGAATATTTCGATGTCGGCGTCGCGGTATCCACCGATCGTGGCTTGATCGTGCCCGTTTTGCGCGACGCGGATCTGCAGAGCTTCGCCGAGATCGAAAAATCGATCGCGAATTTCGCAGCCCGCGCCCGCGCCGGTACCATTACGATAGAAGAACTCACGGGCGGCACGTTCACCATAACCAATGGCGGGGTGTTCGGGTCTTTGCTGTCAACTCCGATCGTCAATTCCCCGCAAAGTGCAATTCTCGGCATGCACAAGATTCAGGACCGCGCGGTCGTGATCGATGGCCAGGTGGTGGTCCGTCCCATGATGTACATCGCGCTCACCTACGATCATCGGCTCATCGACGGCCGTGAGGCCGTGCAGTTCCTGGTGACGGTCAAGCAATGCCTCGAGGACCCCGCGCGCATGGTACTCGGCGTATGAGCGAACTCTACGATGTAATCGTGATCGGAGCCGGCCCGGCGGGGTATCCCGCCGCCATACGTGCGGCACAGAACAAGATGAAGGTCGCCTGCATCGACGAGTGGAAGAACACCGACGGCAGTTTTGCGTTCGGTGGAACGTGCTTGAATGCGGGCTGCATCCCCTCCAAGGCGCTGCTCGAGTCCTCGGAGTTGTATCAGCGGGCTAAGGATGAATTCTCCGTGCACGGGATCAAGGTCGGCGACCTCCAGCTCGACCTTGCCGCCATGCAAAAGCGCCGCGCTTCCGTGGTGAAGACCATGACGGGCGGCATCACGGCGCTGTTCAAGGCGAACGGGGTGACCGGCATGCAAGGTCACGGCCGTCTATTGCCCGGGAACAAGGTGCTCGTGAAGGGACCCGACGGTGTCGAGAAGACGTTGCAGGCCAAGCATGTGATTCTTGCCTCCGGTTCGGTGCCGGTGCGGCTCAAGAATGTCCCGCATGACGGAAAGTACATCGTCGATTCATGGAATGCCTTGGAGTTCGACGCGGTGCCGCCGCGTCTGGGGGTGATCGGCGCGGGGGTCATCGGACTCGAGCTCGGCAGCGTTTGGCGGCGTCTCGGCAGTGCAGTGACGGTGCTCGAGGCGCTGCAGCAGTTCCTGCCGATAGCGGATGGCGCGATCGCAAAGGAGGCGCAGCGGCATTTCAAAAAACAAGGACTCGACATCAAGCTCGGTGCGAAGGTCGTCAGCGCTTCCGTAGCAGGCGCGGCGGTCGACGTGGTCTATTCCGACGCGCAAGGCGATCATACGTTGCAGGTCGACAAGCTGGTGGTCGCCGTCGGGCGCAGTCCCTTCACGCAAGGGCTGCTCGCGGAAGGCACCGGTGTCCGGCTCGACGAACGCGGCTTCATTCAAGTCGACGAACATTGCCGCACCGGCGTTCCCAACGTCTGGGCGGTCGGCGACGTGGTTCGCGGCCCCATGCTGGCTCACAAGGGTAAAGAGGAGGGCATCATGGCCGCAGACCTCATCGCCGGACATTTTGCGGAAGTGAATTACAAGGTCATACCGTCGGTGATTTACACCGCCCCTGAAATAGCTTGGGTCGGACAAACGGAAGAGCAGGTCAAGACAGGCGGCCGGCCTTACAAGGTGGGAACTTTTCCGTTCTCGGCCAGCGGCCGGGCGCGAGCAATGGAAGCGGCCCAGGGTCTCGCGAAAATCGTATCCGCCAAGGATGACGACGAAGTTCTCGGCATTCACGTGATCGGGCCGATGGCGGGCGAACTGATCAGCGAGGCGGTACTCGCCATGGAGTATTCGGCGAGCACCGAGGACATCCAGCGCACGATTCATGCCCATCCGACGCTGTCCGAAGCCATTCACGAGGCCGCGTTGGCGGTCGACAAGAAGGCGATCGACAGCATCAACCGCTAGGCCTGCCGCTTTACCCATGTTTTTGCTGCGTCATGGACAAAGTTACTTCAATCTGCTCTTCACCCAGACTCGAGTCGACCCGGGCATTGAAGACCCGGAGCTGACGCCGCTCGGCAAAGAACAAGCCGAGGCAGCCGCGGTGAAGTTGTCAGGCGCTGAGTTGACCCGCGTCATCATTTCGCCGTTCACGCGCGCGTTGCAGACCGCGCAGCCGGTACTGGCGGTGCACAGAGTGCCGGTAAAAATCATGCACGAGGTTCGTGAACAAGCCGCTTTTGCATGCGATATCGGCAGTCCTCCCGACGTGCTTGCACGGCGTTTCCCGCATCATGAATTCGGGCATCTGCCGCCCATGTGGTGGCATTCGGGCATCGAATCGGCGCGGGAGACCAGCGAACGAGCGGATGCGTTCCGTGCTCAGATGGCCGCTTGTAAGGACAGCGCGACGACGCTGCTCGTCGGACACTGGGCCTTTATTCAAGCCTTGACCGGCGTTTCGCTCGCCAACGGCGAAATTCTGGAGTATGACCCCGGCCGTTCCCGACCTGGTCATTCCTGACCGGGCCACTCCTGGCCGGGCCACTCCTGGTGGGGTCGGCCGCTGACTGGGCGTGCCTGATCGGGTTTCCGGGCTAATTCGCCGTCGGGGCGAGTTGATGACACGACACACAGCCCGACACCGGGCCATGGCGTGGAAAGCGCGGCTCGGGATTGCGATGGCAGTCAAAACAAAAACCATGAAACCGCGCCTCGACCGCGACCTTGAGATCCGCACGCGGGCTGCGATGACAATGGATACACGCATCGAAGCCGCGGCCATCGGCATAATTATGGTGGCAGACCAGACAGTTCACGGCCACGTGCTTGCCATGGTCGAAATTCAACGGCAGCGTCTTTCCGCGCCGTAGCAGAGGTTCACGGAGAGCGACGCCGGCGCGGCCACCGATGAGCGTGCCAAGTCCAAGAATGGTGATGACGATTACGCCGGCAGTGAGGGTTGAATGCCGGCCGAACGCGAGTCGCCGTACGACCGGGGTTCCCTGCGCCCCGGTTCGGCCGCCGCGCCTGCGCCGAAGCAACATCGCGATGCCGCCTGCCGCCACCGCAATGTACAGGATGCGGCGAGCGTAGCCTCCGGTGTACCGAGCGGAGGCGATCACATGGGCAGCGAGCAGAATGGCGAGCAGGCAGCCAAAGAGGACATGGGTTGCCTGGAAGTCGCGGTGGCTTCGCCAGAGCCGCCGGCGCGCACTTGAAAGCGAGGACACTACGAGGAGAAGGAGTACGGCCAAAGCCGCGATCCCTGCCAGTTGGTAGAGCGGCGCTGTGGGTTTTAAATACTCGATGACGGTAGGGTCGGTCAGCGCTGCCACGACAACGTGGAGCGCCGCAATCCCTAAGGCTATCCAGGCCCACATTTCGTGGCGGCCCGGCGACATCAAGACCGCCGGTGTGGAATCTCGAGGCCGGACCGGGCAAGCGCATAATGCGAGGCATGCCAGTGCGCCTGCGAGACCGAGGATCTCCGAACATTCCCAACCGAAGGTTGTGAAGCCGGCGAAGATCGGCAGTGCTGCGGTGACTGCCAACCCAACGCCCCAAGCCGTGTAGCGCCGGTCCGGTAACTTCATGCGTGCGCATTGTACCTATCCAACGCGGCCTCTCGGCCGGGCGGCTAGGTCCGCGGGGTTGCGTGACCCGTCACGCCGCCGCGGGCGAACTCGAACTGCAACAGCCAGACTCGAGAGTCCGGGCCATCCGCCGGCGCGAACTTCCATTTTCTCGCGGCTTCGCTTGCCAGACGGGCGAAATACCGGCTCGAACCGGAATATTCCAATGTCTCCTTGACGACTCGACCGGAGCGATCGACGGCGACCCGCACCGTAACCTTGATACGGCCGCGAATCGACGCGCGGGCGCTGCGCGAAACTTCGGGAATCTCTTCATGAATCACGGCAGTCGCACCGGACGGGGCCATTCGCGAATTCTGCGGCATGTCCGGAGGCGAAGCAGGTGCGGGCGGGGCAGTCGCAGGCATAGCGGCGGCGGGCGAAGCGGGCAGCCGCGAAGTGCTTTGAGAAGGAGCAGAGGCGGCGGGTTGCCGGGAGCTTGGAGGGTGATGAAATGGGCGAAAACCAGCCCAGATCGCGACCAGCATCAAGAGGCCCGCGGCCAGGGCGGCCAAGAGGACCCTGCGCGAAATGGGCGCCCTGGATGGAGTAGCCACGCCGCCGGCGCGGCGGCCGGCTGAGGAACCGTATTAGGGGACTCCGCCACGGCCGGTGAAGGTTTCGCGTTCGGTGAGACCGGGGGGGCTTGAGGAACCGACATCACCGATGCCGGCGAGGCTGGCGGAGCCGAATTCAGGGATTCCGGCGAGCCTGATTTGATCCGGGCTTCGAGGGCGGCGATCGACGGACGGTTCGCCGGATTTCGACTCAAGCACCGCCGAACAGTATCGACGAATGCCGGCGGAAGAGCGGCGGGCAAGAAGGCAGTTTCAGACCGGTCGTCCGGCCAGGTGGGAAGCTGTTGCGTGAGTGCCTCGACAAGCGTGACCCCGAGACCCCAAATGTCGCTGGCGGCGGAAATTGTGCCGTTTTTCGCTTCCGGAGCATCGTACACGGATGACTTGGCGATGCTTGCCAAGGATGCGCCGGCGGGATGGACGGTATCGCTTGATATCTTCAGCTGATCGTTGACGACCAGCAAATTCGGCGGCTTCAGCTGCCCTTGCACCAAGTTTTTGCGGTGAAGGAAAGCCAGGACATCGAGGGTCGGAAGCAGCATTTCACGTGCCTCTTCGGTCGTGAGGCTCCGATGGGGCAGGATTTGCGCGAGAGTCTGCTCGGCATAGTCCATCACCACGAATAGAAATTTATGGCCGCCGAGCTGGCAGCGTCCGAAGTCCAGAAGGCGAATGAGATGTGGGTGGGAGAGGGCGGCGACCGTCCGCCAGTGCGCGAGCTGAGCATCGGCATGCACCGGGTCGGCCGGGACGATCTTGATCGCGGCATCGGGCAAGCTGTGCGTCTTGTATTCGGTAAGGAACACGACGCTGTGGTTTGATCGACCCAGGAAGCGTCGCAAGGGAAAGACTCCGTTAATCACCTGGCTTTCCCATTTCGCCCAATCGGTCATCGCTCTACTTGCCTCCACCGTTACAAAGGACCTCATGCTCCGGGGATGACTATACGACGAAATCGCGGGGAGCGACCTGGCGGTCGCCGATCACGCTCGCGGAACACCTATTTTTTTCTTCTGGCGCTGATGACATTGGGCAATTGGGCGATCCGGGTCAGCACCTGCGACAGCTGAGGCAGTCCGGCGACCGATATCTTGATGAGCATATGAGCGACGTTATCGCGTTTGTCCGTGAGCGTGTTCATGCCCTGGATGCTGATCTTCTCGTCCGCCAGCGCCGCGCTGACGTCGCGCACCAGTCCGCGCCGGTCGAATGCCTGAACCTCGATATCCACGGGGAACTCGGTCGAGCCCATCTTTCCCCAGGTGACTGCGAGCACCCGTGCGGGTGATTTGATGCTGAGGCGGCCGAGATTGGCGCAAGACTGGGCGTGAATGCTCACCCCTCTACCTACCGTGATGTAGCCGACGATCGGCTCGGGAGGCACGGGCTTGCAACAGCGCGCATAGGTGGACAGCAAGTCGCCGATGCCCTGCACCGCGATTTCGGGCTCCAGAGCGGGCGCGCTCCTCGGACGGCCGACGTGCTCCGGCCGCACCTCGCGCGCGTGCAAAATTCGCTGGATTGCTCCCGCCACTTGGGCGGGGCTGATCTCCCCCAATCCCAAGGCTTCATGCAACGCCTCGGTGCCGGGCAATTTGAGCTCGCTCAGCAGTTCAGGGAGCGGTGGACTGTTGATTCCCAAGCGCTGCATCTCCCGATCGAACATCGCCCGGCCCTCTGCCTTATTCTGAGACTCATCCTGCTTGCGGAACCAGGCGCGGACTTTGTTGCGGTGTCTCGGACTTGCGAGAAAACCCGACTGCGGAGACAACCAATCGCGGGACGGATGTCCGGTCTTTGCGGTGATGATCTCCACCGTGTCGCTGTTTTTGAGCCGGTAATCGAGTCCCACCATGCGGCCATTCACCTTGGCTCCGCGCGTCCGATGACCCAGATCCGTATGTACTTGATAGGCAAAATCCAACGGCGTGCCGCCGACCGGAACGTCCACGATCTCCCCCTTGGGAGACACGACGTAGATCCGATCCTGAAATAGATCGACGCGCATGCGATCGAGAAAATCCCGCGATGTCTCGGTTCCCTCAACCGGCGCCAACAGGGAACGCAATTGGTTGATCTTGCGCTCATAGGCCTGATCGCCCCGGCCTCCCTCCTTGTAGCGCCAGTGCGATGCCACGCCGCGCTCGGAATCAGCGTGCATCTCATGCGTGCGGATCTGAATTTCCACCGCTTGCCCGCCCGGTCCGATGACTGCCGTGTGAATCGAACGATACCGATTGTCTTTGGGGGTGGCGATGTAGTCGTCGAATTCCCCGGCAATGAACTGCCAAAGAGAGTGCACGACTCCAAGGGCCGCATAGCATTCCGCAACGCTGGTCACCAGCACGCGTGCCGCGCGAATGTCCATGAGTTGCTCGAAGGCGAGCTGCTTTGCCTGCATTTTGCGCCAAATGCTATAGATGTGTTTCGGACGGCCCTCGATCGTCGCGTCGATGCCCGCCCCGCGCAACTCAGTGCGCAGCAGCGTCTTCAATTCATCCATGTAGCGCTCGCGCTCGGAGCGGCGAACCTTGAGGGCGGCGGCAATGTGCTTGTAGTCGGCGGGCTGAAGGTAGCGAAACGCCAGGTCCTCCATTTCCCACTTCAATTGCCATACGCCCAACCGATTGGCGAGAGGAGCGTAAACCTCGCGGGTTTCGATCGCGAGCTTGCGCTGCTGAAGCTGATCGAGCGACTTGGCGGCGCGCATTTTCTGCAATTGCGAGGCCAGCCGCACGACGACCAGCCGCACGTCGCCGATGACAGCCAGCAGCATCTTGCGCAGTGTCTCGGCCTGCCCCGACTCGAGTCCCTGCTCGGGAGTCCAATCGGCCGGAAGTCCGAATTCTCCCAATTGGCTCAAGTTTCGAGCCAGGCGAACCGCGTCGGCGCCGAACCTGCTGATCGGCCGCTTCCCGGTCCATGATCTTGGCATCCAGCAGAGGCTGCAGCATGGCCGCGATGACCACATCGTCGTCGGCATCGAGCGTGCGCACGATCTCCGCGACATCCAAGCCCGAGCGCAGAAGAGTCAGCTCGGAGGCGGGCAGATCGAGAGCGCGCACTGCTGCAAAGGCGGCGTTCAGCCGCTCGCTCGCCGCGAACCGGATTGAAGCCGTTGTTTCCACTTGAGTTGCGCCGCTTTTGCCGGTGGGTTTAAGCGCCTATTGTCGGTATCATACGCCCCAAATGATGGAACCGAAGAATGCGGTTTGAAGGCCATGCCCGAGGCACGGCCGGCGATGAGGGCGAAGCGCTTGCGCGGCGTTGACCTGACAAGCGTGCGGGTGCTCGGCATCGACCCTGGTTCTCAGCGTACGGGGTTCGGCGTGCTCGATGCCGTCGGTGCTCGATTGACCTACGTCGCAAGCGGCGTCATCCGCACCGAGAGAGGAGAATTCGCGGATCGTCTCTGCGAGATCTTTCGCTGCGTGCAGACCATCGTTGCCGAGTACCGGCCGCACGAAATCGCCATCGAGCGCGTTTTCGTCAACCGCAATCCCGACAGCGCCTTGAAATTGGGCCAGGCGAGAGGCGCCGCCATTTGCGGTACCGCGAATGCCAATGCCGAGGTGTTCGAATATGCAACGCGGCAGATCAAGCAAGCCGTGGTCGGGTCCGGCAGCGCCGAAAAAGCGCAGGTCCAGCTCATGATGAAAAATATTCTGCGGCTCGACGGGACCGCTGTCGCCCGATGCGGCCGATGCACTGGCGGCTGCCGTGTGCCATGCGTTGCGGGGCCGCGTGCGGATCTCGGTATTGCGTAGCGCGAGCCGCGGGTGATCGGTTTTCTCAAAGGCCGCTTGGCCGCCAAGCAACCGCCTATGCTCATGGTCGACGTGAACGGTGTCGGTTATGAAATGGAAGCGCCGATGTCGACCTTCTACGGGTTGCCGGCCGCGGGCGAAGCCGTCGCGCTGTTCACGCACCTCGTGGTGCGCGAGGACGCGCATATTTTGTATGCGTTCGGCACCGAAGGCGAACGGCGCCTGTTTCGCGGCCTGCTCAAGGTCTCCGGGGTTGGCCCGAAGATCGCGCTCGGCATTCTTTCCGGCGCGAGCGTGGACGATTTTCTCCGCATCATCGAGGCGGAGGACATCGCGATGCTCACCCGCATTCCGGGAATCGGCCGCAAGACTGCCGAACGCGTGATCATCGAAATGCGCGACAGCGTCAAGAAACTGTCGATGCCCCCCGCTGCCGGCAGCGCGGTGGGCGCCGCGGGCCAAGCGGCGACTGCGCAGAGCGAGGCATTCAGCGCCCTTATCGCTTTGGGTTATAAGCCGCCCGAAGTGGTTCGACTCTTGAAAGCGGTCGATGAACCGGATCTTGCGACCACTGAAATCATACGACGCGCGCTCAAGTCGGCGGCCAAGGCTTGAAGAATCGAAATGGGTATTGAAGAGGATCGAATCATCGCGGGGCCGGCCAAGCGCGAAGACGAGGTGGTCGACCGCGCCGTGCGCCCGAAAACTCTCGCCGACTACGTGGGGCAGTCGAGCGTGAAGACGCAAATGGAGATCTTCATCCAGGCAGCGCGCAATCGGGGCGAGGCATTGGATCACGTGCTGATTTTCGGACCGCCGGGACTCGGGAAGACCACGCTCGCCAACATCATTGCCAATGAGCTCAAAGTCAATTTACGGCAGACGTCCGGCCCAGTTTTGGAGCGCCCCGGCGATTTGGCGGCCTTGCTGACCAATCTCGAGCCGCGGGACGTATTGTTCGTGGACGAGATCCACCGCCTGAGCCCTGTCGTCGAAGAAGTCCTGTATCCGGCGATGGAGGATTCGCAGTTGGATCTCATGATCGGCGAAGGCCCGGGCGCAAGATCGATCAAACTCGATCTGCCGCCGTTCACGTTGGTCGGCGCCACGACCCGTGCGGGGCTTCTGACCTCGCCACTGCGGGATCGCTTCGGCATCGTGCAGCGATTGGAGTTCTATTCGACGGAGGACTTGGAGAAAATCGTCACGCGCAGCGCCTCGATATTGAAACTGCAGCTGCAGTCGGACGGCGCTCATCGAATCGCCGAAAGGTCGCGCGGCACGCCCCGCATCGCGAATCGCCTGCTGCGCAGAGTGCGGGATTTTGCCGAGGTGAAGGCGTCCGGTGTCATCAGCGCGGAAGTCGCGATGGCGGCGCTCAACATGCTGGAGGTGGATCCTGAAGGGTTCGACATGCTCGACAGAAAGCTGCTGCTGACCGTAATCGAAAAGTTCGAAGGGGGGCCGGTCGGCGTCGACAGCCTGGCGGCGGCCATGAGCGAAGAGCGGGGCACGATCGAGGACGTGATCGAGCCTTTCTTGATACAGCAGGGATTTCTCATGCGCACTGCCCGCGGGCGCGTCGCGACACGTAGCGCCTATGCGCACTTCGGACTTGCCGCGCCTGCGATCGAGCGGGATCTGACCTTGCCCTTGTTCCGGGACCCTTGAGCGGTGCCGAACTTTTCGATCAATTGCCGCGTCTACTGGGAAGATACGGATGCCGGCGGTGTGGTGTACTACGCGAACTACCTCAAATTCATGGAGCGCTGCCGCACCGATTGGCTGCGCGCCCTCGGGATCGATCAGCTCCGCCTGCGAATGGATCGGCAGTTGCAGTTTGCGGTGGTGAACGTGGCCGTCGATTTTTTGCGGCCGGCCGTGCTCAATGATGAAATTGTCGTCACCGCGGAACTTGTGCGCTTGAGCGGTGCGACAATCAATTTCAGGCAAACCATCCTGCGCGGCGATGCGCAGCTCATCGACGCGAGCACTCGCGTCGCCTGTCTCGATTCCGGCACGCTGAGACCGCGGCCGATTCCAAAAGATCTATTCGTGGAGTGGCGTAGTTAATGGGCAATGACTTATCGATTTGGGCCTTAGTGCTTGATGCGAGCCCCATCGTGCAGGCGGTGATGGTGTTGCTCATGGGCGCTTCAGTGGCGTCGTGGGCCGTGATCTTCAAGAAAGGGCGGGTCATAACCTACTCCCGGCGTCAAGCTGATCAATTCGAGTCGGCGTTTTGGTCGGGCGGCGATTTGTCCGCTCTGTACCGGAGCATCGAGACCAAGGGTCGGGCGGGTACCGGCGAGCAAAGCATTTTCGAATCGGGCTTCGGCGAATTCAGCCGGCTTCGCCAACAAGGAACGCCCACGGATTTATTGCTCGAAGGGGCGCGCCGCGCGATGCGCGTGGCCCAGATGCGCGAGATGGATCGCCTCGAACGCAATCTGGCCATGCTTGCCACGGTGGGGTCGACAAGTCCTTACGTGGGCCTGTTCGGCACGGTGTGGGGCATCATGAGTGCCTTCCACAATCTCGGCAACGTGCAGCAGGCGACTCTCGCCGCGGTGGCCCCAGGCATTGCGGAGGCATTGATTGCGACAGCCATCGGCTTGTTCGCCGCCATTCCCGCGGTCGTAGCGTACAACCGATTTGCCGATCAGGTAACCCGCCTCGAGCTTCGGTTCGATACCTTCGTGGAAGAGTTTTCGACCATTCTGCAGCGTCACGGCCCGGCCCGCGGGGCGCAAGCGTAAGCGCATGGCCAAGCCGCTCCGCCGCCGTAGGCTGATGGGAGAGATCAATGTGGTGCCGTACATCGACGTCATGCTGGTGCTGCTCGTCATCTTCATGATCACGGCCCCGCTGCTCAAAGAAGGAGTCAAAGTGGATCTGCCCGAGGCCGGTGCCAAACCCATCGACCCCGAATTCCTGGCGAAGCACGAACCGCTGATCGTGACCATCGACGCGGGGGGGCACTTGTACGTCAATTTCGGCCCGAACCAGGACAAGCCCGCGTCGGAAGCGACGGTGAGTGCCCGTACGGCCGCGCTGTTACGTCGCGATCCGCAGACACCCATTTTGGTCAAAGCCGATACCACCGTGCCCTATGGCACGGTCGTACATGCCATGGTGCTGTTGCAACATGCGGGCGCCGCCAAAGTCGGTTTTTTAACGGACCCCGTCCGGCCTCCGGCGCGGGGGCAAGCCAATGGCGGCGCGGGTTGAATGCGGAATTTTTTGCGCGAACATTCGTGGGCAGTCGTCGTGTCCGTGCTGTTGCACGGCCTTCTGGTGGGCGCCCTAGTGGTCGCGGCGCTGATATCCGCTCACAGGAAACCACCTAGCTTGCAGCCGCTGCCGATCGATGCCGTGGTGGTTGACGCTCAGGTCCTGCATGCCGCGCAACACGCCCAAGAGGAGCGCGCCGCGCAAGAGGCCGCGCGCGCACGGGCTGCCGAGGAGGCGAAGGCAGCGGCGGAGCGCGATGCCAAAGCCGCAGCCGATCAGGCAAAAGCCGCCGAGGAGGCGAAAGCTGCCGAGCAGTCAAATGCCGAAGCCGCCAAGGCCGCCGAAGCTGCCAAGGCAGCGGCGGACGCCAAGGCGGCCGAAGAGGCTCGCGCAGAGGCCCGCGCGGAGGCTCGCGCAGAGGCTAAGGCTGCAGCGGCAGACGCCGCCGCCAAGGTTGCGGCCGCCGAGCAGCAGCGCCTCGCCGAAGCGCAGAAAGCGACGGCCGCGCAAAAAGCGGCGCTGGCGCGGCGGGCGGCCGAAGCCGCGCTCGCCGAGGAAGCGAAGCATGCGGCGGACGCCAAAAAAGCCGCCGAAGCGAAGCAGGCGGCCGAGGCCAAGCAGATTGCGGATGCCAAGCGCGCGGCCGATGAGCGCGCTCGGCAAGACCGCGAGGCGGAATTGCGCAAACAATTGGCTGACGAGGAGCATCGAAGCGCAGTCGAGTCCGGCCCACTGCGTGACAGCTACATCGCCAAACTTCGCAATAGAATCCAAAACGCCTGGATCAAACCTCCTTCCGCGAGCGTGGGGCTTGATTGTTTGGTCGAAGTCACCCAAATTCCGGGCGGCGAGGTCACGGGTGCGCGCGTCACGCAGTGCAACGGCGATGCCGCAGCCCGACAATCGATCGAAAATGCGGTGTATCGTGCATCGCCTCTGCCGGAACCGCCGGACCCGGCGCTGTTTGAACGAAACTTCGTATTTAGGTTTAAGCCCAATGAATAAACGCTTTGCATTCTCGGTGGTGCTCGGATTGCTTCTGGTTTGTCCGCTGGCACGGGCCGAACTCGTGGTCGAGATCACCAAGGGGCAAGCGGAGGCCATCCCAATCGCGATCGTGCCTTTCAGTTTGCCCGAAGCCGGCTCCTTCGACGTGGCGCAACTCGTGAGCGACGATCTCGCCCGCAGCGGACGGTTCAAGTCCACCGACCGCAAGGACATGGTCGAGCAGCCGCACACCGGGAGCGCCATATCTTTCGATGATTGGCGCCGGCTCAACAACGATTACATCGTGGTCGGCCAGGTCCAGAGCTTGGGCCAAGACCGCTTCAACATCACATTCGAGCTTTACAACGTCCTCACTCGACAGCGGCTGCTGGGGTTCCAGATCACCGCGAACAAACCCGGACTGCGCCTCGCGAGCCACCAGGTGGCCGACATGGTGTTCGAGAAGATCCTCGGAATACGCGGTGCATTCGCGACCCGCGTGGCCTACATTTCCGTGCTCGGGTCATTGCCTCACAAGGATTACCGCCTCATCGTCGCGGATGCCGACGGTGAAAACCCGCATGTCGTGATGCAATCGGGCGAGCCTTTGATGTCGCCGGCGTGGTCGCCGGACGGCCAGAAATTGGCGTATGTGTCCTTCGAGAACCGCATGCCGTCGGTGTATGTGCAGTACCTGAAGACCGGGGAACGGCAGCGGGTATCGGCGCGCGCCGGGGTGAATCAGGCGCCCGCGTGGTCGCCGGACGGCAAAAAGCTGGCTCTCACGCTGTCGACGCGGGACGGCAATCTGGATATCTACGTGCTGGATTTGGCTAGTCAGGCGCTGACGCGCATTACCGACGATCCCGGAATCGACACCGAACCGCAGTGGTCGAAGGATGGCCAAACCCTGTATTTCACGTCGGATCGCGCGGGCGGCCCGCAGATCTATCGTGCCGCTGCTGAGAGTGGCAGCAAGCCTCGCCGCCTGACGTTTCAAGGCACCTACAACGCCCGTCCGCGCCTGTCCCCCGACGAATCGCAATTGGCGTTCGTCACGCAGGAAGAGGGAGGCTATCGCATAGCAACCATGGATCTTCGCGGGCGCGGCGATGTCCAAGTGCTTACCAAAGGCCACTTTGACGTATCCCCGAGTTACGCGCCGAACGGCGCCGAGATCATCTATGCGAGCCGCGACCACGGGCGCGGCGTTCTTGCGTTGGTGAGCGCGGACGGTCGCGTGCAGGAACGCTTGGTGTCGAGCGAGGGCGAGTTGCAAGAACCCGCGTGGGCGCCGTTCTAATGCGGCGCGATGAAACAATGTACACAAGCAAGCTATTCGTCGGTAGGCTTAGAGTTACGTCAATCGGATGGAGACATAAATGAAACGAATTGTATCGATCGCGTTGCTGATGGTCGGGGCGGCGCTGCTCTCGGGTTGCCCCAAAAAGCACAATGTGATTGAACCGCCGGCCGGCGGCACCCAGATCCCCGGGTCATCCAACACGCCATCGGGTGAAGGCGCATCGACCTCGGGGCGGGCGCTCGACAGTGACGCCGCTGCTCAAGGCGCAAACGGCATGAACGCGACGACCGGGCCTCTCGCGAAGAGGATCATCTATTTCGACTTCGACAAGTCGGAGATCAAGCCCGAGTTTGCAGATCTCGTGGCCAATCATGCGCGCAATTTGACCAGCCATCCGAACCTGCACGTCAAGCTCGAGGGCAACACCGATGAGCGGGGTACGCGTGAATACAATATTGGGCTCGGCGAGCGCCGCGCACAGGCCGTCCGCCGAGCTCTGATGCTTCAAGGGGTCGCGGAATCGCAGCTCACGACGGTGAGTTTCGGCGCCGAAAGACCCGCGGTCGAGGGCGATGACGAGGCGGCATGGGCGCAGAATCGGCGCGTGGAATTGGTTTACGGTCCGTGAACTCCCGCGCATCGTACCGCCTGATGGGAGGCTGCCTTGTTGCGCTCGCAATGGCAGGCTGCGCCAGCACGCCGCCGGAAGAGGATCCCGTGCAAATCAAATTGCACGATCTTGACACGCGGCTGGCTCGCATCGAGAGGGTGGTGGCCAACCAAAGCCTGCTCGAGCTGGCCAATCAAAACGAGGCGATGCGCCGCGATTTGCGCGCAATGCATAACGACATCGATGAAATGACGAATGGTTTGGAAGCAAGCCGCAGGCAGCAGCGCGATTTGTACGCGGATCTCGATCGGCGCATGAAAAATCTGGAGGTACGCGGCGGCGGTGGTAGGCGTCGCGGCGGCCGCGGCCTTGGGCTCGGGCTCGGCGTCGGGCGATCGGGGCGCTGCGGGAGCGGACGACAAGGATGCGTATCAGACCGCATTCAACTTGTTGAAGGACAGTCAATACGATCGGGCCATCGCGGCCTTTCAGAAGTTTCTGGTGTCCTTTCCGGACAGTCCGCTCGCTGAGAATGCTCAGTATTGGTTGGGCGAGGCTTTCTACGTCAACAAGTCATTCCCCGAAGCTCAGGCTGCCTTTCAACGCGTGCTCGACAAGTATCCGCAGTCGCGCAAGCGTGCCGACGCCCTCCTCAAGATCGGTTTCTGCCAGTACGAGTTGAAACAGTGGGAGTCGGCCAAGCGAACTCTGTCGCTGGTGGCCACGCAATTTCCGGATACGTCCGCGGGACGTTTGGCGCAGCAGCGGCTCGACAAAATGGCGACCGAGCAACATTGATTGGAATCGCACCCAAATCCGAACGCCTGCGCATCAATGAGATTTTTCATTCGTTGCAGGGAGAAGCCGATTCGGTCGGTTATCCAACGGTGTTCGTGCGGCTGACGGGTTGTCCCCTACGCTGCCAATATTGCGACACCGAGTATGCCTTCCACGCCGGCGACTGGATGGACCTTGAAGACATCGTCGCAAAGGTGCGCGGCTACGACACGCAGCATGTCTGTGTGACGGGCGGCGAGCCCCTGGCGCAGCCAAATTGCCTGAAGCTTCTCGAACGCCTGTGCGACCAGGGCTTCGAGGTGTCGCTCGAAACCAGCGGCGCGCTCGACATCGCCTCGGTCGACAGCCGCGTCGCTCGGGTGGTCGATGTGAAGACTCCGGGTTCGCGCGAGGCCGCCCGCAACAGAATCGAGAACCTTGAACTACTGAGGCCGCGCGACCAGCTGAAATTCGTGATTTGTTCCCGCGAAGACTACGAGTGGAGCAAGGCGTTCTTGCAGCGCCACGGATTGACCGGCCACTGTCGCGTGCTTTTCTCCCCGAGTTACAACGAAATCTCGCCCACTGCCGTGGCGGACTGGATCCTGGCGGACCGGCTGCCGGTGCGCTTTCAACTGCAGCTTCACAAGGTCCTGTGGGGCGACACGCCCGGCAAGTGAGCGCCACACCTTCAGCCGCATCACCTGCTCGCGCCATCGTCTTGCTGTCCGGCGGACTGGATTCATCGACGGTGCTGGCCATCGTCCGCGCTCGCGGATTCGACTGCTACGCATTGAGCGTGCACTATGGCCAGCGGCACGGCGCGGAACTCGCGGCCGCGCGCCAAATCGCATCGGCGCTGGGTGTCCGGGAACATCGGATTATGGGCGTTGATCTCGCCGGCATCGGCGGTTCCGCATTGACCGACGCCGGCATTTCGATACCCGAAATCCCCACCGGCGGCATCCCGGTCACGTATGTCCCGGCGCGCAACACTCTCCTGCTGTCGCTCGCGCTCGGTTGGGCCGAGGTGGTCGGAGCCCATGACATCTTTTTGGGCGTGAATGCGGTCGATTATTCCGGGTACCCCGACTGCCGACCCGAATTCATCGAGGCCTTCGAGCGGTTGGCTCGCCTCGCGACCAAGGCCGGCGTCGAAGGCACTCCTTTTAGGATTCAGGCGCCCCTGATCGGCATGTCCAAGGTCGACATCATTCGCGCAGGGACCGACCTGGGCGTCGATTTCAGCACGACCGTGTCGTGCTATCAGGCGGCGCCGGATGGCGCTGCGTGCGGAAAATGCGATTCCTGCCGATTGCGCGCCGCCGGTTTTGCGGCCGCACGGATACCCGATCCGACACGCTATAGTTGAACGAATTGCCGGTGATCTGGCATCTAACTTCCGCTATCATGCGCGCCTCATCGGGACGGTAGCTCAGTTGGTAGAGCAAGGCCCTTTTAAGGCTTTGGTCCTGGGTTCGAGTCCCAGCCGTCCCACTTTTTGATAAAAAAATCAACGTTTTACGACGTATATCAAGAATGTCCGTGAATTCAGTTTCCGCGGAAACGTCTGCACGCGGTGCGAGCTTCGATGGAAAACGCGGATCGCGTAGGAATATAGCCGCCCCTCGAGAAACGATGATTATCGCTTGCCGGACAGGGATTGCTCGAGTTCGTGCAATGTCCTGTAGCACGGCAGTACCTGCGCCACGCTGGCGTTCGGCTCGCGTCCCTCGCGAATAGCGGCGAAGAATTCCCGGTCTTGCAGTTCGATGCCGTTCGTCGACACATCGACTGTGGATACGTCGATTCTCTCATCCTTGCCGTTCAGGAGATCATCATAGCGGGCTATGTAGGTCCCGTTGTCGCAAATATATCGAAAGAATGTGCCGAAGGGTCCGTCGTTGTTGAACGACAACGAGAGGGTGCAAATGGCGCCCGTGTCGCTCTTGAGCTGGATCGACATGTCCATCGCAATCCCGAGCGTCGGGTGATAAGGTCCTTCGATCGCTCTAGCGATCGCAATCTTGCCCTGCGTCTGGTACTGGAAGAGGTCCACCGTATGGGCTGCGTGATGCCATAGCAGATGATCCGTCCAAGACCGCGGCTGCCCCAGAGCGTTGGTATTGCTGCGCCGGAGGAAATACGTTTGCACGTCCATCTGTTGAATCTGAATTTCGCCCTTCAAAATCCGCCGGTGCAGCCATTGATGCGACGGATTGAATCGCCGAGTGTGCCCGACCATGCAGACGAGGCCGGTCGAGCGCTGGGCCTTGGCGACCGCTTCGGCATCCGCCCACCTGTCGGCGAGCGGAATCTCAACTTGGACGTGTTTTCCCGCCTGAAGGCATTCGAGCGCCTGCCGGGCGTGCATCTGGGTGGGAGTACAGAGGATCGCCGCACTGACGCCGGGGAGGGCGAGCGCCTCCGTCAGATTGTCCGTCACATGGCCGACCCCGTACCTTTGAGCGATTGCTTTCGTCGCCCCGCGGTCGCGTCCGACCAGCGAGACCACGTCGATGCCGCCGATCGCGCGCACAGCATCCAGATGCTTTTGTCCGAAGGCGCCGGCGCCTGCAAGAACGATTTTCATGACGACTTCCCATTTGTCCCAAGAACAGGACCGTTTCCAGTATCAGATGACCTACAGCCGTGTTCGAAGCGGGTACCTGATAGAGCGGTGCACCGCCTACCGTCGCGCCCATTGCTCCGCGCATAACCAACCACATCACGAACTCGATTCCTCGGATCCGGCCTCGCGTAGGTAGTCCTCCTGGGGGATCCTCGCCACGCCACAGGGTCAGTCGCCATTCGTCGAGAAAAGATGGTCGAATCCCTTATTGATCAGTCCCGCCCGCGGGCCCTGAAGTTGATGGCTCATGCCGCCGGTGCCCCAGATCTGCACATTCAGGTCTTCCTCAAACGATTCCACTGCCGCGCGTATAGCTTTGCCGAGCGGAAAGCAGCGGTTTCCCGAGGGTACCGGGTATAGGACAACATTGACCGCGAAAGGAATAATCCTGCACGGCCACGCTTCCGGTTGTCCGAACATCAATGGAGGGGCACGGTCAGGCCATGGTCCACATCCATTCGGTTGACCACGGTGAGGTCGAAGTCTGCTGGATGACGGATTGAGAATATGCCACGCGAGATCCGTGACCTTCGACCCTGGGAACAGGCCGCGGACCAAAGCCCTCATCGGCAGGTCGATATCCGTCGGCACAGCCAATCGCAAAGGTCGGAATGAAGTCCAGGGTAAACGCAGTTGCGTGATCGTTGTAGACCAAAAAGACGACATCCGGTCCGCGTCTCGGCTCCAGCTTTTGAAAATTCATAGCCGTCGAAAAGCGGCTTCCAATACGGGGCTTGTGACTGGCCGGTGTCGAGTGCCGCGCCGATTGCGGGAACATGGGAGACACCAACCCCGGCGTTATTATAGCCACCTTCCTTCTCCACCTCGACGCGATTTCCGTCGGGCAGCGGCCGCCGGCCAGCATCATCTTCGCGTAATCCTCCTGGCTCATGCCGGTCATGGTGACGCCGCGTACTGAAAACTGAGGCCGTCGGTGGCGAATATCTTGGCAAGAAAATAGATGTTGCCGCCCAGGGACAGCATCCGATTGTAGTCGCGGGCGAGGACAGCCCGCTTCTGCTCCTCGTCATCGGCCATTCGTCGAGGTACGCTCGCTCGTCGGCCTTAAACCGTTCGCGATTCTCCGCCTTCATCAGTGACATGCAGAACTGATTCAGGTGGTAGCCTTTGCGAGACGCTCCGCGTCGAATACCGTCGTGCCGGGAATATCGGCATAGGGCATCAAGCGCCATGATCAAGTACCTCGTCCGTCCAATAGAGTCGCCTTGGATTGTCGACAAGCAGTTTTTGCTGGAGTTCCGCGCTCGGGCGATCCGCGGGATGAAATTGACCAGTGCGCCGTCGTCCGGCATGTGGGACTTCAAATTCGGGTGCGGCCAGTCGGTTCCCCACAGGACGCGATCGGGAAAGCTTCGACGATATGGCGGGCAAACGGAACAACATCATCATAGGTGGGCGGTCCGCTGCGAAAGCCGCTCCGGGCAGGTGACCTTGCACCAGATATTGGGATGCTCGCCATCAGTTTGACGAACAGGGCGAACTCCGGGCCATCCATCGGACGAGTCACGTCCGGGCGTCCCATGTGGTCGACGACGACGGTGGTCGGCAACGATGTAAAGAAGTCTAGAGCTCCGGCAGATCGGCAGCCTCGAAATAGACCACGATGTGCCAGCCCAGCCGCACGATGCGCGTCGCGATCTCAGTCAATACATCGAGCGGCGCGCTATCCACCAGCCGCTTGACAAAATTGAATCGCACGCCGCGCACGCCCGCCTCGTGGAGCGCTGCAAGCTCCTCATCGGTCACGTCGGGCTGGACGGTGGCGACTCCGCGAGCCCGGCCTTCCGAGCGCCGAGCGCGTCGACCATCGCGCGATTGTCGGCGCCGTGGCAGGTGGCCTGGACGATCACGTTGCGCTCGAATCCGAGGAAGTCGCGCAGCGCAAACAATTCATGGCCGAGCGTCGCACGGAGTGTACTTGCGCTCGGGCGCAAAGGGGAACCGGTCGCCCGGACCGAACACATGGCAGTGCGCGTCCACTGCACCCGCGGGCGGCGTGAAGGTCGGCTTGGACGGCGTCGGCTGAAGGCAAAGCCAATCCGCGTCCATCGTAAAGGTATGCTCATCAGGATCTTGCCCTTCAAAGACGGCGTCCAGGCGCGGATAAACCCGCCGGGCATTGAGTCGAAGACGGTGTTTGTCCGATTCGGGGATAGGTCGAGGCATCGATGTAGCGCTTGGTGTCGTCGAAGTAGTGGCCGGTCTCCGGATCGATGCCGCGCACAGCGCCGACCATCTCCGAGCCGAACAGGATGTTGCTCCGGTCGATGACCTCGAACAGCAAGTCGATGCCCGGCTGGTGGTAGACACAGGTGTCGAAGAAGACGTTCTTCATCACGTGCTCGGCAGCGGCGGCTGCTTGAGCATGTCCGCCAGGCCGCGGTAGCGGCCCCAGTGATACGGCACCGCGCCGCCGCCGTGCGGGATGATGAATCGCAGCGTCGGAAAGTCCTTGAACAGGTCGCCCTGCGATGAACTGCATGAACGCCGTGGTGTCGGCGTTGATGTAGTGCGCGCCGGTGGCGTGGAAGTTCGGGTTGCAGGACGGCGACACGTGCACCATCGCCGGCACGTCGAGCTCGACCATCTTCTCGTAGAACGGGTACCAGTAGCGGTCGGTCAGCGGCGGCGCGGTCCAGTGGCCGCCCGAGGGGTCGGGATTGAGGTTGCAGCCGACAAAACCCAGCTCCTTGACGCAGCGCTCCAGCTCCGCGACCGAGTGCGCGATCGGCACGCCGGGGACTGCGGCAGCTGGCAGACGCCGACGAAATTATCCGGATAGAGGTCGACGACGCGATGGATCAGGTCGTTGCACGCCCGGGTCCAGCGCGCGCTGGTAGCTTCGTCGCCGACGTGGTGTGCCATCGCCGAGGCGCGCGGCGAGAAGATCGTCAGATCCGCGCCGCGCTCGCGCTGCAGCTTCAGCTGCGTGCTCTCGAGGCTGTCGCGGATCTGATCATCACTGATGCATGCAAGCGCAGGCGGCGGCTTCGCCGGATCTTTGAAACGCGGCGATCTGAGCGTCGCGAAAGGTCTGCAAACCGCCGGGCGCAGTCGTGTAATGGCCATGACAATCAATGATCAGCATGGGCGCCTTGCCAGGTTGCCGCGGGCACAAATACCTCGCCGCGCATCAACAGCCGCGCCGTGCGCAGCAGCGCGGCACGGCACACGCTGAACGTCGATCCGTCGATGATGACATCCACGTCGACGGTGAAAAAGCCGGTGGGATGTTCAATGTCGAGGGATTGGATGCCGCAACTGGCAGACCGGCCGGCAATGCGCGCGGCGACTGACCCAGGAAGGAGAAGGGCGGTGGCGACGCTGACGGCACCCAGCACGCCGATAGCCTCGTGCACGCGGTGCGGAATAAATGTCCTCGTCGAGATCGCTCCGCCGGATCGGCCTGCCGAAACCAAGCGCATTTTGGGGACGGTTTCTCGACATCTCCCAGATTCATTCGTCACCGGCTCGCAGCCGAAGCCCTCGACTCGGCCTTGAGTGCTGGGTCCGCCTCGAGCGCTTCCCGGCGTCTCATCCCGGTTTTTCCGAAATCGGCGGCCCCCATGACGACGACCGGCATGCCATTGTCGATGCAGGTTACATCGATGCCGTCGATTCGGTCCACGACCGATCCGGTCGGAAGCAGCGAGCCACAGCTCGACCCGGCCACATCGAGGAAATCAATCGGGATCCGCGCAGCCGTACCCGGAACCCCGTCAATCCGTGCATTGCCCGCGTAGGTGACTGTGCCGTCGGGAGTAGGGACATGCGCTACTGCGATACTTGACGTATTGACCATGTGGATGCGCACAGGTGTGACCGCGTCCGCTACGTTCACGAGGCCGTTCTCGATCGCCCACGGACCGACGCCGGCCAGAATATTGCCGCAGTTTTGCGAATCACTGACTTCCGGGCGGTCGACCACGACTTGCAGAAACAGATAATCGACATCCGCGTCCGGGCGAGTGGCCGGACTGATCACCGCCACTTTGCTCGTAAGGGGATGCGCTCCGCCGACCCCGTCGATCTGCCTGGCATCCGGTGACCCCATCGCGGCCAAAAGCACCCGGTCACGACTGCCCGGTCGGCAGGCAAATCACGCGCGTGAAAGTACAGGCCTTTCGACGTACCTCCACGCATCAGCGAACAGGGAATGGCACGCTGCAATTGGGCTACTCGTCAGGCGCGTCATCGTGATAGACGAGGCCTTTTTCCGCAAGCCGCTGCCGCATGCCGTAGATGTCGAGACCGAACTCGCCCGCCTTGAGGCGCTCACGGACCTTGGCTTCTTTTTGTTCCCGCTCAGCACTCTTGGACAGCGTGGCGGCCGCGGCGCGCCGCGGCACGACGCATACGCCATCATCATCGGCGACGATCACATCGCCGGGGCGAATCGACGCGCCGGCGCAAACGATCGGCACGTTGACGTTGCCGATGGTCTCTTTGACGGTGCCTTGAGCGTAAACATGCCGCGACCAAACCGGGAAGCGCATCTCGGTGAGGTCGCGGATATCACGACACCCGGCATCGATGATCAGACCCAAAACCCGCCGCGCGCGCAATGACTGGGCCAGCAATTCGCCGAAATAGCCGGCATCGAGTGTGAAGTCGGCGCCACGACCAGGATGTCGCCTGACTGGCACTGTTCGACCGCGACGTGGATCATCCAGTTGTCGCACGGAGCCACGCTCACGGTAACCGCAGAGCCGGCGATGCGAGTTCCTGCGTAAATCGGCCGAATGGACGGTGCCAGAAGGCCTCCGCGCCCTTGCGCCTCGTGGACGGTGGCCACACCACAGGCGGCGAGACCGTCAATCACAACTTGGGCGGCGCGATGAATATTTTTGTAGACGACGTTCATCCGAAGTCATTGTCCGCCAGGGTGCCCTCCCGAGCCAATTCCATTTGTCGACAGGCTATAAGTAATACCTAACAGCATGCTAATGTTCGCGTCGTGTCCGAGGCAATTCCCAATCTGCGCCATCTAAGACTGCTGCAAGGGGTTGTGCAGTGCGGCAGCGTCAGCGGGGCGGCGCGTGCCATGCATATGACACAGCCGGCGGTCACGCAGGCCGTGAGTGGCTTGGAGATTGCATTGCAGTCGCGTCTTTTCCAGCGATCGCCGCGGGGAATGGAACCGACGGCGGCGGGCCGAGTTCTGGCAAGTCGTGTCTCGCGTTGTCTGAACCAGCTGCACGAGGGGTGCCTCGAGGCGGGCGGCCAGCGCATGGCACCCATCGACATCGATCCATTCCACGTTCTGCCGGGTATAACGCCGATGCAACTGCGGGTTCTTGTCGGCGTCATGGATCACGGCTCGATCGGAGCGGCCGCGCGCATCTTCGGAATCGCGCGCTCGACCGCGCATTGCGCGGTACGCGAGCTGGAGCGGGTCTTGGGCAGCACCCTCTTCGAGCAGACCAGCTTCGGCTTGCGCGCCACCCGCGAAGCGGGCAGGTTGGCACGGCGTGCGCTTCTGGCATTTGCGGAAATCGACCAGGCGCGAGCGGAAATAGCCGCCCTCGCCGGGCAAGACAGCGGCAGCACCGTCATTGGAGCAATGCCCCTCGCCCGCAGCAAGTTAGTACCCACTGCCGTGCTGATATTTGCCGAGCGATGTCCGGACACATGGTGTCGATCCTCGATGGGTCCTACGAGAGTATGGTCGACGCGTTAAGGCGGGGTTCAGCCGATATTCTGGTGGGTGCATTGCGTGATCCCGTCCCCCATACGGACATCGTCCAAGAGTTACTGTTCGAAGACCCGCTCTCGCTCATCGTTCGGGTGGGCCATCCGCTGGCGGCTCAAGCAAAGCCGACGCTGCGGGATCTGTCCGGATATGGGTGGATCGCACCGCGCAGGGGCTCTCCGTTGCGACATCAATATGAGGCACTGGTCGAGAAGTTCGAGCCGGCACCTCATTCGCGCGTACCGGCGCCGATTGAATGCAACTCCCTGGGGGCCGCCCGGGCCCTGTTGCTGGCCAGCGATCGGGTCATGTTGCTGTCGGCGCATCAGGCGTATTTTGAGCTGGCCGCGGGGCAACTGACTGCGCTCGCCCATCCATTGGGCCGAGTGTCACGCCCGATCGGCCTCACAGTGCGACGTGACTGGGCGCCTACCGAGACGCAAGGGATTCTGGTCGATCTGTTGCGAGATCAGGGCAAAGGCGCCGCCGAGGTTGCGCTGTCGGTTGCACGGAACGTGCGGGGCGAAACACGCAATCTTGAGGAAAAGAACGCGTGAAATAGGCCGGATCGTCGAAGCCTAGATCATAGGCGATCTTGGCAATGGGGATGGCCGTATAGCGCAACTGGCGTTCCGCTTCGATAGAACTCGCTCGTGCACGAGTTCCATCGGCGATTGACCGGCAACGCGCAGGCAGGCACGCCGCAAGCGCTGAGGAGAGACTGACAGGTTTTTCGCATAGGCGCTGATTCCCAGATGTTCCCGGTAGCACGCCTCAATTTGGCGACGAAACTTGGCGACCAACTCGCGCTCAGGGGCAGTTTCGCTCGATCGGAGCGCATCCCGCGTTTGCACCAGGCGGCGTACATTCGCAAGCAGAGCCGAGAGTAGACCCCGGAGGGCCGCGTAGCGGCCGGGGGCGGACCTGCCGTATTCGCGAAGCAGCATGGCGGCCAGCGCCGAGAGGTCGGTCGCACGCACACTGGCTGCGTCGAGCGTTTGCATCGTTGCATGATCAAGAAGACCGGAACAAACGCTATCGTCGCCGCCGGCGCGCTGTAGGAAGCTCGAGGCGAATGTTGCGACGAGCCCCACCGCCCCCGGATGGAAGCGAAACGCGTGCACCGTCCCCGGCGGGATGGTCATCATGGCAGGCGCACGCAACGTGCCCCTGGCGCCATCAACTTCTGCGGCGACTTCGCCACGCTCCAAGAACAGGATTTGGTGGAGGTCGATGTGTCGATGCGCGCGGATATTCCAATCATGCAGCCGGCTGCGTGCGGCAATCGTCTCCACGTGCACCAGGCGTTCATCGACCGCCTGCAGTGGCTCACCGTACAGGAAGAAGGCCGGAACGGGTGCCGCGAGCGCCCGCCGTTCCCGCGAATCGCGACTGTGTCGGGTGGTCATTGATCGAAAAGTACAAGTATTTTTGGATTCCGTCCATTCCGGGGGCCGCGGCAATCTCTAGCCTTGGGGAGATGTTGCGAACCCAAGTCGCCGTTATTGGCGGGGGGCCATCCGGCCTACTGCTGTCCCAGCTGTTACATCGCAACGGCATAGATTCCATCGTCCTCGAACGCAAATCGCGCGACTATGTCAGGCGCGGATTCGCGCAGGGCTCCTCGAGTGGGGAACGGTCGATCTGCTGAAAGAAAGCGGCGCCGGCGACCGCATGATGCGCGAAGGACTGGTGCACGACGGTTTCGAGCTCGCGTTTGCGGATCGCACCCATCGGATCGATCTTGCCGGGCTCAGCGGTCGTCACATGATGGTCTATGGCCAAACCGAGATTCAGAAGGATCTCGCGGATGCGCGCACCGCCTCCCTGGCCCCGCTGCATTGGAGTCGCCGGTGGTCGCCATCGAGGGGATCGAAGGCCCGCGCCCGCGCGTGGATTTCCTCGCGGATGGAAAAGTTCAGTCGATCGACTGTGATTTCGTCATCGGCTGCGATGGGTATCATGGGATCGCGCGACGGAGCGTGCCTTCCGCCAAGGTCACCGTGCACGAGCGCGTATACCCGTTCGGATGGCTGGGAATACTGGCCGATGTTCCCCCGGTCGGCAAGGAGCTGATCTATGCGAATCACGCACGTGGATTCGCCCTCTGCAGCCTGCGCTCGAAGACCCGCGCACGCTACTACATCCAGTGTCCGCTCGACGACGCGGTCGAAGACTGGTCGGATGCGCGATTATGGGAGGAACTGGCCGCCCGGCTGCCGGCTCATCAGGCCGCCAGCCTCACGATCGGCCCATCGATAGAAAAGAGCATTGCGCCGCTGCGCAGCTTTGTCGCCGAACCCATGCGCTTCGGCAGGCTCTTTCTCGTCGGAGACGCCGCCCACATCGTGCCGCCGACGGGCGCCAAGGGCTTGAACCTTGCGGCAGCCGACGTGCGAGTGCTGTATCAGGCATTGGTCGAGTATTACCGCGCGGGCAGCGAAACGCTGCTCGGGGAGTTCTCTGCGCGCGCACTCAGCCGCGTCTGGAAGGCGACGCGTTTCTCTTGGTGGTTCACGACGCTGATGCACAAATTCCCCGGGGACTCATTCGATCAGAAACTGCAGCTCGCTGAACTGGAATACCTGAGTGAATCTTGCGCGGCCTCGCAGGCCATGGCGGAGAACTATGTAGGTCTGCCGTTTAGAGGAGCTTGAATTCACGCCATCGGCTATCATGACGGCTTTCTTGAAGTCCCTATGGAAAGAATCGGTCTGAGGGCTCCGTGAATACGAGCCTGGCTAATTTTCCGGGCAGGTCCATCACCCTCTGCTTTTGTGTTCTGGCCGCGCTGTGCGAGGGGATCGATTTACAGGCAGCAGGCGTCGCCGCTGCCGGTATGGCGCTGAATTCAAACCAACCCCCGACCAGTTCGGCACCTTCTTCAGTGCCAGCACATTCGGGCTTTTCTTTGGAGCGCTGATCGGCGGGCGCCTGGCCGACAGCATTGGCCGCAAAAAGGTGCTGGTCGCCTCCATCGCATTGTTCGGTCTTTTTTCTCTGCTCACCTCGCTCGCCACGGATGTCCAATCGTTGACGTGGGCGCGGGCACTGACCGGCTTGGGGCTGGGTGGAGCACTACCTATGCTGCTGGCCATCGTGACCGAAAATAGTGCCCCCAAGCGGCAAACCGCGAGTGTTGCGAGCGTGTACGCCGCGATGCCGCTCGGCGGCGCGGCGGCAAGTTTGCTGATCATGCTGATAGCCAACTCGCAGTGGCGCACGATATTTGTCGTGGGGGGCGCTTTCCCGCTGCTGTTGGCTCCTTTGATGCTGATCGGGTTGCCGGAATCGGCCGTTTTCCAGCGCGAGCGGCATGCAGGGGCGCCACTGCAAGCGGGCAGCTTCATGGCGTTGTTCGCTGATGGCAGGGCGCGGCGCACGTTGCTGCTTTGGGCGAGCTTTTTGCTGGAGTTGCTGCTTCTTTATCTGCTGCTGAATTGGCTGCCGACACTGCTGATGAACGACGGCTTCACGCGCATCCAGGCGGCCGGAGCACAAATTGGCTTCAATTTAGGCGGCGTCCTCTCGGCGGTGTTGATCGGGTATCTGCTCGGCGGCCGTCAGCGAAATAGTGCGACCATCGCTTTGTTCGCGTTGCTCCCGGTGCTAATCGTCTTGCTGGCCAAGTCACCGCACAACTTCAACGTGGTTGCTCCGATGGTATTCGTTTTGGGTTGTGCCGTGCTCGCGGCGCAGGCATTCCTTTACGCTCTGGCACCCGTTGTGTACCCGACGCGGGTCCGCGGTATAGGCGTAGGCGCGGCGGTAGCCTTCGGTCGAATCGGATCGATCGTGGGGCCGAAGCTTGGCGGCGCGCTCCAAGCGGCAGGCCACAGTCCGTCGCAGCTTCTCATGGATCTTCTACCGGTCGTCATTGTCGGCAGCTTGTGCGCGCTGTGGCTGGCATGGGAGCTTCGGCTGCGAGATGACGCGCGGCAGGCCTAGCCGCCGACGACGAACAGGGCATCGAGCGCCATGGCGCCCGAACCAGGCGGGGTACACGTGCGCTCATCTCATTGAGTCGGCGGCTTTGGGCACGCCTACGGATTCCGGCTTACAGGAATAGTTGCCTTGAATGAGCTTCGTCACTAATGACAGGGCCTTGGTCGTGCAAAAAGCGCGCTCGGAATTGGATGACCATAGCGTGCGGGTTCTTCTCCCATCGTTGTAGTCGACACGGCAGGCGCCTCGTTCGTGCGGGCCATGTATTCCGCTGATGTTGTAAATGCTGATGATTTTCTTGATGGAACCGGAAGTGCAGACAAACTTTTCGTGTGATTCCATTAAATCCTGACCCCAGCTCATATTGACGAGACTTAAGCAGAGAATGGAAATCTGCAAACCTCTGTTTTTCACGGAGCGCTCGGCCAGTGGGGGCGCGATGAGTCGACTAAGGCGGCGGTGCAGCTTGCGGTCCAATTGCACGCCGTGGCTGGAGTGGCGCATCGGAGGAGTTTACGCTGATTGCTCCGTGTGCTCACAGCCCAAGGTCATGAGCTGACATCCTGATACCCGCCCGTCGACCGATCAGGCACGGCAGATGCCGACTTCTCATGGCGCATCTTAAAACGGCGAGAACGACTGCGACGATGTGCTGTACGGATCGCGGGATGTCAACATCAGAAGGCGCCGATCGTTGCGGTTGCGAATGAATACGAAGCCATACTCGGGCTCAGCCTCCGCCTGCCAGCCCTCGACCGATAGCCTTTTGATAGTCGCTGCCATTGCGCCGAAAAGATCCGTGCCAGGCTCTAGCCGCTGGCAATCGATCAAAGCCCAATGTACTGACCAGACGACGAGGTAACGCGGCAGGTGGTCGTTGATGTAGGCGGTATGGCGGTAGCGGCCCATTCCATCGATTGTCGGTCAGGCCATGTCATGACGTCCATTCAGCAATTCCATCGTTCCAGTACTGTATAAAATCACGATACTCGAGCAGGAAGCAGCCGGCCGTAGCCATGTGGCGGTGCGCAATGCGGGTGCCGCGCAAGTCGGAGTTAGAGGCTCCTACCGTCGAAGCCTTCTTGATCTTGAGAAGATCCACGTCGACCCCGTCGCAGGGAACGGATCGAACATTGATAGCCGCCAACTATGGGGTCAGGTTTCTGCGTGATCGATACAACGAACAGCCGGCCGGCCACATCGTTAGAGCAGTCGATCTATTTTTCGAATTCGATCGCGAAGCGGATCGAGGACCTACATCGAAAGCGATGTGACTACAGTAGCGTACGGTTCCGACGGACAGCTCGCTGGAATTTCCGTCTGCCGAGTATGTGGAAGCGGCAAGACTCAGACCTATGTTGCCGATGGCAACGAAGCGGCGAGACTGAATACGAGGTGGTCACCGAACGCGGAAACCGATGGAAAGGTGCCTGGTCACCGTGATATGGTACGCCGATAGCAGCGAGGAACAGGTAAGAACCGGCCGTCTGCAGGTCCGTCGGGCTCATGCCGTTAAGGTTTCCTTAACAGCAGGCAAGGCATTGCGTTTGTTGTGCATGGGCCCCCGGTGCAATCTGTGCCTGTCCGATCAAGTCACTCAACCGAGAAACTCATGACACACGAAATCCTTACGATTCGATTCGCGCAGGCGCTGCTGGCGGTGACCGCTACAACGGCTTCAATCCTTGCCCTGCAGTTCGCAATGTTGACGGGTTAGTTCGCAATCCCGCCGAAATGAGCCAATAGCTTTCGAGTTTTTCATGCAGACGATGTCGATTCTCGAGTCGCTCATTCGTCTTTCTTTGAGGCAACGATAGTTAGCGAGATGAACAATGATGCGTGTCGTGTCCATGACGGGGTTGAGTTCGCGAAGCAAGCCGGCGGGGATGAAACTTGGCGCCTACACAGCGGCCGCCGTTGCCAAGCTACGGGCGGTCGCGCCATACGCACTCATTGAACTGATTCTTCCCGGGGGGTCGGTGATGGCGCTTCTATTGTGGCTTTATCGCCGGCATCGATAGGGAATCGCCGAACAGTGTCAGCATGCGGCTCCAGGCCTTCTCCGCCTGCTCCTGGTTATAAACGCGCGAGTCGGGGGGGCACCAACCGTGCAGCGTGCCGGCATATACTTCAATCTCGGCCGGCAAGTGCGCCTTGGCGAAAGATTCGCGGAGTACGTTTTTGGTTTCCGGTTCGCGCTTGTCGTCATTTTCAGCGATCGCGATGAGATAGTGGGCCCTCATGCGCGGGATCAGGAGGTGCGGACTGTCCGGTTTGTCGGTCACGAGTCTGCCGCCGTGAAACGTGGCGCCTGCGCCGATGCGTTCTGGAAGAGTCGCGGCCGTCCTTAGTACCAATGGACCGCCCATGCAGTATCCGGTGGTAGCTACCTTTCGCTTCTTGTCGACCGAGGATTGGCTATCCAGAAACGCGACGAATGCCTTGGCATCGGTCGTAGTGGTTTCGGGAGTTAGTGTCCCCGCCAGTGTCATCAATGCGTCGCGTGTCGCAGCTTCGTTGAAATCTGGGTGGTCCGGGGCAGTCGGCGCTCTCTTCGTGCGGTAGAAGGGATTGATGACGACGACTGCATAGCCAGACCCGGCCAGCCGAGTGGCCATTTCCTTGAATGCCGGCCGGAGGCCGAAAATATCGGGCCAAACGAGCACGCCGGGATATTTGCCGGTCTTCGGATGTACGAAATAGGCATCGGCCACACCCTCAGGAGTCTTGATTTCAACATCCGTACCCTGGGTCTCCGCGGCATCCGTTAGCTTCGGGAACGCGGCAGCGAACCCGGCACCGAGTGCCATGGCGCCAAATTGCCGGCGCGTCAGATCGCCTGCGTGTCTCGCAAATTCATCCAGATCGTCATGTTCGCACATAGCTACTCCGTTTGATCCGTTCTTAGCGATGAACGCTAATCGAAGGATCCATCAGCCGTAGCGCTTCATCAGCCGACGTAGCCCCGGTGCTTCGAATGTCGTCGCTCGAATAGGAACGGCCAAATGCCGAGCAATTCGCATTTTCGCTCGAAATTCGGCTACCAGTTTCATTCAGGCAAGCGTGATTTTGGGACAAGCGCTGATGCGGCGGCTTTTGGTTTCACGGCCGCCTTGTTCGCAGCACAAGCACTGAGGATGAGTATCGGGGCAATCGCGCTCGCAGCGCGCAGATAGTTGGTCATAGATACCTCCAGGTCATTAGCATATTTTACACGCAGCGCGGCCTTCCGGTACGGGCGACTATCGTTCTCCTACAAGGCCTGCCCCCTTCGCCTGACGGCTGGGCTATGCCCGAATTTCCGGTTCTTTGAGCCTGCTTCAGGACCGTGATGACGAATTGCCTGCGCAGGTAAAACATGATGCATGTGCCGATGAGCATCGGAGCGGCCATGATCAATAGACCGCGTCGGTTATCCCCCGTAAGGTCTTTCGCGATGCCCATCCCGTAGGGACCGACAAAGCCCCCCAGAATGCCAATCGTATTCATGAAGGCGATTCCGGCGGCGGCCGTGCGGCCTTTGAGGAAACGGGTCGATATGGACCAGAGCGGTCCCTGTATAGACATATGCCCGACGATGAGGACGAGCAATCCCGCAAGGGCAATGCTCGGTACCCGAGCGAGGGCGACAGCGAGAAACCCCCCGGACATCATCAGACTGCCGGGGATGACGTGCAGGAAAGTGTCGCGAGCGCGATCGGACAGAATGCCGTTCCCCAACATAGCGGCGGCCCCGAGCAAGTACATTGCCGCGATGACGAATCCCGTGCCGGTGATGCTAAGGCCCGAGAGGGATTGGACAATAGTGGGCGCAGAAAAACTTTAGGCATAACTGCTGCCGAGCATGCAAAACATGAAAATGCCGAGCAGCCAGACGCGCGGATCGCGTAGTGCGGGACCGATCGGTTCCGCGGGGGTCGACGTAGGGTGGGAGCATGGGCCCTGCATGCGGCCGCGGATGGCATTCCGTTCAGGTTCGGACAGCCAGCGGGCCGTCGCCGGGCCATCGGGCAAGAGCATAAAAAAGACAACGCCCAGAAGCACAGGGGGCAAGGCTTCGACAGCGAATAGCCATTGCCATCCGGCAAGACCCCAGCGGCCGTCGAGACCCATCAGCGCGCCGGCCAGAACGCCCATTACTACAGTGCTCAGGGGCCACGCGATATAAAATCGCGTGATACTGCGAGCACGCAGTTCAGCAGGAAACCATTGCATCAAATAGTAGATGACGCCGGGAAAAAAACCGGCTTCGGCCATGCCGAGTGCGAATCGACCGATATAGAACTGAGCGGGTGTCCGCACAAAGGCCATGGCTAGTCGCTACGAGGCCCCAGGTCACCATGATGCGGGCCAACCATCGACGGGCGCCGAACCGATAGAGCAGAAGATTCGAAGGGACCTCGCATGCGGCATAGCTCAAAAAGAAGAGTCCCGCGCCAAATCCGTACACGGTGGCACTGAACTTGAGATCGCGATTCATTTGCAGCGCGGCAAAGCTGAGGTTGACGCGGTCGATATAGGCAGCTCCGTATCCCAGTGCAATCAGGGGGATTATGCGCAAGGATGCTTTCCGATACGCGCTCTGTTCCAAGGCGGAGTTGTCCGTCGGCGCTCCATCCACGAGCCACTCCTTGATTGGCCACTGCGCCGACTTAATTGAGAGTTACTGTATATAAATACAGGCAACTTAGCATGCCGGTCCACCGAAGATTGTCAGAAATAGTCCGGACGCGCCAGATCGCATTGAGCGGAACCATTTTAAGACGCGCGTCGCATATTCGCCGGTCCGACCCCCGTCAAGTTATGAATCCTTGCGCCGTCATGATAAGAGCGAAGAGGTTTCTTACCGATGTTCGAATGCCCTGCGGGGAAAATTTCATGGGAATCTTGTTTCCGAGCGAGGCGGTCGCCCGCCGTTGGGACGGAGCGCTGCAGGCAAGACTGCGTCGTGCTCCGTTGGATAAATTTTTAAGAGCGCGAGCGATCGTTCCTGCGCCCGCCGGTGTGGCTCAGGACAGCGACAATTTGGTGCGAGCGACCGTGTTGATAGTCGAAGCGGGACTCACGCATTATTTCAATGATCGAGCAGAGGGCCTCGCGGTACCTCAACGGCCGATCGTCGGCCACGTGGCCTGCGTGGTTAGCCGCGCCTTAGCAGAGTTAATTTCACAGCCCGGGTCCTGGCGGATTGCTGCCCTCGTCAGTACGGCGCGATTGCTGAGTCCCTGGATCGGTCTCAACTCAGCAGCATTGGAAGCCGCATCGTCCGCTCGATGGTTCCAGCAAGAGTGGTCAAAGGCAGCGTCGGCGATAGATGAGCGAGTCCGCCACAGTGCGTTGACCGCGGTCACGGAGGAGAGCGCGGCGAGAATGGCCGAGGTTTCAGCAATCATCGCCATACGCTTGAGCTGTCCGGTGGACACGGAGCATCCCGCGCACGGCGCACCACGGCGAACGCAATTTCGGGTTCTTGACCGAAGTTTGCTCCTAACCTGAGTTAGGATTCAGGCGCGCCAGCGCAACTCTGCCCGAGTTCCTACATCGAGTTGCGCCAATAGCGGCTGACTTGCCGCGACCGCCTCGTTAGCCTAGCGCCCTGGTCGCCTTGTCGACACCGGATTCTGTATGACGCCAAAGTGACGGTGCTGGGCGAGCAAATCGACCATCACGTCAAGGAACAGGAAGGGGAGATGTTTCCCAAGGCACAAAGGGCGAAAGTCGACACAGAAGCTTTGGGCGTCACGATGCTCAAACGTAAGATGGCGTTGAGGGAAAAATGGGTCTGAAAAATGAGGCAGATGCCAATGACAACGCGAAGGTGAAGTCAGTCGGCACGGCCCGACGCTAAAGTCAACGGTATCCGGTCCGCGATGGGCCGGACATTGCCATCCGGCACTAACGTAGGAACACTTGTATGCGCGCACTATGCTGGCACGGTCACGGCGACGTCCGTGTCGATACCGTCCCCGATCCGACAATTCAACATCCTCGGGATGCCATCATACAAATCTCGGCGTGTGCGATTTGCGGCTCCGATTTGCACCTCCTCGACGGCTACCAGCCCACGATGAAGAGCGGGGATATCTTAGGGCACGAGAACATGGGAACCGTGGTCGAACTCGGGCGCGAGGTGCGCAACCTTCAGGTCGGAGATCGAGTTGTGGTACCGTTCACGATTAGCTGCGGACAATGCTGGTTCTGCACCAAGGGACTTTATTCGGCGTGTGAGCGCACTAACCCCAATGCCGCCATGGCAATCAAAGCGATGGGACATTCACCAGCTGGATTATTCGGATTCAGCCACATGCTCGGTGGATACAGCGGCGGCCAGGCGGAGTATCTACGCGTGCCGATGGCCGATATAGGACCTATTAAAGTTCCGGGCGACGTTACGGATGAACAGGCGCTGTTCTTGTCCGACATCTTTCCCACCGGTTACATGGCCGCCGAAAACGCGCAAATCGACGACGGAGACATCGTTGCAATCTGGGGCTGCGGGCCCGTCGGGCAATTTGCAATTCGATCCGCCCTTTTGATGGGGGCGGGGCGGGTGATAGCGATCGACCAGGTACCGGAGCGATTGGCGATGGCCGAGGCGGGTGGCGCTGAAACGATCGACTTTTCCAAGGTGGATGACGTTCATGAGGCACTCATGGAACTCACTCCCAACAGACGCGGTCCGGATAGTTGTATCGATGCTGTCGGCTGCGAGGCTGCAGGACATGGCGGCGCAGATGCAGTAATCGACAAGATTAAGACCGCGACCTTCTTGGCGACGGATCGTGTGCACGTCCTTCGTCAAGCCATCATGAGCTGCCGCATGGGCGGAACGGTCTCGATACCTGGCGTCTACGTCGGCATGGGCGACAAGATCCCGCTCGGCGCTATGATGAACAAGGGCCTCACTATCAAGACCGGCCAGACCCACGTGCAGGCTTACACAAAGCCCCTCTTGCGGATGATCCAGGAGGGCAAGATCGATCCTAGTTTTGTCGTTACGCACCCCGCAAGTCTTGAAGATGCGCCGGAGATGTACAAGAAGTTCCGCGACAAAAAGGACGGTGTCATCAAAGTCGTGCTTCGGCCGGCGCGCTGACCTGCAGACGTAGGGCCTTGAGGCGCGGCGAGATCAAGCCTGCCGGTCCGATGCCCGAATCCGAGGGCATCGCCCGAATGCACCGGATGCCCTACGGCGCGCAGATCCAGTGCGACGGTAGTGCTCGCTTCCGAGTCTGGGCGCCGTCATGCGCAGGGATTCGCCTCTCGCTGCACGCTCCCGGCGATGGCCCACCGCGGCTGCTGACGATGAAGGCGGCAGAGCCGGGATGGCATGAGGCGCTCGACGCGAAAGCGGGTGCCGGCACTCGCTATCAATACCTATTGCCCGATGGTACGCGAGTGCCTGACCCGGCTTCGCGTTTCCAGCCCGAAGACGTGCATGGCCCCAGTGAAGTCATTGATCCCGCCACCTACCGTTGGCTCGATGCCGGATGGGTGACCCGCCCGTGGCATGAAGCGGTTATCTACGAAATGCACATCGGAACTTTTACCCCGGCAGGCACTTTCTCCGCGGCGATCGAGCACCTTGACTACCTTGCGGCCCTCGGTGTGACTGCGATCGAGTTGATGCCCGTCGCCGATTTTCCCGGTTCACGCAACTGGGGCTATGACGGGGTGCTCCTGTACGCGCCCGACTCAAGCTATGGTCGGCCCGAGGATTTGAAGGCTCTCGTTGACGCTGCGCATGGGCGCGGGATCATGATGCTGCTTGATGTCGTCTACAATCATTTTGGCCCGGACGGAAATTATCTGCCGCTGTATGCACCGGATTTTTTTACCGCCCGTCATAAGACCCCGTGGGGCGCGGCCGTCAACTACGATGGCAGCGATGCGAAGCCGGTCCGTGAATTCATCATTCACAACGCACTGTACTGGCTCGAAGAATTTCATCTCGACGGTCTGCGCTTGGATGCCGTTCACGCGATTCTAGACGATGGACCGAGGCATTTACTGGAAGAGCTCGCCGAGCGGGCGCGCGCCTCGCAACAGCGGCCGATCCACTTGGTGCTGGAAAATGAGGAAAACCAAGTCCGCTGGTTGTCACGCGACTCGTGTGGCGCAGCTCCCTTATATTCGGCGCAATGGAATGATGACATACATCACGTTCTTCATGTCGCGGCAACCGGCGAGGATAAGGGTTATTATGCGGACTACTTGAAAAGTACCGAAAAACTGGCGCGCGCATTGGCTGAGGGTTTCGCGTACCAGGGTGAGCTCATGGCATTTCGAGGCGAGCCCCGCGGTGAGCCGAGTGCCTGTTTGCCGCCGCTGGCCTTCGTGGCGTTCATTCAAAATCACGATCAGATCGGTAATCGAGCGTTTGGCGAACGTCTGTCCCTGATCGCGCAGCCCAACGTCATTCGCGCTATCGTCGCGCTCTACCTCCTGCTCCCTCAGGTACCCATGCTATTTATGGGCGAGGAATGGGGCAGCACGCAGCCGTTCCCGTTCTTCTGTGACTTTCACGGCGATCTCGCCGAGGTGGTACGCAAGGGACGACGCGACGAGTTTGCCAGGTTTCCGGAATTCAATGACGAGGCCACTCGAGCGCGCATTCCCGATCCGCAGGCGATCGCCACCTTCCTATCGGCGAAGCTCAACTGGGCAGAGGTGCGGGAGCCCAACCATGCGGAATGGCTCAAATTTTATCAGCGGTTGATCGCGGTTCGCCGAGAGATGCTTTGGCCACTCTTATCGCGAATAGAAGGATATGCGGCGCGCTACCAGATACTCGGCCAGGGTGCGGTGCGTGTCATGTGGCAAATTAACCGCGGCGGTGAGCTGGTCCTGGAGGCCAATCTATCGGCGGCGCCTCTGCAGGTTTTTGCCCCCGACAGCGAACGGATTCTATGGCAAGAAGGGGAGGGGGACGGCGCGAGTGTCGGGCCTTGGTGCGTGCGCTGGACCCTGCGTGGCGCAACTCGTTCATGAACTATACCGCTAAAAAAATGAGCGAGCGATGGCGAGTGGTTTAGCGAGACGCCTGAAAACGTCCCTGGATGAGCTTCGCATGCAGGTATTGGGCGCGCAGGTGTTGCTCGGCTTCCAATTTCAAAGCTTGTTTCAAGCCAAATTCGACCAAACGTCCGCTTCCATCCGCTTGGTGGCCGGCGTGGGACTCGTAGCGATATGCTTATCGCTGGCCGGTCTCATTGCTCCGGCGGCACAGCATCGGTTGGTCGAGCAAGGCGATGCGAGTTCGCGGATTTTGCTGACCGCCAATCGGTGCGCGGAAATCTCCTTGGCGCTGCTTGCGCTAGCGCTGGGCGCAGATGTCTATGTGGCCGCTGGCCTGCGCGGAGGTTCGCATCCGATCGTATTCGCCGGGGCTGCGATCCTGGTTTGTGTCGGCATGTGGTTTGGAGTGGGCCTGGGATGGAGCGAGTCTAAAATGAGTCATCGTAAAAATGTGGTCGAGCGCGAGGGCATGGACACCCACACCAAGATTGAACAGATGCTCACCGAATCCCGGGTCATTCTCCCCGGTGCCCAGGCTATGCTGGGATTTCAGTTGATTGTCACGATGACCGACGCTTTCGATGAGATGTTAGGTTCGGTAAAATACATTCATTTTACGTCGTTGGGCGCGGTGATTCTGACGGTTGTTCTACTGATTACTCCGGCAGCGGTGCATCGCCTGAGCTTTGCAGGCAGGGACGATCCACGTTTTTATCGAATCGGCTCTTGGTTGATAACGGCTGCGTTAGTGCCGTTTGCGACCGGCATCGCATTGGAGTCCTACGTGGCGGCGTGGCGCCTAACGAGTGATGCACGATGGGCCATGATCAGCGCGGCGGGCGCGTTCGCGGTCCTGATAACGTTATGGTATTTGTGGCCCCTGTCGGTGCGCATTCATAAAAAAGCCTCCTCTTAGACCAAGCTTTTGATGAAGAGTGCGCGTGTCCCGGGCGGCTGATGAGCCCGACATCGTATTGCCTTGCAGGATTCATTACAATTGACAGGCCCTCTAGATTAGGAAGGAACTTTTTGTGAAGGACCGCAATTTGTGAAGGATCGCAATCAGTATTGGTTTCCGGCGAAACGCCGTGGATGGGGGTGGGGGCCGCCAACGGTTTGGCAGGGATGGGCCGTCCTAGGAGGAATCCTCTTGGCGAATGCCGTGGCTGCGGTCATGCTCATGCCGGACCACATCGTGGGATTTCTTTGCTTTGTTTTTGCGACTGTCCTGGTGATGCTGCTCATCTGCTCCATGAAGGGTGAGCCGCCGGAGTCGCGCTGAATGCGGAAAAGCCCAGTTCTCGAGTCGCCTCGACAAATGTTCGCGGCGAGTTGACACTATCATAACAACCGCTGGGAGCCTGGTTTAGTTCAGGCCGGACAAAAAAGGGAGAATCGCTATGGTGCAAAAGTTATATGTCTTGCTGTTCGCCGCTTTCTTGACGACGACCGTTTCTGCGAGCGCCGATGAGAAGCCCACCGGCTTTCTCTGCTGCAATATGCGCAGCGACGGATCATGGATCAGCGATATCAATTATGACGAGAACGGCAAGCATATGATCCCCGTAGGGACGCCGATCAAGGTCACCGGCTACGGACGCTATCGTGTGAAAGTCGACATCGACGGCAAGAGCCAGGCAATCGGAAACGATTACAGCCGCGACCTATCGCTGGATGTGTTTGCAAAACGATATGTGGTTGCCGACGATCCTAGGATAAAAATTGCCGGCTTCTCCAAAAAGATCCAGGACGCGATCCTCTCCGGCCGAGTGACGATCGGAATGACACGCGAACAAGTGATGATGTCCGTCGGTTATCCGGTCAGCAGTGAGAACCACAACCTTGATGGCAAGACCTGGCGATTTTGGCTGACTAGTTTCGGAGAGTTTCACGTCAGCTTCGACGACAGCGATCGAGTGGTGGAGGTGGCCGGTGACATGGACACGAAATCGAAGGTATTGACGGAATAAGTCGGGAATCGCGGACCGAGGTTCCGCCGCAGGACCGCCTTTAGGGGTCGATTCTTATGCCAAACGAGAGCGCAAATGCCAATTTTCCATCCTTCGTCCGCAAGACCGTACTAGTTCTCGCTGGCGCATTCATGTCGGGCGTTGTCTCGGCGAGTCCCGCACCTGAAAACCAAACGAAAAGCGGGGCTGTCATAGGGAATGTGCGCCTCGAGCGCATCCATCATGACCAAATGCTGTTGCCGAGCCCCGAACACGCGGGCTTCGGTTCTCTGCTCTATGATGAAAGAGGAGAACTGGTTCTTCATGCCGGTAACAAGACATGGTTGTACACGTCCGGCCTCTCCGAAGCCCCGGCAGGCGGTCAGCGCGACTGGTACGGTAAGTGGATCAGCCATGTACGCGAGTTCGACATCAAGACGCTCGCGTCCGGAAAAAGTAAGGTTGTTCTAGGGCTCTCAGGCGCGGACCGATGGGCGGTCATCCATGACGTGATACGAGTCAGCGAGAATCTATATGTCGCGTTCTACTCTGCGAACGGCAATGTTCGAGCCGCCGTAAGCGACGCGCCGGACGGCACTTTCAAAGCACTTGAAGATTTCAAGATCGAGGTGACGGACGCCTGGGAAAAGAAAGGAGGGCAAGTGGACAGCCTGGAGAGCAACGGCGCCCATGTCTTGATCGAGCAGACCGATCATAGTCTCACGCTGTGGTTGGGTTATGACTCCTATCACGTAGACAAGACAGCCGGACAGTTGGGCTGGGCAAAGGTGCGGATTGATAGGATGTCGGGCGCCGTGAAACTTGTCGAAAAACATCCGCGGAACCCCTTGGCGATGCTTCCCGAAAACTATATTGCCGCCAGGTGCGGCGGGAATCTCGCGACAAACATTCGGTTGGGAAATCAATACGCTTTTTTCTATTATTCGCGGCAAAGCAAGGATCGAATCATGCTGGCCGCCGCCTTGAGTTCAGATCCGCTTTTCCAACACATCACGAACATCGTCGAGATCGAGCCGCCGCTGGGCGACGAAAAGGTGATCGAAAAATTCGAGGCGTACATGCTCGACGACGAGTTGCACATAATTTACGAAAATAGACTGGCTTCCGGCCACTGGGGGACCGGGATCAGAATCTACAAAATTCGTGAATGATATGGGCCACATGCAGGGGCCTTTTTTTATCGGTTCTCGGGCGCGACTGCTTGGATGGATTCCGCAAACCGGCGATGAAATGCCGGATCCACCGGCTTTACGAGTTTACGAGTCGTCGCCGGCCGCGCGCCCAAATAGTTATCGTCTTTCCAGCGCGTGGCGGGCCGAATCGGGCGGGGGCAAAAACCGCCCCCGCAATTCGGGCATACGTTAGCCAACACACTCGTTACGCAGGAACTGCAAAACGTGCATTCGAAAGAACAGATCATGGCATCCAGCGAATTGGGCGGCAAAGACACGCCGCAATTTTCACACGCCGGTCTCAGTTCCAGCATAAATCAGCCTCCGTCACGTGCATTCGGCACGGTGTTTTATTTGGTCAGGCGATCTCTTTTTTCCGCACGAGGGCCTGCGCGGCGATGATTTGTTTCCCGTCAAAGGCGATGGTTGGGGAACCATGGAGTGTGTAGCCAATCTCCAGGGCCTCACTCACGCGCCGACAGAACGACTCATCGTCCGGACCGGTCAAGAGTCGATAGACGGGCAAATCCTTGGAAGCGGTGGGCGTGATCAAAGCCTCTCGGTTGCATAACGTCTCGTTGAAGGGCTGGCGGCTGTCAAGTATGCGTTCGGGACGTAAATCTCACCCGTGGATACGTAGGCGGTTGCTCCGCCAATGCTGACGGAAGCAAGGCGGCCGGACGCCCTGCGTCCAATCGCCTTGATGTCGCTGCGCCGGCCCATGGCCACCCCTTGCAGGATGCTCAAGGTCAGTGCATGGCCTTCGAAGCTGGCATCGGTTGCGGCTGCCCCAACCAATGCCGCGCAAGCGCTTCCGGTGGCCGGGTCCTCCTCGACCCCCAAGGCCGGGGCCGACATGCGAGCGTAAAGTTCCGCGCCGTCGGACAGGTCTCCGGCAAAGAAGAAGATATTAGAAGACCAGGCATTCAAAAAATGCTCTTTCCAACACGGTTTGTCGATAATCGCGCGATCCACGGCCTCGTTTGAGCGCAAGTGTGCGAAACAAAAAGGCAGACCCACACTGGCGTAGAAGCCGTCGAGAACGTCTTCGGGATTGATCGTTAGAGTGTGCGCGAGCGCTTGAAGGGAAGGACGTTCAACTGGGCGCACGAGGGGTCCTTCCAGCGTTAGCATGCCGGTAATGCACTCGCCGTCCCGCTCCACACGAACCCGGACCGGACCGATGCCTTCCTCCAACACCAGATCACAGCCTTGTTCGTCTCCATGATGATGACCGAGGACGAGAGCGCACGCGGTGCCGATAGTGGGGTGCCCGGCGAAGGCCACTTCGGATTTGGGAGTGAATATGCGAACGCGGCAGGTAGACCCCGCCTCCGCCGCCGGCAAGACGAAAGTGGTTTCCGCGAAATTGAACTCACGGGCAATTCGCTGCATCCCTTCGGGTGAGATTCCTTCTGCATTTGGCAGCACGGCAAGTTGATTGCCTCCGAATGGGGTTTCACTGAAAACATCGACGATGTGGTATTGGTAGTTCATAAGGCATCGCTTCTGGTGGGCTTAGGCCGGTCATACGGCAAAAAATTCCCGAAAATTCTGACAGAAACCACTGCCGCAATTGATATAGAACAATCGTGCGACGCAACTCTTGCTTAAGCCAGCGATCGGCGGATGGCTTCACTGTCGAGCACGGTTGCAACTCGCCATGCAAACTTGCGAGCGCCGTGTCGTGCATTTGTTGCGCGCTGAAATGCATACCGGACCGCCCGCGCCGCTCGAACGTTGCTGTTGCATCCGATACGAGATAAGTCGCAAATCCTAAATTGCCGGCCATGCGCGTTGTCGTCGACACGCAGTGGTCGGTTGTGACATTTGTCGGTATCGGCGGCATAGTGGGATCCTTGGCCTGCATGATGTCTCATGTGGAGGTAACCCGGTATTGTGGACGGGTGGCATAAACATTGAGCGCCAAACCAGACAAAACGAGGGCAGCAGCGGACAGCTTCCATGCCGGCAACGGTTCAGCGAGAAGCCATGCGGCTGTCGTCATTCCGAATACGGGTACTAACAGCGCGACAGGAGTAACTGTGGCCGCCGGGTGACGAGCGAGCAGCCAGTTCCAAACCGCGAATCCAAACAAGGTATTCCCGAATACTTGATACCCCACCGCGATCCAGGCTCTTGCATCCGCCGCCGCCAATGAATGAAGTGCCAGAGATGTGCCATCGATCAGCGCCGTCATCAATATCAAAGGAGGAACTGCAAATACGCTGCTCCAGATCAAGAAAGCAAGGACGTTGACCTTTCCCACCGACTGCACGACCAGGTTTGCAAGTGCCCAGCATAGCGCTGCCGCGAGAACCAAAAGCACGCCCATCGGCGTGACCGAACCGCCGGAATTGGTTGCGCTGCGCCACATGACGATCGCGATACCGCCGACAGCAATGGCAAGCGCGAGAATCTGCAGTGTTCGAATGGTCTGTTTCCTCACGATGAGCGAGAGGAGGATCGTGAAGATCACTTGTGTCTGCATCAGAAGAGACGCAAGGCCGGGGCTGATGTAGCGGTGCATTGCAAAGTAAAGCAGGCCAAATTGCCCGGCACCCACCAGCATTCCAAAACCCATGATCCTTGTCCAGGCTACCGCAGGTCGCCTAAGGAAGAAAATCCAGGGAAGGGCGGTCAAGAGAAAACGAAGGGTGCAAAATAGGAAGGGGGGCAATTCGGCCAGTCCCCAGGCGATGACGACGAAATTGGTCCCCCAGACAAACACAGCGGCGAATGCCAGTAGCCAGTGACTGATCGGCATGCGGCTACACTCTTGTAGAGCTGATCCACCGGTTCATAGAGAGTACCGGCGAGGCGCCGAGAGCCAGCGTGTGGCGCCATGAACGCGGACCGACGAGCCCCGCGCTTCCGAGAGCTCCACACGTATCAGGGAACGAGCGCCAAGGTCTTCACCCTGGATGATTTCTATCGCTCCTCCGTGAGGCCACCCAACATCTCTGAGATAACCTGCAAGTGCCGCCGCGGCCGCGCCGGTCGCCGGATCCTCATACACTCCTCCTGACGCGAATGCGTTCCTGGCGTGAAAGCGCTGCGCGGATTCGGCATACACGAACGCGATCGTCACCAAATGATTGGTCCGCATGAATGAGCGGCCCTCCTCGAGCGCGTAGTGCATGGCGGCGAGAGCCGCTCGGCTGTTCAAGGGAATGACCAAGTGATTCGCCCCCGCATGAGCCCATGCGGGCGGCAGGCGCGGATCCAGGTCCGATTGTGAATAATCGAACAGAGATAATGCTCTCTGTACTAGCACCCCGTCGGCGGCAATGCTCCGAGTCGGCGGCGAATCCAAGGCCGCTTCAACGATCCCCCCTTGCACACGGGCCGAGACTGTTATCTCGGCATCGTTGAGTACGAGACGGAAGGCGTCGTTGCCGTGGACTGCAGTCAAAGCAGCGCCGAGCGCGATAGTTGCATGACCGCAAAACGGAATTTCAATCTCTGGGGAAAAGTAGCGCACGCGCCAGGCGCCGCGCTGGGGTGCTGCGAACACGGTCTCGGAGAGCGCCACCTCATATGCAATTCTCTGCATGGCCGTTTCCGAAGGAAGCGCGGCGACGATGCCCACCCCGGCCGGATTACCGCCCGCTTGGCGGTCCGTAAAGGCCGCGATCCTGTGAATCAGTAAACTATTGGTCATTGCTAGTCACTCGTTGAGCGTTGCCAGCGGGCCCGCATAGGCGACATGCCACCCCGGGCGTGGAGACTTTCAATGAAAGGATACGGCGGGCACACCGGGGACTTGTCCCAGAACATTAGATGAACGCCCGCTCTTCGGTGCCAGTGTCCTGTAATGCGCGTTCCAGCAACGCAAGGGCTCGCCTGAAGTCCTCTTCCCGTCGCGGTGCGCCGACGCAGATGCGGACGCCGCACTCACGGGCACCTGGGAGGCGGGGCACCGCGAATGGAGTCAGCCGTACGCCCTCTCGGAGCAGCTTTGCCTCGATGCGTTCGGCTTCGGCTTCCGGCATCGGCACCCACACATGTGGTGACCAGTGGAGCGCCGGCTTCGATTCTTCCTTTGCAAGACCTCCTCGTAGCAAGGCATTACGCGCATACACGATGCGGCGGTTCTCCTTTACGATCTGCTCCGCGGCGCCGTCCTCGATCGCCTGTTGAGCGATCAAAATTCCCATGCTTTGTGTCGTGAAGCACGTCGCGCGTAGAGCGTGAGCAAGCGCATTGGCGTGGTTCTCAGTGGGAGCGACAGCGAACCCCGTCCGCAAGCCCGGTGCGATCGATTTCGACAAGCCGCTGACGTAGTAGCACAGATCCGGCGCCAGCACCGAGAGCGGTACGATGTCCAGGCGAGGGTCGGCAAATACCGCGTAAACGTCATCCTCGACGATTGTAATTTGTGCCTTTCGCGCCACTTTGATCACATCTTTGCGGCGTGTGCTCGACATTGTCCTGCCGGTGGGGTTGTGCATTGTCGGCATCGTGTACAACACCGTCGCCCCGGTCATTTTCGCCGCCTTTGCAAGCGCCTCCGGGTCGATCCCTTCCCGATCAATGGAAACACCCACCAACTCGTAGCCTCGCTGACGTGCGATGGCCTTGATGCCGCTGAATGTGAGCTCTTCCGCCAGGATGGCATCGCCAGGCTTGCAGATCCGGGAGATCACGGTATCCATCGCCGCCTGGCACCCGGGAGTGACTATGATCCGATTCGCGACTGAGCTCTCTAAACGAGCTGTCCTTGCAAGCCACGCGGCAGCCATTCTGCGGTGCTGCTTGGTTCCCTCTATGGGTGCGTAGTTCAAGACATCAAGGAAATCTCGGCGCCGGCGGACCTTTCCCCAGGTCTCCGCCAGTAATCGCTCGGCAGCCACCATGGGTGGACAATTCATCGACAGATCGATGATCTCGCTCGGCTTGCGCACGCTGTCGAGATCCTGGATACCGGCGACATAGGTCCCGCGGCCGACGTGCCCGATAGTGAGGCCGCGCCGATCAGCCTCCTCGTAAGCCCGCGTCACCGTGCCGACGCTGACTCCGAGGCGTTCGGCCAGTTCCCGCTGCGGCGGCAACCTCGCGCCCACCGCGAGCACGCCGTCCGCGATTGAACGCTCGAGTGCAGCAAACAGCTGACGAAAAATGGGTGTACCGTCGGTCGGAAGGTCTGGAATCCACATCGCAATTGTCCTGCATCAAAAACGATTGGGATTGAGAGTGTAACAAGCGCCATGACCGCCCTCGCTTGTACTAGTACATTAGATATGGGGTTTTGCGGTGTAATAGGCGCACCGGTAGCAACAGCGCCATTTGTCTCAGAGGCGGCGGTCTGGCCGGGGCGCTACTTCAGCCGCTCGATAAATCCGGCGATCTTGCGCCAGGTATCGCCCGCCACGATCGATTCGCAATCTTCGACTTCGTGCGCCTTGAGATCCACGTGGATTGGATTGCCGTCGATCGTGACAGTGACCCTTGCCGTGTCGGGATGAGTTTGTATGCCGCCGGACTTGCACTGAATCGATTGGAAACGAATCCCGGCGAGCTCAAGTTCTTCGCGCAAGTGTGCGGCGATTTTCAGTTTCCCTTTTTCGAATGGGCTCAATGCCATGAGGCGATTCTACTTCGCGCGGCTGCTCGTCGGGGAGCGGAGCGGCGACGAAGGTTTGGTTTGTCCACCCCTCGTCATTCCACCCTCGTCAATTGTCCCGGGCACCGGAGGCTCGCTTGCTCTTCGTAGCGTAGGCCGCCTCGCCGAGTTTCACCGACCCATCTTCCAACGGGATTTGGATCGGAACTACCTCGACCGTGGCGAGGCCCTGCTTTCGATCGATGCCGATGCGCCGCGCTGTCGCCGGCGACAGGTCGACGATCCGGCCCTCTACAAAGGGACCTCGGTCGCGAATGGTGACGACCGCGCTTCGGCCCGTTTCCAGGTCGGTGACACGGGCCTTGGTTCCGAGGGGCAACGTCTTGCTCGCCGCATTGTCGCCCTGTGGAAGCATAGGCGTCCCATCCGCCATTGTTCGGCCGGCGAATTTCGGGGCATAGAACGATGCCGTGCCCACCCGTTTGCGGCCGCTTCGATCCAAATGCTGGTTTGCGGGGTGGTTATTCATGGGCGAAGCCGCCACTTGATGGGCAGCGGCCGCCGGCAAAAAATGGCGCATGCCCCAGGCCCAGACCAAGACCAAGACCAAGGCAAAGCCCAAGCCCAGGAGCGACGCGAGATGGAACTTAGTGAAGGTGGAGGCAGCCATCATAGAGGGACGCGAGCTGGATAGAGGGACGCGAGCTGGCGCCTTCGGTGCGCGCCAGCTCGCTGTCGTCGCTATAGTTCCATGAGACTCCTGAGGACCATCATTTCCGGTTCATATCCTTGTCGCGGCCCGTTGAGCTGCCCTGATCGGTTTTGGTTCCGCCGCTTTGGCCGCCACCGCCGCCTTCGCGCTGTCCCTGATTCTGCTGGCCGGGCTGACCCCGTTGGCCGCCTTGCCCTTGCTGTCCTCCCTGGCCTCCTTGTTGCCCGCCTTGCTGTCCGCCTTGCTGACCGCCCTGGTTTTGCTGGCCTGCGCCCTGGCGTTGACCCTTGTCATCGCTCTGCATGTTGTTGTCTTTCGGGTTATTGGTCGACATCTGGAACTCCTCCGATGGTTGATAGTGCGCGCCCACAGTAGGGCTGTACCTCGGCCTCCAGATGTAGGCAATTTACGGTGCTCGCCATTCCGACGGGATTTTGCACGTGTAGGACTTTGCCGACAGCACGCGAATGAATGCTAGGGGAGCGCGGGCCGCCCAATAATCATCGCCTTGCAGGCACCGCTCGAATGGTACTCGTGGTGCCCGGAATGGATTTGATCACGGGGGTTGCAACCACCAGGTTCTGGCAACCACCCGCGTATTGCTTGCAATTATCGACACCGGCGAAACGCCGGGAACCGCGTCCCCGGCGTTAGAGTCCCGGCGCGCTGGTTAGGTTACTGCTTGGCCGCCACCGCATCGGCCTTGGCGTTGGCCTTGGCGGCGCTGTAGTCGGCGTCGGCTTGATCCTTGCACCTTTTTTGCGCATCCCCCGCCAAGGCGGAACATTTGGCGAGCGCTACTTTACGGTCGCCATCCGCCTTTGCGATGGCGATGTTCTCCGAATCCTTCGCAGCTACGTTATTGAGATCGGTCAGCTTATCGCCGACTTTGTCGGCAGCCTTGCCGACGTCCTTCGAGGCATCTTGTTCGGTCTTGGCGACCTCGGCGGATGCCTTCTGCTCCGCCGACGCGACATCGTGAGCGACTGCGTCCGGAGATTTCGGCTTGTCGCAGCCCGCGCCCAGCGCGATCGTCAGTGCAATCGCCGATGTCAGAAGTATGCGCATGTATATTTCTCCTTATTAAAAAATGGAACCAGCGCGTTAAAAAATGGAACCAGCGCGCTTACGCCGCTTGCTTGGTGTTGCTGAGTTGAAAAAGTATACGGGGGCGAGCGACAGAACAAAGTAGGACATTGCGGTCGGCCTCCGTCGGCGGTGCAGTAAGCAACCATAGGTGGGCGCCTACAATTCAGCGCCGCACTCGCGAACGTCCAAGAAACCGGGCCGCGTCGCCGGGAAACCGGGATACTACGGCTTGACTGTGGCTGGCTCGTGGTAACTGCATGCAAGAACCGGTGCGCGCCGATGAACAATTCGTTGGCGATGAAACCTTCGTTGGTGATCCGGCGGGTGGCAGCGTGGACGGCGGCGTTGTTCGCCCTTGCCGTCATCGTGCTTGCAGGCCTGTCCGCGGCACTCGATGCAGGCTATCTTCGCGTTCCATTCATCCGCTTTCTGTCGTCGCATGCCGGGCGCCCGATCCAGTTCGATGGACGCCTCGAGACTCATATCTGGTCGCCTCATCCTCGCGTGATCGCGGAAAAGGTCACCATACACAACCCGCCGTGGACCGCCCCGGGAATTGCGGCTCGGGTCGACAAGATCACCGTGGTTTTCCATTGGCCCCATGCAGGGGACTCTTCAATTGGCATCCAAAGACTCGAAGCGGAAGGTGCAACACTCACCCTCATCCGGGATTCCAAGGGGCATGCTAATTGGCAGACGAGCGACCCCGATGCGGGTCAAGAAAGTGGGTTGCCGCTGATCCGAAGTCTGTCGATGGGCGGCGTCCTGGACCTCGAAGATGGACTGCGGCACCTTCGGTTCAAGGGGAAGTTTTCCGCGGAAGACCTGAGCGGGGCGGGATACCCGCCGCCCCTGCGCATAGCGGGGCAGGGGGAGCTCAATGGAAGGACGGCGTCGTTCGAAATCATCGGCGATCCTCTTGCGGCGGCCAGCCACCAGCGTCCCTATGCTTTCAAGTTCTCGGAGCGCTCCAGCGGTTCAGTCCTAGCCGGCACGGGCTCGCTCGGGCGCTCATTTGATTTCAACGTCATCGATGCGAGATTCTCGGCTTCGGGCGAGGACCTGCTCGACCTGTATTTTCTGACCGGAGTGAGCTTGGTCAACACCGGCGCCTACCATCTTTCCGGCGAAGTCGCGCGACGCGGAACTCATACCGAATTCCGCGATCTCGTCGTGAAATCAGGTGAGAGCGACGTGCTTGCCAAGGTGTCGATCGAAAGCTCGAGCGGCCGCGCCAAATTCGAGGCGAATCTCACTTCGCAAGTCATTCGAACGACGGACTTGGGCGCGGGGGCGGCAGGCCGCGAACGCGACCCCGACGCCGGCAAGCTGCTTTTGTCTAACGCGATGCTGAGTCCGAGTGCCGTACGCCACGGCGACTGGCGGGTGCATTATCATGCACGACGCGTCGACGTCGGCCACGTTTCGCTTCAAGAGCTGTCGGCCAAGATGACGATCGATCGCGGCATTCTCGTCATCGATCAATTGTCGGCCGGCGTCTTGGGCGGCAAACTCGACGCGCACCTGAGGCTCGATGCGACGACCGATGACCCGGCCGCCGAAGTCGACCTGAGGTTCACCGACTTGCAAGTCGCGCAGTTTGTCCGCAAAGATGCTGCGCCGCCGCCTTTTGAGGGGTCTCTGCGGGCGCGCGCGAATGTAACCGGGCGGGGGCGTTCGTTCCATGAAGTCGCGGCGAGCGCGAACGGTCCCGTCACGGCCGTGTTGACGCATGGCGCGATTCGCGCTTCGCTCGCGGAACTCACCGGAATCGACCTTCGAGCGCTCGGTTTGATGCTCGCCAAGAGCAAGGAAACGACGGGGATCCGCTGCCTCGTTGCCGGTTTCCAGGCCCACGACGGTACCCTCGAGGCGCGAAGTTTGGTCATCGATACGGACCCGGTTTTGATTACCGGCGAAGGCCAACTACATTTCGACACCGAATCCCTCGATTTCGCATTGCGGGGTCGCCCCAAGGGCTTGCGGCTCTTGCGGCTGCGAGCCCCCGTATTGGTGCGCGGAACCCTGGTCCATCCCCAGGTTTCGATTCAGGCGCGCAATGCTGTTGCGCAGACGGCCGGAGCCCTCGCTCTCGGCGCCGCGCTCACGCCCTTCGCCGCGGTGCTGGCATTCGTGGATCCAGGGCTGGCCAAGGATGCGGATTGTGCGTCCCTTCAGGAGGGAGCGAGTGCTTCAGCGCCGTAAATGAAAGCCGAGTACACTTCGGGCAACGATACACGGGGCAAGAACGTCTCGTACCGATGCAGGGCAGCGAATCTTGAACATCTCGATGGCAACGGCGCGGCTCGATGATCCCGAGGCCATGGCGCAGTTTCTTTCTCCGATTCCGAACAACGATCAGTTGGCCAAGATTCTCTCCGGCAGAAAATCCATTTCTTCGCGGGCGTACGACGACGAGACTTGGACAGCTCGGTTTGTCGCCAGCGATGGAATAGTGGTCAAGTGCTTTACGGTCGCCGATATCACCATCGACCAAGCTGAAATAATTGCCGCTGTCTGTCTCGATCAATCGGCGTGGCAGGAAGCTGAGTTTCGCGGCATGGTGGAACAAGTGCTGGCGCCCATGCCGGATCCGCCCAAGTAGAAGCCGGGGCGTCGGCAAATTTTACTGTCACCGCGATGGGTTGGCGAGCGTCATTGCTTCGGCTGCTTCCGCATCGATCGACTGCCCCGCTCAGACTCAGAATCCTTTGTCTGACGGAGGCGGGCAGCGCATGCATGAGCAGTCCCAGAGGAAAAGCAAAGGGATAGGGTCTGCGGATCTGCGCGGACTCCTCGGCGCTTGTGACAATCCGGTGAGGACGCCACCCGGACTGCTTGAAGAATTCGAACCAGTCGGAGACCTGAAACCGAAACGGTGCGGCGCGCAGGCGTTTCTCCCAAGCCCTGGGCATCTGCCGCTTACCTGAATTATCGAAATCCATGATCCAATTCCTAAAGCACGGAGTGGAATATAAATCCGCGGCCAGGCTCGTGACGTCGCCATTCGAAAGGTAGGGTAGGACACCCTCGGAGATTACCAGGGCGTTCTTGCTCTCGGACTCCAGCCGCTCGAACAATGCATTCCTTGAGGAGCGATTCGATAGATCGAGCGCTACGCGCTCGACGCGGCAAGCAGGCGTGCGCTGCGCTAGCTGCGAGTTTTTCAGTTCGACGATATTCGGAAAGTCCACTTCGATCCACCGAAGGGCGGAAGGGAGCGACATGCGATAGGGCCGTGTATCGAGTCCCGCGCCCAAATTGAGCACGCAATCGATTCCCGCCGAGAGCGACTCGAGCAAAAGCCGGTCGATGGCGGCGGTCCGCACGATCACCGCCCAAGCGACCACCGCCGTACGCGGCATCGACGCCGCAATCTGACGTCCGCGGGTTCCCGAGAGCTCGGCCGCTAGCGGATCATGAAATGCCGGATTCTTTCGTTCGCTTTCTTGTCCCCTGAAAGTCGCGACCCATAGCGCCGTATCGCAAACATTTCTGATTTCGCCCTCGCAGATCCTAGCGCTATTTTTCATAAGATTTCGATCGTAGGCGGGAACTTACATTGCTTCCCGGCCATTGCTCATTGCGGCGTGCGGCGCAAGTGACAGACTGCCTTCATTATCGCCGCCGGCCGGAGAATCCCAATGACTCCAACCATCCAGTCCATCGCCCTCGTCGGGCTATTGCTCATGGGAGCTAATTCGCTCGCCGATGATTCTTGGAATCGCTCGATCATGACCAAGCGCCAAATGATAAGCGACTGCCTCCAGAAGCAGAAAGCGTCTGACGTTACTCTTTCAAAACTGGATATTTTTAGAATCTGCAGGGACCAACTGAGGCAACAGAAAACGAGCGGGGCGTTCCCGGAAGCTCCGCCCAGGGACTCTCCGCACAACTGACAGTCGGGCGCCAGCTAGGCGCCCGCGATCGGGCGCCGCTCGAACCACCCGCTTCAGCCGATTGGACTTGGCGCGGCGGGGCTCCCTTCCACCTGAATTTGCAGCTTCACGTCCATCTTGAAGCCATATTTCTCGCCGAAATTGACGCCGAAATCGGCGCGATTGAAGGTCGCCGAAGCATCGGCTCCGCACACTTCCTTCTTGCTCATCGGATTTGGCTTGCACAAAAAGGAATTGATCGCCAAGGTCACCGGCTTCGTTACGCCGTGCATGTTCAGCGTGCCCTGGGCTTCGGCCGGCGAGTCGCCGTTGAATTTCGTAAACTTGCCGCTGAACGTCGCGGTGGGGTACTTCGCCACGTCGAAGAGTTCGGCGGACTTCGCGTGTTCGTCCAATTTCGCATTGCCGAAGTTGATCGAGCTCATGTCCACGGTAACTTCGATGGAACCGGATTTCGCGGCCTTATCGTACACGACCTTCCCGGAACTCGAGTTGAACTTGCCGCGCCATACCGACAAGCCACCCATATGATCCGCTTCAAAACTCGGGTACGTGTGCGCAGGATCGACGATGTAGGTGACCGGCGCTGCGAACACGCCTGCACTCACCAGCGCGGCCATTGACGCCAAAACAATACGATTCATTGCGGGCTCCTTGGAAGACTCTATGGGTATACTTTCGAGTCAAATCATAGCCGATGTAGTGCATTTTCTCGTTTTTATCTTCCGCGAGGCCTTGAATGGAATTATTCGACGCAATTGAGACGCGATCCTCCGCCGGCCGGTTGACCGGCCCCGGGCCAAGTCCCGAAGATCTGAAGAGGTTGCTGCAGGCTGCTGCGCGGGCGCCGGATCACGGGCGCCTCAAGCCATGGCGCTTCATCGTTCTCGACGGCCCGGATCGTGCGCCGTTTGCGCAAGCCGCCGCCGCGGCCAAGCGCGCGCGCGTGCCGACGATGACCGACGAGCAGGTGGCCTCCGAGAGGCAGAAGCTCGAGCGTTCGCCGACGATCGTGTTGGCCGCATGCGTGGTCGATCGTGCCAAAAGCAAGGTGCCGGAGATCGAACAGGTCATTGCCGTGGGTGCCGCGGTCGAGAATCTGTTTCTTGCGGCGCACGCCCTGGGTTATGGCGTCATGTGGAAGACCGGCGCTGCGGCGTATGACCCTGCGGTGAAGGCGGTCGTCGGTTTGCGGCCCGATGATCACATTGTTGCTATTCTGCATCTGGGTACGCCTTCAAAATAGGGCGAGCACGCAGCGTTGCCGCTTTCACCAGGGCCCAAACGGGCAATCCGGGCCTGATCGACAGTTCGCGTGTCGCCGATGCCATGATCCGGGCGATGATTTCAGTGCCGCCGATATCGATGCCGATCAAATCCGAATTGGCATCGTCATTCGCGACGCTGGTGACCACTCCCGCCAGGCTGTTGCGCACGCTGAGATGTTGGGGCGGCCGCGTCGCGACGATGAGATCGCGGGCGAGCAATTGCACGCGCAACTGCGCTCCGATGGCGCAGTTTGCCGCATGAACCCGAAGTTCACCGGAGCCAACCTGTATTCGAGTCAATCCGCTCGGAGAATCCACGCCGAGGACGCTTCCATCGATAATGGCGCCCACCGCATCCGCACCGATTATCGCCCGCAGTCTCGGGTTCAAGCTCATTTCGCCGACTCCGCCCTGCGCGACCGCCCGCCCCGAATCAAGCAGGACGATGTGGGTCGCGAGCCGCAAGACTTCATCGAAATTGTGGCTGACGTACACCATGGGGATCGCCAACTGATCGCGCAAGCTCTCCAAGTAGGGCAACACCTCTTCGCGGCGCGCGGTGTCGAGCGACGCCAAAGGCTCATCCAAGAGCAACAGACGCGGCTGCGACAACAGCGCGCGTCCGATGGCCACCCGCTGTCTTTCACCCCCTGAGAGTTGGTGGACTCGCCGGTCCATCAAGAGCCTCAGATCAAGCAGATCGGCGACCGCATCCAGATTTACGTAGGGCTGCGCCCGCGCGCGCTTCGCGGCGTAGCGCAGATTGGCCGAAACGTTCAAGTGCGGAAACAGACGGGCCTCTTGGAACACATAGCCGACGCGACGATGTTCGGGCGGCACGTCGATCCTTCGTTCGGTATCGAGAAGCACGGTCCCATCGAGCGCCACCCGTCCGCTATCGGCATCGAGGAGTCCGGCGATGATGTTTACCAGTGTGCTCTTGCCGCAGCCGGAGCGGCCGAACAAGGTGACGACTCCCGGGGTGGGGAGGTCGAATTTCGCGTCGAGCGTAAACGAGGCGCGGTGCTTGATAGCGGCGACGTTCAGCATTTATCGGCCCAGTAAGCGGCGCACTCGCAGCGCGAACCACTCGGCGAGGAGAAGGCCGCCCAAACCCAGTATCAGTGAAATGCCTGCGAGCCGTGCCGCGGCAGCGTCGCCGCCGGGAGTTTGCAGAGCCGTATACAGGGCCAGCGGCAGAGTTCTGGTTTCCCCCGGAATGTTCGACACGAAGGTGATCACAGCTCCGAACTCGCCGATCGCCGCCGAGAAAGCGGTGATCGCTCCCGCGAGTATCCCCGGCAGCATCAGCGGCAGCGTGATGGTGGTGAAGCGATCAATTGCACCCGCGCCCAGCGTGCGCGCGGCATCCTCGAGCCCCCGGTCCACGTTTTCCAGCGAAATTCTCATGGCCCGCACCATCAGCGGGAAAGACATGACCGCCGTCGCCAATGCGGCGCCATTGCGCGTGAAAATTAGCTCGATGCCGGCAGTCCTCTCGAGCCATGACCCGATGGGACCACGGGTACCGAACAACACCAGCAACAGGTAACCGATCACGACCGGCGGCAGCACCAACGGCAGATGGACGAACGCATCGAGAAGGGTGTGGCCGACAAATCGGCGCCGGCTCAGCACCCAGGCAAGCACGATCGCCAGCGGCAGGCTGAACACGACGCTGCGTGCCGCCACGCTCAAGCTGAGATGCAGCGCCTCGATTTCGCTGGCGCTGAGCCACATCATTCTGGACGAGAGACGGTGCAGGGCTTCATCGAGGGAGGCAGTATACTGTGCCCGCGGAACCGCCAAAGGATTTGCTCATGTCGTATTTTCGCGCCGCGGCGCCAACGGGGACGGCGCCCGAACGTATCGGTGTGCTCGTGGTCAATCTCGGCACTCCGGATTCGCTCTCGTATTTCGCTGTACAACGCTATTTGCGCGAATTCCTCGCCGATCGCCGGGTGATCGAAACCTCCCGTTTGATATGGCTACCCCTGTTGTATGGGGTCGTGCTGCCGTTTCGACCCGTCAGCACCTTGCGCAAATATCGCAAGATCTGGATGAGCGAAGGCTCGCCTCTGGCGGTTTATTCCAAGCGTCTTGCGGTCAAAATCGGCTCCTTGTTGCACGACAGCTTGGGCGATCGGGTGCGGCTCGAACTGGCGATGACTTACGGCAACCCCAGCATTGCCGATGCCATCCGCTCGTTGGCCGAGAAGAACGTGAAAAAGCTGCTCGTTCTGCCGCTTTACCCGCAGTATTGTTCATCGACGACGGGCTCCGTATTCGATCGAACCACCCGCGTTTTGCAACGTTGGCGGTGGCTGCCGGAAACCCGGTTCGTCAACGATTATTACGATGACGAGGGATATGTCGAAGCATTGGCGATGCGAATTCGTGAGCATTGGGACGGGGCCGGCGAGCGCTCACATCTCCTGTTTTCGTACCATGGAATTCCCGCTTCCTACGTCGCGGACGGCGATCCCTATCAAATGCAAGCCGAAGCGACGACGCGCCTGGTGGCATCGCGGCTGGGGCTGCCGTCCGAGGACTATTCCCATTCCTATCAGTCGCGCTTCGGCTCGGTGGTCTGGCTGCAGCCCTATACGTTGGACACACTCGAAGCCCTGGCCGGGCGCGGCGTGCGCAATTTGACGGTCGTCTCCCCATCGTTTGCGGTGGACTGCTTGGAGACGCTCGAAGAAGTGGCCATCGAATATCACGACAAGTTCATGGAATTGGGCGGCGAGCGGTTGACGCTGGTACCCGCCCTGAACGATTCGGATCGGCATGCACAGGTGCTGGCGTCGATCGTGAAAGATAGGCTTGAGGGCTGGACGGCGGAGGCGGACTAGAGGGGCCGGCGGGTTTATTCCTCCCACGCACGGCGCAGGATGGCGGGGGCATCGAGCGCGGCGCTGCTCGCTCCGAACACCGCACCCCAGCCGGAATCGATGTCCAGCCGAGTCGCGCAAAATCCCTCGGCTACGGCTTGGGCCTGCGGACTTGCGGCCGAACTTAGCAAGACCCCCGCCTGCATCAGCGTGACGAACATTTGGGTGAACCGGCGTGCGTGCGCCGGGAGTACGGGTGCGCCGACCAGGGCGGCGAAGCGCTCGAACGCCGCGTCGAAATCTCGATGCCGTCCTCGCGCAGGTATCAGCTGGTGAAGCACGGCGTCGCGCATCGACGTGGATTTTCCAAATGCACGCAGCACGTCGAGGCACATGATATTGCCCGATCCTTCCCAAATCGAATTAACAGGCATCTCGCGCGAGATGCGCGCCAGCGGCATTTCCTCCGTGTAGCCGTTGCCCCCTAGGACCTCCATTGCCTCCGCGGCCAATTCGCAGCCGCGTTTGCAAACCCAAAATTTGGCGGCGGAGGTGAGAGCGCGACGCAGCGCGACCTCGCTGTCGCCGTCGCTGTCGAAGGCGCGCGCCAGGCGTATGGCCAGCGCCGTGGCGGCTTCCGATTCGATCGCCATGTCGGCAAGGACGCTTTGCATGAGGGGCTGCTGAATCAGCGGCGCGCCGAATACGTTGCGGTGACGGGCATGATGCACCGCCTGGACGACGGCTTGCCGCATCATTCCGGCGGTGCCGGTGAGGCAGTCGAGGCGGGTATAAGTTCCCATTTCCAGGATGGTCGGAATGCCGCGGCCTTCCTCTCCGAGTCTATGCGCCCATGCATCGATGAATTCGACTTCCGACGAGGCGTTGGACCGATTGCCGAGCTTGTCCTTAAGGCGCTGCACATAGATCCCATTGCGTGTGCCGTCGGGAAGCCTTCGCGGCATGAAAAAGCAGGTAAGGCCTCCATCCGCCTGCGCAAGGACCAGGTGCGCATCGCACTGCGGTGCCGAGAAAAACCACTTATGGCCCGTGATGCGGTAGGACTCATCGCCGCAACGCACGGCGCGCGTGGTATTGGCGCGCACGTCTGAGCCCCCCTGTTTTTCGGTCATCCCCATGCCGATCAGACCGCCGTGCTTATGGTCGACAGGGATGTCGCGCGGATCGTATTCCCGCGTGACAATGTGCGGCACCCAGGCCCGTTCCAGCCACGGATCGCGGCGCATCGCCGCGATCGCTCCGTAGGTCATGGTGGTCGGACACAGCGTGCCGCACTCGACTTGGGCCTGCATCAGATAGCCCGCGGCCCGTGCAGCGTGGGCGCCGGGAGTGCGGCGGCCCTCAACCGGCGCCCATGGGCCGGTGTGATACCCGCGCTGGGCAATGCCCTGCATCAGCAGGTGCCAAGAGGGATGAAACTCGATCCAGTCGATTCTTTCGCCTTGCACATTAAAGCTGTGTAATACGGGGGAGTTACGGTTGGCGAGGCGTGCGTGCTCGAAAATCGCCGCGCTGCCGAGAGCCGCCCCGGCATTCACCAAGTCGGGCACGGCGGCGCCCGCGCCCTCCCGCGCCACTGCCTCCTGCAGGGCAGAATCGGTGGCGAAGACGTTGTATTCCGACAGGGGCGGGGTCTGATTGAAGACACTGTGGGTCGGTTGCATAAAGGAATTCCCCTGTGTCCGGATGCTTCGATGTTAATACGAAGCCCCGAGGCAGGTAACAGCGAAGCGCGGGCAAACCTTGCATCGACTACGCCGGCAATGCTAGATTCGGTCCCAATGTGCGTTTCTGCCCGCAAATTTTTCGCAATTCCGCGCGACCTTACGCGACTGGGCTTGCTTGCGCTGCTGCTGCGCCGCTAGGCGCCACAAATCCCGCGCTAACGGTCGGCGCTTACAAGACCGGAAAAATCATAAAGTCGCGTCAAAGCTAAAGGGCGCTTCGATCAGCCGTTCAACGCGAGTGAGATGACCACCATGTTGCGTAATCCGTCGACCAAATATCGTCCGTTTCCGCCTGTCGATCTAACCGGGAGAACTTGGCCAAGCCGCGTCATTGGCGCGCCGCCGGTCTGGTGCAGCGTGGATTTGCGCGACGGAAACCAGGCGCTGATCGAACCGATGGACGCGGCCCGCAAACGCCGCATGTTCGACATGCTGGTGAGAATAGGCTTCAAGGAAATAGAGGTTGGATTTCCGGCCGCGTCGCAAACCGATTTCGATTTCGTCCGGGAAATCATCGAGCGCAATCTGGTCCCGGAAGACGTCACCATTCAGGTGCTCACCCAGGCTCGCCCTGAACTCATTGCCCGTACCTATGAATCGCTGAAAGGCGCCCGCCGGGCAATCGTGCATGTTTACAACTCGACATCGGCCGCGCAGCGCCGCGTGGTTTTTCGGATGGACCGCGCAGGCATCATAGACATTGCGGTACGCGGTGCCGAAGCGGTGCGCGAGCACGCGCTGCGCGACCGGGGGACGGAGTGGATATTTCAATATAGCCCCGAGAGCTTTACGGGCACGGAACTCGACTTTGCAGTGGAGATTTGCGATGCGGTCAACGGCGTTTGGGAGCCATCGCCCGAGCACCGATCGATACTGAATCTGCCGGCGACCGTCGAAATGGCGACGCCCAACGTCTATGCCGATCAGATCGAGTGGTTCTTGCGCCATATCGGTCGGCGCGATTCGCTCATCTTGAGTGTTCATCCCCACAATGATCGAGGCACCGCGGTGGCGGCTGCGGAACTCGCGGTAATGGCCGGCGCCGAGCGAATCGAGGGCACCCTATTCGGCAATGGTGAGCGTACCGGCAATGTCGATATTGTAACGTTGGCACTTAATCTTTATTCGCAAGGCATTGATCCGAAGCTAGATTTCTCCAATATAAATGAGGCGGCACGGTGCGCGGAAGGCTGCAATCAGTTGCCTATCCATCCGCGCCATCCTTATGTGGGCGACCTCGTGTTCACGGCGTTTTCAGGGTCGCATCAAGATGCCATCAAAAAAGGCCTGGCTGCCAGAAGCTCGACGGATATCTGGGACATTCCCTATTTGCCCATCGACCCGTCGGATCTGGGCCGCTCCTATGACTCGATCATTCGAGTCAATAGCCAATCCGGCAAGGGCGGAGTCGCGTACTTGTTGGAGCGCGACTTCCAGTTGGTAATGCCGCGCCGCTTGCAGATCGAGTTCAGCCAGATCGTGCAAGCAACCGCAGATATCACGGGTAAGGAACTGACTTCACAAGAGTTATGGGACTTGTTCAGCCGCGAGTATCTGGCTCCGCGGACACCGTATGTGTATCGCTCCCATCAGCTCGCGGCTTCGACGGATGGCGCCGACAGCGAGCGAATCACGTTGCAGGTAGAAAATCAAGGTCGCCTCGAGACGTGGCATGGCCAAGGGTCCGGGCCGATCGATGCCATGGTCAACGCCTTCGCGCTGCCCTTCGATGTACTGTCATATGAAGAGCATTCGCGCGGCCAGGGAAGCGCCGCCACGGCGGTCTCCTACATTGAAGTCACCACCCGATCGCGCCGCACCTTGTTTGGCGCCGGTATGCACCCCAATATCATTACTGCCTCCTTGCTGGCGATTTTCTCGTCGGTGAATCGGGCCGTGGCCGCGGGCGCATTGCCGTCACGGGCTGAAAAGGCTCGTACGGGCACCTAAGCGCCCTCGTCGGCGGCTGCAGCCGGTGTTTCTGCCCCGCTATTGAATGGCGGACAGAATCGGATATAGTGCGCAGCTTCGGCGATTTAGGCTGGTCGATCCTATTGATTTGAAGGGCTTTTCTCGAACAATGAGCGAACGCGAAGACGAACATTTCGATATCGACGATGAGTTTCTCGGGGAAGCCGAAGAATCCCACGACTTCGATCCCCTGTTGGAGCGCACCGAGCGGCGCCCGAAAGCGGCTGCCGTCGGCAAACGGGGCAAGGCGGCTTGGAGCAGAGTCGAGGACGTACTCGCCGAGCGCCAGTTAGAAAAAGAACTGCGCGATATTTTCGAAGACGATTAGCGGCCTCCGGCGCTGACCCGCACCGCTGTGCTCAAGAATGGTCAAGCTTGGGTTGTGCTCAAGTTCGGCGGCACGAGTGTCTCGTCCGCGGCCAACTGGCACAACATCGCCTCCGTGGTGCGGTCGCGCATCGACGCCTCCTTTCGACCGGTCATCGTTCATTCGGCGCTATCGGGAATCACCGATCGTCTCGAATCGCTGCTGGCTTCCGCCATCGACGGCAGGCATTCAGGCGTGCTCGAGCAAATCGACGCCACACACCGGCATCTCGCGGCAGCACTCGGCATCGTGCCGAGTCCGATGTTCGAAGGCTTCATGCGCGAACTGCGGGATCTCGCGCACGCGGCGGCGAGAGGGGGCGAACTCAGCGACGGCCTCCGCGCAAGGGTATTGGCCATGGGTGAACTCCTGGCAACGTCGCTCGGGGCGACGTTCCTCAATGCCCAGGGAATTCTCACCGCATGGGCAGATGCACGCCAAGTCCTGCGCGCCGACGCGCGACCCGGGGCCACCCTCAAGGCAAGCCTGCTGTCGGCGACTTGCGATTTCAAGCCGGACTCGACGCTGCAAGGCTCGTGGCAGTCACTCGGCCGGGTTGTCATAACCCAGGGTTTCATCGCGGCCAACGACGCCGGCGAAACGGTACTGCTGGGCCGAGGCGGATCGGATACCTCGGGCGCGTATTTTGCGGCGAAACTGAGCGCGGCGCGCCTGGAGATTTGGACGGACGTACCCGGGATGTTCAGCGCCAATCCCCGCGCCGTGCCGACCGCGAGGCTGCTGCGCGCCTTGCATTACGACGAGGCTCAGGAAATCGCCAGCAACGGCGCCAAGGTTCTGCATCCGCGTTGCGTCCTGCCGCTCAGGCAGTACAAGATTCCGCTGCATGTATACGCCACCCAGGCTCCGGAACTGGAAGGTACGATCGTCTCCGCGAATGTTGCTGACAGCGCCGCCCAGGTCAAAGCGATTGCGATCAAAAAGGGCATTACGCTGGTCTCCATGGATAGCCCCGGCATGTGGCACCAGGTTGGATTTCTGGCCGATGCCTTCCAAATTTTCAAACGAGAGGGCTTGTCGGTGGACCTCGTGTCCACTTCGGAAACGAATGTGACGGTATCCTTGGATCCGACCGCCAATACGTTGGATTCTGCGGCGCTCGATCGTTTGACCTCCGCGCTGGGGTGTCTGTGCCGAGTCGAGATTTTCGGGCCGTGCGCCAGCTTGAGTTTACTGGGCCACAACATACGCGGGATCTTGCACGAGCTGGGCTCGGCCTTCGAACTGTTCCAGGATCAAAAAATATATTTGGTCACCCAGGCCGCGAACGATTTGAACTTCACCTTTGTGATCGACGAGGCTCAGGGCGATCGGTTGGTGCAGCAGCTGCACGAGCGCCTGATTCAGGGCATCGGCTCCGACAAGGTATTGGGGCCCACTTGGCAGCAGCTGTTCTCGGAGGAAAAGGGCGCCCCGCCCAAGGCGAGCTGGTGGGAGGATCCCGAAAAGCGTCGCCGCTTGATTGCAATAGCAAAGCGCGAGTCTGCGGCGTTCGTGTACGACGCGGCGGCCTTGGATGCGGCGATCCAGGCAGTGCAGGGCGTAAAATCCGTGAAACGCTGGGCCTATGCGATGAAAGCCAATTGGCACCCGCAAATATTGCGGCGGGTGTACGCGGCGGGATTGACCCTGGAGTGCGTATCGCAAGGAGAACTGGAGCACGCCTTCGCCAGCGTGCCTGATTTGCGCCCGGAACGCGTGTTGTTCACGCCGAATTTCGCGCCGCGCGCCGAATATCTATTCGGTTTCGCCGCCGGCGTACGGGTCACCTTGGACAACTTGTATCCGCTGAAAATGTGGCCGGACGTGTTTCGCGGCAAAGAGATTTTTCTGCGCATCGACCCGGGATTTGGACGCGGCCATCACCAGCATGTCCGTACGGGAGGGGTTCACTCCAAATTCGGCGTGCCTCTGGAGGAGGCTGACGAACTGGTTGCATTGACGAAGAGTGCCGACGTGCGTGTCACCGGATTGCACGCTCACACAGGCAGCGGCATTTTCGATGTGGCCAATTGGACTGAAACGGGATCGCTGCTGGCGGATCTGGCCACGCGGTTCCCCCACGTCACCGTAGTCGACTTGGGCGGCGGCATCGGCGTGCCGGACCAACTGGGCCATGCCGAGATCGACTTCCACGCGCTCGATCGAGGAGTCGCCGACCTTTCAAAGAGGTTTCCGGCCATCGAATTTTGGATGGAACCCGGACGTTTCCTGGTAGCCAAGGCGGGCGTGCTGGTGGCGGTCGTGACCCAGCTCAAGGGCAAGGCCGACGTCCAGTATGTGGGAGTCGCGACCGGAATGAATTCCCTGATTCGGCCCGCTCTGTATGGGGCCCATCACGACATCCGCAATCTGACGCGCCTCGATGAGCCCCTGAGCCATCGAGTCAACGTAGTAGGCCCGATCTGTGAGACCGCGGATCAGCTCGGGGCCGATCGCTGGCTGCCGCAGACCCGTGAAGGGGACGTGCTTCTCATAGCGAATTGCGGCGCCTACGGCTATGTCATGGCGTCGAACTATAATCGCCGTCCTCCTGCGGCGGAGTTTATGATCGAAGCATGAAACAAGTAGGCATCATCGGTTGGCGGGGAATGGTAGGGTCGGTGCTTCTCGACAGAATGCGCCAAGAAAAGGACTTCGACCTCGTCGCGCCCACGTTTTTCAGCACTTCGCAGGCGGGGGCGGCCGCTCCCGTGCAGAACGCCAGGGTGCAGGATGCCGATGACATCGCGGCGCTCGCCAAGCTGCCCATCATCATCAGCACGCAGGGCGGCGAATATACTGAGCGCATCCACCCGCGCCTGCGCGCCGCAGGGTGGCCGGGATATTGGATCGACGCCGCGTCCACCCTGCGCATGCAAAGAAATGCCGTCATCGTTTTGGATCCGGTGAATCTGCCCGTGATGCAGGCTGCGCTCGAAAGCGGGGTGAAAGATTTCATCGGCGGCAATTGCACGGTGTCGCTGATGCTGATGGCGGTGGGCGGGTTGCTGCGGGCGGATGCGGTCGAATGGATCACGGCCATGACCTATCAGTCGGCCTCCGGTGCCGGCGCAAAGCACATGCGCGAATTATTGGAGCAGATGGGCGCAGTGCATCGCTCGGTGTCTTCGCTGTTGCAGGACCCTGCTTCCGGCATTCTAGAGGTCGATCGAGCGGTGAGCGCGGCATTGACGGGTACGGACCTTCCGCGGGAACACTTCGGGGTTCCGCTCGCGGCGAGCCTGATCCCGTGGATCGACAAGGATTTGGGCACCGGTCAGAGCCGCGAGGAATGGAAGGCAAGCGCCGAGGCGAACAAAATATTGGGGTTGGAGGCGCATCCCGTGCCGGTCGAGGGCATTTGCGTGAGAGTGAGCGCCATGCGTTGCCACTCGCAGGCGCTGACGATCAAGTTGAAACGGGATTTGCCCCTCGCGGAAATCGAACGATTGCTTGCAGCCGCAAATCCTTGGGTGCGCGTGGTGCCGAATACCCGTGAATCCTCCATCCACGAACTCTCCCCGGCGGCGGTCAGCGGCACTTTGACCATCCCGGTCGGCCGCTTGCGCAAGCTTGCGATGGGAGAGGAATATCTATCCGCGTTCACCGTGGGCGACCAGCTGCTGTGGGGTGCGGCAGAACCGCTGCGCAGGACTCTGCGATTCCTACTTCCTCATGCGTGAGCAGATGAATGGGTACTTGTTTGACGCGCCAAATGTCCGCGCAGTATTCGCGAATGGTGCGATCCGAGGAGAATTTTCCGCTGCGCGCGGTATTCAATATCGACATGCGTGTCCAGCGCTCCGTCTCGCCGTAGGCCTCGGACACCCGGGCCTGGCACTCCACGTAGGACTGAAAATCCGCGAGCAGTAGATAGGGATCGTCGTTCAGCAAGCCGTCGATCAGCGGACGGAAAAGCTGCGAGTCGCCGCGTGAGAAAAAGCCGCTGCGGATGAGATCGATCACCTCGCGCAACCGCCGATTGGCATTGTAGTAGTCCATCGGCCGATAACCCTGCTTCTTCAATGCATCGACTTCCGCCGCGCTCAAACCGAACAGAAAGAAATTGTCGGCACCGACTTTTTCGCGGATTTCGATGTTGGCGCCGTCGAGCGTGCCGACCGTTAGCGCCCCGTTCATCGAAAACTTCATGTTCCCGGTTCCGGACGCCTCCTTGCCCGCCATGGAAATCTGTTCCGACAGATCCGCCGCCGGGTAGACGCGTTGGCCATTGGTCACGTTGAAGTTGGGAAGGAACACCACCTTCAAGCGGCCCCGCACATCCGGATCCTCGTTGATCACCCCGCCGACCGCGGTTATCAATTTGATCATGAGCTTTGCGAGGTGATATCCGGGCGCCGCCTTGCCGCCGAAAACGAACGTGCGCGGCTGCATCTCGACCGCGGGATTCGATTTGATCTCCTGATAGAGCGAAACGATGTGCAGCACCTGCAGATGCTGCCGCTTATACTCGTGAATACGCTTCACCAAGACGTCGAAAAGCGACTTCGGATCGATGACTATGCCCGTGCGCTGCAGGGCGAGGGCGGCGAATTCCCGCTTGTTGTGTTGCTTGATCTCGCGCCACCGGGCGCGAAAGTCCGGGTTCTCAGCCAATGGTTCCAGGCCCTTGAGCTGGTCCAAATCCTTGATCCACTCCGTTCCGAGATGCTCGGAAATCAGATCCGAGAGCCGCGGATTCGAAAGCACCATCCAGCGACGCGGCGTAACGCCGTTGGTCTTGTTGCTGAATTTGTGCGGCCACATTTCGTAGAAGTCCTTCAAGACATCGCGCTTGAGCAGCTCCGAATGAAGCTCCGCGACGCCGTTGATGACGTGGCTGCCGACGCAGGCGAGGTACGCCATCCGCACATAACGCTCTCCGCTCTCGTCTATCAGCGACATGCGGGCGATCCGCGCATCGTCGCCGGGGAAGCGAAGGCGCACTTCCTCCAGGAATCGCGCGTTGATTTCCTCGATGATCTGCAAATGCCGCGGCAGCACGCGGGCGAATACTTGCAGCGGCCAGCGCTCCAACGCCTCGGGCAACAACGTGTGGTTGGTGTAGGCGAAGGTACGGCACGTGACGGTCCACGCGTCGCTCCATTGCAGCAGAGACTCATCGACCAGAAGGCGCATCAATTCGGCGATGGCGATCGCCGGATGAGTATCGTTGAGTTGCACCGCAAATTTCACGTGAAACTGGTCTACCGGCAACTTCTGCGTCCGCAGAATTCGCATCATGTCCTGCAGGGAACACGACACGAAGAAATATTGTTGTTCGAGCCGCAGTTCCTTGCCGCGCAGCTGCTCATCGTTCGGATAGAGCACCTTGCTCAGATTCTCCGACGTCACCCTTTGATTGACCGCACCGGAGTAGTCGCCGCTGTTGAACATCGCGAAATCGAAGGACTCGGGCGCTTCCGCCCGCCAAAGCCGCAGGGTGTTTGCGGTGTTGGTGTGATAGCCGAGGATGGGTGTGTCGTAGGGCACCCCGAAGACCGTCTTTTGCGCGAGCCAGCGTACGCGCGGTCGATTGAGCTCGTCGGTGTATGATTCCGTCGTCCCGCCGAGTTTTACCTGCACGGCCCATTCGGGCCGCACCAACTCCCAAGGGTTGCCGAACCGCAGCCATTTGTCCGCCTTTTCCACCTGCCAGCCATCGACGATATCCTGATGGAAAATACCGAATTCGTAGCGTATGCCGTAACCAACGGCCGGCACCTCGAGTGTCGCCAGGGAATCGATGAAACATGCCGCCAAGCGTCCGAGACCGCCGTTGCCGAGTCCGGGTTCTTCTTCCTGCTCGAGCAATTCCTCGAAGTTGAGTCCAAGCTCCGTCATGCACTGCTTCACCCGATCGAAAATCCCGAGATTGATGAGGTTGTTGCCGAGGTGAGGCCCCATCAGGAACTCGGCCGACAGATACGCCACGGTTCGGGAGGCTTGCCTGGTGTAGACCGCCGCGGTGCTGATCCAGCGTTGCAGCATGCGGTCACGCACCGCATAGGCGAGCGCCATGTAGTAGTCGTTCTTGGTTGCCAGAGCCGGAAACTTACCCTGCACATAAAAGAGATCGTCCAAGAAGGCATTCTTGAGCGCCTCCTTGCTGAGCGCGGTACGGTCATCTTCGATATTCAAGGCGCCCATAGGACGTCGACCGGCGTGCGCGATTGACGCAGCACGGCGCGCACCGGCATGTCCTGCACGGCGCCCTGAGCCGTCGCGGCGGTAAAAGTGCGCCACTTCGATTCCCCGGTAATCAGCAGCACGACCCGGCGCGAGTCGAGCAACGCCGTTAAATTCAGACTGAGCCGAGGGTGCGGAGCGACCGGAGACCACATTCCGATGCATCCCGCCGCAGCGGATGGATTCAGTGCACTCGGTAAATTCGGCGATCCGGGAAACAAAGATGCCGTGTGCCCGTCGTCGCCCATGCCGAGGATTACCGCATCAAACGGCCGCGGCACACGCGCGAATGTCTCCCAAGCGGAGACTGCGCCGAGATCCGGCGTGGGCGCGCCGTTCTTGAGGCCAAGGAAGCGTGCAGCGGCGGCATGATCCTTCAGGAGGACCTCGCGCACCAAGTGCTCGTTGCTCGAGTCGCTCTCCGGGGCGACCCATCGCTCATCGGCGAGTGCGATACGGACGCGGTCCCATGCGAGCGCCTGCGTGCGCAGGATTTCGAACAGTCTTACGGGCGACCGGCCTCCCGACACGACCAAACTCGCAATTCCCCGCGAACCGATGGCCGCTGCCAAACTCCCGGCAATCTGCGCCGCGAGCTCGCGCGACAGCGTTTCAACGTCAGCGTATCGCTGCACCGCCGGTTCAGAGTTCGTCATGCCACGCATACCCGTCGCGCCCGACCATCGCGCTGGACGCCGCCGGTCCCCATGTGCCTGCTATATAGGACTTCGGACGTTCATCGTGCTGTTCCCAGCCGGCGAGAATGGGATCTATCCAGGCCCAAGCCGCATCCAGCTCGTCCCTGCGCATGAACAAGGTAAGATTACCCTTCACCGTGTCCATCAGCAGCCGTTCATACGCGTCCAAGCTCCGTGTCTTGAATGTTTCGCCCAAATCGAGGGCGAGGCTCACCGGTTTCAATCGCATGCCTTCACCTGGGTTCTTGGCGAGTATGGTCATCGTGATGCTTTCGTCGGGTTGAAGGCGGATCACCAGCTCGTTGGCCGTGCGCGAGGTAGGCGGCAATTCGAAGATCGGATGCGGCACTTCGTCGAAGGTTACCACCAGTTCCGTCAGGCGATCCTGCAGCCGCTTGCCGGTGCGCAAATAAAAAGGCACTCCGGCCCAGCGCCAGGTCTCGATTTCGACTTTGAGAGCCGCGAAAGTTTCAGTCGTGCTGTCCGGCGCGATGTCCGCTTCCTCGAGGTAGCCGGGAACCGGCGCCCCGCGCACGGCGCCCGCCTTATACTGGCCGCGCACCGTTTTGGTGAGTACATCGCGATCCCGTAGCGGCCGAAGCGCCCGCAGCACCTTGAGCTTTTCGTCGCGCACGGCGTCGGGATCGCTGCTGGCCGGCGGCTCCATCGCCATGATGCAAAGAAGTTGCAGCAGGTGGTTTTGCACCATGTCGCGGAGCGCGCCCGTCTTGTCGTAGAAGTGGCCGCGTCGCTCGACGCCCAATTCTTCGGCAACGGTGATCTGCACGTGTTTCACCAAGCCGCGGCGCCATAGAGGCTCGAAGAGGGCGTTCCCGAAACGCAGCGCCATGAGATTTTGCACCGCCTCTTTACCGAGGTAATGATCGATGCGATAGATTTGCTTTTCCGCGAATACCGCCCCCACCTGCGTATTGATGAGGTCGGCGGATTGCGTGTCGTGTCCCAGCGGTTTCTCCAACACTACCCTCGACAGGGGAGTCACGACGCCGGCCTTGGCCAAATTTTGTGAAATCACGGAAAAAAGATTGGATGCGGTGGAATAGAAAAATACGCGGACGAACTGGTCGCGGCCCTGCAGTAGATTCTTCAGTGCCGCGTAGCCGTCTTCGGTCTCGGCGTCCAGCCTGACGTAGCCGAGCAAGCCGCTGAAGGCCGTCCAATGCGGCGCATCGAATTCCTTGCCGAGGAATTCGCGGCACGCGGATTCAACTTGAAACAGATACTCCGTGCGCGCCAGCGGCTTGCGCGCGACACCGAAAATTCGCGACTCCGCGGTAACCTGTCCGGCGGCAAATCGCCTATAGAGTGCGGGCAGTAACTTGCGCGTCACCAGGTCCCCGGTGCCGCCGAAAAGCATCATGTCGAAAGTCGGAAGTACCGCCACGGTGGAAATTCCTGGATTGCCCGGCATGGAGCGTAGCACTTGCGCCTGCATTCAGTTAAGTCTTCGCGATATGGCACAATGAAGGCAAGCGTGAGCAAAGACGGCAGGTTCATGCTGGCGTGCGCGAAGTCGCCGAGCGCATCGCGAACGCAGCCGCGCCGCCGGGCTGTCATGCACCAATCTTGCTCATGACCTTGAGGATCATTGCTGAACATACGCGAAATCGTCGGGTTGGCTCCGGTTATTCCGGTGCTCGCCATCACCGAGTTGGAGAGTGCCGTGCCGCTGGCGCGCGCTCTGGCCGCGGGCGGATTGCGCGCGCTCGAAATAACCTTGGGCACGCCGGTTGCGCTTGCCGCCATCGAGGCGATGCGCCGGGCGGTACCCGACGCGATCGTTGGGGCAGGGACCCTCACGCGTGCGGTGGACTTCGCCGCCGCAGGCCGGGTGGGAGCCCAGTTCGGGGTGACGCCGGGGCTGACCCCGGACCTTGCTGCCGCCTCGCGCGGTGCCCGATTCCCGCTGCTGCCCGGTTTCATGACGCCGACCGAATTGCTCTCGGCGCGCGCAGCGGGCTTCAATGTGTTGAAGTTGTATCCGGCGCTGCAAGCCGGCGGCTTGAGCATGTTGCAGGCGCTCGCGCGAGACGCGGCGTCCCTCAAGAAATGCTGAACGCGGCGAAGGCGCCTCAATGACGGACGCGGCGGACGGCACGGCGTGGCGCTGAAAACATTCGTCGAGATTTGCGGGTGGGCGGCTGCCTTGCTGATTCTCGGCAGTTACGGTTTATTGTCCTTCGGTAAAATCTCGGCGCGATCGCCGTTTTATCAGTGGATGAACATCCTCGGGGCATTGGGGTTCATTATCAACTGCACCTGGAACGGAGCTTGGCCGTCGGTGGCTCTCAACGTGGTGTGGTTGGGGATCGCGGTCTACGCATTGCGGCGCAATTCCAAGACGAAGGCGAACTAGGACGCCCGCAGTGCCCATCGCGCGCCCGCGGTGCCCATCGCGCGCCCGCGGTGCCCATCGCGTCGCGTTTCGCACGAGCGTAGACTACCCGTGGATCGTCGCGGCCAGAGCAAGAATCAAAGGCACGCGTTGACCCATTCAATCCAACAAAGGAAATGTCATGACAAAAATAAGCGCAATTGCGAAGTCGACTGTTCTGGCACTGCTCGTCCTGCCGATTCTCGTGGGTGTATCGATTTCCGCTTCGGCGGCAGACAAGGTCATACGCATCGTCGTGCTCACGGCAACGAGCGCCGATGCGCAGCAAAAAGGGCTCGATGCCGTCGGCGACAGCGTCCAAAAGGCCTACAAGGCCGCGAAGGGCATGGAATCGGTGACCTTCTTCGCCGACCCGACATCGCTCGCCACAGGATCCGCCAGCGTATGGGCGAGCCGGGAGGATCTCGACGCTTTCTTGAAGTCCCCGACCTACCTCGCGGCGCTCGAAAAGCTCAAGCCGTTCATGAAGGGCGCGCCGGACCAGAAGATCTACAAGGTCACCGAACCCAAGAAGTAACGATCGCATCGCCACGTGGAGCGACACAAGGATCGTGTCCTTCCACGGTGCTCATGCGCGCTTGAAGACAGGTTTTAACCGCCGGCACCGGGACGGTCCGCATGCCGCCGTTCGAGTTCCGCGATGACCTGGGTTACTGACAGGTCCTTGACCTTGAGCAGCAACAGCATGTGGTACACGAGATCGGCCGCCTCGGCGATGACCTCCGAGTCGGATTGCGCGACGCCCGCCAACGCCAGCTCGAGTCCTTCCTCGCCGACTTTCTGCGCGATCCGGCGAGTGCCCTCTGCCAACAGCTTGGCGGTATAGCTGCCCGAAGGACGCGCCGCAATTCGTTGCGCGATGACGTTCTCGAGAGATCCCAAGAATGCCATTTGCTGGGCTGCCGAAACGGGCGGGGTCTCGCCCCAACAAGTCGGCGTCCCCTTATGGCACGCGGGACCCGTGGCCTCCGCCAAGATCAACAACGTGTCGCCGTCGCAATCGGCGGCGATTCGTTTAAGTTCGAGGTAGTGCCCGGAGGTCTCGCCTTTCGTCCATAGACGGCGCTTGCTGCGGCTCCAAAACGTCACGCGGCCGCTCGCCTGCGTGGCGGCAAGGGCCTCTCGATTCATATATCCCAGCATGAGGACCGCGCCGCTGGTTGCGTCTTGAACGACGGCGGGGAGAAGGCCGTTGCCCTTGTCCCAATCAAGTCTCTGCAAGGGGTCCGGTGCCGGCGCTTCGGTCATGGCCGTACCTCGATACCGGCGCCGCGCAGGCGGCGCTTCAAAGTGGGAATCGCAATTTCGCCGGAGTGAAACACGCTTGCCGCAAGAGCCGCATCCACGCGGGCGGCCTGAAATACTTCGGTAAAATGCTCCACCGCCCCGGCGCCGCCCGAAGCGACGAGCGGCACCCGGCAGACCGCGCGTATCGCGCTGAGTTGGGCGATGTCGAAACCCTGGCGCACGCCGTCGCTCGCCATGCAATTGAGCACGATTTCTCCGGCGCCGCGGCGCTGCGCCTCGATGACCCAATCGATGGTGCTGCGCGAGGTGTCGCGCGTGCGCAGGGCGTCGCCGGTGAATTGTTGCACGCGATAGCCATTATCGAAGCTCTGGCTGTCGACGCCCACGACGACGCACTGGGCGCCGAATCGCTCGCTCAGCGCGTCGATCAAATCGGGGCTTTCCAGCGCGGGCGAATTGACCGAGATTTTTTCGGCGCCCGAAGCCAGTACTTCCTCCGCCTGCGCCACCGAGCGAATACCGCCGGCCACGCAAAAAGGAATGTCGAGCGTGCGCGCCACGCGCGTCACCCAGGATCGATCGACGGATCGATTTTCCGGACTTGCCGAGATGTCGTAAAACACCAATTCATCCGCGCCCTCATCGCGGTAACGAGCCGCAAGTTCCAGGATGTCGCCGACGATTCGATGTTCTCGGAAACGCACGCCTTTCACGACCCGTCCGTCGCGAACATCCAAGCAGGGGATTATGCGTTTGGCAAGAACGGCTGCAACTCCTCGACGGGTATGAGTTCTTCGAGCAAGGCCTTGCCGCTGATGGCCGCCGCCGCTCCGGCCGCCGCCAGCGCGTGCAAATCCTGGGAGTTGCGAATTCCGCCGGAGGCTTGCCACCGGATATGAGGATAGCGCCGCGCGGCCTCGCGATAAAGCGCGATATTCGGGCCGTTCAGGGCGCCATCGCGTCCCACGTCGGTACACAGCACGTGCAGGAGGGGCGAACCGCTGAAATCCTCCAGCGCGCTCCACAGGGACAACTCCGACTGGCGCTGCCATCCATGCGTCGCGACTCGGGGGATGCCGCTTTCATCGACCCGCACGTCGAACGCCAGCGTCATGCGCTCGGGGCCGACGTGCTCGAGCCAGGTCCTGACCGCGGCGCTGTGCGTGATCGCCGCGCTGCCGATCACCACGCGCGCCGCGCCGACGTCAAGCATCTGCGTCACCGCATCGATATCACGCAATCCTCCGCCCACCTGCAGTTTGACGGCTTTTTGTGCGGCAAGTTGCGCGATGATCGCGAGATTGCCGAGGGCGCCGTCCTTGGCGCCGTCCAGGTCCACCACATGCAACCAATCGGCTCCCAGCGCGCGGTAATTTGCGAGCAGCGATGCGGGCTCCGCCCCGTAGCGGGTTTCCGCGTTGAAATCGCCGTGCAGCAACCGCACGCAATATCCGGCCTTCAAATCGATAGCGGGGATGAGACGCACTTTAGAAAGGCCGCATGTGGTGAAATGGTTCCGGGAATCAGCCGATAGCCAAGAAATTTTGCAGCAACCGCGCGCCGACGGCCGCCGAACGCTCGGGGTGGAACTGCGCGCCGTAGAAATTGCGCCATTGCACGCAGGCGCTGAAAACCGTGCCGTAGTCCGTGCTCGCGACCGTGGCGGCACTTGGTTCAAGCGCATAGCTGTGCACGAAATACGCGTAGTCGCCGTCGGCAATTCCTGCGAGCAGCGGGCAGGGGCGCCGGATCTCGAGGGTGTTCCAGCCCATGTGCGGAACCGCACGTGTCATGGACGACCGAAAGCGCGCGGCGCGTCCCGGAATGATTCCGAGGCACTCTGCGTCGCCTTCCTCGGATGCTTCGTACAGCAGCTGCATGCCCAAACAAATGCCGAGCACCGGCTGCCGCAGCGTCGGAATCAAAGAATCGAGTCCGCTCTGCCGCAGCCGCGCCATGGCGTTCGAGGCCGCGCCGACCCCGGGTAGAATCACATGACTTGCGGCGCGGATTTCTTCGGCGTCGGCGGACACGGCCGAGGCCGCCTCGAGCCGCTGCAATGCGAACTGCAGCGACGCAATGTTTGCGCCGCCATTGGCCACGATCACCGTTTGCCGCCCGCTCACAGGATGCCCTTGGTGCTCGGCAACTCGGTGCCTTCGAGTCGAATGGCCTGGCGAAGGCTGCGGCCCACGCCCTTGAAACAGGACTCGATCATGTGGTGAGAATTCTCGCCGCGCACGCTGATGTGCAGCGCCGCCCCCAGCGCTTCGGCCAGCGAGCGGAAGAAATGCGGGACCAGCTCGGTCGGCAGCTCGCCCACCCGTTCGCGATCGAAGCGTCCTTCCCAGACGAAGAACGGGCGGCCCGAGATGTCGAGCGCGACCTGAGCCTCGGCCTCGTCCATGGCCAGCAAGAAACCGTAGCGCGCAATGCCGCGCTTGTCGCCCAGCGCCTCGCGCAGCGCCGCCCCGAGCGCCAATGCGCAATCCTCGACCGTGTGGTGCTCGTCGATCTCGAGATCGCCGCTGCATTTGAGATCGAGCGCGAAGCCGCCGTGTTTCGCGATCTGTTCGAGCATGTGATCGAAGAACCCAAGGCCGGTGGCGATTTCCGCAGGGCCCTCGCGCGACAAATCGAGATCGATGTGGATCTCGGTCTCCTTGGTCTTGCGATGCACGCGCGCGCGCCGCGCCTGCGGCCAGGATGCGTCGCGCGATCGCAGGCCAGGTCTCATGAGCCGCGCCGTCCAGGCGCACGGGCAAAGCCTGGACGCCCAAATTGGCCGCGAATTGAAAATCCGTGTCTCGATCGCCGATCATGAAGCTGCGCGCCTTGTCGATCTCCTGGCCGGCGAGATAGTCGCGCACCATGCCGATATTGGGTTTACGGCAATCGCACTCTTGATGCTTGAAGTGCGGGCAAATGCATACCGCCTCGAAATCGATGCCTTGGGATGCGAACAGTTCCAAAATGAAGCGATGGGCGCGCTCGAATTTTTCCCGTGGAAAGGCGGGAGTCCCGAGGCCGTCCTGATTCGTGACCATGACGAAGGCGAAGCCGGCGGCTTTAAGGGCGAGCAGCGCCGGAATGACGCCCGGCATGAGCCGAACCTTTTCCAGGCTGTCTATTTGCTCATCCGCCGTCTCCTCGTTCAAGGTGCCGTCGCGATCCAGAAATAATATTCGCCGTCCGTTCAAGGAGCACCCACGCAATGAAGGAGCGCATCATTCTGCGCGCGCGTTCCCACCGACACACGCAACGAGCGCGGCAACGAGGGGTGGGCACGCAAGTCTCGGACGATGAGGCCGCCGGCAACGGTGCTGCGCATGAAGCGGTCGGCGTCGCGGCAATCGAGGAGCAGGAAGTTGGCGTCGCTCGGCCAGACCCTCTCCACCAACGGCGAGGCCGCGAGGCCCTTGCGCAAGTACTCGCGCTCCTGCAGCAATTCCTCGATCCGGACGAGACCCGAGGCAAGTTCAGGAGCGGCCAATGCCCGCAACGCCGCCTCCACCGAAGACTGCGCGAGGGAGTAGGGTGGAACCACCCGCTTCGCCAATTCGATGAGCATGGGATGCGCCAAGAGGGCGCCGATTCTCGCCCCCGCCAAGGCGTGCGCCTTGGACAAGGTGCGAAGGATCACCAGTGTCGAGAAGCGGTTTAGCCAGCGAGCAAGGCTCAACGAGCGCGACCATTCGATGTAGGCTTCGTCGATCACGATGATGGCTTTGCCGTCGAGCGCGCCGCAGATCTCTTCGAGCGCGGCTGCTTCGAGCAGGTTGGCGGTCGGATTGTTCGGCGAGCAGAGGTACACGAGCTTGATTGTCGGGTGCCAAGCCGCCAGAACGCGTTCGGGATCGAGTGCCCAGCCGCGCTCGCGCTCGAGCGGAATATCGATCACTCCCGCGCCCTGAATGCGCGCCGCAACTTGGTACATGCCGAAGGTCGGGGTGCACTGCAGAATGGAATCGGTGCCGGCGCGCAAATAGATGCGCGACAAAAGATCGATGGCTTCATCGCCGCCGCGCGTCGCCAGTACTGCGGCGGCAGGAACGCCGTACAAGGCGGCCAGCCGCTCGATCAGGGCTTTGGGCTGAGGCTCCGGATATCGATTCAGGCCCGCGACGGTCGTATCCCCCGCCGGGCGCCAAGGCACTTCGTTGGCATGCAAACGGGTGAGCGAGGGCAGCCAGGCCGCATGCGCGTACGGCTTGAGCGTGACGATCTCGGGACGGGCCAGTGATATGACGGCGTTCATCGGGCCGCATCTCGAGCGCCGGCGTCGATCGCCGCGAGGCGAATGGTCACCGACGCGGCATGCGCGTCCAGCCCCTCTAGGTTCGCGAGAATCTGTGCGGTGGGACCCAAGCCCGCAAGGCCCGCGGGCGTGAGCTCCTGTACCGTGATCCTTTTTTGAAAATCCTCCAGCGACAGGCCGCTGTACGCTTTGGCAAAACCGTAGGTCGGCAACGTGTGGTTGGGCCCGCTGCAATAGTCGCCCATGGATTCCGGCGACCAGTGTCCCAAGAACACGGCCCCCGCCGCGCGGACTCGGGCCAGCCACACCCGCGGTTCGCGGATCTCGAGCAGCAGATGTTCGGGAGCGTAAGCATTGGCGATCTCGAAGGCTGTCTCGAGCGCGTCGACGGTCAGGAGCCGCATGTGCAGAACCGAATTCGCCAGTATTGCCCGCCGCTTCAGGTTCGCGGTTTGGAGCCGCACCTGGCGGGCGACGGCTTCGGCAAGCGGGACGGAGGTGGTGATGAGCAAGGCCTGGGCGTCGGGACTGTGCTCCGCCTGCGCGAGAAGATCGGCGGCGACGAAGTCCGCGCGCGCGCTGTCGTCCGCAATGACCATGACCTCGGTGACGCCCGCCGGCAGGTCCGACGCCGCGCCGTCGGCGTCCTGCGCCACCAGCATTTTGGCCGCCGTGACGAAAGAATTGCCGGGGCCGAATACCTTGTCGCACTTGGGGATAGCCGCCGTCCCGTAGGCCATTGCGCCGATGGCCTGAGCTCCCCCCACCTTGAAGACTTGGTCGACTCCCGATCTGCGCGCGGCAACCAACACAGCTGGATCGGCGCCGCCGTTGCGCGTCGGAGGCGTGCACATCACGCGCACCGGGCAGGCGGCGATCTCGGCGGGTACGGCGAGCATGATGGCGCTCGAAGGCAAAGGCGCGGAGCCCGCGGGCACATACAGGCCGACCGCGCGGATCGGCACGCTGAATCGCTCGCACATCACGCCGGGCGCGGTCTCGACGCGCAGCGGCGCGGATGCCTGCGCGGCATGAAACCGCCGCACGTTCGAAATTGCCCGATCGATCGCCGCGGTTTGCGCGACGCTCAAGGTGCGCTCCGCGGCGGCGAATTCCTGCGGCGTCACGCGCAGCGAGTCGAGGCGAACCTGATCGTACTTCTCGGTAAGTGCCAGAACGGCGTCGTCGCCGCCGCGCCGTACGGCGGCAATGATGTCTCGCGCCGCCTGCAGGGTAGATTCGGCATCGCGCTGCGCCGGGCGCCGCAAGGCGTCATCGCGTTGCGCCGTGGACAGGGATTTCCAGTCTAGAATCTGCATGGTCGCATGCCCAGGCGCTAAGCCAGCATCTTCTCGACCGGCAGCACGAGCACCGATGTGGCGCCGACGCTCTTGAGTTCTTCGAGCGTTTCCCAGAAAACATTTTCGCGGCAAACGGCGTGGACCGCCACCCGGTCTCCCCGGCCTTCAAGGGGTATCACGGTCGGCGCCTCGCTGCCCGGCAAGAGTTTCGCGATCGCGGGTAACGCGGAGCGGGGCGCGTGCAGCATGATGTACTTGCTGCCCTTGACTTGCTCGACGCCGTCGATGCGCATCAGCAGGCGCCGGGTCCATTCTTGCTTCTCCGGAGCGATGGGCACGGGCGTGCGGATGAGCACGGCCTGGCTTTCGAGAACGGTCTCTGCCTGGCGCAGGTGATTCGCCGCCAGCGTGGATCCGGTCGACACCAGGTCGCAAATCAAATCCGCCCTGCCAAGCCGCGGCGCGATTTCGACCGAGCCGGAAAGAACCACGACTTCGGCGGCCACGCCGCGATCCGCCAGAAATCGCTCCAGGATGTGCGGATAGGTCGTCGCGATGCGCATACCCTGCAGCGAGTGCGCACCGCGGTAATCGAATCCGTCCGGTACCGCGATACACAACCTGCAGCGCCCGAAATCCAGCATCTGCACCGTCTGGAACAAGGGTGCCACGTCGCGGGCGGCGAAGGCGAGGAGCTTCTCCTGCACGACATTCATGCCCACCAATCCCAGGTCGCACACGTCCTCTTGCACGAGGTCCGGAATGTCGTCGTCGCGCACGAACAGCACGTCGAGCGGCATGTTCTCGCCGTAGCACATGAGCTGATCCTTGCCGCGGCTGTACTTGAGGCCGCAGCGCGACAGAAGATCGAGCGAGCTGTCGGTGAGCCTGCCGCTCTTTTGCACGGCGATCTTGAGGCGGGGCTCCGCGGGATTGATTCCGTTACCCATTGAGCTTCAGCCGCTCCGTCACGGCCCGATAGCCGCCGTTGCCGGAAGTCAGGTAGCGCGCGACGCGCCCGATCGTGGTGACGCTGACCCCCGTTTGCCGGTGAATTTCGCGGTACGGCAGACCGCGCTCCAGCAGCTCGACCACGGCCCAGCGGTCCGTCATCGCCTGCAATTCCGCGGGCGTGCAGAGATCGCGGAAAAAGCTCCGGCACTCCTCGACGCTGCGCAGCGCCAGGATGGCGGCGCATAGCGCGCGTTCATGCTGCTGCTCTTGGCGCGGGGTGACCGGTCGGTTCGTTTTCATGGAAAACTCGGGATGCAATCGCAGTAATGTATTAACGCGCTAATACATTAATACATTATGAGATCGATCTCAAGCAGGCCTGTGCGACAAATGCCTTGACGCAAACTTGAGGAGAAGCCTAAAATTCGCGCGCTTATCTAGACCGGCTGAGGGAAAGGCCCTTAGAAGCCGGGGCAACCACCCAATGTTCCCGTGGAACCTCCTGGAACGGTGCCAACTCCTGCGGATCCGGGGCGAGTCCCGAATCCGGTAGATAGGCGGTCAATTGCGCGGCCCGTGGCCGCTGCAACGGGCTTCGAGCGCCGGCTCTGCAGGGGTTATGTAAACCTCCAAGGAGCGAGCGGTACGTGGCCGGAAAATCTTCACATATCATAGTCGACCAGTCTTTGCGGCTTTCGCCGCCCTGGAACCTGCATTACGGTGATGTCCTGCCGGATGCGAAGGTGGCATTCCGGCTCGCGGGCCGGGAGGACGCACCGGTGATAGCGGTCCTCGGGGGATTTCGGCCCACCGAATCGTCGGCGGTGCGGCGGAAGGATGGTGGCCGGAGATCGTGGGTCCGGGTCACGGCGTGGACACCGACACCTACCGGGTTCTGGGCATCGACTACCTCGGCGGCCACGGCGCGAGCTCGACGCCCCAAGACGGCGAAAGCTTTCCGCCGTTGAGTTCCTACGATCAGGCAGATGCCTTGGCAGCCATCGTCCGGCACCTCGCGTTGAAGCCCCTGCATGCCATCATCGGGGCCTCCTATGGAGGCATGGTTGGCCTGTGTTTTGCGGAGCGGTACGCCGACCTCGTGAAGCACATCGTGGTCTTGAGCGCCGCGGACAAGGCCCAAGTGCTCTCGACCGCCTGGCGGAGCGTACAGCGGCAGATCGTGCGCGAGGCGATCGCGCGGAGCGACGGCCCGGGGGGGCTCAAACTCGCGCGGGCGCTCGCGATGGCGACCTACCGCAGCGCCGTAGAATTTCAGCTTCGCTTCGGCGGGGCGCCCACGAGAAATCAGGATCGCTTTCGATTTCCGATCGAGGACTATCTGTTCGCCCGCGGCGATGACTATGTGCAGAAGTATCGCGCCGAGTCCTTCCTGGCATTGAGCGAGTCCATCGATTTGCATCAGATCGACGCAACGCGGATACATACGCCGGCGACGCTGATTGCGGTGCGGGAAGACCAATTGGTGCCGTTCACCGATATGCAGGCACTGGCCGCGCGCCTCAACGGCCCGCGCCAGCTCGTCGAAATCAATTCTATTTTCGGCCATGACGCCTTTCTGAAGGAAGGCGCGGCCCTGACACCCATTATCAAACTAGCCCTCGCGGAGCAGTGGACATGAGCAACAAAGTACGGCCCAAGAAAAACATCGCAACGCGATCGGTCCGCGCGGGACTCGAGTCGGACGCGCAGCACGGATCCGTGGTGCCGCCGATTTATCTGTCGACCAATTTCGCCTTCGAGAAGTACGGTAAGCCGCGCAAGTATGATTACACGCGCTCCGGCAATCCCACCCGCGATCAGTTGGGCGGCGCATTGGCGGATCTGGAAGGCGGCGCCGGCGCGGTGGTCACCTGCACGGGCCTCGCGGCTATCGCGCTGATCCTCGCGACGCTGCCGAGCGGCGCGAGGATCGTTGCGCCGCATGATTGCTACGGCGGCACCTATCGCATGCTCGCGGCGCTGCATGCGCAGGGCAAGCTCGTCGTCGACTTCGTCGATCAGTCGGACGCCGCCGCTCTGCAGGCTGCGCTCGAGCGGGGCGCAAAGCTGGTGTGGATCGAGACTCCCAGCAATCCCTTGTTGAGGGTGGTGGATATTCGCAAGATCGCCGATGCGGCACACGCGGTCGACGCGCTCGCGGTCGTCGACAATACCTTTCTCTCGCCCATCTGGCAGCAACCGCTGGCGCTTGGCGCAGATCTCGTGATGCACTCGACCACGAAGTATCTGAACGGGCACAGCGACGTCGTCGGCGGCGCCGTCGTCGCGGCAACCACCGAACTGAACGACAATCTTGCTTGGTGGGCGAACGCCATCGGCGTCACCGGCGCGCCGTTCGACAGCTTCATGACCTTGCGCGGGGTGCGCTCACTGCATGCGCGCATGCGTGTCCATGCCGAGAATACGGCCGCGATCGTCGAGTCTTTGTGCCGCCATGCCTGCGTTCAGCGTGTGCATTACCCCGGGCTGCCCGACCATCCCGGACACGAGATTGCGCGGCGCCAGCAGAGCGGCTTCGGCGCGATGCTGAGTTTCGAGCTTCACGGGGGCGAGACGGCGGTCGAAGCGTTCCTATCGGGACTCGAGTGTTTCACGCTCGCCGAGTCGCTCGGCGGGGTGGAGAGCCTGATCTCGCATCCGGCGAGCATGACTCATGCCGGTATGGAAGAGACAGCCCGATTGCGCGCCGGCATCGGGGCGGGGCTGCTGCGCGTTTCGGTCGGAATCGAGGATCCGGCCGATCTCGTGGCGGATCTTGCCGCGGGACTCGAACGGGTGGTCAAAGTCCAGCCAGCACCGCATCTCCGGCGGCACGCGTCGTAATTCCGCCGCGCGTGCCGGCTCGAGCGGCGGCGAGATCGGCGGGCAACGCTCCGGTTTCGACGGCGCGCGCGACCGCCGATTCGACGGCGAGCGCCTCGGGCTCCAGCCCCAGCGAGTACCTCAGCAACAGCGCCGCGCTCGATATCGCGCCATAGGGGTTGGCGATGCCGAGGCCGGCAATGTCCGGAGCGGACCCATGGATGGGTTCGAATACGCCGCCCCGGGCGCTCGCGCCCAGGGAGGCCGACGGCAGCAACCCGAGGGAGCCTGCCAGCATAGAGGCTTCGTCGGTGAGGATATCGCCGAACATATTTTCGGTCACGATCACGTCAAAATCCCGCGGCCGCCTCAGCAGATGCATGGCGGCGGCGTCGACCAGCATGTGTTCGAAGCTCACGTCGGGAAATTCACGGGGCATGATCCGCTCGACCACGGCCCGCCACAGTCGCGAGGTTTCGAGCACATTGGCCTTGTCGATCGACGTCAATTTGCCGCGCCGACGGCGCGCCAAGCCGGCCGCGAGGCGCACCACGCGTTCGATCTCCTCGACGGTGTAGCGGCACACGTCCACGGCTTCGGTCGCCGTGCGGGTTTTTTCGCCGAAATAGATTCCCCCCGTCAATTCGCGCACCACCATGATGTCGACGCCATGAAGCAGTTCCGCTTTGATCGGCGATGCATGAAGCACCGCAGGGTGCGGCACCACGGGACGCAAATTGGCGAAGAGCCGGAGCGCCTTGCGCAATTTCAGCAGACCCTGCTCGGGGCGTACCGCGGCCTCGGGCGACCACTTCGGTCCGCCCACCGCCCCCAACAAAACGGCATCCGCGCGCTGCGTCAACGCGAGCGTCGCGGGCGGCAGCGGCTCGCCCGTCGCGTCGATGGCCGCGCCGCCGAGCAGCGCCGACTGGAATTCAAAGGAGTGCCCGAAACGCTGCGCAATCGCAGCGAGCACGCGCACCGACTCGGCGATCACCTCGCCGCCGATGCCGTCGCCCGCGAGCACTGCGATTAGCGCCTCCACCTAGGCAGCCTGAGCGGCTTCGTAACGTTCGATGTCGGCGATCTTGCTGCGCAGATAGCCGAGTTCATCGATGCCGTTCAACAGACAATGGCGCGCGAAGGCTTCGATCGGGAAAGCGACGGACACACCCGTCGGCAGCCTCAAGCGGGCGGCTTCGAGATCGATATCGATTTCGGCTCCGGGATGCTCGAGCAGCCATCGCGATGTGGACTCGTCCACGACGATCGGCAACAGTCCGTTCTTCAAGGAATTGCCGCGAAAGATGTCGGCTATTTCCGTGCTGATGACGGCGCGAAAACCGTAGTCGAGCAGCGCCCAGGGTGCATGTTCGCGCGAGGAGCCGCAGCCGAAATTCCGGCCGGCGACCAGCACTTGAGCGCCGCGCGATTCAGGCCGATTCAACGCGAATTCCGGGTTGGGCGCGCCGTCGGCCCCATAGCGCCAATCGGCGAACAATTGCAAACCGAGACCCTCTTTGGTCGTCGTCGTCAAAAATCTTGCCGGGATGATCTGATCGGTATCGATATTGCTCGAGGGAATCACCACGGTCTTGGAGCGGACTCGGCTCACGGGATCCACTAGAGCATCTCCCGCGGATCGGTGATTCGGCCCCGCACGGCGCTCGCTGCCGCGGTGAAGGGACTTGCCAACAAGGTGCGCGCGCCGACCCCCTGCCGTCCCTCGAAATTACGGTTGCTGGTGCTGATCGAGTACTGGCCGGCCCCCACGGTGTCGCCGTTCATTCCGAGGCACATCGAGCAGCCGGATTCGCGCCAGTCCGCGCCGGCGGCCTTGAAAATTTCCGCGTAGCCGGCCGCTTCGGCTTCGCGTTTGATGGCTTGGGAGCCCGGCACGATGAGCAGACGCACACCCGGGGCGACCTTGCGGCCCTTGAGTATGCGGGCGGCGGCTTGCAGGTCGGCGAGGCGGCCGTTGGTGCAGCTGCCGATGAACACGACATCGACCGGCTTGCCGAGCATGGCGTCGCCGCCGCGGAATCCCATGTAGCGCAGCGCCGTGTCGAAAACTTGGTCCCCCGCGTTCTGCGGGATGGTTGCCCCGATCGGCAGCACCATGCCGGGATTCGTGCCATAGGTGATCATCGGCTCGAGCGACGAGGCATCGATATCGACGGCGCCGTCGAATTCGGCGTCGGCGTCGGTGGCCAGCATTCGCCAACGGGCGAGCGCCGCGTGCCAAGCGGCACCCTTGGGAGCGCGCGGCTTGCCCTCGAGATAGGCGAACGTGACATCGTCCGGCGCGATCATCCCGGCGCGTGCGCCGGCTTCGATGGACATGTTGCACACGGTCATCCGCTCATCCATGGAGAGGGCGCGAATGGCCGATCCGCGATATTCGAAAACATGGCCGGTGCCGCCGGAGACGCCGATCTTGCCGATGACGGCCAGGATCAAATCCTTGGCGGTGACGCCGGGACGCAGCCGGCCTTCGACGTTTACCGCGAATGTTTTCGGCTTTCGCTGCAGCAACGACTGCGTCGCAAACACATGGCCGACTTCCGTCGTGCCGATGCCGAACGCAAGAGCGCCGAACGCTCCGTGCGTGCTCGTGTGGCTGTCGCCGCAAACGATGGTCATGCCTGGCTGGGTCGCGCCGAGTTCCGGACTGATCACGTGCACGATGCCGCGCCGCGAGTCGCGCATCCCGAACAGCTCCACCCCGAACTCGGCGGCGTTCTGCTCGAGTTGACGCACCTGCTTGGCGGCCGCATCCACCTTGATCGGCACGTTGCCGAAGACCTGTTCGGTGCTGGTCGGGGTCGAATGATCCATGGTCGCGAGAGTGCGATCGGGGCGCCGTACCGGCAACTTCAAGCCCTTCAGCACGCTGAAGGCCTGAGGCGAAGTGACCTCGTGGATCAGATGCAGATCGATGTACAGGATCGCCGGCGTATCCGGCGTTTCGGCAACGACCTCATGCGCGGTCCATACCTTGTCGAACAGGGTGCGCGCGCTCATGGGTGTTACGCTCTGCCGGATTCCAGCCAGGGCATGCGGGCGCGCAATTGGGCGCCGACCTTTTCGATCGAGTGCGAGAGGTCCGCTTTGAGCAGCTTGGAGTATTTGCGCCGGCCGCCCTTGTTTTCCGCGATCCACTGGCGCGCGAATTTGCCTTGCTGGATCTCGGTGAGGATCTTGCGCATTTCCTTCTTGGTGGCCTTGTTGACGATGCGCGGACCTCGGGTCAGATCGCCGTACTTGGCCGTCTCGCTGATGAAGCGGTGCATCTTCGTAATGCCCCCTTCGTGCAGCAGATCGACGATCAGCTTCAATTCGTGCAGGCACTCGTAGTAGGCGACCGCGGGCTGGTAACCGGCCTCCACCAAGGTCTCGTAGCCTTTGACCACGAGCTCGGTTGCGCCGCCGCACAGCACCGCCTGCTCGCCGAACAAATCCGTCTCGGTCTCCTCGGCGAAGGTGGTTTCCAATACGCCGCCGCGGGTACCGCCGATGCCGTCGGCATAGGCCAGCGCCTTTGCCTTCGCTCGTTTTGAGGGATTTTGCGCAACGGCGATGAGGCACGGCACGCCGCGCCCCTGCTGATACTGACGGCGCACCAAATCTCCAGGGCCCTTCGGCGCTATCAGCACCACATCCAGGTCCTTGCGCGGCTTGATTTGCTTGAAGTGAATATTGAAGCCATGCGCGAACAATAGAGTCGCGCCTTTCTCAAGAAGATTCTTAAGTTCCGAATACAGCGATTTTTGCGTGAGATCAGGCACCAGCATCGCGACCAGATTCGCGCCCTGGACGGCGGCCGCCGGCTCCATCACTTTCAGGCCGTCTTTCTTGGCCTTGTTCCAGCTATCGCCCTTGCGGACGCCGACGACCACATCGTAGCCGCTGTCGTGCAAATTGAGCGCATGCGCTCGCCCTTGGCTGCCGTAGCCCAAGATCGCGATGCGCGCGCCGCGCAGCGCTTTCTTGTCGACGTCTTTTTGCGAATGCAAACGCATTAAAAATCTCCTGTGGCTCGAACCCAAACCTCAAAAATGCAAGACCCCGCCTCGAGACTTCTAGCCCTATGCGGGGTCGGTTATCATCGCTGCCGCTTTGTAACTAACCCCAAATAGCACCACAGAATCTCTTATGATGCAAGGCATTCAAAGGATGGGCGGCGCTTCGCGAGGAAGCATTCATGAGCCTTGATTGCAGTGAGTCGGTGCCGTTGTGGTTGCTGTATGAGAATGACCTCGAAGCATGGCGCACAGCGCAGGCGCCAGCCGTCGCGCGCTGGCTCGCGCTGCAAAATTTCAAGGGCGAAAAACATCGCGTGGTGCTGCTGCCGGATGCCGCCGGCGGCATCGCCGGGGCGGTGGGCGGCTTGGGTAAACGTCAGGGAACACTATCTCTCTGGCATGCGGCGGGCTTCGTCGAGCGACTGCCGGCACGGCGTTTTTGTTTTGCCCAGCCATTCTCGGCGGCCGAGGCCACTCAATTGTGCCTGGGCTTTGCCTATGGAGGCTATCGCTTCGACCGTTATCGTCCGGCAAAGGGCGAAGTCGCGAGCGTGGAATCGCCGCCGAATGCCGATATGCAATTCGTCGCGCTGGCCGCTGAAGCTTCGCGCATGGCGCGCGATTGGATCAATACGCCCGCCCAGGACTTGGGGCCCGGCGAGCTCGCGGCGGCGGCGCAACGGCTCGCCGAACGTCACCAGGCAACCTATCGGGAGTGGGTGGGCGAGGCACTTCTCGAAGCGAATTTTCCCGCCATTCATGCCGTCGGACGCGCGAGCAGCGAGGCGCCTCGGCTGGTCGAGCTGCGTTGGAAGCCGCCCGGCGGCAGCGCTTGTCCGCGCGTGACCTTGGTGGGCAAAGGCGTGTGCTTCGACAGCGGCGGTCTCGATATCAAGCCGGCGTCCGGCATGGCGCTCATGAAGAAGGACATGGGCGGCGCGGCGGTGACACTGGCGCTCGCGCACATGCTCATGAGCGCCAAGATCCGCGCCGAGCTGCGCGTGCTGGTGCCGGCTGTGGAAAACGCGATCAGCGCCAATGCATACCGGCCCGGCGACGTGCTGAGCACGCGCAAGGGCTTGACGGTCGAAGTCGGCAACACGGATGCGGAGGGCCGGCTGGTGCTTTGCGATGCGCTGGCATTTGCCGATGCCGAGCCGGCGGATTTGATCATCGATTTCGCGACGCTGACCGGAGCGGCGCGCGTCGCGCTGGGTCCGGAACTGCCGGCCTTGTTCGGCAACGATGAGAGCATCGTGCAGGAGCTTGCCCGTGTGGCTGCCGTCGAACACGATCCTCTGTGGCCGATGCCGCTTTGGCCAAGCTATGAAGACGAGCTCGCCAGCAAGATTGCGGATTTGAACAACGTCGCTTCCTCGAGTCTGGCCGGGGCCATATTCGGCGCCTTGTTCTTGAAGCGCTTCGTGAGCGACTCCACGCCGTGGCTGCATATCGATCTCTACGGCTGGAATGCGAAGGATCGTCCTGGCCGCAGCATCGGTGCGGAAGCGCAAAGCTTACGCGGCGTGTATCGATACCTCGTGCAGAGGTACGGTACGGATTAGACGGCCCGGCGCGAACAGGCGTTGCGCGTCGGCAACCCGGATGCTTATGCTGCCGTCCCGATCGAATCCACACACTCATTCCGCAACCTCACGGCCATGAAGACCCACAAAAAACCCAAGTCTGTCGATACTCGCCGCTATTCGCGCATCGTGGTGGACGGCGTGAAGCAAGCGCCAAGCAGGGCGATGTTGCGCGCCGTCGGGTTCGGTGATGCCGATTTCGAAAAGCCGCAGGTCGGCATTGCGTCGACATGGAGCAACATGACGCCCTGCAATATGCACATCGACGAACTGGCGCGGCTGGCTGCCGGCGGCGTTGAGGCGGCGGGGGCCAAGGCGATCACGTTCGGCACCATCACGGTTTCCGACGGCATTTCGATGGGGACGCCCGGCATGCGTTACTCCTTGGTATCGCGCGAGGTCATCGCCGATTCGATTGAAACGGTGGTCGGCGCGCAGGGCTTCGATGGCGTTGTGGCCATCGGAGGCTGCGATAAGAACATGCCCGGATGCATGATGGCGCTGGCACGCCTGGACCGGCCTGCGGTGTTCGTGTACGGCGGCACCATTCGGCCCGGCGCCGACAAGCGAGATATCGTGTCGGTATTCGAAGCGGTCGGCGGCCACGCGCAGGGAGCGGTGTCCGAGCAGCAGCTGAAATTCGTCGAGCGTACCGCGATTCCCGGGCCGGGATCCTGCTCCGGCATGTATACCGCCAATACCATGGCCTCCGCGATCGAAGCGCTGGGCATGAGCCTGCCCAACAGCTCCGCGCAAGATGCGATCTCCGCGCAGAAACGCGACGATTGCGCCCGTGCGGGCGCGGCCGTCGTCAATCTGATCAAGCTGGGGCTGACGCCGCGCCGTATTTTGACGCGCCGCTCCTTCGAAAATGCAATCGCGACGGTCATCGCCCTCGGCGGCTCGACGAATGCGGTCCTGCACTTGTTGGCGATCGCCTCGGCCGCCGAGGTCAAGCTCGCAGCTCGACGATTTTACGCGCATAGGCAAACGCGTGCCGGTGTTGGCGGACTTGCGTCCGAGCGGTCGCTACTCCATGTCCGAGCTCGTGGCCATCGGCGGAATCCGACCGTTGATGAAGACTCTGCTGGATGCGGGTTTGCTGCATGGCGATTGCTTGACCGTCACCGGCGCCACCTTGGCCGACAATCTGCGCGAAGTCCGTCCGTATGCGGCCGACCAAAATATTGTTCGTCCGCTGGGCGATCCCATAAAAAAGGACAGCCACCTCGTGATCCTTTATGGGAATCTCGCTCCCGAAGGGGCGGTTGCAAAAATTACAGGGAAAGAGGGCTTGCGGTTCCATGGGACGGCGCGCGTGTTCAATTCCGAGGAGAGCTCGTTGGCGGGAATCCTAAGCGGCAAGGTGAGGTCCGGTGACGTGGTGGTCATCCGCTATGAAGGTCCGAAAGGCGGCCCCGGGATGCGCGAAATGTTGAGCCCGACCGGCGCCATCATCGGCAAAGGCTTGGGAAAAGAGGTTGCGCTCATCACCGACGGGCGTTTTTCCGGCGGCAGTCATGGTTTCGTCGTTGGACACATGTCTCCTGAGGCCGCGCTGGGCGGTCCGCTTGCCTTGGTCAAGACCGGCGACGGCATCACGATCGATGCGGAACGTCGGGAAATCACCTTGCACGTCGGTGCGGGCGAGCTGAGGCGGCGGCGTAAATCTTGGGTGCCGCCCAAACCCTATGCGCGGCGCGGTGCATTGGCAAAATATGCACGGCAGGTGAGCAGTGCATCCTTGGGCGCGGTGACCGACCTCCCCGTGGCCGCGCCGGATGCCGTAAAGAGATAGGCTCTGATGCTGCAGGGACAAAGCTGCAAAGAGTCGACGCGTCAGCGTTTCCGGGGCGGCCATTCATGGGGCAAAGTCGCGCTTGCAGTAAAGGCGCGATATGTGTCAGGCTCTTTACTCGCCGAAGGGAAAGAGGGGACGCCGCTGGGAAGCAAGGGCGTTCCTTCGCGACGTGTGAAGGACGCGCATCGTTTGGGACCACGGCGCCACTAGATGCAGTTGAATCGATTCAGGGGTAGGGTCGCTTAGACTTATGTATAAATACGAAGAGCCATCGTTGTTTTCGGGCAGGAGGGGCGCTGCCCTCATTGCTGTAATTCTTCTTCACGTGCTCATGGTCTGGGCGTTCTACACCGGGCTGGCCGGCAAGCTGGTACAAACGATTATTCCACCCGTGGAAATTGCCCAGATCGACAAGCCCAAGGATGTGGACAAGCCGCCGCCGCCGCCGCCCAAGCTCGAAGAAATCAAACCTTACGTACCGCCGCCTGAATTCGTCGATATCCAGCAGCCGCAGGTGGAGACCACGGCGATCACTCAAACGACTCAGGTCAATAAGCCGCCGCCGGCGCCGGTCGTGGCCGCGCCGCCCGCGCCAGGCACGCCGATTCGAGCAAGACCCGAAGCATCCGCTGAAGATCGGCGAAGACTATTACCCCGATGCGTCGAAGCGTGCCAATGAAGAAGGAAGGTGCATCGTGTTGATGACGGTGTCCGCGGAGGGAAAGATCACGAACGAATCCATTCAGACCAGCTCAGGCTTTCCGCGCCTGGATGAAGCGTGTTTGAAAGGGGTGCATGGCCAGCGCATGCTGCCCGCGACTGAAAATGGCAAACCGGTCGAAAAGACGGTTTCCATCCCGATTGTCTGGAAGCTCACTGGCAAGTAGCGGATTGAAGACGAGTTATTCTAACTATTACACTTAATCAAGTTTTTTAGAGGAATCGGTCAATGAATGAGACAGCTGTTGAAAACCCATATGGCCTTGGAGCGCTTATCCAGAATGGCGATATCATCGCCAGATCGATCCTCGCCATTTTGTTGATCATGTCGCTCTTGACATGGTTCATCATGATCACGAAGTTCTTCGATCAGCGGCGCCAGCGCAAGCAGGCGATCGAGGCTGAGCGGGAATTCTGGACTTCCACCAGCCTGACCGACGCACTCGGCAAATTGAAGGGCGCGTCCAATCCGTTTCGTGCGCTGGCCGAAACCGGCAAGCAGGCTTATGAATACCACGAAACCAACAAGACGCGGCTGTCCGGCGCCATCGGCACCAGCGAGTGGATCACCGAGTCGCTGCAGCGCACGGCCGACACGGTCATCAGCCGCATGCAATCGGGCCTGCCGGTGCTGGCATCGGTCGGTGCAACGGCGCCGTTCGTCGGTTTGCTCGGTACCGTGATCGGCATCTACCACGCCCTCATCGCCATCGGCGTGGCCGGGCAGGCTTCGATCGACAAGGTGGCGGGACCCGTGGGCGAAGCCTTGATCATGACCGCCATCGGTCTGTGCGGTCGCCGTACCCGCGGTGCTGGGCTACAACGTCCTCCTGCGCCGCAACAAGAGCGTGCAGGAGCGGGTCAGCCACTTCACGCACGAGTTGCACGCGTACCTGATCTCCGGCGCAAAGATGGGCCTGGGCATGGACAAGACCGACGCCGCCGCCGCCCGGTCATCGGCAAGCCGCCCGCTACCCGCGGCCGCACGCTAGGAAGCGCATTTCATGGCGATGCAATGTCGGTGGTGAAGAAGCTGAGCGCACGATGTCGGACATCAACGTCACGCCCCTCGTGGACGTGATGTTGGTGCTCCTGATCATTTTCATCATCACCATCCGCGTGATCATTCAGCAGGTACCGTTGGACTTGCCGAAGGCGACCAATCTGCCGACGCAAACGAAACCGGAAAACATCACTATTGCCATCGACAAGCAGGGAGATATTTACTGGAACACCAAGGTGCTTGTCCGGCCAGGATGAGCTGAAGGCGAAGCTGCGCGGCATTGCCCGCGAGGAACCGCAGCCCGAAGTGCATATTCGGGGCGATGCAAATGTCCGGTACCAGTTCGTGGGCCAGGTTCTGGTGGCCACGCAGCAGATCGGCATACGCAAAGTGGCGTTCATAACCGAACCCGATCATTTCGGTCCCGGAACCTAGGAGAGCGCACTCATGGCCATGAATGTAGGCGGGAGCGGCGAAGGCCAATCGTATTCGGAAATCAACATGACGCCGCTGATCGACGTCATGTTGGTGCTCCTGATCATTTTCATCATCACGATTCCGAGCATGACTCATGCGGTGAAGATCGATAATCCGCTGCCGCCGCCGCCGAACATGACGCCGCCGCCGCCGCCTGAGGTGATCGATCTGACCATCGACTTCGACGGCACGTTGCTTTGGAACAGGAGTCCGGTCGATCGCCCGACTTTGCAGGGCTATATCAGCCAGGAAGCCGCGAAGACACCGCAGCCGGAAGTGCATATTTCGGTCGACAAGTTCGCCAAGTATGAAATCGTGGCTCAGACCCTGGCTGATCTGCAGCACCGCGGTTTGAAGAAGATAGGGTTCGTCAACAACGACTATTTTTGAGCCGGATCCCTGGTGGTATTACGGCGCGTCTTCCTCCATTTGGGGTGGGGCGCGCCGTTTGTTTGCGCAAGAACGCGCAATGCCGGCGGCTTCACTTACGCAGCGCATAATAAATTCAAGACTTGTACGTAGCGAGGTTTGGTAATGACTCATTCGATACACGATATTGGGCACCGGCCGGTCAAATCCTGGTGCGGTTATTTGAGTGCGATGGCGATTCTTGCCCTGAGTTGCCTGTGCTTGGCCCCACCGTCGGCATTCTCGGCCGAAAAGGACAAGGGCCAGCAAATCAGCCGGGTCATTGCCAAGGAAATGACTGCGGCCCAGAAGGCCATGCAGGCCAACAGTGGGCGGAAGCGATCAAGAACCTGGAGGCCGCGGAGACCAAATCGCCGTTGACGGCGTTCGACAAGAAAACGATCTACGACTTCAAAGGCTTCGCCTACGTGAAGTTGAACAATCTGAAAGAGGCGGAAAAGGCCTACGAACAGGCGTTGGCGACCGGTGCGTACTCGCGCGGAGGATGCGGCGAAGACCACCGCATGCTGTTTCGCCTGACTGCCGGAAATCAGCAATATGCAAAGGCGGCCGAATACGGCAAGCAGGTGGCTGAATCCGGCTCGGCCACGCCCGATGACCTTGGCATCCTGAGCCAGATTTATTATCTGCAGAAGGATTGCAAGAGCTCGGCAGCCTGGGCCGACAAGGCCATCGCGGCTGCGCGCAAGGCGGGAGAGGCGCCGAAGGAGAATCTCTATCAATTCAAACTGCAGTGCGCATCCGACGCCGGCGACATCGCAGGCGATGGCGGCCACATTGGTCGATCTCATACGTCTGACCAACAAGACCACCTACTGGAACACATTGTTGCGGATCGAGCGGCAGGATGAGCGGGACGACCACAACACGTTGATGCTGTACCGCGTGATGTACGACACGGCATCGATGAATGCCGGCAGCGATTACATCGAAATGGCGCAGCTCCTGGGGGATGCGGCGCTGCCGGCGGAGGCGCAGACGGTTCTCGAGAAGGCCATGAGCACCGGGCTGATCAATGACCAGCAAAAGGAGCGCACGAACCGGCTGCTGAATTCGTTCAAGACGCGCGCCGAGGCGGACAAGAAAGGCCTGGCCCAACTGGATGCCGAGGCATCCAAGAATCCGGCGGGCGAGTTGGACACAAAATTGGGCGAGGTTTACTACGGCTTCGGCGATTATCAGAACGCGGTGACTGCCCTCAATCGAGGCATTCAAAAAGGTCAAATCAAGCATCAGGACGAGGCGTATGTGTATCTCGGCCGCGCTCAGGTGGCGCTGAAGAACATTGCCGACGCCAAGAAGGCACTGGCCGGTCTGAAGAGCGTTCCGAATATCAGCCCCCGGGTCCTGAAGTTGTGGGAACTCTACGCTGACACGCTCGGTCGATAACGGCCCTCAGGAGGATTGCAATGACGATCAAAGCCGGCGACAAAATGCCCGAGGGCACGTTTACCCGCATGACCTCGGATGGACCGCAAAAGATCACCACCGATCAACTCTTCTCGGGCAAGACGGTGGTGCTCTTTTCGGTTCCTGGTGCATTCACTCCCACCTGCGATGCCAAGCACTTACCTGGCTTTGTTGAGCTGGCGGATCAAATCAAAGCCAAGGGTGTGGACACCATCGCCTGCACGGCGGTCAACGATGCTTTCGTAATGAACGCCTGGGGCAAACACGGCGGCGTCGGCGACAAGATACTCATGTTGGCGGATGGTAATGCCGCATACGCCAAGGCCCTCGGACTGGAAATGGACGCGTCGAAATTCGGCATGGGCACCCGGGGCCAACGGTTTGCCATCATCGTCAAAAATGGGATTGCCACTCACGTGAACGTCGAAGCGCCCGGCGAGTTCAAGGTGTCCGCCGCGGATGCCGTTCTCAAACAGCTTTAGCAAACTGAATTGCTAGCACTGCGGACCTCGCCGCCCTCGTTGCACGCGGCGGAAGCCGAGCGTATCGCGCGGGATTTCTACGGGCTGGCCGTCTCCGTCAGCGTATTGCCGGGAGAGCGGGACAGCAATTTTCGTTTGTGCACCGCCGACACGTCGGGTTCCGGCGCGCGAGGCGCCCGCGGCCCCGACCCTGACGCCCGCGAGTTCGTGCTGAAAATACAGGCGGTGGCGGATGACCCGTCCAGCACCGACTGTCTGGTGAGCGTGCTCGATCATTTAGCGGAGCAAGATCCCACTCTGCCCGTGCCGCGGCTCTTCCCGACACAACAAGGAGACGCGATCGGGCGCATCGCGCGCGATGGGATCGACTACGCCACCTGCCTCGTGAGTTTCCTGCCCGGGCGCCTCTTGGCCGAATGTTCGGCGAGCCCGGACCTTCTCCACGAGGTAGGGTCCACTTTGGCCCGTCTCGATCGGGCACTTCAAGGTTTCTTTCATCCCTCCCTTACGCGGAGCTTGGCGTGGGATGTGAGGCGTTTGCCCGAACTTGCGGAGTTTTCGGACTACATCGAGCGGCAGTCCGTGCGGGCGGCCGTCGATCGAGTGGCCGACGCTTTTCGACATCGTCTGCCGATTCTTCGGAGCCTTCGCAGTCAGGCCATCCACGGCGACTGTCACGCCGCCAACTTGCTGGTGGATGTCGACCAGCGGTCGATCTGCGGGATTCTCGATTTCGGCGACATGATCCACGGGCCGCTCGTCATGGAGCCCGCAGTCGCCATGTCGGAGTTATTGACCGAAGCGGTCGTCCCGCTGGGGGCAACGAGCGCGGTGCTGCACGGCTATGCACAGAACCGGACCCTTCAGGCCGAAGACATCGAGGCTCTATTCGATATCCTGACTGCGCGCCATGCCGTTACGGTGTTGGTGCACGCCTGGCGCCGCCGGCACGACCCCCAAGGCGCTCAGATGCTGGAGGAGGCCGCGGTAAACGCCGCACATTCGCTCGATCGCCTGTTGAACTGCGATTCTCGAGCCTTGACCCGAGAATGGCACGGGGCGGCGGGAACCTTGCAAGCGGCGGCGCCTGCCGCGCAACCCGCTAGGCGGGTGCCTGATCTGAGGCGCCGCCATCGGCTCATGGGCGCAGGTGCCGAGCTCTTCTATGAAAAGCCGTTGCATTTCGTGCGCGGCGCGGGGGTCTGGTTGTACGACGCGCAAGGGGTCGCCTATCTCGACGTGTACAACAACGTGCCGCACGTGGGCCACGCGCATCCGACGGTCGTTGCGGCGATTCAAAACCAGACCGCCATTCTCGCCACCCATACCCGCTACTTGCATGAAAACATTCTCGAGTACGCGGAGCAGCTGATCTCCCGCCTTCCTCCGCATCTCAATGCCTGTATCTTCGTTAATTCCGGCAGCGAAGCCAACGATGTGGCGTGGCGAATGGCCCAGATGGCCACCGGCCTGCGTGGCGCTCTGGTGATGGACAACGCTTATCACGGAATTACCGAGGCGGCCGCGGCGCTCACTCTGGGCGGCGGGCGGCCTGAAGATCCGCGAGTCGCCACGATCGCGCCGCCGCCGGCCAAATTGAGCATCAACGACGGCATGGACCCCGCGGACTTGGCCGCCGCCGCGAGGGATGCCGATGGTGCGGTATCCAAGCTTGCCGATCGAGGATGCGCACCCGCAGCTTTTTTCATCGACTCGGCCATCACCAGCAGCGGTATTTTCGATCCCCCCGCCGCGTGGGCGCAGGCCGTATGCGCCCGCGTGCGTGCAGCCGGCGGGCTTGTCGTCGCCGATGAGGTGCAATACGGATTGGGCCGGTCGGGATCGCACCTCTGGGGCTTTGGGCGCCGGGGCATCGAGCCTGATATCGTGACGCTAGGCAAACCCGTCGGCAACGGCTATCCGATGGGAGTCGTCGTCGCCAACCGCGCCCTGATCGAGGCTTTTCAGGCGAAGTTCGGTTTCTTCTCGACCTTCGGAGGCAATGCCGTGGCGGCCGCCGCGGGTCTCGCCGTACTCGAGGTACTCGATTCGGAACAACTCATGGAAAATGCGCAACACACGGGCGGCTATTTGCGCGGCCAGCTCGAGTCGCTTGCCGCCGCCCATGAAGTCTTAGGGGCCGTGCGGGGCACCGGCTTGCTGCTGGGCTTGGAAGTCCTGGAGCGCGATGGAAGCCCGTCGAAGCGGCGCAACAAGCGGATAGTGAATGCACTGGCGTCCGAGTTCCGGATTCTGATCGGCTACGAAGGCCCCCATGCCAGCATCCTCAAGCTGCGGCCGCCCATGCCGTTCCGCCGGGAGCACGCCGATCGTTTGGTGCAGGCGATCGATGCCGCGGCGGCAGCCATCGGCGAGGGCGGGCAGGTGAAGGCCCGCGGCCGAGGTGCTGAGCCGGCGCTTGCTTCAGCCGCCCACCAAGCGCTCGAGTTCGGGCACGATCTGGAACAGGTCGCCGACCAATCCGATGTCGGCCACTTCAAAGATGGGCGCTTCGCCGTCCTTGTTGATCGCCACAATCGTGCGCGCGTCCTTGATGCCCGTCAGATGCTGAATGGCGCCGGAGATTCCGATCGCGATATAGATTTCCGGGGAAATGATCTTCCCCGTCTGCCCGACCTGCATTTCATTCGGCGCGTACCCGGCATCGACCGCGGCGCGGGACGCACCGACAGCTGCGCCGATCTTGTCGGCGAAACTGAACAACAGCTTGAAGTTCTCCGCGCTGCCGAGCGCGCGTCCGCCGGATACCACGCGTTTGGCCGTTTGCAGGTCGGGCCGATCGGTCGAGCCGCTTTTGGCGCCCACATAACGCGTGTGCGCAGGCAGGTTCACGCTGAGGCTCTTGATTTCGACGGATGGCGTTGCCCCCGGTTTTTGCCGCTTCGAAAGATGCGACTCGCACGGTGGCGATGAGCTTTCGGGCAGAGTCGGCCTCCACGGTGACGATCGCATTACCCGCATAGGTGGGACGCTTGAAGCGATAGGCCCCTTCGACCGCCATCAAGTCGCTGACTTGCGGCACGCCGATCAACGCCGCAACGCGCGGCATCAGGTCCTTCCCGAAGCTCGTCGACGGTCCGAAGACATGCGTGTAATCGGCAGACAGCGCCGCCAGCTGCGGCGCGAAGATCGCGGCGAGCGGATGTTCGTTCTCCGGCCGATCGACGCGCAGCACCGATTTCACTCCCGCGAGGGCGCCGGCTTGCGCGGCGACGTCCGAAGTGTCCTTCCCTAAGAGCACTATCGTGATTTCGGCCTCCGGAAGTGCGCTCGCGCAGGTAACGCACTTCGCCGTGGCCGGATTCAAGGTTTTTCCGTCGTGCTCGCCGACGATGAGAATCTTGTGCATTAGATCAAACCCTTCTTCTTGAGTGCGTCAACCAATTCAGCCACGTCCTTGACCATCACGCCTTTCTGCCGCTGTGCCGGTGGCTCGGTCTTGACGGTCTTGAGCAACACCGCGGCGCTCACTCCCAGCGCTTCGAGCGAGGTTACGTCCAAGGGCTTTTTTTTGGCTTTCATGATGTCCGGTAATTTTACATAGCGCGGTTCGTTCAATCGCAGATCCACCGTCACCACTGCCGGCAAGTCAACTTCGATAGTTTCCAATCCCGCATCCACTTCGCGGGTGACGGAGGCCTTGTTTTCCGAGATCTCGACTTTGGAGGCATAGGTCGCCTGCGGCCGATCCCAAATTGCCGCCAGCATCTGGCCCGTCTGGTTGGCGTCATCGTCGATGGCCTGCTTGCCCAAGAAGATCAGATCGGGGTTTTCCATTTTGGCCACCGCGAGAAAGGTTTGCGCGGCAACGAGCGGTTCCACCGGAGCATCGGTCTTTACCAAAATCGCGCGGTCGGCGCCCATTGCCAAAGCCGTGCGCAATTGTTGCTGAGTGTCGGCTACGCCGATGCTGACCGCCACCACCTCGATGTTCGTGCCGCGCTCCTTGATGCGCAAGGATTCTTCGAGGGCGATTTCATCGAACGGATTCACGCTCATTTTCACGCCGTCGAGCATCACGCCGCTGCCGTCGGGTTTGACGCGGATACGCACGTTGTAATCGACGACGCGCTTGATACATACCATGATCTTCTGCATTGAGACTCCTTAAGCTGCCGTTTCCGGCTCGGCCCTTGCGCTTGCCGCGGCATATTGTTCCGAAAATAGGAAGCCTATTCTGCCCGCGCACTGGCGCAGCTTCGGTAAAAATCGCTCCAAGGCGCTGTTCAGCGGTACGGCCGAGAGGGCAAAGCGCACCGTGAGGCTCGCCAATACCCGGGTGGGCAACAACACGGGAACGCTGATGCTGGCCTCCTCCATCAGCCGCCGGGTGCGCGTCGCCGTCGCGTATCCCAGTGCCTTGATGTCGGCGAGAATCCGCTCGAGTTCGACTCGAGCCCGCGCCGGCTTGTCCTCTTCTTTGTTGGATCGTGCCAAAATTTCAATCACCGTTGTACGCTGCGTACCCGGCGAATACGCCAAATAAACGCGCCCCATCGCCGATGCGAGAAGCGGGGCGCGAAAGCCCGCCGAGTAACGTTCGATCGCCAGCGGACTGGTGTGATCGGTGGATTCGCGCACCAGCATCGTGGTTCCGGAGAGCGTCGCAATGGAAACCGGCCAGATGATGTCACGGGATAGCTCATGGATCAGCGGTTGCGCAATCCGGCTCACCCACGCCTCATCCTCGAAGCCGCCGCTCAAGGCCCGCACCAGGATGGTCAATCGGTAGCGGTCATCCGCCGGATCCCTGAATACAAAACCGGCATTGCACAAGGTTTCCAGAATTCGATAAACGGTGGTCCGTGGTAAACGAATCTCTTGGGCAACTTCCGAAACCGTGGCGCCATCATGCAAATTCAAGACAGTCAGTGCGTCGAGACCGCGCGTCAGCGCACGGATAGGGCGAGTTGATTCCATGAAACCTCGAACGCGTGGGGGCCGCTAGTTTAAGGATCGCCGCTTTGCTTGTCCACCTTGCGGTCAATCGATAGACTAAGCCTGGTGATTCGCTATTTTCTGACCCGGCTCGCCGGCGCGGTTCCCACCCTATTCGTTATTGTCTCGATCACGTTTTTTCTGATCCGCGCCGCTCCGGGGGGTCCCTTCGATCAAGAGCAGACGCTGCCGCCTGAAATCATGGCGAATCTCGAGAGAGCGTACGGTTTGGATCAGCCGATCTGGACTCAATATGCACGCTACCTTGGGGCTGTGGTGCACGGGGATTTCGGCCCCTCCTTCAAATACAAGGATTTTTCGGTAACGGAATTGATCGGCCAAGGATTTCCGGTGACTCTCGAGATTGGATCCGTTGCCATGGCGTTGGCGCTGATATTGGGAGTTCCGATCGGCACGTTTGCTGCGCTTCATCACAACCGCGCAGCCGATTACGCCACGATGTCGCTGGCCGTCGTCGGCATCGCAATACCTGCCTTCGTGGTGCTGCCGTTTCTCGGGTTGCTATTCGGGATTTATTTGCACTGGCTTCCGGTGGCCGGATGGGAGCCCGGTTCCGTACGGCACTTGGTGCTCCCCGTTGTCGCTCTGGCGTTGCCCCCACTCGGCGTGATTGCGCGGCTCGTGCGCGCGAGCATGCTCGAGGTGCTGCGCAGTCACTTCATCCGCACCGCGGTTGCCAAGGGGCTGCCGCTTCGCACTGTGATTTGGCGTCACGCTTTGCGGCCCGCCCTCCTGCCGGTGGCAAGCTACGTCGCTCCGGCGGTTGCCTCGATCATGACCGGATCTCTGGTCGTCGAATCGATCGCTGGATTGCCGGGCATCGGCCGATACATGGTGCAAGGCGCTCTCAATCGCGACTACACCCTGGTCATGGGCATGGTGATCATCTATTCGACTTTGCTCATCGTGATGGGTCTGGTCGTTGATCTTGTGTACGCTTGGCTGGATCCTCGCGTGAGACTCAAAAGTTGAGTGCTTTGTTCGACGATGCCATTCGGCGCTTGCGGTCAAACCCCGGCGCCCTGGGCGCGATGTTCTTGATTTTGGGCATTATCGCCCTGACGCTGTTCGGGCCGTGGCTCAATCCCAACAACGGCGAAAACCTGGATTGGGCCCACGTGGCCTCTCACCCCGCTTTCGAGAGTGCGCATTGGTTCGGCACGGATCGACTGGGGCGCGATTTGTTCGCGCGCACGCTCGAGGGCACCCGCGTCTCGTTAGCCGTCGGATTGGTGGCGAGTGCAGTCAGCTTGCTGGTCGGCATCGGCTACGGAGCGGTTGCGGGCTACGCCGGCGGGCGCACCGACCATGTGATGATGCGAGGTATCGAGATATTGAGCGGCCTTCCGCTGGTTTTTTTCGTCATCTTCCTCACCGTCGTATTCGGCCGCAGCGAGTATGTTTTGTTCTTGTCGATCGGCGCCGTGGGTTGGCTCACCATGGCACGCATCGTGCGCGGTCAGACCCTGAGCATTCGACAGCGGGAATTCATAGAGGCCGCGGTGGCGTCAGGCGCAGGCCCGCTTCGCATCATCTTCAAGCACGTCATTCCGAACCTCCTCGGACCCGTCATCGTTTATGCCACCCTCACCGTGCCGCAAATAATCATGTTCGAAAGTTTCCTGAGCTTTCTCGGCCTCGGCATCCAGGAACCGCATGCAAGCCTGGGGACGCTGATCGCCGAAGGGGCAGGGGAGATGGAAGCGGCGCCTTGGATCTTACTGGTCCCTGGAGGAATATTGGCTATGTTATTGCTTTCAATGAATATATTGGGCGACGGATTGCGCGATGCGCTAGACGTCAAGGAGCGTTGAGTGCCCGCGCTGCTGAGCATCGAGGAGTTGGCCGTGAATTTCGCTCTGCCGCATCGAAACATCTCCGCCGTGCGGCAGGTATCGTTGGCCGTTCAACCCGGCGAATGCGTCGGCGTGGTCGGTGAGTCCGGCTCCGGTAAGACGCAAGTCTTCATGGCCGCCATGGGCTTGCTCGCGGGCAATGCGGCCGCTCGAGGGAGTGTGCGTTTTGGCGGCGAGGAAATATTGGGCGCGAGCCCTGCGCAGTTGAATCGCACGCGCGGTTCGAAGCTTACGATGATATTCCAAGATCCGATGACTTCGTTGACCCCGCACTTGAAAATCGGCACGCAACTCGCCGAAGTGTTGGTGATCCATGCGGGGAAGTCGTGGCGCGACGCGCGGGCGGCGGCGCTGCGGATGCTGGAACGGGTCCGGGTGCCGGAAGCCGGTCGCCGCCTGAACCAATATCCGCACGAGTTGTCGGGCGGACTGCGTCAGCGAGTGATGATCGGAATGAGCCTGCTGTGCAAGCCCTTGCTCGTGATCGCCGACGAGCCGACGACTGCGCTCGACGTGACGGTCCAGGCGCAGATCATCGATCTCTTGCGTGCGATGCGCCGGGAACTCGGAATGGCGCTGGTGCTCATCAGTCATGACTTGGGTGTGGTAGCGGGCCTCGCCGACCGAATTTTCGTCATGTATGCGGGCAGGATCGTCGAAAGCGCCGGCGCGATCGAACTGCTGCGGCAGCCACGCCATCCCTACACTGCCGAGCTGTTGAAATGCATTCCGAGTCTATCGGGTCCGCGTTTGGAAAGATTACCGACGCTCCCAGGGCAGCCGCCGCAGCCCGGGGATTCGTTCGAAGGTTGCGCATTCGCGCCGCGCTGTCCTCGCGCCGCGGAACGGTGCGTCGGGGAGCGTCCTCTCCTGCGTCCCCAGCATGGCGTGCATGAAGCGCACGTCGCCTGCCATTTTCCCCTGTCGCCATCAACGTGAGTCAGGGCCGCGATCTGCTGCTGCGGGTGCGTAATTTGCGCGTGGACTTCGGCGCGAAGGCTGCCATACGCGATGTCAGTTTTGACCACTTCTCGGGGGAAACTATCGGCTTGGTCGGCGAGTCCGGATCCGGGAAATCGACATTGGCTCGCGCCATCCTGCGGCTGGTGCGGCCCGCACAGGGATCCGTGGAATGGCGCGGCCGGGATTTGCAGTCGTGCGGCGCGGCGGAGCTGCGCCGCCAGCGCCGGGATTTGCAGATCGTCTTTCAGGATCCTCTCGCGAGTTTGAATCCCCGCATGACGGTCGGAGAGATCATTTCCGAGCCGCTGCGCATTTTCGAGCGCAGCCTGAACGCGGGCGCCCGCTTGGGACTCGTGGCCGCAATGCTGGAGAGGGTTGGACTGAGCGCAGCTGAAATTGGGCGCTATCCCCACGAATTCAGCGGCGGTCAGTGTCAGCGAATCGGCATTGCGCGCGCCATGATCCTGCGTCCAAAGCTTCTGATATGCGATGAGCCGGTCAGCTCGCTCGATGTCTCAATCCAGGGGCAAATCGTCAACCTGCTGCTCGAGCTGCAGCGTGACGTCGGGACCGCGATGCTATTCATCAGCCACAACCTGGCCGTCGTCAGGCACCTCAGTAATCGAATATTGGTGATGTATTCGGGCAGGATCGTGGAAATAGCTCCACGCGACGCGCTGTTCGGCTCGCCGATTCATCCCTACACTCGGGCGTTGCTTGAAGCGGTGCCGTCGGCAACGCCCGTCCCGCGAGCCGACACAAATTCAGCGCCTCAGGCCCGTCCAGGGCGCGAAATCGCGCAGCTGACGGACATGGGTTGTGCATACCGCGACCGCTGTCGGCACGCGCTGAGAGAGTGCGAAACGACTGTGCCGCAGCTCGAGGAAGTGACGCCGCAGCACTGGGTCGCATGCCATCGCGCGCGTGAACTGATCGCCTAGCGAGCTAGGCGGGGGCTGGCTGCGGCGGTCAAGGCGCCGGCCGGACGGCTCAACGCCATACCGGCGCTCTGCCCCTTCAGTTGATCCGTGCAGGCTTTTTTTGCATCGTTGTACGAGACTGCTCGGTTCGCCAGCATGCGTTTGGTCATGCAGCTTGCCATCTGCTTTTTAGTCGAGATGGATTGATTATCTAATTCGACGGCGAATATCGGCGAGGCGAGCAGCACCCCGGTCAGGGCAATGCCGGTTAATAGTCGGTTCATCGCCATACCCCCTCGGAGACGTTTCTTGGGGTGGAGTATGTCGCGCGACCCGCGGAACAGCACCCAAGCAATGCCGCAATCGCGTGTCGGATTTACGCCGACACAGCAACGATCAGCGCAGTCGTATCCCTACACGGGTTCGAGTCAATCAGGGCCTGAAGCAGGGCGCCGCAACGCCTATTGTTGCGCATTCGTCCGCACACGGAGCAGCAACCCATGAGCCAGACCGTCGGCGAATTACTGACCTCGGTTCTCGCGGAGCTTGGCGCCACCCAAGTATTCGGGATCGTGGGGGACGCACTCAATTCATTTACGGATGCGATACGCCGCGACAAGCGCATGTCATGGTTCGGAGTGCGTCACGAGGAGGGCGCCGCGCTTGCTGCAACCGGACAGGCCAAGCTCACCGGGCGGCTTGGCGTTTGCGCCGGCACGACAGGTCCCGGAGCTACTCATTTGCTGGCCGGGCTCTACGAGGCAAGCCACGACCATGCGCCGGTATTGGCCATCGCGGGCGATGTGCCGACGAGTAAGGGCGGCATCGATTACTTGCAGGCCGCGGACCACGTGCAAGCGTTCCGGGACGCATGCGTCTATGCGGCCAACATTACTTCAGCCGACGCCGCGCCGGCACAAATTCATGAAGCGATATCGGCGGCCTACGGCTTGCGCGGAGTCGCGCTGCTCAATATCCCGCAAGACATATTTGGCGCAAAGACCTCGAAGCCCGGGCTCAGCGCGGCGACGCTGCGGCCACGCCCGGAGTTTTCGCCCGCTGAAGAGGATCTCGATCTTGCGGCGCGTATGATCGACGGCGCACAATCCCTCGTGATTTTCGCCGGCTTCGGCGCGCATTCCGCGAAGGCCGAAGTGGCGGCGCTGGCCCAGAAGCTCAGGGCTCCTATCGTCCACACCTATCGTGCGCTCGACTTGTATCCATTCGATCACCCGCAAGTCATCGGCGGGCTCGGACTCATCGGCTCGAAGGCGGGGTATGACGCCGTACATAACTGCGATGTTCTGCTCATGATCGGCAGCGATTACCCGTACACGGAATTTCTCCCGCAAAAGACGCAGGTGATTCAAATCGATGAGCGGGCATCCGCCATCGGCCGCCGGGTACAAGTTGCTCAGGCGGTCGTGGGATCGAGCCGACCCAGCGTCGCCGGCCTGCTGGCCAAGGTCAAGAGCAAGAGCGACGACCGCTTCTTGCGCTCTGCGCAGAAAGATTGGGACTCCTGGAAGGAAATGCTCGACAAGAAGGCCGATCCGTCCCGCAGCAAGGAGCGCATCCATCCTCAAGCTCTCGCGCGGATGGTGAGCGATCTCGCGGCCGAGGACGCGGTGTTCTGCGTGGATACCGGCGAAGTCACGCTCTGGGCAGCCAACTGGATCCGCCCGCGCGCGCATCAACGAGTCACGGGATCGTTCAACAATGCGGCCGTCGGGGTGGCGCTGGGCATGGCCAACGGCGTGCAGGCTCTGGACAAGAAGCGGCAGGTGATCGTGCTGTGCGGCGACGGCGGTTTCGCCATGCTGATGCAGGAATTCATGACTTCGGCGCAGCACGGATTGCCCGTCAAGGTATTCGTGTTCAACAATTCAGGCTGGGGTCTGGTCCATTTGGAGATGGAAGAGGCGGGGCTTCCGGTGTTCAGCAAGGGTGCGCAATTCAAGAATCCGGATTTCGCCATGTTTGCGGAGGCGTGCGGAGGACGCGGGTTTCGTGTTACGCAGCCGCAGGCGCTGCGCGAGACCATTGCATTGGCGCTGTCGACCCCGGGTCCGAGCATCGTCGATGTGATAGTCGATCCTTCCGAAATCCCCTCGATGCCGCATGTGCACCTCGCCGATGTCTGGAAGTTCGGGATCGGCAAGATTCGCGAACTCACGGGTCCTTCGTAAGCTTGGGTTCCGCCCCGTCGGCGCCCCAAATGCAACTTCCGTATTTTGCGGCTGCATATTCCAGTATTCTTCGCGGATGACTCAACGCAAACCCGTTCGACCCAGCGAGGGCCTGGCGAACGTACGTTATGAAATTCGCGGCAAGCTCGCCCGCCGCGCCTTGGCGCTGGAACGCTTGGGCTATGACATCGTCTCGCTCAACATCGGCAACCCGTACGCTTTTGGGTTTAGAACGCCGGAAACCATGCGTTTGGCGATGATCGAGAACCTGCGCCACAGCGAAGGCTACGTGCACCAGAAGGGCATTTTCCCGGCGCGCGAGGCGGTCGTGATGCAGCAGCAGGAGCGCGGAGTGCGCGGGGTCACGGCTGAAGAAGTGTACATCGGTAACGGCGTGAGCGAGCTGATCGATCTTAGTCTGCGCGCGCTGTTGAATCCCGGCGACGAGGTGTTGGTGCCGAGCCCGGATTATCCGCTATGGACCGCCGCGGTGAACCTCAATGCGGGGCGTGCCGTGCACTACCCTTGTCTCGCGTCCCACTCCTTCATACCGGATCCGCAAGATATCGAGGCGCTTTTGACGAAGCGTACGCGGGCCATCGTCATCGTGAATCCAAACAATCCGACCGGTGCTGTGTATCCGCGGGAGACTCTGGCGGCGATCGCACGGATGGCGGAGAAGCACCGCTTGGTGGTGTTGTCGGATGAAATCTACGACCAGATACTGTACGGCGACGCCGAGTTCATACCCATGGCGACGCTCGTGCACAACACACTTTGCTGCACGATGAGCGGCCTGTCCAAGGTCTATCGCGCATGTGGATATCGCGTCGGGTGGGCGTCATTTTCCGGCGATATCGAGAGCGCGAGCGAATATCTCAGCGGGCTCGAGCTGCTGTCATCGCTGCGCTTGTGCAGCAACGTTCCAGGCCAGTGGGCCGTGCAAACGGCGTTGGGCGGCTATCAAAGCATTCGCGAATTGACCCGTCCGGGCGGGCGGCTGTATGAATCGCGCCAGGCCATACTCGACGGCGTCGCGCGCAGCAAGTATCTGCGGCTATCGCATCCCATGGGTGCGTTGTACTCCTTCGTCGAGGTGCGCACCGACGTCCTGCCTGACTTCGACGATCAGGCCTTTGCGCTCGACCTCCTGGAGAATAAGCATGTCCTGGTCGCCCCGGGTGTGAGCTTCAACGTCCCGTATCGAAACTGTTTTCGCATTACCAATTTACCGGAGCCGCAATTGCTGGCGATGGTGTTTGCGCGCATCGAAGAGGTGCTCGAAGCGCAAGCCGCAGCCAAGCCCGAGCTGCAGTTGGTCGATGCCATCGCCAAGGTTCAGCGCTGAGTACGGAATCCGACGTGGCCGGCGTAATGACGGCGCTTGCGGACGGTCACACCGTCCTGGCGCCGAACACAGAGCTGGCGGCGGCGCTGTTCGATGCGGTCGAGCGATCCCATCTCGAGGCGGGCCGAGACGTCTGGCCAACCCCGCGCGTGCGCGATTTCGGCAGTTGGCTGCGCGAACAGCATGCGGGACGGCAACTGACGGATGGCGGACTGCCTCGCGTGCTGGGCGACATCGAGGAGCGCGAGTTATGGCGGACGGTGATCGACTCGAGTCGCGCGAGCCAAGAAATTCTTGAACCCAGCGGCGCCGCACGCGCCGCGCGGCGCGCGCGCCGGGCGATAGTCGAGTACGGCATTCCGTCGGCAGCCGTCGCCGCGCACGGCTCTTCGGAGGAGACGCGGGTTTTCCTCGATTGGAATGCGCTATTCGATGAAAGGTGCAGGGAGCTGGACTGCCTAGGCTCCGATGGCTTGCTCGGCTTGGCGGTGCCGCCGACAGAACCGGTTGCTTGGATCGAGAGTCCGGTTTGGCGCCCGATGGCGCGCCAATGGCTGCTGCGCCACGGCCGCATGCTGATGCCGGAAATCAATACGCCGCGGACGAGGTGCCGATTGAATGCCGCATCGCCCGCTGCCGAATTGGCGGCGATCGCGGACTGGGCACTCGACAATTTGCGTTCCGACGAGCGATTTCGCGCATGGATATGCGTGCCGGATTTGCGCGCGCGACGCGCCGAGGTCGTCGATGCGCTGGACGCGGCGTTGGCGCCGCAGCGCTTCGCCTTGTCGGAAGTCGCCGGTGAGGCACCCTATGCCATCGCCGGCGGCACTCCGCTCGATGAGTATGCCCCGGTGCGGGCGGCATTGGAGTTCCTGGCCGCCAGCACGGACCCGGTTCCCTTCGAGCGATTCAGCACCTTGTTGCGAGCGGCGGAGCTGCAGGCTTCGGGGGCCGAGGCCGGTGCCGCGGCTCGCCTGGATGTGCTGTTGCGGAGCAAGGGCCCGAGCGAGGCCGATTTGGCAGCATGGCTGATGTTCGGCGACCGAATTGCGGCCGCGAACGGCATCGCCGGCGTTGCCGCCTTGCAGCGGCTGCACGACGCCCTGCGCGAGCTTCAGGAGTTGCGCGGCGATCATCCCATGAGCCGCTGGATCCCGGCGTGGATCGCAGCTTTCGAAGCGGGTCCCTGGGCTCTGCGGCATCGCTGGTCGAGCCTCGAGTTTCAGGCGGCCGAGCGCTTTCGCGAACTTCTAGGCGCGCTGGCCATTGCGGATTCGTTCTTCGGCTCGCATCCCCGCCGGTCGGCGCAGCGAATCTTGGGACGCGCGGCGCGCGAGACGGCGTTTCAAGTCCAAACCGGCGTTCCGCCCATTTGGGTCAGCGGACAACTCATCGACCCATGGCTGAACTACGATGGCCTATGGGTGAGCGGTTGCAGCGACGACCGATGGCCGCCTCCTGTCGATCCTATTCCTTTGCTACCGATAAGACTGCAACGCGACTTCGGCGTGGTCGGCGCCGCGCCGGAATCGCAATTGCAGTTCGCGCTCGAATTGCAAAGCCGTTGGGCTGTACGCGCCGCCCAATGCGTCTTCAGCTACGCCGATTCGGACGACGGCCGCTCGGCTAGCCCCAGTCCGTTGTTGCCGCAATGCACGGCAATCACATCGCCGGCGCTGCCGCGGCCCCACTGGCGCGTGCTGCAACAGGCGCATCCCAGGTTCGAATACTTCATGGACGAAATCGCGCCGGCGTTCGGCGCGGGCGAGCGTACGCGCGGCGTCTCGACTCTGAAAGCCCAATCGCGTTGCGCATTTCGCGGATTCGCGGAGACGCGGCTCCGCACCGAGCGACTCGAGCGGCCGGTGCCGGGATTCAACGAGCGTGAACGAGGAGACTTGATACATCAGGCGCTCGAGCACGTATGGTCCGTCCTGCGCAGCTCGCGCGCGCTGCTCGCGATCTCGGCCGACCAGGAGGCGCGGCTCCTCGATGAGGCGGCGGTGCGCGCGCTTGCCAGAGTCTGCCGATCTCACGATCCGGGGCCGCGCTGGCGCCTGCGCGAGCGCGCCCGCATGGGGGATGTGCTGCGTAAGTGGTTGGAGGTCGAACGAGAACGTGAGCCCTTCGAGGTCGAGCAATTGGAGCGCGGCGCGGAGACGGCGCGCCACGCGGGTCTCGAATTCAGGGTAAGAATAGATCGCGTCGATCGGCTCGACGGCGGCGCGCGAGTCTTGATCGACTACAAGACCGGCAGGGCGATAATCGATTGGCGCGGCGATAGGCCTGACAACCCGCAGTTGCCGATCTATGCGCTGTTGCGTCCGGAAGCGCTGGCCGCGGTTGCCTACGGCCGCGTGAATGCCGGCGGGTGCGGCTTCGTTGCCGAGACGGAACGGCCGACCATCTTCAAGCCGCGCCGTTCGTCGCATCGCCCGAAATCCGCGCTCGAGGGCATGGCGAGTCTCGAGGCGCTGATCGAGGTCTGGTCGCTGCGAATCGAAAAACTTGCGGCGGATTTCGCAGCCGGCTGGGCCGCTGTGGCGCCCACCGATCGAGCATGCAGGACCTGCAGGCTGCAGGGTTTGTGCCGCGTGCCGGCCGCGCTCAGTGATGAATGGGTTCCTTGATGATTGACGACGCCTCAGACCGACCGGCTCGCCGGCAAGCCATCGAGACGGACGGATCGGTACTCGTCCAAGCGCCGGCAGGTTCGGGCAAAACCACCCTCTTGGTGCAGCGCTATCTCATGCTCCTGGCCCGAGTCGATGGGCCGGAGAACATCCTGGCGCTCACGTTCACACGCCGTGCCGCCCAAGAGATGCGCGAACGGGTGCTGTCGGCCTTGGACGCCGCGCGCATGGCGCGCTGTCCGGAAGGTATGAATAGCGAGACCTGGAGTTTGGCACTGGACTGCCCGCCGGCATCTGGATGCGCATGCATCTTGATGTCGAGCGCCAGCCATCGCGGCTGCGCATCGAAACGATCGATGCGTTCAATGCGTGGCTCGCAGGCCAGCTCCCGATCTCCGCAGGCGCAGGAGCCGCCATTCGAATTGTCGCCGAAGCAAGGCCGAGCTACGAAGAAGCCGCTCGTCGTGCGTTGGCTCACGAGGAGAGCGATCAATTCGGCGTGGCGGTCGACCGGGTGCTTGCCCTCGACGATCAACGCTGGCGAAAGCTCCTAATGCTCATCGCCGACATGCTGCCGAGCCGCGACCGCTGGCTGCCCCTGCTCGCAGGCCGATTACGGGCGGCCAGCGCATTGAATGAGGCGCAGCTTCAGAGCATACGGCAACACGTCGATGAGGATTTGCGGCTTCTGGTATCGCGCGTGCTGCTGCGCGCGCGTGATGTCCTGGGCGAGGAGAGAAACGCCGCGCTGTCGAGGCTGATGCAGGGTGCCGCGCGGCGCGCCGGGGCGCAGAGACCGGACCTATGCGGCTGGGCGCAAGACGGTTCGCCCTTGCGCGCAGACACCTCGGATCTCGAGCGATGGCGCGGCGTTGCCGCTCTTTTGTTGACAGGGAGCGGCAGGTTCCGCAAAAGGCTCACCAAGCACGAAGGGTTCCCCCCGCAGTGCGCCGACAAGCCACTGCTGCTCGATCTCCTGCGAGACCTCGAGGGCGATCCGAATGCGCGTCACACGCTGGTGGAGGTCGGCAAACTGCCGTCGCCGGTCTACAGCGATGAACAGTGGGAGCGTGTGCGCGACGTGGCCCAGGTGTTGGTGCTGGCCGCGGCGGAATTGGACCAAGTGTTTCGGGAGCAGGGCGCCGCGGATTTTCCCGCCGTGTCGTTGGCCGCACTGCGCGCGCTGGAGTCGGCGGAGGGACCGACCGATCTGGGTTTGCGCCTGGACTACCGATTGCGGCATATCCTGGTCGATGAATTCCAGGATACCTCGAGCGCGCAGCTAGAGCTGGTGCGGTTATTGACGGCGGGCTGGCAGATGGGGGACGGGCGCAGCGTATTTTGCGTCGGCGATCCGATGCAGTCGATTTATGGCTTCCGCCAAGCGGAAGTGCGGGCATTCCTGGAGCTTGCCGAGGAAGGAATCGGAGAACTACGCTTCGAGGTGCTTCGTTTGCGGGAGAACTTTCGTTCCGCCAAGCCGGTGGTTGATTGGATCAATGCCAGCTTTTCGCGCGTTTTGCCGCGAGCCGATGACCGCGCTCGCGGCGCCATCGCGTTTCGTCCCAGCGTCGCGGGCGCGGACGGATTGACCGAATCGGCGGCGTCCGGGGGCGTCGAGTTGCGCGGCTTTGCCTCGTGCGCGGAGGAATCGGCGGCGGTCGCCGAGATGATCGCGGGCCGGCTCGAGCAGCATCCCGGATGGCGCATTGCCGTATTGGTGCGTGCCAGAACCCATGCTCGCGAGATCGCGATGAGCCTGCGCGCACGAGGCATCGGTTTCCGAGCCGTGGATATCGAGCCGCTGCAGGATCGCGCGGTGGTGCGCGACATCATCATGCTCGCCTGCGCGCTGCTGCATCTCGGCGATCGCACGGCTTGGCTCGCGGTGCTGCGCGCGCCGTGGGCCGGAATTTCCTTGGCCGATCTATTGCAGATTTCACGTGGTGCGCCGCTGGTGTGGGACGCGCTCGCCGACGATGCCGTTTTGGCGCTGCTCAGTGAGGAGGGCCGAGCCCGATGCCGGCGCTTGCGTTCGACATTGGAGGCTGCTTTTCGGGTACGCAACGATTCTTCCGTGGCGCGCTGGGTGGAGCGGACTTGGCTTGGCATCGGGGGGGCCAGTTGCGCCTCGTCACCGCAGGATCTCGAGCTTGCGGGCGCCGCGTTCGCGCGCCTCAGGCAGCTGGAACAGCGTGGCCTGCCCGATGCCGCGGATTTGCCCGATAGTTTTGCGGACCTTTATGCCGATCATGGCGTGGCCGGTGCCGTGGAAATCATGACCATCCACAAGGCAAAAGGGCTCGAATTCGATATGGTCGTGGTGCCGGCGCTCGAGCGCCATGTGCCGCTAGGCCGCGATCAGTTATTGCTCGCGCATCAGTTTGCCCGCACCGGCCGGGATGGCATGGTCATGGCGGCGCGCGGGAGGCTGGGCGGCGACAGCGACCGATTGTTCGACTTTCTGCGCCACCAGCTTCGCGACGCGGCCGGTCTGGAGGCGCAGCGCCTGCTGTATGTAGCGTGTACTCGGGCAAAGCACGAACTCAAACTGACCGCGACGATCGCCGGCACGGAACAATCCGAGGAAGTCGCCGCGCAAGGGCTTCGCCCGTGGTCGCCGCGGGTCGGCAGTTTGCTGGCCGTGCTCTGGCCCGTCGTGAAAGCGCAGTTCGCCATGTCCGAGCCGGTTTCGGCCCTGCAAGGCGCCGGAGTAGGTCCGCCGCGCGGCGGGCCGCTGTACCGCGTGCCCATGGGCTGGACGCCCGGTTTCGACCCGGGGTTAACACGCATGGAGTCGACATCGGGACCGCCCGCGGTGCGCGACGAGACCCCGATCTTCGACTGGGCCGGCGAAACGGCGCGCCGGGTCGGCAGCCTCGTGCACGCCGAGCTTCAGTCCATGGACGTGGCGAACAGCGGCGTTGAGGCGATTTTCGCCCGTGAGCCCCATTTTCGGCGCTGGCTCGCTCTGCACGGGGTTCCGCCGGAGCGGCTGGCGGATGCGGCTTCGCGGGTGGTCGAGGCATTGGTTGCCGTGCATCGAGATCCTCGCGGCCGCTGGATCCTGCAAAAATCGCTCGAGGACGTTCGCGAGCACGCGCTGTCCGGCCGCATTCGAAGCACGGGCGGTAGTCCCGGCCGCCGGCAGGACGATGTGGTGCGCGTGGTCATTGATCGAAGTTTTGTCGATGAACACGGCGTGCGTTGGGTTATCGATTACAAAACCAGTCAGCACGGCGGAAGCGGTCTCGACGAATTCCTCGACCGGGAAGTCGAACGCTATCGGCCTCAACTGCAGCGGTACGCCATGCTGGTCAAGAACCTGGGCCCCCAGCCGGTACGCTTGGGTCTCTATTTTCCGCTGATGCGGGCGTGGCGCGAGTGGTCGGCGTAGCATCCCGCGGGCGCGCCCCCCGAAGTGTCCATCGATGCATCATAGAAACGATCAGCGAGCGCCACCCAGGCGGCGACCGTCGCGTGTTTATCGCCGCCGGGAAATGCGCCGCCGCCGTTCAAAACCGAGCCGAGACGGAATTTCTTTACGTCCTCGGGCGTCACGTAGCGGATATCCGCCTGCACCATTTGCGCGACCTTCTGTTGCAACGTGAGGTGTTGCAGGATCTCTTCGATTCGCGCCTCGATGCGCGGATCCGTGGCACCGCACCCGCCGCCGCGGCGACGTTAGCCAGCGCAACTACCATTGAGCCAAAGCACCGGTTGATGAACGGCCGTAATCGCGCCGGCGAGCGCCATTCGAGCGAATCGGGACGTTCTAAGTAGAGCATGGAAGAACCTCGCACGCGGACCTCGTGCCAATGGAGCAACGTCATCTAGAAGCGGAATTCGAGGTCGACGGGAATGCGTCCCTGCGCGTCTCGTCCGCGCAGCTGCGACAGGTCCTCGATTTGGCTGCGCAACGCCGCCGACGCATCGGCTCGTTCCCGCAGCGTCCCGCTCGAGAGACCGGTGCGCTCGTTCGCAGAGTAGTGGATGAGGGTCTGCAACTCCAAAGGGCCCCCGGTATCGACGAGCCGGGCGGTCACCGTACCGTCGGGACCGACCGCGTCTTCGGCCAAGCGCAAATCGTAGCCTCCCAACGCTGCGCCGGCCGCAATTTGCACGGACGCGAGATTCGACACCTGAATGTGGCCCACCGCGGCCACAGGTTTCGGAAAATCACCTTTGACGAAATCACCCTTGAGCGTACTGAAATCGATGTCTGCGGTGCCGCGCCATCCCTGCGCCACGCCGAGATCATGCAGGTCTTCGATGGGTCCGCTGCCCTTGAGGTCATGCACGGCAAAGCCTTGTCGATCTATTTTGACGGCACCATCAACGACCATCCCCACCTTGACCCAATGCAGGTCTGCCGCCAGGGCTGCGCCGAGGAATGCAGCCGGATGCAGCCGCCACTCGAGTGCTCCGGCATCCCGGCCATTGATGATGAGTTTTCCTGCGGATCCGTGCCAAATGCTGCCCGAGAAATCCTCGGCCCGCACGTAGTGGGGCAGGAAATGCGCGATGGCCGACGCGGGTAAGGAGGCAACGACCACCGCGAGCACGGCCGCGAGGCCGATAAGGCCGAGGAGGACGAGGGGCCAAACAGCGCGCCGGCCGGCCGCGGGTTTAACGTACCGGTTGGGTGAACGTGATATTGGCATTCACCATTCCCGGTTGGGGGCTGCGATCCACGGTGATCGATTCGATCGCCAGTCCATGGCGTTCATCGAGCGTGGCGAGCCAGCCAACCAAGACATCGAAAGGTGCGCCCTCGAGCTGTACGCGGACGCCCGTGCCGTTCGGCTGCGTACCGCGCAGCGCGCTGCCGAGACCTGCCTCGCGGCCGACTCTGTCGACCAACACCACCGGCGCTTCGCCCGTGTCTGCCGGCAGTTGACCACCGGCCGCGCGGATTTCCGGAGCATTCACCTGCATCCACGCGAGATCCGCACGCTTCGTTTCATTGCTGAGGGCGGCGTTCGACACCGCGGAGTGAAGAGGCATCAGAATTCCCAAGACGAGTAGGGCGGCCACGGTGACACCACCGATCGTCACCGCACGCTGCTCGCGTGGCTGCAAACCGGCGTACCAGAGTTTGAGCTTATTTATCGTCGCATTGTCGTTCATTGGTGCGCCCGCGTCGCTTGCCCGCGCAATTGGATGTGTGCTTCCACTCCGCCGGCGACCGGCGTCGAGGATTGAATATCAGCGGTCATTCCTTGCTTGCCGATGTATTGGGACAGCTGCGAAAGCGCGGCGAGGCTGGGCGCCCGCGCCTTCAGATCGACCGAGTCGTCGCGATAGCTCAGGGCCTGTATTTCGGTCTTCGGCGTCACCGCGAGCGCGCCGCTCAGAACCTTTAAAGCCCGCAAGAAGTATTCAGGGCTCGCTCCGGATTTGTGAATGCGATCGAGGCGGTTCTGCATTTGGCGACGCGGGTCCCTCATCGTCTCCGCCGGCATGGCAGCCGAAAAAACACTGGCGATTTGTCCGTCCAGCGCAACGGTTTCGCGCTTCGCGTGATGAATTTGCAGCGCCTGCGCCGCGACGTGCAAGACCAGGAACGCCACTGCCAGCAGGGCAGCGGTGCGCCATCGGCTCCAGCGCGCGCCAAGATTGGTGGTGCGCGCAAAGTCCCCCTGCAGGAGGTTGACCGCGTCGGTGCCCTGAAGTCCCCGCGCGAGCCAGGGAAGCGGACCGTCGGGCAGAAGCTGCACTTTGAGCGAATCGAATTTTTCGGCGAGCCGCTCGAACTCATTCTGCGATTGCGCCCAATCTTCCCGCGTGACGTAAAGAATCGCGCTCTCGGGAACCTTGAGATCCGCCGTGGTATCCAGCGGATCGGGGATCACTCCGGCAACCACCAATGCCTCGCCCACCGGCGAAAGCTCGACGGCGAAGGGCAGCGCGCCGGGGCGCCGCACGGCGAGGCGCGCCTTCTCCAGCCATAGGACGGTTTGGCCGGGGTTTTCCGGCATCAGCGAGATGTCCGGGTACATGACCAAAGGCTCGAGTCCGGCGGCCTTGAGGTCCGAGAGCCAGCCCTCGAGGACCGCCCGGGATACCGCCGCAACCGGGGTGCCGCCGCCCGCGCGGCGCCGTCCGATGGCAAACGTCAATTGATCGATGTCTTCCGTCAGCTGCTCCTCCAGCGCGAAAGGGACCGCACGAGCGAGCTTGAGCCCGCTGCCCGGCGGCAATTCCGGTTCGGCCAGCAAGATCAGAGTCGCCGGGGCGAGCGCCACCACCTTGCCGGTGCGGGACACCGCCGCCGCGAGGGTGAGCGAACCCCGCTGCCGGGTAGTCGCCGAATCCACGGATTCGTCGATCACGAGCCACTCGGTCTCTTCTTGGCCGGGTGGAGGGAGGCGCAGCAGCATTGTTTGGGGCATAGGCTTACGGGGTTCCGAAGGAGCGCAGCAGCGGCGTTACCTTGCCGTTTCCGCGTAGCAAAAGACTGTACAAGGTGAACTCCGTAGTGCCAAGGGTAACCCGAGTCGTGAGGCGGAAATAACGGCTGTTGTCCGCGATGACGTTTTGCACCTCCGGCAGCGATTTGGGTCCGAGAATGTTCCTTACCGCCTGCAGCTCCGGGAAACAGCCGTTTTTGCGGCCGTTGGCCAAAACTTCGGGCGTATATTCCCCGCTCAGGCTCGCGGAAATGCTCTCGAGCACGGGCGCCGGTGCCGTGCAGACATTGATGTGCGGAATCGCCGTCGGCAGCGCCGTTACGTAGGGCGCGATCTTGCGATACCGGTCCGCGCCGAACCCCGGAAGATTCATCAATTCGGTGGGCGACATCATGGGCCAATTGCCGGTGTGGTAGGGCGGAGTCTGGGATGTATAGATCTGGTCTTCGGCGCCGTCGGGACTTCCGGGGGTATCGTCGGCATCGATCCAATCGCGCGCGAGCGCGGCCCACTTGGGCTCGACCCCCACAGCGGCCAGCAACCGCTGGAATTGAGCCAGCGGTTGCGGGTCTTGGGTCGTCTTTCGCAGCGTGCCTTCGGTGGTGCTGACGACACGAGCCAACGTGTTCAGATTGAAACGGCCCTCCATATCTTCCAGCTCGCCCTGCAAGGTGCCGATGGGCTCGCCTTCGGGATCATCTTGCGGAGTGATCGGCAATGGCTGGGTCGGTTGCGCCCAAGGCGCCGCCAGCGTGGTTTTCGGGTTAGCCTTGGCATCCTGTGTGAGCACGTCCGCCGCCAATGCTTCGGCCCCCATGCCGAAATGCAGAGCTTGCTCCGCGGCCAGGACGCCGATGCTGCGCTTTCGTTCGAGGAATCCCTCGAAGGTCAATTTCGAGGCCAAAATCGTTGCCAGCGCCACCAAGATGAGAGCGATGATGAGGGCGACACCGCGCTGCTTCCGGCGGCCGGCTGATAGGCCCCGATTCACCCGGCGACCTCGATGATCCGGCGAATGCGGCCCCAATCCTTGAATTCGACGATGAGTTCCACCGCCACCGGCCGGATCCACAGGCCCTCGGGCTGCGGCAAGCCCGGAGGCGGCCACTGCGTTTGCCAGGTTTGATTGCCGTCGAGGTAGCGCAATTGGATTGCCTTGACTCCCGTGAACAAGTCTTGCACCACCGGCTGGTTGCCCTGCACGGTGTCGAGGTTAACCTGGTAGCTGCGCTTGAGTACGTCATCGACCAAGCCGTAGGACACCCGCTGCAGCGTGCTGCGCTGCTGACCGGCCGTATTCGACCAGCCGATGCGCGTCAAATCGATGATCGAAGCAACGCTCGTGCTCGAGCCGGAGCCTACTTTGGAGCCTGAATCAAAGCTCATGCCGCTGAAGGTCATGCCGGGGCTTGAACCGGCTCGAACTCGAACCGCTGCCGCTGGAGGTGGGGATAGGGGTGAGCGTGCCGATGCCGCCCGTGCCCTTCATTGCCGGGTCGCGCTCTTGACCCAAGATTTGGCGCACGGGGCGCGGCACCGTCTCGGCTATGTCTTGCACCATCATGCGCATCCCGAATTCGATTTCGCGTGAACGGGTCAACGACTCCTCGGTATGTTCGGCGGAGATGCGTGCGGCCCGGTACGTGCCGTACCCCAAAGCGGACATGATCCCCAGAATCAACAAGGCCACCAGGATTTCGATCAGCGTGAACCCCGCGGCGCGGCGGGACTTGCGGATTACATTGCTCATTGTGCGGGCGTCGGCGTCGGGGCCGGCGGCTTCGGCGCCGTCGGTGTGACGGTGAGCGGCGGCGTTCCCGGCGGGACCCCGCCGGGCGAGGTGGCAGTATCCGGGGTGGTCCCGGTGGTCCAGTCCTGCGTGTTGGAGTTGCCGGCGGTGGATAGCGAGCTGCCCAGAAATCCCGTGGATTCGGCCACCGGCGACCCCTTGGCCTTGGCATCGCCGGCATAGACGCGAACCACGACGCGCTTCATCGTGGCGATGCTGGTGTCGTAATAGCGGGTGTCGTAATGCCAGGTGCGATTGGCGAAGTAAATCTCTCCCGTATCGGTGTTTGGTCCGAATTTGGTCAGGTTCAGCCGGACCTCGGAGAGCCGGTTGAGCGCCATCCATTGCGCCAGAGTTTTGTCGCGCAGATAGCCGCTGGTGCGCGCGGTGCTGCTCACCGTGAGCATCAGGGCCGCAAGCCCCATCGCCACGACCATCAAGGCGACCAGGACTTCGATCAGGGTAAAGCCGCGGCCCATGGCGGTGCGACTCACGGCGCCGCCGCTCATGGCGCCACCGCTCATGGCGCTGCGTTGACGGTTCACGTGGGCTTCTCCGGGTGATCCGAACCGACCCGAGTGATCTTGCCGAGCGCATCTCCTCGCACCGAAGCCTTCGCAGTCGTGCCATCCCGCCGTAGGGTCAGGCGAAACGGCGTACCTTCGCCGCTGGCCGCGATGGCCACCTGCGGGCTCGGCGGCGCTTGATCGCTCGCCAGATTGCGATCGATCGGTTTGATCACGACGATCTGGGAATCGAGCTCGAGTTGAAAACTCAATCCCTTCGGCAGTTCGCGATGGCGGAATTCGTGTTCCTGGTCGAGCGTCATCCAGCGATCCCGGCGCGGCTCGTACACCACGAATTCATAGGCAGTGGGCTCGATGCGCAGGCCGAAATCCCGGCCTTCCAGAAGGCCGCGCTCATGCAGCATGCCGACCAAACCTTCGATGCGCCGGCTTTCTTCGTCGAGCTGGGTATCGCGGCCCGTGGTCCCGACCGCCAAAATCGCGAGCGAAATGACGATGGCCATGATCACGACGACCACCAAAATCTCGACCAAAGTGAAGCCCTTGCTGCGCATGCTGGGGCACCGCCGTGCGATGGATCTATCTCTGATCGAGAGTGGAGCTGCTGATATCCGCGTCGTAACCCTCGCCGCCCGGTTTGCCGTCCCGGCCGTAACTGATGATGTCGTAATCACGGCCGTCAGGCCCCGGGCTCGCATACTGATAGGGTCTGTTCCAGGGATCCTTGGGCAGCGATCCCAAGTAGCCGCCGGAACGGTAATTGGTAATCGTCGGATCCGCAGGCTGTTTGACCAGCGCCTGCAATCCTTGTTCGGTAGTCGGATACTTGAAATTGTCGAGCCGGTACAGGTCCAAGGCCGTCTGAATCGCGCGAATATCGCTTGCGGCACGGGTAACGCGGGCCTTATCGACGTTTTCGAGAATTTTTGGCACCACGAGGGCGCCCAGCACTGCGAGAATGACGACCACCACCATGATTTCGATAAGGGTAAAACCGCTCTGGGCGTTGCGCATAGGGACCTCGAGAATTCCGCGAATGATACCAAAATAGGCGACATCGATGCCGCGTGACTCTGCAAATCGGTTCACACCGATGGCGGCCGCACTCCAGTGGGATCGTGGCCGATGGATCTGGCTGCTCGTGATTCTCCTCGTGCTGGACGCGGTGTTGGGTCTTGGCGACAATATCAGCCAACTCTTGCGCTATGATCGCAGCGCTATTGCGGCCGGCGGCTGGTGGCGGTTGCTCACGGCCCACATCGTGCATCTGGACCTGCATCATCTGGTGCTGAACGAACTGGGCCTGGTGCTGATGTGGTCGCTCTTCGCGCAGGACTACGACGCGGTGGAATGGTGCGTGATCGTATCGGCGGGAGCCTTGGCGATCAGTTCCGGTCTTTGGTGGCTGAGTCCACGGGTTGGTTGGTATGTCGGTGCCTCAGGAGTCTTGCATTCGGTCATGGCGGCGGGAGCCGCGAAACATCTCCTGGAGCGCGCATGGGATCGTTGGATTCTGATCATCGGCCTATGCGCGAAGCTGGCGTGGGAGCAATGGGGCGCTTCGAAAGCATCGCTGGTCGTCGTCGATGCGCACCTGTACGGCGCATGCTGCGGTTTTGTCGTCGGCGCCGCACTGTCCTCGAGGATCGCTATAATTCGCCATCGCTCTCGAGTTCGTTAGAGGCGTAAGTTCATGTCACTTGCATTCGTTTTTCCCGGTCAAGGTTCGCAGTCCATCGGCATGATGAGCGGCTTGGCGAAGGTGTCACCGGTGATCGAAGCGACTTTTGCCGAAGCCTCGGCCGTCCTGGAATACGATCTCTGGCAACGGTGCCAGGACGGACCTCCTGAACTGCTGAACTCTACCGAGTGTACTCAGCCCGCGATGTTGACGGCGGGTGTGGCGAGCTATCGCCTCTGGCGCGAGCGCGGCGGCAAGATGCCGACATTGATGGCGGGCCACAGCCTCGGTGAATTCACGGCCTTGGTCGCCGCCGGCTCCTTGGATTTTAAGACCGCAGTCGATTTGGTGAGATATCGGGGCGAGTTGATGCAGGCGGCCGTTCCGCCGGGCCAGGGCGCCATGGCGGCGATACTGGGTCTCGAGGACATGGACATCGAGGAAGCATGCAGAGAGGCCTCGCAGGGCGAGGTGGTGGAGGCTGTCAATTTCAACGCGCCCGGGCAAGTCGTGATCGCGGGAGAGGCCGCGGCCGTTGCGCGCGCGATTACCATTTCGACTGCAAAAGGGGCAAGGCGCGCGCTTGCGTTGCCCATCAGCGTGCCCGCGCATAGCTCGCTCATGCAGCCGGCTGCGGACCAATTGCGGATGCGGCTCGAGAGCACCGCATTCGCGCCGCCTGCGGGCATCGCCGTCTACGGCGTCGACGTGAAAACGCATACCAACGCCGAAGGCATTCGCGCCGGCCTGGTCAAGCAGCTCTATACGCCTGTGTATTGGGCAGCGACCGTCCGCACGATGATCGCGGCAGGTGCGACGCACATCGTGGAGTGCGGTCCGGGGAAGGTGTTGACGGGTTTGAACCGGCGGGTCGATAAAAATCGAGACCTCAAAATGATCGCGCTCGACGAACCGGCGGCCTTCGAGGATGCGCTCGCCGGCATAAGATCTTAGCGAGGATGGTACATGCTGAACGGTGAAATTGCCTTGGTAACCGGTGCTTCACGCGGTATTGGCGCAGCGATCGCCGAACGCCTCGCACAGGATGGTGCCCGGGTCATCGGAACCGCCACCACGCCGGAGGGCGCGGACCGGATCACCGCGAGTCTGGCGCCGCGCGGCGGACGGGGCGCGCTGCTCGACGTGACAAAATCCGAGTCGATCGAGGGGCTGGTCGCCGACATCGAGGGAAGGGAAGGGGCTGTCGGTATTCTGTGCAACAACGCCGGCATCACCCGCGATACCTTGCTCTTGCGCATGAAGGAACAGGATTGGGACGCCGTGTTCGACACGAATCTCAAGTCGGTATTCCAGCTGTCGAAGGCCGTCTTGCGCGGCATGATGAAGGCGCGCAAGGGCCGCATCGTCAGCATCACGTCGGTCGTCGGCCTGACCGGAAATCCGGGCCAAGCGAACTACGCCGCCGCCAAGGCGGGAATCATCGGTTTCACGAAGTCGCTCGCTCGCGAAGTCGGTTCGCGCGGCATTACCGCGAACGCGATCGCACCCGGCTTCATCGACACCGATATGACCAGGGCCTTGTCAGAGACTCAACGCTCCACCCTGAACGGCCAGATACCTTTGGGTAGGCTCGGCCAGCCCGCCGACATTGCCGCGGCGGTGGCGTTTCTCTGCTCCCCCGATGGCGCGTACATCACGGGCGAGACCCTGCACGTGAACGGCGGAATGTACATGGCCTGAACCCGTAGGGCCCTAACTCCCCGTAGTTTGTCAATACGAAGCGGGGAGAGGACAAATGTGCGTTGAAGGTAGCCGCCGCCGCCGTGTTCACATAAAATACGCGCCCTGTCGATTCCTTAAGGCTGGTCGCGGGCTTAAGTTGGTTCACCGAAATAAATAGCAATTCCGAGAGGACACCATAACGATGAGTACTGTTGAGCAGCAGGTTAAGAAGATCGTGGCCGAACAGTTGGGCGTGAAAGAAGAAGAGGTTACCAATGATGCCTCGTTCGTCGACGATCTAGGGGCAGACTCGCTGGATACCGTTGAGCTGGTGATGGCGCTCGAGGAAGAATTCGAGACGGAAATTCCCGACGAGGATGCCGAAAAGATCACGACGGTTCAGCAGGCCATCGATTACATCAATTCGCACAAGGGCAAGGCCTAGACCCCTTTGGGTAGCATGGCATTGTCTTGGCGCCCTTGAGGCGCCGGGGACTTATCAAATCCCAGTGAGGAGTCGCCGTTGAGCAAACGACGCGTCGTGGTAACGGGTCTTGGAGTCGTCTCGCCGGTTGGCAACGACGCAGCGAGCGCGTGGAACTCCATCCTGGCCGGCCGTAGCGGCATCGCCGCAGTGGCGCGTTTCGACACCACCAACTTTCCCACTCATTTCGGCGGAGAGATCCGGCAACTCGACCTCGAACCCTACATGAGCACGAAAGATGCCCGCCGCATGGATGCTTTCATGCAGTATGGGGTGGTCGCCGGCGTGCAAGCCATGCGCGATTCGGGGTTGGTGGTTACGGAAGAGAATTCCGATCGCATCGGCATCCTCATGGGTTCCGGCATGGGCGGACTCGAATCGATCGAGGAAACTTACGACAAATACCTCGAGACTCATTCGCCGAAGAAGGTATCGCCGTTTTTCATTCCGGCCAGCATCATCAATCTGGTGAGCGGGCACCTCTCGATCACCTTCAATATTACGGGCCCCAATCTCGCCGTCGCCACGGCTTGCACGACCTCGACCCACTCGCTGGGGCTCGCCATGCGGCTTATTCAGCACGGCGAGGCGGACGCGGTGCTCGCCGGCGGCTCGGAAATGGCGACCTGCGTCACCGGCATGAGCGGCTTTGCTCAGGCCAAGGCCCTGTCGCAGCGCAATGACGATCCGCAAGGCGCCAGCCGTCCCTGGGACAAGGATCGCGATGGCTTCGTCATGGGCGATGGCGCCGGCGCCATGATGCTCGAAGAATACGAACAGGCGAAGGCTCGTGGCGCCAAGATCTATGCGGAAATCGTCGGATTCGGGATGAGCGGCGATGCATTTCACGTCACCGCTCCGCCGGAAAACGGCGAAGGAGCGCGCAAGGCAATGGCAAAGGCGCTCGTCGACGCGCAGTTGAATCCCGATCAGGTGCAGTACGTCAACGCGCATGCCACCTCTACCGAACTCGGTGATCGTGCGGAGACCACTGCGATCCGCCGCGCCTTCGGAACCGCGGCCGACAAATTGGCGGTCAGCTCCACCAAATCGATGACCGGCCATCTCTTGGGCGCGGCCGGCGCCGTCGAGGCGATATTCACCGTGCTGGCATTGCGCGATCAAGTCGCGCCGCCGACCATCAATTTGCACACGCCGGGCGAGGGCTGCGACCTCGATTACGTTCCCAATACCGCGCGCAAAATGCCGATCCAATACGCCCTTTCCAATTCCTTTGGGTTCGGTGGCACCAACGGTTCGCTCATTTTCCGCCGATCTTGAACCCCTGATTCTCGTCGGGAAGTATCCGGCGTCGTATCCCGGGCTTCTCGAGAGCGGCGCGGGCACGGCTGCCGGCCTTGGCCGGGGGTTCGACATCCTGGCCATGGCCAGCGGCGAGTGCCTGGAGCTTCATTTCGACGGTCGGTTGTCGGGGCCCTACGCAGGCGCGCGGGGCTTTCTCGCGGCCCTTGATGCGTGGTGGAGGGCGTTGCGCACGCCCGCAACGGTCGTCCCTCTGCCGTTCGTGGGCGGATGGTTGCTGTATCTTGGCTACGAGCTGGCATCTGAGATCGAACCTCGCCTGCGGCTGCCTCGAAGCACCGATGCTGTTGCCGCGCTCGCCATACGTGCGCCGGCCGCTTGGATTCGCGATCGGGCGACCGGCCAGGCTTGGCTCGTCGCCGAACCGGGATTCGAAAGGCTGCTCGATGAATTCGAGGGCCGCGCGCAGGCAGTGAGCGAGCCGGCAAGCGCGCATGGCGGCGTGTTCCAGATCGAAGAGGACGACCCCGAAGCATTTATTCGAGCCGTTCGGCGCGGCCTCGACTATATCGCGGCAGGCGATGTGTACCAGACCAATTTGTCGCGCGGCTGGCAGGGAAGAGGAGCGAGTTTGCATGCCGATCCCGTAAGCGTCTACCGGCGCTTGCGTGCCACCAATCCGAGTCCTTTCGCGGCGCTGTTGCGCCATGGGGATTTCGCTATCTTGAGCTCATCGCCCGAACGGCTGGTGTCGATTCGAGGAAACACCGTCACCACCCGTCCTATCGCCGGGACAAGGCCGCGCGGAGCGACGGCGGAAGCCGACGCGGCTCTCATCCGGTCGCTCTTGGACAACGAGAAGGAACGCGCCGAACACGTGATGTTGATCGACCTGGAGCGAAATGATCTGGGGCGGGTATGCGCCGGCGGCACGGTGCGAGTCGACGAATACATGAGTGTGGAGACCTATGCCCACGTGCATCACATCGTCTCGAACGTGAGCGGCCGATTGCGCAACGACGTGTCGCCCGTCGACGTGATTCGCGCGCTGTTCCCGGGCGGAACCATCACGGGCTGCCCCAAAGTCCGCTGCATGGAGATCATTGCGGAGCTCGAGGGCGTCGGGCGCGGCGCCTATACCGGATCCATCGGTTACTTGAACCGCGACGGCAGCTGCGATCTGAATATCCTCATTCGCACCATCACCGCGCAGGAGGGCCTCTACAAGTTTCGCGCCGGGGCCGGAATCGTGGCCGACTCGAATCCCGCGCAGGAGTTGGCCGAAACGCGTGCCAAGGCCGAAGGATTGCTGCGCGCACTGATAGCCGAAGGCTCAAGACGGTGAACATCCGAGTCAATGGCCGCAACAGCACGACGATCGATTGCCGCGATCGAGGCTTGCAATACGGCGACGGTGTATTCGAAACGATGCGCATAAGGGGCGGCCGGATCCGGTTGCTGGAGTACCACTTGCAGCGGCTGCTGCTTGGGTGCCGGCGTCTCGAGATATCCGGCCCGCCCGTCACGCTCCTGAGCCGCGAACTGGAGGCCGCCGCGGTGCGCCGTCGCGAAGGCGTACTGAAACTGATCGTCACGCGCGGCGTGGGCCGCCGCGGCTACCGGCCGACGGGCCGCGAAAAATGCACGCGCATCCTGAGCGTGTCCTCGGTGCCGAAATCCCTGATCGCCGACGAATCGATGCCTGCGCGCGTGCGGCTTTGCAAGACGCAGCTGGGCCGAAATCCGCGGCTGGCCGGTCTGAAAACGCTGAACCGCCTGGAATCCGTGCTCGCGCGGGCCGAATGGAGCGATGTGGACATTTGGGAGGGATTGATGAGCGATGCGGACGAGAACATCGTCTGCGGTACGATGTCGAACTTGTTCGTGAGGCGTGGATCGTCCCTGATGACCCCGCTGCTCGATCGTTGCGGCGTGGCCGGGGTGATGCGCCGTTGGGTATTGGAAGCGGCGGGCGAGTTCGGCTTGCGAACGACCGAGCGCCGCCTGCACTGGCAGGACTTGCGCGACGCCGAGGAGGTGTTCATGAGCAACGCCGTCGTCGGCATCCGATCGGTCGGTGTCATCGGGCGTGGCCGCGAGCGGCTGCGGCGGTCGGTATTCGAGACCGCCGATCGGCTGCGTGAACGGCTGGACCTGCTGTGAATCGCGCTTTGCGCTTCGGCCTGGTGTTGGGCCTGATTCTGCTCGGCGGGAGTGCCGCCGTCGTTTGGCTCGGCATGCGCAGCCTCGATGAGCCGCTGAGGCTCGCGGCGCCGGTGCAATTCAAGGTGGTACCGGGCGCCAGCTTTGCCAGGGTCGCGGCTGAATTGGCGGCGCAGGGCGTGATCGTCCACCCCCGGGCATGGGTATTGTATGCGCGGCTTCGCCGGTTGGCGTCCGGGGTCAAAGCCGGCGAGTATGAAGTCCAGCCCGGAACCACGCCGCGCGAGCTGTTGACGAAGATGGTGAATGGCCAGGTGGTGCTGCACTCGTTCACGATCGTCGATGGCTGGCGAGTGGAGGATATGCTCGCTGCCTTGCGCCGAAATTCCGATGTCGCTTCCACCTTGGCCGAGAACGCGCCGAATCTCATGCAGAAGCTTGGGCTGCCGCCCATCGAGCCCGAAGGTCAATTCCTGCCGGAGACTTATCGCTTCGTCGCCGGCACCACCGACATCGAGCTGCTGCGCCAGGCGCATGCCGCGCTGGCCCGAGAGTTGGACGCCGCTTGGATGGGCCGTGATCCAGACGTGCCTCTTCGCGATTCCCATGAGCTATTGATCATGGCGTCAATCGTTGAGAAGGAAAGCGGCCTGCCGCAAGAGCTCGGCAAAATCGCCGGCCTGTATCTGCATCGGCTTGCCATCGGCATGCGCTTGCAGGCAGACCCCACGGTGATTTACGGCTTGGGAGACCGCTACGACGGCGATATCCGAACGGCGGATCTGCGCACCGATGGTCCTTACAACACTTATACCCGCGTGGGGCTGCCGCCCACGCCCATTGCCCTGCCGGGGGCGGCGGCGATTCGGGCGACCGCGCATCCGGAGAAGACGGATGCGATTTATTTCGTCGCCTCTCCCAAGGGCGATGGCAGTCATGTATTTTCCGCGACGCTTGAGCAGCACAATGCGGCCGTTGCTTCCTATCTCGCGCATCAGCGTCAGAAGGCGGGGGAGGGTGTTCGATGAGCACGATCGCGGGAAGATTCTTGACGGTCGAAGGCATCGAGGGAGTGGGCAAATCGACCCAGGTGGCGCGGTTGTCGAAAGCCTTGAGCGCGCTCGGCACCGCTCACGTCGTGACGCGCGAGCCTGGAGGCACGCCCCTGGCCGAAAAAATCCGTGAAATCGTCCTCGACCCGCGCGACGAGACTCTGCCGCCGACCGGCCGAATTGCTGCTCATGTTCGCCGCACGAGCGGTGCACCTGGCGAACCATGTGGAACCCAATTTGACGGCTGGGCGCTGGGTGATATGCGATCGTTTCATCGATGCCACATACGCTTATCAAGGCGGCGGCCGGCGGTTGGCCATCGCGGACATCCGCGCGCTGGAAACCATGGTGCTGGGTGCGCGCCGCCCGGATCTCACTTTGTTGCTGGACGCGCCCGTGCAGATAGCGCTGCGGCGCGCACGGGAGCGCAATGCCGGCGCGGTGCCGGATCGATTCGAAGGCGAACGCACGGAATTCTTCGAGCGCGTGCGGAACGCTTATCTCGCGCGCGCGGCGGCTGAGCCCGATCGGATCGCGGTAATCGATGCAAGACAATCCGCCGATCACGTCGCCGCACGGATCCTCGCTCTGCTCGAGACGCGATCATGGATATCCTGAGCGCCGATGCTCTGCCTTGGCTGCACAGCGCGCAACGCCGCTTGCGCGACGCACTCGCCGTCGCAGCGATTACCGCATTCGCTGTTGCTGCTGTCCAATCCGGGGCTCGGCGCGGAGCAGCTGGCGAATTGGATCACCGCTCTCGCGCTGTGCGACTCGGCGGCTTCGCAGCCGTGCGGCGTATGCGCTTCCTGTCAGCTGCTGCGATCGGAAAGTCATCCGGATTTGCACATCGTGCGGATCGAGGGGGAGGCACAGCAAATCAAGGTCGACCAAGTGCGGGCCCTGATCGAGTCCCTGGCGCTCAAGAGCTACCGCGGCGGTTATAAAGTGGGCGTCATCGAGGGTGCCGAGTCGCTCAATGCCAACGGCGCCAATGCTTTTTTGAAAACACTGGAGGAGCCCACCGCGAGCACCCTGTTGATCATGATTGCGAGACCGAGCCACCGGCTGCCGGCAACCATCGCAAGCCGCTGTTTGCAGCTGGTGCTGAAACCGCCTTCGACCGAATCGGCCATCGCATGGCTCGAGGCACATGAGCCGAAGGCCGATACCACGCACTCCTGGCACGCCGCTCTGGCGCTCGCCGGCGGCGCGCCGCTGCTTGCACTGGAATTGGACTCTCAGGGCGTTGCGGCGCTCGATGCGGACATGCGCGAATCGTTGCGCCTGCTGGGGGCGGGGTCCGTGGATGTCACCTTGTTGGCCGAACGCTGGATGCAATCCAGTACGCAACTGCGCATCATATGGCTTGAGAACTGGATCACACGGCGCGTACATGAATCCCTCGGCGGCATCCCTTCCTCTCAAACTGCGGAACCGGTCCGCTTGCCTGCCGCTTTACTTAAGCCCAAGATAAGAGCCCTATTCGAGCTGCTGGACGCCGCCCGCGAATTGCGGCGCCTTGCGTCGACCGGCATGAATCAACAATTGGCGCTGGAGGCCTTGCTGCTCGGCGGTCGGACCGCTCTGGCGAACTGAGGCTTCTCGTGGGAATGACAGGAATTGCGAAGTCCAAGTAATAAACCGGGTTTGTTGACACTTACCATCAAGGATAAGAGCGCGCTGTATCTCGCCTATATGCCTTTCGTGAAGAACGGCGGTCTGTTCATTCCGACGAACAGCAATTATCGCTTGGGCGACGAAGTGTTCATGCTGTTGAACCTGATGGGCGAGGAGGAGAAACTCCCTGTCGCCGGCCGCGTGATCTGGATGACTCCGAAGGGTGCGCAGGGCAAGCGAACCGCGGGCATCGGCGTGCAGTTCAGCGATCAGGACCGGGGCAATACGCAAAAGAAGATCGAGAATTATCTCGCGGGTGCGCTCGGCGGAGACAAGCCCACGCACACGATGTAAGGATGGCTAGCGCGTCGGCGGCGGCGCGTCCTTTTGCGGAACCATTTCGATGTAGACCGATTGCGGCGGCTGCGGCTGCGGCTGCGGCTTGGGAGCCGCGAGAACCGACTTGATGAAATACACCGTCAGGGCTAGAGCCAAGATCCCGAACACAACGGCGAGGCCCCGGTACTCTTCGATCATGGACCGCGGCTTGTAATCGGCGATCGAGCCCGGCTCGGGATATCCACGCGGCTCTTCTCCTCGAAACGATCTCGACACGATTCGCGTCAATCCCTATGCGAGCGGGCGGCCTCGGTGGCGGCAAGCCCCCCCTTCAATACATAAGCTTCGAAACCGCGTTCGCTCAAGATATACGCGGCTGCCGAGCTGCGGCGGCCGGTATCGCAGCACACTACATACTGGGTGTTCTTGTCCAAGGCGTTGAGTTTCAGTCTGATGAAGTACAGGGGAATATTGACAGCGCCGTCGATGCGAAAGTTCTGAAACTCGCTGGGCAGGCGAACGTCCAGCCACTTGCCGCCGCCGGCAACGATCTCCTTGGCCTTTTCGTGATCGACCCACTGCAGCAAAGGCTCGTTGAGCAAGGTCTGAAAATCCGTCTTTCCGAGCCGCATGAGCGTGCCTTCGCTCGACATGGTGACTGTCGCATTGCGTTTCGCCTCTGCGATCAGGGCTTCCTCCCCGAAGCTGTCGCCGGGCCCCAGCTCGGCGAGCTTGATGCCTTCCTTGTTCAGCGGCGTTTCGCGGGTGACGATACATTTACCGGCCACCACGACGTAGAAATAATCGCCCTCCGTTCCTTGCTTGATGACGACATCGCCTGCCCGATAATTGATGCGCTGCATGCGCATGAAGATCGCCTGGATATTGGCCGGCGGGATGCGGTGAAACGCCTTGGTCTGCAACAGCGTGGTCATCCAGTCGCCCGTCACATCGAGGCCATCGCCCCGCAGCTCGGCAACCTCGTATTGGCCGGTCTGGTCCCACGTCAATAGAACATCGAGCAGATCGCTGTCGATCATGATGTACTCGAGATCGACCGCCGCACGCCCGGTGAACTTTCGCGGCAGAGCCGGAGCCAGCGCCGCGCGCGCTTCGGGGGTGCCCGCGCGTATCGTGCCGATGAGCCGGTCGTCCGCCCGCAGCTCGAGGGTACCGGTCACGAGATAGAAGGTACGCTTATCGGTATCGCCTTCCTTGAACAGGGCGCGCCCGGCGGCCAATTCGCGAATGTGGGTCTTGCGGGCGAGCGCGTGCAGATTCTCGGCTTTCAGGCCGTCGAGCGGCGAGAAAGTCCGAAGCACTGCAAGGTCGAGAGGTCGTTCATCCATCGAGCAATTCGCCGCCGCCCATAGTCAACCCCATGATTTTGGTTGCGAATCCTATCATAGGGGACGGTGCCTCCGCCCACGCAGTGGTTCACAGAGAGCGGCGGATTAGGCGCAGAATTGCTGCCAGCCCGGATCTGGCCGAAAGCGCTCGCCGTAGCGCTGCGCGAGGTCCTCCAATCGCGCAGTGACGTTCGCCACGCCGCGTGTTTTCGCGTATTGCAGCGGGCCGCCCCGAAAGGGGGCGAAACCGGTGGCAAATATGGCGCCTGCGTCGAGTAAATCGGCATCCTCCACGACTTCCTCGCGCAGGCAGGCAACGGCTTCGTTGAGCATGGGCAGGATCAAGCGGTCCTCCAGATCGGCCGGATCGACGAATTGCGGCGACTCGGCTTTTACCGCCTTGCCGTCTCTCCATACATAGAATCCTTCTCCACTCTTGCGGCCCAATTTTTTCTGCTCGGCGAATCTGATCAATATATCGGGGACGCGTCTGTGAAATGCGTCCGCGAGCACCCGCCCCACGTGCAGCGAGACGTCCAGCCCCACCACGTCCGTCAACTCGATCGGCCCCATGGGCATACCGAATGCCTTGGCGACACGGTCGATTACGGGCGCGGGAACGCCGCCTTCCAGGGCAAAAAGAGCTTCGTTGATATAGGGCGTCAGAATCCGATTGACCAGGAACCCGGGCGCGCTCCTGCAGGGCAGGGGCAGCTTGTCGAGCCTGCGCGTGAACCTGAGCGCGTCTTGCACCACCTGCGGCTGCGTGCCGGCGCCCTGCACGATCTCTACCAATTGCAACTGGGCCACCGGATTGAAGAAATGGATCCCGACCAGCCGGCTCGGCTCGCGAAGCGGCTCGCACAAGGTTTCGATCTTGATGCTCGAAGTATTGGTGGCGAGAATGGCGCCCGGTTTGAGCTTAGGCTCGAGTTCGGCATACAAGGCGCGCTTGGCGTCCGCATCCTCGAAGATGGCCTCGATGACGACGTCGGCACCGCCCACCCCGTCGCCCGTCACATCCGGCCTCAATCGCGCGAAGGCGGCCGCCGCGGCCGCTGGGTCTTTGAGCCGCTTGTCGAAAAAGCTCTTGGCGCGTTCCAGTGCCGGTCGAATCAATTCCACCGAGCGATCCTGCAAAGTGACGGTCATGCCGCGAAACGCCGACCAGGCTGCGATATCCCCTCCCATGATGCCGGCGCCGATGACGTGCACGTGGCGAAAGTCGGCCGCGCGACTTTCCGCCCAAGCCTTTGAGGCGGTCTTGCAGCATGAAGACCCGCACGAGGTTGCGCGACGTTGGGGTGCACATCAGGTCGCTTATCGATCGTGCTTCTGCTTCGTAGCTTTCGGGCCCCGCGGCGCCGTGACGTTGCCACAGCTCGATGATGGCATAGGGGGCCGGGTAATGGTCGCGCCGCACGCCCTGCCTCAATGCCGAGGCGGCCTGTCTTGCAACGAACGGGCGCGCCGCGCTCAGGTTCAACAGCTTGTCGACGAAAGGCGCCGTTGCTTTCGGCGGCGATGCAAGCACGCGTGCCTTGGCTCGCTCGCGCAGCTCAGCCGGCGGCACAAGCTCGTCGATCAAGCCTACGCTCAACGCACGCGGACCCTTGTACGGCTTGCCTTTGAGCATGAGGTCGAGCGCCGGGCGCACACCGATGAGCTGCACGCTGCGCACTGTTCCGCCGAATCCCGGATGGATGCCGAGCATCACCTCCGGAAGGCCCAACGACAAACCCGCATCGTCCGCCGCCACTCGATAGGTGCAAGCGAGGGCAAGTTCCAGGCCCCCTCCGAGAGCGAAGCCGTGCAGGGCTGCAACGCTGCGGCAAGGCAAATCCTCGAGTGCCTGCAGAACTGCCTGTCCCGCACGCACCAGCGCATAGCCTTCCGCGGGAGTGTGTATCTTCAGGAATTCTTTGATGTCAGCTCCGGCGATGAAGCCATTTGCCTTGGCGGAGACGATCACCACGCCGGCGAGCCGCATGGCTGGCGAGTTCCTTGAGCTGCGTGTCCAGATCTCGGAGCACGGAGGAAGACAAGACGTTGGTTGATGTTCCAGGGGTGTCGCATGACAGCCAGGCAACGCGGTCTGCGTCGATACTGACGGACCATGTGGCTGTGTCGGCCATCAAGCCGCCTGCAGAACTCGCTGATGTATCGTGAAATCGCAAATCAGCGGTAGGTGATCGGAAAACTGCACGTCCGGTATTTGAAAGCGATCCACCTCGATCTGCCCGCTGTGCAGGATGAAATCGAGCTCTTTGCGGGGACTTCTGCTCGGATAAGAGGGCAGCCCTTCGATATTGGCGCTGGTCAATCCTGCGGCTTGGGTGAACAGGTAGAGTTCGTGGTCCCCCCAGTAGGTGTTGAAGTCCCCGGCCACGATCACGGGCTTACGAGTTTTGCGAACCAAATCATACAGGTACCGCAACTGGTATTGCCGATGCCTGAATTTCAGGGACAAATGCACCAGGAAAATCGCCACTTCATCGAGTTCCAATTCGATGATCAAGCGCTTGATGCCCGTGTCGAAATAATGGAAGCGCTCGCCGCGGACACGGGGTGCCGCCAGGAATGCATTGGCTTGCTTGCGCACGATGGGCACCAGCTGGTTCACCGATGACACGCCGTACTTGCATTCGAAAGTCGAGTAGTGGCCAAGGGAACGCGCTATGAAATCCGCCTGATTGACCATGCCGGTGCGTATGGAGCCGGTATCGACCTCGATCAGGCCGACCACGTCCGGATCCTGCTGTTTGATGAAGTCGGTGATCCGCGACAGCACTTGGCGGCTCGAACGGAGGTAGCCGGCGCCGGGCACGGGCAGGTGGAAGGCGGGCCCGGTCCCAGTGGCATACCGTATATTGTAAATCAGCAATCGCACCCGGCCCATTGTATCGGCGCACAGTGCTTCGCGCATGACCATTGATCAAGTTACACTAGGGGTATGTCGACCCGGGTCAATCCCATTCGCCTGTTCGTCACCCACGCGTGGTTGGAAAACGACGACTTTCAACGCATTTTCGAGTATCTCGAGGCGTCGGGAACTTTCTACTATTTGAATACCAGCCAGCCGCAGGCGAAGAAGCCGATCGACAAGGAGTCGCAGCGCGAAGACCTGCGCCGCCAGATCGCGCCGAGCGAGGTCATCGTCGTGCTGCCGGCCGTATACCGGCTCGCGCCGGATTTGGTTTCGTTTCAAATGAACTTTGCCAAGGCGGCCGAGAAACCGATTGTGGCCATGGAGAATTTTGGCTCGACCGAACCGCTGCCCCAGGCCATCAAGGATCTTGCGGACGAAGTGAGCGCGTGGAACGAGCGCAACCTGATCGATGCCTTGCGTCGCCAGGCACGGCATCAGGAAACGACACGCTGGGACACGATAGAATTCAAGCTTGATTAGCGGATCGGCGGAAGTGCGCCACCGCGGCTGGTCGGCGACAAGCCTAGTTGTTCGCGATGAGCTTAGTTGTTCGCGATGAGCGCCGGCGGATCGTAATCGGCCGGAGCACACTCCACGCTATGTAATTGCACTACGGAAGCGGAGCGGCCCGCCGCGGAATGAACGCGGCACATCAAGAAAATCTCGACGATCAGGAATGCGCATTCGTCCGCTTGACTGTTCGACATCTTGCGGACCGACGCGGCCACGGCATCCTCTCCCCGCAGGGGCTGCACGCCCTGCAAGATCTGCATCACCTGACCGAAAGATTCCCGCGCTTCACCCGGGATTTGATCAGGAGTGACTGCGGCGAGATGGCGGCGGTACGCCGAGATCAAGCGCTGCTTGATGGGAGTCGAGCGCACCAGCTCGAGGGTGGCTGAATGGAAACATTCCCACGCACTGACCATGGATGCCTCATCGGGTAGCAAGACACCAAACTTAAAGTGGTTTCGAGGTTCAAACCCCCGCTCGACCTTGTGAAATCAAGAGTCTGGAGGCGGAATATACAAGACAATGAAAGAAACGCAACGCGGTACCTACAAATACTCGCACCTGCCGACCGCTAGGCCGGAGCGCCTACCGGCCGAAATTTGCAGGGGTATCTAGAAAAAGATCACAAGAGAGTCTTAAGCGCGTGAATTATAAAAAGAAGACGCGGTCCACATCACGGGATCCCCCTCATGGCGTCGCGGAGGCCGATTGAGGCACGCCGAGAGACTCCGGCTGGGTTCGCCCCGAATGGTCGGCGCCGATTGCCATGTAGACGGCCGGCACCACGAACAGCGTGAACAGCGTGCCGATCGATAACCCCGCAAAGATTACGAGCCCCATATCGTGGCGGCCGGCGGCACCGGCGCCCGAGGCGATGACCAGAGGCACGACGCCTAGGACCATGGCGGCAGTGGTCATGAGAATCGGCCGCAACCTCACCGCGGCAGCCTCTTCGATCGCCTCGCGCTTCGAGCGTCCCTGCGTACGCTGCAGTTGGTTGGCGAACTGAACGATCAGAATGCCGTGTTTGCTGATCAGGCCGAGCAGGGTCACCAGGCCCACTTGAGTGTAGATGTTGAGCGAGGCGAACCCCATGGTCATGAACATAACCGCCCCGAGGAGCGCCAACGGCACTGACACGAGGATCACGATCGGATCGCGGAAGCTTTCGAACTGCGCGGCCAGCGCCAGAAACACAATGATGATCGCGAACCCCAGGGTGATGAAGAATCCTCCGGACTCCTGAACGAACTGGCGCGACTGGCCTGCATAATCGACGGTATATCCGCTAGGCGCGACTTGCGCGGTCGTGTCCTTGAGGAACTTGAGAATATCTCCCTGGGCCATGCCGCTGACGCCGGCGATGGTAGCCGAATTCAGCTGCTGGAACCGGTTGATCGACTCGGGGACCACTGAATACTTGATGTGTGCCACGGTGCTCGCCGGCACGGTGGCGCCCGAGGGGGTGCGGATGTAGTAATTCAATACCTGCTCGGGATTCAGCCGGTCGGTCTGCAGGACCTGCGGAATCACCTTGTACGAGCGGCCGGAGATCGAAAAGTAGTTGACATAGCCGCCGCCCAAGGCGGCGCCCAACGCGCTGCCCACGTCGGACTCGCTCAAACCCAATGCGGCGACCTTGTCGCGATCCACCTCGATAGTCGCCTGCGGTTTGTCGAGTTTCAGGTCGACGTCCGCGAAATAGAACGCATGCGCAGCCAGGGCCTTGGCCGCCACAGCCTGGGCGACGTCGTTCAGATTCTGGAAAGGTTCCGTCGTCGTGATCACGAACTGAACCGGGTAGCCGCTCGAGCCCGGCAGCGGCGGGAACTGGAAGGCAAAGACCTGCGCGCCCGCGATCTGCGCCCATTTTTGCTGCAGCTCGAGCTGCAGCTGATGCGCGCTGCGGGTGCGCTGATCCCACGGCTTGAACAGCACGCCGCCGATGCCCTGGTTGATGGTCGGTACGCCCGTGATCTGGAACATTTGCGCGTATTCGGGCTCGTGACTGGCTGCCTGGAACACCTGGTCCGCGTAGGTCTGCATCTGCTGCGCAGTCGCGTTGGGCGGGCCTTGGATATGCGCGAGTACGACGCCTTGGTCCTCCTCCGGCGCCAATTCCGACTTGGTGAACTTGAAGCACGCCAGCAGCACCAGCAACAGCAGGCAGGCCATTAGGATCACGACCGGCACGGTATCGAGCAAGGCATGCAGCGCGCGGTGATAACGCCCGCGGAACCTCTCGAAGTTTCGATCGATGAATTGAACCAGGCGGCCGGTATCCTGACCGGAGCGGAAAAACGTCGCGCACATCATGGGCGAGAGCGTCAACGCGACGATTCCCGACACGGCCACCGCGCCCGCCAGCGAAAACGCGAACTCGGTGAACAAGGCGCCGGTGAGACCGCCCTGAAACCCGATCGGCACGTACACGGCAATCAGCACCACCGTCATCGCGATGATCGGGCCGCCGAGCTCGCGCGCCGCGACGAGCGCGGCTTCGAGCGGCGAACGATGCTCTTCTCGCATGTGCCGATCGACGTTCTCGACGACGATGATGGCGTCATCGACCACGAGTCCGATGGCCAGCACCAGCGCCAACAAGGTCAAGAGATTGATCGAGTACCCGAGCACCAGCATCACGAAAAAAGTGCCGATCAGCGACAGCGGCATGGCGATCACAGGAATGATGACCGCGCGCAGACTCCCGAGGAAGAGGAAGATAACTACCGTAACGATGACGAGCGATTCCGCCAGCGTCTTCACGACCTCCGAGATGGAAGTCGTGATGAACTTGGTCGAGTCGTAGACGATCTGACCGGTGACGCCGGTCGGCAGCTGCGATTGTAGGTCCGGAAAAGCCTTACGGACACGCTCAGCGACCGACAGGATGTTCGCCTTGGGCGCCACCTTGATGCCGATGAACACCGAGCGCTGTCCGCTGAAGGCGACGTTCAGATCGTAGTTCTCGGCGCCGAGCGTGACCTCGGCGACATCCTGGAGACGCACGATCGAGTCGCCCACCTGCTTGATCGACAGCTGCCGGAACTCGTCCACCGAATGCAGATCGGTGCCGGCGGTCATGTCGACAGTGACCATCTGGCCCTTGCTGCTGCCGACCGCCGCCAGGTAGTTGTTGTTGCCCAACGCCGCAAACACATCCTGCGCGGTGACGTTGTGCGCCGCGAGCTTCGAGGCATCCAGCCAGGCGCGCAGCGCGAATTGACGGGCGCCCAGGATCTCGGCGGTCTGCACGCCTTCCACCGAGTCGAGCTTCGGCTTGACGACGCGGATCAGATAGTCGGTGACGTTGTTGCTGGGGATGGTGTCGCTGTAGAACCCCAAGTACATGGCGTCGGTCGTCTGGCCGACCTGGACCGTCAACACCGGCTGCTGGGCTTGCGGAGGCAGCTGATTTTTGACCGAATTGACCTGCGTGTTGATTTCGGTGAGCGCGCGGTTTGAGTCATAGTTCAACCGCAGGGTCGCGGTGATCGTCGAGTTTCCGGTGGTACTCGAGGAGGACAGATAATCGATGCCCTGCGCCTGTGCGATCGCCGACTCGAGAGGCTGGGTAATGAAGCCCGCCACGGTCGCGGCGTCCGCACCGTAGTAGGCGGTGCTGATGGTCACCACGGCATTTTCGGTGTGGGGATACTGGTTGATCGGCAGGCTGCCGACCGAGCGTAAACCCAGCACCAGGATCATCAAGCTGACGACCACCGCCAGAACCGGGCGCCGGATGAAAAGATCGGTAAAATTCATTGCTCGAGACTCATTGTTCCTGAGGCGTGGGGTTTTGATCGTCGGCGGGCTGCACTTTGTTGTCGATGCGTATCGGCGTGCCGTTCTTCAATTTGAGCTGTCCGCTGGTCACCACCATTGCCCCCTCGGAGACACCCTTCAGGATCGCGACTTGATCTCCGCGCGTCAGTCCCGGGGTGATGAACACTTGTTGCGCCTGAAGTTGAGGATTGCCTTTCGCATCTTTCTTGTCGGCGGCGATGAACACGGTTGCGCCGTACGGGTTGTAGGTGATCGCCGTCTGGGGGAGAGTCAGGTAGGTCTTCTTCTCTCCTGAGTCGACCGCGGCGCGTCCAAACATGCCGGGCAACAGCAGCCGCTTCGGATTCGCGACCGTGGCCTCGATTTGCACGTTGCGGGTGGCGGTATCGACTTTGGCATCGATCGCCGTCACCTGGCCGCTGAACGGCTGTCCGGGATAGGCATCGCTCAGGACCGTCACCGGCTGACCCACGGATACGCCGCTGATTTGCTGTTGAGGGACGTTAAAGTCGATGAAGATCGGATCGATGGTCTGCAGCGTGACCACCTTGTCGCCCGGGTTCAAGTACTGGCCTGGATTGACGAGCGTGATGCCGAGCCGTCCGGCAAACGGCGCGCGTATCGTCTTCTTGTCGATCGTCGCCTGCTGGCTCGCGGCCTGTGCGCGCTTGCTCTTCAAATCGGCTTCGTCGCTGTCGACTTGCGCCTGGGAGATCGCCTCGGCGGCTAGCTGCGCCTGGTCGCGCTTCAGGGTGGTCTGCGCCAAGTCGGCGGCCGCCTTGAGCGAGGCGAGCTGCGCAAGGTCGGAATCCGCATTGAGCTGGAGCAGAACCGCGCCCGCCTTGACTTCGTCTCCCGATTTGAAGCGGATCTCGCGCACCAAACCCGCGATCTCGGTGGTGACGTCAACGCCTCGCAGAGCGCGCAAGCTGCCCACGGCATTGAGCTGCGGCTGCCACTCCTGCTTGGCCGCCTTCATGGCCGTGACCACGACGGGGGGTTGCGGAGCCGACCCTTGAGCGATCTGTTTCATGATGCTCCTGAAGACGACGAAGCCGATCACGGCCACCAGGAGGAGGACCCCCACTATCATCACGATCATGCGTTTCTTCACGGAGTGTCTCTCTGCGCTTGCGGGGGATGCGAAGTAGTTGAATTGTCTGCCATCGCATCGTTGCGGTTCCACCATCCGCCACCGAGCGCCTGAAAAAGAGCCGCCGTATCGGCGAATCGCTGCGCGCGCGCCTTGACCAAAGCCACGGCCGCGTTCTGCTCGGTCTGTTCCGCGCTCAGCACCTGTAGATAGCTCGCGCCGCCGTTCTTGTACTGAGCCTGCACCAAGGAGAGGCTGTCGGCGGCCGTGCGTTCGGCGGTGGTTTGCGCCGCCAAAGCGTCCGCGTCCCCCTGCAGGGCATACAGGGTGTTCGACACGTTCTGAAATGCCGTGATGACGGTTGCCTGATAGTTGGCGGCCGCTTCCTGTGCGGCCGCCACGGCGGCGCGGCGCTGGTGCAAGAGCTGTCCGCCCTTGAAAATCGGCTGCGTCAGGGAACCGATGAGGCTATAGACATTCGAGCTGGCCAAAAACAGATTCGACCAGGTCGTTGCGTCCTGCCCGTAGCTTCCGGTGAGCGTGATCTGTGGCAGCATGTTGGCCGTCGCCACGCCGACCTGCGCGGTGGCCTGATGCAGCAACGCCGAGTATTCGCGCACGTCCGGGCGCTGCTCGACGATTTTCGACGGCAGGCTCACGGGTACGTCCTGCGGTATGGAGAGCGAGTCCAGAGTGAATTCCGCGCCGGCGTACTCCGAGGGGAGCGAGCCTAAGTAGGCCGCGAGCTGGTTGCGTTGCTGCGCGAGCTGCGTGCGCAACACAGGCACCGTGGCGAGCGTACTTTGCAGCGCTGCCCGCTGCTGCAGAACGTCGGTGCGCGATGTCGCGCCGGCATCGAAGCGGCGCTGCGTGATATCGAGTTGCTTCTGCTGGGAGCCGGCGATGTTGTTGGTGGCGGCGATCTGCGCGCGCAGCGAAGCTTCGCCAATGGCGGCCGTGACGATGTTGGCGGTGAGCGTGAGATAGCTTGCTTCCAGCGCAAACTGCTCATATTCGGCCTGGGCTTGCAGCGCTTCCACCTGACGCCGGACCCCGCCGAATGCATCGAGCGTGTAGGAGACGTTCACCGAGGCCGTTTGCAGATTGTAGTAATAGGAACTGGGAAAGCCGGGAACGCCGAAGGCCGCCCCAGAGGCCTTCTGACGCTCGCTTTGAATCGTGCCGGAGATGCTCGGAAAAAAGCTCCCGCGCTGCGCGGCGGCGGTCTCATTCGCCTGCCGCAGCGCCGCCTGCGCAGCTTGTACGGTCGGGCTGTTCTTGAGCGCGCGCTCGATGAGGGCATTGAGTTCCGGGGACTGAAACAAGGTCCACCACTGGCCGGGAATGTCCATGCCATCGACAAAGCGCTGCGCTTGGCCCCCCGGCGTCGATGCCGCCGCCGTTTCCCCCGGCATCTCGCCCACGGGGGCGAAGCCGGCGTGGGGCGGCGCCGGAGGCGTCTTGAAATTGGGCCCGACGGCGCAGGCGGCGAGAGAGCCGGTCGCCGCGGCCAGCCACGCGACCCGCAGGACGCTCTTGGGAAGAAGTTTCTTCATATGTTAAATGCCGTGCGTGGGCAATGCGATCCCTTGCAGCCTTCTAAATCGACCTTGAGCGGTCTAGACGAGTGAGGCGGGTGGAAAACGACACCCGCTGGCACTAAAAAATGACATGCGAGCTGATTCCATGCAAGAACTATTTACGAATTGGTTATTCATTGATAAAATATATTCCACTTAATGGTTAGTATGCAAATGAATAATGACGGCTCCCCGTTTGAGATGCTCGAAGCGAATCTTCGTGCTCTGAGCGGGCGCATGCCCGGCGTGCCGCTGAACGAGATTCTTTTGTGCCGATTGCTCATGCATATGGGGCGCGAAGTGGCGGCGACATTCGATCAAAAGATCCGGCCCTTCGGCCTTGCCGAGGCGGAGTTCCGCGTTCTCACGACGTTGTTCTCGCAGCCAGACGGCGTCGCGCATCCCGGTGATTTGTGTTCTCGGGCGGCGCAGAGCCCCGCAAACATGTCGCGCATTTGTGATGCGCTCGTGGGCCGGGATCTCATCACGCGGGTCTTGAGCGATCAAGACCGCCGGCGCATGGTGCTGCGCATAACCCCGCAGGGCGAAGAGCTGGTGCGCCAGCTTTTGCCGAAGATGTTCGCGCCGCTGCGCGGCATGCTGGTGGAATTCCCGGAAGCGGAGCAGCGGCAGCTGATCGCGCAATTGAAGCGGCTGCATTCAGCCCTGGAACATTCGCCTCACCGGGAAGCGCCGAGTCAAGATTTGCCCAACCACGACGCGCCGAGCCAGGATGCGCCGGAGAGCTGCGAATGATGCTCGCCGTGCGCGCTTGGGCCTTTGCCTTTGCCCTTGCCGGTGCCGGTTGCGCGGGCCTGCCGGCCAAGCAACACCCAGCCCAGCTCCCGAATGCGCTGCCGCTCGACGGCTTGGATGCCGCGGCCGGGGGAGGGTGGCCGGCCGCCGAATGGTGGAAGCGGTATCAGGATCCCACACTAGATCAATTGATCGAACTCGGCGTCGGATCCTCGCCGACTCTGGCAACGGCCCACGCGCGCTACGAATCGGCGCGCCAATCCGTGCTCCTGGCGGGCTCCGCGGCCGGTGCGCACGTCGAGGCCAGCGCCGACATGGAGCGCCAGCGCCTCAGCGATAACGGGCTGATCCCGCCGCAGTTGTTGGGATTCAGTTGGTACAATCAGGCGGATTTGGGATTGCAGGCCAGCTATACCTTCGATTGGTGGGGAAAGCAGCGCGACGCCGTGGAAGCGGCGGTGGATCAAGCGCATGCGGCGGAGGCGGACCGCAGCGCCGCCGCACTGCTGCTCGCCAGCTCCATCGCGGATACGTATTTCGGATGGCAGGCGGATCAGACCCGCCTCGCCCTCGCGCGCGAGCGCGCCGGGGTCGTGGAACGCGAGGGAAAGATCGCCGCCGAGCGCGTCGGGGCGGACTTGGATCCCGCCGATGATACGGCCCGTTCCGATCTCGCCTTGAGCTCTGCCCGCGAGCAGATCGTTGCGTTGGAAGGATCGGCGCAGCTCCGCGTGGTCGCGCTCGCGGGGCTGACCGGCCGTTCGACGGGGGAGCTTCCCAAGCTCGAGGCCAAACCCCTGCCTGCGCTGTCAGGCAATTTGCCCGACGACGTCAAGATCGATCTGATCGCGCGCCGCGCGGACATCACGGCGAGCCGCTGGCGGGTCGAGGCCGCGGAAAGGAGTCTCGATTCGGCGCGCGCGGAGTTCTTTCCGGACGTCACGATAAACGCCTTGCTGGGGCTGTCGAGCATCGACGTTGGCAAGCTGCTCGAGTACGGCAGCCGGGTGCCGCAGGCGACTGCGGCGATTCATTTGCCGATATTCGACGCGGGCCGGCTCAAGGCACGCTATGGCGCTTCGAAGTCCGCCGTCGATTCGGCGGTCGCGAGCTATCGGGATACTCTCGTCGGTGCCGCGCGCGAAGTGGCGACGCAGGCATCCACGCGGGCGCAAATCGTGGCGCAGCGAAACGAACGCCTCCTGGAAGTCGACGCGGCGCACCGGCTGCAGGGCAGCGCAGCGGCGCGCGTCCGGCAGGGGCTCAGCGATATTCGGGCTGAATTGACGGCCACGGAATCGTGGATTGAGCAGCGCGATTCGCTGCTGCAACTCGATGCCGCGGCGCTTTCGGCGGATATCGCGCTACAGCGCGCGCTCGGCGGGGGATACGAAAACCCGCAGAATGCTGCGATCTCCCGATCGACTGCAGCGATGACACCATGAACGCGAACGTAGGCCCCACAGAACCCGCATCCACCAATGGCAAGCGGACCAAGATCCTGATTCTCATCGCCGTGATTTTCATCGTACTCGGTGCGCTGTGGGCCGCGTACTGGGTATTGGTGCTCGCCAAGCGCGAGCAGACGGATGATGCTTATGTCAACGGCAACAAGGTGGTGGTCTCGGCGCAGGTGTCCGGCACGGTGGTGGCGGTGCTCGCCGACGATACGCAATTGGCCAAAGCCGGCCAGGTTCTGGTGCGTCTCGATCCCGTCGATGCGCAGACCAGCTTGGACCGCAGCGCCAGCGCGCTGGCTCAAGCGGTGCGCCAAGTGCGCCAGGAGAAATCGATGGCGGATCAATACGATTCGGTCATCGAAACCCGGCGGTTCGAGCTTGCGCGCGCGATGGCGGACCTGGCAAAGCGCGAGCCATTGCTGGCCGACCACGCGATTGCGCCCGAGGAAGTGCGGCACGCGCGCGAAAGCGTGGAAATCGCGCGCGCCGCGCTGAGCCAGGCCGTGCGCCAGTCGCGCGCTTCGCACGCGCTTGTGGACGGGGCGGCGGTGCAAGAAAATCCGGCGGTGCTTCAAGCCAAAGCGGCCTACCGGGACGCATGGATCGCCGTGCATCGCAATGCCGTGGTGGCGCCGGTGACCGGGTATGTCGCCGAACGCAGCGTGCAGTTGGGCCAACACATCCAGGCGGGTCAGGCGCTAATGACCGTGATCCCGCTCAATGCATTGTGGGTCGATGCGAATTTCAAGGAAGTTCAGCTGCGCCATCTGAGGATCGGTCAGCCGGCCCAGGTACGTAGCGATCTTTACGGAGGCTCCTTCATATTCCACGGTCACGTCAAGGGTATGGCGGCCGGAACCGGCGCCGCTTTCGCGCTGCTGCCGGCGCAAAACGCCTCGGGCAATTGGATCAAGGTGGTGCAGCGGGTGCCGGTGCGGATTCAGATCGACGATAAGGATCTCCAAAAATCGCCGCTGCGCGTTGGTTTATCCGCCACCGTCACGGTGGATACCACCAACCGCGATGGGCCCGTCTTGGCGGCGAAAGCAGCCGACGCGCCGGTAGGCGACACGGAGGTTTATACCCAAGATCTGGACAAGGCAAACGCCGAAGCCGACGCCGTCGTGCTGCGGAATCTGAACGAAACTCGCTGAATCATCCGGCCATGCCTGAGCTCGCACGGCCCGCCGCAGCGGCATATGAATATCCGCCCCTCCGAGGCGGAAAGCTCTTGTTCCTTACGGCGGCGATCGCGACCGCGTCCTTCATGGAGATTCTTGACATGACCATCGTCAACGTCTCCGTGCCCGCGATCTCGGGCAGCCTCGGAGTGAGTACCTCGGAGGGAACGTGGGCCATCAGTTCCTACATGCTCGCCGCGGCCATCATGCAGCCCTTGACCGGTTGGATCGGACGGCGGTTCGGCGAAGTGAGAACCTTTGTCACGTCGATCTTGCTGTTCATGTGTTTTTCAGCTCTTTGCGGTCTCGCGACGAGCTTGCCGATGCTGGTAGGAGCGCGCTTGATCCAAGGGCTCGTGTCCGGCCCCATGATGTCCGTGGCGCAGGCCATCCTGCTGCGCAATTATCCGATCGAGCGGCGCGGGATGGCGATCGCCCTATGGTCCATGGTGATCATCATCGCACCGATTTTCGGACCGATCATGGGCGGATGGATCACGGATAACCTCTCGTGGCCCTGGTTGTTCTACATCAATTTGCCGGTGGGCGCCTTTTCCGCTGCGGCGTGTTGGTCCATCCTGCGCCACCGCGAATCGAGAAAACTCAAGCAGCCCATCGATGCCGTCGGGCTCGCGCTGCTGGTGGTCGGCGTAGGCAGCCTGCAATTCATGCTCGACAACGGCAATGAAAAAGATTGGTTCGGCTCGCCGGTGATCTTGATTGCGGGTCTGGTATCGCTGGTCTGCATCACTTTTCTGATTCCCTGGGAACTGACCGATAAGCACCCCGTAATCGATCTGCATTTATTCGCCCGGCGAAACTTTAGAGTCGGAACCGTGGTGATCGGCGTCGCCTATTTCGCGCTATCGGGAGTCAATGTCATATTCCCGCTGTGGCTGCAAACTACGGTCGGGTATACCGCGACCTGGGCGGGCCTCGCCGTGGCGCCTGTCGGGCTATTGGCCTTGGTGGTGGCGCCCATCGTCGGGCGGAACATGAACCGCTTGAACCTGCGGCTCGCGGCCAGTTTCGCGTTCTGCGTGTTCTCCTTTGCTATTTTTTGGGCCGCCACGCTCAACGACACCGCGAGCTTCGCTCAATTCGCCACGCCGCGCTTCCTACAGGGCTTGGGAATCGCGTTCTTTTTCCTGCCGCTGAATCAAATCCTGCTGTCGGGGATTCCGCCCAGCGACTTGGCGTCGGCCTCTGGATTGAGTAATTTCGTGCGCACGATGTCGGGTAGTATTGCGACCGCGATGACGGTATTCATGTGGAATCGCCGGACGGATTATCACCACGCGGTCTTGACCGAACATGTCCGCACTTCCTCAAATGCATGGACCCGATATCAGGCGGGACTCGCGGACCACGTCGCCTCGGGGGCCGGCGTTTTTCAATACGTCGATCAAGTCATCACGCAACAGGCAATGACCCTCGGCGTCAATGATGTCTTTCACGTTCTCGCGTGGATGTATCTGCTGCTGATACCTTTTCTCTGGCTGGCTCGGCCGCCGTTCGGCGCGCGGGCCGCCGAAGCGGCGCACTGATCATTATTGCCGAGACCGTGTAGGATCTTAGACCATGAGAGCACCATACATCGTTGCCGTTGGCGGGACTTTGCGGGCCAATTCAACGACCGAAAGAGCTATGCGATACGTACTGGACGCCGCAGAGCGCGCCGGCGCCAGTACCAAGCTCATCAGCGGGTTGTCTCTGCAGTTGCCGCTGTACGAGCCCGACAATCGGGAACGCAGCGATGCGGCCCATGGCTTGGTGGCGGAGCTCTCGCTGGCCGACGGGATCGTCTTGGGCTCGCCGGGCTACCACGGCAGCATCTCGGGTCTCGTCAAGAACGCGTTGGACTATGCCGAAGACCTGCGGACCGATGTGCGCCCCTACTTCAGCGGCCGCGCCGTTGGCTGCATCGCCACGGCGGGCGGGTGGTCCGCGGCGGTGAACACTCTGCGTTCGCTGCGCGACATCGTCCACGCGCTTCGCGGCTGGCCGACGCCGCTCGGCGCAGCCATCAACTCGGCGGAAGTGGTATTCGACGAGGACGGCGCCTGTCGGGTGCCTCGCGTGGCGCAGGTCCTCGAATTGATCGCGCTCGAAGTGATCGGCTTTGCAAGGCCGATAAGATGAAGGAAAAACAATTGGGAGGTAGGGCGATGGTGCGAATTGCGGCGGTCCTGTCATTGTCGGCATCTGCGATTGCCGCCGGCGCGGCGACGATACCCGCCGATGTCGTGTTCCTGCACGGCAAGATTCATACGCAAGATGCGGGCCGCAGCGTCGTGCAGGCGCTCGCGGTGCGCGGCAACACCATCGTCGCCGTCGGCACGGACCAGGCAATCGGCGCGTTCGTCGGGCCAAGCACCCGAAAGATCGATGTCGGCGGCCGGGTCGTGCTGCCGGGAATTATCGATGCGCACACGCATCCGGCTCAAAGCGCTCAGGATCTCGGCAAATGCAGCCTCGATGACAAGGTGTTCACGCCCCAGGAACTCAAGAGGCGGGTCGCGCAGTGCCTGAAGGAACATCCGGGGGAGCATGACCGCTGGTTCGAAGTGACCATGGTCAATCCGTCGAACCTGACTCTGGGACTCTCGGATCTCGACTCGATGCTTCCTGATCGTCCACTTCTTCTCAGCGGTTCCGACGGGCACACGGTCTGGGTCAATACACCCGCGTTGAGCCTGGCGCACATCACCGCCGCGACCAAGGACCCCGCCGGCGGCCACATCGAGCGCGACCCTTCGGGCGCCCCCACGGGCACTCTGCGGGACAATGCGGCGGAGATCGCGCTGGCGGCGCGGCCTGCCGCCGGCCTCGAACAAGAAGCTTCCCAGCTCGAGAAAGCCTTTGTCTCGATGCGCGCGACCGGCATCACGTCCGTGCAGGACGCCGCCGTGGATGAGCACGTCATGCAGATTTACAAGCGGCTGTACGACACGCACCGGCTCGTCATGCGCGTGCGCGGCACATTTTGGCTGAAAGACCTCCACGAGCCCGCTGCGAGCTTGATCGGCAGCGCGGCCGAATTCAGCAAGAAGTGGGCCATCGATCCGGACTTTTTGCGTGCCGACGCCGTGAAGATCTTCGCTGACGGAGTCATCGAGTATCCTTCGCAGACGGCGGCCTTGCTGGCGCCGTATCTCGATGCACAAGGCCATCCGACGCGCAAACGCGGACCGTCGTATTTCACGCAAGAGGATCTGAATCGTATCGTGACCGCCGCAGACGCCGCAGGATTGACCGTGCACATTCACGCAATCGGCGATCGAGCCGTCCGCTCCGCCTTGGATGCGATTGCCGAGGCCAGGCATCATAACGGCAGCCTCGATAACCGCGACCAGATCGCGCACTTGGAACTGATCGATCCTTCCGACTTTCCGCGCTTCAAGGAGCTAGGGGTGATCGCCAATTTTCAGCTGCTGTGGGCGCAGCGCGATGACTATGTGGACAAGGCGACCATCAAGTATCTCGGACCGCGGCGCTCGCGCTACCTCTACCCGGCGCGCTCGCTGCGCGACGCGGGCGCCACCATCGTAGGGGGCAGCGACTGGGGAGTCAGCAGCTTCAATGCCTTCGCTGCGATCGAGCACGCCATCACCCGGTCGGCGGGTCGAGGCCAACCGGCGCTGTTGCCGGAACAAAGCCTGACCCTTCAGGATATGGTTGACGCGTACACGATCAACGCCGCATCGGCTCTGAAGCAGGAGCACACGACCGGCAGTCTGGAGGCGGGCAAGCGCGGCGACTTCATCATACTCGACCGCGATATTTTCGCGATCGATGCCTCCGACTTGCACAATACACAAGTGGCGGCGACCTACCTCGACGGGCGCGAGGTCTACGCGGCCGCGGCAAAATAGAGGATAGGCTTCGAAACGAAGATGTACGCTTCAGGCGCGATTTCCCCGGGGGCCAGGTCGAGGCAGGCTTTCACATAACGCGAGTTTTGCCGACTTTGTCGCTGCGAGGAGACGCCCATCACGGTTTCACCAGGCTTGCTTAGCCACTATCGACCGCATTCAGCCATTAATGGAAAAATTCATGGCCGCGCCGATAAATACGCCATTGACCGGGGAAATTGGGTTCCTGACCGTCGATGATCTGCTCGCGCCGGTGCCGGAAGCGGCCCGACTCGGAGGGCCCGGTCCCTTCGTGATCAATCTCAGCGCGTCCTCCGCGCCGATCGCGGTACCCGGAAAGAGTTTCCCAGGCTGCCCGAACGCGTACGTCTACCAGGTCCAACGAATGGAGGATCGGCGCCCGCGATATCGCTTGCGACTTGGGCCATTCGCCAAGGAAGACGAAGCGGATCTCACCCTAAAGAAGGTCCGAGATATTTATCCGGGTGCGCTCACCGCCACGGCGGACACGGATGACTTGCGCGCGATTGCAACGATCCGGGCGAAGACCGCAACGCCGCCCCCGCTGTCCCCGGTCGGGCCCGCACCTAGGGTCTCACGCGCCGTGTCCCCGGACACAGTGTCCCCACCCGTCGTGTCCCCGGTCATCGGGTCCGCGCCTGCCGTCGCGGTAAAAGCGGCAAGTTCGGCGGCGGTGCCGCCGGTTTCTCCGCCGGTGCTCATGCGAGAGCAAAAGCTGCAGCCTGCTGGCGGTCCCGGCGCCCGCAAGAGCGCCCCTCTGGCACGCGTCGAGCAGATCGCCGGCCGAATACCGACGCTCGAGACCACGCAAACAGTTCGCGCGCTGACGTCCTTGGAGCTGGAAGACGCGCAGGCTGCACGCTGGTTCGTGATCGAGCTGGCGTTGGCTGAGCACGCCTTTGATCCCGATACGGTGCCAAATCTCGATATCTTCAGGGTGTACCGCTTGTACTCCGTCGCTGGATTGGATCAGGGCCGCATCGTTCACGCATTGCGGCTGGGATTTTTCAGCGAAGAAATAGCGGCACGCGCGGTCGCGAACTATCTTGCCGCCTTTTACGACAAGCCCACCATAAACCGGGTGAGCACAGCGGAGCGCCAACGCTTTGCCGAGCAGTCCCTCGAGCCGCGCAAAGACGTCGGGGCGACCGGCAAGCAGGCGATCATCGAGATCACGAGCGAGCGCTTCGTCCGCGCAGTGCGCAGCGGCTAGCCGGCGGGGAGCGGGGGCGCGGATCACTGTGCGAGGCAGCGCTTGAAGCGCTGATCGACTCGGCGGGCATACCATTCGGTCGTCAGCCTTCGAGCGATCTTTGGGCCGTGCAACTGAATCCGGGGGATCAGTGCACGAGGCAAACGCCGTTTCTCCGCCTGTTCTGCGAGAGCGAAGACACGCTGATAGAGTTCGGTTTGGTCGAAATCCGCGGCTCTCCCTTTCTCCAAAGCGTCGTGGATGGCTTTGTCTGTGAGGTTCAGGCGCGGCCGAAGCGCGCGAACGGCGAGTTCCGTGCCGCCGGGTCCTTTCGTGTCGGCGCCGCGCGGCAGCAGCGCGCCGTCCGCCGTGAGCGGGATACCTGAAGCGCTGCGCAGGGCGCTTTGAAACGCGGCGTTGCGGCTGGAGTACTGGCCGGCATTGAAATCGGCGAAGCGATAGACGTAGCCGCTGTACGGAGCCGGATAGGCCAGTAGGTGCGCGGTGCCGAAATACACGCTGCCGCGACGCGTGAACACTTCGTCCGCAATTGTCGTCTTGACCGGATAGGGGTAGGGCCTGGTCGCCGCATATTGTTCGGCAAACGCAATATTGACCTGCATGGGCCCGCGAGTGCGTACCGGGTTTCGCTCGGCAAAAAGAGTCCGGCCGAGCGGGATGGCGCCGATGAAATCTTCGAATATATCGCTTAGATCCCTTTCGGTCCTCGCGCTGTCGATCCGCTCGCTGTAACTGCGCCCCGTGGGAGACTTCAATTGCAATGCGGTATGGACGACGAGACGGGGCACGCCCGCCCGTTCGGCGCGGCTATCGATCTCCCGCCAGGCGATGGCCGGCAATCCGGGAACGACGGGGTCGACGCGGAATCCGGATTCCTGCTCGATGACCGCGGCCACTGCGCAAATATTCTCGCGCGTGGGCTCTATGCCGAGCACGCTGAATGCTCCGGACATATCGGCAACCCAGCCCGGCCGATCCGAGGCGGTTCGCGGTACGGATTGTTCGATCATCGCGCGGGCGTCGGCAGGCGCAACGGAGGGCGGCGGCGGGGGGCGCGGACCATTGGCGCAGCTCATGAGGCAGAGTGTGCCGGCGAGCACCGGGATGTGCGTTGAGCGAGCACGCCGTAAGAAACCCCTGACATTCGATGGGCCGATACGGGCATAGATAAAAACTGCGAACGCGAGCAATGTCCACCCGGAATGCGGCGCGAGTTGCGCCGTGTACATCGACAAAATATACAAGGAACATACTCATGGGTCGCGGAATTCTGCTTTGGATGCTGGGCGTTCCCCTTCCGATCATATTGCTGCTGGCGATGTGTTCACATCGCTGACAGACCGGGGAAGTACATGGAACAAACAATAGAAACACGCCCAGAGCATTTGCGTCTGGGTTCGGCGGCCTCTTGGCCTGCCATTTTCGCCGGCGCGTTCGTGGCCGCGTCAGTGTCGCTGGTGTTGCTCACGCTCGGAACAGGGCTCGGTTTCGCTGAGATTTCGCCATGGCCCGGCCACGGCGTGAGGGCCTCGACCTTCGCGGTCACAACGGCAATATGGCTCGTGGTGATGCAGTGGGTGTCCTCTGGAGTCGGCGGCTACATTACGGGAAGACTTCGCACGCGATGGATCGGCACGCACACGCACGAAGTTTTTTTTCGTGATACGGCACATGGCTTTATCATGTGGTCGGTTGCGACCGTTCTCGTGGCGACGGTGGTGGCGAGCTCCCTGTTGTCCGCGCTTCAAGGCGGTGCTCATGCCGTGGCTGGAGGGGCTCAGGCTGCCGCCAACGCGATGGCGCCGGGTGCCGCATCGGCGGCGGCAGGATCGGCCACCGGTACTTCTCAGACGGACTCGTACGGGGTCGACAAGCTCTTTCGAGCGGCGAATCCGTCGGCTTCGTCGCCGGGATCGAGCGATCCTCGGGTCGAAGTCGGCCACATCGTGGCGAACGCGTGGACGACCGGCGGGGTCTCCGATGACGATCGAAACTATTTGGCTGAACTGGTCGCCGCGCGAACGGGCGCCTCGCAAGCTGACGCGCGCAAGCGCGTGGACGAATTTGCGGCTCAGCTGCAAGAGGCGGTGACGAAAGCCAAGGCGGAAGCCGACGCAGCCCGAAAGGCGGCGGCGGAAGCTGCAATTTATACCGCGTTGTCCATGCTGGTGGGAGCATTCATCGCTAGCATCTCCGCAGCACTCGGGGGACGGCTCCGCGACGAACACTACATGTGAGGACATCGCCCGATGTTCGAAAAACTTCCGGAGTCCTTGGGCCGGGTCTTGCAGGGTGCGCGGTCGGGAATTGAAAATATCGCGTTTCGGCATCTTTTGCTGAGCCGCGAGGTGCCGCGCATCGCCGTGCGGAGCCGCGCCTTTGACAACATGGGCGCCATCCCGGTGCAGTGTACCGCGGATGGCGACGGACTCTCGCCGCCTTTGCACTGGGCATCCGTCCCGAGCGCCGCGGTCTGTGTGACGCTGATTGTAGAGGACGCCGATTCCCCGACGGCGCATCCCCTGGTGCACGCGATCGCGGTCATGGGCGCCGGTGACGGCGCCCTCGAAACGGGCGCGCTGCCGTCGGGGGATACCGAGGGCGCGGGCGTGGAAATGGGTCTCAATTCCTTCTTGCGGCGCTCATGGTTACCGCCGGATCCGCCTCCGGGCCACGGGCCGCACCGATATGCGTTTCAGGTATTCGCGCTGGGAGAGGGAGCCGCTTCTTTCTCTCGTCCCCTGGGCCGTCAGGAGCTGGTGGAAACCATCCTCAACCGCGCCATCGGTGCCGGCTGCTTGATAGGGACCTATGAGCGAGCTCGGCGCCAGAAAGCCGCGGACACCGAGGAGACCGACGACGATGCCGAAATTTCGGCGGACGCCGCAGCGCCCTCTGTCGCCTAGGGGCGCCGATCGATCTATTGGGCGGGCGTCGGCAGTGGTCCGCGCGGCGCTGCAGTGAAGGATTCGAAGCGCAAATCGATAACCGAGCCGGAATCTTGGTGCGGTACACAGGTGATGTGATTTTCAATGTTGCGCGTTGTGAACATCGGCAACACGTGGTCGCGGAATTGCTCGACGAGCTCGCAATCCCCGGTGCGCAGCTCCCGCGGTGAGTGATCGGCAAAGGAAACCGGCCGCCAGAGACCGGTGATTTGGTTGCCCGCTGAGGTATCCGTTCCGCTCGGCGCGAGCGCGTAGAACGTCAATTGGGCCCTCGCAAACTTATCGGGGACGCCGAAACCATTTGCGCAAGCCCCCGGGGAGGATTTAGCGTCCGATCTCGCTCCGGCCGCAATCAGGAGCAATTTGATTTTGTCGGCCAGGCCATCGCAAGAATACGTGGAGGTGAATCCCATGTACACAAACGAGTACTCATGCTTTTGCCAAACTCCCGGCTCCCCCGCCGGCGGTTTGTCCGCCGCGCTCGCGGCCGAACACACGAGGCTGGCGCACAGAACGTAACCGACCATATTCCCAAAATTGCGATAGACGTTCATGAACGGAGGCTCCAGGAGTGGTCCGCGATGCTGCAGCTCGTTACATAACTACATAACGGCCGGGACGGCGAGTTGGTTGACTAGGGGGCGTTCACGGTGAGGTTGCCGGGACTCTAACCGCGTTCTTCGTACCCGTCCACTGGGATGAGCGCAGGCCGTCCGCGCGAAATGCGTCACAAAATTGCGTCACATAATCAGCAAGTCGGGAGCCAAGCCGCTGGAACGATCGGATATCGTGTATTCCTACACGCACGTCAGCAAACGTCTCTAGCGCAACGACTTTCGATTCAATAACAATCGGACGCGACAATGACCCTCAAATCCGCATCAGCGCCTGCAAATCTCACCGGCGTCGCCGCCGAAGCGGCGCAGATGGCGGTCGAGGCGGGTCTGATTTACGTTTCGGACGCCGAGCCCGGCTTTCGCCGACTGCGCGTCGGTAAGGGCTTTCGATACCTTACGCCGGAGAACCGCAGGCTGGCGGCTGCCGGAGAACTCAAGCGTATCGCGAGTCTCGCGATCCCCCCGGCCTACCGGGATGTGTGGATTTCCGTGAAGGCGCGCGGTCACTTGCAGGCGACCGGGCGGGACGCCCGCGGCCGCAAGCAGTATCGCTATCATCCGGAATGGCGCCAAGTGCGCGATAGCGCGAAGTTCGATCGCATGGTGGCATTCGGCCAAGCTCTGCCGAAGTTGCGGCGCAGACTCAGGCGTGATCTGGGATTGCCGGGTCTGCCGCGTGAAAAAGTCCTGGCGGTGGTGGTCACGATTCTCGACGCCACACGGGTCCGCATCGGCAACACCGAGTATGCCCGCGACAACAAAAGCTTTGGTCTCACGACGCTGCGTAATCGCCATGTCAGCTTCATTCGGGACGGGCGCGCGATCTTGAATTTCCGCGGCAAGGGCGGCGTCCAACACGAAATTCACATCGACGACAAGCGTATCGCCCAGATCGTGCGACGTTGCCAGGAGATCCCGGGTCAACATTTATTTCAATACATTAGCGACGACGGCGAGCGTTGCCCCATCGATTCCGGGCAAGTCAACGACTATCTGCGCGAAGCGATGGGCGAGGATTTCACCGCCAAGGATTTTCGCACGTGGGGAGCGACCCTGCACGCGATCACTTTGCTCGCGTGCACACCGCTGCCGGAACCTGCCAGCGAGCGCGCATTGAAAAGCCAAATCGCAGACGTGGTCAAACAAGTGGCCCTAAAACTTCGCAACACGCCCGCCGTGTGCCGCAAATCCTACATCAATCCAGCGGTGTTCAGCTCCTGGCGATCAGGTCTGATTCACAAGGTCTTCAATGGCAGCCTGAGCGTCGCCGCGCCGCGCAAGGCGGAAACACTTGTGCTGTCGTTTCTGCGCCAGGAAGCCAAATCGCAGCACGGGCAATAGTTGCCCGCAAATCCGTTCAAGGAATCGTCGAAGCTTGCCGTCCGGCCGGACGAATGGCGCCGCGACATCTCGTGATTCGAGGGCAGGTGCGCTCCGCGCCGCATGATTTCAATCGGTTCGTGCGCTAAGATCTTTCGTTTCTACACCTCGATCGTGCAAAGCAAACAAGGATTACCAGTGAAGGCGCATCATCGCAACGTTCAGCGTTCGCGCCGGGTCCCCGGCCCATGAAGAGCGACGACCTGAAGGACGCTCGTAAAAAAGCGGCGCTCGACTACCACGAATTTCCGACCCCGGGAAAGCTTTCGGTTACCGCCACCAAGCAGTTGCTCAACCAAAGTGACTTGGCGCTGGCGTACTCGCCGGGGGTCGCCGCGGCGTGCGAAGCCATCGCCGAGGATCCGCCGAACGTCTTCCGCTTCACCGCGCGCGGCAACTTGGTCGGAGTGATCACGAACGGCACTGCAGTGCTCGGTCTGGGAGCGATCGGGCCGCTGGCCGCCAAGCCGGTGATGGAAGGCAAGGCGATACTATTCAAGAAATTTGCCGGTATCGACGTATTCGACATCGAAGTCGAGCAACGCGATCCTCTAAAACTGGTCGAGCTGATTGCCGCCCTGGAGCCGACTTTCGGCGCGATCAACCTCGAAGACATCAAGGCGCCGGAATGCTTCATCGTCGAGCGCGAATTGCGGCGGCGTATGAAAATTCCGGTATTTCATGACGATCAACACGGCACGGCCATCATCGTCGGCGCAGCCTGCCTCAATGGGCTGCAGGTGGTGGGCAAAGACATCAAACAAATCACCTTGGTGGTCAGCGGTGCCGGGGCTGCCGCGCTCGCCTGCGTGGATTTGTTGTTGGACTTGGGTTTGCAACGAGAGAACGTTTGGCTGAGCGATTTGGCCGGCGTCGTCTACGAGGGGCGGCAGGAGCTAATGGATCCGGAAAAGGCTCGCTTCGCGCAACCCACCGCGGCCCGCACCTTGGAGGAGGTCATCGGCGGCGCCGACGTGTTTCTCGGACTATCGGCCGGCGGCGTGCTGACCAAGAGCATGGCTGCGAAGATGGCCGCCAAGCCGCTGATCTTTGCGCTCGCCAATCCGACGCCCGAGATCCTCCCGGAAGAGGTGCGGGCGGTGCGTGACGACGCGGTTATCGCCACCGGCCGCAGCGACTATCCCAACCAGGTCAACAATGTCCTGTGTTTTCCTTTCATTTTTCGAGGCGCACTCGACGTCGGCGCCACTGACATCACCCGAGCCATGGAAATCGCCGCCGTGCACGCCATCGCCGAATTGGCGCGTCAGGAGCAGAGCGATATCGTAGCCGCTGCGTATGGAGGCAACGAGGATCTGGCGTTCGGCCCGGAATACCTCATTCCCAAGCCTTTCGACCCCCGATTGATCGTCAAGATCGCGCCCGCCGTCGCCAAGGCCGCCATGGAGTCCGGGGTGGCTTCGCGGCCCATTGCCGATCTGGACGCCTACGGTCAGCGGCTTCTGCAATTCGTGTACCACAGCGGCACGCTCATGCAGCCCATATTTGCCGCTGCGCGCACGGTGTCCCCGGACCGAAGCCGCATCGTCTATGCGGAAGGCGAGGACGCGCGAGTGCTGCGTGCGGCGCAGATCATCGTGGACGAAAAGCTTGCGATGCCGATCCTGATCGGACGCCCCGCGGTGATCGAGCGCGGCATCAAGCGGCACGGCTTGCGCATTAGAATCGGAGAGCACGTTACCGTCGTCAATCCCGAATTCGACCCGCGCTACCGTGAATATTGGCAGGCATATCACCAGCTCGCCGAGCGCAATGGGGTGACTGCGCAATATGCCAAGCTGGAGATGCGCCGCCGCACGACGCTGATTGCCGCAATGATGCTGAGAAGGAGTGAAGCGGACGGCTTGATCAGCGGGACGATCAGCACGACCGCGAGACACCTGCATTACATCGATCAGGTCATCGGACGCCGTCCCGGCGTCAACGTGTATGGCGCGATGAGCGGCCTGATCCTGCCTGGACGTCAAGTCTTCATCGTCGATACCCACGTCAATCTCGATCCGAGCGCGGAGCAACTGGCCGAAATCACGCAGCTCGCAGCCGATCAGCTGTGCGCATTCGGCCTCACGCCGAAAGTGGCCTTGTTGTCGCATTCGAATTTCGGCAGCAGCGATGCGCCCTCGGCGCTCAAGATGCGGGCGACACTGGCATTATTGCGACAACGGATGCCGGGGCTGGAAGTGGATGGGGAAATGCACGGGGATTGCGCCTTGGACGAGGCCGCGCGCAAGACCATACTGCCCGACAGCACCCTGCGGGGCAGCGCCAACCTCTTGGTATGTCCCGATCTCGACAGCGCAAACATCGCCTATAACCTGCTCAAGTCAGCCGCGGGTCACAACGTGGCGATCGGGCCTATCTTGCTTGGCTGCGCCGCCCCGGCGCACATCCTGACGCCCACCTCCACGGTGCGCCGCATCGTCAATATGACCGCCGTGACGGTAGTTCAGGCTAGCCGGGGCGCGTCATCCTCCCCACGTTCCGGCGCGGAGCGGAAACCTTGAACTCGATTCACCATCCGGGGTCTATGATGTAGCACGGTGGGCTCGCGAGGATGACGGCCATGCGCCAGACAAGTCTACGCTCGGTAACTCTTTCGGCGCTGCTGCCGATTCTCATCGCAGGGTGGTGCGGGTTGCCCCCTCGCGCCGTTGCGCAAGCCGCGGACGCCGCATCCGCCGATATCGTGCTCGGTGCGTGGCAGCACCACAAGGCTTCGTTCAACTACGTAGGCTTCACATCGTTGTATACCTGCGATGCACTGGAAGATAATGTGCGCCAGGTTCTCCGCTATCTCGGTGCCCGAAATGACGCCCGGGCATCCGCCACGGGTTGCGTGGGCTCGTTCCACACGCCGAGCCGTACGGCATTTGTGAATACAGATTTCTACTCGCTCGCCCCGATCGGCGAAGTCGAAGGGGCCGATGCGGTGAAAGCTGGATGGACTCAATTGTCACTGGCGCCGCGCCGGCCCGATTTCATGGGCGAAGGTGATTGCGAACTCGTGCAGGCAATGAAAGATCTCATCACCAAGAACTTCAGCCTCCGCGACCTCGAATACCGTACCGAATGCGTCCCGAACGAGGTCACCTTGGACTCCTTTGCGGTGAGAGGACAAGTGTTGAAGACGCTGCCGTCGAATTCGAAGCCCTTTAAAGGCTAACCGGACCCGTAGGCGCGGTTTTTCCAACGCGCTCCTCGCCCTCGCCAATGATCGACCGCCGACCCCAAGGTTGCCGCCATATAAAAGAGCGCGATCAAAGGCAACAGGATCGCCCACAGTGGGGTCCGGCCATATCTCGCCAGGGTGGGTAGATAGCTGCAGGCCGAGAGACCGAACGCCGTCAGGCCCAGTGCGAGCGGCCACCCCTGATGTCCCGCCAGGATCGCGGCCGCAGGCACCAACCACACCACGGCCAAGGCAACCAAAGTGAGCGCGAGAAAAGCCGGCGAATGGCGCAGTTGAGTAAAAGCGGTGCGTGAAATCATGTGCCAAATATCGCCGACCGCCGGGTACGAGCGAATGGAGGCGGCGAGTCCTGAATGCGCCAGATAGATCGAGCCGGTCGCCTTGACCGCCCTCGCGAGTGCAACGTCGTCGATCAGGGAATCTTTGATCGCATCGATACCGCCGATCCGTTGCAACGCGGCGCGGCGAATCATCACGGTGCCTCCGGCGGCCGCGGCAACCGACGATCGAGGGTCATTGACCAGGTTGAAGGGATACAGCATTTGAAAGAAATAAACGAAAGCCGGCACCAAGGCGCGCTCGGCCCAGCTCGAGCAGTTCAAATGCACCATCTCGCTGACCAAGTCCGTGCCCGATTGGAGAAGCTTGGCGACGAGCGAGGATAGGTGGCGAGGGTCGTGCAAGATGTCCGCGTCGGTAAACAGCAAGACAGGAGCGCGACTCTCGGCGACGCCTTGGCTCAGCGCCCATAATTTTCCGGACCAGCCGCAAGGTTTTGACCGTAGGGAAATGATAGTGAGGCTGGGCGAGGCGCCCGCCAGTGCCGCGGTACCATCCCTGGAATCGTCATCGACGAGAAGCACTCGGAACCTACCGGCATAGTCTTGCGCAATCAGCGAGGCGATCGCCGGTCCGATGGTGTGCGCCTCGTCGCGAGCGGGAACGATGATGTCCACATCCGGAAACTCCGGGGGCGAGGCCGGGATCAATTCCGGGGCGGATTGCCAGAATTTTCCGTGCGCAATAATCAAATAGAGCCAGATCAGCAAAGAGGGGAGAACGATCATTGCGGCCGCAGGCTCCGAGCGCTCAAATAGGTTCATCCAAGGATTTCGCGAGCGGCGTGAACGGCGTGGGTCCGGACGCGGTCATGAACCAGCAATCCTCGAGGCGCACTCCAAACTCTCCGGGTATGTAGATTCCCGGCTCGTCCGAAAAACACATGCCGGCCGCAAGCGGAGTGTCGTCTGCGTGTACGAGGTACGCGGGCTCATGAACGTCCATTCCGATGCCGTGCCCGGTGCGATGAGAGAGTCCCGGGAGCTTATAGCCCGGACCCCAGCCTGCGCTCTCATAATAGTTGCGCACGGCATCGTCGATCTTGCCCGTGGGGATGCCGATCTTGGCGGTTTCGAGAACGATTTCCTGTCCGCGCTTGACGGTGTTCCACACTTTGCGTTGCCTCGGGCTGGCGTGGCCGAACACCCAGGTGCGCGAAATGTCGGACTGATAACCGAGCACCGTGCAGCCGCAGTCCATCAGGACCACCGAGCCTTCCCGTACTGCTTGAGGGTGCTTCGATCCGTGCGGATAAGCGGAAGCTTCGTTCAAAAGGGCGAGCGAGAACTCGGGGGAACCTCCAAGAGCGGCTGTGGTGCGGTCCATGAGTGCGCTCAAGTCCGCGGAGCTCATGCCGAGCTCGATGCGTGCATGGACGGTGCGCAGCGCTTCGATGGTCACCTTGTTTGCAATTTGCATCAGCGCCAGTTCGGCCGGCGACTTGATCAGGCGGCAGGCCCGGACGAGCGGGTCGGCCGCGACGAATTCGAACGCGTTGGAATCCCGACGCAGACCATCGACGATAAAGAACCGAACGGTGGGCTCTACGGCCAGCACGCCGCCGGCAACTCCCCGGTCGCGCAAGCCTTGGACGATGCGTGTGAAGGGGCTTTCGTGCTCGTTCCACGGGCGTACATCGCCGCCCACCTGCAGCGTTTCCCTCACGGAAGGCTCCTCGAAGGCGGGCGTTACGAGCAACACGTCCCCGCGCGCAGGAAGAATCGCGAGCGTGATACGTTCGGATCGATGCCATTTAACGCCCGTGAAATACTCGAGCGTCGGGCCTGGTTCGACAATGAGCGCTCCGACCTTACGCTGCTCCATCAGCATCTGGACCTTGGCGATACGCGCGCGCCGCTCGTCCACCGTGATCGGCTTCGCCTCTACCGTCAATGGCTGCATATCCGCCGCGTGCAATGAGGTCGCCCCGCCGAGTCCGATCAAAGGAGCGCCGGCGGCGCTGCGGAGAAAATCGCGTCTCGATGTCATTGTAGGTCGCATAGTACGTGGCGCCGTCCCGGTTCGCGACTGCAACTTCGTCCCGCTCGCCCGGCGCTGAGATTGATCGACCAGCCCCGTGCGGGGTAGAGTCGGGTTCCCCAGGGAGACACTCATGACACGCGAGTTCGAAATCTACACCCAAACCTTCGCTCATAGAGGCGGACATGAATACCGGCTATAAGTTATACGGTCGCCCTGGTTCCGGGTCGCTTGCGGTGCAGATCGCGCTCGAGGAAATCGGCGCTCCGTACGAGAGGATTTGGGTTGGCAGCGAAGCGACCGATGTGGCTCGATTCCGCGCGATCAACCCGACGGGCAGAGTGCCGGCTTTGATGCTGACGGATGGCACCCTGATGTTCGAATCGGCCGCAGTGTTGATCCATCTGGCACTGAGCTATCCGAAAGCCGGATTGGCGCCGCTGCCGGGCACGAGCCGGCATGCGGCCTTCCTGCAGTGGATGGTATTTCTCTCCGCCAATCTCTACGAGGCGGCGCTGCGCGTTTATTATTCGCCCCGCTATTCCACCCGCGGCGTGGCCGACGCCGAACCGATTCGTGATCAGGGCGCCGCAGACTATGACTCCTACCTTGCGCTCATCAGCAAGGGGCTGGGGCCATACGTGCTCGGCGACAGCTATTCGATCGCCGATGTCTACCTATACATGCTCGTGTCGTGGCACCCAGGGGACAGGACCGAGTTGTACAGGCGCCTGCCCAACCTCGAAGAGCACGCGAAAATCGTCGCGGCGCGCTCGGCGGTGGCGAAAGTCGAGGCTGATCATGCCCGTTAGCCCAGAGGGCGATTCCATGGTGCGAATTGTCGCTTCTCCGACAGCCAAAGGGCGCTTGCTCCTACAAATCGAGAGCTGCCTCCGCGTAACATTATTGCCAGTGTGACGTGTCGGCCGTTCGCCGGCGTTCTCAAGGAGTCATTCAATGGGCATTAACAAAGATCAAGTGGAAGGCCGAGTGAAGGAAGCGGCAGGAAAGGTTCAAGAGGTCGCCGGCAAGACTGTCGGCAGCACCAAAGAGCAAGTGAAGGGCAACATCAACAAGAATGCCGGCGCGGCGCAGGCAAAGTTCGGCGACGCCAAAAGCAATCTCAAGAATGCGGACAAAGATTACAAGAACTCGAAGTAGGAATTTGAGGTCCAGTCAGGGGCCCTGCCGCCCGCACCAAGCCGGCGGGGCCCTTATAGCGCCATCAAGACGGCGCCGAGGGTGATCAAAGCGCCCCCCGCTCCCACCTTCCAGGTGAGCCGCTCCCCCAGGAAAGACGCGGCGAACAGCACTACAAAAATAACGCTGAGCTTATCGATCGGCGCGACGCGGGAAGCGGGCCCGATTTGCAGCGCGCGATAATAACAAAGCCAAGACAAACCGGTGGCGATCCCGGACAAGACCAGGAACAGCACGCCCTTCGCCGATAGGCTGTCGGGCCGTTGCCACTCATGCCGGGCGCTGATCAGCAAGGCGCTCACGAGTAAGATCACTAGGGTCCGAAGGAATGTTGCGAGGTTGGAATTGATCTCGGAAACACCGACCTTGCCGAAAATCGCCGTCAACGCGGCAAAGAATGCCGAGCCGATGGCAAAAAGGCGCCAATTCATGTTCATGCCGATCAATCGATTCCGATCATGACATTCGGGGCCTTGATGATCGCGTAAACTTTGGCCCCCGGCTTTAGCCCGAGCTTGTCCGCGGAGATCTTGGTAATGATCGAGACCACCTCGATACCCGGCGCCAGTTCCATGACGACCTCGCTGTCGACTGCGCCAGGAGTGACGGTCTTGACGGTCGCGGGTAGGACATTGCGAGCGCTCACTTTCATCGTTGTGCTCCTGAAGAACCGGGGGTGGCGAGGATATCATTTCGTCGGCAAGAGTGGCCGCAGGTACGGGGCAGTTCGGCTTGCCTGGTTGCCGGACAGATCAAACGGCGTGCCGCTCGCCACCACGCGGCCGCCCTGATCGCCCGCGCCGGGTCCCATGTCGACGATCCAATCAGAGGCGGCCGCAACGCGCATCTCGTGCTCCGCCACGATCACCGTATTGCCGGCCTCGACCAGCGCATCCAAGTGCGACATCAGGGTATCGACGTCTGCCGGATGCAAGCCGATGGTGGGCTCGTCGATTACATAGAGGGTCGAGCCACGCGGCGCGCGTTGAAGTTCTGTGGCGAGCTTGATTCGCTGGGCTTCGCCGCCCGACAATTCGGTCGCTGGTTGCCCGAGACGCAGGTAGCCCAGGCCGATCTCTTGCAAGAGCCTCAGCGATCTCTGAAGGCCACGCTCGCTCGCAAAAAACTCGCACGCTTCGTTCACGGTCTGTCTCAGAACCTCTGCAATGTTCTTACCGCGATATGCGATTTTCAAAGTTTGCTCGTTGTAGCGGGCGCCGTGGCAGGCGGGGCAGGGCGCGTACACACTTGGCATGAACAGCAGTTCGACGCACACGAACCCCTCGCCTTCGCAAGTGGGACAGCGGCCTTTGGCAACGTTGAAGGAAAACCTGCCCGCATCGTAGCGATGCGATTTCGCCGCGGGAGTCGACGCAAAGAGTCTGCGCACTTCGTCGAAAAGACCGGTATACGTGGCAAGATTCGATCTGGGCGTGCGCCCGATCGGCTTCTGATCTACCGTCACGAGCCTTTTATGGCGTCCAAGCCGCTTGCGATCGATCCCGCCGTGGGCTCGAATTGCGGCGCCGGCGGCCCGTCAAGTTCGTCCTCATCGGCCGTCGCCTCGCCCATGCCGCCGGACACGAGGTCGACCAAGGCTTGACTGACGAGACTCGACTTGCCGGATCCGGACACGCCCGTAACCACCGTGAAAACGCCGAGGGGGAAGCAGACATCGACATTCCGCAGGTTGTTTCGGGTGATTCCCTTCAAGGCCAACCAACCGCTCGGCGAACGCGGTGCGCGCGGGCGCACCGTCGGCTCGCGGAACAGAAACCGCGCGGTCTGGGAAGCCTCGATCCGGCGAAGCCCGTCGGGCACCCCGCTATAGAGGATTCGGCCTCCGCTCTCCCCGGCGCCGGGCCCGACGTCGATGATCCATTGCGCGCGGCGCATGACATCGAGATCGTGTTCCACGACGAACAACGAGTTTCCCGAATTTCGCAACTGATCCAAGGCCGCGAGCAGCGCCTGCGTATCGGTGGGATGCAGCCCCGCAGACGGTTCGTCGAGCACGTACACGACGCCGAAGAGATTGGAGCGAATCTGAGTCGCAAGCCGCAGCCTCTGCAATTCTCCGGGCGACAGCGTAGGGGTGACACGTTCCAACGCCAAGTAGCCCAAACCCAGTTCCTGGAGCGTTCGAATACGCTCCACGATGTTCTGTGCGATACGCTGCGCAGCTATGCGTTTCTCTTCCGGCAGATGCGCGGCGCGCCGGAGATTTTCGGGACTGAGGGCCTGCGCGACGTCGGTCAACGACATATGCCCCATCTGCGCGATATCGTAACCCGCAAACGTGACGGCCAGAGCCTGTCGCTTGAGCCGCTTTCCGCCGCAGGCAGGGCAGACGCTCCCGATCATGAACCGCGCGGCCCGCTTCTTCATGAGCGAGCTCTGCGTGGTCGCGAAGGTGTGCAGCACATATTTGCGCGCACCCATGAACGTGCCTTGGTAACTCGGCTCGGTCTTGCGCCGCAGGGCCCGACGAGTCTCGCTCGGCGTAAAACCCGCATACACGGGGACCGACGGCTGCTCCTCGGTGAACAGTATCCAGTCCCTGTCCTTTTTCGGCAGTTTTCGCCAAGGCGTATCGACATCGAATCCGAGGGTCACGAGAATATCGCGCAAGTTCTGGCCCTGCCACGCCGGCGGCCACGCTGCGATCGCCCGCTCGCGAATGCTCAACGAGTCGTCGGGCACCAGAGTCTTTTCCGTTACGTCATAGATGTGGCCGAGACCATGGCAGGTGGGGCAGGCCCCTTGCGGCGTATTCGGTGAAAAATCTTCGGCGTGCAGCACGGGCTGCCCTCGCGGATAATTTCCGGCACGCGAGAACAGCATGCGCAGAAAGTTCGACAGCGTCGTGACGCTGCCGACAGAGGAACGGACGCTCGCCGTGCCCCGTTGCTGCTGTAGAGCGACGGCGGGCGGCAACCCCTCGATCGAATCCACGTCAGGTACGCCGACTTGGTCGATGAGGCGCCGGGCGTAGGGGCTCACTGACTCGAAGTATCGCCGCTGCGCTTCGGCATACAGGGTTCCAAAAGCGAGGGATGATTTGCCGGAACCCGATACCCCGGTGAATACTACGAGCGCATCGCGGGGAATGTCGACGTCGACATTTTTCAGGTTGTGTTCCCGCGCACCTCGCACGCGCACGAATTGGTCCGGTTGCATGCGATGACTTTAGACCGATTGGCGCCGCTTACAATCCGTTGCCATTCGTAGGAAAGAACTGACGGAAGGAGTTTTGCATGCCTCTGCGGATCGAGAATTACGGTCTCGTCGGAGATTGCCACACGGCGGCGCTCGTGGGTATCGACGGATCCATCGACTGGCTTTGCTTTCCCCGATTCGATTCAGGAGCGGTCTTTGCGGCGCTGTTGGGCGGCCCGGAGCACGGACGGTGGCTGCTTGCCCCGGGCGCGCTGCCGCTTCGCACTCAGCGCAGGTACCGGGGCGATAGCCTGATCCTGGAGACCGACTTCGAAACCGACCACGGAAGCGTGCGGATCATCGACTTCATGCCGATATCCGACGAGCGGTGGGATATCGTGCGGATCGTCGTGGGATTGAGCGGCCAAGTGGCCATGCGCATGGACCTCATCGCGCGATTCGACTATGGCTCGATCGTCCCGTGGGTTCACAGGTCCGGCGAGATATTGCTGTTCACGGCGGGTCCCGACACGCTCGAATTAGCCGCCTCCGTCGACCTCGAGGGCGAGAATATGAAGACTGTCGCGGAGTTCGACGTTGTCGCAGGCCAGCGCGAATCCTTCGTCCTGAACTACCGTCCCTCTCACCTCGATACACAAAAGACGATAGATGCCCACCAGGCGCTGAATGCGACCGAGCGTTGGTGGCACGAATGGTCCGCACGGTGCTCGTATGATGGGCGATGGCGCGCGCCGGTGATCCGCTCACTGATCACCTTGAAAGCGCTCACCTATCAACCGACCGGCGGGCTCATCGCGGCGCCCACCACATCCTTGCCGGAACAACCGGGAGGCGTACGGAACTGGGATTATCGATACTGCTGGCTGCGCGACGCCACCTTCGCCTTGAATGCGCTCCTGCTTGCCGGGTACGAAGAGGAAGCGGCCGCCTGGCGCGAGTGGCTGCTGCGCGCCGTAGCGGGTTCCCCCGATGATTTGCAGATCCTCTATGGCGTTACCGGCGTGCGCCGGCTTGATGAACAGGAATTGCCATGGCTGCCGGGGTACGAGAAATCGGCTCCCGTACGCGTAGGAAACGCGGCAGCGAGGCAATTCCAGCTGGATGTGTACGGGGAAGTGATGGATACCCTGCATCTGGCGCGCGCGGCGGGCTTGCCGCCGGAAGCGGAGGCGTGGAATGTCCAGATCGCCCTTCTCAAGTTTCTCGAGTCGCATTGGGAGACACCCGATGAGGGGCTGTGGGAGGTGCGTGGTGCGCGCCGGCATTTCACGCATTCGAAAGTCATGGCGTGGGTCGCATTCGACCGAGCCGTGAAGGACGCTGAGCAAGACGGACTGGAAGGCCCCGTCGCTCGCTGGCGCCAACTGCGCGACACGATACATGCACAGGTGTGCGCCAAGGGGTTTGACCCGCATCTCAATTCGTTCGTGCAGTCCTACGATTCGACCTATTTGGATGCCAGCTTGCTGTTGATACCGCAAGTAGGTTTCCTGCCGGCGGACGACCCCCGGGTTATGGGCACCATTGCAGCGATTGAAAGCGGCTTGATGATCGACGGATTGGTATTGCGCTATTCCACCGCCACGCAAGTCGATGCGCTGCCGGCGGGAGAGGGCGCGTTTTTGGCTTGTTCCTTTTGGCTCGCGGATAGCTATGTCCTAACGGGGCGCCGACGGGAGGCCGAGGCGTTGTTCGAGCGATTGGTCTCATTGAGCAACGACGTCGGCCTGTGCGCAGAGGAATACGATCCGCGGGCTACGCGGATGCTCGGTAACTTTCCGCAGGCGTTGACGCACATGGCGCTGGTGAACAGCGCCCGGCTCCTATCCATGCCCGATCAGGAGGCGCAAGGCGCCAGCGCTAAAGGGGAACGGCCGGGTTCGGCAGCGGCAGGGTCCCCCAGCGCGAGATAGCAGACCGATGCCTGTGGGATATGGCCGTCATTCACTTGCTTGCCGCTCCTACAGATATCTTCGCCGTAGTCCGTCAGAGTGTTGCGCATTGATTACAGAGCGGATGGCTTACAACAATTTCCAGGAGTAGAAAAATGAAACGTCTCATATTAGCTGGCCTATTGGCGGCCAGCGTTGCCTATGTGCCCGTGGTGCTGGCGGATGAATCGGGGAACTCCGAGCATCACGCCGTGAAAGACTCGGTCATCACCACAAAAATAAAGACGAAGTTGGCGGCGAAACATCTAAGCACATTGGGCAAAATCAAGGTGGATACCGATGCCAATGGAGTCGTGTGGCTGAGTGGGAAAGCTCCTACGAAAGACGCGGCGGACATGGCCGGTCTCATTGCCAAGGATACCGAGGGTGTTAAAACGGTGCATAACGATATCGTGGTCGAGCCCTAGCTGTAAGGAGCACAGGACGCCTCGGGTATCTCGAGGCGTCCGCTTGTCCTCACCTACGAGCGTCCGTGTCGTAACGCCGTTATCCGACGCCCACGACAGGTCATTGCAAAGGTATTTGCGCAACGAGCCGATCCGCGAGCGACCCCAGACATTCGCTCACCGCTTGTGCGACGCCAGCATAATTGTTATCTCCCCCCAGCGACGCGCTGAAAGCCGCGCCGCCCACGTTCTTCTCTCGGCCGCCGCCGCGCTCTTGGCCGCCGCGCGCATCGCCGACGCGCGCATCGAGAATTCGCCATTGCGCCTCAAGACTCGCCTTATCTCCTTTGCGCACGCTGATCTGAACCACATTCACCGTTATTTTGACGGCTGCTCCGCTCGCGGTAGCGAGCCCGCGGCCGGCCACCAGCAGATCGGGGCGCCGCCGCTCGATGTCTTGAGCCAGGGTTTGAGTCATGAGGTCCGTCAGCGGCGCGCCCCATCGTTCGTGCTCCAAAACGATCACGCCGTCTGAGCCGGTATTGAGCACCATTTCGGAGCGATCCACCAACGAGGGCAGCGACACGCTCAGCGCGACTTGCGTTACGAGCGCCGTCCTCGCCGGGCTCGCGGCCGGCGGTTGCGAGGTCAGGATGTAGTAGTGATCCGGTCTGCCGGTGGCGCACGCGCTTAGGAGGCAGAGCGTGCCTAAGGGAATCGAAAATGACTTCACTGCGAGTCTCCCGGTTTGCCGCGCAGCAAAGACTCCGGATGGCGTTCGAGGTAATCCACCAACGCGGTCACCGACTTTGCCGCCCGCGACAATTGCAGCAAAGTCTCACCGAGATCGCTTTGCAGCGGCGCATCTTTCGCAAGCACGTCCTTCGCGTTCCGCATGGCTGCCTGCGCTTCGGCCAAGGTGGCCTCGATCTGCGGTGCAAGGCTGCCGTCAACGTGCCGCATCAGTTGATCTGTGCTCTTCAAGGTCTGTTCCAGGCTCGACATGGTGGTGATCAGCCGATAGGAGATTTGATCGAAGGGGACCTTGTTCAGTCTTCGGGCGATGCCCGCCACGGAATCCTGAATTTCGTCGAGGCCATTCGAAACGGTGGGGAACACCGCTGGTTGCTCCTTCCACCAGATCTTTTCGGCCGGTGCGTCCGTATGCATGTCCAATTCCACATATTTTTGCCCGGTCAACAGGTTGCCGGATTTCAATTCGGCCCGCAGTCCGTGCGCTACCAAGCTGTCGATCAGCGCCTGGCTGGCGGTTTCATGGCCCACCGCGGAGGAGGCCCGCGAACCACGCGCTTCGCGGCCGCGAATTCGCTGCGGATAAAGATCCACGACCACGGGAAAGCGCAACGAGGCGGAATCCCGATCGTATTCCACGTCCAGACTCTTGACTTCACCGACCCCGATTCCATGCAGCTCGACCGGCGCGCCCGGCGACAGGCCGCGCAGCGAGCCTTTGAAGAACATGACGAACTTGCGCACCTCGGTCTCAATGGGCCGCATCGCGCGGTCCTCATCCGAATAGAGGGTAAATGCCGTGTCGGCGGGCACCACCGTCGGCGTGCTGCCCTGAAGCGCCCGGAAGGCCACGCCGCCTTGAAGAATGGATGTGAGAGATTCGGTGCGCAGCTTGATGCCGTCGGAACTCAGCGACATATCGATGCCGCTCGCCTGCCAAAATCGTGTTCCGGCCGTGATGTAGCTGTCGAACGGAGCATTGACGAATATCTTCAGCGTCACGCCGGCGCCGCCCTGGTCCAACTCATAGGCGACGACCTGGCCAGCGATGATGTGCCGATAAAAGACCAGCGAACCAATGCTCAAAGAACCCAGATCTTCCGCATGCAGAACGAATTCCCGTCCCGGCAGATCAGCCGTTACGATGGGCGGCACTTCCAGACCGACGAAACGTCTGCGGCGGACAGCGGAAACCCCCACGTCGAGGCTGATGTAGGCCCCCGACACCAAGGTCCCCAAGCCCGTGACTCCCGCGGCGGAGACCCGCGGGCGCACAGCCCAAAACCGCGTGTCTTCCACGAGATAATCGCTGGCATCGCGGTGAATCATCGCGGTGACAATCACTTGACTGCGATCCTTGGCTACATGAATATCGGTCACCTCGCCGATCTCGACCTCCTTGTAGCGAATCTTGGTTTTGTTGGCATCGAGGTCTTCAGCATTCTTGAAAGTGATTTCGATGCTGGTTCCCTGAGCGAGCTTCTCATGAATGACCACGAAGGCCCCGGCGATAATCACCACGGCCGGCAGAATCCAGATGAGTTGCAATCGTCCCCACCGCGACGGTGCCGGCTCGGCGGCCGGAAGGTCTTCCAAACCGGGATTGGTGGGTTCAGTCATGCCGCCGGCGTATCCCATAGAAGCCGCTCATCGAAGCTGCGCGCCGCTAGGAGGGTCAACACGACCACTGCGCCAAAGGCCCATGCCCCCCAGCCGACCCGTATGGTTGCGAAAGACTGGATCTGCACCAACGTCGCCAGCAGTGAAATCGCGTATATATCGAGCATCGACCACCGTCCTATGAATTCCACCATCCGATATAGCCGGCTGCGCTGCAAGCGGCCGCGCGCGGAACGGCGCCAAGCAGAATAGAGCAAAATCCCCAACGCGAGAATCTTGAGCAAGGGTACGACGATGCTGGCGACGAATACCAGCATCGCGATGGGCCACGACCCGGACTGCAGCAGCACCAGCACGCCGCTCATGATCGTATCGCTTTCGTCGCTATAGAAGGTTCGTGTCTCCATAACCGGCAACATGTTCGCCGGCACATAGAGAATGGCGGCGCTCACGAGCAATACCGCCGTGACGGCAAGACTGTGAGGTTTACGCTCGTGCAGGGGCGCATGGCAGCGAGGACAGCGCAAATCGCCCGCCTTCAGGCCGCGCACCGTCAATCGGCAGTCAAGGCATACCCGCAGTCCGAGACTGCGGCCGGTGACGAGAGGGCTCACTTTGGATGTCGCTGAGCCCACCGCCACAGCTGCTCGGGCGAGGTGACGCCGGCGAGCGCCGACAGGCAGAGCATGAGCAGGGCGCAGGACCATAGGGCAATTCCGGGCACGACATGCGCGAATTTCGCGAGGCGCACCAGCGCTACGAGCGCGCCCAGCATGAACACTTCCATGAAGCTCCAAGGCCGCACCCGTGTCAGAAGGCGAATGACGGCAGTCTGGCCGTACGCGGCTCGCTTGCGCCGGAGCGGGATCAACACATACAGCACAGTCACGATCTGCAGCAGAGGACCGATTACGGTGGTCAACAAGACGAGCGCGGCGAGCGTTGGATACCCTTGTACGTAAAAACCCTGCGCTGCCCCGATCAAGGTCGTTTCGCGAGAGCTGCCATTGACATGCATCGAGACAAGCGGATAAGCGTTGCCGAGCCACAGCAGCGTCAAGGCGCAGAGGGCCAAGGCGATCGCCGTATCGAGGGCGGCGGCTTCGGGACGCTGCAAGGGCGCATGGCAGCGCACGCATCGCGTGAGTCCGGATGCGGGGGGCGCGGAAGTACGATGGGCCAAATCACAGGCGTGGCAAACGATCACCGGCGACATTCTTGATCCTACCGCAGATGATCGACTATTTCGACAGGCATTAGGTCGCGTGATCTTCGACGAACGGAGCTGAGAAATTAACGATCAACCCGTGTAAGGTTTATACCCGGGCGGGTTTCTCAGGGAACGTATCGTGAAAGCGACATCAACGGTTCAGGTCGAGAACGACCGCGTGATCGTAACGGAATGGCGTTTTGCCCCGGGTGCGGACACCGGATACCATGTGCACGCCCACGATTATGTCGTCGTGCCGCTGACCAGCGGCCCGTTGCGCTTGGAGGATGCCGAAGGGGCCAGAGAGGCGTCGCTTCTGGCGGGCGGTTCGTATGCGCGTCGGGCTGGCGTCGCCCACAATGTCATCAATCCCAACGACTTCGAGTTTCGCTTCGTGGAAATAGAGCTTAAATGAGCTCGAACGAAGGAGGGTACCTTCCACGCCGCCGGCTGCTTGCCGGAGCGGGTGCGGCCCTGATGGTCGCAGCCCTCGATGGATGTACTGCCGGCGGCATGGGCGCCAAGCATTCGCCGGCAGCCGCGACCCTGCCGCTCGCGCCGCTGCGCGCGGGCAACGACCGGATCACTCAAATCACGGTCTGTACCCGGCCATTCCGCGCTCAGGGACCACGGCTCGATGTCGAGCAGATTGGACAAAAAGCCATCGTTCACAACTACGGCCATGGGGGAAGCGGTTGGTCGCTGTCATGGGGATCGAGCGGCATCGCCGTAGCCAAAGCACTGAGCACTGGTGAACGCGACGTTGCGGTCATCGGCTGCGGGGCCCTGGGCCTGACCTCCGGCCTGCTGTTGCAACGCGCCGGCGCCCGCGCCACCATCTATGCAAAGGAACTGCCGCCGAATGTGCGCTCCTCGCTCGCGACCGGCCTATTTACGCCGGACTCGCGCATTTGTCTCGAGAGCCATGCAACTCCCGAATTCAAGCAACTATGGGAGAACATGGCCCGCCGATCGTTCCAGACTTACCAGAGCCTGCTCGGCCTGCCGGGAAATCCGGTGGAGTTCATTGATAGCTATTTCGTATCCGATGCGGCGAACGGCGCTCGCCGCGGTACTCCGTCGGACGATACTCGGCCGAAATTCGCGGAGCTGCAACGTGAACTCATCTCCGACCTGATACCGAGAACCGATGATTTCGGGCCCGGGAGACATCCTCTCGGCGACCGCTATTTGCGCCGCAATACGCTCATGATGTTCAACATCTCCGCCTATGCGAGATTGCTTGTGAGCGACTTTCTCGCTAACGGGGGCAAACTGGAGATTGCACAGTTCGATGCACCGGCCGACTTTGCCAAGCTGCGCGAAAAGGTGCTGATCAACGCCACCGGCTACGGGTCGCGCGCGCTGTTCAATGACGAGACAATCATTCCGGTGCGGGGTCAGTTGGCGCGATTGATTCCGCAGCCGGATATCAACTATGGATTGTTCTACAAAGGAGTATCCTTCGTTCCGCGCCGCGATGGACTGGTATTTCAAGTGGTCGGCAACGATGACTACTACGGTTTCGACGACGCTACCACCGTGGCCGACCGCGCGGAGGCGGAACTTGCGGTGAATACGATCGCGCGGACTATACGCGGCAACTTAGCGGAAAACCGCAATTCGCTAATGTTTAGCAATGTCAGCGCATGCCTACGTCTCCACTTCCCGCAAGCCGATAGCGGGGACGCGCGGCGCTGCTAACATCCCCGGCGCCCTAAGTCAAAGCAGGAGTGCCCATGATCTCGGCGACCCCGTCATTCTCACCGATCGCGCTGCCGCCGCTGCCCTACGAGCAAAGCGCGCTTCAGCCGGTAATTTCCGCGAACACTCTCGCTTTTCACTACGGAAACATCACAAGACCTATGTCGATACCTTGAACAAGCTCATCGCGGGCACCGAATTTGCCGATCTGCCGCTCGAGAAAATAATCAGGGCTACCGCAGGCAAATCGGACCACGTCGCCATATCCAACAACGCGGGACAGGCTTGGAATCACGCGTTCTACTGGCGTAGCCTGATGCCCGGCGGAGGCGGCGAGCCTCCCGCAACGCTGAAGCGCCTGATGGAATCCTCGTTCGGAAGCGTCGATACGTGCAAGAAGGAATTTTCGCACGCCGCGGTCGAACAATTCGGCAGCGGCTGGGCGTGGCTGGTCCAAGAGGGGGAAAAACTAAAGGTCGTGAAAACTGCGGACGCCGATTCGCCCCTGGCCCAAGGCTCAAAACCACTGCTCACCATCGACGTATGGGAGCATGCTTACTATCTCGACTATCAGAACCGCCGTGTCGACTATGTGAACGCCCTGCTCGACAAACTCGCAAATTGGAATTTCGCGGCGGAGAATCTCGGCAGGACGTAGCGGACGCTGAGACTTGGCCGGTGCTCAGTTTTTAACCTCGGCACCGCGCTCCAGGAAGAGCTCCCGCAGCACGGAGCGGTGGCAGCGCCTTTCATCGGCGCAATAGCACCCGACCGAAAAGTCCGCGCGAAGCGATAGCGCGGCCAGCACATCCAGCATGGCGCGCTCTCGAGTGGCGCCCATTTCCCTGCGATACTTCTTCACGAAGCGATTCCAGTCGCGTTCCGAGCGCGCCGTCAACGCTTGTTTGACAGACTCCGCGCTGGGTGCCAGCGTAGGAAGCCACACGTCATAGAAATCTCTCGACGAGAACTCCTGTTTGGGGACACCTCGGGGAGGGCGCCGGACGGTGCCGATGCGCAGTCCTTCGCCGGGAAGACGTGCCGTTCCAAGGCGAACGATGCGGATGGCCACCAGAGAACCTCGGGATGTTAATATTCGCGAATGCTACGGCAAGGGCGAAGGCTGGAGTAACGACATCACGGTAACCGAGGCCATTCTGTCGCGCCACTCCTGCCGCTCTTTTACCGACCGGCCCGTTGAGCCCGGCACAATTCGTACATTGCTCGATACGGCGCGTTTCGCTCCCTCAGGCGGTAATTTGCAGCCCTGGATGGTGCATGTCCTGTCGGGCGGCTCGCTCGCGAGGTTTCGAGCGACGATGTCGCCGCTGGTGCAGGCTGCTCCTCTCGGCCACGCTGCGGAATACCACGTGTATCCGCCGAACTTGAAAGAACCTTATCGTTCGCGGCGCTTCAAGGTGGGCGAAGACATGTTCGGTCTGATCGGTGTCAAGCGGGATGACAAAGAGGCGCGCGTCCGGCAATTTGCCCGCAATTACGATTTCTTCGGTGCTCCGGTCGGGGTGTTCTTTTTCCTCGATCGTTCAATGGGTGCGCCCGCAATGGTCGGACATCGGCATGTTAATGCAGAGCATCATGCTGCTCGCGCGCGAACGGGGTCTCGAGACCTGCGCGCAGGAAGCTTGGTCCGCGTGGCACAAGGAAGTAAGCGAATTTTTAGGCGTGGGGCCGGATTTGATGTTGTTTTGCGGCATGGCGATCGGGTACGGCGACTATGACGCACCCATCAATCGGCTGCGATCCGAGCGTGTGGCCGTCGAGGAATTTTCGAGTTTCCACGACTGACCCGACGCTTGCGCCGCTGCCCGGCGGCCTCAGGCAGCTGCCCGCATCGCTTTCGCGGCGGAAGGGCTGTGTCGAGCGAGGATCTCTTCCGAGACGTCCCAAAGGCGCGCCGCTAGGGAAGAATCTTCCAGGAGCCGACCCCCCGTGGCGATCTGGCAATTCTCCCAAAACTCCCCCGAGATTCCGCTGACCCGGGGACTCGCGGCGAGCAACGTCTGGGTCGCCGCACCCCGCTGGGCGGATTTTTTGAAAACGCTCGCTGCTGCGAGGGCGATCCTCGAGGGCAGTCTTAGATTCTTGTGTAGGCCCGTGCCCCGGGTGGTGCCTGGATGCACCGAATTGACCGCTATGCCCCGTGCGCTGACGCGTCGCGACAACTCTTTGGCAAAAAGGGCGTTTGCCAATTTCGATTGTCCATAAAACACGAAGGGGTCATAGAAGCGGTGTCCATCGAGGTTATCGAACATGATGCCCTCGGCCGGCGCCCGTTTGATGCCGGTGCGGCCGCTCACGATCACAACGCGGCCGGTGCCGTTGCGCACTACGCTCAGCAATGCATTCACCAAGGCGAAGTGGCCGATATGGTTGACGAAAAACTGCATCTCGATGCCGTACCGGCTCTGAAGGCCCGGTACGTTTGCGATACCCGCATTCGCAACAATCGCATCGAGCGGAGCTTGGAGCGCAATTATCGCATTCGCCGCGGCGGCGACAGAATCAAGGTCCGCCAGGTCGCACACCATCGGGACGGCGGAGGGGCCCGCTTTGGCGCAGGCAATTTCCGAGTTCCGCAGAGAGCTGGAAAGACCGATGACCTGCGCTCCGTTGGCGACGAGTGCGCTCATGGTTTCGAATCCGATCCCGGAACTGCATCCCGTCACTACGAAGCGCTTGCCCGTGAGATCGATGCCGGCAAGCACGCTATCGGCAGTCGCTCTGCCGCTAAATGGAATGGAGTTAGCCATCGAAGGTACCTCTCGAGCGGAATTGATTCAACGGCGCACAGAACATCCGAGCCGCGGCCGTCATACCCTTCAGAAATTCTTCCCGAGACGCAGAGCTCTGTTTGAGTCCGCGCGCCGTGGCATGGAGCGCGCGGGCGAGGTCAGTCGGACAAAGCTCCGCCGTCGCGCAAAAGAGCTGAAGAGGAGAATCCGAAATCGCACGCGCAACCGCCTCCTCGAATCGGGTCTCGTAGTGGGCGAGCGTCGCGCCCGCCAAGGAAGTGCTCGCGCACATCAGGTCCGCGGCATCCGAATTGAGCGAGCCCACGAAGCGCCCGGACCATGCATCGCACGCCGCGACAAGGCGCAGCTCCAGAACGTCCTCTTTTCGGCTGAGGGCCCCCTCGGCCGCGGCGAGCTGGCTGCTGAGCGAATGTTCCAGTGCCCTGCGGAACAGTTCCTCTTTGTTCGCGAATTGCAGGTAGAGGCCCTGCCGCGACACGCCGGCGGCTCGCGCGACCTCATCCATCGACGCTTTGCGAAAGCCATACCGGGCAAACACGCTCACGGCGGCATCCAATATTGCCAACTGGCGCATGTCGGCTTGATGCGGCTCGACAGGCTGCGTTATGTTCACCCCGACAAACTAGACAATATAGAGCTATGCTGTCAAGTATGTTTTCGCTGGTGGCGCTGACGACAAAAGTGTATTTCATATAAAACATATAGATACAAGCTTGTCATACAGTAACATATTAATTTAACACATAACACCCTCGCCTTTGGGCGCGGGGCGAACCGGTGACCTGGGCGTCACGACCATGGATTTCCATGCAGGGGACGTCCCGGATTAGTCGGCCTGCCAGCGCGACGCGGCCCGCAGAAACGCAACGGATTCCACGAATGCGTCGTGATTTCCCGGTGGAAAATAGGACAGTTTGACGATGACCGTATCGGTGGACGGGTCGATGTAGATTGCCTGGCCTTGCAGTCCCCGTGCCATATATGCGGTTGAATCCACCAAGGGCCACCATTGATAGTGGTAACCGAACGACGGTTCCTCGGGATCGACCGCCGCTCGCACCGGGGGTGCCGTCGATTCGCGAACCCACGCCGCGGGAACGACCTGGCGCGGACCCGCCTTCCCGTTTCGAAGCATCAGCAGTCCGAGACGTGCGTAATCGCGCGCGACTGCGTTGAATCCTCCGCCATTGAACTCTCGACCGACTTCGGGCGCCCCATCAAGCATCCAGAAGCCGTAGGATTCCATTCCAGCAGGCTTCCACAAGTGATCCGTCATGTATTGAGTGATGCTCTGCTTGGTCGCCCGTTCGAGCACCCAGCCGAGCACGCAAGTCTCGAATGTCGAATAGTTGTAATGCTCGCCCGGCGGATAAGCGCGGGTCATGGCGCGGGTGAGGCTCACGAAGCGCAGGCGGTTCTCTACGAACGACTCCTCGAATGCTGCCGACAACAGATCCGGATGGCCGACGACGTATTGCTCGAGGTAATTGGCCCCGGAACGCATGTCCATCGCCTGACGGATCGTCACGCCGTCGTAAGCTGATTCCTTGAGTTCAGGCACATATTGGGTGATCTGATCGTCGAGAGAATGGATGCGGCCATCGGCGAGCGCGAGGCCGACCAAGATGGACGTGATCGATTTGGCCATTGAAAATGAAATGAAATGCGACGCGGCGTCGGTCTGATTGCGGTAAATTTCTGCAACGATCGTTCCGTGTTTGACGATGATCAAGGCATTCGTGTAGGTCCGATCGACGATATCCATTGCAGCGTGCGTCTTGCCGGCGTAGTCGTACGTAAAATCGAGCGGCCTCTCGGCATGCGGCAGGACCCATGGGGAGCCCGACGTCTCGACACGCCTGGTCGGGAAGATCTGATCTACGCTGTGAAAGGTCAGCACATTGACGTTGGCGTCGAGCCAATGCCGGCGAGCGTCCTGAAGCGCCGGCGACGCCTGAGCGTGTGCACTGTTGACTGCGATTGATCCTAGTGCGGCGACCGCGTATGCCCAGCGAATATGCATGCTCGAAGCTCCTCTTTTTATCAGCCGTTGACATCGACGACCACGCGTCCGCGCACATGGCCTTTGAGAATTTCCGCGGCAAGTCGGGGCACGTCCTCAAGCCGAGCGGTGGTCGTCATCGCCTCCAATCGGTCGGCCGGCAGATCGGACTGCAGTCGATTCCAAGCCTCGATGCGCCGCGGCGTCGGACACATGACCGAGTCGATGCCGAGCAAGCTCACGCCACGCAGCAGGAATGGAATGACCGTGTGGTCAAGCTTGGCGCCCCCGGCCAGTCCCACCGCGGCGACCGAGCCGCCGTATCTCGTCTGTGCGAGTACCCGCGCGAGCGTGTTGCCGCCGACCGAATCGACGCATGCTGCCCAGCGTTCGCCCTCCAGGGGTCTTTTAGCGGAATCGGCGAATCCCGAGCGATCGATGACCGTGCTTGCGCCGAGGCTCTGAAGATACTCATGGGTTTCAGGGCGTCCGGTCGAGGCGGCGACTTGGTATCCGCGCTTGGCGAGAATTGCCGTAGCCACCGATCCCACGCCCCCTGCCGCGCCGGTGACGAGCACCTCTCCTGATTTCGGCATGACGCCTTGCGCCTCGAGAGCGATGACGGCGAGCATCGCGGTCAGGCCGGCCGTACCAATCGCCATGGCTTGGCGGGCGCTCAGATCCGCCGGTAGCGGTACCAGCCAATCACCGTCTACAACGGCCTTTTGCGCGAGACCGCCCCAACGCACCTCGCCGACGCGCCAGCCGGTCAAGATGACCTGATCTCCCGTCTTGTACCTGGGATCGTCACTCTTGATCACGCTGCCCGCGAAGTCGATCCCAGGCACGTGCGGATATTGCTTTACCAGACCCCCGGCACCGGTGGCCACGAGTGCGTCCTTGTAGTTCACGGTGCTGTATTGGACGGCAACGGTGACATTTCCGGGGGGTAAATGCGCCTCGTCCAAGTCCTGAACGGCGGCGCTGACGGATCCACCGGCTTTATCCACAACCATTGCCTTGAACATGCACTACGTCCTATTCGATACCCAGAGTGAGCAATATACCTGGACGTAAAAAAAGTGCTCCCGCAAGCAACAATTCAACGGAGCGCCGGTACCCACTTCTGGCCTATGCCTGCGCGAGGCCGGGACGGCACGCGACTTACCGTGGGCCGAAGATCCAATCAGCAAAAAAGGGGACAACCCATGGTTATTCGGAATTTACCGCGCGGCACGTGCGATCTGCGCCGCGCTCTCTCCATGATCTTGCTGGCTGCGAGCACGGGACTCGCCGCCGTGCAGACAGCACACGCAGAGGATCCATTTATTCCAAAACTCGTCAATTCATCGACGGTGCCCTCGAATGGCGATCTCAACCCGTATGGTGTCGCATTCGTGCCGGAAGGCTTTCGCGCCGGGGGGTTGCTTGCAGCAGGCGATGTACTGATCGCCAATTTCAATAGCAGCGCCAACATTCAGGGCACCGGTACGACCATCACACAGTTCACTCCCACAGGCTCGATCGCGCCGCCCGGCAGCGCCACGACTTTTTTTTCTAGCGCACTGCCTGGCTTGAGTACGGCCCTCGGCGTATTGAAGGGCGGGTTCGTGTTGGTCGGCAATGTACCCACTACGGACGGCACCGCCGCGACCGTCGGTCAAGGGGCGCTTCAAGTCATTGATCGTCATGGAAAGGTGGTTCAAACCTGGACCGACCCCGCGTTGCTGGATGGTCCTTGGGATCTGACGGTGGCGGATCACGGGACCTCGGCGCACGTGTTCGTCTCGAGTGTTCTTAATGGCACCGTATCGCGGTTTGATATTGCCGTGGCGGCCGGGAGCGTATCGATCATCAAGAAGACTCAGGTCGCCAGCGGCTACACGCACGTGCCGAATGCTGCCGCCGTCGTGCTCGGACCGACCGGGTTGGCTTTCGACGCAGAATCAGACACCTTGTACGTGGCCTCCACTGCCGACAATGCGATCTATGGGGTGTCGCATGCGAGCCGACTGTCCAATGGCGGCGGCCGCGGTCACCTCGTATTTTCCGATTCGCGTTTGCGCGGTCCGCTTGCGCTTCGGTTCGCGCCCAATGGGCATCTGCTTACTGCGAACGGCGATGCAGTCAATGGGGATCCGCTGCACCCGAGCGAAATCGTGGAGTTCACCCGATCGGGGCACTTCGTTCGCGCCTATGACGTCGATGCAAGCCAGGGCGGAGCGTTCGGCATCGATACCGTACTGCACGGCGAACCGGCATTCAATTATGCCGTCGTCGACGATGTTACGAACAGCATTTCCGTTTATCGGTTGGGCGGCGGCGAAGCCCGCGATTGAGGCCCTATGCGCTGCGCATGACGGCAGCGCATTTTTTCCGCCCTCCCTCAGTGCATCGCCATCCGATTTTCATCCTCGTGCCGGCACAGACCATGGCCCATCAGCGATGTAATCGCAGCGCAGGCATTGATGCTGTCGCCGGTATCGAGGTGCACGGTGGTATCGCGCAGCAGCCGGTACGCCGCCCCCGCCGTCAGTTTGGGGTTCTTGCCGAGCAACAACGCGACGGCCCCCGTGACGTGGGCCGTCGCTAACGAGGCGCCGGACGCAAAATCGTAGCGGGCGCCCGGCATCAGCGTGAGAATTTCCTTCCCTGGTGCAAGCAAAGACGTGACGGAATCTCGCGGACCGCCGTTGTTCGTCACCTCGATTACGCCCTCGATCGCGAGGAAGTGATCACCATATGGCTGGATGCCTGCAGGCGCCGCGCCGACGAATAGCATGCCTCGCCGTAGGCCTTCGCGAATGAGTTCGCGCAGCAGCGGATCCGCCGGCCCTGCCAGGCTCAGGTTGACGATTTGTGCGTGTGCATCGAGGGCGGCGCCGAGTGCCTGTGCCAGTGTGTAGGAATTGCAGCGAGCGGCGTCCGCGTCCTCCTGCAGCTGCCAACAGGCTTTGAAAACGGACAGACGGGCTCCCGGCGCGATGCCGACGATGCCTTCATGATTATTCGCAACGGCAGCGATGATGCCCGCCAATTCAGTGCCATGCCGGTCGCGCCGAAATTGCTCGACGTCGGAATCGACGAAGTTGCCTACTTGCACGACGACACCGCGCAAATCGGGATGCCGCGTATCGGCGCCGGTATCGATGATTGCGATTCGAATTCCTTCCCCGATGGACCAGGCATGAGCCTCCGATACATCCATTTGCTGAAAGCCCCGCTGCAGCCCGACATAAGGATCGTCGTAGGCGCCGGAGGTCTGCGTGGTGAAGGTTTGCAGCGGCTGCGCGATTCTAACGCGCCGGTCCTGCGTCAGCGCGGCGACCAGCGACGCTCGATCGGCGTCCGAGGGCAACTCGAGCACGGCGCAGTGCATGTGCAGGGGTGCGATGGGCCATGCGGTCACTTCGCGAAGACCATAGTCGCGCTCGACATCTCTCAGGAGCCTTGCAGCGCGGGAACTCGGTCCGTAGACGGTCAAGCTGTCGTAACCCTTCGGCGAACTTCCGGCGTGGCCGGCGGGGATCGACTCCTCGTTGTCGACGCCTGCCACGATATAGCGGTCCGGATTATCGCTGAGCCGCTTCGCGGCCGTCTTCGCTTCCGTTGCAAGAGGGGTATTGGCGCAGGCGCATAGGCAAAGAGACAGCAGTGCCGCAAGGCGCCGATACTTCATGGGGCAGGCGCCGGCGGAGGTGCAGGACCAAGGGCCTCGGCAAAACGAACCGACGCGTGTCCGCGCAATTGCCCCAGCGACCAATCAATCGATTGGGGCGCCGTCATTGCCAAAGAATAAACGCCCGCTTCCGTGGGGCCCGCCACGATCCTCAAATGAGCATCATCCAGCAAGCCCTGCAACTCGGATAAGGTGACCGTGGGCGCAAAGACGGCTCGAATGACTGCGCCCGGATGCTGCGCCATCGGCGCCGTGACGGTGTAGTAGGGGGAGGGTTCGCCGTGCCGCTGCTTCTGCAGATGAATCGCCGCGGGAATACCGAGCGCGACCGACAGGGCTAGCACGGCTGCGGCGGCCGCGCCTCTGCGAAGGTACCAATGACGATCTGGCGCGCTGCGGCCCTCATTTTGGCCGGTTGCAAGGGAGAAGCTCTCGGACTGCGGGTCGGCGGCGGGTGCGGCTGCTTCGATGCGCTGCCGAAGCTTGTTGAGCCCCGCCATGGGCATCTGCTCGACGGCGGTGTCGGCTGCAATGAGCTGATAAATCTGCCGCTGGGCGGCGTATTCGTCGCGGCAGGCATCGCACAGACGCAGGTGCGCCTCGACTCGCCGGCTTTCCCCTTCGCTCAGCCGTCCGTTGACGAGCCAAGGGAGCAGTTCCCAAATCTCCTGGTGTTCGGAAATCGATGAATTTGAAGTATTCATAAGGGCTTTGGGTTGTTGAAGATGTCGGCGGCTGGGATCCCGCCGAGGGTCGGCAGGGACTGACGCAACTTCTCGCGCGCATGAAACATTCGGGCCTTGACCGTACCCGCCGGAGAGCCTGTGATCTCGGCGATCTCGTCGATCGAATGGCCCATGTGGTAAGCAAGCTCCATCGTCAATCGCTGTTCCAGGGGCAAATGATTCAACGCGCGGGCGAGCCAATCGCTCAACTCCGTGGCTTCCATCGGATCGAAGGAGCCCTCAGGCAGATTGTCGGCGCTTTTTGCGCGCTGCAATCCGTCATTGCCGCGCAGCGACTTCAGTGCGATGCGGTACGCGATTCCGATGATCCATGTCGAGACGCGCGAGGCACCGCGAAATTCCTTCGCGTGCTGCCATACCACCATGAAGGTGTCGTTGATGATCTCCTCGATGGTTTCGTAGCGGGGCGCGATGCGCGCCAAGAATCGCGCCAAGCGCCGGTGATAGCCCAGGTAAAGCACATCGAGCGCCTGGCTTTCGCCGCGTGCGACGGCGCGCAGCAGCTCGTCATCCTGCTGCTTCGAGTACTGGCGGGCATTTGCGTGCATGACCATATTCCATAAGTACCAGCGCCGCGCCAAAAAGTTGTGCCAAGTCGGCTAAAACCGCCAAATGACGGTGGCGGTCCACCGATTATGCGCAGCAGCACTATAGAACAAGGCCGCGGCCTCCGGGCTGGTATCGACATAGGTCAGCGAAACCGACCAGGGCGCGAAATCCATCACGGCGCCGGCGCTCCAATAGGCGTAAGCGCCGCCCCGGGGTCCGCCGAGCCGCGAGTACCCGAGGCCCGCCGCAGCGGCCACCCGGTGGAGGGACGGCGTATGCAAGGTGAGCTCCGCCGTCTCGGAGTTCACGGCGGTCAATCCCGTGCCGAAGACGTAACGCGGCGCGTCGGGTGAATAGATGACGTCCGCATTCAGCCAATCCTTGTATGCCCCTTCGAACGCAAGCTCCGCGTAATTGTACTGGGACCCAGAGTCGTTCCACGCGTACCCATAATAGCTCGCGAGTAATTTCGTGCGCCAATCGATGCTCGGTTGCCAGACGAATCCCAAGAATGCGCTCAATTCGGCGCTGCGGCGATCTTGGGGATCGAATTTGACGCTGGAAGCGAAAGCCCCGCCAATGAGGCCGCTGTCGGCCGCGACGTGGACGTCCGCCTGAAGTGCGGCGCCTTGATTGCTTCTGGAGATGCCGCGCACCAAGTAATCGGACGTGGCTGCAAACGATGCGCCCCATGATTCTGCAGCATCGTTCAACCGCGGCACGGACAACGCGTAGATGCAGAGTGCGATAGTTCGCAAGAGCATTCGCGATCGGCGATCGTCCATTGGTGAATGAATCCGGCGACGAGACATCGCAGATTAAACCTTTCTCGAGTGGTTGGGCACCTACCTCACGAATCATTCACTTTCGCTTCAAGGAGACGCCCGTGCAATTGCGACGTACTGCAGTGACCCGCGTGACGATAATTCTTTGCGCTTTGATCGCCGCAAGTTGCGGAGGCGGATATGGCGGCGGCAGCGGGTCGATGTCGAATCCCGGATCCACGGTGAGCGTCAAGGTTGCCCCGGCCACCATCACGCTGGGCCAATCCGCAGTGGTCACGTGGTCCTCGAACGTGGGCACCAGCTGCACCGCGAGCGGCGGCTGGAGCGGAACACTGGCGGCATCAGGCTCCCAAACCGTCACGCCGACGGCGGTCGGCACCGATACGTTCTCGCTGAGCTGCAACGGCGGCGCATACAGCAACGGCATGGGCTCGGCGACTCTCACCGTCACCGCCCCTGCGGCGTTCTCGCTCACCAAACTCGTGGCCGATACCTCCGGCGGAACGGCGGCAAACCTGGACACGCACCTCGTGAATCCCTGGGGCGTGTCGATTCCCGCCGGCAACTTCTTTGCATGGGTGGCGAACAACCACACCGAAACTTCCACCCTTTATGATGGAAACGGTAAACCTCAGCCTCACGCCGCGCCGCTGGTCGTGAATTTTTCCGCGAGCGCCGCCGGCACGGCGTTCGATCCGACCGGCATTGTCTTCAATTCCAACAACGCCGATTTCGTGGTCACGAGCGCCGGCAAGTCGGGATCCGCATCGTTCATTTTCGACGGCGAAGGCGGAATGATTGCCGGTTGGTCATTCGGAGTCGATTCCACTCATGCAATCACCATGTACACGGATACGGGCGGCGCGGTCTACAAAGGCCTCGCGATCGCACAGAATGCCGGAAAGTCGTTTCTCTACGCTACCGACTTCCACAATAACAAGGTCGATGTGTTCGATGCGGCCTTCGTCAAACAGACGACCTCCGCGAGCACGTTCCGATTTTCGGATCCCGGAATTCCGGCGGGCTACGCGCCGTTCGGCATCCAGGCGATTGCCAATGGGACCGGCGGGGCCACCCAGATCTACGTGACTTATGCGCAGCAGCTGGCGCCCGACAATCACGACAACGCCGACGGCGCCGGTCTCGGTTACGTCGATATTTACGACACGAACGGGAAATTCATCAAGCAATTGGTCGCCAAAGGCGCCCTCAACGCTCCTTGGGGCATCGCGCTCGCGCCGGCCGACTTTGGCGGATTGAGCAAGACGCTGTTGGTGGGAAACTTCGGAGACGGCAAGATCAACGGCTACGATCCTGCGGCCGGCACTCTGGTCGGCACCGTGAACGATTCAAAAGGAACGGCCATCGCCACGCCCGGGCTGTGGGGTATCGCCTTCGGCAACGATGCCAACAATCAACCGCACAACACCTTGTTTTTCGCGGCCGGCACGAACAACGAGGCGAACGGCAGCTACGGTCGCATCGACGTCGGCGCCACGCCTCCCGTCCTCAATGCGGCGCCGGTGGTCACTCTCACCGCGCCGACCGGCACCCTCAAGGGCACTGTGACTTTGCATGCGGCGGTGACAGACCCGATCGCGGTCTCGAAAGTCGAGTTCTTCGCCAACTCGGCATCGATTGGCGTCGCCACGACATCGCCTTATTCCGTGAGCTGGGCTACGACTACGGTCGCAGACGGTCAGGTGAAAATCACGGCTACCGCCACCGATGCGGATGGAAACGTTGGTTCATCGCCCGCAACCACCGTCACGGTCGCGAATACGGTGACGCCGACGGTGACTTTGACGCAGCTGCAAACTCAAATCTTCACGCCGATTTGCTCGGTTTGCCATACGGGAGGCGGAACGGGTTTGCCATCCGTGCAAAATCTCACGGCCGGCCATACCTTCGCGAACATCGTCAATGTGACGAGCATAGAGAAGCCGACTCTGCTGCGGATCAAGCCGAACGATCCGACCAACAGCTACTTGCTGCAGAAAATCGAGGGCGCGGCCGGAATAAGCGGATCACGCATGCCGCTCGGCTGCGGATCGAGCGCTAATCCCTGCCTCGATCAGGCCACCATCGATCTCGTGAAGACCTGGATCAGCCAAGGCGCGCTCAACAATTAGCTAGTCGCGATCCGGGACCATCATGCAACAAGCGACTGAGAGAGCTCTCGCGGCTGGGGCGCGCGCTGCGGCGGCGTCGTTGATACTCGCAGGCTGCGCCGGTAACGGCGCGGGCCTCGATGCCAATGGCGCGCCGCTCGTTCCCGGCGACCAAGGCAACGGAGCGCTAACGGCCGATTTCGATTCGATTCAGGCGCACGTGTTCACGCCCATCTGCACCGTGTGCCATGCCGGCGCCGATGCGCCGCATGGACTGCGGCTCGATGCGGCCAATAGCTACAATCTCTTGGTCAGCGTGCCCAGTGTCGAGGTCCCAAGTCTCTTTCGTGTGAAGCCGGGCGACCCGGACTCGAGCTACGTCATCCAAAAACTCGAAGGCCATGCGGCTGTCGGCGCACGGATGCCTTTCGGCGGCCCTTACTTGTCGAGCGATGTGGTGGCGGTCATCCGGCAGTGGATCACAGCCGGCGCGTTGCGTTCGAGCACCAGCGCGATGCCCGCATCATTCGCGGTCGCCGCCGTGGTGCCCGCGGCCGATGATGTTCTCTCCGAATCTCCGGCGCAGATCATGATCGGTTTCACTCAGGAGCTTGACGTAACGCAGATCGGTCCGGATTCCGTGCGCATCGAGCGGCGCGCGCCGGGCGACCCCGATGCAAGTGTGGACATCGTGCCGGCCCGCGCCGCGGTGCCGGCCGCCAATCCTCGGGCGCTGCTGATATGGCCGGCCCGCCCCTTGGGAAGCGGACACTACCGCGTGATCTTGCGCGGCTTCGCGGGCCAGTTGCTGCCCGCACAGGCTGCCGGCGAAACACTGATCACCTCCTTCGACATCGAGGCAGCACCATGAGTGCGCGCGGAGTGGGTGGAGCCGCCGCGTTGCTGGCGGTCTTGCTCGCAACGCAGGCGGTACGGGCCGAGCCCTATCTTGCTGTGCAGGAGGGTTACAAGTGCAATGTTTGCCACGTCAATCCCACGGGCGGGGGACTTCGCAATGCCTTCGGGGTCGTTTACGCAAAATCACTACTGCCTGCCCAGGGGGCGAGCGCGGCGATGGACGCGTGGATGGGCCGGCTGATCGATGCCGTACGGGTCGGCGGCGACTTGCGTGCCGCGTGGACGAATAGCTCCGTTCCCAACACTCCGAGCCAGCAGCAGTTCGCGCTCGAACAATTCCGCGTGTATGGCGACATCGCGGTCATTCCCGATCGGCTCGGCGTGTACGTCGATGAGCAAGTCGCGCCGAACTCCTCGCAGAACATGGAAGCATACGTGCGCTACGGCAATTCCAACGACGGGCTTTATTTCAAGGGAGGGCAATTCTACTTGCCGTTTGGCTGGCGTTTTCAGGACCAGACCGCGTTCGTGCGTGAAATTTCCGGCATCAGCATGACCACGCCCGAACAGGGGGTAGAAATGGGGTACGAACACGCCGCCTGGTCGGCGCAGCTCGACCTGACCAACGTTCCGGCATCGGGACCTCAGGCCAAGGCCGGGCATCAGGTCACCGGTCAGCTCGTCTATGTCCAACCGAGGTGGCGGATCGGCGCCGCAACGTCCGTGATCCAGTCCGGCGCGGGCAACCGCCGGATAGCCGGCCTCTTCGCGGGCCTGCGCACCGGGCCGATCGCATGGCTGGGAGAGTTTGACTTCGTTCGAGACGAGAGCTTTCCGGGCGGGCGGTCCCTCACGGCCGGATTGATCGAGGCGGACTGGCGGATCCGCAAGGGACATAATTTAAAGCTGACCGCGGAATCCCATGACCCCGATCGCGCCGTCCCGCAGAATGAACAGGCCCGCTACAGCATCGCTTACGAATTCACGCCCATGGCGTTCCTGCAATTGCGCGCGGGATACCGGCGCTACCGCGGCATTCCGCAAAGCAACGTCGAAAACCAACGCCTAAGCTTCGTCGAACTGCATGGCTACTTCTAGCTGCTTTTCGCACGCCGGGTACCATCCTCACTCTTCGTCGGCGAAATCAAGATCGCGCGGAGCCTCGAGATCCTCACGCAGGCGCGCCGACTTTAAATTGCCGTTGAGTTCTGCGACTTCGCCGTCGCGCAGCTGTTGCCACCGAGACTGCAGCGCTCGCCATTCTTCGATTGCAAGCTCGCTCTCGAGCAGCTGCGCAGCGGTCGGGCCGGCATCGACATCCGTCACCTGTGTATAAAGCGTCGCGAAATCGCCGTTCAATTGGGCGAGTCCCCGCTTCGGAGCGGCGCTCTCGTCGCCCGGTTCCAGCAGCGCGCCGATGTCGAAATCCAGCGCCCGGACCTTCCCACCGCCACTGCCTTCGCTGCCCTTCGCTGCCAATTCCTTCAACTGGGCGCGCAGCGAGCGAGCCTTGAGCAATATCTCAGTGCTGCCGTCGAGGGCGGCGGCGAGACGTTGCGCGAGCTCGAACTGCGCCGAAAAACTCTTGAGGTCGATCTTGATACGGGGATCTGCACGGACATGCAGCGGCTGTTCCCAATGATGTGTGCCGACGCTCAGGCGAACGCGATAATCTCCGACGTTGGCGGGCGGACCCAACGGTTCCTGAGGGGTATCGCCCGGCACCGCGGAAATCGGGAAACCGCGCTTTGCGCTGCGAGGCGGCGGATAGTGCAAGTCCCAGATCCAGCGGTGCAGGCCGGCGCTCGCCTCCGGCGGCCGGGTTCTGCGGATCCAATAGGCCGGTATCAATTCTCGGTCGAGTTGCTCCTGAGTGAATGGCGGCGCATCCGTGCTCGAGGCGCGCTGCGCAAGTGCGCCGGCTGAGTCGAAAATCTCGATCGTCACGGGGCGGCCGGAATCGTGCGCGATGTAGTAATCGATCACGGCGCCGTCCGGAGGATTGCGTCCCGCCGGTTCATCCGGCTGGATCGGAGTGTCGGTCCCGGTGCTTCGTTTTACGCGTATCGCGGGCGCAGGTTCCAACAGCGCCGCCTCGTTGGCCGCGAGCCTCGCGTTGAACTGCCGCAAAGGAGTGATGTCATCCAGGATCCAAAACGAGCGGCCGTGGGTGGCGACGATCAAATCCCGATCGTGGATCGCCAAATCGCGCATCGAGGTGTGCGGCAGATTGAGCTGCAAAGAATTCCAGTGATCGCCGTCGTCGTAGGATATCCATACGCTCTTTTCGGTGCCGGCGAAGAGCAATCCGCGGCGCGCCGGATCCTCCCGCACGGTATTGACCGGTGAATCCTCGGGAAGACCGCCGGTGGTCGCCGTCCAGGTCCGGCCGCCGTCGCGAGTGCGGTAGATATAAGGCTTCAAATCGTCGATGCGGAATCGACTCACCGACACATAGGCGACGTCTGGGTCGAAATGAGACGACTCGATTTGGGTCACCTTGCTCCACGGCGTGAGCGGCGGCGGTGTCACATTGTGCCACGCCTTGCCGCCGTCCCGGGTCACCCAGACCAATCCATCGTCGGTACCGGCCCAGATCAGGCCGTCGTTCAGAGCGGACGCGCTCGCCGAATAGATGACGCCACGCTGGTCCCCGGCCTTCGGCAGGGTCAAGGCGCCGACGCTCGCGGGCGGGCCGGCATCCTCCCGGGCGAGGTCGGGACTAACGACCTGCCAGCTCAGACCGCCGTCGGCCGTTACGTAGAGATGGTTGGCCGCGTAGTACATGCGATGCGGATCTTGCGGAGAAAAGAACAAGGGTTCGGTTCGGTCCACGCGGATGCTTGGAGCTTTGAGAGGAATGGGCGTGATGTCCTGCACTTGTCCCGTCGACAAATGGGTCTTCGTCACGACGTTCCGGCCCGCCCCGAAAATGACGTCCGGATCCAGAGGATCGGGAACCACGTATCCGTATTCGATCGCGCCGACCGGCCTCCACTCGCGGATCGTGATCTCGCCGTCGTTGCCGCGGGTGGCGATGCAGACAGAGCCGCTTTCTTGTTGGCCCGAGCAGATCCGGTACGGGAAAGCGTCGAGGATGCCGATATGATAGAGCTGCGCCGTCGGCTGATTGAGCCACGAACTCCAGGTCGCGCCGCCGTTGACGGAAACGATTCCACCCTGATCACCGACCAATGCGATGTGCCGAGGGTTGTCCGGACTGATCCAAAGGTTCTGATAGTCATCGCCCCCCGGAGATCCCCGAAGCGGCGACCAATGTGCGCCGCCATCCGTCGACTTCATGGTGACGAGGCTCGCGCTGTAGAGAACATCCGCGTTTGTCGGATCGACCTTGATGATGGGCAGATCCCCGCCGCCGATGCGCAGCGCCGGACGCGGATCGGCGGTGGCACGGACCCAGTTTTCGCCGCCATCGTCCGAGCGATACACACCGAGACCAGCAGCCGAGCTGTAATCACCGGGCGCGGTCGTGGCGGTCGTCGCGTACAACCGGCCCGGCTGACTCGGCGCAACCGCAATTTCGATTTGCGATAAGTTCTCCGGAAGTCCGCGTATGATCCGGCGCCAGTGGTCACCGCCATCCGAGGACTTGAAAAGACCGCCGGCCGCGCCGTTGTAGACGTTCCTATCTTCCCAGGGGCCCGCCCGAACATTCCACATCGACGCGTACAGCACGTTCGGATCTTGCGGATCGATCTTGATGGAGGAGCCGCCGGTGTTATCGTCGATGTAAAGCAACTTGATCCAGTTTTTCCCTCCATCCACTGATCTGAAAATTCCGCGCTGCGCGCTCGGACCGAAGGGATGACCCAAAACCGCCGCATAGAGCCGGTTCGGATCGCGCGTATCGACCGCGAGATCGGGGATCTGCTGAGCGTCGTCGAGCGCCAAATGCGCCCAGGTCAGCCCCGAATCCGCGGAACGGTAGATGCCGTTGCCGACCGACAGATCCGGCCGCTGCAGGCCCTCTCCGCTCGCCACGTAGATGATTGTCGGATCGGACGGCGCAACCGCAATCGCACCGATGGATTGCGTCGGGGCAGAGTCGAACAATGGATTCCAAGTGCGGCCGTAATCCGTCGTCTTCCAGACGCCGCCGTTGACCGCGCCGATCAAGAAGGTCTCAGGCTGACCCGGTATGCCGGCGACAGCGCGCGTGCGTCCGCCACGGAACGGCCCGATCAACCGCCAATGCAACGCGTGAGAGGCGGCGGCGGCGGCCGGTGTTTCCGCGGCACCTTGCGTTGCCAGCGACTGCCCGATCAAGAGGGCGGCGAGCAATGCCCGACTCGCTATATCCATGGATCAGTGCAAGTCCGCAATGGTCGGCACGCCGCGGTCGCGCATCAGCGATTGCAGAGCGGGTAGGTCGGCCTGGGATATCGTATGCCACTGCGCGAGTTCTTTGGTGAGTTCGCCGTGCAGATAGGCATAGACCTGACGCTGCGACTCGGTGGGACCAAAATCCTCCGAGTCGAGCACGCCCAAGAACGTATCGTACTGTTCGTTCAACATGTTCGGATAGCGAAGGTTGTCCTCGGATGCAGCCATCTTCACTTGCAGGAGGCGCGCCTCGATCGGCGCTAACTTGGTGCTGATCCCGTCCGCCGCGTCGACAACCGGCTTGGCCGCGGCGTTATCCTTGCTCCATTTCTTGATTGTCTCCAAACGTGCGCGCGTTTCGCGGATTTGATTCACCGCCTTGTGCAGAGCATCGATGTCGCTCCAGGTCCGCATCGAAAGATCCGCGAGTTCCTGAACGTCTTGCGCCGCCATCTGTCCCGCAAGTCTTGGATCCGGGACGATTTCCAGCGGGACGGTTTGGCTCTTGCCGCCCGCCGTTAGACGGACCTGATAACGTCCCGGCGTGACTAGGGGGCCACGCGGGCCGTCGTCACTATAGAAGGCGCCCGGGATTTTCTCCGGATCCTCCCAGCGCAGGTCCCACGCAAATCGATTGGCCCCGGCCGCGTCCGGAATGACGTCCGCCGGCTTTTCGCGGTCGGTCCACTCTTCGGGCTGATCGGTGCTGTCGGGTGGCCGCCGGTTCGAAATACGGCGAACCAACTTGCCGTCCGCCGCCAAGACTTCGAGCGTAATAGTCTCGGTTTCAGCCGGCTTGTTCTTGAGGTAATAGTCGATGACCGCGCCCGCCGGCGGATTGTCGCCCACCGGGAGACGGCGCTCGACTTGGGCGGGGTAATGCAGCTTTACGGCGCGGGCCGGCCGAAACAAGTGGAAATTTTCGGCAGAGATGCCTACCGCTGCCTGCCGGAGCGGCGACAAGTCGTCGAGAATCCAAAATGAGCGGCCATGCGTGGCGGCGACAAGATCGTCGTCCTTGACGACCAAGTCATGGACCGGAGAGACCGGCAGATTGAGCTGCAGCGCCAGCCAATGAGCCCCATCATCGGCGGAAAAAAAGAGCCCAAGCTCCGTGCCCGCGTATAGCAATCCCTTTCGGGCCGGGTCTTCGCGCACTGCATGCACATAAGCTCCCTCCGGTATGCCGCTGACGATCCGAGTCCACGTCTTGCCGAAATCGTGAGTTCGGAAAATGAGCGGCTTCAAGTCATCGAGCTTATGACGGTCGATGGCTGCGAAGGCCGTCGCCGCATCGTGCGGCGAGGGTTCGATGAGGCTGACCGTGCTCCACGCAGGCAGGTCCTTCGGCGTGACATCAACCCAGGTTTGGCCGTCGTTGCGGGTCAACTGAATACGCCCATCATCGGTACCCGCCCAAAGCTGTCCTTGTTGCAGGGGTGACTCGCCCAGCGCGAAAACGGTGTCATAGTACTCGACGCTCGTGATGTCGAGCGTTATCGGTCCCCCTGAGGGTTGCTGTTTGCTCTTGTCGTTGCGTGTCAGATCCGGGCTGATGGCCTTCCAGGTGCGGCCCTGATCGGGGCTGCGCAGCACGAACTGCGCCGCCGTGTACAGGACGTTCGAATCATGGAGGGATACGAGCAACGGCTCAGTCCATTGCAGGCGAAATTGCTGGTCCGCCGCTCCATTGCCCGACACGTCGAGCGGATACACCGACACGTCGCGAAGGTTGTTCGTGCGGTGATCGAGGCGAGTCATCTGGCCGCTGTCGGAGTTCGCGTAGATAATTTCCGGGTCCTTCGGATCGGGCGCGATGAATCCGCTTTCGCCGCCGCCGACTTCGAACCAATCCTGACGGCCGATGACTCCGACATCGTCGCGGCTGGCAATCGCGATTGTCGTATTGTCCTGCTGTGCGCCATACACCCGGTACGGCCACCGGTTGTCGACCGCCACGTGATAGAACTGCGCCGTGGGTTGATTATACGGCGCCGTCCAGGCCTTGCCGCCATCCATCGAAATGCTGGCGCCGCCGTCGTTGCCGTTGATCATGCGGCGCGGATCCGTGGGATCGATCCACAATGCGTGGTGGTCGCCGTGCGGGGCGGGCATGAGTTCGAACGATTTGCCGCCATCACCGGACCGAAAGGCGCCGGTGTTGAGCACATAAACGACGTCGGGGGAAACGGGATCGGCGAATACGTGGCTGTAGTACCACGCGCGCTGCCGGAAACGATGGTCCTCATTGACGCGAGTCCAACTATCGCCCGCATCGTCCGAGCGGAAGAGGCCGCCCTCGGCCGCCTCGATCATGGCGTACACGCGCCCTGAACCGCCGCCCGCTACCGACACGCCGATACGCCCGAGGATCCCGGCAGGTAGGCCGCGGCCCTCGAGATGTTTCCACGTGACTCCGGCATCCGTCGATTTGTAAAGTCCCGATCCCGGACCGCCGCTGGAGAAGTTCCACGGTTGTCGGCGCATCTGCCACAGCGAGGCATAAACGATGTTCGGATTGTCGGGATTGAAGACGACGTCGATCGCCCCGGTGTCCGGATCCTTGTACAGCACCTTCGTCCAAGTGCGGCCGCCGTCGGAGGTGCGGAATACACCGCGTTCTTCGTTGGCGCCAAACGCATGTCCGAGCGCCGCCACCAGCACGATCTCGGGATTTTTCGGATGCACGATCACGGCGCCGATTTGGCGTGTGTCTCTGAGTCCCAAATTCTTCCACGTGCGGCCCGCGTCCACCGATTTGTAAACCCCATCGCCGTAGGTGATATTCCCGCGTGGGCACGCTTCTCCGGTGCCGACGTAGATGACATTGTGGTCCGAGTCGGCGACCGCGATCGCGCCGATAGACGCGATTTTTTGAGCGTCGAAGACCGGCTTCCAGGAGGCGCCGACGTCGGTGCTCTTCCAAACGCCGCCCGCGACGGCGCCGAAATACCACGTCGCCGCATCTCCTGCCACGCCGCTGACCGCCACTACGCGGCCGCCCCGAAACGGACCGATCTGCCGCCATTTCATACCGTCCAAGAGCGCCGGATTGAGGTCCGGAGCCGCCGCTTCGCACAGCAAGGGTGTCATCAGAAGCAGTGCCAGAGCTGCGACGAATGATGCGAACCGATGCAACATGATTTCGACTCCTGGGGATCGCGCGATGGCGCGTATCGTACAGCAAAGCACAGCGCCGGCCACACTGTCGATTAGGCCGTATGGGACTAGGGCTAGCCGTCGCCTGTGCAAATCAAAGGATCGGTTATCATGCCGGCGGTTTTTTTAGCGGCCGGAGGTGGTCGTGCCTTGGTGTCCTGATCGCATCGGACGATCGCTGATTCTCTTGCTGTGTTTCGGCGCGTCGAGCCCCGCTACGATCGCCGGATCGCTCGATTCGATCGTCGTCACTGCTACTCGGATCGCTGAGCCTCTCGACCGCATACCGGCCGATATCTCGATGGTATCGGCAAATGAACTCGGCGCCCGCGACGTCTGGGATATGGCGTCGGCCATGAGCCTGGTGGCGGGAGTCGACGCGCCGCCGGGTGGAGACGCGGGACCTTCGAGCGCAGCGCCCTCGTTTTGGGGCCTGCGTGAGTTCGACGCGTTCTTGCTGATGGTCGATGGCGTTCCCTGGGGCGGGGCGTTCAATCCAGCAATAAGCACGTTGAATTTTACCGACATTAAACGCGTGGAAATATTGAAAGGTGCGGCGCCGGTGATGTACGGGGCTACATCCTTCGTGGGAGTCGTTCAGGCCATTCATTACCCGGCCGGAGAGGCGGCGGATGAAACGGGCCTCGCATTCGGTTCGTACGGATCAGTGCGCGGTTCTGCCTCGGTCGCATTTCCGCCCACTGGCGACTATCGGCAGTCGCTTGCGCTCGATGGTCAGAGACTTGGATTCGCGGACGCGCGCGAGAGCGTTTCCGGAGGGCACGTCCTTTACCGCGGAGAATTGCAAGCGGGCACCGGGAAACTGCGCGTCGATGCGGATGTTTCCGTGCTCGACGATGTCCCTCCGAGCCCGACGATACGCGCCGGCACGGCCTTGAACACCCTCACTCCCATCAACGCGAATTTCAACCCTGCGGACGCGAAAATCGAGGAAAACAAATTTCATGTTGCCGTCGGCTACACGCAGCCGCTCGCCGCAGGCATCTGGGAAACCTTGATTTCCTTTGCATACTCGGACATCGCCGATGTGCGCGCTTTCCTGCATCCGGATTTGAGCGGGTCGGCGGACACACAGAACCAACGCCGGCATGTCGACGATGGATATTTCGATACGCATCTCACCCATGAGATCGCAACGGACACGTCGCTGATCGCCGGCGGCGATCTTCTGTATGGCCGGGGGCGACAAAGGACTCTCAACGGCAATAGCGTGTATGTAGCGCCTTTGGATGGGTCGCTTTTACCTCCTCCGACCACGGCGTTGCCGGTCGATGAGATCGGGAAACTTGACGATACGCGGCTCTTCGCCGGACAGTATGCCCAGCTCGACTGGAAGCCGGATGAGCGCTGGGATCTGCTGGCCGGGGTACGCGTCAACGAAACCTACGAACGCAAGATTTCCAGCGATGAAACTCTTCCGCCGCCCGCACTGCTGTCCGCAAGTGCGACAAGGACCGTGATTCGGCCCTCGGAAACCATCGGTGTGAGCTACCGGATGCCGGCCTCCGGCAAGGACGAGGCCGTGGCCTACGCGGACTTCCGCAATGCGTTCAAGCCCGCCGCGATTGATTTCGGTCCCGACTACACGCCGGATCTCCTCAGGCCAGAAACAGCGCAGAGTTACGAGGCAGGCTTGAAGGGGACCGTGATGAATGGCCGGCTGAACTTTCAAGCCGACGTGTTCGCCATGGCCTTCAAAAATCTGGCCGTGCGCACGAGTTCGGGCGCTTTAGCCAATGCCGCCGAGGAGAGGCTTCAAGGCGCCGAGCTCGAGACTCGATATCAGCTCGCGCCGGATCTCGCCCTTGCTGCGAATGCGTCGTATCACGACGCACGCTTCAAACACTACCTCTTCTTCGACGCAGGCGCGGGTGTCGACGTGAGCGGCCGGCAGCTCCCGCTATCGCCCCGGGTCCTCGCCTCTGCAGGGTTGCTGTATACACCCGGATCAGGGATCGGCGCGACCGTGGTTGGCCGATATGTTGGAAGACGTTTTCTGGATGAGGAGAATACGGCGCGTGTGGGAGGCTACACCACGCTCGATGCGACGCTCAGCTATGGTATCGACAAGTATCAGCTGACGTTGGAAGGAAGCAATCTGACCAACCGCAGGCCACCCGTGTCGGCAAGCGAATTCGGCAGCGAGTCTTTCTACTTACTTCAGGCGCGGATGCTCTGGGTGCGCCTCAGCTATCGCTGGCGTTCGGCGGCGCCTCAGGAATGATCGTCGGTTCCCGGTAGCCAAACCGCGGCGCGCTCGATCGGGCCCGAGGAAGCGCCGGGGCCGGCTGCGGCAATAGCCACGTAAAACATCTCGCGCTGCGTTCTGGAAGGCTTGGGAACGAGCTTGATGAAGAAGCTCGTCGAATTTTTCCCCTTCGGGAATACTTGGGTCACCTTTGCTTGATGCACATAGTCGATGCCGGGCTTTGCCGAAGCAGGTTCGGTCCACCACACAAATGCGGTATCGCTTCGCCCTTGGGGGGACCGATGAACCCGGATTTCGGCGAAGTTCTCTCCCGAGCGGATCTTGTAGTTGGAGGCCGTGACGATGATCGGTTTCAGCAAGGCCGGCTGTGCCTTCGTGCGTCCGGCATCATGCTTTATGCTGCTCGGAAGCGGCGAGTGGGAATCCTGCCCCTGCGGTAAGGTTTCTATGGAAGTCTCGGCAGTTGCAACATTCGTGGCTACGGGGGGCCCTGATGGCGCGACCGACTCAGGGTTGCGTTGCACGGCCGCCGCAACCGCGGGAACCACCGGCTCCGCGCCGACTCGTCGGCCGGGCGCGACCCGGACGAACGACGCCCAGACGCCTACTGTAATCAGCAAGACAGCGAACACGGCCGCAGCCCTGAAGGGCGCTGCCGGACGAGGGGTCGCGGGTGCAGGTTTTAAGTCCCGAGCGCGCGGCAGTCGCATCGACGCGGCGCGGTCTGCATGCAATTTGTCGAGCCAGGCCTTCACGGCTATCGAGCGGGCGGCCCGATGCCAAGACAAGCCCATCGTCAGTGTTTTCCACTGTTGGCCGCTGAGGTGCGGCGGCCGCGTTGGCACGATCCCAAGATCCCGCGCGATGGTCGACGGCCGGCGCTGAAAGGGATGGCTTCCCGCAAGCAACTCGTATGCGATACAAGCGAAAGCGTAGATGTCATCGCGCGGATCGGCCGGTCGACCTGCCAGCAGTTCGCAACATGCGTAGGCGGGCGTGACCGCCGAAAGCGCATTTCTTCGCGCTAAAACCTCTACTCCCGACGAGGCGGGATGGCTCGAGGCGCCGAAGTCCAGTATGCGAACCTCGCCGGAATTGGTAATCATTATATTTTGCGGCTTCAAATCGGTGTGAATGACGTTGCGGGCGTGTGCGTGCGCCAATCCGGACCCTATTTCACGAATGATTGCCCACGCGTAAGGCCGCGACATGGGAAGAGGGTGCAATCGCTCCGTGACGGTGCTCAAGAGCTCTCCCTCCAGCAACTCCATGGTAAAAAAATCAATGTCTCCGTCACGGTCCAGCTCGTACACCTTGACGATATTTCGGTGGGAGAGCATCTGGGTGCAATAGAACTCGCGTCTTAAATTTTCGAGCAGCTCCAGCCGGTTGTCGGTATTCGTGTGGAGAATCTTGATGGCAACGTACTGGTTCGATTCCGGCAGATCGGCGCGGTAACGATCCAGCGCTTTGAACACCGTCCCCATTCCGCCGCTTCCCAAGCGTTCTTTGAGCTCGTATCGATCGCGTAACACACGTCCGACGTCCACAGTTTCGGAGGAATGTTTGCCGTCGTTCCCACGGTACGGACGTGGGTCCGCTTGAAGATCGATCGTCGTGCCGTAGCTGCATTCACCGCGCGCGGGTTCGTCAAGGCGGACTTGCAATTCCGAATCCATGGGCCCTGCGGCCTGCCCGACGGGTGCGGTACTTTCATTCATCGGCAAGTGTTCAACCCTGGGTTTGACGCCCCAAACCTAAACAACATATGAACCGAATTTACGGCCATCATGGTAAGAGGATGCTTCAATGTGTGTATGTCAGACAAAGCCGCATGTTTCGGGTTCAATGTCAGACGAATGAGGCCATTACGTCAAGGAGTGTCGCGTGGAAGCGACGCTCGGGATCCAGGACTCCCCGGCGAGGTGCGCAGCGCTTCTTGGCCGTTGTGCGTCACAGTCACCGCACAGCCGGCAAATTCGAGCAGCAGCCCCAAGGTATCCGCTGCGTCCTGATCGTCCGCAACCAAGACTTTGAACCGGGATGAGCGGCGCGGCGGTTCTGTTTTCGCAATTTCCTCCGTCGGCACGACGCTCGCCGCGAGCAACGTCCGTGGGAGACTGATCGTGAATTCGCTCCCATGGCCGATTCCGCCGCTAGTCACCTCGACGGTACCTCCGTGCAGCTCGATGAGTCCTTTGACGGAGTGCGAGTCCTATGCCCAGCCCCCTTGGGCACGCTCAATAGCCGAGTCCACCTGGGAGAACATCTGAAATAAATTGGGAATGATTCGCGCGCGAGTCCGATTCCGTCATCCTTCACCGTTATCCTGACCGAATGGCATCGGACCGGCGCGAGCCGCCGAGTACGCGGATGGCGACTGCGGCAGCTCCGAGGAATGTTTTACCCGCAGAGTTCTTGAATCAAACTGTCCAAGTCGGGCGGATTGAACGGCTTGGTGATTGTCTTCACGTTGGCACCCAATCGGCAATCCTTGGCATTCAAGGGATAGCCCGATGCCAAAATAATGGGCATTCCCGGGTCGATCAGTTTGACCTGGCGCGCAAACTCGAGACCGGACATTGCCGGCAAACTCACATCCGTCACCACGATATCGAAGCGCCGGTTTAAAACCGCGCTCAATCCTTCCTCGCCCGTGGCGACGGCAGTGACATCTCGGGTGCCGTCGTCCGACAGCAACTCGCAGGTGATCTCGCGTACCAGCGGATTATCCTCGATGTACAGAACCTTCAACGGCGGTATCGATCGCTCCTGTCCCATGGTCATGGCTTCCTTGTTCGGACGATGCTAAAGGATAATAAATACGCAGCACAGTCGGCAAATGCGGCTCTGTCGAAAAGTCGATGCGTCCGCCATTGAGAGCCGTCCATCGCCCCATAAGAGCCACGACCAATTCGAATAGAGACGTGCCCGAATTGTCCGTCTGCCTCAGGTCCTCCGGAGTCGGCACGGAGGAGCAGGGCATCACCGATCGAAACTCGACCAATGCGCTTGAACCCGCCCGGGCAACGGCGATATCGACCACCGTGCCCGGGGCAAGCCCGTCGGTCAAGGCTGAGCTTAGGCCGAGAATCAGCATGCGAAATTTGTGGGCTTGCGCCAGCACGAAGACATCGGCAGCCGACTCCGCACGGAAGGTAATTGATTTGCTTGCCGAGTCATTCTTGATGAATCGCATGATATCGTCGACCATCTCGCCGACGTTCACAGTGGTTGCCATCTCGCTTTGCAGCGTAAGCTGATTCACGAGCTCTCCGAGCGATTTCTCCTGTCTTTGAACCGCGCGTCTTGCGAGAGCGGACGCTTTTTCGGCGAGCGCAGCATTCTCTCCGGGGGTGCTTGCGGCGCGGATAAGCAACTCTACCGCACTGTTGAGAGCCTGTAGCCCTCCACGAACGTCATGCAGATACGATTGGCGATATCGCTCGACCCACCAGAGCGTAGCGCGGCTGCCTCGAGTAGCTCGACGGAGGAGAGCGCTTTTGTTTGGAATGTAATAAGTAATGCTCGAATTATAGGACGACCGGAAAGTGTCTCTTATGCCCGCTGCGACGTCGCGTACCCAAACGGTGCGAACGCACGTAGGCAAAAGCCTACAAAATCCGCAAGGGTCGGTCAGCCGGAGGGCTCGGAATTGTCCGGCGCTCGGCTCAGTTCCCTTCGAGCGTCCCTCGGTCTCTCGCGATGCTCGGCCATCGCTGCGTTCAGAATTTGCGCGAGGTCATCCAAGCCGTATGGCTTGGCGAGCAGCGGAACACCGGCATTTTCGGGTCCGCGGCTCACCGCTTCTGCGTATCCGCTCACCAGCACGACAGGCAACTCTATGCCGCGCTGACGCAATTCGCGCATGAATGAGATCCCATTCATGCCGCCCGGCATCATGACGTCCGACAATACCAAGTCGAACCGATGCGGTTCGGCAAGCGCCATCAGCCCTGCGTGCGCGCTATCGACGCGTGCTGCCTCATAGCCGAGTTCTTCCAGCATGTCCATGGTCAGAGAGGCGACCGCGAGGTCGTCTTCGACCAGGAGCACGCGGCTCGCGGCGCTCTTTTCCGGCGAGGAATCAGGGCTGCAACCCCGTTCAACCAGCGCCGATTCGGGAGCTGCCTCGGATCGCGGCAAGAACAATACGACGCGCGTGCCCTCATGAACCTTGCTTTCGATCTGTACGGATCCGCCCGATCCGTGAGCGAAGCCATACACTTGCGCAAGCCCGAGCCCGGAGCCTTTGCCGATATCTTTCGTCGTAAAGAAGGGTTCGAGGCAGCGGACGACGGTTACGGGATCCATTCCCTCGCCCGTGTCCGTGACGGATACCTCGACGAAGTCGCCCGTGAGTTCGAATTCACGCAGATCGGGGCGGTTGCGCGCGGCAATGGTGATGGTCCCGCCTTTGGGCATTGCATCGCGCGCATTGACGCACAAATTCAAGAGCGCAATCTCCAACTCGCCTTCATCGCAGCGTACCGCCCAGACGTCCGGCGCGAACTCGGTCTTCACCGTCACATCGCCGCCCAACGATCCGTCCAAGAGCGCGCGCCTTCCTTCGACATGCCGGGGAAGTGAGATCGGCTTGGGATGCAGTTCTTTTTGCCGGGAGAACGCCAGCAATTGACGCGTGAGAGCGGCGCCGCGTTCGGCGGCCTTGCGCATTCCGTCGCGCAGTTTTTGATGCCGCTCCGGCGGGGGATTGCGGTCCAGGATGCTCAAGCCTCCGGTGATCACCATCAACAAATTATTGAAGTCGTGGGCGATACCGCCGGTAAGCTGTCCGACCGCTTCCATCTTTTGGCTTTGTCGCAGCAATCGTTCCGTGCGTTCGCGTTCGGCCACCTGCAGCAAGAGCGCCGCATGAGCGGCGCGAAGTTGGTCGCCCGTGCGCCGTTGTTCGGTCAAGTCCGTGACGATGCAACAGTAGATCTCGACGCCGCTCAAGTTACCGCCGCGCAACGCGCTGAAGGATAGGTGCGCGGGCACCCGGCGTCCCCGCGCCGTTTGAACGCTGACTTCGCCCTTGGATTCGCCGTCGATCATCTCCAGAACCGACGGCCACTCGCTCTCGCCGATGAACCGCTGCAGCGATCCGCCGACGACTCTCCACTGTTCGATCTCCACGAGCTGGGCCAGCCGGGCATTGCAATAAAGGATATCGCCCGCCTTGGTAAGGGTCAGAGCTCCTTCCTGCATCTCCTGGACCAGCACGCGGTAAGACTCGTCTGCGGTTTCCAAGGTATACACTCGAGCCACGTCGTCCGGGCCCGACACCACAACCGCATCGACGTCGCCGTTCCTGATCGCATTGAGAGTCTCCTCCGCTTCGCGCAATCGCTCGCGAAGCGAATCGATCTCGCGCTGCAGCTTGTTTTCGGAGACGGGACCGGGATCAGCCCCGGCGTCATTGCCGGCCGCGGCGTTCATTTGCCGTGCGTCGTACCGTCTTTCGGGCTTATATCGAGACCCGCCAAGACTCGTTCTTCATCTGCAAGATCGCCGATGATCCGCCGCAAAGGAAGCGGCAGCATTTTGACCAGTGTCGGCGCGGCGACGATTTGGTAATCCTTGGCGGCATTCGGATGCTGATAGATATCGACCACCTCGAGGTCGTACTCACCGCTCAGATGCTCCTCGCAAACCCGCCGCAGATTCTCGATTGCCCTCGCCGAGCGCACAGTCGTGCCGGTCACGAAGAGGCGCAGTACGTACTGCGAAGGCGCAAGCTTCGGCGGCGGCTTGCTGCTCACCGCGAAACGTCCGGACGCAGATCGAGTCCGACCAGCACCCGTTCCAAGTCCGACAAGTTGCCGATGATCCTCTTGAGCGGCTCCGGAAGCCGGCGCACGAGCGTGGGGACGGCAAGAATCTGGTCTCCTGCGGCCAGCTGGGGATGCAACAGAAGATCGATGACCTCGATTCGATAACGGCCCGAAAGGTGCTCGTCGCAGATCTTCTGTAGGTTGGCGAGCGCCGTCATCGATTTCGGACGTCTGGCCCGCAACATAGAGTCTCAAATTGTATTGGGCGACTCCCAACTCGGCATTCTCAGCGGCGCCGTCCGGCCGGGCAGTCATGGAAGGGCCCGGCCCCGTTGCAGCGCCATGGCGTGCCGGTCCGCTTGAATCTTTCGTTCCAATTCTGCGTCGTATTCCAGCGACATGCGGGCTTCCTCCTCGTCGGCTTCAAGGGCGGCGCGCAATTCTGCAATTTGTCGTTCGACGGCGGCACGTCTGCGCTCGATCACCCGCTGCTTGCGCTTCGTTTCTCGGCTGCGCCGCAACTCCGCGGCCGCATCCAGCGCTTCCTGGGTCATTCGGGCCGAGCCGGTGAGCACGCCGGCGCTGCCGAGGTACGCGTCGACCATTCTTATGCCGTGCGAAGTCAATTGATATTCGCGAATCTGGTTGGAGTGATCCATGCCCCGCGACTTGAGAACGTAAAGGCCGCGATTTCGCTCGCCATTGGCTTCTAGATGTACTAGCGATAGCCAGGTGTCCATGAGCGAGGACATTCCGGTGTCCGCGTAGTCCATAGTCCCCTGAATGGACAACAAATTGGTAAGGAAAGCGGTGATCCCGCGGCTCTTCAGAAGGTCGATGACTCGCAGCAACATCGCGTATACATCGCCGGTATCGCCGCGTAGCGAGGAAATCGGATCGAGCACGACCGCAGCGGGCGCGAAATCTTCGATCTCGCGGTGCATCCGTGCCAGGTGCATCTCCAGGCCGTACAGGCTGGGGCGAGCCGCCTCGAAACGCAGGAGGCCTGAGTCGATCCTCGGCTGCAAGTCCAGCCCGATGGAGCGCATGTTGCGCACGATTTGCGCCGGGGACTCCTCGAACGCGAAATAAAGACAGCGCTCGCCGCGGCCGCACGCGGCTTCGACGAAATGCGCGGCAAGGCTCGTCTTGCCGGTCCCCGCACTGCCGGACACGAGAATGCTGGTGCCGCGATAAAACCCGCCGATCCCCAGCATTTTATCGAGATCGTCAATGCCAGTTGAAATCGAAACTTCGGATGCCTCATGCGCCAATCCCGCGGAGGTTACCGGCAGAACTGAAATTCCTTTCGCGTCGATCAGAAACGGATATTCGTTGGTGCCGTGCGCGGATCCCCGATACTTGACCACTCGCAGCCTGCGCGTCGTGATCTGGTTCGATACCCGATTGTCGAGCGAGACCACGCAGTCCGAGACGTATTCTTCCAGGCCGAATCGCGTGAGCGTGCCTGCGCCCCGCTCGGCGGTAATGATCGCCGACACGTGCTGTTCTTTCAGCCAGGCGAACAACCTGCGGAGTTCAGAACGCAGAAGTGGGGTGTCTCCGAGGCCTGCGAAGAGCACCTCGAGAGTATCGAGCACCACGCGCTTGGCAGCGACCGATTTGATCGCATGGCCCAAGCGGACAAAAAGGCCTCCGAGATCATACTCCCCCGATTCCTCGATCTCACTCGGTTCCACCCGCACGAAATCCATCGCGATCTTTTTCTCATCGACGAGGGTAGCCAGATCGATGCCCAGCGACGCGACGTTGTGCAGCAAATCCTCGCTGGATTCTTCGAAGCTCATGAATACGCCGGGTTCGTCGAACATCGTTGCGCCATTGACGAGAAATGTCATGGCCAGTAGCGTCTTGCCGCACCCCGGTCCCCCGCAAACAAGCGTGGGCCGGCCGGCGGGAAGGCCACCGAGCGTGATCTGATCGAGTCCTGCTATCCCGGTTAAGGTTTTGGGGAACCGCGTTATCGGCCTGCCTGCCGTTTTAAGGTTGGGGGATTTCATCCTTAGATCAGGGGCACTTGCGCACAAACTTCCCGATGGACCAGAAGTTCTGAATGGAATTGAGCGGTGACGCTATGTTGTTTGGTTGACCGCTGTTTCTTTTGGGCCATCGCACAAACTTTGAATCAGAGCGATGAAATTTGCAACTCAGGAGATGTGCGAGGTGGCCGCACCATCTCGTGGGAAAAATCTTACAGAGCGAAAAAAAAACGGCGGTGGTACCGCAGTCGGCCGGGCCAACCGCTGATCGCTCCGCGGCGGCATTTCGTAGGCCGCGGCGCGTGCGAGTGTCGACACCGCCCTTCGTCGCCTAGTTGGTAAAGCGAAATTTCGCCTGAAATCCCACCGTGAACGGCAGATTATTCTCACGGATCGGCGGGATGAGGATGAAGTTCATGCCGAAATGACCGAACTGGGTGATGGCGGTTGGCGCAAGCACCGCGCCGGTTCGATTTTTGGAGCCAACGCCAAACCGCCCGAAGTTGTAACCCGAGATCACGCCCCCCATTGCGCCGACGCTGAACCATCTCCAGCGGGAGATCGCCGGCGTAAAAATCGCTCCCGCGTAAAATGATGGCCGATCCAGCGAGTTGCGAAAATATCCGGCGGAGGCTGCCCATTGGGGCCGAATGGAGCATTCGAAGCCGAGGCCGGGATTGAAATCGTCGAAATGACGATACGGGTGGATGTGATGCGAGCCGATCATGAAATCGGCCCACCACCCGCCGGCGCACGGATTCGCCAGCAGGGCACGATCTGCCGCGCTGGCCGCTGCGTTCATGCCGAGGCAAAGGCCGATGTATACACATCCCCTTGCCACGTACGAAGCGCGGTATCGTCGATTTTGCCCCAAACGCCTGCTCCATCCGCGGCCGTTTTAAATGTCGGCCAAGCGCGGCGAGAATATACGTGTTTAACGCTTATGAAGCGAAGCGTTGCGTGAGCGCGGCAACCGCCCGAACTCTTCAGGCGAAACGCGATGTTTCGGCTCCGGCTGGTTCAGCGTTTCTGGGATGTGTCGAACCGGCACGGCCGAACAGCTCGATCATTTCGCGATTGAACGCCGGGATGTCATTGGGGTTTCTGCTTGTCACCAAGTTGTCGTCGACGACGACTTCCGCATCGACCCAGTCGGCACCCGCGTTCTTAAGGTCGGTCTTGAGAGAGGGCCAAGAGGTCATCCGATGGCCTTGAGCGGCGCCGGCCTCGATGATCGTCCATGGCCCGTGACAGATGGCAGCAACCGGTTTGCCGGCATTGAAAAACGCTTTCACGAAGGCGACAGCCTTCGGCTGCATGCGGAGCGCATCGGGATTCATGACGCCGCCGGGGAGCACCAGTGCATCGTAATTGTCCGCGCTCGCACCATCGAGTATTTGATCCACTGAGATCTCTTGCCCCCATTCCTTGTGATTCCACCCGCGAATCTTGCCCTGTTTGAGCGAAACCACGATGGTCTTCGCGCCGGCGGTATCGAGTGCCTTTCGGGGTTCCGAAAGCTCGGACTGCTCGAATCCGTCAGTCGCCAAAATTGCCACCCGTAAACCCTTAAGCGCATTGGTCATGATGTTGCCCTCGCCCTAACGCGGATAAAATTCCATGAGCGGCTGAATTGCCGCTAGGCTCCATGGTGGCCTGACCGTACCGCCGAAGACTGTCGGCGCACCGCGGTGTACGGTGTGGGAGAGCTCCCGACACCACTAAGGGACGCACGGCGACCCTGCAGAGTTACCTAATTTTTTATACTCCCGCCATGAACCTACACTCCCGCCATGAAAGGGCGGTACGGTCGAGCCGCCGACTCTCGAGTCGCCGCGTGCGAAAAGCACGAGGGAAAGACGATGAAAGCCGATTCAGCTTTGCAGGTGCCGCTGTACGCCGTGCGGGACGTGTTCCTTCGGCAGCTCGACGATGCCGTCCGGGCGCTACGCGGCAGCTCGGACGAGCGCATCCACGACGTTCGTAAAGAGCTCAAGCGTGCGCGCGCGACCCTGCGCTTGCTGCGGCCACGCATGCCCGCGGATGCTTATCGCCAAGAGAACGCCGCCATTCGCGATGTTGGGAGGGCGATGACTTCAGTGCGCGACGCAAAGGTCCTGGTGCACGCGCTGACCGAGTTACGCCCTGAGCGAGACGGGAAGAAGCTTGCGGCCCTTCGCGAAGAACTCCGCAAGTTGCTCTTGTCTGAGCGCCTGAAAGCGCGGCAAGAGTTGCGCCCCGAGCGCCTCGCGGACGCGGCGGGTACTTTGCGAAACGCGGCCAGCCGCGCTGAGAGATTGACCCATACCCTGCCCGATGTGCTCGCATTGAGCCCCGGACTGAGCCGTGTGTACGGGAGCGGCCGCAAGGCCCTTGCGCGGGCAACGCGGCGCCCAACCGATGCGCACTTGCATGAATGGCGCAAGCAGGTCAAATATCTGCTCAATCAAATCGATGTTGCGCGCGGCTTGGGTGTTCGTCGGCTCGCAAAAAGCCATAAGCAAGCTCGCCACCTGGCTGATGTCCTGGGACGCGACCACGATTTGGCCGTGCTCAGTGACAAGGTGAAGGAATTTGCGGAAAGCGGCTCGCTGCGAGCTGGTGCGGTCGCGATTGGGAAGTGGCGGACCCGCACGAAACATTTTCGTGCCGGGTTACGGAAAGAGGCTTTTGCCTTGGGCCGTCGACTTTATGCCAAAAAAACACGTCGTTTTACGACCCATCTGAGAATGCGCAAGGCGACGCATCCGACGATGCGCAAGGCGAAAGACCCGATTCGAAAAGCGGGTCCCTCTGCGGGGTGATCCGGCCACATGGGATGACTGCCGACAAGCAGCGCCGCCGATAGCGGCCGGTGAGTGACGCCATGGTGGGGCAGCTTGGGGCCACGTGCCCGCCTTTTCCTACAAAATTTTAGGATCGAATGGCGCTGCGCGATGACAGGCAAACGCGCATATTTCGGCTTCGAGATTCGGCTGATTGTACTCAGGAACTGCAAAAAACGAGGAGAATTTATGAAGCGTGCATGGGCAATTTTGGCACTGGCGGCACCCTTTGCCGCATTTGGCGCGGCGAGCCCCGACTCTTCGTTCTACAAACAAGCGGCGGAAGGCGGCATTGCGGAGGTGGAGCTGGGAAACTTGGCCCAGCAAAAATCGACCAATGCCAGCGTGAAGGACTATGGCGCGATGATGGTCAAGGACCATAGCGCCGCGAACGAGAAGTTCAAGGGCATCGCTTCATCGAAGAATATTTCCCTACCGACCAGCCCAAGCGTTGGGCAGATGGCCACCAAGGCCAAATTGGAAGTCCTGTCAGGCGAGGCTTTCGACAAGTCCTACATCAAGTCAATGATCAAGGATCATAAGGAAGACATCGCCTTGTTCAAGAAGGAAGCCGCGACTGGCAAGGATTCCGACGCCAAGGCGTTCGCCGCCGCAACGCTGCCGACGCTTCAAGCGCACTTGAAGAAGATCGAGTCCATCGCCGCGGCCGCAGGCGTTTCCGTCAAATAGGCAGGGTGGCGGCGCGCCCCCAAAGTCTGGAAGCGGCCGCGGCTTAAAATGCATAGCCGCGGCCCTTTCGACGATGAACTAGCCGCACCGTCTAGGGGGTCTCTGAAACGCTCAAATCCTCCCTTAACATTTCAAAAGCTCGAATCCTTTGGACCCGCGGCTTGACTGGCTATACTAAGCAGCCAAATTGCAGCGGCCGCGTTTCGGGTCCATAGCCGGGGAGAGAGCGTAGTGGGGGATATCGATGTTGAGCTCAGGCGCTGGCAACGTACTTGAGCGGCCGCCGCAACGCGATCCTACGCACTTGGCGCACAGCCATCCAAAAAGACCCCTGCCTCACCACCAGCGACTCCTTGCCGCAAGTGGACCTATATGATCACATTCCCGCATTGCTTTTGACTTTCGAGCGCGAACTCCGGCACTTCCGATCGAATGCGAGTGAATTCGACAAGGGCGCGGGCCTCGCTTCCGCGGCAGCGCATGGACTGCAGCGTTGGCAGCAAGGATATGATCTACACGAGGTAACTCGTGAGCTTGGCAAGCTGAACGAAGCCGTGGTGTCGGAGTTGGAATGCTATATTTCCGATAACCCCGACATCTCGCATCCCGCCATGGCCTCGGCACGTCGCCTCTGGGCAGCGATCTGCAGCATAGGAGTCGAAGAAAGCGTGCGCCAGTATTTTCAGCTCCAGCAACGCGAGGCGGCGGGCCACGTCAAGGACCTCGAGGGTGCCTTGGCCGAAATCCAAGCGCTGGAGCAGCAACGGGCCGACTTTGGGGACAAGCGGCCCACGATCTCCGAGGCAATTTGGGCGTGGTCGCAAACGTGACGGTCGGGCTCACCCATAGCGGACTGCGGGAATCTTCACGGATGAATTCGTCCGTATCCTGATGCGAAATGTGACTTCCCTTCATCATTTGCTGGATGACGTGACGAGTCTTGCGCGGCTACAGGCCGGCCGAGAAGTACGCCACATTGAACCCATCGACGTGACGCCCATCATTCAGCAATTGTGCGAGGGCATCAATGCGTTGGCTCAGCAGCGCGGCTTGTACCTGCGCTGCGACGGCCCCCCGGGCTTTGCGACCGATGGCGATGCCGTGAAGATTCGCCGTATCGCTCAAAATCTCATATTGAATGCCGTCAAATTCACGCGCGTAGGGGGTATCACGGTCAGATGGGGCGACAGTACGATCAACGATCCCAAACGTTGGGAGTTGGCCATTGCCGATACCGGCCCGGGTTTTCACGCAGGTTCGGGGGAACCGATGACCGATGCCCTCGTGAAAGCACATGAGCAATCGTCCGCCGGCGCTAATCAGCAAAAGGGCGGCAGCGAACAAACCATCAAGAAACCCAAGTTCGCTGCGCCTCACGCCGATCAGGCCTCGGGCGATGGCGAAGCAGGGGGGGAGGGAATCGGTCTGTCCATCGTAAAGCGCTTGTGCGAAATGTTGAACGCGACGATCGAGGTGAGGTCCGAGCGGGGCCTTGGAACTACATTCCGAATTTTATTTCCGCGCGAATATGCCGATTGACATTCATCGATCCCGTAAGTGCGTGCTGTCCCGCCGATGGGAATAGGTTCGCAACCCCGGGTCTTGGCGCGGGTGGTCCGGCCGACGAAGAAGCTTGCGGATATGCTGAGCACCGCCGTCGCGACGATGATGAGCCAAGGATGGGAGTGAATACAGTCTGTCAGGGAATTAATCAGCTCTTCAGCGCTTGCCGCCGCTTCGGCTTTCCCGCGTAACGGAGGTCCATGTGTCGAGGATCGTATTGTCGACGCGCTCTCGCAGGGCGGCAAACCCGGGATCCGAGTTATCCGGCAAGCGGGCTAAGAGCTCCTCTATTTCGGTAACAAGCTCGTCAAGCTGCTTTGATTTGTTCATCTTTGCACAGCCATGGCATGTTCAAGCCTGCCTCGATGCTATTTCTTCGAAGGCACTTTTTTCATGGATCTCGGGGCGCCCGCTGGTTGCGATTTTTTCGCCGAGTTCGTTGCCTTTTGCGGGGTGAAGGCGCCCACCGAGGCATGCAGCCGACGGCGAGAGCGGCTTCCCCATTCACGATGTTTGCCCATGCCAGTTCGACACCGCGGCGTTTGCCTTTTAGCGTCACTTTGAGTGTCTCGCTCGTCAACGTCACGACGTATTCGCGGCCCTCGATCGTCAGAGCCCGCTTGAGAGTCGAATGCAGGGGGGTGGTCATCGGTTTGCGGATCCTCGATCGGCCAATTCGACCCATACCGGGGCGTGGTCGCTGGCCTTGTCCCAACCACGCACCTCTCGGTCGACGCCGGCGTCGACCAAACAGCTCGAGATCGAGGGGCTCAGCAGAAGATGATCAATGCGAAGTCCGGCATTGCGCGTATAAGCATTGCGGAAATAATCCCAAAACGTATATATCTTCTCGTTCGGATGACGATCGCGCAGCGAGTCGACCCATCCATGGGTTGTCAAGTGGGCGAACGCCTCGCGGACCTCCACTCGAAACAGCGCATCATCGACCCAACGTTCGGGTTTATACACGTCAGCCTCTGTCGGTATCACGTTGTAATCCCCTGCAAGTATGACGGGAACTCCCGAAAGAAGCAGTTCCGCCGCATGAGCAAGCAGGCGGTTCAGCCAGCGTAGCTTGTACTCGAATTTCGGGCCAGGAGCCGGGTTTCCGTTCGGCAGATATATACAGCCGATTACGATGCCGCCTATCGTCGCCTCGATATATCGGCTATGCATATCGTCGGGATCTCCCGGAAGCGCGCGCCGGACCTCCTCCGGCTCCGCATTTCGAGCGAGAATTGCCACGCCGTTCCAGCTTTTCTGGCCATGCCAGATCACGCCGTAACCAGCCTCGCGGATCACGGCTTCGGGGAATTTATCCTGGGTGCCTTCAATTCTTGAAGGCAAACGACATCCGGCGAGGCGGAATCGAGCCATCGCAGAAGATTGGGCAGACGCGCATTGATGCTGTTGACATTGTAGGTGGCGATTTTCATGCGACTATCATAACGAATGACCGGGCCGGTAGCCGATTCTAGGATCCTGGCCGCCGATGAGCCTAGAATGCAGGTATCTTTGGACCGGATCGATCGAAATGAACGCCGACAAACATCCGAAGCCTTTCTCGATGATTCGAGAATTTCATTTAGCGGATTGGTTTACGCTCGGCAATGCCATTTGCGGGACGGCAGCGTTGTTTTCGACAATAAGCTTCGTTCAGACGGGCACTGTCCGGCACTTGTATTTCGCAGGAGCGCTGGTTTTCGCTGCTTTGATATTCGATGTTCTCGACGGCCGGGTGGCAAGGTGGCGGCAAAGCCAATCAGCGATGGGTCGCGAGCTCGATTCTCTTGCGGACATAATTTCCTTCGGAATCACGCCTGCTATGATCGGTTACAGCTGCGGCATGGAGGGCCTGTTCGATCGCATCATATTGGGCTACTTCGTGGCCTGCGGAGTCTCGCGTCTGGCACGCTACAATGTCACCGCCGAGGAATTGTCCGGAGGCAGCGGGAAGGTCAAGTACTTCGAGGGGACGCCCATACCGACTTCATTTGTCGTCGTCTGCGTCCTGATGTTCGCCGGGTATGGCGGGGCGATCGGCGACCACCTGTGGTGGGGTGGAATCACCGTGATGTCCCATGTTCTCCATCCACTTACCCTGATATACGGCCTGTCGGGCTCACTCATGATCAGCCGGCTGCATATACCGAAGGTATAAACGCAGCGAAGCGCCGCCAAGCCGTCGAGTCATCGATGAATTGCGCGGCCGTGCCCGGTGCGCCGCGGCTGCAAATGCTTGCGCACCTCGTCTGCGCCCACGGGAGGGCCAAAATAATAGCCCTGGCCCGCGAGGCACCCCCGCATGGCGAGAAATTTCAACTGCTCGGCGGTTTCGATACCTTCCGCGATGACCTCCATTTCGAGGCTTTGACCCAGCTGGACGATCGCGGTCACTATCGTTGCGGCATTCGCATTCGAGCGCACGTCCTGCACGAACGATTTGTCTATTTTCAGCGTGTCGATTGGAAACAGCAATAGATGATTGAGGCTGGAATATCCCGTTCCGAAATCGTCCATTGCAAAACGAACTCCGTCCGCGCTCAATTCCGCCAGCACGTGCGAGGTCGCTATCACGTCCCGCATGACGGCCGTTTCGGTCAGTTCCAGTTCGAGACGCCAGGGCTCCAGCCCCGTGTTCCTCAATACAGTGCGTACATTCTCAGAAAACGTCTTGCAATTGAATTCCAGGGCCGAAATATTGACCGAGACTCGGTCGACCGACAGCCCTTCGTCGATCCAAGTACGCGCCTGATTACATGCCTGGTGCAGCACCCACTGTCCGATTGCCTCGATGAGGCCGGCGTCTTCGGCAATGGAAATGAATTGGCCCGGCGCTATGAGCCCGTGCGCGGGGCGCTGCCACCTGATCAGCGCCTCGACGCCCCTCGCCTCCGAGGTGTGGAGATTATAAGTGGGCTGATAGTGCAGAACGAACTCTCCGCGCGCCAGCGCCTCGCTCATGGCTTGTATCATCGACTGCCGTCTCACGACGCGCACATTCATCTCATTCTCGAAGAACTGGATGCGATTACGGCCTGATTCCTTTGCGTGGTACATGGCCATGTCGGCACTTTTGATGAGTGTTTCAGCATCCCGGCCGTCATCCGGATAGACGCTGATCCCGATACTGCACCGTAGATGAAGTTGATGGCTCGAGATGAAGTATGGCGCGGAGAGCGCGACGCGCATTTTTTCCGCGGTGACCGCGGCATCCTGGGCGTTCGCCACTTCGGCCAGCAGGACCACGAATTCATCGCCGCCTTGCCGGCTCACGGTATCTGAGCGCCGCACGCACTGCGTCAGCCTTCTCGCCACTTCCTTGAGCAATTCATCGCCTATGGAATGGCCCAAAGAATCATTGATGAGTTTGAATCCATCCAAGTCCAGGAAGAGGATGGAGAGAAGGCGGTTGTGGCGTTCGGCCAAGATAATGCATTGGCTCAGCCGATTGCTGAGGAGGACTCTATTGGGTAAATCGGTGAGAAAATCGTGGTGCGCAAGATAGGACATCCGTTCCGTCATTGCGCGAGATTCGCTCAAGTCGCGAAAGACGATCACGGCCCCGGCGAGCGCTCCTCGGTCGTAGAGAGGGGAAACTGTATGTTCGATGGGAATCTCGGTGCCCAGGGGTGAGACCAAGACGCTGCCTCGCATCACCTGGGCGGTCGGTTCACCTTCGCTGACGAGTGACATCAGGCTCGGCAGATACTCCTTGGATTGTATGTCATAGATATGACAAACCGCCGCGAAGTCCGTTCCGCATATCGAGGAGGCCTCGCGGCCCACCAATCGTTCAGCCACCTTGTTTATATAGGTTATGCGGCCCTCGCTATCCGTTCCGATCACGGCATCTCCGATGGCGTTCAATACGACCTTCGCCATCTGCTGTTCGATGTAGTCGGGGCTCGGCACTGGTCGGCTCGTCGTACGTACGGCTTACATAAAGTGAGTTCGATCGAGCGAAGCCATGAGGCAGTAACCGTCGGCACCCCCCTCGAGCGATTGTTTGCCGGCCCTACCCGCAACGATCAATGCAAGGCGCCGGCACTTGCTTGCCTGTATGGCTTCGGTTGCGGCGGTAAAGAATTCGAAGGGGCTATCACGTTCGGCCGCCATAGCTTCTGAAATGAACTTTGTCAACGAGTCAGACGTACCGATGTTCAGTATGGCGGTGCCCATTGACTCAGCCATGTAAGAATGACGCGCGATAGTATCCCGCAATGCAGCGACGCTGCTGTAGGCGATCATCGCCTTCGCGCGTCAGATTCCAATAGCGTCGCCTAATAGCGACATCGCCGACAAATTCTTTGAATGACGGGTAGGAAAATTCCGCGCTAGGAATGCGCTGTACCAACCTTCCGCATCTCGGCGGGTAGTTCCATCATCGATTTAGTTATCCCGACTCGACGAGGGCAAACCCCGGGCTATCCAGGGACGAGCTGAAAAAGGCTTGCGAGAACGAAATGAAGACCCTCGACGACCATCCCAGCATCCCTGTGTCGCCCAACGGCGTGCCGTAGTTCGCAGAGGCGGTTCAGGGACGAATCGGTTGGCATCAGGGACAATTCGAGACGCGGCCATGGATCACCTGCGGTGCATGAGGACTCCTGCTCAGGACGATTTGGTCCGAGGCGCCGGCGCGCTGCCGCCGTTGGGAGACTCGCCGATGAAGCATCTTGGGGGCGATTTGCCCGACATGTCCAAGTTCGACGTGTTGCGCGTTGCGCACGCCGATAGGGGGCCGCTGTCCGGCGCAGCTAGGCGCCCGCGCACTAAAAATTCTGATGGGCGAGCGCGAGCGGCGACTTTACCCATTGAACGCCGACGCGATCGATTACATCGAATCGGACGGCAACTATGTGACGATACGGACGGCCAGCTCCCAGTACATCAGCAGGGATTCGCTTAAGCGCCTGTCGGCGGACTTGGCAATTCATGGGTTCATTCGGATCGAGCGTTCCCTCCTCTTGAATATTCGTGCAGTTTCTTACGTCGAACCGGTGGGCCGCGGGACGTTCGCATTCACTTTAGCCTCCGGATCCTGCCTTCATTCCGGTGCGTCTTACCGGGAGTCAATCCTTCGCGTTCTACCGATGAGGCGGCAGCCGAGCGGCCGTCGATGCGTGCCGCATGAAACTGATTGACCAGGTCGCACGGGGGTATGGCCCCGCGCGTCGGCGCATTCCCACGCTCGGTCTGGATTCAACCCTCTACTGAGCCGAACCCGATCTGGGTAGTGTTTTCGCGTGGCGGAACTTTCGTAAACCTACATAAATGGAACTACCATGCTGCATTATGCTGTCGTCTTTCTAGTCATTGCTCTCATTGCCGCGCTTTTTGGTTTTGGCGGCATCGCAGCTGGAGCTGCGGGAATCGCAAAAATCCTGTTCGTGGTTTTCTTGATTGGTGCGGTGGTCGCGTTTGTGATGAATGGCTCCCGTCGTATCTGATCCGTGAGCTCGATGATCGCTACTCGGCCTAGGATCTCTTCCTAGGCCTGGTAGCACTTCTTTTAAGTCCGCTTCTATTCCTATAAATCACTTCGTATTCAATAAGTTAACATCTTTAGCGGATGTACTTTATAGATCCGCACACGAGTAGGGTCGGGGGACTGACCCGCGGTCGTGGCATTGGCTTACAGATGCCCGTGGCATGAGCTATCTATGGTGGTCGCGAATAGCTAGAGCCAGTAGTCATGTGGAAGAAACGCACAGATCCGCAGAAGCCGCGCACCAAGCCCACAGCCCAGCGCGGGGCATGGCATGCGGTTTCGATTGCAACCGAACGATACGCCTGCGAAGCAGCGCGGGGGCTCATGGGAAGGCGCTTTCTGGCGGCCGAGGCGCCGCGTATCCCTTTGCCTCAATGCACGGCTCCAGAGGCGTGCACGTGCACCTACCGCCATTACAACGATCGACGCGGGCCTCCACGCCGCAAAGAGGACGTATCGGGTCTGCGACGTCGAGACCCGGGCGGATCGGACCGTCGTGTAGGTCAGTGCAGGCGGGTGACCGATTAGGCCCCAGGTGTTGGAGCGCGAGCCCCCATTGGCGACCCCGTGGGGTTCAAGGAGCGAGGCTAGGAAGGTTGGCCGCCTGCGCTTCGCGCAGGTCAAGATCCAGTTCGATGCGTCGCCGCGGCTCATCCTTGAGACACCCCGCCCGGTACAGTTCAATCATTTGCTCTCGCTCCGTTCGAAGGAGCTGCCTCATGATTTCCTCATAGCCCGCTGAATATCCCCGGTTGTTCGAGGTCTCGTTGCCGCCAAGTTCGGCGTGTTTGAGCCGCTCGCGGTACAGGGTATGGACCGAGTGAACGAGATTCGTCAGGATATTTCCTCTCTGTGCAGATCTTGTCGAGCTCGAGCAATGCGGCCTCGATCCCCTTGCGCCGTGCGGCAAGCTCTTCATCTATTTCGACCTGAAACTCCTTTTGTCCTGCATTCGCGAGGCCGAGTGCACGAATCACATTCGGTAAGAAGAGACCCTGCACGACCAACGTCACCAAAATGACGGCGTAGGTCAGAAACAAAATCAAATCGCGATGAGGAAACGCCGCGCCCGTCTCGATGGTCAGCGGAAGACCCAATGCGGCGGCGAGCGACACGATGCCGCGAATTCCGGTGTACGCGAGTAGAAACGGCCACTGCCATGGAGGTGCAGGGTCCGAGCGGGCAAGGGCCGGCGACAGCCGCCGCGGAACATAGGTTGCCGGATACATCCAGACAAAGCGGGCAATGATGATGACTGCGCTGACAACCATCGCCGAACCAACCAGTTGCGACGCGGCATACGTCCTGAAAGCCGTAAGCAGCGCGCGCGCCTGCAAACCGGTGACCAAGAACAGCATTCCCTCGGTCGAATAGATCAGAAAATCCCAGAAGAATACCCCTTGCAACCGGGTGGATGCGCTGATGAGGCGAAGGCCATTCCAACTGATGTAAAGACCGCAAGTAACGGTTGCGAGTACCCCGGATCCGCCCAGGCGCTCGGGCGGCCAATACGCAATGAATGGGGTTAGGACCGACAGCAAGATCTCGAGCCGCACGTCTCGGATCCAATGTCTCAACCGGAGGATGGTCCAGCCCACCAATAAACCCCAAAGGATTTCGCCGACAGCGATTTCCGCAAAGGTCACCAGTGCTTGCCCAAAGGAAAATCCACCGATGCTGACGGCGGCGACCGCAAATCGGTAAAATACGAGGGCCGTGGCGTCATTCGCCAGACCTTCGCCCTCGAGAATGACCAGCAATCGCCGCGGCAGCCGCATCCTGCGCGCTAGAGCCAATGGAGCAACGGCATCAGGCGGTGAAACGATCGCGCCGAGCACGAAGCCTTCCGGCCACGTTAGACCGAGCAGCCAATGGGCGGCCGCCGCGGCGGCCCCGGTCGTGAAGGCGACACAACCGACGGCAAGCATTGAGATGGGGCGAATGCTGAATCGGAAGTCGCGCCAACTCATTGCGACGGCGGAGGAATAAATGACCGGCGGAAGCACGAAGAGCAGCACAAACTGCGGAGCGAGATTGACGGAGGGCAATCCGGGAATCAATGCGAGTAACACGCCGGTGAGTACCAGTAGAATGGCGGGCGATGTCTGGAGCCGCGATGCGACGACCGAGATCACCACCAGTACGACCGGAAGCAGTACAAGGATCTCCGTTCTAGGGCTCAATAGTCACCGTTGATGAGCCACCCGAGGGCTTTTTCATCGTTTCACAATATATCGTTGTGGGAATGAAGCGGCTAGAATCCGCGCATGGCGGATTTGGGGCACTCCGTGGTCTCCTCGCAGCGCGTTCCGCGCTTTTCACGCGCCTATGCGCTTGGTTTTCTGCTTTGCGTCGCGGGCGGCGCGCTGGGCGATGATAACCTGGGTCCGGCGGGCGGGTTTCTGTCTTCATTGAAGCAAGCTTTCAATCATGACTTCGATCACGACGTGGTGCGTGGGCATTTTGACGTTGGCACGCCACCGGATACGCATCGATATTACTGCCTCGTCGACGCCAAAACGGGCAAGCGGGAAGCGAATGGCGTCGGAGGGCAACCGGTATTGCGGCCTGACGGCATGACCACGATCAAATCCGGTGCCGTCTCCTTCTATAGCTGCGACAACGCGGAACGGCAGGGAAATTTGGTAACGGCCGGATATCCGTTGACTGCCGGCGCCGATGCTGCGATTCCCAGCACTGTACCGGCCCCGGCGCAGCACACGCAGGCCCCCACGGGTACGGCATCGCCCTCCCCGAGCAGGATCGACGTGGCCGGCGTGAGGTTGGGGATGACGCCCGATCAGGTTAGGGCGCTCCTGAAATCCAAGAACCTGCTCGATTATCATGAGTCCGCGCAAGCGTTGAGCGCGTCAGGCTCACCCGGAGGCACGGCTCTGTCGACGGGCGATAGTCGTTTTGTGAACGTCATTGCGGCGTGGACGGTGCCATCGCCGGCTTCAGCAGAAAGCGGGCAAGGAGGGGAGTCGTACGAGGTCATGTTCACGCCGGTGCCGGGCCGGGAACGGGTGATGGCAATCATCCATTCGGTCACATACGCCGCCGCGCATGACGTTCGCGAGTCGGTGGTCGAACACGCGCTCGTGACGAAATACGGCGGTTATTCGCAAACCGAAGAATTGCCGTCGTCGCCCACATGGCGTTTCCAAAGCGGCGGCAACGTGCTCTCGGGCGATGCTTGCAATCGCCGTGGAATATTCGGGGGGCTGGGCGAATTGAACGTCGGCGCTCCGGCGCGTCAAAATATTGCCCTGACGACGGCGACCGAGGAATTCCGATATCAGATCGACCGCTGTGGGGTGGGGATAGTGACCGAAGATCATTCGACGTTGAACGGCGATGCGCCACGCCAGGAACGTCTGATCGCCCGATTCACCGTGACCGCTTACAGCCCTTCGATCGGCTTCGAGGGTGCCGCGGCGGCAATGCAGCTGATCCAAGCCGCCGGAAACACGGTCGGCAAAGGCCAGGCCTCGCGTGTAGCAACCGGCGCCCAATCTTTGAGCAATGAAGCCATACACTGTTTGATCAGTCTAGCCATAGAGGACCGCTGCTTACTGCCTCCAACACGGCATCAATCGACGTGAACTGCTCCGGATGAGTCAACAATCGGCGCGCTATGGCCAACGCATTGCGTTCGCAGTCTGCACGCAGAGCCGCATCGCCGATCGAGTCAAAATCGAGGACATGCGCGAAACCCAGGATGCGGCGGATCATTTTGCACGCACTGAAGCCGAGCATGTCCGCAAACAATGCGTCCACATACCCTACGCGCACGGCCTCGAGCGTGGCATGGTCATCGGGAGCGGAAAACATCGCGGCCGGAAATACATCGCCTTTTGCCTGCTCGGCGCAAAGCGCAAGGAATCGGCCCCGGAACGTCTCCCAGAATATGCGCGCCTGATCGAGTATCCAGCCCTGAAAGGCGCTGCGATCATCGCTCGCTGTCGCGTGTCCCGGCTGCGAGTACCAACTTAACAAGAGGTTGCCGAAGAATGCCCCGAGGTCGAATCCAATGGGGCCATAGAATGCGAATTCCGGATCGATCACTCGCGTGTCGTTTTCGGTGACCATGACCGAACCCGAATGAAGGTCCCCGTGGATGAGCGCTTGGGGTTGCTCGAGAAATTTCTGTCCGAAGGCTGCCGCGGCGGCCTTGAGCAGCGCATCGCGGCGAAGCTCCCGCACGATCCCGTCAAGCTGCGGAGAGGTGTGACGATTGCGATCGCTCGTTAGGTAAGGATCGGTAAAAATCAGATCGACCGTGATGCGCACCAGCGCCTTGTTTCCGCTGAACAAAGCGCTGGCCTCCATTTTTCGCTCGAATGGAAACGCAAAATCGGACGTGAAGAAACAAGCGTGAGCGACGTATTCGCCGATGTCGCGGGCTAGATAGGGATACCGGCGCCCCGCAATCAAACCGTGCCTGAGAATGATGTGCGGCGATAGTCGTTCCATGACCGTGCAATAGAGTTCTGCGTCATAGTGGTAGAGCTGGGGAATCCGGTCGCCGACATACGGCGCGACGGCACGATAGTACGAATTCTCAAAAAATGCCCGCTCGAGCGACATGGGCCAGGACGGACCTGCGGCGCGAACATAGGGGACCGCTTGCTTCACGCAAACCGACTCCCGCGGACCCTCGACGACGAACACTAGGTTGAGATTGCCATCCCCGACCTCGCGAACGCGCCACTCTTCGGCCCGGCCGCCGAGCATGGCGCGAACGTCGGGCACCGACCTCAGAAGCTCGATCACACTCCGTAGGTCGAGGATCCGATATCCGGCGTGTCCCTGTCCGGGCGGCACGAGCGCTCGTCCGTTATCCGTCGGCAAAGACGAGATCGGCGTCCGTCGCATCTTGCTTACCATAAGAATGAAATTTATCGATTACTCGGCCCATTTCTGCATCATCGAGAAGGCGAACTTCGCCTATGGCCAGAGCCGCGCAATATTGTGCCGCGAGATATCTCTATCTCGCCTGCTAGCGCAAGCGCGGCGCCAAGGTTTGCACCCACCGCGATAACCCCGTGATTCGCAAGCAAGCACGCCATGCGGCCTTCCAAGGCCGCCAGTGCACCGTCGGAAAGCTCTTGCGTGCCGAAGGTCGAATAGGGTGCGCAACGGATGTCAGTGCCGCCGGCAATCGCCACCATATAATGGAACGCAGGAATGCCCCTGCCGGTGCAGGCGATTGCCGTGGCGTTTCGCGAATGCGTGTGAACGACGGCACCGATCTCCGCCCGCGCCTTGAATATATCGCGATGAAAACGCCACTCGGTCGATGGACGGTGCCGGCCGAACCACCGCCCATCGACGTCCATCATCGGTATATCGCATGGGCTCGAGGGACTCATAAGGCATTCCGCTGGGACTGATAAAAAACCGCCGCTCATCCCGGCGCAGGCCGATGTTGCCGGAGGTGCCAAAGGTCAAACCGCGCCGCTCGAGTTCTCGACAGGCTGCAATCAGCGTCGAGCGCAAATTTTGATCGGAGATCTCGCGTTGAGAATGGGTCACGCAACCGCCCGTCGTTCGGGATACAGGGTTTGCAATCCGGCGCGACTCGCCGCGCAAACGCCGCGCTCTGTGATCAAGCCGGTCACCAGTCTTGCAGGCGTCACGTCAAATGCGAGGTTGAGCGCCGGGCTCGCTTCGGAAACGACCCGCACCGTATCGATGGCGCCGGAAGAACTGCGGCCGGTAACGTGGGTGAGTTCCGCCGTCGGACGCTCCTCGATGGGGATGTCGCTGCCCCGCTCGAGCGACCAGTCAATGGTACTGAGAGGCAGCGCGGCATAGAAGGGCACGCCATTGTCATGTGCAGCCAGCGCCTTGAGATATGTGCCGATCTTGTTGCACACGTCGCCCGCCGCCGTGGTCCGATCGCTGCCCACGATGACCAGATCCACCTGGTCCCTCTGCATGAGATGGCCGCCGAGATTATCCGCGATCACCGTGTGAGGAACTTCCTGCGCGGCGAGTTCGAAGGCTGTCAGGGAAGCGCCTTGGTTGCGCGGCCTGGTTTCATCGACCCAAATGTGGACCTGTATCCCAGCATCATGCGCCATGTAGATGGGCGAAAGCGCCGTGCCCCAATCGACACAAGCAAGCCAGCCTGCATTGCAGTGCGTAAGAATATTGATTTTACGACCGGCACTCTCTGCCAATCCGCGGATGATTGCGAGACCGTGGATCCCGATAGCGCGGCACTGCTCGACATCGGTATCGCAGATCGCCGCAGCCTCCCGAAACGCCGCATCGACGCGATCCTTCAGTGGGACGCCGGCCATCGCGCCGCGCATACGTGCCAAGGCCCAGGCTAAGTTGACCGCGGTCGGCCGAGTGGCTTGCAGTATCCGCGCCGCTTCATCCAGATTCGCGTCCGACGCATCAGATCGCAGTGCGAGCGCTATGCCGTATGCAGCGCTCGCACCGATCAGCGGTGCGCCACGCACCACCATCGTCCGGATGGCGCGGGCAACGTCTTCGAGTGTTTCCAGATCCATTGTCTTGAATTCAAACGGCAGGCGGGACTGGTCAATGACGCGGACCGCTCCGGCCGCGGTGGGCCAGAGGGTTCGGTAGTGCTTCCCGAAGATTTTCATTTGACCTCACCGTAGCATAAGTTCACGGAACGCCGCGGGCGCGGCGCGTCACTGACCCAAAAACTTTTTGTAAAATTAGGAATCGCCGCCAGGATCTTCGCATTTGAATCCATCTATGGCGTGCGGTCCATTGATTTTCAACGGAAACTCGCTAGGCCTTGGTCGATTAGCTGCCAGGATCCGCGGAACAGCATTTTTTGCCGCTGCGGCTACACGCGGCGTGCCCGGTACTGTAGAGTTCGCGCTCAACTTGGCAAAAGGATAAACGATGGAAGCGATCTTCGTTCCGATTACTTGCAATGTTTGCAAGCGGCACAGCGCATTGTCGGTTTCCAAGTACGTCATCAAGCGGAAGCTTGAAACCGGTGAGCCCATCGAACTTCGTTGTGCCTACGATGACGTGACGTGGGACGCCTCCTCGAGGGAACGACTGCAAATCATGAAATTGTCGATGGAGAATGACACCTTCGACCGAATGATGGTGGGTCGTCGCGGCATTGACCGGCAGGGATCCGCAACGCCGTAAACGCTGCTACCGCAGTTGACTATCCTTACTTCCACGCCGATTGTACCCCGTGACCCGGGCCGTTTCGCGATCATGGGCATCCTGACATGACAGACAAAGGCGGACTCCGCGCACTGCCGCACGTCGGGCCTCTGGTATCTCGCCGCCGCACTCGGCGCAATTCGTGAGACTCGGGCCCTCCGGGATACGGCTCTTGGCCCGATTGATGCCATCTTTCACCGTTGCGTCGATTTGATCCTGTACAGCCCCCTCGGCTGCCCAACCCGTCGCCATTCTCGTCTCCTGAAGTGATACCGCGGCCGCTATAGTGCACCAAAGGCCCTTATTTGTTCGCTAACCTACTTTACAAGACCTCGGATGATAAGAAGCCTGGCCGATGGTGAAGCCCCCGCAGCCCATGGACGATAGTTCTCTGCTCGGCACCTGCCGCGCGCGATCCATCGATTTATTGAAGCGAAATCTCACCCCGGGGGGCATCTTGGCCGCTTCCGTGAGCCTGCGGGCAAGAAAGCGGGGGTACACGGCTATATTTGGGCGAGATGCCGCGGTTTGTGCCATCGGAATGGCGTTGTCCGGCGACCCAGTACTCGATAACGCCGCCGCAACGGGTTTGCAGACCCTGGCGCAGTATCAGGCTCCCAACGGGCAGATCGCCAAATTCGTGGACCTCCAGAAACAGGAAGCCGATTTCTGGTATTTGGGCTGCATTGATTCGACATTGTGGTGGCTGATTGGGCTGGCGTTCCTTGATCGACGCGGCCGCAAACGCGGCCTCGAGCGCCGCTACGCCAAGCACATCCAGCTTGCACTCCAGTGGCTACTGGCCCAGGAGCATCAGCGCTTTTACTTACTGCAGCAGAATGAGGCCAGCGATTGGGCCGACATCATGCCGCGCTCCGGCTTCGTTTTGTATACGAATGCGCTGTGGTACTTCGTCAAGCGCCTCTATCGGGTTTCGCAGGCGGAGGAGACACGCGCGAATTTCAACGGTCTGTTCCATCCATTTTCGGCGGGTATCTCTCAGTATCGCCGAGCCCGGCTGCTCAACGACTATGTGCTGCGCGGAGGGCGCGACCGCGACCTGTACCTGAGTTTCGTCAACTTCTCGTTCTTCGGGGAGGAGGGCGACGTCTTCGGCAACGTGTTGGCCACGCTGCTGGGGCTCGCCGACGCCGGCGCGAGGAGGCGAACGCTGGATGCGCTCGTGAAGGCCCATGTGGACGATCCCTACCCGGTGCGCGCGGTTACCCGTCCGATCGATCGGCAAAGTTCTTTATGGCGGGCCTATATGGGACGGCACCGGCAGAATCACGTTTGGCAATATCATAACGGGGGTATCTGGCCGATGGTCGGGGGATTTTGGATCGCCGCACTCGCGGCGGCGGGCCGGCTCGAAGAGGCGAGAATGAGCCTCAAAAAGTTGGCACGTGTTTGCGCGCTTCGAAATTGGGAGTTCACCGAATGGCTGCATGGAAAAACACTGGCTCCCCGCGGAATGCCGGGCCAGTCGTGGAACGCGGCGGCGTTTTTGATCGCGGAGCACGCAGTCGCGGCTGATGCGAAAATCTTCGCCATGCAATAACGGCACGGTGCCTACTTGTCGGTATTGGATGCTCGCGCCAGCGCCAGCTTGAGCGTCGCCGCATCGACGGGCTTCACCAGGTGATCGTTGAAGCCTGCGGCTTTGGTACGCTGATGGTCCTCGCTCTTTCCATACCCGGTCAGCGCGATGAGTCGAGCATCCTTCAATTCCGGCATCGAACGAAACTTCTGCGCGAGTTCGTACCCGTTCATGCCGGGAAGGCCGATGTCGAGGAGGATGAAATCGGGAGCAAATGATTGCGCTCGTTCGACCGCATCCGCAGAGACATATACGGCCTGAGTCTCGTGACCCTCGAGCTCGAGCAGCAGCGCGAGGGTATCGGCGGCATCGACATTGTCATCGACTATCAAAATGCGGTGGGCAGCCAGATCAACCGGCGGATGTGGATCGACAACGGCGCGGGGCCGCGCAATGATGGGCAGCCGAATCTCGAAGGTCGTGCCATGGCCGATTCCGGCGCTGCGGGCCACCACGGTCCCGCCGTGCATATCGATGAGCCGTTTGACCACCGATAGGCCAATGCCGAGGCCGCCCTGCGAGCGATCAAGCGTGCGCTCGCTTTGGACGAATAAATCGAAGATGCGCGGCAGCAAGTCGGGCGAGATTCCTACGCCGTTATCCGTCACCTGCAGAACCGCCATGCCGTCGGCGGCGAAGGAGCGGATGGTGATCTGCCCCTCGGGATCCGTGTATTTGGCCGAGTTCGTCAGTACATTGCCGACGCACTGCACAAGGCGCGCATTGTCGCCGAGCACATAGAGGGGCTGATATTCCGTGGCGATGGACACCTTGTGTCGCTGTTCGCGAAACAGGGAATCGACGACCTCGATCGCTTGCATGATGATGGCGCCGAGCTCGAGCGGCTCACGCTTCAATTCGATCCGTCCCTGCGTGATTCTGGACACGTCGAGCAAATCATCCACCAAACGAGTCAGTTGCGTTACCTGCCGCTTGATGACGCCGACACTGAACTGCGCGCGAGGCTCGTGATGGGTGATAGCCGCCAACAGCGTGCTTGCATTTTGTATCGGGGCCAGCGGATTGCGCAGCTCATGAGCCAGCATGGCGAGAAATTCGTCTTTCTGGCGGTCTGCGTCCTGCAATGCGTTGCGGGCGCGAATGTGCACGGAAATGTCGCGGAAATAGCAGACGACGCCATAGTTGCCGTCCGGCAACTCGATACGATTGATCTGCCATTCGTAAATTTCAGCGGTGCCTCGGTCAAAGCGCTTCTCATTGCGCTCCGCCGCAAGATAGGGTTCTCCTGTCTGCAAGGTGTGCCTAAAAAGACGCACGATTTCGTCGGCATACTCGGCGTGCCAGAGGATTCGTACCACGGTGGCGAAATCTTGGCCGATGAGATCGGGAATGTCGCCGAACACGGATGCAGCAAGAGGATTGACTTCCCGTATCCTAAAATCGCCGTCGATGAGGTAAACACCGAGCGGCGCCTCGTTGAGCAGCGTCTGAAATTGAGCCGTGCGCAGCCGCAGCGCCTGTTCCGCCTGACGGCGGATGTTCGCGAGTTCGAGCAGGGCGCCGACGCGCGCGACGAGTTCGCGCGCCGAGAACGGCTTGACCAGATAGTCATCCGCGCCGGCGTCAAAGCCTTCGATCCTGGCTTCCTCGCCCGCGCGCGCCGATAGTATGACGACGGGTACGCTCCGCAGCGAATCGTCCTGCCGAATCGCGGCGAGCAGGCCAAAACCATCGAGGCGAGGCATCATGACGTCGGTCAGAATCAAATCCGGGCGTAGCCGGCGCGCAGCGGCAAGCGCCTCCTCGCCGTTCGCAACCGTTTCGACCACATACGCGGGTGTGAGGAGTTCACGGATATAAGCGCGCATATCGGCGTTGTCGTCCGCCAAGATCACCCGAGCACCGAAGGTGATCGCAAAGCGCGGATCGCGCACCGGATTCGAAGTTTCTAGGAATGCCGGCAAAGTCGACGTGCTTTCGACCTTCTCATCCGGCAACCAGCGCAGCGCTTCTTGCACGAAAGCCTGGGCCCCAAGGGTCGTTATGTCATGGGAATGCTCACTGCGCAGCCGCTCGGGCGGCAAGTGTGCGGCACCGAAGGGAATTCGCACGCGAAAAGCAGTCCCGAGCCCGTGTTGACTCATGACCTCGATCGACCCACCGTGCAGCTTTACCAGCTCCTGGACCATCGCGAGTCCTATCCCGGATCCCTCCTGCGTGCGGGCTTCGCTCCCCTGCACTCTGTGAAATCGTTCGAATAATCGCGGCAATTCCGCCGCGGCGATGCCGACGCCCGTATCGCTCACCGTGAGCAAGGCGTGGCTGTCTTGCCGCAGCAAGCGAACCTCGATCTGCCCACGCAACGTGAACTTGAACGCGTTCGAAAGCAAATTGAGCACTATTTTTTCCCACATTTCGCGGTCGACGTATAACGGCTCATGCAAATCCTCGCACTCCACCACATAACGCAAACCAGCCCTTTCGATTGCCGAGCGAAAAGTACTCGCGAGATCACGCGTCAATGCGGCAATGTCGGTCGGCTCAAACGATGCTTGGACGCGGCCCGCTTCGATCCGCGCGAAATCGAGAAGTGAATTCACGAGCTTCAACAGCCGCAGCGAGTTGCGATGCACCAGGGAGAGCCGCTCCCGCGCCTCCTTTGGAACTCGGCCATCCGCGATCGTTTCTTCCACCGGTCCCAGCATGAGGGTCAGAGGCGTTCGAAACTCGTGGCTCACATTGGAGAAAAAGGTCGTCTTGGCTCGGTCGATTTCCGCCAGGGCTTCCGCCCGTCGCCGCTGCGCCTCGTGGGCTCTCGCATCAGCGATCGCAGTGGCTATTTGACCGACGACCAGATCGAGGAAGGAGCGATAGGCGCCGTCGAAAGGACGCCGGGGACTGACTCCCACGATTAGAATGCCGGCCACGCTTTCGGACCCTGATCCCTTCACGGGCAACAGCAGGGCTCGCTGTACCGGATCGGGCCAGGGGCCCGCCGGAATATGAAGGCCTAGCTGCGGCAGGCCGCCTACCTCCTGGCCAACTCCGCTTTCAAGCAGTTCTTGCAGCGGCCAAGGAGAATCATCCGCATCGAGCGTGGGCGGAAGCATGTCGCCGGAAACGGCGGCGGTCTTCGCCGCACGTTGCAGCGCGCGGCGCTCCGGGTCTTGCAGGTATAGGGCGGCAAACGGGAATGTCCAACGGGTATTGTCCCAACACTTCGCACAACCGCTGACAACTGGTCTCGACGCGTTCGACCCCCACGGCGCGCGCTGCCAAATCGCGCAGCACTCGGAGCCGCCTTTCACCGATTACCTTGTCCGTTACCTCCGTGACGACACAGAGCATGCCCGACACATGGCTTTCATCGTTATAGACTGGACTATAGGAAAAAGTGTGATAGGTCTCTTCCGGAAAGCCGCTGCGCTCCAAGAAGAGCAACAGGGCCTCATCCCAGGTCGCTTGGCCAAGCTGCAGTACGCGCGCGATTCGCGGCCCGATGTCAGGCCAAATCTCTTCCCATACCTGGTCCGACCGGGCCCCAAGCACCCAGCTGCCTTTGATCCCGACGGTCGGCAAGTACGCGTCGTTGCAAAAGAAGGTGAATTCCGGCCCCCATAGCATCCACATCGCATAGCGCGAATCGAGCATCACCCGTACGATGGTTTTCAGTGACTGGGGCCACCGGGCAGGATCTCCCAAAGGCGTCTGGGTCCAGTCGAGGGCGCGCATTCGTGCTCCCATCTCGCCGCCTCGCTCAAGAAAACCAAGCTCCGAAGGAGGCTCGCCGGCAAGCGCTTCGACCGAAACGGACATCCTGGGTCGTTGACGACCTAATGGAGGGGGATCGTCACACGAAAAACCGATCCGCCCTCCGGCGGGGAGAGCATAACGGCTTCGCCGTTCAGAAGCCTCACCCGATGGAAGACCGACAGCATTGGACCCGATGTCATATCCCGCATGGTGTCCGCAGGCGTCTGTTTTCCATCGTCCGCCAATTGCACGGTAAGAGTATGGTCCTTTGTCTCGACAGAGAGTTTCACGGCGGTCACCGCGTCTCGTCGAAGTGCCACATCGAACGCTTCCTGCGCGATTCGAAACAGTGCAATCAAGCGATGGGCATCCAATTCCGGAGCCGATGCCGGATAGCTCTCCATGTATTGAATGCCCACGAGCGCACAGCCCCGTTTGAACTGCCAACTCAGCGCCGCAAACAGCCCTACCGAATCAAGCAGGGTGGGGCGCAGCTCTTCAACCATTCTTCTTGCCAGGTCGATTGCGCCGCGCAGTCCGTCTTTGACGCGTCCGAGCCGCATGGTGGTATCGGAACTGAGTTGGGATTCGTGCTGTTCAATCCATGCGACGTCCATCATGGCCCCGATAACGGACCCGCCAATTTCGTCATGGAGTTTGCGAGCGACCAAACTGCTTTTGCGCTCATTGTCTGCGTGGAGGAAGGTCACGAGTGCATCAAGTTCCGCTATCCTTTCTTCCACACGAGTCTCCGACGCGGCTTCTGGGCGCTCTCGATTCGAAGAGGCCGCCGGCGCTTCAGCGGCCATAGTATCCGTACCTCGCGGAAAAAGCCTCGCACGTGCGGGTGTGCGCGGAGGGCGGAAAATGATACCGGGTCATGACAAAGAGCTTAGGGCAGGCGGATTTGATTGCGAATGGCAAACCTCCATCGCCCTACGTCAGACCCCTCCTACGCCCTAAGGAGGTCTCGTGAGAATCACCGACGCTTGAAGTACTGGACTGCACGTTCGTGCTTCAGGGCCGCCGACCGCGAGGCAAAAGTGCCGAGGTTGCGACGTTTTCCGGTTTTTGGATTCACCTTGCGTGAATAGACCCGATATTCTCCCGACGGAAGCTTGCGAATCATGGTTCCCCTATGCACGCGGCACTCGAATACACATCACTCAATGAGTGAGTACCTTTTTCTGCGCGAACGGTTTAATCTATTATAAAATAAAATAGCGATGCGGGGATGCGCGCCAAATTTAGGCGCCCAATCGTGCATTCGCGCTCGGCAATCGCCGTTGGCGCAATAACTACGGTGTTTCCTCCGATTCGATTGATACGTTGTTCCCTCTAGTGCAAATGGGGTATTGCAAGTATTGGGGGATGCGCGGTCGCGACATAACTTGGTGCTCATGCAAAAAAGCACCGATAAAAAACGACGTTCCCTTAATCGCATTTCTGCGGCCGCGCATGTGGCGGTGCTTGTCGGAATAATTTGTTTTTCAACTCCTGCGCAGTCGCTGCCGAGTTTTGCGCGCCAGACGGGCAAGCCCTGTGCGCAGTGTCACACGGTTGCCTATGGGCCGGCGCTCACCTCGTACGGTCGGCAATTCAAATTAAACGGCTACGTGTGGGGCGATGTCACGCCGCCGATTCCGCCGCTGGCGCTGATGGTGCAGGGGGGCTTTACGCAGACCTCCAAGGCGCAGGTCGCGCCGCCCGCGGCGCACTTCTCGACCAACGACAACTTATCGGTCGATCAGGTGAGTGTGTTTTATGGCGGGCGCATCACGAAGGAGGTGGGCGCCTTCGTGCAGGTGACCTACAGCGGGGAGGATCGCATCACGACGTGGGATAACCTGGATGTGCGCTACGCGCACTCGCTCTCGATCGGCGATACGGGGGTGGTGTTTGGCGTGTCGGTCAACAACAACCCGACGGTGCAGGATCTGTGGAACTCCACCCCGGCGTGGAGCTATCCGTACATCGGTTCGGGGCTGGCGCCGGGTCCGGCGGCCGCGCCGATCATTGCCGGGGGCCTGGCGCAAGCGGTGCTGGGGGCGACGCTCTACGCCATGGTGGGGGATCATCTGTATGTGGAGGCGGGCGGCTATCGGGGGGTCTCGGACCGGTGGCTGGGCAATCTGGGGCTGCCGGCCGGCAGCAGCGTGCATCTGGAGGGCCTCGCCCCGTATTGGCGGGCGGCCTGGCAAGTGGATCTGGGGCAGCAATACGTCTCGGCGGGCCTGTTCGGGCTGAACAGCGAACTGCGCCCGGACCCGACCCTGGCGGCGCGCGATCGATTCGAGGACTTAGGGGTCGATCTGACCTATCAGTACTTCAACGACGCCGGCCATGCGCTGGCGGCCGACTTCACCCTGATCCATGAGAAGCAGTCCCTCGATGCGAGCTTCGCGGGCGGCGGTGCGGCCAATCCGCGCGATCATTTGCACACGGTCGCCTTGGATCTGACCTACGCGTATCAGCAAACCTGGGTGGCAAGCCTCGGGCTCTTCGATACCCGCGGCAGCACCGATATGGCGCTGTACGCCCCGAACCCGGGCGATGGCAGCGCCTCGGGCTCCCCGGACACGCGCGGCTACATCGTGCAGCTCGAGTACGTGCCCTTCGGCAAGATCGACTCCTTCGCCAAACCGTGGCTGAACCTGCGCCTCGGGCTGCAGTACACCGGCTACGCGCGCTTCAACGGCGCCGCTGCCAACTACGATGGCTTCGGCCGCTCCGCCTCCGACAACAACACCTTGTTCGGCTTTTTCTGGTTGGCACTGTAGAGAAAAAAAAGGAGACCTCTCATGAAATGGCTCTACCTCCCGGCTCTGTTGCTGCTCTCAACCCTCGCCCGCGCAGAGCTGTGCGAACTGCACATCAATGCCACCGACCTGATGCGCTTCGAGCAGCAAAGCTTGCAAGTGCCAACCCCCTGCACCGAGGTGCAAGTGACCCTGCATCACACCGGCAAACTGCCCGCCAATGCCATGGGCCACGATTGGGTGCTCACCAAAACCGCCGACGTCGCCTCGGTCGCCAGCGCCGGCATGAACGCAGGCCTTGCCAATAACTTCCAAAAACCCGGCGATCCGCGCATCCTCGCCGCCACCAAAATCATCGGCGGCGGACAAAGCACCACCGTGCGCTTCTCCACCGCACAGCTCGACCCGGCCACCAGCTACAGCTACTTCTGCTCCGCCCCAGGACACTTCAGCATCATGAAAGGACGCCTCGTCCTCAATACCTCAAGCTCCCCAGCCGTCGCCAAAAACGGGCCAAGATAGCCTCGACTACGGCACCGCTGCCTCACGAGTAAAGGTAGCTGACCGGCAGGCCAAGTCGAACGCAAGACTGGATCGCGGGGCTTTGCATCGGAATGATGCGATTCGAGAGATCACCAGCTAATCCTACTAGCCACTTTTGCCGAGGACGCAAGCCGTAAGCATCCGTCAAGCCAAGCAGCTGGCGGATCCATTCGGGGACCAAATCCACCGCGGCGCGCACCAGGAGAGGTTGCAGCCATACAAGCGGCCGGGGAAAGGCGGTGGTCTCGCGCATGATCTGCAGGAACTGGAATATCACAGGCGACGGATCCAATTTGCCTCGCATGGACCCGAAGAGGCTCTCCGCCGCCAGGGCTGATTGCGGAGGATCGAGAGCGCCATACAGGCGGGATGCAGGCACGCCTTCGCGATACATCGCGTCGAATTCAGACCGGCTCAGCGGCTCGACGTAGCGGCTGTAGGCTTCGGCGAAGCTGAAGACCGCGGTGGCGTGCACCCAACCTAACAGGCGCGGATCATTTGCCGAATATCGAATACCCTCGCGGGTCTCTCCGTCCACCGCCGCATGCTTGCGTACTACTGCGGCGATCATCGGCTCGGCTACGCTGCGCGCGCCATAAACAGTGACCATCGCCGCCAGCCCGGTGCGCCGCAGGCGTCCGAGCGGATCTTTACGGAATGAGGAATGCTCCCACACGCCCGCGCGAACCGCGGGGTCCGCCAATTCAAGAATGACCGCAGCGACGCCGCCCACAAATAAAGCGACGGGATTCTTAAAAACGCGCCACGACACCGAGTCCGGCGCCACCAACGCTTCTTCGTTCAACGGCCGACCGAAATCGACCACTCGGCCCTGCTCGGTATTCATCAGGGCACTGATCGTCGCATCCAGGCGATGCTGCAAAGCCGTGGGCAATCGAATGATCGGACGCACTAGAGAAGGGTTGCCGGCATCGGCGAGCGAGCATCCACGCGTACCATGTCATTCATTGCACCAATTTTTCGAGTTTGATGCAGGGTTATTTCGCAGTGATGGTGAGGCGCCCATGGTGCACCGCAGGAGCTACCCGCTTTGCAGCGTCTGTCGAGCGGATGGTGCGCCTGCGCCCCGGTACCAGCGTTCCAGCAAATAATCGATCGAAATGGGTCCGGCCCCGGCGATCGCGAGCCATAGAAACAGGGCCAGGTATTCAAATTCATCGAAGCCAAGGAGGGTCTCGAGTGAATCTACATCGCCCCATTTTGCCGATCGAATGGCGACGATCATCGTAATGCCGAGCGCTCCGGCGGAGATGCGGGTCAGCAGTCCAATGAGCAGGAACAAGCCGCCGAAAAACTCAACACCGGACACGAAGGGCGCGAGTACCTGCGGCAGCGGGATTCCCCACCCGACAAAATTCTCCGTTATTTGAGGCAAATTCTGTAACTTGCCCCAGCCACTCCACATGAACACCCATCCCACGGTAATTCGGGCAAATAACGGCGCCAACCAGGTCAAGTGCTGGGCAACCTGCCCCGGCCATTCGATCAACCAACGTATGAGTAATTTCATTTTCTCTCCCTAAAGACTCGAATCGAGCGTCGCGTCCCATCAGCGGGGAGCATCAGTGTTACACCCCACACAGACCGGCAGAGGCCGGCGTTTATTTCCGGGCTTTTGAGGCCCGTCGGACTATCCCTACAGTCGCTCGGCAACGGTCGCGACTGGATCGCGCCTGCCAAGTCTATACGCTTGCGAGCACTTGGCACTCATCACCCGGTTTGGAGGCGATCATGGAAAAACAGTCATCGAATCATGGCGAGGGCGATCCGGAGGCAGCAGAGCGCTTTAATACCGCCGAACGTGATTTCGTGAAGTCCGACCGGGGTAAAAAGAAAATACAGGAAGGTCCTCAGGTCACGGCGGCCGAAGAGGGCGACTTGGAAAAAGCCGAACAGATCGGCCGAGCACACGCCAAGGATGATGATTCCGGTATCTCCCGCAAGTAACAGCGAGCGCGGGCCCGGGCCTCGCGGCGGGTGCGGCGCGGGTACGATCGCCAAGAGCGTACGGGCCCCGCACGAAAGGCGTACGGGAAGGTAAGTCTTTGTAATGCATCCAATTTAAGACGCAGCCGCAGATCTCTGCGAGCAGTCCCGCAAAGCCGCGGGCGGGGAATTTCTCTTTTTAGAACCGCAACACAGAATTCGCTCGGGCGTCCAGGTTCAATTCCTCTTACCGGGCTGACTGAATTACCCTCAAGGCGCGCTGCATTGGTGCGAGTTTTCTCCAGTCATCCGCCCACCTTCTGCAAGGGACAAACTCACAGGGAGGATGTAGGACATGAACCAGAGGGTCGCGGCGCTCGGCGCCATCGTCCTAGGAATCAACGCGGCATCGATAGCCCACGGAGAGATTCGTCCGGATCAGACCCATACCGCACTCGCGGCCATCGAAGATGCCAAAGTGCTGGTCGCGGCCGGACGTGGTCAACTTCTCCTGGTGGGCTCGGCGCTGACGACGGATCAAGCGCCGAGTGAAAACGTCGTGGTCATCTTGGAATACCCGACGCTGCGCGACATGAAGGCAGGGATGATCCTGATCCTGGCGCGGAACGGTTGCGAACCGATCGAGTCCTGCCTGATCGCGAGGCGCGTGTCGGAAGTCGGCGTCAGAGGCGACGTCCAGACTGACCCCTATACCACGGAGGGACTTCTCTTCGGGAAAACGCAAGCCACTCTGCTCGGTGTCGTATCGTATGCGATCGACCTGGAAACCGACCGCATCCGCGACATGCGCGCTGGCCGCAATCAAGAATCCGTCACCCTTGCCCAAGCGCTTGCCCAGCAAGCCGTCCAGACTCGCGGGCGGGCAAACTAAGATTCTGGCGTAAGCTGCTGACGAGCGATTCCCAGCGAGGGACCCCGCTGGACGCTCCAGGGGGCGAGGGGACGGCTCTTAGGTTGCCGGTGTCGCCCAGATGTTGAGGTTGCCATCCCGTGCGTGATCGTCGATGGAGTCCATTTCCTCCGTGCTGAATTGCGGACTCCCAAGTGCACCGAGGCATTCTTCGATCTGCTGCCAGTTGCGAGCGCCGATCAGCGCGCTGGTGATTGCCGGTTTGGCGAGCACCCACGCAATCGCCATCTGAGCGAGACTTTGTCCGCGCAGTTGCGCGATCCGGGCAAGCGCACGCACGTTGGTCAGATTGGCCTCGGTGAGCATATTTTTCCCGAATGAGCCGTTCTGGGCGGCCCGGGATGAAGAAGGAATTCCGTCCAGGTATTTGCCCGTAAGCAAGCCTTGCGCGAGGGGCGAGAAGGCAATGCAGCCCAATCCTTCTTGCTGCAATACGTCGAGCAGTCCGTTTTCCACCCAGCGGTTGAGCATGGAATACGATGGCTGATGAATGACGAACGGTACCTTCAAATCGCGCAGAATGGCGGCGGCGTCTTTCGTTTGTTGCGGTCCGTACGAGGAGATACCGACATAAAGCGCTTTGCCGCTTTGTACGGCAGCGTGGAGCGCTCCCATCGTCTCCTCGAGTGCTGTGTCAGGGTCGTAGCGATGCGAATAGAAAATATCCACATAGTCAAGACCCATGCGCATGAGGCTTTGGTCGAGGCTCGCGAGCAGATATTTGCGCGAACCACCTTCGCCGTACGGTCCCGGCCACATGAGATAGCCCGCTTTCGTGGAGACGATCACCTCATCGCGGTAGGCCGCGAGATCGGTTGCGAGAATGCGGCCAAAATTCTCCTCGGCAGTGCCGGGCGGGGGGCCGTAATTGTTCGCGAGATCGAAATGCGTAATCCCCCGGTCGAAGGATTTGAGGATCATTTCTCGAACATTTTCGAACGACGCATCGCCGCCGAAGTTCTGCCAAAGTCCCAGTGAAATACGGGGCAACTGCAACCCGCTGCGGCCACACCGCGCAAAGGGCATCGCTTGGTATCGATCCGCGGCGGCTGTGTGCATACCCTGTTCGGGCCCCCAAATTACTACCTGTGTCGTTTGCGCGGATTTAACCCGTATCGAGCGGATCGTGAACGATCTTTTCAACAATCGATCATGATTAGTAATCGGAGTATGAGTAACCGAACTAGGGCTCGTTTCCGGAGGGCAGGCAGGCGAGTACGTATTCGAGGGCTGATAATTTGATGGGCTTCACGAGATGGGCGGGAAAAGCCTGCGGGCTTGCGCCAGCGCTTTGTCGGCGGTCTGTCCAAAGCCTGTAACAGCGATTAGATGCACTGCTTGCTGATTCGCGAGCCCTCGGATTCTTCGAGCCACCTCATAGCCGTCGATGCTCGGCAGTCCGATATCGAGCAGCACCACTTCCGGCCGAAAGGCCAGCGCCTGCTCGATTGCCTGTTCGCCAGAGTACACCGCGACCACGTCGTGCCCGTCGAGGCCGAGCACCGCGGCAAGCGAATCAGCGGCATCAGAATTGTCATCGACCACGAGGATACGGCGGATAGGGGGCTTGATCGCTGCACTCGGGACCGCGTGCCGCGCAATGGGATCCATCAAGGGCAGCTCGAATCTCGAAGACTGAACCCTCATTGGGGCCGCCGCTCGCCGCGCTGACCCGTCCGCCGTGCATCTCAACTATCCTTTTCACGATCGAAAGGCCGATACCGAGGCCCCCTTGAGCCCGATCGAGCGTGCGATCCCCCTGCACGAACAGATCGAACACGCGCGGCAGCAATTCTTTGGACATTCCGACAGCCATTCTGTTTTTCACTGTCACAGCCGCCTCGACGCCGTCGTCGTCGCACTCGATGCGGATTTCCCCGCCCTGGTCGGTGTACTTGACGGCATTGGTAATCACGTTCGACACGCACTGGACGAGCCGCTCGGGGTCGACGTTCACGAGCAGTGGGCGGCAGTTGGACACGTTCGCGATTTTGTGCCGCTTGTGCCGTATCATCGTGTCGTTGAGTTCGATCGCCCGGGAAATGATATCCGCGAGAGAAGTCGGCGCGCGCCGCAGCTCGACCCGGCCCTGTGCGATTCTCGACACGTCCAGGAGATCATCGACGAGACGCGCTAGTTGCCCCACTTGACGCTCGATGGTGGCGAGCGCGGTTTGTGCGTGGGAATCTGCGCGAACCATCCTCGACAACAGCTCGCACGAGTTGCGTATGGGAGCCAAGGGATTGCGCAGCTCATGCGCGAGCATTGCCAAGAACTCGTTCTTTTGCCGATCTGCATCTTCGAAGAGTCTTGCTTGCGCAGCGCGAGCGCCTGCAACTGCTTTCATCTGTATCGAGACATCGCGGAAATAACACACCACCCCGGGCGGGCTCTATCCTCCAGGGTGATACGCTTCGTTCCACCACTCGTAGTGCACGGTCGATTGGCGGTCAAGGCGCTCTTCGATGCAGCCCGGGGCGAAGTAAGGCTCACCGGTTTCGAGCGTATGGCTAAACAAGCGTACGATCTCCTCGGCGTAGGCGCGAGGCCGCAAGGTGCGCAGTACATCGCCGATATCCTTGCCGATGAGATCGGGAATTTCCGCAAACGCCGGCCGCGCGGCCCGGTTGACCTCACAAATCCTCGAGTCTGAGTCGACGAAAAATATCCCCAGTGGAGCTTCGTTGAAGTGCGTTTCAATAAAATGATTCTCGTGTCGTTTGTCGGTCGTTGTCGCACCGAGAAACCTCATATCTAGCGCGCTTTCTTTGGCGCCGGCGGGGCTGGTTTGTGACGTCTCTGTTCGCCGGATGCACGTTCCGTCTCTCCCTGGCTTCGAACGCGCACATGCTACACGCGAGCGTCGCTCAGACGGCAAACGTTGCACGCCAAAAAGAGACCTAATTGTGCTTGCCAGCGCTGGTAGCGCCCTACATGATCAAGGGTTGCGGGTCACGGAACGAATAAAAAATGAAACTGTTCGCCGGACTGAGAAAAATAAGAGATTTTCAAAGATTGCAGCTTCCTTTCCTCAGGTCCTTATTGGATTTCGACATAGTCATAGAAATCGGATATCAGCAGGAGCGCGGGCAACCGATGACGTTGAAGCAGCTTTTTCTCCTTGATATTTGCTCGCGTACCACCGTAAGGCGCAAATTGGCGAGGCTCGTCGACGACGGCATCGTCATCCGCAGCAAGGTTGCGCAGGATCAGCGCGCGAGCGTGCTGCTGATCGCGCCCTCTACGGTAAAGCTCTTGGGCAAGTATGGAAGCGCACTGGTGACCATTTCGGTTGCGCACTTCGGCTGAGCATCGAGGTTACGGTGCGCCCGCTCCGAACGTATCGCAGGCGTCGATCTGACCCGTATCGACGCCTTTCTTGAACCAAGAAACTCTTTGGGCGCTGGTGCCGTGCGTGAAAGACTCCGGAACAACAGTACCCCGGGCTCGCCGCTGCAACGTGTCGTCGCCGATCTGAGAGGCGGCATTGAGGGCAGTCTCGATATCACCGGACTCGAGGCGCCATCCCTGTTCTCGCTGCGAACGGTTTGCCCAGACGCCTGCGAAGCAATCGGCCTGCAATTCAAGTCGCACGCTGATCGCGTTCCCCCGGGCTTCGGAAGCACGCTCCCGCTGTGCGTCGGCTTTAGCGAGAATGCCGAGGAGGTTCTGGACGTGATGCCCCACTTCGTGCCCGATCACATAGGCGTGGGCAAATTGCCCGAAGCCCCGAGCTGCCCGGTCATGACATCGAAAAAACCCAAATCCAGGTAAACAACCCGGTCTTGAAAGCAGTAGAACGGTCCGGCGGCCGCCTCACCCTGCCCGCAAGCGGTGGGATAACTGTCGCGAAACAAGCGAAGCTTAGGATCCTGATAGGTCAATCCGCGCTCCCGAAAGAGGGTAGTCCAGACGGTCTCGGTGCTTCGCAGTACTTGCGAGACGAATTGGGCTTGCGGGTCGTCCGCGGGCGGCCTCCTTGCGGGCTGATCCGCGGCATTCTGCACGGATGATGAAGAGGCCCCGTCGCCGCTCATCAATCCGAGAATCACCAACGGATTGACGTGAAATATCCAGCCGCCGATGAGCGCAAGCGCGATGCCTCCAAGGCTGATTCCGTGAATGGGTCGTAGTTGCGGAGCCGCGGACATCCTCGACATTCCGGCTTTCGCCTTGATCATCCATTCGCATGATTGTTCTCCTGGACCCGCAGAAGCGTGGACGGGAAGCGTAGCTGAAGATGTAAGACAAGCTCCCCTTCTTTTGTCGCTGCGCGCCTCATAGAAGTGGCAGCGGTGACGCATCGATCCTACATCCTAAAAAGTATTGAGATATCAATGCATTAAAGACGACATATGAGGCCAATTAGAGCGAACGTCCGACGGGTTAGGTACAATCTGACCCGCCTTGGAACGGGTCCTCGCCATGTATCCTCCTACGAGACAACTACATGCCGGCAACCATCACACAACTCAACGTGTACCCAGTGAAGTCGTGCAGAGGGGTTGCACTGAGCGAAGCGCTGCTTACCAGAGAAGGTCTGGAAAACGATCGCCAATGGTTGATAGTTGAGCCCGGCGGACAATTTCTCACCCAGCGTGAACTGCCCCGTCTTGCGCTGATCCGGGGGGACGTCATCGCCGATGAATTGCGACTCGATATTCCGGGAGTCGGCTCGATCTGCGTTCCCCCACCATTAGAGAGCGCCTCGCGGAGGGTCCGTATCCTGCGGTGCCCAGTGCCGCGGCTTTGATTGCGGCGACGCAGTGGCGCAGATATTGACCCGTTTCCTGGAGCGCGAGACACGGCTTGTGAAGTTCGATTCTTCCGTGGCTCGGTTCAGCGACCGGCACTTCACGGGAGAGATCATCGCTCCACAGCGCTTTTCCGACGGCTTCCCTATTTTGTTGATCGCCGAGGAATCACTCGAAGATCTCAACGGGCGGCTGCAGTCGCCGCTGCCTATGAACAGATTCAGACCGAATTTGGTGATCCGGGGATTCGGTAACGTATGCGGAGGATCTCGTGCACGAATTTCATGCCGGCGAAGTGACGATGCGAGTCGTCAAACCTTGCATGCGGTGTAAGATCACGGCGACCGACCAAGCGACAGCGGAGGTGGACGAACGCGAACCACTGCGCACGCTCAGGACCTATCGTTGGAACAAGAACTTGCGGGGCATCGCATTCGGGCAGAATCTCGTGGTGGTCGCGGGCTCCCATCACTCCTTATCGGTCGGTCAACCTCTCAGCGTCACCCGGCGCGGCGAAAGCCGGTAAAATATAGTCGTAGATCGCGATGGTGCTGATGTTTATGTTTATGAGTCAGCGAGAAGGCAATGGCGGTAGCGATGACTGTTCTTACTGAAAAGCTATTTCTAAACACCGACACGACCGTAACCTGTCCGCAGTGCGAGCGCGAATTTAGTTTGGGAACAACGATTCGCCAAGAAGGCGCTCGAACACCTTGCTAAACGCGAGCGTGGGCGCGCTCAATGATACAAGAATCGATCCGCCTGGAGGCCCTCAAGAGGTCTGAAAAGGAGTCTGCCGAGCGGGCCCGGATTGCGCAAGGAGAATTGGCGAACGATCGTAAGCTTTTGGCTGATCAGGAAGCGGCGCATCAACGCAGCCTGCCGACTGCGCGAACATTCGGCCGCCGCCGCGGATGCGCGAGCCGTGGAGATGTTCACATCGGAAAAGCAGCGTTTGGAACAACGCCTACGGGAGCGTGAGCAGCAGGTCACGGAACTCCGCGCCGCCGAGCTATTGCTTCGCAGGGATAAAACGGCGGTTGAGGATCGCGCCGCCGCACTCGAGATCGAAGTTGCGCGGAAGCTCGACGCCGGTCGCTCTGAAATCGAGGCAAGGGTTCGATCTCAGGAGCAGCATCGGACCGCGCTCGAGAAGGCCGAGCTGCAGAAGAAGCTCGACGATGTCTCGAGCCAGTTGGTCGATACACAACGGAGAATGGCTCAAGGATCGCAGCAGTTACAGGGCGAGGTATTGGAGCTCGTGGTGGAGGATGGGCTCGTCGAGCATTTCCGCTCGATACGATTGAAGAAGTAAAAAAAGGGCAGCGGGGAGGCGACGTGCTCCAACACGTGGTTACGCGCACAGGCCAGGCTGCGGGCACGATCTTGTGGGAAACCAAGCGCGCCAAGGATTGGAGCGCCCAGTGGATACCAAACTGAAGGAAGATATGCGCGCGTGCGGCGCGGCAGTAGCCATCCTGGTGACGATGCCGGAGGCCTTGCCCAAAGATTGGCCCGCCTCGGCCTATTTTGCGTTGCGCGACGATGTGTGGATAACGCAAGCCTCTTGCGCCATAGGCATCGCCGAGGCGCTACGACTGGGGCTGATCGATCTGCATCGACAGCGCCAGGTTTCCGCGGGAAAGAGCGAAAAAATGGAGGCCCTCTATGACTATTTGACCTCGCCGCAATTCGCACAAAAGCTTACGGCGGTATTCGAAACATTCAAGCGGATGCAGGGCGAGCTGGATCGGAGAAGAATCAGCTATGCAGCGTTGGTCGCGGCGTGAAAAGCAGTTGCAGGTAGGAATGAAGCAGTTGCTCGGTATCGGCGGCGAGATTCAAGGGCTGGCTCAACAGGACGTACCGGTCCTGGAGCTGGAGGCCCCGCCGTCCGGCGACGACGCCTGAAATCACCCCGCCGGAGTGCGCAACCGGCAAAATATCCCGTCTAGGCGCCTTCCTGCACAAGAGGAAATTTCATCACAAACACGGCACCGCCCCCCGGTGCATCCGTAACGTGGATCTCTCCGCGATGAGCCCGGATGATTTCCGCGACGATCGCAAGGCCCAATCCCGCGCCCGACCGGCGCACGCCGCGGCCGCGCCAGAATCGCTCGAAAATATGAGTGCGGTCCGATTCCGCAACTCCGGGGCCGCGATCCGTCACACTTATCGAGCCCTCGGATGTAACTGCGATGCTGACCTCGGTCCCGATCCGAGTATGGTGGACGGCGTTCTCCACGAGATTGCGGATCGCGTCCGCTATCGCATGGGAGTTGCCGCGGACCTTGACCGGTACCGCCGGGCATCGAAGCCGAGCGAGCGATGTTTCGCCATCGCCCAAGGCGTCAGATATTCAACGACTTCGAGCGCCGCTGCGCGCAGATCCAACTTCTCGGCGATCTCGACGGAGACGCTGTCGAGACGCGCGACTCGAAGCAGCTGGGCTACCAGCCGGTTCATGCGCGCGGCGTCGTCACGCAGCTTCTCGATTCCGGCGTGTCTTGCAGCTCGTCAAGCCCCGCCGTCAGGATCGCAAGCGGTGTGCGCAGCTCATGCGCTGCATTCGCGGTGAATTCCCGCTGTACGGAAAATCCTTGCTCCAGACGATCCAGCGCGCTGTTCACTGCCGCCACCAGTGACACCAGTTCGGTGGGCAGTCGATCGGTCGGAAGACGCACGCCGGTGGTGCCGGTTCCGATGGCAGCTGCCTTCTGAGACGCAGCGAGCACGGGCGTGAGACCGCGGCGGATGCTCCAAACCGCAACCGCCAGCATCGCAGCGGCAAAGAATGGAATGGCCCATGCGACGTCGATGATGAACCCTTTCATGAGTCCGGAGGCCAATGCTTCCGCATCCGAGACCGCCGCCACGGAGAACGACAATGGGCCCACGGAACTGTCGACGCGGACCGTATGCCGTTGTAATCTTGGCTGGTCGTCCCGAAATCCTCGAGCCGGAAAGCGCGGGGATCCGCTGAGGAAGCCGGCCATCGGTCGATTTCCTTCGCGAATTGGGTATCCGACGCGGCAACCGTCGCGCCGCCGGGCGTGCGCACCACGAGCAAGCGAGTGCGGGCCGGTGAATCATAGAGCTGTTCGAACTCGCGGGCAGCCTGAGACGCAAGATGCCATCCGGATCCCTGGACACGAATGTCGCCATCTGGATCGCGCGGTGTTCTAACTCATCGTCCCCCAGCGTCTTCGCAGCTTGCGTTCCTTCATAGACAACGGCGCACACACCCAACACTGTCGCCGCGAGAAACACGGCGGCTAGGCGCACCGCGAGCTGCGCCTGGAGCGATCGTAGAGAGAACTTCAGACCGGCTTCTCCGTCAATAAGTATCCAATGCCGCGCACGGTATGGATGACCGGCGTGGCACCCACCTCCGCGAGCTTGCGTCTCAAATGATGAACGTGCACCGGAATTGCGTTCGATTCCAGCGGCTCATCCATCCCGTAGAGTTTCTCCTCGAGCACTGCTCGCGGCACGACACGGCCCAGGCGCCGCATCAAATGTTCGAGAATCGCGAGTTCGTGGCGGGCCATGCTGATTGGGGTCGAGCCCACTCGAACATCCCTCCCTATGGTGTCGAAGGCCAGATTGCCTGCCTGTAAAGTGATGCCCAGAGCGTGTCCCGGCCGGCGCAGCAGAGCCTTGATGCGAGAGATCAGCTCCGTGACCGCAAAGGGCTTTGCCAGATAGTCGTCGGCGCCGGTATCAAGCCCGCCAACTCGATCCTCCACTGCGTCACGCGCCGTCAGTATCAACACCGGGACCAAATTTCCCGCATTGCGAATTTTGGCGAGCATGCGCAATCCGTCCCCGTCCGGAAGCCCAAGATCGAGGACCACGGCATCGTAGGAAACCAGAGACAGCGCTTGATCGCCCTCGGCCACCGTGCCGACCGCATCAACGACGAAGCCCGCGCGCTCGAAGGCCGAGCGCAGCAATTCGACGATTCGTGTCTCATCTTCGATCACCAGCAGCCGCATTGTAGTCCCGCATCGGACCCGTCGATCCCGGTAAATAGAGCCAGATCACCACACTTCCTTTAACGCAATATTAAGCGGGATCTCCCGCCCCCGCACTCATCGAGCCGGGGCCCATAATTCTGCCTTAATGGATATCTGCGACCCTGAATGCTCGTCAAACACGGAGATTCAATGCGCTGGATCGCACTACTAGCCATCGGCGCCACGGCCGCCTGCCCGGTTTCCAAGGCGGCAGGTGAGCCTCCGGCGGCACCGGTCGACTCTCTCGAGGCTATTGTCGTCAAGTCGGAGAAGTTGGCGGTGGAGAGCCTGATAGATCGTAAGGTCTACAGCGTCACCCAGGATGCGCAAAGCAGTTTCGGCACCTTGAGCGATATATTGACCATGATTCCGTCCGTCGATGTGGACCCATGGCATCGTCTCGTTGCGCGGGGACACCAAGGTCTTGATCCTGATAGATGGCAAACCATCCAGCCAGTTCGCCGGTTCTTCCGCTGGCGATAATCTGCAGTCGATTCCCGCCAAGGACATCGAACGCATCGAGGTGTTAACGACTCCCCCGGCCCAGTTCAAGGCGGACGGTGGTGCCGGGGTCATCAACATCATCACGCGCAAGAAGCACCCGGAAGGCATGACAGGATCGGTCCAAGCAAGCGGCACCGGTGGACGTTCCGTCCTTGGGGCGGACAGCAGCTACAGCTCCGGACCGCTGACAGCGTCCGTCAGCGCCGGTTACCGGCAGGATTACCGGGAACGACGCATCCAATCGGGCGTGGTGGCGCCCGACACGGCGACAGGGCAACTCAGGGACAGCATGAAGCCATCAGTGAAATGATTCGCCGCGAAGCACCGACAGTCGGGCTAACTGCCGCATATGCGTTGAACGATCAACAGTCGATCAGTGGATCGGCAAGTGGGCTGATCGAGGGGGACTGCGCACTTACACAGAATTCAACGATAGCAGCGCTCCCAATGGCATGATCAGGAACTCCCTCGGCGACTGAGTGCGGGCCATGACCCCGAGACCAACTTCGATGAGAAACTGGCCTTCACCCAAAAGCTTGGCACGGCCGGGGAGACGCTGGACTTCTCGCTCCATCGGTCGACCTCGCATCAGCAAGAGCACTACGACTACACGAACGAGCCTTTGATTCCTCCGTCGCCACGTTCTACAACAACTTGAGTTTCCACGAGGATCACGGAATGACCGAGTCTGGCGCCGACTACTCGATGCCGATCTCCAAGTCACGCTCCTTCAAGCTCGGCTATGCTTTCGAGCAGGACGATTTCGGTTCGGCAACCTCGGGGAAAATATCGATCCGGTGACCGGGGTGCCGGTGATCGATCCCAACCTCAGCAACGAGTTCAAATTCCGGCAACAGATCCACTCCACCTATGCGAGCTATCAGGCGAGTTCCGGGGCCTGGTCGGGGCTCGGCGGATTGCGGGCGGAGTACATGCACACCGATGCCCAGCAGCTCACCAACAGGATGTCCACTACGGGCAGTTACTTCCAGATATATCCAAGCCTACATGCGGAACGCAGCCTCTCGGACCACACCACACTGTCTTTCGGGGGGAGCCGGCGGATCAGCCGGCCTGATCCCTCGTACCTCAATCCCTACGTCGATCACGAATACACGCCAAATCTGAACGCAGGCAATCCAGATCTCAGACCGCAGTACAGCCAATCGTACGAAGTCGGCTATGGGTACGAGGGCAGGGCGCGAAGCTACAGCCTGACGGGCTACTATCGCCTCAATCGGGACACCGTGACAGACGTGACCGAATACCTTGCCGACGGACTATCGCTCACGACGAAGACGAACTTGCCGAAGGACAAATCGGCCGGAATGGAATTTACCTCCAACGGCCATATCGTCCAGAAGGTCACGTATGATCGGTCCAACTTCTTCTACAGCCAGATCGATGCCACGGCCCTGGGGATATCGGGATTGCAATCCACTACCGGCCTCAACGCAAAGGCCAAGCTCGACTATCGGCCTACGGACGCCCACTCGCTGCAGATTGCGCTCACCAGAACGGACAAGCGGCTGACCCCGCAGGGATACGTAAGCGCCATCGACCTCGTGAACCTGGGGTACAAGTGTCAGCTGAAGGCCGACCTGACGTCCGTGGTGACGGTCACCGATCTGTTCAACGGTCAGAGATTTCATCGATTCTCGAGCTCGCCGGCATTCACGCAAGATTACCAGCGGTTCGTTTTCGGGCGGATTCTCTATCTCGGCCTCGTTTATTCCTTCGGATCAACCCACAAAGACCAGCAGCCCGGGTTCGAGTATGACCCGCCAGGTTGATGCCCGGATGCGGCGCCTGCATTGTGTTCATACCCTATGTAGACTTTCTACCATGGGTAGACAAGACCGCGACGTCGTTTCGAACTGCGCAACTGATGAATCCTGATCCGCCGGCCGCGCGCCGCGCTTAGACCGCCTCTCGAGCGTAAATCAATCGCTCCTACAGTATTCGCGCCTTGGATTAGGGTCTTGTACAGAGTTGTGCTTATTGAAAGCACGCCTACCGTCTTGCATCATGTCTTTAACCAATCTTAGGGGTGGGTCGCTTTTCGATAGCACCAAGAGTAGTGACCCCGCGGGGCGTGGTCTTGCTCGAAAAAGGTTATGGTCCGGAAATGGCAGATTGGGAAGGACACGAAATCGTTACGAGCGCAGCCTTACTCGACGTTATAACCACGGCGACGACGGGATCAACTCGGCCATCCAATGCGGATAGAATTCTATTCACCGCATGCGAGTTCTGGGCGTCCGCTAGGAATCGCACGCTTCTGGAACAATTGACAGAGGAGCCGGTGCGGCAAATGCAAGCGGCTGAAGCGGCATTTACGCTCATCGGGCTTGCGGGCGCCGCTGAAATCATTGCGAATGGGCGCAGAATTCTGAAGGAAGGCTCGCCAGTGTCGCTGCAACAGGTTGCCCAAGGAATCGAAAACTCGCTTGCCAACATCGACGAGCCCGTTGATCAGATGATCGCTAAATATGCGAAACAACAGGCGAGGGCCAGGCAAAACTAGCCAGCAGAGAGGTTCGTTGCGCACCGCGGTCGCCGGCAGACTACTTATGGGTTGGCGGGAGCGGCACTGCGAACGGCTTCGCAGTGGTTTCATCTCTTGCGATCTCCGGGTTCACTAAGCGCGCGCCTTTGTCGAGCACCTCCGGTCTCTCATCGTTTTCCACCCACTGGATCCAAATGACTTTGAGCGGCTTGTCGCTGGACGTATTGGTCCACCCATGGACGGCATAGGGACGATGCATGATGATCGATCCGGGGGTCACGTGCTGTTTTTCATCATCGACGAACCAGTCTGCCTCTCCCTCGGTGACGTAGTAGACCTCTCGGGCAGGATGATTGTGTGCGGGGTAGGTCGCTCCGGGTTTGAGGACTAGAGTTCCCATCCGAAGGTTGTTGCCGGTAAACCCCGATGTTCCGGACCCGCTGCCGAGCATGCGTGGCCCGACCAATTGCGTGAAGAAATACCTCGAGGTTTCGTCGGCCTTACCGTCTGCTGCGTTCCCGCGAAACCATGCCGGGTAATGGCTCGACGCCTGATGTTGAGCATTTTTTTCTTGGCTGAATGCGGTAGTGCCCACTTGCCGGCCCGGCACCGGATATTCATCGTGCATTTGTTGTGCCGGCGCGGCAAAACTCAGCGACGCCGTCCCGATCAACCAGGCCGTTCCCATCAGCCATGCCCGTTGCATCACGATTCGATGGGCAAAGCTTCTAGGCGCCTCAGGATTAATTGTCGACGATCGCTCGGCTCGCATAGGACTCCAAATTACCAAAAACGTTTGACCGACCTTACTGTAATGCCACTTCACCGCATACTTGGCAAGGCGTCATTAAATCGGGAACACCCATCTCTGCTCAGAAACCGCAGCCCTGATGGGTTACCATTTAGAGCATGAGCACCGAGCGAAAGGCGGACCCCACGTTCGACGAGCAGGTCGCGCTGGTCACCGGCGCCGGCAGCGCCCAGGGGATAGGATTTGCCGTTGTTCGGCGCCTCCATGCCGCGGGTGCGAGGGTCGCGATCACATCGACGACGCCACGCATCCACGAACGTGCGCGGGAAATCGATTCCGGCGGTCAACGAATACTGGCCATCGAAGAGGACCTTACGAACGAGGCGGCGGCGCAGCGCCTGGTGGAATCGGTGTTCCGGAGTTTCGGTCGAATCGATGTATTGGTGAACAATGCGGGAATGGCGCAGACCGATCGACCGTTGGAGAGTAAGTCGCTGCAGCATACGTCGTACGCTGATTGGCGGCGGCAAATAGACATCACCCTGCACACCGCATTTCTGATGACTCGCGCGGTGTTGCCTGTCATGGCCGCTCGCAGGTATGGACGCATCGTGAACGTATCGTCGGTGACAGGCCCGTTGGTGAGCAATCGCGGATCGGCAGCCTATGGCGCGGCAAAGGCGGCGATGGACGGAATGATGCGTGCGGTCGCAATCGAGACGGCCGACGCAGGCATCACTATCAACGCCGTCGCGCCGGGATGGATCGCAACCGCCTCTTCCTCCGAGTCCGAACGGGTGGCTGGAATGCACACGCCCGTCGGGCGGCCGGGCACTCCCGACGAGATTGCCGCGGCGGTGTGTTTTTTGGCCTCGCGCGACGCTTCGTACATCACGGGTCAGGCGCTCGTGGTGGACGGCGGCAATATTCTTCAAGAAAACAAAGCACCCTGACAAACGTATGCGTCCAGGCTCTCCGGCAGCACGATTTCGTCGTGAAAATCCCTTCCGTTCGCTTACACGCTCTCAGCGCAACGCCTTCTTTGCCGCTCTCGCCGGCTGGGCGCTCGACGCCTTCGATTTCTTTATTTTTGTCTTTTGCCTGAGAGCGATCAGCATCGAGTTCCACACCGATCTGAAATCCGTGGCAGAGGGCGTTTTTCTGACCCTGGCGTTCAGACCCCTCGGTGCACTCGTGTTCGGTTGGCTGGCTGAAAAGTACGGCCGCCGGCCGATACTCATGATCAATATAATCAGCTATTCGGCAGTCGAGTTCGCCAGCGCCTTCGCACCAAATCTCGCGACTCTGCTCGTGCTGCGCGCGGTGTTTGGCTTCGCCATGGGCGGCGAATGGGGCGTGGGTGCCGCCTTGGCGCTCGAAACGCTACCCTCCAAAGGCCGTGGGTTTTTCTCCGGGCTCCTGCAAGAAGGCTACGTGATCGGCTTTCTGCTGGCATCCATCGTCTATGCCTATGCATTCGTTTACGTTGGGTGGCGCGGAATGTTTGTCATCGGTGCCGGCCCGGCTTTCTTGGTGTTGTACATACGCATGGGCGTTGATGAATCCCCAGCTTGGCTGACGGGCGCAAGCAAGCCGCGTGCAACATTCCGGGAGGTATGGACCGCCGTGAGGCTCTACTTTCCTACCCTGTGCTTCCTGGTGTTGCTGATGGCCTGCTTCAACGCCTTTTCTCACGGCTCTCAAGATCTTTATCCCACTTTCCTGCAGGCGCAGCATGGGTTCTCCGCCAAGGCGACCGGACAGATTGCCATCGTCATGAATATCGGCGCACTCATCGGGGGTATCTTCTTCGGCAGCCTGTCCGAACGCATTGGGCGTAAGCGCGCGATCATGCTCGCAGCAGCTCTGGCGTTGCCATTGATCCCGTTATGGGCCTATTCGCAGACGGCGCTGATGCTTGCGGTGGGTGGCTTCCTCATGCAATTCATGGTGCAAGGCGCCTGGGGAATCGTACCCGCTCATCTCAACGAGTTGTCGCCGCCGTCGGTGCGCGCCATCGTACCGGGCTTTGCTTACCAACTCGGCAACCTCGCAATGGCAAAGATGGGGCCATTTCAGGCCGGCATCGCGCAATCTCGGGGCGATGACTACGCCTATGTTTTGTCTTGGACATTGGCCGTGGTGGCCATCGCATTGATCGGGGTGACCGCACTCGGCGGAGAGGCACGCGCCGCTCGGCTCGACGTGCCACCTTGAACGCTTGGCGTCCGCACACTTCGCGCTAGCGCGATAGGTTGCAGCCGCTATTGATTTGGATACCCCAAGTCGATCCCGCCATGTTCATGACGTAGTAGTTGCCATTGGCATCCTGGTTGGCGGGCCCGCCGAAGTGCTGGGTGCCCGCGAGGTCCGCAGCGATATCGAGCCCGACATTGGCGCAGCCGGTCGCAGAGCTGTTGACCGCAGAGACTGCATTGATGAGCCCGCGCCCTGTTGAAATACACTGTACGCGAGCTTCCCGCGCGAGGCGACCCCGGGCTCGATGATGCGTCGAGGTGCCGGACATCGTGAACAATTGCTCGGTAGGCATCATGAAGCCGGGGTCGAGATTCGCGAGGTAGCTCGCTGCCGGCATTGACGCGACCATATGGCCGCCCGGCGCCACCAGCTCAGGTTTCACGAAGCCCTCGAAAGTCGGGCGGGTCGAAGAAAACGGGGCGAGCCGATCGTCGCTCAGGTCATAGGGCGTGTAGTTGTCCGTGAGGGCGCCCGTCGTTATCACATACGGCACATTACCGGGCATGTCGATCGTCACTGCAGCGGGGCCCTCATCACCCGCCGCGGCCACAACGACGATGCCCGCACGCCACGCGGCCATGACCGCCTGATTGAGCGGGTGGTAGAAGTAGTATGACTGCGGCGGTGCGCCGAACGACAGATTGCGTACGCCGATGTGGTATTTTGTCGTCGTCAGCTCGTTTCAGCAGGTAGAGGATAGCCTGGCGAGCGACTATCTCACCGTGGTCACCTCGCAGACCGCCGCCCTGCAGACCCAGCTGCAAGCACTCAATCTCGACACCCTGCAACTGGTCGCCAGCGTCGACCTGATCCGGGCGCTAGGGGGCGGCTGGGGCGCGACCGACACCTGACGGGATGCTAAGCGTCATTCTTCATCGCTGGCCTCTTCGCGGCTGTTCCAAATGGGAGAGGGATGCAAGCATCGATGCAGTAAGTCTCGTACCACGCTCAAAAGCCCGACAACCCACAGTCCAATGAACAGCAGAATCCCGACAATTCCGAGAATGATCCGCATAATTCCTCCCTGACGCACGAATGCGTAGGCGCTGCTAAACTAAACAATGGCGCTATGGCCACTGGCTGGACCTCCAGTCCATTTCACCCACAGGCCCGCCGGCCCAGTCGGCCTTCGCAGGTCTGCGCGAATACTCTACGTCGACCTGCAAGCGGCTGCATTATTTTACATAATCCGTGGCATAGGCCACCGACAGCGGAAATAATAGAGTGAGATATCGGATCCCCTCTCGATTCTGCGCTGCCACAAACCGATTGACAGATTGCACAGGATCGATATCCTTCGCAGCGGGCCATCCGCTCCCAACGGCGGACGCTCATCTGTAAGGATGGGAGTACGAATTGACGACACATGTGCCGCCGCCGGACGTCCGTCCGGCTGATGCCCGATTTTCATCGGGTCCAACGAAGAAACGTCCCGGCTGGAATCTGCAGGTCCTCAATGGCGCGTTGCTGGGGCGCTCGCATCGCTCCAAACCGGCAAAAGCTAGGCTCAAAGAGGCGATCGACCGCACGCGGGTACTTCTGGGCGTTCCCGAGGATTTCAAGATCGCGATCGTACCGGCGTCCGATACCGGGGCGGTCGAAATGGCCATGTGGTCGATGCTGGGCGCGCGAGCGGTCGACGTGTTCGCCTGGGAGAGCTTCGGGGAAGAGTGGGTGACCGACGCGGTCGAGCAATTGAAAATCGAGGATTGCCGCATTCATGTCGGCCGCCCGTATGGCGTGCTGCCCGATCTATCGCTTGCGCGAAAAACGGCAGACATCGTTTTCACGCAGAACGGAACCACGTCGGGGGTGCGGATTCCGAATTTCGACTGGATCCCCGCGGATCGCGAAGGCATCACTTTCAATGACGCGACGAGCGGTGTCTTCGCGCAGCCGATCGAGTGGTCCAAATGCGACGCCGTGACCTTCTCTTGGCAAAAGGTTCTTGGCGGGGAGGCCGCTCACGGCATGCTGATTCTCTCCCCGCGCGCGGTCGCCCGATTGGAGAGCTATGTACCCCGTTGGCCGTTGCCGAAAATCTTTCGCATGACCAAGAAGGGGAGACTCGATCAAGAATTATTCGAGGGTGCAACCATCAACACGCCCTCGCTGCTCGCCACCGAGGACTATATCGACGCCCTGAAGTGGGCGGAAGCCATCGGAGGCGTCGAAGCCCTTCAGGCCCGCGCAAATGCCAATTCCCAGGTACTCACCGATTGGGTGGCGAACACCACATGGGTGGATTTCTTGGTGCCCGATCCGGCTACCCGCAGCAACACCAGCGTGTGCCTCAAAGTGGTCGACGCACGTGTGACTTCATTGCCGCAAGCCGTTCAAGCAGAGTTCGCGCAGAAACTCGCCGCGATTCTGGAAGAGCGAGGGCGTGGCGCTCGACGCGGCATCGTACCGTTCGGCACCCCCCGGTTTGCGCATCTGGTGCGGAGCCACGGTCGAGCAAAGCGATGTGCAGGCCCTGACCCCCTGGCTCGACTGGGCTTTCGGCAACTGTCTTGGCCAATTCAATCTCGACCGATAAGGACTATCCGTGCCGAAGGTTTTAATTGCCGATGAGTTGAGCTCGACGGCGCTCGAGATTTTTCGCAGCCGCGGGGTCGAAGTCGATGTGCGCGTGGGCTTGAAGAAACCCGATCTTCTGGCCATCATCGGCGATTACGACGGCCTGGCGGTGCGCTCCGCAACGAAAGCGGACAAGGATGTGATCGGCGCCGCCAAGAGGCTCAAGGTCATAGGGCGCGCCGGCATCGGTGTCGACAACATCGATATTCCATCGGCCACCGCGCGCGGGATCGTGGTCATGAATACGCCGTTCGGCAATTCGATCACAACCGCCGAGCACGCCATTGCCTTGTTGTTCGCGGCGGCCCGGCAGATCGCTGCTGCGGATCTGTCCACCCAAGCGGGGAAATGGGAAAAGAACCGCTTCATGGGCGTGGAGCTTTATGCCAAGACCCTGGGCCTCATCGGTTGCGGGAACATCGGTGCGCTGGTCGCAGAGCGGGCGCTCGCCCTCAAGATGAAAGTGATCGCCTATGATCCTTTCCTCTCGCCGGAGCGCGCGGTCAAGCTCGGAGTGGAGAAGGTCGAGCTCGATCGACTTGTTGTCCCGCGCCGACATGATTTCGCTGCACACCCCGTTGACCGACAAGACAAGGAACATCGTGTCGGCGGAGGCGCTCGCCAAGACCAAACGAGGCGTCATACATCGTGAATGCCGCCCGAGGCGGGCTCGTCGATGAGGCGGCATTGCGCGCGGCTCTGGAATCCGGGCATGTCGCCGCCGCCGGATTCGACGTCTTCGCGACGGAGCCGGCCAAGGAGAGCGTGCTATTCGGTGCGCCGAATCTTGTCGCGACTCCCCACCTCGGCGCCAGCACCAACGAGGCGCAAGAAAACGTCGCGCTGCAGGTCGCCGAACAAATCTCGCGACTATTTGCTTTCCGGCGCCGTCACCAATGCGCTGAACATGGCCTCGATCAGCGCGGAGGAGGCCTCGCGCCTCAGGCCCTTCACGGGTCTCATCGACAAGCTTGGGAGTTTTGCGGGCCAGATCGCCGACGAGGGAATCGAGGCGGTCGAAATCGAGTATGAAGGAGAGGTGGCCCATCTCAATACGCAACCCCTGACCGCGACTGCCTTGGCTGCGTTGATGAGGCCTCTCATGCCCGACGTGAATATGGTGTCGGCACCCGCCGTGCTGAAGCAGAAGGGCGCCGTGCTGACCGAATCCCGACGCGAGACCTCGCCTATCTATGGCTCCCTGATTCGGATCAAGGTGCTCACCGGGGGCCGATGGCGGACACTGGCCGGCGTGGTCAACGCAGGAACGGCGAAGATCGTCGAAGTCAAGGGCATGGCGCTGGAAGCGGATTTTCATCCGGTGATGCTGCTCATCAACAATCGAGACAAGCCCGGCTTCATCGGCGCGCTCGGCACCATGCTGGGGGACGCCAATATCAACATCGCGACCTTTCACTTAGGTCGCCACGCCGCAGAGGAAGACGCCATCGCTATCGTGGGAGTCGACCAACTTGTGCCCGAAGCGATTCAACAAAAGCTGCGTGCGCTGCCTCACGTACGTTACGTGAAAGTGCTGAAATTTTAACGTGACGACACAGGAATGGTATCGACGCGGACTGCCGCACCTTTGGCCGCCGTACGCGCCCGCTAAGTCGCAGCCTCTTCCGCTGGCGGTGGTTGGAACACAGGGATCGCGGATCGCACTCGCGGATGGCCGGGAGCTCATCGACGGCATCGCCTCATGGTGGACGGCCTGCCACGGCTATAATCATCCGCACATCCGCGATTGCGTGTCCCGGCAGCTGACTCGGATGCCGCACGTGATGCTCGGCGGACTCTTGCACGAGCCGGCGGCGACACTATGCCGCCGGTTGGCGGATCGCTTGCCCGGCGATCTCAATCATGTGTTTTTGTCCGACTCGGGCAGCGTAGCCGTCGAGGTGGCGATGAAGATGGCCACCCAGTTCTGGCTCAACCAGGGCGTTCGCGGTCGATCCCGATTCATGGCGTTCAAGGGCGGCTATCACGGCGACACCTTTGCCACGATGTCCGTGTGCGATCCCGAGGAGGGGATGCACGCATTGTTCTCGGACGTCCTGCCGCATCAAGTGATGATCGATCTTCCACGCGATGAACGCACGCAGGCTGCATTCGAGGCGGCGATCGACACGCATGGGGATGAGCTTGCCGGGATTCTGGTCGAACCGCTCGTTCAGGGCGCCGGCGGAATGCTCTTTCATGACACGGAAGTGCTGAGGCGGATACGGCAAGCTGCGGACGCCCGCGGGCTGCTCTTGATCTTCGATGAAATCTTTACCGGGTTTGGCCGGACCGGAAGCCTCTTTGCCTGTGAATCGGCGGAGGTGATGCCTGACATCATCACTCTCGGCAAGGGGCTCACCGGCGGTACCCTGCCGCTTGCAGCCACCATCGCGAACGAACGGGTGTTCCGGGCATTCTGGTCCGATGATCCTCGGCACGCGCTCATGCACGGTCCGACGTTTATGGGTAACGCTTTGGCCTGCGCCGCGGCAAATGCCTCCATCGATCTTTTCGAGCGGGAAGATCGGCTGTCCCAAGCGGCACGTATCGGACGTCAGCTCGCCGAAGGTCTGGCCGACTGTCGCGGGATCCCCGGAGTCAAGGACGTGCGGGTTCGCGGGGCAATCGGTGTCGTCGAACTGTCGAGCCTGAGCGATATTGAGGACTTGAAGCGGCGGTTCGTAGCGGCGGGCGTTTGGATTCGGCCCTTTCGAAACATCGTCTACCTCACCCCCGCTCTCACCATCGACGCCGACGATCTCGATCGATTGATCGCAGCCGTGGTGACCGTACTCAGGGAGCGAACGAACGAGGCGAGCGAACCGAGGCGAGCGAATCTAGTCAGTGAACCTAGGCAGTGAACCTAGGCAGCCTATGTCCATGGCCGGACCGGATGGCCCGGCGGTTTCGGCAGCAGCGGATCCACATTGAGGCTGCGCGCAGCGAGCTCGATATTCGGTTGCGGTTGGTGCTCAATGATTCCCAGCAAAGGCGCCCGTAAAAGCCGTGTCAACGTCGCGATATTCTCTTGCCAGTGCGGAAACGCCGGTTCGATGCGATTCGCTACCCAGCCGCAGATCGACTGTGAGCTTCTCTCTATCGCGCGCGCAGTCAAGATCGCGTGATTGAGGCAGCCGAGCCGGAGAGCCACGACAAGGAGCACCGGAAGCCGCAGGGCGAGCGAGAGATCTTCGATGCTTTCGTCTTGAGAGAGGGGCGCGTACCAGCCACCGGCCCCCTCGACGATGACGATATCGGCGTGACCTTGAATCGTCTCGAAAGCCGTGATGATTTTGGGCAGCTGGATTGCAATCCCCGCTTGCGCCGCTGCGATGTGCGGCGCAATCGCGGGGACAAACGCGAATGGATTCACCAGCTCGTAGGGGACCGGCGTCGACTGCTCCTGCATGAGTGCCACCGCATCCTCGTTGCGCAGCCCCGCAGGCGTCGATTCGGAACCGGAGGCCACGGGCTTCATGCCCGCGACTCGAAGTCCCCGGCCCTTGAGGGCGCGCATGAGTGCCTGGCTGACCAGCGTCTTGCCGACTCCGGTATCGGTGCCGGTTATGAAAATACCGCGGCGCAGTTGAGATGCCATGGCCACAGTCTGACTTAATCCACCGAAATGCACATCAAATGGTATGTTTGGGGCGACAGGAAAGAAAAGGGGGACATCATGGCTAGAATCCTGCTGGTCGAGGACGATCCCGCGCTGTCGCGCGGAATCATTGCGCTCCTCAAGGCGGGCGGTCACGCCGCCGACTGTGCCAAGGACGGCGAGACTGCGCTTTTTCTTGCCGAGTCGGAACCTTGCAGTTTGGTCATCCTGGACATCGGATTGCCGGGCATATCGGGATTCGAAGTGATCAAGAAGTTGCGCTCGCGAGGCTGCAAGACCCCCATTTTGGTTTTGACCGCCCGCGATCAGATATCCGATCGGGTGAAGGGACTCGATCTCGGGGCGGACGATTATTTGCTCAAACCCTTCAATGCCAGCGAACTCGGTGCCCGCGTCCGGGCGCTCTTGCGGCGCGACCACGGGGATCCCAGCCCGGTTGTCGTCATCGGCAATCTGACGATCGATCGCACCCACGCCACGGCCGAGGTGGGGGGGCGGCCCTTGCATTTGCGGCGTCGCGAATGGGCGGTGCTCGATCGATTGATCGCCAAGGCCGGCGAGGTCGTGTCGAAAGAGCGGCTGATCGCGGAGGTATTCAGCTTTGACGATGCGGTGGCGCCGAATGCCCTCGAGGTGCATATCGCGCGGCTGCGCCGAAAGCTCGAGCCTGATGGTCCGGCGATCTGCACTGTGCGCGGGCTCGGATACATGCTGAAGGCCTCTTGACCGCGAGAGATGTTTAAATCCTCGATCACGAAGTTCCTGATCGCGTCATTGGGCATCTTGATGATCGGTCTGTTCGTCGCCGCATTGATCCTAGCGGTCCAGGCGTGGAGCAACTATGCGCTTGCCGGCCGCATCGCTCGCCTCACCAGCACCGACAAGACGCTTTTCGACGCCTTGGTCACCGTTCGAGCACAGGTTCCCAAGAACAGTACCGCGCTGATTGCGCAGGACGATCCGCGGCCGGTGATCGGAGCAACGTACGAGCTCGCGTCGAGTACGGTGACGACCGCCTTGAATGCTCTCGGGTCCACCGATATTCCGAATCACGTGCAACTCGCCGCCGCCATTCGCGGTGCCTGGGAAAAAGTGGGGGCGCTTCAATCCACCGTCAATGTCCAAGCATCCCGTGCCCGGGTCGAACGAAACCTGCACACCATCGATGACTGGCGCGAGTCGATTCATAACATGCTCGACACCATCGACATCGCCTCGGTAGCCGTGGCGAATATCGTGCGGATCGGAGACCCGCTGATCGCCGAGATGGTGCAGATCCGTCGCACGGCCTGGACGATCCGTGATCGGTATGGCCTGCAATGTTCGATGTTGCGTCCGAACGTGGACACCGGTGAGCCATTGAATGCCGCACAACTCGAGAGATGGCTTGGCAATCGGGCGGTCTACACCTTTGCGTGGCACACGCTTGAGGAGTTGTTGCTGCGGCCTGGTGTGTCGGCCGCGGTGCGCGAGCGTGTCGATCTCGCGCGGCAAAATACGCAAAGGGCTCAAACTCAGGTCGATGCCATCGTCGACCGTTTTGATCGCTCCGGGAAGCCGGCGGTGGCCAGCGCCCAATGGACGGCCCTGTGCGACGCTCCTTTCGATTCGATTCTGGCCATCGCGCAACAAGCCCAGGAGGAGGCAAACCAGCATGCCGAGGCCATCCGCGCTTCCTCGTTCCGGATATTGCTCATCGCCGTAATCGATCTCACGTCGGTCATCGCTTTTGGAGCGTTTGCCGTCGTCCACGTGCAGCGCCGATTGGCCCGTCCCATGAAGATACTGACCGCGGCGATTGCGCGTCTCAGCCGCCGGGAATTCGACGAAACGGTGCCGTCGACCGACAGCCCGGACGAACTCGGCCGGATGGCCCAAGCGCTCGAGACCCTGCGCGCCAGCGCGCTGGAGGCAGAGCGATTACAACAGGCCATGAACCGCTTCACCGCGGATGCTTCGCACCAAATGCGCACCCCGCTCACGGTCCTTCGCACACATATCTCGGTTCTGGGTAGCCAGATTGCTGCAGACCATGAGGCCCATTCTTCATTCAAGGACATTCAGGAAGCGGCGGATCGGCTTCAGCGCCTGGTCATTCAGCTGTTGAAACTCGCGCGCGCCGACAGCGCTCAAGCGCTCGTTTTGGAACCGGAGAGGATCGATCTTCGCGAAGTTCTCCAGGAAATCGCGGCGAATCATGTGCCGCAAGCACTCGAGGCAGGGATCGAGCTGCATTTCGAGGCGCAGCAGCGTCCATTTCCCACACACGCCAACCCCATCATGATCCATGAAATTTTTGCGAATCTCATCGATAACGCGATTCGCTACAACGAGGCGGGCGGCAGCGTCGTCATCAGGCTCCACGATGACGGGGGCACGCACGTCGTCGACGTCGAAGACGACGGTCCGGGGATCCCCGATGCCGAAAGGGACAAGGTGTTCACGCGATTTTATCGGTTGAACCGTGATCAGAGCCGAGTAGGAAGCGGATTGGGGCTGGCCATCGTTAAATCCCTAGTGGCGACCCTGAATGCCCAGATCAGCATGAGCGTGGGACTCAAGGGACGCGGGTTGCGCGTCCGCGTTGCGGGGGTCTAGCGGTTATTTTGATCATTTGCAGCGCCTGACAGGTTCTTGAAAGCTGCCGGCGCCCATGATGCGGCAACTCATGCCGGGACTCCGTCGTTCCGAAGCATGAGATGCCTGATAACCATGATGGGGAGCACAATGAAAATCCTACGCCTTGAGCGTGAAACCACGCGCGTGCGCAACGTGCTGTCGGGAAGGTCGGCGAGCGCGATCGCGGCGCTGTTTCTAGGCACAGCCATGGCACTGACCGTCTCCGGTGCGCCGGCAGACCCACCCTCCGTATCGGACGACTCGCGGGACAAGGGCGAGGGTATGGAAGCCATCGTCGTCACGGGCTCGCGCATATCGCGGCGCGACTACCAGTCGGACAGCCCCATCGTGACGATAGATCAGTCGACGCTGTCAGCCGCCGGTCAGCCCACGCTCGATCGAGCAATCGGCGAGATGCCCCAGTTTTCGGCCGCCCAAGGCATGAGCGAAGTAGGCGACGTGCAGGGCGCGACCGGATTTGCCGGCGGCCAGTCCTACGGCGACCTTCGCGGCTTGGGTCCGAATCGAGCACTGGTGCTCATGGACGGGCGGCGACTCATGTCTTCGAATCCGAATGGCTCCGTTGACCTGAATACCATCCCCATGTCGATGATCGAGAATGTGGAGGTCATTACCGGCGGTGCATCCGCCACCTACGGTTCTGACGCTATCGCGGGCGTGTTGAATTTCAAGCTGCGGCAGAACTTCAGCGGCGCGGAAGTCAGTGTGACGCATGGAGCAACGACGCACGGCGATGGCGCCACCGAACACGTCAGTGCCTTGCTCGGCGGCAATTTCGCCGAGGGGCGGGGCAATTCGGTCCTCGCATTGGAGTATTCCGAGCGCGACGCTGTCCATGGCGCTGACCGATCGTTCTTCACGAACATTCGCCAGCTTGCGCGTCCTCCGGAGGGCATCATGCCCGCGGGTACGTTTGGAACTGCGCCGACAATAGCCGCGGTAAATAGTGTGCTTGCCGGCTACCCCGGCACTACGCCGATCGCCGGAACGGGGCTGTACAACGGATCACTCGGCATCAATACGGATGGCACGATATTCACCGATCTGGCGGCGCCCAATTGCGTGCAGAATTACAAGGGTCTCGGTCAAAAGGGCGTGAATATCGGCAAGAAGTGCACGCAAGTTCAGGTGGGTCTCGGAAATTTCTTCGCTATCCAGGTGCCGCTTACCAAATACAATGTGTTCGCGCGCACCACCTACAAGCTGGGCGACAACGTGTCGGCCTACACTCAGTTCAGCTTCATGGAGTCCTCCGCGCGCGACGAAACGGCCGGCGGATCCACCGGTCCCGGCAAAGAACTCTTCATTCCGCTGAACAATCCTTTCGTGGTGAACAATCCCGCGCTGCAGACCATCTTGGCATCTCGTACTGCGGATCCGGCGAATCCCAACGCGCTGACGCAGCCTCTCGTGTTGACCAAGCTGTTGTCGGCCAGCGGCAACCGTATCCAGACCTTCAAGTACGATGTCTTCCAGGCAGTCGCGGGATTGAAGGGCGATATTCCCGGTCTTGATCTCACCTGGGATGTCTATGGTTCCTATGGCCGGACGCTCTTCAACAATCTGCAGCAAAACGATTCCAGCAAGTCGGCTTTCGCCTCGATTCTCAACGGCACCGCAAACTATCAGGGGGCCACCGGGAGCTGCGTCGGCTACGCCTGGAACCCGTTCGGCTCCAACCCGCTGAGCCCGGGATGCAAGGAATACGCGACGCGCGAGAATAATAACGTCAATACGATGACTCAAAAGAATGTGGAAGGCACTCTGCAGGGGAAGATTTGGACACTGCCGGCGGGCGAGCTACGGTTCGCGCTGGGCGCGGATTACCGCGGCAGCAGCTTCGATTACCGTCCCGATCAGGGCCTCATAAACAATGACAGTTTCTCGTACGACACGACCATACCGACATCCGGCACTCAAAACGTGCGCGAGGTGTTCGGCGAGTTGCTGGTTCCCGTCCTGCGGGATCTGCCATTCATCCAAGAGTTGTCCCTCGACCTGGGAGCTCGCCGCTCCCAATATGACCTCTTTGGCGGCGTCAATACCTGGAAAGCCGATCTCGATTGGAAGCCGATATCGGCCGTCGCTATTCGCGGGGGCTATGCCAAGGCCATCCGCGCCCCGAGCTTGGGCGAGCTATTCGCGCCCACCGTGACGGGAAACTTGAACATCGGTGCGGGTCCGAGCGCGGGTGATCCTTGCGCGACGGGCAGCGTTTTTCGCACCGGCGCCAACGCCGCTCAAGTCGCGGCTCTTTGTCAGGCACAGGGCATTCCGGCAGCGTTGTACCCGACCTACACGTATGGCGTCGACTCGGTGCATGGCACTTCAGGGGGCAACCCGAAGCTCACGCCGGAGACTGCGGATACCTATTCCATCGGCACCGTTTGGAGCCCGCATTTTGACAGTGCGCTCCTGCGCAAATTTCAGGTGTCCGTGGATTATTACCACATCAGCATAGAAAACGCCGTCGGTTCTCTATCTCTGACGGATATTCTGCCGCGCTGTTTCAATTCCGATGGGATCAGCAATCCAAGCTATTCGGCCGCCAACATCTACTGTCAACAAATCACGCGTGATCGCAATACCGGTGACATCGTCCTCGGCCACGAGGGTCTCCTGAACCTCGCCAGCTATAAAACCGACGGCGTCGACACGGAGATCGACTGGAGTTTCGGGCTCGACGCGTTCGGGTGGAACGATGCGGGCACGTTCCGTTTCAACTCGCTGATCAATTACACGCACACGTTCAAAGTCGCCTCGCTCCCCGGCTCACCCGTTCTCGACTATGCCGGCAGCATCGGCAACTCGGAGGTAAGTCCGGAAATGGCTCACCCGCATTGGAAAGCGAACACGGCCTTCGGATATTTGATTGGACCCGTCTCGGCCACCGTGCGGTGGCGCTATATCGCGGCGATGAAACATCAAGACCTGGTGGTGGACCCCACCGCCACGACCCCGGGCGTGGGCACCTACAGTTATTTCGACTTCGATGCACACTGGAACGTCATCGACCATCTCGAGCTGACGGCAGGGCTCACTAATATCGCCGACAAGAAGCCTCCTTTCGTCAGCGGCCAGCCGCTTACAACCGATACGGCAACCTACGATATCATCGGCCGAACTTACTACGTCGGTTTCAAGGCGAAGTTCTGAGGACCCGATCCCTCGTGCCGGCAGGCACGAGGGTGTCCCTTCCCGCAAGCGGCCGAAGCGTCGGCGGCGCGTTCGCCTGTAGAATTTCGACGATCAAGGCCTAATGCAATGCTCACAAGACGACAGCGCAAGGAGAAAATCCAGACGGTGGTCCGCGTCGCGAGCGGAAATTTTCTCGAGATGTACGATTTCATGGTCTTCGGCTACTTCAGTGCCGCGATAGGCCGCGCTTATTTTCCCGCCAGCAGTGAATTCGCTTCGCTGATGTTTTCTCTGACGACATTTGCCGTAGGTTTCATGATGCGCCCGCTGGGCGCGATATTCCTCGGTGCCTATATCGACCATATCGGCCGGCGCAAGGGTCTGCTGCTGACCTTGGCGCTGATGTCGATCGGAACGGTGACCATAGCGGTGGTCCCGGGCTACGAGATGATTGGGCTGTTCGCGCCCGTCCTGGTTGTCTTGGGTCGACTGTGCCAGGGATTCTCCGCCGGGGTCGAGCTGGGCGGCGTATCGGTATACCTTTCCGAGATAGCGACGCCGGGACACAAGGGGTTCTATGTTTCCTGGCAATCTGGCAGCCAGCAGGTGGCGGTCGCATTTGCGGGCGTGCTCGGCTATGCGCTTTCCAACTGGATGCCGCCTGAAGCGCTGGCGGCCTGGGGATGGCGCATTCCATTGATCATCGGTTGTCTGATCATTCCCTTTATTTACATGATTCGGCGCACTCTTCAGGAGACGGAGGAATTTTCGGCGCGCAAATACCATCCGACTCCCGCCGAGATTTACGCCAGCATGCTGACCCATTGGCGCATCATATCGACGGGCGTCGCAATGGTCCTGATGACGACGGTCTCGTTTTACACGATCACCGCGTACACCCCGACGTTCGGCAAGAACATACTCCGGCTATCGCAGAGTGATGCGCTTCTGGTTACCTTATGCGTCGGGATCTCGAACTTGATCTGGCTTCCGCTCATGGGGTCGCTTTCAGATCGAATCGGGCGACGTCCGCTGCTGCTGTTTTTTGCCGGGATTGCAATTCTCACGGCTTATCCAGCGATGGCATGGATGGTAAATCAGCCGACCTTCGCCCGATTGCTGGCGGTGGAACTGTGGTTGTCCTTCATCTACGCCGGCTACAACGGCGCGATGGTCGTGCATCTGACCGAAATGGTGCCGGTAGCCGTCCGCACGGCGGGCTTTTCGCTGGCCTACAGTCTTGCGACAACGATTGGCGGCTCGACTCCCGTGATCGCGACCTATTTGATTCACGCAACCGGGAACCGGGCGATGCCTGGAGCGTGGCTGTCGGTAGCCGCGGCGATCGCTTTCATGGGTGCATGGATCAGCCGGCCTCGGAAAGATGCGCATCAGCAGACGACGCCGTTGAATCAATCAATCAGCTCTCCCTCGAGCTAATCCCGTTACGCGCACACGGTTCGGGGCCTCGGGGGTGGGCATTCCCCGCACTCTGTGTCGGGAAAAATTAGGCGCACATTTCAATTGCAATGCGGGCGCCTCTCCGTGTAGCGCTCCATATACACACCGGCCCCAGACTTGTCTCCGTCGTCGTAAGCAATGAAACGAACCTGGAGATCGTATATGAACACTGTTCGCATAGTAGCCATTGTTGCAGCACTTCTGATCACGTTGGGCGAAGCGCTGTTCTTTGCCAGCGCAACCAGCCTGAACTAGTCGGCGATCTCAAGCCCACCAAGCAGACCAAGTGGTGCTGAATATCGTGCTGATCGGACGGCTGGTATCGTGATGCGCAGCGGCAGGCGAGCGCGTCAGTCACCGGTGCATGTCCATAATTGCCGACATCGGCACCATGTTGGCGTTGAGATGCGCCATGATCCACAGCGAACCCGAGACAATGAGCGTCACGATGAGAAGACCGAAGGCGAGCGCGAGCACATTGTTCGTGTTGTCGGCACCCGTACTGATATGCAGAAAGAATACCAAGTGCACGCCCATCTGGGCGATTGCGAGTACCGCAAGGCCGGCAGGTACGCCCGGGGCCCACAGCAGGTCGGTCTGCGACACGATAAACGACGCGCCGGTGAGCAGCAGGGCGAAGACGAGGCCGACCGTGTAGGTCACCATGCTCCCCGTCGGCGCGCCTTCATCGGTGCCCGGCGCGCTCTGGGCGGATTGCGGTTCTGCCGCGGCGGTTTCCCGCATCATCGGGCACCCATCAGATAGACCAACGTCAGCAGCGCCACCCAAATGATATCGAGCGCGTGCCAGAACAGACTGAAGCAGAGCAATCGTCGGCGCACGAAATCGCGCGGGCCTCTTGCGAAAACTTGCGCCACCATGAAGCAAAGCCATGAAAGACCGACTGTCACATGTGCCCCATGCAGGCCGACGAGCGAGAAAAAAGCCGAGAGAAAGGCGCTGCGCGACGGGCCCGCGCCGCGGGCTACAAGGCCGGCAAATTCGGCGAGCTCCAGGCCTAGAAAGGCGGCGCCGAGTACAAAGGTTAGAACGAAACAGACAAAGAACACCCCCGTGCGCCGCCGCTCGAGCGCCAGCACACCGAGACCGCAGGTGTAGCTGGAGAACAGCAGACACAGGGTCTCCGCGCCGACGTGGCGCAGTTCGAACAGCTCACGGCCGGAGGGGCCGCCCGCAGTCTGCCCGGACAGGACGGCATAGGTCGCGAACAGGGCCGAGAACATGATGATGTCGCTCAGCAGGAAGATCCAAAATCCATATCCAACGACGATGCGCACCGGGGCCGGCCCGCTGCCGCTGTCGCTGCGGGGCGCTGAGTGAGAATGCTGCCCGGAAAGCGGGGCCGTCGCAGCCAGGGTGGTCACGCCAAGCTCCGCGGCTGCAGCCGGGCTCGCTCGGCGCTCGCGAGTTCCTCGCCCGACACATGATCCTCGTGGCGCTCGACCCAGCCGAAGCCGATCAAGGTAACAGCCCCGCAGAGGAGTCCGACTATCGCCAGCCACTCGATACGCCAGATGAGAGCAAAGCCGGTGATCACGGCGAAGAACGCCGTCACGAAGCCGTTGGCGCTGTTCCTCGGCACTTCGATCGTCTCGTAATGCTCCTCGGGTACCCGCGGCCCACGCTGTTTCATGGCCCAGAATGCGTCGAGTGACTCAACCTGCGGCAAGACGGCGAAGTTATAGGCCGGAGGAGGGGAAGCGGTGGACCACTCGAGCGTCCGGCCGTCCCACGGATCGCCGCTCACATCGCGCCGGCGCGCGCGGCTGCGGATGCTGACCACGAGCTGTGCGATGGTCGCCACGATGCCGCACAGGATGATCAGTGCCCCCGCCTCCGCGACGATCAAATACGGCTGCCAACTCAACTCCGAATAATGCTGGAGGCGGCGCGTCATGCCGAGAAGTCCGAGGAAATAGAGCGGCATGAAAGCCACATAGAATCCGATCAGCCAGCACCAAAAACTAATCGCGCCGAGCCGCCGGTCCAGCGTGAAGCCGAAGGCTTTTGGGAACCAATAGTTATAGCCCGCAAAGGCGCCAAAAACCACGCCCCCGATGATCACGTTGTGGAAGTGCGCGACCAAAAAAACGCTGTTGTGCAAGACGAAGTCGGCGGGCGGCACGGCCAGTAACACGCCGGTCAAGCCGCCGATCACGAAGGTCACCATGAAACCGATGGCCCATAGCACGGGGACTTCGTAGCGCACTCGGCCGCGGTAGAGAGTGAACAGCCAGTTGAAGACCTTGACCCCCGTGGGCACGGCGATAACCATCGACAGGATGCCGAAGACCGCATTCACGTCGGCACCGGCGCCCATGGTGAAGAAGTGATGCAGCCAGACGGTGAAGGACAGCACGCATATGGCCAGCGTCGCGAGCACCATGGAGCGATAGCCGAACAAGGGCTTACCCGAGAAAGTTGCGATTACTTCGGAGAAGACGCCAAATGCCGGCAGGATCAGTATGTACACCTCGGGATGCCCCCATACCCAGATCAAATTGAAGTACAGCATGGCGTTGCCGCCACCGTCGTTGGTGAAGAAGTGCATGCCGGCGTAGCGGTCGAGCAGCAGCATTCCGAAAGTCGCGGTCAGTACCGGGAAGGCGGCGACGATCAGCATGTTGGCGCACAGGGCCGTCCAGCAAAACACCGGCATGCGCATGTATTCCATCCCCGGCGCCCGGAGCTTCAGGATGGTGGTGACCATATTGATGCCGGCGAGCAGCGTGCCGATACCCGAGATCTGCAATGCCCAGAGATAATAGTCGACGCCGACATCGGGCGAGAATTGCAGCTCCGAGAGCGGCGGGAACCCGAGCCATCCGGTGCGTGCGAAATTGCCGATCACCAGCGACATGTTAACGAGCAGCGCGCCCGAGGCCGTCAACCAGAGGCTGATGGCGTTGAGCACGGGAAAGGCAACGTCGCGCACGCCGAGCTGCAGGGGGACGACGAAGTTCATCAATCCGACGACGAAGGGCATCGCCACGAAGAAAATCATGATCGTTCCGTGAGCTGAGAAAATCTGGTCATAGTGTTCGGGAGGCAGGTAACCCTGCGCGCCGCCCGCCGCCATGGCCTGCTGGGTCCGCATCATGATCGCGTCCATGAAACCGCGCAGCAGCATCACCAGTCCCAAGAGCATATACATCGCGCCGATGCGCTTATGGTCGACACTGGTGAGCCATTCGCGCCACAGGTAGGGCCACCAGCCTTTCCACGTAACCAGTCCCAAAATGCCGAAAATAAAGAGTGTCACCATCAACGAAGCCGCCATCGGAATCGGTTGATCGAGGGGAATGGCATTCCAGCCGAGCTTGCCCATCATTCAGTCCTCCACGTCCGGCCCCGCCCCAGACCTTGTCGGCAATGACCCGTGGGCAGTCATCGCGCCCGGTGCAGCGCTTTGCACGATGTGCTCGAATAAATTTCGGTCCACGCCGCCAAAAGTCTCGGGCGGCGCGTTGCCGCTGGGACGCGCGAGTTTCGAGTAAGCAGCGGCATCGAGTACTCTGCCCCCGCCGCGCGACCGTTCGAGCCACGCGGTAAATTGGGCTGCGGTCACGCTGTGCACGATGAAGCGCATATCCGAAAATCCGTCACCGCTGAAGTGCGAGGCAATACCGGGATAGTCGCCGGGGTGCTCCGCCAGTAGATTGAGGCGCGTTGTCATGCCGGGCATGGCATAGATCTGACTGCCGAGCTGCGGCACGAAAAAGGCGTTCATCACCGTGGCGGAGGTCAGCCTGAATGTTAGCGGCGCTCCGGCCGGCACTACGAGCTCATTGACGGTCGCGACGCCGAGGTCGGGATAGATGAACAGCCATTTCCAATCGAGCGCCACTGCTTCGATGTGGATCGTCTTTATATCGGCCTTGAGCGTTCGGGCAGGATCGAGCAAATGCGAGCTGGTCCATGAGACCCCCGCCAGCAGAATCACCACCATTGCCGGGATGGACCATACCACCAACTCAATGTGCCCGGAGTACTCAAAGTTGGGGGAATAAGTGGCGCGCGCGTTGGAGGCGCGGTACCACCAAGCGAAGGCGAGCGTCAGCACGATCACGGGAACCACCACGACCAGCATGATGGCGGTTGCGTTCAGCAATATCAGGCGCTCGGCCGATGCGACCGGTCCTTGCGGATCAATCACGCCTGCTCGATGGCAAGCGCTGAGAAGCAAACAGGCTGCGGCACACCCCGAAGCGCAGGGCGCCCGCGATCGTTGGTGGTCCTGGGGCAGGAGGGGAATGCTATTGTCCTCCAATCGGGAGACGCCTAATCCGCAGTAGCCGTTGACCGAATAAGGTAAGAATACCACCG
>CAWBUE010000006.1:0-17089 GCA_963791825.1 uncultured Gammaproteobacteria bacterium
ACGCTCGCCGCGAGCAACGTCCGTGGGAGACTGATCGTGAATTCGCTCCCATGGCCGATTCCGCCGCTAGTCACCTCGACGGTACCTCCGTGCAGCTCGATGAGTCCTTTGACGGAGTGCGAGTCCTATGCCCAGCCCCCTTGGGCACGCTCAATAGCCGAGTCCACCTGGGAGAACATCTGAAATAAATTGGGAATGATTCGCGCGCGAGTCCGATTCCGTCATCCTTCACCGTTATCCTGACCGAATGGCATCGGACCGGCGCGAGCCGCCGAGTACGCGGATGGCGACTGCCGGCAGCTCCGAGGAATGTTTTACCCGCAGAGTTCTTGAATCAAACTGTCCAAGTCGGGCGGATTGAACGGCTTGGTGATTGTCTTCACGTTGGCACCCAATCGGCAATCCTTGGCATTCAAGGGATAGCCCGATGCCAAAATAATGGGCATTCCCGGGTCGATCAGTTTGACCTGGCGCGCAAACTCGAGACCGGACATTGCCGGCAAACTCACATCCGTCACCACGATATCGAAGCGCCGGTTTAAAACCGCGCTCAATCCTTCCTCGCCCGTGGCGACGGCAGTGACATCTCGGGTGCCGTCGTCCGACAGCAACTCGCAGGTGATCTCGCGTACCAGCGGATTATCCTCGATGTACAGAACCTTCAACGGCGGTATCGATCGCTCCTGTCCCATGGTCATGGCTTCCTTGTTCGGACGATGCTAAAGGATAATAAATACGCAGCACAGTCGGCAAATGCGGCTCTGTCGAAAAGTCGATGCGTCCGCCATTGATAGCCGTCCATCGCCCCATAAGAGCCACGACCAATTCGAATAGAGACGTGCCCGAATTGTCCGTCTGCCTCAGGTCCTCCGGAGTCGGCACGGAGGAGCAGGGCAGCACCGATCGAAACTCGACCAATGCGCTTGAACCCGCCCGGGCAACGGCGATATCGACCACCGTGCCCGGGGCAAGCCCGTCGGTCAAGGCTGAGCTTAGGCCGAGCATCAGCATGCGAAATTTGTAGGCTTGCGCCAGCACGAAGACATCGGCAGCCGACTCCGCACGGAAGGTAATTGATTTGCTTGCCGAGTCATTCCTGATGAATCGAATGACATCGTCGACCATATCGCCGACGTTCAGAGTGGTTGCTATCTCGCATTGAAGCGTAAGCTGATTCACCAGCTCTACGAGCGATTTCTCCTGCCTTTGAACCGCGCGCCTTGCAAGAGCGGACGCCTTTTCGGCGAGCGCAGCATTCTCTCCGGGCGTGCTTGCGGCGCGGATAAGCAACTCTACCGCACTGTTCAGAGACTGTAGCCCTCCACGGACGTCATGCAGATACGATTGGCGATATCGCTCGCCCACGAGAGCGTAAGCGGCTGCCTCGAGCAGCTGGACGGAGGAGAGCGCTTTCGTTTGAGATGTAATATGAAAGCCTACGTTATAGATCGACCAGAAAGTGTCTCTTATGCACGCTCCGACGTCGCGTACCAAAACGGTGCGAACGCATGTAGGCAAAAGCCTACAAATCCGGGGGTGGTCAGCCGGCCGGATCGGAAAGATCCGGCGCCGGGGTCTGTTCCCGATGCTCCGACATCGCAGCGTTCAGAATTTGCGAGAGGTCCTCCAAGCCGTATGGCTTGGCGAGTAGCGGAACTCCGGCATTTTCGGGTCCGCGCCTCACTGCCTCTGCGTACCCGCTCACCAGCACGACGGGCAACTCTATGCCGCGGTGACGCAATTCGCGCATGAATGAGATCCCGTTCATGCCGCCCGGCATCATGACGTCCGACAATACCAAGTCGAACCGGTGCGGCTCGGCAAGCGCCGTCAGCCCTGCGTGCGCGCTGTCGACGCGTACTACCTCATAGCCGAGTTCTTCCAGCATGTCCACGGTCAGAGAGGCGACCGCGAGGTCGTCTTCGACCAGGAGCACTCGGCTCGCGGCGCTCTTTTCCCGCATGGGATCAGGGCTGCAACCCGGTTGAACGAGTGCCGATTCCGGAGGAGCCTCGGATCGCGGCAACAACAATACGACGCGCGTGCCCACATGAACCTTGCTTTCGATCTGTACGGATCCGCCGGACCCGTGAGCGAAGCCATACACTTGCGCAAGCCCGAGCCCGGAGCCTTTGCCGATATCTTTCGTCGTAAAGAAGGGTTCGAGGCAGCGGACGACCGTTACGGCATCCATTCCCTCGCCCGTGTCCGTGACGGATACCTCGACGAAGTCGCCCGTGAGCTCGAATTCACACAGATCGGGGCGGTTGCGCGCGGCGATGGTGATGGTCCCGCCTTTGGGCATCGCATCGCGCGCATTGACGCACAAATTCAAAAGCGCAATCTCCAACTCGCCCTCATCGCAGCGTACCGCCCAGACGTCCGGCGCGAACTCGGTTTTCACCGTCACATCGCCGCCCAACGACCCGTCCAAGAGCGCGCGCCTTCCTTCGACGTGCCGGGGAAGTGAAATCGGCTTGGGATGAAGTTCCTTTTGCCGGGAGAACGCCAGCAATTGACGCGTGAGAGCGGCGCCGCGTTCGGCGGCTTTGCGCATTCCGTCGCGCAGTTTTTGGTGCCGCTCCGCCGGGGGATTGCGGTCCAGAATGCTCAAGCCTCCGGTGATCACCATCAACAAATTATTGAAGTCGTGGGCGATGCCGCCGGTAAGCTGTCCGACCGCTTCCATCTTTTGGCTTTGGCGCAGCAATCGTTCCGTGCGTTCGCGTTCGGCCACCTGCAGCAAGAGCGCCGCATGAGCGGCCCGTAGTTGGTCGCCCGTGCGCCGTTGTTCGGTCAAGTCGGTGACGATGCAACAGTAGATCTCAACGCCGCTCAAGTTACCGCCGCGTAACGCGCTGAAGGATAGGTGCGCGGGCACCCGGCGCCCGCGCGCCGTTTGAACGCTGACTTCCCCTTTGGATTCGCCGTCGATCATCTTCAGAACCGACGGCCACTCGCTCTCGCCGATGAACCGCTGCAGCGATCCGCCGACGACTCTCCACTGTTCGATTTCCACGAGCTGGGCCAGCCGGGCATTGCAATAAAGGATATCGCCCGCCTTGGTAAGGGTCAGAGCTCCTTCCTGCATCTCTTGGACCAGCACGCGGTAAGATTCGTCCGCGGTCTCCAATGTATACACTCGAGCCACGTCGTCCGGGCCCGATACCACAACCGCATCGACGTCGCCATTTCTGATCGCATTGAGAGTCTCCTCGGCTTCGCGCAATCGCTCGCGAAGCGAATCGATCTCGCGCTGCAGCTTGTTTTCGGAGACCGGGCCGGGATCAGCCCCGGCGTCATTGCCGGCCGCGGCGTTCATGTGCCGTGCGTCGTACCGTCTTTCGGGCTTATATCCAGACCCGCCAAGACTCGTTCTTCATCCGCAAGATCGCCGATGATCCGCCGCAAAGGAAGCGGCAGCATTTTGACCAACGTCGGCGCGGCGACGATTTGATAATCCTTGGCGGCGTTCGGATGCTGATAGATATCGACCACCTCGAGGTCGTACTCACCGCTCAGATGCTCCTCGCAAACCCGCCGCAGATTCTCGATCGCCCTTGCGGAGCGCACGGTCGTGCCTGTCACGAAGAGGCGCAGTACGTACTGCGAAGGCACCAGCTTCGGCGGCGGCTTGCTGCTCACGGCGAAAGGTCCGAACGCAGATCGAGTCCGACCAGCACCCGCTCCAAGTCCGACAAGTTGCCGATGATCCTCTTGAGCGGCTCCGGAAGCCGGCGCACGAGCGTGGGGACGGCAAGAATCTGGTCTCCTGCGGCCAGCTGGGGATGCACCAGAAGATCGATGACCTCGATTCGGTAACGACCCGAAAGGTGCTCGTCACAAATCCTTTGTAGGTTGGCGAGCGCCGTCATCGATTTCGGCGTCTGGCCCGCAACATAGAGTCTCAAATTGTATTGGGCGACTCCCCACTCGGCGTCCTCAGCGGCGCCGTCCGGTTGGGCAGTCATGGAAGGGCCCGGCCCCGTTGCAGCGCCATGGCGTGCCGGTCCGCTTGAATCTTTCGCTCCAATTCTGCGTCGTATTCCAGCGACATGCGCGCTTCCTCCTCGTCGGCTTCCAGGGCGGCGCGCAATTCTGCGATTTGTCGTTCGACGGCCGCGCGTCTGCGCTCGATCACCCGCTGCTTGCGCTTAGTTTCTCGGCTGCGCCGCAACTCCGCGGCCGCATCCACGGCTTCCTGGGTCATTCGGGCCGAGCCGGTGAGCACGCCGGCGCTGCCGAGGTACGCGTCGATCATTCTTATGCCGTGCGAAGTCAATTGATATTCGCGAATCTGGTTGGAGTGATCCATGCCTCGCGACTTGAGAACGTAAAGGCCGCGATTTCGCTCGCCATTGGCTTCTAACTGTACTAGTGATAGCCAGGTGTCCATGAGCGAGGACATTCCGGTATCGGCGTAGTCCATAGTCCCCTGAATGGACAACAAATTGGTAAGGAAAGCGGTAATCCCGCGGCTCTTCAGAAGGTCGACGACTCGCAGCAACATCGCATATACATCGCCCGAATCGCCGCGGAGCGAGGAGATCGGATCGAGCACGACCGCCTCGGGCGCGAAATCTTCGATCTCGCGGTGCATCCGTGCCAGGTGCATCTCCAAGCCGTACAGGCTGGGGCGAGCCGCCTCGAAACGCAAGAGACCTGAGTCGATCCTTGGCTGCAAGTCGAGCCCGATGGAGCGCATATTGCGCACAATTTGCGCCGGGGACTCCTCGAATGCGAAATAAAGACAGCGCTCGCCGCGGGCGCACGCGGCTTCGACGAAATGCGCAGCAAGGCTCGTCTTGCCGGTCCCCGCACTGCCGGACACGAGAATGCTGGTGCCGCGATAAAACCCGCCGATTCCCAGCATTTTATCGAGATCCTCAATGCCGGTTGAAATGGGAACTTCGGACGCCTCATGCGCCAATCCCGCGGAGGTTACCGGCAGAACTGAAATTCCTTTCGCGTCGATCAGAAACGGATATTCGTTGGTGCCGTGCGCGGATCCTCGATACTTGACCACTCGTAGCCTGCGCGTCGTGATCTGATTCGATACCCGATTGTCGAGCGAGACGACGCAGTCGGAGACGTATTCTTCCAGGCCGAATCGCGTGAGTGTGCCGGCGCCCCGCTCGGCGGTGATGATCGCCGACACGCGCTGTTCTTTCAGCCAGGCGAACAACCTCCGCAGTTCAGAGCGCAGAAGTTGTGTATCTCCGAGGCCTGCGAAGAGCACCTCGAGAGTATCGAGCACCACGCGCTTGGCGGCGACCGATTTGATCGCATAGCCCAAGCGGACAAAAAGGCCCCCAAGATCGTACTCCCCGGATTCCTCGATCTCACTGGGTTCCACCCGCACGAAATCCATCGCGATCTTTTTCTCATCGACGAGCGTAGCCAGATCGATGCCCAGCGGTGCGACATTGTGCAGCAAATCCTCGCTCGATTCTTCGAAGCTCATGAATACGCCGGGTTCGTCGAACATCGTTGCGCCATTGACCAGAAATGTCATGGCCAATAGCGTTTTGCCGCACCCCGGTCCGCCGCAGACGAGCGTCGGCCGGCCGGCGGGAAGGCCGCCGAGCGTGATCTGATCGAGTCCTGTGATCCCGGTCAAGGTTTTGGGGAACCGCGTTATCGGCCGGCCTGCCGTTTTAATAGGGGATTTCATCGGTTGAGCAGGGGCGGTTGCGCAAAAAGTTCCGCAGGCACCAGAAGTTCTGAATGGAAGTGAATGGTGACGCTATGTTGTTGGTTGACCGCTGTTTTCTTGTGGGCCATCGTGCAAACTTTGAATCAGAGCGATGGGGTTTGCAACACGGGAGGTGTGCGAGGCGGCCGCACTATCTCGTCGGAAAAATCTTACAGAACGGCGGTGATACCCAGGGCGCCTGACGAACCGTGCCGATGATGGGGGCCTGCAAGCGGCGGCAATTTCGTAGGCCGCGGCGCATGCGTCGACATCGCCCTGCGTCGCTTAGTTTGCAAAGCGAAATTTCGCCTGAAATCCCACCGTGAACGGAAGATTATTCTCGCGGATCGGCGGGATGAGGATGAAGTTCATACCGACACGACCGAATTGGGTGATGGCGGTTGGCGCAAGCACCGCGCCGGTTCTATTTTTGGAGCCAATGCCAAACCGCCCGAAGTTGTAACCCGAGATCACCCCTCCCATCGCGCCGACGCTGAACCATCTCCAGCGGGAGATGGCCGGCGTAAAAATCGCTCCCGCGTAAAACGATGGCCGATCGAGCGAGTTGCGAAAATATCCTGCAGAGGCCGCCCATTGGGGCCGAATAGAGCATTCGAATCCGAGGCCGGGATTGAAATCGTCGAAATGACGATACGGATGAATGTGATGCGAGCCGATCATGAGATCGGCCCACCAGCCGCCGGCGCACGGATCCCCCAGCAGGGCACGATCCTCCGCGCTCGCCGCTGCGTTCATGCCTAGGTAGAGGCTAATGTATATGCACCCCCTTGCCACGCACGAAGCGCGGTAACCTCGAATTTGCGCCAAATGCCTGCTCCATCAGCGGCCGGTTTAAATGACGGCCAGAGCGGCGAGAATATACGTGTTAAGGCTTATAAGGCGAAGCGTTGCGTGAGTGCGGCATCCGCGCGAACTCTGTCTGCAGGCAACCCGGAAGCTGCAGGCAACCCGGAAGTTTCGGCTTAGGCTGGTTCGGTGCTTTTGTGATGTGTCGAACCCGCGCAGCCGAACAGGTTGATCATTTCTCGGTTGAACGCCGGGATGTCATTGGGGTTTCTGCTCGTCACCAAGTTGTCGTCGACGACGACTTCCTCGTCTACCCAGTCGGCGCCCGCGTTCTTAAGGTCGGTCTTTAGAGAGGGCCAAGAGGTCATCCGATGGCCTCGAGCGGCGCCGGCCTCGATGATCGTCCAGGGCCCGTGACAGATGGCAGCTACCGGTTTGCCAGCATTGAAAAAACCTTTTACGAAGGCGACCGCCTTCGGCTGCATGCGGAGCGCATCGGGATTCATGACGCCGCCGGGAAGCAGCAGCGCATCGTAATTCTCTGCGCTCGCGCCATCGAGTATTTGATCCACTGAGATCTCTTGCCCCCATTCCTTATGATTCCACCCACGAATCTTGCCTTGTTTGAGCGAGACCACGAAGGTCTTCGCGCCCGCGGTATCGAGTGCTTTTCGGGGTTCGGCTAGCTCGGACTGCTCGAATCCGTCAGTAGCCAAAATCGCGACCCGTAAACCATGGAGTGCATCGCTCATGATGTTGCCCTCGTCTAAACCGGGACGGCACCCTATGGGGCGGAATTGCCGCTCGGTTCCATCGTGGCCTGATTGGGCCGCCGAGTGCTGTCGGCGCACCGCGGTGTACCGTGTGGGAGATGGCCGGACAGCACGAAGGGGCGAACGGCGATCCTGGGGAGATGCCCCGATTTTCTATACTTCGGGCCATGAAAGTGAGGTAGGGTCAGGGTACCCCTCGCGAGTCGATAGCGCTGCGCGCGAAGGGCACGAGGAAAAACATGATGAAAGGCGACTCAGCTTTGAAGGTGCCGCTGTACGCCGTGCGGGACGAGTTGATTCAGCAGCTCAACGATGCAGTCCGGGCGCTAGGAGGCACCTCGGACGAGCGCATCCACGAGGTTCGTAAAGAGCTCAAGCGTGCGCGCGCGACCCTGCGCTTGCTGCGGCCATGCATGGCCGCGGATGCTTATCGCCAAGAGAACACCGTCATTCGCGATGTCGGGAGGGCGATGACTTCGGTGCGCGACGCAAAGGTGCTGGTGCACGCGCTGACCGAGTTACGCCCTGAGCGAGACGGCAAGCTTGCGGCCCTTCGGGCAGAGCTGCGCAAATTGCTTCTGTCTGAGCGCCTGAAAGCCCGGAAAGAGTTGCTCCCCGAGCACCTCGCGGCCGCGGCGGATACCTTGCGAAGGGTGGCCGGCCGGGCTGAGAGATTGGCCCACACGCTGCCCGATGTGCTCGCATTGAGCCCCGGATTGAGCCGTGTGTACGAGAGCGGCCGCAAGGCCCTTGCGCGGGCAAAGCGGCACCCAACCGATGCGCACCTGCATGAATGGCGCAAACAGGTCAAATATCTGCTCAATCAGATCGATGTTGGGCGCCGCTTGGGTGTCCGTCGGCTCGCAAAAGGCCATAAGCAAGCTCGCCACCTGGCTGATGTCTTGGGACGCGACCACGATTTGGCCGTGCTCAGTGACAAGGTGAAGCAATTTGCCAAAAGTGGCTCGCTGCGAGCCGGTGCGGCCGCGGTCGGGAAGTGGCGGACGCGCACGAAACATTTTCGTTCCGGATTGCGGGAAGAGGCTTTTGCATTGGGCCGTCGGCTTTATGCTAAAAAAACACGTCGCTTTAGGACCCGTCTGAGAATGGGCAAGGCGAAGACCTTCGAAATGGCGATCCCCGTCCATGCGGGGGATGCGGCCACGTAGGATGACTGCCGACAAGCAGCGCCGACGATCGCGAATTTTCTTCCGATCGGCCGCCCCGTATCGTTGTCTGATCGAAACTTAAGGACTTCCTATGAAAACCCGATATCTGGTCAAAAGTACATTGCTCATGGGACTCCTGGCATTGGCCTCGGGCTGCATCATCACGACGCCGCGCGAAGGTTATTACGACCACGAACGTCACCGGTATTACCGGGAGCACACCTGGCACGAATGCGTCGAGCACGACGCGTATTGCCGCTGATCTGCCCGCCTTTTCCTACATAATTTTAGGAGGCGGCGCCGCTGCGCGATATCGGGCAAACGCGCATATTTCGGCTTCGAGATTCGGCTGAGCGTATTCAAGAACTGCAAAAAACGAGGAGATTTTATGAAGCGTGCATTGGCAATTTTGGCACTGGCGGCTCCCTTTGCTGCATTTGGCGCGGCCAGCCCCGACTCTTCGTTCTACAAACAAGCGGCGGAAGGCGGTATTGCAGAGGTGGAGCTGGGAAACTTGGCGCAGCAAAAATCAAGCAACGCCAGCGTGAAGGACTACGGCGCGATGATGGTCAAGGATCACAGCGCCGCGAACGAGAAGTTCAAGGGCATCGCTTCATCGAAGAATATTTCCCTACCCACCAGCCCAAGTGTTGGGCAGATGGCCACCAAGGCCAAGCTGGAAGTCTTATCAGGCGAGGCCTTCGACAAGTCCTACATCAAATCGATGATCAAGGATCACAAGGAAGACATAGCGTTGTTCAAGAAGGAAGCCGCGACTGGCAAGGATCCGGACGCCAAGGCCTTCGCCGCGGCAACGCTGCCGACGCTTCAGGCCCACTTGAAGAAGATCGAGTCCATCGCGGCGGCCGCAGGGGTTTCCGTCAAATAAGCCGGCTGGCGGCGCGCAACGAAAGTCTGAGACCGGCCGCGGCCTAAATGACATGGCCGCGGCCCTTTCGACGGGGAGTCAGCCGTACGCGCCCAGGGTCTTGAAAGCTCGAATCCACCCTTAACGACTCAAAAGCTCGAATCCTTTGGACCCGCGGCTTGACTGGCTATACTGGACAGTCAAATCGCAGCGACGGCGTTTCGGGCCATAGCCGGGGGGAGAGCCTAGTGGGGGATATCGATGTTGAGAATCATGCGCTGGCAACGTACTTGAGCGGCCGCCGCAACGAGATCCTACGCAACTGGCGCACGGCCATCCAAAAAGATCCCGCCCTCACCACCAGCGACTCCTTGCCGCAAGTGGACCTATACGATCACATTCCCGCATTGCTTTCGACTTTCGAGCGCGAACTCCGGCACTCCCGATCGAATGCTAGTGAATTCGACAAGGGCGCCGGCCTCGCTTCCGCGGCAGCGCATGGACTGCAGCGTTGGCAGCAAGGATATGATCTACACGAGGTAACTCGTGAGCTTGGCAAGCTGAATCAAGCCGTGGTGTCGGAGCTGGAACGCTATATTTCCGATAACCCCGACATCTCGCATCCCGCCATGGCCTCGGCACGTCGCCTCTGGGCAGCGATCTGCAGCATAGGAGTCGAAGAAAGCGTGCGCCAGTATTTTCAGCTCCAGCAACGCGAGGCGGCGGGCCACGTCAAGGACCTCGAGGGTGCCTTGGCCGAAATCCAAGCGCTGGAGCAGCAACGGGCCGACTTGTGGAGACAAGCGGCCCACGATCTCCGAGGCAATTTGGGCGTGGTCGCAAACGTGACGGTCGGGCTCACCCATAGCGGACTGCGGGAATCTTCACGAGATGAATTCGTCCGTATCCTGATGCGAAATGTGACTTCCCTTCATCATTTGCTGGATGACGTGACGAGTCTTGCGCGGCTACAGGCCGGCCGAGAAGTACGCCACATTGAACCCATCGACGTGACGCCCATCATTCAGCAATTGTGCGAGGGCATCAATGCATTGGCGCAGCAGCGCGGCTTGTACCTGCGCTGCGACGGCCCGCCGGGCTTTGCGACCGATGGCGATGCCGTGAAGATTCGCCGTATCGCTCAAAATCTCATATTGAACGCCGTCAAATTCACGCGCGTAGGGGGTATCACGGTCAGATGGGGCGACAGTACGGTCAACGATCCAAAACGTTGGGAGTTGGCCATTGCCGATACCGGCCCGGGTTTTCACGCAGGTTCGGGGGAACCGATGACCGATGCCCTCGTGAAAGCACATGAGCAATCGTCCACCGGCGCTGATGAGCAAAAGGGCGGCAGCGAACACACCATCAAGAAACCCGGGTCCGCTGCGCCTCGCGCCGATCAGGCCTCGGCGGATGGCGAGGCAGCGGGGGAGGGAATCGGTCTGTCCATCGTAAAGCGCTTGTGCGAAATGTTGAACGCGACGATCGAGGTGAAGTCCGAGCGGGACCTTGGAACTACATTCCGAATTTTATTTCCGCGCGAATATGCCGATTGACGAGTCATCGATCCCGTGAGTGCGTGCTGTCCCGCCGATGGGAATAGGTTCGCAACCCCCGGGTCTTGGCGCGGGTGGTCCGGCCGACGAAGAAGCTTGCGGATATGCTGAGCACCGCCGTCGCGACGATGATGAGCCAAGGATGGGAGTGAATACAGTCTGTCAGGGAATTAATCAGCTCTTCAGCGCTTGCCGCCGCTTCGGCTTTATCCCGCGTAACGGAGGTCCATGTGTCGAGGATCGTATTGTCGACGCGCTCTCGCAGGGCGGCAAACCCGGGATCCGAGTTATCCGGCAAGCGGGCTAAGAGCTCCTCTATTTCGGTAACAAGCTCGTCAAGCTGCTTTGATTTGTTCATCTTTGCACAGCCATGGCATGTTCAAGCCTGCCTCGATGCTATTTCTTCGAAGGCACTTTTTTCATGGATCTCGCGCCCGCTGGTTGCGATTTTTTCGCCGAGTTCGTTGCCTTTTGCGGGGTGAAGGCGCCCACCGAGGCATGCAGCGCGACGGCGAGAGCGGCTTCCCCATTCACGATGTTTGCCCATGCCAGTTCGACACCGCGGCGTTTGCCTTTTAGCGTCACTTTGAGTGTCTCGCTCGTCAACGTCACGACGTATTCGCGGCCCTCGATCGTCAGAGCCCGCTTGAGAGTCGAATGCAGGGGGGTGGTCATCGGTTTGCGGATCCTCGATCGGCCAATTGGACCCATACGGGGGCGTGGTCGCTGGCCTTGTCCCAACCACGCACCTCTCGGTCGACGCCGGCGTCGACCAAACGGCTCGAGATCGAGGGGCTGAGCAGAAGATGATCAATGCGAAGTCCGGCATTGCGCGTATAAGCATTGCGGAAATAATCCCAAAACGTATATATCTTCTCGTTCGGATGACGATCGCGCAGCGAGTCGACCCATCCATGGGTTGTCAGGTGGGCGAACGCCTCGCGGACCTCCACTCGAAACAGCGCATCATCGACCCAACGTTCGGGTTTATACACGTCAGCCTCTGTCGGTATCACGTTGTAATCCCCTGCAAGTATGACGGGAACTCCCGAAAGAAGCAGTTCCGCCGCATGAGCAAGCAGGCGGTTCAGCCAGCGTAGCTTGTACTCGAATTTCGGGCCGGGAGCCGGGTTTCCGTTGGGCAGATATATACAGCCGATTACGATGCCGCCTATCGTCGCCTCGATATATCGGCTATGCATATCGTCGGGATCTCCCGGAAGCGCGCGCCGGACCTCCTCCGGCTCCGCATTTCGAGCGAGAATTGCCACGCCGTTCCAGCTTTTCTGGCCATGCCAGATCACGCCGTAACCAGCCTCGCGGATCACGGCTTCGGGGAATTTATCCTGGGGTGCCTTCAATTCTTGAAGGCAAACGACATCCGGCGAGGCGGATTCGAGCCATCGCAGAAGATTGGGCAGACGCGCATTGATGCTGTTGACATTGTAGGTGGCGATTTTCATGCGACTATCATAACGAATGACCGGGCCGGTAGCCGATTCTAGGATCCTGGCCGCCGATGAGCCTAGAATGCAGGTATCTTTGGACCGGATCGATCGAAATGAACGCCGACAAACATCCGAAGCCTTTCTCGATGATTCGAGAATTTCATTTAGCGGATTGGTTTACGCTCGGCAATGCCATTTGCGGGACGGCAGCGTTGTTTTCGACAATAAGCTTCGTTCAGACGGGCACTGTCCGGCACTTGTATTTCGCAGGAGCGCTGGTTTTCGCTGCTTTGATATTCGATGTTCTCGACGGCCGGGTGGCAAGGTGGCGGCAAAGCCAATCAGCAATGGGTCGCGAGCTCGATTCTCTTGCGGACATAATTTCCTTCGGAATCACGCCTGCTATGATCGGTTACAGCTGCGGCATGGAGGGCCTGTTCGATCGCATCATATTGGGCTACTTCGTGGCCTGCGGAGTCTCGCGTCTGGCACGCTACAATGTCACCGCCGAGGAATTGTCCGGAGGCAGCGGGAAGGTCAAGTACTTCGAGGGGACGCCCATACCGACTTCATTTGTCGTCGTCTGCGTCCTGATGTTCGCCGGGTATGGCGGGGCGATCGGCGACCACCTGTGGTGGGGTGGAATCACCGTGATGTCCCATGTTCTCCATCCACTTACCCTGATATACGGCCTGTCGGGCTCACTCATGATCAGCCGGCTGCATATACCGAAGGTATAAACGCAGCGAAGCGCCGCCAAGCCGTCGAGTCATCGATGAATTGCGCGGCCGTGCCCGGTGCGCCGCGGCTGCAAATGCTTGCGCACCTCGTCTGCGCCCACGGGAGGGCCAAAATAATAGCCCTGGCCCGCGAGGCACCCCCGCATGGCGAGAAATTTCAACTGCTCGGCGGTTTCGATACCTTCCGCGATGACCTCCATTTCGAGGCTTTGACCCAGCTGGACGATCGCGGTCACTATCGTTGCGGCATTCGCATTCGAGCGCACGTCCTGCACGAACGATTTGTCTATTTTCAGCGTGTCGATTGGAAACAGCAATAGATGATTGAGGCTGGAATATCCCGTTCCGAAATCGTCCATTGCAAAACGAACTCCGTCCGCGCTCAATTCCGCCAGCACGTGCGAGGTCGCTATCACGTCCCGCATGACGGCCGTTTCGGTCAGTTCCAGTTCGAGACGCCAGGGCTCCAGCCCCGTGTTCCTCAATACAGTGCGTACATTCTCAGAAAACGTCTTGCAATTGAATTCCAGGGCCGAAATATTGACCGAGACTCGGTCGACCGACAGCCCTTCGTCGATCCAAGTACGCGCCTGATTACATGCCTGGTGCAGCACCCACTGTCCGATTGCCTCGATGAGGCCGGCGTCTTCGGCAATGGAAATGAATTGGCCCGGCGCTATGAGCCCGTGCGCGGGGCGCTGCCACCTGATCAGCGCCTCGACGCCCCTCGCCTCCGAGGTGTGGAGATTATAAGTGGGCTGATAGTGCAGAACGAACTCTCCGCGCGCCAGCGCCTCGCTCATGGCTTGTATCATCGACTGCCGTCTCACGACGCGCACATTCATCTCATTCTCGAAGAACTGGATGCGATTACGGCCTGATTCCTTTGCGTGGTACATGGCCATGTCGGCACTTTTGATGAGTGTTTCAGCATCCCGGCCGTCATCCGGATAGACGCTGATCCCGATACTGCACCGTAGATGAAGTTGATGGCTCGAGATGAAGTATGGCGCGGAGAGCGCGACGCGCATTTTTTCCGCGGTCACCGCGGCATCCTGGGCGTTCGCCACTTCGGCCAGCAGGACCACGAATTCATCGCCGCCTTGCCGGCTCACGGTATCTGAGCGCCGCACGCACTGCGTCAGCCTTCTCGCCACTTCCTTGAGCAATTCATCGCCTATGGAATGGCCCAAAGAATCATTGATGAGTTTGAATCCATCCAAGTCCAGGAAGAGGATGGAGAGAAGGCGGTTGTGGCGTTCGGCCAAGATAATGCATTGGCTCAGCCGATTGCTGAGGAGGACTCTATTGGGTAAATCGGTGAGAAAATCGTGGTGCGCAAGATAGGACATCCGTTCCGTCATTGCGCGAGATTCGCTCAAGTCGCGAAAGACGATCACGGCCCCGGCGAGCGCTCCTCGGTCGTAGAGAGGGGAAACTGTATGTTCGATGGGAATCTCGGTGCCCAGGGGTGAGACCAAGACGCTGCCTCGCATCACCTGGGCGGTCGGTTCACCTTCGCTGACGAGTGACATCAGGCTCGGCAGATACTCCTTGGATTGTATGTCATAGATATGACAAACCGCCGCGAAGTCCGTTCCGCATATCGAGGAGGCCTCGCGGCCCACCAATCGTTCAGCCACCTTGTTTATATAGGTTATGCGGCCCTCGCTATCCGTTCCGATCACGGCATCTCCGATGGCGTTCAATACGACCTTCGCCATCTGCTGTTCGATGTAGTCGACGCTCGGCACGGGCCGGCTCGTCGAACGTACGGCTTCCATAAAGTGAATTCGATCGAGCGAAGCGATGAGGCAGTAACCGTCGGCACCCGCCTCGAGCGATTGTTTGCCGGCCCTCACGTCGGCCGCCATGGCCAAGATAGGTACGTTCGGGTTGGCCGCTCGTAAGGATCGAATGCCCTCCGATCCCGCAACGATCAATGCAAAGCGCCGGCACCGGCTTGCCTGTATGGCTTCGGCATCGCTTGCTGCGGTAAAAAATTCGAAGGAGCTATCACGTTCGGCCGCGAGAGCTTCTGTAATGAACTTTGTCAACGAGTCAGAAGTACCGATGTTCAGGATGGCGGTGCCCATTGACTCAGCCATGTAAGAATGACGCGCGATCCTATCCCGCAATGCAGCGGCGCTGCTGTAGGCGATCATCGCCTTCGCGCGTCAGATTCCAATAGAGTCGCCTCATAGCGACATCGCTCGGACGAATCCGTGGGAGGCCGGGTAGGAAAATTCCGCGCTATTCTCTTGCGGACGTTGCAGCTGCCGAGACGCAGAACAGAAGATGCACGCGTGCATGCACAGAGGACGGCCCGCTCAGGTCAAGGTACAGACGCGAACCCGTCGTACGGGTCATGGGCCGGCGCGTCGGTGCATTCCGACGCTCGGTCTGGATTCATCCCTCTACTGAGCCCAACCCGATTTGGGTAGTGTTTTTGTCGTGGCGGAACTTTCGTAAACATACATAAATGGAACTACCATGCTGCATTATGCTGTCGTCTTTCTAGTCATAGCTCTCATTGCCGCGCTTTTTGGTTTTGGCGGCATCGCGGCTGGAGCTGCGGGAATCGCTAAAATCCTGTTCGTGGTTTTCTTGATTGGTGCGGTGGTCGCGTTTGTGATGAATGGCTCCCGTCGCATCTGATCCGTAAGCTCGATGATCGCTACTTGGCCTAGGATCGCTTCCTAGGCCTGGTAGCACTTCGAGCAAGTCCCGTCGTATTAGTTTAAATCCATTCGTATTCAGTAAAAACCTCTAAGCATTCAATAAGTTCGCGTCCCTAGCGGATGTACTTTATAGATTCGCACACCCGGCACGGTCCGGGGGCTGACTCGCGGTCGTGGCATTGGCCTACAGATGCCCGTGACATCGAGCTCTATGGTGGTGTGAATAGCCCGACAGACGGTAGCTCATGTGGAAAAAACGTACAGATCCTCAGAAGCCGCGCGCCAAGCCCACAACTCAGCGCGGCGCATGGCATGCGGTTTCGGTTGCAACCGAACGATACGCCTGCGAGGCAGCGCGGGGGCTCATGGGAAGACGCTTTTTGGCGGCCGAGGCGCCGCGTATCCCATTGCCTCAATGCACCGCTCCAGAAGCGTGTAGCTGCACCTACCGCCATTACAACGATCGACGCGGGCCTCCACGCCGCAAGGAGGACGTATCGGGTCTGCGACGTCGAGACCCTGGCGGATCGGACCGTCGTGTAGGTCAGTGCAGGCGAGTGACCGATTAGGCCCCAGGTGTTGGAGCGCGAGCCCCCATCTGGTTGGAGGGCGACCCCCCGTGGGGTTCAAGGAGCGAGGCTAGGAAGGTTGGCCGCCTGCGCTTCGCGCAGGTCAAGATCCAGTTCGATGCGCCGCCGCGGCTCATCCTTGAGACACCCCGCCCGGTACAGTTCAATCATTTGCTCTCGCTCCGTTCGAAGGAGCTGCCTCATGATTTCCTCGTAGCCCGCTGAATATCCCCGGTTGTTCGAGGTTTTGCTGCCGCCAAGTTCGGCGTGTTTGAGCCGCTCGCGGTACAGGGTATGGACCGATTGAACGACTTCGTCAGGATATTTCCTCTCTGTGCAGATCTTGTCGAGCTCGAGCAATGCGGCCTCGATCCCCTTGCGCCGTGCGGCAAGCTCTTCATCTATTTCGACCTGAAACTCCTTTTGTCCTGCATTCGCGAGGCCGAGTGCACGAATCACATTCGGTAAGAAGAGACCCTGCACGACCAACGTCACCAAAATGACGGCGTAGGTCAGAAACAAAATCAAATCGCGATGAGGAAACGCCGCGCCCGTCTCGATGGTCAGCGGAAGACCCAATGCGGCGGCGAGCGACACGATGCCGCGAATTCCGGTGTACGCGAGTAGAAACGGCCACTGCCATGGAGGTGCAGGGTCCGAGCGGGCAAGGGCCGGCGACAGCCGCCGCGGAACATAGGTTGCCGGATACATCCAGACAAAGCGGGCAATGATGATGACTGCGCTGACAACCATCGCCGAACCAACCAGTTGCGACGCGGC
>CAWBUE010000007.1:0-26617 GCA_963791825.1 uncultured Gammaproteobacteria bacterium
CGTTGACGACCTAATGGAGGGGGATCGTCACACGAAAAACCGATCCGCCCTCCGGCGGGGAGAGCATAACGGCTTCGCCGTTCAGAAGCCTCACCCGATGGAAGACCGACAGCATTGGACCCGATGTCATATCCCGCATGGTGTCCGCAGGCGTCTGTTTTCCATCGTCCGCCAATTGCACGGTAAGAGTATGGTCCTTTGTCTCGACAGAGAGTTTCACGGCGGTCACCGCGTCTCGTCGAAGTGCCACATCGAACGCTTCCTGCGCTATTCGAAACAGTGCAATCAAGCGATGGGCATCCAACTCCGGAGCCGATGCCGGATAGCTCTCCATGTATTGGATGCCCACGAGCGCACAGCCCCGTTTGAACTGCCAACTCAGCGCCGCAAACAGCCCTACCGAATCAAGCAGGGTGGGGCGCAGCTCTTCAACCATTCTTCTTGCCAGGTCGATTGCGCCGCGCAGTCCGTCTTTGACGCGTCCGAGCCGCATGGTGGTATCGGAACTGAGTTGGGATTCGTGCTGTTCAATCCATGCGACGTCCATCATGGCCCCGATAACGGACCCGCCAATTTCGTCATGGAGTTTGCGAGCGACCAAACTGCTTTTGCGCTCATTGTCTGCGTGGAGGAAGGTCACGAGTGCATCAAGTTCCGCTATCCTTTCTTCCACATGAGTCTCCGACGCGGCTTCTGGGCGCTCTCGATTCGAAGAGGCCGCCGGCGCTTCAGCGGCCATAGTATCCGTACCTCGCGGAAAAAGCCTCGCACGTGTGGGTGTGCGCGGAGGGCGGAAAATGATACCCGGTCATGACAAAGAGCTTAGGGCAGGCGGATTTGATTGCGAATGGCAAACCTCCATCGCCCTACGTCAGACCCCTCCTACGCTCTAAGGAGGTCTCGTGGAATCACCGACGCTTGAAGTACTGGACTGCACGTTCGTGCTTCAGGGCCGCCGACCGCGAGGCAAAAGTGCCGAGGTTGCGACGTTTCCCGGTTTTTGGATTCACCTTGCGTGAATAGAGACGATATCCTCCCGACGGAAGCTTGCGAATCATGGTTCCCTTATGCACGCGGCATTCGAATACTCATCACTCAATGAGTGAGTACCTTTTTTTGCGCGAACGGTTTAATCTGCAATAAAATAAAATAGCGATGCGGTTCCCCGCGCCAAATTTAGGCGCACAATCGCGCATTCGCGCTCGGCAATCGCCGTTGGCGCGATAACTACGGTGTTTCCTCCGATTCTATTGATACGTTGTTCCCTCTAGTACAAATGGGGTATTGCAAGTATTGGGGGATGCGCGGTCGCGACATAACTTGGTGCTTATGCAAAAAAGCACCGATAAAAAACGACGTTCCAGAAATCGCATTTTTGTGGCCGCGCATGTGGCGGTGCTTATCGGGATAATTTCCTTTGCAACCCCTGCGCAGTCGCTGCCGAGCTTTGCGCGCCAGACGGGCAAGCCCTGTGCGCAGTGTCACACGGTTGCCTATGGACCGGCGCTCACCTCGTACGGTCGGCAATTCAAATTAAACGGCTACGTGTGGGGCGATGTCACGGCGCCCATTGCGCCGGTGGCGCTGATGGTGCAAGGGGGCTTTACGCAGACCTCCAAGGCGCAGGTCGCGCCGCCCGCGGCGCACTTCTCGAGCAACGACAACTTATCGGTCGATCAGGTGAGTGTGTTCTATGGCGGGCGCCTCACGAAGGAGGTGGGCGCCTTCGTGCAGGTGACCTACAGCGGGGAGGAGCGGATCACGACGTGGGATAACCTGGATGTGCGCTACGCGCACTCGCTCTCGATCGGCGATACGGGGGTGGTGTTTGGCCTGTCGGTCAACAACAACCCGACGGTGCAGGATCTGTGGAACTCCACCCCGGCGTGGAGCTATCCGTACATCGGTTCCGGGCTCGCGCCGGGGCCGGCCGCCGCGCCGATCATTGCGGGAGGGCTGGCGCAAGCGGTGTTGGGGGCGACGCTCTACGCCATGGTGGGGGATCATCTGTATGTGGAGGCGGGCGGCTATCGGGGAGTCTCGGACCGGTGGCTGGGCAATCTGGGGCTGCCGGCGGGCAGCAGCGTGCATCTGGAGGGCCTCGCCCCGTATTGGCGGGCGGCCTGGCAAGTGGATCTGGGGCAGCAATACTTCTCGGTGGGTCTGTTCGGGCTGAACAGCGAGCTGCGCCCGGACCCGACCCTGGCGGCGCGGGATCGATTCGCGGACTTAGGCCTCGATCTGACCTATCAGTACTTCAACGACGCCGGCCATACGCTGGCGGCCGACTTCACCCTGATCCATGAGAAGCAGTCCCTCGATGCGAGCTTTGCGGGCGGCGCTGCCGCCAATGCGCACGATCATTTGACCACGGTCGCCGTGGATCTGAGCTACGCGTATCAGCAAACCTGGGTGGCGAGCGCCGGGCTGTTCGATACCCGCGGCAGCACCGATATGGCGCTGTACGCCCCGAACCCGGGCGATGGCAGCGCCTCGGGCTCCCCGGACACGCGCGGCTACATCGTGCAGCTCGAGTACGTGCCCTTCGGCAAGATCGACTCCTTCGCCAAACCGTGGCTGAACCTGCGCCTCGGGCTGCAGTACACCGGCTACGCGCGCTTCAACGGCGCCGCCGCCAACTACGATGGCTTCGCCCGCTCCGCCTCGGACAACAACACCTTGTTCGGCTTTTTCTGGTTCGCACTGTAGAGAAAAAAAAGGAGATCTCTCATGAAATGGCTCTACCTCCCGGCTCTGTTGCTGCTCTCAACCCTTGCCCGCGCCGAGCTGTGCGAACTGCACATCAATGCCACCGACCTGATGCGCTTCGAGCAGCAAAGCTTGCAGGTGCCAACCCCCTGCACCGAGGTGCAAGTGACCCTGCATCACACCGGCAAACTGCCCGCCAATGCCATGGGCCACGATTGGGTGCTCACCAAAACCGCCGACGTCGCCTCGGTCGCCAGCGCCGGCATGAACGCAGGGCTTGCCAATAACTTCCAAAAACCCGGCGATCCGCGCATCCTCGCCGCCACCAAAATCATCGGCGGCGGGCAGAGCACCACCGTGCGCTTCGCCACCGCGCAGCTCGACCCGGCCACCAGCTACAGCTACTTCTGCTCCGCCCCAGGACACTTCAGCATCATGAAAGGACGCCTCGTCCTCAATACCTCAACCTCCCCAGCCGTCGCCAAAAACGCGCCAAGATAGCCTCGACTTCGGCACCGCTGCTTCAGGAGTAAAGGTAACTGACAGGCAGGCCAAGTCGAACGCAGGACTGAATCGCGGGGCTTTGCATCGGAATGATGCGATTCGAGAAATCACCAGCTAATCCTACTAGCCATTTTTGCCGAGGACGCAAGCCGTAAGCATCCGTCAAGCCAAGCAACTGGCGGATCCATTCGGGGACCAAATCCACCGCGGCGCGCACCAGGAGAGGCTGCATCCATAGGAGCGGCCGCGGAAAGCCGGTGGTTTCGCGCATGATCTGCAGGAACTGGAATATCACAGGGGATGGATCCAATTTGCCTCGCATCGATCCGAAGAGACTCTGCGCCGCCAGCGCTGATTGCGGGGCATCGAGTGCGCCATACAGGCGGGACGCGGGCACGCCTTCGCGATACATCGCGTCGAATTCAGGCCGGCTCAGCGGCTCAACGTAGCGGCTGTAAGCTTCGGCGAAGCTGAAGACCGCGGTGGCGTGCACCCAGCCCAACAGGCGCGGATCATTTGCCGAATATCGAATACCCTCCGGGGTCTCGCCTTCCACCGCGGCATGCTTGCGTACTACTGCGGCGATCATCGGCTCGGCTACGCTGCGCGCGCCATAAACAGTGACCATCGCCGCCAGTCCGGTGCGCCGCAAGCGTCCGAGCGGATCTCTGCGAAATGACGAATGCTCCCACACGCCCGCGCGAACAGCGGGGTCCGCCAGTTCAAGAATGACAGCGGCGACGCCGCCGACAAATAAAGCGACGGGATTCTTAAAAACGCGCCACGACACCGAGTCCGGCGCCACCAACGCTTCTTCGTTCAACGGCCGACCGAAATCGACCGCTCGGCCCTGCTCGGTATGCATAAGGGCGCTGATCGTCGCATCCAGGCGACGCTGCAAAGCCGTCGGCAATCGAATGACCGGGCGCACTAGAGAATGGTTGCCGGCATCGGCGAGCGAGCATCCACGGGTACCATGTCGTTCATTGCACCAATTTTTCGAGATTGATGCAGGGATATTTCGCCGTGGTGGACACACTCTCATGTTGCGATGCAGGGCTACCCGCCGTGCAATGTCTCTGGAGTGGATCGTGCGCCTGCGCCGCGATACCGGCGTTCCAGCAAATGATCGATTGAGATGGGTCCGGCCCCGGCGATCGCGAGCCACAGAAACAGGGCCAGGTATTCAAATTCATCGAAGCCAAGGAGGGTCTCGAGTGAATCTACATCGCCCCATTTTGCCGATCGGATGGCGACGATCATCGTGATGCCGAGCGCTCCGGCCGAGATGCGGGTCAGCAGTCCAATGAGCAGGAACAAGCCGCCGAAAAACTCAACGCCGGACACGAAGGGCGCGAGTACCTGCGGCAGCGGGATTCCCCACCCGACAAAGTTCTCCGTTATTTGCGGCAAATTCTGTAACTTGCCCCATCCACTCCACATGAATACCCATCCCACGGTAATTCGGGCAAACAGCGGAGCCAACCAGGTCAAGTGCTGGGCAACTTGGCCCGGCCATTCGATCAGCCAACGAACGAGTAATTTCATTTTGTCTCCCTAAAGACTCGAATCGAGCGTCGCTTCGCATCGGCATCGCGGAGCCCGTCAGTGTTACACACCTCACAGACCGGAAGAGGCCAGCGTTTATTTCCGCAATGGCAAGTTGAGGTCCGTCGGACTATCCCTACAGTCGCTCGGCAACGGGTGCGACTAGATCGCGCCTGCCAAGTCTATAGGCTGGCGGGCACTTGGCACTCAACACCCGGCTTGGAGACGATCATGGAAAAACAATCATCGAATCATGGCGAAGGCGATCCGGAGGCAGCAGAGCGCTTTAATACCGCCGAACGTGAGTTCGTGAAGTCCGACCGGGGGAAACAGAAAATACAAGAAGGTCCGCAGGTCACGGCGGCCGAGGAAGGCGACTTGGAAAGGGCCGAGGAGATCGGCCGAGCACACGCCAAGGATGATGATTCCGGTATCTCTCGCACGTAATAGCGAGTGCCGCCCCGGTCCCGCGCCGTGCGCGGGGCGTTTAGGTAAGTCTTTGTAATGCATCCATTTACGATGCGCCGCATAAGCTCGACGAGCACTCCGGCAACGTCGGGTGCGGGGAATTTCTCTTTTTAGAACCGCAACACAGAATTCGCGTCGGCGTCGAGGTTCAATCCACCCCTGGGCTGATTGAAGCGACCTCAAGGCTCGCTGTTTAACTGCGAGTATTCTCGAGTCATCCGCCCACCTTCTGAAAGGGACAAACTCACAGGGAGGATGTAGGACATGAATCAGAGGGTCGCGGCGCTCGGCGCCATCGTCCTAGGGATCCACGCGGCATCGATAGCCCGCGGTGAGATTCGTCCGGATCAGACGCATACCGCACTCGCGGCCATCGAAGATGCCAAAGTGCTGGTCGCGGCCGGGCGTGGTCAATTGCTCTTGGTGGGCTCGGCGCTGACGACGGACCAAGCGCCGAGTGAAAACGTCGTGGTCATCTTGGAATACCCGACCCTGCGCGACATGAAGGCGGGGATGATCCTAATCCTGGCGCGGAATGGTTGCGAACCGATCGAGTCCTGCCTGATCGCGAGGCGCGTGTCGGAAGTCGGCATCACAGGCGACGTCCAGACTGACCCCTATACCACGGAGGGACTTCTCTTCGGCAAGACGCAAGCCACTTTGCTCGGGTTTGTATCGTATGCGATCGATCTGGAAACCGACCGCATCCGCGACATGCGCGCTGGCCGTAAGCAAGAATCCGTCACCCTTGCCCAAGCGCTTGCCCAGCAAGCCGTCCAGACTCGCGGGCGGGCAAACTAGATTCTGGCGTAAGCTGCTCACAAGCGATTCCAGAGAGAGACCCCTTTGGCAGCACTCCAAGAACTCTCGAGACGGCAATTTGTGCAATACGGCGTCTCGTCGATGGCTTTTGTGTCGCTGACGGCACGGTCCGCGGCTCGACCGCCGGGAGAGGTCCGCGCGTTCATTGGCCCTGGGTCGGGTTCGCCGCCTTTCTGCCTCAAGTCAGGCGCTGAAGAGAAGCTCATGCGCTCGGAGTTTGCAGAGGAAAACGCACGCTACAGCCAACGGGTGAAGCGGTTGATCCCATTCGTACTGTAGCCTGACCGGCGATCAGCTCCCCCTGATCCATACAATGAAATTCGAAACGGCCGGTCTTGTCGTCAAACGAGACTTTGTCCGCGGATCCGTTGACCGCCGTGATCAAAATAAGCCGTTCCGTTCGCGTCAAGATCGATCGGCCGGCGTAAAGGCTGCTCGCGCGTTCTCAGCTGCCCGGCTGTACGCGAAGACATAGGCGGTCCGCAACGCTCCGTAGTCGGTGCCCTCGATGGCGACGGCTCTTAGGTTGCCGGCGTCGCCCAGATGTTGAGGTTGCCATCCCGTGCGTGGTCGTCGATGGAGGCCATTTCCTCGGTGCTGAATTGCGGACTCCGAAGTGCACCGAGGCATTCTTCGATCTGCTGCCAGTTGCGAGCGCCGATCAGCGCGCTGGTGATTGCCGGTTTGGCGAGCACCCACGCAATCGCCATTTGAGCGAGGCTTTGTCCGCGCAGTTGCGCGATCCGGGCAAGTGCGCGCACGTTGGTCAGATTGGCCTCGGTGAGCATGTTTTTCCCGAATGAGCCGTCCTGGGCGGCCCGGGATGAATGAGGAATTCCGTTCAGGTATTTGCCCGTGAGCAGGCCTTGCGCGAGGGGCGAGAAGGCAATGCAGCCCAATCCTTCTTGTTGCAACACGTCGAGCAGACCGTTTTCCACCCAGCGGTTGAGCATGGAATACGATGGCTGAGAATGAGAACGGTACCTTTAGGTCGCGCAGAATGGCGGCGGCGTCTTTCGTTTGTTGCGGTCCGTACGAGGAGATACCGACATAAAGCGCTTTGCCGCTTTGGACGGCGGTGTGGAGCGCTCCCATGGTCTCTTCGAGTGCTGTGTCAGGGTCGTGGCGATGCGAATAGAAAATATCTACATAGTCCAGACCCATGCGCATGAGGCTTTGGTCGAGGCTCGCGAGCAGATATTTGCGCGATCCACCGTCGCCGTACGGTCCCGGCCACATGAGATAGCCCGCTTTGGTGGAGACGATCACCTCGTCGCGGTAGGCCGCGAGATCGGTTGCGAGAATGCGCCCAAAATTCTCCTCCGCGGTGCCGGGCGGGGGGCCGTAATTGTTCGCGAGATCGAAATGCGTAATCCCCTGGTCGAAGGATTTGAGGATCATTTCTCGAACATTTTCGAACGGCGCGTCGCCGCCGAAGTTCTGCCAAAGGCCCAGTGAAATACGGGGCAACTGCAACCCGCTGCGACCACACCGCGCAAAGGGCATCGCTTGGTATCGATTCGCGGCGGCCGTGTGCATACCCTGTTCGAGGAGTTACGGTGCGCCAGCTCCGAACGTGTCGCAGGCGTCGATCTGACCCGTATCGACGCCTTTCTTGAACCAAGAAACCCTTTGAGCGCTGGTGCCGTGCGTGAAAGACTCCGGAACAACAGTACCCCGGGCTCGCCGCTGCAACGTGTCGTCGCCGATTTGAGAGGCGGCATTGAGGGCGGTCTCGATATCACCGGACTCGAGGCGCCATCCCTGTTCTCGCTGCGAACGGTTTGCCCAGACGCCTGCGAAGCAATCGGCCTGCAACTCAAGTCGCACGCTGATCGCATTCCCCCGGGCTTCGGAAGCACGCTCCCGCTGTGCGTCGGCTTTACCGAGAATGCCGAGGAGGTTCTGGACGTGATGCCCCACTTCGTGCCCGATCACATAGGCGTGGGCAAACTGCCCGGGAGCCCCGAGCTGCCTGGTCATGACATCGAAAAAACCCAAATCCAGGTAAACCACCCGGTCTTGGAAGCAGTAGAACGGCCCGGCGGCCGCCTCGCCCTGGCCGCAAGCCGTGGGATAACTGTCGCGAAACAAGCGAAGCTTAGGATCCTGATAGGTCAATCCGCGCTCCCGAAAGGCACTAGTCCACACGGTCTCAGTGCTTCGCAGTATTTGCGAGACGAATTTGGCTTGCGGGTCGTCCGCGGGCGGCCTCCTTGCGGGCTGATCCGCGGCACTCTGCACGGATGATGAAGAGGCCCCGTCGCCGCTCATCAATCCGAGAATCACCAACGGATTGACGTGAAATATCCAGCCCCCGATGAGCGCAAGCGCGATGCCTCCAAGGCTGATTCCGTGAATGGGTCTGAAGCCGCCGGAGCCGCGGACATCCTCGACATTCTGGCTTTCGCCTTGATCATCCATTCGCATGATTGTTCTCCTGGACTCGCCGAAGCGTGGACGGGAAGCGTAGCTGAAGATGTAAGACAATCTCCCCTTCTTTTGTCGCTGCGCGCCTGATAGAAAAGTGGCAGCGTCCAACTCATCGAATGTACATCCTTAAAATGCTATATATATCAATGCATGGAAGACGACATATGAAGCTCAATCGAGCGACCACGGGATGGTGTTAGGTACAATCTGGCCGGCCTTTGAACGGGGTCCTCGCCACGCATCCTCCTACGGGACAACTACATGCAGGCAATCATCACACAACTCAACGTGTACCCTGTGAAGTCGTGCAGAGGGGTTGCACTCAGCGAAGCGCTGCTTACCAGAGAAGGTCTGGAAAACGATCGCCAATGGTTGATAGTTGCTCCAGGCGGACAATTTCTCACCCAGCGTGAACTGCCCCGTCTGGCGCTGATCGCGGCGGACGTCAGCGCCGGCGAGTTGCGACTCGATATCCCGGGAGTCGGCTCGATCTGCGTTCCCCCACCGTTGGAGAGCGCCTCGCGGCGGGTCCGTATCTGGCGTGACGAGTGCCGCGGCTTTGATTGCGGCGACGAAGTGGCGCACGTATTGTCCCGTTTCCTGGAGCGCGAAATACGGCTTGTGAAGTTCGATTCTTCCATGGCTCGGTTCAGCGACCGGCACTTCACGGGAGAGATCATCGCTCCACAGCGCTTTTCCGACGGCTTCCCTATTTTGTTGATCGCCGAGGAATCTCTTGAAGACCTCAACGGGCGGCTGCCGTCGCCGCTGCCTATGAACAGATTCAGACCGAATTTGGTTATCCGGGGCCTGGGACCCTATGCGGAGGATCTCGTGCACGAATTTCACGCCGGCGCAGTGACGATGCGAGCCGTCAAACCTTGCATGCGGTGTAAGATCACGGCGACCGACCAAGCGACGGCGAAGGTAGACGACCGAGAGCCCCTGCGCACGCTCAGGACCTATCGTTGGAACAAGAGCTTGCGGGGGGTCGCATTCGGGCAGAATCTCGTGGTGGTCGCGGGCTCCCATCACTCCTTATCCGTCGGTCAACCTCTCAGCGTCACCCGGCGCGGCGAAAGGCGGTAAAATATAGTAAATCGCGATGGTGCTGATTTTTATGAGTCAGAGATAATGCAATGGCGGTAGCGATGACTGTCCTTACTGAAAAGCTGTTTCTAAACACCGACACGACCGTAACGTGTCCTCGGTGCGAGCGCGAATTCAGTTTGGAACAAGGATTTGCCAAGAAGGCGCTCGAACACCTTGCGGACGCGAGCTTGGGGGCGCTCAATGATCTACAAGAATCGATCCGCCTGGAGGCCCTCAAGAGGTCTGAGAAGGAGTCCGCCGAGCGGGCCCGGCTTGCGCAAGGGGAATTGGCGAACGTTCGTAAGCTTTTGGCTGATCAGGAAGCGGCGCATCAACGAAGCCTCGCCGAGCTGCGCGAACATTCGGCCGCCGCCGCTGATGCACGAGCCATGGAGATGTTCGCATCGGAAAAGCAGCGTTTGGAGCAGCGCTTACGGGAGCGTGAGCAGCAGGTCACGGAACTCCGCGCCGCTGAACTATTGCTTCGTAAGGACAAAACGGCGGTTGAGGATCGCGCCGCCGCACTTGAGATCGAAGTCGCGCGGAAGCTGGACGCCGGTCGCTCTGACATCGAGGCAAGGGTTCGGTCTCAGGAGCAGCATCGGACGGCGCTCGAGAAGGCCGAGCTGCAGAAGAAGCTCGACGATGTCTCGAGCCAGTTGTTCGATACACAACGGAGAATGGCTCAAGGATCGCAGCAGCTCCAGGGAGAGGTATTGGAGCTGGTGGTGGAAGATGGGCTCCGTCGAGCATTTCCGCTCGATACGATTGAAGAAGTAAAAAAAGGGCAGCGGGGAGGGGACGTGCTCCAACACGTGGTTACGCGCACCGGCCAGGCTGCGGGCACGATCTTGTGGGAAACCAAGCGCGCCAAGGATTGGAGCGCCCAGTGGATACCCAAACTGAAGGAGGATATGCGCGCGTGCGGCGCGGCAGTGGCCATCCTGGTGACGATGCCGGAGGCCCTGCCCAAAGATTGGCCCGCCTCGGCTTATTTTGCGTTGCGCGACGATGTGTGGGTAACGCAAATCTCTTGCGCCATAGGCATCGCCGAGGCGCTGCGAATGGGGCTGATCGATCTGCATCGACAGCGCCAGGTTTCCGCGGGAAAGAGCGAAAAAATGGAGGCCCTCTATGACTATTTGACCTCGCCGCAATTCGCACAAAAGCTTACGGCGGTATTCGAAACATTCAAGCGGATGCAGGGCGAGCTGGAATCGGAGAAGAATCAAACCATGCAGCGTTGGTCGCGGCGTGAAAAGCAGTTGCAGGTCGGAATGAAGCAGTTGCTCGGTATCGGCGGCGAGATTCAAGGGCTGGCTCAACAGGACGTACCGGTCCTGGAGCTGGAGGCCCCCCCGTCCGGCGACGATGCGTGAAGAAACTCCGCCGGAGTGCGCAACCGGCATGATCCCCCCGTCTAGGCGCCTTCCTGCACAAGAGGAAATTTCATCACAAACACGGCACCGCCCTCCGGTGCATCCGTAACGTGGATTTCTCCTCGGTGAGCCCGGATGATTTCCGCGACGATTGCAAGGCCCAGGCCCGCGCCCGACCGGCGTACGCCGCGGCCGCGCCAGAACCGCTCGAAAATATGAGTGCGGTCCGATTCCGCAATTCCGGGACCGCGATCCGTCACACTTATCGAGCCCTCCGATGTAACTGCGATGCTGACCTCGGTCCCGGCCCGAGTATGGTGGACGGCGTTCTCCACGAGATTTCGGATCGCGTCTGCTATCGCATGGGAGTTGCCGCGAACCTTGACCGGAACCGCCGGCGCATCGAAACCCAGCGAGCGATGTTTCGCCATCGCCCATGGCGTCAGGTATTCAACGACCTCGAGCGCCGTTGCGCGCAGATCCAACTTCTCGGCGATCTCGACGGATACGCTGTCGAGTCGCGCAACTCGAAGCAGCTGGGCTACCAACCGGTTCATGCGCGCGGCGTCGTCACGCAGCTTCTCAAGCTCCGGCGTGTCTTGCAGCTCGTCAAGCCCCGCCGTCAGGATCGCAAGCGGTGTGCGCAGCTCATGCGCTGCATTCGCGGTGAATTCCCGTTGTACGGAAAATCCTTGCTCCAGACGATCCAGCGCGCTGTTCACTGCCGCCACCAGGGACACCAGTTCGGTAGGCAGTCCATCGGTCGGAAGACGCACGCCGGTCGTGCCAGGTCCGATGGCAGCTGCCTTCTGAGACGCGGCGAGCACGGGCGCGAGGCCGCGGCGGATGCTCCAAACCGCAACCGCCAGCATCGCAGCGGCAAAGAAGGGAATGGCCCATGCGACGTCGATGATGAACCCTTTCATGAGTCCGGAGGCCAATGCTTCCGCATCCGAGACCGCCGCCACGGAGACCGACAACGGGCCCACGGAACTGTCAACGCGGACCGTTATGCCGTTGTAATCTTGGCTAGTGGTCCCGAAATCCTCGAGCCGGAAAGCGCGGCGATTCGGTGAGGAAGCCGGCCATCGGTCGATTTCCTTCGCGAATTGGGCATCCGACGCGGCTACCGCCACGCCGCCGGTCGTGCGCACCACCAGCAAGCGAGTGCGGGCCGGTGAATCATAGAGCTGTTCGAGTCTCGCGGGCAGCCTGAGACGCAAAGTGCCATCCGGGTCCCTCGATACGAATGTCGCCATCTGGATCGCGCGGTGTTCTAACTCATCGTCCCCCAGCGTCTTCGCAGCTTGCGTTCCTTCATAGACAACGGCGCACACACCCAACACTGTCGCCGCGAGAAACACGGCGGCTAGCCGCACCGCGAGTTGCGCCTGGAGCGAGCGTAGAGAGAACTTCAAACCGGCTTCTCCGTCAACAAGTATCCAATGCCGCGCACAGTATGGATGACCGGCGTGGCGCCCACCTCCGCGAGCTTGCGTCTCAAATGATGAACGTGCACCGGAATTGCGTTCGATTCCAGCGGCTCATCCATCCCGTAGAGTTTCTCCTCGAGCACCGCTCGCGGCACCACACGGCCCAGGCGCCGCATCAAATGTTCGAGAATTGCGAGTTCGTGGCGCGGCATGCTGATTGGGGTGGAGCCGACTCGAACGTCCCTCCCAATGGTGTCGAAGGCCAGATTGCCTGCCTGTAAAGTGATGCCCAAAGCGTGCCCCGGCCGGCGCAGCAGCGCCTTGATGCGAGAGATCAGCTCCGTGACCGCAAAGGGCTTTGCCAGGTAGTCGTCGGCGCCGGTATCAAGCCCGCCAACCCGGTCCTCCACCGCGTCACGCGCCGTCAGTATCAACACCGGGACCAAATTTCCCGCACTGCGAATTTTGGCGAGCATGCGCAGTCCGTCCCCGTCCGGGAGACCAAGATCGAGGACCACGGCATCGTAGGAAACCAAAGACAGCGCTTGATCGCCCTCGGCTACCGTGCCGACCGAATCAACGACGAAGCCCGCGCGCTCGAACGCCGAGCGCAGCAACTCGACGATTCGTGTCTCATCCTCGATCACCAGCAGCCGCATTTTAGTTTCGCATCGGGCCCATCGATCCCGGTAAATTGAGTCAGCTCACCACACTTCTTTTAACGCAATATTAAGCGGGATCTCCCGCCCCCGCACTCATCGAGCCGGAGCCCATAATTCTGCCTTAATGGATATCTGCGACCCTAAATGCTCATCAAACACGGAGATTCAATGCGCTGGATCGTACTACTGGCCATCGGCGCCACGGCCGCCTGCCCGGTTTCCGAGGCGGCGGGTGACCCTCCGGCGGCACCGGTCGAGTCTCTCGATGCTATTGTCGTCAAGTCGGAGAAGTTGGCGGTGGAGAGCCTGATAGATCGTAAGGTCTACACCGTAACCCAGGATGCGCAAGGCACCTTCGGCACCTTGAGCGATATTTTGAGCAATATTCCCTCCGTCGATGTGGATCCCACCGGCATCGTGTCGTTGCGTGGGGATACCAAGGTCCTGATTCTGATCGACGGCAAACCTTCCAGCCAGTTCGCCGGTTCCTCCGCCGGCGATAATTTGCAATCGATTCCCGCCAGGGACATCGAGCGCATCGAAGTGCTCACGACGCCTCCGGTTCAGTTCAAAGCTGACGGTGCGGCCGGGGTCATCAACATCATCACGCGCAAGAAGCACCAGGCAGGCACCACAGGATCGCTGCAAGCAAGCGCCGGCAGCGGCGCACGTTACGTCCTTGGGGCGGACGGCAGCTACAACGCCGGACCGCTCGCCGCGTCCGTCAGCGCCGGGTACCGGCAGGATTACCGGGAACGCCGCATCCAGTCGAGCGTAGTTGCGCCGGACCCAGCCTCAGGGCAACTCAGCGACAGCAGAAATGCGATTAGTGAAAGGATTCGCCGCGAAGTGCCGACCGTCAAGCTAACTGCCGCGTATGCACTGAGCGACCAACAGTCGATCAGTGGATCGGCAAGCTGGGCGGATCGAGGCGGACTGCGCACCTACACACAACTCACCGATAGCAGCGCTCCCAAGGGCATGATCGCGAGCTCCGCTCGCCGCCTGAGTTCGGGCCACGATCCCGAGATTGACTACGATGAGAAACTCGCCTTTGCGCAAAAGCTTGGTACGCCCGGCGAGATGCTGGACTTTTCGCTCCATCGATCGACGTCGCATCAGTACGAGCACTATGACTACACCAACGACGTCTCCGTACCTCCGTCTGCCACGTTCTACAACAACTTGAGCTTCCACGAGGACCACGGAACGACCGAGTTTGACGCCGACTACTCGCTGCCGATCTCGAAATCGCGCTCCTTGAAGCTTGGCTACGCCTTCGAGCAGGTCGATTATCGCTTCGGCAATGTGGGGGAAAATATCGATCCCCTAGGTGGGGGCCCCGTGGTCGATCCCACGCTGACCAATCAGTTCAAATTCCGGCAGGTGATTCACGCCGCCTATGCGAGCTATCAAGCCGGTATTGGAGCTTGGACGTGGCTCGGCGGAGTGAGGGCGGAGGAGGTGCACACCGATGCCCTGCAGCTGACGAACGGTATTTCCACCGCTACCAGTTACTTTCAGATATACCCGAGCCTGCATGCGGAACGCAGCCTCTCCGACCACACCACACTGTCTTTCGGTGGGAGCCGGCGCGTGAGCCGGCCTGATCCCTCGTACCTCAATCCCTACGTTGATCACGAATACACGCCGAACCTGAACGCAGGCAATCCAGATCTCCGACCGCAGTACAGCCAATCGTATGAAGTCGGCTATGGGTACGAGGGCAGTGCGCGAAGCTACAGTTTGACGGGCTACTATCGCCTCAATCGGGACACCGTGACCGACGTGACCGAATACCTTGCCAACGGACTATCGCTCACGACGAAGACGAACTTGCCGCGGGACAAATCGGCTGGAATGGAAATTAGCGCCAACGGCCGCCTCGTACCGAAGGTCACGTATGGCATCAGTGCCAACCTTTTCTACAGCCAGATCGATGCCTCTGCGCTCGGGATCGCCGGACTGCAATCCACTACCGGACTCAATGCGAAGGCCAAGCTCGACTATCGGCCGACGGACGCCCACTCGCTGCAGATTGCGCTCACCAGAACGGACAAGCGGCTCACCCCGCAGGGATACGTGAGCGCCATCGATCTCGTGAACCTCGGGTACAAGTATCAGCTGAAGGCCGACCTGACATCCGTGGTGACGGTGACCGATCTATTCAACGGTCAGAGATTTCATCGATTCTCGAGCTCGCCGGCATTCACACAAGATTACCAACGCTTCGTCTTTGGGCGGATTCTCTATCTCGGCCTCGTTTATTCCTTCGGATCAACCCACAAAGACCAGCAGCGCGGGTTCGAGTATGACCAGCCAGGCTGATGCCTGGATACGGCGCTTGCATTGTGTTCATACCCTATGTAGACTTTCTACCATGGGTAGACAAGATCGCGACGTCCGGATGTCACTTCAAACGTTGAAGGTTCTGGAGGCGTTTTTAGAAAATCCGGGGGATCAGCTATCGGGTGCCGATTTGTTGCAGCGTGGCCAACTGGCCTCCGGGACCTTGTATCCCATCCTTCTTCGTCTCGAGGCGGCCGGATGGTTTGTCAGTCGATGGGAATCCATCGATCCCTCGAGCGCGGGCCGGCCACGGCGCCGCCTTTATCGATTGACTCCGACCGGGCTCAGGCGAGCAGGCGAAGTATTTGCAGGTTTCAGTCGCAGTGTTCTTGCATAAGCGGACGTAGCCGCCGATGCGAGGAGGGCCCATGACTTCCGAGCGCACGCAGGGTTGGCTGGATTCGATAGTCCGTCGTTTGATTCATTGGGCCGCCCATCGCGCCACTGATCCGCTCGCGGAGCGGCTCGAGGAGGAATGGCTTGCTGATTTGGCGGAACAGCGCCGTCCCTTGTCGCGCCTACGTTTCGGTTTCGGCTGTTGCTGGGCGATCCACGTTATCGGGCGCGAGCGAGGCGGGGCGGCGCTTCCTGCGGCGAGCTCTCCGATCGGGCATGGCCATTTCGTCCGCTCCCCGCGGGAGGATTTTCCATTCTTCACCGGCCGCACGATTACGCTCATATTCGTCGCTTCCGTCCATGTCGCAGCACTCTACGGCCTCGCGATGGGGCTGGGCCCAAAATTCAGTAAAGCCATCGCGTCTCCGTTCGTGACCCGGATAATCGAGCCGCCTGCGCATAGCAGTCGGCCGCAGCCGCCTCGACCGCAAGTGGCCGCGCCCAGGATCGAGCTGCCGCCGCAAGAATCGATGCCTCCGATTGAGTCCGACCAAGCGGCCGCCGTAGACGCGGTGCCGCGTGAGCCGCCGCTTGCGGTTTTGCCGCCCTTGGGGCCGATCACGGTCAATCGCGTGCAGGGCGGACCGGGATTAGGATTTCCGAGCACCAACGATTTCTATCCTGACGCATCCATTCGCCTCGGAGAAAAAGGAGTGGCGACCGTCAGAACATGCGTGGACAGTAAGGGACGCCTGATTTCCGATCCGACGATTCTTCAATCGACCGGAAGCACCCGGCTCGATGAGGGGGCACTGCGGCTCGCCGAGGCCGGCTCCGGGCATTATAGAGCCACGATGGAAGACGGCCGAGCGGTCAATTCCTGCTATCCATTTCGCATTCGTTTCGAGCTGCGAAACTGATGGATCCTGATCCGCCGGCCTCGCGCCGCGCTTAGACCGCGTCTTGAGCGTAAATCAATCGCTCCTACAGTATCGCGCCTTAGGTTAGGGTCTTGTACAGGGTTGTGCTTATTGAAAGCACGCCTGCCGCCCAGCATCATGCCGATAACCAATCTTAGGGGAGTTGTGACCCTGCGGGGCGTGGTCTTTGCTTGAAAAAGGTTATGGGCGGGAAATGGCAGATTGGGAAGGACACGAAATCGCGACGAGCGCCGCCTTACTCGACGTTATAACCACGGCGACTACGGGATCAGCTCGGCCATCCAATGCGGATAGAATTCTATTTACTGCATGCGAATTTTGGGCGTCCGGAAGGAATCGCACGCTTCTGGAGCAATTGACAGAGGATCCGGTGCCGCAAATGCAAGCGGCTGAAGCGGCTTTTACGCTCATCGGGCTTGCGGGCACCGCTGAAATAATTGCGAACGGCCGCAGAAACCTAACGCAAGGCGCGCCAGTATCGCTGCAACAGGTTGCCCAAGAAATCGAAAACTCGCTTGCCCATATCGACGAGCCCGTTGATCACATGATCGCTAAATATGCGAAACAACAGGCGAGGGCCAGGCAAAACTAGCCCGCAGAGCGGTCGCGGCACACTACTTATGGGTTGGCGGGAGCGGCACTGCGAACGGCTTCGCCGTGGTTTCATATCTTGCGATCTCGGGGTTCACTAAACGCGCGCCTTTGTCGAGCACCTCCGGTCTCTCATCGCTTTCCACCCACTGGATCCAGATGACCTTGAGCGGCTTGTCGCTGGACGTATTGGTCCACCCATGGACGGCATAGGGACGATGCAAGATGATCGATCCGGGGGTCACGTGCTGTTTTTCATCATCGACGAACCAGTCTGCCTCTCCCTCGGTGACGTAGTAGACCTCTCGGGCAGGATGATTGTGTGCGGGGTAGGTGGCTCCGGGTTGCAGTACCAGCGTTCCCATCCGGAGATTGTTGCCGGTAAACCCCAACGTTCCGGGCTCGCTACCGGGCTTGGTTGGGCCGACCAATTGCGTGAAGAAATACCTCGAGGATTCGTCGGCTTTCCCGTCCCCTGCTTTCCCGCGGAACCAGGTGGGGTAATGGCTCGACGCCTGATGTTGAGCACTGTTTTCTTGGCTGAATGCCGTGGTGCCAAGTTGCCGGCCGGGAACGGGATACTCACCGTACAATTGCTGTGCCGGTGCGGCAAAACTCAGCGACGCCGTCCCGATCAACCATGCCGTTCCCATCAGCATTCGATGGGCGAGGTTTTTGCCCGCCTCGGGCTTGAATGTCGACGATCGCTTGGCCCGCATAGGACTCCAATTACGAAAAACGTTTGACCAACCTTATCCTAATTGCCACTTCACCGCATAGTTGGCAACCTTAATCTCTGGCCGGAACCCGCAGCCATGATGGGCTACCATTTAGACCATGAGCACCGGGCGTAAGGCGGACCCAACGTTCGACGGGCAGAACATATGTATCTAGGCTCTCTGGCACCAAGATTTCACCGCGAAAATCCCTTCCGTTCGCTTACACGCCCACAGCGTAATGCCTTCTTTGCCGCTCTTGCCGGTTGGGCGCTCGACGCCTTCGATTTCTTCATTTTTGTCTTTTGCCTGAGAGCGATAAGCATCGAGTTTCACACCGATCTGAAATCCGTGGCACAGGGCATTTTTCTGACCCTGGCGTTCAGGCCCCTCGGCGCGCTCGTGTTCGGTTGGCTTGCTGAAAAGTACGGCCGACGGCCGATACTCATGATCAATATAATCAGCTATTCGGCAGTCGAGTTCGCCAGCGCTTTCGCACCCAATCTCGCGACTTTGCTGGTGCTGCGCGCGGTGTTTGGCTTCGCCATGGGCGGTGAATGGGGCGTCGGTGCCGCCTTGGCGCTCGAAACGCTACCCTCGAGAGGTCGTGGTTTTTTCTCCGGGCTACTGCAAGAAGGCTACGTGATTGGCTATCTTCTGGCATCCATCGTCTTTGCGTATGCATTCGTTTACGTTGGGTGGCGCGGAATGTTTGTCATCGGTGCCGCCCCGGCTTGCTTGGTGTTGTACATACGCTTGGGCGTTGATGAATCCCCTGCTTGGTTGATGGGCGCAAGCAAGCCGCGGGCGACATTGCGGGAGGTGTGGACTGCCATGAGGCTCTATTTTCCAACTCTGTGCTTCCTGGTATTGCTGATGGCCTGCTTCAACGCCTTTTCTCACGGCTCTCAAGATCTTTATCCCACTTTCCTGCAGGCGCAGCATGGGTTCTCCGCCAAGGCGACCGGACAGATTGCCATCGTCATGAATATCGGCGCGCTCATCGGCGGTATTTTCTTCGGCAGCCTGTCCGAGCGCATTGGGCGTAAGCGCGCGATCATGCTCGCAGCAGCGCTGGCGCTGCCATTGATCCCGCTATGGGCCTATTCGCAGACAGCGTTGATGCTCGCAGTAGGTGGCTTCCTGATGCAATTCATGGTGCAAGGCGCCTGGGGAATCGTGCCCGCTCACCTCAACGAGTTATCGCCGCCCTCGGTACGCGCCATCGTGCCGGGCTTTGCTTACCAACTCGGCAACCTCGCAATGGCAAAGATGGGCCCATTTCAGGCCGGCATCGCGCAATCTCGGGGCGATGACTATGCCTATGTTTTGTCTTGTACATTGGCCGTGGTGGCCATCGCATTGATAGGGGTCACCGCACTCGGTGGCGAGGCGCGCGCCGCTCGGCTCGACGTGCCATCTTAACGCACGGCGCGTCCGCACAATATGCATGCGACGGCGGGTGTGGGCGTCCACGTAGCTACTAGCGTGTGGGTTGATGCCCCGTCACACGCACCTCGGTGCGCGGAGTCCTCAGCGTGAGGATCGCGCCGAAATGACCCGCAGTGTGATTTGCGGACGCCCGTAAATCCAGCACTGCGCGTCCCCGAACATCAAGCTGCAGGGAAAGTTGCGTCGATTTTGTTGCCGTCCGGCATTTGACACTCGCCCCGGCCACCCCCGGCCATGCCGCTCGATGGATGGACGAGCTGGAATCGGCAGCGCATGTGTGTTCCGTCCGTCGTGCCGAATTTCGCCACCACGCGCCCTGAATTGTTCGTCACGAACTCTGGGCCCGCGTCCCAGTCATACCAGCCGCCGCGGCGCAAGCCCGGCCCCCATCCCGCCCACAGCGGCTCTTCCAGTTGAACGTCATCGGGGCTGCACCGGAGGCCGCCGAACCGAATCCGGTGCCCGTGGTCGTGCAGCCCGCGCCCAATGCGATCAGCAGGGGTAGGGCAATTTTAACTAGGGGATATCTCATGGCTTTACTCCGTTGTTGTCCGGCGGCAACATGCCGCCTTGGTAACGATGTCAGGCGTTCTTGTGCGCCCGATTTCATGGCGCGGTTCGAGATATTTCAATTAAAAGCGCGATGCCGCGGTCCCGCAATCGAGGCGTAGCTTTTGGGATCGAACAGACTGCGCCGCCCTTGGCTTCCCACGTGGTCACGCCGCGCCGCGGACGCCCCGTATGGATCAAGTCTCATGCGCCTTCGAACTTAAGCCTCGCAGCTATCAGGTAAGCGTGGCTGGCACGCCCGGGACACGCCCTTCATGCCGCTATTCTTTCGATCGTGCAACCGTTCCGCGCAGAAATCGTTCGTTGTGCGGCCGATTAAACCGCCATGGAGCCGTGAACGGATCGAAAATCCGGCGGCCGGCCGCCCTGCAAATCAGGGCCGGCGCAACGCTTCAGATGAAACAATCGACACGCCTGTCGTAATCGTTCGGCAATCTGCCGGACCGAGGCTGCTTCCAACCGAAGCAATGCGAAGACCCCGGCAGCGAACATGTCACCCCAGGACGAAATACATTCCGCGCAAGTCTCAGATTTGCGCGCCATCGCCGCATGCTAGCCATAGTCCGAATCGCTCTGAGCCGGCCCTACACATTTATCGTTGCGGCGTTGCTCATCTTGCTCATGGGCATGCTCGCTGCTTTGCGCATGCCGGTCGATATTTTTCCGAGCATCGACATCCCGATCATCGGTGTCGCCTGGCAATACCAGGGCCTGCCGCCCGACCAGATGGCCGGACGCATCATTACCCCGTTCGAGCGTGCGCTGACGACCACGGTCAATGACATCGAGCATATCGAGTCGAATTCGTACACCACCTTCGGCATCGTCAAGATCTACTTCCACCGGTCCGTCAATATCGCCACCGCGAACGCGCAGGTCACCGCGATTTCGCAGACCTTGCTCAAACAGATGCCGCCTGGCGCAACGCCGCCGCTGATCACGAACTACAGCGCCTCGACGGTGCCCATCATCCAGCTCGCGCTCTCCGGCGTGGGCTTGACGGAGCAGATGCTCGCCGATCTTGGCCTGAACTTCTTGCGCACGCGCCTGGTCACGGTGCAGGGCGCGGCCATACCTTGGCCGTTCGGCGGCAAGGCGCCGCAGGTGATGTTCGATCTCGACACGGCCGCGCTGCAATCCCGCGGCTCGACCGGCCTCGACGTCGCCAATGCGCTCGCGGCGCAGAACCTGATCACTCCGGTCGGCACTGAAAAAATAGGCGAGTACGAGTACACCGTCAACCTCAACAGCGCGCCGTCCAAGATCCGCGATCTCGGCGACTTGCCGATCAAGAGCGTAGGCGGCGCAATTGTCTACATGCACGACGTCGCTCATGTGTACAACGGCAGTGCGGTTCAGACCAATGTCGTGCACGTGGATGGCAATCGCTCGGTGTTGATCAGTGTGTTCAAGAACGGTGCGACCTCGACCCTGGATATCGTCAGCGGCATCAAGAATATGCTGAAAATCATCAAGCCCTCGCTGCCCGACGCGCTCGATGTCAAGCCCATAGGCGATCAATCGGTCTTCGTGCGAGCTTCGATCCAGGGCGTCATCCGCGAAGGCGTGATCGCCGCGGCGCTGACCAGCTTGATGATCTTGCTGTTCCTCGGCAGCTGGCGCTCGACGCTCATCGTGACCACCTCGATTCCGCTGTCGATTCTCGGCGCCATCGGCGCGCTTTCGGCGATCGGCGAAACACTCAACATCATGACCCTGGGCGGCCTCGCGCTCGCGGTGGGCATCCTCGTCGACGAGGCGACGGTGACGATCGAGAGCATCAACTACCACCTCGAACAGGGCAAGCCGGTGGAAACCGCAATTTTGGACGGCGCATCGCAGATCGTCGTGCCGGCCTTCGTGTCCTTGCTGTGCATCTGCATCGTATTCATCCCGATGTTCTTTCTCGGCGGCGTTTCGGGCTTTCTGTTCGTGCCATTGGCCGAAAGCGTCATGTTCGCGATGGTTTGCTCGTTCCTGCTCTCGCGCACGCTGGTGCCGACGATGGCGAAATATCTGCTGAGGATGCACGTGGCGCGCGGCGGCGAGGCATCTGGTTCGAGGTACCCCTGGGTACGCTTTCAGCAGGGTTTCGAGGCGCTCTTCATGCGTCTGCGAGCCGGATACCACGATCTGCTGGCCCTAGCCATCGCGCGTCGCAGGCCCTTTGTCGGAGTATTTCTCGGTTTCATTGCGGCCTCTTTCCTGCTGGCCCCGTTTCTCGGCCGCAATTTCTTCCCGCAGGTCGACGGCGGCCAGATATTGCTGCACGTGCGGGCGCCGGTCGGGATGCGAATCGAGGAAACTGCCGCGCGTTTCACCGAGGTGGAGAAGGCGATCCGCGCAGTTGATCCCGCCCGCGCGAGGTGGCGGCGGTCGTGGACAATATCGGCACGTATCTTTCGTCCCTCAATACCATCTACAACAATACCGGCACCATCGGCGAGTCGGACGGCGACATTCAAATCTCGCTCAAGCAACGGCACGCGCCGACCGCCGATTACGTCAGTCTCCTGCGCGACCAGCTGCCGCGTCGTTTCCCTGGCATGGGCTTTTCCTTCCTGCCGGCCGATATCGTCAGCCAGATCCTCAATTTCGGCGCGCCGGCGCCGATCGATCTGCAGATCCGCGGCAACGATCTCGGTGCGGACTATGCCTATGCGCAGCAAGCTGCTCGCGCAGATCCGCCATGTCCCCGGGGTCGCCGATGCGCGTATCCAGCAGTCGGCGCGGCTGCCGACGCTCGATGTCAACATCGACCGCACGCGGGCCCAATACACCGGCGTTACGGCGGCCGACGTGACCAACAGCCTGGTCGTCAACCTCGCGAGCTCCAGCCAGGTTGCACCCGTATATTGGCTGAACGAGAAAAACGGCGTCACCTATCCGATTGCGCTGCAGACGCCGCAGTATCAGATCGATACGTTGCCGGCACTGCAGAATCTGCCGATCAACGCAACCGGCGCGCCGACCACGGTGCTCGGCGGCATCGCCGATATACGGCGCAGCCACGGCAATGCCGTGGTCTCGCAGTACGACATCTCGCCGATGGTGGAGATCTACGCGACCATCCAAGGGCGCGATCTGGGCGCAGTGTCCAGCGACATCCAGAAGATCATCGCCCAGAACGACAAGGACAAGCCGAAAGGCGCGATCGTCGCCCTTGTCGGGCAGACCGCGACCATGAACAGCGCCTATTCGGGCCTGCTGTTCGGCCTGCTCGGGGCAATCGTGTTGGTCTATCTGCTGATCGTGATCAACTTTCAGTCTTGGAGCGATCCCTTCATCATCATCACCGCGCTGCCGGCGGCCCTCGCCGGCATCGTCTGGATGTTGTTTGCGACGCATACCACGCTGTCGGTGCCGGCGCTCACGGGCGCGATCATGTGCATGGGCGTGGCGACCGCGAACAGCGTGCTGGTAGTCAGTTTCGCGCGCGAGAAGCTCAAGGAGCTCGGCGATGCGACGCAAGCGGCGCTCGAGGCCGGGTACGTGCGCCTGCGTCCGGTCTTGATGACGGCGCTTGCGATGGTGATCGGCATGTTGCCGATGGCGCTGGGCTCGGTGACGGCGGCGAGCAGAATGCGCCGCTTGGCCGCGCTGTGATCGGCGGCCTGATCTTCGCCACCGTCTCCACCCTGTTCTTCGTCCCTGTGGTGTTCAGCATTATTCACCGGCACTACAACCCCAAGCTGGCGGCCGGCAAGCTTTGGAGCAAGCCGATGTCCCAGCCTGATCGAAATCCCGGCCGTGTCCGTTCGTCACGGTTGCGCCTGGCCGGCGGCGCATTCTGCTCCTCGCCGTCGCCGTCGTCGCCTATGGCACGGGTACTCCGCGCGTCGCAAAACTCGCACTTGCGCGACTTGACCGAAGCGCAGGCCGTACCCGATCGTGGCCATCGTCACGCCGACCCCGGTGGAGACTCAAGGCGGCCTGGACTTGCCCGGCCGCCTGCAAGCCTATATCAGTGCTCCCATCTACGCGCGCGTCCCGGGCTACTTGAAAAGCTGGAAGCACGATATTGGCGCGAAGGTGAAGGCCGGAGACGTGCTCGCCGAAATCGATACCCCCGATCTCGACCAGCAGCTAAGGCAGGCGCGCGCCGACCTCAGCGTCTCACAGGCCAATGCCAAGCTTGCGCAAATCAGCGCGGAGCGTTGGCAGTCATTGGCGGGCACCGACGCGGTTGCGAAGCAAGATGTCGATACTCGCACTTTCACGCTGAATGCCAACCTGGCGCAGGTCAAGGCGGCGCAGGCGAACGTCGACCACCTGCTCGCCGAGGAGGATTTCAAACGTCTGGTCGCCCCGTTCGACGGCATAGTCACCGCCCGCGAAACCGACATCGGCGCGCTCATCAATGTGGGGGCGACCGGCGGCGCGCAGCTGTTCGTGGTCTCAGAAACGAGCAAGCTGCGCGTCTATGTCAACGTGCCCCAGAACTATGTGCCTAGTGTCCCTCCGGGCACCATGGCCACGATCACCGTGCCCGAACATCCCGACAAGACCTACAGCGGAACGGTCGAGGCCTCGGCCCAGGCGGTCAATCCGCAGCACGGGCACCACCCTGATGCAGATCATCGTCGACAACAGCGCCGGCGAGATGATGCCGGGCGACTACGCCAGCATCCATTTGCAGACGGCTGAGGCCGCCAATGTGCTCAGCCTGCCGTCGAGCGCGCTGATATTCGATGCCAAGGGGCTCTCCGTCGCCACCGTGGACGCCCGCAACCGCGTGCTGCTCAAGCCTGTGTCCATTGAACGGGATCTCGGTGCCGTCGTCGAGTCGCCTCGGGCGTGTCGCGAATCGACCGCGTCATCGACAGCCCGCCGGACGGAATCGGTAGCGGGGCCGAGGTGCGCCTTGCCGCCGCGCCCAACGTCGCAGACTCGGGCAAGGCGAAGAAGAAAAATGCGAAGAGCTGAAGGCATTCGTTGGTCCGGCGCGGCGCTGACGCTGTTGCTCGGCGCCTGTTCGCTGGCGCCGCCGCTGAAGATTCCCGAGGTTCCGACGGCGGATGCCTATAAGGAAATCGGTCCCTGGACGCCGGCGCAGCCCGCCGACCGTTTGCCGCGCGATAGCTGGTGGACGCTCTATGACAATGCAGAGCTCAATGAATTGCAGAAAAGGCTGATCGCCGGAAACCCGACGCTTGCCGCCGCACTGGCCAGTTACGCGCAGGCGCGGGCGCTGAGCGATCAGGCGCGCGCGGGGCTGTTTCCCACGCTGGGAGTCAGCGCCGGCGTTCAGCGCAATCGCGATTCGGTGAATGCGCCGCTCAGACTATCCACCGCCCCGGCCTATTTCGATAACAACTCGGTAGGGGGCAGCGTCAGCTACGAGCTCGACCTGTGGGGGCAGATTCGCAACGAGGTCGCAGCGGGCAAGGCCAACGCTGCCGCATCCGCCGCGGATCTTGAGAATGCGCGGCTCTCGCTGATCGCCCAACTGGTCGAAGATTACATTCAGCTTCGCAGCCTCGATCGCGACAGCGCGATCCTCGACCAGACTGTGAGTGTCTATACCCGTGCGCTGAATCTCACCCAACAGCGTCACGATGCCGGTATCGCCCCGGGCCTCGACGTCTCGCAGGCGCAGACGCAGCTCGATGCCGCGCGCTCCCAAGCGGCGCAGACACTCGCGCAGCGCGCCCTGATGGAGCATGCGATTGCAGCGTTGCTCGGTGTGTCGGCCTCGACGTTTTCGATAACGCCGGGGATAGTCGCCATCAAGAATCCGCAAATTCCGACCGGCGTTCCGACTGCCTTGCTGCAGCGGCGTCCGGACATCGCCGCCGCGCAGCGCCGTATGATTGCGGCCAATGCCAACATCGGGGTCGCACGCGCAGCTTATTTTCCATCGGTCACGCTCGGTGCACAGGGAGGCTTTCAGAGCAAGTCTTACTCGAACTGGCTGAGCGCGCCGAGCGCGTTCTGGGCGATCGGACCGAACGCCTTGCTCAGCGTGTTGGACGGAGGCCTGCGCCGGGCTCAGGTCGCCCAGGCGCGCGCCGAGTTTGATGCCTCGGCGGCGAATTACCGCAGTGTCGTCGTCAGCTCGTTTCAGCAGGTCGAGGATAGCCTGGCGGCGCTCAACCATTACCACGACGCCGGCGTGGACGAAAAGGCCGCTGTCGACAGCGCTCAGCGCACGCTGGACTTTTCGATGGCGCTCTACGTCAAGGGTGCGAGCGACTATCTCACCGTGGTCACCTCGCAGACCGCCGCCCTGCAGACCCAGCTGCAAGCACTCAATCTCGACACCCTGCAACTGGTCGCCAGCGTCGACCTGATCCGGGCGCTAGGAGGCGGCTGGGGCGCGACCGACACCTGACGGGATGCTGAGCGTCATTCTTCATCGCTGGCCTCTTCGCGGCTGTTCCAAATGGGAGAGGGATGCAAGCATCGATGAAGTAAGTCTCGTACCACGCTCAAAAGCCCGACAACCCACAGTCCAATGAACAGCAGAATCCCGACAATTCCGAGAATGATCCGCATAATTCCTCCCTGACGCACGAATGTGGTAGGTGCTGCTAAACTAAACAATGGGTACCGTGGCTTACGCCACCGACAGCGGAAAAACAAAGAGAGTGAGATATCGAAAGACCCTCT
>CAWBUE010000008.1:0-1092133 GCA_963791825.1 uncultured Gammaproteobacteria bacterium
TCGCCTGCGCGTCGAGCATCTCGCGGACGCGTGTCGTCAGGGTGTCGTAGCTGAAGGGCTTCGTGATCAACTCCACACCCGGAGCGAACCTCCCATGGTGAGATATCGCATTTCGATCGTACGCGCTCGTATATAGCACTGCGAGCCCCGGGGGCAATCGACACTGCCTCCGCTGCAAGCGCCGCCCCATTGAGCCCTCCCGGCAATACGACATCCGTGAAGAGGAGGTGGATGTCTCTGTCTGCGCGGATCAATCCGATTGCGGTTGGTCCATCTTCTGCTTCCAGCACCCGATAGCCGAGTTCCCGTAGGACCTCCACGGAAGACAGGCGGACATCATCGTCATCTTCGACGACAAGAATGGTCTCGTTTCCGACACTTTTGAGCGGTACCGCGAGCTTCGGGTGCGATTCGGTGGCCGGCTCGCCCATATAACGCGGCAGGAAGATCTTTACATTCGTCCCTTGGGCCACCTCCGAATAAATCTTCAGGTATCCGCCGGATTGTTTGGTGAACCCGTAGACCTGAGATAGGCCGAGCCCTGTGCTCACCTCCTTCGTCGTGAAGAATGGCTCGACGGCGCGCTCTATGACGGACTGGTCCATGCCGCAGCCGCTGTCGGTCACTGCGAGGGAGACATACTCTCCTGGAATCACATCCGGAGAGCCTTGCAACGCATTGCGATCGAGTGTCACGTTGTGCGTTTCGATAGTGAGTCGCCCGGAACCCTGCATCGCATCCCGTGCGTTGACCACGAGGTTCAGCACGGCGCTCTCCAGCTGGTTTGCGTCCACTTCGACCATCCAGATTTCACTCGCAAGCACGGTCTTGATGCCAATGCTCGACTCGAGCGTCCGATGCAACAGCTCGCTCATTCCAGAGACCAAACCGTTCACATTGACGGGCTTCGGCGCGAGCGGTTGGAGACTCGAGAATGCGAGTAAGCGTTGAGTCAGCAGCACCGCTTTGCGAGCTGCCTGCAATGCGCTGTCCGCGCACCGCCGAGGTTCGGTCATTATCCGTTGTCAGAGTGCGCGAGATGATCTCGAGATTGCCGACTACGATGTGCATTAGATTATTAAAATCGTGCGCTATACCGCCCCTCAGCTGTCCTACGGCCTCCATTTTTTGAGCTTGACGAAGGGCATGCTCCGCTTTGAGCCGCTGCTCGTTCTGCCGCTCCAGCTCCTTGACGGACGACGCAAGTTCTTCTTCGCCTTCCGCTACCGCGATGCGAAGATCATTAGCCTGCCGCGTTACCGCGCTATCCGCGCGGTGGCGCTCCATGGCCATTTGTATGGTGGCGGGAAGTTCGCGCTCGGAGACAGCTTCAGCAGGCTCGACTACTGGATCGTCGATTTTGATCACGATCTGACGCCGATCGAAACCCTCGCCGACGCGTCAGGTAGGCCTGAGGAGATTCGCCGAAACTATCGCGGAATGCGCGGCAAAAATGTACGAACTGAACTCGACAGGGCCGGCGAGATCTTTCGCTCTCACAGTCGTAGCAAAATTTGTCTCGATATGAATCGTCACGCGTCGAATTCGCCATGCGCTGGAAATCGCGTGGCGCGGACTGACGTCTCTATCGCGCCGGAGCTTGCCAACCTTGCTGGCGTGCCACCGCTTCGGCCGCCTGGTCCAAGGGTTCGCCCGAGATTTCAGCCTCGATGGATTTCAGCAACAGCGGCGGCATCTCCGTGCCCGCCGTACGATACTGTCCGCCATCCTCGCCGCCTTGGCCCTTCATCAGGGCTTGAATTTGCCATTCGCCTCCGTGGTGGCAGGCAACACCCACCGCCGCCATGCCGCTCAACGCAAACGAACGGCAAAAACCGCCGGCCTTGTCCCGGAAACTAATTCCAATGTGGACGCGAGAAGTTGGCGTCTGTTCCGCGGCCAATTGCGCCGTCAGGGCCGATTTAAGACGCCCAGTCGCGATCAAGGCTCCGCCAGCGTCTCGCGCAATCGGGGTGCCTCCCTGTTGCCACAGCCCGTATCCCACACCCAAGCCCAATAGAATTCCCGCAGCCATGCCGCCGAGAGATTGCCATCCAGGCTTGTAAGACGACTCATCGTTGGCGGCGCGCGAATCGTCCCGAGCCGCCCGGCGCGCCATCGCTGCATGCGCCGCATTGAGGTTGACGACCTTTCCGGTCGTGGGCGAGGTGGCGGCGCGGCGCGCAGCCGCCAATAGGCGTTCCGATACAGGCTCGGACAGCTCCGCAGAATAGGCGAGTGTGATTCGATCGCGTAAGGCACGATGCCGCGCCAAGCGTTTCTCGAGCTCCGGGTTTTCCCGAATGGCGCGCTCCACTGCGGCCCGCTCCTCGCCGCCTAGCTCGCCGTCCGAATACGCCATGATTGTTTCATCGGAAATAGTCATGCCACCTCGTCTTCGCCGCCCAGCAGAACCTGCAAAGCCTCTCGGCCACGGGCTAAGCGGCTCGTCAGCGTGCCAATCGGCACTTCCAAGACCTCGGCTGCCTCTTTATAAGGCAACCCTTCGATCAGTACCAGACTCACCGCCATTCGTTGCTCCTCAGGCAGTCGAAGCATTGCCGCCTGCACGGTCATTAGCGTCACTTCCTGTTCGATCACGTCTCTGCCGATATGTTCACCCGCCTCCTCGGGAGCAAACATCTTGTCGCGCCGGCCGCGCGAGCGCACCTCGTCGATCCACGCGTTGCGCACGATCTTAAACATCCAGCCGTCCAGACGCGCATCGGGCTGGCGCTGATCGGCACGCGTAATGGCGCGCTCGATGGCGATCTGCAAGACATCGTCCGCATCGTGCGGGTTGCGCGTCAAATTGCGCGCAAACCGTCGCAAGCGAGGCAGTAAAGCCACCAACTCCTCGTGGAAGTTTTGTGATGTCTCGCTCGTACTCATAGGTAAGACGATGGAGACAACGTGATTCTTCCAATCATTGTGAGCGACAATCGGCCATGTTGAAATCAATACTGCGAAGCTTAGCACTGACGCTGGCGGCCTCCTCGGCGCTAGCCCAGATCAGACTGCCGGTCGTTCCGCCGCTTTCCCAACCCCTCGGCACCCTGGGTCGGCAGGTCGATGACAGTGCCTCAAGCACGCTGAGCACATTGAGCCAGGCACGCAAGCGCGAAGTCGATCAACTGATACGAGACAACCGGCGGCGTATCGACACCGATCCGCACGGCAATCCCATTGTGCGCAACGAAGTGCTGGCGTGGTCGCCCACCGAAGAAGTTCTCGCCCATGCTCGCTCATTGGGCTTTGGCATTACGCGCGAACAATCGATCGAATCGCTTCATGTGCGAGTCGTCGTGCTCAGCGCGCCGAATGAGGTTGCCACCCGCAAAGCCCTGAAGGTGCTGAGGGAAGGCGATCCGGCCGGCAGTTACGATTTCAACCACATCTACTTGGGCAGCGCCGCGCAAATCGCGCCGATCGCGGGTACCGCAAATGCACCATCGGCCGGCGGCCCGGCAAGCGATGGTGCAGGCGAGCATATTCGAATCGGCCTGCTGGACACCGGCATCAATTTACACCATCCGGCGCTCGACTCAGCGCGCATCGTGCAGTGGGGTTGCAATGGAAAGCCCGTCCCGGCCGTGCATGGCACCGCGATTGCGTCCATTCTGATTGGCCGCGCGCCAGGATTTCGCGGAGTCCAACCGGGCGCCGAGTTGTATTCGGCGGATGTGTATTGCGGTCAACCCGTTGGCGGCGCGGTGGACTCTATTGTCGCCGCGTTCGGGTGGCTGGTGGAACAGAACATAGCGGTTATCAATGTAAGTCTGGTGGGACCGGCCAACTTTTTGCTCGAACATACCATCGCGGCACTATCAGCGCGCGGCTTCTTGATCGTCGCCGCCGTGGGCAATGACGGGCCGGCCGCGCCGCCCTTGTATCCCGCATCCTATCCGCGCGTCGTAGGCGTGACCGCCGTCGACGCACGCCACCATGTGCTCATTGAGGCGGCACACGGCCCTCAGGTTATGTTTGCTTCACCCGGCGCGGACATGGCCGCCGCCAACGGCGGGGCCGGTTACATTAGCGCCCGCGGCACCTCGTTCGCATCGCCCATCGTGGCGGCGCTGCTGGCGAGTAAAATCAATGCTCCTGATCCCGGTCAAGCTAACGCTGCAATCGACGCTCTATCCAAAACTGCGATAGACCTTGGCAGCCCGGGCCGCGATTTGACATATGGTATCGGGTTGGTAGGGGCCGAGTACCGCATCGATCCTGCCAATTTGATTCCTCGCTAGGGAAGAAACCCCCGGCGCCAATCGTACTACCCGTGAAGGCCGCACTGTCTGCGGCCAAACAGGAGTACGACATGAATACCAAACAGATTATGGCAAGCGCCGGCTTGGCGACGATCTTGGCCACAGGCGTCTCTGCCCACGGTCTGCTCGGCGGTGGTGCCGGCAGCCTGGGTGGCGGCTTCGGCGGCGGATTGGGCGGCGGCCTGAGCGGCCCGAATGGCCACGGTTTGACCGGCAATGGCGATTTCAACGGGCAAGGCCAGTTAAGCGGCTCGTTGCCGTCCGCGAAAAAGTTCGATGCCAAGAACAAGCTCGACATTGCCAAGACTGCGGTCACCGACAAGGCTGGCGCGCTAAAGGACGGTGCCACACAGGCCATCGACAACACCAAGACTTCGGTTACCGACAAGGCTGGTGCAGTCCAGGATGGTGTCACTCAGGGCATCGACAACACCAAGGATCAGGCCGGCAATCTCGCCGGTAGCGCTCAGGGCAGCTGGAGCAGCACCTCGGGCAACGCCGGCGGCAAGTTAGCCACCGCCGCCGAGGACTCGAGCGGATTGAGCCTCGCCTCCACAGGCAATGCCACGGGTTCGGCAACACGTTCTGCGCCTGCCAGCATGACCAGCGACGCCAAGCCGGCGCCGGCCACACCGACCACGGCGAGGGCTCCTGCCGCTGCCTCGAGGTCGGCACCCGCCGCTGCGCTCGAAGTCGGCACCCGCCACTGCCTCGAATCCGGCGAAGTCGGCTCCCTCGCAATCCTTGAGCGGCAGCGCCGGTCAGTCGCTCAGCGAGGGATCGCATAGCGCCACATCGAGCGGCTCGGTGGATGCGGAACACTCCAAGGGTTCCAATTCAGTGACAGGAACCGCCACCGGTTCGTTCAACTAAGCCTTGTGTTTGGAAGTAACGCGGCGCACTTCACTTAGGTGGGGTGCGCCGCCTGACGGGCGCGGCGCTCCATAATTATCCGCCTTTGCCGATGGCTCAGCACATGGCCTCAAAGAACTGGATTAGTGCATCAATAACTCACAGCAATTGACTGAGCAAGGTTCGTGCCGGCACCACCACTGGATCGGTGCGACTAAAACAGTCTACCGCTACGAACGGAATCTCAATTACTGCCTGAAAAGCATGTTTCGCCTTAGTCTCATGCTTGAAGTGAGCCAAAGAGTCAGACAGCCGAGTGTCGCTAGTCTTTACCTCGACCAAAAACCAAGGCTTGCGATCGCGCACGACGAGAAGATCCACCTCGCGTTTGAGCTTGTCGCGCAAGTAACGCAACTCGAACGACCCCAAACCAAGGTCGGTCCAACCTTCCACCGCTTTGAGCAGATGGCAGGCGACAAACGTCTCCGCGCGTTGTGCAGCGTTGTCGATTCCTGACCAATCGCGCAGGAACCATTTCGGTTCCTTGCGCAAAGCTTTGGAGACATTGGTGAACCAAGGGCGCACCACGAAGCCGTAATGCAATCGCTGCAATACGTCAATCCAACGTCTCACCGTGTCTATGGCAATACCAATTTCATTGGCAAGGTGGGAATAAATCAGTTGCTGCCCAGAGCGTTCGGCGAGAATGTGGGTCAATGTCCGCGAGCACGCGCAAGTTGAAAGCAGGCTCCAAGCGCTCGGCGGCGCCGGCGGCTGCGGCCGCCGCCGAATCCACTGTTGCGTCAATGGCGGTTGTTGCCGCCGGTCGCAAACATGATTTCCTCCTTTCCAAGCATTCCCTTGTGGGTGGTGCTCGTATCCATCATCTCGAACACCTTGGTTTGATACGCGATGTATTCGTCGTGAGATACCGTGCCGTCCCCATCGGTGTCGATCTTTTGCATCATGGCCTTGGTGCGCAGGCCGCGGGCGTAGCCGCCCGTGGCAATGGACACCATGTCGCCGCCATCCGCACTGATGAACTCTTTCGCAGTGACCTTGCCGGTTTTGCCCTTATCCAACTTTGCAAAGGCCTTTTCCTGAAAGGCGAGCCACTCCTCTTTCGAAACCATACCGTCGCCGTTCGTATCCATTTTATGCATCAACTCCTGGCTGCGAAGGCCGCTGGCGTAGCCCCCCGTGGCGAATGACACCATGTCCTCGGCGAGCGCCGCAGCAGGAACGGCAACCGCGAACACGCAAGCCATCGCAAATGCTGCAGGGTGAATTGAGTGAGACGTAAACATAGCTGATCCCCCTTTTTACTATGAGTCGACCGGCTTCCAGGGGCAATTATTACAGCGAAAGCGCGAACGTTCCTAGACGCGAGAAGCAGACCTCATAAATTCGAGCAAATTGAATAGCTTAGCTAAAGGAAATCGTAAGTTGAATCACTCATACGGGCAATGAACAGCGTTAGTGCATCGCGCCGAGTCGAATAACCCCACATTCAAGGTGTCACGGTGGGATCCGCCGGCGTGTGGCGTCAGTACGCTGCGACGCGTGCTCTCTAAGCGCGCGCATTGTCCACGCCGCGCAGCGTCGATAGCGGCAATGTCGATCCTTTTCATTTCCATCATCGCCTCGAACGCGCGCTTGGCTGCCGCACGGTCGGGATCGGTAATTGCGTCCAGCAGCGCTGGTTGTCGGTGATGATCTGAAATGAGAAGGCTTCAGAGTGCTTGAACGCCGGTCCCTCGTTGAGGCCGAGGCAGGACACTCCGAGTACCGTAAACTCGACCGTGAGCACCTGTCCCTGTTACCGGCCGGGTAGTCCCCTGGGGCGCGGTGAACCGAAGTCACGGCGCTGTCTGGATTCGACAGTTCGCGTAGACCTGTGCGCTGGCGGAGGTTGCTTCGTCATTGGCCGAGCAGGCACACCGGTGGTACGTCTGCGCCGGATCCCAGGGCAATGATATGATCGGTGCGCTTCGCTTGGGCATGTACGCTCCCCTTGCTCGCCCGGGCACTAATTTTCGCATTTACGAGGCGACATCGATGGCTAGCTACGCACTGATTATCGGCGGCAAACGGGTTGACACAGAACAAACGTTCAACGTGCTGAATCCGGCCGATGGGACTGTCGTCGGCGCCTGTCCGCAGGGCACTTCGGCTTTACTCGATCGAGCCGTCGGCGCGGCGCGGGAAGCGCTACCCGGTTGGGCTGCATTGCCGGATGATACGCGGGCAGCAAAATTGCTGGAAATCGCGGATCTGATCGAAAAACATCAGGCTGAGCTGTCGGAACTGGTAACCCGTGAGCAGGGGAAGACTCAGAGCGGCCTGGGCGCGAATATGGAAGTGGGCGGGGCGGTCGTGTGGACCCGGGTTACCGCCGGACTCAAAATTCCCGAGGAGACCATCCAAGATGACGCTAAAGGCAAAATCCTCATTCGTCGCAAACCGGTGGGAGTCGTCGCGTCCATAACGCCCTGGAATTGGCCGCTGATGATTGCCGTTTGGCACGTCATGCCTGCGATACGCGTCGGCTGCACCGTGGTGATCAAGCCGTCTCCGTACACACCGCTGAGCACGCTCAAGTTGGTCGAACTCATGAATAGCGTGCTGCCGCCCGGTGTCATCAACGTGGTGACCGGCGATGCCGAGATGGGCGATGGCATGGTGACCCACGCCGGCATCGATAAAATCGTGTTCACCGGATCGGTCAAGACCGGCAAAAAAGTCATGAGCGGCGCCGCCGGCACCCTCAAGCGGCTTACCCTCGAACTGGGCGGCAATGATGCGGGGATCGTTCTACCCGGCACCAAAATTGAGCCGCTGCTCGAGAAGTTGTTCTGGGGTTGTTTCATCAATGCCGGCCAGACCTGTGCGGCACTGAAACGACTGTATGTGCACGCGGACCAATACGAGGACGTCGTGGCCAAACTGGCTGAATATGTCGCCGCCATTCCGGTCGGCAACGGACTCGATCCCAAATCCTTGATTGGCCCGCTGACCAATAAAATGCAGCTCGATAAGGTCGCCGGGTACGTTGATGATGCACGCGCTCGCGGCGCGCGCATCGTTTGCGGCGGGGTGCGGCCGTCCGGTGCGGGGTATTTCTACCCCTTGACCGTGATTGCCGATGCTACCGATGACATGCGCGTGGTCAAGGAGGAACAATTCGGTCCCATCGTTCCCATCATCAAATACCATGATCTCGAACAAGCCATCACCTCGGCCAACGCGCTTGAAGTCGGGCTTGGCGGGTCTGTGTGGGGGAATGATCCCGCCGCTGCGGCCGACGTCGCGATGCGTTTGGAATGTGGCACTGCGTGGGTGAACCAACACGCCGGATTGCATCCTTTGGCGCCGCACAGCGGTGTGAAAAGCTCCGGTATCGGCGTGGAGTTCAACGTCGACGGCCTCAAAGAGTACACGACAGTTCAGGTGCTGAGCGTCGCCCTGTAAGGAGAATTCTGAGGAGAGTTCTCATGCGTGGCATCGCGATCAGTCTCCTAAGCCTCGCGGCCGCGGCGATGAGCCCCATGGCGAATGCCGCCGAGATCGATTGGAGCAGGGTGGATCAAGCCTTGGGTAAACCCGGCACCAACCAACCGGGGGGCGTCCACAAGTATGGCCTGCCTCGATCGGACCTTAAGATCACCGTGGATGGTGTGGTCATCAAGCCGGCCTTGGCGCTAGGCTCCTGGATCGGCTTCATGCCCATGGACGATGGGGCCATGTGCATGGGCGATATCGTGCTCACGGAAAGCGAGATTGGGCCCGTGATGAAGCGGTTGATCGATGACGGGATCGAGATCACCGCTGTCCACAATCATTTGTTGCGGACCACGCCCGCCGTGTTCTACATGCATGTCGGAGGAAAAGGCGACCCCGTGAAGCTTGCGCAGACTCTGCACGCAGGCCTGGCGCTGAGCCAGACGCCCTTTGCAGCACCCGCTCCCGCGGCCGCGCCGTCACCGATCGATTTAAATACGGCTGCGATCGATCTGGTGTTACAGGCCAAAGGAACCATTAACTCGGGTGTCTATCAGTACAGCATTCCTCGTGCAGAATCGATTACCGAGGCGGGCAGAAACGTTCCGCCGTCCCTGGGCACGGCGACGGCCATCAATTTCCAACCGACCGGCGGTGGAAAGGCCGCCATCACAGGGGACTTCGTGCTGCTAGGCAAGGAGGTCAATCCGGTGTTGAGGGCGATGCGCAACAGCGGGATAGAGGTGACGGCCCTGCATAGCCACATGATCGACGACTCCCCGCATCTATTTTTCATGCACTTCTGGGCGAACGATGACGCAACGAAACTCGCGCGCGGACTGCGGACCGCGCTGGATCTCGCAAACGTGAAACGTGAGTCCTGACGAGCGCATCTTCCGATGCGTGCGATACCCGTGCAGTTGTTTCTGTGCGCATCTGAAGCCGCTATCTTGGTTTTCGAGGCAGTTCCGTAAACCCAAATCCCGTCCCCCCTGCGATGTGCCCCACGGCCTCGCCTATTGAACCGGCCTATGCGCGCCGAGATTTGCCCTGACAGCTTCCTGAAAGCAATAGCGTCCATGATTCGATTTGATGGGGGAAAGATTGGCAGAGACATTGGACCAATGCTCAGTCCGGGCGACGTTGAAAAAACAGGCCACTTCAATGAGCCTTACGACAGCTTTACGCACTTTAGGGCTCGCCCTGATCACCGCTTTCCCATGCGGACCCTTATCGGCCGGGAGCAATACCGTCCTCAAACTCGTGCAATCGATCCCGTTGCCGGATGTCGACGGACGCATCGATCACTTCGCGATCGACGTTCAAGGCAGCCGCGCATTCCTCGCGGCGCTGACAAAAAACACCATCGAAGTGGTCGATCTGAAAGCCGGTCGACTCGTCAGGACACTGCCGGGCTTCGGGAAGCCGCAAGGAGTGCGCTTCGTGCCGGAACTTAGCCGTCTTTTTGTAGCGACGGGGCTCGACGGCGCACTGACGACATTGGACGCGAGCACGTTGTCCGTGCTTAGGACCGCGCATGTCTCGCTCGGCGCCGATGCAATTGGATACGACCCGGAGACGAAATATCTCTACGTTGGCTCAGGCGGGGGCGACGCCAATAAAGACACAGGAGACCTCACGGTTTTCAGCGCCCAGGATGGGACCCAAGTGGCTGGCCTCGTCACCGATGCCCATGCAGGCGGAAGTCTCGTTGAGATGCGCGGTGAACATCTATATGTGCTCGTGCCCGAGAAAGCACAAGTCCTGGTACTCGACCGCAAAACTCGTGCGCAAATCGCCAAATGGACAATCCCGGACATCCAAAAAAATGTGGCTCTGGATCTGGACGAAAAAAACCATCGCCTTTTTCTGGGTGTACGGACCCCCCCGAGCCTCGTGGTGCTCGATTCAAGGTCGGGCGCTGTAGTTGCCTCGATACCAACGGTGGGAACTCTCGATGGTCTTTCCTATGACCAGGCAGCACGCTGCCTCTACACAACGGGCGGCGAGGGATTCATCGACGTCACACAGCAAATGGATGCCGATCACTATGAGCGCATCGCCCGAATCGAGAGCGGGCCCAACGCGCGGACCTCGGCGTTCGTGCCTGAGTGGCACCGCCTATACGTGGCGGTACCACGCGACAAGGATCGCGGCGCAGAACTTCGCGTATACGAATCTGTCCGTTGATGTCCGGTAGATATTCAATAGGCCGTTAGCGAGAGGTCTCATCATGCATTTCCGTCGCGACTTTGTCCGGGCGGCATTCTGCGCCAGCGTCCTGGCCGCAATCGTTCCTGTCGTCTACTCTCAAGAGCGCGAGTCGCCGCCGGTGCGCGAGGTGCAGGAGATCCCGCTGCCGGGCGTTCAGGGCCGTCTTGATCACTTCACGATCGATGCAAAGCGCAAGCGAGTGATCTTCTCCGGTCTTGGCAACAATTCCGTGCAGGTCGTCGATGTGTTTGCGGGCCGCATGATTCATCAGATCGAGGGCCTGGCCGAGCCGCAGGGCACCTTATATCTCGCTGAATGGGACAAGCTTTTCGTTGCGAATTCGGCCAATGGCCACGTAGATATTTATGACGGCAACAAATTCACGCTGCTCGATCGAATCGACCTCGGCGAAGGATCGGATCCCGACAATCTGCGCTACGACTCGACCGCGAAGAAGGTCTATCTTGGCTACGGCGAGGGGGCCATTGCGGTCATTGATCCGGCAACCAATAAGCGTCTGCCGACGGAGTACAAGTTCGAGGGGCACCCGGAAGGCTTTCAACTCGAGACCAAAGGGCCACGCATTTTCGTGAATGTCGCGGACACGAAGAATATTCAAGTCATCAATCGACAAACCGGGAAGATATCGACTTGGGCGCTGCCAAACGGACACGCCGCAAATTTTCCCATGGTGTTGGACGAAGCGAACCGGCGGGTTTTCATAGGAACCCGCAAACCCTCCCGCCTCACGGTGCTCGACATGGATTCAGGCAAGGTCGTAGCCAGTCTTCCCACCGCCGGCGACATGGACGATATGTTCTACGATGCCGACCGCAAGCGCATCTACGTTGCCGGCGGCGAGGGCTACTTGAGCGTTGTTCAGCAGATCGATGCAGATCACTATAAGGACAGGGTAAATTTGCAACTGCTCTCGGCACACGCACGGGTGTCTGGTACGCAAAACGCGACCGTCTCTATATAGCGGCGCCGCCGAGCGGGGTTCTCGGAGCTCGGCTATGTTTCGAGCGCAAACAACTATACGAGATCCTCCTCCTCCTGATCCAAAAAGAACCGTACCATCTCTGCAGATGCATCGGGCCCTCGCTCGTCAACGTAGGATCCTTTTGAGCATCCGCCTGACCAGGCGTGTCCCGCGCCATGCAAGACCCATTGTTCGATGCGTGGCCGGCTGAGCGAATCCCCGTAGCTGGTTATCGTGCACTCACGGCCGTTGGCGGACACTCGCTCCTGAACGGTTTTTTTTAGAGAGCCGGTTTTCGCCCCTTCGAGGGTCAGGGCCTGGGTAACGATCTCGGATCCATTGTCAGGATTGACCGTCGTGTCCTGATCGCCGTGAAATACGATTGTCGGTGGTCCGCGGGTGGGTGCAACGGGTGGCGGCGAAACCCGGCTCCTCAAACCCTGTCTGCCGGATATCGGCCGTGCGCCGCTCCGCATGGCTGCGAATGCGGAGGGCACGTCGTTCGCGGCGCCATAAGGCAAGCCGGAATGGGCACCAACCCCGGCGAAAAGCTCCGGGTAGGTCGCGCCGAGAATAACCGCCATCGCTGCGCCGGCCGATAGGCCGGCCACGAAGATGCGTTTTTCATCAACACGATAATTCAATGCGACCTCGCGCGTTATGCCGGCGATTAGGGATGGCTCGCCCTGATCGCGCGATTGGTCGCCGACATTGAACCAATTCCAGCAATGTGAACCATTGGCGTTGGCCGATTGCGCCGGGTACGCCACCAAGAAGGCGTGCCTGTCAGCCAGCTCGTTCATTCGAGTGCCTGCCGCGAAGTCATCCGGGTTTTGAGTGCAGCCATGCAGCATGACGATGAGGGGCATGCGCCTTTCCGAGTAGGTCTTCGGAATATAGAGCTTGTAGGCTCGCGTTCCGGCCGCATTCGAATATGACCGGTTGACGAACTGCCCCGGGAGGCCCCGGGCATCGGCGCTTGAGTCTGGGGCCACTTCTCCAGCGGGGAGCGGCGGAGCGAGTCGTGTCTTTGCACCGGAAGCGGTATCCAGCCCCGCGGATGCGAGTGCTCGCCGAATCGTATTGGCAATCTTTTCGGCACTGACCGCCCGAAAGGCAGTTTTGAGTTTCACTACATCATTCTCTGCGTTGTTTGCGCGATGAGGTCAGGCAATTCGATCGGCAATCGCGTTGCGGACTGCTTCGCTGCATTGAAAGGCGCCCAGAACCGAGACTGACTCGATCGTGGCGCGAGCAAGCGCAGGACTCACGTCGGTCGCGATGCGCACCAAACCCAATGCTCGGATATGCAGAGTCTGACCGCTCGCTTGAACACGCTTCAGATCAGCGGCTCGATATTCTTGTAGGCCCATCGCCAATGTGCGGCGCGCGACGGTTTGCTTGACCGTCTCGGCATGGCCTGCGAGTTGATTGCGGATTGCGGTTCGGATCAGATCAGATCGGTTTGAATAAAACCCCTCCTGAACCAACAAATCAATCTGACCCAAGTCGATGACGCCGACGTTGATCGTCATTTTCTCCGTGTCACCGCCGCGATTCTTGAGCTCAACTACAGACATCGGAATCTCCAATGCTGTCCATCCCTAGGCCATCCATACAGCATCTATAAACCATCCAGCGGGATGATACAGGAAACTTGAGGTGCGAAGCAATTTGCGAATCGGACCCAGCCGGGAGGCGCATAGGGGGCCTCACTTTTTTCTTCATTGGAGATTTTTATGAATATAAGATTCGCCAGTTTAGGAATCGAGGGATGCATGCAGAGAGGAGACCAAGTCCGCAGAAGGACAACTCGAGCATGAGGTCGTCGGATACCACGCAGAAGTAGATTACCGCACCATTGGCGGCGATCGTCCGCATTGTAGGAAAAACTACCTGGTGCCGCCAAGGGTCGGACGTCGAATTAAGGACTCGACAATCACCGGCTATCACGGCGTATGATTCCTCACCGCGGTTGTCTCGGCCTCTATTCGTGAGGCGGGGCCCCCGCTCCATTCCGCTGTGCGGGGCCGTTCGATGTTTTTAAGTTCCATCGGTACCGCATTGCCCGAGAAATGCTACACAAAGCGTGAGTGCTGGGAGGCGTTTGCCGAATCGGAATGGTTTCAGCGGTTGGACGCGCGCGCACACACGGTGGCCCGGGCCGTGCTCGGCCGAGACAACGGAATCGACGAGCGATGGCTCGCGGTCGACACGCTGGCCGACGTGTTCGCAATCAATCCGGACGTCTTGCATCGTCGCTTCGCAACTCACGCGCCTCGATTGGCCTCCGATGCCGGCCGGAGCGCGCTCGACCGCGCACAAACTGCACCGCATGCGATTGGTGCCGTCATCGTTTCCACTTGTACGGGATATCTTTGCCCAGGCCTCAGTGGCTATGTTGTCGAGCGCCTTGGCCTGCCGCCTGGTGCACTTTGTTTCGACCTGGTGGGTCAGGGCTGTGCGGGCGCGCTGCCGAACTGGCAACTCGCGAATGCCTTGCTTGCCGCTCGGCAATGCGACCATGTCTTATCGATATGCGTCGAGGTATGCAGCGCAGCGATGTACTTGGACAATGATCCAGGGGTTCTGATCAGCGCTTGCCTCTTCGGCGATGGCGCCGGCGCCGCGGTGCTGTCCGCGGCGCGACCCGCTGATCGGCGCTCAATCGAGTGTCGCGATTCGGTGTCCCTGACGAATCCGAATGCCCGCGAGTCATTGCGTTTCGAACACTGCGCCGGGATGCTGCGCAATATCTTAACCCGATCGGTGCCCCGGCTCGCGGCCGAGCATGCCGATGAAGTACTGATGGCTGCGCAGGCGCGCGCCGGATTGGCGCGCTCTCAAATATCCGCCTGGATCATGCATGCGGGCGGCCGCGACGTTCTGACTGCTCTCGAAGAGCGTTTGATCCTGCCGCCGCACGCGCTGCATTACAGTCGCGAAGCTCTGCGCAAGTTCGGAAACTTAAGCAGTGCCTTCGTTTATTTCGTCTTGGACGCAGCAATTCGTGACGGCGCCCCCGGAGGCTGGTGGTGGATGTCTTCATTCGGCGCGGGATTTACTTGCCATGGCGCCCTATTGGCGGTGGAGTAATTCTCGGAATGGAGGCAACCTCACGGACCGTGCGGCCCGAGCGCCTGGATCATCTTGAACCTCAAGATCCCTTGGCGCGGCGTTCGCGGCGCGACTTGCGAAGAGTCCACATTGCAATGGGCTCGGTGTCCATCCTTCGACGCATGCTGGCGCGCGTGGATCTCGTCCCGCAGCCACGCCGGATCATTGATTTGGGGGCGGGCGACGGCACGCTGTTGCTGCGTCTAGCGCGGGCGCTAAAGCCTCGATGGACAGGGGTCGAATTGACGTTACTCGACCGCCAGGATCTCGTTGCGGCGCAGACTCGCGAGGCTTATCGGCAGCTAGGCTGGACGGTCGCCGTATTACGTGCAGACGCACTGTCGTGGGCGCGGGCGGCTGCTATGGACCGGTATGATTTATGCGTCGCCGTGCTGTTCCTGCACCACTTCGATTCGGCTGATCTCAATATCCTTCTGGCGGGGGCCGGCGTGCGAACCCGCGCTTTCGTCGGTTGCGAGCCGCGCCGAGACCTCTTGAGCCGCATTGGAAGCGCCGGCGTGGGCCTCATCGGAGGCAACGAGGTCACTCGCGAAGATGCGGTTAAAAGCGTCGCGGCCGGTTTTCTCGGAGCGGAGCTGTCGGCGGCCTGGAAGCAGCATGTGGGGGGTGAATGGATCGTCAGCGAGTATCGCTCGCTGCCGTTCAGCCACTGTTTTACCGCTGTCCGCGCGGCTCCACGGCTCGCTGCGGGGTGACAATGCACGCGCAATCTGACGTGCTGGTGATCGGTGCGGGACCTGCGGGTTCTGCGGTGGCGATATTGCTCGCACAAGCCGGCTGGCGCGTGACCCTAGTCGAGCAGCATGCTTTTCCACGCCAAAAGGTGTGCGGTGAATGTATTTCCGCGGGCAGCTTGATGCTCCTTGACGAGCTGGGCATCGGAGCTGCGTTTCAGAGAATGGCGGGGCCTGAGCTTCGTTATGTCGGATGGATGGGAAAGGATTCGACGATTACCGCCGATTTTCCGCCGTGTCGAGGTGGCGACTATCGATATGGGCGCGCGGTCGGCCGCGACCGGCTTGACGAGGTGCTTCTCGAGCGCGCTCGCCAATTGGGAGTCGACGTGTTGCAGCCCGCCAGAGTTCGCAGCGTTCGCGGCGATCCTGGGCGCTTTGTTTGCGAGCTCGATGTTCGTGCGCCGAATCGGACTCAGCCGGACGCCGAACGCGCAGTCCGACAAACACGCGAGGCGCGCATCATTGTCGACGCGCACGGTTCGTGGGAACCGGGGCCGGAAGTGCCCGCTCACCAAGGTGCTCTTCCCGCGCGAGCGCCCAAGCGGAACTCCGACTTGTTTGCGTTCAAAGCGAGCTACAGGAATTCAAGACTGGCGCCCGGATTTCTACCCGTAATTGCGTTCGAGGGCGGATATGGGGGTATCGTCGTCGCGGATGGCGGGCGTACTACGCTCGCATGTTGCATTCGACGCGATCGACTGCGAGCTTGTCGCGGGTCAATGCCGGGCGCCACCGCAGGCACCGCGGTCGCCGCTTTTCTGCATCGGTCCTGCCATGGCGTCCGGGAGGCGCTTGATCAAGCGAAGCTCGAGAACTCATGGCTCGGCGTCGGGCCGATTCGTCCCGGGGTGCGGGTCCAAACTGACCTCGATACGTTTAGAGTGGGAAATGCGGCGGGCGAGACTCACCCGCTCATCGGAGAGGGCATCAGCATGGCGCTGCAATCGGCAAGTTTACTGGCAGGTCAGCTGATGAGTGAGCCCACGGCGCGATTCGGGTCACGCCAAGCCCACCGCGTGAATCGCCGGTATGCCGCGGCGTGGCACACAGCGTTCGTTCCGCGGCTTCGACTTGCCGCCGGCTTCGCTCACGCGGCAATGCGCCCTCTATGCGCGGCGCCCGTTGAGTCGTTGATACATCGTTGGCCTTCGTTACTGACTCAAGCCGCCCAGTGGGCGGGAAAAGCCAGGCGCTCCATCATTCAATCATAGTTAATCGGGACCCTTACATGAGCACACTCGAAACTCTCCAGGATATTTTGGTGCGGGACTACAATCTCGAGCGCGGCAGCCTGGCGCCCTCGGCGCTGCTAAGCACCCTTGGCGTCGACTCGCTCAGTTTGCTCGAACTGATGTTTAAAATTGAGGACCGTTTTCACGTCAAGATCCCGGGCGATACCCCGGCAAACCTGGCATCGATAAGCGACGTCGTTGCTTATATCGACGAACTCATCGCGAGTCATCCGGCAGCAAGCGACCCCCCCGCCGGACACGCGCACGCGGCAACGTGAACGTACGCCGCGTTGCGGTGACGGGACTCGGTGTCGTCTCGCCGATCGGCAACTCAGTCGACGAGGTAGGCATCAGTCTAGCGTCCGGACAATCCGGCGTGCGCCGCTTCGGGCCGGCGCTCGCTTCGCGGCTGCGATCGCCTATCGGCGCGCCGGCCGATTTCGAGGGCGCCGCTCACTTTCCCGCGCCGCGGCTTCGGCTCCTTGATCGCGTCAGTCAATTGGCGCTGGTTGCGGCCGGGCAAGCCGTCGCGGAGGCACGCCTGGACTTCGCCACGGAACAACGCGAGCGTTGTGGCGTCTTCGTCGGTAGCGGGATGGGGGGCGCGGGAACCACGGATGAGGGCTATCACACCATCTATGCCGATGCATCGGATCGGGTGAATCCGTATACGGTTGTGGGCGCGATGACGAACGCACCGGCGTCTTGGATTGCCATCGATTACGGCCTGCTGGGGCCAAACCTAACCTATTCCACCGCCTGCTCATCGTCGGCGGTCGCGCTCGGCGAAGCGGCGCGTAGAATTCGCAGCGGCGAGGTCGATGTGATGCTTGCCGGCGGCGCTGAGGCACCCCTGACGTTCGGAGTGTTGCGCGCCTGGGAAGCATTTCGAACCTTGGCCGCGGAGGACCCTCACGACCCTTCAGCTTCCTGCCGGCCTTTCTCGCGCACCCGCAGCGGATTGGTGCTCGGCGAAGGCGCGGCGTTCATCGTGCTAGAGGATTGGGAGCATGCGCTTGCGCGCGGTGCTCCGATACATGCGGAGCTTTCAGGCTATGGGCTATCCTGCGACTCGTCGCATATCACGCGGCCGACAGTGGAAGGCCAAGCGCGCGCCATGCGGGCAGCGCTTGAATCAGCCGCCCTGTCGCCGGCGGGCATCGACTACATCAACGCGCATGGAACGGCAACTGTGCAAAATGACGCGGTCGAAACGGCGGCGATCAAAGACGTTTTCGGCGATCGTTCCTACTCTTTTCCCGTGAGTTCCACCAAAGCAGTGCACGGCCATTTATTAGGAGCAGCCGGTGCGCTCGAATTCCTCATTGCCGTCATCTGTCTCGAACGCGGCATCGTACCGGCGACGATGCATCTTGACGTGCCCGATCCCGCCTGCGATTTGGACTACGTCGCGGGATGCGCGCGGACAGGTATCAATTTGCGGGCGGTGATGTCGAATTCGTTCGCATTCGGCGGCACCAATGCGGCACTGGTGGCCGAAGGCTCGCGCGGACGCTGCAGCGTTTCTTAGCCATCGACGCATAGCCGAGGCACCGGCTATTTTTCTCTTCGCCATGTCTGCGAGCGACCGAACAACGCGATGCCGATGAAACCACGTACCACGAGGCGAGAACCTCCGTCTTCAAGTCTTAGTTTGCAGTGATAGATCGCGCCCGTATCCGGATCGAGTATCGTGCCGCCTAGATACTCTCCGTGGTCAAACCTCACGTGGCGTATGATGACCAAGCCGATGATGGGTTGGTTCTTCCGATCGTCGGTACAGGAAATGCAAACACGCCTGTCGGGGGCGGCCGTGAACGTGCCTTCAATCCGGCCGAAGAGCTCGCCCTGTTCTTCGTAAATCTGTACGATCGCGCGTGCTTTGCCGCTTCTATCATCGAAGGTTGTCCAGCGCCCGGCGGGGGACAACTCATCCGCCGGTGGAATCGCCACTGCTTGCATCCGCGCGCAAACGAGCATCGCAAGAATCGCACTGCACCGTTTTGCGATAGGCGATCGCACCTTGGGGCAACAATACCATATCCGGCTTTTTTCTCCTCTACAGCCGCTTGTGAGACCTGCCGAGCTTGTGCCCAGCACTCGAGAAAAGGTCTAATCTGCCCGCGGACCGAGAAACGAACAGGACTTTCCATGCAGTGCCGACAAAAGATGGCGGTTGTGACGTAGTGCGTCTGTTCGTCGGCTGCGCCGTGCTCCTAGGCCTTGCAGCGGGAGCGCCGCGCTGCATGGGGGCTGATCAATGGGGGGGCTCGCTCGGCTTCACGAGCGATTACATCGTGCGCGGCGTATCCCGGACCAACGACAGACCCGCCTTGCAAGGCGACCTACACTATTACTCGAGCGCCTCTGGTTTCGTGGCGGGATTGTTTGCGTCCAACACGAAATTCGATCCTGAGGATCGTACGGACGGCGAACTCGATGCATACCTCGGCTTTGCGTGGACTTCGGGGCTCGACTGGAGCGGGCGAATTCTGGCGAGTCATTATACTTATCCTTGGAATCCCGGCGGGTCGGGATATGATTATGACGAATTCGACGTCAGTGTCGTTTTCCAAGAATGGCTGAACGCGACGCTCGCCTATTCGCCGAACGCATGGCGCGATATGCCGTCCGGCGCCCTCATCGGCGTGCCCAACGAAGCGGTCGAGGTCGGCCTACAGCGGCCAATCTTCGGCAAACTTTCCGCCACGGCAGGGATCGGCTACTCCCATCTTGCCGGCCCCCCGGCCCCGGAGGGCTACGCCTTTTGGAGCCTCGGCGGCGCCTACGATCTCGCTCCGGTATCTATTTCGCTGTCCTATGTTAAGACCACCGCAGGAGCTAGGGCGTTGTTTTACAATGCCGCTGGGACTTGGCGCTGGACGGGCACGGTGATTTGGCGCTTCTAATTCGGCTGCGAGATTCACCTCTCCATCCTCGCTGCCCGTAGGTACAGGAATAGCTCGACATGGATAAGGAGCGGCTGCTGCCGGTTAGCCTCCAGGCGAAGGATTCGGCGAAGGAGCGCGATAACGAACTCCTTGCCGCGGTCGCGGGCGGCAGCCGGCAGGCATTGGGCGATCTATATCTCGCTCATCACCGACGCCTCGTGCGATTCTTGTCGCGATTCACCTCTTCTTACGAAAATGTCGAAGAGATCATCAACGATACGTTCCTAGTCGTTTGGCAAAGCGCCAAGGAGTTTCGTTATGCATCCCAAGTCTCCACTTGGATCATCAGCATCGCCTACCGCACCTTGACCAAGTCCCTGCGAAGTCAGAAGAACCACATCGATGCCCAAGGTTGGGGCGACCATGCCGAACCCGCCGTCGATCCGACCCTCAACGCTGAAGTTCAGGATTGGCTGACGCGAGGCCTGAGTCAATTACCCCTCGAACAGCGGCTGACTCTTGAACTTGCATTTCACATGGGTCATTCGCTGCAGGAAATCGCGTCAATCACCGATTGCTCGGTTGGCACAGTCAAGGCGCGCATGTTTCATGCGCGTGCCAAGCTGCGTCAGTTCCTGCCGGCTTTGGGCGGTGCCCCCGAATTGCGTGAGAGAGGAGAATGACGTCCGACAATCAAGACCACGCCCCGTGCCGAGAAGTCTCGGAACTCCTACCTTGGTATGTCAACGGTACGATCAGCGAGGATGAGAGGCAGCGGCTCGACGCGCACCTCATCCAGTGCGCGAATTGCCGCCGAGAATTGGCACAGGATAGGCTGGTGTATGGAGGCATGAATACCGAGACTGCGGTTGAATACATACCCGCGGCTTCGCTCAAACGGTTGCAGTCGCGGCTCGACGCCGTCGAGGCCGCGGCTCCGGTGGAGGTGCCGACGCCGACCGAGAAGCCGGATCGCCGGCCAATGCAAAGGCAGGGATTGCTGGTGGCATCGATCGCCATGATGGCCGTGGCCATCGGCCTGTTGGTGTTCAATCAGTGGATGCAACTCCGCGCGCGGACTTTGGCGCCCAAGTATCATACCGTCACGAGCCCCATGGCGCGCGCGCCGGGGGCGGTGATACGTGCGGTGTTTTCGCCGGCCATCACCCTTGCCGAAGTGCAGGCCATCCTGGGCAACGCGGGCTTGAGGATTGTTTCCGGGCCGACCGAGGCGGGAGTGTATTCATTGGCGCCGAATTCCAAAAGATCCGTGAGCGCTTCGCTGGAAATATTGCGCTCCAATGGGAAGATTCGCTTCGCCGAGAGCATTGTATCGACTGCCGGAACGGATGATTCGCCATGAAGCGCTGGCTGCCGGTACTTTTCGCTCTTCTCGCCTCTGCCTGCGGTAACACGCCGGTGCGGATCGAATCACGCGCCGTGGCGAATCAGGTCCCGGGTTCGCCCGAGCAATTCATCATTTTGGCCGTCGAAAATGCTCCCAGCGCTTTTGTGGCTCGCGCCGGAGGCACGCCCCGTGGTTACGACAGCATCTCGAGCTACGGGCCGAGCGTCTCGGCGCGCGGGATGATGCGCTCCTTGGAGCGCGACTACGGCCTACGCGAAGTGGGCGCGTGGCCCATCAAGCCGCTGCACATGCATTGCGCCGTCCTCGAAGTACCGAATGGCACCGACCGAGACACGCTGCTGGCGGCCCTCGCGCGCGACGAACGCGTCAAGCTGGCGCAGCCGCTGCAAAGCTTTGCAACGCGCACGGAAGAATATAACGACCCGTACGTAGGGTTGCAGCGTGGTTTCCAGCAAATGCGTGTCGCGGGCGCCCATCCTTGGTCGCGCGGGGACGGGGTCAAAGTAGCGATCATCGACACGGGGGCCGATATAAGGCACCCGGATTTGCGCGATAGCATCGCGGCCGCCGTTAATCTGGTGGATTCCGACGACCGGCAATTCCGGCGCGACCGTCACGGCACCGAGATGGCGGGCGTCATCGCGGCGGTTGCCGACAATCGCGAAGGCATCGTCGGAGTCGCACCGGGAGCACGTATCCTGCTGTTCAAGGCGTGTTGGCAGACGCGGCCCGACGACGACGCCGCGCAATGCAATTCCTTTACGCTTGCTCGGGCACTCGTCGCCGCCTTGGATGCTCACGCGCAGATCATCAATCTCAGTCTCGCAGGCCCCGCGGATCCGCTGCTCAGCGATCTCATCCGTGAAGGCATGCGCCGCGGCGTGTTGTTTGTCGGCGCTGCCCCATCCGACACACCCGCGGACAAAGGCGATCTTTTACATCTCCCGGGGATTATCGAAGTGGCGAGCACCGGCAACCCTTCGGCGCTCGGCTCCGTGTTGTACGCGCCGGGACGGGAAATTCTGACCCTGTTGCCCGGTGGCCATTATGATTTTGCATCGGGGGATTCCATTGCGACGGCACAAGTCAGTGGAGTCTTGGCATTGCTGCTCGCGAAGAAGGCTTCGCTAACGGCGGCCAACGCGTACCGGTTGCTACGAGATACGAGTGGCCATTCCCCGGGAGCCGGGGGCGACGACGAGGTAGTCGATGCGTGCGCTGCGGTCGTATCGCTCGTGGGGCACGGCATCTGCGGGCGGGCCGCCCCCCGCACTGCATCGAGACCGCCGCCTTAACGCGTTAACCCGCTGGATTTCCCACAATTCCGAGCGAACTCCAGAGCCGTTAGCGTTTGTGGATATTCCAATGTACAAGCAACGCCAGCGATCGATCCTCTCCGAACCGTAACCATGGCCCGCGTGCCGGCAGCCGGGCCGGAGGGATCCGTGCGGGGCCGCATTCGCGCGCCCCGGTCTTTTAGACGGTGATCTCGGTCACAGTCTGCGCGAGACAAAGTTAACTGCAGCCTGGTTGCAGTTACTCTGTCGAGCAGGATGTGCACACCGGAGGTTTTTATATGCGTTTCTTATCCATTGCGCTAGTGCTCGCAGCCGGGGTGTGCCGTGCCGGCGATCTCAATATTCACGTCATGCTTTCCGGTGAAGTGGCGCCAGGGGTATACGGTCAAGTTCAGCTCGGCAATGAACGTCCGCCGCCGCTCGTGTATGCGCAGCCGATGTTGATCGAGCCGCAAGCAGCCCCGCCGCCGCCGGTCTATTTACATGTGCCTCCAGGGCACGCAAGAAATTGGCGCAAACACTGCCGCGAGTACAATGCCTGCAACCGGCCCGTGTACTTCGTGCGCTCGCAAGAATACGAGCCGACCTATGGGCGCGACGATCGCGACTATCGGCGCGGCGATCGCGATTATGAGCACGACCGCTCACGGCACGACGAGGGCGAGCATGAGCACGACCGCTCACGGCACGACGAGGGCGAGCATGAGCGCGACCGCTCGCGGTACGACGAGGGCGATCACGATCATGAATATCACGGCCACGATCGACATGACGACAAGTGACATGCTTCGGCGCGCTCTTGTCGTGACGGCGGCCTTGTTCTTTGCGCCTACGCTCGCGCTGCACGCGGCCGAAAATCGCGCCACCGAAGCGCAGGCATCGGACCATGGCAATTTCGGCGAGGCCATCAAACGCGATACAAAGGCGGTCGGGGCTGCATTCAAGGAGGGCGCACATCGCATCGGCGTTGCCTCAAAGGCAGTTGCACACGAGATCGCTACGGCCGCCAGGCGAGGCGCGACGGAGACGCGAGCGGCCCTGCGCGGCCAAAAAGCCACGCCTGCGACTTGAGGGCGGCGAAGGAAGCGAAACGGCAGCGTGCTGCCCTGGCCTCGAAGATCAAGGCATCTCCGCCGGCTTCCACGCGGAGCCAACGTCGTAGCTAGCAATCGCCTTGGCGAGCTTCGCCGTATTCAGGCCAAGATCATGTTCGCGCGGCACGCCGTCCTCGTTCACCATGAACGTCATGACGCCCGAGGACCCGTAGGCAACCGGATAGGCAATGGCTGCGAGGCCGCCGGCCGATCTGGGCAAAAACTGAAAATAGTATCCATGGAAGGCAACGGGTCTGCTGCCGCTCTTGGCCGAGGCGAGCACTGCGTCAGCCAGCCCATCCGCCGACTTCGGGTCCTTTTCGGCGGCAATCAGCGAGTGGCAGATGGCGATCGCCGTCACTTCGTTCTCGCCGATCCGTCGGAACCGGACCTCCTGCTTGCCGGCGTCCGCGTCGAACCGCCATGCTCCATTGCGTGACACGAGCGGGATCGGGAAAGGCCAATTCTCAGCGCCGATGTAGAGGAGCATGGATCCACCGGATTCCCGGACCAGGCGGTGCATCTCCTGATATTTCTGCGCGAAACGCTCGCGATCGAGTGTGTCGATGACTTCGTCATCCGAGCTGAGGAGTTCGCGCCCAAATCCAAGAATGTGATTCAGCGCCTGCTGGTCATGGCTCTGGACCGCCAGCAGCAGAGTCTGGCTCGCTTCCTCGGCAGACTGGAAAGTCGCCTGACTCGATTCTCCGGCGATCGACACGGCGGCGTAACCGGCCAGCAACAGGGCACTCACCGAAAGTGCAATTCCTGCGATGAGTCCGCGCAGAGTGGTCGCCTTTGAACGGGTCTTGTAGAGCATGAATTCTTTCTCCTGCTGTGGGTTCGTTGGTAGTGCTGACTTGGTGTTCACCGGTGGCCGCCGCCATGAAAGCCACCGCCGCCATGGAAGCCGCCGCCGTGAAAGCCGCCCGCATGCATTGCCGGGCCGACGCTCGCCCGTCCGCGGGAGGAATAAGTGTTCACCACACCTCCATGATTGAAGCCGCCGAACGCGCCGGAGTGGAGGCCGGACGAGGCGTGTCCTGCAAATCCACCGGCATGACCCGCATGTCCGAAGTCGCCGCGACCGTCAAAACCGTGGTGGTTGAAGGTCGGGCTGTGCGATACATAGTCGTGGTGGTCGAACATCGGCGCGCGTCCGTGCCAATCGGTTCCCCAGTGATGCCAGCCCCAGCCAAAGCCCGCAAAGTGGCCGATTCCAATCCCGCCGCCGAAATCAATACCGGGGCCGTCTACCCAAAATCCAGGCACCCATCCCGGATAGAACGCCACAGGCGCCCCATAGACGAGCCAAGGATCATATTCGGGCACATACACGACTTCCGGATCCGCAGGCTGGATCACGATCGACTGATCCTCGTTCGTCACATTTTCCTGCGAGGTGCTCTTCAAGTTACCGGCCTGCTGCGCCCGTCGGCGCATTTCCTGAACAGCATCGAAGACTTTCTGCTGCTGATTCACGTAGGCCTCGCCCAGGGAAGAAGTCCAGGACAGGTTCTTATCCATCATTGAAAGCACGGAGGGAAACTGCGAGAGAGACTTCACGCTCGGATCCCACGATTGCCGATCGACTTCTTGAGCGAGAGCTTTTCCTTTCAGAGCAGGGTTTTGCTGCATCCACCGGTCTGCCTCCACGATTTCGGTGGGATAGCTGGAGGCTGCAAGGATCTGAGCGACAAGCGCGTCCGGATACAACGCGATCGGTGCGATGAGCTGATCCAGCTGCTCGGGCGACGCTTGTGAGGGCGCGGGAGGCGGCGGCACCACCACAGCTGCCGCCGGCGTTTCGGTATCGGGCGCCGCAAGGGCGCATCCGACCTGCAATGAACCCAACAGGAGGGACCCCGACGTGAGGATCGCGAGAGCCCGTGCTATTCGATGAGTCATATTTGCTTCCTTGTTCACGGTCGGTGGGTAGAATGCCGCCCGCTCGTGAATCAAGGATTATGCCGGCGCGTTTCCGTGCTGTTTCGGCGCTCCCGGCGAGTATTTCAGCTGCAATGCCGATCGGTCATGGCGTGCTTGCGTTGGCTTCCACGACGACCGCGGTTCCGTAGCACAGGACTTCGGCTGCGCCGACCATGGGACCCGTGTCGTAGCGGATACCCACCACGCCGTTCGCCCCCATCTTTCTTGCGTGAGCGAGCATGAGCTGAAAGGACTCTTCGCGCGCCGATTCACAAAGGTCGGAGAAAATACCGACCCTTCCGCCGAATAGGGTCCTCAGCCCGCCCAGTATGCTCAGAGGCAAGGACCTCGTCCGCACGGTAATCCCTCTGACTACACCGATCGATCTCAAAACTCGAAACCCTGGAAGCTCGAACGTCGTGGTGGTTTGCATCGTGCCTTTACCGATTGATATGTGGTTGCGATCCTACGCATAGGGGTATGTCAGTGGAATTTGTCGTCCCAGAATCTCGCTCTCGACGTTCAACAGCGGCAGCCGCTTACCGAGGTACTCATAGATCCGAACTCGTTCTGCGAGCCTTGCATCCATCGCATTGTCCACCCAGGCGGAAATGACCATGGTGGGTAATCGAAGCTCGTCCTTGTAAAGCTCTCTAATCCAGCTATAGAGAGGCCGCAGCTTGGGGGACTTTATCCACCACGGCCTCTCCTCCGGTAACCATAACTTCGCGGTGTTCAAATGCTGAAGGAAGCGGCGGGCAGGCAGGGTGGTCTGTCCGACGTACCGCACACCCCGTATGTCGCGCGGATCCGACAGTGTATATATCGCGATACTCCCAGGGGGAATTCCGGAGTCGTCGTAAAGGTGACCGCCGACATGCCTGCGGATATAGCGCGCAAGCTGCGATTTGCTGTGGACTTCGGAGGTCACCGGCGTTGCTGCCATGCTTGTGCAATGATCCCAATAGTCCGGTCATGGAAGTGGGAACGGCGTAAAATGTCAAGTGCCGAATTCTCTTGAAGCGAGCAATCTATGCCCATGGGTGCTCCAGACCATCTGGAAAAGCTGTACGCGAGGCAACGGTTATTGTCGGATGAAGCGACCCGCCTGGAATGCGAGCGAGATCGGCTGGACCCGGAAGGGCCCGATGCGAACCGTCACTACATCCTTGAAATTGAAATCGCAGCGCTCCGCCAAGAGTCCAGCAGGATCGCGTCGCGCATTTCGGATGTCCTGGAACGAGATTTGCAGCGCTGAGCCCTAGCGTGCGGCGAGTTTCATTTCGAAATCGACGGTGACCTTGTCGGGTTGCGTCGTCACGGCGTCGATATGCAGCTCGGTCACGGCGATTCGGACAGGCATTCCCGGCACCACCGTGGGTTTGATCAGCTGGAGCAGATCGATGTCCACCGCTCTTGGCAACGAAGATCCTGCTGCGGATTGAATCAGGTCCAGCGCCTGGCGAGTCGAGTCATCCTTCACGTTGTCGATCCGGATATCGTTGAGAGTGATTTGCGAACCGGTGCCGACGAAGCGTCCCGATATGCGCACGTCCGAGGCAAAATCCGTACCCACGCATGAGTTGCCGACATCGAGGCCCACCCGCGATGAAAGGTGTCCGTCGATTATGAGCCGGCCGCCGGCGAGCGATACGCGGGGCCGCTCCAGATAGGCATAGCACACACCTTTGGCCATGTACCATCTGCCCTGATCGTTGAAGATCGTCGCGACGACGATCGCCTGCACCGCCTCGCGGCTGAGCGTTAGTTCGCTTGCGGTGCTCGAGGAACCATAGGCGCCCGTCGCCGCCAGGCAGCAAGCCGCGAGCCAGAGAGGGAAATACCGTTGTTTCATGGGCCCGCAGGATAGGGGCATTTGCCCTGGAGCGCTGCCGGATAAATCCCACAGACGCCATCGCGCGGCTGCTCTTGCGCGGTACCGCCGGAGAAGGTTGAAATCTTCGCATGTCACACCCCCAACGCCCACCGGTCCCGAACGCGACGGTTCCAAGCCCTGAAGCCACGCCCCCCATCAAATTACCCGACCCCCCGGATGAAAAGCAGCCAGAAACACCCAAAGTCGGATCCCGCGACGCGCCGGGCGGCTGATCAAGAGGATCTCATCCCGCTCGAGCACGGGCCGCTTCGTCCGCAGGCGGCAAGCCCAATTTCTTAGCCAGGCTTTGCGCATCAAACGGCGCGCGCAGCTTCACGTCGGTATTGTCGAAAAAGCAGTACACATCGCGGCGCCGCCTGGCCGGCGACAATTGCTTTGCCACCTTGCGCGCATCCTCCGGCTCTGCGCCGCGATGCCACTCCGCAATGCGCCGAGCCCAGAACTGCAGGGATTTGTCGCTGTAACCGCTTCGGTAGATTTCCTTGTCGCCATGCAGCCGCATATAGACGAAATCGGCCGTGACATCTTCGATCATAGGCCATTTGCGGGCCGTATCGGCGATCACCAGGGCGGCATTGAATTGCCTCAGGAGATCGATGAACGATGCGTCGAGAAAAGAATCGTTGCGAATTTCGATCGCATACCGCAGCGGACGATTCTCGTCGATGGCCAGACGGCTGCGCCCTATCATGAATGCATCCCGCTTGCGCGCCAAGGCGGCGGCGCTCGCCGAGTCCCGCGGCAGCAGCTCGAGGAACGCTCGCATGCGGCTCCTCTCGAATTTAAAGTTCGGCGGGAATTGCCACAAAATCGGACCCAATTTCTCGCGCAAATTAAAGATGCCGGAAGCGAAAAAATTTGCGAGCGGTTTCTCGATGTCCTTGAGGCGCTTCATATGCGTAAGATAGCGCCCGCCCTTCACGGAGAACACGAAGTCGCTCGGTGTCTGCCGGTACCACAGCGCGTAGCTCGCCGGCGTCTGCAGCGAGTAGAACGAGCCGTTGATCTCGATCGCCGTCAAGATCTTCGAGGCGAACTCGAGTTCCGAGCGCTGCGGCAAACCCTTTGGATAGAACGTGCCTCGCCATGGTGCGTAGCGCCAACCCGAAATTCCGATGCGAATGCGCGGCGCCGCCATGTCTATGCGGATTCCTTTGCAGCAATCTGCACGGCGAGGCGCAAATCGCCCACGAGATGCGCGCGCAGATCCTCGCTTCGTTCGTCGTCCCCTCGCAATATGGCCGACGGATGATAGGTCGCCAAGATTCGTGCGCCGTCCGGGTGGCGCAATTCTTGGCCTCGCGCGCGGTCGATGGACAGTGTCGAGCTCGTCAGAGCGCGCAGCGCCGTTGCACCGAGCGCGACGATCACAACGGGCTTGACGGTTGCGATTTCTCTTTCGAGCCAGATATGGCATGCGTTGATTTCGCCGGCGCCGGGTTTCTTGTGAAGCCGCCGCTTGCCGCGCGGTTCCCACTTGAAATGCTTCACGGCGTTGGTGATGAATACGCTTTTACGCTCCAGGCCTGCTGCCGCGAGAGCTTCGTCCAATACGCGGCCGGCGGGGCCTACGAAGGGGTGACCGCGAAGATCTTCTTCATCGCCCGGCTGCTCTCCGACCAGCATGATTTTCGCCCGGGGTGGGCCTTCGCCCCCGACCGGCTGAGTCGCATGCTTCCACAGGTCGCACCGCCTGCAGGTCGAAAGGCGCTCCCCGGCTGAGGGGGTATCCTGGCGGACGGGCACGTTCAGGCGAACCGCGCCGCGGACTTCGCCTTTGCACGCGCCGCTTCGACCTCACGATCGCGCGGATCGGCGTTCGTCACCAGGGAGTCGATCAGCGTGCGGGCGGCGGCCGCCACATCCTCGACCGCCCGGTCGAATGCAGGCTGGTTTGCCTTGGAAGGATTGGTGAATCCGCTCAGTTTGCGGACGAACTGTAGGGAGGAGGCCTTTATCTCCTCCTCGGTGGCCGGGGGCTCAAAATTGAATAGTGTCTTGATGTTTCGGCACATGGGCGCTCCTTCGGAAGAATGGGTTGCTGCTGCGTACGGTTGACCCGCGCAAGCCCTCGAAGTTTCGAACGCGTGCACGCGCCGGTCGGGGAGATTTCACGACGCCCCTGTCCTATCGGCCGATTGACCGATCTCAAGCATCGCCACCACCGCGGCACGTGCGTTCGATGAGTGTATGGGCAACGCGAGCACGTCTCCCGGGCGCGCCCAGTCGAGCGCGTAGCGCGCCGCCTCCACTTCACTCAAACACACCGCGACGTTCGAGTCCGGAAACCCGAGCCGCTTAAGTTCGGCGCCGATGATTCGCGGAATCTCGCCCGCCGCGCGGCCGCGAAGATGGGCTTCGTTCTCCTTGACGACCACCAGATCAGGCCGAAATTCAGCGGCCACACGGGCCAATTCCTCAATGTCGGCGTCTTTGCGGTTGCCGGCATGGCCGAGCAGAAGTCCCAGACGCCCTGGGCCTTTGCGCAGGTGATCCGCGACCTTCAAAAATCCGCGCAGTCCGTCGGGATTGTGTGCGTAGTCGACCAGCACGCACACCCGATCGGCCATGAACTGCATCATGCGGCCGGGATTGTCTCCAAGCTTGGAACCAAACCGCGCGAAAACTGCGGCAATCGTTGCCGGCGCGATGCCAAGCGCGGCCGCGGCAAGCGCAGCGCCAGCCAGGTTGGCCACGTTGTAATCCGCCACTCCACCCATCGACAACGGCATCTCGATGACGCGCCCGAGATCGTGTTTCTCGCCACGGTGGCTCATGGTCAGCCGTCCCTCGCCGACGCCGCAGGTTGAGGCGCCGCGTAATCCATGCTCGCGCAGCATCGGGTGATCGGCATTCAGCGAAAACCAGCCCAACGGCGCACAGGCTCCGAAGCGCTGCTCGAGCCTAGGGGCTTGCTCGCGCAGTCGTGAATCGTCAGCGTTCAACACCAGCAAGCCGTCAGGTGCCACGACCGCGGCCACTGCCAGCTTGACGTCCGCCAGCGCGGCTAGGTCGTCGATACCGTACTCGCCGAAGTGATCCGAGCTCACGTTGGTGACCACGGCGGTGCGGGACTGCGCAACCGCAATTCCCCTGCGCAAGATGCCGCCGCGCGCCGTTTCGAGGATGGCCGCCTCGGCGCGCCGCTCACGCATCACCATCCGCGCTCCGGCAGGTCCGGAATAATCTCCAATCGCCAACGTCTCTTCATCGAGAAACACTCCGTCCGTGCAGTTGTAGCCTACGTGCCAGCCGTGAGCGCGCGCGCAGGCAGCCACCAGGCGCACCGTGGTGGTTTTCCCATTGGACCCGGTGACGATTGCCGTCGGAATGTCGTGCAGTTCCGCCCAGGGGATTTCCCCTGCGTCCGGCAAGGCGGACAGCAAGAAATTGCGGCTGCCCGCGCCGCCGCCAAGCGTCAGCTCCGACTCGTCCAGAACGTAGGGTAGTCCGCGGGTTGCGGCCGCGTTTAGCAGCAAGCGAAGCTTCGGTTGAGATTCAAGGACAGACAGACGCTCAAAACGGGCGAGCGCGGCGGACTCCTCGATAACCGGTGGCAGATCCTGATTCGCAGGGTCCGCGGCTTCCGATGCTTGCGCAACGAGGGCCTCCTCAAGCTTCGCCCACCCCGCCGGATCGCGCTCGACCAGTGCTGCGCACAGCGCCCACTCGTTGACTTCGGTCGCCAGGAATAATTGATCGACGGGGGCCGCGATGGCGAGGGACGCCCCGCCTACGTGTCTGCGCGCGGTCGGCTGCGTGGCCCATCCTAGCCGCGCCGCTGCGCGCTCGACCTTCGAGCGCCATGCGGCGAGGAGAGCATCGTCGATCTGCACATTGACGAATTCCAGCACTGCACCCGTGGAAGCAAAGAACAGATTGCGGCCCGTCAGGCGCCGCGAATCCTCGAACGGCAGTTCGAGAGCCACCTTCAGTCGTCGCTTTCCGGTGCCATCCGCACGCCGCGCTCATCGCGGATGAGGCTTTCGAGGTTGAAGTCGACAGCGGACGAGTCGGCGGACACCGGAGCGCGTGCATCGGCACCTACGATCGTTCCGTTACCCTTCGCCTCGGCCGCGGCGGCGGGCAAAGGCTCCGTTGGACCTGCCGAGCGACCCGCGGACTGCGGGGCCACGGGCTTGAATTTGGTGATTTGTTTCCAGGAACGAACCAAGGCGTCTGCAAAAATCAGGAGCAAGTCGCCGGTCTCGCCCATCCGCAATGCGCCCTCAATGGCCTCCTGCTCGTCGGGAATGACTGAAATCGCGCCATCGGGCACTCCGGCAGCGCGCAGGGCTTGCGCTTGCATGCGCGGCACCTCGTCCGGGGCGCGACTGCGCAGATTATCGTCGCGCCGGCAGATGTAATGGTCGAAGCGGCCGGCAACGGCCTGCGCAATCGCGACGAGGTCTTCGTCGCGCCGGTCGCCGGGACCCGCCAGCACCACGATGCGCCGGCCCGTGACGTCGAGGCGCAAGGCCAGATCGGCCATCATGCCGACCGCGTGAGCATTGTGCCCGTAGTCGAACAGTACTTTGAACGGGAGCTCATTGAACACGTTCATGCGGCCCGGCGCCTGGAAAAACGTCGAATCGAAAGTGCGCAGCCCCTGGCGGATAGCATCGAGCTTAATGCCGAGCGAAAATCCCATCGCCGCCGCGAACATCGCATTCTGCACGTTGTGAGTCGCCCGGCCTTCGAGCGTCGCCGGGATCAGGTGCGTCCACAGCAAGGGAATGTGGCTGCCGCGGTCGTACAGCGTAATCATTTGACCGTTGACGCCGGCCTCCAGAGCACAGGCCCGCCCGCCCGCGCGAATGTGCTCGCGCACCAGCGTGTGCTGTGGGTTCATGGTCACGTAGCAGATGCTCTTGGCCTCGGTATAACCCGACATTTTGAGCACCAGAGGATCATCCGCGTTGAGCACGGCACAGTCGGTTGCGACCTCCACCACGATGCGCTTCAACTCGCTCAACTGTTCGAGCGTGTCGATGCCCTTGAGACCCAAATGGTCGGCTTGGACATTCAGTACTGCGCCGACATTGACCTCGCGCACTCCCATGCCGGCCCGCAGAAGACCGCCCCGCGCAGTCTCGAGGATGGCCATATCGATTTGCGGATCGGCCAGCACCATGCGCGCCGAGACGGGTCCCGTCATATCACCCTGCACGGTACGCTGACCGTCGATGTAGACGCCGTCCGTGGTGGTCAACCCCGGCGTATAGCCGCCCATTTTTGTGACATGCGCGAGCATGCGTGCGGTCGTCGTCTTGCCGTTGGTGCCCGTGATCGCCGCAATGGGCACCCGCGCGGAGACTCCCGGCGGAAACAGCATGCCCACAACCGGCGCGGCGACATCGCGTCCCTTGCCTTCGCTCGGCGCCACATGCATCCGAAAGCCGGGCGCTGCGTTGACTTCGCAAATGCCGCCGCCGATCGTGCGGTAGCTCTCGGTGATATTTTTCGAGAGAAAATCGACTCCTCCGACGTCGAGGCCGATGGCCCGTACAGCCCGCTCGGCCATTTCACGATTGTCCGGGTGAATGATGTCGGTGACGTCGGTGGCGGTGCCGCCGGTGGAGAGGTTTGCCGTCGAGCGAAGGTAGACGATCTGACCGGTTCCCGGAATCGAGTCGGGATTCAGACCCGCGTGCTCCAGCATCTTATGAGCCTGCGCATCCAATTCGAGCCGCGTCAGCACTTTTTCGTGGCCCACGCCGCGTCGGGGATCCTGATTCACGATCTCGATCAACCGGGCAACCGAGTGCTCCCCATCTCCGACGACATGGCCCGGCGTGCGCCGGGTTGCCGCGACCAATTCCCCGTTGACCACCAACAGCCGATGGTCGTCGCCCTCCAGGAAAGTTTCAACGATCACCGAGCGGGAATGTGCACGCGCCACCGCAAAGCCCTGCGCTACTTCGTCGTCCGTCGTGAGCCGAATCGAGATGCCGCGACCGTGATTGCCGTTGTAGGGTTTTGTGACGACGGGAAAACCAATTCGCTGTGCGGCGCGGACAGCCTGCTTTTCGTCCTGCACCAGTTCCTGTTTCGGCACCGGCAATCCGAGCGTGGCCAATACCTTGTTGGTTTCCTCCTTGTCGCTGGCAAGTTCGACCGCGATGTGCGAAGTGCGACTCGTAACCGTCGCCTGGATACGCTGCTGGTATTTGCCATGACCCAATTGCACCAGCGATTGGTCGTTGAGGCGCAGCCAAGGAATGCCGTGTTGCTCAGCGGCCCGCACCAGCGCTGCGGTCGAAGGCCCGAGCGCGCGGCGCTGCGCAAACCGGATGAACTCGTCTCGCGCCTCTTGCCAACTCCATTCCGCGGGCACGGAGCCGGGCGGCCGGATTTCCGCAGGGAGGAGCGAACACAAGAGCTTGAGCCCGAGATCGCCGGCCGCGATGCCCTCGTCGCGTTGCGCATATTCGTAGACGACCGTATAGACGCCGGGCGGACCGCTGCTTCGAGTCTTGCCGAAGGTCACTTCCTCGCCGGCCATGTTCTGCAGTTCGATCGCCGTGTGCTCGAGGACGTGCCCGAGCCAGGTACCTTCGTCTTCCCGCATGCGTCGTAGGAGACCGCCGGGCTCTTTGTACGAACATCCGTGTTCTGCGAGACCAGGGAGAGCTGCCGCCAGGGCATCGACAAAACCGGGCCCCAAGCGGCCCGTGGGCCAAGCCTCGAGCTCGCCAAGGTCGAGCTCCAAACGAATGACGGGGAAACGCGCGTATAGGGACGGCCCGACGTAGACGGAACGATCGAGTATGCGCATGGCCGTTTTTATTCCTTGGCTTGGACCAGCCCCCCAGCCGTCGCCAGGCGTGTATGCAAGTTAAATGTCGCACCGGCGACCAGAATGTGCAAGCGTAGGCCGAGCATGGAGACCGGCTGCCCTTCGCTGACCTCCCCAATCGACGAAAAACTGACATCGGAGGCGTCCACGACCGTCACGCCGCCGCTCCCCTCGACTTCGATGGTCTCGTCGGGGCCGATAAAGGCGGCCGTATCTTCGTCGAGACCGATGCCGATGGCGAATGGGTTGTAGGCAAGGGCCGTGATCAGACGGCCGAGGCGGTCTCGCTGACGGAAATGCTGATCGATGATGAATCGATTGGTAAGTCCCAGGCCCGGCGCGAGCCGCACGCTGCCTGCGAGCACCGACGAGCCCTCGTCGCCAAATGCGATCATATGCTCGCTCAGGATGCTGGCGCCGGCGCTGGTACCGCCGACAGTGACGCCGTGAGCATTGCGCATGCGAATGAGCTTCGCTACCGGCGTGCCGCCGAGCAGGGTCGTAAGCCGCAGCTGGTTGCCGCCCGTGAAGAAGATCCCGCTGGCTTCCTCGAGGCGCCGCAATCGTCCCGGCTCCTGGCAGTCCCGCCGCGTGTCGAAATCCATGACGGTCACGTGTTGGGCGCCTAAGTCATTGAAAAGCCGTTCATAGCGCGGCCCGGTCTCGTGCATCCGGCTCGCGGTGGGGATCACGACGATATCGGCGTTCGCGCCGCCCGAGACGCGCATGAAGCGTTCCAGAATTCGGCGATCATTCTCCTTATTCTCGGCGCCGCCGATGGGCACGATCCAGCCCCGGGTCTCGCCTTCGGGAATTTTACTTGGCACGCAGGTGAGGCGCCTCCTCAGCGCGGGATGCATCACAATGGTCGGAGCAGTTTATCAGGGGGGGGGCGAGCTGCGAATTACGGCGTCACACGGCCAGGATGGGCGGATCTCTACAGTTCCTTGTCCAAGAAGGGTAACGACGACAAAAAAGCCACGGCGATTCGCCTCCACAGGGAGCGCGAGGGCTCCTTATGGTATTCGCACTGTCTTACCGTTCTCTTGCGTGCGCCAAATCAAGGGCTGTTTCGCCGACTCCGGAGACTGCAAAGACACGGCATAGGAATTCGACAGCTGGGTCATCGCCTCGAAACGCGCGGCAGCCTGCCCGGCGAGCTCGGGGCTGTTGATGATCAATCCGGTTTCGGTGTTGAGATGCCGCGATCGCTGATCGAAGTTCATGGAGCCGGCAAACAATCGCTTCCGATCGAACACAAGTAGCTTTGCGTGCAGTCCATAGTTGCCTTGCCGGGTCATTTTGGCGGACTGTCCGCTGCCGCGATTGTTGCCGAGCATCGCGCGCAGCTCGTAAAGCTCCACGCCCTCTTTCAGCAACTGCGGTCGATAGTGGCGGTAGCCCGCGTGAGCGGCGAGTTCATTGGTCGAGTTGAGCGAATTCGTCAGGATGCGCACCCGCGCGTTGTGCTGACGGACGTCGTGCAGCAGCCGCATTTCGTCGGGCGCCGGCACCAAGTACGGCGTCACCATGATGAACTCGGAAGAAACCGAATTGGTCGCCTCCGCGATCGGCCCGTACATCAGCCTGCCTTTTGCGGCGCCGTTGACAACATCTTTCTTGTCCGGCGGATCGCACACGATTTGCGCCGTCGCCCATACGAGGGGCGAACGGCCTGCGAGAATACCGGCGATGCGGGTCGCCCTGCTCGGCGCGCTTCATGAAGTCGGCGCCCGACTGCCGGGCTTTGCGCATATGCTCGTCCAACTTACGCCTTTGCCGTGCAAGCTTGGCTGGAGAAGGCCGGCTGCCCGGGAGCGCTTGGACCGGTATGGCAATCGAGCTGTTCCAGTAGTCGTCAAAGGTGGCCGACAGCTTCGGTACCAAGGGTCCGCCCACGAAAACGTCATCGTCCGCGTACTGGGCGTCGGGATCGATCTGAAAATAGGCATCGCCGATATTGCGGCCGCCGATCAGGGCCGCCGCGTTGTCGGCAACGAACAATTTATTGTGCATGCGATAGTTGAGCCGCTGCTTTTCGAGCAGAAATTCGACGGATCGAATCAATCGAATGTGTCCGCGGTAGCGGAAGGGATTGAAAATCCGCACCTCGATTTGCGGGTGCGCCGCCATCACGAGGATTTGCTCGTCTCCGGGTGCCGTTTCGCCGTCGTCGACCAATACGCGTATATGCACGCCGCGATCGGCCGCGGCCAATCAAGGCGCCGGTGACCAGGAGGCCGCTGGTATCCGCCGTGAATATGTAATATTGAATATCGAGCGTTTGCTGGGCCGCATCGATCAGTTGCATGCGCGCGGCAAATCCATCTTCGCCGACAGCAAGCATCCGGAATGCCGGATTCTTGCGGATGATCGCGCGCCATCTTCTCGAATATCGTCCCAAGCCGAGTGTCTTGCGGGTGAGCGAACGCGGCCGACGGCTTCTTTGGAAAATTTGCGCCCGGCGGAAGGGACGCGCATCCGGCGAGAACGATCGCCAGCAGGGAAGCGACTACAATCCTGCAGTTTTTCAAGCGCATGGTTGCCACCGCTGGGGCGCTCTTTGTCAGGGACGCTGCTCAGCCTGGGGGCTGAGAATACGCGGCGCGGTCCCTTAGTCGTCCTTCTTGATTCTGAGCTTGTTCTTGACCGCGACCACGTGTTCCGTGTCTCGAGCGATTGCCACGGCCGCATCGATCTCGTCCTGGCTTCGCGCGGTGCCGCTCAGCCATACCACGCCATCAGCGTCGGTATCGACGTGAATCCGCCCCAAACTGGTCAAATGCTGAGCGGCCAACTTCGACTTGATCTTCGTCGTGATCGCCGAATCCTTGACGAAGGCCTTGGGATGAGAGCGGTCGGCATCCGCCTCCTCGCCCGAATAGCCCACGACGGGGGCCAGCGCGGCGCCAATTATTAAGCATGTAATTGCAAGTTTCTTTTTCATGGGTTTTTCATTCCGCAGGAGGCTTCGAACAGAACTCGATTGTCTCAGGCCGTCTCCCGCCATGCTATCAACCGCGTGCCCTACACCCTGTAGGGATAGTCCTACGCGCCCGAGCGCTACTTCGGATCAAATGCCCGAGCGTTCAAATCGGCTCAGGATCCACAGCGCCCCCGGCAAGGCGGTGAAATCAGCCACCAATGCGAGCACGAAGGCGGACGAGGCAACGATGCCGAATTCGCGCATGGGCGGAAGGTCCGAAAACGCCAGCGCGAGAAAGCCGCTGGCATTGATCAGGGTGGCGAACAGAATCGGCCGCCCGGCGACGAGCAAGGCGTGCCGCAGAGCATCGGCCATGGTGCCGGCCGAGCGGCCTTCTTGAAAATGATAGAAGAAGTGAATCTGATCGTTCTCCGTTGCCCCCAACACGGTCGAGCCGATCAGAATGGTTGCAATGTTCAGGGGAATGCCGGTCATACGCATGACGAGAAACACGGACAGGATTGCAAACAACGAGGGGATCATCGTCATCAAGCGGGCGGACGGGCTGCGAAACACCACCAGAAACGCGAGAAATATGACGCTCGCGGTGAGCGCAAAGCTTTCGGTGAGCGTCGGCAGAAGGCGCTGGGTGATTTCTGCGCCGAGGACTCCTTTGCCGACAACCGCGCCGCGCGCCGAGCGGAGCGCCGGATCCGCGGCTTGAGCGGCAGCCCATTGCTGCTCGACGAACGTGCGCATCGCGCCGACCCGGCCGAAGAGCTTTGCCCGACCACGGATGCTGAGGCGTGCGTTCGCAAGGTCCGTTACGTCGACATATTTGCGGGCTTCCGGAGTAGTCAGCAGAATCTGCTCGAGATCCGAGGCGAGTTTCGGCCACTCCGACTTGGTTTCGGGCAATTGATCGGAACCGGTTTCGATATAGCGTGCCCATCGCAGCACCGACGTCGGCCCGTCCACGGCAGTGATCCGAGGATCGCCCTCCAGCCGGCGCGTCAATTGCTCGAGCGCGCGAAGAAAATCCGGGTCGAGTGCATGCCCGGCCGGTGTCCGCATCCACAGCTCGACGACGTCGAGGCCGTTCGACTCCTCGAAATGGCGGGTATCCTGGGCCACGCGTTCGCCGGGATTGACGTAGGTCAACACGTCCATCTCGAGGGCGAGGGGCGCGATCAAACCCGGAATGCCGAACAAGGCGGCGGCGCCGCACAGCATCAACCCCAGGGCCCCGCCCACGAATGGCCAGCGAAAGCGGCGGCTCGCCGGCACCAAGACATCGACGAAGCCTGGGAACCACTTCGCGACCGCAACTTTCTCGGAACGCATCGGGAGTACGCATCAGCGACTGCAGCGCAGGAAACAGCGTAAAGCAGCCTATCCACGCCACGATGAGCCCGCCCGCGGTCCACAGGCCCATCTCGCGCACGGGGCGAATATCCGAGATCGCAAGCGCGGCGAAGCCGACCGCGGTCGCAAACATCGAGGCGGTGCAGGGCAGCAATTTATTTGCAAGCGCGCGTGCATGATGCTCGAGAAGTGTCGGCGAATCGTCGGGTTCTATATAGCGCGAATGAAGGTAGACGAGCGTGGCTGTTGTCGTGACCATCACGGTCAGCGGCACCAGGGTTGAGATGACGGTGTGCGACCAGCCGAACAGATGAGCCAGACCCATCGCGATCGCGACGAGGGCACCGAGCGTGAAGACGATCGCCCCCAACGCGCGCCAGGATTTGTAGATGATCAGTACCAGGGTCATCAGAAACAGGCCGAAGAGCGGCATGAAACGCGCCGTGGCGGCCCCGGTTTGGCGCTCCAGCCAGGCATCGAGCCAGGGAGAACCGACCCGCCGAACCATGGTGAATGGTCCGCCGGAAGCTTCGAGGGGCAGAACGAGCGTGTCGATTGCCGCCAGGGCGCGGTCGCGATCGGCGGCCGATTTCAGTCCCAGTTCCAGCGCGATGCCGAAGTAGTGATCGCCCAAAAGACCCGCGCGGCGGAACAGCGGCGTCCCAGCGGCAAACTTGCGCAGCGGTTCAGCCTCCTCGGGAGTGATTTCGGTGGCAGGGATTCCACGCCTGTAGAGATCGAGCAGGCTGTGCGCCTCGACCTCCGGAATCTCGGCGAGTTGCCGCTCCAGCCGGTCCGCGGCTCGCAGCGAGGCAAGGTTCAATGGATCCGCCGATTCGAGCATGATCAGCGCCTGCTCGCCCTCGGGGAACAGACGCTCGAACTCGAACGTGGCTCGTGCGACGGGATCGCCGGGCACGATGAGTCCCTCGATCGCAGGATCGTCCGGCACCCGCAGGGCGCCGTATATGCCCGCTGCGGTCAGAAACAGGAACGCGCCCGCAATGATGCTCCGCGCTCGAAGTACACGGAGGAAGAATTGAACTACCTTGGGCGAAGCGGGCATACTCATGAGCGCGCCCGAATGATAGCCTAAACATATGAGTACACTGCTAGTAGCATCGCTTGCGACTCTGGTGTTCTGTGCTCCCGGATATCCCGGCGGAGCGGGGGACGCGCAGCCGCTCGTAGACCGATTCGCGACCGCGGTCGCTGCTGCCTCCGGCTGGCCTGCGGGAAGTTTGGTCGCAGTCTACGATCCGACCGAGGAAGGGGGCCTCACGAAGCTCAAACAATCCGATGCTGCGCTCGCCTTCGTGCCGTATCCATTCTTCGTTGAACACGGAGCGGAGTTGCATCTGATGCCGCTGGCGCAGGCAGACATGGCGGACGTCGGACCTCAGCAGCGTTGGACGCTGGTGGCAAAGTCCGGCCGCATCAGCGGGCCGGATTCCATGGCGGGGTACACCATCCTGAGTGTCGCCGGCTATGCTCCCGACTTCGTGCGGCACAGCGCTCTTGAAGGGTGGGCCCTGCCGCCGGACGTGAAGATCGAGGCAACGGGACAGATACTAAGCGCCTTGCGACGGGCGGCGGCCGGCGAATCAGTCGCCGTGCTGCTCGATCAAACGCAGACAGCGTCGCTCCCCAGCCTGCCGTTTGCTACCGAACTTCACCCCGTCACGCAGTCGCCGGAGCTGCCCGTGGCGCTCATTGCAGCGGTCCAATCGCGAGTGGATGCGAGCCGTGCACGCGCGCTGCAGGCAGCGCTGCTAAAAATGGGGAAGGCATCGGGGAGCGCCGACATATTGGGGCCGCTGCGTCTACGCGGCTTCGTGTCGTCCAAACTGCCGCCGCCGAAGCTCACGTCGCATCCGGCAGCGCCGTGACGAAGCGATTCGTCTGCGCGATTTTGACGCTCGCGGTCGCCGCGTGCGCGACGCCGCCGCCGAGCACGCAACCGCCGCCGAACACGCAATCGCCGGTGGAACTCGCAGACACTCGCTCGGTCGGCGCACTGGCGGCCGCCATCGACGCGAATGCGAAGCGCAGCGATCATGAGCCTGACTCGAAAATTCGCGGCGAGCTGGCAGCAGAGGCCGGCCGCGATGCGCAGGCCTGTCTCGCTCAGGAGCCGCAAGCCGCTGCGTGTCTGTACGGGCAGGCTATCGCGCTCGGTCTGGAGGCGCGCGTACACGCGACTCGCGCGGGCGAGCTTTTGAACCGCATGCTCGAGGCATTGGCGCACGCCGAGTCGGCGGATCCGAACTACGAGGATGCGGGTCCTGCGCGCGTCCGGGCCTTGGTGTTGGTGCGCGCGCCAGGCTGGCCCTTGGGACCGGGCGACGCCGAAGCAGGGTTGGTCGCCGCGCGCCGCGCCGTGACTCTCCGGCCGCAGTACCCGCCAAACCTGCTTGCGCTGGCTGAGGCCCTGTCGAAGTCGGGAGACGGAAACGCCGCCCGCGAAACCTATGCGCGCGCCCGCGAAGCGGCGCTGGCGCAGACCACCGCGGCCGATCGGGACGATTGGCTGCGCCAAGCCGATCAGGGGCTGCAGCACAAATAATGTTTGCGCGCTCACGTCGGCCACGATGCGGGTGCGTTTTGGAGTGAGAAATAATTGAAAATTCGCTTCGCGGCGGTCGCCGCAATCATCGCGCTTGCAGTCGAATCCGCCTATGCAAAAGATCCGGCCCTGCTCTCGCTCCCCATGGAGCATTTCAGGGATACGGCGACCGTCAAAGAGGATCCGCAAGGCGCGAGCACGACCATTTCCACGGAAAACGGTTTCGTAGAGCATCGCGGCCCTCTGCGGATGGTTTGGAATGACGAATTCCTGAGCAGCATCATCGACGGGAAAACGGGTCAGAAGTCATTTCAGGTCAACGCGTGGATCATCTACAGCGGCAAATGGCGGTCCTATGAGCGCGCGGACTATGAGGCGGCAAATGGACACAAGGCCGTGCCGGCGATCAGCATAGGCAAGGAAACGGCGAATTGTGCGGTGGGAGATTGCACGTACACGGAGCGCTTCGCCTTTGGGGTCGATGAGGATTTGCTGCGTCGGCTGGCCGCACAACACGCGCCCGGCAGGCCGGTCATGTGGAGATACAAATTCATCGCGAAATCAGGCCCCGAATTCGAGGGCGGATTCTCGAGCGCGGAGATCGCCGGATTCCTCGCCAAAGTCGACGAAGTCAGCGGCGTTCTTCCGGCCGTCGGAGCAAAAGCATCCATCGCCTCGCTAAAGCGCGGCCTTGGCATCGGAGGCCTGGCGGTTGCCGCGACTGCGGATCACACGGACCGCGCCGGTGTTTTGATCACTGGCGTGGATGAGGGCTCGATCGCGCAAAAGGCGGGCCTCATCGTCGGCGACATCCTCTATGAATTCGACGGGCGGCCGATCAAGACACTTGCGGAGCTGCAAGCGGCGGTCGCTGCGTGCACTGCAGATTCGCAGGTACCGGTCAACCTATACCGCGGCACGAGCCCCATGGCCGCGACCGCACAATTTTAGGGTGCCCTCGAGGACACGATGATCGCCCGTCCGGGCTCGACGACGATTTTACGTATATCCGCGGCTGCGTCGGTCCTGTAAAGATCGTGCGTCGGCGCTCCCGTGCGGACGAAGCTATCGATGTCCGCGGCGAGGCCGAGGGGCGCTTCCCAGGATAAATTGTGGCCTATGTCGTCCGCATGGTGCTTGTCACCGTCCGCCGGCGGCGGCCGCACGCCGTATTGCTTCCAATAAAAGTACATCCCGTGGTGAGCTGTGCTCGCTTGTCTGAGCGCAGCGATCAGTTCCTCCTGCGATGCCCGCGAGAGACCGGAATCCTCGCTCCCCCACAGCACCAGCGTCGGAACCGTCAGTGTCTCGAGTCGGACACGAGAGGCATGCGGCCGAGGCGTCGGATCGAGCGTACCCCATGTGGCGAGCGATTGACTCGCCGTCTGCGCGGCGATCGTTTGCACCACCTCCGGCGCGGCGACCACCGAGATGTCCCAATTCTGGACGATGTGGCGCACGGCGTCCGGGTCGATATCGAGGGGGCGCATGTGAAGGGCCCCATGCGGCCATTTGACGCCTTTCGCCTCGAGCATCGGACGCCATCCGAGCGCCTCCATTCCCTGGAACTGAGCACCGGCGGGAGGCGCGGGCGCGGCGGTCAGGGAGTGCGGCACGCCGGTTCCGGACAGCACCAACCGCACGATCCTCTCGGGATGGCCAAGCGCCACGACACGGGCGGCTCCTGCGCCCATTGCGTGGCCCACCAGGGTAGCCCTCGCAATTTTCTTTGCATTCATGAATGCGAGGATGTCCGCTGCGAGATTCTCTTCGGTGATGCAGAGATTGGGCTTTGACCAGCACCGAGCGGTGTTCGGAAGCTCGGTCTCGCCCGCGCCGCGCTGGTCCAACGCATAGATATGAAGATCAGAATCCGTGCTCAAGAGCGCGGCCGCGGTCCACGCCCACTCGACGGCGCTGGTCGTGTCGGTGTGCAGCAGTATCAGCGTCTCTCCGGCCGGGGATCCAAGCTCGAAGTAGCTCATGTGCACGCCGGTCGGAAGGTCGATGCGGCAGCGCTGGCCAAAAAAGTTGTCGCAATCGGAAACCGCGGCCTTAGCCGCAGACACGGCGCCGCCGGCGAGCACGAGTGCCATGAGCGATGCAGGCCCGATTTTCAATGCTGTTTTCCAACGGCAGCCGCGTCCACCGCGCTTGCGTGATTGCCCCAACTCGATCGCACATAGGTGCATAGGGCTGCAATTTGATCGTCGTCCAAGCCGACGCTGAGTTCGAAGCCGCTCATCTTCGGCCACGACTCCGCGGCGCTGGTTGATTCATGGGCACCATACAGTATGACATTGATGAGGGTCGCCGGATTCGGCGCCTGCAGAGCCGCATTGCCGGCAAGGGGCGGCGCAGTCTTCGAGCCATCGGAACCTGCGGCGCGGGGCATGCCGAGGCCGGTCGGCAGATGACAGTCCGCGCATCGCGTCGTATAGGCGATCTCGCCCGCCTTCAAGACGTCGGCTGCCGGTTCCCTCGGGACGCTTCGCGCATTGGGCGGCAGGCTCTTGAGGTAGACAGCTATCGCATTGATATCCACGTCCGTCAAATGGCTCGTGCTGTTCGCGATGACCTCGCTCATCGGACCAAACGCGCCTGCCCGCGAGTTATGGCCTGTTTTAAGATACGCGGCGATCCCTTCGCGCGACCAAGCGCCCAGGCCGCTCGCAGCCGACGTCAGGTTTGCCGCGGACCATGGCCGCACGGTGCTTTCGTCCATCGGCGTAATATTGCCGTTCACCACTTCGTCCGCGATCTCCTCCAGGAACTCTCCGCCCGTCAGCGCTTCGGAACTGCGTTCGCCGCCGAAAAAATTGCGCGGCGTATGACAGGCCCCGCAGTGACCGAGGCCTTGGGTGAGATACGCGCCGCGGTTCCATTCCGCCGAGCGCGACGAGTCGGGCGAATAGCGGCCGGGCTCGAAAAACATCATGTTCCAACCACCAATCAAGGCGCGGATCGAAAACGGAAAGGACATCCTGTTCGCGGGACGGGCGTAGTTCACAGGCTTCAACGACCGCAAGTAGGTGTAAATTGCATGCACATCCTGATCCGTCATGTTGGTGTACGCGGTATACGGAAACGCCGGGTAAAGATGTGATCCATCGGCCGAAATTCCTTCGCGCAAGGCGCGCGAAAATTGCCGCTCCGACCAGGCGCCGATCCCGGTCTCGAGGTCCGGCGTGATGTTTGCCGAATAGATAACGCCGAATGGAGTGTTGAGGGCTCGACCGCCCGAGAACGCTTCGCCCCTTGCCCGCGTATGGCAGGAAATGCAATCGCCGGCGTCTGCAAGATAACGACCTTCTTCAATCAGGCTCGTCATCGCGTCCGGCGCCGGCGCGGCGTGCGACGGAGTCGCGGTGTGGGACGAAGTCGCGGTGAGAGACGGAGTCGCGGGATCGGGCGGCAGCACGGCATCGGCCGCCGACGCGGCGCTCCTGGCGGCGAGGGTGGCCATCGCGGCTCCGATGAGCAAGCCGAGACCGAGGACAACGGCGCGGCGATCCTCGACGATCAAAGTACTACCGCGTACCAGAACATACCGGCCGATTGAGTGCTCCAGGTAGCCAAAGCCTAAAATACACGATGGCGTAGCGCCTTTGGGATGTAAATGGCTTGGGTTGCGTCCTATCATCGTGCCTACCATGAAAATCATTGCGGTTACGAACATCAAGGGAGGAGTCGGGAAGACGACCGCCGCGGTCAACCTTGCATTTCTGTGCGCCGCCGGCGGAAGAGCGACGCTGTTGTGGGACTTGGATCCGCAAGGAGCGGCGACCTATATCCTACGATGCGAGCCGAACCCGAATGCATCCGCTAAAAAGCTCGTGTCCGGCAGGCGCGAGCTTCCTGAATTGCTCGCTCCGAGCGGTTACGAGCGCTTGGATGTGCTGCCGTCGGATCTTTCGTACCGCAATTTCGATGTGCACCTCAGCGCGCGCAAGCATCCGACCGAACGGCTTCTAAAAATGAGCCGCACGCTCCGGGACGTGTACGCCGCGCTGTTTCTCGACTGCCCTCCCGGAATTTCGTTGCTTTCCGAGAATGTACTTCGCGCGGCCGATGCTGTCATCGTTCCGCTGCTGCCGACGCCGTTGTCGGTGCGCATGCTGATTCAGCTGCGCGACTTCGTAGCCGCGAGCCGATGGACCGATGTGGCGCTGCTGCCATTCTTCTCGATGGTGGATCGGCGCAAGTCGCTGCACCACGATGTGATCGCAAGCACGCGCGATCTGTTTCCCGATCTGCTGACCACGGAGGTGCCGTACTCGAGCGAGATCGAGAGAATGAGCCTGCGTCGGGCGCCGATTCCGAGCTACGCGCCGCGCAGCACGGCTGGGCAGACCTATTCGCTTCTGTGGGAGGAGATCGAAGCGCGAATGAAGCACCCCCCACCAAATCTCTCAGCGCCGGTATCCGATATGCCGAGTACTTCAATCGGCGTGACTTAAGCCCTGGCGCATTGATGCGAAGTGTCGGTCCGTTTTGTCCGCGGACAGTGTCCGCGCTTGCCCTCGCCCTGGTGACGAACAGCATCATGATTGGGATGAACGGAGGCATATAATTCCGGGTAAGCTCCGCCCGGGTTATGCAAGTCATCTCGTTCAAGAGCACTCGCTTGTTCAAGCGCGGAATCTGGCTGAGCGCCGCTGCGCTGATGGCGTTCGTGGCCGCTCCTTCCGCGCTCGATGGCAGCTTGAGGTCAGATCCGGCATCGAGAGTTTTTGCCATCGGAATTCTCGCTGCCTTTTTCGTATATTTCCTGCGAAAAACGCAAATTCATCATCTCGCGGACGAGGTGTTGGATCATGATGATCACCTGACGGTGAGGCGGGGGCGCATCGAAGAGACCATTCATTTTTCAAATATCGCCGGGGCTGAGGTTTCGACCGGCAGCGGTCTGCACCGGATCACGGTCCGCCTTCGTGAACCGACGGCGCTCGGAATGCGGATCGAGTTTCTGCCGCAGGCAAGCCTGTGGTCCAATCTGCCCGGGCTGAAACGGGTAGCATCGAGCTTGACGGATCGCGCACAGCAAGCGAAGGTACGGACATGACCTCGAAGGCGGACCTCTACCGCGAAATGGAAGGACAATTGGCTGCTTTGTTCGCGGGTGAGCGCGACGGCTTGGCGAACGCGGCCAATATGTCGGCGGTTCTGTACGAGACGTTGCCGGATTTGAATTGGGCCGGATTCTATTTCCGGCGCGGCAGCGAGTTGCTGCTGGGTCCTTTCCAAGGCAAGGTCGCTTGCGTTCGGATCGCGATGGGCCAAGGCGTTTGCGGCACGGCCGCCGAACGCGGCGAAACCCTTGTTGTTGCGGATGTCGATGCTTTCCCCGGGCACATCGCGTGCGACGCCGCTTCGCGCTCGGAAATAGTGGTGCCATTGATGGAGAACGGCCGACTCCTGGGTGTTCTCGATATCGATAGTCCTCACCTCGGGCGGTTTGATCACGAGGACAGCGTCGGGCTCAATGCGCTCGCAGCCCTATTTATCCGGTCGTCTGACCTGCATCGATTCCTCGAGTGATGCATCGGCGGCGCATCGGCTGATTCAGACCTAAAGAAGCAGCTTGTCGAGGGTGATCGGCAATTCGCGCACGCGCACGCCGGTTGCGTGGTAAACCGCATTCGCGAGCGCGGCCGCGACCCCGGTGATGCCGATTTCGCCGATTCCGCGGGCGCCCAATGGGTTGATGTGCGGGTCGTTTTCCGCGACCACACCGACGTCGATCTCGCCGATGTCGGAATTGGTGGGGATATGATAGTCCGCCAAGTTGGCATTGACGATCCGCCCCGTACGCTCATCCAGCACGGATTCTTCCATGAGTGCCATCCCGATACCCCACACGATGCCCCCGACGAGCTGGCTTCGCCCGGTTTTTGCATTCAAGAGCCGGCCGATGCCGTAGCGGGCGACGACACGCGGAACGCTGATTAGTCCCAGATCCAGGTCCACATTGACCTCGACAAAGACCGCGCCGAACGAATGCATGGAGTACCGCTTTTTTTCCGGGCCGGGTCGCGCGGAGCCTTCGGCGACGATATCGCCGCCGCCCGCGCGCGCGATCAGCAGCGGACAAGGGCTCCCTGCGGGCGCTCGATCGCGCTCCGATGAATCCGTTCTCGATGACTACGTCGGCCGGAGACGCACCGTGCACCGGCGAGGATTCATCTGCCACGCCCAAGGCGATCAACTTGTCACGCAACGCCAATGCGGCGGCGCGCACGGCCGGCGCGACGCTAGCCACGGTTTGCGAACCCCCCGATACCGGCGCTTCCGGAAAATCGCTGTCTCCCAATTCGAACACTACGCGCTCCAGCGCGCACCCCAGCGCGTCGGCCGCGACCTGCGTCATTACCGTGGACGTACCCGTTCCCAAATCTTGGGTGCCGGACTGAACGATGAGGCGGCCATCCCGCGTCATTCGCGCCCGCGCGTTGGCGACGCTGCGATTGGCGGGGTACGTAGCCGATGCAACCCCCCAGCCCACGGCGGTGCGCCCGTTGTGCATTCCGTTCGGCTCCGCGCTTCGCCGCGACCACCCGAAGGCAGCGGCGCCGCTTTCGAAGCATTGCCGCAGTGAGCGCGACGACCATGGAAGCTGGTTTTCGGGGTCCAAATCCGGTTCATTGCGCAGGCGAAGTTGAATGGGATCGATCCGCAGCGCATACGCCAATTCGTCGATCGCCGACTCGAAGGCGAAAGTGCCCGTCGCATGACCGGGCGCGCGTTGAAATGTCGGGGTTCCGACATTGAGGGGAACGAGACGATGGGTGGTCTTGAGGTTCGGGCAGCTATACATGATCCTCGTCTGCAAGGCTGCCGCTTCGGCGAAGTCCTCGATCACGGATGTATGGGAAAGTACGTCATGCTCGATGGCGAGGAATTCGCCGTTTTCCCGCGCCGTCATCGCGAGTTTCTGGGAGGTTCGAGGGCGGCAGCCGACCGGCCCAAACATCTGCGGGCGCTGCAATGATAGCTTGACCGGCCGCTTGATCTGCCGTGCCGCCATGGCAGTGAGCGCCACGTGGGACCACATCGAGCCTTTGCATCCAAACCCGCCGCCGACGAACGGGCAAATGACGTGCACATGTTCCTTGGGGACACCGAGCACCTTCGCGAGCGTCTCCTGCGTGCCGGAAATGTACTGCGTTGAATCGTATAAGGTCACTTGATCGCCGATCCAATGCGCGAGTGTTGCGTGAGGCTCCAGAGGATTGTGGTGCTCGACGGGGGTCTCGTAGGTTTCGATGACTTGCGCGTTCATCGAGTCGCCGCCGATGCTGCAGCGAGATGAATCAGCGTCCTCGCCATTCACTTTTCCCGGGGAGTGAGCGGCCGCTTGCCCGTGGGCAAAGTCGAGGTGAGCAGGCGACTCCTGGTATCGCACCTCGACAAGGCCCGCAGCCGAGGTGGCCTGCTCCAAGGTCTCCGCCACTACCACCGCTACGGGCTCACGGTTGTAGTGGACCTCATTGTCTTGCAACAAGGAAAGGACCCGGCCGGCCGGAGGATGGACGCCCGCCCGCCCGCCTTGCGGCAATCGTGGTGCATTTTTGAAGGTCAGAACGAGAAGAACGCCCGGCGAGCGCTCAGCAGCGGCCGTATCGATCGAAATGATTCGCCCGCTCGGCACGGTGCTCAACACCAAGACCCCATGGGCTTGGTTGGCGAGATTCACATCATTGGTGTAGGCGGCGGTGCCGGTAAGTTTCCGCGCACCATCGACGCGATCGATGGGTTGTCCGACGGCGCCCACGTCAGGTCTCCTGAGCAGATGCGGCCAACGACAAGGCGCGAACGATGGCGCGTTTTCCCAGCTCTAATTTGAATGCATTGTGCTCGCGTGGCATGGCTCCTTGAAAAGCCGCTTCGGCAACTTCACGGAAGGCGTCGTTGTCCGCCCGCCTCCCCAGCAACAGGCTCGACGCCTCGGGTACTCGCCAGGGCTTGTGCGCTACACCGCCGAGCACCACCCGAGCATCCTGTATGACCTCGTCTCGCACATCGAGGGCCACGGCGACCGAGACCAACGCAAAGGCATAGCTCGCGCGATCACGAACCTTCAAATACGCTGAGTGCTTCAGCCATCGATCGGACGGCAAATCGACGGCGGTAACGATCTCCCCTGATTCGAGAAGGTTGTCGATGTGCGGGGTGTCGCCAGGCAAGCGCTGAAAATCGGCCAGCGGCACCGCCCGGGCGCCGCGTGCGGTCCGCAATTGTACGACCGCATCGAGCGCGACCAGCGCGACACACATGTCGGACGGATGGGTGGCGATGCAGGACTCGCTCGCTCCGAGAACGGCGTGATTGCGATTGAATCCCTGGATTGCGGCGCAGCCCGAGCCGGGGTTGCGCTTATTGCACTCGTCGAAACCCGTATCGTAAAAATAGCCACAACGCGTCCGCTGCAGGATATTCCCGCCTACTGTCGCCATGTTGCGCAATTGCCCTGAGGCGCCGGACTCGATGGCTTGCGCAAGCAACGGATGCCGCTCGCGAATCAACGAATGATTGGCGGTATCGCTGTTGCTGGCAAGGGCGCCGATCCGGATCCCGCTTCCAGGCAGTTGGTGGATCTGCGCGAGCCCGGAGATTTGCGAGATGTCCACCAATCTCTGCGGAATCGCGATCCCGCCCTTCATGAGGTCCAACAAATTGGTGCCGCCGGCGATGAACTGCGCGCCGGGCTGCGCCCCCAGGCGCAGCGCGCCATCGATATCCGCGGCGCGCGCGTACGAGAAATTATACAAGGCCGGCTACTTCGCGGACCGCCGCAACGATGTTGGGATAGGCGCCGCAGCGGCACAGATTGCCGCTCATCCCTTCGCGGATCATTGCATCCGATAAAGGCTCCGCGGACTCGGGGCCCCTTTGGTGTTCGTCGAGAAAACCCACGGCGGAACAGATCTGGCCGGGTGTGCAGAAACCACATTGAAAGGCATCGTGATGCAAAAAGGCGGACTGCATAGGGTGCAGCTCGCCGCTGCCCGCCAGCCCTTCCACGGTGACTATCTCGTCGTGCGTATGCATCACCGCAAGAGCCAAGCACGAATTGATGCGGCGGCCGTTTGCCAGCACGGTGCATGCACCGCACTGGCCGCGATCACAACCTTTCTTCGTGCCCGTGAGACCCAAGTAGTCGCGCAGAGCATCGAGCAACGTGACACGCGGCTCCAATGTCAGTTCGTGCACCGATTGGTTGACTTTCAAGGTGACCGAGACCGCCGGCACGGGGGCCTGAGACGGAACCGCCGCCAGGCGCGCGCGTTGATCCGGCGCCGGGCGGTGCGCCTCGGTGCGGCTTGGCATCGAAACTCGCTACGAGTTAGCGCGCGGCCGCGCAAGCAGCGCGCCTACGCCGATGCCGATGAGCGCCGCAATGCCGATGGTCCGCAAGGGAGACTCACGTACGTAGTCGCCCGGACGGCGGAGGGTGCGAGTTACCTGCCGGCTCGCGTACGCGGTAGTTTCCTGCCAGGCGCTCTTCGCCGACGCAAGAGCCACCTGAACCTTGGCTCGAATACTTTTGATATCAGGGCTGTCGACGTCGGCAATGCGCTTGAGTAAATCCTCGACGCTGTCAGTCAGCTCGGTGTAGGGACTCTTTTCCATACTCGTCTCCTGACAAGATTTTCGGGCGAGCACTGTTTCACGCCCACTTGGGCGCGGAAATCGGCGTTCAGCGCATGGCCGCGTCAGAAAACGACGGACATACCCACTCGAAACGCGACCGTCCTACATGCGCTCAAGGCTCCCTCCCGACAGAAAATTCGAAGGGCGCGCCCCACACTTGCTCGTCGCCTAGGAGCAGAGCAATGTTCGACCACCCAAAGAGGCCCAACACCGTGTTTTTCGTGGCGCGCTCGCACCGGGATTTGTCTTGGTATCTAGCCTTCAATTCCCTGAGGCGCGCGGCGAACGAGCAGGACTTCAATCGCAGATGCCGCGCCACCCGCGCTGCCGAGGAGCGCAACGTGCTGTATCTCGAGAGACCGCCCCGCTGGTAGTCGAACTTACCGAGAGCGTAAGCCTGCAAAGTGGTACTGATGGCTGCCGGCGCCAGCCGGCCCCGACGCCCATGGACCCTGATTCGTCAACGAAAGATCGCTATGACACCCTGATCATCGGCGCGGGAGCGGCAGGGCTGGCGGCGGCACGCCTACTCGCCGGCGCCGGCCAACGGATTGCGGTCCTCGAAGCGAGGGATCGCATCGGCGGCAGAATATTCACTCGGCACGTCGCGCATCCATTATCGTCCGAGATCCTTCCGATCGAGCTTGGCGCCGAGTTCATCCACGGCCTTCCCGCGGAAACCTGGGCCCTCGTGCACGAGGGCCGCCTGGCTACGTTCGAGTTGACGGGGTCCCGGGTGGTGATGAGGAAAGGACGCCTTCAGAAGGAGGACGGCCGGCGGGATGCCGCCTTCGAGGTGTTACGAAAGCTCGAGACTTGGCTGCCGGCACCACCCTCCGGTCCGGATGATTTGACCCTAGCCGAATTCTTCCAAGCCGCGAACATAGGCGGAGACGACGCCCAGAGCGCGGCAGAGTACGTCGAAGGATTCAATGCGGCAGATCGGCGCGTCATCGGCGTCGCCTCGCTGGCAAAGCAACAAAACGCAGAGGACTCCATTCAAGGGGATCGCATATTTCGGGTGCAAGGGGGATATGACCTCATACCGCAACTGTTGGCGAGCCGCATCGGTGATTCCCGTTCCACGGTTTTTCTCAATCGGAAAGTGAACCGCATCGCCTGGAGTCCGGGGACAGTGACGGCGAGTGGCACGGACGGTCTTAACCGCAGGTTCAACCTGCGGGGTCTTCGTGCCATCGTCACCTTGCCCTTGAGCTTGTTGCAGGCAGGCACCGTCGCCTTCGAGCCAGAACCTGCAGAAGTCATATCCCAAGCTCAGCGTTTGCGGATGGGCGCGGCCTTGCGCATTTCCTTGGTGTTTCGCTCACGTTTCTGGCGCGACAACGCGCTGACCGGTTATTCGGCCGGACTCAACGAGGAACTTGAGCGGCTCAGTTTTCTATTTACGCCGCAACGCGTTCCGGCGACCTGGTGGACGGCCATGCCGAGCCCCGCGCCTATCCTTACGGGTTGGGTCGGCGGTCCGCGAGCGGCGGAACTTCAAGCCCGGGCCCGCGACGGTAGGGACCGGGAAATGCTATTGCGGAAGAGCTTGAGTGTGCTGGCCGCCTCGTTTGGACGATCTGAAATCGAGTTAAGGCGACTACTCATCAGTTGGCACTGCCATGACTGGGAAGCGGACGATTTTGCTCGAGGCGCGTACAGTTATGTCCCGGCAGGCGCCCTCGACGCTCCCGATCGGTTGGCCCAACCGGTGCGGAGGACCCTATACTTCGCCGGCGAGCATACCGACCTTGGGGGCGAGTGGGGTACCGTTCATGCCGCATTGCGCAGCGGTGCGCGTGCAGCGCGCCAAATACTGGAGTCGACCCCGTAAGCCGCCCGTCGGGCACTCACGAAACGCCTGCCGGCGCTAATTGCTCGGCCCACCGCCTCGACGTCACAATCGTCCAGTAACGACCAAGGGTCACAATCGTCCGGTAACGACCAATATCAGCAGAACGATGAGGACCAGACCCAGTCCGCCGCTCGGATAGTAGCCCCACCCGCTGCTGTACGGCCAGGTAGGGAGCGCTCCCAATAGGAGAAGCACCAGGACGATCAATAGTATGGTACCTAGCGACATGTTCATCCCTTTGTAATGGAGATGAACCAAGACTAGCTTTGACGCGCGCTTGCATCAGTCGGACGGACCGTGGCACAACGCGTAGGGCGAATCCTACTGAGGAAATCCGAAGGCGTCCATGGGGGTTATTCTGGCGGTTCGGCGCGGTGTCAGCCGACATCAGCTCCGAGCGAACGTAGGTACGTTTGTATCCCCCTAAATGAGGATAAGAGGAGTGACGGATGGAGCCTCTTGAAACAACCGATGGCAAAACAGGGCTGCCGGGCGATGATGACCGCATCCGTGATTTTTGGGCGCGGCACGGCGGCCCGGCAGATCGCCGCGGCGACGCCGGGGAAATCGTGGCGGGCATCTGCGGATGGTCCGAAGTGTATGCCGCCGATGGCTATGCCTTGCGATGCGAATGGTCTCGAATCGGGGGGCGCCAGGAAATGCAATTCATCGAGAAACCGCCCCGCTCCATCGGCGCAATAGACGGCGACGATTCACCGTGCGAAATATCTTACAAAACGTGAGTGAGTCTGCCGATGGTGGTTTTCTCAGGCACCTGAGAATGTCAGTCAAAATAATTCCGCAGCACTGAGAACAAACCGTGAACACGGCTGCCATGCTCCTGCCAGACCCCTCAATCCGAGGCACCGACGAGTCATCCTGGCAGAGCATGCTGGACGGCGTACCGCTATGGTCGCCTTCCGACGGCCCACTATTGATCGTCAGCCCGCACCCCGATAATGAGGTGTTAGGCGCCGGCGGTCTGATTTACGCGTGGAGGCAAACGGGCCGGAAGGTGATCATCCTCAGTTTGACCGACGGAGAAGCGGCCTATCCTCAATGGAAACGCTTGGGCCGGATACGACGGGAGGAGCTTCGCGATGCGCTGCAAGTCCTGTCCGAAAGTCCCCCCTTGGTCGTCCGTCTCGGTATCCCTGATGGCCACGTCGCGGAACACGCGGGCAAGGTGCGCGGCGCGATCATGTCCTTGATCACCTCGAGCACCACCCTCATCGCTCCGTACGAACATGACGGGCATCCTGATCACGATGCAGCGGGACGCATTTGTTTCGACATGGCGCGGGCGCATGGACTATCCATCGCGCGCTATCCGATTTGGACCTGGCACCATGCCGATCCGCTCAGCCTCAACAGCGCGACATGGGGGCGATTCCCGCTTTCCGAGCGAGCCCAAGCCGCCAAGGCCGACGCAGTTCGGTGCTTCCCATCGCAGCTGTCCCCCTACAAGCGCGCGCCTATCGTGCCGGAACACATCGTCCGGTATTTCGCGCGACCGTACGAAACGTTCTTCCTTTAGGGGATGCGGCTTTAGGGGATGCGGCCGCTACCCGCGTTTCGGCGGGGGTTCCTCCTGCGGGCGCCGCAGAGTTCGTCGGCTTCTTTCAATCGCTTCGTTCGGATTCGTCGGATCATCGGGATCATTCTTGAAATCGCCCGGCGTCGAATTCGAGATTGTCTCGCGCTCTCTCTCTCGATCCGCTTTGGAGTCCGGTCCCGGTGGAGTTGCGCTTCCCTTCGAAGGCGCGGGGTTGGAAGGGTAAGAGTTAGACATAGGCGGCCCTCGGAATTTGCGTACGCTAACGCTAGCGGCTCGGTCGGCCGAAGGCGAGTGCCTTCGGCCAGAATCGCACGTCAGCATGCACTGACAGATGCTCCCGCCCGCGGTCGCGGTATGCACGCGCCGTCAAACGTCAACCGCGCCGTCAAACGTCAACCGCGCCGTCGCAGGGCCGCTGTCGCGGGGTCGAGCCATCAAACGTTGGTGAGGCGCTCGGCTTGCAAAATATGTTCCAGTGCGGCCTCGGTGTCCGCTTGCCGGCTCAAGAGGTCCAGCGCCAGGGTGGCCAGAAGCAGAGGCGTTTTGGATTCGCCGACGCGAGCAATGCATTGCGCGAGCGCCGTGTAGATGATCTCGATCTGATTGGCATTCATGGGCGGTCCTTCAGGGCACGCGTCAGCGCCCCAGCGATGTCCGGAGGCGTCGATCCGGCCTCGCGCCAGCGGGCCATGACATAGCCGTCCGGTCTGATCAAATAGAGTGTGCCTTCCACGGCTTCGTACCTCTGCCAGGCCTGATCGAGCTCATCGACGATGGTGTCTGCATCGGGAGGGCCGTGGCCCGCCACCCGCACCAAGCGCAGCGTCGCTGCGCCTCCCCGGGATGCACGGCGGACAGCCTCCCGCAATCGCGCCGGCAGCGAAGGAACGTTGGAAAAATACAAGGCAACGAAAGTCGAACCAAATAGCCCCGTCAAGTGGGCCGCACCCTCCACGGTTCGCAGCCGCGCTTCGGGTCCGGGCATGCCGGCACGCGCATTGCCGCTAAAATCCGAGCATGAGTCCGGTTGATTGAGCGGCGAGTCCGAATACTCGACGGGGGAAGTTTGCCGCGGATTGATGAGCGAGCGGACGCCGGGCGCAACGAGCGCGAGCCGCAAGGCGGCTTCGCGCATCAAGGCGAATCCGTGATGCGGCGGCGCCATGAATTCCGTGCTCTTTGCGCCGAAGGCGATATTGACCCCGGCCGCGAGGACACGTTCGCTGGAGTAGCTGTCAAGCAGCGACTCGCCGGCATGGCCCTGCACCGCAAGCGCGAGCTTCCAAGCCAGGTTACCCGCATCGTCCAGTCCGGAGTTCAGGCCGCGCACCCCAAAGATCGGCACCAGATGCGCCGCATCGCCGGCGAAGAGTGCGCGACCGCTTCGGTAGCTCGGCAGCGAGAGGCATTTGGCACTGTAGATCGAAATCCACAAAGGCCTCCACGGTGCCGTCTCACCGATCATGGCAAGGTGAGCCTGCACACGCGGCAAAACATTTTCGGGTTTGACCGCCTCCGCCGGATTTTCATGGTTTGTCACTTGGTAATCGATGCGCCAGACATTGTCCGGCTGGCGGTGCATCAGGATGGTGGACCCCGGATTAGAGGGCGGGTCGAACCAAGCCAATCTTTCAACCGCACGCCGAGTATCCTGCTCGATGTCCACGATCACGTAATGCCCTTCGTATTGCACGCCCTCGAGTTCGAGCCCCAACTGTTCGCGCACCGTACTGCGGCCGCCATCGCAAGCGATGAGCCAATCGGCGTAGACGCAGCCGATGCCGCCGTCCGCCGTTTGAAATTCGACGTCGATGCCGGAGAGCCGCGGCCGCACGGTTCGCACGCGGGTTGACCAGCGCACATCGGCGCCGCCGGCATGCAGCGCCGCCGCATGGGCATACTGCTCCACGTAATACTGCTGGATGTTGATCATCGGCGCGAACCGCTCCGCGGGCTCACTCGGCATTTCGAAATGCAGCACCTCGGTGCCCCGGAAGTAGCTGCGGCCGCCAACCCAGGGCAGCCCCTTGGCGGTCAAAGGTCCATCCGCGCCGATCCAGCCGAAAATTTCCTGCGAGCGGCGCGACAGGCATATAGCCCTGCTGCCCACGCACCAAGTCGCGTCCGCTTCCAATACCAGACATTTGACGCCGAGGCGCGCCAGGAGCGCGGCCGCGGTCAACCCGACGGGTCCGCCGCCGACGATGACTACCGGAACTTCGCGAGGGAACGGAAGGGCACTTTCCATTGCAGGCCTCGAATCGCCGGGCAGTCTCGATGCGGCTAACGCAATCGCCGCTTCGCGGCCGCCGCTTTCCACAGGCGTGCGCGGATGGCGCTGACCTGCACGAGCGGACGGCCGCGCAGAGCGTGGACTTCCGCCGCGGAATAGTCGGCAAAGCCGGGCGGCGCTTGGAGATCGCTGAGATTTTTCGCCATCCAATTGAGCAGCAAAGCGGTGTCCGCATCGGAGAGCGGCGATTGCGCCACCCCGGGTACTCTGACCACGTAATCTCGTCCCTCGGGCGATGCGGAAAAGAGCACCAGGGAGCGGCGTATAGAAGGAACTCGGCCCGTTTGCCCAGACCCGTCGGCAAGGTGGCAGCCCATGCAACGCAATTGGTAGTTGACGATGGGCTGATAGCCCCACGCTCCATTGGCGCCAGCCAACAAGAGCACGACCGCTGTCCCCGTCACGGCTCGCACCGACAGCTACTTCGCTGTGCCCACGATGCGCGCCGTCGAGCAGTGGTAGGGGATATTGGCCTTGGAATTTCCCGAACACCAGTTGTAATCATTGGATTGGCCGGGTTGAAACAGAGCTGTATCGCCTTCGTTGCGATTGCAGAAGCATCGGCCGCAGGCACTCTTGCCGCAGCAGTCGTTGTACGAGATCACATAATCCTTGCCGTCGCTCGGGTTGTGGCACGTTCCGATCCAGGTGACCGCGGACATGTCCGTGCCGGGCGGGCAAATCGACTGAGATCCGCCGCAGCATCCGCACAAAAAACCGTCGATTGCGCAGTGCCGCCAATACTCGCACGAGGACGGATCGCCCGGATCCGCAGCAGACGGAGCGCCCGCAGGCTTGGTCTGCGCGCCGCGCGCTACCGGCAGCAACGGCACTGAGGCGGCTCCCAGGAGCAATGATCCAAGACCCGCGAGCGCGCTCCGCCGCGAGGTGCGGCGGGCGAGCGCGCGCGCCGAGCTTTCCGAGAACGCATCCAACCATTTCATCCTACTTCTCCGGGAATGTGCCGCCCACCCTCGCTCAAGCTGCCTGATTGCGCGCTGCCGTTTCGAAATATTCCTGAATCGATGCGAAGCCGAGCCGCTTCGCTTCGAAAAGGCTCTCCAGATGTTCGCGGGAGTTAACGATTCCACGGGCCCGCAACACTCCCTGCGAATCAATCAGGACCGCAAAGGGCAGCCGGCTGACTTGGTAGCTCATGCCGAGCGGCGCGGAAACGACATAGGGAAAGCCGCCGAGGCGGTGGGCGAGCACGAACTCTCGCTGGCTCGCCGCCTCGCCGTCGCTGGCGAGGATGATATCAAGCCAATCCCTTTCGGACGCCAGACTCGATCTCAAAATCGGCACCAATGTCTTGCACACGGGGCAAGTCGGCGAGACGAACATGATCAACGTGGCTCGCTCGTCGGTGCGTGCCGACCCCAGGCTGATCGGGCGGCCCTCGAGGTCTTGCGCCTGGATTTTCGGCGCAAGCTCGCCGATCTTGAGTCCCTTGGCAAGCATGAGTGCGCCTACCGGAGCAATCCGCTCGTGCAACACGCCGAGCTGACGCACGACCGCCAGCAATGCAACGGATAGCCCTATGACGACGAGCCACAGCACTACAGTGGATACAACGAGACCGGTCATGACGTACTCCTGAAAGGCCGCAATCGAGGCGCAACGTCTCCGAGCAATCGATCGACGGCGGCATACAGCGTGATGGCGACCAAGAGTCCGCCGAGGATGGTCGGATAGTCGATGAAGCCGAGTGGGCGGGGTGACCAGGGTAACGCAGCGATTCCCACAGCGGCCGCCAGGAACAAGTTGCGCCAAACCATCCAAGCACCGATGACCCTGCGGTCGCGCGCAGCCCCGCAGCCGCAGTCAAGATCGAGTCTGCCGCGACGGAGGTTGATGCCCATGCCCCACGAGTAGGCGATCAGGACGGCAATGGCGCATACGATCGCCGCCCGGCGGCTTGGCACCCACAACAGGGCCGCAGCCGTGCAGAGTTCCATGCAGGGGATCAGCCAAGCGAGGCGTCGCGCCGGCTCATCGGGAAGCACGCGGTACGCCGTCAGAACCTCCGTAAAGCGCCCAAGGCCTCGCAACTTATGCGCCGCAGCGTTTGCGAAGAGCAGCGCGGCGCCGGCTACGATCAAGTGTCCGAAGGCAGGATCGAGCATCGCGGCGGGCCTCAAGGCGTAACCATGACCGTCGGTGTCGTACCGACGTGTGCAACGGATCGCAAAAGCTTGCCGCTGGCGGCGTCGTAGATGTCGAGGTCAGGGGCGTCAATGAAGATGCTGTAAAGCAGCGGCTGCTGATCGGTGGAAAGCTGAATGGAACTGGCCAAGATTCTTCAATGCGAATTGCTGCACGCGCTGCCGGGTCGACAAATCAAAAACCCAAACCTCCTTTCCCGGATCCTTATGGGTTTCAATCCCGCCGCGGTGCATGATTGCGTACAGTCGAGAGCCTTCGGAATTCACCGCTAGCTGCTGAATGCCGCCCGGCCGCCAACCTGCCTTGCGTTCTGCGTCGGATGTCAGCCACCAGGTCGCTCCCTTCACCGCATGCCGTGCGTCGGCCTCCAACGGATAGATCTGTCCTGAGAATGATACGAAATACCAAACGCGGCCGAACCGGACGGCCTTTTCCGTGACCGGATCTGACGTCATGTCGAACACCGGCTGCGTGCGCTTCAGATGCGCCGCGCCGCTGTCGTCGAGCTCGACGAGCGCCAAAGAACCATCGCCGCATACGGAGAAAAACGAGCGCGGGCCGGTCGGATAAACCAATGCACATCCCGGGGTCTCGACCTCCCGGACGAACTTGCGGAGTTTCGTATCGACGACGGTTACGCTCTGCGCCGGATTGAAGTTGTAGATCAGCAGAAAACGCTCGTCGTCGGTCAACACCTGGTTGGCGATCATCGGAACGTTGGACGAACGCTTGGGAGGTATCGCAATCTCATCCAGCACTTTCAGTGTGCCGGGATCGTACAAGGTGACGACATCCGTGCGCTTGCCCCGCGTTCCGCGCGCGAAATAGGTTTCCGGGGAGTAGATGATCTTGCCGTCGCGCGAAAGAATGACATGCGCGAAACTATAGCCGGTGCTCAGCGTGCCCAAGTAACGGCCGGAGTCTCCGTCGATCAAATACGCCATGCCGTCGGCCATGTGGGGGAATACGAAGTCATTCACCCAAACCCAGTGTTTCGATGCCGGGACACCAAGCGTCGCCGTCCGGGGGCCGAGTCCGGTATCGGGGGGAAGTTCCGCACGAGCGACTCCGGCAAGGACCGAGCAGAACAGCAGCGCCTGAAAAGTCCTGCTCAATCGAGGAGCCGGCGTCGGTTGATTTCGCATTCTTCGGTGTCCCGCGGGCGAGGTGATCCCTCTGTTGCGAGGAGTCTGACACAGGAAAAACGACTTCGCCTCATGGAGGCGCCGCCGGCTTGATGACGATGGGATGCGAAGTGGACAAGCCGCCATCCACGGCAATGGCCTGACCGTTGACATAGGACGAGCCTTCGGATGCCAAAAAGAGCGCAGCCCGGGCGATCTCATCGGGAATTCCCGCCCGCCGCATCGGATTGAGCTGTCCGATCCTGCCTTCGCTGCCGCGGGTCCGCGCCTGATCGAAGATCGGCCGGGTCATCCCAGTTTCAATCAGTCCGGGACAGATCGCATTGATGCGCACGCCCGTGCCGGCGAGCTCGTTCGCCGCGGTTTGCACCAAACTGATCACACCCGCCTTACTGGCGCTGTAGGGCATGCCGCCGGCACCGGAGCGCAGTCCCGCGACCGAGGCGGTGCAGATGATCGAACCGCGCCCCCGCCTCACCATCGCCAGCGCTGCGTGTTTGGCCGCAAGAAATGTGCCGATCAGGTTGATCTTGAGGACCTCCGTCCAGCGCTCGACGGTTTCCTCGAAGAAAGGGACCACGCCCCCGCTGATGCCTGCGTTCGCAAAACACACATCGATACCGCCGTATTCTTCGATTGCGCGCGCCACGGCGCCCGCGACATCATCCTCCGCCGAGGAGTCTCCGACCAAAGCGGCTGCGCGCCCGCCGCCGGATCGGATCGCCGCGGCAGTTGCCTCGACTTCCGACACGCGGTCGAGCGCCACCACCGCCGCACCCTCGGCGGCGAACAGCAAGGCGCTCGCCCGGCCGATGCCGCTCGCCGCGCCAGTGACGACAGCGATTCTGCCTTGTAATGCGTTCAACGAATTTCCATCCCGATTTGCGGATTAGTATTACCCTGGCACCCGCCATGCGCAACTAGAGTACACGTGACCCACTACTCAACCGAGACGCGGCCGCTGTACCGGCATGCGGAACTCGATCGCGTGCTGAATCCGAAGGGCATCGCGATCGTCGGCGCCTCGCCCAAGCCGGGTTCATTCGGCGATCGCGTGCTTGCGAATCTCGCCGAATTCGATGGCGACATCTATCTGGTGAACTCGAGATACGAGCAGGTCGGGGAGCGGCCTTGTTTCCCCTCGCTGTCCTCGTTACCCATCATTCCGGATTGCGTTGCCGTCACGGTGCCGCGCGACTCTGCCGAGGAGGTCGTGTGCGAAGCCGCTCGAGCCGGCGCGGGAGGCGTCATTCTCTACGCGTCGGGCTATGCCGAAACACAGCTGCCGGAGCGCATTGGACAGCAGCAGCGCCTCAGCGACATTGCGCGCCGGACCGGTTTGAAAATCCTCGGCCCGAATTGTCTCGGAATCGCGAATTACCTGTGCCGCGCGCGAATTACCTTCTCCGAATATCCGGCGGCGCGGCCGATGCGGGGCATGTCGGTCGGCATCGCCGGTCAGTCCGGGGCGCTGGCGCAGTCGCTCGCTCAGGCAATCGAGTGCGGCGCATCGGTGAGTCATGCATTTTCCGCCGGCAATCAAGCGGATGTGGACGTGGCTGACCTCGTCGCCTATCTTGCCGATGAACCGGCATGCCACGCCATCGCCTGCTCATTCGAGGGCATGAAGTATCCGCTACGGTTGCTCGAAGCCGCGCAAATTGCCTGGGCAAACGGCAAGCCGTTATTGATCAACAAGATCGCGACCGGGACGCTGGGCGCCGCGGCGGCGATTTCGCACACGGGGAGTCTTGCAGGTTCGGACAGCGCCTATCGCGCGGCATTCGAGCGCGGAGGCGCAGTCGTGGTCGAGGAATTTGCAGGGCTCATGGAGGCAGCGGCATTTTTTGCGAAGGCGCCGCTGCCGAAGGCGCGGGGCGTTGCCGTGATTGCGGCGTCCGGCGGTGCGGCCATCATGGCGGCGGATCATGCCGAATTGCATGGCATCTCCTTGCCGCAACCCTGCGAAGAAGTCAGGCAGGTGCTCGAATCGAACATTCCGGACTTCGGAGCCGCACGAAATCCGTGCGACGTCACCGGGCAGGTGGTCAATAATCCGCAGTCAATGTGGACTTGCGGCGAAGCGCTGCTCTCGGATCCGGCCTATGGCGCTCTTGTCTTGCCGCAGACGCTCGCACATGACTCACATAAGCCGCGGGTCTCGGCCCTCGGGAAATTGTCGAAACAACACGGCAAGATCACCTGCAATGTGCTGCTGTCCGGATGGCTGCAGGGCCCCGGCGCTTTGGAGGCCGAACTCGATCCGCACGTTGCGCTGTTCCGCTCGATGGAGCGGTGCTTTCGAACGCTGGCGGCCTGGCATCATCGCGCGGATATGCTCGCCCGCGGCGAGCGCACTTTGATTCGAGTTTCACCCCCGTCCGCGGCAGCGGCGGCCGCACGATTGATCGCAGACGCGCCGCGCGAACGTCTGACCGAACGCGAGTCCAAGGCGATTCTGCAACTCTACGGCATTGCGACAGTGCGCGAAATGCGGGTTGATTCACAGCAAGCCGCGGTTGCCGCCGCCGCGCTACTCGGTTTCCCGGTGGCGGCCAAAATCGAATCGCCGGACATCGTTCACAAGACTGAGGCCGGGGTCGTGGCACTCGGGCTGCGGTCGAATGCCGAACTCGTTGCCGCCTACGAGCGCATCATGGCCAATGCCAAGGCGTATGCGCCGACAGCCGATATTCGCGGCGTGCTCCTTCAGTCCATGGCCCCCGCGGGACTCGAAGTGGCCGCCGGCGTGCGCATCGATCCGGGCCTGGGCCCGCTGATCGTCGTCGGGATCGGCGGCGTGCTGATCGAGCTGCTGCGCGACACCGCCGCCGATTTGGCGCCCGTCAACATGGACGAAGCCCTGCGCTTGTTGCGAGGACTCAAAGGCGCTCCCTTGTTCGATGGATATCGAGGCGGCCCTGCCGTGAACTTGAATCGTCTCGCGGACATTATCGTCCGGCTGTCGGAATTCGCTGCGGATCAGTGCAACGATATTTTGGAGGTCGACATCAACCCCATCATTTGCGCGGGCGAGGCGGCGATCGCGGTAGATGCCTTGATCGTGCGGCCGGCCTATAATGAGCGCAAATCCGTTCCTTGATAGTACCGCGCGCCCCGGGCGAGGAGGTTGCCGAATGTCCGACGAACACACGATGTCGCGGCGCGAGTTCACCGCGCTTTCCATTGCCGCCGGAGTTGCCGCCGCAACCGGTGCTTCCGGCGCCACGGCGAAGGAGATGATCGACAGCGACGTCCAGATATCGACCGCCGCGGGCGTCTGCGATGCTGCGCTCGTTCATCCCCGAGACGGGTCGTGGCCGGCGGCTATTCTGTTTACGGACGTGTTCGGACTTCGTCCCACCATGCGCGACATGGCGAGACGGTTGGCTGCGGATGGATACACCGTGCTGGTTCCAAATCCGTTTTACCGCACGAGCAAGCCACCGGGTTTGCCGATCGACCTCGACTTCAACAACCCCGCGGATCGCGCGAAAATGGACGTACTGCGCAAGCCGTTGACCAGCGACGCGGTCATGCAAGATGCAACGGCTTACGTTAAATTTCTGGACTCGCAGGCCTCGGTCAACAAAAAAGCCAAGATGGGCGCGTTTGGATATTGCATGGGCGGTCCCATGACCATGCAGGCGGCCGCCGCAACCCCCCATCGACTTGGGGCCGGTGCGTCGTTCCACGGCGGCGGATTGGTGACCGATAAACCGGACAGCCCTCACTTGCTGGTCCCGAAAATGAAGGCACACTACTACTTCGGTATCGCGATGAACGACGATCAGCGCCAGCCCGAAGCCAAATCGACGCTCGGCGAAGCGTTCAAGGCAGCCAAGCTGCCGGCCAAGATCGAGGTCTATGATGGCTGCCTGCATGGTTGGTGCGTCAAGGACATGCCGGCGGCCAATGGCAAGCCCATCTACAATGAGCCCCAGGCTGAGCGCGCCTGGGGCGAACTCGTGAGCCTCTTCAAGACAGCGCTCGTTTAAACGACTGAGTCCATGCGCGAAGCTTTTGTCTGTGATTTTGTGCGAACGCCGATCGGCCGCTACGAGGGCGGCTTGTCGCGCGTCCGCCCCGATGATCTCGCGGCGGCCGTGATCAGGAATCTGGCCGCCAGAAACAGCGCCATCGGCGAGGCGGTCGACGAAGTATTCATGGGGTGCGCCAACCAGGCCGGGGAAGACAACCGGAATGTCGCCCGCATGGCGCTGCTGCTCGCGGGGCTGCCGGCGCATGTGCCCGGCGTGACGATCAATCGGCTATGTGCGTCCGGATTGGATGCAGTGGCGGCGGCGGCTCGAGCCATCCGTGCCGGCGAAATCGACCTCGCCATTGCGGGGGGCGTGGAGTCGATGACGCGCGCTCCTTTCGTGATGGGAAAAGCCGAGCGCGCTTTCCAGCGCAGCGCGGAATTTTACGATACCACCATCGGATGGCGCTTCGTCAATGCGCAGATGAAAGCGCTCTACGGCGTCGATTCCATGCCGGAGACGGGGGAAAATGTCGCAGCCGACTTCCGCATTTCGCGCGAACACCAGGATGCCTTCGCGTTTCGCTCGCAACAACGCGCCGCCCGCGCTCAACAAGCCGGCGTATTCGCCGAGCAGATCATGCCCGTGACCGTCCCTCAAGCAAAGGGGGCGATTGCCGCGATGGAGCGCGACGAGCAGCTACGCCCGGACACGACGCTCGAAGGGCTGGCGAAGCTGAAGCCGATAGTGCATGCCGGCGGTACAGTCACAGCGGGTAATGCGTCTTCGATCAACGACGGAGCCGCCGCCCTTCTCTTGGCCTCTGCCGCCGCTGTCGAGAAACATGGGCTCAAGGTCCGCGCACGCGTCCTTGGGTTTGCGTCCGCGGGAGTTGCGCCCCGCATTATGGGGATGGGGCCGGTCCCCGCGGTCGAGAAGCTCGCGGATCGACTGCGGCTCAAGGTGACCGATTTCGATGTGATCGAAATCAACGAGGCTTTCGCGTCCCAGGCGCTGGCTTGCGCTCGAGCTTTCGGTTTTGCCGATGATGCCGAACACGTCAACGCCAATGGCGGTGCCATCGCTTTGGGCCATCCCCTGGGTATGTCCGGCGCGCGTATTGCGGGGGCTGCGGTTCAGGAGTTGGTGCGCCGCTCGGGGCGGTATGCATTGGCCACGATGTGCGTGGGCGTTGGACAAGGCGCAGCGCTGGCATTCGAACGAACATGAGGACCGGCAAGCGAACGAGCCCGCTCTCAAGCCTTCTTTCAAAGGCGAACATACGCTGCTACATTACCGGCCTACGGGCGGAACTCAGTTCTGCATAGTGGAATGCACGATGGAAAAACTGAGTTTCGACGTGAAGGACGGCATTGCCGTCCTGAGGCTGGACAACCCGCCCGTCAATAGTCTCGGGTTCGAATTGCGCGAGGCAGTGGTAGCAGGGCTTTCGCGGGCCAATGCGGATCCAGCGGTCGCGGCCATCGTTTTGATCGGGTCGGGAAGCGGCTTTTCCGGGGGAGCCGATATCCGAGAATTCGGCACGCCGAAGGCTGTGGCCCATCCGAATCTGCGGACCGTCATCAGTGAAATCGAAGACAGCGTGAAGCCGGTGATTGCTGCGATCGGCGGGGTGTGCATGGGCGGGGGCTTGGAACTGGCCATGGCCTGCGATTACCGCGTTGGTGTTGCGGGAGGCCGAATTGCCCTGCCGGAAGTCAAGCTAGGGCTATTACCCGGCGCGGGCGGCACTCAGCGGCTGCCGCGATTGCTGGGCGTCGAAGCGGCGTTGAATATGATCGTTTCGGGCACGACGGTCGCCTCCGAGAAGCTTCGCGACACACCGCTATTCGATGCTTTCGGCGAGGGCGATCTGCTGCAGAGCGCCTTGACCTTCGCGCGCCGCATTGCTGCGGAAAAGCGCGGCCGCAAGCGGGTGCGCGACTTGAAAATCGACATGCCGAACGCCGAGGCCTACTTGCAGTTTGCGCGCAACGCGATCAAAAGCGTGGCGGGCCCGTATCCCGCGCCCCTGGCCTGCTTGGAGGCGGTCGCGGCGGCGGTCGAAAAACCCTTCGATGCGGGGCTCAAGCGCGAACGCGAACTTTTTGCGACGTTGATGCTGTCGCCGGAATCGGCGGCGCTCCGCCACGTATTTCAGGCGGAACGCGCGGCTTCGCACATCCTCGACGTGCCGGCAGACACGCCCATCCGGCCGATTCGCAAGGTCGGCGTCATCGGGGCGGGAACGATGGGCGGCGGCATCACGATGAGCCTGATCAACGCAGGGCTACCGGTCGTGCTGCTTGAAACGCAGCAGGAGGCCCTCGATCGGGGGATTGCCAACATCCGCCGCAATTATCAAGGCGCGTTGCGCAAGGGCACGCTGAACGAGCAGAGCCTCGCACAGCGGTTGGCGCTCATCACGCCGACCCTGGATTATGACTTATTTCGCGACGTTGACTTGAGCATAGAGGCCGTCTTCGAGAACATGGATGTCAAGCGGCAGGTCTTCGAGATGCTCGACGACGTGGTACGGCCGGGGGCGATCCTCGCCTCGAACACTTCGGCGCTCGACCTCGATGAGATCGCGAACTTTACGCGGCGCCCGCAGGATGTGATCGGACTGCATTTCTTCAGCCCGGCGAACATCATGCGCCTGCTCGAGGTGGTGCGGGGCGCGAAGACCGCGAAAGACGTGCTAGCCACCGCCATGCAGCTGGCCAAAACCATGGGCAAGATCGCGGTGGTGTCCGGCGTCTGTGACGGCTTCATCGGCAACCGCATGCTGGCCCGATATGGCGCCGCCGCTCACGATCTGGTCATGTTCGGCGCTTTGCCGCATGAGATCGACGCAGCACTTCAGGATTTCGGCATGGCGATGGGGCCCTTTCGCGTGGGAGATTTGGCCGGCCTCGACATCGGTTGGGCGCTGCGCAAGCGGCGAGCGGCGGAGTCTCCAGGCCGCGATTTCTCCAACGTCGCCGATGTCCTGTGCGAGTCGGGCCGATTCGGCCAAAAAACCGGCGCCGGCTGGTATCGCTACGACCCCGGTTCGAGACATCCAGTACCGGATCCGAAAGTCACGGCCATCATCGAGCAATATCGGCGGCAGAAGGGCATCACACCGCGCAATGTCAGTGCGCAGGAGATCGTCGAGCGCTGCATTTACGCGCTGATCAATGAGGGCGCCCGCATCATCGAGGACGGCATTGCGCAACGCGCGTCGGACATCGATGTCGTCTATTTGAACGGATATGGCTTCCCGGCATACCGCGGCGGCCCCATGTTCTTCGCCGATCAAACGGGTCTGCACGTTGTCGCGAGCGCGCTCGAGAAAATCGCGGCACAGCCCGGCAGCGACCCGGACGCGTGGACGCCGGCATCGCTCCTCGCCCGCTTGGCCCATCAAGGCCAAACCTTCAACGGATTCAAAGGATCAGCCTCGTGACAGAAGCGGTTATCGTATCCACGGCGCGCACCGGCCTCGGCAAGAGCTGGAAGGGTGCTTTCAACATGACTTACGGCGCTACTCTCGGTGCCCATTCCGTGCGGCACGCGGTCGAACGCGCCGGGATCGACCCCGCGGAGGTCGAGGACGTGATCATGGGTTCCACCTTCGGCGAAGGCACGACGGGCGGAAACATCGCGCGCGCCATCGCGCTGCGCGCCGGGCTCCCGGTGACCACGGCCGGCTTGAGCATCAACCGTTTCTGCAGCTCCGGATTGCAATCCATTGCGCTGGCTGCGCAGCGGATCATGACCGAGGGAGCCGCCGTGATCGTGGCCGGCGGGGTCGAGAGCATTTCGTGCGTGCAGAATGAAGCGAACACTCACATGCGCCGCGACCCATGGCTGATGGAGCACAAGCCGACCCTCTATTGGAACATGCTGCAAACCGCCGAGCAGGTGGCCAAGCGCTACCACATTGGCAAGGAGGCTCAGGACGAATATGGAGTTCGCAGCCAGCTGCGCGCAGCCGCCGCTCAGGCCGCGGGTAAGTTCAAAGATGAAATCGCGCCCATGACCACCGTCATGGGCGTCGCCGACAAGGCGACCGGCACGCTCTCAACGCGCGAAGTGACGATTGCCGGCGACGAGGGCATACGTCCCGATACGACGCTCGAGGCTGTCGCGCAAATCCGCCCGGCCATACCGGGGGGAGTCGTGACGGCGGGCAATGCCAGCCAGTTCTCCGACGGCAGCAGCGCGGTGGTCGTGATGGACGGCAAGCTGGCGGAAAAGCGCGGCCTCGAGCCGCTGGGGATCTTCCGCGGCTTTGCCGTCGCCGGCTGCGAGCCGGATGAGATGGGCATCGGCCCGATTTATGCGGTGCCGCGCCTCTTGCAGCGCACGGGCTTCAAAGTGGGCGACATCGATCTGTGGGAACTCAACGAGGCTTTCGCCTGCCAGGTGCTGTACTGCCGGGATCGGCTCGGCATTCCCGACGAGCGGCTGAACGTCAACGGCGGCGCCATCGCCGTCGGCCATCCGTACGGGGTGAGCGGCGCACGGCTTGCGGGCCATGCGCTCATCGAAGGCAAGCGGCGCGGCGCCAAGCTCGTGGTCGTCACCATGTGCATCGGCGGCGGACAGGGCGCCGCCGGCCTGTTCGAAGTGGCCTAGTGCCCGAGGTTGCTTGAGATGGGAGTGCGCGAATCATTCGAACTCAACGGCAAGGTAGCCTTGGTCACCGGCGGCTCGCGCGGGCTCGGGCTGCAGATCGCGCAGGGCCTCGGGGAAATGGGTGCGAGAATCGCGATCAGCGCGCGCAAGAAGGCGGAACTCGAGGAAGCCAAGGCGCAGCTTGCGAAGCACGGCATCGATGCATTGACCGTGGTCAATGATCTCAGCAAGCCGGAACAAGCGCCGGCGCTCGTCGAAGCGGTGGCGGATCATTTCGGCGGCATCAATATCCTCGTCAACAACGCCGGCACCAGCTGGGGCGCGCCGGCCGAAGAGTATCCGTTGGAAGCGTGGAACAAGGTGATGACATTGAACGCCACCAGCGTGTTCATGCTGAGCCAGGCAGTCGCGAATCGCTGCTTCATCCCGCAGCACGCGGGCAATATCATCGTCGTGGCCTCCGATCGCGGCGCTGCGGGTCGGCGCGCGCATGAAAGCGGCGGCCTACTATGCGTCGAAATCGGCGGCGCTGCACTTGACGCGCGCGCTTGCCGCGGAGTGGGGCGCCTATGGGATTCGCGTCAACGCGATTTGTCCCGGGTTCTTCCCGTCCAAAATGTCGAGCGGCCTGCTCGAAACGATCGAGGCGTCCGTGATCAAGAGCACTCCTCTCGGCCGCCTCGGCGGGGATACGGATCTCATGGGTGCCGCGGTCTACCTGGCGTCCGACGCGTCTCGGCATGTCACTGGCCAATACATCGCCGTGGACGGCGGCGCGTCCATCGCTTGAGCAGCCCGGCGGAAGGACTGCGCGCTCCTCCCGAGCAACACGCCTTCGATACGGCGCGGCTCGCCGCATGGATGCAGGCGCACATTGCGGGTTTCTCAGGCCCCATCGACGTTCGACAGTTCGCCGGCGGTCAATCCAATCCCACATTCCTGGTCGAGTCGAGCAGTCAGCGCTATGTGCTCCGGCGCAAGCCGCCCGGCAAACTGCTGCCGTCCGCGCATGCCGTGGACCGCGAATATCGCGTGATCGCGGCGTTGGCCGATACGCAGGTGCCGGTGGCCAAGGCCTACGCGTTGTGCGAAGACTCCGCGGTCATCGGCACCGCCTTTTACGTTATGGACTATGTAGAGGGGCGGCTTTTTTGGGATGCCGCGCTGCCGGAGGTACCGAGCATCGAACGGCGCCCGATCTACACGGAGATGACCCGCGTGATCGCAGCGCTGCACACAGTCGACTACGCCGCGGTGGGCTTGGGGGATTACGGCAAGCCGGGACGCTACATCGAGCGGCAGGTCGCGCGTTGGACGCAGCAATACCGCGCCTCGGAAACCGAAACGATCGATGCCGTGGAACGGCTCATTGAATGGCTTCCGAAGCACATTCCCGCGGACGAGGAAACGGGCATCGTGCACGGCGATTTCCGGCTGGATAACGCGATTTTCCACCCGGTCGAGCCGCGAATCGTGGCGGTTCTGGACTGGGAGCTATCGACGCTGGGACATCCGCTCGTCGACCTGGCATACCTTTGCATGCGCCATCATTTGTCGGCCGAACAGTTCCGAGGACTCGCCGGTTTGGATCTGGCGGCACTCGGGATTCCGGGCGAGGCCGAGTGCGTGGCCGATTATTGCCGACGACGCGGCCGCGACGCGGTGGCCGCCCAGGATTGGACGTATTATCTGGCGTTCAACATGTTCCGCCTGACAGGAATTTTGCAGGGTGTATTGGCGCGCGCCATGCAGGGCAACGCGTCGAGCGCGAGTGCGCTGGAAGCGGGGCGCCGCGCCCGCCCGCTCGCCGAACAGGCGTGGGCGCTCGTGCGGCGATCATTCGCTTAGCCTACAAAGGACTTCACCATGGATTTCTCGCACAGCGAAAAGGTCCGCGAACTTCAGCAAAAAGTTCAGCGTTTCATGGACGATCACGTATACCCGGCGGAGCCGCGGTTCGACGAGGAAATGGAAAAGAATCGCCGGGCCGGCAATCCGTGGCAAGCCACCGCGGTCGTCGAGGAACTGAAGCGAAAGGCACGGGCGGAAAATCTGTGGAACCTGTTCCTGCCGCATTCCGAGCACGGCGCGGGACTCTCCAATCTCGAGTACGCGCCCTTGTGCGAGATCATGGGACGATCGCATCTCGCGCCGGAGGCTTTCAATTGTTCGGCCCCCGATACGGGCAACATGGAGGTACTGGCCCGCTACGCCACGCCCGAGCAGCAGCAACGCTGGCTCGTGCCGCTGCTGGAAGGGCGCATCCGCTCCGCCTTCGCGATGACGGAGCCCGACGTGGCCTCGAGCGACGCCACGAACATCAAGTCCTCCATTGTGCGCGACGGCGACGAGTACGTGATCAACGGCCGCAAGTGGTGGACCTCGGGGGCCGGCGATCCGCGCTGTGAAATCTTGATCTTCATGGGCAGAGACCAATCCGACCGCAGCGCTTCACAGCCAGCAATCGATGATCCTGGTACCGATGAACGACCCCCGGCGTCAAGCGGCTGCGCCAACTTCATGTATTCGGCTACGATCATGCGCCGCACGGTCATGCGCAGATCGACTTCGTCGACGTGCGCGTGCCGGTGGAGAATCTGCTTGCTCGGCGAAGGCCGCGGCTTCGAAATCGCACAGGGCCGTCTGGGACCGGGACGCATCCATCATTGCATGCGCCTCATCGGCGTGGCCGAGCGGGCGCTCGAAATGATGTGCAAGCGCGCCCAACAGCGCGTCGTGTTCGGGCGGCGCATATCGGAACAGGGAGTGACGCTCGAACGCATCGCCGAATCGCGCATCCTCATCGACCAGGCTCGCTGGCTCGTGCTCAATGCGGCTTACATGATGGACACGGTGGGTAACCGCGCCGCCAAGAAGGAAATCGCGATGATCAAGGTCGCCGCGCCCAACATGGCCTGCCAGGTGATCGATTGGGCGATCCAAGTCCACGGCGGGGGCGGCGTCAGCGACGACTTCCCGCTTGCGGCTGCGTATGCCGCTGCGCGCACCCTGCGTTTTGCCGACGGTCCGGACGAAGTGCATCGCGAGCAAATCGGAAAGCTGGAACTCGGGCGCCATCGGCCCGGCTCCGCCGCGCCGGCGCGATAAACCGCGCCATGTAGAGCTCATGTCGGAGCGACATCGCAAATTCTGGCCCGCGCATGCAGCGCACAGTCTCGCGGCGCCCGCCACGAATGTCTTCTACAACGCGGAGGTGTCGGCGCGGCGCTATCCGGATAAGCCGTTCCTAATCTTCTACGACACCGCGGTGATCCTTCGCCGAATTTTTCACCGAAGCCGAGCGGATCGCCGGATTTCTCGAGCGGCAATGCCGGGTGCGGAAGGGCGATCGCGTGCTGCTGCTGATGCAGAACAGCCCGCAGTTCGTCATTGGTTACTACGGGATACTGCGCGCCAATGCCGTCGTGGTGCCCTTGAATCCCATGAACCTGACCGGAGAGATACTGCGCTACGCGAACGATGCGGGTGCGGACACGATCTTGGTGTCTCAGGAGCTCTATCCGCGTGTCGAGCCGCTGCTCGGCAAATCCGGCCTCAAGTCGGTGATAGTGGCGGCCTATTCGGACTATTTGAAGAGGCCGACCACGCTCGCGGTGCCGGAATTCATCGCCGCGCCGCGCTTGGAATTCCCGCTGCGCAGCGTGACGCTGTGGCGCGACGCGCTCGCGAGCGGCATGCGGCCGGGGCCGCTGATTGCAGGCCCGGATGACCTCTGCGTCATGCCCTATACTTCCGGCACCACGGGCCAACCCAAAGGTTGCATGCACACCCACCGCACGGTGATGCATACACTGGTCGCGAGCATGCGCTGGTTCGCCATGCAGCCGGAGATCACCCTGATGTCGGTCGCGCCGCTGTTCCATGTGACCGGGATGCAAGGCGGCATGAATGGACCGTTGTATGTCGGAAATACAGTGGTGATGCTGCCCCGATGGGACCGCAGCGCCGCCGCGGAATGCGTGCAGCGGTATCGCGTTGCGAGTTGGACAGCCGTCCCGACCATGATTCAGGACTTTTTCGCGAATCCGGATATCGCCAAGTACGACTTGAGTTCGATACGGCGTCTGAGCGGCGGGGGCGCCGCCATGCCGGCGGCGGTGGCGCAGCGACTCCTCGACCTGGGTGTCACCTATTACGAAGGGTACGGTCTGTCGGAAACGATGGCGGCCACTCATCTCAATCCTACCGAGCATCCCAAGAAGCAGTGTTTGGGCATCCCGATCTACGATGTCGACTCTCGCGTGGTCGATCCGGCCAGCCTGACGGAACTGCCGCCCGGAGAAGTCGGCGAAATCGTCATTCACGGCCCCCAAGTCTTTCTCGGCTATTGGAACAGGCCTTTGGACAGCGCCCAGGCGCTCGTTGAGATCGACGGCAAGCGCTTCTTGCGGACCGGCGATCTCGGCAGGGTCGACGAGGACGGCTATTTTTTCATGGTCGACCGGCTCAAACGCATGATCAACGCAGCCGGATTCAAGGTCTGGCCGACCGAGGTCGAATCCCTCATGTACCAGCACCCTGCGGTATTGGAAGCCTGCGTCATCGGTACCGCAGACGCGCACCGCGGCGAGACCGTCAAGGCTCTGATCGTTGCGCGGCCCGAATGGCGGGGCCGCATCGATGCGCAGTCCATCATCGATTGGTGCCGCGAGAATATGGCGGCGTACAAATGCCCGCGAATCGTCGAATTCGTCGAGATGCTGCCGAAATCAGGCGCCGGCAAAATCATGTGGCGCGAGCTGCAAGAACGCGAAGCGGCGGCCCATCAGCGAGAGTGTCTCCCATGAAAGCGCTGCTCAGCAAGCAACCCGGCGGCCCCGAAACCTTGGTGATCGAAGACATTGCGGAGCCCGTCCCGGGTCCCAAGGAAGTTCGCGTCGCCGTGCGCGCGTGCGCCGTGAACTATCCCGATCTCTTGATCATTCGGGATCTCTACCAGTACAAGCCGCCGCGACCATTTGCCCCCGGCGCCGAAGTGTCGGGAGTGGTCGACGCGGTGGGCGAGGGAGTCGACAACGTTCGCGTCGGCGATCGGGTGCTGGTGTCCCCGGTGCGCAGCGGCATGGCCGAGAAGGCCGTGGGGTCCTGCGGCAATTGCTGGAAAATTCCGGATGGCATGCCGTTCGACGAAGCGGCCGCGCTGATGATGACTTACGGTACCTCGCAGCACGCACTCAAGGACCGCGCGCAGCTACGCTCCGGGGAGACGCTACTGGTGCTGGGCGCCGGCGGCGGTGTCGGCCTGGCCGCGGTGGAGTTGGGCAGGACGATGGGCGCGCGCGTCGTCGCGGCCGCATCGAGCGAGGAGAAGCTGGCACTGGCGCGCGAACATGGCGCCGACGAGGGCATCCAGTATCCGCTCGGGCCGCTCGACAAGTCTCAAGCCCGCGCGCTCACTGATCGCATCAAGGCAGCATGCGGCGCGGGCGGCGCCCAAGTCATTTACGACGCAGTGGGCGGAGACTACACGGAGGCCGCTTTGCGCGCGATCGCGTGGCAGGGGCGGCACCTCGTCGTGGGGTTCCCGGCCGGTATTCCCAAATTGCCGCTCAATCTCACGCTGCTCAAGAGCTGCCAGGTTATCGGCGTGTTTTGGGGCGAATTCACCGCAAGGTATCCGTCATTGCACGCTGCCAATGTCGCGGCGCTGTTTGCGCTTTATCTCGACGGCCGCATCAAGCCCGCCGTCACCGAACGCTTTCCCTTGGCGCGCGGCGCCGAGGCGATCGCGCGGCTCGGGGCGCGGGCGGCTCGCGGCAAAGTCGTGGTGGTGGTCGAGGGGGAAAAACCTGGCGCTTTGGAGTTTTAGCGGCTGCCATGGCACCAAAACGCCGCGTTACTTGCCCTCACCGGACAGACGCGGCGCGGAGACAACCAGATCAGGCAGCTCCGTTTGCGAGGCGAGTTGAATCTCTCTCGACTTCGACATGTTGGCTGCCGAGAGTTGCTCTCGCTGTGCTTGGAACCGCTCTGAGCGCGTCTGCAGCTCCTCTTTCTGGGTCTTGAGTTGATAGTTGCGTGCCGCCAGCTGCTCCGACTGTGCCACAAGCTGGTTATGTTGGACGACCAAACGTCCGGTGGTGACGGCGACGATGGCCGCCAGGCCGATGGTGATCAGCTTCGATTTGCGCATGCCAATCCTCCTTGCAAACGATGCGCATAGGTTCGCAGCCGGCCCCGGCCGGGGCCGTGCGCAAGGTCACGTTCGGTCATCCTCAATGCGAGAACTGTGAAGCGAATCTCGCTGCTGCTTGCGGATGTCGCTCTCCACCGTACGCGAGGCTGCGAACAGGACGAGCGACGCGAGCACCGCCAGCACGGGAATTGCATACATGGCGCTGTGCAGGCCGACGGCTTTGAAGGCTTCGGTCATCGCAGTCGCGCCCGAATCGCGCATCGCCTGGTGCGCAAAATGATCGCTGAGCAGCCCTAAGCCGAGCGGGCCAAAACTTGCGCCAAATACGTACATGGCGCAGAAATAGATGGCCACCGCCGTGCCGCGCAGCCGCGGTTCGATCAGATCTTGAATGGCCGCGTACACCGTGGCGTAGTACACGTACATGGTCATGGTGCCGATCGCCATCAGCATCATGAACGCCGCGATCGAACCCTTGGGCTGGCTCAAGGCAAAGAAAATGCTGGGTGCCGCGATCGCCATGGAGCATGCCGACAGAAAGAGACGGCCGTCGCGCCGCTTCGCGCTCAACTTGTCGGCAAGCCAGCCGCCCGCGAGCAGGCCGATCGCCCCAACGGCGCTTACCGATATGGCCGAAACATTACTGGCCGACCTTAGCCCCATTTCATGAAACCGCTGCAGATAGGGGGTCTGGAAGGCACCGATGGCATACATGTTGAAATTGTGAAAGATGCCCGACAGGACGATCCACCACATCGTGGGCAATCTCAGCACCGTCGCGTAGGGCGCCTTCACGGCCGCGTCGCTGGATGCGAGCGGTCTTGCCGCATCCAAGGCGCCGCGGATCGGTTCCGGAATCCGCAGCGCCAGCCAGGCGAACAGCAATCCAGGAATGCAAGCAAACAAAAACACCGCACGCCAGCCGAATGCCGCGCCGATGGCGCCTGCACTGAAATAGGCGAGCGAAAGACCGGCGGGCAGACCGAGCATGAAGATGCCCATGGCGCGCGCGCGCTGATGCGGAGGATAGAGATCGCCGACCAGCGATTGGCCGGCCGGCGCACAGGTTGCCTCACCTAGTCCCACTCCGAGCCTGGATGCGAATAACTGCGCATAGCTTTGCGCGAGACCGGAGCCGGCGGTCAGCAAGCTCCATGCTGCGGTGCCGACCGCGAGAAGGCGCGTGCGGTACCAATTGTCGGCCAACCGTCCGAGGGGCAGGCCGACCACCCCATACATCAGGGTGACCACGGTTCCCAGCAATCCAAGCGCCGTATCGCTCAGGTGAAATTCTTTGCGTATCGGCTCAGCCAAAGCGCCGGGCAACTGTCGGTCAAAAAAATTCAGCAAGTTGATGGCAAATAAGACGAAGAGGGCAAACGAAGCGCCCGATGCGCGGTGATTCTCTGCCGCGCCGGCCGAGTCGCTGGCTGCGGATCGAACCTGTTGCAAAATCCGCAGCCGACTCAGCATCGTTCGTCTCCGGGGGCCGTCACGAGGCCGTCAAAACTTCACCCGAGCGGTGAGGCCGAACATTCGCGGAGCGCCCAGGAATGCGTCGATTTGGTTGAATTGGTATGGCGCATCGAACGCGACCTGGTAGTAGTACTTGTCTGCGAGGTTTGCACCCCAAGCTTCCACGACCCATTTGTCGTCGGGCGCGCCGAGGCCGATTCGCCCATTCAGCAATCCGTAGGCTCCCTGAATTTTCCGCGGATCAAGATCCGACCCGGTGTTGTAGGAGGAGTTGTACTTTTCGCTGAGGCTGGCGCGAAATTCCAGCGACGAGGTGATCGGTGCCCTGTATGTCGCCGACGCCACGCCCGACCACAGCGGCGCAAACGAGAGCCGATCGTTCAGGCGGGGGAGGAACGGGTCGGCGGTGTTCGGAGCGAACAAGTACGACGAGCTGCCGAATTCGGTGATGTTTGTAAAGGCGTAGGTCACGCCGCCGGAGAGACTCAGTCCCGAAAGCGGTGTCGCCCAGGCCACGTCGAATTCGGCGCCTTTGGATTCCACGCGCGGAATCGAGCTGACCACGAACAGGATGCCGGTATAGGTGTTCAGCTGGAAATCTTTGTATTTTTGGTCGAACACCGCGGCATCGAAGCGAAGCGTGTTGTCCGCAAGCGTGGTCTTTATGCCGAGTTCGTAAGAATCGACGGTTTCTTTGGGAAATGAGGTGTCGAGGACCGGTGCGAGGGGATTTGCCGCCGCCGGATTCGTCACGCGAGCCAAGTTGAATCCACCTGCTTTGTAGCCGTTCGCAAACGACAGGTAGGTCATGACTTGGTCATTGAACCGATAGGAGAGCTTGATCGTTCCCGACAGATTGTTTTCGCTCAAGGATTGATGGTGCGCCACATTATTGAAAAACGGATTGAATATGACCGAACAGCCATAGCCCAACAGGAACTTGTATTCGTTGATCAATAGCGGGTTCGTCGCGATTGGCACTAGTCCGGGTGACGCCAGCAACGACCCGCAACCTGCGCCGCCATCCGTATCCTTATAGCTCGCAGCGAAGTCTTTCTTTTCGTGTGTGTACCGAAATCCGCCCGTGATATCCAGCCCATTCGTGATCGTGTAGGTCTCGTTCGAAAACAAGGCGAAGCTCTTCGACGTCTGACGGAAGACGTCACTGTAGCCGGCCACCCCGGGCACGAACAATCCGCCGGGCGGCTTTCCAGTCAGTTCGGTCAGCAACGGCAGGTTGAGCGGAGGAACCGCGAATGGATTCGCGTTGCCCCCGGCTGCCGCGGCCAATCCGCCCACATACAAATCCAAATTCTTGCCCGCCCACAGTGTCTGGTTGGAACTCAATGTTTCATTCGCAAAGAATCCGCCGACCAGCCAGTTGAGCGGCCCGGCCCTGCCGGCCAACCGCAATTCTTCGCTGAATTGCTTGAAGTCCGTCAGATTGAGGTCGGTGTCGGGCTGATACAAAAGATCAATCGCCGCGTAGTCGGTGTCGTTTCCCGCCGTGAGCGTATTGTCTCGCCACGCTGTAATCGACGTGAGTCTCGCCGCGCCCAGATTCCAGTTCAGTTGGCCGGAAACACCCATGTCGCGAACTTGCTGGCCCCAGGGATAGTTCGAATACGCTTGGTGACCTCCTCCCGCCGCAATGGCCGTGGCGCCGACTTGGCCGCCCAACGGCGGGACCGATGCGATTGCGTTCGCGATGCCCGCGAACGGGCCCAGCACCGTGGCGGCCGCCACGCAGCACACTTCATTGCGCTTCGAATAGTCGCCGATCAGCAAAACGCCGACAGCGTCGTTGGGGGTGATCAGAAACTGGCCGCGCGCGGTGTACATATTGCGGTCATTGGCCCTGTCATTCGTGTTGGGACCGGTGCCGGTATCGACATTCATCCAACCATCTCTTTTCTGGTAGCCGACGTACAGGCGAGCGGCCGAGTTGGAGCCAACGGGTCCCGTGACGGATGCCGAGGCCTCTCGATCGTTGAAATTTCCGCCGGTAATCTCGGCCGTGGCCCCAAACGTGGTCGAGGGTCGCTTCGTCGTGATGACGATCACGCCGGCGTCATTGTTCTTGCCGAACAGTTCCCCCTGCGGCCCTTCGAGAACTTCGATTTGTTCGATCTCTCCGAGGTTGCCGAACCCGACACCATTGCGGGGACGGTAGACGCCGTCAATCACGACGCCGACGGATGATTCCAATCCCGGGTTGTCGCCGACCGTGCCGATGCCGCGAATGCGCGCCGTCGTGGAATTTTCATTCGTGGTGGAAGTCACCGTCAGCCCGGGCGTCAACACCTGCATGTCCTTGATGTCGGTGACGCCGGCATCCTTGAGTTGTTGCGCGGAAAGCGCAATCACCGAAATCGGCACGTCCTGGATGTTCTGCTCGCGCTTCTGCGCGGTGACGATGATTTCGCTCAAGCTCGGCGGATTTACGGCCTGTTGGCCCCAAGCGGCGCCGGCCACGAGTGCACCGGACATTACCAATCCCAGAGCAACAGCTTGTCGCAAAGGAACACGTCGATTTGTCATGATTCTCCCCTCGAACGAATTATTAGCGCGGTGCACGGTGTCCATGCAGCCCAGCCTCTGTGGGCTGACCGCCACAATATATCGCCATCGAGCCTACGGGAAGGGTGGCTCCCTGACCTCACCCAGGACGTCAATTCGTTGACCTGCGGCGCCATCCCGGGCACCCACTAGGCTGCCGAGCCCACTTTTGTTGTGTTATTACTACAAGCGCTGGACGGCGTTTCCAACGGCAGTGGGTCGGAATCGCACGATGAGGAATCAGCTAAGCGATGGGTTGCCGGGTGCACTGCGCCGGCGTGGCCAAGCCTGTGTCCTCTGGATATAACGCGAGCAGTTTTCGCACCACTCCGTTGGTCCAGCCGAAGCCATCCTGCAGCGGGTACTCGCCGCCGCCGCCGCTGCGGCCGGTGGTGACTACATCGTATTTCTCCACCAGCTTACCGCTCTGTCGATATACCTCGTTGACGTTGGCGATCCATCGACATGCGATCGTCGCAGCGAGCGATGCTTCGCCGTAGCCGCGCAGCCCCGAGACTGCGATCCACTGCAAGGGCGCCCAGCCGTTCGGTGAATCCCATTGTTGGCCGGTCTTGACGGTTGTCGTGACGATGCCTCCGGCCTTGAGCAATTCTCGAGCGGTGGTGCCCGCCACCGCGGCTGCTTGGGGCTGTGAGGCCATCGATACGAACAAGGGGTACAAGGTTGCAGCGGAGACCAGCGGCATGCGGGTCTTTTTTGTCCAACGGTAATCGAGATAGGCGCCGCCTGCGCTATCCCAAAGATAGTGGTCGACGGAGCGGCGCCGCGCCGCCGCGCGGCGCGCGAATTCCCGCGCACAGGTTTTGTCGCCACGGTGCTCGCAGCCGGCGCGAATGGCAATCTCCAAACCGAACAACAAACTATTGAGATCGACAGGCACGATCTCCGTGGTATCCATCGTCTCCCGCGTGCGGCCGTCGGCGAACCACCGGGAGCCGAAGTCCCAGCCGCTTTCCGCCGCAGCGCGAATGTTGCGATACAACTGCGGCGCGGCGCGGCCGCTCGTCCGCGCAAGCTCCGTGTCTTGGCCGTACGACTCATCCCGCGGCGTGTCCCTATCGTCCCAGAAACGATTGAGGATGGATCCATCCGGCATCGCAACCACGCGCCGATGGGCCGAGCCCGCCTTCAAGGGCCGCTCGCCGTCCATCCAGAAAGCATACTCGCGCCGCAACTGGGGCAGGAAGTCCGCGACACCATCGGAGGAAACCAAGCCCACCATGGCAAAGAAGAATGGCGGCTGAGAACGGCTCAGATAGTAGCTGCGCGCACCGTTAGGCACATGATCGTAGTGGTCGATCAAATAGGCGAAATCGCGGACCATGCCGCTCACCAAATCGAGGCGGCCGCTCTCGGCGAGCCCCAGCATCGTAAAATAGGAATCCCAGTAATACATTTCGCGGAATCGGCCACCCGGAACCACGTAGGGCTCGGGCATCGACAACAAAGACGAATAGGGCGGGGCGGCCGCAGAAGTGCGGGTCAGCGTAGACCACAGGCCATCGATATGCGCAACGATCGGCACTTGGTTGGGCGGAGAGGCGGCCCCGGTGATCTCCATCGGCAGAGTGAAGTGCGCCTCAACGAAACGCTTTAAGGCGTCGGGTGAATTGGGCCGCTCCTCGCGATATTGCCGCAAGATGTCTTCCGGCGGCTCCCTCGGGACCGCATCGGGAAATGCCTTGCCGTCCGCGTACAGGTGCGCCGTCTGCACCGCCATGAACAGGTCTTTGAATAGCTTCTGCGGCGGATCGGGGTAGTCGGACGCGTTTCGCGTCTGGCCGGAGGCCAACGGCAACAGCGCGAGCCATAGCACGCAAACCATGCTGCGGCTTCCGCGCCCGGGAAGAAGTTGTTGCCCTGTCATATCGACCTCGAGAATGTCGCTCGGCGTTTACCGGGCGCAGTGTACTTGAGTCGGCGCGAAACGCGATTCTTCGGCCGCGCCCGAAAGATCCGTGACCTGAAAGATCCGTGACACGCCCGAAAGATCCCGAGGATCCCGAGCGGCGGGAAAACTAATTGCGGCGGTGCGCCTCACGAACGACGCAATCCCCACTGCTCCACTGTCACGCTCATGACACAGTTCGCACCGAGGCGCGGCGCAAAGCCCCGGCCAAGGATTCGTAGGTAACTGATTTTGAAAGACTTCTTATCTCGTTTGATTTTCTTTTCGCAATTGCGACGGATGGCATAGGCATTGCTATTCCATGGTGCGGCCCAAGGCGGTGGTGCCTATCGCTGACTTACCATCTCATTGGGATCAGACTGGCCGCTGTTCGATCGCGGCCGGATGAATATAAACAATAGGCAAGCATCGCGAAGGAGGGAGTTTTGGCAGCAACGACTGATAATGATCCACGCATAACACGCACCGCACTCAGGATTAAGGACTGTGTGCAGAGACCCCACGCAGCAGGAGAATTGAGATGAAATGGCTTACGTCAAAACGTCAGGTCAAGATATTGTATGCCGTCGCAGCGCTTGTAACGACGTGTGGTGCCGCGATGGCCGCCTCGGATACGGAACAGTTCGCACGCTTCAAAGACCCCAATCAATGGGGTGCCCCCGCGGGTGATTTAAATCAGACCCGCTACAGCACGCTCAAAGACATCAACACCGGCAACGTCAAAGGCCTGAACATGGTCTGGGCGCAGTCGAGCGGCACCTTGCGCGGCCACGAAGGTCAGCCGTTGGTCATCGAAAATGTCGGCGGAAAGCCGATGATGTACATCGAGAGCGGATGGCCGAACATCGTGCAAGCACTCGATTTGAGCGATCCGGATCATCCGGTGCAGGTGTGGCACTACACCAAGACCAGCGGACGCGACGAATCCGCAGTGCCCCGAGCCTGCTGCGATACGGTAAACCGCGGCATGTCCTATGCGGACAATAAACTCGTGTTCGGCACCTTGGATGGCTATGTCATTGCTTTGGATGCGACGACCGGCAAGGAGCTCTGGGTCGTCAAGCATGCATACCCGGACAAGGGCGAGACCATCACGCCCGCGCCGATCATCGCGAACGATAAAGTGATCATCGGCTTCGGCGGCGATGAGTTTGCCGCTCGCGGCAGGATGACCGCCTACAATCTGGCCGACGGCAAGAAGGTGTGGGAGTGTCATTCCACCGGTAGCGACGCCGATGTGTGCCTGACCAAGAACACCAACAAGAAACATCCCGAGTATGGGACTGCCGGCAAAGACCTCGGCATGTCGACCTATGTGGGCGATGAGTGGAAACGGGGCGGCGGAGCGGCGTGGGGCTGGTATGCCTATGATCCGGCGCTGCACTTGGTGTACTACGGCACGGGCAACCCGGGTCTGTGGTCTCCGCAATTCCGCTGCGCGGAACCGTTGACGCAAGCGAACTGCAATAGCGGCAAGTTCGACAACAAGTGGTCCATGAGCATTTTTGCACGCAACGTCGATACCGGCGAAGCCGAGTGGGTCTATCAGATGACGCCGTTCGATCAGTGGGACTATGACGGCATCAATGAAGTCGTCTTGGTCGATATGGATGTGGACGGCAAGAACCGCAAGACCCTCGTGCACTTCGACCGCAACGGTTTCGCCTATGTATTCGATCGCACCGACGGCACGCTGTTGCGCGCCAACAAGTACGTCACGACGAACTGGGCCGAAAAAGTCGACATGAAGACAGGTCGGCCCGTCAAGGTAGCGGAACACTCGCCGCTCAAAGTGGGTGAGAATACACAGGCCTGCCCGTCTGCCATGGGCGGCAAGGACCAGCAGCCGGTGGCGGTGGATCCGAGCGATGCGCAGAACTTCTATGTGCCGACCAATAACTGGTGCATGGAGCTCGAGCCGCAGCAACGCTCGCACACCACGCAGGGAACGGTATACGTGTTCGCCAACGTTTACATGTATCCGGAGAAGCCCGGCGTGACCGGCAAGTTCAAGAAGTTCAACGTCGTGACCGGCAAGACCGAGTGGGAAATTCCTGATTCCTTCCCGAACTGGGGCGGCGCTCTGGTGACGGGCGGCGGGTTGGCGTTCTACGGCAGCTTGGGCGGGGACTTCCGTGCCGTGGATCGCGCCACCGGCAAGGTGATATGGTCGCGCAAGCTGGGCTCGGGCATTATCGGCAACCCCATCACCTATTCGGTGAAGGGCAAGCAGTATGTGTCGGTCTGGTCGGGCATCGGCGGGTGGATCGGCTTGCCGGTAACCGCGGGCTTGGACCTCAATGACAAATTCGGCGCGATAGGCGCTACCGCGATGACCAAGGCTGCCAATCTCGCCTCGATTCCCCAGGGCGGCACCCTTTACACATTCAGGCTGGGTGATTAACTCCGAAATTGATACAAGATCGATGTTGATGACTATGCCCGGTGACGCAAGTCACCGGGCTTTTCTTATCTTCCGGGCGCAGCGCGCATCATAATGTAGACGGCGCGTGTGCAACCTTCGTTGCTTGCGCAAGTCCAACCGGTTGTCGAGCCGCGGCATGAGCGCCGGCATAGGAGATTGCTTTGGATAACAGACTCACGAGTCTTGTCGGGCGAGCGGCCGTTGTGGCCGCAATGTTGGCTGCAAGCGGAGCGGTCCTCGGCGGCGAACTCAAGTCGCTGACCGTCTGTGCCGATCCGGGAAACATGCCGTTGTCCAACCAGAAGGGCGAGGGATTCGAGAACAAGATCGCGCAAGTGGTCGGTGCGGCCTTGGGAACCGGCGTCCAATACTATTGGCGGCCTTCCATCGAGCGGGGCCTCATGCGCACGACCTTGAGCGAAGGCAACTGCGACCTGTGGATGGATATGGCGACGGACACCGAGGGTGCCGTAGTGCTTCGCCCTTTGTACCGGTCCACGTTCGTTCTGGCGTACCGCAGCGACAAGGGCATCCACATCAAAAGTCTGGATGATCCCGAACTGAAGAAGCTGCGCGTCGGCGTATTTCAGGTATCCGCGATCCGCCAGGCGCTCGCCGATCACCACGTGGTCTCGAACACCGTGATTCATTACTTGAGCCACAACGCCGACATCGTGGCGAACAATCAACCCTCGTACCAGGTCCAGCAAGTCATCGACGGCGGCCTCGACGTCGCCGCGGCCTGGGGCCCGATGGCCGGTTATTACAAGACGATCATGCACGCACCGTTGATCATCCAGCCCGTGAATATGATGGAGGATCGGGAACAAATGGAATTCGACATGGCGCTCGCCGTGCCGAGGGGCCGCCAGGACATCAAGGCGGCCATCGAGCAGGCGGTTGAGCAGCACAAAAGCGAGATACGGCAAATCCTGATCGACTACGGCGTGCCGCTGGTGAAGTGCGATGAATGCTCGGTTTCGGGGGATCTGCCCGAGCATGGACCGTACCAGCCCGCCAAGCCCGATGTGCAAACAGCGGGGGCGGTCGACGTCAAGGCGCGGGCCGCGAGAATGGCGGAGCTGAAAAAATGGCTCGCGCAGGGAGCAAACCCCGACGACGAGTTGAACAACGCCATCGTGGCCGACGACATCGATCGCGTGCGCTACCTGGTGGGTCATGGTGCGCATGTCGACGCAGTCGACGGCGAAGGACATCCGACCTTGTCCAATGCCGCGCGCTTCGGCTTCATGGCGGTAGCGACCTATCTGGTCGAGCACAAAGCGGATCCGAATATCGCCGACCGAAGCGGCTGGACGCCGCTGATGTATGCCGCATGGAATGATCAGCCGTCATTGGTCAGTATGCTGCTCAAGCACGGTGCAACCTTGAGCGCAGCCGATAACGATGGGCTCACGGCGCTGGCAGTTGCCGTGCAAAACGCCAAGGTCAAGGCAGCAATGACGCTGCTGGAGGCCGGTGCCGACGTCAACGTGCCCGTGGCGAAGGGCGGATACACTCCCTTGATGCTCGCGTCGATTTCCGGCTCCAGCGAAGTTGCGGCTGCCTTGATCGAACACGGCGCGAAAGTCAACGCCGCCAATCCAGGGGGGGTCACTGCCTTGATGATTGCCGCCGCCGGCAATCGTTCGGCGGTCGTCGGGTTGCTGCTCAAATCCGGCGCCGACGTCAATGCTCGCAGCGAGGACGGCCGGACGGCCCTCAGCATCGCGCAAGCGAACAACAGCGACGCTGTCGTCAAAATCCTACGAGAAGCCGCGGAGCACGACGCCTCCAAGTCGGGCTGAAACGAAGACAGACTGAACGAAAAAGGAGATGGAAGACGTGAGAAGTCGAGTGCTCGTTGGAGGTATGGTCGCGGTGCTCGCCGGTGTGGCGGTGCTATTCATCCTCGGCAGAGTGTGGGCCGCCGACGCACCGGCCGACTACACCAAAATCCCACCGATGGACTTGGTGCAGAACACCCCCAAAGGAAAACTTGCGAATCCGTACAAGGACACCCAAGAAGATGCCGTCGCGGAGGGCGGGAAGTTCTTGCTCAGTTATTCTTGCAGCGGCTGCCATGGGGGCGGCGGCGGGGGCGGCATGTGTCCCGCGCTGACCAACGATACCTGGGTTTACGGCGGCGATGACGACACGTTGTTCCGGCTCGTCACACTGGGTAGCGACGAACTGCAGAAACAAGGCTATATGCGCAAGGGCCGAGAAAATGTCGTCGGCCCCATGCCGCCTTTCGGCACTATCATCAAGAACTCGGACGATCTTTGGAAAATCCTGGCCTTCATCCGCTCCAAGTACAGCGGCGATCCGGCCTACAAATTTGGAACTCCTCCCGACCAGCAATAGATTGTTGCAGTGCAGATTGCGCGATTGCTGCAAAGAGGCCACGATTTATGTCACGTGGGCCGCACGATAGAGTGCGGCCCACTGTGGGCTTTCCGCAACGTACGGATAAGCTCGGGAACGCTTCGGGAAACGCTTCAAAGCGAGGGATGCCATGACGAACCTGAATCTCGCCACGAGCCATGCGTCGCGCATTCTCCATATCGTCCAGAATGGGCTGCAGCCTGCGGGAATCGAGCCGCATGTCACGCGGTCGTGGTATCGATGTCTGCGGGAATACCGGATCGAACCGTCGGCGCCGCGGCAAAACGCGGTTCTCAACTCCCAATCGCTCAAAGAATTGCAGCAGCGAATGGGGGAGCTGCTCCCGGTCGCGCGCGCCGAGATGGAGAGTCTTTACGAGCAAATCGCAGGATCGGGGTTCGCGGTCATCTTGTCCGATACGCAGGGTGTGGTGCTGACGACCATTACCGATCCGACCCTGCAACGCGAATTCCGTCAGGCCGGCCTGTCGCTTGGCGCATTGTGGGATGAGCGCCACGAGGGAACCAATGGGATAGGCACCTGCCTCGCGGAAGGGTGTCCGGTGACGGTGCATCGGGAGGAACATTTTCGCGGCTACAATCTCTCGCTGTCGTGCTCGGGCGCGCCGATACTCGATCCCCACGGATCGATCATCGCGGTGCTCGATGCTTCGACGGCAAACTCGAGCGACAGCCGACTGATCCAGCGGCACACGATGGCTCTCGTCAACATGTCCGCGCATCTCATTTCCCGCTGGAACTTCCTGAAGGAGTTCAGCCAATCCTGGATATTGCGCTTTCACAGCAGACCCGAGTTCGTCGGCCTGCTGCACGAAGCGCTGGTTGCGATCGATGGCGGCGGTACCATCCTCGCGGTCAACGAGAGCGCGCTTCTGCAGCTCGGATGTTCGACGCGCAAATCGCTGATCGGCGAGTCGATCGAAAGGTTTTTCCAGTTCGACTTCGCGACTCTCGAGAGGCGCGCCCAGTTCGAACCCAGCACGATTTGGCCGGTGCGGGACCTGGCTCATGGCCGGAGATTCTTTGCGATTGCCCGCGCCCCGCTGCGCCCCGCCGGGCGCACCTTGGAACTGGCCGCGCCGAGCCCGGCCGCCGACATAGGCGCAGGAATCCAACAGGGACGCGGGAAAAGCTATGTCGGTGAAGATGCGCAAGTGCGCAAGAACCTGAGCTTCGGCAGGCAACTATTCGCGAAGCAAGTTCCCATTCTCCTGCAGGGAGCGACCGGCACTGGCAAAGAAGCGTTCGCCAAAGCCCTGCACCACAGCGGCCTGTGGGCCGACAAGGCGTTCGTGACGGTCAACTGCGCAGCCATACCGGAAAGCCTGATCGAGAGCGAGCTCTTCGGCTACACGCGCGGGGCGTTCACAGGCGCAGTGAAGGAAGGGCGAAGCGGAAAGATTCTCCAATCCAACGGCGGCACGCTGTTCCTGGACGAAATCGGAGATATGCCGTTGATGCTGCAAACCCGCTTGCTGCGCGTCATCGAGGAACGCGAAGTCGTTCCGCTCGGAAGCGATCAGGCCATTCCGGTCATCCTGCACGTGATCAGCGCAACGCATCGCGATATCCGCAAGATGATCGAGGACGGCGAATTTCGCGAAGACTTGTACTACCGATTGAACGGCATCACGCTGCACCTGCCGCTGTTGCGCGACCGCAGCGATAAAGCCGACTTGATCCGCACCCTGCTGCAGGAGGAGAACGCCGGGCAGGAATCGATCGAAATCGCCGAAGACGCCTTTCACAAGCTGTTGGATTACTCCTGGCCGGGCAATATTCGTCAGCTGCGCAACGCCCTGCGAACCGCCTCGGCGCTGTGCCGCGACGGAATCATTCGGCTGCCGAACCTACCTCAGGAAATTCTCCACACCGAAATGCGCGCAATCGCGTCGCCGAGCATCGTCGGGCAGGCGGAACTTACATCCGCGGCGCTGAACCCGCCGTCCGCCGCATTGCGGGACGCCGAATGCGCAGCCCTGCTGCGTGAACTCGAAAGAATGCACTGGAACATCAGCCGTACCGCGCAGGCGCTCGGCATCAGCCGCAATACCCTGTACCGGAAAATTCACAAGCACAATATCGTGCTGGAGCAATAACGCGATCAGGCGCGACGCTGCCTTGGCGGCTGTCAGGACAGCGTCGCGCCGTACTCAAACGGCGATGAGGACTAGGACTTCCGAACGCCCGACTGTTTCGCCGCATGCGTCGCAAGCGCATCCATCAGAGGCGGGTTCAAGCAATCGTAAGGCTCTAGACCGAGCTCCTTGAGGCGGCTGCGCACCGCGCCCATGTTTGCCGGATCCTCGCCTGATTCGATGATCGAGGAAACGAAAGCGGCAAACCCCGGGGCCGCCCAGCCGGACTCCGTCGACAATTCCGGGTGTACGAAATCGAGCCCGTAGAATGCGTGCTTGCCGTTCTCTATGCGGCCGAACATATGCACCCCGCACGCCTTGCATGCATGGCGTTGAATGGTCGCCGATTGATCGACCACCGACAGCTTGTCGCCGTTCTGCGTGACCTTCACCTTGTCTTTGGACACCACCGCGACTACCGAGAATTTCGCACCCTTCGGCTTCCAGCACTTGGTGCAGCCGCAGGCGTGGTTATGCGCGATCTGCGCGCCAATCGATACCTTGACCGGCTTGTCAGTGCATTTGCAGGTCAAGGTTCCCCCTGCGAAGTCCTTCGATCCCTGCTTGACACCGTTGTCGACCGACGGATGAATTGAAACTGCCATGATTCGTCCTCCCACTAGTTTTCATATACAGCCGTTAACACGGCATCTCTCGAAATAATTTCGCCGCATACAAGTTTCGCCGGCATGATCAATACTTGATCACCGAACGAATGACCTTACCCGCATGCATCAATTCAAAGGCTTCGTTGATCTCGGTCAACGGCAGCACTTCGCTGATCATTTCGTCGATCTTGATCTCGCCCTCGAGATAGCGATCTACGTAGCCCGGCAGTTGCGAGCGGCCCTTCACGCCGCCGAATGCCGAGCCGCGCCAGACGCGACCGGTGACCAGCTGGAACGGCCGGGTGCAGATTTCCTGTCCGGCACCGGCAACACCGATGATAACCGATTCGCCCCATCCCTTGTGACAACACTCGAGTGCAGAGCGCATCACGTGAACGTTGCCGATGCATTCGAACGAATAGTCGACGCCGCCGTTCGTGAGATCGACTATGACCTGCTGGATCGGCTTGTCATGATCCTTCGGATTGACATAGTCAGTCGCGCCGAGGGTCTTGGCCATTGTCCATTTGGCGGGATTGAGATCGACGGCAATGATGCGCGAGGCCTTGGCCATCACCGCCCCTTGGACCACCGACAAGCCGATTCCCCCCAGTCCGAACACCGCCACCGTGGAGCCTGGCGGGACTTTCGCGGTATTCAGCACGGCGCCGATGCCGGTCGTGATACCGCAGCCCAGGAGGCACACTTTATCGAGCGGCGCTTTCGGGTTGATTTTTGCGACCGCAATCTCAGGCAGCACCGTGTATTCGGAAAATGTGCTCGTGCCCATGTAGTGCAGAATGGGTTTGCCTTTGAAGGAAAACCGCGAGGTGCCATCCGGCATAACCCCCTTGCCCTGAGTCACGCGGATCCGCTGGCATAGATTTGTCTTGCCGGAACGGCAAAACTCGCAGGTGCCGCATTCGGGGGTATACAGCGGGATCACATGATCGCCCGCTTTCACGCTGGTGACGCCCGGCCCTACCTCTTGAACGATGCCGCCGCCCTCGTGACCCAGGATGACGGGAAATAGTCCTTCGGGATCCGCTCCGGACAGCGTGAACGCATCGGTATGGCACACGCCGGTCGCGACGATTCTTACCAAGACCTCGCCTGTCTTCGGTCCTTCGAGGTCAACTTCTTCGACGCTCAGTGGTTTATCCGCTTCCCAGGCAACAGCCGCTCTCGTCTTCATTGATTAGCGCTCCTCCGCAACATGTCGACGCGAATCTCCGTGCGCATTCTTCGAGCAACGTGCAGGGCGCTTGTTTCCATCCAACGACAAGCAGCCATGGAACGACAAGCAGCAAGCGTGCCAGTTGGAGGTCAGGCGCACATAACGCTGGTCGATCAATTACTTGCGACGCAATACATAACGCCAGGAGACAGCGGCAGTGCCGGGTGTTACTGATCCGCTACAGTTTGTGCTTCAAAAATGAAGCAGCGAAAGCTGGCCGCGCAAGCGCAGGCGGCGCTGGATGGAGGTCAGGTGCCTGTCGGCGCCTGTGCCTAATCCAACACAGAGTGCGACAAATGTGATCCTCAAGCGTGACACTGGGGCAGATATCCGGCGGCATATATCCGGTTGAACACACCGGCGCCGATTTGCATTAAAACCACACATGCTCCCGTTTGCTCCGATGGCGGTGTGCTTGCCGGGGCGCAACTGTGAAACGGACGGTTCGCCGCATATTTTCAGCAGCCGAAGTTCGCGCCGCCGACACCCCCCGGGCGTGTTGCGTCCGTCCGCGCATCCTCGTTGCTGCATTGGTACGCCTCTTGCAGATACTGACTCGGGCTTCACCCGACGCCAGGGGGCGTTTGGCGATTGCGGGAAAAGCTGCGGGCGGCGGCGGCGGCACCTTGTCGCAGCCTTCGACGTCACGACAAAGAACTCGAAACGGAGGGGAGTTTTCATGAATAAGCGTACCAAGCTTGCGATCGCAGTGAGTGCCGCGATGTGGATGGTTCCGAGCCTCGACGCAGTTGCGGGAATCGACGTTACCGCCGGCGATTGGAAGATCGATTTTGCCGGCAATGTGAATGCCTTTTATGTGGCGACTAAATGCGATGACACTTCGATCATAACCGGTGGCCTCGCTTGCACCGGCGGAATTGATCGTTCGTCATCGATTCGCAACGGTTTGCTGCCCGCGGCGCTGGTATTCAGCGCAACCTCTCGGCAGGCCGACCTCGACATCGATGTGACAATCGGGTTTTATCCCGGCATCAACAGCGACCTCGGTGGTTCCCGTCAACGGCGCCGGCAATCCTTCTGCGTTGCAGTCGCCCGGCATCGATGCGCGTCAAGTGTATTTCACCTTCGGCGACGCCAGTTGGGGCACCGTGAAGATGGGCCGCGACATCGGGCTCTTCGGCAAAGACGCGATCCTCGACGACATGACGCTGCTCGGGGTAGGAACCGCGTTAGCCAACCCCGCGCCGAGCAATACGAGTCTCGGGCGCATCGGCATCGGTTACATCTATACCGACTGGGAACCGCAGATCACCTATACCACGGCGAATCTGGCTGGCTTTACGGCATCGTTCGGCGTCTTCCAGCCTCTGAATGATGGGACCTATAACTCGCACAATTCGCCGCAATTTCAAGCAGGCGCCGCCTACGCCTTTGGAGACCCGAAGAGCGCCGCACTCAGCGGCAAGGTCTGGGTCGACGTAGTCACCCAGAAATTGAAGCGTGCCTCTTCGCCCGCCACACCAGCGGGCGTCGCGATGAGCTATACCGGCACCGCGGTCGACGGGGGCGTCAAGCTGGATGTCGCAGGCTTCGAGGGCGTGCTATACGGTTATACCGGCAAGGGCGTCGGCACGACGGGACTGTACATTCTTTCGACGTCAGCCTCCGGCGATAAGCGCAAATCCGACGGCGGTTACGTGCAGGCAACTTACAAAGTACTCGACAAAGTGAAATTCGGCCTCAGCTACGGCATATCGGACCTCAAGCTCGCCGACGATGAAAAGGCATTCCAGAATGCCGCCTGTTCGCCCTTGGCACTACTCCTGGCTGTCTGCTCAAGCGCAACAGGTCCGGCGTCTTGGGTGTGTACTACAGTCTGACGAAGAGCATCACCCTCGTGGGTGAATACATCGATACGAAGGCCGAAGCCTGGAACGGAAATTCGGCGAAGCAAAAAGACATCGCGCTGGGAGGCATACTATTCTTCTGATCTAGGGCGATGTTGGTCACGGTGGTTCGAGTCGGCGCCGCAGTGATGCGTCGCCGATTTTCAAGTGCAAGCATCGCCGCCGGCTCGTTAGGCGTGCGGACCCACGGTGAGGGCTTATCGTTGGCCGCTCATTCTGAGCCAAGCAGCCTGCGCTCGCTCGATATTGGCTTGCGGCCTATCCAAAAAAAACACCAGCGAAGTGCCGCTTGAAAAACAATACCGCTTGCCGCTGTCCGGACTGATCCAATTAAGGGAACAGTCCGCCTTGATCCGGGCTCCCGCCGCGACGCCCATCGGATCCAAACTATCGAATTCGCCCGTCATGGGTGTCGCAGGCACGGCGGCTTTCCAGATTCCTTCACCGTATTTGCGGGCAGGTGCGCCTTCCCCGATACAAACGCCCGCCGCCGCCGCCGATAAGGCGGCCAGCAATGCCAAATACGGAACGTTCCAACGGCGCTGCCGGACCATGCGCCTATTCCAACAATGACCCGTGCGGAATTCAACCCCGTCACTCCTCGATTCACGGGTTTTATATGGATGCCCGGACGAGTATCATAAAAAAAAGGGGAAATATTCGTTGGCGTCATCGAGAAACTCACCCGCTGCGCCGCTCGGACGCGCTGCGCCGCTCAGATACGCCGGTCGCTGTCTTACTCTCGGTGCCTTGCTCGGTGCACTCTCAGGCTGCGTCCATTATCGCGCGGCGCCGCTCGATCCGCGGCGAAGCGCAGATGAAATTGCGGCTCGCCGGCTGACCGGGGTTCAACCGCGCGGCGAGCTCTTGCGCCTTCTGCCGCAGGCAGCCGCGGGCTGGCCGCCGCGGGAGTGGGATCGAGCGGAATTACTGGCAGTCGCGCTGACGCAAAATCCGCAGCTCGCCGTGGCGAGAACGCAGGTGCTCGTGGCGCAGTCGCGCGGGATCACCGCGGCGCAGTCGCTCAATCCCCAGCTCATTCTGCAGTCGGAATACGCACGGCATGACCCGCACCCTTGGCTCTACGGAGTCGGATTGAATTGGCTGCTGCGTTCGCCTGCGCGGCGCCGCCTGGATATCGAAATCGCCCGGCTGGATACCAGCAATGCGCAATTGCACCTGATGGAGCAGGCGTGGACCGTGCGCAGCGCTTTGGCCGCGGCGCTCTCCGATTGGGAGAGCGGCCGCCGCCGCGTGCGTTTGCTCGACCGGCTGGCAGCTGCGCAGGACCGGCTGGTCGCGCTCGAGAAGCAGCGCGTCGAGGCCGGCGAGGATGGACCCAGTGAGCTTCTCACCAGTCAGCAGGCGCGAATACAAATAGAGCAACAGGCGGCGGAATTGCGGGCATTCGTCGATGCGGCGCAGGCCGCCGCGGCAAAAGCCTTGGGCCTGCCGCCGCAGGCGCTGGACGGAGTGACGGTCGCGTGGCCGGATTGGGGCGATCCGCCAGCCGTGAACGAAAACACGCAGCGTGAGGCGCGCGAACAGGCGCTGCTGTCGCGCGCCGATCTCGGCGCCGCTATCGGCGAGTACGCGGCCGCCGAAAGCAAACTGCGGCTGTCGGTTGCCCGCCAGTATCCGGAATTCGAGCTTTCCCCCGGCTACTATTGGGATCATGGCATCGCCAAGTTTCCATTCAACTTGGGTTTCACCCTGCCGGTCAATCGCAACAGGGGGGAGATCGCCGAAGCGCTCGCCGACCGCGAGATGGCGGGACAACGGATGCTCGCGCTGCAAACCGAAATTTATGGAGAGATCGTTGCCGCCGAGCGTGCGGAGCACATCGCCCGCGCCAGTGCCGAGGCCGCGGAACGCCAGCTCGACGCCGCGCGGCGGCAGAAGCGGACGGCGGACCTTGGCTTCGAAGTGGGAGCGGCGGATCTCGAGAGCCAGGTCGGCGCCGACATACTTGCGATGCGGGCTGAGCTTGAGCTATTGCAAATGCGCGCTCAGTTGCAGGCCTCGCGCAACGGCCTCGAGGATGTGCTGCACACGCCCTTGTCGGGGCCGGAACTTGCCCTGGGTCAATCCATGGTGTCGATCACGTCCGGAGCAGGTTCGTGAAGGGTCGGATCCGCCATGCGCCGGCGCTCGCGTGCTGCGCGGCGCTAAGCGTTTCGCCCGCCGCCATCGGCGATGACGATAAGGACGATGCTTCCGCCGGGCAATCCGCACAAGCGAATCTGACTACCGAACAACAGCGCGCGGTCGGCATCGTCATCGCGCATCCCGTGGCCGCCAAGGCCCCGGAACGCATCCCGGCACTGGGGCTCGCGCTGGATGCGACGACGCTTGTCTCCGACATGGGAGAAGCGAGCGCCACTGCGGCAGCGGAGCACGCCGCGTCGGCCGAGCTCGTTCGGCTGCATGCGCTTCACGACGGCGGCGCAGGAGTCTCGGTCAAGGTGCTCGAAGCGGCGCAGGCGGAACAGGCAAAGGCGCAGGCGCAGGCGCAGGTAGCGGCGGCCAACTTCGCTTTGCATTGGAGTCCCTTGGCAGCACTGCCGCCCGGCGCACGCCAGAAAGTCATCGATGCGTCGACAAGCGGACGAAGTTTGCTGGTGCGCGCCGAGGTTCCCGGCCGGCACATCCTGGGCGCGCCGGCCAGCCAGGCCGTATTGGACGTGGATGGGATCGAAGTCCCGGGGCGCGTGCTTGGAACACTGCGACAAACGACGGAATTGCAGAGTGTCGGCGTATTGATCGAAGTGCCGAATGCGCCTCAGGGCTTGGGCCCGGGCGCACGAGTCCCGGTTGCGCTGTTGACTGCCGAGCGCTCCGGACTGGCGCTGCCGCGCGAGGCATTGCTCTACGATGAGAACGGAGCCTACGTTTACAAGCAACTGGCAAAAAAATCCGGCGAAAAAAATGCGCGGTACGCGCCCGTGAAAGTGACTTTGCTGCTGCCTTATGGGGATGGCTGGCTGGTGCAGGGCGTCGAAGACGATGACAACATCGTCGTACGCGGCGCCGGTGTTTTGTGGTCGCTGCAGCGAGTGGGTGCCCATCAGAATGACGATGACGACTAGGGAACACCGCGATGCTAGCCGCCATAGTTCGCGCCTCCCTGGGCAATCCCCGCATTGTGACGGCGCTCACCTGCCTGATTGCCGCGATCGGGCTGTCCGCGCTATTCGTCGCCCGGTTCGATGTGTTTCCGGATTTCGCGCCTCCGCACGTGCTCGTGCAGACCGAGGCGCCGGGTCTCGACGCAACTCAGGTTGAAGCACTGGTCACGCGGCCGCTGGAGGGCCTGCTGGCCGGCACCGAGAATGTAAAGACGGTCCGTTCGACCTCGAGCCAAGGCCTGTCGGCGATCCAGGTGGTATTCAACCGCGGCGGCGATCCGTACCGGCAGCGTCAGGTAGTCACGGAGCGCCTGGCCGAGTTCGCCGGCCTCCTTCCGGCGGGCGTAGGAGCGCCCTTGCTGTCGCCGCTGAGCTCCTCGATGGAATATCTCGTGCATTTTGGCTATACCAGCGATCGACTCTCGCCCGTGGAGTTGCGGGACGTGGTGCAATGGATCGTCAAGCCGCAGATTCTGGCGGTTCCCGGCGTGGCACAGGCGCAAATTTTCGGCGGCGAAGTGCGCGAGCGGCAGATCGTCGTCGATCCGGCAAAATTAGCCGCGGCAGGAGTCGCCCTCGACGATGTTCTCGCCACGGCCAAGCGCGCCACCGCCTTGATCGGCGGAGGGTATTTCGAAACTCCCACGCAGCGCATCGTGATCCAGGCGCAAGCGCCGGGCGCGACCCTCGAGGCGTTGGCACAGGCGGTGGTCGTCACGCGGGACGGGCTGCCCGTGCGGCTCGGGGATGTCGCCACATTGCGCGAAGGAGCCGAGCCGCGGTTCGGAGATGCGCTGATCGCCGGCCGGCCGGGCATCCTCATCGAAACCTCGACGCAATTCGGCGCCAACACGCTCGAGGTGACGCGTGCGCTCGAGCTTAGGCTCGATGCCCTGGCGCCGACGCTGGCGAAGCAGGGCGTCCTGTACCATCCGGCCCTGCTGCGCCCGGCGAGTTTCATCGAGAGCGCAATCGAGAAACTGCGAAATTCCTTGGCAATAGGCGCCGTGCTGGTGGTCGCGCTGCTGTTGGTCACGCTGCGCGACTGGCGCGGTGCGTTGGTTTCCTTCAGCGCGATTCCGCTCGCGCTGCTGACGACGGTTTGGATTCTGGAAGCCTGGGGATTGAGTCTCAACACGATGACGCTGGGCGGTCTCGTCGTCGCGCTCGGCGTGGTGGTCGATGACGCCGTCATCGACGTCGAGAATATCCTTCGGCGGCGCCGCAGCGCCGGCCGGGACGCCGACATCGGTGAACTGTTCATCGGCGCTTCGCTGGAGGTGCGGCGGCCCGTGTTCTATGCGACCGCCGCGGTGGCAGTGGCGTTTTTGCCCATCTTGATGATGTCCGGATTGCAGGGCGCATTCTTCCGTCCGCTGTCGATTTCGTTCTTGCTGGCCGTGGGCCTGTCCTTGCTGGTCGCGATGAGCGCGACTCCGGCGCTGTGCGCGCTCGTGATGGCGCGCCATCAGCCGAAGCCCGAAGCGGCGTTTCTCCGCCGTTTGAAACGCCGGCAGCTGGCCGCGATCGCGTGGCTGAACGATCGGCCGCGTACGCTGGTCGCGATCGTGCTGGCGAGCGGAATTGCCGGGATCGCTCTTCTGCCTCTGCTGGGCGCGCGCTTGCTGCCGGACTTCCGCGAAAATTATCTGATCGCGCATGCATCCTTGCGGCCTGGAATCTCGCTTGCCGAAACGACGCGCGTCGGGCAACGCATCTCGCAGGGACTTATCGCCATTCCGGGCGTCAAGAGCGTCGCCGAACAGATCGGCCGCGCCGAGAACGGCCAGGACCCGGACGCGCCGAACAAGAGCGAGTTCGAGGTGCAGATCGATCCGCGCGAGGGCCGCAATGCAAGCGAGATCGATGCCGCGATACGCCACGTGTTCGATGACTACCCGAATCAATTGGTGGAAATCTATTCGGTGTTGGCCGAGCGCATCGGTGAGACACTTTCCGGCGAGTCGGCGCCATTTTCGATCAGCGTGATCGGTTCCGACCTGGAGACCGACGACCTTGTCGGCGCCCAGATCGTCGCGGTGCTGCAGCGCTTGCCCGATAGCGGAAACGTTCGCCTGGTGGTCCCCCCTCGCGAAGCGGAGCTGCATCTGGAGCTGATGCCCCGGCAACTGGGCCTCTACGGCCTGCAGGCGGCGGACGTGCTGCAGACGGTCAATGCCGCATATCATGGCACCATTGCGGCGGAACTCAGCCAGGCGGATCGCAGCGTCCCTGTGGTCGTCCGAATCGCTCATTCCGGTGCCGATCCGCGAGCGGTGGGGTCCCTGCTTTTGCGCGGGCGCGACGGTGCACTCGTGCCTCTGTCCTCGGTGGCTAAGATCGAGATGATGTTGGACCGCAGCCTCGTCGATCACGAGGACGGATTGCGCCGGCAGATCGTCGTCGCAAGCCCGGTGAGCGCAGATCAGGTCGGGTATGCCGGAAAGGCGCGCCGGGCAATCGCCGCAGGGGTGCAGCTGCCGCCGGGGGTATTTCTGCGCTACGGGGGGGCGGCCGAGGCGCAGTCCGCCGCCAAGAACGAGTTGCTGCTGCACTCCGCCGCCGCGCTGGTGCTCATCGTGCTCTTTCTGGCGCTCGCGTTCGGTCATCCCAGGCACGTCCTTCTCGTCCTGCTATCCTTGCCGAGCACGCTGATCGGCGGCGTGGCGGCGGTCGCCTTGACGGGCGGCACTCTGACGCTCGGCGCCATGGTCGGCTTCGTTGCCTTGTTCGGCATGGCTGCGCGAAACACGATTTTGCTGGTATCTCACTACGACCATCTGGTGCACGTTGAGGCTCAACCCTGGAACTTGGATACCGCAACGCGCGGTGCCGAAGAGCGGCTGACGCCGGTGCTGCTCACGGCATTGCTCACCGGCCTCGCCCTCCTGCCCGTGGCATTGCAGCTTCATCAACCCGGTCACGAGATCGAGGGTCCGATGGCAGTGGTAATTCTCGGCGGCTTGGTGTCTTCTACGTGCGTCAGCTTGTTGCTGATTCCGCCGTTGGCGGCGCACTGGCTGCAATTCGAATAACCAAATCACAAAGGACTCGAGGCATGAAAATCAATAGTGCGGTTGTAGCGGGACTATGCTTGTCGGCCTGCGGTTATGCCCACGCGGCGGCGCCCATGCTCACCACGAGCAAGTCGATCACCATCGATGCCCCCGCGGACAAGGTCTGGAACGCGGCGAAGGACTTCAACGGCTTGAACACTTGGCATCCGGCGGTCGCCACGGATGAGCTCGTCGAGGGCAAGAACAACGCCGTCGGTGCCGTGCGCCTGTTGACCTTGAAAGGCGGGGGGACCATCAAAGAGAAGCTGATCAGCTACGATGGAGCGGGCCGCTCGTTCAAATACAGCATCATCGAAGGGGTGCTCCCGGTGAGCAGTTACACGTCGACAATCCACGTCAAGCCCATCGGCAAGAATAAGTCTTCGGTGACCTGGACCGGTCATTTCAAACGCAAGAATGTCGGCGACAATCCCGGGGACAATGAAAATGACCAGACGGCCGTGAATACGATCGGCGGAGTCTACCAGGCAGGGCTGGACAACTTGAAGAAGATCGCGGAAGCGAAGTAAGGGGGCGGCGAGGCTTGCGGGTCATCGCGGGCGCGTTTATGCTGGGGACATACCCTGCCGACCCCAGCCATGAACGCCCTCGATCCGTTCCATCCTGCCGTTGCCGCCTGGTTTGCGCGGACCTTCGATGCGCCGACGCTCGCGCAGGAACGGGCGTGGCCGGCTCTGCGGTCGGGACAGCACGTATTGGTGGCGGCACCCACGGGATCCGGCAAGACGTTTGCAGCGTTTCTTGCCGCGATCGACCAGCTCGTCAAGGAGGGATTGGAAAGCACACTGCCGGATGAAACCCGGATCGTTTACGTTTCGCCGCTGAAGGCTCTGTCGAACGACATTCAACGCAATCTCGATGCGCCGCTGCAAGGTATTCGCGAAGAACTCGCGGCGCTGAACTTGCCCGATGTGGCCATTCGCGCCGTCGTGCGCACCGGCGACACGTCGCAGGCCGAACGCGCGGGGATGCGGCGCAAGCCGCCGCACATCGTCGTCACCACGCCGGAGTCGCTCTATATCCTGCTCGGCTCGCAGTCCGGCCGCGACATGCTCGCCACTTGCCGGACGGTGATCGTCGACGAAATTCACGCGATTGCCGGCAACAAACGGGGCGCACATCTCGCCCTGTCTCTCGAGCGGCTGCAGGCCCTCGCCGAGCATTCTCTGACGCGGGTCGGATTGTCGGCGACTCAAAAACCGATCCAAGAGGTCGCCCGGTTCTTGGTTGGCGGGAATGGGAGGGACGCCCGCGGGTGCACCATCATCGATGGCGGCCACGCGCGCAGCCGCAATCTCCAGTTGGAGCTGCCGTCGGCTCCGCTCGAGGCGGTGATGTCCGGCGAGACGTGGACCGAGATCTACGATCGGCTGGCCGAGTTGATCCGCGAGCATCGCACGACCTTGGTATTCGTCAATACGCGCAGGCTGACCGAACGCGTCGCGCGTCATCTCTCGGAGCGGCTGGACGAGAAGAATGTCGCCGCGCACCACGGCAGCCTTTCGAAGGAGCGCCGGCTCGACGCTGAGCAACGTTTGAAGCGCGGCGAACTCAAGGTACTGGTGGCTACCGCGTCGCTCGAGCTTGGGATCGATATCGGGGACGTGGATCTCGTCTGCCAGATCGGCTCGACGCGGTCCATCAATGCCTTCTTGCAGCGCGTGGGCCGCGCCGGGCATTCGGTGGGCGGCATTTCCAAAGGCCGGTTGTTCCCGCTTTCCCGCGACGAGTTGGTGGAGTGCGCGGCACTCCTGGACGCGGTTCGGCGCGGAGAGCTGGATCGCTTGCGCATCCCGCAGAACGCGCTCGACGTCCTCGCTCAGCAGATCACGGCCGAAGTCGCGGCGAGGGAATGGGACGAGCATGGGTTGTACGATCTCATGCGCGCCGCTTATCCCTACCGCGAGCTGCGCCGAGAAGAGTTCGACGAGTGCGTACGCATGCTCGCGGAAGGTTTCAGCACCCGGCGCGGGCGCCGAGGGGCGCTCTTGCATCATGACTCCGTCAACGAGACGTTGCGCCCCCGCAAGGGTGCTCGACTGACGGCGCTCACGTCCGGAGGAGCCATTCCGGACAATGCCGATTACAAGGTCATGCTGGAACCGGAAGGTCATCTGGTCGGGACGGTCAACGAAGACTTCGCCGTCGAGAGCCTGCAGGGCGATGTCTTCCAATTGGGCAATACGTCGTTTCGCATATTGCGCGTCGAGCGCGGCACGGTACGGGTCGAGGATGCGCACGGTCAGCCGCCATCCATCCCGTTCTGGCTGGGCGAGGCGCCCGGGCGCACCGAAGAGCTGTCGGCGGCCGTCTCCACGCTCAGAACGGAGATCGAGCGGCGCCTCGGCGAGCCGGGTGCGGCAATCCGGTGGCTGATCGACACCGTCGGCCTCGACGAAGCCGCGGCGTTGCAAGTCGTTCAATACCTGCGTGCCGGCCGAGCGGCCCTCGGCTGCTTGCCCAGCCTCGATACCGTCGTGTTCGAGCGTTTCTTCGACGAATCCGGCGGCATGCAGATGGTCATTCATTCCACGTTCGGCAGCCGCATAAATCGGGCGTGGGGGCTGTCCTTGCGCAAGCGTTTCTGCCGGACATTCAATTTCGAACTGCAGGCTGCCGCGACCGAAGATCACATCGTGCTCTCGCTGACTCATGCGCATAGCTTCGATCTGGCGGAGGCATCACGTTACCTGCACTCGAATTCGGCCCGCGCGGTGCTCATCCAGGCGTTGTGCGCGGCGCCCATGTTCGCCGTGCGCTGGCGCTGGGATGCCGGCATTTCGCTCGCACTGCCGCGATATCGAGGCGGGAAGAAAATTCCGCCGCAGATCGCGCGAATGAACGCGGAAGATCTGTTGGCATCCGTATTCCCGGATCAAGTCGCCTGCGCCGAGAACTTGCCGGGCGAGATCGAGGTACCCGATCATCCGTTGGTGCAGCAAACGATTCGGGATTGCCTCGAGGATGCAATGGATATCGACGGCTTCGAGGCCGTGTTGCGCCGTCTCGAAAGCGGCGATATCCGCGTCGTCGCGCGCGATCTCACGGAGCCTTCGCCTCTTGCGCTCGAGGCCCTGAACGCACGCCCGTATGCCTATCTCGATGACGCGCCGCTCGAGGAAAGGCGTACCCAAGCCGTCATGAGCCGCCGCTGGCTCGATCCGGAATCGGCCGCCGACATCGGCAAGCTCGATCCGGAAGCGATCATACGCGTGCGCGCGGAAGCGTGGCCCGATGCGGCCACGCCCGATGAGCTTCACGATGCGCTGCTCTGGCTGACCTTCCTCACGGACGAGGAACGGCGCCGCAACCCAGCGTGGCCGCCCTTGATGGATGCGCTCGCCGAACAAGGCCGTGTGGCGAAGGTTTCATGGGAGCGCGCTGTCGTTTGGATAGCCGCCGAAAGAAGCGCATTGTTCCAGCGCTTGCCGCCATCCGACGAAGCGCTGGTGGAAATAGTCCGCGGCCGTCTCGAGGGTTTGGGTCCGGTCACGGCCTCGGGGATCGCCGAATCGCTGGCTCTGCCGGCATCCCGGATCGACATCGCATTGGCGGCGCTCGAGGCCGAGGGTTTCGCGATGCGCGGCCGATTCGAGCCGAGCGCGGGTCAAGATGCCGCCGGCCCGGCCACCGGCGTCGCCGGCCTCGCCGAAGAAGAATGGTGCGAACGACGGCTGCTCGCCCGCATCCATCGCTATACGGTCAAACGTCTGCGGGCCGAGATCGAGCCCGTTCAAGCGCGGGACTTCCTGCGGTTTCTCTGCGAGTGGCAGCGCGTGCTGCCGGCGGCGAGGATGCAGGGAGCGGATGCGGTCGCCGCGGTGCTCACGCAGCTCGAAGGCTTCGAGGCTCCGGCCGGAGCATGGGAGACTGAGATTATTCCATCGCGCATGGCCGAGTACGAGCCCCAGTGGCTGGACGAGCATTGCCGCGCGGGCCGATTCATCTGGACGCGCCTTGCGGCCCGGACCTCCCCGGCGGCCGGCGCGGACGCGGAACGCGGCCGCGGCGCTTCGCCGGTTCGTTCGACGCCCATCACCTTGCTGGCGAGGCGCAACGTGCCGTTATGGGCCGCATTCACGGACCTATCCGACGCGCCCGCCCTGACATCAAGAGCTGAAATCGTGGCGGAATTCATCCGAGAGCACGGCGCCTCGTTCTTCGACGAGATCGCCGAGCACGTGGGCATGCTCCCGGTGGAGGTCGAGGATGCGCTCGCCGAACTCGTCGCGCTCGGCGTCGTGAACTCCGACAGCTTCGCCGGCCTCCGTGTGTTGCTGTTACCGAGCGGCCGGCGCGGCAAGGCAATCTCGCATGGCGCGCGACGCAGGCGCCGGCTCGCCTTGTTCGGCATGGCGGATGCAGGACGGTGGGCGCTCGTGCGCCGGTCCCCGCCGGGGTCTGCGAATCGCGGCGACGCGGCGGTCGAACATATCGTGCGCACGCTGCTACGCCGGTGGGGCGTGATCTTCTGGAAACTCCTTGGAAGGGAGGCCGATTGGCTGCCGCCGTGGCGCGACATGCTCATGTGCTGCCGCCGATTGGAAGCGCGCGGCGAGATTCGCGGCGGGCGGTTCGTCGCCGGCTTCTCCGGCGAGCAGTACGCCACGCCCGAGGCCATCGGTTTGTTGCGCGACGTGCGCCGTAAACCGCGCGCTCACGAATACGTGTCGCTGTCGGCTGCGGATCCGCTGAATTTGATCGGCATCATCACGCCCGGCGCAAGGCTGCCTTCGCTCGCCGGCAATCGGCTTTTGTTGCGGGACGGTCTGCCGATCGCGACTTACGCCGCGGAGGAAGTCCATTATATGGAAGGCCTGCCGGAGAACGAGCACTGGGAGGTGCAAACCGCGCTATTGCGCCGGCACATGCCGATCGTGCTGGACGATCTGGCCGAGCCTGGCTGAATGTCGCGCACGGGGTGCGGTGCTTGCACACCGCACGGGGTGCGGTGCTTGCGCACCGCACGGCGTGTGTGCGCCGGCAGCGCCCAGAGGGCGGGCTAGGGCAGCGGCAGCTGCGAGGCGTTCCAACCGCCGCCCACCGCCTCGATCAGCGCCACGCTCGCCTGTAATCGATTCGACAGCACGGTGAGCGCCGTCTGTTCCGCGCTGAGGCGGGCAGTCTGGGAGGTGATCACGCTGCTATAGGGCACCGTGCCCGCCTTGTATTGGTTGAGCGTGAGCTTTTCCGCCTCTCGGGCGGCAGCCACTGCGGCTTCCTCGATCACCGCCTGTTGCTCCAACACGCGCAAGGTGACGAGTTCGTCCTCGACCTGCTGAAAACCCGCGAGCACGGTCTGGCGATACGCAGCAACGGTCCCCTCATAGCCGGCGCGCGCCTGCGCCACCTGCGCTCGCCGCAGGCCCCCGTCGAATAGAGTCTCGGCAAGCGCGGGACCAATCGACCAGACTCGATTCGAAGCGCGGATCAGATGGCTCATGGAGCTGCCGGTATAGTCGTCCGAGCCGCTCAATGTGAGATCGGGAAAGTAGGCCGCTGTGGCCACGCCGATCTGCGCGTTTGCAGCGGCCACCTTTCGTTCGGCCTCGGCCACATCCGGACGCCTCTCGAGCAATGTCGAAGGAACACCCGCGGGCACCGTGGGTACACCGGTTCGCATCGCAGAGGGGCTGAGGGAGAAGGAGGCGGGTTGCTGACCGATGAGCACGGCGATCGCGTGTTCGAGCGTGGCCCGCTGGATTTTCGCGTTGACCTGTTGCGCCTGGCTCGACAAGAGCTGCGCTTGCGCGCTCACGACGTCCGCCCGGGCAGCGACGCCGAAGCGGTAGCGGCTTTCGGTGATTTTCAAGGAGATGGTCTCAGCCTCCACGGTGTCGTCGAGCAGCTTTTGCAGCTGATCCTGCGCGCGAAGCTCGAAATAATCCGTGGCCAGCGCCCCCTGCGCGGAAAGGCGAGCCGCGGCAAGAGCGGCCGCGCTGGCTTGGGCCGAAGCACGATTGCTTTCCGCCGTGCGGCGAATCTTTCCCCATATGTCCAGATACCAGTTGACCGATAGTCCCGCGCTGTTCGTTATGGGTGATCGTGAGCTGGCGGTGACCGGCACTCCCGCGGCATTCGTAATGGTGGTGGGTACGCCGGCGCCGCCCCGCTGGCGCGCGACGCTCGCGGTCACGGTCGGCCAATATCCCGCGCGCGCCTCTGCCACCAGCGCGCGCGCCTGGTCGAATGCGGCCGCGGCGGCCAGCACGTTTTGATTTGAAATATCGATCCGCAGTTCAAGCTGGTTCAAGGTATCGTCGCCATACATTTCCCACCAGGGTCCGCGGTCCAACACATCGTTGGGCTCGCTCGGCTTCCAATCCCCCGATTCCTTGAAGCTCGGCGCAGCGTCGAGCTTCGGGCGATGGTAGTTGGGGCCGACGGCGCAGGAAGCGGCCACGAGCAGTGCCGCGACAGCGCTTGCCCATCGACCAAAGGCCCCGTGGGCGAATCGAGTCACGTGGGGGCTCCCAAGGCGTCGAATCCCTGTCTCCCCGGTCCCTGCCCGGCGGCGCGTCCCGGGGGCGAGCGGTACTTGCCTTGCTTCAGGTGCTTCCAGTACCGATGGATGTACAAGTACACCACCGGGGTCGTATAGACGGTAAGGAGCTGGCTGACGATCAGGCCGCCGACGATGGCGATGCCCAAGGGCCGGCGCATTTCAGTGCCGTCACCGGAGGCGATTGCCAAGGGCAAAGCGCCCGCAATCGCGGCGCAGGTGGTCATCATGATGGGCCGAAAGCGCAGGCTGCAGGCATGCGCGATGGCGGCGCGGGGATCCATTCCCAGAGTCCGCTCCGCCTCGAGCGCAAAATCGACCATCATGATGGCGTTTTTCTTGACGATGCCGATCAACAGCAAAATACCCAGAAAGGCGATTAGACTGAATTCCGTCCCGGTGGCCATCAATGCCAATAGGGCGCCCACCCCGGCCGAGGGCAGTGTCGAGAGGATCGTCAGCGGCTGGCTGTAGCTTTCATACAGCACGCCCAGCACCACATAGATCGCAAGGAGCGCGGCCACCAGCATGAGCGGCGTGTTGCTGTTGCTTTGTTGAAAGAGGCGGGCGGTTCCGTACGTTCCTCCGCGAATCGTGACGGGCACGTGGATTTCAGCCATTTTCCGTTCGATCGCGTCAAGCGCGGTTTTCAGCGATTCCCCTTCCGGCAGGTTGAACGCGATGGCCGTCGAGACCGAAGTTCCGGTGTGGTTGACGCTCACGGGTGTCGTTCCCGTAGCAAAGTGACTGAACGCCGAAAACGGCACGACGGTTTCCTTGGCCACGCTCACGGCCGATCCGGTGGACGTATTGCCGCGGCCCGCATTCGCCAGCGAGTTCGCGGCGAGATTGCGCGCCGCGTCTTGGGCGATCGCGGCGCTGGAGGAAGGAGTCGAGGATGCCGGCTTGAGCACGGTGGTGCCGGCCACCGCCTGGGTTGCCTGGGTGCCGCTCACGGCGCCGCCGGAGGTGCTCACGTACAGCTCCTTGAGAATCTCCGGGTTCTGCCAAAACTCAGGCGCCACCTCCATGACGACGTGATATTGCTGCGGGCTGTAGGGGTTGTAGATATTCGACACCTGAGCTTGAGCAAATGCGTCGCCGAGTGCGTTGTCTATTTGGATTTCCGTGAGTCCGAGGCGCGACGCGGTGTCGCGGTCCACGATCAAATCGGCCTCCAGGCCGCCGGGCTGCAAATCGGTGTCGACATCGGTGACTTCCGGCATGTCCTGCAACGCAATGCGAAGCTTCTGCGACCAGCTCTGCAGCTCGTGCAGATCATCGCCCAACAACGTCCATTGATACTGGGAATTGGCCGATCGGCCGCCGCCGCGCACGTCCTGCACGGCTTGCAGAAAAACAGAAACGCCGGCGACGTTGTTAAGCTTCGGCCTCAAACGCGCAATGACCTTATCAGCCGATTCCCGCCGTTCGGCGAGCGGTTTCAATGCGATGGTGACGTTGGCGTTCGCGCCGCCGCCGGGGCCGAAACCGCCGCCGCCGACCGAGCCCGTAATGGTATTGACCGCGGGATCCGCCTGAATGATCGCCGCCACCTCCTGCAGCTTGCGCTTCATCAATTGAAACGAGCTCTGCGCGTCGCCGCGAATCCCGCCCTGCAATTGACCGGTATCCTGCTGCGGAAAGAATCCCTTGGGAATTACGACATACAGATACACGTTGAGCCCGATCGTCGCGCCCAGCAACAGCATCATGATGCGCGGGTGGCGCAATGCCCAGTCGAGCGTTCTCTCGTAGCCGCGGCGCAGGTTCGAGAAGCCGCGCTCGAATGCATGGCCGAACCGGGAGGCCCTGCGTTTGTCTTCGCGGACCAGCATCAATGAGCACATCATCGGCGTAGTCGTCAGCGAGATCACGAGAGAAATCAAGATCGAGACCGAGAGGGTGACGGTGAACTCGCGGAATATCAGCCCGACGATGCCGCTCGCGAACATGAAGGGAATGAATACGGCGACCAGCGACAGGCTCATGGAAACGACGGTGAAGCCCACCTCGCGGGCTCCGAGCAGGGCGGCGCTCAGGCGCGGCATGCCGGCTTCGATGTGCCGCGTGGTGTTTTCCATGACGACGATGGCGTCGTCCACTACGAAGCCGGTCGCGATGGTGAGCGCCATCAGCGAGAAATTATCGAGCGTGTAGCCGAGCAGATACATCGCGCCGAAAGTGCCGATCAACGACACCGGCACGACCAAGGCGGGGATCAGCGCCGCGCGGTAGCTGTTCAGAAAGATGTACACCACGAGGATGACGAAGGCCACGGCGAGCACCAGGGTCTGTTCGACCTGGCGCAACGAGGCGCGAATCGTGATCGAGCGGTCGAACGTGACCACCAGGTCGATCTTCGGATCGATCGAATTCTTGAGCAACGGCAGCTCTTTTTTGACGCCGTCGATCACTTCGATGACGTTCGCCCCGGGTTGCTGAAAAACCTGGACGAAAACCGCGGGCTTGCCGTTGTACAGGCCGTAGGTGCGGATGTTCTCGGTGGCGCCGTCCTGCATGTCCAGCACCGTCGCGACGTCGCCGAGCCGCACCGTCGCGCCATTGCGGTTGGCGATGATCAGATTGCGGTAAGGCGCCGCATCGCGGGCGTTGTCGTTGGTGTAGATCTGATAGCGCAGCGCATCGGATTCGATCGCGCCTTTGGGCGCGTTGGCGTTCGAATTGGAAATCGCGGCACGCACGTCCTGCAGCCCTATGCCGTACTTGGACAGCGACAAGGGATTGATCTCGACCCGCACGGCGGGCAGGGCGCTGCCGCTCACATTGACTCCGCCCACGCCCGGTAGCTGCGACAGACGCTGTGAGATCACGGCGTCCGCGGCATCGTAAATTTGACCTTGTGTAAGCACGTCGGAGGTCATGGCGATGGCCATGACCGGAAACAAAGAGGTGTTGAGCTTTCGATAGGAAGGATTGCGCGTCAGCGAGGAGGGCAAATCCGCGTGCGCAGCCACGATGGCCGCCTGCACGTCCCGCGCGGCGCCGTCGATGTCGCGATCGACGCCGAAAGTCAGTTGAATATTCGCCGTTCCCACCCCGCTCGAGGAGGTCATGTCATCGACGTCGGCGATGGCTCCGAGATGCCGTTCCAAGGGCGTCGCCACGGTGCTCGCCATCACCTCCGGACTCGCTCCCGGGAGCTGGGCGGAGACGAAAATCGCCGGTACATCGATGCGCGGCAGAGGCGCCACCGGCAGCAACATGAATGCCGCGCCTCCGCACAGTGCGACACCGATGGTCAGAAGTATCGTCGCTACGGGCCTGCGAATGAATGGCGCGGAGATGTTCACGTAGGGTTGTCCGCCAACGCTTCGCCGCCGGGGGCCTCCCGTTCGGGTCCGCGCATCCGGGCTGCAACGCGGTCGAACGCGAGATAGATCACCGGCGTCGTGAACAGCGTCAGCACCTGGCTCACCAACAGGCCGCCCACGATGCTGACGCCTAGAGGATGGCGGAGTTCCGAGCCCGTTCCCGTGCCGAACATCAGCGGCAACGCGCCGAAAATCGCGGCGACCGTCGTCATGAGTATGGGTCGAAAGCGCAGCAGGCAGGCCTTGTAGATCGCATCGCGCGGCGAAAGCCCCTCGTCGCGCTCCGCCACCACGGCAAAGTCGATCATGAGAATGGCGTTCTTTTTAACGATGCCGATGAGAAGGATGATCCCGATCAACGCAATGATGGTCAGATCGTCGCCCGCCAGCATGAGGGCGAGCAACGCGCCGATGCCGGCCGACGGCAGGGTCGAGAGTATCGTGATCGGATGTATGAAGCTCTCGTAGAGCACGCCGAGAACGATGTACATGGCGAGCACGGCGGCCACCAACAGCAAGAGCTCGTTGGTCAAATTGCTGCGGAAGGCGAGCGCCGCTCCCTGAAAGGTGGTTCGGATGCTGTCCGGCAGTCCGACCCCTTGCTCGGCGTTTTCTATGGCCGAAACGGCCGCGCCGAGCGAGGCACTTTGACTCAAGTTGAAAGATACGGTGGTGGCCGGAAATTGCGCCAGATGGTTGATGAGAAGCGGCCGGGTTTCCACATCGACTTTGGCGATCGCCGAGAGGGGCACCTGACCACCGGCCGCCGACGGCAGGTAAATGGAGGCGAGCGAGTCGACGGTCCGATATGTGGCCGGGTCCGCTTCCAGAATGACGCGATACTGGTTCGATTGAGTGAAGATCGTGGAAACGATCCGCTGACCGAACGCATCGTACAGCGCGTTGTCGACGGTGCCTACGCTGATGCCGAGGCGCGCCGCGCTGTCGCGGTCGATGGTGACGTATGCCGCAAGTCCGTTGTCCTCCTGATTGCTGACCACGTCGGCGAGTTCGGGTTGCCGGCGAAGCGCGTCCAGCAGCTTGGGAGTCCATGTGGACAATGCGGCGGAATCCGCGCTTTCGAGGTTGAATTGATACTGAGTGCGGCTCACCGTCGTATCGAGAGTGAGATCCTGCACCGGCTGCATGTAGAGCGTGATACCGGCGACGTTGGCCGTTGCGGCCTGCAGGCGGCGGATGGTATCGGCGATATTCGAACGCCGTTCGCCGCGAGGTTTCAAATTGATCAGAAAGCGCCCGCTGTTCAGCGTGACATTGTTGCCGTCGATGCCGATGAAGGAGGACAAACTGAGAACGTCGGGCACCTTGAGTATGGCAGCCGCCAGGGCTTGCTGCCGGTCGGCCATGGCCGCGTAGGAGATAGATTCCGTCGCTTCGGAGACGCCTTGGATCAACCCCGTGTCTTGGTCCGGAAAGAACCCCTTCGGAATGAGGACATACAGAACCGCCGTCAGCGCCACGGTGGCCGTCGCGACATACATGGTCAGCCGCTGGTGATCGAGGACCCAGGTCAGTTTTCGGCCGTACCATTCGACCACCGCAGCGAACCACCGCCCCGTCTCCAGCTGCGAATGCGCACCCGCCGGCCGTTGCTTCAAGAGCTTGGCGCACATCATCGGCACCAACGTCAGGGAGACTACGGCGGAAATTAGAATCGTCGCGGCCAGAGTCACCGCAAATTCGCGAAACAGACGGCCGACCACATCCTGCATGAAGAGGAGGGGAATGAGCACGGCGATGAGCGAGATGGTGAGAGAGATGATCGTGAATCCGATCTGTCCGGCGCCCTTCAGCGCGGCGTCGAGCGGCCTCTCGCCGAGCTCGATGTAACGCGAGATATTCTCTATCATCACGATGGCATCGTCGACGACGAATCCCGTCGCAATCGTCAGCGCCATCAACGACAGGTTATTCAGGCTGAAATTCGCCAAATACATCACGGCGAACGTGCCGATGAGCGACAGCGGCACGGAAAGGCTGGGAATGATCGTGGCCGGGACATTGCGCAGGAACAGATAGATCACCAGCACGACGAGCACGACGGCGAGCACCAGTTCGAATTCGACGTCGGCGACCGAAGCCCTGATGGTCGTCGTGCGGTCGGTGAGGATGGCGAGGTCCACGCCCGCGGGCAGCGCGGCCTGCAGGCTGGGCAGCAGATCGTGGATCCGGTTGACGACGTCGACGACGTTTGCGCCGGGCTGGCGTTGCACGTTGAGGATCAAGGCCGGGACCCCGTTCATCCAACCGCCGAGCTTCGCGTTCTCCGCCCCCGAGACCAGCGTGGCGACATCCTTGAGGCGCACGGGGGCGCCGTTCTTGTATGCGACCACCACGGTGCCGTAGTCGTCTGCGTTTCTGATCTGATCGTTGGTATTGACGGTGTAGGCGGTGGTCGGGCCATCGAGGGTGCCCTTCGGGCCGTTCTGGTTGGCGTTGCTGATGGTCGTGCGCAGATCGTCGAGATTCAATCCATAGGCCGCCATGGCGCGGGGATTCGCCACAACGCGGACCGCGGGCCGCTGGCCGCCGCTGATGCTGACCACGCCGACGCCCTTGATCTGCGAAATCTTTTGCGCGATTCGGGTGTCGGCCAGATCTTCCACTTCCGTGAGGGGCATCACTTTGGAGGTCAATCCCAAGATCAGCACCGGCGCATCGGCGGGATTGACCTTGGCGTAGATCGGGGGCGCAGGCAGATCCTGCGGCAGCAAGTTTTGGGCGCCGCTGATGGCCGCTTGCACCTGTTGCTCAGCCACATCGATGGCAAGCGACAATGCGAATTCCAGGGTGATCACCGACGCTCCGGCCGAGCTCGTCGAGGACATTTGGCTCAAGCCCGGCATTTGGCCGAACTGCTTCTCCAGCGGCGCCGTGATGGCCGAGGTGATGACCTCGGGGCTCGCACCGGGGTAGAACGTCTGCACTTGGATCGTCGGGTAGGCCACTTCGGGAAGCGCCGACAAGGGTAGCTGCAGGTAGGCGATTGCGCCGACGATCAATATCGCGACCATCAGAAGGGTGGTTGCGACGGGCCGCAGGATGAAAATGCGCGAGGGGTTCATACGGGTGTAACGGCGGACGCAGCCCCGATCGGCGTCATTGCGATGGTTTGGCGTGCGCTCGCGGGCGGCGCGGACCGGTCGAAGGGGGAGCGCCGGGCGCCGCGGTGCCCGGCGAGTGCGCGGCCGACCCGGAGCCCGCTGCGTCGGGCAGCAACACTTGCGCCCCGTCGCGCAGTCGGTCGCCGCCTTCCGTCACGACGACTTCCCCTATGTTGATGCCCTTGGTGACGGCGACGCGCTCGCCATCCACCACGCCGAGCGTCACCGGTCGGACCTTGACCGTTCGATCGGAACCCACGACGTAAACAAAAGTAGTCACTACTCCATTGGGCGCCCCACGGCGCACGGCAGCATTGGGAATGATGATCTGATCGTGCAGCAGTTCCTGAAGCAACTGGATGTTGACGAACTGGTTGGGAAACAGCAGGCCGTCGGCATTCTCGAATTGCGCCCGCAATTTGACGGTGCCCGTGGTGACGTCGATTTCATTGTCGACCGTAAGCAGCCTGCCGTCCGCGAGCTTGGCGCTGTTGGTGCGATCGTATGCCTCTACGGTCAGAGGGGTGCCGTCATGCAGTCGGCGCATCAGCGCCGTCACATTGTCCTCGGGGATGGTAAAAATGACGGTGATGGGCTGAACCTGGTTGATTACGACAATGCCGTTCGCATCGCCCGGGGTGACGTAGTTGCCTTGGTCCACCTGCCGCAGCCCGACGCGGCCCGTGACCGGCGAGATGATGCGGGTGTACACCAGGTTCACTTGCGCGGTTTTCACCTGCCCTTCGTCCGATTCGATGGTGCCGGTATATTGGTCGACCAGCGCCCGCTGCGTATCGAGTTGCTGTTGGGCGATCGAATCTTCCTTGACGAGTCCTTCATAGCGCTTCAAATCCAGCTTGGCATCGGCCAGCAGCGCCAGGTCTCGGCGCAGATTTCCTTGCGACCTGCTGCAGGGCCGCTTCGTAAGGACGGGGATCGATCTGCGCCAGAGACTCGCCCTGGTGAACGGTTTGGCCTTCCGTGAATAAGATCTTTTGCAGGACACCGCTGATTTGCGTTCTGACCGTCACGGTGGCCAGCGGCGTCACCGTGCCCAGGGCTGGAATTCGCAGTTGAATGTCGCCGGAAGCGGCCGTCGCCACCGAGACGGCTACCGGTGCGTTTTGCCCGACGCGTCCGGGGCCCGCGGCCGCACCCGCTTGTTTATGTCGAAGGTATAGGATCAATCCAATCATCAAGCCTAGGGCAATGACGATCACGAGAAGTGCAACCCGATGCCTGCGCATGAATACCCAAGGACCGCGCGGCTGCGGTGAAGGTTCAGGGTCGAGCGGATCGTTTAACACATCTTCACACTTCACCACAGTCGATGCCACGCCGCGGGACCGACGTCGAAACAGCACATTCGGCGACGCCGGAGACTATAACCCGCCGGCCCAGCGGTGCGCATTGTTCTCGACAGACGCGAACGACTGGGGCGAAAATGAAGACCGGGCGAGGGTGCTTGAAGGAGCGTTGATGAAATTAGCGAACTGCGCCGCGTTGGCGGCCGTGCTGACGTTCAGCATTTGGGCTCCGGCGCATGGTGCGCCGACGTGGACCGAGGGGGTCAATTATTTCTTGATCAACCCGCCCCACCCGACATCGATGCCGGGCGGCAAAGTCGAGGTGACAGAAGTCTTCTCCTACGCGTGTCCTGCGTGCAATCTGTTCGTGCCCACAATGCACAAGTTAAAAACCAGTCTGCCGTCGAATGCGGTGCTCGATTTCGTGCCGGCGTCTTTCAATCCGAGCGAAGACTGGCCGATGTTCCAGCTCGCCTATCTCACCGCTCAAACCCTCGGTGTCGCCGACCAGACTCACGATGCGATGTTCAACGCCGTCTGGCAGGGAGGCGACCTGGCCGTCATCGATCCGGGGAGCGGGCGAATCAAGAGCCGACTGCCGACCATCGAGGATGCCGCCAAGTTCTACAAGGTCCAAGCCGGCGTGCCCGCCGATAAATTCGTCGCGACGTCGAAATCGTTCGCGGTGGATGTCAAAGTGCGCGCGGCCGAAGGGTTTGATTCAGGCGTATCGCGTCGACCGGACGCCTACCATCGTGGTGAACGGAAAGTATCGGCTGCACACGGAGTCCGCCGGCGGCAACGACCAGCTGGTGGAGCTCGTGAAATGGCTGGTTGCGAAAGAAAGCAAATAAGGGACCATCGAACACGCGGTGAAATCATCCGGCTGACGGCGCACCAGGGCGACGCCGCGCACCAGGGCGACGCCGCGCACCATGGCGACGCCGCGCACCATGGCGACGCCGCACTAGGGCGATGCCGCACCAAAGCGATCCCCTACCCCGGGGATGAGCAAGGCGCACCAGGGCGATGAATAAACTCATGCGCAATCATCCGAGGCTATGGATCTCCCTCGCCGTCGGTTGCATGATTTTCTTCTTGCTCCCCGAGCGCTGGTCGAGTGTGAGCCGCGTGCTGGTGTGCTGGAATTGCGGCGTTTCGCTTTTTCTCGCGCTGGTGTTCTTCTGGATGGTCCGGTTGACTGCCGAGCAGATCTGCATGAGATACAGCGAGGAAGATGACTCGGCGCCGGTCATCCTGATCGTCGTAACGATCGCCGCATTGCTCAGCCTGGTGGCCATCGTCGAGCCGCTGGCAACCGTCAAGCAGGCGACCGGCACGGAACGCATTGCGCACTTCGCCCTTGCAGCCCTGACCTTGGTGAATTCGTGGATCCTAGTGCCGACGATGTTCGCGACTCATTATGCGGACATGTTCTACAGTGCGCAGACAAGACAATCGGCCGGTGCATTTTCCGGAAACGCCCGAGCCGGTCTTCTGGGACTTCGCTTATTTCTCCTTCACCATCGCCGCCGCCTGTCAGACGGCGGATGTCGCGACTTTGAACGCCGACGCGCGCAAGGCGGTCCTTGCGCATACGTTGATCTCGTTTCTATTCAATCTGTCCATCCTGGGTTTCGCGATCAACGTCACCGCGGGCCTCATCGGCGCAAACTAAGCACCCTGGCGAGAAGGCTCATCGGATCATTGGCCTCGGATCCGGTTGCGCCGCAGCCGTTGCAGGCGCCGCCGGTCCGACCGGCGGCAACAGTGCGTCGAGCCGCGGGGGTCGTGCGTCGCTGACGAAAGCGAATGCGACGATATGCTCCAAGATGTGCTGCACATAGCCGCGGGTCTCGGCATAAGGGATGTTTTCTATCCACACGTCCGCATCCATCGAATCGCGCGGCAGCCATCGCGCGACCGACGCCGGTCCGGCATTGTAGGCCGCGAGACTCAAGTTTAACTGGGCCGCGAAATGATCGAGCAATTCGCGCAAATACGCGGCCCCGAGCGGCAGGGCGACGCTCGGATCGAATAGTCCGTCGCCGCTTGGGGGGGGCATATGCCAGCGCCGCGCAACGGCGGCGGCGGTCGCCGGCCTCATCTGCATGAGACCGCGCGCGTCCGCGCGCGACACTGCGTCCTTGCGATATAGGCTTTCCTGGCGCATGACGCCGAAAATCCAATCGGCGGGGACGCCTGCAAGCCCGCTGGCGGCCGCGACGGCACCCGCATACGGGCGCGGATAGCGCAAGCGGACGTCATCCCATTCTCCGGCCTGCGCCAGAGCGGCAATCGCCTCGGCATACCAACCCCACCGCGAAGCAAGATGCGCGGCCTGAACCTTGGCGGCAGAATCAGCCGCGCCGAGCACCGACGTCCATTCGGCGGCGGCCTCATCCGCCATGTCGCAGGCGAATAGTTCGTGGGCCCGAATGAGGCCCGCTTCGCTTGCTATCGCGTTCTGCGCCTTGACATCGTCGGGCGAGGGCCGCGCATTCAAGTGGTAGTCGCGATGTAATTTGTCCGCGGCGAGATAGCCGTAGTAGTCCCGAAGGTCGGCGATCTCGCCGAACAGGGGCGCCGCCGCTTCGCTGCCCGCGGTCGCCGCCACTGAGCGGGCGCGCCAATAACGCCATCGAGGCTGGGTTGCAAGACTCGCCGGCATACGGTCGATCCACGCGAGGGCTCGACCGTAATCCCCGGCCCACAAAGCGGCGCGCACGCGCCATTCCTGAACTTGATTGTCGCGAGGTTCGGCGCCGAGATCCGCGAACAGGGACAAGGCACGCGGGTCGCGGTCATAAGCAGCGCCGAGCGCAGCCGCGCGCCGGAATCGAGCTTGTAATGCGGGCGTCAGATCCGGACGGGCCAGCAGCTTCGGCAGCAGGTCGATCGCGCCCGCGGAATCGGTGTGCGCGAGCTTCTCGAAGCCGGCGGCAAGCGCGTCGGGTTCCACGGGCAGGGAAGGGTGGGTCGCCAGGACGGTCAGCGCCGCCTTCGGCGCCTCCAGCAGATCGGACCACTGGAGCAAGGCGGCACTTCTCGCCACGGGCACGTCGGGAATGAATTCGCGCGCCAAGCGCGGATTATCAGCCGCGAGCGCGGCGCGAACCCTGCTCTCGGCGAGCATCGGCGTTACGAGATTCTGCTGGCGAAGCCACGCGAACACATCGCTGCATTCGGCCGGTTGCTTCTGCGGCAGGCTCCATCGCGCAAGCGCCGCGGCGCCGAGTCCTTCCGTGTCGCCTGTGAGCAACCGCCCCAAGAGCCGGTCGCAGACGAGCAACGGGTCGGTTACGTCGGCGGAGCGGGGAAGGAAGAGATCCCAGCGGCGCCGCTGGCCCAGGCTCACCAACCAATCGTGCCGCAGCCCGTGGCTGACCGGCTGGCCCCCATGAGCGCGCAGGAATGCGTCGATCGCCGTGTCGGCAGCGTCGTCGGCTTTTTTCAGCAGATCGCGCCGCAATCTCGCCGCAACGAGGTAGTCGTAGATTGCATAGGACTCGAGCGCGGGCGAATCCGGCGTTTCGGGCAGATTCAGGCGGATGCGTTGCATGGCGGCGACAAAAGCCTGGCGAGTCTCATCCAACTCCGCCGCCCCGTGCCGCGTCACCTCGGCGGCAAAAGCAAACGAGGACCCAGAGCAGGGGCACGGATAGGACGAGCAACAACTTTGACCGGATCGACATCAGCGCATCTTAGACGCTCGCCGTGCAGGGAGCGATTCGCCCTGCAATCGGAACGTCCTCATGGTTGAATATACGGATGAAATCCAAAGTGGTCGCGATACTCGAGACCCGCACCGGAGCGCATCTGGGGGAATTGATCGCGCGCAGGGGCGGGATACCGATGCTGGCGCCTGCCCTGGAAGAGGTGCCGGACATCGATCCGCAGGCGGTCGCCGCGCTGCTCGCGCAATGGCGGATCAATCCGTTCACCGTCGTCATTTTTCAAACCGGCGTGGGCACGCGCGCCCTGTTCCAAGCGGCCGATGCAGTCGGTCTCACGACCGAACTCAAGCAGCATTTGAGTTCCTCCATTGTGGTGGTGCGTGGGCCGAAACCTGTCGGCGAATTGAATGCCCGCGATGTCCGAATTGACATTCGGGCCGCCACTCCGTTCACTACCGAAACGGTGTTGGCCGCCGTGTCTGGAACGCCCATGCATGAGGCGCGAGTATTGGTACAGCGCTATGGGGCGGCGAATCGACTGCTGTGCGATGAATTGGCGAAGCGCGGGGCCAGCGTGCAGGAAATTGCGACTTACCGATGGGCGTTGCCGTCGGATATCCGGCCGCTCAAAGAGCTTTTGCAGGCGCTCGCCCGCTCAGGCCTCGATGCCGTGGTATTCACGAGTGCCGTTCAAATTCACAATTTATATGCGGTGGCGGAGCAAACAGGCCAGGCGTCAGACCTTGCGGAGCGGCTTAGCCGCTTGGTGGTCGCGTCGATCGGTCCCGTGTGCTCGCGGGCCTTGCGCGAACACGGCATCACGCCCTCGTTCGAAGCAAATCCGCCGAAATTGGGGCCGCTCGTCGCCGGCCTCGACGCAGCTTTGTCGGCGCATGGCCGACAATGACTTGGGCGGTCCTCCGACGCCAGGCACCCGACGGTAGTACAAACAGGTCACCGGTGACAGTGTATAAATAACCGTCTCACGGCATCGCCAGGAGAACAAACGTGGACGATCAGAATCGAACTTCGCAGCCGTTTCTCACCGATGTGAAGACATTGCGTGAGCGCGCCCTGAAAAACATTTCGAGCGGCGGCGTGACATTTACTTACCGGGGCGACGTTAAAAAAACCATCGAAATCCTGCAAGCGGTACTGGCCACAGAGATCGTTTGCGTCCTTCGCTATACCATGCACGCGGTGGCCGCCACCGGCATCCACAGCGAAGGGGTCAAAGGGGAATTTGCGCAGCATGCCAAGGAGGAGGCCGAGCACATGCAGGAAGTTGCGGAACGCATCAACCAACTCGGTGGAAAGCCTGACTTCAACCCGACCGGATTGGCCACGCGTGCTGCTTCGGAATACGGCAGTGCCGACACCCTGGTCGACATGATCAAGGAAAATCTCATCGCCGAACGCATCGCGGTCGACCATTACCGCGAGCTCATCCGCTATTTCGGCGACGACGACCCCGGGACACGCACCATGTTGGAAGGCATTCTGACGGTCGAAGAGGAGCATGCGAACGACATGCAAGATCTCTTGGTGGCGCACGAGCGGGAGTGACGAGCCGAAGGTTGGTCGAGCCGAAAACTGGTCGAGCCGAAGGCTAGTTGATTCCTCCGACGGCCGGCGAGTCGCTGGCGGGGAATGATTCCTCCAGCGCCTCGTCCAATAGTTCGTCGGTGTGCCGGTTATCGGCGCCCGGCGGATGCTTGGCCATGTATGCCGCCGCGTACGAGCACGCCGGATTGACGGACCAACCGGCCTTGCGTGCCGCGTCCAACGCGGAGCGCATCAATTCCCCAGCGATTCCGCGCCCGCCGATTGCCGCGGGGAACTCGCGTGTGGGTAATGTTCATTGCTCCATCGGCTACGGTGTAGTCGAGTTGCGCGATCATCCCCTCCACTTCGACGGTAAACCGATGAGCGTCCGGAGTCGTGGCTAATGGCGCTCATGATCGTCTTGGCGGGCCGGGGGACGCTCGTTCGGGCGAGAGGGCTCCGCGCGCGGCGGCGGCGCTTGTTGCCGCGGAGGCGGGCGGCGGCGGGGCCTGTGGCCGTGGAGGCGGCGGCGGGCGGCGCCTGTGGCCGTGGTGGAGGTGGTGGCGGGGCCGCATGTCGCTGCTCCATAGCCGGGGCGCGCTGCTCGACGGCAGGCTGCCGTGGGGGCGGTTGAGCTTGGCGATATTCGGGCTGAGCCGGGCGGTTCTGCGGGGGCGGTTGAGCTTGGCGATATTCGGGCTGAGCGGCGCGGTTCTGCGCGGGCGGTTGAGGCTTGGCGATATTCGGGCTGAGCCGGCCGGTTCTGCGGGGGCGGCTGAGCCTGGCGACTTTCAGGCTGAGCAGGGCGGTTCTGCGGCGGCTCGTGATTTTCGGACTGGCCCGTACGGTTCTGGGGCTGCGCCCCGCTCGCGGGGCCGCGTGCCGGTCCATTGACCGTGCCGCCACGTGTGGCGGGGACCACCCCGGGGGCGGAGAGCGCGCCCGGCCGCGGCGTAGCGGCAATCGGCGGGCGGCCATGGTTCTCGCTGGCGCGCAGCACCGGAGTGCTCCGCGCCACTTGCTGGTGCTGGCTTTGCACCGGCGTCACAGGAATGTGGCGCTCATGCAACGCCGCCAGCTCGTGCGGAGTGGGTTGAGCCCGGACGCCGCCGTTTCCGCCGTTGTAGCTGACACGGTTTTCCGTCACATTGTTGACGACGGTCGTGTTGTACACGTTGGTAATGTTCGTGTTGCTGATATTGTTGACGGAGCGGTTGTAGTACATCCGTCCGTCGCGCCAGTAGCCGCCTTCATAACCCCGGCCGCCATACCCGTAGCCATAGTTGACCCCTCCATAGAATCCTACGTGGGGACCCCAGTAGCCGGGGTGCCAGAAGAAGGCGAGCCCGTCGGCGGCCCAATAGCCGGGAGTCCACAGGTATTCGGGCTGCGGAGCCTCCACCCAGGTGCCCGGCACCCAGTAGTAATCCTGGATGTCATCGCCCCACGCCCAATAGCCGGGCGTCCAAACATATCCGTCGCCGGGAATCGGGGGCTGGTCATAGACCGGAAGTTCAGGGGGCGGAACGTTCACCGAAACGTCCACCGACACTTGCGCCCATGTAACGAGCGGGCAGAGCCAGCAGGAGCAGCGGCGCAAGGATGCAATCGACGCCAGGGTTTCAATTGCATTTTTTTCGCTCCGTTCGTCGGGAAACGCTTGATTCGGCGCGTAATCTTGCGCGCGAGTCGACGTGCAGGTTTAGTGACGTTCACTATATAGGTTGCGCAGAGGTCCCCTCATCAGTGACCGCCCGCCGTACTTGTAGGATAACGCCGACGGCGGCGCGGGGCTAATATGAGCGAGTTATCCAACAGGCTGTACTTTGAATCAAAACCTCAGCATATCGTCCACGGTAACCCAGAACGCCGATGTCCGATTTCTCGGCAGGCTCCTGGGCGACGTGATTCGCAGCTACGGCGGCCAAGCGTTATTCGAACGCATCGAAGCCATTCGCGCCGCGTCAGTGGACCGTTACCGCGGCATTGCAAATCCACGGGGCCTGGCCGCGGGCTTGGACACCCTCTCGCTGGACGAGACGGTCGCTTTCGTGCGCAGCTTCATGCTGTTCTCGATGCTTGCCAATCTGGCCGAGGACCGGCAGGGAGCGGCCGCGGAAGAAGGCAGCACGTTGGCCTCCGCCCTCAAGTTTCTGAGCGCGCAAGGGATAGCGCCGCGCGAGGCGGCCGCATTGTTGGGGCGGGCATTGATCGAACCCGTGCTGACCGCGCATCCCACGGAGGTCATGCGCAAAAGCATGCTGGATCACCGGAACCGCATCGCCGCATTGATGCGTCAGCGAGACCTCGGTTACAGAGAGACGGCGGAAGGGGAATTGATCGAGGAGGGGATCGCCGGTCAGATCGCCCTGCTATGGCAAACGCGCGCGCTGCGGCGCGAGCGGCTGTATGTGGCGGACGAGGTCGATACCGCGCTGACTTACTTGCGCGACATTTTTTTGCCCGTCATTCCAGTGCTCTACGCACGATGGGAGCGCTTGCTCGGAGAGCGTCCGGCCAGCTTTCTCCGTCTCGGGAGCTGGATCGGCGGAGACCGCGATGGAAATCCGCACGTCACCGCCGACTCGCTTCGTTTAGGTTTGGGCCGCGCCTCTCAGGCGCTGCTGGGCGATTATCTGGATCGGCTCAATGCCCTGGGCGCCGAGCTCTCCGTGTCGAGCGAACTCGCGGGCGTTTCCCCCGCCTTGACCGCGTTGGCTCAGCGCAGCGGCGATGTCAACGCCGCTCGAGCCGATGAACCTTACCGGCGCGCGATTACCGGCATCTATGCGCGGCTTGCCGCCACGTATCAGAACGTCACGGGACGCGTGCCGCCGAGACCGGCTTCGGTCGCCGGCGAGCCGTATGTCCTCGCGCAGGATTTGCTTGCGGACTTAAGGGTGCTCGAAGGGTCATTGGAGTCGGAGAGCCGCGTCGGGCACAGTATCGGCGGCGCTCTCGCTCGATTGTCGCGCGCGGTGGAAAGCTTCGGCTTCCATTTGGCTGCCCTCGATCTGAGGCAAAACGCCGACGTGCACGCTCGCGTCATTGCGGAGCTGTTGCAGAGTCGCGGGCGTGTGCGCGGATTATCAGGCCCTTGATGAGCCTGAGCGGATCGTGCTGTTGCGGCGTGAACTTTCGAGCGAGCGGCTGCTGGCAAGTCCTTTCGCCAGCTACTCGCAGGAAACGCTGTCGGAGCTCTGCGTAGTGCGCGCCGCTGCCGAGGCGCACCAACGCTACGGTTGCGGCAGCATCACGACCTACATCGTGTCCAAATGCGAGAGCGTGTCGGATCTTCTGGAGGTGAATGTCCTGCTTAAGGAAGCGGGGCTCTATCGCGGGCATGGGACCCCGCGCGCGGACATCATGGCGGTGCCCCTGTTCGAAACGATCAGCGATCTGGCCAAGTCATCCGCAGTGATGACGGCGTGGTTCGAGTTGCCCGAGGTCGCCGAGCTCATATCGTCGCACGGCTTTCAAGAGGTGATGGTCGGCTATTCGGACTCGAACAAGGACGGCGGCTACCTGACCTCCGTGTGGAGCCTGCACCAAGCGACCCGTTCGCTCGCGTCGGTGTTCGAAAATGCCGGCGTAGCCATGCAGATATTCCACGGCCGGGGCGGCGCGGTGGGCCGGGGAGGGGGCTCATCATTCGCGGCGATCCGCGCCCAGCCACACGGCACGGTGCGGGGCCGCATCCGCATCACCGAGCAGGGAGAGATCATCGCCGCGAAGTACGGTACCCGTGAAAGCGCGGCTGCGAATCTTGAATCCATCACTGCGGCGACATTGCTGGCGTCCCTCGAGAAGGCGTCGTTGTCGGACGAATGCAGTTCGCGATTCGCAGCCGCCATGGGCGGCCTTTCAGAACGCGCGTTTCGTGCGTACCGCTCGTTGGTTTACGAGACCGCAGACTTTTCGACTTTTTTTCGGCAAATGACGCCCTTGCTGGAGATCTCCGAGCTCAAGATCGGGTCGCGGCCGGCGTCGCGGTCGAATTCGCATCGCATCGAGGATCTGCGGGCAATCCCCTGGGTGTTCAGTTGGGCTCAGGCCCGTGTCATGTTGCCCGGCTGGTATGGCGTAGGCGAGGCTTTGCGCTCCGCGGACACGGTCCTGCTCCGCGAGATGCTGGAGGCGTGGCCGTTCTTCCGGGCCACGGTCGACAATTTGGAGATGGTGCTGTCGAAGTCCGATATGGGCATCGCCGCCCGCTATGCAACGCTGGTCGAGGATCGCGCGCTCGCCGACGGGTTATTCGGCCGCATCCGCGATGCGTGGCTGGCGACCCAGGAATGCATCCTCACCGTCACGGGACAGACGCGCTTGCTGGAAAAACATCCGGCCCTGGATGACTCCATCCGTCTGCGGCTGCCCTATATCGAACCCTTGAATTTGCTGCAGGTGGAATTGCTCAAGCGGCATCGGTCCGGCGAAAAGGATCCGCAGGTCCGAGAGGGCATTCAACTGTCGATCAATGCCATCGCCACGGCGCTGCGCAACAGCGGCTAGCGGCCATGTCGACCGAGACTGAAATTCTCGCCGAGGAGGCGTACTCGCGCCTCGCGTCCTGCGCGGACCCCGCTGCCTGCATAAGCGCCGCCGCTCGGCTGATACTCGCCGTTTACGACGACTTTTACAGCCAACTGTGCGAATACCCGCACCGCGCGCAGCGCGCCTTCGAACAGATGAACCCGCACGACTCGGTCCGGATCAGCCAGGAGCGGCTGGGGCTGTACAGCCGATACATAGCGGAGCACGCACCGAGGCTCCTTGCGGCGTTCCCCGCGCTTGCCGCCGACACCAACGTCTGGGAGTCCCTGGATCGCGTGTTCACGGCCATGATCGTCGACCGTTACGACGCGGACATCGCCTTCAGCTTCGCACATTCGATACGGCGGGTCATCAGCCGCGGATTGTGGAGGCCGGTCGCCTACTCGTTTCCCCCTCCCAGCAAGCTGCGCGCGTACTCGATGGCTTCGGTGCATCGCCGTCTGCGGGTGCGCGATCGAGTCGATGCCGAACTGTTGCGCACGGCCTTGCAGATTCCCAATTTCCGCGTCCCGTTCCGGGACCTGGATGGCGACGCGCAAAAAATTCTGGAAAGGGTCGAACCCGTGCTGTACGGCACTCCCAATCTCGATCCCGTTCTCGCACTGGACGTCATCGATGCGGGGTTCTTCCGCAATCGCAGTGCGTACGTAGTGGGCCGCTGGGTGCTTGCCGGCGGGGGCCTCGTGCCGTTCGTCGTGGCGCTGCTGAACGGGCCGGACGGCATCTATGCAGACGCGGTTCTGCACCGTGTTTCGGACATCCACGATCTGTTCAGCTCGGCACTGGCAAATTTTCACGTGACCAACCGGCTTTACTATCAAACGTGCGTGTTTCTCTTCAGCTTGATGCCGCGCCGTCCGTTCGGACATCACTACTCGACCATCGGCTTCAACCACGTCGGCAAGGTCGCCATCCTGAATGAGATCAACGAGCAAATTCGCCGCGGACACAAGTTCGAGCGGTCTCCGGGCGCGCCGGGCACCGTCGCGCTCGGGTTCACCTTTGACGCATGCGCCTATCACCTGAAAGTCATTCGCGACCAGCCTACCAAGTCATATAAGTGGGGTACGTATCCGGGGGTCGCGGCGGTGACCGACAAGTACCGCATCGTGCACGAGATCAATCGCGCCGGCAGCATGTTGGACAATGTGATGTACTTCAATTTGAGGCTTGACCGCGACATGTTCGACCCCGCCCTGCTCGATGAGATATGCCGTCAGGCCGCAGAGAGCGTGCAGGTCGATAGGGACGGCGTCTATCTCCGCTCGTTGATCGTGCAGCTGAAAATCGTTCCTTTGCCGGTTTTCCTGGAAACGGCGGACGAAACCGCCACGCGGGCCGTGATGGTCAGCCTCGGGAATTGCATCCGCAACAACGCCGCCACCGACATATTCAACAAGGACCTGGATTCGAGAAATTATGGAGTCGGAAGATATGGCCGGGTGTTCCTGTTCGACTACGACGCGGTCGAAAAGCTCACCGACGTGAAAATCCGCACGAACGCCGACCGAGAGCCCGGCGAGGAGGCTGTTCCGGAATGGGTTTTCGAGGATGGGGTGATCTTCTTGCCGGAGGAGCTCGAGTACGGCCTGCAGCTCAGGAGCTCGTTCGCGCGCCGCTGCTTCCGCGAGGAGAATCAAGACTTGTTGGGAGTCGAGTACTGGCGAGACGTCCAGCGGAAGCTGCAACGCGGAGAAATACCCGACCTCAAGATGTACCCGGACAGCGCCAAACTCTAGCGCCGGCGCGGGGGCTATCTACGCACGTATGCCGAGAGCTTGCTGTGGGTGCGGACAGCCTCACCGTCTGTCAGGACATCCGTCGAATGCGATGCTCGAATGAGACGTTCGAAATCCGCGGCGGGCAACGGACGGCTGAAATGATATCCCTGATATTCGTCGCAACCGGCGGTTTTCAGGAATTCGAGCTGCGCCGGCGTCTCCACGCCTTCGGCGATGACTTTGAGACGCAGACTGTGGGCGAGCGAGACTATCGCGCGGACGATCGAGGCATCCTCGGGGCGGCTTACGATTTCATTGATGAACACGCGGTCGATCTTGAGTTTGTCGATCGGGAAGCGGCGCAAATAGCTCATGCTCGAATAGCCGGTGCCGAAATCGTCGACCGAAACCAGCACTCCCATCGCGCTCAGATGCTCGAGAACGGCGATCGATTTCTCGGGATCGCTCATCACCGCGCTTTCCGTCAGCTCGAGCTCGAGGTAGCGAGCTTCGAGCCCGGCGTCATCGAGCGCCCCGCGAATGCATTCGACCAGGCCGCGGTCGCGGAACTGCGATGCCGACAGATTCACTGAGACCCGCAGGCTCGGCACGCCGTCGAGCTGCCACGCGCGAGTTTGGCGGCAGGCTTCGCGTATCACCCATGCGCCTATGTGCCCGATGAGCCCGCACTCTTCCGCCAATGGAATGAATTCCGCGGGCGAAATGATGCCGCGCGACGGATGGACCCATCGGATCAATGCCTCGGCGCTGCGCACTTCGCCCGTTCGGGTATCGACCTTCGGCTGATAATAGAGCTCGAGCTGCTTCAACGTCACCGCATTGTGCAGTTCGCTTTCGAGCTGTACGCGATCCTCCGCCCCCGCATCCATCCCCGGGGCATAGCGCCGAAAGTTGCCCCGGCCCTGTTGTTTCGCCGAATACATCGCGGCATCCGCATGCGCGAACAAGGCTTGAACGGATGTGCCGTCATCCGGGTACATGGCAATGCCGATGCTGGGCGAGGTGTGGATATCGATGCCGGCGATTCGCACCGGGTCGCGCAGGATCTGCATGACGCGCGAGGCGAGGTCTTCGGCGTCCCCCGCGTCGCCGATCGAAGTGCCGATGAGCACGAATTCGTCGCCGCCGAAGCGCGCCACCGTATCGGCGGTTCGCACCACGGTGATGAGCCGGCGGGCGACCTCTTGGAGAAGCTCATCGCCGGCGCGGTGTCCCAAGGAATCGTTGATGAGCTTGAAGCGGTCCAGGTCGCATATCAGGAGCGCAAAGGACCGCATGTCTCGGTCGGCGTGCGCGATGGCTTGGTGCAATCGATCGTCGAGCAATACGCGGTTGGGCAGACCCGTCAATGCGTCGTGGGTCGCGAGATGGCGCAATTGCCGGTTTGCCGCCTCCAATCCGAGAGTGCGGGTGCTGACCACTTCTTCGAGGCGCAACACCTGCCCCCGGACGAGCTTGTCGTTCTCCCACTTGCGGCTGAGCGCCGTGGCGCACTGCAGGACCTCGATCGGCTCCGCCGGTTTGCGCAGTACCAACAGTTTGTCCGAATGGCCGAGCCGTTGCACGACCTCCGTCCAGTCGTAATCGGTGTGCGCCGAACAGATGACGACCTGGATATCGGGGTCCGTTGCCCAAAGGCGTTCGATTGTTTTGAGACCATCCCAGCCCGGCGGCATTCTCATGTCGACGAAGGCCATCGCATACGGCCGTCCGTTCATCAAGGCTTGGTGCGCCATCTGCACGCCTTCCTGACCCTGGTGCGCGGAGTCGATCTCGAAATTCGGGCGCACCGCTCCGAGGATGTCATCGCCGAAGAGATTCGCTTCCAACACGTCGAGCGCGGCTTGGGCTGAATGCTCGGCCTGAACGCCCAAGACCTTGCGGAAATCCAGATGAATGGCCGCATTGTCATCGATGATCAGAATGCGCTTCTGATCGGGGGACGCGGCATTAGACAAGGGCGGCCTCCGCTGGGCCCAAGGGCAGCTCGAGGATGAACGTTGCGCCGCGGCCGGGCCCATCGCTCTCCACGAGCAACGCGCCGCCGAGTTCCTGGGCGGCTAGGGCTCCGCTGTGCAGGCCGAAGCCGTGCCCGGAAGCGCGGGTCGTGAATCCGTGGGTGAAGAGGCGGGACATGTTTTCCGGGCGAATGCCCACGCCATTGTCGATGACGCAAATCCGGACGCCCGCCGGGGCTTGTTCGATGCGCAGGGTAATCAGCTTGTCGGACCTCCCCGATTCGTCGCATGCGTACTTCGCGTTGCGCACGAGATTCACCAAGATCTGCAGTACCTTGTGCTTATCCACCGTGATCGGCGGTACTTCGTTGAATTCCCGGCACAGCGTCACTCCATGACGCACGAACGCGCCGGCGTTCAGACGCAAGCTGTCCTCAACGAGATCAACGACGGCGACGGTCTCGGTGACCCCGCAGAGCTTGGCGTAGCTCTGCTGCATCGCTACCGTGTCCTTGATGTGTTCGAGGTTGTCGCGCAGCGACGCGAGTTCTTCGAGCGCCATTTTCTGATCGTTCAACAGCTGCCCGCCCAGAGATGTCAAATACTCCGGTATCTGCTTGCCGCGCTCATCGTTGGCGAGGAACTCGGCCAGCGAGGAGCCCTTCTCCTTCAGCAGGGCGGCGAGACGGGACACCCCCGGCGCCTTGGATTGCTTGACGCGCTCGGTCACGAGGCTGGCCGAGATGTTGATGCTGTTCAGGATATTGCCGACGTTGTGCAGGACGTTCGTAGCCACTTCGGCCATGCCGGCCTGGCGCGACGCGGTCACGAGCAATTTATGGACCCGTTCGAGTTCCTCCGCCGATTCCTTGCGCGCACTGATATCGCGTAGGAACTCGACCGAGTATTCGGGCTTGCCGTCGTCGCCACCGCGAACGAGCGCCGTCGTCATGCGCACCCAGAGAAAACTTCCGTCCTTGCGGATGTAACGCTTCTCCAGGTCCACGGATTCGACCTCGCCGTTCCATAGGCGCCGCAAATCCGCCGAGACGCGCGAAACGTCGTCGGCGTGCGTGATGTCGGCGATCGTGCTGTGTGCGAGGTCGGCGGGGCGGTAGCCCAGCATCGTCCAGAACGATTGGTTGCAGCGTAGCAATTTGCCGCGGCGGTCCGCGTGCACGATTCCGACCGGAGCTTGGTCGAAGGTATTGCGGAACATGGTTTCCGCTTTGCGCAAATGATCGCGTGCCGCCACCAGTTCGGTAAAATCGGTAATCGTGCCGACCCAGCCGGCCACGCCGCCGGCAGCGACCACTCGTTCCGAGAAGTGGCGGACCGTACCGTCGGCGGCTTGCGTGCGGTAGTTGTCGAATCGGGTGGCACGCGGCTGCCGGCAGAAATTTGCCCAGGCTTCTTGCATGCGGGCGCGATCATCGGGGTGAACACGCGCTGCCCATGCATCGGGTCCGGCGCCCGGTTCAAGACCGAACATGCGGCGGTATTCGGGATTGCTGTAAATTAAGTTGCCCGTTTCGTCCACGTGATACACGGCAACCGGCGCGCTCTGCAGCAATGCGAGGGCCGGTGCGGGCGGCGCATCGGACAGGAGCGCAAGCTCCATGAGCCGCGATTCGACTTCGGCGTGCGCGACGACTTGCTCGGCGATCAATGAAAGGGAGGCGCGCTGCTCTTGTGAAAGAAAGCGGGCGGCCTTGTGATACACGGCCAGAGTGCCGAGTACGTCGCCGGAGCGAGTGCGCAACGCGCATCCCGCGTAGGATCGTATGGCTAGCGTTCCGGCGACCAGGTCGGATTTGCGGAAGCGATCGTCCGCGGCCGAGTCCGGCACCTCGAACAAGCCCGCTGCCTGCAAGGTGGAGTCGGCGAACGGGTCGCAGCCGGGCACCGCGGCCGAAGGCAGCTTTGCAGAAGCGGTACACCAGGTTTCGCCGCCGGCGATGGCAATGCAGGCAAAATGCGCGCCGCAGGCGCTCGCGGCGAGTCGCGCCAGGACGCTGAATGAGGGGTCCAGCAACCCGGCATCCGGCATGGGCTGCACCGGTTGCGTCCGGCCAAGTGGGTTTCGACCGCTAGGTTGCGAAATCATGCCTGAATTCCCCGACGCGGTCCTATGGGTCAAGACCCCGTCCATGTCACACGTTATCGGCTCATTTTGGATTACTTGAACATATGCACGGGTGGCGAATGCATCACACGATCGCGGCGCAGACAGCGAATTGCGTCGCAACTATGACTTTCCCTGCGGATCGATGGGATCGGTATGATCGGGACCGTGCCGGACGATACGCAGATGCATGGGCCATGGAACCCCGGGATCCGCTCGCAGATCCCTCGGGAATTGCGGCATCTGTCGACGATGTTCCGGCCCGACAACGTCTTCACCAGCATTGCGGCGGTCACCGAGATGCAGGCTCTGACCGGATTCGCGCCGCACGAGCTGGTGGCGTTCCGGCCGCAAAGACTCGCCCTGCATGAACTGCTGATACGGGTAACCGCGGACTTCGCCGTGCCCGACGGTTCGCGAATCGGGGATCTGGGGATCAACTTCCGGGAAATTGCGAGCCGCCTGCACGAGCGCTACCTCTCACCCGAGATGGATGCCATCGCCGCTGCCTACGATCGAACGAGGCGCGAACTGCGCGATGCGATCGATGCCGCTCTGGCGGAGGCCGGGCCCGAACCGGCGGCGGCACCCGCGAAGCGCTCCACGGCATCCCGGCTGTTGGCCCGCATCGCACCACGGCGCAGCGTGGCCGCGATACCTCCCGCCACCGACCGCGTCTGGGGGCCGCGCGACATCGCGGAATACGAGCGCCTCGCCGGCAGCGTGCAAGATTCTCGGCAGAAAATCGTGTATGGCACCCTTGCGCGAGTCATGTCGGCGTTGTTTGCGACCCAAGGGCGGCTCGCATTGGGAATGCGCGAGATCATCGTGTCCGTGGCGACCGATTTGGCGTGCAACGACTTCGGCGGGGATTCGATCGGCCGAGCGATCGAGCCCATGCTGCTCGACGCCGCGCGCAGCGAGGGGTATCGATTGTTGCCGCGGCAGGAGCACCCGGTGGTCATCAATACCAAAGGCCCGTCTGCCTCGGGCAAGAGCACGCTGCGGCCGCTGCAGAAGGGGTTGGCCGAAGACATCGGTCTGCGATGGAGCGATTTCGCGCTGATCAGTCCGGACATCTGGCGCAAGCAGCTGCTCGACTACGGCGAGCTCGGCGCTGCTTACAAGTACGCGGGCGCTTTCACCGCAGAGGAGCTGCAAATCGTCGACCAGAAGCTCGACCGCTACATGGCGCGCAAAAATCGCCGCGGCGATATGACCCACCTTCTGATCGACAGGTTTCGCTTCGACAGCTTTGCGCCCGATTCGGACGAAGCGGGCAGCAATTTATTGACGCGCTTCGGCCAGACGGTGTTTTTGTTTTTCGTGATCACGCCGCCCGAATCGCTGGTCGAACGGGCCTGGATGCGCGGGCTCGAGTTCGGCCGCTACAAGGCGGTCGACGACACCTTGGCGCACGCCGTCGAGGCATATGCCGGGATACCCGATGTCTTTTTCACGTGGGTCAGGCGCAGCGACAAGCGACTGCAATTCGAATTTCTGGACAATACGGTTGCATTGGGAGAGCGCCCGAGAACGGTGGCCTTCGGCGATAACAGTACATTCAATCTTCTGAGCGTGAAAGGAGTGCTGGATATAGAGCGTTACGGCCGCGTCAATATCAACGCCGCAACGCCGGAGTGTCTCTATGCGGATCGGGGCCTGCTTGCCGCCGAGAACAATACCGGGTTCCTGCGGCGGTGCATCGACGGATTTCGCGACGTCAATTTTGCGGATCAGCAGACCGGACGTGTCTATCTGCGTATCGAGTCGGGAACGCCGACGTTGATCGATAGGGCGCAGTTCGGATCGGCGATTGCCGATCCCGATACGCTGAGCGGCGTGGCTGCAGCGGCCCCGCAGGCGCTTCGCGGCCAAGTGCCGGATGCGGCTGCGCCCCTGTACCTGCGCCGCGAAGGCGCCGCCGCGCGCGGTCCGACGCTGGGCGATTGGGGATCTTCAACCTAGAAAATCGCAGAAGCGGTCGACGTGCGCGGCAAGGTCCAGGGTGTGTTGCCGGGCGAGCCGTTCGGCCGCCTCGGTGTCGCGGCGTTCCAATGCCTCGATGATCTTCAAATGGTCGATGATCGAGCGAGCCGCGCGGTCGTTTTGCGTGATCGTGGCGCGGCGGATCGCGCGCACGTGGATCAAGAGGTTGCGCGTTGCATCGATGATGGTCTGCGAGCCGCCGAGCGCGATCACTGCGGTATGGAAAGCGATGTTCGCGTCGGAATACTCATCGAGATGCTCGGAGGGCGGCGAGTTCTGGAACTCGTCGAACAAATGGCGCAGCTTGGCGATCGCCTCATCGCTCGCGTGCAGAGTCGCGAGCCTCGCGGCCATCGATTCGAGCGCGGCCCACATCTGCACCATCTCGATGATTTCGCGCTTTGACTTGCGAATGATGTAGATGCCCCGGCGCGGTATGGTGCGGATGAAACCTTCCTGTTCCAGCAGCGACAGTGCCTCGCGGATCGGCGTCCGGCTCACGCCGAGCGCGGTGGTCAGCTGCCGCTCGTCCAGCCGCAATTCTTGATTCGGATCGTAGATGTCCGTATCCGCGATCGCGTTCTTCAACAGCGCGTAGGCCTGATCACGCAAACTCGTCGCGTTGAGCGGCGCCAAGGCGAGCGGAGCTGCGGAGGATGTGCGCTGTACCAGCGTGGCGATGGTATTCATTGGCTCCTTCGATGCTTTGTCCAATGCATCGTTACTCATTGATTTCGGCAGGGTGCCCGTCTAGAGGGCGATTGTCGCGGGCATCGGAGATTCCGGCGCCGTGCCGAAGATATATTACATGGCTGTCGGCCTTATCCAACCCTGTCGTCATTTCCGTCCTCGGCCGACGGGGAATGGATGAGACATAAAACAAAGCGTGTTCTCCCAGGAGATCCCTTGACAGGCTAAAAGTCATTCATATATGGTATACCACGAAAATAATGCAATGGCTGGCACGAGTTCGCGCGAAGCGTTGAACTTCAGAAAGAGGGGCTTACGGGTGAGTCAGTCTCGTCGCGTCTGCATCTGCATCTCCACCGACGCTTCCAACCGCCGGCGTTCCCCTTCGATTGATCCTTTGATTTACTTGCGAGCGAGCGGGGGGCGGCAATCCGCGGGCGCAGCTCGGGTGGGCAGGGGCCACTCGGCCGTGATTTCCCGTCAGACATTTCCGCATGAACCTAGGGTGATTTTCGGTATCGACCAGGGTGAATAAGGAGAACTACATGAATGCGAACTCGAATTCCCTTCAATCAACGTCAACATCGCCATTTGCAAATCCGTGGGTGCAACTCATCCTCGGCGTCCTCTGCATGGCCTGCGTGGCTAACTTGCAATATGGGTGGACGCTTTTCGTCAATCCCATCGATGCCAAGTTCCACTGGGGCCGCGCCGCCATTCAAGTGGCATTCACCATTTTCGTTCTGATCGAGACCTGGCTCATTCCCGTCGAAGGCTACCTCGTCGATCGATTCGGCCCGAAGTGGGTGGTCATGGGCGGCGGAATCTTAGTGGCAATCGCCTGGGTGTTGAACTCGACCGCCAGTTCCCTGCCGGTCCTGTATTTTGCCGCAGCGATCGGCGGTATCGGCACCGGCTGCGTTTATGGCACCTGTGTCGGCAATGCGCTGAAGTGGTTTCCGGGCCGGCGCGGTCTCGCCGCGGGTATCACCGCTTCGGGCTTCGGTGCGGGCGCCGCGCTCACGATCGTACCGATTTCGCACATGATCTCGGACTCCGGCTACGAGCAGGCATTCCTGTTCTTCGGGCTCCTGCAGGGCGGCATCGTTTTCGTGCTGTCCTGGCTCCTGTTGACGCCTCCACCGCAGCTGATTGCGGCCAAGGTCAAAGCGAACCAGACGGCGCGCGGATATACGCCCGCCGAGGTGTTGCGCAGTCCGGTGTTCTACGTGATGTACGTGATGTTCGTTTTGATCGCCGCCGGCGGGCTCACCATGGCAGCCTCCATGGCGCCGATCGCCAAGGACTTCAAGATCGACAAGGTTCCGGTCGACCTGTTTGGCATCACCATGGCCGCGCTGGCGTTCGCGCTATTTCTCAACCGGATCTTCGACGGGGTGGGGCGGCCATTCTTCGGCTGGCTGTCGGATCAAATCGGCCGCGAGTATACGATGGCGCTTGCGTTCACGATCGGCGCCATCGCGCTTTATGTCCTGAGTCAGTCGGGGACCAACCCGGTCACCTTCGTGCTGGTTACCGCGCTGTACTTCGGCGTGTACGGCGAAATCTTCAGTCTGTTTCCGGCCACGCAGGGCGATACCTTTGGGTCAAAATATGCCGCAGCAAATGCCGGCATGCTGTACACGGCCAAGGGCGCCGGCGCACTGCTCGTTCCCATCGCGGCCGGCATTTCCAAGGTCCACGGGTGGGGCGCGGTGTTTGGTATCGCAATGACGTTCAACCTGATTGCCGCGGCCCTCGCCTTGTTCGTGCTGAAGCCCATGAGGGCTCGGCACTTCGCCAGGATTAACGATGGGTTTGCATCAGCGCCCGATGCCGTGGTTGGCACGCGACCCACGTGACGGTCAGTATTTTCGCTTAAATGTCCGAAATCGCAGACCGGTGCTGCCGCGCCGGTCTGCGATCAGATTCACGAAGTTGGAGGCAACATGGCAACCGTAAACCCCACGCCGATTCAGCCCAAGAGCACGACCGCAGAGGACACTCTGCAACGAAAGAGCCGCGATGCCAGCGTGATCTCCGGCGGCCATCTGGTCGCCAAGGCGCTGAAGAACGAGGGTGTCGACACGATATTCACTCTTTGCGGCGGCCACATCATCGATATCTATGACGGCTGCGTCGATGAGGGAATTCGCATCATCGACGTGCGCCACGAACAAGTCGCCGCGCACGCAGCGGATGGTTATGCGCGCCAGACGGGCAAGCTCGGCTGCGTCGTCACGACCGCCGGCCCGGGCTGCACCAATGCGGTCACGGGCATCGCCACCGCATTCCGTTCGGAGAGCCCTATTTTGCACATCGGCGGTCAGGGCGCGCTGACGCAGCACAAGATGGGTTCGCTGCAGGACCTGCCGCATGTCGATTTGATGAGCCCCATCACCAAATTCGCGGCGACGGTTCCGAGCACCGAAAGGGTCGCCGACATGATCGCGATGGCCGCGCGAGAGGCATTCGCCGGCGCCACCGGTCCCGTCTATCTGGAAATTCCCCGCGACGTGCTCGACCGCGAGGTCGACGTCACGAAGGCCGTCATTCCCAAGCCGGGCAAGTATCGCGCATCGACGCACTCGATCGGCGATCCGCGCGACATCGAGAAACTGGCCGACATTCTCGTCAATGCCGAGCGGCCCGCCATCCTTTATGGGCAGCAAGTGTGGACTGCGCGCGGCCACAAGGAGGCGATCGCGCTGCTGCGCGGCCTCGACATCCCCGGATATTTCAACGGAGCGAGCCGCGGCCTCTTGCCGCCGGGCGACCCGCATCATTTCGACCGCACGCGAACTCAAGCGTTTGCGAACGCCGACGTCCTCGTGATCGTTGGCACGCCCTTCGACTTCCGCATGGGTTACGGCAAACGCATCAGCAAGGATCTCAAGCTCGTGCAGATCGACATGGATTACCGGACGGTCGGCAAAAATCGCGACATCGACTTGGGTCTGGTCGGCGATCCGGGCGCGATACTGGGCGCGGTGCTGCAGGCTGCGTCGGGCCGCATCAAGGGCGACAAGCGCCAGGCGCGCCAGCAGTGGTTGAAGCAGCTGAGCGATGCCGAGGGCGTTGCCGCCGAAAAGCTCATGCCTCTGTTCAAGTCGAACAGCGTGCCGATTCATCCTTACCGCGTAGCCTGGGAACTCAATGAATTCTTGCGCGACGACACGATCTACATAGGCGACGGCGGCGATGTGGTGACGATTTCGGCGCAAGCGGTGCGTCCGCGCGGCCCCGGCCAGTGGATGGATCCGGGCGCGCTCGGCTCGCTCGGAGTCGGCACGGGATTCGCCATCGCAGCCGGGCTTGCGAACCCCGCCAAAGAAGTGCTTTGCTACTACGGAGACGGTTCCTTCGGCATGACCGCCTTCGACATGGAGACCGCCAACCGCTTCGGCGTTCCCTATCTGGCGGTCATCGGCAACAACTCGGCGATGAACCAAATTCGCTATGGCCAGCTTGCGAAATACGGCGAACAGCGCGGCAATGTCGGCAATCTCTTGGGCGATGTGCCGTTCGGCAAGTTCGCCGAGATGCTCGGCGGCTACGGCGAAGAAGTTCGCGACCCCGCGCAGATAGCGCCGGCATTGCAGCGGGCGCGCGAGTCGATACAAAAACTCACGCCGATCGGCGGTGGTCAATATCTGGGTTGATCCGCGCGAGTACGCACCGGGCACCAAGAATCAGACGATGTACAAGTAATCCGCGCAAGGGACCTGATCCGCGCAGGGAGATTTTCATGGGTAAGGCACTAGACGGGGTACGCATTCTGGATTTCACGCACGTGCAGTCAGGCCCCACTTGCACGCAGTTGTTGGCATGGTTCGGCGCAGACGTGATCAAGGTGGAGCGGGCCGGGACCGGCGATATCACGCGCGAGCAGCTGCGCGATATTCCGAACGTCGACAGTCTTTATTTCACGATGCTGAATCACAACAAGCGGTCGGTGACGCTTGACACGAAAAGCGAGGGCGGCAAGCAGGTCCTCGAGAAGCTTGTGAAGCACTGCGATGTGCTGGTGGAGAACTTTGCGCCCGGCGTTCTCGACCGCATGGGCTTCGCGTGGGAACGAATTCAAGAACTCAATCCGCGCATGATCGCGGCTTCGGTGAAGGGCTTCGGCCCCGGTCCTTACGAAGATTGCAAGGTGTACGAGAACGTCGCCCAATGCGCGGGCGGCGCGGCTTCGACCACCGGCTTCGACGACGGTCCGCCGCTCGTCACCGGCGCGCAAATCGGCGACAGCGGCACGGGACTGCATTTGGCACTGGGAATCGTCGCTGCCCTATATCAGCGAAACACCACCGGGCGCGGCCAGAGAGTGCTCGCGGCGATGCAGGACGGCGTCTTGAATCTTTGCCGGGTCAAGCTGCGCGACCAGCAGCGTCTCGATCGCACCCACGTCATGAAGGAATACCCGCAGTATCCGAACGGCGAGTTCGGTGTGGCCGTGCCCCGAGCCGGCAACGCGTCGGGCGGCGGCCAGCCGGGCACCATCGTCAAGTGCAAGGGTTGGGAGGGGGATCCGAACGCGTATTTGTATTTCATCGCGCAGGCGCCCGTTTGGAAGGACATCTGCAACGTGATCGGCAAGGAACAGTGGCTCACCGATCCGGATTACGCCACGCCGGATGCGCGCCTGCCGAGGCTCACGGAGGTGTTTGCCGCGGTGGAAGCATGGACGGTGACGAAAACTAAGTTCGAAGCCATGGCGCTGCTCAACGAGCATGACATCCCCTGCGGGCCGATCTTGTCGATGTACGAATTGGCCAACGAGCCTTCGCTGCGCAAGACGGGCACCGTCGTGGAGGTGGATCACCCGCAAACGCGGCAAGTATTTGACGGTCGGTAACCCCATCAAGATGAGCGACAGCCCGACCGAGGTGACGCGCTCGCCCTTGTTGGGCGAGCACACGGATGAAGTGCTTGGAGAACTCGGATACGCGGCGGCGGATGTCGCGGCGCTGAGAGCGAAGAAGGTAATTTGACGATGCATGACAAGAACGCGGTCCGCAGGATTCTGAACGACGCCAGAACGGCGAAGCGCGAGGCGCTGACCGCGCCCGAGGCGCGAGGCATCTGCGAGGCGTACGGAATCGCCATTCCCAAGGAGGGGGTGGCGAAGAGCGCCGAGCAAGCCGTCAAGCTCGCCTCCGATATCGGCTTTCCCGTCGTCATGAAGATCGTGTCGCCGCAGATTCTGCACAAGACTGAGGCGGGCGGGGTCGTCGTCGGCGTCAAGTCGGCGGACGCCGCGAGAGATGCGTACGCCGCGATTGTCGGCAATGCCAAGAAGTACGACGCCAAAGCGGAGATTCTCGGCGTGCAAGTCCAGCAGATGCTGCCCGGCGGCCAAGAAGTCATCATCGGCGCCGTAACCGACCCGGCGTTCGGCAAGCTCGTCGCTTTCGGCCTCGGCGGCATCCTGGTCGAGGTGCTGAAGGACATCACATTCAGACTGGCGCCCGCCACGAAAGAAGATGCGCGTGTCGATGCTCGACGGCATCGCGGCGGCCGAGATCTTGCGCGGCGTGCGCGGCGCCAAGCCCGTACATCGGGATGCGCTTGCGGGAATGATCGAGAACGTGTCGACGCTGGTCGCGGACTTTCCCGAGATATCGGAAATGGATTTGAATCCGGTATTCGCAACCGACAAGGGCGCGACCGCCGCCGACGTGCGCATCGTGCTCGACTTCAACCCGGTCCCCCCGCGCGATCGTCCGAGCCAGGCGGCCATCGTCGAGAAGATGACCCGCATCATGAAGCCGAAAGCGGTGGCGGTGATCGGCGCATCGGCCGAGAACGGCAAGATCGGCAATTCCGTGATGAAGAATCTTGATCAACGGCGGTTACCCGGGGGAGATCTACCCGATCCATCCCAACGCCGACAGCATCATGGGCAAGAAGGCTTACAAGAGCGTCAAGGACGTGCCGGGCGAGATCGATGTCGCGGTATTCGCGATTCCGGCTAAATTCGTCGCTCAGGCATTGACCGAGGTCGGCGAGAAGAAAATTGCCGGCGCTATTTTGATCCCCTCCGGATTCGCCGAGACCGGCAATGTGGCCGGGCAGAATGAACTGGTCGAGATCGGCCGTAAATACGGCGTGCGGCTCATGGGCCCCAATATCTACGGGTTTTACTACACGCCGAGCAATCTCTGCGCGACGTTCTGCACGGCATACGACGTCAAGGGTCATGCCGCGCTCTCTTCCCAGTCGGGCGGCATCGGCATGGCGATCATCGGTTTCTCGACGGTCGGCAAAGATGGGCGTGTCGGCGATCGTCGGGCTCGGCAACAAGGCCGACATCGACGAGGACGATTTGCTCACGTTCTTCGAACAGGACGAGAACACGACCATCATCGCGCAGCACTTGGAGGATTTGAAGGACGGCCGCTCATTCGCCGAAGTCGCGAAGCGGGTCTCCAAGAAAAAGCCCATCGTGGTCTGAAGGCCGGCCGCACCAGCATGGGCGCGCGAGGCCGCAAGCTCGCACACCGGAGCGCTCGCCGGCAACGACAAGATCTACGAGGATGTGTTCAAGCAGTCCGGGGTGATACGCGCGCGAAGCTTGCGCGACCTGCTCGACTTCGCCCGCGGCATCCCGGTTCTGCCGACTCCGAAAGGCAACAACGTCGTCATCATCACCGGTGCCGGCGGCTCCGGAGTGCTGCTGTCGGACGCCTGCGTGGACAACGGCTTATCTCTGATGGCCATGCCCGCCGACCTTGACGCCGCGTTCCGCAAATTCATTCCGCCATTCGGCGCAGCCGGCAATCCGGTGGACATCACCGGCGGCGAGCCGCCGAGCACCTATCAGAACACCGTGCGGCTGGGTCTCGAGGATCCGCGCATTCATGCGCTGATCCTCGGCTACTGGCACACGATCATCACGCCTCCGATGGTGTTCGCGAAGCTGATGGTCGAAGTGGTGGCCGAGATGCGCGCGCAAAGGCATCGAAAAGCCGGTGGTGGCGTCGCTTGCCGGCGACGTGGAAGTGGAAGAAGCGGCGGAGTACCTGTACCAACATGGCATTCCCGCCTACGCCTATTCCACTGAGATTCCGGTCGCCGTCCTCGGTGCGAAATACAAGTGGGCGCGGGGAGCAGGGTTGATTTCGAACATCGGCTGAAGCGTTTCAATAACTATGCGCACAAGCGCGTTCAACGGGGGATTTACGATGCTTACGTACAGAATTGCCAGGCGCGTCCTGGTTGCCTTGGCGGCCGGTGCGATGAGCTGCGCCGCTGCGGGCAGCGCTTTTGCGGACGTTGCCCAAGACAATGCCCAGCTCAAGGAACAAATGCGCGCCATGCAGGAGCAGATGCAAGAGCTGCAGAAGCAAGTGCAGGCATTGAAGCAGCAGCCGCCGCCACCCGCCGAAACGCCTCCGAAGGCGCCCTCTGCGCCGCCGGCGTTAGCGGGACCCACCGCGCCCTCAAAAGCGAAGGAATCGGCATCCACCGAGCCGAAGCTGGACAAGCTGCTGAAGGGCTTCTACGGCAGGCTCGACGTGTCGGTCGATGATGTGTCGAAGGGTATCGATGGCTTGGTCGCGTATCCCTACTCGCTCGTGGATCCCACCAACCCGAATTCCGGCTACGTTCGCGGGACCACTCCGAAAGTCGGTCCGGTCGGCCGCTTGGGTTACCAGCTGGGGCTGTCCACGAACAAGTCCGCCATCGGTTATCGGGGAAGCCATAAGCTCAACGACACCCTCGATTTCATCTATCAGGCGGAAGCCTATATCGCGATCACTGCTGCGCCCGGTCCAAGCACGTCAAATACGTCGCAGTCCAGCGTCGAGCGGTTCGGGCTAGGGTATGGCGACGCTTACGTCGGCTTCCGCGGCAAGGATTGGGGCAGTATCAAGTTCGGCACGCTCTACGCGCCGTACCGGCAGTCGACTCAACGGCTCAATCCTTTTGCCGAGATGCTCGGCGACTACAATGTTGTCATGGGTAACTCCGGTGGCGACAACCGGGTCGAGTTCGGGACGCGGCTGGAGCACTCGATCATGTACGAATCGCCGAAGTTTTTCGGGAATGCGCTCAATTTCGACCTTCTGTTCTCGCCCGGCCAGAACCGAAGCGTGGACAACACGGTCAAGTCGAGCGGGTCGCCCGATTGCAATGGCGGCAATGTACCGGGCAGCGGCAATCTGCCGCTCAATTGCGACGACGGCGGCTTCGACAACGGCTTCAGTGCGGACGTGAGGTTCGAACTCGGGGGGTTCTATGCCACAGCCGCGTACGAGCTGCATAAGAACGTCAATCGCAACAGCGATGGGATCGGCGCGAACAATCCAACTTATGGCTATTTGCTAGTGCAGCGTCAATAGCCCGTACATCGATTTTGCGGGTTTTGCGGGCCTGCCCCCCGATCAGCAGGCGGTGAGCTCGCCGGGGTACCTGCAAGATATCGCCGACGAGTCCGCGGTCAAGATCGGCGCCCAGTATAAGTTCGGTTTCGGGCTGACCGTAAACGCTGTCGCGGAATACCTGCGCCGCAATCTTCCCGACTGCGCTTCGCTTCCAGAACGAGCGTCAGCGGTACGGTACCTGGTTGGCCTTGACGCAGGCGTTGAACGAGAAGAATCAGGTGAGCGCCGGTTGGGCGCATGCGGGAAAGACGCCGGGCGATCCGGGTGGCGAGCATAACTACAATCCGACCATCACGGATAACCACGCCAATATGTTTGCATTGCTTTATAAACACAAGCTAGACAAGCAGCTCACCTGGTATCTCGACACGGCGCTGACCATCAATACCGCCAATGCGCACTATGACCTGGGCGCGGGCGGGCGCGGCTTGTCTTACGACTGTCACGACGCCACCCACGCCACGAACATCGACTATAGCGGCGCGGGCCCCACCACATGGGGGGGATGCCGGCTGATGGGCTTCTCGACGGGGCTCGACTACCGGTTCTAGGCTGAAGGTCTCGGTCGGTCCATCGCCATGACTTCGAGTCCAGGTCGTGGCGATGGACCGGAATGGGGAGTGCCATTATGAAGGAAATATCTCGACGAGCGTTTTTGCTCTCTTCGATTGCTTTCCCGCTGGGCTGCACGCTGGCGCCATCCTTGACGGGCGGCGTTACGGCCTCGGGTCAAAATCCTGCTCCCAGCGTTCGTGCGCCCAAGACCGGTCAGTGGTGGCGTTACGCCAAGCGAGATGCCCTGACCGGTAGATTGGTTGAGACCCAGGTCGCGCGCATCGCCGAAGCGGACGGCACCGTCACTATTGATCGCCAGCGGGAGGCGGGAGAGGAGAGGCACCCGTCCTGGGGTACGAAATGGCTGCATCGGGACAGACGGACCGGCGGTGAAGAGCGAGCGGGTGCTGAAGAGCTTCAGGCCGAGGTGCAGCAGCCATGGGGCATGATTTTGGTCGACCCGCATTGGGATCTGTTGCAGGTCTACCGGACGCCGATTCCATTGTGGCCCGCGGAGCTGCGGGCGGGGTGGGCGTCCATCATCAATGCGAAATTCAAAACTGCGCTCTCCACAGATGAAAATCCTTGGCAACAGACGATGCAGGCGCACGCATGGGAGAAGATCCGCGTGCCGGCAGGTGAATTTCTGGCGCTGCGCTATACAAATCGCATCAACTTCACGCACGCCGATTTTTCGCGGATGGATTCCGTGCGCGAGGAGACGCTGTGGCTAGCCCCCGAGGTAGGCCGTTGGGTAGCCAGGCGGAGTTCCGGAACTTATTACATCCGGGATTCCAGCATCGATACTCCATTCGACGAGGGATCCTACCATTGGGATCTGCTGGAGTGGGGTTAGCTTATGCGGCCGGGGACGATTTGCGTCGCCGGCCGCTTGCCGTAAGATCAAATACAAAAGGCGCGCGGAACTTGCCGGCGTTCCACGGGCGGACAGCAGTGAAGATAGCAATCATCGGCGTCGGTGCGATCGGCGGCTACGTCGGAACCGAGCTCGCGCTTGCCGGAGAGGACGTGACCTTCATCGCGCGCGGCGCGAACCTCGATGCGCTTCGTAGCCGCGGCATTCGATTGATGACGGCCGACGGTGAGGAAACCGGTTCCGCAAGTCCAGGCCACCGATGACTATGCGAGCTGCGGGCCCGCAGGATGCCGTCATCCTTGCGATGAAGGCCCATCAGGTCGAAGCGGTGCCCCCGAAGTCCCCAAGCTGTTCGGGCCCGACACCGCCGTCGTGCCGATGCAAAACGGAATCCCGTATTGGTATTTCCACCGATATCCGGGTGAGCTTGAAGGTACGCGGGTAAAGAGCGTCGATCCGAACGGGTTGATCAGCGAGCATATCCCGTGCGACCGCGTCATCGGCTGCGTGGTGTATCCGGCAGCTGAATTGCTCGCACCTGCGGTCATAAAGCACGTTGAAGGCAATCGGTTTCCGGTCGGCGAACCGGATGGCACCACGAGCACACGCGCGGTGCGCGTGTCCGAGTGTTTGATTCGAGCCGGCTTGCAGGCTCCCGTGCTCGAGCGACATTCGCGCCGAGATTTGGTTGAAGCTGTGGGGCAATTTGACGTTCAATCCGATCAGTGCATTGTCGCGCGCCACGCTCGCCTCTATCTGCCAGTATCCGCCTAGCCGCGCGATCGCGGCGGCGATGATGACCGAGGCGGAGATCGTCGCCAAAAAGCTCGGCATCACATTCCGCGTCCCGCTCGAGAAGCGCATCAACGGTGCCGAACGGGTCGGCCACCACAAAACCTCGATGCTGCAGGATGTCGAGTCCGCGCGCACGCTCGAGATCGACGCACTGCTCGGTTCAGTGGTGGAATTGGCGCGATTGACCGATACAGCCGACTCCCCACATCGATACGGTTTATGCGCTGACGAAACTATTGGCGAAAACCCTGGAGGAGACCAAAGCTCACCAGACAGCACGGGCCGCCGGCGGCGTAAAACAGTCCGTTTCGGCCGCGATCCGGCCGAGGAGTAAGTAGACCTATTGAGGAGGCTCGACACATGAACGTTCACGAGTATCAGGGCAAGGAAATTCTGCGCAAGTTCGGGGTCGCGACGCCGCGCGGGATACCTTGTTTTTCGGTGGCCGAGGCGGATTCCGCCGCCCGCGAGCTCGGCGGCAAGGTATGGGTGGTGAAGGCCCAAATCCATGCCGGGGGCCGCGGCAAGGGCGGCGGTGTCAAGGTGGCGAGGTCGCTCGAGGAGGTCCATGAGTTCGCCTCGAAGATACTCGGCATGACGCTGGTCACCCATCAAACGGGCCCCGAGGGCCGTTTGGTGAAGCGGCTTGCTGGTGGAGGAGGGCGCCGACATCGCCAAGGAACTCTACGTCGGCATGGTCGTCGACCGCGCCACTCAACGCGTGACGCTGATGGCAAGTTCCGAGGGCGGCATGGAAATCGAAGAAGTCGCCGCCCGCTCGCCGGATAAGATTCACAAGGTCGCCATCGATCCCGGGACCGGATTGACCGACGCAGAGGCCGCCGACGTCGCGCGAAAAATCGGCGTGCCGGAGGGCTCGGTCGCCGAGGCCCGCAAATTCATGCAGGGTCTGTATGGCGCATTCGTCGAATGCGACGCATCGCTCGCCGAGATCAATCCGCTGATCATTACCGGCGACGGCCGGGTATTGGCGCTCGACGCCAAGCTTAACTTCGATTCCAACGCCCTTTACAGGCACCCGGAGATCGTCGCCATGCGCGATCTCGACGAGGAAGATCCCGCCGAAGTCGAGGCGTCCAAGTTCGATCTGTCGTACATCTCGCTCAACGGCAACATCGGCTGCCTGGTCAACGGTGCGGGGCTTGCGATGGCGACCATGGATACCATCAAGCTTTTCGGCGCCGAGCCCGCCAATTTTCTCGACGTCGGCGGCGGTGCCACCGCACAGAAAGTCACTGAAGCGTTCAAGCTCATGCTGAAAAATTCCGCTGTCAAGGGCATTCTGGTGAATATTTTCGGCGGAATCATGCGTTGCGACACGATCGCCGAAGGCGTCATCGCCGCGGCCAAAGAAGTAAATCTCAACGTTCCCTTGGTTGTGCGCATGAAGGGCACGAACGAAGAATTGGGCCGGCGGAAGCTGCGGGAGTCGGGACTGCCCATCATTTCCGCCGACAACATGGCGGATGCGGCGCAAAAGATCGTCGCCGCGGTCGCCGGGAAATAGGAACACACATCTATGAGCATCCTGATCGACAAGCACACCCGTGTGATGACGCAAGGGATCACGGGAAAGACCGGCGCTTTCCATACCCGGCTGTGCCGCGAATACGCTTATGGCAAGGACTGCTTCGTCGCCGGCGTCAATCCGAACAAGGCCGGCGAATCCTTCGAGGGCATCCCGATCTTCGCCACCGCCCGGGAAGCCAAGGAGCAAACCGGAGCGACCGTATCGGTCATCTACGTGCCGCCCCCGTTTGCCGCAGGCGCGATCGACGAGGCGGTCGACGCCGAACTCGACCTCGTCATCTGCATCACCGAGGGAGTTCCGGTTCGCGACATGGTCTCCACCCGGTATCGGATGCGCGGGAAGAAGACGCTGCTGGTGGGGCCCGAATTGCCCGGGCGTGATCACCCCGGACGAGATCAAGATCGGCATCATGCCGGGGCACATCCACAAAAAAGGGCGCATCGGCGTCGTCTCGCGTTCGGGCACTCTGACCTACGAGGCGGTGGGTCAGCTGATGGATCTCGGGCTCGGGCAATCAACTTGCGTGGGCATCGGCGGCGATCCCGTCAACGGCTTGAAGCATATCGACGTCATGAAGATGTTCAACGATGATCCCGAGACCGACGCCGTGATCATGGTGGGAGAAATCGGCGGCGACGACGAGGAGACGTGCGCGCGTTGGATCAAGGAGCACATGAGAAAGCCGGTCGCCGGATTCATCGCGGGCGTCACCGCGCCGCCCGGGAAGCGCATGGGCCACGCGGGCGCGATAATCTCCGGCGGGAAGGGCACCGCAAATGAAAAATTGGCGGTCATGGAGGAGTGCGGGATCAAGATCACGAGAAATCCCGCGGAAATGGCCGCGGTGCTCAAGTCGGTGCTCTAGATGAGGTGGGCTCGGTTTCGGTCGAACGACGGCCGAACCGGGTTCGGAGCATTCGAGGGCGACCGCATCGTCGAATATGCCGGCGATCTGTTCGGCGGGCCGCAGGCGACCGGCCGCACGCTCTCCCTCGGATCGTTCACCCTGCAGAGTCCCTGCGCTCCATCCAAGATCGTCGCCCTATGGAACAACTTCAACGCACTCGCAATGAAGCTGGGTAAATCGGCGCCCACCCATCCGTTGTTCCTCATCAAACCGGGCACCTCCGTCATAGGTCCCGACGCCCCCATACGCAGACCTGCCGGCTATACGGGAAAAATCGCTTACGAGGGGGAACTTGGCATCGTCATCGGACGAGCTTTGCAAGGATCTGCCGCCTGCGACGGCGGGCAGCCACATATTCGGCTACACCTGCGTCAATGATGTGACCGCCTCGGACATATTGAATGAAAATACCGATTTCGCGCAATGGTGCCGATCGAAGGGCTACGACACCTTCGGCTGCTTGGGTCCGGTGATCGCCACGGGTTTGGATTGGTCCCGGCTGCGCGTGATCACCCGGGTCGACGGCACCGAGCGTCAAAACTATCCCCTCTCGGACATGATCATACCGCCGGAGGAACTCGTGAGCCGATTATCCCGCGACATGACTCTGTTGCCGGGCGATGTGATCGCATGCGGCACGTCCGTGGGGGTGGGCTCGATCAAGGATGGATGCGCCGTCGAAGTGCAGATTGACGGCATTGGATCGCTGGTGAATGTCCTGACCGAAAGTTCTCAATGAGCGATGCCGCAGCCCGCTCCGCGCCGCGCGAGCTGCTGCGGCGGATGTTCGACGCCGCCATTGCTTCGGCGCAGCCGGCGCTGTGCGTACCGCCGCACCTGCCTGCACCGGCCCCCGGCAGGCTCGTCGTCGTGGGAGCGGGCAAGGCGTCGGCCGCGATGGCCCGAGCGGTGGAGCAGAATTGGTCCGGCCCGCTCTCCGGATTGGTGGTCACGCGTTATGGTTACGGCGTGCCTTGTGAACGCATCGACATCGTCGAAGCGGCGCATCCGGTGCCGGATGCGGCCGGAATGGACGCCGCGCAGCGCATGCTGGGGCGGGTGAGCGGACTTTGCGAAGACGATCTGGTGCTGTGCCTGTTCTCAGGCGGCGGTTCGGCGCTGCTCCCCTTGCCCGCCCCGGGACTCAGTCTTGATCAAAAACAGATCGTGAGCCGCGCACTTCTGGCCTGCGGCGCCACCATCAGTGAAATGAACTGCGTGCGGCGGCATCTCTCCGCGATCAAGGGAGGCCGGCTGGCCGCCGCCTGTTTCCCGGCGCGCGTGGTCACGCTCCTCATCTCCGATGTGCCCGGCGACCGGCCGATCGACATTGCTTCCGGCCCCACGGTGGCGGACCCGACGACCTGCGCCGATGCGCTCGCCATCGTGCGGCGCTACGGGATCGAGCTGCCCTTGCCGGTGCGCGAAATATTGGAAAGCGGCCGCGGCGAATCCGTGAAACCGGGGGATGCGAGATTGGCGCGCTCCGACGTGCGCATGATCGCCACGCCGCAGATGGCGCTCGAAGCGGCATCGGCCGTGGCGCGGGCGGCCGGCGTCGCCCCGTACATTCTCGGCGACGCCATCGAAGGCGAGGCGCGCGACGTGGGTAAGGTGTTTGCCGGCATTGCGTTGCAAGTAGCGGAGCGCAATCAGCCCTTCGCCGCGCCCTGCATGCTGCTGTCCGGCGGCGAGACGACCGTTACGGTGCGCGGCAGCGGGCGAGGCGGACGCAATGTCGAATATTTGCTGTCGTTGGCGATCGCCCTCGAGGGTCACGCCCGCGTTTACGCTCTCGCAGGCGACACGGACGGGGTCGATGGTCAGGAAGAGATAGCGGGCGGCGTACATTGGACCCGACTCGCTCGCCCGCGCGTGGGCGCAAGGCTTACGGCCCCAAGACATGCTGGCCAATAACGACGGACACGGTTTTTTCAGCGCGCTCGGCGACTCGGTGATCACCGGGCCCACACTGACCAACGTCAATGACTTCAGGGCCATTCTGGTCGAAGAGTTGACGCACGCCCCTTCAGTCGCCCTCCCAAACGGATGGCTTCCCGAAGGACTCGAATAGGCGCTTCATGGCATTCACGCGCGCGACGTATTGCCAGGCTTCATGATCCCCGCACCGCTCGCCCGGCGAGAGCTTCAAGCCGCGGCGTACGTAGGCATCGCCGGCGCCGGCGCCGCAGAGATGGATCACGGCGGCCAATTCTTGCTTGCTCTCCAGCGTGGCAAATTTAATATGATGGCGGCCGAGAACGGCGGCCACGCTGCGATCGAGGTACGCCGACGTGAGCTCGATCGCATGTGACGGCACGACCCGGGTGTACAGGCGGTTGAACCAGCATGAATTCCAGTCGTTCCAGGGGCCGTCCTCGACCACGGCATGATCGCGGATGCAGTAGCGCCTTGCCTCGGCAAAGGTGCCGTCGGTGATCTGATACATGCCCACTGCGCTCGAGGCCGGACGGTAGACGTCGAAAGGCTTGATGTTCAACGACCAGCGCCAGTACGTGCGCACGATGGGATTGCCGGATCCCTCGACCTGCGCAAGCGCCGCGAGCAGCTCGGGAGAAATGACGGCGGTCGAGTATTTCTGAAATAGCTCGGAGTACTGCCGCCAGGTCTCGTGCGGCCTCTTGCTGAGCGTGCCGCTCACCGGAAAGAAGAGTTCCGAGGGCTTTCGCACCACCTGGTACATCCAATTGAGAAGGAACCAGAGCATGACGGCGACCGCGAGGATGGCGAAAACTTGCAGGAACATCGGCGCGCGCCTGAACGCGCGCAATGCGCGGCGCCGCAAACGGGCATTCGGCAGCAGTCTTGCGATACGCCAGCGGCGAGGCCTTTTACGTGGCTTGCGGACGCGCGGCATCTACCTATCGCGCGCCCGTTCCACTCCTCTATCCCAGTTTGCTGCGGACGAGGGCGTACACGGCTTCGCAGGAAGAAGCGCCGGATTCGACCAGCGCCTTGATTTCGGCGTTCGCTTCCTCGGCGAAAGCACGATCTTTGAGCGCAGGGGCGTTGATGTAGACGTTCAGCGCCGCACTGCGCAGGCCCGTGAAGCCGGCCAGCACGCCGACGCCGCCGTCGCTGATGACGTTGAGATAGCCATGCTCACTGGCCCGCCGCGACAAGGCGATCACTTCGGCACAAGCGCGCGCGCACTCCAACGGCGTTTCGGTGGCGCGACGCAGCGCTGCTTGGATGGCGGCCGAACGCCGCGCCTTATCGTCGTCGGTCGCCTTGGGCAGCTTGTACGCGATCATGATGCTGTCGAAGGCGGCTATGTCCTCCGACACCATGTCCATCAAGCGCCGGCGCACCTTCTCGGACTCGTCACGCACCGACTTCATTTCGGCCTCCACCCCCTCGTAGCCCTTCTTGCCGAGGGTAACGTTGCAGACCATGGACACGAGGGCGGCACCCATGGCGCCCATGACAGCCGCAGCGCTGCCGCCGCCGGGCGTCGGATTGCCGCTGGCAAGTTCGTCCAGAAAGTTCTCGATGGAACTATGAGTGATCATTGTTGGTTCGCCGTCAGTGCAGGTTCAGCCACCATCGTTTTGGCGATGGCATAGATCTCCTCGGCGTCGAGCAGCAGATCGTTCTGCTCGAACAGGCGCGAGACGCAGGCGCGATGCAGCGCCAATTTGAGCGCCCCGAAGCCGAGCGCGCCAAACACTATTTTACCGTATTTCACCGCACCGCGATCGCTCAACCCCACTCCTTCGATGCCGGGCGGCGGCGACGCATTGGCATCGGCCACCAGTTCCAGCGTTGCGTTCTCCTGCCACTGCTTCTCGTCCAGCAGCGTGATGCCGGCCGCCCCGGTTGCGAGCACGATGTGTGAGCCCTCGACTGCCGCACCGCGCTCGACATGGGTGGGCGCTTCGACTGCTCGAACCACGATCCCGAAGCGCGCGTGGATCGAATCGCACGCCGCCTGCACGACATCGAGCTTGCGCCCGGTAATCCCCACGTCGGCGCCCTCACGCGCAAGGAGCACCGCGGCGCGTTGACCGACCGGGCCCGAACCTCCGAGCACTACGGCGCGCTTGCCGGCAAGGGAGCGGCCGTGGGCGAGCCAGGCTACCGCGGCGGCGGCGGTCGTATTGGAGCCGTTACAGTCGAACATGACCGAGACACGAAACTTGCCGAAAAATTTCTTGCGCACCGCGGCCAGCACCGCTTCGCCCTCGTGCATATTGCCGCCGCCGATGAAGATGGCGGTGTTTTTTTTGTCTTTCGGGCCGCGGGTGAAGATCGCCCCTTCGACGAGACCGCCGGCATTTTTGGCGTTCACTGCGCCGTACGCCGAAATGTGATCGGCCCCGCCATCGTAGCCGACGACATTATCAAAGACCGAAGGCAGGGCGTCCGTGTCGAACTGGTAGAGAAGCTTTTTCATGTTAAATCTCCGCGGCAATGCCGGCCTTCAGGGGCGGCGGGGGTAGCGTGGCGTGCATCGGCGAGGAGGATGTCAAGTCACGAGGTGCTGCGGTTTGCCCGCCGCCCAACGCTCGATATTATCGATCAACTGATCGGCGAGAAACTGCATGGCTCCGTCCGAGGCCCAGGCAATGTGCGGCGTGAGGATGAAATTGGAGCGGCGTACGTCGAGCAGCGGGTGTCCTTCCTTCGGAGGCTCGACGGTGAGTACGTCGAAGCCGGCGCCGGCAATCAATCCTTCGTCGAGGGCCTGAATCAGCGCGCCCTCATCGACCAATCCGCCGCGGGCCGTGTTGATGAGAAGCGCGTTGCGCTTCATTTTTCGAAACGCATTGATATCGATGAGATTGCGGGTGGCGGGGAGCAACGGACAGTGCAGCGAGATCACGTCCGATTGCGCGATCACTTCGTCATGCGGGGTAAAGGTCACTCCCTCCATTTTCGGCGGCGGATGGTCCGCGAACAACACGCGCATGCCGAATGCCCGCCCGATCGCCGCGGTGCTTTGCCCGATGGCTCCCTCGCCGATGATGCCCAGCGTTGCCCCGTGCAGATCGCCGATATCGTGCGTAAAAAAGCAGAATTGCTCGGACTTGTTCCAGACGCCGTTTTCGACATCCTGCCTGTACGCGAGCAGATTGCGCCGCAGTGCGAGGATCATCGCGAAGGCGTGTTCAGGCACCGTATGGACCGCGTAGTTGCGTATGTTGGCAACCGCAATGCCGTGCTCCTTGCAATACGGTATGTCCACCACGTCGTAGCCGGTCGCCGCCACGGCGATCATCTTGAGTTGCGGCAGCTGGCGCAATGTCTCCGCCCGCATCGGCACCTTGTTGATGATGGCGACCGTTGCGCCTGCAAGCCGCGGCACGATCTCGTTCAGGGCGGTTTTTTCATGCTCGATGTATTCGGCGGCAAAGGACAGTTTGCGCACTTTTGCCTTGAGCGACGCACGGTCCAGGAACACCACCCGCATCGTCATGCCGCGATGCCGGAATTTGCCGCGGCAGTATTCTTCCCGCTCGCGGGCGAATGCTTGCGCCAATAGTTCTGCGCGGCAGCCACGCCGCTGCCGGGTTCGATTTTGGCGCCCGAATCGAGCATCGCCATCTCGGCTCCCGCAATGCCCCCGAGCAGCATGAGTTCGTTCAAATCGCCGAGGTGGCCAATGCGAAACAACTTGCCGGCGACCTTCGACAGGCCGGCGCCGAGCGCCAGATTGTAGCGCTTGAATGCCCTCGCGATGACGTCGGCCCCGTTGATGCCGTCGGGAACCATGATTGCGGACACCGTATCGGAGTACCACTCCGGAGCGGCCGCGCACAACTTCAGACGCCATCCCTCGAAAACCGCTGCGCGCACGCCGCCGGCGAGGTAGGCATGGCGATGAAACACGTTCTCCAATCCTTCTTCGGCCAGCATGGCCAGAGATTCGCGCAAACCGTACATCATCGGAATGGAGGGGGTATACGGGAAATAACCCGAAGCGTTCGCTGACACCATATCGCCGTAGTCGAAATAGCAGCGCCGCGACGTGGAACTCTTGGCCGCTTGCAGCGCCTTCTGGCTCACGCAGGTGACGCCGAGACCCGCGGGCAACATCAGACCCTTCTGAGAGCCGCTGATGCACACGTCCACGCTCCATTCATCCATGCGAAAATCGATGCTGGCAAGCGCGCTCACCGAATCGACGAACAGCAGCGCAGGATGCTTGACGCTGTCCATCGCGCGGCGGATGGCGGCCACGTCGCTCGTCACACCGGTGGCGGTCTCGTTTTGGCACACCAGCACCGCCTTGATCTTGTGCTGCTTGTCCGCGCTGAGCGAGGAGAGATACCGCTCGACCGGAGCGCCTTCGCCCCACGGAGTCTCCAATAGCTCAACGTCGAATCCAAGCCGCGTGCACATGTCCGCCCATAGATGGCTGAACTGACCGAAACGGGCTATCAGAACTTTGTCGTTGGGGTTGAGGCAGTTGGTCAGGGCAGCTTCCCAGCAGCCGGTCCCGGACGAGGGAAAGAGAATGGGGCTGCCGGAGGTTGTCTTGAATATCGGTTTGAGGGCGGTCAGGCAAGCGCGCGTCAGTTCGGGAAAAATGGGCGAGCGATGGTCTTCCATCGGCACCGCCATGGCGCGCAGGACTCGGTCCGGCACGTTGGTGGGCCCGGGAACGAACAAAAAATTGCGACCGGCCATATGATCTCCTTTGCGCGGATTGTGCGACTGAATGAAATTGAGTTGGACGCTAACGGCCGAAGACGTAATGCTGGGCCGAATTCTGCCATTGCCCGATAATCGCGCGGACTCTTTTGTTCTATTATACGCCGTGATTCGGGCTGATGATATATGAGATATCATAAGTTTAGTCAAATAGGGGAGGTTTGTAATGCGGATCGCCATCGTCGGACAGAGGGATTTTGGCAAGGCAGTACTTGAAGCATTCCTGGCGCGCCGCGACACGATTGCGGGGGTGTTCTGTGCCCCCGAGAGGCCCGGCGGAGCGCCCGACCCGCTGCGGCTCGCGGCCGAACAACAGCGTATCCCGGTGTATCAGTTTGGATCCTTGAAGGCCGAGGAGGCGCGGGAGACCCTGCGCGGCCTCGATACCGACCTCGGCGTGATGGCGTATGTCCTGCAGTTCGCGCCGCAGGACTTCGCCGGCATTCCACGGCACGGCATGATTCAGTTTCACCCCTCGCTGCTGCCCCGCTATCGAGGGCCCAGTTCCATCAATTGGCCCATTATCCGCGGCGACACGCGCACCGGGCTCACCATCTTTCGACCCACGGACGGCCTCGATGAGGGACCGATCCTGTTGCAGAAGGAGACTCCGATCGGACCTGACGACACGCTCGGGAGCGTGTATTTCGACCGGCTATTTCCGATGGGAATCGCCGCGCTCCAGGAGGCGGCAGATCTGGTGGTCAGCGGCAGCGGCACGGGCCAGATCCAAGACGAATCGCAGGCGAGCTATGAAGGCTGGTGCCGCGACGAAGAAGCCCGGATCAATTGGCACAATCACGTCGATCTGATCCATAACCTCATTCGGGGCTGCGATCCGGCGCCAGCTGCATGGACGACTTTCAAAGGCAAGAAACTGCAATTGCATGCTGTTCGAAAACATCCGGCGCGCCGGTTTGCCGAGGTCAAGGGCGCAATCGGCGCCGTCGCCGCCATCACCGACCAGAGTGTTTTCGTCTCGGCGCAAGGCGGGCAGATCGAAATAACCAAGATGCGATACGACGGCGGCAAGAAACTACCGGCACCGCAGTTATGCGCCGAGGTGGGACTGTCCCTCGGCGCAGTTCTCGGCCAGTGAGTTAGAACAAACCCACTACGCGCCCTTGCTCGTCGATGTCGATCTTATCGGCGGAAGGAATCTTCGGCAGGCCCGGCATCGTCATGACGTCGCCGCACACCACCACGATGAACTCCGCGCCGGCGGCGAGCCGCACCTCGCGTATGTTGACCATGTGGCCGCTCGGCGCGCCGCGAAGGGCGGGGTCGGTCGAAAATGAATACTGGGTCTTGGCGATGCATACCGGGTAGTGACCGTACGTCTTCTGCAGCTCTTCGAACCGCGCGCGGATCTTCGAATCGGCCGAAATGTCCGCAGCGCCGTATATCTTCGTCGCGATGGTCTTCACTTTGTCCCACAGCGTCTGATTCTCCTCGTAGACGAAGCGGAAGCCGCCGGCGTTCGACGTCGATTTCCCGACGATATCCACGACCTTGCGGGCGAGGTCGGTTGCGCCCGCGCCGCCCTCGGCCCAGTGGCGCGCAAGCACGAGCGGGACATCCAGCGACGCCATTTTCCTGGCGAGCACCGCGTGCTCGGCTTCGGTGTCGGCGGTGAAGTGATTGACCGACACGACGCAGGGCAAGCCATATTGGTTGCGCACGTTGCCGACGTGACGCTCGAGATTTGCGATGCCCTTTTCCAGCGCCGCGATGTTCTCTTTGTTGATTTCCTTGAGATCGGCGCCGCCGTGATATTTGAGGGCACGAACTGTCGCGACGATCACCACGGCGGCGGGGCGCAATCCGGACTTGCGGCACTTGATGTCGATGAATTTCTCCGCGCCGAGATCCGCGCCGAATCCCGCCTCGGTCACCACGTAATCCGCCAGCTTCAACGCCGTCTTGGTTGCGAGCACCGAATTGCAGCCGTGCGCGATATTGGCAAACGGGCCGCCGTGGATGAAGGCCGGATTGTTTTCCAGGGTCTGCACCAGATTCGGCTTGAGCGCCTCCTTGAGCAGCACCGTCATCGCGCCTTGAGCCTTCAGGTCTCTCGCGTGGATGGGCGCGAGGTCGCGACGATATCCGACCACGATATTGCCGAGCCTGGTTTTGAGGTCGACGAGGCTCTGGGCGAGGCAGAAGATGGCCATGACTTCGGAGGCGACCACGATGTCGAACCCGTCCTGGCGCGGGAAGCCGTTGCCGGGGCCGCCCAGGCCTACGGTGATTTCGCGCAACGCGCGGTCATTCATGTCGACGACGCGCTTCCAGGCAATCCGTCGCACGTCAAAGCCCAATTCGTTTCCGTGGTGGATGTGATTGTCGATCAGCGCAGAGAGCAAATTGTGCGCAAGGGAAATCGCGCCAAAGTCGCCCGTGAAATGCAGGTTGATGTCTTCCATCGGCACGACCTGCGCGTAGCCGCCGCCGGCCGCGCCGCCCTTCATGCCGAACACCGGGCCTAAGCTCGGTTCGCGCAAGCAGATCACGGCTTTCTTCCCGATCTTGTTGAGCGCGTCTCCGAGCCCGACGGTGGTCGTCGTCTTGCCCTCGCCGGCGGGCGTGGGACTCAAGGCGGTGACCAGAATGAGTTTGCCGTCGGGTTTGTCCTTAAGGCCATCGATGTAGTCAAGTGCGATTTTCGCCTTGTAGTGACCGTAGTTTTCGATGCTCGCGGGTGGAATTCCCAAGCGAGCGGCAACCTCGCCGATGGGTTTGAGGGTTGCATTCTGAGCTATCCCGATATCGGAACTCACGATTTCTCCAGTGTTATCGCGGCACGTCGCCGCATTGAGCGGCATCGAGCGGGGTTGAACCCGCCGATGTATTTGTTGACGCAAGAATATAGCAAAAACCGAGCGCCCGGAACGGATCGATGAAATGCCGAAGGATGGAGGTTCCTAGACGGTCAGCACGATTTTTCCGACATGATTCGAGGTCTCCATGAGGCGATGAGCTTCGGCGGCCTGGGCCAGCGGAAACGTGGCGTGAATAACGGGCCGCACGCGTCCCGCGGCGAGCAGCGGCCAGATGTTTTTTCGGACCGCATCGGCCACCTCGGCCTTTTGCGCGACCGTGCGGGACCGCAGCGTGGAACCGGTGAGCGTGAGGCGCTTCGTGAGAATCAGCCCGATGTTGATTTCCGCCCGCGATCCGCCGAGCGTGGAAATCGTGACGACGCGGCCCTCGACCGCCGCGATTTCCAGGTTACGCGCCACGTAGGTCCCGGCCACGATGTCCAGAGTGACATCGACCCCCTTGCCTTGGGTCTCCGCGCGGATGACTTCGACGAAGTCCTCCGTGCGGTAATTGATTCCGCGAACTGCGCCAAGCCGTTCGCAGGCGCGCGCCTTGTCATCGGAACCGGCGGTCGCGAAAACGCGTGCTCCCCATGCGGCCGCCAGCTGAATCGCGGTCGTGCCGATGCCGCTCGTGCCGCCGTGCACCAGCACCGTGTCCCCAGCCTTGCAGCGGCCGCGATCGAATAGATTCGTCCATACCGTAAAGAATGTTTCCGGGATTGCAGCCGCTTCCACCATGCTGAGACCGCCCGGCACAGGGAGGCAGAGCGGCGCCGCCGCAAGCGCGTACTCTGCGTAACCGCCTCCGGGCAGCAATGCGGTGACCTTGTCGCCGATCGACAATCCGGCGACCTTCGGCCCGAGCGCGGCAATTTCCCCGGCAATTTCGAGACCGGGTAAGTCGGAAGCACCCGGGGGCGGCGGATAGCGGCCTTGCCGCTGCATGACATCCGGGCGATTCACCCCAGCGGCGGCCACACGCACGAGCACTTCGCCGTCACCGGGGACCGGCACGGGCCGCTTCGCAGGCTTGAGTTGTTCAGGTCCGCCCGGAGCGGCGATTTCAATCACGGTCATTTCACGAGGTACGGGCATCGTCGCTCCTGGGCGCCGATGCACTCGGCCGGCGCACGGGTGCAATGACGCAATAAATTAATGATAAATTCAAGTTCTGATGCGGAATCATCGGGGCGGTGTTCGGTCGTATCCTACAGGAAGCGTCCTAGAGGCTTTAGAATAAACGGCTCCGTGTGCGGAGCCGATTCGGGGGCCGGAAGTGAAGATTGCATTCAGGGAGTTGCATATGTCTCGGCAGGTTGACTCGACGGTTCTTCTTGGCGCCATCCGCAGCGCTAACGGTGGGATGCGCAGTGCGCCTTGGAGCCAGACCATGAAGGCTCATGCTTGGGAGTCGATTACCGTGCCGGCCGGGCAGTTCAAGGCGCTTCGGTTCACGAACTCCATCAGCTTTGGAAGAACTCGAGTGGTCGTAGCGCACGGCGCCTTCGAGTAATCGTTGTTCATCCGCCAACTTGAATATCTCGTGACTCTCGCTCGCGAGCAGCATTTCGCCAAGGCGGCGGAGGCTTGCCACGTATCGCAGCCGGCCCTGTCGTCGGCCATCCGTGGGTTGGAGAAGGAACTCGGCGTCATGATCGTGGAGCGGGGACGGCGCTACATCGGCCTCACGGCCGAAGGCGAACGAGTTCTCGCCTGGGCGCAGCAGACGCTGGCTTCGCTCTCGCACATGCGCGAGGATGCGTCCACCGCGAAATCGACGATGTCCGGAACGCTTCGCATCGGCGCAATCCCGACGACAATGACCGTCGCCGCCTTCCTGACGGGCCCCTGCTTCGCCGCGTATCCGAATATCCGCTATACGCTGTCGTCATTGACCGCCGATGCGATCGTCCATCAATTGGATCACTTCGAACTCGATCTCGGCCTGACCTACCTGGATGACAAGGTGATCGAAGGCTTCGAGAAGCTGCCTCTTTTCGACGAGCGTTACGTATTGCTGGCCGACCGCAGCGCTCCGCGCGAACCTTTGACGTGGGAACAAGCGGCGCGGCTTCCGCTGTGCCTGCTGACCGGCAAAATGCGAAACCGTCAAGTCATCGACGCCGCGTTTCGGCGAGTCGGTGTTCAACCCACTGTCATCCTCGAGACCGATTCGTTGTTCTCTCTCTACGCCCATGTGAGCGAAGCGGGGCTTTTCAGCATCGTGCCGCACAGCCTGCTGAATTTTTTCGATCTCGACAAGCGGGTGCGGGCGCGGGCGATCGTGCCGCAGCTGACACGCGCGATCGGCTTGATCGCGCGCAACCAGCCGGCGCTCGCCCCCATCACTGGGGCCGTTTGGGAAATTGCGCGCGCCCTGCGCCTGCAGGAGCGATTCGACGTCGTACTCCCTTGAGTTGATGTACTCCCCGGAGTTGATGGTACTCCCCGGAGTTGATTCGCCCCGTCTATCGAGTCATTCGTCGAAACGAATGGAAGAAATCCCCGGTTGATTCCACACTGAAATCACCCCGCCCATCGTCCATCGAGGGGTGCCATGTGGAGACGTATATGGATAGCAAGGTCGATCTCGCTCGATATGATTTGTTCATCGACGGCAAGCACGTTGCGCCCAGCGGCGCCGAGTACTCCATCGATCTGAATCCCGCCACGGAAGAGCCCATCGCAGAAGTGGCCCAAGCCGGCCCAGCTGGAAGTGGATCTGGCAGTCGGCGCCGCACGGGCGGCCTTGAAAATCTGGGCAGGCATGCGCGCTGCCGAGCGCGGCCGAATCCTCGGGCGCGCTGCCTCGCTCCTCGAGCAGCACCAAGAGGAACTGATCGAGCTGGAAAGTCTCGATGCCGGCAAGCCGCTGGCCGCGGTACGGCGCCAGGACATGGCCGCGGTCATCGACACGGTGCGCTACTACGCGGGCTGGTGCGACAAGATCACAGGGCAAGTGATACCGGCGCGGCCCGATGCATTGACCTACACCGTCCGCGAACCCGTGGGCGTCGTTGCCGCGATCGTGCCGTGGAATTTCCCTCTCATGATCGGCATGTGGAAAATCGCCCCGGCACTGGCCTGCGGTTGCACGCTGGTGGTCAAACCTGCGGAGCTGACGCCGCTCTCCATGCTGCGGGTCGCCGAACTATTCCTCGAAGCGGGGTTGCCGCCTGGCGCGCTCAATGTGGTGTGCGGCAAGGGCAGCGTCGTCGGAGAGGCGTTGGTGCGGCATCCCGACGTCGACAAGGTGACGTTCACGGGCTCCCCAAGGGTCGGCCGCGGAATTCTTCAAGGAGCCGCCGGCAACTTCAAGAAAGTGACTCTCGAACTCGGCGGCAAATCCGCCAACGTAATTTTCGCGGATGCCAATCTGGACCGAGCCGCGCGCTCGGCGGCATCGGGAATTTTTTTCAACGCGGGGCAGGTGTGTTCCGCCGGCTCCCGAGTATTGGTGCAGCGCCCGGTCTACGATGAGGTCGTGCAGCGTATCGTTGAGCGGGCGCGCGCCGTCCGTGTCGGCGATCCGAGCGCGCCCGGAACGACGATGGGCCCGGTGATATCAGCCGGACAAATGAAGACCGTGCTCGACTATATCGAGATCGGCAGGGAGGAAGGGGCGACGGCGGTGACGGGCGGAGCGCGGCTCGGCGATGAAGGCTATTTCATCGAGCCGACCGTGTTCGCGGGCGTCGAGCATGAGATGCGGATTTCGCAGGAAGAGATCTTCGGACCCGTGCTGGCCGTGATTCCCTTCGATGATGAAGCGGACGCATTGCGCATTGCCAACGGCACCGCGTACAGCCTTGCGGCGGGCGTGTGGAGCGCCGACACCGGACGCGTGCATCGCATGGCGGCCGGCCTGAAGGCGGGGACGGTCTGGATAAATACCTACGGATACACCGACGTGCGTCTCCCCTGGGGCGGATCCGGAGAGTCGGGTTTTGGACGAGAACACGGCGAATCGGCCATCGAGAATTTTACTCAACCGAAAGCGGTCTGGCTGGCGCTCGAACAATAGCCGCGCCCGGGGGCGCGGGCCTCTATACCTCCTCGAAAGCGCTCGCCAGGGTGTAGGATCGCCTCATGACCACTGCCTATATCACCCACCCCGATTGCCTGCGACACGAGATGGGCTCGGGGCACCCTGAATGTCCCGCCCGTTTGAGTGCAATCAACGAGCATATGCGCGCCTCCGGAATGCTGGAGGAACTACGTTGCTTGGAGGCGCCCCTCGCGGAGGCCGACGACCTCAAGCGGGTGCATCGCTCCGCATATGTCGATCTAATTTTTGAGAATGCGCCAACCGAAGGCTATGTGCAGCTCGACCCCGACACCGCCATGAATCCGTTTTCCTTGAACGCCGCACGGCGCGCCGCCGGCGCGGGACTTTTGGCGGTCGACGAGCTGATGGCGGGACGGTCGGTGAACGCCTTCTGCGCTGTGCGGCCCTGCGGCCATCATGCGACGCAGGTGCGATCCATGGGCTTTTGCATTTTCAACAACATCGGTGTCGCCGCGGCCTATGCGCTCGAGAAAAAAGGACTCGAACGGGTTGCGATCATCGATTTCGACGTGCATCACGGCAACGGGACCGAGGACATGTTCAGCCAGCCGCAGTGGCAGGACCGCGTGCTGATGGCGAGTTTTTTCCAGCATCCCTTTTATCCCTACAGCGGCACTACCAGCCCGGCGCCCAATATGATCAATGTGCCGCTCGCCGCAGGCAGCGGCGGCGCCGCGGCCAGACAAGCCATCGAAACCCAATGGCTCCCGGCGCTGGAGAGCTTCACGCCGGAAATGATCTTCATATCCGCGGGATTCGACGCACACCGCGAGGACCTATTGGGCGGCATGGCGCTCGTCGAGGCTGACTACGCGTGGATGACCGGCGAATTGATGGCGCTGGCGGCGCGGCACTCGCAGCAACGCATCGTCTCGATGCTCGAGGGCGGCTATAACCTGGCCGCGCTAGGCCGCAGCGCCGTGGCCCACGTCAAGACTCTGCGGGAACATTAGCAGGCTTGCGGTTCGCAACCGCGGCGACTGCGCTCGCCGATCGCCTGGTCTTTGCCTTGCCGTACCGCCACCAGGGCAGCACCGCCGTCATCACCAGCACTTCTCCCGGTGCGAACGCCGGCTGATAGCCGGGCAGATTCGCCAGCATCGTCCGCCAACCGTCGCCCCCCAGCACCGCGCAAAGCCTTTGGACCGCCGGATGCGTGAGGTTGGGCTTGAGGCAGGCGATGAAATAGTTTTCCTCGACCAGCGGTGCAAAATGCAGGCCGAACTGAAGCGCGGCGGCTTCGACGCCCACGCCGGCATCGGCGAGTCCGCTAGCCACGCACGCGGCCACCGCAACGTGGGTCTCCTCGGTCAACCCGGCGTAACCCGGCAGTGCGGCCGGATCGATGGCGTGTTCGTGAAGCAGGTGGTCGATCAACATCCGCGTCCCTGAGCCCGGCTGCCGGTTGACGAAGCGCAGCTGGTGGCGGATGACGTCGGGGAACGTGCGGATCGCCGTCGCGTGCTCGCGACGCACCATGAGGCCCTGATTGCGGCGCGAGCAACCGATAAGCTTGTGCAGACCGGGCTTGAGAAGCGGTTTCAGCGCTCTGGCGAATATCGGCGCCGCGCCGGGCAACACCGGAACGTGAAATCCGGCCACGATGCATTGCAGGTCATTCAACGCGCGCAAGCTGTCCACGCTACCCCGAAAACGGATGTCCAGATGCAAATCGGCCGTATCGGCCGCATGTTGCTGCAGCAGAGGTAGCGCAATGTCGTGGCTAGCCCGCACGGTGAGCAGCTGGTGGCGCGGGTCACCCGCGTCGGCGAGAACATGCGCGAGGTCGGACCGCAGCGCCTCGATATGCGGCTGCATGCGCGTGCGCGCGCGCCGCTCGGACCACAGCAGCCGCTCGGCGTACTGCGTCGGCCGCGCTCGCTGGCCTTGCGACCAAATAATCAGCGGCTCGCCAAGGATTTCCTCCCACTTGCGCAGCGAGCCCCAGACATAACGGTACGAGCACCCAAGCGCTTGCGCGGCATGACGAATCGAGCCGGCCTCGAGCACCGCGGCCAGCAGATCGAACAGGGGATTGCCCAAACTCGCCCCGTGCTGCTCTCCCGGCTCAAATGCATACCGAAGGTGCAGGCCGAGGGTTGTCTTAGCCGCGATTTTTGTAGGACGCACCCCGGCGATCTTAACCTGTCTGCGAGCGCATGGCAGCGGCCCGCGCAAGGTTCACCACGGGGTGCACCATTTGATCTCTCCCGTTCCGGCGGCGCGGGGCGCCGACACCACCTCGATACCGATCCCATACGTCGCCGTGAGTTCGCCGCCGGTGATGACCTCAGAACCGAGGCCGGCGACGATGCGGCCTCCCGGCTTCATCATCGCCACTCTGCCCGGAACTTGCAGCGCATGGTTTGGGTCATGCGTCGCCATGATCATGGTGACGCCTTGAGCGGCCAGTTCGCCGATTGTTTTCAATGACCGCACCTGATTCTTGAGGTCGAGGTGAGCGGTGGGTTCGTCGAGCAGAATGACGTCGGGCTGTTGCGCTAGGGTGCGCGCCAGCAGCACAAGCTGCCGTTCGCCGCCGCTCACTTCGGTATACGGACGGTCTTTGAGATGCAGGATGCCGATTCGGTCAAGGGCTTGCAAAGAAAGCGCCATGTCTTTGGCGGCGGGCGCGCTGAAGAGCCCCAAATGGGGCGACCGCCCCATGATCACGACATCGATAACCCGGAACGGGAACGAGGCCGTGTGGCTCTGAAAGAGAAACCCGACTCGCCGCGCTCGAGCGCGCGTGTCCAGGCTCGAGATGTCGATCTTGTCGAGACGCACTGTGCCTGCGCTGAGGGCCAATACGCCACCGATGCAGCGCAATAGGGTGCTCTTGCCGCAGCCATTCGGTCCGAGAACATATAGGATCTCACCTCGAAACACGTCGAGATCGATGCCGTTGAATACCTCGCGTGAGCCGTACCGAAAGGCGGCGCCGCGGATTTCCAGGAGCGGCTCAGCTAAGCCCATGTGCCTCGGCTGCGGCGCAGAAGGTATCCGAAGAACGGCGCGCCGACGAGCGCCGTGAGTATGCCGAGAGGGATTTCCACGTCGCTCGCAGCTCTGGCGATGTCGTCCATCACCAGCAAGTAGCTGGCGCCGATGCTCAAGGTGGCAGGCAGAAGAATCCGATGATCGGGTCCGAGCAGCATGCGGCCGACATGCGGAATGACCAGGCCAACCCAGCCCACCATGCCGCAAACCGACACCGCCGCGGCGGTGATCATGGTCGTGCATACGATCACGATTCCCTTGAGGTGCTCCGTTTCGATGCCGAGCGCTCGCGCCTCCTCGTCGCCCATGCTAAGCACGTTGAGCTTCCAGCGAACGAGCATGAGCCCCGCGCAGCCGGCAACGATGGGAGGCAGGACCATCGTCAGGCCCCTGATCGAGGCACTATTGAGGCTGCCCAATAGCCAATAGGTGATGGCCGGCAGCTTCGATTCGGGGTCGGCGACATATTTCACGCCGCTCAAGAGAGCGCTGAAGAATGCGGCGACCACGACGCCGGAAAGCACCAGCATCAGCACGGGAGTCGTCCGATATATCCTCGCGAGCCGGTAAGTGAGCGCGACGCCGGCAAGCCCGAAGGCGAACGCGATGAGCTGCAGCTCGAAGGCGTTTCGGGAAAGAAGCAGCGCCACCGCCGCACCGCAGCCCGAGGCTGCCGTCACGCCCAGAATATCGGTGCTCACCAGAGGATTGCGAAACATGCCTTGATAGGCCGCGCCGCTGATAGAAAGGCCCGCACCCACGCACATGGCCATGATTGCTCGCGGCAGCCTGATTTGCAGAATGACGATCTCCGCGGACTTCGGCCAATCAGCTGCCAGGGGGAATATCTGCGCGGATAAAATGCGTGCAACCTCGAGCGGCGATACCGCGAAACGGCCCACGAACAGCGAGCCAAAGAGCAGCGCAAGCGGAACTAGGATGAGGAGCAGTGCGGCGCATCTCTTGGTCAAGGCGCGGTCGCATTCATGATGGACGCGAGTTCCGCATCGGTCAGCTCGTGGCGGAAGAATCGTGCGTAGAATCGTTTCGTTTCTTGGTTGAGGTCAAGATCGGCGAAGAGCGCCGGATGGAGCAGCTTTGCAGCCCATAGCACCTGCAAGGCTGCCTCAGCGCTGTGACGGTCCCACAGATACGCGCCGCTCGGATTGCCGAAGACCTTGCCCTCTCTAACCGCCTTGATTCCGCTCCAGCGCGGATCGTCCAGGATGGCCCGTCTGTTTTGCTGATTGGGGCCGTGCCGACGATGATGATGTCGGGATTCCAGGCAGCGACTTGTTCCATGGCGACGGGTCTACCCAAGCCGACTACGTCGGCAGCATTGACTCCACCCGCGACATTGATCCAGTCGTCGATGACCGATTGCCGGCCGTCGACCGTGAGAATACCGGGCGTGGCCGTATGCAAAACCTTCGGGCGCTCACTCTCAAGCAATCGGCTCGTGACCTTCGTGATGCGGCGGATGTTGTCGTCGAAGTAGCGAATATACTCCGCCGCCGCTTCCAACTCCTGGCGGCCAAGGACGCGGCCGGTCATCAGCACCGTCGTCTTGAGATCTTCCAGGGAGCCGTTCGGCAGCATGACGACCGGCACACGGTACGCCTCGGCTGCATCCAGCCATCCCGGAAGCGTTCCACCGTACGCCATGAGAATGACGTCGGGCCGTGATCCGATCAGGGTCTCCATGTTCACTTCGCCGGCCGCGTTGAAGGCGGCAGGCACCCGGTCGATGCGCGGATAGAGCTTACGGAGCCATGGCTGCTTGCGCGCCTGCGCCGTGGTCGCGACCAGCTTGTCCGCGCCCCCCAGCATGAGCACCATGGCATTGTTCGCAGGCCATGGATCCGACACCCGATTCACGCTTGCCGGAAGGGTCACGACGCGTCCCGCCGCGTCCGTGATTTGCCGCGTTGCGCTCACCGCGGCCAGCGTCTGCGCAGACGCAGACGCAGACGCAGACGCAGATGCAGATGCAGATGCAGATGCAGACTCCGCCGCGCCGGGGACCGAGATGAAGCACGGCAGCGCCCCGAGGATTGCGAGCAGCAGCGGCCCGAGACGCCTGGCGGTGGTCATCGACGCTGCGCTTGGCCGCGCCTCAGAAATCGACGCTCGCGGAAGCGAGCACGGTCCGCGGAGCCCCGAGGTGTGCGAGCAGGTTGCCGGTATTGGCGCCGGTGAGATTGCTCGGAGCGACGGTGGACCAGTAGTTCCTGTCGGTCACGTTGTTCACGGCAAGGCGCCAGGTCACGTTCTTGCCCGCGAGATTCGCGGAATAGCGGACGCCGATGTCGAATAGATTGTAGCCGGCTGCATAGAACGAATTGGTGTCGTTGCCGGGACGGGGGCCGCTGAATTGCCAATCGAAGACGGCGACCAGACGCTCCAGGGCGGGTATGCGGTACTCGAAGAGCGTATTGCCCTTCACTTTAGGCGCGCCCACGTAGGTCCGGTCGTTCGTGGCCGCAAGACCCGTGTCTTCCAGCCTGGCGTTCAGCCAGGTGACTCCGCCGTAGACGGTCAGACCGCTGACGAGTTCGCCAACGACGGAAAGCTCCAACCCCTTGTTCACCTGGCGGCCGGATATCTTGAAGAGGTTATCCGTGAGATCGATGTTGGCGAAGGGACGTTGGATGCGAAATATCGCCGCCGTAAAGTCAATCTTCGCAAGCGAAGCCTTGATCCCCGCTTCTATTTCCTTGCTGCGATAAGGAGGCAGGCTCTGGCCGGCATTGGCCACAGTCTTCGGAGCGCCGGGCGCGCCGGGAGCGAGGTCCCCGGCTTGGAGGCTGCTGGCATAGGTGGCGTAGGCGGTCACGTTGCTGACCGGTTTGTACAGGAGACTTGCCGTGGGGCTCAAGCCGCTGTTGGCGTATTCCGGGAGCGCCTTGGCTTTGGCGTTGTAATTGTCGACATGAAACCAGTCCTGACTCACTGCGAGCCGGGTCGACCACGTCTCGCTGAAGCGGATTGTGTCGCCGGCGTTGATGCCTTGCTGGTAAGTGGTCGATGAATCGAAATTCCGGCCGGTGAAGGGCGGCCCGGCCTTGGGCTCCGGGAATGACTTCGGACTGTCGATATTCGCGCTCCCGAGAAGAACGCCGGCGGCAAGCGCGGGCGTTACCACCGAATAGGACTGAGACTTGTAGCCCGCAGTGCCGATCGTCAGGTCGTGGGCTGCGCCCCAGGTGAGAAAGTTGCCGTTCAAATAGCCCGCGTCGCTCGTCATCACAAACCGCGGCGCGAAGCCGTTGGCGAACGAGGAGGTGTAGTTTCCGGCATTCGATTTCAGGTTATTGACCGGCGTGTTGATGTCGCGGGACGCGTCCTGATTGAGCGCTCCCACCACGAGGTGCCAGTCCGAGTTGAAGTCGTGCTTGAGCCGCACGGTTCCCATGCGAGTTTCCAAATCGACCCCGGCGTAGGTCTGGCCGTACCCCACCCGCGCCGGATCGGGAGCGGCCGGGAGCACAATTTTCTCGCTGTAGGTGAACCAACCCGGGTACCCCAGATCAACGAGGTGATAATCGCTGTAGTTCAATTCGATGACGGTGTCCGGGCGCGGACGTATGTCGACGCCCAAATCGCCCAGCACGCGCCTCTGGTGGCTTCCATCGACGTAGCCGCCGCCTTCGCCGAATAGCGCATTGAGGCGGTAGCTCAGCACCGCCGCCTCGTCGACACGGCCGCCCAGGTCGATGTGGGCGGTGCCGATGCTGTTGCTGCCATAAATCACGCTGATGCGCCGCAGGTCATAGTCCGTCGGACGTTTCGAAACGAAGTTGAACATTCCCGACGGATTGGCGGGGCCGTACAGCGAGGCCGACACGCCATTGAGCACCTCGATCTGCTGGAACTGCTCCATCGCATTGGCGACGGTGACGAACATTTGCATTCCGTCCACGCGCGAGTTCTGGAAATTACCGCCCTGCATGCCCCGCGTTTGCGGCCGGAGGATATCGGGCCCCTGCTGTTCCTGGTAGGCGACGAGGGGGAGGTACTTCGATACGTCCTTGAAGTTGGTCGCCATCGAGTTCTCGATGAGGTCGAGCGGCAAGACACTGATCGAGTAGGGAGCATCGAGGATTCGCGCAGTCCCGAGCGGGCCGAGCGAGTTGACGGTCTCGACGCGGTAGTTGTCCTCGGGCGCTTGAGTGCCGACGACGGTCACACGGGGCAGGGAAGGCTGCTGCGAGGGCTCTTGCGGCGCTCCGGCGGAATCCGCGGCATGCGCGATGCCTCCAAGGGCCATTGCGAGGAAGGCGGCGGATGCAGCCCGGAAGGCGGCGAATTCGGCGTGAGTCGGTCGGGTCATAATTGGATTTTTTTCGATTGAAGGACCGCCGTTCTTCGCGCGGTATATCCGCGCGAGCGAGCGGCGAAAGGGCCGGGAAAACTAGCACGCAGCACTGCGGCCAACAATATGCACGCGGGCGCATAGGTTGGCGGAGTTTATGGCGCTGGTGGCGGCTCGGGGTTGGAATCGACGCGCTCGGCACCGATGTAGCAGAGAAAGCGCCGCTTCACCGCACGGCCGATCAATGTCATACCCAGCCTGCTCGCCACATCGAGCCCCATGGCCGTCGCGCCGTTGCGCGACACGATGATGGGTACGTCGATCTGGGCGGATTTCATGACTATCTCGCCGGTCATGCGCCCGGTCGTGTAGAAAATCTTGTCGCCGCCGCCGACTGCATGCAGCGCCATCCAGCCGATGATGGAATCGAGCGCGTTGTGCCGACTCACGTCCTCGACGAACGCCAGCATTTCGGCACCTGCGAACAAGGCACAGCCATGCACCGACCCCGCGCTGCGGTGCAGAGTCTCCTGTTCGCGCATGATATCGAGCAGGCGATACAACGTGCTTTGATCGATCCGAGCCGACCGCGCCGCCGGCAGTCGAATCGCATCGACCTGACTCATCAGGTCGCCGAACACGCTGCCTTGGCCGCAGCCGGTGGTCACGATGCGGCGCGCGGTTTTGGCCTCGAAATCATGGGAGCGCGATCGCGTATCGACGAATGCTGCGTGAGATTTCCAGTCGACCGCGATCGATTCGATTTCGGTCACGCTCCTGATCAAGCGCTGATTGTGCAGGAAGCCCAGCACCAGGAGCTCGGGGCATGCGCCCAGGGTCATCAGCGTGACGAGCTCTCGATCGTCGACGAAGATCGTGAGGGGATTTTCCGCGGGAACATCGATCAACCGCCGCTCGCCGTGCTCATCGAGGATTTCGACTTCGCGGCGAATGTCGCACGAAGCGGCCGTGAGCCGAGGCGCGCCGGGTACGGGTTCGAGCTTACGTGCCTCGGGATGAAGCTGCATTGAATTGGTGCGGTTCATTCGATGCGGTACGATGTGCCGGCGTGGCGATCATGAATATCACAGCGGCCGAGATCACCGGGCTGGTCCTCGCCGGCGGACGCGGAAGCCGCATGGGTGGAGTCGATAAGGGACTGCAGGACCACCTTGGCATCCCGCTGGCGCTGCACGCGCTGCGCCGCCTCGCTCCCCAGGTCGGGAAAATGATGATCAACGCCAACCGCAACCTTGCCGCGTACGGGTCGATGGGCGTTCCCGTCTGGCCGGATGAGGTGCCGAACTATGCCGGGCCGCTCGCCGGAATGCTGGCGGGTCTCGCCCATTGCGACACACCGTACCTGATGACGGTGCCCTGCGACACCCCGAACTTTCCGCTCGACCTGGTCGAGCGGCTCACCCGCGGCCTCGCCGATATCGACGGCGACGTGGCGATGGCGTTCACTCGCGAAGACGGAGTGCCGCGCCGCCAGCCCGTGTTCAGTCTGATGAAGGTTTCCGTGCGCGAAAGCTTGAGCGCCTATGTTCGAAGCGGGCAAGGCAATGTCGGCCACTGGGCCGGCCAACAGCGCTGCGCTCAGGTGATGTTCGAGGAAGGAAGCGCGTTTTTCAACGCCAACACCCTTGCCGACCTCGCGCAACTGCAGGACGGCGCGGTCTGATCCATCGGGGAGCAGCCCCGCCACTCGCATCGACTTGAGCTCCCGGCTCGTCAGGCCTCCGCCGCCGCCAGGATCTGGCCGCCGCCGAAACTCGCCTGGACCGGTTTTGGACCCCCCAGCGTGACGCGTACCGCGCAATATTTGAACTCCGGAATCTTGCCGAAGGGATCGAGCGCGGAATTGGTGAGCTTATTGATCGCTGCCTCGTAGTAGCAAAACGGAACGAACACCGCCCCGTGTGGCGAGCTTTCGTCGGTGCGTGCGTACAGCGTGACCTTACCGCGCCGCGAGGCAATGGTAATCAGGTCGCCGGGCTTCGCGCCCAGGGTCGCCATGTCCAGAGGATTCAGCGATGCCACCGGATCCGGCTCGAGGGAATCGAGCACGCCCGAGCGCCGCGTCATGCTGCCGGTGTGCCAGTGCTCCAGTTGCCGGCCGGTGATCAGCACCATGGGATATTCGGTATCCGGACGTTCGTCCGCCGGAATGATATCGGCGGGTACGAAGCGCGCCTTGCCCGTCGGCGTGGGGAAGGTTTCCGTGAACACGACCGGGACCCCGGGATCGCCTTCATTCTCGCACGGGTAGGTGACGCTGTGCTCCGCCTCCAGACGCTCCCAGGTGATGCCGCCAATGCTCGGCATGGTGCGGCGCATTTCATCGAAGACGGCCGCCACCGCCGCCACCCCCGCGCCGTAATCCCAATTCAATCCGAGCCGGCGCGCCATATCGATGATGATGTCGAGGTCCTGCCTCGCTTGCCCGGGCGGGTTGAGCGCTTGGCGTCCAATCTGCACATATCGGTCGGTGTTGGTAAAGCTGCCGGTCTTCTCGGGGAAAGCCGACGCCGGCAAAATTACATCGGCGAGATAACAGGTCTCGGTGAGGAAAATGTCCTGCACCACGAGCATGTCCAACTTGGCGAGCGCTTCACGGGCATGGTCGGCGTCGGGGTCGCTCATCGCGGGATTTTCGCCCATGATGTACATCCCCTTGACCTGGCCGGCAATGATCCCCTTGATCACTTCGACGACCGTGAGCCCCGGCTTGTCATCGAGCTGCGCCTGCGGCACGCCCCAAGCCTTGGCGAATCGCTCCCGCGCCTGCGGGTTATCGACGCGCTGATAATCGGGATACATCATCGGAATGAGGCCCGCGTCGGAGGCGCCTTGGACGTTGTTCTGCCCGCGAAGCGGGTGTAGACCCGAACCCGGTTTTCCGATCTGACCGGTCATGAGCGACAGTGCGATCAGGCAGCGCGCATTGTCGGTGCCGTGGATGTGCTGGCTGATACCCATCCCCCAGAGAATCATCGAGCCTTTGCTGGTGGCGTAAAGACGAGCCACCTCGCGGATCGTCTCGGCGGGTATCCCGCAAATCGGCTCCATCAGCTCGGGGCTGTAGCCCTTGACGTTCTCCGCCAGCGCGTCGTAGCCGAGCGTGCGATCGGCGACGAACTTGGCATCGACCAGATTCTCCTCGATGATCGCATGCATCATCGCATTGAGCAGCGCCACATCGGTGTCCGGTTTGAACGGCAAATAGCGATAGGCAAGGCGAGCCAGATCGCTGCGGCGGGGGTCCATCAAGATCAGCTTGGTGCCCGAGCGAATCGCGTTCTTGAGCCAAGTCGCGGCGACCGGATGGTTCACCGTCGGATTCGCGCCGATCACAATCACCACGTCCGCCTTGGTCACATCCATCACCGGATTGCTAACAGCACCCGAGCCGATGCCTTCGAGCAGCGCCGCCACGCTCGAGGCATGGCAGAGGCGAGTGCAGTGGTCGACGTTGTTGCTGCCGAAGCCGAGACGGACGAGCTTTTGAAAAAGATACGCTTCCTCGTTGCTGCCCTTTGCCGAACCGAAGCCCGCCAGGGCCTTCGCGCCGTGCGTGTCGCGCAGGTTTCGCAGCGCTCCGCCCGCCGCTGCGAGGGCTTCCTCCCACGTGGCCTCGCGGAACACCTGCATGACGTTGTTCGGATCCATCACGAAATCGCCGCGCTTAGGGGTGCCGTCGCGACGAATCAAGGGCACGGTCAAGCGTTGCGGGTGCCGCGCGTAATCGAATCCATAGCGGCCCTTGACGCACAAGCGGGCGTGGTTGGCCGGACCGTCGCGGCCTTCGACGAAGAGGATGCTGTCGTTCTTGACGTTGTAGGTGAGCTGGCAACCCACGCCGCAGTACGGACAGAGCGACTGGACCGTCTTGTCGGGTACGGTAAGGGCTACTTCTCGCGCCGGCATCAGGGCGCCGGTGGGGCAGGCTTGCACGCACTCGCCGCAGCCGACGCAGGTGGAAGCGCCCATGGGGTCGTCCATGTCGAAGACGATCTTTTCATGCTGGCCGCGGAATGCCAGACCGATCACGTCATTGACTTGTTCGTCGCGGCAGGCCCGCACGCAGCGCGTGCATTGGATGCACGCATCGAGATTGACCGCGATGCCAGGGTGCGAGAGATCGGCAGCTACGCGGGCCGCGGGGCGAAGCGCGGCTTGCCGACGTCCAATCGCGCCGCCCATTCGTCGACCTCGTTGTGCCGCGTGTATTCTTTCTCCGGCATGTCCGATTGCAGCAGTTCGAGCACCATTCGTTGCGACTTGCGCGCTCGCTCGCTGTCGGTTGTCACTTGCATGCCGGCCACAGGCACGCGGCAGCACGAGGCGGCCAGCACACGCTCGCCCTTGATCTCGACCATGCAAGAGCGGCAATTGCCGACCGCCTCCATACCCTCTTTGTAGCAGAGGCGCGGAATCTCGATGCCTTCCTTGTCCGCGATCTCGAGAATGGTGTCCGTGGCGAGCCCGGTGATCTGCCGCCCATTCAGGGTGAAGGTGACCATCGGTGCTTCGGCTTGTACGCGTTCGGCGCGGGTGATGTCGTTCATCATCGGTCCTTTAGGCAATTTCAGTCGGAAAATACTTGATGACGCAATCCACCGGATTCGGCGCCGCTTGGCCCAAGCCGCAGATCGAGGCGTCGCGCATCACCTGCGAAAGATCGGCGAGCAGCGGCTGGTCCCACTTGTCGCCCGAAATCAGCACGTTGGTCTTGGCAGTGCCCACCCGGCAGGGCGTGCATTGGCCGCAGGATTCGTGCTCGAAAAAGCGCATCATGCTGCGCGCCGCGTCCTTAGCCGTGTCGCGCGTGGAGAGCACGATCACCGCCGCCGAGCCGATGAAGCAACCGTGCGGCTGCAAGGTATCGAAATCAAGCGGAATGTCGCCCATCGAGGCCGGCAGAATCCCCCCCGACGCGCCGCCCGGCAGGTAACCATAAAATTCGCCGCCGTCCTGCATGCCGCCGCAGTACTCGTCGATCAATTCACGTATGGTAATTCCGGCCGGCGCTAGCTTCACGCCCGGATTCCTGACGCGGCCCGAGACGGAAAAGCTGCGCAGTCCCTTGCGCCCGTTGCGGCCCTGGGATGCGAACCAGGCGCCGCCCTTCTCCAGCAATTCGCGCACCCAGTAAAGGGTCTCGAAGTTGTGCTCGAGCGTCGGCCGACCGAACAAACCGACCTGCGCCACATAGGGTGGCCGCAAGCGCGGCATGCCGCGCTTGCCCTCGATCGATTCGATCATGGCCGACTCTTCGCCGCAAATGTAAGCGCCCGCACCACGCCGTAGTTCGATCCTGGGCAAGGGCGATACCGGGGGATTCGCCTCCAGCTTCGCAAGCTCAGCCTCGAGCAGCGTCCGGCAACCGTGATATTCATCGCGGAGGTAAATGTAGATCGCGGCAATATCGACCGCCCAGGCGGCAATGAGCATCCCTTCGAGGAAGCGGTGCGGATCCCGCTCGAGATACCAGCGGTCCTTGAAGGTCCCCGGCTCGCCTTCGTCGATGTTGACCGCCATCATGCGGGGCGCGCGCTCGCCGCGCACGATGCGCCACTTGCGGCCGGCGGGAAACCCGGCGCCGCCGAGGCCGCGCAGTCCGGAATCCTCCATCGTCTTCAATACGCTCTCGACATCGCGCCGATGCTCCATGCAATCGCGCAGCAGTACGTAGCCGCCCTGGGCCAAATAGGCGTCGAAGTCGATATAGGAATCGGGCTTGTGCTGGATATGTCCCGCCTGCACTACGGTTTGGACCGACTCGATCGTGGCGCGCGCGAGCGGATTCTGGTGCACGACGGCCACCGGCGCTTGTTCGCAGCGTCCGACGCAGGGCGCCGGAATCACGCGAACGTCGCGCCCGAGCAGCGCCGGCAGACGCTCCAGCAGAGACTTGGCTCCCGCCATTTCGCAGCTCAATCCATCGCAGATACGCACGGTCAAGGCCGGTGCGGGCCGCAGGCCGCCGTCCGGGTTTTCCTTGACCACGTCGAAGTGATGATAAAAGGTCGCGACCTCGTAAACTTCGGTCTGGGCCAAGCCCATCAGGTGCGCCAATGCAGCCAAGTGGGGCGCCCCCAGTTGGCGATAACGGTCGTTGATCCGGTGCAGGTATTCGATGAGCAGGTCATGGCGCAGCGGCCTCGAACCAGGGCCTCGACCTCGGCGAGCGCTTGCGGATCGACCTGGCGGCCTTTAGGCCCTTGGCGCTTGCGCTGCTTGCTGGCGCCGACGGGGGCGTTAGGGATGACCGGCTTTTTCACTTAGGCACTCCACAACAGGGGGTCGTTAAGTATGGTGCCCGCTCCCATACGTGTCCAATCGATCCGATCAACCGGATCATTCGCTAAACCTATCGACCAATTCGCGGGGATTATGAACCTTCGCCGCGGTTCGCATCGGCCGCCTGATGAGGGGCATCGCCTCTAGAGGAAATGTCTCGCCATCGATTGAGCGACGCATACGGGTTTTGCATGGCCCGCGAGTTCGGTGGTGATCTCGACGGTGATTTGCGCGCCCCCGGCGATCGGCTCGAATGCCATGAGATTGAAATGGCCGCGCAGGCGGCTTTCCACCGGTACCGGCGCCGGAAATCGCACGCGGTTCAGACCGTAGTTGACGCTCATGCGCACGTCGCCGATCTTGAAAGCGCTCCTGACCATGACGGGTATCAATGCGAGCGTCAAATGTCCGTGCGCCACTGTCGTACCGAAAGGTCCGGCCGCCGCGCGCTGTGGATCGACATGAATCCACTGGTCATCGCCGGTGACCGCCGCAAATTGATCGATGCGGGCTTGATCGATGTAGAACCAGTCGCTGGTCCCCAGCCTCGAACCGATGAGCGCCTCCAAGTCGGATAATTTTTGATATGTGTTCAGGCGGTCAACTCCGCGACGGCGCGGCGCGCCTGTGCCGCGTCGAAACAGCCGACATGGCTGCCTCGCAATCCGTCGCGGCGGGTGATTCGATCGGCCATGTTCTATTTTCGCAATACGGACCGGCAACCGCAATTCGGATCGATCGATCAAAGGCGTTGGTGGCGGCCGAAGGCGGGTGCTATGCTTCCAACAACGAGGCGATCGCAGCATGAACGAGGCAGTTCGCGGATTTCTCGATGCACGGCTTCACGGGGGATCCTCGCGCCGAGGCTGCGCCGCGCTGATCGCCGCGATTGCCCTGGGCCCGCAATGGGCTAGCGCCACGGCCGCGCAGCCGACTCCTCTGAGCGTTCCCGCCGCCGAGGCCACTACCACCGTCGAGGCCATCGACCAGCTCGCGGATATCATGGTCGAGGCGCCCGAGCCGCGTTATGTATCGCCCACCCGGCGCGATCAAATAGGCCGCATCTGGGCGCCTGTCATGATCAACGGCCACGGGCCATTTCGCCTGGTGCTCGACACCGGCGCAAGTCACAGCGCCGTCACCGCACTGGTGGCGTTGGCACTGGGAATTCCGACGGATCAATCGCCGCCGGTGATCTTGCGCGGGGTTACGGGCTTCGCCACGGTGCCGACGATCCGCGTCGACACGCTTACCGTGGGCGACCTCGCAGTCGATTCCCCGACTCTGCCGATCGTGCCGGATGCGCTGGGCGGGGCGCAGGGGATTCTCGGTGCGGAAGGCTTGGTGGGCAAACGCATCTTCATCGATTTTCGCCATGACAAAATCGCCATCACTTTTTCGCGCAACGAAAGATCGACCCGTGATTTCGTCGACGTGCCGTTTCACGCAATCCAAAACACCCTCGTAGTCGTCAATGCCCTCGTCGATGATGTGCACGTCAAGGCGGTCATAGACACCGGAGGCCAGACGACCATCGCAAATCTTGCCCTGCGCGCCGCGCTAGCCCGGCGCAGCGCTGTGGTCAAAGGCAAACCCGACAGCATCATCGGGGCGACGAAGGACGTGGAGGCGGGCGAAGTCATGCCCATGCCCGCGATCAAGTTCGGCTCCATTCAGATTCGCGACTACGGCGTTACGTTCGCCGACATCTACATTTTCAAGCAGTGGAAGCTCCTGAATGAACCCGCCATATTGATCGGCATGGATGCGCTGGGTTTGCTCGATACTCTGGTGATCGACTATCGCCGGCACGAACTGCAGATGCGCATGTCGAGAGCGGGAGCGGGCTAGTCTGGGGGGCATTCGATGGTCAATAAGCCGGTGATGGGAGTCGCCGCCGCGGTGATCGTGGTTGCCGCGGGCGTCTGGTACTACTTGCACAGCCACCATGCGCCATCGCCGCGCGCGCCGGCGACGGTCCAGCAGCCGCCGCCCGCGGAGCCGCGCGCGGATTCCGGCATACAACATCCATTGCCCGGAGGGCAGGACGAATCGGCATCGAAGGTGCCGCTGCCGGCGCTCGCGGACAGCGATCCCGCGTTGAGCGACGCGCTTGCGCGGGTCGCCGGCGCCGAAGCGGTGAAAAATTATTTACTTCAGGAAGGCATCGTCCGGCACTTGGTGGTCACCATCGACAATTTGCCTCGGCAGAAAGTGGCGGTGGCGAAGCGGCCCACCAGTCCGGTGGCCGGATCGTTCATCGTCGAGGGCGATGAGCTGCACGCGACGATCGATCCGCAAAACTTCGCGCGCTATCAGCCCATGGTGACCGTGGTCAGCAAACTCGATATGCAACAGGTCGCTGCCGTCTATTTCCGCTTCTATCCTCTGTTTCAGAGCGCGTATCAAGACCTCGGTTATCCCAACGGTTATTTCAACGACAGGCTCGTCCAGGTGATCGATGGCTTATTGGCGACGCCGCAGCCCACCGGGCCGGTACAGCTCATTCGGCCGAATGTCATGTACCAGTTTGCCGATCCGACACTGGAGTCGCGTCCTGCCGGGCAAAAATTGCTGATCCGAATGGGCCCGGACAACGCGGCTGCAATCAAGGTAAAGCTCAAGGAGCTGCGCGCGGCCATTACCGCTGCGCCGCCGAAGCGATAGACTTGTGGCCCGAATAAACCAAGAAATCTTTGAAAAGGGGGGATTCTATGGCAAGCACGTCCGCGATGGCCGATTTGCCCAAGGAAGACGCGGCGACCAACCAATGGCTGGTCATCGGGGCGTCCTCGCTCGGCACCGTCTTCGAGTGGTACGACTTCTATCTGTACGGCCTGCTGGCGAGCATCTTCAGTGCGCAGTTCTTTTCCGGCGTGAACGAGATCACCGGCTTTATCTTCGCTCTTGCCGCGTTCGCGGCCGGCTTCGCCGTGCGTCCCTTCGGCGCCCTGGTATTCGGAAGGCTGGGCGATCTGGTGGGGCGCAAACACACCTTCTTGATCACCATGAGCATCATGGGCGGCGCTACTTTTGCGGTCGGCCTTCTGCCGAGCTACGCCAGCATAGGCGTCGCTGCCCCCGTCATGCTGTTGCTGCTGCGGCTGCTCCAGGGCTTGGCGTTAGGCGGCGAATACGGAGGTGCCGCGACCTATGTTGCCGAATTTTCACCGCCGGGCAAACGCGGGCTGTACACGAGTTGGATTCAAACGACCGCGACGCTCGGGCTGTTCGCCGCGTTGCTGGTGGTCATCGGCACCCGCACCGCCATGGGCGAGGATGCGTTCAAGGCGTGGGGCTGGCGCATACCGTTCCTCGTCTCCGTCGTGCTGCTGGCCGTTTCCTTGTGGATCCGCATGCAGTTGGCGGAGAGTCCCGTGTTCCTCAAGATGAAGAATCTGGGAACCACGTCGAAAGCGCCGCTGGCGGAGGCGTTCGGGCGGTGGAGCAATCTGAAAATCGTTCTGATCGCCTTGCTCGGTGCGGTGATGGGCCAAGCTGTGGTCTGGTACACGGGACAGTTCTACGCCTTGTTTTTCCTGGAAAGGATGCTGCGCGTCGACGGCGCCACCACCAACATACTCACCGCGATCGCTCTCGCATTGGCAACGCCCGGATTCATCTTCTTTGGCTGGCTATCCGATAAAATCGGCAGAAAGCCGATCATAATGACCGGCTGCCTGCTGGCATTGCTGACCTATTTCCCGCTCTTCGGGGCCCTCACGCGTTTCGCGAACCCGGCGCTGTACGCAGCGCAGTCCGCGGCGCCGGTTACCGTGGTTGCGGATCCTCGCCAATGCTCGTTCCAATTCGATCCCATCGGCAAGAACACATTCGATTCGACTTCGTGCGACATCGCCAAGAGCTTTCTTGCGAAGGCCGGAGTCTCCTATCAAAGAGTGGATGCGCCGCCGGGGACCATCGCACAAATTCGCAGCGGCACCAGCACGCTGACCGCGCCCGACCCCAAGGTCGTGGCCGGAAAGGAGCGCAAGGCGGCGATTGCGGCGTTCCAAAAGGAGACGAAAGCCGTTCTCGCAGCGGCCGGTTATCCGGACAAAGCGGATCCGGCGGCCATCAACAAGCCGATGGTGGTCTTGATTTTGTTCGTTCTGGTGTCGTACGTGACCATGGTGTACGGGCCGATTGCCGCGCTGTTGGTCGAACTGTTCCCGGCGCGAATTCGGTACAGCGCCATGTCGCTTCCGTATCACATCGGCAACGGCTGGTTCGGCGGTTTCCTTCCGACCACGGCGTTCGCGATGGTGGCGGCCACGGGTGATATCTACTATGGACTGTGGTATCCCATCGTCGTGGCTGGGGCGACTTTGGTCCTGGGTCTTTTGTTCCTGCCCGAAACCTTCAAGCGCGCGATCGACAGCTAGCGGGGGGCCGGTATCACCCGATACCGGCCGACTTCCCGCACTCCGGCAATGTCGCCGTCTAGGGACACCCGCGTTACATTCCCTTCACGCAAGTAGCCGATGATCAGAGTGTGACGTTATTTGTTCTATGGACGGCGGACGGCGGCGTACGCTGGCGTTACAACATTGAAATGGCGGGTGACCCATGAGCAAATCGCGCAAGCAGCTTCATTTACAGCCCCTGCGGGTGGCGGGAGTCGCGCTGGCACTGGCGCTGTTCGGCGGATGCGTCGTTCAGGAGCGCGTCGCTGCGCCTCCGCCACGGGTCTATGTGGCGCCGCAGCCTGCGCCCGGATACGCGGAATCAGCGGCCGACCTCGAAGTTCGTGCGACCGAGGCGCCGCCCCCCTTACCGGAGTACGAGCAGCCGCCGTGCCCCGAGGATGGCTATTTGTGGACCCCCGGATATTGGGCCTGGGGCGCCGGCGGATACTATTGGGTGCCGGGAACCTGGGTGCAGCCCCCCCGAGTAGGGGTGCTCTGGACCCCAGGGTACTGGGGCTTCGTCGGCGGGGTTTATCTCTTTCATCCGGGCTATTGGGGACCCCACGTCGGATTTTACGGCGGCGTAAATTATGGATATGGATATGGGGGCGTGGGCTTCGTTGGCGGCCGCTGGGCCGGCGATTCATTCGCCTACAACCGCACCGTCAACAATGTCAACGTCACCAATATTCATAACACCTATCAGGAAACCGTGATCAACAATGTGACTGTGAACAGAGTGAGCTACAACGGCGGCGCCGGCGGCGTCTCCGCAGCACCGAGCGCCCAAGAGAGAGCGGCTGCGCACGAAGCCCACGTGGCACCGACACCGCAGCAACACCAGCACATTCAGGAGGCGGCGCGAAATCCGGCGCTCGCCGTTAGAGCCAACGGCGGTCATCCCGCAATTGCAGCGACTCCGAAGCCGGCCGCTTTCAATGCGCCGGGAGTCGTCGGTGCGCACGGTGCGATGGTGAGCACTCCTGCGCCTCATGTCGCCGCCCCGGGTGGCGCGCAGGGTGCGGCGTCCCAGCCGGTTCGAGCGGCCGGCGCCCCGCATGTCAACGGCGGCGCGCGCGGGTTAGCGCCCGGTGCTCAGCCCACGGTGACTCATGTGCCGCCGAATGCAGCGGGTCGGCCGCAAGCGGCGACCCGCCCGCAGGCGCAGGCCTCCAGGCCGCCGGCCGCTAAGGCGCAGCAGAATCCCAAGGCGCAGAAAAACGATCGGTCCGAGGGTCGTAATAGATAGGGCCCAAGCGCGCGCCGGCAATGAAACCGGCGCGCGCCGCCGATCAGGGGTTGCCCGCCGTGTGGCTTTCGCCCGTGTGCACCACCGGTAAATCGACGAAGCTTGCGTTCGGCCCGCCGGCGAATATCTTGATGGTTGCCTTCTTGTAATCGGCGGGTTTGGCGAAAAAGATATTCTCGACATAACTCTGCGGATTTCGGTCGTACACCGGAAACCAGCTCGATTGCACCTGAACCATGAGGCGATGTCCCGGCAAAAACACGTGGTTCGCGGTCGGTAAAGCAAAAGCATAGAGCTGTTTTTGATCGGCGGGTATGGCTTTTGGATTGCTGAGCGATTCGCGGTATCGTCCCCGCAAGATATCGGCGGCGATCATCAGCTGATAGCCGCCCATCTTCGGGTCGCGGCCGACTTCATCCGGATAGACATCAATCAGTTTCACCACGAAATCGCCATCGGTGCCGGAGGTCGAGGCGACCAGGTGGGCGACGGGCTCTCCGCTGATCTTCACGGATTCATGTAGCACCGGGGTCATGAAGCTCAGGACGTCGGTGCGCGCCGCCGCATCCCGTTGGTCGCTCACCAGCCAGGTTTGCCAACTCGCTTCGCCCGCGTCGCCGCCGATATGAATGGGGCGCGGCAAATAAGGGACGGGCTTTGCGGGATCGGACACGTAGGATTCGAAACCTGTAGCCGCGTCGTTGGATGAACCGAAGCGCAGCTTGCCGCCCGCTTGCAGATAGAGGTTCTGATGATCGATGCTGCACCCCGCAGCGCAACCGCTCGGCCACGCCGTCAGCGCCTGCCAGCGGTTCGTGCCGGTCTCGAAGGCGTTGACCGGCGTTATCGCCAAGGGCGGTGGATCGTCCTTGAGATAATGATCCAAAAATGGACGCAGCAAATGCAGCCGGAAGTATTCGGCCGTGTCGCTGCCGAAGCGAATCGACCCGATCGCACTGCCGTCGAGCCGCTGTTGATGGTGGAACCAGGGTCCGATGACCAAATAAAGATCGGGAGCGCCGGGCCGTTGCGCCGTGAGCGCCTTGTAAAGCGCGATGTTGCCGTAGATATCTTCTTGGTCCCAGAGGCTGTGCACCAACATCACGGGCACGGCAATTCCCTGTTTGGCGAGGATCTTGTCCAGGGCCTGATCCTGCCAGTAGGCGTCATAGGCGGGATGCTTCATGACTTTGTCGGTGAATCCCACCTGTTCAAGACCGTGCAAGCGCGCCATGTCGCTCGCTGCGCCCGCGCTCAACCACGTGTCGTAGTCGTCGTAGTGATCGGTCCACCATGGCAGGTCGCTGGCACGGTTTGCTTCCTGGCCGTGAAAATAAGTCAAGCTGTCGAGACGAAATGCGCCGTTGTGAAACCAATCGTCGCCCCTCCAGCCGTCGACCATCGCGTTGATCGGCACCGCCGCGCGCAGCGCCGGATGCGGGTTCGCCAAGGCCATGAGAGAGGTGAAGCCATCGTAGGAAATGCCGAGAATACCCACCTTGCCATTTGATTCGGGAAGATTCCTGACCAGCCAATCGATCGTATCGTAGGTGTCGGTCGAGTGGTCGACATCGGTCGGATTCAGTGGGCCGCGCAACGGGCGGGTCATGACGTAGTCGCCCTCCGATCCGTGTTTGCCGCGCACGTCCTGCATCGCGCGAATATAGCCGCCGTTGACGACGGCATCGTCCGCGACATCCGTACTGTCGATCAGAGCGGACAAGTGCGCACTGTTTGCCTTGGTAAGGCGTTCCGTCGCGCCGTACGGAGTTCGAGACAGTAAAATCGGCGCGCGATGCGCGCCTCGCGGAATGAGAATAATGGTTTGCAGCTTGACCCCGTCGCGCATCGGAATCATGACTTCCCGTTTCACGTAATCGAAGCCCTCGACCCGCGGCACAAAGACGGGCGGTATCTCGCTCGGCATCGGGTCGGAGGCAATGGCAGGTACGCCTGCGGCCATCACCAGCGCACCGATGCCCGCCCACAGCGGGGCAGCGCAGCGGCGCCCGGCGCAGCGGCGCCCGGCGCATCGTGGGTGGGCGCAGCGGAGCGCGGCGCGTGCGCTCTTGAAAAACATCGCCATCGTTAAACTCCGAAGTTGGCCGCTCGTGCGCGGCGGAAGTTTGAGGTATCAAGCGCTGGCGTGCAACGATTCCTGGCGCGGCGATACCAGAAGAACCTCCCAGGGGTCCCCTAATTGACCTCCTTATGTCAGACGCCGAATGGGTGCCGTCAGTCGTCTTGCGGCGGCGGTTGGCAGGGGGCATGATCGCAACAAGGGCAGTTATAGACAGCGAATCGAGAGGCTGGCAGTGGACATGAGGAGGCAGTACTGATGAACAGTCTATCGTTCACGGTTTCTGACGCAGTTGCAACGCTGGCGATACAGCGCTCGTCGGTAAGCAATGCCATCGATATCACGATTATCCGCGCGATGCACCTCGCGCTCGATCAGATACAAAAAGGCGAAAGCGGCGCCCGGGCGGTGGTGATCACCGGGAGCAATGACGTCTTTTGCAGCGGCTTGGATTTGCATTCGGTCGACCTGAAAACCCAAGAGGCGCGCCAGCGGGCGCATTTCGAAATGCGCCGGTTCATGGATCCTCTGATTTTGCGCTTGAGCGGTTTCCGCTTTCCCATCGTGGCGGCCGTCAACGGAGCGGCGGTGGGAGCGGGGATGAGTCTGGCGCTCGCGAGCGACATCATCATTGCCGGCGACAATGCGTATTTCCTGCCGTCGTTCGCGCGCTTGGGGCTGGTACCGGACGCAGGAATCACCTTTCATCTCGCCCGCCGCATCGGTGCGGGCCGCTCGCTGTCGTCCCTGATGCTTGCGGAACGCATCGACGCCAAGACCGCGCTCGACTGGGGGTTGGCCTATGCGGTGGTGCCGGCTGCGGAGGTCGTGATGCGGGCGCACGCCGTGGCGCACCGTCTTGCCAACGGACCGTGCGCCGTCCTTGGTCAAATTCGCTCCTTGCATGCCTCGACGTTCGATCATTCATTGCAAGAACAACTTCGCGCCGAGCGCAGCGCCCAGGAGATGACTCTGGAAACCCACGATTGCGTCGAAGGCGTGCGCGCTTTCTTCGAGAAGCGGGAGCCGAATTTTTCGGAGCACTAGTCTTCAGGGCCGACAATTGGCGGGCGGCCACCGGTTACGGTTTGCGCGTAATGGCAATGCGAATGGCGGCAAGCGGTGCATGAGCGTCCAAGGGCTGTGATTTCGGGTCCCGTGGAATACCGAGCCGGCTCCATAGCAGGTCAAGATCCGGAGTCAACGGCGTCGCCCTGTTCTCCTGGTACAAATCCTCCAGAACTCGCGTGCCGGTGGCAGCGTCGCCGATGCGCAGTACTTCATCGATGTCACGTTCGGCGCGATAGCCGCCGGTTTTATCGAGTATGGCCCGCAACGCCGTTTGTAGTCCGGCTCGATTGCCGGTCTGGTCGCGTATGAGGACGTCGGCCTGCAGGCAAAAAAGCGCGCCGCCCCAGTATGTCCGTGCCCAAGTCGCCGTCTGGTCCATGCCGCCTTCGCCCGCGCGCGGCAGCCCGAGCGGCATCGAGCTGCGGTATTCCGCCCAGACGTCCGTGACGTCGCGGTTGCCGGATTGCGCCCTCGCAATTCCTTCGACGTACACGGCCAAGCCCTCGGCCAGCCAATTGTGCCGTCGGCCTATCTCGGGCAACGCGAGATGCACCATTTCGTGCACGAGCACCCAGTCCGCCGCCAATTCGGCTTGACTCACGTCGCGCCCGACGGTTACCTGGATCTCGAGGCTTGAATAATTGGTCGTGCGCCCACCGCTCACACCGCTACCCCCGCCGGCATGTATTCGCAACGCAACCAGGGGCGCCGGAAAACGCGCGTAATAATCGGCGACGATGCGCCCCGAGCGCTCGATCCAGTCCAGCAGGAGCTGGCGCCTGATGGCCTGAGTGGGGTCGTCGATCAATACGCACAGGGTCGAACCTTGCACGACGAGCCCGACGGCGTTCGGATCGGGGCAGCCGAGAGCCGCGCCGGCTGTCGCGAGGCGAGCGAACATACCGGTCAATCCAATCGCTATGCAGAGAGTGCGGGATGCACGCATTGCTTCACGCTGCTGATTTCCAAGGGACCGGTACGGCAGCATCCTCCGATCAAACGCGCTCCTTCGGCATACCAAAGGCGCGCCTGCGCGCCGATTTGCCATGCTCCGCCGGCACCGCGCCACTGCTTGATCGACGACTCGTAGCACTCGCCGGAGTTGGGGTACACCACCAGCGGCTTATCAGTCTTCGCACGCATCCTTCGCAGCAAAGGCGTGATGTATTGCGGCGCGGTACAGTTGACGCCGACAGCGGCGATCTGGGGATAGCCGCGCAACTGCGCGACGCACTCGCCGATATCTTCGCCCTCGGATGTAAGCGCGCCATCCCGGCAGGAAAAACTGATCCAAGCGTGAACGCCGGGCAATTCACGCAGTCCGCGCGCCAACACCAAGGCCTCGCGCAGGCATGGGATAGTTTCGCACGCCAGCAAATCGGCGCCTGCATCCGCCAGGACCCGCAGACGCGGCGCATGAAACTCCGCGAGGGCGGAGTCATCCAGCTCGTAGCGGCCCCGATACTCCGAACCGTCGGCGAGCATGGCGCCGTATGGGCCGACGGACGCGGCAATCAGAGGCCGCAACCGGCCGGCGCGATTCGATTCAAGTGCCCAAAACTCGTCGCGTGCGGCAACGGCAATATCCACCGCCCGACACATCAGCTGCATGGCGGCCTGCCGCTCGATGCCGCGACGTGCAAAACCCTCGAAAGTCGCTTGATAGGTGGCGGTCGTCGCCACATCGGCGCCGGCGCGAAAGTAGTCGAGATGCACCTGGCGGATGAGGTCCGGGCGCTCGACCAGACATTTGGCGGACCAAAGCGGATCGTCAAGGTCGGCACCGCGACGCTCGAGTTCCGTCGCCAGTGCACCGTCCAACACCATCAAAGAGCGTTGCGCCAGGAAATTGTCTATCGGGTCATGCATGATCGATTGCGAACGATCATACTCCGCCGGAAGTTCGGCCGTGGAATGGACAGGATCATGCTTACCGCTCAGATCATCTCAATCTCGTGATGAAGCGCCCGTGCCTTCTCGGCAAGGCCCTCCCCGACAGCCGCCACTCTTGAGACTCAAGTCCGAAGGAATGGCCGCGCCGATCGCTGTGCTCATCACGGCGATGTTCTGCTTTCAACTCGGCGCCGTGCTCGCCAAGGAATTGTTTCCCGTGGTGGGCGCCGCCGGCACTACTGCGCTACGGATGGCCTTGGCATCCTTGATGCTGTTGGCGGTGTGGCGGCCGTGGCGGATGCGTCCCAGTTCGCGAGAGATCCGAGTGATCGTCATTTACGGATTGGCGTTGGGCTGCATGAATTTTTGTTTCTATCTAGCGCTTAACTCCATTCCGCTCGGAATCGCGGTGGCTCTGGAGTTCGCCGGTCCGCTGGCATTGGCGATGGCGGCATCGCGGCGCCCCATCGACTTCGCATGGATCCTGATGGCGGCCATGGGACTGCTCTCATTGCTGCCGCTGGGCCTGGAGTCCACGCCTCTGGATGCCGGCGGGGTCGCGTATGCGCTGGCAGCCGGTGTTTTTTGGGCGCTGTATATTTTTTATGGCCGCAAAGCGGGAGCCGCGCACGGCGGACAGACGACGGCACTCGGCATGGTGGTCGGCGCCATCGTGATTGTTCCCATCGGGGTCGCGGAGGCCGGCACACGGCTGTTCTCGCCGGCAATCCTGCCTGCGGCGCTCGGCGTGGCACTGCTGTCGAGCGCGCTTCCCTATTCGCTTGAAATGCTGGCAATGCCGCGACTGCCCACGCGAACGGTCGGCGTTCTCATGAGCTTGGACCCGGCCCTTGGCGCCTTGTCGGGCTTGAGTTTTCTCGGAGAACGCTTGAGCTGGATTCAATGGGCCGCGATCGCCAGCATCATGGCGGCCTCTGCCGGGAGCGCGGCGACGAGCCGCCCCCGGCCCCCCATCATCGCGCAACTACCCGATTAGAGTAATTGCCAGGTACAAGACGGCGGCGCCCGCCAGAGTCATGGCGGTAGTCAGAAATTTCGGATGGGCATGATAGCTCTCCGGAATCAAATCGCTGGCGCCGATATACAAGAAGAATCCCGCGAACAGCGCCAGCGCGGTGCCGAACCATTCGGCGCGGACGGTGAAGAAATACGTAGAAACCACTCCCAGCACGGGCGCCAGTGCATCCGCAACGAGCCAACGAAACGCCCGCCGGCGACCGCCGCCGTTCTTGAGCACGATGTTCATCGTGTTGATGCCGTCCGAGAAATCGTGGGTGAGCACCGCAATGGCGACCACGATTCCGACCTCACGCGAGGCTTGAAACGCGATTCCGATGGCGGCGCCGTCGAGCAGGCTGTGCATGCACAGCACGCCGGCGGCCAAGGGTCCGCGAGGCGCGGCGTCGCCGTGAAACGACAGGATTCGATCCATCACCAAGTACGACAGGAAACCGATTGCAGTCCAGGACAGTATGGCCGCCGGTCCGTGGAATTTCTCACCGAAGATGATCGCTTCGGGCAGCAGGTCGAAGAATGCGACCCCGATGACCGCGCCGGCGCTGAATCCCAGTATCAAATGCAATTTATCGTGCAGCTTGAGCGCCAGCAGGCCGCCGAAAAACGTGCTGAGAAACGCCGCTGCGGCGATGATTACTAGCAACACGCTTGATTCATTCCACGCCTTCCGGCCGACAGGTTATATTGCGCATCGGAAATCGACTCGTTGGGGGCAACGTGAGCTACGACTCGTATCATAAACGCAAAATCGGCAAACACGTGCTCAAGCCCGAAACCCAAATGATGGGATTCGGCTACGACCCGAGCTTATCCGAAGGATCGCTCAAGCCGCCGATTTTCTTGACTTCGACGTTCGTATTCAAGACGGCGCAGGACGGCAAGGACTTTTTCGACTATACCTCCGGGCGACGCGAGCCCGGCGCGGGTCAATCTTCGGGCCTCGTCTATTCGCGATTCAACAACCCCAACCTCGAAGTGCTCGAAGACCGTCTGGCGCTGTGGGAAGAGGGCGAGGCTGCGGCGGTATTTTCCAGCGGCATGTCGGCGATCTCCACCGTCATCTGGACGCATGTGCGGCCGGGCGACGTCATTCTGATGAGTCAGCCTCTGTATGGCGGAACTGAAACGCTGATCGAAAAAACCCTGCCTCCCTTCGGCGTGAATGCCGTCGGATTCAGCTTGGGCCACGACCGGGCCGCGGTCATGGAAGCGGCGGATCGCGCCTCGGCCAAGGCCGCCGAGACAGGCGGCCGGGTTTGCCTGGTGATGGTCGAGACTCCGGCGAATCCGACCAATAGCCTGGTCGATCTTGCCCTCATGCAGGAAATCTCCGCGCTCATCGGCAAGCGCCAAACCGGTGGCCGGCCTCCGGTCGTCGTCGACAATACTTTTCTCGGCCCCGTGTTTCAGCGCCCGCTCGGATTCGGCGCGGATCTCGTGATGTATTCGCTGACGAAGTACGTCGGCGGCCACTCGGATTTGGTCGCCGGAGGTGTCGTCGGGTCGCGTGAGGCGGTGGGTCCGGTGAAAAAACTGCGCGGCGCGCTCGGCACTCAGTTGGATCCGAATACGGCATGGATGATCATGCGTTCGATGGAGACGCTGTCGCTCCGCATGCACAAGGCGGCGGAAAATGCCGCGTTGGTAGCGGATTTTCTGCGCAAACATGCGAAGATCGCCGCCGTCAATTATCTGGGCTTCCTGTCGGCGGACGATCCGCGGCGTGCGGTATTCAAGCGGCAGTGCCAAAGCGCGGGTTCGACCTTCGGTTTCATCGTCAAAGGCGCAGAGGCGGAAGCGTTCCGGTTGCTCGACGCACTGCAGGTGATCAAGCTTGCCGTGAGTCTCGGAGGTACCGAGACGTTGATATCGCACCCCGCAAGCACCACGCACTCCGGGGTCCCGAAGCAAACGCGCGAGCGTCTCGGAATCACCGACGGGTTGATCCGGATTTCGGTCGGCATCGAGGATGCCGGCGATCTCATCGCGGATTTGGGCGCGGCATTAGATGCGGTTTGATCCAATTCGAGGCGCGGCGATGGTGCTGGCCGCCGCCGGGACGCTGGCAGCCGCGACAATCTGCTTGGCGCAGGATGCAAAACGAGAATCCACGATCGACGCGCCGGCTGACACGTTGTACCGGCATGGGATCGTGTACACCGTCGACGCCAATGACAGCCGGCAGCAGGCGCTCGCGATCCGGGAAGGACGGATCGCCTATGTGGGAACCGATGCGGGGGCCGAATCCTGGATCGGTCCGCGCACGAAGATCGTCGATTTGCGCGGAAGAATGTTGATGCCTGGCTTGGTGGACGGCCATCAGCATCCGCTTCAAGGAGGGGCGGCGCTCCTGAAATGCAACTTGAACTATGAACAGCTTCAAGTCGAACAGATGCAGGCGAAGATTCAGGCCTGCCTCGATCAAACGCGCGTTCGCGAACCGGACAATTGGCTCGAGGTAGTCAATTGGTTTCAAGAAGCCATGTTGCCCGCAGGTGCTGTGGCCACTCGCGCGGTCTTGGACGCGCTGAAGACCGAGAGACCTATTTTCGTGATGTCCTCCTTCGGTCATACGGCATTGGTCAATTCACGGGGCTTGCAGCTTGCCGGCATCACCGCGAAGACCCCTGACCCCTTGGGCGGCAAGGTGGGGCGCGATGCTTCCGGGAACCCGTCCGGGATATTGGAGGACGCCGCTCACGAGGCGGTGGCGAAGTTGATTCCGGCACCCACTCCCGCCGACGACGTCAAATCGGCGGTCGCCGCCCTGGATGCGCTGCGCAAGCAGGGGGTGACCACGTTCCTGGACGCGGCGGCCGTAGCCGGCGGCATCGACGCGTTTGCAACGGTGCAACGCACCGGCGCACTGACGGCGCGTGCGCACTTTGCCGTGGTGATCACGCCGCCGCAGGGTCGCGATCCGAAAGAAGCAGTCGCAATGGTCAAATCATTGGCCGCGCGCTACGACCAGGGAAAGGTGGGCCCGGAACCGACAGTGACCATTCGCAATGTGAAATTGTTTCTCGATGGAGTCATCAGCGCTCCGGCTTTGACCGGCGCCTTGCTGAGGCCTTATCTGAGCCCGCAAGGTGCGCCCAACAATCGGCATTGGGCGCCTTCCAAAAGCCGCGGACCGCAAGTGTATTTCCCGGCGCCCGTGCTTGGCGCGTTGTTGACCGAAATCGCGGGCGCGGGTTTCGACCCGCATATGCACGCGGACGGCGATCGCGCGGTGCGCGAAGGGCTTGATGGCGTCGCCGTGCTGCGGCGGCGGTTTCCCGGCCGCGACATACGCCCCGCGATGGCTCACGATGAGATCGTCGATCCGGCCGACTTTCCCCGCTTCAACCAGTTGAATGTAATTCCCGTGCTGTCGTTTCAATGGGAAAAGCCGGCGCCCGATACCATCGAAGGCGCCCGCGAATATCTGGGGGCGGCGCGTTTCAAGTATATGGAGCCTGCCGGCTTTCTCGCGGCGGCACGCGCACGCATCGCGTTCGGCAGCGATTGGCCCGTCGATCCGCTCGATGAATGGTTCGCGCTCAAGGTCGGGGTGACGCGCACCAATGCGCCGCAGCCGAATCACAAATACGCCGGCCGCTTGAGCGAGGATCCAGGCCTCTCGCGTAAGGAGGTGCTGCGGGCGATCACCATGAATGCTGCATACGAGCTGCATCAGGACGAATCCACCGGATCGCTCGAGGTGGGTAAGCTCGCGGATATCATCGTGCTCGACCGGAATTTTTTCGATATTCCCGCCGAGCAGATCGCGGACATCAAGGTGCTGCAAACGGTGGTGGGCGGCCGGGTCGTGTACCAAGCCGCAAATTTTTTGCAGCCGTAGCCGTTAGCGCGGGCGCTGTGCGCCGATGCTGATTTCGGTGCGGCCTCGAGTTGAGACCACGCATTCCATGCGGCCATCATTGATGAGCGCCCACGGCAGCTGCAGGTTGTCCGGAATGACCGTCACGACATGGCGCCCGGCCGCCACCACCGGGAAATCGAATCGGCCGCCGGCGTCGGTCTGAACGGAGAATCGCCCATCCAGCACCACCGTGACATTGGGCGCCCCGAGTTCGCTTGCGTCGACACGCCCGTTGTTGTTGGCATCGAGAAAGACGATGCCCGAGATTTCTCCCGAACCGGCTCCGGGAGCGCCGCCGAGCGGAGCGAAGTGCGAGCCCGACGCTCGCCGATACTGAAACGTCAGAAATAATCCGCTTTCCTGGACCGATGGAACCAGGGTGGCTATCGGCGGCGTGAGCGGTGATTGCACGGTCAGCGGCGTCCATGACCCTATGCGGCTGTCATAGTAGGTGAGGCGGATTTCCCAAGCGTGCGACACCTGCCAGGTCAAGGAGACGTTCGCAGACACGCCCGGCGCGGCCTGCCCCTGCACGGCCTTGGCCCAGCGCACGTTCCCCTCGATGCCCAGCGCGGTCGTGAATTGGCCGCCGCCAAACGCAGCGATGCTCAGCACCGTACTGTCCACGGGTAGGCCATCGGCGAGCGCGCCTCTGATGCGCTCGACAGAGGTTGAGGTGCTCAGCCGCATGCCGACCGGTGTTGACCACGTTTCATCGAGAGTGAGCGTTGCGTCCCGGCCGGTAGTGGTCTCGGCGAAATCGGCCTGCGCGCGGGCCGTCCCCGCCGAGTTCGCATGATCCAGATAACTCTCGAGCGACCAGCTGGTACCACCGTCGGTCCGGCTCGCATTGACGATGCTGCCGATGCCCCAATCGCGCGACACCTGATAGCGGGCGTCTCCGGTGACGAACGTCGTGTTGGTGCCAAGACCCGACACGGAGCGCACTTCGTCGATTCCGACGTCCGCCAGCCACCGCCGGCTCTGGTAGTTCAGCCGGTAGTAGCCGCCTTGAGCGTCATTCGAAATCAGCTGATTGCCCCAGGTCATATTCGGATCAATTCGAAAAATGCCGGCGTTTTGCAGAATGCGGCCCCGCGCGATCGACGCGTCGACCCAAGTGCCGACCGCGTTGGGCTTGCCGTTGACCTCGCCGTCGAGGAGATTCAGCTGAAGATGCGCACCTTGATCGCCCCAGGCGCCCGTGAGGAGCCCGGTGCTCGAGGACATGAGCGCGCTGCCGTCGATCACCGGACCTATGCTCAAGTTCACGTCGCGGGCCTCGACGAACTGTCCGCCCACCGTCCACTGAGGTGCCGGAGACCACTGGGCGCCGGCTGTTACCGTCGATCCCTGCAACGTGCGGAAATCAGGCACCACGATGCCCTCATAGACACCCGGCACCCCGCCACCCGCGATGACTTGCAGGCCCGAGGGGCCGCGCCACTCCGTCGCAAGCCCTTGCAGCGGAGCCGTAGGCAGATAGAAGCGCGGTTGAATCCTCGCGAGGCCGATGTCGGGGGAATTCAAATCGCCGACGGCGTTGTCTGCCTGCCAGTCTCCGTCGAAGGGCATGCCACGCTGCCTCAGCGTGACGACTCCGCCCTGGCCTCGACCGAAGGGTCCGGGCTCGGTTCCTCCCGTGCGCGCGGAGGCATCGAGCGACCACGCTCCGTAGGCGGCGGTTTCCCATTGCGCCTTGGCGAGGACGCCGTTTTCCGTCACATGCGTGTCCGAGCCTGCGCCATGGGAACTCAGCGCGCTCAGCACGCCATCGAGCTCGAGCGATTTCGCTAGTCCTTGCGTATCGCTGCTCGTACCGTCCGCCCGGGAAATGTCGAGAGGCAGAGAACCGCCGCCGAGGTAGCGATCCTGGTATGCGGGTGCGGCCGGCGCATCGAGGGGGCCCGGCGGAAGCGCCGGACCCGCAACCTGGCCGAGCGCCGCACTCAAAAACGCGAGTCCTCCCGGCCCGGACAGAAATGCGAGCCGGGCCGAAAGGTTGCCGCGGCGTTTCATCTAAAAATCTGATTGAGCTCAGTCCTCTGCTTGCCCCACTCGAGCGTGCCTTTGACCGTGACCGGAAAAGTGAGCGTCGGATGATCGTCGGTGGCGGTCGATGGAGTTAGGAAGACGTCGCGCTGCTCGGAAGGCAAGATCGGAAAATCCGAGGGCGTGAAGTCGTACGGGATTCCTTTTGCATCCTTGCCCGTCAGAAATCCGGTCACGCGTCCATGCGCGGTGCCGGAGTTGTGGACGACCAGCGTCGGGATCTCTTGTCCATTGAGCGTCGCGATCTTCGGTCCGAACACTCCGAGCTCGGGCGCACCGGCGCCGATGGTCAGGTATACGATGACGCCAATGCGCCCCGTGACGGGCATGTCCAGTCCTTTGCTGCGGGCGATTGAAGGTTCGGCGCCTTCGATCATCAGGGCGAAACGGCACTCGCCGGCCGGCGCGTCTGCGGGCACCGTCACTTCGAAGCGGTAACGCAACGTACCGCCGCCCGGAACCGTCACTTCGGGCCTCTCGATGGCGACCCATGGACGGCAGCTGCCGGGTTGCAGCTCGTCCTGAAAAGTGACGCTGAAGTCCGGAGAAAAAGTCCAGTCAGCGGTGTGGATCAGGTACCGCGCGGCCGCCGTCGATCTATTGCTCACCTCGATGACGCTGCGCACGGCCTTTCCGGGCTGCGTCGAAAGCTCGAAGCGCGGGGGCGAGACCAGCGCCGCAAAGCCCTGTGCCCGCGCGCCAGGGGAAAATGTGGCGCCGAGTACGACGAGCACCAGGGATATGCCACGCAACATGATCAATCCTCATCCATCTCAAAGTGGAACGTCACGGGGAAGGGTCGCCGCACCAGGCTTCCGTCGACGCTGAACTGGACCGTCAGCACGTCTTCCAGGGAGGGCGAGGAAATCGGTCCGCTGTAGACCAGAACCCGATTGCCCGAATGCACCTGTCCCGGCCGAAATCGGCCCTGCGTGACCCACGAAGCGGCGATCGGACCCGGCGGCTGCGCCGGCAGATTCAAGTAGATCCGTCCCGAACGGCGTAGCCAGGGCGTCACATTGATGTGCACCCGGAGCGTCGTGCTGCCGACCATCAGATTGTCGCGGCGGGAGCGCGGCGGCGCGGCGCTCTTCCACTTCAGGCTCACGGACGGTTCGAGCGCTTGGGTGCCCGAGTCATCGATCGTTATCGTTTTAGCCGGAGACGTTGCCGGCCAGATTATGCTCAATGCGCAAGCCAAAAAAAAAGCAGCGCGCACCGGCCTGCGGCTCGTGCGGGTCATGGCGCACTCAGCGTATAGCGCACAACGCCGGTGAAGGTGCCGGCCGGCGGTACGGTGTTGTTCAAGTACGAGAATGTCCAGCAGCTCTCGCTCCAAGTATTGCTGCCCATGGAGCCCACGTTCTGAACGCTGCCGTTGACGAAACTGCCTGCTGGAAAGGGCTCGGCACCCGAATCGCCATTGCCGCTCGTGGTCCATCGAATTTTGGAAAACGGAATGGTGTCGCCGGCCGCGTCCGTCAGTGCGGCCGGAACCGTGGCGGTGACCAGCGCCGCGGCGGTGGTACCGCCGGTGGTGCGGTAAAAACCGCCGATATAGAGCTGACCCGGCACGCTGCAAAACGTGTAACCGTCCCAGTAACTTTGGCTCGCGGTGCTGTCGGTCGTCATGGCCTGCGCCGTGCCGTTGCCGACGGCCGCCGCCGCCAGGGCCGCCGAGACCCGGTTGATGGTTGCGTTATTCCCCGGCTGGCCGCCGTGGATGTAGTCGTTCGTAAAGCTGCCGACGCCCACCTGCAGGTATACCGTCAAGGGCGATGCCGGGGTGAGCGTGGCCGTATAGGCCGGTGCGGCAGTGGGTATCGCGCCGAACAGGGCTGCGCCGATCAGCGTTCGGCGCAGCCCATATTGACAGCAGTGCACTCGATGAAAGACCGGCACGGATCAGGGCATCGTCGCCGTGTAGACCACGCGGCTATTGTTCGCGTTGACGCCACCGTAAGTACCCGCCGGCACGCTCGCGGCGTTGGCGTAGCTGTACGTCCACTTGGCATCCTGAACGATCAGTTTCGTGGCCGGTGCCGTGAGGACGACGTTCGAGCTGGTCCCGTTGCTCAGCACCGGCGCAGGCAGCTGCGTGGCGGACGTAAGCGTCGTGGCCGCGGTGGTGATCTGCGTGAACGGAATGCTGTCGCCGTTGCCGTCGCTGAGCGCGCCGCTGGCCGTGGCGTTCAGCGTTACATTGCCGCTGTTGCTCACGATGGCGGCGGTCTCGACGCCGCCGGTCAGGTCACCGCCCGTGCCGGCCACCGGAGTGCCATTGCCAACCGTACCCGCTGCGGGCGAGAACGTGATCAGATCGATGGTGTTCACGGAACTGAGCGCACCGGTCGTGTAACCGGAGCCCGTGCCGACGCGCAAATACAAAATCTTCGGAATCACGATGGAAAAATCGACGTGGGCAGTCGCGCCGGGTGAGGCGGTCGCAGCCCCCGTTTGAACGTTCGATTCGGCAAATGCCATGAGAGGGAGCGTCAGCGCCCCGGCTCCCAACAGGCTCTTCAAGGCGGTCGAGATCTTCATTGTCTGCTTCCTGTGCTGTTGCGTTATGCTCGCAAGCGATACTAGGGGATAGCCCTACAGCCACGTTGAACCAGGTCGCAATTCGACCGCGATGCACTAAAGTTCCGTCGGCGACTGCCGATATTCCTTGGTTTTTGTGCGCTGAGTCGCACCGAGGGGCGCTGCAGGTACGCGCACGGGCGAAGACCGCGCCCGCGGTCTCCCGTGACGAGGAACACATTTGGTCGGCTGGGCTAGGGCATCGAGACGGTGCAGAAGACCTGCCGAGCCCCGAAGGTGCCCGCGCGGGAGGACCCGGCAGGCACCGCGGAGGCGCGGCCTGGTCCGAGCGTGCACGCGGCGTCCTGGGCAATGAGGGTTCTGCGTGCGGAGCTCAGGATCACATTACCCTGGGCAGGGGAACCCGGTGCGCGCATCGTCGCGTTCAAGGTGACGCTGCGGCTATTGCTCATGATGGCCACCGTTTCAGCGCCGACGGCCCGATCATTCCCGCCGCCGAGGTGCACATAGAGAACTCTGGGAATGATGATCTTGAAATTCACGCGCGCGGTAGCGGTCGGCAAATCGTTCAACACAACCGCCTGCACATGGGACTCCGCCGAAACAATCGACGGCAGCAGCAAGACCGCGGCGAGGCTTCGCGCAGCGAGCAAGGCGAGACGTGCCGCGCATATCGCGTGATTGTGCATGTTCTTGTTCAAGCCCGAAATAACGGCAAGCCAAGACGTTACTTTAGCGAAGACCCCACCTTAACGAATAATCTTCGGGACGCCGGTGAATCATCAAGGTTACGCTCAATGACATATCCTGGCAGCCCGCCAAGAAACAAGTCGCCGGGGGAGAGTTGCCGATGAGGCGTGGACAAGCTGCGGTATCGTTGATAGTCGTTCTGTGGAGCGGGGCGGCAGCGTGCCGAGCGGCAGCGGCCGACAGCGGCCTCGAATTGTCGGCGATCGTGGTCACCGCTACGCGCGTGCCCGAGTCCAGTCTGGACTTGCCCGTGTCCATCGACCGAGTGGACAAAGCAACCATTCGCAGCGGCCAACTCCAAGTGAATCTCTCCGAGTCCTTGATCACGGTGCCAGGAGTATCGGTCCAGAGCCGGCAAAACTATGCGCAAGACCTGCAGCTCTCCGTCCGCGGATTCGGTGCGCGGTCGAGCTTTGGAGTCAGAGGCATCAGGCTCTACTCCGATGGTATTCCCGGAACCATGCCCGACGGCCAGGGTCAATTTTCGCAATTCGACCTGGGATCCGCCGACCATATCGAAGTCTTGCGCGGGCCCTTCTCGGCGCTGTACGGCAATTCTTCGGGCGGTGTGATCGCGATTTTCACGGAGGACGCGAATCCGGGCTATGAGTACGACGCCAGGGCGGAGTATGGCAACTTCAACACGCAACGCTTCGCGCTTAAAGCGGAGGGCGACGATGGCGTCGCGAACTACGTCTTGGATGCGGCGCACTTCCAAACCGATGGCTACCGATTCCATAGCAGCGCCGAGCGCGATAACTTCAATTCGAAGCTGCGCTTCGCGCTGGGGGAGACTTCGACGCTCACGGCGGTGGCCAACGTGATCGAGACGCCGAGCGTGCAGGATCCCCTCGGTCTCACGCGTGCGCAGCTTGCGTCGGATCCGCGCCAGGCGGGTGTCGGTGCCGTACCGTTCAATACCCGCAAGTCTCTCGATCAGGAACAGCTCGGCATCGTCTATGACAACAAATTGACCGCCGATGACGACGTGACTGCCATGGTCTACACCGGGCATCGTGCAACAACACAGTTCCAAGCGATACCCAAGGCGACTCAACTAAACGCCCCCCTGTATCCCGGCGGCGTCATCGATTTGGATAGGGCGTTCTGGGGCGTCGACGCGCACTGGACCAGCATGCACGCAGTTGCAAGCACTGCCTTGCAGATCGTGGCGGGAGTCAATTACGACGATCTGGCGGAAGCACGCAAGGGGTACTTGAATTTTTCTGGGCCGCAGCTCGGGGTCGAGGGAGGGCTGCGCCGCGATGAAGCGAATCATGTCTACGACTTCGACCAATACCTGCAAGCGCAATGGGATCCGCAAGCTCGTTGGCGCATTGTCGCGGGTGTTCGCAACAATCTCGTGGAGGTAAACTCCCACGGTCACATACCGGTGCTCGACGGCGCGAGCTCGAGCGCGCGCTATTCGGCCGTGAATCCCGTCGGCGGAATTACATTTCGCGCGACTTCGATCGGTCAATCTCTACGGCTCGTACGGCAAGGGCTTCGAAACGCCGACGCTGAACGACCTTGCCTACCGCTCAGTCGACGGCAGCCTTCCTGGGTTGAACTTCGGGCTCAAGCCGGCGCGCAGCGACAATTTCGAAGCCGGAATCAAGGCCGGAGACGAGCATGTCAGGGCCACTCTCGCCGCGTTCTACATCAAGACCGTGAATGAGCTCGCGGTTCTGCAGAATTCCGGCGGCAGAACCGTGCAGCAGAACATCGGTGAGACGAACCGCCGCGGTGCTGAACTCGGCGTCGATGCGGACTGGAGGGGAGGCTTCAGCGCGCGGATGGCTTATACGTACATCCATGCGGTCGTAGGCCAGGCGTACGCGACCTGCATCGCCGCTCCTTGCAATCCCTTGGGCCATGGCCCGTCCCCGGGAAACTACAAGACTGTAAAAGAGGGAAGCTACCTGCCGGCTGTGCCGATGAATACCTTGTACGCAGCCCTTAGCTGGAGCCGCGCGGCCGCGGGCTTTTCCGCGACCCTGGAGACCGTCGGTCGCGCGCGCATCTACACCGATGACCGCAATTCCGATGCCGCCGCCGGCTACTGGGTGGCGAATCTACGGGCAGGGTTCGCGCAAGAAACCAGACGCTGGCGTTTCAGCGAATTTTTCCGGGTTGATAATCTCGCCAACCGTGCCTATGTGGGCTCGGTGATCGTGAACGAGACCAATTCGAGGTTCTTCGAGGCCGCTCCGGGGCGCATCGCCTACATTATGTTCAATGCAGCGTTGCGGAATTAAGCCTTGGTTATGTGCACCAAACCGCGCGAACCGCGTTGTACAAGATAGGTCTTAAGGGTATAGGGTCGAAATGCTTGAGCCGAGGCGCGATTCGGTAACGGAAGGTGACAGTCATGGGTACTAAGGGCAGACGCTTTCTTTTTGCGGCCGGCGTTCTAGGGTTGATACTGACCGGCGCGGGACCTGCGCTTGCGCAGCATGGCGGCGGCGCCCATTCGGGCGGCGGTGGCGGTCACGCGGCCGGGGGCGGACACTTCGGCGGTGGCGGGCATGCGGTCGGCGGCGGCGCCCATTATGCGGCCGGCGGTCATTTTGCCGGGGTTGCCGCCGGTTATGGCCGGGGCGGCTATGCCGGGGCATACCACGGCGGGACAACGTATGCGGCGCATGGGGCCTATGGGCGTCCCGGCGGCTATTATGGCGGTCATGGCTATTACGGTGGCCATGGCGATTACGGTGGCCATGGCTATTACGGGCACGGGTACTCCACCGGAGCTTACTGGCGGGGCGGGTACTGGCACGGCGGTTTCTGGCCGCGCGCCTACTATGGAATAGGATTCTCCTGGTTTCTTCCGGTCCTGCCCTTGGCGTACGCCACCTATTGGTGGGGCGGAGTTCCGTATTACTACGCCAACGATGTTTACTACACGTATAACCCGTCCTACGAGGGCTATGTCGCGACGGATCCGCCGCCGATCGCGGATTCGAGCACAGGGGCGGAAGGCGCAGCCCCCGCTGCCGGTAGCGCGCTGCCTGGCGACGCCGGGGCGGCCGCGCAGATCTTCATGTATCCGAAAAACGGCCAGAGCCCTGAACAGCAGGCGAGCGACAAGGCCGAGTGCCAGCGGTGGGCTGCCGAGCAGGCCGGACAGGTGGCGCAAAACAGCATGGACTATCAGCGCGCAATGACGGCTTGTGTCGAGGGTCGCGGCTACAGCGCGAGATAGCAGCCGTTTAAGCCGGGCGTCACCTCGAGCGGGGCGTCAGGTCGAACCCCAGCAGGTCTGAGTCGTGTTGCTCATGCCGTCGGTCGCGCTCTGCGTACCCGTATTGTCGATCGAAAATCGCGTGCAGCTCGTGTCCGCCGTTTGCGGCGGAGCGACGGGAACAGCCGTAACCGAGTAGGTCGTGGCCGTGGCCGCGATGGTGATGGTGTAAAAACCCCGAGGGGATGCGGTGGCGCCGACCGGCGCCGTGGGGCACAGCAGATAGCTAAAATTCTGCGAATAGCAGCGCTCGAGCGCTTGCGTATCGAAGGTCAACGTTCGCGTGGCATCGGTCCGGTTGGCGCGTCTGGTATATGCTGTATAAGAGGGAATCGCGATGGCGGCCAGTATTCCGACAATGGCCACCGCGATCAAGAGCTCTACCAACGTAAATCCGCTTTTCTTCACGGCTGCGCTCCCGTTAATTTGCATGCGGCGTGATGGAAACAACTTCCGCCTCCGCACCCATCGCCGGCTTATCGAGCGTCACGTCGACCGTCTGGCCATAGTAAAAGCTGCGAGCGGCCGCCGCGGCGGGGCTGTTGGCCTTGATTCGATACAAGTGGTGGCCGATTTCGATCTCCGTCGCGCTCGGCGAGGCCGTTATTTCGCCTGTAATCACGTCGCCCACCGGGCGAGAGGCCCATGCGGCTGCCGGCTGTAGGCTGAGCGAAATCAGCAGCGCGCCCATGACCAACCAGAGTGTTCGTAGTGTCATTGTCTAACCTCCCACCATGCTATACGACGTTTACCGGACCCCTTCAAGCAACGAGGAGTACAGGATGTTCCGGACTCAGGGCAACTATATGCCTCATAGCTGCCAATCGGGCAGGTGCCGCCCCCGCCCCCGGCCCCGAGGCCTGTGTTTCCTTGGTTGACGATGGTCGCATCGGCGTAGAAGCCGGGTCCAAGTTGTACGCTGAGCGGGACCTTTCCGCCGGCGGTGGTATCGCTCGAATTTATCGAGCCGTCCCCGTTAGCGTCAAATTGCGGCATGGCGAAGGCGCTGCCGGTTTTATAGTTGATGACATACAAAAACGAGGCGCCGCCCGAGACGCAGGAATTGGTCGCAGGCTGAGTCGTGGTCACGACGAGCGCGCCGCTTTTCAGCAAAGGGTTGTTCACCACCCGCTCGCCACTGTTCAAGGACAGGTCGATATACCAGCCCTTGGTCGTTGGGACCGAGACTGCGTTATTGGTGACCGTGGACACCACGGTCGATCCGATCAGCGCCGCGGAGAGGGTTTGCTTGACGAGGCTGGCGCGGGTCAAGGGCGATCCATAGGCGGCGGGCGGATCATATACGCCGTAAATACTCTGCGTCCGGGTATTCCCCAGATCGGGAATCCCGAGCAGCTGTCCGGTGCCGACAAATACGAAGGTTCCGAGCAGCTGGGGATACTGAGGATTGAGCGTAGCCACCGGCGTCGTGGTGATGGGTTGCACGTTGCCGCCGGCATCCCTCGCCTGCAGAAGGACGGACACGCCCCAGGACGCCGGGTTGGCGTTGGAGATGTCTATTCGCCACAAGTTTCCCTGCAAGTCGCCGGCATACACGATATTCGCGGCGGCCGTGCCGAGTCCGCTGGTATTGACCGCGATGGCGCTGGACAAGCCGTTCGCAACGGCGAAGTTGCAGGCCGTCGGCACCGCGGCGCATAGATCGACTTTTGCGAAAATCGCGCCCGTTTGTGGCCGCAGCACGTACAGAAACGGCTTCTCTCTCGGGCTGTCGTAACCGTTGCCGAGGAAGACCATGGTGCCGTTGATCGTATTTGCCACCGCGGGCGACGCGTACGTCAAACCCAAATCCGCATCGGTGAAGTCCCACTTCACCAGGGGGGCGATCGCGGCCTCCGAGGTCATGACCGTGGGATCCGTAATGTCGATCGCGAAAGCGCTGTTGCCGCCGCCGCCCTCGGTGCCCAATAGCAGCGTGTGCCAGGTGTTATCGGCGAATTGCACGTCGACAGACTGCGGTGAACCATCGACGTAAAACAGGTGCCGTGCATTGTAAAAGGGCGACGCCAAGTTGATCAGGTTGGCATATACCCCGGTCGGTATATAGGCAAACCGCTCGTTGCCGGTGGTTGCGTCGAAGGCGTGGAGCATGCCGTCGTCGGCCCCGACGTAGATCACCGGCGGCCGCGCCTTCTCGGCGATCGCAAAGGCGGCGTAGGAAGGCGAGACGACACTGCCCGAGGGAGGGCCGACATACACCGGATTGCTGAATACGATATCGCCCAATTTGTGAGTGCGATTGCGAAATTGCCCGCCATTCCTGACTTCTTGCGCGCTCGAACCGCGCAAGAAATTGAGCACGTCCTGGCCGCTGGGATCCGGCGCGAAGGTGGTCAAGTCTTGACCCAGTACCGTCGTATTGGCGATCCCGGACGCGGGAGTGCCCGTGGTCCATCGAAACGGCGTGCCCGCACCGGTCACCGGATCCCAGGTGGCGATTATGCGGCCCGTGTCCCAATTTTGCCCGTCCAATTGAGTCGCCGCGGCCCAGGTGGCGTCGGCGGGAATGGTATCGACGACGCCGGTCGTTGCGCTCACGGGAAATGCATACAGATTTCCGGTCCAATCCTGATTCGTGTCGGAGGACAAGAACTGCGATTGGTAAACGACATTATTGGTGCTGAGCCCGGTGGAGTTGACGGCCACCGAGGCGACCGATTGGGTCGCCGCGAGAATCGTACCGAGGATGCTTTGCAAGTCGTTGGTGAGGGTCGTCGGATCGGTTGCCGCGAAGTAAGACCCCGTGCCCCCGGCGATGGCCATGGCGGTCAGCGTTTTTGCAGCCACCGGGTTCTTGCTGGGATCGACGCCCGCGCCGAGGCCCACGATAAAAGTATTGATGCCGGCCGTTTTAAGGGCGCCTAATTTCGTGATGACGTCCGTGAGCGCCTGATCGTTGGTCGCGCCCAAAGAACCATCGGCGTTGAAAGTCGCGGTGACGCCGTAGCCGGTCGCGGCCGTGCTTCCCAACGGCGGCCACGTCTTACCGTTCAAATCAAACGTCGGCAAGCCGTCGGTCACCATGATGACATAGCGCTGGGGCGTGCAGCCGTTGCTCGATGGGGGATTGGTGGCGAAATACGTTTTCGCCTGGGCCATCAGCCCCGCCATCGGCGATTGTCCCGCCGAGGCCTTGATTTCCCTCGTTCCCGTATTGTTCGTCTCCGGATTGAGATAGGGCGTAAAGAACGCCAGCGCGGCGGCAACCGATCCGGCGGTGGGCGTCGCCCCCGCCGTGGTCATCGGGACGAGAATGGTGCCGGAGTTTGCGGATTGATTGGCCCCGTAACCCCAGCCGCGTTCCTCATAGATCACTTCCGGCGAATACGGCACGAAGCCGGCGTTGGTCGGTCCGGTTTGCCTCGGACAGTTATTCTTTTGACTCGTGTAGGTCTCGGTGACGCTGAAGCCGCCGTTATTGAATTGTGCGAGGCTGAAATTGGGGGGGAAGGGATTCGGCGGATTTGGGCCGCCGTATGCGATACATACGGCACCGGGACCGCCAGGGGCATAAAGCACGTCATTGATCGCGGGATCGTCGCTGCTCGAGCCGATGTTCATGTAGGGATTTATGAAGAGATTTTGTGGCGCGTAAAAGGCGGTCAACGTGTTGCAACCCTGTGACACCGGATTGGCGAGCGCAATATTGATCTGGTAGCACGGATTGGCGACTTGGCCGGGCGCCGCGACCGACGTGAAGGTAAAGCCTGCGCCGGCAGGACTCATCTGGTACACCCAAGTCGTGTACAGGCCGTTGCCCGACGTGTTGTAGTCCATCAGGCCGAAATCGGCGCTGGCCATATAGCTGGTGAGAATCGCACTGATGCCGGCTTTCGCCACATTGAGGCGGCTCGGCGAATTGTCGTAGAGGGTGCCGGCGACATTGACGGTGTAGGGTGCAACTCCCGCCGCGCCCGGGTTGAGCGGGGGTGTGAATCCGGCGGGAATCGTGAAATTGGCGGGCGAACTGGAAGCATTCAAGCCCGCAAAGTTCGCGCCCAAAGAGCCCGACCCCGTCATGATGGCGCCGCTCAAATTGCCGTCCATGGACTCCGAATTCGCAAAGGCGACCATGATCTGCGGATGGGCCGGGATGGTGATCGTCAGAGGAACTTGCGAGATCGGCACTGCGGGCGGTGCCGCCGCGGCCGGGAAAGGCATTCCCAAGAGGAGCGCAAGTCCGGCCGAGGACAGGGTCGCGATGAGCCGCCTGCTCGCGTTGTTCAACATGTGGTCGTGCATAAAAGCTCCTCGAATCCTCCACTAAAAAGTGGCGTAAATGGTTTGCAGCATGACGCCGGGCGTGCCATCGGTGTTCATTCCTTGAACGGTGACCCTGAACAGGTTGGGAGGCGGCGCCGGATCCGAGCCAGCTCCGCCCAAGGCCTCGCCCGTCGGCGATACCGTGGGCAATTCTTCGATCACGATCTTGGGCGGATGCGCCACCGTGGTCGGAACATTGCTCATGGCCGGCCCCGTATACGGCATCACGTTTGCCGGATTGCTCCAATCGAGACCGGGCAATTGGCTCACCGGCGTTCCGTTGTTGCTCTGATTGAAGTAATAAAATCCGCCGCTGTTGTTGGCGAATAAATTGGTGTTGACGCTCAATAGAGTGAGCTCGGCATTGCGCAGCGCCGCCTCCGCGGCTTGCTCGGCCATCTGCCGGTTGGTTTCATTGCGTGCCATACGCTCTTCCACCGTTTGCATGCGCGCTACGGTGACCCCGATCATGCTCAAAATGAGCAGCAATATCAGCGCGACAAAGAGCACGACTCCCGTCTGCCTGGAACCGATTCGGAAACCATCTCGCCGAGTGCGCGTCATGTTTTTTCTCATGGCAGTAAGTTTCGAGCGGCGATCGTCACTTCGAATACTTGGCGCGCCCGATTATCGCGGGGTGCGGTCACCAAAGTTCCAAGCAGGTTGTATCTGACCGCAGCAGGCGGAGTCGCCGCCGATCCCGGCGGCCCGGCGGCGAGTATGGCCACTTGAACGCTCATCACGCTCCCAAAGTCGGGCACGAGGTCCGCGGTGACGAACTGGCTCGCGTTCTGAGCGCCCGTGGCATCCAGGCCGTAAAGAATCTGCATTGCTTCGATGTCGGGCACCAACTCATTGGGCGCGAGCGTGTTGTTCGTTTGCATGTCCGCCGCGAACAGCGCGCCGTCCCCATCGGCCCCCATGCCGATGAAATACACCGTGGCCGTGAGCGGCGCCACCATCGCGCCGGCGCCGAAAATCAAGGGCAGTGTTGCCGCAGCGTTGCCGCCCGCGCCTCCGCCCGCCGCATGAGTGACGGTGACATTGGGCGCAGCGCCCGCTATTCCGGTGATTTGGAAAAGCAACGCCTGACCGCAATTGGAGATGATCGCGAGCTGCGGCGCCTTCAATGATTGCTGGGCATCGACTACAAACGTATTTCCCGCGAGCGAGGTCACATACGCGGGCTGGCTGGCTGGATTCGCCGAGCGCACCACCAAAACGTCATTGTTCTTGAAGGGCATGCCCGGCGACGGGCCCCCCAGCGAGCTGAACGCCGCATCCAAGGCCGGATTCCAATTGGCCAGGGCGCCGGCCGTCGTCGAGGCTATGTAAGCATTGCCGACACCGGTATTCCTCGCTTCGAATCCCCCCATCGGCGGGAAGAAGCCGCTCGGCCCCGGCGCGTAATATAAAGACGTCGGTTGCGGATTCAAATTGCTGATGGTTCTGGTGCTGCTGCCGCAGGACATGTAGCCGGCGTCGCGCACTGCATTTTCGATGAAGCGGAGCGCAAAACGACCGCTGTCGCTGAGCGCTGCGGTGCCGGAGGTGGATCGAAAGGCGGATTGCGATCCGATGAAGACCGACACCACTGCCGTGGTCACGATCAACGCCAGCGTGATCGCCACCATGAGTTCCACGATCGAGAATCCGCGCGTCCGAGTCATTGCAGCACCGTTTCCAGCGTTACCGTCTTCGGCGCCGCAGCCTCGCCATAGACCACCTGAGCGGCAGAGTCGTCCCACTGCACCACGATGGTTGCCGTGACGGGTGCAGTGCCGGAAGTGACGATGGAGGCGGTGCCGGCCGGCATGGCACCGCTGCGCGTTCCGGCGGTATCGGTGCCCGTCGTCAAATGTTGTTTCCAGGTATACACATCCCAAAGGGCAATTTGCAGCGGGGTGCAGACGGTGCCTGTGCCGATACAAGAGGTGGGCGCCGCAGGCATCGCCCCGAGGGCAGTCGTGTAGTTGCCTGCAAAGGCTCCGGCGGGGTTGGCGCGCATCTTGTCGAGGATTTCGTACGCCAGTGCCGTGGCCTGACTGCGCAAATAGGCGCTGTCGTTGGAATGCGCGGAGACGAGCACCAGCTTGGCCATCCCCAGCATGCCCACGCTCAAGATGACGAGGGATACGAGCACTTCGACGAGGGTAAACCCGCGGCTCGTGCGGGAGGGTGATGCGGCGTACATGATGTTCCGGGCGAGGTTCATGGGCATGCGAGCACGCCACCATTGGCGTTCTGGCCAGGCATCGGCGAGGACGCGATGTTTCCAACCGCGTTGACCTCGACATCGCGCCCGTAGGCGCCGTTGCGTATATCGCAGATTTTGATCTTGAACGGCAGCACGGTGTTGCGGATGCCGCCGCTCGAATTGAAGGTCACGCCGCCGTTGGCCAAGGCGCCGCTGGGGGTGAGGACGTTGCTTCCCCCGAGGCCGGGCACCGCTTGCAAAACGTTATCCGGAAAACCGGTTGCGGGATTGAGGTCGAGCACGATCCAGCCCGCCGACCAGCCTGCCGCCGGCGCGTTGCAGGTCTTGCCATCACCGGACGGACATACAGCGACGCCGAACGAGGTGTTGCGCTTGACCGCTTCGCTTCGCGCAAAGTTGAAGCTGGAAACCAGGGAATTGATCTGATTCGCATCCCGATTGTTGAGTACGAAACTATTGAACGAGGGCACCGCAATCGCCGCCAGGATTCCGGCAACGGTTATCGTCATCAAAAGCTCGATGAGCGTAAACCCTCGGTCGGCGCGGTCGGCCTGGCTGCTTGCAAATGGCATTAGGTACATGGCCGGCATGATAGAGAGGCAAGCTTGCTCGAAACTGACGGTGGAGTCTCAAACGCAAAGAATGAGACGCAGTTCGCAGGTTGGATCGAATCAGCTCGATCCGGCGCGGCCATCGGGAAATTGCACCAGAACTTGGGTCCCGATGCCATTGGCGCCGCTCTCGATGGACACGGCTGCGCCGTATAGCCGCGCGATGTCCTCAACGATTGCGAGCCCAAGCCCGCTGCCATGCCCCGGCGAATTCGGCAGCCGAAAGAACCTCTGTCGCACCCGTTGGCGGTCCGCCTCCGGTATGCCGGGGCCGGTGTCCTCCACGGCGAGGAACGGCTTACCGTGGTTGCGCCCCGCCCTGACGGTTACGCTTCCGCCCGCAGGGGTGTACTTCAGTGCGTTGTCGACGAGGTTGCCGAGAAGATCATCGAGCAAGGAGGGGTCGGCGACGATGGATGCCGATTTGGCGTCGACCCCCAAGTCGATGTTCGATTGCAGTGCGCGGTCGAAGAACTTGGCGACGACCTCGCCGACGATGGCATTCAGGTCCACCTCTTGGTTCTTGGCGCTGACGTTCGCGGCGCTATCGGCGCGCGCCAGCATGAGCAGTTGGTTCGCCGAATGCGCCAGCTGTTTGATGCCTTCTTGCAGTGTCCCCAGCCGGGCTTTGACCGGCTCCGCCGCGGGCTCTGCGATCAGAAGGCCAAGCTGCGCCTGCATTCCCGTGATCGGCGTGCGCAATTGATGCGCGGTGTTGGCGATGAACTGCTGCTGAGATTGCACGGAAGTGCGCAGCGTTCCCAACAAACGATTGAGCGTGACGACCAGCGGCGCGATTTCCCGCGGCACCGAGGATTCGATGATCGGACGCAAGTCCGATGGCGAGCGGCACGCAAGCTCGTCGCGCAGCCTTCTGATGGGCCGCAGTCCGAGCTGGATCCCGACCCAGACCAAGACCAGGGTGATGTCAAGCTGCACGAAGTCCCACAGCATCGTGCTCATGAAGCCGAGCCGCGCTTCCGGTTCGGTCGCTCCGCGGGTATCGGCCACGGTGATGTTGATCACGCCGACCGGAGTGTCGAATCGCGTCGTCAAAGTGCGAACGCTGCGGCCATCGATTTGCGTCATCGCAAAGAGTTGGCTGGTTTCGCTGCCCATCGCCGCCGCCGGCAGGCGTGCGTCGCCGGCGAGCAGACGGCCCTGGGAATCGCGCAGCGCGAACTTGATCGAGTCGGGGCTCGGCAGGGAAGGCTTGCGGTCCGAATCGTTATCGAGCGTCACTTGTCCCCGATTCACCCGCACATGCGCCATCAAGGCGTTCGCGGCTTCTTTGAGCCTGCGGTCGCTGCTGATGACTCCCGGAGCAATGTGGTTGAAGTAATGGACCAAGGCGCCGCAGAGGGCGACCAACATCAACGGGATGGCCAGCCACAATATCAACCGGCGGCTGATGGAGGAGGTCACGCGGACTTCGCTTCTTCCAAGCGATATCCCAAGCCCCGCAGGCTGCGGATGACCGCTGCCTGGCCGAGTTTTGCGCGCAAACGCGACACATGGACTTCAACGGCGTTCGGCGTAACGTCATGATCCGGATCAGCCACGGCCTGCTGAAGGCGCTCCTTGGAGACGATCAACCCGATGTGGCGCACCAAACATTCCAGAACCGACCATTCGCGCGCCGTCAATTCGACTTCGGCGTCGTCGATGCACATCCGTTTGCCCGCGAGTTCCACGCTCATGCGGTTGAGCTTGATCACGCCATTCAGTGCTCCGGTCGAGCGCCGCATCAAAGCGCGGCATCGAGCGGCGAGTTCAGCGCCTTCAAAGGGTTTGCTGAGAAAATCGTCGGCGCCGAGGTCGAGCGCCTTGACTTTATCGGTCAGCGTGCAGCGCGCTGTGAGGATCAGCGTCGGCAACGTTTTGCCGGAGCTGCGCAGGCGGCGCACGAGGGTCAGGCCATCGGCACCCGGCAGACCGACGTCGATGACCGCCATGGCGAACTCCTCGCGGGCGAGCGCTGCCTGGGCAGCCTCGGCGCTCGCAACCCGCAGCACGGAATATTTGGCCGCGGCCAGGCCGCGCGTAATCGCGTCGGCGACGATGTCATCGTCTTCTACTATTAGGAGCCGCATGGGCCACTCTTTGACTCAACGAAGCGGTAGCTTAAGCGAAAGTCACATCAATCGCCGACCGCTTGGCCGGACACCCCATCGCCGCCCCGATCGGCACCGAAGCTCGAGCGCCGCGGCGGCACCAAAGTCCTTAATTTTGCTTCGAACGCCTTGGCGAAGGCCTCCGTGAACAAATGCGGAAATCCGTCCGCCGGACGCTGTGCAAGGCCTGCGAACATTTCCGTGTATAGGTCCCAATACTTCGCCTTGTTCTGGGAACCGAAGACATTGCGCTTGGCGGCCCGTTCAAAACGTTCCTCCAATTCCTTGGGGTCGACGCGCCCGAGAAACTCCTCGAAAGCGGCCCGGGTCGCGGCGAGCGCCGCGGTATTCTGCGCTTTCAGTTCGCGGAAATTCTGGCGTATCGCCTCGACAGAACCGGCGCGGGTGGACAGGGTCGTCAACAAACGAACCAAGGCCTCATCGACGCCGCGCGAAAAATTGAGCGGGGACTCGGCGCCGTCGCCGGCGGGCGGCGGAATGCGAAAGCGATTGCGGAATTCATGACGGCTCTGGTTCAGATCCATCAAACCGAGCACGGCTTCACGCAGCAACTGGCCGGCGAGTTGCAACGCCGCTGCGCGGGCCTCGATCGAGATATTGACCGGATCGATGCCGGCGCCCCGGCAAAAGGCGGTGAGACCGACGTCGAAGTCGCCGTCGAACAGCACGGGACTCTGAGGACGCGGCGGCGGTATGGCGGCGCTTTCGGGTTTGGCAGTGTCGACCTTGAGCGGGCGGGTCATCATGTGCCAGGGCGTGCCGGCGGCATCGGCCTCTAGCTCCGCGCGGGTCTGCATGGGCGCTTCGACGGGGCCGGGCACGGCCTGCCCATAGGCGTCGCGCGGGCGGACTCCGGAATTGCCCGACAACACATCGCTGGGCTCCAGGAGTTCACTTAAGTCCAAGTCCTCGCCGAGATCGTTGGCGGTGGATTTTTTGACTGCCGAGGACGGCGACTGCCCATCGTAGGCAATGATGGCGCTTTCCTCGGGTGGGAAGTCATTGCTCTTGTCGATGCTGACCAGCAGTTCATATTCGCCGAGACGAATGTAATCGCCGTCCTTCAATAGGTAGTCGTGGTATTTGCCCAAAGGGACCTGGGCGCCGTTGACGTAGGTGCCGTTCGAACTCGTATCGACCAGAACGTAGGTTCCGCCGCGAAAATCGACCCGGGCGTGTTTGCCCGAGAGGTAACGCTCCGGGTCGGGTAGAATCCACTCGTTGTCAGTCCCACGTCCAATGGTGCCGCCATGCACGCCGAACACCTTGGTGGCTTCCTCGGCAAGGCCGAGGGCATGTTCGCTGACGACGCGTAAGCGCAAGGCCATACTCAATCCCTCCCACGGGTCGACAGGTTTGCGCTAAGTGCCCGTATAATATGATGAAATACTAGCAATGCTTGGAGCCTCCTAAATGGCCGCGAGTCACATTTTCAAAATTATGTTTGTAAATCAGGGCAAGGTTTACGAGATCTATGCCCGGAAAGTGAGTCACGGCAGTCTATTCGGCTTCATCGAGGTCGAAGAACTCGTGTTCGGCGAGCGCTCGACCGTGGTGGTCGACCCCGCCGAGGAGAAGATAAAGGCCGAATTCAACGAAGTAAAGCGCACCTATTTGCCGATGCATTCGGTGCTGCGCATCGATGAGGTGAAAAAGCAGGGGGTCAGCAAAATCGTGGCGCTCGAAGGCTCGAACGTCGCTCAATTCCCGGTCCCCATGTACACACCGGGGGGAGATTCCAACGCCCGCAAATAGCCGCATGCCTGCCGGAACGATCCATGTTTAGCCTTTTTGGCGCGCCCGCGCTGTCGCAATTTCGCCTCGATCATTTGCTGCGCACGCTGAGGGCGCTGGATGCACGCGTCACGGGGCTTCGGTCCCAGTGGCTGCACTTCGTCGATATTTCACGGCCTCTCCCCGACTCCGAACTCGTGCTGCTCGGCAAGCTGCTCACCTATGGACCGCGCGGCGAAGCGCCGCCCCATCGCGCCCAGCGGGTGCTCGTCACGCCGCGCGTCGGGACCGAATCGCCCTGGTCGAGCAAGGCCAGCGACATCGTGCGCGTCTGCGGCCTCGACGCGGTGACGCGCGTGGAACGCGGCACGGTCTATTTCATCGAGTCCGCCGAGACGATCGATGCTGCCGGGCTCGAGGTGCTGGCTGCCCCTTTGCACGATCGTATGACCGATTCGATTTGGATCGACTCGACCGATCCCCAAGGCCTGTTTCACCACGCTCCGGCGCGGCCGGTGCGGACCGTGCATTTGGCTGCGGACGGCCACGCGGCCTTGGGGCGCGCAAATCGCGAATGGGGGCTGGCGCTGTCGCCGGACGAGATCGATTACCTGGTGAGCGCGTTCGGCAAATTGAAGCGCGACCCCACGGATGTCGAACTCATGATGTTTGCGCAGGCAAATTCGGAGCATTGCCGGCACAAGATCTTCAACGCCGAGTTCGTTATCGACGGCGCACCGATGCCGCTGTCGATGTTTGCGATGATTCGCGCCACCTACGCGCGCAATTCCCGCGGTGTACTGTCCGCCTACCGCGATAATGCCGCCGTCATCGAAGGCGGAATGGCGAACCGATTCTTCCCCGATCCTTCGACGCAGCGCTACGCGGGTACGCGTGAAGCCGCCGATATTTTGATGAAGGTCGAGACGCACAATCATCCGACCGCAATTTCGCCGTTTCCGGGAGCCGCCACCGGCGCAGGCGGCGAGATTCGCGACGAAGGCGCGACGGGCGTCGGCGCAAAACCGAAGGCGGGTCTCACCGGGTATACGGTATCGAATCTGCGGCTTCCCGGAATGCTCCAGCCCTGGGAAACCGACTTCGGCAAGCCGGAGCGAATTGCTTCCGCGCTCGACATCATGATTGCCGCGCCGCTTGGCGCCGCTTCCTTCAACAACGAGTTCGGGAGGCCGAATACATGCGGGTATTTTCGGACCTTCGAGCAAGAAGGCATGGAAAACGGCCGCAATGTCATACGCGGCTATCACAAGCCCATCATGATAGCCGGCGGCCTGGGCAACGTGCGCCCCGGGCACGTGGAGAAAAAAGAAGTCGTGGTAGGGGCGCCGCTGGTCGTGCTCGGCGGGCCGTCCATGTTGATTGGTCTCGGGGGCGGCGCAGCCTCCTCGCTGGGCAGCGGCGAGAGTTCTTCCGATCTCGATTTTGCTTCGGTGCAACGGGGCAACGCGGAAATTCAACGCCGCGCCCAGGAAGTCATCGACCGCTGCTGGGCCCTGGGCGATGCGAACCCCATCTTGTTGATTCACGACGTCGGCGCCGGCGGATTGTCGAACGCCATCCCCGAGGCGATCGCACACGATCGGCGCGGCGGCCGCATCGACTTGCGCAAGATCCCGACCGCCGAGTCGGAGCTGTCGCCGATGGAGATTTGGTGCAACGAAGCGCAGGAGCGCTACGTGTTGGCGCTCGCTCCCGGGACATCGCTTCAGTTCGCGGCTATTTGCGAGCGGGAGCGCTGCCCTCACGCAGTAGTCGGCGAGATCACCCCGGATGGCCGCTTGCTCGTCACGGACCCGTTGCTTTCCGCCACGCCGGTCGATATGCCGATCGAGGTCTTGCTGGGCGACGCGCCGCGCATGACACGCAATGTGCGATCGATGTCCAAACTCCCGACGCACCTCTCGACCTCCGGGACTACGATCGGCGAATCACTCGATCGATTGCTATGTCTGCCGGCGATTGCCGACAAGTCGTTCCTGATCACCATCGGCGACCGCAGTGTCGGCGGGATGATCGCCCGGGACCAGATGGTCGGGCCGTGGCAAGTGCCCGTCGCCGATGTCGCAGTCAGCCTGAATAGCTATGACGGCTACGGCGGCGAAGCGATGGCGATGGGCGAGCGCAGCCCGGTGGCCGTGCTGAATGCGCCCGCCTCGGGGCGGCTGGCCGTGAGCGAAGCGATCACCAATATTCTCGCCGCGGACATCGGCAGGCTCGATGATATTCGCCTGTCGGCGAATTGGATGGCTGCATGCGGCGAGCCCGGCGAGGACGCGGAGCTCTATGCGACGGTTCGCGCAGTGGGTGTCGAGCTCTGTGCCTCGCTCGGGATTACCATCCCGGTCGGCAAGGATTCGTTATCCATGCGCACCGCATGGCGGGATGCCGCAGGCGAGCATTCGGTAATCGCGCCTGTGTCGCTGATAATTTCGGCATTTGCGCCGGTGCAAGATGCACGAGCGACGCTGACGCCCGAATTGGATCTGGCCCAACCTTCGCGCCTGCTGCTGATCGATTTGGGCAACGGCAAGAACCGTTTGGGGGGGTCTTGCTGGGCTCAGGTCCACTCGAGGAGGGGCGGCGCGCCGGCGGATCTCGACAGTCCCGATCTGCTGCGCGCGTTTTTTGCCGCGCTACGCGAATTGAAGGATCGAGATCTGCTGCTCGCCTATCATGACCGCTCGGACGGCGGCGTGCTGCTCACGCTGCTCGAGATGGCCTTCGCGAGTCGTTGCGGCCTTGTCATCGACCTGGGAGAGGCTGCCGATCCCATTCCAGCCTGCTTTGCCGAAGAGTTGGGCGCAGTGCTGCAGGTGCCGGCAGCGGGTGCTGCGGAGGCGCTCGGTATAGCCGCTCGCCACGGGTTGGCGCCGATGAGCCGAGATATCGGCGAACCGTGCGCCGGAGAGGACGTGCGCGTACGGATCGGCGGCCATCCGGCATACGCCGCATCGCGTCTGGATTTGCACCGCCGCTGGAGCGAAGTGTCGTACCGAATTCAGGAGATGCGGGACAACCCCGATTGCGCGCGCGAGGAATATTCGCGCCTCGCCGACGCGGCCGATCCCGGGCTGCACGCGCGCCTCAGCTACGATCCGAGCGAGGATGTCGCGGCCCCGCTGATCGCGCGCGGCGCGCGCCCTGCGATCGCCATTCTGCGCGAGCAAGGAGTCAACAGCCAGACGGAGATGGCCGCCGTTTTCACGCGCGCCGGATTCGATGCCTACGACGTCCACATGACCGATATTTTAAGCAGTCGGGTGCGCTTGGCGAGGTTTCACGGGCTCGTGGCTTGCGGCGGCTTCTCGTACGGCGATGTCCTGGGGGCAGGTGAGGGTTGGGCGAAATCGATCCTCTTCAACAGCCGCGCGCGCGAGGAGTTCGCAGCCTTCTTCGCACGCACTGCGACGTTCACATTGGGCGTGTGCAATGGCTGCCAAATGCTCTCGGCGCTCAAGGAACTGATCCCGGGGGCGGAAAGATGGCCGCGCTTCGTGCGCAATCGATCGGAGCAATACGAGGCGCGCCTGACTCTGGTGACCGTCCCGCCTTCGCATTCGGTGCTCTTGACCGGAATGCAGGGCTCGGTATTGCCGATTGCCGTGGCCCATGGCGAGGGCCAGGCCGAATTCGACCCGGGGTGCAGCGCCGCAGATCTGCTCGCACAGCACATGGTGACGCTGCAGTACGTGGACAATCGCGAAACGCCGACGGAGAAATATCCTTTGAATCCGAACGGCTCGGCCTTGGGGTTGGGCGGACTTTGCAGCGCCGATGGGCGGGTCACCTCCGTCATGCCTCATCCGGAACGGGTGTTCCGCACGGTGCAGAATTCCTGGTCGCCGCAGCAATGGTCCGAGGACGGTGGTTGGATGCGGTTGTTCCGCAATGCGCGCGTGTTCGTGGGCTAGGGGCGGCCGCTCGCGGCTGGCAGCATCGGGGCGTCCCAGCTTGGCCTAACCGGCTTCGGCGTGAGGGGCGGGAGCCACGAACTTGCGGAACGTCATCGCTTGCAGGAGGCGGGCCTTGCGCACAAAGGTTTGATAGAGCAAATCGCGCATGACTTCCAGCAGCACGCCGGCCCGCTCCGCACTGATGTCGGGCTGGTGCGGCCAGGGGTCGCTGTCGCTGCCGAACAGGACCGCGCGCAGGATTGCAAACGTATCGTCGTCGAGCTCGGCGAGAGCGCGAATTTCCTGCAGCCTGTCGAAAAGCTCCAATTTGCCGCGTTCGCCGAGTTCACGGAAAAGCGACTGCGCGGTGCGCCGGCACATCGCCCCGAACGCGTTGAAACATCCGGCCGCGTAGCAGTTGAGCGCTTCCTTGAACATACCTTCCGCTTCCTCCGGAAGATAGGTCAACGGAAAATGCTCGCGGGCGCGCTCGATCTCCATATAGTTCGAGCCGAGTTCCAATCGCAAGCCTGTGCAGGCCTTCAGGTCGAACTTGAGAAAAACAGGTTCCGCGCAGGCGTCGCAGCGAAAGACGATGCCGACGTGCTTTGGTTTGCGGCGGCTGAGTTCATCGAATTTGGGAACTGCGACGGCGGTGAGATGGGTTAGCGTTTGACAATGAGGGCAGGTCAGCGCGATGCCCTGATATTCGACGTGCAACTCGTCTTGCGGCGTTATGTACATCATGGGTTCATCCTGCAAGGGGCTTGTAGCGGATTCGATGGGGCTGGGCGGCATCTTCGCCTTTTCGCTTCTTGTAGTCCTCGACGTATTCCTGGTAGTTGCCTTCGAACCATTGGACCTGAGAGTCACCCTCGAAGGCTAGGATATGGGTGGCGATCCGATCGAGGAACCAGCGATCGTGCGAGATGACCACGGCGCAACCCGGAAATGCCACCAACGCATCTTCGAGCGCGCGCAGCGTCTCGATGTCGAGGTCATTGGTCGGTTCGTCGAGCAGGAGCACGTTGCCGCCGGCCTTCAGCACCTTCGCCAGGTGCACGCGATTGCGCTCGCCGCCCGATAGATCGCCGATCATCTGTTGCTGCTGCACGCCCTTGAAATTGAAGCGTCCGACGTAGCCGCGAGAGGAGGTTTCGTAGTTGCCGACCTTGATGAGGTCGAGGCCGCCGGAAATCTCCTGCCATACCGTATTCTTGTCGTTGAGCGCTTGGCGCGATTGATCGACGTACGCGAGCTTCACGCTGGGGCCGAGGCGGATCTCGCCGCCGTCGGCCTTCTCGGCGCCGAACAGCATACGGAACAGCGTGGTCTTGCCGGCGCCGTTGGGACCGATGATGCCGACGATTCCGCCCGCCGGCAGGCTGAAGTTCAGGGAATCGATCAGCAAGCGATCGCCGTACCCCTTGCGCACGTTCTTGCACTCGATGACCAGATCCCCAAGGCGGTCTCCGGGCGGAATGTAAATCTCATTCGTTTCGTTGCGCTTCTGAAATTCCTGCGATGCCAGCTCCTCGTAGCGCTGCAAGCGCGCCTTGGATTTCGCTTGGCGCGCTTTCGGATTGGCGCGCACCCATTCCAATTCGCGCTTGAGGGTTTTGGCGAGCGCGTCTTGTTGACGCTCTTCCTGCGCGAGGCGCTGCTCCTTTTGTTCGAGCCAAGAGGAATAGTTCCCTTGCCAGGGGATACCATGGCCGCGATCGAGCTCCAAGATCCACTCGGCCACGTTGTCGAGAAAATAGCGGTCATGCGTGACCGCGATGACGGTGCTCGGGTACTCCTCGAGGAAGTGTTCCAGCCAGGCGACCGATTCCGCGTCCAAATGGTTGGTCGGCTCGTCGAGCAGCAGCATGTCCGGCTTCGACAAAAGCAAACGGCACAGCGCGACGCGGCGTTTTTCGCCGCCCGAGAGTTTTCCGATCACGGCGTCCCACGGCGGCAGGCGCAGCGAGTCGGCTGCAATCTCCAGCTTGCGCTCCAGCTCCCAACCGCCGACCGCATCGATCTTGTCCTGCATCTTCGCCTGCTCTTCCATGAGCTTGTTCATTTCATCGTCCGGCATCGGTTCGGCGAATCGATCGCTGATCGCGTTGAATCGGTCGATCAGGCTCTGCACGTCGCCTACTCCCTCGCCGACCACTTCGCGCACGGTTTTGTTTTCGTCGAGCAGGGGTTCCTGCGGCAGATAACCGACCTTGATGCCCGCCTGCGCTCGTGCCTCCCCTTCGATATCCTTGTCTACGCCGGACATGATCTTCAGCAATGTTGATTTGCCGGAGCCGTTCAACCCCAGCACGCCGATCTTCGCGCCGGGAAAAAAACTCAAGGATATATCGCGCAAAATGATGCGCTTGGGCGGCACGACCTTGCCTACCCGGTTCATGGTGTAAATGAACTGAGCCATCTGCTACCTATTTTGAAGTAATCGCTCGAACGCGCGGGGGATCGAGGCGAATTATCCGCGAGTAACTGAAACTTGTCACGGAGCGGCTTGGTTCCGGGGCCGGCGGGCGGCCAAGGCCGCCCTTTCCCGGCAGCGCCGCGGAGAGGCGCGCCGGCGCGGATCCGAACGGGACTCCTAGGGAACCCTAGTCGAATCAGCTACAATTAGTGGTTATCTCTCGGGAGACTCAGATGTTCACCAGCCAGATGACGATTGCCGGCTTCGATCCGGAGCTCGCGAAGGCCATTGCGGACGAACGCAACCGTCAAGAAGACCATATCGAGCTCATCGCCTCGGAGAACTATGCGAGTCCCCGGGTGCTCGAGGCGCAAGGGTCGGTGCTCACCAACAAATATGCCGAAGGTTATCCCGGCAAGCGCTATTACGGCGGCTGCGAATTCGTCGATGTCGCCGAGCAGTTGGCAATCGACCGCGCCAAGCAGCTGTTCGGAGCGGACTACGCCAACGTTCAGCCGCATTCGGGCAGCCAGGCGAATGCCGCCGCCTATCTGGCCATGCTCAGTCCCGGGGAGACGATTCTCGGCATGAGTCTCGATCATGGCGGCCACTTGACGCACGGCGCCAAAGTCAATTTTTCGGGCAAACTGTTCAAGGCCGTCCAGTACGGCATCAAAGCGGACAGCGGAGAAATCGACTATGAGCAAGTGGCGAGCCTCGCCAAGGAGCATCGCCCCAAGGTCGTCGTAGCCGGGTTTTCGGCTTATTCGCGCGTCATCGACTGGGCACGTTTTCGCGCCATTGCCGACTCGGTCGGCGCCTACTTGTTCGTCGACATGGCCCATGTGGCGGGCCTGGTCGCGGCCGGCGTCTACCCGAACCCGATGCCGTTCGCGGATGTGGTGACGACGACGACTCATAAGACTCTGCGCGGACCGCGCGGCGGCCTGATTCTGGCAAGGGCGCATGCGGATCTGCACAAGAAATTCAATTCCATGGTGTTTCCGGGCACTCAGGGCGGCCCTCTCATGCATGTGATCGCCGCCAAGGCAGTCGCCTTTCTCGAAGCGCTGCAGCCGGAATTCAAAGTCTATTCCGCCCAGGTGGTCACCAACGCTCGGGTCATGACCAAGATTTTGCAGCGGCGCGGTTATAAGATCGTGTCGGGCGGTACGGACAACCATCTGTTCCTGCTCGACTTGATCGACAAGAACATCACCGGCAAGGACGCCGACGCGGCGCTCGGCCGCGCGCACATAACGGTCAACAAGAATGCGGTGCCCAACGATCCGCGTCCGCCCGCCATCAGCAGCGGACTGCGCATCGGAACGCCAGCGGTGACGACCCGAGGCTTCAAGGAACCGGAAGTCGAGCAATTGACCAATTGGATAGCGGATGTGCTCGATCACATGGGGGATGAAACGGCAGTGGAACGCGCGCGGGCCGAAGTGGTGAAGATATGCCGGCGATTTCCCGTTTATGGGTAGGAGTCCGCTCGCAGCCCCCGGTGCGGTCTCCCTGATTACCTCGCATGCATTGTCCTTTTTGCGCTCATTCGGAGACTAAGGTCATCGACTCGCGCCTCGCCGGCGAAGGACGGCAGATTCGCCGGCGCCGCGAATGCTTGGCCTGCACGGAGCGCTTTACTACTTTCGAGGCTGCGGAGTTATTGCTGCCCACCGTCGTGAAAGGCGATCGCAGCCGCGAGCCTTTCGATGAAAACAAACTGCTTCACGGAATGCAGAAGGCGCTCGAAAAACGTCCGGTCGCCCGCGACGCCATCGAAGCCGCGGTGGCGAGGATTTGCCACAAGTTGCGCAGCTTAGGAGAGCGCGAGATCGCATCTCGCAGCGTCGGCGAGATGGTCATGGAGGAGCTGCGGCACCTGGATGAAGTGGGCTACGTCCGATTCGCTTCGGTTTATCGGAGCTTTCAAGACGTAGAGGCGTTCCGTACCGAGATCGATCAACTGCGCCGTCATCGCCGCCGCCGCGAACCCAGCAAGGATCAGCTGCCGTTGCTTCCGGGTGAAGAAAGCGACGACGACAAATGACGCAGGCCACGGCAACGCATGACAGGTCGCACGTGGCGCGGGCGTTGGAGCTTGCCGCCCGCGGACTGTATACGACCGATCCCAATCCGCGGGTCGGCTGTGTGATCGTTCGGGACGGCCGGGTTTTGAGCGAGGCGTGGCATGAGCGGGCGGGCGAGCCGCATGCGGAGGTTTTGGGGCTGCGCGCCGCGGGTCCGGAAGCTCGAGGCGCCACGGTCTATGTCACGCTGGAACCTTGCAGCCACACGGGGCGAACACCGCCTTGCGCAGATGCGTTGATCGCGGCCGGCGTCGCGCGCGTCGTGTGCTGCAGCGCCGATCCGAACCCCAGGGTCGGGGGGGGCGGCATCGACCGGCTGCGAGCCGCGGGAATCGAGGTATCGCTCGGTGAACTCGCTGCAGAGGCGCGCGATCTGAATGTGGGCTTCTTTTCCCGATTCGAGCGCGGACGGCCCTTCATTCGATTGAAATTGGCCATGAGTATCGACGCGCGAACGGCGCCCGCATCGCGCGGTCCGGCGTGGATCAGCGGCGAGGCGGCGCGCGCAGACGTGCAAGTCTGGCGTGCCCGCAGCAGCGCGATACTCACAGGCGCAGGTACCGTGCGGGCGGACGACCCGCGCCTTGATGTGCGGTTGGCATACGGGTCATGGGTCAGGCAGCCGCTTCGGGTGCTGCTTGATCCCATGCTCTCGTGCGCGACCAGCGCGAAAGTGTTCCATGGAGAGGGGGCCTTGGTGTTCGCGGCGGCCGATTCGCCGGTGCGTTCGCAAAATTCCGCCCGAGTCGAGCGCGTGCCGCGCGCGGCGGGCGGCCTGGATTTGCACGCGGTCGTCCGCCGTCTGACCGAACTCGAAGTCAACGAATTACTGGTGGAATGCGGGCCGAGGCTTGCCGCATCCTTTGTCATGACGAAGCTGGTGGATGAATTCGTGTTGTATATCGCACCGACTCTGCTGGGCGCCGACGCCGCTCCGCTCCTGCACCTGAGCGGCTTCGGGCCACCGGGCTCTCTGCCGGCATTCGACTATACCGACGTGCGTCGAATCGGGGATGACCTGCGCCTCGTCCTGAAGCCGAGAAACACCTGAGATGTTCACCGGAATCATCACGGCAACCGGCCTCCTCACCTCCCTCGCGGACAAGGGCGGCGACTTGGAATTGTGCATCGACGCGGCTGCAGGCACGACGGCGCTGGACCTTCATCGTGTTGCGATAGGCGACAGCGTGAGCGTCGAAGGAACTTGTCTCACAGTGACCCGCAAAGAAGGTACGCGCTTCTATGCGGACGTGTCCCGCGAAACCATGGCGAAAACGACGCTGGGTTCCTTGAGGCCAGGATCGAAGGTAAATTTGGAGGCAAGCCTGCGCGCCGGAGATGCGCTGGGCGGCCACATGGTGAGCGGGCACGTCGACGCGGTGGGCACGCTGCGGGCCCTGGTTCAAGATGCGCGTTCATGGCGCATGGAGTTCGAGCTGCCCGTTCCCCTGATGCGCTTCGTGGCGGCGAAGGGATCGGTATGCGTCAACGGCGTGAGCCTCACCGTCAACACGGTCGAGGGCACCCGCTTCGAGGTCAATATCATCCCTCATACCTTGACGGTCACTACGCTCGGCGAGCTCGAGGTGGGCGACGGCGTCAACGTCGAAGTCGACGTGATTGCCCGATACCTGGACCGCCTCATGACCAACTAGCCGCACCCCGATTCGTGGAAGCGGTGACATTGCACCCTAACGTCTTTCGGACGCGCGAGCGCGGGCTCCAGCTACAATGGGCGAGGCTTGCCGGGCTGTGCGCGGCACGGGTCCTTGACGGCACGGAGGACGGTAACTGCGCTTCAGCAACCAATTTATTTCTGAAGAAACAACGCGTTATGCATAAAATACACGTTTTGCTGCGCCTGGACCGCCCTACGAAAAGCGCAGAATAAGGCATTTATGTCCGCGTTTAATACCATCGACGAAATCCTCGAAGACCTGCGCCGCGGAAAAATGGCGGTGATCATCGATGACGAGGATCGCGAAAACGAAGGCGACTTGATCATGGCGGCGGACTGCGTATTGCCGCAAGACGTGAACTTCATGGCGCGCTACGGCCGCGGGCTCATTTGTCTGACCCTGACGCGCGAGCGGTGCCGGCAACTGCGTCTGCCGCTCATGGTGAGCGATACCGATAGCAGCCATCGCACCAATTTCACGCTGTCGATCGAGGCGGCCGAGGGCGTGACCACGGGGATTTCGGCGCACGACCGCGCGCACACGGTCAAGACCGCGGTCAGTCCGAATGCGAGGCCGGAGGATCTGCGTCAGCCGGGGCACATATTTCCGCTGATGGCGCAGCCCGGCGGCGTGCTGACGCGCGCCGGCCACACGGAGGCGGGTTGCGATCTGGCGCGTCTGGCCGGATTTTCCGCCGCCGCGGTGATCGTCGAAATTCTGAACGACGACGGCACCATGGCGCGGCGGCCGGATCTCGAGCTGTTCGCGAAAACGCACGATCTGAAGATCGGCACCATCGCGGATCTCATTCGCTACCGCCTGAAGAACGAAAGATCGGTGGAGCGCATCTACGAGGATACCGTCGAGACGGAAGATGGCACTTTCCAGCTTTCCTGCTACGAAGACCACGTCAACAAGACCGTGCACATCGCCTTGGTCAAAGGCGACTTGAATTCCGCATTGCCGCCCCTGGTCCGCGTTCACATCAAGGATACGCTTCGGGACGTCGTGGGAGTTCGCAATGAGCGGCTCGGCTGGCCGTTGCGCGCAGCGATGCGCCGCATCGCACGGGAATCGTCCGGGGTGATCCTGATATTGCGGCCCGAAGAGACACCGCGGGAGTTCATGGACAGCGTGCGCCTGCTCGATGCCAAGACGGCGAACACCCGACACCCCGGCGCCACCGTGATTCGAACCTACGGAATCGGCGCGCAAATCCTCAAGGATCTCGGCCTGAAGCGCATGCGCGTCCTGAGCGCACCCAAGCAGCTGCAGGGTCTTGCCGCCTTCGACCTGGAAGTCACCAGCTACGTCGATGGCGGCGAATGAGAGCGCGGGCGGTATACTCCGCGTCAATCTCCAAGAGGAAAAACACGTGCCTACCGATCAGCCGAAGATAGTGGAGGGAGAGCTGCTGGCGCGCGATCTGCGCTTCGGGCTCATCGTCGCGCGATTCAACGACTTCGTCGTGGAATCGTTGGTGCGCGGCGCCCTCGATGCGCTCAAGCGTCACGGCGCGGGCGAGAAGCAGATCGAGATGGTGCGCGTGCCGGGTGCCTTCGACATCCCCATCGTGGCGCGCAAGCTGGCGCTATCGCGCCGCTACGAGGCGCTCATCGCCTTAGGCGCCGTGATCCGCGGTCAGACGCCGCACTTTGACTATGTCGCCGGTGAGTGCGCCGGAGGCATTGCCCGCATTGCGCTCGAATCCGGAATACCCATTGCGTTCGGCGTGTTGACCACCGACACCGTAGAACAGGCCGTGGACCGGGCCGGTGGCAAGGCCGGGAACAAAGGCGCCGATGCGGCGCTCGCGGCGATCGAAATGGCGAATCTCCTGCGTCGCCTGGATCTTTGAGGCGTGGCCGGCAAACGCCGCGAAGCGGGCGGGAGCGCCACGCGCGGCTCCGAGCATCGGGCCCGCAGTCTGTCGCGGCGGTTGGCGCTGCAGGCGCTCTATCAAATCCAAATCAACCCAAGATCGTGGCAGGACACGGTGCAGCAGTTCGCCGCAGACCCGGAAGCCGAACGGGTGGACCTTGATTACTTCAGGACCTTGATCGCGGCCATCGCGCCCAGCCGCGAGGCTTTGGATGGGCACCTTGCAGGGCTTTGCGAGATTCCGCCGCACGAACTCGACCCGATCGAGCATGCCGTACTGTGGCTCGGACTTCACGAACTGGAATCGTACCCCGATCTACCCTACAGAGTGGTGCTTGCCGAAGCGGTGCAATTGACCAAGCAATTCGGCGGAACGGACGGGCATAAGTTCGTCAATGCCGTACTCGATCGAGCCGCCCAAGAATTGCGGCCGCACGAGTACGGCCTGAGTTCCGGCTGACTCGATGGGCGCGGAGAGAGCCAATCTCGGCGAGTTCGAATTGATTCGGCGCTTTTTTTCGCGCCCCCAAGCCGGGCACCCCGGCGTCGTTCTGGGGATCGGCGATGACGCCGCCGTGCTTGAATTGCCGCCGGATATGCAATTGGTGGCCGCCGTGGACACCCTTGTCTCGGGCACTCATTTCCCGGAACGAACGGACCCGCGCTCCATCGGCCATCGCGCTTTGGCGGTCAATCTGAGCGACTTGGCCGCCATGGGCGCGACGCCCGCGTGGATGACGCTGGCGCTCACTTTGCCTCGCGCCGATGAAGCATGGCTGGAGAGCTTCTCTTCGGGACTGCGGGATCTCGCCGACGCGAACGGAGTCACGTTGGTCGGCGGCGATACGACGCGAGGTCCCTTGACCGTGAGCGTGCAAATATTGGGATACCTTCCGCGCGGGACCGCGTTGCGCCGCAGCGGGGGGCGCGCCGGGGATTTATTGGCTGTGACCGGAACGCTGGGCGACGGCGGCGCGGGACTTGCGTTCGCAACATCACCGCCAGAGGCGCACGTACGCAGCGCGGCGCTGGAACTCGTCCAACGCTTCGATTATCCGACGCCCAGGGTGCAGTTCGGCCTGGCGGCGCGCGGCATCGCGACGGCGGCGATGGACCTTTCCGACGGACTGACCGCGGACCTGCCGCGGCTCGCGCAAGCGAGCGGCGTTGCGGCGCATGTCGAGGTCGAGCGTCTGCCTCTCTCCGATGCGATGCGCGCCGCGGTTCCCGCCGCGCAAGCGCGCGATTGGGCGCTGGCGGCGGGCGATGACTATGAATTGCTGCTCGCGGTGCCCGCAGAGAGCTATGCCGAACTCGAGGCCGCGGCGGATCAATTGAACTTAAGGCTGACCACGATCGGTGAATTGCGCGGCGGCCGCGGTGTGACGTGGTCGCTAAACGGCAAGGATTTCGCGCCCAGTGTGCGGGGATGGGATCACTTCGCCTAAGCCTCGACCCAAATCACAGTTTGGGTCCAGCCTCCCCAGTATCCTTCGAGCCACTGAAGTCGTTAGACGCCTTTGTAGCGCACGGTTACCTTGAGCAACACTCGCCTAAATTCTCACGCGAAGTCCCCGAACGGCCGCGCGTCGCTACCCGAGAAGATCGGCAAGTACGTAATTATCAACGAGGTGGGGCGCGGCAGCACGGGAGTCGTGTATCTGTCCCATGATCCCTACTACGGCCGCGACGTGGCCATCAAGGTGTACAACGTCGACGCCAGCGGCGATGAGAGCCGCAAGCGCATCGCGCGCAAGATGTTTCTCTCCGAAGCGCACATGGTCGGCATGCTGCAGCATCCGAATATTCTGCCGATCTACGATGCAGGAGAAGAGAACGGACACTGCTACATCGTCACGGAGCATGTGCACGGCGCCCGCACTCTCGCGGCGTACTGCCGCCCCGACAACTTGCTGCGCATCGACGATGTGGTGGAGCTGATCTACAAGGCGGCGCGGGCGCTGCATTACGCGCACAGCCGCGGCGTTATTCATCGAGACATCAAGCCCAGCAACATCATGCTCACGCTCGATAGCGATGTGCGAATCATCGATTTCGGAATCGCCTTGGTGGCCGATTCGGAAATCTCGCGGATCGAGGGAATCGCCGGCAGTCCTTCCTATATGTCGCCCGAGCAGGTGCAGTCGATCGAACTCACGAATCGTTCGGACCTGTATTCATTGGGCGCGGTGATGTACGAGCTGCTGACGGGCACCCGGCCCTTCAGAGCCGGCAATTTGCAGAAACTGCTGCACCAGATCGTATTCGCCACGCCTCCGCCGATACATACCCTGCGTCCCGAGATTCCGGAGGAGCTCGAGAACGTGACGGCAATGGCGCTGCAAAAGGACCCGGAGAAACGCTACAAAACGGGCCTGGACTTCGCCGCCGAACTCACGCGGGTGCATCAAAAATTGCGCGCCCAATACAATCGGATCGATCAGCAGGAACAGTTCAGCCTGCTGCGCAAGCTGAAGTTCTTTCACGAATTTTCCCATGGAGAGATTTGGGAGGTCTTGCGCGCCAGCAGCTGGCAGGACTATGCGGACGCGGAGGAGATCGTCAAAGAGGGCGAGATGGACGATCGATTTTACATAATCGTTCAAGGGCGCGTCAGCGTGCAACGGCTCGGGCGAGCGCTCGGCTACCTCGAGAACGGCGATTGCTTCGGCGAGACCAGCTACGTGCGGGGCGCGAAACGCACCGCGACCATAAATGCCTCGGGAGCCGTGACGGTGATGAAGGTGAGCTCCACGCTGCTCGAGCAGGTGTCCGCGGAGTGCCAGTTGCGCTTCAACCAAGTATTCCTGCGCAGCATGATCGGTCGTCTGCAAAGCGCAGAGCGGGGCGTCTCCTAGGGCCGGAGCGGCTCCGGCGCTTCCGTGTCGTGCTCGATCATCGCGTACGCCGAATGATTGTGAATCGACTCGAAGTTCTCCGATTCGACCACGTACGCGCGAACGCGCTTATCCCTGTTCAAGGCCATCGCCACGTCGCGCACCGTGTCCTCGACGAATTTCGGATTGTCGTAAGCGCGCTCGGTCACGTATTTCTCATCGGGGCGCTTCAATATTCCGTAGACCTCGCACGAAGCCTGGCTTTCGGCGATATCGATCAACTCCTCCAGCCACATGTGTTCGACGAGTTTCGCCGTCAAGGTGATATGCGAACGCTGATTGTGCGCGCCATAGTCCGAAATCTTTTTCGAACACGGGCATAGGCTGGTCGTCGGGACCACGACCTTGAGCCAGACAGCGGTTTTCCCCGCGCGGTGCTCGCCGAAAATGGTCGCCTGATAGTTCATCAGGCTCTCGACGCCGGTGACGGGGGCTTTCTTCATGACGAAATACGGAAACGTCATCTCGATGTGCCCGGCGCTCGCATCCAGGTGCTCGGTCATTTCCGTGAGCATTTTACCGAACGAATCAACGGAGATTTCACGCTCGTGCCGATGCAGGATCTCCACGAAGCGGGACATGTGCGTGCCCTTGAAGTTATGGGGCAAATTAACGTACATGTTGAAATTCGCGACGGTGTGCTGCTCACCGCGCGCACGGTCTTTCACCTTGACCGGATGATAAATATCCTTGATGCCGACCCTGTTGATCGGCATTCGGCGCGTATCGGCGTGGCCCTGGACGTCCTCTACGGCCTTCACATGGGGTTTTTTCACGGGGACGGCAACATTCATACGGGATTCCTACTGAGGCGATCAGGCTCTACATGGTGCCGAAACCGCGAATTCCAAGAATATTAGACGATTCGCGGGTGCTTGGCTCGGCTCCGGCGGGAAAGGGGCCGCCGGCACCGAGGGTCAGCGCGCACCATCGGCGGTTTGCGGCCGCATTGGCCGCCACCAGGCGGTGATTTGAGCCCGCAACGAGTCCAAATCGAGCGCCGCGTCCGCCAAACAGTCTTCCCGGGTGCCATGCTGAATGGGGCGGTCGGGAATTCCGATGTGCAGCAGGGCGGCGGTGCGTCCTAAAGCCGACAACATCTCGCTCACCGCGCTTCCCGCGCCGCCGGCAATCACGTTTTCTTCAAGCGTGACGATGTGGAAGTTTTTCGCCGCCACTCGGGCGATGAGTTCCTCGTCGAGGGGCTTGACATAGCGCATGTTGACCACGGTGGCATCGAGTTCCGCACCGATGCGTACGGCGTTCGCTACCATGCTGCCGAACGCAAGGAGAGCCATCCCGCAGCGGCCCTCGCTGAGCACCACGCCGCGTCCCAACGGCAGTGCGCGCAGCGTATTTTGAATCGCAACACCGGGACCGGTTCCGCGCGGGTAGCGGACGGCGACCGGGGCATCGAGCGTCGTAGCGGTAAACAGCATTTGCCGGCATTCATCCTCGTTGCTCGGCGCCATGACCACCATATTGGGAATGCAACGCAGAAAACTCAGGTCATAGCTTCCTTGGTGCGTGGCGCCGTCGCCCCCGACCAACCCGGCGCGATCGACGGCAAATACCACGGGGAGATTCTGCAGCGCGACGTCGTGCACGAGCTGGTCGTAACCGCGTTGCAGAAACGACGAATAGATCGCGACGACGGGCTTGGCTCCTTCACAGGCAAGCCCGGCCGCGAAGGTGACGGCGTGCTGCTCGGCGATGCCTACATCGAAGTAGCGCTCCGGAAAGCTCTTTTCGAACGAGACCAATCCCGAGCCTTCGCGCATGGCCGGCGTGACCGCCACGATGCGCGGATCGCGCGCCGCCATGTCGCACAGCCATTGACCGAAAATCTGCGAGTAGGTGGGCCCGGTGCTCTTCTCCTTGAAGATCGTCGCGCTGCCGGGATCGAACGGGCCCGGACCGTGCCACTTGATCGGATCCGCTTCCGCGGGAGCGTAGCCCTTGCCCTTGCGCGTCACGACGTGCAGAAGCTGCGGCCCCTTCAGGTCGCGCATGTTCTCGAGCGTCACCAACAGGGCGTTCAAATCATGACCGTCGATCGGACCGATGTAGTTGAGCCCCATCTCCTCGAAAACCGTACCGGGCAGGATCATACCCTTCATGTGCTCCTCGGAACGCCGTGCAAGCTCCCATACGGTCGGCATCTGGCGCAGCACCTTCTTCCCACCCTCGCGCAACGAGGCATACAACTTGCCGGACAACAGCTTGGCGAAGTAATTCGACAGGGCGCCGACGTTGTTGGAGATCGACATGTCGTTGTCGTTGAGGATCACCAGCAGATCGACATCGAGGCTGCCCGCGTGATTGAGCGCCTCGAACGCCATCCCGGCAGTCATCGCGCCGTCACCGATGACGGCCACGACGCGCCGAGCTTCGCCGCGCGCGGCGGCGCCGATCGCCATGCCGAGGGCGGCGCTGATGGACGTGCTCGAGTGGCCGACCCCGAAGGTGTCGTATTCACTTTCGGAACGGGTGGGAAAAGGCGCCAAGCCGTCGTGTTGCTTGATCGTGCGCAGCAGATCCCGGCGGCCGGTGAGCACCTTGTGGGGGTACGCTTGATGCCCAACGTCCCAGACCAGGCGGTCATAGGGCGTGTTGAACACGGTGTGCAAAGCAACCGTGAGTTCCACGGTGCCAAGGCCCGCCGCAAAATGTCCGCCCATTCGGCTGACCGTATGGATGAGATAGCGGCGCAATTCGTCCGCGACCACCGCAAGATCGGATCTTGGAATCGCCCGCAAATCCCCCGGCGATTCGATCCTCGAGAGCAACGGGAATTCGTCGGCAAGCGTCACGAGACGCCTCAACCGGCCTTCGATTCGTCGGGCACGAAGTCTTCGACGGCAGGGCCACCAGCTTTTTTCAGCAAGATCTCGACCTTCTGTTCCGCCTCTTTGAGCGCGGTTTGGCAGGCTCGAGTCAGCAACACGCCGCGTTCGAACGCGGCCAAAGACTCCTCGAGCGACAGGTCGCCCTGCTCGAGGCGATCGACGAGTTCCTCGAGGTCGCGCATGGCCGACTCAAAATCGGGCTGTGCCTCGGTTGGGGCTTTGGGTGCGGGCATGCCCCGGAACGGTACACATGCCCTGGGGCGGGGTCAAACCGGGGTCATTCGTGACGCGCATCGATCTTCGGTGAGAAGACCCCGCAACGACATCGCCAAGTCGTGAGACGCGTCACAACCGCGGGGCCGCATGGGGGCCGCTTTTGAGTACCATTGCGAATGGGAAGATTTATGCAAATTTCAATCAAATCAATCGTCGGCGTGGGTGGTCTGGCTGCCGTTATTTTGGCCACGGCAGCCTGTGGTCCGCGCCGCATTCCGCCGATGACGGTCACCCAACTCATGGAAGACCAGGTGACGCTCGACGGTGTGCTGATGAAGTGCAATCAAAATCAAGCCAAGGCGCGTACCGATTCTGATTGCATCAATGCGCGAATTGCCGTTACGCGCCTGTCCAGTCAAAGTGACTCCGATGTCGAGGCGAAGCGAGCCGCGGAGTTCGAGCGTGCTCGGGAGCGGTTGCGGTCGGCCCAGGATCAGCAGCGGCAGGCACAAGAAGCGAAGCGTCCTAAAGTAGACGCCTACCACTTACCGCTGGTACCGGTCGAAACGACGCCACCGGAGCCTGCATCCGCACCTGAACCTTCACCGGCCACGGCGCCCGGCTATAACAATCCGCCGGTCGTGAGCAAGTCGAACCGCTGAGCCCGATTGCACTCTTCGGCGCGCCCGGCTCCTTAGTAATCAAAGCGAACCCCGAGCAGGTACGTCTGACGGTAAAACTCGCGCTGAATTACCCGCTCGGGCGTGCCTTGATAAAACGTGTGCGGTGTATTGAGCAAATTCTTCGCGTTGAAATACGCGGTCCAATGCTCGGTGAGTGCGTAGGTCGAGCCGAAATCCATCGAAGTGCGTTTGTCATTCCAAACGTCGCCGGACTTCTGGGTGCCGATCAAGAATAGGTCCGCGGACGTGGAGTAGGCGACTAACCTCAGTCCTAGTCCGTACTTCTCGTAAAATAGCTCCAGTGGACTGGGCGAACGCAGCCATGGAGAATCCTTGACCCATAATCAAGAACAGCATTGTAACCGCCATGTTTTGGTAACGCATGCTAGTCTCCCAGAAACAACCGAGGTCTGCTGCAGAGAGCAGAGGACCCAGGGGAGCAGGCTGCGATACCGATGTAACGGTTTAATGACAATTCAGGGATTTACGAGAAACGCGGCGGCGATCTGTTCCGCCGATTCAGCGGGGTTGCCTGTTAAGCCCCTTGTGAAGCACTGCGGCCAACGTTATCCGACAACCGACTGGGGAGGAGAGACATATGATCAAAGTGAGCGTGATGTACCCCAACCGGGCCGGCGCGCGGTTCGACCACGAGTACTACCGAGACAAGCACATGCCGCTTGTAAAGAGCCGGATGGGCGACAGCTGCAAGTACTATACGGTGGACAAAGGACTGGCCGGAGGTACCCCGGGGTCACCGGCAACGTACGTGGGCATGTGCCACATTTTCTGCGAATCCGTCGAGGCGTTCCAAAGAGGGTTCGCTCCGCACGCCAATGAAATCATGGCTGACATCGCAAACTACACCGACCAGACTCCCGTGATTCAGATCAGCGAAGTCATGGTCGGCTGACCGGGGCTCCTTGCCCAGCAGGCGCGCGCAGCAGCCTCCTCATTGTAGCTGCGCCAGCCAGATTTCAGCGTCCGGCCATGCTTGCGTTGATTTGGCGCAACGAAAACCGCTGTCTTCATCGGCACGGTTGGAAAGCTCGTAGCGGCGGGTCGCGGCACGCTTGTTGGCCGGGTTGGGCTCGAGCCAGGAGCCGCCCTTGAGTACCTTTCTGCCGCCCACTTTCGTGTCCACCCATTGCCAGACATTTCCGGACAGTCCCCGGTAGCGGCCGCCGATGCCTTCCGCAGGGCCATCGGTGACGGTCGGCGGAGCGCTCGGCGCAATCGCCGCAGGCTCGATGCTTTCGCCCCAGGGAAAGCTATGCCGTTTCGGCCCGCGCGCCACATATTCCCATTCATCCTCGGAAGGGAGCCGGCCGCCCTTGAACCGACAGTAGGCTGCAGCATCCTGAAAGCTCACGCCGACCACCGGCGATTCGTCTGCAACGGCATGTTTTTTGACTGCATTGCGCCATGAGCCGCCGGTTACCGGCTGCAGCGTTCCTTCGACGACGGCATATGCGAAACCCGCCGTCTCTGCTTGGGTTTTGTAGTGAGTGGCATCGACGAATTGACGAAAGGCGTGCACGCTGACGGGCACCGGGTCGAGTTCGAATGGCTCGAGAGTCACGTTCCGCAGCCCCTCGTCGCCATACCAGCTGAGCTGGCAAGCGGAGGAATACCGGCGGCACAGCGCGAAGGCCGCCCGGATCTGCTCCGGTGTGCTGCCCAGCGTGACGCGCCGCGGAGTGCCCTCAACGAGCTGGCGGATGGCAATCTCAGGATAGCTGTGCTCGCCGTCAAGTTCGTTGACCGGGATGCCGAGCGATTGCAGCAATGGCACTGTGCGCGCTCCGGGCAGCAGTACCCCCGCCGTGACCGGCTTGGGAGGGGACGCAATCACCGGGGCGGGGCCGGCATCCGGCGCCGGCTTACGGTCCGTCCCGGGTTCGGACTTGCCGGCAAAAATTCCGGAGACCCATTTGCCGAAGGTTCCCGATTCCGGCTTGGCCGCCGTAGCGACCGTTGCCGGGACGGCCCCCGATGCCAATGCGCTTGCCGTTTCCGGTGCGACCTTGTTCGGCGCGGCGAAATAAAAATCACCCGTGAGCGAGGAGGATTCCCACGGGACTTGCTTCCCTGCCGTTACGCTCATCACCCCGACCCGGACGCGCTTGAATACTTGTTCCACCGGCTCATGCATTTCGCGTATGGCGTGCGTGAGGGCTTCCGTGTAGGGGCTGTTGCGGCCGCTGCCGTCGGCGGCCACGGCGCCCGGCGCGGTGGAGTAGGCGATGAGGATGCCCGCGGGCGCCTCCATGGTTGCCAACCCGTGGTCTACCGAACGCATGCTGCGAGTGAAGGGATTATTGCGGCAGGCATCCAGGATGACGATGTTGAGGCGGTTGCGCGCGTACCGCATTTGCTCGATCACCCAGTCCGCGCTGACTGCCTCTATCTCCACGTCGCCTTCGCGCTCGATGCGCGCCGTGGTAGGGATCAGATAGTTGCGGCCGCTAAGCTGCATGCCGTGGCCCGCATAATAGAAGAGCCCGACGGCGCTCGGACCGGCCTTTTCCAAACGCGACCCGAACTCTTGAATGGCTCGCTTCATCGTCGTTTGGTCGGCGTTGCGGCGCGCAATCACGTCGAATCCCAACGACGTCAGTGCTTCGCCCACCAATTTCGCATCGTTCGCGGGGTTCGGCAGCGGGCCGCTGGAGTAATCGCTGTTGCCGATGACGAGGGCAATTCTGGTTTCGGCCGCCCGCACCGCAGTGGATGCAAGGACCGCAACAGTGAGCACCAGGAATCGGATCGAGCGCATGGTTGTGCGAAGTATAGAGGGTAAAAGAGCAGGCGGCTTTCTGTGCCGGGGCGCCTTGTTCACATAATTGCTTTCGTTTCCACGAGTGCGTCGGAATTTCGGCGACGCGGCACTGAGCCGGCAAAAGCGGCTGGCTAAGCAGCGGCGCTTGGTGGCATTATCTGTGCCCACCGCCTCGAAGGGGAGCACAAGGAATGAACGGCCGCAATTTGACTATGCGCACCCGCGGGCGCGCGGTCGCCGGTGCGTTGGCGCTGGCCGTAACGTTCACATTTGCCTGCGCCGCGTCGGATGCGGGTATTTTGCGCGACGTCATGGTGTCGGTCGGCCTGTCAAAACCCGCGCCGCCGGCTGCCGGCTCCGCCGCCTCTCAAACGCTGCCGCGCCAGGGATTCGCGTGTTGCGTTCTGCACTATAAACATGACTGGATCAACGACGGGAATTACGCGGAGTTGCCGATCATTCCAGCCGGAACGCCCATCGAAGTACTGAATTACGGCAGCAACCGGGCGTATATCAAAGTTGAAGGCAAACCCATGAGACTGGGTCATGATTACGGACGCGATCAAGAGACTCTGGAAGCATGGGTCAATAAAATCGTCGTCAACGACGATCCGCGGCCGCGCATTGCGACCTATCCGCCCCCGGTGCAAGCCGCCATCCGCGAAGGCAAGGTCATGGTCGGTATGACCCGCGAACAGGCTATCGCTGCGATCGGTTACCCGCTGACCAGCGAGAACGTTTCACTGGATGCGCCGATGTGGCGCGTTTGGCGCTCCAGCAATGGAGAATACGATCTCAATTTTGGCGCTGACGGGCGCATCAAGTCCATCACCGGTGACGACAGCGTTACTGCTCTGGTGACTTACCAACCAGGCCGCTGAGCCGTCGCCTTCGCGACAGATCATGTGGCGTGCGCGATCAACAGGACGTTGGCGAACGGAGTTCCCCGGCTCATCGGTCGAGCCTCGCTGTCGAAGCCGCATTCGCTCAACAAGTCGCGCCATTGCGCAACGCTGCGGCAATGCTGCGCCACGAATGCATGCCCGCGAAAAAGCATCACCAGCTTGTCGCTCCACTGGCCATAGCGAAACCGCAATCCCCCGCCGGCATCGCCGACGCGCAACAGCAATAGGCCGCGCGGCGGCAGCGCGGCGCGTACGCGCTTCAGCACCTCGAGTTGTGCCCCGGGAGACATATAGTGCAGCACATCCAGAATGACGACCGCATCCACCGTGCCGAAGGCGGTGCTGCGGATGTCGGCTTGCGATATGTCGCATAACGAGCCCAGCGCGCGCCGCGCGCGCTCGACGTCGCGGGCCATCAATTCGATGCCGCTCGTCGATAGCGCCAACGGGGCGGGCGGCCAGGCGCGAGGCCATCTGCCAATCTGGTAGCAGCGTTCCGCAGCCCGCAGCCAGGCCGCCAAAAGGCCTTGGCCACAGCCCAAATCCAGCACACGCGCTCTTCCGAGCAGCAGCCCGAGTTCGAGAATGGCGCGATATACGGGATCGGCGCGCAGCTTGCCGCGGGCAAAGTAATACGCGAAGCGGCCGGCCCGGCGGTACGGCTCGCTGGCCGCGTCGAGAAGCGCGGCTTCAAGAGGCACTTTATTCAAAACTCACCGCCGCAACCACGAGATCCAAACATGGAAGGCTATTGCTTTGAGCCGCCCAGGTCGCGGATCTCGACGCGGCGGTTGCTCGGATCTTCGGGTCGATCCGGAGCCAGCAAGCGCTCCGAACCGTAGCCGACGGCTTGCAATCGCCTGCCGTCCAAACCTTTGGCCATCAAGAATCGTCTCACCGCTTCGGCCCGGCGCAACGAAAGCTGCTTGTTGTATTGCGGACTTCCTTTGGCGTCGGTGTGACCGGCGACTATGAACCTATCCTTACCCAAGGACACCGACGTCAGCGCCAATCCCAACTGCTGTAGCTGGGCCTGGGCTTCGCGCTTCAAAGCGCTCGAATTGTGTTCAAACGGAATGTTCAAATTGACGGACTGTTCGGCTTCCGGGGCATCCCGCCGCGTCAAACCACGCGGCACGAAGCTGCGGGTTCTAGGCTGCTGCAATGCCTGTTCTATTTGTTCGCGAGACAACACCGCACTCGCGTTTTGCGGTCCCGGAGGATCGGCCGCGCGGGCGGCCATCGCGCACGCCACAGCAAGCACAGCCGGCAAAACGTAACGGCTCATCATCATTTTATCCGCTCCAATCCCTGTGCTCGCCGGACTTCGTTGTACTTGTCTTTCATGATCTGCAAATTCCGCCGGGACTCTGCGCCGGCGCCGCCGGTTGCGCTGCTCCGGGCTTCCACCAGGGCATCAAAATAGCGCATTCGCGCGTTCTCGAGATCGGCCGCGGCATCAGACGTCTCAGATTCGGTCTTGATGTCCGTCGAGGCCACGGATTTCGAAATGAGGCCTGTCGCGGAGTTCCCGACAGCCGCGCCGACGAGGCCGCTATTCTTCCCGATGATTTCCGCCAGCGCGAGTTGCGCTTTTTTTTCCGATTCCGTCTCGGTTACGGCAACTTCGATCGTGACCGGCATGAATTCCAGCGGGGCGCGCGGGAGATCCTGATATTCCGCCTTGCGGGCGTCGAGTTCGGCCCCGAGCGTCTCAGTCTGTACGGCGATTCGAGTCCGCTCTTGCTTCAGCCCGTCCGCCGTTTCGGCGCCGGCCGAAGCGATGCGCTGATCCAAGCCGTCCAGCATACGTCTGTTGCGCGTCTGGGCGCGGGTCAACGCCTCGATCTCTCCCATGACTTCCTGGTGCACCTTGGTCTTCTCCTCATAGACACGCCTCGCCTCGGTCGACATCGGAGGGACTCGAAGCCACGGCGCGGCGTCGCTCTGGGCGCCGTTCGCATGGGACCCCGGTGATACGGTACCGATATTGACCCAGGCACTCGACAAGACCTCTTGTTGATCGGTCGCGCCCGGGTTGGAGATCTTTAGCGTGTAAACGGTGGTGCGCACAGCGGCCTTGTCAGGCGTCGTGAGCAGCGAATCGATGCGGTAGCCCGCATCCTTGAGGCGAAATGCCGTCGCGTCCTTGGAGAATTCGAATCGCGCCTCATACACGGCCTTGGCCTTGCCGTTCACGCAAATATTGGCGCGCCGCAGCTGGTTTTCAACCGAGTCATCGGTACGCGACGTGGTCCACTGGTTTTGCGGCAGATTCCTGGCCTCTGCCGACAGCTCCTTGGGCGCGTAGTCGGCGCTGCAGTCGGCAGGTTCAGGTTTGAAGCTCGCCGCAACTATCGTCATGCAGCCGAGCTTCGCGTTGATCCCAAGGGTCGGCCCGGGCTGAAAGTCGACGCGGTAAAGATTCATTTGCCGGGTTACCGCATAGCGCGTGTCTTTGCGGAGGGCATTCGATTTCATGCGATCGGCAGAGGACTGTATCGCGTGGTTGATGAACAATTCCGTCAGCTTGCCGACGACCAGCCCGAGGAGCGGCAGGAATTTGGCGTTGGATTGATCGGGGACGTCTTTATTCCCGGTCACCGGCAGGAAATAAGGCTCATCGGCGACGATGCAGGCATCATCGACGTAGGCACGCACCTCGAGGTCATCGTGCGCCGCCGGGGCTGAGTGCGCCGCCGGGGCTGAGTGCGCCGCCTGAGTTCGCAGCAATGACAAGGCCATGGTGCAGCACAGCCGCCCAACCCAGGGGCCCTTCATTTGGCCGTGCCCGATGCAGCATTCGCGGGCACCAACAGCCCATCGAGCCGCTTCAATATGAGCGACCACTCTTTTTTCTGTGTTGGGTCAGTAAGCGTCGACATGGCGGCGACCGCCCGCTCTCGCGCCAAATCGCCGAATCTCTTGAACATTACTCCGGCTTCCAGCATGTCCTCGCCCTTGCATGCGTCCGCATTGAACCACCATACGGTGAGCGATCCGCTGCCCTTCCGGTTGCTCATCCCGCAACGCTGCGGCGGCGGATCGCCGCGCCAGAGAATACGAAATATATCGTAGATCGCGCCCGAATTCGCCGCGAAATAGCTGTGACCGAGGGCATCGGCCGACACGGCCGACATGTCGATCGTATCGAGGCCCGGCAGTCGGACGATGACGTCGCCGGCGGTGCCCGCTCGCGGAGCGCCGTGCAAGAATTGCGAACTGCGAAGCGCGTAGTCGTTGTCCGAAGCGTACAGCGTCACGCGTTCCGCGGCGCTGCGCACGGATTCGATTGCATCGATGAAGTAATCGCGATCCACGTCCGGCGCAGTGAAGACAATCTGGCCGAAAATGTGCCGGCGCTGGTCCGGCGCCCGCCTGGCCAGATACGTTTGCAGCGCCTCTACCAATGCGCGGTTACCCATGCTATGAGCGAGCACGTGGATGCGCTCGGCGCCGGAGTGAGCCACCACGGTTTCGATAAAGTCGGCCATTTTCCGGCCGCTGATTCCGACGGTCGCTTCATCCACGGCGTAAGCAGTGGCGCTGCCCTGCGACGGCCAGCTGTACAGTATCGGCGTGCCGTCGAAATCCAAGTCGTAAGCCATCTGCGCTGCGCGCCTGGCCGCGTCCTCGAACGTATTGTTGAAGCCATGCACGAAGATGAACAAATCCTTCGAGGGAGAGTCTTTGATCTGCTGGCGCAGCGCGCGCACGAAGTCATCCTTGGCCAGCGGCGAGATTTGGTCGAGGAGGACGTAGCGGCGCCTCATGGACGCTTCGCTCAGGCGAAAGGTATATTCGGCCCAGCGCGGCTGAGTTTCGAGTTCCGCTTCCTTGTGGACTTCCGGAATCGTGACGCTCAGATAGCCATATTGGAGATCGGCGCGCCCCGGGCCGTAGAAAAGCGCGGGTTTCGTATTCCCCGTCGGTGCCCGGTTGGTCCCGTAGAAGACCCGAACGGTGGCGAAGCCATGATCTTGCGCGTAGCGGCGGCCGGCTGCGCCGGGAATTGAGGGTAGGCTCCTCTCGGGAGTCGGCGGCAGGCGCGACCACGCCTGTATCTGCGCGTCGACGCTTGCGATGGCCGCCCGGTCATCGCCGGCCAGGTAGACTTCGCGAAGTTTACCGAGCGTCGCCCGGACGTTTTCATGGTGCTCGCCATAGGCCCGCCGCTCGATACCCAAAATACGCTGTTCGAGCGCTGCAGCCTCCGCATAGCGCCGGCCCTTTAAACATAAGTCTGCCAAGGCCGTCAGCAGCGGCACGAGATCCGGATGCTCAGGGCCGATTGCCGATTCTTGCAAGGCCAAGGCGCGCTGGTAATACTGCCGGCCGCGCTGCTCCTCGCCCGCCTGCGCCGCAAAATCACCGAGGTTGCGCAGTAGTTCGACGAGGCTCTGCGGGTCGCCGCCGTCCTCGGTCAACTCGACCGCCGCATCTCCGGACCTAAGCGCCTCCGCTACCTTATTGGCGGCCTTGGCAATTTCGAAATTCTGGTACGCCCGCAACAAGTCGGCTGATTGGGCGAAAGCGGGTACCGGTGCCATGAGTATGAGCGCGCAAGCGATTCGCTTCAAGCAGCGCGGCGATGCGTGTCGGCGCCGGGCCGCCCGGAGCACGCGGAAGGTGCCAAGCATGAACATTATGTTTCTTCGCCGTAATGCAAAGCGTATAGCCGCATCGGGTGTGCGTGTATGTTCTTTTTACTTTACCCCAACTCTCGGTAACGCGCTCGCCATCGACGTTGCTGCGGCGATGCTGGGTGTACAATAAAATCAGAGTGAGCCAATCACCCTGGGGATTTAGCGTGATCCATCGCGGACGTGTGCTTTCGCCGGCAGCACTGCTGTTGTGCGCGTTCCTCTCCTATCACGCTGCCGCGCGCAACGTGGCCTTGCTCGTCGCCGTGGGCCAATTCAGCGATGCCCACCTCCAGGGGCACCAGTTGCTGGGTCCGGCAATCGATATCGAGTCGATGCAACGAGCGCTCACGGAACACTGGGGCTTCTCACCGGCCGATGTGGTCGCACTTCGCGACCAGGATGCAACCCGCGAACATATTCTCGATCAAATTGCCGCGCTCGAGCAACGAAGTGCGCCCGGGGATACCCTGCTCATTTATTTCAGCGGGCACGGTACGAGCGCCAATGACAATGACAACAACTTCGATCTGCCCTACGCGACGGGAGCGTGGGTGCCCTATGATCTCGATTACAGTTCAACTGCGGCAGCACAGCGCACGTTGATCGTGGGGCGACGCGATCTCGTGCCGCGGCTCAAGCGGCTCGATCAAGCCGGTCGCTGGGTGGTCGTCGTCTCCGACAGCTGCTATTCGGGCCAAGTCGTGCGCTCGTTCGGTCAGACTTTCAGCCGTTCCCGCTTCCTGCCGGTGATCACCCGGGACCTGGGCGTGGCTCGTGTCGCCGCGACGGTGAGTGCGCGGCCGCCGCCGCCGCCGTATCCCTATCAACACGTGGTGCTGCTGTCCGGCGCCAGCGACAGCGAGACCGGCGCGGATATCTCCTCCGCGCAGGCGTTGGCGCAAGCCCCGACGTTGGACGGCAGATTTCACGGCGCTTTCACCGATGCATTCCTGCGATTGCTGTACGGGCAGCTGCTGCCAGGGGCATTCAACTATGCGCAGGGCCGCGAGGCCATGAACATCTTTCTCGAGCACCGCAACTTTGCCCAGCACCCGCAATTGCTGCCGGCGATCGCCGAAGATCCTCAAGACATCGGGGCCCGCCCTTTCCTCGGGATGAACGCGTCTGCGCAGCCGGTCATGCCGGCCGTTCGGCCTGCTCGAGATGCGACGCTGCACCTTAGGCTCGAATCGGTTTCGGCTGGATTGCAGGCGAAGATTGCCGCTTTGACCGGGGTTGCGGTGGTCGAGCGCGACGGTGATCTGTCGCTGCGACAGACCGGGGAGCAGGTTCAGCTCCGGGGACCCGCCGGCGACCCCATCGTGAGCACCATGGCTGGCGATCCGAACTTGATCCGGCGTATCGCGGCGCAGGCGTGGCTCAACCGGTTGTTGCCCGCGGGCGATGCCAGCCTGGGGCTGCGTGCGGAAACGGACCCGGGCAGCCGCGGCAATACCTACGTGCAGTGTGAATCGTTTGCCTTCGAAGTTCGATTGAAAAAGCCTGCGTATCTGATGCTGCTTGATCTGGACAGCGAAGGCAATTTGACGGTGCTCTTTCCGACGCGAGAGTCGGAACGGAACGTCATCGAGGCCGGAGCGCCGCGGGCGATTCCCGGCGCCGATGCGAAGGATCGAATCTTGGTGACCGCGCCGTTCGGTTCCGATCAGGTGGCGGTATTGGCGTTCGAACGGAAGCCCGACTTTTTTACCAGCCTGACCGGCGTACAGCGGTTCAGCGCCGACGGGAGCCGCGCCGAGGCGCTGGCCAAGGGTATCTCCCGCGCCGCAGGTCCGGTCGGAGTTCAGCAACTCATCGTGCATACCTATCCGGCGAGCGGCAAGGTCTTTTGCGGTTCCTGACAATGGCGGAGCAACAATGAATATCCGGCAACCGTGCCCAGAACGTTGGTTTCTGTCGGTCTTGTACCTGGCCGCGTCGAACGTCCTCTTCGCGGAAACGGCCGGCCTGCATGCTCCGCTGCTGCCCTCGAATCACGCCTTGATCATCACCGTTTCGGAATATCAGCGCAGTCCGCTGCCCGGAGTGCTGAACGATCGCAAGCTCGCCAGGGAATTGGCGCTGCGCTTTGGGGTGCCTGCGCAGAATATCGTCGAGCTTTCGGAGCGGGATGTCACTCGCGAAGGCCTCAAGGAGGCGTTGGCCGCCATGAATCAAACGATCATGCCCGGCGACAAACTTTACGTGTACTTCTCGGGGCACGGAGCGCGTTTCTACACCAAGGCCGCCAATCAATGCACGGAAAGCATCGTGATGCAGGATATGCACGTGGTCACGAATACCGAGTTTGCCAGCATGTTGAGGCCGCTGAGTGCGAAGACCGACAAGACCATCGTCATGCTTGATTCATGCCACTCGGGCGGTGTCGCACACGCCGCGAGTGCACGCGATATCGCGCTCGGCACTGCACTTCGCGCAAAGTTCCTCCCCGAGGCATCGAGTCCTCAATGCTCTTTGGCGGTGAACGACCGCAGCTTTTCGCAGACTCGGGGAGCCGACCTGGGCACTACCGACAACAATCTGGTGATTCTCGCCGCGGCGAGAAACAACGAGGTCGCCTGGGACACTTCCAAAGGCGGCGCACTGACCTATAACTTCGAGCAATGCCTGAACGGAGGCGCAGCGGACGCGGATCACAGCGGTTCCCTGTCGATGCGGGAGCTCACCGCTTGTATTCAGGCCAGGCTGGACACAACGCAGGCAGAATCGGCCCGACAGCACGCCACTTTGGCCGGAAATGCCGCACTGGTTCCCTCCTTTGGCGATGGAGCTTCCGGAGCGGCCGCCGCCTCCGCCGAGTCGGATCCGCTCGCGACATTGACCGACATCTATAGTCAGCGCGACGATCGATGGGAAGTCCAGGCGACACTGAGCCAGCCCGCGGTGAAAATCGGGGCCCAACTCGCCATGTCGGTACGCTCGCAGCGCGAAGGGTTTGTCTATTTGTTCTATCAAGGCACCGCACCGGGAAGTTTCTATCTGCTATTCCCGAATCAACTCGATTCGAACAATGCGATAGCGGCGAACCAAGATCTGCAGCTGCCGCGACCGGACTGGAACGTGACCGCGCTCGGCCCTCGCGGGACCGATCATCTGATGGTGATGGTCACGGCGACGGCGCGTGATTTCTCGGCACTCGCGCTGCCGGCCGAATACGTGAGCGCCTCGGGGCCGTTCGAAAAGATTCGTCAGACCACCCAAGCCGCCGCTCACATCAGTCAAATTGCGACTCTATCCGCTGCCGCCGGCAAGGCGGCATGCCGGAGTGCCGCCGACAAGCGAGACCTCGGGGTTGCACGGGAATGTTCCAACGCGTTCGGCGCCAGTTTGGTCAGCGTCGAAGAAATCGACTGATCGTCCATGCCGCTATCGGCCGCCGGCGATCAGTCTTTCGCTTATTTGTGTTCTTCCAAAGGATAGGTGCGGGGAGGTTCCGTGCTCGGCGCGGAGCTATTCGGGGCCTGCGCGGCCGAGGTCGCGGGAATATCCGCCTGAGGCGCCGGGGAAGTTCGCACGGGCGTGTGAGTCACCTGCGCCAATCGTTCGAGAAAACGCTGTGCCGTGGCCGGCGCGGCCGGTGCCTGGCCCGAGAAGATCTCGGTAGCTGTCACGCCGCTCTTTCCGTATAGGGAGCCGTTCGCCGACCGGTCGATCGAAATAACACTTCCATCCAGCGCGATACCGCCGAACAGACCGCGCGTTCGCGCGTAGGAATAAATTTCCGCATTGAAGCTCATGTCGGTCGCAGCCGAGCCTTGCCGGCCGACAGGTCCCGTGGCAACCGATGCGTCCGCACCCAATGTCAATTTGCCGCCGGCAATCCCTTCAATACCGGTCTTGCTCGTAAACACCAAAATGATATCGGAGGACTGAGCTCCGGCTTGCAAGCCCCAGCTGCCGCCGGTCAGGGCGACGAACACCGGATTGCTCCAAGGGGCGGTCAACTTGTCGCGCACGACGAGCACGCCGTTGCCATGGCGGCCGCCAAAGATAAACGCCACCTTGGTGACATCGGGTATCACGGCAATGCCGTAGGCCCGGGAGAGGAGGGCATCCGGGATCTGCTGATCCGGCATCGCTTGCACCTCTTCCAATACTTCCGTCGCGGTGAGCAGACGGCCTTCCTCGCGTGCGCCCGCGTGTGCAGTATTTACAATCGCTGCGGCCGCGAGGATTACAGAGAACAGAGCGTGTGGGATTTGTTTTCTGGTTGACATCAAGACTCCTAGGGTTGGCGTACAGTCGCCATCATAGCGCGGCGGACCCCATGCCGCCGGATAGTTCCTCAAGCTTACCGCTTGTCAGGCTCCCCGAGAACCCGCGCGGCTTCGGCGTCGCGGTGATGCGCGCGGTAGTACTCCACCAGCCGCGTCGTGGCCTGCTGTGTTGCGGGGTGACGCGAGCCCATCGTCGCCAGCAATTTTGAGCGGCCCGTCACCAACATGGGTTCGCCTTCGGCGGCCCTATCCCGCGTGATCAGCAACCAACCCAAACTCGCTTGGCTGCGCGCGGCACGCCAACTGTCCGTTCCCGCGAGCCCCACATTCATGTCCAGTGCAGTCTGCAGCTCGGTTTCTGCTGCGGCGAGCGAACCGCGCCGCATGAGCACTTCCCCGAGCAGCTGGTGGGTGGACGCTAAGTACAGGTGACGCGCGGGCAGTGACTTGGCATAGATGGCAAGCGCCTCGCGGGCATCGGCCTCGGCGGCCGGCAGATCATTGGCGCTCAGCAAAAGGTTGCCCAAAGCGTCGAGATAGTATCCGGTCAAATAATGGTTGGAGCCGCGCCGAGCGCGCGTGATTCGCAATGCGGTCTGGGTCGCCGCGATGGCACGAGAGGTATCTCCCTCGCGATCATAGAGGACCCCCAGATCCGCCTCGGTGGCCGCGATTCGTTGGTTGTCGGCGCCAAAGACGGTGCGTTCGATTTGCAGAGCTTCGCTCAAGACTTGCTCGGCTTCGGTGAATTTACCACGTTGCGTGAGTATCGAGCCGAGAAGCGCCAAGGCGACGGCGTTATCGGGGTGGTTACGACTCACGGTCTGCTGGAAAATGTTCAGCGCCTCCCGTTCGTAACGTTCGGCGATGGGGTAGTCGCTCTTCCATACGGCTGCATAGGCGAGGCCGTTCAGCGTCGCGGCCACTTGCAGACTCTGGTTGCCCGTCGCGTTGCGATAGAGAATGAGCGCCTTGCGGAATAATTGCGAGGCATGGTCGGGATCGCTCTTCGCATCCAGCGCAAAGTTGCCGAATTGCACCAAGATGTCCGCTGTTTCGATCGGACGAGACTCTGCGCTGTTTTCGGACAAGGAGACTGCTTGTTCCAAATCGGCTTCCGCCGAGATCAAGTGGCCCGAATCGCTCAACGCGCGCGCCAAATTCGCGAGCGCCACGGCAATATGGCCACTGTCGACCGGTCGCTCCTGGCGACGTATTGCCACCGCCTGTTCGAACAAAGGGATCGCCCGCTCGCTCAAGCCCTGGCGTCGATAAGCGAGGCCAATGCTTTCGAGAAGCTGGGCGCGTACTTCCGGCTGCAGGCTCGAATTGCCCGTAATTTTTTCCGCACCCCGATCGAGCAGATCCTTGGCAGTCGGCTCCTTACCTTGCGCATTGAATGGGTCGGCTTGCGAAAAGACATCGACCAAAAAACCCGATACCTGTTGTGCTCTGTCGCGCTGCAGGGCGGTCGCCTGCCGTGCCAATTCCATGCGATGGTTCTCCCAGGTCATGGCACCGCCGAAGAGCGCAAGACCGAGGAAGGCCGCGGCGACGACCGCAACCGGCCAGGCATGCCGCCGCAGAAACTTGGCGGTGTTGTAGCGCCAATCGCCGTCTCTTGCGCGAACGGGCTGACCAAGCAGGTGCCGGCTGAGATCGTCCGCTAGGGCCTCCACGGATGGATACCGCCGGTCAGGCTCCTTGCGCATTGCCATCGCGACGATGGCGTCCAAATCACCGCTCAACCGGGCGCGTAATCGCTGCGGCGAGAGACCGCGGCGATCCGAGATCCGGCTGCGGTCGGCATCTTTTTCGCCGCTCAACTTGGAAATTACCATCTGACTCGGCCGCACGGGATCGTCCATGCAGATGGCACGCTCGAGCTGCAGCTGGCTGTAGCTCAGCAATCGATAGGGCGAACGACCGGTCAATAATTGATAGAGCAGCACGCCGAGCGCATAGATGTCCGTCGCCGTGGTGATCGGCCGGCCGAGCACCTGCTCGGGCGCCGCGTTTTCCGGAGTCAGCATTCGTTCTTGAAGACGCGTGACCGGCAAGGTGTGCGAAAGGCTGTCCGGCGCGAGCAACTTGGCAATGCCGAAATCAAGGAGCTTGGGGGCCCCTTCGTCCGTGACGAAGATATTTGACGGCTTGATGTCGCGGTGCACTACCAGGTTGCGATGCGCGTATTGCACCGCGGCGCATACCTGAATGAACAGTTCCAGCCGCTCGCGGACGAACAAGGTTCGGCTGTCGCAATACTCGTCGATGGATTCACCGTCGACACGCTCCATGACAAGGTAGGGCGTTCCATCCTCGAGGTCGCCGCTGTCGATCAATCGAGCGATCGACGGGTGATCGAGCGTTGCGAGGATATGCCGTTCGCTGTGCAGCCGGCTGCGCAACCGGGGATGCAGCGTCGCGTGCTGCAATACCTTGATGGCGACGGTTTGCTGGTATTGCGCGTCGTCGCGTTCCCCGCGGTACACGGTGCTCATGCCGCCATGTCCGAGAATGGACACCACGCGATACGGGCCGATGCGCGTTCCGATCAATCGATCTCGGTGATCCTCCAGCAAACATTCCGCAGCTTCGCCGATGGCAAGCAGGAGCGGGTCCTCGGGCCTGGCATCCGATCTCAGCATGGACTCCACGGATGAGCGCAGTTCCAAGTCATCGCCGCAGGCGCGGGCCAAGCGCAGCTCACGTTCCCCGTCGCCCGTGTCGACGAGTTGCTCGAACAGGGACTGAATCTGCTGCCAGCGCGCGCGGGGAATCATCCGGGTCCCGTGTCGCCGATTTCATTGAGCAGCCACGCGCGAGCGAGCCGAATATCCCGATGGACGGTGGCCGCCGAGGTGCTCATGGCGGCGGCGATTTGGTCGTATGTCAGGCCGCCGAAATAATGCAACTCGATGACCTGAGCCAACCGAGGTTCCATTTGCTGCAGTCCGTCAATGGCATCGTCGAGCGCAACGACGTCGAAATCCATCGGCGGGGGTGTTTCGGCTGCATCCTCTGCCGAAGGCTCCCGGACGCCGGAATTACGCTTGATCCGCGAGCGGGATTTTGCGTGATCCACCAACACACGACGCATGAGGCGCGAAGCCAGTGCGAAAAAATGGCCGCGGTCTTGCAGCGTAACGTTGGCTTGTACCAGCCGCAGAAACGCTTCGTGCACGACGGCCGTCGCTTGCAGTGTATGGCTGCCTCGCTCCGCGCGCATGTAGCCGCGCGCCAGCCGCCGCAGTTCGTCATATACCAGAGGCGTCAAACGCTCCAGCGCCTGCGGATTTCCCGACCGCCACTCGGTCAGCAGTTGCGTGAAATTGGCCGGCACCTGCATCGTCATTTCACTTACCGTCACAAAAATTTTCGTGCTGGATGAGGGTTTCCCCTAAGCATACATTGTCGCCAGAATATGAGGGAGTTCGGGCCTTGATGTCGCTTATACCAATGCGGACCATCGACTCTTGGTCGCGCACGTCGTCGCGCTTATTAAAAACCCACTTGGAGAAATCATTATGAAGATCAGTCTAGTCGCTTTGGCCGCCGGCTGCGCACTCGCCGGTTCCGCTTTCGGGATGATGGATTCCCCGCCGGCCAACCCGCCGCACGCCGCGGTGATGGACTCCCCGCCGGCCAATCCGCCGCACGCCGCGGTGATGGATTCCCCGCCGGCCAACCCGCCGCACGCCGCGGTGATGGACTCCCCGCCGGCCAATCCGCCGCATACCGCGGTAGTGGACTCCCCGCCGGCCAATCCGCCGCATCAAGCCTAAATCGACAGGAGGGTAGAGGATGTATCGTCGAAAAGTGATCGTAACGGCAGCGGCGGTGTTCGCCATCGCGGTGGCGTTCGCGGCGCCACCGACGTCGCTCCGTGCAGATTGGGGTGAGGGCGCGTCGCCGCCGGGTCCGACTTGGGTTCCTGGTACGAATGCTTTGATGTCGGCGCAGGAAGAGAGTATTTCGATTCTGGCGCCTCCTCGCTAGCGCGGTTTGAGAAATACGCATTTCGAGGCCCCGTCATGACGGGGCCTCGTCGGCCGCGCGTGTGCTAAAGCCCCATCCTGTGCGGTAAACTCGAGGGCCATCATCCAACGGGTGTCCCTTGCGTCAGATCCTCGTCATTGCTCACCGCGGTGCCAGCGGCAAGCGCCCGGAACACACACTTGAATCCTATCGCCTGGCGATCGAGGAGGGCGCCGATTACATCGAGCCCGATTTGGTCATGACTCGCGACGGGGTGCTCGTTGCGAGGCACGAGAATGAGATCGGGGGCACCACGGACGTCGCGCAGCATCCGGAGTTTGCGATGCGGCACCGCACCCAAAACATCGACGGCGAAGCCATGACGGGATGGTTCACCGAAGATTTCACGCTCGCCGAGATCAAGACGCTGCGCGCCCGGGAGCGCCTGCCGCTATTGCGGCCGCAGAACTGCGCATTTGACGGACGATTCGCGGTTCCCACCTTCGATGAGATCCTGCAACTGGCGACCGATGCCAATCGGCAGCGCGCAGGCGGCCCGAAGATCGGCGTTTACCCTGAGACCAAGCATCCGTTGCATTTCGCCCGGATCGGCTTGTCTCAGGAACAGGCCGTCCTCGACACCTTGCGGCGCCATGAGTATGGCGCCGAGGGCAATCCGGTCTTTATCCAGTCCTTCGAAGCTGAAAACTTGCGGCAACTGCGCGGCATGACCCGCTTGCCCTTGGTGCAATTGCTGGAACACGAGCTGGGCGACCTCAAGGAGATTGCAACGTACGCCGATGGCATCGGCATCGCGAAGGCCCTGGCAAGCGCGGAAGGCGTACGCGCGGCGCAGGCGGCGAATCTCAAGGTCCACGTGTGGACGTTTCGCGCCGAGAATAGCTTCCTTCCCGACGATTTGAGGAGCGGCGACTCGCCGGCGGCGCATGGCGACTTGGATGCGGAAATTCAGCGGTTTCTTTGCAGGGGCATCGACGGCTTTTTCGTCGATTACCCGGCCATCGGCGTGCGTGTCCGCGATGCTTACATCTCAGGGGTCCAGGCCTTGCACCAGCCGCCCACGGAAACGACCTTGCCCGGAAAAAGACTGCAAGGGCGATAGGTATTGCCGGGACTCCCCTGCAGCTGCAGGCAGTTTTCGCAATTCGAGCCTTGAATAAATTCCGGGTACTTCTTGACGTCGACCTGCGCGGCGCTTTCCACGTAGCCCACCGCGATCGCGGCCGGATCCTTCACATCGAGCCGCTCGAGGGCGGCCGTGTGTGCTTGCCGCCAGGGCACGGCGGCGGAAGCGCCGGCGGCCAGACCCATTTTCTTCAGTGCATCGCGGCGCGTCATACCAAACCCACTGTCATACAAGACCCATGCCGGATATTTTTGGACGATTCTGTGCCTGGAATATCATTGCAGCTCACGCGGCCCATGGAAGAAAGCCGGGCGAAAGACCCGGCTTCCCGTTACGTTGCAGCAAGATTACCGCACTATTTCAGGTCAAGTTGCTGTCCCGTCCACGAACCGAGAACTCGCCTGATCTTGCCGCGGTCGACTGCGCCCTGGTTGGCGGCCGCCACCGAGCCGTTAACTTCCTTGGCGATTGCATCTCCCTTGGCGGTCGCACCGTCCAACGCCGCCCAATTCTTGTAATAGACCACCAGGTAAATGTCCGGATCATTCTCGCTGCGCGGCTGTACTGAGACGACCTTGTAGCCCGTGGTGTAGCCCGCTTTCTTCGCCGCTTCCTGCGTTGCCTTCCACGTTGTGTCGAGGAACTTCATGTACTCGTCAAACTTCCCGTATTCGGTTCGAATCGCAGACACGGTGATGACCTGGCCTTCGGTGAACGGATGCTCATCCGCGACCGCCACAACGCCTGTGAACGCAAGACCCAGGAAGGCTGCGGACGCGGCCAACCGATGCTTGATTGACATGTGAAACCCCTTTTTTGAACTTAGTGTTAGTGTTTTAAAGGAACCCTATCGCGGCCCCTGTCGGCTTCCGGTAGAGAGGGCGAGATGTTACGCGCTCGCCCAAACACCGGCAAACTTCCGGCCGATCGCGCAGACACTTACACCAAGTGTGTCGCGCTCGATTGGCCACGCCGGCGCGGCACGTCACGTCACGTCAATCCGAGCGTCATGCGACCGATTTGTTATGCTCGGCGTTTTGGACGATTCCGTGCTCAATATATCGTTGCTGATCAGGCTGGCCCAGGCTGCATTTTTTGCCGCCCTGATCTTCACTTTCTACAGCGCCGTCATACCGCCGAAGCATGCCGTGCAGCTCGTCCCGTGGGACAAGGCGGAACACTTCATTGCCTTTTATGTATTGGCCGGACTTGCGGCGGCGGCGTTCCCCGGGAGCCGACTCTGGGTGATTGCGGCTCTATTGTCCGCCTTCGGCGCACTGATCGAGTTCGTCCAAGGGCTTCCCATCGTGCACCGGGACCGAGATTTCTGGGATTGGGTGGCCGACTCCGTCGCCATCCTGGCGGCGCTGTCACCCATGGTGCTTGTCTGGTGGCGCGGCCTGGTCAGTTCCGGTCAGAAGAACATCGAAAGATAAACTTGGTAGACCATCGCATCGAAGCCGTATAGCGGCTCGGTGCCGGGTTGATAACCGCCGCCCGCGGGAGTGACGTTATAATCCTTTATATTCCTGAAGTCGCCGTATTTGAACCGTATTCGGCTCACGTCGGCCGTCACGGTGCCGCGTTTGAAAATCTTCCAGCCGTCGGGAAGGAAGGCATACGTGGCCTTGACACCGAGCGAATTGTTGGTCGATGTCGCGAGATTCCTGTCACGCCCTTCGAAATTCTGCTGTTTCGCGAAGTCGAATAAATCGCTGTAAAACGTTGCATGAGTTTGGTTGTAGTGGCGCAGCCGGCCTTCGAGAATCCAGACGTTGGAGATGGGCTGGGTATAGCCCAATTCGACCGTGTTCGCGTGGATGCCCCAGGTGTCCGAGAAAAATCGATAAGACACGGATGCGGCTGCCCGATACGGAAGATAGTATTTGGCCCGTGCCTCCACCGCGGTGCTGGTACGCGTATTCGGATACACCTGGGTACCGAGCGAATATCCGAGCGGCACGGTCGGGTCTAGGTAGCGGATGGAGCGATAGGGGTTGCTCAGGAGCCCTTGGTCCGTAATGACCTCCAGGGTCGCTCCCAAGATCAGGTTTTTCGTGACGATCTGCGACAGGCCGCCTTCGTAGCTGCGGCTGGTCGCATGTCCAAGCCATGCGATTTTCGGCGTGTTCGTGCCGCCGTTGTTTTCCCCCACCTTGTTGCGGCTGTCCGTGAAGCCGAGGCTGACGGTCGTCAGATCGCCGAACATGTCCTGACTCAACGAGAAATGCGTGGTGTTGGAGATATAGTCCCGTTCGGCGCTGTTGGTATAGGACAGGTTGTATTGCGTCTTGTCATGGATGTAGTCGACGGAAACGCTTTTTTGCTTGCGCTCGTCCTTGATGACGCTGGCTTGGCTCAAAACGTCGACGGACGCACCACTGACCTTGTCGACGAAGTAGTTCGCCTCGACGGCGAATTTTTCGGAGAACTTCTTGCGCACCAGCACCGACTCGCCGGTGATGTCCATCCCGCCGCCCTTGTAGCTGCTCCAGAATACGTCGGCACGGTCGTCGGGCAGAACGGCCGCGCCGGCGATGCAGATCACCGACAAGGCCGCCAGGGCGGCGAGGCGGCTCGAATGACGCGGCAAAATCCTCATATCGATGGCGACCGCCTTCAGTTGCAGCCGCAGCCGCCGCCGGCGGTGCCGGTGGCGCCCCGCGATCCCTCGCGAGACTCGTAGATATGATCCAGGTACGCACCGGAGATGGCATCTCGATCCCATGACATGATCGGGTCCGCGAGCCGGTCGCGTTCGTAGGGTTTGACCCAGGGCTGAATGCTGCTGCACGCCCCGAGCAGAAGTCCGACGCCGATCAAGGCCAATTCAACGAACGCCGCACGGTCACTCGCGAATCAGTTGGCGTATGCGATCTTGGTACTCGTTCTCATCGCCCGGCCGATAGCCGCGGTGGATATAGCGGATTTCGCCCTTGCGATCGATGATGACGGAGCTTGGCATTTCATCGACGTGGTACGCCTTGCTCACCTGGTTCGCCGGGTCGAGAAGCACCGGGAAGCTCACCGGTTTGCGCGCGAGCAATTCCTTGACGGCGGGCGCTTCCTTGTCGACATTGACGCCGATCAAGGTAAAGCCCGCCGGTTTGTATTTCTTGTACATCTGTTCGAGCAAAGGCATTTCCTGCTGGCATGGCCCGCACCAGGTTGCCCAGAAATTCACCATGATCACTTGCCCCTTGTACTGGCTCAGTGTGGATTGCTGCCCGGACAGCGCCGTGAGGCTGAATGCGGGCGCCGTGCCCGAGTCGCCGCCGGCCGCGAATGCCGTGGATGCAATGACGACAGCCGCCATCGTGCATCGTTTGAAGAAGTCAACTGTGGAAAGTTTCATGATCTGTCCTCCTGATCAGTAGAAAACGGTTAAGCCGAGGGTGGCTTCCAGGTTGTGGACATTCTTGGTTCGGCCGGTCAGGTCGGTCTCGAACACGTGATCTCTCACGTCCAAGTGCATCGCGAGCCAATCGGTGATCAGTAAGCGCTCGCCTAGTCCGAAATTCAGTGCAAACTGGTCCTTATCGGCGAATTTCACATCGCCCATTCCGACCGTCACATAGAGGGCCGAATTGAACGCACGTCCCCTACCGAGAAAGATCTCGCCGGGGAGTACGTTGTAGCCTACGTCGAGGTCGTAATACGTGAAGCGCCTCCCAGAGTCGCTGACTACCGTGATCGCCGGGAAAACATCCTCGAGACTGGTGGTGCCCGCCTTGGAACGCCCCAGAAACCCCTCCATGAAAATATCTTCCGATACATGGTAAGCGGCGCGAACGCCGTACACCGGATTGGTGCCGAAGTCCTGGATGCCGAGCGCGCCGAAGTAGCCGCCGAGTTCGAAGTCCTTGGCCTTGATCTTCGGCGTTTTCACGACGCGGCGGTTGACCTGCGGCTCGACGATCGATGGCTCGCTCTGCAGGCTCCTCGGCCACGATCTGGAGCCGGCCCCTTCTCGCCGCGATGGAACCAGCCGCAGCCGGACAGCAGCGCCGCCGCTAGAAAAACACTGCTAAGCCGAATTTCCATTCTTCCGGTTCCTCGTTCTGATTTTGGTTGGTGAAGACCACATACTTGCGCCAGTCCGCACGCCACATGAATCGCCTGGTGATGAAGCCGCGCGCTCCCAGCGAGACGTATGCCATCTGGTTGCTGGTCTGGAGCGGCTTGGGCGGCACCTTGTCGTCGATGTATTGGTAGCCGGTTCCGATCCCCGCGGTGGGCGAGAACCAACGCCATTCGGGTATGAAAGTGTGCCGCATCCCGATGGTTGCGATATAGCGGTTATCGATCGTTCCCAAGGCCTGCTGCAGAACGACTTCCACATCGAGGCTGTCCGTGAGGCCAAAGTCGCCCCATGTCGTAACCAAATTCTGATGATTGAAGACTCCGTAACCCGCGCCCACTTCCCAGCGGTGCGTTGCGAAGTCCGGATAAGGCGGAATCGGCGCAGGCTCCCCGGAGACAAGCTTGGTGAGGGACAAATCCGAACGGCGCGCCCACCCTTCCTGGCCGCGCGGCGCGCGCACCTTGAACCAGTCGGTGCGGCTGTATAGCACGGTGACAACCTCGTCGCGGCCCACGACATACACCACCGGGAAGCCGCGACCCGGGCCGCTGTGCATCTCCAGGTAGGGCTGCGCAACGACGACTTCAAGAAGCTGTTCCTTCGCTTGAACCTGACCGACACCGAACGCCTGCAGCAATAGCAGTAGCGCGAGCAGTGATCGCATCAGCTCAATTTGCCGGCGCGACGAACGGATCGTTGTAGTACTGCGCGCCAATGTCCAGCCATTCTGCGATCAAACGCAACTCCGCCGTCGTTAAGAATCCCGTGTGGTCAAGAACAGGGTCCTGATAAGTTCCGTCAAACATTCTCAAAAACTTCGTTACCGAGCCGATGGCGCTGCCAGCCGTCATCGGCGGCGCCAGCGGTACCGGCACCATGATCGTCGTGGGCAACCCGGTGACCGGGTCCGGGGGTCCGGGCACGGGAACCAGCAAATCCTGCAAGGCGCCCATATTAAGCGTCTGCTCGTTATGTGCAAACAGCAGTTCCTCATAGGACGTGGTGACGGTGGGATCGACGTTCGATGCACTGTCGGTCAAATCGAGCTGGCCCTGGGGCACCTGGACGGCCTTTGCGGCGCTCACGGGGTTGTGGCAAAGCACGCAGGTATGATCGCTCGTCACGACGCCGCCGGTCATCGTTTGCCGAGGCAGATTCCATATCGGCTGGAGCTGGTGAGACACCGCGCCATCGGCCACGGCATCGGGATAGTGGATGGTGCTGCGGCAAAGCGGATCCCACGTAACGCAATGGGCATTGGCCGGGCTCGGCGTCGAAAGATCGGCATATAAATAGGAGAACGCCTTATCGGGGGTGCGCGCGACCGGATCGGTCCATACGTCGCTGTAAATCACATCGATCGTCGGCAGCTCCGAGCACGGGGTCGTCGCGCTGGGGGGCGTGAGCCCGTTGGCGCAGGTATGCAATGCTCGAGTGTCCGCCATTGTATCACCGGCGTTCGCCGGCGACAGACTCGGCAAGGTATTCGGGAAAGGCGTCCCCGCGGCGGCGGCCCCGGCGTTCGCGGAGGCCGTCAGTCCGGAGCGGCCGTGCGACGGGGTCTTTTTGCTCCCGACGACGTGGCAGCCGTTGCAGGTTTTCGTTTCGCCCGGCATCAATTGCAGCCAGCTTGTATGAAGCGGACCGATCCGCCGCGCGTTCTTATCCAGTACGTCCACGGTAAAGGGCACATTGGCCGGCAGTTGGATCTTCACCGAGCCGTCGGGTTCGACCGGCGCATAGGCGAGAATCTCGCGCATGCCCCTGCCCGCGGGACCAAAGGCCGAGGCATTGATCTTGCGCACTTTCTTGTCGGGAATCTCGACGGCCTTTTCAATTCTCACGAAGCGTGCCGGCCGTTTATCGGCGGTCGCTTGCTTCGGGTCGGCCAGTGCGGCGATGTTCGGCAATGCATTGGCGGTTTCGGTGGCAACCATGTCCACGCCGTCGAAGTCATAGACGCTGCGAATGACGAGAAGTCCCAGGCCGCCGTTGCTGTTGTGAGCCATGTTGGCGGCGGCGCCTGTCGGTACGAGATCCGGGATGAAGGCCGGCGCCGGCGTGCGCACCTGCATGATGACCGGTTCGACGATCACGGTATTCGCTTCGGCTCCGAGTATCGGACTCAAGGTGCCGTGGGAGACATCGTAGATCCAAATCGTGTACTGCGGCGGCGCCAGCTGCACATTCGCGCCGGTGGTGTTACCAGCCGTGCAGACGCTGGTGGTATTCGGAGTGACGGTCGTATTGAGCACGAGACATGGCGCCCAGCTGACGAACAATCGGTTGCTCCCGTCGTACAGCGGGTACACCGAGGCGAACCGGCCGCCCATGGACGGCATGTCGGCATCGGTGGTGACGCCCAGCGTGGTCGCGCTGGATTGTGCCGTACCGGCGCTGCCCAGGGGGGTCGCCGGCTGGTTGATCTCGACGAAATTCTCGGCGTCCACTTGCACGATGTCGCCGCCCTGCTGCGTGCCCAAGAACGGCCGGGCGATCGCGATCAACTTCCCGTCCGCCCGCTGCCGGGCGCTCAAGAATTGGATCACGTTATTGTTCGTGCCGGCTATGTTGGCGCCCGTGGCGTGGCTGTTCGCACCGTAGTAGAGCTCGAGTCCCGTGCCGTCCGGATTCGTGCGATACAGGCTGATCTGATCGCCATTGATGGATTCATAGCGCGAAAATACGATCTGTCCATTGGCCAACACGGACGGCGCGAAATCATGGTTGGTATTGAAACTGATCTGGTGGATGCCCGTGCCGTCCCCATTCATGACATGCAACAAGAAAATCGGCTGCTTGCGGTCGTCCGTCTGCGCCGGGTATTGCGGACGGCCCTCGTCGATCAGGATGGCTTGAGTAGCCGATTGGCGCGTCGAGGCAAACACGATCCGGCCGTCCGGCAGGTAGTGGGCGCCCACGTCATGACCCGCGGTCGTATTGTCGTTGGTGAGCTGCGTCACCGTTTTCGCGACGGCGTCGTACTGGTAAATCTTCCACGTGGGTTGACTGACATCCGTGTTGGGCTTGTTGGGGTCCAAGGGCAGCCGCAGCGAAAACACGAGCTTCTTGCCGTCGACGGATACATCGAGATCGCGCACATCGCCCATGCCCTTGGTGATCGCCTGGGTGATGTTGGTCTCCGGGAGAGCCCGGGCTTGCCTGTTCGCGGATGTATAGATCGCCGCCGGTGGTTGAGGTAATGAGGTCGCGCACGTCGATATCCATCTTCGGCGGGGACGCCGGCGCGGGACGCTTCACGTAGGCAAGCGGAAAATTCAGAGTCCCGGGATCCTGGGTTTGCACGCCCGCGAGCCCCGGCCCGTGGCCGCTCACGCCGCTCTCGCAACCCAGCATGAGCAGTGCCGGCAGCAAGAGCGCCGCCAGCTTTCAGGGAACCGTGATGAAGTTCACGTGTGGGGAAGGTGTTCATGGTTGCGGATACCTGAGTTCAATCTTCGGTTCGGCGAATCAGTGTGCACATTCGTTCACGCTCATTGAACTTATTCGGTCTCAGAACGCGAACTTCGTCCGGTGCGTGTTCGCAATCTGTTAACGCACTCACAGAAGAACTTCGCCACATCCGTTTCTCTGTGCACCTGACAGCAGACCTATGCAAATCAAGCTGCAGGATATAGGCGGACAGTGGTCAGTCGATATGTCGCGAAACACCGACGTCGTCCGGATGAGACATTCCTGCGAGCATTTTTTGCTCTGTATATTTGCGCCACGTCGAAATCACAACTCACGCCGCTGGATGTGCATATGAAGAATGGGATGGCAAAGCCAGAGAAGGGCCGCGAGTGCGCCGCGCGGCCGTGGAAACGGGCGAGCGCTGTCGCCGGCACGCTCTTACTGCTGGGTGCAGCGGCATTCGCCGGCGCACCCAACGCCGATCAAGCGACGCGCATGTACAACCGCATTGCCGGCGTCCCGCCGACGGCGGCGCAGCTCGCTCAAATGACCGCATCCCCCGATTCGGTCTCCGCGGCGTTGCTCGCGACCCACGATCCCTCCTTCTACAACAACACGATCCGCAACATGGCGGCGCCCTGGACCAACCGCGATCAGTCGGTGTTCGTGCCGCTGAATGATTACACGGCGACGGTCGTCGGCATGGTGCGCGACGATGTGCCATTCAATACCTTGCTGAGCGCCGATCTCGTGTACATCGGAGCGGCCGGCGGGATACCGGCGTATTCGCCGGCGAACAATGACATGTATCAAACGCATGGACAACAACAATATCGATCTGTCGTCCAAGGCGAATTTGGTCTCCAGCACCCAGTCGGCGCTGACCGGCATCCCCGCGGCGGCGACGGCCGGCGTCATGACGACCCGAGCCGGAGCCAATGCGTTCTTCATGGATGGCACGAACCGCAGAATGTTCCGCTTCACGATGATGAATCATCTGTGCAATGACCTGCAGACGGTCATGGACATCACCCGGCCGCCCGATCGCATCCGCCAGGACGTCACCCGCAGCCCCGGCGGCGCCAGCAGCCTGTTCCTGAACAACTGCGTCGGCTGCCACAGCGGGATGGATCCGATGGCGCAGGCGTTCGCCTATTACAACTTCAACTACAACGCGGCGACCGACCCGACGGGCGCCGCGGGTCAACTCGTCTACACCGCCGGTCAGGTGCAGCCCAAGTACCACATCAACAACACGAATTTCCCGCAAGGCTTCTCGACTCAGGACGACAGCTGGACGAACCACTGGCGCACGGGACCGAACGAGATCTTGGGATGGCCGGCCGGCTCCGGCAGCGGCAACGGCGCGAAGTCCCTGGGCCAGGAACTCGAGGGCAGCGCGGCATTCACCGGCTGCCAGGTCACCCGGGTATTCAAGTACGTCTGCCTGCGCGCACCCAATACGGCCAATGACTGCGACTCAAGTCGGCCCGATGATCGCCTCGTTCAAAGCGAACAACTACTCGCTACGGCAGCCGTTTGCCGAGGCGGCCGCCTACTGTCAGGGGAATTGAGCATGAACGTCAGACGCATAATCAGCCTGCTCGCTCTCGCGATCCCGTTTGCCTTGAGCGCCTGCGGCGGCGGCGGCGCACCCACGACGGCCACCGCAGCCACCGCGCCGACGAGCCAGGCCAGCGCCTACACCGGGCCTGCGGCCGCAACAGCCGATGTCACGGCCTTTCAGGTAAATTTCTGGAACAACGTCCGGGTGCAGAACCGTTGCGGCCAGTGCCACAACGCCACCAGCCCGGCGCAGATGCCGAACTTTGCGCGCAGCGACGATGTAAACCTCGCCTACGCCCAGGCCAACACCGTGGTCAACCTGTCGGCACCGGCGACCTCGATCATCGTCACGAAGGTGAGCGGCGGACACAACTGCTGGCTCGCCGATCCCAGCGCCTGCGGCGCCATTTTGACCACCTGGATCAGCAATTGGGCCGGTGCCACAGGCGCCGCCTCCGCCACGCAGGTGCAGTTGCAGGCGCCCCCGATACAATCGGTGGGTCAGAGCTTGAATTTCCCCGGCGACAACGGGGTTCTGTACGGCAATACGATATACACGCTCACCGGCCAATATTGCGTACGCTGCCACTCATCGACCGCGAATCCGGCGACACAGCAGTCGCCCTATTTTGCCGATCCCCAGCTGCTGATCGCTTACCCGGCGGCGATACCGAAAATTGACTTGACCGGTTGCAGTCCCTTCGTCGCCGGAAGCGCTCCAGCCGCAGCCAATGCTCCGGTCGTGTGCGGCACGAATTCGCGCTTCTATCAGCGGCTGCTGACCGACAATCACAATTGCTGGGACAACTGCGCGTCCGATGCCGCGCAGATGCTGGTCGCAGATTCAGGAATTTGCCCAATCGCTCACCCCGAGCAACATCGACCCCAGCTTGGTCGTCAGCAAGGCGCTTACCCTGACGCAGGGTACCGTGGCGAGCGGCGCGAACCGCTACGACGCGGATACCATCGCGAAGTATGAGTTCCAGACCGGCAGCGGCTATACGGCCTACGACACCAGCGGCATCGATCCGGCGGCGGACCTCACGATCTCGGGCAACGTGCTCTGGGCCGGCGGCTGGGGCATCACCGTGGGCGCCGGCGGCAAGGCGCAGGCATCGACCTCGGGCGAGCGGGAAGCTCTATAGCCTGATCCAAGCAACCGGCGAGTTCTCCGTCGAAGCTTGGGTCGCGCCCGCGCTGGTCGCCGCCGACAAATCCTACATGGTCAGCTATTCGGGCGGCGACACCTCGCGCAACTTCACGCTCGGCCAGACCAACCAGAGCTACGACTTCATGCTGCGCAGCTCCAATTCGGTCCTGAACGGCACGCCGCAGCTGCAAACCCCCGCCGCCGCGATGCTGCTGCAGCCCTCTTTGCAGCACGTCGTCCTGACCTACGATCCGGTCAACGGCCGGCAGATTTACGTCAATGGAGTGAACGCGAACGTTCCGGATCCGCAGAAGGGCGGCGCGATCTCCAATTGGGACAGCACCTTCGCCTTGGTCCTCGGCAACGAAGTGTCCAACGATCGTTCCTGGCAGGGGCTGATCAAGTTCGTCGCCATCCATAGCCGCGCGATGTCGGCAACGCAGGTGATGGAGAACTTCAATGCCGGCGTCGGCCAGCGCTACTACGTGCTGTTCAACGTGGCACAGGTGACGGGCGTGCCGCAGGCCTACGTGATGTTCACGGTCAGTCAGTACGACAGCTATGGCTACCTCTTCGACAAGCCGACGTTCATCTCCCTGGATCCGGCCGCGAAGCCGAACAACATCCCCGTCCAGGGTCTTCGCATCGGCATGAACGGCAACATTCCCCAGGTGGGTCAGGCGTACATTCCGCTCAATACCATGGTCACCACGGCAAGCTACAAGGCGCAGGGTCAGCTGCTGTCGCCGATCGGCACGCGTCATCGGCTTGCAGAGCGGGCCGGCGACCGACCAGTTCTTCCTGACGTTCGATCAACTCGGCAGCCAAACCCACGTGGTGGTCGAGCCGACGCCGACGCCGCCCGGTTTCACGCCGGGTCCCATCGCCGCCGACATCGGGGTGCGCACTTTCGCCCAGATCAACTCGACCCTGTCGCAGCTCACCGGCGTGTCGACCAAGACTCCGGCGGTCAACGCGACGTATCTGGCCGTGCAGCAGCAGCTGCCGTCGGATCCGACGCTCGAGGGCTTCTCTTCTTCGAACCAGATCGGAATCGCTCAGCTCGCCATTCAGTATTGCAACGCAGCGGTGAATTCCCCCGCCCTGCAGACGCAGCTCTACGGGACCACCCTGGCCGCCAACCAATTCACGACTCCGGGCGGCATAAATACCGTTACGAGCGCGCTCGCAAACCGCGTGCTCGGCAATAGCCCGAACACTCAACCGGCCGCAGCGACCGTCACGGGTGAACTGACCACCCTCATCGGGAAACTCTGCACCACCAATTCGTGCAACACGATGGCGGGGACAAACGCGGTAGCCGCGGCGGCCTGCGCCACGGCGCTCGGCAGCGCCGACATGTTGATCAATTGAGAAGACGAATCGAAGAGGTCTTTATATGAGCAAGAAGTCAAAGGCGCTGGGCATTCACGAACCGCTGCGCCATCAGGATCACCCTCGGCCGCGCACGCGCCGCGAATTCCTCGCGCAGAGCTTCATCACCGGGTCGGCCACCGTGATCGGTCCTTCGCTGCTCGCGATGCTCGCGGCTCCGCGGCCGGCGCGCGCCGCGCTCGATCCGGACATTTCGGCGCTGCTTGGCCCGTGCAGCATCACGACGGGCGCGGGCAAGATTCCCTTCATTTGCTTTGACCTTGCGGGCGGCGGCAACATCGCCGGCTCCAACGTGCTGGTGGGAGGTCCCCAGGGACAGATGGATTTTCTGTCCGTCGCCGGGTACAGCAAACTGGGTTTGCCGGGCACCATGGTGCCGAACAAGAGCATGACGGGCAGCTTCGTCGACAGTAGCTTTCGGACTGCGGTTTCATTCGGACAGCGCGCATCTGCGCGGCATCAAGGCACGAGTCAAGACCGCTTCGGCCATGACCAACACCTCGGGCACCGTGATTCCAGCGCTTTCGCAGAACGATACGAATACGAATCCGCACAATCCGATGTACGCGATTTATCAATACGGCGCGCGCGGCGGTTTGCTCAATCTTGTCGGCGTCGGAGAGTTCCATGTCGGGCGGCAACTCCATGTCGCCGCCGACCATGGTTATCGCCGCCGCCCAGCCAACCAAGGTGTCGAGTCCGGCGGATACCCAAGGTTTGGTCAGCACCGGCCAGCTCAGCACCTTGCTGCCGCATTCCGCGGACGTGACCAATGTGTTGGAGTCGATGAAGCGCATCAGCGACGCCAAGTTGGCCAAGGTGCAGGCCTATGCCGATCCGGCCCTCAACACGGCGGCATTGGGCCCGAGCGGCACACAGGCTTGCGGCTATACCAAGGCTGCCTATACCGTCGAGACGTACAACAGCCCGGCGGTCGGTCGATCGCGAGCAAGGATCCGAAGGTCGTGGGCCCCAACGGCATCTTCAATGCGGCGGAATTCCAGAGCAATTCCGACTACCAGAAAACCGCGGCCATCATGAAGCTCGTGATCGACGGGAATGCCGCCGCAGGCACCATCGAAATGGGCGGTTTCGACTATCACTCGGGAAACCGCATGGACGGCGAGGCCCGCGACTTGAACCTCGGAAACTGCATCGGCGCCTGCCTGGAATATGCGGCGCGTGTGGGCAAGCCCGTCATGATCTACGTCTTCAGCGACGGGTCGCTCGCCAGCAACGGCATGATCGACACCTCCGTGGGCGGCAGGGGCAAGGGCGTGTGGACCGCCGACAATCAGAGCGTCGCGGCGACGTACTTCTTGGTCTACAACCCGAAGGGCAAACCGGTGCCCATGCAGAGCAATCCCGAGATGAGCTTGCAGATCGGAAGCTTCAACGCGGACGGCTCGCATCAATACCACCGGCAGTCCCGCCGGCAACAACGTTCCTAACCTCGTCCAGATGGTGGTGCTCAATTACATAGCGCTGCACGATGCGAACGCGGTCACGACGTTCCCGGCGCTGTATCCGTCGCCCAATTTGAACAACACGCTGGGCACGGGAACGGCGCTCGAGCCGCTGATCGCCTTCCACCCGATCGTGAACGGGAAAATCGGAGGTTGACGCCCAAGGATCCGGCCGCGGCGGTTGGATCCGTCCATTCGTTGTCTCAATCTAGAGACAGTGCGCTCGAGCATGAGGTCGCTTGTAAATTGTGCAACCCAAGCGCAGCCGGCCGCTGCGCTCGTCGCGATCAAATTCAATGAATGTGCGGCAGGTCATAGAGAAACCCAGCACCGCGCCACGTTGCTTCGTTGACACTACGGCTCGCATTGTGCGATTTTGCATAAGATCTGTTCAGGGCAAACTCACCGAAGGTGAGGGCGCAAAGCTTCCGGTCTGCGGGTGTTCCCAGGATAGCGGGGTTACCAGCGTGGATGTTTTCCTGCTGCGCTTCGAGTGCAGCGCAAAGACGATTAGCTCAAGAAAGCTGCGGTGAGGACGCCGCCGCATGCGTAAAGTGTTGCTTGTCTGCAGCCTGCTCTTGAGCGCCGGCTTCAACGTTCCCACGCTCGCGGCGCCGCCGACGCTGTTGGGGAAGGACGCGCCTGAATTCGTTTTGAAGGCGAGGGACGGCAGGAACCTGCGCATGTCCGAATTTCGCGGCCAGGTCGTCTTGGTCAATTTTTGGGCGCGATGGGCCGGCGACTCGCGGCAGGAGATGCCGGCTCTGGATCGGATCAATACGACCTATCAGCGTGCCGGCCTGGTCGTGCTCGGCGTGTCGGTCGATGAGGATCTGGCGCGCGCCGCGGAGTTTGCGGATGCGATGAAAGTGTCGTACCCGGTGATGTTCGACACGGGTTCCAGCATCGGCCGCGATTACTTGCTGCAAAAAATGCCCATGACGATCTTGGTGGATCGCGGGGGCGTCGTACGGTATGTCAACTTCGGCTTCAAGCGCGGCGACGAGCGCGTTTATCTCGATCACATTCGCGAATTGCTTCGCGAGTAAACGATAGGTTCATTATGAATTCCAAGCATAGAGTCGTGTCGTTCATTGCCCGCGGTGCGTTGCTGGCGGCGGCGTGGGCCGTGGGGACGGCGCTCGCGGCCGCAGAACCACCCGCTCCCGCTCCCGCGGGTGCTGCCGCGACATCGACTGTTGCCGCGCCGACCTCGGCAACCACGGTCCCCGGCGCGGCCGCGCCCGCCGCGGACCCGGCTGTGCCGCGGCGCTGCGCCGGCCGACGCTCCTCCAGCCGACTTCAAGACGCTCGATCAAGAAGTGCAAGGCCTGAAGAAGGACGTAATCGACCTGAACAAGGATCTTTTCGTTCTGGAAGAGGAATTGCTGTTTCCCGCCAACACCCAGGTTGCCTTGTATGTATCGATGGATGTCGGGACGTTTTTCGCATTGGATTCCGTGACCGTGAAAATCGACAACAAGGAAGTCAAGAATTACCTGTATACCGCCCGCGAGGCGGACGCCTTGCTCAAGGGCGGCGTGCAGCAAATTTATCTGGGCAATCTCAAAGTCGGCAAGCATGAACTGGTGGCGTTTTTTACCGGCAAGGGGCCGGTCGAGCGCGACTACAAGCGCGGCGCCACGATCGTCTTCGACAAGGGCGTCGGCGCCAAATATTTGGAGCTCAAGATCACGGACCGTTTGGCCAAGCATCAGCCAGAGTTCACAATCAAAGACTGGGAATGATGCGTGCAACGCGTGAGTAATAGATTCCGGCCGCTCATCTTGAGCGGGTTGCTGCTGGCGTTGCCGCCGGCACTGCTGCAAGCCAAGAACGTCAAGCCCGATCCCAATGGGCTGCCGCCGCAGGATGTTAAGGATCTGCACTACGGCGATGTGCTCTTCTATTTCTTTCAGGACGACTACTTCGATTCGATCACTCGCTTGCTTGCGGCCCGCCAGCTCGACCGCATCCCGCACACTCAAGGCGAGGCGGAGCTGCTCCTGGGCGGGTTGTACCTCTCGCTGGGCGAGCATGTGGAGGCCGGCAGGATTTTCGAAGCGCTGCTGAACCAAAATACCTCGGAGGCGGTGCGCAACAAGGCGTGGTTCTATCTGGGGAAGGTCTGGTACCAACGCGGCTATCTCGAGAATTCCGAGCGCGCCTTGCGCCAAGTGTCGGACAAGATCGACCCGCGCATCAGCGCCGAGCGCTACATGCTTCTCGCCCAGCTGATGATGCGGCAGGACCGCTACGACGACGCCATTGCGGCATTGAGCAATTGGCACGGTGCGCCCGATTGGACCGCCTACGCGCAATTCAACCTGGGCGTCGCCTTGGTGCGCAAGGACCGGCTCGCCGACGCCATTCCCTATCTCGATCGCGTCGGACGCCTCGTGACGCGAAGCGAGGAGTTGCTGTCGCTCAAGGACAGGGCCAACCTCGCCCTCGGATTCGCGCTCTTGCAGGCCCAGCGCGCCGCGGAAGCGAAGCCCATACTGCAGCGGGTACGGCTCGAAGGCCCTTATTCGAGCAAGGCGCTGCTCGGGGTGGGTTGGGCGGACGCCGGCGTCGGCGAATTCAAGCGCGCATTGGTGCCTTGGCTCACGCTGCGCAAGCGCAACTTGCTCGACTCGGCGGTCCAGGAGTCATTTCTCACGGTGCCGTACGCCTACAATCAGCTGTCGGCGACCGGGCAGGCCGCTGAATACTACAACTCGGCGATCGAGTCATTCGATGCGGAAATGGGGCGAATCGACGATTCGATCGAGCAGATCCGCAGCGGCAACCTTCTCGACCGCCTGTTGGATGACGACAAAAAGGACACATTGACGTGGTATTGGCAGCTCACGACTCTGCCCAATGCGCCCGAGTCGCGCTATCTGTACACGCTGCTGGCGAGCAACGAATTCCAGGAAGGCCTCAAGAATTATCGCGAACTCAATTATATGAGCCGCAACTTGGACAATTGGCGCGAAGACGTCGCGGCCTACGACGACATGCTCGATACGCGTCAAGAGGCGTACAAGCTGCGCGTGCCGAAGGCCGACGCCGTCATGGCGGCAACCGATCTCGACGCGTTGACGCGCAAACGCGTGGATTTCGAATCGCGGATCAACGAAATCGAAAAATCCCGCGATGTGGCGGCGCTAGGGACGCCGGAGGAGCAGCAGAACTGGGAGCGATTGAGGCGCATCGAAGACTACCTTGCCGCGCATCCGGACGATCCGGATCTCGCCGAGATGCGGGCAAAGCACCATTTGATGAAGGGCGTGATGTACTGGCGGCTATCCGCGAGCTTCAAGGCCAGACTGTGGAATGAACGGCGCTCGGTCAAGGAACTCGAAGCCGGACTGAAGGAAACGCAGAAGCGTGCGGTGTTGGTCAGGCAGGCGCGGGCCGGAATGCCGACCAATACCGGCGCCTATGCCGGCCGCGTCGCCGCGGTTCGCGTCCGCATGGATCAATTGCAACAACGACTCGCCGATGCGTCGGCGCGGCAGAACCGATTTCTGCAACGCCTCGCCATCCGCGAACTCGAAGGCCAGAAGCTGCGTATCTCTACTTATCAGATCCAGGCGCGTTATGAATTGGCGGCCATCTACGATCGCGCCGCGAACGCCAAGCCGAAGGACAAGCCGTGATGCCGGCGCGCATCAAATCGGATGCGGCCGGCCCGGCCGCGGCACTGCCGGCCTGGCGGCGCTTCTCGCCGCAGCGCTGCTCGCGGGCCCGAGCCTCGCGGCAAGCAAGAATCCGCCGACCATCAAGGATCTGGACTCGCAGCAGATCGAGATCAATACCGAGCCGCCGAAAAACGTCGATGCGAACAAGACCATGGACAGCTACCGGCGCTTCCTCGATTTGAATGCCGGCGATGCCGCGTTGCGCGCCGAAGCTCTGCGCCGGTTGGGCGATTTGAATCTCGAGAGCTCGGAGTCCGAGCGCATCGAGCGCGAGCTCATCACCAACGAGGGATTGCGCGCCACGGAAGCGATTCATTTGTATTCGGCGCTGCTGAAGACGTACCCCAAATACGAGCGCAACGATTCAGTGCTTTATCAATTGGCGCGCGCATACGAACTCAACGCGCAGCCCGACAAGGCTCTCGCGTCGTTGGATCAGCTGGTGGCAAACTATCCGCGCAGCCACTACATCGACGAAGCCCAGTTCCGGCGCGGCGAATTGCTGTTCTCCAGCAAGGCATACCCGAAGGCGCAGAGCGCGTACGAGGCCGTCATCAAGATCGGCTCGACATCCGCTTTCTACAACCAAAGTCTCTACAAGCATGGCTGGTCGCTGTTCAAGCAGGGCGAGAACGAGCGCAGCTTGGATTCCTTCGCAGGCGTGCTCGATTCCGTTTTGATATCGAAGTCGGATCCATCCGTGCAGATCGAACTGGAGACCTTGAGCAGGCCGAACCGCGAATTGGTGGAGGATACCTTCCGGGTGATGAGCATCACGTTCTCCTATCTCGACGGTCCGAAGACGATCGACGACTTCGTGAAGCATCGCAAGCCGCGGCCCTACTCGTATCTGCTGTACGCGCGTTTGGGCGATCTGTACATGGAGAAGGAACGCTATACGGACGCGGCCGACAGTTATCGCGCGTTCGTTTTGCAAGACCGCAACAACGAAAAAGCGCCGCTGCTGGAGATGCAGGCGATCGAAGCGTATGCCAAGGGCGGATTTCCGCAGCTGGTGCTTGCAGGGCAAGAAGGAGTTCGTGGAGAACTACAGCTTCGGCACTGCGTACTGGCAGGGCCGCGATCCGCAGAAAGAGCCGAAAGTCGTCGCGGTGCTGAAAACCAACCTCAAGGATGTGGCGCAGTACTACCATGCGCAGGCGCAGCGCAGCAAGAACGTGGCGGATTATCAGGAAGCGGCGAAGTGGTACCACAGCTACCTCACTTCTTTCCCGGATGATCCCGACTCCGCGGTCACTAATTTCCTGCTTGCCGATACTCTGTTCGAGAGCAAGCAATACACCGACGCGGCCAAGGAATACGAAAGCACCGCCTATCACTATGGCGACCACGGGAAGGCCGCGAGCGGCGGGCTACGCCGCGATCATCGCCTACGGCAAACAAGAAGAGATGCTGAGCGGCGATGCCAAGGCAGCCGTCCATCGCCGCGAAGTCGACAGCTCGCTCAAATTCGCTCAGACCTTCCCGGCTCATCCGGAAAGCGCGCAAGTGCTGACGCGCGCCGCCACGGATCTTTACACGGCCAAGGATTATCCTCGAGCAATCGCGGCGGCCGAGTCTCTGCTGGCGCGGCAGCCGCCGGTGGACGCGAGCAAACAGCGTGTCGCCTGGACGGTGATCGGCAATTCGAATTTCGATCAGGGCGTCTTCGATAAGGCGGAAGCGGCTTACAGCCATGCTCAGGCGCTGATGCCCGCGAACGACCCCGAGCGTCCTGCCATTGTCGAGCGGCTCGCCGCCTCGATCTACAAGCAAGGCGAGCTGCGGGCGAAGTCAGGCGATTCCGCGGCGGCAGTGGAAGATTTTCTGCGCGTATCGGCGCTGGCGCCGACTTCGAAGGTGCGCGCGAGCGCAGATTTCGATGCGGCGGCGCTGCTCTTCAAGGAGAAGCAGTGGGATCGGGCCGTGGTGGTGCTGGAAGGCTTTCGCCGCAATTTTCCGCAAAGTCCGCTGCAGGCCGAAGTCACCCGCGATCTGGCGGTGGCCTATACGGAGTCCAATCACCCTGGCCAAGCGGCCACCGAGTTCGAGAAGATTGCGCAGACGCCCGGCGAATCGCCGGACGTCCAGCGGGAGGCCACACTGCAAGCGGCGGATCTCTACGAGAAGGCCGGCAATACCGCCAAGTCGCGCGCCATGCTGGAAGCGTTCGTGAGGCACTTTCCGCAGCCGATCAACCCGGCGATGGAAGCGCGCAACAAATTGAGCGTGAGCATGGCGAAGAGCGGCGATACCGCCGCCCGCGACTACTGGCTCAAGGACATCATCGCGGCCGACCGCGCTGCCGGCGCGGCGCGCACCGATCGCAGCCGCGCCTTGGCGGCGAAAGCGACCTTGACTCTCGCGATTCCGACACGCGACGAGTTCAGACGCGTCAAGCTCGTGGTGCCGCTCAAGAAGTCACTCGCCGAGAAACGCAAGGCAATGGAGGCGGCGCTCAAGGCTTACGAGCAGGCGGCGGATTACCAAGTGGCCGATGTCACCACCGCGGCGACCTTCGAAAGCGCCGAATTGTACCGGCAACTCGGCAAAGACTTGATGAGCTCGGAGCGGCCGAAGAATCTATCCAAAGACGAACTGGAGCAGTACAACGTGTTGCTCGAGGAGCAGGCCTTCCCGTTCGAGGAAAAGGCGATCAAATTGCACGAAGTCAACGCGGCGAGAGCGAAGGAGGGCACCTACGATGAATGGGTGCAGAAGAGCTTTACGGCGTTGGCGCAACTTAATCCAGGCCGCTACGGCAAGGTGGAAATCGGTGAGCAGCTGGTCGAATCGATTCGTTAGCGTAGGTGCGCTCGCACTGCTCGCTGCTTGCCAAAGCTCGCCGCCGAGGGCGGCGAGCGCGCGCGCGCCCGTGTCGTCCAAGCCGGCCGTCGCCCCTACGGGTGCCGTGGCCCCTACGGGTGGCGTGGCTCCCTCGGGTGCCGTTCCCCAACCGGGCGCGCCGCCTGTCGAGCCGACTCCCATCCCCACCCGCGCCGCACAACAATACGCGCAGGCCCTGCAGCTCATGAAGTCGGGGCGCAACACCGATGCGGAGCTCGAATTCAAAGAGCTGGTGGTCGGTTATCCGGAATTGACGGGACCGCAGCTCAACTTAGGACTCCTCTACTTGCGCGATTCGCGCTTGCCCGAGGCAGAGGCGACTTTCAAGGCCGCGCTCGAACGCAGCCCGACCAACGCGGTTGCGGGGAACGAACTCGGCATCGTGGAGCGCAGGCTCGGCAAGTTTGCGGAAGCCGAGGCGGCGTATCAGCGTACGATAGCCGCTGAACCTAATTACGCCCCGGCGCATCTGAACCTGGGCGTGCTCTACGATTTGTACCTTGCGCAGCCGCAAAAGGCGCTCAATGAATTCGAGCGCTACATCGAGATCGCCGGCGAGAACAAACAAGTCGCCGGTTGGGTGGTGGAATTGCGCAAACGCGTGGGCGCTCCCGCTCCGTCGCCCAAGAAGGAACCTGCATGAACCCAATGAACAAGATTTTGAGTTTCATGGCGCTGTACGTCCTGGCCACGGGTCCCGTGGGGGCGCAGCAGCAGGCCACGCCCGCCGCCGCACCTGCCGATCCCGCGGCAACCGCCGGTCCGGCCGCGCCTGCGCAGACGGCGAAGCCGCCCAAACAGACCGCCCAGTCGGAGGCCGGGGAGCCGCGGGCCGACACCTCGAAGAGTGCCCGTGCACCGGCCGAATCCAAGCCGGCAGTCAAATCGACCCCCAAGATCGACCGGCTCGATCTAGGCACGGCCACCGTCACCGGCGACCGCGAGCAGCCGAAGGTCATGTATATCGTTCCCTGGAAGCGGTCGGATATCGGCGACCTGGCGGGCAAGCCGATGAACAGTTTGGTAGATGAAATCCTGGCGCCCGTCGATCGGGACGTTTTCAAACGCGAGGTGGTCTACTACCACGCGGTGCAAGCAGATGCGTCACAAAATGGTGCATCGCCCCAACCGTCGCAACAGGGTGAGAAGTAAGTCATAGCCGATTTTACGAAATCTGGTTGAATCTTAAGTTCGGAGCAGATGGGCATTTTTTAGGAGCGCTATTTTATGAATTCGATCGTTAACTTCTTCAAGGACGGCGGGTTTTTCCTGTATCCGCTGGCCTTGATATTCGTGGTCGGTATATCGATCGCCATCGAGCGATACGTGTATTTGACCCGCGAGACCATCCGCAATCGCAGTCTCTGGGATGAGCTCGTACCTGCCCTGAGCGCCGGAAACTTCAAACAGGTGGTCGCTCTGACGCAGAACTCCAAGGCGTCGATCGCCACGATTCTGAACTACGGCGTCGCCCGTGTCGCGAGCGCGCGCCGCCGCGACGACATCGAGAAGGCGATGGACGAAAGTCTGCTGGAAGTCATTCCACGCATCGAGAAGCGCACGCATTATCTCTCGTCGCTCGCCAATGTCGGCTTGTTGATCGGTCTGCTCGGCACCATCACCGGACTGATCCAGGCTTTCAGCGCGGTGGCGACCGCGAATCCGGCAGAGAAGGCGAGCCTGCTGGCGGCCGCGATTTCCGTTGCCATGAACAACACCGCCTCGGGTCTGGCCGTGGCGATCACGCTGCTGACGGCGCATATGTTTCTGGAATCGAAGACCACCTCGCTGATCGACAGCCTCGAGATTGCCTCGGTGAAGTTCTTGAATTCCATCACGGAGCGGCAGTCCGACCAACCGCTGCGCGAGCCAACGGCTCCGGCAACGCCGACGGCGCGCACTCCGGCCGCGGCCCGCGGCAGCATCTAGGGCCATGACCCGCTAGGATGGTGCTCCAACCATGAAGTCAAAAGCCGCGCGCCTGGTCCGACGCAATCACGACCGTTATCACCATGGACGCGATGACCTCAATATCGTGCCGATGATCGACATGATGGTGATCCTGGTGTTCTTCCTGATTTTCACCGCGGTGTTTTCCAAGACCAATATACTTCAGCTCAACCTGCCCACCAGCAGCAATGCCGCTCCGCTCGATTTGCCCAAGGGCTTGAAGCTGGAAGTCATCATTCGCCCCGACGACATCGTGGTCAACGACCGCAATTCGGGGCCGCTCAAGACCCTCGCCAATACGGCCGGCGGCTATGATTTGCAGAATCTGTCGGAATTCATGCGCAGGATCAAATCGGAGTTTCCGCAGATGACCGATGCGACCATTCTGTCCGGCCCGAATATCACCTACGACTCGCTGGTGCAGGTCATGGACACGGTCCGCGTGTACCAGCTTCCGGTGGCGCCATTCTCCAAGGCGGAGCTGTTCCCGGATATCTCCATCGGGGATGCGCCCATATGACCTCGTATAGGATCAAACGCCACCGTCAACGGCGGCATGGCGCGAATCACTACGCGTTGATTCCGTTCATCGACATGATGACCATCTTGGTGGTGTTTCTGCTGGCGCACACGGCGGAAGTCGACATCCTCCCCAACACCAAGAACATTTCCATTCCCCAGTCGCTGTCCGACCGCAGGCCGAGCGCCGCGGTGGTGGTCATGATCACCAAGGACTCGGTGTACGTCGACGGCACATTGATCGGCTCGGTGAGCGATATCGTCGCCAATGACGGGCCATTTTTCCCGCCGCTCAAGACCGCGTTGATCGCGCAGAACGAGCGCAGCTTGCGAAAGGCAGAGCAAACCGACATTGCCAAGCGCGAAGTCACCATCATGGGCGACAAGAGCACGCCTTACAGCGTGCTGAAAAAGATCATGGTGGCGTGCAGCGAAGCAGAATACGGAAAAGTTTCCTTCGCCGTGGTCGAACGCGAAAGGGCGGCGACTTAAATGGCCGCCGCCAATCCCGCGCAACGCCCGCTCACCCCGCTGCCGCCGTATTTCCGGCGCTATGAGCTGCCGTGGTCGCCGTCGGAAGAAACGGAACGGCGGTTTCGAGTCATTCTGCGCAATCTTGCGGTCGTGTTCGCGATTTTCGCCGTCCTGCTGCCGTTTTTGCCGCGCCACGAACGTGTGGTCAACACCGAGTCGCTGCCCGAGAGAGTGGTGCAGCTGGTCATGGAGCCGCCCCCGCCGCCGCCGCCCCCGCCGCCTCCCAAGCCGGAAAAGCCGGTCGAAAAAGCGCCGGTTGCGCCAAAGCCCGTGGTGCCCGTGGATCCGCGCGTGAAGGCGGCGAAAAGCGCGATGGTGTTCGACCAACTCGCGGCTTTGCGCGACGTCGACCTGGACAAGTTCGCGAAGAATCAGCCCAAGACCACCGATCCGGGCGATGTGAGCGTGGTGAGCCGAAATATCATTTCCTCGAAGACCGGCGGCACCAGCGGGGGCATCAGCGCGCCCACCAGCTCGGGCCTCGCCGCAGGTTCGGGGTCCCTGCGCGGCATCTACACGACGCAGGTGAAGGACCCCAACTTGGGCGCGTCCGGCCAGGCCGCCACCCGGGGGGGCGGCAGCGGCAAGGCGTCGCGCAGCGCGGATGAAATCGCCTTGGTGTTCACCAAGAACAAGGGCGCGATCGACGCCATGTACGCGCGCGCCCTGCGCGACAACCCGGCGTTGCAGGGCAAGGTGGTGCTCGAATTGACTATTGCGCCTTCGGGTGATATCACGGCGGCGCGTATCGTCTCATCGGAACTCAACGACAAGGAATTCGAGGGCAAATTGCTGGCGCGTATTCGGCTCTTCAAGTTCGAGGCCAAGGATGTTGCGACTTTGACGGCAACCAAACCCATAGATTTCTTCCCCGCCGGATGAACATTCAATCTGAAATCGAGTTCTTCAGCGACTTGAGCCTGGTCGACAAGGCCCGATTCGTCGCGCGCCTTATTTTTGAGGTGGCGGAAGAGGCCAAGGTCGGTGCGGGCGACGGAAACGATACGGTCCGGCTGCGATTCGCCAACGAGATGAATCAACGCTTGTCGCGCTTCGCGTACCAAATCTTGGGCGAGGATGTTTCGCGCCCGCAAGACGATGTCGTCATCCGCATGCTGCTCGGCGCGCGCGCCGACAAGAACGCGGAGCGCATCATGCAAAATGCCTATCGCCGCGTGGTCACCGGATTCGAGAGCTTCGAAACGACCGTATTGCTCAACCCTTCGCGGTCTTGAGCCCGGTATCCGGCTCCTCGGGCTGCTCGGCATCGGTTTCGAACAGGTGGAGCAGCTGTTCGGCGGCTTCGCGCGCGGACTCGAGCAGCTTGCGTTCGTCATCCTTCACCGCCTGCTGCTTTCTCATGGTCGCCTCGTCGTGAGCGCGGAACCTGCGGACCGTCTCCACCGACATCGATTTCGATAGTCCGAGCGTCTCGAGGATCTTTTCGGACATCTCGAGGCTCGAGACCAGCGTCTCGCGAATCGTGTAGCGCACCTCCAAGTCCATCAATCGAAACGCATGCTGCCGGTTGCGGGCGCGGGCGAAAATCTTCAGATGCGGGAAGTGCTTGGCGATCAGCTCCGCCGTGCGCACCGACGCTTCGACATCATCGATGGCGAGCACGAAAATTTCGGCGTTCTCGGCGTGCGCCGCGCGCAGCATTTCCAGACGCGACGCATCTCCATAGAACACCTGATTGCCGAAGCGCCGCAGAAAATCGACTTGAGTTTGATTGGCCTCGAGCGCGGTGAAGGCGATCCGCCGGGCGCGCAGGATTCTGCCGACGATTTGCCCGAAGCGGCCGAAGCCGGCGATGATCACCTTGGGATACAATTCATCAGGCGTGTCGAACGGCAGGCCTTCCGCCGGCCTTTTCTTGAACAAGGAGTCGTGCAGCACCAGCAGCAGCGGGCTCAAAACCATCGATGCGGTCACCACGATCACCAGAAGGCCGGCAGTCTCGCCATCCACGATGCCGAGCGATGCGCCAAGTCCGAAGAGCACGAAGGCGAATTCTCCGCCGGAAGGCAGACTGAATGCGAGGCCGCGGCCGGCCGCCGTGGGTAGCCCCGACAGCCGGCCGATCACGCGCAGCACCACCACCTTGACGAGCATGAACCCCAACGTGAGGCCGGCGATCGTCAATGGCTTTTGCCGCACCAACTCCAGGTTTGCCGACATTCCGACCGTGATGAAGAAGAGGCCGAGAAGCAAGCCCTTGAACGGCTCGATGTCGGCCTCGAGTTCATGGCGGAATTCACTGTCCGCGAGCAAGACGCCGGCCAAAAAAGCGCCCAACGACAAGGACAACCCCACCTGGCCGACGAGCAGCGCGGTGCCGATGACGACGAGCAGGCCCGCCGCCGTGAACGCCTCGGCCACGCGAGTCTTGGCGACGATCCGCAGCATGGGACGCAGCACGTAGCGCCCGCTGATGATGACGGTGGCGAGCACCGCCGCGAACTTGATCACCAGCCAGTCGCTCGGGCCGGCGGTCCTCGCCGCGTCGGCGCTCAAGAGCGGCAGCAGGGCGAGCGCCGGCAAGACTGCAATGTCCTGAAACAGCAAGATGCTGAATACGGAGCGGCCGTATTGGGAGTTGAGTTGTCCCCGTTCAGCCAATAGCTGCAGCACGAGCGCCGTCGACGACATCGAGAGACCGAAGCCGATGACGAGCGCGGATTCCTTCGCTTGATGGAAGCCGAAATACGCAGCCGAACCGATTGCGAGGGTGGTCACCAGCACCTGCGCCAGTCCCAATCCGAAGATCGGCTTGCGCATGACCCAGAGGCGGGAGGGCTGCAGTTCGAGGCCGATGACGAACATCAGGAGTACGATGCCGAACTCCGCGATGTGCTGGGTGGCGTCGATTTTGCCGATGAGGCCGAGGCCGGAGGGACCTATGATGATCCCGGCGGCCAGGTAGCCCAAGACCGAGCCCAATTTGAAATAGCGGAATATCGGGATTGCGATCACGGCGGCGGCGAGAAATATAGCGATCTGCGCCAACAAGCTCATACTATTTCCTCGTTTACTCTCGAGAGCCTAGCACTATGTATCGCCAAAGCATTCAATTTCCCATCAAGGACCACGCACTGCGAGACGACGTGCACGCCTTGGGCGCATTGATCGGCGAGATGCTTCGCGATCAGGGGGGCGATGAATTCTTCAAGCTCGTGGAAGAGGACCGCCTGGAGGCGATTCGGCGGCGCGAAGGCGATGCCGAAGGCGCGGCGGAGCTGCAGCGGCGCGCGATGGGCAGAGCGCCGGCCGCCGCCACGGACTTGACGCGGGCGTTCTCGATCTGGTTTCAGGCGGTCAACACGGCCGAGAAAGTCCACCGAGTCCGCCGGCGCCGCCAATATCTCAGCGACTCGAGCACGCCGCAGCCCGGCGGCATTGCCGATTGCATCGTGCGATTGCAGCGCGACGGAGTGACGCTTGCCGAAGCGCTGCAATTGATTGCTTCCATGAGCATCGAGCCGGTGTTCACGGGACATCCGACCGAATCGACCCGACGCACGATCCTGCGCAAGCAGCAGCACATCGCGCAGGACTTGCTCGACCGTCAGAATCCCGGCTCGACGGCGGCCGAGCTCAATACCTTGTGGGCGCGGCTTCGTCTCGAGCTCACCAGCATCTGGCAGACGGAAGAGCACCCCCGCGAAGGCTTGACGGTGGTGGACGAGCGCGAGCACGTATTGTTCTATCTGATCGACATCCTCTATCGCGTCGTGCCCCTGTTCTATGAAGAAATCGAGGCTGCGCTGGCCAACACCTACTCGGTCGAAGCCGAACAGCTCGACGTGCCGAGCATCCTGCACTTCGGTTCGTGGGTCGGCGGCGACATGGACGGCAATCCGGACGTGCATGGCAAGACCATCCGCGAGACATTGCACCGCCATCAGCAGGTGATCGTCTCGACCTATTTCGCGGAATGCGGACAACTCGCCGAGGCGCTGAGTCAAAGCGCGAACCGAGTGGGCGTGAGCGCGGCGCTCGCAGCGCGCATCGATTCCTATAGCGCCATCTTGCCGGGCGCGCAGGCGCTGGCGCCGACGCGCCACGACCGCATGCCTTATCGCATGTTCTTCGGCCAGATCGGCGAGAGGCTCAAGGCGACCTACGAGGGCCGGCCCAACGCGTACCAGAATCCCGATGAGCTGCTCGCCGATATCGGCCTCGCCGCCGATAGCTTGACGTTGAACCGGGGACGGCACGCCGGCTATTTCCTGGTACGGCGGTTCATGCGCAGAGTGCGCACGTTCGGATTTCACCTGGCAACGCTCGACGTCACTCAGCACGCGCGCGTGCACGACCAGGTGATTGCGCAGGGCCTGGGCATAGCCGGCTGGCCGGCGCTCCCGCCCGAGGAGCGGCTGCGGCAGCTGCGAGATTTGCTGGCTCGCGATCAGGGGCCCACATCGGCGTTCGACGCCCTCGGCCGGCGCAGCCTGTGGGTGTTCGAGGCCATCGCCCAGGCGCGCCATAAATTCGGCGGCCGTGCCATCGGCGAATACATCGTGAGCGGTGCGCAGGGCCCCGAGGACATACTTGCCGTGATGGTACTGGCCAGATGGGCCGATATCACCGACAAGCGCACGGGCGAATCGCCCCTCGACGTGGCGCCGCTCCTCGAGTCGATCGAATCGTTGGAGCGGGCGGGCGAACTGCTGCATGCTCTGAATCAGGAGCCGGCATATCGGCGGCATCTGGCCTCTCGCGGCAATCGCCAGATGGTGGTGATCGGCTATTCCGACACCAACAAGGAAGGCGGGATCGCTGCGTCGCGCTGGGCTTTACAGGTGGCGCAGACCGAAGTGCTCGGCGCGGCGCGCGAGGCCGGCATCAAGGTGCTGATTTTTCACGGCCGTGGCGGCACGCCGGCGCGCGGCGGGGGACGGACCGAAAATTTAGTCGAGGCGGTGCCGGACGGCGCCATCCGCGGGTTCTTGCGGCTGACCGAGCAAGGCGAAGTCGTCAACCAGAGCTACGGCTTGCGGCCGATTGCGATGCGCACGCTCGAGCGCACGTTCGCGTCCGTGGCCTTGGCAACCGCGCACACCGGAGACAAACCGCCGGTGCCGGCGGCCTATGTGGCGGCGATGCGAACGATCGCCGCCAGCAGCCTTGCGGCCTATCGCGAACTGGCATTCGGCGGGCCGGAATTTTTCGACTTATTTTCGGGCAGCGACGCCGATCGACGTCATCGAACTCATGCACATCGGATCGCGCCCCGCGGCGCGTGCCGGCGGCGACGGCGTAACCGCGCTGCGGGCCATTCCGTGGGTGTTCGCGTGGACGCAAAGCCGGCACATGCTGCCCGGTTGGTTCGGCTTCGGCAGCGGCCTCGCCGCCGCGCTGGAGCAGCATGGCGAGGATGTGGTCGGGCAAATGGTGGCGCATTGGCCCTTCTTCGGTCATTTGCTCGACGACGTGGAGGCCATGCTGGGCCGGACCGACCTGGAGATCGCGAGCCACTACGATGCCCTGGCGGCCGATGCGCTGCGCACGTACCCCGATTGCATCCGCCGTGAATACGGGATCACGGTGGCGCATGTGCTGCGCTTGCGCGGCTCGGCGCGCCTGCTCGACAGCGATCCGACCTTGCAGCGGTCGATCAAATTGAGGAATCCCTACATCGATCCCATGCACCTCATGCAAGTGGACCTCTTGAGGCGCTGGCGCAAGACGGGCCGCGAGGATCGCGCCCTGTTCGCCGCCTTGCGTGCCACCATCAACGGCATCGCGCAAGGGCTGCAAGCAACGGGATAGCGAGACTCAACACTCCGGTACATTGACCGCAAGTCCGCCTTGCGAGGTTTCCTTGTAGATCGTCGACATATCCAGCCCCGTCTGGCGCATGGTGCTGATCACCTGGTCGAGGGAGACCTTGTGCGAGCCGTCGCCGCGCAAGGCCAGACGCGCGGCGTTGATAGCTTTCACCGAACCCATGGCGTTGCGTTCGATGCAGGGAATTTGCACCAGCCCGGCCACCGGATCGCAGGTCAAGCCCAGGTTGTGCTCCATGCCGATTTCTGCGGCATTTTCGATCTGCTCGTTGCTGCCGTTCAGCGCCGACACCAGACCGGCGGCCGCCATGGAACATGCCACGCCCACTTCGCCCTGGCATCCCATTTCTGCGCCGGAAATCGAGGCGTTTTGCTTGTACAGCATGCCGACGGCGGCCGCGGTGAGTAAAAAGCGGATGACGCCCTCGTCGTCGGCTCCCGGCTCGAAGCGGCGGTAATAATGCAGAACCGCCGGTACGATTCCCGCCGCGCCATTCGTCGGCGCGGTCACCACCTGGCCGCCGGCCGCATTTTCTTCATTGACCGCGAGCGCAAAAACATTGACCCAGTCGAGGGCATGCATAGGGCTCAGAAGGATCGCCGCTCATGAGCTGGCGATAAAGTCGCGGGGCGCGGCGGCGCACGCCGAGCACGCCCGGCAACAGGCCTTGGGCATCGAAGCCGCGGCGCACGCAATCCTGCATCACTTGCCAGATTCGCATGAGGCCCGCGCGAATTTCGACGTCGGTGCGCCAAGTGCGCTCGCGCGCGAGCATGAGTTGGTGGATTTCCAGCCCCTGGGAGCGTCCGTGCTCGAGCAGCCGCGCGGCGGAATTGAACTCGTACGGAGGCTCGGGGCGAGCAGCGCCGACGCCCGCTTCAGCTCCGGCCTGCACGACAAAGCCGCCGCCGATGCTGTAGTACTCCTCGCGCGCCAAAACCTGGAGCGCCGCATCGTGCGCCGTGAACCGCATGCCGTTGGAGTGTCCGGGAAGCACCTGATCGATGTGGAACAGAAGATTGAGGGGCTCGTCAAAGGCAATCTCATGCCGGCCCAGCAAACGGATACGGCCCGCCGCGCGAATTCTTTGCAGCGTGGGTTCGACCGTGGCGGAGTCGATGGTATCGGGACTCAGTCCCTCCAAGCCCAAGAGTATGGCCCGGTCCGTGCAATGACCGCGGCCGGTCAAGGCAAGGGATCCGTAGAGCTGCGCCGACACTTGCGTGGTGAGTTCCAGCAAACCGCGTGCGGCCAATAGCTCGACAAAGCCGCGCGCCGCGTTCATAGGTCCCATGGTGTGTGAACTGGATGGGCCGATACCGATCTTGAAAATATCGAAGACGCTCAAGCTCATGCGTGAAACCTGTCGGGATGCGATGATAGCCCCCCATGATACCCCGCCGCGCCGAGCGTAGAATGGCCGAACAACAAATCTGACCGGCTCAGGCCCTGAAATGGAGTGTTCCATGATTCGCTACCCGCTCCTCCTGGCGGCCGCTTGCGCGGCCGCATTGACATTCGCTGCACACTGCGCGAGCGCCGCCCCCATTCCCGACAACATTGCGGCAGCGGTGGCCGATCGAAATCGGCCGGACGCCGACAAGCAACGGGATGCGAACCGCAAACCGGCGGAGGTTCTCGCATTTACGGGCGTCAAACCCGGCGCAAAGATCGCCGAGCTGTTACCGGGCGGCGGCTACTTCACGCGCATGATGAGTAAAGCCGTCGGCAGTTCCGGACACGTCTATGCTCTCGTGCCTGCGCCTTCGCCCGATGCGCCGGCGGACACGCCGGATTTTGCGGCGCGTGTGAAGGCCATCGCCGCCGATCCCAACTATGCGAATGTCAGCGTGGTGGTGGAGCCGTTCAGCCAGCTCACCGTGCCGACCCCCGTCGATTTGGTCTGGACATCGCAGAACTATCATGACTTGCACAATTTCCCGGGCCTCGACCTCGCGGTGCTCAATAAGATGGTGTTCGACGATTTGAAGCCGGGCGGAATCTATCTGATCCTGGACCACGCCGCGGAATCCGGATCAGGGGAACGGGATACAAAAACCCTGCACAGAATCGACTCCGAAACCGTGAAAAAGGAAGCGCTGGCCGCCGGTTTCGTTTTCGTCGCGAGCAGCAATTTGTTGGCCCAGCCCGATGATACCCACTCGACGAAGGTGTTCGATCCCGCGGTGCGGGGCAAGACGGATCAGTTCATATTAAAATTTCGTAAGCCTTAGACGCCGGTCATAAGCCTTAGACGCCGGTCAGAGAGGTCCGTCTTCGAACTTCAGGGGTGTCCGGCTGTCAACTAAAGCGGCCCTTCAGCGTTTAGGGCTATAGGACTAAAGGATTGGTTACATGACATCGTCACAATTCGCACTCAAATTATTCGCTCGACTCCGCTGCGCCCTTGCGGCTACGGCGGCGGTTTTCGCGGCGGCCTGCGTGGTGGCGCCCCCGCCGCCCCGTACCTATGTGGTGCCGGCGCCGCCGCCGCCGCCTCAGCGAGTCTTTGTATATCCCGCCGGCGGCCAGAGCCCCGAACAAACCGACCGAGATCGTTACGAGTGCCATATTTGGGCGGTTCAGCAAACCGGGGTTGATCCAAGCCGGGCCGATGCGAGCGCCTACGAGCGCGTCGTGGTGCAACCCGCCAATCCTCCGGGATCGGGCACGGTGGCCGGGGCGATCGGCGGCGCTATCATCGGCTCGATTATCGGAGGTCCGCGCAATGCGGGCGCGGGCGCATTGATCGGCGGCGCGACGGGCGCGGTCGTTGGATCAGCTTCGGATGCCAATGCGCAGGCGCAGGCGCGACAGACTCAGCAGCAGATCAATCAAAGCGCAGCCGCCGGGCGGGCGCGAGGTGATTCCTATCGGCGTGCAATTGGCGCGTGCCTTCAGGGACGAGGCTACACAGTCACCTGAGGCGCGTGCCTCTCTTGTGGTGATTGACAATCGAGGTTGGCGTTCTTCATGGATCCACGACTGAGAATTGCGCTGTTGCCGGTCCTGGTGTTGCTTGGCGTGCAAGCCACGACGCTCACGGCGCGGGCCGAGGAGCACGATCGGGGGCGTGCCGAGGCGCGCGCTGAGGCCCGTGGTCCAGGGCCTGCGCGGGGCGCGCTCGCGGGAGAATGCCGGCCGCCCCTCGTTCGACGGGCGCGGCCAGGTGCTCGACAGCCGCTACAACCACGGCCGGTACTATCCGCGCGCGGGTACCTTCCGGCCCTCGCTGCCGGAGTCTTACCGTCCCTACTACCGGGGCAGAGATCGCTACTATTTCAGCGGCGGGATCTGGTATGCGCCCCGCGGACCCGGGTTCGTGGTGGTCAGTCCGCCGCCGGGACTCGTCGTCTCGGTTCTACCGCCCTACTATTCGACGGTTTGGTTCGGCGGCATTCCCTATTACTATGCCGACAATGTGTACTACGCGTGGCAGCCGGACCAGAACGGCTACGCGGTCGTGGAGCCGCCCGAGAACGCGGATGCACCTTCGCCGCCTCCGGAGACCCCGGGGAACGAATTGATGATCTACCCCAAGGATGGTCAGAGCAAGGAGCAGCAGGCAGCGGACCAGTTCGAGTGTCACAACTGGGCCAAGGGACAAACCGGCTTTGATCCGACGCAGCCCGGGGGAGGAAGCGCCGACAACGCCGATGCGGGGCGCAACGGCTACAACCGGGCGATGTCGGCGTGTTTGCAGGGGCGCGGCTATCAGGTGAACTAGCCGACCGTTATGTCGGCGACGACCTGTGTGGCCGCGGCGTCGTGAGCGGAATCCTACGGCGCCTGCTGACGGTCGCCGATAGTGAGCGGGAACGCTCCAAGGCAAATTCAGGCTTCCAGGTTCTTTACCTATGTTAGGAGACGTCGCGATGCTGACCACCCACCCCAGCTCGGTCGAGCAGAAAAGGGATTTGCATGTGGGCGGACTTGGGTCGACCGCGTCGGGCGCCCTGGCGGCGGTGACCGATCCGTTCGCCGGCATCGCCGATTCCTGGCAGAGCCGAGCCCGAAGTGCGGTGAGGGATGCGGATAGCTACGTCCATGACAATCCGTGGGCCGCGCTAGCCGTGGTCGCCGTCCTCGGCCTGGCCGCGGGCTATTTTTTGTCCCGTAGCTCGCAGCCGTGAACAATTTCGATACCAGACGATTTTCGAACCACCGGCGATGGCGTGAGTTCATTGCCGCGGTTCACGATTCCGTGGCGTACCCCTGTTCCGTGACGTACCCGATGATCATCGGCGCGTTACGTCCTCGAGCGCGCCTGATCATCCCGACGGCCGGTGTCAGGGTCAATCGTTCCGGGGCCGAATACACATTGCAATGCGTCTCACGCAGGAATCCCACTAGGGTCAGTCCCGACGTCGACGCAAGATTGACCGCGAGGCTGGAGGGAGCACCGATGGCGGCGAGCACGCTCACGCCGGCTCGGATTGCTTTTTGCACTAGCTCGAAGCTGGCGCGGCCGCTCAATACCACGATGCGGTTCGCCAACGGCAGATCGCCCGACAGCAGGGTCATTCCCACCAGCTTGTCGAAGGCGTTGTGGCGTCCGACGTCCTCCGCAATGTTCAGCAGCGTCCCCGCAAAATCGAATAGCGCAGACGCGTGAACCCCGCCGGTATCGCCGAACTTCGACTGCGCCGAGCGCATGCGGTCGGGCAGCCGGAATAGAAGCGACAGGGCAACGTGCCCGGTATCCGGGATATGCGTGGCGGCGGCGCGGGCGATGGCCGCATCCAGCCCCGTGGTGCCGCACACGCCGCAGCTGGAACCGGCTGAAAAGAGGCGGGAGGGGGTGTTCGGCACGATCTGCACGGTCGCGCGTAGGCGAACGTTCACGACATTGGGCCGTCGCGTGCTCGACTCGATCGCCTCGATGTCCGAGGGTTGATTGACGATTCCCTCGCCGTAAAGCAGCCCGGCCGCCAGGCTCTCATCATCGCCCGGCGTGCGCATGGTCGTCCCGAACGACATCGGCTCAAGCCCAAGCGCCGGATGATGCAGCAGGAACTCCAAGGGCGCCTCGACCGCCACCCGATCGTCCTTTGCCACTTGACCATCGGCGCTCGAACGCAGGATTCTCACATTCAGCGTTCCGCCGCCGGCGGGCGGCGCGGAATCCGTCGGAAATGCAGCATCGGCCGTGCTCATGGGCGCCCGTCCTTTTGCTCAAATTACCCCCCAATGATACCGTTCCAAGTCCTGGCTTCGCCATCGAGGGTGCAAACATGTCCAAATCGACCGATCTCAAAACGCGCAAGGCGGCGGCGGTGCCCACAGGCGTGGGCAGCCGGGGCATTTACGTAGCCAAGGCGGAGAATGCCGAACTGTGGGATGTCGACGGCCGGCGTTTCATCGATTTCGCGGCGGGTATTGCCGTGCTCAACACCGGCCATCGTCATCCGCGAGTCATGGAGGCCGTGGCGGAGCAAGCACTGGCATTTACGCATACGTGCTTCCACGTGGCGCCATACGAGTCCTACGTGCGGCTGGCCGAGCGATTGAACGCACTCGCGCCCGGCGACTTCGCGAAAAAAACCCTATTTTTGAATTCGGGCGCCGAAGCGATCGAAAACGCCATCAAGATTGCGCGCTACCACACCAAGCGTTCGGCCGTAATTGCGTTCTCCGGCGGTTTTCATGGGCGCACGCTCATGACCATGGCGTTGACAGGCAAGGTCATGCCGTACAAGCGCGGCTTCGGGCCGTTTCCCGCCGAGGTGTACCACGCCGAGTTTCCCCAGCCTTATCGAGGCATCAGCACCGAGCAGGCGCTCGCCGACTTGGATCGGCTATTTCACGGCGACGTCGATCCCAAGTCGGTCGCGGCCATCGTCATCGAACCGGTGCAGGGCGAGGGCGGCTTCAATGTGGCGCCGTCCGATTTCCTGCGCGCATTGCGGCGTTTATGCGATGAACACGGAATCGTCATGATCGCCGATGAAGTCCAGGGCGGCATCGCCCGGACCGGCAAGATGTTTTCCATCGAGCACTCCGGCGCGGTGCCCGATGTCATTACCATGGCCAAGGGCTTGGGCGGCGGTTTCCCTCTCTCGGCGGTAACCGGCCGCGCGACGATCATGGATGCCGCGCATGCCGGCGGCCTGGGAGGTACGTACGGCGGCAATCCGATCAGCATCGCAGCGGCGCATGCAGTCCTCGATGTCGTCGAATCCGAAGGGCTGTGCCAGAGGGCCGCGGCTATCGGAGACAAAATGCGCACCCGGCTTCTGGCGCTTGCCAAAGAGCTGCCGTGCATCGGTGATGTGCGCGGCCTCGGAGCGATGGTCGCGTTCGAATTGATCAAGGACCCGAAGACCAAAGAACCCGACGCGGACCTGACCGCCGCCGTGCTGACGCACGCCGAAGCGCGCGGCTTGATACTGCTGTCCTGCGGTACCGCGGCGAATGTCGTGCGGCTGCTCTCGCCGCTGACGATTCCGGATGCGGTTCTGGAGGAAGGGTTGGGTATCTTGGCGGCGGCTCTCAGGGACGCCTGCGGCCGCGAGTCGACACGCGCGGTGGCTTGAGCTGTCGCGCCGCCCGCGCGCGATCGTCAGTCCTCGCTGCGGGCGACTGTTTTCGCTAATGGCGATACGTCAGCGTTATCCCGATGGTGCGCGGACGGAATGTGTAATTATTGTGCTGCACCGAGGATGGTTTCGTCTGGTCGATATTCGGGTTGAAGGCGTCCACCTGTACTTCGGCATAGTTCGTGGTCGTGCGCGAGTCGAACAGGTTGTCGCAGAAGGCAGAAATCAGCCATTTGTCGATCGTGACGCCGGCCCGAAGCGAGGAGAAAGTCGTCGACGACAGCGTGTAGGAATTCGGATTGAACTGAACCGAATTTGGATCTTGCACCGGCGCCGGCCAGGGATTGCGGCTCGTAAATTCCCAGTCATAGCGGATGAAGGCATCGTACCCGCGCGCCTTGAAGCTGTACTGCGGCCCGATCGCCGCGGTCCAAGGCGGGTTGGTTCCCGGTGCATAGTTGATCGCCGCTTCTCCGGAGATGGCGTCGCCCGCCATCGCGAGGTTGCCTTTGGAGGTCTTCGTGAACCTTGCGCTGGTGTAGCCGGCGGAAGCTTCCACCGAGAAACCTCCGCCCAGGATGAGGTCCGCCTGGATGTCACCGCCCTTGGCAACGGCGGTGCCGAGATTGTCGGTGAATTGCAGCCCGCAGCTTCCCACATAGACATTTTGTTGTATGCCGTTCCATTTGATGTAGTAGAGGCTGGTGGCGATACGCAACCGGTCGGCGAAGCCGTTCTTCGCGCCGATTTCATAACTCTGCGTGTTGTCGGACTTGTAATTGAGCGGGGATTCGCCCGCCGGATAGCCGTCGGCAGCGAGGCCCGGCGCGCATGTGCCAATGGGAGTGCCGTCCGGATTGAATCCTCCGGGAAGAGGAGGGTTGACGCCGCCGGGACGAAAGCCCTTCGCATAGGTCGCGTAATATAGGTTGCGCTCGTCGGCCTGAAAGGTGACGCCCAGTTTCGGGGTGAAAGCGTTCTCGTGGTAAGTGCCGCTTGATCCGGGAAGGTCCGAAATTCTCGATACCGTCCGCATAATGCGTCAAGTCAAAGGACATCTTTGCAAAGCGACCGCCCGCGGTGAATTTGAGGCGGTCTGTTACGCTGAAGGTGACCTCGCCGAAGCCCGCTAGCTGGCGGTCATAGCTCCTATTGTTGTTGTAGTAGATTTCGCAATCCGGAAATGTCTGCGGCGGACCGAATCCGTTGCAGTGGTAGTAGGGACCGAATATCGCGGCGGAGTCCTCGCCGTACAGCGCGGTCAGGAACTGGTTAACCTGCGGATCGCGCAGCTCCTCAATGCTGATTTCCTTCGCAAGGGACCAAAAGGCGCCCACCGACCACTTCCAAGCACTGTCGGGATCATCCGATTGCAGCCGAAATTCCTGCGTGAAGGTTTGCTGCTTATTCGTCATCGTGTTGGGGGTCGAATAGCCGGCAAAGCCGGGAGGCAAGTGGACCCCATTCGCGTCGAGCAAGGGATACCAAGAGCACGGCGGATTCGGCGTGGAGGATGCAGGTCCGCAAGGCAGCCCGATCCCATTTCCATTCGCATCGTAGCCGCCGTACGCCGCGGACGGCCATCCGATCGACTGAAAATACGCGAGGTCGTAAGCCGTGCCCTGATAGGCGGTGTGTTCGAGGCGATCATAGTAAGAGGTGTTGGAGATGAACTTAAGGTGCCCCAAATCGGCTTCGATCTTCAGCGCCGGCAAGTAATAGCGGTCAGGATCGGCCAAGCGTTCCGGGGAGGCATTGTAGAATTTCCCGCTGCTGACATTCGTATAGGCGGGCCAGTACGTCGACAGATCATGCTTGCGAGAGTTTTGGTAGGTGATACTCGGCGTGATCCGCAGGCCTTCGAAAGGCTGGACCAGGAACGCGAGCCGGCCCGCTATCGAGTTCGCATGGTTGGCATCCTTGTCGACCGGGCCAAGGTGGTTGGATCGATGCGGTCTATCCAGCCGCCGTCATAGCGATACCAAATGCTGGCCCTGTAGCCGACGACGTCGGCAACGATCGGGCCGCCGTGCGCGAGCCCAGCCTCGTAGCTCGGTTCTCCGCTGCGAGTAAAGGACACTTCGCTCCTGACGTAAGTGGATTCCTTGGTGACGCTGGGCTGATTCATGATGTAGCGCACCGTCCCGCCTTCGGAGCCCGCTCCGAAGAGCGTGCCTTGGGGGCCGCGCAAGGACCTCGATGCGATCCAGATCGAATGTTTTTGGGTAGAGTGTCGTCGGGATTGAAGCCCAAGCGCGCGCATCTGGATCGGCGAGTCGTCGATGTAGATGCCCGTGGTGCCGGCGCCGCCCGAGGAGGAGATGCCGCGGATCGAGATCGCGTTCGTGCCGGTGGTGTCGATCGACACTCCCGGGGTGAAGCGCACCACGTCTTGGAAGTCCTTGATGCCCTTCTGATCGATCATTTCCTGGTTGAAGGCGGTGACGCTGATCGGTACCCGATTGATGCTTTCCTCGCGGCGGGTGGCGGTGACCACGATCTCCTCAAGGCCGGTCCCGGCGCCAGGCTCCGCGGCGCCGGCGTCAACGGCGTGAGCCCCTGGGGAGGCACAGAAACCAGCGCCAGTTATAAGGGTGCGTAAAAACAACGCGGACCAGGAAACCCGCATTTTAGGCGGATTGTGCGCAGTTGCTTGCATTGTATCCCCGAAGATTAGTTATATGGTCAGATAACTCATTGCCGACAGTAGCACCGGGCAAAATCCGGCGCAACCGCCGATGCGGTAGCATGCGCGCATGACACCGAAACTCAAGTCTCCACCGAAACTCGAGAATCCCGACCTCGCGGCCGACAGCGCCGCGTGCCGGGCGGTGAAAGATGAAGTGGTCACGGTGGAGTTCGCCGTCGCGTCCGGCTTGCTCGACAGTGCGGTCGGGCCTAATCGCTACGCGCCGGGAGATGCCTTGCTGACCGGCTCAACCGGGGATCGGTGGTGCGTATCTCGCGAGCGATTTGACGCGAAATACACCCCGCAGCCGCCGACTTCCCCGGGCGATGAGGGGCGCTACCGCAATCGCCCGGTGCCCGTTCTCGCAAAACGCATGAGCGCCGCATTCTCCATCGAGCGCACTGCGGGGGGCGATGTGCTGCGAGGGGAGGCCGGTGATTGGCTCGTGCAGTATGCGCCTGGCGACCATGGCATCGTCGCGCGGGCGCGTTTCGAGGGCGTGTACCGTATTATGCCAGGTTAATTGCGGTAGGTGACCGTCAGACCAATGGTTCGCGGACGGAACGTGAATTGCCGCTCCAGGCGGCGCTCGCCGCCGCCCGGATCGATGGTCCAGTTGTAATTCGTGACGGTGTGCGTGTCGGTGAGATTGTCGACGAAGGCGGCCACTTGCCAGCCGCCGCCGAGCGTCACGCCGGCGCGCGCCGAGGCAAAATTCGTCGAAGACAGCACGTAATTTGCCGCATCGAACTGTTGGGTGCTCGGGTCTTGCGAGGGTGACGGCCACTTGGCGCGGCTTTGGTATTCGTCATCGATTCGGACGAACGATTCATGGTCGAAAACCTTGAATTTGTATTCCAGTCCGACCGTAGCGGTGAAAGGCGCTCCCGGCTGGCCGCTCTGGCCGGTGATTGCGTCGCCCTTCGATACCACGGGCGGATTTTCGGCGGGGGTCAGGCGCGAATCCTTGGTGTAGCGAGCGTCTGTGTAGCCCGTGGCGAGCTCGACCGTAACAGAGTCGGTCACCGCGATCTCAGCTTGCAGGTCAAAGCCCTTGGCAACGGCTTGACCCAAGTTCGAGATGAACGAGATCTGACAAATGGGCGGTATCACGGTCTGCTGGATATTGTTCCAACGGATGTAGTACACGCTGCTCGCGATCTTGACCCGATTGTCGAGATTGTTCTTCGCTCCGACCTCGAAGCTGTTGACGGTATCCGAGTCGAAGGTGGCGGGCGCGCCCGCTATCCCGAGATTCGCGAAATCCGTGCCGCACGCCGCCTGGGGTACGGGATTGTTGCCGCCGCCGGGGCGGAATCCCTTCGCATACGTGAAGTAATACAGATTCCGCGGATCCATCTGGTAGCTAAAGCTGACCTTGGGGGTGAAGGAATTTTCATTCTTGTCGGCGCCGACCGTTTGCGGTCCCAAAAACAATTGCGGACCGCCCGTCAACGACACGAAAGAATATTTGGATTTCGAGTACCGCGCGCCCACGGTCAGCTTGTATTGGTCCGTGAAGCTGAAGGTGCCCTCGCCGTAGGCCGCCAGCTGCTGATCCTTGGCGTTGGTAAGCAGAAAATAGGAATCATTGGGATAGCGCGGGTCGTAGAGCACGGGATTGCCGTTCGGATCGGTGAATATCGTCCCGTAGTCCGCGCCGACGGCAGCCTGCGTCAATTGATTCAGCAGCGGGTCGTGAATTTGCTCGAGATAGCGTTGCCGATTCTGGCTGAAGAAAAGACCGGTGGTCCAAATGAGCCGCGCCGCCGGATCATTCGACTGCAGGCGGATTTCTTGAGTGAAGTTTTGCTGACCGTTGTCGATCGAGGCCGGCGAACGATAATTTGTCGCCCCCGCGGGCAGATGAATGCCGGTGCCGTCGACCAGCAGGGGCTGCAACAGCGAGAAGTTCGGACCCAGAAACGTCTGGTAGAACCCCAGGTTGTACAGAGTGCCGTCGTACCCCGTTTCCTCTTTGCGATGATAGTACGAGGTGTTCGATATCAGCCTCGTCGCACCCAAGTCGGCATCGATCTTGAGCGCCGGCAGGTAGAAGCGGTCCGGTGCCGAGCGCTGAGTGGGATTGGCGCTGACGAAGCGGTCATTGCTCGGTTTCGAATACAGCGGCCAATAGTTCTCGACGTCATTGCGGTACCGGTCTTGGTAGTAATAGCTGGGGGTCACGGTCAGATGCTCGGTCGGCGCCCAAACAGCGGCCAGCCGGACCAACATGGTCTCATCGTAGTTGGCGTTCTTCTGGTCGGTGGCAAGGGTCACGGGGTCGATACGGTCGATATAGCCGCCGTCGCGCCGGTACCAAACGCTGGCACGCACTCCGAGAGTGCCGTCGATGATCGGCGTGCCGCCGGCAACGCCCGCTTCGTAGCTTGGCGCGCCGCCCTGCGTGTAAGACACCTCTTCACGGCTGTAGATGCTGCTCTTGCTCAGGCTGGGTTGGGTCGTGATGTAGCGAACCGTGCCGCCCTCCGAGCCGGCGCCGAAGAGGGTGCCCTGGGGACCTCGCAGCACTTCGATTCGATCGATATCGAAGGATTTCGGCAGCGCCTCATCCGGATTGAACGCGAGCGCGCGGATTTGGATGGGGGTGTCGTCGAGGTAAATGCCGGTCGTTCCGGCACCGCCGCTCGAGGCAATGCCGCGAATCGAGATGTTGTTGGTCCCGGAATTGTCGATGTCGACGCCGGGGGTAAATCGTGCAACGTCCTGAAAGTCCTTGACACCGCGGACGTCCAAGGCTTCCTGCGTCAAGGCCGTGACGCTGATCGGGACCTTGCTGAGGCTTTCCTCATGACGAGTCGCCGTCACGACGATCTCTTGCAAAGGTCCCGTTGCCTCCTCGGCGGCGGGGGTATCCGCGTACGTCAACCGCGGGGACAGTGCGGCGGCATAGGCAATGCCGAACACCCCCACGGCCCGTAACCAATCGTGGCCCTTTCGCAACGCATGCCTTATCCGGCGTACCCGCATGATGCTTCCCCATTTCATCTGAACGATCTACGCTCGTTCGGCGCGCCAATATCCCCGCAAGAAGGCACCATAACGACCTGCGGCAAGAAAGGCAATGCGGCCGTTGTGAACACGCAACGGCGGATCCCTCGAGGCGGCGCGCGGGGCGGTTGCGATGCAGTTATGGGATCATGGCGCGCATGAGTGCCAACGCCGACCGTCCCCGAGCCAAGAACCTGAATCCGCTGCGAGCCTTGCTGCCGTTCCTCAAGCCCTACCGGGGCATGATGGTCGCCGCATTGGGGGCCTTGCTGTTGGCGACGGTCGCCATGCTGGCGCTGCCTTTGGCGCTCCGCCAGCTCATCGACCACGTCGTTGCCGCGAAGGATTCGAGTGCTCTCGATCGGTACCTGTTCGGATTCCTGGCTGCATCGGTCGTCTTCGGCGTGTTCGCAGCCCTGCGCTTTTATCTTGTGACGTGGCTCGGCGAACGGGTCGTCGCGGACCTGCGTTCAGCCGTTTACCGGCGTGTCGTGCATATGGATCCGCTGTTCTTCGAAACGACCCGCGTTGGCGAGGTGCTGTCGCGGTTGACCACCGATACCACGCTGGTGCAAGCGATCTCCGGCGTCAATTTGTCCATCATCTTGCGGTCGAGCTTGAGCTTGATCGGCGGCCTCGTCATGCTGGGACTCACCAGCGCAAAACTCATGGGCATCATGCTGGTGCTGATTCCGATCACCGTCGTTCCGCTCATCCTCATCGGCAGGCGGGTTCGTAGCTTGTCGCGCGCGTCGCAGGACCGCATCGCCGACACCAGCGGACTCGCCGGGGAGACGCTGAATGCGATCCAGACAGTGCAGGCGTTCACCCTCGAAGAACTACAGGCCGACAGATACCGCACAGCGGTGGAAGATAGTTTCGTCACGGCCGTGCGTCGCACGCGCGTGCGCGCATCGCTCACGGCGATCGGCATCATGCTGGTGTTCGCCGGGATCACGATCGTCCTCTGGCTCGGCGTGCGCCAAGTTCTCGCCGGCACCATGACCGGGGGCCAACTCTTGCAGTTTTTGCTCTACGCAGGCTTCGTCGGCAGTTCCGCCGCGGCGCTCACCGAAATGTGGGGCGAAATGCAGCGCGCCGCCGGTGCCATGGAGCGGCTGAGCGAGCTGCTCCAGGCCCGCCCAACCATCGGCGCTCCGGCGCACCCCGCCCACCTTCCCGCGCGGGTGAGCGGTGCGATGCGTTTCGACAACGTCACGTTTCGTTATCCGTCGCGCCCGGATAGCCCGGCGCTTTCCAACTTCAGCCTCGATGTCGCGCCCGGTGAAACCATAGCGTTCGTGGGTCCCTCCGGGGCGGGCAAGAGCACGACGTTCCAGCTGTTGCTGCGATTCTACGATCCGGATTCGGGCCGGGTGATGATCGACGATCGGCGCCTCGCGGATCTGCGGCCTCAGGATGTCCGCGCGCAGATCGGACTGGTGCCGCAAGAGACCGTGCTGTTCGGCGCCAGTGCGCGCGAGAACATTCGCTATGGCCGCCCGGCGGCGACAGACGCTGAAATCCAGGCCGCCGCGGTGGCCGCCGCCGCCGATGAGTTCCTGCGCAAGTTGCCGCAAGGCTACGATACCTTCCTCGGCGAGCGCGGAACGCGGCTCTCGGGCGGACAGCGGCAGCGGATCGCCCTGGCGCGCGCGATTCTGAAGGATCCGCCGATATTGCTGCTCGACGAGGCGACGAGCTCGTTGGATGCGGAATCCGAACGACTCGTGCAAGAAGCATTGGAAAAACTCATGCGCGGACGCACCACTATCATCATTGCCCATCGGCTGGCCACGGTGCTCAAAGCGGACCGCATCGTGGTGATGGATCATGGCCATAAAATTGCCGTCGGCACCCACGCCGAGCTCTTGGTGCACAGTGCGTTGTACGCGCGGCTCGCGTCCTTGCAGTTCGCGGCGGTGCCGAGCGACGCGGTCGAGGCGGCATCGCGCTAGCGGCGCCGAATGGCGCGCCGACCGAGCCCGCTATTTCAACAAGCCTTCTTCTTTCAGGGCTTGCTGAACCTTGGGTCGCTGGCCGATTCGCGTGTGATAGTCAGCGAGCGCCGGCCATTTATTCAAATCGATGCCCACCTTTGCCGGCCAATTCAAGACGGTGAACAAATAAGCGTCCGCTACCGTGAAGTTGTTTGCGAGGAGGAAGGACTTGCCTTTCAAATAGTTCGTCAGCCAATCGAACTTCTTACCGAGAGCGGCCTTTGCCGCGGCTTTCATCTCGGCCGAAGCGTTCTTGTCGAACAAGGGACCAAAGGCCTTGTGCACTTCCGAGGTGATGTAATTCAACATTTCCATGAGCTGATAGCGCTCGAAGGTTCCGCCGCGCGGCGCGAGTCCGGAGTCCGGCTTTCTATCCGCAAGATATTGGACGACGGCCGGTCCCTCGGTGAGCACCTTGCCGTCGTCGAGCTGCAGCGCCGGCACGGCTCCCTTGGAATTGATGGTGAGGTAATCCACTCCCTGGTCGGTTTTCTTGGCCGCTAAGTCGACCTTCTCCAGGGTATAGGGCAAGCCCGCCTCGATCAGCACAATGTGCGGCGACAGAGAGCAGGCGCCGGGAGCGTAATAGAGCTTCATGGGTAGATCCTCGATGTTCGTCTTCGATGCAAGTCGGCAAAATTATACGCGGGTCCCGGCGCATCGATAATGCGCCGCGCCTCAGGAATCGATTATCGAGCGCGCCGACGTCACGGGCGATGCGGCAATACCAAGCCGGTGGCCAATGCCGCCCCGACGATACCGGCCTCGGAGCGCAACGTGGCTATTCGCAACTCCGCCTTGCAGCGCAGTTTGTCCATGAACATCTCGGGTTCTTCGGTGATGCCGCCGCACAGTACGATGAGATCCGGCCACAACAAGGCGTGCATTTCATTCAAAACCAGATTCAACTGCTCCGCCCAGCCGTCCCAGCTCATGTGCTGTTCCACCTTGGCGCGTCCCGACGCTCGATGCTCCGCTTCGCTTCCCAAGACCTGTAGGTGGCCGAATTCGGTATTCGGCACGAGCTTTCCGTCGACGAACAAGGCACTGCCGATGCCCGTGCCCAGGGTCAGCAAGAGGACCGTACCCGGTACATCGCGCGCCGTGCCATAGCGCATTTCGGCGAGTCCCGCCGCGTCGGCATCATTGATGGCGATCACCGCCCGTCCCAATCGTTCGCCGGCGAGGCGTGCAAGCGGTTTTCCGATCCATGCCTTGTTAAGATTCGCCGCTGTGCGTACGATGCCGCCGCGTATTACGCTCGGAAATGCCAGTCCGACGGCGTGATCGCCGGGCACGTTGGACACCACGGTCTGCAATGCAGTCAGCAAGATCTCGGTCGAGTCCTGCGCCGGCGTCGGCGTGCTGAAGCGTTCGCTTGCGAAGGCACCCGTGCCCAGATCGACGAGCGCGCACTTGATGGACGAGCCTCCGACGTCGATACCGACAGCCAAGGGAGAAGGGGTCAAGTTAAGTCACACATTGTGAGGTTTGCCCGCCGTCGCTGAAGATTTCGACCCTATAATAACCCCTAACATGCACTCGATTGATACCCAGTTTGCGACCCGCCGGAATGTCGCTTTGCAGCCCGGCACCCTTCAAGCGGCACTCCTGGATCGCCTCACGCGCACGCTGGGCAAGAATCCGGATTCGGCGAACGCGCGCGATATTTACGATGCCTTGTCGCTCGCGGTGCGCGAGGAGCTGACCCTACGCTGGCTGGCCACGCAGCGCCGCGTGGCGAACGCACATGTGAAGCGGGTGTGCTATTTCTCGGTCGAATACCTTCCCGGCCGATCGCTGCTGAACGCATTGTCCAGCCTCGAAGGAGGCCTGTTGCAGGAGGCGCGCACGGCATTGGGCGACCTAGGGTATGACCTGGAATACATCGCCGCGCAAGAGGTCGATCCCGGATTGGGCAACGGCGGATTGGGCCGGTTGGCGGCGTGCTTCCTGGATTCGCTGGCCACGCTGCAATATCCGGCCGTCGGCTACGGCATTCGCTACGACTACGGCATCTTCACCCAAGTCATCGGCCCGGACGGCGCGCAGCGCGAGGTCGCAAGCAGCTGGCTGCGTCTGCGAAATGTATGGGAGACGCCGCGCGGCAACATGCGCTTCACCGTACGTTTCGGCGGCCGAATCGGGCCTTCCGAAAACAGCGAACTCGGCGATGGGCAGAGTTGGGTCGATACCGATGATATCTACGCCATCGGGTTCGACCAATTGATTCCGGGCAACCGCGGTTCCGACCGTCAATCATCTGCGGCTCTGGTCCGGCCGAGCCATCACGCCGTTTCATATCGATGCCTTCAATGCCGGCGACTACGCCGCCGCCGTGCGCGAGCAGGTAGAAGCAAAGAACCTGTCGCGCGTGCTGTATCCGGATGATTCTACGCCACAGGGCAGGGAGCTTCGTCTCAAGCAGCAATATTTTTTCGTCAGCGCGAGCCTCCAGGACATCCTGGCGACGCATTTGAGCGAGGGGCGCTCGCTCGCATCCATGCCTGACTCGGTCGCCATTCAGTTGAACGACACGCACCCGACCGTGGCGATTCCTGAGCTGATGCGCCTGCTCATCGACGAGCATGGCTTGCCGTGGTCCGAAAGCTGGCAAATCACCACCCGCGTATTCTCCTACACCAACCACACGTTGCTGCCGGAGGCTCTCGAGACGTGGCCCGTCGAGATGTTCGAACGCCTGTTGCCTCGGCATCTGCAAATCATCTATCTGATCAATCGCGATTTTCTCCAATCGGTCGAAGCGCGCTATCCCGGCGACCATGAGCGCCGGCGCCGTCTGTCGATCATCGACGATGGCGGCGACCGGCGGGTGCGCATGGCGCATCTTGCCGTGATCGGCAGCCATCGGGTCAATGGCGTCGCTCAGCTGCATACTGAGCTCATGCGCAAGCACGTGTTTGCCGGATTTGCAGACCTTTATCCCGATCGATTCATCAACGTCACCAACGGAATCGCCGCGCGCCGCTGGTTGAAACAATCGAATCCCGGCTTGTCGTCGCTGCTTACGGAGCACTTGGGCCCGGCTTGGGAGAACGATCTCGAAGAACTTGGGCGGCTGACGGGCGCCGCCGACGATGCGGAATTCCGCCACCGATTTCGCGGCATAAAACGGGCCAACAAGCAGCGGCTCGCCGAGGAAGTCATGCGGCGCACGGGAGTCGAGATAAGCGTCGATTCCCTCTTCGACGTGCAGGTGAAGCGCATCCACGAGTACAAGCGGCAGCTTTTGAACTTGCTCTATGTGGTAAGCCGATACCGGCGCATTCGCGAGAATCCGCGCGCCGATATCGTGCCCCGCACCGTGATCTTCGCCGGCAAGGCCGCTCCGGGCTACGCGATGGCCAAAGCCGTCATCAAGCTCATCAACAATGTGGCGCGCACCATCGAATCGGATCCCGCAGTTCGTGAAAAGCTGCGCGTCGCCTTCCTGCCCGACTATGATGTGTCTCTCGCGCAAAAAATCATGCCCGCGGCGGATCTTTCACAGCAGATTTCCACAGCCGGCATGGAAGCGTCGGGAACCGGCAATATGAAGTTGGCGTTGAACGGAGCACTGACCATCGGCACGATGGACGGCGCCAATATCGAGATTCGCGACCATGTGGGAGCGGAGAATTTGTTCATCTTCGGCCTCACCGCCGAAGAGGTCGCGGCACGCCGCGCGGCGGGCTACCAGCCGCGGCGCGAACTCGACGCAAATCCGGATTTGAAGGACACGTTGGATCTCATCGATTCGGGATTTTTCTCTCCGGGGCGTCCCGACGACGCGAAGCCCGTGATCAATCGCCTACTGAGCGACGGCGAGCCTTTCTTGGTGCTCGCGGATTTCGCGGCCTATGCTCAGGCGCAGGATCAGGTGGACCTCCTGTACAGGCGTGAAGACGAGTGGAGCCGCAAGGCGATCATCAATTGCCTGAATATGGGCTATTTTTCGAGCGACCGCAGCATTCGCGACTACGCGGACCGAATCTGGGCCGTGAAGCCCGTGATGTGAAGGAACCTCCTCGGATGATTCAGGCGGGATCCCCGCGTCCCTTGGGTGCTACGTGGACGAAGCATGGGGTCAATTTCGCCCTTTTCTCCAGCAATGCAACCCAGGTGGAAGTTTGCCTGTTCGACGCCGAAAGCGGCGCCCAACTCGAGCGCTACGAATTACCGGCCCGAACGGGAGATATTTGGCATGGGTTGATCGGCCCGCACGGGGCGGGGCCGGGATCCCATTATGCATTCATCGTGCACGGTCCGAATCAGCCGCAGAAGGGTCATCGCTTCGATCCCACGGCTGCCCTGATCGATCCGTATGCGCGTGCGCTCTCGGCCACGGCGCCGTTGCGCGCGAAAGTCATCGATGGCCGCTTCGACTGGGACGGCGACCGGCCGCCCGCCGTTCCCTGGCGCGAAACGCTCATTTACGAGCTGCACGTGAAGGGTTTTACGAAGCTGCATCCCGCGGTGCCGCCGGAGTGGCGCGGAAAATACCTGGGATTGACGATCGCTCCGGTCATCGAACATTTGAAATCCATCGGCGTAACGGCGGTCGAATTGCTGCCCTGCCAGTCCTTCGTGTCCGAACCCTTCCTGCGGGACCGCAAATTGGTCAACTATTGGGGCTACAACCAGGTTGCCTGGTTCTCTCCGGCGAATGACTATGCTTTGGACGATGCCGTCGTCGAGTTCAAGTCCATGGTGAAGGCGCTGCATTCGGCGGGGATCGAAGTGATCCTGGACGTCGTGTTCAACCACACCGCGGAGGGCAACGAAGCCGGTCCGCTTCTGTCATTGCGCGGCATCGACAATTCGGTCTATTACCGCCTGATGCCGCAAGACAAGCGCTTCTACGAGAATGTCAGCGGTTGCGGCAACACCGTCAATTGCGAGCATCGCCAGGTTCGCACCCTGATCATCGACTGTCTCAAGTACTGGGTCGAGGAGATGCACGTCGATGGCTTCCGGTTCGATCTGGCCACGGTGCTGGCGCGCGAGGGCGACGGCTTCAACGAGCACAGCGCTTTTTTCAAATCGTTGCGCGCCGAGCCCGCGCTCGCGTTCGTCAAGCTGATCGCCGAGCCTTGGGACGTGGGCTGGGACGGCTATCATCTCGGGCGATTTCCGCCGGGGTGGGCTGAATGGAACGACCGCTACCGAGACGCGGTCCGCTCGTTCTGGCGGCGCGACGCGGGGAGAATCGGCGAACTTGCGGAGAGAATGGCGGGTTCCAGCGACCTTTTCCGACACAATGGCCGCAAACCCACGGCCAGCATCAATTTCACGACGTCGCACGACGGCTTCACCTTGTACGATCTGGTGTCCTTCAACGAGCGGCACAACGAAGCGAATCTCGAAAGCAACACCGACGGCCACAACGACAATCTGAGCTGGAATTGCGGGGTCGAGGGACCGACCGACGATGCCGCCGTCGACAGCCTCCGCAAGCGGCAAATGCGGAACATATTGGCCACTATGTTCTTATCGCAGGGCGTGCCCATGCTGCTGGCGGGCGATGAATTCGCCCGCACGCAAGGCGGCAACAACAATGCTTACTGCCAGGACAACGAGATTTCGTGGCTCGACTGGCGTCTGCGCAGCGTCAATCTGGATTTGCTCCGGTTCGTGCAGTTGCTCGCGAAACTGCGCCGGCGGCATGCCGAGTTCCGCCGCGAGACGTTCCTCAAAGGGGCCGTGTCGCGCGCCAGCGTCAAGGATGTGACATGGTTGAACATGGGCGGCGCCGAGATGAAGCAAGCCGAGTGGCAAGACGCGAACCTGCGGACTCTTGGCATTTGGTTCGGCAAGCGCAACAATTCGCAAGAGCGCCTGTTGCTGCTGCTGAATGCCGGTGATTCCGCGCAAAGTTTTTCTTTGCCGGCGACACCGGCCGACGAGCCGTGGATTCGCCAATTCGACACCTCTCTCGACAATCTCGAGGCGACTAGCCTCGGGCGCGCGCGGGACTATCGCCTCGAGGCGAGCAGCGCCGCGTTATTGGAGTGCTGATATCGTGGACCCGACATTGATCGAGCGCTTGGCGCGCCTGCGGGGGATCGGCGACGCCTACCATGATTATCGCGGCGAGCTCCAGCATTTCAGCCTCGCGACGAAGACGGGGCTGCTTCGCGCCATGGGCTGCAAAGTCGACGAGCCTGCCGCGCTGGCACTCGAGCTGAGCCGGCTCGAGACGGAGCGTGGAATCAAGTTCTTGCCGACGGTCGCCACCGCACGCGGCCCCCGAATCCGCATCGACGTGAATATTCCCGCGCGCGAGTTCGGATCCACGCTGCTGTGGTCGATACGGCTCGAGGATGATTCGCGGCGCGACGGAGCGATCTCGACAGCAGACTGTGCCGAGGTTTGGCGAGGCGAGATCGAGGGATCGTGGGTCACGCGCCGGACGCTCGAGCTCCCGATCGATCTGCCCATCGGCTATCATGAATTGGAAGCGAGAACCGCTGCGGGATCAACTGCAGGATCAACCGAGCGAGCGGCAGCGGGCGCAATTGCGGGCGCCGCCGGTCGCTGCCTGCTGATCATCTCTCCGCCGCAGTGCTACGAGCCCGCCTCGATTGCCGCGGGCGGGCGGCTGTGGGGTATAGCGGTGCAGCTCTATACCCTGAGGTCGCGCGACAACTGGGGCATCGGGGATTTCAACGATCTGAGATCCTTGATTCGATGGGTCGCGCGGCATGGGGCGGGGTTCGTCGGCTTGAACCCCTTGCATGCGCTTGCGCCCGCGGATCCCGAGAGATCGAGCCCCTACAGCGGGTCGAGCCGGCATTTTCTCAACGCGCTGTACATCGCAGTTCCGCTCGTGCCGGAGTTCCAAGACTGCGCCGCCGCGCGTGAACGATTGGCCGAGCCGTCGGTTCTCGCGCGGCTCGCCGAACTTCGTGACCGCGAACTGGTCGATTATCGCGGCGTGGCCGACCTCAAATTCGAAATCCTCGCGCTGCTTCACCGCGACTTTCGCGACCGGCACCTGGCACTCGGATCCGGCCGGGCGCGCGATTTCCGCGCCTTCATCGCCGCCGGCGGCGAGCCCTTGCAGATGCATGCCCGTTTCGACGCGCTCGATCGTCATTTTCGCGCGACCCGGGGAGTGGCTTCCGGTTGGCTGAATTGGCCGGCGGAGTTCAGGGACGTGAACGGCACGGCGGCGGGGCGATATGCGGACACGCATCCTATGGAAGTTGAATTTTTCGCCTACTTGCAATGGCTGGCGCACGAGCAATTGTGCTCCGCGCAGGCGTTGACGCGTGAACTGGGGATGCCCATCGGCCTTTATGGGGACTATGCGGTGGGCGCCAACCCGTCAGGCTCGGAGACCTGGTTCGAGCAAAGCAGCTACTGCATGGGCGCCGAGATCGGCGCGCCGCCGGATCCATTGGCGCTCAAGGGACAGGGCTGGGGCATACCGCCGCAAGATCCCTCCGTGATGCACGCTCAGCGCCTCCAAGGCTTCATGCGGCTGATCCGCAACAACATGCGCTATTACGGCGCACTGCGACTGGATCATGTGATGGCGCTGTTCCGCCTGTGGTGGGTCGCCGCAGGATCCTCGCCCACGGAAGGTGCCTATGTCCATTATCCGCTGCAGCAATTGCTTACGGTGTTGTCGCTCGAAAGCACGCGGCTCGCGTGTTTAGTCGTCGGGGAAGACCTGGGGGTGGTTCCTGACGAGATGCGCCAGGCCATGCCCGACTTCGGCCTCTATCACTACAAGGTGCTTTTGTTCGAAAAGACGGATGGCCGGTTTCGACGTCCCGATGAATATGTGCGCCGCGCGTTGGCGACGGTCACCACCCACGACATGCCCACCTTGCGCAGCTTCTGGGAGGGGCACGATATCGACTTGCGCCGACGGTTGAACCTGTATCCGAGCGCCGAAATCGAAAGGGACGTCATCCGAGAGCGTGCACGCGACCGCGAATTACTGTTGGAGGCGCTGCAAGAGCAGGGGCTCAAACCCGCGCGGCCGGCGACGCCGCTCGAGCCATTCACCGCAGAACTCGCGCACGCGTTGCATTGCTATCTCGCACGGTCCGCGACGGCGCTGGTCGCACTGCAAATCGAAGATCTATTGGGCATGACCCAGCCGGTGAATGTGCCCGGAACCGATCAGGAATATCCGAATTGGCAACGCAAGGTGACCGCCGGCATCGAGGACATGGCGGAGCGCAGCGATTTATCGGCGCAGTTCGCTGAAATTCGCCGGGCGAGAGGGTAGGCGAAGGCGCCTACGTCGGGCTTGTTCGTATGGCGCTTAGCCCGTCTGCGGCATCCGCGCCTGCGCGCGCGCTGCCCAGACCCAGACGCAGCCCCCGATCAAAACGGCGATGGGCACGATTTTGACGGCCTGCGCGAGCGACGACGCATCCGACAAGGCGCCGATGATGTACGGGGACGGCACGTCGCCGAGCAGATGGATGGCGAAGACTCCGAGCGCAATCGCCGTGGCCCGCTCAGTGGCCGCCACGAGATTGATGATGGCCGCATTGATCGGGCCCGTCGACAGGAAAAGGCACAGCTGGGCCGCCACCATCCACGTCAAGTAGAGGGTATGGGACACCGTGGTAAGCGCCATCCACACGCATGGGGCGGCGGCAAACGTCGCAATCGCCGATAACCACAGGTAGGCTTGCCGGGAATACTTGGCGCAATAGTCGCCCAACCAGCCGCCCACGAAAGTGCCGATGAACCCGGTGATGACCACGATGGTGCCGAAACTGACCGTAGCCTCGCTGCGCGGGACACCGCGGACACGTTCGAGGAAGGCCGGCATCCAGAATGCCAGCCCCCCCACGGCAAACGTGTAGGCGGCATATCCCAGGATGGTCAGCGAATACGTCTTGTTATGAATGAGCCGTCCATACGCGGCCCAGGTCTCTTTTCGGACGTTGACCGGCCGCGAGCTAAGCGCCGGCCCGTGCCCATCCTGCTGGCCGCGAGGGGGATCCCGCAGGAGCAAACACAATGCCGCCAGCAACAGGCCGGGAACGCCGGCCGCAAAGAATGCGGCCCGCCAGCCGTAATGCTTGTCCACCAATCCCCCGACCACATAGCCCAGTGCGGAGCCGACCGGTATTGCGCAAAAGAAAATGGCCATGACTCGGCCGCGTTGACGCAGGGGAAAATAGTCCGAGAGCAAGCTGGGTGCGATCGTGACGTATGCCGCCTCTCCCACTCCGACGGATGCGCGCGCCGCGAACAGGGCCAGATAACTGCCCGCAAATCCCGACAAGGCGGTTGCGAAGCTCCAGCAGGCAACGCCCATGGCGATCAACCGCGGCCGCGACCGGCGGTCGCCGAGCGCGCCGAATATCGGCGCCGCCAGGGTGTACACGATCAGGAAGGCGGACATGAGAGACCCCAAATTCGCATCCGAGAGCGCAAGCTCCGAATGCTTCAGGCTTTCGGTCAGCGCCGATACGACGTAGCGATCCAGGTAGCTGAACAGGTTGATGAACGAGAGCACGGCGAGGCCGAAGCCCGCAGAGCGCATCCAGGACTTTTGTGTTTGATCTGCCACGCCCCCGGTATAGTAGCAACGCATTTTGCGTTTAGCTTCAAATTGTCGGTGGCCCAATGATCATGCTCCGCAAGTCGTGGATGCTCGGCACAGCGGCGCTATTGTGCACAATCCTGTGGTTTGTCCTTTTGGCGCACAGGCCCCTGTTCGATCCCGATGAAGGGCGATACGCGGAGATACCTCGCGAGATGCTGGGCGGAGGCGATTGGGTCATTCCGCATCTCAATGGGCTCGTGTATTTGGAAAAGCCTCCGCTGCAGTATTGGCTGACGGCGTTTGCCTTCCGCTGCTTCGGCGAGACTGAATTCGCAGCGCGTTTGTGCACCGGGCTTGCGGGCTTCCTCTCGTTGGCCACGGTTTTTTTCCTCGGCCGCAATCTTTGGGGATTCGACGCGGGGGTCAGAGCCGTGCTGTTTACATCGGCATCGACCTTGTTCGTGTTGCTCGGGCATCAGTTGACGCTCGACATGCTGTTGAGCTTTTGCTTGCTCGCCGCCTTGGGCGGCTTCTTGATGGCGCAGGTGCGGCACGCGCAGTGGCGCGCGTGGATGCTGTGCTGCTGGGCCGCGATGGCGTTCGCGGTGCTCGCCAAGGGATTGATCGGCGTGCTCATTCCGGCCGCCACCTTGAGCGCGTACCTCGCATGGCAACGAGACTGGACGATGCTGCGCAGATTGAACCTACGCTGGGGCCTTCCTTTGTTCACGGCGATCGCCGTGCCTTGGTTCGGGTTGGCGGCGCGCGCGAATCCACAATTCCTGCGGTTTTTCTTCGTCCGCGAACATTTTCAGAGATTCCTCACCACGATCGAGCATCGTACGGAGCCATGGTGGTTTTTTGCGCCGGTGCTCGCGGTAGGGATCATGCCGTGGCTGCCGCAAGCGGCGCGCGCGCTCGGCTCGCCGCGCGCGGATCGGGCGCCGCGCGGTGAGTTCGATGCGCGTCTCATGCTCTGGATCTGGTGCGTGTTCGTATTCGTTTTTTTCTCGTTCTCCGACTCCAAATTGGTTCCCTACATTCTGCCGCTCGTTCCCGCTCTTGCGTTGCTGTGTGCGGGGCGGGCGAGCGGCGATAGCCGCGCCGGCCTGCTGACGGGGTCGCTCCTGACCCTCGCAGCCTGCGGCGGGCTGCTCGCCTATGCGAGCGGCCGCTGGAACTCGCCGGCAGGGCAGTTGCTGCAGCTGATACGCCCGATGCTCTATTGCACATGCGTCTTGCTGGCGCTCGGCGGGCTCCTCTGCGCCATTTTGGTCCTTCGAGGCCGCCCCCTCGCCGCGCTTGCGGCCATGAGCTGCGCATGGTTTTTAGGGACCGGAAGCATTCTCGCTGCGGCGGACAACGCACAGGCTCTTTTCAGCGCCAAGGACATTGCCTTGACGATGCGCCGGCAGGCCGCTGCAACCGGGCCCGCGAGCGTCGGGAGGAGTGCTTTCAGCGACATGCCGATATTCGCGGTGCAGGCCTACCAACAGTCGCTCACTTTCTATTTGCAGCGGTCCGTGGTCCTGGCCGACTACCGTGACGAGTTCGACTTCGGCCTGACGCAGGACCCTACGCGCGGCATCCCGACGCTTGCGGATTTCGCTCGCCGGTGGCGCACCCTCGACTCCGGTTTCGCCGTCATGCCTCCGCGCACATGGGATCGCCTGTCGGCCCTCGGAGTGCCGATGCGCGTCGTGGCGCGGTTCCCGGACCGCTTGCTCGTCAGTCGACGTTGATCGCGCAGCGATGTCGCGCCGTTGCGCGGCGCCATCGTCGGCGGCGGTTGGCATCGTCGTCGCCGGACGGCATCGTCGTCGCCGGCCGGCATCGTTTATCGGTTCGCGTTTCAGTGCAGGCGGAGTAACATCGAGCGCACAAAATCATCGTCAGGAGAATCCGTTGGCCAAGCCGAACTATCGTCACGCGAAGAAACAAAAGGAGGCCGCCCGGAAGGCTCGCCAGGACGCGAAGCAGCAACGGCGGTCAAATTTGCCGGATGCGGCGGATTCGCCGGCGACGCCCGTGGAACCGCAGCCCGTCAAACCCGCGGGGTGAATTTGCCTGCACGCGGCGCACTTCTTCATGCCTTGACAGAACTTTGCCTGTTTACCGCTTCAATTACGGGCGGAATCGCTGAACAATAGGCGACCGAAGAAGGCGGTCGATATATAGGGATGCGTTGCAAGACAAAGTCACACGCCGGGATTTCCTAAGGGCAGCGTCGCTGCTCGCGGCGCCGGCGGCGTACGCTTACGCTGCGTATGCACCCGAAGCCTACTCCTATGCGTACGTAGGCACCTACACGCCGAACGGCGGAGGCATCTACCTGTTTCGCATGGATCGAGGGTCGGGGGCTCTCACGCAACTGCAGCTGTTCGACAACATTCGAAATCCCTCCTGGCTTGCCACCAATCCGGCGCAGACACGTCTCTACGCGGTCAGCGAAATCGACAATTATCAAGGAACACGCAGCGGCGCGGTCGTCTCCTACTCGATCGACGGGGAGACTCTACAGCTCAAACGTTTGGGTGCCGTGAGTTCGGGGGGCAACACGCCCGCGCACGCCAGCGTGCATCCTTCCGGCAGGTTCGTCTTCGTCGCCAACTACGGCGGCGGCAATGTCGCCGTCTTCCCCGTGGGCCCTGATGGAGCGCTCGGTGAGCCTACGGACGTGCGCCCGAGCGTGGGTGCGCGCCATCGCGCGCGCGCGATGGACGATCCGCCCGGACAATTCGCGGTCAGCGATCATGACAGTCCGCATATGCACATGGTGGGGCCGGACCCAAGCGGGCAATTCGTCATTGCAAACGATGCGGGACTCGACCTGACCTTGGTCTGGCGCTTCGATGCACAGGCCGGGCGGCTGTTGCCCGCCGACGTACCGGTGATCGCCGCGCCGTCCGGCTCCGCGCCGCGCCATTTCGTTTTTCATCCGAGCGGTCGAGTTTTCTACAATCTCTACGAGCACGATGCAAGGATCGCGGTGTACGACTACGATGCCGCGAAAGGGGGGCTGAAGCTCAAGCAACTCGTATCGGCGTTGCCGCCGAAGTTCAGCGGCAGCAATCTTTCGGCGGAAATCGTCATCGCCGCCGGCGGCCGGTTCCTGTACGTGTCGAATCGATTGCACAATGCCATCGCAGTTTTTGCGGTGGCGGACGACGGGCAGCTGCGGATGATCGCGGAAACCTGGGTGCATTCCGACTATCCGCGGTGCCTCGCGATCGATCCCAGCGGGGAGTTTCTGTATTCATGCAACCAAAGGGGCGATTCGATCACTTCATTTCGCATCAACGCCGGGTCCGGCGCGCTGCAATTCACCGGCCGCTTCGAGCCGGTAGGCAGCCCCGCAGTCATGCTCATGCGCTAGAACGCGCTGTACCTCGCCGCGTGCCGGGATCTATACTGATGTCGTCGCACTCGCCTACCGGGTTGAAAATTATGCAAATCGCGATGATTGGCCTGGGCCGGATGGGCGCCAACATGTCGCAGCGATTGCTGCGCGGCGGCCACACCGTGGTGGGATTCGATCCCGCGGTCGAAGCGCGTACGGCCCTCGAACAAAAGGGCGCGGCGACGGCGGCATCGCTCGAACAGACGATCGGGAAACTGAAGGCGCCGCGCGTCATCTGGTTGATGGTGCCGGCCGGGGCGATTACCGACGGAACGATCGCGAACCTCATGCCGCTGCTCGCCCCGGATGACACCATCATCGACGGCGGAAATTCGAATTATCACGACACTCAACGGCGGGCGGCTGCGGCCCTGCAGAGCAAGATCAACTATGTCGATTCCGGCACCAGCGGCGGCGTCTGGGGGCTCGCCGAGGGCTATAGTCTCATGATCGGCGGCGACGAGGCGGTGGTCGAGCGATTGCGGCCGATTTTCGAGACACTCGCTCCGGCACCGGATCGGGGTTGGGGGCGCGTCGGACCCGTCGGCTCCGGCCATTTCACGAAGATGATTCACAACGGCATCGAGTACGGCTTGATGCAAGCCTACGCCGAGGGCTTTTCCATTTTGCAGCATAAGAGCGAGTTCAAGCTGGATCTGCACCAGATCGCCGAAATCTGGCGCTACGGAAGCGTCGTGCGGTCGTGGCTCCTCGATCTCACCTCCAACGCGCTCCAGAAGAATCCCGACATTGCACGGGATTGCGCCGTACGTGGCCGATTCCGGCGAAGGCCGATGGACCGTGGCCGAGGCCATCGAATTGGGCGTGCCCGCATCGGTCATAACCCTCTCGCTGCTCGAGCGCTTGCGTTCTCGCGACAACGATTCGTTTACCGACAAGCTGCTGTCGGCGATGCGCAATCAATTCGGCGGACACGCAATAAAAGAGGAATAGGACCCGCCGCGAACGGCCTCACTCGCTGGGCAGGCCCGCCTTGGGGCGGCTCATTGCATCGCCGTCTCCGCTTCTCAGTTCGTTGAACACGATGGTCGACACGATGGTGAGGAAGCCCAGCGTCAACAATGCCAGGTGAATGCCGCGAATCATTTCACTTTCGCTGGCATGCATTCTGTCCGGAATGAACAGAGCGGCGGCGAGCGACGCCGCGGCCACGCCGAAGCTGACCGCCATTTGCTGAACCGTGCTCGCGATGGTGCTGGCGCCGCTGGCCTGGCGTTCGTTGACATCGGCATATGCGAGCGTATTCATGCTGGTGTATTGCAGCGACGTCAGGAATCCGTACGCGAATCCCATCAACACGATGATCCACACCGGCGTGCCGATATCGATGGCCGAGAACAGAAGAATCATCGATCCCAGGGCGATCGTGTTCGCGATCAACACGCGCCGGTAGCCGAATCGCCTCAAGATGAGGGGCATCGTGAGCTTAAGGCTCATCGCTGCGACGGCCTGCGGCATTATGAGCAAGCCGGATCGGATCGGCGTAAAACCGAGGCCTACTTGGTACAACAACGGCAAGAGGAAGGGTATTCCGCCGATCCCCAACCGAGTGAAGAGATTTCCGGTCACCGCCACGCGAAAGCTGCGAATCTTCATCAAACCCAGGCGCAACAGCGGATGGGAGGTGCGCATCGTGTGCAGGCCATAGGCTCCCAGCAGCGCGCCCGAGATGACCAGCAAGCCCACGATCTCGCGTCCGCTCAACGACGTTTCGCCGAACACCTCCAGAACGTAGGACAGCAAAGCGACGCCGGATCCGAACAATACCAAGCCGACGACATCGAGCGGATAGTTGCGTTGCTCGCGGTAGTTCGGCAGATGCCGGTAGACCATGTACAAACCACAAAGTCCTATCGGTATGTTGACGAAGAAAATGACGCTCCAGTGGAAATATCCGACGATCAGTCCCCCGAGGAGCGGACCCAGCATCGGGCCGATCAGGCCTGGAATGGCGACGAAGCTGGTGGCGGCGATGAGTTCGGATTTGGCGAAACTGCGCACCATGGTCAGACGTCCCACGGGCAGCATCATGGCGCCGCCGCAGCCCTGCAGAATGCGGCAGGCCACCAGGAAGTGTATTTCGCTCGAGATGCCGCAGAGAAACGAGCCGAGCGTGAAGATGCCGATCGCGGACCCGAACACTCGCCGCGTGCCGAAGCGATTGGCCATCCAGCCGCTGATGGGAATGAACACGGCGAGGCTCAGCGTATAGCTCGCCAGAACGGCCTTCATGCTGAGCGGCGGCACCTTGAGCGCCTGAGCGATGGCTGGGACGGCCGTGTTCAGGATCGTTGTGTCCAGCGACTCCATGAAAAAGCCCACCGCCACCAGCCACGGCAGCAACCGTTTGGACGTGGCGTTCGGCGTGCTAGGTTCCAGTACCGGCAAGAAGGGCTTTACGCGCCCGCGAGCGCCGCATCGACGATGTGCTGCGCGTCGGCGATCAGCTTGTCCAGATGCGCCGCGTCGCGAAAACTTTCGGCGTAGATCTTGTAGATATCTTCGGTCCCGGAGGGCCGGGCTGCGAACCAGCCGCCGCTCGAGGTCACTTTCATGCCGCCGATGGGCGCATCGTTGCCGGGCGCGTGGGTGAGGATGCGATCGATCGGGTCGCCGGCGAGATCTGTGGTCCGCACTTGGTCGCGGTCGAGCCGGGCGAGTTTTTTCTTTTGTTCGGCGTTGGCCGGAGCATCCACCCGATTGGCGAACACCTCGCCCAATTCTCGAGTCATGGTGCGGTACGCATCGCCGGGATCATGTCCAGTGCGAGCCGTGATCTCCGCCGACAGGAGGGCCGGCGCCAGGCCGTCCTTGTCCGTCGTCCAGACGCCGCCGTCGGTCCGGCTGAACGAGGCACCGGCGCTTTCCTCGCCGCCGAAACACAAACTACCGTCCACCAGCCCCGACACGAACCATTTGAAGCCCACCGGAACTTCGTACACCGTGCGGCCAAGCCTCGCGCAGACGCGATCGATCATTGCGCTGCTCACCACGGTCTTGCCGACCGCCGCGTCGGCTCGCCAGCGTGTTCTGTGGCGATAGAGATAGTCGATCGCCACCGCCATGTAGTGATTCGGCGGCATCAGACCACTGCTCGCGGTGACGATGCCATGGCGGTCGTGGTCGGTATCGCAGGCAAAGGCTATGTCGAATCGCTCCTTCAGGCCGATGAGCCGCTGCATGGCGTACGGCGATGAGGGGTCCATGCGGATCTTTCCGTCCCAATCGAGGGTCATGAAGCGAAAGGTGGGATCGACTTGGTCGTTGACGACCGTGAGGTCGATCCGATAGAGATCGGCGATGCGGGCCCAATAGTGCACGCCTGCGCCGCCCAACGGATCGACGCCCAGCCGGATGCCTGAGCTCCGTATCACGTCCATATCCACAATGGCGCCGAGGTCGCTGACGTAAGTCTGCAAGTAGTCGTGCAGATGAGTCGTCGCCGCCCGCCGCGCCGCCGCGAACCCGATTCTGTTGACGCCGGCTCCGGGCTGCAGCAATTCGTTTGCCCGCGTCTCGATCCATTTCGTGACGTCCGAATCCGCCGGTCCGCCGTTCGGCGGGTTGTACTTGAAACCGCCGTTATCGGGAGGGTTGTGCGAGGGCGTAATGACGATGCCGTCGGCAAGCCCCGATTCGCGGCCGCGATTGTAAGTCAAAATGGCGTGAGAGATGGCCGGGGTGGGCGTGTATTCCTCGCCCGGCGCGATCATGACCTCGACGCCGTTGGCGGCGAGGACTTCCAGAGCGTTGGCGAAAGCCGGCGCCGATAGCGCATGCGTGTCGAACCCGATGAAAAGCGGGCCGTCGATATTCTGCAGCCGCCGATACTCGCAGATGGCTTGACTGATCGCGAGGACGTGAAATTCGTTGAAGCTCGACGCGAACGAGGAGCCGCGATGCCCGGAGGTGCCGAAGGCAACGCGCTGTTCGGCGACGTGCGGATCCGGCCGCTCGCTGTAATAGGCGGTAATCAGCCGCGGTATGTCCACCAGCGAGGCGGGCGGCGCGGCTTTGCCGGCGAGCGGATTGATTTGCGGACTCAAGATGTCGCCAGTGCCGCGCTTTTTTCATCGATGCGCTTCATGAGCTCCGTCCATGACTTGACGAACGAGGCTGCCCCTTCCACCTGCAGGCGCGCCGCGAGCGCGTCGATGTCGATACCCGCGTCGGCAAAACGCGCCAGCACCAGCTCGGCGTCGCCGCCATCCTTCGCCATCACGGATCCGAGCGGTGCCGTTGGCGGCAAATCCCAGCAATGTCTTCTCCGGCATGGTGTCGATCGTGTCCGGAGCCGCCAGAGATTGGACGTATAAAGCCGGCGGAGCATTCGGGTCCTTCGTGCCCGTGCTTGCCCAGAGCATGCGCTGCTTGCGGGCGCCGGCCTTTTCCAGGTCGCGCCAGCGCTTGCTCTGCAGCAACTCGTTGTGAGCGCGGTAGGCGCGACCCGCGACGGCGATGCCCAGTCGGTTGCGCAATTCCGGCGGCGCCTGGTCGGCGACCGCCCGATCCCAACGGCTCACGAACAAGGAAGCGACCGAGCTGATGCGCGGATCGAGGCCGGCAGCGATGCGGCGTTCGATGCCGCGCATGTAAGCCTCCGCCACCCGCAGATAATGCTCGCTGGAGAAAAGCAGGGTTACATTGACGGGGACGCCAGCGAAAATAGCCTGCTCGATGGCAGGCACGCCGGCGGGGGTGCCGGGAATCTTGATGTACAGATTCGGGCGGTTTGCCTGCTTGTGAATGCGCATGGCTGCGTCGATCGTCGACTTCGTGTCATTGGCGAGCAGCGGCGAGACCTCCATGGAGACCCAGCCGTCGATTCCGGAAGTGCGTTCGAACTCCGGCCGGAACATGTCGGCGGCGCGTCGCAAATCCTCCAGCGCCAATTCTACGAACAACTCCTCGCCCTTGAGGCCGGCCTCCGCTTTCCTGCGAATGCCGCCGTCGTAAGCGGACGTGTTGCCGATTGCCTCGTCGAAGATGGTGGGATTGGAGGTAAGACCGGTGATCGACAGCGTATCGATGTAGCGGCGCAGCGTGCCGTTGTCGAGCATCTCGCGCGTGATGTTGTCGAGCCAGAGGCTTTGTCCCAAATCGTGCAGGGTTTTCGTGATGGTCATGGCCTTTCCTGAAAGTCGGTTAAATCGTGGTCTATCAGATCTCCAATTCGCTGGATCGTGAGGTCCGGCGCAGGCTCCACCGAATTAGACTCCGGCGCGAGCGCGTAGTGCCCCTGGCGCACGAACACGGTCGTCAGCTTCTCCTTGAGGATCGATTTCATGGCGGCCAACAAGTTCGACTTGTCGTCGACCATGACGTAGCGGGCGGCCGGGTAGCGCAGCTGCATGTGGTCGAGCACCCGTTCTTTGTGCACGTAGATCATGACGCGTCCTTCCACCGCGTCCCATATTCCCGAATGCTGAATCTTGCGAGGTTGGAAAACGATATCGCCGTCCGACAGCACCACGGGACGGCCGAGCGTTCTCAAATGAGCGACTGCGTCGAGCGCGCGCGGAAACAACCGTGCCGCAAATGGATACTCCAACACGAATTCCGACATGGCAAGCAGATCCGGGTGGTCGTCGAGCCCGATGCGAAACGCCTGCAGGCTTCCGAGGTAATCGGCAAGCCCCAGTTGCTCGCGCAATCTGCCGAAGATCGTCCAGTAGCGCTCCCGCTCGGAGGCGCCGAACGCCTGCTCCAGGCGGTCGCCGAGATCGGCGGCAAATCGATCGTTGTCCAGCAACGTGTTGTCGACATCCAAGAGAAAAATGGTGTCGCCGCTGTTCAACACGGCGAGGATTGCTCGGTTACCGGATCATGCCAAGTGTCGGCCTTCACGACCTGGGCAGCTGCCGCGGGCCCCCAGGTGCCGCACTCGTACTCGAGCACCGGGATGTTGGACGTCAACACCGGGTCCACCACCCGCCAGGCCGCCTCGACGCTGTCGTCTTGAGTGAAGAGAGAACCGTCGCCGTGAATCGCGTCGCCGAGCAGGCGCTCATAGGGAGACATCTCGCTTTCGGAATGGTGGCGGGCAATCAGTTCAACCGGCTCGCCGCGCATGTGTTCGCCATTCCTTTTCACAAGCGCGCCTTCGCTGATCACGACTTCCGGGCTCAGGCGCAGGCGAAAATAATTGCGCGGCGTCGCATCGTTGGAGTCGAAGATGGAAAGCGGCGGGCACTTGAGGGTCACCCGGACCTCCGTGGCGGTGATCGGCAAGGACTTTCCCGCGCGTATGTAGAACGGAACGCCCGCCCAGCGCCACGTATCGATGTGCACGCACAGGGCAGCGAAGGTCTCGACCTGCGAGTCCTTGGCCACGCCCGGCTCATCCCGATAGCCCTTGAATTGACCGCGAACGACCTCCTTTGGGTCGAGCGGTCGCATCGCGCGGAACAAGCGCAGTTTTTCCGCTTTCATGGCCTCGGGCGCGTGGCCGGTCGGGGGGTCCATCGCGAGCAGCGCGGTGACCTGCAGCAGGTGGTTTTGCACGACGTCGCGGATGGCGCCGACTTCTTCGTAGAAGGCGCCGCGGCCTTGAACCCCGAAGTTCTCGGCCATCGTAATCTGCACGTCCTGGACGTAGTGACGATTCCAAATCGGCTCGAGAAAGGTATTGGCGAAGCGGAAATAGAGAAGATTCTGCACCGCTTCCTTGCCCAGGTAGTGATCGATCCGAAAGATGGCGGATTCCGGAAACACCTCGTGAAGCGTTCGGTCGAGGGCTTGAGCCGTGGCTAAATCGCGCCCGAACGGCTTCTCGACGATGACCCGCGCATTGTCGGCGCAGCCTGATTTTTCGAGGCCCCGCACGACGCTGCCAAACATGCTCGGGGGGATCGCAAGATAGTGGATCGGCCGGGTGGCCAGACCGAGCGCCTGCTTCAATTTGATGAAGGTCTGAGGATCCGTGTAGTCGCCGTCCACGTAGCGCAACTGCGCCGCGAGTTTCTCGAAGCAGCCCGCCTCGAAGTCCGCGCTTTGCTCGACGCTTTCGCGGGCGCGCTGCCTCAATTTCTCGAGCGTCCAACCCGCGCGCGCCATACCGATGATCGGAATGGCGAGGCCGCCCCGGTGCACCATGGAATACAGCGCCGGAAAAATTTTCTTGCGGGCAAGATCACCCGTGGCACCGAAAAAGACGAAGGCATCGGAATCGAGAGCCGCGCTCATGATCGCCTCGCGTGAAGTTCGCGCCGCAAGCGCTGCAATTCTTCCATCAATTCGAGCGCCAGCGCGACGCCGGCCAGATTGATTTCGAGATCACGCTCGAGACGCACTGCTAGGCGCGCGCGGCGCAGCGCAGCGCCGGTGAAATGCCATTCGTTGGTATTGACTTCGACGACTTCGAGCACACCCTCTTCGACAAATTCCACGATGTGCCGTTCCTCCACGGCGCACAAACGGCTCAAGTCTTTGATGGTAAGCACTGCCGATTCTTCGAAAATGACCCCCGGCAGCGGCTGGTCTTCCGATGGTGACATGATGGCTAAACTCCCAAGCTTGCACGAGGATTGAACGGCAGCGCCGCAGCGAAGGCCCTATACGCGGCCTTCGCCTTGTCGTCATTTGCGGGCGGCAGCGCGACCCGCAGGACGACGTAAAAGTCGCCCGGCGGGGTGGACGGAATGCCCCGGCCTTTCAGCCGTAATTTGGTACCGGCCCGCGAGTCGGGCGGAATCTTCATATCCACGGGACCCGTCGGCGTCGGCGTTTTGACCGAAGCCCCCAATGCGGCTTCCCACGGCGCGACCGGCAGGTCGAGATAGAGATCACGGCCATCGGCCCTATACAAAGGGTGGGGCTGAAAATCGACTTCGATATATAAATCGCCGGGCGCCCCATCGGGGGGACGCTCGCCCTGGCCGGCCAATCGAATAGTCTGACCGGCCAGAATTCCTTTGGGGACCTGGACATTGAGCACGCGCTCCTTGGACACCAGCCTGCCGCCGGCATCGATCTCGGGAACCCGCAAGGTGATCTGCCGGGTCCCGCCCTGCAGCGTGGCGTCGAGATCGAGCATCACTCTCGCATGATTGTCTTGACCGCGCCCAGGATGGAACGCGCCGCGCCTGTTCTGTGCGCCGCCGCGACTGTGTCCGCCGAAAAGAGACTCGAAGAAGTCGCTGTAGCCCGACTCGCGGTCGCCGCCGCCGCCGAACTCGAATCCGGAGCCCCAATCCGGCGGCGGCCGGAAATCTTGACCCGCTTGATGCCGCTGTCCTAGTTGATCGTACGCGGCGCGTTTTTCCGGATCTTTGAGCACTTCGTAGGCTTCACCGACCTCCTTGAAGCGCGCCTCCGCGTCTTTTTCCTTGCTGACGTCCGGATGATACTTGCGCGCGAGCTTTCGGTAGGCCTGCTTGATCTGTGCCTCCGTGGCATCGCGCGCTACGCCCATGACCTTGTAGTAGTCTTTAAACTCCATTTTACCTACCAATATTCGAGAATCGCGGCAAGCAGCAAAGGATACTCTGCGTCACGCGCGGTTGAGCAATAATCCCATGTAGGTCTTCTCCTACGGAGTGAGCTCAGAGTTGGTAGGCGACCGTCAAGAGCAAGCCTTCGGCAATATCGCGCACGAGGCCGGGCGGGCGGTAGTCAAAAGCGCGGGCTTCGGGGATCAGTGACTGAATCCACCGGGCCAACCACGCGATTTCGCGTGCCCCATAGAAAACGACCGCGCATTCGTAATTCAGCAAGAGGCTCCGCGAATCCAGATTCACGGACCCGGAGATCGCGATTGTTTCGTCGAATACCATCGCTTTTCCATGCATCATGTACGGCAGCAAATGGATGTTGACGCCGGCGGCGCCGAGCGCGCGCAAAGCGCGGTTGCGCGCAAAATCGGCCAAGACATGATTCGAGACCGCAGGAATGCACAGATCGATTCTCACGCCGCGGCGGGCTGCCAGGCGCATCGCCGTCTCCAAGCTCGAGTCAGGGACGAAATAGGGCGTCACCGCAAGCATGCGCTCGCGGACATGGAAACAGGCATCGATGATCAATGCGTGCACCGTATCTTCTGCCTGGTCCGGACCGCTCGGCAAAAACTGCGCTCGGCCGCTGCCGGAAAGCGTCTCGGAAGCGCTGACGTCGCCTGAGGCGGTTATCGGGTCGGAGCCTCGGGCTTGCGCGGAGCGCGCTTCGGGCCTGCCGCCGGCGGCCACCCAATCGGCTTCGAACTGATTCGCCGCGGCGGCGGCGACCCGCCCCTGCAAGTCGAAGGTCAAATCACGCCATGGATGCGCTCCTTTGAGACCGACGAAGTATTCGGCGGCGATGTTTCTGCCCCCTGCCCAAAGCCGTGCGCCATCGGCGATGACCATCTTTCGATGATTGCGCAAATTGCGCGGCCCCTGGGTCCGGCGGGCGAACAACGGGCTGAATATCGCGGTCTCGACGCCGGCACCGTTCAGGTAGCTGAAGCAGGAGTGGGGCAACTGCATCGCACCGACGCCATCGATGAGCAATCTCACCTGCGCCCCCGCACGCGCCTGCGCAGCCATGCAAGCCATCGCTTGCCGGCCGAACGCATCGTTGCCGAGAATATACGTGCAGATGTCCAGGCGCCGGGCCGCGCTCGCTATGATGTCGAACAAGGCGGATGCGGATTCCTCACCATCGTTGTGCAGGCGAACCGAACACTCCGCAGACGGAGCCAGCCCGAAACTTTCGATCAGATCTTCGGCCCAATGCTCGCCGTGCGCCCGTATTTCGGGCCGCCGCAGCACTCTGCGAGGCAGCTTGCGGCGGCCGAAAAGAATATAAATGGGCAACGTAAAATAAGGCAGCGCGATCATGCCCAGGACCCACGCGATGGCGATGGACGGCGGACGGCGCTCGTGTTCGGCGCGCGTCGTCAATACATATACAAGCACGCTGATCACGACGGCCAGCGAATGAAGGGTGATTCGTGGAAACCAGGCGTTCACTGAAGGGGACTCACTCCTGCGCGAAATCTCGCAGCACGGCGGGCACCAGGTCCGGCAGGTCTTCGGCGATGAGGCCGGGGCCGAAGCGAGCGGCCGCAGCGCCATGTATCCAGACGCCGGCCGCAGCCGCCGCGAAGGGCTCCATGCCTTGCGCGAGCAGTCCCACAATCAAGCCGCCGAGGACATCACCCGAACCGGCCGTGGCGAGGCTCGCAGGGGCATTGGTATTGACGACGGCGCGGCCGTCCGGCGCGGCTACGACGGTGTCGGCTCCCTTCAGCACGATGATTGCGCCGCTCGTGCGCGAGGCGGCACGCGCGCGGCTCAGCTTGTCGCCAGTGCCGTCGAACACGCGCGCGAACTCGCCCTCATGAGGCGTCATGATGCAAGGTCCCCGAATGGCTCCGGCGAGTTCGGATGCTTTGGAGGCGAACACGCTGATCGCATCCGCGTCGAGCAAAACCGGCCGCGACGTGCCCAACATCTCGAGCGCTGCCTCGCGCGTTTCATCGCTGATGCCGGCGCCGGGGCCGATGAGGAAGGCGGTGTACCGTTGATCGGACAGGAGGCACCCGAGGTCGCCGTCGATCGTCAAGCCGTGCACCATGATGCTGGTGAGGGTTGTGGCGTATATCGGGAAAGCGATGCTCGGTACGGCGACGGTGGTGAGGCCTGCGCCGGCGCGGGCGGCGGCGCGCGCCGCCATCCGAGCGGCGCCGGTCATCGGATAACCGCCCCAAAGAAGCGCGTGGCCGCGGGTGTACTTGTTGCCCGACGGACTTCACTGCCGGCAACGATGAGCGCCACAGGCTCGGATCATTTTCCCAAGTGTCGATATTCAACGATTCGAGCACGGTGGCAGGAATGCCGATGTCCTCGACGAGGATTTCGCCGCACAAATTCCGGCCCGGCAACAGGACATGAGCCGGCTTTTTGCGCACGAACGCAACGGTGCATGCCGCCGCCGCAGCGCCGAGGCTCTCTCCGGTGTCGCCCATCACGCCGCTTGGCACGTCCACCGCAACAAGCGGCAATTTCGATCGCGCGACCGCGTCCAGCGTCTCAACGATCGGCTCGGTCAGAGGGCGGCTGAGACCGGAACCAAACAGGGCGTCGACGATCAGCGCGGCGCCGTCGATCGCGGCGGGAGTCACCGCGTCGATGCGCCCGCTCCAGCGCAGTGCATGCAACCGTGCGTCGCCGCGCAGGTCCTCGAGCTTGCCGAGCAAGGCAATTCGGACCGGCCAGCCGGCCGCTGCCAGCTCGATGCCCACCACGAAACCGTCGCCGCCGTTATTGCCCGGGCCGCACAGCACGGTGACGGGTCGAGGCGACCACCGGCGGAGAATTTCGCGGACCACGGCTTTCCCGGCATTTTGCATCAATGCCGAGCCGGACGTTCCGGCTGCAATGGCCGCACGATCGGCCGCGTTCATTTGCGCGACGCTGAGGAGCGCAGCTTGCAGGGGTCGGTGCGGCAATTTTCAACCCAAATTGCCGGCAATGGCACCGACGAGGGTCGTTATCGCCATGGCGAGCGCGCTCCAAAAGGCCACTCGCAGCGCACCGGTGCGCATATCCGCGTCGCCCACTCTTGCGGACCATCCGCCGAGAAAAAGTAGACAGAGGAGGGACACGATCACGACGGAAATCATCAGATAACGCTGCGGAGCCAAGACCGCTACCGCCAGGGGCAGTATGGCGCCGGTTGCAAAGCTGCCTGCGGACGTCAACGCGGCCTGCAGCGGCCTCGCTCGCGTGCCCGCCGACAATCCCAGTTCGTCGCGGGCATGCGAGCCCAGCGCGTCGTGCGCCATGAGCTGAGCGGCCACCTGTGCGGCAAGATTTGAATCAAGCCCGCGGCGAACATAGATATCCGTGAGCTCCCGCCGCTCGCCCGCGAAATCTCCCTCGAGCTCGGCGCGCTCCTGCGCAAGGGCGGCCGCTTCGGTGTCCGCCTGAGAGTGCACGGAGACGTATTCTCCGGTCGCCATCGACATCGCCCCGGCGACCAGCGCCGCCGTCCCGCTGATCAAGATATTGGTCTGCGAGACATGGGCGGCCGCGACTCCCAGGATGAGACTGGAAGTCGAAACGATGCCGTCGTTCGCACCCAAGACGCTGGCCCGAAGCCAACTGGTCCCTCCCAGGCTATGACGCTCGTGACTGCGTGGACGCATGATTTCCCTGTATATACCAACAGCGGATGGACCGCATAGGGCTGTGCGAGATCCTAGGCTCTGCCGGTCTTAGGCCCCAAAAAATACCAGAGAATGAATCCGAGGACGGGCAGAATGATTACAAGCACCGTCCAGAGAACTTTCTTCCCCGTGTCCGCGCTGCTTTGAAAGATATTTACGATCGCCCACACGTCGGCGACGAGAACGATAAGACCGCCCAAACCTTGGTATTGCATTTCTCGATCATCCTTATTGGTATTGCCCCAGACGCTACGCTACACCCTTGGCCATCTTTCGCGAAATTTCGTCACACGATCAAGAGAATTCCGGCGATTGCGCTCATCCCCAGCACGAGCTGTTCGAAAAGCTGCTGATTGATCCGCATCAGGAGCCAGCGGCCGGCGAATGCCCCCAGCAGCACGGCCGGCGCCAGTGCGAGGTTGAACTCGAAGCTCTGCACGGTGATCAAGCCGAGCTCGACCATGAAGGGTACTTTGAACAGATTCAGCACCATGAAAAACACCGCGGCCGTGCCCACGAATTGCAATTTCGGCAGGCGCATCGCGACGAGGTAAATCGCCATGAGCGGACCCGCGGCGTTTGCCACCAATGTAATGAAGCCGGCCGTGACTCCGAGCGCGGCCGCGAGCGCCCAATGCCACGTCCCCGTATCCTGCCCCGGGCCGATGAGATACCGCCGCCAATAGCCCAGCACGCACAGCGAAACGATTATCACGCCGATCATGATTCGCGCGGCTTTGTCGGAAACGTGGCCGAGGGCCAGATATCCGAGCACGACCCCGGCCGCGGTCCACGGCATGAGCTTCCACAGGTAACGCCACTGCGTGTGCGCGCGATAGGACAGAACCGCGACGAAGTCGCCGAAAATCAGCAACGGCAGCACCAACCCACTGGCTTGTTTGCTGCTTGGGAAGACGTGCGTAAATAGCGCGACCGACAGAATACTGAGTCCCATGATGCCGGCCTTCGAGATGCCGACCATCAAGGCACCCAAGAGCGCGCAAATCCACTGCAGAGGTTCCGCTATCATCAGGGCTAGCTTAACGCGCCGCCACCCGCCACATGTCCAACCTATACCAAGATGTCGCGCCGCCTGCGCCGGCGACCCCACCCCTTCTCGGCGCGTTGCAGGCCGACTTGGTCGTGATCGGCGGGGGCATCACCGGATTGTCCGCCGCTTTGCATCTCGCGGAGTCGGGCGCGCGGGTCGTTCTGCTCGAGGCCGAAGAGCCCGGTTGGGGCGCATCCGGCCGCAACGGCGGCCAAGTCAATCCCGGGCTCAAACTCGATCCGGACCAAGTGGAGCGGGATTTCGGCAGGGACTTGGGCGGCCGCATGAATGCCTTCGCGGGCGGCGCGCCGCAATTGGTCTTCGATCTCATCAAGCGCCACGGCATAAGCTGCGATGCGCGCCGAAACGGGACGCTGCGCGCGGCCGTCCGGGCGAGGCATGCCGCGCAAGTGCGCGTCACCGCCGAGCAGTTCGCTACGCCGCGGCGCTCCCGTCGAGTTGTTGGAAGGCAAGAGCCTCGAGCACGCCACCGGAACGCGGCGCTATGCGCTCGCGATGTTCGATCGGCGCGGCGGGGATTTGAATCCCCTGAGCTATGTGCGCGGACTTACGTGCGCAGCCTTGGGTGCGGGCGCCTCCGTGTACGGCGGCTCCCGGGCGCTGCGCATGAGAAGGAACGGCGCGCGTTGGCAGGTGGATACCGCCCTGGGCAGCGTCTCCGCAGGCCAAGTCGTGCTCGCCACCAACGGCTATACCGACAATCTCTGGCCGAACTTACGGCGCACGATCGTCCCGCTGTTCGGCGCGATCGCGGCAACTGCCGCCCTGCCGGCTGCCGTTGCGCGCGAGGTCATGCCGAGCCGGGCGGCGCTCTACGAAAGCGGCGCCGTCACTGTGTATTACCGGGTCGATACCGATCAGCGCTTGCTGATCGGCGGCCGCGGTCCGCAGCGGGAGGTTTCCGCGCCGTCGGCGCTCCCTCATTTGCTGGCCTATGCGCGCACCCTGTGGCCCATCCTCTCCGAAACGCAGTGGACTCATGCATGGGGCGGACGCTTGGCGATGACGCCGGGATCATTATCCGCACATCCATGAGCCCGCGAAGGGCGTCGCGATCTGCTTGGGCTATAACGGCAGAGGCATTGCGATGGGCACTGCCATGGGGGCTCAGCTTGCGCGCAGGCTCATTAAACCGTCATCGGAACTCGAAATGCCGATCACCGGCATGAAGAGCATTCCTCTGCATCCTCTATGGCCGCTGGCGGTGCGGGCTGCGATCACGCGCGGGCGCCTCAGCGATTTCTTCGGCGCCTGATGGAGGCGTCAATTGTCGGTGTAGAACTGTCGAAGCCGGTGCAGGTCGATGATGACGTCGAAGCGCTGATCGGACGGTAATCGGGAACCCGAATAAAAGTCGTACCGAGCGTCGAGATTCGCGATTCCCGGATGCAGATCGTGCATCGCGCGCTTGAACATTTCCTTCGGCACCCATTCGGAATTCGACGAGAGCGAACCGAATTCGTCGTGATAGATGCTGGCAGTGGAAATGTCCGCGGGCGTCGACTTGACGACGAATATGCGCGGACGCGCTCCGTCCAGGCGTACATGCTTGGCGCCCGCCAGGATCAACTGCCATTCGTTGCCCTGAGGCACCGCGATCAACGCATAGACGTGATGCTGTGCGGTAAAGAATGCGATCGCAACGACCAAGGTGGCCAGCATCCGGCGCCCGCCGGGACCCCAGCTCTCCGTCAGCGCGCGGATGGACGCTACTATGAAACAGAGCAACACCGCGGTCATCGCCAGGACCGTGCGATAGGTCGCGTACCGCTCCGAGGCGATCAGGCTGACTGCGCACGCGAAAATCGGCAGACCGAGGAGCGCCGTCAACCAAATGATGCCGCGCGAAGTTCCATAACGGCGCCACTCGAGGTAGGCGCCCGCCAGCAAAAGCACCCCGACGATGGCAGCGCAGCCGAAGTACAGCGCGTGGTCGCGGTGATTGTTATCGTTCAGAACCAGAAGACTCAACGAATTCGGCAATGTTTCTTGCAGAAACCAGGCAATTTTGCCGCCCCAGTGATGCTCGAAGGCAATACGTCCTGATTTGACGAAAACTCCCGTCGCGTAGAGCAGTGTCATCGCGCAGTAGGCCAAGCCCAAGGTGACCAGAACGAATCCCAGATGGATACCCGCCCAGCGCGCAGTCTGCGCCAGAGTGCGGTGCCGCTGCACGATCAAGGCTGCCGCGAGAGGCACCACGTAAAACATGGCGCTCGGCTGATAAATGAGCGCGCTCACCACCATGAGCCCAAGGGCCACGGTCCATTGCCCCACGGAGCGGCCGGGGCCGAACGCTCAGCCCGACGTTCAATGCGCCTTCGACGACAAAGAATGCGCCGAACGCCAATAGCGCGGTTGCCGCGTAAGGCCAACCGATGGCCCATCCTGCAATTACTTGGGCCGACGGAATCAGGGCAAGCAGCAGCGCGAAACAGACGCTCGTGTTGGATGACCATCCGAGCGCGCGCAAACCGCGGAAGCCCACCAGCGAAAGGGCACCCAATAACAAGCACGCGGCAAAGCGCATCCAGCGCAGATCCTGCACGGTGGCGGTCTGTCCATAAGTGGCCTGCAGCAGCCAGCCGTACACGGGCCGCGCGTGCGATGCGCAAAATTGGATGATCTTGCCCGGTTCCTCGTGGGACTCGCGCAAATTCGAATAATCATCGCGCAAACCGAAATCGTGGAAAGTCGCCGGCCAATAGGTCAGCAGGGGCACGAGGAAGAGCACCGCCGTCAGTACCCAGGTGCGCATACCGACGGCACTGCGACGCTCGGTGGCGACGCCCGGATGCGCGATAGGGACCGCGATGGACGATTCGGCGACGACGTTTTCGGGAACTGACATAAATTCTAAATGGACCCCGTGATGCTGCAACGCACCGCCAACCTGTCGCTCCCATCCCTCTGCCGCTCGCAAGATTATTAGAACGCTGTCAGTGGATGGAATTAGGACTGGTGGGGGGAATTTTAGCCATACAGCGAACTAAAAATCCGTGAGAAAATCGGAAAAAATACGTTAAATATCTGTTAACTAGAGCTCCGGGCCAGCGGCACGACAGAGCGTCTGTCGGGGCCAGTTTCCGACGCACCACATTGGTGCAGCCGCACCCGATGTCCATCGTTGTTTCATGATGCAGGTCCCGTTGACCTCGTGTCCTTCGCGATAGGCTTTGAGGGAGGAAAACCAAAAATCCATGGCTTTCAAGCCCGCACTGCTGATATCCGTTCTGCTGCTGGCTGCGGCCACCCCGGCGCATTCCCGAATCTATGCCTATGTGGATGCAGAGGGCCTGCGGCATTACACGGACATGCCGGACAACAGCCGGTATCGATTGCTGGTCCTCTCGCATGACCGTACGGCGAGCGGCGATCGTTACGATACGCGGTTGCTGGCAAAGGCCGGTCAGTACGATTCGATCATCGAGGGGGCCGCGATGTCCGCATCCGTGGAACCCAACCTGCTGCGCGCCGTGATCCTGGTGGAGTCCGGGTTCAATCCGCGCGCAGTATCGAAACGCGGCGCAGTGGGATTGATGCAGTTGATGCCGGCGACGGCAACGCGGTTCGGTGTTTCGAACCCGTATGACCCTCGGGAGAATGTCCGCGCGGGGGCGCGCTACTTGAAGTTTCTCATCGATCGCTTCGGCCAAGATGTAAGGCTCGCACTCGCGGCCTACAACGCGGGCGAAGATGCGGTCGACCGCAACGGCGGCCAAATCCCTCCCTTTACGGAGACGATGGCCTACGTACCACGGGTCCTCAAGATATACCGGATGCTTCGAGAGCAACCGCGCGCGAGCTGACGGGGCGTTGATTTGCGCGCTCAGAGGCCCCATAAGCACACAAGCCGACCGGTCGGCGGAGCGTGTTTTGACCCTGCCATCCTCAGATACCGATCAAGCGGATCCCCTGACTTCTGCCGTGGTGTTCCGCGGGTCTCGGTCGCTGTGCCGTGAATTCAGCTTGGTGCTCGAAGCGCGGGGCATCGAGCACGCGGTTCTTGAGAGCACGGCTTCTTGGGTTTTGACGGTGGCGCCCGCCTTGGTTCATCGTGCGTATGAGGAAATCAGCCGCTATTCCGCGGAACGCCGCGTGCCGCGCAGTGTTCCTCACCACGTGCAACCCCTACCGGGGGCGGCGATGGGCGCGGTCGGGTACGTGCTGATTCTTTTGCTCACGGCTTACTGCGCAGGCCTTGGCTTATTCGGCGCTGACTGGCTGTCTTCGGGCGCGCTCGACGTCGGAGCCCGGCGCGAGTGGTGGCGAGCCGTTACTGCCTTGACCTTGCATTTGGATCAAGAGCATCTGCTCGGCAATCTGCTGTTTGGCATTGTGGCGGGCATGGGTGCCGGCCGCCTGCTGGGACCCGGAGTGGCTTGGGCGAGCATCCTCGCGGCGGGAGCGCTCGCCAACTATGTGGAAATTCTCGTCGCGCCTCAAGCTCACCGCGCGGTTGGCGCCTCTACAGCGGTGTTTGCGGCATTGGGGCTGCTCACCGGCCTGGCTTGGCGCCACCGGCTTACACTGCGCGAGCGCCGCTGGTACGCGGTCGCGCCGTTGATCGCGGGCATCTGTTTGCTCACTCTGTTGGGCGCGGGCAATGCGCATGTGGATGTGCTGGGCCACGCTCTTGGATTTCTCTTCGGCGTGGGCGGTGGTTGGATTTATGCGCGCGTCGGGATGCCCCGCAATCGCGGCAAGCGAGTCCAGATTGTTACGGGCAGCGTCGCCGCGCTGGTCGTCTGCGCGGCATGGATTCTGGCGTTGTGGCCCGCGCCGTAGGCGCGGGATCAGGCTTTGACGGGTACGCCGCCGGGAGTGAGCTTGTCGATGGCCTGCGGCAGTGCCTGCGACAGCTTCGCGGCAAGGTCTTCGGGAGTCATGCCGGCCCGGGCGGCGAGCTGCTTTATGGTATCGGCGCCAAAAGCCTGATGGATCTGATCGGGCGAGATCGGGAGGTTTGCCCCGGTTCCCAACCACGATCGGACGGTGCCGCCGAGTCCTTCTTGTTCCAGCTGCGAGATCACCCCTTGAATCCCGCCATGCTTTTCGATCAGCCCGTTGACCACGGTGACCATTTCGGCACCGACCACCCCGCCCAGCAATCCGTCGAACAACCCCATGATCAGAGTCTCAAACGCGCTTCGCGAGGAGATCGCGAATCTCTTCGAGGAGGACTTCGGACCTAGGCGCCGATGCGGGCGCCGCCGGAGGTGGTTTCTTGAGCTTATTGATGCCCTTGATGGCCATGAAGAGCACCAGAGCGATGATCAGGAAATCGAAGACGTTCTGAAGGAAAGAGCCGTACTTGATGAAAACTTCCTTGCCCGTAGGGTCTTTGCCGAGAGCGATGGCCAAGTCCGAGAAATTAAAGCCGCCGATGAGCCTGCCAAGTGCCGGCATGAAGATGTCGGCGACCAGCGAGGAAACTATTTTTCCGAAGGCCGCTCCAATGATCACGCCGACCGCCAAGTCGACCACGTTGCCCTTCATGGCAAATTCTTTGAATTCTGCAGCCATCCCCATGCTCTTCTCCTTGTACTTATCACCGAAATGTTACGGAGCGCTTCCGGCGCTGGCAACCTCGACCTCGGTCAACTTAGCGGAGCGCTCCGAACACAAGAGCGGAGCCCGCCAAGATTTTTAATGTGGCAGACATATATTTCCTGTTGAATGAGCGGCGCCGCCGACGATCTGCCGATAGTCTACTGTATCCGTCATGAGCGGCGCATGCCCAACCTGTAGGAATCCAATCCTACGCTCCGCATCGCAGGTTTGAAACCCATGCCCAGTTTGCTAACGATCAATGGCGGTTCTTCCAGCATCCGGTTCGCCGTGGTCGCGGTGGAACAGCCGCTGCGGCGGCTTCTGCGAGGGAAGATGGAGCGTGTCGGCAGCGAGCATCCGCAGCTGACCATCGAGCAGGGCGAGGATCCGGCAGAAAAGCCGATCGACGTCCGGCGCGATCGCCCGGGCCCGGCAATCGGCATGTTGCTCGACTGGCTCGAATCGCAGCCGATATTCAAATCGATAGCGGGCGTCGGACACCGCGTGGTGCACGGGATGCAGCACCGGGAGCCGCAGCTCGTCACGGCCGAACTGCTGGACGAACTGAGGGGTTTCATTCCCTTCGATCCCGAGCACCTGCCTCGGGAGATCGAACTCATAGAATCGCTGCGGGATCGGTACGGCGGACTGCCGCAAGTCGTTTGCTTCGATACGGCGTTCCATCGAAGCATGCCTCTCGTCGCCACGCAGTTGCCGATTCCACGTCGCTATGCGGCAAAAGGAGTCCAGCGGTATGGTTTTCATGGCTTGTCCTATACCTTCCTGTTGCAGGAGCTTCGCCGTCTCGGGGATGCCGCCGCGGCGCAGGGCCGCGTCATCCTGGCGCATCTTGGGAGCGGCGCGAGCATGGCGGCGGTGCGTGACGGCCGATGCATCGACACCAGCATGGGTTTTACGCCGGCGGCCGGGCTGGTCATGGGAACTCGATCGGGAGACCTGGATCCGGGGCTCATGAGTTATCTTGCGCTGACGGAGACGATGACGGCGGAGCAATTTCGAACCATGGTCAACCATGAGTCAGGATTGCTTGGTGTCTCGGAGAGCAGCGCCGATGTACGCGATCTTCTGGATCGGGAAGCGAGCGATCCGCGCGCGGCCGAGGCACTCGCCTTGTTTTGCTACCAGGCAAAGAAGTGGATCGGGGCGTTCACCGCGGCACTCGGCGGCGTGGATACCCTGGTCTTTGCCGGCGGCATCGGCGAGAACTCGGCACCGGTGCGAAAACGCATTTGCGATGGTCTGGAGTACCTCGGAATCGACATCGACGATGGGGCGAATCGCCGCCACGCGCAGTGCATCTCGCCCCGCACCGCATCCGTCGCGGTGCGCGTCATACGCACCGACGAGGAGTCGGTGATCGCCGAGCTGAGCATCGGTCTGCTGGAATTGGCACACACCTAGGAGCTAAATATGCAACAACAGGCCGCGCCCCGGACGCTCGACCCGGAGTCGGCGCGCAAAATGGATGCCTACTGGCGCGCTGCAAATTTTCTGTCCGTAGGTCAGATTTATCTGTGCGACAACCCCTTGCTCAAGGAGCCCCTGACGAAAGCACACGTGAAGCGAATGTTGCTCGGTCATTGGGGCACGACGCCCGGGCAGAATTTCATCTACGCGCACTTGAACCGAATCATCAAGAAGTATGATTTGGACATGATCTACATGTCGGGCCCGGGACACGGCGGTCCCGCGGTCGTAGGCAATACCTACCTCGAGGGCACGTACAGCGAGATCTACTCGAATGTCAGCCGGGACGAGGCCGGCTTGAAGCGGCTCTTCACTCAATTCTCGTTCCCCGGCGGCATTCCCAGCCATGCGTCGGCGGAATGCCCGGGGTCGATTCATGAGGGCGGAGAACTCGGGTATTCGCTCAGCCACGCATTCGGCGCCGTGTTCGATAATCCCGCGCTCGTCGTCGCATGCGTGATCGGCGACGGGGAAGCTGAAACGGGACCACTTGCCACATCGTGGCATTCCAACAAGTTCTTGAATCCGGCGAGCGACGGAGCCGTGCTTCCCATCTTGCATTTGAACGGCTACAAAATCGCCAATCCGACGATTTTGGCGCGCATCTCCCGAGAAGAATTGCAGCAATTGCTGCAAGGCTACGGCTGGACTCCGTACTTCGTCGAAGGGAACGAGCCGATGCCGATGCATGAGGCGATGGCCGCGGCGCTGGACACCGTCATCGAGCAGATCAGCCGGATTCAGGCGGATGCGCGAGTCCAAGGAACAGTGGAACGTCCGCGCTGGCCGATGATCGTCTTGGCATCGCCGAAGGGCTGGACAGGACCCAAGATGGTCGGCGGAAAGGCGAATGAAGGGACGTTCAGATCTCATCAAGTGCCATTGACCGATCCTGCGTCGAATCCGCAGCAGCTGCGCGAGCTGGAAAACTGGCTGCGTAGCTATCGGCCCGAAGAGCTCTTCGACGAGCAAGGCCGCTTGCAGCCGGATCTTCAGGCGCTCTCGCCGAGCGGCGAGCGGCGCATGGGGGCGAACCCGAACGCCAACGGCGGCATGCGGCTTCGCGATCTTAGGATGCCCGACTTCACCGAGTATGCGGTCGAGGTGGCAAAACCCGGCATAGGCGGCATCGGCGATACGCATGTCTTGGGGAGATTCTTGCGCGATGTCCTGCGATTGAATGCCGAACCGCGCAATTTTCGAATCTTTGGGCCGGACGAAACGAAGTCGAACGGTCTGGAGGCTGCGTTCGAAACGGCCAATCGCCAATGGCTGGCCGCGGTCGAGGACAACGACGAGTTTTTGGCCCGCAGCGGTCAAGTCATGGAGATGTTGAGCGAGCACCAATGCGAGGGTTGGCTCGAAGGGTATCTGCTGACGGGACGCCACGGTCTGTTCAATTGCTACGAAGCCTTCATTCACATCGTCGATTCGATGTTCAATCAGCACGCCAAATGGCTGAAGGTCACCGCGGGCCTGCCGTGGCGCCGCAAGATCGCATCCCTCAACTACCTGTTGAGCTCGCATGTTTGGCGCCAGGATCACAATGGATTCACTCATCAGGATCCGGGGTTCCTCGACCTTGTCGTGAACAAGAAGGCCGAAATCGTCAGGGTATATTTGCCGCCGGATGCCAATTGCTTGCTGTCGGTGATGGACCATTGCCTGCGCAGCCGCCACTACGTCAACGTTGTGGTGGCGGGCAAACATCCCGCTCCGCAGTGGCTCTCGATGGATGCGGCCGTCAAGCATTGCAGCGAGGGCATTGGGATCTGGCAATGGGCGAGCAACGATCAGACCGGCGAGACCGATCTGGTCATGGCCTGCGCCGGCGACGTGCCGACGCTCGAGACACTGGCGGCGATATCGATCCTGCGGGAATCTCTCCCCGAGCTCAAAGTGCGAATGGTCAATGTGGTGGATCTCATGAAGCTGCAACCGGCTTCCGAGCATCCCCACGGCTTGAGCGATGGCGACTTCGACTCGCTATTCACACGGGATAAACCCGTCATCTTTGCTTTTCATGGATATCCCTGGCTGATTCACCGGCTGACGTATCGCCGCCATAACCACGAGAATCTGCATGTGCGCGGATACAAAGAAGAGGGCACGATTACAACGGCGTTCGATATGACGGTCCTGAATGACCTGGATCGCTTTCACCTGGTGATCGATGCGGTCAATCGACTGCCGCAGACCGGCAGCCGGGGAGTTTATCTTCAGCAACAGCTACGAGATAAACTCATCGAGCATAAACGCTATATCGACCGCCACGGAGAGGACCTGCCTGAAATCCGCCACTGGACGTGGCCCGGCTAACCGCTTTGTCCTACATTCCCTGTCGAAACCCGCCGACATCGCCTGCGGCTCTCCTCCTACGCCTGCCCTGTCGGCGCATTCATAGTATCCGGCGTGTAAAATTTGATGGGTAATGATTCAAAGCCAGCGGATCGCCGCCAAGGCCATACGGAGTTTTCGATGTCGACTAGGACTGGTTGGGCTACCGCTGAAGCGCTTCGCAATATCGAGGGTGGAATCGGCCGCCGCGCGGCGCGAAATGCCTGATAGCCCAGGCAAATATGACCGGTCCCATCAGATCAGCGGGTCGCCTTTTCCGCGCGGCGCCAACTGGGACGGCAATGGCGTTAATTTCTCGTTGTTTTCGGAGAGTTCCGAGTCCGTCGAGCTGTGTTTGTTCGACGCATCCGGGGGCAACGAACAGCGCATCCGCATTCGGGAACGTACCAGCGGCGCTTGGCATATTTACGTGCCGCACGTCGGCCCGGGCCAGTTGTACGGCTACAGAGTTCATGGACCGTATGTGCCGGAAAGCGGCCTGCGCTTCAATTCGAACAAGTTGCTGCTTGACCCCTATGCCAAAGCGATCGGGCGTCCGCTCACATGGGCCGATGAGCTTTTCGCATATCAGCTCGGAGATCCGGACGGCGATTTGACCTTCGACGACCGGGATAGCGCGCCCTTCGCGCCCCTGGGAGCGGTAATCGATCCCGGCTTCGATTGGAGCGGCGAACGGCGGCCATGCCACGCGGCGCACGAGACGCTCATCTACGAGGCCCATGTGAAGGGCATGACCTACTTACACCCTGATGTTCCCACCCACCTGCGCGGCACCTATGCGGGCATGGCGTGCGAACCCATCATCAAGCATCTTCAGAGCCTGGGTATCACCGCGCTTGAATTGATGCCCGTGCATCACTTCGTGCACGACCGCCACCTCCTCGAGAAGGGCCTGCGCAATTACTGGGGATACAACACGCTGGGCTTTTTTGCCCCGGAGCCCGGATTCGCAAGCAACCCCCATGAACCCAGCGATGTGATCCGAGAGTTCAAGGAAATGGTCAAGGCGCTGCACAACGCCGGAATCGAAGTGATATTGGACGTGGTGTACAACCATACCGCGGAGGGGAATCACGCGGGTCCGACGCTCTCGTTCCGCGGCATCGACAATCTTGCGTATTACCGCGTGGTTGCCGGTGATCCGCGGCATTACATGGATTACACCGGCTGCGGCAACACGCTGAACATGGTGCACCCGCATTCACTGCAATTGCTCATGGACAGTTTGCGTTACTGGGTCACCGAGATGCATGTGGACGGCTTTCGATTCGATCTTGCATCCGCGCTCGCTCGAGAGCTCACGGACGTGGATAAATTAGGCGCATTTTTCGACACGATCTACCAGGACCCGACGCTCGCTCCGACGAAATTGATTGCCGAACCTTGGGATCTCGGCGAAGGCGGATATCAGGTCGGCAATTTTCCCCTGGGGTGGATGGAGTGGAACGGCAAATACCGCGACACGGTGCGTAAATTCTGGAAAGGCGATATGGGCCTGCACTCGGATATCGCCACTCGTCTGGCCGGCAGCGCCGACCTGTATGAAGTCACCGGGCGGTTGCCGTCGGCGAGCGTGAACTTCGTCACGGCGCACGACGGATTCACGCTGCAGGACCTAGTCAGTTACGAACAGAAGCACAACGAAGCCAACGGCGAGGATAACCGCGACGGCAGCGAGGACAACAGTTCCTGGAACGGCGGCGTGGAGGGCCCGACAGACGACCCGGCGGTCATTGCGCTGCGCGAGCGGCAGAAGCGCAATTTCTGGTGTTCTCTCATGTTCGCTCAGGGATCACCGATGATTTCCGGAGGCGATGAGCTGAGCCGTACTCAAGGCGGCAACAACAACGGCTATTGTCAGGACTCGGAAATTTCGTGGTACCACTGGAACCTGGACGCTCCCCGGAAGGAATTTTTGGAATTCGCACGGCGCGTCGTCCAGTACCGAAAGCAGCACCCGAATTTCCATCGCTTCGCCTTCTACGATGATGATCCCGAAGCGAAGCATCCCGACAAGAATATCGTGTGGTTCAGAGCGGACGGCAAGCGGATGGTGGCCAAGGATTGGGAGGACGGCGGCTGGATGCGCACTCTCGGCATGTACCTCAATGGCACGGCGCCGGAAATTCGCGATAGCCATGGCCAGTGCACCCAGGACGCGGATTTTTTGCTGCTGCTCAACGCCTACCACGAACCCGTGTCGTTCCGCATTTCTCACGAGCTCCATCCATCGGGCTGGACGGTGGCGTTCGATACCGCCCGTCCCGCATTGCCCGTGGAGACGGAGCCGGTGAAGCGGAATCGATTGGTGAGCCTGGCGGCGCGGTCGTTCGTCGTACTGAGCCATGAGCGGTAGATGGATCGCGAGCTACCGCCTGCAGTTGCACGCGGGATTCCCGTTGCGGCGCGCGCTCGAGGTGCTGCCATACTTGGCCGATTTGGGAATCAGCCACGTATATCTCTCGCCCTGCCTGCAGGCAGTGCCGGGCAGCCAGCATGGATACGACGTCGCGGATCCGACGCGGATCAGCGAAGATCTCGGCGGCGAACCTGCTTGGGCCGATTTCGTCGACCGCGCGCGTTCTCTCGCCCTTCGGATCTTATTGGACATCGTGCCGAATCACATGTCCGCTTCTCAATACAACCCATGGTGGGACGATGTGCTGGCGCACGGGCCGTACAGCGAGTTCGCCGAGTATTTCGATTTCAGGAACCGGCCGCATCATCCCTTTCGAGTGCATCTGTGTTCGCTCGCACGGCCGTACGGGGCGGCCATCGAGGCGGGCGAACTCAAGATAGAAGCCGCGGCAGGTGCGCTGCGCCTTCGTCATTACGACAACAGCTGGCCGCTGGGACCCGCATCCTGGGGCAGGCTCCTGGCGGCGCGCGGAGAAGCCGCGGCGGCCGCGGTAGGCTGCTTCGGCGAACTCGAAAGATTACTGCTCGTCGAAACACCTGGCGAACAGGATCGGATCGACTATGCAAGACACGCCTCTGCAGCAGCGGAGGCGCTTGCCGACGCGCATGGCCGGGGTGAGCTGCAGGCGGCCGTCGATCGCGCGCAGCAGGACAAGGACCTGGTGGATGCGGTGCTGCAGCGGCAGTTCTACTCGCTCCACGGCTGGAAGCTCGCGGGCGAGCTCTGCAACTACCGGCGTTTTTTCGATGTAGGGACCTTGAGCGGCATCCGCGCTGAATTGCCGGACGTGTTCGAGGCGACGCATGCACGCATAGAGTCAATGATTGCGGCAGGCGAGATTGACGGCGTGAGAGTGGATCATCCGGACGGCCTGCGGGAGCCGCTGGAGTATTTCAAACGCCTGCGTGCGCTGCTGCCGCATGGGCGGATCTACGTCGAGAAGATATTGGAGAACGACGAGCGCCTGAAGGAGGACTGGCCGATCGACGGCACCGTCGGCTACGAATTCCTGGCCAAAGTGAATCGCTTGTGGATGGATGATCAGCGAACCGATGTGCTGACCGCGACTTATTCGGATTTCACCGGGCATCCCGTGAATTTCGCCGCTCTGGTCCGCGAGAAGAAGCGCGCAATCGTCGAGTCCACGTTCTCCGCCGATCACGAGCGGTTGGCGCAGGCGGCACTCGCGATCGCAGGAGGCGAGCGGCAAACCCGGGATCTTAGTCCGCGTCAGCTGCGCGAGGCCTTAGCCCGGTTGATCATCGCGCTGCCCATCTACCGGACCTATCGAACGCTCAACACGCTGCAAGACGACGACAGGCGGATTTTGACCGAGTCGGTTCAAAGCGCGCGCATCGGCTCGCCGGACATCGATTCCGCAACCTTCGATTTCTTGGCGACCCTGCTCACGAAATCGCGGCTAAGCGAGGCTGAAGCAGATTTTGTCGCCATGTGGCAGCAATTGACGCCGGCCGTCATGGCCAAAGGGGTGGAGGACACCACGTTCTACTGCTTCGATCGGCTGGTCTCCTGCAACGAAGTGGGATCGCAGGCGACGCTGGTCGGTATTGCGGCCGATAAATTCCACGAATTTTGCCACTCGTTGAGCGACCGGTGGCCGAACAATCTGCTGGCGACTTCGACTCACGACAACAAGCGCAGCGAGGACGTCCGAACGCGCATCTCGATCCTCTCGGAGATTCCTGAACGGTGGGCCGAGGCGTTGCACCAATGGTCGAAGCTCAATGCATCCGCGTGGCAAAATCATGTTCCCGACCGCCACGCCGAATATCTCCTGTACCAGACGCTGATCGGGGCGTGGCCGATCGACCGGGACCGGTGCTGGCAGTACATGCTCAAGGCCTGCCGGGAAGCGAAGATCAACACCTCATGGCACGAGCCCAACAATGCCTACGAAGAATCCCTACGCGGCTTCGTCGACGGCATATTTCAGGCACCTGAGTTCATTGCGAGCCTGGAACACTTCGTCGACCCTTTGATTCTGCCCGGGCGGATCAACAGTCTCGCTCAAACTCTCATCAAGATGGTCGCGCCGGGAGTCCCCGATTTCTACCAGGGCACCGAATTGTGGGATTTGAGTCTGGTCGACCCCGACAACCGACGGCCGGTGGATTTCGGCTCTCGCGCCATGCTCCTGCGCGCGGCTCGGGAACTCTCCGCAGCCGACGTGTCGGCGCAGTGGGATTCCGGATTGCCCAAATTGTGGATGACCATGCGCTTGCTCGCGACTCGACGCCAACGTCCGGAAGATTTCTCCGATCAAAGCAAGTATCAGCCGCTGGTGGCCCAGGGAACACACTTAGGGCGGCTGCTGGCGTTTCGCCGCGGCGAGAACCTCATTGCCGTCGTTCCGCGGTTCACCCTGACATTGGGAGGCGAGTGGGGCGACACACGCCTGCCGTTGCCGGGCGGCACGTGGCGCAATTGCTTCACGGATGACCTCGTGCAGCGGGAGGTCACGCCCGATGCGCTTTTCAACTCGTTTCCGGTGGCCTTGTTGATTCGAGACGCGTAGTGACACTTGCGTCACGGCCGCGATACCGTGTACTTTGTACTGCAAAGTTAAACGGAGGCCGCGTATGCCGATATCCCGCTTCAAGGTACTGGGTGGTCGAGGAGCATTTTGTCTCGGACTGTTGCTGCTCACGAGTTCGGCCGACGCCGGCGGCGGGCCCTTCGGCATCGACCATGAGCTGACGCTGGATCAGAGCGGAATTTGGGCGCGCAAGTATCAAAACGGACTGCAGGACGCGGTGATTGCGTTCGAGGTGGCGGGCAGCCTCTGGTTTGGAAATGACGGTGAATTCGGCCACACCCTTTGGCAGACGGTGGACTCCTCGGTGATTTCCGGGGCGGGCGCGCAACTGCTCAAGTTCGGGTTCAGCCGGGCGCGGCCGCAGCAGGGCAACAATCCCAATTCATGGTTCAAGGGAAGCGGGCATCAAAGTTTTCCGAGCGGCGAAGTGACGTTGCAGGCAAGCTTCGTCACCCCCTTCATTGCGAATTACGCGCGGCAAAATCCTTGGATCTGGTCCTTGGAGCTCCTGCCCCTGTACGACTCGATCGCGCGTCTGAAGAGCCAGGCGCACTGGCAATCCGATGTCATTGCAGGTTGGGCGTTGGGCACGGCGGTGGGATATTGGAGCACGACGCGGACCATCCCGTTTTCCGCGCAGATATTGCCGCGCGGCATGTCGGTCGGATTCTACAAGCGCTTTTAGAAACGATGGCCGACGAACTGCGACGAGACGCCGCGCCACCACGCCGCCGTCAGGAGATCGGCATGGTGCTCCGTGAATACGCCGCACAGCGACTGCGGTATGGACAGAAACGGCAGCCATTGCTCCGGGAAGACGTCTCGCGGACCGCAGTGAAACCACGGCTCGGCGCTGGTTTCCTCCTCCTCGCAGCTGGGCTGGGGAAGATCGCGAAACACGCAATCGGACACCAGGCAAATCTCATCGTAATCGTAGAAGATCACGCGGCCGTGGCTGGTCACGCCGAAATTCTTCAGCAACAAGTCGCCGGGGAAAACGTTGCTGGCCGCCAAATCGCGCAGCGCGTTGCCGTAGTCGACGATGGCCGATTCGGCGGCGGCGGGATCGGCTTCGCGCAGGAATAGATTGAGCGGCCGCAGGCGACGCTCGATGTAGCAGTGTTCCACGATGAGGTCATCGCCATCGATGCGGCAACTTTCGGATGCCTCGTTCAAGAGCTCATCGAGCAGGTTCGGCATGAACCGCGCGCGCGGCAAGCGCAGCCGCCTGAACTCCTGGGCATCGACCAGGCGGCCGGCCCGGTCGTGCCGGAAAACGAATTGGTAGCGCTCGATCACGTCCTCGCGAGTGCTGGTCTTCGGCGCGCCGAAGCGATCGCGGATCACCTTGAAGACGAGATCGTGAGAGGGAAGGGTGAATACGAGCATCACGAGCCCGCGCTCCCCGGGAGCATGCACGAAGCTGTCTATCGATTTTTCCAGGTGCCTTTGCAATGCGAAGTAGCGTTCCGTCTTGCCCTGTTTGGCGCGGCCGAGCACGGTATACAACTCATCGATCGATTTGCGCGGCATGAAAGAGCGCAGCAAGGTGATCGCCGCGCTGACGACCGGTAAATCCACGTGAAAATAAGAACGCGCATAGCCGAACAGCGATCCGACATCGGCGCGCGATAGCATGACGGCCTCTACCTGCACGCCCTTTGCGCAGTTCGTGAAGGCCAAAACCAAGGGAGTTATCGAGCCATCGCCGATCAGGCGGCCGACGACGAAAGCTTGCATGCCGCGGTAGAACAGAGGTTCGATCAGTTCGATGGACTCAGGGTGCCCGCTCTGACGCCCAGTCTGGAAAAACCGGCCGATTTCAGCGCTGACGCGATGCACCGCCGCTTCCGGGTCGCCGATGGCCGCCCCGAACGGCAAATCGCTCAAGATCTCCCGCACGGCGGTCGGCAACGATCCGGCCACACGGTAGACCCGGATCGGCACCGCTCCGGAAGCGCGCCCCACGCTGGTCGCGCAGAATTCGACTTCCGGGTTGACGCCGACGGTGCCGAACAAATCGCGGGTGATCGAATTGAAGAATGTGCGGTAGAAGTCACTGTCCGGCCGCCGGGCGACGATCATCTCATAGGCGCGCTTGATCTCGATCCAATGCGCCACGTCGGTGCGTTTCGATAGCAACTGGCTGGCGGCCGCAGCGACCCCCCGCGCCACGCGCAACTCGTACAGCTCGATGCGCGCGACCGCATCGAGCTGCGCCGTCTGCCAGTCCTCGGCGAGAAAATTGAGCGCGGCGCGGCGGGTAATTCGGCCGAATTCCTCGTTGTACAGCCGAAAGTGCTCCGCGATCATGGCGGCGTGATCTTTCGCGGTGATGCCGTCCTTCGTCGCGGCGGCAGTGACGGCGGCGTTCATTCGCCTAAGAGCCTACGCGACGACGCGCTGCGGGCCCGATTTCACGCTCGTGGTGAACTGCTCGGTTTCCGTGCTGCCGGCCATCGCGCCGGTGGAGTGCGCGCCGGCGCTGATGGCGGTCTGCACCGCATCGAAATAGCCGGTGCCCACGAAGGACTGATGTTTGGTGGCCCGATAGCCGGCGCCTTCCTGGCCGAACTCCCGCTGTTGCAATTGCGAGTAACCAAGCATGCCGTCCGCGCGATACGCCGACGCCAGCTCGAACATCGACAAATTCAGAGCGTGCCACCCGGCGAGCGTGATGAATTGGAAGCGATAGCCGAGGGCGGCCAGCTCTTCGCGCCAATGCTTCATCGCCGAGGTATCGAGCTTCGCCTGCCAGTTGAATGACGGCGAGCAGTTGTAGGCTAGCAACTTACCCGGGAATTTCGCGTGAATTGCTGCGGCAAAGCGCCGCGCCTCCCCCATGTCGGGCTTGGACGTCTCGCACCACAAGAGGTCGGCGTACGGTGCATAGGACAAGCCCCGATCGATGGCTTGTTCGATGCCCGCTTTGACATAAAAGAAGCCCTCGGTCGAGCGTTGGCCCGTAAGAAAACGCGCGTCCCGGGGGTCATGATCGGTAAGAAGCAGGTCCGCCGCGTCGGCGTCGGTGCGGGCAATGAGGACGGTGGGTACGCCGAGCACGTCGGCAGCCAGGCGCGCCGCCACCAGCTTGTTGATGGCCTCGCCGGTCGAGACCAACACCTTGCCGCCCAGGTGCCCGCATTTCTTGGCGGACGACAATTGATCTTCAAAGTGAACGGCCGCGGCGCCTGCGCGAATCAACGCCTTGGTCAGTTCGAAGGCGTTGAGATTGCCGCCGAACCCGGCTTCGGCATCGGCGACGATGGGGACCAGCCAGTCAATGTCCGATTTGCCCTCCATGTGATGGATTTGGTCGGTACGCAGCAACGCGTTGTTGATGCGCTCGACCATTTTCGGCACCGAATCAACGGGATACAAACTCTGGTCCGGATACACTTCGCCCGCGGTATTGGCATCGCCGGCCACCTGCCAACCCGAGCAATAGATCGCCTTCAGGCCCGCTTGAACCGTTTGAATCGCCTGGTTCCCAGTCATGCATCCTAAGCCCGAGATCACGGGCTCGCTCTGCAGTTGGCGCCAGAATTTCTCGGCGCCGAGCCGAGCGAGGGAATGCTCGATGTGCACGGAGCCGCGCAGACGAGCCACATCTTCGGGGCTGTACGGGCGCCGAATGCCGGGCCAGCGGTCGTTCGTTTCGTCGCTCACTTCAATTTCTCCTAAGTTCTTATGGGGTAGCTTGCCTCGCGGGCTAAGGCCAGCTTAGAGTACGAGAAGGGCGGATTTACACATTGGAAATTTGACAGTGTGAATTTCACAAGGGTAGGTCATGGCGGGCTTGATCCGACAAGGGCATTTCCTAGGCACCAAACTTCGCTCCTTGCGCAAGCGCAACGGTTTGACGCTGGATGAATTATCCGCCCGCTGCGTGCAAATCGACGCGGCGGGTGCCCCTTCGGTGTCCTATTTGAGCATGGTGGAGACCGGCAAACGCATGCCTTCGGCCGACATGCTGGAGATGCTCGCGGGTATCTTCAGCAAAGATGCGCGCTGGTTTCTCGACGAAAACACCGAGGTCGAAGCCGCTCCGCAAGCACGCGAGCGCGGCGGACTTCAGGCGATGCCGCTGGAACCCGCATTTCTCTTCTCGCACGAGCTGCTGCAGAACGCGCTGCCGGAGCTGCTCTCGCAAACCGGAACAACCGGTCGGCAATTCGCCCAACTGCTGATTCGCGTTTGGCAGGAAACTCACAACAATAATTTTCCCGACATCGAGCGCGCAGCAGAGGAGTGCGGCAAGCGCCAAATGCCGCTCGATCTCAATGCCGTGATGGCGATCTGCAAACGGCATGCGCTCAGCGTGCACTGGTTCGACGGCGATGCCCGCAAACCGAGCGGCGCGCTGGTGCGATCTCAATTCGAAGCGCCCGGAACCGTGCTGATCAACAAGCGCCTGCGCAACCAAGAGGAAAGGCTGAAGTACGAACTTGCGTTCTTCGTCGGCCACAAGATTCTGCATAACGGCGACGGCGCAATTTCGCCGCACAGCGCGATTCATTCTGCCGACGGCGAATCCTCGGGGTCCGCCGCCGGCATGGGCGCTCAGGATGTGCTCTACGCTTGGCGTGATTTCGAATGCAGTTTCTTCGCCGGTGCATTGCTGTGCCCGCGGATCCCGTTCCGGCGCTTCCTGATACGCGAGGCGCACAGCGTGGCCGCTTGCCGCAAGCTCGGAGTGACGCCGGCGCTGGTCATGCGGCGCATGACGGCCGTGTCGCCGTATCGGCATTGGCATTTCTTCGACGCCTATGCGCCGGGGTATTTGCGCGCGGTGTATCGCGGCAACGGCATCCCGTTGCCCTGGGGCAATATGAGTCTCGTATCCGATCCGTGCCCACGCTGGGCGGTCTTTCGCCTGTTGCAGGCGAAGCGGGCGGCACCCCCAATGCAGAAGCCGAAGTCGCAGATCTCGGTGATGCAGGACGGCAAACGAGCGCGGCTGTATTGCTGCCACTCATTGTTGACGCGCGACGCCCTCGACGAAGTGCACGTACTGTCCGTGGGAGTCGATCTTCTGCCGGCGCTCGACGCTCAAGGATTCGACGGCGAAGCGTTGGTCGAGGCGGTCGCGGAAGCCTGCAGGCTGGGCGGCGGCGACGGCGTGATTCCGCAACGCGCGGACGCTGCTATTCGCGCTGCCTCGCAGGTGCTAAATATTGCCTGGATCGCCGATGCGCTCGAATCTCCTGCGAGCGTGATCTGCCCGCGCAGCGGCGCTTGTCCGCGGCAGGCGCCAGGCTGCACGGGCGCCGCCGCGGGCTAGCGAACATGCACCGCCAGCATGCATAATGCGGCGCTGCGCCCCGCGACGAGATTGTTCCCATGAAGATTTTTTCCTGGAATGTCAACGGCATTCGCGCCGTCCTCAAGAAAGGAACTTTCCTGCCGTTTCTCGAAAAATATCGCCCCGACATCGTTTGTTTGCAAGAGACCAAGGCGGAGCGCGGGCAGTTCGAGATCGACTTGCCCGACTATCGCGAATACTGGAATTCCGCAGTGAAGAAAGGCTATTCCGGAACCGCGATTTTCTCGAAGCAAGAGCCGCTGTCGGTAGTGAACGGGTTTCCGCGCGAATTTGCGCAACGCTTCGCGTTTGCCGACGAATTGCGGCGCGATAGCGGCGAGGAGGGCCGGGTCATAACGGCAGAATTCAAGAATTTTCATCTCGTGACGGTCTACACTCCGAATGCCAAGGATGACCTGAGCCGATTGCCGCTTCGTTTCAAGCACTGGGATCCGGCCTTCCTGTCCTATTGCAAGATGCTTGAATCGACGAAGCCGGTGATTTTTTGCGGCGACCTCAATGTGGCGCATACGGAGCTCGATCTGGCGAACCCGAAGTCGAATCGCGGCAAGAAAGGCTTCACCGACGAAGAGCGCGCGGGATTTCAGAATCTGTTGGATACGGGCTTCGTCGACACGTTTCGCCTGTTCACTCAAGGCAACGGGCATTACTCTTGGTGGAGTCATTTCGCCAACTCGCGCGCTCGAAACGTCGGGTGGAGAATCGACTACGTGCTCGTATCGCGGGGTTTGCGCGAAGCGGTGAAGGGCGCCGAGATCCATCCCACCGTCATGGGCAGCGATCACTGCCCGGTCAGTATCACGCTTGATGCATAAATTCGCGGGTGTGCATTGGCGCGGGCGGCCGCTGTCGGCGGTCCTGTTCGATCTCGATGGCACGCTTCTCGATACGGCCGGGGATATCGCGCTGGCGCTCAACCGGGCGATTGCCGAGTATGGCTGGACGGAATTGGCGGAAAGCGACGTGCGCGGAATGATCGGACGTGGTTCGCCGATTCTGATCGAACGGGCCGCGGCCGCTCAGGGACGCGCGCTCGACAATGTCACCCAGGCCGCCATGGTCGAACGTTTTTTCCATTACTACGGCGAACTCGAGAAAGCCGACGAGGATCGAGCTAGGCCGTACACCGGCGCCGCCGAGGCGCTCCGGTCCGTGCACGACGCGGGATTGCATACCGCAGTAGTCACCAACAAGCAGCATCGGTTTGCAGAAGCGCTGCTCAAGCGGCTCGGTCTCGAATCCTGGATCGATGTGGTGGTCGGCGGCGATACCTGCGAGCGCCGAAAACCGGATCCGCAGCCGTTGCTTTTTGCTTGCGAGTCGTTGCGCGTGCCGGCATCCCAAACACTGATGGTCGGCGACTCGGTCAACGATGTGCAAGCGGCGCGTGCCGCCGGCATCCCCGTCGTGTGCGTTTCTTACGGATACAACGAGGGCCGGACGCCCGATACCTTGAACTGCGATTCGCTTCTCGATTCCTTGGCCGCCCTTCCCGCGCTTCTGCAGATCGAACTTCCGCCGGAGCAGCGCTGATGGGAATTGGATTTTCATGTTCCGACAGGTGTTGCATGCGAATAATGCTGTTCACAATTGCCCTTTTTTGCGCGCGCCCCGTGCTTGCGGGCGACCCGCCCAGTCGCTTCGGAGTGGATGCCCCGGAACTCGCACAGCTGGGGACCGATGCGGTGGGGGTCAGAACTTTGCATTTGGTCCAGCACGGACAAATCGACATCCTCGCATACGATGCGGCCAGGGACTCTGCCCCGTTGACGGACCGCGTACTGACGGTGGACTTGTGGTATCCGGCGCGGCCTGCGCTGAGCGCGCCGCGCGTCGTGTACACGGCAAGCCTCCCATCCGAACCCCCGGCGCCCCCCGCGCGCTTCTCCATCCCCGGCATTGCGGTGCGGGACGCGCCGTCCGTGGGAACGGGCCACCCGTTGGTCATCGTCTCTCACGGTTACAGCAACGACCCGGCCGCGATGACTTGGCTGACCGAAAATCTGGCATCGAAGGGCTACGTCGTGGCGGCCATTCATCACGACGATCCTCCGATCACGGATCGAGCCCGATTCGTGCAGCCCTTGATGCGCAGGCCGATCGACGTTGCATTCGTGGCGAAGTCCCTGCAGAACACGCTTGGCGCCGATCATTTGGTGGATCCGGCGCGCATCGCGCTGGTCGGGTACTCCATGGGAGGCTACGGCGTGCTGACGGCTGCGGGCGCAGTGCTTGATCCCGAGGGTGGCGCGGTCAAAGGCGTTCCGGGCCGTTTGATGCAGCCGTACGCCCGCGGCGGAGCGTTGCGCGACACGCTGGCGGTCAAGGGATTGCTCGCGGTCGTGGCGATTTCGCCGGCCGGCGGCGGCTCGTTGGGAGCTTGGGGAGCCGAGGGGGTGGGCATGATCGCCGCGCCGATGCTGCTGATTTCCGGCGACCACGACAAGACGGTGGATTACACAACCGGAGCGCGTGCGATTTTCGACATGGCGAGCGGTGCGCACCGCTACCTGCTCACCTTCAAGGAGGGCGGACATGCGATTGGCTTGAGTCCGGCGCCTGATTCAATGCGCCAACGGCTGTGGGATCAGGATTGGTTCGAAGATCCGGTATGGCGCAAGGAACGCATCAATGCCATCAACGCGCATTTCATCACCGCCTTCCTGGATCGCTACGTCAAGGGCGATGAAAGCCGTGCCGCGTACCTCGACGTTCCGGCTGCCGAATCCTCGGCCGGCGTATGGCCGGCCACTATCCCGCCGGCTGCATATGACGCCTACAGTCCCGGCAATTCGGGTGTCACCGTCTGGAAGGGCTTTCAACGAAATCATGCCGCGGGGCTGGAACTTCTGCAGGCACAAGCGCGGCCCCGGTGACGACGCTGCCGCTGCCGCTCGCCGTTCCCGAGGAAATCGGGCTCTCATCGGTTCGCCTGGCGCGCCTGAGTGCCGTTTTGGTTGGCGAGATAGAACGCGGCCGCGTCCCCGGTGCCGTCGCGCTCATCGCCCGACGCGGCCGCCTCGGATTTTTTGAAAGCTTCGGCCAACGCGATGCCGCCGGCGTCGAGCCGATGACGCGAGATGCGATTTTTCGCATCTATTCCATGACCAAACCGATAACGTCGGTGGCCGCCATGATGCTTTGGGAAGAAGGGCGGTTCCTGTTGAGCGACGCCGTCGGGAAATATCTTCCGGAACTGCGCGATCTCAAGGTTGCCGTGGAGCACGGCGCCGGACTCGAATTGGTGCCCGCCGAGCGCGCCGTCACCATCCAGGATCTCTTGCGACATACCTCGGGTCTCACCTATGAATTTCGCGGCTCGGGGCCGGTGCAAAAAATGTACATGGGCGCGAAGGTGTATAGCCGCGCGCAAAGTTCCGCCGATCAGGTCGCCACTCTCGGCAAGCTGCCGCTCCTCCATCAGCCAGGTACCCGCTGGGAATACGGCCGCTCGACCGATGTCCTCGGACGCCTCATCGAAGTATTGTCAGGACAACCTCTCGGCGCGTTCTTCGAGCAGCATATACTGTCGCCGCTCGGCATGGTCGATACCGCATTTCACGTGCCGCCGCATCATCACTCGCGCCTCGCCGAGGCCTTCGCCAGGGATCCCGAAAGCGGCGGCGCGGTGCAGCTCCTGGAAGTTCGCAATCCGCCGAATTTCGAATCGGGCGGCGGAGGCCTGGTATCGACGGCGAGCGATTACGCGCGCTTTCTGCAGATGCTGCTCAATGGCGGTCTGCTGGAGGGGCGGCGCCTGCTCAGCCGCAAGACGATTGAGCTGATGACGGCGGATCATCTGGGGTGCATTACCGGAGCGAGCGATCTGCTGCTGCCCGGGCATGGTTTCGGCCTTGGTTTCGCCGTTCGGTTGCACGCCGGCATCGCTCATGTGCCGGGTTCGATCGGCCAATACTTCTGGGGCGGCCTTGCCGGCACGACCTTCTGGGTGGATCCCGCAGAACAGCTGATCGCGTTGCTGCTCATCCAGGCCCCTGGGCAGCGCGACTACTACCGCACGCTGTTCCGCGACCTTGTCTATTCCGCCTTCGATGACTGATCGGCCGTCCGGGCCGAAACGGCACACGAGGCCGCTGTCCAAACGCGCGTCACATTCTGAACGCTTTTCAATAAGGACAAACACGAGCTAAATCCTGAGAGATGACCTTCATCACGCCAGTTTCTGTGTGAACATGGCAAAAATGCGGGTATGTGGTGCTGCACTGCGGTCTGACGCTGGCCGAAATATGGGACAAGTCGATAAATTCGCGTTGATCGCGGCTATTTTGCTGTCCGCCGCCCCCCCATCCGGCGCGATTGCGGCATCGACATTTGCCGATCAACTCGAAATGCTCGAGTGGTCGGATCCGGAGCGCGCCGCGCAGATCATCGACGCGGCCCCGCCGTTGTCTGCGAACTCCGTCGCAGCCGAAATCGAGATGCTCGAAATCCGCGGGATGATCTACGCCGACGGCACCCGGGACGAGGATGTCTATTCGGTCGAGCGGCGGCTGGAGGTCATCGCAGGAACGGGCGATGAATCGGCGGTCCGGGCGGGCCGCTTCGTGCGGGCGTACTCCGCGCGCCAGCATAGCCAATTCGCCGCAGCGGAAGCCGAACTCAAAGGCATCGACATCAATGCCATTCGGTCCGATACCGAACGCTATCGCGTGCTGAGCCTGCGCGGTCACGTGCTGCGCATTCTGGGCCAGGACGAGGCGGCGCTTCCTTTCCTCGAGCAGGCGTTGGACCTCGCGAACAAGATGCATGACCAACTTCGCATCTTGCACTCGATGCTTTCGCTGGTGCGAATCTACACCGACAGCGGTAATTTCGACAGGGCCACGGTTCAATTGAACACGGCGCGGGCTCTGGCCACTCAATTGGGCGACGAGGCCTCGCTGGTGGAAACCGAAGAGCGCCGAGCCGACATTGCAGACCGCAAGGGGGATCGAACTGAGGAACGGCGCGCCTCGCTGGCGGGGCTCGAGCACGCGAAGCGCTCCGGGAGCAGCAAATGGATCGAGCTCGCGCTTCTCAATCTAGGCGATTCCTATCTGAAAACCCGGGACTTCGCCGAATCGCTCAAATATTCGAAGGAAGCGTTGCCTATCATGCTGCGCACGAATCAGCGCGACGACGTGCAGATAACGCTTTTCAACGAGGGCTTGGCCTACATCGGACTCGGCAGCATCAAAATGGGCGAGAAGCTCGCGGAGGGAGCGATATCCGAGGCGCTGGCCGGCAGCGACCTCTTGGATGCAAAGGAACTGCTTCGAGAATACGCGGATGCGTTGGAGCACGCCGGGCTACTTGATGATGGCGATCCAGGTCTATCATCGCTACGACGCGATCAGCGAGAAGTTCATGACGAACACGCGGCAGCGCGCGTTCCTCGAAGCTCTCCGCGCAATTCGACGATGAGCGCAAGGCACGCGAGCTCGAGCTCTTGCGGCGAGACAACGCGCTCAAGGTCTCCGAAATGCACGAACAGCGCTTGCGCCAGCAATTGACCTTTGCGGGTGCGCTGATCATCGCGCTCATCTGCGCCGCGCTCGTTTGGGCGGTGGCTCGGGAGCGCCGGGCCAACGATCGGCTGCGCTTCAGCAGCGAACATGATCCGTTGACGGGATTGTCGAATCGGCGTTACTTCAACGAGCGGGTGCTCGCGGTCGACGGCGGGCGCCCGGTCGGGGGCTGCGTGTTGCTGGCGGACCTCGACCATTTCAAACGCATCAACGATACCTACGGCCATCCGGCGGGCGACGCGGTGCTGGCTGCGATGAGTCAGCGCCTCTCGGCGGCACTGCGTGAAAATGACAAGCTCGTTCGTTGGGGCGGCGAGGAATTCCTGGCCGTTCTCGGGCCGATGACGCCCGCCCAGGCGGACATCACGGCGGCAAGGTTGCTGCAAGCGGTGCGCCGCGAGCCCGTGGCGTGGAATGGGCAGATGATCCGTTGCACGATCTCCATCGGTTACGCGAGCTTTCCGATGGAGGGCTCTGCAACCGATATCTCGCTCGATAGCGCGATCAGCTTGGTCGACAAGGCCCTGTATGAGGCCAAGCGCCGGGGCCGGGACCGCGCCTGTCTCATCAAGGTGGTAAGCGCCCGGGACGAGAGGGAATTGACCGACATCAGCTCCGAATTCGAGTCGGCAACGCATCGACCGAAGGGTTCAGCTGGTCGAAATTCTGGGCGCCGCCGCTTAAGGGTTTGCGAAAAACGTCTTGACCGCGGCGAAGCAAACCGGCGCAACCAGCAAGGTGTGATAAGCCTCGGCCACGGCGAGCGCGCCGCCGTCGGTGGCGCCCTGCGCAATGGCATCGGCAATCACGGCGTCCTTCGCGATCGCGAAACTTTTTTTCAAATTTGCATAGGGATCGTTGCTCGACACCGCGGATTCGAGGTCGAGCACGCTGATGTGAGAAGACGCCGGTGCGTGGGTCGCCCAGTAATTCTGCATCAGCGAGGTATTGAGCCAAAAAACCAGCGGATCGTTGTCGCCGCCGCACAGGAGCAGGGGAGCTGTCGGGACCCAGTTGCGCAGATCATTGGTCTTTAAAGCCTGTCGCCAGGGAAGACCCGGATTTGCGGCCGCGACGCCGGTGGTAATGGTTGGCCAGCCGCCGTCGGGGTTGGCCTGCGCGTCCTCAAGGTAGCTTAGGCGATAACTGTTTTGAATTAGATTGCCCGTGCCAAAGCCGAGCGCAAAAACTTCGGCGAGATTCGCCGGCGTGGTCGGCGGCGTATCGGCTGCGAATGCGGGGTCGGGCGGCGTGGAACTGAAGAGCGCAAATTCGGGCAACTTGCCCTGCGCATACAACTGGCTCCTTGGGGTAGTAGTCGGCAGCAACGAGTCGATGCCGGCGGCATATTGGGATGCGAATACGTCAACCGGACTGGAATAGATATTGCCGTAGACCTTTTGATAGGCCGTGAGGAGCAGCGTCGAGGACACCGGTCCGTCGCCGTTGACCCGGCCGTAAAACACGGCGTCGACAAAAGCGGCGAGCGCATAGGGGCCGGACATCGGCGCTGAGGCCGTAACCGGCATGCCTGCAGCCTGCATGGCTCGATGAGTCGCCATCGCCACGTAGCCTCCTTGCGAGTAGCCGGTGATGAACAGCTGGCCGTTATCCTTCGTGAGCGTCGCCGAGGCGAGAGGCAACGCCGTGCGCGCCGCCGTGAGCGCGTCGATCATGTCCTTGGACTGTTGATCGGCGATCAGGTAGGGATGGTAGGGAAGCGTCGAGGTGTCATAACCTGCATAGTTCGGCGCCACGACGATGTAACCCTTGGTGGCGAAAATGGCCGCCAAGTTGAGCGTTTCGGTGTTCTGCAAATTATCCATGTTGAATTTGCGATCAGTGGACGTGCCGTGCGCGTACAGGACAATCGGGCGTGGTCCCGTGCAATTCGCGCCGAGGCCGGTAGGCACCAGCAGCGCTGCGGAGGCAGTCGTGGCCTCGTTCGCGCCGCCGACCGTCTCGTAGTTGAAGTGATAGAACAGGACGTCGCACACGGGTGTGCCGCTGACGGAAAACAGCAACTGATTGGCCGAGAGGTTGAGCTCGAGTAGCAGGCTCGGCGCCGTGAGCGTCGACAGAAGCTGCGGGGCGCTGTCGAGCAAGGTTCCCCGTGCCGGCGGCGGGGGAGCTCCGGAGCCCGAACTGTCCATGCCGCCTCCACCGCCGCATCCAGCCAGCAGAAGCGCCACGAGAAAAGACCCAAAAGTGCAGTTGATCCGACCCATATCCTTAACCGCTGCCCCGCCAACCGCTGCCCCCGCCGCACGAGGGCGGCCTCCTTTAGAGTTCACCTCGTTCCGCCTAGTTCCAGTGGTTCAAGATATAAAAGGCAGTTTGCCGGCGGGATAGTCGAACACTTAGGGGTGCGAACGATCGGAAGCGCCCCGAACCTTGCGGTGTTTATTCCGCGGGCTTTGCGCGTGGCGGCCCGGAGCGGGGCAGCAACGTGAGCGCCAGCACAGCCGATGCAATCATGAGAAAGAGACTGATCGCGTTCAGCACCGGAGTCGCACCCTCGCGCATTCGTCCATACATCATGACCGTCAGCGGCGTGTCGGCACCGACCAGCATCAGGGTCGTGTTGAAGTCCGCGAATGACATCAGGAAGGAGATGGCCGCCGAGCCGAGGAGCGCCGGCCGCAGATATGGCACCAAAATAGTGCGAAACATGGCCGCTTTGGAGGCACCAAGATTGAGCGCCGCCTCCTCGAGAGTGCGGTCGAAACGCCGCAGGCGCGCGCTGATCGTCAGCGTCGCGATGGTGGCGATGTACGAGAATTGACCAAGAACGACCAAGGGCAGGCCCGGGCGCAGAAAATCGAGCTCCAGGCCGAACGTGTCATCCGCGAAATCCGCAAGGCGGCTTGCAAAAGCAAGTATTGAAATACCCAGGATGACGCCGGGAATCACCAGCGGAGCCAGCATGAGGATCGACACTAACTGCTTGCCGCGGAATCGTGCGCGCTCGATGAGGAATGCATTCGCCGTGCCGACCAGCGCCGAGAGCACGGTGACGCAAACGGCGACGATACAACTCGTCCAGATACTGCCGAGTAATTCGCGGTCGGCGAAAAGACCGGTGCGGCCGCGCCCGGAGTTGCCCAGAAACCAATCGAGCGTAAAGCCGCGCCAGGGCGGCGCGGGGTAGGGCGCATCGTTGAAGGCGAAAACCGCAACCACGGCCAGGGGCAGAAACAAGAACGTGAGAAACGCAATCAGGTACGCCACGGTGGCGGTGCGTAACCAGACAGGCCGCGGCAGCGACGGGATCATGTTTGACGCATCACGTCGCCGAAACGCTGTCCGCTGATGCGCAAGCCCAAGATCACGAGAGCCGTGGAGAGTGCGAGCAAGAGGAATCCGAACGCGGCGCCTTGTTCCCAGTTGAAGCGGGTTATGAACTGGGTGTAGATCTGCTCGGTGAACCATTGGGAGTTCTTGCCGCCAAGCAGAGTCGGCGTCAGATAGTTGCCCAGCGTCAGCATGAAGACCACGATGCACCCGGCCGTGATGCCGGGCGCTGCGTGAGGAATCACGATGCGGCGCAAGATGGCAAATCCACCGGCCCCCAAATCGTAAGCGGCTTCGATCAAGGAATTGTCCAGGCTCTCCAGGCTCGAAACGAGCGGCACCACCATGAAGAGCAAGGAGGTGTACACCAAGCCGACCAGGATGGTCGCGTCCCGATACAAGAGTTCGACCGGCACCGCCGTGATGCCCAGTTTCACGAGCAAGGCGGGTAAAACGCCGGATTCTCTGAGTAGGATCATCCATCCGAGGGTCCGCACCGTCTCGCTGACCCAAAATGGAATGAGGCAGACGATAAACAACAGAGAGCCCGCGCGGCCCCTCGCCAGCTTGGCGATGATCCAGGCAATGGGGAATGCCAGCAACAGCGTCAAGAGAGTGGCGACCACCGACATGATCGCCGTGCGCAGGAAGACATGCCAGTAGAGGGGTTCAGCGAAAAAAGTCTTGTACTGCGCCAAACTTGCTACGTACTGCCGGGGCCCAACTCGTTCACGGAACGACAGCACGGCGAGATCGACATGCGGCAAAATGATCAGAGCACCGAGCCAGAGTAGGGCGGGCGCGAGCAACATGCCCAAGCCGAGCCGTGCGTGCCAGCGCGCGTCCATCGCCGTGTCAGGCATCCTGCCCTGCCGCACCGGCACGCGCCGGAAAGCAAACGGCCCGCGAAGGATCAAAACTGAACACGACTTTTTCGTGGGGCTTCAAATCCGAAAACTGTCCGGTTTGCGGGAGCGCTATGCGAAATTCGCGGCGAGTTCGTGATTCCTGCAGCAAGACCGCCGAATTCGCCCCATCGAACAGCACGCTTTGCACCTCTCCGCCGTGGTGTGGATGGCCGGCGGGAAGATCCATCGCGCTGCGCGCGAGCATGGCCACTTCGGGACGCACGAAAACCTCGACCGAATCGCCCGCAGCGATTGCCCCGGTTTTGAGCGCCCGCACGACCCAACCATCGCCGGTCGCGATCTCGGCAATGGGACCGTCGGAATTAGTCGTCCGGCCCACGATCCGATTGTTCGCACCCACGAAACTCGCCACGAAGGGCGTCTGTGGGCGGTAGTACAAGTCCTGCGGAGTACCCAGTTGTTCGAATCGCCCGTGACTCATCACGCCGACGTGATCGGACAGCACCAATGCTTCCGATTGATCGTGGGTGATGTAAACGAAAGTCGTCCCAAAGGATGCCTGCAGCTGCTTGAGTTCGATTTTCATGTGCTCGCGAAGCTTCAGGTCGAGTGCTCCCAAGGGCTCGTCCAACAACAGCAATGTCGGCTCCAGAACGAGGCTGCGCGCGATCGCGACGCGCTGCCGCTGACCGCCCGACAACTCATCGACACGTTTATCCGCTGCGTTGCCCAATCCGACGCGTTCGAGCATGGCACCGCTGCGCTTCGTTCTTTCGGCTTTTGCAATCCCGCGTCGCGCGAGCCCAAATCCCACGTTTTCGCCCACGGACATCATCGGGAATAGCGCCAGTTGCTGAAACACCATGTTCACTGGACGCCGATTCGGTGCCACGCCGCGCATGCTCTTGCCGCCGATCGCGATGTCGCCGTCATCCGGAGCGATGAATCCGGCAATCATGCGGAGCAGCGTCGTCTTGCCGCAACCCGAGGGACCCAGTATCGAAAAGAAGCTGCCCCGATCGACGGAAAACGACAGCGAATCGACGGCGGTGTGACCGGCAAAACGCTTCGAGACGGCGTCTGCCACCAGATCCGGCGTGCTCAATTGGCGGCCTTCACGCGGTCGAGCACGCGGCCCTCGATTTCTTCGAGGCCGGGGGGGATGGCCGGATACCAATGAATGCCCTTCAGATCGTTGTTGGGGAAAGCGGCGGCAAACTGCGCCTTCAAGCGCGGGTCGATGAGCGGCGCCGTGTTCATGGCGGCGGAGAAACTGCCCACGGATTTGATGACGCGCGCTGCGTTTTCCGGCCGCATCGTGAAGTTGATCCAGGCGTAGGCTGCGGCATCGTTGCGGCCGCGCGCAGGTAGCGCGAACGTGTCGAGCCAACCGAGAGCCCCGGAGCGCGGCACGATAAATTGAATGTCCGGATTGTCGCGGTTGAGAGTCCAGCCGCCAGTGTCCCACATCATGGCTGCGACGACCTCGCCGGAACGAATGCCGTTGAGCAACTGGTCCTTGTTGTCGTAGAAGAACTTGAAATTCGCCTTGCACGCAGTGAGCGCGGCGCCCACTTGGTCCATGAGCGCAGCGTAAGCCTTGGGGTCGCCGTAGAGCGCGAACGGATCCTTACCTGCCGCGAACGCGAACGCCATCAGTGTCGGCCGGCGCAGGCGAACGGCGGTCTTGCCCTTCAAATCGGCTCTGCACAGATCCGGATAGTCGGCGACCTTGGTGCGCTTGCCATTGGCCACCAGACCATCGGTACCCCAAAGATAGGGCAATCCGTAGACTTTGCCGTCGAGGGTGGTGTTCTTGCGAACGATTTCCAAAAACTCGGGCTGAAACTCATCGATCTTGACCTTGGTGAGATCGAGGGGCTTATAGATCCCGAATTCGCGCTGCGCGGCCATGATCCGATCCTGGGAGGGCTGTGCGAGGTCATAGCCCGCCCCTCCGGTGGCACGCAGCTTCGAAATCATTTCCTCATTGTTCGACAGGGTCAATTCGACGTCGATGCCGGTCTCTTTTTTGAATGCGGCGATCAGGTCGGCAGGTACATAATCAGCCCAGCTGATGATGCGCAGCTTTTGGCTGTCGGCTTGGGCGGAGCCGGTTCCCAAGATTACAGCGAATACGAACGAGGCTATCAAGATGTGTTTCATCGATGCTCCCGAGAATTCCCCAGCGCATCTTACCGAATCCCGGCGTGCGGGCGCGATGCTTTTGGCCGAAAGGGCGGCCTGCAGTCCGGGCGGCATCGGCGAGCCGGGGACGCGGCGGTCGCCGCAGCTCGCATGACGGACCCGGAAACAAGCGCTCTCAAAAAAGTCGGCGGGCGCCTGATCCCGTTCTTGGGGATGCTGTATTTCGCCGCATTCATCGATCGCGTCAACGTCGGATTTGCCGCCGCGCAGATGAATCGCGATTTGGGGTTCTCTCCGTATGTTTACGGTCTTGGCGCAGGAATCTTCTTCATTGGCTATGCGGCGTTCGAAGTTCCGAGCAACTTGATCTTGCACAAGGTAGGCGGCCGCCGTTGGCTGGCTCGCATCATGATCACCTGGGCCATCGTCGCGGGGGCGATGGCCGCGGTCAAGGGCGCGACGGCCTTTTATGTGCTGCGTTTCCTGTTGGGCGTCGCCGAAGCGGGTTTTTTCCCAGGGGTCGTTTATTACCTCACTTATTGGGTGCCGGCCCCTGCCCGCGCCAAGCTCGTGGGTCTTTTCATGACTGCCGTCCCCATCAGCACCGCGTTGGGCGGACCGATGTCGAATGCCATTCTTCGGCTCGACGGCGTCCTCGGCCTCGCCGGATGGCAGTGGTTGTTCCTGACGGAAACCATCCCCTCCTTGGTGTTGGGGTTCGCTACGCTCAGGTACCTTCCCGATACACCGCGCGATGCCCCGTGGCTGACCGTGGAGGAGCGTGATTGGCTCATCCGCAAGCTCGACGGGGAATCCATGCGGCGCGGCGCGAATCGCTGCACGAGCGTTTTGCGTGCGCTGACGAGTTCTCGAGTTCTCGGCTTGAGCCTGTGCTATTTCGGCGCGGAGATCGGGTTGTATGGAGTTATTCTCTGGGTTCCGCAAATTTTCGTGCATGCCGGCGTCTCCGCCGACAACGTCGGCAATGTGGTCGCGATTCCGTATGCCATAGCGGCCATCGGCATGGTGTGGTGGTGCCATCACTCGGACCGTATGAAAGAGCGCGTGTGGCACATCGCTGCCGCGTCCGCTGTCGGCTGTCTCGGCTTGGCCGCGAGCGCGTGGCTCGCAAATTCTCCGGTACTATCGGTGGCTGCGATCTCGATGGGTGCTGCGGGAACGCTTGCAATCCTGCCGATTTTTTGGACCCTGCCGGCGGCGCTGCTCAACGGCGCGGCGGCCGCAGGCGCCATCGCATTGATCAATGCGCTCGGCAACGTCGGCGGATTCGCCGGACCCTTCATGATCGGCTGGATCAAGGATGTCACGGGGAGCTACACGTGGGGGCTGATGGCGGTCGCCGGTGGTGTCTTGTCGACGGGGATCATAGCCGTATTGCTGGGTCATGATGCGGGCGCCGAACACGGCCGTGCTGCCGTGATAGCGGATCTTGAGGCATAATCTAGGCCCTACTGCTGGAACGAAGTCAATCATGGATATTGGTGACTGGGAATTCGCGTACGTGCCGACCACCGGCGTGCGGCGGGCGCACGAAACGCCGATCGTCCTCGCCACCGAGGAGAGTCTCAAAGGCTATGGGCATCTCGTTGACGATGCCGAGAGCTTCCCAATCGAGATCGTTCGCTGGCCGGCTCAAGGATGGCGGCCTATCGACCTCAATTCCGGCGATCAGGGCGGAGTCACCGAAGGGCTGTTCGAGTTTTGTTGGAAGGGCGAGACTCTGTACGCGCGAAATAACGCGGTCGGCGACAGTTACCTATTCGGCTGGAGCAACTGGCCTGAAGAGGCAGCCGCGGGTGCATGCGGCCGACCGCGAGAACGCGCCCTCATCTGGCGAGCGAATTATCATCCGGACGGCGGCCAGCTCTTTTATCCGCTTAAACGGCAGAATTTCGTGGTGCCGCTGGCTCTGCCTGGAGACGACGTCAGTCCGGAGAAGTTCGTTACTTTCTGGTGCGAAGGAGGCCGCGGCCTGTACCTTCATCCCAACGTGTGGCATGGCGCGGTCGTGCCTCTGGACGATGAAGCAGGGTTCCTTGATCGTCAGGGCCGCGTCCACGCCCGCGTCTCGGTCGATTTCGTGAAAGAGTTCGGCTGCTATCTCGCGGCGCCGCTGCGGCGGCCTTCAGCCAAGGCATGACGCGTAAGAAAACGGCATTTCTGTTCGACCTCGACGGCACGCTCATCGATAGCGTCTACCAGCATGTCCTCGCCTGGAAGTCTTCGCTGGATCATGAAGGGATTCCATTGTCGGTGTGGCGCATTCATCGCAAGATCGGCATGAGCGGCGGCCTGTTTACAAACATATTGCTGCGGGAAACGGGGTTCGACAATACGCCGGAGCGTCTCGAGCGGCTGCGTGTGCGTCATGCGGAAGCCTATCGTGCGCTATCGGCCAGCGTGCAGCCATTGCCCGGTGCGCGCGAGTTGCTGGATTATCTGACCGCGCAAGGCACCCCCTGGGCAATCGCAACCAGCGGCCGCATGGAGACGGCGGGTAGCAACTTGGCGGCGCTCGGTGTCGATCCGGCCAAGGTGCCGGTAGTTACGCGAGACCAGGTCAAGTATGCCAAGCCTGATCCTGATCTGTTCCTGACCGCAGCCGACCGTCTCGGCGTCGATATCCGCGATTCGCTCGTCTTAGGTGACAGCATCTGGGACATGATTGCGGCACAGCGTGCGCGCGGCCTCGGCGTGGGGCTGTTGTCGGGCGGCTACGGCGAAGAAGAACTCGCGCGCGCCGGCGCATTCCGAGTCTATGAAGACCCGGCCGACCTGCTCAGACATATCGACGAAGTCGCAGCGCGCAGCTGACCGCGCTGGTCGCCCTGCAGACGCGGGGGGTGTTGTTGCGCATATTTTCGTGTCGCTTTGACGCTATGGCGACCGCTTTAGCGGCACAACGTCCCTTTCTATAAAGGTATATGTCCAAGGCGGCCGCGCCGGCTGCGTCGGCTAAGGCACGATCGTTGTAATAGATAAACCACGAAAACAGTGAGCAGGACGACTCCGTGAAGAATGATCATGCGCCCGATTCAAAGTGGAATTTGAACACTGGATTTCATGGATTCGTTTATCCTGGAAGTTCTCGTTCAAAAATCGATACGTGGGGGCTATTCAAAGCAATGAAATTACGATGCTCGAGGTTATTTTTGAGCGCTAGGGTGCTGGGCGTGATCTTGACCGCCGCTACCGCCGCTACCGCGGCCCCTGGCGGCACTTCCGGCGCATCCGGCTCCGCCGCTGGGGCGCCTGGGGCCGTCCGCACGCAGGCTCGGGAGATTTTCGCCCACATCGTCGGCATCGAAAGTTCGATCGGTAAGGGCAAAGTCCCCCTGGTGGCGAAGTATCTCGCCGAACGTTTCAAGGCGGGCGGCTTCCCCGAGGCGGATATTCATATCCTGCCGTTGGGTGAGACCGCATCATTGGTCGTGCGCTACAGGGGAAGAGGAGGCAGCGGCCGGCCGATCGCGTTCATCGCCCATATGGACGTCGTCACCGCGAATCGTAGCGATTGGCAACGAGATCCCTACACACTCACCGAGGAGAACGGCTTTTTCTACGGCCGCGGAACCTCGGACGTCAAGCAGGAGGTGGCGCTACTGACGGCGACGTTCCTGCGCCTCAAGGCCGAAGGGTTCGCGCCGAAGCGTGATCTCATCATTGCATTCAGCGGCGATGAGGAAACGGCCCAGGCTACGGCCAGGGACCTCGTCACGACCCATCGTAGTCTGGTGGATGCGGAATACGCCCTGAACGGCGACGGCGGCGGGGGCGTTCTCAGCGAGGGCACGGCAAACCCGCTCATTTTCTATGTTCAAGGTGCGGAGAAGAGCTCGGCTCAGTTTCTTTTGACCATTCATAACCCCGGCGGCCATAGTTCCGAGCCGCGTTCCGACAACGCGATCTACGAGTTAGCGGACGCGCTCAAGGCAGTGCAGAGCTACGCGTTTCCGTTGATGTGGAATGAGTGGACGCTGGGCGACTTCAAGGCGGCAAGCCAGGTAACCAAGGGGCCGCTCGGAGAGGCGATGGCGCGTTTCGCAGCCGAGCCGGGCAACGCCGCGGCAGCGGCCGAGATCGCCAAGAATCCGGCTTTCGTCGGCAGGATCCGCACCACGTGTGTCGCCACCATGCTGACAGGCGGCCACGCGGAAAATGCCCTGCCCCAGTCGGCGACGGCCACCATCAACTGCCGGATCTTTCCGGGCACGAGCGCCGCGGACGTGCAGAAGACATTGCAGGGGCTCGTGGGTCCGAAAGTCGAGGTGAAGCAGGGTTACGATGCGCTCGTATCGAATGCCTCGCCGATGCGCGACGATGTCATGCGCGCGGTGGCAAAAGCCGTCGCCGCCTCGGATCCGGGCGCGCCGGTGGTACCGACCCAGGCTGCCTACGCCACCGACGGCGCCGTGTTCCGCAATGCCGGGATTCCCACCTACGGCGTGGGCGGGGTGTTCATCATGGACAGCGAACAGTTCGCGCACGGCCTCAATGAACGAATTCGAGTCAAAGAGTTCTACAATGGATTGGCTTACTGGAATGCGTTGATCAAAGCCCTGGCAGGTTAGCGACATGGCGGGATCGTCACAACGCGACTGGCGCAACGATGGCGTCAAGGTCATCAAGAGCGATCGGCTCGACAGCAACACGCCGCAGACACCGGGCATGCTGCGAGCCGCAGCCGTCAACTCGGCCCGCGGTGCGCGCAAGATATGGGTCGGGACCGTGATCATTCATCCGAACGCCAAGACGGGCGCGCATCATCACGGGGCTCTCGAAAGCGTCATCTACGTGGTGCGCGGAATCGCGCGGATGCGCTGGGGCGAACGGCTCGAGTTCGCCGCCGAGGCGGATGCCGGCGATTTCATCTTCGTGCCGCCTTACGTGCCGCACCAGGAGATCAACCGCTCGAGCGAGGCGGCTCTCGAATGCGTGCTCGTGAGAAGCGACAACGAGTCGGTGGTCGTCAACCTCAATATCGACGCCGCGGAGCGGGTCGAGGAGGTGTACTGGATCGATCCGATTCATCGCGGCCCGCCTTAACTCCGCGACATATGGGCGCCGATTGAAGGCGATTACGCGCCGAGGGCTTCATGCACCAAGCCGATGTGCTTTTCGGCTTCGCTCAGAATACCGGCGCACTCGGCAGCCGCCACTCTCACTGTTTGAAACGCGTTGACGCCGGTCGTAATACCATCGTGCGAGCCCGGGGTCCTCAAGGCATCGGCGAGCACGAGGCTCGCGATCAGGACGTCCGTCAGCGATGCTTCGTGCTTCCACCGGCGCTCCCGGTCATCTTGTTCGCCCACGGCGTCGCACATCTCTTCTGCGAATCCCCAACTTTCCAAAACCGCCTTGCCGATGGATGCCTGCCAACCCTGCAAAAGTTCCGACCAGAACCCCTCTGCGCCGAGTCCGGTCGCACGCGGGGCTGCGCGAGCCATGATGTAGAGGCTTCCGATACCGTGCAATAGGCCGGTCAAGAATGCCTCGTCCGGATTCAATTTCGTGCGCCGGGCGATTATTCTGCTGATCGAGGCTACCGCGATGCTTTTGTTCCACAATTCCGTCAAAGGCTGCGCGATCGAACGCAGCGATGCCTCATTTTTTACCTGCTGCATCGCATAGGACATCGCAGTTCCCTGCAGTATCTGATGCCCGAGGCGAGTGATGGCGGACCGCAAATCCGTCAGGCGTTTGCCCGAGGTGTTGAATGCCGCCGAATTCGCGGTCTGCAAAACGCGCGCCGCGAGCCGCGGCTCGGCGCCCACGATGGTGACTACCTGATCGGAGGTCGTGTTCGGATCGGCCAACGCGGTACTGATGCGAATGACCACATTTGGGAAACAGGGCAAATCGATCGAACCCTCGGAGACTTCCGCCGCCAATTTTTGCAGGAACGCGAGCGCTGCCGCCCGCTCCTGCGGCGTCGAGGCAGGGCCACCGGCCGAAACCGACTGCGTGCCGGACCGGTAGGTCGGTGGCGTCCCGGACTCAGTCATCGGAGAGCACGCGACCCTAGAAGGAGAAACCCACGGACAACACCAGCGCCTGCGGCCCAAAACTGATGTGCGTGGTCCGGATGACGCCCGCGGTATCCGCCCTGAGATTGGTTTGCACCCGGGAAATGGAGTAGGACGCGTACGCGTTCCAATGGTTCGCTACGTGGTACGCCAAGCCCACCGTGCCGGCTGGTCCCACCGACGAGGTCAGGGAAAGCTTGGTGGGGCCGCCGCTGGCGGCATTGCCTTGAGCGGTCGAATCCCGATCATAGAAATTGGTGTAATTGATGCCCATACCGATGTACGGACGGAGCTTTGAGTCCTCGCTGAGGAACAGATATTCAAGGAGTAGGGTCGGACCCAGCCACCGGGCCGTTGCGATGACCTGTCCATCGTAAGGCACCGAACCCAAGGTGGCCGGACCCTTGCCCACGGTTTTCTGCAATGGCGGGTAGCCCACCGTCAATTCCATATCCAGATGCGGGAACAGCCGCCTCACGTATGCGAGATACAGCGTGTTGACGTTTTTGGCATCGATTTTAGCTCCGGGGGGCACGTAGGGCCCTGACAGGTCATCCGCGGTAACGTGATAGAACACAGAGTAGAGCCCGGCCCGCACGCTGTTGCTGTAAACGTCATCGGCCCGCGCCGGCGCCGCGCCCAAAAGAGTCGCCGTCGCAGCGACGACCAGCATGCCGAGACGCGTGCGGACATTGAGTTTGGTCATGGCCGATCCTTTAGAGTTGGCTGAAGAACGCGCGAGCGGCTGCGGTACAGAACGGCGCTACAGAGCCGTGATAACCCTGAACGAGGAGTTGTTCAGCCGCGGCCGGCGAGAGTCCGCCGCCGGCCGCCGATTCGTAGAAGGTCAACTGCGCCGCCTGGCTTTGTTGGAACCCGGTCTGTAATGCGGCGAAAGGACCCGCGGGGGCCGCGCCGACATCCAGCACGGTAATGAGCCCGGCTTGCACCTGCGCGCTCCAAAAGGCCGCCATGGTCCCCGTATTTACCGAAAAGAACACTGTGGGATCTGCGTTCCCTCCGCAGAGCAGCGTGGGGGAGGTCGGCGCCCAGGCACCATTGCGTAAATCGTTCTTGTAAAAGGCCTCGCGCAGAGGCTGTTTCGGCACGGTCGCCGCGAGCGGTACGCCGGGCAGCGGCACGGGGACGGCGCCATCCGGATGATACGCGGCGTCCAGCACATAGCTCACGCGATATGAATTGTTGATGAGGTAGGGCGAACCGAATCCGGCCGCGAACAGAGGCGTTTGCGAGGTGGAAGGTATTGGGTATCCAGGACTGCCCGGCACCAGCAACAGCGCCGTAAGCGTCGCAGACAAAACGGGATTACCCGGTACGCTCACCACCGGCGTCGTGCTGTTGAACAGAGCGGTTTCCGGCAGCATACCGTTCGCAAAAATCGTGGCGAGCGGCAGTGCGCTCGGCAGCAGGGTCTCGATTCCCTTCGCGTAGGTCGAAGAATATAGATCGCTCGGCGTGCTGTAGATATTGCCGTAGGCTTTCTGGTAGCTCGTGCTCAGCAGCGGCGAGAATACGGTCGAGCCAAGGTTGACATCGCCAAAGAAGATGGCGTCGCCGAAGGCTTCCAACGCATAGGGTCCGGACATAGGCGCGGAACCGGTGACAACAGCGCCGCTTGCCTGGAGCGCTCGCTGAGTCGCCAAGGCTACATATCCGCCTTCGGAGTAACCGGTGATGAATAATTTGCCGCCGTCGCTGGTGGCGGAACTCAAAGTCTTTGGAAGAGCCATCCGCGCCGCCGTCAAAATATCGATCATTTCTCCGGACTGCTGCTCGGCATTGAGAAAGGGGTGATACCCGAGAGTCGAAATGTCATAACCGGCATAGTTGGGTGCAACCACGATGTAGCCTTGCGCGGCGAACATGGCCGCGATCAGCGCGCCCTCGGCGTTGGAGGTCTTGGTGATGTCGGCGATGTTGAGTGTCTTGTCGGTATCGGTGCCGTGCGCATACAGCACGATCGGACGCGGGCCGGAACAGGTCGGTGCGCCGCCGGTTGGCACCATTAACGCGCCGGACGACTCGGTGGTTTCGCCCGCGCCACCGACGGTCCAGAATTGAATGTAGTAAAAATCCACGCCGCAACTCGGGCTCCCGGCAAGCTGCAATAATTCCGCGCCGCTGCCGGTACCGGATAGTTCAGCTTTAAATGTCGCAGCGTCCAGCGAGGCAATTCGAAACGGCGGATCTTGCGCCAGCGTCCCGTGCGCCGTCGAAGCGGAGACCGAGGAGGTCTGGCTGCTCGATCCACATGCGCACAGCAGGAGAGCGCAAAGCGCCGCACTCAAAGATGTCGATAACTTGAACATGACTGTCTCCCGCTGCCGCTGAGATGTACTACGCCGGCCGCAGTCCGGCGCGTCGTTATTTTCTCGAGTCTACGCCAACGCACATCGGCAGGCATCCCTCCGCGACCGGGGTCCTGCCGCGTGCTCGGCTCCTACAGTGCGGACGGCGCCACGCCGCCGCGGCCCGCGAGCCACGCGTGTATCTGACTGACGATCGCCAAAGCAATGCCTTCCGGTGTCACCGCCCCGATGTCGATGCCCACCGGGCCGTGGACGCGCAATCTAAGCTTATCCGCCGTCGCCCCGAGTTCTTGTGCGAGCCGATGGCGACGCGCTTCGGGACCCAGCAATCCGATGTATTCGGGGACCTCGGACGATGCCAGCTCACGCAAATATATCGCGTCGGAGGGCAAGTGATGGCTCATCACCACCGCCGCATGACATTGCTCGATGGCGATTGTGGAACGTAGCATGTGCGCATCGCTTAACCGTACTTCTGCGCCGGGGAAGTGTGCGGGCACCGCGAAGGCCGGACGATGGTCGACGACCGAGACGCGCCAACCCAATGCGCGCGCAGCGCTCGCCACGGGCCGCGCATCTGGCCCCGCTCCGCAGATCAACACATGCGGGGGCGGGGCGAGAAATTGCACGAACGCGCGGGTGCGGCCGCCTTCCTCCAGGTCAGCCGTGCGCGATGCGGTTTCGCGGACCGATTGCGCAGCTGCTTGGATCAGCGCCGGCGGCAGCGGAGGCGCAGCCGCGTAGGTGCCCAGCGGCAGATCGGCGGATTTGTGCACGCAAACCAGCGAGATCGATTTCCCCGCCCGAGTGAAGCGCCCGGCCGCTGCGAGTGCTGCTGCCGCGGGACTCCCAGGTCCGGCCGGCTCTAGCAGGACACGCATGGCGCCTTCGCAGCCCGTACCGATGCCGAACAGGGCATCGTCGGGACCGCGCATGTCGTACTCGATGGCGCGGGGCGCTCCGCTCTCGAGAACCTCCTGTGCGTGTAGCTCGAGATCGGCTTCGAGGCAGCCGCCGCTGAGCAGCCCCAGGTAGCTGCCGTCGGCCAGAAATGCCATGCGCGCGCCCGGCTTGCGGTATGTCGAACCTGCGGTTGCGACAACGGTCGCCAGGACGCTCGAGGAAGCCATGGCGCCCAAGTGTTCCAGGAGTAATTCGAGACTCGTGTCGAGGCGCACGGCGGGGCGGGCAGTATGCATTTAACGGTTCCGAATACCCACGCTCTGTCCTACACCAGATTGTGCACCGCATATCGGTTAGCCGGTAATGCATGAAACATACTGCAGGAACGATACTCGATCGCGGCCAAATTATGTCGAATTGTAACGCACGTGCCTTGGCACGAGGGACGCCGAATACATGACCATGCGGGAGAGGATTCGCGCATGGCTACCGCAAAAATCGACCTGGGTCGGCGCCTGCCGGATACCCGTTCTCATTCTATCGGTTTTCGCCCTGGTTAGTCAGTTCTATTGGCAGCATCGCGCCGCGGCGCTGGAACGCGAGAACCTGACCCTGCAACTCAAACAATTGACGCGGGAAATCAACCAAGCGCCAGTCCAATTGATCGAGCGGTCACGCGATTTGGCGGAATCCGATTCAGTCGCGCAGCTCTTGCAAGACAATGCGGGCCCGGCGCCGGACCGTTCATCCCTCGTGAATCTCGCGCGCGGCGCGGTCGATGCGCTGGCGGTGATTTCGTCCTCTCAGGCGGTGCGATTCAGTGCAACGGTTGCCGGCAATCATGTGACGGACGAGCCGCCGGCGCCCGAGATGATGAAGCATGTCCCGCCTCACGCGCTGCCCGGGACGGTGGAATTTACCGGCGACCAATGGATCGTTGCACTGCCTGTCATGTCGCGCGCAGCTCCGCCCTCGATCGTAGGCTGGGTGATTGCGGCGCGTTATCTGTCCGCTCCCTGGGTCGCGCAGCTCGCGCGATCGGTGAGCGGCAGCTTGATCGCTCGACCATTGGGCGCATTCGACGCGGCGACCTTGCCGGAGGACTTGCTCAAACCCGCAGTGAGCACAGGCCCGCAGCTCCCGACCCGCAGCTCTCAGATATCAAGCCGTATTGGTCGCGCGATTACTCCTCCGGCTACGCCGCATTGCGCGATGCCCGCGGCAGGGCACTCTACGTATTTCGACTCACCGCGACGCCCTCCGCGGGGCGTGGCGCACTGTACGGGATAGACATCGGCCCGGCGAACATTCTCGCCGTGGTCGGCATACTAAGCGCCCTCGCTCTCATTACACTGCTTGCGTGCAAGCTCTACCTTCGTCGCCGGACGTCCGTCGATGCGCGCTACAAGGCAATCATCGATCAGGCAAACGACGGCATCGTCATCGTGGATGCGCATGCCCAAACCGTCTTGTATACCAATCCCGCATTCATCGACCGCCTTGGATACACGGCCGAAGAGGCGCAGGCGCTGACATTGCGCGATATTTTCGCCGATGGCGCCGCGACCCCTGAAGGCGTGCTGGCTCGCTTGCGCGACGCGAATTCGCAGATGGCGATCAACATGCAGCAGCGCTGCAAGAACGGGACGCTGATCGACATCGAAGTGCGATGCAACTTGCTCGATGTCGATGGCCGCGGCGTGCTCGCCTACGTCACCCACGACGTATCATTGCGCAAAAAAGCCGAGCAGCAATTGCTCGAGAATCAGACTCGCCTCGACCGCATGGCGCACCATGATCAGTTGACCGGGCTGCCGAATCGGCATTACTTGACGGCTTTTCTGCCGGATGCAATTGCCGAGGCACAAGCCGCGAACACCAAGCTCGGCGTCGTCTTCCTCGATCTTGACCGGTTCAAACACATCAACGACACTCGCGGCCATGAGACGGGCGACAAACTCCTCCAGGAAGTGGCAACGCGGCTCAGGTCCGTCGTTCGCGATTCGGACGTGGTCATTCGAATGGGCGGCGATGAGTTCGTGGTGGTGTTCCGCAACGTCAAGTCCTATGACGAAGTGACTCTGGGCGCCGGACGGATCATCGAGACCTTGAACCGCCCCATCATCATCGACGACCATCCTTTGCAGACCACGGGCAGCGTCGGCGTCAGCCTCTTCCCGCGCGACGGCTCGAACATGGTCGAACTGTTGAAGCATTCGGATACGGCCATGTACCAGGCCAAGGACCGCGGCCGCAACAACGTTCAAATGTTCAGCCAAGTGATGAACCGCAAGCTCAAGCATCGAGTCGCGGTCGAAGCGTCCTTGCGCGAGGCGTTGCGGCTCAAGCAGCTGGATGTGCACTACCAGCCTTTCATCAACTTGCTGACGCGAAAGGTAGTCGGTCTCGAGGCGCTGATGCGGTGGAACCATCCGGTGCATGGAATGGTGCCGGCCGATCAATTCATTCCGGTGGCCGAAGAGACCGGCCTGATCGTGCCGATGGGCAATTTCGTGCTCCACCGAACACTGCAGAACATGACCGCGTGGCGCAAGGCCGGCGTCCCGCTGGTGCCCATGTCCTTGAACATCGCGCCCGCCCAGCTGCAACGCGGCGAATTGCAGTCGACGATCGCCACATTGCTCAAGACACACGGGATTCGTCCCGACATGCTGCAGCTGGAGATGACGGAGCGCGCCATGTTCGATTCGCACGCACCGGCCGGAGAGAATCGCCAGGACACCATGGCGCGACTCCGCGATCTTGGAGTCAAAATCGCCATTGACGATTTTGGGACCGGATATTCGAGCTTAAGCTACCTAAAACACTGGCGTGTGGACGCGCTCAAGATCGACCGCAGCTTCGTGCGCGATCTGGCGACGGATTCGAGCGATCTTGCCATCGTGAGCGCGATCATCGCGATCGCGCGACATCTTCAAATTCAGGTCATCGCCGAGGGAATAGAAGGATATCAGCAGGCCGAGATCCTGCGGCGGCTCGGTTGCGCGGTCGGCCAAGGCTTCCTGTTTGCACGCCCCATGGCCGCCGACCAGTGCCTCGAATTGCTCGGCGACAATGCCGCGTCAGACAACAAAGACGAGGACATGCTGGCCGCGTTCAGCGCGGGGCGAGGGTGAGAGATACTCCCAGGGTCGCTGCAAGCGTCGGGCTCGCGGTCGGATTTCCACCCATCGCGTGTTCTTCGGCAATGCTGCCGGCCAGCGAAAGCGCCTGCGCGCGCGCAGGCGTATCACGCATCCATAGCGTCGGCGGCGGCAGCGGCTGATCGGTCAGTAGCGCAAGCAGGCTCGCGTTCGTGACCTCGACCGAGTCGAACGGAGTACCGTGCCGGGAACCGCGCACGACGACGATATCTGCCTTGAGCGTCGCGGCCAGGACACGCTTTTCCGCGAGCGGAGTGAAATCGTGTTCAGCCGCGATCAACAATATGCGGCTGGTGAGCCCGCCTAGCCGGTCGGTAATCGCCCAGCGCGTCAGCGCAAGTCCCAATCCCAGATAGCAACTGGCCGGGACAGCCGCCACCGCCGCCGCGGCATGCTGGCGCATTGCTCGTTGCCAGGGTTCGGGAAATAACCTGGCCGCGAGCAGCCATGCCGCGCGTCGCATACCGAAGAGCCGCACCAGCGCTGCCGTGACGTGAGTTTCGAGCCATTTGCGCCAGTGATCGGGCCGATAAGTCGCAAGGCTGTTTATAAGTCCGAGGCGCGGCACCCTGCCCGGCCGGAGTGCCGCCATTTCGAGAGCGACGGCGCCCCCCAGCGAAAATCCGATGATATTGACGTTCGAAATACCCAGATGATCGAGAAGCGCCCATAGGGATGCGCCCAACTTGCCCATGTCGTACCCGTTCGAAGGAGGCGGGCTGTGTCCGCTGCCCGGCAAATCAGGAACAATCACGCGAAATCGTTTCTCGAGTGCCGCCACTTGCAAGGCCCAATCCGCACCGCTGCACCCCAGTCCATGGATGAGGAGCAACGGCTCTCCGCGCCCGCGCATTAAATAATGCAGGGTCGTTTCCTCGTCGCGAAAATACGGCATGTCTTCTCCTTGCCGCGCGCCGTCGTCCCAAATCATCCTAAAATTGCGCGTTAGCGGCCAGCTGCGCGTTAGCGGCCATGTTGCGCATCAGCGGCCACGTGGCGCAGACGATGCTATCGCCCCCTACGTCCCGGCGGCGTCGCCGCGCGCCTATTCCACGGGGCGATTCTTTCGACTGGGGCTGTAGGTTTATGCCGACTGGAGGACAGCGGTATCGGCGCAACGGACTCACCCGGCTATTCCCTGATAGCATTGTGGACAAATACAGCATTGTCGGCACATGGCCGACGTTCGACGGTTTAGGGGGTTCACTCAGTGAGTTGGCGAGGTTGGGGCGCTTTCGCGGCCCTCGGAATCATTTGGGGCTTGCCGTATTTCTTCATCAAGGTGTCGGTGCAGGAACTCTCGCCGGTCGTGGTCGCTTTCGGCCGGGTCGCGCTGGCTACTTTGATTCTTTTGCCGATTGCGTGGCGCCGTGGCGCTTTATATACCCTAGGACATCACAGAGCGGCAATCTTCGCGTTTGCCTTGGCGGAATTCGTGATTCCCTTTACAGCTATTTCGTTCGGGGAACGATGGATCAGCTCTTCGGTGACTGGAATCCTGATCGCCATGGTGCCGCTGTCGATTGCCCTGATCCAGCGATTCTTCGGCGTGCATGAACGTTTGGGTTTGTGGCGCGTCTTAGGCCTCGCAGGGGGGTTCGCCGGCGTCGCTGCTTTGCTGGGTTTCGGTACGATTTCCGGGCCTCTTGGCTGGGCGGGAGCCGCTTGTATGCTGATTGCGACGTTGGGGTATGCGATCGGACCCCTCATCATTCAGCGGCATCTGAGGAGCCTCGACCCGTATGGCCCGCTCGCCGCGAGCTTGGCCGCGGCGAGCGCGGTGCTGCTGGTGCCGGCTGTTCTCGCGTTGCCCACCCACATGCCGTCTCTCCCGACTCTCGCCTCGGTGCTCATACTGGGCGTGGTATGCACGGCCCTCGCCATGCTCTTGATGTTCTACCTCGTCGGACACGCCGGCGCCTCGCGTGCGGCCGTCATCACGTACATCAATCCCGCGGTAGCCACGCTCCTCGGCGTGGCGCTGCTCCATGAACATCTAGGTTTGGGCGGAATCCTCGCGTTCGTATTCATTCTCGCCGGATCGTGGCTTGCCACTCGAGGTGCGGTTGAGCAGCACCCCCGGGCGGCCGAGGCGCTGGTCTGACGCGCTGGAACCATGACGTTCACGATCTCTACGACCCCCCTGTGGCTGCAGAACGCGGCGATTCCAGAGACCACTGCGCCGTTGCCCTCCCGCATCGACGTCCTCGTCATCGGCGCGGGCTATACGGGCCTGGCGGCGGCTCGCGAGACGGCGGCGGCAGGCCGTTCCACCTTGGTGGTGGACGCCGGAGACCTCGGGGCGGGGTGCTCGAGCCGCAACGGCGGCCAGATCGCCTACAGCATCAAGCCGTCATTCGACTCATTGAAAGCGAAGTTCGGAGCGGACTTGGCTTTCCGGATTTGCCGCGAGGGACTCGACGCCGTGACTTACCTGCGCTCGTTCGCCGCGGAGCGCGACGATTGCGAATGGCGCGAGGCGGGATGTTTCTTCGGTGCGCACACCGCGAAGCACTTTGGGCGGATGGTTCGCGAGGCCGAGGATCAACCGCGCGGTCTCGAGCAACGGATCAGCATCGTTCGCAGGGATCAACAGCGCGAAGAAATCGCCAGCGACTTCTATCATGGCGGTTGCGTGTACCCTGACGATGCATCCGTCGATCCCACGCGTCTCCTGCTCGCGCTCATGCGCCGCGCGCTCGAAAGTGGCGTTACGGTCCGGGATCGCAGCCCGGTCACCGCCATCAAATCCAACCGGGATGGTTTCGAAGCGCTGACCCCGCGCGGAGTCGTGCAGGCGCGTCAAGTGCTATTGGCGACCAACGGCCACTCGGGCCCGCTCTCGCCGTGGCATCAACGACGGATCATCCCCATCGGCAGTTATCAGATCGCCACTGAACCACTGGGCGTGGATCGCGTTCGCTCGCTGATCCCTCGGGGGCGCAACATCGTCGATTCCCGGCGAGTCGTCGTGTACTTCAGGCCTTCGGCGGACGGCGAGCGCATCGTGTTCGGCGGGCGCGCAGCCTTGGGCGAAGAAGACCCGCTCGTGTGCGTGCCGCGCCTGCGGCAGATGATGCAGCGGATCTTTCCGCAACTCGAGGGCGTCCGAGTCAGTCACGCATGGGTAGGCTGGGTTGCGTATACCTTCGATACCCTGCCGCATCTGGGCCGGCACGAGGGCGTCTACTATTGCATGGGATATTGCGGTCAAGGCGTACCGCTTGCGCCATATTTCGGCAAACGTATCGGCCAGCAAATGGTGGGCCTGGCGGAAGGGCGAACCGCTCTCGATGGGCTGCCGTTCCCGTCGCGACCTTACTATCGCGGCAAACCGTGGTTTCTCGCGCCATCGGTGCTCGCCTATCGCCTGATCGATGCCGCCGGCCTTTGACCTCAGCATTGCATGACTATTCCATGAAGCGCGCCGACTATGCCGATTTGCCTGAACGCTTCTTCGCGCGCGTCAATCCGACGCCGGTCGCAAAGCCGCGCTTGCTGGAATTCAATCAAGGCCTGGCGGCCGAATTGGGACTCATTCGCGGCGATCTCGATACCGGCGCATTGGCAGGGATCTATTCCGGAAATGTCATTCCGCAGGGCGTGGAGCCGATCGCCATGGCCTACGCAGGCCATCAGTTCGGGCATTTCGTGCCGCAGCTCGGCGACGGGCGCGCCATCTTGCTGGGCGAGGCGCACGCGCAGGATGGAACGCGCCGCGACATTCAGCTGAAGGGCTCCGGCCGAACCCCCTATTCGCGCAGCGGCGATGGGCGTGCCGCCCTCGGCCCGGTACTTCGCGAATATCTCATCAGCGAGGCCATGCATTCGCTGGGTATTCCGGCAACGCGCGCGCTCGCCGCAGTCGCCAGCGGCGAGCCGGTCTTCCGAGAGAGGGCCTTGCCGGGAGCGATATTGACCCGCGTAGCCGCGAGTTTCGTTCGGGTGGGTACGTTTCAGTATTTCGCCGCGCGCGGCGACGTTGAGGGCGTCCGCCTGCTCGCCGATTATGTGATCGATCGGCACTATCCCGAGGCGAAAGCCGCAGAACGGCCATATCTTGCGTTGCTGCGAGCCGTCACGGATCGTCAAGCATCACTGGTCGCGAGTTGGATGCACGTGGGATTCATCCATGGCGTCATGAATACCGACAATATGGCCGTGTCGGGCGAAACCATCGATTTCGGCCCGTGCGCCTTCATGGATTCCTATGATCCGGCGGCGGTTTTCAGCTCGATCGACCGGCAGGGCCGCTATGCGTACGGGAATCAGCCTAACGCCGCTGTATGGAATCTTGCGCGATTTGCCGAAGCGCTGCTGCCCCTCATCGATGCCGGCGCGGATCGGGCGGTGGAACTCGCGAGCGAGGTGCTCGGGACATTTGCGCAGACCTTTTCGGAGATGTCGCTCACGGGCGTGCGCCGCAAGCTCGGTCTGTCGGTTCGGGAGGATGGCGACGCGGCACTTGCGGAGGATCTGCTCGAGGCCATGCACCGCAATCAAGCGGATTTCACGCTGACGTTCCGCCGCCTATGCGATGCCGCAGAAACAGAGGCCGGCAACGCGCACGTCCGCAGTTTGTTCATCAATCCCGGGGATTACGACCAATGGGCGAGCCGCTGGCGGGCGCGTCTGACGCGAGACGAACTCGAGCCACGGGCGCGCGCAGCGGCAATGCGCCGAGTCAACCCGGCGATCATTCCGCGCAATCATCGCATCGAGCAAGTCATCGAGGCGGCGGTCGAACGGCAAGATTTCTCGCCATTCGGGCAATTGTCGGCGGCGCTGTCGCGGCCATTTGAACGCCAAGAAGGGTTCGAATCCTACGCCGATCCGCCGAAACCCAACGAGCGTGTCCTTCAGACCTTCTGCGGAACCTGAGCGGCGCGCGACAGGATCCTCTCATGCCGATAGACCGAGCAGATCGCGAGTTTCCGGCGCAGACAGAACTCGCACGCCCAAAAGTTCGATTATTGCGCGGGCGCGCGCCACCAATTGAGCGTTCGTCGCCGGGATTCCCTTGTCTAGGTATAAATTGTCCTCGAGCCCGACCCGGACATTGCCGCCGAGAAGGACCGACTGCGCGACCATCGGCATTTGCATGCGGCCCAGGCCGAAGGCCGACCAGTGCGACTCAGGCGGCAGCGCGTCGCGCATCGCTTTCATGGCTTCCGACGACGCGGGTGCCCCGTACTTGATGCCGAGGCAAAGTTGAAACAGCGCGGGCCGATCGATCAGCCCTTCTGCGAGCAGCTGCTTGGCTATTTCGATGTGACCGAGTTCGAATACTTCCAACTCGGGGCGCACATTTCTCTGTTGATATTCACGCGCCATGGTTCGCAGAAAGTTCGGTGTCGTGCCGTAGAGTTGCTCATCGAAATTGAGCGACCCGCAATCAAGGCTGCCGATCTCAGGTTTGAGTTCGAGCACATGCGAAATACGTTCCAGCGGGCCCACGAAATCCGTGCCCGCGCGAAATGACAAAGGTGCTTGATCCGGACCGAACATGAGATCGCCCCCCATTCCTCCCGTCAGATTCAGGATCACATTGCGGTTTTCGCTGCGAATTCTGCCGACGACATCGCTAAAAAGCGCGCCGTCGCGGCTGGCCATGCCGGATTGCGGATCACGGACATGAAGATGGACGATGGCCGCGCCGGCCGCATGCGCTTCGAGCGCCGACGCGGCGATCTGCGCCGGCGTCACCGGCACATTGGCGTTCTTGCGAACCGAATCCGCCGAGCCGGTAACCGCACAGGTAATGAATACTTCACGCGCCAGCATGGAGGCACGCCATCGAGTTGGGCAGTGGTGCCGGGCCTGCCGCAGTGGAGCGTAATATATCTGAGAACATATCGAACTCCGTCGTGATTGATCGGGCGGTGCGCCGATCTTACTTGAAGAGGCGTCCATGTGACGAAAATGAAGGGTGTCTTCGCGCTCGGCTTTGATTCATAATTCCCCCGTCCTATGTCGCGGTATTAGAGAGCCGTACCGGCAAGAAATGAGGTCCAACCGTGAAAGAGTTCCGCGGCGTCCTGTTGACATTGTTGTCATTGAGCCTGAACAGCTTTGCGGCAGGCGTGGACCAGCCGCCAATCACGGTATTCGCGGCGGCGTCATTGTCCAATGTGCTGCAGGAATTGGGCGACGGCTTTACGAAGCAGACGTCCATCCCGGTGAGATTCTCATTTGCCGCCAGCTCCGCGCTCGCTCGCCAGATCGAAAACGGCGCCCCGGCCGACGTATTCTTCTCCGCCGACCTGGAATGGATGGACTATCTACAGACACGGAAGCTCGTTCAACGCGATACCCGGCATAACGTGTTGGGCAATCGGCTGGTCCTGGTCGCGCCCGCGGACAGCAAGATAAAATTAAAGATCGAACCGGGGTTTGCTCTCTCCGCCGCCTTGGGCAAGAGGCGCCTGGCCACGGGAGATCCGGATTCCGTGCCCGTGGGCCGTTATGCGCGGGAAGCTCTGAGCACCTTAGGGGTATGGAATGACATGGCGGATCGCATCGTGCGCGCGGATAGCGTGCGCTCAGCGCTCGTTCTCGTGGATCGCGATGAAGCGCCGCTGGGCATCGTCTACGAGACCGATGCATTGGTGGACAAGCAGGTTCGCGTGGTGGACGTTTTTCCGGAGAACAGTCATTTGCCGATTGTGTATCCCATCGCTCTGACCAGCGCGGCAAAGGCGGATGCGACCCGATTTGTCGCGTACATACGGGGCCCAGCCGGCGAAGTCGCCTTCAAGGCCTACGGCTTCGCGCTCTTGCACTAGCCGCGCCGCGATCCTCTGAGGTCCTAAAAAGACCGCGTCGCCACTTGCTCCGTTAAAACCATGGCCTCGCAGCCCGGAATCCCTTGCCGAATGTCTGCAGAGAACGTGCGGCTGCGGTCGGCTTTTTTGGCTCGGTCGGTGATGCGTCCGCGCGCGCGCAACTCTTGAAGCGAAAAGCGCCGGTCGAGGCCGCCGACGCCGTAGACGTACTCGGGCAGATAGCCGGATAGAATCAGCCGAAAGCTCAGCGGCAGGTAGCCGACGATGCGCTTCATCATCAGGTAGACGAGCGTGGTGCAATTGATGGTAATCGTGTTGTAGAAACGCGGCGCTGCGACGAGAGAGTTAGCCTCCTCGATGTAGCCCAGGAACAACGAGCGCATCGCGGATACCGGCATCTTGAGCCGATACAGGTAGACGTCTTCGCCGCGGATATTGGTGCGAAGCCGGACGACATCGCGCTCATCGGCGGCGATGACGCTGAGTTCGAATTGTTTGAAGAAGCCGCCGATCTCGGAATAACTTTCGATCCTTTCGCGGCGTATTTCCACCGAAAACACGGCGTGCTGGCCGTCCTCGAAGCCGAATGAAATGAGCATGTGCGCGATGGCCGGTCCCTTCCAATATGACATGATCATGTCGACCGAGATCAAACGATCGAGGTCGTAGCCGCGCGTTTCCCAATGCTGGGTGTAGTCGGTTTCGCTGCGCCACTCGAAATTGCGCACGTTGTGCAACGTGATTCGTTTGCCGTCGATGGTGCCGGTGGTCATTCGCGCCACATCGTCGGCCCAATTTCGATGGTTCGACGGCGTAATTCGCCGCCACCAAAGCAGCAGGCAGCCGAATGCCGCGGCGAAGGCCAGGAGACCGACCGCGGTTCTTCCTTGCCATAGGGCGAGCAGCCACGCGAAGCCGACGATCAACCACATCAGCACGATCAGCGTTTTCATCGCCTGACGGCCCGGCGCCTGATACCACAGCGCAAGCGCACCCCAGATCGCAGAACATACCATGATGAGCGCCGCCAGCAAGCTCGCCGCGAATCGCAAAAGACTTGGCTCGCCGACGGCCATGCTTCGTTAGGACGCCGCGCCCATGCTGTCCAGCGCCTGGCTAAGATCGATGATCAGATCCGAAGGCTCTTCGAGCCCCACATTGAGCCGTACCAGGCGTCCGCCATAATCTTTTCCCGGGCCGATCGAGATTCGGATAGACCACCACGAGGCTCGTGACCCCGCCCCAGCTGAAGCCTATTTTGAACAATCTCAGCCGATCCGCGAACGCGGTCACCTGCTGCGCGGTGAATCGCTCGTCAAAAACGATCGAAAAAATGCTGGAGGACCCGCTGAAGTCCCGGCGCCAGTACTCGTGCCCGGGACAGGACTCGAAGGCGGGATGCAATACGGTCCTGACCGCGGGGTGCCTCGCCAACCAGTGCGCGACCTCCAGCGTCGATTTCTCGAGCCGCTCGAGCCGTACGCCCAATGTCTGCAACCCGCGAAGAGCCAAACTGCAATCGTCCGGCGAGACGGCCATGCCGAGCTGATTGTGCGCCGATCCGATCGCTTCGTACGCGCCGGCTTCCGCGACGGATACCGTTCCAAGGAGCAAGTCGCTATGTCCGCCGACATATTTGGTCAATGCCTGCATGCTGACATCGACTCCGTGCGCGAACGCGTCGAAAAGGACTCCCGCTGAATAAGTATTGTCGATCGCGACCGGCACCTTGCGCGCGCGGGCCGCTGCGACGATGGCCGGCACATCTTGAATCTCCATGGTCACGGATCCCGGGCTTTCCACCCAGATCAGCGCAGTGTTCTCGCGAATCACATCCGCAATCCCCCCGCCGATCAGCGGATCGTAACTCTCGACCGAGACGCCGAGGCGCCTCATGAGCCCGGCGGCCAGCGCACGGTTCGGACCATAGGCCGTGACGGGCACCAAGGCGTGCGTCGCGGCACTGCAGAACGCAAGGTAGATCAGAGAGATCGCCGCCTGACCCCCCGGAACGACAAAGCTATGACGGGCTCCCTCGATTTCCGCGATCCGGGCAGCAAGCTCGAGCACAGTCGGGGTCCCGTAAAGGCCATAGGTGTAGCCGCTCTCACTCTGCCGCCAATCCTCCGATACGTCGGCCTGGCGCTCGAACACGACCGTGGAGCCGCGATAGGTGGGCGTAGCCAAGGATCGAAAGTGGGGCGGCGCGTGGGCGCTGGGATGGATGAGCTTGGATCGCCAATGCATCCGAATCAGTCCGCGTGAAGCGCATCCGACGGAATGGCACCCGAGGGTTCGAGCTCCCGCAAGTCGCGGCCCCGTGTTTCCCGGCCGAATACCCAGATGAGCGCCAATGAGAGTGCGGCCGGAACCGCAATCAGCGCCGCTGCCGTACCCAGCGCCGGGACCATCGCAAGCGCACTCAAGCCCTGAGCAATCAGCCCCCCAATCTTGCTCCAGCCGGCCACCCACCCGGTGGCTCGGCCCCGCACTCTGATCGGGTAATTCTCCGTTGCATAGGGTAGAAGAATCGAAACCATCGAGCTCGAGCCGACGATGAGCAGGGCGACGGGCATGACGGGGCTCGTCAAGATCGGCAAAATCCGGGTATCGCGCAGCAGGATCGTGAGCAGCCCCAGCGAAGTGATTGCGATCGCGAGAATCAGCGATGACTTGGTGCTCCAGACGCTGTACAGGTACGCCGACGCCAGGATGGTCGGCGCAGCGATCAACGTGGAGCGCGCGATGACGATGCTCGCGACGCCGACACTGCGCCCTTCGCCAACCAACGCGCTGGGCAGCCATAACAGGACGCCGAAATTGACGAGCCCCCAGGCAAGGGCGGCTAACGTGAGGGCGATGGTCGTGCACAACAAGCGTGGATCGCGTGCGCGCAACGCAAAACTTGGGGCAAGCCTCGGGTCGCCCATCACAGCTTCCTCTGCGACGCTGATGATCGCGCCAAAGCGAGCCAGGGTTGCGCGCGCTTCATCGAGGCGCCCCATGTGCTGCAGGAAGCGCGCCGACTCGGGAATGAGCGGACTGAGTGCGATGAGCAGCAGTCCCGTGGGCAAGTTGAGAAACCACATGATTCGCCAGCCGAACATCGGCTGCAACAGCGCGGATAGCGCACTCGCGGCGAAAAAACCGCCGATGGTGCCGATGCCGCCGACCAGCACCAAGCACCACCCTCGATGTTTCGTCGGCATGATTTCCGCCAGCAGCGCATAGGCAACCGGCAGCATGCCGCCCGCGGCGGCGCCCATCAGAAAGCACATTGCGACATTCCACCAAAACGAGGGCATTGCCCCGCAGATCGAAGTTCCGACAAACATGACCGATGACAGCAGAATCGAGGCGCGTCGGCCGTACAGGTCGGCGAGCGCGCCCCATACAAAGGAACCCGCGGCCGTGCCGATCAATGCACTCAGAGGCAGCAGGGCCACGGTAGCGTGGTCTACCCCGTATTCCACCCGCATCCCGGGCGTCACGAATCCGAGGCTCGCCGGCTTCATGATGTCTATGACCAGCGCCACCGCGAGAACCCCCATCAGCTTCCAATGAGCGGCAGTGAGCGGCGCGTCTTCCGGCGGCGCGATCGAATGATAGGGATCAACGTCGGGCCGCCGAATAGGCAGCAAACCATAGCCCGCGGCCGCAATTCCGAGCACGATCATCAGCATGCCCAGCAACATTCCCGAGTCCATCGGCATGCCGGACATATTGAATCCGGAATTCCGCGCCATCCAAAACATCGGGATATGCAAAAGCACACCGACGCTGACTACGGCGGAGCCGATCCAAAAAGCAAGCGCGTTGCGCCGCTGCGAGATTCCGATGGTCTCGAGGCTCATGCGACACTATAAATTGAAGCGGGAATTGCCGCCATGTCGATGGGGATTACGCTTGACGGTAGGCGCCCCGGCCCGCCCGCATGACGATGAGACTACCCAGGAAATATATCAAGCCCGCCGCCGCCGCCGAAGGCAACGAGGCCGTGAGATACGGGTACAGGGCGGCGGAGCCGTAACTCAGTGGATTGAGAATGGCGATGTACGTGAGGCAACCGGCGGCCAAGGCGATCATCGCGGCCGGGTTGACACCGCCCCAGAAGTGATAAGGGCGTCCGGGCGCGTCGGCGTACATGGCCCGGATATCGATGCGACCGCGGCGTAAAGCGAAATAGTCGACGATTTGGATCCCGCAAAGCGGAGCGAATGCGACGCCGATCAGCGCGAGAAAATTACCGAACTTGGCGAAGAACAGCTCCGGGATGAATATCCCGACCAGCGCCACCGGCGCAATGGTAATCAGCAGCAAGGTCGTCCAAGTCCGCTTTTGCAAAGTCGGGAAATTTCGGAGCCCGATGGCCGAGGCGTAGATACCGGCGGTCGTCGTGCCAAAGTTCGCAGCGGTCACGAACGTCAACGAGATGATCGCATAGGTCGGCCCGCCGACGATGCGAAGCCACTCGGTGGGATCGGATGACTTGAGAACCAGCGCGCCGGCAAGTCCTATGAGACTCAGCACGGGAACGGGCGCCGCCATACCGAGCATCACCGGCAGCACGATCGTCCGTCCATTGGGCGCCATGCGAATCATCGCCCCGATGTAAGGCCACCACGAGAGGGTGGCGCCGATACCAAGCTCGACTCCGGTCGTGTAGTTCCAAAGGCGGCTGGGATTCGCGCTCGCCGGCCGGGCAGCGATCAGCTCCGGCCAACGGTGCGAAACGAGCAGATACAGCATCCAAAAGCCGATGAGTACATGCGCAACGAGAATATTCGCGACGATCGACACGCCGGTGGCGCCGCGGCCCAGCGCCATGAAGATGATCGCGCAGGCCAGCACGGTCAGCGCGGGTATCAACGCGGCGTTGTGCCAGGTTATGTCGAGGATGCCGAGCGCCACGCTCAGCTGCACCGCTGATTTCGCGAAGAATATGATCAGCAACGAATTCCAGCCGATAATCGAAACGGCCTGCAGCGCCGCGGGCACGACCCAACCGCGCGAGCCGAATTGAGGTTTGGTGGCGGCAATCGAGTCGATCCCGAATCGTACACACGTGGGGCCTGCGGCGAGCAGCACCAAGACCATGCCCATCATGCAACCCGCACCGAGCGCAAGGCCGCCCTTGATAAAGCCAAGATAGCTGCCGACGGACTCGCCGATCAGGTAACACCAAGTCGCCGCAGCCGTGGTGGCGAGCGTGAGAGTCAACCGCGCCGCGCCCCACGTGCGTTCCCGAGGAAGCAGCGGCCAGGAGCTCTCGTCTGCCTGCGGGTTCGCGTCCGCCATCAGACGAACCATCCGACGGCCAGCAGCACGAGAGGCAGGGCTACGCCCAAGAGAATGATCCAAAACCAGCTGGCACTATCGAAGTCACCGGGCGGCGCAGCGCGTTCGAATGCCGCGATCCGCGCTTCGAGATCCGGCGGCATTGCCGGCGGCTGCGGTGGGTGATTGCCCGCCGCGCGATCAGCCACCGCTGCTGCCGGGATACGCTTCTGCGTCGGAATAGGGGAACCACCAAAAATCGTGCGATTTGGCCCCCGGATCGATCATGGACAACTTCGTATGCCTAAACGTGTCCAGACCCTCCGCGCCGAGTTGCCTGCCCATTCCGGACTGCTTTCTCCCTCCGAAGGGGCCGGCATCGTTGTCGAGCAGCGGTGCGTTTATCCATACCATTCCTGCTTCCAGTTCATTGACTGCACGCATCGACTCCTCGAGGTTGGTCGTATAGACGGTGGCTCCCAGGGCATATCTGGATCGGTTGGCGAGCGATATCGCTTCATCGAAACTTTTGACCCTGCTTACGGGCGCAACCGGTCCAAAGGTCTCGTCGTTCATGATGGGAGCATCGACGGAGACATCACCAAGAACGGTCGGATTGACGAACCAGCCCTTCGAAAGATGGCCAGGCCGATCGCCTCCCGCGGCCACTCGCGCCCCTTGTGCGGTTGCATTGTCGAGGATGCGCAAATAGCGAGTCAGCTCGCGTTTCGATGCGAGAGGTCCCATGTCGACTCGATCGAGGCCATTGCCGACCCTAATCTGTCTCGTGTGATGCACGAGCCTTTCCATGAACTCTCCATATACCTGCTCGTGCACATAGAATCGCTCGGCTGCGGCACAGACCTGCCCGCAGTTGAGGAATGCCCCAAAGGCGGCGCCGCGGGCCGCAGTGTCGACGGGGGCGGACGGCATGACGATGAACGGGTCGTTCCCGGAAGTTTCGATCAAAGCGCGCTTATAAAGTCGCCCGCAGGTCTCAGCCACCACCCGACCGGTCTCGATTCCTCCCGTGAAGGCGACCATATGCGTATCGGAATGCTCGACCAAGCGCTTCCCGGCGGCGCCGCCGCCGGTGACGACCTGCACGAGACCGGCCGGAAGCGCATCGAAGGCGGCGACGAATTGCAAGGTGGTCAATGAGGTCAGATCGGAGGGCTTGATTATCACGGCATTGCCGCTTGCAATGGCGGCGGCCGCCTGCCAGCACAGCAGACACAGGGGATAGTTGAACGGCAGGATGATCACGACCACGCCGAGCGGATCCTTGGTCGTGAAATGAAACTGGCCATCCACGGCGGAGCCGAGCACCTTACCGTTTTCGTGACGCGCAATTTCGGCGTAGTAATCGATGGCGCTGGCGGACCAAGCCACTTCGTCGCACGACTCCTTGTAGGGTTTACCCATCTCCCGAGTGAGCATCTCCGCCACGAGCGGACGGTCGCTCATTACGCGTCGGGATACTTCGTGCAGCAATTCTGCGCGGCGATGATGATTCACCACGCGCCATTTCCGCTGCGCCTGATTGCCCGCCGCAACTGCTTGGTCGATATCCGCCGGACTCGCGTCGGCAATTTGGCCGATCCGTTCTTCCGTTGCGGGATCCGTCACGTCGAGCGACGCCGTTCCGAGCGAACGAACCAGCCGCCCGTCGATTCTCTGGTATCCACTTAAGTTCCTGAGTGCCTCTATTGCGCCCATGATTACCTCGATTGCGGCCATTGGGAGCAGTAGTGTGCACTACAGAGATGGAGAGTTGCTATGGAGCGGCGGCGACTCCTTCGCGCGCGCCGGTAACGCGCCAGATCGCGTTGCCGACATCGTCGGCCACCAACAGGGCGCCGCGCTTGTCGACCGCGACCCCGACCGGCCGGCCCAACGCCCTGCCTTTCGCGTCGAGAAAGCCCGTCAAGACATCGACCGGCAGGCCGGCGGGTTTGCCATTCTCAAAGCGCACGAACACTACCTTGTAGCCGCTGCGCGTTTTGCGATTCCATGAGCCGTGCTGGCCGATGAACATGCCATGCTGGAATTGCGCCGGCAGTTTCGAATCGCCGGACCAGCAGAGCCCCAATGACGCCGTGTGCGCTCCCAGCGCGTAATCCGGAGGTACGGCTTTGGCGACCATGTCAGGGTCTTGCGGTTTGACTCGATCGTCGACGTGCCGGCCGTAATAACTGAAAGGCCAGCCGTAAAAGGCGCCCGGGCGCAGCGCCGTCATGTAGTCGGGCGGCAAAAGGTCTCCAAGCTCATCGCGCTCGTTGACCGCGACCCAGAGGGCGGCACTCTCGGGCTCCCACGCGAGTCCGACCGGATTGCGCAGGCCCGATGCGAAAATGCGGTGGATGCCGGTTTGCGGGTCGATTTCCCACACGGAAGATCGTTCGGCTTCAACTGCAAGACCATTTTCCGCCGCGTTGCTGTTGGAGCCCACCCCGACATACAAGTAACGGCCATCCGGGCTCGCGATGAGACTCTTGGTCCAATGATGGTTGAGCATCCCCGCGGGAAGCGAAGCGACTCGAGTGGGCTGCGCGCGAATCTCGGTGTCGCCGGTGTGATAGTCAAAGCGCAGGAGCGCGTCGCTGTCGGCAACATAGAAACTGTCGCCGATGAGAGCCATGCCGATCGGCGAGTTCAGTCCCTGAAGAAAGACGTGCCGCTCCGGGGCAGAGCCGTCGGGGCGAGAGTCGCGCAGCAGGGTGATGCGGTTCGCGCTCGGACGTGCGCCTGATCCCGCGCGTTTCATGACAAGCTTATGCAGCTTGCCGGAGATGCCTTTGGCATCATCGGGTTTCGGCGGCGCTTGGGATTCGGCGATCAGCACATCGCCGTTGGGAAGTACGAAGAGCCACCGTGGATGGTCGAGGTCGCGGGCAAACGCTGCGACTTCCGTGCCGGCGGCGGCTACCGGTTTGCCGTCGCGGCTCCAGCCGATAGCCTTCGCAATTTTCACGGTTGGAATCGAAGATTTCTCGGGGGCTCCCAGACGGGGCGACGGACCGTATTCCACGGCCGGATCTTGGGCCCGCGCAAATTGCGCGAAACTTACAGCTAAGAGGAAAAGGGCAGCGACATACAGGCGCGAGCAGCCGCATGCCCGATGGCGCAAAACTTCGACGGTGCCGCGCATCGGCGCTCCTTGAGGGGGGAAGAGCCAATTAGATGCGACTTGGGGCGCGACGGTAACCGGAGGGCTGCGCGCGACTCTGTCAGCTATCGCTGACAGAGTCAGGCGGCGCGACGCTCGGACGGTATTTGAAAATCCCCATCGACTTTGCGATAAGGCGGTCCGTAGTGTCCCGCACCTCACCATCGCAGAACGCCATGGTGCTCGAGCGGTGAAACGTATGCGCCGTCGCGATGAGGCGAGTCCCTGCATTGGCGGGTTGCACGAAACTGGTCTTCATCTCCACCGTCACCCCAGCGCCCGCGCGGGGGTCGAGAGAACGGCCGGCCACGGCCATGGCCACGTCGAGCAGAGTCATGAGGACGCCACCGTGCGCCACGGCCCAGCTGTTCAGATGCCGCGGGGCGAGATCGAGGGCGAGGACCGCCCGGCCCTTGTCGGCACTGATGAATTCGACGCCGAGTTCCTCGACAAAGGGGATGTCCAAGCGAAAAGGGTTCAAATGAGTCATGAGGAAGATTAAAACCTAAAAACGGCTGCCTGCGGGTCCATTATAGTTCGTCGAAGCGATCGCGAAGGGGGCGGCGCCGGCATGATTTCGCAAGCAGATCCCGCCGATTGGGTCGAGTCCGCCGCTGCCGAGCGCCCCGGCGGGCCATTTCTCAGGACCCCGTCGGGCCGGGAATTGAACTACCGATTGCTTCGTGATCAGTCGGGGCGTTTCGCTGCAGCGCTGATGCGCCTAGGGGCGGTCCCCGGCGACCGCGTTGCCGTCCAGGTTGATAAATCCGTGGACGCCGTGCTCCTCTACGTTGCCTGCCTGCGCATGGGAGCGGTGTTCGTGCCCATCAACGCGGCGAATACCCCGAACGAAGTCGAATACTTCTTGCGCGATTGTGCGGCGAAGCTCGCCATCGTGCGCCCGGCCGATCAAGCCTTGCTGGAGCCGGGGGCGACACAGGCCGGAGTCCGGTTGGAGTCCCTGGGGCCGGAAGGCGAAGGCTCCTTACCTGCGCTCGTTCAGGGCTCGCGAGCCTCCGACGTGCCCCGCAGCGGCGGTGCAAGCTCGCTGGCCGCGATCGTGTACACGTCCGGGACGACGGGTCGATCGAAGGGGGCGATGCTGTCACGCGCCAATCTCGCATCGAATGCCGCCGTGCTCGCCGAGGCGTGGCATTTCACGAGCCAAGACGTCTTGCTGCATGTGCTGCCGCTTTTTCACGTCCACGGCTTGTTTGCCGCCCTCAACACGGTGCTCGCCTCAGCATCGAGCCTCATCCTCCTAGACACCTTCGATGCCCCATCGGCATTGAAACATCTGTCGCAAGCCAGTGTCTTCATGGGCGTTCCCACGCATTACACGCGACTGCTGCAGCAGCCCGCGCTCAATCGAGAGATAACTGCCGGTGTACGGCTGTTCGTGTCCGGATCAGCACCTTTGCTCCCGGATACCCACCGGGAATTTTTACAGCGCACGGGTCACGCCATCCTAGAACGGTACGGGATGACCGAAACCTTGATGAACACCTCGAATCCTTACGACGGCGTACGCAAGCCAGGTTCGGTCGGCATGCCGCTGCCGGGGACGTCGGTCCGGGTAACCGATGCTTCGACGGGCGCTCTCGGGCAAGGCATCGATTTCGTCGGTGCGCTCGAGGTCGCAGGTCCGAACGTGTTCTCCGGTTATTGGCGCGATCCTGAGAAAACGCGCAGCGAATTCACTGCGGACGGTTGGTTCAAAACGGGAGATCTGGGGCGCATCGATCGCGACGGATACGTGCACATCGTCGGTCGCGCCAAGGATCTCGTCATCAGCGGAGGCTACAACGTCTATCAGAAGGAAGTCGAGATGGAGCTCGATGCGCTCCCGGGCGTAATTGAGAGCGCCGTGTTCGGAGTTCCGCACCCCGATTTCGGCAAGGGTGTAACCGCCGTGCTCGTATCCGCACGCGGCGCTGCGTTGTCCGAGGCAGACATCCTCCGCGCATTGCGGACGCGCCTGGCGCCCTACAAGGTGCCGAAACGCGTGATCCTCATCGAGGAATTGCCGCGAAATTCAATGGGCAAGGTGCACAAAAACGTCTTGCGTACCCGATACGGATCGATCTATGCGACGGGGACCGGCGGCAAATAAGATCTATTCCCCTGGCTGCAGCGTCACCATGGTGAGGTTGCGCTCACCCAGCGCGGGCCCGGCGTCAGTGCGGTCGATCACCACATAAAAGCTCTTCGCCTGAGTACGTGGTCCTCTTGAAACGGGAATATTCAAAATGACGCTCCGGCTGCCGTCCTCGATCCGTTCGACGCGCGGTACGGCCGCTGCGAAGTCTTTGCCCGGCTTGGCGGTGCCGGATTCGGTCCACCACGTGAAACTTGCATCGCCGTGAAGACTGCCCTTGCGGTGGACCGTCACGCTCGCGGTTGTTTCGGCGGGCTGGACATCCACGGTATCGGTGGCCATTTCAATCCGAGCCGGTCCCGAATTGGCGGCTCGAGCCGATGCGTCGCTGAGGGCGAGGCGCGCTGGGGGATCCGCGCGTGAGCCGGGCGTTGGTGAGGGCGTTGCCGCGGCCGTTGCAGCGGGCTGCGCTGCGGACGGTGTTACGGACGGTGCGGTGGTGGGGGCGGGTATCGGATTCGTGTGCGGCGCAGGTACGGCTCGGTTGACCGCCGGAGGCGAGGGCGCGCTAGGTGCCGCCGCCGTCTCTCGAACCGCCGGTTCCGGCACCGGCGGCTTCAACATCGATGCCGGCGCTGAGGGACTCGGCTTTCGTATTTGCGGAAGTGCCTCCGTATGCGCAGGCGTTTTGCCGCTATTTTCGGGGGCGGCTGGCGCTTGCCCAGTCCACTCCAAGGCGTGGCGTGACAAGGAATCGTAGTCGGTCACTGCCCAGAATCCGGCGGCGGCGAGCACCGCTAGTATGGTGACGGCTGCCGTGCTCAGCACGCCCGTGCTACTTCGCGAAGGCGGTGCATTCACCAGTACGCTGAGCGCAGGCAAACGCTGAGAGGCGCCGGCCAAGGAGAGTCGGTCCAGCCATTTCTGCAAGTCGGAAGGGCGCTCGTCGCGCTCCCAACGGAGCCCCTCTCGAAGGACTCGCCATTGATGCGCGCCAAGCCCCGGCGGGCAGCGCGGCCGCAGACGTTGTGCGCGTCCCTCCAAGGCGGTGCGGTTCGGGAAAGGATGGCGTCCGGCCAATAACACGTAGGCAACGCAGGCGAATGAGAATACATCGTCTCGCGCATCGGGTTGCTGGCCTTCGAGCACCTGACAGCTGGCATAGCCCGGCGGGGCGACGGGCGCGGTGTCCGATAGCTCCATGTCGGCGGCTCTATCCCTCAGCATTCTGTTGGTCGCGCCGAAATCCATGACCCGCAATTCACCTTCGTTGGTGATAAAGATGTTCTGCGGGCTGACGTCTCCATGTATGACGCCATGCGAGTGAGCATAGGAGAGCGCCGAGCCTACATCACGCATGACGGCGAGAGCATACGGCCGGGGCAGACCAGTCCCGTTGCGCATGGTGAGCACGCCGCTCAGAGGCGCTCCCGTCAGCAATTCCATCGTAAAGAACGCGATGTCGCCGTCGCGGTCGAATTCATGCACTCGAAGAATGTTCGGATGCGACAATAATTGCACATGCTGAAATTGGCGCTGCAGCTCGATGAGAACTTCGTCGCGCTGTGTGACCGCCGAATGCAGCAGTTTGATGGCCAGCCTCTGGCCCGCGGCCGGTAGTGCGAGCCGATATTCGTCCATGGCCTCGAATACGGTGCCCATGACGCCGTGTCCAAGCAGTCCCCGAATCCTGTATCGCTCGCGTAGCATGTCGCCCACGGCGATTTCGCGGATCGGCCCTCCCTGCTGGACGGGGCCCGGCTCGCGGTAGGACGCCACTGCCGCCTCGCGAGTTGCCGGGCCGGCCTCCCGACTTAACGGGCCCACGTCGCGGGGTGCTGGGGCCGCCTCGCGGGGTGCTGGGGTCGCCTCGCGGGGTGCTGGGGTCGCCTCGCGGGGTGCTGGGGCCGCCGCGCCGGGCGCGAGCTTCTTTTGCGCCGGAGCGGCAGGAACTCCGGCATGGGGTCGGGGTTGTGGCCGCGCGCCGCCGGGGGCATTCGCTCCCTTGTCTCCTTCGCCCCGGATTGCGGAGCTTTCGAGGCGCGATTTGAGCATCTGGAAAACGTCGGCTTTTATCTTGCCGCGCCGGTAATATTGGTCGAGCAGCGACAATGTTTCCCAGCTCTCATCGCTGTCGCCTCGGAGCTGACCGCGCATTGCAGCGAGAAAAGCTTCAGGCGTGCAGGTACCCGCGGCGAGGGCATCCAGCCACTCGAGCGTGACGCCTTCGCTACCAGTGCGCGCCTGCGACCATCGGGCCGGCTCAGTTCCAGCGCTCATCTCGATACCTCATATCCGTCGATCTCTAATTAGTGACCGAACACAATACCGAAGATTCCGGCCGGAACCGTAAGCCCTTATTTATATAGGCTTTTATATGCGTTGCTAGTCGAGATCGCGACTCAATGTATCACGGATCGGGCCGGCCAGAGGGCTCACCACGTGCCGATACGCATCATGGTCGACGCCGACGCTCAAGGAGGCGCCGCTTTTCATCGCGGCGACCATGGAAGGCTCAAGTTCAAAGCGAAGAAAATGCACGGCCGAGGTTTTCTCGGCGTTTTCACGTTCCATGTCCTCGTCGGCAACCGCAAATACCCGCTCCATTTCGCCGACCCGTATCCAGCACCGATCTTCGACACCGATCAATTTTTCCAGGGCGGTCCGCCGCACTTCCGGATCGGGATACTCCAGCAGCAATGTCACCTTCCAATTCCTGCCGTCGGGAATCAGCGGATTGTAGGCATCCAGCTCGCCTTGAATTCCATCGCTCTCGAAGATCCGCTCGGCGCGCAGCATCTCGAGAATTTGATACCGAATCGTTGTGTAGTCCTCAAAGCACCAAGTCATGTTGGGGCCGACTTGCACATTGCGCAGCTTCTTATGGGCGATGACGTCCCTGCGCAACCGCGCCCGCTCGTTAGCGTATTGTTCCAGGCTCAACAGATCCCCGCGCGCCAATTTTTTCACGTCAGTGTCCGGCCAATCCGTAGGCCATTCTGAGCAGTGTGAGCGGATGCGTCGGCTTCGACCCATTTGCCAACCCGCTTTCGATTTGATGGCCCGCCATCGGGCAATCACTCGCGTAAAAATCAGCACCGCTGGCTTGTACCCGTTGGAAGACCGGCTTGCCTATCTTCATGGACGTGTCGCGAAATTCTGTCTTGACGCCGTATGTGCCGTTGTGCCCGGAACACCGTTCGATCGGCTCTATGGTAGTGCCCGGAATCAGCTGCAGTACCTCGCGGGTCTTGAGTCCGATGTTCTGCACCCGCAAGTGGCAGGCTACGTGGTATGCGACCTTGCCGAGCGAGCGCGTAAAATCCGTGCGCATCAGTCCAAATTTATGCCGCAGCGAGAGATATTCGAAAGGATCGAATATGTGCTGCCTGATCTTCGCTACATCCGGGTCGTCGGGGAACATCAGCGGCAGCTCTTGTTTGAACATCAGCACGCACGATGGAATCGGCGCGATGATGTCGTAGCCCCCGTCGATCATCGTCAGAAGATGCGGCACATTTTTCGCTTTGAGGTCTGCGACTGCCTGCAGATCGCCGAGCTCGAGTTTTGGCATGCCGCAGCAGTTCTCTCGCTCGACGAGTGCGACCTCGATGCCGTTGTGCTCGAAGACGCTCGCCAGGTCTAGTCCGATTTCCGGCTCATTGCGATTGGCATAGCACGTCGCGAAGAGCGCGACTTTCCCGCGGGTGGCCCCGGCCGCTTGCGCGGCGAGGGTCGGCTTAGGGCGCTTGGCGATCTGCTTGCGCAGGGTGTCTGATCGATATTCCGGTAAGGGTGCCTCGGGATGTACTCCCAGCGCGGCATCCAAAACCTTGCGGCCCAGCTTCGTCCGGTTGGCTGCATTGACGACCTCGGCGACGACGGGGATGCCGGCCAGCTTACCCACCAGATCCGTGGAGCTCAGGATTTTGTCGCGCACCCGGTTTCCGCCGGCACGGTTCTTCACGGCTTTGGCGCGCAGCATCAAGTGCGGGAAGTCGACGTTCCAGGGGTGCGGCGGCACGTAAGGGCATTTGGTCATGTAACACATGTCGCAGAGATAGCACTGGTCCACCACCTGCCCGTATGCCTTTTTGTCGACGGCGTCGAGTTCGCCGGTGCTGGACTCGTCGATCAGGCTGAATAGTGTCGGAAACGAGTTGCACAAATTGAAACAGCGGCGGCAGCCGTGACAGATCTCGAAGACGCGCTCGAGTTCAGACTGCACGGCACCCGCGTCATAGAATTGCGGGTCCTTCCAGGCAAGGGCATGGCGCGTCGGAGCCTCCAGACTGCCCTCTCGGGCTGACTTGGTCTCTGCGTCGGACACCTATTTTTCTCCCGACGATGGGGCAGCGGGCTCCCAGGTCGGAGCCCGCCAGCAGGGGTCGCCAGGCGGCGACGTAAGCAGGACTACAGGTTATCCAACGCCTTCTGAAAGCGATTCGCGTGCGAGCGCTCTGCTTTCGCAAGGGTCTCGAACCAATCGGCTATTTCGCCAAACCCCTCGTCCCGGGCGCTCTTGGCCATTCCCGGATACATGTCGGTATATTCGTGGGTTTCGCCGGCGATCGCCGCCTTGAGATTCAGCGAAGTCGCGCCGATCGGCAATCCGGTGGCGGGGTCGCCGACCGCCTCCAGATACTCCAAATGGCCGTGCGCATGGCCCGTTTCTCCTTCGGCCGTCGATCGGAACACGGCCGACACATCGTTGAAGCCCTCGACATCCGCCTTGGCCGCGAAATACAAATAACGTCGATTCGCTTGCGATTCGCCTGCAAATGCATCCTTCAGATTTTTCTCAGTCTTGCTACCTTTTAAATTCACGGCTCGCTCCTTCCGATGAACACTCGGAATCAATCAACTATGGGCTGCGGGAAGTTAGACCTCAGGGCCGCGGCAAGTCAAATTGGCGCTATCTATCAGGACGATAGCCGGCGTCAATCGCGGAACGCGGAATAACGCAACGGTACCGTTGCGTTTCGACCGGGGAACGCGTAGGCTGGCAGCGTCGCCCAAAGGAGATTGCCATGCTCGGATCGAAGCGGTTTGTTTTTGGATTGACTGCGGCCGCGGCAATCGCTTGCGCAGCCGTTACCCCGGCCGCCGCGCACGGTGGTCATGGCCATTTCCATGGTTGGGAGCTCGGCAGGGGCCTGGTCGGAGCTATCGTGGGTCTTGCGACTTTGCCAATCGTCATCGTGTCCGCGGCGATCGCGGCAACCGAAGCGGAAGCGCCTTATGTGGGATACGACGGGCCGCGGAGCTACGCGCCTCCGGCATACTATGCTCCGCCGGCATACTACGCGGCCCCGCAGACCTACTATGCACCGCCGGTGGCACCGTACTATCCGCGGCCGTCGGCCTACTACCCCACGCCGCCGGCCTACTACGCGCCTCGGGCAAGCTACTATGCGCCGCGAACCCGCTATGCGCCTCGGGCTTACGCGGTGCCGCGCGCGGGTTATTACGGCGATAACTCGTATCGACGCTAGGCGATACCTCGTAACGACGTTAGGGCGCCATGGAGCGCAGGAAAACGGCTAAGGCCGTCAGCCGCGGCGGTCGGCCTTCCCGCGCCGATTCACTGCGCTTGCGGCAGCGAATCCTGGAAGCCGCCACGGAACTGTTTCTTGCCGAAGGGTACGGGTCGACGACCATCGAGGCCGTGGCTGCGAGCGCGGGAATATCGAAACGCACCTTTTATCACCGATTCAACGACAAGTCGGCGCTGTTCGCCGCAGTCGTGCACAGCATCATCGAGCAGATTAGGCCTCCGGCGGACGTGCCCCTGATCGAGGGCACCAGTTTGCGCGACATTCTCCGCCGTCTCGCGGGAATGATGCTGCGCGCAGCGCTTTCTCCTCAAGCCATTGCGTTGCATCGGCTGGTCATGGCCGAATCCGCTCGGTTCCCGGAATTGGCGCGCGCGGTCAACCGGGATGGCAGCGCCCGCGAAGCGACCACCTTGATCGGGGGCCTCCTTGCGAGCGAGCTGCGTGATTCGAAGTTGAGCGCGGAAAATCGTACGTTCGCCGCCGAGCAGTTTATATTCATGGTCGTCACGTTGCCGCAGCGCCGTGCGATGGGCTACGGCAAACCGATGACGCCGGCCGAACTCGATGTTTGGGCCGACAAGGTGGTCGGTCTGTTCCTCAACGGCTGCCCGGGATGGACGGCGCACTAGGGCGGCGGCCGCCGGCGCCAAAGTGCCGATCCGCGATCAAGCAGATAATCTCGAACATCATGGATGCGCCGACCAGCGCGGTGTTTCCGGTCTGATCGTAGGGAGGAGCAACCTCCACGACGTCGCCGCCGATGAGATTGAGCCCGCGCAATCCGCGCAGGAGCCGCTGCGCTTCCAAGGTGGTGATGCCGCCGATTTCCGGTGTACCGGTCCCCGGTGCATAGACCGGGTCGAGCCCGTCCACGTCGAAGGAGATGTAGGTTCGACCCCCGCCCACCACCCTGCGTGCTTCTTCGACGATCCGATCGACGCCGAGCGCCGCAAATTCCTCGATGAAAACCACGCGCATCCCGTGAGACCGGGAGAACTCGATGCCGTCCAAGTAGTTCTGGCCGCCGCGAATCCCGATCTGGATCGTGCGCTTCGGATCCAGGAGCCCGTCCTCGACCGCCAGCCGAAACGGAGCGCCATGAGTGAACTTGGAGCCGAAAAATTCCCCCCAAGTGTCGGTATGGGCATCGATGTGAACCATGCCGATGGGCGCATCGGCGGCAATGGCCTTGAATATGGGATATGTGATCGAGTGATCGCCGCCGGCGGTCACGGGCCGCACGCCGGCAGCGTGAACTTTGCGATAGAACGCCGCAATCTCCTCGACCTGTTTTTCGAGATCGTACCGTTGCGACAAGCGCACGTCGCCGAGATCCGCGATTCTGCACAGCTCATATGGATTTACGCCCAGCGCGAGATTGAAGGTTCGCATGAGACTCGATGAGTTGCGTATTTCGCGGGGGCCGTGGCGCGCACCGGGCCTGTTGGTGACGCCAAGATCGGTGGGGACGCCGATCAAGCCGATGTCGACATCGGTCAATGTACGCGCGAGCGGTGCTCGCATGAATGTGGCGATTTCCGCGTACCGCGGCTCCTTCATCGGATCGTATTCTTCATTCATGCGTCATTGCTCCGTCATGCACATGCATTGACTCCCCGTCCATCGATGCTCGAAGATCAGTCTATCCGATATCGAGACTGCTGAGCTTCGAAGCAACCTGTGGACGGTGAAATGCAGAGGCCTCTCATCATTGCGGGACACACGGCACGTTTTGATGAGCACGGCTGTTTGCGGCCGTGGACCTCTTGGAGCGAGGCGCTGGGGATGGAAATGAACTTCTACCAGCAGTGTCCGGCGGACCATGGGTATCCTCGTTTCGTCCTGACGACTTTTCTGGACGGCAACTGGGTTCCCATGCCCGATCGCACCGACACTATTCCAGCGACGCAGAACGGGATGGGTATTCTTTCCTATCTGAAATTCTACGAATTGGGCGGCAACCGGGATGGGCGGCTTCTACAAACCGCGCGTGCGATGGGCGATTATCTGGTGAAGGAAGCGTTGACCCCCAACTCCGGCCGATATCCGGGATTCACGCGCTCGACCGGCAAGCGGGATGTGATGCCGCTGCCGGCGGATTGCGGTTCGCAAGCCGACCGTCCCTATGAAATCGAGCCGGACAAGGGCGGAATCGCCGGCTATGCGCTGACCCGGCTATTCGAGGTTTCCGGCGAGCGTGCGTATTTGGAACAGGCGCTGCAAAATGCCCGCGTCCTCGCCGACAATCAATCTTGCGGCGACGCGTCCCGCTCGCCCTGGCCCTTTCGCGCGGATTTTCGCAGCGGCGAGAGCCGCGGGGCCGTCTCCGGAAACATGACGTACATTCTGCGGCTCTACGATGAGCTGCTCGCCCATGGATATTCGGAATTTTCCGCCCCGCGCCAAACTCTGTGGAAATGGATCAAGGAATTTCAAATTGGCAGCTCGAGCGCCGATGGCGGCCTTTTTGCCCAGTTCTTCGAAGACCACGATACTCCCACGAACCGCTCAGCCTGGGCGCCGCTCAATCTCGCGCGGTATTTGCTCGAGAAAAGGGAAGTGCTCGATTCCGAGTGGCGTGCCGATTCAGCGTCTCTGATCGAGTTCGTTCGCCGGACTTTCACTCACACGGAATTCGGCATAACCGTTTGCCACGAGCAGGATGAGGATGCGCAAGCCTGGGGTGGCATCAATTCGACCTATGGCGCGGTGTTGGCGCTTTACGCGAACGCCATCGAATCCGCTGCGTTGGCAAGGGAAGCGCGCCAGGCGCTAGACTTCACGATCTATTCGATCGACGAAGGCGGCCGCCCGCGCGATCTATTCAAGAATCCCGTCCCCGGGGGCTGGCAGGAGGACGCGCACACGGACGTCATACACAATTATGTCGATGCGTTGCGGGTTTTTCCGGAATGGGGGGAGGTCCGGTAGCGCAGCGCGCCGGCGCCGTCCGTTACGTCCAGGACTACCGCGGGACGTCCGCCCAGACGATGTCGTATTTTTGGTTGAACGTCACGGCCATGAGGCACGGGTCCTTACCGCTGCAGCTAAACCAATGAATGGCCTTGGCCGGCATCACGGCGATCCCCCCCGCAGTCAGGAGAACGTCGCGCATGCCCGTCATGCCCGTGAGCACGCGGCCCCGGATTACGATAAGTTGCTCCTCGGCCGTGTGAGAATGAGGTGCCACTCGGCAACCGGCCGGCGCCTTGAGAAGAAACGTCGACGGGCCGGTGTCCGGATTGCCATTTTCGAGCGCACTCTTCAGGCACTTGACATCTTCGTCTTGGACGAACACCGCCTCTGCGAGGGCCACAAGGCCGTGATGCGCCGCCTCTGCGGTGATTGCCGCCGAAGCAAAGCAGCTCAAGACAGCGAAGCCCAGACGCATGAGTCTTGTAATCATGACGCTCCCGAGATATTCGCCTGTATAATACGCGCTCGTGCATTTTGATTGCAGCCCACGGAGGGCGCATAGGACCCGCTGTTATGATGCCATCACGAGTGCCGCCGCGCGTCATGGATGCAGAGGAATGGCGTCTGCGATGCGAACTCGCCGAGTTCTATCATCTGGTTGCCTTTCTCGGCTGGACCGAAATGATTTTCAATCATATTTCGGTGCGGCTGCCCGGGACCGCACACCATTATCTGGTAAACCCGTTCGGGCTCAACTACCTTGAAATCGTTCCCGAGAATTTACTCAAGGTCGGCATCGACGGCCATCTGGTAGAACCGTCCTCTTATCCCGGCAATCCCGCCGGGTTTGCCTTGCATGGCGCAATTCACGAGAAGCGTTCCGACATTGCTTGCGTGGCCCATACGCATACCACGGCAGTCTCGGCGGTCGCCATGAAGCGCGGTGGTTTCGACCACAACAATTTCTACGGCGCGCAGATTCTACGGCCGTGTCGGATATCATGATTTCGAGGGCATCACGGTCTATGCCGAGGAGCGCAGCCGCATGCTCGCGAGCCTCGGTGACAAGCACGTACTGGTCCTGCGAAATCACGGCGTGGCAGTTTGCGAGCGCGACATCCCCACGACCTTCATGCTGCTGTGGACCGTGCAGCGCGCGGCGGAGATTCAATGCCAGGCGGCGGCGCTCGGGGGCGAGGATGTCGTGCTCAGCGAAGCGGTCCAGCGACGCTGCCGCGAGACCGTCACCGATTTGGGCGGCGGCATCCGCGTGGCCCGCCTCTTGTTCGATGCCACCGTCCGCCGCATGCGATCATCGTTTCTGCCGGCGGCCGAATAGCCTAGCGCCGGGCCATGCCCATGCGGTGCGCCTGCCCCTCAGTGCGCTACAGGCCGATATCCGACATACATCCTGCGTTTTTCATCCCATAGGCGAAACGTGAGGGACTTCAAGCTGCCGAGGAGCGTGACGGGCCGAACGTCGCGGAACTGCGGCTGCGTTTCATGACATTTCTGCAAGAAGTAGTTGGGAATACGCGGGCTGAGGTGGTGTACGTGGTGATATCCGATATTTCCGGTAAACCACTGCAGCACGCGCGGCAATTTATAGAACGAACTGCCTTGCAATGCCGCCTGCGTGTAGTTCCAATCCTTCGATCGTTCCCAATACGCGCCCTCGAATTGATGCTGGACGTAAAATAACCATAGGCCGATGGCCCCTGCAAAAGCAGACACGGTCAGCTGGATTTCAAGAAACGGCTTAAGACCGATCAGGGCGCTCATGGCAAGTGCCACCGCCAGCAGCGCCAGATTCGTACGGCGCACCGAACGCCGTTCTCGCTTGGGGGCCGAAGACGACGAAAATCGGTGATGAATCACGAATACGTAGAGGGGCGCGACAATGAAGAGGACTAGCGGATTCCTCGCCAAACGATATGCCAGCCGCTTCCAGCGGGATGCGTTGCGAAATTCCCCCACCGTCAAGGTCCAAATATCTCCCGCACCGCGCTTGTCCAAGTTACCGGAAGACCCGTGATGCAGCGCGTGTTGCCATCGCCAGTGCAGGTAAGGGGTCAAGTTCAGAAGCGCGGCAATGGCACCGGTGACGTTGTTGGCTTTTCTGGAGTTAAAAAACGAAGAATGCCCGCAATCGTGAAATATGATGAAAATTCGCGCAAGAAATCCTGCGGCGAGAAGTGCGATGGGCAGCATCAGCCAATAGGAGATTTCCTGCGCACGAATCATGCCGTACCACAGCGCCAAATACGGGAGAAACGAGTTCACGAGCTGCCATCGCGCCTTTGCGGCGGACGATCTCTGAAATGTTGCCGCACCATCGCTCGACGCCGCTGTCGGGCCGTTCAATCCATCCAGACCCGAATCTGAGGGGGTCATAGAAGCGCCGAAAAAAGTTTCTGCGTACCTTGAATATAGTGAGTCACGGGTCCGTAGAGTGAGTCACGAGTCGGACTACTGTCTGTGCGTTATCGTACGCAGTGACGCCGCCCGGCTCAGTCGCCGGCGCGCATGCCGCATCTTTAGTCTCATCAGAATCTTACGTGATGCATTTGAACGTGCAAAGAGAAGATTCGCGTGAGACAAGACCGACACATTTCTCTGCAAATCACCGACACCGATTCGCGAGTCTCCAAATCTATACTGCGCCTGCAGGGGATATACTTAGTGACCGGCAAACTGCCGGAAGGGACAGTCGATGCTGAGTTTGCAGAGCATGCCCGCACCTTTCGCTTTGGGCTGCGCCTTGATCGCCTACCTTGCGTATCGTCGCGTACCAAGGAGCCGCGAAGTCGACTTAAAAGGCGAGGTGGCCAAGGAGCGGGACTCTTTGTGCTGCGTCGTGGATACGTTGCCCGGACTGATGGAAAGGGCAAAACAGTCGCGGATAACGATTGCCGATAGCCAAGGTCTTTTGGGGTCTCAAGCGATGCGGCAGTGGCTCGGCGAGCTGGAAGTCGACGTGGCGGAAGGAAGACTTTTGAGTTCACAGGTCCCCGCGGTCGATTTCGAACCGGCCGCTCACTCGGTCATGGAACTCGATATCAGGCTGGTTGAAATACTGGGCTTGTCCATACGTGCAAACAGTCTTGCGGACAAATATCGCCTCTCGCTATCTTCGGACGACGCGGACTCAAAGAGGCTCATGGATCAATCGAAGAGGCCCGCCGAGATGCCTCATACCGCCTTGGAACCGAGCATGTCGCTCGTTACTCCCTCTTAGGCGTTCGGCAACATGAATACGAAGCCGTCGCTCTCGTACGCGTGAAATCGCCATTCACTGGCCGTTTTAGGCGTTCCGAATATCACGAGCTGTTGCCGCAGAGTGGCGAAGTCGTGGAATACATCAGCAGCGCTCATGATGGTTTCATACTTTCTCAATAGCGCGTCGGCTTCGGCGCCTTCGGCGGCATAGGTGATCAGCACCTTCAGCGGTACGTTGAAGGCCTGAAGTTTGTTCAATGCTTCGTGCGTTTTGAAGACCTTGTTCTCATGTTCCAATGCGACTGAAATCCAGCTCGCATAGGCGGCGTAGTTCCCGAAACTGTCCCTGCCGCGCTCCTCGTAAAACATGCCGGTAAGCCCGTAGTAGTCCTTGTTCCAAGCCAGCAAACCAAGATGTTTCGCGATCTTGGGAAAAATGTTGGAGCGCATGAAGTAGCTGTAGGACTTGGCTTCAAAACCCACGGCAGTGCGAAAGCTTTGGTATTCCGCTTTCATCACCGCGACAAATGCGTTTCGAAACTCTCGGGGGGTAATTTGTTTCAACGTTTGCCCTGTGTGGCAGTGGAGCGCGGCCTGATGAAAGGAATTGATACCTTGAAAATGGTAGCGCGCGCAAGGGCGCGCGCTGGAGCGCATGCCGCCGCGGGCGTCGAAACTCCAACCAACGGCTGTTCGATCGGCGGTTTTCTGTTTAGATTGAGGGTAATGAAGTCGACCATTACGATCCTGACCGCCGTCCTGCTTGCGGCACCCGCCAGCATGGCCGCCGAAAGCAAGAATCTCTCGACGGGTAAGCAACTCATTGAGCCTGTGCCCGGCTTGCCCGTGCGCCTCAACAGCCTGCCAATGGGCATCGCAGCCTCGCCGGACGGCCGCTACCTCGCCATCCTCAACGCAGGCTATGGCACGTATGATTCGCAGTACGCTCAGTCGATCGCGCTGCTCGATACGAAGACCGGCAAGCTGACCGACTTTCCCGAGCTGCGCACGCACCTGAGGGCGCCACAGACGTTCTACCAGGGTATCGCCTTCAGCTCCGACGGCGTGCACCTCTACGCTAGCCTCGATTCGCTCACCGCGCCCGAGGGTGGCAAGCGCAATCAGACTGGCAATGCCATCGCCGTATACAAGATCGAGGAAGGCGTGCTGGCGGCCGAGCGGTTGATTCCGATTCGGCTGCAGCGGCTAGCGAGGGGCAAGGTACAGAATCCGCTGGGCCAGGCGCTGCCGGCCGGAACCGCCACCCCGGCACCTGCAGGGATCGCGGTGGTCGCCGACGGCCGCGGTCACGAGCAGCTGCTCGTAGCGGATGAGTTCTCCGATGACGCGTTGCTCATCGACTCTTCGACCGGCGACGTCGTCCATCGCTTCGATCTCTCGAGCGCGCGTTCGGTTCCGGCTTCTTTCCCCATCAGCGTCGCGGCTACGCGAGATGGCCGGCGCGGGTTCGTCGCGCTGTGGAACGGCTCGGCGGTAGCCGAGCTTGACCTCCGGAGCGGAAGAATCGTGGGTCGGGTGTCGCTGCTTCCATCCCAGGCGGCGATCTGCACCGGGCTCGCATCCGGCCGCGCTGGCGCTCAGCCCTGACGAGAAGACACTGTATGTCGCTCTTGCCAACCGTGACAAAGTAGCCGCGGTTGCGCTCCAGGGCGTGCGGCTCGAAGTGCATGCGATGTTCGATACACGACTTCCGGGCCAGGATCTGTTCGGCGCGATTCCAAATGCCGTCGCAGTCTCCGCCGACGGCGCGCGGCTCTATGTGGCCAACGCCGGCTGCGATGCCGTTGGGGTTTTTGCCGTGATACCGGATAAAACAGGCGAAAAGCAGGCTCGGCCGATCCGCGCATTGGGGTTCATTCCGACGGAATGGTATCCCACGGCGCTCGCGGTCGCGGGGCAGAAGCTCTATGTGGCCACCGCCAAGGGCGCAGGCAGCGGCGCCAACAAAGATGCGCAGAGGGTCGTCGATGCGGTCCCGCAGAGCCATCGTGCACACGCCTACATCGGCACATTGCTCTACGGTTCGCTCGCCACGATTGACCGCAGCGAAGCGGAGAACAGGCTGGGCGCCCTTACACGCGAGGTCGAGGCGAGTAATCTGACGGGGGCAATGCAGAAACACATCGCCTTCAGCGGCAGCGGTCATCCGATCAAGCATGTCATCTATATCATCAAGGAGAATCGGACGTACGATCAAATCTTCGGCGATCTCGGGGTGGGGAACGGCGACTCTTCGCTGACGATGTACGGCAAGGACGTTACGCCCAATCAGCACAAGCTTGCGCTGCAGTTCGGCGTGCTGGACAACTTCTACGATTCGGGCGAGGTCTCGGGCAACGGCCACGTCTGGTCCACTGCCGGCATTACCAGCGACTACACGGAGAAGACTTGGCAGCAGGTCTATCGAGGCGACGAGCGATACTATGATTTCGAAGGGGTGGTGGAGGGCGCATTTCCCATCCAACAGCAGATTCCGGATGTGGACGAGCCCGCGAGCGGCTATCTTTGGGGCAACTTCGCGCGGCATGGCAAGTCGATCTATCACTTTGGGGAATTCATCTCGACCCAGTTTTGCGACGAGTCCGGCGAGGCACCGAAGAGGCGCAGACCGGCGACGGACGGCAGTCCAGAGCGAGCCGGCGCCGGCTGCGGCGGCGCAAGCCATGTGCGGCTCGGCGAGAAGGTACCTGAGAACTACGGTGGGGGCGCCAGCCCTTGGCCTTGGCCCATTCCTCTCATTCTAAATAACATCGCCACCAAGCCCGAGCTCGAGGGACATTTCGATCCCCTTTTCCCTGACTTCAATCTAAGCTTTCCAGACCAGCTTCGCGCCGAAGAATTTCTTACTCAGTTTCGCCGCTGGCAAGTCGCCCGCAAACATGGTTCCGACACGATGCCGGACTTCGTGATGCTGCGTCTGCCCAATGACCATACCGCGGGTACCCGCGCCGGCATGCCGCGGCCGCGCGCCTCGGTGGCGGACAACGACCTCGCGGTCGGACGCGTGGTGGAAGCGGTTTCGCACAGCGCCTATTGGGATGACACGGCCTTTTTCATTCTGGAAGACGATGCGCAGGATGGAGCCGATCACGTCGACGCCCATCGGAGCATCGCATTGGTGGTGAGCAAATTCTCTCCGCACGGCGCAACTCCGATTGTCGACAACACCTTCTACACGACGGTCAGCGTGGTCCGCACGATGGAGGATCTGCTCCGCGTTCCACCGATGAACAATAACGACGCCGTGGCTCCGCTGATTGCCCTATTCGATGGTCCAGGCGATCAGGCGCCTTTCGAAGCGGATTATCAGAACCGCGACAACGGCATGATCTACGAGATGAACTCGGCGCATGCACCCGGCGCGAAGCAATCCGGGAGGATGGACTTCCGGCGCGAGGACAAGGCGGATCCGCATTTGCTGAACGTGATCCTGTGGCGCGATGCGATGGGCAACAAACCGCTGCCTTCAGCGCTGAGGCGCCCGAGCCGCAAGCCCGGCCGCAAGGAAGACGACGACTAGGGCGAAAAACCGATATATTTCGCCGCGACCGGGTTCTTATAAAAAGGGATGCATGATGACCGCGGTTCTTCCGAGCCGAACCGCCATTTCCACGATTCTTCTATGCGCCTTGGGCGCGGTATTCGAGGGCGTTGATGTTCAGGTGGCGGGGGTTGCGGCCGCCGGCATCATCGCGGAATTCAGGCCAGATCCGCAGCGGCTGGGCGCCTTTTTCAGCGCGAGCACATTGGGCTTGTGCGCCGGCGCCCTGCTGGGTGGGCGCTTGTCCGACCGGATCGGCCGTAAGCGCGTGCTGGTCATGTCGGTGGCGGTATTCGGCGTGTTTTCCCTTCTGGCGGCAACGGCGTCGACGATGTCGGCGCTTACCTGGTCGCGGTTGCTGACGGGCTTGGGTCTCGGCGGCGCCTTCCCGATCTTCGTCGCGCTGACCGCTGAAAGCAGCCCATCCAAACGGCGCAGCTTCAACGTGGCCCTCGTCTATGGCGCCATGCCATTCGGCGGCGCGGTTGTCAGCCTTCTGAGCATGCTCATAGCCCCCAGCCACTGGCGGCAGCTGTTCATCGTCGGTGGTCTGTGCCCCCTGGTGGTGGCGCCGATAATGGCAATCTATATGCAGGAGTCGCGGGCGTTCCGGCAAACGGTCATCTCGACGCGCGCCCCGACATCGGGTGAAACCGGATTCCTGGCGGTGATGGCACATGGCCGTGCACTCACGACGATCTTGTTGTGGACGGCTTTTTTCTTGGGCTTGCTGACGCTCTATTTGCTATTGAATTGGCTGCCGACACTGCTGCTTGGATACGGCCTCAGCAAGCAGCAAGCATCGTTCGCCCAGATTGCATTCAACCTGGGAGGGTCCGTGGCAGCACTCTCTGCCGGGAGGCTGCTCGACAGCGCGTACCGACGGAGCAGCGCCGTCGTCATCTTCACGGCCCTGCCGGTTTCGATAGCGTGCCTAGCCCTCGCTCCGAAGCAACCTTCGGTTATCGTTCTGATCGTGTTGGCGCTGGGAATCGTCGTACTTGCCTCGCAAGGCGTCATGCACGCCATGGCGCCGGAATGTTATCCCACCCGCATCCGCGGAGTAGGGGTTGGAACTGCGATTGCGGTGGGGCGACTTGGATCGATCGTGGGGCCGGCGCTGGCGGGAGTCTTCGTTGCGCGCGGGCAAACGACATCGCAGTTACTGCTTCATCTCGTTCCGATTACCCTCATTGCAGGCGTCTGTGCCATCAGCCTGGTTTGGATCATGGCCTCGCGCAGCGCATCGGAGCCGTGAGGGGAGAAGCCTCGCGAAGAAGAATCCGGTGAGCGCCTACGGCACTTAATTCGGCTCTCGTAGTCAAATCCTCGAGGGGAACGGATATTCGATGAAGGCCGGAGGGCATCCAATGAGAACCATGCGACATAACGCGACAGCGGCTCCGAGCAGCCCAAGGCACCGGATGAATCGAGGCTTCGGTATGTGGCCCGTGCTGATTGCCGCGGCGGCATATTGCGCGCAGCCGGCCCGGGCGGACACCTTTCGGCAATGTCTATTACGACCAGAAAACCGACGAACTGGTGGTCACCATGGCGTATCGCGGCACCAATCCCGGTCACCATTTCTCCCTTAAATGGGGAGAGTGCCAGACCGACGAGATCGAATATGCCGAGCGTGACCGCCGAAGTGTTGGATGATCAGTGGAAAGATGTGGAGCGGGAAGCTTACGAGGCGACCACTCGTTTCAGTCTTTCGAGGCTGCCCTGCGCCCGTCCGCTGAGCGTGACGTTGCGAACCGCACCGCGATTCTACTACACCATCACCATACCGCGATGACGGAACGAATCACTCGACATGCGCGTATTGCTGGTGGAAGACGATGCAATGATTGCGCAAGGCCTGCAGACCGCGCTTCGCCAAAGCGGTTTCGCGGTTGATTGGACCGGCGACGGCAAAAGCGCCTCCGCCGCGCTGAAAGCGTCGACCTTCGATTTGATGTTGCTCGATCTTGGTTTGCCGCAGCTCGATGGCATCGACGTCTTGCGCGAGCTGCGCAAACGCGGAGATGCCACTCCGGTCATCATTCTTACCGCGCGCGACGAGATCCAACACCGCATTGCCGGCCTGGATGCCGGGGCCGATGACTATATCGTCAAGCCATTCGATCTCGACGAGGTAACGGCCCGCATGCGCTCCGTCCTGCGCCGCGCCGCTGGGCGCGGCGACCCTTGCATCCTGCATGGCGACCTGAAGCTCGATCCGATCACGCGCACCGTACAGCGCAACGGCGCGCCGGTCGGCTTGTCGGCGCACGAGTATGCCGTGTTGGAGGCACTGCTGCAGCGGCCGGGGGCCGTCTTGTCGCGCGGCCAGCTCGAGGACCGGTTGTACGGTTGGGACGAGCAGATCGGAAGCAACGCTGTGGAAGTCTATGTCCATGGCCTGCGCCGCAAGCTTGGCAGCGACGCCATACGAACGTTGCGCGGCGTCGGTTACTTCGTGCCCAAACTATGAATTCCATTCGGGCGCGTCTGTTGATCGCCTTGATCATTCTCGTGGTCGTTGTCTCGGTCCTCGCGGCAGCCGTGACCTATCGCCGGGTATTGAACGAAACATCGACGTTGTTCGACTATCAGCTCCGGCAAATGGCGCTGTCGCTGCGCAATCAAATCTCCCTGGCGCCGCGGATCGAGGTGCCGCCGGATCAGGGTGATGCGGACTTCGTCATTCAAATCTGGGACATTTTCGGTGCGCGCACTTATCTGTCGCGCCCCGGCCTGCCGATGATCAATCAGACGGTGCTAGGTTACGCGGATCTGCGTCTGCGCGGCGAGGACTGGCGGGCCTACGGTCTGCAAACGGCGGACGGCGTAATTCAAATCGCTCAACCCGCGGGCGTGCGCGAAGAACTCGCGCGGGCCGCGGCGGTACGCGTGGCGATACCTCTCCTTTTTCTGCTGCCGATCATGGTCGCCGCAGTTGCCTGGAGCGTACGCCGCGGCTTGATGCCGCTCCAGCACGTGACCGCTGAAGTGCAGCGTCGCGACGTACGTAGCCTCAAGCCGCTCGGCGACCGGAATCTGCCCGATAGAGATCGAACCGCTGGTGCGTGAACTCAATCGACTCCTGGCACGCCTGCAGGAGGCATTCGATGCGCAGCGAGCCTTTATTTCCGACGCGGCGCACGAGTTGCGATCGCCGCTCACGGCCTTGCGCCTGCAACTTCAACTGCTCGATCGCGCGCCGGATGAGGCAGCGCGCTTCGAGGCGCGCACCCGTCTCGGCGCAGCCGTCGAGCGGGCCATTCACTTGGCCGAACAGTTGCTGACTCTCGCCCGCAGCGATCCGGAGGAGCTCGCCGGTAACTTTGCGCCCGTTGATTTATGTGAGGCAGCCGCCGCGGGCATCGCCGACACGCACGATCTGGCGTTGCTGCGCCGCATCGAGCTAAGTCTCGATGCGCCATCCGCTCTCCCGATTCGGGGAGATGGTGAGGCCATTCGAATCTTGGTGCGCAATCTGGTCGACAACGCCGTCCGCTACACGCACCCCGGCGGTTCGGTACGGGTGCGCTGCCGGGCGACCGACGAAGGCGTCGTCCTGGAAGTGACCGATACGGGGCCCGGCATCGCCGCGGCCGATCGGGACAGGGTATTTGACCGTTTTTATCGGCGCGCCGGGGCACAGGAGAGCGGCAGTGGCCTAGGGCTTGCGATTGTCAAGGCAATTGCCGACCGGCACGGCGCCCATGTCGAGCTCGATGATGCGCCGAACGGCGGCTTGCGCGTCGCAGTAACGTTTCCGCGGCCTTCTTAAGATTCGCTTAAGCAAAGAATGTGATCCTGCCGGCCTGAACATTTTGCTTTTGGCTTTCAGCATCGGAGGAGATCACATGCAATTTCGTACTAGCACCCTGGTATGGTCGGCGGCGGGGCTGCTCGCCATCGGAACCGCTACCGGCTTATCCGCAAACACCGCTTTTCAATCCACGGCTTCCCCAGCGGCCGCGTCCGGTGAATCACACCACGCGGGCGCAGTCCCGGAATCGATACCGCAGATGACCGCTCCCAACTACCGTGCGATCGTCGCGCGCAATCAAGGAGCGGTGGTCGGCATCACAACTGCCGGTCCCATGAACACTTCTTCGACGTCCGAGTTCGGATTTGGAAATCCGAATGGCGACAGGGACGATCTTCTATCGCAGTTCTTTCGCGGCCGTCCAGTCCCACGAAACCATGGCACGATGCACGCCCAAGGTTCCGGTTTCCTGGTTTCATCGGACGGACTGGTGCTCACCAACGCTCACGTGGTTGACGGCGCAAAAGAAGTCACCGTCAAGCTCTCCGATCATCGCGAATTCAAAGCCAAGGTATTGGGATCCGATAAAAGCAGCGACATTGCCGTGCTCAAGATCGACGGACATGATTTTCCGAGCGTCCGGCTGGGGGATTCGGACCAATTGGGCGTGGGCGATTATGTCTTGGCCATCGGCGAACCGTTTGGTCTCGAAGAGACGGCGACGGCGGGAATCGTGAGCGCAAAGGGTCGCTCGCTTCCGGGCGACGGCTATGTTCCTTTCATTCAGACCGACGCGGCGGTCAACCCCGGCAATTCGGGCGGACCGCTGTTCGATGCGAATGGTGCGGTGGTGGGCATCAATGCGCAAATCTATAGCAATTCGGGCGGCTACCAAGGGGTGTCCTTCGCCATTCCGATCAATCTGGCCGTGCAGATCAAGGACCAAATCGTCAAGACCGGCAAGGTGACCCATTCGCGTCTGGGCGTCGAGGTGCAAACCCTCAATCAATCGTTGGCCGACTCCTTCAAAATGAAGGCACCCAATGGAGCACTCGTTGCCAAGGTCGTGCCGGAGAGCGCGGCCGCGCAGGCGGGACTTAAAGTCGGCGATGTGATTCTCAAGTTCAACGGCTCCCCAATAGTCGATGCCGGCCAATTGTCTGCCCGAGTGGGAGTCACAGCGCCCGGCGAAAAAGCTGCCCTTGAGGTCTGGCGCGACGGCAAGACGCTATCCCTCACCGCCACCATCGGCAACGCGGAGCAAGCGGCTTCGGAAGGGAGTGCCGGTGCGTCAGCGTCGCCTGCTCGATTGGGTTTAGCCCTGCGCCCGCTGACTCCGGAAGAACGTCGGCAAGTCGGCGTCTCGGGCGGGCTCGTGGTCGAGGAGGCACAAGGCCCTGCGGCCGAGGCCGGCATTCAACCGGGTGATGTAGTGCTATCCGTCGATGGAAAGCCGGTGCAAAACATTGCACAGCTCCGCGAACTCGTGCAGAAACACGATAAGCAGATCGCGCTGCTCATTCAGCGCGGCGAAGATCGACTGTTCGTGCCGTTGACCCTCGGCTAGCCAGGACAACCTTCGGGCGACTTGCCGGTTCACGCTTTGGGGGACTTGCCGGTTCACGCATCGGCGCGGCCGGCAAGAGCCCTCAATGGCTTGGTATCGAATAAACCTTGCCCTTGTAGGGCGACCGGTCGAGTTGATCGAGCGCCATCACGTAAAGGGTCATCTCGTCGGGGCTGAACGCAAAGTTCGGTACGCCGGGCGAGGGGAGCTGTAGCTTGCGAAGCAAGTCGCCGCCGGAGTTCACGACAAAAATCGTGCCGGCCAAGGGCGCATGCACGTCGCGGGGATTCTGGCCGATATAGATTTCGCCTTTCGAATCGATCTTGACGCCATCGGGATAGATGTGGACGACGTGATTGGTGAGGTCGTCGAGGTTCAGGAACACCCGGCGGTCCGACAGCGCCCCATCCGGCGCGATCTTGAACTGAATCAACCGGTGCTCCTCCGTCTCGATCGCATATAGCAGCTTGCCATCATTCGAGACCGCGATGCCATTGGCGCTGTGCACGTCGGCGGCTTTTTGGGTGATCGTGCCGTCAGCCGCGATATAGAATATTTTACCGTCAATCACCGGACCCGGGCGTGCCCGAGGCGGTGAAGTAGATGCCGCCGCGGCGGTCAGGCGCGAAATCGTTCGGACCGATAAATCGATTGCCGTCTCGATCGTGCGTGTAGGCGGGAAGGTCCTTTCCGTCGGCCGAGATCCGGCCGATAGAGCCGTTGTCGTAGCAGGTGGTCAGAAATTCGCCGCTGGCGGTGGGAATGACGGCGGACGGACCGCAGCCCTTCTTGGACCAGAATATCGCGTTCGTGTGGCCGTCCCAAGTAGTCACCGAATTGCGGTCATATTCCACGTAGTAGAGCTTGCCGTGATACCAAATCGGCCCTTCCGGAAAGTGCACGTCATCGTTGATGACCTTCACGCCCTCGGCCGCGTATGAACTCGCGCTGATGAGCAAGAGCACACTAAAAAGACATTTCTTCGCAACTGCACTGCCCACAGTCCACCTTGGTTCTTATCTTCGGAGGAATGCCATGTAATCGGTGGGTCCTAGTATGTAATAAGCTTTACTTCGCCGCAATGCGACATCGATCCTCCATGCAGTGAGTGCGCTTTCGAGTGCAATTGGTTTAATCGAAGCAAAAATAAAATAGTGATTCTCGCGTGGACACCGATGAGCGGTCGCGTTGCTCCGCGTTTCGCAAATGTCGGTACCTACTTCGGCGCCAATGCGTTCGCCACTATCCGGTCACTACGTTGTTTCCCATGCTGCGATGGGGCATTGCAAGTATTGGTGCGAATAGGTGCAGGACATAGATTGACGAAGCCCCTCGTCGCCTTTGCGGAATAACGATGCGGATCAAAATGTATATCGGTGGGAAGACTATTGCAGCCATGGCCGCGCATGTGGCGGTGCTTATCGGGATAATTTCCTTTGCAACCCCTGCGCAGTCGCTGCCGAGCTTTGCGCGCCAGACGGGCAAGCCCTGTGCGCAGTGTCACACGGTTGCCTATGGACCGGCGCTCACCTCGTACGGTCGGCAATTCAAATTAAACGGCTACGTGTGGGGCGATGTCACGGCGCCCATTGCGCCGGTGGCGCTGATGGTGCAAGGGGGCTTTACGCAGACCTCCAAGGCGCAGGTCGCGCCGCCCGCGGCGCACTTCTCGAGCAACGACAACTTATCGGTCGATCAGGTGAGTGTGTTCTATGGCGGGCGCCTCACGAAGGAGGTGGGCGCCTTCGTGCAGGTGACCTACAGCGGGGAGGAGCGGATCACGACGTGGGATAACCTGGATGTGCGCTACGCGCACTCGCTCTCGATCGGCGATACGGGGGTGGTGTTTGGCCTGTCGGTCAACAACAACCCGACGGTGCAGGATCTGTGGAACTCCACCCCGGCGTGGAGCTATCCGTACATCGGTTCCGGGCTCGCGCCGGGGCCGGCCGCCGCGCCGATCATTGCGGGAGGGCTGGCGCAAGCGGTGTTGGGGGCGACGCTCTACGCCATGGTGGGGGATCATCTGTATGTGGAGGCGGGCGGCTATCGGGGAGTCTCGGACCGGTGGCTGGGCAATCTGGGGCTGCCGGCGGGCAGCAGCGTGCATCTGGAGGGCCTCGCCCCGTATTGGCGGGCGGCCTGGCAAGTGGATCTGGGGCAGCAATACTTCTCGGTGGGTCTGTTCGGGCTGAACAGCGAGCTGCGCCCGGACCCGACCCTGGCGGCGCGGGATCGATTCGCGGACTTAGGCCTCGATCTGACCTATCAGTACTTCAACGACGCCGGCCATACGCTGGCGGCTGACTTCACCCTGATCCATGAGAAGCAGTCCCTCGATGCGAGCTTTGCGGGCGGCGCTGCCGCCAATGCGCACGATCATTTGACCACGGTCGCCGTGGATCTGAGCTACGCGTATCAGCAAACCTGGGTGGCGAGCGCCGGGCTGTTCGATACCCGCGGCAGCACCGATATGGCGCTGTACGCCCCGAACCCGGGCGATGGCAGCGCCTCGGGCTCCCCGGACACGCGCGGCTACATCGTGCAGCTCGAGTACGTGCCCTTCGGCAAGATCGACTCCTTCGCCAAACCGTGGCTGAACCTGCGCCTCGGGCTGCAGTACACCGGCTACGCGCGCTTCAACGGCGCCGCCGCCAACTACGATGGCTTCGCCCGCTCCGCCTCGGACAACAACACCTTGTTCGGCTTTTTCTGGTTCGCACTGTAGAGAAAAAAAAGGAGATCTCTCATGAAATGGCTCTACCTCCCGGCTCTGTTGCTGCTCTCAACCCTTGCCCGCGCCGAGCTGTGCGAACTGCACATCAATGCCACCGACCTGATGCGCTTCGAGCAGCAAAGCTTGCAGGTGCCAACCCCCTGCACCGAGGTGCAAGTGACCCTGCATCACACCGGCAAACTGCCCGCCAATGCCATGGGCCACGATTGGGTGCTCACCAAAACCGCCGACGTCGCCTCGGTCGCCAGCGCCGGCATGAACGCAGGGCTTGCCAATAACTTCCAAAAACCCGGCGATCCGCGCATCCTCGCCGCCACCAAAATCATCGGCGGCGGGCAGAGCACCACCGTGCGCTTCGCCACCGCGCAGCTCGACCCGGCCACCAGCTACAGCTACTTCTGCTCCGCCCCAGGACACTTCAGCATCATGAAAGGACGCCTCGTCCTCAATACCTCAACCTCCCCAGCCGTCGCCAAAAACGCGCCAAGATAGCCCGCACTCGGCCGGGCGAGACACGCGTGTCACACGCTTAGGTGAAATCGAAAACGCATCGCGATTTGAACTTGCGATTCGACGAGCGCAGGCGCGCCAAATGATGCGCGCGGAGGAAATCGGCTCCAGACTCGAATCCATTCGGCTGCCAACTGCCAGTGCTCGCCGAGATCGCGAGTCCATGCACCGGTCCAAGCGTGTCCCGATTCGTTGCTTGGAAGTCCATAGAAGCCGCTCAACTGATGAGTTCCAAAATCATCAAAGCGCGCAGTCAGCCGGTCCGGACCGCGTTCGTAACTCGCGAGCCCAAACGCGACGTGGTAGGTCATGCGAAACTGGTCGTAAGGGTCGGCATCCGAACCAATCGCGGTATCGCCGTTCACATACTGCGCAATGAACGTCCAGTGAGCGTTCGGCTCCAAGCGCGCTCCGAAACTTGAAAACCTCGTCCGCCACGCACCCCCGCCAGCCACCGTCGAAGCGCCTGGGTCTCCCTTGTTGTCGTAACGCAGAGCGCGAATCTCGAGCCGGTCTTGATGCCGCCACGAAAGGCCGGCGTAATATCCGGGTTTGCGGTCAATCTCGTGATAAAAAGTCTGCGGCGGCCGTCCCAGCCCTCCAAATAGCGTCGACGCCCGGTCACTCAGCGCGAAGCCGCGGTCGGCGATCAAGACGCCGGCGGGATCATTCCATCCATAAGCGGCTGCGACAAGGGCAAAATCGCCGAGATACTCCGTGCTCGCGCCCAGCCAGCGCGCTTCGAGCTCCGCGCCTATCGTGCGGAATTCTTCGCCCATCCAGCTGTTCAGTGCGGACGGGGTGATGGAGTATACGTCGCTCCATCCCGGGCCGCGGTTCTCGAGCGACACCGGCATGTAGAACGCACCGATACGCGCTCGCCAGCGAAGGGGGCTCGCCGGAAACGGCCGCACTTCTGCCCAAAACTCGCTCAAATCGACGGGGTTGCGATCATGATCTCCGTAAGCGTCGATCACGGCGTGCAGCGTCACGGTATCCATCAGGCGCAATCGCGGTGCCAGGAACCCCCGACCCAGTCGAAGACCTTCGTGATCCGGGCCGAAACGGAGCGCTCCCATTCCGCCGTTGAGATACGAGGATTCTCCGGTGGCATGGATCCAGCGCACATCCAGCATGCCGCTCACATCGAGCTGATCGCCCGCCATGGCAGAGCCTGCCGCAAGACAGGCGCCCACGAATCCCAGGCACTGCCGCCGCTTCATCAATAGTCCCAATCGGCACGCCGTGGCCGAGGCTCCGGCCGCTTGCGAAGTTCGCGGCTCAATTGGACTTGGGCGGACGTGATTCCCTGGCTATCCACATGAAGGGTGCGAATCAGGCTCGATGCCGGATCGGCGATGTAAGGGCTCCAAACGCCAATCCGGTAGTCTCCCGGAGGGACGTTCTGCAGACGCAGCATGCCGGCCGCGTCGGTTTTTCCGAACAACGGAGAGTCCGTGACGTAAATGTAGCCCGCCATCGAGTCATGAATGTTGCACCCAAGGACAACCAGACCTTCGTGATCGAAGATGACGGGAGCATGCGGCGCGCCCTTATAGAGGGGGAGTTGGAACTTTTTGGCCGGCGAGAAGGAGTAGACCTGATGGCTCACGTTGTCATTATTCGGAAAATCGACGCTCGTGCCGACGGAGACGACGAGCACCCTCGGAACGAATGCGACGTTGCGCTGATCCATGACCGCGGTTGTCCGAGGGACGGTCGACACGTGCCTCTCGAGGGGCGCCACCGTCACGACCGCCTCGCTGACGCCGAGCCCCTCACGATCGACGACGCTCAAATTCAACTCGGCGGCGGGGCAGCCCGACGCTCCAGCAATCGCCAGCAGCCAGGACAATGTGATTCTGTTGGCAACAACAGTCATCCCGACCGCGAACCGTGTCGCAGATCGAACCCCATGCTCGGCTGGGTCGCCGGACGTGTATGTATTACGGGTCATGCGAATGTCTCGCAATATTATGCTCAGATTCCGCACCCCCCATCCTTGCGTTAGTACTCAATCTCGTCACAAGGCCATTTCCGGTCGATCGAGAAATGATGTTCGGCTATAGTGGGAGCGTGCAGGAAGAATCGGTGTTATTGCGATGAGCGAAAGCAGAATCCACGACGCTTTCGGCATGCACAGCCACGTGTTTCTTGCCGCCGATCACGAGCGCAGCGAGCGGAAGACTTGGGCGGTGATCATTCTGTGCGGCGTCATGATGGCAGCCGAGATCGTCGGCGGATTGATTTCCGGATCGATCGCCCTGGTTGCCGACGGCCTGCACATGAGCACCCATGCCGGCGCCTTGCTTCTCGCCGCGCTGGCGTACAGTTATGCAAGAGAGCATGCGAGCGACGGCCGGTTCACCTTCGGTACCGGCAAGCTCGGCGATCTCGCGGGCTTCACCAGCGCCATCGTGCTCGCCATGATAGCGATATTGATCGGTTATGAATCGGTATCGCGCTTGTTCCAGCCGGTACCGATCCATTTCACGGAAGCCATTCCGATCGCCTGCCTGGGACTCGCGGTGAATCTAATCAGCGCCTGGCTGTTGAGCGCAGGCGGTCACCATCATCACGGTCACCCTGCGGACGATCCGCCTGCGGAACGCCAGCGCATCGACGTGCCCGGTGGGGCGCTGCTGCTCGAAATCCACGAAGATGGGGTGCCGCCGAGATTTCGGCTGCGGGCCGAGAGTTCGGCATCGCTGATCGCCGCCGAGACGACGATCGAGACCGTACGTCCGGACGGCAGCCGGCAGATCTTCCGGATGGTGGATCGAGGTAGTTATCTGGAGTCCGTCGAGGAGATTCCGGAACCGCACTCGTTCAGCGCTCGCATCCTGTGCGGCGCTCGCATCGGTCATGCAGCCGTCTTTGAAGAGCATCATCACGGTCACGCCGGCGCTCATCGAGACAACAATATGCGCGCCGCCGTGATTCACGTAATGGCGGACGCCGCGGTCTCGATCCTCGTGATCCTCGGTCTTATCCTTGCAAAGGTATTCGGCTGGCTTTGGATGGATGCCTTGGCCGGAAGCGTCGGCGCTTGCGTCATCGCTAGCTGGTCTTACGGGCTCATCCGGGACACGGGCGCGATCCTCCTCGATATGAATCCCGACCGCTCATTGTCCGATAAATTGCGCCAGGCAATAGAAGCCGGAGGCGACCGTCTGCAGGACTTACATCTGTGGCGGGTCGGCCCGGGGCATCTCGCCGCCATCATTTCAGTGGCAACGAGCCAACGCCGAGACCCGAGCTACTACCGCGCCCGGCTTGCCTGCTTCAAAATTTTATCGCATGTCACGGTCGAGGTCGTTCATCGCAACGGGGTGCCGACATCATCGGATTGATCGGAAGGCCGCAGAAGAGGGTTAGCCCGGTGCGAGCAACCTTGGCGGTGTGGTTGACGCTGCCGTTGCTGCAGGGCGCACCGGCATGGAGCGGAATGGGCACCGGCCCAAGCGAAGATTTGACGCGCCTGTCGCTGCAGGACTTGGCAAATCTCGAGGTGACCTCCGTCTCGAAGTCTGCGGAAGGCCTGCAGCGCGCATCGGCTTCGATTTACGTCATTACCCACGAGGACATCTTGCGCTCGGGGGCCACGTCGCTCATGGAAGCATTGCGGCTTGCGCCGAATTTGCTCGTTACTCAACAGAGCGCCGCCGGCTATGTGATTGCGGCGCGCGGATTCGGCGGCAACCCGGCAGCACAAAATTTCTCCAACAAGCTCCTGATGCTCATCGATGGGCGCAGCGTCTATACGCCATTGTTTTCGGGCATTTACAGCGATGCCCAGGATGTATTGCTCGAGGATGTCGAGCGCATTGAAGTCATCAGCGGGCCCGGGGCAACGCTTTGGGGCGCCAATGCCATGAATGGGGTCATCAATGTCATCACGCGGCCCTCTTATCTGACACAAGGCTCGTTCGCCGATGCGGCGGCCGGGAATCGAGAGCAAGGCATTGGCGCGCGTTATGGCGGCAGAATGAGTGGAGATCTCTCCCTCAGGGTTTACGGCCTGGGGTTTCATCGGGCAGCCGAGCAACTTCCTGACGGTTCCTCCGCCCACGATTCGTGGTCCAAGGAACAGGGCGGCTTTCGCGCCGATTGGTCGACTGATCGAGATTCGGTGACGCTGCAAGGGGATCTGTACCGCGCGCCGGAAACGCAGCCCACGGGGGGTGATTTGGCGCTCGTCGGAGCGAATGTTTTGACGCGCTACCTACACCACGCTGACGCGTCCGAGCTGCAGGTGCAGGTTTATTTCGATCAAACCCAACGCTTTGCGCCTCCCGGGGGCGCCGCTTTCGTACTGCACACTTATGACTTGGAGCTTCAGCAGACGATCGAGGCCGGCTCGCTGCAAAGAATCGTCTGGGGAGGCGGGGAGCGGCTCAATAGTTACTCCATCACAGACATCGGGCCTCTCCTCTTCCAGCCGTCGCGGCGCAATCTCACACTGGGCAACGTGTTCGTACAGGATACTGTGTCGCTGGGACGATCTGTAAATCTGACGGCCGGCATCAAGATGGAACACGACCCTTATTGGGGCTGGACTCCCTTGCCCGACATTCGCGCTTCGTGGCAAGTGAACGAACGCGCTGCGCTTTGGGTTGCGGCATCGCGCGCCATTCGCTCCCCGAGTCCCTTTGACGAGGATGTGGTCGAAAAGGTGGGACCCAATGTCCTTTTGACGGGCAACAGACTATTCCGGCCCGAGCGAGTGAACGCCTATGAGACAGGCACGCGCATCGAAGCCACGACGGGGCTCTCCTTTTCGCTCGCGGCGTTTTACAATGACTACGAGGATTTGCGGACTATCGAGTCCGTGTCGCCGGGACAGTTTTTCCCGCTATCCTGGGGCAACCTGATGCGGGGCGACACGTACGGCATGGAGGGCTGGGCCAAGTGGCAGGTAACCGATTGGTGGCGGCTGTCACCTGGATTTACGGTGCTGCGCGAGCAGCTGCGGCTGAAGCCCGGCTCCAGCGGCATCCTCGGAACTGCTCAAGCGGGCGACGATCCCAGCTCACACGCCGATTTGACTTCATCGATGGATCTCGGTCATCGGGTGACGCTGGATGCCACGCTGCGTTATGTGGGCGCTCTGCCCGATCCAGCGCTGCCGCACTACCGCGAGTTGAACTGCCGCATCGGGTGGCGGCCCATGAACTCAGTTGACCTTTCCGTCAACGCCCTCAATCTGCTGCATGCGCGGCACTACGAGTTCCCATCGTCGCAAGGGGGCGAGGCGATCGGCCGCAGCGTGACGGCTGAAGCTCGGTGGAGGTTTTAAAGCGTGGACCGCCGGCGGAAGCGCCGGCATCGTTGGTTCGCGAACAGTTCGGCGATGCTCTTGTCGGCGGCGCTTGCATCTTCCGCATCGGGACAGGAAACGCATTCGGCGGATTCGGTGAAAGCTGCTTATCTCTACCGCTTTGCGAGCTACGTCCAGTGGCCGGAAGAGTCCATTGCCGGGCATCCATTCGTCATCGACTGTGCGTCGGCCTAAGCGCGCTCGAAGAGAGCCACTGATTCGACGTGATCGGTGAACGGCAGCAGATTGAAGGCGGTGAGCCCGCGGAGGCGCAGCTTGCCGCGCGAGATCAGTTGCGCCGCGTCGTTCATCAACGACTGCAACCCGCAGCTCACGTAGATGAGTCGCTCGGGTGCCTGCTCTGCAAGATATGCGGTCAACTCCGGATCAAGCCCCTTGCGCGGCGGGTCGGCGAGGACCACCTGCGCGCCGGACGCGGCCGCGCGCGCTGCTCCTGCCGGGCCGGGAACGACCGAGATTTTGGCGCGGCTCCCCGGGTCCAGAGCGGCAAGGCCGAGCTCGAGCCCGAGAAGCGACTGCGGATTGATTTCATTCATTCGGATATCTTCGATGCGATTCAATACCGACAAACCGATGGCACCGACCCCTGCATAAAACTCCGTGACTCGCGCACCCTGCGGAATCAGGGAGCGAACGTGCTCGATGATGCGCTCCGCCATGTCGAGATTGTTTTGCCCGAACGCGCCCGGCGGGTAATGCACCGCAGCTCCGCCAAAGCGCTCGATGACGCCGGGCGGTCCGCACCAGTTCTTGAAGTCGATGCCGAGAATCGTATTGGAGCGCTCCAGGTTGGCATTGAACCACAGGCTGTGCAGCTCCGACCCCAGGCGCTCGCGGATCAATCCCAAGCATGCCGCCAAGGGCGCCGGCGTCGCGCTGTTGGCGACGAGCACTACTTGCGCAGTTTGCGAGCTGCGCTCGACGACCACCTGCAGATAGCGGGCAATACCCATATGGGCGGCATCCGAGTAGCTGGTGATGCGAGTTTCGGCCAATGCGCGACGCACGACGTCCGCCACACGGTTGATCAGGGGGTGCTGGACGCTGCAATTCGGAATGTGTACCACGCGGTGGCTAGCCCAGCTCGAACAGCCCCAGCTTGGGCGAGCCCAGCCGACCTCGAATGGCGAGTCTTGCGCGCAGACGGAATGCGGCCGTTTGCCCGGAGATCACGGAAACTTCCGGCAGCCCATGAGCGCGCGCGAACTCATCGACTAGGCCGCGCGCAGCCGGCGCGATGCCGCCTTCACCGAAGCGCGGGCAGGCCGGGCAGGGTGGGCGGTGTGGGCACGACGGCTGGCTGATCATGCCCCGAGGCGATGGATCAGGGACATGGCGGCGGCCGGGTTGTGCGCCTTATGGCCGCTGATCACATAGAGATAGACGTCGCGGGGCTGATCGTGCGCGATCCGCGGTCCGACGCAGTCGAGGCCCTCCGGCATGTTTCCGGAGGCCCAGCCGCGAGCCCGCGCCGCCCATAGATCCAGCGCCCCATCAGAATAACCCGATACTTCCGTCGACTTCGTTCCCATGATACGGGCATAGACGAAGGGCGCGGTTGCATCGGCGATCTGTGGGTAAGCGGAATCGCCGGCGACCACGATCCCGACCCCATGCTCGCGCACCATTGCGATGAATTCCGGGGAACGAAAACTTTCGTGTCGAACCTCCACGACATGACGGAGAGCCCGGCCTCCCGCCTCCCTTGGAAGCAGCTTCAGGAACGCCTTGAAGTCGGCGGCATCGAATTTCTTGGTGGGCATGAATTGCCAATTGATCGGGCCGAGCTTCTTCTTGAGTTCCGTGATGCCGCTTGCGAAAAATCGCGTGATGGCGCCGCCCGCATCGGCGAGCAGCGTGCGATTCATGACGAAACGCGGAGCCTTCACGGAAAATACAAATCCATCCGGCGTTTCGTCATGCCATTTGGCGAAGCTCGCCGGCTTTTGCGAGCCGTAGTAGGTGCCATTGATCTCGATCGAGGTCAGCTGGCGGCTGGCATGTTCGAGCTCACGCTTTTGCGGGAGTTTGTCGGGGTAGAACGTACCCCGCCAAGGCTCGTAGGTCCAGCCGCCGACACCGATTCGAATTTCGCCATGGCTCATACCGTTCATCATTCGCGATAGGTTCGCCGGCCTGCCGGCTATAACGCAAGTTTGGCATAATCGGGGCGGCGGCGGCGGCCCAAAGCGCCGCCAAGGGGGAGGATCGAAATGCGGGATGGTCGCTCGAGCAGGCGGAGGCCATGAGCAGGCAAGAAGCCTCGCGTCTCATGCAGTCCCGCGATTGGCGCGGCGCCATGGCTTGCATCGATCAGGCACTGAAGCATCGAGCCGCGCGATGCGAGATTGTTGCTCTACCGGGCGCAATGCCTGCTGGCGCTCGGCCGGTTAGCGGATGCGTGCGCCGCCGCCGCGGACGCGCAAATCGGCGCGCCGCCCGACGCCCCTGCTTTTCGATGCGTTCGGAAGTCTCTTCAGTCAGGGAAACGACCAGATACGAGCGCTGGCCGCCTTCGACCGGGCCGTGTCTCTCGCACCCGGCAATCCGCATTTCCTTTTCAACCGGGCAGCGGTGAACCGATTTCTCGGACGGCTGGCGGAGGCGGAGGCGGATTACGACCGGGTGATTGCCCTCGCTCCAGGCGACTACGAGGCTTACAAAAATCGCTCGGAATTGCGCACACAATCTTTGCACGCGAACCACATCGATGAGCTCGAGGCGCTCATCGAGAAAGGAATTTCGAATTGGCAAGGCGACGTTCAGATCCGGTATGCCATCGCCAAGGAGTACGAGGACATCGGCAACTACGCCAAGTCCTTCGAGCATTTGCAGGAAGGCGCGAGGAAGCGGCGCAAGCATATGCACTACGATGTGGCCGCCGATGTGGTGACGGTGGATTGGATCAAAGAGGCATTTCCAGCTGCCTCGAGCGCAGCCGCTGACGACTGGCACGATCGTGCAGCGAGCGAGGCCCCAATATTCATCGTCGGTCTGCCTCGCAGCGGCACCACGCTCGTGGATCGAATTCTGGGCAGCCATCCGGCGGTGTTTTCCGCGGGAGAGCTCAATCACTTCGCGTTGTGCATCGTGGATGCCGTCCGCTTCAAGAGCGGCGCGGCCCGATTGCCCCGACGGGAACTCGTCGCGCGCTCCGCTGATCTTGACTTCGCGGCGCTCGGACAAGATTACCTCGAGAGGGCGCATCGTGCAGCGGCGCCGGGGATTCGCTTCACCGACAAGATGCCTCTCAATTACCTCTACTGCGGACTGATTCGCCGCGCGCTGCCCCGCGCGAAAATCGTGCACCTGACTCGGCAGCCGCTGGCCGCCTGCTATGCCATGTACAAAACCCTGTTCAAGGATGGATATCCATTCTCATACGATCTCGGGGAAATCGGCCGGTATTACATCGCTTACCGGCGCTTGATGGACCATTGGCAAGCCGTCATGCCGGAGGGGATTCATACGGTGAGCTATGAAGCATTGGTCGCCGATCAAGTCAGAGAGACGCGCAAGTTGCTGGATTTTTGCGGTCTCGACTGGCAAGACTCCTGCGTGGATTTTCATCGAAATTCCTCGCCGGCGACCACCGCCAGCGCGGTGCAAGTGCGGCGGCCGCTGTACGATACGTCGGTATCTCAATGGCGAAATTACGCGGTGCAGCTCGAGCAACTCGACAGTCAACTTCGCGCCGCCGGCATCGTCACGGAGTAAACCGATATCGTTTGCGGGCGATGCCGCAAACACTTACAGTGTTCTTGAAGGGGGATACCAATGAAAGTCCATCGGGATCATCGCTTTCGCGAGCCTATCCGCCAGCTCCGTCCTCAGCCGCCGCCGCAGACAAGGGGAAATTGGATTCGACGATCGGTCGAGGTATCAATCAGCATTGAACTGTTCGCCGGTCCCGCCCCTGGGCTGCTCAAGTACGTGTTCTTCGACCTCGATCTCGGCGCGATGACCATCGATGAATACGATACGAAGAGCCCGACCGATTACGGGCATTCGAACGCGGCCGGAGCGGAGTCGATAGGGGCGGCTACTTGGTACAATACGGGGGCTTGGGGCAGTCCGTTTCATCCCGAGTGCGAAACCGCTTGCGAAGCGGTGTACTCTTCGGCCGGCGGAGTTCCCATTCTGTTCGATACCGCGGGACGCCGGCTAAGGGAGCCGCAAGTTCGACGAAAGCCCGGACTGAGCGGTCCGGACGGCGGCAATACGACGTTTTTCTTTTCGCTTTTGAGCGCATACGTGCCGGGCAGCACCGAGCCGGACTCGTTTCCCAACTTCTTTGGAACTTCCGCGGCTGCGCCGCATGTCGCGGCGGTGGCCGCGCTCATGATCGATGGGCATCGGCGCAAGCATGGGGCCCGGTTGTCGCCCGATAGCATCTATAAAATACTGCGGCAGAGCACGGTGGACATTCGCCTCCGGGCCGGACGAACCATCGGTCCGTTCCGAATCGACCATGGGGAAGGATTCGACTTCGATTCCGGGTACGGCTTTTTGATCGCTCGACGCGCATTGGATGAAATTCTCGATGAGGCGGACGATTGAGCTTTCGTTCACCGCCGCATGGCGAAACTGAGAACCGAGGCACGCCGGCGCACCCTCGGTCGAATCTCTCTTATGTTAGGGTGGCGGACAGTACCGAAGGACCAGCCGTGGGTTTTTACTTCTCTCCGTCATGCCAGCCACCTCGCCAACCGTTGCGATAGCCGATCCCCGACCCCTCGCATCGAAGGTGCTGGTGGGCGCGAGTCTCGTCGTGGCAAGTGCGTTCCTCGCTGCCCGTTTCAGCCGCGACACGGCCGTCGTTCATCTCCTCGACTATCTACATTGGACGGTTTCATACGCCGCCGCCGCGGGGTTGGCTTGGCTGGGGCTGAGGTCGGCGAACGACGGCGATCGCCCCGCCAGACGCTGGTTTGCCTACGGCATCAGCATCTCTCTCGCGGGTCAGCTTCTGTTCGACATGCAGGAGATCACCCATTGGACGCCGATTCCCAATCTGTCCGATGCGTTGTTTTTATGCTCTTGGCCCTTTTTGCGTCCTGGGTCTAAGCGCCGCCCGTCCGACTCAATCGCCCTTCCATAGCCGAGCCTTCGTACTCGATATCACGGCATTGGCTCTGGTCATTCTGACTCTGACGCTAGACCTCTATTTGCCGCGACGAGAAACGATGAGCCTCGTGCCGTTGATCATTCTCGTCATATACCCGATCAGCCTGCTGACGCCGGGCTGCGTAGGGGCCGTACTCGCTCCCACTCTCAGACTGCGACTCGACTACCGCTGGGTGCTCTTCTTATCGGCCACGGTTCTGAACGGCGCCATGTGGATGATCTGGAATTCCGAGTCCCTCACCAACTCTTTGCAGGGCGGCTCCTGGCTCAATTTGGTCTTTTCCGTCGCAATGCTCGCGATGGGCTATGGGGCATTCGTATGGCACACCGAATCCCGCGACGACGTCACGTGGCAACGGCGCTGCGAGGCGATATTGCGAATGATCCCGTTGTTCGCCGTCGGCGCGGCCGTGATCAGCGTCGCGCTCGTTTGGATATTGCCGGACACCTTGCCGTCAGTGAAACTCGCGACGGTCGGGGGTGCAGCCTTGGTCACCGTGCTGGCGGTGGTGCGGCAGAACCTGTCGCTGCTGGAACATGATCGACTCGTCGCCGCCGAACGGCATTTGGGAGAGCGGACTCGAGAGCTCCAAGCGAGTAACTCGCGGCTTGCGACGATCAACGAACAATTGCGGGCGGCCAATGAACGTGCCACCAACATGGCACAGATCGCGCAGGTCGCAAATCAGGCAAAGAGCGAATTTCTTGCCAATATGAGCCATGAGATCCGTACCCCGATGAACGGGGTGATCGGGATGGCCGATTTGCTCCTGGATGGACCCTTGGACTCTCCGCAACGCGATTATGCGGAAACGATTCGCGACAGCGCACGGGCCCTGTTGACGGTGATCAACGACATACTCGATTTCTCCAAGATCGAGGCCGGCAAGCTCGAATTGGACGTGACTCGTGTCGAGATCCGCGATCTGATCGAAGACGTTGTGCGCTTGATCGCGATTCAGGCGCATACGGCAAATGTGGAAGTCACCGCCCATGTCGATCCCGCCGTACCGGAGTTCCTACTGGGCGATGCGGGACGCTTGCGCCAGATACTCATCAATCTGTGCGGCAATGCTGTGAAATTCACACAGAAGGGCGAGATCGCCTTGAATGTTTCAGTTGCCGCACGGGATGCCGAGACCGCGACGCTGCGCTTCGAAGTTCGCGACACCGGAATCGGCATACCGCAGAACCGCATCCATACGTTATTCCAACCGTTTTCCCAGGTGGATGCATCGACGACGCGCCAATTCGGAGGAACCGGTCTTGGACTGTCGATCGTCAAGCGGCTCGCCGAAATGATGGGCGGCGAAGCGGGTGTTCGAAGCCGCGAAAACATCGGATCAACGTTTTGGTTCCTGGCGCGCCTCGAGATATCGGCTGCCGATGCCACGGCGCGGCCGGTGCCCGCATTCGCCGCTTTGCGAAGCCGCCGGGCGCTGGTGGTCGATGACAACACCACCAATTGCAAGGTGCTCGAGGGCCAATTGCACCGCTGCGACATGCAAGTGCTGTGCGTCAATTCGGCCGCCGAAGCGCTGCTCGCTCTGCGAGAAGCACAAGACGCCGGCAATCCTTTTGATATTGCGTTGATCGATCAGCAGATGCCGGACTGCGACGGGGCCGAACTCGGCCGCCGGATCAATGCCGATCCGCTGTTGAAATCCACGCGCCTGGTTCTGTTGACCTCTTCCGGACAACACAGCGAAGCCCAGCATTTTGCAGAACTTGGATTCGCCGGCTATCTGTTGAAGCCCGTAGCGCGGCGTGATCTAACCGACTGCTTGATGAAGGTGCTGTCGCTCAAGGCGGAGGACTGGCATGGGCAGACTCAACCCATCGTGACCGTGGACCCGTTCGGGCGGAGGAACGGCCGCGGCAAGCGCCGTATATTGCTGGCGGAAGACAACGCCGTGAACGAAAAAGTGGCGTCCCATACGCTGAGGAGGCTCGGCTATGCCGTCGACAGCGTGAGCAACGGCCGCGACGCCGTCACCGCTTGGCAAACGGAGCAATACGACTTGATCCTAATGGACTGTCAGATGCCCGTTCTCGATGGCTACGAAGCCACGGGTGAAATCCGCGAGCTCGAGCAGGAAGGGCGGCGCATCCCGATCGTCGCCCTTACGGCGCATGCCATGAAAGGCGACGATCTCAAGTGCGCAGCGGCCGGCATGGATGATCACCTCACGAAGCCAATCGACCGCGAACGTCTAAAGCTCTGCCTTGATTACTACTTGGGCGTGGCGGTTTGATCGTTCGGCGCCGAGCGGATCATCCGCCGGCCGCGTTCAATTGCTCGATTGCCGATTGGTCCAGCTGCAATTGCGTGCTGGCGGCCAATTCTCTCAGCTGATCCACCGTCGTCGCGCTTGCGATCGGGGCGGTGATGCTTGGCCGAGCGATTTGCCAAGCCAGCGCCACGCTCGCGGCCGATGCGTGATAGCGGCGCGCCACTTCATCCAGCGCCGCGAGAATTCTCAATCCACGTTCATTGAGGAACTTCTCGACGATCACCTTACCGCGTGCGCTCTTCGCGGCGTCGGCCGGCGTGCGGTATTTGCCGCTGAGGAATCCCGAGGCGAGCGCGTAATAGCTGACGACACCGATCTGATGCTCGAGGCACAGAGGTTCGAGTCCGGATTCGTAGTCGGAACGCACGTAAAGATTATAGTGGGGCTGCAAGACTTCATATCGCGGCAGAGCGCTCTTGCGGCTGACATCCAGTGCCTCGCCGAAACGCGCCGCCGTGTAGTTCGACGCGCCGATTGCGCGCACTTTGCCCGCGGCAATCAGCTTTTGGTAAGCATCGAGCGTCTCCTCGAGCGGCACGCTCGCATCGTCGCAATGGGAGAAATATAGATCGATATAATCCGTCTGCAATCTGCGCAGCGAGTCTTCCGCGGATCGCACGATATGTGCTGCGGACAGGCCCTTGCGATCTGGAGCCATTGTCATGCCGACTTTGGTCGCGATCACAACATTCTTGCGGCCACCGCTGCGTTTCAACCAATTGCCGATGACGGTTTCGGATTCACCGCCGCGATGCCCGGGAACCCATACGGAATACACATCGGCGGTATCGATGAAGTTGAAGCCGGCCCCCACGAACGCGTCCAGCACCGCAAACGATGCTTCTTCGCTCGCGGTCCAGCCAAATACGTTGCCTCCGAGACACAGCGGAGCGACCTGCAAACTCGAGCGGCCCAGGGTGCGAAGCTGCATGTAGACCTCCGGATTGAGCGGGAATTTACTTGGTTTTGCCGGGGATCGTACCAAACCGCTTCGATGTTGTTGCCGTCCGGATCAAGAAAAAAGGCTGCGAAATATCCCGGAGAGTAGTCACGATATCCAGGTTCGCCGTTGTCCTTGGCGCCGGCCTTCAAGGCCACCTCGTAAAATGCCTCGACCTCTTTGCGGCTGCCCGCCTGAAAAGCAAGATGCGTGGGCACCAGGGATTTCTCTGCCGTAATCCAAAAATCCGTATTCTTGCCGTCGTTGTAGCCGGCCGATTCGCCGTATTCCATGTTGTTCCGGTACCCCAGCGTAGCGAGCACGGCGGAGTAGAACGCTTTCGACTTGGCATAGTCGGTAACCGCCAGGGTGGTGTGCGCAATCATGTGCTGCTCCGCGAAGTTGAGGGTCCGGGAGGATAACAAAAGCGCTGCGTGATGGCAGCGGCCAAAGCTCGCGTGCCTTTGTAGGAGGCGGGCAGTGATTCCGGGCGCACGTGACGGCGCCAGATCGAAGTCGGAATTCTCCCAGTGGGTCATGCGGCATCGGCCTGGGTCCTTTTTTGGTAGTTTTCGGACAAGATAACCAACCCCTACCGTAGGAGCCGCCCATGCCTCGCACCCATTCTGCCAAAAGCCTTCCCAACAGAAAGAGTTACGTTCGCTACGCCGTGATCGGCCTCGGCCATATCGCGCAGGCCGCGGTCTTGCCTGCGTTCGGCCATGCACGGAGGAACAGCCGGCTTGCAGCGCTCGTATCCGGCGAAAAGACGAAACTCAAGGCAGTTGGGCGCAGATATGGAATCGAAAGATTGTGCGGTTATGAGGACGTCGAGGAACTCTTCGCGAGCGGCGAGATCGATGCCGCTTACATCGCGCTGCCGAACGACATGCACAAGGAGTTCACGATTCGGGCGGCCCGCGCGGGTCTGCATGTACTCTGCGAGAAGCCGATGGCCATTACTGCGCGGGATTGCCTGCAGATGATCCGCGCCACCGAAAAAGCGAACGTTCGATTGATGATTGCCTATCGGCTCCACTTCGAGCGCGCAAATCTCGAGGCGGTTCGGCTATGCCATAGCGGCAAGCTCGGCGATCTGCGCTTCTTCAGTTCCGATTTTTCGATGCAGGTGGGCGAGGGCAATATACGCCTGAAACATGAACACGGCGGCGGACCGCTGTATGACATCGGCATTTACTGCATCAACGCGGCCCGTTATTGTCTCTCCGAAGATCCCATTGAAGTCTGGGCGACCGCGACCAAGAGCCGAGACCCGCGCTTTCGCGAGATCGACGAGACCGTGATAGGCGTCATGCGCTTCAAGGATGAGCGGCTCGCGAGCTTCACCTGCAGTTTTGGCGGGGCCGACCGATCTGCTTACTCACTGATCGGCACCAAGGGCGGCATTACCTTGGATCCCGCTTACGAATATGCCGAAGGGCTTTCGTATGCACTCAAGATCGGAAGCCGCGTGCGTCATAAAAAGTTCAGCAAGCGCGATCAGTTCGCGGCGGAATTGATCTATTTTTCGGATTGTGTACTCAATCATAGGCGCCCCGAGCCCTCCGGCGAGGAGGGGCTCGCGGATGTCCGGGTCATCGAGGGCATGCTCCGCTCCCTTAGAAGCGGACGACCGGTGCAGCTTGCCACGGCTCAACGCAAGCGACGACCGACCATGCGACAGGAGATCCGCCGCCCGGCGGTGCCGCGACCGCCGAAGCTCATCGACGCGAAACCGGCGAGTCAATAGCGCTGCGCTTCCGCCGTTAACGTCCAGCGGCGTCTCGTTCCTGCCCGACATACGCAACACGCCAAATCGAGTTGGAGCCATCGTCCGTCACGAGCAACGCCCCGTCGGCCGCGCCGGCGACTCCGACCGGGCGTCCCCACGCCTCGCCGCTCGGCAACACGAACCCCGTGAGGAAATCCTCATAGGCACCGCTCGCTCGGTCCGTCTGGCTGCGGGGGATTCGAATCACCTCGTAGCCCGTGCGCACCTTCTTGTTCCATGAGCCGTGTTCGGCCGCAAAAATATCGCCGGCATATTCGCTCGGAAATGCGTGTCCCTCGTAAAAGGTCATCTGCAGCGACGCGTTGTGGGCCTGCAGCAGCACGTCCGGAACGATGGCTTTGCTTTGAAGTTCGGGATGCTTTCCGGCGTGCCGCGGGTCCTGATGGGCGCCGATGTACCACCAGGGCCAACCATAGAATCCGCCTTCGACCACGTGCGTGATGTAATCCGGGACCAGATCGTCGCCAAGACCGTCACGCTCGTTCACCGTGCACCAAAGTTCGCCGGTGGCCGGATCGATCGCAAGGCCCGAGGGATTACGGATTCCCGACGCAAATATGCGCATGCGAGTGCCGTCAGGATCGAAGGCAAGTATATCGGCGCGATTCAGCTCTGCGGGCGTGGTGTCCGGATCATCGACATTCGAAGCGGATCCCACCGCCACGAATAGCGTCTTGCCGTCGCGCGAGAAGCTCACATCGCGAGTCCAATGGCCGCCATGGGGCAAATCGACGAGGCGCTCGGCCGTACCCCGGGCGTCCAGATCGCCGTTGCGATAAGGGAAACGTACGACCGCATTCGTGTCGCCCACATACATCCAACGCGGATCCGGGCCGGCGGGATAAAAGGCGATCCCGTAGGGCCGATTCAAGTTGCTCGCAAAGATGTGGGACTTCTGCGGCTTGCCAACCGCCGTCAGTCCGCGAAAGACGCGTATCCGGCCCGCGCCGCTTTCGGCCACGAACACGTCGCCATTTGGAGCGACTCGGATCACGCGCGGCGTGGCGAGATTATCCGCGTACAAGTTCACCGTGAAACCTGCCGGCGCCTGCGGCCACGTATTCGGCGGCCGAGCCACGAGACTCGGCGCATTGCTCGCCGAAACGGTTGCGAAGGGGGGCGGTAAATCGCTCACCGAAATCTTGCGCATCACGCCCGGCGCCTCGTAGCGGAAATCGGTGAAAGGTGGGACCGGAGGCGGCGCCTCTAAGGGCGCCCCCGAAGCGGGGGCAGAAGCCGCCGCGGTGGTGGGTGTCTCTTTCAGCGTTTGCAGATAGCTCACGATCTGCCAGCGCTGCTCCTCGGGAAGCGATGCCCAGGAGGGCATCGCACCGCTGATGCTGCCCTTGGTAATGAACCAAAAGACTTCGCCGCCGGACGCCTTCTGCACCGGCCCGTGCGCGAGCGCGGGTATATTGCCGGACCCTTCGGAATTGCGGCCGTGACAGGCCGCGCAGTGCTGCTGGTAGAGGTTGCTGCCCGCCTGAATCGCCTGGAGCTGATTCGCGTAAGGGTTGACGAGTTGCGCAGCCTCGGGCGGCGCGTGATGGAAGGGCGCCGGCTCGGCGCGCGCGGCGCCGCCCAAGAGCGAAGCGAACCATGCGGTTGCCAGGACGATTCGATGACCCCGCGCTCTATTCATGCTGCAGCGAGCTCCTCGCCCGCATCAAGCGCTGCCAGTTTTCCGATGGCCGACCAATCGAGGTCTTCGCCGCCTTCATTGAGAAGCCGCTGAAATCGGTCGTGCAGCAGGTTGCCGAGCGGCATGGGTACGTGCAGATCTGCGGCTGCCGCCAGCAGCAGACGGATGTCCTTGAAGCCGAGCGGTGCGGCGAATCCCACCGGCCGAAATCGGCTCTTGGCAATGAGCTCGCCATAGGACGCGTATGCGGGAGCCGGGAAGATCGTTGCCGCCAGCAACGCGACGAACGTACTCTTGTCGATGCCGGCCTTCCCCACCAGGGCAATCGTTTCCCCCAATGCCTCGATGGCGGATGCAATGAGGAAATTTCCACTCAGTTTGACGATATTGGCGGCCGGGGGCTCGGAGCCGATGGAAATCACCTTTTGTCCCATTGCCTCCAAGAGCGGTTTGCACGCGGTGATCGCTGCGGGATCGCCCGCGGCCATGATAAAGAGCTTCGCAGCCGCCGCCATTTCCGGACGGCCGAACACGGGGGCAGCAATGAAGCGTTGTCCTCGTTCGCTGTGCAACCGACTCAGTTTCTTGGAAAGCTCGACACTGATGGTGCTCATCGAGACATGCACGGCGCCCGGGGGCAAGTGGCGGAGGATGCCGTCGTCCCCGAGGGTGTTCTCGGCAACCGCCCGATCGTCCGCCAGCATGGTCACGATTGCTTCGCCGCGGCACGCGTCGGCGACACGGGTAACCTCTTGCGCACCCAGATCGAGGAGCGCGCGGCTCTTGTTGGGGCTGCGATTGAAGACGGTGATGTCGTGTCCTGCTCTGACGAGGTTTGCGGCCATGGCGGATCCCATTCGGCCCAGCCCGATAAATCCAGCTTTCATATCGATTTCTCCAAAATAGTAGGTCAAGGGCGCTGCGGCGGCGCCATGAATTCGGGGCCGATCGGGTCGGTGATCGTCTCCTCGAGTATTCGGTCGATCTTGCCGAGGCTGACGGAATCGAGCGACCAGCCCGCGACTCCCAGGAACGCCCGTAGTTGCTCGGGGCGCCGGCCGCCCCAAAGCGCCACGCTGATTCCCCGATCCAGCATCCAACGCACGGCCAGGTGAATTACGCCGCGAACGAAGCGATCGTGCGCGAGCTGATCCAGCTGGCGCACGGCGGCCAGGTATTGTGCATATCGCGGCGCCTGGAACTTCGGGTCGACCCGGCGAAGGTCGTCTCCCTCGAAGGTCGTGTCGATGCGCATTCTCCCGCTCAAGAGACCGCGGCACAGCGCTCCGTAGCCGAAGGTTGCGATGTCGTTCGCGCGGCAGTACGGGAGAATGTCGGTCTCGATCGTCCGCTCGAATAAATTGTAGGGCGCCTGCAGCACGTGGAGGGGTGCGATTCGTCGAAATCGCTCCATTTGCGCCACCGAAAAGTTGCTGACGCCAATGGCGCGGATCGTTCCCTCTTCATACAGTTCCAACATCGCCTGCGCAGTCTCTTCGATGGGCACGAGCGGGTCCGGCCAATGAACCTGGTAGATGTCGATATAATCCGTACGCAACCGGCGCAGCGACTGATCGATTTCCTGCATGATTCGCTCGCGCGTCGCATTGCGATACACTTTCCCGTCGCGCCACTCGAGACCGACTTTGGTCGCGATGACCGCGTGCGAGCGTAAATTCCCGATTTCAAGTGCTTTGCCAACCAGCTCCTCGGCCGCGCCGAAACCATATGCCGGCGCCGTATCGACGAGGTTGATGCCCTGATCCACCGCCTTCTGGATCGTGGCGATTGATTCATCGGTATCGCTGCCGCCCCACATCCAGCCGCCCATGGCCCAAGTTCCGAGTGCCACACGGGACACCCGCAACGAGGTTCCAGGGATGAGAGTCGATTCGGTGTTGAATTCTTGCCTCGAGCCTTGATTCGGCTGCGCCATAAATCTCTCCTCGATGATTGGAGTCATCAATTTGCGCGGGCCGTATTTCCCGTCGACTACATCCGCTGCGGCATCGGTTACGGATGAAATCCGCGCGTACGTTGCGCGGCGAAAGGGCCCGAGCCCTTACCGGGGGCCGCCGAAATCCAATCGCTTCCTCAGTAGATGATTTCGACCGGCGATCTAAAAATATAACCCACGCCGCGTTCGGTGATGATGAATTTCGGCTGCGAGGGATCGGCTTCGATCTTTCGCCGCAGCCGCAGCACCTGAATGTCGATCGCCCGGTCGTACACCTCGTTGTCGTAGACGCGGCTCCCCTCGAGCAGTTGATCACGCGTGAGGATCCGCTCCGGAGCAGCGAGCAGGGCGGCGAGCAAATTGAATTCGCCATTCGTCAAAACGATGTTCCGCCCGTCTCGTTGCTTGAGTCGGCGCGTGCGCAGATTGAGCTCGAAGTCCGAGAATCGATACGCACGAATCTCGTGATGTCTCGCCGGACCCGAGGAGGTGTTCTTTGTCCGCCGCAGGACCGTCCTGATGCGCGCGAGCAATTCACGGGGACTGAATGGTTTGGTCAGATAGTCGTCCGCGCCAAGTTCAAGCCCCATCACGCGGTCTGCTTCGTCACGAATCCCGGTGAGCATGACGATGGGAATCGCCGATTGATCGCGCAAGGTGCGCGCGATTGTCATGCCGTCTTCACCGGCGAGCCGCAAATCAAGAATGATGAGATCGATCGGCTCCTCGGCAAGGATCTCCGACATCTCCTTGCCCGTCGACGCGACGCTGACGCGCAGCCCGTTCTCGGCGAGATACTCCTGCAAGAGCCCGCGAATCTGCGGATCATCGTCGATGACCAGAATATGGGGCTGGATAAGCTCCGACATTTTTCGTTCTCCCAATCCATTAGTGAACGGGTTGCAATGCGCGTGCGAGCGATTCGGCCAATTCGCGTCTGTGCAGCGGCTTGCGCAGCACCGCGTTCACGCCGATTTCGGCCGCTCGGTTTGCAAGCTGCGAGCCGCCGTAACCGCTCATCACGATAATCGGAACGGTCGGCCGAATGCGCCTAATCTCGCGCGCGAGTTCACTGCCCAGCAGATGCGGCATCGATTCATCCGTGAGAATGACATCGAAGCGGTCCGGCGCACCCTCAAAGGCATGCAGCGCCGAGCCGCTCGAAGTGAAACCCACGGGCTCATACCCAAGGCCGGCGGTTATCTCTTCGGCGAGCGCGACCAGCGCCTGCTCGTCGTCCACAATCATAACTGTTTCGCCATTGCCGCGAGGCAGCATACGTTCCTGCTCGATGGGCGGCGCGGAAATTTCCCCGGCGACCGGCAACCAGATTTCAAATGTCGTGCCTCGGCCCGATTCGGTGGTGACGCCGATCGCGCCCCCGAGGTCGGCGACGATGCCATGCACCAGCGACAAGCCGAGACCGGTGCCTTCTCCGACACTCTTGGTCGTGAAGAATGGATCGAAAATCCGTTCCAGTACCACCATCGGAATTCCGGGACCGGTGTCGCTGACAACGAGCCGTACATAAAGGCCCGGCGCAAGCGAACCCCGTGAGAGAGCGCGGGGCTCGCTCACTTCGATGCGTTCAAGAGCGACACCGAGCAGCCCGCCGTGCTCCATGGCCTGAATGGCGTTGGTGCAAAGGTTCATCGCGACTTGATGCAGATAGGTAGGGTCGCCGATTACCGCGGCGTCCCCGGCATCGATCCGGCGTTCCAAGCGAATGCCCGCCGGCAGCGAGGGCTCGAGCAGCTCGAGCGTTTCGCTCACTACGCAGCGGATATTCACAGGCGCGCGCTCGCCGAGCCCGCTGCGGCTAAATCCGAGGATGCCTTCGACCAGGACCTTGGCGCGTTCGGCTGCGTGCATGACGTTGTCGAGGTAGCGGCGCAAAGGACTTCCCTCGGCGCAATTCTGGTGTGCCAGCTCGCCATAGCCCAAGATCGCACCAAGAATGTTGTTAAAGTCATGCGCGATGCCGCCGGCCATGGTGCCGATCGCTTCCATCTTCTGCGATTGCCGCAACTGACCTTCCAATTGTTCCTTTTCGGCTTGCGCCTGTCTCTGAGCAGTGACGTCGCTCGATGAGCCCACGAATCGGGTTGGATTGCCGGCCGCGTCGCGCAAACAACGGCCGCGGGCGCGCAACCAGTGCCAATCGCCGTTGAGCTGCCGCACGCGATATTCGCATTCATAATGCGGTGTGTGTCCTGCAAGATGATCCTGGATGGTGGTCTCGAAATGCTGCCTGTCGTCCGGGTGAATGACGATTTGCGCGAGCCACGCTGCTCTGCTGTCGACCGCGCCATCCGCGTGTAGCCCGGACAGCATCTTCATTTTAGGCGACAGGAAGAGTCGGTCGGCCGTGACATGCCAATCCCAGTGGCCCTCATTCGCTCCCTCCATGGCAAGCGCATAGCGCTCCTCGCTTTCACGCAGAGCACGTTCGCCGGCCGCGACGCGCCGGATCTGACGCAACAGCGCGGCCAGCGTCAATGCTCCCAGCAAAACGAAAATAATCGTGCGCACGACGACTCGGATCGTCTCGTTACGCCACGCGCGCAAGGCGACCGCCGCATCGCGAGTCACCGCGAGCTTTAGCGGGGTATCCCGCACCGGCGCAATGGCAATGAAGTCGCTCCTGTCGTCGATAGGGTTGAGGAGCCGGTCCGTGGCCTTGGTCCCCGCCGCAGCGAAATCGGGAAACGTCCGGCCGACCTCCGCGAGCGCGGGTGGGTTGCGGGCCAGCAGTGTCCCGTCCTCCCGCAGAAGCTGAATCGCGCTGCCCGCCCCGAGATTGACGGCCCGGTAAAATTGCTTGATCTCATCGAGATTGAGTACCGCAGTGACCACGCCTGCGAATGCCCCATGCTCGTCGTTGAGCCGGAGTGAAAGGACGACGGCGGCGCGGTTTTCCGAGCGAGTAACGAGGGGCTCGCTCATGAAGTAGCCTTTTGCGCTGCCGTCCCTTTGGGCGATGAAGTAAGAGCGGTCTGAGACGTCCAGATTGGGCGGCGAGACTCCGCGAGAGCGATAGCGCTGGATACCGTGCGCGTCGACGATCGTTACGAGGCTTACCTGCGTCACGCCGGCCGCCCTGCTGGCAAGGGCATCATCGATCTGCTCGGGCGCAAGATGGCGGCCCTCGCTGCTGTACCACTGCGCGGTGTCGATCAGCAGAAGGTCAACGGCCCGAAATGTCCATGCAGTTTGCTCCGCGAGGGCATTTGCGACGTTCCCGATTTCCCGATCGGTCGCCGTTACCATGCGATGGTACGCGCGCCAGGTGTCGTAGGCCGACGCGACCGCAAACGCCAGAATGACGAGGATTCCGAGCACCAGCAAGCCGAGCTGCAAACGCTTGAAGCGGATGGAGTCGGTATCGGAGGAAGAGGAGCCCGCTGACGGCATTCAGTACCGAGTCCGTGTTAAACCGGAGGGCCGATCATAGCGCGCACCGTGTCCAGCAGATCGCTTCGAACTAGGGGTTTCGCGATGACCTGCTGTACTCCAAGCGCTTGCGCAGTTGCGCCTGCCTGGGACAGGCCGGAACGAAACTGACCTGAAATCGCTATTATCGGCGTGCCTGGATGCCTCGAGCGTATGGCTCGCACGTATTGGACGCCGGCCTGTTTGGGCATGTATACGCTTGCGACCACAAGATCGACCTCGCCGCCCGACTGCGCCTCCTGCGGCTCGGCAAGGCGCACACAATACCCGGCCTTCGCCAGCCACTCCCGGAGCAGATTTCGCATGAGAAAGTCTTCCTCGTATAGGACTATATTCGACATAGTCCGCATCCTGCCGCAGGAAGCTTTCGGCCCAGTTGCGGGGCGGCGCTCTCTCGTTACAGTTGTAATGGGGGCCGCTCGCGCGGCCCGCCCTAGACTAAGGATCCTCGGAATCGCCGGCGCCATTCGCCTTCGGGGTGATGAGAAAAAATTCTCGGTTCATCGAGTTCGAAGGCGCGTTTTCGGCCGGCGCGCTCGCGGGAATTTCCTTGGCGAGAAGCGCAAGCTTTTCGTACATGGTGGCCAAGAGGAGAAGCTGTGCCTGTATCTCGGGCCGCTGAGCTTGCGCGGCCAAAGCTCTGATGGATTTGGCCTCTTCCGTATAGCTCGGAATCGGCGTGGGGGTAGTTTCGGACATGCTCAACTCCCACCTCGGACAAGGAGCGTGGACTGTACCCGAGCGATCCGCGGGGCGACTATCGGACGACGCGAGCGGCAGTGTCGGAAAAAGCCTACGAAACGACGGCTGCCCAGCCACTGCGCTTATATGGTCGCCCATCAGTGAACACGCTGCACTTCAGGAGAGCCGACTGCGGCGAGGTCTGCAAACAATTGAATGCGCGGCATGCGCGTGGGATTACCGCGATCGCAACGAGCTCACACGAAAAATCAACGTAGCAGGATCGATCGGCTTGACTACGTGGTCTTGAAATCCGGCAGCCAGGGCATCGGAGCGGTCCTGCATTCGCGCAAATGCAGTGAGAGCGATGGCGGGAAGCACCTTCGCGTCAAACCCCCGTGATCGGATGGAGCGGATGAGCTCATACCCGTCCTTGCCTGCCATGCCGATGTCGCTGATGAGAATATTTGCAGAGGCGCCTTCGATTGCAGCGAGCGCGGACTCCGCAGTGGCGGCCTCAACGACCTGAGCGCCGGCGTCGGTCAGAATTCTCTTGGTCAACTCCCGCGCGTCCGTATCATCATCCACCACCAGGGCGACGACACCGTTCAGATTGAGCGAGCGCGTCATTTGACTGTCGCTAACGGGCGGCGACAAGGGCTTATCGCTGAGCGGGATTGTCACTGAAAACGTCGCGCCTTGGCCTTCGCCACCGCTATACGCTTCAATTGCACCTCCATGAAGCTCAACGATCTGCTTCACAATGGCGAGTCCCAGCCCAAGGCCGCCGTAACTCTTGGTGCTGCTGGAGTCTTGTTGGCTGAACCGCTCAAAGATGTGCGGAAGGAAAGCCGGAGAGATCCCCTTACCATGATCGCGGACGACCAATTGAAAGTTGCGCCCGACGCGAGATACATCGACTTCGACGAGGCCGCCTTCCGAGGAGAACTTGATTGCGTTGCTGAGAAGGTTCCAGACGACTTGCTGCAGACGCGCTGGGTCGGCTTCGACCGCCACGCCTTCCGCATTGAACGAGGCCCGGATTTCCACCCGCTGGCCGGTCGCTGAGGCGCTGATGACGTCCAATGCGGCTCTGACTACCGCATTCGGATCGATCGTCGCCGCCGACCAGCGTATTTTGCCGAAGGTGATGCCGGCATAATCCAGCAAGTCGGCGATCATTTGCGCCTGCAGCTTCGAATTGCGCTCGATGGCTTGCACCCCGCGCAGTACGGCGGGCGGTAGACCTTCGGCGCGTCCCAGCACCGTCGCCCACCCCAATATCGCATTGAGCGGATTGCGCAGCTCGTGCGACAGCGTGGCGAGGAATTCCTCCTTCAGGCGATTACTGCGCTCCGCGTCAGCTCGCGCGGCTCTTTCGCGGGCAAGGAGATTTTCACGCTCGCTCTCGGTCTGCAACCGATAGGATATATCCGACACCACCAGAATGCGCGCGCCTGAGATGGATTCCGTCGCCAGCCGCCACTCCACCGGCACGATGGTGCCGTCCTTGCGCGAAAACGTCAGCCGGCCTTCTCGCGTAGCACGTGCAGGCTCATTGGGATCGATGGCCCCGGAACGAAAGGCGTGAATTTCTCCGGCGAAAACCATCTCTGCTGAAATGCCGACGAGTTCCTCGGGCGAGTATCCAGTCAGCGCGCAGAAAGCGGGATTGACGCTTTCGTACTTGAGCGACTGATCCAACATCGCGATCGCCACGGGGGCGAGCTTGAACATGGTACGCAATTTGGCGTCCAGGCCCCGACGGAGGAAATCCGCCTGGCGGGCAAACAGAAGCGTTCTCACCGTAGCCAAGAGGACCGGGGCCTCTACCGGGCGCGTGAGATAACTGTCCGCACCCGCCTGAAGTCCGAGTTCCAGATCGCGGCTGTGCGTGAACGTGGCGGACAAATGCAACACCGGAAGTTGCGCGGTCGCGGGCGCAGCACGCAGCCGGCGGCACACTTCGAAGCCGTCGATATCAGGCAGATTGATGTCGAGCACGACCAGGTCCACTTGCGGCGCGGCGGCGAGGGCGGCGCTGCCCGTCGTGGCCTGTACGACGTCATAACCCGCGGATCGAAGGACGCGCGTCGTCGCGTAGAGCGCGGCTGCATTGTCATCCACCGCCAGTATTCGGATGGGCGCTGACTTGGTTGTGGCGGCTTCTTTCACGAGTACTATGCCGCGTGGCCGGAATACTGAATGGGGATTTGTACCGAAAATCGCGATCCCTGGCCGACCTTGCTAGTGACCGCAACGCTCCCGCCCAGCAGGGCCGCAAATTTCTTCGCGAGCGACAGCCCCAGACCTGTGCCGCGCAGCCGTTTTTGAATGCGAGTGTCGATTTGCACGAAATCGGAGAATAGCGCGGGTATGTGGTCCTCCGCGATGCCGATTCCGGTGTCGGTGACTGCAAATTCGACGATGCCCTCCCTGAGGAGGCGCGCTGAAACCCGCACCTCGCCTTCGCTGGTGAATTTCAGGGCATTGGAGATGAAGTTGCGCAGAATCTGCGACAATTTCTTATCGTCGGTATAGATTTTCGGGATGGTGCCGGGCTCCTCGAAGGTCAGCGATACGGCGCTGTTCACCACGATGGGCCTGAACATCCCGCGCAGGGCCGAAAATAAATCGACCATCTCAAACCATTCCGGCGAGATCGAAATCCGGCCGGCATCGACCTTGGCCAGATCCAGCAGGTCATCCACCATCTCGGTCAATTCCCGGACGCTGCCGCGTACGTACTGCAGTTGCCGTTCTTGCTCCGCGGTGAGCGGTCCATCCAGGCCGCCGAGGAGGATTTCGGTGATGCTGGTTATCGAGGCGAGAGGAGTGCGAAATTCATGGCTCATATAGGACAGAAATCGGCCCTTGAGATCCGCCGCCTCGCGCAATTGAACGGCATTTTCATCGAGTTCGGAATACAAGGCGAGAACGCCTTTGTTGGTTTCCGCGAGTTCCGCCTCGAGCACGTCCAGCTCGTCGCGTTGCCGAACAACTTGTGCGCGCAGAGCTTCGATGTTTTCGGTCGCGGCGGATCGACCACTCATGAGCTGCCTCCCGCCACGACCACGGTGACATCGTCGCGAGCGCGAGCGTGGTCGCGATACAGCACGGCGGCGATCACGGAAGCGTGACGAATCGAGATTCCCGGGTAGCTGCTCAACGACCAGCGTGCGGACATACCGTCCGAGTGCATGACTATCCGACCGTCTCGAGGAAACTCATAGTCGAATTGCTGACTGCGCAGCAGTTGCACACCCAGCACTCCGTTATGCGAGACCATGCCTTTGGATCGCTCGGATGACACGATGGACCCGGCAATGTTGCCGACGCCTGCGTACGCCACGCTGGCTTTGGTCCTATCCAACACCGCCACGGCCGCCGCCGCGCCGCGCCCTCCGGCAAGCTTCGCGTGGAAGCGCTGCATCGATTCGGACGGCCGCTCGAAGGGGTTCTCACGGAAAGTTTGCGCAGCGGCTCCAGAGGCGAGCGCTGCCGGGGAGCCGTGACCCAGACCATCGCAGACGAGGATGGCCATCGCGTCGTCCCGTTGCGCAATTTTCCATGTGTCGCCGCAATCTATTTCACCGGCTACGGCGATGCAGATTGCCCCGAAGGCCGAAGCAGGATCTCTGCGAACCGCGGCCGATGATTGCTTCGATATCCGCGCGACCGCGACCGTCCCCTGATCGATCAGCGAATAGACATCGAACATGCTCGACAGCCGCGAAACGGCACCGAGGCCCGTACCGGCGGACCCGGCCGTCGAATAGCCGTCCCGCATGCAGGTGTCGACGTGCATGCCGGGACCCCTGTCGATCGCCACCATCTCGATGCTGACGCCGCATCCCTCGTCCAGGGCCTGGAGTAGAAACTCGCCGCGGCGCGCGTGATTCGCCACGTTATTCGCGAGCTCGGCCGCTACGATTCCCACGCGACCGACGCGGGTCGCGTCGAAGCCGTGAGCTTCGGCAAGGCGCTGCGCCGAGCGGCGGCATTCGCCCACCTGGCTCCGTTCGTCGATGCGCGTGCGCGTTTGCGGCCCACCCTCGAGCATGTATATGTTCATTTCCACCGAGTGATGACCACTCGAGTGCCGATGCCGACCGTCGATTCGATTTCGAATTCATTGACCAATCGACGCGCGCCCGTGAGTCCCAAGCCCAATCCACGGCCGGAAGACCAGCCGTCGGTCAAGGCGAGATCGAGATTGGCGATTCCCGGGCCTCGATCCTCGAATTCCAACCGTAGACCCCGTTTCACTCCTTCGCTTAGCAGCGACCATTTGAGCGTACCGCCGCCGCCGTAGATAAGCGCATTGCGCGCAATTTCGCTGGCTGCGGTTACCATTTTCGTTTGGTCCACCAAGGAGAAGCCCTGCTGCACCGCCATGCCACGCACCGCCTGACGCCCCAGGACGATGTCATGCTCGTTATTGAGCGGCAGTTCACCGCTTGAGGAAATGGTCATCGCTGCTCGAATCGCTCAGGCTTCTACGCAGCAATTCCATTCCGCGTTCGACATCGAGGGCCGTCGCTACTCCCGGCAAGGACAATCCTAACTCAACCAGCGTAATCGCGACCGCCGGCTGCATCCCCACGAGAACTGTTTTGGCGCCGAGAATTCGCGCCATCCCCGACATATCCGAGATCATGCGGCCGATGAAGGAATCCACCGTATCCAGCGCAGAAATATCGATGAGTACACCCTTCGCTGCATGCTTATCGATCGCCTGCGTCAAATCATCCTGCAGGCGCAGCGCCAGCTGGTCGTGCATGTCAACTTGAATGGTGGCGAGTAGAAACTCGCCCATTCGAAGGATGGGTATCCGATCCATGGGCTACTGTTTCGCGAACGTTACGCCGGTGCGCTTGAGGGCCAGGGCGAGTGCATCGGCGAGATTGGCCTTCGTGGTTACCCCTTGGAGGTCGACGCCGAGATGCACGATGGTCTGCGCAATCTGAGGCCGCACGCCGCTAATGATGCAGTCGGCACCCATCAAGCGCAGCGCGGTTACGGTTTTCAATAAATGCTGGGCGACCAAAGTGTCCACCGTGGGGACGCCCGTGATATCGATGATCGCTATCTGCGACCCCGTTTCGACGATTTTCTGCAGCAGCGATTCCATGACAATTTGCGTTCGCGCGGAGTCGAGCGTGCCGATCATGGGAAGCGCCAATATCCCATCCCACAGTTTGACCACGGGCGTCGACAGTTCCAAAAGCTCCATCTGCTGGCGGCCGATGACCTCTTCCCGCGATGCCTGAAACGTCTTGATCGTGTGCAGGCCGAGCTTGTCCAACAGCTCCATTGCCGACAGCCATTCCGTCGAAAGATTGGCGAGATTACCGCCGCAGTCCTCTTTGAGCGCCTCGACCAGGGGACGCTTGAGCGAAAAAATGAATGTTGCGGTCTCGTCGGACGAGAATCCAGCGAGGACGCGCTCGCGGGAGAGGTCTTCCAAGAAGGTGCGGACCGGGAGCCATCCCGGACCGTTGACATCCGCCGGGTCATTGCCTTGCGCCGTGTCGACTAAAATGCCCAAAAATCCATCCGCCTGGCCCCTCAACTCCGCGGGGGAGATTCGGCCCTTCGCGGTCGCAGAGCCCTTCTCGAGGTAAACGAGCCACTGCGCCAATATCTCTTGGCGACGATTTTGCAAGATCGCCGCTAGGGTTCCCTTGGAAGCCATGATTGTCCCTTCAATTCAAGTCTTTTTGGTCTGGATAAAGTATATGAATCAACTAGCCTAGCGCAACGCCGCCCCGAGTGCCTACCCTATTGATTAACGTAGGATAAGGGACCCCCAGCAGGGGTGGTGGGGGGCGTATCACGCGAGCCCCCGGGGGAGCCCGCGCCAGCCGGAGCCTTTCGCGGGCGTGCCGGCAGGCGAGCCTGGATTTCTGTGAAGCCCATCGCATTCTCGAGCGGGCGATCCGCACGTTTGCTCAATCCTGAGATGCGCGGCGGCCCCGGATTTTGCGGGTTCAACATAATTTCGGAATCGTGAAGATACGTCCGAAGGTCATCCTACTCATTGCGACATTGTTCGTCGTTCTTGCCGTCGTCGAGATCTTCGTGGCGCAACGCATACTCCTCCCCAGTTTCGCTCAACTCGAGCGCGATGACGCGAGAACCGCGATTCGGCGCATCAGCTACGCGCTGGACTTACGGTTGAAGGGACTCGCCGTGTCAGCCGCGGGTTGGGGAAATTGGTCAGAAACGTACGCCTTCGTCCAAGATCACAACCCCGCCTTCGTGGCGGCCAATATGACTGCCACGACTCTGAAGCAGCTCGACGTGAGTGCGATGCTGATCGTCGACCTGCAGGGCGGCATCGTCCTGTCGGATGCGTTTGACCTTGATTCCAATCGGCCCCTGGATCTGGATTGGCCCCCTCGCAAAGCGCTTCCCGCCGATTTCCCGTGGCGCGAAAATCTCCTCGAGGGCCGCTCCGCCGCGGGGCTGGTGCAAACGAATCGCGGCGTCATGATGATTGCGGGATCGCCGGTGCTCGACGGCAATGAGCGAGGGCCCGCCCGCGGAATGGTGATCTTGGGACGACTCCTCTCGGCCGCCGAGGTGCAGCAGATCGGCGCCCAGGCCCAGGAATCCGTTGCAATCGTGGCCGGGAAGGGTCCGCGCGCTTCCGATCAACCGGTCGAAAGCGCAGCGATGACACAAGTGTACCGGTCCTTCGACGATGTCTATGGTCAGCCGATCATGACCCTGCGGGTGGATGTACCGCGACGGATTACAGAGCGCGGCCGTTCGGCGGTGGTCTATGCGTCGGCATACTTGATCGGCGCCGCCATCGTCGTGCTTCTTCTGCTCGTCGTCGTCTTGAATCGCGTCGTGCTCACGCCGTTGGCTCGGGTGACACGTCATGCCGTGGTGATCGGAGAGGGCAAGAGTCTGACCGCTCGACTTGATTTTCACGGCCACGATGAAATCGGCGTCCTGGCGCGTGAGCTCGATCGCATGGTAGGGCGCGTTGTCGAATCGCGCAGCCAACTGGTCGCTCATGTCACCGATTTGAAGGCGGCCGCAGCCGAGACGCTCCGGGCGAAGGAAGTGGCGGAGTCGGCCAACCGCGCAAAGAGCGAATTCCTCGCCAACATGAGCCACGAGATCCGCACGCCCATGAATGGCGTGCTCGGCATGACCGACCTGCTGCTCGATACGCGGCTGGATCCCCTGCAGCGTGATTACGCGGAGACCATCCGCGACAGCGGCACCTCGCTGCTGACGGTTATCAACGACATCCTGGATTTCTCAAAGGTGGAAGCCGGCAAGCTCGAACTCGAGCTGCTGGATGTCGATTTGCGCGATACCTTCGAGGACGTCGCGAGGCTGCTGTCGATTCAAGCGCATGCAAAAGGATTGGAACTCACCGCCCAGATCGATGCCAAGCTCCCCGATCTCGTGAGAGCCGATGCGGGGCGCATCCGCCAGGTTCTCTTGAATCTCGCGGGTAACGCCGTCAAGTTCACGGCGAAGGGCGAGGTCTCGCTCGAGATGAAGGTTCTCGAAATCGATGCGACCGGCACGACGGTGCGGTGCGAGATACGCGACACCGGCATCGGCATTCCGGCCGATCGGCTGGAATCCCTGTTCGCGCCATTCACCCAAGTGGACACGTCGACGACGCGAAGATTCGGCGGCACGGGACTCGGGTTGTCGATCGTGCGCAGTCTGGTCGAGCTGATGGGAGGTGAAGCCGGCGTGGAAAGCGTCGAAGGAGAAGGCTCTCTTTTCTGGTTTACCCTGCATATGGCGCCCGCCGTCCTCAGCAGCCTGCCGGTGTGTCCGGTGCCGGCCTCCATCAAAGGGCAGCGTGTCCTGGTCGTGGATGACAACGCCACCAATCGCAAAGTACTCATGGGTCAGCTTCTGCTATGCGGAGTAGAACCTGTGTCCGCCAGTTCCGCGGATGAGGCGCTGGCACTCATGCGCCAGGCCGCCGCGGCGGGCCGCCCCTTCGATGCGGCCTTGCTCGATCACCTGATGCCCGATTGCGACGGCGCGCAGCTCGGAAGGGTAATCAACGCGGAAGAGACCCTGAAATCGACGCGGCTGACTCTGCTGACCTCCTCCGGCCAACGCGGCGACAGCCGGCTGTTCGCCGACATCGGCTTTGCGGCCTATCTGTTGAAGCCGATCACGCAGCGTGATCTGACGGAGTGTCTGGTATTGGTGCTGGCCAACCCGGCGCTTTCCTGGCATATGCAGAGCTATCCGATCATTACCCGCCATGCGTTGCGGGCGCAGCGAGCACAGACCCGCAACCGGATCTTGCTGGCCGAGGATAATCTGGTCAATCAGAAGGTGGCCTTGAAGCTGCTGGAAATACTGGACTACCGAGTGGAGGTCGTCGCGAACGGCCTGGCAGCGGTCGCCGCTTGGCAAACCGGGAAATTCGATCTCATCTTGATGGACTGCCAGATGCCGCAGATGGACGGCTATGAGGCCACTCGCGAGATTCGTCGGCTCGAAGCGGGCCTGCGACGCATCCCGATCGTGGCGCTCACCGCGCACGCCATGAAGGGCGACCAAGAAAAGTGCCGTGCCGCGGGCATGGATGATTACCTCTCCAAGCCGATCGACCGCGTCAAGCTGGATGCCTGCTTGGAGCGTCTCCTGCGAAGCAGCGGCTCGAGCGATGCAATGCTTGCCGTCAAGGAAGCGCCGGCAGCCGGGAAGGAAGTGCCGGCGGCCGGGGAGAATGACCCTGTCGACTGGAATGCGCTGCTCGAATCGATCGGCGGCGATCAAGAATTCGCGCGCGATCTCGCGGATGCCTTCGTTGCCACCGTCGGCCGGGAACTTGCCATCATCGCCTTGGCGGTGAGCACGGGCGACACCGCGGCATTGCGCATCTCCGCGCACACGCTTCAAGGCGCGAGCGCCAACTTGCGCGCTTCGGCTGCAGCCTCGGCAGCGGCGCAACTCGAAACGGCCACACGCTCCGGGGAAAGCAGCAAGATTGCGGCGCTCGCGGAGACGCTTGCCGGCGAAGTTCGAAAGACGGCCGCGTATTTGGCGGCGATGGCGGGGAAGACCCGCATGAGGGCATGACGTCCGAATAATGTTGCAGCAGTGGCCTGATCGGGTACAGTTCCCGTGTGCCCCCGACGAATGACAACCTGACGGCCGAGCCAAGGCGCCGCTTGCGTGCCGGCATCGTTGGAGGCGGACGCGGCGCCTTCATAGGCTCTGTCCACCGCATGGCCGCCGAACTCGACGGTCAGGCGCAAATCGTGGCGGGCGCCATGTCCAAAAATCCCGAGGCCGCCCGCGCGAGTGCGGCGGATTGGTTTCTCGACCGCTTCTATACCTCGTACGACGACATGGCTCGGGCCGAAGCCGCGCGTGAAAACGGCATCGATTTCGTGATCATCGCGACGCCCAACAATCTTCACTTCCCGGTCGCGAAAGCATTCCTTGCCGCGGGCACCCACGTCATTTGCGACAAACCACTGGCCTTCACGGTCGCCGAGGGAGAGGAGCTCTTGCGGCTCGTCGAAGGCGGCAGCGCTCTTTTCGCGTTGACGCACAACTACACCGGCTATCCGGCCGTGCGCCAGGCCCGCGAGATGGTGCGCTCGGGACAATTGGGCGATCTCAGAAAAGTCATGGTCGAGTACACGCAGGACTGGCTGATGGAGCCGCTCGAGCTGCAAGGCAACAAGCAGGCCGCCTGGAGGACCGACCCGGCGCGCTCGGGCCTGAGCGGCTGCGTGGGCGATATCGGCTCGCATGCCGAGAATTTGCTCGAGTTCGTCACGGGTTTGCAGATCGAATCGCTGTGCGCGGACTTGAGCTGCGTCGTCGCGGGCCGGCGCCTGGATGACGATGCCAATATCTTGCTGAGGCTACGCGGCGGAGCCAAGGGCACGTTGGTCTGCTCGCAGATTGCCTGCGGAGAGGAGAACCGCCTGTCCATCCGCGTCTATGGATCGAAGGGAGGGCTGGAATGGCAGCACGACGATCCGAATACGCTCATCTTCAAGCCCGCCGGGAAGCCTTGGGAGCGATTGCGGACGGGCCAGAAATACATGAGTGGGTCGGCCAAGGCGGCGGCACGGCTGCCGGCGGGACATCCCGAGGGCTACCTCGAGGCGTTCGCGAACATCTATCGCGCTTTCATGGAGGATGTGCGCCGGGTCGCAGCGGGCGAGGCCCCCGTGCGAGGTTATCCGGGAGTGCACGACGGGTTGCGCGGCATGCGATTCATTGCCCAAGCCGTTGCCAGCTCTCGAGCGGGAGCGGTGTGGCTCGCCGTATAGAGAAAATCAAGTGAACCCGATAATCAGATCCCGACTGTGCCTCATGATGTTCCTGGAGTTCTTCATCTGGGGGGGATGGTTCGTGACCATGGGCAGCTATCTTGCGGCGAACCTGCAGGCGAGCGGCGCGCAGACCGCCGCGGCCTATTCGACGCAATCCTGGGGCGCGATCATCGCGCCCTTCATCGTCGGACTGATCGCGGACCGTTATTTCAATGCCGAGCGCCTTCTTGGCGCCATTCATATCGGCGGCGGAATTCTTTTGTATATCTTGTTCTCGAGCCGCGACTTCGGCGGATTCTATCCTTACCTTTTGGCCTACATGATCCTCTATATGCCGACACTGGCGTTGGTCAACGCCATTGCGTTTCGGCAGATGGATGATCCTTCCCGGCATTTTTCCGGCATCCGGGTTTGGGGCACCATCGGCTGGATCGTTGCGGGCCTCATCATCAGCTACCTCTTTGCCTGGGATTCCACGGCAGGAATGATGCAGGGCATGCTCAAGAATACGTTTCTCATGTGCTCGATGGCTTCCTTCGCGCTGGGGCTTTACAGCTTTACCTTGCCCGCTACACCGCCCGCGCCGAGAAGCAGCGAGCGGAGCAGCCTTGGACGTCTCTTGGGGTTCGATGCGCTGGTGCTGCTCAAGCACAAGAATTTCGCCGTATTCTTCGCCGCATCGATATTGATTTGCATTCCGCTCGCGTTTTATTACCAGAATGCCAATCAGTTCCTCACCGAAATTCACGTGGCCAATGCCACCGGCAAACAGACCATCGGCCAGATGTCCGAAGTTTTGTTCATGTTGTTGATCCCGGCATTTCTGCAACGTTTCGGCATGAAGATCACGCTCTTGATCGGCATGCTGGCCTGGGCGTGCCGCTATGTGCTGTTCTCTTTCGGCAATGCGCACGGACTCGCGTTCATGCTTCTCATCGGCATTGCGCTGCATGGCGTGTGTTATGATTTTTTCTTCGTCTCGGGGCAGATTTACACCGACTCGAAAGCCGGCACGCAGCACCGGAGCGCGGCACAAGGCATGATCACGCTCGCCACCTATGGCGTCGGTATGCTGATCGGATTCTGGGCCGCCGGCCGCATCGACGACACGTACTCGAGCGGGGGGATGCACGACTGGCGCAGCATCTGGCTGTACCCGGCCGCATTCGCGGCCGTGGTCTTCGTGCTGTTCGCCGCGACATTTCGCAAGGAAACCGTTGCCTACGACTCGGCGGGCAAGCGCGCACACGATGGAGCCAGCCATGAATGAAGCGCAGACACAAGGGCCGGCGAAGCCGGCGGTGCGCCAGTTCACGCCCAAGCCGATGAAGCTCAGCGTTCTTACGGCTGCGCTGCAGGAATTGACTCCGCGCGAGCGCCGGGAAGCCGATCCGGACATTGCCGTCGAGGAGTGGCTCGGTTTCGCGAGTGAGCTTCATTGCCCACACATCGAGCTGTCCGTGGCCCTGCATCCAAGCGAAAGCGATGTCCCGGCGGCGGCTTTGCTCGACCCCGTCGCCAATACCTTGGATCTGCGGCGACCCTTGGATCCGTCGCGCGCGGCACGCATTCGGCGCGCCATGCAGGCGACCCATGTCGGCCTGTCGGACCTTGCCTATTTCGACAACATGCTGGCGCCCGACGCGGCCGTACGCCGGAAAAAACACGCGCTCATGCTGAGCGTTTTCGACGCCGCGGTTCTGCTCGGCACCGATGCCGTCACCGGCTTCGTCGGCCGCAACCCAATGCTCGAAATGGACGCCAATCTGACCATGTTCGAGGAGGTGTTCATTCCGTTGCTCGAGCAGGCCAAGGCGCGCCAACTCACCTTTCGGGTCGAGCAGTGCCCGATGCCCGGTTGGAATGTCACGGATAAATGGCACAACAACATTGCGTATGCGCCGGGCCCGTGGATCGCCTTGCACCGCATCTGCGAGCGGCACGGCGTCGGCGATCAGTTCCGCATTCACTACGACCCTTCGCATGCCATCCTGATGGGACAGGATTCACGCTCGGTGTTTCAATACCTGAAGGACACGGGCTACAACTTTCTGATCTCCGGCTTTCACGTCAAGGGTCAGGTGATCGACTCGCGCGGCATTGCCGCTTGGGGCTATGGCGGCCAGACGATGGAGCGGGGGGACTGGCAAGGGGGCAAGCCCGCTTCCGATCCGGCCGCGCGGCAAAACGCGTGGAAAAAGCAGACGGTGTTCTCGGAGCACGAGCTGCCCGGAACCGCGCGGCACGATCCGCTCGCGTATCTGCAGAATCGATCGGTCGACTGGCTCGATCATCAGCTCGCCGCGCGCGAGTTGCTCGCCATCGATCCGGCGAACACCTTCTTGGTGGTGGAGCACGAGTTCCCCGACGCGCGCATCCAGGATAAGGAACGTCTCAAGCCGATCCTCGAGGGGTCCATCGCATTCACGCGCGCAATCGACGACGCTGCGGCGGCAATGTACGCTCTTCAGCACGAAGTACTCGACTGCCAAAGCATTTCCGTGCAGGGCGTGGGCCGCGAGGCGTACCGGTCCTGATGATCTGCGGTCTGCCGCGCGCGGCGCAGTTGCACCCAACGCCTGAAATCGATTAACTACGCGCCATGCCCTTCGTGACAGCGGAAAATCATCAGAGCGACTACGACGCCATCGTGGTTGGCTCGGGAGCCGGCGGCGGGCAGTCGGCCTATACGCTTTCAATGGACGGCGCCAAGGTGCTCATGCTCGAGGCCGGGCGCAACTATTCGTACACCGAATCGTCTATGTTTCGCACTCCGGACTTGGCGCCGCTCGGCGGCGTAGGCACGCCGGAAAAGCCTTTTGGCTTCTACGATGCGACCGTGGACGGCGGTTGGACCGTGCCCGGTGAACCATACGAGCGGGCCAGCGAAACCGATGGAGGGCGGTTCGAGTGGTGGCGGGCGCGCATGCTGGGCGGCCGCACCAATCATTGGGGTCGCATCTCGCTGCGCAATGGTCCCTACGATTTCAAGCCGCGGAGCCGCGATGGATTGGGCTTCGATTGGCCGATCCGGTACGAGGATGTCGCGCCGTACTACGACAAGGTCGAAATGCTCGTCGGCGTGTACGGCAGCAACGAAGGCCTGGAAAACACGCCCAATTCGCCGCCGGGATGTCTGCTTCCGCCGCCCAAGCCATTGGTCAGCGACTACCTGGTCGCGCAACGCGCGAAGCGGCTGGGAATACCGGTCATACCCGGTCACCGCGCGGTGCTGACCCGTGCGCTCGACTTCAGGCGACTCCCCGCGCGCCTGCATCCGGGGAATGCCAAGGCGCAAAAGATACTTGCCGAGGACATGCGCAGCCGGTCGCCTTGTCTCTGGGCGACACCCTGCGGCTACGGTTGCGCGGTGCGCGCGAATTATCAGTCGACCACGGTGCATTTGCCGCCGGCACTCAAGACCGGCAACCTCGACATCACCACCGATGCGATGGTTTACGAGGTGACGCTCGGACGCGACGGCCGCGCGAACGGCGTCAATTTCATCGATCGGCAGAGCGGCAAGCAGCGGCATGCGGCGGGGCGGGTCGTGATACTGGCGGCGAGCGCGTGCGAGTCGGCGCGCATCCTGCTCAATTCCAAGAGCCCGCAATTTCCGAATGGCCTGGCGAATTCCAGCGGCAAGGTCGGGCGCTACCTGATGGATACGGTCGGGTCGACCGTGGGCGGCCAGATTCCCCTGCTCGAGAACCTGCCGCCGCTCAACGAGGATGCCGCGGACGGCCATCAGCTGTATGTCCCCTGGTGGCTATACCGGGAACAACTGGCCGGAAAGCTCGGGTTCGCCCGCGGTTATCACATCGAATTCGGCGGCGGCAAGCGCATGCCCGGCCACGGCACCGCCGCGGGCCTCGAATGGCTCACGGGCGGCAGCTACGGCGCAAAATTCAAAGAGGATGTGCGGCGCTACTACGGATCCTTCGTCTGGTTCGACGGCCGCGGCGAAATGATCCCCAACGAGAACTCGTATTGCGAGATCGATCCCAGCGTCAAGGACAAGTGGGGAATTCCGGTGCTGCGTTTCCACTGGCAATGGTCGGAGCACGAGCTTGGACAGGCCGCGCATATGCAAAAAACCTTTGCCGACATCATCGAGGCCATGGGCGGCCGAACGCATGGCGCGGTCAAGACCGACGGCGCCAAGGCCATCGCGCCCGGCGGCTCCATCATCCACGAAGTCGGCGGAGCTCTCATGGGATCCGACTCGAAGGAGTCGGTCACGGATCAATGGGGCCAGACTTGGGACGTCAATAATCTGTTTGTTGCCGACGGCGGCGTGTTCGCCTCGAACGCGGACAAGAATCCGACGCTGACCATCATGGCGTTGGCCTGGCGCACGTCGGACCACATTCTCGAGCGCATGCGGCGCAAGGAGCTCTAGATGGATCGGCGCACGAGCATCAAGTGGGTGCTGTCGGCTGCCGCGGCGTGGCCGCTGCTCAGAGCCCGTACCGGGCGGGCCGGTGCACTGCCGGCCCAGGGGTACGGAACCGATCCAAATCTCGCCGTCAACTACAAGCCCGGCGAGGTGTGGCCATTGACCTGCACGGCGCCGCAGCGCCGCCTCGCAAGTATCCTGTCCGACATCATCATTCCCGCCGATGATCGGTCGCCCAGCGCCTCCGCCGCCGGCGTCGTCGATTTCATCGATGAGTGGGTGAGCGCGCCGTATCCTGCCTTTGAACGCGATCGGGGTGTGGTGCTCGGTGGTTTCGCCTGGTTGGATGCCGAGGGGCAGCGACGCTTCGGCAAGGGATTCTCCGAGCTCGACACGGCGGCACAACGAGGCATCTGCGATGACATCTGCGATGAAGCGCGCGCCGGCGCCGCGCTGCGCGAGCCCGCGCATTTCTTCGCGCTGTATCGCGACTTGACCGCCGGCGCGTTCTATTCGACCCCCGTCGGCCGCAAAGATCTGAACTACATCGGCAACGCACCTCTCGCGAGCTTCGAGGGGCCTCCGCTTGCGCTGCTCAAGTCGCTTGGCTTGGCGTGAGCGCGGTATTTACGCTCTCAGCGGTATTTCTGCAAAGGTGAACCATGAATAATGTGAATCGCTGTCTCACCCTGCTCGGACTCGGCTGGGGCACCTTGATGTCCGCCGGCGCAATCTGCGCCGAATCCGCCTCCTGGCTGCCGCTGGTCCAAGACCACGCTGCGCCCGAGTTGCGGGGGTGGAAAACAACTGGATTGCCCGACGGCTGGCATGTGGAGGGTGGCGTGCTCTCCAAGGATGGCCAGGCGGAAGATCTGGTCACGAACCGGGACTTTGGAAATTTCGAGCTCGAGCTCGAATGGAAGCTCGGGAAGGGCGGCAACAGCGGCATCTTCTACCGCGGCACGCGTGATTACGATCATGTCTATTGGAGCGGCCCGGAGTACCAGCTCCTCGACGATGCGAACGCGCCTGACGGCAAGAACAGGCTCACGTCGGCCGCAGCGGCTTACGGGCTCTATGCGGCGCCGGCAGGGGTCGTGCAGCCGTTCGATCATTGGAACAAAACGCGAATCGTGGTCAAGGGCGCGCACGTCGAGCATTGGCTCAATGGCCGCAAGGTCGTCGACTATGACCTCAACAGTCCCGACTGGAAAAGCAAGGTGGCCGCAAGCAAGTTCTCGGCATATCCCAAGTACGGCATGGCGGCGACCGGCATGATAGGGATTCAAGGCGATCACACCGGCGCTCTCGCCATTCGCAACATTCGCGTTCGCGAGCTGCCGTGAGGCGCGCTCTCTGAGGAGCGGAACGACGAATGGCGGACAAACTCTCTTTCAGCTACCAAGGATTCGGCCTGCAGCCCGCGACGGCAGTCGATCTCAAATCCTACGATCTATTCCCTACGCGAATCTGGCAGGCGCATCTCACCGAATTGGTTCCACGCCTCGGGGCATGGGCGAGGGCCGTGCACGCCATGCGCGCGTCGAGCCCCACGCCCGCCGGGCGCACCAATCGTCAGGGTTGGAACAGCGAGGACATGACCGTGTTGGGCCGGCCCGAATTTATTGATCTGCAACCCGTCATTCGCAGCAGCTGCTCGCGGGCGCTGGAGGAAATGGGCCAGGGGAAGGCGCAGTTTTCCCTGCAATCCTGGATCAACATGCACGACCGCGGCGGATTCAACTTCTCGCACATGCATGAAGACTCTCTGCTGTCGGGCACTTTTTATCTCAGCATACCGGCAGGCTCCGGCCAATTCGTATTCCGCGATCCTCGGCCCGGGGTGATTCATGCGGCCGTCAAGGGAGCCGTGCCCAACGGCCACGCCGACGTGCACCTCACGCCAAGCGCCGGCCTGCTGGTGCTCTTCCCGGGCTGGATGGAACACTATGTAGAGCCGCATGGCAACGACGAGCCGCGAATCGCGCTGAGCTTCAACGCGATCCGCTAGCGATCGGGGACGGCATCGAACGCAACCGTCAGGCGCGCCTGATCGCTCGAAAAAGGCACGGTCCCGTGCCAGAAATACGAGGGAAACAGTACCAGCATGCCGACGCCGGGGCGTACCGAGTATTCGGCGGACAGCGCCGGCGTCGTCGCGATACTGGGCTCGCCGAACGTAAGCACTCCCTCCTCAGTGCGCTCATCGCTTATGCAATCGGGCAGCTCGATGTAGCAAGCCGAGGAAATCCAACCCCGCGGATGGACGTGGTTGCGGTGGTGGCCCGATGAGCGCAGCCGGACCGACCAGCTGCCGTTGAAACGCCAAACGCCGGTATTGCGACGGCGCAGCGGGTCCAAGCCCTGACCCACCTGCTCGAGATAATGCCGAATGGGTGCGGCGAAGGCTCCGAACAGCGCCCGGATGGCCGGGTCCGTGCTCCGCACCAGATCCTGTGTGGTTTCGGTGCCATGGCGCAGCGATTGAAAGAGCAGCGCATGGCCATGCGGATCGTGCAAGCGGTTGAGACTCACCCGCAAGTCGGCAAAAAAACTCCGCATGTCGGGCCACTGCGGCGGTGCCTCGAGCTGCACCGGGACCACCAGATTCTTATAGTCGCACAGCGCCTCGTATCGTTCATCGCCGAGCACACGCCAAGCAGTCGTTTGCAGCGCGATGAGGTATTGATCATCGGGCGCGTTCGCGAGCAGCGATTCGCAATGGGATAGCGCGCCGCGCGCGTCGCCGACGCCGAGTTGGGCCGCGGCCAAAAGATTTCGTGCGGCGGCATTACCCGGTAACTCACGCAGCGCGCGCTCGGCCAGATTCAGTGCGCTCGCCGAATCGAATTCCAGCGCCGCGAGGCCGGCGCGGATCAGCAGCATGGGCGGGGCCTGTGAGCGCAGTGCCCTCGAAGCGAGACAAGAATAGGCGGCGCGCGCGTCCCCGGCACCCTGCAGAATGGCGGCCTTGGCGGCCCAAAGCGCGTCATCGCCATCGAAGCTTTGCAACGCGCGATCAAGCACCGCGGTCGCCTGCGCCAGATCGCCGGTACGCATCCATATCAGTTGCGCGAGATTGTTTTGCGCGTCGACCAGGCGAGGATTGAGACTGAGGGCCTCACGCAAGGCAGCTTCCGCGCGGTCGAGAGCGCCCTGCGCAATCAGGCTTCGGGCATGCGTGTTGTACAGCGTGGCGGATTTGTTTCCACGCGACAGCGCGTGCCCTGCGACGCGTGCGGCTTCCTCGTGATGATTTGCCACGTTGAGCGCAATCGCCAGCGCATGGGCCGCTTCAAGGTTCGTGGGTGCGGCGGCCGCGATCGCCCGATATCCGGTAACAGCTTCATCCAGGCGCCCCAGTGCGGCCAGCGCGGCGATGTGCTGCGCGGCCAATTCGGCGTCGGCCTTGCCGCCGGCGCAAAGAGGTGCGGCGACTTCAAGCGCGAGAGCCGCGCGCCCCGTGTCGTTGTAGTAACGGGCAAGCAGCAGCGCTGCGCGAGGATAGGGCGGTGAGCCGGTGACCGCGCGCAGCAGCAGCGGCTCGGCTTCGCCGCCGCGACCGCCGGCAAGCAAAAGCTCGCCGAGCGTCGCGAGCGACGGGGTCCAGGCCGGATCGATTGCCAGCGCCCGGCGCAACAGCATTTCGGCGGCCGCGGGATTGCCCAATGCCTGCTTAGCACCCGCGAGCAATCGCAGCGCCTCGACAAACTCGGGGTTGGCGCCGACGATCGCCTCGAGCTGATCGTGCGCAACACGAAAATTACCGGCCTGCAGGAGCAGGCTTATGCGCCGCATCGCATCGAGAAGTGCCGAAGGGATCACAGGCATGGTCAGAGGCTAGCAGGCCCGCACCGCTTGGCAAGCGGGTGCCTCCCTTCGCGCCATGCGACGCGAAGGGAGGAATTCAGAAAATCCCCCGCGCCGGTCGGCACGGGGGGTCCATATCAGAACTTGTACAAGACTTCGATGTTGCCCTCACGACCCTGGATCGGCCGCGCGAGGATCACGCCGTTGACACCGGCCTCGGCACCGGTCTTGCGCGCATTGCCCTCCGTGAGACCGATCTGATTGGTCAGGTTCGTTCCCGCGAGACGAAGCTGCCAGTGATCGCTCAAATTGGCGACGACGCCGGCGGCCAGCATGTAGTACGACCCCAAGGGCTGCAGGCCGGTGATGTCTTCGTAGCGCTGACCCACATGCTCGTAAGTGACATATCCGGTCACGTCGCCGATGGAAGCCATGTCTACCTTGTAGCTTGGGGTTACCCGGATCTGAAATTTCGGCTGACGCTGGATGGGCGCGTTATCGATTGGAGAGCACTGGTGATTTCCGTTGATGTCGGTGTAGGGCGCACAGCCGTTGTAGTGCGTGTAATGGCCGTCCATGTAGTCGCCCGTCAAGTTGATGTTGAAATTGTGGAACGGCGTTACGGTGGCGATGAAGTCGATGCCCTTCGCATCGGAGCCGTAAATGGAAACCGGACCGGCCCCTACGCCTGCCGAATTGGTCTCCTGATACGGGAGACCCGTGAACTGCTTGTGGTAGGCGCTGATATCGGCGTAAGCAAAGGCATTCTGGAACTTGAACCCGAATTCGAAATTCTTCAGGGTCTGTATCGGTGCAAATTTGCCGTTGGCACCGCGGATGTTATTGTCGAAGTCGTTGAAATGGGCGCCGGTATTACCGCGCACGTACACGCTCATGTTGCTGGTGATTTCGTAGTTGGCGCCGACGGTGAACGAGGGTTTCGTCTTGTCGTAGTGCTCATTGTCCCAGGTGCCGTTGCACACGCCTACCGCATTGTCCCAGAGATCGAAAACAGTTCCCAGCTGCTGGTTGGTGCGGTTGCAGGTGCGTTGATGGGCGTCGATGTTCTCGACACGCGCGCCTGCATCGATCAGCCATCCGCTGAATTTCCAAGAGTCAGACAAGTAGAACGCGATGTTCGTGGCATCGCCGTGCTCGAGGATGTCGAAGTTGTTGTTGGAGTTGACGATTCCCTGCGGACTCGTCAAGTGACAGGTATTTGCAGTGCCGGGCGTTTTGCAGTCGGCTCCCGTCGGATAGCTCAAAGTGATCGGCCGGGCATTCGGCGTGTTGCTCATCAACACCTGGTTGCCCAACGACCAATTGTCGTCATCGGTGTAGTGGGCCACGTATACGCCGGCGGTGAGAGTATCGCCCTCGAAGATCTCCTTGCTCACACGAAACTCGTCGGTGATGTTTTGCAGCTGCTTCTGGATGTACCACCAGCCCTGCGTGAGCACGCTTTGGCTCCCGGGCACGGCGCCGCCGCCGACGTAATTCGCGCTGATATTGGTGGTGGCCGGATTGTACCCTTGCCCGCCGTTTAGGTTGTTGGTGTCGACCGCGGTCGCGCCGCTGCAAAAGCCCGAGGGCTGCGGTACATGGCAACCATAGAGGTAGTAATTCAACGGTCTCGGGTTCGGGCCCGAAAATAGGGCGTTGGTATTGAGGTTGCCGCCGTCGAACAGGAAGTTGTTCGACACCGTCCAGGTATCGAATTTGACGTCGTATTTGCTGCCGAAATAGTTTAAGTTGCCGCCGCGGCCATTCGCGAGATCGGCATTTTCGAAACCGCCGGCGGCACTTGGCAGTGTCATGTGCTGCAGCGCTTTGCTCCCGTAGGCGCCGGTGAGCGCAGGGAAGCCTGGGTAGCTGGAGAATGAGCCGTTGGGGTTCTCGATCAGCGGAACGGGCACGATGAACTGATTCTTGTCCTGCAACGTGCGGAACCAAAACATAAACGAGCCGCCGTCCACATCGTGGGAGATGGTCGCAGTGAACTGCCCGCCGTCGTCGGCCGGAAATTGCGGCGGTCGGACGCCGTCGGACCTGCGGAAGAAGCCGCCGGCACTCGCATACCAGCCATCGGAGATCTTGCCGCTGGCGAAAGCGTCGACACGATACAAGTGCTCGCTGCCGTACGTGAGTCCCAGCGAGCCGGTCGGAGTATCGCTACCCCTCTTTAAAATGAAGTTCGCGGTGGCGCCCATTTGTCCCGGACCGAAGATGGCACCGGGGCCGCCCTGCACGACTTCAACGCGCTCGGTCGTATCGTCCAGACGGAACAACGAGCTCGAGTCCATGAACGACAGCGATGGCATGCCGTACATCGGCGAGCCTTCAATCATATTGGTGAAGTATGGCGCGTCGCCGCCACCCGGAATACCGGCAATTTCAATGTTCGCGCCGGTTTGACCACCGGACGATTCCGGCCAAATGCCCGGCGAGAGCTTGAGGACGTCCGCCGTGCTCACCGGGTTTGCTTCTTTGATCTGTTCAGCGTTGGCAGAGATGATGTTGTAGCTGGCATCGATCTTCTTGACCCCGGTGGCCGACGCAGTCACCACGACCTCGTCCAGCTCAGAGGAAGCAGCGGGAGCCGTCTCGGCCACCTGAGCCTGCGCATACCCTGCGCCGCCGGCGCAGTAAAGGATCCCGGCCACCGCTGCGGCAATAGTGCTGACGCCGGCGCGCGGTCCCATTCGTCGCAAGATGTCCGCGCCGAGGGCGGGAACGAATGTCGGTGAAATGGCCGCCCGTGATCGAACCACTCGTGCGACTGCGCCGCGCGCTGTGTTGCGTTGTACTCTCATGAAAGTTCTCCCCTCGATAAGCTGGTTCAACAAGCGTTAAAGGAATTCTGAATTCGCCCGAACACGTGGGAGAGTACCCGCCAAGGCTGAAGACGGACGAAACGCTGGTCGGGCAGCGTGTTGCTTCGTCGGTCCAATGCATCCCGAGCTTTGCTTGTGTGTGGTATATCCCCCAACGCGAATATAACCTAATGCCGCGCGATATCAACAGCTGCGGCAAAATAACCACAAGTCCGTTGGAGCCGAACAAGCCCCGATTTAGTGCAATCGTGTAGGACTAAATCCGATACGGAGGTGATTCGGTGGTCAATGCCGATGGCAAAAATTACAAAGCTGGCTCGCGGATGGCGAGGTATACGGTGCTCCACAGTTGCGCCGCATTCGATTCGTCGGCGTCGGCGGCATTGGCGCCGAAGGGCGCAACATGAAACTGTCGCTCGGCGAATCTCCATGACCAGAGTTCGGAGTTGCGCATGTCGTGCGCCGCGCGGATGGCGCCCCAGAGTCGACTCTGTGCTTGGTGCAGAACCCTTCTTACCGAAGCAGGCAGATCCGGGCGCAGCAGCTGCCGCTGCCATGCCGGCTGCAAGCACGGCTTGCTGCCAAGACCAGATCACCGTGCCGTGATAGGCGGTGCGGGTGAAGCTCGCCTTGAGGGCGGATGATGCGATACACGGGATTGGCGACCACGATCCCAACCGGAGTCAGCAGACCCGCCGGGAACGGCCGCATCAGCGCGACTCACGGCGCGACTCAGCGGCTCGGGATCGGGCCGCCGAACAGCAGTTCGAAACCCTCGTCGGAATGAAGGACGGGAATCGGTGTGCCATCGGCCGCCAGCGCGAGGGCGTGGAAGCGCACGGCCGATGCCGACCGCGGCGCAGCGCCGCCTCGTCGGGCACCTGCAGCGCGGCCGCATAGTCGGCTGATGGCGCGCCGGGCGGTCTCGCACTGGGGATCATCGACGTCGAAGAGCGGCGCTGCCTTGGCGCGCCAGACCGCCGCGCATCGCGCGGCGCGCGCGAACGACGGCGCGATCCGCGGCGACGAAGATACGGGTCGAGCAATCCGCTCGAGGAGAAGCGCGCCGGCGGCCGCGAGGGCGGCGGGCACGAACACCGCATTGACATCATAGGGGATACGCCCACCGCCCAACCCCACGTTGCTGTCGCGCCATTGGCCCACATCCACGCCGGGTTTCAGCGCGATGAGATTCGATGCACGCGGAGCTCGCGCAAACTTCGCCGCGGCGTGACAGCACGAACTTTAAGTTTGCGCACCAGGTCGGCGCCCATGGTTCGGCGCGGCTCGCCGTAGCGGCCGTCAAAGCGCGCCAGGAATGTCGCGGCCTGCCCACGGCCTCGCGCGTCATCGAGCAGCCATTCGCCTGCCACCGGCGCCAGCATGAACGTGCCGTCGATCATCTTGTAGTCGAAGACCGGCGCATCTGATTTCGACGCCGTCAGCTGCGCAGGTGATCGAGGATGGCGAACTCGCCGATGTCTTCCTCGTGAGCCACTTCGCCCTGCGGCGACAGGCGCGTCAGCACTGCGCCAAGCCCCGCATCCACCGCATCCGGTGTCGAGCGCGGGCATGAGCAGGCGCACCGACATCAACGTGTCGCGCCCGAAATAGGTATTGAAGCGCCAGGAGCCTGCGAGAAATTTCTCGCGGTAGCTCAAGAAACGTCAGAACGTGGCGGGTCGCCTCGTCGTTTGCGGCTTTCGCATTCAGCAGCTCGTTGCCCGCGATCGGGGTCAACGGAGATTCGCCGCTCGCTGCCGATGATCTTCAGCACCAATTTTGCCGCGCTGGCCCCGCTGTCAGACGATCACCTGAAGAGTTTTCCCTGGGTCACTGCGATGCTCAGGTGATATCCGGGCGCGCCATCGAGACGATCGCGCGCCCAAGATATGGTCGAGCCGCGGACCGTCGAGACCGCGCCGAGCTCGGCTGGAAAAGTTCCGAGGGACTGATAATCGCGCAGCACGCGCACGCTGGACAGCACGGCCTGCTTGATGGACAGCTGCACGGCCCCCGCTCGCGCTCACCTCGGCGGTCATGCCGTACAGGGACGTCCCTGTTCATCCTGGATGACGAGCGGTTGCGGACGACCGAGAGCGCCCAAGTCACCGGCTGCGCGCCGTGCGAGAACCACAGACCGACGCCGCTATTGCCGGCCGGGAAGGCGACAAGAATTCGAGGATCAGTTCCCGAACGCAGGATCAAATGGGCGGCGACGGGGCCTTGGCGCAGAAAACTATTCAGGTTGAGACCCTCTTCAGAATCGAAGGACAAAGACAGCGGCGAGGCGGGCTCCGTAACACCCGGCCGGGGTAGCATTACCGCGATTCCGACGGCCAGGATCATCAGCGTGCGGCGAAAGACGGACTGCGCGTTCAGGACGAGCAACCTTCTGGTAGGCGCTGTAGCTCTCGCCGGCAATGTCCAAGAACGGCTTCAGTGTCAGCGTCCCCGACTCGGTCCCCGCCTGCCATTCATGCTTGCCGCCACGGTCGCGCTCTGCGGCGAGCAGGCTCGCCCGCGTCACGCGCGGCACCGCCGCGTCGTGCTCGAGGATGCGCATGAGAACCAAGGGACCCGCCACCAACGCCACCGTGTCCGGGTGTTCGGCATCGATGCTCTCCAGACGCCGAATCAGCGGCAAGTCGAGTTCCACGGTGTCACCGGGGCGCCATTCGCGCCGTACCGCGGCAAACCGGCCGGGCTCGAGCCGGCGCCCCTCGCGCTCACCGTTGATCGACAGCGCGGCGCCTTGCGCCCAGGCGGGGATGCGCAGATTGAGCGTGAAGGTATGTGCGCCGACGGGCCGCACGGTCAACCTCACGCCGGCCTCGTAAGGATAGTCCGTTTGGATCGACAGGCTGCAGGGCCGGTGATCTTGATTCCACGCGACTTGGGCCGGCGCATAGAGATTCACATAGATGCCGCTTGCATCCGTGAAGCAGGCGCTGATGGCATAGTCGGCCGCGACCATGGGCAGTGAGCCCGAGCAACACGGCCAACGGTCGGGGTGAAAGGCTTTTTTCGCCCGCCCGGTGTAATCGGAATAGTAGAAGGCGCGGCCGTCCGGCTGGATGGGAGTCGCGCCGAGCACGGTGTTGTACAACACGCGCTCCATGCTGTCGCCGTACCGCGAGTCGCGGGTGATGCGCATGAGATAGCGCGTGAGCTTGATGTGCGCATACGCGCCGCAGGGCGTCTCGAAGCTTTTCGTCTGCTCATCGAGGCTCGCGCCGAGCGCGCCGCCGGCGGGCACGACGAAATGCTCGTCCGGTCCCCAACCTCCCGTCGCGAAGCTTTGGGCCGAGATCATGTCAAAACCGTTCTGCGCGGCCTTGAGATACATTGGATTGCCGATGGCGAGATAGGCCTGCGCGGCCGAGCTGAGAGCGTTGACATGGCTGTATGCATGCTTGCCCGGGAGCGCGTTCTCGCCGCGCGCCAGGGCCCCGAAGAAATCGTCGTACAGAAAGCGGCGCGCAAGATCGAGATGGCCGCGCTCGCCGGTCAGTCTCCAGGCGAGGAATTGATTCTCCGGGAGCGTGTAGCTTTCATCCCACGCATGCTCGCTGAAATCTTGCGGAGGATGGGCGTGCTCATTGCGCGGTATGGCACCCGCAGGAAGGTAGGGAAGCGCCGCCGCCGTCGCTCGTGCGAGAGTGGCGCGCGCGGTGTCTTCCCGGCCGAGGCGCTCGGCATCGATCAGTCCGCCGGCGAGTTTGTCGTAGGTATAGGCCGGAAAGCGGTTGTTGCGATAAAACCTGCCCTCGGCATCGACCGTGGCAGCGAAGCCCTGCACCAGGCGCCGCACCTTGTCGCGGGTCGCGCCATCGCCGGTGATCGCGTAGTAGCGCGACAGCGCGCTCATCCATTGTCCGAAAGTTGCTCCGGGCGCGAAGGCATACGTGTCGTACCAGCCGCCCAAGTCGTGACCGGGCGCTTTCTGGCCGGCGCGCAGGCGAAACGGGCGAAGCAAGGCGTCTTCATCGAGGCTGAGCACCAGGCGGTGGTTTTCGCGCGCCTGTCGATAAAGCGGACCGTCCTGAAATTGCACTTGTCCGTACGCCAATTCCGCGAGCGGCGTGGCGGACGCGTCCGCGGCATCAGGGCCCGGCGCCGAAACTCCTTGTCCTCGAGATCGGGTCGAGCGCAATCCGCCGGCCGCGAGCAAGCTCATTGCGATGAAAGCGCGCCGCCCGAATTTGAGGATGATCCGACAAGCCAATTCCCCTCTCGAAGCCGTGACCGGCAGAGTGCTGCGGCCGAGGAAGTAAATCAACCCCCAGCGCGGCATGACTGCGAAGCCGCTGCTAGAGTAGGCGGCTTGGCGGCGTCAATTTGAACAGTGGCCCATTCTCGAAGAGGTTTGCATGCAAAGATTGATGGCAGTGGTCTATGCGCTCGTGTTGGCCGCCGGGAGCGCTCGTTCGGCGCCCGCGACTTCGCAGCCGGAGAGCGCGGCTGCAGACAGCGGGTCCGAGCAACGCGGGTCCGAGCAACGCCGACCCAAGCTTCCTTCTCAGCGCCGGCCCTACGGATCTCGAGCATTACTTTCCGAGCTATCTCGCCAACGGCTATTTTTCGACCATGACCGCGCCGCGAGGCACGGAAGGCAACCTGGCCTACATGGTGGCGTTCATGGACTACGGCAAGGACGATGAGGCGCGTCCCGCCGCCATTCCCGGGTGGAGCGAGATCGACTACTCGACCGGCGACTCGAGCGCGGGGCATTTCTGGATGAATCAAGTGCCGGTGATTCCGGTGCTGTTCAGGAATTATCGGCAGACGTTGAACATGCAGGAAGCAACTTTGACGACGAACTATCGCTACGTCGATCACCAGCGCACCACGCAGGTCAAAGTCACGACCTTCGTGAGCCAGGCAGCGGCCCACCTGGCCGCGACCCAAATCTCCCTCACGCCGGATTTCGACGGCACCGTGGAGCTGTCTTTCGCACTGAATCTCTGGGCGCCGTATGAGCCGCGCCTGCCGCTCGCCAAGCTGAGCGGCGAGGAAATGCAGGAAGCGGTGGCCGCGCACAACATGCAGCTCGTCGCGATCCCGCCATCGACCCCGGACCGCGCCGCCGTCTGGTATCACGGCGACACGCACGTGCTGGCGGCGACGGGAGATGTGAAGGAATTGACCTTGTCGCTCGATGGACGCGCGGAACAGGGGCTGGCAATGGCCGAGGCGGCGGCAATTCGGCTGCCCGACGGCGTCTCTGCGAGCGGCGTCACTCTGTATAAGAGTCAGTACCGACTGGCCTTGAATGTGAAGATCACCGTGCAGAAGGATAAGACCTACACGTTCAGCAAGTTCGTCGCGGCCTCGCGCGAGGAGTGGGGCGGCGATGCGAAGGCCGATCTCGCGCTGGCGATCGATGCACGCACTCAAGGCTTCGATGATCTGCTCGGCAAGCACCGGGCCGCGTGGCGCGACCTGTGGCGCTCCGATATCGCGATCGACGGAGATTCGAGGGCTCAGACAGCGGTGCACTCGGATCTTTACTATCTGCTCGCAACCTCCACCGCGGACACGCGCTGGCCCATGGGCGCGTGCGGTCTCACGCCCGGCTACACCGGACACGCATTCTGGGACAGCGATACGTGGATCTTCCCCGCGCTGCTGCTGCTGCATCCCGAACGGGCGAAATCCCTGGTGATGTTCCGGTCCCATACGCTGCCCGCCGCCCAGGCGCGCGCTCACGCCCGCGGGCTCGAAGGAGCGATGTACCCGTGGGAGGCCGATCCGGAAAACGGCACGGAGCAGATTCCCTATTTCGCCCACGTGCTGAGCGAACGCGAGATCCACGTGAATGCCGACATCGCCATTGCCCAGTGGCAATACTGGCTGGCCACCCACGACCGCGACTGGCTCAAGCGGGACGGCTGGCCGGTGATCCGCGGCGTGGCGGACTTCTGGGCGAGCCGCGCCTCATGGAATGCCGGACAGAGACGCTATGAGATCGTGCACGTGACCTCCGTGGCGGAAAACTACAACGACGTGCCGAACGACACGTTCACCAATGTCTCCGCACAGAAGGCATTGAACATCGCCACGGCCGCTGCAACGCTCATCGGCGAACGGCCCAATCCGCGGTGGGCCGAAGTGGCGGCGAAGCTTTACATCCCGTTCTCGGACACGGAGCAGCGCCATCTGGACTTCGATGCCAGCGTGCCGCGCGACCCGTTGGAGGGCAGCACCTTGGGATTGCTGGCGTACCCATCGCTCGATCTGCAGATGTCGGAAAAAGTGCGCCGCAACGACTTCGACTACACCATGATCGCCGTAAGGCAAGGACATCACGAGCCCCACGGCATGGCCATGGCGCCGGCTTCGATTGCCGCCGCCTCGGTGGGCGATACGGTTTCGGCGGTTGCCTGGCTGCAGAGCAACTTCACGAGCGGCTTGATCCAGCCGCCGTTCAATGTGCGTACCGAGACTGCGTACAACAACACCGGATATTTCATGACCGCCTCCGGCGGGTTCATTCAGAATCTCATGTATGGCTTCGGCGGGCCTGCGCATCGAGGAAAAGGGTCTCGTCGAGGCTTATGCGCCCGTGCTGCCGCCTGAATGGAAATCAATGACTCTCAAAAATATCAGTTTCCGCGGGCGGCGCTACGACATCGCCATCGCCCGCGACGCAAGCGGACGGGCGAGATCGACGCGCACGCCAGTCGCGCTGCACGAATGAAGGCCTAGAAACGCAGAGCCTCGAGGTAGGCGAAGCTTGCGGCAATGCTGGCGAACGGGTCCGGCGCATCGTCGTGCTCGACGAAGCAGTGCTTGATGCCGGCCTGCTTGCCGCGCGCGAGAATGTGGCGCCAATCGATGGTTCCCGCGCCGACGTCCCTCATTTCCCGGCCCGGCCGGGCCGCGGCATCCTTTACGTGCACGAGCTCGATGCGTCCGGGCCATCGCGCAAAATACTCGAGCGGGTCCGCGCCTCCCTTCACGATCCAATACAGATCCATTTCGAAACACACGTGTTTCGGGTCGGTAGAGTCGAGCAGCACGTCGTAGGGAAGCTTGCCTTCGAGGCGCGCAAATTCGAAGTCATGATTGTGATATCCGAAACGAATACCGGCCTTCGAGGCGGCCTCCCCGGCGCGATTGAAGCGCTCGGCGATGCGGCGATAACCGTCGATCGTGGTCAGGCCGCCGACCGAGGCGACCACGAGGTAGCGGTGGCCGATTCGGTGCGCGCTCTCGAGCACGGCCTCCCAGCCAGGCCCCGTTGCCTCGAGCGGAATGTGAGCGGACGGCGCGGTAAGTCCCGCGCGCCGCAGGCTGTCGCTGACTTGTGCGGGCGTTCGGCCAAAGTAACCGGCGAATTCCACTTCCCGGTAGCCGATCGCCGCGACGCGCGCGAGGGTCGAGTCGAACTCCGTTTCCATGGCCTTGCGGACCGTGTAAAGCTGCAGCCCGATCGGGTCGATGCGCCCGGAGCGAAGCTCGCCGAATACCGATCGCGAGGCCGCGAGCGCACCAAGCACAGCCAACACCTCGCGCCGGCGCATCATACCGCCCAGCCGCTGCGGTATTCGCGCGACAAGTACTGTTTGGCGTCGGCAATGTTGGTAATTTCGCCGCTCTCGCCGCTGTACAAGATCTTTCGTCCCGGTCCCGTGCGCAGCGCGACCAGCCCCAGCAGCATCGTCTCCGTCAAGCGGGCCGCATACTCGATGGGAGAACTCGCTTTGGCCTCACCTCGGATCGCCTGAGTCCAGTTCGCTTCATGACTCGAGGTGATGCGCGGAATGCTCTTCGGGACTGACGCCGCGGCGTCCATCAATTCCTTCGGATACAGCCGCGGATTGGCACCGTAAGTGTCATGCAAGAGAATACCCTTCTCACCGATGAATATGACACCGCCCTCGCTCTTGAGGTCGACATCATCCGGCAGCACGTCAGGGCGCGGCGGGTAGATTCCGCCGTCGAACCAGGATAGCTTCACGGGCGGCTGGCTGCCCCGCGCCGCGAATTGATAATGCACGCACGTCGAGACGGGAAAGGACACCGGTTTGCGCTTCGCGCGGCCGTTCCCCTGAGCTGCTGCAGCTGAATCGAGCGGCATGGTGCCCCACTCGGTGGACGTGGCCTCGATACTGGCCGGAAAGTCGAGCCCCAAGGCCCAATACGGATGATCGAGGAGGTGAGCGCCCATGTCCCCGAGCGCGCCCGAACCGAACGCCAGCCAGCCGCGCCAATTAAAGGGATGGTAGATGGGATGGTATGGCACGTCTTCCGCAATCGGTCCGAGAAACATGTTCCAGTCGAGACCGGGCGGAGGCGCGCCGCCGCCGCCCATGGCAGCCGCAAGCACGTCTTGCACGTGACGGTACGTCCAGAGATTGCCCCAGCCGCCGGTCGATTCTGCGGGTATCACGCCGGTCGGACGCGGCAGGCCTTGAGGCCAATAGACGAGTGGTCGATTGGTCCATGCGTGGACCTCGCGCACCGGACCTATGATGCCCGCGCCGATCCATTCATTGATCAGCCGGGCGCCTTCGCTCGAGTGTCCCTGGTTGCCCATCTGGGTCACGAGCTTTGGATTCGCAAGCGCAAGATCGCGCAGCACACGGGCCTCGTGCACGGTGGCCACGAGCGGCTTTTGCACATACACGTGCTTCCCGGCGTTCATGGCAGCCTTCGCGATGACCGCGTGCGAGTGGTCGGGGGTGGCGATCACGACGCCATCGAGGGTCTTCTCCTTCTCCAGCATCCGGCGAAAATCGCCATAGCGATTCGCCTTGCCGAATTGCTCTTGGAGCCTCGCTGCGTCCTGGCGAGGCTGCTTGTTCTCATCGATCGATTTGCCCGCCAGGCAGCGCTCGCTGAATGCGAAATCGACATCGCAGACGGCTCCAATGTGGTCGGTTTGCGACAGAGCGAGGGCGTTTGAAACCCCGATCCCTCCGAATCCTACGATCGCGAGATTGACGGTATCGCTCGGCGCTTTATGGCCGCGCCCGAGCACTCGGCTCGGAACGATCATGGGGGCGCCGGCGGCCACCATCACCCCGAGCGCGGCCTTGCCGGTGTTTGCGACGAACTCGCGGCGGGTCAGGTCTTTGCCTTCGGACATATGGGCGCTCCTTATACGGACGACACGGGTATCGGAGTATGGGTCTTTACGGATCGAGCCGCCGCCTCCGCGAGCACCAGAGCGGCAACGCCGTCGGCATAGCCGACCGCGGCCGCTTCTCCGGTGCGCAACATGGCAATGAAGTGGCTCATTTCGGCTCGGTAGGCGCCGGCATAGCGGTGCAAAAAAAAATTCTGCAGCGCATCGCTCCCGGCGCCTCGCTCCGTGTAGGTGGAGACAGTGCTGGCCAAAACGTTTTCCACCCGCGCCGAGCCTGCCGAGCCATACGCTTCGATGCGCTGGTCATAGCCATAACCCGAACGGCGGGTATTGCTGATGACGCACAATTTTCCGCTCGCAGTGCGGAGCAGCGTCTTGGCCGTATCGACGTCGCCCGCTTCCTGAATGGCGGGGTCAACCAAGCAGCTGGCACTCGAGAAGACCTCTGCCGGCTCTTCACCCAGCAGCCATCGAGCCATATCAAAATCGTGAATGGCCATATCCTTGAAAATGCCTCCCGATTCCCGAATATACGAAACGGGCGGCGGCGCAGGGTCGTGGCTGATGATGCTGAGACTTTCCAGCTTGCCGATTGCATTCGAGTCCAGACGCGCCTTGAGGGCCGCAAAATGCGTGTCGAAGCGCCGATTGAATCCGATCAACAGTGCCGCGCCGGCCAATTGTGGCCCTGCAAGGCGGACCCGCGACAAATCGAGATCCAGCGGCTTTTCGCAGAAAATTGCCTTGCCTGCCGATGCGGCCGATAACGTTTGATCCAGATGCGCGCCCGTCGCGCTGGCAATAATGACGCCGGCTACCGAAGAATCGCCGAGCACGGTATCAAGATCGGCCACCTTGGCGCCGGTTTGCCCGGCCACTGCTTCCGCCGCCGCGCGGTTTTGGTCAACCACATATTTAAGGCGCAGTTCCGCGGCATCCGCCGCATTCCGCGCATGGATTTGGCCAATGCGTCCCGCTCCGATGATGGCGACGTTGAACATTCGAACTCCCTGCGATGCCATTGCATTATAGTTCGTTCAGCAGGGGACAAATCGCGTGAAATCTTGCCAGCCACCGATAAAACCATCGACTTGATCGCCGTCGGCCGCTCGAGCGTTGATCTTTATGGGGAACAGATCGGCGGCCGGCTGGAAGATATGGGCTCTTTCGCGAAATATATCGGCGGAAGTCCGACCAATACCGCGGTTGCGGCGGCCAGGCTCGGTCTGGCGGTAGGCCTCGTCACACGTGTCGGCGCCGACCACATGGGACGGTTCATACGTGAACAGCTCATGCGCGAAGGCGTCGATGTGAGAGGCGTGCATTCAGACCCTGAGCGCCTGACGGCGCTGGTCATCCTCGGAATTCGGAATCGCGAAACGTTTCCGCTCATATTCTATCGTGAGAACTGCGCCGATATGGCGCTTTGCGAACAAGATCTCGACGACGACTTCCTCGCATCGGCGCGCGCGCTGCTCATCAACGGCACGCATCTTTCCACCCCCACCGTGTTTGCGGCGAGCATGGGCGCCGCCCGCCGCGTCAAGGCCCGAGGCGGGCAGGTGGTGTTCGATATTGACTATCGCCCGGTCTTGTGGGGACTCACGGCGCGAGACCTCGGCGAGAATCGTTTTGTCAGCAACGCAGCCGTTACCGAACGCCTGCAGCATGTTCTGCCGCTCTGCGATCTCATCGTGGGCACGGAGGAGGAGATTTGCATCCTCGGTGGTTCCACCGAGACGCCGGCAGCGCTCCGGAACATTCGCGCGCGATCGACAGCGACGTTGATTTGCAAGCGCGGACCTCACGGATGCAGCGCCTTCCCGGGCGAGATCCCCCATGACATTGAGCTCGGTCTCAACGTGGCCGGATTCAAAATCGAGGTTCTCAACGTACTCGGTGCCGGGGACGCCTTCATGGGAGGCTTGCTGCGAGGCTGGTTGCGAGGCTTTTCCCTCGAAGAATCTTGCCGATTGGGCAATGCCTGCGGAGCGCTCGTGGTGTCTCGCCACGGCTGTGCGCCCGCGATGCCGAGCTGGGAAGAGCTGAAGCTGTTCTTGAGCACCCAAGGATCTTCTTGCCGGGACCTTGCGGTACGACAGTTGGACCATGTGCACTGGGCGGCGACGCGCTCACGCCTCTATCCCGAACTGACTGTGCTCGCGATCGATCACCGGAGCCAGTTCGAGGAACTTGGCGGAGCGGGCGGCCTCGTCGACCGTGAGCGCATTTCTAGATTCAAGACCCTGGGTCTGCGGGCGTTGGATGCCGCCGCTCGGCGAAATGAAGGTTTCGGAGTCCTCCTGGATGGCCGGTACGGGTTCGAAGCGCTGACGGAGGCGGCGGACTTCCCCTATTGGATCGGGCGGCCGATCGAGGTGCCCAAATCACGCCCGCTCGAGTTCGAAGGGTCGGCAGACGTGGCGACGGAATTATCCACTTGGCCCCTCGATCACGTGGTCAAATGTCTCGTCATTTATCATCCGGACGACGAGAGGGACCTCCGCGGGCGTCAGGAGCGCCAGTTACTGCGACTATTCGATGCGTGCCGAAAAACGCGGCACGAGTTGCTGATCGAAATAATTTTGCCGAGAGACATGTCCACAGATCACAGCACCACCGCCCGTGCGATCTCGCAAATGTATGCGTTGGGCGTGCGCCCCGACTGGTGGAAGCTTTCACCGAGCGCAAACGCCGCAAGCTGGCAAAATATCCAAGATACGATTCTCCGGGAGGATCCGATGTGCCGTGGCGTGTTGCTGCTTGGATTGTCGGCCTCCGAGGCCGAATTGACGGCGTCTTTCGCCGCGGTCGCGCCCGTTCCGATCGTGAAGGGATTTGCCATCGGACGAACAATATTTTATGACGTCGCTCGCGAGTGGTTTGCGGGCGCGATGAACGATGAGGCCGCAACCGGCGCAATGGCCCGAAAATTTACGGGACTGGTGACGGCCTGGCGCGACGCGCGCGCAGGAATCGTTCCATGAAAACGATCCGGTGTACGGCGGCGCAAGCCGCGATTGGCTATTTGGCAAGCCAATACGTGCCCTGTTTGTCGGGAGAAGGACCGGACGTGCCCTACTTCGCGGGAGTGTGGGCGATATTCGGACATGGCAACGTCGCCGGTCTGGGCGACGCGCTGCATGCGGCGAGGGATCAGATTCCCACATATCGAGCGCACAATGAGCAGGGCATGGCGAACGCGGCCATTGCCTTTGCAAAGCAAACGCGGCGCAGGCGCGCCATGATTTGCACAAGCTCGATCGGACCCGGCGCGACGAACATGGTGACATCGGCGGCGTTGGCGCACGTCAATCGCCTGCCGGTGCTGTTTCTCCCCGGGGATACCTTCGCGACCCGCCGTCCCGACCCCGTATTGCAACAGATCGAAAGCTTCGCCGACGGGACGGTTTCGGCAAATGACTGCTTCAGACCGGTATCTCGTTATTTCGACCGCATCGCACGTCCGGAACAATTGATCGATGCGCTGCCACGCGCGATGAACACAATGCTCGATCCTGCCGCGTGCGGTCCGGTGACATTGGCGTTCTGCCAGGACACGCAAACCGAGGCGTTCGACTATCCCGCGGTTTTCTTTCGGCGCCGCCTCTGGACGATTCGGGCTCCTTGCGCGGATCGGCGCGAAATCGATCAACTGGTGAAACTCCTGAGAGCGGCCCGCACGCCCCTGATAGTCGCCGGGGGCGGCGTCCACTACAGCGGCGCGCAAGCTAGCCTCGCCTCATTCTCCCGCCTGGCCGGTATCCCGGTGGCTGAAACGCAGGGGGGGAAAGGTGCATTGCCTTGGGATCATCCCTTCAATCTCGGCAGTATCGGAGTCACCGGAACGAGCTGCGCCAATGCAGCCGCCGCCACGGCGGATCTTGTCATCGGCATCGGCACCCGGCTGCAAGATTTCACGACAGGCTCGAGAGCATTATTCAACGCGCCGGGACGCAGGCTCGTTCAAATCAACATCGCGGCGTACGACGCCGGCAAGCACGAGGCGCTGGCGGTCGTCGGCGACGCCGGCGCGGTCCTGTCGCAGCTGATGCTTTCCCTCGATGGATGGCGCTCGGCCATCGACGCGACCGCTGTAAAAAACAACGTGGCCAGTTGGAACAGCGCTTGGGATGCCGCCACCGTAGCGCCGCAGACCGGCCTCCCGTCCGATGCGCAGGTCATTGGCGCCTTGTGGCGCCATACCACCGAGAACGCGGTGGTGGTTTGCGCCGCGGGCGGTCTACCCGGGGAACTTCACAAGCTGTGGCGATCGCGCCGGCACGATGACTATCATGTGGAATATGGCTACTCCTGCATGGGATACGAGATTGCGGGCGGCCTCGGCGTGAAAATGGCGCAGCCGAAGCGCGATGTGTTCGTGCTGGTCGGAGACGGCAGCTATCTCATGCTCAATTCAGAACTTGCAACCTCCGTGATGCTGGGACACAAATTGGTCGTTGTCGTGCTCAACAACCGCGGCTTTGCTTGCATCAATCGATTGCAGCGCAGCGCCGGCGGCGCCGCATTCAATACCCTATGGGAAGATTCGCCCGGGGCCGCCTCGCCCGAGATCGATTTTGCGGCGCACGCGGCGAGCCTGGGGACGACTGCCGAACGAGTCGAATCGATCGACGCGTTGGAAACAGCGTTGCAGGCCGCGCGCAAGTTGGAGCGCAGTCACGTGATCGTCATCGATACGGATCCCTCGGCGACGACTGGGCAGGGCGGGGCGTGGTGGGATGTGGCTCTTCCCGACGTGTCGTCTCGCCGCGAGGTCGAGATCGCACGCGTGAACTCCCAGAGCCAGGCCAAGAACCGACGCTTGGGAGATTGAGAGTGAGCATCAGATTTGGCGTGAGTCCCATTGCCTGGATCAACGACGATCTGCCCGCCCTCGGCGCCAATACGCCCCTGGAGTCGGTGCTCGCGGATGCGCGAGACACCGGTTTCTCCGGGATCGAGCTTGGCGGCGTTTTCCCGCGAGATCCCAAGATACTCCGCCCGCTGCTCACCCGGTATCAGCTGCTCTTGGTCGGCGGATGGTACAGCGCGAGCCTGCTGTCGCACACCGCCGAGCAAGAGATCGAGGCTCTGCAGCCACACTTGGCGCTACTCAAAGCGATGGCCTGCCGGGTCTTCATCATCGCCGAAACCAGCAACGCGATTCACACCGATCAAGGCAGTCCCTTGTCCGCGACGCCGCGGCTACCGGACTCCGGTTGGAAAACCTTTGGCCGCAAGCTGACGACGGTCGCGGACTACCTGAACCAGGCTGGATTGCGTCTTGCTTATCATCATCACCTCGGTACCGTGGTCGAACGACAACAAGACCTCGACCGGTTCTTGGAGTCGACCGGGCCGTCAGTGGGGCTTACCGTGGACACGGGACATGCGGCACTCGGCGGCATCGATACGCGGGCGCTCATCGGAGAGCATCCCGGCCGAATTGCGCACGTGCATTGCAAGGACATTCGCTCGGCCGTGTTCAAACGAGTCCAATCGGAGCGCAAGAGTTTTTTGAACGGCGTCATCGACGGCATGTTCACCGTTCCGGGAGACGGGAATATCGACTTCTCGCGCGTGATGAGGGAACTGGCGCGGATCGGATATTCGGGCTGGATCATCATCGAAGCGGAACAAGACCCGGCAATTGCCGCTCCCAAGCGTTACGCAGAGGTTGGTCTCAAGGCGCTCCGCCGCGAGGCCTTTGCGGCAAACCTTCACGAGGCAAGATAGTCATGAGCAAGCTTCTCGTCCGACCGCATGCTCCCGACGAGACCGGGTGCGTTCTCAGCATCACGCCCGCCAGCGCCGGTTGGCGCCACGTGGGATTCAAGGTCAACCGCCTGACTGCAGGACAAAGCATGCGGGGAGGCGACCCCGAGCGAGAAGCCTGTTTGGTGGTTCTCACCGGGACCGCGGATGTCGTGGTGGACGGGCAACGCTTCGATGGCGTCGGGGGCCGGGTTTCGCTGTTCGATGACGCCGCGCCCGGCGCGGTGTACGCACCTGCGGGGTCCGACTATCTCGTGACGGCGCAGGAAGACGTTGAACTCGCGGTTTGCTCGGCGCCGGGAAAGCGTGGCCACCCTCCGCGCATGATTGCGGGCGCCGATATGAGCCGCGAGGTGCGCGGAACCGGCAGCAATACGCGATATGTCAGGAATATTCTGCCGCAAACCAAGCAAGCGGACAGCCTGCTGGTGGTCGAGGTCATCACGCCCGGAGGACACTGGTCGAGCTACCCGCCGCACAAACATGACACCGCGTCGTCAGGAAAAGAAACCGTTTTGGAAGAAACGTACTACCACCGTCTGATGCCCTCGCAAGGCTTTGCGTTCCAGCGGGTGTATACGGATGAACGCGACTTGGACGAAACCTTTTGCGTCCATGACGGGGATGTCGTGCTCGTCCCGCGAGGCTACCATCCTGTCGGCGCAGCCCACGGCTATGATCTTTATTATCTGAATGTCATGGCCGGTCCGAAACGCGATTGGGTGTTCCGCAACGATCCGCAACATGAGTGGCTCATAAAGCCGCCCAAGCCGGCTGCGCCGCAGTGAAGCGCCTCGTCTCGGCCGCGTTCCTGGCCACCGTGCTGTCGGCCGGCATGCTCGTCTTGACAGGCAGCGGCTGCTCCGGGAAAGGCCCGAGCGATTCACTACAAATCGTCGCCAGCCTGCACGATATGACGGAGCCGTTTTTCGTCGCGATCAAGCGGGCTCTCGACGCGGAGGCGAAGCAACTGAAAGTCCGAGTCTCCGTGGAGGACGGGCAGTCGAACTCCGCCAAGCAAACGGCGGATTTGGAGGCCGCCATCGGGAGCGACACTCAAGGCATCATTCTGGCGCCCAATGATGTCAATGCACTCACGCCGGCGGTGGAGAGCGTTCTGAAGGCCGGCACCCCCATCATTACTCTGGATCGCCGCGTCGACAACACCAGCGTGAATGTCGCTCACGTGGGAGCGGATAACGTCGCAGGAGGCCGCATCATGGCAAAGTGGGTCATCGATTCATTCCCGAACGGCGCGCGTATCATTCTCATCACGGGGCAAGCGGGCTCGAGTTCATCGATCGACCGCACGCGGGGGATCAAGGAAGGGTTGAGCGCGGCCGGACAGAAATACGCGATAATTGCCGAGCAAACCGCCACTTGGAAGCGCGAACAAGGCCTGACGGTGACACAAAATGTGCTGACGTCGCTCGGGCCGCAAGCAGTGCAGGCAATCGTTGCCGAAAGCGACGATATGGCCTTGGGCGCTCTCGAGGCATTGCGTTCGAGCGGCATCAAAGGGGTCAAGGTCATCGGCTTCGATGCCACTCCGGAGGCGTTGAAGTTGGTCCGCGACGGCGAGATGGCGGCGACGGTTGAACAGTCGCCCACCGTCCAGGCGAGAACGGCCCTGCGGCAGCTCGTGGCGCGCATCCGCAATCAAACCCCAATGACCGGAGCAAGCATCGTCCCCGTTTTGATTACCCAAGGGAATATCAATCAAGCCGAGCGCATTGGCGAAGTCCGTTAGCGGGCCATGACCAGCGAGATCCTCCTCGACGTCCAGGGTGTGCAAAAGCAATTTCCGGGCGTGATGGCGCTCGACGGAGTTCATCTCCAGGTGCGGGCGGGAGAAGTGCATGCATTGTTAGGGGAGAACGGCGCCGGGAAATCAACCTTATTGAAGATTCTGGCAGGCGCGCAGTCGGCCGACCAGGGCACGGTGATTTTCGACGGCGCTGTGCTCGATCCGGCCGGAACGCCGCGCGACAGGCAGGAATTGGGCCTGATTACGATCTACCAAGAATTCAATCTGCTGCCCTTCATGTCGATCGCGGAGAACCTGTACCTCGGCCGAGAGCCCAAACGCCATGGATTGATCGATTGGGCGAAGATGTTCGCGGATTCCCGGACGTTGCTGTCGAGCATCGGACTCGACGTCGATCCGCGGCGAGAGGTGCGTCATTTAAGCGTCGCCCATCAGCAGATGGTCGAAATCGTGCGCGCCATCGCCCAGCAAGCGAAGCTCATCGTCATGGACGAGCCGACGGCCGCCTTGAGCGGGCGAGAAGTCGATATCCTGCAGAGCGTCATTCGGGATTTGAAGTCGCGCGGCGTCGGTTTTATCTACGTCACGCACCGTCTGGACGAAGTGAAAATAATTTGCGACAGGTTCACGGTTTTGCGCGATGGTCGATTCATCGCATGCGGCGATGTGAAGAAGGTGGCCGTCCGCGACTTGGTCAATCTCATGGTTGGACGAGATATAGAGTTCACGCCTTTGCCGCGCGCCATGCCGCTTGGCGATACAGTCCTCACCGTCGAGGGCATTTCGCGGGCGCGAGATTCCACGGGCCGCCACGCGACGGCGCTTCAGGAAATGTCGGTCGAGGTGAGGGCGGGCGAAATTGTGGGCTTCGCCGGCCTCGTGGGCTCGGGACGCACCGAACTTGCGCGAATCATTTTCGGTGCGGATCGCTGCGATCAGGGCGTTCTGTACGTCGATGGAGTGGGAATGCGCCCTTTGCGATCGCCACGGGAAGCCATTCAGTCCGGGCTCGCGCTCGTGCCGGAGGACCGCAAGCAACAAGGATGTTTTCTCGAGCAGTCGGTCAGGCAGAACATGACATTGCCCAGTCTGCCGAGAATCGGCCGCTGGCGAATCTTCGTCGATGAAACCAAGGAGCGCGCCCTGGTCGAGCAGTATCGAATTGCCTTGCGAATCAAGATGCCGAATCACGGCGTGCCGATCGGCCATTTGTCCGGCGGTAATCAGCAGAAGGTATTGCTGGCCCGCTGCATGGCTCTTCATCCAAAGGTGTTGATCGTCGATGAGCCGACCCGCGGCATTGACATAGGTGCCAAGGCGGAAGTGCACCAGCTGTTGTCGGACATGGCGCAGAGCGGGGTGGCGTTGATCATCATCTCCTCCGAGATGCCGGAGGTGCTCGCCCTGAGCGATCGGATCGCCGTGTTCCGCGAAGGGCGGATCAGCGGGATCCTCGCGGCGCAGGATGCGAGTGAAAGCAAGCTCATGGACCTCATGACGATCTCTCACGCTGCCCAACAGCCCTCTCCGGTCGCTCCATGAGCGGCAACGGACGCCCCGGTTTCGACCCCGTGGCGTGGCTGCGCCGCTACGGCACCACGTTGTTTTTGGTGGCTTTGATCGCCTTCTTCGGCGTTGAGAATTCCCGGTTCGTCTCGCTGCGCAATATCACCAACATACTTGCGGAGGTATCGATCTACGGGATCATTGCCGTGGGCATGACCTTCGTCATATTGACGGCAGGGGTCGACCTCTCGGTAGGATCGCTGCTTGCGTTCGCAGGCATGGCGGGTGCCTGCGTCATGAGAGCGGTCGGCGCGGACTTCACCCTCGGCTGGCTCGTGGCGATGTCGACGGCGATCGCGGTCGGCGCCCTCGTGGGATACCTGCAGGGCAAGGCGGTAACCGTTTTGAACATTCCATCATTCATCGTGACCCTCGGAGGAATGACGATCTGGCGCGGTGCGACCCTCATTTTGAACGAAGGCTCCCCGATTGCGGGATTCGACGAAAGGTATCGATGGTGGGGAACCGGCTCCATCCTCGCCATACCGGTGCCCGTCCTTTTTTTTGCGCTGATCGTCGCGGTCGGCTTCGTCGTGCAGCGTTACACGCGATATGGGCGGCATATATACGCAGTCGGGGGCAACCCGGAGGCGGCCCGCCTCAACGGCCTCAATGTCACCGCGATCATCACGAGCGTGTATCTGATGGTGGGTGCGCTCGCGGGCTTAGCGGGATTTTTGACGTCAGCAAGACTCGGCGCCGCAGAGGCCGTCGCGGGCGTGGGCTACGAGCTGCGGGTGATCGCGTCCGTGGTAATCGGCGGAGCCAGTCTCGCGGGAGGCCGCGGGGGCGTGGGCGGCACGATCATTGGGGCGCTGTTGATCGGCGTGCTCACCAACGGGCTGGTGATCATGCACGTCTCGTCTTATTGGCAACAGGTGGTGATCGGTCTCATCATCGTGGCCGCCGTGGCGTTCGATACCTACGCCAAGTCGCGTTGAGCGGCATCGTCATCGGAACAGCCGAGGCGCGAAATCGTGGAGATCGCGACGCCATGTTTGCCACTCGTGGGCGGTTCCGCCGGACTCGAAGTACACCAACCGCACACCGGCTGCCCGTAGGGCTTCGGCGGCACCAGCGATGCCGATGCGGAATCGTTCCGGCTCCATCGTTCCGACGCCGAGCCAAAGCAGTTTCACACGCTTATTGAATGCGCTCGGATCCGAGAACGCTCCGTCGTAGGCCGTCTGGGCGTCGAACGGATCTTGTGGACCATCGTCTCTCGTCAACTTGCCGTCCTTGCGGGCAATGATGGGGCCGCTGAAGGAGCCTATGTAGGCAAACATGTCCAAATGGCGAAGCGTGATGAAAAGCGTTTGCATGCCGCCCATCGACAAGCCTGCCATTGCCCTATGCTCCCGATCGGGGATCGTTCTATAAGAGGCGTCAATCGTCGGAATCAGATCGCGGAGCACGACATTCTCGAACGTGCTGAAGGCAAGCTGCCAATTCTGCAGCCACACGTTCGGTCCGATTTCCGCCGCCGGCGTTCCCGGCCTGTTCGCGTAACCACAATCCATAACGACGATCATCGGGCGCGCCTTGCCGGCGCCGATCAGATTGTCGAGTATCCATTGAGCTTTGCCTTGCCGCGTCCAACCCGTTTCATCTTCGCCCGATCCGTGCTGCAGAATGAGGACGGGATAGCGTATGTTCGGAGTCTTATCGTAGCCCGGCGGCGTATACACGAATGCCCGGCGCCACTCGCCGGTGGTCTTTGACAGATACCACTTCGCGCGCACCTCGCCGTGCGGAACATTGGCAACGGCATAATAATCGGCGCCCGCCTCAGGCACTTCTATTCCGCTGGTCTCCTTCCCGTAACCAAAGTACGTTCTACTTGCGGGGTCGTTGACCGGAACGCCGTTGAGAATGAACCAGTAGTAGTGGAAACCCGGAACGCTCGGCGGGATTGTCACGCTCCAAGGCCCGTCGGCGCCTTTTGTCATTGGAAACGGGCTCTTGCCCAGTCCGTCCCCGCCAGCCACTTGGACTTCGTCGGCGTCGGGCGCCTCGAGCGTAAAGGTGACGCTCCCGTCTGAATGGATGCTAGGGTGCCGCGCACCCGGTACGTTCGTCGCAGCCGGCGGAGATTGATCCGCCGGGTGGGCCAACCGTACCGATGGGCCAAGCACAAGTAATACAACCGCAACGCCGGCAAAGCGATCTTTCATATTGAGGCCCACAACTTGCTGCACCGCAAAAGACGTGAAACGCCTTGTAAGCAAATGCCGAATGACCCCTAGGCTACCTCATTCGATGCCGCCGCCACATGTCCGTGTCGACATCGATTTCGTAGTGGCCGCCGGCATCCTGCTAGGATTGTTCCGTGTACTGATCAGCGCGCGCCGGTATGGTTGAACGGCCCGAGCGGAGATGCAATTGAAAGACAGGAACATCATGGCGTCCCACGGCTCCAATCGACATCGCACGGCGCCGCTCGAACGCCGCGCACTGCTCAAGGGCGCCGCGGCCCTTGCTTGCAGCGCCATCGGTCCGAGCGCAGTGTCGGGGACAATGGGTGGCCGTGCGCACTCTCAGGCAACGCCTGATGCAGGGACACTCACTGCCCGCGATGGCGAGGCCGTCGTAGCTACTCGAACCGGACGAGTGGCCGGCTATATCCGGAAGGGGATTTACACATTCAAAGGCATCCCGTACGCCGGTGATTCCAGCGGGGCCAATCGCTTCATGCCGCCCGTCAAACAAAAATCGTGGGACGGCATTCGAAGCTGCCGCCAATACGGCTTCGTCGCGCCGCAAGGTGCCAGGAGTGGATGGGCGAACGATGAGGAGGCATTCATGTTTGCCTGGGACGACGGCGTTCAAAGCGAAGACTGCTGCCGCATCAATTTGGAAAGGTATATGAAAGGGAAGCGCGGTATGGTGTGGTTGATGGCGGGGGATTACGGCGGGTTGGGCAGGAACTGCGATCCTACGACGGCGAGAACCTCGCTCGCCGCGGCGATGTGTGGCCGTATCCTTGAATCATCGGCTGAACGCTCTTGGTATCTCGATCTGTCCAAGTACGGCGAGCAGTTTGCTGCGTAGGGAATGTGGGCATGCTCGTAAAGTATCCACCTCATGGCCATGCCGCCGCAGAGGCTTGTTTCATCGTGCGATGTCGAGAGCGGCTCCATGGTGCGTGCCGCGACGCAGGAGCACGCTGAAAGCTGGCCGATGCCATCGTCAGCGAGTTGGGTCTCACCTCATCCACCATCGGTCAGATCCAGACGCTGCCGTACCAGCAGATCCTGGCGGCTGCGGAAAAGGTGTTGCGGGAACGCCGGCCAAACCCTGTCGGCGGCCCACCGAATTTTCGCCGCATGGCGGATCTCCTGGGCTTCGCGCCGGTCGTGGACGGCACGATTGTCCCCGAGGCTCCTTTCGCTCCCCATGCACCGGCCATTTCCGACGATGTACCCATGATCATCGGCTCGACGCTGAATGAATTCGTCACAGCGATCGATCATCCGGAATATGAAGGCATGACCGAGGCGGATCTTCAAGCGCGTGTGCGCGAGATCCATGGAGATAACGCGCCGGCGGTCATTGCGGCCTTTCACGATCGGACGCCACAGGCCAAGCCGTTCGACCTGTGGTCGCGCATTGCGGCGTCCGGTGTTCGCGGAAGTGCGATCGATCAGGCTAAATCAAAGGCGGCGCGGGGAACGGCGCCGGCGTTCTTGTATTGGTTTACCTGGCAAACGCCCATATTGAGGACGCCCGCGCGCATTCCATTGCTCGGAGATTGCGTTCGTATTCGACAACACGGACCGCTGTGAAACCATGACGGGCGGTGGCGCTCAGGCGCGCACGCTGGCGGCGACGATGTGCGACGCGTGGGTCCAATTCGCGCGCACCGGGGATCCCAATCATGAACGCCTGCCGCACTGGCCGGCGTTTTCCGCGGAAACGATCCCGACGATGATATTCGATACTGTTTCGAGAGTTGACCTGAATCCCGATGGCAGAGAGCAGATGAGCGTCGCGGAGGCATCCTGATGCCAGCGAGGCGCGCATGAGATTTCTGCCGCTCATCTGGTCGGGCATCTGGCGCAAGCCCGGACGGACCATCCTGATTTTCCTACAGGTGAGCGTTGCCTTTGCGTTGTTCGGCATGCTGCAGGGGCTGAAGACCGGCGTCGAGCACCTCATCGCCGAGGCGCGCGCCGACCTGCTGATCGTACACAGCCGCGTGGGAATGTTTGCCTCTTCGCTCCCCTTGGGCATGCTCGAGCAGATCAAGTCGCTGCCGGGGGTGAAGGTCGTCAATCCCGTGGAGCTCTTCGGGGGCTATCTATCAAAAGCCCACTCAGCAAGTGGGCATCGTCGCGGTACGGCCCGACGAGGACTGGACCTCGGCATTTACCTTCGTCATCGCTCCGGAATATCTCGATGCCTTCCGAAAGATCCGAACCGGCGCCCTGACCCGGGTGAAGCTCGCGAGGAAGTATGGCTGGAAAATCGGGGATCATGTCCCGTTGAAGACCAACATGGCGCAACTGAGCGGATCGAAAGACTGGACCTTCGAGATCGTCGGCTTTTTCACCGACACGGACCTCGGCGGCGGCAACGACAAAATCTTGATCAATTTCACGTACCTCGACGAAGCCCGCTTAACCGGCAAAGGCACGGTTCAGCACTTCAACGTCGCGGTGTCAGACCCGAAACTCGCGATGACGGTGGCGGATGAAATAGACCGCCGCTCCGCCAATTCGCCGAATGAAACGCGCAGCGAGTCATTGCGTGAAATGGCGCAGACCAATCTGCAGGCGATCGGCGACCTGAACTTCCTGATCCGGGCGATCGTGGGCGCAGTCCTCGTAGCGCTGCTGTTCGCAACGGCCACCATGATGATGCAATCGATTCGCGAGCGCACGCCGGAACTTGCGGTTCTCAAGACCGTCGGCTTTACCGATAGCAGGGTGTTCGCCCTGGTCCTCATCGAGGCGCTCATGGTCTGCGTTGCCGCCGCCGCACTCGGGCTCGCGCTGGCAACGCAGGTGTTCCCATTTGCATCGAGGATCGTGCCAGGGCTGTCGATGCCCGGGGTGATCGTCGTGGTCGGGCTCGCGTGCGGCGTGCTGGTGGCACTGGTCAGCGCGGCAGTCCCGGCCTTGCTGGCGGCCCGGCTACAAGTCGCCACTGCACTGGCAAGGCACTAGTCCGCGGGCATGAATTTCATCCGACAATTCGCGGGTATTTTGCGGGTGAGCCTGTCGGGAGTCACTGAGCGAGTAGGGTCAGTCCTGACCATCCTCATCGGCATCGCCTGCTCCGTCGGAGTGCTGGTCTCCATGCTCGCCATGGGCGCCGGGGCCCGCGAGCAGGAGGTAGGCGATGCGCGCCCCGATCGCATCGTCTTGAACAGCGTCGGCGCGCAGGGCATCGAGAGCAGCATCCCCAGGGAGGAAGCGGCCGTCGCCCTGAATCTGCCGCATGTCAAAAAGGATACCCAGGGCGAGCCCATCGTCGTTTTCGAATCCTTCGTGCCAAGCGAGGGCAATCGACGCGTGACCGGCAACCGGATCTTTCTGCCGCTCGTCGGTATCACGGCGAATGTCACCGCGTACCTGCCGGAGATGCGATTTACAGGCGGGCGCATGTTCCAACGCGGTCTGCATGAGCTCATCGCCAGCAACCGCTGCGCCCGCCAGTTCACGGATTTCGAAATCGGCGACCGGCGCTCGATTCACGGCAACGACTGGACCGTCGTCGGCCACTTCGATCAGGGTCGCTCGCAGCAGTGCGTCGTCTATGCCGACGTCGATACCATCATGTCCACGTTCAGCCGCAACACCTACAGCCAGGTTTTGATGATGCTGCCACTCTGGCGCGGACTACGATGCGATTCGCGATGCGCTGCACGCCGATCCGACGCTGCACCTCGAAGCCCGACGCGAGCGCGAGGCAGTCGAGGAGCAATTCAAGCAACTGAACTCGCTGTTCAGTTTCGTCAGCTACTTCATCGGCACGATCATGGCGGTTGGGGCAACGCTCGGCGCCGTGAACTCGCTGTATGCGATCGTCGATGCGCGCCGCCGCGAGCTCGCCACCTTGCGTGCGATCGGCTTCGGTTCCGCGCCGATCGTGGCTTCCATACTGTGCGAGTCGATCCTGTTGGCTTTGCCGGCCGCGCTGCTGGGGGTCGCGCTGGCATGGACGCTATTCAACGGACTGTCGGTGAGCCCCTTCGGCTATAATTTTCAGCTCACAGTCACTCCCTCTCTCGCCGTGCTCGGGGTGGGCTGGGCCTTGGGAATGGGGTTGTTGGGCGGAATTTCTTCCCGCGCTGCGTGCGGCGCGAGTGCCGGTGACCACCGCGCTGCGCGCCAGTTGAGATGCCGTTCCGATGAAGAGCCAATATCGTTTGATTGCCCTGACCGTCTTGATCTGGCTAGCCGCTGCTTCTCCCTCCAACGCCACCGCGGCCGAGCATGCCGATGCCGTGGGGCAATTCGTGCAGGCGGAAATGAGAAAGCAACAGATTCCCGGATTGGCGCTGTTGGTGTCGCGGCAGGGCCGGCCAATCCGCGCGCAAGGATTTGGGCTATCCAACGTCGAGTTGAGCGTGCCGACGACCCCCGAATCGATCTTCCAGTCCGGTTCGATGGGCAAGCAATTTACCGCGACGGCCGTGATGATGCTGGTGGAGGAGGGCAAGGTCGGATTGGAGGATCCGCTCATCCGGTATTTTCCCGAGGGTCCCGCGCCCTGGAAGCAAGTCACGGTTCGCGAGTTGCTCAGCCATACCGCGGGGTTCACCGACTATCCGAAAGACTTCGACATGCGCAAAGACTACACGGAAGCCCAACTCCTGGAGATGGTCGAGGCAATTCCGCTGGCGTATGCGCCGGGAACGAACTGGGTTTACAGCAACTTAGGGTATCTGACGCTCGGCATTCTCATTCACAAAGTGACCGGCGAGTTTTACGGCGACTTCCTGCGGGAAAGAATCTTCGAGCCGCTCCAGATGTCGACGACTCGCATTATCGATGAGGCGGATATCATTCCGAACCGCTCGGCGGGATATCGCTTGGACAATGGCAAGCTGAAAAACCAGGAGTGGGTGTCTCCGGCCGTCAACACCACGGCTGACGGCAGTCTATATTTCTCGATTCTCGACCTTGCGAAGTGGGACGCCGCGCTCTACACCGATAAGCTGCTGAAAAAGGCAAACTTGGAGCAGATGTGGACCGTCGCAAAGCTTCGCAACGGGCAGCCAAATTCCGGTCACTATGGGTTTGGTTGGTTCATCGATTCCAAGAATGGCCATCATGTCGTGGAGCACGAGGGCCAGTGGCAGGGATTCGAGACGCAAATCTCGCGCTATGTCGATGACGGAATCACCGTCGTCGTTCTGACAAACCTTGGCGATGCGAAGCCGGAGCAGATTGCGGATGAAGTGGCGAAAATTTATCTGCGCATGAATGCCTCAGCACAGGCTGAATCAAAGCTGAGAACGAATCGGCAGCAGGACGGTTTCCGCAAACTTTTCAACCAGCGAGCGGTCGCGCCATTCTTCGAAGCTGAAACGCCTGGCGTGCGCCAGGTCGCGCTCGAAAACAGCCGTCATTTGTGCGGCAAATAGGGCATCGTATACGTTCAGACTCGCCTCGTCATTCAGCTCGAATGACCGCATATCGAAGTTCGTGGAACCGATCGAAACCATGTACCGATCGAATATCAGCAATTTGCAATGGAGCATGGTGGGCTCGTAACCGTACATTTCTATTCCGCATTGAAGCAGTGGCCCCCATTCGCGTTTCGATGCGATCTTCACAGTCTCCGAATCGATGTATTTGTCTGGCAGCAGTATTCTGATTCGCACTCCACGGCGCTGGGCACTGACGAGTTCTCGGCTCATCAAGCCGTCCGGCACAAAGTAGGCGGCCTCGATATCAATCGATTTCTCCGCCGCAGTGATTGCCGTGAGATACATGAGCCGCATGCTCGCGCTGCCGCCTTTTGGCGAACTGATGAACATTTGCATTTCCTGATCGCCGCAGAGGGACGTCTCCGGAAAGTAGGAGTCCCCATGCAGCACGTTCCCGGTCGTCTTTATCCAATTATCCAGAAAAGCCGCCTGCATCTGCGCAACGACCGGCCCTTCGACCTTGAAGTGCATGTCGCGTCGATGCCGTGGATCTTGGGCGTGCCCCAGCCATTCATCGGCAATTCCGACTCCTCCGGTAAACCCCAGAATCCCATCGATAACCAACACTTTGCGATGGGTACGGTTGTTCAACTTGCCGAGCCCGTACCAGCGTACCGGGTGATAGCGGACGATTTCGATTCCTGCGTGAGACATCTTGGAGGCCAGGTCTCGAGGCATCTTCGAGGTGCCGACCCAATCGAGCATCACGTGTACGCGAACCCCCGCGTGCACCCGCTCTATCAGGGCATTCGCGAACTCCTCGCCAACTACGCCGGACCAGTAAATGAAGGTTTCGAAGGTAATCGTGCGCCGGGCACTGCGAATCGCCGCCAGCATCGAGGGGAAGATTTCGTCGCCGTTCTGCAGTACGTGGATTCGATTTCCCGAGACGATGGCCGGGCCGAGCAGGGCGCCCATCTCGCGTTTTAACTGCGGATCGCCTATCCCGAAAAGATGTTCGACCCGGTGATGGGGCTCTTTTTCGGGGGTCTTGATATTTGCAAACACGAACAGCACGACCAGAGTGCCCAGAATGGTCAAAGCAATGGTGGTTACCATGAGATCTCCGTCGCCGGCTTTGCCCGGCTCGTCGGGTTCGTTCGATACAACTTAGCAGTTTGCGGCATAATGAGTCAGCGCAACAGGACTGGAGCGGAGCGCGAACGGGAAACAAACAGGAAAGAGCGCCAAGATAGCGCCGCGGAAAAAAAGCAGGCCGGGATAGCTTCCAGCGCGAGGGTTGAGCTGCCGATAGGCGCCGCAATCCATGCGATCGGATCTCGCGGCTACTCCGGATAGGCGTCCGCCTACATCAAGAGAAGCCTTAAACGGCAACACAAAGTGCGCCTTTTCGAGCATAGTCCCGTGCTTCCCCGAATCGAAGGAGCGAAAATCTGCGTAGCGCCGCACTTGCGTTGGCGAGCTTGACCTTTGCCATCGGTTTGTCAGATGCCTCTTTAGCTCAGTCGGTCTCAGCCTTGCCGGAACCGGGCTCACGATTGCCGGAACCGGGCGCACCCTTGCCGGAAGGCACTTTAATCACCTATCCTGCGGTGGACGAGCAGATCGGTGAATTCCTCCATCCGGCGGAACAAACTCTCGCAAATCAGATCGCCGCTTCGCTTGAAAAAGCAGTCAGGGCGCGGTATCAGCCGGGCAATGCCCGGCGCGATGCGCATCCCAAAGCCCACGGGTGTGTCAGAGCGGCGATACATGTAGATGAGCAACTCCCGCAGACCCTCGCCCGGGGCATCTTCATTCCGGGAAAAACGTATCAGGCATGGATTCGGTTCTCAAACGGGTCGCCGGATCCGAGCCACGCGGACATCCGAGGAGATGCCCGCGGAATGGCTGTCAAGGTCCTCGGTGTTCCCGGCGAGAAACTCTTGGAGAGCGAGCGAAGCGCGACTACCCAGGACTTCATCATGATCAATCATCCCGTATTTTTCGCAAATGATCCAAAGCGCTATCTTTCGGCGATCGACAAAATCAACGGGGGCGGCTTCTTCAGCAAGCTGACCATTCCGATCTCCCTCGGAATGAAGGGCACGTGGATCTCATTTCAAACGACCCGCAGCAAAATCGCGAATCCGCTCTACGTCCGGTACTGGTCTATGGTGCCCTACCAATTGGGCGTCGGTCCAAGCCGGAAGGCAGTCAAAATATCGGCGAAGCCATGCCTGGCGAAGTCCCTCGCCGTTCCAAAGAATCCCGCGCATGACTATCTGCGCGACGCATTACGGAGCACGCTCGAGACCGAGGATGCATGCATGGAATTGCTCGTGCAACCGCGCACTTCCGACCGGATGAGCGTGGAGGATTCCATGACTGAATGGAAAGAGGACCGTGCGCCTTTCTTCAAGGTCGCTACGATTACCATTCCCCGCCAGGAATTCGACACCTCAGAACAGAATCAATTTTGCGAGAATCTCTCCTTCACGCCCTGGCACGCCCTTCCGGAGCATCGTCCGCTCGGGGTGACGAACCGCCTGCGTAAGGTCATCTATGAGCACATCAGCCGGGTAAGACACGAGATGAACGCTGCCGGCAGGCTCGAGCCCTGACCGACCTGCGGTCGCTCAAAAACCGCATTTTCCCGCGGCGCGATCGAATGCACTTCTTCTTGTAGGTATTACAATGAATTCAAATGCGGCGTCCGGACTTACGTTCCGCGCATGCTCCTGATTGTGTGACTCATTTCGCAACCCGCGCCCCGTTAAAGTGACATATTGCAAGCGCGGCTATATGGCTGCGGTCTTTTCCGGATTGCCATTGTCGCAACCCCAACGTAACGACTTTTCTATGAGCGCACTCCCTTCAACGGTATCGAAGCGACACGGCAATTCGATTCGGACGCAGTGCAGGGAGGATTATCTCGAAACGGCTCTTGCGCACGTCTCCGACGCCGTAATCGTAATCGACGTCACCGACGAGATCAGGTACATGAACGCGGCCGCCGAGAGGTTGACCGGGGCCGAATTCGAAAAAGTCTTTGGGCAGCCTTTGGACGGTGTGTTCTCGATCGTGCATGCGGATACCGCGGGGGCCCTGCGGGGGGCGATCGACACCGCCAAAGCGACCGATGATAGCGCTCGAACCGCGAATCGAGGTATTCTCGTCGGCGAAACAGGCAACCCTGTCGTCATTGAATACACCGTGGCCGCGCATCGAGACGCTCACGCGACGCTATGCGGTGCGGTCATCGTTTTCCGCGACATCACCCATCGCCGGGCGGCCGAACTCGCATTACAAACCACCGAAGATACGCTGCTAGCGAATGCGCAAGCGCTGTTTGAAGAAAAGGAGCGATCCCAGGTCACGTTGAACTCGATCGGAGATGCCGTCATCAGCACCGATTTCCGCGGCCGTGTGAGTTATCTGAATACCATCGCGGAGCAGATGACCGGATGGGCGCAGGCTGAAGCGACCGGCCGTCCGCTCGACGAAATATTCTTCATCGTCGACGCCTCCACTCGCGAACACATTCCATGTCCGACGATGGTCGCAATCATCGAGAATCGCCGGGTGAAAATCGAATCCGACTGCGTGCTCATCCGAAGGGATGGCAGCGAAGTTCCAGTGGAGGACGCGGCCTCGCCGATCCACGATAAGAACGGGGGTGTCGTCGGCGCGGTCATGGTCGCCCACGACGTCACGGTCGCGCGCGACCTCTCGGCGAAGCTCGCGCACCTTGCTCTCCATGACAGTCTCACGGACCTTCCGAATAGAACGTGCTTTGCAAATCGGCTCGATCTGGCCGTAGCCCGGTCGCAACGACGGGGGGATTGCGGCGCGGTACTGTTCGTCGACTTGGATCGCTTCAAGCCCGTGAATGATACGTTTGGTCATGCCGTTGGCGATCAGCTGCTCCGGGCGGTGGCGCAAAGGTTGGTATCTTGTGTAAGGACCTCCGATGTGGTGAGCCGATTCGGAGGCGACGAATTCGTCATTTTGATCACCGACCTGAATCCCGGGGAGTCGCGCGAGGTCGCGGAGAAGGTGAAGCAAGCGCTCGATGCACCCTACGTACTCGGCAACCATACGCTTCACGTCACGGCGAGCATTGGCATTGCTTACTTTCCTGATACCGCGACGGATGCCCAAACTCTATTGAAGTACGCCGATCTTGCCATGTATACGGCGAAGCAAGGCGGGCGCAACAGTTGTGAACTTTTCAACAAGGACATGCTGTCGAGCGAGAGTCAATACGACATTTAGGGGCGGTACTATTTTTGCCGGAGGGTTGAAATTGCCGTATGAGCCGCCACACCGGGGGTAAATACCCTCAGGATTAGACTATGAGACGGCTATTTCGGCTTTGGCGACTCAGCGGCCAAGATCTACGAATTCTTCTCGCCGCATTGCGGCAACGCAATCGCCCGCAGTGGCTTCTCCCGGCGGCGCTGCTCCTGGTCTTTTTTGCCCTGGAGCCCCTCAACTTCGCCTTCCCCCTACTCGGCGTGGTGGACGATTTCGTGTTGTTGCCGCTGCTGCTGCGCGCCTTGGTACGAATTGCGTTGCCCGCGATACGAGCGAAGCGGGACGACCGCGTCGTTTCCGTACAATAGGGAATTTCGCCGACTGCAACTGTCGACCTGACGGCTGCAGGACGCTCTACCAAGGCAACCGGCGTCACTACTGGGCGGGCTCCTTTTCATTCTTTGCGGCCTCTTTCTGCTTTTGCATCGTTACGGATACCGCAACGTCCCAAGAGTTATGGACTCCGATAAAAAGCAGCAGTGTCAATGAAGCAGCGATGCCATACATGCTCCGCTGCGGACTGCGCCATATGAGAAACGCCAAGGCGAGAAGAGCTCCATAAACGATCGCCGGCAATATCGCATGCCAGATCCAATCATCGATTATGGGCACGTAATCGCTGGCGAATCGACGCATGTTCCGAGCGATAAGGGCAGTATAAATCAACGTTCCAATGCCCGTCATACCGAAGCCTAAACTCAAGCTCGTTAGGGTCAGGCGCGGAACGCTGAGGTATGCAGATAGTGCAAGCACGGTGCCGAAGTGCACGATCGTGGGGGTGATGTAGCCGCTCATCCCAGCCGGGTTCGCGCGGCGCACATCCGCCAGCAGGGCTATGACGACAAACGTGAGGCCCATCAGCCCTGCGGCGGCCGATCCGAGAATGACGTAGAAATTGTCCCAACCTTCCAGCAGCGACATGCTTGTTCCCTTTGCGGCGGCAATCTTCACGCACGACGTACGCGACTGTCGGCGGCAGGCATTTTAACATCGATGCAGGGCTTCGCTGGAACACAGCGGCCGCCCGGTACGGATCGCTCAGCGAGACACTGGGCCAATCACGATGGTGTGGGGGATGGTCGGAGTGGACATGCCGGGGCACATCGATCGTGAAGATGCACCCCGTACCCGGCACGTCTCGGACTCTCAAAACGCCTTTGTTGGCCTCAACACTGCGCTTGCAGATGTCGAGTCCGAGCCCAAGCCCCGATCGATTCTCGCCGCTTTGAGGAAAGGGTAAAAGCAGGGTGGACGCCAACGCGGCCGGGAGGCCGCCGCAGTGATCCTCGACATCGATAAGGACCCGATCTGCGGCAACATACGCATTCAACCTCACTTCCGAGTGGCGCCGCGTGAACTTGAACGCGTTTTGCAGCAAATTGCCTATTGCCGCGGAGAGCATCTCGGGATCCGCGTAGACCAGGATATCTTTGTCGACAGGAGACACCGTGAATTTGCATTCGTGCGCCCGCGCATCAAGAGACGCGGAGGCTTCGGCTTCATCCAAGATCTCAGCAAGGCGAATGGCTTGCAGGCGAGGCGGCAGGTTCGCGGTGACCCGCACTTCAGCCAGCGAGCGATCGATGAGATGACGCATTGCCATCAGACTGCGATCGAGTACCGCGCCCGTCGCCCCTGCAATGCCGACGTTACCCCCTTTGATGGCTTTGATGGCGAGAGTCGCCGTATGGAGGTGGTTTCGAAGTTCGTGGGCCAAAGGCCCCAGCCGCGATTTTATCGCCTGAAGGCCGTCTTTTGTCGCCACCATGGCTTGCTGAGACGCAAATTCGGTAACGGCGCCCGCAATGGCGGTGTCGAGGCAGCGGTTAAAGGTACGAAATTCCGAAACTTCAATTGGTGCGCCGGTCTCAAAAGCGAGATTCATAACGGCTTGGCAAACATCGCCATAGTCCCGGACTACTTGCTCGAGGGTAAAGCCTTGATCGAGGAGATCGCGCCCGTGCAAAGCCGCCATTTCACCGATTTCGGAAAAGGCCGGGCGAACCGCCGCACCGGGCACAGCCTGGCTTATCAACGACTCCGATGTTTGTTCAAGGGTCAGCGTTTGGATGAGTTGATCGAGAAAAGTGGGGATTCCGTGCGTCAACTCGTAATCGGTTGTCTCGGCTCGGATCTGCCCGCCACCAAAACCCGGCATCGATCGATCAAGACCGTGCGGTTCGCCTTGAGAAAATGGTGTAACACTTCTTATCTTATGTTTCGAGGGATCCGTTGTCTGTGCGGTAGGATACATTGGAAGGCAGTTCCGCACGGCCGACGATCCCGCGGGATTCTCCGCAGTATTTTGCGCCCGCCATTCGCCCGCAGCATGTCGATGTAATACGCGGCGGTCTCCTGTGCATGCTGGCCGGAGAGTCGGAAGTGAGCAGTGGCCGGATCGAATCCGCCCACCGGACCGCGCATTCTTCTTTTGGAGCGCGTGAGTTCGAGCAATCGATCAGTGCCTCGAATTCTCGACCGGTGGAGGAGGAATTGTGCATGGCTCATAGGGGCGCCATGGCCGGGATTCGCGGTGCACGGCCGCCCAGCGTGATCAAGCCCGAAGCGTTTATCACGTTGTCCGCCCGGAGAGCCGCCCCATTCTGGATGGTCAACAAATCCCCGCGGATATCTTCACGCATCTCCTGCGAAAACTGCGGATCGTCGACATAGGCCGTTTCTTCCTTTGCGCTCGATGCAAGAAATCCGGTAAGTGCATCGTCGATGGCGTTGCTCGCGTAAACGCGTAAAAGCGTAAACGCGCAGGCGGGCAGGCGGGCAGTGGCGGGGATACGCTTGGCGTAGCGCCGGATTGCCGCTCACATGATCCAGGTGCCAATGAGTATTGACGATAGCGATGATGCTTTTCTTGTGCATGCGCGCAAATGGCGGAATTGCTCCGCGTGCGGCCCATGGGACGAGGCCGTCAACGATTGAGGAACTCCCAAACCTTGGATATCACGACCGATCCTTCGCCGACTGAAGAGGCGACGCGCTTGACAGAGCCTGCACGTACATCACCCACCGCAATAGATGCCGGGGCGCGAAGTTGCAAAAGGCGAGGCGGCTGTGTCAACGCCGGAGCCGGTGATCACGAAGCCCTTATCATCGAGTTCCACCAGGCCGGAGAGCCACTCAGTGTTCGGTGCGGCGCCTACCATAACGAAGAGCGCACACGTTTTGACGACTCGGCTCTCGCCGGTCCGCGTGTCGCGAATGGTCACCGCCTCGAGATGGTCGGAGCCGTGCAACGCGGTCACCTCCGCGCCGTACTCGATTGCGATCCTGGGGTCGGCCGCAAGCCGACTGGAAAGATAGCTCGACATCGACGCTGCGAGAGAGGTCCCGCGTACCAACACGCGTACGCAGCGCGCCGAGCGGCTGAGGAACATCGCGGCCTGTCCCGCAGAGTTACCGCCGCCGATGACCACCGCTTCCGTTTCCTTGCAATAGCGCGCCTCCATCTCGGTCGCAGCATAATAAATACCGGCGCCTTCGAAGTCGGCAAGCCGATCGAGCGGCAGCCGGCGATACTGCACCCCGGTCGCCACCACCACTGCCTTGCTGCGCACCTGTTGGCCGTCATCAAAGGTGGCGCAAAAGCTTTGATCCTCGAGGCGCTCGAGGCGCACCACCCGCCGCGGCATGGCGAAGCGAGTACCGAACTTCAATGCTTGCACTTCGCCGCGCCAGACGAGGTCGCCACCGGAAATGCCCGTGGGGAAGCCCATGTAATTCTCGATACGGCTCGAGGTGCCGGCCTGGCCGCCAACCGCAATATCCTCGACGACCAGCGCGTGCACTCCCTCAGCCCCCGCATAGACCGCGGCGGCGACCCCGGCGGGGCCGCCGCCAACGACCAGCAAGTCGAATGCCTCATCTTTCCTGAAGTCTAGATTGAGGCCGAGCAGCCGCGCGATTCGGTCAGGAGTCGGATCGCTCACGACGTTGCGCCCGAAGATGACCGCCGGCACTCCCGGAGCAATTGAGCAGCTGCGGGCGGTCGCTTCTGCCTCGGGGCTTCCCAGCGGGAACGAACTGTATGGGATCCGGTTTCGGCTCAAGAACTCCGCGATTCGGCGCACGTTGCGATCGTTTTCCTCGCCGATCAGCCGTAGCGAGCTGTGGCCCGGTCCTCGAGTTGGCGCCGACGGCGCGCCGAAAACACCGTGATAATGATGTCAGACATCTCCGGGATTTGAGACATGAGCGTCAGCATCGTTTCGCGCGGCACCTCGATCACCCGAGTGTCTCGAACCGCGCGAAATGGCAGCGACCAGGCGCCTCCGTTCAGAAACGCGATCTCCCCCACGAACTGCGTCGGACCCATGGTGTGGGGAAAAAGGCGATCGCCCGTGTAGGGATTGACCACCTCGATTTCGCCTTCCTCGACATAAATGAATCGATCCATCGGTTCGCCAGGTCGGGCGATGATCGCACCCGCCGGATATGTTGCGATCTTGCCAGCGGCACGCAGTGCTTCGACGTGAGCCGCCGCCAGCGGCGTGCGCTGCATCTGGAGTAAATCGCCTCCAATTGTTTCCATGTTGTCGCTTGTCCTCGCTAAGGGCTGGGTCGGCTGTTCGAGGCGGAGCGTACGACGATTGATGCAAATCCGGGATTGTACTTGGGGGTGGAGGGGCGCGAGAACGCACCCTCCAGCGTCAGGCGGCGCGTCCCATGTTACGAGTAGAAACAACAGCCTGTTCAAACGTGACGCGGGCCAAATTCTCTCTACCTTTTATTACTCGAGGAATAACGATTGAAATCCTCTCACCGCAGAGTGGAGCGCTTTAGAAAAATATCCGCCATGCGATCAATCGCCCAAGCATCCCATTCGACTTGACAGGCAAGTATCCCCTTGCCTATGCTAGTGAGCACCGCGGTTGCACAAGTATGAAAAATTCCGACGTTTTATTTCGAGCTCTCGCCGATCCGAGCCGTCGGAAGCTGCTCGACGCGCTCAATGACCATGATGCACAGACACTGTCCGAGCTCTGCGATTGCCTGGATATGACCCGCCAGGCGGTTACTCAACATCTCAACGCCTTGGAGAATGCAGGGCTGGTGAAGACGAGCAAGCGCGGGCGTGAAAAGCTGCATTTCCTCAATCCCGTGCCTTTGCAGCAAATTTACGATCGCTGGATCAGGAAATTTGAACGCCCCCGTTTAAGGGCATGCAAGAGCTGAAAAAGCGGCTAGAGGGAACCTGACGGTGCCGAAGTCGAAATTCACCTACGAGACATATATCGCAACGACAGCCGAACATGGAAGCATGCTCAACGGGCAGTATCACCGGCAGTATTGGCAGCGCGAGAATGTGTCGGACTGGCAAGAAGGTTCCGAGTGGGAGCATCGTCGGACCGATTCGACCGATGCTGTCGCGATCCTGGGTGAAGTGGTCGCGGCAGCGGCACCGAACGATCTGGTGATCACTTGGGCCGATCCACGGGATAAGGGGAAAAAGGAGCGATACAGCCGAGTCACATTCGACATCGAAACCGTCGGAACGATGGTTCGATTGACCGTCACGCACGAAGATCTCGAGCCGGACATGGAAAGAAGGGTCTCGCGGGGATGGCCGCGCGTGCTGTCGAGTCTCAAGAGCCTGCTTGAGACGGGCAAACGCTCGATATGGTGACCGAAGGGCCGCGATGAGAGCGATCGCGGTCCTTGTATATCTCCGGAGGAAACGAGCCGCCCGCGCGATAGGGCTCGCCATCATTGCCGGCGCGATATACATGATGATCGGCAATGCGCGCGCTGCCGATCCGGCGGCGGAATTGCGCCTCTACGCGCTCGACTGCGGACACTTCGAAGTCAAGGACGCCGCCTTCTTTTCCGACACATTCGAGTATGACGGCATGCCCCTCGCCGGCATCGTTCCCTGTTTCGTCATCAAGCATCCCAAGGGCACGCTCCTATGGGACAGCGGCATGGGGGATTGGTTGGTGCAGAAGACGAACGGGGCCGACGAAGGAGGCACTCACATGAGTGTCGCCACCACGCTGCCGGAGCAACTCAAAGTGATCGGCTTGATTCCGCGGGACATCACTTTCATGGCGTTTTCGCACTTTCACTTCGATCACACCGGAAACGCTAACGAGTTCCCTTCGGTGACCTGGATAATCAACAAGGCGGAACTCGCGTGGGCGGAGAGCAAGCCGGGCCCGGTCGTCAATCTCGATTCGCTGAGCGGCTACAAGACGGCCAAGACGCAAATGATCGACGGCGACTATGATGTGTTCGGCGACGGCCGCGTGCGGATTCTCAGAACGCCCGGCCACACGCCCGGGCATCAGTCTCTGTTGTTGAAATTGCAGTCGGCGGGCACGGTGATTCTGTCCGGCGCTCTCTATCACACGCGGGAGAACCGCCAGTACGAACGCATCCCCACGATCAACACCGACCGCGCGGCGACGCTGGCGTCAATGTCGCGCATCGAAACCATCCTCAAAAACACCAAGGGCCGCATAATCATCCAGCATGATCAGCGTGATTTCGCGGCGCTGCCCAAATTTCCGGAATATTTGAATTAGAGCATACGAGGCGGGCTGACCGCCGCTCATGAATCACCGGGGGCCATCATCATGCAAAACCAAAAGATCGTTTCTCATGCGGACTGGCTCGAGGCCAGGCGAGCCTTTATGGCTAAGGAAAAGGCATTTACGCGGCAACGAGACGATCTCAGCTGACAACGCCGAGAGTTGCCGTGGGAACGGGTGCACAAGAGCTATGTTTTCGAGGGGCCCGATGGAAAGCAGACGCTCTTGGAGCTCTTAGACCGCAGCAGCCAGTTGATCGTTTATCACTTCATGTACGATCCGGACTGGGACGTGGGTTGCAAAAGTTGCTCGTTCTGGGCGGACAATTTCAATGGTATCGACGTGCACCTCAAGCATCGCGATGTGAGCTTTCTCGCGATTTCGCGCGCGCCGAATCCGAAACTGGCGGCGCACCGGCAGCGAATGGGCTGGACATTCAAGTGGGTGTCCTCGTTCGGCAATGATTTCAACTACGACTACGGTGGTGCGTTTACGCAAGAGCAGCTCGATTCCGCGGCGGTGTTGCATAACTTCGGCACGCAGCGGCCTTTCGGCAAAGAAAATGTCGGTATCAGCGTATTCCTCAGGGATTCGTCGGAGGGGATTTTCCATACCTATTCGTGCTATTCCCGGGGCGTCGACATGTTGAATGGCGCCTATCACTATCTCGACCTCACTCCGAAGGGTCGCAACGAGGCCGATCAAGGACCCAACCCCCAGGCATGGGTCCGCCGCCATGATGAGTATCGCGACCGGGTTAGCGGCGGGGCAATTCGAACACCGGGATATTTGCTTCCTACCAGAAAAGCATAGGTGTTTTGTCCAGCACCTCCGCGCCGGTGTCGGTGACGATGAAGTTATTTTCGCAACCTATGGCACCGACGCCCGGGGGTCTCTGGAACGCCTCGGCCGCGAGGACCATACCCGGCTTGAGAGGCCCTTTCATTGCGCAATATGGGGCAGTAGATGGATACCGTGAACAGTGTACCCGTCCCACCGCTTCATGTTGTAGCCATAGAAGTCGTAGCTCAAGGGATATTTATCATCGCGGCGCCGCGACAAATGGAGATTCGATGAAACCACGCCCCCACGCATGATGAGACGCGGCGCGAGCGGCTGCTTCGCATGCCGTTCTCCGGCAATCATCGCTTCCATGGCGGAGGTCAGGTTAGTAGAGTGGGGTGATAGGTTGAGCTGAGGTTTTTATAGTATGCAGATACGATGTGGGCTGATTTGTATGCGGGTGTGCGGCGCACTTGCGTTGCGCGGGTGCGGCGCTGCTGGATAGGGCGATGGTTCGTCGATGCTGCGGCGCGATGTCTACTACGAGACATCGGCTAGGGGCGGCGCTCTGGTGCTGCACGGCGGTCCCTGCGCCTCGCACGGATATTTTCTGCCCTACCTGTTGCCGCTCGCTAAGCATCATCGCCTGATCTTCATGGACGAACGCGGCTCCGGGCGTTCGGAGCGGCTGGCGAATTTCAACGGGTATACCCTCGATAAGATGGCGTGCGATGCGGACGCCTTGCGCCGCGCACTCGGACTGAAAACCGTCGATGTCATGGGCCACTCCTTCGGCGGGATCCTGGCGCAAGCCTATGCGATCAAGTATCCCTTGACCATACGACGGTTGATTCTCGCCGGCACGGGCTCGAGCGCGTCGCGAGTCAATGCGGATTTCAAGCTCATCAAGGATTCACTTGCGCCCGCACTGCGTGCTCAGATCGACGCACTGGAGCTCAAGGGCATGATCGGCGCAGATGGCGCTCAGTTGCCTGAATATCGCAAGCTGGCGGATGAGGCCGAAGCGGCCTATGAGCACGTGGGTCGGCCGCCGCAATGGGACGATCACGGCGATTCCATCGGGTGGGACGTGCTCACCGAAATGTGGGGCGGCCGCAGCGATTTCCACATCGACGGCAATCTGGCGGGCTTCGATTTCGTTCCGGCATTGCGCAATCTGCCAGTGCCGACTCTGATCATTCTGGGCGATCATGATCTGGTCAGCACTGCCACGGCGGACGAGACTCACTCAGCCATCCGAAATTCCAAAGTGATCGTACTTGGACGCAGCGGACATATGACCTTCGTCGACCAAATGGATGCCTTCTTGAACGACGTGTCGGCTTTTCTGGAGACTGAATGAGCGCCGGCCGATCTTGCTCAAAGCTCTGTTGGTGTATATATAGGAGGTGGCGTGGCGTGACACCAGCGTAAGGCGTGCGAACTGAAGCGTAAGGCCTGCGAACTGAGTAGAATTCTGCCGGCATGCTGTCTGGCCGTCTCGCTTGCCGCGCAGTGCCCGGCGGCGGCGCCGAATCTCCGCATCGACGGCGTGTTTGCGCCTTGGAACAAGCCATTCTCGCCGGGATGCGCGCTCGGGGTGGTGCAGCGGGGCAAGCTCGTGTACGCCAAGGGCTATGGCGCCGCCAATCTCGAACTCGGCGTTCCGATCACGCCGCGCACCGTGTTCGACATCGGTTCGGTGTCGAAGAATTCACTGCAATGAGCGTGGTGCTTCTGGCCGAGGACGGCAAGCTGTCGCTGGACGATGAGATTCACCGGTTCGTCCCGGAACTGCCGGCGTACGGCGCGCCCATCAGCCTGCGCAGCATGCTGCATCACTCGAGCGGCCTGCCGAGCTACACCGACTTGTTCGACCTCGCGGGCATCCCAGAAAGCGACCTGACGACCGATGAGGATGCGCTCGCGCTGATTGCGCGGCAGAGAATGCTGAACTTCCCGCCCGGCCGCCAATATCTGTACAGCGACACGAATTATTTTCTGCTCTCGCTCGTGGTGCGTCGGGTAAGCGGCGAGACCTTGCGTGACTTCGCGCGGCGGCGCATCTTCGAGCCGCTCGGCATGAGGAGCACTCACTTTCACGACGATCATCGGATGATCGTGCCGCGCCGTGCCACCGGCTACGCGCCTCGGCCCGGCGGCGGCTTCGGCATCGACATGTCGAATTTCGAGCAGCTGGGCGACGGGTCCGTCATGACGACGGTCGAGGACCTCGCCCGCTGGGAGCGGAACTTCGAGACGCCCGTGGTCGGCGGCAAGCGTGCGGTGGCCCTGCTGCAGGAGCCCGGTGTCCGAACGGACGGCAGCCGGACACCTTACGCCATGGGTCTCATCGTCGATGAATATCGCGGCGCTACCCGCGTGCAGCATACCGGGGAATGGGTGGGGTATCGCTCGAGTTTGCTGCGATTTCCCAAAGCGAAGTTCAGCGTCATCGTTCTCTGCAATGCGACCGGCGATCTCGACCCGCTGACGCTGTCGGAGCGCGTCGCCGACACTTATTTGAGGATAGTGGCCTCCCCGTCGGGGCAGGTGCCGCGCCCGGATTCACCCGCGGCCGCGGAAATCGCCTCCTTCGTGGGGGCCTATTGGAACGCCGAGACGTTCGCCTATTTACGCTTCGTCGAACGGGCGGGGGCGCTCTCGCTCGAGGGCGAACCCGCGCATTTGGCGTACCTCGGCCCCGGGGAGTTCGCGGGCAGAAACTCGAGCAACCGCTATTCATTTCACCGCGCCGCGCATGGCCTCACCGTGCAGGCCAGGACGGACGACTCCGACCCGGTGATTTTAGAGCGCATCCACGAGAACCGAGTCCAGCAGGGCGACCTTTCAGAATATGCGGGCGTCTACTACAGCGAAGCGCTCGGCGTATCCTGGACGCTGGCGATTCGCAATGCGCGGCTGACGCGCAGGCAGTGGATGTTTCCGACGCAGGAACTGCAGGCGGTTCTGCCGGAGACGTTTATCGGAGATCTCACCGAGGGCAGCTATGCGCTCCGATTCACACGAAACGACGCGGGCAAGGTGGATGGTTTCGCCGTGGGTACGAGCATGGTGCGCCCGCTGCATTTTTCGCGGTGCGAGCCCGCGGCGCCGCAAGGCCGAGCCCCACTGGCGCTCGGCTGCAAGGCCGACATTGCGCCATTCCGCGGCGACGGATACTGATTCTTTCGGGGGAGGGGCTGTTTCCAGAGCAGCCGTTGCCGGTTGACGCCATAGTCATTATAATGACCTACTGATTACGCAACCCTGCCGCCACACTTGACAACCCAATCGAACCAATCGGATCGCGTCGGCCTCGGGGATGCCATCGTCATGGGCCTGTCGAGTTCCGGCCCGTCCCAAACGCTGGCGGTGAGTCTGGCGGCACTGGTCGCGGTCAGCGGCTATGGCGGCATCGTGCCCATCTTGATCTGCTTCGTGCCCATGCTCGGGATCGCGATCGCGTATCAGCGCCTCAATCGCTGGGATCAAAGCTCCGGCGCCACGTATGCCTGGGTGGCCAAGGTGATCAATCCGTATTTGGGGTTTCTGTCGGGCTGGATGATTCTGCTGTATTACACCCTGGGCACCACCACGCTCACCATTCCGGCCGGCATTTACACGCTTCAATTGCTGGCGCCCGCGCGCGTCGACAATCATTGGGCTATTTTCGCCGTGGGGGCGCTGTGGAATCTGCTGATTACTGCGCTCGCGATCCTGGGGCTCCGAATCGTGGCGCGGTTCGAATGGACGATCGTCGTATTCGAATATGCGGTGCTCTTGATCGTGGCGGCGATCGCCGTCGCGGCGCTGCTGCGCGGCGCCACCGCAGTGCCTTTTTCGTGGGATTGGTTTTCCTGGCACGGCATGGGCGGCATGAAGGGAATGATGGGCGGCATCTTGATTGTTTATTTCATGTACTCGGGCTGGGATGCGGCGATCTACGTCAACGAGGAAACCACCGATCGCGCCCATAGTCCGGGCAAGGCGGCGATCGCGAGCGTGGTGATGCTGGCACTGGTGTATTCGATCACGATTTTCGCCTTCCAGAGCGTGCTCGCGCCCGATGAATTGCAAGCGCATGCCGGCAATGCACTGTCGGCGGTCGGAGTGCGGCTGCTGCGCTCCCCGTGGGATTCGGTGATGGCGCTGGTGGTACTCAGCGGAACTCTCGCCTCGCTGCAGGCAGCCGTCGTGTCGGCGGCCCGCGTCGGATTCGCCATGTCCCGCGACCGGGTGATGCCGGGCTTTTTCCGCAGAGTCCGCCCGGGCGGCTCGAACCCGTGGGCGGCCACCTTGACCATGAGCGGCATCAATCTCGTGCTGCTGGCGCTCGCCCTCGGTACCGCCAGCATCTCGGCGGCGCTTACCAACGCGGCGAGCAGTCTCGGACTCATCTCCATCGTTTTTTACGGCCTCACCGCCGCGGCCGCCCTCTGGCAACAGCGCTCGACGCTCACCTCGAGCGCCCGAGATTTCCTGCTCGGCGGGGTGCTGCCATTCATCGGCATGTCGTTCAGTGTCTGGGTGCTCATCGAGTCCTTGCTGACCGGGGCCGTCACTTCCACGGTCCTCTTCTATGGCCTGGGCTCGATCGGCTGCGGCGGCGCCGTGGCGGTGTATCTGCATCGCTTCAAGGGCGTGCGCTTTTTCAATGCTCTGCAGAATGCGCGGCCGGCCGCGGCCCGCTAAGGATGAATGACCATTCCATGAAATATCGTAATGAAGCGCGCTCGGCCCGAAGCGCCGAACTTTACGCACGCGCCTGCCAACCGATCCCGGCGGGAGTCAACAGCACGGCGCGTGCCCGCTGGTCGGGTTGGGATCCGTATCCGTTGTTCGTGGAGCGCGGCGAGGGTGCCTATCTGCACGATGTCGACGGCAACGTGTACATCGATTACCTGCTGGGCCTTGGCCCGATGATTCTCGGGCACCGGCCGCCCAAAGTAACCGCGGCCGTCGTGGAGCAAATCCAAAATCGCGGTACGGTGTTCGCGCTGCCCACCGCACAGGAGGCGCTGCTGGCGCAGAAGATCATCCGCGCGGTGCCGAGCGTCGAGCAGGTCCGGCTTTGCAACACGGGTACCGAAGCGGTCATTTACGGGCTGCGCCTGGCGAGGGCCCACACCGGGCGCGACAAAATCATTCGCTTCGAAGGTATGTATCACGGTTTCTCCGATGCCGTGTACTGGAGCAAGCATCCGCAGATCGAGGAGGCGGGCCCCGACCACCGGCCGGTCGCCGTGCCCCAGGGGCCGGGCCTTTCGAAGGCCGCCGGCGAGCATCTCATCATCCTGCCATGGAACGACATCGAGGCGCTGCGCGATGCGGTGGCGCGCGAGGGCGATGCGATCGCCGCCATTCTCACCGAGCCCGTGATGTGCAATACGGGCTGTATTCTGCCCGAGCCCGGCTACTTGCAGGCGATGCGCGAGATTGCCGATTCGCGCGGTATCGTCTTGATCTATGACGAGGTCATCACCGGCTTTCGCTTGGGCTTTGGCGGCGCCCAGGGTTTGTACGGCATCAAGCCGGATCTTTCCGTCTTTGCCAAAGGTCTCGGGGGCGGATTTCCGGTGGCGGCGCTCGGCGGGCGCCGCGACATCATGGCACTCGTCGCCGATGGCACGGTATCCATGGCCGGCACGTACAGCGCCAACGGCATCGCCGTGGCGGCGGCCAACGCGGCGCTCGATGAACTTGGCGCGCCCGGAAAATACCAGGCGCTCTTCGCCCGCTGCGCGCGCTTTTACGACGGGCTCTCGGCCATTTTCAGCCGCCACGGTCTGCCGGCGTATGTGGTCGGGCTGGGTCCGGTTCTGCAGGTCTGGTTTGCGGAAAAGCCCATTCGCAACTATCGCGATGCTGCGCGCTACGCCAATCATGATCGATTCCGGGTATGGTGGGAGGGCATGCTGGAGCGTGACGTGCTGTTTCATCCCGGGGCCTTCGAGAACCTGTTCGTATCATTCGCCCATTCCGAGGGGGACATCGATCGCACCCTGGCAGCCGCCGACGACGTGGCCGCACGGCTGCGCGCGCATGCTTAAGGTTTCCGCGCCGAGTCCGATGACCCTGGGCATCGACCTCGGGACCTCGGCCGTAAAGGTGGTGGCGCTCGGACTCGACAGCGAGGTGCTCGGCGAAGCGGCTGCGGCCTTTCCCACGGTGAGCGCAGTGCCGCAGCAGGCGGAGCAGTCGGCGGCCGACTGGCTGCACGCGGCATCGGGCGCTATGCACACCCTGGGCGAGAATTTGAAAAGCGCGCGAAGACCCGGGCTCGAGCACGCGGCCGCGATCGGCTTGACCGGCCAGCTGCCCACCCTGATATGCCTGTCAGGGGACGTCCCGGTGGCGCCCGCCATCACCTGGAAAGACGGCCGCGCCGATGGTTGGGCCGCGGCACGCGTCGACGCTGCGCGCCGCGCACACATGTACGCCCGCACCGGCATGCCGATCGACGGCCGGTATCTCGCGCCCATGCTCGAGTTTCATTTCGCCGACCGGTTGGGCGAGATTGAGAGCATCTTGTCTGCCAAGGACTATTTGCTGTTCGCGCTCACCGGACTCAAGCTCACCGAGCCTTCCACCGCCGCGGGCTATGGGATCTTCGATCTGCAAGGGCAATCGTTCAGCGAGTGCCTCGGCGAGTTCTGGCATCTGCCGCGGCGGCTGCTGCCGCGCCTCGTGGCCGCCAATTCCTTGGCCGGACCCTTGAGCGCCACTGGTGCGGCGCTTCTCGGCCTGACTGCGGGCATCCCGGTGAGCACGGGCGCTGCGGACTCGGTTTGCGCGGCGTATCGGATGGCGGGACTCGACGAACGGGTGGTGTCGATCAGTTTCGGCTCGAGCGCGGTGATCATCGGCGCGAGCGAGGCAGCGCGCCTCGATCCGAACGGACGTTACCTCATCACGCCGCACGTGACGGACGGGTGGTATGGCCGCGAGATGGATCTGCTCGCGAGCGGTACGGGATATCGCTGGCTGAGCGAATTGTTCGGCTGGCCGGAGGGGGAGATCGATCGTGCCGCGGCAGGTTCCGTTCCCGGCGCACACGGGCTTTTTTTCGCGCCTTATCTCGGGGGCGGCGAACAAGGCGCGCTGTGGAATTCGCGCCTCAAGGGCGCTCTCTCCGGGCTCGGCTTGCAGCACTCGCGCGCAGACATCGCGCGCGCGTATCTGGAAGGCGTTTTCTACGAGGTCAAGCGATGTGTTCGAGTGCTGGCGGAGGCCGCGCCCGTCGATTCGGTGCAAGTGTGCGGTCACCTCGTGCACTTGCCCGGTAGCCTGCAAATGCTGGCGGATATTCTCGACCTTCCGGTCGCTGCGGTGCCGGACAAATCACCCGCCGCGATCGGCGCGGCGCTCCTGGCGCGAAGACTCCTCCGCGCCCCCGGCGCCGAGGAAGGGCGGCCGTTGTCGTCGCCGCCATGTATCCCGGATCCATCCGCCGCCCAAACCTACACGGCGCTCTACCGCGAGTTCATGGCGCGGGCCGCGCGAGCGGAATCGTGAGGGCGTTCCGCGAGTCTTTCATTGCGCCTTGCGAGCGCGCAGCTTCTCCGGAACCTCGACCGCCTCGACGAAGAAGCTGGGCGCCGTCTCGAGGCGGAACTCGAATGCTTTGGCCACGAAGACCATCGTGAAGGCATCGATGGGCTGGTGACGCGCCGAGAAGCTCACGCCGGACACTTCGACCACCCATTCGAAGTTCATCAGGTCGAGCAACTTGTGCTCGCGCGCGAGCGCGGGCCGCGACACCAGCGTCTGCTCCTCGCGCGCTTCCTTGAGCCCGAACACTTCGTCGAGCAGGTCGTACAGCGAGCGCTTGTCGCCGCTCAGGTGCGTCGCCAGAGCCGGTGCCAGAATCTTCGGAATGACCGACAGTTCCCAGATCACCGGCCGCTTGTTTAGGAGGCGCAGCCGCGAGATCTCCCACACGGAGGCCCCGGCCGAGAGGCTCAAGCGCTTGGCTTCCTCGGCGGTGCAGGCACGCGCATTGCAGCCCAAAACACGGGTTTGCAATTTCGAGCGAGCATCCAGATGCAAGCCGTTGCGCAGGCCCCCGATCTTGGTCGTCTCCGCCTTGACCCGGGGGCGGGCGACGAACGTGCCGCGACCCTGTTCGCGGCGCACCACCGCCTGCGAGGACAGCTCGGACAGGGCGCGGCGCACCGTGACCAAGCTTACGCCCGCGAGCGAGGATATCTGCGCCTCGGTCGGTAGCTGATCGCCCTCGCGCAGCTTGTGCTCATCGATGTATTGCAGCACGAAGGCGATGGTCTTTTCGTACAGGGAATTCACGGCGCAAATCTCGACACGGCTTCCATGAACGCGCACTCCTTGCTAGGCCCGGGCCCGGGAAGTGAATAGAGTATGTCATTGCAATGAATTGCAAATGAGATTACATTCTAACAAGGAAACAACGGGGGGAGTTGTTGCCGGGTGCTTGGGATCCACGCACCGTTGCAAGAGAATGCGGCTGGCATTCGCAGCGTTTAAAAAAGGGAGATTCTCGAATGAGCAGACTCATCGCGGGCTGCGTTTCCAGCTGTTTCTTGTTGACGACGGCGAGCGCCGCCCCCGACATGCAGGGTCCGCCCACGGGCGCGGGACCCGCGACGCTCGACACCATCGTCGTGACGGGGTCGTACATCCGCCGCATCAACACGGAGTCGCCTTCCCCGGTGACCACCATCGACGCCGATCAAATCGAGAAGAGCGGCCTCAACAGCATCGCCGACGTGATCAGAACCGTGTCGGCCGACAACTCCGGCACGCTGTCGCAGGCCTTCAGCGGTGCGATGGCGGGCGGCGCGGACGGCGTGGCGCTGCGCGGACTCACGGTGGACGCGACCTTGGTGCTCGTCGACGGACATCGCATGGCGTCCTACCCGCTCACCGACGACGGACAGCGCCAGTTCGTGGACATCGACTCGCTGCCCATGGCCATCGTCGAGCGGGTGGAGGTCCTCAAGGACGGCGCATCCGCGACTTATGGTTCGGATGCGATCGCAGGCGTCGTCAACGTCATCCTGAAGAAGCAATTCACCGGCGTCGAGGTGTCGGCGACCGCCGGATCCACCGATCGTGGCGATGGGCTGTCGCAGCGCTTCTCGGCGATCTACGGCAGCGGGAACCTTGCTGCCGACGGGCACAACTTTTACCTGAGCATCGAAGGGCGTCATCAGGAGGCAATACCGCAGGAAGCACGCGGCTCCTACATTGCGGCCTCCGATCTGACTCCGTGGGGCGGCCCCAATCTCTATGGCGGCGTCATCAACGGCAGCCTGCCGAATCCGCTCACCACCTACATGGTGCCCGGCCAGGTGCTGCCGGTGAGCGGCGGCGTCGTGCAGAACCAAACCCCGTATCAATTGCCGGGTTGTAGTGCACAGGACACGGCACTCGCGGCCAACGGCGGCGGCGGCTGCGCCTGGGACACGAACGCGTACAAGAAGCTGCAGCCGCGCACCGCCGGACTCGACGTCTCGGCGCGCTTCAGTCAACGGCTTGCGGGCGGCTGGACGAATTCGCTCTCGGCCTCGTATTACCTGTCGCAGGCCGAGCAATACCGGCAGCCGGATGCCTACAACGTGGGCACCAATCTCGTGCCATTCGCCTGGGCGGGCGCGCTGGGCGGCTCGGTCAACCAGTTCGATCCCACGACTTCGCGCGTGGTGCTGCCTGCGACGAGCTTGGACAATCCCTTCAATCCGGCGAGCCCCTATTTCGCCGCCGCGCGCAGCTTCTATAATTCCCAAGGCGCCAATTTCGCAAGCTACGTCGGGGATCCGGCACTCTTCTTCGGGGCGCTGACGAATCTTCCCGTGGAGCACACCATGTACGGCACCGACGTCTACCGCGCGGTCGACGACTTGACGAACACGATCGGCGCCTGGGATTTGAACGCGAGCGTGGGATACGTGCGCGACGTCACGCGCATCACCTATCAAGGGTTCATGTACGTGCCGGCATTTTATGCCGCGCTCGCGAACGGCTACCGCGTGGGACAGAACGCGGGTCTCAACTCGGCGGCCTTGAACAATTCGCTGGTGCCGCAGACCCACGACACGGCTACCTCCGACGTTGCCTTCGTCTCCGTGAACGCGACGCGCAAGCTTATCGACCTGCCGGGCGGCGCGGCCTCTCTCGCGGTCGGCGCCGAAGCCCGCATCGTGCACGAGAACAATCCCGGACAGCCGAATGCGCTCGCGGGAAATATCCTGATGGACGGCAGCTTCTTCGCTCGCGGCTCGCAAAGCGTGTCGGCCGCCTTCGCGGAAATAGCCGCGCCGGTGCTCGATACGCTCGAGATCGATGCCGCCGGCCGCATCGATCACTACAATACCTCCGCCGGAACGGCGTTCACGCCGAAGGTCGGCTTCAAATGGACCGTGATTCCGCAGCTCGCGCTGCGCGGCACTTTTGCCAAGGGCTTTCGTGCGCCGGGGATCGCGGAGAGTGGGGCGGCCGGCTCCGCTTCGAGCGTGGCGCCGGCGCCTGCCGATCCCATCCGCTGTCCGGTGACCGGCTCCGTCGCCGATTGCGGGCTCGCCGGCAGCGCGGTGGCCGTGCTCACCCGCAGCAATCCGGACCTCAAACCCGAGACCTCGAACAGCTACACCTTTGGCGTGATCGTCGAACCCTTCAAGCACAACGCGGTCACCGTCGACTATTTCTACATCAAACGCGATCGCGAAATCGCCGCCGCGCCCTATTCACTGGACAATGCGATCCGCACGCCCGCGCCGCCGGGCTCGGCGCTGCCCGGACAGATCATCGAATACTTGACTCCGTATGTGAATGCCTCCTACTCGGTGACCGCCGGCATCGACGTCGGCTGGAAGACCCTGTTCGACCTCGGCAAGTACGGCCGGGTCACGACCATCTTCGACGCCTCGCATCTCATCCAATCGCAGCAGACCTTCGACGGCGTCACCTATCACTACGTCGGGACCGTCGGTCCGACCGCGCTCAGCGGTTCGACCGGCACGCCGTCAAATCGCGGCAGCTTCACGGTCGATTGGAGCCTGGGCGCCTTGTCGTTGGGCGCGGTATACACCTACCGCGGCGCGATGGCGGGAATCGACGAATCGCTGGGATTCCCGGTCCAGTGCCTGCAGCTGACCGATCCGAATCCACACTGCTACGTGGCGGGCTTCGGATACGCCAATGTTTACGGTCAATACAAGGCGAACGAACACCTGCGAGTGATGGTGAACGTGACCAACGTGACCAACCGGCTGCCGCCCCTCGACAACGTGACGTATGGCGGCATGAATTATGATGCCTCCTTCGATCAGGCCGGCGCCGTCGGTCGATTCCTGGAAGCCTCGTTCCACTATCGATTCTGATTTGTAGGACACGCAATGAGCGACGGCAGATGGAATGGGTGGGGCTGTCGCGTGCTCGCGGCGGCTAGTCTCTTTTTTGTGTGGGGCATGACGCAGCCGGAACGGGCGGCGGCGTCCGGGAAGGCGCAGATCGACGTCGATGCACGCGAAGCGCCGCGCGGCATCATGTCCGCCCATCTGGTCCTTCCCGTGGGCGCCGGACCTCTGACACTGGTGTATCCCAAGTGGCTGCCCGGAAGGCATAGCCCCGCCGGCCCCTTGACCTCGCTCGGCGGTCTGAGATTCACGGCGGGCGGACGCGCTCTGTCTTGGCGCCGCGATTCGGTCGACCTCAACGCGTTCCACGTGGACATTCCGGCCGGCATCGCGCAGCTCGATGTCGATCTCGAGATGCTCACTTCACCGGCGCCGGACGGTGTGGTGCAAGGACTCGAGACGCCGCGCACCGCGACCGAGTCGTTGGCCATCCTCGAATGGAATCAGCTGGTGCTCTATCCGGCCGGCGCGCGCAGCGATGATCTCGACTACCAGGCATCGGTGCGCCTGCCGCCCGGCTGGAAGTTCGCGGCGGCGCTCGACGTGGTCGCGGAGGATTCCGGCCGCGTGCAGTTCGCGCCCGTCTCCCTGACCACGCTCGTCGATTCGACGTTGCTCGCCGGCCGCTATTTCCGCGACGTCTCCCTCGGCGGCACTCCGGCGGTGACATTGCATCTGGCGGCCGACACAGCGCTGGCGCTCACGATGAGCGCCGACACGGCGGCGCACTATCGGCGATTGGTGCGCGAAGCGACGGCGCTGTTCGGTGCCACGCACTACAAGCACTATGAGTTTCTGTGGGCGTTGACCGATCAGATCATGCCGGACGGTTTGGAGCACCATGAATCGAGCGATGACCGCTCGCCGCTGCGCGCCCTTCTCGATGATCCCATCCGCCGCGCCGAGGCCAATCTGCTGCCGCACGAGTACGTGCATTCCTGGAACGGCAAGTATCGGCGGCCGCGCGGCATCGCCACGCCCAACTACCAAGAACCCATGCTCGATGAGATGCTCTGGGTGTACGAGGGCCTCACCGAATACCTGGGCGATGTTCTCGCCGCGCGCAGCGGCCTCCTGACGGAGGAGGAATTTCGCAGCGAACTCGCGCACGATGCCGCCGCGATGCAATCGCACAGCGCGCGCGAGTGGCGGGCGCTGCAGGAGACCACCGACGCGGCACCGCTTCTCTATTACCAATCGCGCAACTGGGCCGCGCGGTTGCGCCGCCAGGAGGATTTCTACCAGGAATCCGCGCTGTTGTGGCTGGAGGCCGATACGCTCATCCGCCGCGAGTCCAGGGGCCGCAGGAGCCTCGATGACTTCTGCAAGCTGTTCTACGGACAGCCGAGCACTCCCCCGAAGCTCGTGCCGTACGAATTCGAGGATGTGGTCAAGGCCTTGGGAGCGGTGCAACCCCATGACTGGCAGGGCTTCTGGAGCGAGCGACTGAATCGCTTGCGCGCGGCCGCGCCGCTCGAGGGGCTGCAGGCGGCCGGATGGCGGCTGGCGCTCAACGCCACGCCCTCGGTCATGCACGCGGCACACGAGGCGGACGACAAGGACTTGGATCTGCGCTACTCGCTCGGTTTTTTCGTGGATGACGAGCGGGCGACGATCGGCGATGTCATCCCGCGATCACCCGCAGACGCCGCAGGAGCGGCACCGGGCAGCCACATCCTCGCGCTCAACGGCTACAAATGGTCCAAGGAGCTGTTGCACGACACGCTCGGCGCACCGGCCGATCCTTCCGCGACTATCACGCTGCTGATCGAGAAGGACGACATGTTCAAGACCCTCGAGCTCAAGTATTCCGGTGGGGAGCGCTATCCCAACCTCGTGCGCGATCCGGGTGTGCCTGACCTGCTGTCGCTGATCGCGCGCCCACTCACCGGCGCGCCTTGATCGTTGCGCGGCATGACCGCATTTAAATTGTCGAAGAATCAGGTGCAAGGAGTTCCAATGGCGAAGCGCAGCTCGAAAGACCCAAGCGGGAGGGCCCGACACGCCGCCGTTTTAGCAGCGCTGATCGCGCCGATGCCGGCGCTTGCGCAGCAAGTTACCGACGGCGACCCGCAAGCAGCGCCCGGGGCCCTGCACGAGATCATCGTCACCGCCGAGAAGCACAGTGAAAGCTTGCAAAAAGTTCCGCTCAGCATCGTCGCGTTCACGACGGAGACCTTGGCCGAGACCGGAGTCGAGGATTTCGCCTCGCTCGCGGCCCGCATTCCCGGAGTGACCTTGAATTCGGCGGGCCCGGGGCAGAGCAGCTACTCGATCCGCGGTGTCGCGTCGGTGGGCGGCAACGCCCCGACCACCGGTCTTTACATCGATGAAACGCCCGTTCTTCCATCGGGCGGCGACGGCGCCACCGCCACCATCGATCCGGATCTCTTCGACCTGGCCCGCATCGAGGTGCTGCGCGGACCGCAGGGAACCCTGTATGGCGCGAGTTCCATGGGCGGCACCGTGCGATTCATCACCAATCAGCCGAATTTCGCCAAGGAGGAGGGCGCGGTCAAGGTCGAGGGTTCCGACACGGCCCACGGCGGCGGCAACGTGCGACTGGACGCCATGTACAACATCCCGCTTATCGTGGACCGGGTGGCGCTGCGCATGGTCGGCACCTACAAGGACTTCAGCGGTTTCATCGATCGCGAGGTCGGCGTCTGGGCTCCGAACCCCAATGTCCAGGCGGGATTCCCGGCGTACCCCGTGTCCCCGAGCCACCCGAGCGCCATCATCCGCAACGTCAACACCGAGAAGCTCTATAGCCTGCGCACGTTGATCAAGATTTCGGTCAACGACGCCTTCACGGTCACCCCGTCGGTGTGGGTGCAGGATTTGCAGATGGGCGCGCCGCCTGATTACGACATTCCCTCGGGCGAGTCGAGCGCTCCGCTCGTTCAAGCGCGGCCCTACAATGTGTCGGAGGCCTATTCGGATCGCTTCGTCCTCAGCAACGTGACCATGACCTACGCGTTGGGCTGGGGCAGTGTGCTGTCAACGACGTCCTACATGCAGCGCCGAGAAACGACGCCGGACGACGAGACGGAGGCGCTCGAACAAATATTTCCGCAGGGCAAATTCGTGCCCAACACGTATTCCCCGATCCTCACCACGCGCGAGATCACGGAGGAACTACGGCTCTCCTTCAATCCTGCGGGCTGGGCCTTGAGCGGCGTCGTGGGCGGCTACGTCAACAATGCCAACCGCCATTATTACGTGAACTACCTGACGCCGGGCTACGCGCAGTTTGCGAATTCGTACACCACCAGCGTGCTTCTGGCCGGTGTGCCGTTGAGCGACCTCAATTACTCGCAGCACGGCGACTACTCACCCAAACAATCGGCGGTGTTCACCGAACTCAACTACGCTATCACCGAGCAGTGGAAGGCGACCGCGGGGCTGCGGTGGTATGACCTGGAGTACACGGCCGTGCGCTACGAGGACGGCTGGAGCAACGGCGGCCCTACGCTCTCGGCGGGATCGGCCAAGAATACAGGGTTCAACCCGAAGGCGGAATTGTCATATCAGGCGACCCAAGCGCAGCTCTACTACATCAGCGCGTCGAAGGGCGTGCGGCCGGGCGGCGTCAACACGAGCAACCTCGCGGCCAAGGGCTGCGGCCAGGACTACGGTCCCTATCAGCCCGACAGCCTGTGGAACTATGAGATCGGCGCCAAGACCGGCTGGTTGAACGGCGCCCTCACAGTGAACGCCGCGGCTTACTATATCAAGTGGACCGATGTGCAACAGGGCGAAACTCTGCCGTGTTCCTATCAGATCACGCAGAACGCAGGGTCGGCAGTCGTGCATGGCGGGGAGCTGGAAATCGAAAGCCTGTGGGGCGGCCACATGCAGTTGGGCGGCGGAGTGGGATACGCCAAGGCGGTCCTCGGTGCCGATGCACCGAATCTCGGCGGCACGAAGGGCGAGCAGCTCGAGAACGTCCCGTTGTGGAACGCCAACGCGCATGCCAAGTATATATTCACGCCGGCGGCCGGCTACGATGGGTTCGCGCGCGCGGATGCACAGTATGTCGGGGCGTCCTATCCGGACTTTGCCCGCAGCGATCCTGCCACCTTTCAGCGCGCCTACGCGCTGCTCGACGTTCGCGTCGGCCTGCTGCACGAGGCATGGGAGGCCGATGTTTTCATGACCAACGTGCTCGACAAGCAAGCGGCGCTCTCCAATTTCTTGTCGGGCAATTACTCCACACCGTCGCGCGCGCGCATGTACACCAACCAGCCACGGACGACTGGCGTGTCCCTGCGGTGGAGGTTCTGAACCGAGCTTCTTGATTCAGGTGTCGGCGAATGGGTCGACCTCCATGTCAATGATTTAGTTCCCGCCGACTTCTGACGGTGAATTCGGAGTACGTTCCAAAATCTACACGATGGCGCGGTTCTCCACGAGATACCATCAATCGCAGACCACCTGAGCGATGCCACGCTTACGATAAAGTATCTTGATGGGAAAACTGAAGAACGTGAAGTCAAAGCCGGTACGGCGGCCTGGACCGAAGCGGTGACGCATGCCGCGGAAAACGTCGGCGCTACCGAACTTCATGCAGTGCACACCGAACTGAAAGAAACACCTAAGAAGTCCGAACCTGCGCAAAAGGGAGGGAAACCGCCGATGTGAGCATTGCGGTCAATGGATCGCCACGCATCGGCGGGATGATCCATGTCAAGGCAGGAAGGTCGGAGCGGGAAGATGATATCGCCCGACCCAGAGGGATTGAATGTGCCTGTCATGAACGTCTCAAGGTTCGAACGCTTCTTCCGCGTGGCAGGCGGCCTCGACGTGGACAAGGCCGACCTCAAGCGCTACAGCGACTTCGTACACCGCAAAGCCTACGATCTGCTGCTGATGTCGCAGGCGGCGGCCAAGTTCAACCTGCGCGATGTAATTGAGTTTTGGGATCTGCCGATCACCAAGGGTCTGCAGGAAAGCATTCACGGATTCACGAAACTCGATGAGCAGATCGAACTTGAGCCGATATTGGAAGGCCTCACGCAGCTGCCGCCGCTCGATCTCGAGTACGGAAAAGAAACCCGTTTGAGGCTACCGTCGGTATATGGCGGACTGAGCGTCGCGCTGGCGCGGGGTTTCAAGATCGTCGATCCGCATCTCAAAAATCCCCAGACGCAGCACTGGGAGACCGCCTTCAGGATGTTCGATCTGCTGCTGTGAAGCGCAATCTCAAAGTCAGAAGGCCATCGATTAAAAGGAGATTTCAGTGACTGAAGTGACTGATCGTCATCGCACACTCAAGAATGCGCTGACCGCGATAGAGAGTGCCTCAGGGGCTCTTCTACGCGCGCAGCACGCTGCGCCCGACTCGCACGAGATAATCCTAGCCGTAACAGAGTTGCGCGACGCCGAGACTTACATCCGTCAGGTCCTTCAGGCGCTGCAGGAGGGCGATGCAGTCAGATAGTTCATAGTGGGCTCCCCGGTGCGCTACGGCGCACATTTCGCGCCGCAATTGATGCAAATCAAGGCGGTGCATCGTGCACACCGTACGATTCCATCGTCGCCGCGCAAATCGGTGCAACCCATCGCGTCTTCCGCGAGGAAGTAGCTGTGATACAAGGAGGGCAACACCATGACTGCGCTAGCGACCGGAACAATCGCTCCCGATTTCACCCTGCACAGCCCCCCTGTTTCGAGCCCAAGGGCGAATTGGCGCGCGCTTCGGCGTTTATCGGGACCAAGATGGATTTGCTGAGCGTGCCTTGTTCGTGTTGGACAAGGACGGCATGCGTTACGATGGCATCCTGGACGAGCAATCGTTGGAAGCAGCCTTGCGCCAACGAGTTGCCCACAATGCACATGCAGCCAAAAGCATGTGACGGTCATGATGCCGTGGCAGATCCGGTGCGCTGTTCATGGCGTCTGGCGAAACAACCATAGGACTTTCCCGAGGATTCGCCAGTCACGGCCCTTACCGAGCACTAAAGGCCCGTATTCCCGATTCTCCGACTCGAGCATCTGCATGCCATCAACTTTTCGGAAACGTCCAAGCAGAAGTCCATGTTTCCGGTGCGAAGCCACGACGATCTTCCCGTTGAGCTTATCCGGGTCATTCAGAGAAGCGTCCACCGCAACAAGATCCCCGTCATTCATCGCCGGGTTCATTGACGAACCCTTTACACGCAAGCAACTAGTGGTGCCGGCATTTGGATTCCAGGTTACAGGTGCAGCAATCACAGCTTCCGCGGTGACATGACCCAAATCGGTGGACCGGTCGCCACTTCCTCCAGGCGTGGCGGCGCGCACGGGAAGTACTGGAATCGCCACAATCTTTAGTTTCGCGGAGCGCTGCGTTGCTCTCTTTCCCCCTCCTGCGAGAACGATCTCGAACTCTGGAAATCGCGCTTTGGCCGATTTGGCAGTGGGTGGGAGCTTTCGCCTAATTTCAGCAGGGCGCAGGCCAGCCCGGGACCAGAAGATCCAAGATGCGGGACCTTCCGCCAAATGTCCCAGCCGGATATAAGCCTCCGCCGTGGGTTCTTTGGCGCCCCGTTCCCAGCGCGAAACCGCGACCGGAGAATACTGGAGTTTTTGCCCTAATGCCGCTTGACTCAAGCCAAGACGGCTACGTAACTCCGCGATTTCCTGGGCCCAATCGGGAATCTTTGTCTTTCCGTTTTCCATCGACTAGTCGCAACCTCAGGATGCTGAGTTTAGCAAGGACCGAGCAGAGTTTAAATTGCCATTTATGGTTGACCATTCCTGGCCAATTTTGTAAAAAGGGCGTGGTCGGCTTTCCTAAGCTAGAGGGTAGATTTGGCCGTGAACCACCGCCAACGCGACCTGCCGATTTTCGCGTATGCGCTCACTCTGGCCGTCCTGATCGGCGGGGGTGTCCTGGGCTATCTCAGCGCTCGGCGTTTGATCGCGAATGATCGGGCGGTGGCAACCACCAACCATGCCATTTTGGCAATGGCCAACCTGCTGTCCACGCTCAAGGACGCCGAGACGGGACAGCGCGGGTATCTGTTCACGGAAAACGATTCGTACCTGAAGCCCTATGAGGACGCCACCGCGCGCCTCCAGAGCGAGCTTGTCAGTCTCAAAGATCAGCTCATTTCAGCGCCGGAGCAGCAAGCTCGGCTTGTCGTTTTGGAGAAGATAATCGCGCTCAAGCTGAGTGAGCTCGACCGGACCATCACGCTGAATAAAATGGGTGACCGCGCCGCCGCCCTGGCGCTCGTGCGCAGCAACGTCGGCCAGCGGCTCATGGACGACGCCCGCGCGCAAATCGCCGCGATGCAAACAACCGAATACGACTTGTTGAACCGACGTGCCATCGAGTCCCGCCGTAGCTCGCGCACCGCAATCGTCTCGATCTTGCTTCCTGCTTTAGTCGGCTGCGCGCTACTCGGCCTTACTGTCTCTCTGACCAGGCGAAACCTGATCTTGCGCCAACGTGCAACGGACGAACTGTTGGCGGAGCGCGAGCGCTTGCGCGTAACCCTGGCCAGCATCGGCGATGCGGTCTTGACGACGGATAGTGGGGGTCGCATCACCTTCGCGAATCCCGTTGCCGAACTTTTGACGGGCTGGTCGCAACCAGAGCTGCTGGGGCAGCCGCTCGAGGCGGTGTTTCGCATCATGAACGAACACACGCGCCAGAGTGTTGAGAATCCCGCGCAGCGCGCGTTGCGAGGGGGTGTCATAGTCGGGCTCGCCAACCATACCCTCCTCATCCGCAAGGACGGCACCGAACACCCCATCGATGATAGCGCCGCGCCGATCCGAGATGCGCAGAGCCGCATCATCGGCTGCGTGCTGGTATTCCGCGACGTGACACAGCGACGACGGGAAGAACAAAGGCGCGCCGAGGATGAAGCGCGCATCCGCTCGGTGGTAGACCATGTGGCCGACGGCATTCTGACCTTCGACGAGGACGGGATCGTTGAGACTTTCAATCCGGCCGCGGAGAGATTGTTTGGCTACAAGGCCGAAGAGATCATGGGTCAGAATGTCAAGCTCCTTCTGCCCGACCCGTTCCATCGTGCGCACCGCGCTTATAGTGGCGATGGGGAGGCGCAGATCATTGATGCCGGGCAGGAAGTCGAGGGACGCCGCAAAGACGGGAGTAGTTTTTCGCTCGAGGCAGCGGTGAGTGATTTTACGCTGGGCTCCCGTCGCTACTTCACGAGCATCGTGCGTGACATCACGCACCGCAAGCGAATCGAGCGACAGACGTATGAAATGATGGTCGACTTGAAGGAAAGTGACCGGCGCAAAGATGAGTTTCTGGCGATGCTCGCCCATGAGCTACGCGGGCCACTCACCGCCCTGCGCAGCGGTCTGGATATTCTGACGCGTGCAAACGGCAGCCCGGATCTCCTCGGGCAAGTACGCAGCTCGTCGCTACGTCAACTGGGCCAGCTCGTGCGCCTTGTCAATGACCTACTCGATGCGAGCCGCATTCGAAGCAACAAGATCGACCTTCGAAGGGAGCCTGTCGAGCTCGCTGGGGTCATGCAACAGGCCATCGACGAAAGTGTACTGGTCGCCGAATGCGCCCGCCAACGCATCAACGTATCGCTGCCTTCGGAACCCATCATTGTGGATGCCGACCCGGCGCGCCTGGCCCAAGTATTTGGCAACATCCTGCGCAACGCCTGCAAGTACACAGAAGCAGGAGGCTCCATTGACGTCACCGCCGCACTTCAAGGCGAGCAAGTGGCCGTCAAGTTCAAAGACACCGGCATCGGCATTCCTCCTAACAAACTCGACAGGATCTTTGAGCTGTTCATGCAGGTGGATCGCACTATGGAGCGTTCGCAAGATGGCCTCGGCATTGGCCTATCGTTGGTTAAGAGACTAGTCGAGATGCACGGCGGGTCGGTCGAGGCCTTCAGCGAGGGGCTGGGCCACGGCAGCGAGTTCGTGGTTCGCCTGCCGGTGTCCGCTGAAGGGCAGCGTACCGGGCCGGCAGAATCAATCACTGAGTCCGTCGGACCGTCGCGACGCGTTCTGATCGTCGACGATGACACCGATTCAGCGGCCTCCTTGGCGATGCTGTTGCAACTCTCCAATCATGAGACGTACACGGCGCACGACGGTCTGGAAGCACTGGAGGCGGTAGAGCGCTTACAGCCTGAGGTCGTCTTATTGGACGTTGGGCTGCCGAAGCTCAGCGGTTACGAAGTGTGCCGGCGAATCCGCCAACAGCCATGGGCAAAGAATATCCTCATCGTTGCCATAACCGGCTGGGGACTGGCTGAGGATCAACAGAAATCGAACGAGGCCGGCTTCGATGCGCACATCGTCAAACCACCGGATTACGACACTTTGGAGCGATTGCTTTCATCGCACTCATCCGTCAAGGATCAGGCTCAGCCGAAAAGCGGCTTGCCTTGACCTGTCGGGATTCGTGCCCCCAACTACTGGACACATCGATGACACAGGGCCCATTTGACAAGTCCTCCGGCGAAAGCGGCCGCCATTTGCCTTTCGAATTCGGCACTCCTAGCAACGGAAAAAAGAGCCCACCGACTTCAGAGTTCCGAAGCCGACTGCATCGATCGCTCCGCGCAGCGACTCGCAGTGATCAAATGATGATCGATCGTATGATCTTGCGGCTCAATTTGGCGCGCCGAGAGGATTATGGCCTGTTTCTCAATGCTCACTACTTGTCCCTGCGGGATTTGAGCATAGCTTGGCGCAATGAAGACCGCGACGACTTCTTACATTTGGCCCATTGTCTGCAGAAGGATCTGCACTCGATCGGCTTCGCGCCGTCGGCTCTTCACTCCGCGGCACGTATGGAATTGACCGACGGCGCGCGCTTAGGCATCGCTTACATCATCCGCGGTTCGAGGCACGATGCCATGTCGATTCGTCACCGAGTGCCGTTGCAGTATGGAGCGACCTATTTGGATTTTTCCCCCGCTCTTTCTTGGTCGCGGTTTCTAGAACAATTGGAACGACATGTTTCGCTGGTGTCAGAGCAAGATGAGACTCCACGATTGATCAGCGGGGCGAAATTAGCCTTGGCCAAATTTGCGAGCTTCCTAAAAGAGGCGTTGGCATAGTTCTTTCGCCGAGCAATACGCGAGAGGACCCATCATCCCTCACCGGCGGCGAGCGGGAAGCGATGCGGAAAGTCATTCAGGAATGTACGTAGCAATTCACGCCACGGATGCCCCCGCCGATGGGTATATTTATCGGCAACTGGCTTGCCATCACGAACCGGCGCCTTCATGCTACGGACAAATGGGCTGGTATCCCTCGTCGTGAAAATTCATTGTTGGGGTGCTCTTATGCTTCAGGACTAGGGGATGATTTGCGCATGAATGTCACCAGCGCCGCCGGGGCTGACGATCTGAACGGGCTGCTGCAGAGCACGGGCCGCAGTGACCAGGCGGCTTTTGCCGAACTCTACAAACGTACGTCTTCCAAGCTGTTCGGGGTATGCCTGCGCATGCTGCGCGACCGCGGTGCAGCCGAGGAAGTGCTGCAGGAAACCTACACTGCGGTATGGCGACGCGCGGCCAGTTTCGATGCGACCCGGGCTAGTGCGATCACGTGGCTCGTGGCGCTGTCGCGCAATAAGGCGATCGACCGCCTCCGGCAGCGTCGCGAGGAACTGCTGGACGACCCAAAGAACCTGGATGTGGTCGTCGACGAACAGCCTACCCCGGCTGCTCACGCGGAAGTCAGTCAGGAATATCGACGACTGCAGCGGTGCCTGGATGAACTGGAGCCACAGCAGCAGAGTTCCGTTCGTGAAGCCTTTTTCAGCGGCGCTACGTATAACGAATTGGCGACACGCTGTAAGGTGCCGCTCGGGACCATGAAAAGCTGGATCCGCCGGAGCCTGATACAACTTCGCCAGTGCCTCGATCAATGAACACACCTGCCGACGACGGTGACGACAGCCTGCGCTACGCCGAATACGTGCTCGGCGTGCTCGACGCCGATGCACGCGCGAGGGTAGCCCATGAGGTCGCGACCACATCCGAGGCGGCGGTGGCGGTGGCGGTATGGCAGCGTCGCCTGACGCCTATCGCCGATGCAATCGGTGAGGTTGCACCTGCGCCATACGTATGGGCGCGTATTCGCGACACCGTGCAGTTGGATGCACCTGCTCGGCCGAAGCCACGCCAAGGCTTGTGGGACAACATACAATTGTGGCGCTGGTTCGGAATCGGCGCCGGCGCGCTGGCCGCCGCGCTGCTCGTGGTGGTGTACCTGCCTCGTCCGGCACTCACTCCGACCGCGGTCACCGCCGGTTACATGGCCTCGACCCTCCAGCAAGACAACGGCTCCACGGGTTGGACCGCAACCATGGATCTGCAGAATGCCCGCATGGTCGTGGTGCCGGCGACGCCGGTGGCAGTCGCGCAGGGGCGTGCGCCGGAACTGTGGCTGATTCCGGCGGGCGCCAATCCGATCGCGGTGGGCATGATTGCACGCGACAAGCCCACCACGCTGGCTCTCGATTCAGGGCTGTTGGCGAGACTCGGCCCGACTGCCGCGCTCGCCGTCTCGGTCGAACCCGTCGGCGGTTCGCCAACCGGACAGCCGACCGGACCGGTCATCGCCAAGGGCACGATTGGTGCGGCACCTGACGCCGGCGCCGGTAAGGTAGCCGTCAGCAAAGTCGGACGCGCTGGTCGAACCTCGGTCTGATCCGTTCGTGACCACTGCCTTGGTTCTGTTCCGGCGGGATCTGCGCTTGGCTGACAATCCGGCGCTGAGCGCGGCGTGCGCGAAGCATGCACAAGTGCTACCGATCTTCATTCACGAGCCAACCGAGGGCGGTGACTGGGCAGCCGGTTCCGCCAGCCGTTGGTGGTTACACCATTCGCTGGCCGCACTGGATACTCGGCTGAGGGGACACCACGCCCGGCTGCACCTACGCCAGGGTGACACGCTCGAGATCTTGCGCGAGTTGCTACGGCAGAGCGGCGCCACCGCGGTGTACTGGAACCGGCGGTACGAACCGGCCTCGATCGCCCGGGATACTCAGCTCAAGAGCAGGCTGCGAGAACAGGGCGTCGAGGCGCACAGTCTGAACGCCACACTTTGGTTCGAGCCATGGCAGATCGGGAGTTTGCAGAACGGGCCTTACAAGGTGTTCACGCCGTTCTGGCGCAATCTGCGGCGGCAAATTCATCCAACCGAGCCCTTGCCCGAACCCGTCCTCCCCGGCTGGCGCCGGCTGCCCGGCGCCCTATCGTTGCCGGCCCTGGGTTTATTGCCATCCGTCCGTTGGGATAGCGGGCTGGCGGATGCCTGGCGGCCCGGCGAGGCCGGCGCAAAGGAATTGCTCGAGATTTTTGGCGATGATGCCGTCAGTCGCTACGCGCAGTCGCGCGATCTACCGGCGCGTCACGGCACCTCGCGGCTGTCAGCACATCTGCATTTCGGCGAGATCTCCCCGCGGCAGATTCATTTTGAACTCGATCGGCGGGCACAGTGCGTGGACGCAAAACGTCGGCCGGACATCGAGCCTTATCTGCGTGAGCTGGGCTGGCGCGAGTTCGCCCATCACCTGCTGTTCCATTTCCCGAAGACACCGGCCGAAGATTTCAACCCGCGCTTCGCCGACTTCAAGTGGGCTCCGCCCAACGGCACTCAGCTAGCGCGCTGGCAACAAGGTCGCACCGGTATCCCGCTGATCGATGCCGGCATGCGCGAGCTGTGGCACACCGGGTGGATGCACAACCGCGTACGCATGATCGTTGCCAGCTTCCTGACCAAGAACCTGCGTCAGCACTGGCTGCATGGTGCGCGGTGGTTCTGGGATACCTTGGTGGATGCCGATCTGGCCAACAACAGTCTGGGCTGGCAATGGGTGGCTGGCTGCGGGGCGGACGCTGCCCCGTATTTCCGAATATTCAATCCTGTGACGCAGGCGAAGAAGTTCGATCCCGACGGCATCTATCTCAGGCGCTGGCTGCCGGAGCTGGCAGGTGCACCTGTCGCCCTGCTGCATGAGCCGTGGAAGGACCGATCCCTGCTGACCCGCGCCGGCTATCCGGCACCGATCGTGGATCTCGCTACATCCCGGCAGGAGGCGCTGGCCGCCTTTCAGGCCTGTAACAGCAAGCACTAGGGGCTTGCTGACGAAATTTCCGGCACTTCCGTGCATCCGCCCCGGTGGTTCAGCCGTATCTGTCCACTTATACGCTGACAGGTACGTTTCCATGCCAAGTTCAAGACCGACCCCGTTTTCCGCTCACGACGGGATCAATTCATCGAATTCCGGCTGAGCCATGCGCATCGCCGTGGTCGGATCGGGAATTTCAGGACTGGCATCGGCGTGGCTGCTGTCGCGCGAGCACCATGTCACGTTGTTCGAGGCCAACAACTACTTCGGCGGCCATACCCATACGCATGAGGTGGAACGGCAGGGCCGCAGCTACCGGATCGACAGTGGGTTCATCGTGTACAACCCGAGTCACTATCCGCTGCTGACCCGAATGTTCCATGACCTTAACGTGGTGTCGCAGCCCACCACCATGAGCTTCTCCGTGCACAGCGAGGCCAGTGGGCTGGAATACAACGCTGCCACGCTCGATACATTGTTCTGCCAGCGCCGTAACCTGGCTTCGCCGCGCTTCGTCGGCATGGTGTTCGACCTGCTGCGATTCTATCGCGAAGCACCGGCACTGCTGAATTCATCGGAACCAGGCCCGACGCTCGGCGACTATCTCTGCGAACATCGATACGGTGCGGCGTTTCGCGACGAGCATCTGGTGCCGATGGCCTCGGCTTTGTGGTCGTCGCCGAGAACGCAGATTCTCGGCTTCCCGGTGCGCTACCTGGTCCAGTTCATGGCCAATCACCAGATGCTGCAGGTCGCCGATCGTCCGCAATGGCGCGTCGTCCAAGGTGGGTCGTCGAGTTACGTGAGCGCGATGCGCGCGCGCTGGCCGGTTCGCGAGCGGATGAACTGCGCGGTGCGCGCAATTCGTCGTCACCCATCAAACGTCGCAATCGACAGCGCAGCCGGCATCGAACATTTCGATCAGATGGTACTGGCCTGTCACAGCGACCAGGCATTAGCCCTGCTGGCCGATGCGGACGAACGCGAGCAATCCATCCTTGGCGCGATGCCGTACCAGCGCAACGACACCGTGCTGCATACCGACGCCGCGTGTGCTGCCGGTACGCCGCAAGGCCTGGGCGGCGTGGAACGTCTGGCTGCCGCGCGATCCCGCCGAGGCGTGTACGGTCAGCTACTGCATGAATCTGCTGCAGGGGATCGTATCGCCGGAGCCCTTTGTAGTCACGCTCAATCGAACCGCCGCGATCGATCCGGACAAGGTGCTGTCCCGCATGCAATACCACCACCCGGTGTACAGCCGCGCTTCGGTGGCCGCGCAGGCGCGCAAGGCAGAAATTCAGGGCCGGCGACGCACCTGGTTCGCCGGCGCCTATTGGGGATGGGGCTTCCACGAAGATGGAATGCGCAGCGCCGTCGAGGTGGCGGCCGCACATGGGGTGTGCTGGCCGTCGGGGAGCGAAACCATTCACTCCGTGCCGTCTCACGCCGAGGAGAGGGCCGCATGAGCGTCCAATCCGCCAAGGCAAGTTCACCGTGGGCTAGCGCCGTGTATGAAGGCATGGTGCGTCATCGCCGTCTCGCGCCGCATCCGCATGCATTCGATTACCGGATGGCGCAACTCTATCTGGACTTGGACGAAGTCGATCGCGTATTCCAGCAGCGCTGGCTTTGGGCGAGCGAGCACGGCAACATTGCGCAGTTCCGCCGCAGCGATTATCTCGGCCCGGCCGAGTTGACGTTGGCCGACGCCGTGCGTCAGCGCGTCGAGAAAGCAACGGGGCATCGGCCGGTCGGACCGATCCGACTGCTCTGCCATCTGCGTTACTTCGGCTTCGTGTTCAACCCGGTCAGCTTCTACTATTGCTTCGCCGAGGACGGCGTGACTCTGGACTGCATCGTGGCTGAGATCACCAACACTCCGTGGAAGGAGCGCCACGCCTATGTGCTGCCGGTTAAGACCGCACGGCCGCTGGGGCGTGCGCTGCACTGGAGCTTCCCCAAGACCTTTCATGTATCGCCGTTCATGGAGATGACTCGCGAGTACCAGTGGCGCTTCACCGAGCCGAGCGAGGATCTATGCGTGCATATGGATGTGCTGCGGGATGGTCAGCGTGAATTTGACGCAACCCTCAACCTGCAGCGCCGCCCGTTGAACAGCGCTTCACTCGCCCGCGTGTTGTGGCGCTATCCGTTGATGACCGCGCAAGTCGTTGGCGCCATTCACTGGCAGGCGCTGCGGCTTTGGTTGAAGCGCAATCCCGTCCACGATCATCCGGCCCTGCGTTGAAGCAGGCAGCTATAAGGTTCGCCATGAACGATATTGTCAAAACCGCCGAAGACGATTGTCCCCAGCTCGGTCCCTTCGATCGTTTCCTGCGTCATCAACTACTGGGCCAACTGAGGTCATTGCGTCATGGACGGCTACTGCTGGAGGACGACGGCGGACAGCTCGAATTTGGTCAAGCCGCCGCGAACCACCCCGATCTCAAGATCCGGATAGAGATTCTGGATCCGGCCTTCTATCGCGCCGTCGTTACCAATGGCAGCGTGGGAGCGGGTGAGGCTTATGCGGACGGCATGTGGCGTTGCGACGATCTCGTGGGGCTGGCGCAATTGCTGGTGCGTAACCGCGACGTGCTCGACGGAATGGAGACCGGAATAGCCCGACTCGGCGGCATGGCGATGCGCGCGTGGCATGCACTTCGGCGCAATACCCGCGGCGGCAGCCGCCGCAACATCGCCGCGCATTACGACTTGGGCAACGACTTCTTTGCTCTGTTCCTCTCCCAGGACTTGATGTACTCCTCGGCAATCTGGACGGATGAATGCGATACGCTCGAGGCAGCGTCGACTCGCAAGCTCGAGCGCATCTGCCGCAAGCTAGATCTCAAGCCGGCCGACCGCGTGCTCGAGATCGGCACCGGTTGGGGCGGCTTCGCGCTGTATGCCGCGCAGCACTACGGCTGCCATGTCACGACTACCACGATCTCGCGCGAGCAACATGCGCTGGCCAGCGAACGTGTCTTGGCCAAAGGGCTGAACGCGCACGTCGACTTGCTGCTCGAGGATTACCGCGATCTTCGCGGGCAATACGACAAGCTGGTTTCGATCGAGATGGTCGAGGCGATCGGCGCGCCCAACCTCGACACTTACTTCGGTCAGATCGGCGCGTTGCTGCGACCCGATGGTCTGGCATTGCTTCAAGCCATCACGATCGAGGATCATCGATATGCGCAGGCGTTGAAGTCCGTCGATTACATCAAGCGCCACATTTTTCCCGGCAGCTTCATCCCCTCGATCAATGCTCTGCTTGCATCAAAGACCCGCGCCAGCGATCTGGCGCTGACCCAGATGGAAGATATCGGCCACTCGTACGCGTTGACTTTGAAAGCCTGGCGCGAGCGCTTCATGGCGCAACTAACCAAGGTGCGCGCTCAAGGCTTCGACGAGCGTTTCATTCGCCAGTGGGAATTCTATCTGGCCTATTGCGAGGGCGGTTTTCGCGAGCGTGCGACAGGCGTCGCGCAACTGCTGCTGGCCAAACCCGGAAATCGGCGAGCGGCGTTGCTGCCCGAGATCAAACGTGCTGAAAGGATTCCTGCATGAAGTTCTGGCTTAGCCTGGCCGGCTATCAGCTGGTCTGGATTAGCGCCGTGATCGGCGCTGCGCAAGGACTGGCATGGCCGGGAATCGTGGGCACGATGGTCTACGCGGCATGTCAGCTGGGTGCGGCACGCCACTACAAGACTGATCTGTCGCTGATGGCGATGGCGATCGTGATGGGCCTGCTGTTCGATAGCGCATTGATCCACGCCGGGCTGGTGAGCTTCGCGGCGCCGTGGCCATCTGCCGGGGTGGCTCCAGCGTGGATTCTTGCGCTATGGGCTGCCTTTTCGCTGACCTTTACGCAGTCCTTGGCCTATCTGCAAACGCGCCTCTGGCTGGCGGCATTGCTGGGAGCTGCCGGTGGGCCGCTCGCCTACCTGGCTGCGGCGCGCGGCTGGCATGCGGTGACATTCGCCAGTCCCTCATGGCAAGCCTTGCTGTGTCTCGGGATCGGTTGGGGGCTGGCGACACCGGCCTTGGCGTGGATCGCCCGGCGCCGGTCAGCGACTGCGCCGCCCGCACCAATGTCCGTGGTGGGGTTTGCGCCATGAGTCCATGCATCCAGCTGATGTGTCTGTGGGTGCTCGCGGCGTCGATCATGAGCCTGGGGTGGCGGTGGCAACGCGCTCGCGCCAACGCCGGCATCGTCGATGTCCTGTGGGCCGGCGGTACGGGCATGAGCGCAGTTCTCTTCGCCCTGATGGGAGAGGGTGCCGTGTGGCCGCGCGTGATGCTGGCCGTGCTCGGCGGCTTGTGGGGTGCACGGCTGGCGACGCACCTATGGACACGGGTTAGCGGCGAACCGGAAGATGGCCGCTATCGGACCCTGCGCGCGCATTGGCACGGGAATCAGTTCAAGTTTTTTCTGTTTTTCCAGTTCCAGGCATTGTTGATCGTTTTGTTCTCGCTGCCGTTTCTCGCGGTAGCGCATAACCCGCACGGATTGGGCGCATGGATGCTGATCGGCATCATCATCTGGCTAGTCAGCGTGATCGGCGAATCAATTGCCGACAGGCAGCTCGCGCGTTTTCGGGCTGATCGAGCCAATCATGGGCGTACCTGCCGCGATGGCCTATGGCGCTATTCGCGCCACCCCAACTACTTCTTCGAATGGCTGCACTGGTTCGCCTACGTTTGCCTCGCATTGGGTTCGCCGGTCGCGTGGCTGGCATGGGCCGGGCCGGCTGTCATGTACGTGTTTCTGCGCTGGATCAGCGGCATTCCGTATGTCGAAACGCAAGCGCTGCAGAACCGTGGTGACGACTACCGTGCCTATCAACGCAGTACATCGATGCTGATTCCCTGGTTTCCGAAAAGGATCGAGCCATGAATATTTCTGTCGCCGACTTCGACGAGTTGGCCCACGAGCGGCCCGCCTCTGGGCTTCTGGGACTGGCTGAACGGGGATGGCTCCCGGATGCTCTTTTGCGGCAAGGCATACGGCGCATGTGCGCGCAGCGTCTGCTCCAAGAGGCGGCGGGCGGACCGGCTGAGCAGGCCGCTCGCTTCGCCGATCGCATCGAGATGCTGCGCCACAGCCCGGTGGCAATCCACGCCGATACCGCCAACGCACAGCACTATGAACTGCCGCCGGCATTCTTCGAACTCTGCCTCGGAAAGCGTCTGAAATATTCGGGTTGTTATTACCCGCAGGGGGGGGAGTCGCTGGAACAGGCCGAAGATGCCATGCTCGAATTGTATGGCGAACGCGGTGAACTGAGGGACGGCCAGAGCATCCTCGAACTTGGTTGCGGCTGGGGTTCGCTCACGCTATGGATGGCCGAACGCTTTCCGAAAGCGAAGATCGTCGCCGTATCGAACTCGAGTCAGCAACGCGAGTACATCGAGACACAGTGCCGGCGGCGCAGGCTCTGCAACGTGCGTGTGATCACCCAGGATGTCAACCGGCTGGAGCTGGACGCTGGGCAATTCGATCGTTGCGTTTCGGTCGAGATGTTCGAGCACATGCGAAACTACGAGATCCTGCTCGGCCGCATCGCGAGCTGGTTGCGGCCGGGGGGCAAGCTGTTCGTACACATCTTCTCGCACAGAACCCTGATGTATCCGTTCGAAACGGCAGGGGAGGGCAACTGGATGGGCCGGCATTTCTTCACCGGCGGCCTGATGCCGGCCAGCGACACCCTCCTCTGGTTCCAGCACGACCTGAGCATCGAGCGGCGCTGGCATGTCGACGGCACCCATTATCAGCGCACTGCCAATCAATGGCTCGCCAACCAGGACGCACGCAGGGATCAGGTCCTTTCCACCCTCATCAGCGCTTACGGCAGCAAGGCAGCACTGTTGTGGTTCCAGCGCTGGCGCATGTTCTGGATGTCCTGTGCGGAACTGTTCGGCTACGCCAACGGTCAGGAATGGCTGGTGGCGCATTATCGGTTGGTGCGGCCATGAGCGCCGTCTGCGCGGCGATGCATCTTCCAATGCGAAACTATGGTGCGCGGCTGCAAAAAACTATTTTTTTGGTTTGCAGCCTGGCTATGTGGAGTACCGGCAGTTACGCGAACGATCTGCCACCGATTAAGCCGGTCGCTTCGATCGATCTGCCACGTTTTATGGGCAGATGGTATGTGATCGCCAGCATCCCCACGCGTTTCGAGAAGGACGCCTACAACGCAGTGGAGACCTACAGGTTGCAGCCGGACGGCAACGTCGATACCCTGTTTCGCTTCCGGAACGATGCGTTTGACAGCCCGGTCAAGACCATTCACTCAACGGGCTACGTCAAAGACGGCACCGGCAACGCCGTGTGGGGCGTGCAGGTCTTCTGGCCGATCAAAGCGCAATACATCGTGGCGTATCTCAAAGACGATTACAGCCTGACCATTGTCGCCCGCGACGCGCGCGACTACACCTGGATCATGGCGCGCACACCGACCATTTCGCCGGCCGACTATGACGAGCTAGTGTCGCGTGCGGTCGATCTCGGCTATCCCCGCGCCGGGATCCGCAAAGTGCCTCAGGCATGGCCCGAATCTAGCCCGTGATTTGGGTCATGCAGCCGCTTGCCATCCTGCATGATCGGCTGGTAGTGTAAGTTGCTCCCAATAAAGCGGCGATAAGCCCGCCAAATAGTTTAAATACATGCCATGAGCCGCTATGAGGGCGACGACACATGACTTTGGTTTGCAGGATACAAAATCTCGCTAAAAGCCATTTGTTCGCGGCTATTGCCCTCCAACTGCTCCTTCCGGCGGCCACCATTCGAGCGGCGGTTGCTGGTGCCTCAGAGCCCGCGCTCGAGGAGATCGTGGTCACGGCGACCCGGCGCGAAGAGCGTCTTGAAGACGTACCGATCAGTATTACGGCTTTTACCCAGGAAAGGATGGACCAGCAGGGGTTACGCAGCATTGACGACATCACCCGGCTGACTCCGGGCGTCACATTCCAACGCAACGGCGCCTCTCAGAACTACAACGATGAGGGTTCTGACATCAACATTCGCGGGGTCGACTCGACGGCCGGTACGTCGACCACTGGGATCTATATCAACGACACCCCTATCCAAAGCCGCCACATCGGATTCGGTTCGGTGAACGCATTCCCGGCACTCTTTGACTTGGACCGCGTAGAAGTCTTGCGCGGGCCCCAAGGGACGTTGTTCGGTGCGGGTGCCGAAGGTGGGGTAGTCCGCTTTATCACTCCCTCCCCGGGGCTCGGTGCGAATACCGGATATCTGCGATCCGAGTTGGCGACCACGCGCAACGGCGCAGTGAGCTATGAAGTGAGCGCCGCGGCAGGCGGGCCGATTATCGACCAGGTGCTCGGCTTCAGGGTGAGCGCCTCTTTTCGCCGTGATGGTGGATGGGTTGACCGGGTGGCCTATACCCGCGCGACGAGCGATCCAACGGACGGACTCACGCCGCCGGTATACAGCCACGATGTATCCACGGATTCCAATTGGCAGAAGACGACCTCGGTCCGCGCTGATCTTAAGTGGCAACCTACCGACAGCTTGAGCGTGAGTCCCTCGTTTTATTATCAGAAGCTCGAGCTCAATGATACGGCGACTTACTGGCCCAACTTGTCCGATCCAGGGGCGGCTGTGTTCCGGAACGGCAATCGATTGGCGAACCCGAGCTATGATCCGTTTTGGCTGGCTGCCATACGCGCCGAGTGGGATGTAGGCATCGGTAATCTGATATCGAACACTTCGTATTATTCTCGGAATATGCGATCGATCTCCGACTACACCCAATATGAGCGTATTTCGTTCTTGTCGAATACCTATCCCACATCTGCCCTCGATGCGGGGTATTCGCCCTTTCAGGATAAGCAAAGTAATTTCTACCAAGAGGTACGCCTGGCCTCGAAAGATTCGCAAGCACGCCTTTTGTGGAGTGCCGGGTTCTTCTACTCACATTTGAACGAAAATGTGCGGCAGAACATCACCGACGCGACGCTCGACGCCGAATTCGCCGCGCTCAATGGCGGCACGACCCTATGCGTGGGATATCTCGGATATCCATGCCCTAACGGCGACCTGTACGACTCAACATTGAATAAGATCGTCGACGAACAATTTGCATTGTTCGGCGAAGCGACCATCAAGTTCACGGAAACTTTAGGCGCGACGCTCGGCGTTCGCGTGTCGAAAGTGGACTTCACGGGCGTTACGAGCGTCGGCGGCGCCTTACAGGGCGGGCCGGCCGTTGCAACGTACGCTTCAAGCTCCGAGAAGCCCGTGACTCCCAAAGCGGTTTTGACCTGGCAACCGAACCGTGACAACTTGGTCTACGTCAGCGCAACCAAAGGCTATCGGGTCGGAGGCACCAATGTGGATGCCGGAACGCTCTGCAATGCGGACTTGCAAAGCATTGGTGTGCCTATCGGTGCCGACGGGAACTACCATCTCCCGAGCGCGTATAAATCGGATAGCTTGTGGAGCTACGAAGCGGGGGCCAAGAATAGCTTCCTAGACCATAGGCTCCAAGTGAACAGCAGCTTGTTTTGGATCGATTGGAAGGACATACAACAGAATGTTTATTTGCCGCACTGTGGCGCGCAGTTCGTGGGGAATTTGGGTCGTGCGCTGAGCCGCGGGGGCGATATCGACATCACTTATAGGCCGACGGATCCTCTGACCTTTAGTCTGACGGTCGCCTATCTCGACGCCAAATACACGAAATTCTCCTGCGCGGGCACCTTGGTATTTAACGGAACGGATTGCGGGCCGGACGTTGCCGCAGGATTTGCCCCCGTGGTTAGCGAAGGAGATCGCTTGCCGAGCGCGCCTTGGTCATTCATCAGCGCCGTGCAGTACGTATTCCCGGTCTTAAGAGCGATGACGCCGTATCTACGGGCAGATTATCAGTACATGACGGCACAAACGGCAATTCTGCCGGGCCAGGATCCGCGCAACGGCCTTACGGACGTCACGATTCCAGGGTTGCCCATGGACAAAAATCTGAACCTCCGTGCAGGCATGCGATTGCATGGATTCGATCTCTCGCTGTTCGCAAACAACGTAACGGATGCACATCCGCAGCTTTTCACATCACGTGACATCGCATCGGCTGCCGATCCGCAATACTTCGCACGGGGCGTGCGACCGCGCACTATTGGGGCCACCGCAACCTATCGATACTGACCGCTTGTCTCAATGGCCCGCCGCGTGACTCGCATAGACCTGGCGCCCTTGAAACCACGTCGATTCAACGCGCGCTTCACCGATCCGCCGCGTGTCGTTCTTCGCGGCTAGATCGAGAATATCAATACTTAGCATGCAGAAGTCAGCGGACTTGCCGACCTCGACGGAACCGATTTCAGCACTTCGACCGAGCGCGCGCGCACCATCGATAGTATAGGCATCGAGCACTTCCTTCAGAGTCAGCCGCTGCCAGGGACCCGTGGGCGGCAACCCGTGCATGGCCCGCGTCATCGCGTATTCCATGTTGACGAAGGGTTGCGGATCGTGGGTGCTCACCGGCGCATCGGACCCCGCCACGAGTATGGCGCCGGCAGCTTTGGATGTTTTGAATGGATAGTAGGTTTGCTCAAAATAGCTGTCTGCCTTATGAAAGGCGGCGTAGCTGTTGCCGAGCACGTGGTCGTAAAAAGGCACGAGGCTCATGTCGTACCCGGTCGGATCGGCGTACGCCCAGCTATAGGTATAGGCCAGATATAAGTGGTCCCTGCCCATTCGGGCGACGTCCTCGGGCGTTGCGAATTCTATGTGTGCGAGGCTATCGGGCTGTGTGGAAATTCCATCAGCCAGGCGCGCTGCCTCGATGGCGTCAAGAGCCATCTTGACGGCCGCATCACTGATGGCGTGAATGTGGAGGGTATAGCCGCGCAGGTGAGCTTGCTTGACGTAGTCGGCAAAGATCGCGGGCTCCATCGCCGGCGTGCCATAGCTGATCGCACACTGTTTCGGATGATAACCATAGCGTTGCATGAACCGAGCGACACTCTCATCCGATGAATACGCTTCGGGATTCGTCCGTGCGTAGATACATTGTGGGGAGGCAGGGTCCGCATACCCGACAACCGCCAAGCGGCCCCCGGGGTCACGCTTGAAGATGGGTTGCAGATATGGAACCAGGCGCGGCGAATCACCAAGCGTCGGCGGAACCGTATTCGGATTGCTCTCGGTCACTCCATCGGCGAACACCTTGACGGCCTCGGCTTTCGTGAGCGGATCGGCCGAGTATTTCCGCCGTATGGCATCGGCCTTCGCGAAGAGCCGATCGAAATCGATTTCGCCGTTCGCGTCGGCATAACTTTGTGGCCGGTGATACTGGGCCATATTGAGCCAGACCGTCAGCGCCTTCTTCGCGATCAACGCATCGTATACCTCGAAATCCGTCTCGTGTGTCCACGCATCCTGTACCGCAGTTATCCCACGGCTGTTCAGCAACTCCATGATGCGCTCAGGCTCTCGCATCAACTTCACATGCTGCGAGCGGGTGATTTCGCTGGTATCGATTAGTTCGCGCGCCTGGTCGTTCACGTCCCCGCTCGGTTCGCCATGCTCATCAACACCGACAAACCCCGTATAGGCCGCGAAGTCGGCAGCGAGGGTCGCCTTGGAAAGGCCTACAACTCGGCCCTCCTTGTTCGTGGCAAGAGCCAAGGCCTTGCTGTTGTATGCGGCATGATGACCGTCCGTCCCGATCATGAAAACGGGGTTTGCAGGCGCTGCGGCATCAAGCGCCGCTCGAAGGTTTCTATGAGCGGCATCAGGATCGTTACCAGCCCCATACTCCCAAAGCATAACGTAAAGCCACTCCCCCGGTGCCGGGTGCAGCGCGACTGCGCATCGCCGTATGGCTGTCGTAATTTCGGCGAGCGTCATGACTTTGCCGGCGAGACTACAATTATCAAAATCTACCATCAACGTTGGATGGATGTGCGCATCAACGAGGCCCGGAAGTATCAGACGGCCCGCTGCCCGAACGACCCGGGTATGCGGGCCGATATATGACTTGGAGGTCAACGTGTCGCCCACAAACGCGATCTTCCCGCCGATCACTGCGATGCTTTGAGCAACGCTGTGCGCTGCGTCTTCTGTATAGATTTTACCGTCTAACACAACCAAGTCCGCCAATGGGTGCGATTGCGCAAGGCAAGTGCCTGAGAAGCTGCTCGGAAGCACACAAATCAACGGGAACCCCAACAGTGCCCGTAACATCCGCTTCCTCAGCGGGCTAAAGTTAAGATTAATACTTAATTGCAACGAAACTCTCCCTATTAAGGCCGCCTCTAGCCATTCGGAGATCGCGCCGAGCAACGCGAGTCCACTGCCAGGATACGATGATCCGAGGCCGCGGACGCCAAATAGGGTTGCCGCACCGACAGACCAAGCGCGATGCCACCCAGATGCCGAAGTCTTGGAGGGCAGAGCATGAAATCTAGCATACAAGGTGCGAGCGGAAGGCTGTTGTCGCAACGCTGCCTCACTTGAAATGTTAGCGCGTGAAGCGGGTGTCTGCATGAGCGCAATTGGGGAGCCAACTCGCGAACGGTACCTGCAGGTTCTGCAGGGCGGACGCGCCATTCCGGAACGACAAAGGCACCCCTTACCTTGAATGCCACCGTCTTAAGGAACTGCCAAACCAAGGAAAAATCTTGCGCTCGGCATCTCACCCCCACAGGGACAGGGAGAAGAGGCAATGAGCACCAATCGCGTTCGTTACGCCGTCACCGATGTCCAATACGGGGCCGCCGAAAAGCCATGGCTGACGCCATCGACCTATCGCTGTTCGAAAAATAGGGACGATGCGCGACGTCGAAGCTGAAATCGTCGGAAAATCGTCACAACGGTCGGTCGAGTCTAAGCCGGTGTGCTCGTAAAGAGGCGCCGGCCCCATCAATACGTGCACGATTGACGAGGATCACGCACCCTCGCCATAATTACCTACCTCACCGCGTGGTCAAGGACTATCCTACAACCGCCGAGCCTGCTCCTGTAGTGCAAATGAGAGCGAGAAACGGATGGATAAGACCTTATTCATGCGTGCCTGCCGGGAAGGCGGAGCGGCCATCGAGCAGGCGCTTCGCGAACTCGATCGTTCGTTCTTCGCAGTTCTTTACTCCGGCGCCGGCTCACCGAGGCCGGCGCTGCCTGGACCGAGGCGCTCAAAGTCCGTGAACGCCATCCGGGCAAGAAGAAAATCGAATTGCAGAAGGTTCTCGTCGGACTCGCTCAGGTACAGCTATCGCAACGCGAATTTGCGCTTGCGGAGAAAAATCTCGAGCGCGCACATGCCATCGTAGTTGAGAATCACGACAGCGTGAGCGAAGCCGGCGCCGCGATCGAGAGCGCGCGTACCGCCGTGGCATTTCGGCAAGAACGCTACGAGGACGCCCGCGTCCACGCGGAAGAAACATGCCCAGCGAGTTGTGCAGGCCAGCTCGGACCGACCGACGAGGCCGGGATCTTGGCCGACAACCACAACCTGGCATATACGTTGTTGCAACCCTTGGACGACCGGCAGGGAGTCACAGAATGTCGCGCGGTCATCGTAGTCTCGGCGCAGATGGCACCCGGCTCGACGAATTTCCGCGTCGTCGCGGGCCGGCCCCTGCCGCCGCCGCGGCATCGACCAACCAGGCCATCCTCAACCTGACCGTGGGAGGGATGCTCAACGGGACCTTCGCCTCGCCGCCGGCCCGCACCCAGATCTACGTCACTACCAAAAACCCCGACGTCGCGCTGGCCGAGACCGGCTTCGCCGGCGACTCCGGCGGGCCGCCTGTCGAAAAGCTGTTCGCCGCTTGCAAGTCCGCCGCTCAGGGCGGCGGGGTCCAGGCCGATTGCACGCGAGGCATGACGGCCATGTTCAACGGCGCCCTCGGCGCTGCGGCGACCGACCCCAACGGCCATGCCCAGACGCCAGGAATTCCGCCCGGCCACTATTACCTGGTCGGCTTCACCCCTATCAGGGATGAAGTTTCCAGGTTCGCGTCCGCGACCTAGATACCGCATCTTTGGCGGCCATCGCGCAGTGAGCTATATCCTACGTCAGCCATATCTGAAGGCTGGCTGCGTTTCGGCGGGCTTTTGGGCACTGTCGTTTCCAAGTAAGGCGACCGGGTGAAAATGTCATGAATACGATACCCACCAACACTCTTATTTTTGCTGTGGTGTTGATTGTGGCAATCGGTGCCATCGTCGCGTTAGTAATGCTGCAGCGTAGGACTCAGCGGCTACGGAAGCGTTTTGGACCCGAATACACCCGTGCCGTGGATGAGTTCGGTGGACGAATCAAGGCAGAGGCGGAGCTGGCAAAACGCGAACAACGGGTAGCCCGTTTGAATATTACGGCCTTGGCGCCCGCAGACGCTGCCAAATTCTCCCAAGCGTGGAACGCGCTCCAGAGCCGCTTCATCGACAACCCCAAGGGAGTGGTCGCCGAAGCGGATCGTCTGGTGCGAGAGCTCATGGTGAAGCGCGGTTATCCGATGGGCGACTTCGAGCGTCGCGCTGGCGACATTTCCGTAGATCACCCGGAGATCGTTACGACATACCGGGCGGCGCAGGCTATCGCTGAACGTGACGAGCGCGGCGAGGCCGACACCGAGGAGCTCCGTAAGGCCGTGGTCCATTACCGCACGCTCTTCGATGAACTACTCGAAGTCAAGCCGGCATCAAATGCCCTCACCTCCGAAAAACAAGTTCCGGTGCACTCATGAACACCTCCATAAACGACACGTCCGCAAACAATGAGCCCAAGGGGCGCGGTGAACCCAGGGAGCGCGCCGAACGTAATCTGACAACAGCCGATTTGGCCGCCTCAGCCAATAGGCCCATGACATCGAAGAACGATCGCCCAGGAACTGCGGCAAACACCGACGCGATGCCAGCTGGACAAGAGGAATCAGCGCTCGCCCCGCTTTTTACCGAAGACGCGGCCAAAGCGTTCCGTTCCCAATGGGATGTCGTACAGAGAAGCTTTGTCGATGACCCTCAAGCAGCCGTTCAGGCCGGGGATGAGCTGGTCGCGCAAGTCATCAAGAGTTTGGCAGAGAGTTTCTCCGAACAACGCTCCGCCCTCGAAAGTGAGCTCAATCAGGCGGATCGGTCCTCTACTGAAAATATGCGGTTGGCGCTGCGACGCTATCGATCCTTTTTCGAACGGCTTCTCGCCATTTGACAGAGGCGGAGCTCCGGACTGCACCTCACTGGACATTTCGGTATCGGCGGCCTCAATCGACGCGGGCGAATATTATCTGGCCATCAAGCACCGTCATGTCGACTTTCACATTGTGAATCTCGAGCGGCGCGACTTCGAATAGATTTTGGTGCAATACGACTAAATCCGCCGCCTTTCCCACGGCCAGTGACCCTCTCGTCATATCGTCGTGCATGAGATAAGCGCCTGCGGCGGTATAAGCAACCAGCGCCTGCTCGAGATCAACCCGGTTCTGAGGATTCAATGGGTGATCCTCTTCTCCGTTGAGATCCTTTCCTCCGGGATAACGGTGGGTAGTCGCCGTCTCCAAGCCGTCGAGCGGCGATACCCCCGTAACGGGCCAGTCGGAACCCCAAACGACAATTGCACCGGACTCCAATAGCTGACGAGTGGGATAGAGGTGCTGACTGCGCTCTGGGCCAAACAGACGCGGCGCAAAGACAGTCTCCCACGGATCGCCGAGACTCCAGAGGGGCGTCATGTTAGCGATCACCTTCAGAGATCTAAAGCGAGGAACATCCGCAGCATCAATTAGACACAAGTGCGCGAGCGTATGACGGTTATCCTTAGACCCATTGCTGCGTCCTGCTTCCGCAAACGCATCGAGTGCCGCATGCACCGCACCGTCGCCCTGCGTGTGCATATGGATCTGAATTCCTGCCGCATCGAGGCGCGTGACCAGGCGATTGAGCCTGTTCTGTTCGACGAAAAGCTTCCCCTTGCCGAATCGCTGCGGTTCATCGCTATAGGGCTGCAGTAAAACGACAGTATGCGATCCGTAAGCTCCATCGAGGAAGATTTTGACACAGGCGGCACGAAGCCGACCGCCCGCAAGCGCGGTCCGTTGTGCCAAGAACGCACGAATTTGAGCATCGTCATCTTCGGCAGGATTGTAGTGTTGGCAGAGATTCGTTCGGATTTCCAATTTGCCGTGCTGCGCGAGAGTTTGGTATGCGCTTGCGATTTCAGGAGTGGCGTCTGCGTCCTCCAGTGCCGTAAAGCCCAGCGCGCTCATTTGGCGCAGCGCCGCCGACAGATTCTCCACCCACTCCTCGGGTGAGCGCGGCGGAATGACAGACCTGACAATGCCCATCGCGGCTTCTTGCAGCGCCCCGGATGGATGACCATTAGCGTCGTGTTCGATGCGACCATTCGCAGGATTGGAAGTCTTCGCAGTAACGTGCGCGACAGCCAACGCCCGGGAATTGGCCCAACCTTCGTGCCCGGAATTGTCGTCCAGATACGCTGGCCGGTCCGGGACCGCTGCATCGAGCATCTGTCGCGTGGGTTGGCCGCTCGGAAGAAATGCCGCTTCGTCCCACCCGCTACCCACGATCCATGCCTTGTCCCGATGGGCCTGGGCATAGGCACGGATCCGGTCAATCACTTCTTCGCGGCGAATCAAGCCATGAAGGTCGAGGGAATTGACCGGATTAGGGGCGGCCGTGGGATGAACGTGGGAATCTTGAAAACCGGGCAGCAGCATGCGGTGGTCCAAATCGACGATGCGAGTACTGGAGCCGGCAAAAGTTTTCGCAGTCGCATCGTCCCCGATGTAGATAATGCGACCGCCGGTCACGACCAACGCAGATGCCCAGCTGCGCGCAGCATCGACGGTATAGACCGCCCCATTCACGAAAACGAGGTCGGCTGAGTCGGCGGCCGGGGCATTCGTCGTGTAGAACGACGCCGCCACGACAGATACGACACCAGATAGCAATTTGCCGGCGCCTACGAAGGAATTGGGCATTGAGTTTCGCTTCTTGCTGCTAGGTATTGTGGAAGGATAAACCAACTCTCTTCCGATGCGCACGATGCGTGTGGTTATCTGCGACGTGCCGGGCGTGGTTCACTGAAAGCGCGAGGGCTTTTGGCCAGGCGAGACCATGCTCAGGGCAAATGGCAAGATGTTGCCCCTGACAGCAATTTTCGTGGTGTCGCGGAATAGAGCGCAGGCGCAGCGCCACGTCGCTGGTGCGATTCACCAGTTGTAGAGGTAACGGCCCTCGGCCCAACGCGTTTGTTACAGGTGAACATAAGCCGTTAGTTGCGCCGGCTTAGGAGTTGGGTACCGGGCGCATAATGACCCAATTACGTATTCCACAACATAACGCTTCCTGGTCTGCGACGAGCATTCGGGTTTTGCATGGGGGCGTTGCCTTTAATTGAAGGTTGCAGGAGCATCAGAAACGCGATCTTCCTTTGGTTCATCGAGTTCGGAGTTCAGTATGGACCGCAACTGTAAGGGCCAATCGGTCGGGTGGACATTTTCGTCTGGTCTATTTCATGTGGCGCCTGGCCTCAGGTGGCGGCAGCATATGTCGCAAATTGCGGCGAAGACCCGCACTGTATCGCCGATTCGCGCACCCTTATACCTGGGCCCTGGCTAAAGATCAGCCCGCACCGGCTGCGTGTTGAGAGTGTCGGGCGCGATCCGGCGGGTGTATTTTATTGCTCGGGCACATAAGACCAAGACGTGAAGGGCGGTCAGTGCTTCGAGTAATGCCTTTCGCACATTTCCAACAGTTTCGATTGACGGCTGAAATCGCGAGCCTTATCCAAAAAGTAAGTCGCTCCTTGCCTACCAGGGTCGCCGCCTGCCAGCTGCTGAATAGCCTCCGAGAGCCGTTCAGTGAGAACTCAAAAATGGTACCTCGACGCGTGCCCAGCAGAGTGTGGAGCGCGAGATCGATACTACGCATAAGATGTTGCCCTGGGTTAGGGCGACTTGCTCCGGAATACTGTAAGAATGTTCTCACCCGAGAAGCAGTATTACGATGCTGGCTTTCCATTTTTCGGTGTCCAACAGGGGTAACGATTGTTAGATCACCCGAGGCAGCCCCATTCTGTACCACCCGGTGCGTAAACTATTTTCAGAAGGCGAACGGTGAGCGGCATTGCCTAGCGAATGTGCGTGATTCGGCGACCCTTTCGCCAATGCATGTGTGCACCCCGGCAATGATAAAACCCGCCTGTTGCTTGGAATCAAGGTAACCAAAGTTAGATTGGAAGTAGGGAACTCATGCAACGAGAAGCTAAAATCATCGTCAACGGTATTACTCTGACAGAGACCGAATCCGCTGTGGTGCGTGTCGCGTTGGCTGCACTCCATGAAGTTCTTTCCGAGGGACTCGGCTTCCGTGACGACGGAGTCGCCCTGACGGATCGCTACAAGATTGACGTGACTCATGTCCGAGCGTTAATTGACGGTCACACGCGGCGGGGTGCCGGTCTACTACAGTAATCGCACTCGGTAAGGGCCTTAGTGCTCCTTCACCACAAATCTTACCCACCCCTTGTAAGTGGGATCAGCTGCATCCGCGCAATATCGTCCCGATAGGCTCGGAAGATATAAGTGCAACACTTCGGCCGCCTGAAGCGGGTGGAAGCTCCAATTGGCCGGCGAATACCGCGCGCTGCATTACGGTACGCAGGTTAAGTCAAGGTGCAAAGCCATCGCACCTCCGCCGGGATCCGCAGCCGGTGACATCATCGCGACGCTTGGCATCATCAACCTATGCGCTCAATCGCGTCAAATGAATTGCAATCGTGAGGTTTGATCCGAGCAGAGCTGGACCCGGACGATCGCCGCCGCAAGCTTTAGTTAACGGACGCGGGCAGGCGATCTTCGATTAAACGAAGGCTGCAACTCTCGGTGCTGCGTCATGGAAGCGCCTCGCCCGACTCTCATCGGAAGGTGAAGTTCCCAAGGAGAGGGCGTCCGCTCTGGCGGTCACGTTGATATCCACCTGCGAGGGTAGTCATACCGTCCCGATCAGTACGACTCGTAGGACGTGAGGCCGGAGGACGGCGCCGCCGCGCGATCGCAAGCATCCACGCGGGGTCGTCGCGAGTGATTCATCCCGCGCTAATCGGAAATGAACCGGCAGCGATGTCTAATGCGCGATTTCGTAAGGGGTTGGATCGTGGTCACCGCTTGGCGCACGCGACAGGCGATATAACATTTAGAAACGCGATTGGCAGACGAACGTCGAACTGGCAGAACTGGGCGCTACAGTCTATTGCTGCTTGTGCAACACTTGTTGTCAGATCGACACCCACTGTCAGACTTCTCTGCACTACTAATGAAGCGCTTGCCATGATTGCATGGATTTCATGCCGATGCCGAGAATCAGCTTCTCGAATTCAAAATAATGACCGCTTGACTTGTCCACGGCCGTAGGCCTGCCACGCCGTTAGTCATGTCGACGCCGTATTGCCGCTCCTGCGGTGCAAAACTGCCTGCGAAAGATTCAATGCGAATGAACGGCAATTGGTAAAATCTAGTGTGCTACAGACTTCCCCGGTTCGTGTTTGCATCGCTGGCGTTACCGGTTGGCCGCCGGCAATTTCGCAATCACAGCAGTGTCGGCGAAAGTGTTTGGGACGTGCGCTGCGCAATTTGTCGGCAGCTTGGAAATCATCGAGTACGCTCACCACGAAGACTAAGCTTGCTGTGAATAGTCCAATTTACTTGGCGGCGACGTACTTCGTGGTATGGAATCTCGATAGCCCCGATGGAATAGCGATCGCCACTTGGCCGACGGCCCCCAATTCCTTGCCTTTTTTTGCTCCGGTGGCCCAATGAAGAAAAGTCGCTTGGAGGCGTTCAGCGATGGCGTGTTTGCCATCATCATCACGATCATGGTACTCGACTTGAAGGTACCGCATAGTCCGGACATTGCCGCGCTGCGTTCGGTGATGCCCATTTTCTTCGGCTACGTATTGAGCTTCATTTACGTGGGCATCTACTGGAACAACCATCACCACCTCTTGCACGCATCAGAGCATATTAACGGGAACATTCTCTGGGCTAATCTGCATCTACTGTTCTGGTTGTCTCTCGCACCATTCACGACAGAGTGGCTCGGCGAGAATCCGACGTCTTCGGGACCCGTAGCTGCGTATGGGCTCATGTTGCTGTGCGCAGGTATGGCGTATTTCATTCTCACGCGGGCCCTGGTATCCCACCACGGCAAGGATTCCACCCTGGCCGCGGCGATTGGGCGGGATCGCAAGGGCGTCACGAGCGTATTAGTGTATCTCGTAGCCATTCCGGTGGCGTTCATCTGGCCTATCGTCTCTTGTGTCCTTTATGTTCTGGTAGCGGCTATGTGGCTGATACCGGATCGTAGGATCGAGCGTGCGGTCCCCATTGTAGGACCTAATGCACATCGCGGCGCCGCAGAGGATTAGACGAGGTGTCCAGGTTGGATCTTTAAAATTGAGGATCTCATTCTCTGCTTGGTCGATAAATCGGCGAAGCTCGTCCGATTACCACCATCATCCGCAATTCGAGCTGCTCGAACCGACTGGCAATGTGTGGGTCGCACCGCATCACATGCAGGGCTTCATGTGTTCCGGCCGCGACAATGGACACGCGCAACTGATTGGCGAGGAACTTCAGTGCATTCAGCGCGGCGCGTCGTTCACGCGCGTTGCATGAGAGGAGGTGCTGGATCTCATCGATCATGATCATCCTGGGTGCGGCGTGCCTAAGCATCGAGATCGCCGTGCATTCAAGCTCATGCGACCGCATTGTCGGCGAGACCTCGGCGTTCAATGCCCTGATGAGTTCGCCGTACAGGCTCCGAAAGAGCGGTACCAGAGGCATCTGGGCGGCAACAATGGCGTGCCTTCCGCTGCGTCGCTACATGTCTGCATGATATCTTTGGAATTTGCGCGCGCCGCTCATCGCAAGCTGGGGGTTCTTTCTTTCGATGCCGACGGTGACTTCGATGCCGACGACGGCGGTCTTGTAATCCATGTCGGTGGGGGCGGCTTCGACCGAGGTCATCGGATTTTCCAGTATCGCCCCGACTTCCTCTTTGGTAGGAGGGGGGCTGCGGAACGCGCCGCATCACTCGGGGCCTTGCCGCAGGCCAGTCAGGGTTAGTAGGCTCAACGCCGCAGTCCCCGCGGCGAATGCGCCGTCGGCAGTCCTGACAAACGAGATGGTACCCATGAGGACGCCCCTTCCTAGCTCTCCAAGGCGATGCAACAGACATCGCTTAACTAGTAATACGAGGTGCGGCGGGATCTACTGACATGTCCGGGTTTTTGATCCCGGGAAAGAGCGCAAGAGGTCCGCGGATGTGGACCTCTTGCCTCTTATGAACGAACAGACGAAGTCGCCGGAAGGGCTAGACGCAATCGTTGTGCAACACGCCGGTTGCCGGCCCCGAGGTGCACGGAATGGCACTCAAGTATTCATAGACCGCGCGCATCTCATGTTCCGTCATGTTCTGAAACGCGGGCCAGGGCATGACTTGCAGCAAATCCCCATTGAATGGCTGTTGCGCCGGAAAACAATTGGTCGTCACCGTAGCAGAGCAGTTGGGATGGAGATGATCCAAATCCACACCCGTCTTTAGGATCGCGCGAAATTCCGGCCAGGTCCGCCCGCCGGCAGGCATTCCGGTTTTGTCCGGGGTCAGGTTGCGCGAAACAATGTTCGGCGTTCCCGGGATCAGCTGACCGAAGTCCTGCCCTCCGGCCAGGTACGCTGCTTGGTTTAGGACCTTGGGCTGATTTCCCTTGAAGTAGGGATTTCCACCGGGAGCATAAGTTAACTGCGGCACGCTATGGCAACCATTGCAGTCGGCCACGACGTTGACGATGTAGCTGCCGAGCCCGACGAGTTCTTTGTTCTTTCCCCGGGTCTTGAGCGGTACCGGCGCCACGGCATACCCGATGCGGACCCGCGACTGATCGCCGCCGGAATCCTCGTCCTCGGCTTGAGAAACGCCGACGCCAATTCCCACCACGAGCGTGGCAACGCAAGCGAAAACCGCTCCCAATCTGACCTTATTCATATTCATCCTCATCTAAGTCCCCTTTTTGGTTAAAAAACGCACCGTTCAATAAGCAAACGTAATCCAAGGCGAACTTTGACACGCCAGGGCGACAATTTTGTCAAACCCTCGCCGCACTTGCAGCCGGGCTCGAATCTGGCCACAGTGCCCCTCGAATCTGGAAGTCTATTCCTATGGTGATAGAAGCTCCCGCACATTCGCCCGTGCGCTGTGGAATCAACGCAGCGGCTGTTCGAATTGGCCATACCGCGAATTGCATCGCCTGCCCATCAGCAACGGCATGGCCAACTTTTTAGGGGTATCACAGGCTTCGACGGATCACGGGATTACGCGAACCAGTACTGCCATTTTCCGACCAAAGCGCCCGCCCAACATGTCTTTTCTCCATTCAAGGGGAATTCCTACAGAATGTGCAGTAAATGTTGGATTGCTTTTCTCGAGAATCAGGCTCATTTTGATCGATGATTCACAATGGAACGGACAAGGGAGTCAAGGCCATGGACTATAAGATATTGGGATTGGTGGCTATCGGGCTGCTTGAAATGTCGGTGGTGGCAAATGCCCAGACGGAAACGCTCGAATACACAGGCAGTCCCTTCACCAGCTTGAGTTTCACCGGCACCATGAGTGATGCCGTAGCGAACTCGATCCCGCAAAACACTGGCGAGCTCGTGCTAAGTTCTCCCCTCGGCGATAACCTTCATAATTTCGCCGTCACCCCCGTGTCATGGAGTTTCAATAGCAGTACTCCGAATAGTGTTTTTCTCAAATCAAACAACCCATTCCCCGGACCTGGTGATGTAGCGACATTTCTGTTTTCGACTAATGCGAACGGCATGCTTACGGCGTGGAACATCGTTGTCAGTGGTGGCATTTTGCAGAACGCTACTGCTACATCATTCGCGGCTGTCACGATTAATACTGCAGGTGATTCTTTTTCTTCAGGCGCCAGTTCACCTTCATGTAGTTTATTCAAGCCCAACACCGCTTGCTTCACACTAAAGCAGAGCAACACAGCGGCCGGTGTTTGGACAGTAAGTCTCGCCAAAGCTCCTGAAATTGATCCCGCTTCGGCCTCGACTGGGTTGACGTTATTGCTGGGCGGCTTAGCTGTTTTGTGCGGGCGGAGAAATGAAAAGCCTGATCCACTCCGAGAAGCTTCTCAATGAGCAGATCCTCACCATACTTTACGCAAGCGCCCGGGCATTCGAAACGCTGGCAACATCGGTAGGGTGCCGGAATCGCAAAAAAACCGCTCAAGCTAAACTTGGTAGGTAGAGGAGCTAAGTTCGCACTGTGTTTCGGCCGCGGGGGCGCCAGCAGCATACAACTAACCCCGATTGAGAAGAACTGTTTGCCAGCACCGCATAGACCCCACGCGGGCCAGGTCTAGTCATGTCCCCCTTGCACGACTTCGATGGAGATCAACGCAAGCACGCTAGATCGGAAATTCGGCCCGTTGGTTGATAATCGCCAGCGGATGTCGCCATTCCTTTATCGATGACATCATTACCCTCCAATCTGTCATTTGTACATCTGTCATGGGGCCCTGTTCCGTCTTGAATTCCGATTTCCACGCCTAACAATGCCGGGTGGCGCCTTTTTGAGCAGTGGTATCGTTGAGGTCACAACCTCGGAGAACCCTTATGAGACTCAACATTCGGTTTTTACCGGTCCTCGGCCTTGCCGCGTTGATCATACTCATGCCTTCGGCGCCGGGGCGGGCGCTCGACGCGCGGAACGACTTGAAGGACGCGGCAGCACCGCGCGAGATCACGCCGCGTGGAGAATTGGCGGTCGATGAGAGGGCGACCATCGATCTCTTTGAGCGCTCGCGCAATTCCGTGGTGTTCATCACGACGAAGCAGGCCGTCATGGATTTCTGGAGCCGTAATGTCACGTCGGTTCCCCGCGGAACCGGCTCCGGATTCATTTGGGACGATGCCGGCCACATCGTCACGAACTTCCACGTCATCCAGGGAGCGAGCGAAGCCTCCGTCAAGCTGGTCGACGGCCGAGCCTTTCGCGCTAGCCTAGTGGGCATTTCGGCGGAACACGACATAGCCGTCCTCAAAATCGGCATCGGCTTCAAGGGTCCTCGGCCCATCCCCATTGGCACCAGCGGCGATCTCAAGGTGGGGCAGCGAGTCTATGCGATCGGCAATCCATTTGGTCTAGATTGGACGCTGACCTCGGGGATCGTGTCCGCGCTGAATCGATCGCTCAACGAAGACGACGGGAGTCTGCTCGAACATCTGATCCAAACCGATGCGGCAATCAACCCGGGCAACTCCGGCGGACCGCTGCTCGATTCGGCAGGCCGGCTCGTCGGCATGAATACCGCCATCTATAGTCCGACCGGCGCAGCGTCCGGCATAGGCTTTGCCGTGCCCGTCGATACCGTGAATCGCGTGGTGCCGTCGCTCGTCCGAAATGGTCGCTACGAACAACCTTCGATCGGAATCAGGGTCGATGAGCGATTGAACGAACGCTTGGAGGAGGTCACCGGAATCGAGGGGGCATTCGTACTTCGGGTCGAGAAGGGTTCATCCGCTGAGGAGGCCGGCCTTAGGGCCGCCAAAATTTCCCGCGAGGGCGAATTCTTCGGGGGCGATATCATCGTCTCCGTGAATGGCAAGAAGATCGAGTCAGTCGCCCGGCTGCTTGCTACCTTGGACGACTATCGAATCGGCAATACTGTTCGACTCGGTGTGAAGCGGGGCAACCAGCTCATCGAAGTCCCGGTGCGATTGCAGGCGGCAACCGAACGGTAGCGGGAAACGCGTGCGAAAAGCGCCACGCTCAATGCCCAGACGCTTTCGCTCTGGCAAGCAAAGCGCGCGCGCTGCGGAAACTAAGATTGCGGCGCCTGCAGAATCAGATCCTGCCGGCGCCGCTTCTCCTAGATTGACTTCGACAACCCGAAGAAGAGACCCCGGCGCGGGCCGAATTGCGGTGCTCCGACACCGACACCCGTGCCATCGCGGATCTCATAGCGCTTATCCAGCACATTGATGGCGTCGAACCGAGCGGTCAGTGTGCCCGCATCGCCCAAGTGGAAGACGTGGCTCGCACCCAGATTTACCTGTGCGTAATACGGTAAACGGTCGCCGTTTGGTACGTTGCCCGGGGTGTTGCGCAAACCCGAACCGACCAGGAAGTCGGCGCTGAAGCGCGTATGTCCCCAAAGATACGAGGCGCCGCCCGAGGCAGTGACCTGCTGTTCGTGATCGAGGTGAATGTAGTGCTGGCCAATGTAGGCCAGATCATCCGGGCTGAAATTGAATTGCGCCGAGTCGATGTCCTTGCCGCGCGCGCTCTGCCAGGCGAGATTTAGATACGTTGAGAGGGACTCAGTCGTGTAACTGCTGGTCAACTCCACGCCGTATTGCTTGCCGTAGGTGTAGTTGAAGGGCGTGAGGATGATGGGTGCCCCGAACTGTCCTTCATCGATCAGGTTGTGCGACTGCTTGTAGTAGGTGTCGACCCCGATGGTGGTGGCATCGCTGATCTTCTGCTGGGCACCCACATCGTAGTAGTTCGCCTGCTCGGCGCGTGGTGTATCGGACAGCGTTGTCGAGCCGCCGCCGGTGTTGTTGGCGAACTTCGCCACGCTCTCATTGCCGACGAGTTCGAAGGGCGGTGGAGAGAAATAGCGAGAGTAGCCCGCGTGCAGGGTGGTATCGGGCAGCACCTGCCAGACGGCGTTGACGCGCGGGCTGACTTGGTGACCCGAGGCATATGCAGTGAACTTGTCAAAGCGCGCGCCGTAGTTCAGTGTCACTGTCGGCATAAGTTTCCACTCGTCCTGCAAGTAGACGCTTTCGATCCACTCGCTCTTGGCGCTGTTGTCGATGACGATGATGGGCGTGTCATTAATCTGATTGCCGGCATCGTCCAAGGCGATCACGCCGGAGCTGGTAAGGCTCTTGGAATGATCGCTCTGAATGAAAATACCGCCTCGCAGCGTGTGCTGATCGTCGAGCCGATATGCCGCATCCGACTGCAGCGCATACGCCACGTTTTGTTTGTAGGCACTCTGCGCGATGCCGTTGAAGAGGATGTCGCCGAGAAAATCCGGCACAAAGTTAAGGCTCGAATAGCGCGCCGTCAGCGAGGTCTGTACGTCGAACGCCCCTGCCGAGTGCTGCCAGCTCAACACGGCGAAGTGATTGAGCTCGCGCTGATTCTCATCGAGGGCATCGCTAGGATAAGTGGTCTGACCATTGACCACGAGTGGCGTGCCGTCGGCGTTGGTGATGCCCGGCACCTGGCCGGCGCGATTCGGAATCTGGAACTTCCCCGTAGAACTCGACAACACGGCGCTCAAGCGGTTGCTCTCATCGAGGATATATTCCAAATACGCAAACTCATGGTGCTGCGTCGTGTGATCGTGGTTCGGGCTCGATCGACCGTCCGGAGACTCGATTCCAAGGTCGTTACGTAGAAAATCCGCGGAGACGAAATAATTGAATCGGCCTTCGGTCCCGCCGTAGTTGAAACTGGGTTCAACCGTACCATGGCTGCCTCCGTAGATAGACACCGCGCCACCCGGATCAATCACGCCGCTTTTGGTCTTCAGGTCAATGATCCCGGCCGTGCGCAGTCCGTACTCCGCCGGCAGCGCGCCGGTGACGAGCGTCACAGAGGAAATCAACCGGGGGTCCAATGACTGGCCGAAAACGCTGATGCCTTCGGGCAGGATGATGCCGTTTAAGCGGTACTGCAGGCCGTTATGCTCACCGCGAACGTGAAACTGCCCGAACGAATCCTGCGCAACCTCGGGCGCCTGCATGATGACCTGGTTGAGCAACTGATTGTCACCGCCGGGCTGCGCGCTTATCGCTGCCTCGTTGATCGTATAGATCGAGGCGCCAGTCTGCGTTTGAATGCCGTTGCGGGCCTCATTCAATCGCTGCGCAATCACGACCACCTCATCGAGGGCGGTGCCGGGGCCACTTGCGGTCGCGGCGGATTCCGCGGCATCAGCGTCTGTCGCAGCGTGGGCTAGCGCAAATGCACCGGACAAGTAGAGAAATGATGACATCATCGCGAGCGCGCGAGGCGTCGCTTTAGGAACGAAATAAGGCATGGATCAAGCACTCCTCGTCAATACGCTTAAGGCCGCAGCGATTTGCGGCTCGATCAAGTCTCGGAAGGCTCAGCGTGTGACAGGTGGTGCTCGGGAGCGAAAGGCAAGATAGGTGCGATGGGCGAGAAACGAGATAGGCCGGGCAGATGGCGGAGGGCTCTGAACGAGCTGCAAAGCAATCGGAAGTACCGCAGGCGTGCCCGCGGCCGAAAGCAACGGCGCGAAATTTAGGCACTCGCCACAGTAGTCTTGGCTGGTGGTGGTCTTGCGATAGTCAGACGCCTGCGCGATCGAGGCGTTATGACTATAGGCATGCGCAAGCGCACCGAATTGAGCAAGAACCAGCGCCAGGACAGCAGCAGCTGCAATGCGAAATTGCTGGCGATGATACCGCTTGAGCACTGTCAGGGCCTTGAATCAATTTGGCAATTGGACAACAGATGCTAGCACCGACCGTAGCCACCATGCATCCTTTTCCGGTTTCCACCCTAACTTCCCACCCGAAATGAATTATTTGGGTAGGCACGGATAGGAGCGACGCCCGCCCTGTAGACACTTTACGAGGGTGTGGCATAGGGGCAACTTCCGCTGATCTCTGGGTGCGCTTGCTCCTTCGTAAGCGGCAACGATTGAAATAAGCGCCTTTAGAGATCCCGTATTCCACAAAATTGCGGCGTGGTGCAGTGGATCCCGTCACGAACCCGGGAAGGGTCATCGCCTTTTACTGCGGTAGGGTCCGCGGAGCCCAGCGCTCCGCAGACCCTAGAGCGCAGACCCTTCGAAGTTAGTGAGACTTCGCCTCGGTTTTACCCGCATTAATGCGGATCCGCTTCGTGCGCTCAACCGCTTGCGCATTCTTCGGCGCTGTCACCGTTAGGACGCCATTTTTAAAGCTCGCGCTCACGGCGTTTTCATCGATGTCGCGGTCCAAAGAAATCTGCCGCTCGAAACGCCCGTAGAAGCGCTCGCTATGGGTCCGATTGCGATTCTCGGACTCGATCTTCTTCTCCCCACGCACCGTCAACAAGCCATCTTGGAGCAGCACCTCGACGTCGCGCTCCTCGAGGCCCGGAAGCTCCGCCGTGACCCGGTACTCCTTGTCGGTTTCCTCGACATCCATGCTGGGCCACCCACCGCGCCCGGCGAAGGGTCGAAAGTCGTCAAAGCCCCGGAACATATCATCGAAGAGACGATTCATATCCCGATGCAAGCTCAGTACAGGGTGAAGCGATTCCGATTGGGCCGTGGGGCTACGCGCACGGTCACCCCGCGACCAGGGAACAAGATCTCGCACATTCATGGTATTTACCTCCTAAACAATAATCCCTAGACGAGGGCCATATAGTGCAATTCCCGCAGCTTTCAAGGGCTTTTTGTGCGGGTGTCGCGATTTCCCCTGCCCAGGGAGGGGTGCTGCGCTGCGAAAATGAGAGCGGCCCGAGTGTCGAATTGTCGACGGCGGCCTCTTGAAAAAATAAATTATTGCGCTAGATTTTTGCCATAAATCGCGCTCTGGCGTGGAGCGTGCGCACTCAACAGGAGAGGCAATATCGTCGCCTAAATTTAAAAAATAGGAGGTATCCAACATGTCAGCGACTGCCACAATCATGCCCGTGGTTTCGGCACCCTGGTTAAATGCCGATGGCAACCCTCTATCGGTGATACCTCTTCCTGGACTTCGCTCGGACGTCATTCAGAGCCTTGAATGCGCCTACCCGGGAATCTTGAGTCCCCCCATGAAAGCTTTGCTCGGCAGCTGCTGCGGCCTCGCCGCCACCGAACTCGGCAGCATCGATTTTACAGGCTGCTGGTTTCTCGAAGAGCCCTCCACGGTGTTCCGTCCCGCCCTCACCCTCGCGATTGATGACGCCGAACGGCGCTGGATAGCCGAGATCGGCAATAAGGGCCTACCTGGTCCCATCTGGTGCGTGTTCCCGGACCCCGAAGTTGCCGTGTACGTGAGTGATGATCTGGCTGCCTTCGTTGCAACCATCCGCGAGCACACGTGCCGAGGGGAAATGCGCACTTGGTTGCATGGCTTGACTGCCCAAGCACGCACGGTCTGGTCTCGGCGCCACGCGTCGGCACTGCGACCGGACGAAGCCGCGCGCTCGGATGGAGCGATTCGGAATTGGCTGTTGCGGCTACCCTCGGATGCCTACGTATATGATTTACGGGCCCAAGGAATTGCGCGCGGTTGGCCCTACGGAGCGGCAGGCCCCACGGGACGGTTGTATCGTTGCGGACGGCTGTTGGTGTTTGCGGTGGGTGGATTGCCAGCCGAAGGCCGGCGCGCACCGCGCCCCCGATCGCGCAATGCAACCACGCAGGCGCCAATGCCGGGAGAAGTATCCTTCGCCATCGAAACACGGCACAGCTGCTGCAAATCTCGGCCTCACGCCGAGAGCCCAGGGCGATGGCCAATGAACGGGCGCTCATGGAGCCGTTCGCAACGGCTACCGATTCAGGGCGGTCAAACCATTTTGGAGTCACGCCTGTGCGCGTGAAGGAGGGAATGAATGCGCGGCATCGCACTCTGGACTTGGGCGGCCTTTATCTTATGTGCTCTGGCGCCTGAAGCCGTGGCTAGTGGCCTGGTCCGTCCCATACCGAGCCTGTGGGTCACCGCCGCGGCGCTGAGCCTTACGCTGATTACGGCTGTGAGTGCCAATCAGAAATAGCGCGCCGCCGCCAGGCGCCGCAGGGCTTTCCCTGCAGGAGGTCGCTGCGCCTTTTGTTTATCCATTTCGCCTGTCTCGCCATGCTGCCTCCATCACCGCAAGCCTCTTGAAATTATTCTTGGCGTCCGTATATTTTTGTGTGGACCCGCCGGTCCAGTACCGGTGTGGATTCGTGACATTAGCCAACACAAGGAGAATCCGCCATGAACAGTATGGTGAGACAAGATCCGTGGAGCCTGATGCCGCGTCTTCAAGACGAAATCAACAGGCTCTTCGGCAACGTGCAACAGACCGACGGTAGTAGCTCCGCGACTGCCACCTGGGTCCCTGCGGTAGACATCCATGAGTACACCGATCGTTTCGAACTCTATGTGGATGTGCCAGGCATCGATCCGAGTTCCGTCGAATTAACGCTCGAGGATGGTGTATTGACGCTCTCGGGTGAGCGAAAACAGAAGAGTTCGACGAACGGCGAAGATGAGCCACAGTATCGACGCACCGAACGCAGTCAAGGCCAGTTCTATCGGCGCTTTGTATTGCCGGACACGGTGGACAGTGACAAAGTCAATGCGACCGGAAAGGATGGCGTGCTGACGGTCACGATCCCGAAGCAGGCGAAGGCAATTCCGCGTCGCATCCAGATCGCGGCCTAAGAAAAGAACAACAAACCAAGACTGGCCGTGACGCGGCTGCTCGCGTCACGGCGTTCTCTAACTCTTCCAAGCGCCGCGCTTAACCAAACGCTTTTGATCAAACCATGGGCTGGAGGTGATTTCGCCAGAAGCACACGCTGTTCGATCGCTTGCGATTCGGTTCGCAATTCCCGTGTAGGTTCGCGCGATCTAGTCGATTTGGCAAAAATACGCCACCGTATTCATCCAGGTCATGCGCAGTATGAACGCCGCTTGGTTGAGCGCGTAGCGCGATTTGAGAAGCTTGAAGCTGGCCGAAGACTTCGGAGGCATTGCCTTTCCGGGCGTGATCGAGCGATGACTGCTGGGGAGCTTGATATCTCGAGGACGGCCGGCTACAAGACCTTCAGCCGCTACAAGGATTGCGGCATCCACCACCGATCGCTCTCGCCGTCCCTATCACCCCCGGGCGCCAGCTTATTTCAAGTCAAGATACGTGACCCTGTTCACTCCGTTAGCTCGGGCCGACGCCTATTGTCACCTCGCCGGCGTTTCCAACTTAGGCTACACCCGCCTCGACCCACCGTCCCCACTTATTGGAGCGCAAGCATGTACCTGCACTGTCATCGCCGTTGTTCAAATCTCAACTTCAACATTTGGGCAATACCGATCGCGGCGGCAATGACGATGATACTTGCTGGGTGTGACATCACGGGCGCAACCGGCCTGGCGGGCACAACCGGCGCGGCGGGCGCAACCGGCGCGGCGGGCGCAACGGGGCCTGCCGGTGCCGCCGGGCCTGGCATCACGTGGGTCCAGGTCGCCGGCACCAGTGCACAGGCGGCGCCGAATACAGGTTACCTGGCGGACAACGCCGCTCAGATTACGATTCAGCTACCGGCCGCCCTTGCGGTGGGCGATCTGATTCAAATTCGAGGCGATGGGCCCGGCGGCTGGAAAATTGCTCAGAACGTCGGTCAGCAGATTACGGTAGGCCTTGAAAATTCCACTTGGGTCCCTCACGGGCCCGCTGCGGATTGGATGGGCGTCAAGGCCTCGACTGACCTCACGCACTGGGTCGCACCGGCGCAGTACGGCCCGGTCTACACATCGTCCGATGCGGGAAAGACGTGGACCGCTCAGAATTCGAGCAACCAGACATGGTCAAAATTCGACATATCGGCGGACGGGAGCCACATCGTAGCCGCAGCCCAAGCGGCGCCTCTGCATCTTTCTCTGGACGGCGGAGTCACATGGACAACCCGGGGTCCTGCCGGGTATTGGTACGGCTTGGCCATCTCTTCGGACGGCACGCGACTCATCGGCACATACTATAATCAACAGAATGGCCAATTCTCGGTGCAATATTCGCCCGATTTCGGCCAGACGTGGTCCACGGGACTTACCGGGTACATGTTTTCGTCAATGGCATGGTCAGCTGGCGGAGTCGCGGTGGTCGCGGTCGGGTATCAGCCCAACAATTATTTAGGGCAACAGGCAATCTACAGATCCACCGACAACGGAGCGACTTGGACGGTGGTGCAGAGCGGGAATTGGTCCACGGTGCAGCCCTCGAGCGACCGCGGCACGCTCTACGCTGCAGGGTCAGGCTCGGAAGGTGTTTCCACCGACTCGGGAACTACGTGGACAGTCCACTATTCCGACAATTCTTTCAGTAGCTTGATGCCTTCCGCCGACGGCAGCACCCTGTTTGGCAGTACTAACTCTTTCGGTGGCCAGTCCTCCATTTCGCTGTCCACCGATTCGGGGCAGCACTGGGCGAATATTCAAACCGGAACCATCGCGTTTAATGGGTTGGTCGCTTCCGCCGACGGCAACACGGTTACCGGTGCCGTCTACGGGGGACCCTTCTTCACCGCTTCGTCCGTGACCACTGCCGGAGTCAACGGATCGCTTTCTGGTACGCAGAGCCAATCAGTCACGCTGCAGTATTTCGGTAACGGCCAGTTCGAGGTGGTCGCGAACACCGGTCAATTGACAGTCCAGTAGCCCGACGTGTGACCCCGCCGAAGATCCGGCGGATAGGAAGTTCAAACAGCTCGATCTCGACCGGCAGGCTGTCTAAATTGATTACTTACTATGGTCATCAAACGCCTCGGCTCTCTTCGTGTATGGGAATTCGCGCTTCAGATCCGGGCGGCGTTTGACGCGCCGGAATAGATCGTCACCGATGTGCTCGGTTAGGACCCGTTGTGCTTTCGGGCACATGATGAACACTCCATTCCGGGCACATGGTTGACACTTCGGGTATTTGTGGGAGACGCAAATGCCCTGGCGGGAGTGTCACAAGATGGACGAAAGACTTCGGTTTGTGGCTCGTTTGCTTGATGGCGAGGAGATGTCGGCGGTGTGTCGAGAGTTCGACATCTCCAGGACCACCGGCTACAAGATCTTCAATCGCTATAAGGAATGCGGGCTGCAAGGTCTGAATGACCGTTCCAGACGCCCCAACCGACACGCCAATCGGCTGCCCTTCCAGATCGAGAAACTGATCGTGCAGCTGAGGCGAGAGCATCCGAGCTGGGGCGCCCCGAAGATCCGCGAGAAGTTAAGACGCATGTGCTCGGGCATTTCTTTGCCGGCTATTAGCACGGTGCATGTCGTCCTAGATCGGCATGGCATGGTCAAGCACGATCCGCGCAGAGCCCGCTATAAGGCTCAAGGAACGGCTCTCGAGCAGCCCAAAGCGCCGAACGATCTTTGGTGCGCTCGCCAAGGACTTCACCCCAGCGCGATTGGAGGCCGCCTGCGAGCGCGCCCTGGTCTTAAAGGCCTGCAGCTATCGGGCCGTGCGCACGCTGCTGCAGACCCCGCCATCCCCGCCCTCATCCCCAGCGCTCGATCTTGCGCACGAGAACGTGCGCGGCGCCGAGTATTTCCAATAACCACCAACCACAGGAGACTCTATGTTGATCGAACCACTCATCCAGCAACTGCACCAACTGCGCCTCACCGGCATGGCCGCCGGCCTCGAGCAACAGCTGAGCTTCCCGGACCTTGCCGGCCGTTCGTTCGAGGATCGGCTCGGTATCATGATCCAGCATGAGTTCACTGAACGGGCGACTCACCGCCTCGCACAGCGCTTACGCTGGGCGAAGCTGCCGATGCCCGCCTGCATCGAAGATCTCGACACCCGCAGCCCCCGCGGCCTCGATGCCGCGCAGCTCTCTCAAGTGATCGACCTTGCGTGGATCCGTGAACGCCTGAACGTGCTGCTGACCGGTCCCACCGGCGTCGGCAAGAGCTATCTGGCCGCCGCGCTCGCGCACTCGGCCTGTCGTGCCGACTTCTCGGTCCGCTGTTTCCGTCTGCCGCGACTGATCGAGGAACTGGCTCGCTACGGCGCCATGCAGCGGCGCTCGGCGCTCTTCCGCCAGCTCGCCAAAGCGGATCTGCTTGTGCTCGATGATTTCGGGCTCACGCCGTTATCCGACGAGACGGTCCGAGATCTGCTGGAGATCCTCGATGACCGCTATGACCGACGCTCGACGCTGATCACCAGCCAGATACCGATCGATCAATGGCATGCCTATCTCGGCGATCGAACCGTCGCCGATGCAATCCTCGACCGACTCGTGCACAAGAAAACCAACCGTCGCGTCCAAATCAAAAAACATTTGACCCGTCAGAGGTTCTGAACGACAGTTCGTTACCGCGTCACGCCTGGCCCGACATCATCCGGAATCCTGGCCCGCCATCCGTCGGAACGACGGCCCGCCATCGCCGGAATACGCACTGGGCCGCAACGATCTAGTCGCGGGGGTGCTCCTTCGTTTGATCCAACACCTTAGGCAACGTAGTTGCCCAATCAATCCGCCAACGACCTACCAAGACCCAGCCCGATTTACCCAAAACATAGGCTGCCGCAAAGTATCGCGGTCCCCATCCACCTTCCTCGTAAGCCACAAGCGCGCTTGTAATGCTCAGACCACCAACAAGGAACCGCCGTGATGGTCGGCCGCCCACGACATCCGTGGGATTAAAGGTTTCTCCCACGTCTACAATGTCGCTATCAGGGGCACTTCCACCACCGGCTTGCCTATGCCAACCTAAGACAGTGCTCAGTTCATTTGGAAAACCGGATAGGCTTCGTATTTCCGTCAATGGTGCCGGGTCGTATGACGCATAGGTCGGGGCAGGCGTTGATCCGCCGTTATCATGCGACGGGGTCCGCTGTGCAGCATCTTGAGGCTTGCTAGAACACGCGCCCACGCAGAACATCAGTACTGCTGCCGCGCGGATCGATAATGAAATGGCATTCGTTTTCATGGCTACCTCCACATAGAGACGTCGCGCGGCAAATTGACCTTAGTCAACGCACGAAGGGTATGGGCATAGGGTACGCAGTCCGGGGCGGCAAACCCATTTGCAACCGAATTGGATTTTCGTTTTCGAGGACGTTGGGCCACTCATTTTCTCGATGCCCAAACGGATCGTTCCGCACAGCGTGGCCAAGTTCATGCGCAAGAATTATTTCCGTAGAAGACTCCTCCCTGCCGCAAGCATTGGCCACCTGAACAGTCGGATGAAAATTGGGGTCTACGCTAATTAAATTATTCGATGGATCCCAATACGCGTTTTGCGGCGCCAAGATATTATTGGTGATCGTGTACAGGAACGGCGAATTCTCCAGCGTACTCGTCAATACAGATCCGGTTAGCGTATTTGCCACCCTGTTGTAGGCCGCCTGTAGCTGCGCAGTGGCAATCGGATCGCTCCCAACAATTTGAACGGTCAGCCCGTTCGGATCCCGATAGCTGATCGGGTTCCCGCCAGCATATGCATACGGGTTAATTCCGCCCTTCAGCCCGATCGGATCGGACTCCAAATACCGCCCCATCGTAGGGTCATAGGTTCTGAAATAGTTGTAATGGAGGCCCGTTTCGGCGAGGTAGTACTGGCCCGGGAAGCGCAGATTGTAGACAAATGTGCCAAGGCCGGCCGGATTGGCATTGGCCGCGACGGTGCCGAAGGTATCGGGGTCCCAGCGCCAGAAAAGGCCGTTATCGGACGGTCGGGTGACTTTACGGGCTGTGCCGAGGTGATCGGAGTGGACATAGAAGATGCACACGGCGCTGGTGCAACCGGTGCTGCCGTTCGGACGCAGCGTGGCGACGGGAAGATCGCCCATCCAGATGGTCTCTTGGATGAGGGCACCGGAGCTCGAGTATTCGCCCAAGAGATGCCCGGCCTCGTCATACACCAGTAAGGTCGTGCTGCCGTTGCCGGATTTCTCAATCAGCTGCCCGAGCGCGTTGTAGAGGTAATTGGTCGTGCCGGCGGTTACCGTCGCGGAGCTCATTCTGCCGCGCTGTTTGAAATTAAATGTATCCCCGGTGTAGCTCGTGGTGTTGCCCGCATTATCATAGCCATACGTGCGGACGATGCCACCGGAAGTCGAGTTCAAGCGATTGTTGGTCGTGGAGATGATCTCCGTCGAGGCAGTCGTGCCCGTCGTGGTGAGACGATTGCTGTTCGCATCGTAGGTATAGCCGCGGCTCTTGGCGGAGTTCACCCCGCTAGTGACCCTGTCCAGGGTATCGTAGCCGAAGGTCCAGGTGTTGGTGGACAACCCTGAGTCGCTCAAGCCCGTGATGCGCGAGGCGTTATCGACCGTATAGGCGTTGGTGACGGCGGCGGTCACGATCTGATGCGGATTGCCGTCTTGATCGAAGGCGCGGCTCACGGTTGTGCTGTTGCCCCACGTCCAGCCTGTTGGCGGACCAAAGGGGTCATAGGTCACGCCGCTCAACAGGGTGGTCGAGCCCACCAAGATCGAGGTGATCCGATGATTCGAGTAGGTGTAGGTAATCGTCTGCCCTGACGGGGTGACCAACGAGGTCATGTCGCCGTTGGTGAAGCTGTAGCCCACGGATTTGGTAACCCCAGCGACAGTCTGTCCCTTGCCCGTGACCCGGCCCAGCGGGTCGTAAGTCCAGGACAGGGAGTGATTGGCGTCCGAGGCCCCGGTTAATCGGCCTTTGCCGTTGGTGCCGACGTCGTAGGTGAAGTTTATGGTTTGATCGGTATAGGCCACTTGGCTAACGCGGTTCAAGGCATCGTAAGCGTAGGTCGCGAGCGCGCTCCGTGCATCGGTCGCCGTTTTGAGATTGCCTCCCGAGTCATAGGTATTGATGGTGGTGCCGGTATCGGGGCTTATGATCTGCGTCAGATCGCCAAAACCGTCGTGGCTGTAACTCGTGGTGAAGGTCCGCGGATCCTTCAAGGTGGCGAGGTTGTCGTTGGCGTCGTAGCCCAGGGCGGTGATCCCGTTGTTGGGATCGGTGATCTGGCTCAAACGATTGAGGGCATCGTATTGATCCGCGGTGTTACGCGACAGAGGCGCCGCAACCGAAGTTTGATTTCCATTGCTATCGTATCCATAAGTCGTCGTGACGGCCGACGTCCCGGCGGCATCGATGTCCTGGTAAAGCTCGCTCAGCGTGTTGTAGGCACGGGTGTGCGTGCGATGAAGCGCGTTACCGGGATCGTAGGCGTTCTCTGCCGTGCGATTCCCGATGGCATCAAGCGTGTAATGGATATGGTTGGCGAGCCCATCGGTGATATCGGTCAGCCGGTGTGCGCCATCGTAGGCGTACAAAATCGTGCTGCTGTCGGGCCGGGTCACCAGTTTCAATCGCCCGGTTGGATAATAGGTGTAACCCGTGCTTTCGGTGCCGATTGCACTGGAGGTGAGGCGCTGGCGCGCATCGTAAGTCAGCGTGGTCACAATATTATTAGGATCCGTGACCGTGAGCGGCTGACCGTAGGCGTTATAGGTGTTGAATGTCGTGATCTGACCCAACCCATTGGTGAGGGTCTGCACACGCCCACACTGATTCCCGGTGGTGCAACTGTAATACGTGTAAGTCGTCACGTCCGTCGTAATGTCGGTGCGCGGCCCGGTGAGGGTGTGCACTTGGCCATAAAGACCACTGTTATAGTACACGTAGGTCCACGTCCGCGAGACATTGGGCGTCACCGAGGTGTCGGTGACAGTCTTCGTGAGAACGTTGCCGTGTGGATCGTAGGTGAAGCTCGTTGTGCGATTGGGTTCGGTTATCGTCTGGGGTTCGCGCCAAGTAGTGTGCCACTGCGTCGTAATCTTGCGTTGCAAGGTGCCTGCTTGAGGAGCGTAGCTCGACAAGTTCGAGGGGCAGGTGCTTGACGGTGCGAACCCTTCCACGCGCACGAGCTCGAGCCCGCGCACAGGGTCGTTTGCATAGCAGGTGAGGTTGCCGTTGTAGTCGGTCCTGCTCGCAACCCAGCCATGGTTATCGTAAGTCGTGGAAGCCGATTCCTGACAGGTCGGACACTGCGAGCCGCTGATCCCGGCCACTAAGCTGCGATCCCCATTGCGGGCAAAACTGAAGGTTCGCACAGCCCCCAGGGCGTCTGTCACCGTCACGCTACCGTTGCTGTTGTAGACCAGCCCCGTCGCGTCCGCGCCGAGTGCTTCGGACGAACTGGTCGCCCGTGCCTGAGTGTCATAGCCCCATGTGGAGTAGCGATTGCTGTTTTCATCCATGAGGCCCGTGACCAGAGTCGGGAAGCTCGAGTTCTCGTATAGATAAGTCTTGGTGGTGGTATCGAGATTGGTGATCGTGGACAGTCGGCCGGCGCCGTCAAAGCCGTAGTGAACTGATTTTAGACTTGGGTCGGTGGCTGAGGAGAGTGCCCCTCCGGTGGCATGGGTCAAGGTAATTGCTTGACCGAAGCTGTCGACAATGCCACTCAATTGCCCGGCGCCGTTATAACTCACGGTCGCGACCACGCCTGCACGGCTTGTGACGGACAGGAGGGCGCCAGTGGTGTTGTACATCTCCACGTTATCGTTGTCATCGGTCAGCGTGTAGCCACTCCCTGTCTGGATGAGCCGCAGGCTTATGCTCGGTGGTGCCACGATCGTCGTGCCATTCAGTTGAAAGCTCACTACTTGGCCGTCGTCGCGGGTTGCATCAAAGCCAACGAGCACCTGGGTGCTCGGATCCGGTGTCGGCGGGGAGCTGTACAGGAGCGGCAGCGTGCCGATCTGGGTGCCTGCGCTGCTGAGCGTGCACACGCCATTAGCGTACGTAGCTGTTGCCGCTGCCCAGGCGCTGACTTGCCCCTTGATTTGGGTAAAGCCGGACGTACAGGCGGTCGGTTCATCGGCGTAAAGGGAGGAATTGACCGCACTGGCAGTGTAGGTACCGGCATACCCAGTTCCTGCATAGCGCTTTGTAATATTTCGACTAAAACTGTGTCGCCAGCCCGTTCCAAGATCGCCACTGATGCTACTCGTGCTGTTGTAGAAGCGTTTGAAAGCCAATTGTCCTGCCGGGCTTTCGATATCGGTTTCCGCAATGTACATCCCACCGCTGGCCGGACTAATAGGATCTCCGACTCCATTGCAGCTCGGACCACATTGCGCCGGCGGCGAGGCGATCGCCGAGACATAGACTTGGCAACCTCCGACGGGATTGGCTCGAACATTCGTCCCAGCGGCAAACGATAGCGGATGCGTGCTGCCATCGGCGTAGTGAGAAACGTAGTTAATCGTCTGAAAGCTATTGGGAAACGTGCCGAATAGCACGTAAGACCAAGAGTCGCACGTGGTGGTCGGACCAGCTGGCGGACAATTTGCACCGCTACCGCACCCATTAGGATCGTTCATACAGTGGTTAAAGACATCAAGCGCAGCATCATTCGGGCTGTTACGCCAGGGACCGTCGTATCGCACTGAGCCAACTTCGTTTCCGGACCACTGATCGCATGGGCTCGTCGCATGCGCATAGGAGGCGGCCAGTAGCCAAAGAAGTAACCCGGTAAAAAGACGCTGCGATGCTGGCGAAGCCGCATTCATGAAATCTCCTTGATGGCTGCTATTTCTTCCACACGCTTCCGTGCCTATATTTGGTAAAAGCGCCATCTGCAGATAGATCCCCTCACGTTCAAATATTTTTGTGCGTAGCGCTCGGCCTACAGACCGCGGACGAGCGGGGAGGGAGGAGTATGCTCAAGGTCAGACAAGCAGCTAGAGGAGCGACGAAATCAAGAGCAAGAAGATTCTCCACTTCTGCGACGCCTTTGAGGACGCCCGTGGAATCAAAATGTAGCTCTGAGCGTCACGCCAACGAGCTAAGCGGCGTCTCTTCTGATGCGGCCCGGACGGCTTTGGGACGAGGCTCGTCGTTTGCGATGAGGTACGGTATTGCTTGACCAGACGTCGCACTGTGCGTGTGCTGATATCCAGCACTTCGGCGGCCGCCGCGACGCGCTCTGCCATGGAGCCCTCACCGTTCAACAACTCTCGAATGATCGATTCGCGTTGTGAGCTTTCCTTCATTGTGTCCTTTTTTTCTTTAAGGATGTCCGAAAGGAAAAATCTAGGTGGGCTGGCCAACGACAGAGGGCATTTTCGCGCCGACGACTTGCAGTTGAACCAAGCCCACTTTCTGAGTCTTGTCCGCAATGCCTTGCAAAGCAGCGCGCCGAAGCACATCAATGAGACGACCTGTGACGCCTTCGGAGAGTTCGAGTAGGTATTCCACGAACCGCTTGTCGATTGCCGCAGACGAGCGCTTGATCGGCAGAAGTGCCGGGTATCCCGCAATGAATCGGCGTAATTCGTGTGATTCGGTCCAAACTGGCAATTCCAGTTGCTCAAATCGACTGGCAATCTGCGGGTCCGCGCGCATTACATGCAACGCTTCATGCGTACCTGCGGCAACGATCGAGATGCGCAGCTTGTTGGCCAGGAACTTGATAGCGTTCAAGGCAGCCCGTTGATCACGTATCCCGCAAGATAGAAGATGCTGGGATCTCATCAATCAAGAGCATCCGGGGCGCTGCGTGCTGAAGCATCCCAATCGCGCGGGTTTCGAGTTCATGAAGCCGCGTGGTCGGCGAGACATCCGCGCACAGGGAGCGAATGATCTGTGCATAAAGGCTTCTGAGCAAAGGAACGGGCGGGAGCTCCGCAGAGACGATCGTTCGCCGACCGCTCCGCTCTTCGCAGGTTTTCAGATGGTCGCGCTGGAACTTCTCGAGGAGCATAGTCTTGCCTGCGCCGCTTACTCCGTAGATCAGCATGCAGGGCATGCGAACGCGGGCAGGGGTAGCAATGAGCTCCTGCAGGCGCCGAAGCCCGGCGTCGCCTCCGGGGTAACGAACCCACCGGTCACGGGCCAGCGATATCCACTGAGAAGATGGAGGCTGGAACCTCTTCTCTTTGACTTCGCCTCTGGACAAATTGCCACCGCAACAGGCCATCGATTCCTCGATCGCGAAGTCGCGTGTCGATTGTGCGGCGACTTGGCATTGTCAGTCGCGCAGAGCGAGTGCGACGTTTGCATTCGTCCAATATCCACGACACAGGGAGGTGCTCCGCCTTGGCCGCCCAGACATCGATTACGTCGTTCAGCAGTCGCTCCATATCGGGGCTTAAGCGCCGGGTTCCGACCCTTTGGCCTTTGGGCTTTGGCAGGAGCGCCACGATGCCACGATGTCGGGGTTCTTGCGATAGATTGCGAGCCAACGCCGCACGGTTCGGTCGGTCACGCCGAACATTCTCGCAATAGAGGCTACACGCGCCTGCAACCGACCGCGCTGTTTCGCGAGCAGCTGGGTGGCATTGAAACGTCGGCATGCGACTAGCCAGTCCGCATCTGAAATGGAGACCAAATCTCTGACGGTGCTATTGTTGAGCTTCCGCTCGACCAGGGCGACTCCGGCGTCGCGAACGCCCTGCGTGAGGCGCTTCGGCCGAATCAGACGCACATTGGGAGGGCCATAGGGTAGGGTAGGCACTGCTCACGGTCCGACGATTTCGGACACTGTGAACGCAAATTATGGCCGTTTCGTGTCCAAATGATGTCCGGCAGTTCTCATCTATCTCCGAATCGAGAGCAGCGGAATTTCTCGATAGATGACGCGAGAGCTCATCAGAGCGGGATGTTATGTGCAGTCTGATTTGCGGACATTAAGAAGGAAAACTGACAGCGGCGGCGCCCGGTCGGTTTAGGCCGGGCATCAGCAATACAAATTCCTCACCGCCGTACCGGGCCACACAATCGCCGTTTCTCACGAGGCGTATCAGCGCCTGCGCAGTGCCCCGCAACACGGTGTCGCCGGCGGGATGTCCGTACGTGTCGTTGACGAGCTTGAAGTGATCGATATCGAGAAAAATGATTGAGAGCGGCCATCGCCCGTTACTGGCCGCGCCGAACTCCTGTTCGAGCACTTCTTCGAGATAGCTGCGGGTGTAGGCCCCGGTGAGTGCGTCGAGACGGCTGCGAGTCTCCAGCGTTGCGGTGCGCTTTTCGAGTGTGTGCGTCTTCGCCTTGAGGTCGGAGATCAGCTCGATGGACTGAAGGCTCCGAAGCCATAATAAATCCCGCGCGATCCATGAGCAGGCGCGACTCGCCAGCGCTCGACAGGAAAATGTCGAACAACTGGGCCAATTCTGCGGAATGGCGGACTACAACATCGATGAGTTCTCCGACCTGCTCGCTCGTGATGCCCATCGTCGTTTGCGCCATGCTGCACAGGTGGGCGAGGCCATCGGGCGATGCGCCTTGCAGGAATATATCCGCGGCGCTCGCACCGAGTTGCATGGCGCGCACGAATGGCTCAAGTTTAGTCGCGCCATCGCTTTCGTGGCTTTTTCTTATCGCTTCGCATAGATAGCGGGGCAGCTGCCAGTGCGTCAGCATCATCGCGCCGATGGCCGCATGGTCGATGTCGAGCCGCGCGAGTTCGTAGCGTGCGATGTCGTAGTGCGACGCGTTCACCGGCAATTGCTTGTAAAAGGCGGGATCCGCTTGGTCGAGGGCCCCATCGCGATATCTTGAAGAAGCCCTGCGAGAAAAAGCTCTTCGGGGCATCGCAGTCCGACTATATCGCCTAGCGAGCGGGCCGCCGCCGCAGATAAGACAGATCGCCGCCAGCAGGCACCGTAGTTAAGCCCATTAATGGCGCGTTTTTTATACATCGGCGCGATGGAGAAGCTGAGGGCGAGCGTGGTGGCCGCCCGCAGACCCAGCACGGTGAGAGCTTGCCTCAAATTGTCGCTACGCCGACGCCGCGAATAGAGCGCCGAGTTGGCGATTCGTAGTACCTTCAAGGCGAGACCGGGATCTTTATTGATGACTTCCGCGACCGCAGTGATATGCGCCTCCGGGTCGTTCGCGAGCTCGATGATCTCCTGGGCGACCCCGGGCGGGCTCGGAAAGGTAAACTGCGCCTTCAGACGCACTTCGATATTTTTATTCAATGGGAGATACCGTTGCGCCGTGGAAAGCGTCCTTCACCCCTATCGGCGGAAGGGGGCTGTTCTTGAGGGATTACCTGATGGCAAGCGCCACCAAGTTGTTGGGGAGTTCACATGATGTTGACTTTGGATACGAAACCGAGGGAACGTCAGAATGCGGGGTCCATCAGTGTCGTTTGCTGTTTTCACGACAAAGGTCAGTGAATCACACTGTGACTGTGAGCCATTTGCCGCAGCGCGTGGCGGAGCGTCCACGCAGGTGCAGAACTTGCCGATGTGTCAGCGCGCAGGGAGATTCCCCGGAGAAAACAGCCGGGTGTGACGGAGCGCGGTCGCCGCTGGTCGGAAGGGCGGTATCCAAGTGGTACTTCAGGAAATGGGTGCCGTCGTGATAGTGCCGAATAATCGAAGGCGCTCGACAAAGTGCTCGGGGAAATAAGCAAGACGCGGATTGCGCCGAAGTGCCCTCGCTTGTCATTTGTGAAGCATCGGTCTATAAACTGCCAAATAGGAGCAATGACATGGACGTAGCGATCCGTTCGTGATCGCACCAACAACCGGTCCAACAGGCGACAAATGTCTCGGCCGAATACGTCACGGGCCGGCACATTTATCTGATCTCTTAGACGGATTGCGGTCCGCTTGTAGCGACCGTGTCCCTCACGGCACTACAGTGACCTTTTGTACCGCGGCGTGGAATTAACAAGGAGGATGGATCATGGCGAAGGCAAAGAAATCCAAGGGTTCAAAGAAGAAGACCGCCGAATCAATCCCAAAAAGGCGCAAAGCGAAACTCTCGCGCAAGAAAGCGCCTCCCAATAAAGCATCGGCCCTTAAGTTTTCGCTGGACATGATGGGCAACGGACCCGCAGTGGCGAGTGCGGTTGCATACCAGTTGAATATCGAGAGGCGGTGGCCGCCCAATGACGTTACCAAGGTAATGAGCACGGACTATCGCTATGACCAGTTTACGATCGCCAATTTTCTGAAAGGGGTGCAGGGTCACTTGCTCCAGGGCACGCCGTCGTATTCGTTTTCCTATGATGCGGCGCTCGTCGTGCAAGCCTTGCAAGCGACGGTCGGTGCATTGATGAATGGGATTGCGGCGAGGACGAAGTGATGCATTGGACGGGACACTGGCTGGTTGCCATGGTGGCGGGCGTCGCTGGGGTGTGCCAGGCGGCGGCGCCCACTTGCCCTCCGCCGAAACAGTCGGCCGTCTGCGAGAACGGCACGGTCAATCGTGAGAAGTTGGTGAACTACGTTCTCGACACCTGCACGGTCAGCCGCAATATGGAATCGCGCGTGGGTGCTTTGCCGTTGTCCGGTGCCGAGGAGGCGGCGGTCGCTAAGGGGGCGAAGCTGTCTGCCGGAGATCGTATTTTTACACACCCTGCGTGTCAGGCGGGTGATACGTGCACGCCAGCGGAAATAGACACCGTGCGAGGGGCGGGAATCTTATTGGGATTGGTGCTGGGATCGCCGCCGATTTATTCGAGCGCGTTTCGCAACGATTCAGCGAAGGTGACGCCTGAAGACTTTTTGGAGGATCCGAACGCGCAAATCACGTGCCTTAAGGATGCGGCGGGCAAGCCTCAAGACCCCGCGGGATCGAGTCCCGCCGCCAAAGCGGATTTTCAATTGCCGGTGCGCGTGCGGGGTTCAACCGATGGGCTCTTCTTCGACAAGAATTCGACGCAATTCTCCTCGGTCGACAAGGCGTCCATCAGCTCCAGTTATGGGAGCGACAAGTCGACGCGGACCGACAAGTCGACCATCGTCGTGGGCTATCCGCTAAAGAACGACATTTTAGCGACTTACAATGCAATTCCCTATGTGTCGTTGAATCGCAATATCTCCAGGCCTACTGCTAAGGCGGTGTCGGTTGGGTCGGACACCGACAGCATCGGACTACTCAACGCCTTCCAGTGGTCGGGCACCGAGGAGTCTGGAGGCGAACATGTTCCGGTCACACAGTTCGTCACGGTGCGGCCGGATCTACTCGTGAACCACTTGGACCGGAGCCACCTCCTCACAATCGGCGCGGTGTATACGCCCATCAAGAACTATTCGCGTACCGGCTGCTTCCTCAACGATTATCACGTGGGGATTTTTGGCGGTGAGGCGTCGATCGAACCCATCGGGGATTTTCGGTCCGATATTGGGCATTACACGCACGACGGCGATAGCAAGAAAACGAATTACCGCAATTACTGGCGTGTGGGTCCGCGGGTGGGATTTTCGTTGGCGAGCGATAATCCGTGGGTGCCGCTGCAGCTGACCGTGACCGAAGTATATCTCAAGGGCGTGACGGGCGCGCTGTCGCGGGTGGATTACTTCAAGAGCGTATTGAGCTACAAGCTGGTCGGGAAATTCATCAGCTTGGATGCGAGTTTCGGCAACGGTCGCCGGGAGGACACCGGCCTCGCGGAACACCTGTGGAGCTTGGGGCTGTCGGGCGCGTACTGACTGACGATGGCGAGGGTGGATGCAGAAGAATGGACTTCGGGGCTCCGCTCCGCGGGTTCTGTGGTTTTACGATACGGGCAAGATCATCGTTTGTTCTCACGGAGTCATGAAAAACGGCCCTGGGTCGGGGACAACTGACAAACCTCGTGGTACCCGGCCACAAAGTTGGGTCCTCGCACCCGGAGCGCTCGAAATCAGGAAACGATTGCCTTGGTGCAGCCGTTGGACCGTCCGCTTCAAACTTTACGTAGAGTCAGTGTGCGCCTGAGGATTTGTCGTTGGCTTTTAACTGGGGCATCACAACTCCAATAAACGGCGGTGTGTGGCGCCTTCGCCTGGCGCCAACCGTTCATATCCGACCCGCTGGTAAAATTGCGCAGCAGCCAATGTGTCCGTCCGAAGTACTAGCGCACTGAAGTGCGTTTTCCCGCATCGTTCTATTTCCGCAAGGAGGGCTCTGCCGATTCCGCGACCGCGAGAGCTGGGTAGAACGTAGACGTGCTGCACGCTTCCGGTACGAAGATCATTGTCGTAGGGATACCGTGTTAGCCCCGCAACTCCAACAATTGCGGTATCCTCAAGCGCACCCAATAGCGTCTCGCCGGGACCATTGAACCGAACCTGCCCCGATAGGTATTCGTGCTCAAGACGAGAAAGAAAGAAGAATCCTTCCTCGCGGCTCGCCTTCATGAGCGGTGCCAGCTGCGACCAGCGAGGGCGAATGAGGGTGCGTATATTCATGACATGAATTGTTTGGCTGCTTTCATGCGCAGTCCTTCTGGCCGTAAGCGGGGGTGTCCTTCACGCGAATCCGGCGCTATTCGGAATGACGGGTTCATGGTCCGGTTACCCGAAGATAGGGCGATTCAGGCAGTGAAAATCACTGTTTTGAGAGACAATAATGAAAGATTACGCGGCGAGGCGAGCCCCCGCTGGGCGGTCCAGGTGCACCTTGGCAATCCAGGGTACTCGCTAGAGGAGATGGGCGTGTCAGCCAGTGAGGTCGAATATCATTACTTAGTGTCCACCACCACCGCAGAACCCACCGTCTATACATCTTTAGTCGATGCAGTCTCGGCTCTTCAGAGCCTGGTTGTCTTGCAGGAGGGTAGGGGATACGAGACGGAAAGAAACCCTAGCGGCCGCTACACGAGCAAACATCCGGAGAACCCCCCAGTCATCTTTTGGATCGAGGATGAGACGGGTGCGGTCGTCAGTTGATTTGAGCGTCGACGGCCAGGTGCCCTTGTCAGACATGTCCCATCATGGCCCAATCGGTCGATCTGTTCAGGGTGTGCACCGAATTCGCGGCCGATTGGAGTGATGTCATGCAAAGATTGATTATCTCGGCAATTTTGGGTTTAACCGTGCTGTGCGTCGCAATTAATGCGCACTCGGGAGTAGCGCCCTCCAGCGAAACTCCCGAGGTTGCGCCCTCTGCGCGTTCGGTTGTGTGCGAGGAGGCGGTCGTCAATCCAATAAGCGGCTATGCCGAATGCGTGCGACCGCCCGGCGCGCAGGTAGCGCCGCCCCCACCGAGACCTACGGTCGTCAAGCTCGGCGTTTTCGATTTCGAGTTGGAAGACATCAGTCCCGCAGCCTCACTGTTGGGCCTTACCTCAAACAACGAAGCCATCATGGAGACAGTCAGCAGCGAAGCGCGGCGGATGCTGGAGAAGTCCGGACGCTTCATCCTCGTTGACGTGAGCAAAATCGATGCAGAGCCAGTCAAGGCTAAGTCGCTGCGAAACTGCAACGGTTGTGAAGCGGTTATAGCTTCGCAAGTCGGCGCCGAACAGGCACTCTTGGGAGTGGTGAGGAGAGTCACTCAGACCGACTACTATATGATGGTCCAAATCAGCGACGCTCAAAGTGGGAAAGTACTGAATGAGCAGGACGCGAACTTCGCCGGAGGCTCGGATGGCTGGGCGAGCGGAGTCCGGATGCTGCTCAAGCACCAAGTGTTGGCTCCCAACGATGAGCCGTGAATTGAGACATTCAAAGCAACTCAATACCATACCTTATTAATAATTTAGGGCATCCGACCATCCCGGGGGATTTGGCAAATGAACGGAATGCTACTGTTCGCTATCCTGTGTACATTGATCTTCCTTGCTGCCCGTCGTTTCGGACACAAGGAGTTTCCGCAGGAGGGCAGCCAGTTTGACGCTCACAACGACTTCGTCATTCAGATTGACGACTACGGTTCGTTTTGGGATCCCGGTATTCCCGCTCTGGCGCTTGATACGATCGCGCGAGCGTCAGTACGGGACAACGTCATTGTTGTTATGTTCATCCATGGCTGGCATCACAACGCCGCGGTGAGTGACGCTAATGCGACGGACTTCTCCTCAACATTAACGAAGATTCGAGTGAAACTCGACGACAACGTCGGTGGAAAACCAGGCATGTATCGGCTTTCCCGGCAGAAGCTTACAGGGAGTGGCGATGTCAAGGTCATAGGGCTTTACGTAGGGTGGCGCGGTAAGTCTCTGCCGATGCCCTTCGACTACCTTACATTCTGGGGTCGCAAGGCAGCAGCCGAGCGCGTCGGACAAGGTGATTTGCGGGAATTTCTTCTACGGCTGAATGGAATTTACCGAGAACGCCGTGCGCTTCACGACGGTGTGGGCAAAAGGCCGTTCACGGGCATGGTTAGCTTCGGCCATAGTTTCGGTGGCCAGGTGCTATTCGAGGCGGTTAGATCGGCTTTTGAACAAGAGCTAATCAACGCAACGTCCACGCCATCTAAGCAAGGGGACCTATCGCCCGTCGAACATATCGCGGGCTTCGGGGATATCGTAGTGCTACTAAATCCAGCGCTCGAAGCCTATCAATACGAGCGAATACACGTGTTAAACGGGAAAATGAAATACGACCGCACTCAAACGCCTCGTCTACTGGTTCTCTCGTCGGCAACCGACTCCGCCCGCAAGTTTTTTTTTCCAATAGGAAGATCACTAGGGGCGTTGCTGAGCGCTCCAGGCCGTGGGGACCAGCGTGCATTGTGGAACAAAGCCCTTGGAGAATTTGCGCCTCAAGTTACGCATTCGGTTGAGATTGTGACGGCAGAGCAAATGCCCAGTCAGCGCTTCGACGCAAATACCTATACAGATAATCCTTGCGGGATAGTGAATTTCGATCTTACCAATGTGCCGTTCATCGGAGGCGTTAGACTTATACCTACAGAGGACCATATTCGCTACAGCCCTTTTTTGGTTGCAAACGCGAGCGGCGCTGTAATCATCAAACACAGTGGTATCTTCGAGGAATCACTCCGAGATTTTCTCAACGACTACGTCGCAATAACTGAAGGTAAACGCATGCTTTTGGCTGATCCACAGATGCGGGACTGTCCTGAGCCTAATCCGTAGTGCCGGCACGGGCGGGAGAGACTGCCAATGGCTTCCGCAGGTAGCTCGGCGCAGAAATGACATCGCGATGGTAAAGCTGCTCAGAGCCGATACCGCTGAGGTCAGTAAACAAAAGATTGACCACTAGGTTGACACCAAGAGTTCCTCGATGCGTGGGCACTTCGTGCGCCGAACAGGCGTGACGGAGGCAGTGTGCGACGGTGGTCCAAAGTGGCGGTGTTGCGCGCGCAATTTGACCTGATCCCCATTTTCAGTGCCACCGGAAGGTTAGTAAAGTCCGTTTTCCGAGGAGAAAACGGTCATGAAGAAGTCGAGATTTACGGACGAGCAGATCATTAATTTCTTGAAGCAGGCCGAGGGTGGAGTACCAGTCAAGGAGCTGTGCCGCAAGCACGGATTCAGCGATGCGACGTTCTACAAGTGGCGCGGACGATTGGGTGGGATGGATGTGGCGGAGGCCCGGCGGCTGCGCGAGCTGGAGGGCGAGAACAGCAAGTTGAAGAAGCTGTTGGCCGAGGCGATGTTGGACATCGAGGCGCTGAAGGTCGTCGCGCGGGGAAAACGGTAGGCCCGCTGGCGCGACGAACGGCGGTGCAAGTCCATGCGGGCCAAATCGAGCATCTCCGAACGCCGCGCCTGTGAACTGATAGGGCTTTCGCGCACGGTGCTGCATTACAAGGCGCGTGCACAGCTTCGCAATGAGGAGTTGCGGATGAGGATTCAGCAGCTGGCCGCGGAGCGGCGCCGCTTTGGCTATCGGCGCATCCACGCAATGCTGCGGCGGGAAGGAGTCAGGGTGAACGTTAAACGGGTACATCGGCTGTACTGCAAGGATGAACTACAGGTGCGACGTCGGCGAAAACGCCGCGGCGTGGCGCTCGAGCGGCGCCCACTGCTCATCCCGCACCGGCCCGACGAGGTCTGGTCGATCGACTTCGTCTGCGATGCGCTCGAATATGGCAGACGGCTCAAATGCCTCACCATCGTTGATGATTTCACCAAAGAGGCAGTCGATATCGTCGTCGACCACGGGATCTCGGGCCATTACGTGACGCGTGTGCTGGCTCAAGCCGCACGCTTTCGCCAATTGCCGAAGGTGATCCGAACCGATCAAGGACCCGAGTTTACTGGCAAGGCGCTCGACCAATGGGCTTACGAGAACAAGATCGAGCTGCGGCTCATCCAGGCCGGCAAGCCAACCCAAAACGCCTACGTGGAGAGCTTCAACGGCAAATTCCGTGACGAATGCCTGAACGAACATTGGTTCAGATCGCTGCACGAAGCTCGCGATATCGTCGCCCGGTGGCGCATGGACTACAACCAACGCCGGCCACACAGCGCATTGCAATACCAAACCCCATCAGAATTTGCTTCTGCTTGGCGAGGCCAACAAACCGGAATCGCCATGCAAGGAACCACGGAGTTGAGATAGTGTCGCAACCAGGACTTTACGAACTCATCCCTGGCACTGAGGCTGGGGGCAGGTCACGCTGCAGCTGGGAATGGCCGCGATGATTCTGAGTGATGGAAAGGCCGCTCTTCCACAACAGAAAGAAGCCTCGCGAGCCATGCGGTTGGAAACGATCTAAACATCTTCGTCACTTCCCTGGCGCGTCCATCGCGCCGCCGAATTTTGATCGGGTGCCCGCACCGCCTCAGGCGGCCTTTTTTTGTTGAGGCCATCCAGCCAGCTGTGCGCGCCTCCAACTGCCGGGAGCCTCACCGACAATTCGTTTGAACACGGTCGAGAAGTGGGCCTGTGTTTGGAACCCTACGGTCAGTGCAATGTCCAGGAGTTCGCGCGAGGTCTGCAGGAGGAGCCGTTCGGCGGCCCCGATCCTCTGTAGGAGAATAAAGTCATGAGGTCTGCAGCTCGTTGCAAGACGGAACTGTGCTGCAAAATGCGTCCGGGATAACCCCGCCGCCGCAGCCAGGTCGGCGAGCGATATGGCCTCGGAGATGTGAGATTCAACATGGTCGATGACCCGCCTTAGCCGCCACTTAGGCAGCGGTGAGATGCGAACTCGCGGCTGGCGGATCTGCGCTACGCGCACGACGATCGCACGTGCCAGCGTCTCGATGTAGCTCGCGTCCGCGTCATCCTCCGCGGTCTGTACAGCCCGCGCCAGGTGTTCGATCAGCGCGTCGCGAGAAAGCATGTTCGGACGCGATGTTTCGCAGTGCGTGCCAGAGTTCATTTCCGCTCGCTGTTGCGTGCGGATCGAAGCGCCTGCAACGAACAGATGAAGAATATCCGCCGGACCCGCAAATTCCGCGTGCAATGTCTGGGAGGGGCGGCAGACGTAGGTCATACCGGATGCCATGACGCCGTCAAAGATCATTTCCCGGCCACTGAGTAAGCGGGCGCGTGTCGGCCTAAGAGCAACTCCGAAAACGAACTGACCATCACTCGCCACGATCGCCGCTCGCCGATCTTCCGTACGCGTGTCGGTCCAGCGAGCCACAACAATGTCGTTCGCACGGTGAGGGGATTCGCTAGCGAGGCTGAGGAAGTCGGACTCGCTACTTAGCATCGTCATTTCTTGAGGCCCTTTATGATAAAACCAATCTTCGCCGATGCCAGCGTGATGGCACTTGCGATGGGATCAAGCTAGCAGAGGGCCGGGTGCTCTGCCTGTTACGGCTCGTCACGCCCGGTTAAGCTTTGTTAGCAGTCGTCAACGTAGTGGCGAGACGGCGCTCAAGGCCCTGCCAGAGGGCGCAGACGTTGAAGAGGAGGCTGGTAGCCTACGACGAAATCGAAGGCGCCCCGGATAGGGATGTTCCATCGACCTCGCGCATAATCGTCAATCTCACCGTGAGATGCCCATCTCTAGAGCGAAAATCTCGGCACGGTGCCGTGCATCCTCGCTTATCGAGCTGAGAACAAGCGCTCTGCATCGCTGAGGGCGATGGCCTCACTGCATATGCGTTATCGTTCGAATCGCTCCACCATTGAGCGATCGGATTGATCCGGTACGGCGCCGTTGAATCTGTCACTCAGTCGTACGCTTAGGCAATTTGAAACCGTTCTCGAAAGCGCAGATGTCGCCATTTCATCAACCTTTGCCGTGCCGCTCAATACGGACGGCTCGTTAAAGACGCCTGGAGGATGACATGAATAAACTTAGTAGTGCGAACCACGAGGGCGCGACTCTAGAGACAGCTCCCACCCGCTACGTTGAGGGCAGCGGCATCCGCTTCGCGTATCGCCAGCTGGGCCCGTCAACAGGGATGCCGCTGGTTCTGCTGCAGCACTTCTCGGGCAATATCGACGCTTGGGACCCCGCCGTCGTGAACGCGCTGGCACTTGATCGTCCCGTCATCGCTTTCGACAACGCCGGCGTCGGCCGCTCGAGCGGCCAAACGCCCGACAATGTGGCGGGAATGGCCCGCGATGCCGTCACATTCATCGAGTTGCTCGGCTTCTCAAAAGTCGACCTACTAGGCTATTCCCTTGGTGGCTGCGTAGCCCAGCAAATGGCAGCCAAAAACGGGCAGTTGGTCCGCAAGCTGATCCTCGTCGGCACTGCCCCCCAAGGCGGTGAGGAGCACCTGCTGGCGGTTCTCCAGGAGGCGTTCTCTCACACCGAATCGCCGGATCCGCGCCTCCCGCTGTTCTTCACCCCATCAGCCGCCAGCCAGGATGCCGGCAAGGCGTTTCTGAACCGCGTCTACGCCCGCAAGATAGATCGCGATACCGATAGCGGCAGTGCCGTCACCGATCCGCAGGCGAAGGCGCTGATCACATGGTGCGCGACGCCGGATCCCGAGCACACGCTCCTGCGCGCAATTTCCCAGCCCGTGCTCGTGGTCAGCGGTAGCGATGACACCATGCTGCCGGCGGAGAACGCGTATGCGATGTTCAAAGGTTTGCGCAACGCTCAGCTGGTGCTCTATCCCGACTCCGGCCACGGCGCCTTGTTTCAACACCACGATCTCTTCGTCAGTCATGTCCAGACCTTCCTGAACGCGTAATCGGGCATTGCGCTGGCTCCGGTCCTTCGCACGACGGGGCGGTGCCAAAAAAGTGCCGTTCTGGAATCCGGAATTATCCGCAGCGCGGCGCATCTGGACCATGGAATCGCTCGCAGGCAATCGCTGTTGGCGTCAGGCGGTTTTGGTTTCCCAATAAACAAGGAACACGAATCATGACCATGAATAGGCGGACTTTTACGGCAGCTGTGGTTGCCGGAGCCGGCGTATCGCTGCTACCCAAGCACGGCGCGCTTGCCATCCCTGCGGCGGTCAAGGCGCGCAACGTTGTCCTCGTGCACGGCCTTTTTGCCGATGGGTCATCGTGGTCCGAGGTGATCGCACGATTGCAAGCGGCGGGACTCAACGCCACGGCTGTACAAAATCCTCTGACGACGTTACCAGAAGCGGTCGCCTCTGTTCAGCGCGTACTCGATCGGCAAGATGGGCCGGCGGTGCTGGTCGGGCATTCCTTCGCCGGCATGATCGTGACGGAAGCAGGCGTGCATCCCAAGGTGGTGTCTTTGGTTTATGTGGCGGCGAGGGCGCCCGATGCGGGCGAAGATTACACCGCACTGGCCAAGACCTATCCCACGCCGCCCGCGTCCGCTGGCATCCTCTTCGACGGCGACGAAGGACGCCTAACTGAAGCAGCGTTTCTCCGAGACTTCGCAGGTGACTTGCCGGAAGCGAAGGCGAAGGTGCTATACGCAGTCCAGGAGCCGTTCCAAAGAGCGCTGCTCGCCGGAAAAACCACGAGGGCGGCCTGGCGCTCGAAGCCGAGCTTTTATGCGGTCTCCACCGAGGATCGTACGATCAACCCCGACTTGCAGCGGTTCATGGCCAAACGGATGGGCGCGAAGACGATCGAAGTGAAATCAAGCCATCTATCGCTGATCTCCCATTCCGACGAGATAACGGCCTTAATCGTGGAAGCCGCCGGCCAATCCACGTAGCGCCGATTCGACGCAAGCAGTCGTGTTAATTATAAAGTTTTACATCTAATAACTTGTCCGCGAATTCTGAATCGCGCAATCTGCCGCCCCGCGAACAAGCAAACGCGCCGCCACGAGGGGCGCCGAGCAGCCGTGCACCACACGGATTTTCGCGGAAGTCCACGACAAACGATCACACCATTGGAGCCTGTCATGAAATCTCTACTCCTTCCCGCCGCGCTGTCAGCAGCCATCACTGTTGCTTTTACTTCTGCATCGGCTGCGACCGCATTACCGGCGGGCACCGTCAAAAACATCGTGCTCGTTCACGGCGCCTGGGCCGATGCGAGTAGCTGGAACAACGTCGCACATGTCTTGAAGCGCAAGGGTTATCACGTGACGGCGGTGAAGATTCCGCTGACCTCGCTCGCCGACGATGCCGCGTTGACGAAGGCAGTGATCGATGCGCAGGTTGGGCCCACAGTGCTCGTCGGCCATTCTTGGGGCGGGTTCGTGATAGGCGAGGCCGGGAATGACCCTAAAGTCAGCGCGCTGGTCTACGTTTCGGCCTTTGCGCCGGAGAAGGGCGAAAGCGTTTCGGCACTGAGTGCCGGCGGACCTCCCTCCAAAGGTGTGCAGGCTATCCGGCCCGACGACAAGGGGTTTCTCTATCTCGACAAAGCGGCCTTCGCTGCGGTGTTCGGCCAGGATCTTCCGGCAGCCGAATCAGCATCATTGGCGGACAAACAGTTGCCGATCAATCACACGGCGTTTGATGAGCCGGCGACCGTCGCCGCATGGCATGACAAGCCGTCATGGTTTGTTGTGTCGGATAAGGACCAGATCCTTGATCCCGGCGCCCAGAGGTTTTTCGCGAATCGAATCAAGGCCGCGACGACCATCGTTGAGGGAGGGCATGACACCTTGATCGCTTTTCCCGAGCAGGTCGCCGCAGCGATCGAGGCGGCTTCGCGCGGCGCGAATCCATAAACCACTGCCATGCTCAATTTCATCACTCTCATTGGAGATCCTCAAATGCAAAGACAACGAAAACTGACCGCGCTGATGGCGCCGTTGGCATTAAGCATATTGGCTCTGTTCGCGGCTAATCCATCGGACGCGCGAGACGATCTGGTTTCAAAGACGAAAGAGATCATCCTCGTCCACGGAGCCTGGGCGGATGGTTCAAGCTGGTCCAAAGTCATTCCGTTGCTGGAACGAAGGGGATTGCACGTGACCGCGGTGCAGCTTCCCTTGACCTCCTTGACGGAAGACGTCGAGACGTTGCAGCGAGCGCTGCAGCTGGCCCCGGGCCCGCTAGTCCTCGTAGCTCACTCCTACGGCGGAGTCGTGATTACGGAAGCTGGGAACGACCCTAAGGTGACTGGCCTGGTCTACATCTCCGCGTACGCACCTGACGCAGGACAAACGGTATTCTCGTTGAATGCGCTGGTACCGGCAACGCCGGTCAATCAGCACATCGCGGTGAATGCAGGATTCCTGAGCTTGACCAACGAAGGTATCCGCGCTGATTTTGCGCCAGATCTGCCGGAAACAGAAAAGGAAACCTTGGCAGCCACCGAGGGTCCGATTGCGGCAAGCGCCTTTAACACATCGGTGACCGTACCGGCGTGGTACACAAAACCGGCGTGGTACATGGTCGCCAGGGAGGATCGAGTCATCTCTCCCAAGCTTGAGGCCATGATGGCGCAAACCATCAACGCTGAAACGATCACTGTTAATTCCAGCCACGTCATTATGCTCTCGCAACCGGAGGCTGTAGCCGAGTTCATTGCACAGGCAGCGCGCGGACGAGACTAAAGAGGGCGCTGTCGAGACGCGGCGAGGCCCTATCGGCGTGTGTGGGCTTCGCCGCGCCTCATTCTCAATTTGGAGATTAATCATGAGCAACCCGAATCGTATCAATATGCCAAACCAAGCTGTACTGCTGATATCCGCGGCATTCCTCATACAGGCGCATGTCGTACGTGCTGTAGGGTTGCAGGTTGACGCACAAACTCAGGCGCGTGACCTTCTGTCCGGCACTGTGGGCGGACGAGCCAAAACAATCGATAGATCACCCGCAATTGCAGCGGAAGGTCGTCGGACGCCGACCCTTAATCCTCAAGAACAAGCGCGCCGGCTCATCTTGGGGAATCCAGACTTCCGCGGCGCGCCCGATCCACCTGTTACGCCGGCGGCTACTGCGCGAGGCAGGCGTCGCGAATACTCCGATCCCCAGAAATTAGCGCAGCAGATGATCCTGCATAAAAGCGGCTAATGGCGGCATGACGTGAAGTGCCGGTATTGGGGATTTCCTCAGATGCCGGAGTGATTGCGCAGAATTATGAGTTGAACGATTTTGTCGCCGTAGGTCGAGAAGTAGAATGCGAGCACGAGAGGGTTCGGGAGCCCGCGCTTGTCGAACTGTCCGTCCACGTTGGCGGTGATAATGGAATGCCCATAGTGCTGGACGGCCTTGACCACGCTTAAGCTCATTTGCTCGCCGACGATGTCGCGAGCGGCCCAGGCCGCGATCGCCTCCTTGCCCCAGTAGTCTGTAAGCTGGTCATTGACGAGTGCATCATCCACGAACGTCGCCAACAGCGCGTCGAGATCGCGAAGATTGGTGGCTCGGATATAGGTGGCGACCAAGGGAGGCAGTTCGGTTAACTCGCCGGTAGATGCGGTCGCTGCGCGGTCGTGTGGCATCTCAAGATCGGACATAGTTTGGCAAGCTCTCATTCTCGTTGCAAACCAAAATACTGCCTGAGATCGCCGAGGGGGGCGCGTTATCTGGTGTTAAATGCCGTCATCGGGCGTCGAATCAAATCGGTTCGCTCACCCGATCAAGTGGAGTAGCGGACCGCCGGAACTCCGCCAGAAGTTGTGCTGCCAATTTCAAGTCCGTCGTTTGGAATCCTTCCTCAAACCGCCGATGGCTGGTTTGCAACAGATTCGCAGCGGCCGACGATTTGCCTTGGCTGGCCCACAAACGCGAAAGGCTCATCGCCGTTCGCAATTCGAAGCTGAGCGCCGATTGGTCTCTTGCCTGCCGCAGCGAGAGCTCGAGCGCCCGTTCGGCGGCGGCGGTATCGGGGGGCGTCGACTGCAACCATATCTCCGCGCGGACTCTCAACAGTTCGGGCGCGTTCAAGGTTTCATCGAACACCTCACTAAGGGCCAAGCCTGCGTCGGCTGCGGCCGCAGCTTCATCAAGGTTCCCTGTTTTCAGCAGTCCTTCAGCCAGCGCCACGTGAAAGGCCGGTATCAGGGCGTGATGTTTGGCTGCCTGCAACACCTCGAGAGCGCGCCGCAACAGGGCCACGCCTTCCGCCGGACTGCCGCGAGCAACAGATAGTACGCCACTCAGCGCCGTGCCGAGGGCTTGGAAGGGGCCAAAAGAATGTCTCGCTGCGTGAGATATGAGGCGCTGGATAAGCTGCTCCGCCTCATCCAGGTCGCCTCGCCACAGAAATACGGTGGCCGTAAAGATCAAAGTCATACATAGATTGAAAGGGTGGTCGCGCTCGGTCGCCATGGCCACCACCGACCTGGCGGTCTTGGCGGCACGATCCGGGAATCCGGTAATCCAGTAACACCGCGCAAGCGACATCAGTGCGCGAATCTCGTGATCATAGCCAAAGTACGCGATCATTGTGGTGTCCGCAGCCTGGGCTGTCATCAGCGCGCGTTCGCAGTGGCGTCGAGCTGCTATCTGGTCTCCAATAAAGTGGTAAGCCACGCCTAGTACCGAATCTCCCGACGAAATCGCGCCAGGCGAGCCGATTGACTTGGTAATTGTGGTGCCGCGTTTTGCCAGCGTGAGAGCGCCCGGGAAATCGCCGATGTGGGCCAGGAAGATGCACAGACCGACCAGGAGGTGCGTCTGGTACTCTAGGTCGCCGCGCGCGTCGGCCAACCTCAGCGCATCCTCAATGCCTCTGCGCACTTCATCGCTGTTGCCTTTCGTAAGCATCGTGGATGCGGCAAGGAAGGCCTGCAGCGTCAGGTGCCTCGCGCTCCCTTGATCGCTTTCAGGCAATGCTGCGAGGCCCCGCTCGAACCAGCGGAGGCCTTCGACGAACAAGAAAAGATCATAGAACAACGGCGCCGCCGCCGCGGCCAGAATTACACCTGTCTGCACTTCGCCGGCATCGGAAAAGCTCCACTCCAGGCGGCTCGAATATTGCCCAAGTACGGAGCTGCGAACCTCACATCCTCGGTCCTGATTGCAACACCCTGGCCTGCGCAGCTCGAAAGACGCTGCGCGAAATAGCGGGCATGTTGTCTGGCGGTGTGGTTCGGCTCGTTCGTTTGTGCGAGCTTTTCGGCTGCATAGGCCCGAGTGGCGTCGAGCAATCGATGGTGCGCAGTGCCATCGATCGGGACGACCCATATCAGCGACTTGCAAATCAAGCCGGCAATCGCGTCCGCAACCTCCATTGCGTCGATTCGGTCGTCGGTCGCCACTGCCTGGGCAGCCTCGAGCGTGAACGGGCCGACGAATATGGAAAGTCGGCCGAGCACACGTCGGTCCCGCTCTGACAATAGATTGAAGCTCCAGTCAAGCATCGCAGCCAGTGTTTGCTGGCGGGGTGGGGCAGTTCGGCGACCCCGCCAGAGAAGCTTGAATCGATTGCCCAGCAGGTCCCAGGTACCCCGGATCCCATAGGCGCCGACCCGGCTACCGGCAAGTTCGATGGCGAGCGCGATGCCATCCAGCCGGCTGCAGATCGCCGCCACGGTCGGCGCATCGGCGTCGGTGAGCTCCGAGGCGTGGCCGCTGGCGACGGCGCGCTCCATGAACAATTGCACCGCCGGTGTAGCGAGGGCGTCGGCTGCGGTCAGATTTTCTGTCTCAGTCGGATAATTGAGCGGCAGCAAAAGGTGCGCATGTTCGCCCTCCACGCGCAGCGATTCGCGGCTGGTCGTAAGGATGTGCACCCGAGGCGCCTCGCGGTGGAGGCATTCCGCGAGCGCAGCCGCCGCGTCGATGACATGCTCGCAGTTGTCGAGGACCAGCAGAAGGCGGCGCCCCGCGAGAAAGGCCACGAGTGCGGGCAGAGGATCTTGCGTCTGTCCCGAGACGCCTAACGCCGCGGCCACAGCGCTGGGGACAAGCTTCTCGTCTGTCACCACGCCGAAATCAACAAAGTATACGGCGTTGCCGAATTCTTCGAGCAAAGCATGCGCGACGGAGACGGCAACAGTCGTCTTGCCCATGCCGCCCGAGCCCACCACACTCACGAAACGCCGTGCGAGGAGCATCATTGACAATGCCTCGACGGCGTCACTGCGCCCGACCATGCGGGTCAGTCGGGCCGGAAGTCTTGGGGTTGGGACAGGGTGGGCTCGGAGACCGCGGGAAGCGGCGTAGATGCCACTGGCCGCGCAGTCAAGCGATCGACCTCCGCAACAAAACAGTAGCCTCGTCCCGCCACGTTCGCGATGTATCGCATGCCGTCTTGGCCATCGCGGAGCGCTTTGCGCAAGCCGCCGACCGCCACTCTGAGGCTGCCGTCGCCCACCACCACGTTGGGCCAGGCTCGAAGCATCAACTCACGCTGTCCAACGACCTCACCCGCGGACTCCACAAGTGCGATAAGGACATCGAGTGCTCGACTGCCGATGTCGACCGCCTGCCCGCTTCTCAACAGTCGCCGCTCCGCCGGGAGCAGGCAATAAGGTCCGAACGAAATGATATCGCCAGCAGTCATAGGGGCCTAGCGCAAGACAAACAATAATCGGTGACATCCCTGTCGGTGTACACGTTCGGTTCGAACTGACTTTGCGTTTGCTATTTTCGCTGTCGAGGTCAGGCGGCCACGCCGCTTGCGAGTTCCGCCAAGGCGTGGAGCTTCGCATCCAGCTTAATGGCCGCGGCGGACACCTCATCGTTGTTGAGTCGGCTCATCAGAGACGAGGGCAGGTCATAGGCCAGACGAGCCTCGCCAGATGCCGCTTCGTAGATCACGACCCTTATCGGAACGTTCAGGCCGACACCGGGGTCGTGCGTGATCATGGTTTTGGCCACCAGAGGGTTGCCGATGATGTACGACCGGATCTTGGCTTCTAACCCCGCCCTGGCCATCCAAGCGCCATGGTCGTTCGTCAGGAAGCGCATGAAACCGCTTCGGCCCTCGTGGGCTCTGATGCGAGCCTCGAATTCGGCTTGTCCGGTAGCGGCGGCGACCTCGCCCGGGATGATGGCAGGGTCCTCGACGTTGCCTAATTCGGCTTCAAAGGCGGCAACAACGTCCTCGAAGCGACGTTGGCTGACGTGCTCATAGTGCTGAACGACAAAACGATCAATCATGGCCGCCCGTTGCCTGGTAAGCCCATCTCACTACCTCAGCGTCGGAGCCGACCAGCAATATATAGGTGCAAATACGCGCATATACGCGTATATACGCCTTTATGCTAAAATGTCAAGACCAAGTGATGATGACCCGCACCTCTCCCGAGTTCTGTACGTGCTTGGCGATTCGCCAGGCGGCAAGGCATGTGAGCCAGTTCTACGACCAACATCTAGCCGCCTGCGGACTGCGCACAACGCAGTTTTCGATCCTCGCTAAGCTGAACGAGGAAGGGCGGCCGCTGACTATCAATCACCTCGCTGAGGTGATCGTGATGGACCGAACGACCCTTGGGCGGAACATTCTGCCGCTGCAGCGAGAGGGCCTCATCGCCGTTGCCCAAGGAACGGTCGATCGCCGGAGCAAGGAAGTCTTCCTTACGGACGTTGGGTTAAAACGGCTGAAGCAGGCCTGGACTTATTGGGCGAAGGCTCAGGCTGGATTTGACGCCGCCTTCGGCAGCGCCAAAGATTCGAAATTGCGCGCGCTGATGCGAGCTGTGACGTCAACCGAGCTTCTGGTGGCGGCTACCAAACCTTGAGCGGCGCTGCCGCAAGGCCATGCACCCGACCGATTGATTTTCGATTTCAGCATTCTCTGTCGTTTATTTCAGCAAGGATATCGTCAATTCGGCGTGCATCGCAGCAAATATGACGAGAGCCCGGGCATGCATCGGTGCGACCAACTTCATTTTTCGTTGACTATGTGGGCTGCAGGCTCAGGAGGGCATCCACGGGCTCCAGAGAAAAGGCTTTGAGCAATAAGGCATTGGCGCGGAGCAAATTGGCGACCGCTACCTTCGGCGGTGACCGCGCACGAGTGCCAAGCTTCGGAAGTCATCGTCCTTGCTCACGATAATTGGCGGGTGTTTCGGGGCTTTGTGACCATGAAACCGAATGATCCGACGCAGAAGACAGTGGCGATATGTCGCAGCGTTTGCTCGCTGCTACCCTCGAAAGCGGCTGCAAATTCTTTCGTTGTCGATACGGCCCCATCCAATTGCGTCAAAATGCTTTTTACGAGATGCAGCTTGTCGTGATCTGCAAGGTTCGGAAGCGCTTTAAGGAACTCCCCTAACTTCGCGTAGTCTTCGCCACGGATAAGGTGAAGCTCGCCAGTCTCGTCCTTAAATTGATTGCTCAGCGAGGCCCTGAGAAACCGATACAGCTTCTCGACCTCGTCCGGGTCTTTGCCCTCAAGCCTGATAGATTTCTCGGCCTTCGAGAACCAGCCTTTTTTCGTGCGATCTATCTGATCAATCTTCAACTGGTAGTGATGGAACTCGTTTGTAACCGGATTCACCGTAAGCGTCCGGGCAACCCACCGCCTGGTCAGGCGATCTCTACGACCTGCACGTCATCGCCCTCGTAGTCCCCGGTCAGGGATTTTGCAAAGGCAACGGCGTCGTCGACCATCTGGTTTGGATGGCTTGAAGTGAGTATGAAGCGCTTATCATCTGATCCGTCGCCGACTACAATCTCATCGATAATGTCCTCGATTCGGCTGCAGTCCGCGCCCACCACTGCGACGAACGTAACACCTTCCTTGATAAAGTCTTCTACCAAGCCTTCCAAGCCAGGTGTGGATCCCGTTGGGCAGATCAGAACTACCTTTTTCGAGTATGTCGTCATCGGTTGTTAGACGCGACAACGCCTCGCCATTGATGCGGCAGCAGTTCCTTGATTTCACTGGCGGGCTGCGTCGGTAGCCGCTCGAGGATATCCTTGAGGTAGCGATACGGATCGTGTCCGTTGAGCTTGGCGGACTGGATGAGGTGACCTGCCGGCTTTCATCGGACCACTCTTTCCTTAAGAAATGGCTACTGCTGGGCTGATTGTTGATATCGTCCGTTTGAACTCCGCCGGGGTCAGTTGTTCGAGGCTCGAGTGGGGTCGAACCTCGTTGAATTGACGCCGGAACTCTTCGATCAGGATCTTCGCATCGATCCGATTCTTAAACCATTGCATCGAGAGACATTCATCGCGAAACTTGCCGTTGAAGGATTCGTTAGAACCATTCTGCCAGGGCTTTCCGGGATCGATGCACGCAGTATTGATATTGGATTCGGTTTAGCCAACGCAATACCGCCCGTGACACAAATTCTGAGCCGTTGTCGGAGCGCAAGTACGCAGGCGCCCCGTGAACGCTGACCAATTTGCTCAAGACTTCGATGACACGGTTGGAGCGAATGCTCCCCGCCACATCGATCGCCAGACACTCTCGGGTAAATTCATCGATCACCGTCAGGCATTTCAATTGTTGACCATTGGCGCAGGCGTCGAAGACAAAGTCGTAGGCCCACACGTGATTCGCCCGGAATGCCGGCAATGGGCGCGGCCGACCACTCGCTACCCGTCGCCGTGGCCGCTTTCTGGGCACTTGGAGTCCCGCAAAACGCCAGATCCGATGTACGCGATCAGCACTCATCACCTGGCCCTGCCGCTCCAAGAAAACCTGAATGCGCCGATACCCGTAGCGAGGATATTGCGCGGCGAGTTCGTGCATCGCCTTGAGCACCGGCGCATCCTTCAGCGCGACCTTCGACTCATAGCCCAGCGTTGACCGCGATACCGACAACAGCGCGCAAGCCCGTCGGACCGATCGCCCACGTTGGCATACGTAGGCAACCTGCTGACGACGAATCGGCGCGCTCACCATTTTTTTGCGGCAACTTCCTTCAGGATCTCGATATCCAGATCCCGCTCCGCTACCAATTTCTTCAGCCGGCCGTTTTCCAGCTCGAGCTGGCGCAGCCGCTTCACATCAACCGCCTCGAGCGCGCCGAAACGCTTGCGCCAGGCATAAATCGTCACTTCGCTCACCCCGTGCTTCTTGGCCACCTCGGCCACCGGCGCTTTGTCCGCCTCGCGCAGGATCTTCACCATCTGCTCTTCGGTAAATCGGGTCTTCTTCATGGCTCCTCCGTGCCCTGGGAGCCATTCTCTTAAGTTTCAACTGGTCCGGCAAATGCCGGGCACGTCAGAGGCTCATGATGTTGGCGGCGCGCTGTCCAGCACGAAGGGATCCGGCGAAGAGCCAGTTCGATCTGCCCAGGGCCACTGGCCGGATTCGGTTCTCGATATGATTGTTGTCGATCGGCAGATCGCCATCGTCGAGATAGCGGGTCAGCGCCGCCCAGCGTCCGAGGCTGTAATCGATCGCTTTTCTTGTGGCGGAACCATCCGGCACCTGGCCGCGTTGTCGAGTGAGCCATTGCCGCAGGGCTTCCGCGGCGGGCTTGGATCTTTGCTGACGCAGTAGTCGTCAGCCATCGGCATCAAGCTTACGCTCGCGACCCTCGCGTTCGATCTCGTACAGTGCCGCAAAGTACCGCAGGCCCTCTTCAGCGATCTCGCTGCGGTGGTCCGCGTACAGATCATGAAGCTTGCGCCGCGCATGGGCCATGCAGCCCACTTCGATGATGCCGCGATTGAAGAGGGCTTTGTAGCCGGCGTAGTCGTCGCAGACGAGCTTGCCGGTCCAGTCACCCAAGAACGCCTGCGCATGCGCGCCGCCGCGGCCGTCCGCGAAGTCGTAGATGACGCTCTGCAAGTCATCGTATTCGCTTGAGCTGTAGCTCCAGAGGTAGGCGCGATGGGTACTGCCGAGGCCGGGCTTTAGCATCGGCACCGGAGTTTCGTCCGCATGGAGAACGGAGCACTTCAGCAAGTGCTCCTTCATGGCCTCGACCAGAGGCTGCAGTCGAACGCCGCATGCGCCTACCCACTCTGCCAGCGTTGAGCGTGACAGGGCGAGCCCGGCGCGTTCAAAGATGCTTTCTTGGCGGTATAGCGGCGCATGATCTAGGTATTTCGCCACCAGCACCTGCGCGAGGAGTCCAGCGGTCGGGATACCCTTGTCGATGACGTGCGGCGGCACCGGCTTCTGGATCAGCCGCTCGCAGCGACGGCACACCCACTTGCCACGGATGTGTTTCTCGACTGTGAACACGCCGGGCGTATAGTCGAGCTTCTCGCTCACATCCTCGCCGATGCGTTCCATGCCGCAGCCGCAGCTACAGTGGGTTTCCTCGGGTTCGTGCGCGATCTCTCGGCGCAGGAAGGATGCCGGCAGCGCAACGCGGCGCGGCTTGTCCTTCAGTGCCGGCACGGACGGCAGCTTGAGCGCCTCGATCTCGAGGGCGATGGCCTCGATGTCCGCATCGATAGATTCATCCAGAAGCGAGCGCTGCACAACGTCGAGCTGCTCGCTGTGCCGTCCGAAGCGATAGCGCCGCAAGGTCGCCATCTCGTGCGTCAGCTGGTCGATCTTCAGCTGCTTGTGCTTGAGCTCTTGATCGCGATTGGCGATGGCTTGGTCGCGACTCGCGATAACTGCTGTTTGAGCACTGAGTTCAGCGTGTTGTTTGCTGATCTGCGCATCGCGTTCGGCGAGCTCGGCGAGAAGCGTCGAGGTCAGATTCCGCAGTTGATCTGCGTCCATCTGAGTCAGCTCGCGCGACAGCTCCATGGACTTCGATGCTGCCACATCTTTTGTCTTTTCAACAGTATGCAACGCGATTATTTTATCTACAGCACGCGGATTTTTGCGCGTTCATCGAGGCGCTCCCACGGCAGTCCGACAACGATGGCTTGCAGTTGCTCGTGCGAGAGCGGCATGCCACGATCATGTCTCACACCGGCGCGGATGAAGCTGCCTTCGTAGAGTTTTCTCGCGCACAGCCAGAGGCCGAAGCCATCATGTACCAGAACCTTCATGCGGTTGGCGCGTTTGTTGATGAAGAGGTAGGCGTGATGCGCACGCGCTTCGCCAAAGACATTCACAACACGGGCCAGCGCCTTGTCGACGCCGGCGCGCATGTCGATCGGCTCTACCGCAAACCAGGCCGCATCGATCCGGATCACCTCATGAGCTCGCGCAACAGCAGCGCACACTCATGCCCTGCAGATGCCGGCCACTCCACGCTCACCGTACCGCCTCGGCGCCTTACCTCGATTCGAATCACTCCCTCGGTGGGATTAGATGGCAGCGACACCGGGACAAAACTGCCGCTACTCTCGATTCTCGCGCTCAGCGCCGTGGTCCGTATCGCAATCGGGTTCCTACTGCGTTCGGCCGCCTTCACCCAACGATGCAACATGGCTGCATTGAGGCCCCGTGCCAAGGCCACCGCCGCGATAGAGATGCCCGGCTGCTGGCATGCACCCACCGCTTCGGCTTTGAAATGTGCACTATGGGTTCGTCGTCGTCGACGGCCGGTTTCGACCAGCTGATCAGTAGTATTCACGTGAGCGCCTATCTCTTAAGTTAAGCGTATCTTTCCACCAAGCCACTGGTGCTTAAAGGTGACTTGGGCGGACGCTTAGTACGCCGGGATAAACCGGCAAGAAGGAGAGAATGAAAGAGTCTCACATCGAAGGAGTAGCGATCCACGATGACCCCGAGTCATGCGCGGACAGCCGTAAGGCTGAACGTGAAGTGTTGACAGGGGCACACACAGGTTCGGTATTGAGCCGCGAAATCAGGTTATCCAGGGCGCCGACGCTGTTAAGCGAAGCGGAAGGCAACATACGTCAGAGGCGTCATCGCAAGTCTCTGTCTGGCCCTGCGCGGTCGCAGACCCGATACATGTGTGGAACCTTCTTGCGCGAGAACCGGGAGATCCCATAGATGTCGGTTGCAGATGGTGCAGCAGACCGCCCCGGCAAGGCTAATCGCCGTAACCCGGGGATGCACGTCGATGGGAAGTCGGACGGGTCCGTAGTACCTGCGAAGCAGCCGAACAAAGCCGATGGAGTGGCGGCGGAGGTTGTGGAGGGAAGGGATCCGATCAAGGGGAACACGGGCAAGCAAAACGCGTCCCGGACACAGAGCCGGATCGATGCGCCAAGTGCGCTTGAACGTGTACGCAAAGCCGCAAAGGCGGACAAGAAGAAACGGTTCACGGCGCTACTGCACCATGTGGACGTGGATCGACTGCGCGAGGCGTACTTTACTTCGAAGAAGCATGCCGCAGCGGGAGTCGATGGCGTCACGTGGCAGCACTATGGCGAGCAACTGGAGGATAACCTTCGGGCGCTCCATGCCAGAGTGCACCGCGGAGCGTATCGGGCGAAACCCTCGCGTAGAGTGTACATCCCCAAACCGGATGGCCGGCAGCGGCCGCTGGGCATCGCGGCGTTGGAGGATAAGATCCTTCAGAGCGCTGTGGTATCGGTGATGAATGCGATCTACGAGAGTGACTTCCTCGGCTTCTCATACGGCTTCCGGCCAGGACGTGGAGCGCATGATGCACTCGATGCGTTGGCGGTCGGAATTACGGGCAAGAAGGTGAACTGGGTGCTCGATGCGGACATCCGTGGGTTCTTCGATACCATCGACCACGGCTGGCTGATCAAGTTTATCGAGCATCGCATTGCGGATCAAAGGGTCCTGCGGCTCATCCAGAAATGGCTGAAAGCGGGGGTCATGGAAAAGGGCAAGCGCATGTCAACGGAAGTGGGCTCCCCACAAGGGGCGACGGTGTCGCCGTTGCTGGCCAACATCTGTCTGCATTATGCGCTTGATCTGTGGGTGCAGCAGTGGAGAAGGCGGCGTGCGCTCGGTGACATCATCATCGTGCGATATGCTGACGACTTCGTGCTCGGCTTCCAACGTGCCTACGATGCAAAGCGGCTCCTTGGGCATCTTCGCGAAAGACTCGCGAAGTTCCGACTGGAGCTGCATCCGGACAAAACCCGACTTCTTCGGTTCGGGCGGTTTGCCGCCGCTCAGCGGAAGGAAAAGGGCGAATCCGGTGCACCGCAGACCTTCAACTTCCTCGGGCTGACGCATTGTTGCGGCCGCTCGTAAAGTGGGTTGTTCCTGTTACTACGTCATACGACACGTTCGCGGTTGACGGCAAAGGTTCATGAGATCACTCTCGAACTGCGTCGTCGGCTACACGAACCGATCGTCTCGCAAGGTAAATGGCTGGGTGCTGTGCTCCGCGGTCACTACGCGTACTACGGCGTGCCAACCAATATCGAGGCGCTCGACGTGCTCCGGACGGAGGTTACGCACCGCTGGTTCAAGTCGCTTCGGCGACGAAGCCAGCGCCGTCGCCTCAACTGGACGCGGATGGATCGGCTCGCGCAACAGTGGCTTCCTCGTGCTCGCATTGTTCATCCTTGGCCGCAGCAGCGCCTTGCCGTCAGGCCCCGAGATAAGAGCCCAGTGCGGTAGCTCCGCTCGCTGGGATCTGTGCGGGGGGCGGTTGGCACAGCAACGTGTCAATCGTCCCTACCGCGACCGATTCACCAGCTCCATTAGCGTCGCGATCCGAAACGCCCGTGCGCTTAATTCGTCGAAAAAGCGTCCAAAGTGGCTTAGTCGACCAGTGGGCTGGCAGTTCCCCCAGCCACTCGATGCCGCTTTGTATATAATCCTTGTAGCGCGAGAGACTCACGCGGCGAGCTCATCAATCATCGTCTTTATGCGATCTGTGCATCGCTTTAAGTCGGCATCGATCTCGGACAATTCGCGCGATGGTTCGAACACGTAAAAGTGCCGATTAAAGAGGACCTCGTAACCGACTTTCGTCCTTTCATAATCAATCCAAGCATCGGGTGCGTGTGGCAGGACCTCACGCTGAAAGTAGGTTCCAACATCCTCCGTAGCGGCACGTTTTCAGTGTCGCGTAGTTTTGGATCCGGCTGCGGCTTTCCCTTAAGTTTTCCCTTGTCGCCCAAGTTGATCTTGCCGTCGGCATCGCGAAGTGGGCGTTCGACTGTGATTGTGCGATAGCCGAAGGCCTCGTTCTTGAGAATGCGCGAAATCGGCTTGTTGTCGTCGTCAGCCTCTTCGAACTTGCCGAACAGCGTGGTAATTTCAGCGATATGTTCGTTCGAGAGTTCCTTTCTCTTGCTTCCCAAGCTCTTCCGCATCTTCTGCCAGAAAGCGCTCGCGTCGATCAACTGGACTGTTCCCTTGCGATGTTCTGGTTTGCGGTTGCTCAAGATCCAGATGTAAGTGGAAATCCCAGTGTTGTAGAACATGTCCATCGGCAGACTGATAATTGCCTCCACGAGATCATTCTCTAGGACATAGCGCCGTATTTCGCTTTCGCCGGACCCGGCACCGCCGGTGAAAAGCGGGGAGCCGTTGAGCACAATCCCGAAGCGGCTGCCCCCATCTTTGGCTGGGCGCATCTTGCTAAGCAAATGCAACAGGGATAAGAGCGATCCGTCCGATACACGGGGCAGGCCGGGACCAAAACGCCCGTTGAAGCCCTGTGTTTCATGTTCCTTGCGTATTTCCTTTTCAACTTTCTTCCATTCCACGCCGAAGGGTGGATTGGAGAGCATGTAGTCGAATTTCTTATACGGATGACCGTCTTCGGAAAAAGTATTGCCGAAGACGATGTTACCTACGTCCTGCCCCTTAATCAGCATATCGGCCTTGCAGATCGCGTAGGACTCGGGATTCAGTTCCTGGCCGTACATCGTGAGCCGCGCGTCGGGGTTATGCTCGGCCAAGTATTCGCCAGCGACCGAGAGCATGCCGCCGGTGCCCGCCGTCGGGTCATAGATCGTGCGTACTACCCCGGGTTTTGCCAGAACTTCATCGTTCTCAATAAAGAGCAGATTGACCATGAGTCGGATCACTTCGCGCGGTGTGAAATGCTCGCCAGCCGTCTCGTTCGAGAGTTCCGCGAATTTTCGGATCAGCTCTTCAAATACCAATCCCATTTGGTTGTTGCTGACCTGGTCCGGATGCAGATCGATTTGGGCAAATTTTTCCGTGACGAGATAGAGGAGGCCGGCTTTGCTAAGCCGATCAATCTGGGTAAAAAACTCGAAGCGCTCGAAGATATCGCGCACAGCGGGTGAAAATGCCTGGATGTAGGCGAATAGATCTTCTCGGATGTGATCCTGATCGCCCATGAGTGTTTTCATGTCAAGAGGCGATGTATTGAAAAAACTCTGTTTGGCCTTGCGAAGGAGGAACGGTCCGGCGTTCAGCCTTAGCTTTTTCTTCGCGTCGTGTTCTACCAACACGGCGGCTTTGGTGGACTCCAGCACGCAGTCCAAGCGCCGCAGCACGGTGAAGGGTAAGATGGCCTTGCCATATTCAGATTGCTTGTAGTCGCCGCGGAGGAGATCAGCGACAGACCAGATAAATGATGAGAGCGATAGTTGATTCATGAGTGCCCAGTCTTTGTTTATTGAAGACGCATTCTGCCTTTTGAGCTAAACCTCATTGTTGGTAGGACGCGCCGCAAACCGATTCCATGTTTGACGTGTAATTGTTGTCCGTTTTTCCGGAAGTGCGTTAAGCCACAGCCGCGTGCCCGGAGCGCGTCGCCGGTTTGATTTTCAGTTTGACTTCAACCCGGGAGCCGAGGCGATTGATGATGCCAACCAGGCGATCCAGTGTGAAGCGGGCGAGGTCGGCGTTGCGGATGCGGGAAAAGTCGGCCGCCGCGATCCCTGTGCGGGCGTGCGCTGCGCGCACGGTCAGTTTGTCGCGATCGAGCGCTTTAATAATCTCCGCCGCCAGCAGCGCCTTGAATTGTTCGACGTCGGCATTGGCGTAGCCGAGGTCGCGGAATACATTGCCGCTGCCACGGATCACTTCCAGGGGTTCGTTTTTCATCGCAGCATCTCCTTCAACCGTTTCACCCTAGCCACAATTAAATCGATCTCGTGCTTCGGGGTTTTAATACCTTGGGTCGACTTCTTTTGAAACGCATGGACCACCCACAAGTCGTGCGCGATCTGCACCGCATAGACAACCCGGAACGCGTTGCCGCGATAGGGTAGAGCAATCTCCATCACCCCCGCGCCTAGACCCTTCAGCGGTTTGGCGACATCCGCTTTGCCACCTTCGGCCGCCACAGTCAGCGCCGCCAGGCAGATCGCTTGCGCCCCTTCCGGGAAGTCGGCGAAGTCCTTACGCGCGGCGCTCACCCACGAAATAGGGCGGGTTGTTCTCGTCATTGTGTCTCCCCCACGTATGTTGTCATATATGACAACATAACGCAAGGCAATCTTTGGGGATTATGGGCGGATCCCTGGGGGCGGGGCCGCGCTCTAACGCGATGCGTATTGGCTAATTAGGATTGTGCGTGTGCGTGGGATTGTGACCAATGCACATTTGGTGTGCCTTAATTGTGCCGTGATCAGCCTGGAGTGCATGAGGGCGAGCACCCAAATCCGCCTGTCGAGCTCGCTTTTTATTTCCGCCATTGATATAGACGATGCGCATAAATGTGTGAGCTGGTGTTGCCTGCTGCCGCAAGCACGCTTACGCGCGGTAGTGAGTAGTGGAATTCCCCCCGCTAGCAGAGGTATTCAAGAGCCACCGCAGTATGACGCACGATAAGGCGGGCGTTATCCATTGAGGCTGTCGGTTCGCTTTCAAAACGAGACTTTTCGCCCGTTGAAAGCGAAACGACATAGCGTCTGGACAGACACCGCATTTTCCTCTTGGGTCGAGCTCTCGGAATAAGGCTCAAACTGCTCACTCATTCATCAAGGGCTATAGCGTCAAGGCGGCAACTCGTAGGTTTGCCGCATTGACCTGCCCCCAGCCTCAGTGCCAGGGATGAGTTCGTAAAGTCCTGGTTGCGACACTATCTCAACTCCGTGGTTCCTTGCATGGCGATTCCGGTTTGTTGGCCTCGCCAAGCAGAAGCAAATTCTGATGGGGTTTGGTATTGCAATGCGCTGTGTGGCCGGCGTTGGTTGTAGTCCATGCGCCACCGGGCGACGATATCGCGAGCTTCGTGCAGCGATCTGAACCAATGTTCGTTCAGGCATTCGTCACGGAATTTGCCGTTGAAGCTCTCCACGTAGGCGTTTTGGGTTGGCTTGCCGGCCTGGATGAGCCGCAGCTCGATCTTGTTCTCGTAAGCCCATTGGTCGAGCGCCTTGCCAGTAAACTCGGGTCCTTGATCGGTTCGGATCACCTTCGGCAATTGGCGAAAGCGTGCGGCTTGAGCCAGCACACGCGTCACGTAATGGCCCGAGATCCCGTGGTCGACGACGATATCGACTGCCTCTTTGGTGAAATCATCAACGATGGTGAGGCATTTGAGCCGTCTGCCATATTCGAGCGCATCGCAGACGAAGTCGATCGACCAGACCTCGTCGGGCCGGTGCGGGATGAGCAGTGGGCGCCGCTCGAGCGCCACGCCGCGGCGTTTTCGCCGACGTCGCACCTGTAGTTCATCCTTGCAGTACAGCCGATGTACCCGTTTAACGTTCACCCTGACTCCTTCCCGCCGCAGCATTGCGTGGATGCGCCGATAGCCAAAGCGGCGCCGCTCCGCGGCCAGCTGCTGAATCCTCATCCGCAACTCCTCATTGCGAAGCTGTGCACGCGCCTTGTAATGCAGCACCGTGCGCGAAAGCCCTATCAGTTCACAGGCGCGCCGTTCGGAGATGCTCGATTTGGCCCGCATGGACTTGCACCGCCGTTCGTCGCGCCAGCGGGCCTACCGTTTTCCCCGCGCGACGACCTTCAGCGCCTCGATGTCCAACATCGCCTCGGCCAACAGCTTCTTCAACTTGCTGTTCTCGCCCTCCAGCTCGCGCAGCCGCCGGGCCTCCGCCACATCCATCCCACCCAATCGTCCGCGCCACTTGTAGAACGTCGCATCGCTGAATCCGTGCTTGCGGCACAGCTCCTTGACTGGTACTCCACCCTCGGCCTGCTTCAAGAAATTAATGATCTGCTCGTCCGTAAATCTCGACTTCTTCATGACCGTTTTCTCCTCGGAAAACGGACTTTACTAACCTTCCGGTGGCACTGAAAATGGGGATCAGGTCAGCATCTTCATCAGGTACAGCTGTGCTGCTGGGCTGTCGGCTCGAATCTGGCCTAATCGTCGCACCAGCCATGCTCGTGCCCACTGGGGAGTTCGCGAAACCAAGTCGTGCATGCGGGCCAATTCCCCTCGTGTTCTCAGCACTTGGGCAATCGCTGGATCTGGATAGATCGAGCGTTCGCGAGTGAGTTTTTCGATGATGTCCCAGTCGTCTCGTAACGGCGCATAGGTTGCGGTCCAGCCGCGAACCGTGGACTGTGGGTCTGTCAATTGCTCTGCGACCTGCTCCGGTGGACCGATTAACGTTATCCCGATGGTTCGCTGCAGGGGAGGGTAGCGATGGATAGCACTGAGCACAGCGGCTCGATCATCAGGAGTGAGGGCCAACACTGCCAGAGACTCGATCAGTTGGCTGGGAGGTGCCGCCTCTTCGCACAAGCCACGTAAAAAGGAACTCGCCCGTGACGCATTTTGCTCGGCAAGGAGTCCAGCTATCGCCACATCCAGCAGAGGTCGATCCGAGGCACGTGTTTCCAAGGGGTTGAAACTCTTGTCGTGCAGATAGGTCAGTCGCTCGAGCAGGGCGATCCGTATTTCCGGGTCTTGCTGCGACTCTCGGAGGATTCTTTCGATAGCGTCGGCAACACCTACTGCACGTAGACGTATCGTAACCGACCGGCGAAGTCACCTTGACACTCGGCAAGCGAGCGATACAGGAGGCGCAAGACTCAGGTCGAGCGCCAAAACGTGATGACTAGGCCCCCTGCGACAACCAGCGCTCCGCCGAGCCAGACAGGGAGAGTTGGCAGTGTGTGAAAGGCCACGAAGTTGATGATCTGCCAGACAACAAACAAAGTAGCGATATAGAGTCCAACGATGCGTCCAAACTCCACCGGAGCGGCGTTGAGGAACGATCCATAACCGAACAGCAGCCCAGCGCCGCCAAGGAACAGGGCAACACGCAACGCACCGGCATGTTGATAGATCGCCTGACGCACGAGAGCATCGCCGCTGACCTCCAATGTCGTAGCAATCAGTAACAAAAGCGGGATCGGGATTGTTTGTAAAGCCTTGAGCATGATTCTCTCGTATTAAATGATGGGCGGCAGACTAATGAGTAGGCGTCCCGGCGAAGGCATCTTCATGGTACGTTGGCCGCTTCTCGCCCCTCGAGTTTAGTGCGGCCGCCAGTTGTGTGGGAGCAATTCAGCAAGTCGACTGGCCGGCTGCGTCGGCAAGCGCTCGAGAACATCCCTGAGATAGCGGTACGGATCGTGTCCGTTGAGCTTTGCGGATTGGACCAGGCTCATGACGGCGGCTGCGCGCTGGCCGGCGCGGAGAGATCCGGCGAAGAGCCAGTTGCTTCTGCCGAGCGCGACCGGGCGGATGCGGTTTTCGACGTGATTGTTGTCGATCGGCAGCTCGCCATCTTCGAGGTAGCGAGTGAGCGCTGCCCAACGACCCAAGCTGTAATCGATTGCTTTGCGTGTGGCAGACCCGTCCGGCACCTGCCCACGCTGACGAGTGAGCCACTGGCGCAAGGCTTCGGCGATGGGTTTCGCGCGCTGCTGCCGCAACCGCAGCCGGCCGGCAGCATCGAGTTTCAGCTCCCGCGCCTCGCGCTCGATCTCGTAAAGGGCGGCGAAGTACCTTAAGCCCTCTTCGGCGATCTCGCTTCGATGGTTGGCGTACAGGTCGTGGAGTTTTCGACGTGCATGCGCCATGCAACCGGCTTCGGTCACGCCGCGATCGAAGAGCGCCTTGTAGCCTGAGTAGTCGTCGCAGACGAGCTTGCCCGACCAGCTACCCAAGAAGTCACGGGCATGCACGCCGCCGCGACCCTCGGTAAAGTCGTATATGACCGTCTGCAGCTCATCGTATTCGCTCGAGGAGTAACTCCACAGGTACGCCCGATGCGTGCGCCCAAGGCCCGGCTTTAACATCGGCACCGGCGTCTCATCCGCGTGCAGCACCGCTCGGGCCAGTAGCAGCGCCTTCATCGCATCCACGAGCGGCGGAAGCCGTAGACCGCAGGCACCTACCCACTGTGCCAGAGTCGAGCGCGGCAGCGCGAGGCCGGCGCGACCGAAGATCGCCTCCTGCCGGTACAGCGGCGCATGATCCAAGTATTTCGCGATGAGCACCTGGGCGAGTAGGCCCGCGGTCGGGATCCCCTTGTCGATGACGTGTGGCGGCACGGGCGCCTGGATCAACCGCTCGCAGCGGCGACAGACCCACTTGCCGCGGATGTGCCGCTCCACTTCAAAGACCCCCGGCGTGTAGTCGAGCTTCTCGCTCACATCCTCGCCGATGCGCTCAAGCCCACAACCGCAGCTACATTGGGTATTCTCAGGCTCGTGACGTATCTCCCGGCGCGGAAAGACGGCAGGGAGCGCCACACGGCGCGGCTGCTCCTTCGGCGGTGACGCGGGCTTCTCTTTCAAGGCTTCGAGTTCGAGACTGATCGCTTCGATATCCGCATCGATGCTTTCATCCAAGAGCGAACGCTGCATGACATCCATCTGCTCGCTTCGCCGATCGAAGTGCCAACGCTTTAAGATCGCCATCTCGTGCGTGAGCTGGTCGATCTTCAGTTGCTTGGCTTTGAGTTCTTGGTCACGGTTGGCGAGCTGCGCATCCTTGGCGCTTAACGCGGCATCCCGTTCGGTGAGCTGTGCAAGGAGCGTCGCGGTCAGATTCCGCAGTGCTTCTGCGTCCATCTGAGCGAGCTCGCGCGACACCTCCATGGACTTCGATGCTGCCACATCTGCTTATATTTCAACAGTCCGCACAGCGCTTTTTTTCCTTCACAACACGCGTATTTTTGCGCGTTCATCGAGCCGCTCCCACGGCAGTCCGACAACGATCGCCTGCAGTTGCTCGTGCGAGAGCGGCATGCCACGATCATGTCTCACACCCGCGCGGATGAAGCTGCCTTCGTAGAGCTTTCTCGCGCACAGCCACAGGCCAAAGCCATCATGAACCAATACCTTCATGCGGTTGGCGCGTTTGTTGATGAAGAGGTACGCGTGATGCGCACGCGCTTCGCCAAAAACATTCACGACGCGCGCGAGCGCCTTATCGACACCGGCACGCATGTCGAGAGGCTCTACCGCGAACCAGGCCGCATCGATCCGGATCACCTGATGAGCTCGCGCAGTAGCAGTGCGCACTCATGCGCCGCCGACGCCGGCCACTCGACGATCACCGTACCGCCGCGGCGCCGCACTTTGATGCGGATCGCGGCGTCGGTGGCATTTGACGGCAGCCGCACCGGTACAAAATTCGGACCGCCTTCGATTGCCAGGCTCGACGCCGAGCTTCGTATGGCAATGGGTATCCCGCTCCGTTCGGCCTCCTTGACCCAACGACGCAACACGCTGGCGTTGAGCCCGCGTGCCAAGGCAATCGCCGCTATGGATACTCCGGGCTGCTGGCATTCCCCAACAGCTTCCGCCTTGAAAAGTGGGCTATGGCTCCGGCGACGCCGACGGCCGATGCCGACCGCCTGTTCTGTAGTGCGCACGTGTACACCTATCGCGCTTAATAAGCGCGCATCCTGGCATCACTGCCGGCGCGCTAGAAGGTGCCTTTCCCGGACGCTTAGTACGCCGGGATAAACCGGCAAGAAGGAGAGAATGAAAGAGTCTCACATCGAAGGAGTAGCGATCCACGATGACCCCGAGTCATGCGCGGACAGCCGTAAGGCTGAACGTGAAGTGTTGACAGGGGCACACACAGGTTCGGTATTGAGCCGCGAAATCAGGTTATCCAGGGCGCCGACGCTGTTAAGCGAAGCGGAAGGCAACATACGTCAGAGGCGTCATCGCAAGTCTCTGTCTGGCCCTGCGCGGTCGCAGACCCGATACATGTGTGGAACCTTCTTGCGCGAGAACCGGGAGATCCCATAGATGTCGGTTGCAGATGGTGCAGCAGACCGCCCCGGCAAGGCTAATCGCCGTAACCCGGGGATGCACGTCGATGGGAAGTCGGACGGGTCCGTAGTACCTGCGAAGCAGCCGAACAAAGCCGATGGAGTGGCGGCGGAGGTTGTGGAGGGAAGGGATCCGATCAAGGGGAACACGGGCAAGCAAAACGCGTCCCGGACACAGAGCCGGATCGATGCGCCAAGTGCGCTTGAACGTGTACGCAAAGCCGCAAAGGCGGACAAGAAGAAACGGTTCACGGCGCTACTGCACCATGTGGACGTGGATCGACTGCGCGAGGCGTACTTTACTTCGAAGAAGCATGCCGCAGCGGGAGTCGATGGCGTCACGTGGCAGCACTATGGCGAGCAACTGGAGGATAACCTTCGGGCGCTCCATGCCAGAGTGCACCGCGGAGCGTATCGGGCGAAACCCTCGCGTAGAGTGTACATCCCCAAACCGGATGGCCGGCAGCGGCCGCTGGGCATCGCGGCGTTGGAGGATAAGATCCTTCAGAGCGCTGTGGTATCGGTGATGAATGCGATCTACGAGAGTGACTTCCTCGGCTTCTCATACGGCTTCCGGCCAGGACGTGGAGCGCATGATGCACTCGATGCGTTGGCGGTCGGAATTACGGGCAAGAAGGTGAACTGGGTGCTCGATGCGGACATCCGTGGGTTCTTCGATACCATCGACCACGGCTGGCTGATCAAGTTTATCGAGCATCGCATTGCGGATCAAAGGGTCCTGCGGCTCATCCAGAAATGGCTGAAAGCGGGGGTCATGGAAAAGGGCAAGCGCATGTCAACGGAAGTGGGCTCCCCACAAGGGGCGACGGTGTCGCCGTTGCTGGCCAACATCTGTCTGCATTATGCGCTTGATCTGTGGGTGCAGCAGTGGAGAAGGCGGCGTGCGCTCGGTGACATCATCATCGTGCGATATGCTGACGACTTCGTGCTCGGCTTCCAACGTGCCTACGATGCAAAGCGGCTCCTTGGGCATCTTCGCGAAAGACTCGCGAAGTTCCGACTGGAGCTGCATCCGGACAAAACCCGACTTCTTCGGTTCGGGCGGTTTGCCGCCGCTCAGCGGAAGGAAAAGGGCGAATCCGGTGCACCGCAGACCTTCAACTTCCTCGGGCTGACGCATTGTTGCGGCCGCTCGTAAAGTGGGTTGTTCCTGTTACTACGTCATACGACACGTTCGCGGTTGACGGCAAAGGTTCATGAGATCACTCTCGAACTGCGTCGTCGGCTACACGAACCGATCGTCTCGCAAGGTAAATGGCTGGGTGCTGTGCTCCGCGGTCACTACGCGTACTACGGCGTGCCAACCAATATCGAGGCGCTCGACGTGCTCCGGACGGAGGTTACGCACCGCTGGTTCAAGTCGCTTCGGCGACGAAGCCAGCGCCGTCGCCTCAACTGGACGCGGATGGATCGGCTCGCGCAACAGTGGCTTCCTCGTGCTCGCATTGTTCATCCTTGGCCGCAGCAGCGCCTTGCCGTCAGGCCCCGAGATAAGAGCCCAGTGCGGTAGCTCCGCTCGCTGGGATCTGTGCGGGGGGCGGTTGGCACAGCAACGTGTCAATCGTCCCTACCGCGACCGACGTATCTCCATATCCAGTGCTCGGAACATCGTCGGATTCGCCGGGACGCCGAGAATACGGGGCCGTTCACCCTTATTTGTCATAACTGCTATCGTGAGAAAGCCGGAGTCGTAACCTGCTTCAATCCGGTATTGGTTGCAGCCCTTCACTACAACTTCGACGATCGCCATCGCGGCTTCTTGTCCTTGATCACCGAATACGTCGGTTTCGTTAATGCTGAGTAGGCTCGAAAGGCACGACATGGTTTCTAGTTGTCGGACCACATTCAGCGCGAGTAAGGTCTGATCCGGGGTGACTCGCAGCGGGTGACTTTTCCGCAAAGACTTGCTGCCGAGAGCAGCCAGATCTTCCACCTCTGCAACAAACGGCATCGTGATTGATGCAACTGCCCAAGGTTGCGTCAGGCGGAGTGCAAGGACGCCGTCCTGGCCACCTGCGTCATGAGAAATCAAGTTAGGAGAATAGCGGCAGCCCGCACTAACCGTGGTAAGTGCGGCAGTGCGCGCACGGATCCTATCGGCATGCTCAGTAATGCCGTCGAGCCACGCCTGAACGCCGGGGCTGCAAGGTGACGACCAAGATGACAACAGATTTAGCTCACAGCCTGCATTGCCGCGAAGGCCGGAATTTTCAAACGCGCTCATGGCGAGCTCACTATCCACCCGTGCAAGGGCCTTTACTGCCGCGATCGAATCATTTGGAGGAAGTTTCGGGATGAGGTTAGAGAGTTCGGCTTCATGTCCCTCCAGCGGCAGGAAATCCAGCACGCGCTGGGCTTCGAAATCAGCAGAGGATTCCGTGCGCTCCAGAAGGATCCGCAAAGCCTGGGAGTAATTTCCCTGCCAACTGAGTAGTAAAGCACGCGGTCCCGGTCGTAGAATCGGGCCTAGCGCATTGAAGGCATTGCGGCCGCGAGGCAATACGACGTCTCCATGGGCAAGCGCCTTTGACGGGTCGATGGCTTCCGCTCCAAACTCAAATTGCCAGTCATCACGTGGCAGTTTGAAGCCCGACAGACCGGGATAGCCGTGCACTAGAGTCACTTTATCCCCAAGATGAAGAAATTGGTGTCCGTCCATGAAGGCCCAATAACCAGCCATCGCGAGCCCTACAACTGCTAGTAGACTGCTCACAACAACGATGACGCGCTTTCGCAAATATTCCTGTGTGAGTCTCTGAGTGTTGACGCGGACCTGTGACAGGGTCTGGTCTCGATGGAGAAACAGCAGCGGATCTCCAACATGAATGCCGATAGCGACAGGCTCCTGTCTGTTGCGATCGCCGAGATACTTCTGTGCATCTTCCTGGACCGCCGTGTGCAGGTGCCGGTACAGATCGATGTAGTACAACTCACCGCGATTACCTAACTTTACCCGGCCGCTTAGGACTTCTAGCAACCGGTTTGTAAAGAGCGATTTCTGCGAACCAGGAAGCTCCCAGGATGATTGCTGCGCACGCGATGCGCTAACAAAAAGGCGGAATTCATTTTGATGCGGAGCCCGAAAGAAGCCCGGTGCGTGCGCCGCAATGTCTGCCCCGCCGCAACAATCGGCAATCAGCAGCACCCCTCTCGCGGTCGTCGGTCCCAGAATGGGATCGAGGGACGATGCCTTCAGCCCGAGACTCGGATCAGAAGCACCAGTGAGAAATATAAACGCGTCATCGTGCACCGCACCATGGCCTGCCAGATAAATGATGATTGTGTCGTCTGCAGTTCTACCGGCGCACAGGGCAGTGAGTTCGGCGAGAATCCGTTCGGCCGTCGCGTCTGCATCAGGAATTCTAACGACTTGACGCGGCGGAATCGCACACCCATTGGGATCAACGAGCGTAGCCTCCAGCGCGATAGCCTCTCGCGCAGGCAGGTAGACTCGCTAGTCCCTTGCCGGAGTAACCCGTGATTCCGACAATCAGAACAAACGTATGATGGGAGAACCGGGCAGCTTTTTCGAAGTGCCCGGCCAATTTCTGCGCCCTAGAACCAAGGGGACAGAAAGCGACGTGTCGGTCGAACGTCGACCATGTCACGAGTTGATTCGGTCCCCCGTTCAGTGGCAGGAGCAATTTGTCTCTGCTCGCCGCCCGCCGCGCGATTTAGCACGCCCGTGGCGCCGCCAGCGGAACAATAGACGAGAAAGCCATTGATGACCGCAACGAAATAATCGGATATGGGCGGAGTGATGTCGCTACCGGGATCGGCATGCGATAAAGCTACCACCGTCAGACAGATCACTTCGGCGAGAATCAATGCAAACCAGGCGGGATTGAAATTGAAGGCCCGCTGACATCCGTTGGCAACAACGGTAGTAGCACCCACCGCGCCAGCGAAAGTAGCCAGACTCTGCAACGTGAAGAAATCGTTTTGAACAGCCATACGCCTCCTCCCTGATGACAATGAAACCGTTCCAACTGCATCTGTTACCGTCTGGATACGTGGAATTCTATCAGCAATTCATTGATTCGGCGCATCGTGCATTTGATCTGCTGCGCGAGATCGGCGAGGCGGCGCCCCCACGCGCTCAACTCGAGTTCGAATTTGCGTCCAATCGAGTGTTTAACGCGTACGCCTCGTCTAAGGGAGATGTGGATTGCCCTTAAGGCTGTCCAATCCGTACCTTTAATTCTGTCATTGACACAATTAACGGCAATTGACACTAATGACTGACATTGCGCTCGGAGCCAAGATCTGCAGCGAATTCTTTCCCCGCTTCCTGCAGGAGATCAATAGTCACGGTACGAGAGTCGCGTCGCACAGCACATCTAGCACTCAACCTCACAAGTTCAACGATGCGACCGGTCACGCCCGAAGTCAAATCCAAAATGTAGTCGACCGCAACCCGATTGTTGACGATATCGTTCCCGTCGACGTCCAGCTGCTGGAGGAACCCGGCAAGAAAGCGGCGAAGATCGTCATTCGCGGTCCATGAGGGCAGGGCGCAGGATTGGAATCGACTGGCGATTTGTGGATCGGTTCGCATCACATGCAATGCTTCGCTGGTGCCGAGCGCGACAATGGATACTCGAAGCTCGTTCGAGAGGAATTTTAAAACGTTCAATGCCGCACGTTGTTCTCGGGGCGTGCATGCCAAGAGGTGGTGGATCTCATCGATTGCGAGGAGCCGGGGCCTCGCCTTCTTCAATTGGCGTAGCGTGTCGTGCTCTAATTCCGAGATCCTGGAGCCGAAGATGACTGTGCAATCGAGGGATCTTAAGAGTTCCGAGAAAAAGCTCCGAAGTGTGGGAAGCGGCGGCATTAGCATGTTAACAATCGGCCGAGAGGCATCCTCGCGATCCATTTCGAGCGAATGAGAACGAATGAACTTCTCAATGATCATGCTCTTGCCGGCGCCGCTGTTGCCGTGAATTAACACGTTCTGCATCCGAACTCGAGGCGGCAGATACATCAGCTCATCCAGCCGAGATAAAATCCGCTCCGCTCGTGGGTAACTGACCCAGCGATCAACCCACAGGGCTCGCGTAGCGTCGCGAATCAGCGTGTTTGGGGGATGCCGGAACAAAGGGCTGCCGGACTTCGGGTGGGCTAGCTTGACCATGTCTCACTCGGATAGGGTATTGCTGGCTTCGAGTAGTCGATCGTATCTGAGGAGGGCACGGGAGTGGAATTAATGGGTGGCTCTACGGGACGCCGAGCACGGGTTCGCCGCGCCTTGGTACTCAACCGAGCTCGATCGATTAGTTTTCGCTGAAGTTCGATGGTCGAGAAAATGGCGTCTTCATTTGCGGTACGACGCCCGCCAGATTGTATTTCCCGCATGGCAGCCTCCTGCTCAGACTGGCTGATCGGCGGGCGACGTAGATCCGCGTATGGAACCGCCAGGTACTCTCCGCGACCGGGAATTGGCACCCACACCTTTGCTAGATTTCTAGGATCGAATCGGACAAATAATCGCTGCGATTCGGTGAAAGATGGCTTAAAAGCGGGTCCCAATAGCGAATGTGAAACATCTGAAATCCGGAGCGCCCTATCTTTCTGGAGATCACCGGCAAGAAGTCGAGCACGAATTTCTCAGGGTATTCAGGCGATGGGACTGGACGTTTACCGAGGGCTCGTGCCCACGCAGCAAACGGTGTCATATGGAGCCCGCGATGTATGGCATGGTGATACCGTCCCCCGATTTCGAGGGTAAGCCATGCTTCGAGTTCTCGTAGAGATAGGGTTGCGTGCTTCTCGCTGTCGTACTGACCACGAGCTTTCACATTCGACATCGTCGTTCCGGGGACGCCATGAATTCGAAGCATGAGGGTACCGAGATAGCGTTCGATGTGGCCGCCTGTATACACATGCCCGGGAGGACGGTAGTCGAGCCGGATACCGTAGCGCTCGCAGCCTCGGCGTAGCGCCTCGCTGTGGAATTCACTGGCGTTATCAAGATGCAAAACTTCCGGTATGCCATGCATCGGCCATTCCAGATCAATCCCTAGCGACTGGAGCCATTTAGATTTGGGTAAGCAGGCCATGCTGATCGCCATGGCGACAGAGGTCGCCGACGGCGCTTCTAGCGCCGCGTGGAAGCCCAACACGGCCCGAGTCGCCACGTCAAAGATGATCGTCACCCACGGGCGACCTATCGGAAGGCGATTGATCTCATCGACTACAATCAAATCGACTGGAGTGTGGTCGGCTTGCACGATCCCAAGCGCTCGTCGGGTCTTCGGAATGTCGGGACGGTATTGTCGCTCCTTAGGTGATCTTTGAAACGCGCCGCCACCGCGCATCTCGAGTCGACGCGTGATTGAGTTACGCGCGATTGATTTCAATCCAGCCGCCTTGGTCAATCGAACCGCCTCTTCTACCGCCCGCGCAATGGGCAGCGGTTCGCGGCTTGCCATCCACTTATCGACCGCATCTCCGACGATGGCCTCGCGCGCCGGGTCGAGTCGCCGACTTCCAACTGCCTGCCCACGTTTGCGAGGCAGAAACGCCAAGAGAGTGGGATTTACTTGATAGCGCGCCATCAGACGACGGACAGTTCGCGTTGACCTGTCCGCTCGGTTGGCGGCTTCCTCAAAGCTAGTACGAATGGCCGCTTTCACGATTCGTTCTTGGCGCTTTGCGATCTCCCATTCGGATTTTGGGATGGCCAGCAATTCGCGTTCCGACGATGAGAGCTTTACGGAATCAGCCGCGATAGGCGCTCGTCGCTTGGAGCGACGGATAACTTTGCGCTTTTGCTTCGCCGTCATACGCACACCAGTTTCAATTACTGACAGTATTGCGTGACAAGATCGACCAGCTGCGCGATTTCACCCCTTTTGCGACTGTCAGGATAACGGGCCGCAACTATCGGAATCCAGAAGAGAATCTGAAGCTTCCTTCTGGACATGAATTACGGAAAAAATGACAGCCATTCGGGTAATCCACACCCGATCGAGCAATACCAGACCCAGCTATTACCGTCACTTCCGGCAGCAAATCACGCGCCTTTGGGGGCTAAATGGCTCTTCAAAACCCCGAAAAAGGCTGCTTTCGCAGCGGACAGAACGGCCATTATCTTCAGCAGGTTACTGATGTGCTCGGCATTTTCGCCCAGGTTTTCATGGATGAAGTACCGGCACTTTTGGCACGGAAATCAAGGGTACCCCTCAAGCCGAATGAAGACTACGTCGGTGAGTCTCCCACGGGCGATTACCGGATCTACGTAATCCTCGCCGACGCCGGCTGTCAATCACGCGGACATGAACGATTCGAGAAGTTGTAATCAGAAGTTCGCCTTGAGGCCCAACTCTAGCGTCACATCGTAGAACTCTCGCTGAATTAGCCGGTCGGGCGTTCCCTCGTAGTAGGTCAGCGGAGTGTTCAGCAGGTTCTTAGCGTTAAAATAAATTCGGATATTCGGGCGAACTGCGAAGCTCGAGGTCAGATCGAGCGTCAGCCGATCGTCCTGAATTACATCGGTGGTTCCGTCGCGGCCAACGGTGAAGAGGCTCTTGCCGACTTCCTGCGCAGAAAGCTGCACTTCGACGCCGTTCCTGATATACGACAGCGACGCGTTCGCGGTGATTTTGGAAGTTCCTGGCAAGAGCCGGTAGTCGCCGGGGCGCAGTTCCACGCGCGAGTCGACCAGGGTCATGTTAGCTTCCATCCCCAGGCCGTCAAATGGCGCGGGCAAAAAAGCAAACCTCTGGGAATACAGCGCCTCCAGGCCGCGAACATGAGACGCGGGCGCATTCTCGAATGTGCTGATCTGCGCTAGCGTCCCCTGGAAGGTTCCGAAAACGGTGCGGGTGACGACATAGTTCTTTATTTCCTTATCGAAGATCCCGAATTCCACCGCGCCGGCGTTTGGCAGTTCCCGGGTGAGGGAGAGGTCGAAGTTGTTGGACGTTATCGGGTTAAGTTTGGGATTCCCGGTCGAGACCGCCACCGGGCTGATGCCGAGGGTAACCTGAGTGGTCGGAGCGATCTGAATAAACCCCGGCCGGCCGATGCCGGTGGAATAGGTCGCGCGCAGGGCGGTCGCGGGATCGAACTGATACCGCAACTGCAGGGTCGGAAACAGGTTCATGTAGTCATGGTTCTGCGCGGTCGGGGAAAAGGTCGGATTCCCGTTCGCGTCGAAGGTGACGTTCGTCCCGGAGTATGTAGCTCGAGTTGCTTCTGCCCGCACCCCGCCCAGAATCCCCAGTGGTCCGAACTGAGTATCGTACTGAGCATAACCCGCGTAAATGTCCTCCTTGGCCGCGAATGAGGCGAGCAGCGAGTTGACCTGATTGTCGGTCGTTTGGGGTACGAAGAGGCCCATGTTCGCCTTAACGAAGTTGCCGAATTTGGTCGGATCGATGTTGAAGCCGATGTTGTAGCGGCCCCCGTAGAAATTGCTGAACGGGCCCTCGCCCAGAAACTGGGTGAGGGGCACGCCAGGTACGTCGAGTTTATCTTCGCTGTCGTTAACGACCTTGGTTCTCAGCCTAACCTTTCCGCCGAACTTGAAATGTCCGTCCTCGGAAAACATGCGCACGGGGACGGTCACGTCGATCCTGCCTGACCATTCATGGTCGACCGCCTTTTCACTGCCCAGGTCGAGCCCTGAAAGGTTGTAGAGCGTCGGATCCAGCGGATTGGCACCGTTCAATACTGAAAATCTCGGGAACCGCGGATCAGTGACATTGTTATAGGCCAGCGAAACGCTGGGTCCCGTGAAAGTCGGATTTTCGACGGCATGGGCCAGGGTCGCCCGTGAATAAGCAAGTTGATAGTCGAGCGAGAAGACATGGAAGTTGTTCGATCCGCCGAAGGCGGCGACGGTGTTTCTCGCCGTGTCCGTTTGATTGCGCTGGGTGAGTTCCGCCACCGCATTGGGGGCCAGGAAACCGTTGGGCTTGGCCGGATCGACCAGTGCAGTCGGGGTGAGGAAATTGCCGTTCGCATCGAACTCCATGTTCGTATAGTGGAAAAGCTGGAGGACTTGTGGCTCGGTATAACCAGCTACGTTCGCCCGAAGGTAGAGCCGGGTGTCATCGTTAGGCTGGAATTCGAGGTCGCCGCCCACCCCGGAGCGTTGCCGATGGTAGTTGTATCGGCGAAACTGCACCTCATCGAGCACCTTTCCGAATTGTTTCAATCCAGGAGCGGAAAAGCCGTTGTCGGTCGCGTAGGTCTCCTCGAGATCATCGACGGCCCGTCTGTCGTTATTTTCCGAGGCGCTGAAGACGAACGAGAACGGTCTTGGATTGGTGAGGAATCCACCAGTCATGCCCGGGATGCCGAAACGGCCTCCGATCACTGCCTCGGCCCGGAAGGGTGACCAGTTCGGACGTAACGCCTCGTAGCCTCCGCCGAGGGTGAATTCGGCGAACAGGGGCGCGGTGATGCCTGCGGCGGAACGGGGAATGAGGTCGATAGAGCCCCCCAGGCCCTCGGCCTCGTGGTCGGGGAGACCCGTCTTGGTGACTACGATCCGATCGACCGAGCCGACCGGAATGGTGTCGAGTTCCACGGCCCGCCCCGACCCGAACCGTGTGCCTCCGGGATTGGTGTTCAGCAGCACGACCCCGCCGAACGTCGTCCCGTTCAGGTTAGCGTCAATGCCCCGGATATTGACGAATCGTCCTTCGCCGGTGTCGCTGCTCAGAGCTACGCCGGGAAGCCGGCCCACCGCTTCGGCCGCGTCGAAATCTGGAAACCTCGCAATCTGCTCGGCCGACTGAACGCTGACAATGTTGGGGGCGAGGAACTCTTCGGCGCGAGCGGTGGTTTGGCTTCTTGGTGCGGTGATGATGATTTGCTCGAGCGATGGCGTCGCGCCCTCAGGCGAGGGCGCTTGTTGAGCGGACTGCTGGGCGGCGGCGGTGCTCGCCAGCAGCGCCGCCATCAAGGCGGCAACCAAACTTGATCCGCCCAGGCGAAAACGCCGGGATCTACGGTCAGCCATGCTCTTTCTCCCTCTAATCCCCGCTTGGTATATTTTCCAACTTTTAAGAAGATGGAAATAATATTCCAAATGGCATCATACCGCAACGATTTGGTCGTGTCCCACTGCGTGGTGTAACTGCGATGTGGGCGGTGACCGCGCTCTATCGTGGGGCCGGATGGGTCAGACGGGCAGACTGACGAGGAGACCATCGCTCAAGGGAGCGATGCTGCTGAGCGGAAAACGGGCTAAAGGAGTTGATCGAATCCAACTTGACTTTGATTTCGAAGGCACTCGGTATCGCCCCACACTGAAACGCATTCCAAGTGAGATGAATCTGTGTCGCACCCACCAACAGCTCCTCGATATCAAAAAGCGGATCGAGCGCGGCTCGTTCAATTTCGAGGATGAGTTCCCAGATTACCGATATAAGGGCGCGCGTCCAGCCGCCCCGCTCGCCGCCTGTGATTTCTTACTAATTCTGTCCTTTTCGTTTTAATCGAATCCTAACGCGGATTCTACGCCCGCTCTGATTCATGATGGTCGGTAAGCGAGCGCCCACATGTTGCAGCTCCTCACTTTGCAGTGTGGGCTTGAAATAATTTGGAACATTTTCTTCCGCAAATCGCAGTAAGCAGCTAGAGTGTTTTTCATGAAACCATCGGTATCCTCACCCAAAACCGCCGATGAGCTCCGGCGGGCCATCGTTGACCGCTACGACTCGCTGAGCAAGCGATTGCAGGTGATCGCCCGGCACGTTCTCGATCATCCGAATGAATTCGCTCTGCAGACCCTTGCAGTGATTGCCAAAAGCTCCGGGGCACAGCCTTCGGCGATCGTGCGATTTGCCAAGGCCTTCGGTTTCGCCGGCGCAAGCGACATGCAACGTCTGTTTCGAGACAGTCTTGTATCCGGCAATGCGGCTCTTGGTTATGGCGAGCGAGTACGCAGGTTCAGCGCGCAGGTGCACGGCAGCCGCTCGCGCGATGTGATGGCGCTGCTGCAGGAGTTTATCGACGGCAGTAACCTAGCGCTGCAGAGCCTCCCTCAGACCGTGAGTGACGAAGACCTTAGTCGCGCAATTGAACTGCTGACCGCCGCGGAGACCGTGTTCGTTGGCGGATTTCGTCGCGCGTTTCCGATCTCCTCCTATCTGGCGTACACGCTGCAGCAGGCCGGTAAAAGTACAAACTTTATCGACGGTATCGCGGGACTAAGTGGGCATCAAGTCAAGAACATCCGCCCAAGTGACTTGTTGCTGGTAGTGAGCTATCACCCGTACGCAGCGGAGACTGTGCAGCTCGCGGAGGCGGCTGCTGCGGTGAAGACGCCGATATTGGCCATTAGCGACAGCCCGGTCAGTCGGATCGCGAAGCTAAGCACCCAACTGTTGCTCGTGCGCGAAGTTGAAGTGCGGTCGTTTCGTTCGCTCTCGGCCTCATTGTGCGTGGCCCAGGCGCTTGCTATTGGTTTTGCCTTCAGCCAGACCGATGATGCACGTAGTCCGCGTAAGCGACGCCGCAGTTGAAAAAGTATGAAACGAATGTATCGCTTGTCGGAATAATGGAATAAAGATTATAGTTCTGTTCTATCTTCACGGCAGTGAGTTGCTTTCGTGCCTAGCGCAGACAGTGTTCTGGATCTGATCGCGATCGGCCGATCGAGCGTCGACCTCTACGGCGAACAGATCGGCGGAAGGCTCGAGGATATGGGCTCGTTTGCAAAATACGTCGGCGGGAGTCCGACGAATACAGCGATCGCCGCCGCTCGGTTAGGCCTGAAGACCGGGTTGTTGACTCGTGTTGGCGCGGATCACATGGGACGTTTCATCCGTGAGCAACTCATGCGGGAAGGTGTCGACGTGCACGGCGTTCTAGCCGATTCGGAACGCCTTACCGCCCTGGTCATACTCGGTATTCGTGATCGTGAGACATTCCCGCTCATCTTCTACCGGGAGAACTGCGCAGACATGGCACTTTGCGAGCAGGATCTTGACGACACATGGCTCGCATCGGCACGTGCCGTGCTCATTAACGGCACCCACCTTTCCACGCCCAGCGTCTTTCAGGCCAGCGTGGGCGCGGCGCGGCGCGTAAAGGCTGCCGGCGGTAGGGTAGTTTTTGATATAGATTACCGTCCCGTACTCTGGGGGTTAGCCGCCAGGGATTTGGGCGAAAATCGGTTTGTGGCACATGAAGCCGTCACGCGACAGCTGCAAAGTGTGTTGTCTCTTTGCGATTTGATCGTGGGCACGGAGGAGGAAATCCGCATTTTGGGCGGTGATCCGGATACCCTTGCCGCACTCAAGGAGATACGCGTGCGGACTTCCGCGACCATGGTCTGCAAGCGGGGCGCGCAGGGCTGTGTGGCGTTTCCAGGCTGCGTACCCGATAACATCGAACAAGGTGTCGTCACACCTGGTTTTCAGGTCGAGGTGTACAACGTTCTTGGCGCCGGCGATGCGTTCATGGGTGGCTTTTTGCGAGGCTGGCTGAACGATGCGCCGATAGAGCATTGCTGTCGCCTCGGCAATGCCTGTGGCGCAATTGTGGTCTCGCGGCATGGTTGCGCGCCGGCAATGCCCACTTGGCCTGAATTGCAGTTGTTTCTCGAAGGACGCCGCAAGTTGCGTTTGCGTGAGGATTCGGCGTTCGAACATCTTCACTGGGCGACCACACGCGCAGGGACATACGAGGACCTGACCATTCTTGCCATCGATCATCGCAGCCAGTTCGAGGATTTGGCAGCGAAAGCAGGCGCGGATAGTGAGCGGATCTCAAGGTTCAAGCTGTTAGGGCTGCGCGCCCTTGATTCTGTTGCGCAAGGCGACCCGCGATTCGGCGTACTGCTGGACGGGCGCTATGGATTCGAGGCGCTGGCCGAGGCGGCCGATCGTCGATATTGGGTGGGCCGGCCCATCGAAGTACCCGGGTCCCGTCCGCTTTTATTCGAAGGCTCAGCGGATGTTGCCACCGAGTTGACGACCTGGCCTCTGAATCACGTTGTGAAATGTTTAGTCTTATACCATCCAGATGATGAGCCGGGGTTGCGCGAGAGGCAGGAACGGCAGCTGTTGCGCCTCTTCGATGCCTGCCGCAAGACACGGCACGAGTTGCTGGTTGAGATCATCGTGCCCCGTGGCATGGCGGTCGATGCGCGCACCGTCGCTCGTGTGATTTCGCGGATTTACGACATTGGCGTGCGCCCGGATTGGTGGAAACTTGAGCCGAGCGCGAAATCGACGACCTGGGCTGCCATTGAGGCAGCAATAGTTCACGGCGATCCGCTCTGCCGGGGCGTGGTGCTGCTGGGGTTGTCCGCGCCGGAAGGCGAACTCGTGGGGTCGTTCACCGCCGCAGCGCCATTCAAAATCGTGAAGGGATTTGCCGTTGGGCGCACGATCTTCGATGCGATCGCACGTCAGTGGTTTAGCGAAGCGATAAGCGATGATGTGGCGGTGAACGGTATGGCAGAAAAAATGTCAGTCCTCGTGAGCGCCTGGCGGCATGCGCGCACCGAGTCGGTTACGTGACTACAGTCAGACACACGGCGGCTCAGGCAGCCGTTCGCTATCTTGCGAACCAGTACGTCGCAGGCCCGGCTGGCGAGGTGCGATATTTTGCAGGAGTGTGGGCGATCTTCGGCCATGGCAACGTGGCGGGGCTCGGCGAGGCCCTGCACGCGGCTCAGGACGTGCTGCCCACCTATCGCGCGCATAGCGAACAAGGAATGGCTCATGCCGCTATTGCCTACGCTAAGCAGATGCGGCGTCGACGCGCCATGATTTGCACGAGTTCCATCGGCCCCGGTGCCACCAACATGGTTACGGCAGCGGCCCTCGCGCACGTGAACCGTCTCCCGGTGCTATTCCTACCCGGTGATGTGTTTGCCGGCCGTGCGCCAGATCCCGTGTTACAGCAGATCGAGGATTTTACCGACGGTACGGTCTCCGCAAACGATTGCTTCCGGCCGGTATCCCGATATTTCGACCGAATCACTCGCCCGGAGCAGATCCTCAATGCGCTGCCCCGTGCAATGGCGACGCTGCTCGACCCTGCCTCCTGCGGGCCGGTGACGCTTGCTTTCTGTCAGGACGTACAGGCGGAGGCCTTCGATTTTCCGCAAGCGTTTTTCCGCCGGCACGTATGGACGACTCGGGTGCAGCCTCCCGATCCCCGGGAGGAAGACGAATTGGTGCGCCTGTTGCATTCGGCGCAGTCGCCGTTGCTGGTCTGCGGGGGCGGGGTTCTCTACAGCGGAGCCGAGTCGGCGCTTGCGGCATTCGCTGAGGCTGCGGATATTCCGGTTGCTGAAACTCAAGGCGGCAAGGGTACGCTCAAGTGGAATCACCCCTGCAATCTCGGAAGCATTGGTGTCACAGGATCAAGTGCGGCGAACGCCGCTGCTAACGCATCCGATCTGGTAGTGGGCATTGGCACGCGGCTACAGGATTTTACAACAGGATCGCGGGCATTGTTTCGTGCTCCGGGTCGCCGCCTCGTGCAAGTCAATATCGCGGCTTACGATGCTGCGAAACATGGTGCAATTCCCGTCGTTGGCGATGCCGGTGCAGTACTTGGGCGCCTGCTCGAGCGGCTTTCGGGCTGGCGTGCGCCCACCGGTGCTCGAACGATGACCGCCGCCGTCGCCAAGTGGAACGCGACTTCGGAGAAAGTGACGGCTCATGGCGAGAAACCCCTGCCCTCAGATGCCCAAGTCATCGGTGCAGTGTGGCGGCAAGCGTGTGAGGATTCCGTCGTGGTTTGCGCGGCCGGTGGCCTGCCCGGAGAGTTGCACAAGTTGTGGCGCTGCCGCCAGGCGGGCGACTACCACGTGGAATACGGCTACTCCTGCATGGGTTACGAAATTGCGGGCGGACTGGGGGTGAAGATGGCTGAGCCGTACCGAGATGTACATGTGTTGCTCGGCGATGGCAGTTACCTCATGCTGAATTCGGAACTCGCGACCTCGGTGATGTTGGCGCAAAAGCTCATCGTGACGATACTAGACAATCGCGGTTTTGCCTGCATCAACCGTTTACAGAAGGCGACGGGCGGTGCGGCCTTTAATACGATGTGGGTGGATACGCGCGGGTCAATGCCCCCCAACATCGACTTCGCCTCTCATGCCGCGAGCCTCGGCGCAATCGCGGAAAATGTCTCTACCATTGCGGAACTCGAACAGGCGCTGCGCCGAGCGAAGACCTCCGACCGGACCCACGTTATCGTCATCCAAACCGATCCCGACGCGGTGACCGAGGCGGGTGGGGCATGGTGGGACGTCGCAATAGCTGAAGTCTCTGCGCGTCCTGAGGTGGCGGCCGCGCGAGCAATGTACAGCGATCGGATTAAAACACGGACCTTAGGAGACTGAGTGTGAGTATCCGCTTCGGGGTGAGCCCGATTGCCTGGATCAACGACGACATGCCGGAGCTTGGCGCGGGGACTGCGCTTGAGCAGGTACTCGCGGAAGCCCGCGACATCGGCTTTGCCGGCATCGAACTCGGCGGAAAATTCCCTCGCGATTCGTGGACACTTGCCACGCTGCTTGCCCGCTTCCAATTGATCCTGGCGGGTGGGTGGTACAGCGCCAGCCTGCTCACCCGTTCAGCAGACGAAGAGATCATCGCCTTGCAGTCCCACCTTTGCCTTTTAAAGGCCCTCGGCTGCACGGTGTTCATCATCGCTGAGACGAGCAATGCGATACATGGCAACCGCAACAAAGCGCTGTCGGCTTCCCCGCGGCTGGATCGCGCAGGCTGGGCGCAGTTTGGTGAGAAACTAACAAAACTGGCCGATTACCTAGCCGCAGCAGGTATGCGACTCGCGTATCACCACCATCTAGGTACGGTAGTCGAGTCGGGCGAGGATTTCGAACGATTCCTCAGATCCACCGGCCCGTCAGTGGGGATGACCATCGATACCGGGCATGCCGCACTCGGCGGATTGGATACTGTGTCGCTGATCCGCGCTCACCCGCAACGGGTAGCACACGTGCATTGCAAGGACGTTCGCGGCGAAGTGTTTCGCAAGGTGAAGGCCGAGGGAAAAAGCTTTCTGGCCGGCCTACTGGATGGAATGTTCACGGTTCCAGGTGATGGTGATCTGGACTTCTGTGAGGCAATGCAGGCGCTCGCCGAAATCGGCTATTCCGGATGGATCATCGTAGAAGCAGAACAAGATCCCGCCATCGCCGACCCGCGGCACTACGGGGAGGTCGGGTTGAGAACTTTGCGGCGCTGCGCCGCTGCCGCGGGCCTACGGATGGCAGAGTAAAAATGAACAATCTTATTCAACATTGCCATGCGCCCGATACCAACGGGTGTGTGCTCGAGGTCACACCGAAAAGCGCTGGCTGGCAGCATGTGGGGTTTCGCCTGAATCGACTTTCCGCGGGTCAAGTTGCGAGCGGTGGTGAAATCGACCGAGAAATCTGCATCGTTGTACTACAAGGGACCGTCGACATTGTTGTCGGGAGCTGTCGCTTCGAGAACATCGGCGGGCGCTTGAGCGTGTTTGATAACACATCGCCCGGTGCGGTGTATGTGCCGGCCGACATGCAATTCACCGCGACGGCTAGGGACCAGGTCGACCTGGCAGTGTGCTCAGCGCCGGGGAAACCCGGCCGCATGCCGCGCGCTATCGAGGCGGGCCACATGCCTAAAACAGTGCGGGGCAGGGGCACGAATACCCGTTATGTCCGCAACATTTTGGCAGAAGACAAAGGTGCGGATAGTCTCATTGTCGTCGAGGTCATTACCCCGGGCGGCCACTGGTCGAGCTATCCACCACACAAGCACGACACGGCAACACCGGGAGGGGAAACCGCCCTTGAGGAAACCTACTACCATCGAATCAATCCTTCCCAAGGTTTCGCATTCCAACGCGTGTACACGGATGATCGGGATCTCGATGAGACAATGTGCGTTCACGACGGTGACCTCGTCTTAGTGCCGCGTGGATATCATCCCGTGGGTGCCGCGCATGGCTATGACCTCTATTATTTAAATGTAATGGCCGGGCCGCGTCGCGCCTGGGTCTTCCGCAACGACCCCGAACACGACTGGATGCTGCGTGAGCCCCAGCCTTAAGGGCTGGCCTTCAGACGCGGCGCAAGAGAATTAACATGATGGAAGTCGCACTCTTTGGCGCCGGCAGGATCGGCAAAATCCACGCGGGAAACCTAGTCCGGCAACCGGGTGTGCGCCTCAAATACGTATGCGATGTGAATGCAGAGGCTGCGCAGGCCCTGGCGGTGCAACATGGCGCACACGTGGCTCTCGTTGATACCGCGTTGGGCGATTCGGCCATCGGCGCAGTTTTAATCGCATCCAGCACCAACACGCACGCCGACTTGATTTTGCGCTCAGTGGCGGCCGGCAAGGCTATATTTTGTGAGAAGCCGGTCGATCTTGAGCTCGCGCGCGCCAGGGAATGTGCAATGGCGGTATCCAGGGCGCGAGTCACCTGCATGATCGGCTTTCAACGCCGTTTTGATCCAACATTTGAGGCCTTGTCAACGCGTTTGGCTGCCGGCGAAATTGGCAATCCGGAGATGCTGCTGGTGACCAGCCGCGACCCCGGCGCGCCACCGGTTTCTTACCTCAAGAGTTCAGGCGGCATTTTCAAGGACATGTTGATTCACGACTTCGATATTTTTCGTTGGATACTCGATGATGAAGCTGTCAGCATTTCGGCAACCGGCAGCTGCTTGAGCGACCCCGCGATTGCGGAAGCCGGCGACATTGACTCGACGGCCGTGACCATACGTACCCGCCGCGGCCGTTTGTGCCAAATCAATGCCAGCCGGCGCGCTGCTTATGGATACGACCAGCGCTTTGAAGTGTTAGGTAGCAGAGGCATGCTGCAGGCGGGCAATCTCAAGCCGACCGAAGTAGTGTCCTCGACTTCACACAACGTCAGCCAAGATAAGCCTGAGCATTTTTTCCTGGAACGCTATCGCGTCGCATACGCACGCGAGGTCGCGCATTTCTTCGATGTCCTGTTCAACGGTGTCGCGCCGCGCACAACCATCGAAGATGGCGTTAAGGCATTAGAGTTGGCGGAGGCGGCGACCTTATCATGGCGTGAGAATCGCACGCTCGACCTGGCTAAATGAGCCCGATCCCCTTAAGGATTGGAATTGCCGGACTCGGCCGGATGGGGCGACAACACGCTCAGAATCTCGTGCGTCACGTTCCGGGCGCAGCGCTGGTGGCTGCATGTAGTCCCCTTGAAAGTGAGCTTACTTGGGCCGGGCAGACCTTGGGCATTAAGCACCTATATAGCGACTACCAGGCGCTGCTAGCGCATGAGAGCCTCGATGCTGTCTTTCTTGCGACACCGACTTCTTTGCATGCGGACCAGATCATTCTGGCGCTGCGGTCTGGCAAGCATGTATTCTGCGAAAAGCCGCTTTCACTGAAGATGGAGGATTGTTACCGCGTGACTGGCGAGGCGGCGCGCCACCCAAAGTTGAAGGTGATGATCGGCTTCGTTCGTCGCTTCGACGCGAGTTATCAGGATGCCTACGAGCGGATCCAATCGGGTGGCATTGGGCGCCCCTTCATGGTCTATTCACAGACTTGCGACCAATATGATCCGCAAGGCTTCTTCGTCAAATTTGCGCCTACCAGCGGTGGCATTTTCTTAGACTGTAGTGTGCACGACATCGATTTGGCGCGATGGTTGCTCGGTAACCCGAAACCCGCTCGGGTCTTTGCCAGCGGCACGATTGCCATACATCAAGGGTTGCAGGCATGTGGCGATGTCGATAACGGTGTTGCAGTTGTTGAATTTGCTGATGGCCGCATAGCTACCTTTTATGCTTCGCGCACGATGCCACACGGGCACGAGACCGTGACTGAAATTACCGGGACCGCAGGACGTTTGACCGTAGGACGGAATCCGCGCCGAAACCGGCTTGAGATCGCTGATGCGACAGGTTTCCGCAACGAATGCACGCCAAGTTTCTTTGAGAGATTCGAGGCGGCCTTTCTGGCCGAAGCTATTTATTTTGTTGACGCAGTACGAGGCCATCAGGCATTGAGTTTGACACTCGATGACGCGTTCGAGGCAACCCGCATTGGTTTGGCCTTGCGGGAGTCCTTGCAGTCGAAGCTGCCGGTATCACTTTAGGGGTGTTCAAAAGTCACAGCAGGAGCAGCGCACGTGTCGTTGTAACGGCTAAGGGGTATGTGGAATGAGTTTTTCCAGTGAGGCCAAGAAAATAGTGGGGGATAGTCACTTTTGGGTGCCTGTCGGGGTGCTCGTGCTCGGCATCGCACTTTTGGTTGCATTAAGTTAGCTGAATTTCAAGTTCCGCGCCGGGTGGCGGCGCTTCGCTTGTGGAGATCGGCATGTCGAACGTAGAAAGAAGTACGCAAAAGAAAGGGATATCGTTGCATTTTCTTGGAGTAATCTGCGGGCTCGCCGCCGGTGTTTGGCTGGGTGCGGCCGAGTCTCCGACCAAGCTGGTAATGGTGGGGTACTCGCCGTTTGCGATTTCCCTTTGCATGGTCGCGGGAGTATTCACGGCGCGGTGGACTTTTCCGACACTGCTCAAGGGCACGGGCTTCATCTTCACGGATTTGTTGGAGCGCAAGCACTTGATCGTCTGGGCGCTGCTAGCGGGGGCGCTATGGGCCGTAGCAAACACGCTGACCGTGTTCGCAATTCGGGAGGTAGGGCTAGCGGTTGCGTTCCCCTTGTGGAATATGAATTCGCTGATTGGCTTGATCTGGGGCCGGGTGCTGTTCTGCGAATTGAAGGGAGCGAGCACGAAAAACAGGGTCAAGGTGGTGGCTGGCGCGGTGTGCATCGTCATAGCGGCCGTGATGCTCGGCTTCAGCACCCTCGATGGTGGGACGGCGATGGGGCACAAGGCCGCGAGCGGAATCATTGCTGCTCTCGGCGCCAGCCTCATGTGGGGAACCATGTATGTTCCGTACCGGAAGGCTTATTTGAGCGGAATGAACCCGCTGTCATTCGTCACCGTGTTTACGGTGGGAGAGCTCGGCACGGTGCTGGCGCTGACGCTGGCGCTCGATGGCGGATGGCACTCCTCGGCGTTCGAGCTGCTCCATGTCCGCGGCACGGTGTTCTGGCTGTTCCTGGGCGGCTTTATGTGGGTGATTGGCGACCTATTTCAGCAGTTTGCGGCGAAATACCTGGGAATTGGGCGCGGGATTCCGCTCTCCAACACAAATCAGTTGTGGGGGCTGGCATGGGGCGCGCTCGTCTTTGGTGAGCTCGCGACGGCGGATCATGCGCACCGGCTACTAGTCGTGGGGGGGTCAATCGTGATGATACTGGGTGCACTTGCGATCAGTACAGCGGTGGCCTCAGCCGGCGAGATGTCTTTAACGAAGGATGCAGTTCTGCGGGAGTGCAACCGTTACGGGCTGGACCATCATCGGACACTCGCCTCGATGGAGGGAGAGGATTTCTCAGGGCGAGGCGAGCGGCGTCGTTGGTGGGATTATGCGATTCTTGGGGCCGCAACCGGCGTCTTTGTGTGGTTTGGTGTCCGGGCGGTGGTGCCGCCACTCGGGATGGATATCCGCTGGATGGCGGTTCTGAGTGGCGTCCTGCTGCTGAGCTTGATTGCGGGCACGTGGAGCTTGTGGAAGAGGACGCGCTTTTCGTAATTGGTGTGAATCGATAGCCGATGACTTCCCAATTTGCGCATTGTGGCGCACCTGTCGCTTGGCGCTCCTTTTCATTTTTCCTGATCTCGCGCAATTGCAGCCAAATTGATCAACATATTCGCAGGGGTGCATAGCGCATCCTGCTGGTACACCCGCTCGTGGTCGACGGCCGCACTGGGTTCAGGCAATCGTTCACCCCACCGCGTCGAAATCCGATAAGGCAACAGCTCGCGGACTTCGGTCAGAATAAATATTCTAAATGATGTACAAAGTGGTGGACGCGTTCTATACTCAGTGAGAGGATCTCTCGCGGTGGAGGGGAGCGATAGGTCCTTGGTGCCGTTACACGTCCACTCTCTCCGGACGTGCCTGGCAGTTCGATGCGATGCATTGGGTTCAATTGGCCGACAGTTCATCACCCCCTTTCGACTCGGTAGTTCTGCAGTTTGGGGGATGTGAAACACAATGAAAAAGGTAGCCCCTCAGGCGCATCTTCTCGGTTTCACTGTAGTTATTGCGCCGGGAATCAGCGTCTCTTTCTAGGGGCTTGGATCTGCGGGAAACTCTTCAATGCGAGGTAAGACATGTCTATGCGAATCGCGGGGCTGCTAGCGGCGACCATGATGGGGTGCGCTGCCGCGCACGGGCGAGCCGTCTCACCGCTGTACAAGCACATTTTTGTGATCGTTGAAGAGAACCGTACGACAGACCAGATCATTGGTAACCCGCTCGCCCCGCACATTAACCGATTGGCAATGGAGTATGGTTACGCGTCTAACTTCTACGCGGAAGCTCACCCGAGCGAACCGAACTACATAGCGATGCTCGGCGGAGACACCTTCGGCATCAGCGACGATGACGCCTTTTATTGCAAACCCGGTTTAAAAAAGTGGGGGTGCGAGTCCTCATCAGAGGCTGACTATGTCGATCACACCGTCACAGCTCCCAGTCTAATGGATCAGCTCGCTGCAAAGGGATTGAGCTGGAAGGGCTATTTCCAGGACATTCCTCGGTCTGGATCGCTCGCCTATGTGTGGCCGTCCCCTCAGGCGCCGACAGCTGGCAAGCCTGAAAGGCTGTATGCAGCCAAACACAACGGCTTTCTAACATTCGCCAGCGTGCAGAAGGACCCCGCGCGTGCCAGAAAAATTGTGGGATTCGACGTTCTTGATCACGATATCTCTGCCAACACGATGCCCAACTTTGCGCACATCGTTCCGAATCAATGCAACGACATGCACGGGCTGCACCGCGGCGTCGTACCAGATGAGTGTGCGAGCACAAACGAGGACAGTCTGATAAAACATGCCGACCGTACCGTCGGGGAGATCGCCGGAAAGATCATGACATCGGCCACTTGGAAGGGGCCTGACAACGTTGCGGTTGTCATCACATTTGACGAGGGAGGACCCGTATCGAATAATCACCCCAGCGGGTGTTGCGGGTCTACACCGGCCGACCGCAACAATCCCGGCGGCGGTTGGATTGCGACAATTGTCATCACGAATCACGGACCTCGCCGGTTGGTCGACGATACCCCCTACAACCATTACTCCCTCCTGCGAACGACGGAGGCCGTCTTCGGCATCGACGAGTACGTGGGTCATGCAGGGGACACAGCCGAAGGTGTAAAGACAATGGATCGGCTGTTCGCGACTGGTGCTTTGACGACGGTCGCGCAGGCGCCAGCGGGTATCTTCAGCAAAAGCATCCCACTTGGCCGGCCGGACAAATGGGATTACCTTTTCTATGAAAGTACATCGAAAAAAGTGTTCGTATCCCACGGCAGCGAGATTGCGGTGGTTGACCCTGATCAAGGAACTGTTGTCGGTCGTGTAGCGGGGATCGACGGCAGTCACGGCATCGTAGTGGTACCGTCACTGGGACGGGGTTATGCGGACTCCGCGAACACTCGAACGGTCGTCGTCTTCGACGCCAAAACCCTGCAAACATTGAAGACCATTCCCGTGGGGGAAGACGCGGACGCAATGGTCTACGATCCGGCTAGGAAGCACCTCTTTGTCATGAACTCGGATGGCGGGTCCTTTACAGCCATTGATGCAGTGGCCGACAAGGCTCTCGCGACGGTTTCCCTTGGAGGAAAGCCGGAATTCGCGGTCGTAGATAAAGACGGGACTCTCTTCATCAATATCGCGAGTACCAAGGAGATAGTGCGGGTTAACGGACAGACTTTGCGAATCGAAGCCCGATGGCGGGTGCCCGATTGCCTCAGCCCTCATGGCTTAGCCATTGACCCAGCTTCAGACCGCTTATTCTCTAGCTGTGAAAACGCTAAGCTCATCGTCGTGACGACCGATACAGGTCGGATCGTAGCGACGCTGCCCATTGGCAGGGGGTCGGACGCCGTCGTGTTCGATGCGAAGCGCAAGCTTATCTACAGCTCAAATAAGGATGGGACCCTGTCCGTGATCTCGGCGAAGGGACCGGATGAGTACGCAGCATTAGATACTGTTTACACCACGTTCGGAGCAAAGACGATGGCCCTCGATCCCGACACCGGACGCGTGTTCCTAGTAGCCGCCGAAGTGGCTGGGAATATCCCGGCCACGCAGGAAGGAGAGCTTCCGGATACGGTCTTGAAGCCGGGCACCGCCAAGTTGCTAGTGATAGAGCACCCTTGGCAAATAATCCAGCGCGACGCAAGTTCGGCGAGCGAATAACCAACGAGGGCATCACAATTCCCAACAGCCCCCTACCGACATGCGTCGCGCGCGCCATTGATATTACAAATGTTTACATCCCTCCCGCCATCACTGGTTCATCGTCAAGACGAGAGGCGCACTGATTTCGCAGTCTAAAGGATCAATTCAACAATGACGGCGGATCCTTTGAAATCCTCGCGCTCGATGAAAGATCCCCAACGTTAAGGGCGAGAGCCATCGCATTTCATTGGGTCATCTTTGTTACTGTTATCATGGTCGGTGTTCTCGGATTGTTGCACGATTCTTGGCCAAAGCAGACTCGAGGCTTCTGGATCAATGTGGGTGCGATTGCTTGGTCTGCTATTCTGGTTAGAAAAATTCGATCGACCCAGATTTAAAGTGATCTTTGTGCGTGGATTTGAAATAGTGGCAGACCAGAGGATCGCGTCCTTACTAGGCAGAGTTGTCGCCCAACTCCGGTGGCACAGAATCGCCCAAGTTTAAGGCGCCTGCGAATGCCTGTGACTGCCACCATCACATCTACGACGCCGTTCGTTTTGCGCCGACTTGGTCCGGCGGCAGGTTTCAGCCGGATGCGCGCGTCGAGGAATACCGCTTGGTTCAGAAGCGGATCGGGACCAAGCGAAATGTAATTGTACCCCTGCACCCTATATCGGTGATAACCGCGTCACGCTAGATGCTATCGCAAAATTTGGCGCAACACGCGGCGTTGCGCTGATGCGTCCCGAGGTGACCGATGCCGAGTTGAAAACCCTCACTGATGGAGGGATTCGAGGCCTCCGTTTCAGTCAAGTAGCGCCGGCTGCGACCACCACGTTCGACATGATCGAACCGCTGGCGAAACGTGTGGCGGCTTTCGGCTGGCACGTATAAATCTACATGGCCGCCGACCGGATTGCAGCCGCTGAAGAGCTGTGGAATCGTTCCCCTACTCCGCTGGTATTTGATCACATGAGGCATTTGCCTCAGCCCGACGGTGTAGATCATGCTGCGTTTGCCGTCATTCGTCGGCTAATAGACAAAGATCGCGCGTGGGTAAAGATATCCGGCGCCTATATAGAAACCAAAATCGGACCGCCGACATATGCGGACACGACAAAAGTCGCTCAAGCCTACGTTAGGGCCGCACCGCACCGCGTTGTGTGGGCAGCGAAGCGCGATAACGCGCTGTTATTTGACCTACTCTCTGAGTGGGCACCCAACAACGCGGATCGCCGTCGAATTCTGGTCGAGAATGCAGAGGTTCTATATAGTTTTCCCAGGTCGAAATAAATGGTGCCGCATTGCCTCACTAATAATACCGGACTAGGGTCGTCTTTGCGGATCACCTTCGCTAAATTTCGCGCTGAGTCGACCGCTTCTTCTCGAGTAAGTGGATCGATCCCAAGTTTCAAATCTTGTGGCATCAGCTCCCGCACGACGATCGATCGATTAAGCAACTTGGCGCCCATCATACTGTCGCGCGACGTAGCGCTCGTCCAGGAATCGGCATATCCCACGCAAGTTGATGCCCTCGGGTCGGGTCGGTGCGATGCGTCCGATGAGTTCGGGTGGTACGGTGCGCCCGCGCAATTAGCCATTGCTTAGGATCTCCTCAGGCCGCTCGAAACTCGATGTCAACGCTGATAGCTGGGACGCGTTCTCAGCTTAGAAAAGATTTAATCGTTGACGCCAACCGCTCCCGGCGTTAGCCTGGCGCTGCTTCGACTCGATTACCGTGATTGTAGTGAGCCCGCCGAAGTAGAATTGCTTAGAGGAAATGACAGCGGTGTCACTGGGCTTCGGCGCTGATTGCGCATCTGATCTCAGCCATGCCTCGTCAAACCAGGAGTCACGCTTGAAGATTATTACCTACGATCGATTCAGGCCGGGCGTGACGATGAAGACCATCGAGCCCTATTTGAGAGATGAGGTCTCTAATGTCTGGCGCCTCTGGAAAGCGGGTATCGTGCGCGAGAACTACGCCCGCGCAGATGAACCCGGCGTGGTTATCATCTTTGAGTGCGAAAGCGTCGAGCATTGTAAAGGCTACACTGATGACTTTCCGCTGACCAAGGCTGGACTCATCGAATGGTTTCACCTCCCGGTCCAAGTAGCGCTCCCAATAGAAACCTTGTTTCGTCCAGAAGTCGACGTCAGCGAACCTTACGATCGGACAACGCCGGTCGTGTCCGAAGCCCAAAAGACGCCCATCTTGCAGCTATAGGGCTTCCGCCGATTCGCTCGGCAGCGCAATCGTAGGAGTAACTGGATGGAACGCGCGTACGGTCTGCACATTCCGCGCTCTTTGGATGAACTGTGCGATTCGCGCCGCACGGCACTGATCGTCTATGACATGCAGGTCGGCATCGTCTCGCAGATAGCGGACCGGGCGAGAATAATCCAGGGGGTAATCGACGTGATCGAGGCGGCGCGCGATGGCGGCTTTCGTGTGATCTTTACTCGTCACATGTATCTGCCGAAGGAGATTGCGGGCGCCAGTCAGCTGCGTACTGCGATGGCATGGCAACAAGTCGATCGAGTGAGCGACGTGAAACCGCACTTCCTTCGCGATTCACCGGAGTTTGCCTTGATCCCGGAGCTATCAGCACGCTCGAGCGAGGCGATATTCGACAAAATCACGATGTCAGCATTTGTGGGCACTCCGCTTGATATCGTGCTGCGCGATTGTGGTATTGGAGCCTTCGCGATCGTCGGAATCGCCCTCGAGATTGGAATAGAGCCGACCGTGCGCCACGGCATGGACTTAGGTTACCTTCCGGTTCTCGTAACCGACGCGTGTGGCTCCGGAAACAAAACTGCTGCTGATCGATCGCTGGCAAGTCTCACCGGGTTTGGCGGGTCGTTACAGACGGATGTGAAAACTATCGGTCCGCTCTTGCGTCGCGCCGCAGCCGCGGCAGAGCAAGCATAAGTCCGTGGACAAAGGCCGTTTGAGGCATTTAGCGATGGCGTCTTCGCAATTGCGATCACGTTGCTGGTCCTGGAAATCCACCTGCCCGATGCTGACACGTTTTACGATGGACAGATGCAGCATTACCTTATCCACCTCTGGCCACAGCTAGTGACCTACGTGACCAGCTTCGCGACCATCGGGATCATCTGGCTCAATCACCATGGTACGTTCGTACATGTTCAAAGCTTAGACCGTGTAACCCTTGCGCTCAATTTAGTGCTGCTGCTCACAGTATGCTTCGTGCCATTTCCGACGGCGCTAGTTGCTAAATATGGGCCTCTGCCCGCATCGACGGCGCTGTACGGAGCGACGCTCACCGCCATGGGCCTAAGTTACGGAGCGCTCTGGTACTACGCGGTCCGTAATGAATACCGGCGCCGACCCTCGACGGCGCCGCGTCTTAACGGCATCACGGTGCTTAAAGGGATGGCTGGCACCGCTGCGTATTTTGTCGGTACACTTGTCGCTTTCGTCGCCCCGCGCCTCAGCGCATTTTTATTCGTCAGTGTTGCAATCTACTACGCTGTTCCATGGCGTCTCGAGACCGCTCGCCGTGGCTGGCAATCCTCAACCTAGCGCGCAGGCGCAGAGACTTCTCCCAGCTCTCGCACATGACGTCGGCTTACCAGGCCGCGGATCAGCCACATTAGCGAGGGATCAACGATGACGACAGCGCCCCAAAAATCCATTTCTATCGATGACCTCCAGGATCTGCTGGGATCGGCGCGTTCGCTGCGGGAAAGGGTGGTCGCCGACTCAGCGACGTCGGCCGGCACAGGCGTCACGAGAAACCTCGCGAACCGCCTCCAAGCCTCCGTGATTCGGCCTCTGGCGATGCTACTCGGCGAGACCGAGGAGGCACCGCAACCGGAGTCTCATGGCGTTCAGGTGGGGGCGCCCGACATGGGGCTCTGGGACCTGACGCGCCGGGTGACGACTCTGTGCGCCGCAGTGGGCCGCCCGACGGCGCTTATCGAAGCGGCCGCAGCGCTTCAGGAGCTGGCCTGCCAATTCGGCGCCGTCGAGGGGGATGACCGCATCGCCAAGCTGCGCACGCTTCTAGAGCAACAGGCGCCTTCCATCCGAATCGAAGCGAAAGGCCCTTTACTCGTCACCAACGTCAAAGACATCCACGATTGGCTCGGCCAAACGCTTCCGACGCGTCCGTTGACCGCCTTATGTCGATGCGGCTCCTCGGCAATGAAACCCTACTGTGACGGCAGTCATGCGCGCGGATTCGATGATGCGAAGGATCCCACACGCCTCGCAGATCGTCGGGATACGTACATAGGCCAGCAAGTCACGATATTTGATAATCGCGGGACGTGCCAACATTCGGGTTTCTGTACGGATAGGCTGTCCGCTGTCTTCAGGGTAGATAAGGAGCCGTTCGTTGCCCCAAGCGGCGGCCGGATGGACGAAATTATCCGCGCCGTGCGTGATTGTCCCTCGGGTGCGCTCAGCTATGCGTTCGATGGCATTGAGGCGCGCTCGGACGTTGATTACCACGGAACGCGCGCTCCCAGCATCGAGGTCTCCAAGGACGGCCCATATCGCGTAACCGGCACGGTGGCGTTGCTCGACGCGGACGGCGATACTGTGGTGCGTAACGCGGGCGCTTCGAACGAGCACTATACGCTCTGCCGCTGCGGTCACGCGCTGAACAAACCGTTCTGCACGGGCACGCATTGGAGTATCGGGTTTCGTGATCCAGTCCTGGCGGCGGATCACGAGCCAACCATGTTCGAGTGGGCGGGCGGTCTACCGGCGCTTACTCGAATGATGCGTCACTTCTATGAGAAGTTCGTTCCGGCCGACGATCTGCTCGCCCCGGTGTTCGCGAATATGGCGGCGGACCATCCACAGCGCGTGGCGAAGTGGCTCGGCGAAGTCTTCTGCGGTCCGAAGTGCTACAGCGAGGAGTACGGCGGATATGCTCGCATGATTTCGGAGCACCTCGGAAAATGTCTTACCGAAGAAATGCGGGCACGCTGGGTCACACTGTTGCTACAGTCAGCACGCGAGGCGGGGCTGCCGAATGACGCTGAATTTCGTTCCGCGTTCCAGGCTTACATCGAATGGGGATCTCGGTTGGCGGTCGAGAACTCGCAGACTCAGTCGCGACCGCCCCTGCGCATGCCCATGCCCCATTGGGACTGGAACACTGCCGCCGGACCACCCGGATGTCGTGTCTCGGCGCTCGCGCGGGCGGACGACTCTAAACATGACGCCCCGGTTCTGCCGGGTCCAGATGAGAAAGTCGAATTTGGCAAACACATCAAGGGGCTATTCCGTGAGCGTGATGTCAAGTCGATGAAATTCGCTTTCGATCTCGCTTTGTACGCCGACGTCAGCGCTAATGCTGATGCGATTCTTGAGCGCGTACGCAATGGCACCATGCCTTGCGATGGCGCGTGGCCGCAGGAGCGCGTCGACATTTTCGCGCGTTGGGTTACGGCGGGTAAGCCAGAGTGATGGATTCGGATCTATTGAGCATGCGTACGTGATCGTCTTATTTTGCGCTCATCAGTCTTTGTGGAACTGGTTTGGGGGTGAGCCTTGCCCGCGCCGGTTTAGTAAAAGCCGTAGACGATCCCGCCCCTCGTTGAACGTGTATTTATAGGTGTTTCGAAGCGCGATTACATACAAAACCCTGCGATGACCGACGCCCACGAAGCCGCTGTCAAGTCGGAAAAGTGGCAGGCTGCAAGGTCAGCTGCGGACACAAAGGTCGCGCATACGGTGGATCAACTAGCAAAGGCGTCTCCCCAGATTAGGAAGTCAGCGGTGATGAAGATAGGTCAGTTTCCCAGCTTTGTATCGCAGGCCGCAGGTGACGACACCAAAACTGTTGCAAGTGAAGATCACGTCGCAGAAGTGGACGCAGCTGCAAGACGGTTCCGCCAGGACTAGTATTTCCAGTTTCTTGGAACACCCTCTTGTCACTCGCGCTTTGCATGGATTCAGGCGAATTTCCCGCCAGAGAAGGCAAATGTTTACGCAATCGCTCGCGGGCTCGGCTCGTACGCGCCTTGACGGTAACGACCGGAGCTCTCGTGATTGCAGCAATTTCCTCGACGGAAGATCCCATGTGGTAGGTCAATTCCAAGGCTAGGCGCTGTTCCGGCGGCAGACGCTCTAGAGTCAGCCAGTCCAGTTCTTCGGTGGCCAGGACCGGATCAATTGTTTGCTCTCGATTGCAAGCAGTAAGTCGCCATCACTTTCAATCGGCAAGGTTTTCGATGGCAACATCATTGGATTCGCCACTCCTGGCCACATCGGGCCGTCTTGCAAGATGCCAAAATAAGAACGTCGGCCATTGTCATCGAGATCCCTCCTTTTGGAAGTCGCAAGTACGAAGACCGCGAACACAGGCGCTTTATTCCGTGAATGTCAATTTCTTAGTGATTCCCCAAGAGAACAGGCATTGATAGCTAAATGCTATTGCCTCCATTCAAGAATTGAATTGGGAACGTGCGCATCGAGCGCGCATTCTACGATCCGGGCGAACCAAAGTTAGGGGGGAGCGTGAACAAGTCCGACTCGGTACGCGCATCATGCAGAAAGGCAATGGTTGCCCTCGCAATAACTTACTGCGGCGCGTCGGGCGACGCCGCGGAAATCCCCACTTCGGCGCACGGCGCGTTGCCGATGCCACAGCAAGAGCAGCGATTGGATGATCTGGTCAGCGGCCTGCTGTCGCCCCCGGCGGGCATCGACCCCACGGCCTGGACGACGATCTTTGTGCCGGCTGGCAACGAACTCACCCCCGACCGCGTGGCACTCGGCCGCAAGTTGTACTTTGACACACGTCTATCGAGGGACGGTACCCTCGCCTGTGCCACCTGCCACGATGTCAGCCGCGGCTTCACTGACCATCGCAGCGTGTCGGAAGGCATTGGCGATCGCCTTGGCAAACGCAGCGCACCGACGACGATGAATGCAGCGCTCCTGCAAAGTCAATTTTGGGATGGGCGCGCGCCGTCGCTCGAGGAACAGGCCAAGCTGCCGATTCTCAATCCAATCGAGATGGGCCATCCGGACTCCGCCGGCGCCATGGCATCGGTCAACACCGATCCAGCCTACCGGACTCTCTTTCAGAAAGCCTACGGCCGCGCGCCGAACTATGACGATTTGGGCCGTGCGCTTGCCAGCTTCGAGCGCACTCTGATCTTCTTGAATGCGCCGTTTGACCACTTTGCCGCCGGCGACCGCAAGGCGCTCTCGCCCGCTGCGCAGCGCGGATGGGATCTCTTCAACGGCAAAGCACGCTGCGTCAGCTGCCACATGATCAATTCTTCCAATCCGCTGGGCACGGATAATCTATTCCACAACATCGGCGTCTCTGCACGCACGCAGAATTTCGAGGGGCTGGCGACAAAGGCGCTCGGCGTGTTGACGAATGGGAGCGATGCTGAAGCGCTCGACAAGTTGGCGATTGAAACCGATATGTCGGAGCTTGGGCGATTCCTCGTTACGAAGAAGCGCGAGGACATCGGGGCGTTCAAGACCGAGCAGCTGCGTAACGTGGGACTCACCGCGCCGTATATGCACGACGGTTCCTTAAAGACACTGTGGGATGTGATGGACCATTACAACAAAGGCGGTGAGACGAATGCCTATCTGGACGGCGGCATTGAGCCGCTGAATTTGAGCGAGAACGAGATCGACGATGTAGTGGCCTTTCTCTTTGTCCTCACCGATATGCGATTCATTGCGCAGAACGAGGCGGCGTTGCGCGAGCAGAAGCTACTCGCTGCCAAGAGCCGACCGTTTCGCGATAACGCACTTGCACATCGAGAGCGCATTCCGTTTGAGCAGCGGGTGATGGGTCCGATGGGTCTGCAACAACAGGGAGCTACACCATGAGCGATCGACTAAAGCTGCCGCACATCAGGAGTGTCGAGACGCGCCATTTGGAGGAGCGCGAGGCGCTGTTTCGCGGTCTGCAGAATCTCAATAGGCGCAGCTTCTTGAAAGTCTCAACGGGTGCAGCGGCGGCAGCCTTGGCCGCGGGGGTGTCCAATCACTTCCACAGTTTCTTACCTGTCAATGTCGCCTATGCCGCCGACAATCCTGCGAAGCCGGGCTTCACATTCGCCTACATCTCCGATTCGCATCTCTATGTCAAGAAGACCAATGAGCGTTTCGTGCGCCAGCTGCTGCGCGCAGTCGATGATGTCAATAGACTCGATCCTCAGCCCGACTTCGTGCTCTACGGCGGCGATTTGGCACAGCTCGGTCGCAAGGAAGAACTCGATCTGGGCGCCCAGATCCTGAAGAGCCTGAAAGCGCCGGTGCACATGATGGTCGGCGAGCACGACTGGTACCTCGACCTGGGCCGCCGCTGGAACGAATTATTCGGACCGCAAACCTATAGTTTCGACCACAAAGGGGTGCATTTCGTGGTGCTGATGAGCGTCGAGGAAAAGGACTTCTGGACTGCTCGCGGCATGACGGCCGCGGAGCGCATGCATACGGTGGCGGGACTCGATAACGCCGTGCAGAGCGCTTTCGAAGTCGGCGCACCGCAGCGCGAATGGCTGCGCAAGGACCTGCAGAAGGTTGCTGCCTCGACGCCGGTGATAGTCTTCTCGCACTCGCCACTCTACAAGCTCTACCGTCCATGGAACTTCTGGACCGACGACGCTGAGGATGTGCAGGCGCTGTTGCAGCGATTCGAGCGCGTCACCGTACTACACGGGCACACCCATCAGGTGCTGACTAACCGGATTGGTAATGTCCACTTTCACGGCATGCTCTCGACCGCCTGGCCTTGGCCGTACGCGCCCCAAGGCTTGCCGGCGCTGACGGTGCAGATGAACCGGCCTAATCCTTTTGACTCAAGCGACGGTCTTGGCGATGGGACAGCGGCCGTACACCCGGACGGTCTCGTCGACAAGCTCTACAGCCTGTGGAACCGCAATCCCATGCAGGTCAAGGCCAGCTATCTGAGCAGCGGCGGTAAGAGTGATATACCCGCGACCCCCACGCTCGCCAGTTATTGATCGGACTTGACGGAGGCCCTGCCATGAATAATCTTAGGTTCCTCGTGCTGATGCTGCTCGCGTCCGCTTTCGTCGCGAAAGCCGACACTCAGGTCGCGACCCCACAGCCCTCGCTCCCCACGCCGGTGTCTGGTAGCAAAGCCGTCAAACTGTGCGATAACAAAACGACGGTTCAGGTGCCCAATGACGCGCCCAAGAGCCGTGCCGAAGGCCAAAAGATTTCCGATGCGCTGATGGCGCAATGGAAGGCAGGCAATCCGAATAACAACTGGATTCAAGGAGAGGTTAAGGCTCACCAGGTTGTAGCGCCAGCGGACAATTCCAAACTGGTGGGCACGGGCCAATCCTCCACCTACGGGACGGTGACCGCACAGGACGTACAGGTGTGGAAGCATGAAACCTACAAGACAGCAGTGTACGGATCGACAGTTTTCCATAGCGGCGACGAGTTGGGCAGCGAGATCGCCGTGTCCTGCGACATGTGTCATCCCCGCGCCGCCAATACGCACCCGGAGTCTTATCCCAAGTTTCAACCGCAGCTGGGTCGCGTGGCGCTGCTGCGCGACATGATCAATTGGTGCATCGAGCACCCAGTGCGCGGTCGGGTTCTTGCGCCCGATGATCCTAAGATGAGAGCGCTGGAGGCCTACATCATTGCGCAGCGCAAGGGCGTCCCGCTGGACTACGGCAAGCGCTAGTGATGCGCATGCAAGGGAATAGCCGTCATAACGGAGACGGTACCGCTTGGCGGACTGCTGCGTACCAAATTGCCGAGTAATGCCAGTTCGTGTCCTTTGGGGTAGCCACGGCGCCAGACCAAACCAATGCGGCGGCTCGCATTGATGGACCGCATCCGCCGGATGGCGATTGACGGCGGCCTCTCACGCGGCGGAAGAGCGGCGAGCGCCGGCAACAGGGTGCAGCCAAAGCCCGCAGCAACCAGCTGACAGATTGTCTCCAGGCTTGCGGCGCGGAAATCGTCGACTCCATCATCATCCGCGGCGAGCCGCCCGCACGCCGCCAGGGCCTGGCCGCGCAGGCAATGGCCCTCGGCCAACAGGAGCATCGGTTCGTCGCGCAAATCGACTTCGCTGACGACTCTCAGTTTCGACAAGGGATGGCCCGTAGGACAGGCAAACCAAAATGGCTCGTCAAACAACGCCAATTCCTCGAAGCCTTCTCTTTCCAGCGGCAGCGCGAGAAGCGCCGCATCAATTTGATAGTTGCGCAGGCGTTCCAACAGGTGCTGGGTAAGATCCTCGTGCACGATCAGTTGCAAGCCCGCGTAGTGAGCCTTGGCAAGAGGGATTAGCCAAGGTAGAAAATAGGGTGCAAGCGATGGAATGACCCCCAGATTCAGCCGCCCCGTCAACGGTCCGCGTGGCCGGCGGATCGAGGACAACAACCCATCGACCTCCGCTACGATTCGTTGCGCCTTCCCAACCACCTCCTGTCCCATCACGGTCAGCGCAAATGAGCGGGCATTGCGCTCGATGAGCGTGACGCCAAGATACTCCTCGAGTTTTCGGATCTGATTGCTCAACGTGGGTTGAGAAACATGACAGTCCGCGGCGGCGCGTCCAAAATGCGCTCGATTCGCGAGAGCCACTAAGTAACGTAGTTCCCTGATTGTCATTGCCGATGGTCCGTTATTGAGCCCTTCTACACCATACGAGCACCTCTTCATTTGGCACGAGCCAAGCTAGATATTCCAATTGATTGCGTCTACCGGATATATAGATTTGAACTATCGTGGCCGACTACTGACCCCGGGCACTCTGCGCGTAGGTCTCCGGAGTCATTTCCGGCAGCTTGCGCAGGAACGCCACGATGTCCCAAATGGCCGCATCATCCAAGGATTTGCCCCACGCGGGCATCGCGCTCATCTTGATCCCATGCTTGATGGTCCAAAATGACCGCTGCGAATCGCGCACTTCCTCCTGAGCCAGGCTCGGTGGATGCGGGTACAGCCCGGCACGGATGTCCGACTTCGTCACCCCCGGTGCCAAATGACAGCCGACGCAGAGCGCGGCGTAGCGTTCTGCGCCGGCCGCGACCTTCCTAGGATCCCCGAGCTGCGGCACGTCGACGGCGCGCGCGCGCATCTCGATGGAGCGATCGCGGAGGCGTTCGATTATTGCCAATGTGACTTTCGTATGATGGTCATCGGCGCCGATGTCATAGACCCCGGAGCCGACAAACACCGCCGCTCCGCCGATCGCCATCGCTGCAAGACTCACGGCAACGACAAGACCTGTCTTCGTCGCGTCCTTCATGGGGTTACTGAACGACGATCGTTCCGGCCATGCGCGGATGGATCGAACAGGTGAAGTGATACGTGCCGGGCTTGTCGAACTTGTAGGAAAAGGTCTCGTTGGTATCCATGCCGCCGGACTTGAACGTTCCCGTGTCGCTGACCACGGTGTGCGGTTCATCGTCCATGTTCGTCCACGTCACGATCGAGCCGGTTTTGACGGTCAAGGGCGTGGGGTTGAACATGAAGTTCTTGACGATGATCTTGCCCGAGTCCGAGGTTTCCGCCGACGAAGGCAGATAGACCTCCATGGCTTCCAGAAGCAGCATTCCGACCGCCGTCATCAACAGTTGAGTCCGCCGAATGTTCACGTTTATTGCTCCTTTAATCAGATTTCGATGCGTTGCTAGGCGAGTGCCGTGTCATTGAGCGCGAGTGCGCTCGGGTGTTTCACCACCGAGACGCTGGTGACCCCTAGCATCGCCTGCAGTTGCTCCGGGGGCACCTTGAGCGGCCCGGGACCCGGGCCGACGCCGGCGACGGGCTGCGGATAAGAGGTGGCGCGCGCGGTGTGAAAGGTGATGTTGCCCTCGACCTTCTGCACGATCTGATGGATGTGGCCGTTGAGCACGGTGACCGAGCCGAAGCGACGCAGCTGGCTCATGATCTGATCCGCATCGCCCGTCCCCCAGCCCCAAGGCTCGTAGATCGTCCACAGCGGCATGTGAGCGAACACGACGATGGGCGTGCTCGCCGAGCGTCCCCTCAAGTCGGCCGCCACCCACGCGAGCTGCTCCTGCCCCAACGTGCCGAGACCGCCCGGCTTGAACTCAAGTACATTGATCAGCCCGATGAAGTGCACGCCGGCGTGATCGAAGCTGTAATACCCCTTGTTATTGGAAACCTTGCCGAAACGGTTGAAGTATTCGCTCACAGTCGCATCGGTGGTGTCGTGCTCTCCGGCAACGGTGTGCATCTCCGTGGTGCGCAAGCGGGTGAAGAGCTGCTGCGCGAGATCGAATTCGGCGGGCTTCGACAAATGGGTGATATCGCCCGTATGGATGATGAGCGCAGGTTGCGCGGACATGCCGTTTACCAAGTCAATGGTCTGCGTGAGCGTGCTGTTCACATCGGGATTCGCTTCCTTGTTGAATCCGATATGGGTGTCGCTGATTTGAACGAACAGCGGCTTGCCCAGTTTCGCAGCGCCGTATTTGTCGCTCGCTGCCATGGCCAGATCGATGGGCGTGAAGACGCCGCCCGACAGCGCAAATAGAGTCCCGGCCCCGCCGTACGCCATGCATTTAAGGGCTTTACGGCGCGATAGCAGCGATGAGTCATCCGACATGTCTGGTCTCCTTGAGTTGCGGTTCAGGAGAGAAGACTGCGCAGGGTAAGAATTTATTCCATGAAAATGTGCGGCGGACTGGACGGGGTCTTACCGCCTCCTACGCGCTCAATCATGTAGCACCCGGGGCAGGCCCAAGCATTTCGTCCCACGCGTATCCGAGACGGCGCAATACACGAGATTCCCCACCCGCCAGAATGCCAGGTGATACCCGTTGCGGAACGAAGGACAGAAGATCTCCGACGCGCTGATTGGCGCAATGGAAGACGACCATTCGAAACAACAGCTCGATACAAGAAGAGATCCCGCCAAATCGAGCCTCCGGCGGAGAATTCCAAAGTGGTCGGCACCGGCCAATCCTTTACCTATGGGGGTGTGACGAAACGGGACCTGCAGGTCCACAACCTTGCTCGGCGAATGTCCGTTGCAAACCGAGGTGCGCTCCGACTATCCGCAAACAGCGGTGTGCGCCAACGTAACCGTCGACCTCACGTCCCGATTGCACGTCGAGGCCAAGTCTACGGCCGTCGTTTGACTGAGTCCTAATCGCGATACATGGTCGCTTGGAATCTGCATTGCCAAGTACTCGACCGCGAGCACTCTGTGGCAAGCCGGCATCCGGCTCACAGCTTCCCAAGGCTACGCGATCGAACCTCGACCGACGAGATAGGTCGAGTCCACGGTGCTCGGGCTCGGATGTCCGTCGAATTGGATCCCGACAATTGTCGTTCAAGAAAATTGATGATCTCTGGAATATTTTCCGCGGTCGGGGAGTCTTAACTTACGAAGGACAATTCGTTTGACTCTACCGGAGAAATCAACCATGTCACGATTCTTGACGTCGCTCGCGGCCGCGTGCGCTATTGTGTCTCTCAATATTTGTACTTCCGAGAGGGCCGAGTCGGCGGCGACCCTGGACAATCCAGTTATACAATGGAACAAAGCACTTCTGGCTATTGTCCGTACCCCGGGGGCGCAGCCGGCCAGCGTCCATCCAACACGCAGTTTCGCCGTAATGCATGCCGCCATGTACGACGCGGTGAATGCCATTGAGGGCACCCATAACCCCTATCTCGTGCGGCTCGAACGCATATCACTTCACGCTTCGCCGGACGCGGCGGCCGCCTCGTCGGCCCATGAAGTCCTTATGGCCCTATACCCGACGCAGCAAACGGCAATCGACGCGCAACTCGATCAATCGCTGACTCGAATACCGGACGGGGCAGACAAGGACGAGGGTGTTGCAATCGGCAAGGCGGTAGCGGACGCGCTGCTCGATCTTCGGAGTGGTGACAACTCCTCCGCACCCCCCATTCCCTACGTTTTTGGCTTCGCTCCGGGGGATTATCAATCAACTCCGCCTAATTTTCCGAGTCAGCCGGTTTTCACGCATTGGTCTCGCGTGACGCCCTTCGCGCTGAGGCACGCAAATCAGTTTCGCCCGGGGCCGCCGCCGGCACTGGCGAGTACCGACTACACGCAGGCCTTCATTGAAGTGAAGTCCGTCGGTATGGCCAACAGCACAAGCGTCACGACTGATCAGGCCTTTACGGGCAAGTTTTGGAACGGGGCCATCCAGAACTACTGGAACGAGATCGCTCAGACGGCGGCTCAATCGCGACAGCTCACAACGGCACAGAGTGCGCGGTTGTTCGCGCTCCTCAATTTTGCCATCGCGGATGGCGTAATCGCATTCTACGACGCCAAGTACACCTATAACCGCTGGCGCCCGATTACCGCGATTCGAAGCGCTGACGTAGATAATAATCCGTCCACAATTTCTGATGCGACCTGGTTACCGGAGGTCGGCAAGACGGCGGCCGATCCGTCGTATCCTGGGGCCCATGCGGTGATCAGCGCCGGCGGAGCATCGGTTCTGCGGATGTTTCTTGGCGTGAACCAATTCCACTTCCCTCTCACATCGGAAGTTGTTCCAGGAGTCGTTCGCACGTTCGATTCCCTCGCCGCGGCGGAGCAAGAAGCGAGCCTCAGCCGGGTGTATGCCGGCGTGCATTTCCGCACGGATGAAGCAGCGGGTGAGCTTTTGGGGCGTGCAATCGCCGATTTTGTCGTCGACAATTACTTGAAACCGTTGGACCGACATGAAGATCGTGAAGTAGATGACAAGTGACGGCCTGCCGACGATTCACGGCCGGTTCACTTCGGCCCGGGTCAGCGGTCCACGCTCATGGTAGTCGCACCGTTTCGCTCAACTTAACGCAATTGGTCTTCTACGTTCTTCTAAAATAGAACGGCTCGCGATATGGAATTACAACAGTTAGGACGTTTAGTTTGCGCATCCGTGGTAGCGCCGTCGGTGCCCGTATTGCTGTTTGCTGGTTTGAATCACGGTATTGGCGGTCGTTTTGTACCTGTCGCATTGGTCATTTCTTATCTTCACTCGGCTGTAGGAATCTCGCTTTGTTTATGGCTGCGCAGCGTCGGCAAGCTTAGCATGGGTGCTGTCGTCATAGTCTCGGCTCTCCTCGGATCGATTCCCGTTACACTCTGGACGTGTTCAATCGGCTTACCGGATTTTGAATCGGTGGGAGGCGAGGTGATTGTCCGGGATGGCCGGCTGACCATCTGCGGCTATTGGGAAATTGTTCGTCAAGCTCTTTCCGCAGGCGGATTAGGTATTAGCGCGGGTGTAGTGTGGCACATTACTTGTGGTTTCCCGCGGACGTGAGAATGACCGTGGTCTCGGCGCGCGATGAAGCGGCGACAGGCTGTCTATCAACTTGAGTCGCCGGCAACATGTCCGGTGCATAGCCACGCCGAAGTCGAAGTCGCGCATCACCTAACAGCAAATCGACGCATTCGCCGTCCCGCGTCTTCATGGCTAGCGATAGCCTCTTCAGCTCTTTGGGTTGGCTCAAGATGATTCGGAGTAAGTGGCATGACTCCCACGCGGATGGCGACATAAGTTATTCCAAGGATATGTGAACATAAACGCTCGGCGCCGACACTTACTCAAGTGCAACGAGACCTCGCAGCCGTTCAGCATCCCTAGGGTGACAACGCTCTCAGCGAAAATCGGCGTCGGTGTGTGTCTGCGCAAAGCTTCAGGGCGTAATCGTATGACGGTGGACCTCTGAATGGACCTTGGAAATCAAATAGTTTGAGGATCTACACATGAAATCACGCCCACTGATTGCGGCCACTGCGGCTCTCGCAATTTGTTTACTCGAAAACGCCTATGCGGAGCAACCGCCCGCGCCGTGTCACCCCAATCCAAACGCGACGGCAGATCGAGAGACTATCAGAACTCGCGGGGACATAGCCGCTCTCCCCGACCCACTGAAGGATCGTCTCGTTCAACTCGCGGACCGCCCGCACACATTTCTACCGATGCAAGTATTTGCTGAAGCGGACAAGCCGGGCCAGCTCGTTCAGTACTATCTGCTGGATTCGAACGGCTTTGAGCCCAACGTCTTTACAAAGGTCTTTCCGGGCATCAACGATTCGGTGCAACTCACCGCCACGGGAGGCAATTGTGGCCTGCCAACACTCGGAACCGTACGTATGATTCTCGAGCTCAAGCCAGGGCTGCCCACCGGCCCGAATGATCCGAAAGCATTTCTGGACGTGTTCACGGACATCTCGCCGTTGTTCGTCATTAACAACGAGGGTGGGTGGTACGAAGGTTGGATGATTCACGATCTTGTCGTGCCCGACGCGACGCCGCCACGCAGGGACGGCCACGCGCAATTCGGCAAGATTACGGCGCAAGATGCGGCGGAGCTAAAGGAAATGGGAGACCATCGCAACATAGCAGGGCAATTCTTTACGTTAGATGGCAACTCAGTGCACTTTCCCAGCAGGTCGGACCACTTCCCCGACCGACAAACCAATGTGGTGTCCATTTATGAGAGCATGGGCGCGTATAACGCCGTGCAGCAGAGCGATGTACATTCCTATTGGGAGTTCAATTATCTCGGCACCAACTGGATTCATCCGCTATATGAGCTACCGTTTACGGGAGGATTTCCGGATAACTTCGGCAAGGCGCCTGACACCTTTCGCGATGGCGAGATTGGAAAGTTGCAGTCCATCATTCCCGGATCCGGACCACGTGGAATTAACAACGATCCCCGAGTTGTAGGAGACAATCCTAATCTTCCCCGCGATCCTGATAAGTTCGATGGTACCGTGGATTCGCAGCGAGAGTTCCGTGAGCGCGGCATTCCGAGCGGACTCGCCAATGAGATCTATCTGGACGTCTATGCGCGACCCGTCTCGTTTGAGCCGGGAGTGAAGAACCTCCAGCGCCGACTATTTGATGCGTACGCTGCAGAAGTAGCTCGCGTAGACGCTAACCATGACGGCATTATCTCGGCCCCAGAGGGCGATCCGGATACAGCTTCCGACGGCTTCGCCAACAACTTTCGGTTGTACCTACCTGCAGCGTCATTTAACCGCTTTGCCGTTACACGTGAGATCAACGATGGATTGCTGGCGCCACGGTTCTCTCCAAGCCAGAGAGCATGGGTTCTGTCAGGCTCCCGCGTCGCCGTCACTCCTTCGGTGCCGGCAGCTGCTGGGCGCGATTCTGACGATCGATAGCCAATAGAGTTTCGTTCCAACCAACGGGCCATGATCGCCCGATCATGGCCTCAATTGGCGCGGGTGGCGGCTAGAACATGAATTCTCAAGCCGCGCTATCGAGGAGGCCCATCTCACGCTCGGACCTATCGGTACAAACGGTCTTGCACGTTCGAGGTAATATGGGGATTTGTGCCTCGGCCGCCTTCGCTGGACACACCGTTCCTTAACAAGAGCGAAGGCAGCCAAATAAAGAGCAGGTAGAGCACAGCAATCCGATCAGACCAACTCACCCAGAGCAGCAGGGTGCTTCAAGTCAGCCCTCGGCAAACAAGGCCACGAAACTGCCGGCGCGCAGTTTTGTCGCAGATCGTTGCGCGCGTTGAAAGGCAGCCGACTCCGGCAGTCCCCTGCCAAGGTAATCGAGACCGATCAGGGCCCCGAGTTTACCCGTAAGGCCCTGGACGATGGGCCTACGACTATAAGATCGAGCTGCGGCTCATCCAGGCCGGCAAGCCCACCCAGAACGCCTCCGTGCAGAGCTTCAACGGCAAATTCCGTGACGAATGCCTGAACGAGCATTGGTTCAGATATTCAGCACGATTGCCTGGTCGTGACGCTGCGAAGCGATTCTTTTACTTCGTGTAAAATATATGCTTTAATCGGACAGCCTACTTTCTGCTGTCGAATCGAGTGAATTTGCCAGCGATAATGGCCAGGGGGAGGGGTTGGTTATCGCTATGTTAGTCACAAAGGCAAAGACCTATGCCGAGGTATATAACTCCTTTCAATGGTCGTTGCCTCATCGCTATAACATCGCGTCCGACGTTTGCGATCGGCATGCGCGGGATCCTGACAAGCCGGCGCTCATTCATCATCAACCCGACGGCGCGATACGCATCTTCACATTCTTGCAGATTCAACGTCTTGCCAATCGTGTGGCGAATGTCTTTGTAGCGTACGGCCTAGTCCCGGGCGACCGTGTGATGCTGTTGTTGCCGCAACACCCCGTGACGGCATTCGCCAACGTCGCTTGCTGGAAGGCTGGATTGATCTCGGTGCCCACTTCGGTTTTATTTGGCGTCGATGCGCTCGAATATCGACTCAAGAATAGCGGGGCCAAACTCGCAATCACCGATTTGGCGAATCTACCCAAGTTGACTGAGATTCGGCAACTTGTCCCGGACCTGCAATTTGTTTTCGTTGTTGACGGTATCGGCGAAGCAGCGAAATCCCTTTGGGATGTCATGGACCGTGCCTCCGATGCGTTCGAGACGTTGCCGCTCACGCCGGATACGCCGGCATTCATCAACTATACTTCCGGTACAACTGGTTGGCCAAAGGGCGCTCTGCAAGGTCATCGCGGGATGCTTGGCCACATGCCCGGTGTCGAGGTGCTCTTCGATTTTTTCCCCCAAGAGGGAGATTTGATGTGGTCGCCAGCGGATTGGTCATGGCTCGCCGGGTTGATGGATATTCTGATGCCCGCATGGTTTCACGGCAAGCCCGTGTTGACTTATCACGCGACGTCTTTCGATCCCGAACGCGCCCTGTCGATGATGGGTCAGCATCGGGTGCGCAATGTGTTGTTGACTCCGACGGTACTCAAACAAATACGTCAGGTTCGTGACCCGTGCAGCCGATTCGGTGTGAATTTGCGATCCGTCATCAGCGGCAGCGAAGCGGTGGGAAAAGACCTATTAGATGAGATGAACAACAGGTTGGGAGTCTTGATCAACGAAGGATTCGGCCAAACCGAGTGCAACTTGGTCCTCGGCAACTGTGCGAGCCTGCAACATACCAAAATCGGATCTCTGGGAAGCGCAATACCGGGGCACACAGCCAATATTGTCGATGATAGCGGTGCGGAGTTGCCGACCGGTGAAATCGGCAATCTTGCCTTTCGGCGTCCGGACCCGGTCATGATGCTCGAATATTGGCTAAATCCAAAGGCAACACAGGAAAAATTTGTCGGGGACTGGTTGCTGACGGGCGATCTCGCCAGGCGCGATGAACACGGCTTCTACTGGTTCATCGGCCGGAGCGATGATGTCATCAAAAGTTCAGGATATCGCATCGGGCCCGTAGAGATCGAAGATGCCATTTTGCGGCACCCGAAGGTGGCCAGGACAGCCGTGATAGGCATCCCAGACGCGGAGCGTTCTGAAATTATCAAAGCCTTTATCGTCCTCGCGGCGGGGCAAATCGGCAGTGACGAATTGAAGGACGAGATTCGCAATTCGGTGCGCGATCGGTTGGCTAAGCACGAATACCCGCGGGAGATAGAGTTCGTAGATGCCTTGCCACTGACTACCACCGGCAAGATTATGCGCCGCGAGCTGCGGGACCGAGAACGCAATAAACTCGCTAATGCCGCGAGTCCGACTGCCGCATAAACGCCGGTTAACGGCTCGACAGGAATACTTGATGCCTATATCGATTTTGAGCACGCCACTCAAGCTACCGTGCGGCGTAACCCTACCCAATCGATTGTGCAAAGCTGCGCTCACGGAAGGCCTTGCCGATTCGATGAATCGCGCAACTCCGTTTATCGAGCGGTTGTATCGGCGCTGGAGTCACGGCGGTGCCGGACTGGTAATTACGGGCAATGTCCAGGTTGACCGATCTCATCTGGAACGACCAGGCAATGTCGCAGTCGATGCCAATGGCGGCATGGATGAGCTTCGCGCTTACGCGAGAGCAGGCACAGAAGCGGGCAACCACCTTTGGATGCAGATCAACCATCCGGGTCGCCAGGCACCGAAGGCGCTCAACGCAAAGCCGCTTGCGCCGTCCGCCGTCGCACTAAATATAGCCGGCGAGGGATTCGGAGTTCCAAGGGCTGCATCAGAAGCGGAAATAATGGACTTGATCCGCCGCTTCGCGCACGTTGCAGCGGTAGCCCGAGAGACCGGCTTTACCGGCGTGCAGATACACGGTGCGCACGGTTATCTGATCTCGCAATTTTTATCGCCCATCGCAAACCGCAGATGTGATGCTTGGGGCGGCAGCCTTGCCAATCGAGCGCGCTTCCTCTTGCAGGTCGCCCATGCAGTTCGCACTGCAGTCGGGCGCGATTTTCCCATCGCCGTAAAATTAAACTCCGCCGACTTTCAACAGGGAGGCTTTACGAATGAAGAGGCCATGCAGGTTGCGCAATGGCTGGGCGATGCACGAATTGACCTGCTCGAGCTGTCGGGAGGAAGCTATGAACAATTGGTCATGATAGGGGCCGGCGCAGACACCGCCCCGCCCCTCAAGGAGAGTACGCGGAAGCGCGAGGCGTATTTCCTTGAGTACGCATCGATGATTAAACCGGTTGCGAATATGCCCATCATGGTGACCGGCGGATTCAGGACGAAGCAAGGAATGGAAGAGGCGATCACGAGCGGAGCCGCGGATGTGATTGGTCTCGGACGTCCCATGTGTATCGATCCGGAACTACCGTGCCAAATCCTTTCCGGTCAAACCGCGCACGCATCAACGTGGGAGCATCAACTAACGCTCGCGCCGGAGGCCTTGGGACCGAATGTGGATCCGCTAACGCACAGACAGGTCGAGACCTGGGGTAAGCAAGGGTGGTTTTGTCTGCAACTCATTCGAATCGGCCATGGATTAGCGCCGGATCTCCAGATGTCCGTATTGGAAGGATTCAACCGCTACCAGGAGAATGAAGCACGCTCGGCCGCGGGTCTTGAGGGACGGTGACTGGAGCCATGCGGTGAGCGATCAGACTTGGCAGGATTTGATCGACCTCGGACGATTGACTCGTTGGATGGACGACCGGCGTCTTGGCAGCGGGCCAATCACCTCGCCGATCTTGCTCACGGGGGGCACGCAAAATATTCTATTGAAATTCGGCCGCGCCGATCAAGAATATGTCTTACGGCGTCCGCCCCGCCATCCGAGGGTCAATAGCAATGAGACGATGCGTCGCGAGGCAAAGATTCTCGGAGCACTCGCCGGCACCGATGTCCCCCATCCGACTCTCATCGCTTTCCATCCCGATAATGATGTGTTGGGGGCCGCATTTTTTATCATGGCGGCCGTCGAGGGATTCAATGCAACGGTCGGCCTGCCCCCGCTGCATGCCGGAAAACCCGAACTGCGCTACGCGATGGGCTTGGCATTGGTGGATGGACTTGCTGCGCTGGAGCGGGTCGACTTTCGCGCCGTCGGCCTAACCGACACCGGGAAGCCCGACGGATATCTGGAGAGACAGGTTGACCGTTGGCTCGCTCAGCTAGCCGGATACGCAGAATATCCCGGTTGGCCGGGAGCACTCGATATTGAAGGGGTGGAAGAAGTGGCTGCCTGGTTGTCTCGACGGCGCCCGCATTCGCTCTCACCGGGCATCGTTCACGGTGACTACAGCTTGGCCAACGTTCTATTTCAACACCACGGCGCTGAACTCGCTGCGATCGTCGATTGGGAATTATCGACGATTGGTGACCCTTTAATCGACCTGGGCTGGCTGTTCGCTACTTGGCCAGATGACGACGGTGAGAATCCGAGCAGCATCGTGGTTCACCCGTGGCATGGCTTTCCGACAACTCGGGATTTGCTGGAGCGTTACGCCTCATCCAGCACACGTGACCTATCGGCAATGGATTGGTATGAGGTATTCGCTTGCTTCAAGCTGGCAATCATACTCGAAGGCACATACGCACGAGCCTGTGCCGGCAAGGTGCCTCATGATGTCGGCGCGCGCATGCACAAGGCAACCCGCGGTCTTTTACGCCGCGCTCTTCAACGCATTAACTAGAAGGACTTCCCACGTGGCCTGGGATTTTGAGACCGACCCGGATTTCCAGAAAAATCTGGACTGGATTCAGGAATTCGTCCGTGAGCAGGTGGAACCGCTCGATTTCGTTTTGCGAAGCCCGTACGACATCAAGAGCGCAGCCCACGTGAAACTCGTGAACCCACTCAAAGCGCAAGTCAAAGCGCGCGGCCTATGGGCTTGCCATCTCGGACCTGAACTTGGAGGTCCGGGCTTCGGTCAGGTAAAACTCGCACTCATGAACGAAATCATCGGGCGGTCGCGATTTGGACCGATCGTATTCGGCTGCCAGGCTCCCGATTCGGGAAACGCCGAAATTCTAGCGCATTTCGGCACTCCGGGGCAGAAGGCACGTTACTTGCGACCTCTGCTCAACAGTGAAATTGTCTCGTGCTTTTCGATGACTGAACCCCAGGGCGGTGCGGATCCCCTGGTTTTCACGACGACGGCAGTATGCGATGGCACCGATTGGGTCATCAACGGTGAAAAGTGGTTTTCCTCCAACGCCAAGTTTGCCGATTTCTTCATCGTCATGGCGATCACAGATCCAACTGCACCACCGTATTCACGGATGTCGATGCTGATCGTGCCGAGCGACACGCCGGGGATAGAAATTGTCCGCAACGTAGGCGATATTTCCGAAGAGGAAGGCACCCATGCATATATTCGCTACAACAACGTTCGGGTCCCAGCCGATCATTTACTCGGCGGGCGAGGGGAGGCGTTCATTGTCGCACAGATACGTCTTGGCGGCGGCCGCGTACACCACGCGATGCGAACCCTGGGCGAGGCGCGCAAGGCCTTCGACATGATGTGCGAACGCGTGTTATCGCGAAGCACTCAAGGAAGCCTCCTCGCGGATAAACAGATGGTCCAAGAAAAAATCGCTGATTCGTGGGTCGAGATTGAGCAATTTCGTTTGCTCGTCTTAAGGACTGCTTGGTTGATCGACAAACACAACGACTATCGATCGGTCCGCAAAGACATCGCCGCTGTCAAGGCTGCGATGCCGAAGTTGTTGCATGATGTCGCTTCACGAGCGTTGCACCTGCACGGATCTTTGGGTCTCTCGGATGAGATGCCGTTTGCGCGCCAGGTCATTGCTTCGTATTTTTTGGCGCTCGCCGATGGGCCGACCGAAGTGCACAAAGTGACCGTTGCGAAGCAGGTTCTGCGAGCCTACTCACCCGCTAATGATCCCTTTCCTTTCTACCATCTTGTCAAAGCGAAGCAGCGCGCTATGGAAAAGTATGGCGAGGCCTTGGAAGGCATCGAAGATCTTCTCTAGTCATGCAGCGACACCACGCCCAAGTCACCAAGCGGATTCCAGCAATGCGACGATTACGTTCGGTGATTCGATCGGTCGCGGATTCACCTGCGTCCATGGGTCTATGAAGGCTACTTCCGCGATGTGCGCGAGTTGCCCGCGTTCAATCCCCAGGTCGCGGAGGCGAACGGGCAGGCCTAGACGTGCCACCAACATCGCAACATGGTCACCGGCATCGGTAGAGACATCGCCCATTATGCCGCTAATTAGCCTCTGTTGCGTTTCATTCACCGGTTTATTCCACCGCAGCACGTGCGGAAGCATCAGGCAGGACGTCACGCCGTGCGGTACCCCGGCTGTTCCGCCAAGCGCGTGACCAATGCCATGACTTGCGCCCATCGATACTCCGCTCTGTAAGCCGGTCGTCGCCAGCCACGCGCCGATCATGCTATTGCGCCGCGCCTCCAGATCGCGCGGGTTCTCATGCGTGCGCAGCAGGCTCGGAGTCAGCAACTTGAGTGCATGTACGGCCGCCGCGTCAGACGCCGGGTTGGCGGACGGCGAACACAAGCTCTCAATCGTATGGTCCACCGCGCGCACTCCGGTGGAGAGCCACAGCTGCTGCGGGGTGTACACCGCGACCGCGGGATCAAGGAGCACGAAGCGCGGCATCATGTGCGGGTCGAGGTATGCCTCTTTGAGCTTGGATTGAGCGTTCGTAGCGCCGCCGAAATGTGTGAATTCTGCACCTGAAAGCGTAGTAGGGATGGCGCCCATGCGAGCCGGCCAATGCGCAGGCATCAAGCGATGGCGGTTGGCAGCGAACGAACCGAGATGTGCTGAATCAACAATATCGGCAGCCAAACATAGAAGAACGATCTTGGCTGCGTCGATCACAGATCCGCCGCCGACCGCGAGGATAAAATCGGACCGGGCCCTGCGCGCCGCATTCGCGACGGCGATAATGTCCTCGCGCGGTGAGTGATCGCGAACTCCCGACATAAATCCCGCCATGCGCGGGCCAAGCACCGCGTGCAGTCGGGACTCTATTGCGCTCTCGCGGGCGAACGTTGTGCCGGCAACCACAAAGACGCGCTGAGAGCCTACTCGCGTTATTTCCTCGTCGAGGATCTCATCCCAGGGCTGCAGGAAACTGACCGATTCCTGAAGCATCGGCCTGTAAATTCCGGCCGGTGAGCTCCCTTGAATGCTCAGAGGCGACCCGTTATCGAAAAGCGCCAACTACTTCCATGCGAGACGACCCACCCGGCGGTCGGCTTCGCGAAATGTGATCCGAGCACCATTACGGGTTTGTCAGCGCATCCGCTAAAGAACTTTCGCCGCGTTTCCTCTCCCTTGGAAGGATTCCAATCGACATGGGTTCCCAACTCCGGGATCGAGCACTGTACCGGGTGATGCAGAAGGTCGCCGGTGATTACGGCTTCTTCACCCTGAGATGAAATCCGCACACACACGTGGCCCGGGGTATGCCCAGGCGTATGCTCGAGCGATATTTCGTCGCTGACGCGATGGTTTACCTCAACGAGTTGCTGTTGCCCCGCTTTGATGATCGGCAAGACCGAGTCGCCCATGACGGTACCTGTCTCGATGAGATTCGCGGCGTGCGAGTCTTCCGCCGCCGCCTTTGCCGCTTCCAACTCTATTTCATGTTGCCAGTGTTCCCATTCCACTCGACCAAACAGGTAACGAGCATTGGGAAAGGTGGGTATCCACCTGCCTTCCACCCATCGCGTATTCCAACCCACATGGTCGACATGCAGGTGCGTGCAAACCACGGTATCGATTGTCTCCGCGGGATACCCGGCCGCGGCCAAGTCTGAAAGAAACGGGCCTTGCAGATTATTCCACATCGCGGTGTGTCGCTTCTTGTCGTTACCGATGCAGGTGTCCACCACGACTCGCCTCGAGCCCGTGTCGATCACGAATGCATGTATGGATACGATGATCTCGCCCTTTGGCGTGATGAAATTAGGCAGCAGCCACTCGTGCTTGCGAATTGCATCCGCGTTCATCTTGAAAATGAATTCTGGGTCCAACGCAAAGTCATCAGCCTCCGCGATGCGCGTGATCTTGACGTTTCCAACCTGCCAAACATTCGTGGTACTCATCAAGCCCTCTTTTGAGATCACTGCCGATCATCGTGCTTCAGAGAATCATGTCGTCCTAACGCCCGCCCGCGAGATTCTTGGTTGCCTGGGTTCGGCTACACGTTTGCCGTTGCGCGTTCCCGCGGCCTCTTTGGAAAGCTGCCGCTGCGTCTGCGCGGACACGGGGCCCGTTAATAGCGCCTCAAATGAGTCGATGAAGTTGTCCATTGTGTGCGGCAAGCTCCAAAAATGGTGTGGGCCTTTACTCTCATCAAGAGCTCCTTCACGAGCGGCCATCACGGTCGGCAGATAGATGCCCATGAACACAAGGCGTTGATTCAGGACCACGCTCGGTACGGACTTAACGAGGTTCCGGATGTGCGTCAAGCAACGTAAATAGCCGGAATTCCATTGGCTCGCAAGGGAGTCGAGAAACATCTGGCGGTGGCTTAACTGCAAAATCGTGATGAAGCGCAAATACGTACCCTCCATGCCCGCTTCATCCCGAAGATTGGTCGATGGCAGGACGAGGACCTCGATTATTTCGCGTAGCGAAGCCGGATGCTCGCGTTGCTCAAGCGCATCGAGTTGCGCGTTGCGCCACTGATCGATGAGTTTTGCGCCGTCAACGACCAATTCGCGTACCAAAGACTCCTTCGTTTTGAAGTGGTAGTGCAGCGAGCCGCCATTGCGCTGGCCAGCAGCGGCGACAATTTCCTTGACCGAGACGCCGTCAATGCCGCGTTCGGCGAACAGCCGGCGCGCCGTCTGCTTAATTGCATCGCGAGTATCAGGCTGAGGAATGTGTTGACGTAGTCGCATAAGGGCCGCTATAAAGTGATGAATTAAATTATATACTTTAAATGTTGGGAAATCATCAGAAAATGGAACCGCTGGATTTTAACGGAAAGACCGTATTGGTAGTAGGCGGGTCGAGCGGAATTGGCAACGGCATAGCCCAAGCGTTCCGGCACCGCGGCGCGACAGTCTACGTGTGGGGTACGAAAAGAGTCGCAAGCGAATACTCCAAGGGGGATGGATCCGATCTCGATGGATTGCTTTACGCGCAGGTGGACGTGTCCGACCTCGACGCCATCGAGGCTTGCTCGGCCGCGTTCAGCACGCTCGACGTTTTGGTGCTCGCACAGGGCATTGTCATTTATGAGCGCGGTGAATTCGAAATCGACGGGTTCAAGAGAGTTATCGACGTCAATTTGAACAGTTTGATGGCCTGCAGTCTCAAGTACCATTCGATGCTCACCTTGAGCCGCGGCGCGATCATTACCATCAGTTCGACCGCCGCGTATCAGGCAACCATTGGCAATCCGGCATATAACGCCTCCAAAGCCGGTGTCGTCGGTTTGACCCGCACCCTTGCTACCGCATGGGCTAGGGATGGGATCCGCGTAAATGGCATCGCGCCGGGTCTGGTTGAAACAAAACTTACGCGGATCACGACCGACAATCCGGGGCGACGCCAGGCTGCACTGCAGCGCATTCCCATGGGTCGCCTCGGTACGCCGCAAGACATCGCCGGTGCCGCGCTGTTTCTGGCTTCCCCGCTCGCCGCGTATGTCATCGGGCAGACGCTTCCGGTTGACGGCGGTCTCATTCTGGCTTGAGGGTCGTGCTCGATGTCATCTTCGGTGGGCTCAATATCGATGGCTAAGCGTCACCCGACGGCAAAATGGTCGGTGGCCTTTGCGGTAATGAAGTTCATCGCCCGGCATCACAGGCAATCCGCGACTTGAATCTCGGCACGTATGTAACAACGAGGGGTTATAGTGAAATTATCGGGCATGGCTGCGGTGGTGACGGGTGGCGCAAGCGGATTGGGCGAAGCTACGGCGCGCGCGCTTGCGACGGCCGGGGCAAAAGTGGCGATTTTCGATCTAAATGAGGAACTCGGCACCGCAATAGCCCGTGAAACCAACGGGGTCTTCTGCAAAACAGACGTGACTAGCGACACGAGCGTTGGGTCGGCCTTGACGAAAGCACGGGCAGCGCACGGTCAAGAGCGAATATTGGTCAACTGCGCCGGTGTGGGTAATGCAATCAAAACCGCCGGTCACAACAAAATGACAGGCGAAATTGAACATTTTCCGCTCGATACATTCAACTTCATCATTCAGGTTAATTTGGTGGGTACGTTTCGCTGTATCGCGAAGTGCGCGGCGGGTATGCTCAGGCTTGAGCCACTGGATGATGCAGAACGCGGCGTCATCATCAACACAGCAAGCGTTGCCGCCGAAGACGGTCAGATCGGACAAGCCGCCTATTCAGCTTCCAAAGGCGGTATCGTTGCTTTGACGCTGCCCGTTGCGCGGGACCTGTCGAGTCAGGGAATTCGGGTGAACACGATACTTCCCGGCATTTTCAAAACTCCTTTGATGCAGGCGATTCCAGACACGGTGCACGCTGCTCTCGCCGCTTCGGTACCATTTCCCAGGCGCCTGGGCAAGCCGGCCGAATTCGCCAGCCTCGCTCTGGAAATGATTCGCAATCCCTACTTCAACGGAGAGGATGTACGCCTCGACGGCTCAATCAGGATGACGCCGCGCTAGCGGCCGCTCTCATGGCCAACCAAGATCAGTTATCCCACGAAAGCCCGCCCAAATCACGCGGGCCGCTCTCGGGCCTGCGGGTGCTCGAGTTCTCCAGCATAGGCCCGGGGCCGCACTGTGCGATGCTGTTATCGGATCTTGGGGCAGAGGTGGTGCGCATAGAGCGCCCGGGCGGAAACGGGTGGCCCAACCCGATCGTTGACCGCGGCAGGCATACGGTGACAGTCGACATTCATACGTCGGAAGGCCGTGATTTGTGCGTTGCTGCGGCCGAGAAAGCCGACGTCATCATCGAAGGCAATCGTCCTGGCGTCATGGAGCGTCGCGGTCTTGGGCCGGATGTATTAATGGCGCGCAATCCGCGCTTGATCTATGGCCGTATGACCGGTTGGGGACAGAACGGTGTACTGGCACAAGCGGCCGGGCATGATATCAACTACATTGCCATTACCGGCGCCCTCGCGGCGATGGGTCGACCGGGCGAACCGCCGCCACCACCCCTCAATCTGGTGGGTGACTTCGGAGGTGGGTCACTCTTTCTCGCGTTTGGGATTATGGCGGCGCTTTGGGAGCGCAACAAATCGGATCGCGGGCAGATTGTAGACGCTGCGATTATTGACGGCGTCAACGCGACGATGAGCACCCTCGTCGGTGCGGTCGCCGCCGGCGCAATCACCCTTGAACGGGAGCGCAGCCTGCTAGCAGGTGCCGCGCCATTCTACCGTTGCTATGAGTGCAAGGATGGGCTTTATATCTCAGTGGGAGCGATTGAGCCACAATTCTACGCGAAGCTCATCGAGTTGAGCGGGGCTTCCGCCTCGCTGTTGGTCGGGCAGCACAATGTCAATCGCTGGAAGGCGCACAACGACGCCTTCGCAACGCTCTTTGCGACACGAACGCGGGATGAATGGTGTTCTCTCCTTCAAGGTACCGACGCATGTTTCGCTCCGGTACTCACCGCTGAGGAAGCACCGAATCATGAGCACATGCGTTCGCGAGCGGCGTTTCTCAACATCGATGGGATCGAACACAACGCACCTGCACCCCGCTTTTCCCGTACTCCGGGATCAATTGGCGAGTGCGGTGATGGGAAAGGCGCTTTGCAGCGATGGGGGGTCGATGCTGCACTGCTGGCGTGACCGCGCGGTTCTTGAAATCATCCGCTCAGGGGAATCACTTGACTGAAGCATATATTGTAGCGGCTGCCCGAACTGCCGGAGGGCGTCGCGAAGGACGGTTGTCGGGCTGGCATCCCGCCGACTTGGCGGCGGAAATACTAAACGCATTGCTTGATCGCAGCGGTGTCCCCCCGGAACTCGTCGATGATGTGATCGTTGGTTGCGTTGGTCAAGTAGGTGAGCAATCGAACAACGTCGCGCGCAATGCCGTACTAGCATCGCGGCTCCCCGAAAGCGTTCCAGCGACCACCGTCGACCGACAATGTGGCTCCTCCCAGCAGGCGGTACATTTCGCGGCGCAGGCCGTAATGTCCGGCGCGATGGATATCGTGATCGCCGCCGGCGTCGAAAGCATGACGCGCGTGCCCATCAGTCTTCCGGCGACTCTAGCAGAGAAACACGGCTATGGTACCTATGTCAGTCCGGGAATAGTTAAGCGCTATTCGCACGTCGAATTCAGTCAATTCGCGGGCGCGGAAATGCTTGCAAAGAAATATAATCTTGCAAAAGAAACGCTCGACGAATACGCGTATCTCAGTCATCAACGGGCAATCGCAGCGACTCGAACGGGAAAATTCAAAGCCGAGATCGTCGCCGTCGAAGCGCGCGGTGCCGGTGGCATTGTGCTGGGCGGCGATCATGATGTCGACGAAGGGATCCGATTCGATGTGTCGATGGAGGGGATTCGGAAGGTAAAGCCAATCGTCAAGGACGGGCGGCTGACCGCGGCAAGCGCCAGTCAAATTTGCGATGGCGCTAGCGGTGTTCTGGTCGCCAACGAAAAGGGCCTCAAGATGATGAGTGTGTCGCCGCTTGCACGTGTGCACCAATTGAGTGTACTCGGGCACGATCCGGTGATCATGCTGGAAGCGCCTATTCCCGCGACGCAGCTCGCACTGAAGAAGGCAGGTCTCACAATATCGGATATCGGTCTATTCGAAGTGAATGAGGCGTTTGCCCCGGTTCCATTGGCATGGCTTCAGGCAACTCATGCAGATCCGACTAGCTTGAACGTCAACGGCGGCGCAATATCGCTCGGTCATCCGCTCGGGAGTTCCGGCACCAAGCTATTGACAACCTTGTTGTACGCCCTCTTCGACAGTAATACGCGTTACGGACTGCAGACGATGTGTGAGGGCGGGGGACTTGCGAATGTTACGATCGTCGAGCGACTCTAGAGCGCGCTCGACACTTTAGTTGCATGCGCTAGGCCCGCTATAGCATTAACTAAACCGCGCCGACCGTCAATATGCACTCATACTGCTAATAAATAGATAGATTAAAGCAGTTGATTTACTAAACCATCTCGCCTACCATGAGCCGATAAAGAGATCGCGGCGGTACGCTTCAGGGGGTAAAGATGTGCTTATTTGCCGGCTTCTATGGGCGCCTCGCGCTGGGATGCGTGCTGCTATGCGGGTTGAGCGAAGCCTACGCTCAATCCACGGGCCCGGATTCCCGGGCGGGTCGGCCGCTCGATAGCGCCCAATCGGGTGTGACGAACGCATTGCAGGAAATTGTCGTAACTGCCGAGAAGCGCGCTGAGCCCATCGACAAAGTGGGCATGACGATCAGTGCGTTCAATGCCGCCACGCTCGAAAGGCAGGGTATAACGGACGTTGCCGATCTGGCGCAGATCGTTCCTGGCCTGACCTATACGCACAGTAACACCGGTACGCCCGTGTATACGTTGCGCGGCATTGGTTTTTATGAGACCTCTTTGGCCGCGTATCCGGCCGTGAGCGTCTATGAAGACCAGGTGCCGTTGCCGTTTCCATTACTCACGAGCCATCCGGACCTGGACATAGAGCGGGTGGAAGTTCTAAAGGGTCCGCAAGGAACGCTCTTCGGCCAGAATTCTACGGGCGGAGCGATCAATTTTATCGCGGCGAAGCCCACCGATTACTTTACGACCGGCTGGGACGCGACCTATGGACGATTTAATCGTGCGAGTGTGGACGGATTCGTCAGCGGCCCGCTGAGCGACACACTGTCCGCCAGGGTGGCAGTCAGCGAACAGGCGGGCAGCGATTGGCAGCATAGCTATACGCGAACCGCCTCGCTCGGTGCCATGCACGTTACCATCGCTCGCCTGATCGTGGACTGGAAGCCTGTCGATGGGCTGCGATTCGAATTCAATGTCAACGGCTGGCTCGATAGATCGGATCCGCAGGCCGCTCAGTTTTATAAACTTGATTTGCAGTTGGCGGCGACGGCGCCAGCAGTTTTGGTGAACTATCCGATCGCGCCTCAAAAAGCGACCGCGGCTGATTGGGGGCCGCAACGGCCAACCGGCGACCAAACCTTATTCCAGAGTTCGTTGCGCACTGAATACGATGTGACCAGCGACGCGACGATCACTTCATTGACATCGTATGTCAACGGCACGCGCAATGATGTGCTTGATCCCGATGGGATGGCGATCAACGGGTACGGGTTGTATGCCGCCGGCTCCATCCACAGCGTCTCGCAAGAGCTACGGATCGCCAATGCCAGCACCGACCGTCTGCGCTATACTGTCGGCGCACTCTTTGAGCGTCAGGACGTATACGACCACGGAATTCTGACGTACAGCGATTCGTCCATTCCGGGAGCTTTTGGGTTCGCCGACAATGGGATGCGGTCCGACCAGACGATGACCAATGCCGCGGGGTTCGGCAATCTGGATTTTGATTTGACCGGCAAGAATACTTTGAAGGCAGGTGCACGGTTCACGCAGGCAAACCGCAAGGACGTCGGATGCACGTATGATCCGGGCGATGGCCGTATCGCCGCAACCTTCACCTTTCTGTCTTCTACATTTCGCGGAACGCCAACTCCGCAGATAAAGCCCGGCGGCTGCACTAATTTAAACGCTGCATTTCTGCCCGTGCTTTTCAACGAACGCCTCGATCAAAACAACGTCTCTTGGCGCGCGGGCGATGACTACAAGCCGTCGGATAACTTGCTGCTATATGCCGACGTTGCGAAGGGATATAAAGCGGGCAGCTTTGCGCAATCGCCGGCATCGACTATAGCACAGCTCAAGCCGGTCACCCAGGAGTCGGTCATTGACTACGAAGCGGGCTTCAAGCAACAGCTCTTCGAACATAAGGCGTCAGTCGATGGCGCAATTTTCTACTATGACTACAGTGACAAGCAGCTGCGATCAAAACTCATCGACCCGGTGTTTGGCGTACTCGATCAGTTGGTCAATATTCCGAAATCTTCGGTCAAAGGAGCGGAGCTAGCGATCAATGCAGCGCCGCTCCCTGGCCTGCAGGCTAATGTGGCGCTTACCTATTTAGACTCAGCTATCAAAGAATTCATCGGTATCAACGGCCTGGGAATCAAAAAGAATTACGCGGGTACCTCGATACCATTCGCGCCAAAGTGGAGTGCTACGGCGGGGATAGACTATGAATGGCCATTTTCCAACATGATGATCGGTTTTGTGGGCGCCAACCTGACGGCGAATAGCAAAACCTTCGCCGCCGTCGGGAATGATCCGACAGTAGAAATCGAGAGTTTCGCATTGTTGGATCTACGTGCCGGGGTCGAGACAGGCGACCGCAGGTGGCGACTGCAGGTCTGGGGAAAGAACGTGACGAACAAGTACTACTGGAACAACGCGATCGTCGTCTATGACCAACAGGTCAGATATGCGGGCCAGCCGGCGACCTACGGCGTTACCGCAAGCTATCGGTTCAAATAGCCGATCACGGCTGCCATCCACAGAAATAGTAGAACCGATTAAGTGAGCTGCTAGCGGGGAGGCCGGCAACCGCGCGCGCCAGGAGACACGGGATGACGATCCACCGTCCGAAGCTTGCGACCGAAAGTCCCTTGATGTTGATCGGCGGCAAGAGAGTGGCCGCAATCTCCGGCAAGACCATGGACGTGTTCGATCCTGCGACCGGTACGATCATCGCGACGGTTCCGGACGGCGAAGCGCGCGATGCCGATAGTGCGGTGACGGCTGCGACCGAAGCGTTCAAGCGCGGTCCTTGGGCGGAGTACACTGCATCGGCGCGCGCAAAGGTCATGTGGCGCATCGCCGATCTGCTTGAGCAGAACGTGGAAGAACTCTCGCAGATGGAATCGCTCAACAATGGCATGTTGCCGCAGCTCGCCGCCGGCACAGTGATCTATGCGGCGGACATGTTCCGCTACTACGCAGGTTGGGCGACGAAATTCGGCGGCAAGACAACCAATCTCAATGGCAACGATCGCCGCATCCATGCTTTCACTTTGAAGCAACCCATTGGCGTCTGCGCCTTCATCACTCCCTGGAACGCGCCGATCCCGCTCACCTGCCTGAAGCTCGCGCCCGCGCTTGCCGCCGGGTGCAGCGGCATCATCAAGCCTGCGGAAGAAACCCCGCTGACTACACTGCGCATGGCGGAACTCATGATGGAAGCAGGCGTGCCCGACGGCGTCGTCAATGTCCTGACGGGTCATGGGCACACCGCGGGTGCGGCGCTGGCGGCGCATCACGGCGTGCGCAAGATCGCCTTCACCGGCTCAACCGAAGTGGGCAAGCTCATCGTGACTGCAGCCACCGGCAATCTAAAAAAGGTGACGCTGGAGCTTGGCGGAAAATCGCCGAACATCGTGTTCGACGATGCCGATATGAGCCTCGCCATTCCCGGCGCAGCGCAGGCGATCTTCACCCATTCGGGGCAAATCTGCTTCGCTGGCTCGCGCCTCTTTGTGCAGCGCAAATCCTTCGACAAGGTCGTCTCGGGTATCGCGTCGCTTGCGAAGAACATGAAGATCGGCGGGCCCTTCGAAGAGAATTCGCAGGTCGGCCCGCTGATTTCCGCGAAGCAGCTTTCGCGAGTGACCGGCCTCATCGCCAGCGGCCTGCAACAAGGCGCGGAAATTGTAACTGGCGGCAAGCGGGTCGGTGCGCAGGGTTATTTCGTCGAGCCCACCGTGCTCGCCAATCCCCAGGAAGGGGCGCGCGTGTTGCGCGAGGAGATCTTCGGGCCCGTGCTTTGCGCTATGCCGTTCGACGACATCGACGATGTGATGGAGCGCGCCAACGACACAAGCTATGGGCTCGCTGCCACCGTGTGGACGCGCGACATAAACAAGGCGCATCGTGTGACGCAGCAATTCGAATCCGGATGCGTGTGGATCAATTGCGCTTTTCTCAACGATCCTTCGATGCCGGGCGGCGGCTATAAACAATCCGGCTGGGGCCGCGAAGGGGGCGAGGAGGGCCTTCAGCCCTATCTAGAAACCAAGAAGGTGTTCGCACTTCTCACGTAGCTCGTGCGACAAATCGCGTCGCTCGAATAAATGTGCATGATGCATGCAAATAGATATACTGGTCTCCACTCAACGGATAAGACATGACATTTCTGCGTAATGCCTGGTACATGGCTGGATGGGTCAAGGATCTCAGACCGGGCGAGGTCTTCGCGCGGACCATCTGCGATGAGCCTATCGTTTTTTTTCGGTACTGGAACGGCGTGAGTGGCGCGCTCGAGGACCGCTGCTGCCATCGGCATTATCCGCTATCGCTTGGAAGCGTCGTAGGTAACACCATTCAGTGCGGCTACCATGGCTTTCAGTATGACGCGAAGGGTGTGTGTGTAAGAATCCCATCGCAGCCCCTGATTCCGAAAAATGCGCGGGTGAAGTGTTACGCCTTAGTGGAGCGATATCAGTGCCTCTGGATCTGGATGGGCGAGGCGGAGAGCGCGGACATGTCTACCATCCCAAACCTGGCGTTCCTCGACGATCCGGATTGGGGCTGGCGCGGCACGTTATATCCGGTCAAGAGCCGCTACCAATTCATCATCGAGAACCTGATGGACCTCACGCACCTTGCTTTTGTGCACACCACAACGATCGGCAACTCTGCCGTGATCGACCAAGCCGACGTGACAACGACCCGCGGCGAGAGCGAAGTGCGAGTAGACCGGTGGATGATAAACATCGATCCGCCGCCAACGTACGCCAAAATCGGGGATTTCCAGGACCGGAAAGTCGATCGTTGGCAGCTCCTGCGCTACACCAAGCCCTCGATCATTCGACTTTGGACCGGTGCAGCGCCGCACGGCAAGAACGCACGTGAGAATCTCACAAAGTATGGCGCGCCGGACGGCGGGAAACTTGGTGGCGTCGGCTTCATCAACGTCAACCTAATCACGCCGCAGACGCCGGCATCCACTCTTTATTTCTGGGCTCAGGGGCAGGACCTGAGGCCGGGTGACCAGAGCATAACGGACATGGTGTTCGAGCAGGCCGATACGGCGTTCAAGCAGGATTGGGCTTTGTTCGAGCAGCAGCAGATCCGCACAGACCAAAAGCCCGACGCGCCCCGTATCAGCGTGCACGCGGACGTTGGGGGAGGGTATTCGATCAACATGCTGAACAGGGCAATCGAAGCGGAGCTGGCGGGCTCACGCGAAGGGAGGACGGTATGACTCGGCGTCTTGAGGACCGAGTGGCGATCGTCACGGGGGCAGCACAGGGTATCGGAGCTGTCTACGCTAAGGCGCTTGCCGCAGAAGGGGCGGCCGTCGTCGTGTCCGATGTACTCGATGGGGGGCCGGTAGCCGGAGCGATCATTGAAGCGGGCGGGCGGGCGCTGGCAGTCACGAGCGACGTCACCGATGCCAAATCGGTGCAGGCGATGGCGGCCGATGCCTTGAGTGCATTCGGCGCAATCGACATCCTCGTCACCAACGCGGGGCTTTTCGCCACCCTGGCCCCCAAGCCGTTCATCGAGATCGACAGCGCCGAATGGGCCAAGGTGATGGACGTCAACGTTCGCGGCGTATTTGAGTGCGTAAAGGCCGTCACACCAGAAATGCGCCGTCGCCGATACGGCAAGATAGTCAACATTGCTTCGGCGACGGTGTTCAAAGGCGTACCGATGATGCTGCACTACGTCACCTCCAAAGGTGCAGTGCTTGCAATGACGCGGTGCCTCGCCCGGGAGTTGGGAGAGGACGGTATCCGCGTGAACACGCTCGCTCCGGGGCTGGTGATGAGCGACAACGTCATCGCCAATCCTGCCTGGAAGGGCGCCGTCGTCGCTAACAACATTGCCAGCCGGGCGATCAAGAAAGAGCTCGCTCCCGCCGACCTGACTGGGTCGCTCGTGTATCTCTGCTCAGCCGAAAGCGATTTCGTCACCGGTCAGGTAGTGATCGTCGATGGCGGCTCCGTCATGCACTGAGTGCAGATACGTCTGTCACCCCTCGGAAAGCTAAGTCCATGACCTACGAAACGCTCAAATACGAAAAACGCGGTGCGACAGCGCTTATCACGCTAAATCGCCCGCAGGTACAGAACGCATTCAACGTGAAGATGATTCAGGAACTCGAGGCGCTCTGGACCGACTTCAAATATGACGACAATCTCGCGGTGGCCGTCTTAACCGGCGAAGGAGAGAAATATTTCTGTGTCGGTGCCGACGTCAAGGACTTCGTCGAATCCGCTGAGCGTTCGAAATTCGTCACTCGGGACGAGGGTATCCGACACATGACCTCGAAGCAGAATCATTGCTGGAAGCCGGTGGTCAATGCGATCAACGGCATGGTCGTGGGGGGCGGCTTTCACTTCGTCGATGCCGCCGATATCAACATTGCCGCGGACACTGCAACCTTTTTCGATACGCACGTAGCGCTCGGCCTCGTTCCCGCCTTCGAACCCGTCGAGCTGCTGAGGCGACTGCCCTACGAGGCGGTGTCTCGCCTATTTCTTTTAGGGAAACGAGAGCGGATGAGCGCAACTCGGGCCTGCCAATTGGGGCTGATCTCGGAGGTCACCACTCGCGAACGTCTGATGCCGCGCGCACTGGAGCTTGCGCAAATGCTCTCCGAGCAGAGCATCCCGGTGATGATGGCAACGATCGAGGTCATGTATAAAAGCCGCGAGCTCGGCGTTCATCAAGGTATCCTGCAGGGGCTGCTGCTACGCGAGATTGTAGGCCGTTCGGTCATGACGGAAAAGATCGGCGCCGCCGCCCGACCGACGCGCAGCCGATGAATGTCGCGCAGTTTTTGGCAGCATCTTTGCGGGAAGTGGACCCGCAGCGAGTAGCATTGGCGGATCCCGATGGTTCGCGGGCATTTGGCGACTTCACGCACCGCCTCGCGGCACTGACCACTTGGCTGCGGAGCCGAGGCTTTGGTCCCGGCCATCGGATCGGCATTCTGTCCCGCAATTGCATCGATTATCTCGAGGCATGGTGGAGCGTCATCGCCATCGGCGCGATCGCCGTGCCACTCAACTTTCGCCTCGTTGCCACTGAGCTGCGGCGAATATTCGAAGCGAATCCGCTGAGCGCCTATTTTTGCAGCGCGGAGCTCGTGGGATTGCTCGGTGAGGCCGACGAACGTCTAGGCGAAAAGCCGGTAATTGTTTGGGGCGGCGACGCAGGCGGTGTGCCTTTCGAAGTGCGTCAAATCGAGGACATCGTCGCGCAGAGTCGATGCGAGCTTGAGGTGACCTCGGTTCCCGATGAGGCACCGTTCTCGATCATTTACACAGGCGGCACCAGCACGGGTTCGCCGAAGGGCGTAATGCGCACGCACGGCAACGCGACCTCACACGCGTTTTTGACGCCCGGGCATAATTTTTCAGGGCGTCGCCGCACGGTGCTCTGCAGCACTCCGCTGTTCCATGCTGCGGGTCAGATCGGTTTGTTCAACTTGCTGTTGGGCGGCACGGTGGTGGTTTCGGGCCGGGGATTCGACACACGACAGTTCCTGGAACTCGTCAATCGCTACCAGGTCGAGGCGGCGTTTGTCGTGCCGACCATCGTGATCGAGTTGACTCAAATCGCCGGGGCTGCACATGTGCCGTCGCTTCGAGAACTGCGATGCGGCTCGGCCCCTTTGCCGCTCGAGGTGGCGCGCCGGCTCGTTTCAATGTTCCCCGGGGTGTGGTTCGGGAATGGCGCTGGCTCGACGGAGGCGGGGACCTATGGGATCGTCGGATGGGATGAGATGTCAGAGCATCCTTATGGCTGCGTTGGACGTCCGCCACTCGGCCAGGAAGTGCGCATCTTTTCCGAACAGGGAGCAGAGCTGGCGCCGGACGACATGGGCGAAATCGTCATTCGTGGCGGGCAGGTTTCACCGGGTTTCTGGGCACAATCGGAGAAAACCAAGGAGGTGTTCAGAGAGGGTTGGCTCAAAACCGGGGACCTTGGGTGGATTGACCAGGAAGGGCTCCTTTACTTGGTAGACCGCAAAGATGATCTGATCATCTCTGGCGGCGAAAACGTATACGCACGAGAAATCGAGGAAGTACTCTATGGAGTCTCGGGGGTCACGGAGGCTGCGGTCGTAGCAATGGGCGATCCGCGCTGGGGCCAAGTGCCGGTCGCCGCGGTCGTCGCCGCTCCGGGCGCTTCCCCTGTATCCGACATCGAGAGAGCGCTCGAGCAAAAACTCGCTCGATACAAGCATCCGCGCAGGATCGTTCTGTTTGAAAGGCTGCCGAAGACCGCGGTCGGAAAAATCGACAAGCGGGAATTGCGCGCGCAATTCAGCCAGGCTGCCGCCGAGGCTAAGGTATGAGCAGCGACCTCGCTACCGGATACAGCGCCGGCATCGTACTTCATCGCATTGCGCTGTCAGCCCCCCGGAAGGTCGCCCTGTCCGATGATGGGCAAGAACTCACGTATTCGGAGCTGGCATCCAAAGCGCTCGCCTGGATGGAAGTCTTTGAAGAGTCCTACGCAAAAAATGGGTCCGCCGCCGTTGCATATGTCACTCCTTCGCCGATTGATCAAATCGCATCCACGTGGGGCGCTTTACTTTCCCGCTGTCCGCTCGCGTTGCGAAACGGCAAAGGGTTCAACGATGCAGGATGGTCCCAATCGATCATCCGGTTCAATAGCATGCCGCAGCCGCCATACCCCTCGCACCGTGCCATCATTGCTCCGCAACCGCGTGATGCGCCCGCGCTGCTTATTCCGGCTCCCGATGGCGGGAGTGACGCCGTTGTATGGACCCAGAGAGCTCTTGCGCTTGCGTGGGCGATTTGTTCACCGCCCCCCGGCTCTGTAGGGGTAAATCAGCGGCCACTATCCGGGCCCTCGACCTGGTCGTCATGTTTCGGCGTGTTTGTCGGACGTGGTCTTGCGGTGGTGAATCCCTTTGCGCCGAAGCGTGCGTGGTTAGAAGCGCTCGACGGACCTGGCGTTACCGATGTGCACCTAACCATGGACGAGGCGCATGGACTGGGTGGAATGTGCGATGGCGCGAGCTGCAGCGTGCGCCGTATCTTCGTCTGGAACAATGCGGCTATCGACAAGGATGTACTGCGCGCGCTGGCCGCGCGATTTCCATCCGCCTCGGTGTCCCGCGTCTTGGAATCGCCCGGCGGTCCCGTGACCGTCGCGACGTTCGATGAGCTGACCCAGCGCGGAATGGATTGGATCGGGCATCCCGTTTTGGGGACGGAGCTCACGATAGAGCGCAGCGGGGGCTCCTCGTCCACCTTGATCGCGAACTCCATTTGTGCTGGTTCGATCGTCTCTCGTGCGGCCCACCAAGATACGCTCGAGATAGGGCGGCCAACCTTCCGATGCCAAGTGCGTCTCGATTCGAATTCTGCAATCTTTCTCGAAAAGGACACCGCGTATGCCTGAAGCCTATGTACCACCGGTCATCACGGAAGCCGAGCCGGTATTCATTCGACATGCCGGCGAGGTCTCGCATGATGAGGTAAGGACCTGCGTGGTCCAGTTGCTGTCCGTGCGGTTACAGAACGACCTCAATCACATTCAGTTCATGCACGGTTATGGCTTGGCGCCGTATGGGGACGAAAACTATCCCGAGGAGAATCGGGCCCTCATGCTTGAGTGGGAAAAACAAACGCGCCGAATGAGGCGCGTCGCCGATGAGCTGACATCACTGGGGACGGACGCCCAAGCGATAATATCGGAGGCAAATTACTGGTTGGAAAAGGGCGAGTTCAAAACCCGTCTCTTCAAGACGTCGATCGAGAGCTGGGCGGACATGGTGGTGTGGCGTTGGCTGAGGGCTCGGGCGCACTGCTACCGGGCGATGACAGAATTCGGCTCCATTTATGTACCGCTCTCCGACATCGCTTTTCAGACGTACTTTGACCTGGGCCTTGCGCGCTGGCCGGAAAGTTCCACCGACGCCCCTATGTTGCGGGTACGCGCACTCATGCGGAAAGGCAATCGGGAAGCCGTTCTGATGGCGTTCCGGAAGTGGTATCCAATGTGCATCGAATATATGACGCAAAATAGTGAGGTCGAAGAGCGCTGCCTTGAGTTGCGTCTCTGTACTCGAGGACTCACCATGATGCGCGTGGCGTTCGAGCGCGCGGTGCGAGGTGACCTTAGGAATATCGGCCTTCGAGTCGAAGCATAATTAGCAACCAAAGGAAAGTCAGATGAGCGCGACTGTGAATTCAAGGCACACTGGAGCGGACGGCAAGACGAACGCAGGCCCGGGCGGATTTGCTCGCGACCGAGTACGTATATATCCGGCGTTCTACCAGCGGCCCGAGGAACTGAGCGATGAATATCGCGAGTACCTCATCAAAGTATTGACCGTTCAGCTGTCCTCGGAATACCAGGATCGCTCCAGACGCCCTATCGCCCCGAGTGCCGAATGGATTGAAGACGTCGGTATCCAGTTGCGCGGAGAGACCGAGCATGGATTAGGGTTGGTGGATCTATTGCGGTCTCTCGGCGTAGACCCGATGCCTTATGTAGAGAAGGCGCAAAATGCTTCCCCGGACGCACGACTGCTCGACGTCTTTCGTAAGATCATCCGCTTTCAAGTCGAAGGTACGGCGACGTCCGAAGAGCTATGGATCAGTGTCGGCATAGGCCGGTGGTTGGTGGAACGGGGCGGCGGATACCAGAGTCTTGGTGCAATCGGGTCCAACTATCTGCCTTGGGCATCATGGTCTGCCCGCAACTTCAAGGACGAGGGCTTCGAGCATTCCAATTCTGGGAAGCTAATTGCCAAAGCGGCGATCGCGCGCGGGCATGCGCATACCGTACAGATGATGTTTACCGAGATCTGGCCTTACGCCGTCGATATGTTCGGACAGAACGACTCCTCGAACATCCGAAAATTCCTTGAGTTGGGTATCAAGACGGTGGGCAATCGCGAGGTGAGGCTTGCCTGGCTCGCCCATATCAAGGCCGAGGCCGAGGAACTCGGAGTTGAGCTACCACGAGATCCCTTAAAGGGGCACCGGGGTGACTACTCCAATTAGTCTGGAGCTCTGCATGACAGAAGAAACGCTTTGCATCGCGATCCGAAAATCGCCCGAAGGTGTGGCGATGATCGAGTTGAATCGCCCGGAAAAGCGCAATGCCATCGATGCGCAGATGTCGATGGAACTCGTCGCGGCCCTAGGTCGGCTAGAGGATGACAATTCAGTCCGCGTCCTGGTGATTGGAGCGCGTGGAAAGGCATTCTGTGCAGGCCACGATCTGGGTAGCGAACATCCCTTGGACATCGAACTGCGCGAGCGCGGATCGACATCGGAAGGAAAGTTCGTCGTCGAGCAAGAGATGGTGAACGAGCTTCTGCTGAAAACGAGAAATTTTTCCAAACCAACCATTGCCCGGGTGCAGGGTCCGGCCATTGCCGCCGGATGGACGCTGGCCAGCATGGCTGACTTGGTGATCGCCTCGACAGAGGCGTCTTTTCAGAATCCCATATGTCGTATGGCAACCGCAGGCCCTGCCATATTTGTCGAGCCTTGGGACGTGGGGATCCGCAAGGCAAAGGAACTGCTGTTCACCGGCGAAGCATTGACGGCAAAGGAAGCCATGGCGCTTGGGTTCGTCAATCAGGTGCATGAAGTGCATGAGCTTGATGATCGAACGGAGCAAATGGCAAAGCGCATCGCGGCCGCGCCTTCCTGGGCTCTGCGATTGGTGAAGCAATCGTTCAATAAGACGCTAGACTTCATGGGGCAACGCGATTCGTGGGATTACCAATTCGCCCTACGTCACGTGGGGCATGCGAGCAGCGAACGCCGGGAATTCCTGAAAACCATGCGCGAAGGCAAGTCCACTCGTGAATTCATCGCAGCGCGAGACAAACCCTTCAAATGACGAAGGCCGCAACCAAACGCGGTGCGCGCAATCAGTCCGCCACAGCCTCGGGCGATGAGGTGGTCGACGGCCGCAGAACTCGCGCCTTACGGACCCGGCAGGCCGTCATCGCCTCCGTTATTTCGCTGCAGGAAAGCGGCGTGCTGCGACCGACTGCGAAGCAGATTTCTGAAACCGCGAAGATTTCGGTCAGATCGCTGTTCCAACACTTTCCGACGCACGAAAGCCTTACCGCGGCCGTCATGGAGGAACTCTGGCGAGACTTGGCGAACAATTTCTACGAATCAACCCCTCCTGGTCCACTCAAGGAGCGCATCCGGCTATTTGCGACTAGGAGGACTGATCTGCTGGAGAGGCTTGCTCCGCATCGTCGTGCGGCAGCTGTGCTTGCTCCCATGATGACGCCGCGCATCAACCGTCGGCGCATGCAGATCAGGAAAAGATTCCGCGACGAGGTTGCGGTCGTGTTCGCTGCAGAATTGTCGATGCTCGCGCCCAAAGCATCACGGCAGCTGCTAGAGAGCTTAGTGTGCATCTATGAAAGCGAAGTCTGGGAGGCCTTGCGGCGTGGCCAGAAACTCTCTTTCATCCATGCGCGCGAGGTGCTCGACCAGCTGACGTGGGGTCAGTTGCTCTTGCATTTGGATCGAAGGATCGAGCGCTGAATGGATAGAGATCATTCCGCTGAAGAAATCCGGATGCGAGCTGACAATGACGGCCTGCGCCACGAGCACCTCAAACGTACTCAAGACAACTGGAAGCACTCGGCACGCCAGGAGGCCGCTTTTTTGACCGCCGTCAACATTGCGATCAATGGCGGTCAGCACGTGCAATAAGCGTACGAAGCATCACACTAGCGCAAAGCCGAGTTCGACGGAACCTTGAGCAATCACCCTCGACGACGAGCAAACTGGCCGCGACTGTCCTCAGAGAGGTTGTGTCCCTACTCAGTGATAACTTTGAATATGACAACATCATCTGGGTGGAGGGCCCTAGCAATGCCTTCGCTTGAAAGCTTTGCTTAACGCGATGGACAACTCGCGTATGACCAGCGATTTGCATGAACGCCTGGCTTTCGAATCTGACTCAGACGTCGGAAGAACGAATAAAAGCGCCAAGGGTATAGACTGTCTAAATCAGTATGGCCGCTTTCGCGTTTAGCGAGTTCCCGGCATATAGCCACCGTGTGACCGCGAATCGCCATGTCGCTTGCAGGCATGCCGCCGAAACCGCAGATCTTAAGGACTCGGATTCGCTGTCACGACAAAAGATTTCGAAGAGGCTGCTTCCCGGACTAAGAAGCCGCTTCTAGTTTCAGCTGTATACAGGAACGTCGTTAAAACTTATAAATGCCTTGCAGGGCAAAGCCGGTTTGGCTGCCCGCGAGCAGAGTTACGGCTGTGAGGCTCCTGACGAAAGTCGGTTTGGTGGACTTGTCGTACCGCCCTTCGATGCGAAGTTCGAAGTTCTTGATCGGGTCATAGCCGAAGGTGAGCGTTCCTTCCTTCAGCGTCTGCGCGATTCCTGTACCGGTCACGAACCCTTCCTTGTCGTCGAGGTACTCCACTCTGAACGACACGCGCCATTGCTCGTTGAGCGCGCAATTTGTGTAGAAGGCGGCTCCGTTCCAGTTGAGGTCGGGGTCACCGCTCTTTTGCTGCTTCTGCTTGCCCCAGTCAAAAGTCAGAATGAGCGTGAGCGCGTCGCTTGCATTGTAGGTGGCGACTGCATCGACCAAAGTCCTTTGCGCGTTGAAAGTCGGATCTTTGCCAACATACGCTTGGGCCGTGAGCGCGAACGCCTTGCTTGGAGTCCATGCTAGGCCCACCTCTCCGGTCTTCGACCCCGAGGTCGTCAAGGACGAATAGTTCCATCCATTGTTGGCGCCCGCCACGACGCTGAACGTATCGCTCAGCGCGTAGGTTGCACGAATACCTGTGTGGGTCAAAGGCTCGGCGTAGAACAGGAAGGAGCGGGAGAAATTCGTATTACCTGTGGGCGCAATCACTTCCGCACCGGCCAAAGTTACGTACTTTCCCGCAATGACCGTTACCGGGCCCCCGATGTACTGCACGAACCCCTGAACCACATCGAAGACATTGGGATTGCTCCCTTCGGCTGCGTTCAGGATTTTCATGTCCTCCCCGGCCGCGACATTCACCAAGGCACCGAACCCCTCTTTGGGCTCGTATGCAATGGTTAATGCAGCCTGGTCGAGTTGAAAAGTATCGTGCTTGTTATCGAATTGGTGATCGGTGCCGTAGCCGTTCGAATGGAAATAAGACGCGGCGACGTGGCCGGTGGCGGTAAGTCCCGACGCAGTAAATACATCGGACAGCATCGGCCCGGTCGGGGTCGCTGGTTTCGTGGGCTCATCCTCGGCTGATGCCGCGCTGCCCGCGGCAAAAAACAAAACGATTGCTGAGACGATCAACGGAGTCGGATTCATGTTCATGTCTTTCCATCCCTTTGCTAATAAATATCTCGAATCGAATTTTTTGAGCAAATAGCTCCCTAACCGGTGGCATGGGGGCGCCACCGGGGGCTTCAGAACAGTTATTCCACTCGTTCCCCGTGTAGAGAAATGTCCAGGCCTTCGCGTTCCTGCTCTTCGGTTACGCGTAGACCGATGATCATGTCGATCACCTTCAGAATGATGAAGCTCATGACGAAGCCGTAAATAAGCGTGGTTCCGATGCCCCACAGCTGGGCGAGTACGGAACCGTCTACGCCGCTTATTTCCTTGCTGGCAAAGACACCCGTGAGCAGAGCGCCGATGATTCCGCCAATACCGTGTACGCCGAAAGCGTCGAGCGAATCGTCATAACCCAAAGCTTTCTTGAGGGAGGTCGCGGCAAAGAAACAGGCGACGCCGGCGACGGCACCAATCACCACGGCAGGGGTCGGGCCGACATACCCTGACGCCGGCGTGATCGCAACCAATCCGGCGACTGCACCGGATGCGATACCCAAGACGCTGGGTTTCCCCTTGACGATCCATTCCGCAAACATCCAGGCCAGCGCGGCGGCAGCGGTTGCTATTTGCGTAGCCGCCATCGCCATGCCTGCCCGACCATCGGCGGCGCCGGCAGAACCTGCATTGAAGCCGAACCAACCGACCCACAGGAGCGAGGCGCCGATCAACGTCAAGGTCAAATTATGGGGCGGCATCGGCTCCTTGGGGTACCCCAAGCGCTTGCCCAGGACCAAGCAACTCGCGAGGCCGGCGATACCGGCGTTAATGTGCACCACCGTACCACCCGCATAATCAAGAACACCTTTGACTGCGAGCCAGCCCGATGGCTCCCAGACCCAGTGTGCGATGGGGCAATACACGACGAGCGACCACACCGACATGAACAGGAGCATGGCCGAGAATTTCATACGGTCGGCGAACGCTCCTGCAATCAAGGCCGGCGTGATAATTGCGAACGTCAACTGGAACATGGCGTAGACGGTTTCCGGAATCGTCAACGCCAAATGGGAGACGGTCATCTTATTCGCGTCTTTCATGATCGTCATGCCATTGAATAGCGCGCGTGTCGCACCTCCGAGGTACGTACTGCCCGGGGTAAACGCCAATGAATATCCAATCAACAACCACAAGAGCGTAACGACACAAGTGATCGCGAAGCTCTGCATCAAGGTCGCCAGCACGTTCTTCTTGCGAACCATTCCGCCATAAAAGAGTGCGAGGCCCGGGATAGTCATCATGAGCACTAAGGCGGTGGAGGTCAGCATCCAGGCCGTGTCGCCTGAGTTAATCTTGTCGGTGCCTATGAGCTGTGGTTCCGTCGGTGCCGGTTCCGCAGCGGCGGGTGCCGCGGAATCGGCCGGTGCCGTCGCTGGAGCTGGTGCCGCAGAGGCCGCCGAGGCCGCCGAGGCCGGGGCGTCATCCGCCCACGCTGCGGATCCGAACAACAGGAAAAGGCCGATAACGCCCAATCGAGGCAATTTCTTGATCAAGTTGACTCCCCTTATATTCTGTATTGCTTACCTGTTCTAAATCGCTTTGGCATCGCGTTCGGCCGTACGAATGCGCACCACCTGCTCGAGATCGAAGACAAATATTTTTCCGTCCCCGACCTTGCCGGTTTTGGCTGAGCTAGTGATCGCCTCGATTACCTGGTCTGCCAAGGCATCCTCAACTGCGATTTCGATCTTTGTCTTGGGTACGAACTCAACCGCGTACTCCGCACCCCGATAGATTTCTGTGTGGCCGCGTTGCCGGCCAAAGCCGCGCACTTCGGTGACTGTCACGCCTTGAACGCCCACGTCACTCACCGCCTTACGAACGTCATCGAGCTTGAATGGCTTAATAATTGCTGATATTAGTTTCATCGAACGACATCCCTCCCGCGTTAATTCGAATGTATTGCCGCAATTCCAAATCCGGTTTGTTGCGGACCGAGTACTTAAGAGCACGCGTTGTGCCAATTTCGATAATTAGCGCGTTATCAGGAGGTTGAGAAAACTTTCGGTATCGCGAGTGGAACGAGGTGCACCTGAAGCGTGCGCGGTGGTAGGGAGAAGCCCCATCGCAGGGACATATTTAATATATTTTGAGCGGCGTTGGTCGCGCCTCCTCAGTTGAACGAAGCCAACTTTTTGAGCCTGGAACTCTAGCGCTATCGTAGAGCCCGCCATTCCGAGACCATGAGGGATAGGAATGCATTTTGAAAAGCTCACCGCCAACATGTTGATGCTGGCGAAACGGTTCGGGTCGCTGCGGCCTCTTGCCCGCCTTGGGCGGTAGCATCGTCGCGTGGACCGTAAACGGCGAGGAGATGATGCGTTCGGCGGGTGTTATTTTTCAGGCAAACTGCCTCGATGGAGGCGTAGGAGTTTGTCGTGAAGAGGAAGCGTTTTTCGGTCGAGCAGATCGTCGTGGCAGATTGAGTTGGGGATGTCGGTAGCGGACTTGATCCGTCGCTTGGGGCGAGACCACGGACGCCGGCATTGAAGCCGTGCGCAAGCGCCAGATCAAGAACTTCCTGCTGTTCAACGCCGGCGTCGATGCAGTGGAATTCGGTTTGCCGCTGCTGTCACCGGGGACTCTGTGGCGCGTGGCTGTGGACACCTATTCCGACGCGCCAACGGATCTATTTACCGATGGCGATGAACCGCCCTGCAACGCTCCGGACTCGTATCGTCTCGGCGCGCGTTCAGCCGCCATCCTTGTGGTGCGCTGAATGATCTGCTCGGCGGAAACTGTGCAGGATGGTTAGCGAGCCTCCCCCAATATCGACAATCGGTATCGGCGTACCGTTCATGACGCTAAACTCAAAAAGCGGCGCCGTCGTCCCAGAGCGATGCCACGGACATACATTACAGTCACGCAGCTAAGATTTAAATGTGAAGCCCGCCATTCAGCCACCAAAGAGCCCTGCACACGGCGCGATACGATGAGATGCTCAAGGCAAATCCACACCGATGCCAGCGTTCAAGAGACCCCGGTGACGATCCAATCCAGGTAAGCGCTGACCTTGTCCCAGTCCCCGGCGTTGGCGGCCATCGCGACGTAACCGTCGGGGCGCACCAACCAGATGCCATCGGTGTCGAATGGCGGACGGGTTGCCGGCTCCAGAAGGCCGCTGTGCCGAGCGAACAGGGTGGCGCCGGCCGGGTCGGCTTCGGCGAACAGGGCAAAGCGAGGGCTATCTCCTGATCCGACGGGGCTGTCTGAGGTGGCCACGGGGGCACGCTCCCCGGTAGCGGGTCCGGAATGGTGGGATTTTTCGGCTCGGTTCAGCGGGCCGTTGGAGTAGCCGATCGAAACTTCGGCCATCGTATTCATAATGGCGCGCTGCACGGAGGCAAGACGGAGCGCCAATGATGTGGCGTGGTTGCGGAGGGTTTGCAGGAAGCTGCCGCGCAGCGTCGCGACGGAGGTGAGGCGGCCCGAGTCGCGCAGAACCTGGCGGGCGATCTCGCTGCGTTCAGTACTGTAACTTTCAAGGAGTGGTTCGGGCGTGGCTAAGCCGTGATAAATGAGGCTCAGCTTCCAGGCGAGATTGAAGGCGTCCTGCATGCCGGTGTTCATGCCCTGCCCGCCGGCGGGACTGTGGACATGGGCGGCGTCGCCCGCGAGGAAGACGCGTCCAGCGCGGTAGTCGCTGACTTTGCGCTCATTGATCGCGAAGTGGCTGAGCCATATGGGGGTCGAGGCCTGAATGCCGCCGGGGCCGCGCTGGTCGAGCAGGGCTTGGACGTCTTCGAGCGTCGGATCTTTCGATTGCTCGCCTGGGGTGACGGTGTCCATGTCGCCGATGACCCGAAAGCGCCCGGGCACGATGGGAAAGATCATCAAGAGGCCGTCGGCGTGCCAGTAGGTCGCGATTTCGTCCGGCGGGGTCGGATTTCCCGCCAGGTGGATATCGGCGAGGAGCCAGCTGCTGGGTAGGGTATTGCCCTCGAATTGCATGCCGATGCCGTGGCGGATGGTGCTGTGAGCGCCGTCGCAGCCGATCATCCAGGCGGCGTCGATGGTTTCGTCGCGGCCGTCGGGGTGGCGTAAGGTGGCGGCGACGTGGTCCGTTCCGGGAATGAAATGAGTGAGTTCGACCTGTCGCTCAACCTGGACGCCGGACGCGTTCAGATGCTGCTCCATCAGTCGTTCGGTTTCGCTCTGCGGCAGCATGAGGCCGTAGGGATGGGGCGTTTCTGGGACGTCTAGGTTGATATGGGCAATTTGATGCCTGCCAGCGATGATACTGGCGCTGCGCATTTTGAGGCCGGCGGTGACGAAGGACGCGCCGCAGCCCATGCGGTCGATCAGTTCCAGGGTGCGGCTCCACATCACCAGGGCCTTTGACTTGTCGGTTCGTTGGGGGGATTTGTCGATGATGCGGACGGGGACGCGGTAGCGCGCCAGTTCGGCCGCCATTGTCAGGCCGACGGGGCCGGCGCCGACCACAAGCACTTGCTGTTGCATTCAGGCTGAATCCTTGGGTTGCGAGGTGGTTGATTGGGAGAATGTGCGGGGTCGGCGCCGAGCGAGCATCACACCCACGTGGGACGCTGTAGAGGGATGGCGGACGGGACCTCAATGCTCGGTAGCCGAGCGAGAAGTCTCGGACTGATCGACGATTAGCGCAAAGTCATCTGGCTGGCTCCAACATAGGGTTAGGTTGCAACCGATACCGAATCCCGGATCCCCGACATCCCGAGTCGCTATGGTCACTCCAGCGTAAAGGCCTACGACGAAGAGCCTCGAGGCACGCTCCACAAAAATCGGCGCTCCAGCAAATCCATCATTACAGCCTCCGTCAATCAAAAATTGATGCAGTTTTGCGTCGATCCGATTGGTCGCTAGAAATCGTGTCAAAACAAGTGGCGCCGACAACTCCCGCGTCGCGTCGTCGTCGTTCGACGAATAGCCTACGATCAGAGCCTTATCGCCCGGCAAAAGCACACCATCGAATAACGGTTCGGTTTCGATCGCCAATTGGGGGCTGACATCAATGTCCGACAATCTCAACTTCACGGCATCGTGCAGTTTAGGGATCCGAAGTCCCGCACGATTAAGCTCGGCGTCTGCGAGGTCAAGTCGATCCTGGGCCCAGCAGGGCGTCACAGAGTCAGCACAATAGAGCGCAAGATCGGTCGTTCGCGACTGTTTGATGGCCTCAACGCCCGGGACTGCCGATTCGTTCGACCGCAAACTAACACGAAGAGCCGTTGGTCGCTCCCAGTCGGAAGGAAGTTGCCGGTCGCGTCGGCTGATGCCCGCCACGACGTGCCACGCCGTGTATAGAAAAAATCCGGTCGACTCACGACGAATAAATCCGCTGGCCGTCCGATCTGCATCGGCCGTCTTGATCTGTTCCCCACGTTCATTCAAGACAATGATTTTTACCGATTTTAGAGGCAGCATGAGCCGTTGGAACTCAAGCAGCGATGCGGAGACCTCCATCGTCACGATCAATGCCGTACGCGCCTTCAGGTCACACCGCGCTGCCGCGCTATTGTAAGGGCCGCGTCTTCAATCATATCTTCCTGCCCTCCCACGAGGCCCCTGCGGCCGAGCTCGAGGACGATTTCACGTGCTTGTACGCCGTATTTCGCCTCAGCGCGCTTGGCGAATAGCAGAAATGTCGAATAGACGCCCGCAAATCCCAGGGTCAGCGAGTCACGATCAACGCGAATCGGATGATCCATCAGCGGCACGACAATATCTTCGGCAACATCGGAAATTCTGAACAGATCAACCTCTGTCTCGATGTTCATGCGGATGCGGACTGCAATGAATATTTCCATGGGTGTGTTGCCCGCGCCGGCGCCAAGCCCCGCGGCCGCCGCGTCGATACGTGTCGCACCGGCTTCCACCGCTGCGATGGAATTGGCGACCCCCATGGCCAGATTGTGATGACCATGAAAGCCGACTTCCGTTTCGGGCTTCACCGCCTCGCGCACTGCGCTAATCCGCAGTTTGACGTCCGCGGGCAACATATATATCCGGCGGAAGCGGTCACATAGACTAGGTTGCTCCATAGGACTCCATGTCCGATCTTGCGGCCCACGATCCGGCGACCCTGGGCCTGTGCCAGTACTGGGTATTGATCAGCTGCACGGCGTAGGCCCCAAGGCCATCAGTGGGCTCAAGACCGTCGCGCAACGGCGGCACAGGCCCGGTCACATAGGCATTTCGGAGGCACTCGGCAATTTTTTTTTGGGCATTCGACATCGTCAACTCCGACTGGCGAGGCACAACTGAGATGTTTCCGCTAGAAATGGACCGAGACGCGCGCTCCGAACCTTGCGGGGTCACCGAGGAAACCGCGGAACACGGTGGCGCCGGTGATGGTGCTCGTGGCACCCATCACGGAAGCCAGTGGCTGAGCAATCGTAGCCGTATAGTAATGCTCGTTGAAGACGTTCGAACCGAAGATGGCGAATTCCCATCTGTCATCAGGCGAATGGATGCTGAAGCGCAGGTCGGTCGTCTTATACGCTGGTAATCTGGATTGCGGGTTGTCAGTATTCGCCGTCAGGAAGCTCGATGTGAAGCTCTCGGAGGCATTGAAGGACGTCGCATAGCCGCGGAGCCTGCCGATGTTCCAATTCAAGCCGACATCGCCGTGATACTTGGGCGCATAATCGAGCGGGTGACCGGACAGATTCTGGACGAGTGGGCATTCTGTCGAGCCGGTACAACCTTCTAGGCCGGGTGCACCGGTGTCGCTGGTGTAGATTGAGTCCAGATAGGTCACGCCGTAGTTAAAGGTTAGGTTCGACAAGGCGCGGAACCGTCCGTTCAGGTCTAGGCCTCGGGACCGAACTGCGCCGGCGTTGCGGATGAGGAATTCAACGCCGTCGTAGGAGCGATCCTGGAAGTTGTGGAGGACTGTGTCGAACAAAGTGGCGTTTGTGATGAGCTTCCCATCGAGCATCTGAGACTTCAGCCCGATCTCATAGTCGGCTACCGTTTCAGACTTGAATGTCCGCGCCGCGGAGCCCAGGACCGTCGTAGAAAAGCCGGCATTGAATCCGCCGGACTTATAGCCGGTCGAGTAGGTGGCGAAGACCATGAGATTGTCCGCAAGATGCCACGATAGAGACGCGCGGAAGGAGGGCTTGGAGTCGCTGAAAGACAAGGAATCGGGGCCCTCAGGTGTAATGAACGGCGCGATCCCGAGCGGGTTCCGTGCTACCTGATTCAAAACGGCGGTTTTCTTGTCGGAGGTCTGGCGCGCGCCGAGATCCAGTTCCAGATCGGGCAGGATGGAATAGTTGACCTGGAAATACCCGGCAGCGCTGGTGCCTAATTGACTCAGCGCGTCGTACCCTGCATTGACCTGCGGCCCGGCGCGGCATGGCGCAACCAGAAATGGTGCCCCGAAGCCGTAGACAAGACCGCAAAACTGGGTCCCCAAATCGAAACTCTGCACCAGCGAATAATTTTCGCGGAAATAGTACAGGCCGGACGTGAAACCAAACCTGCCGCCCAAATAGGCGTCCCGCGCCGAGATGAGCTGCAGTTCATGGCTCTGCGCCACGCTGCCCGCCGTGATCCGGACGTTGACCAAATCGAGCGACGTTGCGATGGAGTCGGGGGATTTCTGATCGTCCTGCCAGTCTCGATAGGTGTCGATCAGGCGCAGCGTTAGAGCGCGCGACAGTTCCCAGCTCAGATCGCTGGTGACCCCAACCTGCTGGTCATGGAGAAACGGCGATCCCATAATCTGGTTGAACGTGTAGGAGGGCCGGTTGTTGTAGACGGGTGGTGTGCCGCCCAAACGGCCAATGAAGGCGGTCACGGCCGCGAGTTGGGCGGGGCTTGCCGTGTTCGTATCGACCGCTTCCCCATTGACACCGTCACCGTCACTCTTAGACCCATCGACGCGCAAAATCCAGGAGACGCCGGGTGCGATATCCCATTTGGCCGAGCCGCGTCCGACATACGCGGTACTCTCGCCGTAGGTTTTTCCGTCCAGATTATTGTGAAAGATGCCGTCGGTATGGGACCCCTGCATGGCGACACGCACGTCGAATTGGTCGTTAACAGGCATGTTGCCGACGCCCGTGACCTTATAGGTACCGTAGTTGCCCCCTTCCACGCTAGCGTCGAAACTCTCTTTCGACGAGGGGGTATTGGTGGTGATCGAGATCGCGCCCATGGCGGCGTTCCGCCCGAACAAGGTCCCTTGCGGCCCGCTGAGCACTTCGATGTTCTTCACATCCAGCATCGAACTGAGGAGCGCGCCCGGTCGTGGGATAAAAGCCCCGTCGATGTAGGAAGCGACATCGGAGTCGACAGCCGTGTTCCCCGCCGTACCGAAACCTCTGATACGAATATTAATGTCGCTCCCGTACGCCGTGGTGCTGATCTGCAGGGTCGGCACCAGCTTGGGCAGGTCCATCGGACCTTTGACCCCCGCGATTTCCATAGCCTCGCCTGAAATCGCAACGATCGACAGCGGCACACGTTGAACATTCTCAGCCCGCTTCTCGGCCGTGACGATAATCTCCTCAAGGGCAAGACCGGCGCTCGCCGACTGAGCCATAGACCTAGGCCCCGAGGCAGCTAGCAGCGCAGTGCATGACAAGAACCCCATGCATAGGTTGTTTGCCCAACTTCGCCGCAGTTCTGTCTTGGCAGCCATATTCGTTTCTCCCCCATTTTTGCCATCGTTTTGTTTTGATTGAGCAAGCGCACGCAAACCGGCCTCCTACTTATTCCCGTCGCGCTGTCCGTGGTTCGTCGCGGCTCGTTCATTGGTTGATCGTTCTGTCAATTAATAATGCAAGTGTGTACCGTTGTCAACCTTCGGCAGTTTCCGGCACACGTCGGAATGTCCGTTCGTAGTTCGAACCATTGCCAGCCCCGCGATCCGGCGCGGGCGCTGCGCCCGCTTGAAGTGTTCATTGCGAGCACTGACCGGAAAAGGGTGTTTAGTCGCGTCACGACCTTGTCGCGGCGGCAGTAAGCCTATCCCCGGGGGGCATAGGCGGAAAACATCACTGTCTATCGTCCGACGGCGATGCCCTTTAGCACAATTTGGGCGACGGCGAGGGGATCGACCGGTTGGCCGAGGATGTGTCCAAACGCGCAGGAACTGAACAACGCGTGCACCGCCGCGCGTGAATCGTGCGGGCGCAGCTCGCCGGCGGTGACTCGATCAGCAAGATATGTCCCCAGCAGACGGTGGGTTTCGCGCATGATCTCCTCCAACCCGCCCCTGATTTTTGGATTCGATGTCCCATAAATGAATAGGCCCACCAGAGCACTACGCTGGCTCAGCATCCGGTCGAAGCCGGCCGTGACCTCAGGCAGAACGACAGCAGCGGGGCGCTGTTGTGCACCGGTGAGCAGCTCGCGCAGCTCGGGCAGAAACCCACGCTCGACGGTCACCGCCAGCGAGAGTGCCTCTTTGCTGGTGAAATAGTGGTATAGCAAACCAGGCACGACTCCGGCGGCAGCGGCGACCTCCTTGATGCTCGCCCCATCCACACCCTTGCGACCGAATACTTGCAGCGCGGCGTCGAGGATCCGTTGGCGACGCCACTCGGCCATTTCGCGCCGCCGCACCGGCATCGCATCATCACGACCTAATCGACCCGACATGGGGAAGACCTTGGTGCGCCTTTTGTAAAGTCGAGTCCGCCAGCGGGAATTTTTATTCCGGCCGAGCGTGGCTGCATCAAGTGAGTGATGGTGTTCCTCGGATCTTGGATGATTGATTGATGGTACGCGTCTTTTTCCGTCAGGTGTTGTCGACAGCGCCGCGCGCTTGGCTATGTGCCCGCCCGCGCGACATCCTCGCGGACTGTCCCGTCTCAGACCGCGAAGAGAGACGCCGTCAGACCATCATAGATTGACACGCGTCTCAAACTCAAGTTTAATTGACAGAACGATCAACCAACCAAATACGAAGACTGGACGATCCTAGTAAGGCTGTAGGGGCGAGGAGTTGGCAATGGGTGAAATTACCGGGCTTGGCTACCTTGGACTGACAGGCTCCATCGAGGAGTGGCGTCCTCTGGCCGAAATACTCGGGCTCGAAGCGGTACCACAGACGGCCGACTCAGAAGCACGTTTTCGAATCGATGAGCGCGCTTGGCGTATCGCCGTGGAAACGGGTGCACCGGGGCTCGGATATATTGGATGGGAACTCCATAGCCGCGCTGCGCTGACTCGCATTCGGGACAAGCTCGAGGCCGCGGCATTTGCAGTCCAGAATGATCCTGAACTCGCCCGCGTGCGTGGCGTTCTCGAGTTGTTCAGCTGCCACGATCCATCGGGCATTCGCCTAGAGTTCTTCTACGGCGCTGAGGCCAGTAACGCGCCTTTCCAATCACCGAGCGGCGCTCGGTTCATCACCAGTAGCGCAGGGAAAAGCCTGGGTCTTGGCCATGTCGTGTTGTTCGTCGATGATGCGAAGGCGACTACAGAGTTCTATATGGGCGTATTGGGATTCGAACACTCCGACTCGATCGTCAGCGGATACATGGGCGCCACGTTCGCGCACACCAATCCTCGGCATCACAGCTTAGCTTTCGGCGCGGCGCGGGGGCCGATGAAAAGAGGGCTTGAGCACTTCATGCTCGAGGTCGATAACCTGGATGTGGTCGGCCGCGCCTTGGACCGGGTGACAAAATCAGGCGTGCCGGTGACGGTCACCTTGGGAAAACACACCAATGACCTGATGACGTCGTTTTATTTACGCACACCATCGGGATGTGATCTGGAGTACGGCGTCGGTGGTCGACTGATCGACGAGTCGTGGACACCGACGTGGTTCCGCAGTCCCAGCATCTGGGGTCACCGAAGAGTTCCGCTCGCCGAGAACGTGACCGATCGCTCCAACACCGAACCGGTTCTGCAGTCCTGAGTTGACGTTGCAGCCGCACTCACACCCGGTAAGAGTCAGAGCGCGCGTCAATGACAGGCTCAAGCCTGGTTAGCGCAACAAACATGATCAAGGAGTTCTAATGAGTATGGTTGCCACCGAGCCACAGTTGCTGTGGATACCTGAAAGTTTGCTCGTCGATGCCAAAATCAGAATCGAGGTCGAGCAGTTCCTATACTTCGAAGCGTTGCTGCTTGATGAGCGCCGCTACGCCGACTGGTTTCGCCTCTTGGCGGACGACATCCATTATTGGATGCCGAGTCGTATGAATCGGCTCATGCACGAGGTCGATCGGGAGAACACGACAGAAGAACAACTCGGGCTCTTCGACGATAACAAGAAGTCCCTCGGCTGGCGAGTCGAACAACTCCTCACCCGCAAGCACTGGGCGGAAGACCCCCCCAGTCGCACGCGGCACGTGGTGACGAACATTCGAATCGAACCAACGTCCACCGCGGATGAATACGCGGTCCGCTCCAATTTTCTGGTCTATCGCAATCGCCTGGAGACCGAGGTCGACATCTGGGTGGGCGAGCGGCAAGACCTCCTTCGAAGACGCGAGCCTTTGGCGTGGCAGATCGCACGCCGCACCATCATCCTCGATCAGAACGTGGTGCTGTCGAAGAACCTCTCGATCTTATTCTAGCCTGATGATTCTAAATTTACGTGGGGACGACCGATGATCACCAATGAAATTCTGAAGTCGTATGCTGACACCAAGAGCGGCCTTCTCAGTCCGCATGTATTCTCAAGCCAGGAGATCTATGAGCTCGAGCTCGAGCGCATCTTCGGCCGGACCTGGCTGTTTCTCGCCCATGAGAGCCAGATTCCAAAGACGGGAGACTTCTTCTCGACCTACATGGGGGCAGACCCAGTGCTCGCCGTCCGCCAGAAAGATCGGTCGATCAAGGCATTCCTGAACTTTTGCCGACATCGCGGCATGCGGGTGTGTCGCGCCGATGCGGGCAATGCGAAGGCCTTCACCTGTACCTATCACGGCTGGTCCTATGATGTAGGTGGCAAACTCGTCAGCGTACCGAGCGCGGACGATGCCTATCACAACGAGCTCGAGTTTTCGAAGTGGGGATTGAAGCAGGTCCCGCGGTTGGATAACTACAAGGGATTCATCTTCGGCTGTTTCGACCAGTCGGTTCCATCGCTTCTCGAGTACCTCGGTGAGGACATGAAATACTACTTCGACTACTATTTTGACCGCCGCGAAGGCGGAGTCGAGATCATCGGCGGGATCACCAAGACGAGGATGCCGGCGAACTGGAAAATGGCGGCCGAGCAGTTCGCGGGCGACTCCTATCATGCGAACTATACGCACATCTCCAATTTCTCGGTGGTCACGGCGCCCCACTTCGCGAAGCTGCGCGCGAGCGCACCACCTGCCACCGATGCGGAGGGCCGGACCACGGCCGTCATCCAGGGAAAAGTCCAGGCGGGCCGTCAATTCACCTCACCCCTCGGTCACGGCTCGGGCTTTCGCAGCGAGCCTGGCATGGGGGGCTTCGAAATGACCGGCGGTGATCCGATCATCGATCGGTACGAGGCATCGATACGGCCGGAGATCGAAGCACGGCTGGGAAAGGACCGTGTGCAGATGAACAACTTACACTGCAACATCTTCCCCAATTTCTCGTGGCTGAATCCGGTGCGCACGCTGAGGGTGTGGCACCCGAAAGGGCCGAACTCCATGGAATGTTGGTCATTCGTCTTCGTCGACAAGCAGGCTCCTGAGGACGTGAAGCAGGCGACGCGCTGGGTCACGCAGATGCAATTCGGGCCCGCGGGTCTCGCCGAGCAGGATGACGGCGAGAACTGGGGTCTCATCGCCGCCAACCTGGCCGGCCGCGGGCCCCAGATCCACAAGCTCCATCTGAACTACACCATGGGCTTGGGCCACGAGGGCAGCGATCCGCAATTTCCCGGGCAGGTGCTGCAAAACCTCTGGGGGGAGATGCCGCAGCGGATGTTCTACAACCGCTGGGCCGAATTCATGACGGCCACCGAGTGGCCCACACATCCCGGGACAGCAAAAAAATCGTCCGACGAAGCGCGCTGACCTTGACTTCCATTGTTGAAACCACGTTCGAGAACTCGACTAAGTTTGTCGAGACCAAGGACTACCGCATTCAAATCAATGAAGCTGGCAATGGCCATCCGATCTTCATGATTCATGGAGGCGGACCGGGCGCAACGGGCTGGAGTAATTATTCGCCCAACATCGGGAATCTGTCGCAAAAGTACCGCTGCATCGCGGTGACCATGCCGGGTTGGGGCGAATCGAGTCCCCAGACCGTCCAGACGGGACGTAACGGCGTCGAAGCCCTGAAGCAACTCGCCGATTCGATGGGTATCGAGAAAGCTGCCTACGTCGGCAATTCGATGGGCGGCGGCGCTTCGTTGCGCTTTACCGCCGAATATCCGGCGCGGGTTTCGCACCTCATCACGATGGGGTTGGGTAACCCGGATGGGGTGAGCATACTGCAGCCGGCCGGCCCGTCGGAGGGTATCCGCACCCTCATCGAAGCGTACCGAGACCCCTCTGCGCACAACATGAAGCGGCTGGTTCAAATCATGTGCCATGACCCCGCACTCGCGTCCGATGAACTGGCGCAGCAGCGCTCGGAACTCGCCCTCAAGTTTCCTGAGCACAACAAGAACTGGCTCGAGCTCCTGCGCGCCGGGCCGCCGATGGCAATTCCTGCGCCGACCTTAAGCAAGTTGCTCACCTTGAGGGTGCCGACCCTCCTGATCCACGGGCGGGATGACCGTACCGTCCACTTCGAGGCCAGTCTCCGCATGGTCGCCATGATTCCCAACTCACGCATGGTGCTCATCAACCGCTGCGGCCACTGGGCCCAGCTCGAGCACCCCGCCGAGTTCAACCGCCTGGTCGATGCCTTCGTCGCCCACCACTAGTAGGGAGGAACCGCAAGCATGTCGAGCACCCCCATCAGCGTCACTTGGACTCGCGTCTGTGCAATCTCCGATATTGCCCCGGGAGAAGCCACGACATTGAAAGTAGATCCCCCCGTCGCGGTGTTCCATGTCGAAGGCTCGTTTTACGCCATCGACGATACCTGCACGCACGAAACGTATTCATTGGCCGAAGGGTACATCCAAGGCACGCAGGTGGAGTGCGCGTTGCATCTCGCGAAGTTCGATCTCAAGACCGGCGCGGCACTCTGTTTGCCGGCGACAGTCGGCGTCCGAACCTATCCGGTGAAGACCGAGAATGAGCAGGTCTTCGTGGATTTGAGCAGCCGCGGGTGAGAATCGACCGGCTCGGCTCCGAGCCGCGCCCAAACCGGGGGCACGCGCAGAGCGTGAGCGAGGTGTGGCCGGGCAATGGGGTTGCCTGCCGAAAAAAAGCTCCGCTGGTGGGGTATGGTTCGCAGGTCTAGCGTTGTGATCGTGGGCTCATCGCTCGCCGGATTAAGCGCTGCCGAGACATTGCGCAGCAGTGGCTATGCGGGGCGCCTGGTGATGGTGGGGCAGGAAGTTCACAGGCCCTATGACCGTCCGCCTCTCTCCAAGCAAATCCTCAGCGGCCAGTGGACACCGGAGCAGTCGTTTCTGCGCAAGGACGCTGACTATGACAAGTTACAGCTCGTCTGGAAGCTGGGGCAGCGGGCGGCGCGCCTTGACCTCGATGCGCGCACGGTGATCTTGGAGGATGGTGAGTCCATCGCTTTCGAAGGCCTTGTGATCGCCACCGGCGCCACTCCCCGGCGGCTCCCCGGCATTGCGAACCTCGAAGGTGTCCACGTCTTGCGCACGCTGAACGACGCCATGGCCATCCGAGCACAACTCGATCGCGGACCGCGGGTCTGCGTGGTGGGAGCCGGCTTCATCGGCGCTGAGGTCGCCGCCGCTTGCCGAGCCAGGGGGCTTGATGTGACGGTCCTCGAAGCGCTCGCCGCTCCGCTGGCCCACATCTTGCCACCCGAGTTGGCGTCGGCGTGTGTCCGGTTGCATTTGGATCACGGCGTCGACATGCGATGTCGTGCGACGGTCGAGGGTTTCGAGGGCCACCGGCATGTCGAGGCCGTTCGCCTCAGCGGTGGGCATAGGGTACCCACCGACCTCGTAGTCGTAGGGATCGGAGTGGTTCCCGAGACCGGCTGGTTGGCCTCCTCCGGGCTCGCCATCGACAATGGGCTTGTCTGCGATGCGACGCTCGCCACGGCCGCGCCCGGTGTCGTGGCGGCGGGCGACGTCGCCCGGTGGCCCAACGTACTGTTCGCCGAGACCATGCGGATCGAGCACTGGACCAACGCCCTCGAGCAAGGTGCGGCGGCTGCCCGCCGGTTGCTGGGCGGCAGCGACTACACGCAGCCCTTCGCGACCGTCCCCTACGTCTGGTCCGATCAGTACGCGACGAAGATCCAAATGGTGGGGCGGATCAAGGCAGGCGACGAGGTGGCCGTGGTGCATGGTTCCATCGAAGAAGGAAGATTCGTCGCGGTGACGGGCCGTGCCGGCCGGCTCGTCGGTGCGCTAGCCTTCAACGAGCCGCGCAAATTGATGGGCTGGCGACAACCCATAGCGGCCGGGACACCCTGGTCGGATGCACTCGCGAAGGCCAGAGCTGCCATTCCGATGAAGTAATCATGGCGAGTACCACCGATGCGTCCGCATTATCCGCCCAGCCCACCGCAGACGATGCAAGCTGGGGTCTGTCCGGGTCACGGCGCCTCACGGCGATTGCCGCCGTGTTGGCGGGGATGGTGCTGGTGGTGCTCGATGCGGCCATCCTTAATGTGGCGCTGCCGTCGATCGCCCGAGCGCTGCATGCAACGGCCGCCATGTCGGTGCGAATCATCATCGCCTACCAGATGGGTTTGATGATGGCCCTGCTGCCCTGTGCCGCGCTGGGGGAAAGCCGCGGCTATCGGCGAGTTTTCACTTTCGGGGTGGCTTTGTTCACGGGTGCCTCCGCGCTTTGCGCCTTGGCGCCATCGCTGTCCTGGCTGATCGCGGCCTGCTTCCTGCAAGGTCTCGGCGGAGCAGCCGTCATGGCGCTCAGCGTCGCGCTGCTGCGCTTTATTGTTCCGCCGCGGCAGCTCGGCGCCGCGATCGGGTGGAACGCGCTGACGGTCGCGCTATCCTATGCTGCAGGTCCGACGCTCGGTGCGGTGATTCTTGCACGTGCGGGCTGGCCTTGGCTGTTTGCGATTAACCTGCCGCTCGGCATCGCAGTGATTCTCGCCTGCCGAGCGCTGCCGCATGTCGCGGGTACCCGCCGCCCGCTCGATCGACTGAGTGTCGCACTGAACAACGGCGGCTTCGCCGCGCTGGTTGTTGGTGCTGAGCTATTGCCGGCAAGACCGGCGCTGGCCGTTGCCCTTCTTGTGGCGGCGGGCGTCACCTTGGCGGCGCTGGTTCGGCGGGAGATACCGCGCGCGGCACCGTTAATCCCGATCGACCTGCTGCGCGACCATTCATTCCGCATTTCTGTGATTGCCTCGGTTTGCTGTTTCGCGGGGCAGATGATGGGGCTGGTGGCGCTACCTTTCTACCTGCAGCACGGACTCGGACAGAGCGCCTTGACCACCGGGCTTTATCTCACTCCGTGGCCTCTGGCGGTGGCTGTCACCGCTCCTATCGTAGGCCATCTGGTCAACCGCATATCGACCGCCTGGCTTTGCGCGGCCGGAAGTGTGTGTCTCGCTATGGGCCTGACGGCCGCCTCGCTGTGGCAGCTGCAGGGAAACCTGCGACCGCTGGTCCCCATCACCATACTCTGCGGCCTGGGTTGCGCGCTTTTCCAGGTGCCCAACAACCGCATCATGTTCCTCTCAGCCCCCCATGAGCGCAGCGGCGCGGCGGGAGGCATGCAGGCCACCGCCCGCTTGGCGGGCCAAGTGGGTGGTGCGGTCATCATGACCTTGCTCTTTAGCCTCATATCCGTCGATGCGGCGCCGCGAATCGGCCTCGGCATCGCGGCCGTGCTGACGTTGGCGGCTGGGTTCATGGGCATGGTGCGAAGCCTCGTCCCGCGGCGGGCCATCGCATCTCGACGGCTCACGAATCCTTTCACGTTGGAAGAATAATTGAGTTTGGACGGCAGCGCGGAATACATCCGTAATCTGCGCGGTAGCAGGTCGTCTATGGGTAACCGTTCATGTGGAAGAAAACTAGACGCTGCAAGATCCGAAAGATGTATCGGCCGCCCACGCCGGCTCGAAACAAGGTAGCGTAAGAGAATGGCGTCTTAGTTTGTGGAAACCGCAACCTCTAGTTTTGAGATTCTGCAGTTGAATCTGCAGAACCTTCTGCTGCGTGTGCCGGACCCACCGTTTACCAGTGCACTACTATCACGTCAGCTCATAAATGTTGGCCAGGCGTTAACTGTGATGTTCGATCGACAACTTCGGAACTTCGCATTGAACGAAGTGGAGTTGCGGGTCTTGGCCACGCTGCTCTCGCAGCCAAACAGCAGCGCTCATCCTAGCGATTTGTGTGTCCGAACCTCACAAAGTCCTCCGCGCATGACACGCCTCTCTAATATCCTCGTGAATAGAGGTTTTATAACGCGCCGACGGAGTACTCAAGATCGTCGCCAAGTAGTGCTGCAAATTACCGAGCCAGGAGAGAGAATTGTGTGCCAACTTCTACCGAAGTTGTGCCAGCCGCTGCGCGGCATTTTTGAAGATATTTCAGAAACCCAACAACGAGACTTAATTGCTCAGCTCCGGCGAATCGCTGAACGCTTGGAAGCTACTCATCGGAGTGAATTGTATAAGGGGGTTGTGAATCAGGTAAAAGCGCAGGCGGCCCAAACAGGGTCTGACGTGCAATGCAGAAGCCACAGGTCATATTGACCGGAACGGCTGGGTTACAGCAGCCTGGGCACTTGTGTAGCAACCATGCCGACAATGTGCGGCTGCAAAATGGCGAATCTTAAAACGGAGAGTAGGATGGAAGATAAACTTGGCATGGAAGGCCTTACGCCCACCGTCGCTGACGTGAATCGATCGATCAGTGGACCGAAGAATGCAGGGAGGTCATGTTAAGTAAGAAAGCAGACTCGCGCGCATGGTTAGCATTGCCGCCCGTTTTCGATAGGATCTCGCCTCGACTTCAATCAAGATCTACCGACGGTCGATGCTCGCGGCGAGCCTCGCTTCGAGTTCTTGGAGCACGCTTCAATCTTGTGAGCCGCATGTCGCAGAAGGCCGAGAGATGTCGCAAAACGCTTCCCTCGAAGTCGACCAGGTGAAGTGGCGATGGATAGTGCGGCGGACACCAAGCCGGTTTCATCGCGAACGGGAACGGCGATGCACTTGAGGTCATCCGCGAACTCCCGGTCATCCACTGCGTAACCTCGTCTTTGAATCAGCCGCAGTTGCTGCGCCAGTTTTTGAGAATCACAAATCGTCTGGTTCGTTAGTTTCGGGAAAGGGCCGCCCGCGAGATAATCGCTTCGCTCGGCCGGGGGCAGATGTGCAAGCAACATCTTGCCAAGGCCGGAACAGTAGGCATCAAGTTGCGTATCCTTTCGGGTGTAGCGGGCGCTGGGGCCCGATCCGCTCTTCAGTAGGTAGCTCACCATGCCGCGCTCAAACACGCCTAAGTGAATAACCCCGTGCGATTTGCTGGCGACCCAGTCCAGCCAGGGTTTCGCGTTTCGCCTCAAACTCGCACGAGCATCGCCGCCCACAGCCGCGGAGACGATCATCGGGCCCGAAAAATACTTTCCTGCGCCCACACGGACCACGTAACCATATTCAATCAGGGTGCCAGTGAGCCGGTATGCAGTAGCCGTGGGAATACCCAAGCGAACTGCAAGCGGGCCTAAAACACAGGCTGTGTCGGTGACAATGATGGCGCTGAGCAGCCGAAGCGCTCTATCAAGTACGGGGGACGTCCGGACATACATGGCAGGACAGGATGCTACACAAATTCCCATGCCATGGGAAAGTTTGCGGGTCGCATAATTGCACCCCACGCGCTGGAGTTCTAACCTCCGTCGTCGCCTTTGATTGCGGGTTATACATGTCGGCTAACTACGAGGTCCTTGCTCAACGATTGCGTCAGGCTTACGAAGGCGTTCCGGTTGCGCCCTTGCGCGATGGGCTCGGGCCGAACGACATCGATGGCGCGTACGCGGTCCAGACGATCAATACAAAGCACTGGATTGTTCAGGGACGGCGCATCGTAGGCCGGAAAATCGGCTTGACCTCGGAGCCCGTGCAGCGACAGTTCGGGGTCAGTCAGCCGGATTTCGGCGTGATTTTCGAAGACACGCTGATTGTGGACGGTGGAGTACTAGACAGGGGGATGCTTCAGCCGAAAATTGAGGCGGAAATTGCGCTAATACTTGGGAGAGATCTTCCGCAAGAGGCGCCGAGTTTTTACGATCTATTGGCCGCTATCGATTACGTGGTGCCTGCCCTGGAGGTGGTTGACAGCCGAATTGCGGACTGGAAGATCACACTGGCGGATACGGTTGCGGATAATGCCTCTTCCGCGTACGTGGTGCTGGGCCGTCAAGCGCGTGCAGTCTCCAATCTCGACCTGTGGAGCTGCGGCATGGTCATGGAGATTAATGGCCGCATCGCTTCTACCGGAGTGGGTGCTGCCTGCCTCGGTCACCCGCTGCATGCAGCTGCATGGCTCGCCCGCACGTTGCGTCAACGCGGCGAACCCCTCAAAGCCGGTGACCTTATCATGACCGGTGCGTTGGGCCCAATGGTACCCCTGCCCGGTGGAGCACACGTGCGAGCCAGCGTTGGAGGACTTGGCACCGTGTCATTTATCGTTGGGGCCTCGGGTTGACGCGCCGATCAGCCAGAGGCTTAGTAGCGGGCACTGGCCGTATTGCCTTTCCTGTATCGTCCGTAACGAAAAATCGCAGCGTCGCCTGATGCGGCATTCGAAGCATTTGGACTGGGAATGATATGAAATTAGTACGGATAGGCGAACCCGGCCGAGAACGGCCGGCGTTATGGGATAACGAACTGCTGCGTGATTTGTCTGGAGTTATCCCCGACGTGGCCGGCGATGCGCTGTTGCCGGAAAACCTGTCCAAACTTCGCGTGCTGAATCCGCGGACTCTTCCTATAGTCCGTGGCACGCCGAGAATCGGGCCCTGTGTTGGGGGCGTTGGAAAGGTGGTATGCGTAGGACTCAATTATCGAGATCACGCGGTCGAGGCGAACTTGCCAATTCCCTCGGAGCCCATCCTCTTCCTAAAACCGACAAGTTCAATCGCAGGCCCTGACGACAACGTGGAAGTCCCACAGGGAGCGCAGAAGACGGATTGGGAGGTTGAACTTGGAGTCGTAATCGGTAAACCGGCTAAGTACGCGCCAATGTCCGGCGCTCTGGATCATGTAGCCGGCTACTGCATCGTGAATGATGTGTCCGAGCGATCGTATCAGTTCGAGCGTGGCGGGCAATGGGACAAAGGCAAGGGCTGCGACACATTTGCACCGATCGGCCCCTGGTTGGTTACTAAAGACGAAGTGCCCGACCCCCAAACGCTCGATCTTTGGTTAGACGTAGATAATGAACGGGTGCAGGCGGGCAATACACGCACGATGATTTTTGATGTCGCCCACCTCGTCTCGTATATCAGCCACTTCATGAGCCTACGCGCCGGGGACATCATTGCAACGGGCACCCCACCGGGAGTTGGGATGGGTCGCAAACCGCCGCGGTACCTTAAAGTCGGTGAGACTGTCCGGCTTGGAATTTCCGGGCTTGGCACCCAAACCCAGCGGATGGTTCCGGCCACTTATCTCGGAGGATCGCGTGAATAATACGTACGCACTCGGCGGTCGTGTCGCGGTCGTAACAGGCGGCGCGAGAGGCCTCGGCTATGCCATTGCAGAGCGCATACTGCGGTCAGGCGGGTCGGTCTCTCTATGGGACGTCGATGCGTCCAAACTTGCTGATACCCACAAAGACCTGTCGGATCTCGGCGCAGTCAGCATTGCGACTCTAGACCTCACCGAGAGTGATTCCGTACAGGCCGCGACCGATGCCACGGTTGCACGCTTCGGCAAGATAGACATTCTGATCAATAACGCGGGTATCACCGGAGGTAACGCGGCCACCTGGGACCTCGACCCCGTATCCTGGCGACGGGTCCTCGAGGTGAATCTGGTGGGTCCATACCTGACCTCCCGCTGCGTGGTTCCAGTGATGTTGCGCCAAGGATATGGTCGTATCGTCAACGTCGCTTCCGTTGCAGGCAAAGAGGGCAATCCCAATGCCTCACATTACAGCGCGTCGAAGGCCGGACTGATCGGGCTCACGAAGTCGCTCGGCAAAGAATTGGCCGAGCGCGGCATCGTGGTGAACTGCGTAACCCCGGCGGCTGCAAACACTGACCTGTTCACGCAGATGACGCCACAGCATATCGCCTATATGCGGTCCAAGATTCCGATGAACCGATTCGTCGAACCCGGGGAAGTGGCGGCCCTGGTTTGCTGGCTGGCAAGCGAGGATTGTTCCTTCTCCACGGGGGCCGTGTTTGACATTTCCGGCGGACGAGCAACTTACTAGGAGTTTTGCGCGCTTCTTTGCAGGTGCCGCAGGCGTACTAGCGAACACTTGGCCCCTGGTCACTCTCGTTCGCCATGGCAGGTTTGCAGAAACATCTGCCGCGACGAAAGTGCCGTCGGTTTCTCGCTGATCTGCGCACCGAAAAAATTTCGCTGTCTCTTATCGCTGCCAATTCCCACTCGGTAGGCCGCTAAATTCTACCGCTATCGGCAAGCGGTGGATTGATAAAGTCCGCCACGGCGGTGGTGAGTTGTTCGAGAGTCGTCCACGCAAGCTCACTCGCTCGTGCCTCTTGCGAAGGGATCGACCAGTTCGCGGGTGGATCCGGAAGAGAGGACGGATGGAATGAGCCGCGCGAAAATCAAAGGTGCGTTCCAACGCCGAGCGCAGCGCACTGCTTCGAGCGACCGCGCGGTGGCGAGCAACGAGCCCGCCTTTCAAGAGCGCCGTTTCCCTTAGAACGCCGACGACGCGCGCCAAGAAATCTGTCGAACATCAGTAGGTGTTGTCGGCGCGCAAAGTCTGGCGGAGCAGATCCAGAGAGGCCCACGAGGGCGCAGTCGTTGGGCGTGCGGCGGGTTGAAGTCACGGGCACTCCGCCGTTCCAAATGTCGTCCGACGCGCACAATCTAAGAGGCGGAGAATGGCGGTCGCCTTTACATATTTTTACCGTGAGCGATCGTTGCTCGTGCGTTTCTAAGGATCAATAATGATGCGGGCGTCCACGGACATCTAGAGCGCAGTCCAACATTCTTCAGGGGAGTGATTCTATGAGTAGTCCGCACACCATCGCATGGCCTGGAATCTTACTCGTGGTTACCGCCCTAGCGAATCCGAGCGTTTGTTTTGCGGCGCCGCCTGCCAACCCACATGATGATGGAGGCGCACCGAGCAGAATGGATTGCCAGGCACCGCGCGGTCCTGGGCCGCCGGGAGTGCAGCATTTCGCGCCGGGGGAGGCAGAGTGGGAGCTGTCGCCGCCGTATCTGGTAGGCCTTGCCCTCACCGAGGAGCAGCAGGATAAGGTCTTTGGCATTCTGTATGCGGCGGCTCCGGCTATACGCGAACAAGCAAAGTCGCTTCGTAAGGCCCATGAGGCCGTGCTTGAGCTTACCGTCACAGCACAATACGAGGAAGCGCGCTTGAAGGGATTGGCCGAAGCTTCGGCGAAGGCCGAGAGTCAGATCATGCTGCTCCGCGCCCGCACTGAGCGCGACATCTACTTGTTGTTGACGCCGGCACAACGGGAGAAAGTGTCGGTTCGACGCCGAGAAAGGGGATTCTACGGCCACGGCGGCACGCCGCCACGGTAGCCTCTCCCTGGGGACGGGTCCTCAGCGCCACCGAGACAAAATGCCGCCGATCGGGATCGAACAGGGCAGCGCGCCCGTGCCGTGCGTGCCACGCGGCAGCGCGGAGTTTGCGAAGAGTCGGTTATGCCGACAATCACTTAACGAATTTTTACCTCGCGGATGCGGCCATTTGGCAGAAATCGCAGAACCACTGCGCCCCTACCAGGTCAACCACATCTATGCATTCATGGTGCGCACATGTTTTAGTTGACAGGAATCGCACTGCACCGCTTCTTCGCAGCGGCGTTTTGAGCGCGTGCTTCGTTGACGATTTACTGCGCCGTCTATTTAGTCGGCGGTTGCAAAAACGCGCTAAGTACGAATGAGGTTGCTCGACCTCATCGCGCAGAGTTCACCGTCGCAGTCGAGACCCGCGCCAAACGGGCCGAGCCCGCATGAATTTGCGCAAGCCGTTCGCGCGTGCCCGCTGCGTCTCGTTCTGGCAGACGATGTGACCAGACGGAGCACGGCACTTGCCTACGCGGGAGCAAATTGCCTTAGTGGATGCGTGGATCTTGTCGAGGTACCGAGCGAGCGACTTTGGGTCGAATGGGCCGAAGCACCTAGGCTTCAGGTTCTGAGCGCCGTCTCCGAAAAGCCCATTCAAGGTGAGGAACTCGAGGGCCGAGCCGGCGTCCTCATCGATTCCGACGCATCAGGACGCACCGGCACGATTCGTTCATTTTGCTCTGCGCGCGATGACTCAGTCTATTGCGCGGAGCTGATCGCGGAGTTTGACCTGAACCTTCCGATTCGCGGCTGCCATTCCGTTGCAGACGTATTCAATGGAGAGGCAGCGGCGGTTTCCCTGTCTGAGGAGCCGGCGCTCGATACATTGTTGAGCCATTGTCACTTCCGTTTCGATCCGGCTTGGTTGGCCTACTATCGGTCGGCAAATCTGTCGAGCGATGAGCAGGCGAAGATCCTGTGCGCGGCACTGGGGGTGACCGCTTTTATCGTACCGATGCTTCTTGTCGTATTTTCGTTGCTGAGCGCGACGGACGGGGCAGAGCAGCGCGCAGTGAAGTTGGATCGACTCAACCGGATTCGCCGTCGTTCAGGAAAAGCGGAACTGCTCGAGCATGTGGAGGTAGCCACTACCATTCAATGGCAACGAAATCGAGGATCCCCAACATCAAGGGCATCGGACCGCTGAACGGTCGTGAGTCCATGAACCGATTCATGCGCAAGGTGGGAATGTGTACAGCTTTCTCAACGCTTTCATTCGGCGCGCTGTCTCCATCGAGTCCGGACATGAAGTCGCAGGAACGTGCATCCATCACACCGAACTACAAGGACGCAGAACTCGGGCAGATCATCCAAGCTGTCAGTGAGGTGACGGGCAAGAATTTCATCATCGATCCGCGTGTCAATGCGAAGGTCACAATGTTGTCAGCGACGCCGATGTCGCCGACGGCATTCTACGAGGCATTTCTCGCCGTCTTGCAGGTCTACGGCTACGTTGCCGTGCCGGCAGGCAAGGTGATCAAAATCATTCCGAACACGGATGCCCGGCAACTGCCTTCCATCGACTTACCCACTACGGTCAGCTCGAACTCCGATGAAATCGTAACGCAAATTATTACGGTGAAAAACATCAGTGCTGCCCAGCTTGTGCCGATGCTGCGGCCTCTGATCCCGCAGCAAGGACACTTGGCGGCATATCCGAACGGAAATATGTTGATCGTCTCGGATCGCGCCAGTAACGTGAGTCGCATCATAAGAATTGTCGAACATCTGGATGAAAGCGGCGACGAGCCGACTGAAGTGATCCCGCTAAGCAATGCCAGCGCGACCGATCTTGTGCGTGCAGTCAACCAGCTGAATCAAGGCGCGGGAGTCGGCGAGGCTGGCGGTGTGCCGATAAAAATTGTCCCCGATGAGCGCACGAACAGCGTGCTCATCAGCGGCGAGAAGTCGATGCGGCTGCGAGCAAAGGCGTTGGTGTACCGTCTCGATACGCCTATGTTGGACGGCGGTGGGGAAACCGAAGTGCGGTATCTGCTGTATGCGGATGCCGAAAAGCTAGCGGACAAGCTCAAGGGGCAAGCCGCGGCAGCATCCAAAGCTCAAGGGGGACCTCAGCAAGGTGCCGCCGGGGCCGCGCTTAGCAGCGGGTCGAACGTCGAGGCCGGCGTCACGATTTGGGCGGATGTGCCCACCAATGCCCTCATCATGACAGCACCCCCGAAGACTATGAAATCGCTGATGGCAGTGATCGATAAGCTCGATATCCGGCGCGCGCAAGTGGAAATCGAGGCGATGATCGTAGAAGTGCAAGTCAACAAAAGCGCTAATATCGGTGTGCAGTGGCTGCTGGATGGCGGCTCATCGTTGGGTTACGGCGTGACCAATTTCCCCGGCAGCGGATCCAGTATCGTTTCGCTCGCAACGGCCGCGTTGGGGGGAACCTCGGGTTCGACGACGTCCTCCTCGACAACCTCAGCGTTATCGTCAGCGATACCGACCGGCGCAACCTTCGCCGTCGGCACCTATAACTCCACCACCGGCACCGGCTTTGCCGCGGTCATTCAAGCACTGCAGAGCGACGGCACCAGCAACATCATCTCCACGCCGCGGATCATCACCATGAACAACGAGGAAGCCGAAGTAAAGGTGACCCAGGAGATTCCGCTGGTGACCGGCCAATATACGAGCTCCACCTCGAGCACCAGCGGTACGACGAGTCCTTTTCAGACAATTCAGCGGGAAGAGGTCGGCACCATCCTCAAGGTCACCCCGCATATCAGCGAGGGCGACACCATACAACTCAAAATCGAGCAGGAAGACTCCTCGCCAGGCGCGAAGCTCGCCAACTCGGCTGACATATCCACCAACAAGCGCTCCGTAAAGACCACGATTCTCATTGATGACAATGGAATCATCGTGCTCGGCGGCCTGATGAAGGACTCCGTGTCGGAGAGCGAGGATCGCATACCGGTGCTCGGCTCCATCCCTCTGGTCGGCAATCTCTTCAAATCGCGAAGCGGGTCGCGCCAGAAAACCAACCTGCTTGTATTCTTGCGGCCCAGGATATTACGAGATCAAAGAGCAACCGAGGCGGCAAGCGCTTCGAAGTACAATGAAATCCGCGAACAAGAAAAATCTTTGCACAAGGGCAAGATCACCCTGCTGCCCGGAGAGACGCAGCCAGCCGTTCCAGCGATCCCGATTCCTCATACGCCACCGCCCTTGATTCAGGCACCGACGGATGACTCGAGACCGAGCGCCGCGACGCCGCCGTAACAACAGCCACCGCAACCGCAACCGTAACCGTAACGCAGGCGCAGTCCAGCCGCAGGGGTCATGATGCGGAAGTCTGGGGATTTGGATCAACACTTCCGCAATGTCAAAATCGCTTGGGGCACGAATCCGTCAAGGCGCGGGCGCTTTCCGTAGGCACGAACCCGCCGCCGTCGAGCGGCCCACGCCACCCCCGCGACGGACGTCAAGTCGAGCAAACCGAGCGCACCGCCGCCGCCGCTCGGCGCAGTCACGGTGAGCGTCGCCGACGATGCCGCCGTGTTGCCGACGTTCTGAGCCGTCGAGAGTGCATTGGCGGCGAGGATGTTGGCGAAGCTGCCTGCGCTGTCGCTTGATACCGTGACGGTCACCGAACAACTGCCTGCGGCGGGGATAGTGCCGCCCGTGAGCTTGACGGCGCTGGTGGCGGCAGACAAGGATGCGGAGCATGTGTTGGCTGCGGAGGGCGAAGTTGCAACGCTCAGGTTGCTCGGCAGAGAATCGGTTAAAGCCACCCTGGTCAGCGCGTACGGGTTCGTGTTGTTCAAGTTAATGGTGAGCGTTGAGGCGGTGTTCTCCCCCACAGTGGCCGGCGAAAACGCTTGAGCGATGGTGGGCGCAATAGCAGGTGTCACGGTCAACGTCGCAGAGGCCGCCGTACTATTGCTGCCAGCAGGCCCCGTCGACAAGGCGTTTGCGGCAATCGTGTTGGTATAACTACCCGCGGTCGCACTCGATACGGTGAGTGTAACGGTACAGCTACTGTTGACAGGGATGACCGCGCCGGTCAGTGTCGCGGTGTTAGTGGTTGCGGCCAACGACAGAGCCGCTCCGATACAGGTGGTGGTCGCGGCCGGCGAGCTTCCGATGGCGAGCGAAGCCGGCAGCGTGTCAGTCAAGTGAGCCTGAGTCAGTGCGAATGCATTCGAATTGCCCAAGGTGATTGTCAACGTAGACGCCACGGTCACGCCGACGCTGGCTGGCGCGAACGTCTCGGCGACCGTGGGGGCGACCGGAGCCACCGAAACCGCGGTGGGGCAAGCGTTGCCGCCGGCTGACGGCGCGCTGGTGCTGGCCTTGGTAGAGCCGACTGTGATGGTCGCCGTGTCGACGGCGCCTTGGGAGTCGGTCACAGTGAGAATTAGGGTGCCGGATCCCGTGACCGTCACTTGCGCACTCGCAGCCCCCGAGAGAATGCGGGTGCCTCCGCTGGCCGTCCATGCGTACGATTGGATAGTCCGATTGCACGAGGCGGCGCTGCCGCTCGCATCGAACACAACCGAACTGCCCGACGCGAATATCGCCGGGAAGGAGACGGCCGCGATGGGTCTGAGCGCCGCGTTCACTGCACTCAGCGCGTTCACCATCCCTGTGCCGCATTCGCCGGAAGCGGGACAGGAGCACTCATCGGTGGTTGCGTCGAACGACGGGCAAACCGGGATGTTTCCAGTATTAGCGGGGAAGGGAGTCGCACTTGATTCGAGCCGCGCAATCAATTGTGCCGGCGACAGGTTGCCGTTGACGGCGCGCATCAAACCCGCAATTCCCGAGACGATCGGCGCCGAGAAACTCGTCCCCAAATTGGTGTTCGTCTGATTCGTATAGCTATTCTCGCCGGGTGTCGTCACGCCGAGATTCGTGGTGGTATCAATCGAACGCAAGCAAGCCCCGCTGCTGTTGATGCAGTTGCCGGCGGGCGCTGCAATTCCGACCTCCGGGCCAAAGCTGCTGTATCCGACTTTCGTGCCTACGTTGCGCAAACCCGCCACCGCGATTACGCCGGCGATTGAAGCGCTGCAGTTGGCAGGCGCCTCCACACCGCCGCTAGAATTGCCGGCGGAGACGACCACCAACACACCCATGCCGGTGACCGCGCTCAGAGCGCTCTGGTATGCAGTGGGGCAGCTGCCGCTCCCGCCGAGACTCAAATTGATGATATTGGCGGGGTAGGGATTATCGGGAACCGGCGTCGATGCGGTCGAAATCGATATGCCCGCGGCCCACTCGATACCCGCGATAATGTCTGAATCGTACCCCCCGCATTTGCCGAGAGCACGCACCGGCAAAATTCGCGAGTTCCAATTCATGCCGGCGATCCCAACGTCGTCGTTCGTGACCGCACCGACAATGCCGACTACTCGCGTGCCGTGCCAGGAGCTATCTACCACGGAGCAATTGCTGCTCGGAAACAACGGGTTCGCTTGATCGGTGCTGCTAATCCAATCTCCGGGATCGGACGGATCAGGATCCCACCCATCGCCATCGTTGGCAACAAGGTAGGTGCTCAACGCGGCGCCGGTGGCCGTGTTGTAATCTTGACCCACGAAATCGTAGCCCGGCAGCAAGACGCCCCCGAGGCCCGCGCGCAGCAGATCGGGATGATCGAATCGCACGCCGGTGTCGACATCGGCAATGACAGTACCCGGCCCCCCCGTCGTGATCGCCCACGCCGATACGGCGTCGGTGGCCGCAAGGTCCCCGGTCGTCGTGCTGGGCGCTTGCATATACCATTGTCCGGTCGCCCCCGCCGTCGCGGCGAATAAGGGATCATTGGGAATGGAGAGTGGGAAGCGACGTTGATCGACGTCGGCGAACTTCACGGCAGGATCCGCGCGCAGTTTGACGAGCGTCGTTCGAGCCTCCGCTCCGTAGAGTGTCTTGTTCAGAACAATCACATGCATATCGGGCGTGATCTGCCGGGACTTTGCGATGACGATGCCGACACGTGCCGCCAAGTTTGCGACATCGGCGGATGATGTCTGCGCGCGGACGATTTTGATGCCCTGCGCCTGCGCGCGAGGCCTAAATGTTTGGACGACGGCGTTGTCTGCCGTCGCGCGAAAACCGATGATGATTCGATTCGCTTCTGGTCCAACGGCAATGGACTGGCTTCGAACCGGGTTGTATTCGCCTGCCACCGCAATCGGTAAAACAAGCCCCAAGACCGTCGCCAACAGTGCGACTAGGACGGCACGACACATGTTTGAATTTCCTGTTTCCGGTTGGGGCCATAGTCGAGCCCACGAACCCCTTGAGCTTAACGACGACAGCATGCGAGGCGTCCCAGGCATGGACCTAACGGGTTGGCAAACGTTGCGGATCGGCGGTTGGTTTTACAATTGTTTACCCCACGGCAGCACGATTTCGACGCAAAAGCCGCCGCTCGAGCGGTTAGAGCCGCGAATCGTGCCGCCGTGCGCCTCGATGCTCCGACGAGCAATGGCAAGCCCGAGCCCGTAGCCATCGGGCCCAGCACCGGCGGCGCGAAAAAACGGCGTGAACAGGTGGGCAAGTTCCTGCTCCGGAACACCGCAACCGTCATCGAGCACACGCAATGTGTATTCCTGTTTCGTAGCATCGACGGAGGTTTGGACTTGAACGATTCTGCTTTCGGGAGCATGTTTAAGCGCGTTGCGGATGAGGTTCTCGATGGCTCTGTGCAGAAGTTCGGGACTCCCCAGGAGCGTGGCTGAGCCCCGGTCATCCCAAATGACTTCCCGATCGTGCGCCCGGGCCTCAAAGATGGCGTCGTGGACAATGTCGCGAACGAGCTCGCGCATATCCACTTCCTCCTCCACAAAGAGAAACTCGCCGGCTTCAAGACGCGACAATGTCAGCAACTCATCGACCAAGCGATCGATGCAAACAATTTCCTCTTCGATGCGACTGATCATGGCTTCGGGCTGATCCGGACTTTGGCGTAGGAGACCCGCCGCTGCCTGCAAGCGCGCCAGTGGCGAGCGCAATTCGTGCGACACATCGTGAAGCAGACGACGCTGCCCCTGCATCGAGGACTTCAATCGAGCAGCCATGCGATCAAAGTCACGGCCGAGGTCGGCCAGCTCGTCATGACGGGCGCCCAGGCGCGGAGCGATCCGCCGGTCGAGATCCCCGGAAGCGACCGCTTCAAAGGCAGCGCGCAAACTGCGTATGGGCTCCGCCACATAGCCTGCGAGCAGCAAGGCCGTGAGGACGCTCGCGGCAAGCATCGCAATCATCGCCAATGGGGGTGGCATGGTGCGCAGCCAGTATCGAGGCGGAAGGGGACGCGGCGGCGCGCCCCCCAACCGGTCAGCCCCATCGCCTACCGTGAATAACGTGAGGCGATGGCCATCTGCCACTTGAATCTGGCGGATCCCGGGTGGATCGGATCGAACGTTCAGCAATCGGCGGATCTCGGTCGCGACACTCATAGGCACGAGGCGCCCGAGAACATCGCGCCCAGTTTCGTCGAGGGCGAACACCGTGGGGGCTCGCTCACCTTCAGACCAGTTCTTGAAAGCTCCCACACCCGCGTACCGCAACACGTCGGCTGCGGCCGCGACTTGGATGTCCGCCATCGGACCCGCGGCAACGTCATTGAAGGCCGCCTCGATTCGGCGGTCGGTGAGCCAGAACAAACTACCGACCGCGATGATCCCCGCCAATTGCGCCAGCCAGACGAACCCGAAGAACTTCCAAAATAGCCTCCCCACGCCCTAGTCCTTCAATAGCTGGTAGCCGTGTCGGTGCACGGCGTGTATCCGCGATCGGCCGTCCGCAAGCAACCCAAGCTTGCGGCGTACACTGCTCACGTGCACGTCAACGCTGCGATCATGGCGCGCGATGGGCCGGCCCAGCGCGTGCTCCGACAGGTCCGCCTTGCTGACCGGGTGACCGGCGTGCCGCAGCAATAATTCGAGCACATTAAATTCGGTGCTGGTCAAGCGGAGAGGATCACTCATCCATTCTGCGCGCCTTTGCTCCGGCCACATCGTGAGCTGCCCACAGGTGAGCGGTTCGACCGAGCGGCCGGGAGCAGCCCCCGGCATCGTACGGCGCAAGATTGCCCTTAATCGTGCGGACAATTCGCGAGGCGTACACGGTTTCGTCACGTAGTCGTCTGCGCCAAGTTCGAGCCCGGTTATCCGATCCGTATCGTCGCCCCGCGCGGTCAGCATCAATACTGGAAGGGTGCTCTCGCGCCGAATGGAACGCAGCACCTCGAGGCCGTTCAACCGCGGCATCATCACGTCGAGGACGATGATTGCAAAGTGTCCTGATATTGCCTCGGCGACGCCCACGGCGCCATCGCTCGCCGTGGTGACAGAAAAGCCGTCTTGAATCAAGTACTCGCTCAGCAGCGAAACCAATTCCGTATCGTCGTCGATCAACAGAATATGCGTCATGACAGTGGACCCGGCGACTTGACAGCCTTCATTACTCTGAACCGTATCATACGGCGGCTCGGGCGCGCTAAGTGCGTTCTGAGTTCGCAAGGCGGGCCAGGGGTAAATATTCGTAAATTGCAGAATAAGTATTTCATCCAACGGTCCAAGATCGCGATGGCAGAACCGGTGCACGGCAATCTGCTGAAAGGTCTCGGCGCAATTTCTTTTTCACTGAGGGAGAACATATTCTGTGTCAATATCTACTCGCGAAGCTGTTGCCTTCTTGCTAGCCTGTATTGTTCTAAACGGATGCAGCAAAAGTTCCGGCGGTGCGCAGATACGCGTTTTGAACGCAAGCATCGACTATAGCTCACTGGATCTGTATCTCGACGATGGCAGCTCGAATACGCGGAAAATCACCGCCGCCGCCTACGGCACATTGACGAGCTACACAAGTGTGGGCGCCGCCAGCTATACGGTCGAGTTCACGCGTAACGGCGTGTCAAGTTCGCTCAAGTCGGCTAGCGAGAAGCTTACGACCAACACACATCGGACGTATGTCGCCTATGGCAACTCCGGTAAGTTCGGAACACTGGAGATTCTCGAGGACCAGGATAAACCCTCTTCCTCGTACACCAAGGTGCAACTGCTCGATGCGGCCCCGGATGCGGGCACGGTCGATGTGTATCTGACGGACCCGTCGGTAGACTTGAGTAATTCGTCGCCCACGTTTTCGAGCGTTGGCGGAGGAACCATTGCCGGGTCAGGTTTCGTTACGATCAGCAGCGGCACTTATCGCATTCGAGTGACGGGCGCCGGTAGTCAGACAGACGTACGCTTGGATAGTGTGACGGGGATAACTTTCAGCAGCGAAGAGATTCTGTCGATCGTCGTCACGGGTACGAGCGGCGGAGTCCTTGTCAACGCTACGGTCATTCCTCAGCAGGGTGCCCAAACGGTGGTGAATAACACCTATGCCCGGGTACGCGCAGCCGCCGGCATCCCCTCGGGGTCGAATCTCAGCGCAAATTTGGGCGGCACGAAGTTGCTAAGTTCGGCAGCCGCCAACACCGTGTCGCAGTATGCGCTGGTCACAGCCGGCGCCGCCACGCTGAATTTAACGCTTAACGGTGCCGCCCTTCCTGCAACTACCGAGACGCTTACGGCGGGGGATGATTACACCGTTTTGGTTTTGAATGGCGCCGCCGTATCTGGGACGAGCTCGACTCTGATCACTGACGATGACCGTCTACCGTCCACCTCCACCTATGCCAAAATCAAGCTCGTCAATGCCATGTCGGCGCTGGGCGACCCGCTGACCTTAAACGTGAACTACACTCCCGTGGCCAGCGCCGTCGCACTCGGCGGTGCTTCCAATTCGACTGAAGTCACCGCCGGTACCAACACTGAGATTGACGCCGTCGATGCAAACACCTCAACGACCCTGTACACCAACACGACGGCCACTCTGACCGGCAGCGGCGTGTACGACCTGTTCATGTTTGGAAGCGCCGCCTCGACAATCGGGGCCCTGCGCGTCAACAGGTGAGGAAAACGCCGCTGCGGACTGCCGGGCCACGGGCGCCGCAGCGGCACAGCGGCACACAGTTAGCGCCTTCTGGGGTCACGGCGGGCTCTTCCAGTCCCCGAACTGCGGCGGATCGCGCATATGCTTGAATAGGTCCCCGTTCGCTTCCTCCTTACCTAGCCGACACATCGGAAATGGCAGCGGCGTGAATGCGATGACACAGTTGTCTCCCAGACGAACCGCCGTGCCGTTGGCGCCCGCTTCCAGACGACGCGTGCGCGGCCGGGACCATCCGAATTCAAGAGGCTTTGGCGGCGGTGCGGGTGCAAGGTGCGGTGCACCGAATGCTCGCGGCTGTGGCGCCGCCGCGCTGGACGCAACCTCCCTAGACGTGCGAGCGAGCTCACTGGCCCAATCGATCGGCGGATGAATCGCATCGTTTTCTTCAGCGGTGGCTGCCGCGATCGACTTACTCGGAGGCGGCGGCTGCGCTAAGGGGAGAATGCCTACGCTTTGGCGTCCGCGGCGTTGCGAATGGGGCACCGGCGCCGGCTTTCTTGCCGTGCTTTCCCGCCTGTCGAGTGTAAGGTAAGTGAGTTCGAGGGAGGTCGAGGTGCGGATCTTTAGCGGCAACGTTGCCTTGAGTAGCCCCCAGAGTCCACCGGCATGGAGCACAGCGACGACCGCCAACACCCATAACCGCCCTGCGCGCTGGCGGGTGACGGGCGCCCCAGGCCCAAGGCCCATGAACATCGGGTCAAAATGCCTGACCGATGGAGAATTGAAAGCGCTCGGTATTGTCCGTGTATTTCACGTAACCCCCTGGGGAGGCATTGAGAGGTATGCCGAATGAGAAGCGAAACAGGCCGAGCGGAGCCAACCACTGCACGGCAATGCCCGTCGAGCGCTTCAGATCGCTCCAACGCTCGAAATGGTATTGCACCGGCGAGTAATTGTCGGCGCCCTTGAATGGCACTTTACCTCCCGTCTGGAAGACATTCCCTACATCGTAGAACCAACTAACGCGTGCGGCATTCTTCCACTTCTCCGGCATTGGAAACAGGACCTCCACGTTGCCGATGACGCGAAGATTACCGCCGTACGGGCGACCACCCCCGAGGTTGTCCTTGGGGCCCAAAGTGCTATCACGATAGCCGCGAACGCTGTCAGCGCCGCCGGCGAAGTAATTGAGGTAGGGCGGCAGAGAGGTTGTACTACCCAACGGCGAGCCATAATCCACCGCCGCGTGCAGGGACAATAAATATTTCCGCCACAGGGGCACGTACTGAAGGAATTCATAGTTCAATGCGTAATAACTCACATCGCTCGCCGGCAGCGCGATGCGTCCGGACAGGGCGTTGTGCATGCCGCGGTCTGCGAACAGCGCACGATTTCGCGTATCGATGGACCATCCGGCGGATACCTCGTAGGTGTTGAACCTAGTCCCGTAAAAATAATACTGTGTTGTCGGCTCGAAATCCCGATACCAATAGGGGTTGCCGTTTGCTTTCACCCAGTCGACCGCCTGCTGAGAGCTGTAGCCTTGCGTGGTGAGCAGGCCTACCTCGTTAGCGGAAACGCCAACTTGCAAGCTTTGATATTCCGAAATGGGATACGCCCAGCGCACCGCCGCGGAGATTTGTTCCGACGACAGCTCGGAAGAGGCGGAAACGAATTGCGAGCTTTTGCGATACGAAAATGAGCTGGTGCGTGAAATACCGTCGATAGACGTATAGGGATCGGTATGCGAGAAGACGTACGCCTTGTTGTACTTACCGGCATTGACCTCCAGTGCGAGGCGATCGCCCGTGCCCATGAAGTTGCTGTGAACGATGTTGGCGTTCAGGCTGATGCCCTGCGCCTGTGAATAGCCGACGCCACCGCCGAACTGCCCCGGCAACCCTTCCTTGATGTTGTAGTCGATGTCCACCAAGTCAGCGCTGTTGGGAACCGGCTTGGTCTCGAATTCTACTTTTTCGATATAGGGCAAGCGCTGCAAGCGCTCTTTCGAGCGTTCGATCGCTGAATTGGATAGCCATCCGCCCTCGAGCTGACGCATCTCACGACGCAAAGTTTCATCGTTGATCTCGCTCACGTTGTTAAAATTGATGTGGCGCACATAGACCCGGCTGCCGGGCTCAATGAAGAACGTGAGTGCCACGGTTTTCTTGTCGTTATCAGGCGTCGGCACCGGATCGATCTTGGCAAATGCATACCCGTCGGCGCCCAAACGATAGCTCATCAATTCCTGCGAGCTCGTCACGGCCTTGCGTGAGTAGATGTCGCCCGCCTTGATGCGGAGCAGCGCGCGCAACTGTGCTTCGGGAACCACCATCGTGCCCGCAAGCTTGATCTCCGACACAGTGAAAACGTCGCCTTCCTCGACATTCACTGTGATGTACATGTCCTCTTTCTCGGGCGAAATTGCGACCTGCGTTGATTCGATCTGAAAATTGGCGTAGCCGCGATCCATGTAAAAAGAGCGGAGCTTTTCCAAGTCACCGGTCAGGGATTCGCGCGAGTAGCGATCGTCCTGCTCGTACCAGGACAGCCAATTCGGCGTTTTCAATTCGAACGTGTCCAGTATGTCTTTTTCATTGAACTTGGTATTGCCGACGAGGTTGATCTGTTCGATCTTCGAGCGCTTCCCCTCCTTGATGTCGACCATCACATTGACCGTATTGCCCGGCAACTCCGTAATCTTGGTATCGACGCGCACGGTGTACTTACCGCGGCTGAAATATTGATCGGTAAGATACTGTTTGACTTCATCGAGTACAGATCGATCAAAGGGCTTGCCGTTAGCGAGCCCGACATTGCGCAAACTCTTTTGCAGATCCTCGGTCTTGATGTCCTTGTTGCCCTTGATCTCGAACTTGCCGATGGACGGTCGTTCGATCACTACCACCAACAATATATTGCCGTCCCTGCGCAGTTCGACGTCGCGAAAGAATCCCGTCCCGTACAGCGCTCGCATGGCTTCTCCGACGCGCTGGTTGTCCAAGTGGTCGCCGATGTTGACCGGCAGGTAATTGAAAACTGTGCCCTCGGATATGCGCTGCAATCCTTCGATACGAATATCGCCGACCGTGAACATGTTGAGCGGCGTTTCAGCACGTGCTCCCGTCCATAGCACTTGGATAGCCAATGCCACCCACCACGGCGGGCCACACTCAAACCGCACGCGGTAATGACTGACGGTGATTGCGGTAGAAAGCAAACCTCAACCAGGATTGATGGCGCAGCGCCGATTTCGAATGTTTCATGATTTCCCGAATTTCTTGTTCCTCGAAATGAGGACGATGCATTGCGCTGATCCCGTCTTAAAGACCCGTGCAAAGCGTGCAAAGTTCAGGGGGTAGGAAGCGCATTGGTGCTTAAGGAATGTAAAACTTTGTAAGGATCGCGATCGCTTGCGCAGAGCGCGGCTCCTAGCCGCTCGACAGCCGTTGTGTATTCGACCGGGACTGCCGGAGACGTCCCCACCTCGCAGCATTAACGCTTCCTTAAAACTAATGCGCTATTTCTGTTCACGGTTAAGCGTGCGACTGCTCTTGCAAGAGCGCTAGTCATTCCTGATTCGTAGGCATCAAAGCTGTGAGGCCCCAATGCGGAAACTGTGGAAGGCACGGCGCCAGAATGGAGTTCCCCACCGGATCGCTTTGGCGATGGCGGCGCTATCGCCATTCCTCCTGTGTTCGTTTGTTCAGGGCTCGGACCTCGATTTGACGGCGTACCGCGGCAAGGTCGTGTATGTGGACTTTTGGGCGTCCTGGTGCGCCCCTTGCAAGCAATCCTTCCCCTGGCTCGACATTCTGGCGCGCGCCTACGCACCGCAGGACTTTGTTGTCATCGGCGTCAATGTGGATAAGGACCGCGACCTCGCGGAACGGTTTTTGAACGCAACGCCTGCCGATTTTCGCATTGTGTATGACCCGAAGGGCGAACTCGCCACGGCGTACAAGGTTGCGGGGATGCCGACGGGTGTCTTAATCGACCGCACGGGTCGCATACGTTTTCAGCATGCCGGGTTCTCAGAGAAGCAGAAGGAACTTTATGAACAACAGCTCCATATGTTACTGGCCGAAAAGACTTACTGACCGCCTTCAGTGCCCCGCGGCACTCCAAAAGGCACGCTTGCTTTTTGCTACGGTTACGGCGATCGGCGCGGTCGGCAGCGGCGGTTGCTCCACCCTCGGTGCCAAACCGTGGGAGCACGATCTTCTGGCCGAGCGAGCGATGCAGATTGGCGCTTACCCGATTGAAGCGAGTATGGATGACCATATTTACTTCAGTAAGGAAGCGTCGAGCGGCGGACGCAGCTTTGCCGGTGGAGGATGCGGGTGCAACTGAAACCTAAGCGAGGCGCGTGTACCACCGGCGTGCGAGGTGCGCTGGCAGCCGCAGCCGCAGGATTGCTTACGAGCGGGCACTCGAGGGCTCAAGAGCCCGCGGTGGACGCACCCGCGACCACCGTCGACTCCGCGGTCTTGTTATACCATGAGGTCTATCGCGTTCAAGCCATCGAGCCCGTGATGAACGTGAGTCACATAGTCGACGAAGACGGCACCTTTTACTTAGGGTTTACAGCGGACTCATTGACGGGCGCAACCCCGTTAGGCGCCGTGCCGTCGAGCTTATCGCAAAGCTATGTGCGGCCGTACAAAGTCGTTCCCTTGGGCACTGTGGTGACGGTCACTACAGCGTCGGGCGGATCAACGGTAGTGACTGTGCCACCCGCGACCGGTGCGACAACTCAAACGCTGGCGGCTACTACGGTAGTACCGCCCAATACGTATCCTGTTGATCATGGCTTTTACGACCGGCGTGTCGCCGGACACCTCGGCTGGGAACAGGCTCTTACGCGCGATCTGAAACTCGATAGCGGTGTCGCTTATTCGAAGGAACACGATTATCGATCGGAAAGCGGGCACCTCGGACTCTCGCAGGATTTCAACGGGCATAACACGACATTGAGCGCAGCGGTCAACTACGAAGCAGACCTCTCCTTTCCCATCGGCGGCACGCCGACGCCGCTCACGGAGATGAACGGTAATTGGAAGGGCCCGGATGCGAGCCTTCATGAAATCGATGCTCTAGTCGGGGTTACCCAGGTGATGAACCGGCGGTGGCTATCGACGTTAAGCTATTCTTACAGCAGCGCTCATGGTTACCAAACCGATCCGTACAAAATCATTTCAGTTGTCGATCCGATCACCGGGCAGCCGAATGAGCAGCTGTACGAAAGCCGGCCCAATCAACGGCGCAAGCAGAGTGTGTTTTTCGACAACAAGGTTCATTTGACGAGCGACGTCATCTCAGGTTCCCTCCGGGCGTACAAGGACGATTGGGGAATAAAATCCCTCACCGCGGATCTGCGCTATCGCTGGCAGATAAATCCGGATTACTACCTCGAGCCACACCTACGCTACTACGCACAAGGCGCCGCCGATTTCTTTCATTACTATCTAACAACCGATCGAGCCATCCCGCAATATGCGTCCGCAGATACACGCCTGGCAAAATACCACGCGCAAACCTACGGCGCCAAATTTGGGATGGCGTTGGGTGCGGCATCGGAGCTCAATTTGCGGGTCGAGTATTACGATCAACACGGGAACGGCTCACCGGCAGGTGCCATCGGGCAGTTGAAGCAGCAGAATCTATTTCCGGATTTGAAGGCTTATACGGTGCTGCTCGGTTATACGGTCTCCTTCTGAGCTCATCCCGCGGGAGCATAAATCGTGGTCGCTGCGCACCGTGATCATTCGACACATTTTACGGCAATGGCGAGTCCATGCGTGGTACTCGTCGATACGCGAGACTCGGACCTTGGGACCGAGGTTGGTAAGATCGTCAAGACCGAGGCGCTGCGGGTCGAGGCCAAATTCTCGCGTTATCGTCCGAGCGTCATCAGTCTCATCAACCAGACTGCCGGACAGGCTGTGACGCTCGATCAAGAGACCGCCGATCTGATCGACTATGCGACGACGTGTTACGACTTAAGTGACGGGCGTTTCGATATTACCTCCGGTGCGCTTCGACGAGTATGGAGGTTTGACGGGCCGGGCAAAATACCCACCGAGTGCCAAGTCCGCGATGCGCTCCAGCACGTTGGCTGGCGGCACGTCACCTGGAAGCGTCCCGTATTGAGGCTCAAAGCCAACATGGAAATCGATTTTGGCGGAATCGGCAAGGAATATGCAGTCGACAAGGCGCTGTCGCTAGCGCAATCCCATACACGCGCCCCGGTACTCGTGAATTTCGGTGGTGATCTTCGCGTGTCGGGTGCGCGGCGCGACGGTGCGCCATGGTACGTGGCCATTGAGAACGTCCATCAAGCCGGGACTGCAGCAGGTCTGTTGGAGCTCTTAAGCGGAGCGATCGCCACCAGCGGCGATGCGCACCGCTTTGTGCGCGGATCGGGCGCTCGGTACGGACACGTGCTCAATCCGAAAACGGGGTGGCCCATACGCGACGCGCCGCGGTCAGTGACCGTGCACGCGGGCACGTGCACGGAGGCCGGACTGTTGGCCAAACTGGCGTTGCTACGCGGTCCCGCTGCCGAGGAGTTCTTGAAACGGGAAGGAGTGCGTGCGTGGTGCACCCGATAGCCGCAGTAATCGGTCCATGACGAGCTGGGGTGGACATAGGCCAGCAACGGCGTATGCCCTGTTTGAATTACTCACGACTGCGCACGCCGGAAGGACGCGGTTTTCCGCCTCCCAACGTGCCTTCTTTACCGCATGCGAGTTTTGGGCGGCGTCGCACAATCAGTCTTTGGTAGATCATCTGCGAGGTGCCATGCTGGCTCGGCTACAAGCCGCCGAGGCGTCGTTTCGCGGTATGGGCTTACCCGAGACGGCGAGGGTCCTACTGAGTGCACGTATGCAGTTAGCATTAGACTCATCGATTCCAAAAAGGCAAATCATACGAGAGATCGAAAGCGCTCTATCGGCCGTGGGCGAACCCGTCGAGCAGACCCTCGAGCTTTTCGCCCTGCACGCGATGTGCGCGGATGGTCCCTGACCAGAACGGTAGAGCCCGCGACTGGTCATTCATATCTGAGTGCATCGATCGGATCAAGGGCCGCCGCCCGGCGCGCGGGATAGAAGCCGAAGGTGATACCAATGGCGAAGCTGACGCTTAGCGCGATGACTATGGAAGCGGAGGAGACGGGTGCAGTGAAGCGAGTGGATACGGCCACCAATCCGGAGGCGCCGAATCCGAGAACGATGCCGCTGATACCGCCGATCAGGCACAGAGTGACCGATTCGATCAGGAATTGCCTGCGTATATCGGCAGGTTGCGCTCCCACAGCGATGCGGATACCGATCTCGCGTGTCCGTTCGGTGACGCTCACGAGCATTATATTCATGATGCCGATCCCGCCCACGAGCAGTGACATGCCAGCGACCGCGCCCAACAATAATGTCAGAACAGACGAGACGGAGTTCACCGTATCGGCAATTTCCTTTTGGCTGAGAACGCTGAAGTCATCCTCAGTCCGTGGACCCAGTCGATGCCGCTGCCTTAACAGGAGTGTAAGCTGTTGCTGCGCGACAGCCATGCGAGCCGACGCGCCGATTTGGACATTGATGGAACGCAAAAACTTATCCCCCGTAAGGCGTTTCATGGCGGTGCTGAAAGGAATAATTATGCGGTCATCCTGATTTTGGTTTCCGATTCCGGCGCCCTTCTCGGCAAGCGCACCAATGATGAGGAATGAAATATTCTTGACGCGTACGGTTTGACCGAGCGGGTCTAGAAAACCGAAGAGCTCATGCGCGGTTTTTGAACCGATGATAGCGACCTTGGCTGACCCGCGGATGTCGCCGTCATTGAACATGACTCCACTCTTCAAATCCCACGCCCGAATGCGGAGGAACTCCGGCGACTCGCCCACGATGTTCGTCGACCAGTTACGCCCGTTGGCAATCGCTTGTGACGAGGTGGTGACTTCAGGAGAGACGGCGACGACATCGAGCACTTCCCGGCGGATTGCGTCTGCGTCCGAAAGAGTAATCGTGCTGGCGCTCCCGAGCCCCGCATTCGCGCCGCCTGACCGACGACTCCCGGCGAAAACAATCAGAAGATTTTCGCCCAGTGCAGCCACGCGCGCTTGAATAGTGCCTTTCGCAGCATCGCCAACGGCCATCATCGCGATGACGGAGAAGACGCCAACGATGATGCCCAATGCGGTTAATCCGGAACGAAGCTTATTGCGCCGCAGTGCCTTGAACGCAGTCGCCGCGGTGCAAAGTGTGCGCTGGAGAAGTCCGGTCGCAGCAATCAGATTCACTGCGGGGCAACTTCGCGGTTAGCGGACAGGGCGTCGAGCTCATCGGCGGCCCGAACCGGAGTATTAGGACGGTCGGTGAGAATATACCCATCCGCCATGGTGATGACTCTCTTGGAAAAGCGGGCAATGTTAAGTTCGTGAGTGACCATGATGATTGTAATGCCGGCATCATTGAGCGCTTGGAACAAGACCATGATTTCGATGCCGGTACGGCTATCGAGGTTGCCGGTAGGTTCATCGGCGAGCAATAGGGTGGGCTCGTTTACTAACGCTCTTGCAATCGCCACTCGTTGTTGCTGGCCCCCTGAGAGCTGGCTAGGCACATGCGAAAGCCGATGGCTCAAACCGACCCGATCAAGGCACTTTCTCGCGCGCCGCCGTCGATCGCGGGGAGACATTGGAAGGGGGCTGTAAAGGAGCGGAAGTTCGACATTCTCAATGGCTGAGGTCCTGGCGAGCAGATTAAAGTTTTGGAAAATAAATCCGATTTTTCGATTGCGCAGAACGGCGAGTTCCTCGCGGGTAAAGTCAGCGACCGCCGCACCTTCCAGAAGATACTTGCCGCTCGTTGGCCGATCGAGACAGCCAAGCAGATTCATCAGGGTGGACTTGCCGGAGCCGCTTGATCCCATGACGGCGGCGAACTCTCCTCGAGCGATCCGCAGCTCGATGCCGGCGACTGCCGGCACTCCGATGGCGCCGTTATAGTACGTCTTTACGAGGTTCGTGAGCTCAACGGCCGGGATGCCAATGCTGTTTTCCAAACTAGAGTTCATGGCGGGCCACCGAGATCGCGGCTCTCAGAAGCTATGGCTGCGGTTACGACCAAGATGCCAGAGGCAAGGCCTTTAGCGACCTCCGTATCCGTGCCATCGGTGATGCCTGCTCGGATCAAGAGTGGATGAAGCTTCGCGCCATCGGTGGCCAGGGTATAGACTAGCTGCTGGTTTCGCGCCAGCGCCTTGGGTGGCGCAACATCGAATGCTGCACTACTAGGCGGGATGAAGCGAAGAGCCGCGTTTGGCGCCTTGAGCACATCGTGGCGTGCCGCGACTAGGATCGAAACATCTGCCGTCATGCCAGGAAAGAGCCGCTGGTCGGGGTTCGCTACCGCGACGATGGTTTGATAGGTGACGACATTTTGGGTCATGGTTGGCGATTTTCTCACCTGCGCCACTACTCCGCGAAATACCTCGTCGGGAAAAGCATCCACGGCAAAATCCACCAACTGCTCCGCATGTACCTGACCAATATCCGCCTCGGAAACATCTGCCGTGATGTTCATCTTGGTGATGTCCTGCGCGATGGTGAACAGCAGCGGCGTGGCCATCGCTGCAATGACAGTTTGGCCGGCATCTATTTTTCGCGAGATCACGAGGCCGTCAACCGGTGCGGTGATTTTGCAGTACCCAAGACTGGCTTTGGCACTTTGAACCGCGGCTCGCTTGATCATGGCGGTGGCTTCGGCCTGTGTTACTTCCGCGCTGGCCTGATCAAGATCGAGTTGCGATGCAGCCCGTAACGGCGCCAGGATCCTCTTGCGTTGCAAATTTTCATGTTTGAGTGTCACTTCCGCCTCGGCACTCGCCAGGTCTCCCTGCGCTTGTCGCAGCGCTGCCGCATACAAGGTCGGATCGATTTCCGCAACCAGTTGCCCCTTCTTAACAGGAGAATTAAAGTCGACGTACACGGCTGAAACCTTTCCGGAGACTTGGGAACCGACATCGACACTCACCACAGCGCTCAAAGACCCGCTCGCGTTGACGTGTCGCATGAGTTCACCGCGAGTCACCACCGCCGTCTCATAGTGAAGGGATGATGGGTTGCCCGGCCTGCACCCAGAACAAAGTGCAGCCCAGAGCATCACAAACACCGACAAACAGAGCTGAAAGCGCGCGCTGGCCTGCCGCACCCACGAGGGGTGCTTCATTTCCAGCCACCGCCCAGAGCCTGATATAAAGCACTGCGGTTGGCCATCAGGTTATATTCGGCCTGCAGAAGCCCCTGCTGTGCACTGTACAAGTCTTGTTGAGCCAAGAGCACGTTGAGATAGGTATCCTCGCCTTGAGCGTAGCGAAGCGTGGCAAGATCAAAGCGCCGCTGCTGCGCGGCGATCAGCGCGGTCTCCGAGGTAATCTGCTTCGTGTAGGTGAGCGCAGCAATCAGTGCGTCCGCCACTTCACGAAAAGCCCTTTGTATCGCTTTCTCGTATTCGGCGACCCGAACGCGGTAGGTGAGACGGGCCAACTCGAGGTTGGCTCGGTTTTTCCCGCCGGCGAAGATCGGCACCGTGACCTGTGGCGCAAAAGTCCAGGTGCCTGAGTGGCCGGCAAATAGGGAAGAAAGTTGAGTACTGCTGCCGCCAATAGAACTAGTCAATGAGATAGTCGGGAAGAAGGCGGCACGTGCAGCGCCTATATTGGCGTTGGCGGCCTTCAACGCGTGCTCGGCTTCGATAATATCTGGCCGACCCTCCAGTAGATCGGAGGGCAGTCCGGGTGCGACCTCGGATAGGACGTTGTCCGCACGGAACTCAGTGGGCAGCGGGAGGTTCTCTGGAATCGGCTCACCGAGGAGGAATGCGAGCGAATCTTTCGCCTGGAGTACCTGGCGCTCGTAGGTCAGGATGTTCAGGCGCGCGGTCTCCCGTTGTCCTTCGGCAATGCGCAAATCGATCTCATTACTGGCGCCGGCCTCATAAGTGGCCTTGTTCACTTCGTAAGCCTCTTGGAGCGACTGAAAGGTGTGGGTCGCGAGTTCCAGCTGCTCTTGACCTTCGCGAAGGGCCGCATATTGAATGGTCACTTCACCCACTAGCGAAACCTGGGACGCGCGCTTTGCCTGCCCGGTAGCAAGGTATTGCTCCAGCGCCTGGCTGTTCAAACTGCGCACACGACCAAAAAAATCGAGTTCGTATGTGGTGGTGCCGACGTTTGCGCTCCAGGTTTCGAGAGTGGCACTGCCCTGGCCGGTTCCGCCCACCAACGTAGATTCAGGACTGCGCTGGCGGCTAAAACCCGCGGTGGCATCTATCGACGGCAGAGAAGTAGCCCGCGTGATGCGGTATTGCGCCTGGCTCTGCGCGACCGCGAGCGCGGCCATGCGTAAATCACGGTTATTTTGCAGCGCGATTTCTATCAGTCTGCGAAGCGGCTCCTCTGCGACGAAGTCGCGCCAGGCGATGTCAGCCGCATTGTGCTCAGCCTCAAGTGCGGTGCCTCCCGCAAATTGACTGTCAACCGGCGCGGCGGGGCGCTCATAGGGGGGAATCATGGTGCATCCCGAAGCGAGGAACAGAGCAATCTCCATTGAAACGCCTTGTAGCCCGTGCCGCATTGCAGTGCCAAACCCAACCATAACTCTGTCTCTCGTTCGACGTACCGCATGACGGTTACTCTCCGGCGACCGTCTAGTACCGAAGCAGGACACTATGAGTGCGTGTGATTAAGGCACCATTAAGTCATCGCCTGCGGCAAGACGGTGCACTGGACGAAAAACCTGGCATGCGCCCACCTGCCCCTTTGCAAATCTTTACTCTCTGGCATTCATAATCGCTGTGCAGGGACTGCTATTCGCACGCTTGTAAAAGTGGGTAAATAACGCAGAAAGTGGCTTGCTGCTAGCCGAGTGCGTGAACGATCGTGAGTTTGGCGAGTCACTAAGGCAACGTGGCCGTTGGGTCGCTTCATTAGGCGCAGTCAATGCTGCTACTGGACCAGGTGCTATCTTCGACCCAACCGTTTGTTGTAAAACAAAGCACGGGCGAACGCTTTTCGCTCCGTGGATGCCGCGAATTGGCTCCGATGATTGCGAGATGCCCTATGCGTTACGTCTTATCGGATGAACTGGCAACGGCATGCGCCGAGTTAGCGTATGCGGGCGGACATCGTTTGGTGCGATGTTTGGATCTGATACGCATTCCGGGACCCAGCGTGTGGGTGGAATGGCGTGATTCAGCGGCGCTCCTTGGGGCTCAAGAGCACTTCGGAGAGGCGTTTCATCAGTCCGGAAATCATCAACGCCGTGCCGGTGTGATGGTATGTTCGACCTCCAGCGGCCAGAGCGGTGTGATGCACACCGTGTGGGCGGAGGCGGGTGAAGAGCCATTAGTTGCTGCAGTGGATGTACTGCTCGAATTCAATCAGGCATCGCCGGAGCGAGGTAGCCGGGGTGACCTATTTTTCGGCGGGTGGGCAACGATAACGGATTCCGATCCTTATGTAGCCCAATTGCTCGATTGCGCGCGCTATCAGTTTGAAAGCTCTTGGGGCGCATATTACCGCGCCACAGCGAGAAGTGACGCGGCACGGAGCCAAGTCATCCATTCCTCACTCGGCTCCGTTGCGCGAGATGTCCCTGTCTTAATGGCCTTCTTTCTCCTGCTAGCAAGCAGCGACGCTTTGACGCGCCGGCCGGTATTCCGGGATCACCTCAATCGAAAGCGCGTCCGCAGCGGCAAGGCGCCGCTGCTTGACCATGTTGAGACCTCTTTGTCGATCTTCACGAATCGTCCCGCAGAGCATGCGGAGCAACGCGCGGTCAATGGCGCATCTCGCCGGCATCATCATGTGCGCGGGCATCTGGTAAGGCGCGGCAGCACGATCTATTGGCGACGCGCGCACGCCCGCGGCAGTTATTCCGCAGGCGCCGTTAAAAGTCGTACCGTCACACTCTCGGTCGACTCTGCTTGCATGGCCTTAAGCAAGTCCAATGGACGCCAATCGTTACCGCGCAGCATCGCGTGAACCGCTCTGCACCGCCTCATCCCGTAGCAGCCGCAAAATGCACAGTGACGTAAAAGCCAAGGTTGTCAGGCCCGGGTCCCACCTCGATTTGCGCGTGGTGTGAGGCGACAATTCGCGCAACTAGCGATAAACCTATGCCGCTGCCGGTTTGACCGCTGCCAGCAACCCTATAAAAGCGGTCGAAAATGCGCTCCCGAAATGCCTCTGGAACACCAGGTCCGTTGTCCTCTACCGTCACACACACGCATGCGGCGTTCGCGCAAACCGTGTTGACGCACGAAATGGCAACGCGGCTCCCGGCGCCACTATAGCGCAGGGCGTTATCCAATAGATTGCGCAGCAACATACCAAGCTCGTCTAGGTTGCCCAAGGTCGATGCGGGTTCCGCATGGAGTGCAATGGATTGATTGTTTTGCCGCGCGGCGGACTCAAAATCCCTCACTACCATCATTACGAGGTCAGTAATGTTCACAATCGAATGCGCAGTGACATGCTCTGATGATTCAAGCTGAGCAAGGTCCAGAAGTTGCTCCGTGAGTCGGGTACTGCGGTCAACGGCGGTGCTCAACCGTCGAAGTGCTGCTTCTCGTTCTTGTTCGGAACTGGCTCGCAGTGCAACTTGCGTGTTTGCCGCCAACAAAGCGAGGGGAGTTCGCAGCTCGTGAGCAGCATCAGCAATGAAATGACGCTCAGTCTGGATTGCGCCATTGAGTTGCTCGAGAATCCGGTTAAACGAGTCGACCAGCGTTTGCACCTCACTCGGTATCTTGTCTTGACGCAGGGGCGTCAGATCGAATGGTTTTCGCTGTTGCATCAAGTCGCGCATGGCGTCGACGGGCGCGAAGGACCACCGAATCACGAGCCATACGGCGGCCCCGGGCAAAGCAAGCAAAAGCGTAGTGACCGTAACCCAAATGGAGGCCACGTGGAGAATTTCGGCCTTGCGTTCGCCGGGGGATCTGCCTACTTGGACATGGGTCGACCCTTTCTCGTCCGCAAGGTCGTAGACCCTCCAAAGATCTCCGCCGATGACTTGATCCCCGATCCCCTGGCGAAAGTCCGGCTTTAAAGGGGCGCTGGGTGCATTCCGGGAGCGCATGATCAATCGATGATTGATCCAAATCTGAAAATCCGGCTCGTTTGGGCGGAGCGATCCGACGGCCGGGGAATGCGGCTGATCTGCTTCGACTGAGGGCGGCGAGGAAAGATTGGATGAAGTACTGGAAGGAAGTCCAGCGAGCAGAAGGTGCGCGAAGGGTTCCAAGGATGCGTCCCAAGGTGCCGCATTCGTCCCGGCCATCAAGAATCCCGCTGTGAAGATCAAACACCAAAACATCATCACCGTGACGGAGAGACCGAGCCAAAGCCGACCGCGCAGCGATTTCAGCCACTTCGAGATGTTGACGCCGCCCACATATTCAAGAAGTTTCAGCGCGATTCCCCGATTCGATAACCACACCCGCGGACGGTGGCGATGATGTCCTCACCCAGCTTCCGCCGTAGGTTATGCACGAATACGGCGATCGTGTTGCTCTCGATCGTGCCCGAGCTTCCGTATACCGCATCCTCCACGTCCTCGCGAGTTACCAGCCGCCCCTGGCGCTCCAACAGCACTATCAGCGTGCGATACTCATAAGTACTCAGGTCAACAGGATTCCCGTTGTGTGTCACCAAGCGCCTCGCTGGGTCAACCACGATATGGCGATAAGTAAGCAACGGCGAGACGCGCCCCTGCGTGCGCCGCACAACCGCTCGTACACGTGCACAGAGTTCATCAATCTGGAACGGCTTAACGACGTAGTCATCCGCACCCGCGTCGAGCCCTGCAATGCGATCGCTGAGGTTATGGCGGGCGGTTACAACGAGCACGGGGGTGGTCAGGTAACCAGCACGCAGCGCTTTCAGAAACGAAAGGCCCGACGTCCCCGGTAATCCCAAATCGAGGAGTATCGCATCGTACACATGGTTCAATGTCGAAAGCTTGGCGCAGATCGCATCCTTGGCCCAGGCGGCGAGCCACCCTTCTTGCCGCAGACCCCGGCAGATCTCCTCCGCCAACATGTCGTCATCTTCGACTACCAATATGTCCATGAACTACCCCGATCCCGCGGTGAAATAAGCGCCGTGCTGCTCCTCTGGAACAACTTTGACGATATCGATGATCTATCCACATCGCTCACCAACGCCCTGCAATTCTTCAGCTGAATCGCTTCCAATGTCTAACGCCAATTCTAGGCATACTGGCGATGGCATGGGGGATACGCTACACGAGCAAACCAGTATGGAGGATACCACCCGCCCATCGCGTGCATATGCGCGACACGACACATCCCATTTTCTCCGCAGCGCCTGTGTCGAGAGCCGTGCAGCAGGCAATTCCGCCGGTCTTAATCCTGCCGTTATGCGACCTGCGTGTCAGATAATCCCTCGTCTATATTAAGTCTTCATTAATCGGGTGCCAGCCTGGCAGGTACGGCGTGGAACAAGTCTGCAGTGCGCGTGTTGACGCTGGTACATGGCGGCAACGCAAGCACTGTAGCCCCATCAATGCACATCAGCGACGCTGCAATCTGATAGGGGCAGGTGTGCACATCTTAATCAGTTCTTAAAATGACTCTGACACAGTCCTCATCACCAATCGTTACCAGCGTCGTAGATCGCCCTTCTCGGGAGTTCCGCCAAGGTAAGCCGTGTAGCATTTCCCACTCCGTTCACGCAAAGGTTTTTGGCATGAAAACAACGCCTGTACCGGCGAGATATGGCAGCGTGGCGCGCGGCTTCCACTGGATTGTTGCCGGCCTAATCCTTGTGCAATTCCTGCTGGCGCCGATCCCTGAGAATTTGCCACTGGGTATTAATGTGCATCCCCCGTTCGGCTTGGATGAGATCGGGCTGCTTGCGCGGCACAAGAGCTTTGGTATGACAGTGTTGATGCTCATGATCCTGCGAGCGCTTTGGAACTGGCGCCATGCGCCGCCGGATTTCCCAGAAAGCATGAAACGCACCGCGCGATTCCTGGCACGAGCAACGCACATTGCGTTCTACATCGTCTTGTTGACGATGCCGCTGTCCGGATGGATGATGATCTCTGCTAAAGGCGCTTCGACGAGCTGGTTCGGATTATGGACCTGGCCGAGCCTAGTTGGTCAAAACCACGACGCATACGGGCTGTGGCGCGCGACGCACGCTACATTGAGTCGGGTTCTGTTCATGCTCGCGTCCTTACATGTGGCGATCGCACTCAAACATCATTTCTGGAACAAGGATTCAGTGCTAATGCGCATGCTCTCTTTCGGCCGTTCCACGAAATGAACCTTCGCGGTCAGGCATCGATGGGGCGTCAATTTCACACTAGCTACGGAGTTATTCATGAATCCTAATTTTAGCACTACTGACGGTCGATCGGGTCCTGAGCCCAGCGAGTTAGTTAAACGCTTGTCCCGCGAGTCTCATCTGCTAGCGATTGTTGCGCACGAATTGCGAACACCGCTTATGGTCATCGAGTTGGAAGCGCATCTTTCAGTAGGTCCACACCTCACGGAAATGCAAAGAGTTCAAGGGCAACAAAAAATCAAACGACAAGTAAAGTTCATGTCGATGATCATCAATGATCTAGTAGACGTGTCTCACGTCCGAAGTGGACTCGTTACCATCCGACCAGAACTGGTTCGCCTGGACAAACTTGCCGAGACGGCGATCGACATCGTCTCCCCATTCATCGAGGCTAAACAACAACTATTCGTCAGTAACCGAGAGGGCGTATGCGCAACGATTTTTGCCGATCCGTTGAGGGTAACGCAAGTCATGGTGAATCTATTAATGAATGCCAGCAAATTTACGCCTGCCGGCGGGCGGATTGCTTTGAAACTTAGCGGCGGCTCGCATTATTCCGGCTTCAGTGTCAAAGATAGCGGCGAAGGCATCGCAGCGGAGGATCTCAGCAAGCTATTTAGGATGTACGTTCAGCTCAAACGGGGGAATGCTGGCTCATATTCGGGGCTTGGGCTTGGACTCGCATTGAGTCGAGCAATGGTCGAATTGCACGGCGGTTTCATTCGAGTCGCGAGCCGAGGCGTGGGGTTGGGAGCGCGGTTCATAGTAAAATTGCCGAACGAGGGCCCGGAGCCCCGCATGCGCGCTCCCGTGATTGTGATTCCAAGTTAATTTCGCGCTGACCGACGATTGCCGCGATGTAAATTGTGGTGAAGCGGCAAACTTTCGCAATAAGGAATAGTCGATATCCAAAGAACACTACCGAGGCCTCAGGGGGACCGCGGATGCAGGCTCGATTTTTGATAATGGTAGCCAGCGTCACCCTTTTAGCGACCGCAACGGAGTCCCCGGCTGTTTCCAGTTCGCGATCGAGCCGCCTGCGGCCCGCCATCGAACCCGGCCGCGCCCATCTGCACGCTTCCGGCGGTCGGTCAGCGGACCAACGACTGAGTGCCGCCGCCAGTACGACACCGCACTTGCGGAACTATCCCGCCATGTGGCGCTCGCGAGTTCTAGCCATGCGCTTGCAGATCTGCATACGCTTAACCCCGCCGCTCGGTTCATGCAGACTTCCGCTAATTCCACACCGCTGGTACTGGTTGATGCCGTCACGCGCGGCGATCCCCAACAATTGAAAGCGGCTCTCGTGGGGCTGGGCCTTCAGCGCGCTTCGGTGTACGCAAATGATGTGGGAGGATGGTTGCCGGTGACGCAACTCGAAGCTGCCACCGCGCGCGAGGAGGTTCATTCCATTCGTGCCGCCATGCCTCGCGCGCGCGCTGGGGCGGTGACCTCCCAAGGCGACTACGCACAGCGCAGCGATGTAATCCGGCCGACCTATTCCACGCTTACCGGGACGGGAGTCACCGTGGGTGTTCTCTCCGACAGCTACAACTGCTATGCCGTGTTTGCGGCAGACGGCGTGAAGGCCTCCGGAGCGGACGGTTACGCTTCGAACGGCTTCCTTACCAGCGCCGCCACGGATATCTCCACCGGCGATTTACCCTCGAGCGTCAACGTGCTCGAGGAAGCGACCTGCATGCAAACCGTTACCCAGTACACGGGGTACCCAAGTCAACTGCCCTACGGCGATGAGGGCCGGGCGATGTTGCACATCGTTCATGACGTCGCGCCCGGCGCGAGTCTTGCCTTCTACACCGCGACGAACAGCGAGGCCGACTTTGCCAACGGCATCGCGGCTCTCGCGGCGGCGGGCGCCACCGTCATATCCGATGATATCGGCTACTTCGACGAACCGTTTTACCAGGACGGAATCGTCGCGCAGGCCATCGATACGGTTGAAGCGACCGGCGTGGCATACTTCTCTGCCGCCGGCAACGAAGGGGACGTCTCCTACGAGAACACGGCGCCGAGCTTTGCCACGCTGTCGACCACTGGGCCGACTTCGGATGAGTTCCTGCTGAACTTCGACACGTCGGGGGGCGACGACGACGACTACATTGCCGGTGTATATCGATGCCCTCGTGCCGGGACAATTTGCGGCGATCGTGGTGGAGTGGGACCAACCCTATGTCACGGGAGCGGCGAATAGCGGCGGGCCCGCCAGCCGCATCGATGTATGCGTTTCAAGTGCGAATGGGACCGACACGATCGCCGATTACGACGGCAACACGGTGAGTTGCACGGGCGCCAACGCGGTCGGTGTCGACCCGGTACAGATCATGATCGTCGCTAACCAGGCCAGTGCCAGCGGCAACACCGCAGCGCAGACCGTGAATGTGACGGTGGGATTGGCCGACGATACAACCGCTCCTGGGCGGATCAAGGTCACCGTCGAGACCGGCGGTCAATCGCGGCGCCCATCACGACCTTCGCGACCCACAGTTCTACTGTCCAGGGTCATCCCGGGGCTGCCGGCGCTGCGGCCGTGGGCGCAGCATTCTTTTTCGACACACCGCGCTGCGGGACGTCTCCGGCGACTCTCGAGTACTACTCCTCGCAAGGGGGCGGCCCCATCCTCTTCGATAGCGCCGGCACCCGGCTCGCCACGGCAACTACCCGTCAAAAGCCAGACTTCGTCGGCCCGGACGGCGGCAACGACACTTTCCTCGGATTCACACTCGCGTCGGGCGGCTACACGGGGCCAAATGGACAACTGTCGACCAGCGTTGCCTCATGCCAAAATAATCCAAGCTATCCCAATTTCTTCGGCACATCGGCCGCTGCCCCGCATGCGGCCGGCATCGCAGCGTTGATGTTGCAGGCAAATTCCGCGGCCACGCCCACCGAGATATACGCCGCTCTGCGCACCAGCGCTTTGGCCATGGGTAAAAGCACGCCGAACTACAATTCCGGCTACGGGTTCATCCAGGCAGACGCCGCGCTGGCGCTGCTACCTCCGGGTGCACCCGCGCTTTCACTCGCGGCCACGTCGGTGAGCGTCGGCAGCTCGACCACGATCACGTGGTCATCTGTCAACACCACCAGCTGCACGGCCGCGGGGAGCTGCAGCGGGACGCTGGCTGCGAGCGGAACTCAGACGATTACTCCGGCTGCAGCGGGTACGGATACCTATTCGCTGGCCTGCACCAACGCGGCAGGCTCCTCATCATCGGCCTCAGTGAGTCTAACGGTCACGGCCAAGGCGTCTTCCAGCGGAGGCGGCGGCGCCTTGGGCGGCGCTCGGCTGGTGCAGCGGATGGGGCGCCGCGCTGCATGATGGCTGATTGCCACAGCTGCTTATTGCGGCTTCGCCGGTTTGAGCAGGCACAGCAATGAGAAGCTTTTCCCTCGCCTGAGTACCGTGAATCCGCGGTCTACCCATAGATTCTCGAGAAAAGCGTTGGCGTAAATGATGTAAATCGGGCGCGGTAGATCCGAATAGGACCGCAGCACTCGATCAACGACTTTTTTCATCACGTAGCCGCTGAAGGGGTTGTACAGATAGATTACCAAAGGCACCGGCGGTAGCTCGAATTCGGCCGCGTCATTGTGGACGAGACTTATCCGGCTGACATCCCCGTGGGTGGCGGCGAAGCGCATCAAATTAGCTTGAGCGGTCCGATGAAGTTCAAATGCGAACTCTACCCCGATTATTCGGGGAAAGGGGAATGACAGCGCCAGCAGTAGTGCCCGGCCCTTCCCGGAACCTAAATCAATAAAGAAGTAATCTTCGTGTCTTATCCTTAAAGAGGCAAGAGCTTCTGAAAACTCGTCGGGATCGCTGGCGATATGAGGAAGCCCATATAAACGATGTTGGCCAACTATCTGAAGCTCCGCCATTGTCGTGATGCCGCGCGTATCGATGTCATGCGTGTGGTCGAAGAATTCGTCGACTCTGTCTTTATGAGCCAACCATTCGAGGTTCCCTTTTGTCGGAATCAACCGGTAAAGCTTGTGGGCCAAATGCAGGGTAAGGCCGCGAAGACCTTGCGTGTGCAGCAATTCACGAGCTGTCGCTAGTTTCCGGCGCCATTTACTCATGCGGGCGGATCCGCAATTCGGCGTAGAAAGGCAGATTCAATGTCAAAGTAGGGCAGAGAGTCTAAAGTGTGCGTCATCCCATCGCGTCCTCCTCAGGAAACAGCATCTCCAATCGAACAGCTGGTTTGAAACACGGAAGGACTACGCTCAGAATTTCATCGAACAGGGTTGTAGACAGTGAGCAATGAGACTGTGTCAGAACTCTTTTAAGAAGAGATTAAGATGCAGGCAACCCTGGTGTTCTGCCGTGCAAATGTTTGGCATGTGGATTCAGTCGGCGCTTCTTCGACTCACGCGTCCTCAGGTAGGGCGACACCGTAGCGTCGGAGGCTTGCGATCAGTGCAATTAGATGGTGCCGATAGTGGCGCCAGCGTCCGGAAGAGCTCCCGTAAATCGGCCGCCGCGCTGGCGGTCAGGGAGACCGATCGGCTGCTCTCGATATCGACCGCGGACGGGCGCCATGTCAGGCGGCAGGCGCCCGCGATTTGCGCTCCCATCACTGTCGGCTCGTGCACCAGATCCTCGTAGACCACCTCAGGAAGGGGCAGTACTCGGTGAGTGCATACCGTCGTTTGGAACCTGCTCAAGCAGTTTGCGTTACCCTCTCCACGTCGGGGCGTCAAGCAACCTACCGAAGGCTAGCGCTTTTGATCGGCATTTCGCATATCGCGTGGAAGCGATGCGAAGTACTTTTTAAATGCGGCGGTGAAATTGGTGGGTTCGGGATATCCGGTGCGCTCAGCTATCTCAGCGATGGGAAGTTTGCTTGTTTGCAGCAACCGAAGTGCCGCCCGCATGCGCAACTCCGTCTGATACTCGTGAATCGAAGCGCCAAACTGTTGTTTGAACCCAAAATGCAGTTTGTTCCGATTCATCTTCGCCTTGGCGCAAAGGACTGGAATCGTCACGGGCGCGGCTGGATCGAGGTCGATTTGCTCCCGTATCTTCGACAGCTTGCTGCGCTCGACGGGTGTAATGCGAATGGAGGCGCGCGCTTGCGGTCGAGCGCTCTGCCAATCATGAAATAGCAATCTCAGAAGGTCGAGTGCGATGCTTCGCACGGTAAGATCATGCCAGGCGGGCGACAATCGGATATTGAAGAAGCGGCTGGCCTGAGTGAGCGAGGTTTTGGATGCGGGGAAATGACCCATGACCGTCTCCCCTCGCTCCCAATACGTTGTCAACATGGCTGGCCACTCTTCGTCGGTGAGTTCGAGCGTGTTTCGAAGGTATTCTTGAGTCAAACTGAGTGAACAGTAGCGATAGGCGGCGCCTCCCTTGAAGTTCGCGGTAAGAGACTCGCCCGGCGGGCGGACTATGAATGCACAGCGCGCGCTCGCATCGGAGACGCGGCTCTCCCTGGCGACGTAACCCGCTTCGCCTGCAAACGCCACGCGAAAGCGCAAGGTATGGTCGACACTCGTGACCGTCAGCCGCCAGTCTTGAGCAATTACGGCATCGGCAATGTGGGCGCAGAAGCCCGTGTCGATCTGATGAATCTCCTCGTAGCCCGAACTAATCAGCATGGAAATTGGCTTCTCGCGGCTCAGTAGGCGGTGTCCCTGCATAATGCTTTCGATTCCGCCGCTAACAGCGGGATCGAATCGCTGGATTTGGTCGAGTTTCCCCCAAATATCGGCATCGCCCGCATTCAGCACTACTTTTGTTGCCATCCAGAGCCGCTCCATCGTTGCGCAATCTCATTGTTAACCGGTGCGCGCAATATGCCTATATTTGTCGATTAACGTTCTCCAAAGGCTCTGCAAGGCGCTCCAATCAGCGTAAATGTCGATCCTTGTGACTTTAGACATTAGTTAAGCCATTAGCGGTCGGATCGGGTTGACCGCGGGCCGCAAAGCGCCTACGTGCGTGAGTACGGCAATATATCGAACTGACGTTACGATTTAATCATTATGACCTGCGTTAATTAACGGGCGACCTGCCACGGGGTCTAGAGTCGACACAAAGCAAACATGGCCAGAAAGGGAGGGATGAGTCAGCGCATGCATACGTCGCCGCAATTGCAGCAACTGATTCGCGAGCACCGGCGCGGGGGCAGCCTCGCGCAGCTGTTCTACCTCGATAGGGAGCTGTTCGAGTTAGAAGTAGAGCGTTTTTTGGGTGCTCATTGGATCTTGGCGGGACATGTTGGGGAGATTCCGGAGCACGGTGACTATTTCGTCATAGAGGCGCTGGGTGCCTCGGTCATCGTAGTCCGCGGCGCGAAGGGCGAAATCCACGCGCTGCATAATGTGTGCCGGCACCGCGGATCGAGGATCTGCGAAACAGCCGCCGGACGAACCGCGTTGCTACGGTGCCCTTACCACGGGTGGTCTTACCGCCTGGACGGTGAGCTGACGGGTTGGCGCCATATGCCTGAAGCGTTGAACAAAGCCGATTTCGGTTTGCTCCGCTGCGCTGTCGCCATTTTCGAGGGCCTGATTCTAATCAGCCTCAACCCCGCGGAAGCACCTGATACGTCGGCATTGCTTCAGAATGTGCAGCCCTATTGGGCGCGCTACGACTTCGCTACTTGCAAAGTCGCCGCCACCCGGGTTTATGACATTCAGGCCAATTGGAAGCTCGCCATCGAGAATAATCTCGAGTGCTATCACTGCCTACCCAGTCACCCCGAATACAGCGCCGCCAACGCCTTTGTCCGTGCAGATGAAAAAATCGCCGATGCACCGCAGCGCTTCGCCGCGTACCAGAAATCGTGGCTACTGAAAATGCAGGCCGCAAATACCCGCACCGGCCGCAGCGACATGATCACAACGGGCGGACAGCCGGCGCGAGCGGGTACGTGGCCCTTGGCGCCGGGCCAACTTACTGGCTCGAGGGATGGCAAGGGTGTCGCGCCGCTGCTCGGCCGAATTACTGCCCACGACGAGAGCGTCACGACGGGATGCATCGGATTTCTGTCTTACGCGGCCGCCATGTGCGACTACGCCATCACGGTGACCTACATTCCACGAAGCGTCAGCATGACGCAAGCCGTCATGCGCTGGCTGGTGCGAGGTGATGCCGTCGAGGGACGCGATTACGAGATCGCGGATCTATGCTGGCTGTGGGATGAAACTACCAAGCAAGACAAAAGCATAATAGAAATGAATGCGGCCGGGGTCGCCTCCCGGGGCTACGTGCCGGGGCCCTATTCTCAATTGGAGGGCATGACAGCAGATTTCGTCGATCGGTATCTCGCGCTCATGACCGATCCCGCATGAAGGTGCCAGCATTCCCTTCGTATGCGGCCTATGTGGTTCTGTTGCTGTTTCTTGCGAACGTCGCGAACTACGGACAGCGCATGATTGTGTCCATTCTTCTGCCCGCCATTCAAGCTGACATGGCCCTCACTGACGCACAGCTCGGGATCATGATGGGCGGGGGATTCGCGCTTTTTTTTGCGCTCGCCGGTGTGCCACTCGCGCGGCTAGCGGACCGCCACGGCCGCGTGAAGTGGCTCTCATTCGCCATCCTCTTCTGGAGCATCGCCACCGGATTGTTTGGATTCACGCGCAGCTTTCTGCAAATGCTCGCGGCCCGCGTCGCACTCGGTGTCGGCGAATCGGTTTGCGTCCCTACCTCGCATTCCCTGCTCACCGAGTATGTGGCCGCCGAGAACCGGCCATTCGCCTTGGGTCTACATTCCACCGGCGCCGTTTTGGGGGCGACCCTGTCGTTGATTCTCGGCGGTTATCTGGAAGTGCGCGTCGGCTGGCGGCACGCCATGGGCTATTTCGCACTGTCAGGATGTGCGCTTGCAGTGCTGACTCTCGCAACGCTGCGCGAGCCGACACGGCGTGGCGCCACGGTCAATGCAAGTGTGGCGCCGGTGGCGCTGCGTGAGGTGCTGGCGCACCTTTTGTCCCTCAGGTCTTATGTCCTGATTGTGGTGGCCGTATGCTTTGGCATGTTGGTCGAGTTCGGCCTGAACCAATGGCTACCTTCCTACTATGTCCGACAGTTCTCGCTGTCCGTCGCGGAAGTTGGACTTCGCTACGGCATGACAGTGGCCTTGGGTGGGATACCAGGCAGCATTTTAGGCGGACTGCTCGCTACCTACCTGATTCGCCGCGATATTCGCTGGCTGGTGTGGTTTCCTGCCGCTATGTATGTGATCGCATTGCCACTGGGACTTTCGATGCTTCTGGCGCACTCAGCGAACGCCGCCTTGGCTCTGAACGGCGCCTACGCCTTCGCCATCTTTACCACCAATGGTGCGATCTGGGCGGCCTGCTTCGTGCACGTGCCCACGTTAATGCGGGCCACGACGAGTGCAATTACCTTGTTGCTCGCCGGCGTGACTGGATTGGCCTTCGGGCCGGCGTTGGTCGGCGGCATCAGCGGCGCGTTAACCGCACGCGGCGGCACTCACGCGTTGCAGAATTCTCTTCTTATGGTGGAACTAATGGCCGTGGGCGTGATCGTGCCGTTGGTGCTCGCCGCACCTCCCTTGCGGCGCGAGTACGAAAGCCGAATGCTTGCGGAGGTCCCCAGCCGCATCCCGGCACCATCCCTTGATCGTCCCCTGAAGGCGGGGCTATGAGCCGCAAACGTCTATCGAACTCGCTTGGAATGAGCTGTCCCATTTCGCGGCGTGACTTCGTCAACGGGATGTTGGTGGGATCCGGTGCAGCGCTGATCACGGCCAAGTCCCCCGCCGCAGTGTCCTCAGCACCGAACTACTCCCCTTCGGGTTCGCCGTGGACCGGCTACGGCGGAGTCGGCGATTACCGCTGGTCCAATGGCAATACGGAAACGGTGTGCAAGGCGGCGCATGGCATTCGGGATCACCTGTACCCCGAGGCCGATTTACCTATCGAAGAAAGCCATGATCTCGTGGTGATCGGGGGAGGCTTCTCTGGTACCACCGCCGCCTACGAATTCAACAAACAACGAAAGCCCGGCCAGACCTGCCTGATGTTGGAGAACCATCCCGTCTTCGGCGGCGAGGCGAAGCAAAACGAATTCGATGTGGACGGGCAGCACCTGGTCGCGCCGCAAGGCTCAAATGGCGCGCTCGCGGTCAAAGAAAACGATCACATCACCGGACGTTACGAGACCTATGCCGCAATCTACCGTGAGCTCGCCATGCCATCGCACTACGAGCTTGAGCCGCTCTCCGGTGGTGCTGAGAAGTACAACCTGCCCAATGATCATTTCGATCCCATGATCTTGGAGAAGCAGTTCGCCACCGGTTATTACTTTAGAGGGCATGGATGGGTTAAAAACCCCATCGCGACCGGCTTTGCCAATACACCGTGGCCCCGCGCAGTTCAAAAGGAAATCGACGACTTTGCCAACAACCGGCGCGACGCGGTATCGGCGCAGGCAGATCCAGATCGGTGGCTCGATTCCATGACCTACTATGAACTGCTCGATAAGCTGGGGTACGGTAGGGAAACCAAGCGCTTCATCGATCCTTTGCTCGGCGTCGGCAATTTTGGTGTATGCGGTAATGCCGTGTCCGCGTATGCCGCCAAGCGCCTAACCTTGCCGGGTACCATCCCGAGCAATGCTCAGAACCGCTTCGCCGATGCGACGGTGGTCTCCTTCCCCGGTGGCAATGCCGCGATCTTGCGCAAGATGTGGGCGCGTATGTTGCCCGAAGCGATCAGCGGCGATGGTTCGCTCGCCGCCACCGCCCAAGGCAGCATCAACTTCGAGGCGTTCGATCGGGTCGGTGCGCCGCTGCGCCTCCGCCTGGAGTCGACGGCGGTGCATGTCCGCCACGAAGGAGATCCGGCCGGCGCGGGTTCTGTCCGGGTGATGTACGCTCAACGCGGCAAGCTGCATTGCATCCGGGCAAAGGCCGTGGTGATGGCTACTGGCGGCTGGGTCAACCGCAATGTGGTAGGTGACCTATCGGATGCACACTGTGCGGCCTATGGCCAATTTCGCTACGGTCCCGTGTTGACGGCCAACGTGGCAGTACGGCACTGGCGCTATTTCGACAAATTGGGTTTCACGGCGGCGCGCTGGTTCGCGGGACTCGGATGGCATGTTTGCGTACGCCGCAACGTAGCTTGGGTCAAAGACTCACCGCCGCTCACGCCCAATCGCCCCATCGTGCTCACTTTCTATATTCCGCTGCTGCACCCGGAGGTTGACCCGGCCGTGCAGGGCACGGCCGGGCGTGCGCAATTGCTATCGACGCCCTACGCGGAGTTCGAGCGCCAGATTCGCGAGCAACTCTCCGAGATGTTCGCCGCGTCCGGCTTCGATGCCAGGCGCGATATTGCAGGCATCGTCTTGAACCGCTGGGGCCATGCGTATTTCGCGCCAGCACCGGGCTTTTTCTTTGGTTTGGAGGGCGCACCCCCGCCGTCCGAGGTCATTCGAAAGCCGCATGGGCGGATCGTGTTCGCGCATTCGGAGCTGCAAGGCAACATGAACATGGCCCACGCCATGCTGGAAGGCAAGCGCGGGGGGCGACAGGCGATGGAGATGCTATGAAATCACGCTATGCATATTGGGCCGCTACCCTATGCTGCGCTCTGATGCTCGCAGGCACAGCGCTGCCGTTGTTCGCAGCCGAGGAGGCACTCGATGAAATTGTCGTGACCGCGCAGCGGCGTGCTGAGCGTTTGCAAGACGTGCCTGAAGCCATTACGGCTTTGAGCGGCGACCTGCTTAATCAGATGCACTTTCAAGGCAACGCTGACCTAGCGGCATACGTGCCAAGTCTCTCGTTTGATGTTCTCGGTCCGGGAGAGTCGACGCTTGCCATCCGCGGGTTGGGCACTGCCTACGGACTCGCTCCAGCAGTCTCTTATTACATCAACGAGACGCCGCTCGATATCCGCACCGACGGCTACTCGGGCGCACCGGACATCGATTTCTTCGACGTTGATCGCATCGAAGTCCTACGCGGACCTCAGGGAACTCTCTACGGCTCGAGTTCCATGGGTGGCGCGCTTAGAGTTTTAACCGCTCAACCCGATTCGAAGACGATGGCTCTCAATGCCGAGGTAGGGGGCTCGCACATGGAGGGCGGCGGCGCAGGCTACTTCGCTAAATCAGCAGTCAATTTGCCCTTATCCGCTGACTCTGCCGTTCGTATCGTCGGTGCTTTTGAACACGTCCCCGGTTATATCAACCGTGAGATTCCGGGCGATTACAGTGTCGCCCAACCTGAGAAAGCGGTTACCGCTCGACGGATCAACGATGCCGACCTAAAAAGCGGTCGCATACTGGGACTATGGCAGCCGGCAGACTCGCTGACCATTAAGCCGAGCGTAATGATTTCGGAGGTCGATGCCGCGAATAATTCTCAATACTTTTCCAACCTGCCCGCGTTTACGACGGCGGGGAACTACCCGACTCCGCAAACGAGCCGTCTCACGGTCGGTAATCTCCAAGTCGATTATAATTTCGACGTCGCTACGCTGATGTCATCCACGTCGGTTCTTTCTCGCAATACGCATTCATTAAGCGACTTCTCGCTATTCTTTGCCGATCTGGCTCCCAATTTCGGTCTTGCCAGTGCACCCAGTTATCCGGGAACGGATTTTTATACCTCACACAACGCGGCCTTCATTCAGGAATTTCGCGTAACGTCTCCGACCGAGCAGCGCCTGCGGTGGGTAGGGGGCGCGTATTTCAGCAGATTTCGCCAGCATTCGACCGAGTCCACCAACAGTGGTGCGTTCGCCCAAGCGTTGGGACAGACCGGCAGTCCAAACCTTTACGTCTTCGATCAATCGGTGATCGACCAACAGACGGCAGTATTTGCGGACCTGACTTATAAAGTCTTGCCTCAATTTGAGGTCACTGCGGGCGAGCGTTATTACGAGCTTCGCGATAGTCTCGAGAATACCCAAGGCGGCGTTTTGGCTGCTCCCAATCAACCTCTAGTGCACGCCAAGGCGAGCGGTAACAGTCCCCGGATCGTACTAACGTATCACCCAATTAATGACTCGACGATCTATGCCACGGCGGGTCGTGGCTACCGCCCTGGAGGACCCAACGTCGGACTTCCAGCGGGAACCGGTTGTACCCTGAACAACGCCTATGAGCCCCTTTATCGACCTGATTCTGTATGGAACTACGAAGTGGGAGCGAAAACTGAACTTCTCGAACGAAGACTGTCCGTTGATCTGGCGGCATATAGGATCGATTGGAAAGATGTTCAGCAAGCCGTCACTGACCCGGGCTGCGGCTATATATTCGTCGCCAATGTGGGCACGGCGCAAACCAAGGGTGTCGAAGCGGAGGTCAATTTCAAGCCTGTCGAATCATTACTGCTCGCCGCCAGCGGCTCTTACACGAACGCCGGGTTCAAATCCATTGCCGGTCCATTTCAGGGTGCAGCGGCAGTACGTCCGGGCGATACGGTGCCCGATGTGCCCAGAGCGAAGTTCAATGTGAGCGCCGATTATACGATCGCTGTGTTTGCAGATCATGTCGGTTACTTAGGCCTCGACTGGAGTCATCTCAGTAGCATTGCCACCGGATTTACCTACGATGCTATACGACCTGCCTATAGCGCGCTCAATGCAAGCCTGGGGTTGCGCGCCGGCCACTATGACCTATCGGTTTACGGCCATAACCTGACCAACTCCAATGGCATTCTGGCGATTCTGCGGGGAGCATCTTACAGCTACGGTAACGTGTTCAGAACGCAAATCTCGACGCCGCCGCGCACGGTGGGAATAGATCTCAAGATGCATTTTTGACATGTTCTCGAATCGATCCACGAAGAAGCCAAACGCTTGGCGCGTCCGCGAGGGTTTCATTGCCGGGGCGGGCGCGCGGATCTATTACAAGACGCTCGGCCGCGGTGTCCCCCTGTTGCTGCTTCACGGCGGACCTGGCGCTGATCACACGGACTTCCTGCCGGCCCTCAAGCCCTTGGCACGGTGCTGTCAACTGGTTCTGATCGATGAGCGCGGGTCCGGCCGCTCCGAGCGGCTGGCGGACCCCAAGGGCTACACCCTCACGAACATGGTGAAGGACATCGAGCGGGTCCGGAGGCACTTTGGATTCCGGCGGTTCGTGCTGTTGGGCCACTCCTTCGGCGGCATGTTGGCGCAAGCCTATGCCGTGCGTTACCCGAAACGCATCCTGGGCCTCGTACTCGCTGGCACGGGCTCGAGCGCACGCTGCGTCGATCGGGACTTCCGCCGCATCCGAAGAGGGCTTCCCGCCCCCCTGCGGGGGCGCCTCGCGCGCTACGAAGCGGCAGGTATATTCCAAGCCGACGGCGCTTACACGAAGGGTTATGCCGCAGCATCCGCTCAAGCCATCGCTCCTTATATGTACGCAAAAACTCCGCCGCCCCGATTCAAGGATCCGCTTCCACTCGGCATGGAGGTGCTGCGAGAAATGTGGGTGCGCCGTTCGGACTTTCGCATCGACGGGAATCTGAAAGGCTTCGATTTCACTGAATCACTGGCGCGCGTCAAGGCGCCGGCCTTGGTCGTGATCGGTGATCGCGACTTGGTCACAACGGAGACGGCCGAAGTAACCCGGACATCCTTGTCACGGGCCACCCTGGTCGTCATGGCAGAGTGCGCTCATATGATGTACATCGATCAAACGGCAAGATTCAATCGGCTGATGGAGACATTCCTGGAGCTATGTGGGGCGCGGCAGCGAAGGCGCGAAACGTGAGCCGCCGACCCTCGTTGTACTTCACGGCCGAAGAGTATCGGGACCGTTGGCGCAAGGTTCATCAGGTCATGGTCGATCGTGGCCATGAGGCGCTTATTGTCTGGCAGCGCGGCGCAGGGAGCTTTGATCGTGTGGGGGATGTTTATTGGCTTACAAATTTTGTGATGAACGGCTCGGGACAGGATCCGGCGAGCAATGACATTGGGGCTCCCTACACTTTTTGCGCGGTGCTGATGCGCCGGGGTCTCGAGCCGGAACTTCACGTGGGACTGCCTCCAGAAGATCTGGAATTGTCGCAAGTAGTCTGCGGCAAGACGGTGAGTCATCCTGAGAACCTGATGAAGGGACTAGCAGCCTATTTGCAAGCAGAGGGTATCGAGGGGCGCATCGCCGTGGTGGGCGATGATGTACTACCCGGAATGTACGATCGGCTCCTCCGGCTCCATACTCCTCAAATAGATTGGCACAGTGACGAGACCTTGTTGCTAGGTCCACAGTCCGTGAAGAGTGCGAAAGAACTCGAGGCATACCGCACGGCCGGTGAAGTAGTCACCCGAGCGCTCACCGCGGCCTGTGAGTCGCTGTTGACAGGACGATCGAGCGCCGAGGCTGCCTCGGCGGCGGCAGCTATTCTGTTGCGTGCGGGCGGAGGCTTCCATCGTATCGACATTCATCACGGTGCGCAGACCGAGCATCGAGTGGTCAGTGCGGATTTGTACGGCTACCACACCACACTGCCCGCGCCAGGAGAGGTGGTTCGCACGTGGATTATGGGTCCAATTTTTCGAGGTTACTGGATGGATCCCGGCCGCTCGGTGATCTGCGGCAATCAACCGACGGCAGAGCAGCGCACCTTGTTGGAAGGCGCCGTCGACGTGGTGGGTTCGGTCGCATCGGCCATGCGGCCCGGAGTCACGCCACGCCAGCTAGGCGTACTCGGCGGCGCGGTAGCTCGAAAGCATGGTTACTTTGACTATGCGCAGTTGAAAGTGCCGTTGCTGGGACATGGTCTTGGCACGAATTTCATCCCCTATATAATTCCGATCGGTGAAGGAGAGGCGGATCTGAGCGGTGCGCTGCAATACGATGCGCCGCTCAAAGTGGGGATGGTAATGGCAGCGGAGATATTCCTCACGCATCCCGGTGTTGGAACCGCCGGCTTTGAGCAAAACCTCATCGTAACGGATAGCGGACCTGAGCTGCTCGACCGCACACCGATGCTGTTCTGGTGACCACCCACTCGCTACCTCTTGCGCGCTTTGATTCACTGCCGCACCTCACCTATGTGAATGCGCTGTTCATCATTGGAACGCTCGGCACACTCATTACCCCAGCGATGCTCGAAGGCTGGGCCCATTTGCGCTGGTCCCCCACTCAGCTCGGCGTAGTTGCGGCGATCGAACTCGCGGGTCTGGCAGCAGGTTCGCTGTCCGGCTTGTACTGGCAAACTCGTTGGCGCTGGCGCCGGGTAGCGTTGCTTTCTCTCATTATGGCCGTCGCCGGCAATGCAGCGTGCGTGGTGGTGAAGGATTACACTGGCGTGTGCGTGTTGCGCGCTCTGGTGGGGGTGTCCGGCGGCCTGTTGGCGGCGCTGTACTCCGCAGTACTCGCCAACTCCAGATCACCGGGGCGAATCATTGCCGTTACGATGTTCATACAGATCGGGGTGGAAGCGGCTTTTATGTTCTCCACTACGTCGGTGTTTGAGCGTCTGGGCAACTCGGGTCTTTTCATTTTGATGGCCACGTTGTTTGCCGTGCTGCTTTCCTTCATCACTTGGTTGCCGCCGGCGTGGCCCAGTGCGCCAGCCACTGCGCAAGAAAACCAAACGACCCGTGCATCGCGGCGCGCCTACCCCTTGCTCTTGTCCTTTATCCCGTTCATTGTTGTGCAGACCGGTGTGTACACGTTTCTCGGTGAATTCGGTCGCGTCGCGGCCAATTTGCCCGTGGATGTAACCTTGCGTGCAATCGGCACCTCGGTTGTCCTAAGTTCATTGGGTTCCGTGGCGGCTTACGCGTTAAACGATCGCATCGGTCTGCGGCTCCCGATCGCAGGCGCCATCCTATTGATGACCGCGGCATTGCTCGGAATGATTCTTGGCTCCCGTTCGGCTGCATTTTTCGTGTTTTATGTCTCGCTCCTGCAAATCAGCTGGATTTTTCTGAACTGCTACCTGTACTCGGCGCTCATCGACGCCAATAACCTGCTAGTGCCCGCCGCCACCCCGGTTTCCACGTTGGGCTCAGTCCTCGGCGCGAGCGCCATGGGATATGTGCTCGACCACGGCGGCACGATGAGCGCGCTGGCGCTGACAGTGGGATCGATGCTGCTGACCGCGATTCTCACGTTGCCCTTCCTGCGCTCGCGTACGGTGGATGCCCCGCAAGCGGTGGCCGCGCCTTAAACCCCATCTACCCCCGGCGGCAATTCAAGGAGTCAATCCATGTCAATATTTGTTCGCTCCCCTGCCGAGGCGAACTTGGGCCCCGATGTGTCGCGGACGAGGATTCAGCAGCTGGCCGCGGAGCAGGGTTAGTCCAACTCAATGTCGAGCAAGCGAGCAAAATGCTGCCCTGCATGCATATCGCGCTCACCCATCCAGCCCTGCGGCTTGGCGCGCGGAAAAGAAATCTTCACGACGCGCAAGTTGTCGACCGGAAGACGCTTGACCTGGGCCGGATTCGTGGCATACAGACGTTCGAATAATTGCGGTCCCAGCGCGGGCGTGTCCCGGTAACGGCGATACAGTTCATCGTTGCGAAAAAAAGATCGATCGTCACGCAAAAGGGACCTGCGTTCTTCGAGCGGACGTGCCGACATACCTCGCCCACCTTAGACATTCTCGATTACCTTATGAGACGTATCGGTCAAATCGGTCCACTGAGTGCGCACCAACTCAAAGCCGTCTTGGGTATGTACGACGTGATTCAATAAAAACTCATACACCTGGCCGCGGGGATCTCCGCTGGCGTGAAGGGAAAGGCATAACTCGGCAATTCGGTGCCGAGCCGCAAAGGCATGTGGAAGAAGTAGGGATTGCACGCCTTCGCCATTCGATTCGCGAGATCCTGGGTTGGCGCCGTGACGACGAATAACACGCCCACGTCGCGCGAGGGCGGCGTGTTCTCTGTTACCGGCCGTCCTGAAGTGCCGTTCCAACCGTAAAGGCGCAGCGACAGATTGAAGAGGGAAGCCTCGTTTCCAAAGGTGCTTTTGATGCGTTCGGTCAGGCTCTGTTGCAACGTATCGTGAAACTCATCCAAGTGTGCAAGCACCTCAGGGTCTTCGATCCCGATCAGCATGATGGTCTGGAAATCGCCGCCCCGAGCGCCTTCCAGCTTCATGGTGTAAGGCATAGGGTGCCATCGAGAACCTGTGACCCGGGTCACACGCGGACTGGTCTGCGAATAAACAGATTGGGTGACATCGAGTATTCCGCCCGGTTCCGTCAACTGGTAAGGATCACTGGACTCGTCCAGCATATGCGCCGATACGCTTTCGGGGGAGCATTGATTGCCAGAATCAAGCGGCTCAATGTCAAAAGCGTCAATTCCCGCGCGCATTAGCACGCCGCCCATTCGCGGGCTCACGGTGCACTGGCAACCGCATTCGGCCACCTTCGCGGCGTGCCACGCGGCTCCCACCCCCGCGCCCTTGAGCAGTGGCACCGCGGCCAGCACTGCGGTATCGGTCGTTCGTCCGCCAAGGACGATGTCGGCGCCGGCCTTCACTGCGGCCATATAGGGTTCGGGACCCAGGAGCGCGACGATGTGCTCACAGGACAGAAGCAGTGCATCCACTGACCGGGCCCATGGGCGGCAACGGCGTTATTTTTCCCTGTCGATTCATGGCGATAAGATTCGCCGAGTTCTGCTCGCTGTAGAGACACGCAATTTGTGAGTTTCACCAATTGACGTCCAATCCCTTCATTTATTCGTGTCAGGGACACGATTAACTGAAAGTCACTAATGAATGACATTCCGGTCGGAGCCGAGATCGGCCGCGAAGAGTTTGCCTGCGTGCTGCAGATCCGCAATGCTCAATTGCACCGTCTGGCGTGCGAGTGCCACCCGCGCGCTTTGCCTCAACAGCTCGACGATGCGACCGGTGACTCCGGATGTCAATTCCAATATGTAGTCGATCGGAACGGCGTTGCTGGTTAGATCCGTTGATTCAACTCCCAGCTGTGTAAGGAAGCCCGCAATGAAGCGACGTAGGTCTTCGCTCGCAGTCCAGGAGGGGAGGGCGTGCGATTCAAAACGGCTGGCGATTTGTGGATCGGTTCGCATGACGTGCAGGGCCTCACTCGTTCCCAGTGCTACTATTGAGACCCGCAATTGGTTCGACAGAAACTCCAAGATGTTTAGAGCTGCTCTTTGTTCACGCGGTGTGCATGCAAGGAGATGGTGAATTTCGTCTATCGCGAGCAGCCGGGGTTGCATCTTCTTGAGCTGTCGGAGAGCATCGTTTTCCAATTCCGAAATGTGGGAGCCAACGATCACCGGGCAATCAAGGCATCGCAGGAGCTCAGAGAAAAAACTGCGCATGGTAGGCATCGGCGGCATTTGCATAGATACGATCGCGCGCAGGGATGTCTCGAGACCGGATTCGAGCGGGTGATCGCGGAGGAATTTCTCGACGATCATGCTCTTCCCGGCGCCGCTGACACCATGGATGAGGACATTCTGCATGCGAACCCTGGCGGGTAGGAAGAGCAGGCCGTCAAGACGCGACAAAATAAAATCTGCTCTGGGGTAGCTTACCCACCGGTCAGTCCATAGTGCACGTGCAGGGTCTTTGGCGCGCGCATCTGGCCGCCGCTGTCGCGGAGGGGAAGGGGGCGACCGTTTTGGCGCTAGCTTGACCATGTATCGCTTGGGTAAGGCACGACCGGTTTCGAATAGTCTATCGAACCCGGGGGCGATGGTGACTCGACAATTGGCGCCGACGCCTGCTTCGGCCGACGAGCACGTAGACGCCGTGCCTTCGTGCTGGATCGAGCCTTGTCGATCAGCTGCCGCTGGAGTTCGATGGTTGAGAAGATTGCGTCCTCATTTACTGTTTTGCGACCCGTGGACTGTATTTGGCGCATGGCGGCCTGTTGTTCCGATTGGCTAATGGAGGTCGTCGTAGGTCCGCGTAGGGCACCGCTAGGTATTCGCCGCGATTAGGGATTGGAACCCAGACTCGCGCCAAGTTCCGTGGGTCGTAACGCACAAAATGACGCTGGGACTCTTGAAAAAGGCGGCTCAAAAGCGGATCCCAATACCGGATGTGAAAGAGCTGAAAGCCGGATCGGCTGATTCTCCTCGTAATCACCGGCAGGAAATCGAGCGCCAAGCGCTCTGGATTTGTGGGCGCTGGGATCGGTCGGCCTCCTAACGTTTGGTTCCACGCCGCGCGGGGTGTCATGTGGATTCCACGGTGGATGTCATTGTGATATCGGCCCCCGATTTCCATGGCCAGCCAGGCCTCGAGTTCTCGTAGCGTAAGACTCGCTCGCCCCTCGCTCTTATATCGGCCCCTATCCTTTACGCTGGACATGGTCGTGCCGGGAATTCCGTGAATACGCCGCACCAGGGTGCCGAGGTAGCGCTCAATGTGGCCCCCCGTATGAACCTTGCCCCGCGGCCGGTATTCGAGGCGGATACCATAGCGTTCGCAGCCTCGGCGGAGAGCCTCGCTGTGAAATTCGCTGGCGTTGTCTAGATGCAGAACATCGGGTAATCAGAAGGAGTCTGTACTGCGAAGGAAGCAGCCGGATCCGCCCTTTTGTTTGCAGATCAGGCCGCTTGACCTTCGCATTATTTGGCTTCAGGTTTTACAGCGAGTTGAGCCATGACAGTAGGTCCGGGTCCCGCTTCCAACGGGGCGGTTTTCCAGGCCGAGTGGACGCCTCAACCTGTTGGATTGCTCGCCGCTTGGTCTCAAGGTTCGCCCGCGCGTAGCGGTTAGTCATGTCCAAGCTTACATGCCCGAACAGACTGCGTATTACCGTGACGTCGATGCCTGCAGCAACCATGGTCACGCCCATTGAGTGCCTGAAGGTGTGCGGGCCGACGCGTTTTCCTCTCAATGAGGCGACGCGTTCTGCCGCTCGCCGAACGTAATCCTTAAGTTTGAAGCGCACGCCGGCTGCCCCCAAAGGCTGGCCATATCGATTCAGGAAGATGGGTTCGTCGTCCAATCTCGGCTGACGTTTGAGCAACGCGCTCAGAAGGCCCGCCGTCTCGGGCCATATTGGGCAGATTCGCTGCTTGCGTCCTTTACCGAGCAGAGTGACCTGAGCGGGGGATCGGAACCGAACCGATCGGGGGCATAAATCCAAAGTTTCCTGGATTCGCGCGCCGGTGTTATATAGCAACGCGAGCAGCGCATGATCGCGCTGCCCCTCCAGGGTGGACCGATCGGGCTGCCGCAAGATCGCGGTGACCTCATCGACATCGAGGTAATGGACCTCCGATGTCGGCGCCTTCTTCGTTGGGATGCGCAAGACCTCCGCGCATTGGGAGAGGACCAGTGGCTCCCGATCACCGACGAACCGGAAGAAGCTGCGTAGTGCGGCCAACCGGCAGTTCCGCGTTCCGATCGTCACCTTGCGCTCCTCTTCAGTGTGCCGAAGGAACGCGAGGACCTCGTTTGCGGTGAGCTCTTCGATTTTGAGGTCGCTGACGGATCGGCGCCTTCGCTGAGCAATGAACCCCAGGAAGAGCCGCCAGGTATCCCGATACGACATCACGGTATGGTGAGATAGATTTCGTTGCTGGGCTAGCCATTCATGGAAGAACGCGTGCAACCAGTAATCCAACGTCGCGACCTTCATGACCGTTCCTCCGCTGAGCTCAGCACCGAAGCGGCGTATACCCGAGACCTCTCACTCGCATCTCGCATCAGCTGCTGCGTGACCGTCAGGTAGACGAGTGTCGAGTTAATATCCTTGTGACCCAGATAGGTGGCGAGATACGGCAGTCGGGATTGTGGATTGACGCCCTCTCGGTACCACGCCTGCATGCGGTTGCAAACCATTGCGTGGCGCAGATCGTGGATTCGCGGGCCGACCCTGCCGCTAGCCGGTTTCAGCCCCGAACGACGCAGCGCTGCTACGATCAGATTCCAGGCACCACCGCGCGAGTAACCCCCGCCGTGCGCGTCGTTCCAGATGAGGCTGCTTGCCGGGTCGAGCGAAGCACCATATTTGCGGCGCGCTGCAAGGTACTTCTTCACGGCGACAATGACGCCCGGTGCCAATGGTAGGCGCCTCGATTTGAAGAACTTCGTACCGCGGATCTCGACAGTATCGTCTTCGAGATCCAGATCTCCGAGCCTTAGGCGCACGAGCTCCCCGATTCTTAAGCCAGCGCAGTAAATCAGAAGGATCATCGTGTATAGGCTGAGCACACGCAGAGGAGCCAGGCGGGACTCAAACGTTTTTGTCACCTCCAGCAACCGTACGATTTCCGCCTCGGTGTAGATATACGGGCGCCTGTGGATCTGTTTGACCCTACGGCTCGCATCGCCATCGACCGGCAAGATTGGCACGGTGGGATCGAGCCTATGCATGGCTTTGGACAGCGCACGACCCACTCGGTAGACCTCCAGTACGTGCTGCGGACGCCGGTTGTGCGCGCGCCAGTTATCCAACAGTTTTCGCAGTGGCGCGGCGGTGAGATCAGGGCGTTCTTGAAGGAAGCGATCAAAGCGCAAGAGGGCGCACTCTTGGCCGGCGTATCGATATCCTACCGATCGCATTCTTTCGACATGCTGCCGCATCAAGGACCCAAGGAAGCTGCCATACCGAGGCGGAGAGCACAGCCGCTCCAATGCAGCAGGGTCACCACTGACAAGGGCCCGCACGATCGGGGCAACGCCCCGTCCATACTGCTTTCGCCACTCCCCGAACGGATTCTCTGGAACGGCGCCGCAGCCCACCATCCACCCGAGGAAGCGGTCGACGACGCGCGCGCGATGACAGACGATATGCAGAGGCCACTGCAGTATGCGATCGTCGAGCCACTGCTTGACGATCACCGCCGTCGGTGGCGCGCCATCCGCGCGTTCCAAGATGAACCTCTGGAAGCCTCGTAGGATACATGCGTAGACTCTCCGGGATGTCCGATTGCGGAAGCGCTGCAGCCGAAGAAAGCCATCAACTGGGTCCGCCTCCTTGCGCGTGACCGGCTTCATGGTGACACCGCAGTCGGGATGTCGAGCGCCACCGCGCGTAAATCCTCAATGGCAAGTTTCAAGTAAGCGCCGGTCGCGCCTTCCGAGCGGTGTCCCAAGATGTCGCCGATCGCCTTAAGCGGAACCACGGCGCGAAGCAGGCTCACCGCCCCAGCATGGCGAAAAGTGTGGGGCCCGCTCTTTCCTACCGGCATCACTCCCGCCGCCGTCAAGCGATTGCGGATCGTGCTATATAAGGCGGACCCGTCCCTAAAGGGCCGCAGCGGCGCCGGCATACAGAGGAACACCTCTCGCAACCGAGTCTGCGGTCGCGCACCTTCAAGGTACGCAAGGAGCGCTTCACCCGGCTCCCGCAATAGAGGCAGGCTTGAGTGCGCTCCGGTTTTCGAGTGTCGCACGTGCAGGACGTCACGCTTCCAGTCGATGTCTTCAAGCCGCAACGAGGTAATCTCTCCGGCACGTAGGCCATACGTCGCGAGCAACAGGAGGATGGCATAATCCCGCAGTCCACCCGCCGTACGATCTTGACGAGTGGTCGACAGCACTCGTCTGACATCCTCAGGCCGCAGTGCCGAGGGTATTCCTTCATACGCGTACAGCGTCGGGCTCGTAACATAACTGGTCAGGTCTCGCGCCATCCTTCCGCTACCGTAGAGGTAACGCAGGAAGATTCGCAGGCTGCCAGTTACTTGCTTGATCGATGATCGGCGCAAGCCGGCACTGCGGCCGTGAACGTACGCGTCGACGTCGCGAGTTTCCATGTCTCGGAGAAGATCTGGATCACTGCGATCGCCGAGGGCGTCCAGGATTCGTTTCGCGTCGACAACGCGTTCCTGTCGCGTGGTCGCGGCGAGCCCGCGCAGATCGTTCATCCACGCGTTATATCCACTCAGCAACTCGCAGTGAAATATCTCGCGTGGAGTGGATGGCAGGACCTCACGAGGCCACCGCCCATGTACGAGACGCAGGAGAAGTTGTGCCGGTGCCGCGTGTTCGATACGCCAAGAACCAACGTCACGTGGCGCGCGATGATGACGTTTACAATAGCCACGGCGTTCTCTTCTGAGAAAGCCTGCTACATCGAATGTGCGAGCGGTCTCAACGGATCGGTTCTGGTCGCTTAGATAGGCTAGGAATCGCCCTGCGATTGGCGGGTAGTGTCGCTGAACCTCCGCGCAGTACCCCTCGGCCTTTAAATGAGTCTTGAGCTGGTCGATTCGTGCATGAGAAAAGTTCCGATTGTTGAGTTGACATGTGATCCTCCTGGGTAAAACCCAAGAATTGCATATGCCAAATAATGCGAAGCAGTTCGACCGGAATTGAGGGTTTTCCAGCTGCCCTCGAATCATCCTTCGCAGTACAGAATCCTTCTGATTACCGGAATAATCGTAAGCTTGCGATTAAGCAGGGATCCCATACATCGGCCAGTCCAGGTCGACCTGCCATTCTTTGAGTCTCTTGATCTTCGGTAAACATGCCATGCTCAGGGCCATAGCGACGGCTGTGGCTGATGGCGCCTCTAGGGTCGCATGGAATCCAAGGACGGCACGACTCGCCACATCGAAGATCACGGTGATCCAGGGCCGACCGATGGGAAGTCGATTGATGTCATCGACGACGATGAGGTCGATCGGAGTGTGGTCAGCTTGCGCAATCCCGAGCGCCCGCCGCGTCCGCGGAATTTCGCTGGGAATGCGCTTCTTCGATGCCCGATGCCGAGTTGATTTATCGCCTCGGTTCCAAATGCGCAAGGCGACAGTGTTGCGAGCGACGGGCCTCATCCCCGCCGCTTTGGCCAATCGCCTTACCTCCTCAACGGCGCGCTCGACCGGTTGGGGCTCTGGGCTCGCCTTCCAGCGTTCCACTGCCTCAGCAACGATGGATTCGCGCTCCAGATCAAGCCTTTGACTACCGGGTTTTGGTCCTGATCGGCGCGGGAGAAACGCTAACGGCGATGGATCCAGACGATAACTAGTGATCATGCGACGAATCGTGCGCGCCGAACAGTCAGTCGAGTTGGCAGCTGCTTCGATACCGGGATCGCAGTGCCATCTTGGCGATTCGCTCTTTTCGCTTTGCAGTTGCCCATTCCGCCTTGGGAATCGCAAGCACCTCGCGGTCGGTCACCGTGGTCGCCTCGTTGCTTTTAGACGCGTGCGGGTCGCGACGAGGTCTCGTCAATCGCCTGGGGATCTTCTTTTTGATTGTCATATGCCGCACCAGTCATTTCAATTAATGACAGCATTGCCTGACAAAAAAACGTAGGGATCGATTTTACCCCGAATTGGCGGATTTCAAAAAGGATGCTAAGTAGCGGAGAACACTAGAAAAGACGACGGGTTGCGCGGACACGGATTGCTGCCGAAGTGACAGCAAAAAAGGCAATTCACACAAGTGAAGCCGTGAGGTTGGGTTTGAAGAAGATGGGCCGGGAGACTTCTGCACGCCAAGACCAGGCGCATCCGTTAGGCTGGAAGGAGATCACGGAATTTATCGAGGGCGTGCGTGCAGATCGGGAGCGGGCGATGATCTGTGTCGCCTATGAAACCTGGCGCGGCGCGGCGAACTTGTAGCGTTCGAGGTTAGCGATATAGATTTCCACCCAGACGGGACGCGGATTGCTCTGATCCGTCGGGGAAAGACGGATGCAGAGGGGCAGGGCAGATCTGCGTATCTCTCGCGTGAGACCGTAGCTGGTTAAAGATTTGGCTCGAGCGCGCGGGAATAACTGAAGGGACGGTATTCCGACGGCTAATTGGTCAGAATCAAATTGGAGGTCCGCTAAACGCGGGGAGTATAGCGCCCATCTTTAAGCGGGTGGCGCAGTGGATTGGGATGCCGGAGCGGTTTGTGGGGCAGGTGAGCGGGCATTCGACTCGGGTAGGTGCGATCCAAGACTTGGCTTGCGCTGGACATCGATCTAGCGGCTATCACCCAAGCCGGAGGCTGGAAGTCAAAGCGAATGCCGATGCAATATGCGGAGAAGATCAATGCGGCGAGCTCGGGCATGGCAAGGGCGGCAGAGAAGACGGGGAGGAATTCAACAGCGGAATGAAAGAACGCGTTCAACTATGGTCTTGAAGCCGGCACGCCGCTCGAGCTCACAGATTCCGACCCATCAAAACCTCTATCGCTGCGCGACGGCCGGCCCGAGATCAAATTCTCTATGATGCAGGTATGCTTTCTGATGTGCTTCGGGGCCGGCCTAATCAGCCAGCCTTTCTTTCTGGGGCCGACTCAGCGAGGGCATAGTTGCACTCTCTGCCGTAGGATTGGGGGCGTGGAAAAGCAAACACTCGAAGTGGCATATGCCGAGCTGGCATCCGTCATTCTCTGGATAGACGAGAGCGGCAAGGTCCTAGATATTCCCGGCGACGATCGCAGCAAGATCTCGGCCGCAATTCTCGACACTGTGCTCGAACATCAAGCGGCGGTGTCTTGGCTGGTATACAACAAACTCAACGGTTCGGCGTTGGCAATGCTTCGCGTCGCTGCTGAAGCATTCATTCGCGGCATGTGGATTGCGCGGTGCGCATCCGATGAGGACATCGCATGCTTTAAGCTCGACCGCATAAAGCGACTGACAGCGCTTGTCGAGGACGTCGAAAAATCGCTGGGCAACGCGACCGATACACTATCCAATATGATTCGCAATCAGTGGAGGCCGCTGTCTGGGTTCACACATACGGGATTCCAGCAAGTGACTCGCCGATATACCGGCCCGAATTTAACTCCGAATTATCCAGACGAGGAAATCGTTCAAGCGTTACGATTTGCGAGCGCTATCGGTTTGCTTGCCGCCGTCGAGCTTGCGGTGCTATCAGGCAATACGGAGCTGGCAGAAGCCACGCTAGCACGTGCTCGACAAGAGCCTTAGAATGACTGCTAAATCCGGGCGGGAATTATCGACTGCAGAGTGCCTTGCGCGGCTGAAGAAAATCGTAAAGCATGTCAGCGGCACGTGGCCGCACGTGCTATTGCGGCGTCGGTGCTTGCAATCGATGGGTCGCAGCGAAGAGCTTCGGGCGCTCTTCGAGAGGACGTACGCCGCGCACGTCCACAATGCGATTCAGGATGTTTTGCTCCTCGATCTTGTGCGGGAAATCGGCGCGTTGATCTTGGATCCTGACTGCCGCTCGGCGAGCGTCCGTGTCGCAATGAAGGATTTGCGCCGCGCGGATATACTTGAAGAGCTGAAGGCCGATTACCGCAATGTAATACCGGCGCGGATTCACGGCGCGGATTCACTCAGCGCTGAGATGACCGCTACGGTAGAGGAAATGCTCATGGACTCGGATCTAGAGCGAGACCGTATTGAGTTTGAATCGCTGCAGGCGCGTTTGCCTGAGGTTAAACGCGTGCTTCGGGGCAGTATATCGCGGCACCTGAGCACAGCCCGCAACAAAGCCGTTGCGCACTACGATATCCAACGCGACGGCGCCGACTGGAAAATGTGGCGTGTCGGCGTGACGGGATTAACTTACGGGCAGCTCGACCATAGATGTTTGCACTGCGGCGATAGAGCTGCTGTCCGTTTTCGTGCTTCGGGAATCGCACAATTTCGATGACACAATCCCGATCAATAAGCGGTATGTCGACGAATATCTAGATGCGTTGTCTATCGGACTACGACAGCATCGTTCGGATGAGGCGGAGCGAAAAGCGAAGCTACTTCGGGATTTGGATCTTCCTGGGATGTAATCAGGCTGTGGATGTCAGCGAATCGTGGGAGTGGAACGTAAGTGGTGGAGGCGCAGGGGTAAGATATTCGGCCGATTGGCATTGAAGGGCCACCTCAAGTGAGCTGACGCCGGGATGGCACCCCCAATCACGTACGACATTGGCACGATCACTCGACTTATCTCCGGAGGAGATCGGCCTGACCTTCGAAGTAGGGCAGCAGCTGCTGCGCCGAATCCAGGTCCAGATCATTGGCAGCCAGGCGCACGCTTACGTCCTCTGCCGAAGGCCTTGCATATATTGTGGGGAAGCCTAGGCGCATTAAGGACATCCGCACCAAGTGCGTCCAAACGGTTTTCGGGGCTTTTCGGTTTCGGGGTCACCGTATAGGTCCTGCGGCTGCCCGCGATCATCCTGACGGATACCGCCAGGACTTCCCGCTCGGTGAAATCATTCCGCGGCGGACAAAGCCAGAGGTCCGCTATCTGTTTGCCGAGCTTGGCGCTCTGATGCCATATCGCGCGGCGTCTCGAGTTCTTAAGACCTGCGGATTCGGCGACATGCGTGCAAGCCACATGGCGATTCGCCGTCACACGGTGGCTATAGGCCGGGAACTCGAGGCCCAACAATCCTGACGCGGCGGATGGACAAGCCGTCCAAGCGCCCGAGACCGCCAAGTCCTTGGTAGTTGGTATCGACGACACTTATGTAAAACACCGAGAGCACTTGGTCGCACGCCAATTCCAAGTAACGCTCCGCGCGGACTTGCAACAGATAATGGGCCCCTTCTGGGCTCCAGCGCAACTGCTGCTTCTTGCTCAATCGATGATTGACCAAATGATTCATTACAGATTCGACCTGCGCGGGGGAGATGCGGTGCTCCGCGGCCCGCTGTTTCGTGAAATCCGGTAGACTCCGGCGGTTTCCGCACACATAGTACCGAAACTCTTTGATCACCTGTTTGGCGCGCCGAACTGATTGGGCGCAGCCGTCCTGGTCTCGGCCGCCCATCGGTCGAATCCGCGCAGCCACGCGAACTGAAGACGCGCTTGCCATGATCTACCACTTACGTTCCACTCCCATCTTTAAGGAAAACCCACAACACACCCGCGAGCACGTGCCTATGCACCTCCGAACTTATAGCTGACGCGCAGGCTAAGGGTCCGAGGGCGGCTGATGGTGATCGCCTGGTAGTTTAAAGAGTAATTTGCATAGAGCTGCGCGCGCCTATCGGAAAGATTTTCGCCGTTTAACTGCACGAGCCAGGAGTTGCCGCCGAAGCCGAGCGCCGCGTCGAAGCTGATGAATGCCGGCAGGGTATATGCGGTATGAGTCCCCTGCAGGTCGAGTCCCAGCTGGTCAGTGTTCGCGAGCGACCGCGACTGATACGTGGTTCCGATCTGCGCGGCGCCATGATAGCCGCCGAAGTCAATTTCGTAGCGTGCGCGAAGGTGACCCCGCAGAGACGGTGCCCCGGCAAGCGGACTGCCGCGAACACCTGCTGGATTCGAGAGCGTTTCGCCGCTCGCGGTCTGGAGCAGGCGGAAATCGATCGGCTTGCCATTAGCCCAATAGAAAGTTGTTTCCCTAACCAGTTCGCTGTGATTCCACGCACCCCCTGCCTCAAGGGTCAGGCCGCTCGAGATGCGCGATCTCAGTGTGGATTCGAAGCCGCGGACGCGGTAGTTGCCGCCGTTGAGCGTGGCGCCGCCGAGCAACGCAGCATCGAGCGAGTATTGAGCATGGGCCCAGTCTTCCTGATAGATCGCGCCATTCCATTCCAATCGCTCATCTAACCATCGAGATTTCCAGCCCACCTCATTGTTGGTGAGATTATCGGGAGCATAAGACCGCGGCGGACTCCATCCTCCGTTCTCCCGGGCTTGTGTCTGATAGGCGCTGTGATCCATCGGAAACAGCGGCGAATAGCTGGGCGGCCCCGACGATCGATTGTATCCTCCCGCGCGGAATCCTTGCGACCAGGTGTAATAGAGTAGCAAATCATTATTAGGTCTCCAGCTCAGGTTTCCCCGGCTTCTGAACCCCGCGTAGCCTCGCGCAAGTCCGAGCGCGTTGAGGTTAATGAAGTACGAATGATCGATGCAGGGACTGACGGGGGGCGGAAACGAGTTGTCGTAGAGCCGGCAGCCGAAGCTGCTCACTTCAGCACCGACTTCCGTGTCCCGCGTATCGAAGTAGCGCGTGCCAGCCGTGACAGACAGTCGCCGCGGCACGAGTTCCATATCGATAGAGGCAAAGGCTGCCTTCTGCGTGTACCCGCGCGTAACGTCGTTAAAGAAGCCGTCTCCTAGCGCCCGGACGTTGGGGTTGTTGGACGTCACCGGATAAGGCACAAAGGTATCGTTGCCCGTGAAGTAGCCAGTCGGTGGCCCGATCGGGCTGAAATACGGCAGCGCCGTCAAATAGTACCAGTCGCCCTGATCGTGAATCTTATAGTCCTCGTAAAACAGGCCACCCACTCCACGTATTCGCCACTCATCGGGGGTGCTCAGGCGCAGCTCCTGGCTAAGATGCGTATTGCGCGTGCGGTCGTGCCAGGTTGCACTGGGCGAGAAGCACCGCGCCGAGGCGGCGCTCGCGCCTGGATTGACGCACTGATAGTAATCCACGTAGGGCGCGCCTCGAGCATAGTTGGTGTAGTCCTGTATCTGTTCGATGTTGCGAACGAGGTAACTGCCCGCGTACAAAAGCTTAAGGGCGCCGAGGCCGCCGGTGATAGTCAGTGCCGTGTTTTCGAAGCGATCCTTGTTGTAGGACGGGTTGAACAGCTGCACTGTGAGGGGGCGCTGCGGTTCACCGAGCGCGTTGACCGCCTCTTCGGCGAAGACGCCGTCCGCCTCCATGGTCTGATAAGATTGTCCGAACAACGCAGTCCAGCCGTCGTGTAGTTGCAGCAACGCCTCGACGCGAAGCCCGTTATAGGTCACGGGATTGATGTCTTTAGCAACCAGGGCGGAATTTTTGATGACCACGGAGTTCGGGGGCACCTGACAGGCGGGTGCACCGGTAGCGCCGCAGCCGGCTGGATAGTTCGCATATTTAATGCTGCGATCACTGTCGGCACGTGCAAAGGTGGCCAACGTGTTGTCGATGTAGCCCCCGCGCCGCTCGTTGTAGATCACGCCGCGCACTGCCAGCCGGTCAGGAATAAGCGGCAGGTTGATGACGGCGTTGTAGCCGCGGCTGCCCGCGCCGTGTGCGGTTATCGCGGTAGTCGCGTTGACCTCCCCTTCCGTGACGTCTATCTTCGGATGGTTGGTGATGTAACGCAGGACGCCAGCTTGTGCCCCGGCGCCAAACAGCGTGCCCTGCGGGCCCTCGAGGACCTCGATGCGCTCAAGGTCCACGGCATAGACATCGAGATTGCGGCCGGGTAACTGTGCGGACTGCTCGTCGAGATAGATGGCGACGTTGGGAAATACGCCGTTTGTGCCGGCTGCTTGATTGGGGTATTCACCGGTCGCCAACCCCCGTATGTAGATATTATTTTGGGCAGGGCCGACGCCGTGCGCAGTGACAGTGGGCAGCTCGCCCATGAAATCCTCGAAGGTCGTTGCATTGAGATTAGACAGACTGGCGCCCGTTAGGACCTCCAGGGTGATCGGTACATTCTGCAGGGCCTCGTCGCGTCGGTTAGAGGTCACAATAACGTCTGGGAAGGCACCCTCCGCAGCGGCGCTAGCTGGGCGGAACGATGTCGGTGTGATACCGACGATGCGGACGCTGGTCGGCGTCAGATATTCGAACTTAAGACCGGTGCCGTTCAGCATACTCAAGAGCGCCTGCCCGACCGGGGCGCCGGCCGTCACCGCTCGCGATCGCTTGTCGCGTACGACATCCGCGACATAGACCAGCTGTAGGCCGGTCTGCTCGGCAACCGCATTGAGAGCCAGCGCCAGCGACTGGGCGGGAATGTCGGCTTTAATGACGGCCAATATACCGGGTTCCGCCGGAATTGTGGTTGCGGCGCCGGTGCAGAGCGGCATGCATACTGAAGCCGCGCGGAGCACGGCATACACCGCGCTCGCGAGCTTTTTCCCGGAGCCCCCCATGATTGCAATCCCGACAAGCCTCTGTTCCGCCTACCATACGCCAGAACCCGGTCGAGCGCGCAAAACTGTGAAACGAGGAGACGCGTTCGGTCGTCGTAACGCTCACCCCTTGGCGGCTACGCAGAGACGCGATGAAAGCATGCGGATCTCAACGGCGAACACGCCGCCGATTTTCAGCGTCTGCAGAAAGATTGCGGCAAATTGCCTAGGTAGCAATCGAGCAGGTCATGCGGAGCCGAAAAAGGTTGCTGACGAGGGCGATGCCGCGGTTTCCCAGCCGCCAAAAGAGTACATGAATTGGCTTATTGGCTGAGGGGTACCGGACCATCGGGTGCAGCCGAGAAATTCAGTTCTAGAGTCACCCTATGCACGACCTTCTGCAGGACCGGCAGGGCGGGGAGCTGCTGCCTCTGGCGCTTCTCTACCAACCATCTTGCAAGATCCGCCGTCATTCACACAACATCGTCGTGTGGGTACGTCTTAGCCAGCAACTCAAAAGCCAACCATAAGGTGTCATTGGTTTCGCACATCAAACCCCCCCGACCTTTTAGTTCCAGCCATAAAAGCCTGCCGGAACGCATAACAGCGGTCTGTTCGATGTCCCACGTAGGGCGGTACCAAAACGGAGGGGCAAGCCTTCCTACTCTAGGGTAACGGGGGGTCCATGAAATCGGATTAGTCACGGGCAGCCACTGTTAAAATGCGACCGACGCCACAGCCATTTGAAGGGATAATCGTTATCCATGAGCAGCGCACTGAACCACCGGGTTCACGAACTCCAATCTCGCTTAGCACCACCACCCCGAGCCCGCCCCTTGCGCCAGGTGGAATTGAATCCCTTATCAAAATCGCGTTTATCGCAAGCGTCCAACTTCACTGCTGCCGGCATCACCGCGCAGTACGTCCCTACCGAGAACGATGAGGGTTATGGGTATCAATGGGTGGGACGCTCGCATTACTTGGCGCTGCACAGTTTGCGATTGGCCGCCGGTGAAACCTTCAGCGATGCGTCCGAGGTCGCTCATCGTAATGATCTACGCGGCACTCTGACATTCCTACCGGCGGGTTGCCGCATTTGGGGCTGGTCGATTCCTAAATCGACCAAGCAGTGGTTCACCGCTCTGTATCTCGATCCTCGACAAATGGAGGAGGAAGTGATGCAGAAATTGCAGAATGTGCCGTCGCTCAGTCATATTTATTTCACAAACCCTGCGCTGCGCTCGACTCTCGAAAAAATTCAGGCGACGTTGGCCACGGGTCCTAGTTATTGGGATTCGATGCATGTGGAATCCCTGTGTCTGCTTAGTGTGCTTGAACTGTGTGCTTTTCAACGGGAGACCTTCGCATCGGCCGAGGAGACCAAAGGACGCCTCGGGGCGGCTCATCAGCAAGCTATTCGTGAGTACGTGGAAGCCAACTTAGATCGAGATATTGGGGTTAACGATCTCGCCAAGCTCGTCGGTTTGAGTCGCTTTCATTTCCTGCGTGTGTTCAAAAAAACGACCCGCGAAACCCCCTACCAATTCTTGTTGCGCCGTCGGGTGGAGCGCGCCCATGACCTTCTAAAAAAACCTGATCTTTCGGTGGCCGAGGTAGCCGCGAAGGTGGGTTTTAAGGATTCCACCCGGTTTATTCGCGCGTTTCGTCTGATAAAGGGGGTAACTCCAGGGAAAATACGGCAAATAGGGCGATGAGTCTCTGCTTCGAGCCCGAACGCGCTCCTATTGCCGCCCGTCAGCAATAATCATCGAGACGACCCACTTTTACATGATTAATATCCAGACAATTCCTCTCAAACTCCTTGGCAGGGCATTTGGGGGCGAACAGGGAACAAACCGCCCACGACTGAGTAAGGCGCTGAGCAATTAGTTAATTAATTAACTAAAAGGGAACGGGAACCAAGTACGGAGGCTGCATGCCGCATCGACATCTAGCACTCGTTTTAGTCCCGCCAAACAAGTTCCTGGACGGCGGCGGGACGATGGGCGCGCTCATGCGTGAGTTCCCCTGGCACTCCCACCCAATGGGGGCTCCCGAGGATTGGCCCGTGTCGTTGCGCATCGCGCTACGCATCCTTCTGACCACCGAGCACCCGGTGTTTATTTGGTGGGGGCCAGAGCATCGGTGCTTTTATAACGATGGGTACTCGCGGTCGATCGGTCCGGAAAAACACCCGGCCATTCTGGGCGCACGTGCCGCGGAGGCGTGGGCCGAAATTTGGGACGTCGTAGGCCCTCAAATTTCTTATGTCATGGAAGGTCGTGGCTCGACCTGGCACGAGAACCAATTGATTCCCATTATTCGCCATGGCCGACGTGAAGATGTCTACTGGACCTATAGCTATAGCCCCATAGACGATGCGACCGCCCCGCACGGGGTTGGCGGCGTGCTCGTCTTGTGCACGGAAACAACCACTCAGGTACAGAGCGAGCAGAGGCAAGCGTTCTTGGTGCAACTGGACGATGCCTTACGTCCTTTGCTGGATGATCGGGAGATCATCGACACCGCGACTGCCGCATTGGGGCCGGCGCCTTCGCGCGAGCCGCGTGGGATTTGGTCAAGTGCAGTCGGACGATGCGACGATTGTGTTGGAAACCAATTATACCGACGGCGTCGCAGCACTCATTGGTTCATTTCCGCTCAATTCATTTGGCGCTCACAATATCGTTCGACAGCGAGCGGGGGATACTGTGGCCTGGGCCGACGTCGCCGTGGAGAATGCGCATGATCTGAGCCACTATACCGCGATTGATACACGGGCCTTTGTTTCCGTGCCGCTCGTTCGCGAGGGCCGGTTGAGAGCGACTCTTTTCGTCAATGACCGGCAGCCGCGTGCGTGGTCGGCTCACGAACTCGCGATGATCGAGAACACGGCCGCTCGCATTTGGGATTCGGTCAGTCGTGCGCAGGTCGAGCAGTTACTGCGCGCAAGCGAAGTCCGTTTACAAGCGAGTGAAGATCGACTGCAACATGGGCTTGATGCGACGCAGGCGGGAATTTTCGATTGGAATATCGGCAGTGGCGAGATCGTTTGGTCCGATAGTCACTACGCGCTCCTCGGTCTTGAGGTCAACTCCCAGCCCGCCTCGTATGAACTATGGCGACGGCACGTGCATCCTGAGGACATTGAACGCGTCGAGCGGTCGCTGAACAAGGCCATTGCGGCCGAGGGACGCTACCAAGCCGACTTTCGAGTGGTCCGTAGCGATGGCGTAGAGCGCTGGATGCAGGGTAACGGGATCCTCATCAAGCATCCCGGCCAACCTTTACGGATGGTGGGATCGATCGTGGACATCACGGAGCGCAAGCAGAGCGAGCAGGCACTGCGAGAACAGGAGCAGCAGCTGCGTCTCGCCACCGAAGCGGCCGAGGTCGGACTCTGGGATGTGGACATGATTGCCGATAAGCTCTTCTGGCCGCCGCGCGTGAAGGCCATGTTCGGCATATCGGCGGATGTGGAAGTGTCGATGGCCGACTTCTTTGCGGGGTTACATCCCGAGGACAGCCAGCGAACCAGCGAATCGTACAATGCGGCCATCGACCCCATAGTGCGCGGGCTCTATGACGTCGAGTATCGGACCGTCGGAAAGGAAGACGGTCTGATTCGATGGGTAGCCGCGAAAGGGCGGGGAATATTCGATTCGGCCGGAAAGTGCGTCCGTGTAATCGGAACGGCGATTGACATTACGGCACGCAAACTCGTTGAGGAGCAACTGCGTCGCCGCGAAGCAGAGCTTCAAGCCGCAGACCGGCAGAAGGACGAGTTCCTCGCCATGCTAGCGCATGAGCTGCGCAACCCTCTTGCGCCGATCCGCACGGCCGCACAACTGTTGGCCTCGCCCAAGCTTGAACCCGAGCAGCTGCATTGGGCCCAAAAGGTCATCAAACGACAATCTGGACGCATGGCGTTGCTGCTCGATGATTTACTCGATATCTCGCGCATCACTCAGGGAAAGCTCTTCCTCAAGAAAGAACGTGTTGCGCTTATGGCAGTGGTCGATTCTGCGGTCGAATCCGCACGGCCGCTCATCGACGGTAAAAACCACTCGTTCGCCGTATCGCTCCCGCCCGACGTCTTCTTGGAGGCTGACCCGTTACGGCTATCCCAAGCCCTTTCAAACCTGTTGACGAATGCAGCGAAGTACACCGATCCCGCAGGGCACATTGAACTGGTTGGCATCCGAACGGCAGACACACTGTGTTTGTCAGTGAGAGATGATGGCATTGGCATTCCAGCGGACATGATGGATCGGATCTTCGACATGTTCTCGCAAGTCGACGGGTCCTCGCAGCGTTCGGACGGAGGATTGGGAATCGGCTTGGCGTTGGTCAAGGGGTTGGTTGAATTGCATGGCGGGACGATCGAGGCAAAGAGCGAGGGGGTGGGGCTTGGAAGTATTTTCACGATGCGCTTGCCCGTAATCGGTGCCGAATCGATCGATATATACCAGCCCCCCGACCCCATCTCACCGCCGGCGATCACTCGTAAGATACTCATCGCGGACGATAATAAGGATGCGGCAGAAATGCTCGCCGCTCTTTTGGAATTTGACAGCCATGAAGTTCGGGTCGTGCATAACGGCCGCGCGGCACTCACTCTAGCGCAAACATTTCGCCCTGATGTCATGCTCCTCGACATTGGAATGCCCGAATTAGATGGTTACGAAGTCGCCAAAGCCCTGCGGCAAGAACCCTGGGGAGCCAAAATTTTTCTCATCGCCTTGACGGGCTGGGGCCAAGAAGATGACCGCCGGCGCTCGAAAGATGCGGGCTTTGATCAGCATATGACCAAGCCGATCGACGCGGATACTCTGGAATTGTTGCTCTCGGCTAGCGAAGGCGGCACTTCCCAGCCGCCACCTTGAAGGGCCGCTCATTCGCAAAAATTGTTCCCCTTACGGCGCCGGCACGACGATGCTGCAACGCTGCTCTTTCTTCGCCTTCGCCGCCGCCATGCAGGCTCCAAGGCGTGTGTGGATTCTCGTTAATTTTGTCGGCGGTTTGATCCGAAATGCTGTCGGTGGAGTGGGCACCACTTAGGTGCGCTGGGTAATGATGCTGGGAAGCCGTGCGCCCACGTGTTGGAGCATTTCCAGCCCGATCGCTTCGATCGGACACTGAGCGCGTACTTGGCGGCTCGCCGCAGTAGGTCGACTACACGCCCCGTGACACCGTCAGTTAGTTCTAGCATGTAGGCTATCGCACGCCGATCGAGCTCGCCCGCGGTGTGACGTACGGGAAGAGTCCGAATGAAGCCCGCGACGAAGCATCTGAACTCCTCAGTCTCGCCCCAGAGCGGTAATTCAAGTTGCTCGAAGCGACTGGCGATTTGCGGATCATAACGCATCGCGTGAAGGGACTCGTGGGTGCCGGCAGCGACGATCGACATCCGCATCGTGTTGGCCAGGTACTTTATCGCATTCAACGCAGCCCGTTGATCACGGGCGTTGCAAGACAGAAGGTGCTGAATCTCGTCGATAATGAGCATTCTGGGCGCCGCCTGTTTGAGCATGGCGACGGCGGAGTTCTCGAGTTCCCCGTATCGCATACCGGGTCGGATATTGGTGTTAAGCGTTCTGACGATCTCCGCGTAAAGGCTCCGCCCGAGGGGATCGGCGGCATTTGCGTAGCAATGATATGCCGACGTCCATCGGATGCGGCTGAGGGCGACACTGTGAAACTCAGCGGCATTGTCAAGGTGTAGAGCGTTGGGGAGGCCGAACATTGGCCAGTCAAGCTCCGAACTGCGCTCGGCGAGCCACTGTTCCTTGGGCAGTCCAGTCACGGCTAGAGCGAGCCCAACGGACACCGCTGAAGGCGCATGTAAGCTCAGATGGATACCCAAAACCACGCGGGTCGCGATATCGAACGCCGCCGTGCTCCAGGGTCGACCCATGGATTCGCGGCGAACCTCGTCGACGACCATGACGTCCACTAGGGTGTGATCCATCTGTACGATCTTGAGAGGTCCCGGCGAACGCGGTGGCTTAGTGGGTGCCGGCGCCTCGCGACTCGGAAATCGGCGCTTTCGCAATGATTCCAGCACTCGATCACGTAAGCGCGCCGTGATACATGAACGGCTAGGGGGATCGACTCGCGTGGACTTTCCTCGGCGAAATCGGCTTGGAATTTGTGAGCGAGGCGAAGAGGGGCGCCGACATGATTTAAAGACATTCCGACAGAATTAAGAGAAACACACACTCGCCCTCGGAATGTCGCTCGACCCGATCACGTTTTTTGCGGCAGCATGCATTTGGTGGTCACTTCCAGAGACTTTGACGTCGAGCAGGTGGTATCGAGGGTTTAGTGCGGAGCACGCCTTGCGTGGAAAAATCCGGTTTCTGCGTTGGGATAAGGATAGATTGAGCTCAATTTCCGAATCGTATATGACTCCGATGCGCGGTTGCGCCGGACTGCCTACGCCCTACTTGGGTAATCCACGTCCGAAGCATTGAACCTCATTTATTAAACTCCGCCCGTCCTCGACGCCCGCACGGAATGAAACAACGGTATTCAATCTGGTCTGCTGCACGGTCCGCTGTCCTGACACAAGGCTTAACGAGGTTCTGGGCGCCGAGGTTAATCCCAAAGCCACGCCGCAGCGGGATGAAAAAGCGGGTGCGGGCACCAAGCGGCCGCAAGGCGATCTACCGCTTGTGCCCATCGTGTACGAAGTCCCCGCGAGCGAGCGGCAGTGTACGTGCGGGAGCACGCTCATCGAGATCGGGAGTGAGGTCTCCGAACAACTCGACTACGTTGCGCCGAAGATCCAGGTCCTGCAGCACGTGCGCAAGAAGTACCCCGTTCGGGCTGTGAGCAGTGCTTGGAGACTGGCGCGCTGCCGGCGCAGATCCTACCTAAGACGAATGCGGCACCGGGAATGCTCGCGCACCTGGTCACCAGCAAATACGTCGATGCGCTGCCGCTGTATCGCCAGGAGGCGATCTTCGAGCGCCACGGGGTAAGCCTGGCGCGCGCCACGCAGGCCGCCTGGATTATCGGCTCGCCAAACGGATCCAGCCAATGCTTGCGCTAAAATGAGGCTTACGATCAATATATCAGTTAAATCCGCATTGCGACGCACGTCGCGCCCATAGTCCACCTGATCGTTCACCGCTTGCGCCACTTCTTGTCCGATTGCCCAATTCTCGAGTACCGCTTTGCCGATGGTCGGATGCCATCCAGAAATGACATCGGTTGAGGAAGAATCTCCGAGCGAATGCCGGTAACTACGCTGAAGCGGGCGGGTATAGGTAAGAATTTCAGTCGAGCAGTTCACACTTTAGCTATGCCGGTCGCTTCGCAAGACGGTGGCGGCAGGACGAGCGCTATAGTCAGTGGAACTATCGCTACGTCAGCTTGAGGCCGTCGCCGATACTGCTCTTGGAACCTCATCGTCCTATGCCGACAAATCAACTGAACCTTGCCGACTTCCCGAACTCTCCCTATGCAGAAGAGTTGCGTCGCGGATTGTCCAGGCTTCAATTCGCACCCCCTTTAGAGGCGGAATACACGGTCTCGCATTTGCACCGAGTCCGTTTTTGGGTCCGAACGTGGTTTTCGGTGTCGATTGTGGTGGCCGCCCTATTTACGCTCAATCAGCTCCGACGCGCTGGCATCGGAAACGCCATCTCTCTCGCCCACGTGGGTCTCTTCATTCCGTGCGCGGCTGCGCTCGTTTGGTTGGCCTGGAGTCGGCAGTACCAGCGCCTTTATATGCCGGCTGCGCGGATCTTGATCTCTGTGTTCAGCGCATTGATTGCTACGTTTATTGGACTCGCCATTGCCGGGGGGCGCGATGATCAGTTGGCAATGCTCACAATCGACCTAGTTGCCGTCTTTTTCTTCGCAGGCCTTATGTATCGGCAAGCGCTTGTGACAATCGCGATTACCGTTACTGCCTTCGCAGCGTCGGCCATCGGTGCACGTCTTCCGTATATCATGCTCCTTAAGAGCATGATGATGGTGACCGTGACGAGCGTCATCGCCGCAATCGTTTACCGCGATGTTGAGCAGGCGTACCGCCGGAATTTTTTGGAAGGGGCACTCATTCGTGAACTCGTGACCCGAGACGGCCTGTCGGGCCTCATGAACCGGCGTGCCTTCGATGCGCACCTGTTGCGTGTTTGGCAGCAGGCGCTGCGGGATGAGTGTTCAATTGCCGTTCTCATGATCGATATCGATCATTTCAAACGATTTAACGACAATTTTGGACATCAGGCCGGAGACCTGGCTCTCCGCAGTGTCGCCGGGGTCGTGCAGAGCTTTGCACGCGGCCCTCTGGATCTCGCGGCCCGTTACGGCGGTGAGGAGTTCGCGGTGATCTTATACGATTTGGCCCGACCGGAAGTGCAGATCATGAGTGAAGAGCTGCGCGAGATCGTTCAAAACCTTTGTATCGAGTCGCCCGCGTCGGCGGCAGCCGAAATCACCGTGAGCGTAGGTATTGGCATAGCGGTACCAACCACCGGTCGCACTCCGCAAGGCGCTATACAATTAGCCGACGAAGCATTGTATGCGGCCAAAAACGCGGGTCGCAATTGCACTGTCACAAAGGGGGTGGAGGTCTATTTGCGGCTGGTGACGGGAGCTTTCAAATCGCCGCGGTACGTGAAAAAATAGTACGACGGCACCGCATGCCAACAACTCCCGGCGCAATCGGCAGCGATGATGATTTTGGGCAAAACAACGTGTTACGCGACCTAGTGACTTAGTCTAGAGAAATTATCGCCTCGCTGTGAAAAGCGATTTCGAGTGTTTGATGAGCCTCCAATGCACTAGAAATGGCTATTTGGCAGACGTTGTCAGGGAATCGAGAGGCGCCGGTGGTGATAAATCGTTTGACTGCACGAAGTCGAGACCAAGTGCCGACAGCCACTCTTGGTCTTGAGGGCCTTGGGATTGTTTCGCCCCCGTCTCAATGCCGAGTAGCTTTGCCATTTGACAGATCGAGCTGATCGTCGCCTGCGAATGCATATCGGTGCGCATTTGCTGCGTCAGGGCGGGCGCAATCTTCAACAATTTGACCCCGGGCAGGTGCAGTAATTCGATACATTCAGTCGTCAAACTAAAATTATCGAGGATCAAGGGACAGCCGATACGTTCCAAAGATCTAGCAACCTCAAGGAGAGGCTGCCCGATCCGGCTTATGGTTGCTGTATCGAGCTCGAATCCGACGATGGCTGGTTTCAAGGAAGCTGAGCTTAACGTGGATTCTAAAAACTTAATGAATTGGCCATCCTCTGTCGTCGTCGCTGTGAGATTGACGGTAAAGAGCGCATTTTCATCAGCCCAAGCGTTGTGATGGCTCCCGAGCCACTCGCACAATTGCGCGACTACACGCCGATCAATCACGTGACCAAGGCCGTTTTCAATGGCAGCTTTCAACATCACACTCGGCGCGACGTTCGGCGCACCGGCCGATGGGGATCGCAGCAAGACTTCATAGCGACGGCTCGCACCCCCCATGGTGAGGGGGATGAGTCTCTGAATGTAAAGGCCGAGTGGATGACGATGCAGAGCGACCATAAATTTATCGATAGGCGAATTAGCTGATGCCTGGACTATTGAAGGAGCTGCTGATATCGCGGTCTGTGCCTCGATGATGGCGCCGCGCCAGCCCGAAAACTTCAATAAAGCCTCCTGTAACGCAGGCGTGATTAGCTCAACTAACCCCTGACGCTCTGAATCGACGGCTTGAGAATCCACGACGAACATTACAATGCCAACAAATGATTCGTGTGCGTCGACGGACCGAATGAGCACAGCGCTTCGCCTGTCGCCCAAATCATGTACCAGAATCGGCGCGCACTGCGCGAGTTGGAAGCATTCGGCGGCATTTATGGCGGCATTGTGCGCCTCGGGACCCATCGCACCTTCACTAAGCCACACCAACTTGCCCGACGCGTCGTGGAGTGACACGGCATGTGCGTGTGCTGGAGCGATGGCCGTGCGAAATAGCGGCCCGACCGCCTCCAAATCATCCGGTTTGCCTGACGCCGGCGAGATCATTTTGCCTAGCACTCCGGCTGCGCCGACTTGCGCGACCATCTAAATACGGGGCTCATTTCACTCATCGCCTGTGTTAACGCCACACCTTTACAAACGCTTACTGAAGTCTGCTAATTACTTACGCGCGGATTCGCGCGTGGAATGCAGATCCGCATCTTGGTCGTCCATGTCATCATGTTGTGCCGCAATGTTTCTGTGTGCCATCTCACAATGGCCGTTGATATTTGATACCAGCTAGCGCGGGACTGCCCGTTACGGCTTCGGATCGGCGTAGATCGGTGGTCAGAATCATTATGTTGACGCTGCTGTGGCAGAGTTAGCGGCTTCACAATATGGGAAAAAGAAATGGAGCCAAATGGAGCTGGGAAAAAAGGATCTCCACAGAAAACAATGCTGGGACTGCATTTGGCGCAATTAAGGGTCACGAGCCTTTAGCAACTGAAGACTACGGCAGTCTTTCGATAACTCTGCAATCATTCCCCAAAGCTTAATCGATTGCCTTACCTGGGATGGCCGCGTAAAAAATGAGTGACTGCGAAACGCTGAGAATGTCTACTGAGGCGGCCAAATGCCAACCGGAGCTGAACAGATTCGCTGGGAAGATGCGCTCGACGCATTGGTGCGTAGCGCAGCGGCGTGCACTTCGCAGCACGATCCTCACAATGCGCTGGTTCGATTCCTCGCGTTACTAGGCTCGGCAGCGCTGCTCAATGAGCTGCTCGATGGGCTCGCGAGGCATGTCGAAACATCGTCCCAGGGAGGGTCGCACATGTGCATGGTCGGTAACCGCCCCACTCGATTTTCTCACTGCGATACCCTGGAGTCGATCCTGCACCCGATAAGAGAGCTGACGAGCATGCCCCCCGCGCAGTCGTTTCGAAGTGTTACTGTTCTTTGCACTGGAAGCTCAGCTACTCATTCGGCACCCAAAAGTCGATGGAGGCAGGTTTGGCGGCGGCATTAGCTGGGCCACTCGTGCCCCACCACGGTAGATCCTTGGTCCAGGTGTAGCCTTGGCTCCACGTATAGCCTTTAGTCCACGTGTAGCCCTTGGTCCACGTGTAGCCCTTAGTCCACGTATAGCCATTTGTCCAGGTGTAGCCTTGGGTCCAAGTGTAGCCCTGAGTCCAGGTATAGCCTCGGGTCCACGTGTAGCCATCACCTGAAACGGGAGTGCCCCATGTCGAACCAACCATGTTCATCACATAGTAGTTGCCACTTGCGTCTTGATTAGCGGGCCCGCCGAAATGCGCGGTCCCTGCAAGATCCGCAGCCACATCAAGCCCCTGATTGGCGCAGCCGATGGCAGAGGTATGGACGGCGTTCACCGCATTGATAAGGCCCGCGCCCTGCTGGAAAATACTGTACGCGAGCGCGCCCGCCGTGGTTACCGCCGGACTTGCGGAGGCCAGCAATCGGCACTTTATCGTATCGGGCGTGAGGGTCGGGTTGGCCTGAAGCATGAGCGCGATGACACCAGAAGTGACCGCCGCCGCCTGCGACGTACCGGACATGGTGAACAGCGTTTCCTCTTTACTCATAGAGCCCGGGTCGATATTCGCCAGGTAGCTCTGATAGGACATGGAGCCCACCATATGGCCGCCTGGTGCGACCACTTCAGGCTTGACGAAGCCCTCGTAGGTCGGGCCAGTCGATGAGAATGAGGCGAGCCGATCGTCCGTCGGGTCATAGGGGGTATGATTATCGGTAAGCGCTCCGGTCGTAATCACGTAGGGTACGTTGCCGGGTACACCAATCGTCATTGGACCGGGACCTTCATTGCCGGCCGAGACGACGACCGCGATGCCGGCTTTCCAGGCAGCCATCACCGCCTGGTTGAGGGGATCCTCCCAATAGTTGGACTGCGGTGGAGCACCGAATGACAGGTTCAGGACGCGAATCTTATACTTCTGTTGGTTCGCAACGATCCAACTAATTCCCGCAATGATGTTAGTGTAACTGCCAACGCCCTCGCCATCGAACGCGCGCACGATGACAAGATTCGATTCGGGAGCGATACCGAAGCTTGTACCCTTCATAGTGTGCGCACCGCTCGCCGCAATGGATGCAACGTGGGTGCCGTGACCATACGGGTCATCCGTGACCGGCTTAGATCCTGGATTGATCAAATCAATACTGGCCAGCACGCGAGGTTTGAAGTTATCAGGGCCTGCAGTCCAAAGCCCCGTGTCGAGCACGGCAATGGTCACACCTTTACCGGTGATCCCCTGCTGCTGCAACGGCAGCGCCCCCACCAGGAACGGATAATTGGTCGCGAACTTATTCAGCTTTGTGTTCACGCCCGTACCATCAGTAAGGGTTAGCGTGGCGGGTGCCGAGCCGCCTCGGGTGCCGATCGCCCGATCCTTGAAGATGCGCATACCGGTAATTCCGCGGAGACGATTTGCCTGCGCAGCACTGAGATCTGCGGTCACTCCATTTATGAGCGGCAAGTCCCGGTTGATTGCTCCGCCAACTGCGATGACCTGCTGATGCGCGGCTGCTGCACTCGACGATTGCACGATATAGCGCTCGGAATTCGCGCCGAATTCGCTTATTGCACTGCCCGATATCGATATCGCCGATGCGAACATCAGCAGCACCCCAAGGGACAGGGTGGAAATGGACTTCGTGCTCATCGTCTTGCGCCTCTAGTAGATCGTTGTGCATCGTCTTTGAGGTATTAGACGTCAGCGGACACCGTCCTGATGGAATGGCTCATGCTCCACACTCGCCGGACAATGTGACGCGCGTACAATAATCACCTGTCAAATAGCAATTATGTTAGGACTAAAGAGAGATCCAGCCGCTAGAAACGGCCGCCGGCGAGTGTCGCCGACGGGCGGATATTTTGCCCAGGCGGAGTTCGACCGCTGCAGGAAGTGATGTTGCGCTCATCGATGCCCACCGGGCCGAGTAGGGTGTCAAGCCGACCTGCGCTGAGCTGCACATCGCTCCGTCGAGTTAGTACGAACTGAAGGCGCGGGAGCGTGATCCTGAACGCATACCGGCGCGATTGAAGAGACGCCGCGCTGCGGAGGAGATTCAGCGGGTCTGATGACAATGCCCTCGCCAATTGATTATTGAGCTTTACAAAACCGACGTGATCCGACGGCGCGGTCCGTGGCGAAATGTTGACGCGGAGAAGTTTGCACGCTCGAATGGATCGAATGGTTCAACAACCTGGCGTCTCGAGCCGATCGGCAACGTAGCACTTGCAGAATTTGAGCAGAGTATAACCGTCATCACGAGTCTCGGGCCATGGCGGCATGACTCACACTGGGAAGGCGATTGAGCGCGAGAGGGCAAGCAGTCGATCCTGCGAGGTCAGCCACCCTCGAGCCGTGAGGTGAACTTTTCTGTACGGTAGGTGAGAAACGCACCGCTCGGCGGGTCCGACGCGCTTCCTTGCGCGTGAGCCCTCCGGGCACCCCTGACGATGATTGCCGGGGTACCTGTCAACCCGGCGATCTTGCCGATTCGACGGACTTCGCGCATCGACTGGTTCACAAAATTTGAACGTGAGATCTTTTAAGCTCTGTGAGGCGGGTCAGAAAATACCCACCGCCGTCGGCTAACCGTTGAACGAGCGCCGCGCTTTGGACGGCGAAATCCTGTTCATTGGTGGAAACACCGTGCGTGATCACAGAGCGCCTTGCTCATCCCAACGTGTACGTTGATGGTCCACCAATGATAATTTCATCGTAATATATCTATCTGAGGCATCGATTTGCCCCCAATTGACGTGATTCACGGGTACCCTCGGCACTATTGCTTATGGGGATCGCGTTACGGACACGGTATTTGAAGGGCGCAATCGAAGCCCTGCCCACTTCGAAATGGATTCCCTGCCGGTTTTAGCGCGTCCGGGAACCTTCCGCTGTACGTAGTATGTATAATATTCCCGGACGTCCGCTAGTCCGTGCTCCATGCGCGACGCGTGCCAAAAGGGGCGTCCAGTCACCCCGCGTTGTACACTACGTTGCCAGCGCCGCCGGTCAATCGGGGCTGCAGCCCTGGGGGCCATCAACGAATGCGGGAGTGAAGGGAGTATCGCCATGATCGCAAGGACTCGCGTCGGTGCCCTCGCGTTGGTCTCGGTCCTTTCCTTGGATGGATGTTCCCACAACTCCATAAACGAGGCGTCCTATGACGCCCCGCGAAAGATCAAGATCGACGGACTGGTGGCGCGACCGTCTCCGTCCACATTGACGGCCGCCGCACTTCTGTCCTACCCGTCGGAGGGCGGAGCGCAGGCACTTGAGCTCATCCAACGAGCTGAGATGATGGCGCCGCAGCGCCCGGAGTTCGTTTGGGTCGAACGCTCGATCTGTCAGCGGTTAAGTTGTGACTCGGCTCAATCTATCGACAATCGTCTCAAGGCACTCGATCGGGATAACGGCTTCACTTGGTTATCGGACCTCGAACGCGCAAAAGAAAGTGCATCGGACGACGCGATAACCGAGGCGATCATGAAGATCGGCGCTGGCAAGACAATGACATTTTATTGGAACGCCCTTGAAGTCACCGTCTTCGATGGTTTGGCCGTGGCGGCCCCGAACGAGAAATTATCCACCCGGGCTTTAGAGGCGATCGGCATGGTGGCGGCGCAAGCCATTCCTCCGCTTCAAACCATCACGAAGCCCTGCCGAGTCGATAAATTGGGCCTACCGGCTCGGCGTGAAGCGTGCCAAGAGATGGCGACGCGTATGGAACATGCCGATTCGGTGATCATTCAAAGCTTGGCGCTGAGTATCCGGGAGCACTGGTGGCCGGTCGGTAGTCCAGAGCACGACTCTCTCAGATCAAAGCGCCGGCAGCTCGACTATGAAATAGAGATGTCGAGTCAGATGCGCTGGCGCATGGACCATGACTTCGCAATTCGGATGGAGGCCGCTCGACGTTCAGAGCGCGAGGAGGATGTCATGCTCGCTGTCATGCGAGCTTACGGCATTCCGTTGGCTGTCCCGTCCGATTGGAAGGACAAGCATCATCCGGTGTAGCGACGGCGTTTTGTTGAAAGGACGACAAGGTCGTCGATCCGATAGCATAGTTAGTCGTACAGGAAGGAGTAGCGCGTGTTATTTAGGATTGTGGCGCTCGGGTTGATTCCGCTGATTGTCTCGGTGTTTTACGTTCGCGTTTGGCCGGGAGTTGCCTTTCGCCCGACTCTCATTGGCAGCGTCGGCGCGTTGATCGGCCTAGCGGCCTCCCTCGTCGCGCTCGTTTGGAGGCTCTGGCCAGCTCTGACGCGCTTGGGGATTTCTCGTGGCAACCGTCCGGGCCCGACATTGGCTCAAATCACAAGCGCAACGAGCGCCCTGGGCGCTTCTGTTCGCGGTCGCTGGCTCTCTTTTGAGAATGTGGTTGCTCACTAAACTACTGAGCGTATCGAGATCTTGAGCGTGAATGGCTGGATTGAAGGATTCCATGCGTGAATAGAATGATTTTTTCGATTTTTTTCCTATTTACCATAATGCTTATTAGCCGCGTCCCGCACCCAACGATGCTTAGATGCCGAATGAATTCTTCGGCGACTGCGCTCTCTGTTCGTTCAGAATCGTGGAGCGAAACGAGTTGCCGGCGACCCTTGGTGATAATCGCAAGTTTGGGTAAGCGCCGTCTCGTTCGACGGGGAAGGGCCCAGGATAGGGGGCAGGACCTCGCGCAAAAAGAGAATGCGCCCATGACTCGCGCTTAAGAGCCGGCCCTGCGACCAGTTCGGCGCCCAGATGCACGCGGTAAAATCGCATGCGGTTATCGAGCGCAGCGGATTCCTGCTTCGTCTGGCGATGGGGCGGCCGGCTAGAGATGGCAGCTGGCGATTCATCGGCGTGCCCTTGGCTTGCGCCGCGCCGCTTATCTTGCTGGCGTCCGGCCTCACTCGTGCCTTGCCCACTGGTTTTAGCGTTCGGGGCGCCGAGGCGCGCTTTGGCGTCCAGGTCGAGGGATTGCGCCTCGGCGTACGGGTCGATGGACGCGTGTTCGCCACCGGCAGCGAGGGGCGCGCCGATCGCAAGGCCGCGGCTCGCTCGCGGAGCTGCGCGATCAGGGCTTCAAGTTGCATGACGTGCTGCCTGCTGCCCAAGATCGCGCAAGTGTTTGCGTTCGCGCGCCGCGGATTCATCCAGGCGGGCGAGGGCGCCGCGCTCGCTCGCTTGATGTCACGCAGCTTATGCTCGCAGCTCGCCGTACAAGATCAACTCGCGCTCGAGTTGATTGCGCAGCGTCGTGATCTGGTGGCGCAACGTGTCCGCCTCATCGGCCTGCAGGTCAAGCGCCCGCGCCGCGAGCGCCCCTTTAAGGGCGAGAGGCCGCTGCGGCGGTTGCTCGCTGCCACAGTTCCTGGACTAAGTCGGTGATGGGGACGGGGATCGACGGTGCCTCGGGGTGGGTACCTGAGAGTGCCGCCGCCCAATGCGGCGCGAATTAAGGTCACGGCGGGCGATTCCGCGCTCGCTCAGCAGCTGGGTTGCCTCTGATACGCGCTGGCGCAATCCCTCGCGCCGCGCCAAAAACCGGGTTTCAGTGCTTTAGGACATACCTTCCTGAAATTCCTGTCCTAATAAGAACCTTATCTTTTTGTTACTATCGCGTAATTGGAGCCTCTATGAGTCACTTTCCACGTATAACTAGTGATAATGCGCCTTCTCACTACCGTGCGCCGCAAGGCGCGGAGGGGGACCGACGGGCAGCGAACCCGCCACGATAGGCAGACCAAATCGTAGGTCAGCGGGACTTCGCGCGACCTACCGCCTCGATCCGGCCCTCAGTTTTGCTTAACAATTTCTTGCGCGCAGCCCGGCTCCGGCGCTTGAACTCCGCGATGAGGGGCCTCGGTGCCACCAGAGTGATTTCGGACCAGCCGGCGGGCAGATGAAGTTCCTGCCAGGCGGCGGTGACCTGGGTTTCGATGGTATAGATGCGCTGCAAATTGACTCCGTACTCGGCGGCGAGAGCAGTGGCCGGCTCCTGACGCAGGATGCGCCGCTTGGCGATTTCGATTGTTTGGGGCTTAAATCGACGCTTGCGCTCCAGTAGATTGAACGCCGTCGCGTCCATCTTCACCTGAGCAGTCTCTCAACACCCTGCATCGCGAAGCGATACAAACGGAACCGCCGGGTAGTCCGCGAGCATCAAACGCTCGGCGCTTTGCAACAGCTCGCGTCGTCGGCTCGCATCGGCGTTGCTGGCCGCGGCGTTGAGCAGCTCCTCGAAGGCGGGGTTCGCGTAGCCGGGATCATTGTTACTCGAATGCGCGCGAAAAATGTCGAGAAAGTTACTGGCATCGTTGAAATCGGCACTCCAGGCGAGGCGCGCGACGTCCCAGCGCGATCGATCATGCCGCGACTGCAAAAATACCCGATATTCCTCCTCGATCATTTCGGTTTCGATACCGAGCGTCTCCTGCCACATCGATGCCACGACGATCGCGGTGTGCTTGATGGCGGAATTGGAGTTATACAACAGCCGCAAATGCAGCGGCGCGCGCGCGGAATATCCCGCGGCTGCATATAGGCGCTTCGCCTCCGCGACTCGTTCAGCGCCGGGCCATTCCTGCCAGGGTAATGACTGCGATCCGTAGTTCCAGGTGCCCGGCGGCACGAAGCCGAAGGCGGGTGCCTGATCAAAGGCGAGCGCCTGCACCAGCCGGGTTCGGTCGATCGCCATGGACAAGGCTTGCCTCAATTTGACGTTTGTCTTCAAGGGTCCCGCGGTCAAATTAAGTCCGTAGTAGGCGGTCGCCAGATACGGGGCGGTGCGGAATTCGGTCGAGTGCTCGCGGCGAAGTTCTGCAACCGCGTTCTCAGGCACCGTGTCCGTCATGTCGAGCGCCCCAGCTCGATAGCGAATGAACTGGGCATAGCCGTCGCTCGCCACTACATACTCGACACGGGGGATATGCACGGCCGAGTGGTTCCAATAATGAAGATTCCGTGCAAGCGCAATCGCCGTCCCGGTCGACCAGTCCGCGAGCACATAGGCCCCATTGGACACCCAAGTGGCAGGGTCGTGGCTGTGTGCGCTCGCATCCGTATAAATCGGATAGGCGGCCGAGTGCGACAGCAGCTGGAGAAAGTAGGGCGCCGGCTGCTCGAGATTCACGATGAGGAGCGCATCGCCGCGTGCTTCCACACCGAGCGCCGCGACGGGTGACTTACCGGCGATGATGGCGGCTGCGTGTAAGATCAGCCGCAGATTGTCGGCGACCGGCGAGCCCTGTTTCGGATCGAGCGTGCGCTGCCAGGCGGCGATAAAGTCCCGAGCACGGACCGGTTTGCCATTGGACCACTTCGCGTCCGGGCGCAGCTCAAACGTGTACTGCGTGCCGCTCGCGCTCACGGTCCAGCTCGACGCGACGCCAGGAATCACCGCACCTGAGGGCGACTCGCTCGTCAACCCTTCGTACAGGTCGTCCATGACCTCGTAGGAGAAGGTGTCGGCGGCTTCCGCCGGATCGAGCGTTGCCGGTTCACCGCTCAAGCCCCGGCGCAGTACTTCGGCGGTGTCAGGGGCTTGGCGTTGGCCGCAAGCGATGAGCCCGGCAACGAGGAAGGCCGCGCCCAGGGCGACCAGGCGGCATCGACCGCGACGCGCAGGGGCCCCTGTCATGGTAGTCATGCCGCATCCTTCGGGTAATAATCGGCACCTGACGCAGCGGCGCGCCGCATCGCGGGCGCAGCTGCCCCTCACTCACCCAGCCACGAATGCTACTTCTTACGCCAGGTAAAGACGCTCACGCCGATCGTCTTGCTCGGCGCCTTACTCTTGCGGGACTTGCGAGCGCCGCGTCCAAACTCGATCTCAATCCCTTGAATGAAGGAGGCGATGCGCGCGAGCATGGCGGGTTGGCTGATATCGAGCACGTCACTCGCTACTTTGATGGGCTCGCTCGCCACATAGGCGGCAAACTCGCGCGGCGCCGCGTCGCTCGGATTTCGCATGGATTGCACCAGGGTGTTGCCTAAGAGGCGCATTTGCTCGGCGGCATACGCCAAGGCGCTGGTGCTGAGCTCCGTCGGCAACGCCGTCGTTTTCCGGTAGCGCACGATTTCATCGGGCAGCAATTGCACCAATCCGCGCCGTCGCAACTCCTTGAGCACCGTTTTGGCAAGCTTCCCCGGCAGTGCCTTGTCAACGAGTTCCGAGAAACTTGGGCCCTCCGGCTGTAAATCGAGGGGCAGGTCCAAAGGCAGTCCGCTGGTCGACAAATAGCGGCTATTTTTGCACCACAGGCTTAAAATTCGCTCACTCTTCGAGTGCTGCCGCGACTTCTTTTGCATGCGAAGTTCGGCACTCTTGGTGCCGGAAGACAGAATATTTTGCACTTCCCCGCGATTCAATCCCGCCGCGAGTCCAATTTCCTCGTGACTAGGGCCCCGTTTGGTGCGCAGGTTTCCGGGCAGCGTTTCGGCGAGACGCCGGACGAATTCAACCCGCACTAAGGATTCGAGCTCCGTGCTGTTGACGCCAATGCGGACACAAATATCGATGATCGGATCGAGCGCGGCCGCTAGGACTTCGGCGCGCTCAAAGCGATCTTTAGACTGGGCCAAGCGATGGCTCCCGACGCGCGACCACGGACCATTTGGGACGCCAACGGCAGCGCGCTACTAGCTGGATGACATATTGCAAAATACACTGTCTCCGCGCACTTTGGGCACTTTTCTCATGCTCAGACTGGCTGTTGAAAATTCCTTACACAAGGTATGTCGGTTTAGGAGACACTTTGCACAGAAAGTGTCCGGGATAACGCGCGGTGTGCAAGTACACTATGCCGCCGTGCCAGACGAACAGGTTTGGAACGATATGGTCGATCCGGTTGTTATGCCTGTCATGGAGATGTTCCCTGCGCCGCAGCGTGAAGTGCGCGATCGATATCGGCGATTAAGTCACTCGGATGTTCAAGGCCTATCGACAGTCGAACCAAGCCGGACGTGATGCCGGCCTCGGCCGCCTTCGAGGCGCCCACCGAACCTGACCACATCATGCCAGGCTGAGTCGCAAGCGATTCGAACCCACCGAAGCTGACCGCTCGACTCACGAGGTCCAGGGCACCAAGGAACGTTTGGGCGCCATAGAAGCCGGCGCGTAGTCCGACGCTCATGAGTCCGCCGAATCCGCCAGGCATCGCCCGACGTCAAGGCTGACATCGACGCGCTGGATAAAATGGACGCCGCGATCCGCAAGCGGCGCGATTGAGAAGATCTGGAAGGGGCGGGCGGTCAGCACGTTCTTCCGCGCCGACGGACTCAGTCCCTCCAGAATCCCTGAAAATTCGAGGTAGCGACTAGACTAAAGATCCTAATGCCACGGGGGATGTTCCGCTCATCAACTTGTGACCAAACTTGTGACCAGAATCGCTCGAGCTGTGACCAAGCCCTGATTTTAGGACAGTACAACCAAAGAAACCTCTAGCGAAATCAATGGTCGGGGTGACAGGATTTGAACCTGCGACTCCTACGTCCCGAACGTAGTGCTCTACCAGGCTGAGCTACACCCCGAATCGATTGCGAATCAGTTCTTGCGTGCCACCGCGAAGTTGGCCAGTTCGGTCAGACCTTCTTTGAAAGGGCTTTCGGGAAGGGGGGCCAGCGCAGCAAGCGCCTGAACTACCTCGCATTGAGCGAGGCGCGCAGTGTACGCAAGGCCCCCGAGGCTTGCAACGGCGCGGGTGATTTCGGCCAATTGACCCAAGCCGCCGTGTTCGATGGCCTGTCGGATCATCCGTCGTTGCTCCTCGTTGCCGTGCTGCAGTGCATATATTATCGGGAGAGTGGGTTTACCCTCCGCCAAGTCGTCGCCCGAGGTGCTTTCCCAGACTTGCTTCTTCGGCTTGGTAGTCGAGCGCATCGTCCACCAGCTGAAATGCGGTCCCGATATGCCGCCCAAAGCGCGCCAGCGATTCTTCGATCTCCGGCGGAGCGTCGCTCAGGACGGCGGCGATCTGCGCCCCGGCCTCGAACAACCGCGCCGTCTTGCGGCGGATGACGTCGATGTAGCTCGCTTCGGTGGTATTCGAATCGCGTGCGTTCATCAGCTGCAACACCTCGCCCTCGGCGATCGCATTGGTGGCGTCGGCGACAATCCGCATGACGTGCATGCGGTCGAGCGACACCATCATCTGGAAGGCGCGCGAATAGAGGAAATCCCCCACCAATACGCTCGTCGCGTTGCCAAATACTTCGTTCGCTGTCTCGTGCCCGCGGCGCAACGAGGAGCTGTCGACCACGTCATCGTGCAGCAGGGTGGCGGTGTGGATGAATTCGATGATGGCCGCGGCGTCGATATGGCGCGTGCCGGTGTGGCCGCAGGCGCGGGCTGCCAGAAGCACCAAAAGGGGGCGTAGGCGCTTGCCACCGGAATAGATGATGTAGCTGGCTACTTGGTCCACCAGCGCTACTTGGCTATGCAAGCGCTGTTTGACGACCTTGTCGACGGCCTCGAAATCAGCAGTTACCAACGCACGAATCTGTTCTAGTGTCATGAATCGCTCAAACGAATGGCGCATGGTACCTAAGAATGCCCTGGGAAGGGCGGCGTGCTGGTGGCGCTCGCCAACGCTTGGAGGCCTGCGAACGTGCGTGCCGGAATGCCCTAGGTTTGACCCCGGGCCGTCCAAGCCGTACAATTCAGCGGCTCTTTTGCGGCCCCATTAAGCCGTTCTCGGAGTTCCAACAATGTATGCCGTGATCGCCACGGGCGGTAAACAGTACCGCGTTCAAGAAGGTGCCGTGGTGCGTATCGAGAAGCTCGACGCAGACCAAGGCGCCAGCGTCGAATTCAATCAGGTGCTGCTGGTCGGCGCCGGCTCTTCGGTGACCATCGGCGCTCCCTATGTCGGGTCGGCCAAGGTGGTTGCCACGGTCGAGAGCCATGGCAAGGGCGACAAGGTTCGCATTGTCAAATTCCGTCGCCGCAAGCATTACAAGCGCGAGAAGACCCATCGCCAGCCTTACACCGACGTCAAGATCACGCAGATCGTCGCCTAATTCGTAAATTAAGCTTTTCGCAGGAGATACCTCATGGCACATAAAAAAGCTGGCGGCAGTACTCGTAACGGTCGCGATTCGCATTCCAAGCGGCTGGGCGTCAAGAAATTCGGCGGCGAGGATGTGCTCGCGGGCAACATCTTGATCCGTCAGCGCGGCACGGTCTATCGACCCGGCGTGAACGTCGGTATCGGCACCGACCATACCTTGTTCGCGAAAGCGCACGGCGTGGTGGAGTTTCGCGTCAAGGGCGCCGAGAAACACACCTACGTCAACGTCGTTACGAAGTAGCGATGAGCGCGAGCCGTGGGCTCGCCGATTGAAATCCGTGAAAGGGGGTGGGGCAACCTACCCCCTTTTGTTTGTGCGCAGTCTCCAGAGTCTAACCCATGAAATTCGTCGACGAAGCGAAACTCAAAGTGCAGGCCGGCAATGGCGGGCGCGGTTGCGTGAGCTTCCGCCGCGAGAAATTCGTTCCCTTCGGAGGTCCCGACGGCGGCGACGGCGGACTCGGCGGGAGCGTGTACTTGAAAGCCGTCGAGGGAATGAACACCTTGGCGGATTTTCGCATCTCGCGCACCTACAAGGGTCAAAACGGCGAGAGCGGCAGCGGCAATGACTGCACCGGACATGGTGGCGATGATGTCTATGTGCCGGTGCCGGTCGGCACGGTAGTTTCCGACCGAGACACCGGTGAGCAGCTGGGCGACCTTGCCGTCGAAGGCCAAATCCTGCTGGTCGCAAAGGGCGGCAAGGGCGGTTGGGGCAATACGCGGTTCAAATCCAGCACCAATCGCACGCCGCGCAAGTCCGGCCTCGGGTTGCCGGGCGAGAAGCGCGAGCTGATGCTCGAGCTCAAGCTGATTGCCGATGTCGGATTGCTGGGATTGCCCAATGCCGGCAAGTCCACATTGATCCGCGCGGTGTCATCGGCGCGGCCAAAAGTGGCGGACTATCCGTTCACCACCCTATATCCGAACTTGGGTGTCGTCACTGCGGGCCCCGGGCGAAGCTTTGTGATGGCGGATATTCCCGGCTTGATCGAGGGCGCCGCTGACGGGGCGGGGCTCGGCATTCGTTTCTTGAAGCACCTGCAGCGCACCCGTTTGTTGCTGCATCTCATCGACATCGCACCGGCCGATCCCGACGCCGACCCCGTCAAGGATGCACGCACGATAGTTGCCGAGCTCAAGAAATTCGCGGCCGATCTCGGCGCCAAGGAGCGCTGGCTCGTCATCAACAAGATTGATCTGCTGGAACCAGCGGAAGTGGACCGTCGCGCCAAGCTGATATCGTACGGCGACTGCGCTGGAAAGGGCCGGTGCTGCGAACGTCCGGTGCCACGGGTGCGGGGGCCGATGAGCTCAAGCAGGCGGTGATGCGCTATCTCGAAGCACATCCTCGGGTTGTCGTGTCGGAGAGCGGCGAGTCTCACAGCGCTGAGGCGGGCAGTGCCGCCAGGCAATAAAAGCCTACTTTGCGAGCGCGCGAACCTGCTTGGTGAGTCGGCTCTTATGACGCGCGGCTTTATTGCGGTGAATGATGCCCTTGTTCACCATGCTGTCGATCACCGGAGTCGCAGCGGCGAGCGCCGAGGCCGCCTCGTCGTGCTTGCCGGCCTTCAACGCAAGGGTTGCTTTGCGGATGGCGCTGCGCAGCTGCGAGGTGAGCGCATCGTTACGGGCTCTGTGCAGTGTCGACTGTCGGGCAGCCTTTTCCGCAGACTTCGTATTCGCCAAGCACAAACTCCTTGAAATGCGGGCCTGAATCGGACCCCAAAAGAGCCGCGTACTTTGCCGATTGGCCCGGCGATTGTCAATCGATACGCCGAGCGGCGGCAGTCCCCTTGCTATAGTGAGGATCCCTGAATTCCCGGAAACCTGAGTATAATCACGGCCTTTCGCCATGGAACTAGTTCGCGGTCTACATAACATCTCGCAACGCCATCGTGGCTGCGTTCTGACCGTGGGCAATTACGACGGCGTGCATCTCGGCCATCAACAGATGATCGGCGCGCTCACGGCGCGGGCCTCCCAATTGCGCTTACCGGCGACGGTGCTGGTATTCGAGCCGAGTTCGAAGGAATTCATCGATCCCGATGGCGCTCCGCCGCGCCTGACCCGGTGGCGGGAGAAGTATCTTGCGCTGGCGGCGCTCGGCGTGCAGCGCTTGGTAACCTTGCGCTTCGATGATTGCATGCGCGCCATGACCCCGCGCTCATTCGTCGATGACTTGATCGTGGCGAGATTGGGCACGCGACATATGGTGGTCGGAGATGACTTTCGCTATGGCAGCAATGCCTGCGGCACGATCGATAGCCTTCGCGCTGCAGGCGTGGTGCACGGATTTGGAGTCGAACAGATGCCACCGTTCGTGTTGGACGGCGTGCGCGTGAGCAGCACGGCGGTGCGCGAACGACTGAGTCTCGGGGATTTCCCGGGGGCTGAGCGCTTGCTGGGGCGCCCGTATCGGATGTTGGGCCGCGTGATGCATGGCCGGGGATTAGGGCCGCGACACTCGGATTTCCGACGGCGAACCTGCGATTGATGCGTCGCAGGCCGGCCGATGTGGGGCATATTGGCGGTTTGGGTTCATGGAATCGCATTCGCGCCCGTTGCCGGCGGTCGCCAGTCTCGGCACGCGGCCTACGGTCGATGGGATCGAGCCGTTGCTCGAGGTCCATGTGTTCGATTTTGCCGGCGACCTTTATGGCCGGGCGATCGAGGTTGAGTTCGTCGCGAAGCTTCGCGATGAGGTCAAGTTCGATTCCTTGGATGCAATGACGATGCAAATGAAGGTCGATGCCGCCCGCGCGCGCGATCTCTTGTCGAAGGTGGATAGTGGCTGACTACAAAACTACGATAAATTTGCCGAACACGGGATTCCCGATGAAGGCGGATCTTGCCAAACGCGAGCCGGGAATGCTGGCGGCGTGGGAACGCAATGGCTTGTACGAAAAGATTCGCGCCGTCGCCAAGGGCCGACCCTCATTCGTGCTCACCGATGGTCCGCCGTATGCGAACGGTACGATTCACCTGGGTCACGCGGTCAATAAGATTCTCAAGGACATCATCGTCAAGTCGCGCACCTTGGACGGCTATGATGCCCCCTACGTTCCCGGGTGGGACTGCCACGGTCTGCCCATCGAGATGCAGGTTGAGAAAACGCACGGACGAGTCGGCCAGAAGATCGACGCGAAGTCCTTTCGCGCGGCCTGCCGGGAATATGCGCAGAAGCAGATCGATTCGCAGCGCAGCGATTTCAAGCGCCTGGGCGTGCTCGGCGATTGGGACCATCCCTACCTGACAATGGCGCCGCGCTTCGAGGCCGAACAGCTGCGAGCTTTCGCGCTCATTCTCAAGAACGGCCACGTCTACAAGGGGTATAAGCCCGTCCACTGGTGCTTGAGCTGCCGCTCCGCCCTGGCGGAAGCAGAAGTCGAGTACGAGGAGAAGACTTCACCGAGTATTTATGTGCGTTTCCCGGTTGCTGACGGTGCAGACTTGGCGCGTCGTTTCGGGATCGATTCGGGCGGGTTGAATGCGGGCGTGGAGAACCAGGAAGTGCCGGCCTCGCTCGCCATCTGGACCACTACTCCGTGGACCTTGCCGGCCAACCGCGCGGTGGCGGTTCATCCGCAGTTCGATTACGGGCTGATCGAATTCGACTTGAGCGGCGGCCTCGAGCGGTTGGTGGTCGCGAGCGAACTGATCGACGCCGTGATGAATTCCCTGGGAGTGGCGGCCTGGAGCCTGATCGCGGTCGCCAAGGGTGCGGCCCTCGAGCATCTGCAGCTGCAGCATCCTTTCTACGATCGGCAAGTACCGGTGGTCTTGGGAGATCATGTCACTCTCGATGCCGGCACCGGGGCCGTGCATACCGCACCGGGCCATGGCTTGGACGACTACAACGTGGGCCGCCGTTACGGATTGGAAATCGAAAATCCGGTGGGCGGCGATGGTCGATTCCTGACCTCGACGCCGCTCTTTGCGGGTGAACTGGTATTCGACGCCAACGCGCACGTGATCAAGGTGCTGCATCGACAACGGCCGCCTGCTCAAGGACGAGCCGTATCATCATTCTTACCCGCATTGCTGGCGCCACAAGACGCCGGTGATCTTTCGCGCGACTCCGCAATGGTTCATCAGCATGGAACAGGCCGGCTTGCGCAAGGGTGCCCTCGAGGCCATTTCTCATGTCGATTGGATGCCGGCCTGGGGCGAGCAGCGGATCAGCAGCATGATCGCCGCTCGTCCGGATTGGTGCGTGTCTCGGCAACGCACCTGGGGCGTGCCTATCCCTTTGTTCGTCGATAAGACATCCGGCGAATTACACCCGAACACCGCCGCGCTGATCGAGGAAGTCGCCAAACGCGTCGAGCAGCGCGGCATCGATGCTTGGTTCGACCTGGACGCAGAGGCACTGCTCGGGCCCGAGGCGAGTCAGTACGACAAAGCCACCGACGTCATGGACGTGTGGTTCGACTCAGGCGTGGTGCATCATTGCCTGCCGCAAATTCGGCCGGAGATCACCGTTCCGGCAGACCTGTATTTGGAAGGCTCGGATCAGCATCGGGGTTGGTTCCACAGTTCGCTGCTCACCTCGGTGGCCATGCATGGCCGCGCTCCGTACCGCGGCGTGCTCACGCACGGTTTCACGGTGGATGAGAAGGGCCGCAAGATGTCGAAGTCGATCGGCAACACTCTGGTGCCGCAGAAATTGACCAACACCTTGGGCGCCGAAGTGGTACGGCTGTGGGTGGCGGCAACCGATTACGCCAATGAGATGAGCGTCTCGGAGGAAATATTGAAGCGCATGGCGGACTCCTATCGCCGCATGCGCAACACGCTGCGCTTTCTCCTCGGGCAATCTGCACGGTTTCGATCCTGCGCAACACGCGGTGCCCTTCGAGGATCTCGTCGCGATCGATCAGTGGGCGATCGCGCAAGGCCTTCGCCTTGCAGAACGATGTCGTCACGGCGTACCGCAACTACGAATTTCACGACATTTATCAGAAAGATTCACAACTTCTGCGTGGTCGAACTCGGCGGTTTCTATTTGGACATCATCAAGGATCGGCTCTACACCACGGGCGCGGGCAGCGCGCCGCGCCGCTCCGCGCAAACGGCCATGCATCACATCGCCCACGCCATGGTGCGATGGCTTGCACCGATCTTGAGTTTCACCGCCGAGGAAGCCTGGGGCTTCTTGCCCGGTGCCGGCAACGAGTCGGTGTTCCTGAACACCTGGCATGAGTTTCCCTTCGGCGTCGAACGGGTCCCGGCCATCGATTGGCGCCGCATTGATCACCCTCAAGGCGGATGTCGCGCGGGATCTCGAACGGTTGCGGGCTGCGGGTGAAATCGGCGCGCCGCTCGAAGCGGAGGTGGTCATTTTTGCGCCGGCGGCGCAAGCCGGGCGCTACGAGGCCCTACGCGACGAATTGCGATTTCTGTTGATCACCAGCCATGCGCACGTCGTCGAGACCGATACGCCGCCCCCGTCGACCGTTCCTACCAGTGAACCCGGGCGTCTGGATCGAGGTCAAACCCAGCACGCAGCCCAAGTGCGTGCGCTGTTGGCATTTGCGAAGCGATGTCGGCAGCGATCCCAGGCACCCGGAGCTTTGCTCGCGTTGTGTCATCAATGTCGAGGGTCCCGGTGAGGAGCGCCAATTCGCATGACCATCGAAGAAAATCGCGGCGGGGCGGCGCCGTGGTTGCTTTTGTCGGCCTTTGTGGTTGTCGCGGACCAGCTCTCCAAGGCCTACATCACGCAGCATTTTCTCGAGTTCGAATTCACCCGCATCTTGGCAGTTCTGGATATCACCCGCATGCACAATGTCGGCGCCGCGTTCAGCTTTCTCGCCTCGGCGTCCGGCTGGCAGCGTTGGGTGTTCATCGGCCTTGCCGTCGTGGTGAGCATCGGGATTACGATCTGGCTGGTCAGGCTGCCGCGCGGCGTGCATCCCTTGCTCGCCGGCGGCCTTGCCTTGGTGCTCGGCGGCGCCCTCGGCAATCTCATCGATCGGATCCGCCTGGGGTTTGTCATCGATTTCATACACTTTCACTGGGATCGAGCGTATTTTCCTGCATTCAACGTGGCGGATTCGGCGATCACGGTCGGAGCCGCCTGCCTGCTGTTGGATGCCATATTGGAAGCGAAGCGGAAAACCTAAATGCAAATTTACTTAGCCAATCCCCGCGGATTTTGCGCCGGTGTGGACCGCGCGATCGACATCGTCGAGCGAGCGGTGGTGCTGTTCGGTGCCCCTATTTATGTGCGCCACGAGGTAGTCCACAACAAATATGTCGTGGACCGCCTGCGCACCATCGGCGCAGTGTTCGTCGATGAATTGCACGAAGTGCCCGACGGCGCCACCGTGATTTTCAGCGCACACGGCGTGCCTCGTGTGGTGCAGCAGGAAGCCCAGCGCCGCAAGTTGAACGTTTTCGACGCCACCTGCCCCCTGGTGACCAAGGTGCATATGGAAATCACTCGCTATGCGCGCGAGGCGCGCGAAGTGTTCCTGATCGGCCATGCCGGACATCCGGAAGTGGAAGGCACCATCGGGCAGTTCGACGCGACTCTCGGCGGGGCGATCTATTTGATTCAAACGGTCGAAGATGTCGAGCGCGTGAAGGTCCGCAATCCCGAGCACCTCGCCTTCGTCACCCAGACCACCTTGTCGGTCGACGATACGGCGTCGATCGTTGCGGCGCTGCGCGCGCGCTTCCCCGGTCTCAAGGCGCCGGTCAAAGAGGATATTTGCTACGCCACGCAGAACCGCCAGGACGCCGTGAAGGACCTGATCGGCCGCTGCGAGGTGTTGGTGGTGGTGGGGTCGAAATCCAGTTCCAATTCCAATCGTCTGCGCGAAATGGCCGGCAAGAATGACAAGCCCGGGCTACTTGGTGGATGGGCCGGAGGATCTGCATCGCGAGTGGTTCGAGGGCATCAAGACCGTCGGGGTGACCGCCGGCGCCTCGGCGCCCGAGATATTGGTGCAGGGGGTCATCGCGCAGCTTCGCGAGTGGGGCGGCGAGGTGGCGGAGGAACTTCAGGGACGGAAGGAGCACGTGATATTCGCGCTCCCCAAGACATTGCGCCAGGTCACAAAGGACGGCGGCAGTCTTTCGTCGGTGGGTCCCACGGGTTAGAATGCGGCCCCTTTCGGGGTTGCAACGCCGCAATAGCTCAGTTGGTAGAGCAACGCATTCGTAATGCGTGGGTCAGGGGTTCGAATCCTCTTTGCGGCACCATTTAACCCCAGGAAATCATTCACTTAGCGATTTCACGATTTCCGCACCGCAGCCCTTTTGTGCCATTTTGTGCCCGTTTGCGGGGGTGTGTGGTACAAAAACGGGCACACGGATTCAGCCCGTAAACGCTCCAGAAACGGCGATCTTGATTGAGGGTGTCGGTCGGGCCGGAGTGGGGCGGAATCGCATCCCGGAGAGGGCCTGAACCGCAACGGGTCCGGTTTGGTCGGTGTTCGTGTTCGGCGTAACCTGAGCCTACTACCGTGGCAAACAAGACCGAACGCAGCTTCACATTCGACGTAGACGGTGTTCCTCGCTGCCTATTTCGCAGTTATGAGAATACGACCGGTACGGTAATTCTCAACCTAATACCCTGGGGACACCCGAACTACAAGCCGTACATTTCGACTGATGCATCAGAGCCGTTCACACCAAACATCGACTCACCATTAAAGCAATCGCGATATTCGATTCATACGAGCGATGACAACCCACGAAATGAAACTTACATAAAGCTGACCGACGATTATGCAAACGGCAGGCAAGTCACGAGCGTTTCATTTGCACAACCGCGCTCAAGCAGTTTAATGATTACACACCGATATTTTGCCGACGTTTTGACGACATTCGCGGCGCTCACTATGACATCGCACCGTCAAGGATTCGACGCGTCCATCTGGCTGAATCCAAGCCGCAGTTCATACCTGTGGTTGGCGTATTTGTGGGGCCGCGGGGCCGGCCCTTCGATTGCAATGCTTTTCAATTCTTGCAACTGAAGTTTGATTTCAAGGAACAGAAATTTGCGCGCTTCACTTTGGTATTTATTTGGTCATTTATCCTATCAATCGGTCCGTGCGATGTCATCGCTGACTCACATATATCAACTACGCGGGAAACAGGGCCGCTACCTTTTCGAAGCGCTATCCAATGTACAGCTTGGTACACGTTTCAGAGGGACAACCTAAAAGAGGACTTGTTGCAGCGCCTAAATTACGGTCCGAACGCGCCGCACGTACGCGAATTGATCAGTTCAACGGCATACTTCCGTGAAGCCCGAACCGATACGCCACAGTACGAAGAGTTTCAGCGTAAATCGCAGCCGTTGGCAATCTTTAGATAATGACTCACACCCCGGCGGCCAGTCTCAGCTGATGGAAACTAGTTGCTTCGCGCGGTGCCCGCGTCTCGGCATACAGTGTGAGGCAGCGCGAACACTGGATGGACGCTGACGGAATCGCGCCGGCAAAATCGGCGCCTGTGGCCGCCCTTTTTCAATCACTCACGTAGGGCGCTGCACCGAAGCGGTGAAGGTACTCCGCGGCCATAGCAGCACGCTCTGAAGATCCGGCACCGGAGCGGCGCGATCCCAGTTGCCGATTGCGGCGACGTACATCTGCCCTCACGGCAACTAAATGCACTACCTTCAGCTAACCACTGCGCTTCCTTCAATTAACCGGTGCGTTTTCGGTACGCTGTTCATTGGTTTGGCTAGGCGGACTTGAAAGTTTCGTGTATGAGACAGCTTTCCAGCGCGCCATAATCGTTGGTCGCGCTACGACGTGGGTCTTGTACGTATACTTCGTTGGCGATGAGCCGGCAGAGGCGCCTGCTATTGCACCTCCGATCACCCCACCAGGCAGCAAAAGAGCCCAGCCGGCGCCCACTGGCGAACTTTCACAGGCGAAGGCAAGCGTCTGACCCGGGGTAACCGCCAGCTCAAGTATGTCCGGAAATAAGTTCTTTCTCGGGCATGACACCATATACGTTCCCGGTGAGGCGTCGACCACCAAGTATTGGTCCCATAGCACGTCCCCAATCTCCTGGTCGCCAATTTTAAAGAGACCGCGCGTAGTGCCTCCCGAGAGAAAGATACGACTAGAGCCGCTGTCAAGCGGGGGTAAGTCCACAGCACGCAGTGTTGGCGCGCCGTATGCGGTTCCAAGTGCAAATGCAGCGCTTGCCACCTGTAAAGCTAGTCGAATTCGTCCAAGCATTATGAATGTCCCTATAAAGAAATTATTCGGTTGCGCGGATTTTTACTGCCCGTAAGGTGAACGCAATCATATCAAAGCGCATAGGTTAGAAACTTGATCGAGTGTCGGCTTTGCGGCTCACTTCACTCTTCAGAGAGGTGCCGGCTTGATCACCCACGCCAGCGCGAACCAGGCGATGGCCGGCGGCCTCAATCTTGTGGCGAAGTGCTTCCGGACTTCGTTCAGCGCGTCGGTTGCGGGGTTGTGCAGCATCGTCTCGCCCGGCGCGGCTGTGGCCGCCCTTTTTTAATGACGTTCTTGCCGGCGTCTTCGTGTGTCGCAGATAGGTGGGTTAGCCGGTCAGCACCATCCAGATGAACCAGCGCGCCCTTCACAACCCTTACGACGGCGTGATCTCGCGCTCGATCTCGCATGCGTCAGGCTCGGGTCTGATCGGTAGCAGCGAGGCATCTGGCGCGTACGGCATCCGCGTGTTGTCCGGGTCCGTGCCTAACCCCCACTCAAGGCTCTTATCCACGAGCCACGTCGGTCGCGAGTGTAATGCGACGCCAAGCTCGTCGAGTATTTCGTCCGACTCAAGGTGAATGCAGGTCACGAGCGAGCCCGAGAACGTGGCGCGAATGAAGACGCTAGGTTTATTTCAATTAGGTTAGGATCTGATCTTGTGCAGATGTATGAGCCAAAATGGCAGTAGATCTAGGCGCATGTGAAATCCAGAAGCTGCGGGTGTCAGGCATGAGATCAATCATCGGCGTCATCGTGCTGTTATTGGTGCCGTGGGCGCTTACAGCCTCGGTCCAGGCCGGAACTACCGTCTATAAGTGCGTCAAGGATGGTCAAACGACCCTTACCGACAAACCGTGCCCCGGAGATAAATCTACTGAGCCGTCGTTGTCTGTGTCAAAGACAACCGTGGTTCCGTCAACCCGGGATATCTCTGCCATCGGCAAGTGGTCGGGGCAGCTTCAGTATCAGGAAGCATCGAACGGGCAGCAGGTCCAAGCAGCGCACTCGGTAGCCCTTATGTCAACTGAGTTCACCGCAGACGGCAAGGTGGTTGGCTCAAGCCCGGAGAACGGATGCCAGTTGCTCGGCGTGTGGTCTGACGGCGGTCAGACGCTGAACTGGGTCGACCTCACGCTTTCACAGTGCAAGTACAGCGAACTCAATCGCCGCTATCACGGCAGCTTTATCCTCGCGAGGCCAGATACTTCGGGACAAATTCAAATGCAGTCAATTGGTGTGGGGTTCTCGAAGGACATGGGAAAGACTTTCGATGTAAAGGGCGCGTTGCGGAGGATTCCGTAAGGGCGCCTGATGGGTACGGGTACCGGGCGGGCCGCGCAGCCCCGTGTTAGTGCTTCACTCTGAATCGGTTGAGGTCTGGCCGCATTTCGACGAGGCCGGCGCTCGCGAGCCGGCGTACCGCCATCTTGGCGCCGCGACCCTTACCGATATCGTGCCACCGGTGCGGGGTGCGCGCGGCGTACTCGATGGACGCCCGCATATTCTTGCCGAGGCGCACCTTCTTACCGGCAGCGTTGAGGGTGGTCATGCTTGCAAAGATATGGCTTTCCTAGTTTAGTTCAAGTCTGCCGAGTCACCGGCGATTGTCGGCAAAATTCTTCGCTTCGATGCGTAGCCTGCTATTTCCGCCCTTGGCGCACAAAGGTCTTATTGCACCGTCAACGGCATCCTTGCGTGCCGAAGTGGCGCCGCAATCCTCACTGCCATCCGCAACCATGACTTTGGTGGGCCCGACAGAGCAACGCTCAAATTCCAGGACGTTCTTTTTCAGAAGGAGTCGACGCGGTGAGCGGCCCGAAGGTGGAGGCCAAGGAAATCCTTGAAGATGGACACTTGAGGCAGGGAAACAGACCCCTTTAAGGTTACCGTCCAAGCTAACTCCCCGGCGTTCTTCCAGGACCTCGGCGAGCGCCAGGGCGTCATTGAGAGCACTCGCTGGAGCCCGGTCCGAGGCCGCTCGAAGCGCGGACCTGAGCCATCTTGAGGCCGAGGCCCTAACGCCCAAGTGCACCGCCCTAAAGGCCAGCCAATGCTGAAGTCTCAAACCTGCGGACTATGTTCCTGTAAATCCCGCCCCGAAAGGCGCTAGAATGTTGAATCCGTTGACGATTTGGGTCTTTGAAGCGTGAAGGGAGTGTATGGACGATGGATCCGTCGGAAACGGCACCGACAATTGCGGACTTAGTCCGCCGCAAGCTCGATCAAGCTCGCCATCAGCTGATCGAGCGAAACTTACGTAACAAACTGGTCAACTGCGCGCTCACCTCGAAGCGTTCCCACCAGGTTCGCATCATCGATGAACTCCCCGACGAGGCCTTCAGGACGCTATTCGCCGAAAAGCGCGACATGACCTTCGCCCCGGGGCGCGGGGTCGCCTCCGAGGACGAGGGTGACCACACCGACCCGGATTATGCTGTTTGGGCCCCCCCGGAGGCGCCCGCCGGCAGATCGGAGGAAGGGGTTGCGCCCCGACATCGCGACACGGTGCTTCAGACCCAACTCACGGCGGAAGGGCTCCAAAAGCGGCTCACCTCCCTCTACTACGAAAGTATCGAGAATGAAGAAGAGACGGGCGTCAACGTCCTCTATCTTGCGTTGGGGTTCTTGAAGTGGTTCGAAGATCCGCGCTCTGAGATCGAACGTTACGCGCCTCTCGTGCTGATACCGGTGGAGCTCACGCGCAAAGGCGCCCGGGAACGCTTTCAGCTGAAGGCGCGCGATGAGGACCTCTACACCAACGTTTCGCTTAAAGTCTGGCTCAAGGAGCAACACTCGATCGAGTTACCCGACCTTCCCGACTCCGAGGAGTGGCTCCCGACTGACTACTTCACACAGGTTCGAAAGGCCATCGAGCGCGCCGAGCGTTGGGAGGTCATGGAATCAGAACTCCTTCTCGGTTTTTTTTCATTCAGCAAATTTCTCCTGTGGAGGGACTTAGATCCCGCCAACTGGCCGACGCTGGAGGCGCTCCTGGGGCACCGGATACTTCGCACACTTCTGGCGCCACACGAAGAAACCGGACAATCTGAGCCGCCGCTGATCGCGGATGAGGATCGCCTCGACGATCACTTCAAGGCAGCCGACCAGGTTGCAATTCTTGATACCGACAGCTCACAGACCATCGCCATTCAAACGGCCTTAAATGGTCGGGATCTCGTCGTTCAGGGGCCGCCGGGGACGGGGAAGTCGCAGACCATTGCCAACATCATTGCCGCCGCAGTCCATCGCGGCAAATCGGTACTGTTTGTCGCTGAGAAGCTCGCAGCGCTGCAGGTGGTTTACGAGCGATTGCGAAACGTCGAATTATCGCCGCTCTGCTTTGAGTTGCACAGTCGACGCGCGACCAAAGGACAAGTGCTTCAGCAGCTGCGCGAGGCGTTAAATGCTGGCGCTCCCGCCAAAGTGCCACCAAGTCTCTGTGAGAAACTCGATTCCGTGACCGCTTCACTCTGGGCTCATTCCGATCGCCTGCATCGCTCCCATGAGCCTTCGAAATTCACGCCCTATCAAATCATCGGAAACATCTGTCGCTTGAGAGACCGACGTGTTGCGGTTCCTAATTTTAAGGTGCAAGGCGCCGAAACCTGGGGACGCGGTGAGATGGAGAAGTATCTCACTGATCTTCGGCACGGCGCCCAGCGACTGCAGCTCTCGGGCGTGCCGGCACGTCATCCGTGGCGCGGGTGCGATCGCGACATCATAAATCCACTCGACGCGGAGCGCCTGACCGAACAGGCGACGAAGTTGAGCGCCCGGTTTGATGCTCTGATCGCGATCTTAAGAAGCATCTGGCCCTTAGTCCGACAGGGGAACGATGATCCCCACATGCTTCTATTCGCGGATCTTCCGAAGATTGAGAAGGCACTCTTGTTGGCCGCGGCAAAACCTGACGAATCGCTCGAGGTTTTGTGTCATCCGCGCTGGGATAAGGATCTTGAGCGACTCGAACGCGCGGTCGACTGTGCCCGGAAGCTCCATGTGATTGAGGAGGCTCTTAGGCCTCTTTTCACCGACGCGGCCTGGAATCAGGATTGGCACCAAGCGCGTGTCGAAGTTGCCGGGAGCGGGCAATCGCTTTTCCGGTTGCTTCGCGGGCACTATCGAGAGGCGCTTCGAACCTATCGCGGCGCCTGTCGCAAGAAGCTGCCGAATACCTATGCGGCGCGACTCGCGGCGCTCGATCAGTTGATCGAGGGTCAAAAATTTCGAGGTGAACTTCGAACATGGGGCGCCGAGTTTGCGACAGATCTTCCAGCGCTTTGGCCATCCCTCCCCGCCGGGTGGCCGCGGCTTGCGAAACTGACCGACTGGCTTCGCGCAACGATGGAGGTGGGTCCACGCCTCTCCGTGCGTAATCCCAGGCTCCTAAGCTGGTCGGATGCGCCGGCAAAGTGGGCTGAGCGGCTTCACGCAGCAACTGCGGGCGCCACCGCCCACTTGGGCGAGCTCGCGAGCTTTATTGGCCTCTCGACACCCTCCTTCAAGGGCGAGCCGAGCGCGATCGAGACGAAGCTCGGTTTCATTCTTGAGCGGGTCAGGGACTGGAAGGCGAACCCTCAGCGCTTTAACGAATGGCCCCCGGCCCGAGAATGTCTGGCTCGCGTACTTTCAAGTACCGGCGCCCATTTGCACGACCAAGTCTACAGCGGGGGAATTCCGCCGACCGAACTCGTCGAACGGGTCGAGCTTGCGATGGCCGAGCAGATCTGGAATGAGATGTGCAAGTCCGATGCGGAGCTTGCGCGCGTCGATGGGCGTTTGCTCCATGAGCTCGTCCGTCATTTCCGTGAGTTGGATGCGACGCGAATTAATGCGGCGGCCGCCCAGGTGGCGCGCCGGCACTTTAATCAGAAGCCCACGGGTGGCGTGGGCGAGATGGCGATAATCCGGCAGGAGATCAACAAGAAGAGCAAATTTCTTCCCGTGCGCAAGCTCTTGGACATGGCCGGCAACGCCATTCAAATCTTAAAGCCCGTGTTTCTGATGAGTCCGCTCTCGGTCGCGCAATACTTGGCTCCCGGCCGACTGAAATTCGACCTCTTGCTCATCGATGAAGCGAGTCAGGTACGCCCTGAAGATGCGTTGGGCGCGGTCGCGCGCGCGGAGCAAATCGTCGTGGTCGGCGATGCCAAGCAGTTGCCACCGACGAATTTCTTCAATCGCTTGGGCGACGATGGGGACGGGGATGGTAATTCGTCAAATGATGGAACCCCGCTCATTAGTGCGATGGAGAGCATCTTGAGCCTCTGCGATGCGACGCTCGCCAATCGAACGATGCTGCGTTGGCATTATCGAAGTCATCATCCCGCGCTCATCGCGGTCTCGAACGCCAGCTTCTATGAGAATAAGCTCCTGCTTCCACCGTCGGTGGCGATCGGATTGGCCGCAGATGGCTTAGGTGTCATCTATCACAAGGTGCCGAGCGGCGGCTACGACCGGGGCGGCAGTGCGACCAACATCGTGGAAGCGGACCTTGTGGCCGAAGCGGTATGCGCCTTTGCCCGTGCGAATCCTCAAAGGACCCTTGGTGTGGGCACCTTTTCAGTGGCGCAACGCGATGTCATCCGCGATCGGATTGACCATCGCCGGCGAGAGGATCCGGAGCTCGAGGCCTTCTTCACACCGAATCGCCCCCACGCGTTTTTTGTCAAAAACTTAGAGAGCATCCAGGGGGATGAGCGCGACGTCATTTTTATCTCAGTGGGTTACGGTCGTGATGCAGGCGGACGCCTGACGGGGAGTTTCGGTCCCATTAACAATGACGGCGGCGAGCGGCGCTTGAACGTCTTGATCACACGCGCCAAGGAGCGTCTCGAGGTCTTCTCTTCGCTTACCGCGGATGACATCGACACCTCGAGTCGCAAATTAGGCGTCGTTGCCTTGAAGAAGTTCCTGCAGTACGCCGAGAAGGGATACCTCGATGTGCCGACGCGCACGGACAAACCTTTCGACAGCGACTTTGAAGAGTCCGTGGCGAATTTCCTAAAGCTTCGGGACTATCTGGTGCATCCGCAGGTCGGGATGGCCGGCTTCTTTATCGATTTAGGGGTGCTACATCCCAAAAATCCGGCCCGCTATGTCTTAGGCATCGAGTGTGATGGCGCCACGTATCACTCCTCGCGCTCCGCGCGAGATCGCGATCGCATTCGCCAGCAGATCTTAGAGTCTCGCGGCTGGTGCATTCATCGAATTTGGAGTACGGACTGGTTCAATCATCGCCAAGCGGAGGAGCACCGGCTCCTTGACGCTTTGCAGCGCGCCGAATCTGCGCCAAAGACGAAACCCCCTCAGCGCGAGGCGCGCTCACCGCCTCGAGCGGAGGTTAAACCGCCGTCGCTCGCGGAGGCGCCGACGCGCACGTCCACCCCCTATCAAGAAGCGGACTTTCGAGTGCGCTCCGATGCGCTTCCGCATGAAGTGCCGCGCAAGGTCGAGGAGGCGGTGCGTCGCATCGTTGACATCGAAGGCCCCATCCACAGCGAAGAGGTAGCGCGACGCGTCGCAACGGTATGGGGCCTCGAGCGGGCCGGTTCCCGTATTCAGGAAGCGACGCGCCACGCCTTGAAGGCCTTGGAGCGGCAGATCCAACTAAAGGCCGCGGGGGAGTTCTGGATGAGCGCGAAAGGACGCGTGCTTCCCCGCGATCGATCCGAAGCGCAGTCAAGTACTCTCCGAAAGGCGGAATATCTCCCACCCGTCGAAGTGTCCGCCACCGCGAGGGAGGTCCTCAAGGAGAATATTCGCGTGCCGGTGAATGAGCTCGTCGTCGAGATCGCGCGACGCTTAGGATTCCATCGTACCGGTCAGGATCTACACGAAGTGATTTTGAAGGTCATTAAAAGCCAACTCGGGACCGACCTCGAATCGTACGATGACGGTTCTGTCATGTTGATGCCGAGCTGAGAATGGGCGCCACGCGGCAGCTCATCGTTTCATCGAGCGCCGCGCGACGCAGTGAAGCGGCGAGGGCGTGGCTTAAGACCTTGAGCCGCGACTGCGAGGTGCTAATTCTAGTGCCGCACCCGAAGGCCGCCGATCAGTTGGTCCACGCGCTCACCGGCGAAGCCGGATCGCGCTTTGGCTTAAAGCGCCTCACTTTAAATCGCCTCGCCGCGCAACTGGCGGCCCCAGAACTCGCTCGGCGCGGCGAGATACCCTCGACGAGCCTGTCGCTCTCGGCAGTTGTCACTCGCGCCGTCTATCGTGTGGTGAAGGAGGGCGACGCCGGTCGCTTTGCACCGGTCGCTTCCCGGCCGGGCTTCCCGCGGGCACTGGCCGGGACGTTTGAGGACTTGCGCCTCGCGTGCATCCCAGTGAGTCGGTTGACCGACGTGCCGACGGTGGCAGCCCTCGCGCCCTACATCCAAGCGATCGAGACGGAGCTTCATGAGAGTCGACTCGTCGATCGCTCGGAGGTGTTCAATCTTGCGCTTCGCGCCTTGCGTGACGCGTGGCCGTTCCGTGAAGACTTTCCCGTACTCCTCTTGGATCTACCGATTCGAGAGACTTGCGAGCAGCAGCTCATTGCGGCGGTGCTGGCGCGCGCGTCGCACGTCATGGCCACCGTCGCGGAAGGCGATCGCATAGCCCTGGATGCTCACAGAACGCTCCTTCAGAGTAAACCCAGCCGTCCGAAAAATGAGCGGGCGACTAGTTCTCTCACCAACCTGCAGGAGCACCTGTTTGAGGAGACCGCGCCGAGCCCTCGCGCTCTCGATGCCAGTGTTTCGCTCTCCTCATGGCCGGGCGAAGCGCGCGAGTGCGTGGAGATCGCCCGGCGGATCCAGAGCGAAGCCTCACGCGGGGTGCCCTTCGATCGCATAGCCCTTTTCTTGCGCGCGCCAAGCCAGTATCGCGCGCACTTGGAAGAGGCCTTGCGGCGGGCAGGTATCCCCGCCTGGTTCGCGCGGGGCAGTACTCGTCCGGATCCCGCCGGCCGGGCGCTCTTGGCACTCCTCGCGTGCGCGGCCGAGGGTTTAAGCGCGCGCCGCTTTGCCGAGTACTTGTCGCTGGCCCAAGTGCCAGAACCGGGAACGGACGAAAAAGATTCCTGGGCGCCGCCGGAGGAGAATGAGCTGTTGCCGCGAGATGCCGAGCGTGTGGCGGCCGAGCAGATCGGCGGCGGCGAAGCGACGGAGCCCAATCCCGATGCCTCCACACTCGAAGGGACGCTGCGCGCGCCGTGGCGTTGGGAACGCCTCATCGTCGATGCCGCCGTCATTGGCGGTGTCGATCGCTGGCGGCGAAGGCTCGAGGGCCTCAAAGAGGAACTCACGGTTCGGCTTGAGGAACTCGAGGAGGAGAGCGCGCAGGCCGAGGCGCTTACCCGCACCGCCGACAATTTGGATCACCTGGCCAGTTTCGCGCTTCCCCTGATCGAGCAGCTGGCGGCACTTCCGAGCGCCGCATCCTGGGCCGACTGGCTCATCGCACTTAAGACTCTTGCAATCGCAGCATTGCGAGCGCCCTCGGGTGTGCTCCGAGTCCTCGCGGAGCTCGACCCGTTAGGCTCCGTAAGCCCGGTGGATCTCACGTTGGTGCAACTCATCTTGACGCCGCGCTTGCGCGAGCTGTCGGTGCCACCGACTTCGCGCCCGAACGGCGCAGTGTTCGTCGCGCCCGTCGAGATGGCCCGCGGGCTTCATTTTGACGTCGTTTTCGTTCCGGGACTCGCTGAGAAGCTCTTTCCTCAACGCATCCTGCAAGACCCGTTGCTCCCGGACGCTGTCCGCCAGGCGCTTGGCACCCCGGGCTTGGCAACCCGGGCTGTGCGCGTCGAACTCGAGCGCCTCGCGCTTCGCCTCGCCGCGAGTGCGGCCAATACCCACTTGGTTCTCTCCTGGCCGCGCATCGAGACCGAGAACGCACGCGCCCGTGTGCCCTCATTCTATGCACTCGAAGCGCTGCGGGCCGCCGAAGGACGCTTGCCCGGACTCGATGAACTCGCGCGCCGCGCGGAAAGCGCCGGCGTCGCGCATCTGGGCTGGCCGGCGCCTGAGAAACCCGAGCAGGCGATCGATGACACCGAATACGATCTCGCGACGCTCGCAAGACTTAAAGACGCGGACCCCGCAACGAGTGTCGGCGCGGCCGCCTACCTGTTAGGCGCCAACCCGCACTTGGCCCGCGCACTTCGAGCGAGGGCCCGGCGCTGGAAGAATTTCTGGTCAATGTCGGATGGGCTCATCGATCCCGATGCCGACACGTTGGCAGCGCTCGCGCGCCATCGCTTAGGAGCGCGCCCGTACTCACCGACTGTCCTTGAGAGCTTTGCGGTATGTCCCTATCGCTTTCTCCTGCAGGGTATTCATCAACTACGGCCGCGCGAGGATATTCAAGCATTGGACGTGCTGGATCCTCTGACCGGTGGCGCGCTCATCCATGCCATTCAGTTTCGGTTCTTAGCCGCACTCCGCGCGGAGAGGCTATTGCCGCTCGCCGCCGAGCGCCGGGAGAGCGCATTCCAACACCTGGATTTGGCGGTCGCACGCGTGGCGACTGAGTACCATGAACGCCTAGCCCCTGCGATCGAGCGGGTATGGGAAGACGCGATAGAGGCTATTCGCTTGGATCTTCGGGAGTGGCTAAGGCGGTTGACGGCCACCGGCGCAGAGTGGACACCTCTTCATTTTGAGCTCGCGTTCGGATTGCCGATGCGACTTCGAAGCGAAGCCGATCCTGCGAGCCGCCCAGAGCCGGTCCCGGTGTTGGGCGGCGCGCTTCTCCGAGGCTCGATCGATCTCATCGAGCAACGCGCCGATGGCACCTTGCGAGTCACCGACAACAAAACCGGCAAAGCGCGAGTGCCCGACACAGCGATTGTCGATGGCGGAAAGGCCCTCCAACCCGTGCTGTACGCACTCGCGGTCGAAGTGCTCTTTAAAAAGCCTGTGGCGTCAAGTCGCCTCTATTACTGCACTCAAGATGGGGAATACACGGAGCGATCCATCGCATTGAATGAGGGCAGTCGAGAGAGTGCTCAAAAGGTGCTCGATATCATTGGGCAGGCGATCGAGTCGGGCTTCCTTCCCGCCATGCCCGCAAAGGACGCCTGCGACAGCTGCGATTACCGAATCGTGTGCGGACCGCATGAGGGTCTTCGCGTGTCCCGTAAGCGCACCGAGCGCATGCAGAGCCTAGCCACTTTGCGATCGCTTTTGTGAGTCAGACGCCCGCGACTCTGGCCGACACCGACCAACGCGAACTCATCGAAAACGGGCTCGATGTGAACTTGCTGGTCGAGGCTGCCGCCGGCACCGGCAAGACGACCGCGCTCGTCGGACGGATCGTCGCAGCTCTCGCGAGGGGCCATGCGCAGCTTGATCGCATCGTGGCGGTTACCTTCACGGAAGCCGCCGCCGGGGAGCTCAAGCTTCGTCTTCGAACCGCCATCGAAAAGGCGCGACTCGATGCGAGCCGAGCCCAAGGGGAGCGCGATCGGCTGCGATTGGCACTTCCAAAGCTCGAAGAGGCGCGCGTCAGCACCATCCACGGATTTTGTTCAGAACTTCTGCGCGAACACCCCGTCGAGGCAGGCGTCGATCCGTATTTTGAGGTCGCCGCTCAGGATCAAGCGGCTGCCCTCTTCGAGCGTGCCTTTGATCGCTGGTTCGAAACCCAACTGGCGTCACCCGGTCCCGCGGTGCGTCGCATCCTTCGCCGGCGCCGACGAGAGTTCGGGCGCATGGTCGGGGAGGGGCCACGCGGCGACTTGCGCCGCGCAGCCTCGGCGCTCGTTGACCAGCGCGATTTCCCCGCGCCCTGGCGTCATGCAACCGCCTTCGACCGGGATCGCACGCTCGATGAAATCATCGTAGAAATGGCCGCGATAGCCGAATGGGCGCCGGGAGCGAATCCCGATAATCTCGGCAAATCTTTGGCCCAGATCGCCAAAGCGGTCGAGGAAGTGGAGCGGGCCGAGCGCGTGAGAGCTCGGGACTACGAAGGCTTGGAGGCATGGGTTTCGCAAATACTTCGCGCGAGGCCGAATCATTGGGGTTGGAAGGGCTTTCCGCGTTCCAATGATCCAAAGTTTCCGCAAACAGAGCTCCGTGAGCGGCGTAATGCCCTCCACGCGCGATTGAAGCGCTTCGAGGAGGACGCCGGGTCCGACCTCGCACCGCGGTTGCGAGATGAACTTTGGCCGGTCGTCGAGGCGTATGAAGCGGCCAAGCGCCAAGCGGGGTGTCTCGACTTCTCGGATCTTCTCATCTACACGCGAGATCTGGTGCGGGACCATGAAGCGGTGCGGGCGGAATTGCAGGAACGGCTCACTCACTACTATGTGGATGAGTTCCAGGACACCGATCCCCTGCAGGTTGAAATTCTCCTGCTGCTCGCCGCGGACGATCCGCATGTCACGGATTGGCAGGCGGCGCGTGCACGTCCTGGAAAACTCTTCTTGGTCGGAGACCCGAAGCAATCGATCTATCGATTTCGGCGCGCGGACGTAAAGCTCTATCGCGATGTGCAGCGTCGACTTATCGAGCAGGGCGGCCGGCCCGTTCACCTAAGCGTAAGTTTCCGCTCGGTTCCGCAAATCCAAGATGCCGTGAATGCTGCGTTCGCGCCGCGCTTTATGGCGACGGAAGGCGCCTACGTGCCGCTGTCGTCCTTCCGAGAAAGCATTACGACCCAGCCCTCGGTCGTTGCCCTGCCCGTGCCGGCACCTTACGGTGACTACGGCAACGTCACCAATTTTTCGATCGATCAGTCGCTCCCCGATGTGATCGCCGCGTGGATCGATTGGCTGATTCGTGAAAGTAACTGGACCGTCACGGAACGTGAACGTCCGGGCGAGCGGGTCAAAGTCGAGCCGCGACATGTCTGCCTTCTCTTTCGAGAGTTGCGTTCGTTCGGAAAGGATGCCACGAGAGCTTACGTCGAGGCGCTGGAAGCGCACGAGGTGCCGCACCTCTTGGTCGGTGGCGGTGCCTTTTACAGTCGCGAGGAGGTTGAGACGCTCTCCGCAGCCTTGAGAGCGATTGAGCGTCCAGACGATGACCTCGCGATCTTTGCGACGCTTCGAGGGCCGCTGTTTGCACTGTCGGATGCAGCGCTCTTCCTCTGGCGGGAGCGCGTTGGATCGCTGCATCCCTTTCGCCCAATCCCTGAGCTTGCCGCGCCGCTTACCGACATCGCGAAGGCGCTCAGCATTCTTAAAAACCTCCATCGTCGGCGGAACCACCAGCCCGTGGGTGACACCGTCACCCAGCTGATGGAGGCGACCCGCGCGCACGCCTCCTTCGCCATCTGGCCGACCGGCATGCAAGCGCTCGCTAATATCGGTCGATTTGCCGATCTCGCGCGACGCGCCGAGCGGCAGGGGCTCATCTCGTTCCGAAGTTTCGTGGAGCATCTCGAACGCCAGGCGGAACGGGGCGAGATTGGCGAAGCGCCGCTCCTCGAGGAGGGCGTGCAGGGCGTGCGGATGATGTCGGCTCACAAGGCTAAAGGCCTTGAGTTTCCGATTGTCATCCTCGCAGATCTCACCACCGCCGGTGTCCGCGAGGACCCGACCCGCTGGACGGATCCCGCGCGGCGACTCTGCGTCCAACGACTCGCAAATTGCACGCCCCCCGAACTTCGAGAGCACGCGGCCGAGGAGACTCAGTGCGAGACCGACGAGGCTGTGCGCCTCCTCTATGTAGCCTCGACCCGCGCTCGCGATGTGCTCGTGGTGCCTACAGTCGGCGATGAGCGGCGCGAAGGTTGGCTCGCCGCGCTCCATCCCGCGATCTATCCGGCGCGACCCTTAGCGAGGCGACCTGAGGCAAAACAAGCGCCCGGGACGCCTGTGTTCGGTGACGATACCGTTTCGGAGCGCCCGGATAAGGCGCCTCGCACGCTCGAGTGCGTCATGCCAGGTCTTCACGCCCCCGAGGCGGGATCACACCGGGTCGTCTGGTGGGATCCGCGCTCGCCGCTCTTAAAACTCGGCCTCAAGCCCTCCATCGGCATTCGTCAAGAAAAAATATTGATCGACAGCCCCGAAGGGCGCGCCGCCCAGGCTAAGGCGGAGTGGGAGGCGTGGCGGGCTGGCCGGGCGCAGATAATCGCACGCGGCAGCGTCCCCTCACGGACTGTCGAGACCGCGACCGAGCGCGCCCGCTCGGCCGCGCCGGTCACGGGCGCAGAGCAGGTCACTGTCGTCGATGCCCGCTGGCAGGGCGCAAGATCGAGCGGCGCCCGATTCGGCACGTTGGTCCATTCGATCCTCGCAACGGTGGATTTGGCAGGAACGCGCGAGAGCGTTGCAGAGCATGCAAGGATTCATGCGCGATTACTGGGCGCTTTGGATGAGGAGCAAGAGGCAGCCATCGAGGTCGTCGCGGGGGCGCTGGCGCATCCCATCCTCAAGCGTGCCGCCGCGGCGATGCGTCGCGGTGACTGTCGTCGCGAGACCGCGATCGTCGCCCGACTAGAAGATGAGGCCCTGATTGAATGCGTCGCGGATCTCGCGTTTCAAGAGGCGGAAGAATGGATCGTTGTCGACTTTAAGACCGATCTCGAGATTGAGTTGCATGAGGAGCGCTACCGTCGCCAGGTTGCTCTCTACGTTCAAGGCATTTCAGAAGCGACTTCGAAACAAACGCGCGGACACCTGTTACGAATTTAGTCGACTCGATAGCCGGCTCTCGGACTTGGCAACGGAGGCTCTCGAAGCCTCGTGAGTGAGTTCTCGCAGGGGGGGGGGTAGGCGGGGCACCAGCCGATAATCTGCGATTAAGTCAGCCGTCCCGCTCCCCGCTCCTGCCTGGGTGATGCTGAGCTGAGTTGTCGGACTTGACGCGATGCGTAAGCATCGCGCCGCATAAGCTCGCGTGATTTTTACACTGAGAAGCCCGACCTCGCGCGCCGGGTTTTTTCATTTATGGACAAGCGCAGGAAAATTTACACTGCCCGATACCGGTCGTTCGCGAGAGGCCGCTCCGGGTCGAGAGCGGATGTAAACTTCGTTACCGGCAAGAGAAGTGTTACTTGCGAGTCAACCGTCAGGCGATTCCCAAATATATGACCGATCGGAAATGGACAAAGGCAGCTGTGCTAGGTGACGCAAGGCGATACTCTTCGAAAACCGACTGGAGCCGCGCCGGAAGCGCCTACGTGACTGCCCACCGCAACGGCTGGCTCGCCCAAGCGTGTGCCCACATGGTGGCGAGGTGGGAGCCGACGTGGAACAGGGCAGCGGCCCTCGCAAGTGCCTGTGATTACTCAAGCCGCTCGAAATGGAAGGCGGCGAAGCCCGGAGCCTACAAAGCCGCGGTTCGTTTCGGCTGCCTCGATGAGGCCTGTGCACACATGGCCATTCGTCATCGAACCTGGACAACTGAGAAGCTGAAACGAAGCGCGGCTCCGTTTGATGCGCCTGCGGCTTGGAAAGACGCAGACCAAGGGGCATACAAGGCCGCTCGTGAACACGGCGTCCTCGCCCAAGTCTGTGCACACATGACTCGGGTCTATAAGCCAGCTGGCTGGTGGACGAAGGCCAGAGTCATTGCCAGCTCCAGGAAGTTTCACTCCTTCGCGGCGTGGGATGCAAGCGAGACCAGCGCGCGCCAAGTAGCGCAGCGAAACGGTTGGATGGACGAGGCCACGCGGCACATGGAGTCGGTGCCGATGCCAGTGGGCCCGGCCACGATTCACGAGTTTCTGACGTCCCACGGAGTTCCCTACAAGGCCGAGCACCGATTTCGAGAAGATCCAGGTGTTGCCCGAATGCCCTTCGATTTCTTCTTGCCATCACGCCGCCTACTGATCGAGTACCACGGCAGGCAACATGCCGAAGGATGGTCACGCGAGTCTGGCAGTCGAGACGAGATACAAAGACGGGACGACATCAAGTCACACTGGGCCGCGACTTCGGGGTACACCCTCCTCGCAATACTCGCCTGGCGAACTAAGACTCCGCGTGCGATCCGACAGCTGCTTGCAGAGACACTGGGGGTTTCGGCCGGTCTCCCGCGGCCCCTTAGTGCGAAAGAACAAAAACGCATTCGAAGTGGCGTTGCCTGGACCATTAAGGACGTGCTGGCTGACGCAAGGACATTCCAGACGCGGTCGGCCTGGATGAGAGGGTCATCGAGCGCGTATAGGTTCGCGATTCGTCATGGCTTTGCCGAGAGGGCGACCGCACACATGTCATATCTTATCGAGCACGGAAAATGGACGAAGGAGGCGGTGCTACTATCGGCATCGAAGTTTATAACTGCTGCCGCCTGGCGAAAAGCAAATCCAAGCGTCTACGTTATCGCAACCCGAAATAGCTGGAAGGACTTGGCCTGCGCGCACATGCAAGTCACCAAACGGCCTAACGGCTACTGGACGCGCGAGCGGGTGTTGGCTGCTGCTCAGCGGTTCAAAACCGTCGGAGAGTGGCGACGGGAAGACCCAGCGTCCTACTCGGCAGCTAAGCGCGACCAGTTAGTCCCCAGCGGCATGGCTCGAGAGCTTGTGCACGGCCAATGGACTAAGGAACGCATTTCGACTGTTGCGAAGAAGTGCAAGACTCGTGGGGAGCTTCGCAAGGGCTATCCAAGTGCTTATACAATCGCAGCCTCTAAGGGATGGCTCAAAAATGTTTGCGGACACATGGATCCCTAGACCCCATCACTTTGGCCGAGTGCACGGAAGTGGATGACTGTATCCGACCGACAATTCGATCAATTACTGCGTTAGCCACCGATGTTCGGTTTCAATCCTCCCGATAGCTGCCCGCCGCGACATTCAGCTTGGGGTCCGACTGTTCTTGAAATATCTCAAGACCTTGGCGCGGCGGGCGGCAATGGCCGCGAACACAGACGGCGGTCGGGCTCGCGAAAGCTACCGTTGCGCAAATTGCAATTGTGGCTGTGGTATTGTGTCCGTCAAACTTCGCGGCATGAATCCCGCCTCCGAAGCTTATATCGTCGGATCCTTGCGCACGCCCATTGGCCGGTTCGGAGGCAGCCTGTCACCGGTTCCGGCCGCCGTGCTCACCGCGCATGTGCTTCGCGCCGTGGTCGAGCGCACGGGCATTTCGCCCGAGGCGATCGATGAAGTCATCGTCTCACAATCGTATGCATCAAGCGAAGCGCCCTGCATCGCTCGTTATGCAGCTCTTCTGGCCGGGCTTCCGATCGAGCTTCCCGGCTATACGCTGGACCGGCGCTGCGGATCAGGCCTGCAAGCCGTGGTCAACGCCGCGATGCAAATACAGGTCGGTGCCGCAGACGCGATCCTCGTGGCAGGCGTTGAGAGCATGAGCAACATCGAGTATTACACCACGGACATGCGCTGGGGCGCCAGATTGGGTTCGACCGTGTTTCACGACCGGCTCGACCGCGGGCGCGTGCAATCACAGCCCGAGAGCCGCTTCGGTCGGATTTCCGGCATGCCGCAGACCGTCGAGAACTTGGTGCGCGAATACGGCGTCACGCGCGAGGAGGCGGACGCCTTCGCGTTGCGCAGCCACCAGAATGCGTCCGCCGCCTGGCGCGAGGGCCGCTTTGCCGATGAGGTGATTCCGGTGCCGCTGCCGCAGAAGAAGGGCGTTGGTCCCGCGCAATTCGAGCGCGACGAAAGCATCCGCGAGGATACGAGCGTGGCGGCGCTGGCGCAGCTAAAGCCAATTCTGGACCAGGGCACCGTCACCGCCGGGAATGCCAGCCAACAGAATGATGCCGCCGCGGCGTGCCTGGTCGTCTCAAAGCGCACGCTCGAGCGGTACAACCTGCCGCCTCAAGCGCGGCTGGTAGGCTGGGCAGCGGCCGGATGCGATCCCGCGCGGATGGGCATCGGACCGGTGCCCGCGTGTCAGCGCCTGCTCCCCAAGATCGGCCTGACATTGGGGGATATGGACCTGATCGAGATCAACGAAGCGTTCGCGGCGCAGGTGCTGAGCGTGATGCGTGCGCTTAAGATCGAATCCGCGGAGCGGGTCAACGTCAACGGGTCCGGCATCGCGCTGGGCCATCCGATCGGCGCGACCGGCGTGCGTATCATGACGACGCTGCTGCACGAGATGCGGCGGCGCGGGTCGCATTATGGACTGGAGACGATGTGCGTGGGTGGCGGCCAGGGCATGGCGGCGGTTTTCGAGCGCGTTGACTGTTGAGAAGCCGGCAACCGGCGGACCGCGATCCCGCTGAAACAGAGGGGCTTGTAACATGCTCTATTGCGCCAATAATAGCCCCGATTGCCAGCGGATTGGTGCACAGCGCAAGTGGAGCTCTCAAGCAGCGCGAGATGGCGCTCCATCTAGCTGCAGAACGAGGGAAAGTTACTGCGCCCTGTGGCGAATCGTGGGAAAGACCGGGACGCTGTGCGTATTAGACCGAGCTGCACGCTGTCATCGTTGTCGATGTTTCCATACTTCGAGATCACGGTTTATCCCGACCGCCATCCCTCATCCGCCTGCTGACGAAGCGCAACGGCCGGGCGCCGCTACGCAGTCCCCAAAAAAAACCGCAAGGGCAGCATAACGAGATCGACGTTCCGCAGCAACATGTAGTGCCCCCCGTCGACCAGCGCAAATTGCCCATTGGGAAAGCGGCTCGCGAGCGCTCTAAGATCGGCGGCATCGCGCCATTTGTCCTGGTGGCCTGCCACGATTAGGCACGGGCAGCGTATCGAAGACAGCAACGGCTCCAAGTTCAACCGCGTCATCAACCGCCAAGTCTCAGCCAGACACACCGGATCGTTAGAGGCGAACTGGGCGTTGATCTGGACCACGAAGTCTTTGTCTTCTACCGATTGCGGTGGATAGACGCCGCCGTAGTGGGCGGCAACGAGCTCGTCGCAATAGGGGCCGACGCCGTTTATTTCAATGTCCTTGATGAGCTTCAGTGCGGCTTCGACACCCATTCGCGGAGGTTCCGTGACAGGAGAGAACAGGACCATGGCGGCGACCCGACCAGGATGGAGGCTTGCGTAACTGATTGCCACGGCACAGCCGATCGAGGCGCCGACGAGGATAACGGGCTCCGAGATATCGAGCGCTGTTAGAAGCGAGTGCACATCGCCGGCAAGTGTCTCGAGGGAGATCGGACCACGAAATTTCTCAGAAAGACCTGTACCGCGCAGGTCGAACCGCAATACTCGGAAATTCTGCGTCAGCTGCGGCATGAGCAGATCCCAGGTTTCCAACGACCCGCCCATTTCGTGCACCAACACCAGCGTTTTGACTCCCTCTCCGACGAGCTCGTAGCGCAAGTAGGTGCCGGCGACCTTTATCCATTTCCCGCTAACCATATTCTTCCGCCTCAGTGACAATCAACCGCTCTCGCGAAATTAAAATCTGTGACGAGCGCGGTGACACGCAGTGGTCTTACTAGCGCTCGAAGTCCGGCTTGGTAACGTAAAGGCTTATTGGTATCCAGTAGCTGGCCGGTGGAGCGCGTTGGCCGTCTAGACCGATGCCAGTCCCGCGCTCTGACCCCTGTTTTCATCACATCCTCAGCGACCTTTGGCCAGGCGGCCTCGACCTCCCATACGATGAGGCTCCCGGAGCCACATGCAATCCAGCGCCAGGTCACCTGGGGATTCGGCAGAATGAGCTTGAAGCGCTGCGCGGCCATCCATCCAGGGGCTGCGGGACGTTGGCTTATGCGCTGAATTGGTCGGCTCGATGCGTCGGGTTGTCCCGATTGCCCCATGACGGCACTTGCCGCCGTCGAACGCGGCATTCGTGCGCGCCCGCAAGGGCGCGATGTCGACATCCTCGAGATCCGACAGCGCGAGATAGCTGAGATCATAGTCCAGCTTCGTAACCGCGGCTCGGACTCCAGACGGTAGCGCTGCATACCTCGAAACCCTTGCAGCTAGACCAGGTCGCCGAGGTGAGTGATCTGGTACCAATCATTGAATTCTGCCTCGTGCCCCGGAAGCGGAGTGGAGAAGACCAGAACCAGATAGAGATAACGGTGCTGGTCAGCGGCGGCCTCGCGCGTGGCGTTTGCCCCAATCGACCACTGAGAGAGCGCCGGGGACGTGAGCGCCAACATCGACACGGTAAACAGCCCGAGGATTGCTTGGGAACGTGAGGCTTGATCGTCATTCCCGCAGTGTGATTGCCGTACGGCCCGCGTCGCAATTTCAATTCGTGCAATGGAGCCTATCGTCCTTCGATAAGTGGAGCCGGTGCGGTCACGGACGGGCGAAGTATTGCAAGAGCGATTGAACCAGATCCTTGGCGTACCCTGGCAATTCCTCGAAGCTCCCGGCGCAAATGTGAAACCTGCGCGTGGCCCACTCATCGGTTAGCTTGCAGACCGACAGCCGATCCAGCACCTTGAGCCGCTCCAGAACCGAGCGCGGCACGATGCTGATGCCCGCGCCCGACTCTACCATCCGGCACACGGCGTCGTATCCGGCAACCTGGATGCGGACGCGCAGCGGAACGTGCAGCGAATAGGCGACCCGCAGAAAGAATTGGTGGGCGGCGTTGTCCTCCTGCATCCCGACGAACTCGAACTGAAGGATCTCCTTGAAGCTGACCGAGCCGTTGCGGGCCACCTCGTGGCGGGCCGGCGCGATCACCACAAGCTCGCCGGTGGTGAGCGGCAGCGTCTCCAGGCCCTCTGTCACGATATCTCCCGATACGATGCCCAGGTGCACAAGCCCTCGGTGCAGGGCGCGAATGATCTCCTCGCTCATCCGCTCGCGCAGATCCACCTGGACGTCGGGGTGCAATTGCAGATAGGGGCCCAGAACGGGCGGCAGGTATTCGGTAATCGCGGTCGTATTCGCCAACAGCCGCAACTGCCCGGTATTACCCCGCCCGTAGGACTGCATGTCGCTCGTCAGGGCGTCGACCTGTGTGATGATGTTCTTGGCGTGCCTCAGGTAGACCTTGCCCGCGTCCGTGAGGCTGATGCCCTTCGCAGATCGAAGCAGAAGCTTCGTCCCGAGGTCGTCCTCCAGATTCTTGAGCCGGTGGCTCGCGGCCGGCAGCGACAGGCAGGATTTCTCGGCTCCACGCGTGAGGCTGGCCGTTTCGACGATGTTGACGAACAGGCTGAAATCACCCAGTGCAAAATGGCTTTTCATCGGCATACCCCTCTGCTTGGCATGGATCATCGAAGCGCTTGGGCCAGCGAAAGTCCCCATTGCGCAATTTGCAATTGTGATCGCGGCGGCGCATCCCCAGACTTGGATGCATTGTTTCACGGAGATTGCCGTCATGCGAGGCGTGGCCGGCCGGGATCCCCGGCGGTGGGTATTGAATGAGAGGGCGCTGGGTGCGTCGCCATGACGGGGCACGTGGCCGTCGTGACGGGCGGAGCCCGAGGAATCGGGCTCGGCATAGTGCGGGGATTGTTGGACGATGGGTTTCGGGTCGCGATGTTCGATATCGATGACAGCGCCCTGACACAGGCGGCGGCCGGACTCGGATCATCGGCGCTCATGGGCGAGCGCGTCGATGTCACTTCGTCGGAGGAGATCCGCGTGGGCGTTGCGCGTGTGGCCGCCGCGTGGAAGACGCCGGACGTGCTGGTCAACAATGCGGGCATCGTAAGGGACCGGCGGATAACGGCCACGTCTGAAGAAGAGTGGGACCTCGTCGTGGACACCAACTTGAAATCGCAATTTCTGTGCGTCAAGGCAGTGCTCGGTGGCATGATTGCACAGCGCTATGGCCGCATCATCAACATGTCCTCCCGCGCGTGGCTTGGCGGGTTCGGTCAGACAAGCTATTCAGCCTCAAAAGGCGGCGTGGTGAGCCTCACACGCTCGCTTGCCATCGAGCTGGCGCGCGAAGGCATCACGGCGAACGCCATTGCGCCGGGTATCGTGGAGACGCCGCTTTTCAACAAGTTCTCGCAACCGGTTCAGGATCGGCTGAAAGACAGCGTGCCTTTGGGTCGCGTCGGCCAGCCCTCGGACGTGGCGCACGCGGTCTCGTTCTTCGCCAGCCCGAAGTCAGGGTACATCACGGGCCAGACACTCTATGTGTGCGGCGGCCGCTCGTTGTCCAGTGCCAGTGTCTGAGCCTCGAGACCCACATTAATGCCAATTCTTACGAGACGAATCGACCAGGTAACGATAGTCACGTTGGACGCGCCGGACTCGCTGAACGCGTTGACTATCCCCGATCTGCTGGAGCTCCGTGATGCGCTGAGTGCGTGCCAGGATGATGACGCGGTGCGCGTCATCGTGCTCATCGGTGCGGGCGACCGGTCTTTTTGCACGGGGACGAACATCAAGCAGTCCCCGCCCGGAGGCCAGAGTTTCGTAGGTGGCGTGCTGAAGAGCCGTCGAGCGGACGCGCTGCGTGGGGGCTATACCCGGCTCATCGATCTGGGCGATCTCTCGATCTGGAAGCCGATGATCGCCGCCGTGAACGGCTTTTGTCTCGGAGGCGGTCTCGAGCTCGCATTGCAGTGTGATTTACGCATCGCCGCGGAAAGTGCATCGTTTGGCATGCCAGAGGTAAAGCTCGCGAGCATCCCGGCGGTGGGCGGAGTGCAATATCTGCTGCGCGCAATTCCTGCGGCGCATGCCATGAAGCTAGCCTTGACGGGAGATCGGATCGACGCTGCCCAAGCCCTTCGCATCGGACTGGTCAGCGATGTGGTTCCCGCTGACCGGCTGCTCCAGGAGTCGTTGAGCATCGCGGAGCGCATCGCGGCGAACGGCCCGCTGGCCGTGCAGGCCGTGAAGAAGCTGGCCGTCGAGACCGCGCATCTGGCGCCTAAGGAATTCGTCGCGGCCTCCAACCTCCTCTGGGGGATGCTGCGGGACACGGCCGATCGGGTCGAGGGCCGCAATGCGTTCGCGGAGAAGCGCAAGCCACGATATCGGAACGATTAGATCAACATGACGATCTCAGCAGCCGGCGCTCTGCCGCAGCCCCTTCGACCGGCCTGGATCGATCTCGATGGGGTGTCGCTGCGCTACGAGTACCGTCGCGGACGCGGACCCGTTCTGGTACTTCTGCACGAGCTGGGCGGCAGCCTCGAATCCTGGGACGATGTAGTGGCCTTGCTTCCGGCGGACGTGGCGATCCTTCGATACGATCAACGCGGCGCCGGCATGTCGCAGAAAATCGCGGCCCCAATCGCACTTACCGAGCACGTTGGGGATCTTCGCGCGCTGATTCAGTCGCTGCGCATCGAGGCTGCGGTTGCGCTTGCAGGACAGGCCGTGGGCGCCGCGGTTGCCGCGGCCTATGCGCTTGCGCACCCATCGGCGGTGAGCCACTACGTCGGTCTTGCGCCTGCAATGGGCGTACCTCCGGAGTTGCAGGTCACCGCGTTGCTGCGGGCGCAGGCACTCGCAGGCTCGAGCCTGCGGCCGGACGGCGAGGCCATCGTCGACATGGCTTACCCCGAGGCGCTGCGTACGGATCAGGCGCGCTATTTCGCCTACCGAAACCGCTGGCTAAGCACCGATTCGCGTAGCCTCGGAGCGATGTTCGAAATGTTGGCGAAAATGAACATCGGACCGGAGCTGCACCGGCTATCCGCGCGCAGCCTGTTCGTCGCCGGAACTTTTGACACGTTTCGGCCGCCCGCCGAAGTCGACCGGGTCGCACGCATGGTCCCGCATTGCGAGGTCTTGCACATCCCCTCGGGCCATCTGATGGCGACGCAGAGCCCACGTCTCATCAAAACGCTTCTAGCTGGCTTCGTTCATGCCGACGCCGCGTGCGCCGCGCTCTGCGCCGATTTTCTGGGCCGGCCGGAAAACCGCGTGGGCGTCGCCGCGCATGCGGCCTGACCGTGAGATTCAACCAAGGAGATTGGGTATGCTTTACTGCGTCATGATCACGGTCAAGTTGCCGGCCGACTGGAGCGCGGCCCAGATCGACGATCTTAAGAAGCGCGAGAAAGAGCGTGCGATCGAAATGCAGCAGCAGGGAAAATTCCTGCATTTATGGCGCGTCGTTGGCAAGATGGCCAACATCAGCATCTTCGATTGCGCCAGCAACGATGAGCTGCACGAGCTGCTCACATCGCTGCCGATGTTCCCGTACTTCGAGCTTACGGTGGTCCCGCTCGCCAAGCACACTTCATCGATCCGCTAGGTTTTTGCCACGTCACTCGTCAGGGGAAAAGATGCAAACTCGCACGATCGGCGATGTCCGGATCACCCGGATCCATGAATACGGCGGACCCACTCACCCGCCGAGCTTCTTGTTCCCCGCGATGGCGCCCGGCACGCTCGAGGCCAACCAAGGGTTGATGTCGCCCAACCACTGGATTCCACACATGAACAAGCTGATTGTCACGATCCAATTCTGGGTCGTGCACGCCGGCTCCAACATCATCGTGGTGGACACGGGCGTGGGAAACCGCAAACCGCGCGAGCAGATACCTCGTATGCACATGCTGAACACCCTGGTGTCGGAGTGGCTCGAGGCGGCGGGAGCGGCTCCGAAGGACGTGACGCACGTGGTGCTGACGCACCTGCACGCGGACCACGTCGGTTGGTGTACGCGCTGGCAGGATGAGCGATGGACGCCTACGTTTCCGAACGCGAAGCACTACATTCCAAAGGACGACTTTCTGTTCTGCGAAAGCGGCAGGAACAAACAAGAAGGCATGGATGTCTTCGGCGCATCGTTTTTCGACAGCGTCATGCCGGTGGTCGAAGCAGGATTGGTGGAATTCATCACGCTGGGCATGGAGATCGCCGATTGTCTAACCGTCGAGGAGGCGCCGGGTCACAGCCCCGGACAGGTGACCTTCCGCATCCGCTCGGGGCAGGAAGAGGCGATCTTCTCCGGCGACGTGTTCCACAGTCCGATCCAGATTCTCGAGCCGGAGATCAACTCGGGCTACTGCATCTGGCCGGACATAGCGCGACGGAGCCGCTACAAACTGCTCGAGAATGCCGTGATGCGCGAGGCGCTAATCTTGCCGGTGCATTTCGGCGAGCCGCATTGCGGCTACGTGCGTAGAGATCGAAATGGCTATCGATTCGAGCCTTCCCCCTGGGCGTGAGAAAGGGTGGGCCCAGGCGATGAAGGTCTTGCTATTGTACGTGCACCCCAAGCATGACGGGTTCTGCGGCGAGCTGCTCACGGAGGTGAGCGCCGAGTTGCATGCGGCGGGGCACGAGGTCGAAGTCGCTGATTTGTATGCCGAGAGGTTCAACCCGGCCTTCGATGTCGACGACTATGCACAGTTCTCTCAGAACGAGATGCCGGCCGATGTCCGGCGCGAGCAAGCTCGCATCGAGCGCAATGATGTCCTCGCGATCGTCACGCCGGTCTGGTGGTATCAGTATCCGGCCATGCTGAAGGGCTGGATCGACCGCGTGTTCAGCCAGGGGTGGGCGTTCGCGGACAGCCATTCGCGCTCGGTCGAGCCCCTTCTGCGGCTGCGCGATGTCCTGATCCTGGCGAGCGCCGGCGGGCGGGCCGAGACATACGAGAAGTACCACTACCGCCACGGCATCGAGGCGCTCTGGGACACCGGCATTTGGAGCTACTGCGGCATACGCCCGCGCACCCGGTTCCTATGGGGCGTGCAGCCTCAAACTCTAGGCGAAAACGCGCGCCGGGAGTACCATGTGCAAGCACGCGGCTGGGCAAGAGAGTTCGTGTCCGAGCTCGCCGGGAATACGGACTTTGCCGCAGGCCGGTGCTAGCCGCGCGGTGCTGGCGCGCGCCAGTCTTCCTCGGCGATTCTCCCGACCTGGAAGCGGTCTTCGCTCGTAATACCATCCCGACCCTTGCAACAGGCCTACCGTGCAGCTTGGAGTGTGTCCATGTGGCACCTCCCGGCATCGAGCACCGCATCGTCGCCACGTACACCGCCAACCTTCACGATGATGATGGTGCGCGAAGTGCCGAAATGTCCACCGCGGCCGTGCGCTCGCACTCGAACGCCACCGGGCTCTCCGCGATGGGCGGCACTTTGATGTGTCTTCTGGGGGCGGTTGCCAGCTCCGCCTGCGCGAGTTCATTCATCTCTGCGCCGAACTCGATTGCAGTGATGTTCATTATCCTCACCAGCCGCTCCGGGACGAGGTTGACGACGAACTCAACCGTGCGCTGGATGTTTGCGGCCGTGTCCTTTGGCTCCCACTGACGGGCCGCCACGCCGATGCAGATTACGGGTGGATTGCCCGAGAAGGCTGAAGAACGAGAACGGCGCGCAATTCAGGCGTCCGTCCGCATTGCAGCCGACGACCCAGCCGATGGAGGGCGGTTCCACGGTCGAGGTGAGCAATTTGTACTTGTCGTCACCCCTAACTTTCGAAGCAGAAGTGCATGACCCGCCCATGGTTACTTCGCCTTTTGAAAGATCTGCGTGACGGCAAGGACTAGGATGGAGAGCAGCATCAGCATCGAGGACACCGCAGCGACGGTGGGGTCGATCTGATCGCGGATACCCTCGAACATACGTTTCGTGAGCGTCTCGTTATCGCCGCCCGACACGAATATCGCGATCACGGCCTCGTCGAACGAGGTGATGAACGCAAACACTGCGGCGGTCCCGATAGCCTGCCAGATCTGTGGCAGCGTGACCGTGATGAACGCCCGCAGACGCGTCGCGCCTAGACCGCGCGCCGCCGCCTCCTGCGATATGTCGTAGCCGTCGAGTCCGGTCGTGACAGCGATGACGACCAGCGGCATCGCAAGCGTCACGTCTGCGAGCAGTAGTCCAGCGAAGCTGTTATTGAGCCCGATGTCCGCGTAGGTCAGAAACAGCGCCACGGCGACCAGAATGGAGGGGATCATCATGGGGGCAAGAAACAGCAGGCGCAGGCCGGACTGGGCGGCGCGTGCGCGCAGGCCGGCCACGGCGTAGGCCGCGGCAGTGCCGAGGGGGGTGGCGATCAGCGTGGTGCTGAGTGCGAGTTCGAGCGACAACCGCGTCGCCGTCAGCCACTCGGGCGATGCAAAGAAGCTGTCGTACCAGCGCGTGCTCCAGTGACGCGGCGGGAATTCAAGGAACTGCGATCCGGAGAGCGAGACCGGCACGATGAGCACGCAGGGAATGAGTAGGAACGCCAGCACCAGCGCACCCACCACATACAGCCACACGCGCTGCAGCGGCCGGATGTGCGATTCGAGCGCTGCTGCGCCAGCGGTCTTCATCGCACTCCCATGCCGTCCTGACGTGTGAGCCGGCGTAGGACACTGAGCACCAACAGGGTGACCGCCACCAGTGCGACGCCCAGCGCACTCGCCGCGCCGCGATTGGGATTTATGGTGAGGGCACTTTCGATCAGCATCGACCAGGTAAGCACCTTGCCGCCGCCGAGCAGGGCAGGCGTCAAATAGAAGCCCAAGCACATCACGAACACCAAGATCATGCCCGCGCCGAGCGCTGGCAGCGTCAGCGGAAAGTAGACTTGCCAAAACGCCCGGCTCGGGCTCGCACCGCAGGTCGCTGCGGCTCTCAGGTAATCCAGGTCGATGGCCTTCATGCCGCTGTAGAGCGGCAAAATAAGAAACGGCAGCATGATGTGGGTCATGCCGATCGCGGTTCCAGCGAAGTTGTTGACCAAGCGCAGCGGCTGATCGATAAGTCCGAGCTTGATCAACGAGGAGTTTACTATGCCCCGACGCTGCAGAATCACAAGCCAGGCAAATGTCCGCACTAGGGTCGAGGTCCAGAAGGGCAGCAAAACGAGCGCCAGGGACGCGCCCCTCCAGCGCGGCGCCAACTGCGAAATCATGTAGCAGACCGGATAGCCTAATATGGCGGCGCAGCCGGTCACGAGCGCCGACAGCTCCAAGGTCGCAACCAAGCCCGTGCGGTACAGCGGCTGGAGCATCCCGACGTAGTTCCCGACGGATAGGTGCCCGCCGTCGTCCAGGAGGGACATCCGCACCAGCTGCACGAGCGGCACCAGAGCACCAGTCCTATCCAAGCCGCAGCCGGCAAGGCGACGGCGGCGAGTCGCATCTGCTCTGACCGGTCGCGCCGGGCCCACATGGACTCGGCGCCGCCGGCGGGCGAATCTGAGCCGGGAGGGTTCATTCGAGCACGACTACAGTATCTTGGGCGTGGACGCCAATCATCACGCGCTCTCCGGGCTGCGCCTCGGAGGACGACGAGGTCGGGCCGCGCGCGACCACCAATTCGCCGCCTTCGAGCTCGACGGTGATCTGCAAGACAGTCGCCGCGATAGCGGGCGGCTGCGTACGATGCCTTCGAAGCAGTTCAGCCCGGATCAGCGCGCGTGAGGAAGCGGACTTTTTCTGGCCGGATCGCCACCCAGCATTGCGAGGCAGTGCTCGAAAGCGGGGCCGGCATCGCGGTTCTGAGCGGGCGACCTGCGGCGAAGACGCCGTACCGCGAGCGGTCGCCGGCAGGAATGAGGTCTCGCCCATGAATTCCGCGATGAACTTAGCGGCCGGCTGGTCATAGATCTCCCGCGGCGAGCCGAATTGCACGATTCGTCCTGCGCACATGACCGCGATCTTGTCGGACATTGTCAATGCCTCGGTCTGATCGTGGGTGACGCAGATGGTAGTCATGTTGAGCCGATCGTGGATTCGTCTCAGCTCGTGCTGAGTTCGCTCGCGCATCTGCTTGTCGAGCGCGGACAGCGGCTCGTCCAACAGCAGCAGCCTGGGCTCGAAAACTAAGGCACGTGCCAGCGCGACGCGCTGCCGTTGCCCTCCCGAGATCTGATCGATGCGCCGCGCGGCGTGTTGGAGAGCCCGACCATCGACAGCATGGCGGCGACCCGACTTCCCGATCTCGTGCTTGCCGAGGCCTCTCACCACCAGGGGATAGGCCACATTACCTTCGACGCTCATATGGGGAAATAGGGCGTAATTCTGGAAGACCATGCCGATGTTGCGGCGGTGGGGAGGCGTCGCGCCAAATCAGATGCCTTGCCAAAGATGCCCCCCGAGCTCGGCTGCACGAACCCGGCCAACAACTTGAGAAGCGTCGTCTTCCCACACCCTGACGGACCGAGCAAGGTGACGAACTCGCGTTCCGGAATCGCCAGCGACACGTCTTCCAGCACGCCAACGGTACCGTAGCGCTTCGACAGATGGCGGATCTCGACAGCGATTCCGGAACTCATTGGACCATTTTGCACTAGGAGGGGCAGCTTGATACCGCAATCCTATGCACCACGGAGGCGCAGGACTATCAATCTCCCCAACCGGCACTCTTATGCGGCGAAACCGCGCCGGTCCGGTGCCGCGGCGAAAGTCGGCGTTGCATCAGTCGAAATTGAACCCCTGTCGTTGCGCCGCTAAATTTGCCGGAGTTCGTCCGGCAATCCAGGTGAGACGCCATTGTCTCGATGCTTCGCGTTCCAAGACAGATTGTCATGACCCACAGGCTACACGCGCAAGCTGGCGTGCTGCAATCCACTGTTGCCCGTCGCGATGGCCGCCCGCGCAGCCGCACCGCCGGATATCTGGGCTGAGATCAAGCGTCTTGAGAACACCTGCAACGAGGCGTAAGGGCGAATCATCGCGTACCGACCTGGGCTGCGTGCCTCGCTGATCCTATTCAACAGGCGGATCGGCGTTGCGGGATACGAAGCCATTCAAGGGATCGACCCATAAGGACTCGTGAAGCTCAGCGGCACATCCTGCGGAGACTTCCCGCCGGGGATGCGAGCTACAAGTTCGACGTGCTCGTACAGCAGCACGACGGCCGCTTCAAGAACGATCACGCCTTCGAGACCGACGTCTTGGTGAATCGCGGCGCATGGAAAATCTCGCAGGCGCATCACTCGGAGACGCCGGGAAAATAAGCATATACCACCTGTCCGCAGTTTCGTGGCCGAACGCGACCTGAAGAATATCGAAAGGCCACATTGCAGAACTTGAGATTGTGCGTCACTTGCGCACTCGCCAGACTCGATCGGAAGGAACACATTGGCTGCCTCTCGAGGTTCTTTTTCGGGGGCGGACTAGTGCACGCCACGAGACTGGCGCCGCCGCACATATGAAATGGTCGAAGCCAACTATACGGGATGCACCATCAATGAAACCCAATAAGATTTGCGCTCGCGCGATTGCCGCGATTCTTGGCGTCAATGTCGGGGCCGTCGGCTCTCTCGGCCGGTGCCGCCGACCAATCGGCCGAGGCCGGAGGCTCAATCGAGGAGATCGTGGTAACGGCGCAGCGGCGCACGGAAAACGTCCAGAACGTGCCGATCGCGATCCAGGCGCTCACCGGCGAGACCCTGAGCCATCTGAACGTCACGGACTTCGACGAGCTTGTCCGATATCTGCCCAACGTCAGCTCGTCTTCGGTGGGCCCGGGCCTAACGAATATCTTCATGCGTGGCTTGAGCATCGGCAGCTCTCGGCAACGAACGCGGGCGGATCGACAGCGGGCTTTCCCAACGTCGCGGTCTACCTCGATGACCAGTCGGGACAGCTTCCTGGGCGCAATCTCGACATCTACGCCGCCGACCTCGAGCGCGTCGAGGTGCTCGAAGGACCCCAGGGAACTCTGTTCGGCGCCGGCGCGCAGGCGGGCGTCATCCGCTACATCACCAACAAGCCCAAGCTCAACGTGACGGAGGGAAGCTTCACCGGCGGATATGGCGTGACCGCGGGCGGCGATCCGAATACCGACATCACGGCCGTCCTCAATCTGCCGCTGATCTCCGACACGCTGGCGGTGCGCGGCGTGATCTACAACGATACGGCGCGGCGGCTACATCAACAACGTCCCCGCTACTTTCACGCGCAGCGCGAGCGACCTCGGCATCGGCTATGCGCACTATCCGGCCGGCTGCGGCTCGCGCGGCGCTGCCCTGTCAGGTGCCGCCGAGCGCGCCGCTGATCAACAACTACAACATCGCTGGCACGCGCGATCAACCCCGTAACCTACCAGGGCGTCCGCGTTTCGCTGCTGTGGCAGCATCAGCGATAACTGGAGCGCGCTGCTCGCGCAAAGCTATCAGGACATGGATGCCGAGGCGTCTTCTACCAGATGCCGAAGAGCTCGGACGGGACGCCTCTTCCGCCGCAATCGGTGACGCTGTTCAACAATTCATACAACAAGGACCGATTCGAGAACACGGCATTCACGGTCAACGGCCATTTCGGCGACCTCAAGGCCGTGTACACGGGCGCTTATCTCGTCCGCAACATCAACTCGGTCGGCGACTACACCAACTACGCGCGCGGGCTTTACGCGGACTATTACCAATGTCATGGCGCTGAGCCGGCGCACGGGCTAACCGCGACCTGCTATCTCGCCAAGCAGCACCTGGGCCGAGACCGAGCGCAACACGCACCAAAGCCACGAGGTCCGGCTGAGCACGCCCGATGACTGGCGCGTGCGCGGCATCGTCGGCGCGTTCTGGGAAGAGCTGCAACATCTACGACCAGCGTCAATTGGCACTACAAGACGCTGCCGGCCTGCAGCAACCACCGTACAGTTCGGGTGCCTGTCGAACATCGCGCCGCCGCCCGGGTGCGAGCGTCGAGCGACCCTACCACCCGCAACGACTACACGGCCTATTTCAATGATTTGAAGCGCGGCTATCGGCAGACGGCGTTCTTCGCGTCGCTGGATTTCGACATCATCCCGAAGATCGCTGACGGTGACCGCGGGTACTCGCTACTACCGCTTCGCCAATTACGAGAAAGGAGCGTGTCGGCGGCAGCTTCGGCTGCTACGAGGCGGGCACCGCACCTTGCCTCGCTTCGGGGAACAACATCGACGCCAGTGATTTGCATTCGACTTACACGGGTTTCAAGAGCCGCGCGAATGCGACCTGGCACATCATGCCCGACGCGCTTATCTATTACACCTGGTCGCAGGGCTTTCGTCCCGGCGCATTCAACCGTGGCATTGGGCTGCTACATCTCGGATGCCCAGGGCATCAAGCTGTACTGCTCGCCCAAGGGATATGCGTCGGACAACCTCACCAACAACGAACTCGGGTGGAAGACGGAATTCTTCGCTCATCGGCTGCAGTGGAATGGCGCCGTGTATCAGGAAAACTGGAATAACGTCCAGATCGACGTCTTCGACCCCGGCGTTCTCGGCAATGCGGGATTCAGCACCAACGGCCCGAACTACCGGATTCGCGGCTTGGAGACTTCGATCGTTGCGTTGATCACGGAGGGGCTGACCGCGCAGGGCGGAGCCTCCTGGAACACCAGCCGTCAAATCAACTCGCCGTATCTGATCGCCAACAATCCGCAGCTGCTCAACAATCGCGGCGAGCAAGGCAGAGTTCGGTCAGCCCATCTCGCCTCGCAGAATGTGTACGGTCCGATCGGCGGGCCCAGCGCGAATTCGCCGCCCATCCAGTTCAATGTGCGGCTGCGATACGAGTGGACCATGAATTCCTACAACTCGTTCGTCCAAGTGGGCGCTACACACACCGGACACTCATTCACCCAGTCGAGCGCCAATCCGGAACTTTCCGCCGGCTCGCATGTGAGCACCACCCTACTGCAGGTTCGAGAATCCTGCTATCTCAGAGTTCGACGCCTCTGTGGGCGTCGCCAAGGATGCGTGGACGGCGGAGCTCTACGGGCAAAATCTCACCGACGTCATCAAGAGCACGTTCACCTCCACCGGTCAATTCGTGGTCGCGGACACGATCACGCGGCCGAGGGTCATCGGAGTGAAGCTCGGATACAAGTTCTGATCCGGCAACGGCCGGGCGGCGCTAGTCGCTGATTAACGTCTTGTATCGCTGCTCGACTCTGGCATTGTTCGTCGCCCACCAGCTTGGAGACAACAGAGACTGCTTGTCGCGGTTCTGGGGGGATGAATTGGTACGCTGCAGCACATCGGCGGGGTAGTGCACCGTGTCGAACACGCGCTTGTTAGTCGGGCCGCACATGATCCACTTCATTGGCACGTTCGCCTGCTGCTCGGCCGCAACGGACAACGCGATGAGCTTCTGGGCCGACTGCACGTGCTTGGAACCCTTAATGATGGCCATGCAGGACATCTCGAGAACGCCGTCTTGATAGGTATAGCCTACGGGAACGCCGTCCGCGACCAGCGCCGGAATGCGCGAGGCCCAGATGGCCATGATGTCAGCCTCGCCATCCTTCATGAGCTGCGCCGCCTGGCCGCCTGAATTCCACCAGACGTCAATGTTGGGCTTGATCTGCGCCAGCTTGGCGAACGCCGCTTCGGTGTTGATGGGGTAGACCTCCGCGGCCCGTGCGCCGGCCGCCATCGCGGCGATCGGCAGGCTGTCGGAGGCCCAAGCGGGCATCGAGCGCCGCCCCGGATATTTCTTGACGTTCCAAAAATCCGACCAGCTCTTGGGAGGATCGTTCTTGTATTTGTCCGTGCGCCAGGCAAGCACCGTCGAGACATAGGCTTCCGCTATCCAATCTGGATTGACCGCCTCCTTCGGCAGGCCATCGGTCTTGATGACGGAGTAGTCCAGCTTCTCGAATAGGCCCTCCATGGAGCCGGCGGCGCACTCGTCTGAACCCAGCACGACAATGTCCCAGCTCGGCTGCTTGGAGGCGACCTGCAGACGCACGGTTGGGAGCCCAGTTTGCACGGATTCCACCCGTATGCTCAATCCGAACTTGGCTGCGGCCGGGTCGATCATGGATTCGCGCACGCCCGTGGCGGTGTCTCCACCGTAGGTGCTGATCGATACCGTTTCGGCGTGGGCCAAGGCGCACGCCATGCCGAAGGCGAGCACCGTGTGACGGGAGGGGCGGCCGTGGCCATTGCGATGCATACAGGATGTCCTTGGCGAAGGTACGATGAGCCGAGGATCATACTAACGCTGCCGGCTCCATGGAGGGTTCGTTCGGTAAAAGCGCAGATTCCAAGAATCGAAATTGGCAAGCCCGCTCTTTGCCCTGAAACTCTCCGCAAGAGCACCGACGGCCGTTCGTTCCAAGCCCGCCGTGACCGGCGGGTGAGATCCAATCATGATCAACAAGATTCAAGAGAGCGCCTTCGACGCGGTCCGCGGCATTCCCAGCGGCTCTGTCGTCGGGATCGGCGGATTCGGCGGCGCGGGAGTGCCAGAGGATCTCATAGTGGCCCTGATCGAGCACGGACCGCGAGATCTGATCATTGTCAGCAACAATGCCGGCAACGGCCTGTCCGGCATCGCCATGCTGCTGCGTGCGGCGCTGGTGAAGCGCGTCATATGCTCATTCCCGCGCCAACCGGACTCGTATGTCTTCGACGAGCTGTACAAGCGACGTGCGGTGGAGCTGGAGCTGGTTCCGCAAGGCAACCTTGCGGAGCGCCTGCGGGCGGCCGGCGCGGGGATCGGCGCCTTCTATACGCGTACGGGGCTGGGAACGGAGCTGGCGAAGGGCAAGGAGACCCGTGAGATCGGCGGCAAGACCTACGTTCTCGAGTTTCCGCTGCCGCTAGACTTTGCGCTCATCAAGGCGGAGCGCGGCGACCGTTGGGGAAATCTCGTGTACCGCAAGACAGCGCGAAACTTCGGGCCGCCCATGGCAACGGCAGCACGCTGCACCATCGCCTCGGTCGCCGAGGTTGTGTCCTTGGGGACTCTTGATCCGGAGATCGTCGTGACGCCGGGAATATTCGTGCACCGTGTGGTCAGACGCCAAGCGCAGCCGAGCGAGGTCGCGGTATGAGAGATGAAACTCGAAAACGGATGGCCGCGCGGGTCGCCATGGATATCCCCGAGGGCGCGTACGTCAATCTGGGCGTGGGCCTGCCAACGATGGTGGCTAATTACATCCCGAGCGACCGCGAGGTGTTCCTGCACAGCGAGAACGGCGTGCTGGGTCGTTGGGTCAAGGCGTTGGGCGGGCATGAAGATTCGGACATGATCAACGCCGGGAAGGAACCGATCGAGCTGCTGCCCGGAGCTGCTTTTTTCGATCATGCAACCTCCTTCGCCATGATGCGCGGCGGCCACCTTGACATCTGTGTGCTCGGTGCCTACCAGGTAGCGTGCAACGGTGACCTCGCCAATTGGCATACCGGCGAGGTCGGCGCAGTGCCCGGTGTTGGCGGGGCGATGGACCTCGCCGCCGGAGCAAAGAAGGTCTACATCATCATGGAGCACGTCGGCAAGAACGGGGCGCGCAAGCTTCTGAACCAATGCACCTACCCGATCACGGGGCTGCAATGTGTCAGCCGGATCTACACGGACATGGCCGTGATCGACGTGAGTGAGCGGGGGTTTCGCGTCATCGAGCTGATGCCAGCGGTCTCGAGAGAGGCGGTGCGAGCGGCGACCGAAGCACCAGTGGAATTCGCCCCGGAATGTGGCGAACGGGGTGGTGCCTAATGCGCTGCGCGCAAGACGCGCGAGGGGGTCCGGGATCATGAGAAAAGTGGTCGTCGCGGGCGTTGGTATGACGCGGTTCGGCAAATTCCTGGAGTGCAACCTCAAATCGCTGTCCGAGGAGGCGGTGCGGCTCGCCTTGGCGGACGCCGGCGCAGGGCCGGCTGACGTCGATCAGGTGTATTTCGCTAACGCGGCCGCCGGAATAACGACGGGCCAGGAAATGATCCGCGGGCAATCCTCGTTGCGAAATACTGGCTTGGCCGGCAAGCCGATGTTCAACGTCGAGAACGCCTGCGCATCGAGCAGCACGGCGTTCCACCTGGCTTGGGTGGCCGTGGCCTCCGGACAGGCCGATACCGCGTTAGTAGTCGGCGCGGAGAAGCTGTCGCACGTCGACAAGGCCGTATCATTTGCGGCGTTCTCTAGGGCCGTCGACCTCGACGAGCCGTTGGCCCAAGGGCTCGGCTCGGGCGGAGGATCGCTTTTTATGGACATCTATGCCGCGAAGACTCGCGCTTGGATGGCGGATGCTGGCGTCGACGAGCGAGATTTTGCGCGGGTCTGCGTCAAGAGCCGGCGTGCCGGCATGCTGAACCCGGTCGCCCAGTTCAGAAAGGAGACCTCGATTGACGAGGTCCTGCGCAGCCGCATGGTAAGCCCGCCGCTCACGCTGTTCATGTGCTCCTCGATCGGCGACGGCGCCGCGGCGGTGCTCATCTGCTCGGAATCACACGCCGCTCGCGCCGGGCGGCTGGGTATCTACGTGCGGGCGTCGGCGGTCGTATCCGCGACGGGCGAGACGGGCGCAACACGAGTCGCCGTCCGCGCCGTCGAGAAAGCGTACGCGCAGGCTGGAATCGGACCTGAGGAGGTGCACGTCGCCGAGCTGCACGATGCCTCCGCACCCGCCGAGCTCATGCATTACGAGAATCTTGGCTTCTGCGCGCCGGGCGAGACCGCAGACCTGCTGCGCTCGGGAGCCACAGACCTCGGAGGTCGGATCTCGGTGAATCCGAGCGGCGGCCTGCTGAGCCGGGGCCATCCGATCGGCGCGACCGGCGCAGCGCAGATCGTCGAGCTGACGCAACAGCTGCGCGGCAGCTCCGGTCCACGCCAGCGCTCGGACGCCAAGGTCGCCTTGGCGGAAAATAATGGTGGTCAGCTGGGGGGCGATTCCGCCGTGGCCGTGGTCACCATACTGTCGGTGTAAGGTGTAAGCGCCGCCGATCGAAGTCGCCCCGCGAGGGGCCGGCACTGGAATGTCTTGAGTGCGAGCACTTGGAGCCCGCCGCGGACTTTATCCGGCGCCATGGGAGCGGCCATTGAGCGTCTTGCAGGTAAAGGCTTCGATGCCGAAGCGACGCCGGAGTATGGATTTGTTTCGTTCGCAACGGCGCCGATCGGTGGTTACTAATGCTGACGCCGCGCGATCCCTACATTACGACGGCGCAGTCGTTCAACCCGTTTGCATTGAACGCTTAGGTTCTCGGTCAGCCAATTCCGGCATGCGGAGATGGCTCAGGCTTATACCGGCATTGTCGCGCGTCGAGTTTCCTTCGTCTGTGACTTCAACCAAAGGAGGGGTATTAAGTGGCTGATGATAAGGTATTCGTTGAACAACGGAAACGGAAAGATTTTGCGGTAAGAAAAGACGATTACAAGCGCGCTAGCGCTGTCGAGCCGACGCAAGACGAGGCGATTGAGCGCGCAAAAGAAGTGAGCGATGCAAAGCCTTCTGTAGAGCGCGTGCGCAATAGCGAGGGCGGCAAGCGAGATAAGTGGCGCGAAGCATAGCGCCACACTTCGGCGGTAGTCTCACCTTTGGATTGCCGTCCTTTCCTTGCCATGCCAAAGCCTAAAAAAGCGTCCCGAACTGCGCGTCCTAGATCGCAAGCATCGACCGCGCCTCGAGTGACATTCATCCAATCGATGGAATGCTTGCCAGTCACCAAAATACCCGAGGGACCAGAGTGGACATACGAAATAAAGTTAGACGGTTTTCGCTTAGAGGCAGTGAAGAATGCCGGCGTTACGACGCTTTACTCACGCCGCGGGAATGTCCTCAACGCCAAGTTTCAATACGTCGCTGACGCGCTAAAGAAATTGCACAATTCCACAATCGTAGATGGGGAAATAGTCGCGTTGGATGCGGAGGGACGTTCAAGCTTCACGCTGCTACAGAACTTTCGCTCCGCCGCAACCAAGATCCATTACTTCGCCTTCGACGTCTTGGTACACAAAGGGAAGAAGCTAATCGGGCTGCCGCTGATCGAGCGCCGTGCCATCCTGACTAAGATCCTGCCGGTTAACGATTACATCAGCCTGTCGGTAGTCGATACCTCGCTGCCGCGTTTGCTAGGGTTCGTCACGAAGAACGGGCTCGAGGGTGTGGTGGCCAAGCGCGCGGACAGCATTTACGAACCCGGGGTCCGCTCAGGACTTTGGAGCAAGCACCGGCTGAACTTAGGGCAAGAGTTCGTCGTCGGCGGCTACACTCCAGGCAGCAATGGAATCGATGCACTAGTTGTCGGCTTCTACAAAGGCAAGGACTTGTACTACGCATCGCGGGTCCGCGCGGGCTTTATCCCCGCCACGCGCCGTGAGGTGTTCGCGCAAATCAAGCATTTGAAAACGGCCAAATGCCCATTCGTGAATCTGCCTCAGAAAGAGCCGGGGCGGTGGGGTCAAGGTTTGACGGCAGAGAAAATGAAAGAATGCGTTTGGCTTAAGCCCGAAGCCGTGGTACGCATTGACTTTCTAGAGTGGACTGGCGCCGATCACCTACGCCATACGAAGTTCGTGGCGATGCGGGATGATAAAGACCCACGCAAGGTAGTGAGGGAAACCTGGAGCACACACGGTGAAGAACCGTCCGGCAGAACAATCGAAAACCGCGGTCTCCAAAGCGACAATGGTTCCTAAGCCGATTGTCGAATTTTGGTTGAAAGTCATGCGAATGAGGATGCGGACCGTCGAACTGCCTTCATCCGTCAACGAATTCCTGTCCACTTCAAACTTCGTGATGCTTCGGAATCCGCGCGCCGAATCGTCGAATTGTGCCAAGTTAACCCAGTGGCTATCGACCCATTTTGCGGTCAGCGCGAAAAAGCCCAGAAACGATGTAAGCAGCGACCGGATCATGGAATCACAATTCCTTTGGTGTATAGCGAGGCCATAGTTGCCGGCTTCATTCCGCCCGTGGCGCCGCCGAATTGCGTCGCTTTATGCGTTCAGCGATGCTTGCTGGCGTTTCCACGAAGAGCGTCGCCTGGCTCATCTCCTTCAGGCCCATCTGATGCCGTGCGAGCTCGGCGGCGGTGACGATCTCGATGCCCTTCTCACGGGCATATCTTTTGAGAGGCTCGGAGACCCCATATGTGCAGGCGATGATCATCTGATCGGCACCGATGTCTTTCGCGCTTGTTACGAGCTCACGTCCGACGGAAACTCCGACCTTCTTGCGGTACGACTTGCACTGCACGGCCGTAACAGCACCATTGCGTTCAAGCACGACGTCGATGCCTCCGTCAGCTGTCCCCGGCGTCAACCTCACCTGATAACCAAGCGCCTGATAAAGTCTGCCGACCTCGCGCTCGAAGGCCGTGCCTGGGAGTGAACACCAGAACTCGGTTAGCGTCCGCGCCTGCCAGAGCCGGTACTTCGCAACGGAGGCTGTATAGGCGCCTTGCGCACGCTTTAAGCGACAAAACGCGGCGAAACCTGGAACGAATGCGCGCGCCGCGAACAGATAGAGCGGTCTAACGACGAAGGCCGCGACCACCGCCCCTGCGAGTGCCCCCAGCCCTGCGCCGAAGAAGAGCGTACCGAGGAGCATGAGAGTGATTGAAGCCGCAAGGGACTCGTGGTCGCCGCGGGCTGATACGAAAATTCGCAGTGCTGCCAGTGCAGCGCCCAAGATTACGACGTGCTTTGGTCTGAGTCCTCGCACCCAGGCCGTCGACCGCGAGGGGCTAGCGTGGGCGTCGACGGGGGGATACAAATGCCGCTCGAGACGAGGAAGATCCGCTTCCGACAGGTCGAAGTCTTGCGCATGCGGTTCAAGAGGAGCGTCCAAGTTCTCTCAGGTGCTCGCCTGACGGTAGTCCGGCATTGCATCCTTAGTCAGCCCGATTGGGCCGGGCGACGGATTTCGGTAAGCAATGGAGAGGAAGCGGCTAGGACTTTCCATGAATTCCCATGGTCAATGACGCACGATCAAATAGAGCGGACCTATATCACAGATTCGTGTTCTCCTCCGTATGCGGCTGAATGTTGGCTATCAGTAACAAACGTAATAGGACCGATCGACTGCCGCTAGCCGAACTCTACGATAACCACCCGATTCTCCGAACCAGCTTTCGCGATGCCCGAAAGAGCATGTCTATGGCAAGGAACTTAATTGGCGACCCACCTCGCGGTCGGTTGTGTCATCACGACCGATACTCGCGGATATCGAGGACGGGAAACCACAAACATGCGATTGATTCTGCTGATCTCCATTGTGGCATTGGCTCTGCATTGGGTCTGCTCTCATTGCTGCGGCGAGCTCGACCTGCAAATCGTGCTCGGTGAAGTCGAGGACAATGTTGAGCCGGCCGGCGCAAGTGTTGTCCAGTCGCTCGTGCATTCGTTCGGCGTACCACGTCGGAAAGGTTCGAATCCTAGCGAAAGAACGCGGCAAGGGTGTGTGGGGGTTGCGTGCCGGGTGTGGCCGCAGGGGCATTCGAGGAAAATCACAATTCATCTAACAGCTTGGTGATTTTCAGATCCCACATGGCGAGGATTGTGCGAAAGGCGAGGGCGGCGCGTCCATCCAGTCCCAGCGCGGGCCGACCACTGTATATTTGGAGAAGGATGGCAGATACTCAGTTGGCCGACCGGCGCGCTGCGGGATCAGAATTCCCCGCATAAAACAGCGGCACCCGATCGACGACTTGATAGATGCGCACGTGTGGATATCCCGCAAGTCCCGACGAACTGATAGCAACATGCCCGACCGAAAGTTCGACGTCGCCTTCTCATTTCTCACCGCGGATCTGCCCCTCGCTCAGCGGCTCGCGGGGGCGCTCGTTCCGCTTAGCAGCTTCGTTTACGCAAAGCGGCAAGCTGACATCATTACGCGCGATGGAATGGAGGTGTTCAGCGCCGCCTTCGGCACGGATTCCCTGCTCAATGTCGTTCTCTATCGCACTGGGTATGGTGAGCAAGGCTGGACAAATTTCGAACGGGAAATAATCAGAGGTAGATGCCTTCTCCACGAAGGCTGGGCATCGTTCGCGCTGATTCGGACCGACAGCTCGCCGGTTCCGGGATGGATTCCGCCCACGTACATTTACGGTGACGCCGCTTTGATGGACGTTGAAGCACTTGCCGGAGTAATCCGCGTGCGGGCTCAAGCGATCGGCGCAAATGTGCAACCGCAGAACGCGTCCACCCGATTGGCTCGGTTGGCATCGGACTGGCAGTTCAATGACGAAACTGAACGGCTCGCGACCGATCGGGAGGCATTCGATCGGGTGTCAGAGAATCTAGCAGCCATCCACAATCGTATCGCCGCAGTCATCGCCGAGCACGGCGGGCGCAGCTCTAGGCTCTCCGGGGAGTCAGCGGTCAAGGCTCGCTATTCGGGGCGAACCTCGGCGGTACTGGATGCTTTATCAACTATGAAAATAAATTTGGCAGCGTGACTCACGGCAAGGTCAAGATACGACTGTTCGATGGTCGCATAGCCATCCCTGGTAAGAGGCAAATGCAATGGGAAGAGGTGAGCGAGCTGAATCGATTCGAGGGGTCCGTGACGCGCTCCCGGGCCCTTGGATGGTGCTGGCAGTTCAGCGGCCAGCCGCGTACATGCGAAGAGGTCGCTGATTTTGTGCTTGATGAGCTGATGCGGCGCGCCGCAGCGCGTAATCTCTTAGGCTAGGAAGCGTCAACACAATGGCTGAATCGGAATTTGAATCCGTTGAAGTTCCAATAACCAGCCGGACTAAGTGGCGAAATATCGGCCTCTGGTTGGGGTCCAGTGCGTTCGTCGGCCTGATCATCGTCATCGGGTCCAGTGCGTCGGGAGAGGATGAGCATAACGGGCGCGTGCTCGCGTACTTCAGCATCGTAGCCCTCGCTTATACGCTCGGCCGCGTCGTGAAGGCGATACTTCAGAAGACCGAGCGCCAGCTCACCAGAGAGGGCTTGATTCACAAAATAGCGGCCCGCGAACACGAACGCCTAAAAACACAGCAGCTCAAAATGCGAGCCACGCAGCATGTAGAATCTTGGACAGCGACGGCAGTGGTACTGGCCGCGATTACGGGCGCAGGGGTTTGGCTTTGGCGCCCCATCGAGGATGTATTCGACGGCCGAATCACCGTCTATCCTGAGCACTGCATGCAGCTCGACTCAGCTGGAAAATGCGATGAGCGAGGCTGGCGGACCGACCCGCCGACAACTTACACGGTGCACGCCGATCAGCAATTTGTTGTCGGCATCACAGACGATCAACCGGCGCCGCATAAGCTCTATAACTGTGTCATCGCCGATCAGCACCACTGGACCTGCACCGTCGCGCCCGACAAATATTCACTCAGCGTGACGATGAATGGAGAGGGCTTCTCGGGACCAGACGGCCTGAGATACGTGTCGCGGCTCTCTTGGCTGTTCGACAAATGAATCCTGATTGCCGCGCACGCCAACCGCGGAGCGACATTAAATTACTGCCTAGTGGCAATCGGTCCCGCATTCTGCAGTGAAAAGCTATTGGCGCCGTCGATCCACACATGCGTTTGTCCTTGCGCTCGCGCCTCGCTAATAAGTGAAGACTTCTGGATTACGATTAGAAACAAGCAGACGGCGATAACCGTCAGCACTGCTTTTGTATACAAATCGGTATTCATGGCTGCCCCCTTCAATTGGAATGATCGACCAGCACGGAATAATAGCCCATTGAAAAGCGCAGACCGCCCCCACAGCACGGGGTTAGACCGCAGTGGTTGGGGGTGACAACCGAGGCCAATCTTCTGCAGGAACCCTCACCGTTGGTGTTTGGCGCGATCCCGGCACACGTCGCGCGCCATAAGAGGAGAAAGAGCAATGGGAATTGCCCTGTTCTGTCTCGAAGCCAGCCGGGACGACTTCGGTCGTTTGCGTTTCCGGTTCGCGCTCTGCATCTTGATGCAGGCGCAGTCTTCGGTGACGTATCCGACCGCGGTCTGACCGCGAAGGGGGCGGTGCCTGTGGCCGCCCTTTTCCAAATGACTCGCGCCCCGAATTGCAAGCCGCTCATACAGTGTTGAGGTCGCGATAACACTGGATGGACGCGTGGACAGCATGCTGGCGACAATCGCAGCTGCATGATGCCGCCACGCCCGCCACTCACAATCGTCAAGCTCTCAGACAACGGCGGTCAGTACGTGCTCACGCTCAAGTGCACGTGTGGGCACATTCGCACGGCACGGCCCGAAACATTGGCCGGTTTCGCAGGCTGGGAGGCGGAACTTGACTCCGTGGTGAAGCGCCTGCGGTGTTCGAAGTGCGGCAAGCGACGGTGCACGTTCGATGTGCGACCCGAGACAAAGCGGGACGGTTAGCAACGCAATCTTGGCACTGGACCGCGATATACTGCCGACTATCGGCGTGAGGGATCACGATGTTATCTGATTCGGTGTTCCAGGAGTTTGCAAAACGGACCCCGCCGCAGAGGCGACTTATCGAGGCGGCGTGGCCGGCCCTCTCTACAGAATCCAAGCTCGCAGTCATCGAGGCAGCAATCGGACCGGGCTACGGAGCGGCAACGCCGGATTACATCGTGGATCTTGCGCAAGCCGACTCGGCGGAAATCGTCCGGTACTGGGCGTCGCTGCACACCTATTTCAGACGTCCGCCTAAAAACCAGCTCGATGCGCTCGTCTTGGGACGAAAAATCACACCGGAAGAAGCTGCCCGGACGGAGCGCCTTGAGGCGGACCCATCAGAGCTAGTCCGCGCGGCGGGCATTTCTGGAGGACTCTTTGGTCCTTCCCAGCTCACTCGGTTAGTAGCCATTCGCAAGGCTAACTCGCCTAGTACTGACGGCTTTGCTAAATTTCGTGGAGAAAGCGATTGCTGCCGGCGAGCCGAGCGAAAATATATGCGAATGCATTGAAGAGTATTTCTCCCGGGAAGACGTATTCACGGAACTGAAGGAGCGCCATCCTGACGGCGGGGGAGAATATTTGAAAGGAAAGGCTGGGAGCATTTGTGGGCGATCGCGGGGAAAGCAGATCCTGAGATCCGACATCGAATCGTAGACAAAGCGCCTATATCTGGCGGGTTTTGGCATGTGGAGCAGAAAGCAGTTTAGGCGATGCCACCCGGTTTGTTGCAGATATGGCATGCCAATCGCGAGCGTCAGCAACCCAGCACCCAGATTTTAAACTGGAGGCCGATTTATGTCCGTTATCGAACGCGTGCTCTGCTTCAGGGAAGCACCACACGACAACTCCCTCGTTTTTGCTCCGCCGGAGCGGGCGCTTTTCATTGATCAGATTCATCGTGCGATTGTGGAATCCGGCACGTGGGGAGAGTTTCGCAAGTGCCTGCCCGCAGGGGAATACCAAAGGCTCTACGAGGAAGTATTCAGCTCCGATCCGGAAGTTATCTCAGAAGATGAAAGTGCGTGCGAGCCTGGAGATTGCGAACCGTTTCCACATGACGTGCCAGGGTATTCGGATGGGGACTATCCGCCCTGGGTCGCGCAGGAGCAGGACCTATACCTACCTGCTGCGGTACTCAAGGAATTTGCGACGCGTGGCGACTCGTTTCTCAATGGGAGTTTCTGGCGCTTAGATGCCGCGCTGGCCCCGTTGATCGTCGAGAGGCTTACGAGTCACGGTTATAAAGTCGATCGACGGGATGATCTTATGTTCTGGTGAAGGCTTACACAAGGAAGAGCAGACGCGCCTGTTACGCGAATGGTTGCCACTATGTTGCAGCGAGACCATTTTTTCACTACACAGATTCGCTCTCCGAGTGCAGTGAGGCGGGTGATCAAGAAGCGGACGCGCAACCGTTCGACCATCTTGGTAGCCGGTGGGCGAATGGTCGCATCGTAAAAGCAGACAGCCTGTGGGAGCAACTGCGTGATCTGCAACACAAGGGGAGTCACCTGCATATCTCGTTAAGGCCGATAGCGACCGCAGCACAGCTCAAAGCGTTCACCCGCGGACCACCTCGGACGGCCATATCCCGTTAACGCGAATCATCTGCAGCAAGAGAGCCAAGGGTCGCACAGCCAAAGCCGGAGCAGTGAATGCAGTACCGGCTTGCACAGCAATAGCTTGCCGCACAGCAACCGGGCCTAAACAGTTTCTGGCCGCGGCGCGACGATCGCAATATCACAGTAACCTCGTACCGCGCAGGGGGGTTCGGGTCCGTCCGGGCGCTTCGTAGTTATCGGGGACTTTCGCTACGGCTCGAACCGCCGGCTCAAAGTTATTGGGTCCCCGCCCCGCTCAGTCGGCAGCGGCATTCGATGACGAGGGCCGCTTAACCGGTGAGCTTATGAAGTCGCGCAATTGCGCCGCGCTTTGCGGCGAGCTTCGAGGTGTAGCGCGCGATCATACGGACTGATGTCCACCCGCCCGCTTGCATGATGGATGCGGCATCGATATTGGCAGCAAGGCAGTCAACGGCCGTGCCGACTCGCATGCTGTGACTGCTGATGCAGGAGGCATCCAGGCGGGCACGAATTGCCAGCGACTTGAGGATCCGCCCAACGTCTCGTGTGGACAAGGGAACGCCAGTCGGCTTCCCGCTCTTCGTGATGCTTTGAAACACAGTGCCTGAGGCAATACCGGCGGTCTCAAGCCATCGTTGAAGGGCTGCCGCGGCGTCGGGTCCCACCAGGCACTCCTGCGCCTCGGTGCTCGTCTTGTGGCGTCGAAGCGCGACGTGTGCGGTGCGATCGTCTGGATCGAAGCTAATCATGTCTACCGTCAGCGCGACGAGTTCCGAAGCGCGCGCGAGGAGATCCTTCCCCAGAAGCATGAGTGCAACATCGCGCAGATCCTTCAGTCGGACATCCTCGCGAATTATACGATCGGTAATCCGATCCGCGTCTCTTGCAGTAAGCGGGGCGGCCTGACGCTGCTGCGTTCCGCGCTCCCGCGCTATCGCACGCAAGGCGAGCCGCACGACTTCCGAACCGCAGGGGCTTGGCAAGTTGGCCGCGAGGTGAACCTTGGCAATCGTGGCCGCTCGGCGGCGGAGGGTGGCGACGGCCTTGCCCGCGGCGCTCTCGGCTCGCAAGAAGCCCGCGACGGTCGATGGGTCGGCGGGCAAAGGATCAAACTCGGCGCTGGCGCACCAGGCTTGGAAGGCCTCGAAGTCGGATCGGTACGCGCGCTCGGTATTGAAGGCATATGCGCCACGGGCAGCTACCGACCAATCTCGCAGCCGCTCAGCGATATCTGGGAGTGGGGCGAGCTGATTCATGTACCGTATCCGATAAGGGTCCATTATCGGACACGATAAGCGAACTCAATTATTAGATCAAGTGGGCCCAAGTGGACGGCGAGTCGCACTGTTGGCATCCGTCTGTGAATTTATAACTTATTGATTTTAAGTGTTTCTAGGAGCTGTTTACTGTAAACACCATAACATTCGCCGATGTATGAGCGGTCTAGAGGCGACCGCTTCCGGTGCTCAAAAAGGGGTGCACGGGGCAGGTAGCAGTGCAGCGTGCAGCGTCTTAAGGATGGGGACATGGGGACATTGGGGGGATGTTTCCCGTCCACCTACCCTAATTTTGGGTGTGTTACACACTACAATATTTCCAAAATTACCCATGAGCACGGGAACCATGTCCCCCAATGTCCCCATGTCCCCATTTTTGGTTCGACTCGAACCCCAGCGGCACGACTCAAACACCCCAGCGGCACGACTCAAACCCCAGCGGCGAGGCTCAGCCGCTCGACTCAGAAACCAATCTCAGCGATCAGGAACCATCGTCACCATCGTCATCGGGTGTATGGATATGCAGCACGTGAACCGGCTCACCGGTACAACCCGCCAACGTCTACACGGCGTCATTAAAAAACGCAAAGTCGCTGCACCCTGCCAACGTCGTCATCACCCCAACGTCCGCAGCCCCCCAAGCATCTCGACCGGCAGCGCCCCGCGCTCTCCGCACGGTGGCTCGGGCACATCGACGCCTGCGGCACGCCACTCCTCAAGCCACCCCGCAAGTCGATCCGCCCCATACACCTCAGCCATCGCACGTTGGTTGTCCACGTCGAGCAGTTCCCACACCCGATTCGCCGGCACTGCAAACGCATCGTGTGCAACACCCCATTGCTCGATCCGCGAGCCGGCGACAATCTCGGTGAGCAGTGCAGCGTCGAGGCTGTGAACGATGCTCGAAGGCAGGGACACGGCTTGCTGCGGCTTATTCAGAATCGAGGTGTAGAACCGCTTTACGAGGCTCACGCGGCGCCCGTTCACAATGATCTGCACTTGCCGGTCGCGCCGGGTGGGGTTCTTCTCGACGTAGCGGTAATCCTGGATCGCCTCGAACCCGGAGGGGGTGGTCCATCGTACCGGGAGCCCCCCGGCGCTATGCGCCTCGGCCACCTTGCCCAACCAGCGCAGGAGCGCGAAGGCGCGCGGCGCCTGGCGCTCGGCCTCGGCGCGGATTACCTGCGCGTCCCGCAGCTGGCGATTTGTTCGGCGGCTCTCGCGTAGCTCGGCGAGATCCATGCCGGAGGTATCTTCGCCCGCGCCGTAGAGCATGGGCACGATGACCGCCTTCACTTCCTTACGCTCGAACCCGGTGTGATCGGCGACGGCTTGGTAGAAGTCCTTGTCGGGTATTTCGAGCCAGTTCATACCGCGGCGATCGCCGTGATAGTCGCCCCACAGGTTCACCAGCCGTGCAAGCTCTTCATCTGCGCTGAGCAGCGCGAGATGCTGCAAACCGCTACACGTTGCGTCAACACGGACGGGGAGATGCACCGGCCTGCCTTCGGACGCGTCCACGCACGCGAGCGCTGCTGCGAGGAACTGAGCGGGGTGCTTTGCTTCCCGCCACCGGTCGGTCTCGATCAGTCTCGCAGCTTCACGTAGCCAGCCTGTGCCGTCGCCGAGCGGCATGTAATCCTTGAGGCCCCACATCTGCGCGAGGTGCCACGCAAGCCACTTTATGCCCTCCTTGCCCACGACCTCGCCGTCCGCGAACTCGAGGAGCCCGCGAGCGTAGTCACCGCGGCCGGTATACGTCAGCACACCCCCGCGCTGATAGAGGCGACCGCGAAAGTCGAGGAATGTCGGGAAGTAGAACCGCTCAAGCTTCGCCAGCTCTCGCGCTTCGCAGATGACTTGACCGTCGGCGATAACACCCTTGCCGCTGATCCTACGCTTTGGGGCGTCTAGCGCAGCGAGCACGGCGCGATTAATACGCCATGGAGTGCCCTGCACTTTGTTCGCCGCCTCGATAACGCGCATCGGCGCGTCCGGTCGCGGGATATGCATATCATGCCGCTTGCGAGTGTCGACGACGGTCGGCGCGTACCGGGATACCCGGTGCAGCACATGCGGCGCGCTGCCGTCGAGCAGCTGCTGAATCCGTCGGAACGTCGAACGTGTTAGGGCTACGTGGTGACCACCGTTTGGATCGTTCACAAGCGCGATAACGCCTACCTTCGCTTCGGCCGAGATACCGAGCAGCGGGCACCCTACCTTAACCGGTAAGTCGCGATCGGTGTGCGGGCCGGCGCCGACAAGATCAGTGCCGAGTGCTGTGCCGATTGTGGAGAAGAGCGGGTCCATACCAGCCGACTCGGCCCACAGGCGCGCTCGGATGATGTGAAACAGCACGGCAGCGGCAAGGTCCTCATTGCTCCAATGCCCGAGGTGCTTGACCCAAAGCGGTCTGCCGCCGTGACGTGCCGCGCGGGCTACGCCGATGCGTTCCGCGAGAGACGCGAACATATCGTTCTTCCTGGTCACCGCGCGCGTCGTCGTAACCAGTGCGGCCGTGTCCCGCGGGCCTAACCTGTCCAACTCCATTACATCCTAAATAAGAAGACCGGCACTCTAACGCTGGCACGCGGCCTCGTCAATCTCCATTACATCCTGCATAAGGAGAACCGGAGGGCTTACATATGGCACATGCGTTCGCTGCCTGGCTCAGCCGCCCCGTGCCGCCTGCGAAGCAGCCCAAGCGTGCCGCTGGCGCTACACAGGCAGCGTGAAGGCCCTTGCAGCCTTGCCAGGGTGGCGGCCAGCTTGAGATCGCCCGTCCTGGGATATGCGTGCGATCTGCCAAAATACGCAGTTCTGTCTGACAACTTGAAACTCTAGCCCGGCGGGCCGGGCCACGACCCTCGAAACTCCCCAGCTCCTCGATCCTGCTGACCGGCACGGCCTCGCCGTCGCCGAAACATTTCCATGCGTCCCGACCTGAAAACCGGACGCCGACCGAACAGGAACCGGAGAAACATACATGAGTTCCCTATCCGCCGCGTTTGCGGCAAACCGCCAGGCATGTCTGCCTGCCGCAGCACAGATCAAGCTGTGCCTGCGGGATTATCTAATCCTCGATTGGTTTATCAGCAGCTCGCCGCCGCGCGTACAGCGCATGATCGCGTTCTTCGACTATGATCACGATGAGCGCGTTCTCGACTTTTTGACCGCCGCCCATTACGCCTGCCCGAGGCTGCGCGCAAATATTGTTGGCGTTGCAGAGACTAAGGGCCGGGTCGCCGTCTACTACGGCTGCTCCCTCACCATTACCGAAGCACAGCGCGCACTGTCGGAGGCTGCATACCGCGCCATGTATCCCGGCGACCGTTGGCACGTCGACGTAGTGCCCGTTCCGATGCGCGACGGCGTGCTAGATCGCGCTCGCCTCGCCGAGCAATCCCCTCTCCATGCAGCACCACCCCGGTTTCAGCTCGGGCTGATCGAGGTGCGCTCATGAGCACCCTCAATCAGACGCCCGATGCGGCGGAGCCGGTCATTGCCGGCGAGAACGATGACCTGACTGCGGGCGGCCCTGACGACAGCTTCAAGGGCGAGCGGATGCACGGCTCGACCGGCGACTGCGTGCCGAAGCAGCCGGATAAGCCGATCCTGCGATTGGTCGACGCCGACTTCAAAGGGACCTGCGAGGCCGCGGAGAAAATTCTCGCCCCCTACATCTACTCGCAGAGCGGGTCGCTGGTGCGGATCGGCACGGCGTACGAGGTGCGGGAAGACGACGCGCTCACTTCGAAGGGTCGCTCCATCGGGCCGGACGGCGTCGAGCGGAACCCTACGCAGTGCTTCCTGATCCCAGTCACGCGCGAGTACATCGAGCGCGAGCTATCGGGCCTCGCCGTCATCGAGAAACCGATGGCGTACGGCAAATGGAAACCAGCAGGTGCCCTGGGTGGCTGGCAAGCAATATCCTGCGGCATGGCAGCTCGCCTCACTTTCGCCCGCTCTCCGGCATAGCGCGTGCGCCGTTCCTGCGCGCTGACGGCTCGATCTGCGATGAGGCCGGCTACGATGCGAAATCGCAAACGCTGTACGCGCCGAACGCGGACTTCCCCGAGCTGCCGAGCACGGTCTCGAAGGAAGAGGCGGAAGACGCGCTGGCGATGCTGCTCGCACCCTTCGATGAGTTTCCATTCGCGACCGATGCGGCCCGTGCGGCGTTCGCTGCGCACATCCTCACCGAGGCGGCGAGACCGGCGCTTGATCGCGTGCCGATTTTCTTCTACACGGCCGGGTACGCAGGCACGGGCAAGTCTCTGTTGAGTGAGATGCCCAGCACGATAGTGCACGGTGTCGAGCCGGCGCTGCGCGACTGGGTCGACTCGGAGGAGATCCGCAAGACCTTGTTCAGCTCATTGGTCGCCGGAGATCGCAGCATCGCGTTCGATAACGTTCCGCGCGGCCACACGGTGCGATCTGCACCGCTCGCGAAATTCGTAACGCAGCGCGCCTCCACGGAGCGAAAACTTGGCGAAACTTTGAACCTGACCGCGACGAACTTAGCGACCGTGAGCCTGACCGGTAACAACCTGACGCCGGCCGGGGACATAGCACGTCGTTCACTGGTGATTCAACTAGACGGCGATGTCCACAGCACCGAGCTGGCAAAGCGCGTCTTCAGAATCGACGAGCTGCGCCCGTACGTGCTGAAGCATCGGGTAGAACTGATGACCGCCGCGCTCCTCGTGCTGCGCGGCCACCAGCAAAGCGGTCACAAAAGCGCGCTGACGCTGCTGCCATCCTTTGAGCGCTGGTCACACGTCGTGCGTGATGCGCTGCTGTGGGTCGGGATGGTGAACCCACTGGATACGCAGGCGGAAGAAACGGACGATGAGACCGGTCAAGTAGATGAAGCGTTCACGTTGCTGGCGCAGGTGTTCCCTGATCGCGAGTTCACGGCGGTAGATATCTCCGAGTACGTTAACAGCATGCTCGGTGCCGACGGGGTGCTACACCGAGCACTGTTCAAAGCCGGCTGCACCGAGCCGAACAGCTCGGTGAAAGCGGGCTATTGGCTGCGCGACCACCGCAACCAATTCAGCGTAGGGTACAAGCTGGTTCGGTCGAATGACGGCCACAAAGGCAACGGCTCGAAATGGCGGCTGAAGCCGCGCGCGTCGTCATCGATCGCGCCAACCGCTGACAATCTTGACCTGGTGAGTGGCTGACATGGACAACATATCAACACAAGATAAAGCCAGCTGGCCGGATCTGATCCACGATGCGTTAGTCGAGACCGCGGAGGCGTTCACTGCCTGGCGCGCTGCCCGCGACGCAGGGGCGAACTGGTCGGAGAGCGTGCGGCTGCGCAAGCGTGCAGACGTTGCCGTGGAACGAAGCAACGCGCTGCGGGTGGCATGTCGCCAAGCGTTCGCCGACTCACGCGGCTGGCGGTGGAACCGCAAGGCGTGGACGGCCGACCTGGCGAAGGATGCGCGCGGCTCGAACGGCTCTTCGTTCCTCGATCATGTCGAGTTTTTCGACTCGCTCGGTGAGCGGAAGGTGGCGCTTGTAACCCACAGCTACGCGCCAGCGCAGGAGATTGCCGACTACGCGGCGCGCCGCGGGTACATCGCGGAGAAGTTACCTTTCAGCTGGTGGAACCCACGCTTCGGTGGCGGATGCTGCTGCGTGGTGTTCACCCGCAAGGCAGGTGTGAATTGGCCGAAGTGAAACACGCCATCGAGAAGCGACAACTAAACGAAGCCATCATGGCGCTGGCGAATTTGAATCGGCCCGCGGCGGTGGCGATCCTCGCCAAGTTCGGCGTGCTCAACACAGCAGAGCTGCAGCCCGAGGCATGGCGGGCCGTGTTCGACGCCTGCGAGGAGGCGCGAGCTAAGATCGCGGGCACGTCATGAGCACCCCACAAGTCAAAAGGGACGCGCTGGCCAAACCCGTACTAGGTCTCGTGCGTGAGCGAGCGCCGAACACAACTGCACGCAACAGCAACAGCATGAAGCCGAGGTACAGCGACGATAGAGGAGATTAGTGCCTTTGCGGTGCCGCTGTTCGCTGCGCTGAACCGGAGTAAGAAATTAGATGACGTGCTAGGCCCGACGATCGGCTGCCCGAAGCCGAGCGGCGAAGATGATTTAAACCAGAGGAGGATACGATGAGTAAGCAACTGTTTGAGACGGAGCACGTTGGCGAGGTTCAGGTCGACACGGGCCATATCGAGATGGGCGACGTAGGCGACGTGCAGCTGGAGCTGCCCACCAGGTGCGGCGACGGGTTCTATCCCGTGACCGCGATCAAGGTGAATGGTCAGGTACGCGGCTACTTCGTCAGCGTCGATCTGCTCGAAGAGTGGATCGTGACCGGCATCGAGGGGGCGGATAGGCCCTGGCCGCCGAAGAAGTCGATGCTCGTCGACCCGCCGGCCAGGAAGGCGGTTCGCAAGATGGCGGCCGCTGCATAGCGCCGGAGCCGGGCGGCCCGATGCAGATTCGCGCATCGGGCCGCTGACATCTTCACCACTCTGGACTAGCCGTCCGCGCTGCATTTCATTGGCAGCGAAATAGGTGTTCGACCGCAATCGTCCGTGCGGTGCTCGGGGTCAGCGTTCCGCAACGCCTCCCGCGCATCGCAACCCGCGGACGAGGTATCGGAGATGAACGCATTACTTAACCCCGCTCAAGCGGGCGCGATCCTGGGCGTGCACCCGGACACAGTTCGCGATTACGCACGGAAGGGGCTTGTGCCCGCACGCAAGATTGGTAAACACTGGCGCTTCAATGAGGCCGACCTACACCAGGCCGGCGCGAGTAATCAGCAATGCTCTACAAACGTGCCAAGGGTTCGGATTCATCCTACTGGGTTCGCTTCCGCGTCCGTGGCGTCGAGGTTAGACGCTCAACTGGCACGGCAGACAAGAGCGCTGCCGAGGAATTCGAGCGCAAGCTCCGTGACGATGCCTGGCGCCAGTCACGGCTCGGGGTCGTCCGGCGCAGCTGGAACGAAGCGACCGGGCGCTGGCTGAAAGAGCGCGCATCGAAGCGATCTATCGAGCGAGACCGTGAGGCGTTCGCCGCCGTGGCGCCGTATCTCGATGGCGCATCGCTCGATGAGCTGACGAAGGAGCAGCTGGGCAAGCTCCGGCAGGCGTTGGAGCTGCCCGACGAAAAAGGGGTCATCAGGAAGCCGGCGACCGTGCTGCGCATCCTTGCGCCGGTCAAGTCGGTGCTGCGCGCGTGCGTCGCCTGGGACTGGCTGACCGATGCGCCGCATATGACCATGCCGAAAGTCGAGCGCGGCGAGCCGGCGCACGTGAGCCGAGCGCAGTTCGAGAAGCTGTATCGAGAGCTGCCGCCGCACGTGCAGGCGATGGCCCGATTCTCAATCGAGACGGGGCAGCGTTACTCGGCGGTCGCGAAGCTCAAATGGTCAGCGGTCGACCTGAAGCGCCGGCACGCATTTATCAGCTCGGCAACTTCGAAGAGCAAGAAGCCCATCGCGCTGCCTCTGAGCGTGGCAGCGGTCGCGGCCCTCAAGGCGCAGCGCGGCAAGCATGAGACCTTCGTCTTTGCCTACCCGAAGACCGTCGACGGGGTCGAGCAGTGGCATGCGCCGATAGGCAGCGTCAAGACAGCTTGGCTCAAGGCCGTGAAACGGGCCGGGCTCCAAGGGTTCAGGTGGCACGATCTGCGCCACACCTGGGCGAGCTGGCACACGATGGACGGAACGCCCCCAATCGTGCTCAAGGAGCTTGGCGGTTGGGCGTCGCTCGACATGGTCGAGCGCTACTCGCACCTCGGAGCGCCGCATTTGGCAAAGTGGGTCAGGTCCCGAAGACAGGGTACAAAAACGGGCACAGAGCGGGTTGTTAAGTGAAGGAAACGCAGCATTTTACGGGGGTTTGTAACTAGCACGGAACATTCGTAATGCGTGGGTCAGGGGTTCGAATCCTCTTTGCGGCACCAATTTTCAAGGGTCCATTCCGGGCACATCGGTAACGTTTTATACCCACGAAATAAAGTGTTGCCTCTGATCAGGAAGGACCAAAGGTCTGACGACGGTCTCCAGCGCGGAATGCCTGACGTTTTCTCTTCGAACCCCTGACCGACAAAAAGCCGGTTCGACAACTTCGCCGCAGGCGAAGTTGAGCGCCCGCAGGGCGACCCCGTAGGGGCGAGGCCGCGCAGCGCCGAGTAATCCTCTTTGCGGCACCATAAAAATTAGTAGAGGCAAACACAAACGTGACGCTCGTGTTCTCCCGTGTGTTTCGCTGATGCCGTAATCCTTGTAGCGGCTGATACGAAGAGGGAAGACCGATACCGTGGGCAGGGCAATTCCCAATAAATTCAACGTTGGCCCGACGATTGCCTTGCGCACTAATTACTCTCTTTGATAGGAAGCGAAGAAACGTCGTTTAAAATACCCATCAATCTGAGTATGGAGTTAAGTAGGTAGTGATTAGCTCGTTTGCCATCATCCACCCCGGTAATGTAACCACCGAAATGCTTTCCCACGATGGCGCCGTAATCGACGCTCGTAAAAGACCTCGCGCCCGCACGTGGGAGTTCGCTGTCGGACGGCCAAGCGGGGGCAGGCAGAAGCGTCCTCCTCGGCTCATCCCACCCCACTTTAGCGGCGCCATAGCCGCCACCTTGTCGACCACCCGCGTATGCGATGCCATCATCTGGCCTGCGGTTGCCGCGATTACCGACGAAAGCTTCTGCGCGGCGTTGGGGTAGTGCAAACCTGTAGTCTCTATCCTACAGTCTGCTTGCCCCCGAGATGTTCTAATTACCTTCCGCGAAAAGGGGGTCAGGTTTTGCCGCTCATCAGCGCCGCGCCATGAATCGAACCGAATTGTCCGTCGTGGGCATTGGTGCCTCGGCCGGGGGCCTGGAGGCGTTCCGTTTGTTTTTCGACTCCATGCCGGCCAATTGCGGGTTGGCCTTTGTGATGATTTTGCACCTACCCGCGGATCACAAAAGCATGCTGCGGGAAATCTTGGCGCGCTGGACCTCCATGCGCGTGATCGATGCCGCCGATGGGACAGCGATCGAACCCAACTGCGTCTACGTACCGCCCCCTCACGCGCTCATCACCGTCTCGGACGGACATCTGGGTGTGCAAGCCTCCGCACCTGATGACTATAAAATGGCGCGGCCGATCGACGCCTTCTTTGATTCCTTAGGCGCCGCCTTGCATGGACAAGCGGTCGGCATCGTGCTCTCCGGCACGGGAAGTGATGGCGCCTTGGGGTTGAAAGCCATCAAAGCATGCGGCGGGTTTACCGTCGCACAAGGCAGCGATGGGACTGCCCCACAATATGGAGAGATGCCGGCGGGGGCCATCGCGACGGGTTCGGTCGATCTTATCGCCCCTATCGAGGCAATCCCGCGCCATCTGATGCGCCTCAAGGGCAATCCTGTCGCGCTTTGGACCTCGACCGAGGAGGAGGCGTCGCGGATCGATGTGGCGCGGCTCAAAATCTGCGCGATTATCAAGACTCAACTCGGGCACGATTTCAGTGGCTACCGGGACAAGACGTTTTTGCGGCGCGTGCAACGTCGGATGCAGTTCATCGGCGCTTCGAGCCTGGATGATTACATCGATCGGCTCGAGGCCGATCATGATGAAGTGGTTTTTCTCTTTCGTGATTTGCTGATACGCGTAACCAGTTTCTTTCGCGACCAGGAGACCTTCGACACGCTCGAAAGCCTGGTCATCCCGCAGCTCTTTGCTGGCAAAGCGGCCGATGGCGCGGTACGGGTGTGGGTCCCGGGCTGTGCCACGGGCGAGGAAGCGTATTCGCTCGCGATATTGCTGCGCGAGCGAATGGATAGGCTCAAGGCCTTACCCAAAGTGCATATATTCGCTACCGATATCGACGAGTCCGCAATCGGTACAGCTCGCCTGGGCCGATACCCCGCGACTCTCTTGGAGGGTCTTTCTCCGGCCCGTCGAGAACGCTTTTTTAGAAGCTCCCAGGGTAGCTTTGTCGTTGCCAGGGAGATTCGCGATCTGTGCACGTTCTCCACTCACAATCTGGTGCGCGATCCGCCCTTCTCCAGGATGGAGTTGGTATCGTGCCGCAATCTACTCATCTACATGGATACGAGCCTCCAAGGCGCCGTCATTCCGCTGTTCCATCGCGCCCTTGTGCCCGGCGGTATCCTCTTGCTGGGGGGTTCAGAATCGGTCTCGAGGCATGAACAACTCTTCGAGCCACTCGATAAAGCAGCGCGCATTTTCAGGCGTCGCGCCGTGAAAAGCCCGACGCTCAATCTGCCTTTATCGGATTCCTTCCCAACGGCAGACCTGCCTATCTCGAGGGACGCTCAGTTGCACGCCGTTACCTTGGCTGAAGGCACCCGCCAGCGCGAACCGAGCGGTCAATCGGCCTCAAGCGCGGCATCGACCGCGGGCCCCTTCGCTGCGGCCGATAAACTGCGTGCTTTTCGCGCGCGGCTTGACGCTGTTTTGAGGCTTTTGCCTCCCGACACCCAAGGCTTAGGGTCGCTGCGTGATGAGCTCTTGAGTACTCATGAGGACCTGCTCTCTATATCCGAGGAGCATCAAACGGCGCTCGAAGAGGTGCGTAGCACCAATGAGGAGATGCATTCCGTCAACGAGGAGATGCAGTCGACCAACGAGGAGCTTGAGACCTCCAAAGAAGAGCTCCAATCTTTGAACGAGGAGCTGCACACAGTCAATCTGCGGCTGTCGGAAAAGCTCGAAGAACTCGACGATACCAACAGCGACCTGCGCAACTTATTCGAAAGCACTCAAATCGCGACGGTGTTTCTCGATCGCCACCTGATTATTCGTAACTTCACGCCCGCCATCACTGCGCTCTACAACTTGATCCCGAGCGATGTGGGTCGGCCGTTGACCGATATTGCGAGTCGTTTAGATTATGAGGGGTTGCGCCAGGACGTCGATCGCGTACTGCAAACCTTAGAACCCCTCGAGCGGCGAATCGTGCGTGAGGACCGCTCCACGCAATACATCATGAGAATTCTCCCCTATCGAGCACCGGACAGTACGGTTAGCGGAGTTCTCGTGACATTCCTTGATGTAACCAGCATCGTGCAAGCCGAGGAGGCGCTCCGCGAGGCCGATCTTCGCAAAGATGTGTTCCTCGCAACGCTCTCGCATGAGCTTCGAAATCCTTTGGCGCCGATTCGCGCAGCCGCACGTCTCCTGCAATCTCCGGGCCTAGATCAAGCTCAATTGACACGCGCACAGAGCATCATTGCTCGTCAAGTGACGCACATGAGCTCGCTGCTCGATGATTTACTCGACGTCTCCAGAATCACCCGCGGAGCCTTTGTTCTTAAAAAGGAGCGCGTCGATGTTAAAGAGCTGCTCGATGGCGCAGTTGAGGTAGTACAGCCCAAGATCATGGCCAAGTCTCATACGCTTCGCGTCGAAGCTCCCGAGCTGCCGATCGTGCTCGAGGCGGATCCTGTGCGTTTGACCCAGGTGCTCAGCAACCTTTTGGCTAACGCGGCGAAGTACACACCGCCCGGAGGTATTATCACCATTGCGCGCGGCTCGAGGCAGAAGACCTTCTCTTCTCCGTGCGCGATAACGGGATCGGTCTTGCGCCGGCGATGCTCCAGAAAGTATTCGATATGTTCACGCAGGCCGAATCTCCAGGTGTCGGTTCGGAAGGGGGCTTGGGTATTGGGTTAGCGCTTGCCCAAGGACTGGTACAATTGCACGGCGGACGAATCTCTGCTCGGAGTGCGGGCTTGGGCCAAGGCAGTGAATTTATCGTCTCACTTCCTCGCTCGGAAATCGTTCAGATTCAGTCCTCTTCGGCCCAGGGAAACGGGCATGCCGACAAGCCCGTAGCGCGACGTGTGCTGATTGCGGATGATAATCGTGATGCCGCCGAGATGTTGGACATTCTCTTAAGAATTTCCGGCCATGATGTGCATCTGGCGCACAGCGGCCAAGAGGCTCTGCAATTAGTAGAGCATCTGAAGCCCGATGTTGCGGTCCTCGACATTGGCATGCCGGACTTGAACGGATATGAGGTAGCGCAGCGCATTCGTCAGGAAGCATGGGGAGCACGGATCATTTTGATTGCCTTGACCGGATGGGGCCAAGAAGATGATAAGCGACGCGCTCAAGCTGCCGGCTTCGATCACCATTGTACGAAACCGGTTGATCCGGACGATCTAGAACGCTTTTTTACATCTTCTGAAAAGCGGCTCTGAAATAACCTGCGGATATTGAAGGCCGTGCTGGTCCGACTCGGTGTGACGATGCCCCGAGCGCCGCGCGCAGTGATCGGCAATCGCACTCACCGGAACACAAAATCTCGTGCCGCCGGCGACCCACCGTTTAAGGCGCATTGGGCAGAGATGCTTCAGAGTCTGGACGCCGACCCCAATCAAGCCGCGCTGGTAAAATCCCTACCATAAATGCCGTCGCATTGGAGGCGCTACGCAGCCTCGACGACTTTCTCGCTCCCTATTTTTCGCTCCATATGCTGTCCCTCGAAAATTACTCTTGCAGGGGCAACAATAAGAAAATCAGGAGAATCTCGAATTTGTCAGATTAAGCGCACCCCGAATTTCCTTCGCAAGTTCGACCGAATTGCCGGTCTTAAAATGATGAGAAAAATATAGTTGCGGGTGCTCGTCAGTCTCCTGGTTGTACAAGCAACCAATATCCCACCCATGCTTGCGGGAAAATCGGACGACATCATTGACCTCTGAAGCCAATAACCCGTAATCGGGTGCGGCCGCTGCATTCTCGCCGCCACCAAAGGGTTCAAATGCAATCGTCGTGGCCACGTTAAGGTACGGGCTTATCTGTATTCCGCCGAGTCTGATAGCCTCTTTGCGTGGTACTTCGAATGTCACCACGCCGCTTGCACCAATAGACGGAGCGGCACCAATAATTCGGCCAAGTTCATCGGCCGGTAGCGGAGTCTTGGGATTAACGGGGCTCATCTGGGGGAAAGGTGTAGAGGTGACGCTCAGAGCCGCCTTAATCGCCTTAGCAACCTGAATCCCATCACCAGCCATGCGGAAGTGAATAAACCATACCATTGGGGACAAGTCATAAAAATGCTGGTGTTCGGCTTGAAAAACCAGCTCATGAGCAAGTAGCCGGTCGATAAATGGATCGAGCTCGTCGGGTTCCAGTGCCATATCGCCGTTGAGGATCACGCGATCCCCACCAATTCCCTGAAAGGCCAAATTTCCGTTGATTTCGAAGGCGGGTTTGATGGGAACGTGCCCTTTCCTGACGTTGTACAAATCATCGCGATCAATCTCGATGGACAGCACCCCATTCGAAACCATGCCTTGGGCTTGAATGATCTCCTGGATGTCCATGATCAGGTCTTGCGAGAGAGGGGTAGGTGCGGGAGCTTCTTCTTCATCAAAATCTTGCCTGCTCTCGCCGAAGGCTTGGTTCCGGCTGAACGACGTCGCCAATAGGGAGGCCGATACCGCAGCGCCCGCGCCTAACAGACGTCGACGATTTATCAACTTGATTGGAGGAATAGCGTTCACCGATGTCCCCTTTGATGCATTGGTTAACTTGAAAATGGATCTGGTCTGCGCACTTTATTGTGGACCCATTAAAAATCTTGTAGGCGAACTGACAAGAATTACGTCAACAAGCACAGGTTGCGAACGTAAGACAGCACGTGCTTGCGCGCGATCTCGAGGCGACCAGGTTCAAAGCCGTCCCTCCACCGGGCATAAGCAACAAAGGACGTTGTAGGTATTGTTTTTCGAGTTTGGGGTTTAGTCCGCAACGTAATTCCCGGCGGCGGTTGTGGGTCGGCGGAAGCCTTGCCAAGAAATCACGGCAGATATGGCGCGCCAAGGCAAGTCACTTGCCCTACGGGACCCGCGTTTTTTTGTCGGAGACTTGTAGCCAGGACAGCATTTGAAGCTCAATATTACGCCCGAGCACCGGAAGATCTCGCGAGAAAATCGCGTTTACGTAGAGGACACGAAGTGTTTCGCAAGCTCGAAAAAAATCCGCAGCTTACCTCCTATATCTCTGGCAGGTTGACCTGCACCTCGACGACGCGGCCCTTCAGGTCAAAGTTCATCTTTACGCCGCCAGCCGTCGGAGACGCCTCTTCAGGAAATAACTTACGAGTGGCCGATTCAACGCAAACACACCTTTAAAGCGCACCGACCATCCGGCCGAGTACCCGCACTTGGCTGACGCTCAAGATCCGGCCTGTCCCAAAGTCGCAATTCCGAGTAGACCGATTGGCCGGCCGCATAGCTGCCCGCATTGCCGGAGTAGGTTACCGTCGGGGGTGTCGCATCGCGGTTTGATTCTGGAAACTTGACGATACGAGTAGGGAGACTATGACCTGTTTAGTCGTGACGGGGAGGCTTACTCATTGCTATCGTCCACGTTCGCCTCGAGGGCTGCATAACGGCATGCGCAGTTTGGGACTCAGCGGTCCGATCGTACCGCAAACTGCGCTGCACTTTCGCAAAGTTATCTTGTCCCTGGTACGCCTAAAACTGATGTTAAGCGGCATGCTTGTGTCTCCGCCCGCCGGCGTGTGGGGCTCAGTGCTTAGGAAGTCACGCCGCTGTGACATTGTCTGCCGCCGATCAGGGGCCTTCCCCGGTGTCACCGGGAGCCGTAGGTGGACCGTTGTCGGTTTCATCTACCGGAAAATTGTTCGGGCGCTGTTTCGGGTCTCGTGAGGCCTTCTCGCGCCCCTGAGATTCATCTTCGCCGCCGGAGTAGGGTGGATCGTTGGGCTTATCAATCCTTTTCGGAACTTGTGTCATAGCGCGAATCTCCTTTGCTACGATATTGGACGAGCTGAAGCATGCTGCGCCACTTTTCTAAGCTTGCGCAGCCGCGAATGCCTCAAGGCCACGTAAGAGATGTCCCTCGGACTGTTCGAGTGGGCGAAGGATTAGGCGCGATAGTGCGCTTGCGGGCAGTTTATCGAGTTGGGACCTTGGCGGCGGTCGCGAATTGGCGGAGTCGAGATCCATTCCGTGATTGCGCGACATGCGATCCCGCGCTTGATTTTGGACTTAGATCCAGCGCCTCAATTACCGAGAGCACAATGATCGGGCGACCGGGAACGAGCAGAGCAGGCGGCCCGACTCTCGCTCTCGTGTTGTGACACCAAGTCTGCCGGTAGGAACACCCGCCAGCTGCTGCTATGCGCTCATCCTACGGTCCGGCTCAGACCGGCCCGTCGCGCGTCTTTGCCGGGCGCGCGTCCGCAACCGTGCAACGACACGCCTCAACGAAAGGCGCGGGTTGTGGCTCATTGTTCTACTTCATCGGCCCTGACATCGGTGACCGGCCGACGGAGTGCGTGCGCGGCTTCAACCACTGCTTGTGATGCTTCCGGGAGCTCTTGCAAGCGGCAACGTACCGCGTGAAGTTCTCGTTCTTTCAGTGACGTGAACTCCGCCGGGCTGCAGCATGGCGACCTCCAGGTCGGATTGGCGCTTTAGAAGTTCGAGGGCTTGAGAAACGGTTTGCATTTAGATTCTCCGGTGACGCTGGTGAGTAATCAGCTCGTTAGTTCATAGCCGCGTTGGCGGCGACGCTTGGCAATGGCAACTAAGTCGAGAATCGCGCTTTCTATGGATGCTGTGGGTTTCGATCGTGCGCATCCGCGACGTGTGCCGCGTCGCCCGTTTACTTGGGTGATTATGCAGTTGCACTACAGGTCTTGTTCGAGGTGAACGCGGTAGTCGCGAGTGCCGCGCACCCATCGGAGCGTGATCCAGCTGGCCGTATCATCAGCAGCTTAGGCGCATGGCTTTTGCATGGCCGCAGAGAAACCGCGACTTTCAACACGAAAAGTACGCGACCCCCTTCACCAGAATACCAAGAGGATCGGGGTCAGCGTCTTTTCCTGGGACGAAGAGTAACCATTTCCGGGAATCGATTCTGACGGAGCGTGTCGTCATGGCGGACTTGGTAGGACGGTAAGCCGGCGGAGCTGCGCAAAAACTACGGATCCCCTAGCCTTCGGTTTTCGGTTTCCCAAGCATTGTGTGGACCTTCGCGCCGAGAGCGTCCAACGCGAAAGGCTTAGAGAGCATATCCATGCCGATATCGAGGAACTCAGCTCGCACTACCGCATTCTCAGCGTAACCGGAAACGAACAGCACCCTGAGCCCTGGGCGCGCGACTCGCGCGGTCTCAGCAAGTTTTCTGCCGTTGATGTGCGGCAATATTACGTCTGAAATTAGCAGGTCAATGGGCTGCGCAGATTGCAGGATGGGAATAGCGTCGCGCGCCTCCGACGCGGTAAATACCTCATAACCAAGATCCTTCAACGCATCGCTGATTATAAGTCTAACGGTGACATCGTCCTCCACGACTAGAATACACTCGCCTGATCCGCGCGGCGTTTCAACTGTCACGGGGTTCAAGTCAACCGCGTCTTGGCGAGCTCGGGGTATATACAGTTTCGCCGTCGTGCCTTGGGCCAACTCACTGTAGAGGCGCAGGTGCCCGTGGCTCTGTTTGGCAAATCCATAGGTCATCGATAGGCCGAGGCCGGTGCCCTCGCCGACGGGTTTCGTGGTAAAGAATGGATCGATCGCTTTTCTCAACACTTCCGGGGACATGCCAATGCCTGTATCTGAAACGCTGATCGCTACATAGTCGCCCGGGTGAACGTCCGGCTGCAGGGAAGTGTATGCATTGTCCAACACAACATTCACCGTTTCGATCGTCAAGCGACCACCGTCCGGCATTGCGTCCCGCGCATTGATGACCAAATTCAGAAGGGCGCCTTCAAGTTGATTCGCATCTGTGAAAGCAGACCATAGATCGCCGGATAGATTACAGACCAACTCGATGCGTTCGCCCATGGTTCGCTGGATGAGGTCTTCCATCCCCAGGACGAGCCGGTTTATGTCATTGGGCCGTGGGTCAAGCGATTGGCGGCGTGCGAAAGCGAGCAATCGGTGTGTGAGCGCCGATGCACGTAGCGCCGAAGTGGACGCGGCATCCATCAAACGTGGAATATCCTCCGTCCTATTGGCCGCCATGCGTCGTCGTACCAGATCGAGCGAGCCGATGATGCCCGTCAGGAGGTTATTAAAGTCATGAGCGATGCCTCCGGTTAGCTGACCAATCGCCTCCATTTTTTGCGAGTGCCGAAGCGCGTCTTGCGCTTTCGCCAGTTCGATTTCCGCCTCGCGTTCGGCCGTGATGTCTCGGCCAGTGCAGTACACAAAATTATCTTCTTGAATGCCCACCCACGAGATATATCGATAACTGCCATCCTTGCAACGATAGCGATTTACGAAATGCAGCGCTGGCTGTCCTACGAGCGTCAGCTCAAAACCCGCGCGCGTATGCTCCACATCATCAGGGTGCAGTAGTTCAAAGATCGACATGCTGGCGACCTCGGCCTCAGACCATCCGAGCACGCTCTGCCAGGCGGGGTTGGATGTCACAAAATAACCCTTGGCATTGAGGGCTCCGAGCAAATCTGGGCTCAGTTTCCATGTCAGTCCCCGGGCTTGCGCGCGCTCAATGACCCGCTTCTCCAAGTTGGCGTTCAACTCGCGCAATTCTTGCTCTGTTGCTCGGCGCTCGGTGACATCTATTCCCTCCACAAAGATCGACGTGACTCTTCCCGACTCATCCTTGATCGGCTGATAGACGAAGTCGAGATAGCGGGTTTGAGGATCACCCCCGGGTGTACGCTGCAGCACAATCTTTACGTCTTTTCCGACGTAAGAGTTGCCTTTGGCGAAAACGTCGTCGAGTAACTCGAAAAAACCCTGACCTTCGACCTCTGGAAAAGCCTCCCGTACGGGAAGCCCGATGACCTCGCGATGTCCAATCAGCTGCAGGTAGGCGGGATTGGTGAGCACGAATCGGTGCTCCGGCCCACGCAGAAGCGCAGAAAAGCTCGGCGACTGGGCGAACATCTCTCGTAGGTCTTCAGCGCGCGCGAATGCTTCCGACGATGATAGGTCGCTACCCATCCGCCCAGTGTATCTTGTCCTAGTCGTTTGTGACGCCGGGGGGGGGGGGTGCCAGGACTCCTTTCTCTCGGCATGCGGGGGAGTATACGCCGCTGTCGTTTGATTGTTGGCTGCGGCGTTTCTATAGCCTATTGTAGTTGACGCGAGACTGATCGATCACCTGTTAGGTGGAGTTTCGACCTGTAACTATCGATTAGACACGTCGCGAAACACGCAGGAATGGCCGTTCAAGGTCTGCGCGGGACTTCCGTGCTCGCGAGTGCGCTTCGGCTGCGCTTCAATGGCCTGCCTCCGGATCGGGCAATCCCGCCCGAGCAAGACCGGAGATCTAACATGCCGAACGATAACCTCTTCGCATCGTGTTCGACGGGTGCGCTACTTCAGTTGCCGCCGAAGGTAGGTGAATATCTCACGATGCGGGGTCGGGCACTTGACTATGAATGCCTCAAGCTTAATCTTGGTCGACCAAAGGGGCATCGCGTCATTGACTGCGTTGAACTCTTCCGCGGTACCATCGACGGCGCTAACGTGGTATCCACGGGAAGTCGTCAAGGTGGTACTCGATAAGCAAGCGGCCGCGGCGGTGTAAATGGGAATGCGCCGACAGTCCTTTGTGACACGGATCGTGTCGAAATGCTAGAGCCGCTCGCCACCCCGCGGCACTTCGGGCAGCACATGGTCGGTCGACTACGGTCGGCCCGCTTGGTCGAACCATCACATCAATGTGACCCGTCGGCAGGTGTCGCCAATGGCGGCCCGGTGAACTCCGCTTCAATTGAAATGTCGATCAAATCACCGACCCCCATCGTGGTTCCGGGGGCGGGCACACCAAATACAATCCCAAAATCGGAGCGCTTGATCGAGCCGTGCGCTGAAAACCCAGCGCGTGCGTGCGGGTCCATCTTGGGCATTCCGGCGTAGCCGCCGTTAAACGTACCGGTGAGAACCACTGGCCGGGTGACGCCATGCAAATCCAAGGTGCCGGTGATCTCCATTGTCTTGGCACCGGTCATCCGAATCTTTTCGGACCGGAAAATAATCTTCGGAAACTTGGCCGTATCGAGCATCTGCGGCCCCTTCACGATGTCCAAACACATCGCTGGCGCCTGGTCCATCTCCACAGAAGCGGCGTCGATGTTAGCCCCGAGCTTGGAGGCCGGAATGTTGCGCGGGTCGAACGTCAGTTCGGCATCGAAGCGGCTAAATCGCGTCGTGTAATTAGAAAACCCGAGGTGACTGACGCGCAACTGCAGACTCGCGTGGGATTTGTCGAGCTGATAGTGGCCTGCGGGGGGTGCGGCCACCGGGGGAATCGCTGGCGGAGCGGCTGATTCGGCAGCCTGGGAAATGCCGGCTTGGGTGCCGAGTAGGACTACTAGCGCGCTGGCAGCGAAAAGCCGCGGGCTCGTCTCAATCTTAATACTCATAACACATAACTCCGGCTGACTAAAAAACATCTTTTTCCTACACATCGACGAACCAGACGCCGCGAAATCGACACTTGCAACAAAAGAAAGGCGGGCTTGCTCGCGTTCGCAACATATCACGTCTTAGTTTGATCCCGCAGTTCAGACGGGATGATGCCGGTGCAGTAGTGCCAGCGTGACGAGGGTAAGGCTCATGTGCTGTTAATATAAGCCGCCGAGCAATAGGATCACGACAGCAGAGAATAGGATCACGCGACCGGGGGTGGCGTGGGGACGGCAACGTCCTGGCGGCAGTAGCAGCACGTCGTCCTGGTTCCGGCAGCCGCCAGGGGCGCCGAGCGCCAATGCGGTGCTTGCGCATTTGGCGCGTCTACGAGCAGTGCGTGCGCTCGACTTGCCAGCGGACCTCGGCCGCGATGTCCATCAGATTCGACCAGCTGGATTGCTTGGGCTCGCCGGCACACTGGCAGTGGCGGCACTCGTAGCGCTCCTAATCAAAGCGGTTACTCGGCCGGCGATTCGTGTGTCCTGAGACCACGTCAATTCGGGCGCCGAAAAGCCGGCGTTTGTGGCCAGCCGTTTTGGGTCAACTCCGGCGGTTGCTGGTCGTCGACTTGATTGGGCATATTGAGCGGGGCTTTCGCTCCGGTGAACATTATTAGTAATTCTGTTCAGCACACCTGCCGGTCAAGGACTCCGCCGCAACACCCGATGTTTAGCCTGAGTTAAAGCCGCTCACATAGCCGAGTAGATGTGTGGATGTGGCGGAGAGCCTCGGCATTGCAATAGTCATCCTCGAGCGGTGCCGCGTAGATCGCTTCATCCAGCTCGCCGGTTTTTGCATTTGGCGCGCGCGCCAGGGCGAACGTACCAAAGGGTTGCCCGTCGACAAAAGCCACGGTTAGATAGTCAGAGACCATTCGACCCGCATCGGTCGATGCGAGCCAGGTTTGCATCATCGGACCCGAGACTTTATGGGCCTTATGCCACGACTTGCCCCCATCATCGGACGATATATAAGCGGCGTTGAGGTCGCAATTCGCGGGCACGCATAGAGTGCCATTGTCGATGCTGTAGTAGGTCAGTGCGAGCTTGGTGCGTGACCCGTGCGTGCCACCATAACCCTCATCGTCTCCGCTGAAGGCGCCCAATCCGGGAATCACGTGATCGACACTACTAGTGACTGGATCGATCGGTATCCGTTGAATTGGGCTCCAATGCGTACCGTCCGTTGACGTCGTCATGACCAAGTCGTTGGTTGGGAACAGTACAAAGGGGCAGCCGGCCTTGAAACGGCAGTCGGGGAAAACCACGTAAATTACGCCATCCCCATCCACCGCCGAACTTAGAGCAGGATCAGAGCGCAGATATGGGTAATCGAATTGTTGCGTGGTGATGTACACGGACGGCTCCAACGTCGCACCGCCGTCCGCCGATGGGATTGCATACTGCTGATCGCCGTTGGGTCCGGCATTTCGGCCTAGTACGACAAAGTTACCATTCGGCTGAACGGCCAAGGAAGTGGGAAGTCCCGCAAGCGTGTCCGGCGACTGCACCGGAACACTCCAAGTCTTTCCGCCATCCTTCGACACCACCAGGACGTTGTAGTTGGCGGTCGGGGAAGTGTAGTCCAAATAGGCGTCGTAACAATTTCCATAGAAAGGTGATTCACGACTGTTATCGCACGCCAGCCAGTGACCGTTCGTACCCGCGCTGGTAGCCGCCGTGATGGGCGCGCTCCAGTGCATAGCGTCCTCAGATCGACTGATGGTAATCCCGCGGCCATTACCGCCTGAGTCGAATGGCATCATGGCAATGAGATAGGTCTTATGTTTCTCATCGAATGCGGCCACAGCCAAGCTAACCGTGGGCCAAGATCCGCCGACCAGAGTCGTCGTCCCACTGAGAAAGCCGTGCTGCCAAGACCTGCCCGCATCTTTGGATGTCGCCCAGCCAATGTTATCGGACCCAGCGCCATGGAAACGGCCGACTTGGAAGGCCGAGACGATCGTATCCCCGTGTGCAACCATGCTTGGCCCGACCTCGGTGCGGTGCTCCGTAATTGGATCGGTATATGGATCCTGGCTTATCTTGGTGAGTTCGAAATCACCTGCGAAGCTCACCGACGCGACGAAGTAGAGCATCGCAACCTTCATCACCGTAGCGTCGAGAGGTGAGAAGGATCTAATTACTCCACTACTCTTCTTTTCCATGACATCACCCTCCAAATTGAGATTTGCGTTTTTCATCGTTTACTTGTCGCCCGGCGATAGGTCGGGCTCGTGATGGAACTACGCCGGGGTAGCGTCCTCCTTGGACGAATGCGTCGTTGATTTTACTGACGCACCCTGAAGTGCTGGCGCGAACTTGCGCATCGCGTTGCATGCCGTGGCGGGCAACTGGCGGGAGGTGCGACTGACGCTACCATTTCATCCTGAAGTGGTTACAGTGATTTTTTGAAAGATCGCGATAGTAAGCGCCCGCCAAATTGCGGTGTCAATGGCTGCGAAGCTTGGAAACTACCGCTAATTCAAGTTGGGCACCGCACTACCGTCGCCGCGACGCAGTCGAGCGGTCCACGCAAACGAATGATTTTGTGAGTTATGCACTACCGTAAATTTTTGTCTCTTGAATTCAGGTCGCTCTCGTCAAAAACCCTCACGCACTGTGTGAATATTTTCTTACCGTGATTATGTCAACTGACATCCCGGCACCACGATGACGCTGCAATGCCATTCCTCCTTCGTTTTCGCCGCCGTGTCCTCAATCACGCCAGACCTCCCGGACTTTGCACCGCCACCAACGCCGCACCCTATGCCAGCGATCGGCCTGGGAACCTCAATTTTGAGGTTCATTCGCCACAAGCGGACTTAAGAAAGTGCCGACCGCACCGAGAAGGTGCTCAAGGGCCGCAGCTCAACGCGAGCTCTTCAAATCCACGCCCAAGGCGTAGTGATACACATTCTCGCCACCGTAATATCCCGTCACAATCAGTCCCGCACAGGCGACTAAGAGCAGTAGCATGAAGAGCCAGCCAGGCCTTGAGTCCCACGGGATAGCGCATCCCCGCCACAACGCGAGCAGCGCCACCAATTGGCTGCTGCAAATCGCCCAGATTATGTGCCGCGACACCGAATATTGGGCGGCACCGTGCAGCCTTAAATTCCACGCGGCGCGCAAGCCCGTCGCCAACGTTATGTAGACCACAGCTCCGCCGAGCAGCACTGTCCACGTGCCGGCATGTGCCAGAGAAATTCGAGCCTTTTCATTTTTAAGAAGCTGGGACGCCAACAGGCAGAGAAATCCCATGGGCACCAGCGCCAGAGGGAAGTGCACCATCATCGGATGCAATTGCAAATTAAGGAGATTCATTCAAGGAAAGCATTTCTTCGTGTTAACCCCGAGTGTCTAGTGTCCGTTGGAGAAGTCTATCACTCGTCGCTCGGCGACAGTATGCAACAGGACGCTCTGCATATTTTCAGACGCAACGAAGGTGCCGTTGGTGTCCACCTACCAACATATCGCGCTATCTGACAGAGCAGCAGTAGATCGGAATAATAAGTCCTTTAACGGCTACCAAAAGGAGCATTCCATGCCGTGCAAAGTTTCATCGCTCAGGCATCATAGAAATTCCATTCACAAGCAGATGGACCCATGCAGCGCTCGCTCCTCGATGAGAGCGTCGATGCGGATCGAAGCGATCTGTCTCGAGATAGAAGCGCTCAAGGAGACGGTGACAGCACCGTGCCCAGTCGACGCAGGCAAGCCAACCGGCGTTGCAATGCGTCAGTATGTTCCTGTGCGCCCGCGATTTGCGGGCAATCTACGAATCACCACAACGCCGTAAATGGCTCGTCCATACCGGCCCGGCTTGCGATGAGTTGGTCGACGCCAATCTTTCGGCGATTACTGGGCGACCGCGCCCGGTGGCCAGATTGTTTCGCGTGATTCAGTCCGGCTTCGTTATGCTCAGTAATGAGCATAATCAAGTACTTGCAGTTCCCGCGCGAGTTCGCATGATCGCCAGTGCGGACTTTCGTTAGGACCCCAGCTTGCTGACGTCCTCCGACGCTTTGATCTGCGTGCCGATACGGGTATTGGGTGCGTCGTCTTATGGATTTCCGCATAGAAAGGCGGTTACCCCGTGTTCGACGCTGCGTTGAATGATATACATAAGCAAGAATGCGCACCCATCTACCCGCAACCGGCTGACCCCTTGAATCTCTCACCCGCGCGCGGTGACGGTTTTACCGTGGGTCCACCGACCTCTCGAGAAGCGGTCGGTATCGCTGCTCTTGGTTATTACCTTCCGCCTTCCGAGCGAAGCGTTGCTCAGCTCGTCAATTTGGGACAGACAATCAGCGGCGAAGCAAAACTTATTCAACTTGGTTTTGGGTCGATTCGCATTGCCGAGGAGGAATCAGCCGTTCAAATGGCAGCAAAGGCCGTGCGAGATCTGCAAAGCCGCAGCGGCCTCGATCTTGGGCAAGTAGACGTGCTTGTGTATGCCGGCGCGCTGGCTACCAGTTCCGTCCTCATGAATGACGACGCACAATCGTGGAATGCGATGGTCGATCCGACGCCGTTGTTCCGATTTCCCGGAACATGCCTTCAGGCGGAACTCGGAATACCCAACGCGTCCGTGATTGGAATTGCGCAACTTGCGTGCAATACGTTTCAGGCGGCGATTCGCGTCGCCAATGCGTTAATTCTCGCCGAGCCGGCTGTGCGTCACGTATTGTGCGTCGCAGCTGACCGCTTTCCGGCTCATTCCCGACGCGAAATCGTCTATAACCTCATGTCCGATGGTGCGTGTGCCGCGGTCGTCGCTCGGGGACAGCGGTCGAACCGCATCCTCGCAATGATACAAATTACGCGCGGCGTGTACTGGGACAGCACCATAAGCCACGACCAGTTGATCGCAGCGTATTTTCCGCTTGCCCGCCGCGCGATATTGGAGGCAGTTGCCCTTGCGGGTCTCGTCATCGGCGAGATCAATTTGCTGATTCCCCACAATCTCAACATCAAGAGCTGGGAGATTCTCTCGCAGGTCGTCGGCATTCCACTCGAGCGTATTTACACCGCCAATATTGCCAGGATCGGTCACGTGGTCGCGTCCGACAATATCATCAATTACATTGATTCGATTGAAGAAGGGCGGATCGTTCGCGGCAACAAGATTGCGCTCTTCGTCATGGGTTTTGGAGCGCATTGGAGCTGCACGATCTTGGAGGCATAACGGAGGATGCTCGCCAAAGAACTGTTGCTGACTGGTGCGACGGGTATCGTGGGATGCGAGCTCGTGCGCACGTTATTGCGCAGCCCGAATCCGCCCAAGATCCTTGCGCTACTCCGCGGAAGCGAGGCGGAGATCGAAGCGAAACGACGCTGGCTCTGCGATTGGGCCGACGTCCCCCGTGATCGTGCCGAGCGCCTTGTCGCCGTTCAGGGCGACGTGACTCGTTTCGGACTTGGGCTCACCGACAAACACCGCGCAGCTGCCAAGTCGGTTACCGGCATCGTGCACGCAGCCGCGGTTACCCGGTTTGATCAGACCCCAATAACTGCACGCCTCAACAACGTAGTTGGTACGACAAATATTCTGACTCATGCGCTCCATTGCCCCAAGATCGAACGAATCGGAATCGTCAGTACGGCCTTCGTTGCCGGACGGCGCAGTGGCACGATCCGCGAGGAAGAGCTCGACCTCAACGTCGACTTCAATAACGAGTACGAACGTTCCAAGGCACTCGCCGAACATCAGGCGCTGAGTGCGAGGCATGAGCTGCCTGTCGACATCTATCGCCTCTCCATCGTCGTAGGCAGACGCGCCGACGGGCACATTTCACGTCTTTCCGGGGTTTACCCGATCTTTCGACTCTTCCACGAGGGGCTCCTGGCGATGTTTCCGGGCGTCCAAGGTCAGATGGTGGACCTGATACCGTCGGACTTTGCTGCATTGGCGATCGGCTACCTACTTGCGAGGCCCGTCGCATCAGGTATGACCTATCATATCTGTGCGGGAGGCGACCGGTCGTTCGCTCTAGAGGAGATCTTTCCCGCCATTGATTGCTGTCTCGCTTCGATCGACGCGTCATGGCGCGGTCGCGGTCAGCCGCTGCCTCTGTCGGTTGCCCGCGAGGTTTTCGAGAACTTCGTAAATATTGTCGAGTTGACCGGCAACCCGCGGCTGCGACAGATCATTCTGCAGACCCGAAAAATTACTAGACAGCTCGAGGTGCCGAAGGTATTCGACACTCGAGCGTTTGAATGTGCGGTCAGTGGAAACCCAACGCTTGTCTTGCCTCACGCGCGTGCATGGCTGCCGCAGATCGTCGCACGCGCCGTAGCGACCGGATGGCAACACGCGAGATACGTGGTATGAGCACTCCGTCGGTTGACCGGCTGTTGTATGGCCAAAACTGGGAAGATGCGCAACTGGAAGTCGACGCCCTCAACATAGGGCCGGCCGATCGAGTGATCGCGGTCGCGGGAGCCGGGTGCACGGCACTGACTTTGCTAGCGCAAGGACCGCAGAGTCTACACGCGGTGGATAGAAGCGCAGCACAACTTCACTTGCTGCAGCTAAAACTCGTGGCGGTCTGTGAGCTGGGGCCAGGGCAGTCAACGAGTTTCCTGGGCGGCGTTCATTCGGACCGTCGACTGACCACTTTGGAATATCTCACTCCGCGCCTCGCGGAGGACACGGCTAGTTTCTGGAGGCAGCGCAGCGGGCAGATCGAGCGCGGAATAATATCCCAAGGCCGTGTCGAGCAGTTTTTTGACTTCATCCGCCGATTGCTTCGACTCGTCCATACTCGTCGCCGCGTCGCGGCACTGTTCGAACAACCGACCCTTGATACACAGAAGTGCTTCTACCGCGACCATTGGGATACAGTGGGTTGGCGCGCGCTGTTTCTCCTCGCGCACAAAAGGATACTGGATCGTGTGCTCGATCCAACTTTTTACCAATACGTCGACGGGCGACGTATATCAGGCGACTTGCGTGAGCGCGCCAGGCGTTGTATGACTGAGCTTCCGATTCGAGGGAATTACTTTCTGTCTTGGATCTTACGCGGCTGCTACTGCGATGACGAGATAGGACGCCCGGCATACCTAGGGTCCGCCGCCGCCGCTGCGCTGCGGGAGCATCGCGATCGGCTCAAAACGCATCACGCAGACATCCGTACGTTTCTACGCACGATGCCGGATTCGAGCGGCGACAAATTCTATCTCTCAAATGTGAGTGAGTGGCTGCCTGACGAGGAACTCGGGCCATTCTTCAAGGAGGTTGGACGCGTCGCCCGGCACGGTGCCACCATATGTTATCGTGCATTGATGGCTGACCGCCCCCGTCCGGCCACGTTAGGGACGCTTTTTGACGAAAACCGCGCTCACTCTGCGGTGCTAGAGGCGCGTGATCGAGCGTTTGTCAATGCGGCCTTTCACGTCATGACCGTTCGCAAACCGCGGTATGCCTGATGTCCGTGCCTGATAAAGAATCGGTGTTTCAGAGTCTGCGTACTTGGCTGTGCAAGACCAACCCAGCAGCGGCGGCACTGAGTTTGGATCCCGATACGGACATCATCGACTCGCGTATCCTGGAATCGCTGCAATTCGTCGAATTCGTGCTCTTTCTGGAGCGGCAGACCGGCCAACAAATCCTCGCTGAACATTTGGACCCCGCTAACTTGCGCACGCTCAACTCCATTTACTCGAACTTCTTCGTGTCGCGCCCGTGACGGCACCGAACTCACCGGCATTGAGGCGATTGGAAACGACGACGCGGCGTCTGATTGAAAAATCTGTCGGCAGGTTTTCCAACCCGCACGCGCGCTTCGCCTGGCCGACGAATGCGGAACCCGATCGCTTCGCGATGAGTCCCGAACTGTTGCCGATGGCGGCTCATCCGCTGTTTCGCGAGTTAAGCGATGAACAGCGGTGGCGGATGGCGCTAATGGAGGCGGTAAGTTTCTTTTCGCTCAACATTGCCGGTGAGCGACATCTCATGACAGGTCTCGCCTCACGCCTTTACCGGAACCTTCCGGTGTTTGTCTCGCGCTACCTGCAACACTTTCTGCACGAAGAGAACGCTCATACCGTCGTCTTTGCGCGATTTTGCATAGATTATGGAGAACTCATCTTTCAAGACCGTCAGGTCAGGTTTCCTCAGCAGTTCTTGCCGGACGAGGAAAACTTTATGTTTTTTGCTTGCGCCCTCATATTTGAGGAGATCACACACTTTTATAACCAAAGGCTTGCAGCGGACGAGAGCCTGTGGGTCCTCGCGCGGGATATTAATTCCTATCACGCCGAGGATGAAGCGCGCCACATCGCCTTTGGTCGCCAACTGGTGGCCGAAATGTGGGAGCGGTGCAGCGGGCAATGGAGCGCAGAGGAGAGACGGCGGATCGGCGGCTATCTTTCGCGGTACGTTAAGACTGTCCAGCGCTCCTATGTCAATGCGGATGTGTATCGCACGCTTGGCTTGCCCGCGCAGGTCCGCGAAGAGATCCTCGCGTCAGCGCACTGGATCGCTCTCACTGAGAAGTCCGCACGGGCCATCACGCGTTGGCTTCGCACTATCGGAGTGAGTCAGTGATGCGCAGCACGCGACCCTTGAGAGTCGGCCGACCGTCTTCATGGCTGTTTTGGCCCGACCCTGCATAGAACATGCGAGTGCGCATATGAATGTGGTGTCACTTTCCAGCCGCCGGCAATGGCTCGTGGTCATGGCTTGGATCGTGCTTATCGTCGCGGCATTACCGCTTGCGAGCAAGGTCAATGAGAAACTCGATGCGACCGCGCGGCTGGAGGGCAGTGAATCGGCCAGGGTTGCGACGGCATTGCGGGAGGGATTTCAATCGCCGTTTGCGGATCTCGCGCTGCTGCGAGTCTCCGGAGCACCCTCGCCCAGAACGCTAGAGGGTAGATCTCTGCTCGAGCAGGTGATCGCTACACTAAATTCGACGCCCGGCGTTGCCGGAGTTCTCACGTATTTAGAGAACGAAGACCCCGCGTTTATCGGCAACGATGGCAGCTCCATAGTCATTGTCGGGTTGGACGTGCAACAGAGTTCGGGCGATGCGTTAATTGCCAACCTGCGGGCGGCCACCGAAGCGTTGCGCCTGCGCCTTGCTTACTCTGCCATCGCTTTTCGCTGGACTGGCGAGGGGGCCGTTAACGCTGATATACGACGTGCAAGCAGCGAAGAAACGCACAGTGCCGAATTACGGGTTTTACCCATCACGTTGCTGCTGTTGCTGATCGCATTCCGCAGCCCCGTCGCCGCGGTGCTCCCGCTTTTATGTGGTGCGCTGACTATGCTGGTCGCACTGGGATTGGCTGTTGCAGTGAATCGATTTAGCCCCGTATCGGTCATCCTTGTCAGCGTCGTCAGCATGGTTGGACTTGGGCTCAGCATCGACTATGCGCTGCTAATCGTCAGCCGCTATCGGGAGGCGCTCGACGAAGGATCAACGCGCAGGACCGCCTGCATTCAAGCGGGTGAGCGCGGCGGTCGCACGGTCATTGTGTCGGGTGCGGCTGTTGCGATCGGTTTTGCCGCGATGCTGCTGGTACGGGTGAACGAGGTGAGATCCATCGGAATCGGCGGACTATTGGTGACCATCGTCTCGGTGTTAGTCGCGACGACGTTGTTGCCCTTGGTACTTGTCTGGATTGGCCCTTGGATTGACGCAACTCAATTGGCGGGGAGCCGCGAGCAGCAGGCCGGACGTTACTGGCGGCGCTGGGCGGACTGCATTGGCAGGCACCCGGTCTGGGTGCTCGTGCTCGTCGGGCTACCCCTTACGCTCTTGGCCGTGCAAGCAACACGCCTAAGAATTGACTTGCCTCGCGGCCGCTGGCTCCCGGCGAACGCGGAATCCGTGAGCGTGCTCAATGAGCTGGAATCGGTCGGGCGCAGTAATTTTGGCCAAACCATCCGGATCATCGTGAATCTGCCGACGGGCGTTACGGTCACGGCCCCGTCGGGCTGGGATGCCGTGTCTCGGCTCGCCGCCTCCTATGCGAAAGATCCCCGGGTTGATCACCTGTGGGCCGTTGCGACGCTGAGCGGTGCAAGGCTAGGCGGGCCCGCGATTGTCGAGCGGCTGGCCGACGTCGACCGGCGCAGTTTAGTCAGCCTCGATGGTCGAGCGACGCTCGTCGAGTTGCTGCCCCGGGAAGGCCTGTCGCCTGCGGACGTGACTGGTTTGGTGAGGGAGATCCGTTCGACAAATCCCAAGGCGCTGACGGGTTTGTCAGGCACGCAACTTCTGGTAGGTGGTGTACCGGCGTTCAACGCTGACTACCAAGATGTGATTGCAAGCACAATGATGAGAGTGGTCGTAAGCGTGGTTTGCGCGACGTTCTTGGTCTTGGCTGTGGCTTTTCGCAGCGTGCTAATCCCGGTCAAAGCCATCGCACTCAACTTGCTGTCAGTGGCGGCGGCATTCGGCGCCGTGGTAATCGTATTTCAGGACGGGTTCGGCTCCGGCCTGCTTGGTCTTGCTCATCCGCTGAACGGTGGTTTTCCAATACTTCCGGTGCTGGTTTTTTGCGCGGTGTTTGGCCTCAGCATGGACTATGAGGTGTTCCTCGTTGCGCGCGTCGCCGAGGGCCACCGGGCGGGTCTCGCGGACGGCGCGGCGCTGGCCGAAGGGCTTGCCAATACGGGCCGTGTGATAACTCTCGCTGCCGCGATCATGGTGGCCATTTTTGGCGGGTTCGTTCTGGGAGACTTTGTGCTGATCAAGATTCTGGGATTTGCACTGGGCGTAGCGGTCCTAATCGATGCCACACTAGTCCGATTGGCGCTGGGCCCGGCGCTCATTCGCCTCGCAGGACGCTGGAACTGGTGGCCGGGCGAACCACTGAACGATCATTCTACGAGATCGAGGCACAGCCACAGGGGTCCGGCAGCGTGAGCCTGCCAATGGCAGCGGCTGTACGATCCGCACGCCCTGCTGATAATGATGCTCTGCTCTTGCTCGTTCGGCGCTGCCCGATGGATGCCGACATCTCATTGATCGTCGAGCGGGATCCAGACTTTTTCGCACTGGGTCGCGCCCGCGGCGACGCACATACGTTCGTAGCCGAGATTGATGGTACGATCGTCGGATGTCTGAGCAGCTGGCGCTATGGTGCGTGGTTGAGCGGCCGCCAGACTAAGATTTGTTATGTCGGAGATTTGCGTGTGGCTCCCGAGCATCGCCGTTGTGGGCTCGCTTTACAGCTCGCGAAAACAAATCTGGACTACATGAACAGCTTTCCCGTAATGCCTTACCTGATAGCGACTGGCGCCGGCAACGCAGCCGTTGCCCCTCTAGTCGCCGCGTTCGGGGCGGGCGGAAGGCCCATCGCACAGTTTACCAGCTGGCAGCTCCTGCCGATCGTGCCTTTAAAGATTCCCGCCACCCTCGATATGGGCGCCGCCGAGAGTCGCGACGAGAGGGAACTAGTGACGCTCCTCGATGGCTTTTATCGGTTCCGAGATTTCGCTCCCGTGTTCGGTGACGGAGGTCTAAGGGATCTAGTCGCCCGCTCTTCCGGGATGAAGCTTTCCGATTATCTCGTCGCAAGACGCCACGGCCGTATGGTCGCCGCGATCGGCGTGTGGGACGCCAGTTCAATCAAGCGCACTCGCGTAGTCGGGATGCCACTCTGGCTGCGCGGCCTGTGCGCCGTTGGACGCGAGGTGTCCCGTATCGCGCCATTGCCGCCTTTCCCACAGCGGCATATAGTATTGCATTTTCGATACATCCGTCATGCGGCGTGCGAACGCGGGGAGGAGGAAGCACTTCGGGCTTTGGTTAGGTGCTGCGTCAATTCTGCGCGGGCGCGTGGCGAGCACTTCGTGCTGTACACCTGTATGGATGATGACCCAGCGCGCTCGGCCGTTTCGGGCGCGCCGAGGGTGAGTTTTCACTACAGGATCGCGTCCAGTAACTTTCGGCCGGATACACCTACCGTAATCGCCCAGTCCAAACCGCACGCTTGGTACTTCGACGATGCGGCGCTTGCTTGATGCTTATCCTGTGCTTTCGAGTGCTAAACTGCTGGTGCGCGCCGACGAGACCACCTGCCGGAGCCGGCAGGCGGTACTATTCCGCGATTGGAGGATGTCATTCATCTCACATCGCAAGATCGAAATATTAGCGCTTCCTTGCGCCGCCCCACGAACCGCCGAGGCTTCGCGTGGGTCCTTTGCGAGACAGCGTGTACCAGTGCTGCGGTCGGCCTGTCCCTGGTTGGTTTCTCCCGCATCGGGAGTGGCTGGGGCTGGCTGATCCTCTGGTTCCTCGGCCAGATCGTGCTGGGTTTGCTGATTTTTCAATGGTTCGTCCTAATGCACGCTTGCGGGCATCGGGCCTTGTTCGCGAGTCGGCTGTTGAACGATGTGTTCGGACACATGGCATCTGTGTTCTGTTTGGTCCCTTATTCGTCCTGGCGTTACGTGCACGCGCAGCATCACAGGTGGGTCGGTTGGATGGACAAGGATCCGACGACGCGCGGGCTCGCGGGACCCCTGCCGCCACCGCATTTGCAGCGGCTGCTGAATTTTTGTTGGAAATTTTGGATACCCATTTTTTCTGTTGTATTTGGCGTGTCGGTGTTCTGGAACTTGGGCCGCGTCGCGGAAGTCGCGCGGTCGTCGCGGCAGCGGCGGCGGGCGTTATTCAGCGTTCTATTCGTGGCGGCAGTTTATGCTGGTTTGATCGCTATGGCTGGCACGAGCTTCCTTGAGGTATGGGCATTTGCCTTTCTCTTTTATCTGACAATCGGAGATCCGATTTTGCTGAGCCAGCACGCGCACATTCCATTGCATCACTCCGACGGAGCGAGCGTCGTGCCGTTCGCGCCCGCCAATCAGGATCTGTTCACGCGAACGATCATCGTGCCCCGATGGGTTGCGCAATGGGTGTTTTTTCAGTTTACGACCCACGGGGCGCATCACGCCTATCCGCAAGTCGCGCACTACGACATCGACTGTATTCCATTCAGCCCAACCCACGCGATATCTTGGTTAAGATGGATTCGCGCGGCGAAGCGTATGCCGGCGATCCAACTCTTGTATGAAAGCAGTCGGGGCACTGGGATTTCAATTTAGTGGTCGACTGCTGGTCGGTAAGTTGAGCAGCTCACCGGCAGCGCGCGGCGTCGTTATCGGTGGCCCGGGGCGATTTCCTCATTCAACTTGGACACGTGGATGAGAAAAATGTGGTACTCGTAAAAACTCTCGGCTTGGATGCGCGGTGCTTTGACTACGTCTATGACTTTGGCGACGATTGGCATCACATCGTGATCGTCGAGGACCAGCATCCGCATCTCGAGGTAGCCCCGGTCTTGGCCCACTGCAGCGACGGCGCGAACGCGTGTCCCCCAGAAGACGTCGGAAGCAGCGGTGACGCGCGCTTCCTGCTGCAGCCGGCGCGAGGACTGGATGCGGTTCAGATATCGTACAGATAGATCTTGAGCATCGTGGCGGGGTGATATCCCGGCCGACCTCTGCCTTCCGCATGTAGGTGCGAACGAGCATTCGGCTATACAGCGTAAGTACCGTCCGCCGATGTTTCTCGAGCAGTAACTCTCGCATGGGACTCGTCAATCACCTGCATGACTGCGCGCGATGCGCTCGACCGGTAGCTTCGGGGTGCGGTCGGCGAGAGCAGTCCGTTGACCTTCTGCACATGTCCGAGAACTGCCTACAGCAGAAGCCACATGAAGAGGCCGGCGTGCCCAAGAATTTCGCCGCAGCTGCGGGCGAGGGGTAAGTTGGATCCTGCATCGAGCCTCTCTTGCGTCTTATCCGCGATCCGGACGAGCGACTACAGCGCATCTTGCGTGGAACAGTCGAGGATGTGGTTCGATTTCCGCCACGCATCCGAGGTTCCTCGTCCCCCATGAAGTTCCTGATCGTTTTTTCGCCCCTCGTGACGTCGCGGTGTCGCCCGCTTATTTGCCGAATCTCGCTGGCGCGTGTCTTAATTCCGGATCGATTGATGAATACGGCATCGTCCATTTCGCGAACTTCGGATCAGTTCCCCGGGCTGAATTCGCCAAGTTGGCTGGGGTCGCCGTGGGCGTCGATCGCCGCACATTACGGTCGCGGAAGCTGGAAGAGATGCATTCGCCGGCCCGGCGGACTTGCTTCGGCGCACTTCGACGCGAGCGTGCCTCGCTGATGCCGCTCGACGGCGCATTGCGGCGCTACGACTACGCCTGGCGTGGGTTTACGGCTCGAAGCATTGTGCAGCAACGGTCGGGAATTTCCGGAAGATGAATGCGCAATATCGAACCACGGCCGAACATGCTCTCCCGAACCGGGAACTCGGCACGCGGCTGTTCCCGTCGTTTTTTATGGCCGGTTTCGAATGCGCCTCGCACCGACGGGTCGATGGCGTTCGCCTGGACTTACTCTCCTCCACGCAGCATGACCTCTTTGCCAGGAATGATTACGAACGATTAGCCGCACATGGAATTCAAACTGCACGCGATGGCGTGCGCTGGCACCTCGCGCAGAGCGGCCCCGGTCAATATCACTGGGGGAGTTGGCTGCCGATGATCCGGGCGGCGCACGCAGCCGAGGTGACCGTTATCTGGGACCTTTGTCATTACGGATGGCCAGACCATGTGGATGTCTGGACCGCCGACTTCGTGGATCAATTTGCGCGCTTCTCGAGCGCTGCCGCCCGAGTGTTGCGAAATGAGAGCGACGCCGTGCCATTTTACTGCCCGATTAACGAGATTTCCTTTTTAGCCTGGGCCGGCGGTGAAGTGGGCCGCATTAACCCTGGGGGGCATGGTCGAGGAGGGGAACTCAAGCGGCAATTGGTCAGGGCTTGCATTGCATCCATTCACGCGATCAAAGACGTCGAGCGTCGCGCGCGATTCATTATTGCGGAGCCCTTGATCAACGTCGTGGCAGGCACGCCCACCGCGCAAGACGCGGCCGAAAGGTATCGGCTGGCGCAGTTCGAGGCGCACGAAATGCTGATGGGGAGGCTGGCGCCCGAGTTGGGTGGTAGCAGCGAGTGCCTGGACATTATCGGAGCAAATTTCTATTGCGACAACCAATGGTATCTGAACGGCTCTACGATTCCGCTCGGCCATCATGCCTACCGGCCGCTGTCCGACTTGCTTACCGAGGTGCATCATCGTTATCAGCGGCCGCTCTTGATATCGGAGACCGGCCCAGAAGGGTCGGCGCGTCCTTATTGGCTGCATCACGTGTGCTCCGAGGTAAGACGTACGACGGAGCGCGGCGTATCCGTCGAGGGGATTTGCCTGTATCCGATTCTCGATTACCGCGGCTGGGACAACGATCGGATGTGCAGGGCGGGCCTCTTCTCGCCGCCTGCCGCCGGCGGTCGCCGCACGGCGGACCAGGATCTTCTCAATGAATTAGGACGCCAGCTTTCGATCGGTACCCCTGGTGGCCCGTGGCGCTGAGCTCACGGGATTGCTGGACGAGCCCCGGCAGATTCATCTGGCATTACGTGTGGGATCGACGCACGGAGTTCGCGACGCTGCTCCTCCTGGTTGTCATAGCCGCCGTGTGCGCCGTTGCTATGCAATATCAGATGAAGCGCCTCGTCGACGCGATGGCGGCGAGTTCGCATTCGCTTCATTCCGTTTGGGCTGCGCTCGGTCTGTTCATTGCTCTGATGGCAATCGAAAGCGTGCTTTTGCGTTGCAGTGCCTGGCTTATGTGTCGGGCCACGATTAGCGTGGGTGTCCAAATGCGCCTCGATCTATTCGACCATCTGGCCGGGCATTCCATACGTTATTTCGCCGATAATCTGGCCGGATCATTAGGCCAGCGCATCACGGGTACAGCAGGCAATTTCGGTGCTCTCGCAAATACGGCGGCGTGGCGCATCGTGCCCCCGATCGTCGATTATGCCGGAGCGCTGGTGATATTCAGTGTCATTGATTGGCCGATGGCCGCCGTGCTGGGGGGCTGTGTCGCTCTCGCTACGGGTTTGCTGTTGATCGCCGGCCATCAGGGTCGGCGTTGGCATTCGGCCTATGCGGGCCGAGCGAGTCAGGTGGCGGGGGACCTCATCGACGTCATAACCAACATGTGGGCGGTGAAGGCGTTCACCGCGCGGCGACGTGAAGGTCAGCGCCTGATGCAGGATTTCCGCGAAGAGGCGGTTGCTCAAAAAAAGAGCTGGATGTACACCGAAAAAACGCGCGTGGTCTACGATCTGGGCGTCTGGCTGTTGGCCTCGATGATGTCGATCTGGGGGGTGCACGCTTGGGCTCAGCAGACGATTACGGCGGGCGATGTGGTCATCATCACGGCGCTGACATTTCGAATCCTGCACGGCTCGAGAGATGTCGCACTCGCCTTGGTCGACGTCACCCTCCAGTTTGGCTATGTGGAAGATACCCTTCAGGCAATCGGTCAGATCCACGCGATGGTCGATGCCCCGTCGGCGGTCAACAGCCTGAGCGGACCGGGGAGAATCGTATTCAAAAACGTGACGTTCGGATATAGCCCGAAGGACCCGGTGCTGCGCGACGTCAGCATCGAGGTCGAACCCGGCGAAAAGGTGGGTATCGTGGGAGCATCCGGCGCAGGAAAAACCACCATCATCCAATTGATTCAGCGTCTGCACGATCCACAATCGGGAGAGATTGCGATTGATGGCAGATCAATCGATGAATATACCCAAGATGCCCTGCGGTCAGCTGTTGCAGTCGTACCGCAGGAGATCAGCTTGTTTCACCGAAGCATCATGGAAAACATCCGCTTCGGGAGACCGGACGCGAGCGATCAGGAAGTTTTCGAAGCCGCCAGAGCGGCCCGGTGCGAGGAGTTTGTAAAGCAACTGCCCCAAGGGTATGCGACGCTGGTCGGAGAACGTGGCATCAGGCTTTCCGGTGGTCAACGGCAGCGAGTGGGCATCGCTCGTGCGTTTTTAAAAAAGGCACGGATCCTGATTTTGGACGAGGCCACCTCAGCCCTCGACACGGCATCAGAGTTGCAAATTCAAAGGAGCATCACGCATTGGCTTCGAGACAGAACGGTCGTTGCGGTCGCTCACCGGTTATCAACGTTGCTGACATATGACCGAATTCTCGTTATTGACCGGGGCCGCATTGTCGAGCAGGGAAAACCTTCTGAGTTGCGAAATCGCGGCGAGCTGTTCCGCTCTATGTGGCAACTACAAGCTCATGGATTTTCCGACGAAGCTGTGAGCGAGGCTTAAAAAAAGTGATTTGCATTCAAAACGGCGAGGAACCGGCAGTGGCGGAATGTTGCACCGCTTAGTGTCGCCAAATTTATACCAAAGCCCAGCCGCTGACTCAACGGCACGTTCATCAGGTATTCAGCGTCCGCTTTGGTGTGGGACAGATGCTCATGTTCGGGCAGCTGATACTCCGGACATTCAGCACCTTAAGTATCTACACGGTATCCAATTGGACGGTGAGGATCCGCATACCGGGGTGGAATGGACTGATCATTCGATGTTCTACAACTTCAGCGGCACGCATCCGTCGGGGCAGCCCGTTCGCCATCGCGTGGGCATCGTCGGCACCAGCGTGTATTGGCAAGCAAGCGACTTTGCCGGGCAGTGGTTCGGTTTCGTGGCCCCCTTTGGCATGCCGCGACCGGGTCAGACGATTGTTTATTTCGTCGTCGCCGCGCGCAGAGACATGGGCGATAAGCAAACCATCGACCGGTTTCTCGACTTGTGTTTGAGTGACCAGGCTGCGGACCTCATGAAAACACTCAGCCGCTTCTTCGATTATCTGCGGCGCTATCCGAGAGCGCATCCCTCGGCGGAGTTCATCAAATAGCTTGGGGGGGCCATGGGGAATAGCCCTTCGGCCGCCGTTCTTGAGCGCTCTCGCATCGCCGCTCCCCCTCGCTGGGCGCGAAGGGTAGAAGCAATACGCGTGGCCTGGCAAGTTTGCGGTTTGATCATTCTGGCCGGATGTGTAGGCACGAGAGACCCTTGCCGGGCGCCATCATCGGAGGTCGAACGCCGGATTTCCGCCAAACTTGTGCGCTTGAACGCGCTCCTCTCAGCGCATGACCTCGCCCTCATTCGAGAATTCATCGCGGCGCCGGATGTGCTCTTGCTCGGGTCGGAAGCCAACGAGCTAGCAATCGGTCCGCAGCAAGTGGCCCTATTTTTCCAGCGCATCTTAGGCGAACCCGAGACAGCGAGCTGGGAATGGAACCAGACGCGCATCTCGGCCCATGGGCGATTGCCTGGCTCTTCGCGCAGGGAGACATCGTCCTCAGTACCGCCTAGGGCTCACACCGGTTTCCCTATCGGGTGACGGGCAACGCGCGTACTCTAGTCACGCGGTGCTCGGAGCTATTCCGGTGAGCCCCGGTTACCACAATAAAAACTATGGAAGGAGAAGAGGATGTCTACTCGTATGGTTTCCATGTTTGCCGTGTCACTCATGCTTTGCGCGATGGCAAGCGCTGTTTCTGCACAAGCGCTGAGTTCGGATCAACAAGAAGTGTGGAAGGTTGAACATCAGCAGTGGCAGATGACGAAAGACAAGGACCTGAGTTGGATCGACAAGCTGTTGCATCCCAATATCCGATTTTGGGAGACCGGGGCGCAGATGCCGCGCGACTTTGCGTCACTCAAGCATTGGGGGCGTTACGAGGCGGATTCTGGAACCGTCCTCGAGTACGAGCTTCTCCCGATCTCGGTAACCATCACGGGCAATGTGGCGGTTGCTGAATACCACTACATGTTGGCACGCGAGAACTACAAAAAGGACCGCGAGACTGTGACCGGTCATTATCAGGACGTGCTGGTGAAGGATGGCGGCCGCTGGCAATTCATCGCATGGGCCGGCGGAGATGACCCGAAGAAGTGAGGTTCGGCTGTCCGTAGCGATGATTCAGCGGTAGATCATGGGCCTGCCCCGATAGTGCAGTCAGGTGGGGTTGCCGCCTTATGTTTGGCGCAGTGGAACCCCAGGTTTAGCGCCGGGGCTCATTGCCATAGAGTCCAGCCTGTCGACCCCGTTCCTGCACCAACGCCAGCACTGCATCGATCGTGGGTGTTGCGACCTTGACGAGGCGCCCCATTTCCTGGACCGCAGCGACGAGTGCATCGATCTCCAGCGGTCGGCCTCGCTCGAGATCTTGCAGCATTGAAATTTTGTGGCCAACGACCGAACCGGCTGCGTTCAGTCGCCTCTCCATCATTTGTTCAGGGATGGCGAGACCAAGCGCTGTGGTTATCGCGCGGGCTTCGGCCATCATGGATTTGCATAGGGAGCGCAGGGCGGGCTCGGAGGTAACGCGATCCAGGGTTGCGAGAGTAAGGGCGCTGATCGGGTTGAAACAGACGTTGCCCCACAGCTTTAGCCAGATGCTCCAGCGGATAGTGTCGCGGATCGGCACTTCGAATCCGGCAGAAACTAGAGCATCGCGCAGGGCCACGATGCGGTCCGAGGTGGACCCGTCGGGTTCGCCTATGGTGAAGCGCTTGTACAGGCGATGTTCGATCACGCCGGGTGCCACGACCTCGCAGGCGGGATCGACGACGCAGCCGATGGCGCGCTCCGGTCCAATCGCATTCCATTGCGCGGCGCCGGGATCGACACTCTCCAAATGATGGCCGTCGAACGAGCCGCGCTCCTTGTAGAAATACCACCAGGGAAGACCATTCATCGCTGTGAGAACGGCGGTGCGCGGACCGAGGAGCGGGGCGAACGCGGCCGCACTTGCGTTGGCCTGCTGCGCCTTCAGCGCGCAGATCACGACGTCCTGCGGGCCGAACGTCGCGGGCTCGTCGCTCGCAGGCAACTCCACCGTGCGGGTCTGTCCGTCCACGATTAACTTGAGCCCGCCGCTCTGAATGGCTGCCAGGTGTGCACCGCGGGCAATTGCGCACACCTCATGGCCCGCCAAAGCGAGCTCCCCCGCCATGTAGCCGCCGATCGCCCCGGCGCCGAATACGCAAATCTTCATGGCTCGCTCCTGGTTTTGCCTATTCATCGACAGACATCATAGATTCTCCGCGTATTGATGAGTATTCAAAGATTAGCCCTATGGAATTCGCCGCGATGCTGGAGCCTGTCGGCCACAGGCCGTCAGTTGGGTCTGTCTCTGACTCCGTCACCCGCCAGCTCATCGCACTCGAAGAGATCCTCGGCACGGCGCTTGTCGAGAGGGCGGCGCGCCATCTCTCGCTGACTCGAGTCGCTTCCAACACGGCGCAGTGCGAAGATCTCTGCGCATTACAGAAGACTTTGCGCCAATGACCTCGATACGTTGGTCAGTGCGGCTTTGGCAGGGGCGGGGATTTTTTGGAGCAGCACTGGATGCGTCCGCGAACGTCAAGATTTCCCGTGTTTCATTCCCTTCGAGCTTCGTTCCAGATTCTCCATGAGCTCCGACCAAAATAGATCATCATCCGGATCATGCACGCGGGTTCTCACCTTGATGGTATTTCCCAGCGAATCTTGTTTGACACGGCCGCCCATATCCTCCTGGCGGCGGCAGCAAATGGGACGTTTGATTCTCACCGTATCGTTCATGACATGATCACCGACATCAGGCAGCGCGCTTAGCTTGTGACCTTCCGGTAATCATAGTTCCTGGGCGCGATGCGCGGGATGACATAAGCCCCTGGAAATCGTTACCTCGTTCGCAGGCACGCAAAAAAATCTCGCTTATGCCCGGCAGGGGCAATAAGGGGCCCCTGAGAGGCGATCTTTTGCCAGCCGCTGCCAAACCGTAAAGTCGTAAATCCACGTTGTTCATGTCACAGTTGCGCCCGCGAACGTCTAGCCATAGGAGATTGAATGCCGCTCTCGGACGCTAACAAGGTCGTGATGGGTCCGATCGAGGTCCGATCGATCGACTACGTGCCTGATGAGGAGCGCCATGGCGGACTCGCGAGTCAATTCACGTTATGGCTTGCAGCCAACCTCCAGATTACGGCGATCGTCACGGGTGCACTCGCCGTGGTATTCGGGGGTGACGTGTTTTGGTCGCTGGTGGCCCTCTTGTTGGGACAATTGATCGGGGGTGCCGTCATGGCGCTTCACGCGGCACAGGGCCCCCAGCTCGGGTTGCCCCAAATGATCTCTTGTCGGGTGCAGTTCGGCGTTTATGGCGCAATGATTCCAATCGTGGCGGTGTGCCTGATGTACATCGGCTTTTCTGCCAGCGGGTGCGTATTGGCCGGTCAAGCAGTCGGTCAATTGCTTCATGTCGAGGATGGTGTCGGCATCGTAGTCTTCAGTTGCTTGATCGTAATCGTGACGCTGTTCGGGTATCGATTCATTCACATTCTTGGGCGAATCGCGAGCGTGGTCGGGATTGCCGCATTCGTCTACATGTTCAGCAGGCTGTTTGCGACCCACGAAATTTCTGCGTTGTTGGCAGAGCGTAATTTTTCGCCGAGCAAGTTTCTATTGGCGATGTCGTTGTCGGCATCCTGGCAGATAGCGTACGGTCCTTACGTAGCCGATTATTCGCGCTACTTGCCGCGGGACACGTCCGTTGCCAGAGTGTTCACCGCCGTCGGTCTTGGATCTGTCATCGGCTCGCAGACCTCCATGACCTTCGGCGTTCTCGCCGCGGCGCTTGCGGGCAAGCAATTCGCACATCACGAAGTAGCCTATATCGTGAATCTCGGGTCGACGGTCAAGGTTGCGGGCCTGCTTTACTTCAGCATTGCCTTCGGCAAGGTCACCGTCACTTCTTTGAACGCATACGGCAGTTTCATGTCGGTCGCGACGATGGTCAGTGGCTTTCGACGCGGCCTTCGGATCTCCGTGCAACAGCGGTTTATCTACATCGTCGCGATGGTGGGCGTTTCGGCACTTCTCGCCCTGACGGGCCGGCATTCTTTTCTGCAGTCATTCGAGTCTTTTATCCTATGCCTGCTCGCGGTGTTCACGCCTTGGAGTGCAATCAATCTGATCGACTATTATTGCTTCACACGGTCGCGCTACGACGTGCCCGCATTGTCCGATCCCGATGGGCGATACGGACGGTGGAATATGACCGGTATCGTCATCTACTTGATAGGGATTCTGATTCAGGTCCCTTTTCTTTCTACCGAGTTTTATACAGGCCCGCTCGTCGAGACGCTCGGCGGCGTGGACGTTTCTTGGATCGTAGGACTGCTCGTCCCGGGGGTTCTATACTATGTGTTTGGGCGTGACTCCCTGCGTCGCGCGCCTCCTCGGATGATCCTGCCCACCTGACGAAACCGAGAAACAAGCGCTGATCGGTGCGATGAGGGACAAGAGATCATTGACCGAACTGTGATATTTGCTGAGCGTCTCCCATCGCCGTGCCAGCTTTGAGATTTCTGAACGTCTCCCGTTGCCAGCGTGCAAGCTGTAGGATCAGCCTAACGTCTTCAGCATGGGGGAACTGAACGGAGATCTGTTCGAACGTCAACCAAAGGCGATCATCTGGGGTCATAAACGATAAGATATACGGCGTCCCAATTCGATGACTGTACGCTACCGCACATACCGGCGACCCCCGGACCGCCCGAGGCGCTCAGCACGCGCTTCCGTTACTATCGCAGGCGCACATGAAAACCTTTCACTGCACGCATTGCCAGAATTTGGTCTTCTTCGAAAACGTGCGTTGCCTGAACTGCGGCCATTCGCTCGCGTACCTCCCTGATCTTGGGTTCATGGGCGCGCTAAGCGAACGCTCGGACGGGCTTTGGAGGGTTGAACGGGAGGCGCCCGATTCTCGAGGCTACCGCTTATGCGCGAACTATAACCAGGTCAGCGTGTGCAATTGGGGCGTGCCGGCGGACGAATCCAGCGATTTTTGCCGCTCCTGTCGGTTGAACCGAGTCATCCCGGAATTATCGAGCGAACGGAACCGAGTTGCCTGGTTTCGACTGGAAGTGGCCAAGCGGCGCATGCTCTACACGCTGCTCGGGCTTGGCCTGCCTGTCGTGCCGAAGGACAGTGAGGGCCGTTTCGGGCTCGCGTTCGAGTTCTTGGAAGATTCGAGCGACGGCGATCAGAGGCGAGTGCTCACGGGTCACGATAACGGATTGATTACTATCAATATTGCCGAGGCGGATGATGTTCATCGGGAAAAGGAGCGCACGTTGCAGAAGGAGCCGTACCGCACATTACTAGGTCATTTCCGCCACGAGATCGGACACTATTTCTGGGATATGCTGATTTCGGACAGCGCCAAACTCGGCGCCTGCCGGGGGCTTTTCGGCGATGATCGTGCCGACTATCAAAAGGCACTGGATCGGCATTACAGCGAAGGACCACCGGCTCGTTGGGAGCAGAATTTCATCAGCGCGTATGCGACCATGCATCCGTGGGAGGATTGGGCAGAGTCGTGGGCGCACTATCTGCACATGGTGGATGCGCTCGAGACGGCGGGTGCCGCCGGTCTCGGCCTTCGGCCCAAACGAAGCGATGAGCCTCGAATGCAACCGCCGCCCGATCCGCTCAATCCCGAGCATCGGAATTTTGAGGCGATGATCGATTCGTGGCTGTCGCTCACCTACGTATTGAACAACCTCAGTCGAGGCTTGGGCCTGCCCGACAGCTACCCATTCGTGCTTTCTACGCGCGTGATCGACAAGCTTCATTTCATACACAGCACCATCGATGAGTATCGGCGCGCGAATACCCCCGTTGGAGAGATCTAGTGTCGATTCACGTAGCGCTCAATCACGTCATGCATTATCGCTACGATCGGCCGGTCAATTTGGGACCACAGATCATTCGCCTGCGTCCCGCGCCACATTGCCGGACCCGCATTCTGTCCTACTCGCTCAACATCAAGCCGGCCGAACACTTCGTCAATTGGCAGCAGGATCCGCAGTCTAATTATCTGGCTCGCGTGGTGTTTCCGAAGCCCATGCAGGAGCTAAGGGTCGAAGTGGATTTGACGGCGGAAATGGCGGTGCAGAATCCTTTTGACTTCTTTTTGGAACCATACGCCCAAAAAATCCCTTTCAAGTACCGTGCGACCGATGAACTTGAGCTCACGCCGTTTCTTTTGGCCGGCCCGGTGACCCCCCTGTTCGCAAAGTATCTCGCCGCGGTCTCGCGCGAGCCGTGCGACACCATGGACTTTCTCGTGGCGCTCAATCGGCGTCTCGCCACCGACATAAGTTACGTGATTCGTATGGAACCAGGCGTGCAGCAGCCCGAAGAAACCCTTGAAAAGCGAACGGGGTCCTGTCGCGACTCGGCCGAACTGTTGGTTCAAATGCTGCGGCGTCTGGGGCTCGCCGCGCGATTCGTGTCGGGCTACCTCATTCAGCTCGTGGCTGACGTGAAATCCAAGGACGGACCGGCGGGCCCGACTCATGATTTTACGGACTTGCATGCGTGGTGCGAAGTGTACTTGCCCGGCGCAGGTTGGATCGGATTAGATGCGACGTCGGGCCTGCTCACTGGCGAGGGACATATTCCGCTGTCGTGCACGCCCGATCCGCAGTCGGCGGCACCCCTATCAGGCGCGGTGGATGCTTGCGAAACGACCTTCGAAAACGCCATGACGGTCGAGCGCGTCTGGCAGGCGCCGCGCGTCACCAAGCCGTATTCGGAGGATCAATGGACCGCCATCGATTCGCTCGGAAAGCGCATTGATGAAGAACTGCGCGCAGGGGACGTACGCCTCACGATGGGCGGCGAGCCCACATTCGTCTCAAACGAAGATCCACTCGCACCGGAATGGAGCACGGAGGCGCTCGGCGCGAACAAACGTGAAATCGCCGCGAAGCTGTTCCACGAGCTCAAAGCGCGCTATGCGCCCTTCGGGCTTTCGCACTTCGGTCAGGGAAAATGGTATCCCGGCGAACAGCTGCCGCGTTGGTCGCTGAATTGCTTTTGGCGCAAGGATGGCGAGGCGATTTGGAGCGATAGTGCTCTCATCGCCGACGAGGCGTGTCGCTACACCGACGCGCTGGCAAACGCACCTCGGCTGTTGCGCGCGGTGGCTGCCCGCTTGGGTGTCTCGGCCGAGTGCATATTCCCCGCCTATGAAGATGTGTTTTACTACCTAATGCGCGAGCGCAAGCTTCCCTCCAATGTCGATGTCTCCGCTTCAAAGCTTGCCGACGTGCTCGAGCGCGCGCGTCTGGCGCGCATCTTTGACGGCGAGCTAGGCGATCCGGCCGGGCTCGTCCTGCCGCTTGCCCGTTCCGACGACGGCACTGGCTGGCTAAGCGGGCGCTGGTTCTTGCGCCGCGAGCGATGCTATCTGATTCCCGGCGATTCACCGATCGGTTATCGTTTGCCTTTGGATTCTCTGCCGGCGGTGAGCCCCGCCGACTTTCCGCACGTTTACCCACCGGATCCCACGCAAGACTTCGGCGTGCTTGCTTCTCACAAGGAATTGCAGGGTTCGTGGGAAGCAGCCGGCCCGCCCGGGACATCGGCGGCGCCCGATGCCAAGATCACCCCAAGCGAGGATGGAGCCTCCATTATTCGCACATCGATGTGCGCAGAGGAGCGTGGGGGTGTGCTCTACGTGTTCATGCCACCCATGCGCACTCTGAACGATTATCTAGAGATAGTAGCAGCGGTAGAGGCCAGCGCGGACGCGCTCGGCCAGCCGCTGATACTGGAAGGTTACGAACCTCCGCAAGATCCGCGCCTGGTAAACTTCAAAGTCACACCGGATCCTGGCGTCATCGAAGTCAATGTGCAACCCAGCGCGAGCTGGGATGAGCTTGCGGCGCGCACCACTCATCTCTACGACACCGCCTTCGCATGCGGGCTGCGTTCAGAAAAATTCATGATGGATGGCCGGCACGTTGGAACCGGTGGAGGCAACCATATCGTGATGGGCGGGGCTACTCCGCAAGATTCGCCATTCCTGCGGCGCCCGGACGTGCTTCGGAGCTTGATCTCCTACTGGCACAATCATCCGTCGCTATCGTACTTGTTCTCGGGGCTGTTTATCGGTCCCACATCCCAGGCGCCACGTGTCGACGAGGCGCGCAACGATTCTTTGTACGAGCTCGAGATCGCCTTCAAACAATTTCCTGAAGTCGGCGCCGAAGTCGCGCCTTGGCTCGTCGACCGGCTGCTTCGAAATCTCCTGATCGATGTGAGCGGTAACACGCACCGGGCCGAATTCTGCATCGATAAGTTGTATTCACCCGATACCTCGAGCGGCCGGCTCGGACTCTTGGAGATGCGCGCCTTTGAAATGCCGCCGCACGCGCGCATGAGCCTCGTGCAGCAGTTGTTGCTGCGTTCGTTCGTGGCTCGTTTTTGGCGCGAGCCGTATTGCCCGGAGCGATTGACGCGCTGGGGAACCCAGTTGCATGACCGATTTCTCCTGCCGCATTTCATTTTTCAGGATTTCGCGGACGTCATCGAGGAGCAGAAGCTGGCCGGCTTCGGCATGAGTATCGACTGGTTCGCGCCGCACTTTGAATTTCGCTTCCCCAAAATTGGCGACATCGCCGTGCGCGGCACGCTGCTGGAGCTGCGTCAGGCACTCGAGCCCTGGCACGTCATGGGCGAGGAAGGGACGCCGGGCGGCACGGTGCGTTATGTCGATTCGTCGCTGGAGCGGATCGAGGTCAAGGTCAGCGGACTCGCGTCCAATCGCTATGTAGTGACTTGCAACGCCCGCGCTATCCCAATGCGGCCGACGGGAGGAGAGGGGGACTTCGTCGCCGGTGTTCGCTACCGTGCTTGGCAACCCTGGTCCGCTCTGCATCCGACAATCGGCATCCATGCACCGCTGACATTCGATATAGTCGACACTTGGATGAAGCGATCTGAAGGCGGTTGCCGCTATCATGTGGTGCATCCGGGCGGTCGCAGCCACGAGAGTCTCCCCGTGAATGCGTTCGAGGCCGAAAGCAGACGCCTCGCCCGATTTTTTAGGATGGGCCATACGCCGGGCGAGATGATCGTCGAGCCAAGCACACCGAGCGAAGAATTCCCCTTTACGTTGGACCTGCGCAATTATCGCTAAGGACCCTCGACTCAGCACCTATCGCAGCGATCCCCATCGCTACGATGAGCTTTTGGACGGTGATGGACAGGTCCGAAGCCATTGGCAGCCTTTAGTGGATGGCATCTTCGAAGACGAGGCGCGTGCGGCGCGGCGCGCCACGGAGTTCACGCGACGCATGATTGTCGAAAATGGCATTACCTACAATGTGTATGCCGATCTAAAAGGTCGAGATCGCCCCTGGGTTCTTGATCCATTGCCTTATCTCATCTCCGCGCGCGAGTGGCAGGCGATTGAACTGGGCGTCGCGCAGCGGGCGCGCCTACTGAACGCCGTGTTGGTCGATCTTTATGGAAAGCAGGAACTGCTTTCCCAAGGCGCTCTTCCCGCCGAAATCCCCTTCGGCCATCCCAATTTTCTATGGCCGTGCACCGGCGCCAAATTGTCCGGCGATCGATGGCTGTCCCTCTACGCCGTCGATTTGGCGCGCTCGGCGGATGGCCGCTGGTGGGTTCTGGCCGATCGTACGCAGGCGCCCTCAGGACCTGGGTACGCACTCGAAAACCGCCAGATCGTGCGCCGTGCGTTCCCGCATCTGGCGCAGTCAATGGATGTGCGGCCGCTCGGCGCGTTCTTTGCGGCGGTGCGCGACGAATTATTGCGCGGCGCTGAGGAGGCGCCATTGGCGGTGGTGCTCACACCCGGCTCATTCAACGAAACCTACTTCGAGCATTCCTATCTCGCGCGCCAACTGGGGTTTCCTCTGGTGGAAGGACATGATCTGACCGTGCGCGATGAGAATGTGTACCTGAAGACCTTGTCCGGTCTCAGGCGCGTACATACCATCCTGCGCAGGCTCGATGATGATTTCTGCGACCCAGTGGAGTTGCGCGTGGACTCGGCGCTCGGCGTGCCCGGATTGCTCGCAGCGGTACGCGCCGGCAAGGTCGTGGTTGCGAATGCGCTGGGAAGCGGCGTACTGGAATCGGCGGCGTGGCTCGGCTTTCTGCCGGCGATTGCCGAGCAACTCATCGGCGAGAAACTCCGCTTGCCCTCGGTGGCCAGCTGGTGGTGCGGGGAGCCTCCGGCCTTCGCCTCCGTGATCGCGAACCTGTCCAATTTGGTCATCAAGCCGTCGTTTCCAAATCAGAAGCTTGGACCCGTGTTTGGCAGCGAACTTAACGCGGATGAGCGCGAAGCACTCATCGCGCGCATTCGCGCACGTCCGCATGCGTTCGTAGCGCAGGAGCACCTGGCATTCTCCCAAGCGCCGGTTTGGTATTCGAAGAATGCCGATGGCCTCTCCGGGCGTGCCTTGGGAATCCGCGTCTATGCCATTGCCACGCCGCGTGGCTATCGCGTCATGCCGGGAGGACTTGCACGCTTTGCTTCCGATGCGCATGCGGAAATCGTCTCGATGCAGCGCGGCGGCGGCAGCAAGGACATTTGGGTATTGTGCGATTCCGAGGAGGCCTCTGAAGAGGCGATCGCGCCCATTGCCAGCGTCGATCGCGCACCGCACCGGCACCATGATCTACCCTCAACGCTGGTCGAAAATCTATTCTGGATGGGTCGCTACGCTGAGCGTTGCGACTACAAGACAAGGTTATTGCGTGCCACGCTCGGCCTGAGACGCAATCTCCCGTTCCGCGCACAGGCCATGGAAATATGTAAGGACTTTTGGAGCCTCAGCGGTGTTCGACACCGAAAAACGCTTTACGTTGAGCGGCGACATCGAGCGTCTGGGCGAGTGCGCAGCGCAGGTGCGGGGCAGCCTTTCCGGCGAAAATTGGCGCGCGTTGACGGTTCTGCAACGCGACTTCCGGCGCGCCGCAACGGCGCACAGCGACGCCCGCGAAACGCTTGACAGCCTGCTGCTGTCGCTTGCGGCCCTCGCCGGATTCGCCCTCGATGACATGACGCAGGACGATGGTTGGCGCCTCATGATGATCGGACGGCGGCTGGAGAGGCTGCAATTTCTCGCCGATTTGATCTCGCGGCGCTTGATCAGCGTGGGCACGCCGCTTCGCCAGGAACTCGAATGGCTGCTCGAGATCGGCGATAGCGCTATTACCTATAGAACTCGCTTTCGTGCGCCGCCCGTGTGGGGGACGACCATTGACCTTCTCGTCTACGATGAGAAAAACCCGCGCGCGCTGGCATTCCAATGGCGCGCAATCAACACCTTGCTGATAGAAGTAGCGGAGTCCTTGGGTTCCAAACCGCAAGAGACACTCTACGCGGCCGTTTCGAACTTACTGGAGCTCAAGTACGCGAATCTCGGGCTCGAACTCGACATGGTGCGGGTCGCGCATCTCCTGGCGGAGTGCCTCAAGGATCTGATGGCGGCGGCAGCTCAACTTTCCGACCAGCTCACGTCGCAACATTTCTCGCACGTGGATTTCGACTTGCGTGCCGTGTCCGCATGACGCGCTACGCGGTACGTCACGCGACAGTGTACGAGTACGGAGGCGACGTGTCGCACTCTCATCATCTCGTGCATTTGAAGCCACGCGAGTTCGAATTTCAACGCTGTCTTGAACATTCGCTCGCGCTTGATCCCCAGCCCAGCTCGATCTCCGAAGATGTCGACGCTTTCGGCAATGCTATTGCGCGCCTGGAATACGACCGATCGCATGACCGGCTCGCCGTCGTTGCGAGCATGGATGTCGAAATCTTTCCTCGTAGCGCCGCCTCGCTCGAGACCGCCGATACGTGGGATGCCGTTCGAAATCGCTTGAGCTACCATGCGGTCCCCATGCCGGCCGCGGCTGTCGAGGCGTGCCGGTTCCGCATGCGATCAAGCCATGTGCTGCTCAAACAGGCATTTCAGGATTATGCCGAGGACTGTTTCACGCCCGGCCGTTCAATCGCTGCGGCCTCTAATGAACTCATGCGCAAGATCTATCGCGAGTTCAAATATGTGTCCGGATCGACAACCAATCGTACGTCGATTGTTGACGTGCTCAAAAGCCGACGCGGCGTTTGTCAGGATTTTGCGCATCTCATGATCGCGTGCGTGCGATCGTGGGGACTCGCAGCACGCTACGTGAGCGGTTATATCAGAACCGTACGCAAAGGCGGTGAAGCGGCTATCGGCGGAGATGCCTCGCATGCATGGGTATCCGTCTACTGTCCGCCGCTGGGTTGGTTGGATTTTGATCCTACCAACAATTGCATGGTCGGCGAAGACCACATCACCCTGGCCTGGGGCAGGGACTTCGGTGACGTGTCGCCGCTTCGTGGAGTGATCGTTGGCGGCGGCCGGCACAAGCTTAAGGTGGACGTGCATGTGCAGATGGTGTAGAGGAGACCTGCTGTCGCAGCGAAGCGCGGCGGCGGCGATCACCTCGCTCAATCGGGCGGGGCGCACCGCATCAAGAAAAACCACCGCAATTACAGAGGCTTAACACAGCGCCCTCGAGCCTGGGCGCAGTGGGGTTCAGTTGTCCGCAGGGAAAATTCCACTGGCTGCCGCAAAACAACCGCAGTATTCTGAGTCCGTCGCAGTGACATCGAGGAATTAACCATGGCTGAGAAAGTCATACCGGATTCCCATCTCGATCTGTTCAAGAAGAAAGCGTTCGCGCACCTTGCGACGTTGATGCCCAACGGGCAACCCCAGGTTACGCCGGTGTGGGTTGACTACGACGGGTACCATGTCGTCATCAACACCGCCGAGGGTCGTCAGAAAGATAAAAATCTGCAGCGCGACGGCAGGCTCGCACTGTCGATCACCGATCCTGACAATCCGTACCGCTATCTCGAGGTGCGCGGCCGGATCGCCGATCGGACCCGTACGGGAGCAGACGACCACATCGACTCGATGGCGAAGAAGTATCTTGGCCAGGACAAGTATCCGTATCGCCAGCCCGGGGAAGTCCGAGTCATCTACAAAGTGCGACCCGAACACATTACCTCGACGATGTGAAAGCGGAACTCGCGAATCGGTCCTCGGTAAGTTCAGCCGCGCATGGTCGGCCCGAATTGCGAACGCCTCGTCTGCCGGGGATTTGGGCGGTAGTGCCGATCAAGCGCCTAGCGGTTGCAAAACAACGGTTGGCGGCGGCGCTCGGCGGTGCCCGCGAGGAGTTCGCCTACCTGCTGGTATGCCGCACGCTTGACGTGCTGCGCAAGGCGGCTCTTGTCGAGGGCGTCATCGTCGTCAGTCCGGATAAGCGGGTGGTGCAAGCGGCACGGGACCGCGGCGCCGATAGCGATCGATGATGCGGAGATTCCTCTCAATGACGCCTGCGCGCTCGGGCTCGGTGCTGCCGCCGGCCGCGGGCCGAACGTCAGCATGTTGATGCCCTGCGATCTCGCTGCGTTGACGGCGAAGAGCTTGACCGATGTGATCCGTCGCTACTTCAAGCTGTGCGATCGATACGGGCGGGGCTCGATCGGCTTGGTGCGTTGCAAGGACGGAACGGGCACCAATATGGTCCTACTCGATTCGCAAATGACGTTTCGTCCGTCCTTCGGTCCGAATAGCTTCGAGAGGCACATGCAAGAGTGCGCCGGCGCCGCGCGAGAGTTGATTGCTCCGGCGGTGTCTTTCGATATCGATTCGCCGGCCGACATCGAGGCGTATTCCCGGATGGTCGCGGGGATCGAGACGCCTGACGCGCTTGCGAATCTGGTCCGCGGCCTCGCGGGGATCTCGACCACTGCTCCGCTGCGTGATTGGCTGGACACGATAAATCTTCCCGACCCGGAGTTTGACGTGGAACTGCCCGCCGATCTTAGCCGACTCGATGCACCGCAATGCCTCACGCAGCTTCAAGCCTGAGCGCTGTGTTGAGCGCGGCCGAAGCGGGCCGTCTTCCCGACGCGCCCGAGGCGCTTGCAGGGCTGCTCGAGGCGCCGGCCGCGGTACTTCTGCCGGTCGCCGAGGCGCTGACGCTCGCGGGCTTCGGTGAGACGGTTACCTACTCGCGCAAAGTATTCATTCCGCTCACGCAGCTGTGCCGGGACGTTTGTCATTACTGCACCTTCGCCAAGGCGCCGCGGCGTCTCACGAGCGCATATCTCAGGGCCGAGGAAGTGCTCGAGATCGCCCGCGCTGGAAAGTCCGCGGACTGCAAGGAAGCCCTGTTCACGCTCGGTGACAAGCCGGAAGCGCGATACGCAGTTGCACGCGCCGCGCTCGATGCCGCCGGTGCCGCCAGCACCCTGGATTATCTGGAACGCATGGCCAAGCTGGTGCTCGAGGAGACCGGTCTGCTGCCCCATCTGAATCCCGGCCTGATGGACGCGGTTGATCTGGGTCGACTGCGTCCCGTGAGCGTGTCGATGGGATTGATGCTCGAGAGCGCGTCGACCCGATTGTGCGAGCGCGGCGGTCCGCATTTCGGGTCTCCCGACAAGTCACCGGCGCGCCGCCTCGCAACCCTGCGGGCGGGCGGTGAACTCGGCATTCCAATGACGACCGGTTTGCTGATCGGCATCGGCGAAACGCGTCGCGAACGTATCGAGTCTCTGCTGGAGCTGCGTGCCCTCCATGAGGCGCACGGCCATTTGCAAGAGCTGATCATTCAGAATTTCAAAGCCAAGTCCGGCACCAAAATGGCCGAGGCTCCCGAGCCGGCGTTGGAAGAGCAGCTCTGGACGATCGCCGTGGCGCGCATCCTGTTCGGGTCAGGCATGTCGATTCAGGCGCCGCCGAACTTGCGGCCCGTTGCTCTTAGCGACCTTGTGCGCGCCGGCGTCAACGACTGGGGCGGCGTCTCGCCGGTTACACCGGATCACGTCAATCCAGAGGCGCCATGGCCTCACCTGGCGGATCTTGCACGCGATACGAACGCCTGCGGCCGCGACCTGGTCGAGCGCCTGGCGTTGGTTCCCGCGTATGCGAGGCAGCCCGCGCAATGGACGGACCCCCTCATCACGCCTCGAGTGCGCCGAATGAGCGACAGCCGCGGCTTCGCGCGACCCGATCGCTGGTTCGCGGGTGCGGGCTGCGAGTTGCCGCCGATCGCTGCGCGCTGGGCATCCACCGCCCGCGCCCATTCAATTGACGGGCCTGGCGCCACAGCGCGGACTGCGGCACCGGGGCCGCGGGGCAACCTCGCCACGGGAACGCCGGCGATCATCCAGGCAGCGCGCGCAGGGCACAAGATCAGCGAGTCGGATATCGTTCGCTTGTTCAATGTCGAAGGCCGTGACCTCGATGCGGTGATCGATGCGGCCAATCAGCTGCGTCATGAGTCAGTCGGCGAGACTGTCACGTACGTGGTCAATCGAAACATCAACTATACGAATATCTGCCTATATCACTGCGGTTTTTGCGCGTTTTCAAAGGGCCGAGCATCCGTGAGCCTGCGCGGCCCCGCTTACAATCTCGAGCTCGACGAAGTAGCCCGCCGCGCAGTCGAGGCGCATGCTGCCGGCGCCACCGAGGTATGCCTCCAAGGCGGTATTCATCCGCAATTCACGGGCGAGACCTATTTGAATATCGTCCGTGCCGTCAAGGAAGCGGTGCCATCGATGCACGTACACGCATTTTCGCCCTTGGAAGTTCAGCACGGTGCGAGCACTCTCGCGCTGCCGCTGGCGACGTTTCTGGAACGGTTGCGCGACGCCGGACTCTCGACCTTGCCGGGCACGGCGGCCGAGATCCTGGATGACGAGATTCGCGGCATCATCTGCCCGGACAAATTCCGCACGGACGAATGGCTGAATGTGATCGGCACGGCGCATGAGGTCGGCCTGCGGACCACGGCCACGATCATGTTTGGACACGTGGAGCAGCCCGTGCACTGGGCCCGGCATCTTCGGCGCTTGCTGGCGCTGCAGGAGCGCACCGGAGGTATCAGTGAATTCGTTCCATTGAGTTACGTGCACATGGAGGCACCCCTGTGGCGGAAGGGGCGCACGCGCTCGGGTCCGAGTTTTCGCGAGGCCATCCTCATGCACGCGGTGCCGCGCTTGGTCTTGCACCCACTGATCAAGAATATTCAGACATCCTGGGTCAAGATGGGTGCCGAGGGTGCCGCGCGGTGCTTGGACGCCGGCGCCAACGATCTCGGCGGCACTCTCATGAATGAGTCGATCACTCGTGCCGCGGGCGGCGTACACGGCCAGTTGCTCGATGCCGCACAGCTGCAGGCCATCGCTCACGGGATCGGCCGCCCGGCGCGGCAGCGCACCACGCTCTACGGAACTCCGGCAATGCCATCGGCTACGCCGGGGCCGCTCGCGTCGGCCACCCTTCACTGACCGCATCAGTCCGGAAATCCTGTGCTGCGATTGGGTTACAAAGCGTCGTCGGAGCAGTTCGGGCCCAATGAACTACTGGATTACTCCGTGCTCGCGGAACGAGCGGGCTTCGATTCCGTTTTCATCAGTGATCATTTTCAGCCCTGGCGCCACACGGGCGGCCACGCGCCATTTTCCATGGCGTGGATGGGCGCACTTGGCGCGCGCACCTCGCGCATCCTCATGGGCACCAGCGTGCTCACCCCGACGTTCCGCTATCACCCGGCGGTGGTGGCGCAGGCTTTCGGCACGTTGGGTGCGATGTTTCCTGAACGCATACTGTTGGGCGTTGGCACCGGCGAATCGCTCAACGAAGTGCCGGCGCTTGCGATAACTTGGCCCGAACCGAAGGAGCGTACGGCGCGCCTCAAGGAAGCGGTGACGCTCATTCGCCAACTTTGGAGCGAGCCGCGGGTGAGTTTCCAAGGTCAATATTATCGCACCGACAAGGCGACGATTTATGATCGCCCACCGTCGATGATTCCCATCTATGTCGCGGCCGCGGGACCCGTGATCGCGAAATACGCTGGTCAATTCGGCGACGGGTTCATTTGCACGAGCGGTAAAGCGCCGGAGCTGTACCAGGATACCTTGTTGCCCAACGTGGCGGCGGGGGTGCAAGCCTCCGGCCGCACGCCGACGGACATCGACATGATGATCGAGATGAAGGTCTCCTTCGACAGCGACGGTAAGCGCGCCCTCGAGGACACCCGTCATTGGGCGGCGCTGGCCCTGTCGCCGGAGGAAAAAATCTCCGTCGAGGATCCGCTCGAGATGGAGCGGCTGGCGGACCAGTTCCCGGCGGAGCGCGACGGCCAAGCGGTGGATTGTTTCGACGGACCCGGATGAGCATGTAGAGCGGATCCGACCCTACCTCGACATGGGCTTTCGGCACCTGGTGTTTCACGCGCCGGGCCCTGATCAGACGCGATTCTTGAAGTTATACGCCGATCAGGTATTGCCCCGGTTGCGCGCGGCGTTTGGCTGAGCGGGTTTCCTTATGAGCCCGGCCGCAGAGCTCAAGCTCATCGCCTTGCCTGACTTTCCGCCGGTAGCGAGCGGTGATGACATCGCCGCGTTGACTGCAGAGGCGCTGGCACGCGCAGGGCTTGCGCTACGCACCGGCGATGTCTTGGTATTCGCGCAAAAAGTGATTTCCAAGGCCGAGGGGCGACGCATCGATCTCGACGAGGTGGTGCCGAGTGCAAGGGCGCTGGAGTTGGCGCAGCGCGTTGCCAAGGACCCGCGCCTCGTCGAGCTGATCCTGCGCGAATCGCGCCGGGTGGTGCGGTCGGTCAAAGACGTCCTGATCGTCGAGCACCGATTGGGTTTCATCATGGCCAACGCCGGCATTGATCAATCGAACGTCGCCGACCCTGCGGGCGGCGAATATGCCTTGCTGCTGCCGCAGGATCCGGATGCGAGCGCGGCGCGCTTGCGGGAGCGGCTGCACGCACTGACGGGCTGCGCACCGGGCGTCGTGATCAGCGACAGTTTCGGGCGCCCGTGGCGCGTGGGCACGGTCGGGGTGGCAATCGGCTGCGCGGGATTTGCGGCGACCCTTGACCTGCGAGGTCAACTGGATCTGTTCGGCCGCTCTTTGCGGGTCACTGTCGTAGGTCACGCTGACGAGGTCGCTTCGGCCGCCTCTGTACTCATGGGACAGGCAAGAGAAGGCCGTCCCGTGATTCTCGTTCGCGGCCTCGAATCGCCAACGCCGCATCAACCGGCCGCCGCCCTGATCCGTCCGCAGCAGCAGGATCTATTCCCGTGAGCGGCCCCGTCGTTGCGCTTTGCGGGGGCGTGGGGGGCGCCAAGCTCGCTCATGGCCTGGCGATGGCTCTCGAGCCCGACGAGTTGTCCATCATCGTCAATACGGGTGACGACTTCGAGCATCTCGGCCTGCGCATTTCGCCCGACGTGGATTCGGTCATCTACGCCTTGGCCGGCTTGTCCGATCCGGTACGGGGCTGGGGGCGGCGCGATGAGACCTGGAAATTCATGGAGGCGCTCAAAGGGCTGGGCGGGGAGGACTGGTTTCAGCTCGGCGATGGCGATCTCGCCATGCATGTGGAGCGCAGTTGGCGGCTCGCCCAGGGGTCAACCTTGAGCGGGATCACGGCTCATTTCTGCGCGTGCACTGGGGATCCCGTCCCGGGTAGTGCCCATGAGCGAAGATCCCGTGCGCACGCGCGTATTGACTGACGACGGGTGGCTTGATTTCCAAGAGTACTTCGTGCATCGACAATGCCGTCCGGCCGTTCGCAGTCTCGAGTTTGCCGGCGCGGAAAGCGCGCGTCCGCAGCCCGATGCGCTCGCCGCCCTGACGCGGCCTGAGCTGCGCGCCATCATCATTTGTCCCTCGAACCCATTCTTGAGCGTCGAGCCTATTCTGGCGGTGCCGGGCATTCGCCTTGCAATCCAGCGATCCGAGGCACCGGTGGTTGCCGTCACGCCTATCATCGGCGGCAGAGCGATCAAAGGTCCGGCGGCCAAAATGATGGCTGAGCTGGGTCTGGAGGTGAGCGGCGCGGCGGTGGCCCGCTACTATCGAGACATCGTCGATGGGTTCATTCTGGACGATAGAGATCCGATTCCAGAACCCGTCGAGGGCATCAACTTCTTCCGCACTGCGACGCTCATGAGCAATGATGATGATCGATTGAGGCTGGCAAACGCCGCGCTGCAAGCGGCCGACACGCTCAGCCGAATTGCGCCAGGGCCGATCGCGGGCGTATCGTAACTGCATCGTGTTGGGCCACTGACGCGGAGGACACCATGGCTGAGCCGAACAAATCAACCGAGCTTCCCGGTTGGATCAAAGATCATATCGCGCGTTATCTCGCGACCGACGGCGCGGACGGATACCTCTGGGACGCCAGTCTTGGCGGCGGTACCGGTCTGGTGCCGACCCTGTTGCTGACCACCGTGGGTCGAAAGTCCGGAAATGCCCTCACCCTGCCGCTGATCTTCGGACGGTCCGGCGCAAATTATGTCGTGGTTGCCTCGAAGGGGGGTGCACCGGCACATCCGGCTTGGTATTTAAATCTGCAGGCAAATCCCGAAGTCCAAGTGCAGGTCAAAGCGGACAAGTTCACTGCGCGTGCACATACCGCGGATGCCGCTGAGCGAGCAGCGCTGTGGCCGATGATGGTGGGTATCTACGGACCCTATGCGCAATACCAGACCAAGACCGACCGGCAGATTCCGGTCGTGGTGCTGACGCCAGCCGCGGCTAAATAGGCCGCTCGCCGCGGCTGAATAAACCCGCCCCCTCAAAAAGCCCGCCGCGGCTGAATCGGCCGCTCGCCACGGGCCAAGAACTCGTATCTGCAGGGTGCCAGGACGCCTACTTGCGCGAGCGATTTCATGCCCAGCTCTTATGACCTCATGCTTTTTCATTCTTTCCGCACGCCCCGGTAAACGCATCTTCTTCGCCGCAACTGTATGAATTACAAAGAATGTTCCCGCGGTTGACACGCAGATCATTCAGCGGATAATAGCTGCCAAAGCAGTAAGTGCCGAGGCACTCAATGTCCAAGCAGCATTATCAGGTCTCCACGTACAAGTCGCAGATGAGTGTCGGCTATCTCGTCAAGCGAGCGCACTCCTTGATGCTCGACGTCATGGAACCCCTGTTCGAGAATCACGGCTTCACCTTCATCCAGTACGTCATTTTAGCGGCGCTGCGCGACGGCATTGCTGTCAATCCGAAGGACATTTGTTCTCAATATCGCCACGATAGCGGTGCCCTGACTCGGGTCATCGACCAGCTGGCCGAGCGCGGTCTGTTGGAGCGCGTACGGCGTGATCGCGACCGGCGCAAGGTAGAGCTGCAGCTCACGCCGGCGGGTCGCGACGCCATCGAGAGCCTCATTCCCCTGGTCGTCGATAAGCTCAATGAGGCGTTGAGCGAATTCACCAAGGTCGAAGTTCAGGAACTGTTGCGCTTGTTGATCAAGCTCAATGCCACCCTGCAAACGCGTCTCGATCCCAGCGCCGTTGTCACGGAGGCTTGAAACGCCATGTACCTCAGAAGCGCACTGCTCGTCGGCACCGCCATCCTCGCCGGATGCGTATTGCCGCCGAAAGAGTCGGCGCATCCGATGGCGCTCGAAAACACGCGCGTCGGCTTGAACGGCGCGGCGGTGGAACCAGTCGCCGAAGGCTGGTGGGGTTCCTTCGACGATCCGCAGCTCGACCGGTTGATCCGCGCCGGCCTCAAAGACAGCCCCACGCTCGCCGAAGCCCAGGCGCGAGTGGCTGACGCGCTCGCCCGTTCGCAAATCGCGCAATCGAAGCTGCTGCCGAATGCGAACTTGGATGCAAGCGCGCTATATCAGCGCGCGCCGGAGAACTACCTCGTACCGCCGCCCCTCGCCGGACACACGTTTTGGATGGGTCAGGCGGGTGCCAGCCTGGGTTGGGAGCTGGATTTCTGGGGACGGCAGGCAAACGCGGTCCATCGAGCCCAAGCGATGACCCAGTCTGCCGCGTTGGATGTCGAGAACGCCAAGCTCATGCTCGGCACCGCCATCGCGCAGGCCTATGTGGAGCTGTATCGAGAGAACGCCTTGGCCGAGATCGCGGAGCGATCGGCAGCCCAGCGCGAAAACATCGTCGCCATCACGCGTCGCCGAGTCGCCGCGGGCGTCGATACGCAGCTCGAATTGAGGCAGGCCGAAGGCCAGCTGCCGCAAGCGCACGTGGCGCGCGATCAAGCGCAAGCGGCAGCGGACCTGGCCGTGCACGAGCTCGCCGCGCTGACCGGGCAGGGCGCAGATAGCTACGCCTCGATCAAGCGTCCGGCCTTGAACCTCGATGCCGCATTGCCGGTACCGGCGACGCTGCCCATCAATCTATTGGCGCGCCGGCCGGACGTTCTGTCCGCGCGTCTCGGCATTCAAGCCGCGGACTCGCAGCGGCTCTCGGACAAAGCCGCGTTTTATCCAGACATCAACATCAAGGCGCTCGCCGGCATCGGCGCGTTTGGCTTGAATAATTTGGTGCAGTGGAGCGCGCGCGGATATGGCGCGGGTCCCTTGATTTCGCTGCCGCTCTTCGATGGCGGCCGCCTGCGGGCGCAGTACAAGAGCAGCGAGGCGCAGCTCGATTCCGCCATTGCGAGCTACAACGACACGGTGCTGCGCGCCGTGCAGCAAACGGCAGATCAGCTGACGCGCATCGATGCATTGGCGCGTGAACGGGTGGAACAGCAGCAGACGTTGGAGGCTACCGAAGCGGCCTACAGATTGGCCGAGGAACGCTACCGCGCCGGCCTTGCCAGCTACCTCTCCGTGCTCAATGCGGAAACCCAAGTGCTCACGGCGCGCCAGTCGATGGTCGACATCGTCGCGAATCAAGCCGTGGCGCGCGTGACCTTGCTCCAAGCCATTGGCGGCAGCTTCGATGCCCGCGCCCGGGTCAGGGCGCGCACGCCCGGGTCAGGGTTCCTCGAGCGAATCTGCCGATGTAAGTGCATCGCCGATTTCCGATCACGTATTGACACGAGTAGTACCATGAACACGCAAGAATCCAATGACCTCTCCCCATCAACCGCCGCTCTCACCGCATCGGCCGCGGCGCCCAGCGCAACGGCCGCCGCGGCTGCCGCTTCAACCGCATCCACGGCCCGCCCCGGCCGCGCCCGGCGTTTGGGTTTACTCGGCTTGGGCGCCCTCGTTTTGCTGAGCGGCTTCGGCTACGCAGGCTACTGGTTCTTCGACGCCCGCTATTTTGAAAGCACCGATGATGGCTACGTGAACGGCGACGTGGTGCAGGTGACCAGCGAAGTGCCGGGTACGGTGCTGTCGTTGAATGTGGACGACACGCAAGTCGTCAAGGCCGGACAAACCCTGCTGCAGCTCGATCCGGCGGATGCGAAAATCGCCGAGGAGAATGCCGAGGCCGACTTGGCGCGCGCCGTGCGCCAGGTCCGCGGCCTGTTCGCTCAAGGCCAGGAATTGCGGGCACAGATCGCGCAGCGCGAACAAGCCTCGCGTACGGCCGATGACGATCTCAAGCGCCGCGGCAGTTTGATCGCCGACGGTGCCATTTCCGCCGAAGAACTCTCGCACGCGCGCGACGCGGTAACGACGACGCGCGCCAATGTCGCGGCGGCCCGCCAGCAATTGAGCCAAACCGTGGCGCAAATCGACGGCACCACCATTGCCGATCATCCGCAGGTATTGGCGGCCGCAGCCGCGGTGCGCAACGCCGCGCTCGCCTTGCATCGTACCGAGCTGCTCTCGCCGGTGAGCGGTGTGATCGCCAAACGCTCCGTGCAGGTAGGCCAGCGGGTGGCGGCCGGGACGCCTCTGCTCGCCGTGGTGCCGCTCGAGAACGTGTGGGTCGACGCCAACTTCAAGGAAGTGCAGCTCGAACGCATGCGCACCGGCCAGCCGGTCACCGTCCGAACCGACCTGTACGGGCATCACATCGTGTATCACGGACATCTCGCCGGCATCGCCGCCGGGAGCGGCAACGCTTTTGCGCTGCTGCCCTCGCAGAACGCGTCGGGCAATTGGATCAAGATCGTGCAGCGGGTGCCGGTGCGCATCCTGCTCGATCCGCAAGAGCTCAAGGCGCATCCGCTGCGCGTCGGCCTGTCGACCACCGTTCGCGTGGATTTGCACAATGCGTCGGGTCCGCTCATGTCGACTGCCGTGCGCAACGTTCCCCTGCCGAAGCAGACCAGCGCGGGCGATGATCCGGGTGTGGATGCGTTGATCGCTTCCATTATCGCGGACAATGCGGGACTTCAGGCGCATGAACCCGCGCGGCTGAGCCATGGGATGCGCGCCCGCGAAAGCGCGCCGATACTAGCCGCCCGCCCGTGAGCGCCGATGCCGCCACTGTTGGAGCCGCGCCGGCGCTGCTCGGCGGGCGCAAGGCCGTCACCGCGGTGGCCTTGGCGCTGGGCACGTTCATGCAGGTGCTCGACACCTCCATCGCGAATGTGTCCATTCCTACCATCGCGGGCAACCTCGGCGTCAGCGTCGATCAAGGGACCTGGGTGATCACTTCATTCGCGGTGGCGAATGGCGTCTCCGTGCCTTTGACCGGATGGCTGATGCAGCGTTTCGGCGTGGTGCGCACCTTCGTCGTCTCGGTGGCGCTGTTTACCATCGCCTCATTATTGTGCGGGCTCGCCTGGAGCCTGCCCTCGCTGATCGCCTTTCGCGTGCTGCAGGGCGCGGTATCGGGACCCATGATTCCCGGCAGTCAGGCGCTGCTGATCAATGTGTTCGGCCCCAACAAACGGACCACGGCCTTGTCGATTTGGTCCATCACCACATTGGTGGCGCCCATCGCAGGTCCGTTGCTCGGCGGCTACATTTCGGACAACTACGTATGGCCGTGGATTTTTCTCATCAACGTACCCGTCGGGCTGTTCTGCGCCTGGATGTGCTGGACCAATTTGAAGTCGCAGGAAACTCCGACGCGAAAAATACCCATCGATCGAATCGGCCTTGCGCTGCTTTTCGTCTGGGTGGGTGCGCTGCAAATCATGCTCGATAAGGGCAAGGACCTCGACTGGTTCAATTCGCCGCTGATCGTTGCGCTGCTCATCGTCACCGTCGTTGCGTTCGCGGCGTGGCTCATCTGGGAGCTGACCGAAAAACACCCCATCGTGGACTTGAGCTTGTTCAAGTCGCGTAGCTTCGCGCTCGGCACCGTCGCCATGTGTTTGGGCTATGCGGTATTTTTCGGCAACATCGTGCTTGATGCCGCTGTGGCTGCAAAGCAATCTAGGATACACCGCAACCTGGGCCGGCTTGGTATCGGCTCCCAGCGGCATCACCGCCATCCTGACTTCCATGATGATGGGACGGTTGATGCGTCGCTTCGATCCGCGCATGCTCGCCGCCAGCGCCTTCGCTTTGTTCGCGTTCTCGTATTTCATGCGCTCGCAGCTCACCGCCGACTCGAGTTATTTCGTGTTCATGGCGCCGCAGCTGGTGCAAGGTCTCGCGATGGGACTGTTCTTCGTCTCGATGCTCGCCGTCGCCTTCGACGGCTTGCCGGCGCATAAAGTGCCCGCCGCTTCGGGCCTATCCAATTTTCTGCGCATCACGGCCGCCGGTTTCGCAACCTCGCTCACCACGACCTTTTGGGATCGACGCGAAGCGCTGCATCAGTCGCAACTGGCCGATACGGTGACGCCGTATGCGCCCGCGTATCAAGAAGCGCTGGCGCAAATGCATCAGTTGGGGTTGAGCGACCAGGGGGCTGCGGGCGCGATCACGCAAGGCATGATCGGCCAGAGCTATCTGTTGTCGTCGCTGGACCTGTTCTATATTTCGGCCTGGCTCAGCGTACTTTTGATACCCCTGTGCTTCTTGGTGCGGCGTCCAGCCGCCGTCGGAACGGTCACGGTCGCCGCCGAATAGCAAAATCAAGGAATGACCGCGTGCCAGAACAGAGCGCCCACGCCGGTGCCGACGCGCGGAGGGATGCCGAGTTGCTGAGGCTCGCCGCCGCGGGGTGTATCGCGCACGTGCACCAAATCGTAGGTCTCGTTGCCGCGGATGTCGCCGGGCCCATCGCCCGCATACGTGTAAAGGGCAAAGCCCTTGTAGGCCCACTGCCGGGTGCCGTCTGCCCGGGTCGAGAATCTCCCAATATCCTGAGGGGAGCGCATTTGCGGGAGCGACGAAGGGTCTCCAGGTCACCGCGCATTGCGAATCGCAGGTCGCCGTGCCGAAAGACCGGCCGAGAGCCGGCGAGCCGTGGTCTTCGCGAAAATTGTGACCCTCATCGTCCGTGTCTGCGCGATCTCGCTGATAGAGCGTCGCGCCGCGGACGGTCGTGAGGATATTGCCGAGCGGGATGATTCGCCGGATCACGGCGTCGCCGGGCATGAAAAATCGTTCAATGAGCGCAGGCTGAAAGCGCGGGTCGATGTCCATGCCTTGGACGTCCAGGGGCTTGGTGTCGCGATCGAACGTATACAGCGGTTTGCCGAAATACGCCCACTGGTCGATGCCGTCATCACGTGAAATGACGGAAAAATTTCCAGCCGGCACGGCGATGCCGGCTGCCCGCAGCGGGATCCAGTGCCGCATGCAATCGCCGTCGCCTTCACAGTGCGCTGGAGGGGCGGCATCGCCGGTCGAAGACGTACACGGTCAGGCCCGAGTGATCGACGAGGGTCACGCCGCCCGCATCGTCGTTCTCCCGAGCGGCGATTCCCGCGCGTAAAACGATGCCGGCACCCGGGCGAAAGAGCGCGGCATGCCACGTGTCCCGATCGCCTTTCTCGTCGCCTTTCGCGTCGCCTTTCGCATCGCCGATAGCGGCGTCCTCGTTGAATCGATGGAGCGGTGCGCCCCGATAGGCCCATTGCCGCATACCGTCCGCCCGACGGATCAGCCCCCAATCCCCAGCCGGGACCGCGTCCGGTGGTGGAACCGCCGGCGGCCACAGCGTGAGGCACTCGCCCGCACAGTTCGATGTCCCGGAAGCGCCATCCTTGGCATACGTATAGAGAGTCATGCCTTTGGCATCCGCGTAAACCAAGTCTGCGGCGGGCGCGTGCCGCACTTCGGCTTTTTCGGTGCGCAGTTGCAGCGTGATCCCCGGCGGCGTCGCGAGAGGCGCCGCCCACTGCGTTGCGGCAGACGGTTGATGGCGGGGTATCCGGTGGAACGCAACGACCGCAGCAACCGCGACGACGGCGATTGCGCCACCCCACAGAATCATGCCGGACTTCATTCGACGGATCGGCCGATGGGGCAGTCAGACCATCACGTCGGTGATGATTCGTGAAGTCTTGTTCGATTCGGTGCCGAAACTGCTGATCGGAACACCCATTACATGTTGGACGGTGAGCGAGAGCCGCGTTACCGGATCTCCCTTGGCCGCCGCGAAGTGGATCCCCGTCTTCATCCGCCCGCCGGCGCTGCCGGCCGTCAGCATCGGGACATTGTCGGTGGTGTGGTTCTTCGCGTACCCCGAATCCGTGTAATTCAAAACCAGCATCCGGTGAAGCAATGTCTTGTCGCCTTCACGAATGCCGTCCAGTTCCTCGAGCAGATTGTTGAAAATTCCCAGGATGGGCGGAAAGAACCGGACCACATTGGGCTGATAACCGAGCTTCTCGTCGATCGCATCCTCGTGCGTGAACAGGTGGTGGGTGTTAGCCTCGCCCGCAAAGCGCAATTGCGACAAGCCATCGGTCAGCATGATATTGAAGACTCGGGTCTGGTCGCAGGCCAACGCATGCGCCAGGATCTTGGCGAACAACCGGTGATTCGTCGTCACTTCTCCCACTTCACAGCCCACCGGCGTGTCATTCGGCTGAATCGGTGCCGTGCAAGCCTGGAGAGGGGCGGGTTTTTGCAATTGCAAGTCGAGCTGTTGCTCGAGTTCACGCAACGATGTCAGGTACTGATCGAGATTTGCCCGGTCGGCCGCACCCAATTCGCGCATGAGACTTTTGGTTTGATCGCTGACCGCCGACAGAACACTGCGCCTCGCCATGATCGCCGGATCAGGCGTAAAGCCGGCCGCGTTCGGGTTCTGAAAACCGGGACCGAATACTCGCTTGTAAAGTGCGAGAGGCGAGACTTCCGCGGGGTTGGCGGCGGCGCCGACGCCCTTGCTATGGCTGGTGGCGGGATTACCGGTGCAAGAGATTTCGAGCGAGCGAAAGCGAGTCTTCTTCCCGATGACATCCGCAATCACCGAGTCGAGGGTCGGTTCCGGATTCATCGCATACGTCGCCGGCGCCGTTCCCTGCAGGATCACTGCCGGAGCCACATGATGAGCGAGGGGCGGCTTACCATCGAGCAACGCGGACATCTGGCTATAAACGTTGAGCTTGTGCCGAAATGGGCTGAGCGGTTGCAGTTCGATGCCGAACTCGTAGTTCGGGCCCACGGTCTTGGGCTCCCAACGCCCGGGATTGAGGCCACACCCGTAATACCAGGTCCCGAAGCACACCGGAAGCGGCGTTCCCGTCGCTGCCACCGCCTCACCGTTCGAATCGAGGAAGCAATCGAGAAAAGGCAGCCCCACCGTAACGGCAGCACCGCCCAGCATGCCCCGCAAGATGCGGCGCCGGCTCATCCTGGCAATGGCATTCACTTCGCACCCTCCTCGAACGTTGGATCGAGCGCCGCCAGCCGTGCCGCCGGTACATCAGGCGCAGCGACGCGGTAGAGATTCTTACTGAGGGCGATACGTCGCATCAGCTCCGGTGCGCGATAGCCGTCCTCGGCGAAACCCTTCTCCAAGTAACGGATCCAGGGCATATCGCGCCGCCGCGCGCCGCGCCCGGTGGCGTAGGAATACACTTGCCGTACCAGGCACGCGCTGGTTGCGGGATTATCATGCATGGCGCGCCCCAGGCCTGCGGTATCGACGAAGGGGACGCCATCCAATTCCCCGCTGGTATCGAGGGGCTGGCCGTTCTCGCTGATGCGATACCCGGCGTCGGAGTCAAAATTCTCGAGAGCAAACCCCACGGGGTCCATGAGTTTGTGGCAACCCGCGCAGGTCGGATCGGTGCGGTGTGCCGACAGTCGATCACGCATGGTCTTGAAGTTCGGATTGTGCGTGTCCTGGGCGACCGCAAAATTGACGTTTCCCGGGGGCGGCGGCACCGGCTCGCATAGCAACAGCTCCCGAAGGGCTTTGCCTCGCAGCGTCGGGGAACTCAATCCCTCGTGGGAATGCAATGCGACGAAGCTCGCTTGCGCAAGGAGGCCCACGCGCGGGTCACCGTCCGGAAATTGGTACGGCTGCCAGGGCGCGGAATTTTGCGCCACCGGCACGCCGTAAAGCGATCCCAACATCGGGGTCAGGTAAGTCTCTCGAGTCGTGAACAGATCGCGGTAGTCGCCATGCTGCCTCAGCAGCAGATCGACGATGGTGCGCAAGGTCTGTTCCTGAGCGTCTACGCTAACCTGAGCGGTCCATTTGGGATAAATCTTCGCCTCCTTGGCCAGCGTATCGAACAGGTCGAATTGCAACATGTCGGCGAAGAAGGCCCGTACGCCCGCTTCCAGCCGCGCTGATTGCAGCATCCGGTCGACCTCCTTCCGCAGGCCGGGCTCCGTTTGCAGGGCGCCGCTGCGCGCGGCCGCCATGAGGGCTTGATCGGGTCCGGAATTCCAGAGAAAGAAGCTGAGTTGCGATGCGCGGCTATAGGCGTCCAGCCGATAGGCTCCGGGACGATCCGGATCGGGCTCGGCGACCTGCCGGCGAAAAAGAAACGGCGGCGAGTCCAGCATTCCGGCGAGGCTCATCTCCACCCCGGAATAGAAGTTGTTCAATTTCTCGGCAGTGGCGTGCGCGATCGCCACCGCGAGTTCCAGTTCAGCCGGCGTCAGGGGCCGCCGATAGAGGAGCGGTCCTGCCGCCGCAAAGAATCGCCCGGCGCAGGCATCATCCGCCGCCATCGATGAGTGCGGCGTGCACGGGACCAAAGTATCCCGATGCTCCGGGCTGACCACCTGCGCGGCAATGCCTCGGGCCATCGCGTCGTACTGTTCCAAGCCGGTCGAGGTGACGCCCACATGACCATAACCCACCGCGAACAGTCCGTCATAGCGGATGCCCGGCTCGAATCGCCCCTCGATTTTGATGGCAGGGCCGAACACATCGGCCACGACCGCTCGGTATTGGTCCGGCGTCAAGCGGCGCGCGATGGCCGGTGCGCCTGCCGTTTCGGGCTCTACAGGCGAGACGATGTGGCGCAACGCCGATTCAAAACGACGGCACACATCGAGCTTCGCGCACGGACTCGTGCCGCTTCCGGCAGAATTGGCCAGCCCGTCACGGCGATTCAAGGGAACAATGAAGGCCGGCACTCCTTGAAGGCCATAGGCAGCGGAAATCGCCGTGTTCTCGCCCGTTTCGGGGTCAGGAGAGGCATCGGCATTCCGGCGCAGCGCATAGTAGAGAGCCGGCACGTCGACGCCGAAGCCTCGCTCGTCGATATATCCCACCTTCGCGTGGCTCCAATAAATGGGGTACCACGGCTGATAGCCGCCAAGCAGTCCTTCCAGGTTGCCGTCCGGCTTCAGTTTGAGCCGCAGGCGCGCCTCTTGGAATTCGAAGCGCGGCTGCAGATACGCATCGCAGAGCATCGTGATTGGAGCCGGATCGGTGGTGACGACTCCATTCTTGATCCGCCCGTGCAGCACATTGAATGAAGCCGGATGCTCGGCGACCCGATAGGTCAAGTCGCGCTGGATTTGGGCATTGGCGTCCTGGGTCGAGATGGCATCGACGGAGTCTTGAAAAGTGACCGTGACCTCGCCATCGCGCGACAGGTCTTCGCCGCTGATCGATATGAGCCATGCGCCCATCATCGGCCGCGAGGAATGCCACCGGTATTCAGGTTCTAGCGGAGCCTGCGGCGGCGGATTGCCCTTGTAAACCTGGATGCAGCCGAGCGTGCGGAAAAGCTGGTTGTTGACGCCGCGCTCATGCGTATCCGGATCCTCGTAGGAGTTGGGCGAAGCCGTGCCTTTGCCGTCAAGGTTGAATCCGTAGCCAAACCGTCCGGCGGCCGGATACAAATGGGAGTCGGGCACGGTGGTCGGATGGAGGTAGACGTTGTCCCGGCCGTTGCCACGAGTGCTGGCGAGCGAGATCCAATTCGTCGCCATCGGCCCGTTCTGTCTATTGTAGTCCTGGTCGAACTTCGCATTGACCTCACCCTGCGGCACGCCGAGGATCTTCAAGTCCCGCTTGAAAAACACATCCGGCAGCGGATTCAATCCCCGCGGGCAGGTGTCATCGCCGTAATAGTCTGCCGTATAGAAATTGCTGAGCACGAAATTTTTCGTCTGTGCAGCGCGCAGGCTCGGCGATAGCAGGCCGATGAGCAACAAGGCGCCCACCGACAGGCGCAAGCAACGGTGCAAAGGGGGTAGATTCATGCGGCGACTTCTAGTGATGCCAGCGTGCCCCGCAATAATAACATGACACCCCCGCATGGAAAGGTTCGCATCAGAACTCAGGTGTCCACAGAGAGGGTTTGAAGCCGAGAATACGGCCTGTTCATAACTGCCGGAAAAACTTAACGGTTGCCCCGATGACGGCGTCGGGTTGATCGCGATGCGGAGAGTGGCGGCAGTCCGGCAGTTTGCACACGTCGACTTCGGCGGCGCGAGCGGCGATTCGGTCAATCTGCTCGAAGGTGCCATATTCGTCGTCGGCTCCTTGGATCGCGAGAGTGGGGCACCGCACATTCGGCAGGACATTCTCGATGTTCCAAGTGCGAAAATCCGGGTGCAGCCAGATATCGTTCCAACCGCGAAACGTTCGATCCACATCGGCGTGATGGCGCGCAAGTCGCGCGCGCAGACCGCCCGACTCGTACGCGATCTTCGCTGCTTGGATGTTTCGAAGGGTAATGTCTTCGACAAAGACGTGCGGGGCGCAAAGAATCATTCCGACGGCGTTGCGCGGCCCCATGCCCTCGTGGAGGATCGCAATGGAGGCGCCGTCGCTGTGACCGAACAAAACGAACCGGCGGACAGAGAGCCGCGCCAAGATCTCGGGCAGCGCCTCGAGCGCCTCCCGATGCATGTAATCCGTCCGCCGGGGCTCGGTCAACGGGTCTGAGAATCCGTTCCCATATCGCGAATACACCACGGCGTTGCATCCGCAGGCGGCCGCGAGCCGATCCGGAAAATCCTTCCACAGCGAGATTGAGCCCAGCCCCTCGTGCAGGAATACGAGCGTGGGCGATTGGTCCGAATTGCACGAGATGTGCCGGTACTCGAGCGAGCGTCCAGCGATCGTCACCCGTTGAATCCGGCTTTCGCTGCCGCGAATCGGGGCTGCCGACGCACGGGTGCGCAACTTGAATCGTTGGATCTTGCCCGTCGCAGTCTTCGGCAGTTCATCGCAAAATTCGATCCAGCGCGGATATTTGTAGGGAGCCAATCTTGATTTGACGTGCTGTTTGAGCTGGCTCGACAGCGCCGCACCGGAACTGACGCCCGGTTTCACCACGACGTACCCGACCGGTTTCATCAAGCCATCTTGGTCTTCGCGGCCCACCACGGCCGCTTCGAGGACGGAGTCATGCGAGATGAGCGCCGACTCGACTTCGGACGGGGACACGTAAATTCCGCCAACCTTCAACATGTCGTCGCTGCGCCCCGCATAGACGAAACATCCGTCGTCCCGTTCGATGTATTTATCGCCGGTGCGGATCCAAGAACCCAAGAAGGTGCTGCGCGTCCGTTCTCGATTGTTCCAATAGCCCACCGCGCTGCTCGGTCCGGCGACTTGCAGTTCTCCTTGCTCTCCGCGCGGCACGGAATTGCCGTTGTCGTCGACCAGACGAACGGTGTACCCCGGTACGGGCCGGCCGGTGGTGCCGTACTTCACATCGCCGGGCCGATTGGAAATGAAAATATGCAGCATTTCCGTCGAACCGATGCCATCCAAGATGTCGACGCCAAAGCGCCGCTGCCATCGGCGCCCGATATCCTCGGGGAGGGGCTCTCCCGCTGAGACGCAGCGCCGCAGTCGTGGAAGAATGACCCCCGGCAATTCAGGGCTTGCCAGCATGCCGGCGTACAGGGTGGGCACGCCGCTGAAAATCGTAGGCCGGTGCTTCACGAGCCTGGCGAATACCGCGGCGGGCGTCGGACGCTCCGCCATCAGAACCGTCGATGCGCCGACGGAGAGCGGGAAAGTGAGTGAATTGCCGAGTCCGTAGGCGAAGAATAGTTTGGCGGCGGAAAAACAAACGTCGCTTCGTTCGATTCCGACAATGGGCCGCGCGTACAGTTCTGCCGTTTGAATTAGGCTGGAATGCACGTGCACCGTACCCTTGGGTGCGCCGGTCGAACCCGATGAATAGAGCCAAAAGCACGGCTCGTCGCTCACGGTTTCGGCGGGGCGGTAGGTGGCGTTGCCGCCGTGCGAATGCCGCGCGAGCGATACGCCTTGGTTCGGGTCGCTGCCCGCAACCAGAACATGCCGCAAGTCCGGCAGAGTCGAGCGCAGAGGTTCGATGAGGGGCATGAGCGCTGCAGACACCACGGCGAGCCGGGCCCGGCAGTCCTTCAGCATGTACGCATAGTCGTCTTTGGTCAGCAGGGTATTGATGGGCACCGGCACTACCCCCGCCTTGATGCTGCCCAAAAAAACCACGGGAAAGTCGATGCTGTCGTGCATGCACATCGCGACGCGCTGCTCTCGCTCGACTCCGAGCACCTCCAATGTCAGAGCAAACGCCGAGCTTCGCGCATCGAGTTCGCCGAAGCTCAATGATCGCTCATCATCGACATAGGCGATCTTGTCGGCGAGACCGGCACGCAAATTGCGCTGGATCAAATCATGGGCGGCGTTGTAATTCTTCGGAACGTGAAGACGCGGCGGTGTTTGCGAGGGATCGACCGCACTCAGTTCAGGCACGGCCGGCAACGCCGTGATCGAGTAAATGCGATCGCGTCTTGCGGCGGATGGAAGCGGGAGATTCAATCATTTGCGTATCCCTCTTTTTAAGTTGCGACAGCCCACGAGACGGCGCCGGGGAGCCAATAAAGAGCAATATAGTTCCGAAACAAATATCGGTCAAGACACAATAGGCATAATAATGCTTGTAAGTTCCAGCGTAACTCGGAATACTAGGCTATGGAGTCCACGGGCCAATTGAAGTCCGCCGCCGCGACCATCGCGAACGACGAGGCGGATTTCCTCAAAAAGGTGGGCCGCCGTGTCCGCGAGTTGCGTGAACACCGCACCCTGACGCGCCGCTCGCTGGCGGTTCAAGCAGGCGTGTCGGAACGCTATCTCGGGCAATTGGAAACCGGGGAGGGGAACGTCTCCATCATGCGTCTTCGACGTCTCGCAGTCGCTTTGCATGTTGAGATCAGCGAGTTCTTGGAGAGCGAATCCGATCAGCCGGAGCAGCGATCTGTCCGGCGCTTTTTGCGGCAAATTCCGCGCCATCGCCTTCCGGAAGTCTTGGCGCGGTTGGAACGCGAAGTCGGTTCGGTACGAGAAACTCGTCGCAGTCGCATCGCCCTGATCGGCTTGCGGGGCGCGGGCAAATCAACTTTGGGCGCGCAGCTCGCGCGAGAACTCAAGGTTCCTTTCGTGGAGGTGGATGGCGAGGTCGAAGCCGAATCAGGCCTGCCGCTGTCGGAACTATTTTCGCTTTATGGACAGGCGGGTTATCGGCGCTTCGAAGGTCGCTGCCTGACACGCATCATCAAGGAGTATCCGCGGGCGGTCCTGTCGGTCGGAGGGGGCGTTGTATCGGAAGCCGGCACCTACGATTTCTTGCTCGCCAACTGCTTTACGGTCTGGCTCAGCGCGAGTCCGTCGGAGCACATGCAGCGCGTGATGGCCCAAGGCGACATGCGTCCCATGGGCGAAAGCCACGAGGCGATGGAGGACCTGAAACGCATCTTGGCCGGGCGGGAGCCCCAGTATCGAAGGGCTGATGAGATCGTCGATACCTCGGGCCTTTCGGTCGAGGCAGCTTTTGTGCGCTTGCGCGCCCTGGTCACGCAGCTTTAAGCGGAGTCATGCATGGCAACCAATGTCGAGCCGAAGGGCGCGGAGGCTGAGGCACCCGGCGAGTCGGAAATCGTGAGCTTCCAAACCGAGCCCTCGCGCTATCGGCACTGGCGCCTATCGGTTGAGGGCCCGGTCGCAACATTGACCATGGACACGCAAGAGGACGGCGGGATTCGTCCCGGATACAAGCTCAAACTCAATTCCTACGATCTCGGTGTCGATATCGAACTGTACGATGCCCTGCAGCGCATCCGGTTCGAACATCCCGAGGCGCGCTCCGTCGTCATCACCAGCGGCAAGGAGCGCATCTTTTGCTCGGGCGCCAACATCTTCATGCTTGGATCGTCGACTCACGCCTGGAAAGTGAATTTCTGCAAATTCACCAACGAAACACGCAACGGCATCGAAGATTCGAGCCGCCATTCGGGGCTCAATTTCCTCGCCGCCTGCAACGGAACCACCGCAGGCGGCGGTTATGAATTGGCGCTGGCGTGCGATGAGATCATCCTCATCGATGATCGGTCCTCCGCCGTGAGCCTGCCCGAGGTCCCGCTGCTCGGCGTGCTGCCCGGCACGGGAGGTCTCACGCGCCTGACCGACAAGCGCAAAGTGCGGCGTGATTTGGCCGATATCTTTTGCACGACCAGCGAGGGTGTGCGCGGGATGCGCGCCAAAGAGTGGCGTTTGGTGGACGAGGTCGTTAAGCCGCAGCAGTTCAGCGCGCATGTGCGAGCCCGCGCGTTGGAACTGGCGGCGCAAAGCGATCGCCCGGCAGCCACGAGCGGCATTGCGTTGCGGCCGTTGGTGTGCCGGGTGGATGCCGCGGGCTATCACTACGGCCACGTCGACGTGCAGATCGAGGCCGAGTCTCGCCGCGCAACCATGACCGTGCGCGCACCCCAAGGGAACGAGCCGAGCGACATTGCGGATATCCTCGCCGCCGGTGATCGCTGGTGGCCGTTGCAAATGGCCCGCGAGCTCGACGATGCAATCCTCATGCTGCGCACGAACCACCTGAACCTCGGCACTTGGGTCCTCAAGACCTCAGGCGATCCCACGCGTGTATTGGCCGTCGATGCCGTATTGGAAGCACGAAGCGATCACTGGCTGGTGCGTGAAACGGTCGGCATGTTGCGCCGTACGTTCGCCCGCTTGGATGTGAGCTCCCGAACCCTGATCGCACTCATCGAGCCCGGTTCTTGTTTCGCAGGAACGCTGCTCGAACTCGCCCTGGCGGCGGATCGCACTTATATGGCCGACTTCACCGAACAGGCTCCGTCGATCGCGGCATCGGAACTGAATTTTGGAGATTTTCCCGAGTCGACGGGCAGTCCCGGCTGTCGAGCCGTTTCTACGGCGAAGGCGCTGCGATCGACGCCATCGCTCGAGCGAAGGGCCGCGCCGTCCAGGCGAAGCAGGCGCTTGAACTCGGCCTGATTACCGCTGCGTTGGATGATATCGATTGGCATGATGAAATTCGCCTGATGCTCGAGGAACGCGCGAGCCTGTCGCCGGACGCCTTGACCGGCATGGAAGCGAATCTGCGCTTCGGCGGCGCCGAGACCCTGGAAACACGAGTGTTCGGACGGCTATCGGCTTGGCAGAACTGGATATTCATTCGGCCGAACGCGGCCGGGGCAGAGGGCGCTTTGAAAACCTTCGGCAGCGGCAGCAAGGCTAAATTCAACTGGGAACGGGTCTGAGCCGGCATCGCCGCCGACCCGGGAGCGTGGGCAAATGAACATCAATTACGGCGACAAAATTCCGAACAACGTCAACCTGTCTCAGGACAGGGCTCTGCAACGCGCGCTCGAACATTGGCAGCCGGAATTCTTGAATTGGTGGCGTGAAATGGGTCCCGAAGGGTCGCAGGGTTACGACGTATACCTACGCACCGCCGTAAGCGTGCATCCGAGCGGATGGACGCATTATGATCACGTGAAGATGCCTGACTATCGCTGGGGTATTTTCTTGAATCCGGCGCAGGCGGATCGAACGATCGGCTTCGGCGATCACAAAGGGGAGGCGGTGTGGCAAGACGTGCCGGGCGAACATCGCGCGAACCTGCGCCGCATCATCGTCACCCAGGGCGACACCGAACCCGCTTCGGTCGAGCAGCAACGGCATTTAGGCCTGACCTGCCCGTCGCAGTACGATCTTAGAAATCTTTTCCAAGTGAATGTCGAGGAAGGACGCCATTTGTGGGCCATGGTGTACCTACTGCACAAGCACTTCGGCCGGGACGGCCGAGAAGAGGCGCAAGCCTTGCTGCAACGGCGCTCGGGGGATACGAACAATTCCCGAATCTTGGGTGCCTTCAACGAAAAGACGCCCGATTGGCTGGCGTTCTTCATGTTTACGTATTTCACGGATCGGGACGGCAAGTTTCAGCTGTGCGCGCTGACCGAGTCCGCCTTCGATCCGCTGGCACGCACCACTCGTTTCATGTTGATGGAGGAGGCGCATCACATGTATGTCGGGGAGTCAGGCGTAGCGCGCGTCATTCGGCGCACGTGCGACGCGATGCGCGAGCACAAAACCGATGATCCCCGAAGGCTGCGCGGCTTCGGTGTGGTGGATCTACCGACGATCCAGCGGTACCTGAATTTTCACTACAGCGTCACGCTCGATTTGTTCGGCGCAGACGTCTCCTCCAACGCCGCGACCTTTTACAGCACCGGGCTCAAGGGGCGTTTCGAAGAGAATCGAATTCAGGACGATCATCTCCTGAAAGAGCAAACCTACCCGGTGCTCAAGGCCGTGAACGGGGCATTGGCGTATGAAGCGGCGCCGGCGTTGAATGCACTCAATGAAAAGCTTCGCGATGACTACATCAAGGATACCGTGGCGGGCGTGGGACGATGGAACAAGGCTCATTCAGAGAAGCGGGCTCGAATTCCGGCTTGCGGTTCCACACAAGGGATTCAACCGCCAGATCGGCGCCCTGGCGGGGCTCAAAGTGGATCCCGATGGGCGTATTTTGAGTCCCGCCGATTGGCACGCGAAAGTGCATGAGTGGCTTCCGACCGAGGAAGACCGCACCTACGTAAGATCCCTCATGGGGCGCATCACCGAGCCTGGTAGATTCGCCAATTGGATCGCGCCGCCGGAAAAGGGCGTCAACAAAAAGGATGGTGACTTCGAATATGTCCGGTTTGGCTAGACGAGGTCCAAAAAGGGATGCAGGGGACTAGTAAGCCGGCGGTGGGTTCCCCGCAAGGGGATCGGCCGCGCTCTTGAATTCCGCAACGAGCGAGCGGGCGGCTTTGACCAACAAAGTGGTGTCGACGCCCACCGCGACGAACGAGGCCCCCAAGGCAAAAAGGTCGCGGGCCAGTTGAACGTCGCTGCAGAGCGTTCCTGTGGCTTTTCCGGCAGCTTTCGCAACGGCCATACCCTCTGCGATCGCCCGTCGCACCGCCGGATCCATGGGCTTCCCCAGCAATCCCAGCGACGCGGCAAGATCCGCCGGTCCGAAGAATATTCCATCGACCCCTTCGACCGCGCAGATCTCGGCCGCATTATTGAGGGCCGTCACCGATTCGATCTGGACCAACACACATATCTCATCCGCCGCCCGGGCGAGGTACCCATCGATCTGATTCCACCGCGAGGCGCGTGCGAGAGCGCTGCCGACGCCGCGATGTCCGCGCGGCGGATAGCGCGTCGCCGCTACGACCCGGGCAGCTTCCGCCGGAGTCTCGATCATCGGGAGGAGAAGGGTCTGTACGCCTATATCGAGGTACTGCTTGAGCAATGCGGAATCGGCGTTGACGGGCCTTACGACGGGCTGGACCGAATAGGCAGCCAGCGCCTGCAGCTGCGCAAGCACGCTTCCGAGGTCATTCGGCGCGTGCTCGGCATCGATCAACAGCCAATCGAAACCCGTCGTGGCCATGAGCTCGGCTGCGTACGGATTTGCCAGCCCCATCCAACAGCCGACCTGCGGGCTCTTTGCAAGGAGCGCGCGCTTGAACAAGTTGATGGGCATTTCCATCGGAGACCTCCTACACGAACCGTATGGAAATCGTGCCGAGCCTTCCGTAGTCCGCGTGCAGCACGTCGCCCTTTCCAACATTGATCGGCCGCGTGAAAGAACCGCTCAATATCACGTCGCCCGCATTCAACTGCTCATCGTACGGTGCAATTTTGTTCGCGAGCCACGCCACTCCAATCCCCGGATGATTGAGGACCGCGGCGGCGAGCCCGGTCTCCTCGATGACGCCGTTCTTCGACAACATGGCGCCAACCCATCGAAGGTCCAGCGCATCGGGACGCATCGGGTTGCCGCCAACCACGATCCCGGCATTCGCCGCGAAGTCCGAGATCGTGTCGAATACCTTTCGCGGCGCCTTGGTGTCGCGGTCAAATTGCTCGATTCTGGCATCGATGATCTCGAGCGCGGGAGTAACGAACTCGGTCGCCTTCAACACGTCGCAGAGCGTCGCGTTGGGCCCCTTGAGCGCCGCCCGTAATATGAAAGCAAGTTCCACCTCGATGCGCGGGGCGATGAAACGATCGTGTTCAATTTCGCCGCCGGCATCGAAAAACATGTCATCCATCAGGGGCGCATAGTCGGGCTCGGTAATTTGCGAGGCCTGCTGCATCGCTCGGGATGTCAACCCGATCTTTCTTCCCCGAATAGTTCGTCCGTCGGCCAGCTCGAGTTTGACCCATTCGCTTTGGATCGCGTATCCGTCCTGAACGGTCATGTCAGGATGCTCCTTCGAGAAATGACGGAGCGGGGTACGGCACTTTCGAGCGTGATATAACCGCCGTGCGAGCGATCTGACGGTCTCGAGCACAAGTTTGTCGGGCGTGACGGCGGGCATTACGGCTTGTTGAAAAGAGAGTGAAGATTGTTGTGCTTGAGCGTCCCGCTCTCGCTGAATTCGCGGAGTTCCAATGAAAGCGCCAGTCCGTGTCGAGCGAAATACTCGGTGAAATGTCGCTTCATGATGTCGAACAAACCATTGCGTAACCGGCTCTTTGCCTCTTCACTTCGCCCGGCTCCTATTTTCAAGATGGCGTGTACGAAGGCCGCATCCGCAACGCTCCCATCCGCGATACAAAAATCGTCGCACGCGATCGCACGAACGCGCACGCCGCCGGGAGGGAATATCGCCTTATCATCGATCCGCAAGTCGACCATGAAACGCGCCAGGTCGCGGCAGAGCGCCTCGAATCGCCCTTCGGCGCGAAGATTGCCGCTGTATTCCAACGTCATGTGAGACATGTCAAGCCGCGATGCTCATGGTTCCGATGGTGCACCCCACGGAAAACATGGGGATTGCCCGATAGTGGTGGACTCGGCCCAGGCCTCGCGCGGCCGCGGCGACCGCTATCAAGGTGCGGATCTCGAAACCGCCTTGGCCCGCCTCGCGATACGTCGCCTCATCCGTGTACGCCACCAGGGCCTCGCGATCATTCGCCTCCCAGCGGGAGAGAAACTGCCGGTCCCACGACTCGTTGATCTTTCCGGAATCCGGAGTCGCGGGCCAATGCGAGATGCCGCCGGTTCCTACGAGCGCGATGCGGTCCGTGGTCGCATCCGCGGCGCGGCGTATCGCTTCGCCGAAGGCCCAGGCTCTGTGCAGTGGCGTCAGCGGCGGTCCCTGACAGTTGATGTTCATCGGGATAACCGGCAGATCGAAGCGGGGGGTTAAAAAATGCAGCGGCACCATGATGCCGTGATCGAATTTCCATTCCTCCGCGTAGGCAACATCGACGCTTTGCAGCATCTCACGGATGAGCAAATCTGAAAGCACGGCGATTCCCGGGAACCTGGGTGCGAGGAATGCCCAGCCATTGCGGATCCTCGACCGGTCCTTCGTACGAATCCGCCATCCCGACCGCGAATGCGGGCATGTTGTTCATGAAGAAGTTCGCGAAGTGCTCGGCGGCAAGCACGATCAGAGCGCTCGGCTGGGTTGCCGCGAGCGCCTCCCCTAGGCGGTGGAACGCGCTATGGAATTCTTCGACGGCCGACGCATCCGCCAAATGCGCGCGACCGGTGATTCCGGGGGCGTGGCTGGCGATACGCGGCGAACACAAGACTCATACGTCGGCCACCCGCTCATCCAAACGTGTAGTCATGGCATAGATTCCTGCACGCACCGGACCGTGTTTGCTCACGCCCTCGCGCATGGCTTGTATGTACTGCGCCCACGGCATTCCCAAATGCGCGGCAAAGTGCATGAGCAATTGCCCATTCGCACCCAAGACGTACAGCAACCCGACATCACCGTCGACGATTGCCTGCCGCTCCTCGGAGGTGAGCGTATATCGCACGAGCACGCGCTCAGGCTCAGTGCGGAAATCCGCTTGCACCTCTTTGTCGCGATTGAGTTGAAACAGGAATTTTTGCACTTGATACAGGCTCACGGCTATCGACCCCACTGCGGAATGTGGTGAGAGCCGAGGCTGACGCATATGTTTTTGGGCTCTAAAAAAACTTCATAACTCCATGTTCCGCCTTCCCGGCCGATGCCCGACGCCTTGGTGCCTCCAAAGGGCTGGCGCAGATCCCGGACGTTCTGACTGTTCACGAAGCACATTCCCGCTTCCACGGCCGCCGCGACCCGATGCGCACGGCTCAAGTTCTCCGTCCAAATATAACTGCTCAGGCCATAGGCGATGTCATTTGCCTGCGCAATCGCGTCGGCCTCATCCTGGAACGGAATCAGGCACGCCACGGGGCCGAATATCTCCTCCTGTGCAATCTGCATGCGGTTGTCGACGTCGGTAAAGACGCTCGGCGCGACGAAGTTGCCTTTCTGAAGCTGCGCCGGGAGGAGCGGGGCAGCCGTCCCGCCGCAGAGGAGGGTTGCTCCCTCCGAACGCCCAAGCTCGATATAGCGCAGCACCTTCGCCCGATGAGCGGGGCTTATCATCGGACCAATGATGGTTTTCTCATCCAATGGATCGCCGACGGCGATCCGTTCGGCGCGGGCCGCGAACTGCCGCGCAAATTCGCGGTAGATGCTCTGCTCGATCAAGATTCTCGACCCCGCCGTGCAGCGCTCTCCGTTGTTGGAGAAAATCATGAAAATCGCGGCGTCGAGCGCCCGTTCCAAATCGGCGTCGGCAAATACCACGAAGGGACTCTTGCCGCCAAGCTCCATGGAGAATTTCTTCAATCCCGCGGCTCTGATGATTCGGTTGCCGGTCGCCGTGGAGCCCGTAAAGGAAATCGCGCGCACGTCAGGGTGACGGCAAAGCGGCTCTCCCACCTCGATTCCAAATCCGTGTACCACGTTCAATACGCCCGGTGGAATTCCCGCCTCGAGCGCCAGATGCCCGAGGCGTGCAGCCGACAACGGCGACAGTTCGCTCATCTTGAGAACCGCCGTGTTGCCGAACGCGATCGCGGGGGCCACTTTCCAAGTCGAGGTCATGAAGGGAACATTCCACGGGGAAATGAGCGCGCAGACTCCCACGGGTTGATATAGCGTGTAGTTGAGGTGCGTGCTCGTGGGATATGTATGCCCGTCGACGCGCACGCACATTTCCGAGAAATAGTAAAAATTATCCGCCGACCGAGGCACCAATTGCTTCGCGGTTTGCGAGATCGGCTGCCCCGTATCGCGCGTCTCGGTGGCCGCGATTTCAGGCACGTGTTTCGCGATGAGGTCGCCCAAATTGCGCAGCAATCGCGCGCGCTCCACCGCAGGCCGCGATGCCCAAGCCGGAAATGCGGCTTTGGCCGCAGCCACGGCGGCCGCGACTTCCTTCTCTCCGCCCCGTGCAACCTCCGCCAGGATTTCCTGGGTCGCCGGGTTGACGGTCTCGAATAGCGCATCGCTCGGTACGTCGGCCCCATTGATCAAGTGGTCTATGTGCACGCGCGCATTCCTCATCTCCCAAATGCCGCGTCCGCGACGATGGTGTTGGACAAGCGACCGAGACCGTCGATTTCACAGACCACTTCATCGCCGGGCATCACATTGACCACGCCGTGCGGCGTGCCGGTGAGGATGACATCGCCTGGCACCAACGTCATGAACGAGCTCAGATATTCGATCAGAAATCCTATGTCGAAGATCATCTGCCTGGTATTGCCATGCTGCGCCAGACGGCCGTTGACATAAGTGCGCAGCTCGAGGTTGTCCGGTTCCTTCACATCCGCCGCATCGACCAACCACGGTCCGAGCACGGTCGCGCCATCGCGATTTTTCACGCGTAAATTGGGCCGATACCAATTCTCGAGGTAGTCTCGGAAAGCATAGTCGTTGGCAATGGTATAGCCGGCAACGTGTTGCAGGGCGTCGCCCCGGCTGACGTTCCGCGCCGGTCTGCCGATCACTACGGCCAATTCGCACTCGTAATGCATGAAGCTCACGTCTGACGGACGGCGCGTCTCGCCGCGGTGGCCGAGCAGCGTTCCCGGCCCCTTCAAGAAGATCAGGGGCTCCGCTTGCGCCCCGAGCGCAAGTTCCTTGGCGTGGTCGGCGTAGTTCAGACCCAGAGCGAGCACGGTGCCCGCTTCGAAGGGCGGCAGCCAGACCACCTCGTGCTCCTTCACCAATCTGCCGTCCTCAAGACGCAAGACATCCGTTTCGACCTGCTTGCATTGCTCGGCGTCGTGTATCGCACCCGAATATGCGACGCGCGCTCGCTTCACGCGGCGGCCACGAATCGATTGGATAGAAATCCCAATCCGTCGGCCTCTATGCGGACCGTTTGTCCGGCCCGCACTCTCGGGGCGGGCGCCGCAGCGCCCAGGGTCAACACATCCCCGGGCGCGAGAGTCATAAAATCCGATACGTCTTGAATCAATTGCGCGACCGAACGCACGGAGTCCCTCGTGTTCGAGCTCTGCACGCGGACTTCATCGACAAACGTGACGATCTCGAGGGCGTCAGGATCAATCGATCCGCCGTTCACAACGCCCTCGCCCAAGGGACAGAAACCGTCGAGCGCTTTGTAGCGGATCGCCGGGCGAAAGTAATCGGGATGCGGAATACTCACGTCGTTGACTATCAAGTAACCGGCCACCGAGCACAAGGCGCGATCCGCGTTCACGCGGCACGTAGTCGTTCCGATGATGATGCCGAGCTGTGCGCCGATCTCGAGCTCCGCGACGCAGGCGGGGAGACACACCGCATCGCCGGACTTGGCCAGGGTATTGCGTGGTTTGATGTACAACACCGGAGCTTTGGGAGCTTCGCCATAGGGCGGCCTATTCATTTTGTCGCCGAGCTGGCTCAACGCGGAGCGGTGGTTGAGCAACGTCCCGTAGACGTTCCCGCTCAAGCGAAACGGCGGCATCCGCACGGCCTTGGACGCGCGCATCAACGGCTCCCTCACGTATTCACTAACATATGAGTGAGTTTTTCACTAATATGGCACCAAGTCAATCAAGTCTACCGGAGAGAGGGTAAGACCCAAGATGAAGCCCACCAGCCTGGATCACCGCAATCTTCCGCTTCTGATGCTGAAGGCGCGGGAGCAAGTGATTGCGCGCTTCCGTCCCTTGCTCGCGGAGCATGATCTCACCGAGCAGCAGTGGCGGATAATCCGCGTGCTGCTCGAGGCGGGTCCGCTCGAACCACGCGAAATCGGCGAAATGTGCGGTCTTTCCAGTCCGAGCCTTGCCGGGGTGCTCTTGCGCATGGACGAACTCGGGCTGGTGGTGCGCGAACGCTTTGCTAACGATCAGCGGCGCGTGCGTGTCTCCTTGTCGGCGCGCTGCCGCGCCCTCACGAAACGCATCATTCCGCAGGTCGAATCGACGTACGCAGCGCTGGAAGCGCATCTCGGCAAGCAATTTTGTGAAACTCTGTACATGACCCTCGACGAGCTGATCTTGAAGTTGAAGGACCATGACATGGAACGCCGATAAAAAAGGCCATTCCGTGAATTCACAGGCGCCCAAATCCGTTCATCGCCGCGTCACGATCAGATTCGGTGCATGCGCCGGGGTGATTTTCGACTGCGACGGCACGTTGGTGGATAGCGAGCCGACGCATGCTCAGGCCCTCAGCATGGTACTGGCGCGATATGGGCTTGGGATCCAGGCGAGAGAGATTTGCAGCAAGTATGCGGGCCTCGACAACGCTTCGGTCATCCGTATCGTGAGCGAGGAGGCAAAGCGTGCGATGCCGAGGCGCCTCGAGGGGGAGATTCGCGTCGAGACTCGCCGCTTGATCGAGATGCATCTTTCACCGGTACAACACGCCATCGAAGTGGTGGCGGAATTGCGCGCGCGACGGATCAATCTTGCAGTGGCGTCGAACTCGAATTTCGAGGATGTCGATGACATGCTACGCAAGGTGCAATTGAGATCTTATTTCGATGACCGGCTTGCGACGCGGGACCGGGTCGAGGCGCCTAAGCCGGCACCCGACGTCTACAGGCTGGCAGCATCCATGTTGTCGGCAAAGCCGGAGGAATGTGTTGCGGTTGAGGATTCGGCTGCGGGAATAGCGGCAGCACGGTCCGCGGGGATTCCAGTCATTGGGTATTGCCACGACGGAGCCGCCAATGCGAAAGATGCCCTGCTCGGCGCGGGTGCGTCGATCGTTATCGACGACTTGCGGGCGTTGCTTGACCTTTGAGCGGCGCTTGACCTTTGAGCGGCGCTTGACCTGTGAGCGGGGCCACGCGGATCATGATTGCTCCGCTTGAATTGCTTTCTCGACCATCGACCGGAAGGCGGCGAGCGCGGTGTCCATGCGCATGGCCAGCATGGGCGCGCCAGGATCCAAATTCAGAATTTTTTGCTGAGCGAGAATGATGTCCTTGTCCTCCTGAAAACCGGCCAGCACGCTTTTCCGAAGGTTTTCCGTCACCGTCGCATCGTCAAGAGCGAAGCCATGCGATTGTTGAAAGAAGTAGTGCGAGGTGCCGCTCAATTCAGGCGTCACGGCCTGGCAGCCAAAAAACAGGGCGGCGTCGACCCGTTTGCCGTCCGGAGCGCCGGTGCCGGTGGGGGCGCTCCCCGAATCCATCAACAGTACCCCGGGCAGAACGACATCGTAGATGTTCCAGCGGTCGACGTTGCCGGGCCATGTCTTCAACTTGGTCAGAAACGGCGCGGGCTCATCATCGATCAGCCAGCGTTCCACACGCACACTGCGATCACCGCGGGTGATTTTCGGCCGGATACCGGCGTATTTCGATGATCCGCCCAAGGTGGTTTCGTGCACGTAGGACAAGTGCGAGAAATCGAGCAGATTATCGGTTATCAACAGGTAGTTGGCATCGTAATGCATGTATCCGGGCGTACCGCGCCACGCTGCGTCGTCGAGATAATGCGTATCGGGAATTAGCGACGCGTCTGCCTTGTCCGGGTCGCCCATCCAGACCCAGATCCACTTGGAGCGCTCGACGACGGGATAGGCGCGCACCTTGGCTGCGGGTGGAATGAAGTCCTGCGAGGGGATCTCGACGCATCGCCCGGTGCTATCGAAAAGAAGGCCATGGTACATGCAGCGAACGTTGTCGCCTTCCAAGCGGCCTTTAGAGAGCGGAGCGGCACGGTGACAGCACCGGTCGATCAGGGCCACGACTTTGCCGGAATGGTCCCGCCAAAACAGCAATGGCACCTGCGTGATCGTGCGAGCCAACATGCCCCCTGCGGGAATCTCGTGGGACCACGCGGCCACATACCAGGTGTTCTTGAGAAAAATGGCTTGGGAGTCCATGGGTGAATGTCCTTGCATAGTCCCTGTTTGGAGTTGCGACACCTATGCGAGAATATCGGAAAAACCGCCATGCCTACACCTCTCAATTCGACCATCGACGCGGCGCTTCTGGAGGCGGAAAGGCGCTTTATCGATCGTAATCCACAAAGCCGCAATCAAGTCATGGAGGCCGCCGAAGTGATGCCGGGCGGCAACACGCGCTCGGTTTTGTACCACGCACCCTTCCCGCTGGTCATGGCGCGAGGCGAGGGTTGTCACCTCTGGGATCTGGATGGGCATGAATACGTCGATTTCCTCGGCGAATTCACGGCGGGTATCTTCGGGCATTCGCATCCGATCATCCGCCAAGCGATCGCCGGCGCCCTCGCCGATGGAATCAATCTTGCGGCGCATACCGTTCGCGAGGCGCGGCTGGCGGGGGCGGTTTGCGAGCGGTTCCCATCGATCGAATTGGTCCGTTTTACCAATTCGGGCAGCGAAGCCAACTTGATGGCCGTGGCCTTGGCGAAGGCATTCACCCGCCGTTCAACGATTATGGTCTTTCAAGGCGCTTATCATGGCGGCTTTTTGAACTTCGTTTCCGGAGAAAGTGTTCTCAACGTCCCCCACGAGTACATCGTCGGTTCATACAATGATGTCGATGGCACCGCGGAGCTGATTCGTGAGCGCGCCACCGACTTGGCAGCGGTGCTGGCGGAGCCGATGCTTGGATCCGGCGGTTGTATTGCGGCGACTCCTGAGTTTCTGGCGATGCTGCGTGAGATGACCAGTAAATTCGGAGTCATGCTGGTCTTCGACGAGGTCATGACCTCGAGACTCGCCGGTGGAGGAATGCAGGCTCTGACCGGAATCCGCGCCGACTTGACCACCTTGGGGAAATACATCGGCGGCGGCAATTCGATCGGTGCCTTCGGCGGACGCGCGGACGCGATGAGTCTTTTCGATCCGCGCCGCCCCAGCGCTCTGCAACACGCCGGGACGTTCAATAACAATGTGATCTCAATGGCGGCAGGGCTCGCCGGTCTGAGCGAGGTATACACACCCGCAGCAGCAGATTCGTTGAGTCGGCGCGGAAATGAACTTCGACTTCGCCTCAATGAGATCTTCGGTCGCGCGCACGCGCCCATGCAATGCACCGGTCTTGGATCGCTGATGAATTTCCACGCGACCGATCGCCCCATCAGCAGTCCGGCGGATTTGGAAGGGTCTTGCACACCGCTTCGGGATCTGCTGTTTTTTCACTTACTCGAGCAGGGGATTTACACCGCCAAACGCGGATTCATCGCTCTCTCGATGCCGATCGGCGACGCGGAGGTTGATCGGCTTGCGCAAGCGGTCGAAGATTTCTGGCGGCGCGGCAATGGAAGCGCTACCGTAGGTATGGTAGGGCCATTCGGCGAATCCCTTGAGCGTACTGCTTCAGTCGGCGCCGCGGCGCCGGGTGCCGCCGGCTCCGGACGAAGCAGGGGGTCACTGATATGTTTGGACTGAGCGCGTTGCAGCTTGCGCGGACCCAGTTCGGGTTCACAGTCTCGTTCCACATCATATTCCCGGCCATCACGATCGGTCTCGCGAGTTTCCTCACCGTGCTCGAGGGCCTGTGGGTGTGGCGCAAAGAAACCGTCTATCGCGATCTCTACCATTTCTGGTCGAGAATCTTCGCGGTCAATTTCGCGATGGGCGTGGTCTCGGGGCTCGTCATGGCCTATCAATTCGGCACGAACTGGAGCTACTTCTCCTCGTTCGCCGGCAGCATCACCGGACCGCTGCTCTCGTACGAAGTCATGACGGCGTTCTTTCTGGAGGCCGGCTTTCTTGGCGTCATGCTGTTCGGCTGGAACAAGGTCGGACCGGGGCTGCATCTCTCCTCCACGATCATGGTAGCCCTCGGCACCCTGATCTCAGCGACCTGGATTCTAGCGTCCAATAGCTGGTTGCATACGCCACAGGGGTTCGAGATCCTCAATGGGCGGGTCGTTCCCGTGGACTGGCTGAAGGTGATTTTCAACCCTTCCTTCCCCTACCGTCTGGTCCACATGACGCTGGCGGCCTATCTTGCGACGGCCCTCTTTGTGGGTGCCTCGGGAGCGTGGCATGTGCTGCGCGGCCGACCGACGCCGGCGGTCCGCAGGATGCTGTCCATGGCAATGTGGATGATCCTGGTTGTCACGCCGATACAGATGGTTGTCGGCGACCAACACGGCCTCAACACGCTGGAATACGAGCCCGCCAAGATTGCAGCGGTCGAAGGCCACTGGATCAACACGCCCGGGGAGAGCGTTCCTCTCATCCTGTTCGGCCTGCCAGACATGAAGGCCGAGACGACGCGCTATGCGATCGAAGTCCCTTATCTCGGGAGCCTCATACTCACGCATCACCTGTATGGCCAGATCCCCGGCTTGAAGGACTTCGCGCCGGAGGATCGTCCGAACTCGAGCGTCCTGTTCTGGACGTTCCGTCTAATGGTGGGTCTCGGAATTCTCATGCTGCTGTTGGCTGCATGGAGCCTGCTACTGCGATGGCGCGGGAGCCTGTTCAGCTCCAAGCCTTTTCTGCGCTTCGCCACGCTGATGGGGCCGACGGGACTGATCGCGATCCTTGCCGGGTGGATGACGACGGAGATCGGCCGCCAGCCCTGGGTGGTTTATGGTGTCATGCGCACCAAAGACGCGGTGTCGAACCATTCGGCCCTGGCCCTTTCCACGACACTGGTCGTTTTCATCGTCATGTATTTCGCCGTGTTCGGCACCGGCATCCGCTACATGCTGCAGCTGGTCGCCAAAGGACCGGAAGAAGCGGCAAAAGAGGGCGGTCATCCTCCGCCGGACATGGGCCGCCCCGCACGGCCGCTGTCCGCCGCTCCCGACGATCTCGATCCGGCGATCGGGCCCTCCCGGCACAGAGGAGGATGACAACATGGGGATCGATCTTCCTCTCCTCTGGATCATTATCATCGGTTTCGGCCTGATGATGTACGTCGTCATGGACGGGTTTGATCTTGGGATAGGCATCTTGTTTCCCTTCGTTCGCGATCGTGCGGATCGGGATGTCATGGTCAACACGGTTGCGCCGGTCTGGGATGGTAACGAGACTTGGCTGGTCCTCGGAGGCGCAACGCTGCTGGCTGCTTTCCCGCTCGCCTATTCGGTTATCCTGAGTGCGCTCTACCTACCCATACTGTTGATGCTCGCCGGGCTCATCTGGCGCGGCGTTGCCTTCGAGTTCCGGTTCAAAGCGATCGAGGCGCATCGGCCGTTCTGGGACAAGGCATTCGCTTGGGGTTCCTACACGGCGACCTTCTGTCAGGGAGTCGCGCTCGGCGCGTTCATCAACGGCTTCAAGGTCGCCGACGGCGCGTATGCCGGGGGAGCCTTCGACTGGCTCACGCCCTTCAGCCTGTTCACAGGCCTCGGTCTCCTGGTCGCCTATGCGCTGCTCGGTTCGACCTGGCTGGTCATGAAGACCGGAGGGGAGCTGCAGAGTCGAATGAAGATACTCGCACGGGCGGTCGCGATCGCGCTGCTAATCACGATAGCCATCGTGAGTGCGTGGACGCCGTTGTCACATCCCGAGGTCGCGGCGCGCTGGTTCGCGCGTCCCAACATCGTCTTCTTCTCGCCCGTCCCCATTCTCGTGCCGCTGGCAACCTGGGCGCTCGTGCGTGCGCTCAAGCACGACCGGCCTGCGGCGCCGTTCCTCCTGGCGCTCGCCTTGCTATTCCTCGGTTACACGGGGCTCGCCATCAGCCTCTGGCCCCACATCATCCCGCCCACGATCACCATCTGGGACGCCGCGTCGCCGCCCCAAAGCCTGGGCTTCACGCTCGTCGGGGCCGTGCTCATCATCCCTTTCATCCTCGCGTACACGGCGTGGTCCTACTACGTGTTCCGGGGCAAGGTGACGCATGGCGAGGGCTACCATTGAACGTGCAACAGCGGACACCCTCCTGGCTGCGCCGCATCGGCTGGCTGCTGCTGATTTGGACAGCCAGTGTGATGGCGCTGGCTCTCGCGGCTGTCTTGTTCAGGCTGTTGATGAGCGCGGCGGGTCTCACCCCATGAACCCCGATGTCCTAGTCATCCCGAGCAGGCATAGGCACGAGTGGAATCGGCATCCCAGGAGTGTGAATTTCAAGCGAGCGGCAGGTTATGCGGCCGGACCAGCAGATGCCAGTCCTGGTGTTCCTCCAGGATCAATGCGATCGCCGCCTCGATGGCGGCCTTGAGCGCGGTGACATCGCTCGTCGAGCCTTGCTCGTCGAGCGCTGCGCTAATGCGGGCCATGGCGCTCTGCAGCTCGATCACCAGGCGTTCCGAAGTGGTACCGAGCCGGTAGGCCTCCGATTGCGCGAGCGCGCCGTGCAACGAGGCGCCGAGCGCCGGGAAAAACGTGGTTATCAAGGATAGCCATAGCGTGTGGATAACGAGGTGCAGCAGCGCTCCCACGGCGGTCAGCGCGAAAAGAGCGCTGTTCACGATGTGCACGCGATGCCTCAGCGCATGCTGTTTGCTCGCGGTCCGGAAATGATAATGCCGCTGTCCCTCCAGGATCTCGATCGTCCATCGCGCGTAGCTCGAAACGAACCTCGCGTCGGACCAGGCTGTGGCGAGCAGTCGCCGCGCCAGCGGCTCGTTCTCGGCACACAGGTTTGCCACATCATCGGCGCCCCGCAAATGCTGTCCGGGATCGAACACGCGCAGATACCAATTCGGTTCTGCCGCCGGCGACGAAAAATCGAGAAGTGGCGCCAGCATGGGTAAATACCAGCTCAGCTCGGCGGTGGTGCGTGCGCGCAGCCACTGCGACTGCCAGTCGTAGCGGTGCCCCAACCAGTAAATAGCGCTGACCGTACCGATCACCATGACTTCGCCGACGGCCCACAATCCAGCGAAGGGATGCAGCCGATGGTTCGGGCTGTCCCAGCCGAGCGCCAGGGGGATCACCGCAAACAGCACGGCAATCGCGCTCAACAGATAAATAGCCCAAAAGCCGCTGCGGTAGCGGTGGCCGTAATGGATCGCCCGTTCGTCAAATCGCCGGTGGGGGCCTGCGATGGCGTCGATGAGCGGCACCAGCGCCGGCGGTGCGTGCGGAGCGGGGGGCGGCGGCAGCGACTCGACATGGGCTCCAATGAGCAGCACGCGTTGAATGATTTGATGCAGGGCCATCCGGTCAATCGCTGATTGCGTAGGTGTGCGCGAAGATCTCAGGGGACACGATTCCGAGGCTGCCGTCTCCATAATCGACCAGCCATTCCCCGACGCGCCCCGTCAGACGGGAGACCCCGTCGGCCAGCAATACTTCGAACGGCTCCGCCATCGGCACCGCCATGATTCGATTGGGCAGGCTGACGTACCGACCCGCCTCGCCGGCGACCGTCGGCGGCACCGGCCGATATTTATCCGCAAATCGCGCCCGCGATACGCGCCAATGTTCGCCCGCCGTACCCGTGATGATGGCATCGCCGGGAGCCGCATGCACCAATCCTTCGGAAGTTTCCACCGTGCATTCTACCGGCGTGAAGTTCACGTCGATTTCACGCTCGAGCTTGCGCGCGAAGATGCGGCGAGGATCGGCGCTTATAGCGCTCGAATAGCCGCGCTGTCCGCTCGAACGAAACAGGGGTAGCGCCCCTTCGGCCACCTAAGCGCCTCGCTCCGCCGCGAGGATGCGCTCGCGCCATTGCCGTACGTCGTGCATCCTGCGCATGGTCGCCGGCAGAGAGTCCAATTTCGCCGCGGCCTCGCCCAGCAGCGCCGCGCTGCGATTCTTATCGGTCAGGGCCTGCGCATACAGTGCGGCTGCCAATTCAACGTTCTGCCATTGATCGCCGTGATTTTTGGCGGAAAGCTCCCGCTGGAATTTGACCACCGGGGAAATCGTCTGCGCCGCGTCGGCCTGCCGGCCCTGGCGGGCAAGCGCCATGGCGAGCCAGGTCGAAAGCTCGCCCATATCGCGCCGATCACTGACCGCTTCGATCGGCGCCGAATGTTTGCGTGACTCCATCGCCGCGCGCTCGGCCCGCTCCGCGCCCGCATAGTCACCGAGCAAATAGTCGGTGCGGCCGGCAATATTGTAGACGACATAGAGACTGATGTATTTCTGAAACTCCTGTATGCCGCCCCTCGGCTTGGTGGCCTCTAGCTCTTGCGCCCCTTTTCGCGCCGTGCGCTGGGCTCCCGCGAGATCGTCGCGCTCATAGGCCGCCGCGGCCGCCGCGATTTCCTGCATCGCCTCGACAATACTCGATGTAATGCTGCCTTGCGGCTCGCTGCGGCGAAGGTTCGCCAGGAACGGTTCTCCCGACGCAATCGATGCTGCTGCTCCCGCGTCATCGCCGACCATCGCCTGCTTGAATGTCGTCTGAGCAACATCGTAGCCGCGAATCAGGAAAAACCCTGCACCGCCCACCGTTGCCTTCGCGTAGTCGTCAAGCGACTTGAGATAGGGCGGGATGGCCTCGCGCACCCGTCCGACCGCCCAGAGCGCATCACCCACTCCCTGATGGGCCACCCCCATGTTGTTGATGCTGACGACGTTGCCGGGATCCAGGTTGATGAGCGATTGGGAGATCTGTACTCCCCGCTCGCAGATCCGCAGGGCTTCGGCAGGATTCAAATCGTTGGTCGCTACCTGTGCCAAATCGGACTCGATGACTTGTTCCGCATGCAACGCCAGGCGGTAGCCTGGCCGCCGTTCGAGTACCTTGTCGGCAACCGCCATGGCGTCTTCGCCCAAGCGCCGCGCTTCATCATTGCGTCCCAAATTGGCGAGCGCCGACACCGTCCAGGCGCCGGCTTCCGCGTAGTCCGCTCCCATGTCGATATTAGAGAGATCGCCGGCGCCGAGTTCCGCCGCGAGCCGCATGGCCAGCTGCCCTGTGCGAACCGCATTTTCGTTCAAATTACCTTGCTGTTCAAATGCAACCCGTATCAAGACCTCGACATAGGCGCGCCGCGCGGCAGCCGAGGCGTGGGGGACTTCCGCGATCGGCCGCAGGAGTTCGGCGGCGCGTTTGCCCGCCACGGGTCCGGCGGCATCATTCCTGTTATCCAAAATTTGAGCTTGGGCGGTGTAGCCGAGCGCCAGCGCGATGGTCGTCGCCTCGGAGGTATCGCCGTTGCTGCGCAACCGCTCGAGCAGCTGGATGGCTTCGGCCACCGTCGCGCTGCCCTTGTCGAGCTTGCCGAGTGAGCGCATGGCGCGAGCGTACTGCACCATGGCGAGCGCACCGTTGCGGGTCGTGTCCGTGTCCTTGAGCGCCGGCGGCAGGGCGTGAAAATAATCGATCTGCCGCTTGGCGAACTCCGCCACCACATCGAGGCGGCCAAAGCTCTGCAGTTCGCGGACGAAGTCATCAGTGAGGTAACCCAGTAGCTGTTCTGCCTGCAGTCGAGCCTGTTCGGATACCGCGCGGGTTTGCTGCGCCTGAAGCTCGGCGCGGTGGGCGCGCTGGCTGCTGAAATAGGCAAATACCGCCGCCGCGATCGCACCGATCGCGAGCACGGTGCAGGCGATGGCGATCTGTCGCGCGCGCACCAGGGCGCGGCGCGCCGCAAGCTCGCGTGAGTGCTGCTCGGCGAGCAGCCGCTCGGTCGCCTCGCGCGCCTCGCGTTCGCGGCGAAGATCGCGGCTGCTCTTGACGACCCCGCATAAAACATCATGCGTAAGTTCAACGCGGCGCATGTCCAACCGCTCTTCGATGCGCAGAAGGCGGCGGTTGACCAGGATCGCCAACGTGTCCGGCGCGGCGCCGACGGCGTTGAAGCGGCTGAGGAGACGCTCTTCCGCAATATTCTCGCGGAAACCGGAGGAGGTCAAAAGTTCGTCTTCGATTATTTGGCGCGCGGCCGCGGGCTGGTCGGCGAGCGAGCGTTCATAGAAGTTGCTAAGAATAGTGGCGTGCGAGCCCGCCAACAGATCGAGGGATATTTCATCGCGTCCCTGGGCGATGCGGGTATCGTTCAATTCGCGGCAAATCAGGCTTAGCAGCGACGGCTCGACCTCGGCATGCGCGAGTTCCGCTCCGCCCGCGACGAAGCGAACGATCGCGCTTGCCACGTCTTCCGTGACCAATCGCTTGCCCGGCTGAAGGACCGCGGCCAGCGCCTGATCCCCCGTCATGGGCGCAAGCCGCAGGCGATTCTGCGAAATGCTGGGCATCGATTTCTTCAGTCCTTCGAGCGGCGCGAGATAGTCCTCGCGCAGCGCGATCAACACGCGGTAGTCGCCGCGCGCGAAATCAAAACGCTCCGCGCCCGACTCGTCTTCGTCGAGCTTCGCCTCGAGGGAGCTGGGCGGCCGGTTCTCGACGAGATCGGCCAGCTCCTCGATGAAGCGGGCCGCACGGGCGCGGCCGAACTCATCGCTTTGCGCCAGCGTGAAAATCTCCTCGAACTGATCGAAGATCAGCAGGGGAATCAGCGTGGCGCCCGATTCGTCGCGCAGCACGTCATCGCGGTGATGCAGGAATTCCCAGAGAGACTCGCCCTCGACCGCGACTCCCGCCTGAGTCCATTCTCCGGATCGCCGCGCCGTGCGGCTGATCGCCTGTTTGATCTGTTCGGCGGGCTCGGGAGATTCCTTGCCGTAGTCGATGCGCACGTAGATCGGACAGTATCCCTGGCCGCGCAGGCGCGGCACGACGCCGGCCCGCAGGATCGAGGTCTTGCCGAGCCCGGACTGGCCGAACAGCACCGTCAGCAGCTTGCGCTGTACGCGCCGCGAAAGCTCGGCGACTTCCTCGTCGCGCCCGAAAAAATACGCACGTGTCTCCTCCGTGAAGGACGCCAAGCCCAGCCAGGGATTGCGCTCATCGACCGTGGCCGCGGCGGGGTCGGTCGCCGGCTCGATTTTGGCGCGCGCGTTCATAGCGCGCGGGCCCGCATGAAATCCTTGAGCCGCTCGGCGAACTCGGCCGGCACATGTCCGCCCGGCAGTTGCGAGAAATGCAGTGATTTGAATTTATCCGGCACCAGCGCTTCGCCCGCGTTGGTGGCATCGATGCTTACCGGCAGAATGAACAGCGCGCCGTCCGCCATATTGCGTACGCGATCCATTGCATAGCTCCATTCGCGGCGAAAGTAACCCTCGTGGCGCCTTTGTGTCGCGGCCGAGACGACGGGGATGAAATACGAACAGCGTGCGATATTGCCCCGAATCTTGCGGTCGTAATCATCTCCGACCTCCAATCGATCGATGTCGAACCATGTCGTGATGCCGGCCGATTCCAGCCCTGCCTTGATTTGTTGTACGGCGGCGAGATCGTCGCGAGCGTAGCTGATGAACACGGCATGATCCGGCATGTCTCGGGCAGGGGGCGCAAAGCGCGCCGCCGCCGGGATCACGGTTGCAGCGGCCGGCTTGCGGCGTGCCTGCCAGCGTTCGTGCAGTTCCTCGACGAACCTTTCGGCGCCTCTGTAGACCCTGGTGCGCACGCTCACCTGCTGCAGGAAGGACATGAGACGGTCGTCCTGGCTGCTGTGATCGTCGGCCAGCACCTCGCCGACATCGCGCGGGTCCGACAGGCGCTGGCGCTTGGCCATGCGCAGAAATAAACGCGCCAGCCAGTTCGTGAAGTTACTGCCGATGAACAGCAAATGACTGTGCTCCAGCTCGTGGAACAGTTTCTCGGGCGCCAGGTGCTCGCTCTGCAATGCGCAGATATACTCGAGCAAATCCTCATCCGAGATGACGTAGGTCGGCGAGGCAGAGACTTTGCCGAACAGGTGGTAGACGACCGGGCGCTGCAGGCGCTCGCGCTCCGCAGGCAGATCGGTGACGCGGTTGGGCGCATAGGACAGCACATCGGTCGATGGCGCACCGTTGAAGCGCTCGAGATTGATTGCGTTCTCGAGCAGCGGATCGAAGGTCGTCGAGACGAACAGGTCGAAATCGGTGATGGCGGCCAAATGCCGCAGTGCTGCCGGCGGTTCGAAATTCGCATCCTTGATGATGCTGCGCATGCGCACATACGCCTCTTCCCGCCGTCCGCGCGCTGCGAGGAACCAGCAAATCACGTCATTGAGCGTGTAAGGCTGCGGCAGCTGCGCAACGTCGACGTTGAGCCGGCCCGCGAGTTTCTCGGCGACCCAGTCGAGGAGGAGGCGCGGACCGCTCGGGGTCGTGACCAGCAATAGTTCCGGTCCCACGATCGGGATGACACGGCGTTCTTCGATGAAGCTGAGCAGGTCATCCCACGCGTCATCGTCGAGCGTGCTCATGGCCGGCACGGCGGCCGAGGTATTACTCATGCCCTGACAGATGCCGGCTCAAAATAAGGTTCCATGCGACGATTCGTTACCCGCTTGAATGAGGGCCTTGTTGTTGGCAATGAAGTTTGACGCAGTGCAATTAACACTGCAAGGTGCGGGCCACGCAAGCCATCTTATGGTAATGAATCCCGTAAACTAGCCCGTCCATGATCAAATTCTTCTCGCGCTTCCCTTTGCGCGCACTATATGCGTTTTCCACCTTTCTGTATCTGCTGGCCTTCTACGTGGTGCGGCACCGGCATGGGGTGATTCGGGACCAGATCGGCAAGGTCTTTCCCGATAAAAGCGACACCGAGCGGCTGGCAATTCACAAGAAGTTCTTGAGAAGCTTCTGCGACGTCATGATCGAAGTCTTGAAGTCGGTCTCGATGAGGGAATCCGACATGCGTGCTCGGGTGCATATCGTGAATCTGGAGGCCGCCCGACGGTACTTGGATGCCGGCCAATCCGTGATGTTCGTGACCTCGCATATGGGTAATTGGGAATGGTTGCTGCACGGAGTCACCCTGCAACTAGGCTACCCCCTCGATGCAGCTTACAAGCCCCTGCACGATCAATGGGCGGAGCGGCTGATGTTCTCCATCCGCTCCCGGTTCGGCGCCCGGTTGGTGCCCGCGAAGCAGCTGCTGGAGGATTTCCTGCGCCGGCGCGGAATCGTGCGCGCCGTGGCCATGAACGCCGATCAAGCGCCGGTCTCGACGGATAAGCGCTATTGGACACAATTCTTGGGACAGGACACGGCGTTCTACATCGGCGCCGAGCAAATAGCCCGCGCCACGCGCCTGCCCATCTTGTACGCGAGCATGCGACGGCTGCGGCGCGGCTATTACGAAGTCGAGCTGAAGCCTCTGTGGGACGGACGCGAGGTGACCCCGCCCACCACGGTGACCGAGCGCTATGCGCGCGCCTGCGAACTGGACGTGCTCCAGAGCCCCGCCGATTGGCTCTGGTCGTACCGGCGCTGGCGTCTGAAGAAGCCCTTGTACGGCGCGGATTGACGAACGATTCGCTCCGTATCAGCGCGGAGCCGCCGCTTTGAGCTTGCTTTCCAGATGCTTGGCGAGTTCGGCGATGGTCGGATGATCGAACAGCTCGGTGAGATCGACGAGCCCAGGGAATTCGCGATCGAGGTTTTCGTGAATCTCGATCAGCTTGAGCGAGCTTGCGCCGATATCGAATAAGTTGTCGTGCATCGCGATTCTCTTGCCCGGCAGCGCCGCTTGGCAGATCGACTGCAAGCGTGTTTCAAGCTCGGTGCCGGACACCTGCGCCCCGCCGGCGGTGGATTTCCGCAGTGCTTCGAGCTCCGCGAGCTCCGCGCCGAATTCGCCGTCGAGATAGGCTTGTTCCAGCAGATGGCGCTGGACCTTGCCGCTCGTGGTCTTGGGAATGCGCTTGGTCGGGACCACTTGCGCGACCTCGAGCCCCGTGTGTTCGTTGATCAGGCGGCTCACTGCGGCCGCCATCGGCAAGAACTCTTGCATGCTGCCCCGATGCAGTACGAACACCACCAACTCTTCGCCCTGAGCGCTCGGGTTCGACACACCGGCCGCGACTACTTTATTGAGATCCAACCCCGGCGCACGCTGCGCGATGTTTTCCAAATCGTAGGGATAGTAATTTTGGCCATTGACGAAAATGATCTCTTTGCTGCGGCCCGCGATGTAGAGCGATCCTTCGTGCATGAAGCCGAGGTCGCCTGTGTCGACCCAGCCGTCCGCGCCGATGGCGAGAGCCGTCGCCTCGGGGTCGGCGAAGTAGCCGCGAGTGACGCTCGCGCCGCGGATCAGAATGTGGCCCACGACGCCCTCCGGCAGGCTGCCGCGCGAGTCATCGGCAATACGCAACTCCGTGTTTGGAACCGCGCGTCCGACGCACACGAGCTCGAGCGTGTCACGCGCATCGACCGGATTGATCTCGATACTCGCTCCCACGCCGAGTTTGTGGCGATTCACCCGGACCCAGCGGAACTCGGACCCGAGTTCGGGCAAGGTCACCGCGAGCGAAGCCTCAGCGAGGCCATAGACCGGATACATGGCCTGGCGCTTGAGGCCGGTATACGCGAGCGCACTCATGAATTCATTGCACAGATCCACCGATATCGGTTCGGCCCCGTTATAAATCAGACGTATCGCCGAAAGATCCACGTCATCGAGGCGCCGGCCCCCCAAAACCTTCAAAAAATGCCGATAACCGAAATTGGGGGAACAGGTGATCGTGACGCGCTTCTTCGACGCGACTTGGAGCCAAAGCAGCGGCCGGCGCACGAACAGCTCGGTAGGCATCAGATGGATGTGAACGCGATTCGCGAACTGCATCAGATAAAATCCAATCAGTCCCATATCGTGCGTAAGCGGCATCCAGCTCAGAGTGACGTCTTGGTCGCTGAACCGATCGACCGCCGTCGATCCTTGCGTATTGGCGATCAGATTGCCGTGGGTGAGCATCACGCCCTTCGGCTCGCTCGTGGAGCCGGAGGAGAATTGGATGAAAGCCAGATCGTCCGGGGCCGGCCGGTACAGCTTGCCGGCGCGGGAGATATCGGTGATCGCCTCGACGAGAAAACAGCGTGATTTGAGGTCGTCGAATAGTACGGATTCGCCCGTTTGGGCGGCGAGCGCCTGCAGGCGCTCCAAATTCTTGGAGTCGGTATACAGATAGGGCTTGCCCAGCTTGCGCGCCACGCGCAAGAGCTTCTGCCGATGCTCCTCACTGATGCCGACGGCAAGAGGCACGGGGGTGATCCCGCCGCAGACCGCCGCCCAGAAGCCATCGAGGAATTGCTCGTTGCTGCTCAAGAAGATGATCATCTTGTCGCCGCGCTGCGCCCCCATGGCCTGCAGGTGGTACAAGATGCCGAGGGCCCGCGTGTAGACGTCCCCGTAGGACACGCGCCGCTCGGAATTTTCGCCCTCGATATACGTGACGGCGCGGTCGACCCCGCGATTGCTTTCCAGGACATCGACCAAAGTCGTGAAAGTCATGAGTTTGTTGGCATCATTCATCGCGTTTCAACGTTCATCATAAGGTTCGACCGAGGCCGCAAGTTGATCTGCGCCTCGAGCTCGACGGGTTCGTCGCCGGACCGGGTCAGGCGAAAGCGGCGCGACATCGCGCAGACGTGAACGAGCATCTCGAACATCGCGATATTCTCGCCTATGCAGTGCCGCGGCCCCACCGCGAAGGGAATATACGCGAATCGGTGCCGTTCCTCGGCATCGGCGCCGGCGAAGCGTTCGGGCCTGAATTCCTCCGGCTCGCTCCAGTAGGCCGGGTGCCGATGCAGCATATAGGGACTGATGAACACGTCGGTACGCGGAGCAATGGGGTAGCCGCCGAGTTCGTCCGCCTCGAGAGTGCGGCGGGTGATGAGCCACCCGGGCGGATAGAGCCGCAGCGCTTCCTGCAGTACCTGGTGAGTGAATCCCAACGACTCCGCGGCGTCGAGTCCCAGCGTCTCGCCTGAACTCGTGCGATCGGCCTCGCTTCGCAGCCGGCCCGCAGTATCCGGATGTTGACTGATGAGATACCAGGTCCAGGTGAGCGCCGCGGCGGTGGTCTCATGGCCCGCGACGATCAAGGTCAGCACCTCGTCGATCAGCTCTTTGTCGCTCATGGGTTCGTCGGTTTCCCGGTCCCGGGTCGACATCAACATGCTGAGAAAATCGAAATGGGCCTCGGGCAAGCGGCGGCGCCGATCGATCAGCTGCCCCACCAGCTTGGTCAGCGAGCGAAAGCGGAAGGCGAATTTCAAGTCGCGATTCTGCTCCTTGGCCACGACCTCGAACGGATTCGCGCCGAACTCCTTCTCCAGGCGGGCAAGGTCGTTGCCGAAGATCGACCGCAGCACGATCTCCAGCGTGAGCTCGCTCGTCTCGTCGCTCATATTGACCGCCTCGGCGCGCGCGGCTTTTTCGGCCCAGCGGTCGGCGAATTTCTCGTTGACTTCGCGAATCAAGGCGCTGAATTGATCGATGACGCGGCGGTGGAAGGAGGGCTGCATCATGCGCCGCTGCCGGCGCCAAAAATCGCCTTCACTGGTCATGATGCCATTACCCAGCAGGATCTTGACCCTGTCCATCCCTTCACCCTTGGTGTAATTGCGATGGTTGGTCAGCAAGACGCGCTTGATGTCGTCAGGGTGGTTGATGACGTAGTTGTAAACCCCTCGCCCGGGCGCAAAGACTCGGTAAATGTCGCCGAACTGCGCGAAATAGAGCCGCAGGCGCGCCAACGACTCGTCGCTGCCGCCGAGATCGAAGCCCTCGGCGGGGCCGGGGGGCAATGCCATGGTTTGCATCGTCCTATTGTAGCGTAGGCAGCGCTCGCGCCGAGGGCGCGGCCGGGCGCGCAGCTCTGCCGCTATTGCGGAGTGTAGCGGCGTTCTCGACAATGCCGCCGTGGACGAAAAACCCGATGGCGGCCTGCGCAATACGATTTACGATCAGCAAACCCGCTCCTCGAGGCGGCTGACACGCGGCCGCATGCTCTCGTACAAAATCCTCGTGCCTTTGGGCTTGTCTTTGGTGCGGCTCGTGTGGGGATGGTCGCGAATCGTGCGCGTGGTCGGCGGGGACCACATTACGGCGGCACTCAAGGAAGCACCCTCGTTCATACCGGTCTATTGGCATCAACATCAAGTATTCTGCGTCAAGCACCTGCTGCGAGCAGCGCGGCGCCGGATTGAAATTAGGGTTCTTGATTTCACCCTCCGTGGACGGGGAAATCGGATCAATGATCGTGCGCAGCCTCGGGGGCGAGGTGATTCGAGGTTCCTCCACGCATACCGGCGCCCGTGCGCTGCGAGACTACTATCAGGCGCTGGCGCGCAAGGGCGTATCTCCCGCCATCACGCCGGATGGGCCTCGCGGTCCGCCGTGGAAGTTCAAAGCCGGAGCCGTGTTGCTGGCGCAACTCTCGGGGCGCCCCATGATTCCCTTGAGCTATGCGGCGTCCCATGCCTGGAAGATCAAGTGGGATCGCTTCGTCATTCCGTGGCCCCTGGCGAGAATCGTGATCGCGGTGGGCGAGCCGGTCTATGTGCCCAAGGGGCTGGATGCCGCTGGACTTGAACGTGCCCAGGCCGAGATGGAAAGACGGTTGCTCGCCTTGTTTCGGGAAGCAGAAGCGGCTTTGGGATAGATCGGCGGGAGCCCCTACCAATACAAGTGCTTAGCTTGTATTCCTTACAAGTTATGCGAGAATCCGGTTGCATGTGGCACGTACGAATTAGAAGGAACTGTGTGACACATTCGATTTTCAGCTTGATTCCAGTGGCAAACTGTTGATCTATAACCGCAACCACTCCTCTCGGACCTCCGAAGGCGCATGGCAATAGCACCCCTCGATCCCCGCCACCCAGACCTTACCGCCTCCGACATACTGTCTCCGCAGAGTTGGCCGAAGCGCGGTATTCGCCCTGCCGGCGGGCTCGACGTGATCTGCACCAAGATTGCCGTCGATTTCCAATCGATGACCGCGGCAACTGCGTCCGAGGTCATCGGCGCCAATTTGGAACTGCTGCGCGAATCGACGCGCACCGATACCGCATTCCATATCCACCTCGACGCCGAATCGGGCCAGTTCACCGACGTTCAGGTGGCGCGCGGCATGCTCGCCACAGGCAACTCCGGAACAGTTGCAGGGCCAGACGTTGGACGCGTTCCCGTGGCTGCAATCGCGGCTGGCGCCACTGCGCATGTCCGAGATGCGCGATACCGCCAAGCCGCGCGGCGACCAGAGCGAGGACGCGGCCCTCTGGAGTCATCTTGGCATCGGATCGGTTCTGATCATCGGTTATTTCATCGAGGGCCGAGCAGCCGGGCTGCTTGGGATCGCGGGCGCGCTGCCGCGCGAGAATTGGGACGTGCAGCTGCACCTTCTGATGAAGCTGGTCGGCAGCAGCCTTGCCACCGGCCTGGAGCGGATCGAGATCCAACGTCATCTGCGCGATTTGGAAGAGCGCAACGAGCTCGCTTTGTACAGTGCGAACGACGGGCTGTGGGACTTCGACACCCTCAACAACCGCGTCTACCTGTCGCCGCGCTGGAAAGCGATGCTGGGCTACGACGAAGCGGAGGTAGGACAGGCGCCGGACTGGCGGACACTGGTTCATTCGGACGACATGTCGCGCGTGCAAGCCGCCATTCGCGATCATGTGGCGGGCAAGACGCCGATTTTCGAGAGCATGCATCGCATGCGCCACGCGACCGGCGAATGGCGCTGGGTCATCAGCCGCGCCAAGGCCAAGGTCGACGACAAGGGTCGCTTGTTGCGCTTGGTAGGCGTCGAACTCGATGTCACTGAGCGCAAATTGTACGAGGAAGCGCTGTTCCGCGAAAAAGAGAGCGCGCAAATCACCCTCCAGAGCATCGGCGACGGCGTCATTACCACCGACGCCAAGGGCGTGATCGACTACGTGAATCCGGTCGCGGAGGCGCTCACGGGCTGGCGCCTCGAAGACGGCCAAGGCCGCGCCATCGAAGAGATCTTTCGCGCTTTTCACGAAGAGACTTGCGAGCCGCTGGAAAACCCGCTGGCCGTCGCCATTCGCCGCACCCGCTCCATCAAATCGGTGAGACCGATGCTTCTCATCCGGCGCGACGGCAACGAAATCTACGTCGAGAGCACCGCATCACCGATCCGCGACGGCAGCGGCGCGGTCTCGGGCGGCGTGCTCGTGTTCCACGATGTCAGCGAGGCGCGTGAACTCAACCGGCGCTTGAGCTACCACGCCAGCCACGACGTTCTCACGGGTTTGGTCAATCGGCGGGAATTCGAAAATCGCATGGAGCGGGCTTTGAAGAGCGCCAAGGCGCGCGAGACTTCGTACGCGCTGTGCTGCCTGGATTTGGACCAGTTCAAAATCGTCAACGACACCTGCGGGCACAGTGCGGGAGACGCCTTGCTCGGCCAGGTCGGTGCGCTGCTCAAATCAAAAGTGCGCTGGCGCGATACGCTCGCCCGGCTGGGCGGCGACGAGTTCGGCATTCTTTTGGAAAGCTGCTCGCTCGACGAGGCCATGCGCACCGCAGAGGCCCTGCGCGAAGCGGTGCGCAATTTCAAATTCACCTGGGAAGAGCGAACCTTCCGCCTCGGCGCAAGCATCGGCGTGGTGCCGATTTCCGCGGACAACGCGGATGTTGCGTCGGTGCTCTCGGCCGCGGACAGCGCCTGCCAGGCGGCCAAGGAGGCGGGCCGCAATCGCGTGCATAGCTTCGAGGAGAACGACATTGATCTCATGCGCCGCCGCCGCGAGATGCAGTGGGCCGCGCGCATCAACAACGCCTTGGAGGAGGGCCGCTTCGAACTGTTCAGGCAGACGATCATTGCCCTTGCAGAAAACCGAATCCGGCGCGCACTACGAACTGCTGCTGCGCATGCGCGACGAGGCCGGCAAGATCGTCGCGCCCGACAACTTCATGACCGCGGCCGAACGCTACGGCATTACGCCGATGATCGATCGGTGGGTCGTCGAAAACGCGTTCCGCTGGCTCGTGTCGGAGGCCGATGAGCGCGAGAAATTGACCATGTGCTCGATCAATCTCTCGGGACAGAGCCTGGGCGACGACAAATTCCTGCCGTACGTCATCGATCAGTTCCACCGCAGCGGCTTGGATGCCACGAAGATCTGCTTCGAAATCACCGAGACCGCGGCGATCGCGAGCTTCTCGCAGGCGAACCGCTTCATCCAGGCGCTGAAGGAGCTGGGGTGCAAGTTCGCGCTCGACGACTTCGGCACCGGGCTGTCCTCGTTCGGATACCTCAAGCATTTCCCGGTCGATTACTTGAAAATCGACGGCAGCTTCGTCAAGGAGATCCTGCACGACCCGATCGATCGGGAGATGGTGCGCTCGATCAATGAGATCGGCCACCTGACCGGCAAGCAGACCATTGCCGAATTCGCCGAGAATCAGGAGATCATCAACATGCTGCAGAGCATGGGCGTCGACTACGCGCAAGGCTACGGCGTTTCGCAGCCGCAGCGCGTGCTGAAGGCCGCCAACAGCGCTTAGAACTCGAAGCGCATGGAGAGGTCGACGGCGCGCACATGCTTGGTGATGCTGCCGACGGAGATGTAATCGACCCCCGTTTCGGCGATTTCGCGAATGCTCGCAGCGGTAATCCCGCCCGAGGCCTCCAACTTGAGCGGCCTCGGAGAGTGGCCGTTGACGGCCACCGCCTCGCGCATCGCCTGCAGCGAAAACTCATCGAGCATTGCGATATCGGCACCGGAGTCGATCGCCTGCCGCAATTCGGACAAATCCTCCACCTCGACCTCTACCGGGACTTGCGCGGAGGCGCGCCTGGCGGCGGCTACCGCATCCGCGATCGATCCCGCGGCTGCAATGTGATTTTCCTTGATGAGGATGGCGTCGAATAGTCCGATCCGATGATTGTGCCCGCCGCCGACTCGCACGGCGTACTTCTGCGCGGTCCGCAGGCCGGGAATCGTCTTGCGGGTGTCGAGCAAGCGGCAATTCGTGCCCTCGAGGAGCGCGGCATAGGAGTGCGCCGCGGTGGCGGTGCCGGAAAGCAGCTGCAGGAAATTGAGCGCGGTGCGCTCCGCGGTCAGAAGCGCCCGCGCGGGACCCTCGAGCGAGAGCAAGCGTTGATCCGCAACGACCGCCTCGCCCTCCCGGACATGCCACTCGAGCCGGACTCGCGGATCGACTGCCCTTGAAGCTGGCCTCGACATAGGGGATGCCGCACACGATGGCTTGCTCGCGCGTGATCACGCCCGCCCGCCCGATCCGGTCGGCGGGTATGAGTGCCGCCGTCAAATCACCCGTGCCGATGTCCTCGGCCAAAGCGCGCTCGACCTGCCGGGGCAGGTCGGCGGGAACCGGCACCATGGCTGGCAAGGGGCCGGCACCCGTTGATCAGAACGGCAATCCGTGCGACGACCCGACCATGCACATCAGCATGGGGATGGAGAGCAAGAAATTGATGCGCGACGCATACAAAGCGGTTTTGCGAGCCGCCGCCTTTTGTTCGTCCGTGGCGGGCACGATCCCGAGAATCTTCTTCTGGTTCGGCCAAATGAGCCCCCAGACATTGAACAGCATGATGGTGCCGAGCCACGCGCCGATGCCGATGATCAAGTTCGGGCGCGAGGTGGGATTGTCGAACATGCTCAAGGTGAACGCGCTGACAAACCGGCCGGGAACCTGCGATAGCAGCCACGCTCCCAGGAGCCACGTGCCGAGCGCCGACCAGCGGAACCAGAGCAGGGCGCGCGGCGCGACGTACTTGTTGATGCCGGCTCCGCCGGGTCCGCCTTTGTCCGCGGCGGCGGCGGCCATCGCCGGGGTCTGCACCGCGTTGAAGTAATACAGGATGCCGATCCAGAAAATACCGAAGACGATGTGCAGCCAGCGCGTGAGGCTGGCGAGTGTCAGGGTGTTGAAATTCAGGCCACCCTCGATCAGGGCCGCAATGGCTACGGCGACCACGAAGCCGATAATTAAAGGCCATTTAACGGTTGTTAATGGGTTCATGCGATTCCCCTTTATAAGTTTTGCGTCGGATCCGTCTGGCTCGAACCTTTGAGGGTAGGTGCCGCTGCGCGGATCTTGCGCTGCGACAGCCTGGAAGAATAGGGGACTGACCCCAATAATTCAACGATGTCAGGCGCTTGCGGCCGCCCCTTTGCGCAAATATCGGCGCTGGAGTGCACGGGCAGGCGCCGGCTGGTATCGTATCAATGAATAACATGGAGAATTTCCGACTATGAACGCGATCGAACGAATCAAGAGCCAGCTATCGGCCGCCCCGGTGGTGCTTTACATGAAGGGCACGCCCGATTTTCCGCAGTGCGGATTTTCGGCGCAAACGGTTGCCGCGCTTCGAGCCTGCAAGGCGCAATTCGCGCACGTGAATATTTTCGAGGATCCCGAAGTGCGGGAAGCGCTGAAGACCTATTCGAATTGGCCGACCTTCCCGCAGCTCTATGTGAACGGCGAGCTGGTGGGCGGTTGCGACATTGCGATGGAAATGTACAAGAACGGCGAACTCAAGCAGCTGCTCGCGGAAGCCGGCGCAGTACCGGTCTAGCCCGCCTACGATCCGCCGCCGAGAATTTCGGGGGCGCCTCCCGGGGCCGCCATCTCGGTCTCCGTCGAAGGCTCCATCTCCAGCGGACCCATGGCGGCCAGACGCCGCCGGCTGGCATCGAACACCCCCTGAAATTGGTTGCACACGGTGCAGAACAGATCGGCCGTGCGCTCCGCGTCGTAGGCTGCCGAGTGCGCGGAGCCGGTGTCCCACTCCAGGCCTGCGGCGAGAGTCGCGCGCATCAGCACGGTTTGGCCAAACGCAACGCCGCCCAAGGTCGCAGTGTCGAAACTCGAAAAGGGATGAAATGGGTTGCGCTTGACCTGCGTGCGCGCCACGGCGGCATTCAAGAAATTCAAATCGAAAAAGGAGTTGTGCCCGACCAACACCGCACGGGTGCAATCGGCTGCGCGGATGGCATTGCGCACTTCACGAAATATGCGTTGCAGCGCGTCTTCTTCGGAGATCGCGGGCCGCAGCGGATGATGAGGATCGATTCCGGTCACCGCGAGCGATGCGGGCTCCATGTTGGCGCCCGAAAACGGGATCACGTGATAGCGCGTGGTCTCGCCGCGCGCCAGCGTGCCGTCGCTGCGCATCTCGAGGAACACGGCGGCGATCTCGAGCAGCGCGTCGGTCTGCGAATTGAAGCCGCCGGTTTCAACGTCGATCACCACGGGCAGAAAGCCGCGAAAGCGCGTCGCGAACGTTATGGGGCCGAGCTGCTGCGTCATGCCGATTCCGCGAGACGCCACGCGATCGGCTCGCCGCCGCGATAAGGCACCAGCGTGCCGTTGCCGAAATCATAGACTTGCGGGGGCACCCAGGACTCCTTGACCAACGTAATCAGCTCCTCGTGCCGCGGCAAACCATAAAAGTCCGTGCCGAAATGACTTGCAAACGGCTCCAAGCGATCGAGGCGGCCGACCGACTCGAAGGCCTCGGCATACAATTCTATCGCGGCGTGCGCGGTGAACATGCCGGCGCAGCCGCAGGCGCTTTCCTTGCTTTTACGCTCGTGCGGCGCGCTGTCGGTACCCAGGAAAAAACGCGGATTGCCGCCGGTGGCCGCGGCGAGCAATGCCGTTCGATCCGTTTCGCGTTTCAAAATGGGCAAGCAATAATAATGCGGCCGGATACCGCCGGAAAAAATCGCATTTCGATTATGCAGCAGGTGCTGAGGCGTGATGGTTGCGGCGACGCCGCTTCTTGCGCGACGTCACGAACTCAACGGCGCGCGCGGTCGTGATGTGCTCGAGCACGACTCGCAAGCCCGCGAAGCGGTCGACGATCGACCGCAGCACCGAATCGATGAAGTGAGTCTCGCGATCGAATACGTCCACGTCGGGCTGCGGCGTTTCGCCGTGCACCAGCAAGGGCATGCCGATCTCTTCCATGCGCGCCAGCACGCGGTATACCTTCGCGACATCGGTCACCCCGGCATCGGAGTGCGTCGTCGCGCCCGCGGGGTAGAGCTTGACGCCATGGATGAACCCCGCGTCCTTGGCGCGATCGATTTCGTCCGCCGGCGTGGCATCCGTCAAATAAAGCGTGAGCAGCGGCTCGAACCGTGCGTTTGCCGGAAGGGCGGCGATGATCCGCTCGCGATAGGCGCGCGCCAAGGCCGTGGTCGTGATCGGCGGCTTCAAATTGGGCATCACGATGGCCCGCCCGAACCGCTCGGCGGTAAATTTGACGATGGCGCCGAGCGCGGCGCCGTCGCGCAGATGCACGTGCCAGTCATCGGGGCGCCGGAGCCGCAGCGTGTTCATCGGGCCGGTGGCCAGCCGCGGCGCAATAGATCGAGCGTGTAGCGCACCCCGAACCCCGTGATTTCGGTGGCGATGTGCGCCAAGCCCGCCGTGGCGCGAGCCCGCTGCGAGATCGAGATGAAGCCAGGCGATCTCCTTGGGCACGAACCGGCTCAGAAAACGCGCCGCCAAGATGTGGTCGCCCTTGCCGTCGGCGGCGCATTGCATGATGTCGGCGACGCCGCTCTCGAGGTCCGTATCGAAGTCGGCGTCCATGGGAAAGCACCACACGCGTTCGCCGCTGCTGCTGCCGGCCGACTCGATCAGATCGCGCGCCTCGGGCCGGTTGGTGAACGCGCCGCTGTAGCGTTCGGTGAGCGCATAGACGCATGCCCCCGTGAGCGTCGCATAGTCGATGATCGCACGGGGCTTCCTTGCGGCTGCGAGACCCAGCGCGTCAGCCAGGATCATGCGGCCCTCGGCATCGGTATGGATAACCTGGATGGTCGTGCCGTTGAAGGCGCGCACCACGTCTTGCGGTTTGTACGCGAGCGGGCCGATGCGATTTTCGGTGATCGCCAACCAGCAATCCACGGCCAGCGGCGAGCGCAACGCATGCAGCGCATAGAGGCTTCCCACCGCGACCGCACTTCCTTCCATGTCGGTATGCATGTCGAGCATGCTCTTGTGCGGCTTCAAGTTCGTTCCGCCGGTATCGAAACACACGCCCTTTCCCACCAGGCTGAGCGCGGCGCCCGTCCGCGAGCCACGAGATGCAGCGCCGCGGGGGCGGTAGGAAAGATGAGCGATGCCGGCATCGCGCGTGCCGTTGCCGCGGGCGACCGCGAGAAACGCGCCGGCGCCCAAGCGCTTCAGATCGGCCTCGCCGTAGAATTTGAAGCCGAGCTTCAGCCGCCGTGCAAGCTCCTGCAAAAAGCGGCGATAGCCGCGCGCGTCGAGGGTATTCGGCGGCAGCGCCGTCAGCCATCGCGCGAGATTGTTCCCGGCCGATGTTGCCAGGGTGAGATCGAGCTCGGGCAACTTTCGTCCCGGAGCGATGTCGATGCGCGCCAGATGCATGCGTCGGCTTGGGCTTGCTCTTGAATGATGCAAAGCGAAATGCCGCTGCCTCGAGCGCCGCGATCGTGGCGCTCAAGGTCGCATTCGCGGCCTCTTCCGGGCAGCCCTGCTGCCACAAAAGCAGCGATTGCGGCTCGCCATCCAAGGCGCTGCGCGCAAGTTTGCCGGTCGCCTGCAGGCGCTCAAAGGTACTGGCTTCGTCGGCCAGGCATGCGACTATCAACAGCGTCTGCGCGCGCGCTCCGACCCTCAGATGAAAGCAATCGCCTGCCTTGCGCACCTTGTTCGCAAACAAGCCGCGCAGCACGGCGCCGTGGGGCAGCGCCTGCCAGTCCGCCTCGGAGGGCGCCAGCGGCAAGAACACGAGACCGCTGGAGTAGCCGGCGAGCCGCGCCGCGGTTATACGCGCGCTGATCTGACGCACCGGCACGAGCAATTGGTCGAAAGGCAAGCGAGTGGGCATATCGTGAAAACGCAAGCCTATCCCTTGCTTGACCGTGAAAAACCAAACCCCGAAGATAGCGCCGGTTGATACAACGCAGTGGCAGTTAGCGCAGCGGCGCTGTAACGTGCCTGCCATCTTAACAGGACGCGTGAGCGTGTGCATTTATGACTCAACAATCACCCTTCGAAGACATTGACCCCGTCGAAACGCAGGAGTGGCTCGAATCGATCGAATCGGTCATGCGTGTGCAAGGGCCGCAGCGCGCGCACTTTCTACTCGAGAAATTAGTGGACTTCACCCGGCGCTCGGGTGCGTATTTGCCTTTCAAGCCGAACACCGCCTACCTCAATACCATCTCCAAGGCTCAGGAGCCTGATTACCCCGGCGATCGGTCCCTGGAACGGCGGAACGAGGCCTATATGCGCTGGAATGCGCTCGCGATGGTGGTGCAGGCGAATCGCGTGAATTCGGAGTACGGCGGCCACATCGCCTCGTACGCTTCTGCAGCCACGCTCTATGAAGTGGGGTTCAACCATTTCTGGCGCGCCAAGAGTGCGGCGCATCCCGGCGACATGATTTTCGTTCAAGGGCATTCAAGTCCCGGAATCTATGCGCGCGCTTATCTCGAAGGCCGCTTGGACGAAAGTCAACTGCTGCGCTTTCGAAAGGAAGTCAAAGGCGGGGGGTTGTCGTCCTATCCGCATCCTTGGCTGATGCCGGACTTCTGGCAATATCCCACGGTGTCGATGGGGTTGGGTCCGATGACCGCTATCTTCCAGGCGCGGTTCGTGCGCTATTTGGAGCACCGCGGCATCGTACCGCCCTCCGACCGCAAGGTATGGGCATTCCTGGGCGACGGAGAAATGGACGAGCCCGAGTCGATGGGCGCACTCACCATGCCGGTGCGCGAGAAACTCGACAACCTCATTTTCGTGATCAATTGCAATCTGCAACGGCTCGATGGGCCGGTGCGCGGCAACGGCAAGATCATTCAGGAGCTCGAGGCGGCATTCCTCGGCGCGGGTTGGAATGTCATCAAGGTCTTATGGGGCTCGCGCTGGGATCCGCTGCTCGAGAGCGATCAGAAAGGCCTGCTCAAGCGCTTGATGGAAGAGTGCGTTGACGGCGAATACCAGAACTTCAAGTCCAAGGGCGGCGCTTATACGCGCGAGCATTTTTTCGGCAAATACCCCGAACTCAAGGAAATGGTCGCCAACATGTCGGACGAGGAGATCTGGCATCTGAATCGCGGCGGCCATGATCCGCAAAAGGTGTACGCGGCCTATGCCTCCGCGGTCGCGACCAAGGGTGCGCCTACCGTGATATTGGCGAAAACCGTCAAAGGGTTCGGCATGGGCAAGGCGGGCGAGGGCCTTAACGTCGCGCACCAGCAGAAAAAACTCGGCGATGAGGCGCTCAAGGAAGTCCGCGACCGCTTCAATATTCAGATTACCGACGAAGAGATCGCCGGATTGACGTTCAGGAAACCCGCCGACCAGAGCGAGGAGCTGAAATACCTGCAGGAGCGCAGGGCCGCTCTCGGCGGCTATCTGCCGGCGCGCAGTTCATCCGCGCCGCCGCTGGTGGTGCCGCCGCTGGAAGCATTCAGTTCGCTCTTGGAAGGCACGGCGGAGCGCGAAATCTCCACCACCATGGCGCTCGTGCGCATGCTCACCGCGCTGGTCAAGGACAAGAACATCGGCAAACACATCGTTCCCATCGTTCCCGACGAAGCGCGGACTTTCGGCATGGAAGGCATGTTCCGCCAAGTCGGGATTTATTCCTCGGTGGGCCAGCTCTATACCCCGCAAGATGCCGATCAGCTCATGTTCTACCGTGAGGACAAGCAAGGGCAGATTCTCGAGGAAGGCATCAACGAGGCGGGCAGCTTGTGCTCGTGGATAGCCGCCGCGACGGCGTATTCGAACCATGGCGTGAGCATGGTGCCCTTCTATATTTATTACTCCATGTTCGGCTTTCAGCGGGTCGGCGATTTCATGTGGGCCGCCGGCGACAGCCAAGCGCGGGGCTTCCTGGTGGGCGGCACCGCGGGGCGCACGACGCTCGCCGGCGAGGGGTTGCAGCATCAGGACGGACACAGCCAATTGGTGATGACCGCCATTCCCAACTGCGTCGCTTACGATCCAACCTTTGCCTATGAGCTTGCGGTGATCGTTCAGGACGGGCTGCGGCGGATGTACCAGGAACAGGAAAACGTCTTTTATTACATCACCGTGATGAACGAGAACTATGCGCATCCGGCGATGCCGGAGGGCGCGGCGCAGGGAATTTTGCGCGGCATGTATCTGCTGCAGACCGGCGGCCGCGGCAAGGTCCGGGTAACCCTGTTCGGATCGGGCAGCATTTTGCGCGAGGTTCTGGCGGCGGCGGAGCTGCTGGAGAAGAACTACGGCGTGCCTGCCGATGTGTATTCCGTCACGAGCTTCAGCGAGCTGCGAAAAAATGCCCTGGCAATCGAACGCCATCACTTGCTGCATCCGAGCGCTCCGCGGCAGCAGACTTACATTCAGCAAGCCTTGGCGGATCGCGAGGGCCCATTCATCGCCGCCACCGACTACATGAAGCTCGTCGCAGACCAGATTCGCCAATGGATACCCGGCCGCTACGCGGTGCTCGGTACCGACGGTTACGGCCGCAGCGACTCGCGCGCGGAGCTGCGCCGCTTTTTCGAAGTGGACCGACACTACGTGACGGTCGCCGCGCTCAAGGCGCTTGCCGACGACGGCAAGATCGAGATGCAGACGGTGACCGATGCGATGCTCGCTTTCGGGATCGACCCGGAAAAACCCAATCCTCTGTCGGTCTAGGCAATGACTAATCCAATCGAAATTTTGGTCCCGGATATCGGCGGATTCAACGACGTCAACGTCACCGACGTTTTGGTCAAGAACGGTCAGCAGATCGAGAAAGAAACGCCGTTGATCACCATCGAAACGGAAAAAGCGGCCATGGACGTACCGGCGCCCACGGCGGGACGCATTTCGCAGGTCAAGCTCAAACCTGGCGATAAGGTATCCGAAGGCACGCTGATCCTCCTGCTGGAGCCGCAGGCAGCGGCTGAGCCGGCGGCGCCGCAGACCGGCGCCGCGCCCGAAGCGGCCGTGGCTCCCCAAGTCAAGGCTGCCGCAGGCGCGCAGCCGCCGGCACCGCAGGCGCCGCGCGCGACACCCCCGCCATCGGCTCCCGCAGCCCGCCGCCATCGGCACCCCCGCGAGCGGCCGAAACGGCGGCGCCTGCCCCTTCTGCCACGCCGGCGGCCGGTGCCCGCGCTGCCCCGACAGTTGATGAGCAGGCTTTTTCCCGAGCCTATGCCAGTCCCTCAGTGCGTAAATTCGCGCGCGAGCTCGGCGCCGACTTGGGCCAGATCACGGGAACCGGCGTCAAAGGCCGCATCTCGCAGGACGACGTGAAAGCCCACGTGAAAAGGATTCTGACAGCTCCGCCGGCTTCCGCCGCGGCTCCGGGCTCGCCGCTGCCCAAGGTGCCGGTGGTGGATTTCGCGCAATTTGGGCCCATCGAAATCAAGCCGCTGACGCGCATACAGCGGATTTCCGGATCCCGGCTGCAAGCAAGCTGGCTCAATCTGCCGCATGTGACGCAGCACGAGGACGCGGATATCACGGAGCTCGAGGCGGCGCGCAGCGCGATGAAGGGTAAAGCGTCCGAAGAAGGGGTGCGGCTGACGCCGCTGGCATACATCATCAAGGCTTGTCTGTTGGCGCTGAAGGAGTTTCCGCGATTCAACTCGTCGCTCGATGCCGGCGGCGAGAATCTCGTCATCAAGAAATACTTCAACATCGGCTTTGCGGCCGACACTCCGAACGGATTGGTGGTGCCGGTCATCGCGAACGCCGATCGGCTGAACCTCTTTGCGATTGCGCGGGAGCTGGCGACGATGTCGGAAAAGGCCCGTGCCGGCAAGTTGAAGAACACCGAAATGCAAGGCGGAACATTTACGATTTCGAGCCTGGGCGGAATCGGCGGGACCTACTTCACGCCCATCATCAACGCGCCCGAAGTGGCCATCTTGGGTGTTTCGAAATCCACCTTGAAACCGGTCTACGATCAAGGCGCTTTCTTGCCGCGCCTGACGCTGCCGCTATCCTTGTCCTATGATCATCGCGTGATCGACGGCGCCGAAGCTGCGCGCTTCGTCGTGTTCCTCGCCAAAGTGCTGGGCGATGCCAAGGCCTTGTCATGAGCCTCGTCGAAGTACGCGTACCGGAACTCGGCGACGCCAAGGGCGTGAATGTCGTCGATGTGCTCATCAAGACGGGCAGCGAGATTCGCGTCGAGGATCCGCTGATCACCCTAGAGACCGAAAAAGCGTCAATGGACGTGCCGTCGCCGGTGGGCGGTATTGTCGCTTCAATCGAACTCAAGAAGGGCGATGAAGTATCGGCCGGCACCTTGATTGCCACCGTGCAAGTGGCGGACGTCTCGTCCACGCCCACCGTGACGCCCGCGCCCGCGCCCGCGGCCGTGCCCGCGCCCGCGGCCGCTGCCCGCGCGCCGCGCCTGCGGCGGTGCCTGCGCGTGCGGCCGCGCGAGCATCCAGCGCCGCGCAAGCGCCTGCGGGAGCTGTCGATTTGGTGGTTCTCGGCGCCGGCGTAGGCGGCTACACCGCTGCATTTCGAGCCGCAGATCTTGGCCTCAAAGTCACGCTGATCGAACGCTGGCCGATGTTGGGCGGTGTGTGCTTGAACGTCGGCTGCATTCCCTCGAAGGCGCTATTGCATGCGGCCAAGGTCATCGAAGATGCGGCGGACATGGCATCGTCCGGCATTGTTTTCGGGGAGCCGCAAATAGACCGTGACCGGCTGCGGGCCTGGAAAAACCGCGTGGTCACGAGATTGACCAACGGACTCGGATCGCTGGCGAAGCAGCGCAAAGTGAACGTCATTCACGGCGATGCGAAATTCTCCGGGCCTTTTTCCCTGGAAGTTCAGGGCAAGGATGCGCCGCAGCGCATCGAGTTCAAGCAATGCGTCATCGCGGCGGGTTCGGAGTCGGCACGCCTGCCCGGCTTTCCGGACGATCCCCGAATCATCGATTCGGCCGGCGCGCTGGAATTGCCGGCCGATTGCAAACGCCTGTTGGTAATCGGCGGCGGCATTATCGGGCTGGAGATGGCGTGCGTGTACGACGCCCTCGGCGTACGAGTCACGGTGGTCGAATTGAGCGATGGCTTGATGCCTGGGACGGATCGGGACCTGGTGCGGCCCTTGCAAAAACGGATCGAAAAGCGCTACGAGCGGATCATGATCAGTACCAAGGTAGCCAAACTCGAGTCGGCAGCGTCGGGTCTGCGCGCGAGTTTCGAGGGTCCGGACGCGCCGGGACCGCAGGTGTTCGACCGGGTGCTCGTGGCCGTGGGACGTACCGCCAACGGCAATGCGATCAACGCCGCCGCGGCCGGCGTCGCGGTCAGCCCCCGCGGCACCATTGCAGTGGACAAGCAAATGCGCACCAATGTCCCGCATATTTTTGCGATCGGCGATGTGGTGGGCGCACCAATGTTGGCGCACAAGGCGAGCCATGAGGCAAAGGTTGCGGCAGAGGCGGCCGCAGGACAAAAGTCGGCTTTCGACGCGCGCTGCATCCCATCGGTCGCCTATACAGACCCCGAAATTGCCTGGACGGGCATCAGCGAAACGGAAGCCAAGGCGCAGAACATCGAGTACGGCAAGGGCTTGTTCCCCTGGGCCGCCAGCGGGCGCTCTCTGGCGCTGAATCGCGACGAGGGTTTTACCAAGCTGCTATTCGATAAAAAAACCCACCGCATCATCGGCGCGGGCATCGTCGGCACCAACGCCGGCGATTTGATTGCCGAAACGTGCCTCGCAATCGAAATGGGCGCGGATGCGACCGATATCGGCTTGACGATCCACGCTCATCCGACTCTCTCGGAAACCGTTGCCTTCGCGGCCGAGGCTTTTGAGGGAACTTTGACGGATCTCTACATTCCGAAGCGCAAGGAGCCTGTCTGAGCTGCAACAAGGCATTGTTGATTTTGATTGCGCTTGCCTCAGGCGGTGTTGCGGCACCGGCGCCCGCAGACGATGCCTGCGTGGATTTCAAGTGGGACGTCAGCAAGGAGCGCGCGCTGTATGGCGGGACACCGCTTGCATTGACGGCCGGCAAGGACCCGAAGTCCGCGCCTGTCGTCGTTCCGAATCGTCTCTACGAGCTTCGGCTCATCGCCCAGGATCAGGTGACATTCGCCGTGCCCCCGACCAAGACAACGGCAGGGGCCGGCGCGCACGGCGGTCTTGCGACGTTGAAAATCCAGGCGCCGGGCAGCTATCGCGTTGCGATCGATCTGCCGGTTTGGATCGACGTCGTGTCGAATGGGATCCGCGTGGCGGCCGAGGATTTTCAAGCACAACACGGCTGCAGCTCGCCGCATAAGATCGTGGAGTTCAACCTGGTCGGCGGTGGGTCCGTTCGTGCTGCAGCTGAGCAATGCGAGGAACGAAAACGTTCTGCTTACCGTCACTCCGTCACCTGCGCGGAAATTTTGACGGGCGTATCGGCGTGGCCAGTGCCCTCACCGTGAGATTTCGGGTCGACTTCGGCAAGCGGGTCTCGCTCGGAATCGGCAAAGTTGAACTGCTCGAGGGCATTGCGCGCACCGGTTCGCTGTCGCGGGCCGCGCGTGACATGCGGATGAGCTATCGCCGCGCGTGGTTGCTGCTCGAGGACTTGAACTCGAGCTTCGATAAGCCCGTGGCTCACTCCACGGTTGGAGGGCGCGGCGGCGGCGGCGTGGTGCTGACCGCATTCGGCGTCCGGTTGGTGGCGGGATACCGCAGCTTGGAGTCGAGCATGCAGCCCCTGGCGCAGAGCCTGTCTGGAAGAGATCCGGCGGCACATCAAGGGCGGCAGCCTCAGGCGCAGCATCCACGCCGCGTCGGCCAAACGAAAATCATCTCCGCGGACGCGCGCACACGCCTAAGGCGCAGCCATGCAAGTCTTGAGGAACGCTGTCCTTTCGGCGCCCAGCAGTTTCCTAGCCTTGGCGTTCTGGAGGCACGCCGTGCGTTTTGCGTGCTTCGCAGCCGCGTCCGCCGAGCCGGGCTGGCGCTGAGGGCGCGGCGGGCGCCGCCTGCGGCTGATCGGCGCCCCCTGGCGCGCGGGCCGGCTCCGGCCTCGAGGCAAACCCGCCGGCGATAGCCGCCACGGTGAGGCATAGGGCGAGGAGCAGGCTGGGAAAGCGGACATTCATACGGGCGAGAATAGCGCCTCGGATATGAGCGCCGATGAAGGGCGGATGAAGCTTGCTTAACCTTCGGGCCGCGCTTGCAGGCGCCGGCGCGCGAGCGCCAAGTAGTACGCTTCGTCGGGCGGCCGGCCGTTCCGTTGCGCCTGCCACAAAGTCTCGCCGAGCGCCTCGACGAGCACATGTTCGGCCCGGTGCAGATCGCCTAGGCGAGCTTGCAACAACCGGTGCAGCTCGCGCACGCCGGGCGGCCGATCGACGGATACTTGATCGCGCACGGCGAGATGAAGCCCCATATGTAAAAACGGGTTCTCCGAGCCTGCGTGGCCCGGCGGCTCAAATGCCGCCGCCGCATCCGCATCGCTCACCAAGGCCTGATATTCCGGATGCACGGCAATGACATCGGCGATCATCGCTTCGAGCGGGGTGAGGGGTGCTTGGGCCAGGTGCTTGCGCCACGCCTCCGCATACGATTTACGCAATTGTTCGCGGGTATGGGTCTCAAACACGGGCATGAGTCTTGTGCCGGTACTCGCATAGGTCGGCGATCAGGCAGCTGGGGCACTCCGGAATGCGTGCCTTGCAAACGTACCGCCCGTGCAAAATCAACCAGTGATGGGCGTCCTGCAGGAACTCGGCGGGCACGAATTTCAAGAGTTTTTCCTCCACCGCGCGAACCGTCTTGCCGCGCGCCAAGCCGGTTCTATTGGCAACCCTGAATATGTGCGTATCCACCGCCATCGTTGCCTCGCCGAAAGCCGTATTCAAGATCACGTTGGCGGTTTTTCGGCCGACCCCCGGCAGCTGCTCCAGTTCCTGGCGCGATGAGGGGACTTTGCCCGCATGCCGCTCGAGCAAATGCATGCACGTTGCAATGATGTTCTTAGCTTTATTGTTATAAAGCCCGATGGATTTGATAAATGGCGAGAGACCGTCCACTCCCAATGCCAGCATGGCTGCCGGCGTGCGGGCGGCGCGAAACAAGGCCGCCGTCGCTTTATTCACGCTCTTGTCCGTGGCTTGAGCCGACAGAATCACGGCTACCAAGAGTTCGAAGGGCGATCGGTAGTTCAGCTCCGTGCGCGGCGCCGGATTGGCCTCTCGCAGACGCTCGAAGATCGCGCGACGCGTGGCTGCGTTCACGATTCGCAGGGGCTAGGCCGCGGCGCAGTGGCTTTCTTCGCGTCGAGTTCCCTTTGCCGCTCCGCAGCCCGATTCCACAAGCGCGTGGTGTGGGCTTCGAATCGCCTGCGGTTGAGGCCCGGCTGATCCGCCGCGGGCCGCGGTCCCGCCTTCAGCTCGATGCAGTCGACCGGGCAGGGGGGCAAGCACAGCTCGCAGCCGGTGCAGCGCTCCATCACGACGGTATGCATGAATTTTGCGGTGCCGACGATGGCATCCACCGGGCAGGGGGCGAGGCATCGTGCGCAGCCAATACAGCGCGACTCATCGATCCATGCGACGAGCGGCTCCGTTTCAGCGCCATGCGCCGGGTTCAAAGGCTGGACAGGCCGGCCCAAGAGCGCGGCCAGCGCCGCAATGGTCGCGCTGCCGCCCGGCGGGCACTGGTTGATCTCCGCCGTTCCGCCGGCGATTGCAGCCGCGTATGGCTTGCATCCCGGGTAACCGCACCGCGTGCACTGAGTTTGCGGCAGCAACGCATCGATGCGCGCCGCGATGTCGCATGCGGAGTCGCTGTTCATCTCACTTGATTCGCATCCCGGGCGCTGCGCCGGTGTCGGGCGACAAAATGAAGATATCTTTACCGCCCGGGCCTGCGGCCAACATCATGCCTTCCGATGTGCCGAAGCGCATTTTTCGCGGTTCCAAGTTGGCGACGATCGCGATGAGACGGCCGACCAAGATTGCCGGAGCGTAAGCCGCGCGGATGCCGGCCAAGATTTCACGCTCGCCAAGGTCACCGACATCGATATGCAATCTCAGCAGCTTGTCCGCGCCCGGCACGAGCTCAGCGCTCAGCACTTTGGCAACGCGAAGATCGACGCGGAGGAAATCGTCGATTGAAATCGAATTGCCCTCCACAGCCGCGGCGGCCGCCAGGGCGGCGGTATCGGACGCTCGCGGCGGCGCCGCTGCAGCGTTCGCGGGTCCGTTGTCCGTCTCGAACAGCGCATCCAGCTGTTTCGGGTCGACGCGAGCCATCAAATGCTGGTACGGGTTGATCCGCGCGGGAATCAGATCGGCGTCGCTCCACTCGAACGAGCGATCGAGTCCGAACAGCTCGCGCGCCACGCGCGTGGCCAATTGCGGCAGGACGGGCGCAAGCAGGACGCTCAGCAGCCTGAAACCCTGCAACGCATGCGAGCACACGTTTTGAAGCTGCGCATGCCGGGCCGGATCCTTGGCGAGAACCCAGGGCTGGCGCGCGTCGAAATCATGATTGATGCGATCCGCAAGGGACATGATCTCGCGCATCGCTTTGCCCAGCTCGCGTGCTTCGTAGTGATCGGCAACCCTGCGCGCAATGTCGCGCGCCTCCCCGGCGATTTTCGCCGCATCGTCCGCGTATGCGAGCTCGCCGCCGAAATGCTTGGTGATGAAGCCGGCGGCTCGACTCGCGATGTTGACATACTTGCCGACCAGGTCGCTGTTCACGCGCGCGACGAAGTCTTCGGGATTGAAATCGAGGTCCTCGACGTTCGAGTTCAACTTGGCGCTGATGTAGTAGCGCAGCCACTCCGGGTTCATCCCGATATCGAGATAGCGCAGCGGGCTGATGCCGCTGCCGCGGGATTTGGACATCTTCTCGCCTGATACCGTTATGAAGCCGTGCGCGTAGACGTGATCGGGGACTTTGTAGGGCGCCCCCGCGAATCTCAGCATGGCCGGCCAGAACAAGGTGTGAAAGTAGATGATGTCCTTTCCGATGAAATGAATCTGCTCCGTGTCGGCGGCCGAAAGAAATTCCGTGAAGGTTCGCGTCTCGCCGCGCGCGCGCGCCTTGCCGGTGTCGAAATAGTTCTGCAGAGCTGCGAGATAACCGATGGGCGCATCCAGCCAGACGTAGAAGTATTTGCCGGGCGCATCCGGGATCGGGATGCCGAAGTAGGGAGCATCGCGGGAAATGTCCCAGTCGTTCAGCGCCTCCTCGCCCTTGCCCGAAAGCCACTCGCGGGCCTTGTTGACCACTTGCGGCTGCAGCCGTCCCGGGGTGTCGAGCCACGCGGTGAGGAAGTCGACGCACTTCGGATCGGACAGCTTGAAAAAATAGTGGTCCGAGGTTTTCAATACCGGCTTCGCGCCCGACAGCGTCGAATAAGGGTTGATGAGATCGACGGGCGTGTTGACGATGCTGCAGGACTCGCATGCGTCGGCGTACTGGTCTTTCGCATGGCAGTTGGGGCATTCGCCCTTGACGTAGCGGTCCGCCAGGAACATCGCCTTGACCGGATCGTAGAACTGCTCGACAGCCTTGAGATACACCAGGCCCGCCGCTTTTAGCCTGCGGTAGATGTCCTGGGACAGCGCGACGTTTTCCGGCGAGTCCGTCGAATACCAATGATCGAAGCCGATATGAAAACCTTGCAGGTACTTGGCGCGGTCGGCCGTGACGCGCCTGACAAGTTCTTGCGGCGAAATCCCTTCGGCTTCGGCCTTGAGCATGATCGGCGCGCCGTGCGCGTCGTCGGCGCCGACGAAGTGCACGAGACATCCCCGCATCCGCTGAAAGCGCACCCAGATGTCCGCCTGGATGTATTCCATGATATGCCCGATATGGAACGGGCCGTTTGCGTAGGGCAGAGCGGTTGTAACGAAGAGATTGCGGGTCATCGAGACAGTTTACAACGATAGCGGCGGGGCGCTACGAAGCGTCGCGAAACTGCTCGAAGCGCGACTTGTTGATGGCTTTTTTAAAGGCTTCCTTGCCGGTAATCTGCCGCTGATCCAGCAGCCCTTGAATGGCCGTATCCATCAATCGCATGCCGACCGCAGCCCCGCTTTGCATCGCGTTTTCCAGCTGGTCCATCTTGCCCTGCCGGATCAAATTGGCGACGGCGGGCGTATTGATAAGAATCTCCAGGGCCGCTACCCGCCCTTGCTTGTCGACTTTCGGGATGAGCTGCTGAGAGACGACGCCCCGCAAGCTAGTCGATAGCATGGTTCGAACGTGGGGCTGCTTGTCCGCCGGGAAGGCGTTGACCAACCGATCGACCGTGGCCGCGGCGCCGTTCGTATGCAGCGTGCCCATCACCAGAATGCCCATTTCTGCCGCAGTTACCGCGATGCTCATGGTCTCGAGGTCGCGCAGCTCGCCCACCAGGATGACATCCGGATCCTCGCGCAGCGCCGATAGCAACGCGCTCGAGAACGATGTAGCGTGCACGCCGATCTCGCGCTGGCTGATCAAGCAATTCTTGCGCAGGTGCACGAATTCGATGGGGTCCTCGATCGTGAGGATATGGCCCTTTTCACGGCTGTTGATGTCGTCGATCATCGCCGCAAGCGTGGTGGACTTCCCGGACCCGGTTTTGCCGGTGACCAGAATCAAGCCGCTGTTGATCTTGCACAGACTCATTACCGCTTCCGGGAGGTTGAGCTCGGCGGCCGTGCGGGCCTTGGAGGGAATCGCTCGGAATACCCCTCCCATGCCGTTGAGCTGGCGCATCACGTTGACCCGGAAACGGGCGACGCCCGGGATGCTGTAGGCGAAATCCGTGCCGTCCTTGGCCTCGAATCGCTCGACCGACAACTTGGGCATGATTTCGTACAGCGTCGCCTTCACCATCTCTGCCGAGAGCGGTTCGGGACTCAATGCCTTGAGCTCCCCGTATTGCCGGATGCGCGCCGGATCGCCGGCCAGAAAATGCAGATCCGATCCGTTGCGCTCCAGTACTTGGTTCAAATAGCTGTCGATGGCCGGCACGCGCTTCTCTAATGGCTCGCGGGTTCGGCGGCCGGAGCGCCCGCAAAATCGCTCACGAACCGCTGGAATTGGCGCTTGTCGGAGGCGTACGTATAGGCATGCTCAGGATCGACTTCCTTGGCATTGATTGCCGCGAGCAACGCTTGATCCATCAATTGCATGCCGTGTTCCTTGCCCATTTGCAGCTGGCTCGGAATCTGGTGCGACTGGTCGGTCATGATCAGCTTGCCGATCGCCTTGGTGAGCACCATGACTTCGCAGATGGCGCGCCGCGCACGCTGATCCGGGCTCTTGATCAAGACCTGCGTGATCACGGCAATCAGGCTTTGCGCCAGAAAGCTCTTGGTCTGCTCGCGCTCCTCCGTGGGCAGCGCGTCGATCATGCGATCGATGGTCTTGGTGGCGCTGGTCGTATGCAGCGTGCCGAGCACCAAATGCCCGGTCTCGGCCGCCGTCATCGCCATGGAGATGGTCTCGGCATCGCGCAACTCGCCGACCAGGATGACGTCCGGATCTTCGCGCATGGCCGCGCGCACGCCTTCGGCAAAGGAGGGTAAATGCGTGCCCAGCTCCCGCTGGATGATCTGGCTCGACTTGCTGCGATGAACGAACTCGATCGGGTCTTCCAGGCTGACGATATTGAGCGAGCGGGTCGAATTCAGATAATCGATCATCGAGGCCAGAGTGGTGGATTTGCCGGTGCCGGTCGATCCCGTGACCAGGATCATTCCTTGATGGTAGTCGCAAAGCTTGCGGACGATCGGCGGCAAACCCAGTTGCTCCATGGTCGGCATTTGCGTCGGAATTGCGCGAAATGCGGCACCCATCCCGGTCTCCTTGCGAAATACGTTGACGCGGAAGCGGCCGCCGTCCGTCGATACATACGAGAAATCGATGTCGTTGCCGCTGCGCAAATGCTTCAATTGGTTTTGAGTCAACACCTCGGTGATATAGCTTTCGAGTTCCGCCTCGCCTAGATCGCGAAATTTGATGGGCATCAGATCGCCGTGCATGCGCAGCATCGGAGGCACGCCGACGGCCAGATGCAGGTCCGAGCAACCCTGGGCCACGCCTAACTTGAGGAATGCGTCGATTCTTGCCATAACGTGCAAGGCTACCCGTAAGCGGTTGGATTTTCGAGCTTTTAGGCCCGCCAAGGGCCATAAACGTGAGACGCGTCAACCCATCATTGGAATTTTTCGAGGGATAGGCGCAGTTCGTCCATGCTTTGCGCCCGCTTGGCCTTGTCCAAGGACATGCACTTCATGACCAAGTTGTTCAATTCCAACGGCAATTCCTTGTTGATTTCGATCGGCGGTCGCGCCTTGCCCTGGACGTGCTGGTACATGACCGACATATGGTCGCCGCGCGAGTAGGGCGGCACGCCGCTGAACAATTCGTAGAGGATGACGCCGAGGCTATAGATATCGGCCCGCTCGTCCACTTTCTTTCCCAGGATCTGCTCGGGCGCCATGTACTTCGGAGACCCGATGACATAGCCGGTCTTCGTCAATTGCGTATCGCCCTGGGTCTGCGCCGCCGCCACGCCGAAATCGACGATTTTGAGCAAACCGTCGTCGTCGATCAAAATGTTCGCCGGTTTCAAATCCCGATGCACGATCCCGGCTTGATGAGCGACCGCCATACCGGTCGCTATGTCGATGCCGAATTTGACCGCGCGTTTGAGCTGTACCGGCTTTTCGTTGACGATCTCCCCGCCGAGCGTGTGCGACGGGAAGTATTCCATCGAAATGGCGTAGTTGCCCCGGATATACAAGAAATCGTAGATACGGATGACGTTCTTGTGCGTGATTTTGCGGCTGTAGCGCAGCTCGTGCACGAAGCGCTTCATCATCTCTTCATCCGCAGATACGTTGGGATTCAAGAACTTGAGAATCAGCCGCTCTTCGACCACCGTGTCTTCCATCAAGAGCACGGTGCCGAACGCACCCTTGCCGATCTTCTCAATGAACTTGTAACGCCCCTCGATGATGTCGCCGGTCTTCAACGTCGCAATATCCAGCTTGTTCGTCTGGACCTCGCGCTCCTGCACCACCTTGGCGAGGTCCTGATTCTCGATCAGGAGAGTCTTTGCCGGCTCCTGCATCTTTTCCGCGCGTTGATTCGCGGCGATCTGCTGCGTGGAAAAGCGGTTATCCAACTCAAGCATGGCGCGGGCGATGGCTTGGCTCACGGTCGCATCGGCATTGGTCGCGATCGCCTGCAATCGTACCCGGATCGTTTCGGCCCGCCGCTCGTCCGCCAGCTTGGCAAGCGCCGCGATCGCCTCCGATTTGATCTCGGTTTCCTGCCGCTGCAGCATGGGCAGCAGATGCTCGATGCACTTTTGGTCGCCGATCTTGCCGATGGCGCGGATAACGGTCGGCAGAGACTTCGGCTCGGTCCCCCCCAGCATTTCGATGAAGCGCGGCAGGGATTTGGTGCTGCCGATCTCGGCGAGCGCGTCCACGGCACGTTCGCTCACCCACCAGTCGGGGTCCTTGGTGGCTTCGAGCAATTGGGCCACCGCGCGCTCATCCTTGGTCTGATTCAGGATTTCGATGGCGGCGCGCCGAATGTCCTGATTGTCGTCCTTGACCAGCGCGAGCACGGCATCGACGACACGGGGGCCGCCGATTTTACCGAGAGCGTCGGCCGCCCGCGTACGGACCCACCAGTCGCTGTCGGCGATCACTTCCAGCAAGTACTTGACCGATTTTGACGTGCCGACCACGTTCAACACCTCGACGGCTGCGCGGCGGGCGTATTCATTCTCGTCTTTGAGCACTTCGACCAGATGCTTGACGGTATCGGGATCATTGGCATGCACGATGACGTCAACCGCCTTGTTCTGCACCTCGATTTCCGGATCGCGCAGCATATTGCAGAGGGCGACGATGTCGAACGGGCCGTCCATGCGCGCGAGCGCGGAGAGGGCGGCGGAACGGATGAATTTGCTGTTGTCCTTGAGCTGCTTCTGCACGGCTTGCTGCACTTTCGGAGTATTGAAGCGCGCCAGCACATTGATGATATGCAGCCGTGCGACGGGATCCTTCCCCTCGATCCTCGCCACCAAATCATCGATCGAAGACTCGTCCGCGACCTCGCCGATAATCTTGAACAATCCCGCTCGTTCGTTCGGCTCCTGCGAGTACGCCGCATTCAGGAGCTCGCGCACCGTGAAGCGGCTCTTCTGCGCGGCGATGACATCCAGGATGATCTGCTTCGGCAAGTCCGGTTTGCTCAAAGCGTCGAGCAGCATGCCGGGCGGATAACTCTTGCTCGAAGACAGTGCCCACGCGATGCCAGACATTGCCCGCCCGTTGGCATCCGCCATGGCCTTGAACAATTGCGGCAGGGACTTCGAGTCGATCAGGCGCGCGAGAGCCTCGACATAAGCCATGGTTTCGCGCTTTTCGGACGTGGTGAGCGCGGCGACAATCGGTTCGATGGCGCTGGACCCGAGAGCCACCAGTTTTTCCAGCGCCTTTTGCGCCGGAGGGCTCCCGGGGTTGCCGCTCGATTTAACCTCGGCGATTAGCCGGTCGGCACGGTAATTGGCGAATAAACTCATTCGGTGCCTTCAAGTTTGCACGTCCCTCGGGAACCGTCCGTACTCGCCTATGCAAAGGGGTCCACCGTGGTTTGGATCCGGCAGATTATGCCACACCGCACGAACTTCCCGGCCTGCGGTACAATTGGCCGATCATATGAACCAAGATACCGCCGCTGTAAGCGCAATCCGCGACCTTTTAGGCACTTATATCGATCCGTATCTCGCCCAATCGCTGTCGGAGGCGAAGAGTGTGGCGTCCGTCACATTGGAATCCGGAGTCCTTAGCATCGAGCTGGTCTTGGGCTTTCCCTGCGCGGACTATGGGGACGAGCTCACGTCGGCATTGCGGGAGCACCTCCAGCCGTTGCTGGGGCAGGCCCGCTTGGAGCTCGAGCTGCGGGCGCAAATCACCGCACATGCGGTGCAGCGCACCCTTAAGCCCTTGAGCAACGTGAAGAACATCGTCGCCGTGGCCTCGGGCAAGGGTGGGGTGGGGAAGTCAACCACCGCCGCGAATCTGGCGTTGGCCTGGGCCGCCCAAGGCGCCAAGGTCGGCTTGCTCGACGCCGATATCTACGGTCCCAGCCAGCCTCTGATGATGGGTTTGGCGGGTGCCAAGCCGGTCAGCGCGGATGGCAAGCACTTAACCCCTTTGCGCGCCCATGGCGTCGAAGTGATGTCCATCGGGTTCATGATCGATCAGGAGCAACCCATGGCCTGGCGCGGCCCGATGGTGACTTCTGCGCTGACGCAGCTCTTGGGCGACACGAACTGGGGTGAGCTCGACTATCTGGTGGTCGATATGCCTCCCGGCACGGGCGACATCCAGCTCACCCTGGCTCAGCGCGTTCCGGTCAGCGGCGCCGTTATCGTCACCACACCCCAGGATATCGCGCTATTGGATGCCCGCAAGGGCCTCAAAATGTTCGAGAAGGTCGAGGTTCGCGTGCTTGGGGTGGTCGAGAACATGAGCATGCATGTCTGCAGCCAGTGCGGCCACATCGAACATGTATTCGGCAGCGGCGGCGGCGCGCGCATGGCATCCCAATACGGCGTGCAGTTGCTGGGTGAATTGCCTCTGGACATTCGCATTCGCGAGGACGCCGACGGCGGATCTCCGACCGTGATTTCGGAGCCCGGCAGCGCGCGCGCGCAAGCCTACTTGAAGATGGCGCGTCGTACGGCGGCGCGGTTGGCCACCTTGAACAAGGACTATAGCCGGGCATTTCCGAAGATTTCGGTCGAATCGACCTGATGAGCATCAAGAGCGATCGTTGGATCAGGCGCATGGCCGCGGCCCATGGCATGATCGATCCGTTCTCGCCCGAACAAGTGCGCCTCGCGGGCGGCCACAAAATCGTGTCCTACGGCACCTCGAGCTATGGCTACGACGTGCGCTGTGCGGATGAATTCAAGATTTTCACCAACATCAATTCCACCATCGTCGATCCGAAGAATTTCGACGAAAAATCCTTCGTGGATTTCAAAGGGCCGGTCTGCATCATTCCGCCGAATTCTTTCGCGCTGGCGAGCACGGTGGAATATTTTCGCATTCCGCGCAGCGTTTTGACGGTTTGCCTCGGGAAGTGCGTCACCGCCGACACTCGGGTCGTGGACGCCGATACCGGTGCGTATGTGCCGATTACCGGCATGCGGTGGGGCAAATCGACGATTGCTCTCGATTCCGGGCGGCTCAAGACCGCGAAAGTATCGGCGTTCATTCCGCAGGGCCGGAAAGAGGTTTTCGAACTCCGAACCCGCGCCGGCTTGCGCATTCGAGCGACCGCGAATCACCCGTTTCTCGAGCTCAGCGGATGGATGCCCTTGGGGGATCTGCGTCCCGGAGATCGGATCGCGGCCGCGCGCGAAGTGCCGATTTTCGGCAAGACCCCGCTGCCCGATTGGGAGGCAAGCCTGCTCGGTCGCATGATCGCGGAAGGGCAATGCGACATCCTGCAAAATTACGGACTCGATATCAGCGCGGGCGAGAGGTTCGTCCCCCAGGCGGTGTTTACGTCCCCCGAAAATTCGGTGCGGTTGTTTCTGCAATCGTTATTCAGCGCGGACGGGAGCGTATGTCTCTCGCAAGCAGGCGTGTCTCTCGAGTGCTGCGCCAAATCACGAAGACTGATCGAAGATGTGCATCACTTGTTGCTCAGGTTCGGCGTTTTTTCCTCGATCCGCGAGCAAGCGGCCGCCGCCGCCGGCGCGCCCGCCTGCAAGATCCAAATCACGGGCAATGAGCAGATACGGCGTTTTGCCGACGCGATTGGCTTCACGCCGGGTTCCGTGAACCAACAGATGCTTGAGGTTGAGGTGCTGCCGATGATTCGCGCGCAGCTCGACCTTCGCACGTACTCGGCGCGGCCGGTGCCGTTCGCCGCCGTTCAGGCGGCGCGGACAGGCCGGGACTTGTACGTCGATCCCCGGGTCGACGGGCCGGTGTGGGACGTCGTCGAGAGCATCGAGCCCGCGGGAGTGGACGAGGTGTTTGATATTTCCGTGCCGGCGCTGCACAACTTCTTGGCCAATGACCTCCTCGTACATAATTCGACATACGCAAGGTGCGGAATCATAGTCAATGTAACGCCCCTGGAACCGGAGTGGGAAGGGCACGTGACACTGGAGTTCTCGAATACGACGCCCCTTCCCGCGAAAATATACGCCAACGAAGGCGTGGCGCAAATGCTGTTCTTCGAGTCGGACGAAGTCTGCGAAACCTCGTACAAGGATCGCGCCGGCAAGTATCAGGGCCAGCGCGGTGTGACGCTGCCGAAGACCTAACCGCCGCGGCCCGGGAGGCGGCTACCGTCTCAGCGATTTGATGCGCATCGCGAATTCCAGCTTGCCATCGCGGGTGCGTTGCGCTTGAACCGGTATGAAACCCAGGGACGGCGCAAACCACATCCGCAAGATGCGATTGTTTCCGGCGCGCCGACTTGCCACGACGATGGTGTCGAGCTCCCCGAGGTCCGTCCTGATCCTGGCACTGCCCTCCTGGGTGTAAATGAATTCTTTCAGTTCGTCCTTGTCGACGATCTGAAAGGACTTCGGCAAGTCATCATTCTTGAGGTCAAGCATCACTTCGACCTGGATGGACATCACGTCTTGCGTCCCCTCCTTGAGTTCCAGGTCCACGGGGTTGTTTTCCGACGTGCCGCGGGCGCGCCGGGAATTCCAATCGAAGTCGATGCTTGCCGTGGATGCGCCGTCATCGCCACGGTATTTTTCCGGGCGGACGTGTCCGGCAACGATGCTGATCCAGCTTTGCTGGGTGACTTCGGCGCGATATAGCCGAAATACGCCGCGGGCCGTGATTTTCCACGTGTAAACATAAAGCCCGGAGGCTGGGTCCTGCTTGAGCTCCAAGTCGCTGGTGCCCACGTTGATGTTTTTCCAGTCCGCTTGATAATGGGCCGAAAAGGGCGCAACGGCCGCCGGCTCGGGCTCCGGCTGCGCTGCGCGCGAAACGGCGGCCAGCCCCCACGCTCCCGCTAGAATGAAGGCTCGACAGCTCATGCGAAACCCTCTCGTGGTTCGCTGGCCGTGAACAGCACCGGCGTCTGCAAGACCCGCCCATCCAGCCACGCACGGCCGTCCTCATAACGCAGCCGCCCCTTGCAAAACCAGCGGACCGCGAGCGGGTAGATGCGGTGTTCCTGAGCCTGCACTCGGGCCGCGAGACTCGCTTCGTCGTCGCTCGAGCTCACGGCAACCCGAGCCTGAATGACCGGCGGACCGCCGTCGAGTTGCTCGGTCACAAAATGCACCGTCGCACCATGTTGCGCCTCGCGCGCCTCCAGCACCCGCCGATGCGTGTGCAGGCCTGGAAACTTAGGCAGCAGCGAGGGATGGATGTTCAAAATTCTTCCGGCGAAGCGCGCCACGAACTGTGGCGACAAAATGCGCATGAATCCCGCGAGCACGATCAAGGAAGGCGAGCAATCGCCGATGGCCTCCGCCAGGGCCATATCGTAGGCGTTTCGATCCGCCGTTTTGGCGCCCGCGAAGACTTGCGCCGGAACGCCGAGATCGCGCGCGGCTTGGAGCCCTGCGGCATCGGGGTTGTCCGAAAATACCTTGACGACGGTATAGGCCGCCCCGGCGTCGCGGCTGTGCTCGATGAGAGCGCGCATGTTGCCGCCGCGTCCCGAGATGAGGATGACGATCGGCAGCGGCGAGGGCGCGCTGTTCAAGCGATCACGACACCGCGAGAACCTCGGCGTACTTCCCCGATGACGAGCGCTTCCTGGCCAACGCCGCGCAGGATGCGGATGGCGCGGTCCGCATCGCCGGCCGGCAGGTGAACCGTCATGCCGATACCGCAGTTGAATACGCGATACATCTCGGCGTCGGGAACCCGGCCTTCGCGCTGCAGCCAGTCGAAAACCGCCCCGCGGCCCCAGGAATTGCGCTCAAGAACGACCTCCAGACCGTCCGGCAGCACGCGCGGGATGTTCTCCACGAGTCCGCCGCCGGTTATGTGCGCCAGACCGTGCACGGGAAGCTCGGCGATCAGCCGCAGCAGGGGCTTCACATAGATGCGCGTGGGCGTCATCAACCGCTCGATGAGAGTGCCGCCGTCGAGGGGACTCTTGGGGTCGGCACCGGCGACCTGCAATATTTTTCTAATCAGGGAAAACCCGTTCGAATGGGGTCCCGACGAGGGCAGCCCCAGGACGAGGTCGCCCGCTTGCGTCGCTGACCCATCGATGATGGCGTCTTTTTCCACGATGCCGACGCAGAAGCCCGCAAGATCGTAATCCTCGCCGTGATACATGCCCGGCATCTCGGCCGTTTCACCGCCGACCAGCGCGCAGCCGGCCTGGACGCATCCCTCGGCGATGCCGGCGATCAGGCGTTCCCCGACGTTCACATCGAGCTTCCCCGTCGCGAAGTAATCCAAAAAAAACAGCGGTTCGGCGCCCTGAACGACCACGTCGTTGACGCACATCGCGACCAAATCGATGCCCACCGTATCGTGGCACTGATTGTCGATCGCGAGGCGCAACTTCGTGCCTACTCCGTCGGTCCCCGATACGAGAACCGGCTTGCGGTAACGATCGAGCGGCACTTCGACCAAGGCGCCGAAGCCGCCTATCCCGCCCAACACCTCGCGGCGTGTCGAGCGCTTCACGTAAGGCTTGATGCGCTCGACCAGTTCCTCGCCGGCGTCGATATCGACTCCGGCTTCGCGATAGGTCACGGGGGCTCGCTCAGTCATCTGGGTCCTTCTCTGTGGGCGCGGCCGGCCCGGCGGGTCAGCATCGGAATCGGCCAGCTGTGGTATTTTACATCAGGGCTCTCAAGGCTTCCGCGATAACATCATGTCACAGTATTTCAGGGTCTTCTTGTTCTGCTTCAGCCTGGCCGTACTCGGCTTGGGCGAGCCGAGCCTTGCCCTGACTCGCGCGGAACTCTATCAGTCGAAGGCGCCCATCGCCGACCGCTCCGAGGCGACGCAGTCGGCGGCATTCCAAGCGGCATTGAAGGTTGTTCTGGTTCGCGTCACCGGCCGCCGCTCGGCCGAAGATGATCCGGCGCTTGCGCCGCTGCTCGTCAATGCGCGCCGCTACGTCCAGCAGTATCGCGCCACTCCCGACGGCCAACTGTGGGTCTCCTTCGACGGCCCCGCCATCGAGCGCTGGCTTACCCAAAATGGGCAACCCCTGTGGGGGCATGAACGGCCGACCACCGTCGTGTGGCTGACCGCCCAAACCGCTGCTCAGTCCGGTACCGTCATCACCGCCGACGACACCTCGGAATTGAAAGCGGCGATCGATGCGGCCGCCGCGTTGCGCGGCCTGCCGCTCCTCTGGCCGAGCGCACTCGATCTGCAAAAAAATCGCCTCGATTACGCGAGCCTGAACGGCGCGGCGCCTTCCTCTCTGCTGGAGATGGGACGGCGCTTGGGCGGCGAGGGTATTCTCATCGGAAAGGCCGGCGGCACCAGCGAGTCGGCCCCAGTGCGCTGGGTACTCTTGTTCCAGGACCGCAGCAGCGAATTTTCGGGCGGTTTGGAAGGCGTGAATCGCACTGCGGATTTGTATGCGGGGCTTTTCGCCGCGAGCGGCAATCTGGTGCCGATCGAAATCGAGGTGACCGGGGTCGGCGACCTTCGCCAATACGCGAATGTGCAGACTTACCTCGAATCCCTGACGTTTATTTCGCATGTAAGCGTGGTCGGCTTGACCGGCGATACGGTCCGCGTCCGCCTGGCGACGCGCGGCGGCGCCGAATCGCTGCAGCGGACGCTTGCCTTGAACGGACGTTTGCAGCCGATCGCTTCCGGCGACAACGGGATTCTGCGCTTTCAACTACGCCGCTGATCGCGTGTCCTGGTTTCCGCGCCAAATCCCGAATGCCATCAGCGCGCTCAGAATTTTGCTCGTCGCGCCCATCGCGGTGGCGTTGGCTGAACATCGGCTGGCGATCGCCATTGCCTTGTTCGGCGTAGCGGCGGCCTCGGATGCGGCCGACGGATTCCTCGCCAAGCGCTACGGCTGGCAGAGCGAACTCGGGGCGGTGCTCGATCCGGCCGCGGACAAGCTGTTGCTCGGGACGGTCTTGATCACGCTCAGCTTCTTGAAGCTCGTACCGATGTGGCTGATGGCGGCGGCCGTGGCCCGGGATGCGATCATCGTGCTCGGGGCTTTGGCTTACCGCTGTTGGATCGGCGCGCTCGATGTGCGACCGTCGGTGGTCAGCAAATTCAATACGCTGTGTCAGGCTGCGTACATCATGGCGGTGGTCGGCAGGGAAGAATTCGCAGTGCCGCCGCCGTGGGTGGTCACGCTGTCCGGCGCCTTGGTATTCGTCACGGTGGCGATCAGCGGCATCGATTATGTGCTGATCTACGGTCGGCGGGCATTGAGCCGTGCAAGCCTCGGGGCCGACGGCGGCGCGGCACGCGGCGCAGACCGACGCCTGTGAAGCAACTCGCACTCGGCGTGCGGTTGCGGGCGGACGCGCTGTTCGATAGCTTTTGGCCGGGATCCAATGGCGAGATCCTCGCGGCCCTCCGGGCGCCGAGCGCTGCGCCGCTCTGGCTTTGGGGCCCCGTGAGCTCGGGCAAGACTCACTTACTGCAAGCCGTTTGCGCAACGGCAGGTGAAGCGGCGGCCTATTTTCCATTGGCCCGATCGATCGCTTTGCCCCCCGAAGCGATGGCCGGCTTCGAGCACACCCGTGTTCTCTGCGTCGACGACGTCGATGCGGTGGCCGGTGATTTGGCGTGGGAGCGGGCGTTGTTTAGGCTCTTCAACGACGGTGCCGAATTGCGCACGCGCCTCATTTTTGCGGCCGCTGTGCCGCCCCGCCAACCCGATTGGCACCTGGAGGACTGGCGATCGCGGGCTGCAGCCTGCCTCGTGTATCAGCTGCACGAGCTCGATGACGCAGGGCGGATCGAAGCGCTGCGGTTGCGAGCGGCGCAGCGCGGCCTGGAGCTGCCGTACGAGACATCGCAATATCTGCTCAAGCGTATGCCGCGCGACCTGCGCTCGCTGTTCGAAATCCTCGACCGTCTCGACGAGGCATCGCTAGTCGCTCAGCGCCGGCTCACCATTCCCTTCATTCGCGATGCGCTCGAGAAGCACGGAGAAACAAAATCATAGTGCAGAACCATCCGAATACCAGCAGCAAGCTCGTCGCAGCGACCCAGCGCGCGGCGGGGTTCACCAGCAGCTCGGTCAGTGCGAACGCGAGATACGGGATGGCGAACAAGGTCGCCCAAGCGTACGTATGGCGGCGGCCGCGCACCAGGCCGCGCAGCGGGGCCAGCAGAGGCAACGTTGCGAGGATGCACATGGGCCACGGATACCCCGCCGGTATCCATCCTAGGAGGCTCAATACGACTGCGATCCACAGCCCGATCGCGAGCGAGCGCGCCGCGGTTTCGGCACTCACGGCCGGCTCTGCAAGCGCTCGGCAAGCCCGGCCACCCGGGCGCCCAAGGCACGCGCCAGCTCAGCCTCCGATTCGGACAATTCGCCATGACCGCTGAGGATAGCCACATGGCTTGCGCCGTATGGGGTGCCGCCGCTGCGCGTGTCGGTCAAGCCGCGTTCGCTATACGGCAGGCCGACCAAGTACATCCCGTGATGCAGGAGAGGAATCATCATGGACAGCAGCGTCGATTCCTGACCGCCATGCAAAGTTTGCGTGGAGGTGAATACGCCCGCGGGTTTGCCGGTGAGCGCGCCTGAAATCCAAAGCGCGCTCGTGCCATCCAGGAAGAATTTCACCGCGGCCGCCATGTTTCCAAATCGCGTCGGGCTGCCCAAGACGAGCCCGCAGCATTGCACCAGGTCCTCATGCGTCGCATACGGAGGTCCCTCATTCGGTACCGATGGATCAAGCCGCTCCGTGCTCGCGGTCACAGGAGCGACGGTGCGCAGCCGCGCCTGCATGCCGTGGACGCCTTCGATGCCGCGACAGACCTGCCGAGCGAGAGCAGCGGTGCTGCCTTGGCGCGAATAATACAGAACAAGAATTTCGTTCATCGGTAGTCTTCCGGGGAAATCATCATGGTTTTCGTCCGCATGCAGCGTCGACGCAACGGATTCCGTCTCGGCTCGTCGGTTATTGTATAACGGGGGTCGTTTGACGGCTCTGGCGGCTATTGCTAGTGTCCGTGCACTCTATGTTGCGCTTTCTCGCTCTATTTGTCGGTGTAGCCTGCCTCTTTGGATGTGCTTCGGCTCCCGTGCAAGAAATGAGCGACGCCCGGCAGGCGATCGCCGCGGCGCAGGCGGCGGGCGCGACGAGCGCGACATCGCCGGACTTCAGTGCTGCCCAGACCGCCATAGCGCGTGCGGAATCGCACTTGCAGGCGCAGGAATTCACGTGGGCCCGAGTGGCGGCGATGGAAGCCAAGCGCCATGCGGCGGCCGCTCTCGCCAGCGCCAACGCACAGCACGCTGAAACGCCCGTAACGATGCCGCACTGAGGCGTTTCGCTTGAAGGAAGTCATCCGCCGATTTCTCGTCTTTGGGAAAGTCCAAGGCGTGTTTTTTCGGCACAGCACCCGGCTGGAGGCCAATCGGCTGGGCATCCGCGGCAGCGCACGCAACATGCCGGATGGTACGGTGGAGGTCGTGGCCCGGGGCCAGGAGGCCGCGGTTGCGGAATTACGGGCGTGGCTGCAACGCGGACCGCCGGACGCGAGGGTCGAAGAGGTGCGCGAAACGGCGCCAGCCGAAGCGGCGACCCTTCCGGAGGGATTTCATATTTCTTAGAATCTCCAGACGCGCTGCCAGCGTTGCATCACCAATGCCGGGTAAGCGGTGCGGCCGATACTGCCGTTATAGCGCGCCAGCGCGCGGGACCAATTGCGGTTCTCCGCGCGAAGGTAGAAACGCAAGATCTCGCAGCCCATTCGGATATTGGGCTCGACCCGCACCAGTTGATTCTGCAGTCCCAGCTCGCGCGGCCAAAACGGCATTACTTGCATGAGACCGACGGCGCCGGCCGGTGACACCGCCCAGGGATCGAACCGGCTTTCCACCTCGATCAGGGCCAGCACCAGGTCAGGCGGCAGCCGCAACGAAGGATCTCGATTCGCCTCGCAGTACACATGATCCAGAATCTCGACCCGCGCTTCGTGCGTGGGCACGAGCCGGGCGAGACGAGGCTCCATGGTTTTATGCCAGACTTCGGAGTCGAATTTATCCGCAAAGCAGTTCGACCCGGCGATGATCCGTTGCAGCAGCGACTTCAATTCCGGATCGCGCTGCTGATCAGCGCAAGCGGCGCCCGGCACAATGCAGCACCACCCCAGCACGAAGGCACAGGCGTGTATCGCGCGCGCAGACCGCATCGGTGTCCTTAGCTCTGATTCAACGAGCTATTTAACTTATGGCGAATATAGCCTACCGGATCCGCTGCCGGGATGTCCGTCGATTCGGTCTCGCTGCGATGACGATATTCGAGATATCCCGACGCTAATCCTCGATCCCCGATCACGATTCGATGCGGGATTCCCAAGAGCTCCGAATCGGCGAATTTGACGCCCGGTCGCGCATCCCGATCGTCGATCAATACGTCGATGCCGGCGGCAATGAATTGCGCATACAACGAATCGGCGGTCTCCTGAACGCGCGCCGACTTCTGGTAATTGATCGGCACCAGGACGACGTTGAACGGCGCGATCGCGTCCGGCCAGATGATGCCGTTGGCGTCGTGATTCTGTTCGATGGCCGCGGCCACGACTCGCGTGACTCCGATTCCGTAGCAGCCCATGAACATGGTGAGAGCATTGCCCTGCTCATCGAGCACGCTGGCATGCATGGCTTCGCTGTAGAGCTGTCCGAGCTGAAAAATATGGCCGACTTCGATGCCGCGGGCGATCTCCAACGTCCCGCGGCCGCTCGGACTCGGGTCGCCGGGTTGCGCGTTGCGAAGATCAGCAGATCGCGGTTCCTCGAGGTCGCGTCCCCAATTCACGCCGCGGAAATGCATGTCCTTTTGATTTGCGCCGCAGACGAAGTCCGCCAATTGAGCGGCGGCGTGGTCGACGTAGACCGGGCCGGAAAAACCGATCGGCCCCAGGAAACCGGGCTCGCTGCCGGTGGCCTGGCGCACCCGCTCGGCGCTCGCCATCCGCAGCGGATTGGCAACCCCGGGCATTTTCTGCGACTTCACCGCATTCAACTCATGGTCGCCCCTGATCACCAACGCGACCACGCCGCCGTCGCTACCGTCGACCAGCAGGGTCTTGATGCAGCGTGCGGCATCCACGCCGAGCTGCGCGCTCAAGTCAGCGATGGTGCGTGCGTTCGGCGTGGGCACCGTGCTCAGGGGTTCCGTGGCGGGCGGGCGCGGCGCAGCGGCCGGGATGGTGGCGGCCATTTCGAGGTTGGCGGCGTAATCGTCCGCGTTCGAGAATGCGATTGCATCCTCGCCTGAGTCCGCAAGCACGTGAAATTCCTGCGACGTGGTGCCGCCGATGCTGCCGCCGTCCGCCTGTACGGCGCGAAATTTCAGGCCCATCCGCGTGAAAATACGCGAATAGGCTTCGTACATGAGGCGATAGCCCTGCGCGAGGCTCGCTTCATCCGTGTGGAAGGAATACGCATCCTTCATCAAGAATTCGCGTGCGCGCATGACGCCGAAGCGCGGGCGAATTTCATCGCGGAACTTGAATTGAATTTGGTAGAAATTGACGGGCAGCTGCTTGTAGCTGCGCAATTCGCGGCGCGCGATATCGGTAATGACCTCCTCGTGAGTCGGTCCATACAGCAGCTCGCGGTCGTGGCGATCCTTGAAGCGCAGCAGCTCCGGACCGTACTTGTTCCAACGGCCGGATTCCTTCCACAATTCCGCAGGCTGGAGGGTCGGCATGCAGAGTTCCAAAGCCCCCGCGCGATCCATCTCCTCGCGCACGATCCGCTCCACTTTGCGCAGGGTACGCAGGCCGAGAGGCAGCCAGACATAGAGACCTGCCGCGAGGCGGCGGATCATGCCAGTCCGCAGCATGAGCCGGTGGCTTATGATTTCCGCGTCCGCGGGCACCTCTTTGAGGGTCGAAATGGGGTATTGAGATAAGCGCATGGCCGCGTATCTTACATCAGCCTCCCTGGTATTATGGCGGCGCATGGATCACGAAGACGATGGAACAGCGCGGCCGCGGGGAGTGTACTGGCTGCCGAACCTGCTCACGACGGGGGCATTGTTCGCCGGCTTCTACGCGGTCGTGGCGGCTATCGACTTGAAATTCGAACGGGCAGGAGCCGCGGTGTTTATCGCGATGTTCTTCGACGGACTGGACGGACGAGTGGCGCGCTGGACGCACACGGAAAGTGCGTTCGGAAAAGAGTACGACAGCCTGTCCGACATGGTCTCGTTCGGCGTCGCTCCGGCCATCGTCACCTATCAATGGGGCGTCGCTCGCATCGCCGAATACGGCCCGCTGTGGCGCAGGTTGGGATGGCTGGTATGTTTTTTCTACGCAGCCGCCGCGGCGCTTCGTCTCGCGAGATTCAATTCACGGTCCGCGCTCCAAGACAAGCACTACTTCGAAGGTTTGCCGAGTCCTTCGGCCGCCGCCGTCGTCGCAGCCTTGGTGTGGCTCGCGAGCGATCAGACGAACATCGGACTGCCCGGTCTGATACTGGCGTTCTTGGTCACGGCAATCGTCGGCGCCCTCATGATCAGCCGGTTCGCTTTCAACAGCTTCAAGCAAGTGAATCCCGGGGCAAAAGTGCGTTTCACGTACATCGTCCTGGTGCCGCTCGCGTTCGTATTCATTTTCCTGCACCCGGCGATTACTCTGCTGCTGATTTTCGGCGGTTACGCCTTGTCGGCACCGCTGGTATGGACGTATCGCAGATTACGCCGGCGTACGCGCCCCGCGCCGCAGGCATGAATTCCGAGCTGCGCCACGACTACCTTGCCGCCCTCGGGGTCGAGACTTGGGTTGCTCGCGGAAAATCGGCGCCGGGCAGCTGGCCCCTCGCGCCCGATGAAGCTCCGCGCCGAGAGGGCCCGGCGCCCGTGGGCCCGGCGCCTGAGGCCCCGGCGGCCCGCGAGGCGGGAATCGATTGGCCCGAACTCAGGGCTCGCGTGGCCGCCTGTACGCGATGCTCATTGTGCGCCACCCGGACGCAAACCGTTTTCGGCGTGGGCAACCAACAGGCGGAATGGCTGATTGTCGGCGAAGCGCCGGGGGCCGATGAGGATCGCCAGGGCGAACCCTTTGTGGGCCGGGCCGGCCAGCTTCTGAACTCCATGTTGCGCGCAATCGGTTTGGCCCGGGAACAGGCGTACATCGCAAATGTACTGAAATGCCGGCCGCCGGGTAATCGAGACCCAACCGCCACCGAGGCCGCCGAGTGCCTGCCGTATCTCGAACAGCAGATCAGGCTCCTGAAACCGAAGATCATGCTCGCCGTGGGACGTATCGCCGCGCAGAACTTGTTGCGCACGGATGCGACCCTGGGAAGATTGCGGCAGCAGGTGCATCGCTTCGGAGTCTCGCAAGTCCCCTTGGTCGTGACCTATCATCCCGGCTATCTGCTGCGCACGCCGACCGACAAGCGCAAGGCATGGGAAGATTTGAAATTCGCCCTCGAGGTATGTGCGCGTGTCTAGCGTCAAACAAGAAGTCGAATTTCCTCCGGTCGAGATCAGGCCCATGCACGAACTCGACATACCGGTGATCGTGGCCATCGAGCGCGCCGCGTACCAGTTTCCGTGGAGCGAGGGGATTTTTCGCGACTGCCTGCGGGTGGGCTACGTCTGCCGAGTCGTCGACGTCGGCGGCGACATGGCGGGTTACGGCATCATGTCGGTCGGGGCGGGCGAGGCGCATATCTTGAACGTGTGCATACGCGACGCATATCGAGGCCGCGGCCTTGCCCGCAAAATTCTCGTGTACCTTCTGGACCGAGCACGGGTCGCGGGCATGTACGAAGCGTTCCTCGAAGTCCGGCCCTCCAATACGGCTGCCGCTCGCCTGTATCATTCCATGGGCTTCGAGCAGGTGGGCGTGCGGCGCGGCTACTATCAAGCAACCGCCGGACGCGAGGACGCCGCGGTTCTGCGGCGCGTGCTGTTGCCGGACGGAAGATAACCCGCCGGTCAGCAAGGGCGGGGGTGGCGTGCTCCTCCCCCATCGCCCTATAATAATCGGCTGCCCACACCCCCGGGGGCAAATCCTATTTCAGCGGGACACCACATGCCGAGCGGCCCCTTAGCCGAAGAAATCAGCAAAAGGCGAACTTTTGCCATCATCTCCCACCCCGATGCGGGCAAGACCACTTTGACCGAGAAACTGCTGCTGTTCGGCGGCGCCATCCAGATGGCCGGCACCGTGAAGGGCCGCAAGGCGACCCGACACGCGACCTCCGACTGGATGCGCCTGGAGCAGCAACGCGGCATTTCCGTGACTTCATCGGTGATGCAGTTCCCCTATGACGGCTGCATCGTCAACCTGCTCGACACTCCCGGCCACGAGGACTTCTCGGAAGATACTTACCGCACGCTTACCGCCGTCGATTCCGCCTTGATGGTCATCGACTGCGCCAAGGGCGTCGAAGAGCGCACGATCAAGCTCATGGACGTTTGCCGCCTGCGCGACACGCCCATCATGACCTTCGTCAACAAACTGGATCGCGACGGGCGGCCGCCCATCGAGCTGCTCGATGAAATCGAAAGCGTGCTGAAAATTCAGTGCGCGCCGATCACCTGGCCGATCGGCATGGGACGCGATTTGCTCGGCGTCTATCATCTGCTCGAAGACAAGATCTACGTGTACGTGCCGGTGGAAAAGGGACGCGTAGGCAGCCACGAAACCATCGACGGCATCGCGAGCGCCGAGGCGCGGGAATTCCTCGGGCCGAGGTACCGCCAGTTCGTCGAGGAAGTCGAGCTGGTGCGCGGCGCCAGCCCGCGCTTCGACCTGCAGCGATATCGCGCCGCGGAACAGACGCCGGTTTTTTTCGGCTCGGCCGTCAACAATTTCGGTGTCCGCGAATTGTTGTCGGCTTTCGTCGCGCATTCCCCGCCGCCGCTGCCGCGCCCGACGCTGCAGCGCGAAGTCGATCCCTATGAGCCGAAACTCACGGGCTTCGTGTTCAAGATTCAAGCCAATATGGATCCCGGCCACCGCGACCGTATCGCGTTCGTGCGCCTATGCTCGGGACGGTATGCGCGCGGCATGCGCCTGCATCATGTGCGCCTCGACAAGGACATTCGCATAGCCGATGCCCTGACATTCTTGGCCGCGGACCGCAGCCAGGCCGAGGAGGCGTACGCCGGCGACATCATCGGCTTGCACAACCACGGGACCATCAACATCGGCGATACTTTCACCGAGGGCGAGGAGCTTACCTTTACCGGCGTACCGAATTTCGCGCCCGAGATGTTCCGCCGCGCGGTACTGAAGGATCCGCTTCGCATGAAGGCCTTGCAAAAAGGGCTGTCGCAACTGTGCGAGGAGGGCGCAACGCAGTTGTTCAAGCCGCTGCGCAACAACGATTTGATTCTCGGCGCCATCGGCCAGCTGCAGTTCGAAGTGGTCGCGTTTCGACTGCAGGACGAGTACAGCGTGCAGTGCGTGTTCGAGCCGATCAATGTGGCCATGGCGCGGTGGGTGAGCCTCGAAGACGAGAAGAGGCTCGGCGAATTTCGAGAAAAAGCCTATGACAATCTCGCCATCGATCACGCCGGCGGACTGGTCTATCTCGCGCCTACCCGCGTGAATCTCGGATTGACCGAGGAGCGGTGGCCGGAAATAGAATTCCTCAAAACCCGCGAGAACCTTGCGGCGTAGAGTTCGAAGCGCGCGGCGGCTTCGCGGCGCGTGCCGGACGGAACGCGCGCACAGCGGCCTCGAACTGGCCGATGGTGCCCGCCGAAGCGCCTGAATAACGCAGGCTGGAATATTGCCGGCAGAGCGCGGTGGCTGCGGAGCCCAGATCAGGCCGGCGCAGCGCGATCCGAGCGGCATAGTCCTCGGGCCCTTCGTGTGCGAGGCGCGGCACTCCTGCGGCGGCCAGCTTCGCGCACAATCGGGCGTAGGCGCGAATCAGAGGTTCTTTCGGCGCCGGATCGACGCCGCGGCGCACCGTCCACGTGAGCCAGGCCAGAGCCAGGGTCAGCGAGGCGGTCAGCACGATCACGAGCTTGTGGCCGTCCGGCTCGGGAATGTTCAGCCACTCGAGCAATTTTTGCTGGGCGTCCGGATCGAAGAAAAGGATGCGCTCGCGCCAGACTTGACGCAGGGCGTCGAGGCGCAGCCGCATATCGGCAAGCCAGGGCGTGCGGCGATGCCAGAGACTCGACAGGGGCTCGCCGGCGCCCAGGGAGTCTGTATCGCTCAGGCCGTGTTCGCACGCGCTCCGGGGCGATCGCGGACGTGGGATCGATGCGTACCCAGCCGCGGCCTTCGATCCAAACCTCGTCCCAGGCATGCGCATCGCTTTGGCGCACGATCCAATAATCCGCGAACCGGTTGAAGGTACCGCCCTGATAGCCCGTTACGACATGCGATGGTATCCCCGCGGCCCGCATGAGCATCGCGAATGCCGACGCGTAGTGCTCGCAGAAGCCGCGTTTGGTGTCGAATAGAAATGCATCGACCGAATGGCCGGTCAGCTTCGGCGGCGTGAGCGTGTAGTAAAAGGGCTGTTGCGCGAACATCGAGAGGACGGCGCTCACGTACCCCAAGTCGTCCGGGTGGGCGCGGCGCAGAGTTTGCGCGAGCTCGAGCGAGCGTGGATTGCGTTCGTGCGGAAGCCGGGTATCCCGGTCCCGCAGCAGGACCGTTCAGGGGCGCCGACGATTGCACGCGCGTGTACGATGTTGCGTTCACGTCGATCGGCCGGGACACGGGCTCGCGCTGCATGAGCGTGTAGTCGCCGGTGAGGGCGGCGCCCGGTAGATCCCAATGCGAGGGCCAATCGAGCGTGAATATCCAACGGTGCCGGTGCGGTTCCAAGCTCACGGTGTAGCGGACAGCAGGACCCTGCGCTTGCAGCGGCGGCGAGATCGGCGAGGCGGACAGCGAACGCCGCCACGTGCGCCCGTCAAAATCATGCATCACCGGTCCGCGCCAGTATCGATCACGGGACGGGGGCGTCGCTCCGGAGAAGTGCACGCGGAAAGCCACCTCATCCGACAGCGCCAAATGATCGATGTCGCCGGGACTCATGGTATCGCTCAAGCCCGATTCGGCGCCGCGCGACTCGTCGGGTATGGCCCAGAGCGGACCCGCGAAGCGCGGGAAAAAAAGCCAAAAGACCGCCGCGATAGGCAGCGCCTGGCTCAGTATGCGGCCTGCGTAGCCGATGCAGCGGCGCCAATTCGGGGCGGGCAGAGTCGTGGTGAGGCGCAGCAGCGTTGCGGTCGTGAGCCAAACCACGCCGATGAGGTATGCGAGGAGCCAAAACGAGTCGCCCTGCAGCAGCGCCGACAGGCTCACGAAATAAATGATGAGCGTGACGACATAGATGTCGCGCTGCGTGCCGGTTTCGAGCAGTTTCAAACCCGCCATCAAGGCCAAGAGTGCCGTGCCGGCGGATAAGCCGTTGAAGGTACGTAATTGCAGGAACAGCATGGTTATCGCCAAGCCGGCTACCGCCAAGCGCACGCCGCGCGGCGGCGCGGGGCGGCCGCGTTTCGCAAGCAGCAGCCGCAAGGCGCCCGATACGCCAACCGTTGCGAGCACCCATGCCGGTATCGAGCCCAAATGCGCAGCGAGAGCGAGCGCGAGGCAGCCAGAGATCCCCAGAAGCTGCGGGTAGGTCACGGCTTTGGGGTTCATCGCGTCTCCGCGATTCCGTGCATCGCGAGGGCCCGTAGACACGCAATGCGATGCGCAGCGCCGCGTGCCGGGGAAATCTCCGTGCCTGGGATCCTGAGGCCAAAGACTCGCTGCGCGGCATCGCTCTCGAGCACCCACAGACAGAGCTGCGATAGGCGCCTTTCGGCGTCCTGATCCCCCAGGGAGGACCACTCCAGCCATCGAGGCTGCGCGGCCGTACTCGTATAGCTCCGCACCGCCGCCTCGCCGCCGCGCGCCAGCACCTTCCAGGCCATGTGTTTCAGCGGCACTCCCGCCTCGTATGCGCGCAGACCGGCGAAGTCCTCGTCGCCGCGCGCCTCCGATGGATAAGCGGTTCCCGCGTCCCCCGCGGCCGGCAGCGTTCGGGTGCCGCGCGGCGAGGGGGCAACATAGGCGGTCAGTGAGGCTTGGACATACGTCCAGGAATGGAACCAGCCGAAGGGGTAGCGCGTGCGCAGCTCGAACTGAGGTATGCGGACGACTCCGCGTTGCGGCACCGGCACTGCGACGGGAATGATCTCGCTCGAACGCGCCGGGACGCTGCCGATTCCGGTGGCGGCCGCGCAGCGGATTTCCACATCGCGGCGCTCGACGCGCGAATCGTTGCGGAGCGCGAACTCGAAAATCGCCTCGCGGCCGGCAAACGCATCCGCCTCGGTGGGCACGTCCACTTGCAGCTCCAGCAAGTTGCGATTGCAATGGTGCATGATGACCAGGGCAACGCTCATCATCAGAAAAGCAAAGGCCAATCCCAAATTGCTGTTGTAGTTGAGAGCGGCGAGCAGCATGGCGACCAGCATCAACGCGAGCATGACGCCGAAGCGGGTCGGCAGGATGTAGACGCGCCGCCGGTGGATTTTGACCGGCAGCGAATCGCGGCCGTGGCGCCGGGCTGACCAGGCGCGTAATTTACTTCCGACCGCCTGCCGCATTGTCGACACCGCCTCTTTCAAGGGACGGGGACGGCCTCGAGCAGCCGGGTTGCCGCAGCCGGGCCATTATCCCGTTGCCGCACCCGATGTTCGACGACGGCGGCAAACACCGCTTGCACGTGTTCCGGGATAACCGCGTCGCGCCCTGCGATCAAGGCCCACGCGCGCGCCGCGCGCAGCAGCCCGATCGCCGCTCGCGGCGATAGGCCCACGTGCAAACCCGAAGAGTGGCGGGTATGAGCCACGAGCGCCTGGACGTAGTCGAGAAGCGCCGGCGCCACGTGAATGTCCAGAACGCGATGCTGCAGCCGCCGCAGGGTTTCGACGCTCGCAACCGTCGAGAGCGAATTCACCAAGTCGCGGCGGTCCACGCCCGCCAGCAGCTCGCGCTCCGCGGCGGCCGCAGGGTAACCCAAATGCACGCGCATCAAGAAGCGGTCCAATTGAGACTCAGGAAGAGGGAAGGTTCCCGCTTGGTCCTGCGGATTCTGCGTGGCGATGACGAAGAATGGTTCGGGCAACGCCATCGACTGGCCGTCCAAGGTGACCTGCTGTTCTTCCATGGCCTCGAGCAAGGCGCTCTGGGCTTTTGGAGACGCGCGGTTGATTTCATCCGCCAGCACCAACTGGGCGAAAATCGGTCCGCGTTGAAATCTGAACTTGCCGGTTTCGCGGTCATAGATCGAGACGCCGAGCACGTCGGCGGGAAGCAGATCGCTCGTGAACTGCACGCGCTGGAACGATAATCCCAACGTCTTCGCGATCGCGTGCGCGAGCGTGGTCTTGCCGACCCCCGGGATATCCTCGATCAGGAGGTGCCCGCGGGCCAGCAGACAGGCCAAGCACAGGCGAATCTGCGCTTCCTTGCCCAAAATCACCCGATTGATTTGAGCGAGAACGGCGTCGATTTCGGACTGCGCTGCCTTCATTGACCCTTGAGAGCCGTCACTCTTGCGATCTGGGCCGCCAGTTGGCGCATTTCCGTCTCGAGCTCGGCGAGCCGCTGCCGGTCCTTGGCGACCACTTCCGCCGGCGCGTTCCTGGCGAATTCAGTGTTGCTCAGCTTGCTCTCCATTTTCTTGAGATCGATCTCGGCCTTGCGCTTGCTGCTTCGCCAGACGCTCGAGCTCCGCGATCGGATCGATCAGGCCGGCCATGGGCACCAGTATTTCGAGCGCGCCCACGAAAGCAATCGCGGAAATCGGCGCCGCCTGAGGCGGCTCGAGCGTGCGGGGGGCTTCGATGCCGGCTAGACGCACAAGGTAATGGAGATTGCGCTCCAGGTATTCCGAATCCCTGGCGCCGGCATTTTGCAGAAGCACCTCCAGCTTGCGGCTCGGCGCGATGTCCAACTCGCCGCGGATCCGGCGCACGCCGTCGATGAAGGCGATGACCCAGCGCATTTCGGCTTCCGCTTCGGGATCCGCCTTGGCGTCCGCCGCGCTCGGGAAGGGGCAGAGCATGATCGTGTTGCCGGCGGCCCCCGCGCTCGCGTGCACGCGTTGCCAAATTTCCTCACTGATGAAGGGCGCGAGCGGATGCAGGGCGCGCAGCAGCGTTTCGAGGGTGTTGATCAAAGTGCGGCGCGTGGCGCGCTTCGTTGCGGGTGCGGCGGTCTCCGATTGCAGGATCGCCTTCGAGAGTTCCAAATACCAATCGCAGAACTCATGCCAGGTAAAATCGTACAGCGCGTTCGCGACGGCATCGAGCCGATACTCCGCGAATCCGGATTCCACGCGCGCGAGCATTGCGGAAAGTCTCGATTGAACCCATCGATCGGCCAGGCTCGAGGCCCTGAAGCCATCCCGGACTCCCAAGTCCTGGTCCTCGACATTCATCAGCACGTAACGGGCCGCATTCCAAAGCTTGTTGCAGAAGTTGCGGTACTCTTCGACTCTGCTCATGTCGAAGCGAAGATCGCGGCTTTGGGTTGCCAGGCGCGCGAAACAAAGACGCAAGGCATCCGTGCCGAATGCCGGAATTCCGTGCGGAAATTGCTTGCGGGTCGCCTTCTCGATTGCCGGCCGCATCTGCGGTTGCATCAGGCCGCTGGTACGCTTCGCGAGCAAGGCCTCGAGAGAAATGCCATCGACGATGTCGAGCGGATCGATTACGTTGCCCTTCGACTTCGACATCTTCTGGCCGTCGTGATCGCGGATGAGTCCATGGACGTAGACTTCGCGAAACGGCACCTGACCCGTGAATTTGAGGCCCATCATGATCATGCGGGCGACCCAGAAAAAAATGATGTCGAAACCGGTGACCAGCACGGACGTCGGGTAGTACGTGTCCAGCTCGCGGGTATGTTCGGGCCAGCCCTGAGTCGAAAACGGCCACAGAGCCGAGGAAAACCAAGTGTCCAAGACATCATCGTCCTGCCGCAATGCCGTGGCCGGATCTATGCCATGTGCGGCGCGGGCCTCCACCTCGGTTCGGGCCACGTAGCAGCGGCCGTCGGGATCATACCAGGCGGGTATGCGATGCCCCCACCATAGCTGACGGCTGATGCACCAGTCCTTGATCTTGCGCATCCATTCGTAATACACCGCGGACCAATTGTCGGGCACGAAGCGGATGTGCCCTGCCTCGACTGCGCGGATGGCCGGCTCAGCCAGAGGTTTGATGTCGACGAACCACTGGTCGGTGAGCAGCGGCTCGAGCACGGCGTTGCTGCGATCGCCGCGCGGCACGGTCAGTTTGTGCGGTTCGACCCGCTCGATGAGGCCAAGCCTTTCCAAGTCGGCGAGAATCCGCGCGCGGGCGGCGTTGCGATCGAGGCCCCGGTACGCTGCGGGGACCTCATCGTTGAGCGTCGCGTCGGGGTTCATGATGTTGATCAGGGGCAAGCCGTGGCGTTGGCCAACCTCGTAGTCGTTGAAGTCATGGGCGGGTGTGATCTTGACGCAGCCGCTGCCGAAATCCGGGTCGACGTACGTGTCGCCGATCACGGGAATCTCACGCAAGGTGAGCGGCAGGCGCACGCCGCGTCCGATCAAATGCCGATACCGTTCATCATCGGGATGCACGGCGACGGCGGTGTCGCCCAACAGTGTCTCGGGCCGCGTCGTCGCGACCACGAGATACCCGTCGCCTCCGGCGAGCGGATAGCGCAAATGCCATAGGCTGCCCACTTCCTCTTCGGCCACCACTTCCAGATCCGAAAGCGCCGTCTTCAGCACCGGATCCCAGTTCACCAGCCGCTTGCCGCGATAGATCAAGCCTTCCTGGTACAGGCGGACGAAGACCTCCGTCACCGCTTTCGACAGCCCGGCGTCCATCGTGAATCGATCGCGCTGCCAATCCACCGAGGCGCCGAGCCGGCGCATTTGATTGGCGATTTCGCCGCCGGACTTGTCCTTCCAGAGCCAGATTCGATCGATGAACGCCTCCCGTCCGAGTTCGATCCGGCTCAAGCCTTCGGCATTCAATTGCCTTTCCACCACCATTTGCGTCGCGATGCCCGCGTGATCGGTGCCGGGTTGCCACAGCGTGTCGAAACCGCGCATGCGCTTGTAGCGAATCAGCGCATCCATGATGGTGTCTTGGAACGCATGGCCCATGTGCAAGGTGCCCGTGACGTTCGGCGGCGGGATGACGATGGAATAGGCGATGCCCCGGCCTTTCGGCGCGAAGTAGCCCGACGCCTCCCAGTGCGCATAAAGCCGGGTCTCGATATCGGCAGGCGAAAACGCCTTATCCATCCGTCATCTCGCTCAGTTGATGCGTCTCGAGCGTTACCTTGAGATCGCGGTAGGTCTTGAATCGCTCCCGGCCGAGGCGGCGCCTCTCCTCGTCGGCATCGATGATCTCGGCAATTCGAGCGTAGCGCTCCCAGCGGGCGGGAAGGCGAGCCGAGAGATTCACCAGCAGATCGCCGGCAGGCGGCGCGGCAGGCAGGACGGCGAGATGCACCTTGGTCGCGGCCTCGATCGGCCGTTCGTCAAGACAGATCTGGTGCGGGATGAAGGAGCGTTCGTTGAATGTCCACAACAGGTCGTCGAGGACCTTGGCATCGCTCAGCGTGTCGTTGACGATGACGATGCGCAAGTCCTTGAGATAGGCTTTTTCGGTCAGGCGGCAGGCAAACGCGAATCGATGATTCGCGGCGGCGCTTTTCAATACATAGAAATCTACGCGCTCCGTCATACGCCCTGAGCGCGATTGACCAGAAAATCGACGAGCAAGGGAACGGGACGTCCCGTGCTGCCTTTCTGGGAGCCGCCCAGCCAGGCAGTGCCCGCGACATCGAGATGCGCCCACTGCAGATCCTTGGCGAATTTCGACAGAAACGAAGCGGCGGTGCAGGCGCCGCCCTCGCGGCCGCCGACATTGGCGATATCCGCGAAATTGCTCTTCAACTGTTCGAGGTATTCATCGCCGATCGGCAGCCGCCATACCCGATCGTCGGCGCGGATCCCCGCGGACCGCAACTCCTCCGCGAGCGTCTCGGTATTGCTCATCAAGCCGCTGAAGTGATTGCCGAGGGCGACGATGCACGCGCCGGTGAGCGTGGCAACGTCGATCACTGCGGCCGGCTTGAAGCGGCGGCTGTAAGTGATGGCGTCGCAGAGTATCAAGCCGCCCTTCGGCATCGGTATTGAGAATCTCCACCGTTTGGCCCGACATGGTGGTGACGATGTCGGCGGGTTTTACGGCCGCTCCGCCCGGCATATTCTCGCAAGTTGCGACGACCACCACGAGATTGACCGGCAATTTCAACTCCGCGATCGCGCGCAGGGTGCCCAGGACCGCGGCGGCGCCGCTCATGTCGAACTTCATTTCGTCCATGGCGGGCGGGTCTTTCAGCGAAATCCCGCCGGAATCAAAGGTGATTCCCTTGCCTATCAGGCAGATCGGCGCCTCGTCCTTCTTGGCGCCGCGGTATTCGCAAACGATCAGCCGGGGGGGCTGCGCCGATCCCTGCGTCACCGCGAGGAAGGCGCCCATCTTGAGAGCCCTGATGCCGCTTTCATCCAAGCACCTTGGCTCGGATGCTGGGAAATTCCTTCGCGAGCGCCTGCGCGCGGTTTCCAAGGTAAGTGGGGGTACACACATTGGGCGGTAAATTGGCGAGGTCCCGCGATAGCGCGGCCCCGCTGCCCACCGCCGCCCCATGCGCAGGCCCTCCGCCGCCGCTTTCTCGGCGCGGGCATCGGCCACGGCCACAGCGACCTTCGAAAACCGCGGGGCCTTTGGCTTGGTGCCGGTTTTGAGGTCCGGGATCTTGTAAAGCTGCGCGCAAAAGACTTCCGCCACTGCGCGCGCGCGGTATTGCACATCAAGGTCCGCGACCCGCTCCAGCGCGAGGTAGACCACGGCGTCGCCGGCACCGGTCTTGCCGAGCGCCTGAACGGCGGACTGCAGCGCCTTGCGATATTGCTTGCGGCCGAAGGCCGAGCGGACCCCCAAACCGACCAACAGCACGCGCTTCGCCGCGGCGCCGGCCGGCGCCGGCAGCAACAGGACATCGCCGAGCTTCGCGGAAAAATCTCCCTCCCCCTGTAGCTTGCGGATCAGCCCGCCCAACTGGGTATCGATTCGGCGCGCCGCGACCCCAAGATCGCCGCCTTCATAAACGCCGACCACGGCGCAACCTGCCTCCTGGCGCGCTTTCGCATCGATAACAGCCTTGAATTCCATATCCCGGACTCCGTTTTTGTCTGAGGTAGACGAAGGGGTGAGACTAATTAGTTTACTAGATTATCGCGAAGGCTCTAAGCTCGGCCCATGAAATGGACGGTACAAAGGTATGTGTTGCGCGAGGTCGTGCAGACCTGGCTCGCCGTGACCGGGGTCTTGGTCGCGATCGTGGTGTCGAATCAGCTGTCCCGGGTGCTCGGCCAAGCAGCCGACAATCAATACGGCCGGCACGTGGTGTTCGATTTGATCGCGCTGGGCGCGATCATGAATTTGTCGGTCATCGTGCCGGTAGGCTTGTTGCTGGCCGTGGTGCTGACCTTGGGCCGCATGTACCACGACAGCGAAATGGCCGCGCTGCAGGCGTGCGGCTTTGGACCGTCGCGGCTGCTGCCTCCGCTGTTCTGTTTTGCCGCCGTGATCGCCTTGGGGTTGGCATGGCTGGTGTTCGTTCAGGTACCGCAGGCGGATAGCGAGGCGCAGCTGCTGCGCCAATCGGCGCTCAAGGAGGCCCGCTTCGGTCAACTGGATGCCGGCCGATTCCGGTCGTTCGGCGGAGGCGACGCGGTGTTTTATGCGGAACGAGTCGATTCGGAGGGCGTACTGCACAACGTGTTCGTGCAGCGCGAGTCGGCGGGCCGGATCGAAGTCGCGCTGGCCGATACCGCCACCTATTCGAAAGCGGCGCCCGACGGCGCGCACTTGGTGACTCTGTTCAACGGCCGCCGTTATGAAGGCGTCCCGGGACGAGATGACTTTCGCGTGATCGAGTTTCGCGAACACGGCATTCCCATCGCCACGCCCGCGGACGTCGCTGCCGCGACCAAGGACCCTGACGCCAAGCCGACCCGAGAACTGCTCGGCTCCTCTGCTCCTTCCGACATTGCACAATTGCAATTCAGGGCATCTACGCCGCTTATGGCGCTTGTGTTGACCCTGATTGCCGTGCCCCTGAGCCGCCTGCGTCCGCGCCAGGGCCGCTACGCCCGGGTGGGCTTCGCCATCGTCGTCTATTTCGTCTACTTGAATCTCTTGTCCGCGGCCAAGGTGTGGCTTGAGAAGGGAGACTTGCTGCCGGTGGTCGGGGTGTGGTGGGTGCACGTGTTGGCGCTCGCCCTCGGCCTGTACTTGGTGGCACGAGAGGCGAGGACGACGTGAATATTCTCGACCGCTATCTCTATCGCGTCGTGCTCATCTACACGGGGATGGCGATGGCCGTGCTGCTGACGCTGGGCGCATTGTTCCTCTTCATCAGTCAGCAAGGCGATATCGGCATCGGCAGCTATACCGCAGGGGACGCATTTCTGTTCACACTGCTCAATCTGCCGCAGCAGACGTTCGAGCTGCTGCCGATCGGAGCGCTCATCGGAGCGCTGATGGGCCTCGGACATCTGGCGTCGGGCAGCGAGCTCGTCGTGACTCGCGCTTCGGGCGTGTCGGTGTGGCGCATCGCCTGGCCGGTCGGCCTCGCGGGACTCACGCTCGCTCTGATCATGTATGGGATCGGCGAGTATGCGGCACCGCCGATGGCGCAGTTCGCAAAACGCGAAAAGACCACCAGCAAACTCGCGGACGTGAGTTTCGCGGGCTTGAGCAGCGCCTGGGTGAAGGATGGGAACTTGATTCTGCGGGTGCAAACCGGAGAGGTCGATCGCGCATTCGGCGGTGTGTCGCTGTTCCAATTGGATGGAGCGACGAAGCTGCGCTCGATTCAGCGTGCCGCGCGCATTTCGGTCGCGGATCCTGGCCGCTGGCGCCTGCACAATACGGCGACCTCGAGGTTCGCCGATGACCATGTCGAAAGCAGCATGGTCGGCGAAACGACGATGCAATCGAGGGTCAATCCGGAGTTCCTGGGACTGGCCGCGACGGATCCGGGAATGTTGACCCTGCGCGGACTCGCATCGTATATCGACCATCTTCGGCGCAATAGGCTCGAAACCGCGTCCTACGAAATCGGCTATTGGTCGCGAATCGCGCGGCTTTTTGCCGTGATCGTCGTGACCCTCCTGGCGTTGCCCTTCGTATTCGGTCCCTTGCGCACCACCGGCGCCGGCACGCGCACGGTGATCGGGGTGATGCTCGGCGTCGTGTTTTTCCTCATTACACGCACCATCGAAAACGGCGGGCAGCTCTTCAACCTCAATCCGGCGCTGGTGGGCTGGCTGCCGACGGCCGCGATCGGAGTTTGTACGCTGGTTGCGATATCGAGAACGCGCTAAGGCCGCACATGGACGATTCGAGTTCTCGACAATCGGTCATGAAGCGCCAAATGCTCGGGATCGAAATAGAGCCATAGAACCCCGAGCGCCGCCGGCGCCCACGCGAGCCCGCCCCACAAGAAGCGCAAGACCGCGGCACGCAACGACATTGTCATGCCTGACTCGCAGACGGCGCGCAGATGCCAGGCGCGCATCCCCAAGGTTTGACCGCTGCGAGTCCAATTGAGCACGTAGTAGGCCGCCATCAGGCCGATCAGACCCGCGCGGTACAGATAGGCCCAAGCGCCTGCCGTTTCGGGCTGGACCGCCGTGCGATGGTTCAGAAATACCGCCCCCGAGGTGAATGCGATCAGCAGAGCGGCCAGCAGCACACTGTCGTACAGCAACGCGGCAAGGCGGCGGCCGAAACCGGCACTCGTGCCGCTGCTCACGGCTGGGGTACGGGCCCCGGTTTTTTCGTCGGCGATCGGCTTGCTCGACTCGCGCGGCGAGGCCTTGCTTGCATCGCGCGCGGAGGCCTTGCTTGCATCGCGGGGCGATGACTTCCCCGCGTCGGGAGGCGCTTTGGGCACCAGCAATTGTTCCACAGGCCGGAAAATCGCATCGAAACGGTAGCTCGCAATTTCAAAAGCGCGGCCCGCGGTTTTGGTGTCGAGCGCCGCGTCCTTGCTTGCCTGCAACTGAATCCAATGCTTCTCGCCGCTGCTCGTCCCCGTCAGGGTGATCACGTTGCCGTCGGACATCGCAATGGTCGCGACCGTCGGCTTGCTGAAATCGATCCCGCTCACGGGAGCTACGTCGTCTGCCGTCAGTCCGCTGAGTAGAGTGGGCGGGGGTGCAAGCGCGGCGGAATCGAGCGCTTTGCGCCCCGGTGGTATGCCGTCGAGCGTATAAGTGGCGCCGGCACTGTCGCGGCGAATGGTGTATGCGGCTCCTGTCGCCGGCTTGACCTGGATGCTTTGGATGCCGGCGGACGGGATGTCGAGCAGCCGCGAATCGATCCAAAAGCGGGGCTCGGTTTCGAACGTAATGCCAGGCTCGATGCTGTAGCTCGTGTTCTCGCCGCCGCGCCGCGCGAAATTTCCTTCGCCCGTCGATTTGCCGACGATCACGGAATGCTGTCCGTCGTGCGCCGTGAAGCTGACTTCCGCTCCGCTCGCTCCGGGCAACGACGGATCCTCGACCCCAATGATCGAAAAATTGGCCGGATTGGAGGTTTTCTCTTCCGCAATCTTCGCGTCGCTCAGGGCGAGGAGTAATTGCCGCACCTTCGATACGTCGGCGGGATAATCGCCGCGTTCGGCCACGGTCCATCGGCCGTCGTGCTCGTGCACCGTCGCCGCCGCGCCGGCACGGCGCACGCTCAGGGCGGTAACCGTGTTCAGCTGAGCTGCCAGGGAGGGCAAGAACGCGGTGCCGTGCGGGTCTCGCGGCAGATTGCGTTGCGTGCTCAAGTACAGGGCGCCCGAGATTGCGATCAGCGCGGCAACGAGCAGCGTTATAAATCTTTCCCGGCTCATGTTGCGCCCGTTGCGGTGGTTCTGCGCCGCCGGCGCAGAGACAGGATGATCACGCCGGCCACGGCGACGCACAGCGGCGCAATGGCGATGTTGATCACTTTGAGCCAGGAATTCAGGCGATTGATATCCACGTCCAGGCCGCGTTGCGTTTCGCGAAGCTCCCGTCGCACACGGGTCTTTTCGGCGACGAATTTTTTGAGTTCCGCCTCTTGTTCCGCCGACAGCATGATCGATGACTGATCGTTGCGCTTTTTTTGCAGATCGGTCAACTTGGTCTCGGTCTGCTGCAGTTCGGCCTGCAGTTCCAACGCCTTGCCGCGCAAGCGGTCATCCGCTTGGCGCCTCAGCGCTTCCACGCGCTCGAACGGCCTCGAGAACGTCGCGCGTCCGCGCACGCTGATCAGAGCGCTCGAACCGCTCAAGTTATCGAGAATGTTGGCAACGAAATCACCGTTATTGGCGAACGCCTGCGCGACGCGCTGACCGAACAGATCACGGATCTGGACCCACATGTAATCCATCAGCAAGTCCGTGTCGGCGATGATGACGATATTCGCGGGCACAGCCGATTTTGCCAGGTGGGCGGCGGGCGGCCCGGCGGCCGGCGCGGCTGCGCCCGCCCCGGCGGCGCCCGGTGCAGCGGCGGCGCCCGGTGCAGCGGCGGCGGCCTTTTGATCCGCCGGCAACCCTTGCGGATAAGCGGATTCGACGGATCCGGTGACGCGCGCGGCCAAGGCGTAGCGAATGCCGGTGGGCTTGAATCCATCGCGCAGCGTCGCTGGATCCGTGAGGGCATTAAAACGCTGCGCAGGAATCGGCGACGCTCTCGTGGAACTCAGCAACAGCGGCTCGAACGTCGTCTTGGCGCCGGGATGTGCGGCGACAAAGCCGGCCGTCGCGAGATTGATCTTATCGAGCGACGCCGTGACCACGTCCTTTTGATTCATGTCGGCATGGCTCAGGCCGAGGATGCCGATGTGGCGTACGGGCGGCGCCTGCATGTTGGTGCGGACTTCGAGCCCGCGCTCCAGGTCGCCGATGACCTTGGTTGCATCGTAGTCGATGCCCCAGGCCGCCAACAGCGGCTTGAGATCGGAAGAATGGTTGGCGGCGATCGCCGCCATGGGGTTGGATGGATCCTGTCCGCCGGTGTCGCCGCTCGCATTCGGATCGAGGAATAGCAACAGCCTGCCGCCGCGCATCACGAATTGGTCGATGGCATAGAGGGTCTTCGGCGGCAGATCTTTCGGATGAACCAGCATCAGCACGTCGATGTCCTTCTCGATGTGATCGGCATCGAGGGTCAAGGTGCGTACCGTGAAGAGGTCCTGCAGTTGGGTGAGAATCGGCCAAGGCTCGCCCATCTGGCCGGTCATCGGGTTGAATTGTCCTTGCAGCCGCAATGAACTCATGAGGCCGATCACCGGTTTCTTCGGCGTGCCTAGTTCATTGATGAGTTTGGCGACGTCGTATTCCAGGAATTCTTCGCGATCGCGTTTGGAAAGTCGGTATCGACGCCCGGCCGTCCGTAGAATTGGTGCCGGTCAAGCCGAAATAGAGCGGGTCGCCGCCCGCGTGCAACGATTGCAGCCCGAATTCGGCGGCCCGGTCCTCCTCATCCGAGAAGGGTTGCGGATCGACGACACGCAGGTGGATTTTGCCGCCGGAACGGGTTGCGAGCTCTTCGAGGAATTCACGCACCCGGGTGGCGTAGGGCATGAGCAGGGGCGCCTGCTTCGCAGCGGCCTCGCGCGAGAAATAGAAATACAGATTGATCGGCTCCTTGAGCTCCCGAAGCACCTGCTGGGTACCCTTGCTCAAGGTGTAGAGCCGGTTCTGGGTGAGATCCGCGCGCATGGCGCGAAGGCCGACGTTCGACAGCATCACGACGGCCAGAAACAACACGGCGAGGGCAATCAGCCCCCCGACCCCAAAGCTCATTTTTCGCCAGCGACTTCCGTTCACCTATTCCGCCTTCTTCATGTCGAGTACCAAGGCCGTGGCGGCCAACCAAAAGCCGATCAAGGCTCCGAAATATACGAGATCGCGCAAATCGATGACGCCCCTCGAGATCGCCTCGAAGTGGGTGAAAAAGCTCAACGAGGCGATCGCATCGACGATGGCCTGCGGCAAGATGCCGCGCACGAAATCGAGCACCAGCGGAAATCCGGCAAGCAGGAATACGAATCCCACGAGCGCCGCGGTAATGAACGCAACCACTTGATTGCGGGTAGCTGCGGAGAGGCACATGCCGATCGAGAGGAAGCCCCCGGCCATCAACAGGCTCCCGACGTAGGCCGCAACAATCGCGCCGTTGTCCGGCGATCCCAAATAGTTGACGGTGATCCAGATCGGAAATGTCAGCATCAAGGCGATGCCGGCAAAGCACCATGCCGCGAGAAACTTCCCGACGACCGCCTGCCACAGCGTCACGGGCAGGGTCATCAGCAATTCGATGCTGCCGCTATTGCGTTCTTCGGCCCATAGGCGCATCGAGATCGCCGGGATCAGCACGAGATACAACCAGGGGTGCCATCTGAAGAAGGGCTGCAGATCAGCCTGGCCGCGCTCGAAGAATCCGCCGACCTGAAATGTGAACACGGCTGCGAGCACCAGGAAAATCACGATAAATACATAGGCCAGGGGCGTTGCAAAATAACTGCGAAGCTCGCGGCGGAAGATCACCAGGGCTTTATTCATGCGCCGGCCCCCTGGGCAGCGTCCGAGACCGCGATGCCGGGCGGCTGGGTCAGCGAGCGAAATACCTCATCGAGTCGCCCCGATTCAAGGTGCAGCTCGGGCACGTCCCAGTCGTTCTTGACGATGATCGCGCCTACCGCGGCCAACGCGTTTGCGCCCGGTTTCGGCACCGCCGTGAGCCGCAGCTCGCGCGCATCCGATTCCACCTCCGCGACCTCCGGAAGCAGGGCGATCTCGCGGCGCGCCGCCTCATGCTGCTCGGCCTTTTCGAAGCGCAGGCTGACGGCGTGGTGGTAGCGCGAGCGGGCTTCCAGAGCGGTCGGGGATTCATCGGCGACGATGCGCCCGTTGGCGATGATGATGGCTCGCGTACACACCTCGTGCACTTCCTCCAGGATGTGGGTGGAGACGATGACCAGCTTGTCCTTGCTCAGTTCATTGATCAGGCGCCGCACTTCGTGCTTCTGGTTCGGATCCAGCCCGTCGGTCGGTTCATCGAGAATCAGTACCTGCGGGTCGTGGATCAATGCCTGCGCCAGACCAACGCGGCGGCGGAAACCCTTGGAAAGCGTCTCGATGACTTGATGGATGACCGGTCCCAGTCCGAGCCTGTCGATGACGACGCCGCGGCGAAGCCGGCGCAACTCCCCGCTGAGGCCGCGGACGTCGGCGACGAAATCCAGAAATTCGCTGACCGTCATCTCGCCGTAGCTGGGCGCGCCTTCCGGGAGATAGCCCATGCAAGATTTGGCCGCCACCGGCGCGCGCTCGATGTCGTGCCCGCAAACGGAGACTTCGCCCCGGGTCGGCGCGATGAATCCCGCGATCATGCGCATGGTCGTGGATTTACCCGCTCCATTGGCGCCCAAAAATCCCAGCACCTCGCCCGGCGCCACCGAAAATGTCAAGTCATCGACCGCGAGTTTGTCGCCATAACGTTTGGATAAATGTTTAGTCGTAATCATGGGCGCCTTTGAGCGTTCTTAGACGGAGGAGGTTCAAAAATTTTGTGCGCGATCCCCTCGCGGATCTTGCAGCTTGCCGGCTATGCGCCTCCGGATATCGCATCGATAGCCGATTTGTTTTCCTTGAGTATCCGCCGTACCTCGGGCAACGCCGGCCGCCCCGCCATGCGCGCGATGAGCTCCGGCAACTCGTACCACCTTCGTCCCCATTGTACCAAACGCGCCGCGTCCGCAACGACTTGCGCCCGCGCGGCATCCGAAGGCCCCGCGTGCGCCGCCGAGTCGGCCGTTGCTCTGCCGGGCGCCGTCTTGCCGGTGGGCTTGCTGGGCGAAGCTGCCTTCGGCGTCCCCAGCTTCGCGGGATGTTTGTTCGCAGGTTTCACGGCCGGCTTCGCGGGCATCGACGTCTTGCGCTCGGTGCGCGCAACTTGCGCGGTGCCCGCTGGCTGCGAGGTGCGTTTGGTGGCGAGGAATTTAGGCATTTCCCGCGTGGCCGTCGCCGAATCGGCGGGCGGACGCGCGCCGGCGTCGGGCGTTTCGGAGGCCAAACTTTCGTTCTCCGCCTCCGCCACGGGGATGAACCGCTCGATGTGTTCCGAACCCACGAGGTTCGCGAGAAAGGCCATCAGCTCCAGAGAATCGGAATACTTTATATCACCCGATTTGACGCGTTCCCGCACATGGCTGCGCAGGGCTATGGTTTTTTGCATCGCCAGATCGATGATCCAGCGGCTCGGCCGCTGATGCTCGACCCACGGCTGGACTTTCCAATAGCTGTCGTCGTCGAGGGAACAATACTTCGCATGCAGCTCGAGGCTTTTGAGCCATTTTTCCAAGAGTTCCAGCAGTCGTTGATCGGCGGGTGTTGCCATGTGTATGCAGCTCCAGGGTGCACCCTAAACGAACCGCCGGCTGATGGCTAGCGGTACATCGCGGCTCCGGCGGGCTGCTAGACTGCCGTCCATGTGTGGAATAGCCGGCATCGTCAGTTCGCGGGCGAGCGAGGAGGTCGCCCGCAGCATGGCGCAGCGCTTGCGCCACCGCGGCCCGGATGACGAAGGGACGTGGGGCGAGCCGGGAGTCGCGCTGGCCTTTCGGCGGCTCGCGATATTGGACCTCTCCGAGGCGGGTCATCAACCGATGTTGTTCGACTCCCAAGTGCTCACTTATAACGGCGAGATTTACAATCACGAGCAATTGCGCTCGGGGCTGCCGGGGCCGTGGCGGTCGACCGGTGACACCGAGGTGCTCGTTCATCTTCTCGCGAAGTACGGCAGCGCATGCCTCGAGCGTTTGGCTGGAATGTTCGCGTTTGCCGCTTGGGATACGCGAGAGCAGCGATTGCTGCTAGCCCGCGATCGCTTGGGCATCAAGCCCTTGTACTACCGGTTGCTGCCGGACGGCATCGCGTTTGCCTCGGAGCTGAAGGCGTTGTTGGTTCTCGGCCGCCCCGAGATCGATCGCAGCGCCGTGCGCGATTTTCTGTTCCACGGCTATGTTCCCGCCCCAAAAAGCATTTACCAGGGCATCGCAAAGTTGCCGGCCGGACATACGCTCACCTGGCAGGCGGGCCGCATCAGCATCGAGCGTTATTGGAATCCATCGACCGCGGTGACGATGAGAAGCGCGGGCGAAACCGTTCACGAGCTCGATGCATTGCTTCGCGAGGTGGTGCCGGCGCACACGTTGGCGGACGTACCGGTGGGCGTATTCTTGAGCGGAGGCATCGATTCCGCGCTGACCACTTATTATCTCGACACTCCGCGCACCTATACTCTGGGATTCGAAGCGGGCGCGCGCTCCGAAGCCGATGCAGCGCGCAGGGCGGCCGTGCACCTACGTACCATTCACCTGGAAATGACGGCTCCCGAGGCGGATTTCGCAGGTGCGCTCGAGCGTCTCCCGGCGCTATTCGATGAACCCTTCGGCGACAGCGCCGCCTGGTCGAATTATCTCATCGCCCAATTTGCGCGCCGCGAGGTGACCGTGGCGCTGAGCGGCGAGGGCGGCGATGAAATTTTTTGCGGCTACCCACGCTACTGGTCGAGGATTGGCGCGCGCTCGACGATTTTGAACAGGTCCCTTGCTCGATACCTGCCGCCGCTGTCGCGTCTGGCGTCCACGATGCAGCGCCATGCGTACGTCGGATTGCCCGCATATGCCGCGGCGCTCGGCGGCATGCCGGCGCTGCAGGTCGAATCCTTGTTGGCGAAGGGCTGGCGAGAGCCGGAGTACGATTATTTGTGGTTTTATCGGCAGCATTGGTGCGAGAATTTGAGCCCGCTCGCGCAATTGCGCTGGCTCGATTTGAAGACTGATCTGCCCGAAGGATTGCTGACCAAGGTCGATCGAACCAGCATGGCCCATTCGCTCGAGGTTCGTCCGCCGCTGCTCGACCATCGCTTGGTCGAGTTCATGCTGAGCGTAGACCCGCAATTGCTGGTCGACGAAAAAAAACGGCGGGGCAAGTTGTTGGTCCGCCAGCTGATGGAGCCGCGGTTGCCGCCGGGACATTTGAGTCAGCCAAAATCGGGGTTTGGGCTTCCGGTGCACCGCTGGCTGCGGCGCCATCCCGATATGTTGCGCGATGCGGTCCGGCGCCTGATGGACCGCGGCGTGTTGCAGCGTCCGGTGGGCAGCGAATTTCGCAGAGCCTGGTATTTGTTGGTGTTGGATCGCTGGTTCAGCGCCTTTGGCTGATCTCGGCGTGAACGGTTCGGAGCCCGGCCTGCCGCGCGCGCCGCGATTTCTTTTCGTTCCCGTCTCAGGTCCTTACGGTATGGGCGAATATGCCCGCTCCCTCGCGATCGCGCGTGCCGCGAGCAAGCACTGGCCGGCCGCCGCCATCCGGTTCGTCTTGAGCCGCAAGGCTGCGTACGCCGCCGACGCACCGTTTCCGGCAACGTTGCTCGCCTCCTCGCCGACATTTCATTCCGCAGCGGTGACCGAGTTGCTCGAGCACTGGCGGCCCGACGTCGTGATATTCGACAACGCCGGCCGCACGGCGCAACTGCGCGCCGCGCGCCGGCTCGGTGCCCGCGTGGTCTATATCAGCTCGCGCCCGCGCCAGCGGCGCAAGGCGTTTCGTTGGCGCTGGATGCGGCTGATCGATGAACACTGGATCGCGTACCCCGAGTTCATCGCCGGCTCCTTGGGATTTTTCGAAAAACTCAAGCTGAAAGTCGCGGAGCGCCCCACGCTGCGTTATTTGGACGTCATCCTGTCGCGCGCGAACCCTGCGCAGCGCAGCTCCATCCTCTCGCGGACCGGCTGCGCTGCCGGCACGTTCGTGCTGGTCGTTCCGGGCGGCGGCACCGGCCATCCGGGCGCGCACAATGCGGCCGCCGAGTTCGCGGCGGCGGCGCAAGCGCTCGCGGCGCGCGGCGTCGCGACGGTGTACGTGGGTCCGCACGACGCCGACAGCACCGAGGCCAACCGTGCTGGGGACGGCCGCGCTGATGCCGAGTCGAATTTGCATGCTCTCGGCCCGCTTCCGCAGTCAGACTTGGCTGAGCTCATGCGTTCGGCGCGCCTGATCGTTGCGAATGGCGGCTCGACGCTGCTGCAGGCGATTGCCTGCGGCAATGCCTGCGTTGCGGTGCCGATCGCGAAGGATCAATCCGAGCGCATTCGGCGCTGCGTCGCCGCCGGTGTTGCCGTTGCCGCCGCATTGAACGCAGGCAGTATCTTGCAAGCGGCCGAGGAGCTGCTGCAGGATGAACCGAAACGTGCGTCGCTTGCGACGCGCGCCGTCAACTTAAATCTTGCCGACGGTGTCGAAGTCGCGGTCCGGGCCCTGGGCGATCTCCTCGGCGCTGCGCGACGCGCGGCACCACGTTAGGCCGCCCGCAATGACCATGGGGACAGCCGTCTTGTTGGGCTACGATCTTGAACAGCCGTCGTTCAGGCACCGGATGCGCAGTCTGATCGGCCCGCTCGAGGCGGCGGGATGGCACGTGCGGGTGGAGCGTTTTCCGAGCGGCCGGTATGGACTGCGGACTTGGGAGCGCCGTTCACTGCTGCGCGCGGCGGACGTCGTGGTCTTGCACCAGATCAAATTGAGCGCGATCGAGGCGCGCCTGTTCGCATCGGTCAGCCGGCGGCGGGTATTCGATGTCGACGATGCCATCTATGTGCGTAAGCCGAGGCGCCTCGGCGAGGCGGCGGACGACTCTCCGTGGCGCAAGAGGAAATTCGCCGCCACCTGCCGCTGGGTGGACGTGGTTGCCGCGGGCAACGACGTCTTGGCCCGGGTGGCGCGAGCCACGGCGCAGTCGCTCACCGTCTTGCCGACCTCGATCGATATCGCGGCGTATCAGCCGACCACGGCCACGCCGGTCGATCCGCCGACGATCGTGTGGATCGGCAGTCCCGAGAACTTGGTTTATTTGGAGATGATCAGGCCGGCGTTGGTGCGCCTGAGCGCCCGGCACAAGACCCTGAAGATGAGGGTTATCTGTTCGCGGTTTCCGGAATGGCCGGACGTCAACGTTGAACGGATGGTCTGGAGCACCGCGACTGAAGCGAAGAATCTGGCGGGAGCACACATCGGCGTCATGCCGCTGAGTGATGACGAATGGGCGCGCGGCAAGTGCGCCTTCAAATTGTTGCAGTACATGGCCGCGGCATTGCCTTGCGTGGCCTCGCCGGTCGGCGCCAACACCGAGGCGGTCATCGACGGCGTCAACGGATTTCATGCGCGCAACACCGATGAGTGGGAGCGGCATCTGGAATCCTTGATCGAGTCTCCCGAACTGCGCGCGCGTTTCGGCGCAAGCGGCCGCGACCACGTCGAGTCCCGCTACGCGATGCGAACTTACCAAGCCCGATATCTGGACTTGCTGACGCGCTTGAGTTCAGGGCGGGGCCGGCAATGAATGCGCCGCGCCTCCGAAGCCGGTATCCTTTGAGCCTTGCATGGCATGCGTGCGGAGCGCGGAGCGGACCTTGCGCATTTTGAAATCCTTCCGGCTGCACCATGGGCGCTAGCGGCGAAGCGAAGGCCCTCGCCACGAAAGAGTTTTGGCGCGGGCGGCGGGTGCTGCTCACCGGTCATACGGGCTTCAAAGGCGCTTGGATGAGTCTCTGGCTCGAAGGCCTGGGCGTCGAGGTCACCGGGTATGCGCTGCCTTGCGCCACTGAACCGAGCCTCTGGAATATCCTCGCCGCATCGCCCCGCGCCGGGAAGCCGCCGCGCTCGGTGATCGCCGATATACGCGATACCCATCGTCTTGTCGGCGCCGTCGCGCAAGCCGATCCACAGGTCGTGATTCACATGGCGGCACAGGCACTGGTCCGAGAGTCCTATCGCGATCCGCTCGGAACTTACGCCACGAATGTCATGGGCACTGCAGCACTCTTGCAGGCCTGCCGCTCCCTGCGCCATCTCGAGTGCGTCGTCGTCGTCACCAGCGACAAGGTCTACCAAAACGACGGCGAGGGCCGCGCGTTCGATGAACGCGACCGGCTCGGCGGCCATGATCCTTATAGCAACAGCAAAGCTTGTACCGAACTCGTCACCTCCAGTTTTCGCGATAGCTTTTTTGCCCAGGGCCCGCCCATCGCAACCGCGCGGGCGGGCAATGTCATCGGCGGAGGCGACTGGTCGGAGGAGCGCCTCATTCCAGACTGCATCAGAGCGCTCAAGTCGGGGCAACCCGTGATCCTGCGCTATCCCGATGCGATCAGGCCTTGGCAACATGTCCTAGAACCCTTGTCCGGCTACCTAGCCTTGGCCGAAGGGTTGATTACTGCGCCGGAAAAGACCCCGCGCGCTGTCAATTTCGGTCCAGACCCGGCATCCTTCTGCACGGTACGCGAGGTCGTGGAGGCATTCGGCGCCCGATTCGGCGGTAAGCCCGGATGGGTTCTCGACCCGGCTGCGCAACCTGCGGAGGCGAATGCACTGACCCTTTCGTCGGCGTTGGCGCGGCACGCGCTCGCATGGCGTCCCCGACTCGGCATCGGCGAGTCGCTGTCGTGGACGTCCGACTGGTATAAGGCCCATTCGACGGGGGAGAACATGGTGGCATTTTCCGAAGCGCAGATAGCGCGGTACCGTGAATTGTTGAAGCAACCGCAATGAAGTGCGTGATTCTCGCCGGCGGCAAAGGTAGCCGCATCGCCGAGGAGTCGAATACGCGCCCCAAACCCATGCTGGAGATCGGCTCTCAACCCATTCTCTGGCACATCATGAAGCTGTACGCCTCGTTCGGAGTCAAAGAATTTATCGTGTGTCTCGGCTACAAGGGATACGTGATCAAGGAATATTTTGCGAACTATTTCTTGCATCAAGCGGATGTCACGTTCGACATGACCGAGAACCGCGTCGAATATCATGATTGCCGCAGCGAACCCTGGAAGGTGACGCTCGTCGATACGGGCGAAGAGAGCATGACGGGCGGCAGGCTCTTGCATGTGCGCAATTTTCTCAATGCCGGCGAGCCGTTTTGCATGACTTACGGCGATGGCCTGGCCGATATCGATATCGGCGCGGAACTCGCATTCCACGCCCATCATGGCCGCAAGGCCACCGTGGCCTGCGTGCGTCCGCCGGCGAGGTTCGGACGCATCGTCACGAAAGGCAGCCAGGTCGTGTCGTTCGCGGAGAAGCCGGCGGCCGAAGGAGGCCTGATCAATGGCGGTTTTTTCGTCCTGGATCCCGCCGTGCTCGAGCTGATCGACGGCCACGACACCGTCTGGGAGAAGGGCCCGATGGAGACTTTGGCGGCGGAGGGCCAATTGGCCGCATGGGTGCACCAAGGCTTCTGGCAACCGATGGATACGCTGCGCGACAAGCAGAATCTCAATTCGTTGTGGGAAAACGGTGCCGCGCCCTGGAAGTTGTGGGAAGGTTGATGGATTTCGGCCGATGGTAGGTACCGTGTCCGCCTGCCGCGCTTGCGGCGGCCACTTGGCCGTGACGATGGCGGATTTGGGGATGCAGCCGGCGTCGAATGCCTTCATCGCCTCGTTGGCCGCGGTGCACGAGGAGAAGCGCTATCCGCTTCGCGCCAAGGTGTGCGCATCCTGCAAATTGGTGCAACTGGACTATGATGTCGCGCCCCAGGAGTTGTTCGGCAACTATGTGTATTTCTCCTCTTACTCGGATGGCTGGCTGGCGCACGCGAGACAGTACTGCGAGATGGCGCGCCGGCGATTCGGCCTTGACTCTCGCAGCCTGGTGGTGGAGCTCGCGAGCAACGACGGGTACTTGCTGAAGAATTTCATCGACATGGGTGTGCCGGTTCTCGGCATCGATCCGTCCGCTACCGTGGCCGCCGCTGCGGAAAAAATCGGCGTCCCCACGCTGGTGGAATTTTTCGGCGAGAGCCTCGCCGGGAGGCTGGCGCAGGACGGCCGGCAAGCTGCCTTGATCATCGGCAACAACGTGCTCGCGCATGTTCCGGATCTCAATGACTTCGTCGCGGGAATTTCAGCGCTGCTCGCGCCCACGGGCACCGTGACGATCGAGTTCCCGCACCTGCTCGAACTCATCGAGCATGCCGAGTTCGACACCATTTATCACGAGCATTACTCCTATTTTTCACTCTATGCCCTGGAGCAGGTGTTCAGCCGGCATGGCTTGCGGCTGTTCGATGCGGAGCGATTGCCGACTCACGGCGGCTCGCTGCGAATCTTTGCCGCGCACTCGCAGCGGCCGCATCTTCAGGACAGCGCCTTGTTGCGCCAGTTGCGAGCCGAGGAGAGCGCGGCGGGTCTTGCCGATCTCGCCACGTACCTGCGCTTCGCCGAACGGGTCGAGGACTGCAGGCGTTCGATGTTGAGCTTTCTCGACACGGCGCACCGCGAGGGCAAGACGGTCGCGGCCTACGGCGCGGCGGCAAAAGGCAATACCTTGCTCAATTTCTGCGAAGTGACGCCAGCCGACATTTCCCTGGTCGCCGACCGGAACCCGCACAAGCAATCGAAACTTCTTCCGGGCACGCACATTCCGGTGGTGTCGCCGCAAGCGCTGATGCACGCAAGGCCGGACTACGTCTTGATATTGCCATGGAATCTGCAGGACGAAATTCGCCATCAATTGCGGGAAATCAGGGAGTGGGGCGGCCGCTTCGTAACGCCCGTGCCCGTGGTTCGTATCGACCCATGATGCGGGCCTCCCGATGAATCTCTGCGGGCGTACCGTCCATGATATTCACTGAATTGCCGTTGCCGGGGGCTTACATGGTCGAGATGCAACGTCTCGCGGACGAGCGCGGTTTTTTCGCCCGATCATACTGTGCGGAAGAATTTGCGGCGCATGGATTGGGACCCGAGCTGCGACAGTGCAGCGTTTCGTATAACGCGCGCAAAGGCACGCTGCGAGGCCTGCACTATCAAGTCGCGCCGCATGAGGAGCACAAGCTGGTGCGCTGCACGGCCGGCGCGATCTTCGACGTCATCGTCGATATCCGCCCGTCCTCTCCCACCTACCGCCGCTGGCACGGCGCGGAACTGTCCGCGAGGAATCGCCGCGCGCTGTTCATTCCGCCCGGATTTGCGCACGGGTTCGTGAGCCTCGCGGACCACGCCGAGGTGTACTACATGATTTCGGGGGCGCACGCGCCAGAGTTCTCGCGCGGGCTGCGTTGGAACGATCCTGCATTTGCCGTCGAATGGCCCTTGATGCCCGTACTGATGTCGGCGCGCGACGCTGACTACCCGCTGCTGGATATGCCGAGCGGCACGTGATGCAGGCCAAGCGCGTACTTGTGACCGGGGCTGGCGGCTTCATTGGGCGCTGGAGCGTCCCCGCGCTCCTGAACTTAGGATACGAGGTGCATGCGGTGCTCTCCGAGAGTGCGGGAGGCAAGAGGCCGCCGCAACTTCAGGGCGCAGAAATACACACCGCCGATCTGCTTCAGGAATCGGGCACCGATGCATTGATCGCCAACGTAAGACCGACGCACCTGCTGCACTTCGCCTGGATCGCTACGCCGGGACTGTACTGGCATAGCGCGGAGAATTATCGCTGGTTGGCGTCGAGCGAGCGCCTGCTGCGCTCGTTTGGTGCGCAGGGCGGCAGGCGCGTCATGATGGCCGGAAGCTCTGCTGAATACGACTGGTCGCGAGTGGAGGTGTGCGACGAACGATTGAGCCCGCTGGCGGATGGCAGTCCCTCCGGCCACGACGCACCACCCATAAGCCCTTACGCGGCTTGCAAGATCGCGCTGCAAAAGTCACTCGCTGATTTCGGGCATCAAGAACATCTGTCGACGGCGTGGGGGCGCATTTTCTTTCAATTCGGTCCCTACGAGCACCCCGATCGTCTGGTGCCCTCCGTTATCTGCAATCTGCTGTTGAATCGCGAAGCGCCGGTCTCCCATGGAAGGCAAATACGCAGCTTTTTACATGTCGCCGACGTAGGCCACGCATTTGCGGCCGTGCTGGACGGCAAACTTGAAGGGCCGGTGAATATCGGATCCGACGAGAGCGTGGCTCTAGCCGAACTCGTCGAGCGCATCGGCCGGCAGATCGGACGACCTGAACTCCTGCGGCTGGGCGCGTGGCCGGCGCCGCCGCGGGAACCCGCGGTCTTGCTGCCCGACGTGCATCGTTTGCGCGACGAAGCGCGCTGGCGGCCGCACTTCACATTGAATGAAGCCTTGGGCGATACGATCAGGTGGTGGCGAGACGAGATCGGCAGCGCCGGCGCCGCCGCTCAATGACGGCCATGTTCCCTGGATGGCATCCCACGATCGTGCACTTTCCCCTCGCGCTGGTGGTAACCGCTGCGTTTTTCTTCGTGGCAGCGCGATTGATTCGCCAAGAGCGCCATGCTGCGACGTTCGCCATCGTCGGCACGTGGAATCTATGCCTCGGTGCGGCCGCCGCCGTGGGCGCGCTCGCCACCGGCTTTGCCGCAGTTCTCGATTTGCATGTCGGCGCAGCGGCGCATCAAGCGATTTCCCTGCATTTGAAATGGGCCGTTTTGACCAGCCTTCTCCTGCTGTTGCTGGGCGTGTGGCGCGGCGCAGGCAGCGCGCAGGAGTCGCGGCCTTCGTGGGGCTTCCTCGTGGTCTTGCTGGTCGCGACCGCGTCGTTGATCGTGACCGGGTATCGAGGCGGGCAAAACGTCTATCGATACGCGATCGGGGTGCACGGCTCCGTGGTGCCGTCATTCAAACTTGTAGTCGACCCCGATGCCGATAGTGCGCGGACGCATGACGTTTTCGATTCGATAGCGAGGATCGTCGTACCCTCGATACAGGGAACCCGCCGATGTAACCCCGAGCACGTCGGTGAGGTTGCTGCCGAAGGCCCTGATGTGCCAGGCCTTGCCGAATGAGACGCCTATGGAGGCACCCAACGTGGTGAAGCCGCCGAGCGTTCGATAGCCGAGCACGCTCGGATCGATCTGCGTGGTCACGTTGCTGCGATAGGTGGGATTGATGTGGGCGTCGAGGCGGATTTCGTCCGCGAGCGGGTGCTCGTATCCGATATCCGCCGTCACGGTTTGTTTCGGAACAGAGGGCAGGCGATCGCCGTTCTTGCCGGAGACGATATTGAACAGGGTGGTCGTTCCCGGGATGATTTCAGTGACGGAGAAATCTTTCGTGATCTTCGCATCGGTATAGCCGTAGCCGAAGTTGAGCGACCAGCCTGCGCCGAATTGGCCGCCGAGTTCCAATTCGAGGCCTTGGCTGCGAGCCTCTTTGCCGTTGACGACAACGGGATCTCCCGCCTGGCCGAACACCTGGATCTGTACATCGGACCAATCGACTCGGTATACGGCTGCGCTGTAGCGCAGCCAACCCTTCACTTCGCCTTTGAGGCCGACCTCATAGTTCTTCACCGAGTCCGAGTTGTAGGGCACCAGCGCCGTGCTTTCACAGAAAATGCAATTGCCGATCGGTAATGCGTTGACTCCGCCATGCCGGAATCCTTCCGAGAACGTCGCGTAAGCGTGCATGGACGGGAAAATGGTGTAACTTGTGTTCAGCTTGAACAAGTGATTTCGGAAAGACTGTCGGCGGGTGATCCTGGTCGACCCGAGCGCGTCGGTGAGGTTCGCCGGCGGCTGCAGCGTGGAGAAAAATGGCCCTCCATAGGGAATGGTCGAGTAGAGGCTTTGGGCGAAATTCTGCCAAAACATGCGCGCTCCACCCGTCACTTGCCAGTCCGGCGTGAGATGGCGTGTGAGTTCGCCGTATATCGCACGGTCTAGAAATCCCGAAAGCTTCAGATACGTGAAGTTGGTATCCGTCGGGGTCAAGGCGCTCGGGCGAGTGCCGCCGTTGTAGAACTGCACGAAATCGCCGAACGTAGAGTAGGGTGCCCCCGCGATGGTGCCCGGGATGGCGGCACCGGATCCCGGCAATTCCGACCAGGAGCCGAAGCCCGGCACAGTTTCGTACTGGAAGAGATGCTGCGTCTGATGCTGGAAAAACACCCCCGCCGTGTAATCCCAGGCGTTGCCCTCGTGCGAGACGAGCCGAATTTCCTGAGTGAAGGACGTATCTCGGGATGCGTTGAAAAACGGCGAAGTGACGCGCGGGTAGTTGCCATACAAGGTTGGTCCCGCCAGGTTGTAGCCGATGACGAATTGCGACTCGTCGTACGTATTGGCATCGTTGTTGATCGAAAAAGAGCTGGACGAGGTAATCGTCGCGAAACCGACGTCCGCGCTCAGGGTGATCGAATCAAGATCGACGGTGCGGTGGTCGGGCTCGTCCGGGATCAGTGTGGCGATTTGATATTTGTACCCCACGGTCTGATGAGAAAAGCCGTCCGCATGATCATCCTGGCGTTCATACGCAAGATTTGCATCGAGCCATGATGTCGGCTTCCACAGAACCGCCGCACGAATGTTGAACGACTGCGCAGCGTCGATACCCAAAACGCCACGGTACGTCAAACCGCTGGTGAGCGGACGGGCGGAATCCGCGAGTACCGGCTGCTCGTTGGGACCGAACACGACTTCGTTGAGCGCATTGATGAAGCCGGCTGATTTTTCGTAGCCGGCGGAGAGTCTGAATGCTGCGCTGTCCGCGATCGGAATATTCAACATGCCGTTCGTGCGGTACGAGCGGCCGTTCGCATGGTCTGTCTTGGACACCTCGGTGGATACCTCGGCCGAGAAAGCCCTCAAGTCCGGTGGATTGTGCAGGATCTTGATCGTGCCGCCGACGGCGCCTGATCCATACAATGTGCCCTGCGGCCCGCGCAGCACCTCGACGCGCTGGATGTCCGACAACTGCAGATTCACGAACAGCGGCACGTCGTCGACATAGGTCGAAACGGTCGGCACGCTGCCCCAAGGCAGGTATGCCGAATTCACGGGGTCGTTGACGTTAAGTCCACGGATGATGATAAGGCTGTTGCTGCTGTTGGCTCGGGGGCCTAGGTCGGGAATGGTCACGCCGGGAAGCAGACGAGAGATGTCAGTCAGGTTGAAGACCTGTGCATTCGACAGCGTCGGGCCGGTCACCGCAGAAATGTTGTACGGCACGTCGAGCACGTTCTGCTCGCGACGGTTGGCCGTCACCACGACCTCTTCCAGAGTGTCGGCCGCATTGGCGGCAAACACGTGCGGCGCGGTGCCGAGAACAACGGCGATGGCTGTCGCGAGGACGGCGTTGTCGCGTGCGGTGCGGGGTGCGGGCGTGGTCACTCGGGGGAACTCCTGGTCTTTGTGAATTTAATCGGAGCGCACGCTGGGAACGTCGCCGGGACACCCCGGCGCTCGGCGCCCGTATACATAGTCGTCGATCAATTTGCGAAAGCGGTCGCGGCCGAAGCTCGGGTAGTGTCCTGCATGCACCACGCTCACCGGCAGCTCGCGCAGGCGCCGCATGGTCTCCACGTAATCTTCGGCATTCGAATGGAAGGCGTCGTCGATGAGGGGACCGTCGTAGACCGCGTCGCCCGACAGCAGCAGACCCCGCACGGGTTCCCACAAGGCAATCGAGCCGGGCGAGTGCCCGGGCACATGCAGCACCTCGAAATGGCGGTCGCCGAGGTCTAGGACATCGCCTTGTTCGAGAATCCGGGTGGCCGGAGCCGGCTTCACCCGGTAACTTGCTTCATCGAATCCGCCCGGCGGCAGGCGATCGAACATCACGAGTTTTGCGTAGCGCGTGGCAAGGGTGGCATCCGGAGAGGGTGCCGCGAGGATGTCAGCCTCGAGGGCATGGCAGGCTCGCTCGGTGAATTCGTGGTGGTTGCCGATATGGTCAAAATGCGTGTGGCTGGCGACAGCGAGCAGCGGTTTGCCGGTGAGCCAGGGGAACTGTTCGACAAGGCTCACGACACCGGAACCCGAGTCGACCAACAGATCTCGATCTCGGCCACGCACGTGCCAAATATTGCAACGGTAGAAAACATCGATGTATGGCTCATAGATGTGAGTCACGCCTCCAGGGTGCGCGTCGCTTGCGTACCATTGCCCGGCTTCGAGAGGCGCGTGGGTCTGCATCACGGGGACGACGCCACCCGGCTGGCGCTCCTGGGGATGACCGGCGACACCCCCAAATCGATGGAGCGCACTGCGCGGGGCCCCTTCGGCCCGAAGACCGCGCGGGGTTCCGGGAACAAGTACAGGAGCACCGGATAAAGCAGTGCGGGCACACCCAGTGCGGCAAGCAGCGAGACGTCCAAGTCGCCCGCCAGATGGCCCAGCCAGCCGACGAAGTGCCCGGGCATATTGACCATGAGCAGGGCGATGCTCGCTGAAACCAGCCACGCCGTCACGCCCGGTATGTTCCAGCCGCTGCAGAACCAGTAAGGGCCACCCTGCTGCCCTCGGTTGAAAACCTGCATGGCCTCCGGCAGGTAGTAGCCGCGGCGCACGATGTATCCGATGATCATCACCACCATCCAAGGCGTCGTCGTGACCACGATGAGGGAGACGAAGGTGGTAATTGCGTCGATGAGATTGAAGACGAAGCGTCCGATGAAGATCAGCCCGCAGGCGATGCTGCCGATCAAGAAGGTCGCTTTCGGGCGGGACAACCGCGGAAATACGCTGGAGAAGTCCAGTCCCGTCCCGTACAGGGAGGTTGTCCCGGTGGACATACCGCTGATTACCGCCAGCAATAACAGCGGCACAAGGAACTGCGGCGGTGCGATGGCGATCAATCCGCCGGTATAGTCGACCTGCGCCAGGTACTTCGGCTCGACCCTGGCGATGATCGATGTGGTGGCGAGTCCGAAGGTGAATGGCAACAGGGTCAGCAATTGCGCAGCTACCGATGCGCCCATCAATCGCCATTTATCGGTATTGCGCGGCAAGTAGCGCGACCAATCGCCTAGGAAAGCGCCGAAGGAGACGGGATTAGCCAAGACTACCAGCGTGGCGCCGATGAACGCCGGCCAGAAGCGAGACTCGTTCCAATGCATTCCCGCGCCGGCATAGCGGGAGTCGAAGGCGGGATAGAAGGCAAGACCGCCCACGAAGAACAGCGCGGTGGCAGCGATGACGGCGACCTTGTTGACCAGCAACATCAGCCTGAACCCAAAGATCGACACCACGAGGACCGCGGCGGCGAAAATCGCATAGGCTGCGGCGAAGCCCAAGTCGGTCGGATGCACGCGCAAGAATCGTTGCGCCGCTCCAACCACCGCATCGCCGCTCGACCAGACACTGATTGAGAAGAAGGAGATGGCCGTCAGCAGGCTCAAAAACGAGCCGACGATACGGCCCACGACGCCAAAGTGTGCGCTCGAGGAGACCGCGTTATTGGTGCCGGTGAGCGGCCCGAAAATCGCCATGGGCGCCAAGATGATGGCGCCCACGAGGACGCCGATAATCGTCGCGGCAAGCGACTGCCAGAACGACAGACCAAAAATGATGGGGAAAGCGCCGAGCACCGCGGTCGCCAAGGAATTGGAGCCGCCCCATTCGATACGCATGAAGTCGAAAATCGTCGCCGTACGGTCCTTGTCCGGAATAGATTCGATACCGTGCCGCTCGATCTCGCCGCTTGCGCTGATAAAGTCGCTCCCTATTCCGGTCGTTGTTCTCGAGGCATCGACGCTAACGGCACACGCCCGGCTTTGCAAGCGCATGCGGGTGCCCTAGAGTGTCGCGATGCAATTGGGGGCGCCGCCCCGCACATCGGAGGGACCTTGCACCAGAATGATTCCACGATCGCTCGGGACACGGGGCGGGTGCGGGCGTGCCGCGCTGGTTGGGCGCTACTGCTGATCGGCTTTCTGGCGGACTCCGCGATGGCTGAGGAGCAGCCGAGCGCCGAGATGATGGAGCCGGTGCATGGCCTCGTGACTTTCATGAGCACCTTGCGTCGCGGCGAGCAACCGACGGTGTTCGCGCGGCAGGGACTGTGCATCGTCGAGAACTTCGCGCCGTTCATGTTCTGCGGCCCGCAGGCGGCCGCGAACTGGGCTGCTGGCTTTCGAGCTCACGCCGCGGCGGATGAGCTTAGGGACTTGGCCGCGACCTTCGACGAAGCGCATGACTTCAGCCGTTCCGGCAAGCGCGTCTATTTCTCGCTACCGACGAGGTGGACGGGAGTCACCCAGGGTAAGCGTTTCGAGGAACATGGGGCGTGGTCGTTCGTGCTCGAACAGGAGAGCATCGGATGGCGCATCGTCGGATATGGCTGGGGAGTGACCGCGTATTCGGAGAATCCCCGCTAATGCGTCAATTCCTTCACCAACCGGTCTGCGTGATAGATGTTCTTGAGTGCTTCGGTGATGCCGGTAACATCCACTGCCACCGCCCGGTTCGTGGCGCCGTCATAGCCGAAGTCCCCGCCCAACGATTGGATGTTGCCGTCGAAAATGAGGCCGATCACCTCGCCGTTGCGTCCGATCACAGGGGAGCCCGAGTTGCCGCCGATGATGTCATCGGTCGAGACGAAATTCAGTTGGGCATTCGGATCGACAGCTTTCTCCGCCGTGATCCAGCTGGCCGGAAGCTTGAACGGGTCACGCCCCGTCGCGTGCGCATAAGCGCCGGCGAAATTGGTCGTTGGCGGAACGCTGCGGCCATTCTCCTGGTATCCGGCGACCTCGCCGTACGACAACCGCAGCGTGAAAGTGGCGTCTGGGTACGTGCTTTTCCCGACTAACGCAAAGCGCGCCTTGGCAATCAACGAGGCGTTTTTGGTTTTCACCGCCTTTACCGTGTTCTCGTAATCGTCGCGGACCGCGCGGGCGGGCACGTCGAGGACGCGCGCGAAATCGATCAGCGGATCGTGATAGGCGTCGATCGCTGCGGCCCCGCCGGTCAGCAGCTGGGCCCGCAGCGCCGCGTCGCCCAACTTCGTTCCCGCCACCAATGCGTCCGCGACCTCCTCAGGACTCCGATTGCCGAGCAGCGCTCGCACATCGGGATCGGAGGTCCCGAGATATTCGCGCACCTTGGTAAGCCACCAAGTCAGCACGGTTTTCTCGAGGTCCGCGTGAACCGGCGCCGGCGAGACGATTTCCTGCCGCAGCGCCGGGAAATTCGCATCCGCGTATTCCTCGAGCCTCTGCCCGTCCGGCTTGCCGACTTCTGCGGCGTAGCGATGTAGGGCCATGGCGTGGCCCATCAGAGCGGACAACCGCTGCGGGATATCGCTCCAGAAGCGCGTTGCGTTCGAAAATGGTCCGTTGATGCGCCACGGCCGCGGCTATGGCATCCCAAGCCCCGCCATAATTCGCGGCCAAGGCCGAATCGGTCGCCACCCGCTTGCGAAATTCATTCTCGCCTCGCGTCTTGTCGGCGATCAGCCGCCCTTCCACCAAGGCAAGCTGCCGCCCCCTGATGGCCTTGATCGAGTTTTCAATCGAAAAGAGCAGCGTTTTCGATGTCCGCGCCTGCTCCGGCCCCTTGGTGGCAAACTCAGTCAAGATGCCGCGTAATTCGGAAAACAAGTTCAAGGCAAACGGCTGCGCGGCGTCGCGCTGGAACTCGAGTTCCGCGAGGGTATCGTCACGTTCGGTGGAACCCGGGTTGCCGCTCGTGAGCGCGATGTCGCCCGATTTCACGCCCTTGGTGGCGAATTTCAGGTAGGTATCGGTGCGCAGCGGCTTGCCGTTATCGTAGATTCGCACGAACGCCGCGTCCAAGTCGTAGCGAGGAAAGGTGAAGTTGTCCGGGTCGCCGCCGAAGAAAGCGACGCTTTCCTCGGGGACGAATACGAGGCGCAGATCCTGGTAACGCTTGTATTTGTACAACTCGTATACGCCGCCCGCATACAGCGTCACCACCTGGCAGCGCACGTCAGAGGCGGTGCTGCAGGCGCTTTCGATCTGCGCCTTCGCCGCCCGCTCCGCCTCGTGAAACTCGCGACCCGACTTGCCGGCGGTGGCCGACTCCATCTGCTGAGTGACCTCCGTGATGCTTGCCAGCTGGTTCGCCTCCATCGTCGGGCATTTCTTTTCCTCTGCAGCAGTCGCGGCAAAGAAGCCTTTGGCGATGTAATCGTGCTGAGCATCCGCGAGATCGCTGACGCACTCGCGCGCACAATGATGGTTCGTCATGACCAACCCGTTCGGCGACACCAGGCTGGCGGAACATCCCAGGGTCAGCCTGATGCTGCCTAGGCGGGCGTGTTCGAGCCACGCCTCATCCGGCGCCCAACCATAGGCTGCGCGCATCTTGGCCGTCGGAAAATTGTCGTAGGTCCACATGCCTTCGTCGGCGAGGACGGCGCCCGCAGCGCCCGTGGCGATGAGCAGCAATGCTGCGCGAAAGAGGGTGTGCAATGCAAACTCCTTTTGAAGCTAACTCGTGTCGTAACGACCGCCGCAAGTCCGCCCAGACCACCCTTCGTGTTGTCGCTGGGCTGATCCTGCAAAGTCGATGGGGAGGCTAGCCACCGCCGTAGAGGACTGCCGCCTTACATTTTCTCATCAAATTACTATGAGTCTCAATGAGGCCCTAACCCTCGCACGCTGGGAGCGGAAACAAGTGTTTCATTGGCGATTCCTCGCGTAGTTGGCTGGCTGATGATGCCACAATCAACACCGTTGTCCGGATAGGGCAGGGGCGTAACTAGTCCAGACTGCTGGATAAACGCACAGTATTCGCATGCGCAGTAAAAGGCGGGGGGTTGGTGCAGGCCCTGTGTTGGGTTTAGGTCGACCTACGACTTATCCAAGCCGTAGTGCAGGCCATAATCGCGACCGGTCGCGACATCGACGGCGTAACTGTGGAGTCTGCGAGTGCATCGCATGTGGCACCGTGAGTGAGCCCAGTGCACTCCAATGCACAGCACAGGCGTGTGTGAGACGCCCTACAGTGTTAGCAGCATGTCATCGCCTTCAATGGCGGCGTATACCAGGACTGCACGTGCGAACCACTTAATGCGCCGCACGCGGGCATCCCAGCAATGGCGTGCATGGGCCGCGTCGTTCTCTGAGGGTGTTAGCGTGCGGCGCACCTAGTGGCTCGCCCTCGCGCACCGGTTGTCACCGGCAGGTTAACTTCGTGAGCGTCTCCTGCGTCGACTCAGGCGGGACGTTTTTCCAGCCTTGTACTTTGTTATCCGACTGTGCCGGCGCGATGATGCTCAGTTCTCGATACAACTTCTGTCCGCAATCAATTTCGATCAGGGCGCGAAGTGTTGGCGGTAATGATCCTTTGTCTGCTATCTGTTCGTACACTCGGATTGACTTCACCTGTTCAGGTGTGAACCTCATAACGGTAGTGAGAGGCGGCACGTACTTCGACGCCTTCGCGATTGCCTTAGCCACGACATCATCACTGGCGTGCTCGGTGAACTTGTTTAGCGCCGCGTAGTCGAGGGCCTTCACCCATACCTGTACGTGACCCGGTGGTGAGCGCACGATCTTGTCGTGCAGGAAGAAGAGGGCCACCCGGTCTTCTGTTGGCGTAACTCCGTACATTCGCCAGTCAGGAGGTGCATCCGCTGCCATGGCCAAGCGGGTGCACAACAGGAGCCACAGCGCTGAGAACTTCCGGTTCATCCCGTGATCGTCTCACAAACCACGTGCGATGGCCCGCCGTGCGGCACATGTCCCACGCGCATTCGAGAACTACATGTCCGACACCGCCGTAAAGAGCGCAAAAGGACCGGCATTTAGAGCATTGCAGCCCTATGAAGACTTCAGCACGTCTCTGGTCGCCAGTGTAAGTCTTGCGGCCCTGTGAGCCTGTCGCGGCGCACCCCCAGAGCGCATCGGCATGCGCATCAGGTATGCCATCGGTCCACCGTATTTCCCAAGCTTGCTTTGGTGAGATTGCTCACGAGCCGGGGGGCCTCGCTGCGCCGCGAAGTATTCATTGAACCCAAGCTCCAGCATTCTAGCTGGTCCTGTAGACGCCACTCGGTGGCCTCTAGGTCGTTGGAGGTCTGCCCAGGGGTAGCCAGGTCAGCTTCGACGCCGTCCATGTTCACGGACAGGTACCTGGCCACCATGTGTCGATTTCGTCCGTAGTCATCGGCGGGCCGTGCGTCTTGAGCCCCTGAAACAGTTTCAGCACTCGATGGTTCCGGTCAGCGGCCAACAGTACCGCGTCGTCGCGGTCCCTTGTGCCCATGGACTGCGCGATTTCAGCCCTGTGCATAAGTGGCTGTAGGTCTACCGGAACGAAGGCCCGTGCGGTGTAGGTCTTCCCTCTGCGTCGTAGCATGTGGGCGGTTCTCCGTAGCAAGTCGGAGACGCCAATTGCCTCTTTCGACAGTCTTTTGTGCTAAATCAGCAGCTTAGGTGGCGCTCCCTACGAGATTACTCGGCGCTGGCGCGCCTCGCCCCTGCGGGGCCGCCTGCGCAAAGCCTGCGGCGTGCAAATCGCCCTGGCGGGCGATTGGTCGAACTCGTGAGCGGGCTGGTGCCCGCCGAGTTCTCATCTTTAAGGGTTAATTGGCGCTCCCTACGAGATTCGAACTCGTGTACTTGCCTTGAGAGGGCAATGTCCTAGGCCTCTAGACGAAGGGAGCGGGGTTCGAGGATGGGCGCCTGAATCCAAGAGGGCTGGTAGTATACGGGCCAATTTTTTGGACTCAAGCGGAACACTTCTTTTTGAACGCATCGTCGACGCCATTTCCCCCCTTGGTCATTCCCCGGTCCGAGCATTCGATATCGCGTGCAGCGATCTCGCCGAACGCCTTGAAAGTCCTCTACCGCCTCAAGGACGCAGGCTATCAGGGCTTTTTGGTCGGCGGGGCGGTTCGCGACCTTCTCCTCGGGATTACCCCGAAGGATTTCGACGTTGCCACCAATGCCTTGCCGGAAGAGGTGCGGCGCCTGTTTCGCAATTGCCGCCTGATCGGCCGGCGTTTCAGACTCGCGCACGTCCATTTCGGCAGCGAAATCATCGAAGTTGCGACTTTCCGCGCCGCCGCGGCGCCGGAACGCGAGGATGCGGAGGACATCGATGCCGATGCGGAGGAGAGCGGTGGAACCGAAGGGGACGGGGTCCGAGCCGCGCCGGAAAGCTTGCAAGCGGAGGATTCCACGCATCGAGCGTTCGATCAGACCGGACGCATCTTGCGCGACAATATTTACGGCACGATTGAGGAAGACGTTTGGCGGCGCGACTTTGCGGCCAACGGCCTTTATTACAACATCGACGATTTTTCGATTTGGGATTTCGTCGACGGCGTCAGCGACGTGCGCGCGCGCCGGCTCAAGTTGATCGGCGATCCGGAAACTCGCTATCGGGAAGATCCGGTACGTATGCTGCGCGCGGTGCGCTTCGCGGCCAAGCTCGACTTCTCGATCGAGCCCAAGACCGAGGCGCCCATCGGCAGGCTCGCCTATTTGTTGGATGGGGTGCCGCCGGCGCGGCTGTTCGACGAGTGCTTGAAATTGTTCTTGTCGGGTTTCGGCGCGAAATCTTACCGGTTGCTGCAGGCATACGGGCTCTTCGAACACTTGTTCCCGCTGTCCGCCGCTGCTTTCGCGCTGCCGCCGTACGCGTATGCGCAAGAGATGCTCGAGCGCGGATTGATCAACACGGATGAGCGCATCGCAGCCGACAAGCCCGTGACACCGACCTTCTTGTTTGCCGTGTTGCTGTGGAGCGCGGTACTGCGGGAACTCAATGAGCGGCAGGCGGGACCTGCGCCGGATCTCGCGCAACTCATGCAGGCTTGCGACACCGTGTTGCGGGCTCAGCAGTCCCGCGTCGCGATCCCCCGGCGCTTCGCGATCCCGATGAGGGAATTGCTGATGCTGCAGCCGCGGTTCAATCGCCGCAGCGGGGTCAAATCCTTGAGCCTGCTGCAGCACCCGCGCTTTCGCGCGGCGTTCGATTTCTTGTTGTTGCGCGCGCAAGTCGGCGTCGCCGATCCAGAACTCGCCAAGTGGTGGACCGACATTCAGGTGCTGCCGCAGGATGAACGAGTGGCAATGGTGCAGGCGCGGCCTGCAGAGCCGGCAGCGGAGAGCGATGGGGCGGGAGCGCCCAGCCGCCGCCGCCGCCGCCGCCGGCGTGGCGGAGCGGCGCGCACTTAGGCCCCCCGACCTAGGCTCCAGCCATGACATCGCACTGGCGCCCCGCCTATGTGGCGATCGGCAGCAATCTAAACGACCCGCAAGCGCGGGTGCACGAAGCTTACGATCGCCTCGAGATGTTGCCTGCGACGCGCTTGGTGTCGCGCTCGCGCCTCTACAAAACTCGGCCGATGGGACCGCAGGACCAGCCGCACTTCGTGAATGCCGCGGCCGGCTTGTTGACGCAGATGGAGGCCGCGGCAGTTCCTTACGGGCCTGTTGGGGATCGAGACAGCCATGGGCCGAAACCGGCGGGAGCAGCGCTGGGGTCCACGCGTGATAGACCTCGATCTCATCTGGATCCTTGGCGAGACAATCGACGAGCCAGGGTTGACGGTGCCTCACCCTGGAGTGTCGACGCGCAATTTCGTCCTGTATCCTTTGGCGGATATCGCCCCCACGATTACGATTCCGAGACACGGCAAGGTGTTGGATCTGATGCACCGTGCCGGCGATGATGGGATTTCGGTCTTGGAGCAGGACAAGAATTTTCAATGGTAAGCGCGATTGCACACCGCTTCGTGGTTGTCGAAGGACCGATCGGGGTCGGCAAAACCAGTCTGGCTCGCCGGTTAAGCGAGTCCTTGGGAGGCCAGCTGGTCCTCGAGCAGGCGGATCAGAATCCCTTTCTCGAGCGCTTCTACAAGAATCCGCGCGCCGCGGCCTTTCAGACGCAGCTGTTCTTTCTATTCCAAAGGGCGCGGCAATTGGAAGAGGTTCGCCAAGAGGATTTGTTCGGCGCCGTGCGCGTGGCGGACTATCTGCTGGAAAAGGATAGATTGTTTGCGCGCGTGACGCTGGACGACGCGGAATACGCCCTCTACGAGCGCGTCTATGAACGAGTGGTCGTGGATGCGCCGAAGCCCGACCTGGTGGTGTACCTGCAGGCTCCCGTCGATGTGCTGATGGATCGCATCGCCAAGCGCGGCATTCGCTACGAGCAACATATCGAACGCAGCTATCTCGATAAGCTCACTCAGGCTTATGCGAGATTCTTCCATAGCTACGACGCCTCGCCTCTGCTCATCGTCAATTCCGCGGCCATAGATCCGGTGAACAACGACGGCGACTATCAGCAACTGTTCGCACAGATCAGCAAAACGCGCCGCGGCCGCCATTTCTTCAACCCGGCGGGCAGCAGTTTGCTGCCGGCAGGTTAGGCGCCCCGGTCGGCCGACGGATGCCTTACGGGTGCGAATCGTCAACCGGCCCAAGCCGATGTTGCGCCAGCGCCCAGTGCACGTGTTCGCGGACAAGTGCCGAGGGATGTTCCGCGCGGCTTTGCAATGCCTCGATCATCGCCGGGGAGGACGGCGCATTGCCCAGCGCGACGGCGATGTTGCGCAGCCAGCGCTCATAACCGATGCGTCGGATCGCGCTGCCTCGGGTACGCTCCAGAAATTGCGCTTCGCTCCAGGAGAAAAGATCGACGAGCTGAGAATTGTCGAGGCCGTGCCGCACGGCAAAGTCCTTCTCCGCCGTGGGGCGCGCAAATTTATTCCAGGGGCACACCAATTGGCAGTCATCGCAGCCGTAGATGCGATTGCCGATCGAACGCCGAAACTCGACGGGTATGGATCCGGTCAGCTCGATGGTCAGATAGGAGATGCAACGCCGCGCATCCAGGCGATAAGGCCCGACGATGGCGCCCGTCGGGCACGCGGGCAAGCAGGCGCTGCAGATGCCGCAATGGGCCGTGCTTGCCCTGTCGCCGGGCAGGTCAAGATCCAAATAGATTTCTCCCAGGAAAAAATACGATCCGGCGTCGCGATCGATCAGATTGGTATGCTTGCCGATCCAACCCAATCCGGCGTTGCGTGCCAGAGCCTTTTCCAGCACCGGTGCGCTGTCGGTGAAAACCCGGTGACCGAAAGGCCCTACCTGGCGCTCGATGCGGTCACACAACTGCTGCAGCCGCCTGCGCATGAGCTTGTGATAATCGCGGCCGAGCGCATAACGCGACACGTAGGCAACGCTGCGATCGGCCAGCGTTGCTTCCGCATCGGCGGCTCCTTTGGGCCAGTAGTCCATGCGCACGCTCACGCAGCTGACCGTTCCCGGCAGCAGCTCCGCCGGCCGGGTGCGCTTCAACCCGTGACGCGACATGTAGGCCATCTCGCCGTTGAATCCCGCACGCAGCCAGTCGAGAAAATGTGCCTCGTCGCGCGCCAGATCGATGCGGGCAATGCCGAGCCGCGCGAAGCCCAGTTCGGTGCTCCAACGCCGCAAATCGGCAACCAAGGCCGGCAGGTCGAGTGAGGTGGGCAAGGTTGGGGCTATCATGCGGTACCGTAGCGCGGGTGCCCGTATCATGACGAAAAACGCCGCGGGGCGCTGCGCCGACGGTCACCAACCGCTTGGAGTCTGGATGGATTTTGACTTGGCCGACAGCAGCATTACCGAGGCGTTGGGGGCGGCGCTCGCGCGTTCGCTTCCGAGCGCTGTGCAACCCGGTGCCGTGCAAGCGGGCGCCGTGCAAGCGGGCGCCGTGCTTTACCTGCAGGGTGAGCTTGGAGCGGGAAAGACCTCGTGCGCGCGCAGTTTGCTCCGAGCGTTGGGAGTCGCCGGACTGGTGCGCAGCCCGACCTACACCTTGGTCGAGACCTACACGATCGCTGCGCTCACCTGCCTCCATGTGGACTTGTATCGCCTGCAAACTCTCACCGAAGTCGACGAGCTCAGCTTGCGCGATCTGGTGGGGCCCGGGTGTTTGCTGCTGGTGGAATGGCCGGAGCGAGGCGTCGGTGTATTGCCGCCCGCCGATTTGATTTTGAACTTGAGTTACGCGGGCAATGCGCGCCGGGCTTCCTTCCGCGCCGCGACGCCGCTTGGAAGCGACTGGTTGGCGTACCTGGCACATGACACTAGCTTAAGTGGCTATCTATCTAATTTAACTTGAAAAAGACTTGGGTAAAGCGTTAACTTAATGTCTGATGAAATTGCTGCCGTCTCAGATCGTTTTGACGACACTGCTGTCGACGCTGCTGCTGCCAGGCTGCCTATGCAGTGGATGTGCGGGCCATTCGGCTATGGGCGGGTCCCGAGGGCACGCGGGTGGTCCTGGACCTTTCAGGCAGCGCCCAACACAGCTTGCAGGTCCTCCGGAATCCCGATCGCGTCGTTCTCGATGTCGCGGGCGCGCGGCTCGCCGGCGGGGCGCGGCGCTCGCCTCCCGGAACCGGCGCGGTGAAGCAGTTGCGCATGGCGCGGCGGCCTTCGGGGGAACTGCGCATCGTGCTCGATCTGGCGCGGCCGAATCCAAGCGAAAAGCTTCCTGGCGTCGCCCAATAATCGCTATGGCTATCGATTGGTCATCGACCTCGGCGTCAATCCGAGCGTCGATATTCCGGTCAAAGTGGAGCATGCGCCCCGCGACGCCCGCGACCTGGTGATCGCCATCGATGCCGGGCACGGCGGCGAGGACCCGGGCGCCATCGGCAAGAACGGCACGCGCGAAAAGGACGTGGTGCTCGCCATCGCCCGCGAACTCGCGCTCAAGATCAACGCGGAGCCCGGAATGAAGGCCACGCTCACCCGCAACGGCGATTATTTCGTGCCTTTGCGCGATCGTATGCGGCGTGCGCGCGCGCAGCAGGCGGATCTGTTCGTCTCCATTCACGCCGACTCGATCCGCGACCGCCGGGTCGACGGCTCTTCCGTATACATCCTCTCTCAGCGCGGCGCGACCGACGAAGCCTCGCGCTGGCTGGCCGAGCGCGAAAATGCATCCGACTTGATAGGCGGCGTATCGCTCGACGACAAAGACGACGTGCTTGCCTCGGTGCTGTTGGACTTGTCGCAGTCCGCTTCGCTGAGCGCGAGCCAAGTCGCAGCCGAGCGCGTGCTGCGGCAGTTGAATCGCGTCGGCGAAGTTCGCAAGCCGCAGGTTCAGCAGGCGCGCTTCATGGTGCTGAAATCCCCGGATATTCCTTCGATGCTGGTCGAGACGGCATATATTTCGAACCCGCAGGAAGAGTCGCGCCTGCGTGCCCACCCTCATCAGGCCAAGCTCGCTGCCGCCATCCATCAAGGCGTGCACGACTATTTCTATGCCAATCCGCCGGCGGGCACGCGCATCGCGCAGCTCGCGGCCGGCGCTGCGCCGCGGCCGGTTCTGGCAACCGCGGGCGGTTCGGGCGAGTAGCGCAAGCCCCCGGAAGCCGCGCGCTGTGCGAAAATGCGCGGCTAACGAGGTCTCGCTTTGGCCATTGCCCTGCTATCCGACGCTCTGATCAGTCAAATCGCTGCCGGCGAGGTCATCGAGCGGCCGGCGTCCGTGGTCAAGGAGCTGGTGGAAAACGCCATCGATGCGCGTGCGCAGCACATCGAAGTCGAACTCGAGCGCGGCGGCTGCGCCTTGATTCGCGTGCGCGACGACGGGGACGGAATTGAAGCGCAGGAGATCACGTTGGCCCTGGCGCGGCACGCCACCAGCAAGATCGCGTCGCTCCGACGACCTCGAATGCGTCGGTTCGTTGGGCTTTCGCGGCGAGGCATTGCCGAGCATCGCCTCCGTGTCCCGGTTGTCGCTGGTGTCGCGCCCCGCGGGCGCCGGGCACGCCTGGTCCATCGAAGCTCGCGACGGCGCGCTCGCGGCGCCGGTGCCCGCGGCGCATCCGCCGGGAACCAGCGTCGAAGTGCGCGATTTGTTTTTCAATGTGCCGGCGCGACGCAAATTCTTGCGCAGCGATGCCACCGAATATCAGCACATCGTAAGGATGCTGGAACGCTTGGCGTTGTCGCGGTTCGAAGTGGCATTTACCTTGGTGCACAACGGCAAGACGATATGGTCGCTTCCGGCGGCCCGCAATCGTGCCGAGCGCTTGGCGCGGGTGGCAAAGATATGCGGCGAGGACTTCGCCAGCCACGTCATTGAAATGAACTACGACGGCGAGAATGTGCGCCTCTCCGGATGGCTGGCGTTGCCGACGTTTTCGCGCAGCCAGTCGGATCTGCAATTCGCCTTCCTCAATGGCCGCTTCGTGCGCGACAAACTTCTGGTCAGTGCGGTCCGGCTCGCCTACCAAGACGTCCTGTTCCACGGCCGGTTCTCGGCCTACCTGCTGTATCTGGAGTTGGATCCGGCCGCCGTCGACGTCAATGCCCATCCGCAGAAGTTGGAGGTGAGGTTTCGGGATTCGCGGCATATCCATGATTTCGTGTTCCGTACGCTGGAGCGTGCGCTGGCCGGCACCCGTCCGCAGCGCGGAATCGGCCGGCAGCGCGCCGCTCGATTGGCTGACGGGCAGCGCGCAATTCAACAGCCTCGCCGTGCCGAGCCAGGCGCGCTTCGTGCTGCCGGAAGGGCGTGCGCTGCGGTCGGGCGCGGATGCCTATCGCGGGCTCCTCGCGCGTGCGAGTTTTGGCGTGAGTGAAGCACAGCCTGCTGCCGGGGAGCACTTCGACGAGGCGGCCGTCAACGACGGACAGATGGCCATGGGGCAGGCGCCCGACGCCGAATCGGCCGGCGATGCGCCCTTGGGCTATGCGATCGCGCAGCTGCATGGCGTCTACATCCTGGCGCAAACGGCCGAAGGCATGGTGCTGGTCGATATGCATGCCGCGCACGAGCGGGTGATGTACGAGCGCATGAAGCAGCTGCTGGCGGGCCAGACGGCGCAACAGCAGCTCCTCATGCCCCAGATCCTGAACGTAACAGCGGCGCAGGCCGAAGCGGCGGAGATGCACGCTCAGGAATTCGAGGCATTGGGTTTCGGCGTGATGCGGCTCGCGCCCGATCAGCTCGCCTTGCGGGCGATTCCGAGCCTCCTGGCAGGCCGTGATCCTGCTGCCATCGTGCTCGATGTACTCTCCGATTTGCTGGAACAGGGCCACTCGCGGCGGGTCGAGGAGTCGATCAACCACTTGCTCGCGACCATGGCATGCCACGCCGCCGTGCGCGCACAGCGGATTTTGACACTGCCGGAAATGAACGCGCTGCTCCGCGAAATGGAAGGCACGGAGCGCGCCGACCAGTGCAATCACGGCCGTCCCACGTGGGTGCGGTTGTCGCTCGCTGAACTCGATCGGCTTTTTTTGCGCGGCCGTTGATGCAGGGGAAGGTCAACCGTCGCCGAGCGGTCTTGTTGATGGGTCCGACCGGTTCGGGAAAATCCGACGTCGCGATGCGCTTGGCCGAAACGCTGCCTCTCGAAATCATCAGCGTGGATTCCGCCCTGGTCTATCGCGGAATGGACATCGGTACCGCCAAACCGACTGCTGCCATGCGCGCGCAGGCAGCGCACCATCTGATCGACATCCGCGATGCGGCGGAAAGCTATTCCGCGGGTGAGTTCACGCACGACGCGGCGCGCGCGATGCAGGATATCTGGCGCCGCGGACGCCAACCGCTGCTGGTGGGCGGCACCATGCTGTATTTCCACGCGCTGAGCCACGGCATCGCCGAATTGCCGAAGGCGGATGCCCAAGTTCGCGCGAGCATCGATCGCGACGCCGCCAGATCAGGGTGGGCCGCGTTGCACCGAGAGCTCGAGGGGGTGGATCCGGCCGCCGCGGCGCGCATTCACATCAACGATCCGCAGAGAATCCAGCGTGCCCTCGAGGTGTATCGATTGACGGGCGAGACGATCACGGCCCTGCAACAAACAGCGTGCGTCGGTGTTTGCCGACGTGGACGTCAGCGAATTTGCCCTTGCGCCCCTTGAACGCCGCGAATTACACACCAGAATCGAGCTGCGCTTCGATGCGATGCTCGACGCCGGGCTGCTGGCGGAAGTGCAAGCGTTTTTTGAAAGAGGCGATCTCAGTGCGGAACATCCGTCGATGCGTGCGGTCGGATATCGGCAGCTATGGCGACATTTAGCGGGACAGTGTGCGTGGAAAGAAGCTCGGAGCCAAGCGATTGCGGCAACGCGGCAACTCGCCAAGCGGCAGTTGACCTGGCTTCGCCGGCGCGAGCATGTGCAGTGGTTCGATTCCATGCATCCTGATGCCGCACGAATGATGATCGATGCACTATCAAAGGGCGGATTCACAGCGTCGCCCGAGGTAACGCCGCAAGGCGTGCTGTGCTAGCATGGAAAGGTATTTGCCTGGTGCCGCAGGGAAGCGGTTCGGCAGTTCAAATGACACCAAAAAACAAGGAGCATCACCCATGGCCCGTGGCCAGTCTCTGCAGGACCCATTCCTGAATGCCCTGCGCAAAGAACGTGTGCCCGTCTCAATTTATCTTGTGAACGGCATAAAATTACAGGGGCAGATCGATTCATTCGACCAGTTCGTCGTCCTGCTCAGGAATAGCGTGAGTCAGATGGTGTACAAACATGCCATTTCTACCGTCGTGCCTGCGCGCAACGTGCGGCTGCCTACCGGCGAAGATGGCGAAGTAACGGAACCGGCCATAGTCGAATGAACCAGGGTCGAGCGACGGGGCGGCTCTCTGCAGCTGTTTGAACGCCCTCGAGGCGGTGAACGCGCCGTTCTCGTAGGCGTGGGCATCGGTCACCCGGTAGACCCGAACGATACTGCTGAATTCTCCGCACTTGCCGCCTCGGCCGGTACGCTGGGCGTAGGTCTCGTGCTCGCCTCGCGGGCGCGTCCGGATCCCAAATACTTCGTCGGAAGCGGCAAGGCCGAGGAAATACGCGACTGCGCGGTTCTGAACAATGCCGATGTCGTTTTGGTGGACCAAACCCTGAGCCCAAGCCAGGAGCGGAATCTCGAGAAACTCACCGGTCGTCGAGTATTGGACCGTAACGGCTTGATTTTGGATATTTTTGCGCAGCGCGCCCGCAGCTTCGAGGGCAAACTGCAAGTTGAGCTCGCTCAGCTTTCGCACCTGGCGACCCGCTTGGTGCGGGGGTGGACCCACCTCGAACGCCAAAAGGGCGGTATTGGGTTGCGAGGTCCCGGCGAAACGCAGTTGGAAACCGACCGGCGTTTGATCGCGAAGCGCATCCGCACCTTGAAGGCGCGGCTTGAGAAATTGGCCAGGCAACGTGACACCAGCCGGCACGTGCGGCGCGAAGTTCCGGTGCCCACCGTGGCGCTCGTGGGCTACACCAATGCCGGGAAGTCCACCCTGTTCAACGCTCTGACGGGCGCGGACACCTTTGTCGCGGACCAGTTGTTTGCCACCCTCGATCCAACGGTTCGGCAAGTCAAATTGGCCGGGATCGGCGAAGTGGTGCTGGCCGACACCGTCGGTTTCGTGCGTTCACTGCCTCACGAATTGGTGGCGGCGTTCCGCTCGACCTTACAGGAGGCGCGGGATGCCGATCTGTTGTTGCACGTGGTCGATGCGAGCGATCCTCAGCGTGATGAGCGCATCGAACAGGTCCGCGAGGTGCTGCGCGGCATCGGTGCGGGGGAAATCCGCGAATTGGTGGTACTCAATAAAGTTGATTTGGTGGCGGAAGGACCGCGATTGACCAACGGTGCCGACGGAATACCGGTTCTTGTCTCCGCGTCCGCGGTCACGGGTGCGGGGCTGCCGGCCTTGCGCGAGGCTTTGGCGATTGCCGTTCGCCCTCATCAGGTGCGGCGTACTGTGCACGTCGAATTGCTTGCCGCCGCCGTCCGGTCGGATTTATATCGCCGCAATGCCATCCGCTCCGAGCGGCAACGCGAAGATGGCAGCTGGGAGCTGGACGTCGAACTCGATTTGAACGAGGTTGACAAGTTATTGGGCAGCAAGGGCGTCAATCTGGTGGATACCGGGAAAACCCGCGCTCAGCGCGTCGCTTAAGCTCTCTTGTGGGCGGCGAGTCCGCTGTTAGAATGCGCCGCTGTTCATACATAGGCACTAGGCATGGCTTGGAACGAACCTGGCGGCGAGAAACGCAACCCGTGGAACCGTCCGCAACAGTCGCAGAACGATTTGGACGATGTGCTCCGCAATTTCCAGCGCCGCCTGTCGGCGTTGTTCGGCCGAGGCGGGAGCGGTGGCGGCGCCGGCAGCGGGCCTGCGTCCAGCAGCTTCGGCAAGGGCCTGGGCAGCATCCTGGTATTGATCGGCGCCGTATGGATCGGCAGCGGACTTTATCGCGTCGATGCGCAGGAGCGCGCCGTCGTTCTGCGCTTCGGTAAGTATCTGCGCACCACGGGTCCCGGCTACAACTGGCATCTTCCCTGGCCGATCGAACGAAAAATAATCGTCAATGTGTCGCACCAATACAGCGTGGTCGACGACGCCAGTATGCTCACGGCCGACACCAATCTCGTCGAGGTGAAATCCGCCGTTCAATACATTCAACCCGACGCCCTCAAACTTCTGTTCAAGGTGCGCGACGTCGAGGACACGCTGACCCAAGTCAGCGAGAGCGCAATGCGCGAGGCGATCGGCCAGGCGTCGCTCGACAAGGCGCTGGGGTACGATATTTCGATCACCGCACGCGCCAAGTTCCTCCTGCAGCGCACGCTCGACAGCTACGATATGGGAATTCAAATATTGGGAGTGAAGCTCACCGGTGTGAACGTTCCGGAAGCCGTGCAGGACGCGCAGCGCGATGCGATCAAGGCCGACAAGGACCGCCAGCGCTATCAGCAAGAGGCGGAAATCTATCGCAACGACGTGCTGCCGCGGGCGCGCGGCGCGGCGGCCAAAGAGGTGCTGGATGCCGAAGCGTATCGCCTGCAAGTGCTCGCGGTCGCGCAAGGCGAGACGTCCCGGTTCGATCAGGTTCTGGCGCAATATGAGCACGCGCCGGCGGTCACGCGCGAACGCATGTATCTCGAGGCCATGGAGAACGTGTACAAGAATTCGCGCAAGGTGATCGTCGATGCCAAGAACGGCAACAGCATGATGTATTTGCCGCTCGATAAATTGATCTCGCCGGGACTGCAGTCGATCACGATGCCCAACGACACCATGACCGTGCCGCCGGCGCGGCCGCCGGAGATCCAAGTTGCGCCTCCCGAAGATCCGGCGCGCGCGCGCGGAGTGCGCTGATGCAAAATAGAATCCTGTATGTTTTGCTGGCGCTGATTGCCGTCATTTTGGTGGTGCGCGCAAGCGTATTCACGGTCACCGAGGGACAGCTCGCCATCAAGTCGGTGGGCGGGGAAATCGTCGACTCCAATATCGAGCCGGGGCTTCATTTCCGCGTTCCCTTGGTACAAGAGGTCAGCCGATTCGACAAGCGCATCATCACGCAACTGTACCGGCAGGAACTTTTCCTCACGCGCGAGCAAGAACAGCTCAAAGTGGATTTCTACGTGAAATGGCGCATCCATAATCTACGCCGCTACTACGAGGCTACCGGCGGAACGGAGGAAGTGGCCAACGACCGGCTCGGCGAGACCATCAAGGACAGCATCAAGACGGTCGTGACCCAGCGAACGCTGCAGCAGGTCGTCACGGCCGAACGCGCGGAATTCACGGACGCAATGATGAAAAGCGCCCGTCCCGCGGCCGAACAGCTGGGCGTGGATCTCGTGGACGTGCGCATCACCAAGATCGATCTGCCGCAGCAAGTTCAGGATTCGGTGTTCGAAAGGATGCGCGCGACCTTCAAAGCGCAAGCCGCGAAACTGCGCGCCGAGGGTATCGAGTCCTCCGAGCGCACGCGGGCCGACGCGAACAAGCAGCAGACCGAAATCCTCGCCGATGCGGCACGCCAAGCCGGCCAAATTCGCGGGCAGGGCGATGCGGCCGCAAGCGAAGTGTATGCCAAGGTCTATTCGAAGAATCCGGAATTCTATAGCTTCTATCGCAGCATGCAGTCGTATCGGGAGTCCGTGGGAACCCAGGGCGATATGCTGGTGATCGCGCCGGACAATGCCTACTTCAAGTATTTCAACAAATCGCAACCGCAGCCTCCGCCGCGATGATGGAAATAGGATGGACTGAACTTGCGCGCTATGTGGGCGGCGCCTTCGCCCTGTACCTGGTGCTCGAGGGAATATTGCCGTTCGTGAATCCTGCCGCCGCGCAGCGGCTCATGGCGAAACTCGCCAATACCGAGCCTGCACACCTGCGCTGGGGCGGGCTGATCAGCATGGTGGCGGGACTGGCACTATTGTGGATGGCGCGCAATGGGTAAAAACCTAGTGGTGATCGGGCTGCAATGGGGCGACGAGGGCAAGGGCAAAGTCGTCGATCTGCTCACCGGCCAAGCTCAAGCCGTGGTGCGCTTTCAGGGCGGCCATAACGCCGGCCACACTCTCGTCATCGAGGGCAAAAAAACCATCCTGTCCTTGATTCCGTCCGGGATCCTGCACGCGCACGTGCAATGCCTGATCGGCAACGGCGTGGTGCTCTCGCTCGAGGCCTTTTTCAAGGAAGCCGAGATGCTGATCGCGCAGGGCGTACCCGTGTTCGAGCGGCTGCGCGTGAGCCCCATGTGCCCCTTGATCCTCTCCTCGCACGTCGCGCTCGACCGCGCTCGCGAAGCGGCGCAGGGCGCCAATGCGATCGGCACCACGGGGCGCGGCATCGGTCCCGCCTACGAGGACAAAGTGGCGCGGCGGGCTTTGCGAGTTTCGGACCTATTTCACCGCGAGCGCTTTGCCGCGAAGCTGGGAGAGATTCTCGACTACCACAATTTCATTTTGCAGCGTTATTTTCAAACGTCGCCTGTCGATTTCCAGCAGGTGCTGGAATCGAATCTCGCGTTCGGCGAGCGGCTGAAGCCGCTGGTGGCGGATGTAACCGGGATACTGGAGCAATTGAGCGCCGACGGCCGCAACGTGCTGTTCGAGGGCGCCCAAGGCGCGATGTTGGATGTGGATCTAGGCACGTATCCCTACGTGACGTCATCGACCACCACCGCCGGCGGTGCCGCGGCCGGTACGGGCTTGGGTCCGCGCCGGCTGAACGAGGTGCTCGGCATCGTCAAGGCGTATGCCACGCGCGTCGGTGCGGGTCCGTTTCCGACGGAACTGTTCGACGAGTTCGGCGAGTACTTGTCGCGCGTCGGTCACGAGTTCGGCTCGGTGACCGGCCGGCGGCGCCGCTGCGGCTGGTTCGACGCAATCGCCTTGCGGCGGTCGATCGTGCACAGCAGCTGCTCCTCCTTGTGCGTCACCAAGCTCGATGTGCTCGACGGCCTGGATACGATTCGCATCTGCGTCGGGTACAAGATCGACGGCGCAATCAGCTCGACACCCCCCTTGCTGGCCGAGCAGGTTGGCGCTGCCGAAGCGGTATACGAAGAGTTGCCGGGGTGGAAGGAGAGCACGGTTGGAATCACCCGCTATGGGGATTTGCCGGCCAATGCCCGCGGCTACCTCGAGCACCTACAATCCGTGGTGGGCGTTCCCATCGCCATCATCTCCACGGGGCCGGATCGAGATCAAACCATTATCCGCCAAAATCCGTTTGGCTGATTCGCGGCGCCGGGTCGGGTACGATGTCAACGCTTCGTGCTCTGCAACGCAAATTAAGGGAACACCATAATGGCATTTGAATCCGTTGCCCCTGTCAGGTCCGCCGAACACGAGGCGCACGCTACCTACTCGACCCATCTGCAGGTGTTCGTCTACGTGTTGTTCTTCGCCTTCGGCGGCATCACCAGTCTCAATGACGTGATCATCCCGAAGCTCAAGGGACTGTTCACGCTCACGTATGGCGAAGTGATGCTGGTGCAGTCGGCATTCTTCGCCGCTTACTTCATCATCTCCCTTCCGGCCGCCGAGCTGGTGCGGCGGATCGGCTATATGCGCTCGGCAGTCGCCGGCCTGCTGACCATGACGGTGGGCTGCCTGTTGTTCATACCGGCGTCCTCCCACGGGTTGTTCGGATTGTTCTTGGTGGCCTTGTTCGTGCTGGCCTCCGGCATCACCACCGTCCAAGTGGTCGCGAATCCCTTGATCTCGATGCTGGGACCGGCACGCACCGCCAGCAGCCGCCTGACCTTTGCGCAGGCGTTCAATTCGCTCGGCACGACCATATTTCCGTACGTGGGATCGATACTGATCCTAGGCTCGTTGGCGACGATCGATCCTGCGACCTTGTCCGGCGCCGCCCTCGATGCCTTTCGCGGCGCCGAGACCCAGGTCGTGGTCCGCACCTACATCGGCCTCGCCATCGCGCTCGTCGTCGTGGCCGCGGTGGTCTGGCTCGAGCGCAAACGCCTGGTCGAGGTGCCGGCGGAGCCGACCCCCATCTTGCGCGCGTTCAATCTGCTCACCCGGCCGCGCTTCGCATTCGGCACCCTGTGCATTTTTCTCTATGTGGGCGGTGAAGTGGCCATCGGCTCGGTGATCGTCAATTATCTGATGCAGTCGAACGTGCTGGGCATCGCCGCGGACCTGGCCGGGAAGCACTTAATTTTTTATTGGGGGGGCGCCATGGTGGGGCGTTTCATCGGTTCCGGGCTGCTGCGGCTATTCTCGCCCGGAAAAGTACTGGCCTGCGCCGCGACGGCGGTCATCGCCTTATTGACGATCTCGGCGAACACCACGGGTCTCGTGTCGGGATGGTCGTTGCTCGCCATCGGACTGTTCAATTCCATCATGTTTCCGACGATTTTCACGCTGGCCAGCGAGGGCTTGGGCACGCGCGCCGCCGAAGGGTCCGGGATCATCTGCATGGCGATCGTCGGCGGCGCCATCGTGCCGCTCGTGACGGGGAATGCCGCGGACCTATGGGGTTTGAAGCACGCACTCATCGTGCCCGCCGTTTGCTATCTCACGATCTTGGGTTTCGGCTGGTATGCGCGCCGACCGCTGCGCACGAGGACCGATTGAGCTTTACCTCACATGAAGCGAGTGAAACGAGCCCTCGCCGAACAGCCCGAGCAGCCCCGTGATGATCAGATAAATGGCGACGATATAGTTGAGCAGGCGGGGCATCACGAGGATTAGGATGCCGGCCAGCAGGGCGACCAGCGGGGCGAGACTGAGATTCACGTTCATGGAGCGAGTCCTCAAGCGTGCCCGGAGAAGGCCCGGGCGGGGCTGTAAGTCTACTGGAACAACTTCATCGCATTCTGTAGGGTTTTCATGACGCCCCACAGTAGGGGGATTCCTACCACCAGCCATAGCATGAAGAGCCGCACTTTCATAGCGTGCTCCCGCGGTAGTGATACTTCTCTTTCACCGGGCGCATGGCGTAGTTGCACAAGAATCCGATCAACAAGAGGCCGCACATGATGTACATGGTCACCGAGTACGCCTGTGCCTTCGGTACGCCATGGTCGATCTGGTATTGCCGGATGTAATTCACCAGCACGGGACCCAGCACCCCCGCGACCGACCAGGCAGTCAGCAGGCGACCGTGAATCGCGCCCACTTGATAGGTGCCGAACATATCGCGCAGATAGGCCGGAATGGTCGCGAAGCCGCCCCCGTACATGGAAAGAATGATGCAAAACGCGGCGACGAACAGGCCGATCGAACCTAGGTGGCCGAGCGTCGGCACTGTCGAGTACAACAGGATGCCGAGCAAAAAGAACACCATGTAGGTGTTGCGGCGTCCGATGTAATCCGAGGTGGAGGCCCAGAAGATTCTGCCGGCCATGTTGAACAGACTCAGCAATCCCACGAAGCCGGCGGCGGCGGCCGGCGACACGCGGCCGCCGAAGATCTCTTGGATCATCGGCGAAGCCTGACCGAGCACGCCGATGCCGGCGGTCACGTTCATGCATAGGACGCCCCACAACAGCCAAAATTGCGGCGTCCGCCAGGCCATGTCGACGGCCACGTTTGCGCTGGTGACCAAGCGCTTCGGCGCGTCCGGCGCGGTCCAGCCGGCAGGTTTCCAGTCGGGCGACGGCACACGGACCGAGTAGACACCGATCATCATGAACATGAAGTAGATGACGCCCATGGTGACGAACGTTTCGAGCACGCCGTTCGATACCGGTGTCTTGAAATGGTCCATGAGCATGACCGAGAGCGGCGCCGCGATCAAAGCGCCGCCGCCGAAGCCCATGATGGCCATGCCCGTAGCCATGCCGGGGCGGTCAGGAAACCACTTGATCAGCGTAGAGACCGGCGAAATGTATCCGATGCCGAGCCCACAGCCGCCAAGCACACCGTAACCCAAATAGAGCAGCCACAGCTGATGCAGGTGAATGCCGACCGCGGAAACGAGGAAGCCGCCGCTGAAACATAGCGCCGCGGTGAACATGGATTTGCGCGGGCCGACTCGCTCCACCCAACGTCCGAAGACCGCTGCGGCTGAACCCAGCACCACAATCGCAATGGAGAAAATCCACCCCACCTGTTTCAGATCCCAATCGCCCGGTACCGAGTGGCGTGATTCCGATGAGTTTGGTCAGCGGCAAATTGAAGGTCGAGAATGCGTACGCTTGGCCGATCGACAGATGCACTGCAAGGGCGGCGGGGGGCACCAGAAATCGATTGAAACCGAGCGGCGCAACGGTGTGCTCACGGTCCAAGAAGGATGATGGCATAGGGGCCCTATCGGCTTTTCGTTGTCAGGGGCGGCTATCGTTAATATGCCTTCTGTGTCCGGACTTGTCACGGGCCCTGCCGAGCGGCGACGCGCCGGGGCGCTGGAATGGCGCTCGCGCGCAGAGACGAGGCATACGGATTGCTGACGTAAGTGAAGTCTAAGTCGCTGATTTAAAAAGTAAGTGGTGCCCAGGAGAGGACTCGAACCTCCACGAATTGCTCCACTGGTACCTGAAACCAGCGCGTCTACCAGTTCCGCCACCTGGGCAAGATGGGTCAGCCGTGCGCGAGGCGCAGAAATGTACGCACTGCCCTACGGCTTGTCAATGAACCGGCAGTGCCGCAACGCGAAGCGCCGCGGCAGCCCCGGCGGGTTGTAAAGCTGATAACCTGCCGCATTAGCAATCGGCCCACCTTCTTAGGACGCCGAGATTTGCGCACCCACCGAAGGATAGCCGCAACACTCTATGCAAAGACGTGGACCCACGGGCTCGCGACCGCCAAAAGCGCATCGGACGACGACGCCCGGCGCCGATTGGCGCGGCGAGGACCCTAATCTAGAACTCGAGAAATCACGCTATGCGGATCCCATTGCGAGCCGCGAACTGCTCCTCAAACATTTGGCTGAGGCTCCGGAGCCGTTGACTGCAGCGCGCCTCGCGAAGCGCCTGGGCTTGAACAGTGCCGGTCAGCGCGATGCGCTGGCCAAACGGCTGGCTGCAATGGTGCGGGACGGTCAAGCGATCGAAGGGCCGAATGGATTTGCGACGGCCGGTGAAGGCGAACGCGTGGTAGGACGCGTGCGCGGCCGAGCCAACGGCGATGTACTGGTGCTGCCCGATGACGGCTCAGCGCCATTGGTCCTGGCGCGAGCCGACACGGCGACTCTGATGCACGGCGATCGCGTCGAAGTCCTCGCCGTCGGCATGAACGAACGAGGCCGGCGTATCGCGCGCTTGATCCGACGCATCGGCGACGCCAGCCTGCGAATCGGCGGGATCTGGCACGCCGCCAATGCCCGCGGCATGGTCGAGCCCGAGGATCCCGGTCATTGGTACTCGATCGAAGTAGCCACGAGGGATCGGCATGGCGCCGAAGACGGCGATCATGTGGTCGTCGAAGTGACCAAGCGACCGCAAGGGGAAAGCCCGGCGCACGGGCGCGTCATTGAATTGCTCGAGAATTTGCGGCCCTCGGAGCTCGCCGCTCGCTTCGCGATCTTGCGGCACGATTTGCCGCAGGAGTTTCCGCCTGAAGTCATCCGGGCCGCGAATCGCTTTGCGCCCGAGGTGCTGACCGCGGATCGGGAGGGACGCGAGGATCTGCGCGGCATACCGATGGTGACCATCGACGGCGAGGATGCCAAGGATTTCGACGATGCGGTCTATGCCGAACCGGTGCGCGGCGGCGGCTGGCGCCTCATCGTGGCGATTGCCGATGTCAGCCACTACGTGCGCTACGGGAGTGAGCTGGATACCGAAGCAAGGTCGCGCGCCACCTCGGTGTATTTTCCCGATCGCGTGATTCCGATGCTGCCGGAGCACCTTTCCAATCATCTATGTTCATTGATGCCGCACGTCGAACGACTGGCATTCGTCTGCGACATGCGGGTCAGCAAGGCCGGCAGGCTGAGCAAGAGCCGTTTCTATGAGGCGGTGATTCGCTCGCATGCACGGCTCACATACGATCAGGCCTGGGCGTACCTTGAAAATCCCGCGCAGCCGGCGGCAAGCGGATGGACCGCGGAGGTCCGCACGTCGTTGGACACGCTGTATGAAGTCTATGGCGCCCTGAAAGAGGCGCGCGATGCCCGCGGTGCCCTCGACTTTCGCGGCGGCGAGGTCAAGGCGCGCATCGGCAGCGACGGCCGGATCGAGGGATTTTATGCGGTGACGCGCAACGACGCCCACCGCTTGATCGAGGAATGCATGATTGCGGCCAATGTCGAAGCGGCAGTGGCACTGCGCCTCGCCAAGGCCGGGAGCCTCTACCGCGTTCACGGCCAGCCGGAGGATAAACGAGTCACCGAGCTGCAAAAGGTCCTGAATGCCTTGCAGGTCGGCGCGGCTTTCTCGGAGAAGCCGACTCCCCGGGAGTTTCGTCAATTGGTCGACCGGCTGGCCGCACGGCCCGACGGGGTGATGCTGGAAAGCTTGGTGATCCGCTCACTGGCGCAAGCCGTGTACCAGCAGACCAACATCGGCCATTTTGGCCTCGCCCTCGAGGAGTACGCGCACTTCACGTCGCCGATCCGTCGCTATCCCGATTTGCTCGTGCATCGCGCGATCAAGGCCGCGGTCGTACCGCAGTCGTCCTCCGGACACCGCTACACGACCGCCGAGCTGCAGACCCTCGGCGCGGAGAGTTCGCAGCGCGAGCGACGCGCCGACGATGCATCGCGAGATGTGATGGGATACCTCAAGTGCCTGTATCTGCAGTCCCGCGTCGGCGAATCATTCGACGCGACGATCACCAGCGCGCTCGAGTTCGGTCTATTCGTGCAGCTGAAGGAAATGCCCATCGACGGATTGGTGCACATTTCAGCCATCCCGGGCGACTATTGGGAACTCGAGGCCGGTGGCATGGGCCTGGTGGGTCAGCGCACCGGTCGCCGCTGGCAGTTGGGCGATACGGTAAGAGTGCGCTTGAGCCGTGTCGACCTCACTCAGCGCCAAATCGACTTCGAATTGCTCGACGCAGATGGGTCGCGGAGTCAGCGGCACGGTGCGCGCGCCGCGGCGCGGCGCGGGGGCGCAGCGCGGCGCAGGCTCGCCGCGGGGCACCGGAGCGCTGCGCCGCGGACGAAGCGGGGGCGCCAAGCGCGGGCGCGGCGGGCGTGGCTGACGGGCGCGGGCCTGACGGGCGCGAGCCTGACGGGCGCCGGCGTGGCTGATTCGAAGCGCAACTTCGTCTATGGCTTGCACGCCGTTACCTCGGTGCTCGAGCGGGCGCCGGAGCGCCTGCTGGAACTCTGGGTCGGGCAACCGCGAGATGACGCTCGTATCCGCGAATTGCGGGAGCGCGCGCAAAGCGCGGGTATCCGCGTGCAGTCGGTTGAGCGGCCAGACGCTGTCCAAGCTGGTTGGAGGTGTTGCGCACCAAGGAGCGGTGGCCGCGGTGAGGCCGCTCAAGGCATGGGACGAGCACGATCTCATGGCGGCGTTAAGTCACGTCGACGAGGACCCGCTGCTGCTGATTCTCGACGGCGTGACCGACCCCCACAACCTTGGAGCCTGCCTACGGACCGCCGATGCCGCCGGGGCGCATGCCGTGCTGATTCCGAAGGATCGCTCGGCCGGGGTCGACGGGGTGGTGCGAAAGGTCGCTGCCGGCGCGGCGGAATTCATGCCGGTGGCGAGCGTCACCAATCTCGCGCGCACCCTGGATATGCTCAAGGAGCGCGGAATTTGGGTTGTCGGAACCGATGGGGAAGCCCTGCCGACCCTGTACGCGTCGGATCTGAAACGCCCCCTCGCGCTGGTGCTGGGAGCCGAAGGGAGCGGCATGAGGCGCCTCACCCGGGAGCGCTGTGATTTCCTGGTGCGCATCCCGATGGCCGGCCAGGTCCAGTCCCTCAATGTATCGGTGGCCGCGGGGATTGCCCTGTTCGAGGCGCGGCGGCAGAGGGCAGGTTGACCTTCACTGACCCAAACGAGTATCCTTCGCGCTCTTTTTCGCCGGCCGACCGGCCTCACTCCTTGCCTCACCGCTCGCAACGGGAGGCGTAAACCGTAGGGAGCTTACAATGCGGCATTATGAAATCGTGCTCCTGGTCCATCCGGACCAGAGCGAGCAAGTCCCCGCGATGGTCGATCGCTACAAAGGCATGATCAGCGCCGGCGGCGGTGCCGTGCATCGCTTCGAAGACTGGGGCCGGCGTCAATTGACCTTTCCGATCGCCAAGGTGCACAAGGCGCACTACATTCTGCTCAACATCGAGTGCGATCTAAAGACGCTCGACGAGCTGAAGGGCTCGTTTCGTTTCAGCGATGCCGTCCTGCGCAGCCTGGTGGTAAAAATGGACGAAGCCGTCACCGAACCTTCGCCGATGGCCCGCGCGCCGGACGAGAATGCGCGCCGCCATGACGACTTTGGCGACGACGGCGATGACGATGACATGCCCATGGGTACCCGGTAAGGCGCACGGTAAATAGGAGGCCAACATGGCACGTTTTTTTCGCCGCAAGAAGTTCTGCCGTTTCACCGCCGATGACGTCAAGCAGATCGACTACAAGGATCTGACGACGCTCAAGAGCTACATCACCGAAACCGGTAAGATAGTTCCGAGCCGCATCACCGGCACGCGCGCGCACTATCAGCGGCAGCTGCAGCTCGCGATCCGCCGCGCGCGGTTCCTGGCATTGCTGCCGTACACCGACCAGCATTGAACCGGTAGGCGAACATGGAAATCATATTGTTGCAGAAGGTCGCGAACCTCGGCCAAATCGGCGATCGCGTCAAAGTGAAGTCGGGTTACGCGCGCAATTACTTGGTGCCCACGGGCAAGGCCACGATGGCGACGGCCGCCAATATCGCGAAGTTCGAGGCGCAGCGCCATGAGCTCGAAGCGAAGGCAAATCAGGAACTGGATGCATCGCGCGCGCGCGCCCTGAAGTTCGAGAATTTCAAGCTGGAGCTCCGGGCCAAGGCTGGCGCGGAAGGGAAGCTGTTCGGCTCCATAGGCACGGCGGACATCGCCGAAGCGGCGGTCAAGGCCGGCCAACCGATCAGCCGCAGCGAAGTGCGCATGCCGACAGGACCGATCCGCGTTACCGGCGAGCACCAGGTTCAGTTGCATTTGCACACCGATGTCGACGTGACCTTGACGGTCACAATCGTCGCCGAAGAGTAGCGGCCGGCCGCTGGCGCGGAACGCTCCCAGGGGTCGCGCATGGCTACTCGCGTCAGCAATCGTTCGATAGCCGCCGGCGACGGACTGCGCCTGCCGCCGCACTCGGTCGAGGCCGAGCAATCGGTGCTCGGCGGATTGATGCTGGATGCCGCCGCTTGGGACCAAATCGCCGACCGCGTCTCGTCCAAGGATTTCTACCGCCACGACCACGCCCTGATATTCGAAGCCGTGGCGGGCTTGATCGAGCGCAGCCAGCCCTGCGATGCCGTTACCTTGGCCGGGCACTTGGAGAGCCAGGGACTGCTCGACCAGGTAGGCGGGCTGGGATACTTGGGATCGTTGGCGCGAGACACCCCCACCTCGGCGAACATTCGCGCCTACGCCGATATCGTGCGCGAACGCTCGGTGCTGCGGCAGCTCATTACCGCAGGCAATCTCATCGTCGGCAGCGCCTTGGAACCCGAAGGCCGCGAGGCGCGGGAAATTGTCGACGAGGCAGAGCGCGCGGTGTTCGAGATCGCGGAGGCGGGTGCCCGCGGGAAGGTCGGTTTCAGAACCGTCAAGAGCATTTTGCCGGAGGTCGTCAATCGCATCGACGAGCTGTATCACTCGGACGGCAAGTTGACCGGTATCTCCACCGGATTCAAGCAACTCGACGCGATGACGTCAGGCCTACAAGCCGGGGACTTGATCATCGTCGCCGGCCGCCCGTCCATGGGCAAGACCACGCTGGCGGTCAACATCGCTGAGAATGCGGCGCTGGGGGCGAACAAGTCGGCGGCCATATTCAGCATGGAAATGTCGGCCGAGTCGCTCACCTTGCGGATGATCTCCTCCCTTGGCCGGATCAATCAAAGCAATCTGCGTTCGGGCCGCTTGAACGAGGAAGACTGGCCGCGCATCGATTCCGCAATGACCCAGCTCAGCAGCGCGAATATTTTCGTCGATGAGACTCCGGCGCTCTCGCCGACGGAGATTCGCGCGCGCGCGCGGCGCCTGAAGCGCGAGCGGGGACTCGATTTGATCGTCGTCGACTATCTGCAGCTCATGCAGGTGGCGGGCACCAAGGAGAATCGTGCGACGGAAATCTCCGAGATCTCGCGATCTCTGAAGGCTCTGGCGAGGGAGCTCAAAGTACCGGTGATCGCCCTGTCCCAGCTCAACCGCGGGGTCGAACAGCGGGTCGAGAAGAAGCCGGTCATGTCGGATCTTCGGGAGTGCGTCACCGGGGAGACGCTCGTGATGCTGGCGGATGGCCGGCGCGTGCCGATACGCGATCTCGTCGGCCAAACGCCCGAAGTCTGGGCGATGAGCGCGGATCGGCAAATCGTCAAGGCGCGAAGCGATCTCGTGTGGTCCAAGGGCGTGCGGCAGGTGTTCCGAGTGGCGCTTGCCAGCGGCCGCGCACTGCGAGCCACCTCAAATCACCGGGTCTTTACGAGCGACGGGTGGAGGGCGGTGGGAGAGATCAAATTTGGTTCCCGGGTCGCCGTTGCGGGGCGAGAATCGAGCGCGCGCCGGGCAGTCTCGCTGCGAGGGACGCGCGGGGGCGGCGGGCGTGTCGATTCCCCGGAAATCGGGCCGGACTCCCATGTTTTCTGGGATCGCGTAGTGGGAATCTGCCTCGAAGGTGAGGAAGAAGTCTTCGACATGAGCGTTCCCGGTCCGGCGAGTTGGCTGGCCGACGGCATCGTCAGTCACAACTCGGGCGCGCTCGAACAGGATGCTGACGTCATCATCCTGATCTACCGCGAAGAAGTGTATGAAAAGAACACGACGCGCAAAGGCATCGCGGACATCATCATTGCGAAACAGCGTAACGGCCCGACCGGCGATTTTCAGCTGACTTTCTTGGGCGAGTACACCAAGTTCGAAAACTACGCGCCGGAGTCCTACGCCGAGGGCGTATTTCGATGACGCCGGCGTGAAGCCCCTGTGATCCCCATGGTCAGCGCCTCGGTGGATTCGGCCGCGCTCCGCCACAATCTGGAGATCGTGCGCCAGTGGGCGCCGAGGTCGCGCGTCATGGCCGTCATCAAGGCCAACGCCTACGGGCATGGACTCGTCGCGGTAGCCCGGGCTCTCGAGTCCGCGGACGCCTTCGCCGTGGCGAGAGTCGATGAAGGCCTGACTTTGCGCGCCGCGGGCATCGAGAAGCCTACCGTGCTTCTCGAAGGAGTCTTCGATCGGGAGCAGCAGGATGCGGCAGCGGCCGCCGGATTCGAGCTCGTCGTGCACGCCCCGGAACAGATCGAACTGTTGCGCTCGTCGGCAGCCGGCCAGCGCTTCAAAGTGTGGCTCAAGCTCGACAGCGGCATGAATCGGCTTGGATTCAAAGGCGATGCATTCGGCGCCGCGCATGCGTCCTTGAGCGCCTTGGGGTCAGTGCGCTTGCCCGTGAACCTCTTTACCCATCTGGCTTCCGCGGATGAACCCGACCTCGCGACGACCGCCGACCAACTCGCACGGTTCGCCGAGGCAACGCGCTTCCTCCCCGGCGAGCGCAGCGTTGCCAACTCCGCGGGCATGTTGAGCTTCGCGGAAGCTCAGTGCGATTGGGTGCGGCCGGGCCTGCTCTTGTACGGCGTGTCGCCCATCGCAGGTTCGATCGGCGCGGATTACGGCCTGCGATCGGCCATGACGCTGCGTTCGCATGTCATTGCAGTCAAGGATCTCACGGCGGGCGAACGAGTCGGTTACGGCGGTGATTGGACCGCTTCCCGCGCGACGCGGCTGGCGGTGGCGGCCGCGGGTTACGGCGACGGCTACCCGCGCAATTTAGAGTCGGGCACGCCGGTGCTGGTCAACGGCGAACGCGCCGGATTGGCGGGCCGTGTTTCGATGGACATGATCGGCATCGACGTCACCGATCTCAAGCGCCAGCCTAAGTTGGGCGATTCGGTAGTCTTGTGGGGGGAAGGACTGCCGGTGGAGGAAATCGCGGTCTGGGCGCACACCATCCCGTACGAATTGCTCTGCGGCATCAGCCAACGCGTGGCCGTGACCTTAGGCTGAGTTGTCCACCATCGCCGGGCGGATTCTAGCTCTCGAAGAACCCCATTTTCACGCCGGCGAGCTGCACCACATCATTGTCGTTCAGCCGCCGCGCCTGCGGTCCAATGGGGACGCCGTTGACCTGCGGGTAGTCGTTTTCCTTCCCGCTGTCCACATGCACGATGAAATAGCCTTCCGCGCGCCGGGTTATCGCGGCCACCTGCACCCCGGGACGACCGAGCGTCGTGAGGGCCTTGGTGAGTTCCAGTTCGCGGCCGGCAAAGGCGCCGCTCAGCACCTGGAGCTTGGCCTTCGGCAACGCTGTGACGGTGTCCGGCACGCCGGGACGCTTAGGCACGGCCTTGGCCGCTTGATCGACGGCAGCGCCGACCCGGCGAATGCGCTCTTCACCCTGGGAGCTCGGGGTGATGACCATGGTCTTTTCGAATTCGTCCTGCTCGGCTTCGCCGTCCTGGCTATCGACGAAACGCAACTGATGGTGGCCGACGGTGATGACGTCGCCGTGCTGCATTGCGTGTTTCTTGATCAACTTGCCGTTGACGTACGTGCCATTGGTGCTGTTCAAATCCTCTAAAAAGGAATCGTTGAGGATATTGATGATGAGCGAGTGATGGCCGCTCACTGCCGGATTATCGATACGTATATCGTTGTCCGGAAGGCGCCCGATCGTGTAGCGCTCTTTATTCATGTTGTATTCCGCGAGGATCTGACCATCCAAGCTGAGCATCAGGCGTGCCATTCAGACTCCATTTCTCTAACCGAACCACCCCAAGATTTTGTCAAATATACGCCGGTGCGCGGGGAACGGCTCGGCTACGTGAGCCATGATGACCGAGACGTTATCCCGCCCGCCGTTGTCGTTTGAGAGTTGTATCAATTGTTTAGCTACTGTATCAAGATTAGCACTAAAGGTGCTGATTGTTAAGTGAATATCCTCGTCTTCGATCATGTCCGAAAGGCCATCGGAGCACAGAACGTAGTAGTCGGACTTCTGCACCGGCTGTTCGTGAATCTCGACTTCGACGTTCTGTTCGACCCCGAGCGCCCGGGTGACATAATTCTTATTGGTCGCCCGCTGCGCTTCCTGCTGGGAGTAAAAGCCGCGGTCCACGAGCTCCTGCAACAAGGAATGGTCCAGGGTCAGCTGCTCGAAACGGTTGTCGCGCAGGCGGTAAAGCCTCGAATCCCCCACATGCGCAATCGACATTTTGTTGTCATGAAACAAGCACGCCACCACCGTAGTGCCCATGCCCTCACACTGAGGCTGAGTCTTCGACGTGTGGTAGATGATTTTGTTGGCTCTGTGAATCGCATCACGCAGAATGATGCTGGGCCGCGTCAATCCGGTTTCGGGATCGGGGACGGTGAGGTCCTCGCGCATGATCGCATCCCGCACCAAATTGATGATGGTCTTGACCGCGATACCACTCGCGACTTCGCCCGCGTTGTAGCCTCCCATGCCGTCGGCCAGCACAAATAGGCCGATATCCGCCTCGGTGCCGATCATGTCTTCGTTGTGTTCGCGCACCTTCCCCGTGTCGGTGAGCGCTACACTCGCGATTTTCCCCCTCAGACTCATGCTTTTTGTCCAATCATGGCAAGCCGCTCGGCATTCGTGACCGACAGTCTTCCAAAGCTGCCGCCATTTGGGCGCCGGAGTCGTACCGCGCATCGGGATTCTTCGCGAGGGCCCGATCTATGATGCTCTCGACACAGACGGGAAGATCCGGCCGGAACGCGCGCAATGACGGGTGCGGCGCTTCGGCAATCCTCTGCATCAGCCCTGTCATCGAATCCGCAGTGAAAGGAAGCTGGCCGGTCAACAATTGAAATAGGCTAACACCCAGGGAAAACAAGTCCGAGTGACCTGTCACAGTTCGTCCCTCGAGCTGTTCCGGGGACATGAAGGAAGGTGTTCCGAGCACGATGCCCGTGCGTGTGCTGCCGGCGCCCGAAAGGCGCGCGATGCCGAAATCGGTGATCTTCAAAATGTCGGTTGCCGGGTCGTACATCAAGTTCGCGGGTTTGATGTCGCGGTGGACAACTTGCTGTTTATGCGCGAAACCCAAGGCGTCAGCGGTGCGGCCGATTATTTCCAACACCTTGCGCGGTTCCATGAGACTGTCGGATTTCGCAAAGTCGCTCAAATGCCGGCCTTTGAGATATTCCATCGCGATATAGGCGAGTCCGCGCTCCTCGCCGACGTCATAGATCGTGACAATGTTCGGATGATTGAGGCGACCGGCGGTCTCCGCTTCGCGAAAAAAGCGTGATCGGGCCTCCACGAGCTCGGCATCGCTGAACTCGCTGGCCAGCGGAATCGCCTTGATCGCCACCATGCGATTGATTGCCGTATCGCGGCCGAGGTATACGGTGCCCATCGCGCCGCGCCCGATCTCGCGCTCCAGCTGATAGCGGCCGAGGCGCTGGATTTCGGCCGCCGCCTGCGCGTCGACGGGGACATCCACGGTGCCCGCGGGAGGGGCAGGCTTCGCGCTGACTGTCGCGGCAACGGGCGGGGCGGCCTTGGGTTTCGCGCGCTCGGCATCCATCAGGCGCCGCAGGCGTGCGCCGACATCGCGGTAGGTATTATCGAGGCGTGCCAGGTGGCGGTAAACGGCGGTGGCTTGCGGCACCCGGCCTCGCTGCTCCAGCTGGGACGCCAGAGTGTACAAGTCACCCATCACGGTGGCGCTCGGCTTGCGTCCCTTGAGTTCTGCGAATCGCTGCTCGAAATTGTCGAGGAGGCGCGCGGTATCGCTGCCCACCGGGTGGGTAATCTTGGGTGCGGGGACGGGCACGGCCGACGCGGCAAAGCGGCTCCACAAAAGCAGTGCGCTGCCGGCGCAGAATAGAGCGATCCCCGGAAGCCAAGCCCACGTGTCCAGGTGTGCGATCAGCCGGAGCAATAGGCTCGCCGCTAGGGTGCCCAAGCCTGAAATCGCTGCGATCAGCCCAAATTTGCGCATGCAATAGACATAATCCAACTCCAGAAGCCGGGCAGTATAGGTGATCGGGCCGTCTGAACTGCAATGCTAAGCTCACAAATCGAAGCGAAGGAAGGTGATGGCGAAGTCCAAAGAGGTCTTTATTTGTCAGAACTGCGGAGCAGATTCTCCGAAGTGGCAGGGGCAGTGTGCCGGCTGCGGCGAATGGAACACGTTATTGGCGGAAATTGCCGAGACAAATCCGCGCACGCGCCCGGGCGCGGCTAGGGCCTCGGCGAACCGCTCGCGGCCGGATCTTTCCTCCTCGTTGGCGGCCGAGGCCGTTATCGAGCAGGGCCGCCTGACGACCGGCTCGGCGGAGCTCGATCGAGTCTTGGGTGGAGGCCTCGTCCCGGGCTCGGTAACCCTGATCGGGGGCGATCCGGGGATCGGGAAATCGACGCTGATGTTGCAGGCGGCGGCGGCGCTCAATGGACTCGGTGCCGTGCTGTACGCCACCGGCGAAGAATCATTGAAGCAGGTTGCCTTGCGCGCGCGGCGCCTGGGCCTCGAGGCCGCCACTGCGCGCCTCATCGCCGAGACCTGCGTCGAAGACATCGTCGGCGCGGCGGCGGGCATTGCGGCTCACGTGCTGATCGTTGATTCCATCCAGACCATGCATTCAGAACGAGTCGACTCGGCGCCCGGCGCCGTTTCGCAGTTGCGCGAGTGCACGGCGGAACTGGTTCGTTTCGCCAAAGCCAGCGGCACCGCGGTGTTGCTCGTCGGTCACGTCACCAAGGAAGGACAAATCGCGGGGCCGAGGGTGCTTGAACACATGGTCGACACGGTGCTGTATTTCGAGAGCGATACCGGCAGCCGCTTCCGGGTGCTGCGCTCGGTGAAAAACCGCTTCGGCGCCGCCAACGAAATCGGCGTGTTCGCAATGGTCGAGCAGGGGTTGCGCGAGGTCACGAACCCATCGGCGATATTTCTGTCACGCCACGCGGAACCCGTGCCGGGCAGCGTGATTACCGTGATGCGCGAGGGGACTCGCTCGCTGCTGATCGAGGTTCAGGTGCTGGCGGACGCGAGTCTCGGCGCCAATCCACGCCGGGTGGCGGTCGGCATCGATGGCAACCGCCTCACCATGCTGCTGGCGGTCGCGCACCGCCACGCCGGGCTGCAGTTGCAAGGCCAAGACGTTTTTGCCAACGTCGTCGGCGGGGTGCGATTGGCGGAGACCGCCGGCGATTTGGCCATAGTGATGGCCGCGCGGTCGAGCTTGCGCGATGAGCCGGTCTCCAATTCCCTGATTGCGTTCGGTGAATTGGGGTTGGCCGGAGAAATTCGTCCGGTGCCCTTCGGGGAAGAGCGGCTGCGCGAGGCGGCGAAACACGGCTTCAAATCCGCGGTGGTGCCCGAGGCGAACGTTCCCCGGCGGCCTCCCGAAGGAATGTCTGTTCGCGGGGTGACGCGATTGAATCAGGCGCTCGAGGCACTCTAGCCCGGCCGGGTCACTGCGCCGGCAGCACGACGGCCGTTCGCGTTACGCGGCCGAGAGCGGTGCCGTCGCCGGGTTCGCCGATGACGACGTAAAACACCGCGGAATGTTTTCTCGAGGCGTTCGGAACCATCTTGACGAACAGGCTGGCCATTTGGTTTCGCTTCGACAACACTTGGACGGTCCGCCCTTGGGGAACGTAGTCGGCGCCAGGCTGCGCTGTGGAAGGTTCGGTCCACCAGGAAAAGCTGGTGTCGCTCTCCGATGCGAAGGAGCGCCGCACGTGGAGCTCGGCAAAATTTTTGTGCACGCCCACTCGATAGGACTTGGCGGACAGACTGATGCTGTCGCGGGGCGCCTTTGTGGGCGCCGCGCTCGATGCAGGCGACCTCGCGGGCCGCGAGGCCGGCGTTTCTGCGCGCTTTTCGGGGGAATCAAGGACTTTTCGCCCGTTGGCAGGCGATTCTGTAAAAGCGGCGGTTTTGGCTGCGGGGCTTGTAGGCGCGGAGCTTTTAGGCGCGGGGGCGCCCGGCGGACTAGGAGCGATGGCCAGACTCGCCAGCGTCTTTGGAGCCGCTTCGATGACGGTCCTTCTTTCGAATCCAGGGTTGAATAGGACCGATAATCCCGCACCGACCCCCAGCACGACCAGCAGGAAGATCGCGGCTGCGGCCGGGCGCGGCCAACCCGCCGACGCCGGATGCAGTCGTGCCATCCAATCTTCCACCGACACGGAGCGCTCTTCGCGGCGCCAGGCAAGACCCTGCGCCAAGGTTCGCCATTGCCGGCGAGTCAACCCGCGCGGCCGCTCGATCGACAACCCAAGATCTCGGGCCTCGGTCGATCGCCGGCGCTGAAACGGGTGCTGGCCGGCAAGCAATTCGTACGCCACGCAGGCGAGCGCGAAGAGATCGTCGCGTGGATCGGCTCGCTGGCCTTCCACGAGTTCGCAGCTGGCATAAGCCGGCGTCACCGCACTCGAATTGTTTCTCTCCGCGGCGTCGGTGCTGGAGGCGCCGAAGTCGAGAATGCGTACCTCGCCCGACTTCGTGATGATTATGTTCTGCGGTTTCAGGTCCGCATGGACGACGTTTCGCGCATGCGCGTGCGCAAGGCCTGCCGCGAGCTCGCCTATGATCGCCCAAGCCCGAGCCCTCGACATCGTCAGCGGATCCAAGTGCTCGATCACGCGGCTCAGGAGTTCTCCGTCCAAATACTCCATGGTGAAGAATTCGTCGTCGCCGTCCCGATCGAGGTCGTAGACCTTGACGATGTTGGGATGGGAGAGGGCCTGCGCGCAGTAAAATTCACGCCGCAAACTCGACAGGACCTCCGCACGGCCGCCGGGTTTCTCGTGGAGAAATTTGATCGCCACGAGGCGATTCGTCTGCGGAAGGTCGCAACGGTAGCGGTCCTGTGCTTTGAAAACCGTACCCATGCCGCCATTGCCGAGCCGGCATTCAAGAACATACCGGCCGCGCAGTACGCGACCAATTTCAGCGCCATGCAAGGGGTGTACGGAATTCGCGGGCACCCGGGGTGCGGGCGGCCGGGGCGCGGGCACCTGGGGCGCGGGCACCTGGGGCGCGGGTGCAGGCGTGGACGCAGCCGCTTGCGCTGGAGTTGCCGCGGGCGGGGACGCGGGGGCGGCGGCCGGCGAGGGCGCTGCCGCGGGCGTACCGATGAGAATGGCCGCATCAGTGTCGATCTCAACCTCTATGCCAAGTTCGACGGTCGTGCCGTAGTCGAGAGCGCCCAGTTCGCGGCGCGCAATTTTGGACTCGATGGAGCGAAACAGTTCGACGGGTATCTGGCCCCGCCGAAAACGCTGATCGAGCAGCGCAACGACGTTCCAGGCCGAGTCGGCATTCAACAGCCGGCAACTCTGCAAGAAATCCTCTTCGGTGCATTCGCCGCAAATCAGCGCGTCGAGCCGGCGCTGCCAAGCCGAATCCAGCTGAGGCACATTCCCACCCGTGCGCGTAACAGTTTCAGGCATAAAGCTCGGTCTCGGTCCACTCGCCGTATCGATCCGCAGTTTGCGGTAAGAACCGTCGACTGGGAAGTTCGCGCGAGAATAGGCTAGCGCAGACTTCACGTTCCAAATTGCTTATGTAAAACGCAGCGGGCGCATGGCCTGCGGATGCCCGCCTAGCGCGGGTCGGGCGGCCTAATCCGCACGGTCTTGATGGCATTGTCTGCCGTCTGCAAAACTTCCAACATGTAGTTCGCGAGTTTCAGCGTGGTACCCGGTTCAGGGATGGTCTCCAAGAATTCAAGGATCAAGCCGTTCAAAGTTTTTGGGCCGTCGGTGGGCAGGTTCCAACGCATCGATCGATTGAGCGCGCGGATCGACGTCGAGGCATTGGCGACGAAGCTGCCGTCGCTCTCCGCATGTACGTCCTTGTGCATCATGGTCGCGGGGTCGGTCGTAAATTCGCCGACGATCTCCTCGAGGATGTCTTCCAGCGTGACGAGACCCTGAATATCGCCGTATTCGTCGACGACGAACGCCATGCGGCGCTTGTCGCGCTGAAAATTTACCAACTGCGTGTTCAGAGTCGTGCCCGAAGGAACAAAATAGGCTTCGCGCGCGCCGGCGGCTTCGATCAACGCCTCGCGGTCGAGACGGCCGCGCGCCAGTTCGTGAACGACTTGCTTCATGTGCAGCACACCGATGATCCGGTCGATTTCCCCTTCATAAACGGGCAAGCGGGTGTGCTGGCTCTGACGCAGCTGCTCGACGATCCTATCCCAATCATCATCGACATCGATGCCGACGATCTCGTTACGGGGCACCATGATGTCTTCAACGGTCGCGTTTTCCAGATCCAGGATGCTCACCAGCATCTGCTGGTGGCGGTGTGGAATCATTGCGCCTGCCTCGGCCACGACCGTGCGCAGCTCCTCGCTGCTCAACGAATTCGAGGCCTGCAGGGGTGAAACTCCAAACAGTCGCAGCACTCCGTTTGCCAGCAGATTCGTAGCCCAGACGAAGGGATACAAGACCAACAACAGGGGCGTGTAAATGTACGCGGCCGGCAGAGCGAGCTGCTCGGGATGCAGCGCACCGAAGGTCTTAGGCGCCACCTCGCAGAATATGAGCAGCCCCAACGTAAGAGCGGCCGCCCCGAAAGCGACGAAGAACTCTCCGCCCAAGCGCAGCGCGATGAACTCCACCAACATGGGCGCGGCCACATTGACGATCGTGCTCAGCAACAGGATCAAGCCGATCAGCCGGTCAGGATGGGCGAGCAGTTTCTCCGCCAGCCTCGCGCCGCGATTACCTTCCTTGGCGCGATGCCTGAGACGGTAGCGGTTCAAACTCATGAGCGCTGTTTCGCTGCCGGCAAAAAATGCCGCGAGGATTAGCAGCCCTACCAGGGTGCCGAACAGTAAGCCTAAAGAGGGATGCGGCATTCAGCCCCAATGTCGCCCGAGCATATCCTCGAGGACGAACTTCACGCCAAAATAGGCCACGGCCAGGACGCCGAAGCCGCTCAAGGTCCATCGCACGGCCGAGCGCCCGCGCCATCCGAATCTAGCTCGCCCGATCAAAAGCACGCCGAACAACAGCCACGCAATCAGGGACAAGAAGGTCTTTTGCACCAGGTTCTGGGTAAACAGATTGGTGACGAACACGAATCCCGTGAACAGCGCCAGGGTCAGCAGGCCGAAACCGGCGCCGATCAGGCGAAACATCACCTTCTCGAGCGCGTCGAGCGGCGGTATGCCGCTCGGCAGGTGGGCGATGCGGCGGGTACGCAGCCGTCTATCGAGGAATACCAACAGCAGCGCGGTAACCGCCGCCGCGAACAGCAGCGCGGCCGCGCCCATGGAGAGCAGGATATGCACCGTGAGCTCCCAACCGGGGGCGGAAGCCTCGACAGACGTGCGGCCTGCGCCGGTCATCGCGGCTCCCACTGCCGCACTCCCCAACAAGATGGCGCCCAGCACGCGATACTGCTTCTCGATCGAGATCAGACACGCGAGTATCGCGAGAGTCCACGCCAGCAGGGAAAGGGCCTCCGGCAGATCGATCGAGAAAGGTCCCTTGACGCGCATGGTGTGCATGATGGCGTCGGTGTGGCCGACGAGCGCGAACAGGACCAGAGCCCAAGCGAGGATCTCCAACCGCGGATTGTTCGCACTGCGCAGCATGACCCAGGCGCTGGCGCTATAAAGCAATAACAGAGTGGCGGCGGCGAAAATCACGGTTGGCGCGGGGGGCCTGAATGACGACCCCAAGATAATGACACAAGCACCTAATAGCGCCTAGCTGCCGGCACAGCCGCCAACGGCCGATAAAATCGAACTATAATGTTCCGGCCATGTTCGATCGACTCGCCTCAAGCCTCTCCACCGCACTCAAGTCACTGTCCGGCCGCGGCCGGCTGACGGACGATAATATTGCCGATACGGTCCGCGAGGTCCGGCTCGCGTTGCTCGACGCCGATGTGGCCTTAAGCGTCGTCAAGACCTTCACCGAGGCGGTCAAAGCGCGGGCGATCGGGGTCGAGGTCACCAAAAGCCTCACTCCGGGGCAGGCCTTCATCAAGGTCGTGCATGAGGAATTGACGCGGCTCATGGGGGAGCCGAGCAGCGGGCTCAATCTGCGTGCGCAGCGTCCGGTGGTCATCATGTTGGCGGGACTGCAGGGAGCGGGCAAGACCACCAGCGCCGGGAAGCTGGCGCGGTGGCTGATCGAGAAGCAGCGCAAGAAAGTCTTGATGGTGAGCGCCGACGTCTATCGGCCGGCGGCGATTCTGCAGCTCGAGACGTTGGCGGCGCAGGTGGGCGCGGGATTTACCGCGGCGCATGCCAGCGAGGCACCCGTCGCAATAGCCAAGCGCGCGCTGATCGAGGCCACGCTGCAGGCCTACGATGTGTTGATCCTCGACACGGCGGGCCGTTTGCACGTCGACGCGGAGATGATGGCGGAGGTCAAAGACCTCGAAGCGGCGATCAGTCCGCACGAGCGTTTGTTCGTCGTCGACAGCATGGCCGGCCAGGATGCCGTCAACGCTGCCAAGGCATTCAACGACGCCTTGAGCCTCACCGGCGTGATTTTGACCAAGGCGGACGGCGATGCGCGCGGCGGCGCCGCGCTGTCCGTTCGGCAAGTCACCGGGAAACCCATCCTTTTCGTCGGCACCGGCGAGAAATCCGAGGCATTGGAGCTGTTCCAGCCCGAACGCATCGCATCGCGGATTTTGGGAATGGGCGATGTCTTGTCGCTGGTCGAGCAGGTTCACGGGCAGGTCGATCAGGAGAAGGCTGAAAAACTTGCCAAGAAGATTGCAAAGGGAAAGTCCTTCGATCTCGCGGACTTGCGCGATCAACTGAGCCAGGTGCACAACATGGGGGGCATGGCGGCACTGGTGGATAAGCTGCCCGCCAACTTGCAGGCAAACGCGGCGGCCGCGGCCGGCTCGGTCAGCGGGCAGAACCTCAAACGTCAAATAGGAATCATCGACTCGATGACCCCGCGGGAGCGTCGGCGTCCCGACATGATCGATGGCTCTCGAAAGCGTCGCATCGCAGCGGGCGCCGGCGTGCAGCTTCCGGAAGTGAACCGCTTGCTCAAGCAATTCGACCACATGCAAAAGACCATGAAAAAGCTTGCCAAGGGCGGGATGCTGAAGAACATGATGCGCGGCATGGCGGGACGTATGCCGCCCGGATTCGGGCCTTAGCCGCCTATCGGGCCAACCTTCGCCATTCGCTGCCGATTCAAGGAGTTGTTGCCCTGAGGGGCCGCTTGTCATTACAATTAGCGGCTACGCTTTGCAAGGTGACTCAAGATGGTGACGATTCGTTTGACTCGACGCGGCGGCAAGAAGACCCCGTTTTATCACGTGGTGGTAACCGATAGCCGCAAGCGCCAAGGCGGCACCAGCCTGGAGAGCGTCGGCCTTTTCAATCCCGTTGCCCGCGGCGCGGAAGTCAAACTGCGCCTGAACGTCGCCCGCATCGAGCATTGGCTCAGCAAGGGCGCGCACATGTCCGATCGCGTCAAATTTTTGCTCACGAGCTTCCGCAAGCAGGCGGCGTAACAGCCCTTGTAAAGCTTCAGGGAGAGCGGCGATGAGCGAGGAATCATCGGCTCTCATTCAACTTGGGTTCGTGGGGGCGCCGTTTGGCGTGCGAGGGTGGATCAAGTTGCGTTCGCATACGGACCCTCCGGAGCGCTTACTCGACCACCGAAATTTGCGCATCGGCCAGGGAAGTGTCTGGCAGAGCTACCGAATCGAGGCGAGCGGCCGCAGCGGTGGGGCGCTGACGGTAAAACTGGCCGGGGTCGACGATCGAGACCAGGCGCAGGCTTTGCGGGGCGCCCAGGTTTGTGTGCCGCGCAGCGAGCTTCCGCAACGCGATGACAAGGATTTTTATCGGGCCGACTTGATCGGCTGCGAAGTGGTGAATCTGGACGGCACCGGCCTGGGGCTCGTGCAGCATTTTATTGAAACTCCGGCGCAGATCCTGATGGTCGTGCGCGGGACGCAGGAGTTTTGGATACCGGCCGTACCGCGGCATTTGCGGCGCGTGGACTTGCAGGCGCGTCGAGTGACCGTGGACTGGAACGCCGACGGATCAGGCGTCCGCGGCTAGGGGGCTGCGGCCTGAGGCCGCAGTGAGACATGCGAATTGCGGTTGTGACATTGTTTCCAGCGATGGTCCGCGAAGCTCTGGCACACGGGGTGGTCGGACGGGCGCTGGAACGCGGGATCCTTCGGGTGGAGTACTTCGATCCGCGGGACTACGCGACCGACGTGCACCGCACGGTGGATGATCGGTCCTACGGCGGCGGCCCGGGGATGGTGCTGAAAGTCGAACCGTTGCGCAGCGCGGTGCGCAGCGCCCACGCAGCGTTGCCGCCGGGCAGCCGGCGCGTGTACTTGGGCGCCGATGGAGCGAGATTCGAGCAGGGCATGGCGCGCGAGGCGCGCGGGTGGCCGGGCTTGGTGCTGGTGGCGGGGCGCTATGAGGGCGTCGATGAGCGCTTCATCGAGCGCGAAACCGACGAGCAGTGGTCGATCGGCGATTACGTGCTGTCGGGAGGGGAATTGCCCGCCTTGGTGGTGATCGATGCGGTTGCGCGCCTGCTTCCGGGGACGCTCGGAAGTGAGGAGTCGGCCGGGCCGGAGTCCTTCAGCGATGGATTGGTGGATTGGCCGCATTACACGCGGCCGGCGACGGTCGATGGACAGGCGGTGCCGGCGGTGCTGACCTCGGGCGACCACGCGGCGATCAGCCGCTGGCGATTGCAGCAGGCGCTCGGCCGCACCTGGCTGCGCCGGCCCGAATTGCTGGAGCGGCGCGGCATGAGCGATGAAGAGCGGGTTTTGTTGGAAGAATTCAAGGTCGAGCGTGCCGAACGCACGCGAGACCAAGGCAGTCAAAGGCGAGGGCGATAACCATGAACAAGATCATCCAAGAATTGAACAGCGAGCGCGCGACGCGCAAGATCCCCGATTTCAACCCCGGCGATACGGTCATCGTGCAGGTCAAGGTGGTGGAGGGTGATCGCGAGCGCGTTCAGGCCTATGAGGGAGTGGTCATCGCCAAGAAGAATCGGGGGCTCAATTCCTCCTTCACCGTGCGCAAGATTTCGCACGGCGAGGGGGTGGAGCGGGTGTTCCAAACGTTCAGCCCGTCCATCAGCGAAGTGAGCGTGAAGCGGCGCGGAGCCGTTCGGCGTGCGAAGCTGTATTACTTGCGTGACCTGTCCGGCAAAGCGGCCCGCATCGACGAGAAAATCTGATCGGCGGTGTTCTTACGCCCACGGCGGACTGGAGTCTTTGAATGGTTGTCGCGTCCGCTCGCATGGGATTCTTCGGGCTAGTCTGGCGAATTCTCGACGGGCTCCGCAGAGTCCTGCATCTGGTGCTGTTGCTGGTCATCTTCGGGTTCATCCTGGCCGCCCTGCACACCTCCATCCCGATCGTTCCGCATACGGCGGCGCTGGTGATCGCGCCTGAAGGCCGGCTCGTCGAGCAACTGGCCACGGACCCGGTACGCCGCGCCTTCGGTCAGGCCGCCGGCGGTCCGGCTCCGGAGACGCTCCTCAGGGACGTGACCGATGCCATCATCGCCGCCAAGTCCGACGCGCGCATCAAGCTGATCGTGCTTGATTTGGGCTCTCTGGACGCGTCCGGCCTATCGAAGCTGCAGGAAGTTGGAGCGGCGCTTCGCGAATTTCGCGCCGCGGGCAAACGCGTCGTGGCGGCCGCCGATTCGATGGATCAAACCCAGTATTATCTGGCGGCGCAAGCCGGCGAGGTCTATCTCGATCCGATGGGGCTGATTTACCTCGACGGCTTCAGCTACTACCGCATGTATTTGAAGGATGCCATCGAGAAGCTCGGTGTCGACGTCAACGTGTTTCGCGCCGGGACGTACAAGAGCTTCACCGATCAATTCTCCCGCAGCGACATGGCTCCGACCGAGCGCGAAGAGACCACCGTCTGGCTGGAAGCATTGTGGAACGCCTACCAACAAGACGTCACGCGGGCCCGCTCGATGCCGGCCGGCGCGCTCAACGATTTCGTGGCCAACGAGCCCGCTGCGCTCGCCGCCGTCAACGGCGACGCGGCGAAACTGGCGCTCCAGCGCGGCCTGGTCACGGCGCTGAAAAGTCGACGGCAGATGGCCGACGAACTCAAGGCGCTGGTGGGCGAGGATGAGGACAATCATTCCTTCAACGCCGTCGGCATGAGTCAATACCTTGCTTCCGTGCGCTCCAAACACGTCTTGAAATCCAAATCGGACTCCAAGGTCGGCATCGTGGTGGCATCGGGAGAGATTCTCGACGGCCATCAGCCGCCGGGCACGATCGGCGGCGAGAGCACGGCCGATCTTTTGCGGCAGGCCCGATACGACAAAGGCGTGAAGGCGGTGGTGCTCCGCGTCGATAGCCCGGGCGGAAGCATGTTCGCGTCGGAGCAAATCCTGCGCGAGGTGCAGAACTTGCGCAGTGCGGGGAAGCCCGTCGTGGTCTCCATGAGCACGTACGCCGCTTCGGGCGGATATTATATTTCCACCGCCGCGAACGAAATATTCGCCAGCCCCACGACATTGACCGGATCGATCGGCGTGTTCTCCGTGGTTCCGACGTTCCAGCACACCTTGGAGAAACTCGGTGTCAAGGTCGACGGCATCGGCACCACTCCGCTTGCCGGGGGCATGCGCTCTGGATCGCACGCTTACGCCCGCCACGCGCCAGATTCTCCAGACTTCAGTCGATCACGCGTATGCGCAATTCTTGCGGCGCGTCGGCGACGGCCGGAAAAAATCGGTCGAGGATGTGGACAAGATCGCGCAGGGGCGGGTATGGGCGGGTCTCGACGCTCAGCGCATCGGCTTGGTGGATCATCTCGGCGGACTCAAGGATGCGACCGACGCTGCCGCGAAAATCGCTCAGCTCGGCGCCGACTACGACGTCGATTACATCGAGCCGGCCTTGAGTTTGCGCGAGGCGTTGTTGATGCAGCTGCGCTCGGAGACGCTGCGCATCGGTCAACTATCGGGACTCATTGCGCCGCGTGGCGACATCGATCGGGCGCTGGACCCCGTGCTCGAGCAGGCGCGCGCCATCGCAAGGCTCAACGATCCGCGCGGGTTGTATGCGTATTGCTGGTGCCGCGAACCGCACATGACGCTCAGGGGCCTCGCATCCCCCTGAGGCCTGGGCTCGATCTGACTTAGAGGCTGGACCAGTCCAAGGTGATCTTGCCGGATTTGCCGGAATTCATGATCTCGAACCCTTCGCGGTAATCGTTGATCCCCAATCGGTGGGTGATTACCGGGCGTACGTCGAGGCCGCTCTGCAACATGCTCGACATCTTGTACCAAGTTTCGAACATTTCGCGACCGTAGATTCCCTTGATCATCAGCCCCTTGAAAATGACCTGGTTCCAATCGATGGCCGTTTCACCGGGCGGAATGCCGAGCATGGAAATGCTGCCGCCGTGGTTCATCGTCCGGAGCATTTCGCGCAGTGCGCCGGCATTGCCCGACATCTCGAAGCCCACATCGAAGCCTTCCTCCATACCCAAACCGCGCATGGCGTCATCGAGGGAATCTCGCGAGATATTGAGGGCTTTGGACACGCCCATTTTTGCGGCGAGCCCCAGCCGATAGTCGTTCACGTCCGTGATCACGATATGCCGCGCGCCGCAATGCCTGGCAACCGCCGCCGCCATGATGCCGATCGGCCCCGCGCCCGTGATGAGCACGTCCTCGCCGACGACGTTGAATGCCAGTGCTGTGTGGGTGGCATTGCCGAAGGGATCCAGAATGGAGGCGATTTCGTCATCGATGGCGTCAGGCAGCTTGAATACATTGGCGGCCGGGATCGTGAGGTACTCGGCGAAGGCGCCGGCTCGATTCACGCCGACTCCCGAGGTATTGCGGCATAGGTGCCGCCGTCCGGCGCGGCAATTGCGGCAATGCCCGCAGGTAATGTGGCCTTCTCCGGAGACGCGATCGCCGGAATGGAAGCCGCGCACTTCGCTGCCTATTTCGACGATTTCCCCCGAATATTCATGACCGACGGCCATCGGCACCGGTACGGTTTTCTGCGCCCAGGCGTCCCAGTTGTAGATGTGCATGTCGGTGCCGCAAATGGCCGTGCGATGCACCTTGATGAGCACGTCGTTGTGACCTAGCGCAGGTTCCGGAATGTCCTGCAGCCAGATACCCGGCTCCGCGCGCGCCTTGACTAATGCTTTCATGACTTGCCCTTAATGAATGATGCCCAGATCGCGTCCCGCGCGAGCGAAAGCCTGAATGACCTGATCGAGCTGCTCGCGGGAGTGCGCAGCGCTCATTTGGGTGCGAATGCGCGCTTTTCCATGGGGAACGACCGGAAAGGCGAAAGCCACCACGTAAACTCCGAGCGCCTGGATGCGCTCTGCGAGGCTGACGGCCAACGGCGCATCGCCCAGCATGATCGGAATGATGGGATGCTCTCCCGGAATGAGGTTGAATCCGAGGCTTTGCACCTGTTCGCGAAAATAACGGGAATTCGCATGCAAGCGCCGGCGCAACTCGGTGGAGGATTCGAGCAGATCGATGACCCGCAGAGTAGCCGCGGCCACGGGCGGCGCGATGCTGTTGGAAAACAGGTAGGGCCGCGACCGCTGGCGCAGCCAGCCGACGATTTCCTTGCGCGCGGCTACGTAGCCGCCGCTCGCTCCGCCCAAGGCCTTGCCGAGGGTTCCCGTCAGAATGTCGATTCGGCCGATGACGCCGCGCAGCTCATGCGAGCCACGGCCCATTTCGCCGATAAATCCGGTGGCATGCGAATCGTCCACCATGACGAGCGCACCGTAGCGGTCGGCCAGATCGCAGATTTCCTTCAATTTCGCGATCGAGCCGTCCATGGAAAAAACGCCGTCGGTGGCGATGAGACGGACGCGCGAGGCTTGCGAATCCTTCAACGCCTGTTCGAGTTCTTCGAGGTCGTTGTTGGCGTAGCGCAGGCGCCGAGCTTTGCAAAGACGGATCCCGTCGATGATGCTCGCGTGATTCAAGGCGTCGCTGATGACGGCGTCTTGATCATCGAGCAAGGTCTCGAACAAACCGCCGTTCGCGTCGAAGCAGGAAGAATACAAAATCGTATCCTCCATCGACAGATAGGCGCTGAGGCGCTCCTCCAACTCGCGATGCACGCTCTGCGTGCCGCAGATGAATCGCACCGACGCGACGCCGTAGCCATAGCGCTCGAGCGCCGCATGCGCGGCCTCGAGCACCGAGGGATGGTTCGCGAGGCCTAAGTAATTGTTGGCGCAGAGATTAATCATTTCGCGGCCGCCGGCGAGCCGCACCACCGGTCCCTGCGCCGATTCCAGAACCCGCTCGCGTTTCAAAAGGCCGGCCGCGTCGAGCGCCGCGGTATCTTGCGACAGCCGCTCGCGAAATTCTTTCAGCACGGCGACCTCGAGTCTCTAGTCGGGCCTTTCATGCCGCTATTATAACGGCTTGACGCGGCGACTTCGTGCGGATTACTTCGGCTAATGCGGCTGTATCCTTATGACCGGCGACGAAAAAACCGACAATCACCGACTTGACAAGTGGCTCTGGCAAGCCCGTTTCTTCAAGTCGAGGAGCCTGGCGCAGGACGCGATCACCGGCGGGAAAGTGCACCTGAATGCCGAGCGGGTCAAGCCGGCGCATCGCGTTCGGATCGGCGATCGTCTGAGTCTTTCCCTGGAAGGCGGCGTGGCGGAGTTCGAAGTGCTGGGCTTGCCGCGGCGACGCGGGCCGGCCGCCGAGGCGCAATCGCACTATCTCGAGACTCCCGCCAGTGCCGATCGGCGCGCCAAGCTGCGCGAACAGCAGCGCCTGGCGCAGGCCTCGCGGCCGCGGCCCGACAGCCGCCCCGACAAGCGGGACCGGCGGCGGCTGATGCGCCTGCAGCGCGATCAGACCTAACAGGCCGGCTTCGACCACGAGCGCGCTACGGTGTTGACCTACTATCGCAAGCCTGGTCCTCCAGGCCTACTGTCGCTCATGAGCCGCACCTCAACCCTCGTTTTCGCCGTATTGCTGGCGACGGCGGCACTGTCCGCCCGGGCGGACATCTATTCCTTCGTCGATTCCAAGGGGATTGCCCACTACACCAATGTACCGAACGACCCCCGGTATTCCTTCCTGATGGCGACGCCAGGATCGAAGACCGAAAGCGGGCAACCTTACAATCCGTCGCTGCTCGCGAAGGCCTCGCAATACGATCTCATCATCGAAAAGGCCGCCGCGAATTATTCCGTGGAGCCCAATTTGCTCCGGGCCGTCATCGTGGTCGAATCGGGCTTCAACGCACGGGCGGTGTCCAAAAAGGGAGCGGTGGGACTCATGCAGCTGATGCCGGCGACGGCGCGACAATATGGCGCCGAAAACGCGTACGATCCAATGCAAAATGTACACGCGGGAGCGCGCTACCTGCGCTCGCTGCTGGACCGTTATGGTGCGGACCTCAAATTGGTCCTCGCCGCCTACAACGCCGGCGAAGATGCCGTGGATCGCAATGGCGGCCGCATACCGCCCTACAAGGAGACGCAGGCCTACGTACCGCGGGTGCTTAAAATCTATAAAAGCTTGGCCAAACTCGCTAATGCGCTGAATCCCGCCTAAAGGCCCGCTACCGCCCGGAGCCCCTCACAACTCGGGCATGTTCTCCGGATCATCCAGCTCGCAACTGGCGGCAGATTCCGGCTGCAGGGTCTGCCAGTCCGCATTGTGCCAAACCGCGGTGGCGATGCCGGCGGTCGGCAATTCTCTCGATTGAGGCTTCGGTCCCAGGCGGCTCGCTACCTGACTCAAGCCTGGATTGTGGCCGCAAATCATGATGTGGTTGAGAGCCCCATCGCGGCGCCACGTCAGCAGCCGCCAGGTGGCCTCGGGTGTAGCTAAATACAACTCGCGCGCGCATTGCACCTGCTCGGGATCCAGTTCGCAGGCGTCGGCGACGATCTCGGCGGTCGCCCAGGTGCGTTCGGCCGGACTGACCAGAATCAAATCCGGTATGAGATCGCGGGACACGATGCGCAGCGCCATTTCGCGCGCCTCGATGCTGCCGCGGCGTGTCAACGCGCGCTCGAAGTCTTCAGCGCAACTGTCGATCGATTGTGCTTTTCCATGCCGTAACAGCGTCAGTCTGCGCGTACCCACAAATGACCACCTTCAATTTTCGTTTCGTAGACGCGTACCGGTTCGTAGGCTGGCGGAGTCAAAGCCTCCCCGGTTTTCAGGCAAAAACGCGCGCCGTGACGCGGGCAGATGATTTCCGTGCCCTCGATCGCGCCGCCGGTGAGCTGGGCACCGTCGTGGGTGCAGACGTCTTCGATGGCGAAATAAGCCGCGCCGCTGCGGGCGACGGCGATCATCCGGCGTCCGACCGGGATGGAGATTGTTTGCCCCTCGCCCAATTCGGTGGCGGGTCCGGCGTCGATCCATTTCACGGCTGTTTCCTCACATCAGCGGGATCTACATCATGCCGGTTTGCAATCGAGCTTCGTCCGACATCATGGTCTGGTTCCAGGGCGGGTCGAATACCAACTCGACATTCGCCCGAGCGACGGTCGGGACGATTTGCACCTTGTCGCGCACATCCTGGACCAAGACTTCGCCCATGCCGCATCCGGGCGCCGTCAAGGTCATTTTGATGTCGACCGTGCGCGTCGCATCTTCATTCTTGCTGACGTCGCATTCGTAGACGAGACCCAGGTCGACGATATTGACGGGAATCTCCGGATCGTAACAAGTCTTCAGCTGCTGCCAGACGATGTTCTTGATATCGTCTTCGGAGGCGCCCGGGGGCACCTCGGGCGCCGTTGCGGGGGTCTTGCCGATGGCGTCCGCATCCTGGCCGGCGATGCGAAACAGATTGCCGTCGATGTAGACGGTGAAGCTGCCTCCCAGCGCTTGGGTGATATAGCCGACCGAGCCCAGCTTGAGATTGACTTCGACGCCCGCAGGGATGGCCACCGCCTTGACCTCGCGCTGCACGACGATCGGCTCGTTTTCGTAGGAATGCATTCCTCAGTCACTCGGTGGTTACCGCGGGCACGGCCTGCGGATTAGTCGATCGAAGGGCGGCGGCGAGCGTGTGCCAGCACAGGCTTGCACACTTTACGCGCGCCGGGTACGCCCGGACCCCGGATAGCGCCGCAAGTTTTCCCAGTTCCTCCGCCGGCGGCGCCGCATCGTCGGTGAGAAGCTCATGGACGCGATCGAACAGCTGCAACGCGTCTGCGCGCGTCTTGCCTTTCACCGCTTCGGTCATCATGGAAGCCGAAGCGGTCGAGATCGCGCATCCCTGCCCTTCGAAACGGATATCGCTGATCTTGTCGTCTTCAAGGCGCAAGCGGACCGTGAGCCGGTCGCCGCACAGGGGATTGAATCCCTCGACGCTGGCATCCGGGGCTTCCAACGCGCCGAAATTACGCGGCCGGCGGTTGTGGTCCAGAATCACATCCCGATAAAGGTCGTTCAGCTCCATGTGAAATTAAGCGAAAAGCTTGCGCGCGCGCACGATGCCGGCGGCAAGCCTGTCGATTTCCTCGAAGGTGTTGTAGAAAGCGAACGAGGCGCGGGCCGTCGCCGGCAGCTGGAAGAATTCCATGACAGGCATGGCGCAGTGATGACCTGTGCGAATGGCGATCCCGTCTTCATCGAGAATGGTTCCCAAGTCGTGCGGATGCACGCCTGCAACGGCGAAGGACACCAGGCTCGCCTTGTCCGCTGCGGTACCCACGATGCGAAGATCCGGTATTTTGCTCAAGACCGCCGTCGCATGCTCGAGAAGCGCCGTCTCGTGCGCGTGCGCGGCATCGCGGTCCAGCCCTTGCAGGAAATCGACCGCCGCCCCCAAGCCGACGCCCCCGGAGATGTTCGGAGTACCGGCCTCGAACTTATTGGGCAGCGCGTTGTAGGTGGTCTTTGCGAAGGTGACCGCGAGTATCATCTCGCCGCCGCCTTGCCAGGGCGGCATGTTCTCGAGCAACTGTTCGCGCCCGTATAGAACGCCGACACCCGTGGGACCGAACATCTTGTGGCCCGAGAAGGCATAGAAGTCGCAGCCCAACTCGCGCACGTCGACATGCATGTGGGACACGGCTTGGGCCCCGTCGATGAGAGTGACGATGCCGCGCGCCTTGGCGGCCGCGATCAGGCGCCGAATCGGCAGCACTGTCCCAAGCGCGTTCGATACGTGGGCGCAAGCAAACAGCCGAGTCCGCGGCGTCATCAGCGCCGCCACCTCGTCCACATGGACTTGCCCGCGTGAATCGATCGGGGCGACCACCAGAGAGGCGCCGGTCTGTTCGCAAACCATCTGCCATGGAACGATATTGGCGTGATGTTCGAGATGCGTGACGAGGATTTCGTCGCCCGGCTTCAGCGTCGGCCTGCCGTAGCTTTGCGCGACGAGATTGATGGCTTCGGTGGTGCCGCGCACGAAAATGATCTCGTGCCGCGAGCGGGCGTTGATGAATCCAGTCAGGCGATCGCGGGCACTCTCGTACAGGGCAGTCGCTTCCTGACTCAGCGTGTGCACCCCGCGGTGTATGTTGGCGTGGTGACGCCGTTCGTAGTCGTTGACGGCATCGATCACGGCCGACGGGCGCTGCGCCGAGGCACCATTGTCCAAATAAGCGAGCGGCTTGCCGCGCACCGTGCGCGCCAAAACGGGGAATTGCCGGCGCAATGCGTTCACGTCGAATCCCCTGCTGCGATCGGCCAAAGCTATGTCTTTCATCTAAACTTCCGCAGTGTTTGCGAGTCGGGCAATTGGGCGATCAACGAGTTTTCGATCGCCGCTCGCGCCGACGGCACCGACATCCCGGTGAGGACATCGGCAAGGAAGGCATACACCAGCAGGCTTTGTGCCGTGTCGCGATCCAGGCCGCGCGAAAGCATGTAAAAAAGCATGTCGGGATCGAGACGCCCGGTGGTCGCGCCATGGGCGCATTTGACCTCATCGGCGTGAATTTCCAGTTGCGGCCGCGTGTCGATCTCGGCGGTCTTCGACAACAGCAAACCCCGGCACGATTGTTGCGATTGCGCGTGCACGGCCCCGGCGTTCACGATCACCTTGCTGTTGAATATGACCCGGCTCATGTCGCCGGCGATGGCGCGCGCCGTTTGATTGCTGCGCGTATCGGGCGCGCCGTGGGTAACTACATTGACGCAGTCGACGTGCCGGGCCTCGTGTCCCACGAGCAGCGAGTAGCTATCGAGCGATGCGCCCCGTTGCCCCAGCTCCGCCTCCAGAGTGCTTCGCACCAAGCCGCCGCCGAGCACGATCGTGAATTGCTTGCAGCCGCTGCCTTGGTCCTGCCGGATATCGAGTGAATCGATGTGGGTGGCGCCGCCACCCGTGGCGTACACCCGGTAGTGTTCCAGCCGGGCATCCCTGCGAAGCGCGATATGCGTGTTCGAATTGCTGAGCGGCGTGTGTTCGCCCTGCGCCACGTGCTGCTCGACGATAGTCGCGCTGCACCCCGCGGCAACTTCGATAATGATGCGTGGGTAGGCGATATTGTCGGCGCCTTCACCGCTCGCAACGTGCAGGATGACCAGCGGAGCTGCGACACGGCTCGTGATCCTGAGATACAGCCCGTCGACGAACAGCGCGGTGTTGAGCAAGGTCCAGCGCCGTTGCTCGGCATCCGACAAGGGCTCCAGAAAGCGCTTTATCGCCTCGGGATCCGAGCGAGACAATTCCCTGAGGCTGATGGTCTCGATGCCCTCTACGGCCGGAAAGGGCATGATCGGATAGCCGTTGACCACGATCAGGGATGCCGCGCGATCGGATTCGCCAAGCAACGAGAGCGCGCCGTCCGGGACGATTTCGCCGCCAAGCAGCCGTGGGGCATCGACGAAACTCTGCGCGGCGAGGCTGCGCAAATTGGTGTAGCGCCAGGTTTCATCGCGCGAAGATGGAAGTCCGAGTTCGAGAAAGCGCTGCATGGCCCGTCCGCGCACCGGCGAGAGCGGATCGGCGGGGCGAGTTTGCCATTGCGCGGCGAATGAGCGCAGCGCCGCCGACATTGGCGGAGTAGAGGACTGCAATGCCGTGCTCATGCGACCTGACTCTCGACCACCCAGTCATAGCCGCGGCGTTCAAGCTCTTGTGCGAGAGTCCGATCGCCGGATTTCAGAATCCGTCCGCCCGACAACACGTGTACCTGGTCGGGAACGATGTAGTCGAGCAGCCGCTGGTAGTGAGTCACGAGAACGACGGCCCGTTTGGGGTCGCGCAGGGTGTTCACGCCCGCGGACACCACCTTGAGGGCGTCGATATCGAGACCGGAATCCGTTTCGTCGAGAATCGCGAGCTTCGGCTCCAACACGAGCATCTGCAGGACTTCGTTGCGCTTCTTTTCGCCGCCGGAGAATCCTTCGTTCACGCCGCGGGTGAGGAAGGAATCGCTCATTTGCATCAGCTTCATCTTTTGACGTATCAGAGCCAGGAACTCATACGCGTCGACTTCCGGCTCACCGGCTGCCTTGCGCTTCGCATTCAGCGCCGCTTTCAAGAGATAGACGTTGTTGACCCCGGGAATCTCCACCGGATATTGAAATCCCAAAAACAAGCCCGCGCGCGCGCGCTCCTCCGGCGGCAGAGCCAATAAATCCCGGCCGTCGAAGGTCACCGAGCCGCCGGTGACCTCGTAGTCCTCGCGTCCCGCGAGCACCTGGGCGAGCGTGCTCTTGCCCGAACCGTTCGGACCCATGATGGCATGGACCTCGCCGGCGCGGACCTCGAGATTGACTCCCTTCAGGATGTCCTTGCCCGCAACGCGGGCACTCAGATCGATAATTTGAAGCAAGATGTTTCCTCTAACGGCTAGCCGACGGCCCCTTCCAGACTCACGCTCAACAGGTTCTGAGCCTCGACCGCGAACTCCATCGGCAGCTCTTTGAATACGACCTTGCAAAATCCGCTCACGATCATGTTCACCGCGTCTTCCGCCGAAATGCCGCGCTGCAAGCAATAGAACAATTGGTCCTCACCGATTTTCGAGGTGCTGGCCTCGTGCTCGACGGTGGCGGTCGGATTCTTGACCTCCATGTACGGGAACGTGTGCGCCGCGCATTTCGGACCCATCAACAGCGAATCGCACTGCGTGAAATTTCGCGCGCCTGCGGCGCTCGGCAATATTTTCACCAATCCGCGGTAGGTGTTCTCGGCGTGACCGGCGGAAATGCCCTTCGAAACGATCGTGCTTCTGGTATTTCGCCCGATATGCACCATCTTGGTCCCGGTGTCCGCCTGTTGATAATTGTTGGCGACGGCAACCGAATAAAACTCGCCGATGGAGTTCTCGCCCTTCAGGATGCAGCTCGGGTACTTCCAGGTGATGGCCGATCCTGTTTCCACCTGGGTCCAAGAAATCTTCGAACCTCGTCCGCGGCATTCGCCGCGCTTCGTGACGAAGTTATAAATGCCGCCCAGACCGTTTTCGTCGCCCGGATACCAATTCTGAACCGTCGAGTACTTGATCTGGGCGTCGTCGAGGGCCACCAATTCGACCACCGCCGCGTGCAGTTGATTCTCATCGCGCATCGGCGCGGTGCAGCCCTCCAGATAGCTCACCGACGCGCCCTCCGCGGCGATGATCAAGGTTCGCTCGAATTGCCCCGTCTTGGCGGCGTTGATGCGAAAGTAAGTCGATAATTCCATCGGACAGCGCACGCCGCGCGGCACGTAAACGAACGAACCGTCGGAAAATACCGCCGAGTTCAGCGCCGCGAAGAAGTTGTCTCCCGGCGGAACGACGCTTCCGAGGTAGCGTTCGATCAGCTCCGGATGATCGCGGACCGCATCCGAGAAGGAACAGAAAATGACGCCGGCCTTGCCCAATTTTTCCTTGAAAGTCGTGGCGACGGAGACGCTGTCGAAAACGGCGTCGACGGCGACGCCGGCCAGCCGCGCACGCTCGTGCAGCGGGATGCCCAGCTTGGCGTAAGTCGCGAGCAGCTTCGGATCCACTTCATCGAGGCTCTTCGGCGCATTGGCCGGCGCCCGCGGCGCCGAGTAATACGAGATGTCTTGGTAGTCGATCGGTTTGTAATGCACATGCGCCCAGGCCGGCTCTTGCATGGTCTGCCAGTGGCGAAACGCCTTCAGCCGCCAGTCGAGCAAGAACTTCGGTTCATGCTTCTTCTTCGAGATGGCAGCCACCACGCCCTCGTCGAGTCCGGGCGGCAGGCTGTCGGATTCGATATCGGTGACGAATCCGTGCCGATATTTTTGCGAGAGAAGCGCTTCAACGTCTTGAGATTTGCTGGACATCAGAATTTACTTGCCGTTTCGCCGGGGTCATTGCTTAGATGGGGCCGCTTTTGCGCTATTCACGGGGAACTCGCTCGAATTTCCGACGCCAATCCCCCGATGCGCAGGGTGGAGGAGTCCAGGCCCGCCAGTTGGCGCAGCGTCACGTCCTCGAGCGCGCGCCGGATAGCGGCGTTCACCCGCTGCCAAGCCCCGCCGACCCGGCACTGGCGCTCGATGCCGCATCGGCTCGACGCGCCGCTGCACTCGGTGATCGCGATCGGTCCCTCGAATACGTCCAGAATCTGGGCTGCGGTGATCAGCTCCGGCGCTCGGGCCAGGCGATAGCCGCCCTGCGAGCCGCGCGAGGAAATCACCATCCCGGCGCGCTGCAGTCCCTTGAGCACCTTGCTGACGGTGGGGCGGCTCAAGCGCGTGCGCTCCGCCAATTCCGCCGCCGCGCGATGTCGCGCGGGCTCTTGTGCAAGACTCGCAAGCACAACAGTCGCGTAGTCGGTCAATTTTCCCATTCGCAGCATAGATTAAGGGGTGTCCCACTTCGAAGCGCTATGTGGACTATTTTAGTCCTATTTGAATTGAAGGTCCACCCACGGGGCGGATTCAGCCGTATTTTGCTATCCTTCGCCGTCCTACCCCGACGGTACCAGTGAGACACGCCAGACATGAACACGGAAATCCTAAGCGCCACAGCGCGTGCGCTAGTCGCAAAAGGCAGAGGAATTTTGGCCGCCGACGAGAGTACGGGCACGATCAAGAAGCGCTTCGACAGCATCAAGCTTGAATCCACGGAGGAGAATCGGCGCGCATACCGCGAAATGCTCTTTACGGTGCCCGGCGCGCAGGAATATATCAGCGGTGTCATCCTGTACGAGGAGACCTTGCGTCAAAAAACCAGGGACGGAGTTCCATTCGCGACCTATCTTGCCCAGCATGCAATGCTGCCCGGCATCAAAGTCGACTTGGGGGCGAAGCCGTTGGCGGGTTTTCCAGGCGAAACCATAACCGAGGGACTGGACGGACTGCGCGAGCGGCTGGCCGAGTATCACAAGCTGGGCGCGAGATTCGCGAAATGGCGCGCGGTGATCGATATAGGAGCGGGAATCCCGAGTCTCTACGCGATCGAGGCCAATGCCGAAGCGCTGGCGCGCTATGCGACGCTATGTCAGGAAGCGGGCATCGTGCCGATCGTGGAGCCCGAGGTCCTGATGGACGGGACTCATGCGCTGGAACGTTGCGAAGAGGTGACAAACCTCGTGCTGGATCGCGTTTTCCAGCATTTGTTCGCAGCTCGAGTATATCTCGAGGGGATGGTGCTCAAGCCGAACATGGTCGTGCCGGGCAAGAAGAGCTCTCAGAAATCGACCCCGGAGCAAGTCGCGGAGGCCACCGTTCGCACGCTGAAGCGCCAAGTACCCGCGGCCGTCCCGGGCATTGCCTTCTTGTCTGGAGGCCAGAGTCCGGCGGAAGCGACCCAGCATTTGAGCTTGATGAACGCGTTGGGCCCTTTGCCGTGGACACTCACCTTCAGCTATGGGCGGGCTCTGCAGGAGAACGCACTGAGCGCGTGGGGTGGGAAGCAGAGCGGATATACAGGCGGTCAGCAGGCTCTTTTCAAGCGCGCGAAATTGAACGGGCTGGCGGCAGTTGGGGCGTACCAAAGCTCCATGGAAAGCTCCGCGGCTTAGCTCCACGCGCTCACTGAAGTGCAAGCGTCGTCGCGACGCCGAAGACTCGCAGCCAAAACCATTGAACCAATCCGCCAACATCATTGAAATTCGTAACCTCGATTACGCCATCAATGGACGCCCGATATTCACGGGGCTGGACCTTGACATTGCACGCGGGCGCATCACCGCGATCATGGGACCGAGCGGCACCGGCAAGACGACTTTGCTTCGGCTCATTACCGGACAAGTGACGGCCGACAGCGGCTCAATCGTGGTCGCCGGTCAGGACATGCTCACCGTACGGCGAAACGAGCTCTATGTGCTGAGGCGCCGCATGGGCATGTTGTTTCAGAACGGGGCGCTGCTGACCGATCTGTCCGTGTTCGAAAACGTCGCCTTCCCGCTGCGCGAACACACTGATCTGCCCGAGCGGCTGATTCGTCAACTGGTGCTCACCAAGTTGCAGGCCGTGGGGCTGCGCGGTGCGGCCGAACTCACGCCCGCGGAGCTTTCCGGAGGAATGAGCCGGCGAGTCGCGTTGGCGCGAGCCATCGTCATGGATCCGGAGATCTTGATTTACGACGAGCCCTTCGTCGGTCTCGATCCCATCTCGTTGGGAGTCATATTGCGTTTGATACGGCGGTTGAACGACGCGCTCGGCATTACGAGCATCGTGGTGTCGCACGATGTGCAAGAGATTTCCACGGTAGCCGACGCTGTATATCTGCTGTCCGGAGGCAAGGTGGCCGCAAACGGCACGCCGCAGGAGCTGCAGAACTACCCGTCGGAAATCGTGCGTCAGTTCATCGGCGGCCTCGCCGACGGGCCGGTCCCGTTTCACTTCCCGGCCCCGGACTATTTCAGCGAGCTGCTCGCCCGCAACGAGGGTCCGTGAAGCTGGCGAGAGAACTTTGGGAAAGCCTGTTCGAGTCACTGGTGGGACTCGGTTCGGTCACGCGTTTCTTGTTGCGGCTGATCGCCGCTTCGCCGCGCGCGCTGCTTCGGCTCGACCTCATCGCGCAGCAGATTTTCAACAGCGGCGCGCTGTCGCTGGTCATCATCATGCTGTCCGGCTTGTTCGTAGGGATGGTGCTGGGTCTCCAAGGATTTCAGCTGCTGCAGCGGTTCGGATCCGAAGAGGCCTTGGGCACGGCGGCCACTATCGGGCTCGTGAAGGAGCTGGGACCGGTGGTCACGGCCCTCCTCTTTGCCGGCCGGGCAGGCACCGCGTTGGCCTCGGAGTTGGGATTGATGCGCGCGACCGATCAGATATCCGCGATGGAAATGATGGCGGTCGATCCGATCCGACGAGTCGTCGTGCCTCGGTTCCTCGGCGGCGTCATCGCCATGCCGCTGCTCGCGGCCATTTTCAGCGTGATCGGCATCTACGGCGCGCAACTCGTGGGCGTCCAGATCATGGGTGTCGACTCCGGCAGCTTCTGGTCGCAGATGCGAGCCGCCGTCGGTTTGTCGGACATCTACGAAGGCATCGTCAAGAGCTGCATTTTCGGGATCACCTGCAGTCTGATCGCCGTGTATGAGGGATACTACGCGACGCCGACGGCGGAGGGCGTCGGCCGCGCGACGACTCGCACCGTCGTGACCTCCGCCGTGGTCATCTTGTTCCTGGACTATCTGATTACTGCTGCGTTTTTGTAAAGAAGGGGTACGGCATGGCTATGCGCAAGTCAACGACATTGAATCTCGGAACCGGGACATTCGTACTGCTCGGATTCGCAGCGCTTTTTTTTCTGACCACGCAAACCACCAGCCGCGGCATCAATTTCTTCGCGAATCCGCCGCACTATGAGCTCACCGCGAAGTTCGATAACATCGGCGACCTCAAGGTGGGAGCGCCCGTGTCCATGTCGGGAGTCGAAATGGGACGGGTCGCGAAAATCGGCTTCAATTCGAAGGAATACAAGGCGGTCGTCACACTGCGCATGGACGCGCGCTACAACCAGATCCCGACCGACAGCGATGCCGCGATCTTCACCCAAGGCCTGCTCGGCGGCAAGTACATCGGACTAACTGCAGGGGGCGCTGAAACTTATCTCAAGGACAAGGATCAAATCGATTTTACGCAGTCCGCCTTCGTGCTCGAAAACTTGATCGGCCAGGTCTTGGCGAATTTCGTGAAGAGCAGCGGGGACAAGTCCAACAAGTCGGACGCGTCCGCGGCTGCAACGCCCAAGCCCACGGAGAAAACGAAATGATAAAATTTACAATCCTCGCCCTGTTCGTCACGATGGCCGGCGCAGCAAACGCGGCGGACACGCCGGCTGCGCCTGCCGCCGCGCCGAGTACTTCGGGCCCGCAGGAAGTCGTGGAGAATTCCGCCAAGCGCATGCTCCAGGAACTCGACAAGAATCGGCAGATGTATGCAAGCGACCCGACGAAACTCGACGCGCTGGTCGCGAATGTTTTGCTGCCGAACTTCGATACCGAGTATGCGGCGCGGCTGGTCTTGGGACAGGCGTGGCGAACAGCGACCCCCGAACAGCGCAAGCGCTTCGTCGACGCGTTCTATCATTCGCTGCTGCACAACTACGGCAACGCGTTGGTCGATTTCACGGCTGACCGATTCACGATTCTGCCCTACAGAGGCGATCCCGGCGCTGCCACGGCCGAGGTCCGCACCGAAGTGAAACGCTCCAACGGAGAGAAGGTCCCGGTCAACTTCATGCTGCGCAAAGTCGAGGGCGCCTGGAAGGCCTGGGACGTAGTCATCGAAGGCATTTCCTACGTCAAGAGCTTCCGCACTGATTTCGCTTCGGAGATTCAGCAAAAGGGCTTGGATGAAGTCATCGAGCGGCTGGAGAAGGGCGCAGTGCCGAGCAGCGCCCCGGCGGCCAAACATTGATCCGCCGGCGCAAGTATGGCGGGGACGGCGAGCAGATTGCGTCGTTCGAAGTGTTGGACGGCGGCCGCTCGCGCGTGGTGGGATCGCTGCATTTCTCGACGGTGAGCGCACTGCTCGCCGAAGGGGAAGGCCCCATCAATCAAGGCCGAGCCGAACTGATCGATCTCGCCGGCGTGACCGGAAGTGACAGCTCAGGGCTCGCATTGCTGATCGAATGGCTGAGCATGGCCAAGGCTGCGGGCCACGGCCTGCGCTACGATAATCTCCCCTCTCAACTCCAGCAGCTCGCGCGCTTGAGCGAAGTCGAGGAACTGCTGGTCCCCCACTTGCCCGCCGGCGCGACTGCGTAGCCGCCGCCTCCCGGGTTATCGAAAGGGCTGCGTAACCGCTTCCCACGAGGTTATCGAGGGGGCTGCGTTGGCGGTTTAGATGGTGCCGACGTGTCTTGCGGAACGGGCGCGGGCTTATCGGCGTCCGGATTGTCCGCCTCCGGATCGACCAGCGGTTCCTCGTTGGACTTGCCGTCGGATACCAAGTATGCCCGCCGTTGCAGATAGGCGTCGCGGATGAAGGCGTAGGGGTCATAGACATTCTGCAGCGTCTCATCGAGCGGCAGCAGAGATGCGCGTTTGTCGATCAGGTAGGGCAGGTAAAGACCATAGGACACGTAGGTGTTCTTGATGTATTGGCGGGGATTGGTATACGTGTCCACCACCCTGGACGCCGTATCGCGCACGTCGGAGGGGCCGAGAATCGGCAGCTCGACGAACGGACCCGGATGCACGCCCCAGTGACCCAGAGTCTGGCCGAAATCCTCTTCATTGCGAGCCAATCCCGCCGGTGTCGCCGGGTCGAGTATACCCCCCAATCCCACCGTCGAATTCAGCAAGAACCGTCCCAGATCGTTTCCCGCCGCCAGGAATTTGCCTTGTAACGCGTCGTTGATCATCACCGTGGGCGTTTGAAGATTCGCGAAGAAGTTCGTGACGCCCGTGCGGATGGGGGAGGGGACGACGCGTACATATCCCTTCGTGACCGGTTTGACGATGGCGCGGTCGAGGGCGTCGTTGAATTTATACACGCCGCGGTTGAACCGCTCCCATGGATCCTGCGGTACTCGCTGGTGATTGGGCGGTAACGTGACGCAAGCGCTGACGCTCATCAAACAAATCACGCCGAGTCCGGCGCGCGCGTACCTAGCCTTTAGCATTTGGAATCTCTCCCTCATTACGTCAAATCGGGTATCGAACGATACAGGCATTGGGCGCGGTGATACAGCGGATCGAGACGGCGCGGGTCCCGCTAACGTCTGCCGTTGCCGCCGCCGTTGTCGTCCGCGATTGCGTTTTTTCGATCTTTGGGCATGGCGGCGCGCACCTCTTCGAGACGTGCGCTAAAGCGAGCACGCTGGATCGGATCCAACCCGGGCATGCTCAAGCCGAGTTCCAACTGGTTCGCCGCCATCTTCAGATCGCCGTTCATCAGATAGAAGTATGACATGTAGTAATACGCATCAGCGGTGTCTCCGGCCGCATTGGCGGCTTTCGCGATCAATCGTGTCTGGTCCGGCGTCGGTTCCACCACATTGAAAAGGTCGTCCAGTATCAGGTGTGCGCGCTTGTTGTTTCCGGCACGCATCAGGGTTTCCGCGAGCCGGATGGTGATGGGCGCATTGCGCGGGAATAGATTCACCGCTTTGTCCAGAACCGCTTCGGATTCCTTCAACTGGCCGTTGACGAGATACGCCTGGCCCAGTGCGCCGTAGAACTGGTTTACCTTGGGATACTCGTTCACGAGCGCCTGCAGATCCGGGATGGCCGCGGTGGGATTGCGCGTTGCAGTGTCCGCCACGGCTTTGCCGTATCGCTCCTCGATGCTCTTGCCGGCGCCGTTCTTGGCGAGGTTGGCGAAGTACTCGCGCGCGGCTTGCGGATTGCCGACGAGTGAGCGCAGCCGCTCGCGCATCAGCGTGTAGCTCAACGAATCGGTATGACGAAGGCGGCCGATCTGTTCCGCGCGATTGCGCGCCTCGGCAATTCGGTCCGAGGGCAGCGGATGATCGATCAAGAACTGAACGGCGTTGACTCGCGCCGGATCGGGTCCGCCGTGGGCGAGGTTGTCGAAGAAGCTCGACCATTCCCAAAGGATCGTAGCCGGCGCTCGCCATGGTGCCGATGCCGATCCGGTCCGCCTCGTACTCACTCGCGCGGGTGTAGTTGATCTGATGCTGGATCGCTGCGCTCTGCGTGGCGAGAATGGCCCCCTCCATCGCATCAGGCGACCCGCGTCCGGCCGTAGCGCCCAAGAGTATCGCCGCCAACATCGCGGCGGTCGACATCAGGCCGGCGTGACTTTGGTCAATGAGCTGGCGCACCAGGTGGCGCTGGGTGACGTGCGCGGTCTCGTGAGCCATCACTCCCGCAAGTTCATTCTCGTTGCGGGTCGCCAGGATCAAGCCGCTGTCTATGGCAATGAAACCGCCCGGCATCGCAAAGGCATTGATGACCGGATCCTTCAGCACGAAGTAGTAAAATTGGTGCTGGCCTTCCTCGGCATGGCTCGACAGGCTGTGGCCGATTTGTTGAATATAATCGCTGATCTCGGGATCTTCGATAATTTGACCCGTCGAACGGATTTGGCTGAACCATCCGAGTCCCGCTCGGTATTCATCGTCGAGCGACACCGCGGCCGTCGCGGGGCTTCCCAAATCCGGCAGGTCTTGATCGACGGCGCTACCCACGCCGGCGGCCCAGCCAAGACCGACGCTCGCGCTGGCCGCAGCAGCCGCCGCAAACACCGCGAGGGGCTTCAACAGTGACATTAGGCCTCCGTAAAGACCTTTGGAGTGCCGCGGCCCCCCCAAAGTTCGCTCATTTCCCTGGCCAAATCAAAGTACTTCAGAAGCGTAGTCTGCCAGACGCGAGCGCTCTCCGCGGACCAGCGTGATATGGCCCGAAAATGCCCAGCCGTGGAACCGGTTCACCACGTAGGTAAGACCGGATGTGGTTTCGGTAAGGTAGGGGGTGTCGATCTGCGCGATATTCCCCAGACATACCATCTTGGTGCCCGGGCCTGCGCGTGTTACCAGCGCCTTCATCTGCTTGGGGGTCAAGTTCTGCGCCTCATCGATAATGATGAAGCGGTTCAGAAACGTGCGGCCCCGCATGAAATTAAGGGAACGGATCTTGATCCGGTGCCGGAGCAAGTCGTTCGTGGCGCCGCGGCCCCAAGTGCCGCCAGGCTGGCCCTGAGTCAGGACCTCCAGGTTGTCCATCAGGGCGCCCATCCAGGGCTCCATCTTTTCCTCTTCCGTGCCGGGAAGGAAACCGATGTCTTCGCCCAGCGGTATCGTGACCCGCGTCATGATGATTTCACTGAAGCGATTATGATCGAGCGTTTGCGCGAGTCCGGCTGCCAGGGTCAGCAAGGTCTTGCCCGTGCCGGCGGGACCGAGCACGGTCACGAAGTCGATTTCAGGATCCATCAGTAAGTTCAAGGCGAGGTTTTGCTCGCGATTGCGCGCGGTCACGCCCCATACATTATTGCGGTCCGCGCGGTAGTCGATGGTGAGTTCCAAAATTGCCGACTCGCCCTCGAGCTTGCGCACGATGGCCTCGACGCCGTTCTGGCCGGGATCGTAGAGGAACTGGTTGGCGTGCCACTCGCGCACCAAGGGCCCACGTACCCGGTAGTACGTGCGGCTCTGCTGCTGCCAGGACTCCATCCCTTTGCCGTGCTTCTCCCAAAAATTCGGCGGGAGCTGCTGGACGCCGCTCGCGAGCAGATCCGCATCCTCGATGGTCTTGTCGCTCGAATAGTCCTCGGCCTGCACGCCGAGAATCGCTGCCTTGATCCGTAAATTGATGTCCTTCGAAACCAGCGTGACCCGGGCCCCGCTGAATTTCTGCTGCAGAGCCAGCGTATTGGCCAAGATCGCGTTGTCCGCGCCGTGTCCCGGCAGGCTGTCGGGAAGCACGGACTCCAGCAACTGGGTTTGAAAAAACAGCCGGCCGCCGGGCGGGCGCTTGCCGTGATTGACCGGCACCGCGGTCGGCAGCGCGAGGCCCCGATCGATCTGCTTCTTGCTGGCGCCCTTCATCAGCTCGTCGAGGAAACGGCTGACTTGGCGGACGTTTCGCGCCGATTCCGAGAGGCCTTTCTTCCCGGCGTCGAGTTCCTCGAGCACCGTCATCGGGATATAGATGTCGTGTTCTTCGAAGCGAAAGATGGCGGTCGGGTCGTGCATCAGCACATTCGTGTCCAGCACGAAGATGCGTCGCTCTTGCTTGCCCGGACGGCCTTTCGCAACCGCGGCCGCTGAGGGCCGCACGCCGCTCACAGTGCTTTCACCGCCGCCAGTACCTCCGCGGCGTGGCCGTTCACCTTGACTTTGCGCCACACCCGCCGCAATACACACTCGCGGTCGATCAGGAACGTGCTGCGCTCGATCCCCATGAATTTCTTGCCATACATGCTTTTTTCCTGAATCACGTCGTAGAGCCCGCAGACTTTTTTGTCCATGTCGCTCAGCAGCTCGAAGGGAAACTCCATTTTCCGCTTGAACTTTTCGTGCGTTTCCACGCTGTCTGCCGAGATCCCGACGATCTCGCACTTCGCTTTTTCGAATTGAGGAGTAGGCTTCGGCAAAATCCGCCCCTTCCTGAGTGCAGCCCGGAGTGTTGTCGCGCGGATAAAAATAAAGCACACACGCGCCTGCGGCCCGGTCGCGCACGGACCATTTGCCGCCCGTGCCCTCGAGCGTGAATTGCGGCGATTTCTTGCCAACCTCGATGTTGCCCATGAGCGGATTTAACTTTTCACCGGCTCGAAAATCGCGTCCAGGTTCAGGTGATCGCAAAAATCCATGAACTCCTCGCGCAGCACCCCGATATGCAGGCGGCTCGGCACATTCACGATCATCTGCACCGAAAACATCGGTGCGCCGGTGTGCGCAGCCGCGTAGGAGCGAGTCGACAATTCGGCGATGTCTACCGCGCGTTGCGCGAAGAAGCCGGACAAACCCGCGACGATTCCCGTCTGGTCGAGACACACCACGTCGATGGAATAGGGCAGCATGTCGTTGCGCGCTGCCCGCTCTTCAGTGCGGCGCAGCTGAATGTTCATGCCCGTGGCATCGGCGAGCTTCTTGAATTCGCCCTCGAGTTTGGCGAGCGTGTGCCAGTTGCCGTTGACCAGCAGCAGCATGGCGAACTCGTTGCCGAGCGAGGTCATGCGGCTTTCGCTGATGCTTCCGCCGCAGTCCGCGACTGCTTTGGACAGTTCATGGACCATGCCGACGCGGTCCCCGCCGACCGCGGAAATAACGATATGTTGTTTCATCGACTGCAAATTCTACCGGATGGGCGCTTGCCAGGGTGCATGTCTGCCACTTAAGGTAGCGATATTTCCCGCGGAGCCCCTCGATGTTTTCCGGAAGCATGGTAGCGATAGTGACGCCGATGACCGCAGAGGGCGCCTTGGACTTGCCGGCATGGGATCGATTGCTGGACTTTCACTTGCGCGAAGGCACCGAGGGGATCGTCGTCGCCGGCACCACGGGCGAGTCTCCCGCGCTCTCGGTGGAGGAAATCGAGGAACTGACCCGCCGGGCGGTGGCGCGCTGCCGCGGCAAGCTCAAGGTAATCGTCGGCGCCGGCACGCATTCGACGGCCGGAACGGTGGCGCGGACCCGCGCCCTGTCGCGGCTGGGCGTGGATGCCGTGATGCTGGTGACGCCGTACTACAACAAGCCGCCGCAGGAAGGCCTGTACAGGCATTTCATGGCTGCAGCCGAGGCCTCCGCGGTGCCCGTTATTCTGTACAATGTGCCGAGCCGGACTGCCGTGGACCTGCTGCCGGGCACCGTGGCTCGGCTGGCGCGACACCCGCAGATCGTCGCCCTCAAGGAGGCGACGGGCTCCTTGAGCCGCGCACGGGAGACGCTCAATGCATGTCCGCCGGAATTCACCCTGCTCTCGGGCGATGATGCAACTGCCATCGATTGGATGAGCGTGGGTGCGCGCGGCGTGATTTCGGTGTCGGCCAATGTCGCGCCACGGCGGATGCGCGAGGCTTGCAAGGCCGCGCTATCCGGGGATTTGGCCAAGGCGCGCGCGGTTGACGCCAGTTTGCAGCCTTTACACAAAGAGTTGTTCGTCGAAGCGAGCCCGATACCCGTCAAGTGGGCGGTGGCGAGAATGGGGCTCATCGGGAACGCAATCCGCTTGCCGCTCGTCGAACTGTCGGCAGCGCATCACGATACCGTGCTGCGCGCAATGCAGGCCGCGGGAGTCAGCCTTGAGGACCAAGCAGCATGAGTCTTGATCGAGTATTGACGTTGATTGCGGCCGCAACGCTCGCGAGCGGGTGCCATTGGTTCGGCAAACTGAATCCGGACTGCCACACGCCGCAGGAATATCAGCGTGCACGGCAGATAGCCGCGCTGAAAGTGCCTGCCGGGCTCGATTCGCCGAATACGCAGAGCGCCATGGTCATTCCCCCGGTTGAGCTGGCGCCGCCTCCCCCGGGTTCTAAAGACGCCTGTCTCGACGTTCCCCCGCGCTACAAGGCGGCTCCGCCCAACAAGGCGGCCAGCGAGTTGCCCGCGGCCGCGGTGCCCCCGCTTCCGACGCCCCCGGTCCCCGAGTCCTCGAGCACGGTGCCGCCGTAAATTTGATCGCTCGGGTCGCCTCCGGTACCCTTGCGCCCGCGTGGAGAGGTGGCCGAGCGGTCGAAGGCGCACGCCTGGAAAGTGTGTAACACCTAACCGTGTTCGTGGGTTCGAATCCCACCCTCTCCGCCAGATAAGCTAGATTTCGGGGAAAGCCCGTTAGGGCTACCGAAAATGCGGTCGGTTGCGCCGAGTCTATGGCGGCTCGCGCTTGCATCTTCGCGACGACTGGCCACGAACCCCGTCAGGCCCGGAAGGGAGCAGCGGTAGCGGCTTTAAGTCGGGCGCCGAAGTCCTGCTGGCGCGGGCCGTCTCCCAAAAGCCACGCGATCGCTGCGTACCGAAGCTAAACTGAGTCATATGAGCTACATCGTATTAGCGCGTAAATGGCGCCCCAAGCGGTTTGCGGAAATGGTCGGTCAGGAGCATGTGCTGCGCGCCCTCGGCAATGCGCTCGACAGCGGCAAGGTCCACCACGCGTTCTTGTTCACCGGCACCCGCGGGGTAGGCAAAACTACGATTGCGCGCATTCTCGCGAAGTCCCTCAACTGCGAGACGGCGGGCGTGAGTTCCAATCCCTGCGGCGTTTGCGCGGCGTGCCGCGAGATCGATGAGGGCCGTTTCGTCGACCTCATCGAGGTCGACGCAGCCTCGCGCACCAAAGTGGATGACACCCGGGAGTTGCTCGATAACGTGCAGTACGCACCGACGCGAGGCCGCTACAAGGTCTACCTCATCGACGAAGTGCACATGCTGTCGAGTCACTCCTTCAACGCCTTGCTCAAGACGTTGGAGGAGCCGCCGCCGCACGTCAAATTCCTGCTGGCGACGACGGATCCGCAAAAACTGCCCATAACGGTGCTCTCGCGGTGCCTGCAGTTCAGTCTCAAACGGCTTCCGGTCTCGCTCATCGGCGAACGCCTGAAGTTTATTGCCGCGGCGGAAAACTTGCAGTTCGAGCCGGCGGCGGTGACTTTGGTGGCGCGGGCCGCAGAGGGCAGCATGCGCGATGCCTTGAGCTTATTGGACCAGCTCATCGCCTTCGGCGGCGGCGCGCTGAACGAGGCGAATGCGCGCGCCATGCTGGGCACCATCGATCGCGGGCACGTAGCGCGGCTCATCGATGCACTGGCCCGCGCGGATGGACCCGCTCTCCTTGCCGAAGTCAAAGAGCTCGATCGCAATGCGCCCGACTATGATCGAGCATTGGTCGAGCTGGCGGCATTCCTGCAGCGCATCGCGATGGCGCAGATCGTGCCCGAGGCGGCGCTCCAAGACGAGGAGTCCGATGCAGATTCGCTGCCGCGCCTCGCGCAAGCGATCTCGCCCGAGGATGTGCAGCTTTACTATCAAATCGCCTTGGGCGGACGCCGCGATTTGGCGATGGCGCCGGAGCCTCGGCTCGGGTTCGAAATGACACTGCTGCGCATGCTCGCGTTTCGCCCGGATGCCGCGCCGATTCGCACCGGCACAAACGGCCGAGCGCTGGAATCGGAGGCGGGCGCGGGGCCGGCCCGTGCCGTTGCGGCCGATGCCGCGGCATCCGCCGCCGGCGCATCGGATGCGCCCACCGTCAAATTGACGAGCATCGATGCGAACAATTGGCCGATGGTCGTCGAGGCCGCATCTTTGAGCGGCATGGTCCGGCAGTTCGCCCTGAACTGCGTGCCCACCAGTTTCGAGAACAACCTCCTCGTGTTCAAGATCGATCAGGCGACCGCCGATCGGCGTACCAAGGCGATCGAGGACAAGCTCGTGCAATGCTTGGGGAAGTATCTCGGCCGGGACATTCGCATTGCGTTCGAAACGGCTCAATCGGCGCTCGCGACGCCCGCGCGGCAACGAGCGCTCGCGGAGCGGGAAAAGGCGGATCGCGCCGCGGCTGCATTCGACGCGGATCCCACCGTCAAAGGCTTGCGCGAGCGGTTCGGCGCCGACGTGGACGCGGCTTCCGTCAAACCTGTGAGCTAACTACGAGGAGAGCCGGCATGATGAAAGGCGGATTGGGAAATTTGATGCGTCAGGCGCAGCAAATGCAGGAGACGATGAAAAAGGCGCAAGCCGAACTGGCGGCGCTCGAGGTAACGGGCGAGTCCGGCGCGGGAATGGTCAAGGTGACGCTGAACGGGCATCACGAGGCGAAAAAAGTGTCGATCGAGCCGAAGCTGCTCGGCGAAGACAAGGACATGCTCGAAGACTTATTGGTGGCCGCGATCAACGATGCGGTGCGGAAAATCGCGGCGCGCAGTCAAGAGAAGTACTCCGGTCTCATGTCGGGGCTGAATCTCCCACCGGGCATGAAGCTTCCGTTTTGAAGTACAGCCCTGCATTAGCGCGCTTGATCGATTCGCTGCGCTGTCTCCCCGGCGTCGGGCCGAAATCGGCGCAGCGGATGGCATTCTACCTTTTGGAGCGCGATCGCGACGGCGGAAGGTTGTTGAGCCAGGCACTGGCGGAAGCGTTGGAGAATGTCGGTCATTGCAAACGCTGTCGGATGTTGACCGAGAGCGAATACTGCCCGATCTGCGCCTCGACTCAGAGAGACGTTGCTCAGCTCTGTGTGGTCGAGTCGCCTGCCGACGTGGTGGCGATCGAGCAATCCGGGGGGTTTCGCGGCCGGTATTTCGTGCTGATGGGGCATCTGTCGCCGCTCGACGGAGTGGGGCCGGCAGAGCTCGGATTGGATGACTTCGAACGGCTGCTGGGCAACGGTGAAGTTCGCGAGGTGATACTCGCCACCAATCCGACTGCGGAAGGGGAGGCGACAGCGCACTATTTGGGCGAGCTTGCGCTGCGCCTGGGATTGAAGGCCTCGCGGATCGCCCATGGCGTGCCCGTGGGCGGCGAACTGGAATACGTCGACGGCGGCACGTTGGCACATGCGCTGGCCGGGCGAACCAGCGTCTCATAGCGACCGGCATTCCGCAGCGAGCGGCGTTCCGCAGCGATCGGTGTTCCTTAGAAAGGGTCCAGCACTCCTATTCTAGGATGCAAGCTTTTCGTACAAGCGACAAAGGCGCCGGTAACTCTCGTAGCGGCGCTGCGAAATTTGCTGCGCCACGACGGCCGTGCGCACTGCGCAGCCGGGTTCCTCCATGTGCCGGCAATCCTTGAAGCGGCATTGGACGCTGAGCTTGTGAATCTCGATGAAACCGCGTTCGGCCGCGCGCACGAGGCTCGCGGGCGGCGCGAAATCGCGGACGCCCGGCGCGTCGATGATCGCCGCTGCGTCTCCGAGCGCGTACCAGCGCGCCGTAGTGGTGGTGTGCCGGCCCTCATCGTCGCGGGTCAACTCGGCGGTTTGCGCTGCCGCCTCGGGAGCCACTGCGTTCACCAGTGAGGATTTCCCGACCCCCGACTGGCCGACGAGGAGCGTCACGCTTCCCGCCAGGGCGCGCTTGAGTTCGGCGATCCCCGCTCCCGACTGAGCGCCCACTTCGACGCAGTTCAACTGCAGGCCGCGATAGGTCTCGAGTTCGGCCTGAACGGCGTCCGTTCCCAAATCGAGCTTATTGACGATGATCAAGGCCGGCCAAATCCTTCAATACGGCACCCGCCCAGTAGCGGTCGACGAGGAACCAGTCCGGTGCCGGTTCAGCGGCCACCACGATGGCCAGGCGATCAATGTTGGCGGCCACGGGTTCGGCCCGGCCGCGGGCATCGATGCGCTCCATGAGATTGCGCCGCGGCTCGATGGATTGGACGGACGGACCGTCAGCGGAGGGCGGATAGGTCCATGTGACGCGATCGCCGCACATGATTCGTTGCTTACGCCCCGACAGTGCGCAATGCAGCGTCACCTCGCCCGCTTGTACCAAGACCCCCCGGCCGTAACTCGCCAGTACGGTCCCGATGCCGCCAATGGCGCCTTTCGGTTCTTTACCCTCTGTTACCATGCCGTTTTTGGTGTACCACCTGTTGCCGAACCATCATGAAGTCTCCTGAAAATCTCATTTGGATCGATCTCGAGATGACGGGCTTGAAACCGGAGTCCGATCTCATCATCGAGATCGCGACGATCGTAACCGACAAACACCTCACTGTGCTCGCAGAAGGCCCGGTGTTGGCGGTGCATCAAAGCGAAGCCGTGCTAGGCGCCATGGATGATTGGAATCGCAACCAGCACGGCCGCTCGGGACTGGCTGCACGCGTTCTGGCAAGTACCCTCGATGCCGCCGCCGTCGAGCGCGAGACGCTGCGATTTCTGGAGCACTGGGCCGAGCCGGGGCGATCGCCGATGTGCGGCAACAGCGTGTGCCAGGACCGGCGGTTCATGGCGCGCCACATGCCGGCGCTCGAGCGATTCTTTCATTACCGCAATCTCGACGTGAGCACGCTGAAGGAGCTGGCCCGGCGTTGGGCGCCGCAGGTGGCGGAAGGATTCCGCAAGGATTCCACTCACCTCGCATTGGATGACGTGCGCGACTCGATCCGCGAGCTGCAATATTACCGCGAGCGGTTGTTTCGCCCGTTCTGAAGCGGAGCGCTCAGGAGGGCTTGGCGGCACCGAGCTTGTCGATGTCGGTCTTGCCGGCGCCGAGCTTGCCGGCACCGAGCTTGTCGCCCGCCAGGAACATCCAGGTTTCGACCACCGTGTCCGGATTCAAGGACAGGCTGTCGATTCCTTGCTCGACCAGCCATCGCGCCAGTTCCGGATGATCCGAGGGGCCCTGCCCGCAAATTCCGACGTACTTTCCTTGGCTCTTGCACGCTTTGATCGCCATGGCCATCAGCGCTTTGACCGCATCGTCGCGCTCGTCGAACGACTTGGCCATGACGCTCGAATCTCGGTCGAGACCGAGCGCGAGCTGCGTCATGTCGTTCGATCCGATCGACATGCCGTCGAAATATTCCAGGTAATGCTCGGCCAGAAGAGCATTGGTGGGCAATTCGCACATCATGATGTGTTTCAGGCCGTTGTCGCCGCGCCTCAGGCCGTTCTCGGCGAGCAGTTGGGTGACCGCCTTGGCTTCGCTCACGGTACGGACGAACGGCACCATGACCTGGACATTGGTCAGCCCCATCTCGTCGCGCACGCGTTTCAAAGCGCGGCATTCGAGCTCGAAGCAAGGCCTGAATACTTTATCGATATAGCGCGACGCGCCGCGAAAACCCAGCATCGGATTCTCCTCGTGCGGCTCGTAGTTCTTGCCGCCAATCAAGTTGGCGTACTCATTCGACTTGAAATCCGACAGCCTCACGATCACCGGCTCCGGCGCGAACGCGGCGGCGATTTGCGCGATCCCTTCGGCAAGCTTGTCGACGTAGAAATTCACCGGTCCGTCGTAGCCGGCGATCTGCCTGGAGATGGTGTCCTTGATCTCCGGGCTTTGCTTGTCGAATTCCAACAGCGCCCGCGGATGCACGCCGATCATGCGATTGATGATGAACTCGAGGCGAGCAAGGCCCACTCCTTTGTGCGGTATGCCCGCGAAATCGAATGCGCGGTCGGGATTGCCGACGTTCATCGTGATCTTTACCGGAATTGCCGGCATCGAGTCCATTTCTATGGTGCGCTGATCGTACTCGAGCATGCCGTCGTACACGTAGCCCGTATCGCCTTCGGCGCATGATACGGTGACCGGCTGGCCCTCCTTGATGGCGGTCGTGGCGGTTCCGCAACCGACCACCGCCGGTATGCCGAGTTCGCGCGCGATGATCGCCGCATGGCAGGTGCGCCCGCCACGGTTGGTGACGATGGCCGATGCTCGCTTCATCACCGGCTCCCAATCCGGATCGGTCATGTCGGCCACGAGCACATCGCCGGCGCGGACCCGCGACATTTCCTTTACGTCCTTGATGATGCGCGCAGAACCGGCGCCGATCCGCTGTCCGATGCTGCGCCCGCTGATCAGCATTTTCGAGCGCGACTTCAACGTGAAGCGCAGGATCGTGCGGCCGGCGCGGCTCTGCACGGTTTCCGGGCGGGCTTGAAGGATATAGATCTTGCCGGTGGCGCCGTCTTTGCCCCACTCGATGTCCATCGGCGTGCCGTAGTGTTTTTCGATGGTGAGCGCCTGCTTGGCGAGAGCCGCGATATCCGCTTCGTCGATGGAGAAGCGGTTGCGATCGGCCGCCGCGACGTCGACGGTGCGAACGCGGTCCTTGGACTTGGGCTCGCCATACACCATTTTTATGGCCTTGCCGCCCAGGTTCTTGCGCAAGATTGCGCGGCGGCCGGCGCGCAATGCCGGCTTGTAGACATAGAATTCGTCCGGATTGACGGAGCCTTGCACCACGGTCTCCCCCAGGCCGTATGCGGACGTGATGAACACCACGTCGCGAAAGCCAGAGTCCGTGTCGAGAGTGAACATGACCCCGGCGCTGCCGAGGTCGCTGCGCACCATTTGCTGCACACCGACGGATAGCGCAACTGCGCTGTGGTCGAATTTGCTGTGGACCCGATAGGATATGGCCCGATCATTGAAAAGCGAGGCATACACCTCGTGCACGCAGGTCATCAGCTGCTCCTCGCCGCGCACGTTGAGGAACGTCTCCTGTTGTCCGGCAAAGGAGGCCTCGGGCAGATCTTCGGCCGTCGCCGAGGAACGAACCGCGACGGCGAACTCGCCCGGATCGCCGCTTGCCTCACGCATCTTGCGCCAGGAATCCAGGATTTCGTCGTGCAGCCGCCTCGGAAAAGGCGTGGCCAGCATCCAACCGCGTATCTGCGCCCCGACGACCGCCAGCCGCTCCACGTCATCGACGTCCAGGGATGCCAAAATGGTGCGGATACGCTCGTCCAACCCATCCTGCGCGAGGAAGTCGCGAAACGCGTGTGAAGTGGTCGCGAAGCCGCCGGGCACCGATACGCCGAGCGCAGCCAACCCGGAGATCATTTCGCCGAGAGACGCATTCTTGCCGCCGACGAGTTCGACGTCTTTGTTTTTCAGCTCTTCGAATGGAATGATGTAGGGCTTCATAGGGCGCTGCTTGTGGGGCGGAGGGTTAAGTGGAACACTTTGCCGGCGGCGATGCGCCGGCACTTGAGGCTACCGTGATCAAACGAACTGTATTTTTTGTTTCCGACCAAACGGGCATTACAGCAGAAACGATGGGTCACAGCCTCATGACGCAGTTCGACGGCATCGAATTTCGTCAAGTGACTGTGCCATTTATCGCCACCGTTGACAAGGCGATCGAAGCGGTGCGCAAAATCGATTTGGTCGGTATTCAAGAAGGGGTGCGCCCCATCATATTCAGTACCCTGGTGCAAGAGGATGTACGCAATGTCGTTCGAGGCAGCAGCGGATTGTTTTTGGATTTCTTCGACCCATTCCTAGCACCGCTCGAAACCGAACTCAAGACGCAATCCACCCATATCGCAAGTAGGACTCATCGCATGGCGGACACGCATGCGTATGCCACGCGGATAGACGCGACGAATTTCGCCTTGGCCAACGATGATGGCTCGGTAGTGCGCGACTACGAACGGGCAGATCTCATCCTGGTCGGCGTCTCGCGCTCCGGAAAGACGCCGACCTGTCTCTATCTAGCAATGCAATACGGCATATTCGCCGCGAACTACCCGCTGACCGAGGACGATCTCGAATCGCGCAACCTGCCGCCGGCGCTCGAAGCATACTCGCGGAAGCTCTTCGGCCTGACTATCAAGCCGGACCGGCTGCAACAAATTCGCAACGAGCGGCGTCCCGATAGCCGATATGCGTCGGCGCCGCAAGTGGCTTTTGAAGTCAGAGCAGCGGAGTCGCTGTTCGAGCGCCACGGCGTGCCCATGCTCGATGCGACCGAAGTCTCGATCGAAGAAATATCCAGCAGAATCCTCGACCGCACCGGTATCGAGCGGCGCCTGCGCCCCTGACATCCCCGAGGTGCATGGTATAGTTCGATGCATGTTAGCGGATCAATGGTGTTTGACAACTTGGCGCGCGCAGCCCGGCAGCTTCGTCAGCCTCATGACGCTGTACGAGAGCAACTTCGTGCGCCTGGGCTGGCTCGTCAGCGACCTGCGCGCGGTCACCGCGCGGCGCGTGTCGCGTGTGGCTTCCGATTGTGATCTGTATCTCACTCCGCAAGAATTGAGCCGGTATACCAGCGTGTTCCGTCTCACATACGAGTTCGAATCCGAGGCGGCGCACGTCCGCGACCCCGATTTGGAGGTGTGCGTATATCACGATGCACGGCTCGCCGAAGTGCGCAGCTTTCGCGGATTCCAGCGCCATCCGCAGCTCTCCAAGCTGCAATCGGGGCTCAAGCGTGAACTGGATCAGCGCTGGACCCGAAACATGATGCTAAATAAATGGCTGGAATATTGTGCCGAACGGGGGCATCGCTTTTAGCCGCCTGGATCGCCCCTGGTTTGCTTGGGCCGTCCCGCAAGTTCACTTCTGCTCGAGGCGGGACTTTGATCGACAAGCTCAGTTTTCTCAAAGGAGGTGCGGAGGGGGGCGCGGTGAGTGCCGACGAGGAGCGGCTCATGCAGCTCTTCCAAAATCGCGCGGGCCTCAAGAAGGCGTACGCCGACCTCAAGGACGAATTTCACTTGCTGCGCGATCGTCTCAAGCAGCAGGAGGGCGCGACCATACGCGTGCAGGAGCAGCTGGACGCGCTCGGCGATTTGCTCGGCGACCCGAAGACGGGATTCGGCGCGTTGGTATTCTTTCAGCTGCGCGGATTATGGAAGACCTGTCATCAGCAGCTCTCCAACTTTGCGGCCGATCTGACGCGCCAGCAGGAGACGCGTGAGAACCTCAAGCACAAGTCGGAAGCCGAAGCAGCGAAGAAGGCGCGCCTGGCCGACGTCGACCAGCGACTGCAAGAAGCGGCGGGCGAGTCCGATCTACGACGCCAGAATTTGGCCGCCGCGCAAAGCGAGTTGGGACGGCTGACCGCGTTCTGGCATTATTTCAAGCGCCGCCGCCGCCAGAAATCCCTTGAATCCTTGCGCAATCAAGTCATCGTCGCCGACGCGGCGGTCGGCGATCTGCATGCCGAACGCAGCGCGGTCGAGCACGAAGCGCTGCCTGAATTTCCAGGAATCTCGTTGGCTGCGCGCCGCAACATCAATCTTGCCATCATCAGCTTCGCCGAGCTGCTCTGCGAGACGGTGGACGCCTACGGCCTCGCGGCACGTGCCAAGGAAGCGGTCGCGCGCCGCGTTCACGAGATGAGCTTCGGTTCGCGCGAGGAGTGCGACGGCTACATGCAGCGCGTCCAGCAAGCTCAGGCCGCCGTCGCCAATCCGAAACAGCTCACCGCGGCCCTCAAGGCCAGATTGGACCGCCTTCGCGCCAATTGCGAATATCGCAATAACGCCGATACCGTTCCGACTGCGGACTCGCTCGCGCCGCTACCGGCCGATGCTGAGCCGGGCAGGGCTGCGAGGTCTGCGGCCGCGCCGGCTTGGAACGTGATGGCGGAAGACTACTGGGACCTCTATACGCTCCTGCTGCGGTAACGCCCGCGCCTAGTGCAAGTCCGTACGGCGCGCTTGGGTCGGTGCCGTCCGGCGAGCCGCCGCCACCGCAAGATCCGCGGCGATCTGCGACGTCTCGTCGAGCAAAATGCCGGCCGCGGCATCGTCCTTGACCTCATCCAAGGCCTTTACGGGCTTGACGTCGTGCGCGGCGCGCCACGCATTCTCTCTTTCGAGCCGCTCTCCTTCGATGCGCTTGCGTTCGGCCTCGCGGGTTTTGAGGTTCAGGGACAGCGTTTTCTGGCTCCGCATCGCATCGAGAGCGGCAATGTCCTCGCGCAGATAACGGAAATCGGCGCTGTTCGCGGTGCGCTCCTGGTGCAGTTTCTCCAGGGAGGCCGCCGTCGCCTTCAAATCGCCTTCCACCCGGAATGCAGCCGGCTCGATGTGGTCCCACGGCAGCGCGCGGTCGCGGGTGCTCTCGCCGACCTCGTTGGCGTCGATGAGCGAGGGCAGCGCGATGTCGGGGGTCACGCCCCGATCTTGCGTGCTCTCGCCGGTGATCCGGTAGTACTTGCCGATCGTCACGTTGAGCTGGCCCAACTCCGGCTTGCGTCCGAAAATCGTATAGTTGAGCGGATGGGCGTTCTGCACGGTTCCCTTGCCGTAGGTTTGTTGACCCACGATCAGGGCGCGGCCGTAATCCTGGATGGCGCCGGCAAAGATTTCCGATGCCGACGCGCTGAATCGATCCACCAGCACGACCATCGGGCCGCTGTAGAAAACGGCAGGATCCGGATCATCGTCGACTTCGATGCGCCCGGTCGTGTCCCGCAGCTGTACCACCGGGCCGCGGTCGATGAACAGCCCCGTGAGGGACTCCGCTTCGGGCAGATAGCCGCCGCCGTTGGCGCGCAGATCCATGATGAGCACTTCGGCGCCTTCTTTCCTCAGCTCGCCGATCAGCCGCTGCACGTCGCGTGTCGTGCTGCGATAATCCTTGGCTCCGGAACGGCTGGCATCGTAGTCCTGGTAGAAGCTCGGAACCGTGATGACTCCGACTTTCACATCGCGGCCGTTGCGCTGCACGACCCGCATCGCCTTGTGAGCAGCCTGCGCCTCGAGCGAGACGCGGTTGCGCGTGAACTCGACCACCTTCTGCGCCGAACCGGGCGCCGCGCCCGCCGGCAATAACTGCAGGCGCACGAGCGTGCCGCCGGGCCCGCGAATCTTCTGCACGACGTCATCGAGCCGCCAACCGATCACATCGGTCAGTTCCCCGGTCTTGCCTTCGCCGATCGCGGTAATGCGGTCGTTCGCCGCGAGCTTGCCGCTGGTCGCCGCGGGACCGCCGGCGATGACGTCGATCACGGTGACGTAATCGTCGGTGAGCTGCAGCGAGGCGCCGATGCCTTCATAACTCAGGCTCATTTGAATGTTGTATTCCTCGGAATTGCGCGCCGAGAAATAGTTCGAGTGCGGATCGAGCGAGAGCACGAAGGCGTTCATGAATGCCTCGAACACGTCTTCAGGCTTGCTCTGATCCATGCGCTTCGCGACGTGTTCGTAGCGTTTGCGCAAGACATCGGCAGCCTCGCTCCATTGCTTGCCGGCGATCACGAGCGACAACGCATCGTTCTTGACGCGCTTGCGCCACAGCTCGTTCATCTCCGCGGTGTTGGCCGGCCAGGGCTCCTTTTCGCGGTCGAAATTGAACGATTCGTCGACGTCGAAATCCGGCTTCTTGTTGAGCAGTTCGATGGCATAGGCCATGCGCTCGCGGCTGCGCTGCTGATAGCGCCGGAAGATGACGAATGCGGGCTCGACGTCGCCCGCCTTGATCGCATCGTCGAGTTGATAGCGAAAGCGCTCGAACTCGGCAATATCGCTCGCGTAGAAATAGCTTCTGCCGCCGTCGATCGCATCGAGGTAGCGGTCGAGAATCAAGCTCGAAAGATGATCGTCGAGAGGGGCCCGACGGTAGTGTTCACGGGCGACGATGTCGGCGACGCGGCGCGCGACATAGTTTTCCTGCTCGGTCGGCGCAAGCGCGGCGGCCGCCGCCGGAACGGCCGGCGAAGGTGCCATCGCTGCGCCGAGCAGCGCGGCAAGTCCCACTGCGCTCGCGCAGACGGCGATGCCGGTAATCCAGCGCGAGCGATTGGCCCAAGGCCTGTTAGTCATCACCGTACCCGTTCTCCTGTAAACTTCGATCCCGATTCCCGTCAAGGCTAGTGAAGCCCGTGGCTGCTAGCAAGTGTATATGAGCCTCAAGGTATGCGTCCGTTCACGGTTTTGATCGGTATTGTGCTGGGTTCCGCGGCCTCGATCACTTTCGGCCTGGGAGCCGTTCTGATCGTATTCGGCGTCTTGGCCGGCGAACACCCTGATCTCACGCGCGAACTACCGCGGCTCGTAGGGAGTTTCATCGCATTCGGGGCTTTGACCGCCGCCAGCGCCGGGAGTTTCCTCGGGCAGGTTAAAGCGCGTCCCTGGCGCGCCTGGGCGCACCTCGGGACCCTGGCCTGCTTGGGCACGGTTGTACTGCTCTATTGGCCGCGCCGCAACTGAACGAGGAACTCGACTCATGGGAATTTGGGGTTACTGTGGCGTTTTAGCGTCGTCGAGCTTGCTGCTGGCCGCTTGCTCGGTCCAGCCTAAGTTGCCGCCGCCCTCCGCGGACATTGATGAGGCGGTGTTCCGCGAACACCTCCGCATGCTTGCTTCCGACGATTTCGCGGGCCGGAAACCCGGCACCCCCGGGGAAGACAAGACGGTCGCGTACCTTGTCGAGCAATTCCGTAAATTGGGGCTGAGGCCGGGCAACGGCGAGAGCTTTCTGCAAGCCGTCCCCATGACGGAGAACCTTCCCGGCACGGATGCCTCGCTGTCCATCGCGGGTGAAAAAGGAACCCTCACGCTCGCTTATGGCAAGGACATGGTCATCTGGAGCAAACGCGGCTTGCCGCTGGCGGAACTGCGGCACAGCGAACTCGTGTTCGTGGGGTACGGAATTGTCGCTCCGGAGTATGCGTGGAACGATTATGCCGGTGTCGATGTGCGCGGCAAGACCGTCCTGGCCTTGGTCAACGATCCGGGATTCGCCAGCAAGGATCCCAATGTGTTCCGCGGCGGCACGATGACGTATTACGGGCGGTGGGAGTACAAAGTCGAAGAGGCTGCCCGGCAGGGAGCTGCCGGCGTTCTACTGATTCACGATGGCGATGCGGTCGGCTACGATTGGGACGTAGTCCGAAACACTTGGAGCGGGGCGCAGCTTGCATTGGCAGGAGGTGCCGAGCGCGCCAGCATCGAAGGCTGGCTCCGGAACGACGCGGCGCGCTCTTTGTTCAGCGCGGCCGGGCTCGATTTCAGCGCCGTTGCCGGGGCCGCGGCCCGCGCGGGATTCAAGGCGAGCCCTATGGGCTTGCGCGTCGACGCCACGCTGCACAACAGCGTTCGCGAATTCACCTCCAACAACGTGATCGCTCTGTGGCCCGGCGGTAGCCGCCGCCGAGAATATGTCATGTACAGCGCTCACTGGGACCATTTGGGCCGCGACATTGCGCGCCCCGGCCACAACATCTTCAACGGGGCGAGCGATAATGCGTCGGGCGTCGCCGGGTTGCTGGCGCTGGGACAATCCTTCATTCGCACGAAGCCTGTCGCCGATCGCTCGATCATTTTTCTCGCGCTGACCGGAGCGGAGTCCGGCCTGCTCGGTTCGCAGTACTACGTCGAACATCCCGTGTTTGCCTTGCGCGATACTGCCGCCGTGCTCAATTTGGACATGCTGCACATCGGCGGCCCGACGCGCGACGTGAATATCTACGGGTCCGGCAACACCGACCTCGAGCAGTACGCGCGCGGCGTTGCCTTACTGCAGGGCCGCGAAGTCACTCCAGAACCCACGCCCGAGTACGGGTTGTATTTCCGCTCAGACACTCTAAGTTTCGCAAATGCGGGCGTGCCCGTGCTGTACGCCAAGGGCGGTTTCGACGATGCCGCGCGCGGACCGGTATGGGGCCGGGCGCAGTTCAATGACTACATGGCCCATCGCTATCATCGGGAGAGCGATCAATACTCGGGCGACTGGGACGTGCGAGGTGCCGTGGACGATCTGAGGCTATACTTCGAGGTCGGCATTCGATTGGCGCACACCAAGCGATTCCCGCGCTGGTATCCCAACAGCGAATTTCGGGTAAGCCGCGGACGCCAGACAGCGCCCTAGCGCTTGCCGAGCCGCATCCAGTTGCGCTTGTGGTCGAAAGTACCGGAAGTATTGTAGGGATCGAAGCCTCGGTGCTCGTTCGTGGCCTTGAGCGGCGGGGAGTCGACGCCGCGCTGCTTCGCTCGGTTCGCTCGCCGCAACTCGCGCACGGCGTAGGTGAATGTCGATTCCGGGTCCTTCCCGCGCTGGTCGCCGCTCGCCATCGTCTTCCCTCGGTTGCCCTCGCAATGCATGGTCCCAAATTGCGACAGGGGCGAGGCCGCGAGATTGCGGAACTGTGACGCGGTTAGACTCGATGAAGACATAATGCACTCGACACCGCGCAGACCTTCGTCCCGACCGCCTCGAAGGCGAGCGCAGCGCTCAGGCCAGGCGGGCGGCCGCGGATAATTGCCGATCGAAAGGCACGGTGCGGTTGCGGCCGCGCATCTTCGCGGTGTACAGCGCCTGGCCTGCGGCCATGACGAAATCAGCGACGTTGCCGAACTGTGTCTCCGCACCATGCGTGGCACAGCCGATGGAAATCGTCACCTTCGCGTGATCGGAACCGATGACATGCCCGGTATTGCGGAATGCGACGACGATGCGCTCGCAAATTCTGCGGGCCGTATCCGCATCGGTTGCCGGCAACACCACGACGAACTCCTCTCCGCCGTAACGGGCAATCAAGTCCGTCTCGCGGGTATTGCCGCGAAGTATCCGCGCGGTAGCCTGAAGAATTCGATCGCCGGCTTGGTGGCCGAAATTCTCGTTGACGGCTTTGAAGTTATCCAAATCCGCGAAGGCAATGCTCAAGGGCCACTTGTGGCTCGTCGAGTTGTCGAATTCCGTGCTCAGGAACCTATCGAGATGGGCGCGGTTATACACGCCCGTCAATTCGTCGCGACGAAACTCCTCCTCGAGCCCGCGTGCGCGCGGCGGGCCGCCGTCGGCGGCAACCCGCAGGGTGTTGATTTCGCGAAGCGCATGCAGACTGCGCAGCATCAATACCTCGCGAGCCTGCTCGAGTATCAGTTCCGGATGCTGTTGTGCCGACAAATCAGCTTCGAATATGGCTTCCGTCTCCGGAATCATGGCGCCGACGGTCCCCAACACCTGGCCGAACGCCATTTTGTCCAGGCCGAGACTGCGCTCCGCAGAGAGCGCCGTTTCGGCGAAGCGGCGCTCCTCCGCGTCCAATAGGAATAAGTCTGCCACCGGTCCCGACAAGGCAACACAGCGGTCGAAGATCTGCGCGGGGTCCCTGCTCAAGGAGAGATCCAATCGATGGCTGTGCTTGATTGCGCGGTGCAGCCGTTCGGGCAAATTCCACCCCTGCATCAGCCATCCGCCGATTTGCGCGTGATCGACTTGCAGATGCTTCATTTCGTGTTCGGCGAGTGCGGCGTGGTTGCGCTGCAGGGATTCACCTTTGGAGTATAAATCCGGCACGGCCTTGTCGAGCGCCAACATGCCGACATCCTGGAGCAGGCCCGCAAGGAATATTTCTTCGGCCAACGATTGATGCATGGCATCCCCGAGCGCACGGGCCGCGGTCGCGGCCAACAGAGCCCGGCGCCAATAGAGCCCATAGGAGAGCCCGTTAGATTTGCCGCCTCGCAAGGACTTCACCAGAGAAAAGCTCAAGGCGAGGGTGAGGGTCGCGTTCAACCCCAGGACCACCAAGGCTTGACGCAGGTTCTCGCTCTTGCGGCGCTGGGCATACAGAGGCGAGTTGGCAATGCGCAGAACCTTCGTCGACAGCGCCGAGTCCATGCTCAAGGCCTTGGCGACTTTGCCCATCTCGATGTCCGGATCCTGCGCAAGCTCGATGATGTGCGACGCCACGCCCGGCGGCGAGGGGAAATTCACTGATTTACGAAGATGAGCTTCGATCTCGGGATTCACGCGCATCGCTCCAACAGTCAAAACCGGATCAGATCCGCCTATGTCTGTTAGCGTCCACGCCGCATAGAACTTGAATGACGAATTAGGTTAAGTGGGCGCTCGCCCGCCACCAGGCCCGAAGAGCTTTGAACAGCACGTAAAGGCCATACGGGCCGAGGAGCACGGTCCACGAGGCGATCGAACCTTCGCCTAGGCCCAGGAACAAGCTGTGATAGAGGCGCCCGAGGCTGGCGCCCTCGTAGCGGCCTAAGGCCGCCACGCCGGCGTAAAAGATCAGCAGCGGCATGAGGCCCAGACCAATCAAGAGGCCCAGGACCGCCAGTCCAAGCTCCACGGACCAGGGGCTGGTCAGTCCCGCACTCGAGAGGCTGCTCCGAATAGACATCGGAGCGATTGTAAACGAATCCGGCCGCGCAACGGCCAGCACGGTAGAATCGCGGCATGCGCTCCTGGACCCCTCAGACTCTATACGATGCGAAACCGTGGGCTTTCATCGCTATCGGGGCGATTTTGGCGATCGGGATGATGTTGTGGTCGCTCGCGGCCGGACTGTGGACGGTCTGGCGGGGACTCTTGTGTTTTGGCGGGGCGGCGCTCGCCATCATCGGCGGAGCGACGTTGCAGCTGCGACAGGACTATCGGGCCCGAAGTAAGTGGCGGCGAGACGCGCCGCCTTGATGCGCACGGCGGTGGTAGGCGTCGGCTACCTGGGGCGATTTCACGCACAGAAGTATGCGAGCCTGCCCAATTCGCACTTGGTGGGAGTGGCCGATCCGTCGGCGAGCGCCCGTTCGGCGGTGGCCGCGGAGTTGGGCATCGCGGCTTACGCCGACTACCGCGAATTATTGGGCCATGTCGATGCCGTGAGTATAGTGACTCCGACGCCTCTTCATTTCGATGTCGCCAAAGACTTTCTCGACGCCGGTGCGAGCGTGCTCGTCGAGAAACCGATGACCGTGACCGTGGCAGAAGGGGAGACCCTCATCGAGCTCGCGCGCCGCGCTAACCGCGTGCTCCAAGTCGGTCATCTCGAGCGCTTCAATGCCGCCGTTCAGGCGGTGCAGCCCACCCTGACGGTTCCTCGATTCATCGAGTCGGCGCGTTTGGCGCCTTTCAGGTACCGCGGAACCGACGTCGATGTGGTGCTGGATCTGATGATTCATGACATCGATTTGATTTTGAGCATCGTGCGCGCTCCGGTCATCGCGGTCGACGCGATTGGCAGCAGTGTATTTTCCCGGGAAGTCGATATTGCGAATGCCCGGTTGCGCTTCGCAAATGGCTGCGTTGCAAATGCCACCGCCAGCCGTGTCAGCCTGAAGACGGAGCGCAAGCTGCGGCTGTTTCAGGACGATGCCTATATCTCGCTTGATCTGCAGCAGAAGGTGCTGACCGTGATTCGCAAGGGTGCGGGCATCGGTGAGGATGGCGTGCCGCAGGTGGCGATCGAAGAAAACAACTATGAACAGGGTGATGCGCTCAAAGATGAAATCGTCGCCTTCCTTGATTCCGCGGCGACGGGCAGCTCTCCCTTGGTCAGCGGTGAAGACGGGCTTCTTGCCTTGCGGACTGCGGTGAGCATCGCCGAGCAAGTGGCGAACTCGCGCCGGCAATTTTCTTAAGGGGTGGTCGGCCGGGAGGCACCCGGGGTTGTCGCGGATGGCGGCGTTCCCGGCCCCGTTGCCGGCTCGTTGTCGGTCACGGTCACGCGATCCACGAAGAAGCGCGTCTCAGCGAAGCAGAGCGTCGGTATTCCCGGATGCTCCGTGTAATGCAGCTGGACTCGGTGACCCACGGCCTTGCTCAAACTCGCCGCAACCGATTCGTCGCGGACGCTGAAGTCCCATAACTGCGGCGAGTTGCCGGCGCCCATGTATTGGCCGCCGCCGTAATACAGAGCGATCTCCCCTTCCTGGGTTTTACAGATCCAGCCGCGCCGCACGAATTTTTGCAGGACTCCGGCACGTTCTCCCTCGGCGTACGCCCATGCCAGAGTGAGCCAAGTCCAGAGCCCGGCGCCAATGGCGAGCACCAAGAGCAATATCAAGAACCAACGACCGAAACGGCCGCGAGAACCCCTGCGGCCGGTGTAACTCGGTACTTCGATGCGCGTCATGAAACCCAATTCCGCCCGGCCGGTAAGCTGGCTTGGTGCCTAAAGCATATCCTGCTTCGCGGCAAGGCGGGCCTTCGATCACGGAGTGATGTCGGTCGGGAAGCAGTGGGGCTGCTGAAAGCCCGTCGGCGGGCTGCCAATAGAAGCGTATAGGATGTTGTCGATGCCACCTGGGCCGACACCCCCGGGAATCCCGTCCAGGCCGGCCAAATGACGCATCCGGTAAGCGATCGCGTGGTCAGCGCACGAGCTGTCACCGCTGACCCCCAGACCGCCGATGACCTTTCCCCCCTCATACAGCGCGACGCCGCCGCCGAACGTGATAATCCCTCCGGGGACGCGTCCGACCCTTGACTTCTGCTGATCGAAGTCGGGATTATACGGATTGGAGTTGTTCAGCCCGTATAACGATCCGCCCGGCTGCGTCGGTGCATACAGGTTCGCCGTTGAAAGCGCGAGGGCGTTGTTACTGAAATCATTGGCAGTGCTTGCCTTGGCGATGGCAATCGCCCGGCTGCCCGGCCACGGGTCGTTGCCACTGTTGATCACCGAGCACAATTTGCCTTGGCGATCGACGATCGCCGACCACATCCGGTTCGGTTTGAAGATGCCACCGTTGGCGTCCGGCAAGGCAATCACGGTGGCGAGGGTGGCTTGGATCGCGGAGACGGTGGCGGCCGCAATGCTACAGGCGCTGTCGCTGTCCTCGTCCGCCTGGGAAAGCATCGGTTGCGCGACGAGTAGTGCGAAAGCGGAAATAACGAGCGATTTCTTCATCGTAATATCTCCTTTGTTTTGACGGTCGGAGGCGCGAAGCCGTCGCGCCGCTCCGGCATCATTTCCCATGGATGTTTTTTGCCCGCGCGTGTCGCGCGTGTCTCAACGTCGTCATCTCCAACGCCGGATCAGCGCTGGAAAACGTGGTTATACACCTGTCGAGTTTCAATTTCTTGAAAAAACTTATACCGGTACCGCGCTCCAGAGAGCGCCGCGCCAAATGGTGGAGCCGGGGGGAATCGAACCCCCGTCCATAAGTCCTACGCTACAAGATCTACGTACGTAGCCACGTCTATTGGTCTCGCCGCGCGCTACCCAACGGGCAGGGAAAGCACGCAGCCAGCCCGGTATTTTTTCGTCGAGCACACCCCAGGCACGTGTGCTCCACTAGCTGATGAGCGCTACACCTAAACGTTCGCACCAGCACGAGCCGCTTAGGTTTCAACCGCGATTAGGCGGCTAGAGCGTAGTTGTCTTGATTGGCAACTATAAGTTTGCAAATGGTTTAACGAGGAACCTGCACCTCGGTACGCCCCTGTAGTTTCGCAACCCATGTCGAAACCGGTCGGCCCCAAATCGAACCCCGAGTTTACGCGCTTTCAGGCGTCAGCGTCGAGCGGCTTTCATTATCCGGCCCTTATCCCGCTGCCAGTCGCGGTCCTTTTCATTGGCGCGCTTGTCGTGCTGCTTCTTGCCCTTGGCCAGCCCGATCTCGAGCTTGGCGCGGCCTTCCTTCCAATACAGCTCCAGCGGCACGATGGTGTAGCCGCGCCGTTCGACCGCGCCCACCATATGGTCGAGCTGGCGCCTGTTGAGCAAAAGCTTGCGGGTTCGGGTGGGGTCCGTGTCGACATGCGTCGATGCGGAGTTGAGCGCATTGATATGGGCGCCGAACAGAAAGGCTTCGCCGCCCTTGAGGTAGACATAGGCTTCGGCGATTTGCGCCTTGCCCGCGCGCATGCTCTTGACTTCCCAACCCATGAGGGAGATGCCGGCTTCGAAACGCTCCTCGATGAAGTAATCGAAGCGCGCTTTGCGGTTGACGGCGATCGGCGGCAGTTTATCGGGCGTTTTCACTGTGCGTCGAAGTCTACCGATTCGCCGGTGGCGGCGCCCGCGCTTTTGCCGGACAATGCCGCGATGCAGGTAGTCGAGCGCAGCTCACTCGTGACCCATACGGCCGCGCAGATGTTCGCTTTGGTGAATGATGTCGCCCGCTATCCTGAGTTCCTTCCCTGGTGCGCGGGTGCGCGCGTCGAGGACATCTCGCCCGTCGAGCGCATTGCCGCGATCAAAATTGCGCGCGGCGTGCTGCGCGCCGAGTTCACCACGCGAAATACCCTGCGGCAAGACGAACAAATCCACATGCAGCTGATGCATGGGCCGTTTCGCGAATTGATCGGCGACTGGCGCTTCGAACCGATCGGTACGCGCGGGTCGCGGGTGAATTTTCGCGTCGAGTTCGAGTTCAAGAACCGCCTCACGGCGGCGGCCTTCAATGCCGTATTCGAGGCGTTGTGCGGCAGCATCGTCGATGCGTTCGTGTTGCGCGCGCGCGAAATTTATCCGGCGTAGTCCCGTGAGCGACGCACCGTTCGAGATCGAGATCGTCTATGCCGAACCGCAGCGCGCCATCGTCAAGGAGCTGCGCCTTCCCGGCGGCGCCTGCGTCGCGGATGCCTTGCGATTGGCGGCCCTCGATCCCGATTTCATCGGCGTGGACCTGGAGCACTCGGCAATCGGGATCTTCGGCCGTTTGGCCCGGCGCGACCAACCCTTGAGGCAAGGCGACCGGATCGAAATCTATCGGCCGCTCGCCGCGGACCCCAAGGAAGCGCGGCGCGCGCGCGCCAAGCAGGCGCGTAAGAACTCTGCCTAGTAAGTTCTGCCGTTCTTGATCTGCGCCGCAGAGGCGTCTTGCGCTGCCGCTTCGGCGGCCGTCGGCTTATCGAGCTTCGCGACCTTGTCGGCCTCGAAATACACCGTGACGCGCCGCGAGTCGACGTGCCTGCTGCGGCCCTTTTTCAGGTAATAGATATAGTCCCAACGTTCCTTGTCGAAGGGGTCCGAAACCATCGGCGTGCCCAGCAAGTATCGAACTTGGCTGCGCGTCATCCCCGGTTTGACCTGTTCGACCGCCGCCTGATCCAGGAAATTACCCTGCTGAATGTTGATGCGGTAGACGCACCCGCACGCCAGCGCGCCCATGCTCAGTCCCATCAGAAGCCGTCGAGATATTTTCGTCAAAGTGGTGCGCAGCCGTTAAATGATTGATAATCAGACCCGCATCATACCGGATGGCACAGCATGCCGCAGCGCCTCAGACCTGATTCAACCAGCGAAAGCAATGACCTGCGCAATGCGGGTCTCAAAGTTACGCTGCCGCGTCTGAAAATCCTCGACATCCTCGCAGACGGATCGGCGCGCCACATGAGCGCCGAGGACATTTACAAGAAGCTGCTGGTGTCCAACGAAGACATCGGACTCGCCACCGTCTATCGCGTTCTGACCCAGTTCGAGGCGGCCGGCCTCGTCACGCGCCATCATTTCGAAGGCGGCATGGCGGTTTTCGAACTCAATCAGGGCGGGCACCACGATCACATCGTCTGTGTTGACTGCGGCCGCGTCGAAGAGTTCATGGACGGCGGGATCGAAGAGCGCCAACAAGCGGTGGCGAAGCGGCTGGGCTTCGAAATCAGCGATCACGCGTTGATCCTCTACGGGCATTGCCGCAAACCTAATTGCCCGAATCAAAAACGCGCCAAGTAGCGACGCCCCACCGCACGTTGCGGGGTGAATCAGCGCGCCAAGCGACATCCGCGCCCGGGCACGTCAGCGCACCGGGCACTGTCAGCATCGCGTCGAAGCAGCATCAGCGCCGCTGCGATGGCGCGCGTTTTTTCTTTAGCGCCGCCGAGGGAGCGGCATGCGCGAGCATTTCGCGTGCGTGAGCGTGCGCTTGCTCGCTGATGTCGACGCCGCCCAACATGCGCGCGATTTCGTCGACGCGCTCGGATTCAGCTCAACGACTTGACGGTCGTACGGGTGATCTTGCCGTCGCTCAACTTGGTGACCCGAAACTGGCTGTGCGCCTGCGACGCGACTTGCGCCAGATGGGTCACGCATAACACCTGGGTGCGCTCGCCCAAGTCGCGCAACAGCCGGCCGACGATTTCGGCCACCGCGCCGCCGATGCCCGCATCGACCTCATCGAACACCATGCAGCGGCGCGGAACTGCGCTGGCTGGACGCCACTTGCACCGCAAGGCTGATGCGCGACAGTTCGCCGCCCGAGGCGACCTTGGCCAGGCTCTTGGGAGCCTGACCGGGATTCGCGCTGACCAAGAACTCGATCTCATCGCTGCCCGACCTGCCGAACTCGGATTCGCTCGGCGCGATGCCGACCGCAAATTGCCCGCCCGCCATGCCGAGGGCCTGCATGAGTTCGCGTGATGCGCCCGGACAAGTGATCGGCCGCTGAACTGCGCGCCTCCGTCAGCCGTTGCGCGGCCCGGCGGTAGTCGTGCGCAATCGTCGCCAGATCGCGTTCGAGGGCGGCCAGACTCTGCTGCGCATTGCCGAGCGTGGTCAGCTCGGCTTCGATGCGCGACATTTGCTGCCGGCAGTTCCAAGACGCCGACTCGGTGCTTTCGCGCCAACCCTTCCAGGGCGGCCGCCTGGCGCTCGATCTCCTCCTGGCGCCCCGGATCGACGTCGAGAACGTCCAAGTAGCGCCGCAGCGCGTCGGCGGCTTCCTGGGTATTGATCATGGCTTCCGCCACCAGCTTCGCCGCCGCGAGAAGCTGCGGGTCCGTCTCCGCGGCGGCGCGCAATGCCGTGTGTGCCCGGCCCAGTAGATCTCCGGCGCTGTCGCCTTCCGATTCATACACGGCCGCCAACGCCGTGCGAGCCGCCGCCGCCAGACGGCCGCGGCCGGCGACGCGCTTGCGGTCCATGAAGAGCTCTTCGATCGCCGCCGCGGTCGCTGACTTCGGCCTTGAGTTCCGCCAGCTGATATCGCAGCAGATCGAGGCGCGAGTCGCGATTTTCGGCCGCGGTCTTGAGCGTGTCGAGCTCGCGGCGGCAGGCGCTGTAGCGCTCATAGAGTTCGGACACCTGGCCGAGCGATCGAGGGTCCGGCAAGTGTTCATCCAGCATCTCGCGCTGGGCGCTGCGGTTCACCAGACGCTGGAATTCTTGTTGGCCGTGAATTTCGATGAGGTACTCGGCCAGTTCGCGCAGTGCTTGAATCGGCACCATCTGGCCGTTCACGTAGGCTCGCGAGCGGCCATCCGCGCCGATGACCCGCCGTACGAGCAGATCCCCGTCGTGTTCAATGGACTGCGCTTCGAGCCACGAACGTGCCGCGCCGGGAAGCGCGTCGAAACTCGCAGCCACTTCCGCTCGCTCCGCGCCCTGGCGCACGACATCGCCGCCGGCGCGGCCGCCGGCAATGAGCAGCAGGGCGTCGACGACGATGGATTTGCCGGCGCCGGTCTCGCCGGTCAGCGCCGTCAGGCCGGATTTGAGTTCGAAATCCGCGCTATCCACGAGGACGAAATCGCGAAGCTGAAGGTGAGTCAGCATGGAAATCTAGTCGATGTCGTTCTGATTTTTGCCGTCGTACGCGGCCCGGCCCCAATGCAGCTTCGACCGCAGCAAGCGGTAATAGTCGTAGCCCGGAGGATGCAGCAACGTGATCTGGGCGTCGGCGCCCTCGACATATAGATTGTCCCCCTGCTCGAGTGTCGCCGATGGCATTGCCGTCGCAGGTGACCTGGCCCCGGGATTCGAAGCGATCCGAGATGCGCAATTGGATCTTGCTGCCCGCGCGGACCACGATGGGTCGGTCGCTCAAGGTATGCGGGCAAATGGGAGCCAACACCCACACGTCGAGATCGGGCTCCACGATGGGGCCTCCGCAGGACAGCGCGTAGGCGGTTGATCCAGTCGCGGTGGCGATGACCATGCCGTCGCCGCCATGCGAGTTGACGAAACGTCCGTTGATCGAGGTTTCAAAGTCCATGGTGCGGCCGGTTTCCCATTTATTGACCACGACATCATTGAGGGCGAGGGCGCTCACGACAGCGGCGCCATGCTTCTCCAGGCGGGCGGAGAGCAACGAGCGCCTGTCCTCGCTGTAGCGCCCCGCGAGCACCGTGTCCACGTCCTCCAGCATCGACTGCGGGCCGACATCGGTCATGAACCCGAGCCGCCCTCGATTGATTCCGAGCAGGGGAACCGAGTGTCCGGCCACCAACCTCGCGGCATAGAGGAGCGTGCCGTCGCCGCCGATGGCGATGATGAGATCAGCCCGCGTAGCAAACGACTGCTCCGGGCAGGGCAGCACGCTGTCCGGCATGAAAGGCGAGGCCGACGTCCGGATCGACCAGGGCGCGGATCCCCTTCGAATGGAAGTGGCCGACCAGGCTCAGCATGCACTCGGCCACGCGTAAATCCTGGGTGTTGCCGACCAGGGCGATGGATTGAAAGGATTGAGCCATAAGCTAGGAGCCTATCTGAGTATCCCGCGGGAGCCGCGCAACGCCGCTCCCGGTCCTTGTAGCATGAGGCCGCAGCGCCGGTCACGCCCGTGAACCGATGTCTTTGGACCGGATTGCTCGACTTGACTTCGGGCAGATGCGCTAGGTAGCTTCAAACATGTTATATGGACCTACTATGACAGAAGGTGCCGAGGAGGGGCTCAGCGAGCGAGCGCAGCTGCTGCTCAAAGCCCTGATCGAGAATTACATCCGCGACGGGCAGCCCGTCGGTTCTCGGACCCTGTCGCGCGACTCGGGTCTGAGCCTCTCGTCGGCGACAATCCGCAATGTCATGGCTGATTTGGAAGATCTCGGCTTCGTCGCCTCGCCGCACACCTCCGCGGGGCGGGTACCCACCGACAAAGGCTACCGCTTCTTCGTCGACACGCTGCTCAAGCTCAAGCCTTTGCACCAGGAGGAGATCGAGGACATCGAGCGCCGCCTGGGGTCCGATGCGGTCAACGGCCGCTCGCTGGTCCAGACCGTGTCGCAAATGCTCTCGAGCGTGACGCACATGGCGGGTCTGGTTACCCTGCCGAACCCGAACTACGTGGCGCTCTCGCAAATCGAATTCATCGCCCTGTCGGAGAATCGGGTGCTCGCGATCATGGTCATGAGCAACCGGGAAATCCAGAACCGCGTGGTGCAGCTCGATCGGTTCTACTCGACGGAGGAGCTGCGCCGCGCCGCAAACTACCTGAACGAGGCCTTCTCGGGACGCTCGCTGCCCGATGTGCGCGCCCAACTGCTCAAGCAAATGCAGGAAACGCGGCAGCACATGGATCAGCTCATGCGGGACGCCATCCAGGTGGCGCAGAAGGTGTTCCACGGCAGCTCCGATGAGGGTGTCGAGTACGTCATCGCGGGCGAAACCAATCTGATGGGATTTGCGGAACTGTCGAACGTCGAGCGGCTGAAGCGCCTATTCGAGGCATTCAATGAAAAGCACGACATTTTGCGGCTTGCTGGACAGCTGCCTGCGCGCCGACGGCATCCAAATCTTCATCGGTCAGGAATCGGGCTACCGAATTTTGGACGATATCAGCGTGGTGACGGCGCCCTATACCCTCGACAACCGGGTCGTGGGGGTCCTGGGCATTATCGGCCCGACCCGGATGGCCTACGAGCGCGTCATTCCGATCGTCGATCTGACGGCGAAACTCCTCGGTTCGGCCTTGAACGCCCGTAAATAGCCCCCAATAGTGCCCCTTCGAGCGGTCTTCCAAGCCGCCCAATCGCTGAGGGCTTTGCACGAGTGAACGAAACCGATCAAACCGAGGGGATTGATTCCCCGGATGGCGCGGCGCCACCGGGCGCAGCCGCCGCGTTGGCCGCGGCCGAAGCCAAGGCGACCGAGCACCGGAACAGCCACCTGAGGGCCGTGGCGGAACTCGAGAATTTCCGTAAGCGCTGCGATCGGGAGATCGAGAATGCGCGCAAATTCGCCATCGAGCGCTTTGCCCAGGAACTGGTGACCGTGGGCGATGCCCTCGAAGCCGGCATCAATGCCGGGGCCGCCACTCCGGGCCCGGCGCTTCTGGAAGGAGCGCAGGCCACCTTGAAAGAACTGCACCGCGCCTTCGATAAGGCCGGCATCAAGATCATCGACCCCGCCGGGCAGCCCTTCGATCCCGAGTGGCATGAGGCCATGGTGGCTCAAGAGAGCCGGGACCAACCTCCCAATACCGTGTTGTCGGTCATCCAGAAAGGGTATTCGCTCAACGGGCGCTTGTTGCGCCCGGCGCGGGTCATCGTCAGTAAAGCGCCGAGCGGCGAAGGCAATTGAAAAACACGCCGCAGTCCCCCATTTAGCGGTCAACAAGTTAGGATTTTTTTAGAGGGTTTTCAACATGGCTAAAATCATAGGCATCGACCTCGGCACGACGAATTCTTGCGTCGCGATCATGGAGGGCGGCAAGCCCAAGGTCATCGAGAACAGCGAGGGCGATCGGACGACGCCGTCGATCGTTGCCTTCACCAAGGATGGCGAGGTGCTGGTCGGGCAATCCGCGAAGCGTCAGGCCGTCACCAATCCGGCGAACACCGTCGCGGCGGTCAAGCGCCTCATCGGCCGTAAATTCGGCGACGAGGTCGTGAAGAAGGACATGAGCATGGTGTCCTACAAAATCATAAAGGCCGACAACGGCGACGCCTGGGTCGAGGTGCAGGGCAAAAAGATGGCCCCGCAAGAGATCTCGGCTCGCGTCCTCATGAAGATGAAGAAGACCGCCGAGGATTATCTCGGCGAGACCGTCACCGAAGCCGTCATCACGGTACCGGCCTATTTCAACGATTCGCAGCGTCAGGCGACGAAGGATGCCGGACGAATCGCGGGCTTGAACGTCAAGCGCATCATCAATGAGCCTACGGCGGCGGCGCTGGCCTATGGCCTGGACAAGGACGGCGGCGACCGCAAAATCGCGGTCTACGACTTGGGCGGCGGCACGTTTGACGTCTCGGTGATCGAAATCGCCGAAGTGGATGGCGAGCGCCAGTTCGAAGTTCTGTCCACCAACGGCGATACCTTCTTGGGCGGTGAGGATTTCGACCTTCGCGTCATCAATTACCTGGCCGATGAATTCAAGAAGGAAAGCGGTATCGATGTGCGCAAGGATCCTCTTGCCATGCAGCGCCTGAAAGAGGCGGCGGAGAAGGCCAAGATCGAGCTCTCCTCGAGCCAGCAGACCGAGGTCAATCTGCCGTACATCACGGCCGATGCGGCAGGACCGAAGCATCTCAACATGAAGCTGACTCGCGCCAAGCTCGAGTCCCTGGTCGAAGATCTCGTCAAGAAGACCATGGAGCCGTGCCGCATCGCACTGAAGGATGCCGGCTTATCCGTGAAGGACGTGAGCGAGGTCATTCTCGTCGGCGGCCAAACGCGCATGCCGATGGTACAGCAGGCGGTCAAGGAATTGTTCGGCAAAGAGCCGCGCAAGGACGTGAACCCCGACGAAGCCGTGGCGGTCGGTGCCGCGATTCAAGGCGGCGTGCTCTCCGGCGACGTCAAGGATGTGCTGTTGCTCGACGTGACCCCCCTGTCGTTGGGAATCGAGACCCTGGGCGGCATCATGACCAAGGTGATCGAGAAGAACACGACCATTCCGACGAAAGCCTCGCAGACTTTTTCGACCGCGGACGACAATCAGACGGGCGTGACCATCCATGTGCTGCAGGGCGAGCGCGACCGCTCGACCGACAACAAGTCCCTGGGGCGATTCGATCTCACGGATATCCCGCCGGCTCCGCGCGGCATGCCGCAGATCGAAGTGGCCTTCGACATCGACGCCAACGGAATTCTGAACGTTTCGGCCAAAGATGTGAAAACCGGCAAGGAACAGCGCATCGTGATCAAGGCCTCGAGCGGCTTATCCGAGGCCGAGATCAAGCGCATGGTCAGCGATGCCGAGGCGCATGCCGAGGAGGACAAGAAGTTCCGTGAACTCGTAGGTGCCCGCAACAAGGCGGATGCGACGATTCACACGGTGGAAAAGGCGCTCAAGGACGCCGGCGACAAGGTTTCCGACGACGAGAAAAAGACGGCGACCGAAGCGGTGGCCGCGCTCAAGGCGGCGATGGCCGGCGATGATCGTGAGGCGATCGAGAGCAAGACCCAGGCGCTCGAGCAGGCGTCCACGGCGCTGCTGCAGAAAATGTACGAGCAGTCGGCAGGAAGCGGCGGCGGCACCGGAAGCGACGGCAACAGCTCGGCCGGCCACACCGAGCGGCCTAAGGACGATGTGCTTGATGCCGAATTCGAGGAAGTGAAGGAAAGCGATCGCAAGAAGGCCTGATTGCCTTGGAATCGAAGGGATAGTTTGTCTGAACCGCCGGTAGCATGATACCGGCGGTTCGTTTTTGTGGGCGTCCACAAGGTGAGCAATGGCGAAGCAGGATTACTACAAGCTCCTCGAAGTGGCCAGAAATGCCACGGAAGCGGATATCAAGAAGGCATATCGCCGCCTGGCCATGAAGTATCACCCGGATCGCAATACGGAGGATCCGGCGGCCGAGCAAAAATTCAAAGAGGCCAAGGAGGCGTACGAAGTTCTGTGCGATGCCCAAAAGCGCGCCGTGTACGACCAGTTCGGTCATGCAGGGCTCGAAGGCGGCCGAGGCGGCGGCTTCAGCGCCGGAGAGGCATTCGGCGATATCTTCGGCGAGATGTTCGGCGACATATTCTCCGGCGGACAGCGCGGCCGATCCCAGGTGTTTCGCGGCGCCGATTTGCGCTATGAGCTGGAACTCGATCTCGAGCAAGCGGTCTTCGGCACCGAAGCGGAAATCCGGATTCCCACCCTGGCCGAGTGCAAGACCTGCAGCGGCACCGGCGCCGCCAAGGGGTCCAGCCCCAAGACCTGCGATACCTGCCACGGTCAGGGCCAGGTGCGCGTGCAGCAGTCGATTTTCACCATCCAGCAACCCTGCCCGCGCTGCAAGGGCCGCGGCAAGATCATCAGCAATCCTTGCGATACCTGCTTCGGTCAGGGCCGCATCCGGCAGGAGAAGACGCTGCCGGTGTCCGTGCCGGCCGGCGTGGACACGGGCGACCGCATCCGCGTGAACGGCGAGGGCGAGGCTGGCCGCAACGGCGGACCCGCCGGGGACTTGTACGTGGAGGTGCGGGTCCGCGAACACCCCATATTCGAACGCGAAGGCGCTCATTTATCCTGTGAAGTCCCGATTAGCTTCACGACTGCCGCACTCGGCGGCTCGGTGGAAGTGCCGACGCTGAGCGGCGAAGTGATCCTCAAGATACCGAGCGAAACTCAATCCGGGCGTGTGTTTCGTGTACGCGAAAAAGGCGTTCGGCCGGTGCGCGGCGGGGCGGCAGGCGATTTGTTCTGCCGGGTGGTGGTCGAAACCCCCGTCAGCCTGGGAGCTGAGCAGAAAGAGCTGCTGAGGAAGTTCGAGGCGTCGCTGCGCCAAGGCAGCCACCAGCCGCGCGAGCAATCCTTTTTCGAGGGCGTCAAGAAGTTCTTCACCGGCGCGGTCGATTAGGCCTGGGCGCATGTATGCCCTGGCAGTATTCGGCATCACGGGGCGCATGGGGCAAGCATTGCTGCGTGCGATGCAGGGCGATCCCACTTTTCGTCTGTGCGGCGCGGTAGCCTCGGCCGCGAGCGTTCGCTTAGGTCAGGATGCGGCCGGCGAGGGCGCCCCGACCGGGGTCGTGGTGACCGCGGATCCGAGGCTGGGGATTCGAGGTGCTGCGGTGGCGGTGGATTTCAGCTTGGGCACTTCGGTGGCGGCCCACGCTCGCGCCTGTGCCGAGGCGGGCGTTCCCATCCTCATCGGCGCTACTGGTATCGCCGCGGGCTGCCGCATCGAATTGGAGCAGGCGGCGCGGGTCATTCCGGTGCTCATCGCGGCCAATACCAGCGTCGGTGTAAGCGTCGTGGCGAAACTGGTGTCGTTGGCCGCGCGCGGGCTGGGATCTTCCTATGATGTGGAAATTTTCGAAGCGCACCATCGCACGAAGCGCGACGCACCATCGGGTACCGCGCTCGCTTTCGGCGAAGCCATTGCTCAAGCGCGCGGCCAGTCGTTGAGCGAGGTCGCCGCCTACGGGCGGTCGGGCCTGAGCGCGCCGCGGGTGCCCGGCAGCATCGGTTTTTCCAGTTTGCGCGCGGGGGATATCGTGGGCGAACACACGGTGATTTTCGCGGCCGACGGAGAGCGCGTGGAGATCACGCATCGGGCGACCGATCGAATCACGTTCGCCCAAGGCGCTCTGCGGGCGGCGGAATGGCTACTCGGGCAGCCGGCGGGCCTCTACGGCATGGAAGATGTCCTCGGACTGTAGAAGAAGCATGGACAGCCATCGTCGGCATCGTTAATATTCGCGCCCGGAAACTGATCGCGAATTAACCTATGAAGCGGGAGGACGTTCTTGAGGAGCGCCTCCCGCTTTGCGCATCTGCGGAAAGCGCGGCAGCGCAAAGCGAGGAACCGGAGTGTCGACACCTGCAGTGCTAGCTCTCGAAGATGGCACCGTGTTCCGTGGCGTCTCAGTAGGCGCAAAGGGCAACACGACGGGTGAAGTAGTTTTCAATACGGCGATGACCGGCTACCAGGAGATCCTGACGGACCCCTCCTATTGCCGGCAGATCGTCACCCTTACCTATCCTCACGTCGGCAACACCGGAACGACCCCGGAGGATTTGGAATCGGGCGCGGTCTATGCTGCGGGCCTGGTCATCCGCGATTTGCCCTTGCTGCATTCGAATTGGCGCGCCACCGAGTCGCTGTCCGCCTTTCTGCTTCGATGCAGGGTGGTGGCGATTGCGGACATCGATACCCGAAAGCTTACCCGGCTGCTCCGCGAGAAGGGAGCTCAGTCCGGGTGCATCATGACCGGCGATAGTATCGACGAGACGGCTGCGGTGCGCGCCGCTAAAAAATTCCCCGGCTTGAAGGGCATGGATCTCGCCAAGGCGGTTTCGACCAAGAAGATCTATCAGTGGAACGATGGCTTGATATGGAAATCGTCCAGCAAGCCGCCGCGGCCGCAGAGCCGCCTGCACGTCGTCGCCTACGATTTCGGTATGAAGCGCAACATCCTGCGTATCCTCGCCGAGCACGGTTGCCGCATGACGGTTGTGCCTGCACAAACTCCAGCAGATCAAGTGTTTGCGATGAATCCCGACGGTATATTCTTAAGTAACGGGCCGGGCGATCCCGAGCCGTGCGACTACGCGATCGAGGCCATTGGCCGCTTCTTGGAGACCGACCTGCCGATCTTCGGCATCTGCCTCGGTCATCAGTTGCTGGGGTTGGCGAGCGGCGCCAAGACCGTCAAGATGAAATTCGGTCATCACGGTGCCAACCATCCGGTATCGGAAATCGACTCCGGTCGGGTGTTGATCTCCAGCCAAAACCATGGTTTCGCGGTCGACGAGGCAACCCTGCCCCCGACACTGCGCGCGACGCATCGCTCGCTCTTCGACGGCTCTTTGCAGGGGCTCGCGCGCACCGACCGCCCAGCGTTCAGCTTTCAGGGTCATCCGGAGGCGAGTCCGGGGCCGCATGATTTGCGGCTGCTGTTCGAGCATTTCATGTACCTGATGGTCAAGCGCATGCAGGCTAATTCGCGGGGCCGCACTCCCGTCAAACAGAAATCGGCCGAAAGTTAATGCCCAAGCGATCAGACCTTGAGAGCATCCTCATCATCGGCGCGGGACCCATCATCATCGGGCAAGCCTGCGAGTTCGACTATTCTGGAGCTCAAGCCTGTAAGGCACTGAAAGAAGAGGGTTATCGGGTCATCCTGGTGAACTCCAATCCGGCGACGATCATGACGGACCCAGAGACCGCGGACGCCGTCTACATCGAGCCGATCAACTGGCGGACCATTGCCCGGATCATCGAGAAGGAGCGGCCCAGCGCCTTGCTGCCCACCATGGGAGGACAAACGGCGCTCAATACCGCTCTGGACCTCGTGCGCGAAGGCGTGCTCGAGCGGTTCGGCGTGGAAATGATCGGCGCATCCCAGCGCGCCATCGACATGGCCGAGGATCGTGAGCTGTTCCGCCGTGCCATGACCGACATCGGTCTCGAGACCGCGCGCGCCCGAATCGCCCACAGCATGGAGGAAGCGTTAGCGGTGCAGGCGGAAATCGGCTTTCCGACCGTCATCCGCCCCTCGTTCACTCTGGGCGGGAGCGGCGGCGGCATTGCCTACAACCGCGAGGAGTTCGAAGCGATCGTCGCCCGCGGACTCGATGCCTCGCCCACCAACGAGGTGCTGCTCGAGGAATCGGTGCTTGGCTGGAAAGAATACGAAATGGAAGTCGTCCGCGACCGGATCGACAACTGCATCATCGTTTGTTCGATCGAAAATCTGGATCCCATGGGAGTGCACACCGGGGATTCGATCACGGTGGCGCCGGCGCAGACCCTGACGGATCGAGAATACCAGCGGCTGCGCGACGCATCGATCGCGGTGCTGCGCAAGATCGGCGTGGACACCGGCGGTTCGAACGTCCAGTTCGCCATCAATCCGGACGATGGCCGGGTCTTGGTCATCGAGATGAACCCGCGTGTATCCCGCTCTTCGGCGCTGGCATCCAAGGCTACGGGATTCCCGATCGCCAAGATCGCGGCGAAGCTGGCCGTCGGCTACACGCTCGATGAGCTCAAGAACGAGATCACCGGCGGCGCGACCCCCGCCTCGTTCGAGCCGACCATCGATTACGTGGTGACCAAGCTGCCGCGCTTCACCTTCGAGAAATTTCCCGGCGCCAACACGCGCCTCACCACGCAAATGAAATCGGTGGGCGAAGCGATGGCAATCGGCCGCACCTTCCAAGAATCGCTGCAAAAGGCGCTGCGCAGCCTGGAGACGGGCCTTGACGGCTTCAACGAGCAGCTGACCCTGCCGCTCACCGATGAGGCGGCCGAGAAGCTTGCCTACGAATTGCGCTGGCCGGGCCCGAACCGGATCCTCTATGTGGCGGACGCCTTTCGCGCCGGATGGACGCAGGCCGAGGTTTTCGAGGCCACCAAGATCGATCCCTGGTTCTTGGGCCAGATCGAGGACTTGCTGCGCGAAGAGGTCCAGCTGCTCGAAGAGGGATTCGAGAGTCTCGATCTGCCGCGATTGCGCGCTCTGAAGCGCAAGGGGTTCTCCGATTCGCGAATAGCGAAGCTCGTGGCGCGCGACGAACCGGTGATCCGCAGCAGGCGGCGCAAGTTCGGACTGCACCCGGTATACAAGAGAGTCGATACCTGCGGCGCGGAGTTCGCGACTTCCACGGCCTACTTGTATTCGACCTACGAAGAGGAATGCGAGGCGAACCCGACCAGCCGGCGCAAGATCATGATCCTGGGCGGCGGGCCGAATCGCATCGGGCAGGGCATCGAGTTCGACTATTGCTGCGTGCACGCGGCCATGGCGTTGCGCGAGGATGGCTTCGAAACGCTGATGGTGAACTGCAATCCGGAGACCGTCTCCACGGATTACGACACCTCGGACCGCCTGTATTTCGAACCTTTGACGTTCGAGGACGTCATGGAGATCATCGAGAAGGAAAAACCCGAAGGAGTGATCGTGCAGTTCGGCGGGCAGACGCCCCTGAAACTTTCGCGGGCACTTGCCGCCGCGGGCGCGCCCATCATCGGAACCACTCCGGACAGCATCGATGTGGCAGAGGACCGTGAGCGGTTTCAAAAGCTCGTGACGGCATTGAAGCTCAAACAGCCCGCCAATGCCTCGGCGCGCACCGAGGAGTCGGCCGTGATGCTGGCTCGGGAAGTGGGCTTTCCGTTGGTGGTGCGGCCCAGCTATGTATTGGGCGGGCGCGCCATGGAAGTGGTGTTCAATGAAGATGACCTGCGCCAGTACATGATCGACGCCGTGAAGGTGTCCAATGACAGCCCCGTGCTGTTGGACCGATTCCTGGATCTCGCCATCGAGGTGGATGTCGACGCCGTGAGCGACGGCCAGGACGTGCTGATCGGCGGCATCATGGAGCACATCGAGCAGGCCGGCGTCCACTCGGGCGATTCCAGCTGCTCGCTGCCCCCGTACGGCCTATCCCAGGACACCCAAGACGAACTGCGGGCGCAGACGCGCAAACTCGCAAAAGCGCTCAATGTGGTCGGCTTGATGAACATCCAGTTCGCCATCCAAAGCGGCGTCATCTACCTCCTCGAGGTCAATCCACGGGCCTCGCGCACGGTCCCCTTCGTGTCCAAGGCCACCGGCATTCCGCTGGCGAAGGTCGCGGCGCGTGTCATGACGGGAAGGACTCTCGCCATGCAGCAGTGCACCCAGGAGCGTATTCCGCCGTACTTCTCGGTCAAGGAAGCCGTGTTTCCTTTCGGTAAATTTCCCGAAGCCGATCCCATCCTCGGTCCGGAGATGAAATCGACGGGCGAAGTGATGGGCACCGGACATACGTTCGGCGAGGCGTACGCCAAGGCTCAAGGAGCCTCCGGGGTGCTCTTGCCGACCCATGGCCTGTGCTTCGTGAGCGTGCGCGACCGCGACAAGCCTGCTGCGGTCGTGCTCGCCAAAATGCTCATCGAACGCGGCTTCGAGATCGCGGCCACCGGCGGTACGGCGCTGGTGCTCGAAGCGGCCGGAGTGAGCTGTCGCCGGGTCAATAAGGTGCGGGAAGGTCGCCCGCACGTCGTCGATATGATAAAAAACGACGAGGTGGCCTTGATCGTCAATACGACCGAGGGCAAGCAGGCGGTGCGCGAATCACGCTCGATTCGGCGCGAGGCCGTCGCCAGGAAGGTAACCTACTACACGACGGTCGCCGCCGCGCGCGCGACCTGCGATGCGCTCGATCACCTGGGCGACATTGAAGTGAATCGGCTGCAAGATTTGCACAAGGAACTGTTGGCGTGAAGCGAACTCCCATGACTCTACGCGGCGCCGAGCGGCTGCGAGCGGAGCTGAAACAGCTCAAGAGCGAAGCTCGCCCGAACGTCATCAAGGCGATCGCGGAAGCCCGTGCGCACGGCGATTTGAGCGAGAACGCCGAGTATCACGCGGCGCGCGAGCAGCAAAGCTTCATCGAAGGCCGCATCAACGACATCGAGAACCGCTTGTCGAATTCCGAAGTCATCGACGTCACCAAATTGACCGCGATCGGCCGGGTCGTGTTCGGCTCGACCATCGAGCTGGAAGACCAGGAGGGCGGCAACAAGGTGGTATATCAACTGGTGGGCGATGACGAGGCGAATATCAAGCAGGGTCTCTTGTCGGTCTCCTCGCCGATCGCCCGCGCCTTGATCGGCAAATCCGAAGGCGATGTGGTTGATGTGGCCACTCCGGGCGGCACTCGCAGCTACGAGATCGTCTCCGTCCGCTACGTGTGAGTGCTGTGCGTAGCGTCTTTCGAGTCCTGCTGGTGCTCTGGGCCGGCAGCCTTTGGTCGCTTGCGGCGTGGGTGGCGCCTACCCTGTTCCACGCGCAGAGCGATCGGCAGCTCGCGGGCCTGTTGGCGGCCCGTCTGTTCAGCATCGAAACCTACGTGGGCATCGGCGTAGCCTTGCTGGCGGCGGTGCTGCCGGAGCGCGGCAGGTTCAAATGGGGATATGCAGCCGCGGTACTTTTGGCCGTGAACCAATGGGCGCTCAAACCGCTCATGGCGATTGCGTACACCCGCGGGAGGACGGCGGGGCTGACGTTCGGGGCTTGGCACGGCGTCTCCGCCGTGATCTACGTGGCCGCCTGTCTCGCCGTGCTGGTAAACATTGTCCGGGACCGCTAGCGGCCAGGGCGGCCGGGGCGGGCCTTGCGGTCAATCGGGGAGAAGAATTTTCGAGAGCTGTTGCCGCTGCCGGTAGAAAACACCGACATTTCCGACACGCTGCACCATGGCACTGGAGGTTCGCACAGCCAGGCAGTCCAATGCGGCATTGCGCGCGACCCGTTCGCCGATTCGCACGCTCACCTTGACCAACTCATGATCGGTCAGGGCGCGATCGAGTTCGTTGACCACGCCGTCGGTCAGCCCGGCGTTTCCAAGCATGACAATCGGACTCAACGGATGCGCCAGCCGCCGCAGATGCTTTTTTTGTTTTTCAGTGAGCGCCATCGCGAGATTATAGTCGTAACCCCATATGCCCAAGCGGTCCAAAAGCAGTGCTCGCTGGCTCTCTGAACATGCCAACGACGAGTTCGTGAAGCGTGCGCAGAAAGAAGGCTGGCGATCGCGCGCCGTATTCAAGCTGGCGCAGATCCAGGAGACCGAACGGCTGCTGCGCCCCGGCATTCGCTGCGTCGACCTGGGGGCTGCACCCGGTGGCTGGAGCCAGTACGCCGCGCGCATCATCGGCGGCACGAGCCGCATCGTCGCGACCGATATTCTCGCCATGGATGCCATTCCGGGCGTCGAATTCGTGCAGGGAGACTTCCGCGAGGCTGCTGTTTTGGAACAGGTTTTGCAGCGCGTGGGCGCCGATAAAGTAGACCTTGTATTGTCGGATATGGCCCCCAACATGGCAGGCATAGACGCGATCGATCAGCCCCGATCGATGCATTTGGCGGAGTTGGCGTTGGAATTTGCGGATCGTGTATTGGCCCCCGGAGGCGATTTGCTGTTGAAATTATTCCAAGGCGCAGGCTTCGATCAGATGATGAGGGAGACCCGCAGCCGTTATGCCCGGGTAATGACTAAAAAGCCGAAGGCGTCCCGAAGCCGCAGCCCTGAGATCTATCTGTTGGCGCGGCAGTTTCGGATGGTGTAAGTTCGGGGGGCCTCTGGGAACGCCCGCCTGGCTTTTTGGTCCAATGTGTTTGCGGCTGTAGGTGAAACTTGAACGATCTGACGAAACAAATTCTGCTCTGGGTCGCGTTGGCGGTCATCCTGCTTGCCATTTTCAGCCAATTCGGCATGCGAACGGGGCAGCCGGCCACCATCGATTACTCGCAGTTTCTCTCCGAGGTGAAGAGCAACAACGTCGATTCGGTCACGCTCAAGGGCGAGATCATCGAGGGCAAGCGGCGGTCATCCGGTGATTCCTTCGTCACCTATAACCCCGAGACCAACAACACGGCGTTGATCGGTCTCATGCAGTCGCAAGGCGTCAAATTCCGCGGCGAGCCGCCCAAACAGCAGTCCGTGTTCCTGCAGCTGCTCATCTCGGCCTTTCCCATCTTGATTCTGATCGGTTTCTGGGCCTACTTCATGCGCCAGATGCAAGGAGCTTCCGGGGGACGGGGCGCGATGTCGTTCGGCAAAAGCCGGGCGCGGCTGCTCGGCGAAGACCAGGTGAACATCACCTTTGCAGATGTCGCCGGCGTTGAGGAAGCCAAGCAGGAAGTGGTCGAAATCGTCGATTTCTTGAAAGATCCGGGCAAGTTTCAGAAACTTGGCGGCAAGATTCCGAAAGGCGTGCTCATGGTCGGTTCGCCGGGAACCGGCAAGACTCTGTTGGCCCGAGCCATCGCCGGCGAGGCCAAAGTGCCCTTCTTCACCATTTCCGGGTCGGATTTCGTCGAAATGTTCGTGGGGGTGGGTGCTTCCCGCGTGCGCGACATGTTCGAGCAGGCTAAAAAGCACGCCCCATGCATTATATTCATCGACGAAATCGACGCGGTGGGCCGCCATCGCGGTGCCGGCCTCGGAGGCGGTCACGATGAACGCGAACAGACCTTGAACCAACTTCTCGTGGAAATGGACGGGTTCGAGGGCAATGAAGGGATCATCGTCATCGCGGCCACCAACAGGCCCGACGTCCTCGATCCGGCGCTGCTGCGCCCGGGCCGATTCGATCGCCAAGTGGTCGTGCCGTTACCGGACGTGCGCGGCCGCGAACAAATCCTCAAGGTGCACATGCGCAAGGTGCCCCTCGGCGACAACGTCAAGCCCGCGGTGATCGCGCGCGGCACCCCGGGGTTCTCCGGCGCGGATCTCGCCAACTTGGTGAACGAGGCCGCATTGTTTGCGGCGCGTGGCAACAAACGCTCCGTGACGATGGAGGAGTTCGACCGCGCCAAGGATAAGATCATGATGGGCGCAGAGCGCCGTTCCATGGTCATGACCGAGGAAGAGAAGCGCAACACCGCCTACCACGAATCAGGACATGCCATCGTGGGTTTGAGCGTTCCCGAGCACGACCCGGTGTACAAGGTGACCATCATTCCGAGAGGCAGAGCCTTGGGAGTGACGATGTTCCTCCCGGAAAACGATCGCTACAGCACCAGCAAGCGGCAGCTGGAGAGCCGTATAGCGACGCTGTTCGGCGGCCGGGTTGCGGAAGAGTTGGTGTTCGGCGCCGATGCCGTCACCACGGGCGCCTCCAATGACATCGAACGGGCCACGGAACTCGCGCGCAACATGGTCACGCGTTGGGGTTTGTCGGACCGCCTGGGACCCCAGACTTACAGCGAGGAGTCGGGAGAGGTGTTTCTGGGGCGCAGCGTCACTCAGCACAAACAAGTCTCCGACGTGACGGCGCACGTGATCGACGAGGAAGTGCGCCGCGTGATCGACAGCAACTATCAGCGAGCCTACAAAATCCTGCAGTCAAATATGGACAAACTGCAGGCCATGTCGGAAGCCTTGATCAAGTACGAGACCATCGATGAGGATCAGATCAAGGACATCATGGAAGGCCGAGTGCCGCGCCCGCCGCGGGACTGGGACGATACCCCCACGCCGACGCCGCGCGGGCCGACGACTGAGAAGCCTGCGGCGCCCCTGGTGAACCCGGCAGGCCAGCACTAACGACTGCTCTCGCCGTCACCCATCGGGGGGCAGCGGTGACCACCATGCAGTGGCGTTGTCGCGATAGAACAATCGACCTGACGCGGCCGGTGGTCATGGGGATCTTGAACGTGACACCGGATTCCTTCTCCGACGGCAGCCGCTATTCGACTGTCGATGCTGCGCTCGATCGGGCCGCAGGCATCGCCGCCGAAGGCGCAGCCATTATCGATGTGGGCGGCGAATCGACGCGGCCTGGCGCGGCGGGCGTGGAGGCGGCCGTTGAAATTGCGAGAGTGGTTCCCGTCATCGAGGGCATCGCCGCCGCAACCGACATCGCGATCTCCATCGACACCAGCAAGCCCGAGGTGATGGCGGCAGGCGTTGCGGCGGGTGCCTGCATCGTCAACGATGTGTATGCGCTGCGCGCGCGGGGCGCGCGGCCCTTTGCCGCGGCATCCAAAGTCGGCGTGTGCCTGATGCACATGCAAGGAGAGCCGCGTACGATGCAGGATGATCCGCATTACGATGACGTGGTGAGCGAGGTTTTGGATTTTCTGGCACGGGAACGGGATGCGTGCATCGAGGCCGGCATCGCTCGCGAGGCGATTGTGCTCGATCCGGGTATCGGTTTTGGCAAAGGGTTGGCGCATAACATGGCGTTGCTGGGGGAGCTCTCCCGCTTCAATTCGCTGAGCGCGCCCCTGTTGGTCGGGGTGTCGCGCAAGAGCTTCATCGGGCGCATCCTCGGACGTCCCATCGATGAAAGACTCTATGGCGGTTTGGGGTTGGCGGCGTTGGCCGTGATCAAAGGAGCGCGCATTATTCGCACCCACGATGTCGCGGCGACGCGCGACGCGATCCGCATGGTCAGCGCAGTGTTGCAAGGAGCCGAGGCTTGAACAGATTTTTCGGAACCGATGGCGTGAGGGGCCGGGTCGGCGAGCCCCCCATGACCGTGGATTTTGCGCTACGCCTGGCAAGCGCCGCTGCGCGCGTGTTGGCTCCGGGCGGGGGGCGCGTGCTCATCGGCAAGGACACACGCGTGTCCGGATACATGTTCGAGTCTGCCCTGGAAGCGGGATTCGTAGCCGCCGGAGTCGATGTCATGTTGATCGGCCCCTTGCCGACGCCGGGCATCGCCTACATGACGCAGCGCCTCGAGTGCAGCTTCGGCGTCGTGATCAGCGCGTCGCACAACAGCTATCAGGACAATGGCATCAAATTCTTCGATGCCACCGGCAGCAAATTGTCCGATGATTTGGAAAACGAGATCGAATGCCTGCTCGACCGCCCCGTGGTCACCCAGGAATCGCAGCATCTGGGCAAGGCGATTCGCATCGACCGTAGCCGAACGCAATACCAGCAGTTTTGCGCATCGACAATCCCGCAAGGCATGAATTTGCAGGGCTTCAAAATCGTCATCGATTGCGCCAATGGTGCCGGCTACAAAGTCGCACCGCGCGTACTGGCCGATCTGGGCGCAGAAATAGTGCCCATTGGCTGCTCGCCCAACGGCCGCAACATCAACGACGGTTGCGGATCGACGGCGCCGGAACTGCTGCAATTGACGGTTCCGGGGGTGCGCGCCCAGGTCGGAATGGCGCTGGACGGCGACGGCGACCGGGTCGTGATGGTGGACGAACTGGGACGCTGCGTGGATGGCGATCAGTTGCTGCATATCCTCGCCAAGGCGGCACGCGATCGGGGCGAGCTCAAGGGGCCTGTGGTGGGCACCGTGATGAGCAACTTGGGCTTGGAGCACGCCCTTGCCGATATCGGCATCGAGTTTCGCCGCGCCCAGGTCGGCGACCGCCACGTGCTCGCCATGCTCAATGAAGTGGGCGGAATCCTCGGGGGTGAAACCTCCGGCCACATCTTGTGTTTGGACAAGACGACTACCGGCGATGGCCTCATCAGCGCCCTGCAGGTGCTCAGCGTCATGAAGCAAACCGGTGCCGGTCTGGCCGAACTGAGTGCCGGCATGCGCCGGTATCCGCAAGTGCTCCTCAATGTGCGCGTCGCCAAACGCTTCGATCCGCTGCAGGAGCCTACCGTCGTCAAGGTGGCCCAAGAGGTGGAACGCCGGTTCGATGGGCGCGGCCGCATCGTGCTGCGCGCCTCAGGCACCGAGCCCGTGATCCGGGTGATGGTGGAGGGGTATGACGCGATTCTGGTCAAGCAGGGAGCGCGCGAGATCGCCGCGGTCGTGGAAGCGGCGGCGGCGGTGCCGAAACAACCTGCCGCCTAAGGGCTTGCAGTTAGCCGGCCGCGCGGCTAATCTTCGCCGCCTTTCCCGCAGGGTAGAAGCCCAAGGTAGCCTATGCGTCGTCAGATGGTCGCGGGTAATTGGAAAATGCACGGCTCTAGGGCCGCCAATCAAGCATTGCTCGCCGAACTGGAGATGAATCTCAAGGTCGAATGGCCGATCGACATCGTGGTTTTTCCGCCCTACGTTTATTTGAGCGACGCCCTGCGCATGCTGGAGGGCAGCCGTATTGCCGTGGGCGCTCAGGATGTGTGTGCCGAATCCGGCGGTGCGTTCACCGGACAGGTAAGCGCCGCCATGCTCAAGGATGTGGGTTGCAGCTACGTAATCGTCGGGCATTCTGAGCGGCGCCGCTGGTATCACGAGGACGACGCCCTCGTGGCACGCAAGTTCGCGTCGGCCTTGGCGGCCGGCCTCACGCCGGTGCTGTGCGTCGGTGAGACTCTCGAGGAACGCGAAGCGAAATCGACCGAAGCGGTGGTGGCTCGGCAACTCGATGCCGTGATCTCGATGCATGGGGCCGGCGGCTTTGCGCGCGCGGTTCTGGCCTATGAGCCGGTGTGGGCGATCGGCACGGGCCGCACCGCCTCTCCGGAACAGGCCCAGGAGGTCCACGCTTTCCTGCGCGATCGCATTCACACGCAAGATGCTAAGATGGCGCGCCATTTGCGGATCCTCTACGGCGGCAGCGTGAAGGCCGGCAATGCCGCGGAGCTATTCGCAATGCCCGACGTGGATGGCGGACTGGTAGGTGGCGCTTCACTTAGCGCCGATGAGTTTCAGCAGATTTGCGCGGCTGCGGCCGTTCGCCATTGAGAGATTTCTTATGTTGCGTGGATTGATTCTGGGTGTGCACGTACTGCTTGCGCTGATGATCATCGGGCTCGTGCTCCTGCAACGGGGCAAGGGCGCCGAGGCGGGCGCCGGATTCGGTTCCGGCGCGTCCGGAACGGTATTCGGGGCCCGCGGCACGAGCACCTTGTTCTCCAAACTGACCGCGGTGTTTGCGGCGATGTTCTTCGCCACCAGTTTGACGCTGGCCTATCTAGGCGCGCGTCCGAGCGCCGAGCCGACGAGTGTGTTGGAGCGCGCAGCTCAGGCGGCGGCGGCCACGGCAGCGAGCGCCCCGGCGACTCAAACGGCGCCCGCAGCTCAGGCGGCACCTGCGACTTCGACGGCACCTGCGGCTGCGCCCGCGCCTGCAACGACTCCGGAAAAAAAGTGATAGAAGCCGACGTGGCGAAATTGGTAGACGCGCTAGTTTGAGGGGCTAGTGGGGCAACCTGTGCCGGTTCGACTCCGGCCGTCGGCACCATCACGTTAATCGCTCGTGTTGCAATCCTTACGCAACGCAACACGGGCGCGCCTGATACAATTATGGTTAATTGACGTGCTCGGATTCTGATGATGCTGCGACAGTATTTACCGATATTGATCTTTATGGCTTTGGCCAGCGTCCTGGGGCTCGCGTTATTCACCATCGGCTGGATCCTGGGGCCGCGGCGTCCCGACCCTGAGAAACTGTCGCCCTACGAATGCGGTTTCGAGGCGTTCGAGGATTCGCGGCGGCGTTTCGACGTGCGCTACTACCTAGTCGCCATCATCTTCATCGTGTTCGATCTCGAGATCGCCTTCTTCTTCCCGTGGGCCGTCTCGCTGCGGTTGACCGGGGGCTTCGGCCTGCTCGCCATGCTGATCTTCGCTTTTGTCCTCGTCATCGCGCTGATATACGACTACAAGAAAGGAGCCCTTGAATGGGACTAGAAGCCGTGTCCGCCGACGCGAGCACGGTGCGCGGCTTCGAAGTGACAACCGTCGACAAGCTCATCAATTGGGCCCGAACCGGGTCGCTCTGGCCGATGACGTTCGGGCTCGCTTGCTGCGCCGTGGAGATGATGCACGCCGGCGCGGCACGCTACGACCTCGATCGCTTCGGCGTGGTATTTCGTCCGAGCCCTCGTCAGTCCGATGTGATGATCGTGGCTGGAACCTTGGTGAACAAGATGGCGCCGGCCTTGCGCAAGGTGTACGACCAGATGGCCGAGCCGCGCTGGGTAATATCGATGGGCTCTTGCGCCAATGGCGGCGGCTACTATCATTATTCGTACGCCGTCGTGCGCGGCTGCGATCGTATCGTGCCCGTCGATGTCTACGTCCCGGGATGCCCGCCCACGGCCGAAGCGCTGCTGTTCGGCATCATTCAGCTGCAAAACAAGATCAAGCGCAACAAGGCGATCATCCGATGAGCAGCGAACCGGGCGACGCGGCGGTGGTGGTAGCGCCGACCCGCCTACAGAGGCTTGCGGGCGCGATGGCGGCGGCATTTCCCGAACCATTGCACGGCGCCGTCAACAATGCGGGCGAATTGACATACGAAGTCCCCGCGGCCCGGCTGCTGGAAGCGGCCGCGGCGCTGCGCGACTCTCAGGATCTCAAGTTCGAGATGTGCATGGACGTCTGCGGAGTCGATTACCTCGAGCATGGCCTTGCCGAGTGGAAGACGAACGAGGCGACCACGTCCGGTTTCAGCCGCGGGGTGACACGAAAGCTCGTGACCGAGGGCGCGCGAGTGACTGACTCGAGCCCCGCGCGCCGCTTCGCCGTCGTGTATCACCTGCTCTCGATCTCGCTCAATCATCGGTTGCGCTTGCGTGTGTTTTGCCCCGACGATGGCGAGCCCATGGTCGATTCGGTAACCCCAATCTGGGCGGGCGCGGACTGGTTCGAACGCGAGACCTTCGACCTGTTCGGCATATTTTTCCGGGGTCATCCGGATCTACGCCGCTTGCTCACCGACTACGGCTTCATCGGCCATCCGTTTCGCAAGGACTTCCCTTTGTCGGGCAATGTCGAGGTTCGCTATGACCCCGAGAAGGGCCGGGTCGTGTACCAGCCCGTGACCATCGATCCGCGCGTGCTCGTGCCGAAAGTGATTCGTCACGATAATCGCTACGACCCCGCCTTGACCAATGCGCCGGTAGCTCAGAACGGGAAACCCAGTGCCTGAGATCCGCAATTACACCATGAACTTCGGGCCTCAGCACCCGGCGGCGCATGGGGTGCTGCGTCTGGTGTTGGAAATGGACGGCGAAGTGATCCAAAAAGCAGACCCGCACATCGGCTTGCTGCATCGGGGAACCGAGAAGCTTGCGGAGAGCAAGCCCTTCAATCAGTCCATCGGCTACATGGATCGGCTGGATTACGTATCGATGATGTGCAACGAGCATGCCTATGTCATGGCGATTGAAAAGCTGCTGGGAATAGAACCGCCGCTGCGCGCGCAATACATCCGCGTGATGTTCGATGAAGTTACGCGAATACTGAATCATCTGATGTGGCTGGGCGCGCATGGCCTGGACATCGGCGCCATGACGGTATTCCTGTACTGCTTTCGCGAGCGGGAAGACCTGATGGATTGCTATGAGGCGGTATCCGGCACGCGCATGCATGCGACTTACTATCGGCCGGGCGGCGTGTACCGCGATTTACCCGACTCGATGCCGAAGTACCAGCATTCCGAATGGCGCAGTAAGAAGGACGTGGACCGCCTCAACGCGCGCCGTTCCGGGGGCTTGCTGGATTTCATCGCGGACTTTACCCGGCGATTCCCGTCCTGCGTCGACGAATACGAAACCCTGCTCACCGACAACCGCATCTGGAAGCAGCGCACGGTGAACATCGGAGTGGTGAGTCCCGAACGGGCGATGCAGTTGGGATTTTCGGGTCCGATGCTGCGCGGTTCCGGCATCGAGTGGGACCTACGCAAGAAGCAACCCTATGATGTTTACGATCGCATGGATTTCGACATTCCCGTGGGAGTCAACGGCGATTGCTACGACCGATACCTGGTGCGCATCGAAGAGATGCGCCAGTCGACGCGTATCATCGATCAGTGCATTGCATGGCTCAAGGCGAATCCCGGCCCGGTCATGATCGATGACCGCAAAGTGCGGCCCCCGCGGCGCGAGGAGATGAAAGGCGACATGGAGTCGCTGATCCATCACTTCAAGCTCATGACGGAGGGCTACTGCGTGCCGGAAGGAGAGATCTACGCCGCCGTCGAGGCGCCGAAGGGCGAACTAGGGGTGTACCTCGTGTCCGACGGGGCCAACAAACCTTATCGATTGAAGGTGCGCGCGCCCGGCTTTGCGCATCTTGCGTCGCTCGATGAAATGGTCCGCGGCCACATGCTGGCGGATGTGGTGGCGGTCATCGGAACCCAAGACATCGTTTTCGGGGAGATCGATCGATGAGCGCGCCGCTGTCCTTGCATGTGCGCGAAGAAATCGACCGTTGGGTGGCGAAGTTCCCGCCCGATCGCAAGCGCTCCGCGGTAATCTCCGCGCTGCATGCCGCGCAACATGAGAACCAGGGGTTCCTGACGGTCGATCTCATGGACGCGGTAGCCGACTATTTGGGGCTGCCGCCCATCCAGGTGTATGAGGTGGCCACCTTTTATTCCATGTTCGAGACGAAACCCGTGGGCCGTCATCACGTCTCGGTGTGTACGAATATCTCCTGCATGCTGCGCGGTTCGCAAGAAGTCGTCGATCATGTCGAGAGGAAGCTCGGCATCAAGACGGGCGAGAGCACGCCGGACGGACGAATATATTTGAAACGCGAAGAGGAATGCCTGGCGGCCTGCACCGGCGCTCCGATGATGATGGTCGACCACATTTTCCATGAGCGCTTGACGCCCGGAGAGCATCGATAAAATTCTGGATGAATTGACTTGAGCGGAGTTTAAGCGGATGGCGTACGAGCAGAACCTGGTGTTGTTTGAGGCGCTTCGGTACGAGCGGCCGTGGACTCTGGAGGGCTACCGTCAATTCGGCGGCTATCAGGCATGGGAGAAGATCCTGCGCGAGCAGACGCCGCGCGAAAAAATCATCGAGGAAGTCAAGGCCTCGGGGCTGCGCGGCAGAGGCGGCGCGGCATTTCCCATGGGCGTGAAGTGGGGCTTCATGCCGCGCACGTCGCCGGTCCAGAAGTACGCCGTGTGCAATTCGGACGAATCCGAGCCGGGCACCTGCCATGACCGGGATATTCTGCGATTCAACCCGCATTCGGTGATCGAAGGCATGGCCATCGGCGGCTATGCGATGACGGCCACGGTCGGCTACAACTATATCCGCGGTGAATTTTTGGGGGAGCCCATTCCGCGTTTCGAAGCCGCGTTGGCGGAAGCCTATGCGGCGGGGCTGCTCGGCAAGAATATTCTCGGCAGCGGGGTGGATTTCGATCTGCACACGTTTGTCGGCGCGGGCGCGTATATTTGCGGCGAAGAAACGGCGCTTCTCGAATCCCTCGAAGGCAAGCCGGGCAAGCCGCGCTTCAAACCCCCGTTCCCGGCGAACTTTGGATTGTTCGGCAAACCGACCACCATCAACAACACGCAGAGTTTTGCCTCCGTTCCGACCATCATGCGCAAGGGCGCTGCCTGGTTCGCGGGCCTAGGGCCGGTCAACTCCGGCGGCACCGTGATTTTTTCCGTGTCGGGACATGTCGAAAAACCCGGAAATTTCGAATTGCCCATGGGTATTCCCTTCAAGGAACTGATGGCGCTGGCCGGCGGCGTCTGGAAGGGGCGAAAACTGAAGGCCGTGATTCCCGGCGGCTCGTCCGTTCCGGTCGTGCCGGGGGATGTCATGTGGGCCACGAACATGGATTATGACTCCGTGAAAAAAGCGGGCTCCTCGATCGGCACCGGCGCGGTCATCGTCATGGATGACAGCACCTGCATGGTGCGCGCGCTCGAGCGCCTGTCGCGCTTTTATATGTCCGAGTCCTGCGGCCAATGCACGCCCTGCCGCGAGGGTACGGGATGGCTCGACAGGATGCTGAAGCGGATCCTCGCGGGCCAAGGGAGAAGCGAGGACCTCGGACTGCTGCTGGATGTCGCCAACCGCATCGAGGGCCATACCATCTGCGCGCTGGGCGATGCGGCGGCATGGCCGGTGCAGAGCTTCCTGAAGCACTTTCGGCATGAATTCCAATACATGGTCGAGCACAAGGGGCGCTCGATCGTCGAAGGCCGCGTGCCGGATGCGGCCATGGCGGCAGCGTAAGCTCATGAGCGATGATTCCGTCAACATAGAAGTCAACGGGGTTCCCCTGAAAGCCCGCAAGGGTCAGATGATCATGCAGGTCACGGACCCGGCCAGTATCTATATCCCGCGCTTTTGCTACCACGACAAGCTGACCGTCGCAGCCAATTGCCGCATGTGCCTGGTGGAGGTGGAAAAAGCGCCGAAGCCCATGCCGGCATGCGCCACTCCGGTGACGGAGGGCATGAAGGTATTCACCAAATCGCCGAAAGCCGTTGCCGCGCAGAGGGCGACGATGGAATTTCTGCTGATCAACCACCCCCTCGATTGCCCGATCTGCGACCAGGGCGGCGAATGCGAGCTGCAGGATTTGGCGTTGGGCTACGGGCGCGACATTTCCCGCTTTAGCGAGCGTAAACGCGTCGTCAAGGACAAGAATCTCGGGCCGTTGGTATCGACCGATATGACGCGTTGCATTCATTGCACCCGCTGCATTCGCTTCGGCCTGGAGATTCAAGGCTATCCGCAAATGGGTACCGCCGGCCGCGGGGAAAACATGGAGGTCGGCACCTACATCGAACAAAGCGTCGATCACGAACTCTCGGCGAACATCATCGACCTGTGCCCCGTCGGAGCGCTCAACAACAAGCCCTTCCGCTATCACGCCCGCGCTTGGGAGATGGGACAACACGCCCTCGTGTCGCCCCACGACGCTTTCGGCACGAACATTCACGCGCATGTATTGCGCGGCAGGCTCATGCGTGTCGTGCCCCGCGAAAACGAGGAGATCAACGAAACTTGGATCGCGGATCGCGATCGCTTCGGCTTCGAAGGCATGTACTCGCCGGAGCGCGTGTCGCAGCCCATGATGCGCGTTGACGGTGACCTCCAGGTAGTCGATTGGGAAGTGGCTCTCGCCGCAGCCGCCGAGGGCTTGCAGAAGGCGGCTGCTTCGCGCGGCGCCGCCGCCACGGGATTCTTGGCCTCGCCGTCGGCGACCGTGGAGGAGCTGTACCTGCTCGCTCAAATTGCGCGCGGGACCGGCAGCTCCAACATCGATCATCGATTGCGTCAGCTCGATTTTCGCGCGCAAGAACAGGACCCGCTCTTCCCCAGCCTTGGGCTCAGTATCGCCGACGTCGAACGGCTCGACGGCGTGCTCGTCATCGGCTCGAATCTGCGGCATGAAATGCCCTTGTTGGCCCATCGCATCCGCAAGGCGGCAGTGCGAAATGCCGGTGCAAAAATCGCTTTCCTCAATCCGCGCCTCTTCGACTATAAATTTCCGGTTGCGGCCTATGCCTTGGCCGAAGCGGACATGGTCGGTGAATTGGCGGCGGTGGTGCGTGCCGCCGCGGCCGCCGCCAACAAGCCCGTGCCGGCGGGTGTCGGATCTGCGGAGGTCAACGAGGGTCACCGGGCGGTCGCCGGTGCGCTGATGAACGGCGCGCGTCATGCCGTCATCCTCGGCTCCCTGGCGCAGAGGCATCCAGCCTACGCGGAACTCAAGGCCTTGGCGGCGATGCTGGCGGAGTTGTGCGCCGCCAGCCTGGGCTGCATCACCGAGGGTGCCAATGCGGCAGGCGCGTACCTGGCGGGGGCGGTGCCGCACCGCGAACCGGGCGGGGCACCGGCGGCCATGGTCGGCTTATCGGCGCGGGCCATGCTCGAATCCGTCCTTCCCGCCTATGTATTATTCGGCGGCCTTGATCCCGCATGCGATCTCGGCGTCGAGCCCCGCGCCTTGGCGGACGCCCAATTGGTGGTCGCCCTCACCACGCACCTTCCCGAGAGCTTGCGACAACTGGTTCATGTGGTGTTGCCCATCGGTTCTTTCGCCGAGACCTCAGGTACCTTCGTCAATGCCGAGGGACGCTGGCAGAGCTGGGCGGGCGCGACCAAATTGCCGGGCGAGAGCCGGCCGGGCTGGAAGGTGTTGCGGGTGCTCGCGAATTTACTCAATGTGCACGGTGTCGATTACGTGAGTTCCGATGAAATTCGCGACGCGTTGAGGACCCTCTGCGGCGCCGGCGCAGCCCCCGGCGCGATCGCCGCGCCGCATGCCTATGGGATCCCCTCCGGTGAAAAACCGACGGGCGCCTGGGTCGACATCCCTCCCTATCAAGGCGATGCGCTGGTGCGCGGGTCCGAGGCGTTGGCGAAAACCAAGGACGGGCGCATGCCCCGCATCGTGATTTGAATGTGGGAGTGGAGCCCCGTTCGCGAGTGGCTGTCGAGCGTCATCACGGCGTATTGGACCTTGCCGCTCCTCCTCGCAGTGCAGACCCTGATGGTCATGATCTGCCTCATCCTCACCATGGCGTTCTACACCTTGGCGGAACGCAAGGTCATCGGCTGGATTCAGGCGCGGAAGGGGCCGAATCGAATCGGCGGCCTATTGATTCCGGGCTTGGCTCAGCCGTTTGCGGATGTCATCAAACTCATCTTCAAGGAAATCGTCATTCCGGCCGACGCGAACGGGTTCGTGTTCCGATTGGCGCCGTTCCTGTCGATGGTGCCGGCGCTGGCGATATGGGCCGTGATTCCTTTTTCCCCGGAACACGCCTTCGCCAATATCGACGCCGGTCTACTCTATATTCTGGCCCTCACGTCCATGGGGGTGTACGGAGTCATTCTCGCGGGCTGGGCCGCCAATTCCAAGTACGCGTTCCTAGGCGCAATGCGCTCGGCGGCGCAAATCGTCGCCTATGAAATTGCCATGGGTTTTGCAATGGTCGGCGTCTTGATGGCCTCGGGCAGCCTCAATATAGGCGATATCATTCGCTCCCAGCACGGACTGTTCGGCTGGTACTGGACTTGGTTGTTCCCCTTGCTGCTGGTGTATTTCATCTCCGGCGTCGCCGAAACCAACCGTGCCCCGTTCGACGTCGCCGAGGGTGAATCGGAAATCGTCGCGGGATTCCATGTCGACTACTCGGGCATGGCATTCGCGCTCTTTTTCATCGCCGAATACGTCAATATGATCTTGATCTCGGCGCTGACGGTGATCTTCTTCTTCGGCGGGTGGTTGTCGCCGTTCGACGGATGGCTGGCGGACGACTCGTGGCTGGCGCAACCGAGCTTCTTCTGGTTCGGTTTGAAGACTCTGTTCCCCATGTTCGCGTTTTTATGGCTTCGCGCCACGTTTCCGCGCTATCGCTACGATCAAATCATGCGCTTGGGCTGGAAAGCTTTGATTCCCGTCACGCTGGTGTGGCTGCTGGTCGAGGGTTTCATGGTCTATCTCCACGTCGGACCGTGGAAGGGGCAGCTGTAATGGGCGTCCGCAATGTCTTGAAGACCTTATTGCTCTGGGAACTGTTGCAGGGCCTGTGGGTGACGCTGAAGGAAATGTTCAAGCCGAAAATCACGGTGAACTATCCCGAAGAGAAGACTCCGCAGAGCAATCGGTTTCGCGGACTGCATGCGCTGCGGCGCTATCCGAACGGCGAGGAGCGCTGCATCGCCTGCAAACTCTGCGAGGCGGTTTGCCCGGCCCTCGCCATCACCATCGAATCCGATGTCAGCGCCGACGGTACGCGCCGCACCACGCGCTACGACATCGATCTCTTCAAATGCATCTATTGCGGCTTTTGCGAGGAAGCCTGTCCGGTCGATGCCATCGTCGAGACGCGGCTTCATGAATATCACATGGAGAATCGCGGCGAGAACATCATGAGCAAGGATAAGTTGCTCGGCATCGGCGAACGCTACGAGGCGATGATAGCGGCGGATCGCGCCGCCGATGCGCGGTATCGCTGATGTTCCCCACCATTCTTTTTTTCGTATTCGGCACCATTTTGGTCGCGGCCGCCCTCGGCGTGATCCTCGCCCGAAACCCCGTGTTCTCGGCGCTGCTTCTGGTGTTCTGCTTTTTCAACAGCGCCGTCATTTGGCTGCTTCTCGATGCCGAGTTCTTGGGAATAGTTCTCGTGCTCGTGTACGTCGGCGCCGTCATGGTGTTGTTCCTGTTCGTGGTCATGATGCTCGATGTCAACCTCGAGGAGCTGCGCAAGGGGTTGGCGAACTACTGGCCTCTCGCGGTTGCGGTAGCGGGCTTCGTGGTCTTCGCGATCGTCAATGTCATCGTGGTGAAGCACTTGGGGGGAATGAGCATGAGGACCGCGCCCCCCCTGGCCGCCGACTATTCCAATACGCGGGATCTGGGCACCGCCCTGTTCACGCAATACGCCTATCCGGCGCAGATCGCCGCGGTCATTCTGCTGGTCGCGAGCGTGGCGGCGATCGTATTGACGTTGCGCCGGCGCACGGGCGGCAAACCGCAAAATATCGCAATGCAGGTCGCGGTGCGCGCCAAGGACCGCGTCCGAATCGTCAAAATGGCCTCCGAGAAAAGACCATGATCACGCTCACCCATGTGCTCACGCTGTCCGGAATCCTGTTTGCCATCGCAGTCGCCGGCGTGTTCCTTAACCGCAAGAACGTCATCGTGCTGCTGATGTGCATCGAGCTGATGCTGCTCGCCGTCAATTTCAATTTTGTCGCCTTCTCGCGCTACCTTGGCGATATCGGCGGCCAGATTTTCGTGTTCTTCATACTGACCGTGGCCGCGGCCGAAGCTGCCATCGGTCTCGCAATCCTGGTCGTCGTGTTTCGCGAGCGCCGCAGCATCGAAGTCGAAGAACTCGACACGCTGCAAGGCTGAGGGACGAGGATCATGCAGCCGATTTATCTCACGATCGCGTTTGCACCGTTGGTATCGGCCGTCATCGCCGGTCTGTTCGGTAAATCCATCGGCAAGGCGGGCGCCCACGGCATCACCATACTCGGCGTGGGGATCTCGTGCGTGCTCTCGTTCTACGTGCTTTATCAGATCGCATTCAACGGCCAGGCGCCTTACAACGGCGCGGTCTATACGTGGCTCGTGAGCGACGGCGTGAGCATGGACGTCGGATTCTTGATCGACAGGCTGTCCGCGCTGATGATGGCCGTGGTGACGTTCGTGTCGCTGATGGTGCATGTCTACACCATCGGCTACATGCAGGATGACCCCGGCTACCAGAGATTTTTCAGCTACATCTCCTTGTTCACGTTCTCAATGTTGATGCTCGTAATGTCGAACAATTTCGTGCAGTTGTTCTTCGGGTGGGAAGCCGTCGGCGTGGTCTCCTATCTGCTCATCGGTTTTTGGTATACGCGGCCGACGGCGATCTTCGCCAGCCTCAAGGCGTTCTTGGTCAATCGAGTCGGCGATTTCGGCTTCGTGCTCGGCATTGCCGCAGTGCTGCGCTACACCGGGTCGCTGGACTATTCGGCGGTGTTCGGACATGCCGGCCAAATCGCAGCGGCGCAGATCCACCTCGGCGCCACGGTCTGGCCCGCCATCACCTTTACCTGCATCTGCCTATTCATCGGCGCCATGGGCAAGTCCGCGCAAGTGCCCCTGCACGTGTGGCTACCCGATTCGATGGAGGGCCCAACGCCGATATCGGCATTGATTCATGCGGCGACCATGGTGACGGCCGGCATATTCATGGTCGCGCGCATGTCGCCGTTGTTCGAACTGTCGGAGACGGCGCTCTCGGTGGTGCTGATCATCGGGGCCACCACGGCATTCTTCATGGGACTGCTCGGCATCGTGAACAACGATATCAAGCGGGTGATCGCGTATTCGACGCTCTCGCAGCTGGGTTACATGACCGTGGCGCTCGGCGTATCGGCCTACGGGGCCGGGATTTTCCACCTCATGACCCATGCCTTCTTCAAGGCGCTGCTGTTTTTAGCGGCGGGCTCGGTGATCATGGCGATGCATCATGAGCAGGACATGCGAAAAATGGGCGGACTGAAGAAGTACCTGCCGATCACCTATTGGACTTGCCTGGTCGGCGCGCTCGCCTTGATCGGCTTCCCGGGCACGTCCGGTTTCTTCTCCAAAGACTCCTTGATCGACGCGGTTTCGCTGTCCCATCGGACCGGCTCTGGGTACGCCTATTTCTGCGTCCTGGCCGGCGTATTCGTGACCGCGCTGTATACGTTCCGCATGTTCTTCATGACCTTCCACGGCCAGCCTCGCATGGATCACCACACGCAGGAAGATCTGCACGAGAGTCCGTGGGTGGTCACCGTGCCGCTGATTCTGCTCGCGATTCCGTCCGCGCTGATCGGTTGGTTCACGGTCAAGCCCATGCTCTTCGGCGGCTACTTCGATGGCGCCATTCACGTGCTGCCGGCCCACGACGTGCTCGCGCGGCTGGGCGACGAGTTCCACGGCTCGGGTGCTTTCGTGTGGGCGGCGTTCGCCGGGCTGCCGATTTGGTTTGCCGCGTTGGGCGTGGGCACGGCATGGTGGTTCTTTCTCAAGCGGCCGGATCTCGCGGAAGCGGCTGCGCGACGATGCAGCTGGCTATACGCCGCACTGATCAATAAATATGGATTCGATTGGTTCAACGAGCACGTCGTCATGGCCGCGGCACGGCGCTTGGGCAGCGGCCTGTGGCGATTCGGCGATCAAATCGTGATCGATGACGGTTTCGTCAACGGCAGCGCGCGCACCGTCGGCTGGCTGGGTTCGGTCATGCGCTACGCGCAGTCGGGATACCTGTATCACTATGCGTTTGCGATGATCCTGGGATTGGCGTCCTTCCTGATGTGGATTCTATGGCGGACATGATGTTCGGCGGACACCTCCTGTCGCTGCTGATTTGGCTGCCCATCGTCGGTGGATTCGCCGCGCTGGCCTTTGGCGAGCGCATTGCCGTCGCTAGGTGGCTGTCCTTGATCGTCAGCGGCTTGGCCCTCGCACTCAGCGTGCCCCTGTGGACCTTGTTCAAGACCGGCACGTCGGACATGCAATTCATCGAGCGTTCGCCGTGGATTTCGACCATTCATTCGCAGTACTACCTCGGAGTGGACGGTATCTCGATGCCGTTGATCCTGCTGACCACCTTCACGACGGTCCTGATCGTGATCGCGAGTTGGACGAACGTCGAGAAGCGGGTAGCGCAATATTTCGCGGCCTTTTTGATATTGGAAGGGTTGATGATCGGCGTGTTCGCGGCATTGGACGGGGTGCTGTTCTACGTGCTTTGGGAAGCGATGCTGATCCCCATGTTCATCATCATCGGCGTGTGGGGCGGTCCGCGGCGGGTATACGCGACCATCAAATTCTTCCTGTACACGTTCATCGGCTCGCTCCTGATGCTGGTCGCGCTGATTTACATGTATTTGAAGTCGGGCAGCTACGAGCTCGCGGTGTTCCAGCACATGCCGCTGACCCTCAACGAGCAGACATTCATTTTTTTGGCGTTTTTGGCGGCATTCGCGGTAAAGGTGCCGATGTGGCCGGTGCATACTTGGTTGCCTGATGCGCACGTGGAAGCGCCGACCGGCGGTTCCGTGGTGCTGGCGGCCATCATGTTGAAGATGGGCGGATACGGCTTCCTGAGATTCTCCTTGCCGATCGCGCCCGATGCCAGCCGCGAACTCGATTGGCTGATCATCGCACTGTCGCTGATCGCCGTGGTGTACATCGGTTTCGTGGCGCTCGCCCAGCACGACATGAAGAAGCTGATTGCTTACTCGTCGATCGCGCACATGGGCTTCGTCACGCTCGGCATGTTCATCGGCTTTCAGATCGTTGCAGTTACAGGCAGAACCAGCGGCATCGAACTCGGCTTGGACGGCGCCATCGTGCAAATGCTCTCCCATGGCCTGGTGTCGGGCGCGATGTTCTTGTGCGTCGGCGTCCTATACGACCGGGTGCATAGCCGCGAGATCACCGCCTATGGCGGGGTCATCAATACAATGCCCAAGTTCGCGGCCTTCATGGTGCTGTTTGCGCTCGCAAATTCCGGTGTGCCCGGGACCTCCGGCTTCATCGGGGAATTCATGGTGATCTTGGCGTCGTTCAAGGCGAATCTCTGGTACGCAATGCTGGCCGCAACCATCCTCGTGCTCGGCGCGGCCTACACTCTGTGGCTTGTCAAACGCGTCATTTACGGCGAGGTTGCGAATGAGAAAGTGGCGGCGCTCACCGATCTCAATGGCCGCGAATTCTTGGTGCTGGGGGTGCTGGCGGCTGCGGTTCTACTGGTCGGTTTGTGGCCGGCGCCGCTGCTCGACGTCATGCGGGCGACCACGGCCCATTTAGCCCAGCAGCTGCTGGTCTCGAAGATCGCTCCCTAAAGGTCCGCGCCATGAACCCCGTCGCTCAATTTAGTGTCAGCCAATTCAATGCCGGACTCGTCTATGCCTGTCCGGAGATTTTCCTCGGATCGGCGGCCTGCGCCATATTGATGCTGGATCTGCTGCTCAACGATTCACAGCGGCGCTGGACGGGCGTGCTCGCCATTGGCAGCCTCTGCATTGCCGCATTTTTGGTTGCGGTGCAGCCGGTGACCGCCAAAATCGTCGGGCTGGGCGGGCTCTTCGAATTGGACCACATGGCTCAGGTGCTGAAAGTCGTCACGCTGCTGACGGTCGCAGTGGTCTTCGTGTATTCCACCGACTACTTGCAGCGCCGCGCGATTCTCAAAGGCGAGTACTACGTGCTCGGTTTGTTTGCCACCCTCGGCACCATGGTACTGATCTCCGGTGCCAGCTTGATCACCTTGTATCTCGGCTTGGAATTGCTGTCCCTGAGCCTCTACGCCATGGTGGCCTTCGACCGCGAATCCGGCATAGCGGCCGAGTCGGCGATCAAGTACTTCGTGTTGGGGTCCATGTCCTCAGGAACGCTGCTGTACGGCATGTCCATCATCTACGGAGTGACGGGCAGCCTCGAACTTGCCGCGATCGCGGACGCCGTGCGCGCCGGGTTGGGCGACAACATCGGCTTGATTTTCGGCATTGCCTTTCTCATCGTCGGGGTTGGGTTCAAATTCGGCGCAGTTCCCTTTCACATGTGGATACCGGACGTATATGAGGGATCACCGACCTGCGTGACCTTGTTTATCGGCACCGCCTCGAAGCTCGCTGCCTTCGCGCTTGCCATGCGCTTGCTGCCCGAGGCTCTCGCGGGATCGCAGCCGGATTGGAGCCAAATGCTGGTGGTGCTCGCCGTACTCTCGATGGCCATCGGCAACATCGTCGCCATCGCGCAAAGCAATCTCAAACGCATGCTCGCCTATTCGACGATTTCTCATATCGGATTCGTGCTGCTCGGCATCCTTTCCGGGACGGCGCAGGGCTACCAAGCCGCGATGTTCTACATGATCAGCTACGTGATCGTCGCTGCCGGGGCCTTCGGCATGATCCTGCTGCTGGCGCGGCAGGGCTTCGAGGCGGACAAGATCGTGGATTTCCGCGGACTCAACGCGCGCAGCCCCTGGTTCGCGGGCATGATGGCCATACTCATGTTCAGCTTGGCGGGCCTGCCGCCGTTCATTGGATTCTGGGCAAAACTCGGGGTCATCCAAGCGGTACTCGGCGTGGGGTACACCTGGCTCGCCGTCGTGGCGGTGCTCTTTTCCGTGGTCGGCGCGTTCTTCTATCTGCGCATCGTGAAGCTGATGTACTTCGACGAACCCACCGAGGCGACGATCATCGGCGGCTCGGCGCTCATGCGGACGGTACTCAGCGCCAATGCATTACTGGTGTTCGGGCTCGGGGTGATTCCAGGCACACTGCTACAGCTATGTCAGCGAGCCTTGCAATAAGGGACGGGAGAGCAGAGGAGGGCTTGACGATGATCACGCTTTATCACTCGCCGATGACGCGGTCCGGCAGCACGTTGTGGCTTCTCGAAGAACTCGAAGTTTCATATCAGGTCAAGATCGTCGATTTTCGTCGGCCCGACGGCAGCGGTGCCCGGGATCCTGCCAACCCTCATCCACACGGCAAAGTGCCCGCGGTAATCGATGACGACGAGATGATTTTTGAGAACAGCGCCATCACGCTGTACCTGACGGACAAATATCCCAACAAGAAAATGGGGCCCCTGCCGGGCGAACCGAAGCGGGGTGAATATCTCTCCTGGCTGGCGTATCGGCCGGGGGTGATGGAGCCTGCAATTCTCTGCCGGCGCTTCGACGTCAAACATGTCTACGGGGCGATGGGATGGGCTCCGGCCGAGGAAGTGGAAGCGGTCTTGAATCAGCACCTGGAGTCCCGCAACTACTTTCTGGGAGACAAGTTTTCCGCCGTCGACGTTCTGATAGGCGGCAGCATCAACTTCCTGATGACTGCGAAAATGATCAAGGAAACGCCGGCGCTGACGGCCTACGCTGCGCGCATCACGGATCGCCCCGCTTTTCGCAAGATGGTCGAACTCGACAAGCGCTGAGACCAGAAGGCGCCTCCACAGCGAGCGGCAGCGGCTTGCAATGGGGTTCCTGCCGGGTATAATGGGCGGCTCTCCGGTGCGGGGTGGAGCAGTCTGGCAGCTCGTCGGGCTCATAACCCGAAGGTCGTAGGTTCAAATCCTACCCCCGCTACCATTGATTCCGACAGGCCATTCGAATATCGCTGCCAACGGCACGATTTCCAAGGCAATTTCAGCATTAAGATAGGCTCCGTTGGCCGCCGGCCGCAGCGTAATCTGGGGCCCCAAGCCAGCGTCCCTGAGGGCCGCCCGGGCCCGTTCGGGATCTTTCTCTAGCAACCGTGCCAGTTCGTTTACTGCGACCTTTATTCGCTCCCGCACGTCGGTAACGAGTGGGACGATGGCGGGCGGCCGGCGCACGGCCTCCAATCGCTCCAGTTCCGATCTCAACCTCAGCGAGTTTGCGACCAATGGCGGGCGAGGAGCGCATGCCCGCCGATCTGCAACTGCGCAGACCAGATTCTCGAGTTGTTCTTTCAAGTGGGCAATCCGTTCCAGATCCGGTTTGACGCTTCGGTCGGCAGCCAGCGCCTCACGGACCCGCCGTTCGATCTCGTCCAAGATCTCATCACGACTCCAACGTATCGTCGAATACCGGCGAGGAGCCGGTTTTCGACGAGATCGCGGCGAACATGGTGGCCATTGCTGCAAGCGCTCCCGTTTGCATACGTCGCGCACCATACGCGCGGTTGTTCCCATCGTAAATCGTGCGCCGCATTCGTGCAGGTCAGCCATCCAGAGAACAGATGACGTGGCTCGCGGCCGGTTGCCGCCGCTTCGGCTCAGGCCCGCTTTGACCCGTATGCCAATATTGTGCGCCCGTTGGCGTTGACGAGCCTTCACACGCTGCCAAAGCTCCTCGGACACAATGCGCAGTGATTCGTCCGCTATGTTGGATCCATTCACTCGCGGATTCGCGACCGAGCGCCGATTCGGCTGAGTCTGCAGCGGACCGAATCCACCGTGATCGATTCCAGATAACGACACCACGATAGCAATCGTTATTGAAAATGCCAGTTCCCCGCCCGGGTCGCCGGAGATCGCGGAGCATAGCCAATCCGAGACGGCGCGGGATAGCGACCAGGTCGCGCCGGGGGAGGGCACCCCTCTCGTTGAGCGTGGCTGCGATGGTTTTGGCGCTCGACCCTCGGCGTACATTTCGAAGATGCGTCTAACGATCGCGGATTGTTCCGGATCAACGACTCGCTGTTCCGTACCGGCTTCCGCCGCGCTTATATACCCGTAGGATTTGCCGCCAGCGCTCTTGCCTGCTCCGCCTTTCCCTCCAAGCCGCGCCGCGTGCGCCTGCCGATTTCTTTGCGATACGCCCTTGCCATCGCGCCACCCATCGCGCCCATGATTTCGGCCGATTCGTGTCGGGTGTCTAGATCTGCGTCACCACTTGAACGCCAGGTCAGACAGGTAAGCCTCGGGGGCTTGCTCGGCGAAGTTGCGCCATACGCGACGGAATCCTCGGCAACGATGCGTCTAATTCGCGCCGACGAGCTGCCTTGAGCAAGTCCTGATAGCCGGTTCGCTTTGCCGTGCCCCCCGATATTGCGGCGTCGCTGAACCGGGCGGCAACAGCGAAGCCATGACGCCCTGCAAGCCGTTCACAGACCCGTAGTTGGTCATCAATTGAGGTCTCGGATTGCTTCTCAGTCGAAAACCGAGCATAGAGGGCGGCGCGCACTTGTGATTTTTCGATCATCTTTGCTTCATCTTCGGTTTAGGCTGTGATTTTGCGGTCGCTTTCGCCTTCTGACGCCGTCGATAGTCTTGCACGCGGCGCACGGCAGTGCGAGTTCGCGAAGAATCCAAATGGGCTTGGCAGCAGTAGTCTCGTCGCGGCCGCCCAGTCTTTGGCTTGATCGCAAGGAAGAAATTTTGGCATTCGGGAATTTTGCAGCGACATAGATCTCGACCGTAGGGCCGTTTGGAATCCAAAAGCAGCATAAGCACGTACCC
>CAWBUE010000009.1:0-244634 GCA_963791825.1 uncultured Gammaproteobacteria bacterium
TCAGCGACGTCGCCGGATCATTGCCGACGAGTTCGACTTCGCCTTCAATTTCGACCGGGATATTGAAGGGAAGCTCGGCAAGTCCCACGGCACTACGGCAATGCGCGCCGACCTCGGGTCCAAACAACTCGATTATAAGATCAGAAAATCCGTTGATCACGCTCGGCTGCTGGTTGAACCCCGGAGCCGAGTTGACCATGCCGAATACTCGCGACCACGCCGCGATGCGATCGAGGTTGCCAAGCGTGCGCTTCAGGCTTCCAAGGATAGAAAGCCCGGTCGTTCGTGCGGCGGTGTAGCCTTGCTCAACAGTCAGATCTCGCCCCACCTTCCCCAATGGCAAAGCAAAAGATCCGTCCGGATTTTGCGGTCCATGGCCAGAGAATAGCGCCCTGTGTCCAACTACGCGCACGAACTGGAAGGGCAGAATGACGCCTGGCGGCGGTCGCGTCGGCGGTGGCAAGGCCAACCCGAGGGCCTGAAGTTTATCTTCGATCCGAGACATCGTTGTTTCCTCTCCAAAAGCATATTCTGCCACGCCGGTCTCAAGCGCTTATACAGACACCAGTGATTGGACCTCATTGACCCTGACTTGCCTGTCGCGAGTGTCAGCTTAGGAATGCAGCAAGACGCGACCGTTTGGGCAGTCAATCTCTGCAACCAAAGTCGCCGCAGGCCCAAAAGCGATCGGCAACTCCAGGTCGAAATGACCGAGCATTTCCGCACGCGATCTGCGTCTGGATGTTCTGCGCGCAGACTCACGAGCGTGGCGCCTGCAGACGCAGACGACGCTGGATGCGGAGACGATCCCCAGTCGATAAAAAACGGCACAATTCCGTCGGCGACCATGCACGTCAGATCAGTTAACGTCCACGTGAGTATTGCGCCATCGGGTCTTTGCCGACTGCCAAAAAGCACGGGGCCAAGCATCACGCCGTGCCTAGCCGCGGCGACGCGTATTTTATCAAGATGGCTGGCATTGGCAGCCCATCCAACAAGACCCGAGCGATCGAGCCGATCCAATCCGAATGGGCGTACGCCCCCGGTTGGCGAATGGTCGTGATCCGGCGCGATGATTTCGAGGTATGTGCTTTGCCCCAGTGCAGCAAGTGCGTTGCGCGTCCCCCAGGTAAAGTGTCTCCCGCCAGAATCCGCTCGGACACCGAGTAGGCGTTCGATCTCCACGATGCCGCGATCAAGATCGGGCGTCGCATAGACCAGGTGATCGACTCGCGCAAGCAGGGCTGGCCACGCCGCGGAAAACTCAGGTCCTCCCACAGCGCGGCCACTAATTCGATGCTGAAGTAGACGGTCCCAAAGGATTTTTCACCGGAATAGAGCGATGAGAACCGGCGCCGCCACACTCTGGCCCACGAAAAAGGCTTGATTCAGCGTCATGGCTCGACTCTTCGGGCTTTTAACCAATGGGATCATACTCCTCAACACGCCAGCCGCGGACGGTATCGCCCTTACCGGTACGATGAGAACGGCAGGCGTTGCCGCTGCCGCGAACCGAGCCCGCCCGTCTAAATTGCTGCTCGCTGTAATCTGATCCGACGGAGTGCACCTGGGCATTTAATGCGAGGGGATAAAAATGCTAACCAGGAAATGGCACAGATTTTACTGCTACATAGGATGGATCAAGCATCAGGGGAATTCCCCTGCATCCCTTGCCGCCATTCTGTCGCACATACGCTGAGCATGCTCGTTTCGCCAGTTGCAGCAAGAATTCTAGCTTGCAATGACCACACTGGGCACGGCTAGCGGGGCAAAGAAGCCTTGCGAGCGTATTTCAAGAAGGGGACTTGAGAACTATCCAAATCTCAAGTTCGAGCTTTTGGATCTCATGTGGGGACTTTCCAGCGTTGTTCTTAATAAAATGGCACAAAAGGAGTTTATGAAATTGATTAAATGGTAAGTATTGATGGTCAATTACAGTGGCTGACGAATCAAGACGACGGCCGCACTATCGGAATCTACGTCAACGGGCACGGCGGTCGAACGCCAGATGCAAGTGATAGCTGGCGGCGTCACGGAGATCAATCTTATTCACGGAGATCAATCTTATCCTGCGGTTCCAGTGCAAGAATTGCACTGAGCTAACACGTTGTGACTAATAGGCCATGCCCTCTGTCACAGAGCACTACGAAAGCCATCTTGCGCCGATCTATGTTTGGATGGCCGGTGGTTGGGAATCTGCGATCACGCGCGGACGGGCTGAACTAGATGCGACCTGCCCGCGCCCCTGTGAATCTCAAGTGGCTGTAGACCTTGGCGCTGGATTCGGTATGCACGCGATCCCTCTTGCCGATATCGGCTACTCCGTCCTGGCCATTGATAGTTCCAGCACACTTTTGGAGCTGATCGAGAAACACCGCGGAGCCCGGCCAATCGTGGCCATCCATGACGACCTGCTTTCGTTCAAAGAGCACCTCAAAGCCCCGGCTGGATTGTTCGTCTGCATGGGAGATACTCTGACCCATCTGCCAAATCGCCCCGCCGTCGAGCAGCTGTTTTCCGATGTAGCCGATATGCTCGTGCGCGACGGCACATTCATCGTTACGTTCCGCGACTACTCGACACCGCTCGTTGGGGCAAATCGCTTCATTACAGTTCGAAGTGATGTGGACCGCATTCTCACCTGCTTTCTGGAATATGATGATCAAAGGGTGAAAGTCCATGACATCCTCCATGAATGGGACGGTGCGGAATGGCGTCAGCGGGTTAGCGCCTACCCCAAGCTCCGACTGACACCCGAATGGGTAATCCGCGCCCTTGAATCCGAAGGACTTCAGGTAACGCAAGAACAGGGCATCGCCGGGATGGTACGGTTGATTGCCACACGGCTGCGTTGAGCGCGACTAAAGGTGATGGAATGACACCATGTGGCCTCCTTGGCATCCGAATCCGGTATGTGCGTGATCGTCCCGCATAGCTACCACACTCAATCCTTCGCGCACGCAGGAGGAATCGCTTTGGCATTTTCGTAGATCGTTTTCGTCAAAAGCGCCTTGGTATAGGTCGCGGGAATCTCGCCTATATTAAATAAGCTCAAAAACGAGTTAACTGCCTTCATGGCGGTCGCCGGCAGCGCCAAGCCCACGCCGGCTTCCATCCAAATAAGCACATCTGCGCGGCGGCAGATATAGCCAATTCCGGATTGCTCATCGGCACCTCGCGTCGTTCCGATGGAGGCATCGATTGCCGCGTAGGGTCCGACAGCAAAGCTGAAAGCCCCCAGTCCAGCGATGACCTTGCCGCCGTAGGCGAGCAACAGGGCGTTCACGCCGGGTGAGTGGCCCGTCAAGGTCGCGGCGAGGTCGGTTTTGGTATCTGCTGTTTGAGGACCATCTGCGACCGGTTGTCCTTGGCGGATTCCCGCGCGGATCGCGCCCTGATACAGGTATTCCCGTTCGCCTCCAGCACCGCTCCCTGTGTGGTAAAAATCGTCTGGACTTTGATGCTTTGACGCAAAACGATGGAGAAGGGGGCACCTATTCCCGGAATCGGAAAAGAAAAGTCCACGGGAATTTGGATGACGGCGTTGAGATTCTTGGGAGGCCCTTGGTTGCCACCACTGATCGAGACCCTCAGCCCGCCGACACCGCTGATGTCAACAAACGCGTTCTTCATTCCATGCAGAATATCGAGGCTCATATCGAAGTGCGCATCCTTGACGATCACGGCGGCAACCGCCTGGAACTTGATTCCATCCTTGTCGTACTGAATGATGCAGCCCAATCCTCCGTAGGCATTCGGTACGATCTTGTAGTCCTTCACGCTGATTTCGACCGGCGGACCGTAGACATTGGGTATTGGGATCGAGACTTTCGATGCGCGAAACTGAAGGCGATCCGCGTCTGTGAGCACTGCTGAACGAAGCGAGGCGCCATCGCCGCCATCCCAGCGCGTAGCAAGGAATTGACTGTCCTTACGGTGCGCGGCTAGTCGCTTCGTGGGTGGTTCGCGAAATGTTTCCGCCGTGGGCTGTCCCGACGCGTTCAGGTCGGTATACGTGCCGATAGCGTCCGGTGCGTAGTACGCGATCATCCTGGAGGGGTCGAGCGTGCCGTGATAAGCGATGTGAAGTTCCTCGAAAATCTCGGTGAGTTCCGCAGGGCCAAGCGTGACATCGAGCGTATCGCCCTTGCGCTCCACCGCCAACACCCGTCCAACCGCCCGGCCGGTCGCAAACAGAATTTTGCCTAATCTCCGCGGCATGCGGCGCATTTGCATCAAGAGTCCAGGTCCCTCCGTCGGAGCTGTTTGCCCGGATTGCGTCGGCGCCGTGCTCCATTACGATCACGTCGGGCTGATATTTGACGTCTTTGTTGAAGGTTGGCGACACGCCGAAACTTCGCTCTGCCTCGCTCAGCGGCAACGCGGGAGTCTCATCGGACTCGGTCCCCCCGCGCGGGCGTCGACATGGCAGCCGGCGCACTCGCGGGAGTCTCCGTCACCGCCGCGGCGGGAGGTGCATTGCGTGAGCAGCTTCCGAGCAACGCACCTGCGGCCAAGAGCGCGACCCGGATCAGAGCTGCTTTCGGGTGGGCCACGCTCACGGCCTGTCAGCATGCTCTCGCAGGGACCTCAACATCGGATTCTCGACTTTGGTAAAGCCTGCGGGCACATCCCAGGTCGAGTCCGGGATGGTTGTTCGGCTCACCTCGGTGACTTCGGTGGCGGTCGTGATCTTCATAAGGCCGGCATCGACGGAACTTGTGGAGGCCACGGGGAAGCCCTTGATGCTTTTCATTTTTTCCTGATAGTCAGAGCTAGACTTGGCGCTGGGACCGAAGCTCATGGACTTGCGCATCGATGCTTGGAAATCGGCGAGCGCGGCCCAGCTCTGCACCGGATACTTGAAGTCATTGGTGACGCACTCGGTCATGTTCACCATGCCGCCCATGTTGATGAGCCACTCTTCGCAGGCGTAGCCGGCCACCTTGCGGCTGACACCGGTTTTCTTGACTTCTGTATCGGAGGCCATGGACGAAGTCATGCCTTGCATCATGGCCATAGCTTGCTTCATCTTCGGGTCGTTCATGCGCGCAGCCATGGCCGCTTGCATGGTCTCCATGTCTTGCCTGGTCATGATCGAATAGGTCTTCTTCTTGCTGTCGATATTGGTCATGGTGCCGCTCTTCAGGTCAATGATCACATCGTCGCCTTTCGAATCGGAGTGGCGAATGTGATCGTTCGAAATGTAACTCGTCTGAGTACCTCCCGGCTTACCGTTGGTCGTAACATTGGAGACCACAGTCAGATCGTCTGCCATGCAAGTCATGCTGGCCGAGATGGTTGCCGCGAGAATCGTCATCGATAAAAGACCAAGTTTCATAAATGCTCCTGCAAACAAGTGAACGAATCGCGAGTGAACGGTTATTGACGCGTGAGTTCGACCCGTCGATTGCGGGCACGCCCCGCCAGAGTGGCATTGGTATCGCGTGGTACCGAACTGCCAAACCCAGAGGTCACCAATCGCGTTTCTGCAACGCCGAGAGGAATCAGGGCGGCGCGCACTGCGGCCGCACGTCGCGCCGATAAATCCTGGTTGGCCGCCTCGCCACCGATGTTGTCGGTGTGGCCCTCGACGATGAGCGACCACTGCGGATTTTTCTTCATGACGTCGGCGATGCTTTGCAGCACTGCCGCCGACTTCGGCTTGATTGTGGCTCTGTTGAAATCAAAATAGATGCCGTAGGTCACTGCGCGATGATCTTTGGCGAGTGCGGTCTCCAGCGATTGGGTGGGATTGTCGACCGGGAAGGAGATTCGCACGATGTCCGTCTTGTCCGTGCCGAAGGCAGCGCGCAGCGTGATGGGATCGTGCGGATCATCGAGGATGTACCACTCGACGGGGACGGCGGCGCCCGCCTGCACGAAGTCGCCTTTGACATGCCAGGCGGACAGGGACACCAGTGCATCGTTGACGATCATGGGGTACGGCACGGGCTTTGGCTCGACGACATGGAGGCTGCCGGAGGCGGTCAAATACGTTGTCTTCGACTGATTCGCGCTCGCACCGGGCACCATTTGCATGAGGCCGCCGAGCATGGCTGCCAGTCCGCCCATTTCCCCATCGAGCGTGACCGAGGCGGCGCGGCCCGCCCGCAAGTCCTTGATGACCGCGGCCGAGGTCCCCATGGCGGTCGTGCCTGGATATTCCTCGGCGCCGCTCGAGAACATGTATTTGTAGGTGCGCGCTTGATCGCGATCGCTCGAACTCACCTCACGGTTGAACGACACCGGCTCGTTTTTTCCGCCCGCCGGGTCGGGCAGGTCGGCGGAAGCTGTGAGATGCAGCACCCCGTCGGCATCCAGTTCTTCAACGTTGAGGATCGATTCGTAGTCTCCCTGGCGCTCGCTGACGGCCTGCACCAGAGTCAGTCCGGGGATGAGTGGAATCACCGCGGGGATCGCAGCGGTTCCCGCCGCAGCCGCGGTCGCTGCTGTGCCGAGCGACAGCGCGAGAGCGAACGTCCACGGTCGATGAAAGTGCTTCACAGTTTGGACAGCACTTTGGTGGCGAGCGCGACCGCGACCGCGCGTCCTTTGACTTCCTCCGGTGTCCCCTGCTTCTTGCTGACCGCGGCGATCGTGGCGAGGGCGCCCTGCATATCGTCGCCGGCCTTCAACCCCGACTGAAGCGGGTCATCCTTCTCCGTCTTCACGAAATCATTCATGGCCTGCGCTTGCTCCGGCGAGCCCATTTTCGCCTCGGTCACTTTGCCGTAAGCCGCCACGGCGGCGATCTGTTGAAAATTCGGCGGTTGAATCGTGATGACCTTGTCGCCCTTGCGCACGTAGAGAACCGACATCGCACCGAAGAACGCGTCGTCGCCCAAGTGAGGGACATCTTCAGGCGTCCCGCCGAGCATCCCGGTCGCTTTGCGCGCCCCTGCCATGGACTCTTCCGCGTCGTGTTCATCCTCAACGCCAACTGTAGCTTCTAAAAACAATGTGGCGGTTTTGTAGGCCATGTCGGTGCCAGCGCCTTCCGCAGACGTCACCGGCTGGCCTAGGATCGCAGACACTTCCTCGCGCGTGAGCACGCCTCGGGCCGACTCTTGAGGGCTGACGGCGTCGTGCTGCAGCGATTTGTCGGCGTGCACCGCGGCGGTCGACGACTTACCGCACGCCGTCAGAGTTATGGCCAGCAGGCCGAGTGAGAGAAGAGGTAATTTCATAGTCGGTCTGTTCCCCTGAGCTGGCGGCGTCAAAGCGGGAGCCTCGCTCCGATGTGTGACTCGATCCTGCTCATGGCGGCCGCTCCTGTTGCGTAAGTTCGATCCTTTTGCGACCACACGGCATCGCTTGCCAAGGAATACGGGTTTCGATGTGGATTGCTGACACGCGCTGGCATCCTTTTGAGGCTACCGAGCCTGGGACCGGCGACCGGACATAACGCGACGGTTGCGGATCCGCGGGAATGGGATCAATCTGCCCTGCACCACCCGCACTGCATGGCAATTGCCGACCTCATGGAAACCGCAGAGCCTTCCGAGCGCCTGTTTTCGCAGGCCTACGATGAACTGCGCCGCATTGCGCGCCAGCAACGCCACCGCGTGGGCGAATCCGCCACGTTGAATACGACGGCTCTGGTTCACGAGGTCTATCTCAAACTATCGCCAGGGTCGGTCGAGCAAGGCTACGACCGGGCGCATTTTCTTGCGTTGACCGCCCGCGCCATGCGTCAGGTGCTGATCGATCATGCGCGCAGCCGCATTTCCATCAAGCGGGGCGGTGAAATCATTTTCACCCAGGCCGACGAGAATCACCCCGAGGCCTCAGGCGACATGGCGGACATGCTGGCGCTCGATCAAAGCCTGAGCGAGCTCACAGAACTCGATGCGCGTGCCGGGCAAGTGGTCGAATGGCACGTATTCGGCGGCCTCAGCATCGAGGAAATCGCTGAAATGCAGGGTCTTACCGTGCGCACTGCCTATCGGGATTGGCGCCGCGCCCGCGCCTTTTTGGTGCAGCGGCTCGGCCTGACCGACACGGTTGCGGCCCGCTGACGTGGATACCGAGCGCTGGAGTCGCATCAGCGCGGTATTCGATCAGGCCGTCGAGGCCCTCCCGGGAGAGCGCACTGCATTGCTCGACCTTGCCTGCAACGGAGACGACAAATTGCGTCTCGAGGTGCAATCCCTTCTCGATGCCGATGCATCCGGGGACGTCTTGGAGCGGCAGGCACCAAAGCTCCGCAATGCTGTCGCCGTGGAGTGGGCGCGGGATGCCGATGCAGCGCCGGTCGGTAGCGTCATCGGTTCCTGGCGAATGCTCCGCGAATTAGGCCGCGGCGGCATGGGTGTCGTCATGTTGGCGGAACGGGTGGACGGCCATTTCGAGCAGCGCGTTGCTCTGAAGCTGATCAAGCGCGGCATGGATAGCGAAGCCGTGCTGAATCGCTTCTTGCGGGAGCGCCAAATCCTGGCGCGGCTGTCGCATCCGAACATCGCCCGGCTGCTGGACGGCGGCCTGTCGGCCGAGGGCCGTCCCTACTTCGTCATGGAATACGTCGAGGGCGCTCCAATCTTGGAGTATTGCGCTTCACACTCCCTGGGCCTGCGGGCACGTCTCGATTGCATACTGCAAATTTGCGCGGCCCTGCAGTTTGCTCACCGGCAACTCGTCGTTCACCTGGACATCAAGCCGTCGAACGTCATCGTCACCGACAATGGCGAGGTGAAACTGCTGGACTTCGGCATCGCCAAGCTGCTGGGAGAAGTGGATGCTGACGCCCTCTTGACCCACACGCATCGGCAGCGGCCTCTGACGCCGGGGTATGCGTCTCCCGAACAATTGCTCGGCGAGCCCGTCACCACTGCAACCGATGTATACGGTATTGGGTGTCTTCTTTATGAGCTTCTCACAGGCTTCCGGGCAACTGGATCGGTGGCGCCGCCGAACCTCGACGAGGCGCCGCAGGGGATAAACTGTAGTGAACCCTTGGCGCCGAGCAGGGCAGGTCCTGGACCAAAGGTCCCTCACATTTCCTTGCGAAAGCTGCGTGGCGATCTCGACACCATCGCACTCAAGGCTTTGAAGAGCGAACCGGAGCGACGCTATCCGACGGTGGAAGCTCTGGCCGAGGACCTGCGGCGGTTTCTCGACGGGCAGCCGATCGCAGCCAGACGCGACACGCTTTTTTATCGCACGGGCAAGTTCGTTGCGCGCCATCGATTCGGCGTCGCGCTCTCGATCCTTGGCTTGGCAGGCCTCATTGCCACGACCACCTTCGCGCTGATGCAAGCGTCAAGTGCGCGCGCGCATGCGCTGCGCGCGCAGGCGGTGACCCAATATCTGGTCGATGTGTTCCGCGTCGCGGATCCGAAACGCATGCCAGGTGGCCTCAAACTGAGCGTGCGCGAAGTGCTCGATGCGGGCGCGAAAGGTCTGCAAAGTCAGCTCGAGCAGCAACCGCAACTCGAGGCGTCGTTTTCCGTCGTGCTCGGCAGCATCTATCAGGGATTGGGCGAGAACGACCGCGCCATCGACCTCTTGCAGCGTTCGCTGGCTTTGCGTTCAACCGCTGGACCGGGCGATAATTCGCATGCCGACACGCTGGCGCTCCTGGCACGCGCCCAGTACGAGAAGGGCGACTATTCGTCGGCTGCGGCGACGTCGACCCAAGCGCGTGCCGAACACCTTGCGCAGGGAAAAATCGACAGTCCCATCATCGCCAATGACCTCGCGCTCCAGGGTGAGATCGCGCGCCGGGAGGGTGAATTTTACAAGGGCGCCGCCCTGCTGGCGCAGGCGCTGGCGATGTCGCGCTCGACGGTTAAAAGCCCACATGCACAGATCGCCGCCCAGCTCAATCAGCTCGCCGCACTGTACGGCGACATGAATCGAATCGAGGAGGCGACTCGGTTAACCGAGCAGTCGCTCGCCATGTTTCGCACACTTTACGGGGAGAATCACCTCGATGTTGCGGAGAATCTCGTCAATCTCGGCGTCTTTCTCATGCAATCCGATCACATCGCCCGTGCGCTGCCCGTGTTCGATGAAGCGATCGCGATTTACCGGCGCTTGCTGCCGGCCAATCATCCTCTGCTCGCGTTGGCACTCGCGAATGAGGCCCGCGCATTCGATCGTTTGAAGCGTTATCGCGATGCCGACCCGCTATATCGAGAAGCGCTCGAGATGCAGCAACGTGTCCTCGGCAGCCAGCACCCTGACCTGGCCACCACGTTGAACAATCTGGCGGTGCTGCGCATGCACGTCGACGACTTCTCGGGCAGTGCCAAATACAGCCGTGATGCCATGGCCGTTTGGGCTGCGCAGGGCAAACCAGAGCATCCATTTGCTCTGATCTCGAAAGCCCACCTGGCAGTGGCGCTGCGAGAGTCCGGTGACTTGGTGCAATCAGAGATTATTACCCGTCAGGTGCTGGCTGCGCGCCGGCGGCAGCTGGGCGACGGGAATCGCGCTGTGGCAATGAGCATGAACGATCTTGGCATTGTATTGCGCTTGACCGGTCACGCCGCAATGGCCGTCATTGAGCAGAGACACGCGCAGGGCATACGAGTGGGACTGAGCGACGTCCCGCCGCAGGAGACGGCGGCCGCGCGTGTACAGTACGCACTCAGTGAATCCGACGCGGGCGATTACGAGGATGCGCGAAGCAACATCAAGGCGGGGATAGCCGAGCTCACGGGCATCAAAGCGCTTGATCCTGAACAACTCGCCAACGCGATTCTCGCCGATGCACGCATCGAATTGGCTGGACACGATATCGCGGTGGGCTGCGCGCTCGCCCGACAGGCTCTGTCAATGCGACCCGCGGATGATCCGACTACCGGCTGGCGCCACGCCGAGGCGCAAGGTGTCTACGGCAGGTGTTTGGCTGGACTTGGTCAAATAGAATCTGCACGTTATCAGCTGCAAGCCGCTCTGGCCGCGCTGGTGCGCGTGCGAGGCGCGAGTCACTGGATGACACGCGACGCGCGGACCGCCTTGCGTGATTTGCCTAAGGCGGGTCGGATATCGACCGACTAAGCGGATGCTGATTCATTGCGAGCGCACGTCGGTCCATCGTCACTCCCACTCGATCGTCGCGGGCGGCTTCCCGGAGATGTCGTACACGACGCGCGATATTCCCGGCACTTCGTTGATCACGCGATGCACGACGCGATCGAGGAATTCGTAGGGCAATCGCGCCCAGCGCGCCGTCATGAAATCGATGGTTTCCACCGCGCGCAGGGCAATCACGTAATCGTACCGCCGCCCATCGCCCATCACGCCGACCGAGCGGACCGGTAGGAAAACCGCAAAAGCCTGGCTGACCTTGTCGTAGAGTTCGTGGCGCCGCAGCTCCTCGATGAAGATGGCATCCGCTCGGCGCAGCAGATCCGCATGATCCTTGTGTATCTCGCCCAGGATGCGCACGCCAAGTCCTGGACCCGGAAAGGGATGCCGATGCACCATTTCCTTGGTCAATCCAAGCTCGACCCCGAGGTTGCGCACCTCGTCCTTAAACAGCTCGCGCAGCGGTTCCAGCAGCTCGAGCTTCATATGCCGCGGGAGTCCGCCGACATTGTGGTGCGACTTGATCACATGCGCTTTACCGGTCTTGCCGCCGGCCGACTCGATCACGTCCGGATAAATCGTGCCCTGCGCAAGCCACTTGACGTCCTTGAGCTTCACCGCTTCCTCGTCGAAGACTTCCACGAACATCCGCCCGATGATCTTGCGTTTATTTTCCGGATCGGCCTCACCGGCAAGCGCTGCCAAGAACTTTCGCTCCGCATCGACGCGAATGACATGCACGCCCATGTGCTCCGCGAAGGTCGCCATCACTTGATCGCCCTCACCAAGGCGCAAGAGACCGTGATCGACGAACACGCAGGTGAGTTGCGCACCGATGGCGCGATGTAGCAGTGCCGCCAGAACCGAAGAGTCCACCCCTCCCGAGAGCCCGAGCAGTACTTTCTCTCCGCCGACTTGCGCACGGATTCGCGCAACGCTGTCCTCGACGATATTGCCGCTCGCCCAATTCGTTCCACAGCCTGCGATCTCGCGGACGAAGCGTCTTAATATCTCGGCGCCCTGCAGCGTATGCGTCACTTCCGGATGGAACTGCACTCCATAGAAGCGGCGCGACTCGTCGGCAATCGCCGCGAGCGGCGCGTTATCGCTCGATCCGATGATCTTGAAACCCGGAGGTACCGCCACAACACGGTCGCCGTGGCTCATCCAAACATCGAGCACTCGGCGCCCTCGGGCGTCGCGATTGTCTTCGAGGCCATCGAGCAGGCGCGAGTCAGCGGTGGGCCGAACTTGCGCGGCGCCGAACTCGCGATGGCTGGACGATTCGACCTGACCGCCCAGCTGCGCGGCCATGGCCTGCATGCCGTAACATATGCCAAGCACAGGGACGCCCGATGAAAATACCTCGGAAGGGGCCTCGGGGCCTTTGACGTCGTACACGGATTCGGGTCCGCCGGAAAGAATGATCGCCTTTGGCGCGAATCGCTTGATTTGTTCGGCATCGACATCGCATGGGTAAATTTCCGAGTACACGCCGAGTTCGCGCACGCGGCGCGCAATCAACTGCGTGTACTGGGCGCCGAAATCGAGAATGAGGACCCGGTCCGCGTGAATATCCGGCATCAACCGATCCGGTAGTTAGGCGCTTCTTTAGTGATGGTCACGTCATGGACGTGACTCTCGCGCACGCCGGCGCTCGTGATACGTACGAATTGCGGGCGCGTGCGCATCTCCTCGATGCTGCCACTGCCGGTGTATCCCATTGCCGCGCGCAAACCGCCGGAGAGCTGGTGCAGAATAGCAACGAGGCTGCCCTTGTAAGGGACACGCCCCTCGATACCCTCAGGCACGAGCTTTTCGAGTTCCGTCGTCGTGTCTTGAAAATAACGATCGCTGGAACCGTGGGCTTGGGCCATCGCGCCCAACGATCCCATGCCGCGGTACGCCTTGTAGGAGCCCCCTTGATAAAGCTCCACGTCGCCCGGAGACTCCTCGGTGCCGGCGAACATGCCGCCGATCATCACGCAGTGCGCCCCCGCCGCCAGCGCTTTGGCAATATCGCCGGAGTATCTTATGCCGCCGTCGCCGATGACCGGTACCCCCGTGCCCTCCAGCGCCTTGGCAACGCGCGCTATCGCGCTGATTTGCGGCACACCGACGCCTGCTATGACTCGTGTCGTGCAGATCGAGCCTGGCCCGATACCTACCTTTACCGCGTCGGCTCCGTGCTTGACGAGATCGAGCGCCGCTTCGGCGGTTACGATATTGCCGCCGATCACTTGGATATCGGCGAATTTTGCCTTGATCTTCGCCACCGTCTCCAGCACCCCGCGCGAGTGGCCGTGCGAGGTGTCGACCACGACAACGTCGACGCCGGCTTCGCGCAACGCCGCGACCCGATCCAGGGTATCAGGCGCCGTGCCGACGGCCGCGCCGACGCGCAGGCTTCCGACACTGTCCTTGCAGGCATTCGGAAATTCGGTTGCCTTCTGAAAATCCTTCACCGTGATCATGCCCTTGAGTTCATGATCTCCCGCAATCACCAACACCTTCTCGATACGGTGCTTGTGCAGCAGCGCGAGTACCTGCTCTTTGGGCGCGTTCTCGCGCACCGTGATCAGGCGCTCCTTCGGCGTCATCACGGATGAAACCGGCGCATCGAGTTTGGTTTCGAACCGCAGGTCGCGATGCGTGACGATTCCGACCACCTTCGTTCCGAGCACGACCGGCACTCCGGAGATATTCTTGGCGCGCGTGAGCTCCAGTACTTGGCGAATGGTCATGTCCGGGTTCACCGTGATCGGATCGCTGATCACCCCGCTCTCGAATTTTTTCACTCGATCGACTTGCCGGGCTTGGTTGTCGATCGACATGTTCTTATGGATGATGCCGATGCCGCCCTCTTGAGCAATGGTGATGGCCAGGCGTGCCTCGGTGACGGTGTCCATTGCGGCGGAAATTACCGGCAGATTGACTTCGATTTCGCGGGTCAGCTTGCTTGCCAGCGACACCTCGCGAGGCAACACCTCGGAATATGCCGGCACGAGCAGGACATCGTCGAATGTGAGGGCCTCTTCAAGAATACGCATAGGGTAGCGTCACAGGTTCATCCAAGAGGCGGCGCATTGTACCTTGCGCGTGCTGCGCGGTAAACCGCTATCATTTGCCCATGGAATCTGCCGCAAGCGACACCCTCCCCACACGCCCTGTCCGTGATATTTACAGCGTTTCGCGGCTCAATCGCGAGGTCCGGGTGCTGTTGGAGCGCGGATTTGGCAGCCTGTGGCTGGAGGCGGAAATCTCCAATTTCTCGAGACCAAGCTCCGGGCATTGGTACTTTTCCCTCAAAGATGCCGCGGCGCAGGTTCGATGCGCCATGTTCAGACAGCGAAACATCTTGTGTGCCTTCACGGCCAGAGATGGGCAAAAAGTGCTGGTGCGGGTCCGCATCGGCCTCTACGAGCCGCGCGGCGAATATCAGCTCATCGTCGATTATATGGAGGACGCCGGACTCGGTGCCTTGAAACGGCTCTTCGAGGAGCTGAGCGCAAAACTCGAGCGGGAGGGTCTTTTTGCGGTTGAGCGTAAACGGCGCCTCCCAAGTTTTCCGAAGCGCATCGGTATCATCACTTCGCCGACGGGCGCTGCCGTTCGCGACATCCTGCATGTGCTCGCGAGACGCTTTCCCGCGACGGCCGTGCTGATTTACCCGGTCGCCGTCCAAGGCGGGCAGGCTGCAGGGGAAATCATATCGGCTCTGCAGGCGGCGGACCGCCGGGGCGAATGCGATGTCTTGATTTTGGCTCGCGGCGGGGGATCTTTGGAGGATTTGTGGGCTTTCAACGACGAACGCTTGGCGCGCGCCATCATCGCTTCGCGGATTCCCGTGATCACCGGCATTGGTCACGAAATCGATTTCACGATTGCCGATTTTGCAGCGGATGTGCGCGCGCCCACCCCATCGGCAGCCGCGGAAATGGTGGTCCCCGATGCGCAAGAATGGCTCAATACCTTCGCCGGATTCGGCGCACGCCTGCAGCGCTGCATGCGCCGTCGGCTCGACGATCATCGAGAGCGTCTGCGGTGGTTGACGGGACGCGCGGCGCTCCTAAGCCCCGCTGTGCGCCTCGGAGCCCAGGCGCAACGATTGGATGAACTCGAGCAGTGTCTGGTGCGCGCCGTGCAGCGGCGGTTCCAGGAGCATCGTGAACGCCTGCGATGGCTGGCGGGACGGGCCGCGATGGTGAGCCCGTCCGCACGTCTCTCTCAGCAGCTCATCCGGCTGAACAATCTCGATGCCCAGCTCATCCGCGCCTGGCGGCGGGCACTGAATTCGAGACGCGAAAAGCTACTGCCCCTGATCCGCACCCTGAATGCCGTGAGCCCGCTCGCGACCTTGGAGCGCGGTTATGCCATCGTCAGCATCGAAGGCGGCGGCATTCTGCGCAATGCCGCGGACGCACAGCCAGGGACGATCATTGAAGCGAGACTCGCCCGAGGCAGTGTTCGCGCCAAGATCGAGGGCCCATCATGATTCGCAAGATTATCATCGGCTGCGCAGCCGTTGCCTCGAGCCTCGCTTGGAGCCAAGGATTGGAGTTGCCGCGCGAGAGTGCCGTGCCAGGGGGCCTCAAGCTCCTGCGGCTGGATTCGACCGGAGCGGCCCCGCCTTATGTAGACGTCGACGGGCATCGCGCATTGGTCATTCAGGATGGCTCGACATGGGTAGCGCTGATCGGCATTCCGCTCTCGGCGCCGCTGGGAATGCACCAGGTGATCGTGCGTGGAGCCGAGGGCCGGCAGGAGCTCGATTTTTCGGTCGGCAGCAAGCAGTACGCGAGCCAATCCCTGAAGGTCGCGCCGCGTCAAGTCAATCCCACGGCGGCCGATCTTGCGCGTATCAATCAGGAAAAAATCCGCATCGAGCGCGCGTTGAGCCGCTGGACAGAGCCGGCGCCGGAGACCCTGCGCTTGCCTCCGCCCGTCCCCGGCCCGCGCAGCAGTTCGTTCGGCTCGCGCAGGATTTTCAACGGCGAATCCCGCAACCCGCACAGCGGCATGGATATCGCGGCGCCGAGCGGCACTCCGGTTCTGGCCCCGATCGCCGGCACGGTGATCGACACGGGCGAATATTTCTTCAATGGCAACACCGTGTTTCTCGATCACGGCCGCGGCATGATCAGCATGTACTGTCACTTGAATTCGGTCGACGTAAAGCCCGGAGAACACGTGGCTGCGCGGACGCCGATCGGGACTGTCGGCATGACCGGGCGCGCTACCGGCCCGCATCTGCATTGGGGCTTGAGCCTCAATCGCGCTTGGGTCGATCCCGAGTTGTTCCTACGCTAAGTACGGGCCCGCCCGTCAATTTGCTCCCAACATCTGATCAACCACGGCTCCCTCCAATGGCCCCGCCAAGGCAGCCTGACGAAGCCGCGCACTGTGTTCCTGCACCGCCGCGCCCGATGGCTGCATTTCGATTTGTCCTTGGAAGAACGCACCCTCGGTGATTCCGACGCGCGGCGCAAAGACGTTGCCTTTGACCTTCGCGGTCGCGCGGATCGTCACGGACTCGGTGGCATAGAGGTCCCCCTCGACCTTCCCGTCGACGACGATCACTCGTGCGCGGATATCTCCCTTCATGGAACCATCGGTTCCCACCGTCAGATTCTGCGTGTGCGTGATTGAACCTTCCACGGTGCCCTGAACGACCAGGTCCTCCTGCGCGGACAATTCGCCTCGGAATCGCAGCGTCGGACCAAGTACCGAGGCCCGCGATGCAGCGTCCGGTGCTCGGGTCTCGGGCGCTCGCGCCTCGGGCGCACGCGTCTCCGCGGCTCGCGGTTGGGCGCGCGGCTCGATCGGCTGCGCGGCTCGATGCGGGGCTCGCGCGGTTCGATGCGGGGCTCGCGCGGTTCGATGCGGGGCTCGCGCGGTTCGGGACGAGTCGTTGAGGGTTCGGGTGCGGCAGAGCGGCCGCTCGGATTGGCATTGATCATGGGAGCATCTCCATCGAGAGGTTTTTTGAACCAGGACATTGTTAGACGGCGCCACCGGAGACTTTGACCATCCGCGTGCCGGCGGCATCCTGCTTGCCGGCCTGGTGGCCGCCCTTCTTGCCATCCATGTCGATGCTGCCGCTGAAAGTGGCGCCCTCCATGATGCTGACGGTGGGCGCAAAGATATTGCCGCAAACCTTCGCAGTCTCTTTCACGAATACGGAGTTTTCCGCTTGCAAGTCGCCATCGACCGTTCCTTCAACGATGATGAGCTGTGCGCGGATATTCGCCTTGACCGTGCCTTGAGGCCCGATGGTCAGGCGCTGCGTATGCGTTATGGAGCCCTCGACCCGGCCCTGAATCAATAGGTCCTCTTCGGCGCTCAAATCGCCCTTGAAATAGAGCGTTGGGCCCAGGATCGAAGCGCGCTCTGTCGCGCTATTGTAAGGGTTGCTCATTCGCGTATCTCCGTTGGCGGACCTAAGGATGGCAGCGGGAGACTACCTGGCATAATCGCTTTCGAAGTGAGACTTCGATCACGATTTGCTCGCGCCGTAAATTGAAAGCGCCGCGGATGTCGCCAAAAGCGGACGGCGCGTCACGTGCGGCGAAGAGATGCAGACGAGATGCCGAAGGGCTTGGATTCCACCTCGGTCTGTTTACGGCGCTCCTGGCGCGCCGGCGGCGTATCCAACGCTACGGTCGGGCTTCCAACACCAAATTGAACGGAGTTTCCGTCGCGCGTCTGAAGCTAGCGAAACCCCCGCCCGCCACCACAACTTCGCGCAATCTCGCTTCGCCCGCCTGAGCGCCAAGCGCCGGGCCTTTTCGTGCGAGCGATACCGGCACGCAGATCTGCGACGAAGCGCCGTACATCACGCGGCCAACGGGATTGAGGTTGTCCTTGACGCGATCATTGGCAAACGGTTCCACGATCATCGCGGTCCCATCGGCCTTCAAGGCCTCCCGGGCATGCCGCGATGCACCGACTGGGTCGCCCATGTCGTGCAGACAATCGAAGAATGCGATCAGGTCAAACCCTTTGCCCGGATAACTGACGGCATCCGCTACTTCGAACTGCACATTCTCCAGGCCTGCGGATGCCGCCCTATCTCGAGCCGTCGTTATCGACGGACCATGGTAGTCATAACCGATAAAATGTGAATTCGGAAAAGTTTTGGCCATGAGAATGGAACTCGCTCCGTGACCGCAGCCGACGTCCGCTACTCGGGCGCCTCGTTTGAGTTTGTCGACCACGCCGTCGAGAGCAGGCAGCCAGGAAGCAACCAAGTTGGCGTTGTATCCCGCACGAAAGAATCGCTCCGTACCATGGAAAAGGCATGGATGATGCTCACCCCACTCCATCCCTTGACCGGTCTTGAAGTTCTCGAGCGTGCGCTCGAGAGCATGGAAGGTTGCCTCCACGATGTTGTATGCGCCAGGCATATCGACCGGCCCATTCGGATCCGCCAAGCAAAGTGCCTGCTCCGGGCTCAGCGACCATTTATTCGACTCGGCATCGAATTGCACGTAGCCGCCGGCGCCTTGATTGCCCAGCCACTCTCGAATGTAACGCTCATTGCTATTGGTCCGCCGCGCCAGCTCCGTAGAAGTCATCGCGCCGGTGGCAAGCTCCTTGTACAGACCCAGTCGATCTCCCACGAGCATGAGAGTTGCGCTCATGGCAGCACCGAGGTCACCCACAGCTTTGCCGAGAAATTCATTGAGTTTGGTTTCGTCGATAGCCATGTTGCACCGCCCCCTCCCGACCGGGAATTTTTAATTCTTCGACCTATCGTGAACCTTACTCTCAGCCATCGGTGGACACAAATCCGGAGTCTTGCACTGCGCCATCCTCATTCGATGCTTTCCCCATGCATAGAAATATCCAGCCCCTCGCGCTCCTGCTCTTCGGTGACGCGAAGCCCAAGGGTCTTGTCGATCACGGTCAAAATGACATAGCTCGCCGCAAAACCATAGAGGACGGTCACGGAGACGCCTTTCAATTGAATGAGGAACGAGCCATCCACGCCGCCGATATCCTTGCTGACGAATACTCCCGTGAGCAAGGCTCCGACGATGCCGCCGATGCCGTGTACGCCAAATGCGTCGAGCGAGTCGTCATAGCCTAAGGTGTGCTTCAAGGAAGTGGCGGCTATGAAGCATAAGATGCCCGCAACAATGCCGATGATCACTGCCGCCGTCGGCCCCACGAAACCTGCGGCCGGCGTGATGGCGACCAGACCCGCGACGGCACCTGAAGCGATGCCTAGCACGCTGGGCTTGCCTCGACTGATCCATTCGGCAAGCATCCAGCCGAGCGCGGCGGCGGCGGTCGCCATTTGGGTGACCAACATCGCCATGCCGGCGCGGCCGTCGGCGGCTCCCGCGGAACCCGCGTTGAACCCGAACCAGCCCACCCACAATAGGGATGCACCGATCAGCGTCAGGGTCAGGTTATGAGGAGCCATCGCTTCCCGACCGTAGCCCAAGCGCTTGCCGAGTACCAGGCAGCTCGCGAGGCCCGCGATGCCGGCATTGATGTGCACCACCGTGCCGCCGGCGAAGTCGAGCACGCCCGCCCGATTGAGCCAGCCCGTCGGCTCCCACACCATGTGCGCGATGGGCGAGTACACCAGCAACGACCACGCCCCGATGAACACAAGCATCGCTGAAAACTTCATGCGGTCGGCAAATGCACCTGCAATCAGCGCAGGTGTAATGGTCGCGAACGTCAGCTGGAACATCGCATACACGCTCTCAGGTATGGTCACCGCCAGATGCGATACCGACAGCTGATTGATGGGAGCGTGCATGAATGTCATGCCGTTGAAAAAGGCGCGGCTCGCGCCGCCCACGAATGGGCCGCCCGGAGTGAATGCCCACGAGTAGCCGATCAACCACCACAGCAAGGTCACGACGCAAGTAATGGCGAAGGTTTGCATGAGAGTCGCGAGCACGTTTTTCTTGCGCACCATGCCGCCGTAAAACAGCGCCAAACCAGGTACCGACATCATCAGCACCAAAGCGGTGGACGTCAGCATCCAAGCGGTGTCGCCGGAATTGATCTTGTCGACACCCATCAAGCCCGGCCCGATCGGCGCGTCCGCCCAGGCACATTGCACCGATATGCTCAGAGCACCTAAACACACCCATCGAGACGCTTTACCGATCAAGACGACTCTCCTGAAGAATCGTTTGCTCCGCCGTACCGTCCCGCTCGTCATTTCAATGACAGCTCGAGGCGGACCTTGCCGTTCTCATTCTTCGCCTTGTCGTTGAATACGAGGAACACTCGTTCGGGATCCAGCTGAGTATCTGTCAGCAGGGCCTGCTGCGCGGCAGCGGCTCTTTGCTGCCCCAAGGCGGTGAACTCGGACTCAGAGACCGCAATCTGCCGGTGCAGCGCCTGGCCGAGGAAATCCTCTTGAGCCGCCGCCAGTTCGGGTTTCGCCTTGAGGCTCGTGACGGAGTCGGGGAATTTCGGTTCGGCGCCAAAATTTTTCCGGTAAAGCTGCTTCAATATCTCGATCCTTGCGGCCGGATCCAGCTGGCCAAAATCCGTCGCACCGGTCGTTGTTTTGCGTCCGGCTTTCTCCGACTGTATGTCGCGAACTTGGGCCGAAAACTTCGCCTCGGCCAATGCCGGGCGATCGAGGTCGGCAACCCAGCCGATCGGCACTTCGATTTTGAGTTGCGGGCGCTCGTTCAATGCCTTGGCAATCGTTCGGACCTGCTCGACTGCTGCGGATTCCAGTTCAGCCCTTCCCGGCGGGAAGTCGACGAACTGCAGTTCAGGACCCCGGCCGAACATTGCGCCGAGCAAAGCGAAGGGGGCCGTGACCGCCTTTTCGATGGCGTTGACGAAAACCTTCCAGACGATCTTGCCCAGTTGAAATGCCGGATCGCGAAGCGTACCGGTTACGGGAAGATCCAGGTTGATCACGCCGTTGCGGTCCTTGAGCAGCGCGACCGCCAATTTGACCGGCAGCGACACCGCGTCCTTGCTCTCGGTCTTGTCGCCGAATTCAAGTTGTTCGATGGTGAGGTGATGCTGGGCATCGAGCTTGTCGCCGACCACCTTGTAATGCATTTCAGTGGTGAGCTTGCCCTTGGTGATGTTGTAGCCGGCAAATTTTCCGGAATAAGGATTGAAGGTGCTGAGCTCCATGTTGCGAAAGCTCATGGTCAAATCGGTGTAGAGGATTGCGCTCAACAGATTCACATCCCCTTGGATCGCTACCGGCGAAAATGCGTCGACTGCGCCATGGATATCCACTTTCGCCCGTGAATTTTCTTTCGATGACAGGCCGAGCACGGTTCCCTCGATGCCCTGGAGACCGGTAGAGAAATTCGGCTGCACGGTCAAATCCGTAAAGTTGGCTTGGCTTGCACGGAGCAGGATTTTTTTGATGGCCATCGGCATGGACTGGGAGGGCGGCTCTGCCGTGCCGATATTCCGCGCATTCTTGAGTGGCAAGGGCGCGGTCGCCACGACGGGCGGGCCGCGCGGAGCTGCCGGCGCGGCTACCGTCGCTCCGGGACCCGCCAGCACCCGCGTAACATTCAAGCTCGCATCCGGCTCGATGATGACGCGGGCGTACAACTTGCGGGCCGTCACAAGATCGATGTCGAGCCGCTTGGGATTCTGTTGGTAGTTTATCCCCGATACGTCCAAGCGCTCGCAATTGATGAAGTCGTCATGCAGCGCGTTGTCGACCGTGTGCAGGCCGGCGATGGCGAGCGTGGAGGCTATTTGCAGCGCAGGTTTACTTGCGTCGTATCGCACCTTGGCGTCGCCGCTGAGGCGCCCGTCAAGCAGAGTCATCGAGGTGCGCTGCGAGATATAGGGCTGCGCCGCCTTGAGTTCGATGCCCTCGAACTTCACCGACAGGTTGGCGGACAAAGGTTGAGGCGTCAGTTCGCCGCTCGCACTCAAAGAGCCCGTCCCTCCTACATGCGAGTCGAGGTTCACGGTCAGGGGCTTGCCGAGCTCCAAGCTGGCGCCCCCGATCTTGGCGGACAACGGCGCCAAGAGCACCTTTGCGGCGGGCGAGGTCGTGCGATCCTCGGCGGAGATATAGGCCTCCCGCAGGGCAAACTCGCGTAAATCGAACTTCCAGCGTGAAGTTCCGGCCGCCGGCGCGCCGGCCGGCGCTGCGGTGGCCGCGACGGGCGAATTCGGAGCGGGCGGCGATCCCATGAGCTTGAGCAAATTGACGCTTCCATCGGCATCCAACCACGTCACCAGCTTCAGCCCGGTAACCGTCAGCGCATCGGCATGAGCCTCTTTCCTTCGTAGATCGATCGTGGCTCCGCTCAGCACCAGAGAAGGCACCGTGACCCAATCGATATCCGATTCCTTGGGCCTGAGGGCGAGATCATTGACGGCTATCTTCGATACCGCGGCTTTGAAATCGACGGCATCCTGCAATGAAAACTTGTAGGTCGAGTAGAGATCGACGGTGCCGGAATTGACGAGAAAACTCAGGCGATCCTCGAGATATTCCCAAATCGTATGGGCGCGCAAGCCGTCGATTTGGAATTCGCCGTCCGATTCGATGGGCTGCACAGACACGTGTCCATGCCACTCGATTCGCTCGCCGAGCTTGGAAGACCCGGTGAAGGTAAACCGGCCACCCTCGGCGCCGGTGGCAAACTTCACCAACTCAAAATTAATCGGTTCCAGCCGCGCAGTGAACACCGACGGTCTACTTCGATCCTCGTACAGAACCCGTCCGTTGCTCACTTTGAACGACGCAATGCGAATCTTCCGTATTGCTGCCTTTTTGTCCGGAGATTCTACGGAAGCGGCCTTCGGTCTCATCAGCAACAGATTGAAGTTTCCGTCGGGCGCCACGATCGCATTCACGGAGGGCGCATCGATCTCGATAGTTGAGAACGAATATGCGAGGTGCCAGATCGATGACAGCTCGAACCCGACGAATAAACGGCGGAAGCCCAACAGCCCCTCCCCGTGCGGCGCTGCCAGCGAAAAATCCTTGATCTCGAGTTGGAACAGAAAGGGATTGAACCGGATCTCACCCACGGTGGGCGTTACGCTCAAGGTTTTGGGGATCTCCTTCAGCAGCGCCGAGCGCAGTATCCTCGGAGCGACCACGAACCCGGCCAGCGCATACAGCGCCACCAGCAATGTCACCACTGCGGCAATCCGGAAGGCTTTTGTTTTAATGAGTTGCAGCACAGCACATCCCGCGGTCACCGCCGGTTGTTAGTCTAGCAAAAATTCTACCTAACGCTTATTGCGCTGGATCAGCCGCTTGCGCTTGCGCACCTGACGAGGCGTCAACGGATTTCGCTTCCCTGCGAACGGATTCTCCTCGCCGCGGAACGCGATACGCACCGGCGTGCCCATGAGATCGAAAGCCTTGCGGAAGACATTGACGAGATATCGGCGATAAGCGTCCGGCACATGATCGGTCTGATTGCCGTGAATGACGACCACGGGCGGGTTGCGGCCGCCCTGATGTGCGTAACGAAGCTTGATGCGGCGGCCGCTCACCAGCGGCGGCTGGTGGCTCTCGATGGCCGCCTCGAGCACCCGCGTCAATTCCGGGGTGGTCATGTCGCGGGTAGCGGCGGCATACACCTTGCGTACCGCGGCGAATAGTTCGCCGACACCGCTACCATGACGCGCCGAGATGAAATGCAGGGGTGCGAAATCCGCGAACTGCAGCCGCTGCTCGATCTGCTGCCGAATGAGGTCGCGCTGCTCGGTGGGAATGTTGTCCCATTTATTGACCGCGAGCACGAGGGCGCGGCCTTGTTCGATGACCGTGCCCAAGAGGCTCGCATCTTGCTCGGCCACATTGTCATGCGCATCCATCACGACGACGACGACATGAGCGGTCTCGATCGCCTGCAGAGTTTTGATGACGCTGAATTTCTCGACCGCCTCCTCCACGCGCGAGCGGCGCCTGAGGCCGGCTGTGTCGATCAGCGTGTAGCGCTCGCCGTCTCGTTCGAACGGCACCAGCACGGCGTCGCGCGTCGTACCGGGCTGATCGAAGGCCACCATGCGATTCTCGCCGAGCAGGCGGTTGATCAATGTGCTTTTGCCGACATTCGGACGGCCGATGACAGCCACCTTGATGCCGGTCATTTCGGGGCCATCCTGCGGGTCCGGCGTCAATCCCGCGAGAGCTGCCTCGAGCAGCGAGATCACGCCTTGGTCGTGGGCAGCCGCGATCGGATGCGGCTCCCCCAATCCGAGCTGGTGAAAATCGGCGACCGCGATGTCGTGATCGAAGCCCTCGGTCTTGTTCACCGCGAGGAATAGCGGCTTGCCGCTGCGGCGCGCCAGCTGGGCCACAAATTGATCCTGGGGAGTGACGCCCGCGCGGCCGTCCACGAGCACGACGAGCCGATCCGCCTCGGCGATGGCGCGCTCGGTCTGCGCAATCATCAAGCTTTCAATGACATCCGCGTGTTCGACCAGGCCGCCCGTATCGACAACGATGCAGGGAACCTCCGTACGCCGCGCGAAGCCGTATTGCCGATCTCGAGTGAGTCCCGGCAGATCGGCAACCAATGCGTCGCGCGTGCCGGTCATCGCATTGAACAAGGTCGATTTTCCCACATTCGGCCGACCGATCAGTGCGACTACCGGCAGCATGTGCCTGAGACCCTACGGGGTCGGCGGAGAGGTCGCGGCGGGCGCAACGGGCTCGGTGGCGGGGACTGCCGCGGCGGGCGCAACGGGCTCCGTGGCGGGGACTGCCGCCGCGGGCGGCGCAAGTGGCTCCGTGGGCGCAGCCGCCGTGGCGGCTGCCGGCCTTGCACGAAATGCGGCCATCTTGCCGCCATCAGTGAGGACCACGACGGTATCGCCGGCCGACGCGGGTGAGTTCGTTACACGTTCCTTGGCGACTCGCTCGCGCGCGACGAGTTCACCCGTGTTCTTATCCAGCCAATGCACATACCCCTGGAAGTCTGCAACCGCGATCGCAGTGCTCGTCAATACCGGCGTGCTCAAGCGCCGGAGCTTCAATTTCTGATTGCGCCACAGCTCGGAACCGTCCCGCTGGCGCAGCGCCACCACGATGCCATCGGACTGCGTCACGTACAGGTTCTCGGAATCGACCACCAATCCCCGATAACTCGACATATCGTGCGCCCACCAGATTTGCCCGGAATCGAGCGCGAGCATCGCGGTGCGTCCTTGGAATCCCGTGGCGAATACGTTATCGCCCACCGTGCGAACCGCCGAATCGATATCGACGAGCCGGTCCAGTTCCGTACGTCCGTGAGGCGAGGCCAGGGCCGTGTCCCAAAGGGTCTCGCCGGTATGCAGCGACACCGCCATCACCTTGCCGTTATCGAAGCCGCTGATCGCTACTTCTTTGGCGATGATCGGCGTTGCCGTGCCGCGAAGGCTCAATCGCGGTACCTGTTGCTCGACCGACCACAACTCCTTGCCGTTGCGTGAATCGAGGCCGTGGAGCCGCCCGTCAACCGACCGAATGATGACGACTTGCTCGCTGATGGCCGGAGCGGACAAGAGCTCGGAATTCACGTGCGAGCGCCATAGCTCGCGTCCGGTTGCCCCATCCAATGCTACGAGGGCACCCTTGCTGCTGCCTACCACGACCAGCCCTGCGCCTACGCTCGGGCCTGCCGATAAGGGGATCTTTAGATTCTTGATCCAGACACGGCGGCCGGTATCGAGCGACACGGCCAGCACCTCGCCCTTGTGCGATGCTGCGAACACGACGCCGTTGTCGATCGCGGGGCCCAGCCCCAGGCGCAGGACCCTTTGCTTCTTGCCGCCGCCGACGCCCTCGCCCCAGAGTTTTTTGACAGGCAGCGTCGTCGGGAATTTGGCCAGAGCCGCCGGCGGCTCAACGTCCTTGTCCTTGCTGCAACCAGCCGCGATCAACAGCGCCGCCAGGCTCAAAGGAAGCAGTAGGCGCATCAGCGTTTAGCCTTGTTCTGAGTGGCCGCGGGATCGATTTTCGCTACGGGGGCCGGAGGGGGAACGCCGAGGTCCTGAATCTTCAATTCCAGCAACGCCGGATTGATGCCGCTCGCCTCGGCGGCAACCAGCGCCGCCCGGTACTCGGTGAGGGCGTCGGCGATGTCTTTTTTCGCCAAATAGGCATCGCCGCGTACCTCATGGTAGGGAGCCGCAAAGGCAGCCGGCATCGGCTCGGACAGCGTCTTGATCGCTTCGTCGGATTTCCCCTGATCGGTCAGAATTCGCGCGATGCGCAGGCGGGCAATCTGCCGCAATTGGCTGTCTTTGGAATCGTTCATGACATGCGTGAGGGGCGCGATGGCATTGCCTTGCTTGCCTTCTTCGACGTCGAGCCGCGCCAACGTCAGCTGCGCCTGGTCGGCATAGGGCGAACTCGCGAAGTCCTTGATGAGTCCCTCGGCCAGTTGCCTGGATTTTGCGTGATCCTCCCCTTGCAGGGCGGCGGTCATGGCGCTGAATTGCGCGGCTGCCCTCAAGGCACGTTCGTTGGTGTAGCTCTGATAGTACCGGTAGCCGAACAACAGGGCGGCCCCGATCAGCACGCCGCCGATAATCCACGGAGCGTATTCCACGAATGCGTGTTTGACGGCTTCCAATTGTTCGTCATCGGTCAAATATTCTTCAGCCATGGCTTCTCCGCTACCGCCCCTTGAGACCCAACAACACGCCCAAGCGTTCACTGATTTGATCGAGGGGGCATTCTTCCTGCGCCAGTTCCCGCCGCAGAGCCTTCACAGCGACCACGCCGCGGGCCGCCTCATCGTCCCCCAAGACCAGCGCAAATTCCGCGCCGCTCTTATCCGCGCGCTTGAATTGCGTCTTGAAACTTCCGTCGCCGAGATTGACTTGCAATGCCAGATCCGGCCAGGCATCTCGCAATTGCTCCGCGAGTTTGAAACCGGGGATCTGCGTGCGTTCCCCCGCGAGCGCCAAATAAACATGCGGCCGGCCGCGTTGCAGGCCCACGCCCTGTTTCTCGAGCAGCATGACGACCCGCTCCTGTCCCATGGCCCAGCCGATACCCGGCGTGCTGGGGCCGCCTAGTTGGGCCACCAAGCCGTCGTAGCGCCCCCCGGCACAGATCGTGCTTTGCGAACCAAGCGCATCCGTCGTCCACTCGAAGACCGTGCGGGTGTAGTAGTCGAGCCCGCGGACCAAGTGCGGTTCGACATGATACTCGATGCCGGCGCTGCGCAGGTAAGCACACAAGGTCTCGAAATGCGCCCGCGACTCCGCATCCAGGGAATCGAGCACCAGCGGCGCCCCGGCGATGATGCGTTGCATGTCCGGATTCTTGCTGTCGAGAATCCGCAGCGGGTTGCCTTTGAGCCGCCGCTTGCTGTCCTCGTCGAGCGCGGCCTCGTGCGCGCCGAAATAGGCGGCGAGCTGCTCCCGATAGGCCGCCCGGGAGGCAGGCGTTCCCAGCGAATTGACCAAGAGCTTCGTGCGGGTCAATCCCAGGCGTCTCAGCAAGCGGGCGGACAGCAGAATGAGTTCGGCATCGACGTCGGGTCCCTCGAATCCGAACGCTTCCGCATCGATCTGATGAAATTGACGGTAGCGCCCCGCCTGCGGACGTTCGCGCCGGAACATCGGTCCCATGCACCATACGCGCAGGCGACCCTCGCGCAGCATTCCATTCGAAATCACCGCGCGAACGATGCCGGCGGTCGCTTCGGGACGCAGCGTGATGTGGTCCTCGCCCTGATCGACGAAACTGAACATTTCCTTCTCGACGATATCCGTGAAGTCGCCGATCGAACGCTTGAACAATTGCGTCTGCTCGATCACGGGAACGCGGAATTCCTCATAGCCGTAAGCGGCGAGAACTTCTCGCGTGATGCGCTCCAAGTATTGCCATGCCGCGATCTGTGCGGGCAACACATCGTGCACGCCGCGCAAGGGCTCGATAATCTTGCTCAAGAGCCCTTTCCGATCAGCCGGTTGGACGCGCGTTGCGCGGCGGCGAGGGCCCCGCAGCGCCGGTCGCCGGCGCACCGGGCGTGGCCGCATTGTGAGTATCGCGCCGCAAGACACCGTCGGCACCGGCTTCAAAGCGCGCCGCGTCGCCGGCAAAGAATTGCGGCCCGATCGCGACCGCTCGGTTGTTGATTTCCAGCTGCACACCGCTCGCCGAGCGCAAGTAGACGCGCATGGGCGCGATGCCCGCGATGGTCCTCACGCTGTTGGCCCGGCCGTTGCCTGCGAACGCCCGGCGGCCCGCGGCATCGCGCACATCCACCCACGAGTCCGCGGAAAAGCTCAAGCGTAGCCGAGCTCGCCCGATCCCTGCAGTCGCATTCGACTCCGCCGTCTGCACCGGTGTCGCCGCCGAAGCGCCGGGCGCCGGTAGAAGGGGCACTGACTGGGACGATGCCGGCGCTCCTGCCGGGGCGGGCGCGAAGCGCGGCGCCGGACCGGGCGCGGGGCCGGGCGCGGAGCCGGGCGCTGGGAGCGGTGGCGCGGCCGATGCGAGTGTCTCCGGGGTTGATCCGGCGGCGCCTTGCGCCGGTACCGAGGTGGGAGTCGCCGCTACAGGTTCTCGAGCCGTCGGCGCCGCCCCGCGCTGGTGCCACGGCCTCCACCAGAGCACGCCGAGGATCAGCAACACGACGGCAATCGAACCTAGGATTTGCGGCAGGGGAAGATTGCTCACTTCCGCCGAGTCGGCGCGCATCCGCACGTTGGCGGGCTGCGAGGAGGGTGGCTTCGGTGCCCGCGGCACGCGCTTCGTAACCTGCCATGATTTCCGCGGCGGGCAATCCCAACATCGCGGCGTATCTCTTCAAATGCCCTTTTGCGTACACCGACGGACCGATGCGCTCGTAATCTTCAGCCTCGAGCGCATCCACGATCCAGCCGTCGAGATGCAGCTCATCGGCCACCTTTTGGGAACTCAAGCCCCGGCGTTCGCGCTCGGCTTTGAGCCGCGGACCGGGCGATGCCGCAAGATCGGTCATCGATCGACGCCGGCACGCATCATCTGGGCTTGCTCCGAGTTCGGAAATTCAGTCTGCACACGTCGCGCGTAGCCCGCAGCCGCGGTGGCGTCGTCCAGCTTGCGTTCCGCGCGAAACCCCAGCCAGAGAACTTCCGCGGTCGGCGGGTTGACCGCCAGATAGCGTTGCACGATATCAAGCGCCTGCGCCGGATCGCCGCGATCGAACGCGATATTCCCCAGCTGCAGCATCGCTTCGGGCAGATTGGGTCGGATCGCAAGCGCCCGATTGAAATACCGCTCTGCGTCGACCACATCGCCGGTGCCTCGCACGCACACACCCGCGTTGATCAGCGCCACTTCGGGGGTTTGATACAGCGGGCTGCGCGCGATCTCGGCGAATAGTTTTTCGCCTGCAACGGCTTTGCCGGTGCGGCAGAGGAAGCCTGCGTAGGTGTTTTGAATATTCGGGTCGGCCTTGCCTAAACGGTAGCCGGTCGAATAGGCGCGCTCCGCCTTCGCCATGTCATTCAACCGTTCGTAGACGAGGCCTGCCGTCATCTGCACATCCGGGCTTCCAGGATCCTCGCTCAGCGCACGTTCAATGAAGTCGCGCGAGTTCGCCAGCTTGCCGAGCTTCAGGTATTCGATCGCGAGCTGAACGTTGGTGGCCGCGGTCACCGCCGGCGAGGCCTTTTTAAAATCGGTATTGTGGGAGCAAGCAGCCAAACAGCCGCCGAAGATCACGCTCAGCATCTTCAGCGTACCCGATCTCATCGAACATCCGCCGGGATGCGGGGCGCAGCGGACAGTCTCGTGCCGAGCCGCACCGACGTGCGGTCCGTGACTCTGCCCGCCAGTTGACCGCAGGCGGCATCGATGTCGTCGCCGCGCGTCCTGCGGATCGTGGCGATGACGCCATGCTCGTTGAGGATGTCGCGAAACTTAAGGATGGCCGAGGGCGGCGATCGCCGGTAGCGCGTGCCGGGAAACACGTTGAATGGAATCAGATTGAGCTTGGCCGGCCGCCCTTTGAGCAAGCCGGCGAGCTGCCGCGCATGGGCGGGCTTGTCGTTCACCCCGTCGAGCATGACGTATTCGAACGTGACGCTGCGGCCGTTCTGCACGTCGATGTAGTGCCAACAAGCCGCCAATAACTCGTCGATGGGATGTTTCCTGTTGATGGGCACGAGCTCGTTTCGCAGCTCGTCGTTCGGCGCATGCAGCGACACCGCCAGGGCAACATTGCACTCTTCCGCCAACTTGTAAATCTGCGGAACCAGCCCCGAGGTGCTCAATGTCACCCGGCGCCGCGACAAGTCGTAGCCCAAATCATCGAGAAATATGCGCATTGCAGGCACGACATTGCGATAGTTGGCGAGCGGTTCACCCATGCCCATGAACACGATATTGGTGATATTTGCGCGGGCATCTCCTTTGCGGCCGTCGCCGTGGCCGGGGCGAGAAACGGCTAATTCACGATGCGCCAACCAAACCTGCCCGACGATTTCCGAAACGCTGAGATTGCGGTTGAAACCCTGCTGCGCGGTCGAACAGAAAGAGCAATCCATGGCGCAACCCACCTGGCTCGAAATGCACAGCGTGCCCCGATCCGGCTCGGGTATGTAGACCGTCTCGATGCCCTGGACTTCATCCATGCGCAGCATCCACTTGCGCGTGCCGTCGGTCGATAGTTGACTGGTGACTATTTCCGGAACGGAGATCCTGGCGACCTCGTCGAGCTTGGCACGAAAGTCCTGCGCAAGATCGGTCATGGCTGCGAAATCCGCCGCGCCCCGCCTGTAGATCCACTTCATCAGCTGGCGGGCGCGGAACGGCTTCGCGCCGAGACTCTGTGCCACGAATGCCTCGAGTTCCGAGCGGGGCAAGCCGAGTAAGTTCACGCGTTCGCCGGCCACCTGATTCTCCTCGCGTTCCGTTCCGGTACGCTAGCGCGTACGGGGGCAGAGCTCAATTTCTCGGAAAAAGTAGGCGATCTCCCGTGCCGCGGTATCCGGCGCGTCCGAACCATGCACGATGTTCTCATCGATGCTGCCCGCCAGGTCGGCGCGGATCGTGCCCTTGGCGGCTTTCTTCGGGTCGGTGGCGCCCATCACCTCGCGGTTCTTGGCAATTGCCCCTTCACCCTCCAGGACCTGCACCATCACCGGGCCCGACACCATGAAACGCACCAGGTCCTTGAAGAACGGACGCTCGCGGTGCACGGCGTAGAATCCCTCCGCTTCCGCCTGCGAAAGCCTCATCATGCGCGCGGCTACGACACGCAGTCCCGCCTGCTCGAAACGGCGATAGACATCGCCGATGAGGTTACGGCCCACGCCGTCGGGCTTGATGATGGAAAGAGTACGCTCAACTGGCATGACGACCTCGGGACAAAGACCGCGAAGTGTACTGGAGCGGACGCATGCAGGCAATCAGGGTTGGTAACCGAAGTCCCTGTATTACCTGGGAAAACCACTAATTAGGGCTGGCGCGGCCCCTACGCTTAAAGTCCCGCCAGGGCTCTCTCAGACGTTGAAACTCTCGCCGCAGCCGCATTCGCCCTTGGCTTTTGGATTTTGGAACTTGAAGGCCTCGTTCAGCCCTTGCTTGACGAAATCGACCAAAGTCCCGTCTATGAGCGGCAGGCTTAGCGGATCGACCACGACCTTCACGCCGCGCGCTTCAAAAACCGCGTCTTCCGGACGAATTTCATCAGCATAATTCACGACATACGCGAAGCCCGAGCAACCGGTCTTCTTGATGCCGACGCGCAAGCCCAATCCAGCTCCGCGTTGCGCCAAATGAGACCTGACCCGATCAGCCGCGGATTCCGTCAACAATATCGCCATACTGCGCTGTCCTCCAGAGACGGCTAAACGGCCGTTGCGGTATACATAACACGCCGGTGCTCCATACGCACGGAACCAGAGCGCGTTTTTCGAGCCGCTTTTCCAGCCCCCTCTTACATGGGGTCGGCGGGGGGGTTACTCAATGGGCCCTGCAGCGCGGCGCCCATCGCGGCGAGCCAGGCGTCTTCGATGATCAAGAGGCGTCCGCGCTTTTCGACCGGCACTCCGAAAAGCTCGCTTAAGCTCTGCAGGCTCTCGGGGAGGGTCGCGCGGACCCGATACCCGACCGCGTGTTCAGCGACCCACGCTGACACCGCAATGGTGTGCGGGCACCCGAAGGCCAAGAAGCGCGCCGCGCGGATGGTTCCCGCGTCCACCTGCACGTCGAACTGCACCCAGGTGCCCTGCGCTCGGCTGCCGCCGGCCCCACGGTAAGCTCCCGAACCACTGAGCGTTCCCGAACCGGGAACGGAGTCGAAATACTGCAGTGTCAGAGCGCTGTAGTTCACGTGCCGCCGATGGATCGCAGGAGCGACACCGCTCGAGCTACGACGCTCACCGCCGTGTCGATATCGCGCTCGCATGTGAATCGGCCGAAGCCAAACCGCAGGCTGCTTTCGCTCAAGATGTCGTCGCGGCCCAACGCGCGCAGAACATAGGAAGGCTCCTGCAGAGTTGAGGTACAGGCGGAGCCCGTGGAGACCGCAAGGTCTCTGCGGATGGCCGCAAGCAGGCTTTCCCCTTCGACCCCGTCGAACGACACGTTGAGAATGTGCGGCACGGACTTGTTCGCATCCCCATTGCGCGAAGTGCCGCCGAGCGATGACAACCCTCGCCAAAGGCGTTCCCGCAACATCACGATGCGTTCGGCCTCGGATTCCGGCGCGGCCTGAGCCAGCGCAAATGCCACCCCCATCCCGACGACCTGGTGGGTAGCCACGGTCCCCGCCCGCAGGCCCCGCTCTTGTCCCCCGCCGAATTGTAAAGGCGCAAGATGCACGGGTGCGCCGCGGCCGCGGCGCACCAACAGCGCACCTACGCCTTTCGGGCCATACACTTTGTGCGCCGACAGCGACATCAGGTCGGCGCCGAAACGGTTGAAATCGACGGTGCATTTTCCGACGCTCTGAGCCGCATCCACGTGCAGCCGCGCGCGGCCGTGCTTCGTGCAGACTGCGCCGATGCCTTCGATATCCTGGATGACCCCGATCTCGTTGTTGACGTGCATGATCGACACCAGCACCGTGTCCTCTCGCAATGCCGCGGCGACCTGATCGGCTTGGATCAAGCCGCCCGGGCCGGGGGCCAAATATGTAACCCGCCAGCCGCGCCGTTCGAGCTCATGGCACGGGTCGAGCACCGCCTTGTGCTCGGTTCGGGCCGTCACGATGTGTCGTCCGTGCTCCCGGTAATATTCGGTGATCCCGAAAATCGCCAAATTATTGGCTTCGGTGGCGCCCGACGTCCATACGACTTCTTCAGGCAGAGCGCCGACGCCCGCCGCCACCTGGGCGCGTGCGGCCTCCACCAGTCTCCGCGCGGCCTCGCCGTAGTCGTGGCTCGCCGATGCCGGATTGCCGAACTCGCCTTCGAGCGTCAAGCACTGCGCCATCGCCGCGGCCACCCGAGGATCGACGGGCGTGGTCGCCGCATAGTCCAAATAGACCGGGCGCTTCATTCACGCGGCCGCTGCGACGACTGCCCCCGCCTGCCCTGCACTGCGCTCAGGATGCCGCGCAGAATGTTGAGTTCGTTGCGGTCCAGCTGGGCGCGGTTGAATAGGCGGCGCAAGCGCTCCATGAGGTGGCCGGTGCGATCGTCAAAATCGATTTCGTGGAGCACCTCGCGCAAGTGCGCGTAGAAATACTCGACGTCGCCCGACGGAGCCAGCGGCAATTCCAGTTGAGTGCGCGACTGCGGTTGCTCGCGCGACATGAATATCTCATAAGCCAGGAGCTGCACCGACATCGCCAAATTAAGCGAGCAGTACTCGGGGTTGGCGGGAATTCGCACCAACACATTGCAGTGGTTCAGGTCCTCGGTGGCGAGTCCGTAGCGCTCCGAGCCGAACAGGAGAGCCGCCCGATTCTCTTTGGGCAAACCGACGATGCGTGCGGCGACATCGCGCGGCGTCGTGAACTCCCAATAGTAGGAGCGCGGGCGCGACGTGGTGCCGGCGATGAACCCGCAGTCGCTGATCGCCTCGGCGACGCTCCCGACGATGCGCGCTCGGCTCAAAATATCGTCCGCGCCCGCCGCCAACGCATTGGCTTCCGCGTGCGGGAACGAGCGCGGACGAACCAGCACCAAATCGGTCAGCGCCATGTTTTTCATGGCGCGCGCAACCGAGCCGATATTGCCGGGATGGCTGGGATCGATGAGGACGATGCGAATGAGGGCCGTCATGGTGATATTCTAGCGCCACCCTATGCAGCCCCTCCTTAATATCGGCATGCGTGCCGCCCGCCGCGCCGGTGATCTGATCGTGCGCAGTCTTTCGCGGCTCGATTCCCTCAAGATCGACAGCAAGGGCCGCAATGATTTCGTCACCGACATCGACCGCAAGGCCGAAGCCGACATCATCGCCACGATTCGCCGCAGTCACCCGCAGCACGCATTTCTGGCCGAGGAAAGCGGGCGCTCCGGCCATGACGAATTCGTATGGATCATCGATCCCCTCGATGGCACGACGAACTTCCTGCATGGTTTTCCGACGTTTGCGGTCTCGATTGCGCTCGAGCACAGGGGCCGTATGCAGCATGCGGTCGTCTATGATCCCATGCGCCAAGAATTCTTTACCGCCTCGCGCGGCGACGGTGCACAGCTCGAGGGCAAGAAAATACGGGTCAGCACGCAGCGAACCTTGGAAGGCTCCTTGATCGGGACCGGTTTTCCGTTTCGTGCCGGCGCGACCTATGTCGATGACTATCTCGCCATGCTCAAAGTGATCATGTCCACCGCCGCCGGTGTGCGCCGGCCCGGTGCGGCATCGCTCGACCTCGCCTATGTGGCGGCCGGTCGTATCGATGGGTTTTGGGAGTTCGGCCTCTCCCCCTGGGACACCGCGGCCGGAACGCTGCTGATTCAGGAGGCCGGGGGACGCGTCGGGACGCCCGCAGGGTCCGAATACGCCCTCGGCCCCAATGTCATTGCCGGCAACCCGAAAGTCTACGAAGCGCTGCTGGCAGCGCTGGGGCCGCTTACGCCCGCTGCCCTGCGCGCATAGAGCCGAGCGGGTCCCCTGGCGCAGCTAGGCGGGCGGGCCCCTCGCAGGCATACTCCCGCATCAAGCAGGGCTTGAGCCCTCACAATCGTCAGATCTCCAGGGAGAACGCATGAGTCTGTTCCGCACCAAACCGATCGATGTCAATGCCGATACGGGTCTGAGACGCTGCCTTGGCGCGTTTGATCTGACGATGCTCGGGATCGGCTGCATCATCGGCACCGGCATTTTCGTACTGACCGGCGTGGTCGCGGCCCAGCATTCCGGTCCCGCGATCGTTCTGTCGTTCATCCTGTCCGGCACTGCATGTGCCTTCGCCGCCCTGTCCTACGCCGAGCTGGCGGGCGCCATCGGCGGCGCGGGCAGCGCTTATGGCTATGCCTACTCCGGCATCGGCGAGTTGATAGCCTGGATCATCGGCTGGGACCTGATCCTGGAATATGCCATTGCCACCTCCACGGTCGCCATCGGCTGGTCCGGCTACTTCGGCAAGATCCTGGAATTGCTCGGACTACATTTGCCGCATGCGCTGACCAACGCCCCGCTCGACGGCGGCATCGCCAATGTGCCGGCGATGGTCATCGTCCTGCTCCTGTCGGTGCTGCTGTCGATCGGTGTTCGCGAATCGGCGCGGTTCAACACGGTCATGGTGCTGGTCAAGCTTGCAGCCGTCCTCATTTTCATCGCCGTCGCCGCGCCGCATGTCAACACGGCGAATTGGCATCCATTCATCCCTGCGCAAGCGATCGACGCCGATGGCCAGTCGCACTTCGGCTACGGCGGCGTGCTCACAGGCGCCTCGCTGATTTTCTTTGCTTATATCGGCTTCGATGCGGTTTCCACCGCGGCGGAAGAAACGGTTAATCCGCAGCGCAACCTGCCCATCGGCATCATCGCCTCGCTGGTCATCTGCACCGTCCTTTATATCGTCGTTTCCGGCATTCTCACCGGCGTGGTGCACTACGATCGGATCGATGTCAAGGCGCCCATCGCCGATGCGCTCAAGCAGCTCGGCATCGGTTGGGCCGAAGCGCTGATCTCGATCGGAGCCCTGGCCGGCATCACCACGGTGATGCTGGTTCTCTACTTCGGCCTGACTCGCGTGGTACTGGCGATGTCGCGCGACGGCTTGCTGCCGAAAGCCATGGCCGCGGTGAATCCGAAAACGCAGACGCCCGTGCACTTGATCTTGGGTTCCGGGGTTGTCATCGCGCTGATCGCCGGCCTATCGCCGATCGGCAAGGTGGCGCAACTGGTCAATTTAGGGACGCTCGCGGCCTTCTTCATGGTTTGCGCCAGCGTCATCATCCTGCGCAAGACCCGGCCCGAGTTGAAGCGCCCATTCCGCACGCCGCTGGTGCCGCTGGTGCCGCTGCTAGGAATGGGGTTTTGCGCCTTCCTCATGGCCGGGCTGCCGGCAATCACCTGGCAGGCCTTCTTCATCTGGTCCGCCTTCGGACTGCTGACATATTTCTTCTATTCGCGGAGCCACAGCCAACTCGCCGAACAAACCTGAACGCATCCGCAGCGCGCCCCGCTCAGGGCAAGCCGTCGATTTCCTCGGGCTTCGTGAGCTTGCGCTCCAGCAAGTCCTCGGTCCTCAAGCCGAAGTCCAAGGCGAGCGCGGAGGAGATATAGATCGACGAGTAGGTGCCGGCGAGAATACCGATTACCAACGCAGCGGAGAACGCGTGCAGCGTCTCGCCGCCGAAGAATAGCAGCGACAGCACGACCAAGAGCGTCACGAGCTTCGTCATTATGGTTCGCGACAGCGTTTGATTGATGGATTCGTCGATGACTTGCGCGATGCTCAGCTTTCTCGCGGTCCGGGCGCGCTCTCGGATGCGGTCGAACACGATGACCGTATCGTTCAACGAATAGCCGATGACCGCCAGGATCGCCGCGATGGCCGTCAGGTCGAACGTCATCTGGGTCAGCGCGAAGAAGCCGAGAACGCAGATCGGATCGTGCAACACGGCCAGGATCGCGCCGAGTGCGAGCTTGAGGGTGAAGCGGAACAACACGTAGATCAAGATCAATACCAACGTGGCGAAAAGCGCATAGCCGCCCTTGACGAAAAGCTCCTGTCCCACCTGCGGGCCGACCACTTCGGTGCTTTGCAGCTTGACGCCCGGCTGTACCGTTTCGAAGACTTCGAGGATGCGCGCACCGATCTGCTCGCCTTTGATATTCGGATCCGGCGGCAGGCGAACCAAGATATCGCGCGAGCTGCCGAACGCCTGGACTTGGGCGTTCGTCACCCCCGCCTTCGCCAGCGCCGTCCGGAGCGCCTCGATGTTCGGCGCCTGCGTGAAATTGGTCTCGACGGTCACGCCGCCGGTGAAATCGACGCCCAGGTTCAGTCCGCGGAACGCCACCAGCGCGAGGGAAGCGATGATCAGTACCGCTGATAGCCCGTACCACACCTTGCGGGTGTTCATGAACGGGAAGCGCGTTACCTTATGAAAAAATTCCATGTAATGAACCTCGGGTCGAACCCTTGTCTCTAGATCGACAGGTGGTCGACCTTGCGTTTTCCGCCGTAAATGAGTTGCACGAGTGCTCGGCTGCCCATCACCGCCGTGAACATGGAGGTACCGATTCCGAGCATCAGCACCACGGCGAAGCCTCGCACTGCGCCGGCGCCGAACAACCACAGCACCAGGCCGGCGATGAAGGCGGTGATATTGGAATCGAATATCGCCGAGAACGCGCGTTCGAATCCGGCGGTGATCGCCGCGCGGGGCGAGACGCCGTTGCGCAGCTCTTCGCGGATGCGCTCGTAAATCAGGATATTCGCGTCGACCGCCATGCCGACTGTCAACACGACCGCCGCGATCCCGGGCAAGGTCAACGCCGCACCCAGCAATGACAGGAGCGCGGTAAGCAATATCACGTTGGCAGCCAGAGTGATGTCCGCTATCAAGCCGAATATCTTGTAATAGACGGCCATGAATACGAAGGCTGCCAACATGCCGAAGACCATGGCGCGCACGCCCTTGTCGATGTTGTCCTGGCCCAAACTCGGGCCGACCGCGCGCTCCTCCACTGGAGACAACGGCGCCGCCAGTCCGCCGGCGCGCAGCAGCAGTGCGAGCTCGCGGCCTTCGATCGGATTGACGCCGGTGATCTGGAAATTGTTGCTGAACACGCCGCGAATGGTCGCCCGATTGATGACCTCTTCGGTGGTGCGGTCGACGACCGCGCCTTCGGCGTTCTTTTCACGGGAACGGTCGATGAATACCACCGCCATCAAGTGGCCGAGATTTTCCTGGGTGTTCTTCAGCATCTTCGCGGCGCCCCGGCTATCCAAGCTTACCGAGACCGCGGCCCCGTCCTGGGTGTTCGGCTGGAACGAGGCATCGGTCAACTGATCGCCGGTAACCACCACTTCGCGCTTCAGCAGCACGGGCTGCTTGTCGCGGGTGTAGTACAGCTTCGAGCCCAGCGGCACGCGCCCCGTGCTCGCCGCCTCGAGCGGATTGTTGGACTCGTCGACCATGCGAAACTCCAAGGTCGCCGTCTTGCCCAGGATTTTCTTGACCTCGGCCGAGTTCTGCAGTCCAGGCAGCTGAATGGCGATTCGGTCCACCCCCTGACGGGCGACCTGCGGCTCGGACACCGCGAGTTCGGGGCTGTTGAGGCGATTGCGCAGGATCACTATGTTTTGCTGAACCGCGTAGTCCTGCCGCTCTTTGATTTCCTGCGGCGTCAGCTTCAGCTCCAAAGCCGGCGCTCCGTCGACCGTCGCCTCGGTCAAATTCAGATTTCGGCTGTCCGCGAGGACTGCCGCCTTGCCCCTCCCCAAACTGTCGGCGTCGCGAAACAAGATCCGCACGCGATAGCCGGGGTAATCGACGACGACGTCCTGATACGGCACGTGCGCATTGCGCAACGACGCGCGAAAATCCTGTTCGTGCCGATCGAGCAGTTGCTTGACGGCGCCCTGCACGTCGACCTGGTAGACCAGGTACACGCCGCCGCGAAGATCGAGGCCGAGCTTCAGCGGGCTCAGACCCAGATTACGCATCCATTCCGGGACGCGGGACGCCTGGGAGAGCGCAATGGTAAATTGATTCGGCCGCGCTTCGCTGATCAAATCGCGCGCCTTCAACTGGTCCTGCTTGGTGCTGAAGCGCAGGGTGAGCCGTCCTTGATCGAGAAATGCCCCCGTCGGCGTGACACTCTTGTCTTTGAGAATTTGCTCGACCGCCGTGCGATCGGCATCGGTCACTGCGGCTCGATCGCGGGCCAGCTGCAGCGCATTTTCCTCGCCGAACAGATTGGGCAATGCCAGGAATATCCCAACCAGTAGAACGATCGTGACCAACACGATCTTCCAGCGCGGATATGAAATCATGCGCTCTTGACCGTGCCCTTGGGCAACACCTGCGCGACTTGGAATTTCTGCAGTTTGACGTTGACGCCGGGGGCGATTTCCACGGTCAGGTACTGCTCGCCGACATCGGTCACCCTGCCGAGAATGCCGCCGGTTGTCGCCACCTCATCGCCCACGGCGACTTTGGAGATCATTTCGCGCTGTTCTTTGGCGCGCTTGTTCTGCGGCCGGATGAGCAAAAAGTAAAACACCACCAGAAGCAGGACGGGGAGCAGCAAGGCACTCAGCATGCTTTGACCGCCGCCCGCGCCAGAGGCCTGCGCATTTGCGGTATTAATGAAGAAATCCATAGTGTTACACTCGTTTTTTGCAGCGGACGCCAGGACAAAGCCGCGTAGTATACAGGAGCCTAAGCCCAAACTTAACGCGGGCGAGGCGCGGCCCTCAAGGCATCGAACTCCGCGCAATAGGAGTCCAACCGCCCCCCCTCGATCGCTTCTCGAATCTCCCTCATCAAGCGCTCATAGAAATAGAGATTATGAACGGTGTTCAAGTGGGCGCCCAGTATTTCGCCGCACTTATCCAGATGCCGCAAATAGCTGCGGCTGTAGTTGCTGCAGGTATAGCAGGCACATCCCTCTTCAATCGGACCGGTGTCCTTGTGGTGAACGGCGTTGCGGATATTGACGACACCGGTGCGGGTGAACAGGTGCGCATTGCGCGCGTGCCGCGTCGGCATCACGCAGTCGAACATGTCGATACCGCGCCGCACCGCCTCGATGATGTCCTCCGGCCGCCCAACGCCCATGAGATAGCGCGGTTTGCGGAGCGGCATATGGGGCAGCAGCTCATCGAGAACGAGGGTGCGTTCGGCCTCGCTTTCGCCCACCGCAAGTCCTCCGACGGCAAGACCCGCGAAGCCGATCTCCTCAAGAGCTGCCAGCGATGCCAGTCGCAAGTGCCGATAGATGCCACCCTGAATGATGCCGAACAGCGTGCCGGGAGGCTCGGTGCGGTAATATTCCCGAAACCCGCGCAGCGCCCAGCGCATCGACAATTCCATGGAGGAGCGCGCCTCAGCCTCGGTGGCCGGATAGGGCGTACATTCATCGAAGCTCATGGCGACGTCCGAAGCCAAGGTGCGCTGAATGCGCATCGACTCCTCGGGCGAGAGGAAAATTTCCGCACCGTCGATGGGCGAGCGAAAGCGCGCGCCTTCTTCGGTGATCTTTCGCATCTCCGCCAGGCTCCATACTTGAAAACCGCCGGAATCCGTGAGAATCGGCCGCTGCCAATGCATGAACCCGTGCAATCCGCCATGCGCCGCGATGACCTCGAGCCCCGGCCTGAGATACAGATGAAAGGTGTTGCCGAGAACGATCTGGGTGCCGATGCCTTCGAGATCCTCCGGCGTCACGGCCTTGACCGTACCGTAAGTCCCGACCGGCATGAAGGCCGGCGTCTCGACGCTGCCGCGCGGGAATTCGAGTCGGCCGCGCCGCGCCGCGCCGTCGCGCGCCAGCAACTCGAACCGCATCGGCCCGAGGCCGCTGCGCTGCGGACCACGCTCTTGCCCCGTCGCATCAGGCCCGTGCGCGGCGCTCACGCGCGCTCCAGCGCCGAGATTGCGGGTGTCAGGAACATCGCATCACCGTAGCTGAAAAAGCGATATCGCGCCCGCACCGCGTGCGCATAGGCAGCCAACAGCGTCTCTCGTCCGACGAACGCCGAGCAAAGCATCAGCAGCGTCGATTCCGGCAAGTGAAAGTTCGTGATCATGGCATCAACGGCGCGAAACTTGTGGCCCGGTGTGATGAAAATGCGCGTGGCACCGCGGTAGGGGGCCACGCTGCGGCCCCCCGCCGCCGTCTCCAAACTCCTCACCACCGTCGTACCGACGGCGATCACGCGGCCTCCGGCGGCACGGGCCGCGTTGATCGCATCGCACGTTGCTTCCGGCACCGACAGGTATTCCTCGTGGATCTCATGCTCTGCGATGTCCTGCACCCGCACCGGCTGGAAGGTGCCCGCGCCGACGTGCAAGGTGACGAAGGCGTGGTGTATGTGCCGCTCCTCGAGGGCGGCAAAAATATCAGCGTCGAAATGCAGACCCGCCGTCGGCGCCGCGATCGCGCCCGGGATGCGCGCGTACACCGTCTGATAGCGTTCGCGGTCCGCTTTTTCAGCCGTCCGCTCGATGTAAGGGGGCAAGGGTATTTCGCCGTGAGTTTCGAAGAAGGACGTCACATCGCGCGAAAACCGCAAGCGAAACATATCGCCCTGCCGCCCGAGCATGGTGGCCTCGACGCCGCCGGGCAGCTTCACGGTCGCACCGGTCCTCAGGCCTTTGCTGGCCTTGAGCTGCACGAGGGCGGTGTCCGCCGTCAGTGCGCGCTCGAGCAGGATCTCGACCCGTCCGCCGCTCTCCTTGACGCCGAAAACCCGCGCCGGAATCACGCGCGTATCGTTGAAAACGAGCAGATCCGCCGGGCGGAGCAGCGAGGGGAAATCTCGGAACAGCAGGTCTTGCCGCACTCCGGACGCGCCGTCGAGCGTCAGCATGCGGCTGGCGGAGCGCGTCGCGGGGGGCCGCTGCGCGATGAGTTCCGGGGGAAGCTCGAAGTGAAAGTCCGTGCGGCGCATTTGAGTTAAGCATTCTACCAAGGGCGCCGATCGCCTATACTGTTGGGTCTGGCATGCCCGGATGGCGGAACTGGTAGACGCGCCGGACTCAAAATCCGGTGGTGGTGACACCGTGTGGGTTCGATTCCCTCTCCGGGCACCAGAATTTTATTTATTGGATGTGCTTTGAATTTCTGCAGCAACTGCGGCTCACCCGTCGAATCCAAAGTCCCCGCCGGGGATCATTTGCCGCGCTTCGTTTGCTCGAGCTGCGGCATGGTCCACTACAAGAACCCGCTGTTGGTTCTGGGCTGCGTGCCCGAGTGGCAGGGCAAGGTCTTGCTGTGCCGCCGCGCCATCGAACCGCGGCTGGGCTTCTGGACGGTGCCCGCAGGCTTCATGGAAAACGGCGAAACCCTGCAAGCCGCGGCGGCGCGCGAATGCTACGAAGAGGCGCTGGCCACGGTGCAGATCGGCTCGCTTCTCGCGGTGGCGAGCGTGACGGGGGCGAATCAGGTGCACGTGATGTTTCGGGCCAAATTGCTGCAGCCCGAATTCGCGCCGGGACCGGAAAGTTTGGAGGTTCGCTTGTACGAAGAAGCCGAGGTTCCTTGGACCGAACTGGCTTTTCCCAGCGGCGAATATACATTGCGCAGATACTTCGAGGATCGGGCCGCCGGGCGCGAGGATTATCATTTCGTCGAACTGAACCGTCGGCTGGAATCCTGAGGCCGCGTATCGCGTGGCGTTTGAGGATGGTATTTTAGGCAACGGTCACATAGAAGGGTAAGTCATGGCATTCGTGGTCACCGAAAGCTGCATCAAATGCAAATACATGGATTGCGTGGAGGTCTGCCCGGTCGATTGCTTTCACGAGGGCCCGAATTTTCTCGTGATCGACCCCGATGAATGCATCGACTGCACGCTATGCGAGCCGGAATGTCCGGTGGAGGCTATTTTTTCCGAAGAAGAAATTCCGGACGGCCAGCAAAGCTTCCTCAAGCTGAACGCCGAACTGGCCAAGCAATGGCCGGTGATCAGCGAGAAAAAAGCCGCACCGGCGGACGCCAAGCAATGGGAAGGCGTGCCGGAGAAGCTCAAACTGCTCGAGCGATAGCTAGCGCTTCGCCACCTGCAGCCTTGATTTGTTGGATGAGATCGCGCGGCGCCATGTAGCCTGAAATGTACTCGCCCGATTCCGTGATGATCGCGGGCGTACCTCGGACTCCGATGCTCTGACCCAAGGCGTATTCGCGGGCGACCGGGGTGGCGCCGCAGGTCTTGCTCAAGTCCAGCGGACCACCGGCTTTAGCGCGGGTCAGCGCTTCATTGCGGTCCGCCGAGCACCACACGACTTCGGCTTTTTTCCAGCTTTCCGTGTTGGGCCCGGTGCGCGGGAAAAACATGTAGCGGACGCGTACGCCCAACCGATTCAGCTCGGCCATCTCGCTGTGCAGCTTGCGGCAATAGCCGCAATCGACGTCCGTGAACACGGTGATCGTGTAGAGCGGTGCCTTCGGACTGAAGATCAGCATCTGCGATTCGGGCACCGAGTTGATCATCGCGACGCGTGCCCGAGCGCGCAGCGCCTCGGACAGATTTTCGCGCGACGCCATGTCATAAAGATTGCCGTCGATGAAATACTTGCCGTCCGCGGTCATGTAACTGACCTCGGCCCCCTCCATGAATTGGTAGATTCCGGGGATCGGCGAGGGCTGCACGTCTTCCAACTTCGATCCGGCCGGCAACAGTTTCAACAGCGCCGCACGCGGGTCCGCGGACTGATCGGCCTCGGCCGCGCCAGCCGCAGCGCCTGCATGACTGGCGAGCAAAGCGTTGCAGGCCAACAGAGCAAGGGCGACGAGGATTCTCATTTCAAGGGGCTCCAGCGGGATTTCATCGTTCGACCCTGCGGAAATGCGGAGGTTCAAGCAATTCTAGCAGAGGAACTTCTGCAGGGCGTTATGGAAAAACTGCCGCCGCCCCGCTAGCCGCGCGGATGATGCAGAGAGTGCAGTTCCTTCAAACGCTCGCGGGCTACATGCGTGTAGATTTGGGTCGTCGAGAGGTCGCTGTGCCCCAGAAGCATTTGCACGACGCGCAGATCCGCGCCGTGGTTCAATAGATGCGTCGCGAAGGCATGACGCAAGGTGTGCGGCGAGAGTTCCTTCTCGACGCCTGCCTTCTTGGAGTAGCGCTTGATGATGTGCCAAAATGCCTGGCGCGTCATGCGGTCTCCGCGGCGCGTCGGAAACAGATAATCCGTCTGACGTTCAAGCAAGATCTCGACTCGAGGTCCTTGCATGAATTGCTGCAGCCACTTCACGGCTTCCTCGCCGAGCGGTATCAATCTTTCGCGGTTGCCCTTCCCGACCACGCGCATGACGCCCTGATTGAGATTGACCTGATTGTGTTTCAGGCTGACGAGTTCGGAGACCCGAAGTCCCGTGGCATACAGCACCTCGAGCATGGTGCGATCGCGATGCCCGAGCGGGTCCGTCACGGTCGGTGCCTCGAGCAGCGAATCGACTTCGGCTTCGGTCAACGATTTCGGCAGAGAGCGGCCGATTTTGGGCATGGCTATTTGCGCCGTCGGATCGAGCTCGATCAAACCCTCGCGTACCATGAAGCGGAAAAAGCGCCGGAAGCTCGACAGCTGGCGGGCCGTCGATCGCGGCCGGGATCCGCCTTCGACTCGCGCAGCGATGAAGCCCAGCAGCTCGATGCGCGTCGCCTTGAGCAGTGCGCTGTCGCGCTCTTCCAGCCAGCGCGCCAGCGCGGTCAGATCGGCCCGGTAGGCCGCCAGGGTATTCGCCGACAGCCCGCGTTCCATCCACACTGCATCGAGGAAGCGCTGTAGTGCGGGATCTGCCGGTTCGCGGACAGCAGGTACCGCTGCGCCCGAGGTGCGTGTATAAACCGTCCGTTTGAGAGCCGTCACCATAGTCTTCCGCGTTCGCACGAAATGACGCTGTATGTAGCGCGGGATCCAGTATGCGAGGGGTGCCGTCGGGTCGGCGTGACCAGAATCACAGTACGGTTAAGTATTAACATAAGGAGAACCAGATCACAGTAAAGAAGCGGGCGAGCTTGGCGGCGGGGGCGGCGCAGCCGCTCTATACGGGCTATTGCCTCGTGCTGTTCGCGGGATTGGCATTGACGGTGCTACTGATCAATCTATTCCTGCCCAACCTGCGCAGCCGGCGCCGGGTGGCCGGGGCTTTTTCGCGCGCCTTCTTGCGCGCGGCCGGCATTCCATTTGCCGTCGAGGGTTTGGACCGCCTGCCGAAGATCCCGTGCGTGGTAGTGGCGAATCACGCGAGCTACATCGATGGTCTGGTCGCAGCCGCGGCGCTGCCGCCGGATTTTGCCTTCGTGATCAAGAAGGAAATGGTGCGCGTTCCGCTCGCGAGCCTGCTGTTGAGGCGCCTGGGATCGCAGTTCGTCGAACGCTTCAATCGCCACAAAGGCGGGGTCGATACGCGTCGCGTGCTGAAGCTCGCCGCCACCGGACAGTCTTTGGTGTTTTTTCCCGAAGGAACGTTCACCGAGGTCCGCCACATCGGCAAATTCTTGGGCGGCGCCTTTGCCACGGCGGCCCGCTCCGGCATGCCGGTCGTGGCCGTCGCCATTCACGGCACGCGGGCGGTATTGCCCCCGGTGGGCTTCGCCATCCATCGCCTGCCGATTCGAGTTGAAATTCTCCAGGTCTTGAGCCCGAGCGACGCCAAGCGGTGCAGCCGCGAACTCATCGCCGGTGCCGTCGGCGAGCCTCTCGCGCCCTAAAAGCTCCTCGCAGCCCGCATTGCCGGGGACTGCGCTCGGCGATTGGGTGACGGTTATACTAGGCATCGCTCCGCAACCACGGAAATGTTCATGAATCACGATCCTGTCGTTATCTTAGCCGCCCGCCGCACGCCGGTAGGCGCATTCCAGGGTGTTTTTGCCAACGTCACCGCCCCGCAACTCGGATCGGCCGCGATCAAGGCGGCACTCGCGGATTCCGGAGTGGCCGCCGCCCGAATCGATGAGGTCATCATGGGCTGCGTCTTGTCCGCGGGCATCGGTCAGGCCCCCGCGCGACAGGCGGCCTTGGGGGCGGGGATTCCGCAGAGCACCCCGGCGACCACGGTCAACAAGATGTGCGGCTCGGCAATGCGCGCGGTGATGCTCGCAGCGGATCAAATCCTGGCCGGCTCCGCCAATGTGGCCGTGGCCGGCGGAATCGAGTCCATGACGAATGCGCCTTATCTCCTGCCGAAGGCACGCGCGGGCTACCGCATGGGTAATCAAGAAGTGCTGGATCACATGTTCTACGACGGCTTGCAAAGTCCGTGGGACGGACAGCTCATGGGTTGTTTTGCTGAGGCCACCGCGGCTCAGTACGATTTCAGCCGCAGGGCCCAAGACGATTTCGCCGCCGAGTCGGTGCGGCGCGCCGTGGCCGCTTCGAATGGCGGCGCGTTCGCCGCCGAGATCGCGCCGGTAACGGCCAAGTCTCGCAAGGGCGAAGTCGTCGTCGACAAGGATGAAACCCCCTTCACCCTCGATATTGCCAAGATTCCCACGCTCAAGCCCGCATTTAAGAAGGACGGCACTGTGACCGCCGCGAGTTCCTCCGGGATTTCCGACGGCGCCGCTGCCCTGGTCTTGGCGCGGGAATCCTTCGCGGCGTCGCAGGGCCGCAAACCGTTGGCGCGCATTCTCGGCTACGCCAGCTTCGCCCGCGAACCGGAATGGTTCACCCTGGCGCCGGTAGGCGCGATGCAGAAATTGCTGAAGCAATTGAATTGGCAGTCCAAGGATGTCGATCTGTACGAAATCAACGAGGCGTTCGCCGCGGTGCCGATGGCCGCAATAAAGGATTTGGGCCTCGATCCTGCCAAGGTCAACGTCAACGGCGGCGCCTGCGCCCTCGGACATCCGATCGGCGCCACCGGCGCGCGCATCATGACCACCCTGCTGTACTCGCTACGCGCACGGAATAAGAAGCGCGGCATCGCGAGCCTGTGCATCGGCGGCGGCGAAGCGACGGCGATTGCGATCGAACTGATGTGAGCGCGCCTCGGATCGCGTCGGTGCGGACTCTGATCGCCGCCGGCGTTGCGCACATCACGCTCGATCGTCCCGAGAAGCGCAATGCCTTGGATCGCGCGACCATCGCTCTGCTCACCTCGGAGCTCAGGCGGTGCGCCGAAGACTCCACGGTGCGAGTCGTGCAGATTACCGGTGCGGGCAAGGTCTTTTGCGCCGGCGCCGACCTCACCGAAATGCAAGCTCAAGCGCATGCCAGCGAAGCGGACAATCTGGCGGACGCAGATCGGCTGGCGACCATGCTGGCGGTGCTCGACTCGTTACCGAAACCGACGGTGGCGCGGGTCAACGGAGACGGCTATGGCGGTGCCCTCGGCGTCTTGGGTGCCTGCGACATCGTGGTGGCGGTGGACGACGCAAAATTTGCATTTACCGAGGTGCGCCTCGGCATCATTCCGGCGGTGATTTCACCCTTTGTTCTCGGCAAGATCGGTGAGAGCGCTGCGCGGCGCTATTTTTTGACCGCGGAAACGCTGACCGCGGCAACGCTCAAGGAACTGGGGCTGGTCCATGAGGCAGTGCCCGTCGATTCACTCGACGACACGTGCGCGCGCATCATCGAAACCTTGTTGAGAGGCGCGCCCCAGGCGCAGGCCGAGGCCAAGATACTCATCCGCGACAAAGCGCATGCGGCGGCAGCTGAACCGAGCGGCCGCCGCCGCGGAAGCGGCGGGGAGGCTCGCGCGGTTGCGCGTCCAGCCGGAGGCGCGGGAAGGTTTCAGCGCTTTCTTTGAAAAGCGCAAGGCGCCCTGGCGCCGGGACTGACCGCGGTCGCTGCGACCCGGCGAGGAACGACGGCCGAGGCCCGCGCTCGTAAAAAAACGGGGCGGGCGTCCGTGCCCAAACCATGCCCAAATCCCTTGGCCATCCCTGGAAGTCGGCGTCCTTGGCCTATCAACATGGGGGTCCCCACTGGGTAAAGCGGCATCTGTGCGTAAATCCCCTCACGGCTCGTCCACGGGTTGGATGCGGCACCCGGCTAACCCGTGTTTGTGGTCTACTATCCGCCCCGTTTCGGGGCACGTGGTCGGCCGAATCGATTTTTAGGTGATTTGATGACTGAAACCCCTCGCGATGTCATGGAATACGAGGTTGCGATCGTCGGCGCCGGCCCTGCCGGGCTGGCCTGCGCCATTCGGCTGAAACAGCTCAATCCCGCTTTGAACATCTGCCTCCTCGAGAAGGCCGCGAGCCTGGGCGCGCATTCGCTGTCCGGCGCCGTGATGGAACCGGGGCCGCTCGATGAGTTGTTGCCAGATTGGCGGTCCCACCCGCCCGCCATCTGCGTACCAGCCGCGCGCGACGAGTTCCTGTTCATGACCCGCGGCAAGCGCCGTCGGCTGCCCACTCCGCCGCAGATGGCAAATCACGGTAACTTCATCATTTCGCTGGGACAACTCGTGCCGATTCTGGGGCAGGAAGCCGAAAGGCTCGGGATCGACGTATTCGCGGGATTCGCGGCGGCCGAGGCCGTGTTCGACGACGCCGGCGCTGTCAAGGGCGTGCGGATTGGCGACATGGGCCTCGAAAAGGACGGCACGCCGGGACCGAATTTCACGGCGGGCCCCGAGATCCATGCCAAGGTCACCATGTTCTGCGAAGGCTGCCGCGGCAGCGTGTCGAAGCAACTGATCCGGCGGTTTGATCTGGATGCCGGCAAGTCCCCCCAGACCTATGGTTTGGGATTCAAAGAGCTCTGGCAATTGCCGACCGGCCGCGTGCAGCCCGGCCTCATCCAGCACACCGTGGGCTGGCCGCTCGATTCCAAGACGTATGGCGGCAGCTTTCTGTATCACCTCGACCACGACCGCGTATATGTGGGATTCGTGGTCGGATTGGATTACGAGGATCCGCGCTTTCAGCCGTTCGAGGCTTTCCAACAGTACAAGAATCACCCCGACATCAAAGGCTTATTGAAGGGCGGTGAAATCATCGCCGGCGGCGCGCGTACCGTGATCGAAGGCGGGTATCAATCGATGCCGACTCTTGAAATGCCGGGGGCGCTGCTGGTCGGGGATGCCGGCGGCACGCTCAACACTCCCAAGATCAAAGGCATCCATCAAGCGATACGCTCTGGAATGACGGCCGCCGCGCATTTCGTTGAGCACGGCACCAGCGCAGGCTTCGATAAGCGGTGGCGTGAGTCGAGGGGCGGCCGGGAACTTCACAAGGTGCGCAACATACGGCCCGGATTCCGTCGTGGGCTGTGGCTCGGACTCGCCAACGCGGCCCTTGAAACCGTGACCATGGGAAAGGTCCCGTGGACGCTCGCTAACCACGCCGATCATACCGCGCTCAAGCGGCTGGATGAGTACGAGTCGCCGGATCGCGGCTGGGGGGTCCGCGAGCTGCCGCCGCGAGACCGGCTTGCGTCCGTTTTTTTCGCCGCGACGACGCACGACGAGAACCAACCGGTGCATCTGCATGTGGCGGACACCACGCTGTGCGCGACCCGTTGCGTGACCGATTTCGGCAATCCCTGCACCAACTTTTGCCCTGCCAACGTCTACGAAATGATCGCGGACGGCCATGGCGGGAAAAGATTGCAAATCAACGCTTCGAACTGCGTGCATTGCAAGGCCTGCGACATCAAGGAGCCTTACGCGGGACAGATCACCTGGGTGACCCCGGAGGGCGGTTCCGGTCCCAACTACTCGAGCCTTTAGAATCACCGCCCCAGAAGCCGCCGGTTTGCCGCAATCGGTTGAGTCGCGCCTCGCCTCGGAGGTTGCGGCCGGCCGGCTCGAATTCGATGCGGCACAGCTCGACGCGGCCGTTCGGCTCGATCGCCTGGCGGCGGCCCTTGTTTCTGCGTCCCAATCCGTCGGGGCTAGGCTGCGTCGGCGCCTGAGTTGGTTGCCGGCCCCCTCGGTCGCACCGCAGCGCGGGCTCTATCTATGGGGCGGCGTCGGGCGCGGCAAAACAATGTTGATGGATTGGTTCTACGAATTGCTGCCCTTGGCGCAGCGCGAACGAAATCACTACTATCGCTTCATGCGCAGGGTGCATGCGGAGCTGCGCAGCACCGCGCGCCGCACGCAGCCTCTCGAAAGCGTTGCGCAGCGTCTCGCGCGGCAGGCGCGCGTCATTTGCCTCGACGAGTTCTTTGTCGCCGACATCGGCGATGCGATGATCCTGGCCGGACTGTTCGAGGCATTGTTCCGCCGGGGCGTGACGCTCGTCGCCACTTCGAATATCGCGCTCGAGGATCTGTACAAGGACGGTTTGCAACGGGAGCGGTTTCAACCCGCTATCGCTCTGATACGAAGCCAACTGGACGTGGTGCACTTGGATGGAGGCATCGACTATCGCCTGCGTCGGCTGGGGCAGGCTCCAATCTACCTCGATTCGGCGGACGAGCACACGCGGTCTCGATTGAAGCAGCGATTTGCGGCGCTTGGCGGCTCGATGACGGGCCCGGCGATGCTGTCGATCGAAGACCGCACGATCTACGCGGCCGCCACAGGTCCCGGCATGGCATGGTTTGAATTCAGCGAACTCTGCGAAGGACCGCGCAGCCAGAACGACTACATCGAGATCGCGCGCTCCTATCACACGATTTTCATTTCGAATATCCCTAAATTCACCGAGGGCGACGAGAATGCCGCGCGCCGCTTCGTCATGTTGATCGACGAATTCTACGATCGCGGCGTCAAGATCGTGGTTTCGGCGGCAGCGCCACCAGCCGCTTTGTACGGCGGGGAACGGCTCGCGCTCGAGTTCCGGCGCGCGGCGAGCCGGCTCATCGAGATGCAGACTCCGCATTATCTTGCCGCTCCGCATCGTCCATAACGCACGCCTCGCCAAGCCCTGGCATAATTCGCGCATGAGAATGGTTGCCGAGTTCAAAATTCACTACAGGCAGATCTTGGGGCCCGCAGGAGAGGTGTTGGCGCCGTTGCCGCAGTTCGCGAAGGATGCAGCCGAGATCCTGCGCATGTACCAAGCCATGACGTTGGTCCGTGTCTTCGATGCGAAAGCCGTGAATTTGCAGCGCACCGGCCAACTCGGCACCTACCCCTCGTGCCTTGGCCATGAGGCAGCCCATATCGGTATCGGCGCCGCGATGCGTCCCGAGGACGTGCTGGCGCCGGTGTATCGCGAATTTGGCACGCAGCTTTGGCGCGGCGTGACCTTGACCGAGATCCTGACGTACTGGGGCGGGGATGAACGCGGCAATGACTTTGCGGTTCCCCGGCAGGACTTCGCTTGGTGCGTACCCATCGCTACGCAGACCCTGCATGCAGCCGGCGCAGCCATGGCGTTCAAGGTGCGTAACGAACCCCGCTGCGCCCTCGCCTACATCGGGGACGGCGGCACATCGGAAGGCGCCTTCTACGAAGCGCTGAATCTGGCCGGGTCGCGTGCCCTGCCCGTGGTATTCGTCATCGTCAACAATGGCTGGGCAATTTCCGTACCGACGAAGTCGCAAACGGCTGCGCAAACCTTGGCGCAAAAGGCGGTCGCCGCAGGGATTCCCGGGGTGCAGGTCGACGGCAACGATGTATTTGCCGTACGAGCGGTCGTTGCCGAGGCGCTCGAGGCCGCGCGAAGCGGCGCAGGACCTAGTTTGATCGAGGCGCTGACATACCGATTGAGCGATCACACGACGGCGGATGATGCCAGCCGCTATCGCTCCGCCCAAGAAGTCAAAGATGCATGGGCACTTGAACCTCTGATACGCATCCGGGCATTTTTAGTCGATGCCGGGCTCTGGGACGCCGCCAAGGAACACGCATTTCTGCAAGAGTGCACGCGCACTGTCGACGAGGCGGTGGCCGACTACTTGACGAAGGCGAAACCATCGACCGACGCGATGTTCGATCATCTGTTCGCCGTGCTCCCGGCGCACCTGCATCAGCAACGCCTCTCAGCCCGCAAGTACGGTTCGAAACCCAGCGGTCATTGAATTGGCGAAAATAACCATGGTCGAAGCCATAGCATTAGCGCATGGCTGGGAAATGCGACGTGACGACAGCGTGGTCGTGATCGGACAGGACGTCGGCGTCAACGGCGGAGTGTTCCGCGCGACCGCCGGACTGCAGGAACGCTTCGGCAAGCATCGGGTGCAAGATACGCCGCTCGCCGAAGCAGCCATCGCCGGCATGTCGGTCGGGATGGCAACTCATGGGTTGAGGCCGGTCGCGGAAATCCAGTTCATGGGATTCCTGTATCCGGCGTTGGACCAAATCGTCAATCACATGTCACGGATGCGCAACCGAACCCGCGGCCGTTTGAGTTGTCCCGTGGTGATTCGCACGCCTCACGGCGGCGGCATTCACGCCCCCGAGCACCATTCGGAAAGCACGGAAACCATGCTCTGTCACATTCCGGGAATCCGGGTCGTCTGCCCCTCCTCGCCCGCCCGCGCCTACGGCCTGTTGCTCGCGGCCATCCGCGATCCGGACCCGGTGATGTTTTTGGAGCCGGTACGCTTGTATCGGGCGGTGCGCCAGGAAGTGAACGACGATGGTCAGGCGCTGCCGCTCGACGTTTGCTTCGTTCTGCGCGAAGGCTGTGACGTGACCATCGTTACCTGGGGTGCGATGACCGTCGAAACCCTGCGCGCAGTCGATGAACTCGCCACGCGCGGGATCAGCGCGGAGGTACTCGATCTTGCCACCTTGAGTCCGATCGACATCGAGACGATTCTCGCCTCGGTGGCGAAAACCGGCCGGCTGGTCATCGTGCATGAGGCCGCCCGCAACGTCGGTGTGGGAGCCGAGATCGCCGCGCTGGTCGCGGAACACGGTCTTTATGATCTGCAGGCGCCCGTCCAGCGCGTCACCGGTTTCGACACCATCATGCCGCTGTTCAAACTCGAGCACGATTACATCCCGAGCGTGCAGCGGATTATCGACGCCGTGGAACTCACTTTCGCCGACTAGGGACCCCGCATGAGCACATTCAGGCTTCCGGATTTGGGCGAAGGCTTGGCCGAGGCCGAGATCGTCCAGTGGCACGTCAAGGTTGGCGATCACGTTCGGGTGGATCAACCCATGGTCTCGGTGGAAACGGCGAAGGCGGTCGTAGAAGTGCCGGCGCCTTTTAGCGGCGTCGTTATCGCCCTGCGAGGTGCGCCCGGCGACATTGTGCCCACCGGCGCGCCGCTGATCGAATTCGATTCCGGGACCGTCGTCGGAAGCATGCCCGCGACCAGCGAGCAGGAGTACGTGGAATCCATCATCCCCGGGGACACGCGCAGCCTTGATGGCAGTGCCCGCGGCCGCGCGGTGCCGGCCGCTCGCGCGCTGGCCAAAAGCTTGGGTATGGACCTCGCGGCGATCCAGGGCAGCGGCCGCGCCGGCCTGATCACGCTCGCCGATGTCCTGCAGCACGCCAACCTATCCGCGGCGAACGGCGGCACGGATGGCACGAGTCCGCAGGCCGCCCGGGCGATTGCCGCCGCTGCTCCCGCAGATGGCACCGTCGAAGCGTTGCGCGGCGTGCGGCGCGCAATGGCGCTCAGCATGTCGCAGTCGCGCGATCAAGTGGCCGGCAGTACGGTATGCGATGACGCCGACCTCCATCAATGGATCCAACGGGGAGACTACATGTGGCGGCTCATGCGCGCTCTGATCTGCGCGTGGCGCGTGGAGCCTGCACTGAACGCCTGGTACGATCCGCTCGCTCAGACGCGATTTCTGGTCGGGCATGTCGACTTGGGAATCGCCGTCGATACGCCCGGGGGACTCATCGTTCCGGTCGTGCGGAATATCGAGAATAAATCGCCCGAGGAGTTGCGCGCAGCCGTTTCCCGGCAAAAAGAGGCCGCCCACCAGCGCAGTACTCCGGCTTCGGACCTGCGCGACTTTACCTTGATGCTCTCGAACTTCGGAACTCTCGCAGGCCGCTACGGTATCCCCTTGGTAGTGCCGCCGGCAGTCGCCATACTGGGAGCGGGAAAAGTGCGCGAGGATGCCGTCGTTTTTGCAGGCGCGGTACAGGCTCATCGGCGCATGCCTTTGTCCTTGAGCTTCGATCACCGCTGCATCACGGGCGGTGAGGCGTGCCGTTTCTTGGGGGCAGTCATCACCGACCTCGAAAGGCCGGATTAAGGATCAAGCATGTACCAGGCGTCCACCGAACAACATCGCAAGATCGTGTCCGCCATCCTGCGGTCCGCGGTTCGCCCGCCCAAATCCATGCGCAACTTGGATTGGCCGCGATTCTTGCAGGCTTATTACGCGAACGTCGATGCCGAAGATCTCGCCGTTCGTGAACCGGCGGAGCTCGCGGGCGCCGCTCTCTCGCACTTGATGTTCGCCGGCCGGCGCCGAAGATCCGCCCTGGTCCGGGTGTTCAATCCGACCATGCGCGAGCACGGGTTCACCTCGCCGCACACCATTATCGAAATGGTCAACGACGACATGCCCTTCCTCGTCGATTCGATCGGCTTGGCGCTGACGCAGCGATCCCTCACCCTGCATTTTCTGACTCACCCGGTCTTCGCAGTGACCCGCGACCCCTCCGGCGCTTTGATCTCGCTGCGGGAGCGCGGCGAATCGGCCAAGGGGAACAAGCAGCCGGCGGACAAGAAGTCCCGACTGGAATCGTTTCAACATGTTGAAGTGGACCGGGTCGTCGATCCCGCCGCGTTGCATGCGCTGGCCGCGCAGATCGAGCGCAGCATGCGTGACGTCCGGGTCGCCTGCGCCGATTGGCTCAAGATGCAGAACGCCGCGCAGCAAGCAGCGGTCGATCTGAGCTCCTCGAGCGCGCGGCTGGACCCCGGTGCGCTGAACGAAGCGGTCGCACTGCTCACATGGATGAAGGATCGCCATTTTACATTCTTGGGCTATCGCGAATACCGGCTGCATGGCCGCAAAGGGCGCGAGGCCTTGCGGCCCATGGCGGCGACCGGCCTCGGCATTCTGCGGCGCGGTCATAAGCAGCCGACCAGCACAAACCGTAGTTTGTCGAGTGATATTCGACGCCAGAGCCGCTCCCGCGACATCGTCCTCGTCACGAAGGCGAACTTTGAATCGACCGTTCATAGGTCCGGCTATCTTGACTATGTCGGGGTCAAGAATTTTGACGCCAAGGGACGATTGATCGGCGAGAGGCGATTCTTGGGATTGTGGACATCCGCGGCATACAGCAGCAATCCGCGGGAAATTCCGGTGCTGCGCCACAAAGTCGCGCAGGTGATCGAACACTTCGCCCTGGCGCCCGACAGCCATGACGGCAAGGCCCTGCAACACATTCTCGAGTCGTTTCCACGGGACGAATTGTTCCAGGCGAGCGTTGCCGAACTGAATCGCATCGTCACCGGGATCTTCGGCCTGCAAGAGCGCCCCAGGGTTCGCCTGCTGCTGCGCCGCGATGCGTTTCGGCGTTTCTATTCCTGCCTGGTGTACGTGCCGCGCGAGAAGTACAACACGCAGGTGCGTCAGCGCATCGAGAAGGTCATCGGCGAGGCATTCTCGGCGTTCAGCATGGAATCGCAGGTGCAGATCGCGGAATCGAATCTCGCGCGCATTCACATCGTCGCCCGCACCAGCCCAAGCGATGAGGCCCGGGTCGACACGGACGCATTGGAGCGGCGCGTCGCGGCGGCGGTGCGGTCGTGGCTGGACGGCTTCAAGACCGCATTGCTGGCGCGCCTCGATGAGGCGTATGCGTTGCAGCTATTCGAGAAGTACGCACAGGCCTTCCCCGCCGCCTATACGGAAGACTTCAACGGCGTCGCGGCCGCGCTGGACGTATCGTTTCTCGAAGCCGTCGAGAAGGAGCCGGGGCGGCTGCACTTGGATATCTACCGGCCGGAGCCGAGGCGCAAGGACAGATTGTTCCTCAAGATCTTCCGCACTCAAGATGCAATTCCGATCTCCGACCTTTTGCCGATGCTCGAGAACATGGGACTCAAGGTGATTGCCGAACGGCCCTACGAGCTCGAGTTTCCCGGCGGCCGGCGCGCGTGGATTCAAGACTTGGAACTCGTCATGCAGGCATCCGCGGCGACCAGCTTCGAGGCGTTGGAGCGCGAAATCAAGAGTGCCTTCACGGCCGTTTGGACCGGCCGGATGGATAACGACAGTTTCAACCAGCTGACGCTCTCCGCCGGCATTCCGTGGCGCCTGGTGATCGTCATGCGTGCCTATTGCCGATACCTGCTCCAAACAGGGCTGCCGTTCAGCCAAGGCTATATCGCGCAGGTCTTGGTCAACAATGCCGCGATCGCGAAGGTCTTGGCCGACTTGTTCGTGGCCCGCTTCAATCCGGACATATCTCGGAGCGCGCGGCTGAGCACGCTCGCACGGCTCGATCAGCGCGTCCGTGCGGCGCTCGAGGAGGTCACCCGCTCCGATGAGGATCGAATTTTGCGCGCCTTGTGGAACGCCTTGTCTGCGACGGTGCGCACGAACGCGTATCAAACCGACCGCGAAACCTCCAAGGAGTACCTCTCGTTCAAGCTCGAGAGCCAGCAGCTGCGCGAGCTGCCTCTCCCGAAGCCGCTTTTCGAGATCTTCGTGTTCTCGCCGCGCATGGAGGGCGTGCACCTGCGCATGGGCTACGTCGCCCGCGGCGGGATTCGCTGGTCCGACCGGCGCGAGGACTTCCGCACCGAGGTGCTCGGCCTGATGAAGGCGCAGCAGGTCAAGAATACGGTGATCGTTCCCGTCGGCGCCAAGGGCGGCTTCGTCGTGAAGCGCCTGCCCGCCGAGCGCGAAGCGCAACAGGCCGAAGTGATCGCGTGCTACCAAACGCTCATCAGAGGACTCTTGGATGTCACCGACAACATCGTCGATGACAAGATCGTCGGCGCCTCCCCTCGTGGTCCGCCACGACAAGGACGATGCCTACCTAGTGGTCGCCGCCGACAAGGGCACCGCGACCTTTTCCGACATCGCGAACGCCATCTCCGCGGAATACGGATTCTGGCTCGGCGATGCATTCGCCTCGGGCGGCTCGCACGGCTATGACCACAAGAAAATGGCGATCACGGCGCGCGGCGCTTGGGAATGCGTCAAGCGCCACTTCCGCGAAATAGGCGTCGACATCCAGAGCCAGCACTTCACGGTCGCCGGAATCGGCGACATGGCGGGCGACGTGTTCGGCAACGGCATGCTGCAGTCGCCTCACATCCGTCTCGTCGCGGCCTTCAATCATCTTCATATCTTCATCGATCCGCAGCCGGATCCGGTCCGCTCGTTCCGCGAGCGCGAGCGGCTGTTCAAGATGCCGCGTTCGAGTTGGGAGGATTATTCTCGCGAATCGATTTCAAAGGGCGGCGGCGTATTCTCTAGATCGGCCAAGAGCCTGACGCTGTCCCGCGAGGCTCAAGAGCTGCTCGAACTTCCGGCGCAGGTCACGCCCAACGAAGTCATCAAGGCGATTCTCAAGGCGCACGTCGATTTATTTTGGAACGGCGGCATCGGCACGTACGTCAAGTCCACCTTCGAGAGCCACAGCGATGTCGGCGACCGCAGCAACGATGCGGTGCGAATCGATGCCCGCGAGCTGAATTGCAAGGTCATCGGGGAGGGCGGCAATCTGGGCGTGTCCCAACTCGGACGCATCGAGTTCGCACGGCGCGGCGGCAGACTCAACACCGATTTCATCGACAATTCCGCCGGCGTCAATTGTTCGGACGTCGAAGTCAATCTGAAGATCCTTCTGAACGGCGCGGTGCGCGCCGGGGAAATCACGCTCGCGGCTCGCGATCGATTGCTGGTGCAGATGACGGACGAGGTCGCGGGCCTCGTTCTGCGCAACAACTATCTTCAGAGTCAAGCCATCAGCACGAGCGAGTTTCAGGCGAAGGAGCGCTTGAGCGAAAGCGCCTACGTGATCCGGGCCCTGGAGCGGGCCGGGGATCTGAACCGCTCGCTCGAGTTCCTGCCGACCGACGAGGAAATCGCGGAGCGGCGCAAGGCCGGCGAGGGGCTCACGCGGCCGGAACTCGCCATCACTTTGAGCTACGGCAAAATTTGGCTTTACCGGGCCCTCATCCATTCCAATGTTCCGGAAGATCCGTACCTGTCGGCCGAACTCAAGCGGTATTTTCCCGTCCCGGTGCAGAAGCGCTTCGCGGCGCGATTGAAGCGACACCGTTTGCGCCGCGAGATCATCGCGACGGCGATCACCAACAGTCTGATCAATCGCATGGGCCCGGTCTTCCCGGTGCGCGCGCAGGATGATACGGGAGCCGATCCGGCCGCCATTGCGCGCGCCTACAGCATTGCGCGCGAAGTGTTTGCCGCTCGCTACATCTGGATGCAAATCGAAGCGCTCGATAACCGCATCCCCGCCGCCGTTCAATACACGGCAATGGCGCAAACGACACGCTTGCTGCGGCATATGACCTACTGGCTGCTCGAGAACCGGCGCGGCGACCTGGACATCGAACGCGGCGTGCTGCGTTATGGCGCCAAGGTGGGGGAATTGTTCCACGAGCTGGCCGGGGTTCTGGGGGCCACGGAGCAGGCCAGACTGAACGTGCTGCGTTCACGGCTGATAGAGCAGCATGTACCCGAAGAGCTTGCCGCTCGAATCGCCTCGCTCGAGGCTCTGCATTGCTCGTTGGACCTGGTCGAGGTCGCGATGAAAACGCGCGTACGAATCGGCTATGCGGCCAAGGCGTACTTCGACCTCGGCGAGCGCATCGGCTTGACGTGGATCAAGGAACAGATCGAAAGCCTGGCTGCCGACGGCCATTGGCAGGCGGTGGCGCGCAGTACCTTGCGCGATAATCTGTACCAACTGCAACGTAAAATCACCGGCGCGGTCCTTGGATGCAAGGGCCGGGATACCGGAGCGCGGGTCGATCTATGGATTGCGCGGCATTTGACTTCGGTCGAGGCGCTGAAGCGTGTGGTCGTCGATCTGCGGACCGGCTCGCCGCCCGACTTCGCGACCCTGTCCGTCGCGCTGCAAGCGGTCAGGCGGCTGGCGCAGGATTGACCGCATGGCTTCGGGAGCGACGAATTTCGGCCGGGATTATTTGCAAAATCGAATCGAGACGGAATTCATGCTTGCGAGGCATATCGGCATCGTCGTCGAGTCGGCCGACGATAGCGGCGTCGTGATGAGGGCGCCGCTCGCGGCGAACGCCAATTACAAAGGCACCGCGTTCGGCGGCAGCTTGTATTCGCTGGCGGTGCTGACCGGCTGGGCATGGGTCACCCGCTATCTCGCCGCGCGCGGACTGGCGGCCGACGCCGTGATTCAAGAATCGAACGTGCAATTCCTCACGCCGGTAAAAGGCGAGTTGCGGGCCAGCGCCGCGGCGCCTTCGGCAGCACAAATCGACAAGTTTCGTAAAATGTTGCAGCGGGCCGGCAGGGGCCGCATCCGATTGCGCGTGGAAATAGTTTACGGCGGGACTTTGGCCACGCTCTTTGAAGGCGTGTTTGCCGCGGTCCTGCATCAATAGGAGGCACCGTGCCGGGAAAATTGATCTTGGTCCGTCACGGACAAAGTATTTGGAACGTCGAAAATCTCTTCACCGGCTGGCGGGACGTGGATCTCAGCGACCAGGGACGTGAAGAAGCTGCGCAGGCGGGTCGCGAATTACAGCGGGAAAAACTCGAACCGCAGATTGCTTTTACGTCCGTGCTCAAGCGCGCGATTCGCACGCTGTGGCTGATCCTGGACGTCACCGACCGCATGTGGATGCCCGTGGAGCGAAGCTGGCGCCTCAACGAGCGCCACTACGGCGCATTGGAGGGACTGAACAAGGCTCAGACAGTCGAGCAGCACGGGGAGGCGCAGGTCAAGATCTGGCGCCGCAGTTACGACATTCCGCCGCCGGCGCTCGCATTGGACGACCCCCGTCACCCGCGTTTCGACCCTCGCTACGCCGATGTCGATGCGGCTTCGCTGCCCGCGACGGAATCGCTCAAGAACACGCTTTCGCGCGTCCTGCCCTATTGGGAATCGCGAATAGTCCCTGAGCTTCGAGCCGACAAGGATGTGCTCATCGTCGCGCACGGAAACTCGCTGCGCGCCTTGGTCAAGATGCTCGACATGATGTCCGAGAGCGATATCGTGGAGTTCAATATCCCGACCGGAGTCCCGATCCTCTACGAATTGGATGAGCAACTCCAGCCCCTGGGCCGCCGATTCTTGGGCGATCCTCAGGCCATTGCCGCGGCACAGGAGGCCGTTCGCCGCCAAACAGAGAAAAAATGACGACGTGCGTCAGCGGAGCGTCCGTGCGGAGGCCCGCGCGATCACGAATCTGGAGCGATGGCGAGCTTGAGACCCGACAGCGCGTCGGTGAAATCGACTTGGCACGACAGGCGAGAGGTGGCTTCCCGAAAATCCGGCAATTCCTTGAGCAACTCCAGCTCGTCGCTTTGCGGTTTGGGCAGGCGGCCGGCCCAATTCTCATCGACGTACACGTGACAGGTGGCGCAGGAACATAGACCGCCGCAAATCGCGGCGACTCCGTAATCGAGCTCGCGCAGGATTTCCATCACCTTCAGACCGGGCTTTGCCTCGATGTCATGCTCTTTACCGTCCCGGTCGACTACGATCATCCGCGCCATTGAGCTCTCCGTTCGATATCCCCCGATGGGGGTGCTCGCCTAGGCTGCGTAGTGTGCCGGAACTTAGTCGGCGCGACTACTTGCGGTTGCAGTCAGCCGGGCCGCGAGATTCTGCACGCGTCCCGTAACGGAGTCCGGAGCGGGACCGCGATGCAGATTCAGATAGAGATTGCACCACAACAAGGAGACATAGTCGTACAGCCATCCCAACAGTTGCAGGCGTAGCTTCTCATGCCGCATGGCCGGCCGGCCGGTGTAGCTCGCCAGGAGTTCCTGCCGGATTTCGTCGTCCAAGTCGTTGTTGGCGCTCCAGCCCGCCAAGTCCCATAACGGATCGGCCGCATGTGCATACTCCCAATCGAGCAACACCAACGCACGCCCGCTTTCCACCAGATTGAGCGTATGCAGGTCGCTGTGGCAAACGACCGGATCGACCGCCGGAAGCGCTGCCAGAGCGGCCAAGCGTAACTTAGCCGCGGCTCGCAGAGTGCCCGCTGTTATGTCGCCGCCGGCGTTGCCGGGCGGCGGCTGCGTTGCCGCGAGCCGCTGCAGAGTAATGATCGATCCACGCCCCCGGACTCATCAGTCGCGCCTGCACCGGCATCGGCAACGCGTGGATTCGACGCGCAAGCAACGCCATCCGGGCGATGCTCGATTGCTGCCGCACTTCCGCCGGACTCCACGACCGTCCCTCGGTCCAACGCGAAATCAGGATCCCGCGCTGCGGATCGCAATACTCCAGCACCGGCGCCAGGCCGTCGAGGACGGCGACCTCGAGCACCCGTGCCTCCCAGGCACGATCGAGGCCGAGAAGGTAGGGATTCGAGCCCGACACCCGCAACGCGTACGCGTTTCCTCCGCGCTGCACACGATAGGTCTCGTTCATCAGTCCGCTGCCCAAGCGATGAATGGAGATTTTCCCCGTGCCCGGCACGTGGCGCGCAGCGAGCGCTTCGAGTTCATCCGGCAGCATATGCCGGCTGCGGCAAGGCACGGCGCCATTGCCGCATGCCGATCACGATCAACACAAGGTATAAGCCGAACAGCAGTACGGTGAGATACAAGCGGCGCGAAAAATACAGGCACAGACTTACGGCATCGATCACCAGCCACCAATGCCAGTTCTCGTACACTTTGCGCGCGACCAGGAAGGTCGCGTATACGCTGGACCAAGTTACCAGCGAATCGAGGAACGGCCACGCGGCCGAAGTGAACCGCCGAAGAAAATACGAGCTGATCATCGACAGCGCGACCACGGCTACGAGCCCCGCCGCATGGCGCGCCATCGGCCACCGACTCACGGCGAGATCGCCGCCCCCCCTGCCGTGTTGCCATTGCCAGAATCCATAGACCGCCATTGCCGCATAAAAAGCGTTCAACGCGGATTCCATGTACAAGCGCGCCCCGAAAAGCGCCCACACGTAGAGACAGGAACTTGCGAATGCGGCCATCCAACAGGCGAGCTTTTGCCGGATTGCCAGCACCAGATAGGCCGCCGCGAGCGCTGCGGCGAGGAATTCGATCCAGCTCGCGTCGTGCCAAGCACTCACGAGCCGGACCGAAAAGTCGGTAATCACGGGGGCGCGCTGGCCGGGGCCGCCGCGTCCGGTGGGTCCAAGCGCGGAAGCACTTTCATGACGAATACGATCTGCGGCGCGCCAGCAGCGCCTGCGGAGCGGGCCATCTCTTCCGTCAGAATGGCCATGACCTGCTCGAGCGGCCCCCAAATCTGGGTCGCCAGCGCATTTGTATGCACGCGCAACCCGGGATGGGTGTTCAATCGGTCGATGAATGCCTGGATAGGCGGCCGGAACTGCCCGGTCAACGGATACATGCTGATTTCGACGGCCGAATGCATTTTTTGATTCACCCACTCCCTACGCCGGCATTAACCGGGTCAGGTTCAACGGGTTCGCAGGGCAACCGAATATTCGATTTCCCGCGTCTCAGGCCTTTAAGACCACCCCAAGGTTCACAGGAAGTGTAGCCTGACGCTCGGATGCGTGCAAAACTCATGCGACACGCTGCGGGGGCACCATTGCGCATTTTTCAGGTAGACGCATTTACGGCAAAACGCTTCACCGGCAATCCGGCAACCGTGGTGCTCGACGCGGACGGTCAAAGCGATGCCACGTTGTCCGCAGTGGCGCGGGAGTTCTCACACTCCGAAGTTGCCTTCGTGTTTGCAGCGAACGGCCCGGACTATGATATTCGGTTGCGTTTCTTCAACGCTCACAAAGAGATGCCGTTCGTCGGTCACGCCACCGTGGCAGCGCATGCGGTGCTGCTCGCCTTAGGCAGGCGCGGCGGCGGCGCGTGCCGCCAGCAATCGGGCACGGGCATCGTGGAGGTCACCGCTGATCTCGAATCGTCCGGAGCGCTTCCGGGAACTCTCATCGAGTTCCGCCAAACCGCGCCCGAACTGGACTCCCCGCTGCCGTTCAAAACGACGCTCCGCGTTGCCGAGGCCCTGCGTCTTCCGGCGACTCAGCTGCACGAGGTCATGCCGGCGCGAATCGCCCGCAAGGGCAGCACGCGGCTGCTGGTGCCGATTGCGGACCCCCGCCAATTGGACCTCCTCGCACCGAATGTCGACACGCTCTTGTCGCTCGGCAACGAACTCGGTGCGGAGGGCTTTTTTGCCTTTGCCTTGAATCGAAAGGCTGACGAGTGGTCGACCGACGCGCGCATGTTCTGCCCGGCGCTGGGTATCCCGGAGGACCCGGTGAGCGGCAACGCGCATGCCATGCTGGCGTCCTACCTGTGGGACCTCGGACATTTCGGCAAAAATTCAACAGCCTTCATAGGCCATCAAGGCCGCCAAATGAAACGGCCCGGGCAGGTCAGCGTGAGGCTCGAGATCGACCAAGGGAACTTGGTGGCCGCACACATCGGCGGCAATGCGGTCATCGTCAGCGAAGGCACCTTGGCGCCGTAAAAAAAAGTGGGGTTGCCGCGCTTCGGCAGTCCGTCATTCGGCTATTGAGCAGCCGCGGGAAGATCCATCTTCAGGGAGTTTGCCAGGGCTTCGACCTTCGCCTTGACGTCCTTGGCCGTATGGATCGCCTCCTCCATATTGCCGGCGGCAAACGCAGCCTGCGCCTTGGACCACAGAGAGCTCGCCTCGGCAAGGCCGCTCTTCGCGGCCGCAAAATCGATTCCCACAGCCGATTTCTTGCTGGATTTCTTGGCAGACAGGTCGATCCGGTTTTGAATCGCGATGAGATCGGCGGGCAAGGCGGCGGAGAGCGCAGTCCATTCATCGTTGAGCGTCTTCAGGATTTGGTCCTTCTTGGCGGCCGCAGCCGTTGCCAGACCCTGCGCCTCGTCGAGCACCGCCGGTCCTCCCGTCACCACCGCGGCATAGTCCTGCTTGGCGAACGACGCCTTGAGAGCATCGAGCTTGCGTTGCACGTCGGCCAATTGATCGGGAATGTACTTTGCCGCTTCGGCGGAGGCGGCGGCTACCGTCGTCTCGATGTTGTTGAGCAACCCTCGCGCAGGTTCCTTCTGTCCGGCGCACGCCACCAGGAGGATCGCCGCCGCCGAAATGAGGGCGTATCTAGCGACTCGGTGGACAAATTTCATGGGGATCTCCTGGCCGGGGTGGCGGGCGAGCAATACAGGCGGGGATTCTAGCTCAATTCTCGCCTCGCGCGCTCCAGCCACTCGGCCTGTGCCCGGCGATAGTGCGCAGGCCCCAACTTCGCGCCGTCCAACAATTCCTTCAGCTCGCGGCTCGCGGCCGCCAAGTTCCCGCGCCGTTTGAGCAGCAACCCATAGCGCAGGCGCGCTTCAGCGCCCGGATATACGGGAGCGAGGCTCGCGTAGACGCGTTCCGCCTCGTCCAACGCGTCCTGCGCCTCGAGAGTCCGGGCATATAAAAGCCTTGCATCCGCGGATTTGAAATCGGGATTGTGATCGGTCAACCGTTCGAGGGTCGCGCGCGCTGCGGCGTAATCCTGTTTGGCGAACTGCGCCCGCGCCGTGCCCAGCAGCAAGGTCGGATCGTGCTCGAAAATACCCTTCAATCCGCCTTGGTAGACCTGGATGGCTGCGTCGTATTGGCCGCGGTCGAACAGCTCATCGGCGAGGCGGCGGCGCGCATCCACGTTGCCGGAAATTTCCACTTCCGCGCTGGCGCGTCGCAGTTCGCGGTCCGGATCGATCATCCGCCGTACGTTGATTCCTGCACGCCGCGCCGTTCTGCCGCCCAATAGTTCCGGCAAAACCTCCACGACGACATAGGCGATGGACCCGACCAGCGGTAAGAGCGCGATCGCCCAAATCCAAAGCATGTTTCGTCCCGTCTTGATCACATGCACGATCAAGCCGGCCTGGAGGGCGATCGACAGAATCGGAATGACGTACAAGGTCGGCTATCTCCGGAGTGCGACGCCCGTCTGGCATCGGTTCCGGTATTGTAGCGAGAAACCCGGCCGCGCTTGCGGCCGCGCGATCTAGCGCTCTGCCACGCGGATCCGCCGCGTGGTTTGACGGCAGTTGGACCATCCGATGTTCGACAGGGAATAGCCGAGCACGCGCTGCGAGCGCGCATCGACGGTGACTTCCATTTCGCAGCCGTGAAATCCGGTCGGCGCGCCCGGAGGCGTTTGCGGAAGGAACCATACATACACCCACTTCGTCGCCGACTGATCGATCTTGCGCGGCTCGCCGAGCGCCTCCTGCAATCGGCTGACGGATTTTCCGACGTTGTCGGCGGCGATGCTCGGTACCGAACGGACGGCATAACCGGAATGGGCGCAGCCGGCGAGGATTCCAAGCGCTGACGCGATGGCCGTGACACGCAACATAATTCGCATCCTGGGTCCTTAGCTTCCGAGGATCGCAGTCTTGACCCAATGCGAAGCAATGCCGCGGACTCAAGTCGCAGAATGGAAATCTAACGGGTATGCGCGCCGATTATGTAAACGTAGGGCGTGCGTCATGCCGCGCGGCAGATCCTCCGGATGATGCACGGCAATGACCAAGGTCGTCCGCCGCATGACATGTTCCAACAATCGCTTCATCATGGTTCGTTGCGTCGGATCGAGGCCTGTCAGCGGCTCATCCAGCAGCAAGATCCGCGCATCGGCCGCCATCGCGCGTGCGATGAGCGCGCGCCGCAGTTGCCCATACGACAACTCGCGCGGCCGATACGCGGCGAATGAGGACAGGCCGAAGAATCTCAGCCAATGTGCCGCGGCTCTGCGATCTTCCGCGGTGGGCTGATCCGCTAGACCGATACTCGCGTATCGGCCGCTCATCACCAGTTCCACGACACTGACGTTGACGGCATAGTCGCTTTGCAGTTCCGGCGAAACGTAGCCGATACGTCTCTTCCATTCTGCGATCGATGAGCCCTTGGGAAATCCGGCCCGCTCGATAAGCCCGCCCAAGCGCCGGCGGCAAATCGCCGTAAAGCATCTTTAAAAAACTCGATTTGCCCGACCCGTTCGATCCATGTACCGCCCAGTGCTCGCCCCTTCGCAGCTGCCATTGGAGGTCGCGCAGCACCAATCTGTAGTCGACGTACAGATCGACGTGAGACATCTGAATCAGCACGGGAGCGCCCGCCGCCGCCTGCTTTCGGACCCGCGCTCGTCCGCGCGGAGTCTCTCCCGCATGCTTTGCGAGCCGCTTGCGATCGGACGCGCGCAGCGGGCGGGCCGCATGGACCCGCCCTGCCGCCAGCTCCAGCACGCACCGTGTTCCGCGCGGCACGTCGACCGCCCGATGCGCCGTTGCCACCCAAGACTGGCCGCGCCGCGATGCGGCCCGAAGCACCCGGTCGATGCGCCGCCGATAGGCCTCGTCCAGCCCGTTGTAAAACTCGTCCAGAAGAAGCCAGTCCGGATCCTGAACCAGGGCGCGCGCCAACAGAGCCAGCCGCTTCTGTCCATACGAGAGGGTAAGGAATTCCCGGGCTGCATGGCGGGAGATGCCGCAAATCCGCAAAGCGGCGGCCACGCGTTTGGCCTGCGCGGCCGTAACAGGCAGAAGCAGCAGATCGGTGCGATGCAAACCCGTCGCGACCAGGTCGCGGACGCGTAGATTCCAACCATAGCGCGCGTGTTTGTCCTGCTGTTCCGCGCCGACGTAGGCAACGCGCCGCTTGGCGTCGATCAGGTCGACCTCCCGACGGCCCACGGAATAGGTTCGGCCGCCGTTTTGCGGCGTATCTGCACCGACGGGCGTCGGCCAAACGTCTCCGCTCAGCAGCTTGAGCAGCTGCGTCTTGCCCGAACCGTTATCACCGAGCAGCGCCCAGCGCTCCCCGGGCCGCAGGCGCCAGGAGATGTCGCGCAAAACCCAATTGTCCCCGCGCCGCACGCTCACCGCGCGGAGCGACATCGCGAGCTTGCCACTCATGAGTGACTGAACCGCCAGCGACCGTCCGCTTCGATCGCGCGGCCCTCGCGTGCCAGCTTGATCAAATGCGCCTGCAAAGTCAGGCTCGCCCAGCGGTGGCGCTCGACCGCCACGTCATCGTAAACGACGGGAGTGAGTTCATCGAGAGTGGCGGCTCCCAATCGTTCCAAGACCCGCAGTGCCTTCGCCTCGCGCGCAAGGCGATGCGCGCGCAAGGCGGCGAGGATTTCCTTTCCGCGCTCCATGACGCCGCCGTGTCCGGGGGCGATGCGCTCGAAGTCATACGAAGCAAGCCGCTCCAAGGATCGCAGGTATGCCGACATATCGCCGTCGGGCGGCAAAATGACCGGTGACACTCCTTCGAGCACGTGATCGCCGGTGAAGAGGAGCCGCTCTCGCTCCAGCAAGTAGCACACGCAGTTGGAGGCATGTCCGGGCGTATGGATGGCGATCAGTTGACAATCGCCCAGGGACAGGCGCTCGCCATCCGCCGGCAGATCTTGGGGCGCGAAAGTCGAGTCTTGCCGACCGTCGTCGGGCGGGGGTAACCCGATGAGTCGTGCGCCGGTGAGCTCGGCAAGGCGGCCCGCCAGCGGCGAATGGTCTGGGTGAGTGTGAGTGACGATGATCCATCGAATGGCCGGCCCGGCTTGCGACATAATGGCTTCCAAGTGCCGTTCATCGGCAGGCCCCGGATCGAGCACCGCCACTTCGCCGGATCCGAACAGGTAGGTATTGGTACCGGGGCCCGTCATGAGGCCCGCATTGCCGGCGACGATACGCCGGACGCCGGGTACCAGCGTTACGCACTTCTCAGCGGCGAGTTCGGATCCAGCCACGATGGGCGTCATGGCGGATATCATAGGGCCGCCTCGCAGCACGGATAACGATTTCTTCTTTTTTGATTAAATTTTTTCTCGCGGCCGGCCGGCCGGCGCGAGGGACACGTGTTTTTGCGGATATTTGTCCTGTCAGTGACCTCGGTCGCATTTCGAGATAGTTGCGATGATCAGCGGAGCAGCTACACTGGGCGACATGTCAAAGTCACCGAACGCAAGACGAATTGGTGGTCCATTGTCTTGGGAGCAATTGGCACGACCGGATACGGAGCAGTGTCAACGATTTTTGGCCGAGTCGCTGTCCCTGCTGCTGGCCGATTTGCTGCGGTCGGTGTTGTCCGATGCCAGTCCGGCTCTGCCGGCGGAGGAATCGGCGGTCGAGCGCTATCGCAATCTGGCTGACTCCCTGGCGGACGGAGAATCGCGACGCCGCACCAGCTTGGGGATTACACGTGCCGGTCTCGCGAAGCGCTGCGTGACTTGGCTCAAATTGTTGTTGACACCGCCGCCGAATGCGCAGTCGACGGCCGCAATGCGTGAATTCGTCGATGCCTTGGGCCTCTTTCCGGCGCTTTTCGACAGCGAGCCGTCCGCCCGTTCACGGCGGGCTCGGCTTACCTGGCTTTTAACCCATGATAGGCGCCTGGATGCCAGCACCCGGGAGGCGGCCACCGCCCTCATCGAGGCTTGCGAGCATCTAGGGGTTCTCCTCTGGCCGGACGCCGAAACGGCCTGATCGAAGCGATCGCATTTCGTATCAATGGCCTGAACTGGCGTATCATAGTCGGCTACTGTGCTGAGCCGGAAGGCCGGAGCTTTGAATGCAAACGTCCCCCACACCCCAAACTGAACCAACCGCGCAGCCGCCGCCCGATAAGTCGCGTTTCAAGTTCCAGAAATTGCTGCAGCCGTTCACGAAAGAGCGCGGCATTGCAACGCCCGTCATTTGGTTCTTGCTGGACTGGCTGGTGCTGGGTGTATCGATTGCCAGTTTGCTGTTCGTCGAGGGGTGGTGGGTCAAAGTCTTCGCCTCGCTGGTTGCGGCACTGTGGATCGCTCGCCTGTTCGTGATCGGTCACGACGCGTGCCATGGCTCCTACACGCCCAACAAGACGCTCAACAAATGGATCGGCAGAATCGCGTTCCTGCCCTCGCTCACCCCGTACAGCCTATGGGAAATCGGTCATAACCTGGCGCATCACGGCTTCACCAATCTTAAGGGCCGGGACTACGTTTGGACGCCCTACTCTCCTTCCGAGTTTGCCCGGTTGTCGCGCATTCGCCGCAGTCTGGAGCGCATTTACCGCAGCGGCGTCGGTCAAGGCGTGTACTACATGATAGAAATGTGGTGGAAGAAGCTTTTCTTCCCGGGCCGCAAGCATGTATCGACGCGGCGCATCAGCTATACCTGGGACAGCCTGCTGGTGGCGGCCTTCGGCGTCCTTTGGGTCGGCGGTCTGGTGGCATGGGGCGTGTACAGCGGCCGGTCGATCTGGTCGCTCCTCGTATTCGGATTCGCGGTGCCCTTTTTTCTGTGGAATTGTTTGATGGGCTTCGTCATCTACGTGCAGCACACTCACCCGCGGGTCGCCTGGTACGAGCGCCGCGACGAGTGGACGGCGAATGCCGGCTATGCGACGACGACCGTCCATATCAAGCTGATGCGGCCGCTCGACGGCTTGATCCACTACATCCTCGAGCATGGCGCCCATCACGTGAACATGGGAATCCCGCTCTATCGCCTCAAAGAAGCCCAAGCGCGGCTGACGGCGACTTTGGACGAGAGGCTGAATTCCGAGGTTTTTACCTGGCGCTATTACTGGAACACCGTTCGCCGCTGCAAACTCTACGATTTCGCGCAGCACGTTTGGACCGATTTCGACGGGCATATCACCTCGGAACCCGTGGTTCAGACGCGCTGATCGAAATCACCTGCATCAGAATTGGGTCCTGATTCCGGCGAATGCGCCTAAGGACGGCTGCAGGAAACCGACGGGATTTTCATAGCGCCGGTCGAGAAGATTATCGACGCGGCCGTAGAGCGTCAGGTGGTTGGTGAGCGCGTAGCTCGCGGCAACGTTGACCGTCGTATAGCCCGGCGCGGTCAGCCTCTGAATGGAGAAATCTCGATTTCCGTCTATCCAGGAACTCACCGACACCACGGCCGCGGTCAGCGACAATCGCTTCGTGGCCTGCCAGGATGTGCTCAAGCCGGCTTTGTGTTTCGGCCGGCGCAGCAGTTCCTCGCGAACGATTTCGTCGGTGGCTTGGGTGTAGGTGTAATCGAGCCTGAGGTCAAGTTCCGACGTCGCACGATAAGCGACAAAGCTCTCGAGGCCGTCCGTGACCGCGCGGCCGATATTGGCCAATGAAGTGAAGTCCGCGTTCTCGACAATCAAATTCTTGATGTTATTGCGAAAATAAGTGACGCCGAACCGGACGGCATCGCCTGCCGCCGCCTGCTCGAAGCCCGCATCGAACCCCAAGCTGCTCTCCGGCTTGAGATTGGGGTTGCCGAAGAAGAAGAACTCCGGAAAATTTTGGAACATTTGCGACAAGGTCGGCGCCTTGAAGCCGGTACCCACGCTCGCCTTGAGCTTGGTTCCGGTCTCTTGGATTACATAGGCGGGTGCCACGCGGTAGGTCACCTTGCCGCCGAACCGATCGTTGGCGTCGTAGCGCACGCTCAAGGTATTGAAAAACGCGTTGCCGACGCTCGATTGAAGCTCCGCATAACCGGCATCGATCGTGGTGCTGGCGGAAATCGGCACGGTCATCTCGTCGCGCTGATGCTCGGCGCCGAGCACGAGCTTTTCATCCGCGGCGAGCCGGATGTTCCCTTGCCAATCGATTTTCACCCGTGCGCCGAAGAAGTCGCTCTCGGGATTGTCGGGGCTGGTCTCGAAGGACTTGATGTTGCTGTAAGCAAGCCCCAGCGTTTGCTCGAGCATTGCGTCGAACGAGGTCAAGTGCCCCGTGGCGCGGGCGTAGTATTGCCGGGTATCGTTGGCGCTTTGCGCTGAATCCGGGACAGCCGGAAAGCTGGCAAAGTTCTCCCCGGTCAGCCGCAGGCGCGAGTCGGTGTAGCGCGCGACCAGGCCGAGGTCGAAATCGTCAGTCACAGCGAACTTGAGCTTGGTCGATCCGGTGAGGATGTCGTCATAATCGTCGATGCGCCGCTCGCCGGGCGCCAGCAAATCGAGCGGCGTGACCGGCGTTGCGCCGGAATGCAGGTGTTCCAGGGTCGCGGCATAGTGAAACCGGTCGAGAGCGCCCAGGATGCCGCCCGATTGGTTGAACGTATCGAACGATCCTGCCTCGGCACGGGCGGTGAATTGCGCCGGCCCCGACCCTTCCTTGGTGATGATGTTGATTACCCCGCCGATGGCGTCCGAGCCGTAGAGACCGCTCTGCGGGCCGCGCAGAATTTCGACCTTCTGAACGTCCTGCAATTGAAAGGGACCGAAGTCGAAGTTGCCGCCGGGGTTGCTCGGATCGCTGACGTCGATGCCGTCCACCAACACCTTGGTATGGTTGGAGTTCGTGCCGCGCATGAACACGGAAGTCAAGCCGCCAGGACCGCCCGATTGAACTGACGTTCAATCCCGGCACCTCTCTGAGCAAATCCGGCAGAGTTTGCAGTTGATGGGCAGCTATTTCATCGGCCGTGACGACCGAAATGCTGCTGGCGATCTCGATTTCCGGGGTGGGGATGCGGGTGGCAGTGACCACCACGGACTGCGGGTAGTCCTCGAGTTCAGCGTCGGCGGCCGCCACGCATGCGAACAGCGAAAGGGATGCGGCGATGAAAGGAAATGATGATCTGCGCACAAGGATTCTCCTGGATTGGGGCCCAAGAGCCGGCGCGCGAAAGCGCATTGATTTGCATTTTTCATGGCTCCGCTACGACGACTCCAACACTGTCGTCGCGACGGTTTCCCCCGCAGCTATCAGCGCACCCCGGCCAATAACAGGACGACTGCGCGAGGCGGGTGTCCTGGCTCCCGGGTTATAGCTTAGGTCCGCCTTCCCAAGGCTCAAAGCCTCAGTGGATTCGTGGACGTTCGCTCGCCGGATACAGTTGCGGGGGCAGCCGCGGTATCACACCGCGTTCCAATTTAAATCCCTTACGGGAACCTTGCGCTAGCCCCCAGGATAATACTCGATATCCCGGAGCGGTCAATTTCAATTCTTCAGATGCATTGCATGGTGGCGCAGATGGTCCGCCATGAAAGTCTGGATGAAATAGTAGCCGTGATCGTAACCAGGCTGCATGCGCAGGTTCAAGCGTTGGCCGGACGTGGCCGCTGCAGCGGAAAACTTCTCCGGCTTGAGTTGCTCGGCGAGAAATTGATCGGCCGTGCCTTGATCGATGAGGATGGGATGCGGAAACGGCTTGCGAGCGACCAATTCGCTGGCATCGTAGTCGCGCCAACTCTGCGTATCGGGGCCCAGATAGTTGGTAAATGCCTTCTTGCCCCACGGACTTTGCATCGGCGCGGCGATCGGGGCGAATGCGGAAGCCGATTTGTACCGGTCTGAATTACGCAGCGCGCATACCAGTGCACCATGTCCGCCCATTGAATGCCCGAAAATTCCTGACGCATTCTCTAAAACCGGAAGATCGGCGGCGACGATCTGCGGCAGCTCCTGCGTTACATAGCTGTACATCCGGTAATACTGAGACCAGGGTGCCGCAGTGGCATCCACGTAAAAACCGGCCGAATAGCCGAAGTCCCAGCTGTCGGCATCGCCGGGCAAGCGCGGCTCGCGCGGACTCGTGTCGGGCGCGACGAGCATCAGCCCCAATTCCGCCGCGACCTCTTGGGCATGCGATTTGACCGGAAAAGTTTCCTCCGTGCAGGTGAGCCCGGCGAGGTAGTACAGCACGGGCACTTTCCCCCCGCGCGCCTGCGGGGGCAGGTAGGCGGAGAACTTCATGGGGCCGCGGATTTCGCGGGAATCGTGCTTGTAGAACCGCTGCACCCCGCCGAAACAAGCGTGCTCGGAAATCAGCGTCAGGGCGCTCATCAGTACACCACGACGCTGCGAATCGATTCGCCGGAATGCATCAGGTCGAACGCCTTGTTGATGTCCTTCAACGGCATCTTGTGGGTTATGAGATCATCGATGTTGATCTTGCGGTTCATGTACCAGTCGACGATCTGCGGCAACTCGGTGCGGCCGCGCACTCCGCCGAAGGCGGTGCCCTTCCAAACGCGCCCGGTCACCAGCTGAAACGGGCGAGTGCTGATCTCTTGCCCCGATCCGGCGACGCCGACTACCACCGACACCCCCCAGCCGCGATGGCAGCATTCGAGCGCCTGGCGCATGAGCTTCACGTTGCCCACGCACTCGAAACTGTAATCCGCGCCGCCGTCGGTGAGCGCGACCAGGTGCGCCACGAGGTCGCCTTGCACCTCCGTCGGATTGACGAAGTGGGTCAGACCGAACTTTTCGGCAAGCGCTTTCCGCCCAGGATTCAAATCCACGCCGATGATCTTGTCCGCGCCCACCATGCGGGCGCCCTGTACCACATTGAGGCCGATGCCCCCCAACCCAAATACCACGACGTTCGCGCCCGCTTCCACTTTGGCGGTATGAGTCACCGCGCCGATGCCGGTCGTGACGCCGCAGCCGATGTAGCACACCTTGTCGAAAGGGGCGTCCTCGCGGATTTTCGCCAACGCGATCTCCGGCACCACCGTGAAATTCGAGAACGTGGAGCAGCCCATGTAGTGAGAAATGACGTCCTTGCCGATCGAAAAACGGCTGGTGCCGTCCGGCATGAGCCCCTTGCCTTGAGTGGCGCGGATCGCGGTGCAAAGATTGGTTTTATGCGATGTGCAGGACTTGCATTGGCGGCATTCCGGCGTGTACAGGGGAATGACGTGATCGCCTTTGCGTAACGTCGTCACTCCGGCTCCCACATCGACGACGATACCCGCGCCCTCATGACCCAGGATCGCCGGAAACAAGCCCTCCGGATCCGCGCCTGAACGGGTAAACTCGTCCGTATGGCACACGCCGCTGGCTTTAATTTCCACCAGGACCTCACCCGCCTTGGGTCCGTCCAAATCCACCGTCATGATTTCCAGGGGTTTGTTGGCGGCGACGGCAACGGCGGCTTGAGTCTTCATTTAAGGATATCCTTCGTTCTTTGGCTGAAGCATGGGCTGGCTAGGGCGCTACCCTAAAACAACCCGCGCCGACTTGGAAGGCTGGACATGAATATTGAATTTACCCCTAATGAGGCGCGTGTAATCGGCTGCCTGATCGAGAAGGAGATCACCACTCCCGATCAATATCCCCTGTCGCTGAATGCGCTCACCAACGCCTGCAATCAGAAGACCAATCGCGATCCGGTGCTGGAGCTCAGCGAAGCCGGCGTGCAGCAAGCCGTGGATTCGCTGATGAAAAAATACTTGGTGAGCGACAAATCGGCCGGCTACGGCGGCCGTGTCACCAAATACAAGCACCGGTTCTGCAACACGGAATTCGGCTCGCTGAAATTTTCCAAGCAAGAGCTCGGCATCATATGCGTATTGTTGCTGCGCGGCGCACAAACGCCGGGCGAATTGCGCGCGCGCACCAATCGACTGTGCGAATTTGCCGATGCCGATCAGGTCGAAGACACGCTCAAGAACTTGATCGCCCGTTCTGACGGACCGTTCATCGCGCGATTGCCGAGGGCTGCCGGCGCGCGGGAGTCCCGTTACGCCCATTTGTTTTCGGGAAACATCGAGTCGGTGGAAGAAGCCGCCGCTCCCGAGGAACCGGCGGCGGTCGCGACATTGAGTCAACGCGTGAGCCAGCTCGAGGAGTCGCTGCGCGCAATGCGGATCGAGGTCGATGCGCTCGTCCAACGGCTCAACGGCGCAGCCGAATGCGCCCCTGCTACTGGGGAATAGCGGCCGCCGAGGCGGTTTGCTTGGCGATTCCGTCGCGCTCCTGCATCCATTTGTCGAATGAGTCGATATCCGCGGCACGCATTCCGTTTGCCGCGGCACGGTGACTCTCAACCCACTTCTGCATCGACAACATCAAATCGATCCGCCAACGGACGTGCGTGATTGAACAGGTTCATGTACGCGGCCTTCGCATCGTCCAGGCGATCGACGGCCATATAGGCCTCGCCGCGATGTTCGACCGCTTCGAGAAGATCCGGCTTGAGCGCGAGCGTATGGTTGTAGTCGTCGATCGACTCGTTGTAGGCGCCCAGGCGCAAATGCACGAAGCCGGCGCAATTCCAAGCATCGACCATGTCGCCCTTGTTGCTCAGCGCCTCCGTGAATTGATCCAGCGCTTTGTAATAGGCATCGCCGACTTTTTCCATCGCGCCGGCCTTCTTGTCCGGATTCGTCGCCTTGGCGGCTACCTCTTCGAATTCCCGCGCGCGATTCAGTGATTTGACTCCCGCGGCATAGGCTTTTTTCGCGGCAGCATCCGGTTTCTCCGTCGACGGGCTGGGCGCCTCCGAACTGGACTGACTCCCGCCGTGCGGCCCTAAGTCACTCCCACGGCCGCCGGGCATTTGCCCTCCGCCGCCGGGATAGCCCTGCGCCCGGACCTGGAGGCCGGCGCCGAGCCAGGCGATCAACATGAGGCTTGTGATAAGGATTCGACGCATTCCGTTCCCCGCGAGCCCGCTTGCCGATGTGTGCAATACTTTACGCATGTCGATCGATTTTAAGATTTTAATCCCCTGTGCGCTGGTTTTTCTGTCGGGCCCCCGCCGGCCGTCAAACCCGGCATGCCGGAAGTAATGGTGCGCAAGCAGCGGCCCGCTCGTTCGGGCTAGGGGACAGGTTCATCGCGCGAGGCCGCAATTCCGATTTGCAAGGTTTTTGTCGCGATGCGCACCTCGATGAGGAACGCGAGCAGTGCCGCGCACAACGACAGCATCGACAAGATGAACATGCATGCGATGAACGCCGACAGGTCCCAGCGCAGAAAGGCATTGACGAACAGCATCACGACCACCAACGCAATGAAAAGCGCCGACAAGGTGATGAACGTGATCGCCGCGTTGATGTAGCGGGCGCGCCGCGCCAGCACCCCGAGCACTCCATGCAGGTCTCGCCCAACATCCTGATGGTCGGATAGGCGCACGATATCCTCCATCGCGCGTGCGCGATCCACGATGCGGGCCAGCCGGCTCGTCAGCACGTTGAGCGTCACCCCGATCGCCGAGATGAGGAAAATGGGGGTCAGCGCAATTTGGATGAGATGGGCTACGTCGACGGTTTGAACCGCATACGTACTCAAACTGCCGACGCCGTACATTCGAGCGTCCCCCGCACTTTAGGCCGGAAAGAACTTACCGACGACGAATACGGCGGCAGCGGCGAACAGGCAGTAGTAGCCGAACAAATGCCAGCGGCCGTGCTCGAGCCACTGCGACAACCATTTGAGCGAAAGCCACCCGGCGGCGAAACTCAACGCCATACCGATGAGGCTCGGCCAAATCAGGCCGAGCGGATCGAAGCTTGCGCCCTGCTGGTGCTTGAGCAGTCGGTATCCCTCCCTCGCGATCACGGGCGGCGTCAAGATGACCGCCAGAGCGAAGCTATAATTCTCCAATAGCTCTTTCTGAAGGCCGCGAAACAGGCCGGTCGAGATTGTCGCGCCCGAGCGCGAGAATCCTCTGAAGGGCAAGCATAAGCCTTGGATCGCCCCGATCCAAATTGCGTCTTTGAATTCGACCGATTGCCGTCGTCCGCCGGCCGCGGGGCGCAGTCCGGAGAAAATGATCATGATGCCGACCGCAGCCAGGGCGGTGGATATCAGCGTCAGGTTGCCAAACAATTGCTCCACTTCGGTTTTTGCGGCAGCGCGAAATATGACGCGCTCGATCAAGACCAGCAGCCCGAACCCCACGATTGCCGTGCACACGGTCGCCACTGTCACGCTTCGCGCGAAGGACCAAAAGGCCGGTGCCGACGAAAAATAGCGGCTGCGCCACGCGTTCCAAAAATAGACGATCACCGCCACCATGGTCCCGGTGTGCAGCATGACCAGCAAAAAGGTCATGGCCGGCGTAGTTGGGTCCAATCCCATCAGCTTCTCGGCGACGATGACGTGCGCGGAACTCGAGACCGGCAGCAGCTCGCATAGTCCCTGCACAATCGCCAAAATAAATATCTTGATGAAAAACGGCAACAAGTCTCGGTCGGATCTCGCCGGCCGCCTCCCTCGGATGCAAAAACGCCCCGGCCGCCGTGAAGCGGTCGGGGCGTTATACCAAATATCTTAATTGGTTGTCGCAGGAGCAGCAGCGGCTTTCTTGTGCCTCTTGGCGATGTGTTTCTTGGCAGGCTTCGGCGCATCCGCCTCAGGGGCCGCGGCGGCAGCGGAAGTCGCGGTCATCGGGGCGGAAGCCTTCGGCAAATTGGCGGCCATCGCCGCGGCGGCCAGCCCAAAGGTCAGCAGCGCAGAGCTAATCAAGGTTCCGGACTTATTCATGAGACCTCCAAGCGGGTGATATCGACGAGCGCTCGAAGAATACCTTCGATTCCGCCATTTCATCCGAGATGAAGATCATTTCACAAACAGGGGGCCTGCCATGCAAGCCGCACTCAGTGCTTATTCCGTGAGCGCCTTACGTGCCATACGAGGTACGCAACAATGGCCACGTTCGCAACCAACACAGCCGCCTTGCCGAGGGTTGGGCTGGAAATGAGCTCCCAGAGTTCGAGCGGGATCAGGGACGCGGTGATGATCGTGGTCAACCATTCGGCCCAGCGCTTTTGCATCCATAATCCGATCCCTTCGACCGCAAAGAGCGCCGCGTAGGCGAGCGTAACGAGACGCAGTGCATGAAGTCTCGACTCGGAGAGGCCGCTGAACCAAGCCAGCACTTGAGACACGACGGCGTGTTCAAGGCCCGATGGACGTTCCGCTGCCCAGTTCAGCAGCTTGGCCGTGAGCGACGCATCGCTGAGCCGCACCTCGCCATACACCAAGGCGAGCAGCAGCAGGACCTTGAACAGTTTGTAAACCGCGATGGTGCGCAGCACGTTGATGCGCGGCTTGGGCGCCGGCCGAGCAACGGTTGCCATTGACGGTTAAGCCTGACCCGCCGGCGGTTGAAACTCCAAGGTAGCATCGAGGAGTGCCGGGATATCGAAAACCGCTCTCTCGTTGTCGAACACCAAGGGCGCGATTCCCGCGGCGGCAACCAAGGCCGCCGGAACTTGAATGCGGTCGCGTTCCCGCGTGACGGTCCACGTTTCCAGGCGCTTGTCTTGAAATGCCAAGTTGAGCGCCCCCCAACGCAACAGCGCGGCGCGCGCCAAGGGTGTGTCGCCGCCCCAATGACGCTGAGCCAGCGCCATTGCGGAGCCCGCGGCGATTTCGCCCTGCGGCAATGTCATCAAATCTTGGATGTACTTCACCATTTCGTCGGGCGGAACGTGCAGGGTCGCATAGGCCTGGGTCATGGACGGTATTTTATGTCGGATTCTCCAGACTGAACATGGCATTCTCGTCATCGTAGGCAAAAGCCTCAGCGTAGCGGCCCCAGCTGACTATCGCGCGCAAGGTCTGTTCCGCCGCTTCTTCGCTCATGAAATCCTCGAGTTCGTCGATGAAGCGGCTTTTGCGTGCCGAATGCGACGTGCGCTCATCCAGGATCCTTCGAACATGGGCAGCGAGGGGGACATAGGTCAATAAATGCCGCAAGAAAATGCGCTTGCGCTCATCGAGAGCGGCATGCGCAAAGGCCAACCCCTCCCCGGTCAGTTTCAGGTCGCCGCCCTCGAGTTCGGCGAAACGAAGCATCTGCAGAGTTTCCGCGACAGGGAACAACTCGTCGATTTCCATCTGTAAATTCGAGGCGATTTCCGGCAAATCGGCCTTGCCGTTGAAGGGTGCGGCAGCAACGGCTTCCATGAGACCGGCCAGCAAGTTCGAGGAGACGTGCGGCAATTGGCTGCCGATCCCCAATCCCGGAAAGCGCTCCTGACGGGCGCTGGGACCGCCTTGAGGGCGCGCCGTCATCTCCACGTAGATGCGCTCCACCAGCTCGCGGAAACTCGGATCCAGCCGATTGCGCGGCTGCGGCAGTGGAACCTTGATTTCGCTCAGGATTCTTCCCGGATTGCTGCCGAACACCAAGATGCGATCGCACATCAGCACCGCCTCTTCGATGTTATGCGTGACCAATATGACCCCCTTGATCGGCATGCGGCCTTCCGCCCACAGATCCAGGAAGTCGGTTCGCAGCGTCTCGGCGGTAAGGACGTCCAGCGCGGAGAACGGTTCGTCCATGAGCAGAATGTTGGGATGAACCACAAGGGCGCGGGCGAAGCCGACGCGCTGCCGCATGCCGCCTGAAAGCTCGCGTGGATACGCCGACTCGAAGCCGTCCAAGCCGATGAGATCGATGGCCGCCAGCGAGCGCTTGCGGATATCCGCGCGCGGCATTCGCTGCGCTTCGAGACCCAGAGCCACGTTTTCAAATACGGTCAGCCATGGAAACAGGGCAAAACTCTGAAATACCATGGCGATACCGGGCGCCGGACCGGAAATCGGCTGCCCCATGTACCGAAGACGACCCGCGGTGGGTTCCGACAGTCCGGCAATCAGGCGAAGCAAAGTCGACTTGCCCGACCCGGAACGGCCGAGCAGCCCGACGATCTGGCCCTCGCGCAACTCCAGGTTCATTCCCTCGAGCACCAACAATTCCGCTCCATCCGGCTTGGGGAACGCCTTGCGTACATCGTTGCATTGCAGTAACGGGGAATCGTTCATTGCCGAACCCTATCAGGAAAGACGATATTTGCGCTCGGCGTAGTAATACAACGGGCGCCAGAAGAACCGGTTGATCACGACCACGAATAGGCTCATGGTGCCTATCCCCAAGACAATGCGATGAAAGTCCCCCGCGGAAGTCGCTTCGGCGATGTAGGACCCCAGCCCGCGCGCCTCCACTCGCGTATTTCCCCATGTCGCGAGCTCCGCAACGATGGCCGCATTCCAGGAACCTCCGGACGCGGTGATCGCGCCGGTAACATAGAACGGAAGAATGGCGGGCAGCGCCACTTTGCGCCACCACAGCCAACCCTCGACTCGGAAGTTCGCCGCCACGTACCGCATCTCCGCCGGTATGGCCGACGCACCGGCGATGACGTTGAACAGAATGTACCACTGAGTGCCCAAAATCATCAGCGGACTCAGGTAAATATCCGGATTGAGCTTCCAGGTGACGATGCCGTAGACAGCGATCGGAAACAGCAGATTCGCCGGAAATGCCGCCATGAACTGGGCAATGGGCTGAACGACTTGCGCCGCACGCGGCCGCATGCCGACCCACACCCCGATCGGCACCCACACGAGGCTCGCGAGCGCAATCAAGATGAACACCCGAAGCATCGTGAGCGCGGCCAGTCCGCATACTTGCAGAGCCTCGCGCGGGGACGTGTTCTTGATCAGTACCGCAACGATGTGCCATAACCCGAGCACGACGGCCGCTACAACCAACGTAATCCACAGCAAATCCAGACTCCTCTTCGGAGTACGGGCCGCCTCTACGCTTGGTTTGTCGGTGCGCTTGACCGCACGGCTCGTCCAAAGCACGGCCGCATGGAACGCCACGGACCCGGCCTTGATCAGGCGCGAGCGGCGCATCATCGTCAACGCCCACGAGTCGGGTACCCGCACTCCGGGCTCCTGCTCGACGCGGAAGCGGTCGACCCACGCCACTAACGGCCGGAAGAGCAATTGGTCATACAGCAGAATCACGATCAGCATGGTGCCGATCGCCCAGCCGATGGCCACCAGGTTTTTCTGCTCGATGGCGAGCGCGATATAGGAACCGACCCCGGGCAACATGACGGTGGTGTGACCCACGCTGATCGATTCCGAGGCAACGACGAAAAACCAACCGCCCGACATCGACATCATCATGTTCCAGATGAGCGCCGGCATGCCGAAAGGGACCTCCAACTGCCAGAAGCGCATCCATGGCGACAGCCGGAACGATTCGGCTGCTTCCATGAGTTCCGTCGGGATCGTGCGCAGCGACTGATAAAAACTGAAAGCCATATTCCAGGCTTGGCTGGTGAATATGGCAAAGATCGCCGCGAATTCAGCGCCCAGCACTCGGCCGGGCGCCAACGACATGAAGAATACGACTGTAACGGATATGAAACCGAGAATCGGCACCGACTGCAAAATGTCCAGAATCGGCACCAACAGCTTGCCTGCTCGCTCGCTCTTGGCAGCCCACGTCGCATATGTCAGGGTGAATACCAGCGAAAGAAACAGTCCGGCCAGCATGCGAAACGTCGTGCGTGCCGCATATTCCGGCAGATGAGTCGGGATCGAGCGACAGGGGCGCAATTTCGAGCTGCGATAGCGGGGCGAACAAGCCGCGCGAAGTCTCGCCCAAGAACGCAATCAGCCCGATCACGACGATGAACGCCAGCACGTCCCAACGAGTCGCGATTTCGCGCAAGAATACGTAGGGTGCGAAGCGCTTCATCGGCGCATTCTCGCAGGACAGACAACGAAGTAGCTAGTAGGGTACGTATATGGAAGAGAGCGTCACCGCCGACTCGCGCGCTGACGGCACCGGGCATCGTCACGCCGGGCGCCTCTGCACCGGCGGCCCGTGCGACGCAGACGCGATTCAATGTGTTGGGCGCCCTGAGCTTCTCGCATTTTTTGAACGACATGATGCAATCGCTGATCGTCGCGATCTACCCGCTGCTGAAGGGCGAATTTCAGCTGAGTTTCGCTCAGATCGGCGCAATCACGTTGACCTATCAAATCTGCGCGTCGCTATTGCAGCCGGTCATCGGCGTCTACACCGACAAGCATCCAAAACCTTATTCGCTCAGCCTCGGCATGGGCTTTACTTTGATCGGCATGCTGACCCTTGCGTTTTCGCCGAACTACGCGAGCGTGTTGGCGGCGGCCGCATTGATCGGTGCGGGCTCGTCGATCTTTCATCCGGAATCCTCGCGAATTGCACGCCTGGCTTCGGGCGGCCGCCACGGCCTGGCACAGTCGATTTTCCAGGTGGGAGGCAACGCGGGCAGCGCGATGGGTCCTTTGCTGGCAGCCTGGATCATCATTCCTCATGGTCAAGCGAGTCTGGCGTGGTTTGCCCTTGCCGCCATGCTGGCGATCGCCGTGCTGGCAAGGGTGGGTGCATGGTACAAACGCCATCTCCACCGCTCCGGCGGTTCCACAGGCCGCCCCGCCATTGCGAGTCCGGTGTCCTCGCGCCGGGTCGCGTGGTCGATCGGCATCCTGGTGGTGCTGATATTCTCGAAGTATTTCTACATCGCCAGCATCTCGAGCTTCTACAGTTTTTATTTGATCGAGAAATTTCACGTTTCCATGCAATCGTCGCAGATCTATCTGTTCGTATTCCTATTCGCAATGGCGCTCGGCACCCTTTTCGGCGGTCCCGTGGGCGATCGCATCGGCCGCAAGCGCGTCATCTGGGTGTCCATATTGGGCGTTGCTCCTTTTTCGATTTTGCTGCCGTTCGTCGATTTGAACTGGACCGGCATCTTGACCTTCGTTATTGGTTTGATACTGTCCTCGGCATTCTCGGCCATCGTGGTATTCGCGCAGGAACTGATGCCCGGCAAAGTCGGCGCGGTCTCCGGGTTGTTCTTCGGTTTCGCCTTCGGTATCGGCGGCATCGGCGCGGCAGTGCTCGGGGGGCTCGCCGATCGACACGGAATCGAGTTCGTTTACCGCCTCTGCGCGTTTCTGCCGCTTCTGGGAATGGTGGCCGCGTTTTTGCCCGATATCGAACATCGGACCGGCACACCTGGTCCGTGACACCCGAACTCGTCTCAAGCATCGGTCAATACGGCCTCGTCGTGGTGGTCGCCAACGTGTTCGTCGAACAAATCGGCGTACCCGTACCGGCGATTCCGACGCTGATCTTGGCCGGCGCCCTCGCCGGAGGCGGACAACCGCCGCTCTCGGCGCTATTTGCGTGCTCGGTGATCGCATGCCTCGTGGCCGACTGCGGGTGGTACCTAGTCGGCCAGAAGTACGGAATTCGGGTGCTGAAAACCTTGTGCAAGATTTCGCTGGAGCCCGATTCGTGCGTCAGCCAAACTCAAACCCGATTCGAACGCTGGGGCGTCAACTCGCTCGATCATCGCGAAATTCGTTCCGGGCCTCGCGATCATTGCGCCGCCTATGGCAGGCGCTCTGCGGATCGGTTGGCTGCGCTTCGTGGCTCTTAGCGCCTGCGGCGCCGTACTCTGGGTAGGGTCCGGATTGCTCGCGGGAGTGCTCTTCAAAGCGCAGATCGAGCGGCTTCTGCATCATTTGGCTGCAATCGGCGGCATGGCGGGTGCCGGCGTCGCGATCTTGCTGGCCGCCTACATCGGCTACAAGTGGTGGGAGCGGCGCCGCTTCTACCGGATGCTGCGCATGGCGCGCATCAGCGTCGCCGATCTCTATGAACTCATCCAGGCCGGGGCGTTGCCGCTGATCATCGATGTGAGGTCCGCCACGGCGCGCGAGCTCGAGCCGCGTTGGATTCCCGGCGCATTGCATGTTCCCCTGCAAGACGTGGCGCGCCAACTCAAGGAGCTGCCGCGCGACCGGGATATCATCTTGTACTGCACGTGCCCAAGCGAAGCCTCCGCCGCGCGCGTCGCCAAGATCCTGATGAATCACGGCTTCGGGCGCGTCCGTCCCCTGCACGGCGGTCTCGATGCCTGGGTCGCCGCAGGTTATGCCGTGGAGGGCCCGTGACGCATCACGTGGTGGTCGTCGGTGCCGGCTTCGGCGGCTTGGCGGTGGCGCACGGTTTGGCTGGGGCCGACCTCAAGATCACCATCATCGATCAGCGCAATCATCATTTATTCCAGCCCCTCTTGTATCAAGTCGGCACGGCGGTGCTCGCGACCTCGGAGATTGCGTGGCCCATCCGCCATCTGGTGCGCAAGCGCAAGGAAATTACGACGCTGCTCGGCGAAGTGGTGGGGGTCGACACCGAACGTCGCATCGTTTTGCTCGCGGACGGCGGCAGTTCTGATTACGATACCCTGGTACTGGCGACCGGCGCTCGACATGCCTATTTCGGGCACGACGAATGGGAACCATACGCCCCGGGGCTCAAAACGTTGGAAGATGCCACGTCCATCCGCCGGCGAATTCTTTTGTCTTTGGAACTTGCCGAACGCGAAGCGGATCCACAGCGCCGGGCCGCACTGCTGACCTTCGTGATCATCGGCGGTGGCCCGACCGGCGTGGAATTGGCCGGCGCGATCGTGGAACTTGCGCATCAGAATCTTCCCCAGGAATTTCGGCATATCGATACGCGTAAGGCTCGGGTAGTGCTCATCGAAGCGGGCCCACGCATTTTACCGAGCTTTACCGAGAAGCTCTCCGCCTATGCCCATGCATCGCTCGAACGCCAAGGCGTTGAAATTCAGTTGGGATCGGCGGTACGCGAGTGCAGCGAGCAAGGAGTGATTTACGGCGATCAACCGCTCGCGGCGAAGGTCATTTTATGGGCAGCCGGGGTGCGCGCCTCGTCGGCCGCCGCCTGGGTCGGGCTGCAGGCGGACAACGCCGGACGGGCGAGAGTGGAGCCGGATCTCACGGCACCCGGGCATCCGGAAATCTTCGTGATCGGCGACACCGCAACCATCAATGCCTGGCACGGCAAGCCGGTGCCCGGGATCGCTCCGGCGGCAAAGCAGCAAGGCATGCATGTTGCCCGGACCATCAAGATGCGCCTGGATGGCGACACACGGCCACGCGCCTTCCGCTACAAGCACTCCGGCAATCTGGCCACCATCGGTAAGCGCGCGGCCGTCATCGATTTCGGCCGAGTCAAGGTCCGCGGCTGGCCCGCTTGGTGGCTTTGGGGCCTCGCCCATATTTACTTCTTGATCGGCGTGCGCAATCGACTTGCCGTCGCCCTCAGTTGGCTCTGGATATATGCCACGGGCAGCCGCAGTGCATGTTTGATTACCCAGGGCGACCCGCGGCCGAAACCGCGATAACCACTCCTCGCCCACTCGTCGGACGGTTGACCGCTCACCCGTTGAGCAGCTGCATCATGTCCGGGTGATATCGTGGTCCTGCGGCGACGCCGCGAGGCGCTGCCGCTTCGATGCGTTGCAACTCGTCCTTGCTCAAAGTGATCCGGGGCGCCGCCACGTTTTCCTCCAAGCGGCTCGCGCTCGTGGTGCCGGGAATGGGCACGATATCAGTCCCCTGCGCCAGCAACCAGGCAAGGGCCAGCTGCGGGGGTGTGCAGCCTTTCTCGTTGGCAATGATATTGATCTGCTGCAAAACCGCCAGATTCTTCGCGAAATTCTCGCCTTGAAAACGCGGAGACTGCCGCCGCCAATCGTCGGCCGCGAGGTCCTCCAGCTTGCGGAAACGCCCGGCGAGAAATCCTCGCCCCAGCGGGCTGTAGGCGACGAATCCAACGCCGAGTTCACGGACCGCAGCGAGAATTTCGTCCTCAGGATCTCGGCTCCAGAGCGAATATTCGGTTTGCAATGCACTAATCGGGTGCACCTTGTGCGCGCGCCGAAGGGTGGCCGGCGCCGCTTCGGACAACCCTAGGTAACGCACCTTGCCCTCTCTCACCAGTTGCGCCATGGCACCCACCGTCTCTTCGATCGGGACATTGGGGTCGACGCGGTGCTGGTAATAAAGATCAATGGCCTCGACTCCAAGCCGCTTGAGCGACGCCTCGCAGGACGCGCGCACGTACTCGGGGGTGCCGTTGATGCTGCGCGTGGATGCGCCTGGCTCGCGCACGATACCGAATTTGGTGGCTAGCACGACCGAATCGCGTCTGCCCGCAATGGCTTTGCCGACCGTTCGCTCGTTGGTATGCGGGCCGTAAGCGGCGGCCGTATCGAGAAAGGTGACGCCGAGCGCCAGTGCTCGGTGGATGAGCGATATGGCGTGCTCCTCGGTGACGGCGCTGCTCGAGTAAAAATCGGACAGCCCCATGCAGCCGAGGCCCAATTCCGAGACCGTCAGACCTTGCCTGCCCAATGTACGCGTCTTCATTGCGATAGCTACTCAGCCATGCAGCTGCGTTGTCATGTAAATGCCTGGATACCGGTCTGCGCCCGGCCCAGGATCAGCGCGTGAATGTCATGCGTCCCCTCGTAGGTATTGACGACCTCGAGGTTCACGAGATGGCGGATAATGCCGAATTCGTCGGAAATGCCGTTTGCGCCCAACATGTCGCGCGCCATGCGCGCGATATCGAGAGCCTTGCCGCACGAATTGCGCTTGAGCATGGAGGTGATTTCAACGGAAGCGCTTCCGTCGTCCTTCATGCGGCCGAGGCGCAGACACGACTGCAAGGCCAGAGCGATTTCGGTTTGCATATCGGCCAGTTTCTTTTGGATGAGCTGATTGGCGGCGAGCGGGCGGCCGAACTGCTTGCGATCCAGCACATATTGCCGCGCCGTATGCCAACAGCTCTCAGCCGCCCCGAGGGCGCCCCAGGATATGCCGTAGCGCGCCGAATCAAGACAGCTGAAGGGACCTTTGAGGCCGGTAACGCCGGGCAGCAAATTTTCGCCCGGGACGAACACCTCGTCCATCAAAATTTGTCCCGTGGTGGAGGCGCGAAGCCCCACCTTTCCGTGAATCACCGGCGCCTCCAAGCCTTTCCAGCCTTTTTCAAGAATGAAGCCGCGGATGATGTCGTCATCCGTTTTTGCCCATACGATGAATACATCCGCGATGGGGCTGTTGGAAATCCATGTCTTGGCGCCCGACAAGCGATAGCCGTTCTCGGCTTTTCGTGCGCGGGTGATCATGCTGCCGGGGTCCGACCCATGGTTGGGCTCCGTCAAGCCGAAACAGCCGATCGATTCGCCGCGCGCCAGCGCGGGCAAATACCTTTTCTTTTGCGCCTCCGTACCGAAGCGATCGATCGGCAGCATCACGAGAGAGGACTGCACGCTCATCATCGATCGATATCCCGAATCGATGCGCTCGACCTCGCGCGCGATGAGGCCGTAGCTGACGTAGTTGAGACCGCCTCCGCCATATTCCTCGGGAATCGTGGCGCCAAGCAATCCGAGATCGCCCATCTCTTTGAAAATGGCGGGATCCGTATGCTCGCGGCGAAAGGCATCGACGATGCGGGGCGCGAGACGGTCTTGTGCGTAGTCGCGCGCCGCGTCACGGACCATCTTTTCTTCCGCCGACAACTGCTCGTCGAGCAGCAACGGATCGTCCCAGTGGAAGCTCGCGCTCGCCATATTTCCCCGTCCTCCAAGGCCTCGTAGAGCGCCAAGCATCGCACAATCTCAAGAGCCGGTGTGCCTTTCGCCTTGGTGAATCAGCACATTTTCAATACGCCTTGTCCGGAACCAGCCTCGAGGTTTGCTTTTGCTCATACTTCGGTTCCGTTAAGCTCGCCGCTGAACGGCAAGCATAGGGTGAATTCAATGAGGGAATGGATCTTGATTTTGAGTTTGGCGGCTGCGGCGCCGGCCTCGGCGGCGGCGTCTTCAGGACCGGCCGTTCCACCCCCCGCAGATCTGCGTCTCGCGCGTGAAATGCTGCAGAGCTTGGTCGAGATCAATACGACTCACGCACACGGCTCCACTGAAGCCGCGAAGGCCATCCAAGGCTGGCTGCTGAGCGCGGGCTTTCCCGCGGGCGATGTGGCATTCCTGGCGCCCGCCGATCATCCGACCAAGGGTAACGTCGTTGTTCGCTACCGCGGCAAACGTTTGGGGGAACCTGTGCTGTTCCTGGGTCACCTCGACGTGGTGGAAGCGAAACCCGAGGATTGGTCGGTGGATCCGTTCAAATTGACCCAAAAGGATGGATGGTTCTACGGCCGCGGGACAATCGACATGAAGGACGGGGACGCCGCTCTGGTCGAGTCGTTGGTCCGGTTGAGGCGAGAGAAATTCGTGCCGGATCGGGATGTGATCGTGGCCTTCACCGCCGACGAAGAAGCCGGCGGCGAGGCCAATGGTCCCGCGTTTCTTCTCAAGGAGCATCGCGACTTGATCAACGCCGCTATGGTCATCAATCTCGACGGCGGCGGGGGCAATACCAAGAATGGCGAGCGCCAGTTTTTTGAAGTGGGAACCAGCGAAAAAACCTACGTGACCTTCACGCTCGAGGCCACGAGCCCCGGCGGGCACGGCTCGCTGCCCGGCCCGGAGAATGCGATCTATAGACTGGCGGCAGGCCTCGTTCGCATCGAATCCTTGAAGTTTCCGGTATCGCTAACGGCGACGACACGAGGAAGTTTCGACGAGCTGGCTGCGCTCGAAACAGGATCGCTTGCGGCGGACATGCACGCGGTCGCGCAGTCGCCGCCCGATCTGGCCGCGGCGGAGCGCCTGAGTCAAAACGTCCGCCTCAACGCGCAGCTCCGCACCACCTGCGTTGCGACGCTGATTTCCGGCGGCCACGCAGAGAACGCACTGCCGCAACGTGCCAGGTCAACCATTCAATGCCGGATGTTGCCGGACGATTCGGCAGACCACGTGCAAAGTCTTCTGGTCGCGGCGCTCGCCGATCCGTCCATCATCGTCACCCTCGATGAGCCGCCGATCGTGAGCCCGGAATCGCCGCCGACGCCGCAAATCATGAAAAAAGCGACTCTCCTGGTTCACTCGATGTGGCCCAATGTGCCTATTATTCCCAGCATGGCGACCGGCTTCAGCGATGACCGGCGCACCCGCAACGCAGGCATACCGAGCTACGACATCAACGGCGTGTGGCAGGACGTCGATGAAAATCGCGCCCATGGGCGCGATGAGCGGATAGGCATTCAGGCCTTCGATGAAAGCGTCGAGTTTGCTTATCGTCTTGTCAAAACCATGGGCGGCATCAAGTGAGCAGCGCTTAGACCCACCGATCAGTGCGAAGTGCGAGGTCCGAGCGCGTTCCAACGGCGCGGCCGGCGCAGAGGATTCAGGTCCCCGGCATTCAGTTGGTCGCTGCTGTAGCTGATGATCTTATTGCCCGCCACATCGAACACGTCGATGCGCCAGTGGGGTTCGCTTGCCAGCAGATCCGAGGCGACAACGAGCAATTGATCCGGATCACGGTAGGGCCCCTCGGCGATGCTTTTGCCAGCGCCGATATACCAGTATCCATCGGCGCTCCCATGGACCGCCAAGACTGTTTCGCGTTTCTCTGTCATGGCCGCGAGTATTCCGTTGTTCGAAGTTAACAATATGTAGGCGAAACTCCCAAAAACTTGTCGGCACCCCTATGTCGGGGAGCGCATCGATGGACCGGCCCGCACTGTACGGCGAAATGCAGCAACTTGGCGAGCGGGGCCGGCCCTGCAACGCCGATTCGCACCACAGCAGGCCGCTTGCGACCTCGTTGTGCCCCTCCGGATGGCCAGCACCCCCTCCGCGACTTTGATTGCCGCGGTATTATAGACTGCGCGTCAGTTCCCTCCGGAGTCTCGAAATTCCTGTGAGCGCAATCGTGTCCTCAGATGAGCCCGCATACCAAAGCGGTTTCGGCAATGAGTTCGCCACCGAGGCACTCCCGGGAGCATTGCCCTCGGGCCGCAATTCGCCGCAGCAATGTCCGTACGGTTTATACGCCGAACAATTTTCCGGCACCGCCTTCACTGCGCCGCGGCACGCGAACCGCCGTTCGTGGTTGTACCGTATACGCCCCTCGGTAATGCACCAGCCGTTTCAGCCACTCGAACATCCGCGGTTCGACGAGACGCCCAACGAAGAGCCGATGTCCCCGAATCAGCTGCGTTGGGACCCATTGCCCCTCCCCGCCGCCCCGACCGATTTCGTCGATGGCCTCGTGCCGGTCGCCGGCAACGGATCGCCGGATACTCACACGGGCTGTGCGATCTATTTGTATGCCGCGAACCGGCCGATGGGGCGGCGATTTTTCTACGACGCCGACGGCGAAATGCTCATCGTGCCGCAGCTTGGCGCGCTCACCCTCGATACTGAACTGGGACGGCTGCATGTCGAACCGCAGCAAATTGCCGTCATTCCGCGCGGCCTGAGGTTTCGCGCCGACATAATCTCGGACGCCGCGCGCGGCTATATCTGCGAGAATTTCGGCGCCCCCTTCAGGCTTCCCGATCTCGGACCCATCGGCTCCAACGGGCTCGCCAACCCGCGGGATTTCTTGACGCCTCGCGCTCGATTCGAAGACCTCGACGTCGGGCACGAGTTGGTGGGCAAATTTTCGGGCCGACTTTGGATTTCGCACCTGGACCACTCGCCGCTCGATGTCGTCGCTTGGCATGGAAACTATGCTCCCTACAAATACGACTTGCGCCGATTCAACGCCATGGGCTCGATTTCGTACGACCATCCCGACCCATCGATTTTCTTGGTCCTGCATTCGCCGAGCGACACCGCGGGCACGAGCAACATCGATTTCGTGGTTTTTCCGCCCCGCTGGCTCACCATGGAGAACACCTTCCGGCCGCCGTGGTTTCATCGCAATGTGGCCAATGAATTCATGGGCTTGATATCGGGAGTTTATGACGCCAAGAGTGCCGGCTTCGTACCCGGCGGCGCGTCCTTGCATAGCTGCATGACCGGACATGGTCCGGATGCGGCGACTTTCGAGAAGGCCATTGCCGCCGATACCTCGGTGCCTGCGCATCTCACCGACACGATGGCGTTCATGTTTGAGAGCCGGCTGCCGCTCAAGCCCACGCGCAGCGCCCTGGAGGGATCGCCGCCGCTGCAGCAAGACTACATATCTCATTGGCTCGATCTCAAAAAGCGTTTTGATCCGGCCCGCCCGTGACCAATGTCATTGGAATCAACGAGACCCACGATCCGCAAGCGCGCAGCTGGTTGAATTCCGCCAATCGAAGGGGCTGTGATTTCCCGATCCAAAATTTGCCCTTCGCAGTGTTTCGCCGTGCGAATTCCCCGGAGGAGTTTCGCGGCGGTGTAGCGATCGGAGATCAGATCATCGATCTCGCCACTGTGGCCGAGCGGGGACTGTTCGATGGCCAAGCGGGCGAAGGAGTTCGCGCCGGGGCGAAATCCTCTCTCAACGCATTGATGGAGCGTGGGCAGGAGATTTCGACCGAGCTGCGCCGCGCGTTATTCGAGGGCTTCCTCGAGGGCTCGATCCTCAAAGAGGATCTCGAGAGCTGTCTGGTGCCGCAAAGTCATGCGCAGTATTCCTTGCCGGCGCAAATCGGTGACTACACCGATTTCTACACGTCGATTTATCACGCAACCGCGGTCGGGCGAATGATGCGGCCGGACAATCCCCTGCTGCCCAACTATCGGTGGATTCCCATCGGATACCACGGCCGCAGCTCATCGATCGGTGTCTCGGGTCAGGTGTTCCGCAGACCCCAAGGACAGCTTTTAACGGCTGATGCAATGCAACCGGTCGTGGGGCCCAGCAAGCGGCTGGACTATGAGCTCGAACTCGGTATCTTCATCGGCCGTGGCAACAGGCGGGGCACGCCGATTCCGGTCGAGGAGGCCGAATCGCATATCTTTGGATTGTGTTTGCTCAATGACTGGTCGGCGCGCGATCTGCAGGCCTGGGAATACCAACCGCTCGGCCCCTTCTTGGCGAAGAATTTCGCGACCACGATCTCGCCTTGGCTCGTCACACTGCAGGCCCTGGCTCCATTTCGCGCCCCCTTCGTGCGACCCGAAGGTACACCCCCTCCCCTGCCGTATCTGGATTGTTTGGAAAACCGCAATGCCGGCGCGATCGATGTCCGGCTCGACGCCCTGATTCAAAGTGCGGCCATGCGCGAAAGGCAAGAGCCGCCGCACCGCCTCTCCTCGACTACGTATCGGCACGCCTTTTGGACGCCGTCGCAACTCGTCGCGCACCACACAATCAACGGCTGCGATTTGCGCGCGGGCGATCTGCTCGGAACCGGCACCCTATCGGGCCCCACCCCGGGCGAGGCTGGTTCGCTTTTGGAACTCAGCGCAGGCGGCACCCGGGAGATTAAAATCAGCCCGCACGAGACTCGCCGCTTTCTCGAGGACGGCGACAGCGTCATATTCCGGGCTTGGTGCGAAAAGCCGGGCGCTGTGCGGATCGGCTTCGGGGAGGTGCAAGGCCACATACTACCGCCTCTCGAGTCGGCGCCAAAGCTGCCCTGACGGCGTATTTTCTGCATCGGGAACGTGCCGCCGATTACCGCGGCGTCAGATCTCGATTTGCCTGGCGATCTCGATCACATTCTCGGGCGCGAGATTGAACCGGTCGACCACTTTCACGGAGTTGCGGTAGAGAAACGCGAACAGCTCCAAGCGCCACCGGCTGATCCTGGCGCCTCTTTGTTTACGGACGATGAGATCCCGTGTGCCCACGAACATCGCGTTGTCGAAATCGACGGCACGATCGAGTCCGCGCGCGTCGCGCAGAGCTCGCCGCAAATCCGGAATTTCGAAAAATCCAAAACGAGCGACAAGATGCCACAGCCCTTCGCCGACATTGTCAACCACTACGCAGTTGGGACCGTTTATCCGCGGCGTGTTTTCGAATTCCACGCTGAGAGCGATGGAGTTTTCCGGCAAAATTCCGAAGAAATGCACGTGCGAGATGATTAGGCCGGATATCTTCTGCCTGCTTCTCGTCAAGAACACCGTAGTTCCGCCGACGCGGGGGATCGCGCCGCGCTTGATATCCGACAAAAACCGCTCTGCTGCTTCGGACGGCTGCACCAAAGCTGCGCGCACGGCGTCGACGCCGCTCCGCCACGTGACCATGATCATGAACAGGATCGCCGCAAAGCTTAGCGGCAGCCAACCGCCCTCCGCTATCTTGAGGAGATTCGCGATGAAGAAGCTGCCATCGACTACGACGAAGACGGCGGCAACCCCGATTGCGATCGCTGCGGGCCAACGCCACACATCGCGCATGGCCCGATACAAGAGGATAGTCGTCAACAGCATGGTGGTGGATACTGCCGTACCATAGGCGCCGGCGAGCCGATCCGAGCTCCGGAACGCCATCGTCGTCGCGATCGTCGCGATCATGAGCAGCCAATTGACCACAGGCACGTAGATTTGACCGTAGACACGATCCGATGTTTGGCGAATCGCGACGCCCGGCAGCCAGCCGAGTTGCATGGCTTGGCGGGTCATGGAGAATGAGCCTGTGATGATGGCCTGGCTGGCGATGATGGTCGCCAGTGTTGCGAGCAGCACCAGCGGATAAATCGACCAAGCCGGCGCAATCTGGAAGAAAGGATTGCCGCTGACGGTTCCCTTGTCGACCAAGAACGCGGTTTGGCCGGCATAACTCAGGAGCAACGACGGCAGCACCATCCCGTACCAGGAACACCGGATCGGACCTTTGCCGAAATGACCCATGTCGGCGTACAGCGCTTCGCCGCCCGTAATGCACAGAAACACGCCGCCAAGCACCAATAATCCCGTGCCATTTGAGTGCGCCATGAACCGGATCGCGTACCGCGGATCCAGCGCTGCGATCACGCTGGGGTGACGCGCAATCGACACCGTGCCCAACGTCGCGATGACGATGAACCAGAGCAGCATTACCGGGCCGAACGCCCGGCCGATCTTCTCGGTTCCGAAGCGCTGCGCAAAGAACAGGCATAGAAGAATCACCACCGCCATCGGCATGACAAAGGGTCTGAGCGTGTCCGTGACCACGTTGACGCCTTCGAGCGCGCTCAACACCGAAATTGCCGGCGTGATGACCCCGTCGCCATAAATCAGCGCCGCGCCGAGCAATCCCATCCCGGTAAGGACCGTGACGCCGGGCACAAAGCCGTTCGCACCGATGAGCGACATCAAGGCGAGAATTCCGCCTTCGCCTTTATTGTCTGCTCGCATCACGAAGAGGCAATACTTGATCGAGATCGTGACTATCAAGGTCCACACGATCAGCGAAAGAATGCCGAGCGCGCTGTGCGGAGTGAATCGTCCGCCGGTCGCCTGCACCACCGTTTGCAGGGTGTACAACGGACTGGTGCCGAGATCGCCGAAGACGACGCCCAAGGCGCTCAACATGGCCCACCGGCCGGGCCGTCCTGAATGGGCTTCCACGCGGCTCGGGTCCGGCATTGATGGATGAGTTGTCATACCACTGTCGGTTTGCTGACGTGCACAATGACGCTACCGGATACGCAAAGCTGTAGTCGCGCGAATTGGCTATGCGTAAGCAATCTCCCACATCCGAATCGGTACCTCGCGCCGACGCAATGGGGCTCGTGGGTGCTAGAATTTGTGAGCAATATTTTCTCCACGGATCTTTGTGAGGGGGAAGAAATGCGTAGCCCTTTAAGTCGTAGCCCTTTGAAAATGGGTAGGCCTGCAAAAATGCGCAGCCCCGTGAAAGCTGCCCTGATCTTGAGCTGCGTAGCCCTGCTGTTGGCAGGCAGCGCGCTCGGTGGCGGCGGCATCGCGACCAAGATCACAAACGACAGCACCGACGATATCTTGGTCACTGTTTACGATCACAGCATGATGCCGCATCAGGTTGTTCTCACCAACGAACGCATCAACGGCTTCGCATCAGTGCCGATCACATTGGTGGGGGATGGCACCGGCAGAGCCCAAGTGTCCTGGACCGCCACCAGTATCGATTCAGTGCAGGGTCGATGCGGGCACGGGGATGCCGTGGTGGGCAATGGCGGCACGGTCAATGTGCACGCCGATTCAAGCTGCGGTGGCGCCTAGCGGCCGGACGGCGCGCGAGAAACCGGGCTTGGTGCAGCAGGCTCAGCCGTAGTTGCGGGCGCGTCATCCCGTGCGGCCCCTTCGCGTCCGGCGGCCCCTTCGCGTCCCGTCCGTTCAGGTGCCGGCAAATTGGGATCGTCGGCTTGCAGCGCCACCGTCGCGATCACGCCGTCCGCTTTTTGCAGCACTTCGCGCGCATAGTCCCAGTGGATGGCGACCGTGGCATCCCCGACGGCGGCGCGCAGCATTTCCGCAAACTGATCGATATCGGGTTCAAAGCTCTGACCTTGTGCATCCACGGGCGGGTGCGCCTCCAGCAACAACTCACCATCGACCCACGCCACTTTGACCGGGACGTTGATGAGGCGCACGGGAGTGCCCACCGGTATGAGGGGAAACAGAGCGGCCACATCGTCCGGATACATGCGGATGCAGCCATGTGTGACCGCAAGCCCGACAGCAATGGGATTGTTGGTTCCGTGGATCAAGTACGTGCCGTTCCCCGCCGCCAAACGCATGGCGAATAGCCCGAGGGGATTGTCAGGGCCCGATGGTACGCTCGCGGGAAGCGGATCACCGGCCTCCGCATGCTCCTTGCGGACCGATTCCGGCGGATACCAAACCGGATTTTTTTGTTTTCCGATCACGTGAGTGAGTCCCAGAGGCGTGCGCCAGTCCATCTTGCCGATGCTCACCGGATACGTGATGACTTCGATTGGGCCGCCACGCTTGGGCTTTGGAAAATAGTAGAGCCGGTGCTCCGGGAGATTGACGACAATTCCCTCGCGCGGCCCGGGCGGGAGAATATGCCGGTCCGGAACAACGAGAGTTTTATCCGCGCCGGGCAGCCAGGGATCGACGCCCGGATTGACGCGAATCAATTCTTCGGATCCCAAACTGAATTTTCGTGCGAGGTCATACAGCGTGTCTTCATAAACTGTCACGACAGTCTTGTCTTGGCCCACCACGGGATCGTCACGGTTCGCAAGGGTGTAGGTGGTTGCCAGCACAGGTGCCGCGCTCGCAAACGCGACGATGCCGGTTAATGCCGCGGCAGCGCCCAACCAACCGCGACGCGCCGGTTCTCTTCCATTTATGATGCCTCTCACGCGCCTAGGTTAACACGCGCGGTCGCAAACGAAAAAACGTGCATGCGTCGCCGATCCTCAGCTCGCATGCAGGTCCTCCGCCCATCCGGAATAGCGCGCCGCGAGATTTTCTTCGCCTGCCGCTTCGCTGGCGAGATCAAGGTGTTTCCACTCATGGTCCCGCCCGGAGGGAAGCGCCCTAGATGCGGCTGCGGCATCGCTTTTTTTCCTTGATTCGACCCATCCGCAATTCTTTTGTGCCAGTCTATTGAAATTGTTCGTTGTGCCGACGAGGCGCAATACGTATTCGTCGGCTCTTGGGGGGCAATGACGTGCGCCGGATGTTTTCGAGGTGGCTTGCGCCGTTCCGCCGGGCGGTGGACGACTCTTTACCCATCGTTGCTTCAGGCAGGATCGAGAGGATGAGCAATTTTCCGTCGAAGTTCGTCGACGCTCGCAACATCGACGTGTGGCTGCCGGAGAGCTATTCGCCCGCCAGGAGATGCCGGGTGATTTACATGCACGACGGCCAGACTTTGTTCAGCCGACAAAAGAGCGGCAGCCGCCAATTCTGGGGCGTCGCCGAGACGGCATCGACGCTGATAGGACAGGGCAAGCTGGAGGAACTGATCGTTGTCGGAATCTGGAACAACGGCAGATATCGAGACAGCGAGTATTTCCCTCAGAAAGCGTTGGCCTTCCTACCCGGAGAAACGCGCATCGCATTCGTCGATAAAAAGCTGGGCGGTCAGCCCCGCGCGGACCGGTACCTGCACTTCATCGTCGAGGAAGTGAAGCCCGCCATCGACGGCAAGTTTGCCACCCGCCCCGGCAGAGACGAGACGGTCGTCATGGGCTCCAGCATGGGAGCGTTGATTTCCCTGTACGCCATCTGCGAATATCCGCAAGTGTTCGGGTCCGCCGCTTGCCTTTCGACGCATTGGCTGAGCGGCCTGGTGAACGATGCGAGCATTCCGCTCGCCACATTCGAATATCTGCGGAACCACATCCCCGATCCCGCATGCCATCGGATCTACATGGATCGCGGCACCGTGGGGCTCGACGCTTCCTACGCCGTGCATCAGCAATTCTTCGACCTGATGATGGCCGATAAAGGCTACGGCGATGGGAATTACGTGAGCCGCGTATTCCCCGGTGCCGGTCATGACGAGGGTGCTTGGGCCGCTCGCCTGAAGATTCCCCTGATGTTCATCGCGCCGCGTGTCACAGCTTTTGCACGATAACCCGACCCTGCGGGTCCACATAGATGTGATAGCGATTGCCGTCTTTGCAGGAAGCCGTGTAGTCGCTGTCGCCGTTGCGCTTGGTTACGGCCAGCTGATCGCAGGGCTTGCCCTGAAGCGCGATCGTCGCCTTGAGATCTTTGCCGAGCGATGGAGCGTCGGCAGCGAGCGAGCAAGTGCCGCCGAAAATCGCGGCAGCCGTCAAAACGAGAGCGGAAATGCGCGGTAGCATGATGTCTCCTCCGTTAGATTTTTGCGAACTTTTCGGGATCCGCGAGAATGCTCCAGATGGCCTCCCGCGACGACGCCACGGCTGCCGCGAGCTGCGGGTCGCCCGCTTGCAGCAGACTGAGCACCTTGAGCAGCAATTGGTCGTAATGCTGCCGCAGTTCCGCGGGCGGGCGCTTGTTCGGACTCTGGTACAAGGTGCGAAACTCACCGAGCAAATCGTCGACCTGATTCTTTAGCGATAATTTCGTGAATACGCCGATCGCATGGGTGTCCCTAAGCCGTTGCTCCAAATCGGCCAAGTTGAGCGTCGGCGCCGGCGTCTTGACGGACTCGGGCGCCGGTGTACTCGGCAAACGAGGGGCCCGCGCCGGGGCGGCCTGTTTCGCCGGGCGCGCATCGGAAGGCGATTTCATCTTGGTGGTGGAACTCGCCGCCGGCGCGGTCTCTCGCGGCGGCGAAGCTGCTGCCTGAGCCTTGGCCGACGACGCTTGATCGGGACCGGTGTCGACGCCTGAATCGACCCCCTGCTGGGCCGGCGCGAGCGGTGGCGCTACCGGCGCCTGCGGTGGCGTCGCCGGTGCCGGCGATACCGCGCCGCCCGGGGGCGGCGCTGGGGAAGCGCCGGCCGCGCGGGGTCGGGGAGGCTGCTTTCATCGAAGCGCAGCCCGCGAGTCCCAGCAGCGCGATTAATGCGGCAATCAGCTCTCGTTGCATCGTCGGCTCCTAGGGTCTCTCGTGATCCTACACCACGAACACGGCACGCGTACCTGGCGATACTCAAGGCAGCCGCTCGAACAAGGTCTGGAAACGCAGGCCCGGCCGAGCGTCGATCAGTTCGATCTTGGCATTGTGTAAATTGACGATTGCGGCCACCAACGCCAGACCCAGACCGTTGCCGGGAGTCGATCGGCTGCTGGTAAGCCGATAAAATCGGCGAAAGATCTTGTCGTGCTCGCCGAGCGGAATTCCTGGGCCATTGTCTTCGACCAGGGCCACGGCCGTGCTTCCTTCAACTGCCAGGCCGATGCGAATCCGCGTGCCGGCCGGCGTATGCCGAATCGCGTTCTCGATCAGGTTGCTGAACAGTTGCGTCAGTAATTCAGGGTCCCCGCGAACTCGCACGTCCCTCTGAATGTCTTGCAGCAGCACGTGGTGTTCGTCCTCGGCGACAGGCCGGTACATCTCGTAGATCCTTTCCAAGAGTTCGGTCAGCGACAGCGGTGAAAACGCTGCGAGGCGAGATCCTGATTCGATTTGCGAAATGCGCAGCAGCGCGGCGAAAATGACGAGCAGATGATCGGTGTCCTCGATGGCTCGCGCAACGACGGCCGCATAGTCGTCCGCCGTCACCGACTTTTGCCGCGCCTCCTCGAGCCGGTTGCGCAGATGCGTGAGCGGAGTGCGCAGATCGTGCGCCACATCGCTCGACACCTGCCGCAAATTGTCGAGCAGCGTCGAAATTCGGTCGAGCATGTTGTTGATGGCGATGGAGAGGCTGTCCAACTCATCGCCGCTGCCGCGCATCGGAATTCGATCGTTGAATCTTCCCGCGATGATCGCCTGGCATGTACGCGTGATCGCGTCGATGCGCCGCATGAACTGCACGCTGAAGAAAACTCCGGCGAGGCCCGCAATCACGATCGACACCCCCTCGATCCACGCGAAAGCCTTGAGGATTCGCACGCGAGTGGTGACGATTTGGCCCGTGTCGCGGCCGACGAACAAATAAACGCCGTCCGCGATAAATACGCCGCGCCCAAGCACGGTGACGTTGGATTCGTGCCTGCCATGGCGAGGCGCAGGAAAGCTAAATAGACCAAGCCGGAAGCCGAGCGGCCGCAAATTTCCCGCAAGACGGCCGCTCCCCTTGTCCTCCAAGAGGATATATCCGCCCGGCAAATCCGTGCCCGAATAATCACGGGAACCCAGGCGCTGCTGCACGACTTCCACAGCCTCCGACAAGCCCTTTTCTCGATAACCGTTTTTGATCGTACTGATGTCGGCATCGATCGCCCCCACCAGTGCCGAGGTCTGGGTGTCGTTTACAATCCAGTACACGACGCCGAGCAAAGCCCAGGATAGAATCAGAAACATCGTCGCGAATAACGCCGCCGACCGAAAACTCTCGGTTTTTAGGATCCTAATTCGGCGCAAGGAACTTGTATCCGGTGCCACGAACCGTCTGAATCACGTCGAAATCGAAGCCATGATTCACCTTGGCGCGCAATCGGCTGATGTGGCTCTCGACGACGCTGGTTTGAGGATCGAAGTGGATCCCCCATACGTTTTCGAGCAGCATCCGCCGCGTGAGCACGCGATCGGGGTTGCGCACGAAGTACTCCAGCAAGCGAAATTCCTGCGGCAGAAGATCGATGCTCTTGCCGGCACGCGCGACGCTGCGCTTGAGCAAATCCAATTCGATCGACCCCAAAGCTAGACGAACCGTCGACTCGTGTGCGCCGCCCGGCCGGCGCGAAAGCACGCGTACCCGCGCCAAAAGCTCGGCGAACGCGAACGGCTTGACGAGGTAGTCATCTCCGCCCGCCTCGAGGCCCTGGACGCGATCGTCGATTCCGCTCATGGTCGTCAAGTAAATCACCGGCGTCGCCACCGCTCGTTCCCGCAGTTTGCGTACGAAAGTCAGGCCGTCGAGGCGCGGCAACATTCGATCCAAGATGATCACCTGGTACTCGGCCTCGCAGGCGCTGGAGAGCCCGCTCTCCCCGTCCGCGCAATGATTCACGGTGTAGCCGAGTTCGCGAAAATGAACGGCCATGGAATGCGCCAACTCAACGTCATCCTCCACCAGCAAGATATTCATGCAATAAGGGTACGCCACCGGGGATGCAAACGCATGCCGCCGGGCCGCGGTAGATTCTTACAAATATACAAAAGTGCGCCGCGCCCTCGCGTGCTAGATTCGTGCAAATAATACTGGGGACGGCATGCTTTTTGTTGGCACTGTAATACGTTGTGGTCTGGTCGGGTGTCTGTGCGTCGGCTGCGCATTGCAAGCCGCGAAGCCACCGGAGCCGAAGCTGCCCGCCGCGTTCGAATGGGCGCCGGCCGGCGATGCATCCGGCTGGCCCAGCAAGGATTGGTATCAAGGCTTCGCGAGCACCGAATTGGATGCGCTGATTTCCGAGGCCACTGCTAATAACTTCGATCTGGCGACTGCCCGCGCGCGGGTAGCGCAAGCCGATGCCCGGGCGCGACAGGCGCACGCGGGGATCCTTCCCACGGTGGACGCCGCCGGCAATGCCAACTATTTGGCCGGCCATTCGGTCGGCGGCACCGCCCACGAAACGGATTGGTCAGCACTCCTCTCGGCGAGTTATGAAGTCGATTTCTGGGGTAAGAACCGCGCCACCGCAAATTCGGCGCGATATTTGGCCGCCGCTTCGCGGGCGGACCGCGACACTGTGGCACTCACCACATTGGCGGGGGTGGCAAACGGATACTTCCAGGTGTTGTCGTTGCGCGAGCGCTTGGAAGTAGCCCGTTCAAACGTGGACGCCGCTCGCGGCCTGATGGAGGTTGTCGAGGCGCGCTACAAAGTCGGAATGTCGAATCCGGTAGATCTGGCGACGCAGAAGGCGGCCCTGGCGGCGGCAGAACTCACGGTTCCGGAACTCGAGCAGTTGCACGCAGAAGCAGTGGCCGCGCTCGCCGTCTTGCTCGGCCGTTCACCGGAGGGCTTCAAGGTCGAGGGAACATCCCTCGAGTCGATGCAGGAACCCAAGGTCGCGGCCGGTTTGCCGTCCGATTTGCTGCGGCGCAGGCCCGACATTTTCACGGCGGAATCAAACCTCGGTTCCGCAACTGCGGACCTCGTGGCCGCGCGAGCCGCGCTCTTTCCGTCCTTTTCGCTCACGGCTTCCGGAGGCTTGCAAAATCCGGCGCTCAACGCCGCAGTTATCTCATTGAGCGGCGCGGGCCCCACCTTGAACTTGGGTGCAGCGCTCACGCAGCCGATATTCAATGGCGGCAAATTACGCGCCGCGCGAGCGGAGGCGCAGGCCAAGCAGCAGGAGTCGGCGACGAGCTATCGAGCTGCGATCGTTTCGGCGCTCGTCGACGTCGAGAACGCCTTATCCGCGATACAGCATCTCGATGCCGCTCGAGATTTTCAAAACGAGAACATGACGCAGAGTGAGCGGGCCTTCGAAGGCGCGAAGCTTCGCTACAAGCAGGGTGCCGGTGATTTTCTCTCGCTTCTGGAAGCACAAAGAATTCTCTACACGGTTCACGACCAGTTCATTCAATACAGACTCGCGCGGCTGCAGGCCTTGGTCAGTCTCTGCAAGGCGTTGGGCGGCGGCTGGCAAACGCCGGACTCTGCGGCGCAAGCGCAGGGGGCGGCAACGCCTGACGCGTCCAAGCCCCAACTTTGAGGCGCTTACTTGTCCACGGAACAAAAATCGATGCATAACATTATTCGGATACCGCGGTCAGCCCGCGAAACCTGCTCCGGCCGCTGGATGCGCCGCGGAGTGAGCGTCGTGCTCGCTGCGGGATGGCTGCTCTTGGGTGCATGCCACAAGAATTCCCCGGCCGGCGGCGAAGCTGCGCCCGCTAAATCCCAACCGGCTGCGAAGTCGGACGCGGGCGGCAAGGAAGACGCCGCGGGCAAGGAAGTCGCCGCAGGCAAGGAGAACGCCGCAGGCAAGGAGGACGCCGCGGACAAGGAGAAAGCGGAAGGTGTGACGTTGACCCCGGAGCAAATCGAGAAGCTGGGTGTCGCGACTCAAACGGCACAGACGATCGATTACTCGGAGGAAACAGCGGGCTTCGGCGTCGTCGTCGGTCACGAGACCATTGCCCAGGCGGCTGCGGAACTAGCGACCGCACAGGCCACCGATCGCTTAAGTCGCTCCACCCTGTCGCGCACGAAGAAGCTTGATGGGACGCCGGGCGCTCTGTCCGCGGATGTCGAAGAAAGCGCCGCGCAGAAAGCAGAAGTCGATGCCGCCGCACTGGTCCTGACCCAGCAGCGTCTATCCTCGACCTTGGGTATGAAGCCGCCATGGAAGAGCGGGGAGAAAGGCGCGATTTTGCAGCAACTCGCCGATGGCAAGATCAAGTTGGTGCGCGTAACGTTTCCGCTTGGCGCCTTGAGCGGCGGAACACCCGCTCGCCTGCGTGCTGCGCACATCGGCGCGAAGCCGGGCACGGGTTGGAAGATGAATGTGGTGTGGGATGCGCCGGCGGATGCCAGCGTTCCGGGGCGAAGCTTTTTTGCATTGCTAAAAGAGAGCGATGCGGGAGAAGGCGAACGGCTTCAAGTATGGGCTCCGATCGGCGAGTCGGCCTCAGGCGTGGTGATTCCCGCCGCCGCGGCGGTAATGAGCGAAGCCAAGTACTGGTGCTATGTCGAGAAAAAACCGGGTACGTTTGAGCGCGTCGAGATCGATGCGAGCAAACCGACGCCGGACGGCTACTTCGTCACCGAAGGAGTAGCTGCCGGCGACAAGATCGTGACTGCCGCCGCCGGCCAACTGCTGGCAAAAGAGTCCGCCTCGGGCGCGGAGCCGGATTAACCATGATGCGGGCACTGGTCACGCTGTGCGTGCGGCACTTCGGCGCGGTTACCGCACTCAGTGTATTTGCGCTGATTCTCGGCTGTTGGGGAGCGCTGCGTTCGCCGTTGGACGTCTTTCCGGAGTTCGTGCCTTCGCAAGTCGACATTCAGACCGAGGCACCGGGCTTCGCTCCTCAGCAAGTCGAAGAGCTGGTGACGAAACAGGTCGAGAACGCCGTCAACGGCGCAGCGGGACTTGCGACTCTGCGCTCCGAGTCCATACCGGGCCTCTCGGTGGTAACCATCACGTTTGCGGACGGGGTCGACGTGCACATTGCACGACAGGGAATCTCGGAGCGCCTTTCCGAGCTGGGCAGCAGTCTGCCCGCGGGCGTCGGGACACCGAAGCTCTCGCCGCTGGTCTCCAGCACCATGGATCTGCTCAAGATCGGCCTGTTGTCCGACAAGGTCGATGCGTACGAGTTACGCGACATGGCGGATTGGATCATCAAGCCGCGATTGCTGGCCGTTCCCGGGGTTGCGCACGTCATCGTGTTCGGCGGGAACGTGAGGCAGATCCAGATTCTCCCCGACATCCACAAGCTGGCTAGTTTCAACATCACCTTGACCGACGTCTCGGACGCCGCTCGAGCTGCGTTGCCGCTGCGCGGAGCAGGCTTCATCGACGTTCCCGCGCAGCGCATTCTCGTCAGGTCGCCGACTCCCGCGCCCGATATCACCGCCGTCGGCAAGGCGGTCGTCGCGGTCCGCAACGGGACCCCGATCCTGGTGCGCGACGTTGCGGAGGTGAAGATCGCACCGGGGCTGCGTTCGGGGGACTCACTCATCATGGGCAAACCGGGCGTCTTGTTGTCGCTTGCCAGCCAATATAGAGCGAATACATTGACCGCAACGCTGGCGGTCGAAAAAGCGCTGGCCGCCTTGGAGCCGGCGCTCAAGGCGAAAGGAATCACGCTCTACTCCAGCCTGCATCGTCCGGCGAACTTCATCGAACGGGCGCTTGGGAACTTGAAGGAATCGCTAGTCATAGCGGCCGTCCTCATCCTGGCCGTCCTGTATCTGTTTTTACGCGACTTTCGCGCCGCCTTGATCGCCTTTACCGCCATTCCGCTGTCCTTGCTGGCCGCCGTCGCCGTCCTCGACCGGATGGGCCTCACGCTCAATACCATGACGCTTGGAGGGTTTGCCGTCGCACTGGGCGTCCTGGTGGACGATGCGATCATCGGCATAGAAAACATTTTGCGGCGGCTTCGCGAAAACAAGCGCCTGCCGGATCCGAAGCCGCGCCTCGACGTGCTGCGCGAGGCTTCGCTCGAAGTACGCGGCCCCGTGATTTACGCCACGGCAGTCGTCATCGTCGTCTTCCTGCCCGAACTGTTCACTTCCAGCGTCCAGGGACACTTTGTCGGCCCGTTGGCGTTGGCGTTCATCTTTGCGGTGTTGGCTTCCTTGTTGGTGGCCATGACCTCGACGCCGGCACTGTGCGCTCTTTTCCTGCGCGACCATGACGCGCGCCCCGAAGCCGCATGGTTGCGCCGCCTCAAGGCATGGCAAGACGCCGCCGTGCATCGCGTAGGAGCTCATTTCAAGGTTATCGCCACGATTCTACTGATCATGATTGCCGCGGCACTGGCCGCCCTGCCCTTCGTGGGCGGCACTTTCATGCCCGATTTTCGCGAAGGCCATTTCGTGATGCAGGTTTCAAGTTCCATCACCGGTACCTCGCTCGATGAAATGCTGGAGGTCGGCAAGCGGATCAGCGCCGAAGTCCTGGCGCTTCCCTATGTACAGACTATCGAGCAACAAATCGGACGGGCCGAGCTCAGCGAGGATACGTGGGGTCCGCACCGCAGCGAATTTCACGTCGAGCTCAAGGCTGACGCGTCGGTGGATCAGAATGCGGCGCAGGAAAAGTTGCGGTCCATTTTGGAAGGTTATCCCGGGATTCAAAGCGAAGTCGTAACCTTTCTCGGCGATCGCATCAGCGAAAGCCTGAGCGGTGAGACTGCCCAAGTCGCGGTGAAAGTGTTCGGCGACGACTTGGATGCGCTGGACGCAACCGGCGATAAGGTCGTCGCCGTGCTCGGCAAGGTGCCCGGCGTCGTCGATCTGCAATTCAAGCGCCAGAATGGAACGCCGACCATCGCGATTGAGCTCGTCCCAGACGCGCTCGCGGCCACCGGCCTCAAAGTGCAGGACGTGCTCGACGCAATCGAGTCTGCGTATGCGGGCAAGGTCGTCGGCCAAACGTACAAGGGCACGCGCACGGTCGACGTGGTCGTTTTGCTGCCTGATAAGCTGCGCCATCAGCCGGCGAGGTTGTCGGAGCTCATGATCGGGAGTCCGATGGGGCCCATCCCGTTGTCCCAGATCGCCCATGTCACCGCGACTCAGGATCGATATAGTATCCAGCACGACGGCGGACAACGGCGCGTCAGCGTGACGTTCAACGTCGGCAAGGGTTCGCTGCAAAGCATCGTGCAGCAGGCGCAGCAAGCAATCGCCCAATCGATAAAATTGCCCACGGGCGTGTTCATTGAATTTAGCGGCGCCGCGGAAGCCGAGGCGCAGACGCGTACGGAGCTCTTCATGTATTCGGGGCTCGCTCTGGCGCTGATCGTGTTGATTTTATTCATCTCGTTCCACTGGCGTGCAAACAGCTGGCTGGTGTTGGCGAATCTGCCGTTCAGCGTGATCGGCAGCGTGCTCGCGATCGCGGTCACCGGAATCGGGATCTCATTGGGAACGGTGGTCGGCTTGGTGACCGTATTCGGGGTAAGTGCCCGCAACGCGATCCTGCAGCTTGCTCATTACGAGCATTTGGTCGAGGTGGAAGGTCAGCCGTGGAGTCTGGAGGTGGTCATTCGCGGCGCGAATGAGCGTCTCGTCCCCATCCTCATGACAGCCGCGGTGACCGCGCTCGGGCTGGCGCCGCTCGCGATCGGCATGAATCGTCCGGGACAGGAGATCGAAGGCCCGATGGCGGTCACCGTGTTGGGTGGATTGCTGTCCTCGACATTGCTGAACCTGTTCGTGCTTCCGGCGTTGGCTCACCGCTACGTGCGGCTTCCTAAACGGCCTGTTTCCGATCGGCCGGCTGCCGCGGGCGCGGCAGCGCCAATGACAGACGCGCCTAAATCCTGAGATTGGTATGATGTGGTGCTCTGAGGGGCGCCAACGGCGGGAGAGATCTTAGGATGCAATTGCGCACGAGAATCGAGGGCGGAGGTACACCCACGCTCGGCACGTGGGGCGTCGACAGCGAATACGGCACATTGCGCGATGTTCTGGTCGGGCCGATCGATCATTTCAGCTGGCAGCCCGGCAACGCCGTCTGCCAGCGCGCGGAACGAGTGGGTCTTGAGTTCGACTTCGCAATCGCGCGACGGCAATACGATGAGATGATCGATGCGTACCGTCAAGCAGACGTCAATGTGCACTTTCTCGCCCCCGATCCGGCACTCCCCTATCAAATCTTCGCCCGCGACAGCAGCGTCATGACTCCGTGGGGCGCCGTGATCATGCAGCTGCAGAAGTCTTATCGGCGCGGCGAGTATGCGTCGTGCCTGCAGTTCTATTTGGGTGCCGGCATTCCGATTTACGACTTGATCACCGCGGGGAACGTCGAAGGCGGCGACTTCATGGTGGTGCAGCCCGGCGCCGCTGCCTGCGGTTACTCCGGCGAACGCTCGATCGAGCCCGCGGTTCGCCAAATCAAAGCCTGGTTCGAAGCCGAGGGTTGGGAATTCCACACTTATGCCTTTGATCCGCATTTCCTGCATTTGGACGTACAGATGGGAATGATCGCGGAGGGCCTGGCGGTCGTATGCGTGGAAGCCGTCGAACCTGAACTGGTCGACTGGTTGCGATCCAAGGGGATCCGGACCATCGCCATTCCCTACGGCGATGCCATGCAAATGGGTAGCAATGTGGTGGCGCTCGGAAAGGAGCGCGTGCTCGTGCCCGCCTCGAGCAAGAATCTAATCGCCGCCTGCCGCGCGGAGGGCCTCACGGTTTACGACCCCGATGTGTCGATGATCGGCAACGGCGGCGGTGCCGTGCACTGCATGTGCCAAGCTTTGAGGCGCGACCGTGTCCGAATCCCCTGACCGGTCGCGTCGGGCATTCGTATTGAGCACGACAGCAACCGTCGCGATGTCGGCGGCCGGCTCCACCGGCGCGGCAGATGAACCGGCTTCAGTCGCCGCGTCGACAAGTGCTGCGTCGACAAGTGCTGCGTCGAGAAGTGCTGCGTCGGCAAGTGCTGCGTCGACAAGCGGCACGGCCGAGCTTTGCAACCTCGGCGCGGTTGAGGCGGTCGCTCACATGTCGCAGGGAGCGCTCAGCGTGGAGAAGTATGCGCAGGCATTGCTAGCAAGGTGTCGATCTGCGGATGCCCTCAACGCGTTTATCACTTTGGAGCCTGCGAAGGTACTCGAGGATGCCCGTGCTCGCGACCGCGAACGTCTGGCCGGCGCGAAAGCCGGGCCCTTGTTCGGTCTTCCGATACCCGTGAAGGACAGCGTCAACACTCGAGACTACCCGACGACCGCCGGCACGCCGGCACTGCGTCATTTTCGCCCCGCGGAGGATGCCCCGGTGGTCGCGGCGCTGCGCGGAGCGGGAGCTCTGGTGCTCGGCAAGACGAATCTGCATGAGCTGTCTTATGGCTGGACGAGCAACAATCAGGCGTTCGGCGCCGTGCGCAACCCCTACGATCCGTCGCGCATTCCAGGCGGCAGCAGCGGCGGAACCGCGGCCGCGATCGCCGCCCGCATGGCTCCGCTCGGAATTGCCGAAGATACTGAAGGATCCATCCGCGTGCCTGCGGCATTTTGCGGCATCGTAGGCTTTAGGCCGACTACCGGGCGCTACTCGACGCTCGGGTGCGTCCCGATCTCGCCGCTCTTCGACCAGGTAGGACCTGTTGCGCGCAGCGTTGCCGACGTGGTGCTGTTCGATTCCGTGGTGACCCAAACCTGGCGAAAACTCGACGCCGCGCAGCTCAGGGGCACGCGCCTCGGCGTCGTTCGAGATTACTGGTTCATGGATCTCGATCCGGAGGTCGAGCGCCTCACGGACCTGGCGCTGGCGCGGCTCAAGGAAGCCGGCGCCCAAATCATCGAAACCCAGATGCCCGGACTCGCTGGACTCATCGATCTGACGACCTATGACATCCAGAACCACGATGTTCGCATAGCGCTCGCTCACTACCTGGAGATGTACGGTGCCGGCATGGACCTCGACACTCTGGTCGCGCAAGCCAGTCCCGATATCCAGCAGCTGTTTCGCCGCGATGTCATGCCCGGAGGCGCTAATTTCGTCGCCGAGCCCAAATATGCGGCCGCTCGCGATCGATATTTACCGGCCTTGCGGCGGCTGTACCGTGAATATTTCGACCGGACGGGCGTGAGCGCCATGGTGTTCCCGACGACGCTCGTTCCCCCACCGCCGATCGGCGAGGAGACTACGCTGGAGGTTCGGGGCCGGAAGATACCCTTTGATACGGCCGTGGCGCGCAATATTGCGCCCGGCAGCACCGCAGGACTGCCTGGACTCGTCATTCCGGTCGCATTGACCCACGCCGGGCTACCCGTGGCGATCGAGCTGGATGCGCCCGCGGGTGCCGACCGCGCGCTGCTTGCAGTTGGCTTGAGTATCGAGCGCGTGCTGAGGCCGTTTCCCGCCCCGCGGCTTTAGGCGCCGCCTTCTCGCTCCTCGTCGCGGTGCTTTTCCGCAGAATAATCCAGGTGCAGGTATTCGGCGTTGAAGAGCGAAAGCTCCTCCAAGGCGCGCAGGTTTTGTATCGTCAGCGTTCGCCCGTTCAGAGTGATCAACTTTTGCCGCCGCAGCTCCTGCAGAGTTCGATTGACATGCACGGATGACAATCCCAAGGTCTCGGCCAGCTCCACCTGGGTCAGCGGCAGGGTGCACGACAGGCCTTGATTGAGACCAACGGCGCGGAAACGGTAGAGAAGTTCACAAAAAAGATGCGCCATGCGCTCGAGCGCGTTCCGTTGTCCGACATTGACGATCCACTCGCGCGCAATCGCCTCTTCCACCAGGGTTGACCACCATAGCGCTGTCGTGAGCGTCGGATAGTCACGCATCAGTCTCAGCACGTTGTCCGGTGAGATCGTCGCGATCTTCGACGGGGCGATCGCACCGATCGAATGATCCATTCGCTTCAAAATGAAGACGCGCAGATCGCAAAGATCCCCGGGCACGAAGTAAGCAACGATCTGCCTACGCCCGTCCTCGAGAGTCTTGTAGCGGCAGGCAAATCCCTCCAATAATAATTTGACTCCGCCGGTCCGGTCGCCTTGCGCGATCACATCTTCCCGGGCCCCGACTTCGCGCACATCCTTGCAGCATTCCTCGATTGCCGCAGACTCTTCCTCGGATAACGGGGTGAAATTCGAGAGCTTGCGCAACAACGGGTTATTCATGGCGTTGCGCTATCGCTCAGCGGGATATCGATCGAGCAGCGGACGCCATCAGGCAAAAAAAGCATCTTTCCCTCACCTTTCAGTTCACGGGCAATCACGCGCTCGACGAGTTCGGAGCCGAACCCAGGGACGAGCGGCGTTTCGTCGGTCATCCTCACAGCAGTCTCCAACCACTCAAATCGCAGGTTCCTGACGCCAAGTCGGATTTCGACGTCCCATGCTACCCTTATTTTTGCCCGGGATTGCGAGAGTGCGCCATATTTGACCGCATTGGTGGCGAGTTCATGAATGGCCAGACTCATCAACTCGGCCGCGTTAGGGGTGAGTCGGACCTCCACGCCGCTGACCGAGAACTGTTCTGGACGAGCTGCATGCAACAGGAATTCGTCCAAAACCAGCAACTCGAGATCTACGCCGTCGGCAAAAACGGGTGCCAGCACGATGCGGCCGAGCGCGCCGATGCGGCCCGACAGATGCAGTGCGGATTCGCCGGATGGCCCGCCCTGCCTGCTCATATGAGCGGCCACGGTCCGGAATACCGACAGCACTCTGCGCATGCGCTGATTGAGCACGGTGACTTTTGAAACCTCGACGAAATCCATGACGTGAGCGCCCTCTCGATCGAGCCACTATCCGGCGTTGGGGGACAATCCTCACCAACCTGCGTTAGTCTGTCGCGCATGTCCGCTCGTATCGTGACGTGCTTCTCAATTGTGATTCTCGCTGTGGGGCTTGGATGACTTCACCGTGAAGTCAGGTGCGGCAAATCTGTTCGGTCTGGTGCAGGGAAAGGCGATCGGGAGCGCGCCCGCCGACGTCGCCGAGGCCAGGGCCCCGGGATTCCCTCGAGCGGGCATCTTTTACGGAGCGAGCGACTCTCGAGCCCCCGCCGGTCTGCGGCCGCCCTAAACAAAACTCCTAATGTTCACCGCCCGGCGGGGCATCGCCCTGATAAAACGTCCGTGCCGGTGTGTTCTTCAAGAATTCAGACGCTGCCAGTGAAATGGATTGTGCACCGGGCCCGGCAGAATCCATTCGCAGCGGCACGCGCTTGCGAAAAGCGCTCCACGCGGCCGTCGGCGCGCTTCCGAAGTTTCGCTTGCCATCCTGCGCTTTACGCACATCCATCCAAAGGCTTCCCTCGATCAAGTCGAATCCCAGCAAATCGAATGTCGTCTCCACGGCCTGCCGGGCACGCTGCGCCTTGATGCGAGTTTGCGCTTGCAGATCCTCGACGGTGCCCACGATGGCGCTGCCGAACGGGGCTATCGGATTCATCAAGCCCTGCACCTCCTGCTGCAGGTCCACCGGCGCGTAATCGGTGAAGTTTCGGGTCGCGTCGGGTAATACCTGCGAAACGGACACGCCGGTAAAGAACGGATTTCTGAAGCGCTCGATGCGTAGCATGACGGCGATGTCCATGTTCGCGAGCGCGACCACAAAATTCTCGATTCGATTTGCCATCGGGTATGGATCCCAGTTGGCGTTGGAGACGATGTAGCCGTGTTGGCCGTGGCTGCGCGGGCCGCCCTTGACGAAGAAACGCATCAGCTGCGGAGTAGCGAGCTCCCAGGAATCCCGCGGGCTCGATCCCACCTTGACGGCCGGGTTGTGATCGGATGAGTTCGCCTGAAGAACCACCGCGTTCCGCAGCGCGGCCCATTCTTCCCAAGTGGCTCCCTGGCGAATCGACGATGCCCGCAGGCTTTCGGGATCTTGAATGATGCGTTTCGCGTCCTGGTCGAAGAGATAGCTCCCCTTGATCATGTCGAGGATGCGGGCCGCGTGCCAGTTCAGCCATTGCTCGGGCCGATCGTGCTGAACGACGAGGCTTAGGGGCGTGATGCTGCTGTTCATGCCGTTCAGATCGATCGCATAAATGAGATCAGCCCATTCGAGTGCTTCTTTCGCGTCGTGAACCAAGAGCGCCGCCTGCCCCGTCGCATAGGCATTGCTGCTCGTCAGGGCATTGTCATCGGCGGCAAAGGGCTGGATGGGTGTCAAGCCGGCGCTCTTCAGCGCCTGATCCGCGCTCATACGAACACCCTGAAAGTACGCCTCCCCGGCGCCCACCATGGCCGCCCCGACATTGCCGAGCTGCGCCAGATCGCCTTCGCCCAAGCTGCCGCGGGACTGCACCACGGGCGTGATGCGCTTGTTCAGCAATTCCAGCAGCATCTGCGACAATTGCGGACTCGGCGCGTTGTACACCATGCCGTTGGCGCGAACCACCATCATGGCGCGCACGATCTCTTCGGCCGCAATCTCCGGTCCCGTCCCCCACAAAGCACCGGAGTGAAACCTCTCGGCCTGAGTTTCTTCGATCAGCGCATGATTCTTCGCGGTCATCGGATCGCCGTCGAACATCACGGTTTCACGCTGATCGCCTGAGCCGCGATTGAACCAATACACCGGTATCCCCTCGGCGGCGGCTTCCAAGAGCAATCCATAGCTGTCGGCTTCTTGTTGGCGTGCCTCCGCGCTCAATTCGACCTTAGCGCCGTAGCGCGCGACCATGACGATCTGATCGATGGTCAGGTTGCGGCCGCTGAGGGTCACGCTCCGCTCGCTCATGCTGGGGGTGATGGGCGTGTAGTTCGCGGCGGTCCGGGCCGGGAGCGCCGCGAATAACGCAGCGGCTCCGAGAAGCGCCCGAAAGATGGAATTTGCGGCATGAGGATTTCTTCGAATCATCGTTGGCACCTTGATAAAACTTCCCATGATCATGCAGATCGCCTGGCGGCCCGTCGTCGTTTTCAGTCCTCGACGCGGACGCCGCCGTATCCCTATGATAGGCCAGCCAAGCATGGATTTCCGGCGAAGCACGCCGATACGCGCAAAACTTCGCGCATCCGGCCTGTATTTTGCCACCATGCGCGATGCCCGCTAGGCTTGCACGATGACAATCCACAGACTGTTTCCCACGCTCGTGTACGCGAGCGCCTTGCAGACACGCGGAACGAGGGAATTCAACCGTCAGCTTCTCAAGGAATGCCGGCAACTGCGCCATGACGATGCCGCGGGACGCCGCTGGTCCGCCACGAACTATCCGAATGGCTATACGTCGTACGGCTCGGTCCATTGGTTGCAGAGAGTCTCGCCTACTTTCAAGGCGCTGGAGAGCAAACTCGAGCGGCATGTGGCGATATTCGCCGACGCCGCGCAGTGGGATCTCGAAGGACGCAAGCTGAGCATGACCGACTGCTGGATCAACATGATGCCCAAGAATGTGGTGCACGGGCTGCACCTGCATCCGCATTCGACGTTGAGCGGCACCTACTATGTGCATGTACCGGCGGGAACACCCGGCATCAAATTCGAGGATCCGCGGCTCGATCGCTTCATGGCCGCGCCGCCGCGCAAGGCCGCGTCTTCTCGCGCCATGCGTCCATGGGGAACGTTTCCCGCGGTCGCGGGACAGTTGCTGCTCTTTGAAAGTTGGTTGCGGCACGAAGTCGTGCCGAACCGCATCAATGCCGAACGCGTCAGCATCAGCTTCAATTACCATTGGTGCTAAGTCCCGGCGCCATATTGGAGTAAACTTGCGGCCAATGACCACTAGAACGACCGACGCCACGATGGCCGTGTTCCTCGATCTGGAGAACATCGCCTTAGGCGCGCGCGACGCCAAATACCCGAGCTTCGATATCGAAAAGGTGCTCGAACGCCTGCTGCTCAAAGGCCACATCGTGGTCAAAAAGGCCTACTGCGATTTCGATCGTTATAAGGATTTCAAGCGCGGCTTGCACGAAGCGGCCTTCGAACTGATCGAAATTCCGCACGTGCGCCAGTCCGGCAAGAATTCTGCGGACATTCGCATGGTCGTCGACGCACTCGATCTGTGCTACACCAAGGGGCACGTCGATACCTTCGTCATTTTGAGCGGCGATTCGGACTTCTCGCCGCTGGTGAGCAAACTGCGCGAGAACGCCAAAACCGTCATCGGGGTCGGCGTCAAGAATTCGACTTCGGATCTGTTCATCAACAACTGCGATGAATTCATTTACTACGATGATTTGGTGCGTAAGGAGCCTTCGAAGGCACGGCGCCGTTCCGCCGGCCCCGGCCGCTCCCCTGCCGCGCCGGCTGAGGCCCTACCCGCGGCGGAGGTCATGTCCCCGGCCGACAACAAGGGTCCCGACCTCAATGACGCGCTCGAGCTGATCGTGGAAACGCTGGAAGCTCTGGCCGAAGAGCGAGGCGGCGAACCCATCTGGGGCTCCATGGTGAAACAGGCAATCAAACGCCGGCATCCCGGATTCAATGAGCGCGCCTACGGCTTCAGGTCGTTCAACGACCTGTTGGCCGACGGCGAGAAGCGTGGGCTACTCGCCTTGCGGCCCGATGAGAAGTCGGGTGGCTATACGGTACGGGTGGTAGACAGGCCTCAGCCGCGAGTGAACTAGGCAAAGCCTGGCACGTTCCGCGTGGTGCACCGCGTTGCGCGCCTGGCCGCGGCGGCTCTGGAGCCTACGCGGGCCCTTGAACTTAAGCGCCCGCGTCCGCATCTATTGTTGAAATGAATACCAACCTCAGGAAGTCCTGGATGTGGGCGGAAGCCTGCGCACTCCTCGATGAAGCCGAGCGCAAGCATCGACGTTTTTTCGACCTATTGGCCGTTCCCGCAGCCCGCCCGGTGTGGGAGCCCCCGGTCGATATTTTCTCGGATGGCTCCGAACTCGAGGTGATCGTCGCCTTGCCGGGCGCTCGCCCGGACGAGGTAGTCGTGCAAATCACCCAGACCGGTTTGCTGATCGATACCACAGTGCCGCCACCGGCGATCGGCGCCCGCATGAGCGTGGTGCGTTTGGAAATTCCCTATGGCCGCATGCGCAGGCGGATCGACATCCCACCGGGCCGCTACGCGCTGGTCGAGCGCAGGCTCGACCGGGGATGCCTCTATCTGCGGCTCGTCAAGGAGGCGTAATGAACGCTGAAGACGTGCTCATTATCTTGCCGGTGAGCAATACGGTATTGTTTCCGGGCGTCGTCCTGCCGATCGCGATCACCGGCAATGCCGCATTGGCGGCGGCACAAGAAGCGGTGCGAACTCAGCGCCGCGTGGGCCTTTTGCTGCAGGATTCGGGCGCGGACGCGCCGCGCGCCGAAGCCGCGGCAGCAAAAGCACCGGAAGGGCTGCACAACGTGGGCACGGCCGCCAGCATCGTGCGTTTCATCACGGCGCCGGACGGCTCGCATCATCTGATAGCCCAGGGCGAAGAGCGGTTCACGGTGCTGGATTACGTGAGTCACGAGCCCTTCCTGGTGGCGCGAATAGAGACGCATAAAGACCCCACCGTGCTCGACCGCGAAAATGAAGCGCGGGGGCACAATTTACGGGAAAAAGCGTTGGAGGCCGTGCAGCTGCTGCCGCAGGTCCCGGGGGAACTCGTCAACGCGATTCGCAGCATCGAGTCGATCCCGGCTCTCGCGGACATGATCGTGAGCTTCATGGACTTGAAAACCCAGGAAAAGCAGGAGATTTTGGCGACCTTCGAGCTGAAGGCGCGCCTCGATCGCGTGCTGGCCTTGCTCAACCGGCGTATCGAGGTGCTCAAGGTCTCGCGGGAGATCGATGAGCGGACGCGCGAGGCCTTCGACGAACGTCAAAAGGAAGCCGTGCTGCGCGAGCGCCTCAAACAGATCCAGAAGGAGCTGGGAGACACCGACTCCTCGTCCGGCGAGCTCGAAGAGCTGAGGCAAGCCATCAAGGACGCTGCGATGCCTGCCGAAGTCGAAGAGCAAGCCCAGCGGGAGCTCAAACGGTTGGAGCGCATGCCGGACTCCTCCGCCGAATACTCCATGACCCGTTCCTACCTGGACTGGCTGATCGCCATGCCGTGGTCGAAGGTCGATCCGGAGACGGTCGATATCGAACAGGCTCGCGCGATACTCGACGCAGATCACTATGGCCTCGAGAAGATCAAACGCCGAATATTGGAATTCCTCGCCGTTCGGAAGCTGAATCCGGAGGGCCGCAGTCCCATCCTCTGTTTTGTCGGTCCGCCGGGCGTGGGTAAGACCTCGCTCGGTCAGAGCATCGCCAAAGCGATCGGTCTCAAATTCGGACGCGTGAGCTTGGGCGGCGTACACGATGAGGCGGAAATTCGCGGCCATCGGCGCACCTACATCGGTTCCTTGCCCGGCAACATCGCGCAGGCTGTGCGCAAGGCCGGCCGCCGCAATCCGGTGCTCATGCTCGATGAAGTCGATAAGCTCTCGGCCAGCCATCAGGGCGATCCGTTTTCGGCATTGCTCGAGGTGCTCGACCCGGAACAGAACAACTCGTTCCGGGACAACTATCTCGCCCTGCCTTTCGACCTGTCGAAGGTCCTGTTCATCGGGACCGCCAACGTACTGGATTCAATTCCGCCGCCGCTGCGCGATCGGATGGAAATCATCGAGCTCACGGGCTATACCGAAGAGGAAAAGCTGCAGATCGCCCGGCGCTACCTGCTCACGCGCCAGCTGCGGGCGAACGGCCTTCGAGCCGAACAAGTGGAGATTTCCGGGGACGCCTTGCGCCGGGTCATCAACGAGTACACCCGCGAAGCGGGCGTGCGCGGCCTCGAGCGCCAGATCGGCGCATTGCTGCGCACCGCCGCGGTGGCCATTGCCTCCGGCGCCGAGGAGCGCGTCTCGATCGGGGGGGACGACGTACAGCGCATCTTGGGACCGGCGCGTTTCGAGAGCGAACTCGCCCTGCGCACCAGCGTACCCGGGGTTGCGACGGGGCTCGCATGGACGCCGGCGGGCGGCGACATTCTCTTCATCGAGTCCAGCCGAGTGCGCGGCAGCGGCAAGCTCATTCTGACTGGACAGCTCGGCGAAGTGATGAAGGAAAGCGCGCAGGCGGCCGTCACCTGGGTGAAGTCGCAGGCGGATCGCTTGAGAATAGATCCTTTCGCCCTGGACAATAGCGATTTGCACATTCATGTGCCGGCCGGCGCCATCCCCAAGGACGGTCCGAGTGCCGGAGTCGCGATCGCCACCTCACTGGCGTCGCTCCTCACGCAACGAACCGTCCGCGCCGACGTTGCGATGACGGGTGAAATAAGCTTGCGGGGTGTGGTGATGCCGGTTGGCGGCATCAAGGAGAAATGCGTCGCCGCGGCACGCGCCGGGGTTCGCGTGGTGATCCTGCCCGCGCGCAACCGACGCGATCTCGAGGACATTCCGGAGAGCGTGCGCACGAAACTCGAGTTCGTCTGGGCGGAAAAAATCGAAGACGTTCTCGCCCGAGCCCTCGAAGAGACGCCGCACCGCGCGGCCGCCTAAGCCCGGGATTGCAAGGCCGCGGTCAATCGCTCGACGCGCTCGAGCGCCGGCGGATGCGAATCGAAGAACGCCGAATGGATGCGATCGGGTGTGAGCGTGGACGCGTTGTCGCGAAACAGCTTGACCAAGGCGGCGGCGAGGTTCCCGGGATCGGCGTACTCCGCCGCAAAGTCGTCCGCCTGTCGCTCGTGCCGGCGCGACCACCAGGCCATGATCGGTGTCGCGAAAAACATGAACGCCGGCACGGTCAGCACGAAGAGTAGCAGCGCCATCGCGCCGGAAGGCGCGGACACTCCCAAGGCGCTGTAATACTCCGGCTGCCGCGCAAGCCACGCGAGCAGTGCCAAGCCACCGCACGCCATCAACAGCGATGCCACCAGCCGCTGCCGCACATGGTGCAGCCGAAAATGGCCGAGTTCGTGCGCCAGCACCGCTTCGATTTCCGGCACCTCTATGCGCGACAGCAGCGTGTCGAAGAATACGATGCGCTTGTTGCGCCCGAGTCCGGTGAAATATGCGTTGCCATGCGCCGAGCGCAGCGACCCGTCCATCACGAACACCCCACCCCCTGCCGAGAATCCGCAGCGTTCGAGTAGAATTTCCACGCGTTTTTTGAGAGCTTCATCGGTGAGCGGCGAGAAGCGATTGAAGAACGGGGCAATGAACTTGGGGGCCGCCCAGGTGAGTCCGACCGTCCACCCCATCCAGATCAACCAAACCCATACCCACCAGCGATTTCCGGCATTTTCCATGAGGGTGAGCGTGGCCAGCAGCAGGGGCCCGCCGAGCAGCGCGGCCAATGCGCATTGTTTGGCCAAATCCAGCACGTACAGCCGGGGGGATATCCGATTGAACCCGAAACGCGCTTCTATCTTGAATGTTCTCCATATCGCGAAAGGTTGCCCGATCAATTGCAGCAGCAGCAGCACGGTCGCCACCACGCCTAATCCGCGCCAGGGTTCGAGAAGGCTCGTGTGGCGCCACATTGCATCGATCGCGGCGAGGCCGCCGCCCAAGGTAAGCATGAGTTTGACGATCGCTTCGACGACGGTTGCGCATCGTCCGAGGCGAGCCCTGGCGACGGTGTAGTCGGCCGCCCGCTGCTGATCCGCGAGCGAGACCTGCCCCCGAAAAGGCTCCGGGACTTGGTCGCGATGCGCCCGCACCGCTGCGATCTGGCGTGATCCCAGCCAAAGACGTGTCGTCGTCTCCGCCCCGACGGCGGCGAGGAATACCCAAGTCAGCCACTGCATCGCGTCAGATTCCCTCTCGCTTGACGAACAGCGTCGAGGAATTGCGTTCGCTGCGAAAAACCAGCGGCTTCTCCACCGGCGCGCCGCCGTACTGCACGGCCGTCTCGGGCCGTTCCGCCCGCGCGACCGCCTCGGTCACCAAATGATGATGCGGCGATAAATCGCAAACCGGGTCGGCATTCGCGGCATCGCCCGTGAGGAGATAGGCCTGACAGCGGCATCCGCCAAAATCGCGGGTCTTTTCCGGGCAACTTCGACACGGTTCCTTCATCCATTCATCGCCGCGGAAATGATTGAAGCTGGCCGAGTCGTACCAGATCTCACCCACGCTCGCCAGGCGTACATTGGGGAAAGTGAGCCCGGGCAGCATGCGAGCCGCATGGCAAGGAAGCGCGGTTCCGTCCGGCGTGATCGTCAGAAAGATCGAGCCCAAGCCGTTCATGCAGGGCTTTGGACGGCGTTCGAAGTAATCGGGCACCACGAAATAGATCTGCATTTGCCGGCCCACGCGTTCCCGGAATCGCTGCATCGCCTGCTCTGCACGCTCCACCTGGGCACGGCTGGGCAGAAGCTGCTCTCGATTGTGCCATGCCCATCCGTAATACTGGGTATTGGCCAATTCGACGTAGTCTGCGCCCAACTTGAGCGCCATCTCGAGAATTTCCTCCACATGATCGATGTTCAACCGGTGCAGCACCACGTTGAGCACCATGGGATATTCATATTTTTTGATCAATGCAGCCACTGCCGATTTCAGTTCGAAAGTACGGGTGCTGCTGAGGAAATCATTCAGCTGCCGAGTGCTGTCCTGGAATGAGAGCTGAATATGGTCGAGCCCCGCGTTCTTGAGCGCATGCAGCCGCGCATCGTTCAATCCCACGCCCGAAGTGATGAGGTTCGAGTAGAATCCGAGGCGGTGCGCTTCGGCCACGATCGCCTCCAAATCATTCCGCGTCAAGGGTTCGCCGCCCGAGAGTCCGAGTTGCACGGCTCCCAACTCCCGCGCTTCGCGCAGCACCCGCAGCCAGTCCTCGGTCGGGAGTTCCGCGGCGGAACGTGCGAAGTCGGTCGGGTTGTAGCAGAAAACGCAATGCAGGGGACAGCGGTACGTCAGCTCGAGCAATAGCCAGAGCGGCGGCCCGGGCCGCGGCGGAGCAGGACTCTTCATCGAAGCGTTCACGGGATTATTTTCAGCCATTTCTTCTCCACGGCCATCGCCACGAAGCGCAGGACGTCGTCCGACAGATTGGACGTCGCGAATGCGCGTTCGAGATCCGTCGTGATATCCGCAATCGTCGTCGCCCCGTCGCAGCGTTTCAAGATCTCGCCCGCGCTGCCGTTGAGCTTGATCATTCCTTCGGGATATAGAAGCACGTGCGCATTTTGCGCGGGTTCCCATTGGAGGCGGAACCCCTGCCCCACGGCAGGCCGGGAAACGGAGTCGAGGGCTGGCGTGTTCAAGACTTCTCCATGTAGCGCAGTGCCATGGCATCGCTCATCTGCCACAGCACGTCGAGCTTGAATTTCAGAATATCGAGCGCGCGTTCTTGCAGGGCGCGGGTATTGAAACGCTCCAGCGTCACGGCGAGGCCGAACTCGACGTCGCGGCGAGCCAAGCTCACCCGGCTCTGGAAGTATTGCAATCCCGAGCCATCGATCCATGGATAATGCTGCGGCCAATTGGCGAGGCGTTGCTTGTGGATCTCCGGCGCGAAAAGTTCGGTGAGGGATGAGCATATTGCCTCCGGCCACGGCGCCCGGCGAGCGAAGTTTACATAGGCATCGACCGCGAAACGAACTCCCGGCAGCACTTCCGCGAGGCTCTCCACCGTCTTGCGCTCGAGGCCCACCGCCTCCGCCAACCGCAGCCAAGATTCGATCCCGCCGGGATCATCGCCGTAGCCGTCGTGGTCGAGAATGCGCTGCACCCAAGAGCGGCGCACCGATCGATCGGAGCAGTTCGCCAGAATGGCGGCGTCCTTGATCGGAATGTTGATTTGATAATAGAAGCGATTCGCCACCCAGCCGCGGATCTGCACCGGAGTCGCTGCCCCCGAATTCAACAATACATTGAAAGGATGATGAATGTGATAGGCGCGGCCTTGAGTCCGCAGCTGCGCTTCGAACTCCTCTCGGCTCCAGGCGGCGGCGTTCACAGCGCGATTTCCATGCCATCGCACGCGACTTCGACCCCGCGGCGCGAAAGTTCGGCCGCCTGCGGGGAAGTCTCGTCCAGAATGGGATTGGTGTTATTGATGTGCGTCAAGATCCGGCGCGTGGCGGGCGGCAGACGATCCAGCCACTCGAGCATCCCGCCCGCACCGCTCTGCGGAAGGTGGCCCATATCGCGGGCCCGTTTCGACGAAATCCCGAGGCCAATCATTTCATCGTCCGTCCAGAACGTACCATCCACGAGGACACAGGCGGCGGATCGCATGGCGTTCCACAACCGCCCGTCGATGACGCTCAATCCCGGAGCATACACCGCAGTTTTTCCGCTCTTCGCATCCTCGATGACCAGCGCCAGATTGTCGCCTTCGACGGGTGCAGCTCGATTCGGCGAGTACGGCGCCGGCTTGCTGGCGACCGGCAACGCGCGCCACCGCACCCCCGGCACCGCGTCCACCGTGAAAATCGTGTCCTCTAGGGCGATGCGGCGCCGGTCCACGCCGCAAAAGAAACCGAGCACCTCAAAGATCGGGTTGCCGCGGGTGAGATCCGCAAAGGTGCTGTCTGTGCACCAAATGGGCCACGGACGCACCGATTCTCGCAGCATGTACAGCCCGGTCGTATGGTCGACCTGCCCGTCAACGAGGATGATGGCGGCAATGGCGGTGTCGCGTATCGTACGGCCCGGTTGCAGATCCGGACTCGCCCGCAATTGGGCCAGGATGTCCGGCGATGCGTTCACCAGCACCCAAAGGCCGCCATCTGCGACGGCGATGGAAGATTGGGTCCGGGCACGGCCGTGCAAAGTTCCCGCGCGAAGACCCTTGCAGTTTGGGCAATTGCAATTCCATTGGGGAAAACCGCCCCCGGCGGCCGACCCCAGCACCCGGATTTTCACGAAGGGGTAGGCGCCGCCCGCATGCGCGGGCGAACGCCCTCGCTAGTCAGCGATTCGACACATACATCGTAATTTCCATACCGAACCGCAATTCAACGGCTTGCGGGGTTTCCCATTTCATATCGAAGCTCCTATTTGAGGTACCGCCCTATGGTCCTCCCGCTGCGCGATCCGCCGAATCAGCGGCATCATGAAACTGGACTCATGATTTTCATGAGGCGGCGCGCGAGACCGCTCCGCGGCGCCCCCCGGCGGCACGCCCTGGTACCATGACCCCAATGAGACTGCGGACTCGCTTGAACCTCGTGGTTGCGGCCTTGAGCGCGGCGTTCGTGTTCGTGCTGATTGCGGCCGAAGTGGAAAGTACGCGGACCTCCGTGCGAGAAGAAATCGAGGCGGCGAACCGGGTGGCCTCCCAGCTCCTGGGCCGTCTAGCAGAAGTTTATTCAAGAGTCGGGGGCCCGGATCTCGTGCTTCAATTCCTGCAGCAACTCGGCCGGGTGCGGGCCAATGAAGTGTCTCTGCAGACGGCCACCGGAGAAGTCCTCTATCGCTCGCCGCCGGCCACGTACAAGGCCGGACGCGAGGCGCCGGCGTGGTTCGCACATCTATTGGCGCCGCAACAGTCCACTTATACATTTGCGCTGCGCGGCGGCGTATTGCTCGTGGTGCAAGCGCAGCCATCGCGAGCGGTGCTCGACGCCTGGGACGACGTCACCCGGCTTTGCGCGTTCGCGGCAGCCATGTTCGTTGTCGTCAATGCACTCGCGTTTTGGTCGGTGAAACGGGCCCTTGAACCCTTCCCGGTGATCGCGGAGGGCCTCGAACGCGTGCAGCGGGGGGATTTGTCATTCCGCCTGCCGGTGCTCGCAGGCAGCGAAGCTCAAACGATCGGCATTGCGTTCAATCGAATGGCGCAAGCCGTGCAGGACAAAGTCCTGGCAGAGCGCAAAGCCCAGGATGCCGAGGCGCGCCTGGAGGAACGGCGGGAAATGGCTTCGTTGGCTGACCAACGCGTCGAAGAGGAGCGGCGCTTGATAGCACACGAGTTGCACGACGAGTTTGGTCAATCGGTCACCGCGATTCGCAGCCTCGCGCTCGCAATCGCCACTCAAGCAGGCTCTCACGACCCCGCCGCCGGCGATGTGGCGAGAATGATTTCAGAGGAGGCGGCGCGCCTATACGATGCCATGCACGGCCTCATACCGAGGCTCACTCCGCTTTCGCTCGACACTCTCGGACTTGCCGCGACCCTCGAGAGCTTGGTGCGCGACTGGCAACGGCGCCACCCATCGGTGGCTCTTTCGCTTCGCCAGGAATTGCCGATCGAACTCGGTCCAAGCGTCACTCTCACCATCTACCGAGTAGTGCAGGAAGGACTGATCAACGCCCTGCGGCATTCGCAAGGTTCGAGGGTCGATATTGCGGTGCAGTGTGACGTACGGCGAATCGTGGCTACGGTGACCGACGACGGTGTCGGACTGGCAAGCGGATGGGCCCGGCCCGGACATTTTGGTTTGCGTGGTTTGGCCGAGCGCGTGCAGCAATTGGGCGGCACTTTCAGCATCGGCAATGTGGACGGCGCTGGTGTCCGCCTCACCGCCGACGTGCCATTGGGCGCACAGACGTGATCAAGATCCTGCTGGTCGACGATCATGCCGTAGTCCGGACGGGTTTTCGTTTATTGCTTCAATCAATGGCGGAAATGTCGGTGGTTGCGGAAGCTGAGTCAGGCGAGGCTGCCTGTCAGCTCTATTTCGAACTCCACCCTGACGTCGTCTTGATGGATCTCGCGATGCCGGGGATGGGCGGGCTCGAGGCGTTGCGCCGGATTCGCGCCCGCGAGCCTCAAGCGAAGATACTGACCTTATCGGCTCACGATGATCCCATGCATGCCCGCCGGGCCTTGCAAGAGGGCGCGCTCGGTTTCTTGTCGAAGCGCAGCGCTCCCGAAGCCCTGCTCGAAGCCGTGGGGGTTGTTGCTGCAGGCCGTCGGTATCTCGATCCCGCGCTTGCCCAAAAGCTGGCGCTGGCCGAATTTGACGGCGGCACGAAGTCGCCTGTCGAACGGCTGTCGGATAGAGAATTCGAAGTTTTCGTCCGCCTTGCGGGAGGCGCGACGGTGCAGGGCATCGCGTTGGACTTGAATCTGTCCGCGTCGACCATCGGCACGCATCTATACAACATTAAGCAAAAACTCAACGTGGTGAATCAATCCGAACTGACGCTGATAGCGATTCGCCATGGGCTCATCAACGCCTGACTCCCTCATATTCATCGGACGACCAATGACCAAAAACAATATTCAGATAGTGCCCCTGTCCCGAGACGACGGCGCGGCATGGCTCCCGCTGTGGCGGGGCTACCAGGCTTTCTATAAAACCGACATACCGCCCGAGGTATCGGAGGTCACCTGGTCTCGATTGCTGGACGCCGGAGAACCGATGGGGGCGGCGCTTGCATGGGACGGTCCGCGGGCGGTCGGCCTCGTCCATCACATTCGTCATCGCTCCTGCTGGACCATTGGCGACTATCTGTACTTGCAGGATCTATTCGTGAGCCCCGACGCACGCGGCGCCGGAGTCGGCCGAAAGCTCATCGAATATGTGTATGGAATCGCCCGCGATCAAGGATGCGCGCGAGTGCACTGGCTGACCCATGAAACCAATACCGACGCCATGCTGCTGTACGACCGGATCGCGGAGCGCTCCGGTTTCGTGCAGTATCGGCGGTCGATCAAGTGAGTCAGGGGTTGCCCCGGCCGTCCCGCGGCCACCAGCGTTCAAGCATCGCCGCCGCCCACTCCTTGCCCCCGAGGCCGAATGCGAGGGCCAAGGCCAGCACGAGCCCGGCCAAGAGAATGAGAAAGGTTCTCTGAACGATGTCGCCGCCGATCTCGACCTGGCTCAGGGCGATCATGACGACGAATATCACGATGACATATCGCGCAATTCTGCCCAAAAGGTCCGCATCCGGAATTTGTGCATCCATGCAATAGGCGTGCACGGCGCCTCCGACGAAGCGGGCGCAATACGATCCGAAAATGACTACCAGCATGGCGACCAGCAGCTTGGGCGTGAACAACACCAGGCGCCCCAAAAGGTCGGTGATGTAGGTGAGCCCCAGGCCATTGAAAGCGATCATCAGCGTCGCCAAAATCACCAGCCAGTATGCCACCAGTCCGAACAACGTCGTCGTATCACCGCGCATCCCCGCTTGGCGCAGAAAGTTGTCGGTGCCTGCACGTTCGGTCAGCACGTTGAAATTGAAAGCCCGCAAGCCTCTTTCAACGGCGAACCTCGCGGCTTTTGCGAGCAGCCATCCAACCGCAACCACGACCAGCGCCAGCAGCAGCCGCGGTAGGAATGCGGCAATCTGGTGCAGAAATTCCCGCGCAGTTTCAAGCAATATATCAATGCTTTGCATGCCCGCCTCCCGAATCCCAAATCTGCCTTAGATAACGAATCACCCCGCGGCGCTCCAGTCCAAGATGCCTTGCAACGGAATACCCGCCCAGGAAGGACGGTTGCCGAGCTCGTATCTCAGTTCGTACAGGGCCTTCTCCAGCTCGAACAGGCCGAGCAGACCGTTGCCCGGCCGCAGCGGCGTCTCGGACCCGTAGATTCGCGCTTCGCGAGCTGCGGCATCGTAGGCAGACAGAAAGGCCGCGCGCACTTCCATCTCCCACCCTCGCGCCAGCGGCGACAGCTTGGCGGCTTCGGCTTCGACATGCGCAACCTTACGCAAGGCGCTATGCCGCACATAGCTGAAAGAGCGCAGCATTCCTGCGACATCGCGCAACGGCGAATGCTTCGCGCGCCGCTGCTCGAGGCTGTGGCCGGGTTCCCCTTCAAAGTCGATAATGACGAAATCATTGCGCGTAACGAGGACTTGGGCAAGGTGATAATCGCCGTGAATGCGTGTCTTCAGCCCCTGCGGTGTTTCGGCCGAAAGGGACTCGATGCGCGACAGCACCTGATCTCGCTGCGCGAGCACCGCGGCGGCCCGGTCTCGGTCGCCGCTCGGCACCTGTTCGAGGTTTGCCGCGAGCAGTTCGAGCGCATTGCGTGCCTCGTCGGCCGCGCGCTGGCGGTAGGCCTCGATATCGGAGCGCGCCAGCGGCTGCGGAGCGAATGCAGGATTCTTCGCTGGCCGTGCCAGAGCCTTGTGCAGTTCCGCTGTACGCACGGCCAAAACCCGGATCATCGCCAAGTAGGCCTCATGCGCGCTCACGGGCACGGCATCGCCGGCCGGCGTGGTGCGGTACTGCTCGAGGTGACGCTGCAAGTACTCGAGCGAGTAAGTCCATCCGTCACCTTGATTGGCGACATACCCCTGCAGCATCGCGAGTAGCTGCGTTTCGCCGTCGTTCGCGATGTATTCAAGAGCGCCCGCCAGCGGTGCGCAATTCGGGTAGCGCGCGACCTCGGTGAGGTACAGGCCCATCTCGAGTTCCGGATTCGCGCCCGTGCGCAGCCGGCGGTAACCCTTCAGCATCAATCGCTCGCCGATGACGACAATGGTGTTCGAGCTCGAGCCGCGCGGCCTTGACACCGGCAAGCTGATGAAACCCTTTCCCGCCAATCGGTCGAATGCGCCGGTTGGGCGGAATTGCAATTTACCCTGAGTCATGGCGATTTCTTTTCGCGACGCCATCGCCGCGACGACCGATCGGCAGAACATTTCATCGGCGAAGGCGTCGCCCATCACGCCGACATTCGCCTGCTGGCGTATCTTGGCCACCGCCGCCGTCGAGAGATTGCGCACGCGCTCCTCGTCACGCTCCTCCCACGCCAACGCGAGCGGCATGAAGTAATTTGCGTGTTCACCGCCGCCCTCGAGGTCGAGCAAAGCGACCAACCATGTGAGCTTATCTTCTTGCCACAGTATGTGATCGGCGATCCGTGCACGGTCGATCGCCGTGCCCTTCGCCGCATACCACCGCTGTGTCTCTACGTAACGGGGCAGCGTGTCTGTTTCGAACTGCAGACGCGTCTTCTCCGCGATCCCAATGCGCCACGGAACGACACGCTCGCGGAACAGGCTGGTCCAGCCGTCGAACAACACCAGAACCGGGCGCTCCTCGATCGAGACGATCTGTTCATGCCAGGAAGGGACTTCGGCGTCGGTTGCCAACCTGAACCAGTAGAACCCGTAGGCCGCAATGGTCAGCAAATAGGGCAATTCTCCGATGGGCGGAAAAGTCGTGCGGCCGAGCATTTCGACCGGCACCCGGCCCTTGAAATTCGCCAGGTTGAGCTCGACCGGTTGCGCCGAACGCGCGAGGTTTGCAACGCACAGGATCGTGTCGTCGCCGAACTCACGTAGATACGCCAAAATCTTGCGGTTACCGGGTCTCAAGAATCGGCGCGATCCGCGTCCGAACGCCTTGCTGGTCTTGCGCACTGCGAGCATGCGCTTGGTCCAACTCAGCAGCGAACTTGGATCGCGGGACTGGGCTTCGACGTTGGTGGACTGATAACCGTACACCGCATCCATGATGGGCGGAAGATACAGCCGCTGAGGGTCGGCGCGCGAGAAGCCGGCGTTGCGGTCCGGACTCCACTGCATGGGGGTGCGGACGCCGTTGCGGTCGCCGATGAAAAAATTGTCGCCCATGCCAATTTCGTCGCCGTAGTACAGGATGGGAGAGCCCGGCATGGACAGCAACAGGCTGTTCATGAGCTTGATGCGGTCCAGATCGTTCTCCATCAACGGCGCCAAGCGGCGGCGAATGCCGAGATTGATGCGCGCCTGCAGATCCGCCGCGTAGGTGGTGTACATGTAGTCGCGTTCCTTGCTCGTGACCATCTCCAGGGTCAATTCGTCGTGATTTCGCAGGAAAATTGCCCACTGGCAGCTGTCCGGAATATCCGGCGTTTGCTGCATGATTTCAATGATGGGGTACCGGTCCGCCTGGGCGATCGCCATATAAATTCGCGGCATCAATGGGAAGTGATATGCCATGTGGCACTCATCTCCGTCGCCGAAATACTCGCGCACATCCTCCGGCCACTGATTCGCTTCCGCCAGCAGGAACCGGTTTTCATAATGAGCATCGATCGCGGCCCGCAGCTCCTTGATCACCGCATGGGTTTCGGGCAAATTTTCATTGTTGGTTCCTTCGCGCTCCACAAGGTAGGGAATTGCGTCGAGCCTGAAGCCGTCGACGCCCATGTCGAGCCAGAAGCGCATGATTTGCAGCACCGCTTCCAACACTTTCGGATTGTCGAAGTTCAAATCGGGCTGGTGGCCGAAAAATCGATGCCAGTAATAGGCCTTCGCCACCGGGTCCCACGTCCAGTTCGAGGTCTCGGTGTCGGTGAAAATAATGCGCGTTCCAAGGTATTTTTGGTCGGTGTCGCTCCATACGTAGAAGTCGCGCTGCGGGGAGCCCGGGGGAGCCGCTCTGGCGGCTTGAAACCAGGGGTGCTGATCCGACGTGTGGTTGATGATGAGTTCTGTGATCACCTTCAATCCGAGCCGATGTGCTTCGTGCAGCATCAACCGAAAATCCTCGAGCGTGCCGAACTGCGGATGCACGTTTTGGTAGTCCGCGATGTCGTACCCGTCGTCCTTGAGGGGCGAGGGGTAGAAAGGCATCAACCAGATCGTGTTGACGCCAAGATCCCTGATGTATTCGAGCTTTGAAGTCAGGCCTTTGAAATCGCCGATGCCATCGTCGTTCGAGTCCAAGAACGACTTGACGTTGAGCTGGTAGATGACGGCGTCTTTGTACCAAAGAGGGTCGACAGCGGCGAGGCCGGACGCCGCGGCGGACTCGATAGCAAGGGCATTAGCGTCGTTCATCTAGCGCGGTTTCACAGATAGTAGTCGAAATCCTGCTCGCTGCGCACCCGCCGGCGCAGCCTGAATACATGGGCGGGTGCCCGATGCGGATCGAGCATGACGTAGTTATACCGGCCCCGCCAGATATAGCGCTGATCGCTCAACAGATCATGCACCTGATAGGGCTGCTCCGCCTCGAGCTTCAATGCGTCGACGTCCAGGTCCAACCACCCGGAGTGCGGCTGATGCGGATCGAGATTCACCACGGTTAGAATGACATTCCCGCTTGCGGCATCGATTTTGAGATACGCGATGAGCTGATCGTTGTCGACCGGGCAGAAGCGCAGGCTCCCATCGGACTGCAGTGCCGCATTTTCCTTGCGGATTCTATTGATGCGGGCGATCAGGGACCATAGGCTGTCGGAACTTTCGACGGGCCAATGGCGCAATTGATATTTTTCCGAATCTCGATACTCCTCGCTGCCGGGCTCGCGCGGCGCGCTTTCCAGCAGCTCGTAGGTCGGACCGTAGATGCCGTAGTTGGCGGCGAGGGTCGCAGCCAGTATGAGCCGCGCCGCAAACACCGGACGCAAGCCCGACTGCAGAGTCTCGTGCAGGATATCGGGCGTATTAGGCCACACGTTCGGCCGGTAGTACTGGCGTCCCGGGCCCAGCGCGAGCTCGGTGAAATAGTCCGTGAGTTCCTGCTTGGAGTTGCGCCATGTGAAGTACGTGTACGATTGCGAGAATCCCAATTTGGCCAACCGGTGCATGAGTATCGGCCGCGTGAACGCTTCGGCAAGGAAAATCACGTCGGCTTCATCGCGTTTGACCGCATTGATCATCCATTCCCAAAAGCCGAACGCCTTGGTATGGGGATTGTCGACGCGAAATATCCTCACGCCCTGCGCGATCCAGAAATCAACGACGCTCTTCAATTCCTCCCACAAAGCGCGCCAATCTTCGGTTTCGAAATCGAAAGGGTAGATATCCTGGTATTTTTTCGGCGGATTCTCCGCATACTGCACGCTGCCGTCAGGACGATGCTTGAACCATTGCGGATGAGCCTTCACATAGGGATGGTCAGGCGCAACCTGGAACGCGATGTCGAGTGCAATCTCGATGCCGAGTTCGCGCGCATTCGTCAATAAACGGCGGAAATCCTCCAGCGTGCCCAACTGCGGAAGGATGTCCTTGTGGCCGCCCTCGGCCGCGCCGATGGCCCAGGGGCTGCCGACATCTCCGGGCTTCGCGGTCAATGCATTATTAGGTCCCTTGCGGTTGATGCGCCCAATGGGATGAATCGGCGGGAAATAAAGCACATCGAAGCCCATCTCGGCCAGATGATACAAACGCGCTTCGACGTCCCGAAAAGTGCCGTGTTGACCCGGTTGGAGGCCGGCGGAGCGGGGAAACATCTCATACCAGGTGCTAAAAGCCGCACGCTTTCGGTCCGCGACGAGCTCAAGCGACCGCGTCGCGGCGAGACTGCGGTCTGCATAGCGCGCGACAATTGCTGCGCGAGCGCTGTCGAGCGCCATGGCCTTGTGCGCGGTGGGATCAGCGTGGGTATCGTCCGCTATCTTGCGCAACTGTGCCGACCACTCCGTGAGGATCGAGCGGTCGCTGCCCTCGGCACGTGCGGCGGCTTCGTCGATGAGTGCGCTGCCGACATGCAGCGCCATCCGGATGTCGGCCCGGTCTTCGCGCCGTTCGAGCTCGGCGCGCCACGACTCGAAATGATCCACCCATGCCGCCACCGTGTAGCGATAGACGCCGGCACGCGGCGGCGTGAAACTTGCCAGCCAGACATCGTTGGCTTGCGGCTTCATGTCGACTTCGTATTCCTCGCTTGCGCCCGTTCGCTGCCAGCGCAGCACCACGCGAAGTTTGTCATGACCATCGGTAAAGCAATGCGCTTCGATCCGGACGGATTCGCCGGCAATGCGCTTGGCGCGGAAGCGCCCGCCGTCGACCGCCGGCAAGAGTTCGTCGATCACGGCGCGCACGCGCCCCTCCGCAATCTCGCCTGTTCGATCCGTTTCGGGCGTCGGTCCGGCGGCGGTTACCCTTGCGCCACCCTTGCGCTTTGTTCTAGCCATGCGGTTCGTGACGCAAGACGATCGTCGCAAGAGGCGGCAGGTTGAGATTGACCGACTCTAAACGCCCATGAGCCGTGACGGGTACGGATTCCACGCGGCCGAGATTCCCCCATCCGGAACCGCCGTATTCTCGCGCGTCCGTATTCAAGATCTCGCGCCATATCCCGCGCGACGGCACGCCCACCAGAAAGTTGTGCCTGGGAACGGGGGTGAAGTTGCAGACGACCAGCAAGGCGGCGCCGACTCCAGGCGCTTTGCGCAGGAATGCGATGACGCTCATTTCCGCATTGCCGACGTCCAGCCATTCGAATCCGTCGGACGAGAAATCGATCTTGTGCAGCGCCGGTTCGCTGCGGTAAACGCGGTTCAAGTCACCGACCAGTTGCTTCACGCCGGCGTGCTCCGGCAATTCCGAAACCCACCATTCGAGCTCGCCCTCATGCGTCCACTCGCGCCGCTGGGCAAATTCTCCGCCCATGAACAGGAGCTTCTTGCCCGGATGCGCCCACATGTACCCGTAGAGCAGCCGCAGGTTGGCAAACTTTTGCCAATCGTCTCCCGACATTTTCCCGATCAGTGACCCTTTGCCGTACACCACTTCGTCATGCGACAGCGGCAGTACAAAGTTCTCATTGAAGGCGTAGATCAGCGAGAAAGTGAGTTGTCCGTGATGGTATTTCCGATTGATCGGGTCCAGCTTCATGTATTCGAGCGTGTCATGCATCCAGCCCATGTTCCATTTCAATCCGAAGCCGAGCCCGCCCACATCGGTCGGACGCGACACCATCGGCCAGGCAGTCGATTCCTCGGCAATCATCGCCACCCCGGATGATCGCGATACACAGACAGGTTCAGCATCCGCAGAAAGTCGATAGCCTCGAGATTTTCCCGCCCGCCGTAGCAATTTGGAATCCATTCGCCCGCTTTGCGGGCGTAGTCGAGGTACAGCATCGATGCAACTGCATCGACCCGGATCCCGTCGATGTGATATTTCTCGAACCAGAACAGCGCGGACGAAATGAGAAAACTGCGAACCTCATTGCGGCCAAAATTGAAAATCGCAGACTTCCACTCGGGATGAAAGCCCTGTTGCGGATCGGCATGTTCATACAGATGCGTGCCGTCGAAAAATACCAGCCCGTGCTCGTCGGTCGGGAAATGTGATGGCACCCAATCGAGGATTACGCCGATGCCCTTCTCATGCAAATGATCCACGAAGTACATCAGGTCTTGCGGGGTGCCATAACGGGCGGTGGGCGCGAAGTACCCCGTCGTCTGATACCCCCACGATCCGTAAAAGGGATGTTCGGTGATCGGCATGAGTTCAACATGCGTGAAGCCCAGCCCGCCAATGTATCCCGCCAGCGAATGGGCAAGCTCGCGGTAATTGAGAAAGGCGCCATCCTTGCGGCGCCACGAACCGGCATGCAGTTCGTAAATGGACATCGGCGCATCCAAACCGTTGCGCGCGCCGCGGCCGGCCATCCATGCAGAGTCCCGCCACTCGTATTCGAGCGACCATACACGTGAGGCTGTGGCCGGCGGAGCTTCGCAGCACACTCCGTACGGATCGGCTTTGTCGACGACAAATCCTCCGACGCGCGAAGTAATCCGGTACTTATATGCCTGGCCGAGCAGCGCCGGCGCGATGCCTTCCCAGATCCCCGATCCATCGGCCCGCGGCGCGAGAACGTCCGCGTCCGGCCTTCCACCCGTTCCAGTCGCCGATGACCGACACGTGTGCAGCGTTGGGAGCCCAGACGCCGAAGTACGCGCCGGATCCGGGTCCCAGCACGTGGCATCCTAGCTTCGAGTGCAGCTGCGAGTGAGTGCCCTCGCGAAACAGGTAGATATCGTGTTCGGTCAGCACAGCGCGCGTGATTCTTTATGCATCGTGCCACCTCGTGTGAACGGAGTATTATAAGTTGCGAATTGCACGTTCTTGTCCGCGAGGCACGGAATCTCGTGTAGGACTATACTGGCTATTGAAGATTCGACCTCATGATCGATATCGTACCGCGGATGGAACAACTGTTGGCGACAGCGGCGCTGGGCGCCGCATTGCTCACTTTCATCGCATCGCCGGCCGCCGCGCAAGAGGACGTTTCGCCCTATTCGGCGCGAGAGGACAGGGACGTCCACTGGAGCGCGCGTGAAAAACCCCTCGCGGAAAAAATGGACGGGTTGCGCGGGCTCCCGGATGACATCCGGGGCAGAGCCACGAGAGCCTTGGCATTCCAGATCCGAAGATTGCCGAAGTCCAGGAATAAGCTCCGACTAGCGACATCCTTGGCGGGCCTATCGACTGAAGGCGATTTTGGCCATGACACTCTTCAGCAGGTGGCGACGACGCTCGCCCTCGCCGTACGCGAGCGAACGATGCCATGGGTGGAACCGGGGGAATCCGACTCCGGCCGTTTCCTCGAGGCGTTGATGCCGGCGTATGCGTATCGCGAGCTTGCGCAACTGATGCGCTACGAGAATGTCGAGATTTCGATGAAGGGCGACGAACACTACCGCGCCGCCCTCGCGCAATTGGCGACCGATGATCGGCGGCGGGAACATCCGGACTTTGCACTGAAGGATCTTGCAGACAGGGCGTGGCGGCTCGCGGACTTGCGGGGTAAGGTCGTGATGATCAATTTTTGGGCTACGTGGTGTCCGCCGTGCCGCAAGGAGCTCCCGGATCTGGAGGCGATTTACGAGGCGTACGCTTCGAAAGGATTGGTGATACTCGGCATCTCCGATGAAGATGCGAAAAAGGTCGAACCGTTCGTGCGAAAGCATCGGCTTTCGTTTCCCGTATTGCTCGACCCCACGCGTACGGTCAATGAGATGTTCGCAATAAAAGGGATTCCGAAGACCTTTATCTACGACCGAACGGGAAAGTTGGCCGCACAAGCGATCGACATGCGAACACAGCAGCAATTTGTGGCGCTGCTGAAAAAGGCGGGGTTGGAATGAGCGGGCCAGAGCGTGAGTTGTGTCCTACGAGGGTCTCCGCTAGCACCCGACTGTGCCCGATGACTGGTTGTGCATTATCGCACGCTCTTCGATGAACTGCTCGAGGTGCGGCCTGAAAAGCGAGCAGCGTCGCCGCCCGAAGAGATTCCCGTTCATTCCTAAGCGCGATGCGGACGAGTTTCCGAAATTACGCGCCCGCCTAAGACCAACGAACTTGCCTGTGTCATTATGGGTCCGTGGTCTAAGGTGGAGGTAGTATGGACGAACTTGTTTCGTTACTCCTAAGCGTGCAAGGCCGCATCGAGAATGTCATCGGTCAGCTCGAATCCGGTGCTCTATCCGTGCCGCACGCGAAAGACTTTTTGGAGTTGCTCCGCGGGCAGCGTGACGACTTGGATAAAGCCATCGCCTTAGCGCGCAATCCTCAGCGTAAGGCGTATTGACGCGCCCCGCCTTTCATTCAGCGAACCACGATGGGAATCGTCAGGAAACCGCGGAAGCGAGCCCGGCCGCCGCGGGTGGGAGCCCCGCACGGCCGGTAATTGGGAAAGCGTTCGACGAAGCGGGAAATCGCCACCCTGCCTTCCAAACGGGCCAGGTTCACCCCCACACATATGTGGGGCCCGGACCCAAATGCGAGATGCCGGTTGGGCTTGCGGTCAATTCTGAGCTGATCCGGGTCTTCGAATTGTTGCGGATCTCTGTTGGCTGCGCCAATGCAGAGATTCAGGAGTGCTCCGGCCGGAATCCTTACCCCACCCAGTTCCGTATCCATGGTAGCGCGCCGGTTTCCAAGCTGGTTCGAACTCTCGAATCGCAGGAACTCTTCGACGGCGCTCTTGGTCAACTCCGCCTCCTGCAACAATGCCCGCCGCTGGTCGGGCCATTCAATCAGCAGCTGCAACCCGTTGCCGATGAGGTTGGTCGTCGTCTCATGTCCGGCATTCAGGATAAAGATACAGTTCTGCAGCAACTCGACTTCGGTGAGTTGTACCTCCTGCTCTTGTGCGAGCAGCCGTGTCAGCACGTCACGAGCGGGATCGCCCGGGTTTCGCCGCCGGCCGGCGACGAGTTTCTCGAGATAACTCAGAAATTCTCGCACCGCTTGATTACCCGCATGCAACATGGGTGCCGTCGGTGCGGGTTCGAGTGCTCCCAAAATCGCGAGCGACCACCCCCGCAGCGGCTCTCGTTCTGCGTGAGGAATGTCGAGGAGATTGCCGATAATCTGAACGGGAATCGCGGAGGCGAAGTCGGCGATCAAATCGGCGCCGCCTTTCGACTCGATACGATCCAGCAGCCCATCCACCACCCTGATCAGCCCCCCCTCCAAATCCGCAATGGCCCGGGGCGTCAGGGCGCCCGCGATAATTTTGCGCACCCGGGTATGCAATGGCGGGTCGTTGAATACCAGACTGGTGGTGTGATGCTCGTAAAGCGGCGAATTGCCAAACTTTGGCTCAAACTCGATTTTCTTGTCGGAACTGAATGTGGAGGTATCGCGGTAAACGTGCTCGAGATCCGCGTACCGGGTCAGGAAAAACGACCCATCGGGCAAACGGTGCACCGGCGAGACGGAACGCAAGGCTGCATAGGCCGGATAGGGGTCTTCATAAAATGATCTCGGCAGCGTCCGCAGATCGAAGTCACGGATGTTCATATTTATCGTTGTTCGGAGCGGCCCAGCGGGTTATACACCCGCCGGGCGCGCTTCGCAGGATGCCTTAGACTACGGGTGGTCGGCGCGCCGCACCGGCGCAAGTGCCTCTCGCGCGGCCTCACTCAGCTCCCGAAGCACTTCATCACGCAACACCCGCGCTTCGGCCGGGCCCTCTGCCCCAACCCTGACGCTATCACCATCGACTACTTGCATATGGGCGTCTGCCTCCCCAATCAATGCATGCCCGATTCTGCGCTTCAATATCCGCATGGGTGGCCCTCCAGGACTACAGCGCGGGAATATAGCGCTTCAGGTGATGTCCCGGCACCTGTCCGGTCTGTGCGACAGTTTTAACATATCGCAAAACGCAGTACGGTGGGCCCCATGGACAGGGGAGCCAATCAAGTGCACAAATTTCAAGCCCAAATCAAGCAATCGCCGCCCGTCACGATGCTGCATACCCTTTCATGCCCCGTTTGCTGCACGACGGAAGATGCGCTCAGGGTCGTACGCGCGCGAAACATCTCGGAAGCGGTATTAGATCTGATCGCCACCTATATGAGTGATGGGGTGAAGCGCAACGTGTGTGTGTGCAACTGCACCAAAGGCAAAAAGCCGGCCTTCGATTAGAGGACGACCCTAGTTGGGCTCGACGTAAATCGCGATTCCGCTTCCTACTTTATGCGTCATATTTCCCGAAAAACCCACGCCGCTCGCATAACCGCCGTTGCCATACGCTCCGGCCTGTCCGAACCCGGTACTGACGGAGCCGCCGGGCTGATCGCCCACTCCTTGCAATAGAACCCCATTGGCACCGAGCTTCGCCGCTTCTTCCTTCAGACGGTTCAGAACGACGTCGGTCTTACCCTGGGCCGTGAAGCCAAAACCACCTCGGCTTGACGTGTCGAGCATTGCAATCTCTTCGTACTTGGCAGCAGGTGGGTGAAAGTAAATCTGCACGAGTGCGGGAGAGATGGGAGGCCGAGCGTGGCCTATCATCACATGTGAGGTGGCGCAGGCCCCCAGGGCCAGCGATAACAATGCAAGGCAGGTTCTACGCATCACGTGCTTCCGTTAGTCCTCGGTTCGGTGCTCAGATTGTGGGACCGCGGAGCCCGTCGCGGGCTACCTGGGCCCCCGCATTCAGTTCCGGAACCTGATTGCGCTGACCTTGCGAAGGCTTCGGGGCAACTGACTCGGCGGCCGGTCGCACCGTGTCGCCCCGCATGAGAAGTTCTGTCACAGACACATTTTTGGCAACCGGCGTTGTTTGACGCGCACCGCGCTTAAAAAGCCGCATGGGTTATCCCTCCACAACAGCGAATATGAACCAATTGGCGAAAGGAAACAAATATTCTGGCGAGCCCTTTCTAGCGGGTTGGTCGCGGTGACTTTGAAAAAATTACCATCCGAACTCGTTTCTGACTGAGCCCCTCCTCACGCGCGACCGGGGCCTGCAAATGACGGTCATCATTCCTTTTAAAACGAAACTTGATTAACCGATCCGCCAAGGAAGCAAGAATAATGATCGTGCCGAAAGCAACGGCAAAGAGCGCAACGGCGATGAGACTTTTGCTGCTGAGGTCCAGCCACCTCGAAAAGGTCATTGGCGCCATACGCCCTCCGATTGCCTAGGAATTCGGCGCCAGATTTTCCACCGTGAGCGATTCGACAGCGGGAAGGCTCTGACGCGGCCTGTGAGATTCCAGTCTAGCTAAAGTCGCACCCGCAGAAATTGAACTGCCGTCACAAACTCGCTCATTTGAAATAATGAGGGCGAGCTGCGGGGCTTATCTCGCGGCGTTTGCCCGAGGGGTGAGAGCGAAGGCTCACGAGGAGAAGAATGACGAAGGCCACTACCGGCAATGCGGAGACCACGAGGTAAATTTGAATAAGCAGTTCGAGAGTGTGCACGCCCGGAGTATGGTCTGCCGTTATTTTCCCCGATGTGAAGCAGTCGTGTCCCGTCCTGTGATGTCGGTCGAAGAACCGCAGACCGTCATTTCGACGTGACGAGTCTTAAGGTTGCCACCTTGCGCCGATCGTAGCTGCTGCCGATGGTGGTCCTTTCGTGACTTACGGGTGCTTTTTTGCATTTGGTCGGGCGCACGTCGTATTCCTCCTCTTTCAGGCCGCAGCGGCAGCAAGGGAGCCCGTAGGCGTCGAATACATGACCCTCAACTTCTCTACCCATACGACAGCTCTCGTCTATACCCGGACCCGCACCTCATCATCACCGAGGCAACATTGATGTAGGTGTAATTCCCGCATTTGATAGGGAACCTTCCGACGTCGATAGCGTGCCGGGCAAATCCGTCGGCCTCGGCTATTGGGGGTGCAGTCCTCTCAACTCGCGCGAGGCCGTTTCCAAGTTTGGGTGTTTTAACAATATACAAATGCACGGGAGCCGTCCTACGCCTTAACGCGAGTAAGACCGACTGTGACGCGAAACCAGACTCACCACACTAGCCCCCACCAACAGCAAGCGATGCTCAACCTCATGTCGTTCTTAAACCTAGCGTTCCGCATCTACGTCGTTGCCGCGGCATTGCCGGTGCTCGGCCTCATCGTTCTTTTGCTGGTCGATACTTACACCTATAAAAAGCGAAGCAGGCAAGACGTGGGCAACGCGCAGCCCCACACCAGTACTAGCCGTCAGTCGATCGTGTGAACGACCGTGGACATCCGGGCCTGCAGGGCGGCAGGGTCATTCTCGAACGCATCGGCCGCGCCACGAGAGAGTGCTCCGGGGAACACGTCTTCCTCGCCGGCTTCGAGGCCATCGAGCGCGCCTGCCGCCACTTGCTCGGGCGTCAGCTTCGGTTCGGGCAATGCGGCGTAGGCCGGCGTATCCGTTTGCACCGGCAGTACGCCCACAACCTGTACGCCTCGCGGCTTCAGCTCGGCGCGCAGCGTGCGCGTGAGCGCCAGCGCGGCTGACTTGGACGCTGAATAAGTTCCCGCGACGGGCAGGGTTGCCAGCGCGAGGAACGACAGGATGTTGACGATGGCTCCGCCGCTGCGGAAAGCGGGAGTCCCGTGAAGCGCCTGCGTCAGCGCCATAACTCCGAAATAATTGACCTCCATTTCCTCACGCGCCGCCACGGTGTCCTTCGCTGCCAGCACGCCGCTAAAAGCGACCGCACCGGCATTGTTGATTAGAAGTGTGATGTCGGAAGCGGCTTTAGCGGCCGCCTGGATTTGTTTCGGATTTGTGACGTCCAGAGTAATTGGGACCAGGTTGCTCGACTCGGCGAGTAGCCCGCGCAGGGATTCGCGGTCGCGTGCGGCGACATAAATTTTTGTTGCGCCGCGTTTCAGCAACTCACGGACTAACGCCCTTCCTATCCCGCCGTTCGCGCCGGTAACAAGGGGCACAGAATCTTTGATCTTCATTTGATCGCTCCATCAGTCGAAAAATGCGTGGGAAAGGGCCGCAGCGGTTGATTTCCGCCGTGGGTGACATTATGATTGCGTTCATAATGATTGTATTAATACCAGTCGCAATGATTATCGTCAAGCCCAATAACAAGAGGAAGGGTCAAAGCGAATGAAGGTTTCTAAATCCCAGGCCTCGGACAATCGCGTTGCGATCCGTACGGCAGCTTCGGCGCTGATTCGGGTCCGCGGGCTCGATCAGACCAGCGTCGCTGACGTGGCGCGGGCTGCGGGTCTCACCCACGGTGCGCTCTATAGCCATTTCCTGTCGAAGGACGGGCTCACGGCTGAAGCCATGAGTTGCGCGTTCGCGGACTGCCTTCGCGAGTTCACCGGGTTGCCCGCTACGGAAGTCCTGCAGCGCTATCTCTCTACCGAACACCGCGACAATCCTGAGGCGGGTGTCCCACGGCGGCCCTCGTATCAGAGGTCGGGCGACAATCGGCGGAGTTGAAGGCGGTCTTCCGAAGCGGGGTCGATCGGTTCATCGCTCTCGCGGGAGAGAGCCTCGAAGCAGTCGGCGCGGAGCACGGTTATGACCGTGCCGTTCTCATGTTCGCGGCGATGGTTGGCGGCTTAGCCCTGTCACGAGCTATCCGGGATGTAGATGGATCCGGCTCTGCGGACATTTTGCGAGCCGTCAACAACCAGCTCCGCCTCTTAATGAAAGCCGATCAGGCGGCCCCATCCCTTGGAATATAATTGGCGTTGCCGCAATCAACCTGCGGCTGCTCCCGATACAGCATCCATGGCCATATCTCCGGGGACGGCTGTTCGAATGAAACGAGCGACCCGCGGAGCCTGAAGGGCAATCTCGCGCAGTGCGCCTGTAGGGGGATTCTTGAACCGACAAAGTTGAACCCGGAAATGCAGTCTCTTCACCGAAGCGGTGCGGCCTGCCGCGCGCATCGGCAATGGTCTCGAAGCCTTCAATTAATTTTTCGAGGCCCGGTCTATAGCCGGTCGCAAAAATAATGGCCTCAAACGGATGCACATAACCGTCTGCGAAACGCACCCTGTCAGGAAGGATTTCCTGCACTGCCGGCAATACGCGGAGTTTCCCTCGCTTGATCATGGCGATGGTGCCGAGGTCAAGTAGGGGAATACGCCCGACCTCAATCATGCGATTGGGCCCCGTCGCCGGCGCACGATGCCCCAGCGCGAACATGGCCACGCCCGCAAGCAGAGGCTCGCCGGCTGCTTCGCCGGCACGCCCAAACGTGGCGGTGAGAAAGAAGGGCGCGTGGGGCGAAATATGTCGCGCGGGATCACGTGCACCGGACCGGCACACATGGCGAATCAGTGTCGAGCGCGAGCGAGCGCGACTCGGTTCCTAGGCGAGCGCGTCCATAGCTACCTTCCGGTATTGCGGCCATTCCTAAAGACCGATGAATCGCCATCCCACGGAAGCTGTTCAATCCGGGAACCGAAGGCAGTATCGGAACGCCGTTGTAACCTGTGGCCATGACCACAACGCGGGGTGTCATCGCACCGGCACTCGTATCCACGTTGAAGCGGTCCCCTCTTCGCTGCACCGCGTGCACCGTAACGCCCAGGCGAAGCGCAATGTGATGCGCAGCGGCGTACGCCTGGAGGTACTGCACTACATGGTCGCGTGACGGGTAGCGCGGGTGTCTTTCGGCCACGGCATCATGGGAAGTTCGGAGTGTTTCTTAGTGGTGTGCAAGTGGAGTCGGTCGTAATGCCGGTGCCAGGCTGAGCCAATATTCCTTCGCGCTCTAGCACCACGTGTTTCAGCCCTTCGCGGCGCAAAGAGGCTGAGACGGCAGCCCTGCAGGGCGGCGCAATCACGAGAATATCTTCAGATTGCACGGGCTCTGATGATTATGAACGGATAGAAAATTCACAAAATGAGCGCGAGTATGACACGCCCGCAACAGAGGGGTCGTGAGGGCCGAGGAGCCGGTCACGATTTTACGTCGATTCCCATCGCCGATATTTGACCGGCCAAACAACAAGTGGTCTATTGCACTGAATACCCCTCGTTCAAATAATGATGCCATGAGTGCTCCCCCTAATCCTCTCCATTTCCTCATCGCCTTTCCGCTGCTCTGGTTCGCGGTGACCGTGATCTTGAGCTTTCTCTCAGGCTGGTTTGGGTTGATTGACAGATACCCGGACCGCAACGAGACGCCGGTCGTGACGTTGTCGAATCAATCGGGGTCGCTGGGGTTAGTTTCCATGCGCGGCGTTCTGAAGCTCGGTGTATGCCCTTCCGGCCTACGCATCGGAATCATGCGAATTTTTGGTCCCTTCTGCCGGGACTTCCTCGTGCCGTGGAACGAAATCACGGTCACGCGCAGTGATCGCGTTTTATGGAAGGTTGCCAAACTATCGTTCGGGCAGCCAGAAAACGGCAATCTCAAGGTGTTCGCGGACGTCGCCGATCGCATTGCGCGCGCGGCCGGTAATCATTGGCCCGAGCCAGGATCTTTTCCTCAAGAAACCGGAAGCCAAAGCTTTTCGAGAATCGCCAAGCAGTGGGTAGCAATGACAGGCCTCGCGGCTGCTTTTTTTATTATCGCGCCGCGGCTCATGATCCCGAACTCAGCCGCTCGGCCGCCGATCTTTGCCGCGATTCTGTTCCCCGCACTCGTGTTTGGCATTGGAGCCATGGCCCAGTACTTTCGCCGACAGCGGCCATAAAATTCGCACCGTTTTCAAGGTGTGTGCCTCAGCGATCGAGGCGACCACGGCGCTGGCCGCCCGGACACTGCGGCATCGACCAGTTGAACCGATACCCGCCTAACCTGCCAGCCGCGATCGTGTGCTTCGAAGCTTCAACCCAATTCAAGCGCCTCAAGGGGCTGACTTGCTGCTGCCACGGACGAGACGGAACGCAAGCTCAGCAGAATCAACGCGCTGATGATCACAGCACCGCCCAACAAGAGGAATGCAGCATGATGCGTGCCGGTTCGCTCCTTGAGGTAGCCTATGAGCGCCGGACCTAGGAACGCCCCGAAGTTGGGAATGGTGTTGACCATCGCGATGCCACCCGCGGCGGCCCGCCCCGTCAGGAATCGGGACGGTATCGACCAGAACGCCGGAAGCATCGCACACCAGCCAATGGGAACGAGCGCGAGCGCGAGCAGGACAAGGAGCGGCGGACGAAGCACCGCGCTCCCAACGAGACCGCACGACATGACCAGTACAGCGACGGTTGCATGTAGCGGCAATTCTCCGGTTCGGTCGGCATGTGATCCGTTTAGCAGCATTGCGACGACGGCCGCAGCGCTGATCGCTGCAACGATGAGGCCTACAGCGAAATCAGTGGCCCCCGTAACGGCCTTGATGATCAGCGGCGACCAGTACGTGTATCCATAGAACCCCATCGCCGTAAATATTCCCAGCGTGCCCAGCGACAACACGGTCCGGTCGGTGAGTGCTGCCCGCAGAGCCACGTGACGCCTTGCATCGCAGGCGCGGCGTTCTCTCGCGAGCGTCGCCACCAGCCACTCGCGTTCCGGCCCCTTCAGCCACCGCGCGTGCTCAGGGCAGTCGGTGAGGCAGAACGGCACGATGAATCCCACCAGAACTGCGGGCAATCCCTCGAGCAGGAACAGCCACTGCCATCCGGCAAGACCCAGAGCGCCATCGAGACCCAGAATCGCACCGGACACCGGTCCGCCGATGAGGCCCGTGAATGGGATTGCCGCCATGAATCCCGCGATCGCCTTTGCGCGATGGGTATTGGGTACCACAGAGTCAGATAATAGAGGACACCCGGGAAGAAGCCTGCCTCCGCGGCGCCGAGCAGAAACCTAGTTACGTAGAAACTCCACGGAGTCCGGACGAACATCATCGACATCGACACCAAACCCCAAGTTACCATGATCCGGGCGATCCACAGCCGCGCGCCCACTCGGTGCAAGATCAGATTGCTCGGTACTTCGAACAGCATATATCCAATAAAGAAGATGCCCGAACCCAGCCCGAATGCCCCGGAGCTGAAGCCGAGATCGGCGTTCATGTGTAGCGCGGCGAACCCGACATTGGCTCGATCAAGCCACGCGATGATGTAGAGCAGGATGAGGAACGGAATGAGACGGCGGGTCACCTTGCGCAATGCTGCGTTCGCCACCGTGTGGCCGCCATTGATTGACTGGTGGCTTGACGTCATAGTTCAGTCTCGTATCGCCAAGACAGATCGTCCTAACTTCAGCATTGCACCGACCGCGGGTAACCGCAACGTCGCTTTGCGGCGCGCGGGAGATGTTTACACCGATCGCCGGACCTTCCCCGAGCCGTTGGCCGCGGGCGGCGACTATTCGGGAGGGACTTCCGCTGTTGACCGCGTGTTGCCGGCGGCCGTCCGGTTCCCGGTCGACCCTGTCCGACAGTCATCAACTTCCGCTTGCGGGGGCCACCTATTATTCCGTTTGTGCGAGCCACACAGTGTGTCCGCCACAATCGGGGTCTTCAGCAACGTGCGCCACGACCCGAAAACCATTTGTTTTCAGCAACGCCCGATATTCCTCGGGAGCCAAGCTGGCGTGATAGAGCGGCTCGCAACGATATGAACCGATGGCCTCACCGTGTGAGGTTCCACTGGTGAACATCAGCGCGGCACGTGGTGATGCATGTCGCTTAAAAATCGGAAACATGCGCCGCTGATCATCGTGAGTGAGATGGAAAAAGCTATCCCAAGCGAGTAACCCGTCGAATGTCTTCTGAAGCGCGAGGTCACGCATATCCGCAAGATGCCATGACCGCTGCGGAAAGCGCTCACGGCAGAGTGCTATCAACTTTGGCGAGCTATCGACGCCATCTACCGCGAAGCCTTGATCGATAAGATATTTCGCCACCGGCGCGGCGGAACCGCAGCCAATGTCGAGTATGGTTGAGCCTTGTCTCAAGAGCCCCCCGAATCTATCGAGCCACGCACTTTCGTTCCAGCCCACTGTCCGACGATCCGCGACATAGTCGCGAGCATGCCGGTCGTATAGATCAATGATCTTGTCCGCGTCTGAATCCATGGCCTCTGATTCTAAGGGGTTAGAGCGGCTGCGAACGTCCGCGACACTCATTTCATGGAACGTTACTTCATCTGACTCCCCGCAGTTTATCCCGCTCCATGAATGTCGGCTTCAGTTCATTGGCGAGCAGCCGGACTATCGCCTTGACGTTCGACGATGGTCCAAAAATGGCAGACGCGATCGGTCTTAGCCCGGCAAATCGCAACGCTGCTATTTTAAGCCAGTTAGCTGAAACCCATCTAAAATCTATTCTCTTTGTTACAAGAGTGGATACCGACCGGCGATGTGCGTCCACTGAACGGGATAGTTTTGTTCGCCGGATTCTTCATTGCCGCGAATCGCGAACATCCGGCGCCCGAAAGCGCACAAGCGGCTCATGCTGCTGGCAACCGTCACGCGGCTTCCGGCCGCCACGGCTCGTATCTTTTTCGTGGTCATAACGGCGGGCCGGGCTTTAGGCCGGGCTCGGGCTGCCACCTCCTTGACCATCGGCCCTCTGCCGAGTCTGTTCACCGAACTCCTGATCGTCGCTGGTCTGCTTTACGATTGGTGAACACGAGGTCGGCCTAATCCCGTATGGCTCATCGGAGTGGCAGTAACGACAGCAGTAATGGCCGCTGAGTGGAACGCATGGCTCGCTAGCGTTCGCTGACAGCCTGGCGCACATTACCGGCCGATAAGAACTAAGCGGGCGGTTTCAGGAAGCCAGTTCGCGGGAGAAAGAGTCCGCAGTTGGCCCGACCTGCGCTGATTGGTACCTCGAAACGGGCGTTCCCTCTTAAAACAGACTCGAATGTGCTGATAAACTTTTAGAACTCGATTGCCACGACGACCGTTGCATGCGACATCTTGACTGATGAAGTATTCATGTGGCGATCGAACTGAATTAGTGTGTGTGTCGCTCATTCCGTTGGGACTCTCATGACTCAACCGCTTTCGCGTCTTCTGCCGCCACCAGCTCGCCACGTTTCGAATTACCGGCGATACGTGAAAGCTCATCTGCGAAAGCTCTCAGATCACTTTGGCCAAGCCAACATATGCTACGCGAGCGAAGCCGACGACTATGATCAAAGAAAATCGGAAGATGCATGCCACACCCGTCACGACTATCGCAGCTGGTGTGTCGAAAAGGGGTTGGCGTCGGGGGCGACGGCTACCGATAGCGGAGTCGTTTCTGGTGGATGCACGCAGCTCTGTGCAGAGCGTACCATGCGACAGGTACCTCGGGGGTATCACAAAGTATGATGGTCGGAATGGTGAAACGGAAGCAAACGACGGCGAAGGCGACATTCGTAGAATCGATGGAATGCTTGCCGGTTACGAAGATTCCTGAAGGGCCGGAGTGGAGTTACGAAATCAAGCTAGACGGCTATCGGCTCGAAGCCGTGAAGAATGCCGGGGAGACACTGCTGTACTCCCGTCGCCGAAATATTTTAAATACGAAATTCGGGTACATCGCCGATGCGCTTGAGAAGCTTCCTGACGGTACGGTAATCGATGGGGAAATTGTCGCCGTGGATTCCGTCGGCCGCACGGACTTCAATTTGTTGCAGAACTTCCGCTCCGCTCAAGGACAAATCCACTACCACGCCTTCGACGTGCTTGTTCACAAAGGCAAGATACTGACTTCACTCCCGCTCTCCGAGCGCCGCGCCATTCTCGCGAAAATATTACCTCACAATGACCATATCAGCATGTCAGTAGTCGATTACTCCGCCGCTCAGTTGCTCAAGTTCGTCAAGCAACACAATTTGGAAGGGTTTGTCGCGAAACGCACGGACAGCATCTACGAGCCGGGAAAACGCTCCGGGCTGTGGAGCAAATACCGGATCAATCTTGGACAAGAATTTGTAGTCGGCGGCTATACGCCCGGTAATCCATTCGATGCCCTCATAATTGGCTTCTATCGCGGGAAAGACCTAATGTTTGCCTCTCGTGTCAGGGCGGGTTTCGTGCCGGCTACCCGCAGGGACGTGTTCGCTAAAATTAAAGGGTTAAAAGTATCCCCTTGTCCCTTCGCTAATCTACCGGAGAAATCCGAAGGACGATGGGGCCAAGGATTAACGGCAGAGAAGATGAAGTCATGTATATGGGTTAAGCCCGAGACCGTTGTCAGAATCGATTTCGCGCAGTGGACCGGCGCGGACAAGCTGCGACATACTAAATTCATAGCTCTCCGGGACGACAAAGACCCCCGAAAGGTCGTGAGGGAAACCTAAGTTTCCTTCTTGGTTGCCTCCGTAGCCTGATTCTTTACGGTGCGATGCGTGCCATTACGCAAGCCCCTCGCGCATGAGGTTGCTGCGTGGTTGCGTAACGAATACGCATTCGATCCGCAGTGCCTGACGGCTTGATTGGTTTGAAAATATCCGCAACTAACCACCCAACCGTGACAGGCAGCCTCGGACGAGAGTACTAATTGGCGGTCGGCGACCGGCGGCGGCCGGCCCAAAAGCGGAAGCTCGACTATCTAAATTGCTGGCCGCAAAACAGGACGGGAAGTTGGCGCTGAGCTTCAGCAGCGCCACTACACGCCTTCAATGGCTTTCACAAACTCTTCCGAGCCTGAAACCCAACCTAATAACGCCTCGATGGACAAGAGAGATGCTGCGTGATTGCTTCTGGGGAAATGGTGTCCAATTGGCTCGCCCGTACAGTCCGCGAGCAGCACAGGCAGATAGTCTCTGAACATCGCGTCTCTAATGGTCGACTCCACACATACACTCGTGGTGCAGCCCGTGAAGATCAGGTGTTTAGCCTTGAGCCTCTTTAACGTGGCATCCAGTTCGGTTTCGTAAAAACCGCTGAATCGATGCTTGTAGACGACAACATCGTCGGGCTCCGGTGTCAGCGCCGGAACAATATCAGTGCCCCAGTTGTCACGGATCAGAATCCGGCTCTCCCGGCCATCGGGGGCATGAATCGTCTGGCCGACCTTGAATCCCTCAAGGTGTCGCACCCGATTTACGGAGTCGGAAGCACCCAGATCCGAGAGATCGGGGCGAAACCCCATTTTTAGGTAGACGATCTGCACGCCCGCGCGGCGAGCTGAAGCCAGGACTTTCGCGGTCGGACCGACGGCCTGCTGAATCATGCTGATGTCGATTCCTGCGCGGTCAAACATGCCTCCTTTGGCCCCAAATTCATTTTGCATGTCGCACACGATAACCACTGTCGTGGCGGCATCGACGCTAATGGGCACCGTCACGGTTTGCTGTCCATCACGGCTGACCTGTGCATCGAATGTAACGACGCGGCTCCTCCGGTCAGAACCGAGCTGAGTCGCTCGCGTGGGCCCGTTGACTGCTGCTCCCTTCGCAAGTCCACCCAGCGATGTCAAGGCTATCGCTGCCAGCAGTTCCCGACGCGATATCTCCGGTGTATCCTGTTCCATAAGATCCTCTCGCCGGTTGAAGGCTGCTGTCAAACGCCAGACTGTCCGCGCTCAAACCCAGACATAAATGATTACGCTAGGCACGCTAGCAGGTGAACAGTAGCCACAATAGTAAAAATACGACGTGCGATGCGACGTCCTTGATGTCGTTGGAACGTCAGGAATCGCACACATTCGCGGATCACGGTAAGCTGCGAGGCTGTGATCCTCTCCTCCCGACCCGTGCCCGCACTGCGCGACCTGGTCCGTTACTACTATCAGGTTGGGAACCACCTGGTCGGTAGGACCGCGATGCAGCCGGTTCCGGCCAGAAGCCCGCAGGCGATCGAGTTCACGTTCGGCACGCCTTACGAAGTTCGCCGGCTTGATCGGGCCGTCATCAGAAATGCGTACCCCATCGCTCTCATTGGCGCCCAGACCTTTCGGAGAGTCGAGTTATTCATGCAAGGGAGAGTCGACGCCTTTACGATTGTCTTCCAGCCCGCCGGTGTCTTTAGATTATTTTCAGTTCCCGCAGAGGAGCTGACCAATAATGACTTCGACGGGGAAGCGGTGCTCGGCCGGAGGTTTGGCGAACTTGAGCGTCGGTTGGGTGATGTTTCGTCGTTTTGCGACCGTGTGCGTGTTGCCGACGAATACTTATGCGCGAGGCGTCCTGCGTTCGATTCCATCGGCGCCGTTGCCCACACCGCATCGCAAGTACACCTGAGCGCCGGATGTGTTCGATTGTCCGAGCTCGCTCATGTAGCAGGGTTGGGAATCCGGCAGTTTGAACGTCGCTTTCGCTACGAGATAGGGATCCCGCCCAAGCTGTACGCCCGGATCGTCCGCTTCGAGGCTGCCCTCCGGCGCAAGGCGTCGGCGCCCGAGATGCAATGGACTGACATTGCCCACGATCTCGGTTATCACGATCAGATGCATATGGTTCACGATTTCAATCGACTGTCAGGAGACAGCCCGACCGCCATTTGCGGTCAGCTCGACATGTTTGTGCACCCTGAACTGCGTTCCGCCGGTCGCCCGTGATAACGGCATCGTCCGAAGCCGCAACCGATTGCGGACGTTCGTGACCATCAACAACGGGTCGGCCATGACTGCCGGCACCGGGCTGAAAAATGTGGCCGGAAGGTGACGCTGGCTGATCGTCAAACCGCTCGTTTGATGGCAATTTGACATCGTGCGGGCAATTGACTTTGGCGTCCAGTGGGAGTGTTGTCGAGTGTGCCGATACTGCCTGTCTAGAACCGCTCGCTAAATTGCCCAAGCACAGTGGATGGCCTCATGGCAAACCAACGTACGAAAACCGCTCTCCTCATGTCCGCACTTCTAGCGGCATCGTTGTCTACAGCGTGCGCGAGTAGGCAATATGGCTATGGCTTTGAGACCCCAGGCGTGGCCTCGTCTGGGAAAGCCGTGATCGCAAAGGGCGGCGTTGACGTGACGACAGACAGTACGTTTTCCGAAGCAGCTTTCCTTGGCTCTCCTATCTACATCAGACATCTGCATCTCACGACAGCGATGGATGCCGTCAACGCATTGAAGGTCATTGATGGTATGCTGGTGTACCGATCCGGTTGACGATCGTCCTTACAGCAATCGTTGCAGCTTTGCCGACAGCTGAATGTCTATGCATACGATGCCTATGTAATGCGTGCGCGATCAATCAGCGAGCCCCAATCCTCAGCTTGGATAACGTCTTGAATGAGCGGGCCCGAAGCCTCAAGCTCGACGTCCTGGAGGTGAAGCCCTCATGAAGGCCTATACGACTCCGAAGCGCGCGAAAATTTTGCATCCGACTGGAAAAGCTGAGCGCGACGGGGCGGTAGAGCTACGGCGGCGCGACGGCGCGGCATTTCGCTTGTCGCCGGCTCCAAAATCAAAATCATCACCCTTAGATGTCCCAGGTGTGAAAATCAAGGTGAGCACCAAAGACTTGGTGGCAGCGGTTCGCGAAGGACGAGAACGTTCGCGGCGATAGGGTGGTCGCGGTCGGGCTTCCCCCGGAACGGACCTTTGACAAAAAGCGCGCCCGGACGGATTACTTCGGGGCCTGCGGCCCCTCGCCCCTCGCTCGCGTTCGGGGTCGCCCTTCGGGCGATCAACTCGGCCGAAGACGGCCGATTTGTCGAACCGGCTTGTTGTCCGTCGGCGGTTCGAATTACAGCCCAAGAGCAATGGAAATCGATAAGCGTCGTAGGAAATTTTTGCGAAAATTGCGCGCCCGGACGGATTCGAACCGCCGACCACCTGGTTCGAAGTCGCAAAGATGATTTTATAGGTTCTTAGTTTTCAACCACTTAGCAGGTCCGTCCTCACTCGAAATAGGCACCGTAGCGCACGAAAGCGCACCCAACGCTACGTTTTTGCTACGGTGTCGATCTTCCAGTTTGACGATGCACGCGCCTCTCCTATACTGGGACTGCAATGCCAACTACTGCAATAAAACTGCCTGCCGCTCTCGAGAAATTCGTTGCCTCGCAAGTACGCGAGGGTACGTATCGCAGCCGCGAGGCCGCGATCGTCGCGGCAGTTTCGCATCAAAAGCGCCGCAGCGAACAACTCGCCTGGTTGCAGTCGGAAGTCCAGAAAGGCCTCGACTCCGGACCAGCCGGTGAGCTCGATATTGAAAAGGTCATCCGGCGCGGTCGTCGTCGGCTTGCCGCTCGCGCCCGCCGGGCTCGGAGCTAATGCCACTTCGAATTGAACCCTCTCGCGCAGCGCTTGCCGATTTCGACGCCATTTACGACTACATCGCACGAGAGAATCCGCGCGCAGCGGCTCAAGTCCTGCGCTCGCTCGATCACTCGATCCAGCTCCTGGCCGACCAACCAAAACTGGGAAATGTCTTTCGTCATCGACGTCTCCGCTTAAGGCTGCTCACGCACGGCGACTATCTGGTTTTCTACCGCGAACGTCCCGGTGTCATAGAAATTGTCCGAGTCATCCACGGCCGCAGAAACATCCCTGACATTCTTGATGAGTTGTGACGACTGGCATCCGCGCGGCAACTGGTCGCGTGCGGGACAATTTTATGAGACTAGCCTCCCGATTCCCTCCAAATCTGAACCGAATACCGTCGATCCGTCCGGGCGACAGGTTGGATCGCAATCTCACCGGGGTCCGGCTTCCACACAAACGACCGCCCATCGGCGGGATGTGTCGCCCACTCGGGATGCAGTTTCATGAATCCGGTGATTTCCGAGGAAGGGATCCGTTGCCGCCGAATTTCGAAGCTCAATCGGACCAGTCGTTGTAGGGCTGCAGCATCGTAGGGACGAACGATGTAGTTCTCGTAAGCCGGCACAGCAATTGCAACCAGAATCTTTCCGATCGGATTATAGATCGTACGAATCGACATAAAGTCCGCATTCTTCTGTTCCCATTTCTTGAGCTGCGCCTGATCCGTAGCGAATGTGGACGGGGCTAGCGCTGCGAACCCACCGAGTTCATTCATGACTTTCGCATCGAGATTCTCGGTGGCGTTTATCTTGAAGAAGTGGCCTTCGATGGGACTCATGATCCGATTCCACATACGCCACGCACTCGAACCCGTGCTATCCGGTGACTGCCAGTGATTGTCAGCGAGGGCCTGTGTTTGCCGGTATATGAATGTATGCAGACGAAACTCGGCTGCGAAGGCGTTGCGGATATTCCAATCGCTCAGATCGAACTGCGGAAGATACTCGTTCATATTGTGCGGAATCGCTGCCTGTGGGTCTGCGATCATGTCTGAGAGGATCAACGAGTCTGTTTGCAAAAACGATACAGCGAGCATCTTTGAGATCAGCGTCCCCTCGCCAATAAGCATCCGATGCCAAAGATCGACGTCTTGACGAAGGCTTTTTAGAGCCGATTGGATCTGTAGTTCGTCGCCCGATTGCAACCGCAAGGACACGCTGGCAAGGAACAGGTTCCGCACGTCGGTTGGCACCATGTAGACGGGCGCCGCAGCGCTTGGTTGAGCAGTCTCGTAGTATCCCGATAAGTTGAACAAGGCCAGATAACGCTGATAGAGCTCTCGATTTCGGTCGATCAGTTGCTCAATCTTGGGTCCGTTCGCGCGGAGGCCACTCCAGAAAGACGCCTCCCGCGATCTACAGCAGTCAATTGAGCCCTCGAACTTCAGCCTATGTGGGTCGGACCCGGCAAGCGATTCGAGCCCGCGCAGCGGATCTCGGAGCATCGTGTCTACGCTTTCGTTGTAGTGGGCGGTCCTCGCCTGCCCAGTCGAAACTACGGATTGACCTGCAGGCGCGTCGAACCCCGCTAACGACACGTAGAGATTCTCGTCTGGTCTGTTGCGATTCTCAGGCGGGTGAAGCAGTGCCAAGGCCTCAGGCGACGGGCGTTCATCGAAGGCGTTAATCGCCAACGCAGCGAGGATTAGCGCCAAAAGCGCAAGCGCGCTCCATATGGCGACACGTCGAAGCACTCGTAAAGTGCGAAAATAGGCCCCGAAGCGTTTCGTTACTCGGTCCATCAGTAATTTCGACCAGCTCGCTTTCCCTGCACTGTCTGGCAGTTTGGCATTGTCGGACACTTAGGCCAAGGTCGGGTTTCACGATCTCCGACGGTCGCCGTCACTTCCATGGACGAGTTGCCGGCGAACTCATCCTTTCGAGCCAAAGCTCCCGATGACCACCGTCGGCTTTGGGGCATCAAAAACGCGAAACGCTCGGATGATGTTAGATTCGAGGCGGGCAAAGGAATCCCCCAACAGCGAAGTCTTTAAATCTCCGCTCATTTGGCATATAGCTTGCGAACACGGTGGAGTCGAGATGTGGCGCGGTGGCGGTAGGCTCGTCTCAACTGTTGGCCGCCCCTTTCGTCTGGCGGGGTCGCAATCGACACCTACGTGACCTTCTACACCGAAGGCTTCAGTCACCTCACTCCCTGTGCGGCTGCTCCGATTGCTATCGGCCGGAGCGATAGTGGCCGGGTGGGATTCGCACCCACTGGAAGACCGTGCCTTTGCACGGCGCACTGACAGCTTGTCCCTGAACGACCGGAACCACAGGTTCAATAAGGTCGTCGATGATCGTACATGCCTTCTCAGTTCGTGCCCGCCCAAAGCGAACGAGCCGTTTCGCCGACGTTTCTCCGTTTTTGCCGCGCTTTGTCCGCTTGCGCGACGCCCCGTCGTATCTCGGAATGGACAGGAATCGCTTCAATCGCGAGGTTCGTCCGCTCCTCGCCGCAATCCCCATCGGGACGCAGGGCATCGCCTTTGACCGTCTTGACCTCGATTCCTGGGCCGACGACTATAAGAGCCGCAACGGGCATCCCGCGGCTCAACCTGAAAGGGAAAAGCTATGGGAAACCAAAGAACGTCGGGTCTCACCAAACGCGGTGGGATCTGGCACATCGATAAGCAGTTCCGAGGAGCGCGCATTTGCGAGAGCACTGGAACAGGCGACATCGGGCAAGCCAAAGAGTATCTCGCGAGGCGCGTAATCGAACTTCGCGAGACCAAACTCTACGGTGCGCGCGAGCTGCGCTCGTTCCGGGCCGCGGCGACGAAATATCTGCAGGAGTATCAACCACAAGAAGCGCATCAAGGACGACGCGTTGCAACTGAAACAGCTCGATCCGTTTATCGGAGGTTTGGAGCTGAAACAGGTGCACATGGGAAGCCTGCAGGATTTCATCGCGAAGCGGCGGCAGGATGGCGTCAAGACGAAGACCCTGAACATGGCGCTCGCGGTCGTGCGCCGGGTCCTGAATCTCGCCTCCTCCGAGTGGATGGACCGACAAGGCAAGACTTGGCTGGAAGCGGCACCGAAAATCAAGCTGTTCTCCAGTCAAAGATGCCCGCTCGCCCTACCCACTCAGCGCGCGAGGAACAGGCGCTCTTGTTTCAAGAGTTGCCCGATCATCTCGCACGCATGGCGCTTTTCAAGGTGAACACGGGATTGCGGGAAAAGGAGGTTTGCGGACTCAAGTGGGACTATGAGGTGAAGGTGCCGGAACTCGATACGTCCGTGTTCATCATTCCGGGCGAGCAGCATTAAAAATGGCGAGGAACGTCTCGTCGTGCTCAACGGAATCGCGAAGTCGGTCGTCGAGAGCGTTCGCGGGCTGCATCCAGTCAATGTATTCGTGCGCGCGCACAAGAAAGTCGGCGAGTCGCGGCCGGTGACCAAGATGAACAACACGGCTTGGAAGGCGGCTCGGGAACGCGCGGCGGATGCTTGGGCAAAAGAGCACGGCGAATCGGCGCCGGCGGGGTTTCGAAACATTCGCGTTCACGATCTCAAACACACCTTCGGCCGCAGGCTGCGCGCGGCGGGTGTGTCGTTCGAGGATCGTCAGGATTTGCTCGGGCATCGCAGTGGTCGCATCACGACGCACTACTCCCAGGCGGAACTGGCGAGCTTGATCGAGGCCGCCGAGAAAGTGTGCGACACAGAGTCCCGCAAAAGTCCCGCAACCACCTGGCTTCGGCGCAAGACGGGTTAGCGGCGGAGGCGCTAACTATCTGATCAGTGAAGAATTTGTGCGCGCCCGGACGGATTCGAACCGCCGACCACCTGGTTCGAAGCCAGGTGCTCTATCCAGCTGAGCTACGGGCGCATGCAAGAAGTGTAACGTCCGCACGACCATTCGGAAACTCATTCTCGAGCCGTGGCGCCTTGCGGTTATCTGCGCCACTCAAATGGCGTATCATGTTGCCCAGGCGGCGCTTCCGAGGGCACGACGATGTCAACCAATAAAGCCGACCTCGACCGACTTCAATCTGCAGTCGCGGGATCCTTGCATGCGCATTGGCGGCAATTTCTCCTCGAGGGAATCGCCCTGCTGGTCCTCGGGCTCATAGCCATCATCGTTCCGCCAATCGCCACTATTGCCGTCGAAGTGCTGATCGGATGGCTGTTGCTCGTGAGCGGGATCGTCGGCCTGATTGCGACGTTTCGAACGCGCGGCACACCGGGGTTTGGATGGTCTCTCCTATCCGGTGTCATCGGCGTAATGGCCGGCGTCGTGCTGCTCGCGTGGCCTCTGTCGGGCGCCTTTTCACTGACGTTGATACTCACGGTGTTTCTGGTTCTCGAAGGGGTCGTGTCGATCCTGTACGCGCTCGAGCACAAGCGCGAGCTGTCCGGACGTTGGGTCATGATGTTGTTGAGCGGCGTTGTCGATCTGTTCCTGGCCGGAATCATATTCGCCGGCCTTCCAGGCACGGCTGCCTGGGCCATCGGCCTTCTCGTAGGTATCAACTTGGTATTTGGCGGCTCTGCCCTGATTGCGATGGCGTTGCATGCGCGCGGCGGCGCTGCCGCCGGCGGAGCATCCTGAAGTACGCCCAGGTGCGATCAGTCGATGCCCGCTAGCTTCGCCATCAACAGGCGCCGCTCGGGCTCGAGCGTAGCGAACGTCAGCGCCGTCCGGTACGCCTGGCCGGCCTCCTCCGGGCGGGCAAGTTGCTGCAAGAATTGACCGCGTGCCGCATGCAGCAAGTGAAATTCAGTGACCTGTCCGCGCGCCACCAGTGAGTCGACCAAATTGAGCGCCCGTGCCGGGCCGTCGACCATGGAGACGGCCACCGCATGATTAAGCTCGACGATTGGACTGGGTTGAAGCCGAAGCAGCACTTCGTACAGCCCGACAATCTGAGGCCAATCGGTTTCTTCCTTCTTGCGCGCTCGCGCGTGAAGTGCGGCAACCGCCGCTTGAACGCCATAAGGACTTATCTGTCCGGGGATGCTCAACGCCCGATCGACAAGGATGAGACCTTCCGCGATTTTCTCCCGATCCCAAAGCGTCCTGTTTTGATCGTCGAGCAACACTACGTCCCCCGTAGGCGACACGCGCGCTCGACGCCGCGCGTCGTGGAGCAGCATCAATGCGAGCAATCCCAGCACCCCCGGGTGCATCGGAAGGAGTTCGTCGAGTAACCGGCCGAGTCGAATCGCCTCGCCGCAAATCTCCGCGTCGACCAGCTGGGTTCCGGATGTCAGCGCATACCCCTCGGTGAACACGCCGTACACCACTGCAAGTACCCCCTGAATCCTCTGATCGAAAACCGTGCGTTCGGGTGTTTCGTACGGGATTCCCGCGTCACGGATTTTTTTCTTGGCGCGCACCAAGCGCTGCGCCATGGTTTCCTCGCTCACAAGAAATGCACGCGCTACCGCTTGCGTGGTAAGTCCGCAGACTTCACGAAGGGTCAACGCGACATGCGCCTCGCTGCTGAGGGCGGGATGACAGCAGGTAAAAATGAGGCGTAGCCGGTCATCCCCGAAAGTGTCCTCTTCCGCATCTTCGGCAATGCCTTCCGCGTCCGCCTCGGAGCTTGCCATTTCTCGGCCCTGAACCTTGGTGCGGAATACGGAATCGCGGCGGATCCGATCAACTGCCTTGTTGCGGCCCGTCCTGATCAGCCAGGCGCCTGCATTTTCAGGCACGCCGCGAGTCGGCCATTGCTCCAGAGCAGCGGTGAATGCTTCCTGCCGAGCCTCTTCCGCCAAATCGAAATCGCCGAGCAGACGGATCAATGTTGCGAGCACACGACCCGCCTCTCGGCGGAAGATGGACTCAAGTGCCCGATCGGCCACTTGTGCGTTCATACCCGACAAAAGGGCCGGTGCAGCCGTTAAGTCTGCGGTGGCCAGATCGGCCGCACTTCGATGCTGCCCCATTTGGCACCGGGAATACGCCCCGCAATCGCGATTGCTTCATCCAAGTTCTTCGCATCCACCAGATAGTAGCCGCCCAACTGCTCGCGAGTCTCGGCAAACGGACCATCGGTAGTCGTGACTTGACCGTTCCGAACCCTCACGGTGGTTGCCGCGGAGGTCGGTTTGAGGCGGTCGCCCGCTTTGAACTGTCCTGCTTGAACGATTCTCTTGGTGAATTCCATGTACTCCGCCGTCATTGACCCAAGCTCCGTCGGGTTCATCGCCGCGATCTCTTTTTCGTTGGAGTAGATGAGTAACAAGTACTGCATGTGAAATCCTCTCATTTGTACCGGCGCAATTCGCCGTTCACTAGTCGAATGACGCGCCCTTATTTCGACACCGCAGCCACCGGATTGAACAACAATATTCGAAGACCCCAATTGGCCGCTTTGGGAGCGTACTGCCAGATCTGCGCATAAACGTACCTGTTGTGCCGCTTCGCGTCGCTGAGCACGCCTACAGAATAGGCGAGGCTTGAATCGGCGGAGCTGCCGCGGGCCTCGTCGTTCCACCCGCCCAGGCCGACGCGGTTGGATAAATAGTGGTTTGCGGCGGCCAATCCGAAGGGTGCTTCGCCGTCGGTATAGAAGCAAAAGTCAGCCGTGCGCGCGTAGGTGCGCACGGCTGCCGCGAAACCATCTTGCCCGGAGGTGCCCTGAAAGTCGCCGATCGCCCGGCTGAGCGCGTCGTCGGCGATGAGTTTCTGCGGTGGCGCGCTTCGCTCCCGGTAAAAGACCTGGCCTAGCTCGAGCTTGGGCTCAGCCTCCGGGGGTGCGCCGTGCGAAACGCCGCCGTCGAATTGGATCCGCCAGCGGCACGTTGGCATCGGACTTCCATATCGTCAAAAAATGCCCGTGGACCTCCCCGCCACCCGCGGTTCTATAAACCCACGGTCCCGTGGTAAATCCCAGATCGCCGCTACCTGCCAAATCCGCCGCCGCGGCGTACCACTCGAGCTTGCCGGCACTCTCGGGGGCGGTCGCGTAGAACGCCCTTCCCCGCACAGGAAGGGGCTGAAGCACGAGCGAGTCCTCGGCGAGGTATTCCAAAAAGGCCGCTTTGACCGAATCACGGGCCCGTTGGCCGAAGGCGTACTCTGCTTGGAGGAGGCCGCGGATGGCCGCGGTACCGGTAGTGCATTTATCCATGTAATCCTCTTTTGACCTCCCGCAGACGAACCATTCTCCACTCTAGCGTCACAATCGTTGCGGAAGCGACAACGGAGTGGAACTAAACCGCCCGCGCCTACTCGAATATAGTCCCGGAATCAGTAACTTACGGTTCCGCCTCTGAATGCTGGCGGGTCCTCGCCCTTGGCCGTAAGATCTGAGTGGCCTGATTACCCCATTCGCAACGATAAAGAGGATTCCCGATGAAGGCTTGGATACCGCTCATGTTGGTTTTCGCATTTGGCGCGGCTGCACACGCACAGGCGGCTTGCACTTATCCGCGCTCCCCGGACGCGCCCCCCGACGGGAATACCGCGACCAAGGACCAAATGATTGCGGCGAAGCATGACTTCGACCGCTACAACGGCGAGATGAACTCTTACCTGGATTGTCTGAAGCTCGAGATGGATAGCGCGACCCCCAAGGATCCAAAGAAGCTCACTGCGGACGAGAAGAAAAAGGCCGACGAGCAGCAAAAGGTTTTGGTGCAGAAGAACAATGCAGCCGTCGATGAGCTGCAGGCGGTCGTTGGACGTTTCAATGAACAATTGAAGATCTTCAAGGCAAAGCAGCAGAAGTCTTAACTTTTTGAGCGCGGCGGAGCAACTCCGCCGCAACCTTATATGCAGGCTGGAACGCTCATTACACCGCGTCTAGCCGAAGAGGCCATCCACTCTCGGCTGACATGTTTGCCGATCGAATCACTGCCCTTGACGCAGTGCGTCGGGGGTACGCTGCGGGAAAATATCTACGCGGAGCGGGATCAGCCGCCCTTTGACCGCGTCGCGATGGACGGAATGGCCGTAGACAGCGAAGCGCTGCGACGGGGCGTCAAACGCTTCCGCATCCAGGGTATGCAAGCGGCGGGGGCACCGCAGCTGAAGCTTACGAGCGGCGATGGTGCAATCGAGGTAATGACCGGCGCGATATTGCCGACGGGCAGCGACTGCGTCATCCCGATCGAGCAGCTGGACGTCGCGAACGGCTTTGCGTCGCTCAACGTCGCGGTGGTGGAATCGCCCTACCAAAACGTGGATCGGCGCGGCAATGACAGCCGGCAAGGCACGCTGCTGCTGGAAGCAGGAACTTTGCTGCGTGCACCGGAAATAGCGGTCGCCGCCTCGGCCGGCATGGCACGAGTGCGCGTGAGCAGCCAACCCGCCGTCATGGTCATCTCGACGGGGGATGAGTTGATCGAACCGGGGGATCCGATTGCGGATTACCAGGTACGCCGTTCCAACGCCTACGCGGTCGCCGCGACGTTGCGCGCGCGAGGATTTGGCCGTGTCGGCGACGACCATGTGCCGGATGATGAGGACTTGATGCGTGAAAGATTGGCCCTACATCTGACCACTCATGAGCTCGTGGTATTGAGCGGCGGGGTTTCGATGGGCAAGTTCGATCTGGTACCCAAGGTGCTGCAGCAACTTGGCGTACAACAGGTGTTTCACAAGATTGCCCAGCGGCCCGGCAGACCGATGTGGTTCGGCGTAGGACCCCAAGGTCAGGCAGTCTTCGGGCTGCCGGGCAATCCGGTCTCGACTCTGGTCTGTCTCATCCGTTATGTCATTCCCGCCATCGCCGAAGCCATGGGGACCAAGCGCGCTCTGCCCGAACGCCTGGCGCTGGCGGCGCCTGTGACTTTCCAGCACGCCCTTACATATTTCTTGCCGGTGGCTATCGAACATGACGATTGGGGGCGCCCCTGGGCAAATCCGCGGAGGCCCAATGGATCGGGAGATTTCCTGAGCCTGACCGGAACGGACGGCTTCGTCGAACTACCACCGGGTCCCAACACCTACCCGAAAGGCTTCGTAACCACCGTCTACCGCTGGTAACCTGATTCACTATGAGTTCCATCGTTCATCACATTCGGGGACCGCACAATCCCCTCGATCGCCTCGGCCGCCCGTTGCATGATTTGCGCATCTCGGTCATGGACCGTTGCAACTTTCGCTGTCCCTACTGCATGCCGAAGGAGCAGTTTCACGAGCATTATCGATTCTTGAAGTCGCAAGAACGCTTGTCGTTCGACGAGATCGTGCGTCTGGCGCGCCTGTTTGCCGGTTTGGGTGTACGAAAGCTTCGTCTCACCGGGGGCGAACCGCTGCTGCGAACGAATCTCGCCGACCTGGTCGGGGACCTCACCGATGTTCCAGGCATTGAGGATATTGCGCTCACCACGAACGGGGTACTGCTCGGACAGCACGCCGTCGATCTGCATGCCAACGGCTTGCGCCGGGTCACCGTCAGTTTGGATACCTTAGATAAGGACGTTTTTGCACGCATGAGCGGCGGATTCGCCGCTCTCGATCAAGTCTTGAGCGGGATTGATGCCGCCATCGGTGCCGGATTGACACCGGTCAAGATCAACGCGGTTATCGAACGAGGCTTGAATGACCACACGGCGCTGGATCTCGTCGAACGCTTTCGCGGCTCGCCCGTGATTGTGCGCTTCATCGAATTCATGGACGTTGGCAATCGCAATCAGTGGCGGCCCGAGCTGGTGGTGCCGTCGCGCGAACTTGCCGCGCGCATCCATGCCAGATGGCCGATGCAGCCGATTGCACAGAACTACCAGGGCGAAGTGGCGCAAAGATGGCGTTTTGAGGATGGCGCAGGCGAAGTCGGATTCATTTCATCCGTCTCGCAACCCTTTTGCGGTGCCTGCAGCCGTGCGCGTTTGTCCTCGGAGGGCAAATTTTATACATGCCTTTTCGCGACCCACGGGCTCGATCTGCGTGCACCGCTCCGTGCCGGTGCCGACGATGCGGAAATTCTGCAGTTGATCGGCGGGGTTTGGAAGGGCCGCATCGATCGGTACAGCGAGCTGCGCGAAGAGCTGCGCCGTACAGGCCCCGAATCGAAGAAAATCGAGATGAACTACATCGGCGGCTGATTTTCATGACCCTCACTCATTTGGATTCCGACCATCACCCGACCATGGTCGATGTCAGCGATAAAACCCCCAGCAAACGGACGGCAACCGCCGAAGCACGGGTGCGATTTCCGGCCGCGGTTGCCACGGCGCTTCGTAACGGTGGCTTCCGCTCGCCGAAAGGGCCGGTTTTCGACACTGCGATCGTGGCCGGCGTCATGGGCGCGAAACGTACCCATGAACTAATTCCGTTTTGCCACCCGCTTGGTCTGGAAAACTGTCGTATCCACATCGAGCTGGAGGGCGATACCGCGGTGATTCGCTGCACCGTGAGCGTTCACCACAAAACGGGCGTTGAAATGGAAGCCCTGACCGGCGCCAGCATCGCCGCATTGACCGTCTACGACATGTGCAAGGCACTGTCCCATGACATCGTCATCGGCGACCTGCGATTGCTTGCCAAGGACGGCGGCAAAAGCAGCTACGTTCGAGAGGCTGCGCCGTGAACTCGGCACCCGTCTACGGCCTGATCCTCGCCGGCGGCCTGAGTTCGCGCATGCATCGGGACAAGGCCGCGATCGAGTATCGCGGCAAAACTCAACTCGATAGGGCTTTCGAGCTGGCAGGGCGGCACGTCTCCCGGGTGTTCGTGTCCGTTCGGGCCAGCCAGACCTCCGACCCCGCCCGGGCGAAGCGTCCGCTGATAGTCGATTCCGTCGCGGGCGAGGGACCTACGGTCGGCATCCGCTCGGCGCTCGCTGCACACCCGCAGGTTGCATGGTTGGTGCTGGCATGCGATTTGCCGTTTCTGTCGGACGCGGCTTTATCCCACCTTCTGCATGAGCGGGACCCGGCAAGTCTGGCGACGGCGTACAACAGCGCTCACGACGGCTTGCCCGAACCGTTGTGTGCTATTTGGGAACCGGCCGCAGGCGCGGCGCTCGCGGCCTACGAAGCCGGCGGCGGCCATTGCCCCCGCAAATTTCTCATCCGTCATTCGATCCGATTGCTCGAACCGCTGGACAGACGCGCGCTCGACAACATCAATACGCCTGAGGAATATGCGCAGGCATTGGCGGCGCTAGACGTCCCTTCCTTGAGCTCCGTTCAATAGTCACATGCAATTGAAGATCCAATATTATGCGTTGATGCGCGAGCAGGCCGGCCGATCCGAGGAGACCCTGGATACGTGCGCCGCCACGCCATCAGATCTATATGGCGAGCTCGCCACCCGGTACGGCTTTACGCTCGCACGCGAGCAACTGAAAGTAGCGGTCAACAATGAGTTCAGCGATTGGACCCGCTCGCTCGCCGCCGGTGATGCCGTCGTCTTCATACCACCCGTGGCGGGCGGCTGATGCGCTTTCGCTTTACTCAAACTGCCATCGACGCGACCCAAGCGCGGCTCGAGCTCCTCGACTCGGGCGCCGGCGGCTACGTCAGCTTCGAGGGCTGGGTTCGAGACCACAACGAAGGGCAAGAGGTGGTGCGATTGGAATATGAAGCATTCCAGGAACTCGCGGTAAAGGAAGGCGAACAGATCATTGCCGAGGCCCTGAAGCGCTTCCCCGTAAGGCATGCCCTATGCATCCATCGCGTCGGCTCGTTGGCTTTGAGCGAGAAGGCCGTTTGGGTGGGCGTCAGCTCGGTGCATCGCGGTGAAGCCTTCGATGCCTGCCGCTTCATCATCGACGAAGTGAAGCATCGCGTACCGATCTGGAAAAAAGAACATTATCGCAACGGCGATTCAGGCTGGGTAAACTGCGAGCGTTGCGCGGCCGCACCGCGGACTGCACCCGCCGGGACTCTCGAACACGCTCGTGACGGCCGCAGCCACGCGCATCACCACGAGCCCGCCGGATCAACCGCACGAAAGTAAGGGCACGATGCAGCCCGACTATTCACGGCAGATGTTGCTCAAAGAGATCGGCGCCGGCGGCCAGGCGGCGCTCGCGCGAGGCCGGGTTCTCGTCGTCGGAGCCGGAGGGCTCGGCAGCCCCGTGCTGCAATACTTGGCGGGCGCCGGGGTCGGCTGCTTGGGAATAGTCGACGCCGATGACCTGGAGCCCAGCAATTTGCACCGCCAGCCGATCTTCGCCTTGCGCGACGTCGGACAAAAAAAAGCCCAGTTGGCATCGGCCGCGATCAAACGAATCAATCCTACCGTGCACGTCGAGGTACATGCCGTTCGGCTCGACGCAAACAACGCACTCGAGCTGATTCGCGCCTACGACGTGGTGGTCGATTGCAGCGACAATTTTCGCGCCAAGTACCTGATCAATGACGCCGCGGTGCTCGCGCGCCGGCCGGCGGTGTTCGCCAGCGTCTACCAATATGAAGGGCAGCTGCAGGTCTACAAGCCGGAGCCGCGCCATGCCTGTCTGCGCTGTATTTGGCCGCACGCCGTTGCCGACGGAGTCGTGGGCAATTGTGCCGAGGCCGGGGTTCTGGGTGCCGTACCCGGCACGGTGGGTGCGCTGCAGGGCCTTCTGACGCTCAAAATTCTCTTGCGGATGTCCGGACAGCTGGACGGCGAGCTGTTACTCCTGGACTTCTCCAATTTTTCCACTCTCAAGATCAAGGCGCCTCGCCGCAGCGAGTGCCGCGCTCCCGATTGTGCGCATATCCGCGAAATCGCTCCCGAAGACCCCGGTATCGAGATCTGGGTGCCCTCGCTCGCCGCCGCCGCAGAGCGCGGACTCGAAGTCATCGATATCCGCACCCCTGACGAAGTGGCGCTGCAGCCGACCGGCGTGCGCCACATTGCAATGCCAATTCTGCTTGCGGACCCTGCTCCCATTTCTCCCGGGCGCGAACTCTTGTTGGTATGCGCCTCGGGCAAGCGCAGCTTGGCGGCGGCGCGCGAATTGCGCCGGCGCGGGTTTACCGTGCGCTCGCTCGCGGGCGGACTGCAAGCGCTGGAGCAGTGAACTTGCGCTTCCACAGCAAACTCCCCGATGTCGGCACGACGATATTCACCGTGATGTCGCGCCGCGCCGTGGAAGAAGGCGCCTTGAACATCGGCCAGGGATTTCCGGACTATCCAATCGACCCGCGATTGAGCGCCTCATTGGCGGAGGTACTGGCCGAGGGACGCAACCAGTACGCGCCAATGGAAGGCGTGGTCGAGCTGCGCGAACAGATCGCCGCAAAGCTGCAGACGTGCTACGGACGCTGGTTCGATCCGCTCACCGAAATCACCGTGACCTGCGGCGGGACCGAAGCTCTGTACGATGCGATTCAAGCGGTGGTGGGGCCCGGCGATGAAGCCGTCATTTTTGATCCCGCCTACGATGCCTACGAACCTGCGGTGCGCCTCGCGGGTGGTCGGTGCGTGCGCATCGCATTGACGCCTCCCGCGTTCCGCTTCGATTGGGATCGCGTGAGGCGCGTCTTGACGGATCGCACGCGACTGATCATCATCAACAGCCCGCAGAACCCAAGCTGCACAGTGGCGGATTGCGACGATTTGAATGCCCTGGCCGCCGTGATCCGCGACCGAGCGATCACGGTGCTCGCCGATGAAGTGTACGAACACGTGCTCTTCGATGGCCGTCGTCACGCTTCGGTCCTGGCGCATCCTGAATTGCGCGAATGCAGTTTTGCGGTCTTTTCATTCGGGAAGACGCTGCACGCAACCGGCTGGCGGGTCGGCTATTGCGTCGCTCCGCCGCAGCTCACCCGGGAGATTCGCAAGGTCCACCAATTCAACACGTTCAGCATCGTCTCGCCGCTGCAATACGGGATTGCGCGCTATCTCGCGGCGCACCCCGATGCATGGGCCGGGTTATCGGCGTTCTTTCAAGCCAAGCGCGACCTGCTCGCGGAACGCTTGCGCGGTTCGGGCTTCGAACCCCTGCCGGCGGCCGGTACGTATTTTCAATTGGTCGACTACGGTGCGCTCAGTGCAGAGCCTCGACATGGACTTCGCCGATCGATTGCTCAGCGAGGCGAAAATCGCGACTATTCCGCTCTCCCCCTTCTATGCATCGCCGCCTTCGATGACGCTGCTGCGGCTATGCATTGCGAAGAAGGATGCAACGCTCGAGGCGGCCGCCGAGCGGCTCTGCGCATTCGCGGCTGCCCGCACGGGGAACCCCTAAGCTAGCGATCCGCAGTAGCCCGCCGCCGCGGCGCCGAGGGCAGACTTTGCCGCTGCCGGATTCGCGCTGCGTCCATCAGCATGCGCCCTGCCCAACGATAAACGTTGTTTTCCTTGACCGTGCGACGCATCAGACTCATGCGGTTGCGCCGTTCGTCCCGGCCCATCCGCATCGCGATCTCCATGGCTTCCGCCGTTTCTGTTACGTCGAATGGGTTGATCAGCACCGCTTCGGTCAATTCGCGGGAAGCGCCGGCAAAGGTGCTGAGGATCAGCACGCCGTCTTCGTCATCGCGCGCCGCGACGAACTCCTTCGCCACGAGATTCATGCCGTCGTGCAGGCTGTTGACCAGGCAAAAATCGGCCGCTCGATAAAGCTCGTAGATCTGCAGGGGCTCTTGATGTTCGTCGATCAGCACGATTGGGCGCCACTCGCCTTCCGCGAACCTGGCATTGATTCTCTCCACTTCGCCGTAGGTGCGCTGCTGTAGGGCCTGATACGCCGGCAATTGACCGCGCGACGGAGCCGCCACTTGGAGCAAGCAGATCCTTCCCCGGTGCCGTGGGTTTCTGTCCAACAAAGCCTCGAGGGCCTGGAAGCGCTCGATAATTCCCTTGGTGAAGTCCCAGCGCTCGACGCCGAGGCCGATGATCACTTCGGCGCCGATGCGATGCCGCGCGTGCACCGTCGCGCGGCACCCCGCGACATCGGGCAGACGCCGCAGCCAGCGCGGCGGCCATTCGATGGAGATCGGATAGGGAGCGACGCGGCACACGTGGCCTTGCAATGTAACCGTCATGTGCTCGTGATCGATTTGGCACTCCACGAAGCGGTCGACGGAGTCCAAGAAATTCTGACAATGATAGCGAGTATGAAAGCCCAGGATGTCGGCCGACAGCATGTCCATCAAGAGCTCCCGCTTCCACGGGCACACGCCGAACGTCTCGGCGTTGGGCCAGGGAATGTGCCAGAACAGCGCAATCGTCGCCTTTGGGATTTTCTTGCGGATCAGGCGCGGCAACACGGCAAAATGGAAATCCTGGATCAGCACCACCGGGCTGTCGGTGCTCGATTCGGCCGCCACCACCTCCGCGAACTTCGCATTGACTTCTTCGTAGGAATGCCAATCGCTGGCGCGAAATGCGGGCCTGACATAGGCCAGATGGCACAGCGCCCACAAGCCCTCGTTGCAAAATCCGTAGTAATAGCCTTGTTCTTGCTCCGGCGTGAGCCAAACACGGCGCAGGGTATAGGAGGGATCATCGGGAGGCACGCGGACTTGATCGTATCGATCCACCGTCTCGCGGTCCGCGGTGCCGGCGCCGTGCGCCACCCATACGCCCGAACAGGCGCGCATGACGGGCTCGAGCGCCGTCACCATGCCGCTCGCGGGAACCTGCACGACGGGTATTTTGTTGGCATCGAAATTGTGGATGTAAGGTTCGCGATTCGACACGATGATGACCTGCGCGGAATGCAAGTGATCGCGGACCACCTGGCGCAGCGCCTGCGGCGTCCAGTTCTCATGGAAATCGATTTCCAGCCGCTGTTTTTCTTCCGCCTCGGCTAATACCTTTCGCACCTGCGACAGTATCGGCATGGAAGAGCGCGGCGACTTCGCATCGTCGAGAAATCGCTTGCCGCGGATATCCCCGAGCAATACCTCGGCCCAGCGGCGCAGTTGCAGCCAGGCCACGAGCACGATGAGAAGCGCCAGCAACAACACCGAGATACCGACGAAAACCAGCACGAAATCTCGCGCCGTCCTCTGTCGGCGATCCACGAAACTCAAATCGTGCAGCATCAATACCCGAAACGGCGCCACCTCGGCTCCATCGAAGTCGAAACGCGATACCTGCACCGATCCGGACGGCAGCTGCAGGATACGCGAAGCAGCCGGGTTCGCGCCGTCCGCGGTATCGCACGAAATGCTCGCGGGCGCGCGTTCGGATTTCACGATCGTCGAGCCGTTCGGCCGGCAAATCAGTATCGCGAGCAGGCGCTCGTCGGCGGTGATTTTCGCGAGGTAGGCGCGCAGCCGCGCCTCATTGCCCTTTGCGATGAGATCCGTGAGCGGCTCTTCCATCGAATGCATCACCAATTGCGCGCGCAGTTCGACGTCCGAGCGAAACCACTCCGCGAGCAGCCGTTCGATGTAAGGCAAACCGAAATAGGCTACGACGCATGATGCGAATGCCACCGGCAGCACGAAGCGCAGCATGACTGAGCGGAACATCGTCCACAAAATACCGAAATTCGATGCCTCAGTCTCAATTTTCACGCAACAATGTTCGTGTAAAACTTACACTTGAATCTCACGCGCCCGCCATTAGCAAGCGGCCATCCTGTAAGCTTTCCGCATGACCTCATCACCGCCATTGCCTTCGCTTCAGTGGTGCGTGTTCTTGGATGTCGACGGAACTCTGGTCGAGTTCACCGACTCTCCGCTGGAAACGTATGCGGATCCTGAACTCAAGGCACTGTTGAGAGACGTCGCGGAACGGTTGGGCGGTGCGCTTGCACTCGTGAGCGGCCGCAGTATCGAATATCTGGACGGGCTGTTTGCGCCTTTGCGGCTGCCGGCCGCCGGATTGCACGGAGTGGAGCGGCGCAAGGCATCGGGTGTGATGCACGGCGCGAGCTTCGTCGATTCGCAGCTCGATCCGGCGCGGACGGTCCTCAAAGCGCTCGTGATTGCTCACCCCGGCACGCTGCTCGAGGACAAGGGCCGCACGATCGCCGTGCACTTCCGGATGGCCCCTCGATCCGAGCCGGCGGTTCTCGAGACGGTGCGTGCAATCGCCGCACAACTTGGCAGCAACTATCACATTCAGGGCGGAAACATGATGCTGGAACTCAAGCCGCGCGGCTTCACAAAAGCTTCCGCCATCAAGGCATTCATGCACGAACCGCCCTTCTCGGGGCGAAAGCCCGTGTTCGTGGGCGATGATCTGACCGATCAGGACGGCTTCAGGACCGTCGAGGATCAAGGCGGGATATCGATCGCGGTCGGAGATCGGGTGCACGGCCAGTTTCGCCTGGAGAATCCCAAGGCCGTACGCGGCTGGCTCGAGGGAATTTCCGCGCTGCACGATTCGCACCGGGCCTAGAGGCGCGCCTGCGGGCGGTCGCGTCAGTCGCGGACCTGTCCGTTGCCCCGCACGACGTATTTGTAGCTGGTTAACTGTGCGACGCCAACGGGTCCGCGGGCATGAAATTTATCGGTGCTGATGCCGATCTCAGCGCCCATGCCGAACTCGCCGCCGTCGGCAAATTGTGTAGAAGCATTGTGAAGGACGATGGCGCTGTCGACTTTCGTGAGAAAGCGCTCAGCCGCCGCCGGGTCTTCCGTCACGATGCACTCGGTATGCTGCGAACCGTATTTTCGGATGTGCTCGATCGCCGCGTCCACGTCCTCGACGACCCGCACTGCGATGATGGCATCCAGATACTCCGCATACCAGTCTTCCTCGGTCGCCGCCGTCACGCGCGGGTCGGTCGCGGCGCTTGCCTCGTCGCCGCGAACCGCGCAGCCCGCCTCCAACAAGGCTTTGATCAACGGCGCCAGATGAGTCGCGGCACAGGCGCGGTCCACCAATAATGTTTCCGCGGATCCGCAGACACCGGTGCGCCGCATCTTCGCGTTCAGCACAATGTGATACGCCATCTTGAGATTCGCACCCCGATCGACGTATACGTGGCACACACCCTCGAGATGTCCGATCACGGGGACTCTCGCTTCTTGTCGGACGCGCGCGATCAGGCTCTTGCCGCCGCGCGGCACGATCACGTCGATACTGTCCGCCATATCGGCCAACATGTGGCCGACCGCCGCCCGATCGGTGGTGGGCACCAACTGGATGCAACTGCTGGGCAGGCCCGCGCTTTCGAGCCCAATGACCAAACATTCGTGAATCGCTGCACTCGATTTGGCGCTTTCCGAACCGCCGCGCAGGATCACGGCATTGCCTGATTTAAGGCATAGTGCGCCGGCATCCGCCGTGACGTTGGGGCGGCTTTCATAAATGATGCCGATCACTCCGAAGGGCACGCTCACGCGCTCGATTCGCATGCCATTGGGCCGCGTCCATTCGGCCAAGCGGATCCCGACCGGATCCGGGAGACGTTCGACCTCCTCGAGCCCCCGGACCATGGCGTCGATTCGCTTATCGTCCAGACGCAGCCGATCGAGAAATGCGCCGGACGTCTTGCGCTCGACGGCCTCGTTCAAGTCGCTTTCGTTCGCAGCTAAAATCTTGGACGCTCGGGCTCGCAGCGCCGCAGCGCCCGCCCGTAACGCCCGATTCTTGGTCTCCGTGGACGCATGCGCGAGCACCTGCGCCGCGGCGCCCGCCGCTCGGCCAATGCCCCGCATGAGCTCTGCCAGAGTCTCGCCTGTCATATGGTACCGGTCACATGCGCTCTGATCAGGACTAAGTCGTCTCGGTGCACGATTTCATCTCGGCCACGAAATCCAAGTACCTTTTCGATGTCGGCGGACTTGCGCCCGATGATCCGCGCCGCATCATTGTCGGAATACGCGCAAATTCCGCGCGCCACCTCCGAGCCATCTGGGCCGAGGATGCTGACGGTATCGCCTCGATCAAAGCGCCCCACCGCCCGCGTCACGCCGGCCGGCAGCAAGCTCTTGCCGCCCATCAGGGCTCGCACCGCGCCATCGTCGACCACGATGGCGCCGGCAGGACGCAAAGTGCCCGCAATCCATTGCTTGCGCGTTGCCACCGGGGTTGAAGAAGGCACGAACCAGGTACAACGCGCACCATCCTCGATGCGCTGCAAGGGATGCTGCACCCCCCCCTTCGCGATGCATAAATGGCACCCTGCACCCATGGCAATCTTCGCGGCGGCGATTTTTGTTTGCATGCCGCCCGACCCCATGTCGCCGACGGCGCCGCCCGCCATGGCCTCGATGGCGGGTGTAATCTCCAGGACGCGGCCAATGAACTCGGCATCGGGGTCGAGAGTCGGATTGGCGGCGTACAAACCGTCGACGTCGGACAGCAAGACGAGGCAATCCGCGCCGACCATTTGTGCGACGCGCGCTGCCAGGCGATCGTTGTCGCCATAGCGGATTTCGGCGGTCGCCACCGTATCGTTCTCGTTGATTACCGGCACGGCGCCCAAGGACACCAGGGTGCTTAGGGTGCCGCGCGCATTCAAATAGCGGCGCCGCTGTTCAGTATCGCCCAAGGTGAGCAATATTTGCGCAACGGTGATTTCATGCGCCTCCAGCAACTCCTTGTAAGCATGCGCCAAGCGAATCTGTCCTACTGCCGCCGCCGCCTGGCTCTCCTCGAGCTTTAGTTTTCCGGCACTCAAGCCGAGATGGCGCCTGCCCAAGGCAATGGCGCCCGAGGACACCAAAATGACCTCTTGGCCGCGTTTGCGAAAGGCTGCCACGTCTTCGGCGAAGCTCTCGAGCCAGGCGCGATTCAGGCGGCCTTTCTCGGCGTCGACCAGCAACGCCGAACCGACTTTCACGACCAGGCGCTTTGCGTCGGTTAATCGGCGAGCCATGCCTTTGCGGTCTGTAATTGTCATAGGATCCAATATTGCCATTTACTTGACCAAGCGGCCTCCCCTAATATTCGCGTGCCGAATCAGCAGAAGTTCCAGGAAGGGTGAAACGTGGGCAGAGAGTACGAACCGACCGTCGGGCAGTGGTATGACGACTTGGAAAACGAGGAAACGTTCCAGGTGCTCAAAGTGGATGAGGATCGAGAAATCGTTGAGATTCAGCATCTCGACGGGGATATCGAGGAATTCGACGTCGACGGGTGGGCGGAACTCGACCTAGAGCTCACCGAGGAGCCTGAAGGCTGGTCGGGCTCCAAGGCCGAGAAAGACGCGGAAGAAGATGAAGATGACGATGAAGATTGGGACGACGACGACGATGACGAGGACGATGACGACGAGGATTTAGACGACGAGGAAGATCGCGAGGAATACTAGCCTCGTCCGGGTCGCTCCCTCGTTCCCGCCGGCTTCAAACGCGCTCCAGCCAGCTATGGCGATCGGGCGCCTCCCCCAGTTGTATGGCCACCAGACGTGCTCGCAGGCTGCGCGTGAGGGGACCCACCTGTGCGTTGGAGACCCGATGTTCGATTCCGCGGTAAATCAGGGTCCCCACCCCGGCAAGCACCGCCGCCGTACCGGTGAGCACTGCTTCGCCGGATTTCACCCAATCGAGCATCTCGCCCACGTCGAAGGCGCGCTCGGAAACCGCGTAGCCCAATTCGCGGGCGAGCGTGAGCAGGGAATCGCGCGTGACACCGTGCAAAAAGGTGGTATCGAGGTTGCGGGTCAGGACTTCGCCCTCGCGGATCAACACGAAGTTCGAGGCGCCCGTTTCCTGCACTTGCCCACCGGGGCAGAACAGAACCTGATCGACTTGATATTTGGCCCGCGCATTCAACGTAGGGCCTAAGGCGGCGGCATAATTTCCTCCGGTCTTGACCATCCCCATCTGCGCTGCCGACCGGGTGTTTTCGTCGTCGACAAGAATGCGCAGCGGCTTCGCGCCTCCGGAAAAATAGTCCCACACCGGGCTCGCAAGCACGATCAGGGAGGCCTCAGCGGCGGGTGTCGCGGCCGCGCCGATGTTTGCAGTCGTGCCGAAAAGGAGCGGCCGCAAGTAAAGCGCGCCGGGCGCTTCTGGAACCGCGTCGCGACAGCGGCCTATCACCGCGCGCACCATGTCGGCAAGCTGAGCCGCATCCGGTTCCGGCAACACCAATTGCCGGGCGCTTTGCTGCATCCGCTGAATATGCTTGTCCATGCGAAAGACGTGCACGGATCCGTCCGCATGGCGGAATGCCTTGAATCCCTCGAAGCACGTGCTCGCGTAATGCAATACGTGCGCAGCCGGACTTAGTTCGATGGGGGCGACCGGTTTGATCTCGCTGCGATTCCAGCGGCCATCCTGGTAGCTGGTCACGGCCATATGGGAGGTCAACAACGTGCCGAACGGGGGGCGTTGGGGTTGCGCAGTCATTTGGATTTCACCTTGGATATAAAAATCGTCGCTGGGTGCTCGAGCAGCTCTCTCAGCGCTTGAATCATCGCTGCAGCATCATAACCGTCTACGAAGCGGTGATCGAAGGAGGAAGATAAGTTCATGATCCGGCGCACGGCCACGGCGCCTTGATGGACGACGGGCCGCTCGATCGCCTTGTTGAGTCCAATGATCGCCACCTCCGGCGCATTGATGATCGGCGTCGACGCGATGCCACCGAGCTTGCCGAGGCTGGTCACCGTGATCGTCGAGCCGGTGAGTTCGTCGCGGGTTGCCTTGCCGTTGCGCGCGCGCTCTGCGAGACGCCGGATCTCGGATGCGAGTTCCCAGAGTCCCAACGAATGGGCATTACGCACCACCGGCACCTTGAGACCATCCGGGGTCTGGGTCGCGATGCCGGCATGCATGGCGCGATGACGCACCAGCACGCCCCGCGGCGCGTCGTAGGTCACATTGCATTGCGGAAACGACTCGAGCGCCCGCGCCAAGGCCATGACGACGAGCGGCAAGTAGCTCAAATTGCCGGCACCCGGCGGCAGCGAGGCATTCAAATGCTGCCGCAGCGATTCGAGTTCGGTGACATCGACTTCTTCGACATACGCGAAGTGCGGAATCGTGCGCTTCGCCTCGGTCATTCGCTCGGCGATCAGGCGACGCAAGCCGATCACCTTGATCTCGGAAGTTTCCGCGCCATCGGCCGCCTCGGAAATGCCGCCGCGATTCGGCACGAGAGCCGCCCCAAGATCGCCGCGAAGGATCCGTCCGCCGGGACCTGTTCCCACGACGCTGCCCAAATCAATACCGGCTTCGCGGGCGCGGCGCCGATTGGCCGGCGAGGCCATCACACGGGTGCGCCGCGCCGGCGGCTCGCGGGCCGGCACTTCGCGGACCGGCGGCTTGCGGACCGGCGGTACTGCGGCGGCATCGGCAACTGCCGCCGCCACGGGCGCTGTCGTAAGTACCGGCTCCGGCGCGGCACCTGCGGAGGCTGCCACCGGCGCTGCTCCGCCGGTTGCCGCGATGCCCTCGCCCACATCGAATACGATCAGCGGCGAACCCACCGCCACTTTGTCGCCGGGTGCGCCAGTGATCGATACGACGCGGCCGCTCACCGGTGCGGGCACTTCGACCGCCGCCTTGTCCGTCATTACTTCGACAATCAGTTGATCCTCGGTTACGGCATCCCCCGGCTTGGTGTGCCACGCGACGATTTCCGCATCCACCGTGCCTTCGCCCAAGTCGGGCATTTTGAACACGAACTGGCTCATACGGACTCCATCACGGTTTTGAGCGCCCTCGCGACCCGTGCCTGCCCGGGAAAATACTCCCATTCGAACGCGTGCGGATACGGGGTATCCCAGCCCGTCACGCGTTGGATCGGTGCCTCCAAATCCCAGAAACATTCTTCTTGGACGATGGATAACAGCTCGGCGCCGAACCCCGAGAAACGGGTGGCCTCGTGGGCGACGATGCAGCGGCCTGTTTTTCGCACCGAGCTGCAAATGACATCGACATCGAGCGGCACCAGGGATCGCAGGTCGATGATCTCCGCATCGACGTTGAGGCTCGCCGCGGCCGCGGCCGCTACGTACACCATGGTGCCGTAGGTGATGATGCTTACGTCGGCGCCCGCGCGAACGATGTCGGCCTTGCCGAGCGGCACCTTGTAATAACCCTCATCCACCTGGCCCTTCGGATGTGAGATCCAGGGGACCGCCGGCTTGGTGGGGTCGCCGTCGAATGGCCCGTTGTAGAGACGCTTCGGCTCGAAAAAGATGACCGGATCATCGTCCTCGATGGAGGTGATCAAGAGTCCTTTGGCATCGTACGGGTTGGACGGCATCACCACCTTGATGCCGCTGACGTGGGTAAAAATCCCCTCCGGACTCTGCGAATGAGTCTGTCCACCGCGAATTCCGCCGCCGCAAGGCGTGCGAATGGTCACCGGCGCGAAGAACTCTCCGGCGCTGCGATAGCGGATGCGCGCCAATTCACTGACGATCTGGTCAAAGCCCGGATAGATATAGTCGGCGAATTGAATTTCGGCGACCGGCCGCAGACCGTTCACGCTCATGCCGATCGCCGCCGCCACGATGCCGCCCTCGGCAATCGGCGTGTCGATGACACGATGTTCGCCGTATTTCCGTTGCAGTCCCTCGGTGGCGCGGAACACGCCGCCGAAATAGCCGATGTCCTCGCCCATGAGGACCACCGAAGAATCTCGCCGCAGCATGATGTCCATGGCGGAATTGAGCGCCTGGATCATGTTCATGTTGGCCATCTGCTCAGGCCTCTTCGGCGCCGGCGGGTTGGGCGGGAATGCCTTCGAAGCCGGTTCTTTCCGCCCGCATCAAGTCCCTTTGCCTTTGCAGATGCGCGGGCATTTCTTTGAATACGTCTTCGAACATCAGATCGGAATCGAGTCTCGGGCCCTCGCTCATCGTTCCGAAGCTCGTCGCCTGCTTCCAGCTCGAGGCGACCAATTCCTCGAGTTCCGCGGTCATCGCTTGATGACGCGTCTCCGACCACTCGCCGAGCCTGATCAAGTGTTGCTTGAGCCTCAGAATCGGATCACCGAGTGGCCAATGTTCATGATCGTTCTTGGCGCGATAGCGCGCCGGATCGTCGCTGGTCGAATGCGCGGCCGCCCGATACGTCACCAATTCTATCAAGGTCGGACCGGCTCCCGTACGCGCCCGTTCGGCCGCCCACTGCGTCACGGCGTAGACCGCGAGAAAGTCGTTGCCGTCGACGCGTATGCCCGCGATACCGTATCCCGGACCGCGCGCCGCAAACGAGCGCTGCTCCCCGCCGGCGTATCCCTGGAAGGTCGAGATCGCCCACTGATTGTTGACCACATTGAGGATCACTGGTGCCTGATAGACGGAGGCGAACAGAAGCGCGTGGTGAAAATCGGCTTCGGCGCTGCTGCCCTCGCCAATCCAGCTCGCCGCAAGATGATCCTCGCCCTTGATGGCCGCCGCCATCGCCCAACCGACCGCTTGGGGGAACTGGGTCGCCAAATTGCCCGAAATGGAAAAGATATTCCCGGCTTTGGAGTGATACATCACCGGCAGCTGGCGCCCTTTGCACATGTCCCGTGTGTTGGACAAAAGCTGGCACATCAGATCGACCAGCGTGATGCCGCGTGCAATCTGCAAACCCTGATTGCGGTAGGACGGAAACAACATGTCGCCTGGACGCAGGGCCATGCACTGCGCCACCGACACGCCTTCCTCGCCGAGCGAGCGAATGTAGAACGAGATCTTGCCGGCGCGCTGATTGCGTTGCATGCGATCGTCGAACAAACGCGTCAGCAGCATGTGGCGAAGCCCTATTTGCAATTCGGCGGGATCAAGATGGGGGTTCCAGGGCCCCACAGCTTCTCCCGCGTCGTCCAGCACCCGCACCAGATCGAGTGAAAGAGAAACGATATCGCGGGCGCGCGCGTTGACATCAGGCCGCGGGACGGCACCGGCGGGCGAGAGCTCCACGTAACTGAAGTCAGGGGCCTCCCCCGGCCTCGCCGGAGGGCTGGGCAAATGCAGGCGAGAGTGCTTGTTCATCCCCATAATTTACGTCCTCCGCCCCCCGCGTATTGCATTCATTCGGGGGGCACCGGATAATTCGGTATGTTTATTCCTAATTCGCACTATTAATGGAAGATTTACTCCGAGCGGGCATTGATCGGCTGGATTTGCGCCTGCTCGATATTCTACAGCGGCACGGCGCGCTGTCGGTGGCCGAGGTGGCAGCCCGAACCCGGATCTCCACCACTACTTGCTGGCGGCGCATCCAGCAGCTCGAGCAGAACGGGGTGATCAAGGCGCGCGTCGCATTGCTGGATCGCAACGCCTTGGGGCTGGATGTGACGATTTTCGCGCACGTCAAACTCGCGACCACCGGGCGCGATGCAATTGCCGAATTCGAAGCGGCGATTCGCGATCGTGCCGAGGTGTTGGAGTGCTACACCCTCACCGGTGAATGGGATTTTCTGTTGAAGATCGTGACCAAGAACATCAAAGCGTATGAAGCCTTCTACCTGGACTATCTATCGCGCATTCCTTGCGTACGGTCCGTGAACTCGTCGGTCGCGGTAACGGTGATCAAGGAGTCGACCGCTCTTCCCTTGGGGATCTAAGGTCGGGCGTCGCGCGCGCTACACGACATTGAGCGGCGCGGGCTCCGCGAACCAATCGCCCAGCAGTAATTCGAGGCTGCCCTGCTCCAGCGCGTTCTTGAGAACGAAGGCCGGAATCTGCGCTACGCCCAGTCCCGCTTCGGCGGCGGCCACGCAACTGTTCTCATCGTCCAGCGCAATGTGGCCGCGCAGGGTCCTCTGGATGCGAAGGCCGTCTTTGCTGCATACGCCCGCCTGGGTCCTGCAGACGCCACCCTAAGGCAGTAGCACCGTCGCTCCGATGGTGCGCCGGCTTTCGAGGTCACGGTGCGCGGCGGCGGCATCGCGCAGCGGCGCTCGCTGCCCGATGTGCGCCTTGATATCGCCGGAGGCCAACCGGGAAAACAAATCCGCGGCGCGCGAAGCGAGGTCATTGCGATTCTTGATGTAGTCGAACAACATCGGCCGCGTCGCGAACAGCGAACCACCCGCCGCGAGGTCCGAAAACTTGAAATCCGAGATCATTCCCGACGACTGGCCGAAATGCACGAACATGCCGCGCATCCGCAAGCACTTGATCGATCCGCGCCACGTATCCTTGCCGACCGAATCGTAAACGACGTCGCATCCCCGGCCGCCGGTGATCTCCTTGACGCGCGCGACGAAATCCTCGGCGCGATAGTCTATGACATGCGAGTAGCCGTTGGTCTTCGCGATAGCGGCTTTCTCCGGGGACCCCGCGGTGCCGATCGAGGTCGCGCCCAATGTTTTCAACCACTGCCCGAGCAACAATCCGACTCCGCCGGCGGCCGCATGCACCAGCACGGTATCGCCCGCCTTGACCGGATAACAGGAATTGAGCAGAAATTGCGCGGTTAAGCCCTTGAGCATGACCGACGCCGCCACGTCGAACGGGACGGCATCAGGAAGCTTGACGAGCCGATCCGCGGCGAGGACGCGCTGGGTGCGATACGCGCCCGACGGCAGCGTGTATGCGACGCGATCACCTACCTTGAGATCGGCAACTCCCTCGCCGATTGCCGCGACGACCCCTGCGGCCTCGGCCCCAGGAATGAGCGGCGTTGACGGCCACGGATAGAGACCGGCGCGGAAGTAGCAATCGATGAAGTTCACGCCGATCGCGTGCTGCACGATGCGCGCCTCGCCGGACCCGGGGGCCGCCGTCTCCAACGCCGTCCACTCGAGCGACTCGGGACCACCGGGATTCTGCACGATGACGCCCATGTCCGCGATTTGTTCTGCCATAGCTTACTTCCCCAATGAATTCACGAAGCGCCGTATTCGAACGGTGGCTTCGCGCAGCAGTTGCTCTTCGGTGGCGAAGCATACACGTACGAAGGCGCTCGTCTCCCTGCCGAATGCGCCGCCATCGAGTACGGAGACGCGTTCGGTCCGATACAGCTCGCACATGAAATCGTAGCCCGAGAGACCGGTGCCGCGCACGTCGACCAGTAAGAACATGCCGGCGTCGGGGACAAAACACTTCAGGCCGGGGATGCCGGCGAGTCCTGCAAGGAGGAAGTCGCGCCTCATCGCGCAGTACTCGCGCACCCGGTATTCCGCGGCGTCCGAGACGCCCAACGCCGTGACTGCCGCCTCCTGAACGAATCCGGGAAGACCGAACAACATGCATTGCGCCATGGCTTCAGCATTCATCACCAGCTGTCGCGGGCCCACCAGCCAGCCGGCGCGCCACCCCGGCATCGAGTGCGACTTTGACAAGCTACTGATGGTCACGACTTGTTCGGGCAATTCGGCAGCAAGGCTTGGGACGCGGCCGCCCGGGGCAAGGCCGGCATAGACTTCGTCCGCCACCACCCACAGCGAATGACGGCGCGCCAAATCGCCGATCACTGCCAGATCGGTTTCGCGCAGAATCACGCCGCTGGGATTGTTGGGCGTCGCGAAGAACAGCGCTCGCGTACGCGGCGTAATCGCAGCCTCGAGCGCCGCCAGATCGACGCGAAACCCCTGTGCTGCCGGCGCGCTCACCCGTACCATCCGTGCTCCGGACACCTCGAGCGTGGCAGGATAACTCGGGTATAAGGGCTCGAACGCAATCACTTCGTCGCCGGGCTCGGCGATGCACAGTGAAGTGACGAACAGCGCATTCTGCGCTCCCGCAAGAAAAATGACGTTGGCCGCATCGACGGCCTGGCCGGTACGCGCCCGATGCACGGCTGCGATCGACTCGCGCAGGTGCTGCCGCCCCGCTGCCGGCGTGTAATGGGTGTCGCCGGCGCGCAGTCGCTCGATGGCTCGTTCCAGGACCGGCTCCGGTGTTTCGAGATTAGGATCGCCGACGCTGAGGACGATGACGTCTTCGCCTCGCTCCTGAGCCTCCCGCGCCGCATAGTGAACGAGCCACGCATCCGCGCCGTCGCCCGCAATTCGATTGACCAATGATGAATAATGCATGTTTTCTCTTGCCTAGCCCGGGTCAGTGCGCAATCCTATCGCGCTTCATGAACTAGTGTTCAAGTGCAAAAAGGTTCAAATGTCGCGCAACGTCGGCAGCTACCTGGTCGAACTCTTGGCCGCGAACGATATCGATACCGTTTTCGGCATTCCCGGCGTGCACAACCTGGAGCTGTACCGTGGTCTCGCCTCGGCGGACATTCGGCACGTGCTCGTGCGGCACGAACAAGGCGCGGGTTTCGCGGCGGATGGTTTCGCGCGGTTGAGCGGCAGGCCGGCCGCGGCCTTCGTGATATCGGGCCCGGGGCTCACCAACATCATGACCGCGGTGGCCCAAGCATATTCGGACTCCGTACCGCTCCTGGTGGTCGCCAGCTCGCCGGTTCGCGCCTCCTTCACCAAGCAGTGGGGAGTACTGCATGAGCTGTACGACCAAGGAGCTTTGGCCGCCGGCGTGTTCGGCGTCGCGCGCGTGGCGTTAAACGCGGAGGATGTGCGCGACCACCTGCGGCTGTGCCTGGCGTCGTTTCGCATGGGACGCCCGCGGCCGGCGTATTTGGAGATCCCGCTCGATGTGCTGGCGGAATCCACGGCGCTCGCAGCCGAACGGTTCGAAGTCATGCCGCTCTTTCCGCAGTCCGGTTCCGAACAAATCGACGCCGCAGTTCGCGTGCTCGCGCTGGCGGCGCGTCCCCTCATCATTGCGGGCGGCGGTGCGCGCCGCTCCGGCGCTGAACTGCACCGTTTGGTTGAAACGCTGGATTGCCCCCTGGTGACGACGGCGGCGGGCAAGGGAGTGCTCGCCGAAAGCCATCCTGCGAACTTCGGTACCTCGCTGCCTTGGAGGCCCGTCCAGCAATTGATAGCCGACGCGGATGCCGTTCTCGCGGTGGGCACCGAACTGGGCGAAACTGACATGTATTTCACCACCAAACTGCCGCTGGGCGGCGTGCTCATCCGCATAGACATCGATCCCGTGAAGCTTGCGGATCAGTACGCGGCCGATGTGCGCATCTGGTCGGACGCGCGCAGCGCGTTGCAGGCGATCAATCAAGCTTTGGCAAGCCGTGCGCAAGATTCCGGACCTCTGTCGGTAACGCAATCAGGGGATCGTTCCGGATGGCGCACTGCAATTGGCGGAGCCGCGAAATTCCGCGCCGAATTGGAAAGCAGCTTTGATTCCAAGGCCAGGGCACAGTGGAGCGCGTTGCGCGCCATCAAGGCCGCGCTGCCGTGGGACGGCGTTGTTTTCAGCGACATGACGCAAATCGCTTATTTCGGGAACTACGGGTATCCGGTCGACAACCCAGGGCAATGGTTCCATCCATCCGGCTACGGCACTTTGGGATTCGCGCTACCGGCGGCGCTCGGCGCCAAGATCTCCAGTCCCGCGCGCGCAGTCATCGCGCTCGCGGGCGACTTCGGGCTGCAATTCACGCTGCTTGAACTGATGACCGCGGTCGAAGCCGCCGTGAGTCTGCCCATCGTGGTTTGGAACAACTCTGCGCTGGGCCAAATCCGCGACGACATGGTCGCCGCGGGCATCCCGCAACTCGGCGTGATCGCGCGCAATCCCGACTTCGTTGCAGTGGCCCACGCCTGCGGCGCCGAAGGCAGCCGGGTGCATGACGCGGCCGCGCTCACGGAAGCGATCCGCAACGCCTTGCATCGTCCCGGGCCTACCTTGATCGAGGCCGTTGCATCGAGCTTCGGCGAGTAGCGAGCGCCCGAGAAGCGCCCGGCGCCCGCCGGCAACTTGCTATCATTCACAAATCAACAAATCAATATGGGGGACCTTCATGAAGATTGAAATCCGCGCCGCGGCGCTCTCGACTGCGCTGCTAACGTTACCGGCGTTGGCCGCCGAACAAATCAAAGTGGTCGAACATCCGGTCGACGAGACCACCGTGGATCTCGGAGCCAAGGGCGATTCGATCGGCGACCTGCTCGTGTTTTCGAATGCCGTATTCGACGCGGCCAACAAGGCGCAGCTCGGCACCGATCAAGGTTATTGCGTCCGCACCATCGTCGGCAAGAGCTGGGAATGCATCTGGACGTTGACGTTGAAAGCGGGGCAACTAACCGTCGAAGGACCCTTCATGGATGAGGGCGATTCGCTTTTCGCCGTGACCGGCGGCACAGGCAAGTATGCCGGCGCCAAGGGCAGCATGAAGCTGCACCCGCGCGACGCCAAATCCACCAGCTACGACTTCACCTACGATCTTCTATAATGGCTTACGGATCAGAGCATTGTCTGCGCAGCCGGCAAGATTTCCCGGCGCTCACGCGCAATCCCAGCCTCGCCTTTCTCGACGGGCCGGGCGGGAGCCAAGTGCCGCGCGCCGTGGTCGACGCGATTGCGGATGTTTATGCCTCCTGCAATGTGAACACGCACGGCAATTTCGCGCCCTCCCGCGAAGTGGATCGGCGAATGGAAGTCGCGCGCACCGTGGTGGGCACTTTTCTCGGCGCTGAAAACAGCTCGTGCATTTCGTTCGGCCAAAGCATGACCACGCTAAGCTTCAGCTTGAGCACTGCCATCGGCCGCACGATGGCAGTGGGCGACGAGGTGCTAGTCACCCAGCTCGACCACGAGGGAAATCGAGGACCGTGGCTTCAGCTAAGGGAACGCGGCGTCGTCGTTCAGGAAGTGCGTCTGCTGGAATCCGGCGAACTGGACCCCGCCGACATGATCGCCAAGGTCACGCCGCGCACCAAGCTGTTTGCCATCGGCGCATCGGCGAATTCGCTGGGCACGGTCAACGACATTGCGCTTGCGCGCCGCCTGGCCCGGCAAGTTGGCGCCCTCTTGGTGGTCGACGCCGTGCACTACGCACCGCATTTTCCAATCGACGTTCAGGCGATGGGTGCGGATTTTCTGCTCTGCTCGGGTTATAAATTTTATGGCCCGCACGTGGGTGTGTTGTACTCGCGGCCCGGGGCACTCGATCGGCTGCCCACGGACCGCTTGAGCGTGCAGGACCCAAGAGCCCCGTACCGTATCGAAACCGGCACGCTCAATCATGCGGCGATCGATGGCGTGCGCGCTGCCGTGGAGTACATTGCGGGCTGGGGCAGCGGCACCGGTTTACGAGAGCGCATCGTCGACGCCATGACCCACATTTCCGCGTACGAACATGAGTTGGCGAAGACTTACCACGACGCCGTCCGCGGCATTCGCGGCGTTCGTGTCTGGGGCCCGGACTTTGCACCCGGCCGCGCGCGCGCGCCGACGGTATCGATCTCTTTCGACAAGTCGAGCGCTGCCGAAGTCGCCACGGCGCTGGGGAACGAGGGCATTTGCGTGTGGGACGGGGATTTCTACGCCTCGCGCCCGGTGCAAGTGTTGGGGCTCGCCGAACGCGGAGGTTTGCTGCGCACCGGGATTTCGATGTACAACACTCGCGATGAAGTCGACCGTTTGCTGAACGGCTTGGAGCGTTTCTCGAGCGTTTGACTTATCGCTGCACGGGTCCGCCGCCCTCCGCGGCGGAAGGGGCGGGCCCAGCGGCGGCTGCGAGGGGTGCTCAACGGCGAGTTGGGATGAGACCTGACGCAAAACTCGCCTCCCACGATGACTAGGCGCTCGTGCGTCGTTAAAATTCTGCCAAGCGCACAATCCATGATTTCGCTAACATTCTGCAGAATACGTGGTCAAATGACGCATCGAACTCCAGCGGAGGGCAGGCCTATGCGACCCAGCAAATTGACCTATTACGCGGACTTCGTCGTCTATCCCGTGGTGATATTCGGTCTCGCGACGGCTGTCCTACCCCACGCCTCTTGGCAAAATCGCACCGAATGGCTGGGCTGCGCCGTGGCAGGCTTCGTGATATGGACGTTGCTGGAGTACTTCCTGCACCGTTCGGTGCTGCACCGAAAGACCTACTTCGCGCCAATGCATGGGGAGCACCACGCCTCTCCTCTGGCATTCATCGGAACGCCGGCGTGGGTCAGCGTCTCCGTCCTCAGCGCCGGGATTCTACTGCCCGTCTGGTGGTGGGTGGGCTTCAACGTCGCGGACGGCCTGACCTTCGGGGTGATGTCCGGTTATTGGTGGTACGGGATCGTGCACCATTTTATTCATCACGCGTCGAATGATTCCTCGCCCTCCTATTTCAATGATCTGCGCGCTTGGCACATGCGGCACCACTATTCGCCGAAGAACGGAAACTTCGGCGTCACTACGTCGATATGGGACCACGTGTTCGGTACTGCTATCAGCATCCGCGACAAGGCCGTGGTGCCGCAATGAGCACTCGGCCCGAGAGCACCCAACCTGAGGAAACCCGCTCGAACACCGCCAATCCGATGCGCACCGACGGCTTCGAGTTCGTCGAATACGCAGCGCCTGATCCGGATTTATTGCGGCGGCTGTTCGAGAGCATGGGGCTGCCGGCGGTTGCGCGGCATCGGTCGAAGAACGTGACCCTGCACAATCAAGGCGATATCAATTTCATCATCAATGCGGAACACGACAGCTTTGCGCAAAAATTCGCGCGTGCGCACGGACCCTGCGCGTGTGCCATGGCATTTCGCGTCGCCGACGCGCGCTTCGCCTTCTCGCGCGCGCTCGAATTGGGAGCGAGGCCGGGCCCCGCTACGGCCGGTCCGATGGAACTCAACATTCCCTCGATCGAGGGAATCGGCGGCAGCTTGATCTACCTCGTCGACCGCTATGGCGAGCGCACCATATACGACGTGGATTTCGTGCCCGTCACCCCGACTGCCGCGCCGACGGCGCCGGTAGGGCTCATCCGCATCGATCATCTGACGCACAACGTCAAACGCGGCAACATGAATCTGTGGGCCGGCTTCTACGAAAAATTGTTCAACTTCAGGGAAATCCGTTATTTCAGCATCGAGGGTAAGCAGACGGGGTTGTTTTCGCGCGCTTTAACCTCCCCCTGCGGTAAAATACGCATTCCGATCAACGAAAGTCAGGACGACAAGAGCCAAATCGAGGAATACCTCAACGAATACAAGGGCGAGGGAATACAGCACATCGCTCTCGGAACGGACGACATCTACGGCACGGTCGACGCGCTCCGCCAACGCGGAGTCGAGTTTCAAGATACCCCCGCGACGTATTATGAAGGGGTCGACGCCCGCGTGTCGGGGCATAGCGAGCCCTTGGACGAATTGAAGCGTCGCGGCGTGCTCATCGACGGAAATGCCGACAGCGGGATTCTGCTGCAGATTTTTACCAAGAATGCCATCGGGCCGATCTTTTTCGAAATCATTCAGCGCAAGGGCAATGAAGGATTCGGCGAAGGGAATTTTCAAGCGTTGTTCGAGTCGATAGAACTCGATCAGCAGCGACGCGGCGTCATCTAGCGCGCGCCCTGCTCTTGGGGCGTTGAACTTCGCCTAACCGCCCATATCTAACTGGCAATTGGTCAATTCGACCTGTTCGGGGGCTTTATGCGAAAACTCTTAGTTGCTGCAACCCTAGCCGCGGCCGCGATTTTCGCGGTCGCCGGCACATCGACGGCGCTCGCCGACAGCGATCCCACGATGGACCAGATTTATACCGCTGCGGCCGGCGGCCACCTCGATCAGGCACAACAGATGATCACCCAGGTGCTGGCCGACCACCCGACCAGCGCCAAGGCGCATTACGTCCAAGCCGAGCTGTTCGCGAAGCAAGGCAAGACCTCTCTTGCGCGCTCGGAACTGGCCACAGCCGAACAATTGAAGCCCGGCCTACCCTTCGCGAACCCAAGATCGGTGCAAGAGCTCAAAGGCCAGCTCGGGCTCCGGACCGGCACTTTCGGCAGTCCGACCGTAATCCGGCCGGTTCCCGCGGAGCGTCGCTTCCCATGGGGCACCGTGCTGGTTCTGGCGGGTGTGGTCGCAGTTCTGTGGATGCTCTTTCGCAGGCGCCGCACCTACTCCCAGTATCCCGCGGCCGGCGCTGCGCCCGGCGGCCCCGGGGACTTATGGCCCCGGATACGGGCCGGGCGGCTATGGGCCAGGCCCGATGGGCGGCGGCGGTATCGGTTCCGGCATCGCGGGCGGTCTTGCGTCAGGGTTGGCAGTGGGAGCCGGGGTCGTGGCGGGCGAAGAGTTGGCGCATCACTTTTTGGATGGCGGCCGCAGCAGCGGCGGCGTCATACCGCCCGCCGACGCCGGCGAGCAGAGGCAATAGCGACATGGGCGGCTCGGACTTTGGCGTGAACGACCCGGGCTCGGGCTGGGACGACGGTGGCGGCGGTGGTTTTGACGGCGGGGGCGGCGGCGGCGACTGGAGTTAAGCCGCGCGTTTTCAGCTGTCAGAGTTTCCGCGGCGCTCTCGCTGTAGATTCCAAAGCCCTGCGCATCGATTCGATCCGCAGGGCTTTTTTCATGCACCCGCGGCCCACGGCCGCCGCCACCGAATCGTGCAGCGCTTTCATGCCGAAGGAAATGTCTTGCACAACGCCGTTGACGAAAAAGGTCGGCGTCGCGCGAATATGGCTGCGGCGGCCGCCTTCGATGTGTTCACGCACCTTCTGCAAGTAGATGTGGTCCTCCATCTCCGCGGTATAGCGCGCCATATCCAAGCCCGAGGTCCGCCGCATAGCGGTGTAGATCCTTGTCCTTGAGATGCGATTGGTTCTCGAACAGCATGTCGTGCATCGGCCAAAATTTTCCTTGGGCCGCGGCAGCCTCGGATGCTTCTGCCGCCAGCAATGCATGAGGATGGGCTTCCACCAGTGGGAAGTGGCGAAAGATGAATCGAATTCTGTTGGGAAATCGCTCCAGCAAGAGCTTCGGGGTGGTCGATGCCACTTTGCAGCTCGGACACTCGAAGTCGCCGTATTCGACGACGGTCACCCGCGCATGCTCGGAGCCCAGGATATGATCCATGGGTTCTACGGGCACCAGCAAGCTGGTGGGATGTGACGTGGGGGGCATAGTGCTCACGCTGTGGGTGCGGCCAATTCGACCGGTCGGATTTTCACACGAATCACACTCGATCTGCGCAGCAACTGCAACTCGCCTTCGCGCCCGATCCAATCGGCGTCGAGCAGGCGCTGCAAGCCGTCGATTCCATCCACGGGCGTTCCATCGAGCGCGATCATGCGATCGCCGGGCTCGACGCCGGCCTGCGCCGCCGGGCTGCCGGCAACCAGCTCCAAAACATGCACTGCGCGGTTGCGGGCCAAACCGAAGTGCCTCACGACCCGCGTCGCGATCGGCACCGTCGCGCCGGACACGCCGATAAAGGCCCGGCGCACGCGGCCGTGCGCGAACAACTGTGCAATGACCCATTTTGCGGTATTGATCCCCGTGGCAAAGCAAATCGCCTGGGCTTGCGGAATCATCGCGGTGTTGACGCCGATCACGCGTCCTTTGGAGTCGACCAGCGGGCCGCCCGAATTTCCGGGATTGAGCGCGGCGTCGGTCTGAATCACGTCATGCATCAGCCTGCCGGAGGTCGCGCGCAGGGTACGTCCGAGCGCCGATATGACGCCCGTGGTGACGGTCTTGGAGTAGCCAAGAGGATTGCCGATGGCAATCGCCACCTGACCGACCCGGAGACTCGACGAATCGCCGAATTCCGCGTAGGGCAGCGCAGTCGCCGATCCGATTCGCAGGACCGCCAGATCGGAATCCGGGTCGCTTCCGACGAGGTCGGCGCTGAACCGGGCGTCGTCATTCAACCGTACGGTGATGTGCTCGGAGCCGTGCACGACGTGGCTGTTCGTCAGTAAATAGCCGTCGGGAGTGAACAGAAATCCCGAGCCGCTGCCGCGCACGGGACGGCGCGCGCCGGCTGCGCCGTGAGCCACCTCGATGAAGGTAACCGCGGGGGAGACTCGTTCCAGAGCGCCGATCACCGCTCCCGAGTACGCATCCAGCAATGAGTCGTCCTGGTTGGACGGATCTTCGTTCGCGGCCCACTGCGGCGTCAGCATGCTTACCCCAGAATGATTTTCGGCTGCGCCGCATTCGGCGATGCGGCAAGCCCTTCGACGATCAGCCGATTGACGCGCCGGACGAAGATCGCCGGATCGTCGAGCTCGCCGCCTTCCGCCAGCATCGCTTGGTCGTAGAGCACATGGGCCAGATCCGCGAAGGCCTCCTCGCCGGCGGTGTCCCGCAACCGCAGGGTCAACGGGTGGTTGGGGTTCAACTCGAGAATCGGCGGTGTCGCAAACGGATTTTTCTGGCCGGCCTGCTTGAGAATGCGGCCCATGCGCAAGCTCATGCCGAACTCTCCGGCGACCAGTACCGCGGGCGAATCGGTCAGCCGGGAGGATACCTGCGCGCTGGCGATCTTGCCGGAGAGGACCTTGCCCAGACGCTCGATGGTATTTTTGAAGGCTGACTCGGCAGCCGCCTTTTCAGGCGTCTCAATCGCGGACGCCACGTCGGCGGCGCTGCTCGCGAGATTCGCGAGCGGCTTGCCTTCGAACTCATGCAGGTGGGCCGCGACCCATTCATCGATGCGATCGATGAGCAGCAGCACCTCTATGCCCTTGGTGCGAAACCCTTCCAGGTGCGGACTGTTGCGCGCGGCCGCGAGGGTATCGGCGGTGAGATAGTAAATCGCCTTTTGGTCGGACTGCATGCGCGATACATACTGCCCGAGCGTGACCTCGGGGGCATCCCCGCCCGCCGCGGTGGAATGGAAGCGAAGCAGCTTGGCGATGCGGTCTTTCTGGCTTGGATCTTCGATGATGCCTTCCTTCAGCACCACGCCGAATGTCTTCCAAAATTCCGCGTATTCCTCCGGCTTGTTTGCCGCCAAATCCTCCAGCAAGTCCAGCGAGCGCTTGACCAGCGCGGACTTGATTTTCTCGACGGTGCGATTGTTCTGCAGCAGTTCGCGCGATACGTTCAGGGGCAGGTCGGCCGTGTCGACGAGACCGCGCATGAACCGCAAGTAAGGCGGCAGCAGCTCCGCCGCCTTGTCCATGATGAATACGCGCTTGACGTATAGCTGGATGCCGCCCTTCTGCTCGCGCTCGAACAGATCGAACGGCGCGCGCTTGGGCAAATACAGGAGCGAGGTGTATTCGATGTTGCCTTCTACTTTGTTGTGCGCCCAAACACGCGCGCCCTCGGAGTCGTGCGTGAGGTGCTTGTAAAACGCCTGGTAGTCCTCGTCCTTGAGTTCGGACTTCGATCGGGTCCAGAACGCCTTGGCTTGATTGACGGTTTCCTCCGCATCGCCCGTTTTGAGGATAATGGGCAAGCTCAAGTGGTCCGAGTACTTGCGCACCAGCCGGCGCAAGTTGGCGGGTTCGAGAAATTCCTTATCCTCCTCGCGAAGGTGCAGAATGACCTCGGTGCCCCGGTCCGCCTTGCCGTCGCCTGCAATTTGGTACTGCGCCTTCGCCGTCCGATTCCCAGCGGACCGCGGGCATGCCGGTGCGCTTGGTGAGCACCGTCACCTTGTCGGCGACGATGAACGCCGAGTAGAAACCGACGCCGAACTGGCCGATGAGCTGCGCATCCTTGGCGGAATCGCCGCTCAAGGTCTCCACGAAACGCTTGGTGCCGGAGCTTGCGATCGTGCCCAAGTTCTCGACCACCTCGGCTTCGCTCATGCCGACGCCGTTGTCCCGGATGGACAAGGTGCCGGCCGCCGTGTCGGGAACCAGAGTGATCGGACAATGCGTCTGCGCCCAATAGTTCGGGGTTGGCCAGCGCCTCGAATCTCAGTTTCTCGCAAGCGTCCGACGCGTTGGATATCAACTCGCGCAAGAAGATTTCCTTGTGCGAATACAGCGAGTGGATCACCAATCGCAGTACTTGCTTGGTCTCGGCTTGGAACTCTTTGGTCTGCGGCTGTGTTTCGGTCGTCATGGGCCTTACAATCTGTTTTGATTACGGGTACTTACGCGGCGCGCCCGTTGAAATGGGGACGCCGCCCGATTCTTCAAGATAGCAAAGAGGCAAGGGCGCGTATTCAGGATGGCGAAAAGCGGTACCAATCTGGCTGTGTGGGCCGCGCTTGGGGGAAACGTGCTGGTCGCAGCGTCGAAGTTCGCCGCCGCAGCCCTCACGGGCTCGGTCGCCATGCTGAGCGAGGCGGTGCACTCCCTGGTCGACACGATCAATGAGCTGTTGCTGCTCTACGGGATCGCCCGCTCTCAGAGGCCCGCGGATCGGCTACACCCCTTCGGGTATGGCCGCGAGCTCTATTTCTGGAGCTTTGTGGTCGCGTTGCTGATCTTCGCGTTAGGGGCAGGCGTCTCCTTCTATGAGGGTTTGGAGCGCTTGTTGCATCCCATGCCCATCGAGCGTCCCGTTGTCATCTTTTCGGTGCTTGGCGTATCGCTCGCATTCGAAGGAGGGTCGTGGTGGGTGGGCATGCGTGCATTCCGCGCTGCGAAACGCTCCTTGGGCTGGTGGGAAGGGTTTCGGCGGTCGAAGGATCCACCGACGTTCATCGTGGTTTTCGAGGATTCTGCCGCCATTCTCGGGATCGTGGTGGCGGCGGCGGGCACGGCGGCGGCGATGCTCACGGGCAATACCCGCTGGGACGGCGTGGCTTCAGTGGCCATTGCCGTGCTGCTGGCGGGAGTTGCGGCATTGCTCGCGCGGGAATCCAAGGCGCTTCTCATCGGCGAGCGCGCCGACCCTAGCTTGAGCGATGCCATCCTGCGCACCGCGTCGCGCATCCCCGGCGTGTGCAGGGCCAACAGCATCGTGACGATACAACTCGCGCCGCACAATGTGATAGCGACCTTGAGCTTGGACTTCTTCGATTATCTGCGCGCCCCCGACATCGAGCGGGCAGTGGTCGAATTGGAAGCTCGGGTTCGGGAAGCTCATCCGGAAGTGACGGCATTGTTCGTCAAGCCGCAAAGCGTATTGGTGGCGGCACAGCGCTTGAAGGACAGCAGCGACATGCCTCCCGACACCCTCGGCGACGATGGCGCGGCGACATGGGACGGCATGGGGGACAGCTGACCAGCCGCTACGGCCAGTCGGCGCGCGGATCGAAGTTGAATTCGCTCTTCATGCGCTCGTAGGCTGCTTTCGCCTGCGAAGACTGAGCCATTGGCGTAACGAGCTTGATGAGCACGATTTGATCGCCGCCGGGAAACCCGCGCCCCCGCAATCGCAGCTTCTGCCCGGCTTGTGCTCCTGCCGGCACCGTCAGCTCAACGGTCCCGCCGAGGGTCGGAACGGCCACCTTCGCGCCCAATGCGGCCTCCCAAGGGGCCAGGGGCAATTCCACCTGAACATCCCTGCCCTGAAGTGCGTAGAGGGGATGCGGACGCAGTCTGACGCGAAATATCAGTGAGGCGCCACCGCCACCACCGGCGATGCGCAGCGACTGGCCGTCGCTGACGCCGGGCGGAATTTGTACATCGACGGAGCGCGGCCGGCCGTTCTCGTTCAGGACGACGCGGCGCTTCGTGCCGGCAAATGCCTCTTCCACCGTGACATCCAGGTAGCCCGCATCCGCCTCGGGCGGAGGCCCTGCGGCTGCGCCGCCAAAAAGGCTCGAGAAAAAGTCGCTGAAGCCATTGAGATCGGAAAACCGCTGGCTACCCGATTGCCCGAATCGTTGCGACCAATCCGGCGGCGGCCGGAACTGTTGCCCCGGCCGATAGTCTCGCCCCAACTGGTCGTAGGCGGCGCGCTTCTCGGGATCGCGCAGCACCTCGTAGGCCTCCTGGACATCTTTGAACTTACTCTCGGCGTTCCTTTCCTTACTGACGTCCGGATGATACTTGCGCGCCAGCTTGCGGTAGGCGCGCTTGAGCTCGTCCGCGCCGGCGCTCCGGGTCACACCGAGAACTTGATAGTAATCCTTATATTGCATGCCGCCCTTTCGAAGATTTCATAGATATTACAACCACATAGAGGCATATCGACTCGCAGCGTATCGCCCATCCTTGAATTTGAGCCGGAATGTCCCGACCATACTTAACGCCGCGGTACCATATTGCGGTTATTTTCTCCAAGTAAAGACTCATGAAGCGCATTTTCCTGTTCCTCGCGACGAACTTGGCCGTTTTGGCCCTGCTGACCGTCGTGATTTTTGTCATCGAGCGGGTTTTCGGCGTGCGGTTGCCCGGAGGCGGCCTCGGCGGATTGTTGGTATTTGCTGCGATTTGTGGGTTTGGCGGGGCGCTGATCTCCGTTGCGCTGCCTCGCATCCCCATGCCCGAAGTCGGCATTTTCGACGCCGCGGATAAGCCATGTCTCGAATGGTGATATGGTTACCCTCGCCCTATTGCAAGGTGTGCTACATACATTCGTTATATTCGTGGCGCGAATCATCGGCAGCGTCGTCGACCGGGCGTTCAAGAACGATCGCGAAGAATCGGGAATCGGGTTTTTTCTGACCACCCTGGTGGCGCAAATCGTGCGGTGCCAAACTTGCAGGTACCCGCAGTATGATTGAGGCCCTGCAGGTGTTCAGGCATCGCGGCACTACAAACGTAGGAATTCTATGACCCCAGACAATGAAATCATGGCAGAGCCGCCGACCGTCGAACGAGTGGGCCGGGAGCTGTCACGGTGGTTCGGCAACAGCGACTTCGAAACGCGGCGGCGCCGCGAAACGGCAACTCCCCGAGACGCTGGCAAGCACGTCGATTGGGCCCGGGTCGTGCCCTTTCTGCTGATGCATGCCGCCTGTTTGGCAGTCGTCTGGGTAGGATTCAGCTGGGCGGCCTTGTGCGTCACCTTGGTGCTCTACGTGGTGCGCATGTTCGCCATCACTGGTTTCTATCACCGCTATTTTTCTCACCGCAGCTTCAAGACCTCGCGCGTCGGCCAGTTCATATTCGGGTTGCTCGGCGCCTCTGCCGTGCAGCGTGGGCCGATTTGGTGGGCGGCACACCATCGCCACCATCATGTCCACTCTGACAAGCCGGACGACGTGCATTCCCCGGTCCAGCATGGCTTTTTCTGGAGCCATATGGGCTGGTTCATGTCGCACAAGCATTTCGCCGCGGATCTTTCACGCGTGAAGGATTTGCTCAAGTACCCGGAACTGCGGTTCTTGGACCGTTTCGATATCGCGGTGCCGACGCTTCTCGGCATCGGGGTCTTCCTGCTGGGAGTATTGCTCAATCACCTGGCGCCGGGCTTGCACACCAGCGGGTGGCAGATGCTCGTATGGGGCTTCTTCATTTCTACGGTGGCCGTTTATCACGGGACGTACACCATCAATTCCTTGTCGCACGTCTTCGGGCGGCAGCGATACAAGACCGGCGATGCCAGCCGCAACAACGTCTGGCTGGCGATCATCACCCTTGGAGAGGGCTGGCACAACAATCACCATCACTACCCGTCCTCGGTGCGTCAGGGCTTTTACTGGTGGGAATTTGACATCACTTTCTACATGTTGAAACTGATGTCGTTCTGCGGCTTGATTTGGGACCTGAAGCCGGTGCCGGCCGCGGTGCGGGAAGGAATCGGCAAGCGCCTTTGACCTTTCGCCGGATCGTGCATCCATTGCATCCCGTGCGCCGACTAACTGCAAATGCTCCCGACCCAGCCGCGCTAGCGCCGTTCGGCCATTGCCACCGTTCATGCCGCGCCCGCCTGATCTAAATACACTAGGGGAGCTCAAGGCGGCCGTCCGGAAGGGGTCCTGGCTCGAGTCGCCGGATATGGTAGCGCCTTTCTTGGTCGACATTCGGCGCATATACCAGGGCGCCACGCCGTTGGTGCTGCTGCCCGACAACGTCGACGAAGTCGCCCAGATCTTGCGCATTTGCAATCGTGAATCGGTCGCGGTGGTGCCTCACGGGGGCAATACCGGCTACTGCGGCGGCGCCACGCCCGATGAAGCGGGGTCGCAGATCGTTCTGTCCCTGCGCAGGCTGAACCGTATCCGTCAGATCGACGCCGCCAACTATTCGATGATCATCGAGGCGGGTTGTACGCTTGCCGAGGCGCAGTCGGCAGCGCGCGAGGCGGACCGCCTCTTTCCATTGAGTTTGGGCTCCGAGGGCACGGCCCAGATCGGCGGCAATCTGTCGACCAATGCGGGGGGAACCGCGGTGCTTCGCTACGGCATGATGCGCGACTTGGTGCTGGGCCTCGAGGTGGTGCTTGCGGACGGCAGCGTACTCGCGGCCCTCAAGAGCCTGCGCAAGGACAACACCGGCTACGACGTGAAATCCCTGTTCGTCGGCGCCGAAGGCACGCTCGGCATCATTACCGCAGCCTGTCTGAAGCTCTTCCCTCCACCCGCGGATACCGCCACGGCGCTGGTCGGTATCGACGCGCCTCAACATGCCCTGACGCTGCTCGCGCGGATTACGCACCACTGCCGGCGATCAAGTGACCTCCTTCGAATTGCTGCCGCGCGTAGCGGTCGAACTCACCGTGCGGCATGTGCCGGGGGTGGCGAATCCTTTGGATCAAAATGCGCCGTGGTATCTGCTGATCGAACTCTCCTCGCCGAATCCGCGGCAGGATTTGGCCACCCTTTTGACCGGCGCGCTGGAGGATGCGGCCGCGGGCGGCACGATCAAAGACGCCATGCTCGCCACTTCTCTCGCGCAAGCACGGGCGATGTGGAAACTACGCGAATCGGTGCCGGAGGCGCAGCGCCGGCATGGCGCAAGCCTCAAGCACGATGTCTCCGTGCCGGTCTCGGCGATCCCCGCGCTGATCGAGGAAGGCTCCGAGTTGGTGTGCCGCCTGGCCCCCGAAGGGGATGTGATCGCCTACGGCCACGTGGGCGACGGCAACCTGCATTTCAACGTGAGCCAAAAGCCAGGCGCAGACATCGCGAGCTTCATGGCGCGGGGTCCCGGGCTCGAGGCGGCAATGTTCGATCTGGTCGAGAGCCTGGGCGGCAGCATCAGCGCCGAGCATGGCATCGGCCGGTTGAAGGCCGCCGAGTTTGCACGCCGCGCCGACCCGGTGGAGCTCGCCGTGATGCATGAGCTCAAGCGCGCGCTCGATCCGAAAGGCATCCTCAATCCAGGCAAGGTGCTGTGCGGACTCTGATGCTCCCGGTCCGCACGGCGCGGCTCAATCTGCGCGACTTCCTCGAATCGGATTTCCGTGCCGTATATGCCTATTCATCCGATCCGCGCGTCACACGCTACCTGTTTTTCGGCCCCCGCGATGAGGAGAATACCGTCGAATACCTCGAAGGTCTGCTGGCCTCGCAGCGCGAGCGGCCGCGAAACCGTTTCGAACTGGCGGTCGAGGAAATCGAGTCAGCGGGCGCGTCATCGGCGCGTGCGATTTATCGTTCATCGAGAGCGACGTGGTCGACTTGGGATACATGCTGGCTATCGACGCATGGGGCAAAGGATTTGCGACGGAGATCGCGCGGGCGCTGGTCGACGCCGCCTTTTTCGATTTGCGCGCCGAGCGGGTGGTCTCGACCGTCGACGTCAATAACGGCGCCTCGATCCGAGTGCTCGAGAAAATAGGCATGCGCTGGGAAGCCGTTTATCGCAGGCATCGGCGCGCCAAAAACCGCTGGTGGGACTGCCATCTCTTCGTGCTGCCGCGCGAGGTCTGGGAGGCGGCGCGAGTGGATTGCGCCCCCTGACCGCCTTATTTTCCGTCGTCCTTTTCGTCAGCGGCAGCTTGCTCGCGGGCGCGCTTCGCGGCACGGCGCAACACTGCGTCATCCGGCATGCCGGTACGGCCGCTGCTGCGCAGTGCGAGCAACCCGCCGGCCACAACGCAGACCACAACAATGATGATGATGATTGCCTTGAACAACGCCGCCTCCCTCCGCTAGAAATGACTCGGATCAAACCTTCCTGCGCGGCGCTCGCCACCAGCCGGCCGTCGCGCGCGAAGACGCTGCCGCGTGTGAATCCGCGCGCCCCCGAGGCGCTCGGGCTATCGATAGCATACAGGAGCCAGTCATCCACGCGGACGGAGCGATGAAACCACATAGCATGATCGATGCTGGCGATCATCAGTTTCGGCGAAAGCAGCGAAATGCCATGCGGCTTGAGGGCCGTGTCCAGCAAGTGAAAATCCGACACGTAAGCGAGCAGGCAGCGATGCAGCGCTTCGTCGTCCGCGAGCTTGTCCACGGTGCGAAACCAGATGTACTTGAGAGGCGATGACTTTTCCCGGCGCAGCGGATCGGGGGGGAGCACCGGCCGAAACTCGAAGGGGCGCTTTTGTTCGAATATGCGGCGCGCGGCTGCGGGCAGGCTGTCCCGCATGCTGCGGTAATGGGTTTCCAGGTCGGGCAATGATCTCGGGTGTCGGGACGTCCGGAATGGGGCTCTGATGATCGACGCCGCTCTTCGGCCAGCTGAAACGAGGCCGACATGTTGAAGATTTGCCGGCCGCGCTGAATGGCCACCACTCGCCGCGAGGAGAAATGGTTCCCATCCAGGGCCCGGTCCACCTCGTAGACAATGGGCGAATTGAAATCGCCGCGGCGCAGAAAATATGCGTGCAGCGAGTGCACCGTGCGGTCATCCGCGGTTGCGGTGGCCGCCACCAGGGCCTGACCCAGCACCTGCCCGCCGAATACTTGCGGACTGCCGATGTCCCGGCTCTCCCCGCGAAACAGATTCATCTCGAGCCTCTCGAGCGTCATCACCTTGATCAAATCCTCGAGCAGCTGATTCATCAAATCCCGCCGGAATTCGAATCGGACTCGGTGACCGCGACCCCCAGACGCTTCTGCATGATGGGACTGGTGGTGGTGTACTGCAGGAACTGCCGCTTGGCCGGAAACAAGTGATGCTGGATGGCGAATGCAGCCAATGCGGCTTCATGGAAGCCGCTCAAGATGAGCTTTTTCTTGCCGGGATACGAATTGATGTCGCCGACGGCGAAGATCCCGGGGACACTTGTTTGGAACTTCTCGGTATCCACCTTGATGGCCCGCTTTTCCAGCTCCATCCCCCACTCGGCGATCGGGCCCAGCTTCGGATGAAGTCCGTAGAACACGAGAACTTGCTCGGCGGACAATGGGACATCCCGGCCGTCGGTCGTGCGCACGTCCAATCCCAGAAGCTTACCGTTGTCCCTGCGCAAGCCCATGGCATTGCCTGTCAGAACCTGCATCTTGCCTGCTCTCACGAGATCGTGCATGCGCGCGACCGTCGCCGGAGCGGCGCGAAACTCCGCCCTCCGGTGCAGCAGCGTCAGCGAACGCGCCTTTTCGCCGAGCGCCACCGTCCAGTCCAGAGCCGAATCGCCGCCGCCGCAGATCAGGAGATCACGGCCGTGAAAATCGGCGGCGGCTTTGACGCGGTAATGCACGTTTTTCCCCTCGAATTCTTCGACGCCCTCGAGGGCGCAGGCGCCGCGGCTGGAACGAACCGACGCCCGCCGCGATCACCACCGCCCCGGCAATGAGGCGGGTTCCGGTCGAGGTCGCGATAAGGAACTTTCCGCCGTCGAGCGGCTGCAGCTCGGTGACCTCCTGCCCCAGATGAAAGGTGGCGTGGAAAGGCTTTGCCTGCTCCAAGAGCCGATCGACCAACTCCTGGGCTCCGCAGATCGGCAAGGCAGGGATATCGTAGATAGGTTTGTCCGGATAGAGCTCGGTGCATTGGCCGCCGGCTTGGGGGAGCGAATCGATGATATGCGCGCTGATTCCGAGAAGCCCAAGCTCGAAAATCTGAAACAAACCCACAGGGCCTGCGCCGATGATGACGGTCTCGACCGACGTGGGCGCGGCCTCTGCCGCAGGGGGTTTTTCCGACATGAAGCCTGATTCCTTGCCTAAAACGGTCGCAAATTGTAGCTGAATGCCTATAACGACACTTGTTTGGTTTCGCCAGGGATCTTCTGGCCTTGAGCCGAGAATGCGGCGCCGCGCGAATTCTACGGTGCACGCTGGTTTTGGGATACCCTGGTGGGAGCCGACCTGGTGAGCACTTCGCCCGACTGGCAGTGGGTGCCGGCTGCGGCGCCGATGCCGCCGTTCGTCAGAATCTTCAGTCCGACGCCCAAGCAACCAGATTCGATCCGCAGGGTACTTATATTAGAGAGTGGGTCCCCAAGCTCGGGCTGTTGCCGAGCGAGTGAGCCCATCAGCCTTGGGCGGCAGCCCCGCATGTCTTGGCGGCCGCGGGGGTGAGGTTGCTAAACTACCTTTAGGAAACGGGATCATGCACGCGAAAGTCAGACCATTCCCCGCACCCCTCGGAGCAGGACGTGAATCGACCCGTCCAATCCGCGCCCTGAGCCGCGGACTTGACGTGCTGAGCGCGCTTAACCGATTGGAACGGGCCGCCATCAACACGCTGGCGAGTGCGGTCCGTCTGCCGCGAACCACCACCTACCGGATTTTAGAAACGCTCCGTCTTGCCGGATACGTCGACCGCGATCCGCACGATGAGTGCTATCGGCCGACCATCATGGTGCGCGCCCTCTCGGACGGCTTCGATGATGAAGCCATGGTTGCGCATCTCGCTAAACCGCACCTGGCCGCGCTCGGCGCGCAAATCGTGTGGCCTGTGGCAGTCGCAACTCCGGCCGGCGCAACCATGATGATCCGCGAGACCACCGACCGGCAGAGTCCTCTGGCCTTGGAACAATACAGCGCCGGTGTTCGAGTGCCGATGCTCGGCTCCGCGGCGGGGCGCGCATACTTGGCGTTCTGCGGAAACCCGGAACGCGACGCGCTGCTGGAACTGCTGTCGCGGTCATCGCTGCCGGAGGACCGCATCGCGCGTAGCCGCATCGAGGTCGAGCGCTTGCTTCACGAGACCCGCACTCAAGGCTTCGGCATGGCCCACCGCGCGCGGCGCGTCTCCGAGGAAACGAGCCTCGCCATACCGGTACGCGCCAAGGATCGAATACTCGCCACCGTCACGGTTCGATATGCGGCCTCCGCCGTGCCGCTGCGCACGGCGGTCGAGCAGTTCTTGCCGAGGATGCGCGAAGTCGCGCAGAGGATCGAAGTTGAATTCGAACGAGAGCCTGTCGCCGGCGCGCAACGCTAAGAGGTCTTCTCCGCGCCAATCACACGACACTGTTCACTTGCGCAGCACTTTACCGACGCCGCCCGAGATGAGGGAGGTAACGTCGAGCAGTGCGCCCGCCATCGCCAGGCCGTCGGGTGCCGCCAGATATCTCGGCCGCCACTCCGGCAGAAATTTCTCCTTGTATTTTCGCAGTCCCTCGAAGGGATAGAACATCTCGCCATAGCGCTGCACCATGCGGCCGAGTTTGTGCCATGTCGGTGCAAGTGCGTGCTCTTCCAATCCCGAGAGGGGAGCCATCCCTAAATTGAACCACTGAAAGCCCTCCTGCTTGCCCCACAGCATGCACTCGATCAGGAGGTAGTCGATGACGCCCTTGGGCGCACCATCGTTGTAGCGCATGAGATCCACCGACAACTCTCTGGTATCGGCGCGCCATAGATTGGCGAACGCGACGATGGCGCCGGCGCGGCGCACCACCCCGCAATCGAAGTACATCAGATAGCGCTCGTCGAAAAAACCCAAGGAAAAACGTTTCTCAGCCGCGCTCTTTTGAGCGAGCCACGCATCGGACACCGCGCGCAGCTCCGGTAAAATGGCGCCAACTTCCGTATGTCTGACGATTTCGAATTGCGCGCCATCGCGGGCGGCGCGGCGGTGGGCTTGGCGCAGATCCGCCCGCGCGGCGCCATCCAGCGAGAATGTCTGGAGCGGTACGCGAGCCTCTTCTCCGAGCTTGCTCAGGTTCAAGCCGAGATCGATGTACAAGGGCAGATTTTGCGGCATGACCTGATAGAACACCGGCGAGACCGCCATCATGTCGCAGCACTCGAGGAATTTCCACGCGAGCGATTCGTGCGTCTCGGGCGGCCCCACCGGATCGCCCATCGCCACCCAGCTGTTGCCGGACGGCCGATACATGATGAACGCCGTTCGTTCGCTATTGAACAGCAGGTTCTTGTCCCGGAGCAGCGCAAGATTGGCGGTGGTATCGTCGGCATGAGCGACGAGCGCCGCGACCCGTTCCATATCCGACTCGCTCGGTGCCGTCATCGGCGGCGGGGCGGGCCGCAACAGGCGCCACAATCCATAGGCTGCGGCGATGACGGCCGCGAGCAGCGAGGCGCGAAGGCTCCGCGGCTCGGACGCGTGAAACGCGAATTGCCACCACAGTTCCCTGCCATAGGGCACGTGCCGATTCGCGAAAACCACCAACCAGGCGACGGTAGCGAGTACCAGGAACAGCGCGATGATCCAGGGGCCCGAATAATGCTGTTCGATCAGGGATGCGCGGCGCTGGAAACGGGTGCGCGCCAAAATCAACAGGACGACGACGGCCGCCAGCACCGTGGCCTCTTCATAGTCGAACCCCTTGAGGAGGGATAGCAGTATTCCGGCGCACAGCAGCCAAATGGTCAGCCACCAGGCAGCATGAAGGCGCCGGTACAGCCCGTGGGCAATCACGAGAAGACCCACCCCGACGGCGCTGCCGAGCAAATGCGACAATTCGAGAACGGGAAGCGGCACGAATCCGCGCAGCAGGTCCAGACGATTGTTGAGTTCCGGAGTGGCGCCCGAGAACAGCAGTACGGCGCCCGCCAGGAACACGGCGATCGCAATGGCCTGTGGCGTGACGGCAATCAGAAGGCTTCGCGCCAGCCGCACCAATCGAACCGCAGGCCCACGATGAGCCCACACCTCATGCGCGCCCAGCAATATCAGTGCCAGTGCAAAAGGCGCGAAATAGTAGATCGCGCGGTAGGCGACCAGCGCCCCGAGCAGACGGTCCTTAGGCACGGACTGGAGCAGGAGCAGCAAAATCGCTTCGAATACGCCGATGCCGCCGGGAACATTGCTGATCACACCCGCGGCAATGGCGATGAGGTAGATGCCGGCGAATGCCCCGAAGCTGATCGCGGCTTGCTGCGGCAACAACACGTACAGGACGCTCGCAGCGCACAGCAAATCGGCGCATGCCACGCCGATTTGGGCCAACGCAATGCGCGGTTTCGGTACCGGAATCACAACGCGGCCAAACCTCAGCGGTTCGTGGCGCGTGAAGACTAGCCAAAGATAGGCGGCGACGGCCGCGAGCAGCAAGCCGCCCGCGAGCATGGCGAGCGAGGAGTGCACGTGCAGCGCCGAACCCGACTTGCCCGCTTGCGTGAGCAGCGAGACTCCGAGGAGGAGCCCGGCTCCCAACAAAAAAGTGACGGTGCCGAACGCTATAATGGTGCCGATTTGTTTCGCGCCGAGTCCAAGGGCGGTATAAGCCCGATAGCGTATGGCGCCGCCGCTCAACGTGTTCAAGCCGACGTTATGGCCTATCGCGTAGCCCATGAAAGATATCAAGGCAATTCGGAGGTACGGGACTCTCGCACCAGCGAAGTGCACCGCCAGTGCATCGTACAAAGTCAAGCAGCCGTAGCCGGCCACCGTGAATAAGGCTGCTCGCAACAATTTCGCGGTTGATATGGCGTGGACGTGTTGGAGGACATCGCGCCAGTGATATTGGCCGAGCAGATGGTGCAGGGCGAACAAGGCGAGCCCGAACAGGACCAAGCCGAGAAGAGCGGTCCACGGAGGGACCTTGCGAGGGGGGACCAAGTGTGCCAAGCGCGATATCCTAGCAGGGCCTCCCAGCCAACGCCGCAAACTGCTAGGGTTGGGGTTTATAGACAAGCTCACAAGGGGTTAGATCCATGAATTCACCGGCCGATGGCCGCCAGGCCGCCATGGACGCGACACAGATCTATCGCGAGGATACGTTCACGGACCGAAAGGTCGGCACCATCCGTCGGTTGACGCCGGTGGCGGCGGACGGTTCGCCGGATGCCGCAAGGCCAGTGATATTCGTGGGCCAGGCGCAGATCATGACGCCGATGGGCGCGGTTCCGATCAGTTTCGAACTCGATGCCTCCTCGCTGAATGCGGCGGTCGAAAAGTTCGGCGCGGCCGCGGAACTGGCGGTTCAGCAAACCATGCGCGAACTCCAGGAAATTCGCCGGGAACAAGCGTCCTCGTTGGTCATACCCGACGCTGCGGGAGCCCCGCTGCCCAATCCCAGTGATCTGCTCGGCCGCGGTCGGCCGCGGCGCTAAACGCCGCTACATTGATTCGAGCTCGTCCCAGCGCGCGTACGACTTCTCGAGTTCGGTTGTGAGGTACTGCAGGCGCTGCAAAGCAGCCGGGCCCCGCACCGAATCATTTTTGAACAGATCGGGATCGGCGATTGCAGTCTGCAGCTCGAGTTGTTCGGCCTCGAGGCGTTGAATGATGTCGGGCATGTCCGCGAGCTCGCGCCGTATCTTGTAAGGCAGGCGACGTGGTTTGGACGCGGGAGCTGCCCCTTTGGAAGCTTTCAGCGCTGCTGCCACCGCCCCTACGGGCGCCCCTGTGCCCACCCCTGCGGGCGCCCCTGTGCCCACCCCTGCGGGCGCCCCTGTCGCCGCCCCTGCGGGCGCTGCTGTGCGCGGCGCGGCGTGCAGCCGCGGCTTCGCCGCCGCATTTGCCTTGCGCTGGCGCAGCCAGTCGCTATAGCCGCCGACATATTCATTGACTTCGGCATCGCCTTCAAACGCGAGTGTGCTGGTGACCACATTGTCGAGAAATGCGCGGTCGTGGCTGACGAGGAGCAGAGTCCCCGGATAATTCGCGACCATCTCTTCCAACAATTCGAGAGTTTCCGCGTCGAGATCATTGGTCGGTTCATCCATAACCAGCAGATTGCTGGGACGAGCGAACAACCGCGCCAGCAGCAGGCGATTGCGTTCGCCACCCGAAAGCATGCTCACGGGCGCCTGCAGCCGCTCCGGTGGAAACAGAAAATCGCGTAAATACCCAGACACATGCCGCGGCTGACCATCGATCGTGACCGTGTCGCCGCTGCCGCCGGTGACGTTATCCATGATGGAGGCTGCCGGATCCAATTGTTCGCGCTGCTGGTCGAAATAGGCGGGGAGCAAGCTGGTGCCACGGCGGATCGTACCCGAAGTCGGTTCCAGATCTCCAACCAGCAATTTTATCAGCGTCGTCTTGCCGCAGCCGTTGGGGCCGATGATCCCGATACGATCGCCCCGCATGATACGCGCCGAAAATTTCGCAATTACCGGCGAGCCGCCCTCGAAAATATGGGTCACGTCATTCGCCTCGAACACGAGTTTCCCCGACGGGGCCGCATCCTGCACGCGAATTTCCACTTGTCCGATGCGTTCGCGCCGTTCGCTTCGCTGTATGCGCAGCTGTTTGAGCGCGCGCACTCTGCCTTCATTGCGTGTGCGCCGGGCCTCCACGCCCTGGCGAATCCAAACTTCTTCTTGCGCAAGCTTCTTGTCGAACAAGGCGGCGTGCTTGGCTTCGACTTCGAGGGCCGCGCGCTTCTGCAGAACGTATTCGTCGTAGGTACCGGGCCACACGCGCAGCTGCCCGCGATCGAGCTCGACGATTCGCGTCGCCAAGCGGCGCACGAATGCGCGATCGTGGCTGATGAAGAACAGCGCCCCATCGAAGTCGAGCATCATCTCCTCGAGCCAGGTGATGGCATCGATATCGAGGTGATTCGTCGGCTCGTCCAACAACAACAGGTCCGGCCCGGCCACCAATGCCCGCCCCAGCATCACCCGGCGGCGCCATCCGCCGGACAGCGACCCCATCGCTGCGGCCGGATCGAGCTGCAAGCGCGAGATGACCTGATCCGCTTGCAGCTCAGCCTGCCAATCGCCCGGCGCCGTGGCGCCGGAAGCCGCCGCGCTGGGGGGCGCACCGGGCGATTCAAATCCGCTCATGACCACATCGCGCACCGATGAATCGCTAGCCGGCGAGACCTCCTGAGCAAGGCTCGCAACGCGTGCGCTGGGGCGCACCCAAACTTCACCGCTGTCGGGAACGATTTGCCTCGTGATGAGCTGCAACAGGGAGGATTTGCCTTCGCCGTTGCGGCCGAGCAAGCAGACGCGTTCGCCCCGGCGAATTTGCAGATCGGCGGAGTCCAACAAGGGCTTGAGGCCGAAGCTGAGGGAAATCTTGTCGAGGCGAACGATGGGCATCTAGCTTCGCGTGGCGCTGGTCATACCGGAATTTTAACGTGGTGCAAGCCGCGGCGCTGAACTCGATTTGGTTCGCGGGCGTCCAGCCTTACGCGCAGCTTCGCATCAATAACCAAGCCACACGGAGACATACGCCCCGCGTTGAGTCGACCTGCCGGCAATCGATCCGAGGTCGACCCATGCCATGGTGACCGTGAAGTTCTTCACGGGCGCCCAGGCGATGAAAACGTCCTGGGCGCCGTTCTCGCGGAACGCGCTCAAATTGTTCGGCTTGGCGCGGTGCTCTGCGCCCAGCAAGACGTCGTCCGTCAACCAGACGGCTGCGGAGATTTCCGGAGTCAAGGCGTAGCCTCCACCGGCCCGATTGCCGCCGAAGCCGAGCAGGCCGATCTGATCGGCCCGGGTCCGGCGCAACGTCGCATCGACGATGACGTTGCGTCCGCAGAATCCCGCGAAATACACTTTGGTGGCGGCGAGGTAGAAGTCGATATCCGCGCCGTGCGTGGCGCCCACAGCGCGTGGGATTCCGTTGAAATCCAGGGCGTGTTTCCACAGTGCTCCTGCCGCGACCTGCGGCAGCCAGGTGTCCGAATCGAATACGGCATCGCCTGCCAATCGAACCTTAAGTCCCAAGATATCTTGCCCCAGCGTTAAATCGGGAATGACGGACGCGGCATCGAACCGCTGGCGCGCCGCCGAGATTTCAACCCGATTGTCCACATCGACGCTGGCCCCTATCGTGCGCAGGCTGAAATCCTGGGTTGAGACATGGGTCACAAATGCGGTGGCACCGACCTCGACGTTGGTGCCGAGTCCGCCGATGAGCGCCCACGGTACGAGACCGCCGCCCGCGGCTCCCTCGACCTGCGTGACTCCGCCAGTCCACTGCAGCCGGTCGCCGGCATGGGCGGGAACGCCCACGGCCGACGCGCCGCCGATCCACGCGGCGACGAGCGCATAGCGAATGCATGATTTCACGGGTGGCAAGAATAGGGGCCCCGGCTGCGGAATATTGTGTGCGAGCGCACAGCGTCGCGGGTTGCGCCCGTTTAACCTAAGCCTTTACTGAATTTACCTATGACAGGTGTCACATATCGGGCGGTGGTAATTACCCTGCTGCTGCTCCTGGGGGATGCCGCGGATGCGGCAGTCACCGTGCCGGCAGGCACCGCGCATCTACGCCTCTATGATCGCCTGGGCGGCGCGACCGGTGTTGCCGCCATCGCCGATTCCCTCATCGATCGGGTATCCGCGGATCCGATGCTCGGTCGGAGCTTCAAAGACTCCAAATTGGATCGCATCAAGAAACTGCTAGCCGAGCAAATTTGCGATCTCTCCGGCGGTCCGTGTCGCTACTCCGGCGACCCGATGAAAGAAGTGCACGCTGGTCATCATATCTCGGAGGCGGAATTCTACGGGATGGTCGCAGTCCTGCGCGAAGTGCTGAAGGAGCGGCATGTGAGTCAACGAGCCACCAACGAGCTGCTGCGACTGCTTGCGCCGATGAAGCGCGATATCGTCGAGCCGGCGCGGGCTGCCGCACCATGACGGCGCTTCGTCACCGGCGTTACGCGGCAGTGATGCTGGCAGTGCTTTGGGCGCAGCCTGTGCTTGCCGGTGTGGTGACGGTCAACGTCACGACGCTCTCGGGAACTATGCTCGAGGACGCCGTTATCGTATTCGATCCGCTCGACGGGATGCCGCCCCCGACCCACGTCACGGCAACCATCGATCAGATAAACAAGCGTTTCGTACCGCACGTCAGCGTGGTGCGCACTGGGACCGCGATTACCTTTCCCAACAGCGACCATATCCGGCACCAGGTCTATTCGTTCTCGCCCGCCAAGGCGTTTACGCTGAAGCTGTACGCGGGATCGCCGAAAACGGCGGTCATGTTCGATCATCCGGGACTCGTGGTTTTGGGTTGCAATATTCATGACAACATGGTCGCGTTCGTGGGGGTCGTCGACTCCCCGTATTTTGCCAAGACCACGGACTCGGGAATTGCCACCGTCAGCCTTCCCGCCGGACGCTATCTCCTGCGAGCCTGGCACCCCAATGCGGTTGCCGCCCTGCCGGCCCAGGAAATTGCTGTTTCCGCGTCACCGCTGAGCATCCCCGTGAGATTGGATGTGGACAGCGCGTCCCCTGCCATCGCCGTGTGGCCCGAGTAATCCATGGCGCTGCGCACCAGAATTGCGGTGACCTTCATTCTGCTGCTGACCGCAGTGCTCGCTGCGGCATTGGGCGCGGTTTGGGCGACGAATCACGGTAGTGCCGAACGCGAAGTCAAGCGACAGCTCGACGTCGGCGCCTTGGTGTTTTCACGCCTGCTGGAAAGCAATCGCCGCCAGCTGATCCAGGCGGCGCAGGCGGTCGCTGCCGATTACGGATTCCGCGAAGCCGTTTCGCAGCGCGACACCGATACGCTGGTCTCGGTTCTGCAGAATAGCGGAGAACGCATCGGGGCCGCGATGGTCGTGCTCACTTCGCTCGACGGCGACGTCATTGCCGCTTCCGGCCTGCACATCAAAGCGGGGACGCCCTTCCCGTTGTCGCCCGGGCAAAAGAGCCGCGTGCCCGACGACAGCGCGACCAGCTTGATGGTCGACAACGGCCGCGTATTTGAACTCGTGGCCGTGCCGGTGCGCAGCCCGCTGCCGGTCGCATGGATCGCCATGGGATTCGAGCTCGATCAGAAGGCGGCGCGCGAACTGGCGGACATCACCGGCCTTGCGGTGACGCTATCGATCAATTCAAACGGTCATTGGACTGATGTCGTGAGCACGCTGCCGTTAGGAGCGTCAGGTCAGTCCGATGTCATTACACGGCGCATCGAAATGTCGAAGTGGGGCAACGCCGAGGTGGTCGCGATTCTGTCGCGTTCGCTGTCGGACGCGCGCGCGCCCTTCGAACGTCTTACCAAGGTGTTGTATTTGATCGCGGCCGTCAGCTTGGTCGCTTCCGCACTGGCCGCCTTCTGGCTCGCGCGCAATATCACGAGGCCGCTGCAAGACTTGACCCAAGCGGTCGACCGGATGCGGACCGGGACCTACGACGTGACGTTGAGCGTGCAGCGGCGCGATGAATTGGGGGTTCTCGCCGAGGGGCTGCAGCTCATGCAATCGGCAGTGCAATCCCGCGATCAATCGATCCGACGGTTGGCCTACGAAGATACGCTGACCGGGCTCATGAATCGGACCGCATTTGCCGCGGCCTTGGGACGCGCATTGGCGGAAGCGGACGGGGAGCCGATCGCGGTTGCCGTCATCAATTTGGACCGCTTTCGGCGCATCAATGAACATCTGGGATATTCGGTCGGCGACGCAGTGCTCATAAAGATGGCCGCGCGTCTGGCGGCGGTGCCTTCGATGAATTCGGCGGTCGCGCGATTCGCAGCGGATCAATTCGCAGCCTTTACGCGATTGCGGGATGCCGCGAGTTTGCAAGCTTGGGGAACCTCTCTCGTCATGGCGCTGGCTGATCCCATCTCCGTCGAGGCGCAACCCATCGATATCACCGCGACCGTGGGGTTGGCGGTCGCCACCGCACGCGCCGAGTCGACCGACGAACTATTGCGATGCGCCGATCTCGCATTGGAGCACGCACGGCGCGAGAAGCGCGCACTCGCCGTGTACGCCGAGGCGCTCAAGCCTGCGGCTCGCGACCAGCTCTCGCTGCTCGGTGAGCTGCGCCACGCCGTCGAGCATGACGAGATGCGCCTGTTTTTCCAGCCGAAAATCGAACTCAGGACCGGTCGCGTGGCGGGCGCCGAAGTACTGCTCCGCTGGCAGCACCCGATACGAGGTCTTTTGACCCCCGCCGATTTCATTCCGTTCGCGGAGCAAACAGGGTTCATCCGCCGATTGACGCGATGGACCCTTGACCGCGCCATCGCGCAAGGCGCCCTGTGGCAGCAAGCGGGCAACGCGTTGGGGCTAGCGGTGAACATCAGCGCGGACGACATCGGCGATGTCCGGCTCGACTCCCGGATCGCGAGCCTGCTGACCCGGCATCAGCTGCCGCCGGCACTGTTGACTTTGGAGCTTACCGAGAGCGGCTTCATCGAGGATCCGAGGCGGGCGCTGGGCGTGCTCGAGGCGATCGCGGCTCTGGGGGTCAACCTTTCCATCGACGATTTTGGCACCGGCTATTCCTCGCTAAGCCATCTCGCCCGAATGCCGGTTCACGAGGTAAAAATCGACCGGAGTTTCGTCCAGGGTTTGGAATCCGACCTGGAATTTGCGCCTCTGGTGCAGTCGGCGATCGACATGGGCCATGGCTTGGGCCTCAAGGTGGTGGCCGAAGGCATTGAGACTGTAGAGGCGGCAACTCGCCTCCGTGATCTTGGCTGCGATATCGCCCAGGGATATCTTTACGCGAAACCCATGCCGCTCACTGCATTCGAAAGCTGGCTCCAAGACAAGGAGCGGGTCCCCGTGATTGCGGTGCCGGTCGATTTCGAGACCGAAGACTTGGCCGATACGGTGAGCCTGGGGATTTACTGACGGCGATTCGCCGCTGGACACTTGCCTGTTTTGTTACCAGAATGAATCGCGTGAACATTCCCGGAGAAGCGCTGGACCTCGCTGCGCGCCGCCGCGATCACGTAGGAAGCGGCTCGTGAGCTCTCTTTGGAATTTCCTCGCAGCATCCGGCGCAAAGATCGGCGCCGTAGTTCATGGACGCGACGCATCGGTCCCCCTTTCGGACCTGGCGGTCGGATCGACGTTCGGACCTGCGCTCGAATCGCTTCGGGGCCGCTCACTGCTCATCGCGACGCATGAGCAGCTGGCGACGGCCCTCGCGCTGATCGAGCTCGACGGAGTCGCGCGGCGCATGGTTCTGTGCACGCCCGATCTTACGCGGGAACAGCTGCAGAGCATCGCGGCGATGGCGCAAGCCGACGCCATCGTGCAGGATGCCGGCTCGGCCGCGACAAGCCTTGCATCGGTGGCTTCTCACGTTGTGACGCCGCTCCCCTTGCGAGGTCCCATCCAGCGTCGAACGAGCGCAGCAACCGAGTGGATTCTCTTGACGTCCGGCACCACCGGGTCGCCGAAGCTCGTCGTGCATACGTTGTATAGCCTTGCGGGCGCTTTGACGGTCTTGCCGCCCACGGGTATGCCGTCGATCTGGAGCACGTTCTATGACATTCGCCGCTACGGCGGCCTACAGATATTCCTGCGCGCCGTGCTCTCAGGATCGACCCTGGTACTCTCGAGCGCGGACGAGCCGACTCGCGAGTTCCTCGCGCGGGCCGCGGCGGCAGGAGTCACGCATATCTCGGGCACTCCGTCTCACTGGCGGCGGGCGCTCATGAGCGGCGAGGCCGCGGCCTTGAAGCCGCGGTACGTCCGCCTGTCGGGTGAAGTCGCCGATCAGACGGTGCTGGACAATCTTCGTGCGGTCTATCCGAATGCGCGCATCGCGCACGCCTTTGCATCCACCGAGGCGGGCGTGGCATTTGATGTGAATGACGGGCTCGCCGGATTCCCGGCGTCGCTTCTTGACGATCCTGCAGGTCAGATCGAGCTGAAAATCGCGGATGACACGCTGCGTATTCGCTCACGGCGCACCGCCGCGCATTACCTGGGCGGGTCGGGCCCCGAGGCCCTGCCGGGCGACGACGGCTACATCGATACCGGAGACATGGTCGAACTCGTGGGCGGACGCTATTATTTCAGAGGCCGAAGGGGCGGTGTGATCAATGTCGGCGGCCTCAAGGTGTATCCGGAGGAGGTCGAATCGGTGCTGAACGCCGATCCACGGGTGCGCATGTCGTTGGTCCGTGCACGCCGCAACCCCATCACGGGATCGGTGGTCGTCGCAGACGTGGTTCTGGCGAATCCCGGCAGCATCGACACGGCCGACACCGCGGATGTGATCAGGAGCGAGTTGCTTGCCGCATGCCGGCGCGTCCTGCCGGCGCACAAAATCCCCGCGATGCTGCGCTTCGTGCCCGCATTGGATTTCACGGCATCAGGCAAGCTGGTGCGGCCCTAGTTTCGAATCGCCGCTAGATTCGCAGAGGCCCTAGATCCGAAGGGGCCGCTAGATCCGAAAGTGCCCGCTAGATCCGAAGGGCCGCTAGATTCGAGGGGCCCCTAGATTCGAACGGCGCCCGCCGATATCGCCGCAAACAGCGCCGCATCCAACTGCACGTACGCTTGCGCCCGAGGATCGTCGAAATACAGCGGATCTTTGATGCGCGCGGGATCGAACCCTTCGTTGATCAGCTCAAGCTTGCGCGGCTTGAAGGTGCCTGTGGAATCGATGGCGCTCAGGAGACGCAAGAAAACCGGTCTTGCATACGCGGGCAGGCGCAGCGCGACGTCCGCGCGAAAGGCCAAGAGATCAAACTGCGCATCCACCACCAACGCGGCAATCCCGGCGCGACCGTCGGCGCCGGGTACCGAGACGCCGTAAACGATACCGTCGCGGACTCCGCGGCAGGCCGTGAGCGCGGTCAATACTTCTGCCGTCGAGACGTTCTCGCCTTTCCAGCGGAACGTTTCGCCGACGCGGTCCACGAAATAATAGAAGCCGTACTCATCGCGGCGCATGAGATCGCCGGTGCGATACCAAGAATCACCGGCCTTGAACACGTTGCGCAGTATTTTGCGTGCGGACGCTTCGGGATCTGCGTAGCCTTCGAATCGGCCGGCAAGGGCGGTGCCCGCGGCAGGGATAAGACCGACCGCCTCACCAACCTCATTGGGGCCGCAACGTTCGCAGAATCCGTCGCTGTTACGCCGCGGTTCACCTTCCTCCACGTCGAAGCGCAGCAACGCCACCGGCAGCCGATGCGCCAAAAAGGGGGGGATTTTGCCGATGGCTCCGGGTTGTCCCTCGCAATTGTAGAGCGAGAAATTACCCTCGGTCGACGCGTAATATTCGATAATTCTGGGAATTCGGAAGCGGCTCTGGAAGCGTTCCCAAACCTCCGGCCTCAAGCCGTTGCCGCAAGCGAGGCGCAACGAATGCGCCGTTTCGATATCCTGGTACGGCGCGCTGACCAGATAGCGGCAGAGCTCGCCGATATACTGGAACAAGGTGCAGCGCTCCTGGCGCACGTCGCGCCAAAAGTCCGATGCCGAGAAGCGGGAGCGAATGACCACCGCACCCCCGCCGACCAACGTGGCGCCGCTGGCGACCACGCCCCCCACACTGTGATACAGCGGCAAGCAATTGTAAGTGCGGTCGGTCGGCCGCGTATCCATCAATCCCGCAAACCAATGGCTCCATTGCATCACGCGGTAATGGCTGACTTTTGCCGCCTTGGGCAAACCCGTGGTGCCCGATGTGTAAATGTAGAGCGCGGTGCTTCCAATGGGCGGCGGCGGACATTCGGAATCCGCCAATTCACCGCCGGGAAATCGTTCCAGTTCGGGAGCAAGCGGCACGACATCGTAATCGCTTCTACCGTACACGCGACACAAGGTTCCCGCGGCCAACTTCGTGCGGACCGCCATCAGCCGCGAGGCGAGTTCATTGCCGACGATGACGGCACGCGGCGCGCCGATATTGATCGAGTGGACCAAGGCTGCGGCGGCAAGATTGGTGTTTATCAGCGCGACGATGGCGCCGATACGGCTGAGACCCAGCCAAATTGCCATGTACTCCGCGCAATTCGCCATCATCAAGCTGACCACGTCCCCAGCCTTGAGACCCTGCTCGATCCCCCAGCGCGCATATTGACGGCTGCGATGCGCGAGGTCGCGATAGCTTAAGGTGGCTTCATTCGACACGAGCGCGGGCGCCACGTCGAATTGCTGCGCCAGGGGCCCAAGCAACATTGGCAGCGTGAGCCCAAGGCGTTCGGCAGACGCGGTGCGTTCCAAGGCGCGGATCCACGCCTCTCGTGCGAATTTCGAATCCATTGCGAACCGTATCACGACTGCTCACGGCGTTCGAGTTACACTGTCGGCACTTCTACAACCCGAATTTTGCAGCATGAAGCGAGAAACGATCGCAATCCACGGCGGTTTCGATTCGGACCCGACGACCAAGGCGGTTGCCGTGCCGATCTACCAAACGGCCGCGTACACGTTCGACAGCGCCGAGCACGGCGCCGCTTTGTTCAATCTCGAAGTGCCCGGTTATCGATACACCCGGATCAGCAATCCGACCACTGATGTATTGGAGCAACGCGTCACCGAGCTCGAAGGGGGCTTGGGCAGCATCAGCGTCAGTTCGGGTCAGACGGCGATATATTACGCGGCATTGAATGCCACCGAGATGGGCCGCAATATCGTGTCGGTGCCGCAGCTCTACGGCACGACTTATACGTTGTTTGCGCACATTCTGCCTAAGCTCGGCGTACAGGTCCGCTTTGCCAAGTCCGACGCGGCCGCCGATCTCGAAGCCTTGATCGACGGCAACACTCGCGCGCTGTTTTGCGAAACCGTGGGCAATCCTGCCGGCAACGTATGCGATCTCGAAGCGCTGGCCGCGGTCGCTCACCGCCACCGCATGCCGCTGATCGTCGATAACACGGTCGCGACGCCGATGTTGGTGCGCCCCATCGACTATGGTGCGGACATCATCGTTCATTCCTTGACGAAGTTCATGGGCGGCCATGGGACCACGCTCGGCGGCATCGTCGTTGACTGCGGCACCTTTGCATGGACTGAGAATGCGGACCGCTATCCAATGTTCACGCAGCCCGACGAGTCCTATCATGGACTCGTGTACACGGATCATTACGGCGCCGCTGCGTTCATCGGCCGCTGCCGCAGCGTCTATCAACGCACCATGGGTGCCGTGCTTTCGCCGATGAATGCGTTTCTGTTGTTGCAGGGCATCGAAACGGTTGCCCTGCGCGTCGATCGGCACGTCGAGAACGCGCGCAAGGTTGCCGGGTTCCTGCGCGGCGATTCGCGCGTCGATTCGGTGAATTTTGCTGGTTTCGCCGACAATCCGTATTATCCGCTGGTGCAGAAATATCTCGGCGGCAGAGCTTGTTCGCTGATGACGTTCGAGATCCGCGGCGGCCTGGCGGGCGGTATGCGTTTCTACAACGCGCTCAAATTGTTCAAGCGCCTCGTGAATTTGGGCGATGCGAAATCGCTCGCATGCCATCCCGCGTCGACCACACACCGGCAAATGTCATTGGCAGAGCAGCAGGCCGCGGGTGTGACTCCGGGCGGCATCCGCTTGAGTGTTGGGATCGAGCACATCGATGACATACTCGCCGATCTGGATCAGGCGCTTCAGGTTGCAGTCGAATAAGACAAACCCACTGCCGGGCGCCTCTGCGGCTTTATTCCCGGAAGCTTCGGAACGCATTCGCATTGAGCAATGGTTGAGCGAAGAACTGCAGCGCGCCTTGCAGCGCATTCAGGCAGGCCCGGTCGTTCCCACTCTGGACATGAACGCCTTTCGCGCGGACCTCGGCACTTACGACTTCGATGAACCGCGCCCGCTCCAGGATTTGCTGCGGTGGACTCTGGAACAGATGGAACACGGCATCGTTCAAATGGCCAATCCGCGGTATTTCGGGCTCTTCAATCCCAGCCCTAGCTTTCCTGCGCAGTGCGCCGATCGGATCTCCGGCCTGTTCAATCCGCAACTGGCAAGCTCGGGTTCCTCTCCCGTCCCGGTAGAACTGGAACGGCACGTCGTGCGCGCCATCGCCCGGCGCGCCGCCTTCGGCGGCGAGGCAACCGGGCATTTTGCGACCGGCGGCTCCGAGGCGAATTACACCGCGCTGCTGTGCGCCCTGACCGGCGCTCATGCCGGATTTGCGGCCGACGGAGCGCGTGCCTTTGCCGGTCCCGTCAAGCTCTATACCTCGCGAGACTGCCACATCGCCTGGCTGAAGGTCGTTCATCAGGCGGGAGTGGGCCGCGCGGCGCTGCGTCTCGTCGATACCGACGGGGGGGGCCGCATGGATCCCAAGGCGCTCAAGCAGGCCATTGCCTTCGACCGCGCCAATGGCGCCGTGCCCGTGATGATCGTCGCAACGGCCGGCACCACAGGCGGCGGAATGATCGATCCATTGCACGCCTGTGCCGACATCGCGAAACAAGAGCAGCTGTGGTACCACATCGATGCGGCCTGGGGCGGCGCGGCTCTGGCCTCGCATCGATTGCGCAAGGTGTTGGCCGGCATTGAGCGCGCGGACTCGATCACCATCGATGCGCACAAATGGTTCGCCACGACCATGGGTTGCGCCATATTCATCACGCGTGACGGACGCCTGCTGTCCGAGGCGTTCCACGCCTCGACCAACTTCATGCCGTCGAGCGTTTCGGGCGTCGATCCCTATCTCAACAGCGTGCAGTGGTCGCGCCGCTTCGTGGGTTTACGCTTGTTTCTCGCCCTGGCCAACGCGGGCTGGGATGGATTGGGCGCCCATGTGGAGCGCAGTGTCGACGTAGTTGACCGAATCAAAGAACGGCTGCTCAGCCTGGGCTGGACGCTCGCCAACGATTCCGCGTTGGCGGTGCTCAACATGCTGCCGCCGCCCGAGCTCGGGCCGGTCCGCGATTTGGTACGCCGGGTGGTAGCCTCGGGCCGGGCTTGGGTTGCGCCGACCACATTCGAGGGCCGCGATGTAGTCCGGATCTGCGCAACCAATGGCGAAACCACCCTGGAGGACGTGGAATCCCTCGTTGCCGCGCTCAACGCAAGCATTTAGTTGACGGCTCGCGCGAGCGCGGCCGCCTGGACGGCCCAGAGAGTCCCTAGACGGTTTTGCGCAGCGAGAGCATGCGCAATACCAGCGCCTGGATCGCCGCCACCGAATGGAAGTTCTCGGGCGTAATATCCGACTGCGGGATGGCGATATCGAACTCGAGTTCGACCGCCAGCATGAGATTTACCATTTTAAGTGAACTTATCCCCAAGTCGCTCAGTTGACGGTCCACGGGGAATGGGTGGGGGACGGCCTGACCGCTCCCCAGCGTCTGTTTAACCAGTGCCACAAGTTGATTGCGCACCCCCTCCACCGACTTCGGATCCACTCGATACATCTCCTGAAAGAGCCTTTCGATTCTACCGTGCGGCACGCCTTTGTTGAGCCTGTCACACAATATAATCAATGTTTTGCCTATGCTTGCGACACTGAATGAGGCTTAGCACGTCACGACTTAAAGGCCCTATGCGGTTGTCGGTACTCCGGACTGTCCGCATAATGCCCATGGACTGCGAACCCTAACACTCCTTGAGGGTTTTACGATGGAAGCGCAACGAATCCCCGGTACGGCCCGGATCATCAATGTCCGTCAGAGCGATCTGACGGCGCGCGCGCGTGCCGCCGGCGACGTTGCGAGAATGAACGCAACCGCGGTCGACGCGGAAGCCCGGTTTCCGGGCGAGGCCTTCGCCGAAATCCGCAAGCAGCGGCTCTTAGGACTGCAGGTTCCGCAGGCCTTGGGCGGCGAAGGCGCGAGTATCGCGGAAATCGCCGACGTGTGCTATATCCTCGGGCAATCTTGCTCGTCAACCGGGCTGATCTATGCCATGCACCAGATCAAGATGGCGTGCATCGTGCGCCACGCCAAGGGAAGCGCCGCGCTCGAGCGGATCTTGAGCCGCATCGCGGCCGAGCAGCTGCTGATGGCGTCGTCGACCACCGAAGGTCAGTCCGGCGGCAACGTACGCTCCAGCGAGGCAGCCATCGAGCGAGAGGGCGAACAGGTCACGCTCGAACGCAAGGCGACGGTCATCTCTTATGCCGTGGAGGCCGACGGTATCGTCACGACCGCGCGCCGCGCAGCCGACGCTCCGGGATCCGACCAAGTGCTGCTGGTACTGCTCAAGGCCGATTACGCCTTGGAGCGCTTGCAGATTTGGGACACTCTCGGCATGCGCGGCACCCATAGCGAGGGCTTTACGCTTCGGGCACGCGCGGCAGCCGAGCAAATCATCCCCGAGCCGTACGACAGGATTCATGCGCAGACCATGGTGCCGTTCGCACATCTCTTGTGGGGTTCGGTGTGGGCCGGGATCGCCGCCGCCGCAACCGGCAAGGCGCAGGCATTCCTTCGTCACGCGGTCCGAAGCTCGAATGGCCAGATGCCGCCGGGCGCGGCGCACTTCACCCAAGCGGTGTCCACGCTCCGAACTTTGCGCGGAGTGCTCGCGGCGAACCTCCGCAGCTATGAACTCGTCATGTCGGATGAGAAGGCGATCGCGTCCCTGGAATTTCAGGCCGCCATAACACTGACCAAAGTGCAGGTGTCCGAGCTTGCGGTCGCGGCGGTGTTGAGTTCGCTGCGCGCCTGCGGGCTCGCCGGCTATCGCAATGACACCGAATTCACCATCGGCCGGCTTCTGCGCGATGTGCTTTCGGCACCGATCATGATCAACAACGATCGAATCCTCACGAATCTAGCCACGACGTCTTTGATGACGCCGTTGCCGGCGTCGATCAGTGGTTGAACCTTCCGTCACCGTTCTCGGTGCCCCGGCCGACCCTTTGGCCCATATCGCCGACGCCCTATTTCGGTCGATGGGCGTCGATGGCGTTTACGCGCGTACCGCTTTGTATGCCCGCATCGCCGATGGTCTCGAATCGTACATTTCGCGTCAGCGGGACCACGAAGCGGAAATCATGCGCTTTCCGCCCGTGATGAGCCGCAAGCAATTGGAGAAATCAGGCTACCTCAAGAGCTTTCCCAATTTGCTGGGATGTGTGTGCGCTTTGCATGGTTCCGAAGCTTCGATCCGATCGGCGGTCGACCGCCATGAGAACGGCGGCGATTGGACCTCCTCAGTGACCTCCTCAGACCTCGTGCTCTCGCCCGCGGCGTGCTATCCCGTATATCCCATCGCGGCGGCTCGCGGTCCATTGCCGCGCGGCGGGATGCAGTTCGACATCGAAGCCGACGTATTCAGACATGAGCCATCGCGCAGCTTGGATCGCCTACAGTCCTTTCGGATGCGCGAGTTTGTCAGAATCGGATCGCCCGAGGAGATCTTGGAGTTCCGCGAGAGATGGATGGCCCGGGCCCCTCGTATTGCGGCAGAGCTGAGCCTACCGTTCACTATCGACGTGGCAAACGATCCGTTTTTTGGCCGCGTGGGCCAAGTCATGGCCGTCAGTCAGCGCCAGCAGGCGCTCAAGTTCGAACTCTTGATCTCTTACTACCCGTCGGCGCCGCGTACCGCGTGCATGAGTTTCAACTATCACCGCGACCACTTTGGCCAAGTGTGGAGTATCCATGACGACAAGGGCGCAGTGGCCCACACCGGATGCGTCGCGTTTGGAATCGACCGGCTTACGGTCGCACTGTTTGCGATTCATGGCCTCGACCTCGATAAATGGCCGTCGGTGACCAAGGCTGCGTTGGTTCTCTGACGCTGCCGGAATTTAAAGCCGTGCCGCTCGACCCGCGCGTCAAACGGTTTCTCGATGTGTTGGCAGCGGGCAGGCCGTCCCACGCGCGCCCGATAACGGTGCAGGAGCGTCGCCGCAGCCTGGCTGAACTGTTGAAGCTCGCCGGCCCTCAAGTCGAAGTGGGCGGCATCGAGGACCGAACCGTCACCGCAACCGGTGCCGCGCCCATCCCGGTCCGCATCTACACCCCGCTCGGCGCGGATGCCGAGATACTGCCCGGGCTGGTCTACTTCCACGGCGGAGGGTTCGTAGCCGGCACTTTGGCGACCCACGATGCCATCGCCCGCGCGCTCGCCAATGCCGGTACTTGCCGGGTCGTCTCGGTCGAGTATCGCCTGGCTCCCGAAAATCCGTTTCCGGCCGCGCTCGATGACGCGCTGGCGGCCGTCACACATGTCGGCGCTCAGGCGGCGCGCTTCGGTATCGACGGGGCACGTCTCGGCATTTGCGGCGATTCTGCGGGCGCCACGCTGGCGGCGGCGACCTGTCAGGCTGTGGCTCGCCTCGGCAAACCGCGGCTGGCGCTGCAACTACTTATTTGCCCCATTCTCGATTACTCCGGATCGACCGTCTCACGGCGCGATCTTGCGAGCGGTTATCTGCTCGATCAGGCCACGCTCGATCATGACCTACTGCACTATGCGCCGCCGGGAACAGATCCGGCCGATCCCCGGATCTCCCCGCTGCGCGCCGATGACCTCGTCGGGTTGCCCCCGACGCTGATTCACACGGCGGAATTCGATCCGGTGCGCGATGAGGGCAAGGATTATTTCGAGCGGCTTGCCAGAGGACATTCTCGGGTGTCCTACACATGCCACCCGGGTATGATTCACCTGTTTTACGGCCTGGGGGGCGTAATCCCTTATGCCCTAACCGCGTTCGAACTAATCGGCAGAGAAATTCGGGCTGCGTTGGCCCAACGTTAGGGAGAGAACCAAGTGACGGAGCGCGTCATTGCGGAGCGCATGATTCAACAAGTGCATTCGGCGCGTGTCGGGGGCGATCTTGCGGGCCTCTGCCGCCTGTTTGCGGATCAGGGCCGATTTGAAATCGTCGGCGCCAGCGCCGACAAACCGATAGCGATTCGGGCAACGAGCATCGATGAGTTGCGGCCTTGGCTTGCCATGATGGTCAAAGTGTTCCGGCTGAGCGACTATCGTCTTTTGTCGCTGGTTGTCGAATGGCCTCGAGCAACCGCACACTGGCGCACGGATATCTACTCCAAGGTGACCGGGGCGACGGTGCCGACCGAACTGATCGATTTGTTGGAGCTGAGCCAAGATCGTATCTTGAGCTATGTCGAGTTCTTTGCGCCTCGCTGAACCCGCGAGGAGACCCTAGGATGCCGGCGGACGAGCCGCAATGGTTGAGCATCGCGCGCGAACTACGCGCCATCTCGCAAACCGGCTTGGCCTTCACGGCGGACGGGTTCGACCGGCAACGTTATGAGCGAGTGCGCGAACTGTCGGCCTCGATGCTGGCTCAAGGGTCGGGCGAAAGCTATGCAGCTATGATCGAGATCCTTCGCAAGGACTTCGGATACGCAACGCCCAAGGTCGATGTACGTGGCGCGGCCTTCGTGGATGGCCGGGTTCTGCTGGTTCGTGAGATCAGCGACGGCAAATGGACGCTTCCCGGCGGATGGGCCGACGTCAATCAGTCGCCGGCCGAATGCGTGAGCAGGGAAATCGCCGAAGAGTCGGGATTCGAAGCCAAACCGCTGAAACTTGCCGCCGTCCGCGACTATCACAAGAGCGGACACCCGCCGCGCAGCATCGACTCCATTTACAAGTTGTTCTTCATCTGCGAAATAACCGGCGGTTCGGCGCGCGTCAGTGACGAGACAAGCGACGTGGCGTTTTTTGCGCGCGACGATCTACCGCCATTGTCCCTCGGGCGGACGACCTCCGCGCAGATCGACAGGATGTTCCAACATGCGCAGCACCCGGAGCTGCCGACGGATTTCGACTGATCGCAGCAGCCGTGTGCGTGCCATATTCGGCTCTCTATAAGTGATTGTATTTGATAGCGTTATTTTGGCGGACGTGCCTTTTCATGTCCGCGAACAGTGTCGGCGGACAGCAGCGGACACTTCCGCCGGGCATCTCCGCGGTCACGGCCGGCTTGCGCCGCGTCGAGGAGCAGCTATTCTCGCAGGCCCGCACACCAAAAAAGTCCAAACAATTTGACCGGCATTGACGACATTTTGCTCGCGATCGATCAGGGAACGAGTTCCACGCGTGCCATCGCCTTTTCCGCCGCGGGTGCCGTCATCGCCGTGGAACAGCAGGGCTTTGAACAGATTTATCCGGGGCCCGGTTGGGTGGAACATGATGCGGAAGTGATTTGGGCCACGGTGATGTCGACGACGCGCGGCGTGCTGCAGCGTCTGCGCGAATCGAAGCAGACGGCGGCAGCCATCGGAATTACCAATCAGCGGGAAACAACCATTCTGTGGGATCGGCGCAGCGGCATACCTATCTATAACGCCATCGTTTGGCAGGACCGTCGCACTGCGGACCGATGCCGCCAATTGTCGGCGGACGACGGCGAGCCGGAAGTCGGCCGCAAGACCGGCCTGCGCCTGGATCCCTATTTCTCGGCCACCAAGATCGCCTGGATTCTCGATCGCGTGCCCGGCGCACGCGCGGCGGCCGAGTCGGGCGAAATCGCCTTCGGCACCGTCGACAGCTTTTTGATTTGGCGCCTGACCGGGGGCCGGCTGCATCTCACGGACGCGACGAATGCAAGCCGCACTGCGCTTTATGATATCCGCAATGGCCGCTGGGACGAGGCCTTATGCCAAATGTTCAATGTGCCCATGGGCGTGCTCCCGGAGGTGCGAGACTGCGCCGGCGAATTTGGAGTCACCGACAAGGCGTTATTCGGACAGGTATTGCCGATCTGCGGAGTTGCGGGCGACCAGCAAGCGGCTCTCATCGGGCAAGCATGCTTTTCAGCGGGCGAAGTCAAGAGCACCTACGGCACGGGCGCGTTTCTGGTGCTCAACACAGCGCTGCAACTCGTGCCCTCGAAGCACCGCCTACTGAGCACCATTGCCTACCGGTTGAATGGCACCGTCACCTATGCGCTTGAGGGCTCAATATTATCCGCGGGGGCCGCGGTTCAATGGCTGCGCGACGGGCTTGGACTCATTACGCAAGCATCCGACGTCGAGGCGCTGGCGGCGTCGGTGCCGAACAGCGGCGGGGTTTATATGGTGCCGGCGTTCACGGGACTGGGAGCACCCTACTGGGACCCCGATGCGCGCGCCGCCGTCATCGGGCTGACGCGTGCATCCACCCGTAGCGAGATCGCGCGGGCGACGCTCGACAGCGTCGCTTATCAGACCTGCGACCTGCTCGATGCCATGGCCGCCGATGGCCTGAGGCCCGAGAGCCTCAAGGTTGACGGCGGGATGTCGCAGAACGATCTGCTCATGCAGCGCTTGGCAGACCTCTCGGGGATGCAAATCACGCGTCCGACAAACCCTGAGTCCACGGCATTCGGCGCGGCATGCTTGGCGGGGCTTGGCTGCGGCGTGTATCGCTCATTACAAGACATCGCGGGGTTGCGACGGTCAGAGAGTCGATTCGAGCCGGCTTTGAGCGCCTCTGAGCGCAACAGCCAAATCTCCGGCTGGCGAGATGCCCTGCGACGGGTAAGATCTATCTGATGCAGTTTTCCGCGTTCATCGAACGATGGCGTCCCAGTACTCTTCGGGCGGCCGGCGGCGCCGTCGCCCCGGGACTTGCATCCACCCTGATTGTCGCCTTGGCCGCGACCTACCTCTCGGATCATTACCACGCACCGCCGGTCATTTTCGCGTTGCTGCTGGGCATGGCCTTGAACCAACTATCGGCGGAGGCGCGTTACGCGCCCGGCATCAACCTTTCCGCGCGCGCTCTGCTGCGAATCAGCGTGGCGCTGCTCGGGTTGCGGATTACTTTTGGCCAGATGGGGGAATTGGGCTGGTCGACCGCGGCCATGGTGCTGATAACCGTCCCTCTGACCATCGGGTTCGGATGGCTGCTAGCCCGGATGATGCGGCTCGACAGTCGTTATGGCGTCCTTTCGGGAGGGGCCGTCGGAATTTGCGGGGCCTCCGCTGCGATGGCCATTGCCGTTGCGTGGCCTCGCAAGGATTCCGAGCGCGACACCGTCGTGGTCATTGCGTGCATTACGACTTTCAGCTCGATCGCCATGATTCTGTATCCGGCGCTGCTCGCGCACTTGCATTTGGGTCCGTTGCAAACCGGTCGATTCCTCGGCGGCTCGATCCATGATGTTGCGCAGGTGGTCGCGGCCGGCTATGCCTCCTCGCCGCAAGCCGGCGACTCGGCGACCATCGTCAAACTGATGCGGGTAGCGATGCTGCTGCCCATTGTTTTGGTCATTTCGCTCGCCGTCGCGCGCAGAATCGACAAGCCGCCGCCCAGCCCGAATAAAGTCGCGCTGCTGCCGGGATTCCTCGTTGCCTTCGTCGTGCTGGCCGCGCTCAACGGATTCTCCTTGGTCGCGAAACCGATCGCGCAAGTCCTTACCGAAGCATCGAAGTGGTTGTTGGTGATATCGGTGGCCGCGTTGGGTATGAAGACAAGCTTGCGTGAAATGATGGCCGTCGGCACTACGGCGATTGCTCTCATCGCGGCGGAGACGGTCTTCTTGGCGCTGCTCGTACTGAGCTGGATTACCTTCGTCGGAGCAACTCCTTGAAGTTCAGGCGGGTTCTCGCGATCGACATCGGCGGGAGCCACGTGAAGATGCGCGTTTCCAACCGGAGAGAATTACGCCAATTCGAATCAGGACCGAACCTTACGCCGCGCAAGATGGTTTCGCGCGTGCATGAGCTAACCGGCGACTGGAACTATGACGTGGTCTCTATCGGATATCCTGGCGTCGTGCTCCTCGGAAAGGTGGTCGCGGATCCTCATAACCTAGGACCCGGTTGGATCGGATTCAATTTCCGCAAAGCCTTCGGCCGCCCAACTCATGTCATGAACGATGCAGCGATGCAAGCAATCGGCAGTTACGACGGCGGCAGGATGCTCTTCCTCGGCCTTGGAACCGGACTTGGCTCTGCAATGATCGTCGATGGAGCGGTTGCGCCGATGGAACTTGCGCATCTTCCGTATAAAAAAGGCCGCACCTACGAAGAGTGGGTCGGCGAACGAGGCCGCAAACGGCTGGGCGGCAAGACATGGCGCCGCATCGTCCGCCGGGTCGTGAGGCAGTTGGCAACACTGCTCGAGGCCGACTATGTGGTCATCGGCGGCGGCAATGCGCGCAAATTGAAAAAGCTGCCGAAAAACTCCCGTCTCGGCAGCAATGACTTCGCATTTCTCGGCGGATTCCGCGTATGGCGCCCGCTCTCTCGAAGGCGGATACCCCAGCCATTGTGACGGGGTTTGCAGATTCCCCTGCCGGCCCTTTCTGCACCCTTCTTTTGCCCGCCGGTTTGTGGAGAATACGAGAATGCAATTCAGATTGAGGGCGCTGGCACTGCATTTGTCGGCGAGCGCCTGCGCCCTATCGCTCGTGCTCGGCACTCTTTATGTGGGATGGTATCACTGGCCCGGCTGGTACCTTACCGACGTGCTGCACGTGGTCGTGGTGATGGCCGGAGTTGACATCGTCGTGGGTCCGCTGCTTACATTCGTTATCGCTCGCTCGTCCAAGCCGCGGCGCGAATTGGTCCGCGATATTTCCATGATCGTCGTCGTCCAGCTTTTCGCGCTGATCTACGGCGCTGTGTCCCTCTGGAACGGTAGGCCGCTTTATTACGCCTATTCCGAGACGGTGCTGCAGCTCGTGCAGGCGTACGATATCGACTCCGCGGAATGGGTTCGCGCCGGAAAGCAAAATCCGGACTTCGCCCCCCATTGGTACCGTTTGCCGCGGTGGATTTGGGCGCCGCTGCCGCAGGATGCGGAGACGCGCGCCAAGATCATAGGGTCGGCGATCACCGGAGGAGAGGACGTGATCTCGATGCCGCGATATTTCAAGCCTTGGGAGCAAGGCTTACCGGCGCTTCGGACGAATCTCAAGAAAATAGACGATGTGGCCTACTTTCCGGCGGCGGATAAAAAGAAACTGAAAGAGCGTATGCGGGCGGCGGGACTTGCCACGGATCAGATGAATTCGATGACGCTGACGGGACGAGGACGGCCGTTGCTCGTAGTGTTCGACCCGGCCAGCGCCAAGATCGTCGCCATTTTCAAGCCGGCGTAGCTTCGGGAGTCCCGTCCGGAAGGCGCTTCGAGAGGTGCATCTCGGTTCGCGCAAATGACCATGGTCATCGGCCCCGTGAACGGCTTATTCTGTGCTTCATTGCAAGAGCAGCGCGTCGAAAGGTGCCCTATGACAAACTCGACGCCCCTATGGACGCGGCTAAAGTCACGCCTTCCCGGACTCGCGCGCCGCAGAGGGCACGAAGCAGGCAGCCCGCTTTTGTCGGCAATTGCGGGCGGTTTGATCGCGTGGGGCACCGCCATTGCGGGTATCGCCGTCGTTGATGTCATCGTCCGCCAGATCCTATTGGAGGATATTCGGACATATCTCGCGCGCACCGCCGCCGGTACGGCCGCGCTCATCGACGGCGACCAGCTGAGCACGTTCACCAGTCCCAATCAAGACGGTTCGCCCGAGTACAATCTTGCTTCACGCCCCCTCCGCGTGTTGCTCGATACCAATCCCGACATTCGTTTCGCCTACGTCGGCGTGATGGAGGGAGACGTCATGCACTTCGTGCTCGACGGAACCCGGCAAGGTACCTTTGACGAAGCGGGACGGCCGAACCATTCGCCGCCGATGGAAGTGGACGAGCCCAGCCCGGGAGAACGAGAAGTATCCAGGACTCATCGTCTGACGGTCGAGCAGGAACCCAGCGCCACCGCATGGGGAATGGGGATCCGGGCGCACGCGCCTGTGTTCGCCCGCAACGGCGAGATGGTCGGGTATGTGGGCATCACGGTTCGCGCCGACCGATACCGGCAGCTCGTGCGGCGCGTCGATGTCTCCGCGGGCTTGGGTGTCTTGATTGCGGGCGCACTGGCATTCCTCAATGGAGTCGCCATCTGGCGCGCTCAAATCGCCCGCCGGCGAGCGCTGGCGGCTCAAGCGCACACGGAAGACGAACTGAAGCGCGCTCATCAGTTTGCCAATCTTGGAACATGGTATGCGAATCTGGGCACCCGCTTGGGGTCGATCTCCAACGAGCTTTGCAAGCTGCTGGGAACTCCTGACAACAGCGACCGGCCGCTTGCCGCGTATCTCGCGGTCACCCATCCGGAAGATCGCTCCGTGGTGGAGGCGATGCTGACGGAACTCGCCGCTGAGGGCGGCTCTCGCACGCTCGATCATCGATTCCTCGTGCAAGGCGTAGTCAAGCACGTGCGGGCGGCTGTTGCCACCCGTAGCGACCTGCGCGGCGAGCCGGTGGAGCTGCAAGGGATCGTGCTCGACCTGACCGATTTGAAGGGGGCGGCGCTCGAGATTCTCCGCGCGAAGGAGGTTGCGGAATCTGCGAATCAGGCGAAGAGCGAGTTCCTCGCCAACATGAGCCACGAGATCCGCACGCCGATGAATGGCGTTCTCGGCATGACCGAGCTCCTGCTCGATACGAAGCTCGATTCTCTGCAGCGCGATTATGCCGAGACCATTCGCGACAGCGGGACCTCGCTGCTCACCGTCATCAATGACATTCTGGACTTCTCCAAAGTGGAAGCCGGCAAGCTCGAACTGGAACAGCTGGATGTGGACCTGCGCGATACGTTTGAAGATGTCGCGCGGTTGCTGTCGGTTCAGGCGCACGCAAAAGGGCTGGAACTCACCGCCCAGATCGATCCGAGGCTCCCCGATCTCGTGAGGGGAGACGCCGGCCGCGTTCGGCAGATTCTCTTGAACCTCGCGGGCAACGCAATCAAGTTCACTGCTAAGGGCGAGGTCGCCCTCGAAATCAAGGTTCTGGAGACCGGCGAAAACGGCACGACCGTTCGCTGCGAAGTACGCGACACCGGCATCGGTATCCCTGCCAATCGGCTGGAATCCCTGTTTGCGCCGTTCATGCAGGTCGACACCTCGACGACGCGCAGATTCGGCGGCACCGGACTGGGATTGTCGATCGTGCGAAGGCTCGTCGAGCTGATGGACGGCCAAACAGGCGTCGAAAGTGTCGAAGGCAAGGGCTCCCTGTTCTGGTTTAGCGTGCACTTCGCCCCGGTAACCGGCAAGGTCCAGACCTCTCATTCGCCGCCGGCCTCGCTCAAGGGACAACGGGTACTGGTGGTGGATGACAATGCCACCAATCGCAAAGTGTTGATGGGGCAACTTCTTTTATGCGGCGTCGAAGCGGTGTCCGCAAGCTCGGCCGACGAGGCGCTGGCGCTGATGCGTCAGGCTGCGGCCGCGGGCCGGCCCTACGATGCGGCGTTGCTCGATCATTTGATGCCCGATTGCGACGGTGCCGAACTCGGAAGAACCATCATTCAGGACGAGACCCTAAAATCCACGCGCTTGATTCTATTGACCTCATCCGGTCAGCGCGGCGACGGTCAGTTGTTTGCCGATATCGGTTTTGCCGCTTACTTGTTGAAACCGGTTGCCCAGCGCGATTTGACGGAATGTTTGATCCTGGTCTTGGCGACATCCGCGGATTCCTGGCATTTGCAAAGCCAGCCGATGATCACGCGAAATGCGTTGCGGGCCCAGCGAGCCCAGAACCGGAGCCGACTGTTGCTAGCCGAGGACAACCTCGTCAACCAGAAGGTAGCCTTGAGGTTATTGGAAAAACTCGACTACCGCGTGGACGTCGTGGCCGACGGTCTGGCGGCCGTCGCCGCATGGCAGGCCGGGAAATTCGATCTGATCATCATGGATTGCCAGATGCCGCAGATGGATGGTTATGAGGCCACCCGGGAAATCCGCAGGCTGGAAGGCGGCAAGCGGCGCATTCCAATCGTGGCGCTCACCGCCCATGCCATGAGCGGCGACGAGGAGAATTGCCGTGCCGCCGGTATGGACGATTATCTCTCCAAGCCGATCGATCGCCTCAGACTCGAGATTTGCCTGGAGCGGCTCCTTCCCGGCGGCGGGACCGGCACCGGCTCCATCTGGCACCGGGCACCGCCGCTGCCGCAAGATCCCGTCGAATGGGAAGCACTGCTGGAGTCGATCGATGGCGATGAAGGATTCGCGCACGATCTGGCCGATGCTTTCATCGGCTCGGCTAATCGGGAGCTCGCATCGATCGCCAAGGCGCTGCGCGCAGGGGATACGGCAACGCTGCGCGAATCCGCGCATACGCTCAAAGGCGCGAGCTTGAACTTGCGGGCGGCGGCGGCAAGTTCGGCCGCAGCGCTTCTCGAATCCGCCGCGCGCTCGGGCAAGAACGCCCAGATTCCAATGCTAGCCGAGAACCTCACTACGGAGGTCAGACGGACGATTGCGTATCTGCGGGCCGCTGTGGGTTGACATCACGCAAACTATCGGCTGTTGCCTGGCCGATCGGAATGGAGGCTCAGGGATTTTGGTATCGGTGGCCGAGTCAGCGGGCCGTGACGGCTACCGCTTCGGCGAGTTGCCGTTGAGTAAAGGGCTTCGCCAGCCTGCGAATGAGAGGATCCATGCCTTCCGGCAGCTCAGCGTACCCTGTCGCGAGAATGATCGGCAGGTTCTGCCCACGCGCCTTGATGGCGTCGACAAGTTGCAGCCCTGTCATACCGGGCATGGCCTGATCGGAAATGATCAGATCGATGTCCGTGCCGGCGTCGATGATCTCGAGCGCCTGCGAGCCCGACCCAACGTCGATTACTTTGTGCCCGAGATCCTCGAGCATGGCCGCCGTGCTCCGCAGGACGAGACTATCATCGTCTACCGCAAGCACGACAAGTGGGCGTGTCGCAGGCTCGACCCCGTTGAGCACTGAATCGTGCGCAGTCTCGACGGCCATGGCTGACTTGTCGGCAACAGGCAACCAGAGTTCGATAGTCGTGCCTTGGCCGCTTTGGCTCCGTACCATCAGCTTGCCCCCGGATTGCGCCGCAAGGCCATCAACCATCGACAGCCCGAGGCCGGTTCCCTTCCCGACTCCCTTGGTCGTGAAGAAGGGCTCAGTTGCGCGTGTGAGCGTTGCCTCGTCCATTCCCTGCCCGGTGTCGCTCACTGCCAGACACGCATAGGGTCCCGGTACGAGGTTGGTCGGATGACCAGCGACGACGATCTCCTCGCTAGTTGAAAGCGCGATTGTCCCTCCGTCCGGCATCGCGTCCCGTGCATTGAGCACCAGGTTGAGGAGCGCGGTTTCGAGCTGGTTCGCGTCCGTACGCACGGGGGAAATTTGCCGCGAGAAGCGCGTCTCGAAATGCACCGTGGGCCCGACCGAACGATCGAGGAGTTCCCGCATCCCGGTCACCAAGCCGACGAGATCGATCGCTTCGAGCTTGAGCTCCTGTCGCCTGGCGAAGGCAAGCATGCGCTGCGTGAGCAGTATGCCCCGCTTTGTTCCCTGCACCGCATTCTCCAGAAGCGCCAGCGTGCGCTGATCGTTCGGCATGCGCTTGCGCATGAGTTCAAGGCTGCCGGAAATCGCCATGAGCAGGTTGCTGAAGTCATGAGCGGCTCCGCCGGTAAACTGTCCCACCACTTCCATTTTCTGAGCTTGGCGCAATTGTGCTTCCGCCGCTCTTTTTTCGGTGATATCGCGCGTAATCTTGGCGAAGCCGACCAGCCTGCCGCGCTCATGGATCGCATCGATGATCACGTTGGCCCAGAAGCGGCTGCCGTCCTTTCGAACTCGCCATCCCTCCGTTTCCAGCCGGCCTTCGCGGGCGGCGATCTGCAGTCCGGATGATGGACGGTTGGCCTTCCGGTCCTCATCGGTATAAAAACATGAGAAATGCCGGCCTATGATTTCAGCTGGCCTCATAGCCCTTGATGCGCTGCGCGCCGGCGTTCCAACTGACAACCTGGCCCTCTGGGTCCAGCATGAAAATGGCGTAGTCGGTTACGCTGGTCACAAGCAACTCGAAGCTGCGTTCGCTTTCCTGCAACCGCTCGAGAGCCGCTTCAAGCTCGCGCGTGCGACCGCGGACCTTCTCTTCGAGAGCATCGTTGGCCTCTTGCAAGGACCGTTCGGCGTCTTTGCGGGCGGTGATATCGCGAGTGATGGCGAGCTGGCCGATGGTGTGATTGTCAAGGCTGATGGGAACCGCATGGGTTTCCATGTTGCAGCGGGTACCGTTGAGACCGACGATATCGAACTGCCATGAAAGGCTCTCTCCTCGGCAGACGCGATCGTGATGCTCACGCCACATGCTTCTATGCTCCGGCGCGATCAGATCGAATGTGCAGGCCCCTTCGACGCTTTCCCACGACGGCGCCTCGACCATTTTCAAGCCGGCGGAGTTCATCTGCAGCAGCCGCCCGTCCGGGGCGACTACTTTTATGCATTCAGGGGTCGTCTCGACCAGGGCTCTGAGAAAGTGCTGGCTGTCGGCCATACCTTCGCCGACTCGCGCTCTTGCGCGACGACGCTCCAATTCAAGGAAATCAGCACTAGCCATCCGGCGAACCTTCGAGATTTATCGTTCCAAAATATACCATCAATTTTGCATCGCTCACGGTCCAGTCGGTCCACCCGGATGAATTGCCCCCCGAACGGAAAAGGTTGTCAGCTCAAGCCTACGACGTTGGTAACGAGGTCCTACAGCGAATGGCACGCACCCCGACACGGAGCCCGCAGAAAAAAACTTTTGGCATCGCGACGATGTCGTCCTCAATCCCGAATACCACCTCCCTGCGCCCGATATATCGCGCGCACCGAATCCATCGTATCGGCATCCTCCGGTCCCTTGTCGTCGCGATAGCGCTTCACCCGTGCGAGCCGCAAAGCAAGTCCGCCCGGATAGCGGATGCTCGCTTGCAGATCGCTGAAGGCGATTTCCGCGACAATCTCCGGCCGAAGATAAACGACTCCCGGATCGCGGTGGGTTTCTCGTTCGAGAAACTTCTCCGTTTGCCAGGCGAGCATGGCATCGGTGAGGCCTTTGAACGTCTTGCCCAACATGACGTATTTTCCGGTGGTCGGATCAAGTGCTCCCAGGTGCAGGTTTGAAAGCTTGCCCGTACGCCGGCCATGCCCCCACTCGGCCGCCAATATCACCAAATCCAGCGTGTGAGCACGCTTTATTTTTAGCCAGCTCGCTCCGCGGTTGCCCGCCTCGTAGATAGCCTCCAGCGATTTGGCCATGAGGCCCTCATGGCCAGCCGCGAGAGCTGCATCGTAGAAAGCTCGTGCCTCGGGCTCGGATGAAGTAATCAGCCGCGGAATCTGCAGTCCTGCCGGAATGGCCAATGCAAGCATTTCGAAGCGCTCGCGTGCGGGGCGGTCCGTGACCGTATTCTCACCGAATCGCAGGCAGTCGAAGAAAAAAGCCTTGATGGGCAGCTCCGCTCGCGACTCTTCGACTTTCAGCTTGCGCCCGAAGCGTCGCATCGTAATCTGGAATGGATGCGGCCGTTCCGACTCGTCGAATGCGATCGCTTCACCATCGAGAATCAGGGCGCCCTGGGGCAACGCGCGTATCGTTTCGACGATTTCGGGGACGGCATCCGTAACCTCATTTGAACTGCGCGTATAGACGCGCACTTCATCACCCCGCTTGTGCACCTGTATGCGCGCTCCGTCCATCTTCCACTCGAACGCCACCTCGCCGCCGAGCTCTGCAAGGGCTTCGGCCGGATCGGCCGCCGTTTGCGCCAGCATGGGCGAAATCGGCGAGAACAGCTCGAGCTTAAAAGCCTCGAGACCCTCCGCGCCTTCCAGCAATGCCGTCCGAGCAACCGCGCCAAGGCTTGTCGAATACATTGCCGCGCGGCGCACGTGTGCCGCCGGCAACTCGGCGGCCGCGGCAATCGATTCGATCATGATGCCTGCGAGCGCGCCCTGCCGCAGCTCTCCGACGAGAAGACGGAGCAGGAAATGCTGCTCGTCGGGTGTCGCGCGCGAAAACAGGTCCCTCAGCACTTCCGTGCGGCGCGCCGCGGAACCGCCGCCGCGAATCACCGCGAGCTCGCTGAGATACCGATCAACCTCCGCAATCCGCAGTGTTGCCGAGTCCGCCGCGGATTTCGACGCGGCTGCTTCGAGCGTCGAGTAGCCAATACCGATCTTTCCCTGTGGAATCTCTCCCGACAAATAATGCACGGTGGTTTCGATCTCGTCCGCCGGCAGGGCACGCAAAAAGGTGGCGAGTTCCCGCACCTTGGGCAAACGAGCGGACGTAGCGCTCACGCGCTGCGATGTACGGGCAAGATCGGCGAGCAAGGTCATCGGAGCGATTCTACCGTGGGGCGCCGCATTCACGGTCCCTTTCGTCTGCGGCTCCGTACTCCGCCAGTTGCCGTAGTGCTATATAAGACCCGCCGCGAAAATTCCGGTCAAGGCGAATAAGGAGTGGGATCTCTCAGATATCCGATTCACCGTGTCTCACGCATTCGACGTAATGCTCTTGATTGATGCGCTTGTAGATTTCTTCTCGATGCACGGCAACATCGCTCGGTGCGCTGATGCCAATTCTGACCCGGCTACCTTGTATCGCCAATACGGTCACCCGCACCGCCTCTCCGATCATCAACGCTTCGCCCACCCGCCGCGTCAGAATCAGCATCGCTCGCCCTCCCTGAACTGCGGGAACGACTATAGCGCGTATCTTTCAGCGGCTGCGGCACCGAACTTAGGATCATGTAAGAAAGGGATACACCCGGAAGTGAGCGTGTGCGCAAGGGTGCAACGATATTGCTGAGGAAATCTCGGCGCTATTTCTTGTCTTCCCAGCTTCCCCGTGCCTTGTCCACCCAGCTCTTATAACTGTGCCAATTGGGCAGCTTGGACCTGATCGCCGCATGCCGGCCGGCAGGCTTATCCGCCGGTGTCGGAGCGCTGGGCTTGATGATGACCGGCGATGTAGGCGGCGGCGAACGGCGGGCGACTGCGCTGGATCTAATAATGTCATTGAGATCGTTCATATCTAGATGTGCCGCCTCTTTTCCACGATCGAACTGTGGCACAGGCGTACGGCAACGTCGCACGCAATGTTAAGCATTGCGAGCCCTATCAAGGAGTGCAGCGCGGTATGTTAAATGCTGAACGAAGATGCGTGGTGCGCCCGGAGAGATTCGAACTCCCGGCCTCCTGGTTCGTAGCCAGGCGCTCTATCCAACTGAGCTACGGGCGCGCAAGGGGCGCGCATATTATCACATCGATCAGCGGGCGCCATTCCGAGGACGGGATTGCCTCGGTCATCCTGGCCTTGTCCCCCCGCATTATGGCGGAGAGGGAGGGATTCGAACCCTCGATGGGCTTTTGACCCATACGCCCTTAGCAGGGGCGCGCCTTCGACCACTCGGCCACCTCTCCGGATTGGACAAGCCCATTCGCGGAGCGCGGGATGATACCCGCCCGAAGCAGTCCAGGTAAAGCTAAAAGGGGGCTAAACGCAGCTTAAAACGCGGCAGTTAAGCGTCGTCGACGATCTTGGCGACGGAAGGGCCTGACGGGGAATCGTGGTCTTCTTCGCGCTTGATGCGTTCGTAGATTTCCTCGCGATGTACCGCGACGTCCTTGGGCGCATTGACCCCGATGCGGACCTGGTTGCCCTTCACACCCAATACGGTCACGGTGACTTCGTTGCCGATCATCACGGTCTCGCCGACGCGCCTGGTCAAAATCAACATAATCGAGCTCCTAGCTTCGTTGGCGTTGCAGCGGCGACATTACAGCCTGGAAACCGCATCGCCATCAAGCATGTATTCGATGGCCGAGCTATGGATATCACATACCACCGCATCACATGCCACCATGGAATTTATTTCACTAACTCACAGCAAGAATACAAGAATCCTTGGCCAATTGTTGAATCTGACCATCGAAATAAACAAACCGTTCAATTAGACAGTCGGCTGCGCACCAGGGTTTCCACAGCAGCCAGCGCCTTCCCCAGATTTTCCGGCTGCGTGCCGCCTGCTTGTGCAAAATCCGCGCGGCCCCCGCCCCTGCCGCCCACGTGCGCCGCGACCGCGCCCGCGATGTCTCCGGCCCTCAACCGGGTCAGCAAATCCGCGGAAACGCCGGCCACCAAGACTACTTTGCCTTCTTGCACCGTCGCCAACACGACGACCGACGAACCGAGCTTGCTTTTCAGCTGATCGACTGCATCGCGCAAAGACTTGGAGTCGGCACCGTCGATCTGGGCGGCCAGAACCTTGATCCCGTCGACATCCTTTGCCTGAGACGACAAATCGCCGCCCTGGCCGCTCGCGAGTCTGGATTTGAGCTGCTGAACCTCCTTCTCCAGCCTGCGAGAACGATCCACGAGTTCGCGGACCTTCTCATCCACGTCCTCGCGGCTGCCCCGAAGCATGGCAGCGATGTCGCGCAGGACTTCGTCGGTGTGCAGGACCCACTCGTGCGCCGTCTTGCCCGTGATTGCCTCCAAACGGCGTACGCCGGCTGCCACGCCGGACTCGCTCAAAATCTTGAACAAACCGATGTCGCCAGCCCGTTCGACGTGGGTCCCGCCGCAGAGTTCCATCGAAAAATCGCCAATCGAGAGCACCCGGACGTCGCTTTCGTATTTTTCGCCGAATAAGGACATGGCGCCGGCTGCAACCGCCTCGTCCAACGCCATGATCCGCGTCTCGGCCGGCGCATTCTCGCGAATCGCCGCATTGACGAGTTCCTCGACGCGCCGTATTTCCTCAGGCGACATTGCTTGCGAATGGGAAAAATCGAAGCGCAGCTTTTCCGCGGCAACAAGGGAACCCTTTTGTTCGACGTGCGGGCCCAAGACCTTTCTTAAGGCCGCGTGCAGCAAATGCGTTGCGGAATGATTGAGGGCAATTGCGGTTCGGCGCTCTTTGTCGACTCGCGCTTCGACGACATCGCCCACGCGCAGCTCTCCAGTGTCGAGCACCCCCACATGCGCGAAAGATGCGCCGAGCTTCCGCGTGTCACGCACGGTAAACCGAGACGCCGCCCCGGACATCGTGCCGATGAGGACGCCGGCATCGCCAATCTGGCCACCGCTTTCCGCGTAGAACGGCGTGTGGTCGAGTACCACCTCGCCTTCCTGGCCCGGTTGCATCACATCCACGACCGCGCCGTCGAAAATCAACGACGAGACGTGCGCTTTCTCGGTCAGTCGATCGTAGCCCAAGAATTCGGTCTTTCCCGACAGCTTGACCGATTCGCGCATCTCCGAACCGAACTTGCTCGCCGCGCGGGCCCGGTCCCTCTGGGCCTCCATAGCGGCATCGAAACCCGCCTGATCGATCGTAAGACCGCGTTCCCGAGCGACGTCGGCCGTTAGATCGAGCGGAAATCCGTACGTGTCGTACAACCGGAATACCGTTTCGCCCGGAATGACCGTGGTCTCGAGCTTCGCGGCTTCCGCATCGAGCAGCGCCATGCCAGTGGCCAGCGTTTCCGCGAACCGAATCTCCTCCTGCGCGAGAATTTGGGTCGCCCGCGCCTCACCGTTCACCAGTTCGGTGTAGTACCCGCCCATTTCGCGCACCACGCACGGCACCAGCTTGTGGAAAAACGGTTGGGTCTGACCCAACTTGTAGCCATGACGAATCGCGCGCCGGATGATGCGACGCAGTACATAGCCGCGGCCTTCGTTGGACGGCACCACGCCATCGACGATCAGAAATGTGCAGGCGCGTATGTGATCCGCGATGACCCGCAGGCTCGACGATTCAAGGTCATCTGTGCCGGTGATTTCCGCGGCCGCGCGGATCAGCGATCGGAACAAGTCGATGTCATAGTTGCTGTGCACGCCCTGCATGACGGCCGCGACACGCTCGAGTCCCATGCCGGTATCGACCGAGGGCTTGGGCAGCGGCAGCAACACTCCGTCCGATGAGCGGTCGTATTGCATGAAAACGAGATTCCAAATCTCGACATAGCGGTCGCCGTCTTCATCGGGAGAGCCCGGAGGGCCGCCGGGTATCTCTGCGCCGTGGTCGTAGAAAATTTCCGTGCATGGACCGCACGGCCCGGTTTCACCCATCGACCAAAAGTTGGATTGCGCGCCCAATCGAGTGCAGCGGGTGGGATCGATGCCGATCTCCTCGGTCCAGATGCGTTCCGCTTCGTCATCCTCCTTGAAAACCGTCACCCACAGCCGGTCCTTGGGAATGGCGAGAGTCCCCGTGATGAAATTCCACGCAAAATGAATGGCTTCTCGCTTGAAATAGTCGCCGAAGCTGAAGTTACCCAGCATCTCGAAAAAAGTATGGTGCCTGGCCGTGTAGCCGACATTTTCCAGGTCGTTGTGCTTTCCGCCCGCGCGCACGCAGCGTTGCGCGGTGGCCGCGCGCGAATAGTCGCGCAGTTCCTTGCCGAGAAATAAATCCTTGAATTGGACCATGCCGGCGTTGGTGAACAGCAGAGTGGGATCGTTCGCGGGCACGAGCGAACTCGACGGCAACACCGCATGTCCGTTCTTGCGAAAGAACTCCAGGAAGCTTCCCCGGATTTCCGAGCTCGTCATCGATTTCAATCTAGGGTCGCGTTTCATGTTTCGTTGGTGTCTGAATCGATATCAATATCAAATCCTAAAGCCGTTCGTATCTGAGCGCTCGTGAAACCTCGGTAACCCAGGAATCGCACCCGGCGCACCTTGTCAGCGGGAGTAATCGGCGGCACCACGCCAAACTTCTTCTGCTGAGCCCTTCGGAGGTGCAAAATCCAGTCCGGGAAGGCGTCGAGACACTCCTCGACCTGCCTCCCCTCCAGCCCACGCCGGCGCAATTCCGCGCGCACCCGCTTAGGTCCCTGGCCCCGCGCGGCGTGATAGGCCACGAAGTTCTCGGTGTAGCGCCGGTCGTCGAGCAGTTTTTCGGTGCGCAGTGCATCGATCAGCGGCACCACCACAGCTGCATCGTAACCTTTCTCGAGCAGTTTACGGCGCAATTCCGCGGACGCGTGGTCGCGACGGGCGAGCGCGTCGAGCGCGTACCGACGGGCCGGGCGCGCATCCAGCGGATCGCCCACCCCGCCGCCCAGGGCGTTAGGCTTCTTTGACGTCGCCACCCCGGTTCATGGTCGCTTTTTCGGGTATCAATTTGGCGCGAATTTGCCCTTCGATGTCTTTCGCAATCTCGGGATGCTGCTGCAGGAAGGTGCGGGCGTTGTCCTTGCCCTGCCCGATGCGCTCGCCCTTGTAGCTATACCAAGAGCCGGATTTTTCCACCAGATTGTGTAGGACGCCCAGTTCGATGAGTTCGCCTTCCTTGGAGATGCCGGTGCCGTACATGATTTCAAATTCGGTTTCACGGAACGGCGGCGCCACTTTATTCTTCACCACCTTGACCCGGGTCATCGAACCGACGACTTCCTCGCCATTCTTGATCGCGCCGATGCGCCGAATGTCCATCCGCACCGAAGAGTAGAATTTCAGCGCGTTGCCGCCGGTCGTCGTTTCCGGATTACCGAACATGACGCCGATTTTCATGCGTATCTGATTGATGAAAATGACGATGGTGTTCGAGCGCTTGATGTTGCCGGTCAGTTTGCGCAGCGCTTGGGACATGAGGCGCGCTTGCAAACCCATGTGCTGGTCGCCCATTTCGCCCTCGATTTCGGCCTTCGGTGTAAGCGCCGCAACCGAATCGACCACGACCACATCCACCGCGCCGGAGCGCACCAGCATGTCGGTGATTTCCAACGCTTGTTCTCCCGTATCGGGCTGGGAAACCAGCAAATCGTTGACTTTCACTCCCAGCTTTTCGGCATAGACGGGGTCAAGCGCGTGCTCGGCGTCGACGAACGCCGCCGTACCTCCGTGACTCTGCGCTGAGGCGATAATCGCCAGCGTCAGGGTGGTCTTGCCCGAGGACTCGGGACCGAAAATCTCAATCACTCGTCCGCGCGGAATGCCGCCTACGCCGAGCGCGATATCGAGTCCCAGCGAGCCCGTTGGGATCGAGTCCACTTCGTAAGTGGCGCCGGCATCGCCCAAGCGCATGACGGAACCCTTACCGAACTGTTTTTCTATCTGGCTCAGCGCAGCCGCGAGAGCTTTCTTACGATTCTCTTCCATTGGGAGTCCTCGACAAAGTGTGGCGCCATTATTTCATATTCAGCGCTCCGCGCTCATCTCAAATGCATCGAAATTACAGAGATTTCTGTGGTTTCGGCGTTTCATCCAGTAGTGGCCAGCTATCGACTACTGTATAGACCGAGTGTGCGCCGCTCGTATTCGAGCTCACGAGACAGAATGAACGAGCGTGCCAAGAGAATGGAGACATTGCTTGCAGCACAGGGGCTTGCGCAACCTTCCTCGCAAGAGTGACATGCGGGCGAACCGGGAGCGCAGCATGAGGAGTCGCCAGCGCGCCATGCAACTTCGCGGACAACTCCGTCAGCGCTCCGGTCCGGCGCGCCACCGCCACCAACACTTTCGCGTCCCGCCAGTACTCACATGCGTCGATTTCAATCGTGCAGGCCGGCGCGCATCGAGTTCGACCGATCTGCTGCAGCACCGCGAGCCCGGACATCGCGATCTCGCCAACGAAGGCCAGGGTCACGTGATAGTTTTCTGGCCGAACCAAACTCATTCCGGCACACGCCGGCAACGCGGCCGCCGCCGCGGCGATGCGAGCTCGGGTGCCGGCATCGGGCCACAGCGCAAAAAATACTCGCACGTCGATCTCCCGCGGCCCGGTCAGCGTTCAAGCAGGCCTTGAAGCGCCGCGCGCAGGGTTTTGCGGCGCACCGCATCGCGATCCCCGCGAAAATGCTTCAGTTGCGCCGCCACGGATATTCTGCGGCCGCGCCGCTCCGCCCAAGCGAGCCAAACCGTTCCGACCGGCTTGCCGGGCACCCCGCCGCCGGGGCCCGCGATGCCGGTCACTGCCACTGACAGCACTGCGGTCGTTTCCAGAAGCGCTCCTTTTGCCATCGCTCTCACAGTGGCCTCGCTCACCGCGCCCCAGCGCTCGAGTACTGTGCGCGGGACCTTGAGCCTTCGCATCTTCGATTCGTCGCTGTAAGTGACGAATCCTTCGAGGAACCATTGTGAGCTTCCGGCAACGTCGGTCAGGGCCTTGGCGATCCAACCGCCCGTGCAGGACTCAGCCGTCACCACGCTGCGCCGGCTGGCCAGCAGTGCGCGGCCGACACGAGCAGACAGCCGCAAGATGAGCCGATCAGCAGTTGTTATTCGCATGTGCGTACGCAAATAACAAGAATGGCATGGGCAGTCAACCCGCTCCGCGGGTGAACCCGCCCGCCATTTCTTAGGGCAACGCTCCCTCCACGGCCCCCGCGGTGCATCCGTTGAGAGGACGTGCGACCCCACGCTGATCCGTGGGCGGACAGTTTTGCCCGATTCCGATGGCGGGACTTCCAAGGAGAGGTGCGATCGTGTGTGTCGGACCGCCGTTGCCGCGGAGCACGCCGAGGTCCGGATTCTTGAACACCGTACCGCTGGTGCACGCGCGATCCGGGTTCGCGCACACGGCGTGCGTCGCCGGCCATTGTAAATCGTGTTGGCCGTAACTGTTGCCGGCGGAGCACGACATCGGCGAACCGCAATCCCGGGTCGTATTTTCATAAAACAGCGTATTGGTGATATTAAGCGCCGTGCCGCCCCCGATGGCCGCAGCGAAATAGCCCGACCCAGCCGCGGCCTGATTGCCGGTGAAAGTCGCATTCTGAATCGAACCGCCGTTGCCGGACAAAAAGATGGCTCCGCCCAAGCCTTTTTCAGCCGCGTTGTTCACGAAGGTATCGTTGCTGAAATTGAGCGTCGTACCGTCGGCAAACAGCGCACCACCGATATTGGCCATGTTTGAGGACAGAGTCGACGCCTTCACGACCAGATTAGAGTTGTGGAAATACAGCGCGCCTCCGCTCGGCGCGGTGTTGCCGGTGAATGCGCTGCGATCGATCGTAGTCATCTGCATTGCTCCGTTGGGCGTGCGGAAAATCGCGCCGCCAAAGGCGCCCGAGCCGGCGGCATTGGCCGTGAAGGTAGAGCCGCACACATTGACGGCGTACTTCTCGGATCCGTCGATGACGACGGCTCCGCCGTTGCCGCCGTTGCCGGTCTCGCCTCCACGCACGTGGCAGGTGCTTTTGATGGAGTTGGCCCCGCTGCCGGTTGCCTTGTTCGAGGAAAACTGACTGTTATAGATGCTGAGATTGCCGAATAGAGCACCGATGGCACCGCCGTTTGCGGCGCGGTTGGATTGAAAAGTGCTGCCGACGACCGTGATGCCGAGCGAACCCAACGCGTAGATCGCGCCCCCGCCGACATCGGGTCCCATCAGGGCGCCCTCATTATTCTTGAAGATCGTGTTGAAGACGTGCAGCCTGCCGTCACGAACGTAGATCGCGCCGCCCCCGCCGTCGGTCTCCGTGCCCTGAGAGCAAGGGGCCGCCGCTACAGGGAGGGGCGTGCCGCCGGCCGCGCCGTTCTGCAGGGTAATGTTCTGAATGGTCACGGTCGTGTTCGTCGCCTGGAAATTGGGCGAGGAGTAGTGCAACAGGCGGGTGGTTCCTCGCCCATCGAGCGTGATCTTCCCTTGGCCGTCGATAGTCGTATTGACATCGACGCGCAATGTCTTTTGGGATGTAAGCGTTATAGTGGCGGGGCCGCCGCAGTTGAAGCGGATGACTCCGCCCTTGGCCAATGCGTTGGCCAGCGCGGTTTCCGTGCAGCTCGCTGCGGTGCCGGACCCGACGGTCACGGTGGTAGCACGAGTGTCTGCCGTGATGGGCGTGGGGCAGATCGCCGGCGGACTCGCGGGCGCGGCGCTTGCGGTCATGGCGCTCGCGGGTGCGACGCTCGCAGGTATGTCGCTCGCGGGTGCGGCACTCGCGGGTGCGGCACTCGCGGGTGCGGCACTCGCGGGCGCGGCGCTCGCGGGCATGCCAGTGGCGGCGGATTCCTCGTCTATGGCAACGCTCGCAGCTTGGCCGCGGCCGAGGAGAGAGAGGGGTAGTGTCAATAGTAAGCCGAAAATTTTTACTCGCATTCCGCTACTCTCCCACAGCATGAGCATCATCTCGACCTGTCGCCGATTACAAACAGCCGTGGCAGTTAGTGCAGCCGCGGGCGGCGTGGGCCATCCGGCGTGAGCAGCATCCCGCCCCCGTCCAAAGACATTGCGACGTCGGACGCCGCTGAGGCCCACACTCCGATGATGCAGCAGTATTTGCGCATCAAGGCGCAGCATCCCGATGTGCTCCTGTTTTACCGCATGGGCGATTTCTACGAAATGTTCTACGACGATGCGCGCCGCGCCGCGCCGCTGCTCGATATCGCGCTGACCCAGCGCGGCGCGTCCGGCGGGGCGCCCATTCCCATGGCAGGGGTGCCCGTCGTTACGCTCGATACCTACCTGGCGAAGCTGGTGCGCAAGGGCGAGTCGGTCGCAATTTGCGAGCAGCGCGGCGAAAGCGGCAAGATCAAGGGGCCCATGGAGCGCGAGGTAGTGCGCATCGTGACGCCGGGGACCGTCACCGACGAGGCCCTGTTGGATGAGCGTCGCGATAATGTGGTCGCGAGCGTCTTTGGTTTCGGCGGCCGCTTCGGACTGGCATGGCTGGAGCTCTCAGCAGGACGATTCAGCGTCATGGAAGTCGCTGGAGCCACTGCGCTCGAGGCGGAGATCGAACGGCTGCGACCCGCCGAGCTGTTGGCACCGGAGGGCGCAGAGCCAAAGTTCGCGCGCTCGTTCGGCATGAACGATCGGGCCTGGACGCCGCGGGCTCCCTGGCATTTCGACGCGGAATCGGCGACGCGCGCGCTCACGGAACAATTTCGTACGCGAGATCTCGCCGGGTTCGGGTGCGCCGACAAGCCGCTTGCGATCGCGGCAGCCGGTGCATTGCTCGCCTATGTTCGCGAGACGCAAAAATCGGCGTTGCCCCACTTGTTGTCGATCACCACCGAGGAGCGCGATGCGGCGTTGATCATGGACCCCGCGACTCGGCGGAATCTGGAGCTCGACGAGAGTCTTGCGGGAAAAGGCGAGCTTACCCTGGCGGGAGTCTTCGATCGCACCGCCACCGCCATGGGCGGCCGAATGCTGCGCCGCTGGCTGCACCGGCCGCTGCGGGATCGCGACACCTTGCGGGCTCGCTACCAGGCCGTCGCGACGCTGCTGCACGACGCCCAGCACACCGCAATCGGCGATTCTCTGAAGGCCATCGGCGATCTCGAGCGAATCGTCGCGAGAGTCGCGCTGCGCTCGGCGCGGCCGCGGGACCTTGCACAGTTGCGTGCGTCGCTGGCGGTGTTGCCGCAGTTGCACCAGCTTCTCGGCGCCACGCCATCTCCGCTGCTGGTGCAACTCATGAGCGAAATCAGCCGTCACGACGACTGTCACCGGCATGACCACGCGCTGCTCGACAAGGCGATCGTCGACTCGCCGCCGCATTATCTGCGCGACGGCGGCGTGATCGCCGCGGGCTACGATGCCGAACTCGACGAGTTGCGTCTCCTCGGCAGCAATACGGAGCAATTCCTACTCGATCTCGAACGAAGAGAGCGGGCGCGCAGCGGCTTGTCGAGCCTCAAATTGGGCTTCAATCGCGTGCAAGGGTTTTACATCGAGGTGAACCGCAGCCAAGCCGACCGGGTTCCGCCGGATTATCTGCGCCGCCAGACTGTGAAGTCCGCGGAGCGTTTCATCACTCCGGAATTGAAATCGTTCGAAGACAAAGTCCTGGGCGCGCGCGATCGAGCGCTGGCGCGAGAAAAGAGTCTGTATGAGGCCTTGCTCGATCACCTGACCGCACGCCTGCCGGCGCTGCAGTCGACCACGGCGGCCATCGCGCAGATCGACGTATTGGCGTGTTTCGCCGAGCGCGCCGCCGCTCTCGATTGCGCCCAGCCGGAACTGGTCGACGAACCGACGATATCGATCGACAGCGGACGTCATCCCGTGGTCGAGAGAAATGGGCGCCAGCCGTTCGTACCGAACGACCTGCGCTTCGATGACGCGCGCCGCATGCTGATCATCACAGGCCCAAACATGGGCGGCAAGAGCACCTATATGCGCCAGACGGCGCTGATCGTCATTCTTGCGCACATCGGCTGCTATGTGCCGGCGCGCCGCGCCGTGCTCGGCCCGATCGATCGCATTTTCACGCGCATCGGCGCCTCGGACGATCTCGCCGGCGGCCGCTCGACCTTCATGCTTGAAATGACCGAGACGGCGAATATCCTCAACAACGCTACCGCCCGCAGTCTCGTGCTCATGGACGAGGTGGGACGCGGCACCAGCACGTTTGACGGACTGTCGCTCGCTTGGGCCTGCGCTGCCTATATTGCAAACAACATCCGCGCCTTCACCTTGTTTGCTACGCACTATTTCGAGCTCACCAGTCTGGCCGGCGAGGCACCGGGGGTCGTCAATGTGCATGTCGAAGCGGTGGAGCACGGCGATACCCTGGTGTTTCTGCACGGAGTCAAGGAAGGCCCCGCCAATCAGAGCTACGGACTACAAGTCGCGGCCCTCGCCGGCATTCCCAAATCGGTGACGGCGCGAGCTCGTCTCTACCTCGCCGAACTCGAGCGCGAGCGCGATGCACTGCGCAGCTCCACCTCGCCGCAGGGCGAGCTGGCGCTATTTGCGCCCGCGCCGATGTCCCAATCCCCGCAGCCGGAATCGCCCGCACTCGAAGCGTTGCGCGCGATCGACCCCAACGCATTGAGCCCGCGCGAAGCGCTGGACCTCTTGTTCAGGCTCCAAGCGCTGGACCGCGGCTAAATCGGCCCGTGGTCAAAAAGGCCCCCGCCTGCTTCGCCACAAGCGCGGAAAACAGCATGCCGGTGTGACTGACCCGCAATACCACCCGATCCGCCGCGCCATCGAGCAATGTCTCCTCGACCAAGATGGTGCCGTCGCTCGGACCCTCGAGCGTCCCCACGAGGCGGCCCAAGCCAAATCCCAAATCTCCGACGATCACGCCCAGGTCCCGCGAGCCGTTCCACCGCCGCTCGCGCGGCACGAGCAATTCCTCGCCGACGCTCGAGCCCATGATTTTTCTGCCGAACGGCAGCCGCGCCAAATTCAAGGCCGTGCGGCTGCCTCGCAACGGCGAGCCCAGCAGCACGATTCGCCCCGGCGGCAGCCGTGCGTACGCCGCTGCATCCTCGAATAATTTCAAGATGACCAATCCGCCAAGGCTGTGTCCCACCAAGTGCAGCGTATCGGCGGCAATCGCGTTCAAAAACTCCGCCAGCGCCCGTGCATTGGCCGTGGCGTTGGCTGCCACCGATGGATACGAAAATGCCCGCGCGTCCGCCTCGAGATCTTGCGCCAATCGACGGCGCAGCCAAACCGCTTCTCCGCCGCTCTGCCAAAGCCCGTGCACATAGACGACTACCGTGCGCATCGATGCATCCTAGAAACGCAGCTGCTCGATGACGGCGCGGTTGGTGCTCGAGGAAACCAGGGCGAGGGCATCCGGAGCCGTAGCCCATTGAAATCGCACGTGCTCCGGATCGCTCAATGTCACCGGCGCTCGCTGCGCTAGCCTCAAGGAGAAGGCGTGTTCCAAATTGCGCGTGATGCCCGGCGCGTAGACCTTGCCGAACGCCGGCAAGATTTCGTACACCTGGGTCCATTGCAGATTGACGAGCACGCCTTGAGTGATGCCGGTCTCTTCGACGACCTCGCGCCGCGCGGCATCGCCGGCGAGTTCGCCCCATTCGAGGCTCCCAGTGACCGACTGCCAGTAGCCGGGGGGACGCCGGCGTTCCAGCAACAGAAATTCGCCGCCGTCGGTGTAAATCACGACCAAGATCGATTCCGGGCGTCGATATGGCCGGACGTTCACTCGCTCAGTCGACGTTCGATACTTTGGGAGGAACGCGGACGCGAATATGCAGCTCTCTGAGCTGCGCCTCGCTGACTTCCGTCGGCGCATCCATGAGCAGATCCGCGGCGGTCTGGGTCTTGGGGAACGCGATCACATCGCGAATGCTGTCCGCACCCGCCATCAGCATGGCGAGCCGATCGAGTCCAAAGGCGATGCCCCCGTGCGGCGGCGCGCCGAACTTAAGCGCATCCAATAGAAACCCGAATTTTACGCGTGCCTCTTCCGGCGATATACCCAACAAATCGAAAACAACGGACTGCAGGTCCTGCGAATGAATACGCACCGAGCCGCCGCCGATTTCAGACCCATTGAGCACCATGTCGTAGGCTTTGGCCGTCGCCTCGCCGGGACTTGCCGCCAAGGCCGCGTAATCCAAGTTCGCCGGACTCGTGAACGGATGATGCATCGCCTGCCAGCGCTTGGCATCGCCATCCCATTCGAACATCGGGAAATCCACGACCCACAAGGGCCGCCATCCCTCGGCCACGAGCTTCAGGTCCTCCCCCACCTTGAGGCGCAGCGCGCCCAAGGCATCGCTCACGACCTTGGCCCGGTCGGCGCCGAAGAACACCAGGTCGCCGTCGCCTGCGCCCGTGCGCTGCAGAATCCCGTTGATCGCCGCGTCGCTCAAGAATTTCAGGATGGGCGATTGCAGCCCCTCGCGTCCCTTGGCCACTTCGTTGACTTTCACATACGCGAGGCCCTTGGCGCCGTACCGCGCCACATACGCCGTGTAGTCGTCGATCTCCTTGCGCGACAGCCGGCCGCCTTGCGGCACGCACAGCGCCGTCACCCGGCCCTGCGGATCGGCTGCCGGTCCCGCGAACACCTTGAAATCGCAACCCGCGACGAGATCGGCCACGTCCACCAGTTCCAGGGGAACCCGCAAATCCGGCTTATCCGAACCAAAGCGCCGCATCGCCTCCGCGTAGGTCATCCGGGGAATCGGGTTGGGCAAATCGACGCTTAGCACTTGCTTGAACAAGTGCCGCACCAAGCCTTCCATCAGATCCTGGATGTGCGATTGATCGAGAAACGAAGTCTCGATATCGAGCTGGGTGAATTCAGGTTGCCGATCCGCGCGCAAATCCTCATCGCGAAAGCAGCGCACGATTTGATAATAGCGGTCGAATCCCGAAATCATGAGCAGTTGCTTGTAGATCTGCGGCGACTGCGGCAATGCGAAAAACTTGCCGGCGTGCGTGCGGCTCGGCACCAGGTAATCACGCGCACCTTCCGGCGTTGCCTTGGAGAGCATTGGCGTTTCGATATCGATGAAGCCCGCCTCATCGAGGTAGTGCCGCATCGCGCGCGTGATACGGTGGCGCAGCAGCAGCCGTTCGCGCATTTCCTCGCGCCGCAGATCAAGGTAGCGATAGCGCAGACGCACTTCTTCGCTTACGTGTTCATCGAGCTGAAATGGCAGCGGCTCGGATCGGTTGAGAATCTCGAGCTCCTGGCACAGCACCTCGACTTGCCCCGACTTCAAATTGGCGTTCGCGGTCCCAGGCGGGCGCGCGCGCACCAACCCTTGGACCTTGATCACGAACTCATTGCGCACTCGCTCCGCCATCGCGAACACGGCGGCCTTGTCGGGGTCGAAAACGACCTGTACCAGTCCTGCCCGATCGCGCATATCGACGAAGATGACGCCGCCATGGTCGCGTCGGCGATGCGCCCAACCGGCCACGGTGACGAGCTGCCCGGCCAATGATTCGTCGACATCGCCGCAATAATGAGTGCGCACGACCTAGACTCGACGTTTTGCTTTGTGAACCGGTCTCTTCATGGGCCTTTTGCCCGCGGATTTGCCGCGGCCGGGCGTGTGCACCCGCACGCTACTCTTGCCGCCGGTCTTCTTCGCGGACTTGGTTGGCGGCTTCTCCGCCGGTTTGTCCTCGGCCTTGTCCTTGGACGCCGCAGCCTTGTCCTTGAACGTTGCATCTTTGGCGAGCGCGGCATCCGTGTTGGCGTCCTTGCCGTTGCCGTCCTTGCCGTTGGCGTCCTTGCCGTTGCCGTCCTTGCCCGTCGCTGCGTCTTTGGCGGTGTCCTTGGCCACGTCCGAGGCGGCATCCTTTGGTGCATCCGCGTCCGGCCGGTCGGCGAGGTTGCGCTTGTTGTCCTGATCGCCCTTGAAGTCGGTCTCGTACCAGCCGCCGCCCTTGAGCCGAAATACCGGTGCCGACATCAACCGCTGTAGCTGCGATTTGCCGCAACTCGGGCACTTTTTCAGCGGCGGATCACTGATTTTCTGCATGGCCTCTAGGTCGTGGCCGCAGCTCTTGCACTGATACTCGTAGAAAGGCATGTTTTTCCTATTGTCGGACCCGATCGCCCGAGGCGCCGCAGTATAGCGAACGGCGGCCCCGCGTCGTAGCTTCGCCGCCGGCGGCCGCTTGCCGCCAGCTTGGGATTGCCTAGTGCAGCCGCTCCTTCTCGAAGACCGCAGTGCCCTTTTTGACCTTGGCGATCACTCGGTCGCCCGCGACGAAATCCCCGCGCAGAATCATCTGCGCCAAGGGATTCTCGATTTGCGACTGGATCGCACGCTTCAAGGGACGGGCCCCGTACACGGTGTCGAAGCCCGCCTCGCCGATGAGGTCGCGGGCATCGTCGTCCAAGCGCAGGGTGATATCTCGCTCCGCCAGCCGCTGCCGCAGGCGGCTCAACTGGATATCGACGATGGCGCGAATCTGCTCGCGTCCCAAAGAATGAAACACCACGATCTCGTCGACTCGATTGATGAATTCCGGGCGGAAATGCTGCGTCACGACCTGCATGACCGCCTGCTTCATCTTCTCGTAGTTCGCATCGCCCGACAGCTCTTGGATGATTTGCGAGCCCAAGTTCGAGGTCATGATCACGACGCTGTTGCGAAAATCGACGGTGCGTCCCTGACCGTCCGTGAGGCGGCCATCGTCCAGGACCTGCAGCAGCACATTGAACACGTCCGGATGCGCCTTCTCGATTTCATCGAGCAATATGACGCAGTACGGCCGCCGGCGCACCGCTTCGGTCAGATAACCACCCTCCTCATAGCCCACGTATCCCGGCGGCGCGCCGATCAGCCGTGCCACCGAGTGCTTTTCCATGAATTCGGACATATCGATCCGCACCAAGGATTCCTCGGTGTCGAACATGAATTCGGCCAAGGCTTTGCACAGTTCGGTCTTCCCGACGCCGGTCGGGCCCAAGAACATGAACGACCCGCTCGGCCGGTTCGGATCCGATAGGCCTGCGCGAGATCGGCGTATCGCGTCCGCGACCGCCTTGACGGCCTCGGGCTGACCGACGACGCGCTTGCTCAACACTTCTTCCATCCGCAGCAGCTTGTCGCGCTCTCCCTCGAGCATGCGAGATACGGGAATGCCGGTCCATTTCGACACGATCTCCGCGATTTCGACTTCGGTAACCGAATTGCGCAATAGCTGATTGGGCTTCTTCTCCGCCTCCAGCGCCTGGGCGAGCCGCTGTTCCAGGGCGGGAATTTTCCCGTATTGCAATTCGGACATGCGCGCCAAATCCTGCGCCCGCCGCGCCGTTTCGAGGTCTTGCCGCGCTCGCTCCAATTCTTCGTTGATGTGCGCAGCGCCCTGCACCGAGGCCTTCTCCGCCTTCCACACTTCCTCGAGATCGGAGTATTCCTTCTCCAACGCACTCAATTGCTCTTCCAAGGCGCTCAAGCGTTTGCGGGACGCCTCATCACTTTCTTTCTTCAAGGCCTCGCGCTCGATCTTGAGCTGAATGATGCGCCGATCGAGCCGATCGAGCGCCTCCGGCTTGGAGTCGATCTCCATGCGGATGAGCGCGCCCGCCTCGTCGATCAGGTCAATGGCCTTGTCCGGCAACTGCCGGTCCGCGATATAGCGATGCGACAACGTAGCCGCCGCAACGATGGCCGGGTCCGTAATCTCGACCTTATGGTGCACTTCATAACGCGGCTTCAGGCCGCGCAAAATAGCGATCGTGTCCTCGACCGATGGTTCGTCCACCAGCACTTTCTGGAAGCGACGCTCGAGCGCCGCATCCTTTTCGATGTACTTGCGGTATTCATCGAGGGTCGTGGCTCCGACGCAGTGCAGCTCGCCTCGAGCGAGCGCCGGCTTCAACATATTGCCCGCATCCATCGCGCCCTCGGCCTTGCCGGCGCCCACCATGGTGTGCAATTCATCGATGAAGAGGATGATCTGGCCCTCTTGCTTGGCCAGATCGTTCAGCACGGCTTTCAGCCGCTCCTCGAATTCGCCGCGAAACTTCGCGCCCGCGATGAGCGAGCCCATATCGAGCGAGAGAATGCGCTTGTTGCGAAGACCCTCGGGCACCTCGCCATTGACGATGCGCTGGGCCAGGCCCTCGACGATCGCCGTCTTGCCGACGCCAGGCTCGCCGATGAGCACCGGGTTGTTCTTGGTACGCCGCGCCAGAACCTGGATGGTGCGGCGGATCTCGTCATCGCGGCCGATCACCGGATCGAGCTTGCCCTGGGTCGCGCGTTCTGTGAGATCGATGCTGTATTTCTCCAGCGCCTGGCGGTTTTCCTCGGCGCCCGCATCCTCCACCTTGGAGCCGCCGCGCACCTCCTCGATCGCCCTTTCCAAGGCCGCGCGCGTAGCACCGTTTGCCTTCAGCAAGCGCCCGAGCTCGCCCTTGTCCTCGGCAGCCGCGAGCACGAACAATTCGCTGGAAATAAACTGGTCGCCGCGCTGCTGAGCGAGCTTGTCGGTCACGTTCAAGAGCTTGTTCAAATCGTTGTTGATCATGACCTCGCCGCCCGTGCCTTCGACCTTGGGCAAGCGGTCGAGCGCCGTGGCCAGGTCCGAGCGTAGCTTCGCCACGTTGACGCCGGACTTCTCGAGCAGCGGCCGCGCGGTGCCGCCCTGTTGGTCGAGCAATGCCGCCATGAGGTGGACCGGCTCGATGTACTGGTTGTCGCGGCCCACAGCAAGCGATTGCGCATCGGCCAATGCCGCCTGAAATTTGGTCGTCAGCTTGTCCATGCGCATAGTGATTGCCCTTCGGGTAACGCTCGGAATGGACAGAAGTGGGGATGCCCGGCGGCCAATTCAACGGACTGGAGCCAAATCACGCAGCGTTGATCCAAACAAATGTGGCCTGTCGACCCGTCACGCCGTCGCGCCGGTGGGAAAAGAACCGATTGTCTTCAGAGAAAGTGCAAT
>CAWBUE010000010.1:0-55005 GCA_963791825.1 uncultured Gammaproteobacteria bacterium
GGGTAGATATCGATCGGAATATTGTCTCGGGTGCGCATCCACACTTCGACCATATCGGAATTGGACAGGGCGATGCATCCATCGGTCCAGTCGTTCGACTGGTAATACGGAAGCCGGATGCTTGGGCGTATTGGGAAAGCCGTGAATCATGATCGAGCCCCCGGGCGCCCATCGATTCTTGCGCGCGCGAATTTCGTCTTCTTTGTTGGGGTAGGAAACCTGAATGGCCAGGAAGAAGTCGCTGCGGGTATTGCGCCGCGTGAGGAAATAACGGCCCTCGGGAGTGCGGAAATCGTGCTCGCGTTCCTTCTGTCCGGAGGGGCTCAAGCCCAGCTTGACCTTGTACTCGCCGAGCAGCCGGCTCCCGCTGTACAGATAGAGTTTGTGCTCCGCCTTATGCACGACGACCCGGTCGGCGGATGCGATGTCTTCGGCTGAGGCACGCTCGATGGGGGCCGCCAGGCAAACTGCCAACGACGCCGGCGCCCACAGGCACGCCGCCAGCCAGCCTCCGATTCTATTACTCATGAGAAAATTATACCGTGTAGTCGGTAAGGCATAATCGGCTCTAGCTCACGTCCCGGTATACTCGAGACCTATGCGCGTACCTTCGATTCCGGCCATTTTGCTCATCTTTGCGGCCGCCGGCTGCGCGGATCAATCCTCGACCAAGCCGGTGGAGATGCTCGACCAGCGCACGGGCATGACCGTGGCTGCCCTCAAGGAGCCGATCGAGCTCGCGCCCGGCACCCAAACCGCGGCGATCATCTCTCGCAAGCGCTCGAGCTTCGCCTATCTGGGGCCCGTCGAATGGAACCGCAGCGGCGCCTTGAGCTATGGATTGTGGGTGCACATCGTTCCTGGAGTCGACCCGCAACCCGGCGATATCCATGCTGCTGCCGCCGTTACCTTGCGCCTCCAAGATGGGACGCTGGACCTGTCCCTCATGGAGGCGCCAAGACTTGGCGTGGATCCATACCGGCAGGTGGTCTCCTGGGGCCAAACAGCATACTTTGGGCTCACTCCGGCGGCACTGCGGCGTATGGCCGCGAGTCCCACCCTGCAACTCGACGTCCGCGCAGCCGACGGGTCCATCGTGAGCTTCTTTCCCACTCAGGCCCCCGGCTCCATTCTGACTAAGTACGTGCAAGGCCGCAGCATTACCGGCGATTGATCGCGACCACGCGAGGCAATGAGCAGTTCTGCGTGCCGAAAGCCGCTACCTTGATTGGATTTGCCTATCAGCGATCTATCCGCACTTCGAATCGCCGCAATTCAAGCACGTATTGCAGCCGTCCAGCATCACCACGGCGGCGGTGCTGCACTTCGCGCACAGCTGCGCCCCTTCAGGAAAATGCGACTTTGAGAAGGCATCGGTTTGCTTGGCTCGCGCCTCGAACTCCGCGCGCTTTTCCTGCACGAGCTTGCGCTGGTGCACGTCCAACTCGGGCTTCTTGAGCAATCCGATCGACTGCAGGTGGCGCTCGATCACGTAGCCCAGCTCCGCGATGGTCGAGGGCATGAACTTGCCGCCCGGCTGCCAGTATCCGCCCTTCGGATCGAACACCGCCTTCAACTCCTCGACCAGGAAAGTCGTATCGCCGCCCTTGCGAAAAACCGCCGAAATGACCCGGGTCAAGGCTACGATCCATTGGAAATGATCGAGATTCTTCGAGTTGATGAACACTTCGAAGGGCCGGCGCTGCTCGTGCGGCGTGCCCTCGTTGAGCACGATGTCGTTGATGGTGACGTACATGGCGTGGTCGGAGACGGGTGTTTTGATCTTGTAGGTCGAGCCGATCAAAACCTCGGGGCGCTCGAGCTTCTCGTGCATCCAGATCACGTTGTCCTGCGCGTTGGGCGGCTCCTTGAGGACGGACGCGGGCGTCTCCTTCGCCTCCGGCTTCTGCACGCGATATTTGGCAATCTTCTTGTCGATCTTGATATGAGCCATGGTCAGAATTTCCCGTAGTACCCTTCTTTCAGCGCATCGAACAGATTGGCGGCGGTATGCATTTCCCCGTCGTATTCAATTTCCTGATCGCCCCTCGCCTCGACCTCGGTGCCATCCTCCAAGGTGAACACGTAGGTGGTATTTTTGAGATCGTTTTCTTTGACCAAGACTCCCTGGAATGCCTCCGGATTGAAGCGGAAGGTCGTGCAGCCCTTGAGGCCTTGCTCGAAGGCATACATATAGATCTCTTTGAAATCTTCGTACTTGTAGTTGGTTGGGACGTTCGCCGTCTTCGATATCGAAGAGTCCACCCAGAGCTGCGCCGCCGCCTGGATATCGACATGTTCCTTGGGACCGATGTCGTCCGCCGAAATGAAATAATCGGGAAGTTTTTCCGACGGATTCTGCGAGTCCGGCATTGCCCGGGGATTCACGAGTTCGCGATACGCCAGCAGCTCGAACGAGAAAACGTCGACCTTCTCTTTCGATTTCTTGCCTTCGCGGATCACGTTGCGAAAATAATGATGCGCGAACGAAGGCTCGATGCCGTTGGATGCATTGTTCGCGAGCGACAGCGAGATGGTCCCGGTCGGCGCGATCGAGGTGTGATGGGTGAAGCGCGCGCCGACCTCGGCGAGTTCATCGACCAATTCGGGCGAAGCCTCGGCTATGCGCTGCATGTATCGGCTATAGCGAGCGTGCAGCACGCGGCCGGGAATACTCGCGCCGACGCGCCAACCATCCTTGACCATTTCGGGCCGCTTGCGCAGCATCGCCCGCGTGACCGTGAACTCCTCGTTCATGATCGGTGCCGGGCCTTTCTCCCGGGCGAGATCGAGCGCGGCCTCCCAGCCGGCCACGGCCATCTCCCGAGATACGTTCTGGGTAAACGCCACCGATTTTTTCGAGCCGTATTTCATGCAAAGCATCGTGATGGTCGAGCCCAGGCCGAGGAATCCCATGCCGTGCCGGCGCTTGCGCATGATTTCGCCGCGTTGCTGCGCCAGGGGCAAGCCATTGACCTCGACGACGTTGTCGAGCATGCGCGTGAACACCTTCACGACCTTGCGGTACGTTTCCCAATCGAATCGTGCGTTGTCCGTGAAGGCATCGAGGACGAACTTGGTGAGATTGACCGAGCCCAGGAGGCACGAGCCGTAGGCTGGAAGTGGTTGTTCGCCACACTGTCCTGTCACGAGGCCGTTAAATATAACGGTGTTGCGATCCGCTTGCGTGGTATCGAAGACGGCTTCGCGTCCCACGTAGGTGATCTCGGCGATACGGCTGGTGAAACGCTGCGACATTTTCAGCGCCTTGCCTTGCACCCACTGCGTGTGTTTTGAGTTCTTGTGTTCCGTCAGGAATCCAATTTGCACCATGAAGCAATCGCGGGATTCGCCGTCGATGATCAGCTCGTAGTCCGCTTTGCAGGCGTATTCCTTCGTGCCGCCTTTGCCGTCGGGCAAGACACGGTTGCACGCCTCGCGGCGCTTTAACACGCGCGCGAAGATGCCGAAATTCGCCAGCAGCATCTGCACGTCCTTGAGCAGGGGTTGATGACTGGACGCGAGCCGCACCGAGCAACTCGTGCCGTCCTTGCCCGAAACGTTTACCGTGCCGTCCGTCTGGAACAGCGCGCGCAAATACCCTTTGACGCACTCCTCGTTGCCGCGCCAGACGATCTCCGGAACCTTGAGCTTGGTCTCCGCCGTGAATCCGTACTGCGCCAGCACACGGGCGAGAATCACCGAACGGATCATGACCAGATTGCGTTCCGGGATCGCAACCGAGCCCACCTCGTAGCTCCTCGGGCGCTCGGCGAATCCGGCAATCATCGAGTTGACGTACGCGACGACGCCGTCGGCGATCGCACGGTCGGCGCCCCACAGATTGACGACCGCCTCCTGGCTCTTGCCGCGATTCGTGAAATGGCCATCGCCGGTGAGCAAGCCCAAAAGCTGCCCGAGCTCCGCGCTGCCGCAACCCCCGAACTGCCCCTTTCCGGACTGAATCAAGAGCTCATCGCCGGGCTTGAGATCCTTGAGCTTGATTTTGCCGCGGCTCGTGTAGAAATCGTGCCATTCGGTCGCCTTGATCTCATAGCCATCCTGCGTCACTACGCGGTAAACATCCGCGGACGGCGCAGTCATGAAAGCCGGAACAGCCGGCCGCACTGCTACGCCCATGCCTTCCCCGAGGGCCCGGCCATCGACGGTCGCCTGAATGTCGACGCGAGCGTTGTACAGATCGCCGATCCGCACCATGCCGAATTGCGTCGCCAGACGGGTATCCGCAGTCACGCAGGGATTGGTGGCGCGAATATTCTCGGTCCACCAATTGTTGTTCATTTCGTTGACTTTATCGACGAGGATGAAGCCCGGCTCGGCAAAGTCGTAGGTCGAGGACATGATCACATCCCACACTCGGCGCGCCGGCAGGGTCTTGTAGATCTTGCAGGCCACGAGGCCTTCCTCGTTCGCCACATAGCCTTCCGTGTAGGGCCATTCGCGCCACACGAACTTCGACGCATCGTCGAGATCCGGCCGCTCGGCTGTTGCGTCCGCCTCGAATTCCTGGCGCAAGAGCGGGAACGCCAATTGCCAATCGCCGTCCTTCTTCACGGCCTTCATGAAGTCATCGCTGACGAGCAGCGACAAGTTGAATTGCCGCAGCCGACCGTTCTCGCGCTTCGCGCGAATGAACTCGAGCACATCGGGATGCCCGATGTCGAACGTTCCCATCTGAGCGCCGCGCCGTCCGCCCGCCGAAGACACGGTAAAACACATCTTGTCGTAGATATCCATGAACGACAAAGGACCGGACGTGTAGGCGCCGGCGCCCGACACGTACGCCCCGCGAGGCCTCAACGTCGAGAACTCGTAACCGATGCCGCATCCTGCTTTGAGGGTAAGGCCCGCCTCGTGCACTTTTTTCAGGATATCGTCCATCGAATCGCGGATGGTGCCCGATACGGTGCAGTTGATCGTCGATGTGGCTGGCTTGTGTTCGAGCGCGCCGGCATTCGACGTGACGCGGCCGGCGGGAATCGCGCCGTGGCGCAGCGCCCACAAGAACGACTCGTACCATTGTTCGCGGCATTCGTCGGTTTCAACGTCGGCCAGAGCGCGCGCGACGCGTTTATAGGTATCGTCCATCGTATTGTCGATGGGCGAACCGTCTTTCGCGGTCAGCCGATATTTCTTGTCCCAGATGTCGAAGGACGCTTCCTGGAACGATATATCGCCGACGTCTTTGGGCTGTATCTTGACCACTGTGTTCATGGGTATTGAAGCCGCTCCCTTATAATTCTCGTCTGAGGATTCATCACAAAATGCGGCCGTCCCGCGGAAAAAAAAGAGCTAGAAACTGATTCGAGGCCGATGGGACTATCGCGAACTGCCGAACACTACATATTGTGTCGCGGAGGAAGAGGGTAAGACGCGACACCACCAGCGTCAAGATATTTTTCCCGGTTTTTTCTACGTGAAAAATCCATATATATCAAGTTGTTACAAAAATCTCTCAAGGAATTTGCTTATTGCACCTCGCGACAACGAGGTCAAGTGGAAAGAGCCTTAATCGCAACATCTTGTGTTTGCACACGTTATCCACAATATGTCCCATTGACTTTGAACTGCGTCTCACTTTCACCGCTCGGCGCGATGGTTGAAATGCCGCGCGACGGCCCAACGTCGGTGGCACGCGCGTGATCTCAAAAATGATTGTCTGAAACGCATCACAATTTTTTAGGAGTATTTAAGAATGACCGTCATACGTTATGAGCCCTGGCCCTTCGGCCGGCTCCAGAAGGACATTGATCGCCTGTTCGCCGTTCCCTCGACCACCGCCGCGGACTCGGGCGCTTGGTTGCCGCCGGTGGACATCCATGAGGAAGCGAGCCAGTTTGCATTGCACGTGGACCTGCCGGGCGTCGATCCGAAGGCGGTGGAGATCACTGCAGACCACGGCGTGCTCACCATTCGCGGGCAGCGCGAAGAGGCGCGGCGTGAATCGCGCGAAGGCTATCGTCGCGTGGAGCGCATCACTGGCGAATTCCAGCGCCGATTCAGCTTGCCGGACTCGGTCGACACCCAGAACATCACGGCGAAATTCGTCAACGGTGTGCTGGAGGTCGCAATTCCAAAACTGGCGCAAGTGCAGCCTCACCGGGTTGCCGTTCAGGCCGCCTAAGAGATCCCGCCGAGCGCAGTCTTCCGTGTAATATCACTATCGGCTTTGCGACAGGCCGGACCGTCCGGGTCCGGCCTCGTCCGCTGAGAGAGGATTGGATCAACCCGAAGGACAGCGCATGAATCTGCGTCAAAAAATTACGGCGGCGGCGCTCGCAGCCGTCATCTCCGCGACGACATTCATCGGCAGCGTGCCGGCGTACGCGGGTCCTGCTGCTGCGGTGCCTGATGCCGCGCCGATGCCCTCGCTCTCGCCCATGGTCAAGCGCGTATCGCCCGCCGTGGTCAACATCGCAACGCGCGGCACGATCAAAGAAGATCCCGGGCAGCGAAATCCGCTCCTAGACGATCCGTTTTTCCGCCGCTTCTTCAATGCGCCGCCCGATTCGCGGCCGCGGGAACGGCAATTCCAGAGCGCCGGTTCCGGCGTGATCGTCGATGCCAAGAACGGCTACATCATCACCAATCATCACGTAGTCGAGAACGCCAGCGAAATCACCATCACCCTGCTCGACAACCGGACTTTCACCGCCAAGGTCATCGGAAGCGACGAAGGCGCGGATATCGCGGTCTTGCAGGCCAAGCAGCCGAACCTGATCGCGATGGCATTGGGGGATTCGACCCGCCTCGAGGTAGGGGACTACGTCGTCGCGATCGGCAACCCTTTCGGCCTGCAGCATACGGTGACTGCCGGGATCGTCAGCGCGCTCGGCCGCACGGGAATCAACCCGGACGGATATGAGGATTTCATCCAAACCGACGCCTCGATCAACCCCGGGAATTCCGGCGGCGCGCTGGTGAACCTGAGGGGCGAGCTGGTCGGCATCAACTCCGCCATTCTGTCGCGCAGCGGCGGCAATATCGGCATCGGCTTCGCGATTCCGGTCAACATGGCGAAAGGCGTCATGGACCAATTGATCCGCTACGGCCAGGTCAAGCGCGGAGTGCTGGGTGTGAACATCTATAATGTCACTCCGGACATCGCCAAGGAGTTCGGACTCACCGAGTCGAGCGGCGCATTGGTGGCGGGAGTCGCTCAGGGATCGGCGGCCGAGCGCGCGGGAGTCAAGACCGGCGACATCATCACGTCGATCAACGGCGTGGTCATGAAGGACGCGAGCGAATTGCGCAACACCATCGGTATGCTGCGCGTCGGCGATAAGGTCGACATCGGTCTCTTGCGCGACGGCAAGCCGCGGAATGTCACCGCCCTGATCGCCGAACGCAGCGATCTGGAGACGGCCAACGCCGTCGAAATCCACAAGGGTTTGGAAGGCGCGGAACTTCACGACGCGGCCGACAACGGCGGGGTTCTGGTGAAAACGGTCCAGGAAGGCAGCCCGGCGGCTCAGAACGGTCTGCGCGCCAACGACCTGATCGTGGGAGTGGGCCGAACGCCGGTCGCGAACAGCAAGGGCTTCAAGGAAGCGGCGAAGAACGCCAATGTCCTGGTTCTCAATGTGCGGCGCGGCTCCAGCGTGCAACTGATTCAAATACGCTGATCCGATGCGTACCCAATCCATAGCCGTTCTCGGCGGCACCGGATTTCTCGGGACTCGCCTCGTCGCGCGGCTGGTCAAGAGCGGCCGGCGGGTCACCGTGCTCTCGCGAGACCGCGAACAGCACAAGCATTTGCTGGTTCTGCCCGGGCTCACCTTGGAGAACTGCGACGTCTCCGAACCCGCGCGGCTCAGCGAATATTTGCGCGGCAAGGACGTCGTCATCAACCTCATCGGCATCCTCAATGAACGCGGATTCGGCGGCGCAGGGTTCCGGCGAGCGCACACCGAGGTCACGAGGAGCGTACTGCAGGCGGCCCGGTCCGCGGGCGTCGCAAGACTCCTTCAGGTCACGGCGCTGAGGGCCGCGGTTGACGCGCCCAGCTACTACCTGCGTTCGAAAGGCGAAGCGGAACAACTCATCCGCGAATCCGGCTCCTCGCTCGACTGGACCATCTTCCAGCCATCCGTCATGTTCGGTCCCGGCGATTCATTCCTGAATCGTTTCGCGGGTCTGCTTGGCGCCATTCCCATGATTTTCCCTCTGGCCAAGCCGAATGCGCGGTTCAAGCCGGTCTCTGTCGACGATGTCGTGGAGGCCGTTCTGCGCTGTCTTCACGGCGGCGCATCCAGCCGTCAAACGTATCAACTTTGCGGGCCGCAGGTTTACTCCCTGCGTGAAATCGTGGCCTTGGTGGCTAAGCTCACCGGCCGGCGGCGAATGATCATCGGTCTGCCGAATGCCGTCGCGCGGATACAGGCGTTCTTGATGGACTTCGTGCCGGGGCGGCCTTTCTCGAGCGACAACTATCGTTCACTCTCGGTCGACAGCGTTTGCACCGATGATGGCTTCGCAAAGCTTGGCATAAAGCCGCAGTCCATGGTGGCATCCGCCCTGCAATATTTGGGCTCGCTCGAGGACAATGCCCGCCTCAGCAACAATCGGGCAAACGCCGGCCGCGGCTGAACCTCGAGCCGTAGCGGGGGGCCGCTATCGAAAATAACCTTAGGAAGCCACCATGCATCGATTGCGCAAACCCTACTTGCTTTTCCTCGGCGACGTGCAGGACAAGCTGACGGCAAAAACCGCGTTCGGTCTCAAGGACTGGTGCGCCGAGGACGTGGTCGGCGAATGGAGCTTGCCCGGATGCGGCGTCACGCTGAATGTGGCGCGCCTGTCCCCGCAACAGGCTGCCGCGCGCGGCGCCGGTTCGATCATTGTTGGGATTGCGCCGACGGGCGGCGTGCTTCCATCGCATTGGGTGACCGAATTGGTGGCGGCAGCGGACGCCGGGCTCGATGTCGTGAGCGGCCTGCACACCCGCCTGACTTCGTTCCCGGAGCTCACGCAAGCCGCCGCGGGCCGCGCTATCCGGCTCATCGATGTGCGCCACAGCGACCGGACGTACGGTGCCGCCAGCGGGCGAAAACGCTCGGGCAAGCGGGTCCTGACGGTCGGGACGGACTGCGCGCTGGGAAAGAAGTACACGGCTTTGGCGCTTGCCAAGAATCTGCAGGGCCGCGGCATCGCTGCGTCCTTTCGGGCCACCGGCCAAACCGGCATCATGATTTCCGGAGAGGGCATTGCGATCGACGCGGTGATAGCCGACTTCATCGCCGGCGCCGCGGAAGAGCTGTCCCCCGATAACGCGCCCGGCCACTGGGACGTGATCGAGGGACAAGGATCGCTCTTCCATCCGGCCTACGCAGGTGTGTCGTTAGGCCTGTTGCATGGGTCGCAGCCCGATGCGATCGTGTTATGCCACGACCCCTCGCGCCGCACGATCGATGAATATCCGAATTTTCCTATTCCCGATCTGGAGGTGGCGGTCGAGGACTATCTGCGCGCAGCCCGCCTGACCAACCCTGCCGTGCGCTGCATCGGCATCAGCATCAATTCTTCGAGTCTCTCGGATCCCGAGCGAGTCGAGTACTTTCAGGGGCTGACGGCTCGGTTGGGTTTGCCCGTATGCGACCCCTTGCGCACGGGAGTCGACGTGCTGGCGGACGCGCTGATCGCAGCTTAAAGCGCCGGCAACAAGATCTCGGCGATGCGCAACGCCGTCCGATAGGGCGCCGGGTCGTCGCGGTTGGTCAAAATGATGATCGTGAAGCAGCGCTTGGGGTAGCGAACGATGACGTTGCGAAATCCGGTCGTTTCGCCTGAATGCCACACAGTCTCGCCGGAAACGCGCCAGCCCAAGGCATATCGTACCGCTGGATCGTCGGTGGGCGTCGCGGGATGGAACGCCATCCGCAGCGATTCAAGGCGCAGAAGCCGATCGTCGTAAAGCGCGGCGTCCCACTTCGCCAGGTCATCGATCGACGAATAGACTCCGCCATCGCCGAGCGTTGCGCTCGTCAGGCTCTGATCGGATCGCGCCCAAGACGGCGGCACGGGGGTATGGCCGAATGCGCGATGAGCGACGCGGGAAACCCCGTCCTCGTATGCCACGCTGGCGCGCATGTCGAGCGGCAGGAAAATGCGCTTGCGTAAAAACGATGCGAAGTCCTCCCCTGAAGCGCGTTCGACGACGAGGGCCAGAAGCGAGTAGCCGCTGTTGCTGTAGCGGTAACTCGTCCCCGGCGAAAAATACCGCCGGTTTTCCGTTTCGAGCAGCCGAAGGACATCTGCATCGTGCAATTGCGCGGTCGTCCCCGCCGGGATCAAGTCCTCAAAATCGATCAGGCCTGAGGTGTGCGTGAGCAGATGGCGGAGCGACGTCTCTTGCGCCGGACGCGGCAGCGTCGGCAACCATGTGCTCACGGGGTCGTCGATCGAGAGGCGCCCGTCTTCCGCCAGGAGCAGTATTGCCGCCGCCGTGAACTGCTTCGTCAACGACGCGAGGCGGTAGTTGGTCTCGGTGGTCGCGGCAATCCGGCTTTGCACGTCTGCAAGCCCGTACGCCCGCCGCAATACGGTTGCACCGTTGCGCAAGACGGCGACGCCGGCGCCGGGAACTGCGCCTTGGTATGCGCGCATGAGCGCATCGATTTCCTGCACCTTAAGACTTACCGTGCATCCGCCGCCTCGGGCCCCGGGAAATCGCGCGCGGTCGCCAAGAGCCACTCGCGGAATTGCGACACTTTGGGCAGCGTCAGAAAGTTCTTCGGGCACACGAAATAATAGGCCGAGCCGTACGGCAGCGCTCCCTTGCCGGCGAGCCGCAATGTGCCCCTCTGCAACGCGCGGGAGACCAGGGTCCATCGCGCGAGGGCATATCCCAAGCCTTCTTCCGCCGCCGCCAGAAGGCCGGCCGAGTCTTCGATGCTGGGCGCCCGCGAAAGCCAAGCGGCTTCCTCATCGGTTTGGCTCCAAACGCTCCACGGCTCATCGCCGCTTTCGAGCAGCGGGTATTTGCCCAGGTTTGTTCCGCGCTCGATCATTCCGTGTTGCTTGATGAGATCGGGACTGGCAACCGGCACCAGCCAATCGTCGAGGATTTTTTCCGTGTGCAGATTCGGATAGTTGCCGCGGCCGAAGCGGATGGCGACATGGTGGCCGGTGCGTGAAAAATCCACCAGCTCGCGCGAAGTGTGGAAGCGCAGGTCGACATTGGGATATTTGCGCCGAAAGGAGCGGATGCGCGGCAGCAGCCAAATTTGCAGAAACGACGCCAGCATCGTGATTTGCAGCGGGCCGGCGCGCCGGTACTGCTTGATTTGCTGCAGGGCGGATTCGAGCTTTTCGAGGCCTGCGCGCACGGCGGGCAGCAATTCAAGGCCCTCGTCCGTGATTTCCACGCGCCGGCCGTTGCGCCGAAAAAGAGGAACTTGGATGTACCCTTCCAGGGCCTTGATCTGCTGACTGACCGCGGCGGGCGTGACATTGAGCGCATCGGCCGCGGCGGAAAAACTCAAATGAGTGGCCACGGCTTCGAAAACCCGCAGCGCTCCCAGAGGCAACCGGTCGTACGCAGCCGACACTTAAGTTTTCCTTAAGCGGCTATCAAGCATTCGGTTTGTTCGGGTTCGGCGCATGCAGCAATCTGTCCGGGGTCGGGAATCAATGCAACAGGAGTACATCATGAACGAAATCAACCTCCCCGCAAGGCTCGCGCAAGCACTTCTTGCCGTCGCCATCGTCTTCGTCATCGCGCTGGGGCTACAGATGACCATTCTGTACGAGCTTGGAAAGTTCACGCCCGCGCATGCATTGCCTGCCGTCCTGGGCGAGGGGATTCATGGAGTGCCGCACACCATCGCATCGCGTTTTTCCTGATGCAGTTTCGCAAGCTGGCGGACCCGGGCGTAGAAGGCAGTGAGGTTGCCGCCGGCCGCATCGAGCTCGCGCTGAAACCCGGGAACACAGCCGAAATAGGTGGCAACCGAGGCCAGGTGGGCGTTGTTGGGCTCCTGCGCGAACCACGTCTCGAACGGAGCGTGGCCGCCCCAACCCGCCCTGAGAAGCGCAAAGGACGAACGCATGGACTCCAACGCGGCACGTTTTTTTTCGCGCTCGAGCTCCGGCGCGAGCCCGGAGGCATAGACGGCACGTAGCCGGTCGCGCGTCGCGGTCAGCAATTCCACGACCTTGGCATAGTGCTCCTGCTGCACGAGATGGTTCGCCAAGTCCGCATCGCGGCCTTGAGCACGCAGCCAACGCCGTACGCCCTCCTCTTCCACTGTCGTCGCCAGCGCTTCATTGAAGGATGAATCGTTCGGCACATACAAAAGCTGGTGCGTAAGTTCGTGAAAGATGATCGCGGCAAGCTCGACGTCGTTCCATCCCATCATGGTATTGAGCACGGGATCGTTGAAGTGGCCCAAGGTGGAATAGGCGGAGACGCCGCCGACGGCGACGTCGAAGCCTTGGGCGCGCAAGGTTTCGGCAAAGCGGCGTGCCCTGCGCTCCACGAAGTAGCCGCGATAGGCGACGCAGCCGACGATCGGATAACACCATTCTTTGGCGTCTACCGAGAACTCCGGGGCAGCGACCACATTCCACACCACGTAGCGGCGGCCCACGTCTGCATAGGTGCGATAGCTGCCGTTATCCGGCAATTTGAGCTCGCGGCTCGCGAAATCCCGTATGGCGGCGACCGTTTCGAGCTGGGCGCGCAAGCCGGGCGGCGTCGATGGCTCGTCGATCACGCGGGCGATCGGTTCGCGCTTGGACATGAGGGCGAGCTGCCCTTGAACGCTTTGCAACAGATAGCAGCCGCCGCTCGAGGCCGCGATCAAAAGGACCGCCAACACTGCGCGGACGGCCGCGCGTATGCTGCTAATATTCACGCATGCAAGTGTATCTGGTTGGCGGAGCCGTTCGGGACGCCTTGCTCGGCCTGGCCGTCAAGGAACGCGATTGGGTGGTCGTCGGGGGCACCCGGGAGGAGCTGTTGCGCCTGAACTATCGCGAGGTCGGACGCGACTTCCCGGTATTCCTGCACCCCGACACTCGCGAGGAATACGCGCTGGCGCGGCTCGAGCGCAAGGTTGGCCCCGGATATCGCGGATTCTCGGTGGAATTCGGGCCCGAGGTGACGCTCGAAGAGGATCTCGCACGCCGCGATCTGACGATCAATGCCATTGCGCAATCGGCCGACGGCAGCCTGCTCGACCCTCACGGCGGCAAGGGCGATCTCGAGGCGCGCGTGTTGCGTCATGTTTCCCACGCGTTCGCCGAGGACCCGGTGCGCGTGCTGCGCGTGGCGCGTTTCGCCGCGCGACTGTCGCCGCTGGGTTTTCACGTGGCCCCCGAAACTCTGGAACTGATGCGTGCCATGGTGGAGCGCCGCGAGATCGACTCGCTGGTGCCCGAGCGTGTATGGCAGGAAACTGAGAAGGCTCTTCGCGAGCCGAAAGCCAGCGAATTCTTCAGAGTGCTGCGCGCATGCGGCGCGCTGCAGCCGATATATCCGGAAATTGACGCGCTCTTCGGCGTGCCGCAGCCGGCACGATGGCACCCGGAAATCGACACGGGACTGCACACCCTCATGGTGCTCGACCAAGCCGCCTTGCTGAGCTCCGAGGCTACGGTGAGATTCGCCGCGCTGGTGCATGATCTCGGCAAGGGCACGACCCCGCGCGAGGACTGGCCGAGCCACCCTGGACACGAGGAACGCAGCGTCTCACTCATTCAGGCGATGGCGGAGCGCCTGCGTCTGCCGGGCGAGTATCGCGATCTCAGCCTCATCGTGGCTCGTTATCATGGCAACGTTCACCGCGCCTTCGAACTCAAGCCTAAAACCATACTCGAATTCATGGAGCGCGCCGACGCATTCCGGCGCCCAGACCGTTTCGCGCAAGCGCTGCTCGCCTGCGAGGCCGACTCGCGCGGCCGCGCCGGGCTCGAGAACGAGCCATATCCGCAGCGGGAATATTTGCACGCGGCTCGCGACGCCGCGGCGGCCATCAAACCCTCGGCAGAGGACATCGCGGCGTATCCGGGAGCGAAGATCGCGGAGAACCTGCATCGGCGGCGCGTCCACGCCATCGCCGAGTTGCGCGGCCATGCCGCCGCGCCCAGCCGGCCGGGCTGATATCTTGCGTGTTCGGGCCGGTCGATGCGTCAATGCCGGTTCACGGACGTGATCAGCACGCGGTTCTTCTGCCCATTCATATGGATTTCGGAAGACGAGGGATTGGTCGGTCTACCGTTGAGAAAGTACCTGGTGTCGGGTAAACCCTTTTCCCTTAAGATCAAACTCCACCCGTTTTCCTTGGATTCAATATCGTAGATGACGCCTTTGCCGGTTCGGGTGCGCGAGAAGGAAACGAGGTTCGCGCCAATGGGCAGGTCCTCGATACTGATGTTCTCCCATCCGGCAGGAAGGTGGGGCTCGAACGTGATCGTTTTATTCCCAGCATCCGGTCGAATTCCGAAGACATGCTCGATCAATGGCACCACGATGCCGTAGCTCGTCCACGCAATGGTGAAGCAGCCATGATCCGGCATCATTTCCGACATGGAGCCCGGCGATACCCGGTTGAAGGTTTGAACGATTTCGTTCACGTACGACATCGCTTCGTCGATGCGCCCGTAGTTACTTTCCGCTACGGCTTGCACGCCGGTCGAGATGGTCATCATCGATCGTCTTTCGACGGCGGAGAGGTAGGGGCCGTATGGCCCGGTGTTCTCGCGCCGGATCTTGTCCAAAAACCGGATGGCCCGCGCCCGCGGAGCGATGCCGGTTTCCATGGGCGTTGCGATAACCCAGTTCTTGTTGGTGATCCAGGCCCTGTCGGTCTCCGCCATCGCGGAGAATTCCGACTCCAGCCGTTCGTAATGCGCAATCAAGCCTTTGTCACTTTGGGTCAGCTTGTCCGCCCCCTCGAGACCTATCTGTTTGATCGCACCGTGGGCGGCTCTGGCTGCCTGTGATCTGCTTCCGTAGAAATCCCCGTACGTTCCGTCCTGTTCGATCCAGAATCGATCATTGATCCTCGCTCTCAAGTCGGAGGCCAGCTTCCGGTACCGGTCTGTCCCATCGGTGTCTTTCAATACTTCGGCAATGCGCGCCGCAGCCTCCAGGGCCTGCTGCGTGTAGACCGCGACGTCAATCAGCTCCGCGTTCAAGCCGTAAACCTCCATGATTCCGTAACCTTCGGGAAACAGATTCTTATTTTGGTCCATCGCGCCCAAGAGCCAATCGATACCCATCTTCATGGCGGGGTACATCTCTCCGGCAAAATCCCGGTCCCCCGTCCATTCGAATACTTTGCCGATCGTCATGACGAACTGCGCGGTCTCCTGAGTATTCCCTGGATTCACCACCTGCCCGTCGGTCGTGATCTCATGCGCGATCCGGCCGTTGGCGTTCACCTTGCCTGATTGGTTTCGCAACAATCGGAGCGTTTGCTTGGCCAGGTCGAAATCGCCGCTTGCCGTGAGCGCTTGCAGGGAGTAAGTCTCGGTGCCGAACCACCACGGATATTCCATGAAGCCGGCGCTGAGACCGCGGCCGATGCCGGGAACATCCCTGACCAGCCACTCCATGTCGATCCTGCTCCAGTTGTAGACTTCTTGAAGGCGTCGGTCCGGGATTGTTATGCGCGCCCGATTGATGAGCGAGCGATGGTGCGCCACCTTCTCCGCCAAGAGCGCGGCATGGTGCTCAGCCAGAAAGTTGTAGATTCCAACCGCGTCACTCTGGCTGCTGGTCGAGCCTGAGATGACGAAGGTCAGGGTTGCGCCGGCATGTGGCCCGACCGTGACCGTGTGACTGGACGCGGCCGTGACGCCGCGGCCGTTCGTGAGGATCGGACGTGGACGCTCGATTCGTCGCGCATCTCCGGAGGGTGTTGCACCCCACACGCAAAACCAGGTGTTATCGACGTCCCTGGCGATGAAGACGCCATCATTCGGACGCCAATCGACAACATCCTCACCGTCCCGGATTCCGAGTTGTTCGGAATTCCATCCGGGACGCAAATCAGTTTTGACGGACCACTCGAAGCGCAAGCGCCGCGCGCGATCCGACGCGTTCTTGAAACTGTACTGTACGATCAGGCCCTGCTGGTGATCCGGACTGAATTGAAAACGGTCGATATCCAAGTCGTCGAGCACCCGGCCATAAATGAACCGGTTGCCATACGGATACGCGACCATTTCCACGCTTTCCGACAGCAAGCTTTCCTTATCGGTCCCCTCTTCCGCAATCCGTGCCTGGAAGGCGTCGATGAGCTTGATCGGCGGCAGCCACAACCCGCCCATTTCACCCGGTACGTGGTGACCCATGTCGGGGAAATTCCCATCCTGTGTCCCGATCAGGTATGTCCTGTCGCCTGCCGTCACATAGGGTTGCCGCTTGGTTCGCCCCTGATTGCTGATGCCGGCGAGGATGTTTGCCGCATAATCGTTCGGGGCCGGAAGGGGAATCGTCGTTTCGGGTGAGACATGGGCGGCACGCGCTACGACGGCGAAAGTAGCCATGAAAATCAGCGCGAAAGAGGCGGCCAGTGCCGGTCTTTTCATCGCGAGCCGACCAGCGCACGTAAGCGGTGCGGGCGAGACTGAAATCCATCGCCATGGCGGAGGCGGCGATCGCCGGCGCTCATACCGCCTCGCGCCGCAAGCTCAAAATTTGTAGCCGAACCCGACCCCCATGACCCTTGGCCGAAGCACCGTCTGTGCGACGATGAACTGATCGGTATTCGTGAACACGCTGGCGTTCGAGTTGCTGAGGTTCTGTACGTAGGCGTGCACGTTCCAGGCGTCCTTCGCCACGCCGAGCGAGGCATCATAGATCGTGTACGCCGGATCCTCGAACCGTAACCTGCCCGTGCTGACGGCTCCGCCGGCCGCAAGCGTGGGATTCGAACCGGCTTGCGTGAATGAATGACCGGTGTGGGTTGCGCCGAACTGCACGAAAGCGTTGTACGTGTTCATGCTCCACTCGTAGCGCGCGCGCAGGCTGAATTGAATCGGCGGTGAATTCGCGCTCGGCGCGCCGATCGGACCGAAGGGGTTGGTGATCGGCGCGCAATTTGCGCCGGTACTGTCGCAAGACACGGTGATGGGCTTGCCGAAATTCACGCTCGCGGGATTGCGGTCGATCAGCGCCGGCGAATTGGTCTGCCGGCTCTGATTCCAGGAGCCCGCTCCTTGCAGCGTCAACCCTTCCGTTATTCTGGCGACGACCGACGTCTCGACGCCTTTGACCAGGAAGTTCTGTCCGTTGGTATTGAAAAATATGTTGCCGATCAAACCGGGGTCGAAAAAGGCTACCTGCACGTTGTTCCAGTTCTCGCGGTACACCGCTCCGTTCCATTGCAGGCGATGATTCAGGAATTCGGTCTTCCAGCCGATTTCGTTGTTGGTCAGGTCGTCCGAGTGATACGAACTCGGTGTGACGTACTGCCGCACGCCGTCCGGCCCGGGGGCATGGATCGCCCCGCCGCTCTGATTGAAACCGCCCGGCCGGAATCCCTGCGAGTACGTGTAATACACCATCATGTCAGGCGTGATGTGCCAGGTCAGGTTCCCGCGGCTCTTGAAGCCCGACTCGCTGTCGGCCAGGTTCTGCGCATTGAGATTGTACGAAAAATTCGGATCGTGGCATCCGCCGGCCGGCACTCCCTGCTGGAAACAGCCGAAACTACTGATGACGCTGCCTTGCGATGAGTTCTCGAAGCGGAAGTGGCGCGTGCCCGCGGTCAGCGTCAGCACCTTTGGAATCAGGTCGAAGTCGACCGACGCGAAGAACGCCGTCTGCTTGGTTTCGCGGCGCGTGTCTTGGTAGAAAGAGGTGTTGTCGTTCTGAACGCCCGGATGCTCGACGCTCGTCCCGGGAAACGTACCGACATCCGAAAGGCAGCCGGTGTTGCCGGGCGTGCCCGGCGCGCCGTTCGACGTGCAATTCGGAATGGTCTTGTACATCCAGCCCGTCCGGTCGAAGAGCTTGTTGCTCTCGTAGTACGCGCCAACGATCCCGCGCACCCGCCAGTCGTCCGGCGTGCTGAGGCGAAATTCGTGTTGCATGTGCTCGTTGCGCTCGACGGATCGCCAGGATGCGCTCGGCGAGAAGCAGGTCGACGGGAGCGGGGGCACGTTGGCCGTGGTGCCCGGCCCGTAGCACTGGTAGTAATCCGCATAGTGGCCGCGCGAATAGTTCGTATAGTCGCCGATCTGATCGACGTGGCGCACCAGGTAGCCGCCCGTATAGACTGCCTTCAGGTCGGCGAATTTGCCGTTGACCGTCCACGCGGTATTCTCGAATTTATCCTTGTCGTACGCGGGATTGAACAACGTCGTCTCGAGCCGATGCAGGGGTGCGCCATCCGAGGAGTTCGGCGTCTGGTAGAACACGCCCTGTGAGTCCATGTTCTGGTACATCTGCGTGAGCAGCACATTCCAGTCGTCGTTGATCTGAAACAACGCCTCCGCGCGGGCGCCTTGATAGGTCACGGGATTGATGGCCCTGCCCGCGATGCTGTTGTTGTTGATGGCCGGGGAACCCGGCGGGACACCGCCGCCCGGATAGTACGCATAGTGAATGCCGATGTCGGTCGCCTGTCGCGTAAAGGTTCCCGGCACGTTGTCGATGTAGCCGCCGCGTCTATCGTCGAAAATCACCGCGCGTACGGCGAGGATATCGGCAATCAACGGCACGTTCAGCACCGCCGTCAGGTTGGTGTTCGGGTCCCCGTGAGCCGTGACTCCGTAGCCTGCATCGACGTTGCCCTCGGTCACATTGAGCTTCGGCTTGTTGGTGATGTAGCGAACCGTACCGGCCTGGGCCCCGGCACCGAACAGCGTGCCTTGCGGTCCTTCCAGAACCTCGATGCGATCCAGATCGGCCGCGTAGACATCGAGGTTGCGATTCGGCAGCTGACCGGATTGGTCGTCCAGGTAGATGGCGACGTTCGGAAACAATCCGGTCGAACCGCTGCCTTGGCTGGGCTGTACGCCCGCGCTCAAGCCACGCATGAAGATCTCATTCTGACCCGGGCCGTTGCTCGCCGCGGACACATTCGGCAAATACTTGATGTAATCGTCGAACGTCGTGACATTGAGCTCTTTCAGCGTTTGCCCTGTAAAGGCCTGAATCGAGATCGGCACGTCTTGTATGCTTTCAGTGCGACGCTGTGCGGTGACGACGATGGTCTGAATCTGATCCGACGTGTCGTAACTCGAGACTGCGGGAGCCGTCTGTGCGTAGGCGCCGCCGGTGGCGCTGCCGGTCAAGATCACGGCGATCGCATACGATAGTTTCGGGTTGGAGTTCATGCTTGCATCCCTAAAAATGAATATTTATCGATCGAAAGCCTGAGCTTTCGCCAAAACCGCGGCCGACACGGATCGTTACGGCTTCCCTGATGGTCAATCGTACCTGATGGTCAATCGTACCCTGAAAATGGTTTGCGGCGCATGTTCCGAACTCGTCATGATCCGGTCTAAAACCGGCGTCGTCCCGTCACAGCGTATGGCGCAGATCGTGGAGCGCAAAGCCGGACAAGGGCAGAGTCAGGCCGCGCATCCACGCCATGGCCTTGAAACGCTCGCCCATTTCGCCGGGGAGCATCAGCCGCCGGGCCTGATTGGCCAATCGCGCGAATCGACTGGCGTCATTGCCGGCGAGCAAGCGCATCTCTTCGTCTATTCGCGAGCCCGCCAGGAAGTAGCTCTGCGTCGTGAAGCCCGCGAGCATGAACCCCGCCGCGCGGGACGCCTCGGCGAGCAACGTATAGTCCACCCACGCCGTGATGTCTTGCAATCCGGGATACAGCAGCGGGTCGTCATGCGCGCGATGTCTGAAATGGCACAACAATGTGCCTTCATGCCGCTCCGGCAAGTAGTACTGCGATCGGGGCAGGCCATAGTCGAACCAGAGCACGGCGCCGGTTCGCAACGAGCATGCCACGCTTTGCGTCCATGCGATGAGCCGGGGACAATATTCCGACACATAGCCATCGTCCCAGCCGCCGCCGGCTTTCGCGAGCTCCCGGCAGATCTCGCTCAGCGCCGCGCCGGCGGGACGCGCCGACCAGGCAAAACGGCCGCCCGCCATCACAATCCCCATTTCCTCCACATGGGTGCCGTACCAGCGAAACCTCGTGACCGGCAGAGCATCCAGCACCTCATTCGCGAGGATCAAGCCATCGAACGAGTCCTCCGGAGGCCGATCGAGCCATCGGATGCGGTCCTGCAGGTGCGGCATCGCCTCGGCGAAAAGCCGGCGCTGTCGGTCGCGCAAGTCCGCACTGACTTCAAGAATCCAATACCGCTGCGGTAGCTTTCCGAGCGTTTCGAGCCGTAATAGGATATCCACGGCAAGGCGTCCGCTGCCGGCGCCGATTTCCAGGATGCAGCCTTCGCCGAGTGCGTTCAACACCTCGGCACATTGCCGCGCGACGCAGGCGCCGAACAGGCGCGAAACTTCGGGCGCCGTCGTGAAATCGCCGCCGGCGCCTAATTTCCGCGCACCGGCGCTGTAATACCCCAGGCCCGGCGAATACAGCGCCATATCCATGAATCGCTCGAAGGTGAGCCACCCATCCGCCGCGCCGATCGCCTTGACCAGATATTCATGCATGCGCGCGCAGTGCCGTGCTTGATCGTCATCGAGCTTGATTTCGCGCTGCCAAGCCGTTGCGGTATCGTTGTTAGGCATGAAACCGGCAATCGAGAATTCTACGTTGCGGGACCAGGTCGTGCTGATCACCGGCGGGTCGCTCAGGGTGGGCGCGGAGATCGCGCGCACGCTGCACGCGGCCGGGGCAAATATACTCATTCATTATCGATCCTCCGCCGCCGCCGCAATCGCCTTGGCGGATCAATTCAATCAACTGCGTCCCCGTTCCGCGGCCATCCATTCGGCGCATCTGTCGACGGCGGAGGCGCCGGAAAAACTGGTGGCCGCCACATTGCTGGAATATGGACGCCTGGATATTCTAGTCAACAACGCGTCGAGTTTTTACCCGACGCCGGTAGGTCAGATCACGCTGCCGCAGTGGGAGGACCTCATGGGCAGCAACTTGAAGGCACCGTTGTTCCTCTCGCAGGCGGCCGCGCCCAGCTTGGCGAAGCAGCGCGGACTCATTATCAACATGATCGATATCCACGCGCTGCGCCCCCTTAAGGGGCACGCCATATACAGCACGGCCAAAGCCGGACTTGCGATGTTGACTCGTGCTCTCGCGCGGGAGCTCGGCCCGGATATCCGCGTCAATGGCATTGCGCCGGGGCCCGTGCTGTGGCCGGAAGGCGATATGGACGGGGACCTGAAGCGGGAAATCATCGAGAAAACTGCGCTCAAGCGCCAAGGCACCCCGCTGGACGTCGCACGCACCGCCTTGTTCCTGGCAAAAGATGCCCCGTACATCACGGGGCAGATCATTGCCGTCGATGGCGGACGCAGCATCTAGGAGCCATGCCGCTGAATCAATTCCCGCGCGATTTGGATGTCGCCGTTCAAGGGGCGATCGTCTTTGAATTGAGGGACGAGTGCCCGCACCCTGCGATAAACCTCGTCGGTATGGGGGGCGCGGGCGAGAGAGTCTTGCTGCAGCTCATAGGCCTGCGCCGCGGCGAGCAGTTCGATCGCGATGATGGTCTCGGCATTGTCGATAATTTTATGCAGCTTGAGCGCGCCCGGAGTCGCGTGGCTCAGGTGGTCCTCCTGGAGCGCCGACGTCACCCCGCCGTCCAAACTCGCCGGCGCGGCAAGACGGCGGTTGTCGGCGACCAAGGAGACCGCCGTATATTGCGCGATCATGAATCCCGAACCTACCCCGTCGTCGGTCGCCAGAAAAGCGGGCAAATTACTGAGCAACGGGTTCACCAACCGGTCCAACCGGCGCTCCGCCATAGCCGCCATTTCCGCCACGGCAATTCCGAGCGAATCTACGTTGAGCCCGAGCGCCGCGCCAACCGCCTGCGCGCCGGATAGAGCGCGCGGCTCCTCCACCGTGCCCGCAACCGCGGGATTATCGGTCACCGAGGCCAGCTCGTCGTCGACGGCGCGGGCCACGTGCGCAAATAAATCGCGCACTGCGCCATGCACCTGCGGAACCGCGCGCAGGCTCAAGGCATCTTGCGTCCGCCGGCCGGCGCTGTCATCCAAGATCGCGCTGCCCCGCAACGCCTCGCGCAACCGCTCGCCGACTTCCCGCACTCCCGGCGATATGCGCAGATGCAAGGCGTGCGCATCGAATACGGCGACTTGACCGCGAAGGTTCTCGAAGCTCATTGCCGCCACGGTGTCGGCCCAGTCAAGCAGGCGCTCCGTCCGGCGCAAGGCCAGCGCCGACAGACCCGTGCCGCACGGCGTCCCGTTGACCAGACTCAGTCCCTCCTTGGCGCCCAGGACCAGGGGCGAAATGTGGATCGAGCGCAGCGCCTCGGTGCCGCTGACTGCTCGGCCGTGCAACCGGGCCGTGCCCGCCCCGATGAGCACGAGCGCAATGTGGGCCATGTGCGTGAGGTACCCCACCGAGCCCGATGCGGGCACTTCGGGGACACATTCATGCTCGAGCAGCGCGAGCAGCCCGTCCGTCACCTCCGGACGAACACCGGAAAATCCGTGTGCAAAGTTGTTCACCGCCGCGGCAATGACGGCGCGCACCGCGGTCGAGGCCAGAGGCGGCCCCACCCCTACGGCATGGCTCATCACGATATTTCGCGATAGCTGTGCTTGTTGGGACTCCGGTATCACGACGTCGCACAGCGCCCCTACGCCGGTATTCACGCCATACGCACGCACACCCTTGATGACTATGGATTCAACCAACGCACGGGCCGCGCGGACTCTCGCCCGGGCCCCGTCCGACAGCGCGAGCGAGGCGCCTGCCGCTACATCACCGACTTGGCGCCAGGAAAGCGGACGATCGAGGACGATGCGTTGCAGCATGAGACGGCGCGGCAGCCCTTAGCGCTTGGCAGCGGCGCTTATGAGGACACGCCAGCTTTCAAGGTCATTGCGATCGCGATCGACGATAACGCCCACATCACGAGAACTGCGGATGGCGCCTGGTTTGCTCAAGGACACCCGTACCCAAGGGACGCCGAAGTCCTCCAGCAGGAGCATGGCGATGTGTTCGGCCAAGGTCTCGACGAGGTGAAAGCTCGATGCTTCCACGAAAGCCAGGACGTGCTTTGCGACCCGCTTGTAGTTGAGCGTGTCGTGGATGGAATCGGACAAAGCGGCCTTGCGGACGTCGGCGCTGATCTCGATATCGATGATGACGGTCTGCTTGACCTGGCGTTCCCAATCGAAAATGCCGATGATCGCCTCGGTCTTGAGGGCATGCAGAAAGATTTTGTCCATTAAACCGCCTTATCCCCCATGGCTTTGACCGCTCCTAGCGTCCAATTCGCCCGAGCGTCGATTCCGTGATCCGAATACATACCTGACGCCATTCGCATGCATCCCGCCAGCGCGATCATTGCACCATTGTCCGTGCAGAACTCGGGACGTGGGAAAAACAACTCGGCCCCGGCGCCGCGCACGATCCCGGCCAGCCGTTCGCGCAAACGGCGGTTGGCGCCCACGCCCCCCGCGATAACCAACCGTCGATGGCCCGTGAGTTCGAGAGCACGGCGGCATTTCTCGGCGAGAGTCTGGACCACGGCTTCCTCGAAACCGCGCGCAACGTCTGCTCGAATCGCGTCGTCCAAAACGCGGCCCCGTAAGGCTACTAGGGCCGCGGTCTTCAGGCCACTGAAACTGAAATCAAGCCCGGGGCGATCGAGCATCGGCCGCGGAAATACGAAACGATCGACCCTCCCGCTCTCGGCAAGCTTCGCCAAGGCCGCGCCGCCCGGATAGGGCAACCCGAGGAGCTTCGCGGTCTTGTCGAAGGCCTCGCCCGCCGCATCGTCCAAGGTTTCGCCCAAGATGCGGTAGTCCCCGAGTCCGGCTACATCGACGATTTGGGTGTGTCCGCCGGATACGAGCAGCGCAAGAAACGGGAACGGGGGCGGATCAGGTTCCAATAGCGGGGCCAGAAGGTGTCCCTCCAAATGATGTATTCCGAGGGCAGGTTTGCCCCAGGCAAAGGCCAAGCTGGCCGCAAACCCCGCCCCGACCAACAAGGCCCCGATGAGGCCGGGTCCAGCCGTGTAGGCCACGCCGTCAATCGAGTCCCGGTTCGAGTCGGCCCCGGCAAGCGCCTCCCGCACCAGGGGTAGGAGCCGGCGAACATGATCCCGAGAAGCCAATTCAGGCACCACGCCGCCGTAGGCTTGATGCATTGCCACTTGGCTGTGCAGCCTGTGGGAGAGCAACCCAAGATCGGCGTCATAGACCGCGACCGCCGTCTCATCGCAAGAGCTTTCAATCCCAATTACACGCATAAAACCTGCTCATGAGCGTTTCCAGGGCCCCGGCGCCAATTCCCCGGCTTCGCAGCCCTTGATCAGGGCGTGCGGCCTTTGCCTTTTACGGGGGCGCACCTTAGAATGCGCCCCCCTGTCGCCGAATGCCGGCGGCCGCGCCATACATTTGAGGTTTGAATGCCAAGCGTTCGTGTTCGTGAGAATGAGTATTTTGACGCCGCCTTACGCCGCTTCAAGCGCGCCTGTGAAAAAGCGGGCGTCCTCACCGAGCTTCGGCGACGTGAATTCTACGAGAAACCGACCCAAGAACGTAAGCGAAAAAAGGCCGCGGCGGTAAAACGGCATTTGAAGCGGCTATCGCGCGAGAATATGCGCGGCACGGGCGGCGCACCTTCCAGCCCCCCGGCGGCGGCGCCGACTCGACCCTCTTACTAGGAGCTGTCCGCCTAAGGATGCCTCTTAAAGAGCGAATTACCGACGACATGAAGGCCGCAATGCGCTCCGGCGAAAAGGAGCGGCTGGGCCTGATCCGCATGATTACGTCGGCCATCAAGCAGCGCGAAGTCGATGAGAGAATCACTCTCGACGACACCCAGGTGTTGAGCGTTCTTGAGAAAATGATCAAACAGCGCAAAGAGTCGCTGGTGCAATTCCAAGCCGGCAATCGGCAGGATTTGGTCGCAAAAGAAGCGGCGGAAATCACGCTGCTGCAGGGCTACCTGCCGTCCCCCTTGAGCGATGCCGAGGTTGATACCCTGATCGATGAGGCTGTCTCGGCGGCAGGCGCGTCGAGCATCAAGGACATGGGTAAAGTCATGGCGATCATCAAGAGCAAGGCGCAGGGGCGCGCCGACTTGGGCAAGGTCGGGGCGAAAATCAAAGCCAAGCTCGGCGGTTGATCGCAGGCGGTCCATGGCCGGCCGCATTCCACAGCCGTTTATCGACGAAGTGGTCGGCCGTTCCGACATCGTCGAGATCATCGGCGCGCGGGTCCCGCTGAAAAAAGCGGGGCGTGAGTACAAGGCCTGCTGCCCGTTTCACAACGAGAAAACACCCTCATTCTGGGTGAGTCCCGACAAGCAGTTTTATCACTGTTTCGGCTGCGCAGCCCACGGCACCGCGATCGGCTTTCTCATGCAATACGAGAAAATGGAATTCTTCGATGCGGTAGCCGACCTCGCGCAGCGCGCGGGCCTGGAAATGCCGCGCGATGCGCGCACCGCGAGCGATTCCGGCAGCCCCGATTTGCACCAGGTCATGGCGCGGGTGGCGCGCTTCTTCGAGCAGAATCTGGCGGACAACGAACGGGCGCGAAACTATGTCAGGGCGCGCGGGATCGATGAAAAAACCAGCGATAAGTTTGCCTTGGGCTACGCACCCGATTCTTGGGATGCGCTGCTCGGCCGCTTTGGATCGGCGGAGCAGGAACGCCGCGAAATCCAGCAGCTTGGTCTCATCATAGAACGTACCGCCGCGCGCGCGGGCGCCGCCGGCTTTTACGACCGCTTCCGCGATCGGTTGATGTTTCCGATCCGCGATTCGCGGGGGCGCGTCATGGGTTTCGGCGGCAGAGTGATCGATGCGGGCGAGCCTAAATACCTCAACTCCCCGGAAACCCCGCTCTTTCACAAGGGGAGCGAGCTCTACGGTCTGTACGAGGCGCGGCAAGCGCGCGCCGATTTCAAGCGGCTCATGATCGTCGAGGGCTACATGGATGTCGTGCGTCTGCACCAAGCCGGTATCACGTATGCCGTGGCGACTCTCGGCACTGCGACCACGCAGGAGCATCTAAACAAGATTTTCCGATTGACCAGCGAAGTGGTGTTCTGCTTCGACGGCGATCGGGCAGGTCGCCAGGCTGCCTGGCGGGCGCTGGACAATTCCTTGCCGCTCGCCCGCGATGGGCGCGAACTCAAGTTCATGTTCCTGCCGGAGGGCCACGACCCCGATTCGCTGGTCGCGGAAGAAGGCCCCGCGGCCTTCGAAAATCGCTTGAGTGCTGCGCTTCCCCTGTCTGAATATCTGATCCAACACCTGATGGTCGAAGTGGACCTCACTCATGTCGACGGCCGTGCCAAGCTCAAGGCCTTGGCGGCTCCCCTGTTCGCGCGGATGCCGGAGGGTATTTATCGGGAAATGCTTGCCGAGCGACTCGCCTTGCGAGTCGGCATGCCGGCGGCCACCCTCAAGAAATCGTTCATCACTGCCGATACCAAGCGGGCCTTTGCAGAGCGGCCGGAAACCTTCAGCCCGGCCCGGGGTCGTATGAGCGAGGGGCGCGGCAATCTGTTGACGCAGGCCATCACCTTGGTGCTGCACCACCCCACAGCCGCCGCGGCGGTGCAGGATCCGCAAGCGCTGGGCCGTTTGGACCAGCCGGGAATAGCGGTCCTCAAGGAGCTTCTCGCGCAGGCTGCGGCGGCGTCCAGCCCGAGCACCGCCATGCTGCTGGAACGCTGGCGGGGTCTGCCCGCAATACGACCGCTTGGCCGAGCTCGCCGCTGCGCAGCCCATGGTCGCCGAACCCGAATCGGCCGGGAAGGAGCTTCGGATGGCGGTCGAAAAACTGCTGGATGAGTATGGACCCGGTCGCCGAATGGACGAATTGCTGCGAAAAGCCCAGGAGTTGGGGTTGAATTACGACGAAAAGGCCGAATTAAGTCTTCTTCTCAAGTCCAAAGGCCGCTTCCGGGCGGGTCCTCTGAGCCCCCAACCATGGGTGGCTACGTAGTGGTCAGAATCGTATACTTGTCGGCTTGCATTTAAATGTCCAGATTCTCTAACGAGGCGTCCCCTTGATCAAAAAAGCGCCAGCAGGCACAGCGACTCAAATCGCGGACGAGCGACAGTCGCAACTGAAACTATTGATTGCGCGCGGCAAGGAGCAGGGCTACCTCACTTACGCTGAAGTCAACGATCATTTGCCGAGCGAAATCGTCGATCCGGAACAGATCGAAGACATCGTCAACATGATCAACGATATGGGCATTCCGGTGTACGAGAAGGCGCCGGATGCGGAATCCTTGCTGCTGACCGACGCCACCGCGGCGCCCGACGAAGAGGCCGTCGAAGAGGCCACCGCCGCGCTTGCAAATCTCGACGCGGAATTCGGCCGCACCACCGATCCCGTGCGCATGTACATGCGCGAAATGGGCACGGTTGAATTATTGACCCGCGAGGGCGAAATCCGCATCGCGAAGCGCATCGAAGAGGGCTTGGAAGCGGTCAAGATCGCGCTCGGCAGCTACCCCGGGACATACGATTTACTGCTGCGGCATTATGAAACCGTGAAGGCCGGCCAGATGCGCCTCGTCGACGTCATCGTCGGCTTCGTGGACCCGAATGCGCCGGATGAGATCGCGCAGCCGCAAAATCCGAAAATGATGGCGTTGGAGCGCGAAGAAGCCGCCAACGACGACGACACCGAAAGCGATGAGGACGAAGAAGCGATCGACACGGGTCCGGATCCTGAAGAGGCCGCGAAGCGCTTCAATTCCATCGCCAAGGTGCATCACCAGTTCTTGAACGCGCTCGACAAGCTCGGCTCGAAAGACCCGAAGACCTTGAAGATCCGCAAGAAGATTTGCGGCGAGCTGATGGAGCTCAAGCTATCGCCGAAGATGTTCGATCAACTGATCGACAATCTGCGCCAGCACGTAACCGAGGTGCGGCTGCTCGAAAAGGAAATCATGTTCCTTTGCATCAAGCAGGCCGGGATGCCGCGGAAGGATTTCATCTCGACGTTTCCGAAGAACGAGACCAGCACGCGGTGGCTCGATAAGCACATCAAGGCCAAGAAGCGCTATTCCGCGCCGCTGGCCAAATTCAAGGATGAAGTGGAGCGGCGCCAGAACAAGCTGAAGGACCTCGAAGGCTTGTTCCACGTGCTGATCAGCGAGATCAAGGAAATCAACCGCGAAGTCTCGATCGGCGAAGCCAAAGCGCGGCGCGCGAAGAAGGAAATGGTCGAGGCGAACCTGCGCTTGGTCATTTCGATCGCCAAGAAGTACACGAATCGCGGCTTGCAGTTCCTCGATCTGATTCAGGAAGGGAACATCGGCTTGATGAAAGCCGTCGACAAGTTCGAATATCGGCGCGGCTACAAGTTTTCGACTTATGCGACCTGGTGGATTCGCCAGGCCATCACCCGGTCGATTGCCGACCAAGCGCGCACCATCCGCATCCCGGTGCACATGATCGAAACGATCAACAAGCTCAACCGCATCTCTCGGCAGATGCTTCAAGAGATGGGGCGCGAGCCCACTCCGGAAGAGCTCGCGGTGCGCATGGAAATGCCCGAGGACAAGGTTCGCAAGGTGCTCAAGATCGCCAAGGAGCCGATCTCCATGGAAACGCCGATCGGCGACGACGAAGATTCGCACCTGGGCGACTTCATCGAAGACACGTCGGTGTCTTCGCCCATCGACTCCGCAACCACCGAGTCGCTGCGCGAAACCACGCACTCGGTGCTGGCGCAGCTGACGCCTCGCGAAGCGAAGGTTTTGCGCATGCGTTTCGGCATCGACATGAACACGGACCACACGCTCGAAGAAGTGGGCAAGCAGTTCGACGTGACCCGCGAGCGCATCCGCCAAATCGAGGCGAAGGCGCTGCGCAAGTTGCGCCACCCAAGCCGAAGTGAACAGCTGCGCAGCTTCTTGATGGACGACTGAGGGCGAGCGCCGCTTATCCGGCGGCGACTTCCACGGTCAAATGCCGTTCGCTGTTGAGCGAATTCGCGACCAGGCAGGCGAACTCGGCCTTCTCGAGCAGCTTCTTGGCACGTTCGATGTCGGCGCCTTCCGGCACATGTAATTTGGCGTGCGTATCGAACCGCGTGAATCGCATCTTGCCGTCGACGCGGTCCAAGGTCCCTTCGGTGCGTGCCTCCAGGCTGATCCAGGCATATTTCGAGGCGGCCGCAATCGCCCGAAAACTCAAAACGAAGCAATCGGCGACGGCCGCGGTCAGCAGCCCTTCGGGCGACCACTGATTGCCCGGACCGTCAAACTCCTTGGGCGGAGCCGATTCGATGACGCGGACGCCGTCGGTCGACAACGGCACGTCTCCATCCGGGCGCATGGCGGCATTCACGACATAGCGATGAGGGAACGGGTGCATGGGGATCCTCCGCGAAGCCGTCAAATGCCATTAGATCATACGAGGGGAGCCGCGCAAGCCGACACGAAGAGTTTGAGTTCGGGAGCTAGTCCGTCCAGCCTGATCGTTCGGTCGAATTTCAAGCCAATTTTTTCGAGCACGGCAATCGAGTCGACGTTGTCGGGCGAGGTGATGGCGACGATGCGCTGCAGCCGAAGCACGTGTCTGGCGTGCGCCAGAACAGCCGCTGCTGATTCGACAGCATACCCCTGCCCGCGGTACCGCGAGAGGAACGCGAAACCGATATCGACGTCGGCGAGACCGTCGCGCTTGACCAAACCGCAAATGCCGATCGGCGTGCCATCGCGCAGGCAGCTGGCGTACAAGCCGAAGCCATGCCGTCCGTAGCTGTCGATGGGACCTCTCAGGATGTAAGCGCGGGCATCGTCTAGGTTTCTGATCCCCTTATCGCCGATGAATTGCACGAACGCCGGCTCATTGAGTAGCTCCAGAATGAACTCGCCATCGCCCAACCCGAGGTGACGCAGATCCAACCGCTCGGTTTTTAGGATGGGCATGCAGGGGACCGGGGTACCCTGCGCTTCGCGCTCCCCGGCAGGCTGGTCGCGCCGCTCGTCGTCCAGCGAGGAAAGCATGTTGGCTATTTCCAACGCATCCTCCCCGGCAGCGGCGCGCAGACCCTTCACGACTCCCCGGCGATTAGCGGCCGGATGATTCTGGCTAAGCTTCCACTTGCCCGTCAGACTTGCAATCGAGAACTCGAAGCCGACGATCATCGACAGCATTTTCGCGATGTAGGGGGGCGGCGCGTCCTCGACACCCCACGGCGCTTCCCGCGATTTCTCATGCTCGACAGTCAGCCGCTCCACGAACGCGCGCAGCCAGGCGGTGTCTTGCACAAAGCGCAAGGTGCCGCGTGCGTGCACCACGGCATAGTTCCAGGTCGGAACGACCTCTCCCGTCTCCTGCTTGGATGGATAGAAGTTCGGCGAGATGTACGCCTGCGGTCCCTGGAAAATCGCCAGCGCCTCCGAGTCGGCGCGGTACTGCCGCCACACGGGATTGGCGCGCGCTACGTGCCCTCGGATCAAACCGTGCGGAGGCGGCTCGGCCAGCGTTTCGACCGGTACGTGGTTCGCGTCGAGTCCCGAGCCGCCGAGCGTCACCAGGGTCGCGAGCGGATGGGCGCGCATCAGCGCGTGCAGAACCGCGGTGCGTTTTTCCTCGAAATGCGCCGGTAAGTACAATTCTATCCTCGCGACACTGATGGTGCATCACCAAGCCTAATGGTTTCAATCGAACGGCACCACTTGAATGATATAAACCTTGACCGTCTGGCGCGTCATATCGTGTACTGCCCCATGGGTGTTACGGCGAACGGGATGAATCGAATCGTGATGAGGTATCTGAGGCCGGGAATCGCTTGCATCTGCCTGCTGGGCTCGATGACGCACGCTGCCCGCGCGGCCGGGGTCAGCGGCTATCTGCCGCTCAACCTCGAACCGGAAATGGAACGGCAAATCGAGCGGGTGCTCATTCTTGCCGATGAGCCCATTCTCAAGCGGCCCTTCGCCGTTGCGTTGGTGCTCGACGCCCTGCCCCAGGCTTGCATGGTCGACAAACCGCTGTGCACGAAGGTCAAGCGGTATCTGGAACGGTACTCGCGCGACTATGCGGTGACCCACGCCGGCGCGGCCGGCACCCTCGCCCGTGACCGCGATCCCGGCGTGATGCCGAACGCGCACGGACTACCGGTAAAAAGCTCCTGGGAATTCTCTGCGCAAGGCTACGTGCAGCCGAACGACTATGTGCTCTTGAGCGCCGGGGCAATCGCCTATAAGGGCCGTGCGGAGCCGACCGGGTCGGTGTTGAGTCTGGGCTTCAATTGGGCGCAGCTCGATATCGGCTACCGCGATCATTGGCTCTCGCCCGCCACCGACAGCAGCATGCTGATCAGCACCGAAGCGCCGACGACGCCATCGGTGACCTTGTCGAACTATGAACCTCTCACCAGGCTTGGGTTTCAGTACGAGATTTTTTTGACGCGCTTGTCGCAGCCCCGCGATAACATTCTCTATAACGGCGTGTTGAGCAGCGGCAGCCCAAAACTGTTCGGCACGCAATTGTCGATCGAACCCTTCCCCGGTTGGTCTATCGGCCTCAATCGATCCTTGGAGTACGGCGGCGGCGGCGGTTTGCCGGGTTCTGCACGCTTCCTCGTGCGTGACTTCTTCAAGCCGAGCGGCCTTTCGCAGACGCAAGGCAACCAACAGGCGTCGTACGTCAGCCGGTTCATTTTTCCCGGCAAAACCCCGTTGGCGGTTTATTTCCAGTACGCAGGCGAAGACAACTCGAACGGCGGGAGCTACTTGCTGGGCAATGCGGCGCTCACCGCCGGCATCGACATCCCACGCATCGGGCGCTACTTCGACTTTACGTACGAATTTTCGGAATGGCAAAACATCTGGTACGTCCACAATATTTTCCTGGACGGCATGACCAACCGCGGCCTGGTGCTCGGCAACTGGGGCGCCGATCAGCGCAACTTCGGAGACGGGGTCGGCGCACGCAGCCAGATGGTGCGCGTTGGCTGGGAACCGCCGTTCGGCGGCTATCTCGAGGAACGGGTGCGTACGCTTGCAAATCAGAGTTATTTCGGCGGCGACTCGCGAACCTACACTGCGACCCCGGCATTTCCTTACCATCGCTACTACGATGTCTCGGTGCGCTACACGCGCCCCTGGAAAGACTTGACCGTGGGCGGCGAAATATTCGCGGGACGCGACGTCTACGGCAAGTCGTTTTCGCGGTTGTCGGCATTTGTGCGCTATGGCGGAGATGGGCATACCCGCGATGACGGCTCGCTCAACGAAGATTCGTACACGGGTAATACTGCGGAGCGCGGCGCGGAACGATTTATCGACGCCGGAATGAACGTCAACAGGGTTCGCACCGATTTGGGGCCTGGCATTCCGATCACCACCAGTAAATGGGGTTTTGATCCTCATATCGGCCTCGGTGTGCGCCGCACCGTGTCCGCGCGCAACGATCTGGGCGTCCGTGTGGAATTGGATGAGGTTGACCATCACTCCCTGCTCGGAGTGCGGGCGCTCGACTATCGATATCGATTTACCCACTCGTTCGCTGCCGGTCTTTTCATCGGTGTCGCCCGCTACAATCTCGCCACGCCCGCTTATTCGATGTATTACGGCGTCGGCGCCTTGTGGCGCGACATGCTGCCGCGGTGGGATTTGGGCCTCGATTTCCGCCATGCACAAAATGTGGCGCGGGATCATGTGCTGGCAAGCGATCCACAAGGCACTAGAGCGGAAAGCTTTTACAAGATCGACACCGGCCTCCTCTACATATCGCGGCGATTCTGATAAGTCCAGGAATTCAAGGTCCGAATTCGGCGATACACGCGGCGAGAATTGCGCGAGAATTGCGCGGTCATGCCCCTCAACGACTTATCATGGCGCGTGAACCGCGTTTCCAGGAGCGAACGACGTGACCGAGACTGAAGCGGAAGCGATCCATACCGGCGGCTGCCTGTGCGAGGGCGTGCGCTATCGAATAAACGGCGCACTTCGCGGGGTCATCGCCTGCCATTGCGCACAGTGCCGCCGCACGAGCGGGCACTTCGCCGCCATGACGAGCGCGCTCTCGGCCGATATCGAACTGACGGCTTCCGATACGCTGCTCTGGTACAAGTCGTCGGATACCGCGGAGCGCGGATTCTGCCGCCGGTGCGGCGGTAATCTGTTTTGGAGGCAATTCGGCCGCGATGAAACGAGTATTACCGCGGGCACGCTTGACACGCCTACCCATGTGTCATTGCAAGAGCACATATTTGTCGCCGACCAATCGGACTACTACTCGATCAACGATGATTTGCCGAAACATCGGCACTGGTAGCGGCGATGAGGGGGCGCTTCAGAGGGACTGTGCCTGCGGCGTCGGCCTTCGCGATCTGGGGTATATTTCCACTTTATTTCCACCTCTTACGGGAAGTATCCGCGTTCCAAGTCATCGCTCACCGCGTGGTTTGGTCGTGTCTGTTCGTGTTGTTGTGGATTGCCTTGCGGGGCGAGCTGAATACCCTTCGTGCGACCCTGGCGGATCGCAGCGTGGTCTGGCGACTCGCCGTTTCGGCAACATTGATATCGTTCAACTGGCTGGTCTATGTCTGGGGCGTCGCGAACGGCCATGTGGTGGAGACCAGTTTGGGCTATTTCATAGGCCCGTTGGTCAACGTGCTGCTGGGAGTCATTCTTCTTTCGGAAAGGCTCACCGCCGCGCAGTGGACGGCGGTCGCGCTGGCGGGCATCGGCGTCGCCTATCTCACGGCTTCGGCCGGGAGGCTTCCATGGATCGCGTTGACCTTGGCGCTGTCGTTTGGCGTCTACGGGTTCCTGCGCAAGGTAGTGAAGGTCGAGTCGTTGCCCGGGCTCGCGACTGAAACACTGCTATTGGCTCCATTCGCCGCCGCGTACCTCGTGTGGTGCGAGTCCGCGGGTAGCTCCGCGCTGGGTCACGCGGGACTCGGTGTCGATGCTCTCCTGGTCGGCAGCGGACCCATCACGGCCATCGCCCTCTTCCTCTTCGCCTATGGAACTCGCTTGCTTCCCTACTCGACGGTGGGACTCTTGCAATTCATAGCGCCTACCTTGCAATTTTCTTGCGGCGTTTTCGTGCTGCACGAGCCGTTCGAGCGCGCTCGCGCGCTCGGCTTCACGGTCATCTGGGCGGCCCTGCTGATTTATGCCGGCGAAGGCTTGCGGCTGTCGCGCGCTCAACAAGCCCGATTTGCCTAGCCGCCGCATCGCTCGGTCGAGGAGGGGATCGCATCGCGCCGCGCCCGTCCTCAGCAGTTGTCGCACGCTCGGCCGCGTTGCCAGTTGTCAGGAGCAGCGCTTCGCGGCTAGGCTAACCTTGCCTCATGTCAACCACTGACCCCCCCTTCAAGCTGTTCGCTGCGCGCCACAGCCGCGCGGCGGCCATGCCGTTCATCATGGTAACGGCGCTGATCGACATGATCTCGATTGGCCTGATCATCCCGGTATTGCCGGCGCTGGTTGGCAGTCTCACGGGGACGAAAACGGATCAGGCCCTCTGGTATGGCGTCGTCACGTTCACGTTTAGCTTTGCTAATTTCTTTGGATCGCCGATTCTCGGGGCGCTATCCGATAGCTACGGACGCCGCCCGGTATTGTTGATCGGTTTTTCCGGCCTCATGCTGAGCTTCTTCACGACGGCAATAGCGACGTCCGTCGGTATGTTGATCGTCATACGGCTGGTGGCCGGTGCAATGCAAGCCAATCTCTCGGTGGCCAGCGCTTATGTGGCCGACATTACGCCGCCCGAACAGCGCGCCAAGCGCTTCGGCATGCTGGGAGCGATGTTCGGCGTCGGGTTCATTCTCGGGCCCGTGATCGGGGGATTGCTGGGCTCCATCAATCTGCGGCTGCCGTTCTACGCGGCCGGCGGCCTCGCGCTGCTCAATCTCCTGTATGGTTGCTTCGTGTTGCCTGAATCCTTGCCGGCGGCTCGCCGGCACGCATTTGATTGGAAGGCCGCCAATCCGTTCGTTGCGCTGCGCCGGCTGTCTCAGTTGAAGGACGTCGCGCCCCTGGCCGTTGTCGTGGCCTGCTGCGGGCTCGCCCAGTTTGTGCTCTATACCTGTTGGGTGCTCTACACCACCTTCAAATTCGGTTGGGGGCCTCGGGACAACGGCTGGTCGCTCGCGGCAGTGGGCGTCGTATCGGCCGTTGTGCAGGGACTGTTATTGGGCCGGATTTTGCAGGCTATCAGCGTGCGGCGCCTGGCCGTATTGGGATTGATTTCCTCCACTCTTGCCTACGCACTGTGGGGGGCCGCCACGCACAGCTGGATGATGTACGCGATCATCTTCGTCAATTTGCTGGGCGCGACCGTCTCATCAACCATACAAAGCATGATTTCAAGCGCAGCGGACGCGCAAAATCAGGGCAAGACCCTCGGCGCAGTCGGGGGCATCAATAGTTTGATGGCCGTGATCGCGCCGGCCATCGGCGCGCCGCTGCTGACTATGGTGTCTCACCTCCCCAAGGGCGACTGGCGCATCGGTGCGCCGTTCTATTTCTGCGCACTGCTACAGGCGACTGCGTTGGTCCTGACGGTTACGCATTTTCGCAGCAAGAAGCGCGTACGGCTTGCAATGCAGACAGGTACCTAGTCCCCGGTTATCCTAGTATCAAATAGGCGGAGCGGGTCTCGCATGGAATACATCCGGTTCGGGCAGACGGGCCTTCAGGTCTCACGGCTCTGCCTCGGCACGATGTCGATGGGCAGCTCCGCCTGGAAGGGCTGGGTCCTCGACGAAGATGATTCCATTCCCATCCTGCAGCGTGCCCTCGACCTCGGCATCACCTTTTTCGACATGGCCGACTGGTACTCCGCCGGCCGCAATGAGGAAGTCGTCGGGCGGACCCTGCTCGGGCTGAGCGCACGCGAGCGACTGGTGCTCGCGACCAAGGTCTACTACCCGATGAGCGAGGACCCGAACGATCGCGGCCTGTCGCGCAAGCACATCGCGACCGCGATCGATCGGTCGCTCGCGCGCATGGGCACCGACTACGTCGACCTCTACGTGATCCATGCCTTCGATGCGGATACGCCCGTCGAAGAAACGATGTCAGCGCTGCACGACACGGTCCGCGCGGGCAAGGTGCGCTACCTCGGCGCCTCCACGATGTATGCGTGGCAGTTCGCGAAAATGAACCACGTGGCGGCGATGAACGGCTGGACGCCCTTCGTCAACATGCAGTGCCAGTACAATGTGCTTTATCGCGAGGAAGAGCGGGAGATGTTCCCCTATTGCCGGGACCAGGGCATCGCCGTCACGACCTTCAGCCCCCTCGCGCGCGGCTACCTCGCGCGCGGCGCCGGCACTGCGCGCGCGGCCCAGGACGTCTATCAGGAATTCTACGGCGACGACATCGATCGCGAGATCGCGCGGCGCGTGCGCGAGGTCGCTGCGCGCCGGGGCGTGAGCGCCGCACATATCGCGTTGGCCTGGGTCGTCGGCAGCTCCAATCACAATGTTCCTATCGTGGGTGCTGCAAAGACGGCACACCTCGATGTCGCCGTGGAGGCGCTCGGGCTCAAGCTCGGTGACGAGGAGAAGGGGTACATCGAGGCTCCCTATCGGCCGCGCGACGAGATAAGCGACCAGAACGCCAGGCGACGTCCCCGCGCGCTCCATCCGGTTGAACCTTAGGGCGCGAGCCACCGACTGTCCTGGCGGACTTCGATCAGGGTCGGACGATCCGCGACCAGAGCCTCCCGCACGGATTGCGCCAGATGTTCGGCGCTCTCGGCGCGAGCGGAATGACAGCCGAGACTCTCCGCCAATCGCAGGAAGTCGGGACTCTTGGGCTCCACGCCGATGCGCGGAATCTGCCGCTGGTCCATCTGGTCCACGATTTCCTTCAGGGCATCGTTGTTCCACACGATGACGGGCAGCGCGAGGCGTTCCTCCGCCGCCGTGGCGAGCTCATTGACCGTGAACATGATTCCGCCGTCGCCTGCGACCGCGATCACCGGCCGGTCTGGCGCGCCGATCTTGGCACCGATGGCCAGCGGCAAAGCAACGCCCAGGGAACAGTACGTGCCGGAATAGTACCAGCAACGCTCCATTTCCATCGGCATTGCAAAAGAGCCCGAGTACACAATCTGCGAGGCGTCGCCCATGACGATGGCATCGGCGGGAAGGGCTGAACGAACTGTCTGCCAGACGCGTGCGTGAAGCTTTTCGACATCGGTCATTGTCGCAGCAATGCGCGCAAGGACATCCCGAACCCGTAGCTCGCCCTGCGCGCGCTGCGCCGCCGGCTTGCGGCTCGAAAGGGCGGACGACAGAGCGAGCATCGCGGCGCGGGCATCGGCTTGTATGGGCACTGCAGCTGGGTAGACCGAGGTTAGTTCAATGGGATCGATGTCGATCCGAATGATGTCGCCCGAAATATCAAGCTTCGGCAGGAAGCTGTCGCCTGCGCCGACTTCCGAACCCACCAGCAGTACCACATCGGCTTCCGCCAGTGCCAGCTGGCTCGGTTTGCGCACGATCGAGCCGCCGAGAGATAAAGGGTGGGATTCCGGGAGTATCCCCTTGCCGGCATTGGTGGAAAGAACCGGAGCCCCGAGATGCTCGGCGATATCAGTCAGCGCCTTGCGGGTGCCTACCGCGCCGCCGCCGACGAGAATCAAAGGTCGCTTCGCCCGCGCGAGGCGATCCGCGGCCTCGTCGATCGCCGCCGGATCGGGCATCGGCAAGGACGGAGCGCGGCGGGTGCTCCAGACGGCCTCGACGGGCACCGGGAGAACGTCCCGTGGGAGCGACAGATGCACCGGACGAGGCCGGCTGCCGCGAAACACCGCATACGCGCGAGCAATCAGTTCTGGCAGCTCTTCAGGATATCGGACCATGGCGCTGAACGCGGTGAATCCGGCAGTTACCGCGCCCTGGTCGGCAAGTTCGTGGATCGCGCCCCAGCCTTTCCCCTGCGTGTTCGTGGCGCACGCTCCGGATAGGACCAGCATCGGTTGCGAATCGCAGTAAGCTTGCGCGATGCCGGTCGCCGCGTTGGTCACACCGGGGCCGGCAATGATCGTGCAAACACCGGGCTTGCCGGTCGCCCGCGCGTAGCCGTCGGCCATGAGGCTCGCGCCTTGCTCGTTGCGACACTGCACGTGGCGGATTCCGGCGAGTGCGATGCCGCGGTACAGCTCGACGGTCATCGTCCCGGCCATGCCGAACACGGTGTCTACTTCGTAGGCCGACAGTAATTTCATCACGGCCTCACCGCATGTCAGGGCTTTCAAATGCTTTCTCCTGGAACAATAATCGCGACGCGCGGACGCGTGCCATATGACGCCACAGACGGCGTGACGCCCACCATTCTAGCGCGGCGTTCCAACTAAAACCTTGCACTTGCGCCGGACAACCGAACGCTGACGAGAAGCACTCATCGCGATCGGATTTTTGGCCGACTGCTGGCAAGGCGACGTTGCGGTCACCCGCGGTCGGTGCAATGCTGCAGTTGGGACGATGTGTCTTGGCGATATGAGACTGGACTATGACGTCAAGCCACCAGTCAATCTATGGCGACCACACGGTAGCGAAGGCAGCACTGCGCAAGGTAACCCGCCGTCTCATTCCGTTCCTCATCCTGCTATACATTGTCGCGTGGCTTGATCGAGCCAATGTCGGGTTCGCCGCGTTACACATGAACGCCGATCTCGGCTTCAGCTCCGGGGCATTTGGGTTAGGTTCGGGCATCTTCTTCATTGGTTATATGCTGTTCGAAGTACCGAGCAATCTGATCTTGCACCGGGTGGGCGCGCGGCGGTGGATCGCCCGGATCATGGTAACTTGGGGTTTGGTGTCGATGTCGATGATGTTCGTCCGGACTCCGTGGAGTTTCTACATAACGAGGTTTCTGCTCGGCGCCGCGGAGGCAGGTTTCTTTCCGGGTGTCCTCTATTATCTGAGCCTGTGGTACCCAAGTGCCCATCGCGCAAAGGCGATCGCGGGATTCATGGCAGCAATCCCATTCACGGGCCTCATCGGCGGACCGGTGTCCGGTGCGATTCTGGGGCTGGATGGCGCTCAGGGTCTTGCCGGATGGCAGTGGCTATTTCTGCTCGAGGGACTGCCCGCAGTTCTGGTGGGATTCATCGTGCCGTTCTGCCTCACCGACTGCCCTGAGCACGCGCGGTGGCTCAAGGGACCGGAACGCGAGTGGCTGGTGGCGACGCTCGCGAGAGAACGCCGCGCCTGCGATGCAAGGCGTCACGTGGCTCTGCGGGCAGCACTCACTGACCGGACCGTGTTGTCGCTCGGCACGCTCGGAATTTTTACAGCGATGGGGTTCTATGGATACACGTACTGGTCGCCGCTGATCATCAAGGCCGTTACGGGGGCCAGTGATTTAGTTGTAGGCCTCCTCATTGCAGCGATCAGCGCTGCGGCCGTCGTCGCGATGCTGCTTAACGGATCACATGCGGACCGAACCGGAGAATTGCCGCTACATGCAGCCGTCGCTGTACTGGTCATGTCGTGCGGTCTCTTTGGGAGCGCGGTGTTTCGTGCGCCGCCTCTTGTCCTGCTCGCGCTCGCGCTCGTTCCGATAGGCTGGTGTGCGATGCTTCCAGCGTTCTGGTCGATACCGTCTCGATTCCTGACGGGGCGGGCCGCTGCGGGCGGCATTGCGATGATCAACACCATTCCCAACGTCGGGGCGTTCCTAGGTCCGGCACTCATAGGCTTCCTGAAGGAGCGGACCGGCACGCATCAAGCGGCATTCCTCCTGTTGGGCGGTGCTGTGATCATCAGCGCGTTGATTCTGCTGAGCTTGCGTTCCGTCTCGGGCGTGGCAGCAGCACGCGAACCATCGTCGCGTTAATGAAATCGCCCGAGCCGCCTGTTCATCCGCAGCCTCCTTTGCACTAGCGAACTCGTCGACCGCCAGGTCGCGCGAGGGGAGCGGAGAGAATCGATATCTCATGCTCCGCCGATTGGCCGCCAAATACGATGGCTACGCGAGTTTTGCGATTTTCGGGCATGTTGTGTCGAGGTACGCTCTCCCGCCCATGATTCGACTAGGCTAGGCCGCGAGCGCCGAACGCCTGGGCTTGGCCGGTCGGCGACCCGAACCCCACGATCGGCTTCAGCGCCGTGCGACCAGTTGATCCATGGATTGCAGCTTAACGAGCGCCGCCTGGATGCCGGCTAATTGCTCCTGGAGTCGCGCAATCTTCGTGTCCCGAGCTGCAGCACGCCGCTCCTCGTCAGCGATTTTCGCCGACTGAGCCGCTACCACTTTCTGCTGCTCCTGCATCTCGTTCAATAGCATCGGCGCAAGCTCGTCATAACGCACGCCGTCAATTCGGCCCGTCTCATCGCGAATTACGAGCTCCGGATAGACCTGCGCCACTTCCTCAGCGATCAGCCCGTACTGAACCGCACCATGCGGATCAGTCTTGAGGTGAAACTTGACCGGGCGCAGCGCTTGCAGTTTCGCGGTGTGCGATCCCATCGGCACTATGTCGGTCTTGAAACGCTCTGAAGAGACTACAACCCCAAGCTGCCCGTTGGAGTTGACCATGACGGCACTACCGCTGACCGATGTTTTGTAGATGCCGGCGATGAAGGTCTTCGCCTGCAGGCCCTCTACGCCGATCTTGATCATGTTGTAATCGGTAGCCAGGCCCTTACTGCCGATCTCGATGTTGTTGCTGCCGGTCGTCAAGTTGTATCCCGCTTCATACCCCAAGGCAATGTTGTTGTTGCCGGTCTTTGCGGAACGGAGCGCTCCCGCCCCGAGAGCGGTGTTATCGGAGCCGGTCGTGTTGGTAAATAGGGACTCGTGGCCGCTGGCCGTATTGTTGCTGCCGGTCGCGTTGTAATACAGAGATTGGTATCCGGCCGCGGTATTGTTGTCGCCCGTCTTGTTCGAGAAGAGGGAGCTGAACCCGGTGGCAGTGTTATAGCTGCCGCTGGTATCTGAATACAGGGCGTCCTCACCGCTGGCGGTATTGTGGCACGCTGACTCCGAAAGAACGACGTGGAGGAGCGCGTTGCTCCCCATCGCAGTGTTCGCCATGGAATCGCTTTTCACCGGGTCGGGCGGTTGCTGAGCCAGCGCCGAAGTTGCCATTGCAGACAGCAGGCAGACCAACACCGAGCAAGCCTTTGCCGAATGATTCATTCTTAAGTCCTAGTTTTGAGCGCAGGTGGGGGCGGCTGATTTTCGCGTCAATCAACGGCTTTTGATTCTGCATCCGTTCAGGCATCAGAGAGAACCTGTCGCCAGGATGCGACGGTCTGTGCCTACGAGGGCTTCACCTAGGTAGGCGGTAATTCATAAGGATGTGCGGCAAAGAGGAACAATTACGCTCAATTCATCTCATCCCCTGGCAGGGCAAGCGGGCATCGACGATCTTCTCGCCGCGGAACAGAAACGTGTAGGTCTTGATCGTTGGGACCTGAATAGTCGATACCAACAAGACGCCAAGGACCAATGATCACCTGCTGAGTTAGCTTTGACGCTGCGTGCTCGGGCGTCGCAGATCGTGCCAATGCTGCCAAAGAGCCGGTTATTAGAACGAGCGAGATAGTTGCTGCTTTCAAAACGCGCATTCAAGTCTCCCATTGTTCCGGCCTCAGGCCTAGAGCTACTTCTATTACCTATTTAAGAGCCGGTCCATGCGAGTAGGATGCGGATGATAGTTGCGCGACCGGAACGGAGGGAGACGCGATGAACGATGTAGTCATTACAGCCGCGCTGCGGTCCGCAGTCGGAAAATTTGGCGGGTCGATCGCGAAAGTATCTGCCGCCGATCTCGGCGCCCAGATTATCAAGGCGCTGCTCGCCCGTACCGATGTCAAACCTGCGCAGATTTCGGAGGTGATTTTAGGACAGGTTCTCACGGCCGGTGTCGGTCAGAATCCCGCGCGGCAGGCACTGATTCGTTCGGGTATTCCAAACAGCGTGCCGGCAATGACCGTTGGGAAAGTGTGCGGCAGCGGCCTGAAGGCAGTGCATTTGGCTGCGCAAGCCATTCGATGCGGCGATGCGGACATCATCATTGCGGGTGGCCAAGAGAATATGAGCGCTTCGCCCCACATACTCCAAGGGTCCCGCGACGGCTTTCGCATGGGCGACGCGAAACTCATCGACAGCATGATCGTCGACGGCTTGTGGGATGCGTATAACAATTATCACATGGGCATGACGGCCGAGAATGTCGCCAAACAGTTCGAAATTTCCCGCCGCGACCAGGACGAATTCGCGGCAGCATCGCAGCAGAAGGCAGAGGCGGCGCAGAAGGCAGGGAAATTTAAGGCTGAAATTGCGCCCATTGAGATCGTTTCAAAAAAGGGCGCCACCCTGTTCGAGTCCGACGAATTCATTCGATACGGGACCACCGCCGACGCGCTTGGCGAGTTGAAGCCCGCATTCGCCAAGGACGGCACGGTGACCGCCGGCAACGCGTCAGGCCTCAACGATGGCGCGGCCGCCGTCATGATGATGTCGGAGCGGCGGGCAAGTGAATTGGGCCTGAAACCTCTCGCTCGGATCAAGGCCTATTCCTCTGCAGGCGTTGACCCAAAGATCATGGGAATGGGTCCTGTGCCGGCCAGCCAATTGTGTCTGAGCAAGGCGGGCTGGACACATCGGGATCTGGACCTCATGGAGATCAACGAGGCATTTGCCGCGCAGGCAATCGGCGTCAACCGTCAAATGGGATGGGATACCTCTAAGATCAATGTCAACGGCGGGGCCATCGCCATCGGTCATCCGATCGGAGCGTCCGGTTGTCGAATTCTGGTCACCCTGCTGCATGAGATGATCCGCCGCGACGCAAAGAAAGGCCTTGCCAGTCTTTGTATCGGTGGCGGCATGGGGGTGGCTCTCGCAGTAGAACGTTGAGCGCCGTGGAATGGTGTACTTTGTGCGGCCGGGGGCGCCCGCGCGGAACCTCAAGACATCGAATGCTCGTCAAGGAGTCGGAATGAGACGTTTGATTGCGGCGTGTTTGGCGCTCGCGAGTTCCGTTGCCGCGTGGGGCGGCGCGCCCTCCTACCTGGCGATAGTCCATGTCAACGTCATCGATGCGACCGGCTCGCCGCCAAAAGCGGACATGACAGTCATCGTCACGCATGGGCACATCGTCGCGCTCGGCACGAGCGACGCAGTTCACGCGCCCGCCGGCGCCAATACCGTGGACGGCGCGGGCAAGTACTTGATCCCCGGACTCTGGGACATGCACGTGCACCAGGTGTTCGGCGACTGGCTGCCGCGCGACGAAAAGGTGGTACTGCCGCTGTTCGTGGCGAACGGCATCACCGGCGTGCGCGACATGGGCGGCGACCTCGATGTGCTCAAGGAATGGCGCGCGGCGACCGCAGCAGGAAAGCTCCTCGGGCCGCGCATGATCATCGCGGGCCCGATGCTGGATGGGCCTGTCCCGCGCTTTCCAAGTTCGGCACCCGTGGCGAACGCCGCCGGCGGCCGCAAGGTCGTGGACGATCTAAAGGCGCGCGGCGTCGACTTCATCAAGATCCAGTCGCTGATTCCGCGCGACGGGTACTTCGCAGCAACCGACGAGGCTAGGAAGCTCGGCATCGTATTCGTGGGCCACGTTCCGGATGCGGTGCGCGCGTCGGAAGCGTCCAATGCCGGCCAGAAGAGTATCGAGCACTTCACCGGCATCTTTGAAGGATGTACGACCATCGAGGACCGGCTGCTCAAGGGGCCGAAGAGTCTGGGTCTCAATGTCGAGAATTACGACCCCGCGCGCGCCCGGGCCCTGATTGCGCTGATGGCAAAGAATCAGACCTGGCAGGTGCCGACCCTCGTATGGGAGCGGGGGCAATGGCTGGTGGATGACATCGATAAGAGCCACGATCCACTCACGAAATATGCGCCGCCCTCGTGGAAGGATCACACCTGGCCCATGTTCGTGAGCGACATCATGAAAACCATGGACACCGACCCGTTGCCGGTGCGCAAGAAGTTCGTGCAGATGGAGCTCGACATGACGCTTGCAATGTTCCGTGCCGGCGTACCGCTGATGGCCGGCACCGACACCGCGGCCGGCGTGCACATATTCCCGGGGTTCAGCTTGCACGAGGAGCTGGCGCTGTTTGTGAAGGCGGGGCTGACCCCGATGCAGGCCTTACAGACCGCGACCTTGAATCCCGCTAGGTTCATGAATCGCCTCGCCGACATGGGCACTGTCGAGCAGGGAAAGCTCGCCGATCTCGTGCTGCTCGACGCCAATCCGCTCGACGACATCGGCAACACGCGTGAGATCCGCGCCGTCATCCTCGCCGGGCGCTACTTCGATCGTCGGGCGCTTAACCGCATGCTGCACGGGGTAGAGCTCGCCGCTGCGGCAGAACCCGTACCGGCGGCCAAGCAAGGCGGCGCGAAGTGAGCGCATGTCCGCCGTTCGCCGCAATCCGCGCGAACGCAGGCAGCTGGGCCGCCGCACTCGCGGCGTGCTTAGGGGTGTTGGGAGTCGGTGCAATGTCGGTGGCCGACGCGAAGCCCGTCACCGTGGCGGACCTGCTCGCGGGGTCACCCGCCGCGGACTGGCGCACGCCGAGTCCCGATGAGACTCTGTACCTCGAGCTGCCCCGCGGACGTGTCGTGATCGAGCTCGCGACGCTCGTCGCGCCTCAGCACGTCGCCAACGTCAAGCGGCTGGTGCGCGCCCGTTACTTTGACGGACTTGCGATCATCCGGGTCCAGGACAACTACGTGGTTCAGTGGGACGACGCCGATCACCGCCGCCCAATACCGCTCGGAATTCATCCCTCCGTGGAGTTCACCGCCGATGCACACGCCGCCTCGCGCTTCGAGCTCCTGCCGGATCGCGACCTGTTTGCCGGGGAAGTCGGATTTCTCGACGGCTTTCCCGCAGCTCGCGACCCCGCCACGCACACGGCCTGGCTGGCGCACTGCTACGGCATGGTGGGCGCGGGCCGCGACGATCCGCCGGAGAGCGATGGCACGGAGATGTATGCGGTGATCGGACACGCGCCACGGCATCTGGACCGCAACGTCGCTTTGTTTGGGCGAGTCCTGATGGGGATGGAGCTGCTTTCGAGCCTGCCGCGCGGCAGCGGCGAAATGGGGTTCTACGTCGCCCGCGAGCCGGCGGTTCCCATTGCCTCGATGCGCCTCGCCTCGGATGTCCCGGCGGCAGAGCGCACGACGATCGAGGTGCTGCGCACCGAGAGCGCGACGTTCCGCGCGGTGCTCGCGCAGCGGCGCGATCGGCTTGAGTCGTGGTTCAAATTCAATCCGGGGCACATCGATCTGTGCAACGTGCCCCTGCCCGTCCGCACGCCGGGCCGCTTCTAGACAAAGCCCGTTCAGAAAACCGGGCGCTGGGATGTCGTCAGGACGATCCCGCGCACGTTGCTTACTTCCCGAATTTGTAGTTGAAGTCGACACCCACCGTGCGCGGCTGGCTCACGGCTATGCGGTTGAAGGTCGGCAAATTCACCGCATCCTGCACAATGTTGTTGAGCAGCACCCGTTTGTCCGCCACGTTGTTCACGAACAGGACGGCCGACCAGCGCCCGCCGTCGATGCCGGCGCGAACGTTGGCTAGGTCGTACGCAGGCAGCTGGTTGATCGCGAAGGTTGCGTCCGTCCGGCTGCCCACATAGGTATTGTCGGCCCGAGCAATCAACGCGAGCTGATCCGTCAATCCGTGCCGATATGCGATCGACTCGGACGAAGTCCATTGCGGCACCTGCTGGATCCGCGTTCCCGGATCGAACCCCGCGTTGATGAGATTGGTGCTTACCATGGCCGCATGCGAGTACGCTGCGTTCGCCGACACCGTTAAATCGCGCACCACGATGGCCTGGATCTCGAGTTCCGCGCCGCGCACGTGCGCGTTACCGGCGTTGGCCGTGTAGGTGTAACCGCACGACGACAGGGAGTTGGCCTGCTGAACACCGTTCCATTTCTCGAAGTACACCGAGCCGTTAATGGTCACCCGATTGTCGGCCAGGCGCAACTTCTCGCCCAGCTCGTAGCTCCAGACGTTGTCCGACTTGAAGGAGATCGGTCCCGCCACGAATGACGTGCTGCCGTACTCTTGCTGGAGCTGAGCCTCGCAGGTCAGCGGTCCCGAGGTCGGCACGGGTCCCGTGCCACCGCCCGGCCGGAAGCCCTTGGACGCCGTCGCGTACAGCATGAAATCCTTGGTGATGTCATAGGACAGCGAGACCTTGGGTGTGACACCCTGGTCCTTCTCCACCGTGGAGGTCACCACGGTCGCGGTGAGCGCACCGTATTGATTGATGTTGACCGGCGCATTGTAATGGTAGCGGCGTGCCCCCACGGTGATGGCGAAGGGCTCCGTCACATTGTAGGTGACCTCGCCGAACACCGATTGCTGGTAGATCGGCATCGGACTGAAGTAGCTGAACAGATTGTTCGAGCCATAGATTGCCGCGCCGTTCTGCGAGGGGAACACAATATTCCATGCCGAATGGAAATCCTCGTAAAAGTATCCCACGAGCCACTTCGGATTGGCGTCGCCGACCGAGGACACGCGTAGCTCCTCGGTGATCTGGTGGGTGGGGTTGTACTCGATCGCGGATGCCGCGCCGATGCCGCCTTGCGCGGGGGTGTAGCCGGTCAAACCAAGGCCGGTCGTCCAGGACTCGGAGGTGTCCTGGTTGAGCGGCTCGTTCCTCGACCAATACGACGTGATCGAGCTCAACTCCAGTACTGGCATCGTGTACTTGATGTTGAGAACACCGAGCCTGAACTCGTCGCGGTAGTCCTCCGACACGTCGAACGGCTGGTAGTGCGCGTCGGTGCCGGGACTGCTGTCGATGTACGGCAAGCCGCCGGCGGTCAATTTCTGATAGAAGAAGGACGGCGTGATGACCAAGCCGTCGACGGGCTTGATGAGGACACTGACGCGGACCGTGGTGCGGTTGACATCATTCACATCGTGGTGGTCGGCCGCGACGGGGGCCGCGAGAACATTGCCGCGCACCGTGCCGCTCGCCGGCGGAAACTCTCCGGGAGCGATCACCACCCGATCGATCCAGCCCGCATCATGCGAATACGATCCTACGACGCGCAACGCCGCCATGCCTCCGCCGAAAGGAAGATTCACCATTGCATTTTCGGCGTGATCGAAACCGCCGTGGTCGGTGTCCGCGAACGTTATCTCCGCCGAGGCGTCGAACGCGTCGGGATTCGGGGCATTCGGGACTACCTTGATGGTTCCGCCCATAGAGCCCGATCCGTACAGGGTCCCCTGCGGTCCGCGAAGCACCTCGACCCGGCTCAAGTCATAGAGCGCGGGAGAAATCACGATCTTGCCCTCGTTGGAGGCCGAGGGAGCCGTGAGCGGCGTGTCGTCGTAGTAGAAGCCGACTGTGGGCGAGTTGCCGCCGGTCGAGGAGACGCCGCGCATCTCGAACTCGCCCATGCCGGGTCCGCTCGTGCGCACGGACACACCGGGCACCGACTGCACCAAGTTGCCCAAGTCCGTGAGCCCACGATCCTGAATGTCGGCGCCTGACACCGCCGTCAAGCTGATCGGCGTCTTTTGCACGGTGCTTTCGCGCTTTTCCGCGGTGACGACGATCTCCTCGAGCTGTCCTGGATCGGAACGAGATTGCTGAGCGATCGCGACTTGGGCGAGCGTCCCGCCGACTAGCGACAGGCAAGCCGCGACAGCGCTCTTGATTCGATTCTGAGACATAGAGCCTCCCTTCACGCCCGCCTCCCCAGGCGAGTCGCCATTATAACGTCGATTGCTTATACCTATTAGTGGTCCTTTTATTAGTGCTGCTTTTATTCATATTGGGCGGAGCCACCGTGGCAACTACGTGAACTCGGAGGACCTCGGTGCAGCAGCTGACTAGGCCGCATGATAGGCAGGCAATGGTCCGACTTGGATTGCGTGCGTGGGTCGGCCACGCGGGATCGCCCCCGCGGGACCTGCCATCGCGTCAACCGAACCCGGCACCTAGGAACGCTCGCAAAGTTCCTCGCGCGGCGAACGCCCCGGCCACCGAGGCTGGTGTTACCTCTGATCCGACCCCCAAATAACTCGCCCGCCTCGAATCGTATCGCGCACTCGCGCGAAGGCGGTTGGATCTTGTGCGGGGTCCGCGTCCAGCAATACCAGATCTGCGTCCATTCCATTCGCGACCCGCCCCTTGCGGCCCGCATACCCAAACCTCTCGGCGGGGGCAGTGGTGAGGGCTCTTAGAATTGCTTTCCAATCGAGGGCCGCGGACATCAGCCGATATTCCTCAGTGGTGTCGAAGGCATCGGTGTAGCCGACGTCCGTACCGAAAAGGATCTGGCCTCCCGCGGAGGAATAGTCCTTAACTTCGGTTGTAATCATAGTGATGGCGTGCGCAAGGTCGTCCGAGCTCTCATTGTTTCTGCGCGCTTCCACTTCAAAAAGCATCATCGTTGGGATCAACGCCATGTTGCGGTTGCGCAGCCTGGCGATTAATTCGGGAGTCCACCCCCCAGGAACCCCGCCGCCATCTTGGGCTGTAGGGTGGGCGAGGATATCGACCCCGGACTCGATCGCGACCTTCAATCCGGCCAAGTTCGATGGATGAGCGAAGGCAGGCTTGTGGCGTTGGTGCGCTTGCGCAACGATGGCTTTTGCAATATCGATTCGCATGGGCCGAACGCCTATTTTCCCGCCGACCATGGCGCCCGCGAAGATCTTCACGCCATCGGTGCCAAGAGCGAGTTGACGCGCGGCGCGAGTTGCGGCTTCTTTCGGCGTGGCCACCTCTTCGCTCGGCCAACCTTGTGCTTTGAGGAAATCGCGCACATAAATGGGTGTCCCGTCCTTGGGGAAAAAGGGATCACCGACAGTGAGAATCATGGGACCCTGAATCTCGCCTGAATTGATGCGTCGTCGCAACGCCATGGCGTTTTCGGTTGAGGACGCGAGATCAAAGACGGTCGTGAAACCCCAGCGGGTGAGCATCGCTTGCAGGGCACTCGCGACGGTCTTGGCATTGGCCGTAGCAGCATTGAGCACGTCCGGGGTCATGAGGTGAATATGGTTGTTCCAGAAACCAGCGGTCAGCACGGCACCGTGTGCATCAAGCAGACGAACTCCGGGTGGAACCGGCGTGTTGGTACGCGAGCCAGCGCTGACGATCCGACCGTCTTTCACCACGACGACGCTGTCCTCAACTGGGGCGGAGTAGGGCGATGCGTACAATCTGGCCCCCACGATCGCAAGGTTCTCGGAGGCCGGTGGTTGTGCCTCGCGCGCAGTCGCACTCGCGTTGAACGGCAGGCCGATGATTAAACCCATGAGCAGGCAGGGCCGCACTTCGCTCATCCAATGGTGAGTTTTTCGGTCGATGATCATTGGGCTCTCCGAGAAGGGGCGGCTGCAAAGGACTCGATGCAGTGGCGAAGTACGCTACGAAACAAATACTTGAAGTGCTTTTCGTCTGAAAAGCGGTTCGCGCGCAGCATCGAGACCATGCCTTGTGCTAGGGCTGACAGCGACAACACGAACTCAAGTGCCGGTTCGTCGCCCACCCGTCGATCCGCCCGCGCCTGGTCGATCCGTACCATGATCATCGCAATGACGGGCGAGCGACCCGCAGCGAAATCGCCCGGATATTGTCGCGCATTTGGTGCGGGTAGAAAGAACGCCGCGTCAAATCGATGGGGCTGCTCGAGAGCGAAGTCCATGTACGCCTCGCTCAGTTCGTCCAGCCACTCCATGGGATCCTGCGCCGTAAGGGACCGCACTACTTTCTCCCACGCAGCGAGGCCGTCCTCCACCAGCGCGCTCAGTAAGGCATCCTTGTCGGCGAAGTGCCGGTACAGCGCCATGGGCGACACGCCGGCTCGTGCGGCGACTTTGCGAATTGTTAGATTCGCAATTCCCTCTCGGCCGACGACGAACTTGGCAGCGGAGAAGATACGATCTTTTGTCATGCGTACATTGTATACATCTATGCGTACTATGTATACACGCGAGCTCAGGGCCGATCCTCAAGGTACTCCCTGGGCTCGCTCTCCAGGCGAGGCCCGATCGTTACCGATCGTCCCAGACTCTCGCAAATTGGTGGGCCGCTCGGACTCGACCAACCGAGGCAAGCCCCTGAAGCGCTTGCAATACCGGAATTTTAAGCCGCGGCGTTGCCCCTACACTTGCCCCAGCGTTCCCCGTGCCGGCTTCACTGGATTCAGGCGGCGTCGAGCCGCCGCACATGTCGGCAAACCGCGAGTGGGCGGAAACACACAAGTCACTGCAACACGATATCCAGCGTTTGGTTGCGAACGCCCAAAACGGTATCGTTATCGCCCACCACGTGCAGCTTCACGAGAATGTGATTCTGTAGATCGTAGAACGCTGTTCCGCTGACGGGTCCAACTCCGTTCTGCGTCATTCGTGTGGTCGTCAGGGCGATCACCGCAACCTCGTGGCCCTGCAGGTGCTGCGTTCCCTGGCCGACGAAGTTCACCATCTGGTTGTTCTGGTCAGCGATGACGATGCGCCATGCATCCCCCTCCTTGATCACTTTCTTCTTGCTGGCGCCGAGCGCGACATCATTGAACAACTGCAGCCGTCGATCGGCAATAAAGGCAGCGATGTTGGTCCATTCGGCCGATGTCCGGGGTCGGTAGCCGGGCGGCAATACGGGATTGTTCGGGTTTTGATCGAAGCCCGCAGCTCGGATCATGGCGAAGTCTACCTTCGGTAAGATCTGACCATCGGGCATCACGCTTGCTTCGAAAGACGAAGCCGACCCGCCGGGAATGCGCTTGTCATTGGCGATGGGGATGCTGCCGTGGGCGCTGCCGTCCGCATCGATCCGGTCGATCGTGAGGATGACGGTGCCCGAAGTGGATCTCGCCATTTCCGGCAGCTTGGCCGATTCCACCGATGCCTTGCGCTTTTTCGAATCAGGCGCGGGCATTTCACTCCAAGAGGTAGTCACTGCATAGGTCAGTACGTCACCCGGCTTGAGAGGGTCCGCTGCCGAGTCGTACGTGGAAGCGACCAGAACGGCGAGCATGAGCGCGAGAACGGATGCGAATTTCTCCATACTATGGTTCTTCGGTGAAGTTCGGCGGTGGTTGGAACATTGCGTTGTCCGCTTCGCCCAGGACGCGGATGTTGCCTCGCTCCAGGGCAGTGCCGAACTCAGCCGGAGAACCCTGGTCGATCATGACTGCACGATAGAGGACCAAGTGTCCTGGTTCGCGGTGCGAGACGGGCGAGCCCAGCGTGCATGCACCGACGAGCGGCTGCGCGTTGGCCGCATCTTGGACCGGGTCGTATCGCACGTCCGGCATGTCACTCACGTATTCCGTTTCGGAAACGCGATGCGTTCCTGCCGCGCACGCGTTCGTCGTGCGCGTTACCATGATCGAGCCGGTGGTGCGATAGCCGCGGACGGAAACCCCTTCGATGCGCGTCGGCGGTAGCTCCTCGACGAGTGCGGCACCGTCGAGGGCTGCGCCCCCAAAGGCGGACGCCGAGGTCGCCGTAAACGTCTCGATCGGTCCGGCGCGCACGGCATGGTAGGTCTTCTTCTCGCTGTCGAGCGTCATGGTCAGGCCTTGATCGGGCTTGTCGATCGTAATGTATCCGGGGACGAATTCGATCCGACTCCAGCCACGGTAATAGGCAAACGTTACCAATACCCCGGTCCGTTCTCTCGCCGCCCGGCCGTTCGCGAAGTCTGCCTTTTGTTTGTTCAGCTCGGCGATGCGCGCTTTGACTTCCGCCCTTCCCGCAGCCGTCGCAGCCCATGAGGAGACAAAGGCCGTGTACGGATCGAGAGCCTTAGCCGAGATGGTCTGAAGCAGGATCATTGCGCTGAAGTTGGCCGGCCGCTGTTTGGGAACCACGAGAGGAGGCAACGCTGCTATCGCGGCTGCGTCTTGCGCGAAGCTGCCGACTGGCGGCGGAGCCGCGCCAGGCGCCAGGACGCGCGCGATTTCGTCATACGTGATCCCCGGGGGCGGCGGCTCTGCCATCCCGAGCGTCAGGGGCACGACGATCGCAACACACATCCGCATACTTGCTTGCACTGCGTTCATGGATGCCTCGCCGGGCTCATTCCTCTTCCCGGCTGATCTTACACCCGCCGCGCTGCTGGGTGGTGTGAGCGAAGCCCCGGCGTCTCGATGTTCCGGTCGTCGCCGCATCTGGATATTTCAACGTCTCTCGGGAGGTATTGACGTAATTGGCGCAGCGAAGGACGCGTGCGTACTCAAATCGACCGGGCGATGCACCCGTGTATTGCCGGCGGGATTTGCACCGAGGTAATTGTTGTCCTTCCAATTGCGTGCGGGGCGGATGGGACGCGCGGTGAATCCTCCCCCGCAATTGGGGCACACATTGCCCAGTCGCCCGACGCAACCGCTGCAAAATGTGCACTCAAACGAACAGATCATTGCTTCGGTCGAATTCGGCGGCAGGTCTTTTCCGCAGTTCTCGCAAAATGGTCGAAGTTCCAGCATGGTGCATATCCGATGGCCCAACCCGTTGTGCCAGTACATCAGATAAAGGTCGGTTCGTGAACTCTCGGTTGCAGGAGAGCGCGTTGCAGAAGGGTGAGCGCCCGCACCGAACGCCCACGGGATCACGACCGAGGGTATGCAGCGCATTGCGCGCGAATTCAACTTCGCTGAGACCACCTTCGTCAAGGCTCCCGCGTAGTCCGACCACGCCTGCATCATCCTGCGGCGCTCAGGCAGATGCTCCGCATAGTTGTAGGCCGCGCGAATCGAGTTTCGCTCCATATGCGCGAGCTGGCGCTCGATGGCATCCCGATTCCATCCCTGCTCGTTAAGCAGGGTAGACGCCATGCTGCGAAATCCGTGCCCCGTCATTTCCGAGCCGCTCCAGCTGAGTCGCATCAAAGCGTCGTTGACTGTGTTCTCGCTCATGCACCGCTCGCGGCTGCGTGCGCCCGGAAAGACGTAGTGCCCTTTGCCGGTCAATGGCGCAGCGTGCGCAAGATGGCCACCGCCTGGCTCGACAGCGGGACGATGTGCTTCGTCTTCATCTTCATGCGCTCCGCCGGGATGCGCCACTCGCCTGCCTCAAAATCGACCTCTTTCCACTCGGCCTTGCGCAGCTCGCCCGGCCGCACGAACACGAGTGCGCGAGTTGCAGCGCATAGCGGGTCACGTTCGAGCCGCGATACCCGTCGATGGCGCGTAGCAAGGCGGCCACGCCCTCAGGATCAGTGACAGATGCGTGATGCTGCGGCGTACTGGGCGGCAACGCGCCGCGCAGATCCGACGAAATGTCGCGTTCGGCGCGCCCCATCGCGACCGATAGATGTTGCCGCAGTAGTTCATCAACAACGTGGTTGTCCGCTATTGCCGAACTCTACTGTGACGATCGCCGCGAAAACACACCGCGCTTCGGATCAATACAATTTGCGATGCTAAGGCGAGAGCATTTCGTCGATTTGTTCAGGTGTCGCCTCTACCATCTCACTTTTGTCGTTTTGCACCTCTAGGTGCCATCCTTTCTGGAGATGATACGAAAGTTGCTCACGCTCGACCTGCAACTCAATTTTCTTACGACGCACTGTAACCATTTTCGGTTTCATCGCTGCTGACATGGCATGCCCTCCAATTTACAAAACTTCATCCTAGTAAGCGTAGGTTTTATGGTCCGGGGGAAGCGGGAGGGTAGTCACAGTTCTGCGGCCGCCCTTGGTGATGGCGGTCGTATATAGGGGGAGGCTCGAGCGCCGGCTATCCGCGGAGCACGAAAGCCGCCTCATCGGCGCGGCTACCAGCCCATGTGCGGCCTGATGCTGTTCTGGAACAGGGTTTTCGCACAGCCTCGGGCGATACCGGCAAGCCGCCATACGGCGGCCACTCGCCCATCAGGCCGATAACGCTGATAGAGGGACAGCGCGAGGATTCTCGGCGAACGACAGCGTTTGAACTCCATCGTACAACACAATCCCCTGCTTAAATGTAGATCCAGCAGCGCTGGCCACGCGTTCCAATCCCAGGAAATCGCGACGCGTGACCGACGCGGCCGATTTCACTTCGATACCGACGATTTCACCGGCCGCGTTCTCGAGAACAAAATCGACTTCCAGTTGGTCGCGATCTCGGTAGTGAAACAATCGTTGGACGAGATACAGCTGCTCCAGCACGCGCACATAATGGTCGGCGGTCTTGTGATCTAGCCCGACGCTTCGGCCAGTTCCGGAAAGGTTCGTCAACTGCCCTGCAAATTGCGCCGCGATTTGCTGCACGCGCGGTATTTGATCGGGCTTTGCCAAATTTGAAATTTCAGGAAGATCGCGCTCGACGATCGATTTGATGTAGGCACGGTACCAATCTTGGCGCCGTCGTTCGCTACGTCGCTTGATAGCCTCAGGATAACCCCCCGCCGTAACCCATTCCGAGAGCTTCTCCTGGGACAGCGCTTCTGCCATATCGGGAACCGCACCTCGAAACGCTTTTGCTATAAATTGTGGATGTTTGATACCCAACTGCTCACTACGGCTCAACGGGTACAGCGGAACGATTTCGACGCGCCCAGCGAACGATTTCGTGGATTGTTTTAACGGTCAACAAGTTCGCGGACCCCGTCAACAAAAAGCGTCCCGGCCTTCGGTCCTCGTCCACACTTTGCTTGATTGCCAGCAGAAGATCGGGAGCGCGTTGCACCTCATCGATTACTGCGCGATCGAGGCCGCGTATAAAGGCGACCGGATCGCTTTTGGCGGCAGCCAATGTGGACTGGTTGTCGAGCGTGATATTTGCGGCCCTGCTTGGCGAAGCGGCGTGCCAAAGTGGCTTTTCCCGAATGCCGCGGGCCGCTAATGCGACGACTCGAGTGTCACCCAGAGCGGTGCTAGCGGCTAATTGGGAATCAAGCAACGGCCAAATGGGAATTAAGTGCCGGCTGATTGGGAATTTAAAGCCGGCTATCTGGGAAAGT
>CAWBUE010000011.1:0-16043 GCA_963791825.1 uncultured Gammaproteobacteria bacterium
AGCAAATCCCTCAATTGAACGTAGGGAGTTCCGTGCGGCCACCGTGCAGCCGCCTCGTCGCTTTGCGCCAGGTCGGGCGCGGTTGTTAACTCCGTCGCGGACAATCGCAAGCGGCGTGGATATATTCACCGCCGCAGCCGTCAAGAAGAGAATGTCGATGACCGAAGATCAAGCCAAGTCCTACATGACCAAATTGTTGACGGCGATGGCCCGGGCGGCGGCCTCGGACCTCTTCATTTCCAACCAATTCCCGCCCAGCATGAAAGTTCACGGCACCATGCGGCCGATGACGTCCCAAAAGCTCTCCGGTGAGACCACACGTCGGCTGGCGGACTCGCTGATGGACCCCCGGCAACGCGAGGAGTTCGCCAAAGAGCTGGAGTGCAATTTCGCCATCTCGATCCCAGGGGTGGCCCGCTTTCGCGTCAACGTGTTCTTTCAGCAACAGCACGTGGGCATGGTGATCAGGACCATTCCAGCCGAAGTGCCCAATTTCACTGCGCTGTCCTTGCCGGAGATCCTCAAGGAAATCGTCATGACCAACCGGGGTTTGGTGCTCGCGGAAGGAGCCACCGGCTCGGGTAAATCAACCTCGTTGGCGGCCATGATCGATCACCGCAACCGTTCATCCCCGGGGCACATCATCACCGTGGAAGATCCGGTCGAGTTCGTGCACCAGTCTCATCAATCCTTGATCACGCACCGGACGGTGGGTATCGACACCCATTCCTGGCATCACGCGTTGAAGAACACTCTGCGCCAAGCACCCGATGCATTTGATCGGCGTGATTCGCGATGCCGAAACCATGGAGCATGCCATCGCGTTCGCCGAAACGGGTCATCTATGCCTGGGCACTCTGCATGCAAACAGCGCCAACTAGACCATCGATCACATCATCAACTTCTTTCCCGAGGATCGGCGCAAACAATTGCTGATGGATCTTTCGAGTAATCTCAAGGCCATCGTCTCGCAGCGGTTGATCCGCACCATCGACGGCGAAGGGCGCAAGGCGGCGATGGAGATATTGATCAACACGCCGATCATTGCCGACAAGATCCTCAAAGGTGAGTTTCACGAGATCAAAGCCATCATGTCGAAGTCGAGGGAATTGGGGATGCGGACCTTCGACTGGTCTTTGTTCGAGCTTTATAACGACGGCGATATTTCGTATGACGAGGCGATTCGAAACTCCGATTCCGCGAACGAGCTGCGTCTGAATATCAAGCTGAACGGCACTCGCCCCGGTCCCGCCGCGGTCGCGTCGGTAATGACCGCGTCCTAACGCGCTCAGGCGCAATTGGCCAAATCGTCGTCGTCCGCCGATCGTTCCGCGAACAGGGGATTGTCGGACGCGATTTGACGCCCCATGAAGGCGATCTTGTCCCACTCCTCCGTCTGCAGATAATCGCGGTCACGCGCAAACTTCTGCACGACTTCCAGAAAGGCCTGTCTGTTGGTCGCGGCGGCCGAGTAATACAGCTCGAGAAGCTTCATCCGCAGATCGTGGCGGTCCGGCTCGCGTTCAATCGCCACTCGGAGCACGTCCGCGAGGTTCGTGCGGCGCTCTTTGGCGACAACCTGCTCGTTGAGCACGCTCGGCATGTGCACGTGTTGGGCGGTCATGTCGAGATCGACCAAGTTGTAATCGAGACGCGTGGCGTCGACGCGGGTGCTTTCGGCATTGACGGGAAGCTTCATGGTTTCCATCGCCATATTCAGGGTGGTGTGGTCCGTATCCGGGCGTGAGATGGTCGCCGCGGCATTGTTGACGCGCTTCGGCAGGGTGAGGTTCGCAGGCACCGGTACACTGGGATAAGTGTCCTCCCCGAACATCAGCGCGGGGCTCTCCTGCGTCTCCAAATCGAAGTCCACCTCGGCGATCACAGGCGAAGCGGGGCGGGTGTCGCTACGCGCGTGGGCTTGCGTGTCGGCGCGGGCGGCATCGCCGCGAACTTCGTCCCGCGCGAAAGCCGGCGCGACTTCTGCAGCGACCTCCTCGGTCAAGCTCGCGGCGGGCGTGGGTGCGACCGCGTCGCTGCGCGCGTCGCCAGGCGCCGGCGTACGGCGGCGAAACCGTAAATACAAGGCGCCCAGTGCTCCTACGAGTAGCCCAAGGACGCCGGCCATGGGTACCGCCGAGGCATGGCCAGACTCGGCCGGCACGGGCGCCTCGGCGGCGCTCTCAGCAGCACTCGGCGCAGCCGCGATTGGGGCGGCGGCGATTGGGGCGGCGGCGATTGGTGCAACCGGTGCCGCCTTCTCGGCGAGAGCAACTTGCTGCTGCACGTCGATGATTTTGTCATGCTGATTCACGAGCAACCCCTGCACTTCGGCAAGTGCGTGTTCAAGTGATTGAACGCGCTTGTTCAATTCTTCGGTTTCCGCCGTTTTGGATGCAGGCGCAGTGCCGGCGGCCGCGGGCGTGCTCGCGTGCAAGGCTCGCGGCGGCAAGTGCCATGCCGCCATCTGCGCGTGAAACTCGCGCCCCGCCTCTTCCGGCGAGATGGCTTCCACCTCCGCAATGGACGGGATGGCAAGCACGGCGCCCAGGTGCAGCCGGTTGATGTTGCCGTCGAAAGCGCTGGGGTTGGCGCGAAAGATCGCGATCATCATTCTTTGCAGATCAGACGGGGTTCGCTCACCCACTCGCCAGGCGATGCCGCGAAGTGTGGCTCGAGCACCGACCTTGATGTGCGTCATCTTTCGGTCGCTTGGCGGGTCGACCTGACGCGCTACCGTTTGCAGCTGGCGTTCCAGGATAGGCGTCGCTGCGGCCGGCAAGGCGGGGAGGGAGGGTGCGGCCGGCGCGGCGGGTGAAAAAGGGGCAGCCGCGGCCGCGAATCCCGGCGGATCGAGCAGCAAGGTGTAGTGACGGACGATCTCGCCCTTGTGCCAGCGCAGGTCGACGAGAAGGTTGACCAGCGGCTCGGTGAACGGCTCGGTCGAGCGTACGGAGAGGACGGGTCGACCGCGGCTGTCGTGAGCAACCTTGAAGGTTGCCGAGGCGAGAAAGGCGGGGCGGTCAGCGCCGTAGCGCAGAAACGCTTCCCGATTCGCCACCGCAGCCCGCAAGTCGTTCAACTCTTCATCGGTGGCCCCGATGAGGTCGATCTCGGCGGCGAGACGCTCGTTCAGTTGAGAATCGACATGTATGTCGCCCAAACCGAGCGCATGGGCAGCGCCCGGCATCACGAGGGCCATCATCAGCAATAACGGGTTCTTCCCGTTCGGCATCATCTACTCCACAAACGCACACCATGGATAAGTCTGGGCAAATCCTATTCGAGAGGATCTGGCATTGGATACAAGCGATTTCAAAGACTTCGACGCAGTTCACGCATGTTTTGGGGACCGGCCGAAGTTTCCCCAGGCAGGCTCTTGCGGGTTATATACCCCGTGCATATGTGATGCAGTCGGTGGTTCGCTGTTTGGGAGGAGTTGCCGGGATATGAGTATTTCAGTAGAATGCAAATTGCTGAAATATTTCCATAGACATACATGCCGCGCGCCTCCATCGACAACCGACCCGAACCCCGCCGGGTGCTTACCGGCGCGGTAGTGCGGGCCTCGGCATTGCTGGAAATTACGCAGTCGAGCCTCGCGCAAATTCTCGGGCTCAGCCCATCGACCGTGTCGAGGATGGCAAACGGAACTTATAACCTGGACGCTCAGAAGAAGGAATGGGAACTCGGGGCATTATTCGTCCGCCTGTTTCGCTCGCTGGACGCTTTGATCGGTTCCAATGATACGGCTGCCCGAGCGTGGCTTTACGGACAGAATCATGCCCTGGCGGGGCGTCCAATCGACTTGATTCGCAGCACCGAAGGCTTGGTTCGTGTCGTCCAATACCTGGACTCGGCGCGCGGTCGGATCTGAGGCGCTGCGGGCGCGGCGGCGCCTGTGGCGGGCAGTGGAAGCACAGCACATCGCTTCCACCTTGCGGCTGGTCGCGAATGTCGAGGAGCAGCTGCTGCTCGAGCGGTTGCTGGATCACAGCAAGCCGCCGCTGCCCGCCGATGCGAGTGAGCTGCACTACCTGCTCTCGACTCCATTTCGCTACTCCTCTCCCATCGGCTCTCGGTTTCGGGGACCCGCCGATTCGGGAATTTGGTATGGCGCCGAGGCGCAGCGCACGGCCTGCGCGGAGCTTGGTTTTTGGCGCTGGCGATTCTTGATCGACAGCGACGCTCTCGAGACGATCGGACCCTCGCCGCAAACTGTTTTTCGCGCAGGTATCGACGGGCGCATGATCGATCTGACTCGCTCGCCGTTCAAGCGATGGCGCGCCGAATGGACGCACCCGGACGACTATGGTCCCTCGCAGTCCTTCGCTCGCGTGGCGCACCAAGCGGCCATCGATGCGATCCGCTATGAATCGGTACGCGATCCGGAGCATGGACCGGCGGAGGCCGTGCTTCGGCCATCGTGCTTCAAGCCCCGCAAGCCTTTGGCGCAGGAGACCTGGTTCCTGACCGTGCGTCGCAAGGCGGTGACTTGGCAGCGCGAGGGCGAGACGTTCGAGTTCGACGCCAGCGTTTGGTCGTCAATGACCGTGAGACCTACTGCTTAAATCGCTTACAATCCACCGGCGAAACGAGGACCTCCATTGATTGGAAATTTCAAAAGCGACAATGTCACGCCGGCTTGCGATGCCATCATGGCTGCAATCCAGGCCGCGAACTCAGGCTCGGCACCTTCCTACGGCGGCGATGAATTCACTCTTGGGTTGCAAACCCTCGCGAGCGAGGTGTTCGGCCGGGAGGTGGCGATTTATCCCGTGACCACGGGGACCGCCGCCAATGCGCTGGCGCTGTCGGAGATCACGCCCCCGTATGGTGCCGTGTACTGCCACCACGCAGCGCACATCGTCACCGATGAGTGCGGCGCGCCGGAATTCTTTACCGGCGGCGCCAAAATGATCGGATTTCCGTCGGCTGACGGGAAAATCAGTGCCGACCAATTGGCGAGCGCAATCGCATTCGCCGATGACATGGGTGTGCACCATGTCAAGCCCGGAGCCTTGAGCCTGAGCCAGGCCACCGAATGGGGAACCGTGTACGAAAGGCAGGAGGTGTCCGCGCTCACCGCCGTCGCCAGGCAACATGGTCTGCCGGTGCATATGGATGGCGCGCGATTTGCGAACGCGATGGTGCATCTGGGCTGCACTCCGGCCGAAGCCACGTGGCAACTCGGCGTCGACGTGCTGTCCCTCGGCGCGACGAAAAATGGCGCCCTGTGCGCAGAGGCCGTGGTTTTTTTCGATCCGGCGCGGGCGCGCGATTTTGAGCGCCGCCGCAAACGGGCGGGGCATTTGTGGTCAAAGCTGCGGTTCGTGAGCGCTCAGCTTCTCTCCTATTTGGAGAACGGATTGTGGCTCGCCAACGCCCGCCATGCGAACGCGATGGCGTCGCATCTCGCCGAAGGGTTGCGCAGCGTTCCGGGTGCTTCAGTATTGCAAACCGTCGACGCCAACGAAGTCTTCGTCGCGCTCCCCGAAGCAAGCGTCGCCGCGCTGGAGCAGCAAGGGTTCGAATTTTACCGGTGGCCGCTGAGCACCCCGCCGACCGGCGTGGCGATTCGCCTCGTGACCTCGTACGCGACGCCGCAAGCGCACGTGGATGCGTTCCTTGCAGCGGCACGCGCCTCCGCGCGCGCTTGAAAGCGGTCGATTCCATGCCGATGCGCGTCGAGGCCGAGAGATGGGACTATAAAACGCCGTTCCGGGTCTCGCGAGGCGCCGAGGACGCGCTCGAACTCATCGTCGTCACGCTCACGGATTTCGAAGGGCATGTCGGCCGCGGCGAAGCGGCAGGGGTGGACTACGACGGAGAAACCGTTCCTCTCATGTGCGCCGAGCTCGAAACGGTGCGCCCCGCGGTCGAACGCGCTCTCGGGCGCGGCGCTTCGAAACGTGCGGCGCTCGACGTGGCGACTCTGTTGCCGCCGGGCGGCGCGCGCAATGCGTTGGATTGCGCGCTCTGGGACCTGAAGGCCAAGCAGCGCCGCACGAGCGTGTGGGAACTGGCGCAACTGCCGAATCCGCGGCCACTCACCACGTCGATCACGCTCGGAATCGATACGGACGAGGCCGTCACGGCGGGCGCACGCCGATATGCCGGATGGCCGCTGATCAAAGTGAAAGTGGATGCCGAGCGCCATCTCGACGCCGTTCGGCTGGTGCACGCAGTATGTCCGGCGGCAGGGCTGATTGTCGACCCGAATCAGGCGTGGACGTGCGATCTTCTCAACCGTTTGGCGCCGGAATTGCATTCCCTCGGCGTCGTATTGATCGAGCAACCGGTGCCGCGCGGTGAAGACGAGACCTTGCGGGGCTATGCGGGCCCGACAAGGCTCGCCGCCGACGAATCCCTGGCCGATCGGGCCGGACTCCCCAAGGTCAAGGATCGCTACCAAGTCGTGAACGTCAAACTCGACAAGACCGGGGGCCTCACCGAGGCGCTTGCTCTAGCGCGGGACGCCCGCGCGCTGGGCCTTCAAGTCATGGTCGGATGCATGGCGGGAACCTCGCTCGCCATGGCGCCCGGTATGGTCGTCGGGCAATTGGCGGAGTTCGTGGATTTGGATGGGCCGCTGCTGCACGCGGCGGATCGAGAGCATGGCATTCGGTATGATTGCGGCCGGATGCAATTACCGTCGGATAAATTGTGGGGTTGAACATGTCGAAGGCATTGATTCGTCTAGCGGCGCTTTGCGGCAGCATGCTTTGCCTGCCTGCCTTCGGCGAGGAAGGGCCGTTCGATCTGATCATCGTCAACGGTCACGTCATCGACGGAACGGGCTCGCCCTGGTATACGGCGGACATCGGCATCCGCGGCGGGCATATCGAGGCCATCGGTAAATTGACCGGCGCCGCGGCGAAACGGCGGATCGATGCGGCGGGCCAAGTCGTGGCGCCGGGGTTCATCGACATGCTGGGCCAGTCGGAATTCACCATTCTCGTCGACCCTCGTTTGCCATCGAAGATCTATCAAGGCATCACGACGGAGATCACCGGAGAGGGCACGTCGGCGGCGCCGATGACAGGTCACGCGCGGATCGAAGCGGCCCAGGCCTTGGAGCACTACGGGATCGAAGCGGACTGGCAGAACTTCGCCGAGTATTTTGCTCGCCTCGAGCGCCAGGGCATCGGGATCAATCTCGCGTCCTATGTCGGGGCGACCATGGTGCGCAAGGCGGTGATCGGCGGTGAGAATCGGCCGCCCACGCCGAAGGAACTTGTGCGGATGCGCGCACTGGTGCGCGAGGCGATGGAGCAGGGCACGGTCGGTGTTTCGACGTCGCTCGAGTATGCCCCCGCGATGTACGCGAGCACGGAGGAATTGATCGCCCTGGCTGCGGAAGCTGCCCCTTACGGCGGCATCTATGCCAGCCACATGCGCTCCGAAGGCGACGGCATGTTTGCCGCGCTCGATGAGACATTTCGCATCGGCCGCGAAGCGCATATCCCGGTGGAGATTTGGCATCTGAAAGTCGCGGGCAAGAAGAACTGGGGACGTATGCCCGATGTGGTGAGGCGGATCGAGGCGGCCCGCGCGGCGGGTCTCGACGTGACCGCGGACACGTATGCCTATCCTGCCTGGTTCAACGAGATGTCCGCGTTTGTTCCGCCATGGGCGCATGACGGAGGCAACGAGAAAATGGTGGAACGCCTCAAGGATCCTGCCATGCGGGCGCGTGTGCGCAAGGACATGGAGACTCCGAGCACCGAGTGGGACAACGAATGGGACGAAGTGTCGGGACCCGAATCCATCGTCATCGGCGTCGTAAAGAATCCGGCATTGCGCTCCTTGCAGGGCCAGAGCATCGCTGCCATCGCCAAATCCAGGGCTAAGGACCCGCTCGACACCTTGCTCGATATCCTCGTCGAGGACGACGGGTATTCGGAATGCGCGGTGTTCGGCATGCAAGAGGACGACGTAGCGCTCGCGCTCGTCCAGCCTTGGACCTCGGTCAACAATGACAGCTCGGGAACCTCGCCGGAGGGCCGGCTCGGCGAGGAGCATCCGCACCCGCGCGCGTACGGGACTTTCCCAAGAATTCTGCGCAAGTACGTGCGCGAGGAACATCGGCTGTCGCTGGAGCAGGCCATCGCCAAGTTCAGCGCATTGCCGGCGCAGCGCATGAGGCTTACCGACCGCGGCGTATTGAAGCGGGGCCTGTGGGCAGATGTGGTGATATTCGATCCAGCCACGATTTCGGACCGCTCGACATTCAGTTCGCCGAACGAGTTGGCTGTCGGGATGCGCTGGGTATTGGTCAACGGCGTGCCGGTGATCGCCGAGGGGAAGATGACGGGCGCGAAGCCGGGGCGTGTGCTGCGGGGTCCTGGGTACAAGCCTACCCACAAACCCCGAGTAAAAGGCTTGTCACCACTTGTGCGATAGCTGTGGCAAGAAAAGCCTCTGAACGATCGTACAATTTCTGGGGCTTGCAGCCACGCCCCGGCGGTCGCTTTTTCTTTTGTCGTCAAACATGCGATAAAATATCTTATTATTCAATATATTAAGATATATATCTAACGTGACTAGTTGCGCGTGCCCTCTGCGATTGGAGCCGAGATTTTTTCTCGATGAGTTGCGGTGAGAAGCTGTTGCGGATTTGACAAAGCGGCCGGGTGAGATTCTTATAAGCTCATAACGATCTTCGGGGATCTTTTGGATGTTCAATTGAACAGCGTTTCGGAGCCTGTTGGAACGCTCGAAGTTGCACTTGGTCATGCTGCACGACTTCTGGAAAGGGATCCCAGGCTCGCTGTAGAGCAGGCGGACGAGATCCTGAAAGCCGTCCCCGGGCACCCGCACGCCCGATTGATCCTCGGCGCAGCGCATCGCCGACTGGGAAACACCGGCGCCGCCCTCGAAGTTCTGGCGCCGTTGGCACGAGAGCAGCAGCAGTCCGCACCCGCTCATATCGAACTCGCTGTCGCCTTGGGCGAGTCCGGCCGCAACACCGATGCGATGGCAGCGCTCCGGCGAGCCCTCCAGTTGAAACCTGATTCGATCGATGCTTGGCGCTTGCTTGCCGAGCAAATGGACGCGATCGGCGACGCGGACGGCGCCGACCGCGCCCGCGCCGCCTACATCAAGGCGTCCACCAAAGACCCGCGTCTCATGATGGCCGCGGCTGCCTTGGTGGAGAACAATCTCCCCGTTGCAGAAGCCCGCTTACGGACGCATCTCGAGACCTATCCCAACGACCCAGCGGCCTTGCGCATGCTGGCCGAAGTGGCCGCCCGGCTGCGCCGCTACGCCGATGCCGAGGAACTTCTGGCGCGATGCTTGGAACTGAGCCCGAGTTTCGATGCTGCGCGCACCAACTATGCGGTGGTGCTGAACCGGCTGGGCAAACCCGCAGCGGCCTTGACGCAGATCGAGCGCCTGTCGGCCAACGATCCCCACAACCCGAGCTACCGCAGCTTGCGCGCCGCCATTTTGGCAAATCTCGGCGATTACGCGGAATCGATCGGCGTTTACGAGGCGGTGCTCCGGGAGTATCCGCGGCAGCCGAAAATTTGGTTGAGTTACGGCCATGCGCTGAAAACCGCACGCCGCCATACCGATGCCATAACCGCTTATCGGCGCGCGATTGCGATGGAACCGACGCTCGGCGAGGCTTATTGGAGCCTTGCGAATCTGAAGACCTTCCGCTTTGGCGACGATGACATGACTGCGATGCGCCAAGCTCTCGAAACAGGCACGCTCGCGGAAGAGCATCGCCTCCATTTTGAATTCTCCCTGGGCAAGGCGCTCGAGGACAATAGCCGATTCGCGGAGTCGTTCGCGCACTACGAGCGCGGCAATGCGACCCGCAAGAAAATGCACCCCTACAAGGCCGGCGACACCACGAAGTTCGTACAGCGCTCGACAGCGGTTTTTACGCGCGAATTTTTCGATGAACGGGCAGGTAGCGGTGCGAACGCCCCGGATCCCATATTCATCTTGGGGCTGCCGCGCGCGGGGTCCACGCTCATCGAGCAGATTCTAGCAAGCCACTCGGCCGTGGAGGGCACGATGGAGCTGCCGGATGTTCCGCGCATCGCGATGGAGATCATGCGCAGCGATGATCACAGCGCCCAGGTGGGCTTTGCGCAGGCCGTGGCTTCTCTGTCGCGGGATCAATTGCGCTGCCTCGGCGAGCGGTACCTCGCGGACACCCGCAGCCAGCGTAAGACCGTGAAGCCGTTCTTCATCGACAAAATGCCTAACAACTGCATGTATGCCGGCCTCATTCACTTGATTTTGCCCAACGCGAAAATCATCGACGCGCGCCGGCATCCGCTTGGCTGTTGCTTCTCCGGGTTCAAGCAACATTTCGCGCGAGGGCAAAATTTTTCCTATGGGCTCGAGGACATCGGCCGCTACTATCGAGACTATGTGCGGTTGATGGCGCAGCTCGATTCGGCGCTGCCCGGGCGCATTCATCGCATCTTCTACGAAGCGATGATCGAGGATACGGAGAACGAAGTGAGGCGCCTGCTCGATTATTGCGGCCTGCCGTTCGAGGATGGCTGCCTGCGCTTTTATGAAAATGAGCGCGCGGTGCGCACTGCGAGTTCCGAGCAAGTGCGGCAACCGATCTTCCGCGACGGGGTCGAGCATTGGCGGCGGTTCGAACCGTGGCTGGGACCTTTGAAGCAAGTGCTCGGTTCGGTGCTGGATCGTTATCCTGCCGTGCCCGAATTTACCGATTTGAATTGAACTTGTATTGGTCGATCATCCATTTATCAGGGAGCAAGGGAAAAAATGACTCGTAGCCGTTCGAACACCAGCAGGACTCAGGGCCGCAACGCCGGCCGCCCGTGGGGCCGCACATTATCGCGTTACGCGCCGCTCGCTTCGGCGATTTCGGCCATCCTTGCCGGAATACCTGCCTACGCCGTCCCCGATAGCGAGGGCGCGCTCGATGAGATCACGGTCACTGCGCAGAAGAAATCGGAAAACTTGCAGGACGTACCCATCAGCATCGAAGTGCTGGACAACGAGAAACTGGAAAAGCTGCACGTCGTGAATCTCGATGACTACGTCAAGTACTCACCGAGCATCGCGTATGTCCGCGGCGAGGGCCAGGGCGGCAACGGCCAGCCGGGCAGCTCGCACATCTACATGCGCGGCGTGGTCAGCGGCGGCACCAACCACTCGGGTTCGCAGCCCAGCGTGGGCACGTATCTCGATGAGCAGCCGGTGACAACGATCGACGGCACCGTCGATGTGCATATCTACGACATCGCGCGCATCGAAGTGCTTGAAGGGCCGCAAGGCACACTGTACGGCGCCAGTTCGCAGGCGGGCACCGTGCGCATCATCACGAACAAGCCCGATCCCTCGAAGTTCGAGGCGAGCTATGAGGTCGGCGGCAATCACGTGCAGCATGGCGGCTTCGGCTATTCGGTCGAAGGCATGGTCAATTTGCCGATTTCTCCGATACTGGCGGTGAGACTGGTTGGCTGGCGCGAGCACGATGGTGGGTACATCGACAACGTCGCGGGCACGAATGCCGCGGCCGGGATCGTCGACGGGATCAGAACTTTTCCTTCTTGGGCCACAAAAGTTCCCGGGAACGATGGGTCGATCGGCAAGGGGTCGATCAGCAACGCGGCCTACGTCAAAAATAACTACAACACCGTGGACACCAAGGGCGGCCGCGTGGCGCTGAAGTTGGATGCGGGCGACTGGACCGTGACACCTACCGTGATGGGCCAGCGTGTCACGACCGAGGGCTTCTTCGGCTACGATCCTGCGGTCGGCGATCTGAAGGTCGCCCACTTTGGGCCGGAGTATTCGGACGACTCCTTTATGCAGTCGGCTTTGACTGTCGAGGGGAAGGTCAGCAATTTCGATATCGTGTATGCCGGTGCCTACATGAAGCGCACGACCCATTCGATTGCCGACTATAGCGATTACTCGTACTTCTACGACAAGGTGGATGGCTACGGCGTCAGCTGGACCGGCAATAACGGGCAAATCATCATGCCTCAGGAATTGGTGGTGTCGCACGGCGCTTTCGAGAAGTTCAGTCACGAAATCCGCATCTCGACGCCGCAGGACCTGCCGGTGAAGGCAACTGCCGGCGCTTTCGTGCAAAGGCAACTGCACCGAATTTATGAGGACTATGTGATGCCGGGGTACGCCTTTACCAGTCCTTACGGCGGCAACCCCAACGGCTTTGCAACCGGTTTGTCCATCCCCGGCCTGCCCAACACCATCTGGCTCACGGACGAAACGCGGGTCGACCGCGACAAGGCGGTGTTCGCGCAAGTGACCTGGGATGTGACTTCGCAATTGCAAGTGAGCGGAGGCGAACGGTACTTCAAGACAGACAACACTCTTGAGGGTTTCTACGGCTATTCAAAGGCATTCTCGCCCCACGGTTCGGGTGAATCCCATTGCTTCGCGCCGGCTGTTACCGTGGGCGCACCATGTCAGGACCTCGACAAACGCGGTACGGAGCGCGGTCATGTGCCGCGTTTGAACGTATCGTACAAATTCACGCCGGATCTCATGCTTTACGCAACCTGGTCGAAGGGCTTCCGGCCGGGCGGCGTGAATCGCACGGCTGCAAAAAACATCGGGCCGTATCAATCGGACTACCTGGTCAATTACGAGGTGGGCTGGAAGACGCAGTGGTTCAATCATCACCTGCGATGGAACGGCGCGATCTTTCAAGAGGACTGGAAGAATTTTCAGTTCTCGTTCCTGGGGTTGAACAGCGTCACGATCATCGAGAACGCAGGCAACGCGCGCATCCGCGGCTTGGAGAGCGAACTCGAGTTCGCCGCCACCTCGAACCTGACGTTGTCGAGCGGCATGACTTTCCTCGATACCCGGCTCACCAGCAACTATTGCAATGAACCGGATCCTGCGAGCACCACTGGGCGACAGGCGGACGCCAATCCGTGCCCCGCGGGCCTCGGAAGCCCGGACCAGAAAAATCCTCAGCCGTATCCGCCGCTGGCGCCGTCCGGCACCAACCTGCCGACGTCGCCCAAGTTCAAGGGTAACCTGGTTGCCCGCTACACTCTGAGCCCGATTCGTGAATGGAATCCCAATGTTCAGGTCGCCTACGTGTATCAGACCAAAGTGGCTCCGGCCTTGAAGGTCCAGGATACGAATCTGATCGGCTTTCAACCGGCGTACGGACTGGTTGATGTGTCCGCCGGCGTCGAGAAAAACGGATTGAATATCCAATTCATCATCGACAACGTCACCGACAAACGGGCGCAATTGTCGCGCTTCGAACAGTGTACGGTGAGCGTGTGCACACAGCCGTACGCGATTCCGGCGCAGCCGCGCACCATCGGCGTCAAGTTCGGGCAGAAGTTCTGATATGGCCCCCTGTATCCATGGCCTCCGCCAGCACGGCGGGGGCCATGATGTCTAGAGTCATCAGCCGCCGACGGCTCGCCACCGTCGGCCTTTTTCAGATTCTGGCGGCCGGCCGCGCGGTGCCGGCAAGGGACCAATCCTTGTCAACGAAGGCCCTTGCGCGCGTCGCGCTATTTGCAGGATTCATTTTAAGCGCTGCCGCGCATGCCGGGCGCCTGCCTGTCCTGCCGCAGATCGATCTGCCCCATCCCTATTATTTTCGCGAGATGTACCTGCCGCAATTGACCAGCGGGCCGAGCAGCGTCGCTTGGTCGGCCGATTCCCGGGACCTGATCTATTCCATGGCAGGTTCGCTGTGGAGACAGACTCTCGGCTCCGGCGTCGCGCAACAGCTCACCGCTGCCTCGTACGATTATCAGCCGGATTGGTCGCCGGATGGCCGATGGGTCATCTACAGTTCATATCGCAACGATGCGATGGAATTGTGGATTCTGGACTTGTCCGATGGCTCGGCGAAACCGCTCTTGGCGAACGGCGCCGTCAACCTCGAGCCGCGATTCTCGCCCGACGGCAAACGCATCGTGTTCGTATCGACGCTGTACAACAAGCGATTTCATATTTTCACGGCCGATATCAGCGACGACAAACTCGATCGCGTCGAGCGCCTCACCGGCGAGCACAAGAGCGAACTGCCGCGCTACTACTACAGCGCCTATGACCATGAGATCAATCCGTCGTGGAGCCGCGACGGCCGCGAGATCATCTATGTTTCCAACCGCAATCACCTCTACGGGACCGGTGGATTCTGGCGCACGCGGTCGCGGGCCACCGCCGGCGAGGATATTGCGGCGGGTTCTGCTGCCCGCGAATTTCACTACGAAGAGACGAATTGGAAGGCGCGCCCGGAGCTTTCGCCCGACGGCTCGCGCCTGGTGTTCAGTTCTTACCTGGGGCGGTCGTGGCACAACCTATGGGTGATGCCTGCGAGCGGGGGCGACGCCTTTGCGGTCGGCTACGGCGATTGGGATCAGACTTATCCGCGATGGTCGCCGGACGGCACCCGCATCGCTTTCATCTCGAACAAGAGCGGCAACACGGAAATCGATGTCGAGCGCATTCCCGGGGGCGTCGCGGAGCCCCTCGCAATCACTGAGCGGCGCTATTTGTCGCCGATGGCCCGCCTGCATCTCGACATCAAGGATTCGAAAGGCAGCCCGGGGTCGGCGCGGGTGAGCATCACCGATGCGTCCGGCCGGTTTTATGCCCCGACGAATGCCTGGATCAGCGCGGACGATTCGTTCGATCGAAAAGAACGGCACGTCGAGGCGCACTATTTCCACGCGCACGGCGAGGAGTGGGTCGACGTGCCGCCCGGAGTCGTGAACGTGGATGTCATGCACGGCTTCGAGCGTCGATTCGAACAACGCCAGGTGCCGACATCCCTGGGACAGGCCGCCGATCTGCATGTGAATCTCGGTGACGCGACATGGTCCGTGCCTGACGCGGCCCATTGGGTAAGCGCCGACGTACATGTGCACATGAACTACGGCGGCGAGTATCGCAATACGCCGGCGCACCTCGTGATGCAGGCACAAGCCGAAAACCTCGGCATCGTGAACTCATTGCTCGTCAACAAGGAACAGCGATTTCCGGACATTGCCTACAACGGGGTGCAAAAAGACCCGGCTTCAGGACCCGATGCGCTGCTCGTGCATGGCCAGGAATATCACACGAGCTACTGGGGGCACCTGGGATTGCTCGACATCGCCGGCGGGGTGATCCTGCCGGGGTATGTCGGCTATCCGAACACCGCCGCATCGAGTTTGTATCCGATGAATGCGGACGTGGCCGATATCGGGCATTCGCGCGGCGCCTTGGTGGGGTACGTGCACCCCTTCGATGAGTACCCGGAACCGATCTTGAAGCCGCACGACGCGCTCACCAGCGAGCTGCCCGTCGATGTTGCGTTGGGCAAGGTCGACTATATGGAAATCCTCGGCTTCAGCGACCATCGTTCGACGGCTCGAGTTTGGTATCAGTTGTTGAACCTGGGCTTCCGGATTCCGGCGGCAGGCGGTACGGACGCCATGGCGAACTACGCCTCGCTGCGCGGACCCGTTGGGATGAACCGTGTTTATGCGCGAGTTGCGGCCGGCGAGGTCAAACCCGAAGAGTGGATGGCGGCGCTCAAGGCGGGGCGAAGTTTTGCGACCAACGGCCCGTTGCTCGGCTTCACCCTCGGCGGCGCTGCCATAGGCGATGAGCTCAAATTCGATGGCCCGCAGCAGCGGGTCCCGTTTTCAGTGCGCTTCCAATCGATCGTTGCCGTGGACCATCTTGAGTTGGTATGCAATGGCCGGGTGGTGCGTTCATTCGTTTCGCACAAGGCCATGGATCATGGCGAATTCAGCGGCAGCATTGCCCTCAAGGACAGCGGGTGGTGTGTCGTCCGCGCGTCCTCCGAGGCAGGCCGCTATCCGGTACTGGACACCTATGTGTATGCGACCACCAGCCCCATCTACGTTACCCTGGCGGGGCAAAAACCTCGCTCACCCGGCGATGCACGGTACTTTGCGGGCTGGATCGACCGCGTTACCGAGGCGACCGCCGCCTATCCGGACTGGAACAACGCGGAAGAGAAGCGCCGCGTGCTGGAACGGCTGACGCAGGCCAAGGCCGTCTTCGTGGCGATGGAATGA
>CAWBUE010000012.1:0-27973 GCA_963791825.1 uncultured Gammaproteobacteria bacterium
CTTATTTGGCGAGATCGGTCGAGCCTCCGCCGAGCTCCCGTTATTTGAGTCCGTATACGTCCAGCTCGCCGGAAATGGTGGTCGAACCGATGGTTCCTCCGGCGTTATTGCCGCGCGTACCCACATAGACCTTGCCGTTGGCAATCGTGGGGACTGTGAACTTGACAGCGTTGCCCGCCGCGTCACCAGCCGCCATGGCGCTGTTCCACAGCTCCTTGGTCAGGTCGGTCGCATCGTAGGCGTGCAGCACGGCGGGACCGCATCCGTTTGTCGTCTGCAATGTACAGTAGGCGCTCGTGTCCAATATCCAGACGATGCCGTTTTGCGTACCCGCGGCCGAGACCGAGGGAGTGCCGCCCGGAAAACGGAAGCTGGCGGCGGAATGAGAAGCGAGCGCGAATTGCGGAACCATGGGGTTGAGCGAATAGGAGTTGAGCGTGCTGCCCACAGCGGCAATGTAAAACGTGTTGTTCCAGAACGCGCCGGTCGCGAAGATCTCATTGGACATCAACATCTGCTGAACGGCCGAGGGATTGTTCGCCAATGGGGCTTGTGCTCCTCCCAGGTTATCTCGGTCGAGGACGAATACCGTGCCGTCCTTGCCGCCGCCTAAAATGAGGTGGCGCTTGGGGCCGGCCGGTAAGTCCGCCAGCACGACGGCGCCGCCGGCGCCAAAATCCTGGTCACCGGAGTTGTCCGTCGCCTCATCCGACGGGGTAAAGTAGTGCGTCACGGTCAGCGTAGGGGTTAACTGCAGGAGCGAATCCCCATAATCGTTGTTGGGGGCGGTAGGGCTCGACGCATCGAAGCGACCATTGCCGGTTATTGCATACAAAGAAGTCGAGTCGGCTGCAATTGCTCCGCCGCTCATCCAAATGCCTCCTTGCCCCGCGTTAGGCGTCACATTCAATATGGTCGCTTGTGTAAACGCCGCGCCGTTGTAGCGGTAGCCCATGATCCAACCATAATAAGGCGTAACATCTTCGTGCCCGGCCCAGGCCAGGTAGACGACGCCGTTCACCAGCGTAAGACCGCAGCGTTGGTTTTCCTGCCGGGCATCGAAGACTACTTTGTTGGTTCCGTTATGGGCGCCGGAACCCGCCACGGTGCCGGCAATCGTCACGGGAGAACCGGTTCTCTCTTTACCGGTAGTCAAGTCAATCGCGTGCAGTCGTTGGTAGAACGTCGTCTGCGAGGCGTCGACGGATTTGGACACAACATACAGCGTGCTGCTGGCAGGATCGATGACCGGCGTGCCCGTGACCCCTACCTCCGGCGTGATGTCTCCGGCTGTGCCGCCCACGAGATGATTGGCTTGCCCCGAGGGAACGCTCGTCTCGCCCGTCGCTCCACCGTGGGCGGTGTCGATCAAGCTGACCGACCAAAGCGTTACGCAGGCGCTGCCGTCCGCATCGAAGGCGAACAAGCTGTCGTGCTGGGTCGCGACGAATACCACATTGTGCCTCGCGCTGTTGACCGTCAGATTGGCAACCCAGAGCGGCTGCCCATAAATCGCACCATCGACGGTGCAGGAGAAAACTTTGGCGAACCCGGCCGTGTTGACGCTGGCCGTCGTCAATGCATATTCACGGCCGTTGACGCCATCCCGCGCAAGATTGTTGTGATAGGTGTACACGCCGGCAAGGTCCGTCACCGCAGCAACCGCGCTCCCCGACTGCGTGGCGTCAGCCACGCTGGTGGCGACGATGGTATGAGTGCCCGCCATCGTTCCCGCCGTGAATAGACCGCCGGAGCTGACAGTACCCACCGCGCCATTTCCTCCGGTCACTCCGTCGACCGACCATGTGGCTGCGCCGCCCCCCGGCACGGTCGCGGTAAATTGTTGGATCTGCAACGGCGTTACCGCGGCAATTTTGGGTTTCACAACCACCGCGCCATTTGAGATCGTCACGATCGCGGAAACGGCGCCGGATGTTCCACCGGTCCCGCTGCATCTCAGTGAATACGTTGTGGTTGCCGTCACAGCCCCGGTACTCTGCGTGCCGCTGGTCGACTTGCTGCCGCTCCAGCCGCCCGACGCCATGCACGAGGTCGCGTTTGCCGAACTCCAGCTCAGGATCGAGGCTCCGCCACTGGCGACGACCGACGGATTCACCGTTAACGTGACGGTCGGCATGCCCCCATTCACAGTGACGGTGGCGGTCACTACGCTGCTGGTCCCGCCCGCACCGCTGCAGATCAACGAATACGACGTTGTTGCCACCAGAGCGCCGGTGCTTTGTGAGCCGTTGGTGGACTTGCTACCGCTCCAGCCGCCCGATGCCGTGCACGAGGTCGCATTGGTCGAGCTCCACGTCAGCACCGATGCGGCGCCGCGGTTGACGGAATTCGGATTCGCCGTCAGCGTGACCGTCGCGGCGGGCAAGACAGAAACGGTGGCGGTTGCGACGTTGCTGGCGCCGCCGGCACCGCTGCAAGTCAACGAATGCATGGTGGTTTTCGTGAGCGGCGCAGTGCTTTCAGTGCCGCTGGTCGACTTGCTGCCGCTCCAGCCACCCGATGCAGTGCACGAGGTCGCATTTTTCGAATTCCATGTCAGCACCGAAGCACTGCCGCTGGCAACGGCGGTGGGATTCGCCGTCAGCGTAACCGCTGCCGGCGGTACGGGCGCCGGCGGCTGGCTCTTGGCTGTATCGACGCCACTCCCGCATGCCGCCAATAGCAGCGATGCGGCGGCGGGAGCATATAGCAACCCGACGAGCCCCCACGCGGTTATTATCCGCATGAATCCATGCGCATTAGACGACAGCGCAGTTACTATTTTCATTAAGATCCCGGTTGTTTTTAGTCAAAGGCCCGGCCAATCCTTGGGAGCAGCCAAGCGTTGCTTGAATCGCATATTATTGCAATGCCGTCGCTAAATGGGGACGGTCGCCACAGAGCGGGCGGCACCACACGGTCGGATGGATAATCTGTCAAGGACGACGGTACCTGATTTTTGTCAAATCGCGCAGGTTCGTATCATTTGGCTCGCCGCGCTTTTTAACGACGCCTTGATGTTAGAGTATTGCAAACCAATGCTTTGTGCGCCAAATGCATATTTACCCAGCAAGTTCTGCGACGTGCATCGTGCCCCAGCCGCCTTGCTCGCCCTTTGCCTCTAAACTCACACGTAAACGCTTCAGACCGGCAGTGACCAATGCCGGCTGACGTTCTTTATTGCGAGGGCCCGGGGGACCTCGTGGCATCCTATGAGACTTGGAAACGCGGCGGCGACTTCACGAAGGAAACGTCGGTGACATTTTCCGGCCAGTTCTTCGAATTCTGTCGCCTTGAACGGCTGACCTTTCATGCAGTCTCCTACTGCAACCGCGCGCAGACCATCATCGACGGCGCCTGCACGATCTCGAATATGCCGCGGCGGAATGTTCGGCTCCCGAAGATTGGCTACGAGCTGACCGTTTTTTTTTATACCCTGAGACTGCTAGTGCTCGCGCTTCGGGAACGGCCGCAGGTGATCTTCGTGTCATCTGGAGTGATCGACTGGGCGTACCTTGGTATCTTTCGCTTGAGCGGTGCGAAGGTCGTACCGATCTTGCATAACACGCTTTGGCCGGAAGGGTTTCGGCCGAAGATAGGGGTGCGTCAGCGGGCTTATCGCTTCGTTTGGCAGCGCTGGGTATGGTCGACGCTTGCCGTCTCGCCTGCATGTGCCCGCCAGGTGCACTCCTTGGCCGGCGCAGTTCCGGTAACTGTGTTCAAACCAAACTTTCCGCCCACGAGTTTCTCGGATCCCCAGCCTCAAAGTTTCGCGAAAACGCCGTTTCGTGTGATGTTCGCCGGCCGTATTGAAGAAGACAAAGGTGTTTTCGACATCCTCGACATGGCCGCGAAGCTTCCGCACATTGAGTTCTCGCTCTGTGGTGACGGTCAAGCCCTCCCTGAACTTCAGCGCCAGATCAATGTCCGGCGCTTAGATAATGTCAGCACCCACGGAAAGCTCGATAGAACGCAGCTTCTAAACCGCTATCGGGAGGCGCATGCCGTGATCGTGCCGACACGATCGACGTTTGCGGAAGGCTTTGCAATGGTCGTTGCCGAGGCAATCTTGCTGTTGCGGCCCGTCATCTCGAACCCTGTCGTGCCGGCCGCCGAAGTGCTCCAAAGCGCAGTGATATCCGTCCCGACCGATGATGTAGCAGCCTATATTGCTGCGATCTTGGAGTTATCAGGAAACGGCGGGGCTTATTCACGGCTGATCGATAACGCCGCGGCCTTGCGCCCCATCATTCTCGATGACTCGACATCGCTGCTTGAAATTCTCAGGGTCACAGAAAAGAGCCGGAGACGTTTGCACGGATCCGGCCCTACATGACGGGGTCATGACTGCCGCTGCGTCAGTCCAAGGTGAATCCGACCTCAAGCGATACTTGCCAATACTCAACCTTGGCGCCCGATATTTCGCCCCTGACGTCCGTCACTTTGAACCACCGTAAGTTATGGACGCTGCTTGCCGCCTTGGCAACCGCACCCTTGATTGCTTCCTCGACGCCTTGCTTTGACGTCCCCGTGATGTGGATGGTCTTATAGACATGGTCAGTCATGGCACGTTCCTCGTGATGAGATTTGACAAGCGGCATCTTTCCAACGTCCCACGTATTCTGACAACTTTTTCATTTCTAACGTCTGTTAATTTCGGCGAGCGCGCGGCTCAAGATCTCCGCTATCCGCGACTGTTCTGCTGGGGATGCGTCAAGGGCGTCGAATAGTGCCGCCTTCAGATCGCGGCGGACCTCGTCCAGACCGGCCGTCTGCCCGCCGTTCTCCCCCTCATAGGCGCGCTGCGCGCGCTGCATCTTCTGTCCGACACGGGTTAGCTCGCTAAAGAGGGCCGTCACGCGGTTGCGATTTTGCTCGACATAAGTTCTGCCAGCGTCGGTCAAGTTATAGAGCTTTCTCGAACCTTCAGCCGCGACGTTCGCATAGCCGATTTCCTCCAGATAGGTCAGCGATGGATAGACCATGCCGGCACTCGGCGTGTAGTAGCCGTTCGAACGCTCCTGCACGGCCTTGATGATTTCGTAGCCATGACTGGGCTGCTCGAACAGGAAGGCCGCAATCATGAGTTGCAGGTCGGCAGCTGAGGCCATGCGTCCGCCGCGCAGGCCGCGGCCGCTGCCCAAGCCGTGATGTCGTCCGTGCTGGCCGCTTCCGCCTGCTCGGTGACGGTGGCCATCGTTGCGATTGAACACTTTTCTCTCCGATTTATAAAACAGATCATAAGATATATCTTTTGAAATAAAAGGCAAGTGGTTAATAAAAAATCGCATTCCTACGCCGGGCCGTTTTGACAGGTGAGCAGATGGTGCGCGCTAAACGGGTCAACACTACCGATATATCGTACGGTATGGCGCGAGATAGCTCTTCGCCCTTACTTCAGGAGATCGGCAACGTTCTCGGCAATCGCGAGCGCCGAAGTCAATCCGGGGGACTCGATCCCATAGAGATTCACGAGTCCCTTCACACCGTGTTCGTCCGGCCCCTGAATCAAGAAGTCCGCTGCCGGCTCACCCGGCCCGTTCAGCTTAGGTCGAATTCCCGCGTATCCGGGTTGCAGAGAGTCGTTCGGCAACGCCGGCCAGTATCGGCGAATAGCGGCATAGAACCGCTCCGCTCGCGCCGGATCGACGCTGTAGTCCTCCCGCTCCACCCATTCCACATCGGGACCGAACCTCGCCTGACCCGCGAGATCAAGAGTCAGATGCACGCCCAATCCGCCCGGCTCCGGGACTGGATAAACGAGTCGCCGAAATGGGCACTTGGCCTGGAGGACATAGTAATTTCCCTTGGCAAGGTAAGCGCGGGGAATGCTCGACTTCGGCACGCCCTCGATCAGCTGCGACACCTCCTGAGCGTGCAGGCCGGCACAATTGATTACCACGGATGCGGCCAGACTCATTGGCTCCTCGTCGCCCGCCTCCAAGTAAATGACGTTGCCATCGCATTGACCATGCCGGAGCCGGGAGCGAAATGCGATAACTCCCCCGGCCTGCTCGAACTCTCCCTGCAGTGCCAGCATGAAGCCGTGACTATCGATGATCCCGGTCGACGGCGAAGACAGCGCTGCGAACGCGTCCAGCTCCGGCTCGAGCACGTGCATCTCATCGCTCGTAAGCCAAGTAAGATCGTTCACGCCGTTGGCGCGGGCCAAAGTCTCGATGGAGGAAAGCGCCGCAATCTGCGACTCGTCGGCAGCGACTATCAGCTTGCCGCAGCGCCGGTATTCCACCCCGCGAGAGTCGCAGAATTCGTACAGAAGCCGCTTCCCCTCGACGCATAGGCGGGCCTTCGCCGATCCCGGCGGATAATAAATCCCCGCGTGGATCACCTCGCTATTGCGCGAGCTGGTTTCAGTGCCGATCGCCGATTCCGCTTCCAAGATCAGCGTCTCACGGCCGCGCAGTGCCATCGCTCGCGCCACGGCCAAGCCCACCACCCCCGCTCCGATGACCACGCATTCGATCGCCGTCGTCGCGCGTGCACGTGGTTTAACATTCTTATCCAATGAACAGCACGCAGGCCTTATCTTTCGAGAGATTCAATTGTCGGGCCATCCAAGCGATAGAGACCATGAGCATGCGAAGCGCGAGTGGCGTGCAGCTTTGATCAGCTGACGCTCTGCGCGCCAGCCCACTTTACTACTAATTCCATTGTATGGAGACGTCCTTGTTTCGCGCCTCCGCAGCCAGCGACACCGCGAAAATTAGCAAGCCGCCGAGGGCCAGAAGCGCGCCGACCCATCCGGTCGATGCCCATCCCAGACCAGTCGGGACACGTCGGTCAGCGTCGGCGTGATGTAGCTGTACACACAGAACAGGCCGCCGAACCCTACCGAGCCTACGCCGAGCGTGAGCCAGACTTGAGGGCCGGTCAATGCCTTGAGTTCGCGCGCGGGGCTCGCTCCCGCGACGGCAGGAGCACGCGGTACGCAGGCATAGATCAATACCCACGCCGCAGCACCGATCGCGGCTACCAGGATATAGGCAGCCCGCCAGCTCATCACTGTCCGATCCGGGTTGCCAGTGGAACACCGGCCAGCGTTGCCCCTGTGAGGCCCAACATCATCCGGCCGACCGCCCGAGCGCGCTCGCTCATCGGCACCAGGGAGGCAGAAACAAGAGATGCCACGCCGAAATAAGCACCGTGCGGCAGCCCCGCGAGGAAACGGATTGCCATCAGCGACACATATCCGGGAGCCACGGCGCTTGCAAGGTTGCCCACGACAAAACACGCCATCAACAGCAGAAGCAAACGGTGACGCGACCACCGGGCAGCACCGATGGCGATGAGCGGAGCGCCGACCACGACACCCAGCGCATACGCACTGATGACATGGCCCGAAACAGGGATCGGAATCCCGAAATTTCCGGCGACATTCGGCAGCAATCCCATCATGACGAACTCGCCCGTCCCGATGGCGAAACCGCCGAGGGCAAGAGCCAGGATTGCCCATCCGGATCGGCTTGCCGCTGACGGCACCGCTGCGACGGACATCGGGGAATCCCTACTCGAACGTCTGAAGGTGTGCCGTCGCACCGGAGAAGTCGATGCGTGAGAGGCGGCCGTTGAGCGCATCAACCGCACCGGGTCTTCCGTGCGCTTCGATCGGCACGCTGAAGAGCGTGCTGGTGTTCGGCGTTTTCGTGCCGGTGTTCAGCGCCTTGACGAATAAGCGATTGTCGACCACCGAAATACCATCGAGAATGCCTCCCTTCGCGCCGAAGACATCGCCGCCTAGCCAAACCTCAAGCTGCCGGGCATCCCTCTCCAGGCGAACGATTTGCATGTTGTTGCTGTCCGCCGCATAGGCCGCACCGTCGGGCCCCACAGCAATGGCATTGCAGAAGGCCCCCGCCGTCGGCATGTCATACCGCGCCTTGAGCTTTCCACTTTGCAGGTCGAAGGCCTGCAGGGCAGAGCCCTCTTGCGCGCCTCCAAGCGCCGATGAGAAGCATGCCCACAACGTGTTGGATTTGTCATCGGCGAATACTCCGAACACGCCCGACGCAGCCTCATTGCCCTGCCTATTCTTGCCCGGCCCAATCCAAGACTCGGCGCGCGCAGCGCCGGGTTTCACGCGCAAGATCGTCCGCGTCCCGATGTTGCCGATGATGACGGTACCGTCGGCGGTGGACGTAATGCGCTCCGGAAAAATATTCTCTGCGAGTTATCCGAGCTTCGAGGGACTAGTTGCGCTGGTCTTGGGCGTTGCCGGACTGCGGTGACTCAAGCCCCAGATGTATGCCGCGACCGCGGACACCTGTTCGGGCGTCAGTTGCGCGCCGCCCATCGGCGGCATTGGGGCGCGATATTCCTTCGGTTGCTGCACACCCGCCGCGATGGTTTTTGCGATCGAAGAATAGCTCCCGTCGCCCCAGAGCCATTTCGTGTCAGTCAGGTCAGGGCCGAGCGCCGTGCCGCTCGCGGTCGCGCCATGGCAGCCGGTGCAGGTCGCTCCGCCCACTTGACCGTGATAGACGCGATCGCCCAGCACCAGCATCTCGCGAGTTGCTCCCGCGGGAACCGGTAGGCTTGCCGTAAGGGCGGCAGCACCGGCGTCCGGATGGGTCCCTTCGGGCGGCTTGGCGTCCACATCCGCAATGCTTCCGGGCGACGCCGTGGCGCTCGGGCACGGCGTGAATTTGGCGCCGGCCCTATCCTCGCCGGGTCCGGCGCGGTAAACGACGCGGTAGATCCTGCCGCGTACGTCGTCGGACACATACAGGGAGCCGTCGGGTCCGACCGCCAATCCGGATGGCCGATGCTCGGCTTTATCGGGAGACTCCATGGCGCTGGCGAAGCCGTCGGCGAATATCTCGCACGCGCCCGACGCATGGTCGCCTTGCAACGCCTGGAATACGACGTTGTAGCCGCCTTGAGGGAAAGGAGCGCGATTCCACGATCCATGAAAGGCGATGAACACACCATCGCTATAGTGAGAAGGGAACTGCTGCTTGTCATACCGCACCATCGCGTTGGGCGCCCAATGCGCGGGGAACGCCGCGATCGGTGCGCTCTTGCCCGCGCACTCGCCGACCTCTTTACCGCCGTCGCCGCCGTATTCCGGTGCGAGCACCAATTTTTTCTGTATCTCGTCGTAGTAGCACTCCGGCCAGCCGTAGTCGCCGCCTTGCGTCAAGAGCAGCAATTCTTCCGCCGGCTGTGTGGCCTCCTCGTCGAGCTTGTACAAATCAGGCCAGTTCGAATGCAGTTGATCGCGTCCATGCTGCGTGACGAAGACGTGATGCGCGGCGGGATCGATCGCAAAACCTTCCGCATTGCGGATGCCGGTGGCAAAGCGCTGCGCCGGTGAAAAAGTTTGATTCGTTGCGTTGGCGTCATATCGCCAGATACCGCCGCGCGTTTCAAGTTCGGTGCACGGCGCGATACCGGGTGACTTCGGCGTTCGATTCTGCCGTTGACACGCATTGGTCGCGGTAGCGACATCGACATACATCGTGCCGTCCGCGTCGATAGTGAACGGGTGCATCGGATGATCGCCGCCCAGCGGCAATCCGGATACGATCGTCACCGGAGGATCGCGCGGTACGAGTGCGCCGCCAGGAAGCGCGTAACGAACGATCTTGTCGTTGATTTCGGCGAAAAGCGCCCCTTCATATAGGGCAATGCCCGTCCCGCCCGCGCCGCCGCTCTGCACGGTCTCACCGAATCGCCGAATGACGTCGGCCTTGCCCGAGCCGGCCGTATCTTGCAGCGCCACCAGAAATCCGCCCGCATGCGGCGTGTCATTTCCATAATAGCGACCCGACCACGTGTTCACGTAGACGACGCCGTTCGGTGCGACCACCATGTGGCGCGCATGTCCGATGCCGTCGGCAAAGATGGACGCGCAAAAGCCGGGCGGCAACTTTAACCCGCTGTCGTTGTGGGAGCACCCGTGGTCTGCCATTCGAGCATGGTATCTGTGCTGGTTTTGCGCCGACGCCATGGGACTCCATGTGAACAGAGTACCGATCAGCACGATGGCGCACAGGGAAGCCCGAGGCGAAATGGATGCAGGCATAGGTAAGTCTCCAATGCAGAATCGTGTCAGCGGGAGCGCAGACGACTCTACCGTGTGCTTAGAGACTGCTCGGAAGCCGTTGCGACGGCGTTTCAGCGAGTTGCGCCAAGCATTTCAAATGAAACAAGCGGCAATCAGCAGCATGACGCGCGAGTTCCGATTCAAAGTTGTTTTGAAAAGAACTCCATGGTTCGTTGCCAGGCGAGTTCAGCAGCCGCCGCATTGTGCGCCAGATACGCCAGGTTCTTCGAGTCCGCAGTCTCATTGGCGAATGCATGCTTTGCTTGATACCGGTAGAATTCAAATGTGACGTTGGCGTCGCGCAGCTTGTTCTCCAATGCCTGAACTGCGGCGATCGGAAATACGGAGTCCTCGCTGGCCCAGTGACCCATGAGCGGCGCGCGGATTCGAGTTGCGTCGATGTACTCCAGCGGAGGGTAGCCGTACCAAACTACGAAGGCATCTGCTTCCGGGACGTTGACGGCGGCAAGCAGGGTCAATGCACCGCCCATGCAAAAACCGGTGACGCCGACCTTCGAACTCCCGGTGGCCTTCAGATACTGCACGGCGCCGCGCACGTCTTGGCCCGCAGCGGTTCCAAAATCGAGTCCATGCATCAAATGCTCGGCCTCGTTAGCCTCCAATGCGAGTTTTCCGCGGTAAAGATCCGGCACCAACGCCCGATACCCGGCCTTCGCAAGCTTATCGGCAACGCCCCGAATCTGATCGTTGACTCCCCACCACTCCTGGATCACGACGACTCCCGGCGCGGCGACGCCGCGCTCGCCCCCGGCCAGGTAGCCGTTCACTCGGCCGCCGTCCGGGCGCTGATAGCTGATCATATTGCTCATCGAATTCTCCATTGCCCTTTTGTTGCGCGCTCCAATCGCCGGAGACCCCGTTGTAAACATGAGCCCAACCGTTTCATAGAGTTGATGCGAAGTCTGTTTACTTCATCGTCGCGAGATCTGCATCCCCGTTCCACGGTTCGCTGCGCGCTGCGGTTGCGGCACGTTCGGCGGTGACTTGGCCCGCCTGGACGGGTGCGGCCTGGTTCCCCCATTGACTGCGAACGTAACTGAGGACTGCGGCGATCTCCTCGTCACTCAGTTGGCTTGCGAACGCCGGCATGGCGCCCTTGTACGCGGCACCATTGACGGTAAGCGTACCCTGAATTCCATGGAGCAGAATTCGGACCGCGGTAACCTCGGGGCCTGTCACCCACGCCGAACCCGCCAGAGGCGGAAACGCCCCGGGAATTCCCGTCCCGCCCGATTGGTGGCAAGCGGCACAGCGGGCGGCGAACACCTCGGCGCCGTCCCCGCCCGCTGTCTTGGGATGCTCCTGTAGGTCGGCGAACTTCGGCTCCGCACCATAGTGTGCTGCCACGCCGGGATTCGAGCCGCCTTGGTGAGCGCCCTCGCCGGCCGGAGTCAATGTCGTCAGATATGCGGCTAATGCATCGACCTGCTCAGCCGGCAGCGGTGCGCCATATGCGGTCCGCATCTTGTTGATGATGTCTCTCCATTGTCCTTGCGTTAGCACGGGCTGACGCGACACCATGCCCTCGGAGTGACAGATCAAGCATTGGGCATTGGCAATGACCGCACCCTCTCCTTCGGGAAACACTGCCGCGCTGGCAGGCATCTGCACGCTGACCTTGCTCCAGCGAGGCTCAGGCTGGCGGGCTGACTTCCCTTGCGACTTCGCCGGACTCTGTGCCCGCGGTTGCGACGCACCGACGGTCAGAAGCGCCGCCACCGCGACGGGTGTTATCCCGAGGGCAGCAAATCTTTGGAGCTTAAGGCCCATTGTGACTTCTCCCGATTGTTACGACACGTGCAGGGAAATCGTCTCGACCACATTGAGCATGAAGCCGCTCGGGTTCCAATTGGGATGATCGGGCTGCATTACGCCCGCAGTGTTTGTCGTTCTCACCATCAGCCTCTGCGAGCCCGCAACGGCAAAGCGCAGCGGAATCTGCCATTGACGAAAGCTGTACTTGCCATGATTCGGACCGAGGCGAGCCTCTTGCCAGCGATGCCCGGCATCTGACGACACCTGAACGGTGGCGACTCCAGTGTCCCCTCCAAAGGCAATGCCGCGGACCGTGATCAACCGCCCGCGCGCGACTGCAGCCCCGTCCGCGAGATTCGTAAAGAAAGAGCGCGGCACCATGCGATTGATCGGTACGGTCTTCACGCCCTTCTGTTCGGGGGAGATATTCGCCCCCGGCGTGTCAGGAATACGGTACGCCTTGCTGGTCCAGTAGTTCTCGTCCGGCTGCTCGAGAACTTCGATGTCGGCGAGCATCTTCACCCAGTAGGTGGCAAACCAACCGGGCACGACCAGTCGCAGCGGGAATCCGTTCAAGAGAGGCAAGGGCTCGCCGTTCATCGCATAAGCGATCATCACCTCCCCGTCGCGGGCGTGATCCAATTCAAGCGACTTCATGAAGTTTGGCGTCTGCGGCACCACGCCGCTGTCGAGTCCCCGGAAACGCACTTGAACAGCACCCGCGGTGACGCCTGCACGGTCGAGCACATCTTTCAGGCGAACCCCTCTCCACAGGGCGTTACCCATCCCGCCGTTGTCCCATTGGGCGCCGGGTACGCGCGGGCTGAACAGCGCCCGTGAGTTACCGGAACACTGGTTGACCGCCGCGATTTCGAATGGTGGGAAGTCATGCAGCAATTCGTCCAACGTCAGTGAGAGAGACTGCCCGACATGGCCGTGGACTTTGAGCGAGAAATGGCCCGGGTCGATGGTCGTAGGAATCTCCGCGAGGTGCCACCGCACGTAGAAGCGGTCATTAGGCGTGAAAACGCCCCGGTCGAAGACTTCGAACGGAGTCTCCAGCAGCGGCGGACGAGTTCTTTGCAGGATCATTTCGCCTTTCTGCGGAAAGTTCGTCACCAGCTCACGGCGACCGTTCGCGAAAGGCAACTCGACGAACCCCGCGGCGCCGGCCGGCCGGGCTACGGAGGCCAGCAGACCTGCGAGCCCCGCTCCCCCTGCGCCCATTAGAAAGTGACGGCGCGATAAAGAAGGCCAATGCGCAATCAAAGGTTTCATGGAACACCTCCGGACACTCCGGCTCGATCATCTGGGTCTGTCCCTGATGTTAGCCCTACATTGGAAAGATAGGAATATCGAACCCCGAGGCATTTCATTTGAAATGGCCGGGCTTTGACCTGTCGCAATGAGTGCCCGTGAGGCTTTCGCCTCCGTGCGCAACAGATGGCTGGGCACGACGTTCGCGGGCCGCTGGCATATATTCCTTGGCACGAACGAGGTACGGTAAATCATGGATCTGCGCAATCAACGCGCATTGTTGTTCGTCCGCGTCGCGGCAGCGGGCTCGAGCTCCAACATATCTATGACTATGCGGAACAAGCGGGCCTCGATGTGCTGCGATTCGACACCGAGATGGACTCCTCGACAGCACGGGCGGTCTGCGAGTGCTGTATGAAGCGACAGCAACGGCGGGCGGCGGCGCTACTGGTGCCGGCCAGCGCCGCCACAATGTGAGGCGCCGAGATCCAACACGCGCAACATTCGAGTGCGGCGCATCCCACCGGTAATCTCGCAAATTCTTTCAAGCCGCTGAAAACGCGCCAGTAATCAAACTTGGCACGGCGCGTGCTTTGAACGCATTCGATCCGGGATTTACCCGATCTGAATGCGGCGATACGTTCGAAATAACGCGGGAGGGATGTCGTTCGATGAAACTAATTACCGCCATTATCAAGCCGTTCAAGCTGGATGACGTTCGTAAGGCGATGAGCGACGTGGGCGTGCAAGGCGTCACCGTCACCGAAGTACGTGGTTTTGGACGGCAACGAGGTCACACCGAAATCTACCGGGGGGCCGAGTATGCCGTTGAGTTCGTGCCCAAGACGAAAATCGAGATTGCCGTCGAGGATTCCTTGATGGAGCAGGTAATTGAAGCAATTACGGCCTCAGCCAAAACCGGCAAGGTTGGCGACGGAAAGATTTTCGTCTTCGATCTCGAGCAAGTCGTGCGTATCCGCACGAGCGAACGCGACGCCAAAGCAATCTAGAGCATAAGGGGATTCAAATTGATGACTAAATCGGCTCGATGGGTCGTTATCGGCCTTTTCCTGTTACCCGTTTCCGCCTCCTGGGCCGATGACGCGCCCGCTTCCGCAGCATCCGTGACACAGGCTCCAACCACGGCGCCGGCCGATTCCGCGGCACCGGCCGCAGATGCAGCCGCTCCGGCCGCGCCTACGGAACCACAACTGATAGGCACGGACAAGATCAACTCCGGCGACACCGCATGGATGCTGACTTCAACTGCTCTGGTGCTGATGATGACCATTCCGGGGCTGGCGCTTTTCTATGGCGGCATGGTTCGCAAGAAAAACGTGCTCGCCACGCTGATGCAGAGCTTCGCGATCACTTGTGTCATCACGCTTTTGTGGTGGTTGATCGGCTACTCATGGGCATTCACCTCGGGTAGTGCGTACCTTGGGGGTGCGGCGCGCGCCCTCTTCAATGGCATGACGATCATGAAAGACGCGAACAAGATAACCGTGTCGCACTTGGCGCTCACGATTCCCGAAACCGTCTATGCGATGTTCCAGTTGACGTTCGCGATCATCACTCCAGCGCTGATTGCAGGTGCCTTTGCGGATCGCATGAAATTCTCGGCGATGCTTGTTTTCATGTCGCTATGGTCACTCGTCGTGTATTGCCCAATCGCTCATTGGGTGTGGGAGCCGTCGGGTTGGCTTGCCGTCAAGGGTGTACTTGATTACGCCGGTGGGACCGTCGTGCACATCAATGCCGGCATTGCGGGCCTCGCCAGTTGCCTGGTGCTCGGCAAGCGCGTCGGGTACGGCAAGGAGGCAATGCCGCCCCATAATCTGACCCTGACGCTCATCGGCGCCTCACTCCTGTGGGTCGGGTGGTTTGGCTTCAATGCGGGCTCCGCGGGCGCCGCCGACGGACGTGCAGGCATGGCAATGGCGGCTACGCAGATCGCAACGGCCGCCGCCGCTCTCGGCTGGATGTTCGCGGAATGGATCGTCAAGGGCAAACCCAGTGTGCTCGGCATCGCATCCGGCGCGGTCGCGGGATTGGTCGCAATCACGCCTGCATCGGGCTATGTCGGTCCCACCCCTGCCGTGGTAATTGGTGCCGTCGCGGGCGTCGCCTGCTTCTTTGCGGCAACTTCGCTCAAGAGCGCATTGGGTTACGACGACTCCCTCGATGCCTTCGGCGTGCACGGTATCGGCGGCATCATCGGCGCGTTGCTCACCGGTGTTTTTGCCAGCAAGGAAATAAGCGGCGCAGACGGCTCCGTGATGACCCAACTCTGGGGCATCGGAACCACGCTGATTTACGGCTTTGTCATGAGCTTCATCATTCTCAAGGTGATCGATTTGACCATCGGATTGCGGGTCACCGAGGAGCAGGAGCGCGAAGGCCTGGACATCTCCCTCCACGGGGAAAAAGTGGAGTAACCGCTCAGCAGGTCCGCTCGCCCGGTGGCGCACACGCGCCACCGGTCGGGTGCTCTTTGCCCAACGAATTCGAATCGCCATATTCAATTGCATGAGGGATGGAACGGCATGAACACGAATCGTAATCAGTTGATCGTCTCGGCAATGATGCTGAGTTTCTCAGCCTCGAGTCCGGCATCCGCAGAGGACGAGCCCGCGAAACCGGCAGCGCCCACCGGCGCGGTGCTGTCGGATTTGATCACCGCGTCCGGACTCGCCGCCACTGGATATGTCGCCGCGTCCTACTATCATTCGAACGGCTATAGCACCAATCACCAATTCGACAACAAGCATGACACCTTTCAACTCGACCAGGCCGCATTGACTGTCGCGTACCAACCCAAGGAGGGATTCGGCGCCCTAGTGAATGTCGCCGCCGGGGAGGACATGAAAATTCTGAACACGGCCGAGGGCAGCAATCCCAATACCTTCGATGTCGTTCAAGGGTTCGTGCAGTACGCCGGGGGGCCGGTGACGCTCATCGCCGGAAAGTACGTGACCTTGGCGGGTGCGGAAGTGATTGCACCGACGGGCAACACGAATTTCTCCCGTTCCTTCTTATTCTATGCCGAGCCTTTGACGCATACGGGTATTCGCGCGACTTGGGCGCTGAGCGATACGCTCAGCGTCGTCGGAGGCGTCAACAACGGATGGAATTATTCGTCCTTGACGACGTCCGGCTCGAAGACCGGAGAGGCGGGGCTTGCATGGAGTCCGAGCAAGGCGTTCGCTCTCGCCGCCCAGGCGTATGTGGGCAAAGATGCCACTTTCGACGCACAGAGAACGCTGGTCGACGCGGCGGCCACGTACAACGCAACCGACGCGCTCACGTTCATACTGACATTCGATTGGGGCAAGCAGAAGCAGCAAAAAAGTGGCGACCCTGACCTCAACTGGAATGGCGCCGCCTTTTACACGAACTACGCGCTTAACGATCAATGGCGCGTGTCGGCCCGAGTCGAGTACTTGGACGACAAGGACGGTTTCGTCACCGGCACGGGGATTGCGCAAACGCTGAAGGAAGGCACCGTTACCATCGGCTATGACCCTGTCAAGAATTTCGAGTTGCGCATCGAGGGCCGCTACGATAAATCCACCCAGCCGACCTTTGTTAGGAAGATTCAAGAGGTCAATCAGCTCGCAGACAGCCAAACAGGATTTGCCTTACAAGGCATTTATAAATTCTGATGTGTGGTGGGCGCCCTGGGATTGTAAGACGCTTCCTACGCAGGGAGGAGTACAAGGGGAATGATGGGCCAAGCGCGGGGGCGTATGCTGCACTGTTAATGCCGCGACGTCTCGCGGTGCCGGGGAGAACTAAATGAAATTTGCGTTCATGTGTGCGCTGCTCATCAGCGCGTTTGTGGGAATTTCGGGCTGCAACAAGGCCGAATCTCCGGAAAAGGTACAAACCGATGTCGCGAAGGCAACCAATGAGGCCGCCGAGAACAACGCCAAAGCGGACGAAAAGATAAAGCAGACCGAGACTCAGGCTGCGCAGGATCTCGCCAAGGAGAAATCCGATGCTGCGGCCAAAGCGGCGGATAAGAGCGTGGCGGCCGTGGCGGATGCAGCCGTCACGGAAACAGAGGGCACAACCAAAATTGAGCTAGCCAAGTGCGAGGCGCTCGAGGGCGACGCGCAGAAACAATGCAAGGACAAAGCAAATGCTCATCTGCAAACTGTGAAGGATCGGGCAAAGGCCGCCAAGTCACAGTAAGTCCGCGGTTGATATTCGGCATGGCTCGCGCGCTGGCCTATCCTAGTCGCCGGGCCGCACGGCGTGATGCGACGGGTTCGTAACGGCCGCTCACATTGCATTGCTCGGCGCCGGCATGGCTTAAGCCTCGCTTACGAGCGTCCGCCTTTTGATACTCAGATTATCGACAACGGTCAACCCTCCTGCCGACTGACGAGCGATGCGAAGCGCATTTCGCAAGTCCCAATCGCCAAAGACGAATCCTCACAAGACGATGCGCCCTTCTTCGACGGAAACCGTGACATGTCTGTCATAAAAATAGGGATCCGCGTGCAAGGCGTTCGCTACACGTTGCCCGGCTGCTTCGGCATCCGCCGCCGTTATGGGAGCGGATGCGAGGTGAATCGAAGTCTGCTGCTCCCCCTTGAGCCGGATTCCGGGCCTGCGCCGCGCCCGAGGAAGGGCGCTTGAAATCGCCGCAGGATTTCATCTGAAACACCCACGAAGGTAAGGTCTAGGCACAACCGTCTTGGAAAAAAGGTGATTCCTGCCGCTTTCGTTGACGTTACCGATAGCTTGTCGCCGTGCGCACGGACTATTTGTGAGCAAATTTGCAGGCCGAGCCCCAATCCTCGCGATTGGTTGCAGCTTCGCGCCGCCAGAACGATTCAAAGACTTTGCTCATGTTCTCGGGAAGGATGGATTCGCCTTCGTTCCATACCTCCAAGGCGAAATCGCAATCCTCAGCCATGGCGGTTATTTTGACACGCAAGGCATGGAGACCGAGTTCGTAACGTCAGAACTTGGACATTAAGGGTATTCCGCAATTAGAAATACGGGTAAGGTTCGTCCGCACTTTCATTGTACGGTATCGAACATAGTCGAAGATATGCATACTGGCGGTCTAAAATCGATTTTTTCGGAGATTTCATTGATAGACACCGCTGCCAACCCCAAACAGAACCATTTACTTGCGGCACTCCCCGAGGAAGACTTGCAGCGTTGGCTTCCGGATCTCCAGCCGGTCGAAATGGCGCTGGGAGACGTGCTGTACGAGGCCGGTGCCACCTTAAGCCACGTATACTTTCCGACGACGGCTATCGTGTCGCTGCTGTACGTGATGGAAAATGGCGCTTCCGCGGAGATTGCCGTCGCCGGCAACGAGGGCATCGTCGGGATCTCGTTGTTCATGGGCGGCGAGTCCACTCCCAGCCGGGCGGTCGTGCAAAGTGCCGGGGGCGCCTTTCGAATGAAAGCGCAGACCCTCAAGAGCGAATTTAATCGCCATTCCCTCGTCTTGCGCCTACTCTTGCGCTACACGCAGGCTTTGATTACCCAGATGGCGCAAACAGCTGTATGCAACCGTCACCATTCGCTTGATCAGCAACTGTGCCGCTGGCTGCTGCTGAGCCTCGACCGGCTTGCAGGCGACCAACTGGTGATGACCCAGGAACTGATTGCAAACATGCTCGGCGTACGGCGCGAAGGAGTGACCGAAGCGGCGCTAAAGTTGCAAAAAAACGGCCTAATCACCTATTCCCGCGGGCGCATTACCGTGCTTGATCGCGCCGGTCTCGAAAAAAGCACCTGTGAGTGTTACGGCGTGGTGAAGAAGGAGTACGACAGGCTTTTGCCTCAATTGGCACATTGATTCGATTTTTACGACGTTCGAAGCAGCCAAGTTTTGCCTTTCCGTGTCCGGGACCTACATTGAGAGTACTATTCTCGGTGATCTGTCCGGCGTTTTCCTTGTCAGCGCCGCCGAGACCCGAGCTTGGCCACGTCGTTGAAAGTGCGAGGCGAGCGTAAGTCGTTCGATCTAACCCGCTGGAATCTCTCCGGGCCTTTCCCCCAACCGGAGAAATTCTTGCCCTCAATCGAAAACCAGCTGATTGCTAACCTACCTCCTAAATCACGTTTGAGCTTGATGAAGCTCTGCGCACCGGTGCAATTGACGTTGGCCGAGGTATTGTCCGATGGCGGTAGCCCAATCCGTCATGTCTACTTCCCCGTCGAGGGCTTTATTTCGCTGGTTACGCTGCTGGACGGCAAACCGGTTCTTGAAGTGGGGATGGTAGGTCGCGAAGGCATGCTAGGAGCTCAGATGGCCTTAGGGGTAATGAGCGAACCGCTGCATGCCGTCGTGCAAGGTTCGGGGTCGGCTTGGCGCATCGGAAAGCTTGCGTTCGGGCGTGAGCTCGACAACAACACAGCCTTGCAGCAGATCCTTAGCCTCTACTTACATGTAACCATGACACAGTTAGCCGGCTCAGCGGCGTGTTTGCGCTTTCACCAAATCGGTCCGCGCCTCGCGCGATGGCTACTGATGACTCAAGATCGAGCGAATTCCAGCAGCTTCCGAGTGACCCACGAATTCCTCGCGTTCATGCTTGGCGTGCGCCGTGTCGGCGTTACCATGGCCGCCGGCTCACTGCAACGGCAGGGGCTTATCGAATATCATCGCGGCGATATTACGATTCTCAAACGCCGCAGTCTGGAAGAAGCCGCGTGCGGCTGCTACGCCAGGGACCGCAAGATCTACGCCGAGCTGCTGCACTGAGCAAAGCGAACCGCGAGCCGCCTTCAGGAAGTGCAGAAGAACATGCCGACCAAGATCGCGACGATGCAGCCCCACTGCAGTAACATGATCCGCTCTCGCAGCACGAGCGCCGCGAAAGCGAGCGTGACCAGCGGGTAGGCACCGGTCAGCGGCGTCACGATCGATATCTTGCCGTAGCGACTTGCGATGAGCACCCCAAGGTCGCCTGCGGCCATCATGCCCATCGGCAGGAACGAGCGCATCCATTCGATCACGGAGTGCGTGCCTGCGCGTCCCTTCCACAATCCGTAGACGCCAAGGGTGAGCAGTGCGCCGATCATGCTGTAAAGGGCCATATTGGCGTCGGTGGCGCCCAGGCTGTAGTCGTACTTGACGATCGTCTGGGCGCCGCCCCACAGCACGAGGGCCGAGAAGGCGAGCGGGATCCACGCTCGCCCAGCCACCTTGTTCGCCGCGTCTGCTGGTTGGTAGGCGAGACCGATGCAGCCGCCGATCACGAGGATCACCGCCCCGTACTGGAGCGGCGAGAGTGTCTCGCCCAAGAACCAATGCGCGAACACGATGGTGAGCGCCGGATAAGCGGCCGACAGCGTGCCCACGATGGTGATCGGACCCGCAATGATCGACTGGAAATACATGATCCAGCCCGCGCCATCGAGCAGGTAAGCGAGTACCCCGATGGCGAGCACGTGGCGAGCCTCCGCGGCGAATACCTGCGTGTGTGGGTTCGCGACGAAGTAGCAAGCCATCACCACCGCGCGGGCGCATGCGAAGTAGAGGCAGAACCGCGCCGGCGGCACTTCTGTGATCCACATCTTCACAAATCCCTGGCCCAAGCCGTAGAGCAGGAGGGCGAGCAAAGCCGGCGTCAGCCACAGAAGAAGCGGTGCATCGGCCGGTGAGCCGTTCAAGCCGCGGCCTGGCGTCGCAAAAAGTCGAGGACAGGGGCGGCCACGGCTTGCGGCGCCTCGAGGAGTATCGCGTGGCGCAGTGCCGGCAGGATCATGAGTTCCGCGTTCGCCATCGAAGCGGCGATCTGTGCGTTCAGGCACGGATTGCAGCCACCGTCGTTCTCGCCGGTCAGGATGAGGCTGGGATGGCGAATCTCGCCGATCCACGGTGCCATTTCCGTCTCGGCGTAGATGTCGAAAACGCTCAGGAAAACCTCTTTGTCCGTATCGATGACCTGCTGCATGCGCTGCTTGATAACTTCCGGAAAGCGCGCCGAGAACTCGGGCGTGAACCAACGATCTTTGAGTGTCTCGAGCACCGGGGGGATGCCTTTGGCACGCATCGAAGCGACAACGCCACGAACCTTGGCACCGTCGTCCGCGGTTCGAAACGCCGCCGTGCTGTACAAACCGAGAGACAGCACGCGGTCGGGATAGCGCCGAGCGTACGCGGGGCCGACCATCCCGCCGAGCGAGTGACCTGCGAAATGCGCTTTCTCGATGTGCAGTTCCCGCCGCAATGCCTCCACATCCTCGACGAGATCATCAAGCGTATAGGGCGGCTTTGGTGATGGCGAGAGTCCGTGTCCGCGCAAATCGTAGCTCACGCAGCGAAATTCGGACCTCAGATGCCGGATCAGGCCGTCCCAGCTATGACGTGACGCACCGATCCCGTGAATGAGAATCAGTGGAGGGCCGGTGCCTTCGACTGAGAATGCCGACTGAATGGGTGTGGTCACGCCCAGTCCGGATACTTGCGTTCGACCGTCACGTGCCGGTCGCCTGCATGACGGGGCTATCCACCTCGGCTGAGGAGAACAAAGGCATTACGTCCGCAGAGAACCGCTCCAGCGCGTCGAGTGATTCTTGGTTGTCGTGGCCGATGTTGCCATTCATGATCAATTCGTCCACGCCAAGTTCCTCGTAGGCTTTCAGCCGATCGATCATCTCCGATGCGGTACAGATGAGCAAACTCTCGCAAAGCTCGTCTTTCGACTGCTTGAGCGGCAGCGCTTTGATCGCGCCCCGGTCAACGAGACCAGGGCCCGTAAATACATTCTGGAACCTGCCATAGTAGTCGTAGGCGAGATCAATTTTTCGGCGCGCGTCGGCATCGTCTTTCGCGACACTGCAAACGCGCATCACCGCAAGGCGAAGGTCGCGGCCGGCATCGCCACAGGCGGCTTTCCCGCGCTTGAACGCGTCCACCTGCTCGCGCATCTTGTCGACACTTGCGTTGAGCGGGGTCGTTTGTATATGAAAACCGCGGCGTGCCGAGGCCTCGATCGCCTTGGGGATTAGCGCCGCAATCATGATCGCCGGCGAGCCGGCCGCGCGCGGCCGCGGCATCACCGTGATCGGGGCAAACTGATAGTACTTGCCATCCCACGAGACTTCCTCGCGCGCCAACAGAGCCAGCAACACATTCAGCGACTCGTCGAAGCGCTCCCGCGACTCCTCGATCGGCTTGCCCATTCGGGCGAGCTCATAAGCGAACGCACCGCGGCCGACGCCGAGCACGAGCCTGCCGTCGCAGAGGATGTCGGCTTGGATGACCTGCCCGGCGAAAATGCGCATGTCATGCAAGGGCAGTTGGCAAACCGAGGTGACGATCTCCAAGTGCTCGGTTATCGACGCAACTTTGACAGCAAACTGCAGAGGATCGGGAATTAAAAGGATGTTGATCAGATGGTGCTCAGGAATAGTAACTCCCTTAAACCCCAGCCGGTCGACGAGCTTCGCCTGAGCCAGCATGTCGTCGTAGAGCCGGGCCCCGCCATAGCTGGTATCCGGGTAGTAGGCTGCAAGGAAATTGTTGAACCGCATCACACCTTCGCATCCAGCGAGTATCCACGGTGCCAGACTCGCAGAATCCGTCGCCATGCTTGACCTCGCGATTGTCCTTCTCGAATTCGCACGTGTGGTGGCTCCCGTAGTCGGCAGGCGGAGGTTAATTGCATTCGTGAGTCGCGGGGACGTCTGCCCGCTCATAGCCCCATGCGTATTCTGCCATCTAATCAGGACAGTTCATCTGATAACTTGATTGCAAGCCGACAAACCGGCGATTCAAGCAAAGCTACGATGCATCGGGATGCCAGGAATCCGGCGAAGCACTGGCCCCGCTCCCCGATCAAGGAATGCTTGCCACCAAGTTCGGCTGCAAGAATTGCGAGGCTGAATGCGGGAAGCTCAGGACGGCTATCCGGGGAAGGGCATCCCGGGGCGGGCCCCGCAGAAGCGGGGCCCGCCCCTTATATTAAGTGTTTCCCGATCTATCGGTCGCGGTCGTCGTGGTCTCCGTGCTCCCAATGCGGATTCCATTTACCATTGGTGTGCTCATAATGACACCGATCCCCATCGGAGTCGCAGACCCAACGGCCTGGCCGGCTGTAAATCTCGTTATTACTGTACTCTGACTGGCGCCAGCACTTATCTCCATCGTTGTCGCAAGTTATGCGAACACAGTGATAGCCATCCGCGTCACAGCGCTCATAAGTATGCCCGAGAGCCATGGTCGAGACGGCGGACAACGCGAGAACCCCAGCCGCCATCAATAGGTGCTTAGAATTGTGAGCCATGTTACCCCTCCAATATAACAACAGATGCAAGTATGTCTCTTGCTGAAAGGAGGGGAATCGGCGCAGTCCGAGTTCATCGTAGGACATTCACCCGTTACGGCTCCCGTACAACACCCGTGTCAATAGCTTCCCGGCTCCGGGTATCAATAGGCGTTCGCGCCTACGGTGGCTGGGGACCCACCTCCCCCTGGGTCCGCGCTACATCAGAAGTCGCCTAATGAGTGCGTCTTTGTCCGGTCCCATTCAGAACTAGTGGCTCGGGAGTACAGGGCCCTTCGGCAGCGAGGAGCTGGAGGGCAAACTATGCCCGCTTTCAGCTTTTTTGAGTTGCTCTTGGAAACCCGGCACCAGCCGTCCGAGAAACCCCGTTACCTGGGTCGCGGCCACTCCTACCAACGCGCTTTTGACATTGTCCCAGGTTTCGAGCACTTCATGCTTCCCGGCACGTATCGCGGCGATGCTATCGCTTCTAGGGGTCGATGACGTTGTCCGCTCTTTACCGCCCCGGCGCCTACGGCCTAGCGTCGCAACCAAGGCGCCCGCCCCGAAAGCCGCGGCCACCATCGTACCTGGGTGGTTTTGGAACTGTTGTTTCCAGTCGGTAACCGATTTGACTTTTTGTTCGAGCTCTTGCAAGTTCGAACGCAGATCTTCACGCGTGTGCTTGATGTCGGTTTCTATTTGATCTGTTGTTTGGCCCATTCGACATTCTCCTTAAGGCTCTCGGTAGTTTTGGGCGCCACAGTCACCTGCTTGAACTGCTTCACCCCCTTGGAAACGGTTATCCCGGCGCAAAGCGATAACGCAATCGCCACAATCAGCGCGGCCGCCCAGTCGGGCACGATAAGAGACAGGCCGTAGACCGTGGCAAGCAACAGGAACAGAAGGCCAAATACGCCACTCACAGCCCCAATTCCGACCAGAAGTGCAGCGGCCCGCACTTTAGTGACTTCTTCGCGGACTTCCGTCTTCGCAAGGCGCACTTCGGCTCGGATGATGTCTTGCAGGTTGTGAACAATATCCTGCAAAACATCCGAAAAAGAACGCTCGACTGCGGGCATACGCAAGTTCTCAGCTCAGTCGTCGGATAAGGAACGCGCGATTACGAATCCCAGCGCAGCCGCCGCGAGAAGGGCCGGGCCGGGGTTATTTTTCACTAACCGGGACAGATCCGACATCATGCTATCGACATCGTGTTCCCGAATGTAATTCGCCGTCGCACTGAGCTTATCCGCAGTGACATGAGCCACCCTGCTCGCGTTTTTGCCTCCCGGCAATGAATCCGCCTTTTCATGAATCTTCGTGGCGGCACTCTCGAGCCCCGAAGCAGCTGCATCGCGGTTTTCGTCGACCTTGTCAACGGCCGCTCGCCCAAGCTCAGTGGCTTTGGTCTTCACGTCCACGGAAACGTTCGACAACTTCTGGCCGAGGTCGGAAGAGGCTTCAGACGCCGCGTTTTTGGTCGTCGTGATATTTTCCGGCATTGACTTCTCCTGGTTAGCTGCGAAATCCCACGGGTCTATTCAGTGTTGGCGAGAGTGCACCTCGCTTCATCTCTTGTGTGTCAGCCACACGAGCGTCTTAATGTCAGATTATTTGCAACGCTACCCTCCGCTTGTCACCGACTTGGCGCGAGCGCCTAGAGGCTGCAAACTGATTTACAGCGCGGCGGAGGAAGGTAAGAAATGCTAGCGCTAGGAGCGTCACTAGCTGCGCTAGGCAACGCGCTGGGCATATCAGCTGGGCATATCACTAGCGCTAGGCATATCAGGCGAGCTGGCAAGTGACAAGATGAGCATTTCAATAAAAGGAGCCGGCCGCCTTATCGGCTGCGCCGCAAGAAATTGGGTGTCGGACAGCGCCTCCACCTCGGGCGCAGCGCTCGCGTTCTACTGCGCATTTTCTTTGGCGCCCCTATTGGTGATCTTACTCGGTATTGCGGGATTGATAGTAGGAGCCTCAGCCGCTTATAACCAAGTCGGGGCGCAGCTCACCTCGCTATTCGGCCCGGCGACGTCGAAGACGCTCCTGGACGCGATGCAAAGTTCGCATCAGAGTCAGGGACTCGTCGCCACAGTCACGAGTGTGGTGACACTCGCAATCAGCGCGACCACGGTGCTGGCGGCACTCGATGCCGCGCTGGAACAGATCTGGAAGACACCAACTTCGGCTACTGCCGGCTGGCGTGGCTGGATACGCACACGCTTTCTGTCGTTTGGATTTATCTTAGCGCTTGGTTTCTTACTCCTTGTTTCACTTACCATCACCACAGGGTTGTCGAGCCTGCAGCATCGGATATCCGCAAACAACGCGGCCCTCACTGGCGTGATTGGGGCAATCGACGTGCTGTTCTCGCTTATCTTGGTGTCGTCCCTATTTGCGCTTATTTTCCGCTACATGCCGGCAAAACACCTCCCATGGCGAGTGGTGCTCCCCGCCGGCGCGCTGACAGCGATTCTCTTTGATATTGGGCGGTGGGCGATCGGCCTTTATCTCGCCAAATCAACCCAGCCGAGTGCCTTCGGGGCGGCATCGTCATTCGCAGCCCTCCTCTTGTGGCTTTATTACACGGCACAGATCTTTCTGTTCGGCGCCGAGTTGACCGCTTGCCTTGGCGGACTGCGGCAAGAGAAGGAGCCGCCCGGACGCACTTCGCCGCAGGAGTAAGACATGTATCTGATTCAGATCTTGTTCCCGCTCTACGATAATCAGGGCCGGCGTTTGCCGAAGAAACTGTTCGACCACACGTCGCGCTCGTTGGCGAAATCTCACGGCGGGGTGACGGCTTACACGCGCTCGCCGGCCATCGGACTTTGGAACTATCGAGGCTCGCAACTTAAAAAAGACGAGATCGTCGTGTATGAAGTCGTCGCGACGGATTTGAAACTCAAGCTGTGGAAAAATCGTCGCAAGAAGTGGGAAGTGGCGTTTCGGCAAGGCTCAATCCTTATTCGCGCCACCCGTTGTCAACAACTGTAGATTCGGGAACAGTGCAAGCCTCCACGCTCGCGGCCTCTTTGATCAAATCGCTCCGTCCTTCGATTCGCCATCGATAACGCAATCACACTCTGCCGGCACGGGTAGAGAGTAGTTGCCCCGCAACGCTTTAATGCAACTTTCTGGTTGCATTTCGCGCATAGTCGGCTAATACGAGAGGTTGCATATGGACACCACGACTGATTGCATTGAGAGAAAGATTTTGCTGAAGGCCCCGCGCGCCCGCGTTTGGCGCGCGCTGTCGGACGCCGCTGAGTTCGGCTCCTGGTTCGGCGTCGACTTCATAGGCAAGGCGTTCGTCGCCGGCAAGCCTATTCAGGGAAAGATCACCTATCCAGGCTATTCCCACCTGCTCATGGAGGTGGTTATCGAACGGATCGAGCCGGAGCGCACGTTGTCATGGCGTTGGCACCCTGCCGCTATCGATCCTTCCGTCGATTATTCCCAAGAGCCCACCACGCTGGTCGTCTTCGAGCTCCGAGAAGTCGAGGGCGGCACGATGCTCACCGTCGTGGAATCCGGACTGGGCAAAATCCCATTGACTCGTCGTGCGACCGTGTTTCGCATGAACAGCTCGGGCTGGGACGAACAGATGCGGAACATCGAAAAACATGTCGCCGCGGGCTAAAGCGATTCCGAAAAAGAGGTCACTGGACGATTTCGCTCCGATTTTCGCGGCCCTGGGAGATGAGGTGCGCCTGCGCCTCATCGCCATCCTGTGCGTGGGCGGGGCAATGTCCATCACGCAGCTGACTTCCGGAACAGATATCTCCCGGCAGGCAATCACGAAACATTTGAGCGTCCTGGCCGCTGCGGGCTTGGTTCGCGACGTGAAAGTAGGACGCGAACGACTGTGGGAATTCGAGCCCAATCAACTCGAGGAGGCGCGCCGCTCGTTGGACGCAATCTCTCGGCAATGGGACCATGCGCTCGGCAAGCTCAAGAAGGCCGTGGAGAGTTGAGGCGGATTCGAACGGAGAAGGGGGCGCGCAACTTCGAGTTGCCGCGGAGGCGCTAGGAATCAACGGGCCGCTTCAAATCCCGGCAAAGTGCTATATAATCCGCGCGCACTCGCGATTCGGTTTGTGTGGGACCCGAGCGTCGGCCTGGAAAATTTACGATTGGCGCTGTAACTTGTTGATTTACAAAGCGCCCGTAGCTCAACCGGATAGAGCACCGGCCTTCTAAGCCGGCGGTTGCAGGTTCGATTCCTGCCGGGCGCGCCACCCCAAGTCGGGAGTACGACGATGGTGGACGTAGCTCAGCTGGTAGAGCCCCGGATTGTGATTCCGGCCGTCGCGGGTTCGAGTCCCGTCGTCCACCCCAATTTCGATAGCTGGGTGCGAGTCGGGTAGTTTTTTTGGCAATGTTCGTTTGGGCCGTTAGCTCAGCTGGTAGAGCAGTTGACTCTTAATCAATTGGTCGTAGGTTCGATCCCTACACGGCCCACCATTTATGCAAGGTGAATGCGCCGAAAATCCTTTCGGCGCCAGAGAGTGTTAGCCTGTTAGCCATGTCCTCGGTATAACTTGTCAGCTATGTCCCGGAATGGACACAGGATTCAGTGGTCGGGGTGACAGGATTCGAACCTGCGACATCTACGTCCCAAACG
>CAWBUE010000013.1:0-34104 GCA_963791825.1 uncultured Gammaproteobacteria bacterium
CATAAGTGCTCGAGACCTGAGCAATGGATTGGAACCCCAATACACAACGGCACCCGAATTTTCTTAAGCGAGCGAGCGCGTCCTTGAGGCCATCGATGGCACCTAGGGCATCGAGCTCATCAACGACGAACCATAGCCGCTGATCTCGGTCTTCTGCTTGGCTCATCGCCTCGAATATCGCAAGACGCATCCAAACCGCGATCATCGAGCGCAACGCCGCGATTTGACCGGCTTTGTATGGAATGAACAGCACTCCGGGAATAACTCGCGCTCGCACCCACTCGCGCACAGAAAATGGAGTCGCCCGCTGACCCTGCACATACTCGAAAGCCGCAATTGCCGAAACAGTCACCGAACGAATCGACCCGAACATGCGCGCGTTGTCTGGGTCGAGGAACGGCTGCGCGGGCGTATTGGCGATAATCGGGCGCAGCTCCTCCGCCGACGCCATGGTCAGCAGGCGCCACAGATCGGCCGTATCCCTGCGGCCGCACACATAGCATCGGCGCACCACCGCCGCCAGGAAAGTGCGTGCGTACCCACGCCACTCGCTCGCCGACGGATCATCGCTCGCTGGAATCAACCCACTGGCCAGCAGTTCAATGTCATAGCTATTTCTCAATTCGGCAAACAAATCCCATTTCACGGAATTGGATTCGAAGGGATTCAACACGATATCTCCGCGATATCGGTCATGGAACCGCGCGAGCGAGCCGCCGTCCGGATCGGCCACCACTACGCGATCGCCGCGCGCAATTACCGCGCCGAGGAGCTCTCTAATCGCGGTGGATTTGCCGGTACCGGTCGTTCCGATAAGCTTGAAGTGTTTGGTTTCATCTGCGCCCGAAATGGCAATTCCCGCCAATGTCAACTGCCCGGGAACCGATTGCTTCAACCGAGCGCTGCGCCGCTGCAACGCCCGCCCGTCGCAGAGCAATGCGCCGCGCTTGTACGTGTCTGGCGATTTGCTCCGCGCCAGCCGCGAACATGCGCCGACGGCCAAGACCAATGCAGCCGCCGCAAGGACCGAGTTGCTGCTCTGCGCCCATTCAAGAATGGTCGGCCATCCCATGGCTCAGTAACCCGCCACGACGAAGTAGTCCGCCTTCTCGCCGTAAGTCGGAGCTTTGCGATCCACGCGGACACAGAGTCGCGAGGACTCGCCGCAGTGTCGCAAATCGGCCCGCCCTCCTTGCCGGTCCAGGATCGCAATATTCGCCGAAAGCTCGGCGTGCCGCCCCCGCAATCGGGCGATCTCAGATTCCGAAGGCAGCGCCCATCGCATGATCGCGATTGGAATGCACGTGCATAGAATCGCGGTTGCGACGCTCCCTAGCGCGCCTCGGAATGTCGCGGCCCGTCTAGCCCTCTTTAGCGCTTCGGTCGCACTCTTGGTCTCGATGGTCAGCATCTGCAGCTCCTCGATGAGCGTGCGCCGTATTTCGTCGCGCACCACGACATCCAGATCCCGGGTATGCGCGCGCAGCTTTTGGAGCTGGTCCTCGGCGAGTCGCTGATGCGCTTGTGCGCTCTCCATGAGAAGGCCGCAATTCATGGTTTCCTCATCCGTTGATTGAAAGCGCTCACTCATGCGTCAGACCATCATTCGAACAGTCGAGGTGTGTCGGCTTCCGAGTGACCGGCCTCTTTGTGGTCGGTCCGATTGGAGTGTTTGCCAGGCGCGCTTGGCATCGAGTCGAACGCGCTGCCACTGCGGATCGGATGCAAACTTGAGATAACCTGCAAGATCGGCAAGTTGCTCGATTTGCGATGGCAGCACCGCCGGTTCGACGCTGAGATGTTCACTGCGGCTAACGGAGCCCAAAAACTCGGTGAACCGGCGGCTTTTGGATACCGTGGTGTGCACAACTTCGCGCTCGCCGATGAGTTGGGAAGCAAATCGCGCGGTGCCGCCGCCCTCGCTGGCCGAACATCTCAGGATCAAGGTGTTGCCGCAGTTCTCCACGATCGTATGCGCGTCGCCGTGCCCATAAGTGCTTGAAACCTGCGCGATCGATTGAAAGCCGAGCACGCATCGTCCGCCGAACTTACGCAGGCGCGCGAGCGCGTCTTTCAAACCATCGATCTCACCCAAGGCGTCCAATTCGTCCACGACGAACCACAGGCGGCCTCGCGAGTCTTCTTCGCGCCGCTCATCGGGTTCCATGGCTTCGAATATCGCCAAACGCATCCATGCGGAGATCGTCGATCGCAAGGCTGCGATTTGCCCAGCCTTATAGGGTATGAACAAGACGCCGGGGGTTTCTTCGCTGACCCATTCTCGAATGGAGAACCGCGGCGCTTTCTGCCGACCGACATACTGCAGCCCCCCGACAGCCGAACTAGTCACCGAGCGAATTGAATCGAACATTCGGCTGTTATGTTCATCTAGGAATGGTTGCGCCGGGGTACCTCGCACGAGACCGCGCAACTCCGCGGTGTCCGCCACGACCAGAAGCCGATAGAGCTCATTGATGTCCTTGACTCCGGCCTCGTGCGCCTGCTGGGTGACCGCTGAGAAGAACGTGCGTGCATAACCTCGCCAGCTACGATCCTGTCCCTCATTGTCGGGAATGAGAGATCGCGCAAGCTGGTCGACGTCATAAGGACACTTGATCTCCGAGAATAAATCCCACCTCACCGAGCGCTGGTCGAAAGGATTCAGCAGTACGTCTCCTCGCTCCGACCGGTAGAATCGGTTCAAGTACCCGGCGTCGGGATCGGCGATCACCGCGCGGTCGCCTCGCGCCAGCGCACCGGAGAGGATTTCCCTGATCGCCGTGCTTTTACCGGTACCGGTGGTCCCGATCAGTTTGAAGTGCTTTGCCTCGTCATGCGGCGGGACCGCCGTGCCGGCCAATTTGATACCGGCTACCCGCGAGCTTTGCAGTGATTTGTCGGCGGAAGGAGGCGGGCGATCGGCAACGAGAGCGCCTCTGCGATGGGTCTTATTCTCGTCCGCACTTCGCTCGGGGACGCTTCCGCCTCCGTAGCCGAGCGCTGCACTGAACCCGACCGCGACGGTCAACGCCACGAAACCGTCGCTTGCGAAACCCATGTGTGCGAGCAACGAACTAGACAACGCAGTGCCTGCCGCCGCCACCGCCGTCAACGGCGCAGCGATGACCGGCGAGAGCAGGTAATGATGAAAGTGGGCTCGCGCCCGCATGAGACCCGCGATCATGGACACCTGCACCGCGGCGTATCCTAGAGCGATTCCAGACCATCCATGGGTGAAGGCGTCGCATCATCGGCGTTTGCGCTCCGGGTCGAACCAAATCTCTTTGATGAAGCGCTGGTGCCGCTCGACACCGAATTGGATCACGACGTCGATCAGGAGATATAGGAGGGCTCTTGATGTCGCTGCGCGCCAATTCGCGGCCACCCGAACTCTGCTTGACCAGCAGTACCAGTTGCTCGAAAGCGAGTTCAGCGCTCGTGGCATGAACGCTGGTGATCGAACCCGGGTGGCCCGAGTTGGCGTTGCGCAAGTAGTCGAAGGCTTCTTCAGCCCGCAGTTCTGCAAGCAGAATTCGGTCCGGCTTCATCCGCAGGCAGGATTCCAAGAGCTGCTTCGGCGTCACGCGCGCCAGTCCCTGATCGTCTTTGGAATAGAAGAGGCGCACATGATTCGGGTGCCGGTCAAGCACCAACTCCCTTGCATCCTCGATGGTAATGAGGCGCTCGTCGCAAGGAATCTCGCGAATTAACGCCTTTGTCCAAGTCGTCTTTCCCGACCCGGTCGGTCCCGAAACCAGAATATTCTTTCGGCTCCGCACGGCGAGGCGCATGAAGGCCTCGTAGTCGGATGAAGCGAGCAATCGCACCAAGTTTTCGTCGATGTCGTCGAGCCTCTGTCCGACCTGCCGGGTGCTGCGGAAAATGCCCCTGCGGGCCAATTCGTCGATGCTCCATACTTGTTCTGAGGGGCGGCGAATCGCGATGGCGACGCAGCCCGCGGTGGTCGCGGGCGGGATGACGATTTGCACTCGTTCACCGGTCGGCAATGACGCCGACAGCAACGGCGCTGTGGCATCGATGCGCTGTTGAGTCGAGTTGGCAACCAATTTCGCGAGTCGACTGCACCAATCGAAATCAGCGAATGGCAGCGATTCGCAGTGCCAGCCATCACGCGTTTCAAGAAACGCTTCGTGCGGGCGATTTATGCAGAGCTCCATTACATCGGAATTCGCGAGCCATGGCCGAAGCGCCCGCAATGTCAGGCTAAGCGCAGATGCCTCGTCGCCGGATTTAGCGGTCGGCTGCGACGGATCTGAGTTCATAAACTGACCTAAAATCCAGGTCGCGAGCGACCAGTACTTGAATGCGATCACCCTGGTGTTTCACCACGGTCGGCGGAATATTGACGGTCCCCTTGAGCACTTCGGTCAATACACCCTGCGTGGCCGATGGGTTCACGATCACCGTGCCGTTCCCGCCCCGAGCCGATTGCACCGCCCCTTCGACGGCACCGTCGATCACGGAGACCAGCATCGCGGCGCCAAACCGCTGCCAAAAGTGGTTGTTGACCGCACCCGGGAGCCCCGAGCGGCCCAATTCATCCGCACCCGGCGAGGCCAAAGGCACAATGACACCGGCCGGCGTTCGCGCCTCAGTCCATAAAACGAATACTCGCGCCGATCCCTGCTGCACCTGCCCTCGGGTCTCGCCGATCAGCTTGGTACCGCGTTCCAGCAACACGACTTGACCATCGACACCAAACGTATCCGTTGCCATTACGCAAGTGGTCATGCCCGGCAGCGTCGAATCGATGGCGGTTTCCAGCGTGCAATCGATGAACGCCCCCTTCGCGAGCAACAGCCGTTGCGTGGGCAAAATTTGCGCGCGGACGGACGTGCTGACACTCGGCCTCAACAAGGCGGCCAAATCACCCGGCTCCGCCGGGGTTGCCGGCGCCGCGATAGCCGTGACGCCCGCGCCGACATTCGGGAGCGTGCTCTGCGCCGAATACACGACGCCCGACAACTGACGTTCCAATGTCACCTGCTCGGCGGTCTTCGGCTGCGCCCCGCGATTCGGGGTGATTGGATTTACTTCAAGAGGAATTTCTCGCAAGGTCGCGGGATTCGGCACAGACTGGGGCGAGACTGAATCCGCCGACTGCAACAACGGCGGATCGATCCGGCCTAGGCTGGGCAAGGGCATGTCGCCTTGGGCCCGATTCACCGATGATGCCTGCGCACTTTGCCGTGCCCGGCTTTGGCGGGTTAGCGCATTGGCGTAATACCAAGTGAGCATTCCGATCCCGAGAACGCTCATGAGTCCGATTGCCAACATATTGCTGATGCGGGATTGAACGGACGGTGCGCGATTAACGGCCGTCCCGTCGCGCTCGCCGAGCACCGTATCCTCGGGGGCGTCCGGCCCGTTCATGGCACCCCTCCCTGTACTCGACGTTCGACAGTCGGCGCGACCGTTCCGGAATCCAATCGAGTACCGCCGCCGATGAATCCTTGATTCACGACGCACCCGGTAAGCTTGCCGCGCCGCAAAATCAACTGCTTCGCCACGCGATGGATGATCACATCGCCCGCGTCCATGCTGAAGTTCAGCAGCGACTCAGTGCCATCCTCATTGCGGACAAAAATCGCCGGCAAGTCGGAATTCGCGGCGAATCGCAGCCGCGTGTGCACGCCATCATCGCCGGCGGCTACGGGTCGCAGGGCCGAGTGTCCGCAATACCAATAGTCGATGTTCTGCCGTCGCTTGGCCGAGGCGCTCTCCAACTGTAAATCGAGAAGTTTCGCGGCCGCGTCAGCTGCGGATTGCGGCGGCGGCGGATACGTGAATCGCAATGCGTAGATGACCTCCTGATCGTCAGTCGGGGCGCTGCGATACTGCGGTGTAGTCGAATTGGTAATGCCGACGGCTGGTGAGGACCGTCAGGTTAGTCGCGACCCTTGGCGCCTTCGGCTTCAGAAATAGATGATTGTCCTGACCGACAAACGACAATCCTTCCAAATCCCCTGCGCCAAGGCCGGTGAACGTCTCGCCAGACTCAAACTCGAGGTCGATCTGATAGCCGACGAATCCGCGCAGCTTATAGACCTCGTCGCCATTATAGGAGGCAATCCGAATGCGGCTGTCGACGGAGCCTTTGATAGGAACCGTTTCAGCGAATGGCGAAGCCGAAAGTAACAGAGTGCACGAGACAAATACTGCTGACCCGAGTCGCCTAGCTCCATTGATCATGGCGCCCCCTCCTTTATCGACGGTGTTTCACCTAAAACCTCCGGCTCCGATCGAAAGTCTACGATCTTGAAACCGAGCGGATTCCATCGGCGGGTCCTGGGGTCTTTCGCCGGAGCCGCGTATGCGTATTGAATGGTTGCCACCCAATGGGTAAGCGATTCCTCGGAGCCGGCGCCTTGACGAGCGGCCTTCAGGTACCGCACTTGTGCAAGGTCGGAGAGGCCGCTGGCGCGCGTAAAAAAAGCTCACCGAACTCACCTGCACACGGACCGTGCTGCCGTCCTTGTGCACATTGAGAGGAGAGGCCGGATTTGTAGATGCCCATTGCGCATACCAGGCCTGATTGCGTTGCGACGAGTGAAAAGCGCCGCACTCCTCATAGTCGCTTTCTGCAGTGGCGAAGTTGAAACGCTCGCACACGGTGAGGTAATGGGTTAGGAAATACCGGGTTACGGCCTCCTCAGGGGCCGCCCGCCCTGCATACACCGGTACCACGTCCACGATGCCGGTGGCTGTTGTCGACTCGCACCACGAAAGGTTCGACACTTTTCAAGGGCACAGCATGACAAGCGCTAGCGCGCTCGCGACTGCGCAGACCCAGCCGGCAGCGGCGACCCACCAAGCCGTGCGCGCGCTGCGCCGACACTGTGCGGCGCGATCGGCGTCCCATGACTCGGCCTCTCGAAAATAGCCCTCGATTGACGGAAGGGTGATCAAGGTCCTGTCCGGTGGGAGAGCTCTTTGCGCCGCACTTGGAGCGCCGCTAGCCGCGGGCGGATTGATCGGCTGAAGGCGCGCATCGCAGCGCACGATGCGGCGTGGAACAGCCGCATAGAAGCGCCATAAAACAGACTATCAGACGCATGGTTAACCCTCCGTGGTAGCGCACATTTTCAGGGACGCAAGTTTCGCCAGCTCCTGCCCAACGCTCCGATGCCGGCGCCGGTTCTGGCGACGGCGGTACGCAGGGTTCGCCCAGTGGCTCGCGCCGCACTGCTGAGCCGATGTATCTGGTAGGGGGCGGCAAGCGCTGCGGCCGACCTTGCGACCCTGCCTGTGCTTCGCAGCCCCCAAACAACACCTCGGCCGGTGAGGCCAAAGGAGTTTAGAGCCACGCCGCCCGCCAATCCGGACGCGATCGGCATGACTTGGCGCAGTACAAGGAACACGAGCACGGCGATCAGAACCATGTGCAAAGCGTCGACGGTGAGGATTGCCGTGCCCCGCGCTGCAGTTTGAGTGGCATAGGATTGAACGACTTGAAGTAAGAGAGCCGCCACCATCACGGTGAGCAACGTAATCAAGGCGTAGTTCGTCATCTGCGCGATCCAGGCCCCGAAAAAGCGCTTGGTCGCGTCGAAGAACATGGATGCGATAAACAGCGGCCCGAGTGCCAGCAGAACCGCCAAGGCGATACTTGAAAGAGCAAACAAGAACATCGCATACACGCACAGCAAGCCCATCAAGCACCAGACCACGGCACCAGCGACATAGAAGCCGAAATCTCCGTTCAGGAGGCCGCCCTTATTCCATAAATTTCCCGCAACGGCGCCTCCGCTGTCCCAGATGATGTCGATGGTCGCGACCGGGTCGGTGCTGCCCACCACCGCCGCCGCGAGTTCCGTGGGCGCATTGTAAAAAGTGTCGACGATTAAACTGTTGTAGAGCCATAACCGCAGTCCCACGCCGAGAATTATGGCGATCGTAACGATGCGCCGGACGCCGCTCACGACCGGTTCGTCGATTTTTCCCGTGAGATGCAAGTAACCCCACGCCATGACGTAAATGGTCGCCAGAGTGACCATTGCGGGTTCGAGGATCGACGCCAGACGTGCCGTGTTATCCCCGATGTAAGTCGTCAACTCACCGTTGAGCCATGTCCGAAATGTCGCGAAGAAGCCCATAGGGATGGATGCCGCCCAGGATGCCGATCATGGAACCGGTTGGAAACGGGCCTCGAAGCGCCCGTGTCCGTCGATGACCCGTTCTCGCGTCTGCTGTCGAAGGGAGGACTCCTGCGCTTGTGTCGCCTGGTGAAGAACCAGCAGCTTGATCTGTTCATTTTGTAGCATGCCCAATTCGGCGCTGATCCTCGCCTGCAAATCGAGGATGGCCTTTTGGTCCGAAGCGGCCGAAATGGCTGCGATCAAGTTTTGAAGAGAATCGAACCGACCGCTCGCGTTCGCGAGAGCATCGTGGGTCAGGGCCTGCTGCATCGCGCTCCACCCACGCGCGGCCTGAATTTGTTGCTGATCGATGCCCGACAGCGTCGACAAGCGCTGGGGTGCAAGAACGGCATTCGCGGCAATCACGCTCTGCACGTCCAAAGACAGCCCGGTGTATCCGCTTGCCCGTCCCTGCAATATTCCCGTCAATTGGGTCCAATCGGAAGGCAAATAGTTACGTGTGAGGTTCCCAAGCAACCCCTCCATGCCGCGATTGCCGGTCGATTGCCTGCAGCCCTTGCTGAGCTTTTGCAATTGCTCGCGGGCAGTGGCCAATTGCTGTTGCATGGTATTTACTTCCTGGACGAGCTGCGCGATCGCCGGCACATCGATGACAGCCCATTGCGCCCGGGCGGACGGCGTTACCGCAATCGAGGCCGCGAAGCACGCAACCGCTGCGCGAAGTTTGTGTGTCAACATGAACATCTCCCCTGATTAAATGACTGGAAAGACATGGGTTAGTGGCCGCACTCGGCCATGAATCGAGAAAGCCATGCCGCCGGATCGGCACCTGTCGTGTCCATGATCTGATGCATGCGCCTCACTTCGCCGGCGCGGCCCGAGATCACTGCAAGCTCGGCATCAAAGCCCGCAAGATCCAGCTGACATACCACGCTCTGATGCGCCTGCTTTACCAGGAACGTTCGCGAACCCGGCTCGAGCTGATCCTTGATGAGTCTGAATTCTCGCTCGGTGAGCCCGAAGCCCTCGGTATATTCGTGAGCATTGGCGTCGACATTTGGAAAGAACACCTTCGTCGGTGTCTGCTCGACCAAGGTTCGGCTGATGGGGCTGTTGAGGACATCGCTTGGACTCTGAGTTGCGAGGCACATCACTCCATTGAGTTTGCGCCAAGTCTTGGGACCATCCTTGGCGAAACTCTCAAACGCAGGGTCGGCCAATAGCCGCCAGAACTCGTCCATCCAACACACGAGTCGGCGCCCATCGAGGAGCTGGCGCACTAGATGGAACAAATACAAGGTAATGGGCGAGCGGATTAGCGCGTGGTCAAGAAATTCTGTCACGTCAAAGCCGATCAGGGACCGACCCGTCAATCGCGGAACCACGGTGTCTCGCGGATTATCGAATACCCATGCGTAATCTCCGCGGCACCCTTCGCACCATCGCGCAAGGCACGCGTGCAGGCCTTCTGGTTCCGTCGGATCCAGAAATTCGACCAGCCGAGATAAACGACGCGCCTCCGGCTCCAAAGCCAGAGTACCCCGCAGGGCCTGATCCAGGTCGGCCGATTCGCGCACGCGGCGGGGATGCGGCCGCTGCAACGAGCCACCGCTCAGTTCCCGCAGCCACGCCTTCAGAAATTCCACGTTTGCCGGCGTGATTTGGCAACTGTAGCGGGTTGAAGCCCGTCGGCACGCCGTTCCTCAACGGGAGATATTCGCCTCCCATCGCGCGGATCAGGATTTCAAGTCCTCGATCCTTGTCGAAAACGATCTGAGTCGCCCCCTGGCGCTCGAGCATGGCAATCAAAAAGCCGATGAACACCGTCTTGCCTGAGCCGGTGGGGCCGCATATCAAGGTGTGCCCGGTATCTTTGCGGCTGCCGCCGTCGGCGTCGCCGGGATCGCTCGCGTGCAGCGAAAAATAATAAGGCGAACGCGCGCTCGTGACGAATAAGCTCAATGCGTCGCCCCAATGATTGCCGCTTGGCGCGGCCCGTGGGATAGTTATGAAACGGCGCCATGGCCGCGAAATTTCGCGATGTGATCGGCGCCTTGCGCGGCCGAATCGGGAAATTTCCCGGCAGCTGAGCCCAGAAGGCGGCCTCCAATGCAAGGTCCTCCCGTGCAACCAACATACCGGTGTCGGCGAGAAGCGTGCGCGCCAGCGCAACATGATCGTTGAGTTCCTTGAGGCGCCGCATCCCCTGCTGCATGGACCTAAGGTTCCGCGATATCAGCCAGCACCTGAAGGGAGAAATGATGGTCGCCCATGACGAACTCGTTGCTGGTCAGGGCATCCAGTGCATCCTTGAGTTCGCAAGCCTGCGACACGGCAAAATCGCCGGCATTCGCCATTCGATTGAATTGACGTTGCAGCAAGCGCCTGGCCCGTGGACTTTCCAGAAAGACAAAGGACTGGGTCAGCACGAAGGGGAAAGGCGCAGACAGAAGCCGGTTGTACATTCCGACCACGCTTGGGGTGGGATATTCCTTGATGCCGAGAACTGCGGCCACGCGCGTCCCGGTGGGCGATCGGTATTCCATGGCTTCGGTGCCAAAAAGCAGGCGCGTGGTTGCAAGCGCTCGATTGAGTGGACCGCTCGGCAGCGGCGAGCGTTGCCATTCACCATTGATCAGCAATCCAAGATACTCGAGCAATGACGAGCACCAGACATGCCCCGAGCGATAGGCGCCGAGGAGATCCGGCTCATAGCGCGCCAAGGATGCGGCGAGTGTCTGCGCCAGCTTCTCGCAGGCATCCAATGCGTCGGCCAGCACCACCTGGGACCCATCGCTCCGCGACCTAAAAAGGGCTTTCGATACCGCGCCCGTGGCGAGGCCCGGCGTGGGTCTATACAGAACAGCAAGGTATACTTCGTTGATCATCAAGACCTCATTCAGGAGACGGCGCCGATACTTTGTATAGAGGTCGCTCGCAAAGACGCAGTCAGTCCGCCGCTGCGCAGCGATTTCTTCGGAACTCGGTGAAATTCGAACGCGACGGCGGACTACCTGCGTCCAAAGCGCCACGTGGGCGCTGCCGATATTGCGCCAGAGGACGTTGAGACGCTCGTGCCAATTGTTGAGTTGCTCATCGTCGTTGCTTTCGAAGCTGGCGCCTCCGAGTCGAAACACCTGCAGATAGTCTCCAAGAGCAGTCCTAATCACCGACGGCGCTACGTGAGCCGTGTAGGGAATTCGCTCCGCCGCCGTCAGCTCGCGCCGGATTGCAGCCATGCGCCGATGCACGGTCATACTCGGATACCGCGTCGTGATCGCCGACGGCCGTTGGGATTCGGCAAATCGAGTACCAGCGGACAGTAACTACTGGCCTTCCAGACCCGAAAGTTCGCGAACAGCGCGGGCAGCCGCGTGCGGGCATACAACAGTACGAGATCGAAGAAGCGTGCGTCCCGCGCGCACAGCAGCATGCATATGCCGTGAATCGGAACACAGAGCAGCAACGTCAGCAGATTTTTCGTCAGCAGGAAGGCCTCCATGGCGAACATCATGTTGAATAACAGCGCCGAATAGGTGACACCCCAGCGCATGGGAGGCCGAGTTGCGCCCACGAAGAGGGGATCCGCGGTCAGCCCGGTGTTGAGTTCGCCCACCTTTCCTCCCCTAGACGCCGAACATCCCGCGTACCCAGGTCACGATTTGCGGCGCTCCGAAGCCTATTGCGATGCCGAGAATTGCGCCGAGGCACCACCCCCAAGACATGCGATTTGCCATCGCCATGCCGCCGAGAACCATCACGAGGATGATGGCGACCGGCGTCAACCAAGCAAGAAGATTGGTTTGCAGCGAGGTAGCACCCGTCATGAAAGGCGAGGCTTGAGCCATCGCCAAATCGGGGCTGCTTATCGCAAAGACCACAAGCATCAACGGCAGCGAGATTTGCTGCAGGCCAGGACAACGCGGACGGGGGTGATGCACGGCGGAATTCCTTTTCCGATTGATTGCTGCGCTTAAGATCGAGGCGCGGTGGGTTTCTCTAAATCTCGGTCTCCAGCTCCCCTTCTCTTTCATCGCGGCGCGCAGCCAATTCCTCGCGCTTGATTTTTCCCGGGGCGCCAAAACGAAAGTTTAGGATGACAAATGAAAGGTTGTATTGCTTTTCGCCTTCCTTGTCCGTCCAGTTATTCGCACGGATCTGCGCCTGTAGAATGAGCTGGTCGCCCTTACGCGCGTGCTTGGCAATGGCCTCTCCGAGACTCTCGAAGGCCACGAACCAAATGCTGGTGACCGCCTCGCGCGCGTTACCCTGCTCGTCTTTGCCCGCATAATCATTGCCAACGAGACAAATTTTCGTGTAGGTGGTGTCCCCCTTGACGGCAAGCTCGGGATCCTTCGCGAGATTCCCGACGGCGGTTACTGTGAAACTATTCATGGCTACTCCTTGACTGTTGATGTTGCGCGACGAGAAATCAATCCGTCGCGTGGCAGGCAGTTTGGGAGGAGCGCACGAGAAATTAAATTCGATTAAGTATCGGGTTTGCAGAGAAAGATCGTTACACCACGGTCGCAACTTCCTCATAGGCGGTCTTAAGCCACACTTTGACTCGCTGGCGCTCGAGCAGCCGCAAGCCGCCTTGACTCGTGTTGACGGCCGCAGAGAAACTCAAGCTGCATGCATCAATCTTGAGCATCGAACTCTCCTCTAGCCTCCTCAGTGTGACGAGGCCGGCGCCCATGCGACGCGCGCGCGCTTTCTCGCTCGATTCGTCGAAGATGCGAAAGTCAGTGCCCCGAACCTGATTCAAGACCAACGTATACTTGAAGCGCGTGCCGTGTCGGTCCAGCAGTCGCTTGAGCAAATCAACCGACTCGCGTCCCGAATCCATCACATGCCAATATCGAAAGCTAAGTCCGATTTCTGGAGCAACTTCGAGCAGCTGAGAATCGTCCATCCATTGCGTGAGCCCGTCATTCGACTGCGGCACCAAATCCACGAGTATTCTCCGCTCCGGATTTTCGGTCGCAGCCTCGACGATGGTGTCGAGGCTTTGGTAATTGCCGATGAGGATCGGCGAGGCATGCCCTGCGTAAAAGCGCAGCAGCGCTCCTTGGATACGGTCCGAATCGAAGCCAATGAACGGCAGGGAACGATCGATGCAATATTGAGCGAGCAGCCGCGCCACCAGCGATTTCCCGACCCCGCCCTTTTCGCCTCCGATCAAGTGAATATTGGTCATTGCAGCTGCGCTCCCTTGCGATCCGCGGAGGATTTCGGCTTTCTTGCCTTCGAGCGCCGTGAACGCGCCTTTTCGCCGAACCTCTCAGGTTCAATATCTGATTCCGCGCGGCCGGAGCACTTCGCGCAAAATCTCCAGGCTATTTTCGGTCTGCTCGCGGAACTTAGCCCGCACGCGAGCTCCTTGCGCGGCGCATCGCCCGCCACGGCGACGCCCATCCTCCCGCCCGCCCGTCGCGATGAGCCCCGCCGAGATAGAAATCCAGGAAGCCGGAAAATTCGCCTTGTCTTCGTTGAACAATCGCTCCCGTAGGGTCCGCCCGGCTTGCCTGAGCGCCGAATCCAGCGCCTCCGCCACCAACTCATCGCGGGGTGGCCCATGTGCGCCTGTATAGCACACGTGCTGCCGTCTAGTCGGCATCTAGATGTTGTTTGACATCCAGAATCCACAATGCGCGACCGAATCTTTCTCGTACAAGCGATCCGTGCCGCGTTATAAAATTGCTCGTTGCAACGGCAGCGAGGGATTGACGATCAATCACATTCGGCCGATAGATACTTCGGCGCTAGACAACCCGGTGTGGTCCTCGCTCGACGGACCGCACCGGCGCTTGGCTGGACATCTTCACGAATTGCTGTGGTATCCGTCGTCGATCGCGCCGTTCGTGGCGATACCATCGGCAGATGTCCTGCCGGACCTCGTTACAGCCCAAACGCTGGGGCTGGGTGATCCCGCTTATTTCGTTGGGGTATGTCCCAAATCGTTGCCCAGGGGCTGGCGGACTGCAGCCCGGTCAAACATATTGCAACTGTTTCCCGAGGGGGGCCCGATACCCGAGGAGAGCGAGGATGCGGGCAGCGTGCTTGGGGAGACCGACAGACCGGCGATGCGAGAACTGACCCGCGTTGCGTTTCCCGATTTCTTCCGCGAGCGCACTCCGGAACTTGGGCTGTATTTGGGAATTTTCGAGGGCGAAAGATTGATTGCGATGGCGGGAGAGCGCATGAGCTTGCCCGGGCTTCAAGAGATAAGCGGCGTGTGCACGCATCCGGATTTCGGGGGTAGAGGGCACGCGCGCAGGCTCACTCGTGCACTCATGTGCCGCCAGCGACGGCGCGGCGTCGGCTCCTTTCTGCACGTGAGCGAAGGCAATGCGGCCGCTCGGCGGCTCTACGCATCCATGGGATTCGAGGTACGCGCCAGCCTGCTCATGTGCAAGGTCGAACGGACCCGCTGAAACCCCATCGGGAGGCCTTAAGTGCAGCCTCGACCTCCCTACGGTGCGCGCCGGCGTGTGCCTGCAGAGCGATCATGCCGATGACATGGTGCGTGCAGTTGAGATGCGACATAATGAGGTTGCCGGCGGAGTGGAGTCCAGTCCGGCAGGTACATGTTCGACCCCATTGAGCGCGGCGCTAAATCGGCCTACAAGGATTCCAGGAGAATATTGCCTTGATACGATTTCGCCGTTTGCGCCTGCTCTGCCTGCTAGCTTTCGTGCTGCCAGTGCTGGCGTTGCGTGCGCTGGTTCCGGCCGGCTTCATGGCTGCGCCGGTGGACGGCACGCTTCAGATCGTGTTGTGCCAACCGGGGGCCATGACCGGCCACCACCACCATTCCGGATCACCCGATTCGGGACCGCAGCTGGAGGTCGACCCTACCTGTCCTTATGCACAAAGCGCCGGGCCCGCTTTGATGCCGACCCTGCCGGTGCTGCCGGCAGTCGCCACGATGCACCGGCTGGAACCGCCCGAAGCGGCCACCCAGACGCGGCTAACCTTGGGCCCCCTTCGTCAGCAATTTCCTCGCGGACCCCCGACGCTCGCTTAAATCCCGTTAGGCGATTCATGCGCACTGATAGTCGAGCCGCATAACGGCCCGGGTTATTTGTCGCGATCTCGGTGTTAGGTTTCTTTAGCGAGGTTTCTATGTACCTTCGTCTCGTCGGCCAGCGTAAGGCCTCCCGTTCTCGTTCATTCGATCGAACATTGCAATCCGACGCGGCAGCGATATTTTTGCTCATCGCTGCGCTCGTCCCCCGCCCATCTTGGGCCTGCGCTACGTGCGGCTGTACGTTGAACACTGATGCCGCCATGGGCTACTCGGCCGAGGCAGGATGGCGCCTCAGCTTTGAGTATGACTACATCCATCAAGATCAATTACGCAATGGAATGCATGCGGTCACGACGGTCCCGGACGGCAATGAGCTCGAGCGCGAAACACTGAATCGTTATTTGACGCTCGGTATCGATTACAATCCGACCGCGGACTGGAACATCGACCTCCGGGTGCCATACGTCATCCGCACTCACTCGACGTATGGCGCTTACGATTCGACTCAACCGCTGCCGCCCACCAGCACTTCGCGCAGTTCGAGTATCGGTGACCTGCGGCTCATCGGTGCGTATCAAGGATTTCTGCCCATGCACAATCTCGGGTTGCAGCTGGGCATCAAGCTCCCAACGGGACAGTACGGCACGGGGGTAAAGTTCGACAGCGGCCCCGCTGCGGGAACGCCGTTGGATGCCAGTCTGCAGCCCGGCACCGGCAGCACCGATGTCATTGTGGGTGCCTACTATTATCAGTACGTCGGACTCAATATCGATGCGTTTGCGAACATCCAGTTTCAGAGCGCCCTCACTTCGAAACAAGACCAGCCGGGTCAAGATTTCCGGCCGGGCAATGCAACGACGTTGAGCTTCGGCGTCCGTTACGGAGCAAACCCGAAGTGGGTACCGCAGCTCCAGATGAATTTGACACACAAGAGCGTCGATCAAGGCGCGCTTGCAGACATCACGGATAGCGCAGGCTATGTGGCGTATGTGAGTCCCGGCCTGACAGCAAGCGTTTTCGGCGGCATGCACGTGTACGGCTTTGCACAGCTTCCCGTCTACAGCGATCTCGTCGGCTATCAGGTCTTCCCACGCTACACGCTCAGTGTCGGCGCAAGTTATGCTTTCTGAAGTCGCGGTCCATTCCATTGGCTCCGTTGCGACCATTGGGACCGAGGCGCCGACGTGCGGGATGGTCGCGATCGCTACTCGAGACAAACGACGAGCTTTGCGGAGTGCGTGCGCCAATTGATCGGGATCACGTAGGAGCGTCTGTGCGGCGCCGTGACCTTGTCGGCGTCGTGCGCGATGACGACCGGCACCGATATCACAAAGTTCTTGCCAAAATCGCGCCGCGCATTGCCGGAAATCGTATTCGCCACCTCGCCGACGAGATCCTTGATGTTCTCGTCGCTGGTGTCGGTTTCTTGCATGCGCATCAACAGCACGGTGAGCATGCCTCGCGGGGCGGTAAAGTACACGACGCCCTTGCGCGCGCCGGAAATTCCGATAACCCCCGTGTATTCATAGGCTCCCGGGTTGCCATCCGTCACGAGATAGGGCGATCCGACGGTAGCCGATTGCTGCGCCGAAATCTCGAAGTAGTTGGTAGCACCCTCGATGAATGTGCGGATTTCTGCTTCTTTGAGCATCATGCCTCCGACAGCAGTTCTTCCAATGCGTCATTGAGCTGACGATCGGTAAAGGGTTTGCACAGAAAGCCGTTTGCACCCTTCTCGATGGCGTCCACGGCCGTCGCCTTATCTGCGAGAGCCGACACGACCAAGATCAACACCTTCGAATTGATCGCAACCAATTCTTGGACGCACTCGACTCCGTCCATTTCTGGCATGGTCAAATCCATCGTGACGACGTCGGGCCGCGTGCGGCGAAACAAATCCACGGCCTCGCGTCCGTTGCTCGCCGCACCGACCACCTCCAGGCGGGCGATCTGTTGCGAGCGCTCGATGCGTCGGCGAATGATGTTCGAGTCATCGACAATCATCAGCTTCAACGAGGGCTTGGACCCTGCCGGCATATTCGTCACGCCGCCTCCGTATCGTTAGCACGCTTCGCGGCGCGCGGCAGCGTCATGGTCAAGCGGGTGAATTTTCCGCTGCTGGTCGCAACCGAGACCCGCCCTCCCAATTGACTCGCAAGCTCGGCTATCACATTCATGCCGACGCCCCGCCCGGCGTCTTTCGTCACCGTTTCGGCGGTGGAAAATCCCGACTGGAACAACAGCGAGAAGATCTGTTTCGTGTCCAAGGTCTGCGCGCGCTCCGGAGTGATGAATCCCTTTTTGAGCGCGGTCTCCTTGATCTTCTCAGTCGACAAGCCTTGGCCGTCATCTTCGATGATGAGCTTGAATCCTGCATCGCCCACATCTTGGAACGAAAGCCGCACGGCGCCCTGCGGGGATTTCCCGGCAGCCATGCGCGCTTCCGGCGACTCTATGCCGTGCACGATGGCATTGCGCACGGCTTGTATCCCGATGTCCTTGACCGCGCGGCGATAGTCATCGGGCACCGCGTCGAGACCCTTGCAGTGCAGGGTCGCTTCCTTGTTGTTTTCGCGAGCGATGCGCTCGGTCAGCTGCTGCAGCGTCGTCGCGACGCCCGAATCGGCGTTGCCGCTTTGCTGTTGCAGGTTCTGTTTCTGCTTTTGTTTCTCTTCTTCCAGCACCGCGGTGATCGTATGAACGACGTCGTGCTGCACCGGCTGCAAACGCGACAGCCGCGACACCAGATCGCTCACGGATTGCAGATGAGTCAGGAGGTCATCGAGCTTGATCACGAGCGGCAGGAAGTCGTTGCCCGAAAGATCCGGTTTTTCCTTGAGCGATTTCAAGTCATCTTCGAATGCATGCGCCCGGATCTCGATCGAGGACAAGCCCAGGGCTGCAGCCTCGCCCTTGACCGAATGGACCTGCCGGAACAGCGTGTCGAGCTTCTTGCGGAACACGCCCTCTTCCCGTGTCGGCTCGCGCAGCACGGCGTTGATCATTTTCATGGCCGCATTCGAGTCGTTCAGGAATGAGGTCAGCTGCGCGGGATCGATGTGCAGAATGCCCAGGAGGGTATCGACCTGGCCTTGAGCCTGGCTCTGTGCGGCCTGCAACTCACGCGCCATATCCACCCGAGCGGTCACATCGGACACGGACACCAGCACCTGCGTCATTTCGCCGTCGACCCGGACTCGGTGAAAATCGAATTGCAAGTAGCGCGTGTCGACTTTGCCGTTGCCCGCGTCGATATGAACCTCGACTTCGCCCAGCGGATTGATCGTTTTGACGAGTTTCTCGTTGGTGCGCTCTGCCCACAGAATTTTCACGAACTTGAGCGCGGTCGCGAGCGTGCGCTCGGAAACGATGTTCTTGAGCAGACTCTCGAAAGGCAGGCCCGCGAAATCCTTGCGCTCGAACAGCGATTCGAGAGCGCCGGAATAGGCCGCACCGATGACCAAATCCTGGTCGAGCAGGAACAAACCATCCTTGACCGTCCGCAGGATATCCAGCGTCTGCTGCCGAGCCAGACGCAGGCTGTTTTCTTGCCGCTGCCTCGTGCTGAGCAGGACCGTCACGAGGAGCACGAGAGCGAGCGCAATGACCAGGCCCGAAACCATCACCAGGCGGAGCTGCGTCGCCGATCTGAAATTGGTCGCCTGCAGCTCGGCGGCGATGGACGTCAACTCCCCGTCCAATACCGGCAAGACATGGCGGCTGGTGCGCAGCGCTGCGACGACATCGAGCTCCAATTGACGTCCGCTGCCGTTGAGATTCGTGCCGGTGGATTCGTTGTCCTGGTACGGGACCCCCTGGTACGACAGCACGGGGTTCAATACCTCGATCTCTCGGGCCCAGCTATCGAGCAGCTGCGCGGCATGCTTGCCGGCGATCGGCGTGCCGGTCGCACCGGTGTCGCCCAGGAGGGCAAACCAACTCACCCGGCGGGGCACGCTCATCTCATGCATCGCTCCTTCCAGTTTGCTGCTCGAGGTGCGTATTTGATCCAAGGAATCTTGAATGTAGCCTCTCTCGCCCAGACGCTCGCGCATCGATTCGAGGGAGGCGCGGATCAGCGTCGGATGGCGCTGCTGTTCGCCCACCAACTTGAGGGCGGTCGAACTGTCAGCGACTTCACTGGCGAGTTCGAGCCCCGGTATGAGCACGATGGCGAGAAAGCTGAATCCCAGAATGACGACCAGTACGAGAAGGCCGAGCGGCGACATCAGCGCACTTAGGATCTTGGTTAAATGCGACTTCATGAATTACTCACTCCCATATGGCTGGCTTCGTCGACCGATGTTCGAATAGGCGCGCTCACGGCGCTCAAGTCCTCGAGAAATAGGGCTGCAGACGGATAACGGTCGGCAGGATCTTTTGCCAACAGGCGATCGATGATCGGCTGATAGCGCAGTACGCGCTGCGGCAGGCGCGGGATGGGGACCGAGCTATGGCCCGCGAAAATCTCGCTCAAATTCGCGCCGACGTACGGCAAAGCGCCCACCAGCATCTCGAACAGCACCACGCCGAGACTGTAGAGATCGCCTCGCCCGTCCGGATCGCGGTTGTGGATTTGTTCGGGGCATACATAATAGGGAGTCCCGGTGCAGAGATCCGACCTTGACAATTCGGCCTCCGCGATCCGCATGGACGCGGACCCGAAGTCGATCAATATCAAGCGATTGTCATCGGTCAACATTAAGTTCGATGGCTTGACGTCGCGGTGCACGATATGCGCGGCGTGCAGCACCTGAAGCGCCTCGCCGATCTGCCGCGCATAGTTGAGCGCGTCGGCCTCGCTCACCGGATTTTTTAGCCGGTCCTTGAGGCTGCCGCAGGGAAAATATTCCAGCGCCAGGAACAAATAATCGTCCGTGATGCCGTAATCCATCACGTCGGCAATGGAGCGGTGATTCAGGGACGACAATATCTGGCATTCGCGCATAAAGCGCTGTCGATCGGCATCGGTGACTTCGTAGCGGCCCTTGAACGCTTGAACCTTCAGCGCGACGGGCTGCGGCAAATTATCATTGCGGGCGAGATAGATCACCGCCGCCGTCGACTTGGCAATCGTTTTTATCAGCCGATAGCCGGCAATTTGCGGTTGCCGCCATGGATCCCCGGGGGCGGTGATCGCGATGTCCGAAGCGGCCGCTGGCTCCAAGAGCCGCTGCACGGTCTCGCCTAATTCGCCGATTTTCACTGCGTGAATCGGCCAATAGTCGTCGGCGCCGAGCAGGATGGTCCGTGCAGCGTTGCGTTCATCGCCGCCGCGCGCAAACACCAAGATGGGAAGCCGTGGCGCTTGCTCACGCGAACGCAGAAGCCTCGCGAGTGGGTCCGGCGCGTTCTCGCGCTGGCCGAACTCGACGATGAGAAACAGCGCTGCATAGGCACCGATGCGATCGGCGGCCAGTGCGTCGAAGTTTGCGCCGCTCATGCAGTCCGCATCGAGGGTGGGAATCGCCCGGCGCACGACACCCGCGAGCCTGAGCCGAAGCTCCAGATCGTCGTGCACGACCAGGCAGCGCGCGGCACCCCGCTTGAGGGCCGCAGCAGCCGGCTCGCGCCGATCGGTGATTACGGACGGCTTGTTCATCGGGCCACGATCGCTATTTCTTCAAGCGAAATGCGATTCGCAATTTAGTGCTGACCACGGCGGATTTCCCGCCCTGAGCCATCGGCGCGTAGCGCACGCGCGATATCGCCCGGGTCGCCGCCGCATCGAAGACGCCGGTGGGGCTCGAGCCCAGGACCTTCACCGAGGTGACCTTGCCCTCCGCCGTCACCATATACGAGAGGTCCACCCACCCCTCAATTTCCTTGCGCAGTGCATCCGTCGGGTAGTCGATTTCAATGCCTTTGACTCGGGTCAAGGTGGCTTCGATGACTTCCGGCGTCCCGGCCGCAGCCTGTTTTACCTGCGCGAGACGCTGATTGAGCGCAACCAAGTCCGTCGTGGTCCCAAGGCCGGCCGCCATCTGCAATAGGGACTCCGCCCTTGCAGGCTGAAGCGTATCGAGCGCCGTGCGCGCTTGATCGAGAATATGCGACTGAACCGCGCTCGTGATTCGCGCCAGTCCGCCATTCTTGGGATCCGCCGCACGCAGCTGATTGACGTAGTACAGAGCGCTGTCATTGTCTGGCTCAGTCACCTTTCCCTGAGCGAGCCGCGACTGCGCGAGATCCAGGTACTGGGGCTGCTCGGGCGCCGCCACGGTCGGCTGGCGTGCGGCGGCCAGATCATGTTGCAGGCCGGCAACGGTAACTAGCGGCGCGCCGGCAGTGTGCAGATCCGCAAGCAATCGATCGGCATCGCTGAAACGCCGCTGATCGATGGCGGCATGGAACGACTGAGTCATCCGCTTGTAAAATTCCTGGAATTGCGGCTGCAGCACGGCGGCGGTTGCCCCGGATGCGCGGGCCTGGGCCAGGTAGAAAGAGGCGCTGTCGTTTCGCGGCTCGGTTAATTTGTCCTGCTGCAGGCGCGTGTCGGCAAGCTTCATGAAATTCGCGATATCGAATTCCGCGCGCCGCCGATGCAGTTCGTCGCGCAACTGAGCAAGCCTCGCGCTGTTGAGCGATTTTGCGCGCGTTGCATCATCGATCAGTTGCCCTGCCCGGTCGAAATTTTGAGCATTGATCGCCGCGACGATCTGTGCGGGGCCGAACTCGGCGCGCAAGCTCGCGATTCGCTCATCGAGCGGCCCTAAACGGCTATCGCTGGGACTGATGCTGCGTGCGGTCTCGAGCGACTGCAGTGCCACATCGATTTTCCGCTCGTCCAAGGCAGACTGTACTCGGGCAAAGAGCACCTCCGCGAGCCGCTTCAACCCTTGGCGCGCCTCGCCATTGTCGGGATCGAGAGCCAGCGCCCTTCTATATAAAGAGAGCGCGCTACCCTCGGCCGGTTCGATGAAATGCCGGTCGAGCATCGCTTGCTGCGCCTTCTCGATGAGCAGATCGGCTTTCTCGTCTGCCGCGGGCGCCTTGCTGCCTGGCTGCGGCAAGGATTGCGGGATCCCAACAGCCGCCGGCTGGACCGGCGTCCCGCCGTGCCGTAGCAGCGTGAACGCCGCTCCAAAGGCGGCGAGGACAAGCAGGATGATGGATACCGGAATCCACGGCATTTTTCGCGGACCGGACGTCCCGGCGGAGACGGCCGAGCCGTGCTCCGATGCCGCGGCGCCGCTTCCGAGCAACGCGGTTCGCGCATTGACTTCTTCGGATCCGTTGTCGAGGGCGACCTTCAAGGGCTCCGCCAGTATCGGCACCGCGACATGCGCGACGATTTGCCGCAGCGCGATGGGGTTTCTCCACGCATCTGCGCCAGTGGCCTCGTCCAGCGCGATCACCGCAAAGCGGGCCGAGTGCAGTTGCAGCCGGGAAAGCACCGCGGGGACATCCGCGTGACCGCGCGCGTCCCACAAGACGATGGCGGGCTGTCCCGACGGCGTCGCCGTGCATAGTTCGTCGACGGAGTCGACCTGCTTGAGGATTAAGTCGCCGCTGAGATGCGCACCGATCTGCGGCCACAGCGTGTCGTCGCGAGTAATGAGGAGTACCGAGAGCCTGGCCTTTTTGGGCATCGGAACGGGCGAATGCCCGGCGGTTTGCGCCTTGGCGGATTCACTTTTCTTTGCTGTGCTTTGCACCGATGCCTCCATGAATCGCGTCGTCGAACCAGGGTTGCTGCACTGCAACTTGGCAGCACTTGCGAGGTCGAACGATTACATCGCCGCGCATGCAAGATCCTCATGGAAATGAGTGGTTCGCGAGAGGCCCTAGATCACATTTTGAGTGCGGTCAAGGGCCGGGACCTGGTGGGGTATGGTGGCGAAATGGCCAAGGTGAGAACCACTTCGCAATCGAGCCATATCCGCCGCCCCGCGCTTTGGAACACACACCTGCGGCATCTCGTTTTGCTTTGCGGCAAAACGCTATATCATCGCCGCGATGCCATGCGTACGCCGGCTGCTCGCCGCAACCCTCATTGCCTCGACGCTCGTCGCCGCCAGCGCTGCCCCCGCGCCCTCCGCCGCCATCCTCGAGGTCGATGCCCGCGACGCTCCGCGCGGAATCGAGCACGTCCACCTAGTCCTGCCGGTCACGCCGGGCAAGCTCACCTTGCTCTATCCGAAGTGGCTCCCCGGCGAGCATTCGCCCGACGGTCCCGTGGCGGGCGTGTCGGGGCTCAAATTTTCCAGTAAGGGCGCGCCCATCGCCTGGCAACGCGACGACGAGAACATGTACGCCTTCCACCTCACCCTCCCCGCTGGAGCAAACTCGCTCGACGTGGTGTTCGAGGTCGATGCCGTTGCTGGGGCCACGGACAACAATGCAGTGCGCACCAGCACCGAGTCATTGGCCATCATTCTCTGGAATCAATTGCTCCTGTATCCCGCCGGCACGCAGTCGGATGACCTGCAGTACAAAGCGAGCCTGCGCCTTCCCGCCGGCTGGCAATTTGGAACGGCGCTCCCGCAAGGAAAAGTCGCCGGCGAGACTGCGCAGTTCGCGCCAGTCTCGCTCACCACCTTGATCGATTCGCCGGTACTCTCCGGCCGCCATTTCACGACGATTGAACTCGGCGGAGCACCCGCGGTGCACCTGCATATCGCCGCCGACAGCGAGGCGGCCCTCGCCATTCCGGCCGCCACCACGGATCAGCTGCGCAAGCTCGTGAAGGAAGCCGCCGCGTTGTTCGGCGCGACGCACTATGACGACTATCACTTTCTCTGGACGTTAAGCGATCAGATCGCGCCCGAAGGTATTGAGCATCACCAGTCGAGCGACAATCGCAGTCCCGAGCGCTCGCTCATCGACGAGAATTTGCGCAGGAGCAGCTTCAATTTGGACTTGCTGCCCCACGAATATGCGCATTCCTGGAACGGTAAATATCGCCGGCCCGCCAGTCTTGCCACCGGCAATTATCACTCGCCCATGCACGGCGACCTGCTCTGGGTCTACGAGGGGCTCACCCAGTATCTGGGCATGGTCCTGAGCGCGCGCAGCCGTCTCGCCTCGCCCGACGATGCGCGCGACAGCTGGGCCGCGATCGCAGCCGGGCTTCAGATAGGCAAGGGTCGGGAGTGGCGTCCGCTAGCCGACACCGCGATCGCGGCGCAGCTTGGCTACACTGTGGCTACGGGATGGCGCGCGAGAACGCGCGGCGTCGATTTCTACGACGAATCTGCCCTATTGTGGCTTCAGGCCGACACGCTGATCCGCAGCAAGACGCGAGGCGCCAAGAGTCTCGATGATTTTTGCCGCCTGTTCTACGGTCCCCCGAGCAGCTCTCCGAAGGTCGTTTCGTTCGAATTCAACGATATCGTCAAAGCACTCAATACGGTGATGCCGTACGATTGGCGCGATTTCTGGATGCAGCATCTGGATCGCGTGCAGCCCGAGGTTCCCCTGGAGGGACTCGTTGCCGGCGGGTGGCACCTGGTCTTCACCGGGGAACCCTCTGCCGTCGAGAAAGGCGAGGATGCGCTCAGGAAACGTGTCAATTCGGATTACTCGCTTGGCTTTGCGCTCAAGGAGGAGGGGGCCGGCATCGTGTCGGTGGTCCCCGGCACCCCGGCGGATGCGGCCGGGCTGGCGCCCGACTCCATTTTGATCGCCGTCGACGACCGCAAATATTCAAAAGAGATTCTGGAGGATGCGCTCAAGGCGGGCGGCGAAGAACCGCGCGTCATCCGACTGCTGATAGAGAAGGACGAGATCTTCAGCACGGTCGAGTTGCATTATGCGGGGCATGCCCGGCATCCACATCTCGAGCGCGACGCGTCCACACCGGATTTATTGACCGCGATACTCAGTTCGCGCACCTAATCCTCATGACGGAATGGCTGCGACCGTTGGTCGTGATCGGCGGCGGAGTGATGGGCTCCGCGCTTGCCTATTGGCTCACTCGGCTCGATCCCAGCCTTAAAGTCACGGTGATCGAGCGCGACCTCTCGTATGCCCAAGCGTCATCCGCTCTATCCGCGGCATCCATTCGTCAGCAATTTTCGGCGCCCATTAACATCCGCATCTCGCAGGCCAGCATCGCGTTTCTGCGCAACGCCGCCGAGGAACTGGAATGCGGCAACGAGAAGCCGGACATCATGCTGCGGGAGCATGGGTACCTTTATCTCGCCAGGGCCGACGGCGCTGCACAGTTGCGCGGCGTGCATGGAGTTCAAAGGACTTGCGGCTCTGATGTTGCGCTCCTCGATCCTGCCGAACTCAAATGCCGATTCGGATGGCTCAACACCTCTGATTTGTCATTGGGATCCTTGGGTTTGAGCGGCGAAGGCTGGTTCGACGGCTACGCACTCCTGACGGCGTTTGCGCGGAAGGCGCGCCGGCAAGGAGCGCGCTATGTCAATGCCGAAGTGCGAGGGTTCGCTATCCAAGGCAACCGCGTCAACGAGGTACTGTTCGCCAACGGCTCGCGGATCGGTTGCAGCCACGTGGTCAATGCCGCGGGCCCCTGGGCGCGGCGCATCGCAGCGATGGCTGGAGTGGAATTACCGGTATTCGCGCGCAAACGCACAGTCTACGTCATCGCCTGCCCCACCCTCATGCATCCCTTCCCGCTCTTGATCGATCCGGCGGGGTTCTGGATTCGTCCCGATGGCGCGAAATTCATCGCCGGGTTATCGCCGGCCGAGGACCTGAACGATCAGCCGCTGGAGCCCGACTACGACGCCTTCGAGGGCCGCTTGTGGCCCGCCCTCGCCCATCGAATTCCAGGGTTCGAAGCGGCCAAGCTCGAGCGCGCCTGGGCCGGCTACTTCGAGATGAATACTTTCGACCACAATGCCATTCTGGGCCCGGCTGACTCATTGACGAACTTTCTATTCATGAACGGATTCTCCGGCCACGGCATGCAGCAAGCGCCGGTCATCGGCCGTGGCGTCGCCGAGTTCATTCTGCATGGACGTTTCGCAAGCATGGACTTATCCGCACTCCTGTTCAGCAGAATCGCGGACAATCGTCCGCTTCGCGAGGCGAATGTGATCGGCTAGCGGCGGCCTTGCGCAAAGCGCTGCTCGCGGCGAGACTGAATTCATGATCCATATCGACTTCGAGGCGGTCCATCGCCTGGTAAGCGTAGGCCGGCTGGTGGATCCGCTGCGCCGCGCTTTCATAGCGGGCGCGCACGACGGACCGGAGCGTGCGCAGTACGATCTTGCCACTCCCCACACGCAGCGCACCTTGCTGCTCATGCCGTCGTGGCGGCTGGATGGCGACATCGGCGTAAAAATAGTCACAGTATTTCCGGATAATGCTGAGCGGCAACTGCCCTCGGTCAACGCCGCTTACGTGTTGCTGTCGGGTCAAACCGGGCAACCTCGAGCATGGATCGACGGCCGAGCGCTGACACTGCTGCGCACGGCGGCGGTGTCGGCACTGGCGGCCGACGTATTGGCGCCTGAGGCTCCCGGCGCCCTGTTGATGGTAGGGACGGGCGCGTTGTCCCGCTATCTCGTCGAAGGTCATATGGCCGTGCGCAACTACAAGTCCATCGCTATTTGGGGAAGGGATCCGAAAAAGGCGGCTGTCGTTGCCCGAGACCTCAGAGCGCGCGGCTGGCCTGTCGGCGTGGCGGAGGACTTGGAGGACGCGGCGCGCTCGGCGGATGTGATCAGCTGTGCGACGCTGGCGCGGCGGCCCCTCATCCGGGGCGATTGGCTCAAATCCTCCTGTCACTTGGACTTGGTCGGAAGCTTCAAGCCGGCCATGCGGGAAGCCGACGATGAGTGCGTGCGCGGCGCGTTCGTCACCGTCGATACGCCGGCTGCGCTCTACGAAAGCGGCGATCTGATCGAACCCCTGAGGCGCGGCGTCATTGCCGCCCAAGACATTCACCTGCTCGGCCAGCTGATTGCCGCGGGACGCGTGACACGCCCTCCCTGCAGAAGCGTGTTTAAATCGGTGGGCGTGTCCCGGGCCGATCTCGCCGCGGCTGAATACGTGTACCAGCGGCAAACGTCCGGACTCGCAGAGCCTCACGGCGGCAAGGCGGTGTAGGATTGTACTGACCCCGTTTGACGGGTCTGCGACCTACCGCCCGGCAAGCCAGCGTTCTAATTTGCGGGCAGCGTTTGCACCTGCCCGCTCTGGAACGGAGAGAGCTGCCATGTCTCGTGAGCACCGAGAGATTCGAGAACTTGCCTACCAGCTTTGGGTCGCCCGTGGCTGCCCGGCAGGCTCCGCCGAGCGGGATTGGCTAGAAGCCGAACGACAGCTTTCGGGAACGTCGGCGACTCCGCGAGCCGCCTCATCGGCGAGTGTCGATGAATCCCTCAAGGATACTTACCCGGCCAGCGATCCGCCGGCGAGCCACCTGCCCGACGTGCCGCCGGCGAACGCCGAGGCAAAATGGGAAGCCGCCGCCGCCGCGGAGGGTTTGAAATCCGAAGATGCGAAGCGCGCTGCCTCTTCAAGGCGCCGGTCCCCTCCGGATGCCCCGGCCCCCCCGCGTGCTGCGGGACGGCGCGGCACGCCTCCGAGGCCGCCGGGCCAATGAGGCCGATGGCGGCCCATCCCGTGGAGGTCAATCTCGTAAAGACCGATCGCGTGGCGACCAATCCCGTGGAGTCAAGATCATCCGTCGCCGGCTCGCGCTGCTGACTGTCATGGTGTGGGCGTTTGGTCCACGCATGGCTTTCGGCCAGACGCCTTCGCCGCTGCAGGAATGGCAATATTCCGGCGGCATCATCCTCGCCCGTCTTTTCCAGCCGGATTTGCCGAAATGGCGCGTCGTGTTTGGCACCGCGGCGGAGGTGCAGCCGGTGTATGACGGGGCGCGTGCCTACCGCTTGCAGGGGGGCCCGGTCATCAATGTGCAGTACCGTGATGTCGCCTTCATCTCGACGGGCGAAGGGATCGGCTACAATTTTCTGCGCGGCGACCATTACCGTTTGGGAGCCGCAATCAGTTATGACTTGGGCCGACGCGTCCGGGATGACTACACCAACCTGCACGGAATGGGCGACATTTCGGCGGCGCCCGCCGCCAAGCTCTTCGGCTCTTATGTACTGTCGAGAAAGTTTCCGTTGATTTTGCGGGCCGACGCCAGGCAGCTGCTCGGCGGCGCCAACGGCGTGGTTGGGGACGTGGGGGTTTACATGCCCCTCCCCGGGAGCTCGAAAAAGTTTGTCATGTTTGCCGGCCCGTCGATCACGTTCGCGACGCATCGGTACCTTCAAAGCGAGTTCGGCGTTACGCCGTCTCAGTCGCTCGCCTCGGGCCACCCGGTTTTTTCTCCGCGGACCGGCACGGAGGCCGTCGGCGTGGGCTTCAGCGCGACCCGTTTCTTCGGCGAGCACTGGCTGCTCAACTTGGACACCGCCATCAACCGGCTCAAGGGAAGCCCGGATCTCAGTCCCGTCGTCGAAAGACGCACGGGACACGTGGCCGTTCTCTCGATCGCCTACCATTGGTAGCCGAAGAGCGGGCCCTTCACCGCCCGTCGATTCCTCGCTGTCATTGCGCAATCGCTGCGCAGTTGCGTGTGTGCCCGTTGCGCGATTGTTACGCGATCGCTACGCCACTCGCGTCTTCTGAAGTCGCGAGTCGACTGCAGCTTCCGCGGCAATCCAGTCCTCGAGTTCGCTGCCCGCTGCAAATCCGCGCCGTTCCGCACGGAAATAGGCCTCCGCCGCAACGAGCTGGCGCCGAACGCTCGGATCGAGGCTCGCAGGTTCCATCTTTGACTGCGTCGATTCCAGCACCGTCATAACGGCGCTGTCCGGGAGATCGGTTACCACGGTCGATTTTGCTTTTCGCTTCGTCGCCGTTTTGCCGGGGGGTACGCTTTTCTTAACCATCACTCTGCCTCCAAGTCTAATGCGATCGCTCCGCGGCTGCATTGGCCAGCCCCTCAGGCAACTATATAACTGTCTCGCGCACGTTTCTGCAAACGAAATCCGACAGGTGAGCGCGTTGCGCCGCAAGCCGCCAGTTCGGCACCCTGCGCCGTAAGCCGCGCATCGCGTGCCGCATCGCGCATCGCGACATCGCGCATCGCGTGCCGCGCTGCACGCTGTCAACGCCGGGCGTAAATCTCTCAACTATGGCGGGTGAGAATTGCGCACATTGGAGGAAGTCGCCCTCAGTGTGACTTGATTTCCTTCTTCTTCGTTGCTCTTGATGCGGGTTGTTCCTCGGCTTTAGGCTGGATGGCGTGCCAAAGATCGGTGTGTTCGCGCATTCGGTAGCTGTTGCCGCGGATGTTAACGACATGGCAGTGGTGCATGAGTCGGTCGATGAGGGCCGCCGCCATAACTTCATCGCCCAAGATATTGCCCCATTCCTCGAAGCCCTTGTTGGAGGTCAGGACCGTCGAGGCATGTTCGTAGCGCGCATTGATCAGCTGGAAGAACAGAACCGCGCCATCGCGGTTGACTGGCAGGTAGCCGATCTCATCGACGACCAGAAGTGCCGGATGGCTCAAGACTCGAAGCCTTCTGGCGAGCTGTCCCGCGGCTCGGGCCTGCTCGAGCGACTCGATGAGGTTTACCAGAGTACCGTAGTAAACGCGGCGTCCTGACTCCGCGGCGGCAATCGCCAAGGAGAGTGCCAGATGAGTTTTGCCTACGCCCGGTGGCCCGAGGAAGATTACGTTCTCACGGCGCTTGATGAAGCCGAGCTCGTGCAGACTCTCGATCTGGTCACGTTGGATCGAGGGCTGGAAGGCAAAGTCGAACTGCTGGAGAGTCTTGATGGCTGGCAGCCGTGAGGATCGCATGGCGGTCTGCAAGCGTCGGTTGTTGCGCAGCGAGATCTGCGCACCGAGTAGTCGCTCGAGCGCTTCGCCGGCGGTGACGGAGCCGCGATCGACGTCGGCGAGGATATCATCGACCGCCTCGAGAGCGCCGGGCAGCTTCAGATCCGCCAACATCTCGCGGATGTTGTCGCGTCGCACGGCGTTCATCGTACCGCCTCGGCATAGACGCTCAATGGGCGACGCTGAACGTCCACCTTATACGTAGGCTTCGGCGCCGTGGGGTTCACCGTGACGCCATGCAGTAGCGGATATGGCGTGCGGGCGAGAGATTTTAGGAAGTTGCGCTCATCCCGATCAAATCGCAGTTGCGGAACCTCGTTGGTGGTTCGATGCTGCCGTTGGTTGGCGGTGCGCTCCAACCATCGTTCGGCCTGAGCGTTCAGATCCGCATCGTTCAAGAACGTGCGCCCGTAAAAGAAGCTCTCGCGCACATAGCGGATCGGTCGTTCGACCTTGCCTTTGGTCTTTGCCCGATATGGGCGGCAGGCACGGGGACGAAACCCCCAATGCGCGGCGAAGCGCAGGAACTCGGCGTTCAACACCAGCGCGCCTTTGCCAACCGATCATCGCCGATGACAACGGCGCGCATCTGATCGAACAACAGCTCCTGCGGTACGCCGCCAAAGGCTTGGAACGCGCTCTCCAATCCGGCGAAAAACGCCTGCATGGTCTGACGAGGAAAGAACCGCAACCACAGCAGCCGCGAATACCCGAGCACCACGACCAGGGCATAGCGGCGGCCCCATGGCAGGTTGAAGGTGGCGTAATCGACCTGGCCCTGAAAGCCTGGCGGCGTCTCAAAGCGGCGCACCGCTTCCTCGATCGAGCGCGGACGGATCTGTCGGACATACTCCTTGATCTGCGTGTACCCGCCGGCGTAACCGGCCGCCCGGATCTCCTCAAAGATCCGTTCTGCCGTCAGCCGCGGATAGCTCTGCAGGCGCTCTTGGATGATCCCCCGATAGGCATCGAGCTTACGAACAACCGGCGGCCGTGGCGTATAAGTCACGACCTTATCGTCTAAATCCCGATCCAGCTGTTCAGTCTCGATCCAGTGGTAAACCGTCCGCCGGCTCACCCCAAACCGCTGCGCCAGCTCCGTCTTGCCCACCCCTTGCTCCAAATAGTGGCGTAGTAACACTCTCGTCTCCCGTGAGTACATGGCAACTCCGCTTGATCGCTTTGCTGCCTAGAAGAGACGGCGCCTGCCGCGCCGTCAACGAGTGTGCAATTTTGGCCCGCCGAAAGTGTGCAATTTACGCCCGCCACCCACACACGCCGCGCGTGCAGGGGAATGTCCCGCCAATTATTTGGCCGCTTTTGGGCGGCTACCAACGATGCATCCAGGCCGTCTAGCGATCACCGTGGTCACGCGATGCGGTGACCGAGGATCGATAGCGGCGAATTCGCAGCCGCATCCGCATCGTCAGGAAGCGCCGCGTCTGGCTTTCGCTACTTTTGCGCCCTGCTTGCCGAGCGCCATGCGGATTTTTTTCCAAAGGTGGGCGATCCTTCATCGGCTGCGCGGCTCTCTGGGTTCTCATCCCTACGATCTGGCGCGCGGGAGCTCGTTCCCGCTCTTCGTATAGGCGGGAGGCGCGTAAAAGTTCAGCGTGCGAAGAAGACCGCGCCCGTCATTGCGAATTTCGTGCTGATCCTCGTGCTCGATCAGCAGCAGCACTCCGGGCTGCAGTCCGTACCGGCGTCCATTGACTTTCGCCGTTCCCTTGCCGGAAACGACGTACAGCCATTGATCGGCACCCCGGTGCCGGTTGGTGGGACCTCCCTCCGCGTCCCCCGGGGGAATGGTCATTTCCGCTGCTTGCGAGCGGGAGTTCCCCAGCGCAACCCGAAAGCCTTTCCTGAACCGTAGCCGTGCGTGCTTCATTTCCAATGACCCTAACAGCTTTCGATGTAGGCTCGCCGCCGTTTTCCACGTCGGTCTCGGACTACGCCCATACCCTCGTTTGAGACATACTTGTCCGACAACGATTCTCGAATGGCAACCTCAAAACCAAAATCCAAAGCCGCCTCTGGGCACCATGCGCGGGCAAAAAAGCGCCCGCGCGGGAAGTTGGCACCGCACAGAAACGCGCGAGGACTGGATGCTGCCGATGTCGCCATCCCCATGAGCGATCCGCAGATCGCGGACGTCGTTGCGCTGGTACGCAATGCGGGCGGTGCGCCGATAGGCGCGTATCGCGACCCATTGGGCGGACGACCACTGGTGCTCGCCTCGCTGCCTCTCAATGCGGTGCAACCGACCCCGTTCCAGCGCGATCTGTCGCCCACCCATGCGAAACGGTTGGCGCTGAAAATCGATGAGACCGCGGCCTTCCTGGATCCGTTGATCGTAGTGCACGGCGGGGATGGCCGATTGTGGACGCCGAACGGACGTCACCGACTAGCGGCCGGCAAAGTTCTCGGTCTGAAACAGATCACGGTCCTTATTTCGCCGGATGATGCCTTGGCCTATCGCATTCTCGCCCTCAACACCGAAAAGGCACACAACTTGCGCGACCGCAGCCTCGAAGTCATCCGTATGGCCCGCAGCCTGATAAAGCGGCGAGGGAAGGCGAAGGAAACGCAGTACATCGCGGAGTTCGAATCCGCCGAATTGTTGACTCTAGGAATCGTGTACGAAAAATCATCGCGATTTGCCGGCGGCGCTTACAGTTCTTTCTTGAAGAAGGTGGATCGCTTCAGCGACCGCACTCTCGCCGCAAGCTTGCGCGAACGGGAAGGTTTTGCCTCGCGACTACTGGAAATCGACGCCCAAGCGAAACGCATTATTGCCGCGTTGCAAACGAAAGGCTTCAAATCACCTTACCTGCGCAATTACGTCGTGGCGCGGATCAACCCCGTCCGTTTTCACAAATCCAAGAAAGGCGACACCACGCCACCCATGCCTTTGGCGCAAGCACTGACCCGTATGGCGGCGGCCGTCAAGAATTTCAAAGTCGATTCGGTGTCAAATGCGGATCTTGCGTGGGTGGCTGTGGGCGCCGGCGCGGCGGAATAACGGAGTGAGTGAAATGATCGAGCAGCAAATCGGAGTCCACACGAAAAAAGGACGCATGAATACCTTCATATGCCATCCCGAACGCTCGGGACCGCATCCGATGATCATTTTTTTCATGGACGCGCCTGGGATTCGCGAGGAACTTCGGGATATGGCGCGGCGCTTGGCCACGACGGGCTACTACGTCGTGCTGCCGAATCTCTACTATCGATTCAACGTCGAGGAACTCGGACCCTATATCGGCGAGGCCCACGCAGCCACGCGCGAAAGGTTCATGAAGTTCAAGGACACTCTCACCGTGGCGATGGTCATGGACGACGCCGATGCACTCTTGGCGTTTGCAAGCAAGGACGATGCGGCCGCCAAGGGTCCGGTCGGCTGCGTCGGGTATTGCATGAGTGGCCGGTATGCGATCAACGCGGCGGTGCGCCACCCAACCCAAATCCGTGCTGCGGCATCGATCTATGGCACTGACCTCGCGACTGATCAGCCCGACAGCCCGCACCTTGCAATGCAACGGACCGATGCACGTCTGTATTTCGCCTGCGCGGAGACCGACCAATACGCGCCGACGGAGACGATCGCCAAGCTTCGCTTGGAACTCGAAAAGAACGGCGGCAACGCAGAAGTCGAAATTTATCCCGGCACGCAACACGGGTTCGCGTTTACGCAACGACCCGTGTACAACAAACCCGCGGCGGAGCGTCATTGGGAGCGTTTGCTTGCGTTGTTTGGCGAGACGCTGAAGCGTGAGCGCAGCGCCACGCAGTGATCGCAAACCATGCCCTGTATGGAACGTGAGTGAAATGAGACCGAGTCTGCCTGCTGCGCTCGGGTAACGTCATGAATATCCATCGATCCTCGAGCTTGATGGTCCTAAGCGCCGGACTCTGGCTTGGGGCTGGGGCACCCGTCTTTGCATGAACCTTGCCTTCGGTCATTAAACAAACTCTTCAATGCGATGACGATCCGCACGACGACTGATAATGGCATCAACGTCAAGTGCGGGAGCGCCCAGCGCTCTTTCTCTCCCGGCGTGGCAGGACGGCAACCAGCGTCGCCCGCAGACAAAAAGAGGGCTAGTAAAAACTAGCCCTCATTGCTTTGCGACGCAGGCCTACTGGACGCGGCCCGTGTTTCG
>CAWBUE010000014.1:0-261840 GCA_963791825.1 uncultured Gammaproteobacteria bacterium
TTCTCGAGGCGCAGACGACGCGCCGGTGTGAGTCTCGCGCGTGCGAGAAGCGCGTGATTATTGTGCGAAGGGAGCATTTCTTGCAGGATCGGCATATGGCGAGCGCAAACTTACCATCGAAAGCCCTGATTCGCGGCCTCGCGGCGGCGCTGTTGCTGGCTCTGGCGGCTTGTAGCCAATTTACTGGCGGTAGAAAGCCGGTCCCGGATCAGAAAGCGCCGCGCGCCCAACTTTCCATCGGCTACAGTCTTCTGTACCAGGAGGCCGATGGAATTCCTAAACTAAAGTGGATCTTGATGTTTAAGGACAAGCCTGAAGAAATGAGTCTGCTCATCAATGATCTGGTCAGCTATTACCGTCAGCTGGCCGACTCCATGCAGAGACTATCCAAGCAATATCCTGGCATGCGCATCGACGTGGCAGCCACCTCCCAAATCGAGGCGGACGTGCGTAAAGCCATTGGCGAAGACCTGGCGAAGGACTTCGCGCCGCTTGTCGGCAAAACCGGCGTCAAGTTCGAGCGAGAGGCGCTGCTCATGTTTTACAACACGCTCAATGAGCAACGTCACCTTGCCGGGGTGATGGTGGGGCTCGAAACCGACCCCGGCCTGAGAAAGTTCTTGGAGACGACGAAGACCCAGTTGGAGGGGCGGTACGCGAAAGTCGACGCCCTTTTGAATCGCCGCTACTTCACCCAGTGAGTTGCGTGCCGGCGCCCGATCACCTTTTGTTTGGGATCCAAGCCTTGGCGAACACGCGGCGCGCGCAGCACCAATCGGCGCGGCTAGTAAGTAGGGCGGCCGAGCACATCTGTCACCTGCGGCCCGGCTTCGGCCGCTCGAAGCACGAACGAGCGTCCCTTTTCCTATTGCTTATCGAACACCGTGAGTGCCGACGTTTGGACGCCCGCCGCGTTCGTTATCACTAGATTTATGGTGAGTCTTTGCCCGTCTTGGGAGACTGTGCGACGGATCTTGCCTACTGGCTTGCCGGCTCTTTTCAATGTGAACTCGGCGGTGTTGGTATCGATCTGCATTCCTGAAAGGCTATCGAAATCAGGATTGCCCATCGACGGATGGTCCGTGCCGTTCAATTGGTAGGTAGTTTGTGTCGTGGTTACCTTGCCGTCAGCACTAATAGTCTCCATCTTTAGGGTTAAGCCCCGAGGAGTCTGCGAGTAGGTGCGAATCTGGCTTTTCAATGCCGGAACGCCGCCGAATGTCGATTTCGCTAGATTTAACCTCCAGGTGCCGACGACGGGGTCAGCATCGGACCGCGACGCTATCACGGCGTTGCCGACAGTCAGAAGTGCCCCAAGAATTACGCTGGAAAGAACTTTTTTCACGACTGTCCTCCTGCGACTAGTGCCCGTTTATTGGTCGTTTGGTCATGAAGAACTCCGCCCCACAAACAACGCCTGCGAGCATGCACGCTCGGTTTAAACGCCGCAAGTATCGCCCTGCCAGATCGCAATTAAACGACATCGCCGCATCCAAGGTTATTGCACGATGGTATAGGTGAAGTCCGCCAAAATGACCCGTATTCTGGGAATGGATGTCGGCGCCTACCGAACCCAAACGTCACCAGAGCCTAGATCGATGGTCCCGCGTCAGGCCACTGTATGCGCGAGTCCGCCGGAAGACCCCCGAGCGCATCGGCGAAACCTGGAACTCGCATGATTTATGCAGCAATGGCGTTGCGCGGTTCGGGGGCGGGGTTTACTGAATTGATAGCCCTGGAATTCATCACAATTCAGCAGCCGCGCCTGCTCTTCGGTTTCGACGCCTTCGGCCACCACTTTGAGCTTCAGGGAGTGCGCCAGAGTAATGATGGTGGAAACGAGCGCAAGCCCTTCCGCTCCATCAACCAAATCCATCACAAATGAGCGATCGATTTTCAGCGTATCCAGAGGGAGGTTCGTCAAGTAACTAGCGAAGAGAAGCCGGTGCCAAAGTGATCGATCACGATGCTGACGCCCATGAGATGAATCGCCTGCAGGATTTCAACCCCCCGTTTGATCCTCCATAATCAAGCTTTCGGTGATTTCAATTTCAAGGCCGGACGCCGCACGAGGATCGATATCGACGGCTCTCCTGATTTCCGAGATAAAGTCGCGATTGCGTAGCTGCGCCGCCGATACGTTGACTGCGATGCGCACGTTCGCCAAGCCCGCACTGTTCCAGCGCAAGTAGTCGTCGATTGCGGTGCGCAGAGCCCACCGCCCGACGTCGTGGATCAATCCGGTTTCTTCCGAGATCGGGATGAATTGTCCTGGCGGTACTAAGCCAGTTGTCTTCAACTCCCTAAACCCCGCGCGCCGTGTGGTCGGTGCCGCCAACCGGCACATCTTCGCGCAATGAGAAACTATCCTTGATGAGCGCCAAGAACTCCGGTTCGGCACCGGCCGACGCGATCGGCACGATCTTCTGCGCGTTGCGGTCGACCACTCCGCTCCAAGCCATCTTGAAGCCTCCGTGCTCGATGGCGACCTCGCAGGCTTCCTAAAAGAAGCGTGATATCCCGCATAAAGTTGACTTTCCGTGGCGCCTGGGGTAACTGCCAAGTTCGTCGCTCAGGAGTCGAACCGATGATCTACCTCGTGCTCGGTCTGATTCTCTTCCTCGGAGTTCATTCGATATCGATCATCGCTCCGGCTTGGCGCGACCGAACCGCTGCCCGCTTGGGCAATGTTTGGAGGGGTCTTTATTCGCTGATATCCATAGCGAGCGTGATAATCATCATCTGGGGCTATGGCATCGCGCGTCAGAATCCGGTGATGCTATACGGTCCACCGTCTTGGACTCATTACATCACGGCCGTCCTCATGCTTCCTGTGTTTACATTGTTTTTGGCCGCGTATCTTCCGGGTCGCATCAAAGGTGCTCTGAAGCACCCAATGCTGATCAGCATCATGCTCTGGGCAGTGGCGCATCTCGTGTCGACCGGCATGCTTGCCAACGTCGTACTTTTTGGCGGTTTCCTTGCGTGGGCGGTTGCAGATCGTATTTCATTCAGGTGGCGTACGCAGCGGCCGATTCTCACGGCGCCATCTATGAAATTGAATGACGGCATCGCCATTGTGGCCGGACTCGCGGTATACGTGGTTTTCGAACATTGGCTGCACGTCCGATGGATCGGAGTCCAACCATTAGCGATGTAGCGCGTGCCCCGCGTTTATGACAAACGGAGTGTTACGACGGGAAGCTGCGGCTCACGACCTGCTACACGAGGGTCATGAGTCATACGGTTTAACCGACCTTCGGTCATGCGTTATGATGTTCAGGCAAACGGTCGAAAATGTAACGAGGGCTGAGCGTGTCGATGCGAACTTTCTCATCTATCAAAAGAGAAAACATCGTTACACGGATGGTGCTTGTAGGGATCTCGATCGCAGGCATTTTGCTCTGGTCGCAGACATGATTTTTTATTTCACACATCTCTTCGGGCATCGCACGCAAATCGGGTGGGCATTTCACAAGGTACACCATTCGGCGGCGGTACTTACCCCGCTCACCCGGTACCGTGAGCACTTCGTGGAGGGCATCCTGTATGGCGCGGGCGCTGCAGCAGGATTGGGTCTTTGCGGCGGTGTATTTGCCTACATCTTTCGTGGGCCGATTACTCAAATCACCGTGATGAACCTAGGCCTCTTCGTCTTTTTGTTCGCGATCAATGGGAACTTTCGCCACTATCACGTCTCGTTTCGATACCCGCCTTGGCTCGAACGCTGGTTGCAGAGCCCGGGCATGCATCACGTTCATCACAGCTATCTGCCGCATCACCGAGACAAGAATCTGGGCCTGGTGACCAGCGTGTGGGACCGGCTCGTGGGTACGCTATACATCGGCAGCCCGTACGAGGAAACCCCGTGGGGACTCGGGCTCGATGAGCAGGCGCATTACTCGACCTTTGTCCAGAATGTCTTCGGTCCCTTCCGCGATGTCTATAGGCTCATCGTTCCACCTCGATAACTAAAATGCTTTGCTGACCGTAAGGCGAAAGCTGATCGGCTCGAGCGCATGGACGTGCAGGTCCGCTGTGCCGTAAGCCGGCTCGCCCTGCAGGCGATCGACATACCAGTATTCCGCAGCGTCAGCTTTTTTATTGAGCACGTTGTAGACCCCAAGTGCTAGGTTCCAGCCGGCGGCAAGTTCGTAATGCACATCGCCATTCCACTCCGCATACCCGGAACCATTGACTCGGCCGCGCGGTGTAGGAGCATTGGCGCAAGATGTCAGGCCTGGGAAGTCGTTTTTTACGGCAGAATTCGCGCATGGCCCTGAGGATAACGGAAAGGCGCTCAGATACCGGTATTCTAGACCTGCGCGCCAGGGCCCAAGATTCTTTAAGTAAACGTTGAACGATCCAGTCGCAAATGGAGCGTTCGGCAAGTATTCGCCTGAATGTCCGGTGCCATCGTCATACGGCGTCTTGAAACGGGCGTGGTCCTGCGAGAAGCTCGCGTAGAACTCCAGCCAGCGCAGCGCTTGGTAGGTCAGGTTGATCTCATAGCCAGTGCGGCGGCTCGCAGGTCCGACGGTGTCCTGGCCGATGTCCGGATTGTAGATAGTCTGCGACTTGGCATCGAGATTGAATACCGCCAGCGTCACTGCGACTTTTTGCCCGAGGAGTTGTTGCCGCACGCCGATCTCCTCGCCAGTCTCGCTCGCGATGAGAGCGCCGGGAACGGCCTGGAGCTTCGCTTGGTTGAGCCCCCGAAGATCATTGCTGTGAAAGCCACGCCCGGCGCTCACGTAAAACTCGGTTGTGTCCGCCGGCGTGAATATGAGGCTGCCCTTGGGCTCAAACAGCGTCGAGCCGGCGGTCCCATGATTCGTCCCCGAATCGATCCCGCGCTGGTAGTCCTCGCGCACGCCCAGCACAGTGCGAAACCAATAATTCCAATGGGTCATGACCTGTGCATACGCGGCGTTGCTGGCAAGGTGGATTTGATCATTCTCGCTGTAGCCTGCGGGGGCGGCCGCGGCGGACAGCGGCACGGCATTCTTACTCGGCACACGCGACACGGCGTTGTCGTCGTAGCGCGATTGAAGACCAAATGCCAATGCGCTTTGGAATCCGAATATCTCGACATCGTGGGCGTAGTTCACCGTACCGCCGGCGGTCCATCGGTTTTCGTGCTGCTTCTCCTGATCGCCGTTTACGGGATCGACGAGAAAATGACTGAAGTCGTTGAATAAGGTCAACTGGTTGTTGGATCCATAGAGATTGCCGGTCAATTGTCCGCCGCCGAGCGTGGCGAAATACTGCCAGGACAGATTGGCGCGTTGCGCGGCACCCTGATCGGAGGGATCGAGCTCGCCGAAGCGGCTGATGAGAGCTTGGGCGATCGCGCGCTTCGGCTGATCGGTTTGCGCATTCCACAGGCCGTGATAAAACGAAGTGGTCAGGGAGTAGCCGTCGTGTTGGTCGCCCTCACTATAGCGGACGACCGCATTGATCTTGCGCTGATCGCCCGGTATGAGCCAGGGTCCGTCATAGTGCTGCAGTTCCAGCGCGCCGAGCAGGTTCCCCCCGACAAGCGCGGTTGATCCCGCAGCAAATAGCCGCTCGAAGTTCCAACTTCCGCCGCTCAACGACACCTCATTCGGAATTGTATTGAGGTAGGCAATGTGCACTGAGCCGACGCCGGCAAAGTCGCCTTGGGCCGCGTAGTACGTGCCCTTGGTGTACGTGAGACCACCCGCCAGCTCCGGGATCAAGAAGTTCAGATCCGTGTACCCTTGACCGTGAGCGTGACTCGGCTCATTCACCGGTGTCTCGTCGATGAAGGTCGCCAAATCCGTACCATGATCCAGATTGTAACCACGCATTAAGTACTGATTCGCCTTGCCCTCGCCGCTGTGCACGGTCACGGCGAGGCCCGGGACCGTTTCCAGCAACTGCCCCGGACGGAGGGCAGGGGTAAGCGCCAGCTCGCCGGCGTCGATTACGCCTTCGCTCGCCGTGGTGGCTGTGCCGATTAGGTTCAGGCGCGCGGCAGTAACAGTGATCTCTTCAAGTGGAGCTGTTGCTTTGGTCGGGGCGGCAGCCGCATCCTGCGAGATTGGAGCGGCGGGTGGCGTTTGCGAAGCTGGCGCTTGTTGTGCCGGCGCACGCGATACACCGAGCACCAGCAAGACCAAAGCAACCAAGGATGAATCGTTCAAGACCACTGCACGTTGGACCGCCCTCATAGATTTGCGCGTCAAAGCCTGCCAGCCCGTGAGTGGGATCACAAGCACTAAGGGGCCCAATAGCCATCCCGGATCAGCCCTCGTCTGAGTTAGATCCGGATTGCCGTCAGCTTTTCGGATGGCGACGGTCTTCACGCAGCCATCAGCGGATGTCCCGCCCTGGGCGTGGCGTGGGTCGGCTGCGTGCTGTCACCAAGAGCTGGCGCGAGCTGGCGAACCATCAAAGCAGGGAGTTTTGGCTCACGTATGTACCGGTGATTCGATTCAAAAGTACCGATCAATGTTCCGATAGCCAACGCTGACGACAGGCCGGCGTGGGTCGAAACAACAGGCGTAGCAAACTGCATCAAGGAAATTTGACGCGCTTGCCTTCGACCTCAGCGGGGGTGGCAGGACCAAGCGGTTAAGTTACCGGCGGCGTCGTACGAGCGCACGGTTTCCGAGCCGGTATAGGAATCGCCCCGTACCGTGATGTCGTAGGAAATCTCCAGATGCCCTAAGAATTGATGCGTGGAGCGGTCCGCTATGACCTCAACCCACTTGCCTTTGATTCGGTCGCCATCCGTGAGCCAAATGCCTTTGCCGTCACTGTCGCTGCCCTGCGGGTCGCCGGCGTCGGGGTTCGCCTGTTGCATGGTGCCGTCACCATTGAAGACATACATGTGGTAGGGAAACGGCGCGTTGGGATCTCTGACAAGCCACGCCCCCACAATGGGGTTAGGAAGGCTGTTTCTGCTTGGCAAGCCGCTGCACCCGTACACTCCAAATATGAGAGAAGCTAAGAATCCGGCCCTAAACAATGGGCCCCATTTATTCATATACGTTTAATTCCCGTTGATGCTTTGCATTGCCGGCCAAATCCTACCCTAAAACTTCAGATGTGCCTCCCGAATGCCCGGTCTCGACAGGCAGGTCGTTCCAGTGTGCAGCTGCTTCGGAGCGGTGTGTTTAGCTCTTCCGTTTCGCCACCGCCTCACGTGCTTCCTTGAGTTCTTTCGAGTTCGGCGCGTACTTGAGCGCTTCGTCGTACTTTGCAAGCGCCTCTTCCATGTGACCCTGTTTCGCGAGCACATCGCCCCAGGCCTTGAGCGGATCGGTGTGGACCGCGCATGTTTGCACCCGCGAGCTTAGCCTCGGCGCTGGTGTGGTCGCCGTGCAATAACGCAATGCCCCCAGGAATAATACGCAGCAGGCAGATCCGGCGCGAGCGCCACAGCCTCCTCATAGGCTTTCTGCGCGCCGGCCGAATCGCCGCGGCCATCGAGAATACCGGCGCGGAACCGAAAGCAATCCACGAACCTTCCGGCAGTCCTCAGCAACGCATCAGCGCTCGCGGAAACCAGCGGCCTCCTCTGCGCGTGCGGCCCAGCAATTCAGCGCGGGAAGGTCTCCTGCTACTCTCGGATTCGCGTAAGCCACGCCAAAGGCCTCCATCTCGGCGGCGGCCGCGTAGGTCTCCAATGGATCTCGACTAGGCACGCGATTCGGCCGCAACCCTCATTGAGTGGCCGCGAGCGACATTCTGAGTTCGTTGAGGCATGACTGAGCCATCGGTATCGCTTCAAGCTCGATTATGACGCGCTGCGGATCTTGCAACGAGGAGACGCGGCCGGCCAAGGGACGATAATCACTGACTTCGATGCCGAGCTGTTTCATCGCGGCCCTAGCCAGAACGGAAAATCGAACGATCTCTGCGTCGTCACGACGAAGCGTTTCGACGGCTCCTAGCACCTGCGAACGCTCCAACTCCGTCAATGGGCCTCCGGCGCGGCTCAGCGCAGCAAGCACAGCGCCATCCCGGAATTCGCGCTCGTTCGCGCTTTCGAGCACGGGCATAAGGGAATAGAAACGCGACATGGCATCGACGCTGTCAACGGGCATTTGGGCGAGGACGCCGGCGGAGATGGCGGCCTGGAATGCCGTGCTATCCCAAGTGTGGCGGGGTGTCGCAAAGCGATCAATCGCTTCGAGAATCGTCGATCGCTCTGCATTTTGCTCAACTGAACGACGGATCGAATCCAGCGCGTTGCTAACGCACCTCGAGAGCGCAATGCGTTCCAGAGACTGTGGCCCGTCATCACCAGAGATTTCCTGCCGCATCTCCTCGGTCACAACTCGCATCTTGTGACGCGATTCGAGACTGCTCAACGCCTGCTCGCCGGCCAACGCGATGACGATTCCAAGGAGTACGACCCCAACCTCGCTGAAGAACTCGCGCAGGGTGTGTGACGGTTTAGGCTTATGAATTTCCATGAAACTCGACCATCCAATTTCCAGCGTTAAGCTGCGGCGACCGGGAATGATGAGTGTACCTTAGTGCGCACGACGACGAACCTTGCGGCTGGATTCTGGGTGACATCATCATAGTGGGCGGACCAACTGCATCGCTGCAGTCACTCTGCTTATAAACCCGTACGGTGCATAGTGATGACCACTGCGGCCGGCCTTTGAGGTCACGGATTTCTTTTACTGTCTCCAAGCGGCGGCTGATTCTAGGTGTCCGCTCCGGATACCCAGGGATTTTCGAACAGAGCATCAGGCGGGGAGCTAGTGTCCGCGAACCAACCGCTAAGTGAGGTTCAGGTGCTCGTATGAGTACAGTTGGCCGGTCGTTGCCGGTGGCGCTCTAAATTCCGGTATCGACCCACACTGCCGACTGCGAGTGACGGCTATCGGGCGTCTGAACTGGTCTTCAGAATAGCTGTGCTAAGGCGCGGGACCGGCCCGACCGGCTGCGGCGCCAGATAGCACAAACTTTTGCACTCGAGCCCCCGTGATATCGCCGACATAGACGGCTCCTTTGCCATCAACTGCTATCGAATGCGCCATTTCAAACTGCCCGTCGTAGTTTCCGAATCTGCCTACGCGAACAAGTGGCGTGCCATCCAGGCGAGCAAGCACCCAGGCCGAACGATCCGGCGGACCGTCCGGCTGGTCCCCGCCGTCCGCGATGTACGCCCTCCCACGCTTATCGATCGCGATCGCATACGGTCGCCCCAGCTCTTTACCGGCCCATTGGCTCAGGTAATGGCCGGTAGAGTCAAACACCTGAATCCGCTGGTTTTCCCGATCGGCCACGTACACGTTGCCTGACTTATCAAGAGCCACCCAATGCGGCAGGTCAAATTGGCCGGGACCGGCACCCTTCGTGCCCCACTGGTACAGAAACTTCCCATCGGCGCTGAACTTCATCACCCTGGTGTTCTTGTAGCCGTCGCTCACGTAAAACGAGCCGTCGCCTGCGACGGCAACAGCAGTGGGGCGATTGAAATGACGGGCATCGGCCCCCGCCACGCCGCGCTCACCGAGGGTCAGCAACAGTCGTCCGTTAGGAGAGAACTTGTAGACCTGCTGAAGTGCCACGTCGGTCAGCCAGACGTTGTCATGGTCGTCGATGGTCAAACCGTGCGGCATGGCGAACAGATCAGCGCCCCAGCGTCTGAGCAGAATTCCGCTATGGCTATCGAAGATGTCCACCGTCGGCCGCGGTATCGGAGTCAAGTCAAGCACATCGGACTTGGGCCACGTGCGACCAGCCCGATGAAACACGAAGACTTCGCCTCGAGAATCCACCCCAATCCCCGCGACCGATCCCAGCACTTCTCCTTCTGGCAACACAGGCCAGTCGTGCACGACGCGATACTCTGGGGGACTGGCGAGTCCCGGAGCCAGTGTCGATTGCGCGCCAGCGGAAAATGTGGCGATTGCGGCCAGAAGCAAGCCAGCCGCACGAATGACGTCTCGATTTCTCATCGGCCCATCCTCCGCTTTTCTAGCCTGAAGTTCAGAAATTGCCTGCATGCCGGTTATGGCAGGATTCCACCCGGAACCGTCGGTGCTCAGTGTCGGCTTTGCGGCCATCAGACCCCCGACCGCCCGAACTGGTGAAATGCGCTCGTGGCGCTTAACCACCGCTACGGTCTCCTTCAATGATCGTTATGCACGGTGAACGAGCAGGCGACGTAATAGCAGCGCCGCAAGTGGCAGTGGCACGAGAGCGAGCAATACTCCGGGTACAAACATTGCCCAGTCATTAAGTAAGAATGGGTCGGTGAAAAACAGACGGTATTGCCAAATGAAGTGTAACGCGGTGCCCCTCAAGCCAAGCGTGAGAAGCCACCTAGGCAATGGTGTGTAAGCCGAAATGTATTCCCAGAGAATCGTGAGCAAATACATTTGGGCAATGCCGAGCAGGGCGGCTATCACGAGGGACATCGAAGAACGATTAAGCGGCCTGCTCATTGCCATGCACCTTACTATCAATTAGACGAGAGAATCGCCGTAATTAAATGCGAAAAATACTTGTCAGCTTACCGCTGTGGGTGGCGGGCGTAAATTGCACACTTTCGGCGGGCCAAAATTGCACACTCGTTGACGGCGCGGCAGGCGCCGTCTCTTCTAGGCAGCAAAGCGATCAAGCGGAGCTGCCATGTACTCACGGGAGACGAGAGTGTTATTACGCCACTATTTGGAGCAAGGGGTGGGCAAGACGGAGCTGGCGCAGCGTTTTGGGGTGAGCCGGCGGACGGTTTACCACTGGATAGAGACTGAACAGCTGGATCGTGATTTAGACGATAAGGTCGTGACTTACACGCCACGACCGCCGGTTGTTCGTAAGCTCGACGCCTATCGGGGCATCATCCAAGAGCGCCTGCAGAGCTATCCGCGGCTGACGGCAGAACGGATCTTTGAGGAGATCCGGGCGGCCGGTTACGCGGGCGGGTACACGCAGATCAAGGAGTATGTCCGAGAGATCCGTCCGCGCTCGATCGAAGAAGCGGTGCGCCGCTTCGAGACGCCGCCAGGCTTTCAGGGCCAGGTCGATTACGCGACCTTCAACCTGCCATGGGGCCGCCGCTACGCCCTGGTCGTGGTGCTCGGGTATTCGCGGCTGCTGTGGTTGCGGTTCTTTCCTCGTCAGACCATGCAGGCGTTATTCGCCGGATTGGAGAGCGCGTTCCAAGCCTTTGGCGGCGTACCGCAGGAGCTGTTGTTCGATCAGATGCGCGCCGTTGTCATCGGCGATGATCGGTTAGGCAAAGGCGCGCTGGTGTTGAACGCCGAGTTCCTGCGCTTCGCCGCGCATTGGGGGTTTCGTCCCCGTGCCTGCCGCCCATATAGGGCAAAGACCAAAGGCAAGGTCGAACGACCGATCCGCTATGTGCGCGAGAGCTTCTTTTACGGGCGCACGTTCTTGAACGATGCGGATCTGAATGCTCAGGCCGAACGATGGTTGGAGCGCACCGCCAACCAACGGCAGCATCGAACCACCAACGAGGTTCCGCAACTGCGATTTGATCGGGATGAGCGCAACTTCCTAAAATCTCTCGCCCGCACGCCATATCCGCTACTGCATGGCGTCACGGTGAACCCCACGGCGCCGAAGCCTACGTATAAGGTGGACGTTCAGCGTCGCCCATTGAGCGTCTATGCCGAGGCGGTACGATGAACGCTGTGCGACGCGACAACATCCGCGAGATGTTGGCGGATCTGAAGCTGCCCGGTGCTCTCGAGGCGGTTGATGACATCCTCGCTGACGTCGATCGCGGCTCCGTCACCGCCGGCGAAGCGCTCGAGCGACTACTCGGTGCGCAGATCTCGCTGCGCAACAACCGACGCTTGCAGACCGCCATGCGATCCTCACGGCTGCCAGCCATCAAGACTCTCCAGCAGTTCGACTTTGCCTTCCAGCCCTCGATCCAACGTGACCAGATCGAGAGTCTGCACGAGCTCGGCTTCATCAAGCGCCGTGAGAATGTAATCTTCCTCGGGCCACCGGGCGTAGGCAAAACTCATCTGGCACTCTCCTTGGCGATTGCCGCCGCGGAGTCAGGACGCCGCGTTTACTACGGTACTCTGGTAAACCTCATCGAGTCGCTCGAGCAGGCCCGAGCCGCGGGACAGCTCGCCAGACGGCTTCGAGTCTTGAGCCATCCGGCACTTCTGGTCGTCGATGAGATCGGCTACCTGCCAGTCAACCGCGATGGCGCGGTTCTGTTCTTCCAGCTGATCAATGGGCGCTACGAACATGCCTCGACGGTCCTGACCTCCAACAAGGGCTTCGAGGAATGGGGCAATATCTTGGGCGATGAAGTTATGGCGGCGGCCCTCATCGACCGACTCATGCACCACTGCCATGTCGTTAACATCCGCGGCAACAGCTACCGAATGCGCGAACACACCGATCTTTGGCACGCCATCCAGCCTAAAGCCGAGGAACAACCCGCATCAAGAGCAACGAAGAAGAAGGAAATCAAGTCACACTGAGGGCGACTTCCTCCAATGTGCGCAATTCTCACCCGCCATAGTTGAGAGATTTACGCCCGGCGTTGACACCGCAGGCCTCGGGCGACCGCTGCGGCCGTTATTCCGTAAGCGCAAGCGCCCGTTTTTGGCCACCCCAGTGCCGCAGAACTCACCTATTTCGACCCTCTGCTGGCGCATGCGTGCCGGCCGCTTTCCGGACAACAGTCCGAGTAGTCCGACGGGCAAATCTAATTCTCGGCGCTGTGTTGTCGATGCTAGGAATTGCATTTGTGTCGTTTACTGCCATTTCGAGTCGTAATACTAGGTCGCGCACTGACGTTTAATTGGCCGGTAACGCCCATATCTGGAAAGGGCGCGTGGGGCGATATGGGATTGTCCAGATAATCGGCTTAGGTGTTCGAGCAGTCCACGGCGCGCTTTAAATGACAGCTTACCGGCGCAGATTTTGCGGAGGTCGAAGACCGCCTGCCGCCCCATGAATGGACATCACCAATGAACTCACCCTCACGACCCCAAACGGCCGGATGCGACAGGCCGCTTCCGAGCAATCAAATCGCGAACTTTCGCAAAACGAGCATTGGCGCCGATGCACCATAGAAGAATCGATTCCATGGAACACAATTATGCCGGTCCCTTAACTCGTTCATTTAGGCCGTCATTTTGGGGATGTGATCGAAAATCCCTTTCGCCGATTGCTTCGTGTAGCGACGGCTCGCAATTGATGGCCTGGCCGCGTTACGGCTTTTGCTCAGGAATCGCCGGCCGCTTGTGCCACTCGGTGGCTTGCTCGTAAGCACGGGCTAAACGGAGAACTGTTCCTTCATCGCCAAGAGCGCCAGTGATTTGCATGCCAATTGGCAGGCCGGATCTCGTAAATCCACAGGGCACGGAGATCGTAGGCGCCCCAAACATGTCGAACGGCCGGGTGTTGCGAAGCATGTGTACTTCCTTCGGTCGCATCGTAGTGGGGTCCGATTGCAGATCGGCGATCTCAAAAGGGAATATGGGAGTGGTCGGGGTGATCAACAGATCCACGCCATCCAATCCCCGTGACACGGAGCGGCGAAGCAGCTCCATCTGGCGCCGGCTCTGAATATAGGTCGGAGTCGATACCTTAGCCCCGGCCAGAATTCTCTCAAGGGTCGGCTTCTGGTAAAGCTCTGGACTCTTGGCAACGTAGTCCTGATGGTATGCGTAAGCTTCTGCCTGCAGGATGGCAATGCACGGATTCATCACTGAGGCGTAGCTGGCGTCCGTCGCCAGCGGTGCGACGTCGAGCTGTACGCGGGTCAGGTTCTTTAAGTCAGACAGAGCCGCCTCCATGGCCGCCTGTATATCGGGATCAAGCCCCTCGAAGAAGAAGTCACGCGGGATGCCAACCCGCAACGAGGACGTCGCAGACCGCATGGCCGCAGCGTAATCCGGGACGCTCATATCGAGGCTACCGTTGTCCCGCGGGTCGTAGCCGGCCAAGACCTGGAGCATCAAAGCAGCGTCCACCGTCGTGCGCGTCATTGGACCCAGATGGTCCAATGACCACGACAACGGAATTGCTCCTGCTGTGCTCACGCGCCCGTAAGTTGGCTTGAGTCCGACGATACCGCAGTATGCCGCCGGTTCGCGAATAGAACCGCCTGTGTCGGAGCCGATCGCGCCGAAACAGAGGTGCGCCGCGACAGCGGCCGCGGACCCTCCAGACGAACCGCCCGGACTATGAGCGAGATTCCAGGGATTGCGAACGGGACCAAAAAAGCTAACCGCAGAGCTGCCGCCGTAAGCGAACTCATGCATGTTGAGCTTGCCGAGAAATACGGCCCCAGCCGCCTTGAGCCGCCGCACGACCTCCGCGTCCTGCGCGGGAATGCGATCCTTGAACAGCTCACTCCCTGCCGTCGTACGCACGCCAGCGGTATCGACCAGGTCCTTCAAGGCGATCGGGACGCCATGCAGGGCGCCCCGCCAGCGGTGCTGCTGAATTTCGACCTCGGCCTGACGCGCCTCGGCTAGCGCGGATTCCGCGGTCACCGTGATGAAGGCGTTTAGCTGCGGATTGAGCCGCTCAATTCGGCTAAGACACGCCTGGGTCAGCTCGACGGGCGAGACTTTCATCGTTCTGACGAGAGCGGACGCGTGCTCAATACTCAGAAACGCTAGCGCCTCCGACGACGGCGCCAATCTCGGGTCCGCGCCGGTACTTGCGCCTTCCTTCGCACCAGCTTGCGATCCCATTATCGCTCCCACTACGGCTGCCAATGACGCGTCGAGGAATGTTCTACGCGAAAAGACTGCTCCACCTGCGGGCACCGCATTAACTGGCGGCGCGCTTGCCACGAGTCTGCACGAGTTGCTCACTGGCATGCCCCATTTGCGAACCTGCAATCCGCAGTGGCGTAGATTAGCACCACCAGGGGCGTCGTTCACTGCGGGACAAGTTCAGACTGGAATGTCCGCTATCGGGTAGTCATTCTGAGTGCCCGTACGGCCGAAGTTGGGCCCCTTGAAGACATTGGCGTATGACGGCTTTGGGGGACGTAATCATACCGGGCACTTAGCCAATGGCCAGATCCAAGTTCAGCTACTCAGCAGTTTCTTCATGCGATAGTTTATGAAATTCTGTCCGTGAGTCGAAACGACTTGTTGTTCAATCAGTTGAAAACCACACCCGTCCCGCCTTTGCGGTCATCATGATGTACGCATCAATGCGCCAAGCCTCGCCTGGACGGCCGTAGAAGACATGCCGGATTCCTCGAACATGCGGTTGAGCACTGGGAGCCGGGCCCGCCAACGGCTCACATATTCTCACGTGACAAATCGACCGACTGCACATACCGAGCAAAGCCCAGTTCAGGAATAATTTCCTCGTCGGCCTCAGATGGTTATGCGTCAGAGAAATGCGCGAGCGGCTTGCCTCGATTTAGCATGAACTCCAACTCGCGGTTGAGTGGAGATCATAAGGAAGTGGATCGAAGCAAGGGATACCAGGCTGGACGGCCGTTTTTGGGCGCTTGATTTGGTGACCGAATTTGGCCGGCTGGAGCCGATGGCTACTGCGGCGACCGCCAACGCGTACTCCCGATCCGAAGCCGCCGGAACGGGTTCCGGACACTGCGATATCCTCGGCAGCCGCGCCGGGAGGCTCGTACGTAACAACGGCTATATTCGATACCGGCACGCCATACACGGTGCTCAACGTGCCCTCCGGCACTGTCTTTCCGATGGTCATTCCGTCTGGTGACAACATCCAGGTAACCACACCAAGCGGCTTCGTCTACACCCAGACTCCATCAACGGATGTCTCCGCGATCAACGTCAATCCCGCCGCGAGTACCAATTCCGCGGTGATCGGTCTCGGATACTTCACGACGAACTCCCTACTGGTGAACTTCACCAATGAAAGTCAGGGCTGGAAGTAGCGCACGGGCCCACACCCGGCGACCGGCGTCGTCTCGCCGCTCAGAGCCATCCGCCATCGGCGGGACCCCAAGCCGCCGGTTGCCACCGACCGCTATCGGGCAGCGGATTTGGGGATGATCGTGCTGCGTACAAAATCTACGACCGCCCCAAAAAAGATGGGGGCTGTTGCCTCCAGGCCTAACGCATGGCCCCCCCTCGGCGATCACAACCCAGCGTCGGTCATTGGTCGAAAGGTTCGAGAAGAACTCTGCGGCGGCCGCTGGATGAATCCCAGGATCTCTTGCCGCCTATATTAATAAAGTCGGGACACGAATGGCCTCGGGACGTATTTCAAGATAATCCGTGTCACAACAAACGTCCATCTTGATCGGGTCTATTTGGAGTGCCGTGTTGACGAACTCCTGAACGAGATTGGCGTCAACGACGTCAGGTGAAATGAAATCGGACCGCGCATCCCTTTCGGAATTTGCGATTGCTTTCGGATCGCCGGTAGCCCGGCCGCCGCTGAAGCCAGCCGCATGAAAGCCGCCGATTTGTATCGCCGTAAAGTGGGCCGGCTAGATGACCCTACGAGCGGTTGCGGTAGCGGTATTCCCCGTGTTTGGCGTGCCCCGTGGCTCGATTAGGAGGATGTGGGCTTCATCTTCTGCGACTGGGCAATGTTCCACACCCTTAGGGACCACGAACACTTCGCCCGGACCAAGCCTCACGGCGCCGTCTATAAGTTGAATAATTAAGCGCCCGCTCAGGACAAGAAAAAAATCGTCGGTATCGTCGTGCTTGTGCCAAACAAACTCGCCCTTTACTTTGACCACCATCAGGTCATGCCCGTTGAACTGACCGACCACGCGGGGTTGCCAGTGTTCTGAAAACGTTGCCAGCTTGTCTGCGAGGTTTATAGCTTGCACAAGAATCGTACCTTTGAAGGACGTGGCCTGAACAAGTTGGCATTCTAACCTGTCCAATATAACGTCAGCGCGAAACCGATCGTTTTGATTCTCCCTCTACTCGCCCTGAGGAATCTTGAGCACAATGCGACCGAACACATGGCCGCGTTCCAATCTTTCGTGCGCCTTTGCCGCCCGAGCAAGAGGAAAGGCCGCTGCGATCGGCACGTGTAGGCGCGTCTTCTCGACCGCCACGCGCAGGGCTGCGAGGTGGCGCGGGCTCGTCTCGGCATCGTACGCGAGCAACCGAACGCCCCGTTTGCGGTTTGGTACGGGCTCGATGCCGTTGGGGAAAGCCACCCGTCCACCGCGCTTCACGAGTCCTACGCACTGGTCGAGCGGCGCGCCGCCGGCAAGCGCGTGCAAGTGCGCGCAGGTCATCAACCAAATGGTCGGATCTGGCGTCAATCTGGCCATCGGCACCTAGTCGCATCACCAACTTGGCTGCCTTGCGACCAGACGCCGTGGCCAGCACGCACGCGCCCCGGCGTTTGGCGAATTGAATCGCAAGTGAGCCGACCGCGCCTGTTGCTCCAAAGATCAGCACTGTCTGGCCGCGGCGTATCTTCAACACGTCTTTGAAGCCCTGGAACGCAGTCAGTGCCGTGACGGTTGCAGCGCCGGCGTGCAGAAATCCATTCGCCGCGGAACGTGTCCTACGTGATCAGTATCCACGGCAACGCGCTGTGCGTAGAAGCCGCCTTTTGCATTGATGAATTCGCCAGCTCTGGAAGCCGCCGCAGTTTGAGCACCGCGGGCGGACCGAAGCGATCAATCGCCACGGCCTTCATCAGCTGCTTCGATTTGGGGCTACGACTCGTAGACATGCAGGCTCGTACGTTACTGCCGGTGATCGCGATTGCGCCTTGATCTGACTCATGGTCGGCGCTGGGGCCTGCGGGTACGGTCCGCTTGAGAACTCAATCGAAATCCGCTGGTTGGAGACGGTTTGATCGCGCGGATCCCCGTGTTATTACGCGACTGCCATTTGAATGCTGGGAGAGGTAATCTTAATTATGAATAAAAGTCATAACGCATTGATTTCACTAGATATCCATGACGGAACGCGATCGTCGAGAAAATGTCGAGAATCTTCGGGCTTTTGACTTCAGTTCGCTGGGATACCCTCCAAGACACCTTGTTCAACGGTGGCCGCTGTCAGATTCTCCCGGACGTTGCCGGACGACAGTTCATGAATTAATTATTCGAGTTGAATGTGTAAGAATGCCTCCATGCCGGCTATTGGCTAATTTAGAGCTATTCAACGGAATAATACTTGCCCCGCGTTCTTGGCACGCCGCTTAACGCCGCCATGTCGGCGACCTCCCGACTCGCGGCTCTTCTCGCCGGTTCGGCGCGAACCGTTGTCTTCACCGGCGCCGGCATCTCGACTGACTCCGGCGTTCCAGATTTCCGTAGCCCGGGCGGCGTCTGGAGCCGGATGAAACCTATAGACTTCGACACGTTCATGCATAACCAAGAGGCGCGACGCGAGGCTTGGCAGCGCGCCTTTTCCGGGACAGCCGGTTGGGTCGGCGCCAAACCGAATGAAGGTCATTTTGCCATTGCGCGCCTGATCGAGATGGGCAAGGTCGGCCATGTGATCACACAGAATGTGGACAACTTGCACCAGGATGCGGGCGTGCCCGCGCATCTGGTGATCGAGCTTCACGGCAATGCGAGCTATGCCACGTGCCTAGTATGCGGGCTGCGACACGAGTTGGCGGACCTGCGCGATTCGTTTTTAGAACAAGGCACGCTGCCAGCCTGCCGCGTGTGCGGCGGCATCGTAAAGTCAGCGACGATCTCGTTCGGTCAGCCGATGCCCGTCGAAGCCATGCGCCGAGCCGAAGCCGCTTCGCGTGACTGCGACCTTTTCATCGTGCTCGGCTCGTCGCTGGCGGTCTATCCCGCCGCGACACTACCGCTGGTCGCCAAGTCGAATGGTGCCACGCTCGCCATTATCAACCGCGAGCCGACCGACATGGATGTCAGGGCGGATGTCGTCATCCACGCCGAAATCGGCGCAGTGCTGCGAGAAATCGTGCCCTGAGGTATGTTCGATAATGCAGACTTCCACTGGATCGCTCAAGTGACAATTCGCGTCCGCATTTCCCGGACTTCCTAGATCTCTCGCGCCGCCGAAAGAGTCTGTTCGATTAGGAGTTTTAACCTGCGGGTCGATTTTTCTGGTACCCGAATCCCCGCGCCGGCCCTCTTAATCTCTAAGGACGCGTCTGTGAACACTGGGCGCCTGGCTACATGAAACAATCCGCAAGGCACTCAATCGAGAGGCTCTTCGCCGAGCAGTATGCGGCGTTGGTGGCGTTCTTCTACCGACGCACGCGGACAAAAGCTGATGCGCCAGACCTGGCGCAGGAGGTGTACTTGCGAATGTTGCGCGTCAAAGACTTGGATGCCATTCAGAGCCCGGAGAGCTACCTATTTACCGTGGCTAGTAATCTTCTCAAGGAAGATGCGGTCCTGCAGCGTAAACGCGGAAGCCGCGTCGACGTCGGTGGAGCGGCGGATGATTGGCAGTTGCAGCACCTGCCGAACTTTGCCGGCGATCTTGACACGGCCAATCGGGTGGAGCGTCTCCTTAACGTACTGCAGCAACTGTCGCCCAAATGTCAGGCCGCTGTGGTCTTGCAGTATCGCGACGGATTAAGCTACCAGGAGATTGCCGATCGGTTGAATGTCTCGCCGAATATGGTAAAAAAATATCTGACGCAGGCGTTAGTTCATTGCCGTGGGCGGATGTCGAGGCTCGCATGATATGAATATGCCTTCCCAAGATGAAGTTCGAATGATTGTTGCCAAGCAGGCGGCGGACTGGTTTGTGAACAATCGGTCCGTGACTGCTGAGGAGCAAGAGCGCGTCACCTTCATGAACTGGTTGCGAACTTCACCTCTGCATGTGGAAGAGTACTTGCGTATCGCCGCGATTTCCCGCGAATTGGAAGCAGTTGCGGCGGACTCTCGGCTGTCGATAGAAGGGTTGCTGACAGGCGCCCGAGACGACCCCTCACCGAGTGATGAGGCGGGCCATGCGGCCGCTGAGCGGGATCTTTCGGTGCGCGCGACGCGCGCGAAACCCCGGTCTTGGATACCCGCCTGGCACGTCGGGGCCGTTACCACGGGACTCGTTGTCATGCTGGCCGGTCTTGGGTGGCATTGGGTTGCAGCTCCGAAGCCGGCGGAGACAGCCGTGCGTTTCGCCACGGGTCACGGAGAGCAGCGCCGCTGGACCCTGACCGACGGGACCGTCTTGCAACTAAACACCGATTCCGCTGTGAGGGTCCTATTCGACCGAAAGGAACGTTTTGTTGAATTGACTCAAGGGCAGGTATATTTCTCCGTGGCCAAGGATTTGCAACGTCGTTTCCGGGTCATCGTCAATGGAGCCGATATCGTAGCCGTCGGCACTCAGTTCGATATTTATCGGCAAGACCAGAGTGTTCTCGTGACGGTTATTGAAGGCCGCATTGCCGTATATGGCGGGGGCGAACATGCGCCTCCCCAGGGTAAGCCCGCCATTGGGCGGCCCGTGAGCGTGGGCGCCGGAGAGCAAATCCGCATCGATGCGGCCGCCCTCCTCGAAAACCCAGCGAAGGCGGCGTTGAATCAAAATGAGTCGTGGCGTTCGGGGCGGATCGTTTTCGAGGACCAGCCCTTGAGTCAAGTCGTCGAGCAATTTAATCGGTACGCAAAGGTACCCATCGAGGTCTCCGATATTGCACTTCGGTCTGTCCGAATCGGCGGCTCGTTCAATGCCCATGACATCGATTCATTTTGTGCTTTTCTGAACGGCATCGATGGCGTAATCGTAACTCGAACTGCAACGAGGATCGATATTTCGGGGCGATCGCCGCGCGTGCAGGACCGTCAGAAGGCGCGCCGATGAGCTCTCGTACCTATTGATAATTCCGACCCAACGCTGCGGGCATGGCGTGGGAAGGCCAGGTGACGCCGGGCCTCTACTGTGCCGGTCAGCGCGGAACCGTGCGCGTCGACTTGCGCAGCAAAGCCGGCAACGATTTCAGTACATCTATGCGAAAGGCCTGACATTCCACTGAGTCAAGGCCAGACCCCACTAAAGAGTAATCCGGGTGATCGCCGGGGCCATTGTTAAGTCACCGTTTGTTTTTGGCAAAAATATCTTGGTACCCGAATGGACGGCGCGCGGCTCCTATATCAAGAAGGCACGCAAGTGTCTCAAGTGCAGAGGAGTCAAGGCGTGCTAGCGCAGAGGGTGAATAAACTTCTTCAATTTAAAGAATCAGTGAGGAATCTATGAAACTTAACACCAGATGGATCATTGGCGCTGTTTCGGTAGCGTGTGTTGTTGTCGGGATTGCGGTCGCCACGCCGTCGCTCGGTATCTTGAAAAACATCGTTTTAGTCATCGGGACGGTCAATCACGACATCCATGCCCATGCGCATGTCGCATTGCCCGGCAGTGATGACGGCTTCAGCGCCGAGCTCGAAACCGAGGGCCCGGCCAATTTCATCGTACAAGACGTGATTTTCGCCCCGCTCGGCACTACCGGCTGGCACAAACATCCGGGGGTGCTCTTGCTCAGCTTGACGGCCGATTCCGGCTCCGTCGACTGGTACGATGCCAAGTGCGAGAAACATGTGTATAAAGCGGGCGATTCCTGGACCGAGGGCACGACGCTGCACGACGTCGTCAATAACAGCTCGTTGGACGCGCATTTCATCGTGACCTACGTGGTCGCGAAAGGCGTTGCCAAGCGAACCGACGAACCGGCGCCGACCTGCGCGGCAGCGCTGGGGCTAACTTAAGCTCGGATAGAGTGAGGGGAGGCGGACAGTCACAAATCCTGCGAGGTGACAGCGTCGGGGAACCGAAGGGATTCGAGTTCTCCGGCGCTGCTCGATTGCGATGATCGAAAACGGCGCGCACAAACTGCTGGATCGCCGGCCGATAAGTTTCGCTAGCACAGATTAGGGCGGTCGGCCTCGTACTCGGCCTGCAGCGCAATTGCATCGCTCGAGGCGGTTCCTCAGCGCAAGATCGCGTCGGTCCGCACGAGGAACAGGGCCGAGAGCATCATGTATACTCGGCCGGCGGAGGGCGGCAGGGAGCGATTGCATGGAACCGTCGTTGTCGAGCGTCCTTGACGATGCACACGCTTAGACACGATGGCTGTTCGCGGATTTTAGGGCGGCGTTCCCTGCCGCTGGTTCTGCTGGTCGCTCGAGTACTCCAAGCGCACGGGGCGCCCGGCGAGGTGCTGCTCTCCGCGCCGATCGGCGCCCAGCCGCTGCCCCAGGCCTTGACGGCGTTCGGTGAGCTTTCGCATTTGCAACTCGTCTATGTGTCGCAGATCGTCGCGGGCAAGATGTCCCGAGCGGTGTCGCCCGGTTCGAGTGCTGCGCAGAGCCTGACGAGACTTCTGCAGGGCACGGGATTGAGTTTCCTGTTCCTGAACGAGCGTACCGTGGAGATATACAAACGCCCGGTCTCGTCGGAACATCGCGAGGCTGTTCCGGCGGCGCTCCAAGAAGTCCTTGTGACCGCGACCAAGCGCAGCGAGGCCCTGAGAACGGTACCCATGAGCATCAGCGTTTTGCTCGCTGCGGACATGGATGCAGCCGGGATCCGCGATATGGGTGGCGTCGCCGCGGTGACGACCGGCATCGAATTCGATGCCAGCTCGCAATACGGGCCCGGCATCCTCACCAATCTGGCGATTCGCGGGATTAGTGCGGACAAGGGCGATGCAACTACGGGCATCTATGTCGACGACACGCCGATTCAATCGGCGAGTTCCGCATTCGGGAATGCGTACCCGCTGATCTTCGACCTGGCGCAGGTGGAGGTGCTGCGCGGGCCGCAGGGGGTTTTGTTCGGGCGCAACGCCGAAGGCGGAGCGATCCGCTTCGTGACCAACGAACCTAGCACCACCTCGGACACCCTGCGGTATCGCGCGGAATTCTCCTCCACCGAGCGGGGCGGGCTTGGCTACGAGGTCGGTGTCGCGGGCGGCGCTCCCGTCGTCGAGGGAACGCTCGGAGCTCGAGCGAGCGTCTGGTATCGCCGCGAGAGCGGCTACATCGATCACATCGACCCGTTCACCGGTGTCATCCTCGATGCCGACGCCAACCATGCCGGCAGCGAGGCAGTGCGGTTGGCGCTCGCCTTCGAGCCGAACGATGCACTGCGCATCGTGCCGTCGGTGAGCTACCAATCCGTAAAGCTTCACGATACGCCCATTTTCTACGTCGACGCGTCGCCGCCGGCCGCGAGCGGCCTCGTCAACGGCAAGCTTCTGCGCCAGCCATCCGTGGACAGTTTCACGCTAGGGTCTATCAAGCTCACGCAAGGCCTGCCGGGCGCGAAACTGACGTCCATTACCTCTTTTTTCGACCGAGCCGCGAAAGCCACCGTGGATACGACCAATGTGGCTGGCGCTGTCTATTTCGGCGGCTACGGCAATCCCCTGGGGCCGGCGTATCCGTCTTCCTACGCGAACGCCATCCCATCGCTCGTGACCGTGCATGCGACAGATCTCTCCGAGGAGGTGCGGCTCACCTCCGCGAATCCCGCGGCCCGGCTGACCTGGCTGGGGGGACTCTTCTATTCGAAGCGGCGTGAAAATATCTTTCAGGACACCTATGCCATCGTCGCTCCAACGGTGCCCGGCATTCTTACCGACGAGAATGACTCCAGCACCGAGATCGCCGCGTTCGGCCAAGCCCGATGGTCCTTCACTTCCGGTTTCAGCCTTGGAGCGGGAATGCGCATCGGTCGATTGCGCACCGAGGGCATCGAGCGCAGCGCCGGATTCGCGAATACGGGAGCCGCCGCGGTCGCAACGGTCAGCAGCCATGAGCATCTCCCGGCCACCCCGCGATTCGACCTGACGTACCAGTGGGACTCGCACAATTTTTTCTACGCTGCGATTGCGAAGGGATTTCGAAGCGGCGGCAGCAACGGGACGCCGCCGAGGTCCTGTCCCGCGAACACGTACCCGAAGACATTCGGACCCGACTCGGTGTGGAGCTTCGAAGTCGGGGCCAAGAATCAACTGTTCGATAATCGCCTGCAACTCAACGTCAGCGTCTACGACATACATTGGAACAACATCCAGGAACACGTGGACGACGTCTGCCTCAATGGCTACACCACCAACTCCGGGGCGGCGCGAAGCACGGGGTTTGACCTAGATGCCGAAGCCGTGTTGACGAACCGGCTGCGCGTGTCGATGGCCGTGGGTATGGTCGATGTTCGCTACACGCGTACCGTCGCGAATGCCGACGGGACACTCATCGTCGACCCCGGCACCCAAGTGGGCGGCGTACCCTCGGTGCCTGCACCTTGGAGCGGCACCGTGACTGCCCGGTACGAGTGGCCGCTTGAGGCGGGGACGGCCTATGTGCGGATCGAAAACACGGTCCACAGCCATAACCCTGGGCCATTTTCCGAATGGGATCCGCGGAACATCAATTACGCACCTCGGCTGCGCGCGGATCCGGCGACGTACATGCTCAACTTGAACATAGGTCTGCATCGAAAGTGCGCGGATCTCAAGTTCTTCGTGACCAACGCCTTGAACCGTCTTCCGTTGCTGCAGACCAGTGCCGATGCGGTCGGATCCTCGCTGACCTATGCGTATACCTTCCGCCCGCGGACTCTGGGGGTCGAGGGATCGTGCGCCATCTAAACAAATGGCAGCCACGGACATCCTGCGCGCGAAGCTGCTGTGGATCGAACCGGGGTCGTAAGTCTGCATTCAAAGTGAGAACGAGGCGCCAGTCGCGTCCGCAAGAATAGCGTAGCTAGCGGCGAGAAATCTGGGAGGACGTTGTGAAAATCAGGGCTCAAGTTAACAGTAGTCGCGATCAACACCAGATTAGGCTTTCCACAAATAATCAGACTCACTCAATAGATATCGCGCCGAAGGCTACCGGGTTCGGATCGAGCGCGAATGGGGGTGAACTGCTGTTTCTCGCTCTAGCGACGTGCTATTGCAATGACATCTATCGAGAGGCGTTGAAGCGCGGTGTCGCTGTGGAACGCGTCGACGTCGAAGTCACCGGCGAGTTTGGCGCCGAAGGTGAACCGGCATGCAATGTCGCGTATGGAGCTAAAGTCTGGGCGCATGCGCCCGAGCAGGCTATTCGAGAGTTAATGGCGCACACGGATCGCGTTGCTGAGGTGCAGAATTCGCTACGCTCGGCAACACCAGTTCAATTGACTCACATTGAAGCCGTGGTGCTTTAATTTTCCGAACGATTTCGCTGCAATGCGCAGCTCAATACGAAAGCGGTTTTGATCGCCGTTGAGTGTGCCACAATGCCCGGCCTTAAGCGGCCATTCGCTCAAATGCAAGCAGCGCCACGGGAGTGCGATCCGATGAACTCGAGTTTTGATCGTATGGCGAAGTTGGGTGCAGAATATTCGTTTGCAGCGTGCAGGGCGCGTTCGCCGCACTTTTCAAATCAGCTTGCGTTGCGCCACTCGGGTTCGCGGAGCACCTTCGGTAAGGGCATTTTGCTGGCTGTGGGCTGTCTACTGGTGCCTTGCTGGGCGCTCGCTCAGGTGTCAGCGGTGCCTGCCACGACGGTCGCGCGTGACCGTCGATTGCCTATTGCACTCGCCGAGGCAAGGCGCGAAAACTGGAGATGCTTGATGCGAGGTCACCTCCAATCCCTTACAGAATCAATACGGCACTTGTCGAACGGCGAATTTGAAGCTGCTGCCGTATCTGCTGAGTCCAATTTCGGGCTCGCCCCCGGCATCGTCGAGTATTGCCGCGAACCGTTGTTTACGAAAGAAGACTCGGTGCGCGCTGCGACTCTGCCGCCGTCGCCTCCGCCGGAAGTGCGTGCGATGTTCGATGGGATGCATGCTGCGGCGCGCACCTTCGTCATTGACGCCAGATCGGCTTCACGGAGTAAAGATCCTTCGGCTGCGTGGAAATCTCTTGCAACACTGGGCGATACCTGCTCTGCCTGCCATCTCATGTACCGAATCGACTGAAAAATTGCCAGCCACTCGACGCTTGAAGCCTACGATGGCCACTGGCTGCTTGCGTTACGGCAGGCTGGCTCCCCGAATGAGGGACTGATGGCGATGAGAGTTGTTCTTCGACGGAGTGTATATTCCCGAAGATCAACTTCTCGGGGAAACCGAAGGGCAGGGGTTTCGCCAGCTGATGAGCCAGCTGCCGTATGAGCGCCTCCTGATTACCGTTCCGGCGGCCGCAGTGATTGAAAGCGCGGTGGAAGTCACCGTGGAATATTGCAAACACGCAAAGCGTTCGGCCAGACGGTATCGGAGTTCCAGAACACCCGCTTCAAGCTCGCCGAATGCGCGAAGCTTGCTCACGTTGTGCGCAGCTTCGTCAACGCGGGCACACCGCGAGGCTCTCAGATTCGGGCGGACTTCCAGCGAAGATCATTGAGCCCCTTTTTCGGATCATATTCCCGTGTTTCGACAGGGAGTGGAGGTGAATTCCGTGTCCAAGTTTTTGATCTCGACACCACGTCTTTGGGCTATGTTTTGTCTGGTGGCTGCGTGGGGCGCCCCCGCATCCGCTCAGTCCGAACGACTACCCGGCGATGAGGCGGTGCCGGAAATTGCCGGCCTGACGGCGGGAGGATTTTTTGTCCCGGGCCTGGCCTCTCCCGCAACGAGCGCCGGAAAGCTTGGCCTGTTCGTCGTGCCCTCGAACGCGCCGACGACCGCTCCGGCGTTCGTGAGCAAAAATAAAATCCGTGTTCTCGCCTTGACCCTGCAAATCACGTTGACCTCAACCGGCGCGCTGCAGTCGTACTCGCCATATGCTCTGGTGTACCTGGACAAGGGCACCGATGGGTCTTACCACGTGTATTCGCTCGCGCTCAACAACGCCGGAAGCTTGCCGAAGCCGGTGCAGGTCAGTTCCCTGAAATTGGCAGCGACCGCCGCTCTGTGCTCCGAAAGCGAGGCCCAGACCAACCTTCTGCAGCCGACCACCCTGTTCCTGTTGCTGCAGACCTCCGGGAAAGACGGCGTGTGCGGAAATGCAGACGATGTTTACGAAGTGGTGCACTTCACAGATTCCGCTACAGCGGCGCCCAAAGTGGTCGCGGTGCACACCACCCAGTTTGCCACCATTTATACGACATCGGGCAAGACGCCGGGTCCGCTCGGCGGAATCGTGATGCTCGACGCTCCGACGGGCCATCTGGATTTCTACGCCAGCAACGCCTTTACCTCGCCAAAATCGCTGCTGAGCGGGATTACCTCCTACACCGACCTGTATACGAATTTCAGGTACCAGCTCACGGGCAACAATGCCGACTTCTTCGCCGTCATGGCCAACAGCGGCATCGAATCGCTGTATCGGATCACCACCACGGGCGCGATCACGGACGAATACACCGCGAAAGGCACCATCGGGTCCGGCGCCTCCGACGCCTCGGCAGTTTATTTCACCGACACGGTCGGAAAGACGCGAAGCGAGACTCTCTGGCAGGAGCCTCTCGCCGACGGCCCACCATTGGAACTGTTTGCGACCACGGAAAGCGCCGACCAATCGGATTCGCTGGTGGGGTCAAACGGGTCCTTGCTGGTGTTCTCGACCTCGCACTCGGCTACGACCACAGCGACGTTGAACACGCTGCCCGTCGGAAAAAAGTCGACGACCGCGCATACCATAGCGACTTTCTCCGGCAGCCTGGAGACGCAGATGCTCAGCCCCACCAACATTTTGGGGAGCGCGGACTCGGTAATTTTCGCCAACGTCAGCAAATTCGGAACCATGGGGATTGCTATTCGAGCGAAGCCATCAAGCCGAGCGGCTCGGTGGTCAAAGCTCTGGCGCCGAAATCGCACTTTTTCGGCCGGGTGACTCCGACATCCGGCAGCATCTTCCAGGCTGAGGGCATCACGGATACCAATAGCGGCTTTGGCGGCGCCAAGGTGTATAGCGTGAGCATGACCTCGGGCGCCGCGACTGCTTACAACGTTGTCGGGGGTGGAAATTTCGTTGTCCCCCCAGGTTATTTGCTGGATGCTTTGAGTCCTCTGTCGACCACCGGTGTGGGAGCAGGAAATGAAAGTCCCCTTGTTGCAGGGAAATACAGCGAGGGATTGATCTACAACGCGGCGCTCGGCGTCATCTATCCCATCTCGCTCGCCAGTACGGGGGTGCTCGTTTTCTGACGTCCTGGGCCCAGGGCGTGGCGATCGTTCGCGTGCCGGTGGTTCTCAAGCTCCTTTAAGTGCGTGGCGTCCTTGCCTATACGCTGCGTCGTGGGCTCGTTCACGAGCGCAATCGAAGCCTCGGAGGTCGTCTTGGCGCCGAACCAGGCAGGGAGCCACGAAGCGACGGATCCGCGAGCCAACTTGCAATGCCGGGGCCACGGTCGGCAGACACACGAGAGTTCCAGTGAATGAGTGACCCGGCCCACGGCCGGGTCACTTGCGGAACAGACAAGCCCGCAGAAATACGGTCGAACCATTCCAGAAGATGTTGCGTCAATACTTTCGCTGCTCGCTACCAACCCAGCGAAATATCAAATCGTAGAATTTGACCAGCTCCCGCGGGGGCGGCGCCCAGGTTCGATACGTACAACCGCCCGTCTGGCCCAAATGTCATACCGGTTGGGACAGCTAGACCCGTAACAATTTCCTCAATACCACCGGATCTGTTGACTCGGACCACTTTCCCGAATCCTGGAGTTGGAAAACCATCGTGATCGGACAGTTCGAGCACATAAAGCAGTCCATCCGGACCAAAATCCAACGCGACTACCGTCGTAAAGCCTGCTTTCGAGCTAACAATGTGATGACCGCGAGCGGGAGCCAATCCCGGCAGCGAATCCTCAGAATCGTCCTGCTCTGTTCTAGAAATGGTCAATATCCGCGCCCACTGCGGATCAATGGGAAACAAATTGAGATTCCCTACAAACAAGGATCGTTCTCGGGCGGCGATCGAGGTGGGCACGATGTGGCCTTCCGAGGCCGAAATATCGATCACCTGCCTAATCGCACCGCTCTTCGTCACGGAGATGACTTGTCCGTGATTGGGTTCTACGGTCAACAGTTTTCCATCGGCCGCAATCGCGCTGTATAGCGTGCCGTCGGGCTCGAAGTCATCCGCGGCAACGTACTTGGCCGGATGGGTTTTCAGCCAAGCGCCGATATCGGCAATGAGATGCCAACTTCCATTCTTGAGGTCCACCTTGGCAATGCCGCTGGGGCTTTTCGGATTGCCGTGCGAGCAGCCGCCGCCACTCACGACGGCGTACAGTTCGCCGTCTAGAAATACCACATCGGCGACCCCAATCGTGCCTCCTGCAGGGCTGAAGGTCGAAGGAAATCCTGAGGCGACCGTGGTTCGCGTTCCGTTGGGGCTGATTTTGGAAATTCGAGCGTTCGGTCCGCCGGTCCAAGGCCCAGGCGGTGTAGGCACTTGGGTGCACTGACCCGCTGTACTGTTCGTGCCTCCCGTGCCCGCTTCTGCGACATATAAGTATCCGTCCGGACCGAACCTTAATCCTCGAGGTCCCTCCAGACCAGAGGCAAGTATCAATGGCGTGGGCTCTATAGCCTGTTGCGCTATCGACAACACCGGAGCAAAGCTCCCTACCGCTGACGCGATTATCAATGACGACAATGGTCCAATGAATTTCATTCTCCGTCCCCCTTGGTTGGTTGTTGCTACCGAGCCATGCTTGCCCGCCTCTCCCGCGAACATTGCCACGAATGGAGTGGCCCTCCCACGGCAGCGATTGCAGCGCCGGGCGGGCTCGAAATTACGTTTGAATCGAAACATGGCAATTCTCCTTTTATTGTGAAAATCAGTCGCAACGACAAATCGGTCGGCTCCGGCGACATTTTGGACCGCGCAGGGAGTGTTGAGCCTCTGGCCAGCGGGGCTTATGAGCGTCCAGTGGCAATGTAATCACGCTGATACCTGCGCTCACTTCGCGGCCACTTGTACAGGCACATCAATCCCATATGCCGTGGCTTCCAAAAGCGTATGTGATGCAAGATAGATCTGCGTGAGCAGCGCTGAATGGGCGGCCCGAACCGCATCCGCGAGTGCCTTTTCACGGCAACTAATTGGATTAGGGGAGGGCGCCAGGCCGACCCTGTTACCGTACGTGCAGGCCACCCACGCAGCGTCTCGAACGCGCCAATAGAGCTTTTGCGCTCCGCGAGGCTGACTCACATCGAGTCCCTGTGTGTTCACCTGAATCGAAACGGTGACCGCATCATCCTTGGCCGCAACACCAGCGGTGAAAAGCGTGCATGCAGCGATAGCGGCCGCAAGGATGGGCCAGGCGCCGAAGCCCCTTGTGTTGGTGTACATGTGAATCCCCTTCTGAAAGCGTTGACAATGATTCAGTTCATTGACAACGAGTACGCGAGGCGTGAATTGGACACCTTTAATTGGGGATGACGATGCCGTGACAGGTTGGGGTGCGCCGGCGAGGGCACGTCAAATAATATTTTGGTTGCCATTTCGGGCCTGGGGGACTCTTATACAGAAGAGAGGGGAATCTCGTGTGTCACCATGGCTGTTGCTGAACGGAATCCATCCTTAGTCGGGCGGCTGTTTGCCGAGCACCGCGCGGCCCTGCAGGCGTTCTTTTTGCGGCGCATCCGCAGCAAGGCCGATGCGGCGGATCTCGCACAGGAGGTTTACGTGCGGATGCTGCGGATCAGCGATCAGGCGGCGATCCGCAATCCCGTCCACTATCTCTACACGGTGGCCAACAATCTGGTGAAGGAGCATGCGGTGCTCGATCGGCGGCAGGCGAGCGGCATCGACATCGACGCCGCTCCGGCGCACGAAGAGCTCGAGACGCTGCCCGCATTCGACGGGGACCTCGATACGACACAGCGTGTCGCGCGACTCGGAGTCGTGCTCAAGCAGCTGCGACCGAAATGCCGCGCCGCGGTGGAGCTGCGCTTCACACAGGAACTCTCCTACCGGGCAATCGCGACGCACCTCGGGGTGTCCCCGCAGATGGCGAAGAAGTACGTGGCGCAGGGGCTGGGCCATTGTCGACGCCGCATGGCGGCGCTGGGTTGAATCTATGATGTGCAATGATGAGAAAATCCGTGCCGCGATCGCCGAACAGGCCGGTGAGTGGTTCGTGGCGAACGAGGAGGAACCGCTGGATGCGCAACACGCCGCGGCTCTTGCGGCGTGGCTCAAGACCTCGCCCGTCCACATCGAGGAGTTTCTCGCCGTATCGACGATCGCGCGCGATCTCAAGGAGGCGCGCACCGACTCTGAGTACTCCCTCGAGGCGATTTTGGCACGGGCACGGGCCGCGGAGGACACTCCCGTACGACCCCTCTGGCCGCGCGTGATTGAGGCCGTTAGAGGCAGAACCTCGGGCCGCTGGCTTCCAGCCGCAGGGGCGATGGCGGCGTGCGTTGTGTTGAGCCTTGGCTTGCTCTTGACGTGGAACGTGAGGCGGCCCATCGCGCACCCGTCGGCCCCCGATGGTATAACAGCACTGCACTTTGAGACACGACATGGTGAACAGCTGATTCGTCGCTTGGCGGATAACTCCGTACTGCACCTCAATACGGACAGTGCGGTTACCATCCGGTACGGCAAGACAGAACGGCTCGTAATGCTCACCTCCGGCCAAGCCGAATTCGAAGTTGCTCACGAGCCCCATCGGGCATTTCGGGTGATCGCCGGATCGGCTGAGGTCGTCGACCTGGGTACCAGTTTCGATGTGCGACTGGAGCATGACTCGACCGTGGTGACGGTGGTCGAGGGGCGGGTTGCCGTTGGACCATCGAGCTCGAGCCAGAACCACTCACCACGATTTGTTGAGCTGAGCGCCGACCAGCAGATACGCGTAACTGCGGGAGAGAGTCCGGCTACGCCCGTCCCGGTGGATGCGCAGCGCACCACGGCTTGGCTGCATCGACAAATTGCCTTTAACCACGAACCTCTGGAGCGTGTCGCGGCTGAATACAATCGATACACTTCGAGACCGATTGAGATCGCAACCCCCGCGCTGCGGGGTCTACAAATCAGCGGGGTCTTCTCAACCGACGACCCCGAAGCATTCATTGCCTTCCTGCGCAGCCTTAATGGGGTGCGGGTCGAAGTCACGGAGACGCGAATTCGCGTGTGGTGAGACCAGGCGTAGCTGCGTCGACACTTCACTCTGCCCGACTGCTATGCTTGAAGTAAGGGCGCGCAAGGATGCGCGATTGGGAAGCGTATGGGATGTCAATCGCGTCACCGATCAGCGGGCCACCGGACATTGGCGTCTGCGGTTCTGCGCGCTCTGGCGATCTGCACGCCCGCCGCGCTTTTGGAAGCTCATGCGACGCTGGCCCAGGCGGTTGAACCCTCAGCACTCGCAGCCGGCATCCCCGCAGAGCCTCTCGCGGAGGCTCTCGAAGCGTTCGCGCGCCAGACCGGCATACAACTCGTCTATGTCTCCGATATCCTGCGCGAGCAGAAATCGCAGGCGGTGCCTGCGGGCCTCCGCGCCAATGAAGCGCTCGCTCGAATGCTTGAGGGCACCGGGCTCGAGTTCCAATTCCTTACGCCGCGCAGCATCCGCATTCTCGCCGCGGTGATTGGGCCTCCGCGAGGGGGTGCTCCGGTGACCCCTGGGGGAGAGGAACTGCAAGAGGTGATTGTCACCGCCAACCGGCGCGAGGAGAACCTCCAGAACGTACCGATGACGATTCAGGTGTTGACCGGGGCGACGCTCGCAAAATTGAACGTAACGACCTTTGATGACTTCGTGAAGTACCTGCCCGCGGTCACTGCGCACGGAGTGGGCCCCGGCCAGAACAACATCTATGTACGCGGACTCGGGACTGCCGTACCTGGGATACAGGGGTCGGGTTCTCTCGGTACTTACCCGAACGTCGCGGTATACCTCGATGAGCAATCCGCGCAGCTTCCAAACCGCAACCTTGACATCTATGCTGCGGACCTCGAGCGCATCGAGATCCTGGAGGGTCCGCAGGGCACCCTGTTCGGGGCAGGGGCGCAGGCTGGTGTAGTGCGTTACATCACAAACAAGCCGCAGCTCGACGTGACCGAGGTGATGGTGAACGCAGGCTACGCCGCGACCGCGCACGGTGATCAAAGCAGCAATGTAGACGCCACCGTCAACATGGCGCTCATTGCCGACACGCTCGCCGTGCGCGGGGTGATCTACAACGAGAAGCGGGGCGGATATATCGATAACATCCCCGCGACCTTTGCACGTGCCGCCACAGACCTTAGCATTCACTACGCCAACGCGCCTGGCCAAGTCCCCACCAACAGCGTAGTGATCAACAACTTCGACCTAGCGGCCAGTCATATGAATCCGGTCACCTACACGGGGGTGCGTGTGGAGGCCCTATACCGGTTCAATGAGACCTGGAACGCGTTGATCGCACAGTCTTACCAGAATATGCGGGCGGACGGCGTCTTTGCCGAGATGAGGGCCAATTCGCTCGGCGAGCCGCAACCCGACTTGAGTGTGCAGCTCTACAATCCCTCCTACGACAAGGACAGCTTCGAGAATACCGCGCTTACAGCTAACGGCCGTGTCGGTAACCTGAAGGTTCTTTATGCGGGTAGCTACCTCGTGCGGAACGTCAACCAAGTACAGGACTACACGAACTACGCACGCGGCATTTATATCGACTACTATCAATGCGTCAATCCAGGTCCGAATCCTGCAACTGCGCAATGCTTTACTCCAAGCTCGACCTGGCGCGATGTGGAGCGCAACACTCATCAGAGCCATGAGTTGCGAGTGAGCACCCCTCGCGATCAACGGATGCGCGGCATTGGCGGCCTGTTCTATGAGAACTACCAGATTCAAGACCAGGTCGACTGGTTCTATCTTTCAGCGATTCCGTACTTCCGTCCGATCGGGCCGCCCACTGGCTACTACACCCTGAACGGATCACCGCTTCAGCCGAACGGTAACCCGGTCGCATTTAACACGCCCAACGCTGTGTTTGTGCCGGCACCCGTGACCGCGAACAACCCGAACATCCGGCCGCCGGGCGACGGCTTCTTCAACGACATCACGCGTGGCTACACTCAGAAGGCCGCGTACGCGTCAGTCGATTTTGATCTCATTCCTCAAGAGCTGACACTGACGGCCGGCACGCGTTACTTCCGAACCGATTCTTCGGAAGTTGGCTCGAGCGTGGGCGGTTTCGGCTGCAAGCAGCCCGGTATTTTTCCGACCGTAACCGATCCCTGCGTAAATCACTCCAACTTCACCAATATCAATGCAGAAAACCTGCATAGGAGCTTTTCCGGCTTCAGAAGCCGCGCGAACTTGAGCTGGAAAGTCACCGACGATGCGCTGCTGTACTACTCCTGGTCGCAGGGCTACCGCGCGGGGGGCTTTGGCTTCAATCGAGGTCCGTCCCCGGCATCTCTTGTTTCGCCGTTGACCCCTGGACAGGCTCCCAATCAAGCGCTCGCCCGCGAGCACAAAGGCTGGGCAGCGCCGGTCCACTTCACGCCCGATAATCTCACCAACAACGAGCTGGGCTGGAAGACCATGTGGAGAGATCGGCGCATCCAATGGAATGGTGCGATCTATCAGGAAGACTGGAACAATGCACAGATCGATGCAAGAGTTATCGGCCTCATCGGCAGTGTAATCCTCAATGGTGGCAACTATAGGGTGCGGGGCGTAGAAAGCTCGGTCGTAGCGCGCGTCACGGCCGGACTCACCCTTGAGGGAGGCGCTGCCTGGAATCACGGTGAGCTGGTCAAGCAATCCCCGTTTCTGTGGCGAGACGGAACACCCATCGACTTCAGTGCGCTGCAGACCTCGAATGGACGGCCGCTTTCGAATCCGGGTGGAGCACTCGGCAGCCCGCTCGCCGGAGCACCCGCCGTTCAGGCCAACATCCGCGCCCGTTATGAGTTCTCAATCAATAAATATGACGCGTTCGCCCAGCTTGATTCGGTTCATCAGGCAGCCTCTCACGCGACCACCGACCGGCTCTCGCTCGACTCGCAGGGCCACTCTATTGCTTACAATTTGCCGGCCTTCACGGCTTTTGATGGGGCCCTCGGCGTAGGAAAGAGTCCTTGGTCGGTGCAAGTCTACGGCGAGAACTTGACGGACAAGCGGGCCGAACTGTATGCGAATTACTCGCAGTGGTACAAAGCCGTCACTGTCGGCCGTCCCCGCACCATCGGTTTGCGTTTCTCCTACGCGTTCGACGGCAAGTAGCGCAAACGGATGAGATACCCGTTCAACTCGTACCACCGGACTACATTGTTGCCACTCAGTAGCGCCCCACCCAGCGCGCGCTCTCGCCGATTGAGTACCAACAGGTCGGGGCGCCCGCACTAAAGCCGCTCTCGTGTGGGACCTCTGCAGAAGCACTCTTGTCCTGCCGCGAAAGCGCGTCACGATGCTGAACAGCAGAATGACCCACGGCCGCGAATGTCATGCATTGCCATCGGGATCGGCACTGCCTTAGGTACGCTACTTGAACAGTTCGGCACTGAAAAGTACGGTGTCTGTGCCGTGACAACCCCCACGCCCGCATCTGTGCTCATGATCCGTCCCGCCCGTGATGAGCACTGAGCCATCGAGCAGAAGCGTTGCCGTATGGCCGTCCCGTGGCGTGACGAGCGAACCCGTCGCCACGAAGCCCCCACTCTCGGGAGCGAAAAGCTCCGCCGTGGCGTACGACGTTATATAACGGCCGCCCGCGACGAGAACCGTGCCGTCGTTACGCAGTGTCGCCGTAGTTCCGGTTCCCGATGTCGACAGCTCACCAGCCCCGGAGAAGGACCCGGTCCCGGGACTAAATAGCTCGGCCGTGCTGTCCGTTCCGGTGACCAAGACGGTACCGTCAGCCAGCAATGTCGCTGTATGCCCGGAGCGTCCCTCGCTCATGCTGCCGGTCGGGCTGAACGTGCCACTCACGGGATCGTAGAGTTCTGCGGAAGCGACCCCGGGACCTAGCGGAATTGGCACTGTGCCCGGGCCAAAATCCTGCACGCCGCCGACGATCAGCACATGCCCGTCGGGCAGCAGCGTCGCCGTGTGTCCGGTGCGCGAGATCGTCATGCTGCCGGTCGCCGAGAACGCACCTGTGGACGGGTTGAAGAGCTCGGCTTTGGCCGTTTCACCTCCGGCGATGAGTACCTGGCCATTCTGCAACAGCGTCGCGGTCTGCCCCAGATGTGGCGCACCCGTGCTGCCGGTCGCCGTAAACATGCCGGACTTCGGATCATAAAACTCCGCGATCACCTCAGCGCCGCCGGCTATCAGTACCTTGCCATAATTCGGCAACTTAGAATTTGCAAGCAGCGTAACACTGCGCGCGCCCTGCGTGAGCTTCATGCTGCCGGTCGCGGTGAACGTCTGACTCGTCGGCTCATACAGTTCCGCGGGTGCAGGCCCCCCACCGGCGATGAGCACGCGCCCGTCGAGCAGCAGCGTCGCCGTATGCCCGCCGCGGGCAACGGTCATCCTCCCTGTCTGCACGAACGCCGCCGCAGGCCGGGCCCTAGCGACGCGAACCGTGAAGGGCGTGCCGGGCGAACTCTGATTCAGTGCGTCCTTGACCGTCAGCGTGATGGGGAAGACACCTGCCATTGAGGGTGTTCCGCCAAGAATACCGTCCAGGCTGACGGCCAGGCCTCCCATCGGCGCACTCGACGCGGTCCAAAGGAGCGGAGCGAGTCCATCGTTTGCCGTAAATTGGAAGCTATAGGAGGACCCTACTGTCGCTGTCGGCAGCGGCCCATTGTTGATTGATGGCGCCAGGGGTTCGCTGATGGTAATCGCATAAGGGGCCGAATTCGTTGCCGCGGTGGGTTTGAGGCTGTCGCTGACCGTGACCGTAAATGCGAACGGCGTCGTGCTGGCTTTGGTCGGCGTGCCGGTCAGCGAGCCGTCGGCGCCGAGCGTGAGACCCGGTGGCACCGCGCCCTGCGTCACTGCATAGGTGATCGGTAAGAAACCGCCGGTTTCCCCGAATTGGAAATAATAGCCCGTGCCATGGATACCCGCGGCCGGCGTTTGCCCTGGGGTGAGCACCGGCGGCCCTGGGCTATCGATCGTGACAGTGAAGGCCTGCGAGCCGCTCGCCGGGGGCTGCGCGCTATCGGTCACCGTGACCGTAAAGGGGAATGAGCCCGCGGCCGTCGGCGTGCCCGACAGCGTGCCGTCCGCCGCGAGCGTGAGGCCTCCGGGCAACGCGCCCGAGGTGACGGCCCAGGTAAACGGTGACGAGCCGCCGCTTGCTACACTGAAACCGAATCCGTAGGCATTCGTGACAATCCCTGCGGGGGGCGGGGGTGACGCGCTGACCACGACCGGTGGGCTGGTTGGTGGTGAACCCGAGTCACTACCACCACCTCCGCAACTCGAAAGTATCAGAGCGGCCATCAGGCAGAGCACCATGTGTCGCTCCGACCATCGTTTTACTTGATTCACAACTGCCCCCAACTCGGCGCCGTCGCGGCGTCGGTTTTCTGGTTAATGGTCGCGTGTCAGCACAGTCGAGACCCAATAGTCCGGCTAACAAATCTCGCTTCATGGAGTAAGAGTCCTAGCGGAGCAATTTGGACACCCCGATTTTGGGACGACGGGCGCCAGCCGTCGGAAAGGGAGTGGGCACCGGTTCGGTAAATATTTTGGTTGCCAATTCAGGCCCGCAGGGCTCTTTCACTAGATGAGGGGAAACTGCGCGCGCACAGCGCCATCCATTCAGCAAGGGGAGACTGCAATGACATCGTCATTGTGTCGCTTGGGCTGGCTCGGGTCCGCGGGGATTCTGTTTGCGGCCTTCGCCGCCTGCGGCGGAGGTGGTGGCAGCGGCGGCGGCGCAGGCGGCGGCGTGCCGCCAACGGCCAGCTGTGCGAGCATCGCGACTATCGTGTGCACCCAATGGGGTCAGGTGCAAGGAGCGATTGAAGGGAGCTACCGCTTCTTCCGCGGGATTCCTTTCGCCGCACCGCCCGTGGGCAACCTGCGCTGGCGCCCGCCCGCTGCGCATGAAAGCTGGACCGGCGTGCGCGACGCCGTGGCGCCCGGCAACCGCTGCCCGCAATTTGACACCAACGGTGCCGCGGTGGGGAACGAAGACTGTCTCACGCTTAACGTCTATGCGGTCAATCCACCCGCGAGTTCGAAACAGCCGGTGATCGTGTTCATTCACGGCGGGGGCAATGTATTGGGCAGTGCCCAGGATATGCCGTGGGGCGCCACGCCTGCGCTAGCGGCTCACGGCGTGATCGTAGTGACCGTGGAATATCGTCTCGGGCTTCTGGGATTCCTGGTCAATCCATTGCTCACCGCGGAATCTGCGCAGGGGTCATCCGGCAATTACGGACTGATGGATCTGATCGCAGCCTTGCAGTGGGTGCGTGACAACATCACCGAATTTGGCGGTGATCCGACCAAGGTGATGATTGACGGCCATTCCGCGGGATCATCCGATGTGGAATACCTGTTGGCTTCCCCCGCTGCCGCGGGCCTGTACTATGCGGCCGGCATGGAAAGCGGTACATTTCCAGGCGGGCTGATCGGCACCAGCATAGACACAGCCTACCGTTGGTATGCGGACGTACCTGCCACCATGGGCTGTGACACCGCCGCGGACGTGCTGGCCTGCCTGCGGGCGGTGCCGGCGGACACGCTGTCGCTCAGCGTCTCAAACCACACCGATACAGGCTGGGTCAACATTGAACCCGTGGTCCTGCCGGAAGACCCCTACCTCAAGCTGCAACGGCTGGGGTCGCCGGTGCCTTTGATCGTCGGCTCCAATAGCGATGAGCTGTCGTTCAGCTACGTCTTCGGCCCCGCATTGGACGCCAATGCCTATGCCGCAAAGATTCACACGCAATTCGATGCCGTGGTGCCCGCCTCCGGCGACACCATACTTTCCCTCTATCGCGCCGCCGATTTCACCAACCCCAATTACGCGCTCGAATCCGTGGAAACGGATCTGTACTACACCCGCGGCGTCTACAATTTCGCGCGTGATGTGAGCGGCGCCGGACGCGCTCCAGTCTATCGGTATCTGTTTACGCACCGCTACGAGAACCCCGCGCCACAGGATACCTTTGTCACCGACGCGCGAGCCTTTCATGGAGCGGAGACCTATTTCGTGACCGGCAGCCTCCAGTCGTTGGGAACGAGCATGACCTACTCTCCGAGCAGCGCGGAATTCGCACTTTCAAAAGCGATGATGGGCTACTGGTCGCGGTTCGCCGCGACCGGCGACCCGAACGGATCCGGCGTGCCGCAATGGTCACCGTACGACGAGAGCAATGGAGATATTCTTCAGCTTGATGACACCATCGCGAGCATGCCCGGCGGCTACAGAATTGCACAAATGAAATTTCTCTCGACCCTGCCGATTCGAGGCTTCTGATCGGTGCATTCGAATTTCAGATCGGTGCTCATCAGAAACTAGGTTTCGCGTCTGCATCGCTACAGCCTTCGGAGAGTCGTTTGGAGCAGCCCAGTTCGTCGCGCACCGCGCTATATTTCATCCTTCTGCTGCTGTTCGCCGTGTCGGGCTGCGCGGCTCTGATCTATGAAGTGGTGTGGTACCAGCTACTGCAGCTGGCCATCGGCTCCACAGCGATTTCGATGGGAATTTTGCTAGCGACCTATATGGGCGGCCTGTGTATCGGGAGCCTATGGTTACCGCGCCGCCGCCGGGTGCAGCATCCCTTGCGAGTGTATGCCGGTCTCGAGGCCGGCATCGCCGTGTTTGCGCTGCTCGCGTTGATGACGCTGCCGCTACTGAACCGCGTGTATGTCGCTGCGGCGGCAAGCGGGCTGGTCGGTATGCTAATGCGCGGCGTTCTGGCGGGAGGGTGTCTGTTGCCGCCTACGATTTTGATGGGCGCTTCGCTGCCGGCGATTGCGCGCTCGATCAAAGGCACGCCTTCGGGCATGGCATGGTGGGGCTACCTGTACGGCGGCAATACGGTGGGAGCGGCGATAGGATGCCTCCTGGCAGGCTTCTACTTATTGCGGAATTTCGGAATGACCACCGCGACTCTCGCCGCCGTGGCGATGAATCTGGCGGGTGCGGTGCTCGCGTGGGTTGTGGCGCCGCGCATGGCGACAGATGAATCCCGGGGAGAGCAGTTGGCCGCAGAGAGCGCCGCTCCGATGGATCGCTCCGCGCGAATTGTGTATCTGACCATTGCCTTGTCGGGGGCGACGGCGCTGGGCGCGGAAGTCGTGTGGACGCGCCTGTTGGGGTATTTGCTGCTGGGTACGGTTTATGTTTTCGCCATCATTCTGGCCGTGTTCCTGGCGGGGCTTGCCATCGGGAGCGCCGGCGGCAGCTGGCTGCTGAAGCGCGTGCGGCCGGTGACGGCGCTGGGGTGGTGTCAGGTGCTGCTGGCGCTGGCCATCGTCTGGACCTCGGCGTTCATCAAGCAGGTTCTGCCGTTCTGGGGCGACGATGTTCTGCAGACGAGCGATCCATGGCATATGTACCTACTGGACTTGCAGCGTGTGATTGTCGCGATTCTGCCAGGGACTCTGTTGTGGGGCGCGAGCTTTCCGCTGGCTTGCGCCGCCGTGGCGGAAGATCGCAAGGATTCGCGACAGACCGCGGGCGCAGTTTATGCGGCGAACACGCTGGGCGGAATCGTCGGCGCGCTGCTTGTGAGCCTGATTCTGCTGCCTTCAGTCGGAGCGCGGATGTCAGAGTGGGTGATGCTGATTACCGCGGTCGCAAGCGGCGCGACTGCGCTCGTGGCCACGGCGCGCAGCGCACCGGCGAAAATCGCCAGGCTGGCGGTGTCGGCCGCAGCGCTCACTCTGGCGCTGGCGATTAGACCGGTTCCGGGCGATTTGATTGCGTATGGCCGGAACATGAAGACGAATCGGGGACAGTCGGAAATTCTGTACCTGCGTGAAGGGCTGAATTCGTCGGTGGTGATCACGAAATGGAACAACGGCACCCTCTACGTGAACGTCAACGGGCACGTGGAGGCCACCACGGAGCCCTTCGATATGAAGCTGCAGCGCATGCTGGTGCATCTACCAGGGCTTCTGCACCCGCACGCCAGGAGCGTGCTTGGAATCGGATTCGGCGCGGGCGTTTCGGCAGGCACGTTTACGCGATATCCGAACATCGAGAAAATCCGCGTCTGCGAGATTGAGCGGGAGATTCCGCCAGCCTCGACAAAATACTTCGGGGACCAGAATTACCGCGTTTACTTGAACCCGAAGACCACGGTGACTTTCGACGATGCACGGCACTATCTGATGACATCGACCGAGAAGTTCGACATCATCGCGTCCGACCCGCTGGACGTGTTCATCAAAGGCACGGCGGCGCTGTATTCCCGTGAGTACTTCGAGGCGGTGAAGCGGCATCTCAACCCCGGCGGTTACTTCACCCTGTATGTGCCTCTGTATGAGACCGATGAGATTACGTTCCGCAGCGAACTAGCGACGTTCTTCGGCGCGTTCCCGTATGGAACGGTGTGGGCGAACAACCGCGGCGGCTTGGGATACGACACCGTGTTCATGGGCCAACTGGAGCCACTGAAGGTCGATCTGGACGCGGTGGAAGCGCGCTATGCGCAGCCGGACATGAAACCGGTGCGGCAGTCGCTGCGCGATATCGGCATCACTTCGGTGATTGACCTGCTTTCCACGTGGTCGGGCGCGGCGGTGGATCTGAAGAAATGGACCGACGGCGCGCCGCTCAATACCGATGACAATCTTAGCCTCAGCTATCTGGCCGGCTGGGGCATCAATGCGAATATGGCGGATGACCTTTACCGCAGGATGCTAACGTACCGAAAGCCACCGGAAGGGACCATTTTGGGGTCGCCGGAGAAGCTGAATCGCCTGTCGCAGGCAATCATGTTGTATTCGGGGATGAACCTAAATCAGCGACAAAACATCGAGAATCTCAGAGATTTTTGATTTTGGTTTGAGTGAGATTCCTCCAAAACACCCCTTTCGAAGCGTTGTTGCTACCGGACATTGCCGGAGGGCAGTGCATGAAATCTTCAGGGATGGCGTGGTTCAAACAAGATGTTCGAAAAATCCTCGGTCACTACGGTCGCTTTCTCATGACGCCAATCGAGTCGGCTGAGATTTGATTGTCAATTTGGCCTTCTGGGACGAGAATCACGGCCGGATGAATAATGCCAGCCTACACCATTGGAGTCGTCTTTCCCCCCTCTTGGACGTCGCGCTCGACATGGATGCGAGCGAGCGTGATGTGTGGCTCAATGCCCTGCCCGCCGAGGTGGACGATCTAAAACCCCATTTGCGCCGCCTACTGATGCCGAGGATCGAGAGTTCGAACTTCGCCAATCTCGCGCCTCTCGGACAGGCACTGCTGGCCGATGCGGTAAGCTACGACCCGGGCTCGGACTACTTGCATACGGGGAGGGAGATTGCGGGCTACCGGCTGCTGCGCGAGCTTGGCCGCGGCGGCATGGGAAGCGTATGGCTGGCTGAACGTATCGACGGCACAATGAAGCGCCAGGTGGCGCTCAAATTTCCATATGCAGGGCCCATTTCCCGGGTGTTGGTTGAGCGGCTTGGCCGTGAACGTGAAATTCTATCGAGCCTGGAACATGCCAACATCGCTCGTTTGTACGATGCCGGTATCGCGGAGAGTGGCGAACCGTTCTTGGTGCTGGAATATGTCGACGGTAGTCCGATCGATGTTTATTGCGATACCCACCGTCTGAGCACCCGGGAGCGCATCGATCTGTTCCTGCAAGTGCTCGCTGCCGTGCAATACGCTCACACGCGCTTGGTGATTCATCGTGACCTCAAGCCATCTAATATTCTCGTGACCAAGGAAGGTGTTGCGCGCCTCCTTGATTTCGGGATTGCGAAACTCATTCCCGACGGTCAACCGACCGATGTCGTGGTGACCCAAATCGGCGTTCGCGTGCTTACCCCGGACTACGCGAGTCCCGAGCAGATCACGGGACAGTCCATGACCACGGCTTCCGATGTCTATTCGCTCGGCGTCATCCTCTACCAATTGCTGACGGGAGTCCGCCCGTACCGCTTGAAACGCGAGAGTCAGGCATCCCTTGAAGAGGCAATTGCCGAGGCCCTGATCCTCGTACCCAGCCGGGCCGTGTCGGCCGACGCCGCGGCATTACGCAACGGCTCGATACGGGACTTAGTGCGCCAGCTACGCGGCGATCTGGATAACATCTTGTCGAAGGCCCTTGGCAAGCAGGCGAAAGACCGCTATGCCTCTGCGGATGCCTTTGCACGCGATCTTCAAAGAAGCCTGAGCAACGAGCCAGTCGATGCCCGCCCGCACTCCCGAGCCTATTTGATTCGAAAGTTGGTCGCCCGACATCGATGGGCGGTGGCTGCGTTGGCCACGGTAGCACTGGCTTTGACGGCCGGTATCGGCGTTGCCACATGGCAGGCGGCGCGGGCACGGGCGAGCGAAAAACACGCGGTGGCCGCCGCGAACACGTCGGAAGCCGTCAAGCAGTTTATGATCCGGATTTTTAGTGCCAATACGCTGTCCCAGGAAGCGCCGGCCAAAGCGCGGCAAATGAATGCTTTGCAATTGCTCGAGGCCGGCGCCGCCCGGGTGGATTTCGAGTTTGCGAAGGACCCCGCTCTCCGAAAGGAAATGCTGCAAGTCATCGTTCCGCTCCTGGTCGAGTCGCGCTCGGGCGAGTTTGAGAAATACGCGTTGGAACTGATAAGCCTATTGGACCGCGAGCCCGGCCAGGAACTCAAGGTGGCCCATCTCTACGTTGAGCTCTCGAGCTGGAAAACCAATAACAATCGGGCAATGGCGAGGGTTTATGCCGAGAAAGGCCTGCAGGCCCTGGGAGCGGATGTCGACGCCGCCCATCGGAAGGAGCACGGTAACTTACTCTATATATCTGCACACGCTCGTGAGGAGGTCGATGGCCTCGACGCGACGGCTTCATTGCTCAATGAAGCACGCAAGCTCCTGCAATCGGAATTTTCTCAGACGGCAGAATATGCGCGGGTGCTCGAAGACCTCGGATGGATCGAACTTCGTCGCAATCACGGTTCGGAGGCAGTTGAGGACTTTAAGCAGTCGTTGCAGGCGCTACGCAGCGACCCCACCGTGTATCAGCATTCGATTGCGCGCGGCCGTTACAGTCTGGCCACGGGGTATCTGACTCTCAAACAGTACGCCGACGCCGAGCGGGAAATGCGTGGTGCCTCCGACATTTTCGAACAAAGCTTCGGTGCAGGCGATTCGCAGACGGCCTTCAACAATGCAGCACTGGGGCGCATTGTGGCCCAGGAGCAGCGCTTCGACGAGGCCTTGTCTATCTTACACAGCGCAGTCTCCGCGTTGCAGATTAAAAATCCCAGCTTCAACGCCGATTATCTCGCGGCGGGCGTGGAGTATCTCGCCACGGCTTTGGTGTGGGCTGGTCGAATGGATGAGGCGGAAGTGCAAGTGCTGCGCATGGTGGAGCTAAACTCACACGGCTCTCCCCGCGACCTAGTCCAACCCTTGGCAATCCAGGCGGAATTCGATTCCATTCGGGGCCGCTGGTCTGCTGCTGAGACGGCCGCCCGCGGCTCGGTCGATGCGGCGACAAAGGCGTACGGACCGGATAGCCAGAAGGTAGCGGGATACAAGAACGTTCTCGGCCGGGAACTCGTCGACGCGGGCAAATGGCAAGAGGCTGGGGCGCTGTTTGCGGCGAACATTACGGACGATGGACGGCAACCCGGCGTTTTCAACTCGGTCTCAACCGTCGCAAGAATGCAGCGGGCACGCCTGTTGATCGCTCGCGGTCAGGGGCAAGATAGCTTGCCAGAGCTTCGCCTGCTGTGGCGGGCATACAGGGCGCAGCCCGATAATCAACAGGTCGCGGCAGATGAAGTTGAACTCCATGAAGCCATGGGTCAAGCCCTAATGGCGGCAGACAACGCCGCCGAAGCACTACCGCATCTGAAGCGCGCCTTGCAATTGCGTCAGACTCAGTACGCCCTGAGTCCTCGCCTTGCGCTGGCGCAATCGTGGCTAGCGCAGTGCAAGCTTCGGTTGGGCGACGTCATGGAGGCCAGGTCACTGGCCGCCAAAGCGAAATCTATCTACGCTTACAATGGGGAACTCAGCCGCCAATATCGGGAACCTCTTCAATTGGTGATCCGCCGCCTTGCCGAGCTGCCCGCGAGACCCTCAATTAATTAATTCTGCAGATGATACCGAGAGCTATTTCCACCCTGTCATCCAACAGCGAGCGCACTTGTTGTGTGCGCTCGATGGAGCGCATCAAGTTCAGGGAATCGTGGATTACCGCACCGGCCTAGCAGGGGTCGCAAAGATACAGTTCAAGTCAGCGGACGTGCTCGATCACGGCGTCGTCCAACTTGCGTACGCGGTGTTCCCCCGGATGCGTGATGCAAGGACGAGGGGCCAACTCCCTACGCGGCCACGACCGCCGGTGATGCTAATCCCTGCAAATTTGCTCATCGACTCCGTCGTGCCCTCCGGATTCCCAGATACACCGGCACGCCCGCGCCGATCAGCACCAGTGCCCAGACAATCTCGACGCTGCCACGGGCGATCACCGTGACCAGCAGCCACAGGGACCCCACTAGGAAGACCCAAGGCATCCAGCGACGGAGTCCGCGCGTCCTTGAGACCTCCTTGCCCGAGGACCAGAGAATCAGACCCCACGCATTGAGCGCAAAGAATAGGATGTTGCCGAACGTGGCCATGCTACTTAGTCGGTCATAGTTGCCGACCAAGGCGAGTAGCGCGCCGATGACCGCCACGGTCAGGATGGAGACCGCGGGCGTTCGTGCTGTGGGATCGACACGCCCGAGGGTCGCGGGCATCAGGCCATCCCGAGCCATCGCGTAGAACACCCGGGGAACCGCCATCAGGTTACAGTGAAGTGTCCCGAGCGCCGAGACCATGAAGAGGACTGGCAACACCGCGCCTATCCGCGGCCCCAAGGCTGCCAGAGCTGCGCGACTCGCGACGCTTGAGGCCGTGGGGTGAGCCGACGAATTGGCCGCGAGAATATCGCCCATCGGCAGGACGTAGAGGTAGGCGACGTTGACCAATACGTATAGGCCCATGACGCTCAGGATTCCCCAGAACAAGGCCCACGGAACCGTATGCTCGGCGTTTTTTACCTCGCCCGCCAACATGGCGAGTTTCGCCCAACCGTTGAAGGCCACCATGCCGCCGAGCAAGGCTGCACTGAAGGCCATGGAATCGACTGGTGCAGTTGCGTTGCTTGCGTGATTGGGGGCCGAGGGGCCAGTGGCGTGCCCCCACGCCAGTACACCGACAATTAGGCCAATCAATCCGATTACCTTGAGGGTGGTCACCGCTGCCTGGAAACGACCCGCATGACCAACACCTCGGAGGTTCAGAACCGCGAGGCTCGCTATGATCAGGACCGCCAGCACCTGACGCAGTCCGACTTCAATCAGCAATGTGGTGTGGGGCCACGGGACAGACAGATGCAACCACGGCTGGCCTAATGGCACCAAGTCCGATAGAAACACCGTCACGGCCACTGCCATGGCGGCACAAGTGCCTACGGACACAGTCAGGCGCATCCAGCCAAACAGAAACGCGGGCAACTCTCCGAGCGTCGTTCTCAAAAACGCATACTCCCCGCCGGAGCGCGGGATCAAGGCGGCAAGCTGCGCATACGTCAGCGCACCGGCAAGGCTCAGCAACCCCGCACAGATCCACACCACCAGGACAAGCGTCCGGCTTCCCACGAGCTGCGCGACTGAAGCGGGGCGAATATAGATTCCGGTGCCAACGATGGATCCGACCACCACCGCAAGCGCATGCCAACGAGTCAGCCCTCGATACAGCGGTTCTTCTTGATCGGCCAATTACCCCACCCCGAAGCGGTGTCTTACCACCACGGTAAGGCACTGGTGAGACACCGCAGGGACAAGCAAAGAAAGGAAAGTGGGGTAGCCAAACTGGATCTCATTCAAGCGAGCCTACCCTATGAGACGAACTTGTGTAACGCGGGCGCTCGAATCTGCGCCCGCCTGGATGTTCGCGCAGCCGTTGTCGGACTAATGCCTACTACAACCTGTGTCTGCCCACGTATTGAAACACTCGGCCAGTTCCTATCGAATGTGGCGGTGATATTCGAGAAAGCCGGAGAGCACCCATGAGTTTGATCGACATCTTGAAGCAGTACGCGGGGGCACCGCAGGCGCAGACCGAAACGCCCGCCCATTTTGATGAGGTTGCGCGCTCGGGGCCGCCTGAGAGCCTCGGCACCGCGATCTCCTCGATGTTTCGATCGAATTCGACGCCGCCATTTGGGCAGATAATCGGGAATCTATTCAACCAATCGAATCCGGAACAACGCGCGGGCGTACTCAATCAAATCATTCAGTCGCTCGGTCCGGCGGCGTCGGGAGCCGGCGGCGGTGTGTTAGGTCGGATCCTTGGAACCAGCCGCGCATCGGGCCAGCCGCCGACGGTGACGCCTCAACAGACATCGCAACTTTCTCCCGCTGACGTGACTACGCTCGCGACTCATGCGGAGCAGTTGAATCCCTCAGTCGTCGACAGCGTCGGTGCGTTTTATTCCCAACACCCCGCGCTGGTAAAAACGCTGGGAGCGGCCGCTCTCGCGGTTGCGCTCAGTCACATGCGAACGGCATCAACGTAACGCGCCAAACACCTTCGAGACGATCGCGCTGCCGGCAGCTGCGGGATTCTGCCGAATTGCGCGTTCTTCCTCGCCGATCATAAGATACAGGCCATCCAACGCCTTGTTGGTCACGTACTGCTCGATGTTTGCCGCATCGCCCTTCACGAGACCTAGTTTGGCGCCCTGACCGGCGAACTGATTGTATTTTTGTGCCAGGCCGACACGATCGGTGGCGCGCTTGACGATCGGCAGGAACTTCGTTGCGAGCGGCGCTGCAGTCTTGGACCTGAAAAATTGCGTCACGGAATCGTTTCCGCCGGTGAGTATTTTCTTGCCGTCTTCAACGGTCATCGATTTCACCGCATTGATAAGCAGGGGTTTAGCTTCAGGGACGGCCTGCTCCGCCGCCTTGTTCATGGTGGCAACGAGCTCATCGGCTTCCTTGCCTTGTCCCAACATGCGCAGGCCTTTGGCGAGCTCATCCAGTGCCGGCGGCAAGGGGATCTTGACCTTGGGGTTGTCTAAAAATCCGCCTGGAGCGCCGAGCTTACTGATAGCGGATGCGGCTCCTTGGGTGAGTGCGCCCTTGATTCCCTCAGCGGCTTGCTTGTTGGTCAGATCCGCCAGTCCCAGGGCGAGAGCTGATCCGAGTAAAAAGCAGGTCAGAATCGGGGTAATGGCAATTGCTCGCACAGACGATGTAGTCATGGAAAATCCTCGATTCATTCGTGCTTGCCTACTTTCTGAGAAATGCTATTTGCACGCCTTATGGTGGTCGGCGCGATTGCCCTGGGCTATGGCTTCTTGTTCCGACATATAGGCGCCATTCTTTGTTTTGCCATACCAGCGATCCGCAGGGCAGTGGTACACCTTACTGTTGCTATTGACCCAGACTTTATCGGCGCCGCCGCCCGGTGCAGCGCTCGCCGCGGGATGGTTGACTTCTCGTGGCGCAGCTCCCTCGGGAGCAGTTTTCGAGGTCGGGGCAGTAGATGTGCTCGCAGCAGGAGTTGGCGGCGCTGACGTCGCCCCCGCCGCATTGCCCGATGCGGCCGAACCAGCTGTACCGTACCAATCTTGCACACCCTTATGGCCGCGGCATGCGCCCTTCTTGACTGCGCCCGACCAGTAGCTTCCATCCCGACACATGCCGGTCGATCCGGCAGGGGCACCGGCGGGCGCTTGCGCCATACCAACGGTTGCGAACAGGACAGCTGCGACCACCGACATCACCATACGGCTGCGGATCATCTTCATCTCCCCCGACTGTAGAAAATTAGTAATGGGCCGTCCTTCGAGTCGCCGTCGATGCGCTCCGAATGCGGGCGGTGTGCTGATAGGCAGGAGTATTGCAGAAAAACTTAACGATTATGTTACGAGTTCGTCAGACGCCGCGGCACGGCAGCAGGTCAATCGTCTTGGTAGACCTGCATGTAAATTTTTCTTCATGAGCGGATCATCCGGACAGCGCCCATAGACGCTATCTCCCCATAGGGCTCCCGCACCCCGATCCTCGCGCCCCGATGAGACATGCCGGATGGCGAGCGAGTTGATATGATCCAACAAGGCTGACGCGTGACACCACACGGGGAAAAAGATCACATGAAAGCGACCGCGCTGATGCTGCTGCTTGGGTTTTTCACGCTCGTCTTCGTTTCGAATCGAGCCGCGGCATATGCGGACGATCCGCCCTCCCGCGTCGCCCGCGTAGCCTACGCGGAAGGCTCCGTGTCCTTTCAGCCTGCGGGAACGCAGGATTGGGTCGCGGCGCCGCTCAATCGGCCCGTCACCACCGGCGATACGCTGTGGGCGGACCAACAAAGTCGCGTTGAATTGCAGCTCGATGGATCGATCGTGCGGCTGTCGAGCTCATCGGAGATTTCCTTCGTGAACCTCGGCGACGAGATCACGCAGATCCAGCTCGGGAGCGGCACGTTGCTGCTGCGCGTTCGCCGCCTGGACGACAATGAAACCTATGAGATCGATACACCGACTGTGGCATTTTCGGTTCTGCGTCCTGGCACGTATCGCATCAGCATCGATGCGTCGGGCAACAGCACCATGATTGCCGTGCGCGATGGGCAAGGCGAGGCGACGGGTGCAGGCTCCGCGTATTCGCTCTATGCCGGCGACTCCGTGGCGTTTTCCGGCACCGACCATTTGACGGCCGATGCGCAAGCGGACGGATCGGCCCAAGACGCCTTCGATGCCTGGGGTGCAGAGCGGGACCGGCGCTGGGATCGCTCGGAGTCTGCCCGGCACGTGTCCCCCGATGTGGTCGGCTACGAAGATCTCGACGAGCACGGTTCGTGGCGCTCCACGCCGAGCTATGGAGACGTCTGGTATCCGCGCGGGGTCGAGCCGGGTTGGGCGCCGTACCGCGCGGGCCACTGGTCCTACATCGAGCCCTGGGGCTACACATGGGTCGATGATCAGCCCTGGGGATTCGCGCCCTTTCATTACGGCCGGTGGATTTGGGCCGAAGGAGCGTGGGGCTGGGTTCCGTCACCCCCGCGGTCGGAAGGAGCGACTTACGTCCGACCGGTGTACGCACCCGCGCTGGTCGCGTGGGTCGGCATCGGGGCGGGAGTCGCGTGGTTTGCTTTAGGTCCGCGCGAAGTGTACGTGCCGTCCTACCCGGTGAGCTCCAATTATGCGCGCAATGTCAACATTTCGAACACGACTGTCAGCACCACCGTCGTCAACAACGTCTACAACAACACCGTGGTCAACAACACGGTCGTCAATAACAAGATCGTCAATGTGACGTATGTCAATCGTGCCGTTCCTGGCGCGGTCACAGCTACGAGCGCGCAGGCATTTTCAAGCGCGCAACCGGTGGCAAAGAGTGCGATCAAAGTCGATCAGAAGGCGATGACAGCGGCGCAAGTTCGCCCCGTGGCACCGACCGTGGTGCCATCGAAGCAAGCCGTCCTCGGTGCATCGCGGGCCGCAACCGTCAAGCCACCGGCGGCGGTGCAGACGCGTTCGGTGGTGGCGCGCGCACCACCGCCGCCGCCGCCGCCGACTTTCGAACGCCGTCAGGAAGCAATCAAGAATAACGGCGGCAAACAATTGAGCATCGCCCAAGTCCATCAGATACAGCCGCCTGCCGGCGCTACGCGGCCCGCTGCAATACGGGTGGCGCCGCCCGCGAGACCCGTGAGCGTCGCGAAGGCGGCGCCGACGGCGAACGCCAAGCCGCCCGTGCCTCCAGCGTCGGCGCCGACGGCGAACGCCAAGCTGCCAGTGCCTCCAGCGTCGCCGCCCGCGGCGAAGATGCCGCCCACCCCGGCGCCGGTTGAAAAAGCGCCGCCGCCCGCTGCCAAAGTACCTACGCCGCCGAGCCGGCCGGCTCCCGCTGCGGTTCATCCTCGGGAGCTTCCAGCCGCGCCCCCGGCCCCGTCACCGAGCGTCGCCAATTCCGCGCTCGAGCGCGAGCACATGCAGCAGCAACAAGCCCTGCAGGCGCAACAGGCGCAGGAGCGGCAGCGACTGCAACAACAGCAAGAGCTCGAGCACCAGCGAGTCGCCAAACAACAGGCCGATGCCGTGCGCACCCAGGAACTTGAGCGCCAGCATGCGCAGCAGACTCAACAGATGCAGCAAGCGCATACTCAGGCGCAGCAACAGCTCGCAGCGAAACAAGAGCAGCAGAAACAAGCGGCGGCCAAGCCTGGCGAGAAACGCAAGCCGCCTTGAGCGGCCACAGGCTAAGGTTCTACGCGTGGTTGATCGGCCGATGAGCGATGGGACGCAAGTGGGAAAACCTGCATAACGCGCACAGCTTTTTCGTATATGGGGCAATTCCGGATACTGCGGATTGCGAGTCATACCGTCGAGCCTGAGACTCGTGATTCCTTCGTATTGATCAGCTTGCCTGCAATCACGTGCGGTCGTCTCCGCCATGCACGCATAGTAAAAAAACGGGTTGGAGTAAGCGGTGCCGCCACCGCGTGGGCTTCCAGCAGCTGACGTCCGGACCTCACAGGCGCGGATGACAGTTGAATGTCGGCTCGGTTGCGAACTGCCACTGGGGTGATGCACTCTGCGTCGAGATGGAGAGAAAGCAGTTCCGTTTCCGATGAAGAACACATTTTTCCGGTGGGCGCCGCGATGATCGAGCGCTCCGACGGACCAGAATAAAACACTTTCGCTGCCACGCCTCGTAGCGGACGGCTAGATCGAATCACCGCCCGGTTGGGATTCGAAGCGGTGAACGAGGGGTCAAATGCCTACCCAGTGATACCGCAGTATATTAAAAAGGTATCGTAAGTTATTGATATGACTTGCTCCTGGACGGAGCAGAAATCACGCAGAAGGGCCAGTAATTCATGCGGTTTTTTTATGTCGGGCCAAGCGTCGATATAAGCAATCGTCCGCTCAGACCAGACCACCATCACATCGGGTAAGAATCTGTAAGCTGCCCCGCGAGACCCGGCTGCCCCTCTCAATGCGTTTGGGAGGTTCTCATTGAAGATTGGATCAATCGTCGCTCACTGACGGTACTGGAGGAGAAATGATAGTGGTTGTGAGGGAGCCAGCATACATTGCGTCCCAGCGATCTCAATGGATGCACCCATGACATCGGATGTATCGCAGCTGGGTTTTCTTCTCTTTGTCTCAGCGTTGGTTGCAATGCTGACGCGCCGGCTGCACTTGCCTTACACCGTCGGGCTGGTCCTCGCCGGGATGGCGCTTTACTTCTCTCACGTGTACATCAAATTGCATCTCACCAAGGACTTAATATTTTCGGTATTGCTGCCTCCACTCGTGTTCGAAGCGGCGCTCTTCATTCATTGGCGAGAATTCAAGAAGGAGCTGCCCGTCGTCACGCTTCTCGCAACGGCGGGCGTGGTGCTCGCTGCGGCAGTGACCGCATTCGGTATGCACTACGGTTTAGCCTGGGATTGGGGCAGTGCGGTCGTTTTTGGAGTGCTGATCTCGGCCACCGATCCGGTATCGGTCATCGCGACCTTCAAGGAGTCCAAGGCGCATGGACGCCTGCGGATGTTGATCGAATCGGAGAGTCTACTGAACGATGGCACCGCGGCGGTGGCCTTCGTGGCTGTGCTTGAAGTCCTCGCCGGCGGGAATGAGACCGTTTACTCGATCGGCGGGGCGTTGATTGTCACGATCGTCGGGGGCATTCTTATTGGAGGGGTTATCGCATATCTATTCATGATGTTGGCGGGCCGAACGCCAGATTATTTGGTGGAAATCACGCTTACCACGCTAGCGGCGTATGGTTCTTTTTTTGTGGCGGAACACTTCCGATGTTCGGGCGTATTGGCCGCGCTGACCGCGGGCTTGGTCGTTGGCAACTTTCGGTCATCTGGCTCGATTTCGGCGGCCGGCCGGCACGCCTTGGGGCCGTTCTGGGAGTACGCGGCGTTTGTGGCCAATTCGCTGATCTTTCTCCTGATTGGGGCGCAAGAAGCACAGCAACAATTCAAAGGCCTGTGGGTACCGGTATTGTTCGCCATTGGATTGGTAACGCTTGGGCGCGCGGCTGCCGTCTATCCGCTCTGCGCCCTATTTTTACGTACTCGATTCAATGTGGACATGCGCTATCAGCACGTACTTTTCTGGGGCGGACTGCGAGGGGCCTTGGCGCTTGCGCTGTCCTTATCGCTGCCCGAGGATCTGCCGCGGCGCGACGTCATCGTTGTGATTACGTTCGCCATCGTAGCCTTCTCAGTGTTCGCACAAGGATTGACGATTATGCCGCTGATGCGCAGGCTGGGTCAGATCAAGTAGGGTAGCTATCCCTGCAGTTAATCCGAGGCCCCGGAGACATTGCCAATGAAATTCAAGGTGCCACAGGCAACCCGTTCTCATCACGGTTTCGCCAATGGAGAGTGAGGAAAGCCGCCAACTGCCGCTGGCGCAGCTCTCGTTGCTGGCTCTTGGGCTGGGCGTCGTTACTGGCGTAGGCGCAGTGCTGTTCCGCGATTTGATCGGCTATATTCACAACTTATTGTTTGCCGGCCGCGCGTTGCTTCACTACGATGCAAACATTTTCACGGCGCCTGCGCCGTGGGGCGCGTGGGTGATATTCGTGCCCGTTTTGGGCGCCTTTGGTGTCACATTTCTAGTGACCAATTTTGCCCCGGAAGCCAAAGGACATGGTGTGCCCGAGGTCATGGATGCTATTTTTCACAAGGGCGGGGTCATCCGGCCGGTTGTGGCATTGGTCAAATCCTTGGCCTCGGCCCTAGCGATCGGTAGCGGCTCGTCGGTTGGGCGCGAAGGTCCCGTTATCCAGATCGGATCTGCGCTTGGTTCTACTCTAGGGCAGATCGTTAGTATGCCGTCAGGCCAGCGAATTGCTCTGGTCGCCGCGGGCGCCGGCGCTGGCATCGCTGCTACCTTTAACACGCCCATTGGCGGCGTGATGTTTGCCATCGAGTTGATGATGCCGGAGGTGAGCGTCGAGACTTTCCTTCCGGTTGCCATCGCGACCGGGACCGCCACTTTTGTCGGTCGCTGGTTTTTTGGCGATACACCGGCCTTTCATGTACCGCCGCTTCAGGCGATGGCTGTCGATTCCAACGCGCTCATCGTGCTTATTCTTTTCGCCGTGCTCGGCGCGCTAAGCGGAGCTGCTGCGGCAGGCTTCATCAAAATGCTACATCGGGCTGAAGATTTCTTCGAAAAGATCAAGTCGCGCTATTTGCGCCACATGTTTGGGATGCTGATCGTCGGCGTACTCATGTATGCGCTACTGCGCGCCTTCGGTCAGTACTACGTGGATGGAGTCGGTTATGCAACGGTTCAGGCGGTTTTGGCTGGACAGATATCGACCTTTTGGTTGCTGGCGCTCCTCGGTCTGTGCAAAGCGTTTGCGACATCGATAAGCCTGGGATCCGGCTCATCGGGCGGTATCTTCTCCCCCTCGTTGTATATGGGCGCTGCCCTCGGCGGTTCATTTGCCGCGCTTTGGAATGTGGCTGGACTGCCGATTCAGTTAAGCATTCCTGCGTTCGCGATGGTCGGCATGGGTGCGATGGTGGGCGGGGGCACAGGCGCGGTCATGACGTCCGTCGCGATGATTTTCGAAATGACGCTCGACTATAGCATCGTCATGCCGATGATTGTGGCGGTCGCGATGAGCATCGGCGTGCGTCGCGTCCTTTCTCGCGAGACCATCTACACCTTAAAGCTTGTACGCCGGGGACGCGCTATTCCGAAGGCGCGCCATGCCAACATGTTTCTTGTCCGCTCGGCACGTGAAGTCATGGACGCGGATATCCAAGTTCTCCCGGCAGAAGGGAGCTTCGACGAGTATTTACGGCAGCCGGAGCATGCGGGCCGACTGCGCCATGTCGTGGTCACGGAAAAAGATCATCTGTTCGGCGTGATCCGAGTGAACACGGGATTGCGGCGAGGCTTGGAGGGAGCGAATACCGGTGTCAGCTTAGGCGAAGTTGCCAACCGAAACTTCACCGTGGTACGGGAAGATGAGACTGCTTTTGATGTCATCCGCCGCATGTGGCGACGCAAGGCGATGATGGCAGTCGTGGTGCGGGGTCGTGGCGTTCCCCGCGGCAGCGACGTCGCGGGTGTGATTACAAAGGAACACGTCGCAGACTCTGTTGCGGACAGCGTGCAGGCATACCCAGGATGAAGTTGGGGTCCAGAGCCTCGATGTCCGGGCTCCGGGTCGGCGGGGCTATGCGAGCTCATCGGCTGGGCGCTCATGCCTAGCTCAACCGGCTTTTCCAAGGCTCTTTCCAGAAGCTGATGAACCACAGCTGGTTGATGTTCCGCTGGGCATCCCCTGCGGCCTCGGTTTTGACACGGCCTCGGCCAACTGCGGCCAGTGAATGCTCAGTATCGGCTTCCTGTCTGCGAACATCCAATTCCTGCAATAATCCCACGTGGACATGCAGGGTGAGGTACTCCCGTGCTGAGATGGCGTACATGGACTTGGTTGATTGCCATCGCGGCGGTGGGGCCCACGGTCTTGGAGGCTTCTCCCTTCGGGCCCGCGAGGAATCTTGCGCATGAAGCGTTGCTACTGCTGGCCTACCCCTATTGGTTCCTGTTCTCGCTTGTCTGCTTAGTGCCTGGTGTTATCCTGGTCCGGCGCTTCGCGCTCAATGGCTGGTGGGTATTGCCCTGCACGGCGGTGTTGATTGAGATAGCAATAGGCGCCGTCAGGCATTGGCCGCCGACAAGATGGGGCCCGGCAGAAATGATTTTTCTTGGGCCCACGCCTCCACCCAGCAATTACTGGTACTTCTATCTCTACAGCCTGTGGCCCGATGCATTCATGGCGTTGGTAAGTGCACTGATGCTGCTGCTCGCTCGACATTTCTTCGTCCCTAAGAGCGAGGGGAAGACCGCGATGGATTTGACGACGCAGCAGCCACACTAAAGAGCTACCGACGCGATCCATCATGGGGTTTGCTTTCTCAAAGCCGACAATCACCAAGGACGACTCGGGTCGCGACCCGTCGGTGGAGTCGGGCACTGTCGGCGACGGGCAGCAGGCGGCCACTTTGAGTCATTCGACCACCAAAAATGCGCGCCGGTAAGCTGTCATACACGGCGCGCGGTAGACTGATCGGAGGCGGAATCAACAAGGATGCTGGAACTTTCCCATTTTGACCGGCGGAACGGGAAAGAGGCGTTCAAGCGCAACGTTGATATCGGCCGCTCTAAACACCCGACGGATGCTGGCGAGAATTACGGCCCGCAGCCGTAATTCCGCTTTCCCGGGTGCTTACGTTATGTTTAATTTGATCCAATAGGCTGAGCTTGTAACGTGCCACTTGTTGCGTGTGGGAAATGTTAGGTGTAGAAGGCGGAAAATACTTCTAAAAATAAAGAGCGGGGAAGCAAGGGATGCATCCCTTGGGACGCGAACATGAAGAACTATTTCATTCCTTTAGCTCTGATCTTGGCCAATACACCCGTCTCGGGTCAGCAGTCTACGGTCGCGTGGGCAATTAAATCACCTCAATGAGTTCACAGGTTTCTGGTATGACGTCCAAGATGCGGAGCACACTTCGTAGCGCTGGCCGTCCGGTGATTACAAAAAGGGGATTCGCAAATGAAGACTCATATCGCGTTCTTGACGGCATTAACTGTGATAGCGATCGGATCAGCAGCCGCCCGGGCTGATGACGATGGTGGTGGTGGAAAAGTAGGGATCTCGACAAGCTTGGCGCCGGCTGCCATCGGTCCCTATTCACAGGCCATACGGGTAGGGAAGAGCGTTTATGTGTCGGGTGAGGTGGGCATCGATCCAATGACCGGCACACTTTCTGGAACTACGATTGGCGAGCAAACCGACCAGGCCCTGAAAAATGTGGCCGCGATACTTGCTGCTGCTGGGTTGACCCTCGATGATGTTGTGACGACGACAGTCTACTTAACGGATGTACACGATTTCGCAGGAATGAACGCCGCTTACGGAATGCACTTCAAAAGTCCAGCGCCGGCGCGCGCAACAATTCAGGTGGCGGCCCTACCGAAGCCGGGTGCACTGGTGGAAATCTCTGCAATTGCCGTGGATACCCGCAAATCAGACTGAACCAAAATCTGCAGGTTAGGAAATCGAGAGCTCGTTCACGCTGGTGATCCGTCTAACAAACCTTTCGGTGGGAGAAAACAATGAAAAAACAAGCGGCATGCCTTGGACTCCTGATCGGTAGTTTAGCTATCGCTGGAGATTTCAGTTTTATAACGTTTGACGACCCCAACGAAGGAACCGCATCCGGTCAGGGAACCACTCCCATCGTGCGATCCCACGGCGTGATTGACGGCTATTACGCGGATAGCAGCGGTGTAAGCCACGGTTTTCTACGATTGCGTAACGGCAAATTCGTTACCTTTGATCCTGCCAACAGCGAGTACACCCTTCCCTTCGGTATGAACGGGAGGGGCGAAATCGCAGGAATTTATTTCGACTCCAACGGACCCCACGGTTTCCTGCGTCGTGCCAATGGAGAATCCACCGCCATCGACGTTCCCGGCGCCGCAGGTACCTATGCAGCCAACATAAACTCTGAAGGCGCCGTTGGTGGAGACTCGTACGATTCCAATGACGTGAGCCACGCTTACATCCGTTCGCCCAGCGGCAAGATCACCGTATTCAGCGCCCCTGGCGCCGGCACAGGCCAGGGCCAAGGCACCCAAACTGGGTTCATAGACTGTATCAACGATGAAGGATCGATGACGGGATACTTCAACGACTCCAACAATATCTTTCACGGCTACGTGCGCTCTCGGAACGGCACATTCGCGACCTTTGATCCGCCGGGCAGCACGGGTACGTTTTCGGCCGGTATCGATGATGAGGGTAGAGTGACGGGTTACTATTTCGATTCAAGCGGCATCGGCCACGGCTTCGTGCGCGAAGCCAACGGTCGCATTATTTCCTTCGACGTTCCGGGCAACAGCAACGGCCAGGGAACGTTTCCTGGATACATCAATCCCGATCGAGGGGTTATCGTTGGACAGTACGTGGACGCCGCAGGCGCCAACCATGGTTTCTTGCGCACTCGTGCCGGAAGAATAATAACCTACGCCGTGCAGCGCGCCGGAACCGGAAATGGTCAAGGAGTGGTTCCCAACAGCATCGACGAGGATGGAGAAATCACCGGTGTAGTTGTTGACTCGAACAATGTGCTCCACGGGTTTACTTCGGCCATGAAGAATGAAGACGATTGAAGACGACTCGTTTCTCGCCACTGGGCTCGAAGACGCCACAAGAGTACCCAGTGAGCTCGTGCCTGGTGGACTTTTCATGGTTCGCAGGTACAGGCGGCAACGAATGACGAAAAGGGGTCCGGTCAGGTACGCATCCACTGTGAGCGCGTCCACGGCCATTGAGTTTCCCCCGGGACTGCCCGAGCACGGCGCTCCGTGCCGCCGCCTTCCTGCCCGCGTAGGAGTACGTGGACATCGCTGTCCGCCTGAATTATCGAATATTCCCATAAAGAGCCGAAAACGCGCGAGTTACGTGATCGGCAGGTATGTGTCGCAAGCGATTGAATGTTCTATCGTGCGTCGTCGCCAATGCTTGTTTTGGGAAAGTTTGAGATTTTAATTTTTCCGAAGCGGTCATCCGCGAGCGGCGGTTCAGGGTCGGGTCGACTCCGGACATTGAAGGTCAGAAGAATTAAAAGAGCCGCGTAGCAAAAAGGCGACCTCAGGGTTGGGGTCTTGCGGCTTTCGGCAGGAAGGCGCCGAGGCTGTGCTCGATATCTATGCCCGCGAACTTGAAGCGATCATGCGTCAGGCGGGGACGCCGACGATCGCAGCGATTCGGGCGCGTGCTGTTCTCCATCGCGGTGCAGCCTAAAACCCAAAGGCGCAACAGAAAGTGCGCGTCTGCCAACGGGCGATAACTTCAATCTCGTGGACGAAGGCCGGAACGCATACGCGTTTTTAACCGGCGAGAATCAGATTTGCCCGTCGGACTACTCGGAGTGGTGTGCGGAAAGCGGCCGCTCGCGTGCGGCAGCAGTCGGACGACGCCGGTCGCCGGGTGTGGGCCCGTGCGCTACTTCCAGCCCTGACTTTCATTGGTGAAGTTCACCAGTAGGGAGTTCGTCGTGAAGTATCCGAGACCGATCACCGCGGAATTGGTACTCGCGGCGGAATTGACGTTGATCGCGGAGACATCCGTTGATGGAGTCTGGGCGTAGACGAAGCCGCTTGGTGTGGTTACCTGGATGTTGTCACCAGACGGAATGACCATCGGAAAGACAGTGCCGGAGGGCACGTTGAGCACCGTGTATGGCGTGCCGGTATCGAATATAGCCGTTGTTACGTACGAGCCTCCCGGCGCGGCCGCCGAGGATATCGTAGTGTCCGGAACCCGTTCCTGGCAGACCGCGAATCCAGCGATGCTCCCTGGACCTGTGTAGGTGGCTGGCGGGCATTGGAGTTGCGCCACGCTGAATCCCGGCGTCAGGGACGGCGTGATTCCGACGGTCAACGCCACCTGCGGCGCGCAACTGCCGGTTGTCGCGATGTCGCACCTCTGCAGCGCTACGGGATCGACGACGAAGCCGCCGTCAACTCCCGTTCCGTACGTTACGCGCGTTGGCGCGTTCGCATTTCCGCAATGCGGACGATGACCGCTGTCGGCTTGGCATCGACTCCGTCTGACCGTATGGATTCTCGCCCATGCAACGGCGAACTGGTGTTTTCGGCCAACTCCCGCCGCTGGCTGCAGCGTTTGTTCTGCCGAAGTGCTGACATTCGCCAAATCCCTACCACCGCTGGATGTACCAGCGCCTATTGTGCGACACCGCACTTTCAATCGAGGCCGAGTTTTTCGGAGTGCCCCGCTTGATCTTTAATCAGGCGGCGCAGAGCCCGTAGTCCGGTACAGTTGACTAGGCGAATTACTTTGCGATACAAAGTCCAGAAGACCTCTACAATGACCTGAAGGGGAGAACCCGTGCTTAAAACTCTGACGATTTGTGCGGCCGCTGTTTTGATTCTCGGGGCGGCAGTCATCTACAGCATGGGAAGCCACGATGTCCGGACTCTTTCAGATTTTTCCTCTTCCTACGAGCACTTCGACAACACCGTGTCGGAGGAGACGCTCAACGATCTGCAGGTCAGGTCAGCAATGAAGATTTCATCGCTAACAAAAAACGACGGGGCGATGATGAGAGTGGCGCGACAGGTCTCGGATCTCGCGGCATCCGAAGTCAGCCTGATGAAGGCATCTCAACTCAAGAACGACAGAGAAGCAGGTATTGAATTGAACGCCCAATTGACAGCTCTGCAACACGCGCGGAAAGCGGCCTACGCCCATTTCCAGAAATTGCTAGCTGCTCCACCCAATTCTGACTAGCGTCGAGAACGCCAGGATGAACCCGCTATCTTTGCTGGATCATGTCGGAGCTACGCAAGGATTGGCGGATAGCTGCCTCTCATCAGGGACCGCAATGGGTCCATGAGGGCGGGTTCATCGGTGATGTCCATTCATGCGGCGGCAGGCTAAGAACGATCCATCGATAAGTCGGTCGCCCTTACCTCCCAACTCCCCGTAGCTCACTGGAACGAAGTCATCTCCCATACCGTGATCTTCGACGCCACGGCTCCGCGGTTTCCTCCCTTGAGGCCTGCCCGACGTCTGCCCTCACACCTCACCGGGTATGCCATACTCAGCGACGACGGGCAGAAATCGGGCAACCCTTAACAACTGTTGCCGGTCATTCCCCCGACTGAACATGCCTGAAGCTGTCATTCGTCGGTTGCGGTAGGCTACGCAAGTGACATTCCAATTTTTGGCCCCACACGAGAATGCATACACGTTCGGACTTCGCGCCATCTTGGCCGCCCTGCTGCTTTCCATCGGAGACGTCGTCCTTGCCGAGCCCACGCCAGCGACCTCCATGGGTGAGGACCTGAGGATACTGCCCTACGTCGCGCCAGGTCAGCTGGTAAATATTGGCGGCCGGCGTATCAACCTGCACTGCACGGGCGAGGGCGGCCCGACGGTCATTCTGATGGCTGGTATATTCAGCTGGTCGGTGGTCTGGTACAAAACCCAGCCGGTGGTCGCGCAAAAAACGCGCGTCTGCGCCTTCGACCGAGCAGGGTATGGCTTCAGTGATCCGGGCCCCCGGCCCCAGATCCTCTCCGATGTGGTAGACGACCTGCATGCGGCGCTAAATGTCGGACGCATACCGGGGCCGTATGTGCTGGTGGGACACTCTTTAGGCGGTATCGAGGCGCGCCTCTACGCGCAACGCTGGCCCAAGGAGGTTGTGGGCATGGTCATCGTCGATACCAGTCCGGCCGGAGAGGGGCTCATCGACGAGAATCAGCCGGGTTTCGACGAAGTGAGCGGGAGAGAAAGCTACGCGGCCGGTATGTTGCATTGCGCCCTCTCGGTGGCGAATGGCCCCCTCAAACCGTCCAGCCCCGAGTATGAGGACTGCACGTCAGCTGCGACGTTGCCGAGCGACACGCCCACCGCGTTCCGAAAAGCCTGGCCTCAGTTCTTCACCGCCTACTATTTCGCCGACAAAGTCTCTCTCATGTCGTCGCTGTATACACACCGGTACGACAGCGTCGATCACCAGCGCCTTGGCGCAATACCGCTTGTCGTTCTCTCGGCCGAGTACTCATGGGGGAAAAGCGGCACACCCGAAGGCATTTGGTACAAACGATCGTACTCAAAGATCTGGATTGGTCTGCATGGGGCCCTGGCGCAACTCTCCTCGCGCGGCGTACACCGGATCATTAAGGGATCAGGTCACACGATTCAGTTGGAAAAGCCGCAGGCGGTCATCGACGCAGTGGACGAAGTGCTCCGCCAACTCCACACCAGCGCGAAACCTTGAGACGATCTGCGCTGACCATTCTGGAAGCTGCCCCTGCTGACTGACGGTAGGGTCAACTCCGGAAGTTGCATTGAAGGTCAGAAGAATTACGAAAGCTACCGCGAAGCAAAAACTGGAATTCTCACATTGGAGTCCGCCCCCATAATGGCGCCACCTGACCGCTTTCTCCCTACCGCGAAACTCCGCTGGCATCGATTAGCCTCCGAGTAATGCCACCAACAGCCAACAATACCCGACTTTGAAACTCGATGTGCTCCAGGAGAGACAAGAATTTTACCGGCTATCTCATGACTCCCCTCGTCAGTAGCAGCTACCTGCCAAAGGCCGTATTCTTATGGAAAGCTCTCCGGTCGTCGAGCCGCGGTGGTTGCTGTGCAAAGCGCCGAACTGTCGAAGCTCTATATCAAGAAAAAAAAGGCATGCGGGTGGCAGCCCTACATGGTGTTACGTCGCCGATCGTTACTGCGGGCAAATCAAAATAATGAGCCACACCGTTACTGCGCATGCTCTTCGAACCCACCGATCGCAATGGGCTGAAGAGCGCTTCGCGACTGATGATCGACAAGGTCACCACCGTGCCAAAAGCACGGCTGGGTAAGCGCATCGGAAAACTAAACGATGAGGATACAGTGCGTTTGAATCGCGCGCCGACGGTATTCCTCGGCTTGCCAGATGACAAATCGCGGATTTTTTACGCGACAAATACTGGACAAGTATTGGAGATTTCTTGAGATATAATTGCAAATGGTTTACTTTGCCCGCCGAAGGTACTGACTAGATCCTTGGGCTTGGCAGAGCCGGAGCGCTGCTATTCACGCGCGCAAATGCCATTCTAATGAATCCGTCCCGCTTAATTGAACTGCCTTCTACATAGCGGCCGTTGAACTGCTGCGCTGTGGGCGTACCAAGCTCGATGAGGGAGCCTTAGGGAATTCAGTGGCCTGTTGACTGTACATCACCATAGGGTAATATATCCACATGGAGATGTACAAAGCAGACCGACTGAGCTTGACCTTCGGAGCGCTCGCGGACCCTACGAGGCGCGCGATCTTGGCGCGCCTCGCGCTAGGGGAGGCGGATGTATCCGAATTGATGAAGCCCTTCGATCTGAGTCAGCCGGCGATCTCCAAGCACCTCAATGTGCTCGAACGTGCGGGGCTTGTCATGCGCGGGCGAGATGCGCAGCGGCGACCGCGCAAGCTCGAGGCGCGCCCCCTCGCTGAAGCAACCGAGTGGCTGGAAAAGTACCGCGAATATTGGGAGGCTTCCTTCGTGCGGCTCGACGGCTTGCTGAGCGAATTAAAAGTCACGGAAAAGAAGCGCAAGCGGGCCAATTCCAAGAAGCGATAACGGAGGTTCGATGTCATTCCTAGACAGCTTTAAGGTGTCCACGCCGAGCGATCGCGAGGTCCAGGTGACACGCGATTTCGACGCACCCCGACGACTGGTGTTCGACGCATTCACCAAGCCGGAACTCGTCCGTCGCTGGCTGCTCGGCCCACCTGGATGGACCATGCCCCTATGCGAAATCGACCTTCGTGTCGGTGGAGCTTATCGCTATATCTGGCGTAACGAAAAGGACAGGTCACAGATGGCTATGGGCGGCGTGTTCCGCGAGGTCATTCCGCTCGAACGTCTTGTCGCCACCGAGAAGTTCGACGACGCTTGGTACCCGGGCGAAGCCCTGGACACGACCGTATTCATTGAGACGCGCGGTATCACCAGGACTACGATCACCATACTGTACGAATCGCAAGATGCTCGCGATACGGCGCGTCGTTCGGGCATGGAGTACGGCATGGCCGCAGGCTACGACCGACTCGAGACATTGTTGCCGACATTCATCGGAGAACGCGCATGATTGAAACGCCGCAAGTTGTCGAGGCCCCCGCGCAATTGGTCGCCACACTGCACATTGAGACGCCACGCTCAAATATTCAGCACGTCATGGGACCGGCCATCGGCGAGGCTATGATCGCTGTAAAGGCGCAAGGCATCGGTCCGGTCGGACCGTGGTTTGCGCATCACCTCACGGTGACGCCAGAGGCTTTCGAATTCGACATCTGCGTGCCGGTGTCGGCGCCCGTCACGGCCGTCGGCCGCGTGAAGCCTGGTCAGCGTCCAGCGCTCAAGATGGTACGCACCGTCTATCACGGCCCCTACGAGGGGCTGGGCGGCGCGTGGCACGAGTTCGCCGATTGGACCAAAGCCAACGGGCACAAGACAGCGGGCGACCTGTACGAGTGCTATGTCGTCGGCCCGGAATCGAGTCCCGACCCGGCCAATTGGCGCACCGAACTCAGCCGGCCGCTGACCAAATAGGGATGCTGGCGCAGGCTCCGCACACCGCGTGCCAGGACGGGTAAAGCGAAGGGTACTTTAGCTGCGGCTTCGCAAGGCGCGGCGGCTTGAGCGATGAAGCCACCGGAAGCTGATAATCGTGGCTTTCGGCGACGGGTCGATCCGGAGTTGCATTAAGGGTCAGAAGAATCACGAGAGCCGCGAAGCAAAAACTGGAACACTCTCAGAGATACCACTCGTTGGAGTCCGCGCCGCCATAAGGGGGCCACCGGACCGCTTTCTCCCGCTGCGAATCTCCGCTGGCATCGAAATTAGCCTCCGAGTAGTACCCCCAACAGCCAGCCATAGGCGCGTACACTTGGGGTATCGACACCGAGCGCTAAAGAAAGGAATCGTCAAAACGGATACTTAACGCGACGATTCGGATCGTCAGTTCGCAGGACTGACGGGTCTTGGGCCGGCTGGAGCCTCTCGTCGCCAATGTTGCCGTATGGGACTCGTGTTCCCGAAGCTGCCAGTGGTCACGGTTGGCGTTGGAATTGAATTAATTCTGGGGCTTGCCGGTCCACTGCTCTGCGCCACACGAAATGTGCGAGTTTGCGGGGGTGATAGGCGGCAAGGCTTGGGTTACCCGGCTCGGTAATTGAATTCCCAGGCGCGCATGCTCGGGGTCGGGCTAAAAGAGGACCTTCCGCGACGAATAGGTATAGCCTATCCCCAGATAGTCTGAGGGACATTGAACTTGCGGCTCGCCGACTTCATTTTAAGCGACATGGAACGCATTCTCGGCAAGTGGGAGGCATTCGCCGCCACCTGCTCGCCTGCGTCGGCATCCATGACATCAACGCAGCTGCGAGACCACGCCAAGCAGATTCTTGAGGCGGTAGCTGCGGACATGCGCACATACCAGTCACCCGAAGAGCAGGCCGATAAGTCGATGGGGCTCGCGGCGGCCTCTTTCGGTGCCCCAGAAACCGCCGCCGAGACTCACGCCGTCCTGAGGGCTAAAAACGGCTACGACATCAATCAGCTGGCATCTGAGTACCGTGCGCTGCGCGCCAGCGTCCTTTTCTTGTGGATAGAGTCATGCCAGTCCGCCCCTCCCTTTCTTCAGGACGTCATTCGCTTCAACGAGGCAATCGATCAAGCTGTGGCAGAGTCCATATCGCATTACAGCGCATGGATGGAACGGGCGCGAAATCTGCTGCTTGGCTCGCTTAGCCACGATATGCGCAGCCCCTTACAAACCGTGCGGATGACTGCGGTCCTTTTGGGGCGCCTCAATGCGGGCGACGCGGTCTCGGCTGCGTCGGGACGGCTGATTCAAAGCGGTGCTCAGTTGCAATCGCTACTCGATGACCTTGTCGACTTCAACCGTACCAAACTTGGATTGGGTATCAGCATCGTCCCCTCGCCGGCGGATCTTGCTGAAATCTGCGCTCAAGAGCTTGAGCAGCTAGGCGCTGCATATCCAGATAGTCGGGTACAACTGAGTGTCGAAGGCGACTGCCAAGGAACCTTCGACGCAAGGCGGATCCGACAGCTGATCGGTAATCTTGTCACTAACGCAATTCAATACGGCGCACCGGGTGTACCCGTGCGCGTCGCCGTGGTGGGCGAGGAGACTGATCTTCGCCTTGAAGTTAGCAATGACGGCCCCGTTATAAGTCGGGAGACTCTGTTGCAGCTGTTTGAGCCGCTAAAACGGGCCACGGTCAATCCCAATCATCCGGGTTTGGGTCTGGGCTTGTATATAGTCCGCGAGATCGCAATGGGTCATGGAGGGGTCGCGGAGGCGCGATCTGATGATCGCGAGACCGTCTTCTCGGTCCGACTGCCGCGTAGAAGCTAACAGTAGTGGAAGCTTCCTTTCGTGCCGTGAGACTGCGTATGGTGGATTAAAGGCCGCATCAATCCAATACTCGAGACCTCGGTAGCGCTGATCTGTCGGGGGTCTCGGTAGCGCCGACGGCGCGATGGTCCCTGGATCGAGTGAGAGTATCCTCATCGCCGCGCGACAAGTGCTCGCGCATCGGGTGCGTCGCGGTGCCTCGCTGCAATCGCCGCAAAGGGCGGTAATCCTTGACGGTGCGGCTGGGCGTTCGTCTAAGTGGTTTAACGCACTTACTTTCCGCTTGCGGTCGTCTCGGCCGGCCTCGCCCACCCTGCGCTGCGGCGTGGATTCGAGTGATGGGCAATCTGCGCCGCCGGTCCACGACGGGCCTATGGCATCGTCGATTCCGGTCCCGATCGGCCAAAAAAGCGGTAAAATAGCCCGTCAATCGCTGCCATTCACCGTGGAGCAATCCCAGTTTGGGCAAGTTCGCGTAGGTGCCTCAGCTGACGTAGCGTCTTGGAAATAAAATCCGAAAAGTCGTTCCTACGTGGGGTACCGACTGCATCTCGATCGTTGCATCCAGCATTTCGCACAGGCGTTTAACAATCGACAGACCGATGCCTTCGCCGGCTTGCCCTCGGGATGATCCGATATTATCGCCCTTCACCGAGAGATTGCCGAAGGCGCCGCCGGCTACTTCCCTTTGCACGGGGAGTGTCATTTCTGACGAGGACAAGGGTTCACTCGAGGTTTCGAGCATAGTGGCGATTGGCTGACCAGAATCGGTGTGAAAGCCCGGCCCCGTATCGGCGATACATAAAGCCCATCGCTTTGTATCCTCCGGCGTGCTGGTCCCCCATGTCACCGTGATGCCTCCCGCGCGGGTATATTTCACCGCATTGAGCAAGAGATTTTGGCCGATCCGCCTGATCTTAACGGCATCCCCGTCGGCGGCAAATCCCTCCGGACCGTGACACTTAAGATAGAGACCCCGCTGTACCGCCAGGTGTCGAATCCCTTCGCACAGGGGAGGAATGATGGTGGCGACATCGAGCGGCTCAATCTGGCGTGACTCGCGTCCCGCCTGCAAGCGAGCGAGCGTGGTCACATCGTCGAGCAAATGATGGAGCGAGGTGACGTTGCGCATCAGGATGCGAACAAAATCGTCGCGCGAAGAATCCCGTTTTCCATGACGAGTGAGGCCCACAGTTGCGTTGGCGACGACGGCCAAGTTTCCCCGCAGGTCGTGCGCCGCTTGCTGCCACGTCTCGCCACGTTGCCGTTCGAGTTCGCGGATTTCCTCCAGGGCACTCTCAAGATCTTTGACGTGACCTGCGGCCTCGCGCTGCTGAAGTGCAAAATATTCCTGAACGCTGAACTCAATGCCGGCGCTGCACAGGCTCGTCCACACTTGCCGCGCATGGGTCATTGCGTCCAAAGAAACTTCAGGATTTGCTTTCGTGTAGCGATCCAATTCCAGCACTACACATTCGTTGAGCTTCCCCCATTCACGGGTCACCTCACGGCAATCGTAGCCCTGCTTCCAGCGTTGCAGCCCGTGGGCAGCGGCTGAGTCTTGGGCGGCTTCTTCTTCTGTCTTTTCGTCGCCCGCCGCGGCGCGGCGCAATCCCCGTTCGAAAGTCAGTAGCAACGCCGGAATGTGATCGAACAGCTCGGAACGCGGCAGCGAGTCGCCGCTCGTGAGATCTGGGTCCTTTTTTATCGTACTCCGCCAAGCGAGCAACAGTGCTTCATGGCGCTGCCTTAGATGGTTCGCGAGCGCAATCAGATCTTGTTGTTTCCCTGTCAATCTATGGCTCCGCAGAGACAAGCTCAAGCGACACACATCCGGGTGAGCGTGCTCGCACGGACGGTGGGTTAGTTTGAAACTTTTACACCCAACTTACAACTGAGGGTACAGTTGCTTATCGACCGAGGGGTGCGGGCCTTAAGTGGGTGCGTCGATCTTGTGTCCGTTGGTGGCCGGGGGATTGCCGTCCGCGTTGGACGCGCGGGTCGGTAAGGTCGTCAGTAAGAGCTCAATCATCGAAATATCCACCGGTTTGGTGAGATGTTCATCAAAGCCTGCCTGTTTCGTTTGCAGCCGCTCATCCGGAGCTCCCCACCCCGTGACAGCGACCAAGAGCGGATTTCCCAGCTGAGGCATGCGGCGGATCGAGCGAGCCACTTCGTAGCCGTCTATGCCGGGTAAGCCCAAATCGAGCAACACAATGTCGGGCTTGAATTCGGCCGCCATTTTGAGCGCTTCGAATCCGTCGTGCGCAACAGCCGTGGTGTGGCCGCCTAATTGCAATAAGAGGCTCAAGGTCGCAGCCGCATCGACGTTGTCATCGACGATAAGGGCTCGAACCGAAGTGCGGGTCTGCGGAGGCGAATCACCTTCGGCGGCCATCGACTCCGCTCCGGCGGGTCCCGCGAGGGGCAGCGTGATTAGAAAATGACTGCCGCGCCCTAGGCCTTCGCTTGATGCCACAAGCTCGCCGTCATGCATCTCGACCAAGCGGCGTGCGAGGTTGAGTCCGACGCCCAATCCTGTGCGCGGTCTTGTGGAATCACGTCCAACGCGCGTGAACATGTCGAAAATGCGATTCAATGCCTCGCGCGCGATCCCGACGCCGGTATCTGAGATGTCGATCCGCACCGTCGACTCATCGCCCCCGGCGCGCACGGTAATCGGGCCACCGGGGGCGCTGTACTGGGCGGCATTGTTCAAGATATTCGTGAATACCTGCGTCAGCCGCGTCGGGTCCACGTGCAGATACAGCGGCTCTGCGGGGAGTTCCAAAGTGAGGGAGTTCTTGTTCGTCGTCCGCAGCGGTTCGCTCGCCTCCACCGCGGATTGGAGAATTTCGTGCAGAGGGATGCGTTTCTTTTCCAGCGCCATCTGGCCGCTGGTGATCCGCGCGATGTCCAATAGGCTATTGACCAGCTGCACGAGCTGCTCCAACTGCCGTTCCATCGTCTCCCGCAGCTGAGCCATGGAGGTGGCGTTGTTGCTCGCTTTGCGCATCACCTGCAAGGCGGCGCGCAGAGGGGCCAAAGGATTTCGCAGCTCATGGGCGAGAGTCGCGATGAATTCAGTTTTGCGACGTTCGGACTCCGCGAGCTCCGACGTCCGTTCCCGGAGTTCGCCTACGAGGCGGCGGTGCTCCGAGTCATCGTAGAAAGTCAACACGGAACCCTGAATGAGGCCATCGACTACGACTTGCACGCCTGAATAAGACACCGCCACCGCGCGACCATCTTTATGGGACATCACACCGTGGGTGCGCCGTGCGGGCTCGCCCAGTTTCAATCCACGGGCGTTTGTTAATGCCTGGCAGATTGAGCATTCGGCTGAGGCCAGGTATCTGCCGCCCGGATGAATCGCCTCATGCAAAAAAGTGCCCACAAGCTCATAGGGTTCGTAGCCGAGAAGGTGTGCCGCGGTTGTATTACAATAGGTGCATCGACCGTCGATATCGACCTCGCAGATACCGTCGCTGGAACATTCGAGTAGTCGGTACAGGCGCTCATTGCGGGCCACCGAATCACCCGGGTTGTTGGTCATTGACGGCCTCTCCCCCGGTTCGCCCAAAAAACAATTTATATCCGAGGCACAACTCGTTACGGAGTGGGCCAAGACTGTCTGTTGCTGTCAGAAAACACTGACAGCCGGCAAAAGGCTTGGCGGCAGGTGAAGCAGAGAGAATAATGCCACGCAGACGATGACCGATCGGGTCGAGGAGCGCTTCGATCTGAAGCCCGAGTGGTTGCTCGGTGATTACCGCCTACTTACCGCGGCGATGCTGAACTGGTTGATCAACGAGAAGCAGATCGAACCGCATGTGCCGGTGTGGGATCACGCTCAACGCACAGACGAAACACTGTCCAGAAGCGACTTCCAGTGGGACGGTCAACGCAACGAATACCGCTGTCCGCAAGGATATGCGCTGCGCAGTGATTGGCGCATCTTCACGAACCCGCGCACGCGCCTTACGAAAGAAGACACGACGATTTATAAGTCCAGGAAATCGGAATGCGCGGCGTGTCTGATGAAGTCCCGTTGCTGTCCGAACACACCGTGTCGCAAGATAGCTCGCAGTATCTATGAACCTGCACGCGTGTGGCACGGGCTGTCGCGAGGACGCGCCGTTACAAGCAATCGCGCAATGACCGAAGGAAGGCTGAGGTGCTGTTTGCAGGCCTCAAGGGGATCTTGATTGCGCGGACCCAGCGGTGCACACGATGAGTTCCTACTTCCTGCCACAGCGCAGAACCTGCGCCGAATGGCAAAGAGGCTGTGTCCGACGCCTCCAAGGTCAGCGAGTCACGTAGACGGAGTATCGCGAAGCTAGAACCCAAAAGACCGCAGGAGAAGTCGGCAAACACGAAGAGCCATCACTTGCAAGGCTTCCCTTCATCAAAGCCAGTCAAGGAAAGCCTTCAAAACCGGTCAGTTTTTCAACAGAATAGGTCGACAGGACTAATTCGATAGTCGATCAGAGTCAGTCAAACTCGATCGACCAATAGATAACTTAGAGTAGATTAATAAAAGAACTTACTACCTGCCGTCTCCGCGAACCCAACTTGTTGGTCGTGCCGAGAGCGTTCGAATTCCTCACGAGCTCATACGTGTGATACTATAGTATCACTGTATGCGCACAGAACTTGTTACCACCCTTAAGCGAAAAGCGTCGGAATTGCTGGCCGATATCGAAAAAGACGGCGCTCCCATCCTTATCACACAGCACGGGCTGCCAGCAGCCTATCTCGTCGATGTCGAGGCCTACGATGCTCTCCAACAACGCATCGGCTTGCTCGAGGGCATCGCCCGAGGTGAGAAGGCGGTGGAGGACGGTCGCGTCGTGACCCATGCGCAAGCGAAGCGACGCATGTCACGATGGCTCAAGTAATCTGGGCCGAGCCCGCTTTAAACGACTTAGACGCAATCGCCGATTACATTGCGCTGGATAATCCCCCGGCTGCAAGTGAATTGGTGCGGCGAGTCTTCAGACACGTCGACCAGTTGATTATTCATCCGGACAGCGGCTCCAAACCGCGTGAACTACGCGGCGGCCGCTACCGTCAAATAGTTGAAACGCCCTGCCGAATATTTTATCGGCGGGAAGGTGAAAAGGCTTACGTTCTGTTTGTAATGCGCGGCGAACGCAAATTGAGACCACGCGCCCTGGCGGCGCGTAGCAAGAAAGCGTCCCCATAGACTCGTCATAGCATCTGGCTACCAGAGGCCTATTTTGCAACCAACGTGCGCATCCGGGGTTTCTTCACGCGAGATGCGGTCTGACTGTCTGGTATCAGGCACAACGTGACAAATATATTATTGAGCTAAGTCAGTCGCTCTCGAGGGCCGGAACGGGTGAGAGCACACGCGTGCGAAGTACGCAAAGGAAGCGATGCGGAAGGTCGACCGCCGCGCGCGTAAAAATGGGAATGCAAGAGTCTCCGATCAGGGTGATACGTGTTCAGTCGATTCAAGCTTTATTACGATTACAGTAAATTCGCGATTCCGGGTGTTGGATCTGGTGAACTCAGCTCCTACGCTCTCGATGTGCGACACACACCTTTACCCGGGGGCCCTCAGAGCATCGTCTGGGGCGGTGGCGTCCGGACCGAAGAGGACAAGTTTCCGATGGTCCTATCGAGCATGCAATTGCTGCTCTTCCCCCCCCCCAGAGCGGCGCACGTTGAACTACGCCAACGCATTTTTCCAGGACAGCATCTCCTTAAGCCGAACGCTCACGCTGGTTGTTGGAACGAAATACGAGCATGACGCCTACACCCGCGGAGAGCCGCTCCCGAATGCTCGCCTTTCTTGGAAGGTATCCGACCGCAATCTGCTATGGACGGCTGTGTCACGGGCGGTTCGCGCGCCGTCCCGGTTGGACCGCGATCTCTTTGAAGTGTTAGGTCCTGTTGTGTACATCCGAGGAGGAAACTTTCAGGATGAAAGACTGACGGCATATGAATTGGGATACCGCGCGCAGCCCTCTGCGACACTTCCGTGTCGGTCTCGGCTTTTCATAACGTGTATACCGATTTGCGGAGCGCCGAATATTCAAGGGGGCCCGCACTGCCGGCCATTTTCGCCAACCGCATGGAGGGGAATACTCATGGCATCGAAGCGTGGGGCAACTACCAGATCCGCGAGTGGTGGCGCATCAGCGTCGGGTGCAATTGGCTCCACGAGAACCTGCATTTCGACCCTGGCAGCAGTGCCATTGCGGGTGCCGCGATCGCCGGCGATGACCCCATTATCAAATCGCACTGCGCTCGACGATGATGATGGTCCCCAACGGATTGCTGTATTTGGAGCTGCGTCATGTCGGTGCGTTGCCGAATCCCGTGTCGCGAGCTACACCGAGCTCAATGCCCATGTGACGTGGACAGGCTCGCCCGCGATAGCACTGGCGCTCACGGGGTCAAACCTCATTCATCCGCACCATTTTGAGTTCGGTACGACGGCGTCTCCGCTGCAACCTGGGCCGACCGGTGTCGAGGCGGGCCGTAGCGTCTTCTTTGAAGTGCAGTGTAAATTTTGATGTCGGCGCCAAGCGAGGGCACAAACACCTACGCAAACTCTATAGGTTGAACGAAGCGAGCGGTCGCCTATCTCAGTGATGCGTCGTGGATCTGGACCGTCCACATTCATCGCCTTGTATTGCCGGCTCGACGACGCCCTCGTCGTCACTTAACCGCGTCGCCGAGTACACCGACCCCGAAATCGTACACATTTTGTCCGCCATAATAACCCGTGACGATCAGGGCGACGCTCGCCGCACCGAGGACTATCAAAAATATCGCGTTGGGGCGCGAGGCCCGTACTCCCGCCCCCCGCCATACGCTTAAAAGAACAAGGACCACAGTGGTGCACAGCCCCCACCCCATGTGAACAGAAATGGAGTGCTGAGCCTCCGGAGAGACGATTACTTTTCCGGCCGAGACCATTCCAGTGCCCACGGCCACTAGCGCGGCTGCAGCGCCCAGGCACAAATTCCATGTGCCGACCTTATCGAGGGAGCTCGCAATATTGTCGCGTCGAGTAAGGCGGCCAATCAGGAGACATCCAGCGGCGGTTAATATGAGCGCTAGAGGGAAATTCACGATCATCGGATGCAGCTTGCTCATGGCGTCCACCCTAAGTTTGGCCTTGTTGGTCGGCAAGCTTCACGTAACTACTTGAGTTGTGCGCGCTGGCTGACTCAGCCGTAGGATTGACTAAGGACGCTTTTGCAGCGGCTCGACAATATCGAATGACCCCTATAATTTGCCGCTCTACCTGGGCTTGAAGCACTTGAACGCCGGATCAGGCCTGTGATGCGCCGCGGAAAAATCTTGATCGATTAGGCGTCGGGCTGCGGATCGCATGGGCTTTCGGTCGGCATTCACGCGTGCCTCTTGCGTTCTTGGGACACCTTTGCCCCTTGCTTGCCAAGCGCCGTGCGCGTGGCCTTCGACAGGTGGGCGATCGACCTTTTTTTCTTGGCCGCGGAGGCCGCTTTTTTGACGTTGCGCCGGGCGGCAGCCTTCTGTTGTGAACTGGACATCGGAATCTCCACTGAAGTTGCTCCGAGCGTATCCAATGCGCCATTCCTCTCCAATCAGGCTCGCTCTCATATGTTTGTCGGTGAACGGGCGACAAGTAGCGCCTTCGGCTGATGGTACCTAAGTCGTCCGACAGGGAGTCCTTACAACGGGATACAACGGTCCCCTCCCGCAAATGAGGCGCTCAAGCTTTAGCATTGTTTTGACATCCACCGATAGCTTAGCAACCGCAATCCCTCTCGAAGGAGTGTCTTAAAATGGCAAGCAAGCACAATGGCAGCACGAGAAAACCAGGCGGAGCGGAGCGCGGCAATTCCCATCTCGCAAACGATCCGCAGCGCGCGAGTGGGGAGGTTAAGAAGAAACTCAGCATTCTGAGCAGGGCTCCTCGGGGCTCGACTCTGACGAGAGTCAACGCGCCAGTTCGGGAGATTTCGTCAAGGATCCTGAAACGGCTAACGAGGCCGGGCGGAACGGCGTCAAGCATTCCCATGGCGGCTCAACGGGCGGCTCAACGGGCGGCTCAACGGGCGGCTCAACGGCCGGTCCTGGAGGCTCCTCGAAATAGGGGCTACAGAATGTGGAGCTGCGCCAGTCCTTGGGGCGAGCCGCTCCGGAACAACTATCGTAAAAGGTGACTTATGCCTGAGAAGCAAACTGTATTGCGGGCGCGAGCTGATATACGTGAAGGAAAGGCGCCCTCGACGCAGGCGGGGGAATTTGTCAGAGAGGAGATAGATCACATCAGAGAAGGGGTACACGGCGCCCGTTCGGCCAAGCAGCCATTGCCATTGGATTGTCCAAAGCGCCCGGCGAAGCGGGCTTCGAAAACCCGCACAAGGATGCCGTAGATGACCCAGGGCTGGCCACCGGTTTTCCGCGAGGTACCACCCGCCCAAGGTCGCGATCACGCCGGAAGGGGCCATGATCACGAGCGCACGCAGGAACCAGCGCGTACTGAAGCGCCGCCCCTGCCAGCGCAGCCAGAGCGAGACCGCCCCTAGGCCGCACATGAGAATCGCGATGCCGTACATCACGCGGAAGCCATAGAAAACCCAGCCCATGACCTCATCGTGCCGGATCGCGATTATTCAGCTGCGCCGAGGATGAGATTGCGGACAGTACCTCGCTGCTCACGGTCGTGGGCGGTCGCGTGGTTTATGCCGCCGGCGATTTCTCCCCATTCGACGGCAACGTCCCGCTGGGCAGTGTGACCATGAACGCAGCAACCTTCGCATGGCGTCGCACCGGTGCAGGGAGGTCATCGGCTGCGCGCCCGCCTGGATCATTGCGTTGCACGGCACGTTCATCCGCCTCGTCGCTCACATCGCCGCAGGCATCGGTAATCACGCATATCTCGAAACCTTGTTCGATCGCCGACAGCGCCGGGCCCACGATGCACACACCGGTCCACAAGCTCGCGAGCGCGAGGCGGCTCTTGCCGATCCGGTTCACCTCGGCGATGAGATTTACGTCTTCCCAGCCGTTCATCGAGGTGCGGGGCCGGAGAAGCTCTTCTCCGCAATGGTCGTGACGATGGTTGGCACCTTGAATTCAGCCGCGGCTTTCGATATCAGTGCCGCGGTGTTACGAAGATTGACGCCATCGATGGACTTCGTTGCGAACGCCATCTGCGGCTGGAAGTCGATCAGGATGAGTGCGTGATTGGTGGGGCTCAGCAGAGCCTGCTGGGTTGCGCCCCAGCGGTGATCATGGGCTTGTCCTCTATGGGATAGAAGAGTTGGGGTGAGGCTGAGTTGGGTAATTTCAGGCGGTCATATCGAACAACAGGATTTCCGAGTCTTGTCCCGCGAGCACGTGGATCGGCGCAGAATCCGTCCACGAAGCAGCGTCGCCTGCTTCCAAGTTTTCGCCGTCGGTTTCCACGCTGCCGCGCGCCACTTGCAGCCAAATACGGCGGCCGCTCGATGGTGTGTGGATGAGCTCGCGGGCCGAGCTCAGTCGAGCGGCATAGAGATCAACATCCTGGTGAATCTTCACTGCGCCCCCTTGGGGCGTGCCTGATGCAATGAGGCACCACTGGTCCGCCAAGGCGGCGGCCGCAAAACTGTTCTGCTCGTACGATGGCGTGAGACCCCGCCGATTCGGCACGATCCAGATCTGAAGGAAGTGAACCGGATCCTTGTTCGATGCGTTGAACTCCGAGTGGGTGACGCCGGTGCCGGCGGACATTCGCTGCAGTTCCCCTGAACGAATCTGCGCGCCGGTGCCGAGACTGTCCTTGTGTTCGAGCGTGCCCGAAAGGACCCAGGTCAAGATTTCCATGTCCTGGTGCGGGTGTTTGCCGAAACCGGCCCCCGGTGCAACGCGATCCTCATTGATGACGCGCAAAGGTCCGAAGCCCATGTGTTTCGGGTCGTAGTACTCTCCGAAGGAGAACGTGTGGCGGCTTTGCAGCCACCCGAATTCCGCCTGTCCGCGGTCCTTTCCCCGTCGGGTAATATGCATGCTATGGCCTCACCTAGTTGATAGCGAATGGGTTTCGCCGTCCTCGCGCACGAAATGACTTCGAAAGCGGAAATACTTGGAGCGATGCTATCTAGGTCTCAGCGAGCGAGGAATTGCCCATAGGGTGGAAGCGGTCATCCTTCGAAAGGAGGAGAGGCGCCATACCGCATTTACCCCGCGGCGATCACTTGCAAATCGGCGACCACGACCCAACCTACGTCCTGTGTTTTCCCAAAAGGAGAGATCGGAGATGAGTGAGCTCACAGACGGCGCCGTATGCGGTGTCTATGGTTGTTCCCGCTCGCCGAAAGACTCCGCGATCGACGTGAACCTTCCGCGCCCGGATATAGCGCTTCGGATTGAAGTGATTTCGGATGCGATCTGCCCATGGTGCTATGTCGCCAAGCGTCAACTCGACCGGGCGATTGAGAGACTTCGGGAAAACTTCGTTGTCACGGTTCGGTGGAGACCATTTGAACTCAACCCCGATATGCCGAGAGAGGGCCGCAATCGCCGAGAGTATCGCTCGAGTAAATTCGGCTCGTGGGAGCATTCACAGCGACTCGACGCGCAAGTCGCTGCCGGTGGCCAGAAGGTCGGACTGGAATTCCGCCACGATCGCATGGAACGAACACCGAACACGTTCAACGCGCATCGCTTGGTCTGGTTGGCCGAAACGCAGGGTTTGCAGGACGCCTTGATCGAAGGGCTGTTCGCAGGTTACTTCACGAAGGGACGCGACATCGGCGATAGGGCGACGTTGACGGAAATCGGTGTTGAGGCGGGGCTGGATCGTCCAAGGGTGGAAGCCTTCCTTTCAGGGGAAGAAGGAGTCTCTGAGGTCCGTCGTGCCGAGCGAATGGCATATGAAGGGGGTGTCTCAGGTGTGCCGACGGTGATCGTCAATGGCCAACCGGCTTTCTCCGGCGCATTGAAGGATGAATTGATGATCGGCAGGATCCGCGCCATCGCGACGGCAGCGCCGGCTCTTGATGGGTCGGCATCGTCAGGGGCGGTGCGAACCGGACAGCCGCGCGGATGAAACGGAGCGTAGAGAATCAACTCACCGTCTCGATCGCCGGTGGATCGATAGGCGGTCTTTGCGCCGGTGTTGCGCTTAGCGGTATCGGTGCCGATGTCCGTATCTACGAACGCGTTTCCGGCTCCATGGAGACGCGCGGCGCCGGGATCGTGGTTCAGGGTGAACTCGTACACCTGCTTCGCCAACACCACGCGCCTGAATTGCCGATGACGTCGTGTCGGGTGCGGCGCTATCTCGATCCGGAAGGCGGGACCGGCACCACGCACGCAATGCCGCAACAATTCACATCGTAGGAGGCGATTTACAAGACACTGAGGTCGACCTTCCCGGACGATCGCTACCATATGGGAGTGACAGTCTCCGATGTCATGCAGCAGGACGATCGGGTGACGGCAACACTGAATGGCGAAAGCAGCGTGACGAGCCATTTGTTCCTTGCGGCTGACGGGTCGAATTCGGTGCTACGTCATCGGTTCGTCCCCTATGCGGCGCCAAGCTACGCCGGCTATGTCGCTTGGCGAGGAACCCCTGGACGAGTCCGATACTCCGCAGCAATTGCTGGCGTTCTTCGACGATGCCTTCACCTTCTCTGAGGCTCGATCGGGTGGCCATATTCTCGTCTATTTCATTCCCGGCGAGGGCGCGAATGTCCGGCGTGGTTTTCGGCGTCTGAACTGGGTTTGGTACGTCCGCGCGGATGGGGCCGAGCTGGCGCGCGCCCTGGTCGACAAGGACGGCAAGCGTCATCACGCCTCTTTGCCCCAGGGCCCTGGTTGCACCGGACGCCGTCAGTGATTTGCGGTCGCGCGCAAAGCGTGAAGTCCATCCCAACCTTGCGGAGCTAGTTGGGGCTACACCCGACCCGTTCATGCAGACAATCGTCGACGTGACGGTCCCGCACACCGTCTTCGGCCGCGTCATGTTGATCGGCGATGCAGCGTTTGTCGTGAGACCTCACACCGCCGGCGCAGTGGCGAAAGCCGCTTACGATGCTTTTGCTCTCAGCAAGAGCCTTGCGGCCGCCCGTCAAGATGTCGATGTGGGGTTGAAGTCCGCGGAGATCTTGCAAATGCAGCAAGGGCAGAGCCTCGTACGATATGGTATTGAACTAGGCAACCGCTGGGCGAAGCCGCGATAGAACCAAAGAGACCCTGCTCATAGGATGACTAGCGGGATCATTTGTCACCAACGCGCTGGGCGTCCCCTGTCAGTGACCCGTTACGTTTCCGTTCCGGCTCGATTCAAATAGGAACCAAGTACGGCGTTCGGTTTCGTCTATCCAGTTCTCGATCAAGCTCGCGGTCGCAATATCGCGAAGCTGATCGACGACGCCGTGAACCTCTCGGAGCCGCCCAGCCAGGGTCGCATTGTCCTCGCGCAGCTCGGCAAGCATATCCAGAGGATCGACGTAGTCGGCATCGTTGTCCTTGATTCGTTGGATCCGCGCAATGTGCCCGATCGAGCGCAAGGTCGACCCACCAGTCTTTCTAATCCGTTCGGCTATGGCGTCGGTCATCGCATACAGCTGATCGGCCTGCTCGTCGAGCAGAAGATGGTAATCGCGGAAGTGCGGTCCGCTCATATGCCAATGAAAGTTCTTCGTCTTCAAATACAGCGCGAACACGTCCGCCAAAATACCGTTCATGCCGCCGGCGATGTTCTTGGATGCATCAGCACCGAGGTCGATGGGTGTGATCAACGGCGCTTCGCGGCGGCGCCTCAGCGCGCTGTTCTCGGAATCTTTCTTTGCCATGTCTATCCTCGTATATGTTGGATGGAGTGAGGCGTTCACTCAAATTGCGCCTTGCGGGTAGTCTGCAACCTTGGGCCGCGAACCGCATTCTCTTGCGAGGGGTTGCCATCCCTCCGAGTGGGCGCGACGATATCGAAAACATGGCGGTCAGAAAATTCCACATAGGGTGGAGGTCATTCTCCTTCTAAAGGATGAGGCAGCGCACGCCGACATCGGTTCCATCGCCGACACCACAAAGAGGGGGTGCAGCGTGGGTCCATCGTGATATAACGCGACCCTTCCATTTGATTATGATTTCTTGTTTCACAACACATTGGAGGTATCGCAATGAGCAGTCCTGCTTATACAGCCGGCGCAGTGCGTATTGCTCTTGGTCGATCAACAAGCAGCCCTTGCGTTTGGCGTCGGCTCGAGCGATCGACAAGTGCTTTTGAACAATACGGTGGCGCTCGCCCGGACGGCCACGGTATTCAAGATTCCGGTCGTCGTCTCGACGTCCGCGAGCAAGGTCTATAGCGGACCTTTGATGCCTCCGATCCAAGCGGTCTTGCCGGGAATGCATCCCTGGAGCGGCGCAATATGAATGCCTGGGAAGATGATGCTGTTCGCGCGGCAGCGTTGAAGATGGAGGCCGCGGGAGCGCAGATGACCTCCTGGATCCAAGTGCTGCTGGAGTTGCAGCGCGATTGGACCCGCCACGAAACCTACGATGGGTCCCGGGCGATCGTCGAGACCAATGGCGGCGGCTATGGCATCGACTTGCTTATGCGCACGACATGCTTCATCCGGCCTGAGCGGCCGGATGTCGTCGCCTCGTTCTTCCACCGCAACCCTCGACTAGACAGCTGGAGACAACAATGAGAAAAGGCAACGCATTGAACCCACCGGCCGGCGGCACGGAATCGAGCGCCACGTCCGATCTATCTCGACGTGACGTTCTCGTGGGCGCCACCGCGTTTCTGATTGCCGGGGCAATGCCCCTTGCAGCAACCGCAGAATCACTCAACATGAGCGCAAGCCGCTCACATCACACCGGAGACATGAAGATGAGCACGATCACTACGAAGGATGGAGTCACCATATTCTACAAAGATTGGGGCAGCGGCCAACCGATCGTATTTTCCCATGGTTGGCCTCTGTCCGCCGACGATTGGGACACGCAGATGATGTTCTTCCTGAATCACGGCTTTCGCGTCATCGCCCATGACCGGCGGGGTCACGGGCGCTCGAGCCAGACAGCCGACGGTCACGATATGGATCACTATGCCGACGACCTCGCGGCCGTGACCGCGCACTTGGATCTCAAGAACGCCGTTCATGTCGGCCATTCAACCGGCGGCGGTGAGGTCGCGCACTATATAGCGCGCCACGGCGAGAGTCGCGTAGCCAAGGCGGTGCTCATCAGCGCCGTGCCGCCCATCATGGTCAAAACGCCCGCCAATGCAGGAGGACTGCCCAAGGAAGTATTCGACGGACTGCAGGCCCAAGTCGCGACCAACAGGGCGCAGTTCTATCGCGACTTGCCTGCGGGACCCTTCTACGGTTTTAACCGGCCAGGCGCGAAGGTCTCGGAAGGCATCATCCAGAACTGGTGGCGCCAGGGCATGATGGGAGGGGCCAAGGCGCATTACGACGGAATCGTGGCTTTCTCCCAAACCGATTTCACACCGGATCTGAAAAAAATCTCGGTGCCCACACTGGTGATGCATGGGGATGATGACCAGATCGTGCCCTATGCCGATTCCGGGCCGCTGAGCGCGAAGTTGGTGAAGAACGCAATCTTGAAGACCTACAAGGGCTTCCCGCACGGCATGCCGACCACGCAAGCCGAGACGATCAACGCCGATCTCTTGGCGTTCATCAAGTCCTAGAGGCGACAATTGCCCTTGGGCTTCGAGCCCAAGGGTCTTTCGATCACTCGCCGAGCGAACGCAGCAAGCCTTTGCGGGTTGCCACGGCGATGGCTTCGGTACGACTCAGGACATTGAGTTTCCTGAAAATTGCTTGCACGTGGCTCTTGACGGTGACCTCGCTGACCAACAATGCCGCGCCGATAAGCTTGTTTGGCTTACCCTGTGCCAGCAATCCCAAGACATCCATTTCTCGCGGTGTCAGCTCCTCCGCGGGCAGTCGCTCGGCCAGCTTGGCGGCAATGACCACCGAAAGAAGCGTCTTGCCGGCATGAACGTCGCGGATGCACTGGAATAATTCCTCGCGCCCTACATCTTTCAGCAAGTAGGCTTTGGCACCGGCGCGCATGCCGCGATAGATGTCCTCGTCTCCATCGAATGTCGTGAGTATGACGATACGGGCATTGGAATCGGTAGCGCGAATTTCCTGAATGGCACTGACACCATTTAGGCCAGGCAGTTGCAGATCCATCAGGGTCACATCAGGCCGTTGCGCATTCCAGAGATCGACCGCCTGCCGTCCGTTTCCAGTTTCAGCCACTACGTCCATATCCTCTTCCTGGCTGAGGATGGCAACTAGGCCGTCACGCACGACGTTATGGTCCTCTGCGATCAAGATCCGAATGGTGTTGGGTGTCCCGCGGTTGGCGGGCACGCCGTGTCCCGGCCGGAAGCACAGCGAACCGTCGTCGAATTGTTTCGTTTGCTTAGTCATTCGACGTGGTTGGCTGCGGGATTGCCCAAGATCACGCGAATTGAGGTGCCCCCGGGCCGTGTAGAGTGAATCTCCCAGCGGCCGGCCATCCGGTCAACGCGTTCCTTCATGCCGATCAAACCAAAGCCTTCGTGTTCCGCTTCCGTATCGAATCCGCGGCCGTCATCGGTGAGTTCCAGCCGAATTTCGTCCGGGCGATACCCCAGGATCGCGCGAAATGTCGCAGCTTGCGCGTACTTGATCGTGTTGGTCAGAGCCTCCTGGGCGATGCGCAGCAGATTCTCTTCCCAATCCATCGGGATCGCCCGTTCCTCACCGGTCACTCGAAACTCAGCGCGGAGAGGAGTGCCCTCCGTCATCCGCAGGAGCAAATCATTCAGGGCCGCATGCAATGTTCCTGCCTTGAGTGAGCTGGGGCGGAGGGCAAGGACCGAACGACGCGCCTCCTTGAGACTTGATTTCGCGAGCTCTCGCGCGCGTTCAATGCGAGTATTCGTGTCAGTGAGGTCGTGACGTGCAACGGCGCCTCTCGCGGCCTCCAGCTGCACGATGACACCCGTCAGTCCTTGCGCGAGCGTGTCGTGGATGTCGCGCGCCATGCGATTCCGCTCCTCGGTGACGGCCGCTTCCCAGCCCTGCTGAGACAGCTGCATTAGTCGAATGGCGAGTGTTGCCTGATGGGCCAGCGCCTGGGTCAATTCGATTTCCTCTGGCCGAAAATAGTGTTTCTCCTTGAAGTTGATGCTGAAAAACCCAGTCACTTTGCCGGCCACCAGCATGGGGATGCAAATCGTCGCGACAATCCCCAAAGCGGAAAGACGCTCGGACATCTTCGACACCATCGTACTCGCTGCCGGGTGCCCGAAATTGTCGTACCAGGGGCCGTGTGGTTCTTTCGCGATGCGTAGCCACGCCGGTTCAGGGTCAATGGTGCCGTAAACTCGATCGATCACTCCGTGAAAGAACTCCGACCAGATCGGATGGTCCTTCGGCACCGCCTCAAATGCCGACTCAGCTGCGATTGCTCGGATGTGGGTAGATGTAGGCGATCGTCCTCGAAGTTGGCAATTAGTTCCAGGTGTCCGTTGTATCGTTCACTTCCCAGGCGCCGATACTGTGGGCACCCAATTGAGCACAAATCACGCGTAGCACGTGTTCCAGGAAATTTTCCGGCTTGGACTCCCGCGAGAGCACTGCCAATGCGTTGGTGAGGGCTTCGAGTTGGCCACGCGCCAGATGCTCCGAGGCACGCAGCGCTTCCGCCGCGCGTGCCCGCTGCGTGACGTCCATCACCGCTCCAACGAACTCGATTGTGCCGGTTGGCGTCTTCGTGGCGCGTGCCAACACGTGGACGTGCCGGATGCTGCCGTCCGGCACTATCAGACGGCGCTCGAAATCCAGATCCGTCAGGTCGTGCTGCACGCGATTCAGGGTCTGTTGCACGAATTCACGGTCGTCCGGATGCACCCGCCGCAGGACCAGGTCCATGGCCGGCTTGGTCGATCGGTCATAGCCCAAGATGCAAAAGGTCTCGGGCGACCAGACCAACTCTCCGGTAGCCACGTTCCAGCCAAAACTGCCGGTGAGGCTGAGCCGTTGCGCTTGCGTCAAAAAGGCTTCGCTGTGCCGCAGCCGCGCCTCGGTACGCTTGAGATCATCGATGTCGGTGGTCTCGCCATACCACCGGGTGAGCGATCCGGAACTATCGTAATGCGGAACACCGCGGAACAAAAAGCAACGGTACACGCCGTCGGAGCGCCGCAACCTTGCCTCGGTTTCTCCCGCCTTTCCGGATGCAATGACGGCACGCCAATGTCTCTCCAAGCCCGGGAGATCCTCCGGATGGATGGCGGCAAGCCACCCCCGAGCCGCCGGCCTGGTCGAGCGACAGGCCTGTGTAATCACGCCAACGCTGGTTGAGAAAGTCCATGTGACCATCGGGCAGGGCAATCCACACCATTCCGGGGATGGCGTCGATCGCCTGCCGGAACTCGTCGAACGTGCGCCGAGACTGCTGCGAGTCGAGTCCTGACGCCTCGACTGCGGCGTCTCGATTCTTGTCTGAGATACTGTCCATTGCTCCGCAAACTCCCGCATGCGAGACACGTCCGAGAAGTGCCTCAATCATGATTCATTGAATTCCGTCTTGAGCCGCGGCAATAATTCTCGATGATGGTCTTATCTTCGATTCGGCGGGCGTTACTGCTGAGGCCATCCGGGAAGGCGCCCGCTCAGTTCGCTGAGCGCAGTCCCAGATGTTGAACAAACGGATCAAAATCTCGATCGCTGTACAACAATGAGAGTTCCTTCTCGATGCAACTCGTCGCGATCAGCGTATCAATGGTCTTCCGAATCGTTATCCCGAGGGTCCTGAGTTTTCGGAAGTTCCTTGCCGCTTGAAGCGCGATGTCTTCACCGACAAGTGGGACCAGAGGGATCGAAGCCAACAGTTTCCGCGCTTGATTGAAATCGCGCTCGCTGACGAATCCTTGTAACACCTCAGTCAATATCAAGTCGCCGGTAAACACCTGTTCGACTCCAAGAAGAGTGTCCAGTTTCTCAGACTGCGGAGTGACACCGCCGCGAAAGTAGTCGATCCAGACGCTAGTATCGACCAGTATCATCAGTCCGTTCTCATTGCATCCAAGTCACCCCGCCACGGAAGCTTGCCGCGAAACCGGCGGATTTCTTGCTGTTTGCGTAGGCGAACGATCGTGCGCAGGCCCAACTCGACCGCCTCCCGCTTGGTTTTCAGGCCGGTGAGTCGAAGCGTTTCCTTCATCAACTTCTCATCGATGACGATATTGGTGCGCATAATGTGTACTCCGAGACGATTTCATACACATTATAGGGCTCCCTGTGAGATAGGGCAAAGACCCCAATTACCGCGTCGTCGCGATTGCCCGACCCGATACGCGCATTGGTCATAGAGAGTCCGAGGACATCCATCAACAGCCACCATTTGTCAGCGGCATGATTGGGGCCATCGGCGAATCATGGTGATTTTATTAATTGACAAATCAATGACTTATGTCGTAGATGTGGTGGCTACGAGGAGGCTGTTTTGCTTCGGCCATGCGGTCGCGAGACTCTTCGGTTTGTTAGCCGCCCTTCATAAGTCTTTCATCGAACTCTGGCTTCGTTGGGCCGCTATCCGCCGAGCGACGTGGGACGCGGCTAAACTGGCAATCTCAAACGGAATGGACATTTTAGAAGCGGGGGAGGAATCGATGATGCAGAGAGTCCCGATGTTGAGAGATGACGCTGGCAAGGGCGGCGGCCGGCCCAGCGAGCCCAAGAACGTGCTGGGCGATCGACTCGAAGTCTGCTCCTTGAACCCGAAGACAGGTTTTTTTCGCGACGGATGCTGCGACACTAGCCGCGAGGACATCGGCAGCCACACCGTATGCACCGTCATGACCGCGGCATTTCTTGAGTATTCGAAGTCCTGCGGCAATGATCTCTCGACGCCGGCCCCGGAATTAGGATTTCCGGGATTGAAGCCCGGCGATCGCTGGTGTCTGTGCGCACCTCGGTGGCAGGAAGCGCTGCAAGCGGGGCGCGCGCCGCGCGTGGTCTTGCGCGCTACACATGAAGGTGCCTTGAGCTTCTGCTCGCTCGCAGACCTCAAGCGCGTCGCAGTCGACCTCGATTGACTCGCCGCATCCGCCGTCTAGGAGCACGACCGATCTGCGGCCTCAGAGCGAACGCGCTCCAACCCCGTTTCGCGCACGGTTGGGTTCGTGCGCAGGCGCTTCACGTACTGCACCCATACTGCACCCAGAGAGCCATACGAAACGAGAAGCTGGCACCGACATTGTTCTAAGTTATTGATTTGTTGGCTCCCCGGGACGGATTCGAAATCGCCGAGAAAACGCCGAGAATTCTAGGGATTTTTGACCTCAGCTCGCTTGAGATACCCCCAAAAATACCCCTTCTAAAAGGTGGCTGCCGCCGGACAATGTCGGATGGCAGTGCATGTCTATCCGATTTCCGGAGCTGAAACGGGGATGCCGATCAGAAGATCTAGGCGCTTGGAATTGGAAAAGTGGCCCCTGCAAGAAAGGCCCACACCACTAGGGACGTTATCCTACAGACACCGAAGCCCGACTGCGCTAAACAGGCCACAAGGGGAGAAACATGAAAACACTAGCACTGCTTGCGTTGACGGTCGGAATGGCACAGGCCCAGCAGACCACCCTGACTTATCACGGATTGGATATGTCAGGGACAGCCACGACTTTGGATACGTCTACCGCCATGGTGCTCGCTTCGAGCGCGTTCGACGCGAGTTTCTTCGTTCAACTCGATATTTCCGGATCCTTGGCCGAGCACGACCTGAAACTGCTTTCAGCGGATCTGATCGCCGGCCATCACCTATTCGACTTCCCCAGCTCCCCCGTTGGGCAAGTGGGGCCGGATTTTTGTAGCTTAGCCGGCTGTATCGACTTAACCACTAAGAACGGTCGAATCACGGGCGCCACTATAGCGATTAGCGGCAGTGGGCCCGGTGTCTCCTTCAATTCAGCCAACATCGGCCCCGCGGGAGATTCTTTTTACTATGCGTTTGGGGATCCCGGTGCCACATGTAATCGCGCCAGCGGGGAATGCATCCTCACGGCTGCGAATAAGACTCCAGGCACTTGGAGCGTGGCGACATCTTCCGTCCCCGAGATTGATCCCACATCAGCCGCGAGTGGCCTAATGCTCCTGTTTGGGTCTCTTGCCGTGGTCAGGTCGAGGCGAAAGACTGCGCCCCACCTAGCGCGCAGCGTCTGATTCGCCTGATCCCAGCGTCCTTGCAATGGTGCCGCCGCCATAGGACCGGTGATCGGAGGATCGTACGGGAACTTTGTCGATTCCGCATTTGCATTCGCCGCTAATCATCTGGGAGGCCTGCCGCCGGCAACGACAATGGGTTCGTCGAGCGCTTGCCGACATTCACCTCGCCGATCGCATCCACCGACCGCAGCTTCGCCAGCAACTCGTCGCTCAGCGAATGCAGCCCAGGCCCCGGAGCGCCGCGCACGAACTTTTGGTACTTGCCAAGCCAATCGTCTCTGCCTTCGATGACAACGAGGGTTACGATCTGACCGAACTAGGCAAACAATTTATGCACTACGCAATGACGGAGCTATCGCCAAAGATCGAGTTTTCGGACGAGACCCCGCAGCAGGAGAAATGATGAATGCAACCATGGCTGTGGCAGTTCGTATTGCCGTTCAGTGCTGCCACCAATCTCCGGCGCAATCCACATGGGCTCGACGTCCGCCAGTAAAATGACACCCCAACAGTACCCCGATCCAAAATCTGATGGAACCGAGGGGGAAATATCGTAAATTTTCTTCAATATGTGAAGTCCCAGATCTAAGGTGACATTCTGGCTCTCATCCTACTGGAGAGAGCACAAAAAATGAACAGAACCGGTTGGTTGCCTGGCGCTTAAAGATCATCCGTCACGTCAACGAGCTGCCTGGAGGCGTGGCTCAGACCTGCCGGCATTTCGGTCTCTCTCGCAAAACCTTTCATAAATGGCGAGCCAGGTATAAAAGCGGTGACGCCGCTCTGTGCAGATAACCATCCGATAATACGCGAAGAACTCGCCATTGCGGATGTGAGCATCCCCGAAGGCGCGTACCAGATCTGTACGGATGAGGATTTGATGACCGCTAAGCTTGCTTCCCCCGGTAGCATGCCGGAAACTCCTTTGAGCGAAGCACGGAGCGAATAATGGGGGAGGACAAGGGAGTGGACGAGTCCTCGGAGTCGGTATCGAGGCCATTAAGCGGGTCTGCGGGTGCGGGGTCGTCAAAAACAGTATTCCTAAGCTACGCATCGGCCGATGCGGTAGTTGCCAATCAGGTTTGTCAGGCGTTAGAAGCCCACGGCTTGTCTTGCTGGATGGCGCCTCGGGATGTGAAGCCGGGTGCGCAGTATGCGGATGCCATCGTCCGGGCAATCAATGATGCGAAGGCGTTGGTGCTGGTGCTGTCGGGCGCTGCTATAGCGTCAGAACATGTGAGCAGAGAAGTTGAGCGAGCGGGATCCAAGCACAAGCAGATCATTGCCTTCAAAATCGATGCAGCCGCTTTAAGCACGGAGCTCGAGTATTTTCTGTCGAGGTCGCAATGGATCGATGCGGCGGCGTTGGGCATGCCGGCGGCATTGGCTAGCCTCGCTGAGGCGGTGGTGCAGAGTTCAATTAGCAAGCCGTCGACCGATCCGGTGTTTGGCAGCGGTAGTGGCGGCGGTTCTGGCGTTTCGGCTGTCGGTCGTGCGGTGGGTACCGCGACCGGTGCGAAGAAGGTCGTTATCGCCACTGCGGTCGTCATTGTCATGGGGATTGCCGGTGCCCTCGCCATTCATGACTGGCCGTCCAAGCACTGGGGTCGGCAGGCGTCTAGCGTAGCGGCAGTCTCGGATAAATCGATCGCGGTGCTGCCGTTTGCAGACATGAGTGAGAAGAAGGATCAAGAGTACTTCGGTGACGGTATGGCGGAGGAGATCCTCGATCTGTTGGCAAAAATCCCGGGGGTTACGGTCATTGGCCGTACGTCGTCGTTTCAGTTTAAGGGCAAGAATGAGGATTTGCGGAAGATCGGGAAGGAGCTGAATGCTGCGTACGTCCTGGAAGGCAGTGTGCGCAGTGCCGGTGATCAGATACGAATCACTGCGCAGCTGATCAACACTAAGACTGGAGCACACGAGTGGTCAGAGACTTATGACCGACAAAAAGGCGATGTTCTCAAGCTTCAGGGCTCTATCGCTGCGTCCGTCGCCCGAGAGCTCCAACTTACCGTGGCCCCCGGTTTCAGTAACCGCGCTGCGCTAAAAAACACTGAGGCCTATGATCTATATCTGCGTGGACGTCACGCGGCCGATCGTTGGGACAAAGAGGGGTTTGACGAGGCCGTCACGTTGTTTCAGCAGGCACTTGCACGCGACGGGACATTTGCGGATGCGGCCGCAGAACTCGCTTTCGTTTATGAGGCGCAAGGCGAAGATTACTTCCTTCCCCCGGCTGATGCATTCGAGCAAGCTCGTCGTGCGGCAAATATGGCACTCAGCCTAAATCCGCAATCCGCAAGGGCGCATTTTATCTTGGGTTTGATTCATGTGTATTACGATTGGGATTGGGCGGCCGCCGGCAGGGAATTTCAGCAGGTAGCAATATTGGCGCCCGGAAGTGCGGACGCGCCAATTGGTACCGCTACCGTTTCTCTCGCATTCGGGCATTTTGAGGACGCCTTCCGGCAGATGAAGGCTGCGATTGCTCAAGACCCAGTACGTGCGGCGAGCTTTTATCAACTGACCGAGATTCAACTGCGTCGCGGCCGTCTGTCCGAGGCCGAATCCGCAATGCGGCGGGGACTGGATATCCATCCGACGTATGAATGGGGGCATTGGTTGCTGGGAGTAGTATTGCTCGCAAAAGGCGATCGTGATTCCGCACTGATTGAGATGGAACGCGTAAACGTAGACGACGGCCGGCAGTTAGGTCTGGCACTGGTTGATTACGCGCTCGGAAAGAAGGCGGAGTCCGATGCTGCGCTTGCGCTTGTAATTCAAAACTACGCTAACCAGGACGCGTTTGAAATTGCAAACGTATATGCATTTCGTCGCCAGCCAGATGAAGCTATGCATTGGCTCGATCGCGCCTACGCTCAAAGGGACGCGGGCCTTTTTTACCTCAAAGTCGAGTGGCCGATCAAGAATCTCGAAGGAGACCCACGTTATAAGGCGCTTGTGCGGAAAATGAATCTGCCGGAATGAGTGAGGATTCCACTAATCAGGCGATCTCGATGAGCGATGTATTCGTGAGCTACGCGTCGCAGGACGTGGCGATCGCTGATTCCATTGTTGCGACCCTGGAAAAAAATGGCATTCGATGTTGGATTGCGCCTCGGGACGTGACACCGGGGTCGCAGTATGCGGACGAGATTGTAGGGGCGATCAACGGCGCCAAGCTCCTTGTGTTAGTGCTCTCCCAGTATGCGGTCTCTTCGCCGCACGTAGGAAAAGAAATCGAGCGGGCCGCGTCGAAGCGGCGGCGACTTATTGCACTCAAGATTGATGCCGCGGCGCTTACCAGGTCTTTCGAGTATTTTCTCTCCGAGTCGCAGTGGATCGATGCGGAAGCGCTGGGTTTGCCAGCGGCATCGACGAAGCTGGCGAAATCTGTGAGGCAAGCAATAGCGGCACCATCGGGCGTCGATCCGGTGTTGTCAGCAGGTCTTGGAGCTGCTGGAATTCCGGTGTCCCATCGCCCGGTTGGAACGAGGCGGATTGCGATCGCGATCGCCGCGGCTGTTCTTATGGGGTTGGCTGCTGCAGTAGCTTTTGGTATTCATTTCTGGCCGTCGAAGCAGGGAAACGCGCAAGCACCTACCGTCGCGGGGATCTCGGATAAATCGATCGCGGTGCTGCCGTTTGCGGACATGAGCGAGAAGAAGGATCAGGAGTATTTCGGCGACGGGATGGCGGAGGAGGTTCTGGATCTGCTGGCGAAGATTCCTTCGATAAAGGTTATTGGACGGACTTCATCATTTCAATTTAAGGGTAAGAACCAGGATCTCCGCGCGATAGGTAAGAACCTCGGAGCCGCCTATGTGCTCGAGGGCAGCGTGCGCAAGTCGGGCGATCGGGTACGTATCACGGCGCAGTTGATCGGAGCTCAGGACGGCGTCCACCTGTGGTCGAATACTTACGATCGGCGGATGGACGATGTGCTGAAACTTCAAGACGAGATCGCCATCTCTGTTGCGCGCGAGTTGCAATTGGCGATCGCTCCGGGATACTTGAATTCACGTTCGACTGTTAAAGACGTCGATGCATATGATCTTCTCCTGCGCGGACGCCACGCTGGTGACCGCCTTGACCGGGAGGGACTTGATGAGGCTGTCACCTTGTTTCAGCAAGCACTCAATCGCGATCCGACGTCCGTGGATGCCGCTGCAGCGCTGGCCTGGGCTTACGACGCCCAGGGGGACTGGGGTGTCAAGCCGCCGGCTGAAGCGTTTGAACAGGCTCGTCGCGCAGCGGCGATTGCGCTCACTTTAGATCCTAAAAATCCGCTCAGTCATTTCGTCCTTGGCAGAATTCATGTCGTCTACGATTGGGACTGGGCCGCGGCGAAGCGTGAATTCGAACAAGTGGCGGTGTTGGCACCTGGCAAGGGGGGCGCCCTCGACAGTGAGGCCCTGCTGTCGTTAGCACTCGGCCATTGGGACGACGCTCTTAAGCAGCTCAACACTGCATTGTCTCAAGACCCGATGGACCCTCCGAGCTTGTTCATTTTGGCCGAAATTCAAATGCGTCTTGGCAATCTGACGGAGGCCGAAGCGGCCATGCGACGCGCGCTAAACATTCGCCCGACCCAGGCCTACGCACACGTAATTCTTGGTATTGTCATGCTAGCAAAGGGTGACCGCGACGCTGCATTGCTGGCGATGCAGCAGGAGACGGCGGAGGACGGCCGGAAGAGCGGTCTCGCGGTCGTCTATTATGCGCTTGGCAAAACGGCCGAGTGCGATGCGGCGCTTGCGGGCGTGATTAAAAAGTACGCTGATTCAGGTGCACTGGAAATCGCCGAGGTCTATTCATATAGCGGTCAGGTAGACGCGGCGATGCATTGGCTGGAGCGCGCTTACGCTCAAAAGGACAGTGCGCTGTACGCCATCAAAGGCGATCCCTTGCTTAAGAATATCGAGGGGGATCCCAGGTACAAGGCGTTCCTCAAGAAGATGAATTTGCCGGAGTAGGGGCGGGATCGCCGGGTCATGTTCCGGGCCGGCATACATCCATTGCGCTGCGCTGTCGTGCGCCGCGCAAGCTCAGGGTGTCCATCTTGAGCCACCTGCGCGACGCATGCGTTACGCCCAAGGAGCCTGTGGGAAAAACTTCGTGTTCTTCACGCCCAAGCAGCTAATCACTTCCGGTGATCCCGCTGCGAACTTCTGAAAAATCGCGATAGGCGTCCTAGTGTTCTTGATGCTTTTGTGGGGGATGGTTCGGCTTCGTGACAGCTAAGGCCGACAGCCGACGATGTGTGCCGTTAGGAGCCGGTCTTTACGGGGCGGGGCGGAGCGGTCACGGACCAAGCCTCTCCGCTGATGCGCCAACCGGAACTACCCTTTTGTAATACGAACGTGTGGATAGCGCCGGTCTGCTTCATCGGCTTGCCTCCCATCCTGTAAGTCACGGTGTCGCGTGTGACCACGTAAGCTCGGGCATCAGTGATGTGGACCTGAAGCGGCTTACCCACGGTGACCGAGATATCAGTGGTCTCGGTGTCCTTGCTGGCGTCACTCCACCAGTTAGCGCAAGCGCCTTCACCTTGCCATTGGTACGGCGACATGTCATCGAAAATGACCGCATGCTCGGAGCAAAGTCCGACGAAAGTTTTCATATCGCCTTTGTCGAGGGCATCGATCCACTGATGAACTACCGCCAGTACAACGTCCTGTTCCGAGGCAGGGGCCGATGTAATGAGGAACGTCGTCAAAGCGAGTGCGGGTAGTAGCCGGCGCATATCCTTGCCCTTTTTGAAGTTGGAATATTGGGAAACACAACTGTACTCCCAGCGTGTTTATGGCGCACTTGACTGGGTGTTGACTGGCCGAGATCCTGCAGGCGTGGAAACACCGGGTCTTGGCGTCCACGGGTTGAGACACTGTCGGCCACCCGACAAATCGACGCTGTTAAATTGAACGGAACTACGGCTTTGGATCGCACCATCCGGCGCTTCCCGGCCGATATCGCCAATATCTGCCGGTGATGCACTTGAAATGAATTCCGCGAAGCAGTCGCCCGGAACTTGATATAGCCTAAACATACAATTCAAAAAGTAATCGGCGCTCGGTCGAGGCATACGATGTCCAAGGGTTTCATCATCGTCCGCAGCATTTACGCGACATGCCTTGCACTCGCGACGATTACGCATGTGCTTTTAGATGCGCGGTACGGAGTTTTCCTAACCGGACTTCAGCCGCTGGGATACCGGATCGGTGTTCGATGGTATTGGGCTTCGCTAACATTCCTCGACCCCGCCGCCGCCATCCTTTTGTTTGTGCGCCCGCGCGCGAGGCTTGTTCTTTGCGCTGTCATCATTGCGACAAATGTTCTGAATAATAGTTGGGTCGCGTATCACCGCTCTGAGTTCGGCCCACTGGTGTTGGACAACGGACAGACGGTCTATCACCGTTCTGGGGCGGATATAAACCTCGTCCTCGGGGCAGCATTTTTGATTTTCGTCTTCGCCACAATACGGTATGCCTGGAAAGGATTGCCGCGCGATCAAAAGCCTTAGGAGTTCGTTGTACACTGATAGGGTCTTCTCAATAATGCCGTCGCGCGTTCAAGTAACAATTCACCCTGGCTGCCAGATAGCTGACAGTCATCGAGGATAGCAACGGGTCGAGAGTACGCATTCGCGACAAACCGCAGGGCGAAAGTCTCAGACCGGCCAACTTGAGACAGTCAAGCTGCCGAAGTCGAAGCAGAAAAGCCGCCGCTCGCCACTTAAGGTAGTCTATTGAGACACCAACTTAGAGCCTGCGAATGGCCGACCGCCTTGAACCAGAAGCTTTTCGGGGACCCGCCCACAGCGAACAGACGACGGCGGAACTGGGGCCTTTGTTCATCAGTTACGCTTCCGCCGACAAACGCATAGCCGACGCCGTGTGCGCTGCCCTCGAGCCCGCCGGAATTCCGTGCTGGATAGCGCCTCGTGACGTCAAACCCGGCGCCCTCTACGCCGACGCGATAGTACGAGCAATCACCAACGCCAAAGCCCTCGTCCTGGTCCTTTCCGAAAACGCTATCGCTTCTGCGCATGTCGGCAAGGAAATCGAGCGCGCCTCGTCCAAGAAGCGCCCAATCATTGCGCTGCGAATAGATCATGCACCGCTGACCCCCGCGCTCGAATACTTCCTCAGCGAATCGCAGTGGGTCGAGGCTCAGACCAAGAACAAGGAATCCGCTTACGCAAGTTTGATCGATGCGATTCGGGAGCCCGAGCGAGCGGAGCCTGGAATCAAACCGGCAGCGACTCCGACGACCGGCACACCGCCGGCGGGGCATCGGAAGGGACTTAGTAACCGAATTCGGCTATCAGTAGTTCTTAGCGTAGTCGCGGTGGCACTCGCCGGGTTGCTGACGGTCAAGTTCGGGCCCGCGAAGCGTGTCGCGGGGAACCAGCAGATGACTGCTGCTACAGGCGTCATCAACAACAAGTCCATCGCCGTGCTGCCATTCACGGACATGAGCGGGAAGCACGACCAGGAGTACTTCGGCGACGGGATGGCTGAAGAAATCCTCGATTTGCTGGCGAAGATTCCGGGGCTCACCGTCATTGGTCGTACGTCGTCGTTTCAGTTCAAGGGCAAGAACGAGGACCTGCGCGCAATCGGCACAAAACTGAACGTCGCCCACGTACTCGAAGGCAGCGTACGCAAAGCTGGCGACCAGGTGCGAATCACCGCCCAGCTCATCAACACGCGAACCGGAGCGCACGAGTGGTCGGAGACTTATGACCGGCAAATCGGTGACGTGCTCAAGCTCCAGGATGCCATTGCCGCTTCTGTTGCTCGGGAGCTGCAACTCACCGTGGCCTTCGGAAACCTGCGATCTGGTTCAGATCTAAGAAATCCTGAGGCGTATGACCTGAGGCTCCGTGGTCGCCATGCCTCAGACCGGTTTGACCGGGAAGGCCTTGACCAGGCCATTTCGCTGTTCAAACAGGTCCTCGAGCGTGACCGAGATTCTGACGAAGCTTATTCTGAGCTCGCTTTCGCGTATTACGCGGAAGGGATAAACAACTTTCTGTCCTCGACAGCCGCCTTTGAACCGGCTCGACACGCGGCCGAGACCGCGCTCACGCTCAACGCCAGAAACGCGCTGGCCCACTACGTGCTTGGCAAAATACATGTCGTGTTCGACTGGGACTGGGCCGCCGCCGAGCGCGAGTTCAATCAGATTGCGACACAAGACCCGGGTAGTGCGTACGCCCAAAGCGGAGCGGCGTTGCTTTCGATGGCGCTCGGTCGCTGGGAAGACGCGCTGAGGCATATCGAGGCTTCGCTTGCGCTTGACCCTCTCGACGCAGATGTCTATCAGAATCTCATGCAGATTCAACTGGGTCGTGATCGACTGCCAGAGGCTGAAGCAGCAATTCGGCGGTCACTCGACATTCGTCCGACCTACGGCTTTGGACATTATCTTCTCGGGATAGTAAGACTCCATCGTGGAGATCCTCGGGGTGCGCTGCTTGAAATGCAGCAGGAGACGACCGAAGAAGGGCGGCAGGAGGGGTTGGCAATCGTGTACTTCGCGCTTGGACGGAAAGCGGACTCCGATGCCGCACTTGCCCGCATGGTGAACCGTTACCCGGGCGATTCTCCGTATGCCGTTGCTGTTGTATATGCGTTCCGCCGGCAGTCTGACGAGGCCATGTTTTGGCTGGAACGTGCCTACGCTCAGAAGGACGCCTTCCTGCAGTTTGCCAAATCGGACTTATCCCGTATGCGCCTCGCGGAAGATCCTCGGTTCAAAGCTTTTTTGCGCAAGATGAATATGCCGGAATGATGGCGTCATCAAGGCGCTACGCTCGCGTCGGCCTTATCCGGACAGGACATTCGCGAAGGTCAGCTGCGGGGCGACTCCGGAAGTTTCGTTGACGGTCAGAAATCACGAGACCGCGAAGCGAAAACTGGAGCACGCTTGATTGCCAGACGGGCGGTCGGATCGGTTCTCCGAATTGTTAATTGCTAATGGCATCTATTAGCCGCCGATTTCGTCCACCAGCAGCCATCAATATCGTGCGGTAAATTGGGGGTATCGACACTGGAGTGCCAAAGAAAGGAATCGTGAAAACAGATACTTAACGCGAGGAGTCGGGATCGTCAGTCGGATTCGAAATGGCTAGAGATTGTAGCGGCCGCATCTATTGATGTAGACTCGCTAATTATAATGTAAACGATTGATTAATATCGATAAATGGCTCCCCGGGACGGAAACCGAAATCACGTGGAAAAGGCGGGCAATTTAAGCGATTTCTGATTTCAGTTTGGTTTCGATACCCCCAAAAACACCCCTTCTAAAAGGTGGCTGCTGCCGGACGTTGCCGGACCACGGCGGAAGATCGGAAGATCGTTGGCTCGCGCAGGTTCGAAACTGGCGAACATGACTCGCTATCGAGACGGGCTGACATGTTCACTTCGTTACTCAGTTCGGATGGGCGGCTTCGTAGACGACGATGCCACCGACCAGGGTTTCGATCACTCGGGTCTTGGCGATCTCTTCCGCCGGCACTTTAAGCGGATTGCGATCGAGTACGACTAGATCGGCGAGCTTGCCGACTTCGAGAGAGCCTGTCACATCGTCCTGGTGCAGCTCATAGGCTGCGTTGATGGTCGCGGCGCGGAGCACTGCCTCGGAGGACAAGCCCGGATCATCACCCAGCCGCCCGCGGTACTCAGGCGCCGCATCCGGAGTACTCGTCCGAGTCACGCCGACTTTGAGGTCAAACCACTCATCCAGGGGGTCCACGGGCCAGTCACTGCCGAAGGCAATTAGGGCACCGGCTGCCGCGAGGAAGCCGGCGGGTTCAATGATCTTCATTCGCGCGGGTCCAAAATAATCTTTGAGGCCGAGCGTATAGCCCGCTGGCTGTTCCCATTGGAATGACAAGACTGGAATCGCACCGAGGACCTTGAAGCGCGGAAAGTCCACCGGCGCAACAATCTCATTGTGCGCGATGGCCGGACGAATATCAGCACCGGGCAGTGCCGTACGAAGGGCCGCGATGGCATCGAGCGCCGCACGGACGGCGCCGTCGCCGTCGGCGTGCATGTGCGGATCGATACCGGCTCGACCGAGAGACACTAGGGCTGTCGCCAGGATCGCAGGCGGAAAGTACACGGCCGGGCCACGGCTCTCACCCGGCACCCATCGTGGTTTCAGCGCTGTCCCCGCATTGCGCTGGTAGGGATCAACCATGGCACCGGTAAACGCAGGAGCGTAAATGACGCCATCCAGAAAGAACTTCGCATTGCGCACTGTAATCCCCGGCGCTCGCGTGATCGGACCTTCGTCGTACCGCGCCCTGAACTCGAGTACCTGCGCGACGGCTGCATCCAGTGCGCTCGCCTGTGCAGCTGGGATTTCAGGCGCGAAATGCGCTCGCGCGGTGAGCTTGCCCGTTTTGCGCAGAGCCGCAAACGCCGTCATGTCCTCCGCCGGCGCCCAGGCGTCGAGAAAGCTGGTAACACCCTGTCGGCTCATTGCTGCAAGTGCCGCGGCTGCGGAGGCCATGTCCTGTTCGGGTGTGGGCTTGGGCTCGACGGCTGTAACCATCTGGTACGCGGGGGGATCCTCCAGCAGGCCGGTGGGCTCGCCCTTGGCATCCCGCCAAATTTTTCCGCCGGTCGGATCGGGTGTGCTCGCCGTGATCTTCGCCAGTGCCAGCGCACGAGTGTTGGCGAGCCCTGTGTGTCCTTGTGAGGAAAGCACTATGATTGGCCGCTTCGTCCTCAATGCATCGAGCATTGCACGGTTCGTCGTTACGCCTGCCGGGCGCATGATTTCCTGGAACCAGTTGACCACCTCGAGCCAAGCGTCTGGCTCCTTGGATGCGCTCAGATCCAAGCACGCCTGCACCCGCTGTTGAAAATCAGCGACGGTCAGTGACGCGTAGTTGAGATTACACTTCAAAAGCTGCGACCCGGCGACGAGCGGGTGCATATGCCCGTCAATGAGTCCGGGCATCAGAAAGCGTCCATCGAGGTCAACGGTCGCCGTCTTCGGGGCGATATAGGGTGCAACGCCCTGATTGCTTCCGACGTAGATAATCCGCCCGTCGCGAATCGCGAGTGCCTGCGCGTGAGAATTGCCGGCATCGGCGGTGAATATGATGCCATTGCGGTAGACGCGATCGGCTGGGTCGGCTGCCGATGCGGCAGATGCAGTCGATAGGACAGACGCAGCTGAAAGGGTGGTCAACGACGGTGATGCTGACGCGGCGACGATGGGCAGTGCCGTCGCGATGAGTCCCGCGATGGCGAGACGAAGGCGATGAGTTTGCATAAACATCCTTTTCAGAATTCTTTGTTGCGGCACTTCGCTTATCGCGCTCCCGCACGTTGAGCTTGCTGCCACCAGATACTGCTGCGACCAGCGACCGATCTGCCGCTCAAAAATAGCTAGCGGGATGGCCATAGTCACTATGACCTGCCCCCAGCCTCAGTGCCAGGGATGAGTTCGTAAAGTCCTGGTTGCGACACTATCTCAACTCCGTGGTTCCTTGCATGGCGATTCCGGTTTGTTGGCCTCGCCAAGCAGAAGCAAATTCTGATGGGGTTTGGTATTGCAATGCGCTGTGTGGCCGGCGTTGGTTGTAGTCCATGCGCCACCGGGCGACGATATCGCGAGCTTCGTGCAGCGATCTGAACCAATGTTCGTTCAGGCATTCGTCACGGAATTTGCCGTTGAAGCTCTCCACGTAGGCGTTTTGGGTTGGCTTGCCGGCCTGGATGAGCCGCAGCTCGATCTTGTTCTCGTAAGCCCATTGGTCGAGCGCCTTGCCAGTAAACTCGGGTCCTTGATCGGTTCGGATCACCTTCGGCAATTGGCGAAAGCGTGCGGCTTGAGCCAGCACACGCGTCACGTAATGGCCCGAGATCCCGTGGTCGACGACGATATCGACTGCCTCTTTGGTGAAATCATCAACGATGGTGAGGCATTTGAGCCGTCTGCCATATTCGAGCGCATCGCAGACGAAGTCGATCGACCAGACCTCGTCGGGCCGGTGCGGGATGAGCAGTGGGCGCCGCTCGAGCGCCACGCCGCGGCGTTTTCGCCGACGTCGCACCTGTAGTTCATCCTTGCAGTACAGCCGATGTACCCGTTTAACGTTCACCCTGACTCCTTCCCGCCGCAGCATTGCGTGGATGCGCCGATAGCCAAAGCGGCGCCGCTCCGCGGCCAGCTGCTGAATCCTCGTCCGCAACTCCTCATTGCGAAGCTGTGCACGCGCCTTGTAATGCAGCACCGTGCGCGAAAGCCCTATCAGTTCACAGGCGCGCCGTTCGGAGATGCTCGATTTGGCCCGCATGGCTTGCACCGCCGTTCGTCGCGCCAGCGGGCCTACCGTTTTCCCCGCGCGACGACCTTCAGCGCCTCGATGTCCAACATCGCCTCGGCCAACAGCTTCTTCAACTTGCTGTTCTCGCCCTCCAGCTCGCGCAGCCGCCGGGCCTCCGCCACATCCATCCCACCCAATCGTCCGCGCCACTTGTAGAACGTCGCATCGCTGAATCCGTGCTTGCGGCACAGCTCCTTGACTGGTACTCCACCCTCGGCCTGCTTCAAGAAATTAATGATCTGCTCGTCCGTAAATCTCGACTTCTTCATGACCGTTTTCTCCTCGGAAAACGGACTTTACTAACCTTCCGGTGGCACTGAAAATGGGGATCAGGTCAACTAAGGCCGACATCAGCGATCGGATCATGTGAAGCTGTGCCATCGTGGCATTCATCGCATCATAAGTTGCGTGGCGATCGGCGATCGAGACACCTGGCACGGTCGCATTCCAGAAAATTCGCCCCTCAATCATGTCCATGACATAGAACCAAGTGCCGATGACTTCGTCGTCTGTACACAGCGCGTGAACATGGGCCACGGCGAAGCGGGCCTTCTCCAGAGCATAAGTATCGCTGCGGCTCTCGGAGCGGGTGCCACCGCACACTCGTGGCTGCATCAGTCCGCAAGTTCGTAGCGTACACTGCGGCCGCCCCCCTGCGCCCTGAGCACTCCGCGCGCTGCCAGCTCTGCAAGATCTCGCTGCGCGGTTGCGGGGCTGACCCGGTTCAGATGCGCATACTTCTTATTTGTCATTCCGCCCACGAATCCCCGCGGTCCGGCATCGAGAAGGGCGTTGAGAGCCTTCTGCTGCCGTACGTTGAGGCGGGATTGGCCATGACGCATCCAGAATCGCGCTTTCGCGAGGACACGCTCAACGGTATTTGCGCTATCCGCACACGCGGCGACAATTTGATCAAGAAACCAGCGAAGCAGGTGGGTCGCGTCCAACGTGCCTCGGGAGAGCGCTTGCAGCGCATCGTAGTACTCGTTCCGTACCGCCATGAAGCGCGCCGATAGACTGTAAAGCCGTACCGACCGATTCTCGTCCTGCGCCAATGCGCGATCGAGTAGCGCGCGACCGACGCGTCCGTTGCCGTCTTCGAACGGATGGATGAGCTCGAACCACGCATGCGCCACGCCAGCGCGCAGTAGCCCGTCTACGCCGGCCGGCGGTGCATTAAACCATTTCACGAATTGCTTGAGTTCGGGCTCGAGCCGGCTTCGGGGCGGGGCTTCGTAATGAACACGCTGCTTCCCAATTGGACCCGAGACGATTTGCATTGGCGCGGTTCCCCGCAATTGGCCGACTCGAATCTTGGTCAGCCCAGACCGGCCAGTCGGGAAGAGTGACGCCTGCCAGTCGCCGAGCATTTTTACTGTAAGCGGTTTGTCGAATTTCTTGGTGGCATCGATCAGAACGTCCACCAGTCCTTCGACAGACCGAGGCGGCGCAGGCAATCCCGCTGTTGGCAGCCCGAGTCGCCGCGCGAGTGAGCTGCGCACCGCATTCGGGTCCAAGCGTTCGCCCTCGATAGCACTCGTCGCCACGCCGTCTGAAGTCAACACTTCCAACTGCGCGTGAAGGTCGGAATCTGGATCTAGCAATCGGGCCATGCCGATTAGCTCGCCTTGAGCTCTGCGCGCATTGGCCAATGGTTGCGCCAAGCAGGCCGAATCCCAATAGAATTCGGGCCACTCCGGCCGTTGCCAGATCCATGTTGTGAGGGGTTTAACTGCCATAATCGCCTCAAAAACTGAGGTGATTGTAACAGCTAATCACCTCACGCAGTGTGCCTTCGCTTGCTATGCATCAACCCGTCCTGGACTTCGCCGCAAATGCGGCAATCAGATGCGCTCCACTGCGGCTGGAGAGAACCGCCGATTGAGTCCTCGATTTACGCATCGAAGTCGAAAACTTAGACTGACTTGCGAACGCAAGTATAGCGCAGTAGATTATGAATAAAATATTGTAAAGTATTGATTTTACTGGCTCCCGGGACGGATTCGAAATCGACGAGAAAACGCCGAGAATTCTAGGGTTTTCTGCTTTCAGCTCGTTTGAGATACCCCCAAAAAGACCCCCCATAAAAGGTGGCTGCTGCCGGACGTTGGCGGATGACAATTGATGTCGGTCCCATACAAGTAATTTCTTGGCTGTTCCGTCGTTCGAGCGCTGCGTCAAACGCGACCAGCGGCCATCAGAATTTCGAGCACTTTCGTCAAGGTTTGGATGCGTGGGTTGGTTGGGCCAGCTTATCGGCAAGCCACAACTTTATGAGCGACTGGCGAGTCACGCCCAAGCGGCGCGCTTCACGGTCGAGAGAATCCACCATCCATGCCGGGAAATCCACGTTGACCCGCTTGGCATCGGTGCCAATGCGCCGAGCCTTGCTTAGATCTAATTGATTAACGATCTTCCCGCCGGAATCAAACTTGCTGTCAAATGTCTTCGCTTTCAATATAGTGCTACCTCTTCGTCCCGTGGCCGCCGTACGGAAATGAGACGAATGTTCTCGCCTCGCTTAGTGATTATCGCGGACCAATACTTCTCGGCGATTTTCCCAATTAACAACCAACGAGGTTCATCCGATGTACGGGCTGGAATTTCCATCACACCGGGGTCAGCCCACAGTCTCTGAGCGTCCTCAAAATCAATGCCGTGCTTGCGCTTGTTCTCGGCGCTTTTATTCGGGTCGTATTCAAATACCATGGCATCTCGCGAGCCAATAGCAGGGTATAATTAAGGTATAGTTATTATACCAAAAGTCGCTAACCCCGCAAGTTCGACGGTATCACGGCGGTCGGATTGCGGGTCGAGCGCGAACCGGGACTTTTGTCTGTCATGAGCCGGTGAACTGCGGTCGCGTCCACCAGCGGCTCTACCCGGCCCAAAACCCGCCGGTCGCGCGTTCACGCCAAGACTTCCGATGGGACGCCGCCTTCACCGGCCGTACTTGCACGAGCAGGCCGCCTTACACTGAGAAACATGACTTCACGGGCTTACCTACTGTCACTTCCCGAACGCGTGATCCGCTCTGCGCTTGGCCTCAGTGCGGGTTTGTTGCGTGAAGTTGGCGTGGTGGTGCTGCCGCAGGGTGTGCGCCGCAGCGCGTTGTACAGGAGCCTCGTTGATACAACGCTGCGATATGTGATCGAACATGTGGGTGGAGCGGAAGGTGTTTATCCCACCGAACAGCCGCAGCCCGGTAACTTCCTTACTAGGCGCGGAGCGGGTCATGCAATAGAGCTCCTCGGCATCGTCGCGTTTCGAGTATCGCCCGTATGGGTACTCGCTGCGCTCGCCGATCTCAGCGGTCTGGGGCGGCGTCTGATTCCGGAAATTGCGGAGGCGCTCAAGGCGGAGGGCCTCCTGCACGAAGCGTCTCAGTTCGAGAGCGTAGATCAGCTGTTGGACGGGCTCGAAAAGACCTCCTCGCGTCTCGCTCAAGCTTTGTACGTTCCGCCACTGAACGTCACAGAATTGCGGAAGGAGTGGCAGACGATTCGCGGCCAGGCGCGAGTGGCCAACCCGCTACAGCTTCCATCTGCGACTGCGATCGGCAAACAGTGGGAGCAGCTAAAGCAAGAGTCGACCCGTCAGGGGCGTTCGATCTTCGAGACCTCTTCCGTGATGGCAATCGCTGCCGTACGTGCGCTGCCCAATAGGGCACGTTGGCTGTCAGCGTCAACACGCGCCGGTGCGAGGCGCGCCGGAAAGTTCCTGGCAGCAGATGTGCTGGATGGCTACAGTCAAACACTGAACGAGTTACGCGAGGTGGGCTATCTGACCTATGCGAAGCGGCAGTTGAGCCCTTACTTGCGCGCCTGTGTTGATCAGTTCTCTCAGCAGCGGCCGACGCTTACGCAACGGCTACTGGCGCGGACGCGCAAGAACTAATGCGCGTTGGACGGCAACTGATCTTACCCAGGTTTGGTGGACACGCTTGAAGGAGCATACTTGCTCCGAAGGGGGTGTTCGATGGAACGCAAGCCTCGCAAGAAGTACAGCCGGGAGTTCAAGCTCGAGGCAGTCCGACTGGCGGCAGTCGATGAGAGACCGAAGGCGCAGGTTGCGCGTCAGCTGGGCATACGGGTCAACCTTCTGCGCAACTGGCGCCTGGAGTTCGAACGGGAGGAGCGCAAGCCCGCTGCCCATGCGGGAACCGTCGTGGACGGTGATATGGAGCGGCTGCGACTCGAGAACGCGCGTCTGAAGGGTGAGAATGAGGTTTTACAAAAAAAGCAGCCATCTACTTTGCACGGCAGTGCAAATGAAGCATGACTTCATCGAAGCGAACCGGCATCTCTACGGCGTGAAGCTGCTATGCCAAGCCCTGCACGTGTCCCGTAGCGGCTTTTACGCGGCGAGGCATCGTCTGCCAAGCGCACGTTGGCAGCGGCAGACGATGCTCACCACTCAGAATAGCGCGATCCACAGTGCCAGCCGTGATACGTATGGGGCGCCGCGGATTCATGCTGAGCTTGCCGCACAAGGTGTTGCTTGCAGCCACAATACGGTGGCCAAGCTGATGCGCCAGGCAGCGATCATGCCCAGATGCATCCGGCGGTTCCGGGTCACGACAGACTCGCGCAAGACCAAAGCACCAAAGCTTCACCGAACCTGGTGTCGCGCAACTTCCATGCCCGAGGACCCAACGAATGCTGGTTAAGCGACATCACCTACATCCCGACACGCGAAGGTTGGCTTTACCTGGCGGTTATTCTGGACATGTACTCGCGTGCGATCGTCGGCTGGGCGATGAGCAGGGCCTTAGGGACCAAGCTGGCCATAGATGCGCTTGAGATGGCGCTGCGCCATCGCGGCAGAGGACCAGCCATCTTGCACTCGGACCAGGGTTCAACTATGCGACGTCCGACTATCGTGAGGTGCTGAGCCGGCACCACATTCGGCAAAGCATGAGCCAGCGAGGGAACTGTTGGGACAATGCCCCGACGGAGAGTTTCTTCCATACGCTAAAGACAGAACTCGTGATGCACCACGATTACCGGACTCGGGACCAGGCGCGAGCAAGCGTCTTTGACTACTTGGAAGTGTTTTACAACCGCCAGCGAAGGCACTCGTCACTCGAATACGAGGCTCCGTTGGCTTTCGAGGCGTCCACAAAACGCCTCATTACCGTGTCCACCGAACGTGGGTAGGATCAAGTCGGCCAGAACCGGGCACTGGTGATTCTAAATTGAATGCCACTTAGCGGCCATTCGCGGTGTGCGGTAAGCTTGGACCGAGTCTCATGGAGCCCGCTGGAAGTGCAAGGAAGCGCAAATGCCATTCGATAAATCCGTGCCGGGCCATACGACGGTTAAGGATGATCTAGGTCCTCCAATGAAGTATCCCAGCTTGCTTCGGCGTTACGTGGCGTCGCTGATTGACGGCGCAACTTTATTCCTCGTGTTTGTCCTATACATGCGCGCGCCATTGCGCTTTGCGCAGTCCCAAGCTCCTAACTATTGGCCCTTGGTGCTTTTAGCCTTGTACGAGCCTTTGCTCACGCGCTATCTGTGCACGCCGGGGCAACTTCTGATGAACATTCGCGTGCGCACAGAACCAGAGATTGAACTCGTACCAGTCTTGCGCACGTTTCTTCGATTATTTGTTAAATATATTTTGGGCATTATTTCATTTGTTTTCATGCCCGCGCATCGACAAAAGCGGGCACTGCATGACCTCGCCGCCGAGACCATTGTCGTAGATGCTCGGTCCGTCGATCAACTACGAAGGGCCTATCAGGAGGGACTTCTCTCATCAGTTTTGGTCGTATCAACGAATAAACACTTTCCTAAGTGGCTAGCGGCGGGGCTGGTTGCCCCGTTGCCAATCATCTGCTGCTGCTTTTTGTTTATAGGATGGGCAGCGCTTCCAAGCGGGTCGGCCCTACTCAGGACTCTCGTTTTTGCCATGCTTGCCCTAAGCGTATTATCGTGCGCGATGCTGTCGTGGGCCGTTAATCGTATTGTTAGAAAGCGGTCGAAACTTTCGGTGCGGACTATTGCGCAAATGCTGCCCGCCGTCCTCGTTTCACTGGTGTTCATAGGCTTTATCGCGTTTCTTTTTCATCGTATGGTGGGTTTGCGGTGAAAGAGAGAGTCCGCCAAACGGGCCGCCCGAAAGCCGACGGTGACCACCGACGGCATAGGGTGTGCGCCGTGCAATGGCGGCGTTTTCCAGTGGGTGAGAGTCCCACCCGGCAAGTGCTCCAGCCGGAAGCTACCGGAGCAACTGTGGAGGTAACGAAACGGTTGAAGCCTTCGGGAAATGCTCGGCGTTCACTCGCGTTGCGGCCTGCACACTCGCGCTGTCACCAATTCGTGATTCGTGGACTCGCGTGTACTGCATCTGATCAGGATGTGGTTGGAATGCGCCGTGGAAGAAACCGATGATCGGGGCCGGAAGAGGCGAACGACAGAAGCCAAGGACAGCGGACGCGGCTTCCCGCAGGGGTCTCCCATCTCACCACTGCTGGCGAATCTCTATATGCGCCGGTTCGTGCTGGAATGGAAGCGGCGTGGGTTGGAGAGACGTCTCCGCTCGCGCATCGTGACCGATGCCGATGATCTGGTGATCCTGTGCCGGCGGGGCAAGGCTGAAGAGGCTCTGCAACGTCTGCGCGAGATCATGGCCAGACTGAAGCTGACGGTTAACGAGGAGAAGACATCAATCTGCAAGGTCCCGGAAGGGGAGTTCGACTTCTTGGGTTACACGTTCGGGCGGATGTACAAACGGACGGCGGGGCAGGTCTATGTGGGCGTGCGGCCGTCGAAGAAAAGCGTCCGGCGCATGGTCGAGAAGATCCATGCGATGACGACGGTCTCCGGAACGGGGCAAGCGACCACACGGTTGGTGGAGCAACATTGTGGACGGACGACCTGTCGGACGAGGTCCGCGCTTAAGGAGCTGCCGAACAACCAGGGCGGCGAACTGGCGCTGTCGGTAGAGGCGACAGAAGGCTCATGATCTCGGCTTAAAGGGAGGGCAAAATCGTGAAGTTAACCTCGTTACTGTGTGGGGCCGCGATGATTGTTGGCGTCGGCAGTGCAGCAGCGGACTCTAGTGCGCCAAAAGAGTCATCCACTGCAATAGAAAAAATTGTCGAAGCCCGGTCGCGGGCGCTGATCAAAGCTGAGTTGGATGCCGATGTCGAGGCCTTTCGCAGCTTTCTTTCTGACGACTATGTGATGCTGTATGTCCAGCCAGCGACTGCTGGGCAAAAAGGGCGATGGGCCACTATGACAAAGGAAGAGTGGGCTACCCTCATGAGTACAGGGCGTGAGAAGTACCATTCAGTCAAGCTTCGTGATACGAAAGTCTATCTCCACGGTGATGTTGCGATATTTTCTGGCGAATACTCGCAGATAAGCACTACTGATGGTAAAGAACGCAGGGAAGAGGGTTTGTTCACGGAGACTTGGGTGAAACGTCACGGTCAGTGGATTCTTGTAGGTGGTGTCTTCCCATAGCCGGATGTTCAGATTTGCACTCCGAGGAGCAGACGCTCGTGAGCGTCAAGTACGGGTCGAGACTTGAAGAAAGAAACTAGAGCACCAACATGTTCACTAAATCGAACCTTGCGTGCTACATCTGCAATCACGTGTTCCGCAACGAGAGGCCGGTTCTTTTAGTGGTTTACGAGGATGGCGACTGGTTTTCTTTGCGGCGGCGATGACCACAGCGGAGATTGGTGTAGCGTTGTAGGTATTGGGCATCTGATCCATCGTGACCAGACCCTCAACAATTGCGCGAATCTGCCCGATAACTTCGCAGCCGAACGAACGGCTCCAGGCTCTGAGTGGATTCGCACCCCGATCAGTCCTCAAACCCCTACGAGCAGTCGCAATTGAGTGCAGCAAAACCGCCATTCGCGACCGACTCAAATGGGTCGATGACGGTCTCCAGTAATCGAAGTGAAAAATCACGCCATTGGGTGTTACGAAATCAATCGACGTGCCGCATTCGATGTGATGCGGGCCAGGATTGATCGCACTGACGTGCCCGGCATTTGCCGGACCAGTTGAAACTTAAGAGAATGGCTCCCAGGGCACGGAGGAGCCATGAAGAAGACCCGATTTACCGAAGAGCAGATGGTGAAGATCCTGCGCGAGGCGGACAAAGCGCCGGTGGCCGAGGTGGCCAAGAAGCACGGGGTGAGCGAAGTGACGATTTATGCCTGGCGCAAGCGTTTCGGCGCGCTCGAGGCGGTTGATGTGAAGCGGCTGCGCCAGCTCGAGCTGGAAAACGGCCGGCTGAAGAAATTGGTAGCGGAGCGGGATCTGGATATCGAGATCCTGAAGGAAGTTGCCGCAAAAAAATGGTGAGCGCGCCGATTCGTCGTCAGCAGGTTGCCTACGTATGCCAACGTGGGCGATCGGTCCGACGGGCTTGCGCGCTGTTGTCGGTATCGCGGTCAACGCTGGGCTATGAGTCGAAGGTCGCGCTGAAGGATGCGCCGGTGCTCAAGGCGATGCACGAACTCGCCGCGCAATATCCTCGCTACGGGTATCGGCGCATTCAGGTTTTCTTGGAGCGGCAGGGCCAGGTGATGAGTGCTGATCGCGTACATCGGATCTGGCGTTTTGCGGGACTCCAAGTGCCCAGAAAGCGGCCACGGCGACGGGTAGCGAGTGGTCGGCCGCGCCCATTGCCGGCATTCCGGGCGAATCACGTGTGGGCCTACGACTTTGTCTTCGACGCCTGCGCCAATGGTCAACAATTGAAATGCCTGACGGTGATCGATGAATTTACCCGAGAGTGTCTGGCGATCGATGTGGCGGGGAGCATTCGCTCCAACCGTGTCATCGAAGTCTTGAGCAAATTGGTCAGCGTTCACGGGGCGCCTGCGTACTTGCGCTCCGACAACGGCTCAGAATTTGTGTCACGGGCGGTATTGCGTTGGCTAAACCAATCCAATATCAATACTGCGTGCATCGATCCCGGAAAGCCCTGGCAGAATGGTTCTAACGAATCCTTCAACGGCAAGTTTCGCGATGAATGTCTCTCGATGCAATGGTTTAAGAATCGGATCGATGCGAAGATCCTGATCGAAGAGTTCCGGCGTCAATTCAACGAGGTTCGACCCCACTCGAGCCTCGAACAACTGACCCCGGCGGAGTTCAAACGGACGATATCAACAATCAGCCCAGCAGTAGCCATTTCTTAAGGAAAGAGTGGTCCGATGAAAGCCGGCAGGTCACGCGAACGAAAGCGCTTAAATACGCGAGGCTGCCGCACCGTGACATCATCCTCATGTCAGGGACGCTAACCCCATCGACTTGTGATTGTCCGGGAAGGTACAGGGACAGCCAAAACCTCAAGTGCTTTTCTTGGGTTGAAACTGGAACCGTTTTTGGAACCGTGAGGGTCGCGGTAGGGACGATTGACACGTTGCTGTGCCAACCGCCCCCCGCACAGATCCCAGCGAGCGGAGCTACCGCACTGGGCTCTTATCTCGGGGCCTGACGGCAAGGCGCTGCTGCGGCCAAGGATGAACAATGCGAGCACGAGGAAGCCACTGTTGCGCGAGCCGATCCATCCGCGTCCAGTTGAGGCGACGGCGCTGGCTTCGTCGCCGAAGCGACTTGAACCAGCGGTGCGTAACCTCCGTCCGGAGCACGTCGAGCGCCTCGATATTGGTTGGCACGCCGTAGTACGCGTAGTGACCGCGGAGCACAGCACCCAGCCATTTACCTTGCGAGACGATCGGTTCGTGTAGCCGACGACGCAGTTCGAGAGTGATCTCATGAACCTTTGCCGTCAACCGCGAACGTGTCGTATGACGTAGTAACAGGAACAACCCACTTTTCGAGCGGCCGCAACAATGCGTCAGCCCGAGGAAGTTGAAGGTCTGCGGTGCACCGGATTCGCCCTTTTCCTTCCGCTGAGCGGCGGCAAACCGCCCGAACCGAAGAAGTCGGGTTTTGTCCGGATGCAGCTCCAGTCGGAACTTCGCGAGTCTTTCGCGAAGATGCCCAAGGAGCCGCTTTGCATCGTAGGCACGTTGGAAGCCGAGCACGAAGTCGTCAGCATATCGCACGATGATGATGTCACCGAGCGCACGCCGCCTTCTCCACTGCTGCACCCACAGATCAAGCGCATAATGCAGACAGATGTTGGCCAGCAACGGCGACACCGTCGCCCCTTGTGGGGAGCCCACTTCCGTTGACATGCGCTTGCCCTTTTCCATGACCCCCGCTTTCAGCCATTTCTGGATGAGCCGCAGGACCCTTTGATCCGCAATGCGATGCTCGATAAACTTGATCAGCCAGCCGTGGTCGATGGTATCGAAGAACCCACGGATGTCCGCATCGAGCACCCAGTTCACCTTCTTGCCCGTAATTCCGACCGCCAACGCATCGAGTGCATCATGCGCTCCACGTCCTGGCCGGAAGCCGTATGAGAAGCCGAGGAAGTCACTCTCGTAGATCGCATTCATCACCGATACCACAGCGCTCTGAAGGATCTTATCCTCCAACGCCGCGATGCCCAGCGGCCGCTGCCGGCCATCCGGTTTGGGGATGTACACTCTACGCGAGGGTTTCGCCCGATACGCTCCGCGGTGCACTCTGGCATGGAGCGCCCGAAGGTTATCCTCCAGTTGCTCGCCATAGTGCTGCCACGTGACGCCATCGACTCCCGCTGCGGCATGCTTCTTCGAAGTAAAGTACGCCTCGCGCAGTCGATCCACGTCCACATGGTGCAGTAGCGCCGTGAACCGTTTCTTCTTGTCCGCCTTTGCGGCTTTGCGTACACGTTCAAGCGCACTTGGCGCATCGATCCGGCTCTGTGTCCGGGACGCGTTTTGCTTGCCCGTGTTCCCCTTGATCGGATCCCTTCCCTCCACAACCTCCGCCGCCACTCCATCGGCTTTGTTCGGCTGCTTCGCAGGTACTACGGACCCGTCCGACTTCCCATCGACGTGCATCCCCGGGTTACGGCGATTAGCCTTGCCGGGGCGGTCTGCTGCACCATCTGCAACCGACATCTATGGGATCTCCCGGTTCTCGCGCAAGAAGGTTCCACACATGTATCGGGTCTGCGACCGCGCAGGGCCAGACAGAGACTTGCGATGACGCCTCTGACGTATGTTGCCTTCCGCTTCGCTTAACAGCGTCGGCGCCCTGGATAACCTGATTTCGCGGCTCAATACCGAACCTGTGTGTGCCCCTGTCAACACTTCACGTTCAGCCTTACGGCTGTCCGCGCATGACTCGGGGTCATCGTGGATCGCTACTCCTTCGATGTGAGACTCTTTCATTCTCTCCTTCTTGCCGGTTTATCCCGGCGTACTAAGCGTCCGGGAAAGGCACCTTCTAGCGCGCCGGCAGTGATGCCAGGATGCGCGCTTATTAAGCGCGATAGGTGTACACGTGCGCACTACAGAACAGGCGGTCGGCATCGGCCGTCGGCGTCGCCGGAGCCATAGCCCACTTTTCAAGGCGGAAGCTGTTGGGAATGCCAGCAGCCGGGAGTATCCATAGCGGCCATTGCCTTGGCACGCGGACTCAACGTTTGAAAATCTGTTCTGTAAAGTCAATCGTCACGGGCACTCTTAATTTTTTGGATTTTCCCGGATGCACCCGCGCTTTTGCCATCCGAAAATCAAAGATCGCTGGGCACAGAGAAGATTAGTCGTTGCGACCGCTCAACTGGGGACTGGCGGCCACACTGTGCAAAAGAGCGTGTATTTGCTGCCGCCGCAACCACCCTAAAATCAGGCTGCGAATAAGCATGGCTTTTTTTGCTGATGGGATTTGCAAAAAAAAAGGTAATTCTTATCGTAATGCGGCGGTGACCTAGCGGTATAATAGGCGGTCGCTTTTATATAAAGCCGTTTTACTGCGCTTAGTAGAGGTAGGAAATAAGTGGCTTTCCGGCGGCCGCTATGCTCTACGCCTGATGCATAAGTGCCACGACGTGAAGGGCCTTTGCTGATTACGCACCGCGGTTATCGAAGAGTATTTGCCCTCGGCTCCGCGCATGTCGCTCGAGGAACTGTGCCTCTTATGCTATTCGGGCCGCATCCTGTGCTCGCACTATTAAAACTTCTTCAATGCAAGGTTCTAGCAATTAGCTTCAGACATCATGCGGTTGGTACTTCCGCAAAGCAGGCTACGTCAGCGTTCAAAAGATCAGTGCGGCGGATGTATACGATAGGAAACGATGACGACCTGACGACCGCGGGCACTGGCTGTGCTTATTGACCGAGATACCGGTTGACTCTACACCTGTCATGGGCAGAGGAGTGCACACGGGAACGAAATAAGTGTACCTTGGCTTGCATCCTGCGTCAGCCACGAGACACCGATAACTCTATTAGCGTGAGATGTAGGAACATGTCTCCGCGTAGCGCTACGGTTCCAGCCTCCAGGTGTTAGGGAAGCCGTACCTCAAAATTGGCTTCGACTTCGACGGCGCATCCGTAGGGCAGGGAAGCCCCGATCGCAATCCGTGTATGCCTGCCCGCCTCCCCGAAAACGTCAACTATCAAGTCCGACGCACCGTTGATAACCTGTGAGTACTCTTGAAACGCCGGGGTTGCATTCACATAACCGCGTAGCTGAGTGCACCGAATTACTCGATCGAGATTACCCAACGCTTCCTGGACAACTGCTAAGATATTAATTGCGCAAAGGCGGGCGGCTCCCTGTCCCTGCAGGAGGCTTAAGCAATCGCCAAGCCGCCCCATATATCGCCGTTCATTCTCCCATTTTGGGAGTTGACCACTCACCATTAAAGTTGACCCTACTAGGACCGACTGCACGTAATTGGCACCTGCCGGGCTAACGGGAGGAAGAACGATGCCAAGTTGTTTAAGTCGGGTAATTATCTGCTCACCCACGCTAGCCTCTTTTCATCTATGCATTAGCTAAATTGCTCGTTGGCTCGTGGGTCAGCGGACCATGTTAGGCTTACGAGCAGTGAGCCTCACTCAAACCAGATCGGAACGATGGAAAGCACTAGCAATGTTGCCATTGTAAAGTTAAAGGCTCGACGACGCCCAGGACTGCTTGTAAATTGACCAATTATTTTCCCGCCCAGTGCCCAACTAATACTGCTGACCATAGATACAATCATGCTAACGAGTCCAAGAATGGCGGCTTGCATCAACAGAACGATACCCTTGCCGGTGGTATAGGCGGTCACGGAGCCGATCGCGATAGTCCAGGCCTTCGGATTGAGCCATTGATATGCCGCGGCCTGGATGAAACTCCACGGCCTGCCCGCGTGCGCTAATCGCGGGGGTCCTGCATTCGCGATTTTCCAGGCAAGCCATAGTAGATATAGAATGCTGAAAACTTTCATTGTCACCTGAAGCAGCGGAACGGTTCTTAGAACCGCCGCAATGCCACACGCGACACAAAGCAACATGACAGGAAACCCTAGTGTGACCCCCAAAATGTGAGGCAGTGTTGGCCAGACCCCGTAAGTCGCGCCCGACGATGCGAGCAGGATGTTATTTGGACCTGGGGTAAAGCTCATCACCAACGCAAACATAAAGAATCCAGCGAAAAGCGTGTGAGACATCATTCTAAAATGTAATGGATGGGGCGGCGCGCGGTGTTGATTCGTGGCGTAAGGCCCTGAGCCACGGCTCTACGATCCTGCCTCATTCAACTCCACCCTCCCCGGATATTAATGCACCATGATACCTGCGTTATCCACCCGCCGACCGGCACAGATACCTGTACAGCTTTGCAGATATGTAAGTACGACGAGGTTTACCTGAAGGTAACGACAGGCCAAATTGAATATCGTTTGGTAGTCGCCATAAACGCGTATAATAAATAAGCCCTTGCGGTGAGGGAAACTTGGGGAAACGTACATATGCTTAAGGGAAGGGGCGGATGATCGAGGTCGGAATTCGCCGGATAATGCGAGCAGATCACGCTGATTGGACACGCGTTTGGTCGCCGTACTTGAAATCCTACGAAATGCATTACCTCAGGAGGTTTTGCTTCCACATGGGAACGTCTTTTTCACGGAGGGAGGTTTCAATCCGAACGGTTTTCTAGCGACCGCGGCAAAGTGGTGGGCATTGTCCAGTATCTTTACCATCGATCTTGCTGGTCACTTGAGGGCAAACTGTTATCTTCAAGATCTGTTTACCCATGCGACAATGCGTGCCCAAGGCTTTGGAGCAGCGCTTGTTCATGCCGTTCGCAATGACGCGGCAAAGATCGGGGTCACAAAACTCCGCCTCCGCCGCTCACTCTTGCTCCACTTGGTAAATGGTCGATGACTAATGGCACTGTCTTTCCTACTCGGTTGCCGAAGTAAAGTGAGCACGTTCTTGTGCAGCAAGGCGCCCCAATGAATCCATGACGGTCCTGACCCTGCGAATCCGAGCCGTCTCCGGATGGCTCATCAACCACAGCTCCAGAGAGGGTATCGGCAAGTCCGCCAGCAGTCTGCTGGCCTTTATACTGCGTGCAACGATGAATGGTAATAGCGCTACGCCGAGGCCCAGTTCGACCGCGAGCGCTCGGTCCCTCGCGCCGTTAACTTTCAAGACTGGAGTGCGCCCACCGATAATCTCTCGGAACCAAACTGCCGGTTCCGCTTTCGGAAAGGAATCACGCCAATCAATGAGAGCATGTTTTCCAAGATCATTAAGGCTCGTTGGTGTTCCCGCGCGCTTAAGATAAGCCTCTGACGCGTACAATCCAAATCCCAACATCCCAACTCGCCTTGCCAAGAGGCCTTCTTCCTCCGGATGCGACAATCTAAGAGCGATATCGACCTCTCGGCGTGTGTGGCTTAGCACTCTGTAATCTGAAAGAATTTCAATTTGAAGATTTGGGTGAGCAGCGCGGAGATATGGAAGTGCTGGTATGATAAAACCGGCAACGACTGATTCGGCGGCTGTTACTTTTACTGTTCCAGATAGCTTTTGGTCGCTGACTGCTAGGGCGCGATCCAACCCAGCAATTTCTTCTTCGACACGCTCAGCGTAAATTAGAAGAGTTCGGCCTTGATCAGTAAGCGGATAACCATCGGGTCTGTGTTCGAATAGCCTGGCACCAAGCGCAGCTTCGATAGCTGCGATTCGACGCGCGACCGTGCTTGGATCAACGGTTAGATTACGCGATGCGCCGGTCAAGCTTCCGGTTCGAGCGACGGCAAGAAAATACCGGAGATCATTCCAATCTAATGTGGGTTGCATAGTACCTCTATCGGCGCTTACCCACCCACAGACTTTAACCGTTGCAGTTTATCAGTTCTTATCGGCAATCGCCTTGCAGTCTCGGTGCGCCGAGCATCAGCCGTCGCCCAGAAGACCAATTTCACGCTTGCTTTTGCGCGCAAGAAACGGAGAGTCAACTGCCTCGCCGCCGCGTATGGTTCGGACATAGTTGAATATGGGATGAGGAGCCGAATTATGACAATGCAGCACTCGCGAACGATGGACAGTACGGAGTGGACTATGCTGTTGGCGCTTTCCGCACTGTGGGGAAGCTCCTTTTTCTTCTTCAAAGTATTGGTTGCGGAGTTGCCACCCTTTACGGTTGTTTTGGGGCGAGTAGCAGGTGCGGCCATTATCTTGAATGTATTCCTAATGCTACGCGCCACGCCGACGACCCGAGACCTCCCATGGCGTCAATTCATAGTTATGGGGATTGCTAACAACGTCATTCCGTTCAGTTTGATCGTATGGGGTGAAACGCATATTTCGAGCGGCCTGGCATCAATCTTGAATGCATCGACGCCGGTCTTTAGTGTTCTATTTACACACTTTATGACCCGCACCGAAAAATTGACCTGGGAGCGAGCCATTGGAGTGATGTTTGGTCTTTTCGGCGTGGTGCTCCTTGTAGGACTAGAAACCTTACAGGGGCTGACATACAAAAATCTGCGAGGCGAAGGGGCTTGTCTTTTGGCCGCTATGTCCTATGCAGTCGCTGGAATCTATGGTCGCCGATTCAAAGGGCTGCCTTCGTTGCACGTTGCTACGGGTCAGCTCACCGGGGCCGCTCTCGTAATGTTACCAATTGCCTCCTTCGTCGATCGTTTTTGGACGTTACCCACCCCGAGCCCGGCCGCCTGGGGCGCCCTCTTGGGCATCGTGCTCTTGTGCACTGTTGTAGCCTACGTACTTTACTTTCGCATTTTATCTACCGCCGGCCCTACAAACCTGCTGTTGGTCACTTTTTTGCTTCCGATCACCGCCCTGTTACTCGGCAAGCTAGTTTTGAATGAGCCGATTCAAGCGGCGGCGGTAATCGGCATGATTTTTATTGGGATCGGTCTTATTTCGATTGATGGTAGGCTTTTGAACGAGTTGCGGATGCGCCGGAGACGTTGAATTCAGAATTTCGCGTGCATCTGGTACGCCGCACGCGATATGAGTGCGTTCAGGGCATTTCCGCTCACTACGGAAGATGCTGGTGGCTACCCAGCGTGCGTCCCTGCAGAGACACGACCCTCCATGGCGTTAGGCGCCTAGTTTGCCACTCCTCCAGAAATTGTTTATGTCATGAGATTGCAAAACCAGTCGCATTACCTGACCTGATACGTCAGGTATTCAATATACGATCTTGATTGGAGGGGCGTTCGATGCTGACTGAATCTTTTCTGGCAAGACGCGAGGTGATACTGGCTATGTTAGGCATCACGGCAATTGGCAATGTTCGCGACGTTACCGCTGCATCTACGGCAAACTCACGGTCTCGCGACTTTGATTTTATTATCGGCAAGTGGATGGTTACACATCGTCGCCTGAAAACAAGGCTCGCCAGCGACTCAAACTGGGATACGTTTGCAGGAAGCTGCGAAGCGTACCCAATTTTGGGAGGCATGGGCAACGTCGATGACAATGTCCTAGAGTTGCCGAGCGGCACCTACACGGGGGCCTCGATCCGCGTCTTTGACCCTACTCAGGATGCCTGGTCGATTTGGTGGATCGACAGCCGGACTGCAAACATCGCGCCGCCCGTGCGCGGGGGGTTCAAAGCGGGAACGGGCACGTTTTATGGGGACGAAGAGCTGCGAGGTAGACCAGTGAAGGCCAGGTTCATTTGGTCTGACATCACCGATCATTCTGCCCGCTGGCAACAGGCTTTTTCCAATGATAACGGCACTTCATGGGAAGTGAATTGGTTCATGGATTTCGCCCGACGGTCGTGAAGAGCAGAGGAGTCACACAATGAAGCGCGGGCTTTGTAATACCTGGGAGCACTTGCGATAGTACCAACCTCGCTGGGACGCATATAATACGCAAATGTCCCACACGCTCATGCCGGCATAGCTCATGTCTAGCGCGGAGTTTCACTCTGTTCCGGATTCTTACCGGCTCCTCCTGGATCGACTCGGAATTACTATCCCGATAATTCAAGCGCCCATCGGCAGCCTGGCATCTCCCGAATTAGCGGCTGAAGTTAGCAACTCAGGTGGTCTCGGTTCTCTAGCGCTGACCTGGACACACCCCGAACAGTCTGCGGCGCTCGTTGCGGAAGTAAGACGCCGGAGTTCACGGCCGTTCTGCGTGAACTTCGTTCTTGCCTTTGAACCTGCATCTCTGAACGCCTCAATGGAGGCAGGTGCTCCGGTGGTCAGCTTTTCATGGGGGTTACCAGGACCTTTGGTCAAGCACGCAAAGTCATTTGGCGCACTCGTGGGAGTGCAGATCGGGAGTGAGGAGGGGGCAAAACGTGCTCTAGATTCCGGCTGTGATTTTCTTATCGGTCAGGGCGTCGAGGCGGGCGGCCATGTGCAATCCTCCACGCCGCTTCTCGATTTGTTGCCATCGTTGGTAAACTTGGAAAAATCGATTCCGGTAGTTGCAGCTGGAGGCATTGTGGATGGTGATGACATAGCCTTGACTTTAAAATCAGGCGCATGTGGCGCCATGCTAGGAACACGATTCGTCGCGTGCACTGAAAGTCTTGCCCACCCAGCGTACAAAGCCGCCTTAGTCGCGGCAGAAGGAAAAGACACAGTGCTAACAGGCTGCTTCGACGGCGGTTGGCGCCATGCGCAACATAGAGTGCTCCGAAACTCCACATTCATGGCATGGGAAGCTCAAGGCTGCTTGCCGCCGGGGCGGCGCCCCGGGGAGGGAGATGTGGTGTCTAGACGGATGGACCACGTCATCCGGCGTTACGAGGATACGCCCCCCAATCTCACCACGAGTGGGGACGTAGCCGCCTGTTGCCTTTATGCGGGCAGTGGTGTTGGCAAAATTCGGGATGTACAACCGGCGAAAGCGCTTATAAGAAACTTGTGGCGGGATACTCTCCGGGTGTGACGTTGGGCAAAAGATCATGGAGGTGAATTGAGGCCCAATTCAGCATTAAGCATCGCGCCAACGCCGTGAGGCGTGCCGCCTCGTCCAGCGTGATATGTCCGCGAGCATCACCTGGGTGCGGACGGCGCTGTCTACGGAAAATCCCGACTTAACAATTGCTTGTTGGGTGATATCCCGCCATCACTTGGTTTGACCGTAGACGTCACCGGGGCATGCAACACCTCCCCCGATGCAATAGGCGCAGTGCCAGCCACGCAAGCTATGATCCAACCCGGACTGCTCAAGAGAATCCGATGGACCGTTGAAGTGGCGACGCCGAAGATGCGCTGGCGCATGTTGGCTTATATGAGCTGCCGAGCCGCAGATGTATCGGCGTTTCCAGAATTTGGTGTTCCTTGTGGTTCTATTAGCAGAATATGGGCCTCGTCTTCGGCAACGGGGCGATGTTCGACGCCTTTAGGGACGACAAATAACTCACCTTGCCCAAGTGTAACGGCCCCTTCGCGCAGATGAATGCAAATGCGCCCGCTCAAAACCAGGAAAACATCATCCGTATCGTCGTGCTTGTGCCATACAAACTCGCCTTTGACTTTGACGACCATGATATCGTGACCATTGAATTGTCCGACAACTCGTGGTTGCCAATACTCGGAGAACGTCGAGAGTTTTTCGGTTAAGTTTATCGATTGCATGAAAGTGCGAGTCCTTGCAGTAGGTCGGAAAGCGAATCGTACTTCGAAGCGCTCGTGATACAGCCACATCGCACGAACTTGAATAGAACGTCATCAAAATCCCGGTAATGCGTGTAGCGCTGGTCGAGTGTTTCTTTCTGGGGCATTCTACACCGCTCGTAAGAACGACAGCTTGACCATATGCATTCCGGTTTGCGTCATTGCTACATTTTCCAGTTCTGTTGAGTTGATCGCGGCACGTAGCTCAAATCTCGCACCGTTGTAGGCAGCGGCGAGAGATGCCCTGAAACAGGTGCCCCCAATCAATTTTGTAATTCTTTTGTTCAATGCGGCAATGTTCGCGGCAGAGGTTGCGGCAAATCGGCGAGATAGAAAGCAAGTACTGCCATAGTTGCTATCTGTGTCTTCAGGCTCTCATTATCGACCTTATCCAAGGTATCAGCGGCGGTATGGTGGTAGTCAAAATAATGCGTTGTATCGACGAGCGGTGCAAATGCTGGCACTCCAGCTTCCTGCAGAGGACCAATATCGGATGCAATCTCATTTTGCCTCGGGGCGAGCACAGTGGCTCCTATAGGTTGAAGTGCGTCTAGTACAGGCTGTAGTACGGCAATAGATTCTGGTCTAATGGCGGCCAAAATGCCCAGGGAGCGCCCAGCCCCGCTGTCACTTTCAACCGCAGCGACTTGAGATGCCAGCGTTTGGTGTACCGAATCAAAATAAGCCTTGTTGCCGCGTCCGCCATTTTCCTCATTCGTCCAGGCGATGAAGCGAATAGTCCTGCGTGGATGGACATTTAGAGTGCGAAGTACATCGATCACCCCCGCCGCAGCCGCCACCCCAACTCCGTCATCCACAGCTCCTGTTCCCAAGTCCCACGAGTCGAGGTGTCCAGAAACAACAACGTACTCATCTGGTCGTTCACTTCCTACCCAGTCGGCAATGACATTGTGGCTTTCGACGTCAGGAAGAGTCTGTGGCGTCAAGAGCAGGTGGAGGGTGACCGGCCCATCCTTCGCGAGCCTTTCTATCAAGTCAGCGTCTTCTGCAGCGAGAGCTGCCGCGGGTATCGGCGATTGCTGATCTTTCCACAACGTCGCTCCTGTATGCGGCAGACGAAAGCTCGCGCCGCCCACGGAGCGCACTAGGGCTGCAGCAGCACCCAAAGACTGAGCCTCAGAGGGCCCCTTGAAGCGATAGAGGCCAGCTTGAGCATATGCTTCGGAGGCGAGGCCATTTTCTGCGAGCCGCGAATCAAAGCGGGTTGCGAAAAGTACAATGTTACCCTTTACCTCCGCAGCGTGGGCCTTGAGCTCATCGAAGTTGCGCACGACCACGACGCGAGCACTCAGGCCATTTCCAGAAGTCGCACCCGATCCTCCGAGCGCAGTGAGCTTAACTGGCTGGATACTTCCGGCCGGCATTCCTGCATAGTCAATCAGTTGTGCGTCCTCCTTGCCTCGCACCCAATGCGGGACTTGCGCTGTCTGCAGAGTGACGCGCGCGCCCAAATCTCGCATGGCGTTTGCCACCAGCGTCACGGCTGCGTCGAGCTGTGCCGAACCTGCGAGACGCGAGCCTACTTTATCGGTCAGTATCATCAATTGTTTCCAGGCCCAGTCATCGTGCATCGCGGCGTCGCAAATGCGAGACAAAGAATTCTTAGCATTCTGTTTTAGTTCACCGGAGCCGTTAGCCACGGGACTCGGCACTGCCCCATGAGACGGCGAGTTCATAACAAAAGCCAGAAGAAGAAGTAAAACGTTACTTAAGGTGATCCGAGTCATAGCATCTCCACGTTTTAAAAAACGCAATTGACGGCAATAGCCGGTGTTACCGTGGCGCCTGCCCCGGCTGTGCGCGGAATGAGTCGAGTGCCGAGCAGAACGCCAAAATTAGGGTGCCAATTGTATTCAAGCGCCGGAGCGAATCCGAAGAATGGATAGGAGCGAAGCGTGTTGCGATATGCCAATGGCATCATCGAACTGCCATCGTAGCCGGTCACGCGAGTATCGCCGGAGCGACGATATATTATATCTAAAGCAACTACCCACTTGCGAGTGAGGCTGTATTCAGCTGCAGCATCCACGAGGAAGTACTTGCCGGGGGCCACGTACCCCCGAAAACCGTTGGAAGTTCCATAGACACTATTGTCTTGAACAGTAGCGCGTCGCGAGATGCCGCGCGAAAGATCTAGGCGAGCTCGTAAGATTCGGCCGTTAGGCAGCCAAAAGTACATTTGGGAAAAAAGCGCGAGCGTCGTCGTGTAAGCCCCCGTTCCGGTGCCCTCATTTACCTTCCCCTCCAGGCGATCGAATTTCCCCGTGGGGAAGGACTCTTGGATCACGAGAGAGCTGGTTGGCAACCAATTCCCAACGGAATACCGAGTAAGTTGGTATTGAGCTTGAAGAGTCAAATCTCCCAATCGTGGCCCAGCGGTACTGGCCTCGTCGTGCCCGGTATTGAAGCTCACCACCGGAATCGCACCAACAGATAATTTGTCGGCCAATCCGTAGACTATGTAAGTTAATGAGCCATAGCTTGCACCATGGGCGGAAGTCCCATCATAAAGATACGGTTCCACGAGCAGACGTCCAGCGGGAAGCGCGGCGCCCGAGGGTGCGAGCATGGGCCCGGTCCACCAGGCGTCTTCAAACGATTGTGGAGCGGAAGTCGCTGCGAGGGTAGAGCATATCCATAGCATAACTGCGAGTAGCGGCCGCGCCGAAAACAATATTCTAAATTTCTGCGTAAGCAGACTCGGGACTAATGGCGACGACCCAGGTAAATTTAATGTCCAGGGATGCGCCCCAACTGGTCCCCTGGATACCGCTCGATCAAGCTTAGTAGAAACTGCTCGCCGATAATTGCACCGACTGAGCTGAATCGTTATTCGCGTTACATGACTCCGAAACAGGCCTTCAAGGTTCCGAATTGCATTTATCGAGTACGGCATTGCTGCGAAGCGCAGTAGTCAAGAAAGCCGCTTGAGAAGTTCCGAACTCTCAAGGACCGTTGCAAACTCCTCGCTCAAGCTTGCGAGCGCAGTCTCGTGCATCTGTTGCGCGGTAAAGTACAACCCGCCAGGGCCACGCCGTTCAAACGTTGCGGTGGCATCAGATATGACGTAGGTATCAAATCCTAAGTTGCCCGCCATGCGAGCGGTTGTCGAAACACAATGGTCAGTGGTCATGCCGATAATAACCAAGGTATCGATGGTTTCTTGCCGGAGGTATTCCTCAAGATTAGTCCCGATGAAAGCGCTGTTCGCGCCTTTTTGGATGACGCTTTCACCCGGTAGCGGCTGCGCTTCTTGTTTGAAGTCAAAGCCCGGATGCCCGGGCCGAAATAGGCCGTCCGGGGAACTGGAGCGATGCTGAATGTGTATCAGCGGGCGCGATGTCGCGCGCCACGAGATAATCAAATCGGCGATGTGGTTCTCAGCAAACGGGTTATTGCGCTTTCCCCATTTCACGTTTTCAAATGCTCGCTGCACATCGACAACAACAAGTCCGGTTTTTAAAGCGAAGGATTTCAAGAAGCCAACCTCGGAACAAGCTGTGAAGAAACCGTGTCGCTAATGTAATGATTTTAGCCGGACGGTAAAAGGGCGTTTACCCCTCGTTATGGGCCATAACAAAACTTGCTACTGGCTCTTATTGGATGCGCCCGTGTTGCCATTCCGTTTATTGGGGATTTCACAATATCTGCGCGGGGGTGTGGATTGCTGCATACTCAAAATATGCGCAAAAATCCGTCTCTTGAGGGACGCTATTGGGAACTTACGGATCACTTGCCCCGGAGGTAACTTCCTCGTATGAGGCTTAGTTCGCGAATACGAAAACAAACAACCGTTCAATCCAAGGCGCAGAAAACATTTCGCCAACGTGCCGGCGGTTTCCATACTTCTTTTCTTTGGCGAAGGGCGCTAGAGCCTAACCAACTGCTTGCCAAAATCCTCGCCGTTTTGCATTCGAATAAAAGCGTCCGGGGACAATTCAATCCGAACGGAGATACTTTCGCGCGCAAAACTCCTGCTTGTACCGCTCGAGAAGGTGAAATCCGCGCCGCCACCTACGGTGAGCGGAAGGCGTCGCGAGAAAGCGTTCAATCCGGATTCACGAATCAGGATCCGCCGCAAGTGCCTAAGTCCAATATCCGGCTGGCCAAAGCGGTCGGCGAATGCGACGGTAACAACAGCGATTACACGCCGGAAGTGCCGGAAGTGCCAAACACCCTTGGTCGGTTGCGCGCGGCTCCCGCCCGGCCAAAGCGGCGTTCTAGCATCTCTAATGGCCGCAATCTGCTCATCGAGGCACGTCCCCTCAGGCCTCGTGCATAGACGCGCAACTTCGTCCAGCACTGCCTTTAGGATATGCCGGCATTCCTGAAAGCGGGATTCGCATTGCGGTCCGGCGACTAGCTATTGCGCCCGCGCCATGAGCCAGCGAAATCTTCCTCGCGACCCTCCGTAAAAGTAAGTCCGGTAGACCGAGTTCGGTGTCAACCCGAACCGGAAGGTCCCGTGCTCCTTCCCACGTTTTAAAGCCCTGTTCTTAAGAGATTATGAAGAGAAGCGCTGGCGGTAGGCGCTTGGCGCCACGCCGAATTGTCGCAAAAACGCTCGCCGAAGGCGCTCCTCGTCTCCGAAACCGCATGTGGTTGCTATCTGCTTGACCGAAACACCACCCTTCTCCAGAGCCTGTTTGGCAGCCTCAAGCCGTATCTGTTCTACTGCGCGGGCGGGTGTTATACCCATCGCCTTGCGGTAAGCGCGCGTAAAGGATCGTTTAGCCATTCTCGACCAATCTGCGAGCGAATCGAGTGAGAGATCAGAAGAAACGTGGTCGGCCATCCAAGCGTGAAGGTCCGCGAATTTTTTGTGCGATGGTTGGGCGGCCAGTGCCTGCGCAGATAGTGCAGTACTGAATTGCGCTTGACCGCCAGGCCTGTGAAGAAAAACTACCAGTAGCTTCGCAATAGCGAGCGCCACCGCTCGACTGTAGTCATCCTCAACAAGGGCCAACGCCAGATCGATTCCGGCTGTTACACCCGCTGAAGTCCAGATGCAGCCATCTTTTATGTAAATGGGGTCAAGATCAAGATTTACGCGAGGATATTTTTGCTTAAACTGGGCTCTCGCGTCCCAATGCGTTACAGCACGCCGGCCATCAAGCAATCCAGCCTCTGCCAAAATGAAAGCACCCGTACAAACACTGCAAATCCGGCGCACCCTTGGCGAGCGCGCGACGACCCAGCGAACCATTGCATCATCGCTTGTTCGTGTCTCAGTGCCTATGCCACCTGCGACGATGAGCGTATCGATCTTCCCGCCAAAGGCGCTCAGCGCGCGTGTTTGAATGATGATTCCAGACGCGGTCTCGATCGGGCCACCCTTTACCGACAGAATGTGTACTTTGTAACCCCCAAGACTTCCACCGCGCCGCGCCGCCATCCCGAGAACTTCCGCTGGACCACTAATGTCCAGTGCAAGCACTCCCTCGAAGGCAAGAATCGCGACATTCCGACAAAGCACGATAAACACCTTGTGGCCAGATAGGAGGGATATATATTATTTTACCAACAGAGCCAGATCAAAGGGACCTCACCAATGTCATTGCCAGGCTCGACGCTACAATAATTCGTCAGAGCGCGTGATCCTAGCCGGCCGTGCCGCGCTCATGTCTGGAGCGGCCCGGGCACACGCTGAAGTGATTCGAATACACAAGCTGGCTCCGGGGGTGGGATTCGTTAAAGTGAGCGGGTCGTAGAAGATAAAAACTGATTGCGTTGTAGCTGGTCTCGTTAATGCGCACATCAATTATTGTTCATCCCCTTCAGCCTGCGTTAGCACTAGCAGTCGCGCTGCCGCCCGACGGACCGCTTTATCACGGTCGGCACGCATTGGGTCGAGGCGCTGTTTCGCGGAATGGATAATTTCTGGTCGAGCTCGCTCAGGGATGCCGGAGTCAAATGGCGGCATTGGGCTATATTCAATCGAAAGCTGGACCACTTGCGCGTAATCGATACCAGCCAATTCCGCAACGACCGAAAGTGACATGTCTATGCCCGCCGTGACCCCCCCCCCAGAAATTACATGGCCGTCGCGCACCACGCGCTCATTAACCGGTATGGCCCCCAGTGGCACCAACAGTTCGCGCCAGTCCCAGTGGCACGCCGCTCTTTTCCCCCTGAGTAACCCAGCAGCAGCTAACAGTAAAGATCCCGTACAGACCGAGGTCACGTAGCGAGCTAAGGCCGCAAGGCGGCGAAGTTGCTCCAGATAATCTTCATCCTCCAGAGCGGCAATTGTTCCAAAGCCACCAGGAACGCACAGCAATTCACACTGTTTGACTTCGGAAAGTTTCAACACATTGGCAAACGTAATTCCCCCCGACCCTTGGACCATGCCACCCTGCACAGATGCTAACAAGCAATTCGCACCGGGAAGGCGTGCGAAAACCTCGAATGGACCCGTAAAATCTAATTGTGTAACGCCAGGATATAGCGCGAAAACGACAGGGAAGGGCGCCAGCATAGGAAAAGCTCCACTAGGTATAGAATATTGGGCGATCAGGGTCTCTTTTCCGTGCCGCCGGGGTTTGCTGAAAGCTTCTCCTAAAAGGAACGAGTTTTAATGACGATGACTGATCCGATGTGCGACGTCGACTTGCGCTCGATAAGCAAAATATGAGACTCATCAGCGGCGACCCGGGTAATGGCGTACTTCCTTTGGCATGACGAACATCTCTCCCTCATTAAAACCAATCACGCCTTCCTCCATTGTGGACATCGTCGAGTTCGGCAACAACGAGGGGCGCCACCAGTCGATAGTGCGGCGGCTGCTACTTTCCGGAGAATCGGGTTTCAGCATGAGGATTCCTTAATGCAACGATGAAGGCACACAAACGCCACGAGCGATTGCGCAACGTGCTGGCCTTGCGATCACGTTCATGGAGCATCAGTTAAGTATTTCCTTTCAAATAAGCGCTATTGGAATTTGGATACATCCACCCTTGACCTTGATACTCCAGCAAGTACGCGGTTTGCTTAGCTACCTTCCGACCGTAATAGCGTTCAACAACTCGTAGTGCAAGATCGATCCCTGATGATAAGCCGCCAGCGCTTGCAATTTGCCCATCCTCTACAAATCGCACTCCTTGCTTCACCTTGACGTCCGGAAATCCCTGCGCGAGCTTGTTATAAAAATCATGGTGAGTGGTCGCGTTCTTTCCTGATAAGAGACCTGATTTCGCCAATACGAACGCCCCAGTACAAACTGACATTGTCAGGTCCGCGACTTTGCTGGCGCTGCGAAGCCATTCTATCGTCGCGTCGCTCGGCGACTTTTGCGCGGGGACGACGATTATTTTGGCGGCCGGAGCGTCCTTAAAAGAGTAATTCGGCACGATTTGCATGCCCCCACTTACCGACAACGCGTCCGTGCTCTCTGCAACCGTGAAGAGGTGAAACGGGGATTCATCACGCCCTGAAACTACTACGTCTTGAAACACTTCCCACGGACCGCCGAAATCGATGACGACAGCATTTTCTGCCACAAGGAAAGCAACTGGTATCTCTCCCTGTTCAGGCGGCTTGAGTGGCCCAGCCAAATCTGCTCTCGCTTGTTTCCGTAAAGTCGCAATTGTCTTCTCGGATGCCCCAATTGTCGGCCCGCCGATGGCTGTCGCTAGAGCTAGTAGCGATGACTGCCTCAATAAAGATCGCCTATTCATAGCAATTCCTCGCACTTGTAGAGCTCTGACTTAGTACCTCCGCACACATAGTGATGGAAAAATTGCTTGGGCGAAGGTCGTCGAGGCCTCCTTTCTAGCCACGCCCCTCCATTTGGAGAGCCAGGGAGCACCTGGGCTGCGTAAACAAACATCTTTTTTTGGCGCAGCGCGGTCAGCATTAGGCGACGCAATCCCAAAATGTCGAGGCGAGCTACAGACCAGGCCCGTAATTCTTTTGGACGACGCGAGGTCGCAACCTGTTTGAGAGGCTCCGGCACCCATGATGCGAACACTGGTCATTCCACTCACGGATGGGATCGCTTCTAGCATTTCCACACGGTCCATATTCTCGATGCGTCGGTCGCGAGGTCGCGCGCCCCACTGCGTTGACAGGGGGCGGGACAGGATGGCCATCCACAGTTCACTATTACGCCGAACTGTGGTAGCCATGGTCGCGCCGACTGTCATCCGGTGCCTGCTCCCGTTCCTGAAGCCCGTAGTCGCGCACCACCGCCACGATGCGTAGTCGTTAGTTCCGGAATATTTCGGGTCGACCGATCACATGTGCTTGCGATGCTCCTCGGTCCTGCCCCATGTCGCAACCGTTTCCTCATCCCGGAAGAATGAAAGTGTCTCGTCCGGGTCCGTGAGGCTCTGAAAGCGCTCGATGAAATAAACCCCTCGATATGATCCAGGCGAGGCCGCAATAAAGCTGCCAATCTCCAGTAAGCTTGCTTTGTGTGCGGATTCGGCAGGACCTCGAATATGACCGCAATCATGCTCGACCTTTGGTATTGACGTTGTGGAAAACAGGCAGACGGCCATTCGTCGATGGCTTCCAGGTCCAGCCCAGCTTGGCTAACGTGCCGTCGGGCAATGCATTAAATAGCGCGGAAAGCGCCGTGGCCGCGATGGTACGCGCAAGAGTTTCTCCGGGGCAAGCGTGCGCTCCTCGGCTGAAACTGAACATGCACCGGTCGGGTCGCTGTAGACGAAATCTGTCAGGTTGGGAATTTGCATGCGGATCCCGGTTGGCGGCAGCCAGCACCAGCAAAACTATCGCTCCAGGAGCGAGGTCGATGCCGCCAATGGTCGTAGGCTCAACGACAAACCGCCGCGTGTTCTGAACCGGAGAATCGTAGCGGCAGGTCTCGTGAACGAGTTCTTGCCAACCGTCTGGCAGAACCCGGACCTCGCCGAGGAGCGTCGGCTCGCTCGCCAACGCCACGATAGCGTTGCCGATCAATCCCGCTGTTGCCTCATAGGTCTGAGAAAGCAATCCAACTAGATTTGCGACGATGGCGGCATTGTCTACCCAGCCAACACTTGCCGCTTGATCGTATACACGAGCAACCAGGCTGTCCGAATTCGGCTTGATCGAATCAAGCAAGGAATGAATCCGCGAGCGGAGCAGCACCGCGGCGGCGCTTGCCGCTGATAGCTGCTCCGGCGTGCTGAGCGTTGACAGGCAGGCCACGAACTGACGTGTCCAATCGACGATTGCAGATTGTTCGTCGGCAGTAAATCCAAGTAGATTCGATACCACAGCGATCGGAGTATCAAAAGCCCAGGCGGTCAACGCGGTTGGGTCCGCGGAGATCGGGACTGCACGCGTCGCGGCTCCACGAGCCTTTGCTTTGATTTCACTAGCGGGTATTGCTGCCAATGCTCGTTCCAGGGCAATTTTTGGCTGGGCGTGGCGACTTCCGTCGGTCATTCGCACGAGCCGCGCAAAGATTTCCCCCGTCGGTAGTCCATCCAAAGCTGCTGGCACGGGTTCCGCTATGGGTCGGACGCGGCACACCTGACTAGCAAAAACCTCGGAGATTACCGTGGCTCGCGCGGCGACCCATAGCTGGAGCTCTTCGTCAAAGTACAGTGGAGGGCCCGCGAGCAGGCGCCTGTAATACGGGTAAGGATCCCGCTGCGTAACCGCGTTGATAGGGTTCATGAAAGCCCGGTTGATAGCATTACAATCCCAACGATCCGCGGCTTTCGATCAGGGGTCGAAAAAAGGAACGCTCATAACTCAGTATGCAGCCAGTCGACCGCCCGAAGTCCAACGTCTCTTGCGATTCGCCGTCCGTTTTTAAGGTTTCGCGGTATCGCTCATATTGGGTCAGGCTGTCGAAGCTGAATAGGCAGATGGCAATATTGTTTGCGCCTTCGTCGGGGAGATAGTAGCCGTGATGCCGACCGCCAAGGCGCGGAATGATTCGCAGCCAGGAACTGGCGTACTGTTCAAACTCGGCAATTTTATTCGGGTCCAGTACATATCGGACGTGGCAGGTAATCATTTGGTCTCGTAGTAAGATCACCGGGGGATTCGCATCTGCGAGCTACATTGTCGAGAGAACCTAAGCAGATTACCCCGATGTAAACCAGTCGATACATTATTTAATTGTTGTGAGATGTGTAGTAACTACGGTGCGGACAGAGTTCGCGAGAAAGCACATGTCGTGCGCGCGATGGTGCAGCGATTGTTCAATCTCCAGTTTTGGCACTTCGTTGGCATAGACCACACGGGGGTGCAAGTCAATGCGTGTCACCCGCATAGCGCCTTCGGATTTCTCGAGGACGCCGGTGGCCTCATCGAGGTAGCTATCCACGATGAGGCCACCCTCTGCCGCCAGTGAGAGAAAGAACAACATGTGGCAGCTCGAGAGAGCGGCTACGAAAGCTTCCTCCGGGTCGACATTGGCTGCCACAGAATGTGGAAGAGGTACGATATGGGGTGACGACGACGCCGGCACGATCTGGCCCCCGTCGAAACTCCATTGGTGGCCACGGCTATACTGGCCACCGCGGAAAGGTGCATTCTTGCGTTCCCAGCTTACCTGCGCGCTAAAGCTGCTCATAAAAGTATCTCCACGGGATGTTCGGTCTCACACTTGGCTTGGCTTGCGCGAAGTCTGAAGTTTCGCGTTCAGTTTGCGTTCTGTCGACGCAGGGAATTTTTGGAGGTTTTCCTTCGAACGCAATGGGCGGCGTAAGACTTCTCCACCGCAGTTTGGACACCAGAGTTTCAGCACGTTTTCGGCACAATCGCGGCAATACGTACATTCGAACGAACAGATCATCGCGTCTTGCGAGTCTCCAGGTAGATCCCGCCCACAACATTCGCAGTTCGGTTGCATCTTTAGCATGAAATTCTCTCCACGGATGGGCGAGATGCCGGTGCTTAGGTTTTACCATGCTGCGCATAATTTTCCGCGCCCATCAGATGAATCGAGACGTAGGGCTCATCGCCGACCACCCAGCTATCATGACCTCCTGGAATGGAAAACACATCCCCCGCTTTCATCTCAATTAAACGCCCGTCATCCATAGCAGCTACAGCACATCCCGAAACGACAAATCCCAAGTGCTCTACGGAACAAGAGGTGGCGCCTACGGACGGACCAACGTCCCGGGACCACTTCCACCCAGGCTGGTAGGTGGCACGGCCTAAAGTCGTCCCTGCAACGCGCACCAACTCGAATTTGCCATTCGGGAACTCGCGAAGTTCATCGGGCTTATCGAAGTTCACTAAGCTTAAAGGTGTCGGGGTCATCCGGGCGCACTGCATCGATAGGTGGAAAAGAATGATTTTGTCGGATTGTAATGATACGCGAAAGGGCGTATACCCCTCCTTTTGGGCCAAACATATGTCGATTCGAAATGTCGCGTTTTTGACTTTTCCCGGCGTACTCGCATTGGACGTGGCCGGACCCGCCGAAGTGTTGTCCATGGCAACGCGAGTCCTTGGAAAAGGCAATGGCTACAAAATTGACTACTTGTCGCTAGAGGGTGACCTCGTTGAATCTATTTCTGGGATTTCGATAAAGACGCGTCCACTTGTAGAGGCACCTCGTAAGCTCGACACGCTCGTGGTAGCGGGCGGCCGCTTCGCTGAATCATGTGTGGTAGATGACCCGCTTGTTAAGTGGATCGCCTCCCGCTCAAAGAGAGTTCGGCGAGTGTGTAGCGTTTGCAGTGGCGCTTTTATACTTGCAGCAGCCGGTTTACTAGATGGCCGCCGTGCGGTAACGCATTGGAACTCGGGCGCGGAGTTTCGGCGAAAATATCCCGATGTTGAGCTAGATCTAAAGCCAATATATGTTCATGATCGAGGAGTATGGACTTCGGCCGGGGTCACCGCTGGAATAGACCTCGCCCTCGCTCTCGTCGAGGACGACTACGGACGAGGCACGGCGCTAACTATCGCCAAGCAACTGGTCGTATTTTTGCACCGGCCCGGGGGGCAGGCGCAGTTCAGTACTGCGCTGGCTGCGCAGAGTCTTACCATCCAGCCCAATCAGCAAAAATTTGCGGAACTGCATTCCTGGATGGCGGATCACCTCGATTCGGATCTCACGATCGCGGCTTTAGCGGCCAGAGCGCGAATGACAAGACGATCGTTTACGCGAGCGTATCGAACGATCATGGGAGAAACCCCGGCGCATGCGGTGGAGCAAATTCGTCTGGAAGCGGCAAGGCAAAAGCTCGAACGCGGCGACGCTTCAGTGAAGCAAATCGCCGCTTTCTGCGGATTTGGCGACGAGGAAAGATTTAGACGTGCATTTCTTCGCAATCTAGGGGTAGCCCCAAGTCACTACCGTGCGCGATTTAACTGTAAAGACCGCGTTGCAAACTCACGTGCGACGTTGCAAAAACGTCCCGGCGGCCAGCTGACAGGCCTGGGTGACAGGAATTGAAAATGTCAGCGAAAGCGTCGGTTACCCGGGTGGGGACGAATGCTATGTTCCACTACATCCAAACCGAATCGCAGAATCTGTTCCTATAGAGCGGTTAGCTCGCATCGCGCAAGAACTCGAACACGCAGATGCGTCCGAGACTGTTCTAGCTTAAATGGGTGTTCAAACCTTAAGTGCTTTTATATGCGCGGAGAGCGATTCGTGCGTTAGTCTTACTTTGACATTTTCACTGAACCGTGATTGAGACGCGCTAGTATTTTTCCGGTGGCCCGGAATGTCGATCAACTTTTTATGCCTCCCGTCCCGCCAGTCTTTTCGAACCCTTACGTTGCACCCCTCGCTATCTGCGGTGGCGCAGAATCGGCGATGTGGCAGCGGATGGCTCGACATGGCGAATGCTCTGATATTCGCTGCCCGTGTAGCATTGCTATAGAACCTGTCAGTTCTGTGAGATGGATATAAAATGAGAGCTAGCCGATTGTTGTCAATGCTCGTGGCGCTACAATCTCGCGGCCGGATGAGCGGCCAAGCGCTAGCCGACGAATTTGAAGTTTCGATCAGAACTATCTATCGCGATATCGACGAACTCAGTGGCGCGGGTATTCCAGTGATATCCGAACGTGGGCCAGGAGGTGGCTTTGCATTAAAGGACGGGTACCGGACCAAACTTAACGGCCTGTCCCAACAAGAGGCGGCGGCGTTGCTTCTAATCGGTGCAGCCGCGCCGATGGCGCAGTTGGGGCTTGGGCCTGCGATCACATCGGTTGAAAGAAAGCTACTCGCGGCGCTACCTCCCGAGCTGACCATAAAAGCCCGGCAGGCCCAGAGACGCATCCATATCGATGCTGTGAACTGGTACCAACAAATTGAGCGTCCAGTTTTCTTGTCATCAGTTGCCGCTGCTGTGTGGGAACAGACGAAGCTCGACATCGAATATGACGCGTGGACGCGAAAGAGCGCAGTGGTCATGGACCCATTTGGGCTTGTCATTAAAGCAGGAGTTTGGTATGTCGTGGCTCGGGTCGGTTGTAAATTGCGCACGTTCAAGGTCTCGCAGATAACAGCCTGCAGCCATCGTGATGAGCGCTTTACGATTCCGGAATCGTTTGACCTCGCGCTTCACTGGACGGCGGAGACGGAGCGTTTCGAGACCAGACTTCTTAAGCGATCCGCGCTGGTTCGGTTCGCACCCAAGGCAATGCGTCGAATCGATCATCTCGGCGCCACAGCCGCAAGAGCCGTGAGAGAGGTGACACCGGACGTGGATGGATGGCGAACGGCGAGGGTGCCAGTCGAGGAATCCGATCATTCGCTCTGCGAACTATTTGGAATTGGCCCCTACATAGAAATATTAGAGCCCTCGGACCTTCGAATGCGGGCTCGAGAGTTTGCGCAGCGCCTACTCAGACAGCATAGAGGCATGGGTACCCATCAGAAGAGAAATGGCAAATAGTTGAATAGTTCTGCTTGTCAGCTGATCGAAATTACTCCATCTCTCGAAAGAGCGGCCACTGCCTGAGAGAATTCGCTACATGGACCACCGCGCATGGATATTGTTTGTGACATCCGCAACTGTGCTCTTGGGATCGCCCGGTCCAGCTATAGCCGCACTGCTAGCAGTGGGGAAACAGGTCGGATGGCCTGGCGGATTTCGATACTATCTTGGGCTTCAGGTCGGGCTTGCAACGGCGGCAGCCATCAGTGCTGCCGGCCTGATTAGCGTTCTGGATACCAGTCCGGCAATCTCCCGTGCCCTGTCAATTATAGCTACCTTTTATTTACTGTATGTTGCATATGCAATTGCGAGTGCGCCTGTCGGCAGAGTGGCGGAGGAAAGACCCAAATCTTTCTCACCGGTCGGGGGAGCGATTCTGGGTTTGACCAATCCTAAGGCTTACCTCGCTTTTGCCTCCTTATTCGCAGCCCCGGTCCACATGACACATGCACCTCCATTGGTTGTTGAATCCAAGTGGATGTGTTGCGTATTGGTCATGATTGTGGTTGATCTCGCGTGGCTATGGTTCGGAATAGCCATTGGCCAAGCAACGTGGACCAACTCGACGGAGCGCCGACTCAACATTCTCATGGGGATTGCTGTTGCTGCGTCTGCTGTGCTCGCTCTCTTATAACGCTTTTCCCGACTTATGTTCCGTGTTACTTAGTCTTCCCAGCCAGCGGATTGGTGGAGAATGAAAGATCGTCACCTTATCTGTTTGCGTGGCCGATCCTCGCCGCCTTCGGGTCCCCAAAATATGACCCACGTAGTGAAGTTATCCTGCAGTTTTTCAAATCGATGTTCCCTTCCCGCCTCTACGAATAAAACATCCCCGGTTTTAACGGGAATTGTTTGCTGATCCTTTGTAAAGTCAGCCCCGCCACTCGCGATAATGTAAACCTCATCTTGAGCGTGAGGAGTTTGGTCATCGATCTCAAGTGGAGCGTATAAACCGACACGCATCGATTGATGATGAATTAAATAGTGCGCTCTATCAACTTGTGGTACGGCCAAGATGGCGACGGCATCGGCGAGCGATGCCGCCCAAGCCGGGCGACTCACTTGCCGTCCCTCCCGTTGGTTGGCATCCGCGTAACCTGAGTGAATACTACCTGCCAGCGTCCGGAGCGCCTAGCCCAGACGTCAGCGAAACGTATATGAGCATTGAAAGGTTTTCCGTCGCGCAGGCCGGTAAGATAGACCTCGCCAGCTAAAACCGCGCCATCCGACCAAACACGATTGGCTGGGTGCGCAACGACAAATGGATCGAGCTTAAATGCAGGGTCAACTGATTCTGCGATGAACTGTTCTTTATTCTCCAAGGTCCCTGCACCATTAACGAGGAGATAGTCCTGGGCAAGTGACTTCGTCAACGCGGCGCGATCTCCGGTTATCTGTGCAACGTCATAAGCTTTCACAGCCGCCTCGAGCTCAACTGGCATCGTTGGCGCCGCGGCACTTATTGTCGAGCGCACCACCAGACTTGCGGCCGCAACCACAAAGCTTGCGATTGTCACAATGTCTTTTGCAACACAACGAGATAACAAGGCGCTTAACCTCCGAGGATCCAATTCGATGGTCATTTGATATGAACCTCTGTAGCGTGTCCTTGTGTTATAGAAGAAGAAGGGATTTTTGAGTGGAGGTGGGACCGTCCTTTATCGTGCCCAAGGCGAGAGCCTACTGCAAAGGTAGGCGTTGAGTCGAAGGGGCGGCTCAAAAGGAGGGGCCTAAGGTCCCTCATGCGAGGCCGGCGATTTCCCCGGCAACGAAGCGGCATTAGGACAATATTTAATGACATAGTCACAGCAGCAATGCCGGCGGCGCCCCGACCAAATCGAAAGCCGGGAATTCGCCTGCAGCGCTCGAGGACTTCGCACTGGTTGTCGGCATTCGTCAACTGAGCACGAGCGAACCCCGGCCAAAATCCATGACTCGTACACCACGCCTCGGGGCACGATTTCGGGTTTTTATTTCTCGCTGCTGCCGACCTTCTTTGGGAGCGCAATTGCCGCACCGCGTACTTCGCATACCGGATTGTCTGTTGCATGACACGCATATTGAGTTGAGGTCAGCAACTATCAACTGCGGAACTTGTACACGAGGTGCACCTTGCGGAACATGAGGTATCAGCCACTTGTTGATCAGACACCCGGCAGATCCCGCACCCGTTCGGCACTAGGAGAGCCTACCTACGTCCCAAGAGCGCGTCTCGCAGCGGGTGAATCGGGGAGAATAATCTCCCCAAGCGGTCGGGCAAATTCGGCAAGCTGGGACCCTCTCTGGTCCGTTTTGAGGCGGCAAAGGCGTTTCGGTGAAAAGATGCCGCCCCCCGTCCGGAAAGGTTCGATGAATCCTCAGCAGATCGAGCCGATGTCGTAGGTGATTGGCGGTTGCCGTCCGGCGTCAGCTCAATTCGGATCGTCCATTTCATCGGAGCGGCCTGCGGCGCCCGGCGCTATCAGGGAGAGGTCCATGACAGCTCCTATCAAATATCCGCCTAACTCGTCGTGCAGTTCTTGAGCCAGTGCAGCCTTCTCTAGCTCGAGCAACTCTTGAAAGTGAGTGACCATCTTGAGGGTTGGATCACGAAGCGAGCCCATCAGACCCCCCCCGGGTACCGCGGGGTCCCGAAGCATTTGAAGTGCAAATATGATCAACGATAGCAAACACCACTTAGTGGACACAGCCCTGTTGTCTGTAGGACGGAGGAGGACCGCGCACGTTGCGGAAGCTATTCCCTCTTGGTGAATCTCATCTGGCGGTGGATGCGTTAACGCGAGACTGCATCACAACGATGGATTCGGCATCACGGCCTTGTCTGTGCGCTGCCGGACATACGAGGCGAAATAAGAGTGCAGTCGGAGAACAAGGCGCCGCGCACCGGCATCCTGAAGTCAACGCCGAGGTAAAAATAGACAACCCCGGATCGTCGCAATCACCCGCAGGCGGTGCCGGCATGGCGAAAGCGGCAACTGATTCCTTTATCTAAAGAAACGAGCGCACCAAGTGTTTGGACTGGGACGGTGGCTCGAATCGGATTGCTAGCAGTGTTAAAATGGTCACGCGGCAACCCGTTCTGGAGTGACAATCCTTCCATGAGTAGCGCACTGAACCAACAGGTTCATGAACTCCAATCTCGTTTAGCCACTCCATCCAAAGCGCGCCGATTGCGCCGGGTGGAATTGAGCCCATTAGCAACCTCCCGTTTATCGCAAGGGTCCACATTCACGGCCGCAGGGATAACAGCGCAGTACATTCCGATCACTAGTCTCGAGTGGTATGGATATCAATGGGTGGGTCGGTCTCATTATTTGGCCCTGCATAGTTTGCGATTAGCCGCTGTCATGTTGCCTCACGTAATTTTGTTACCCGATGCCTTATGAGCGATGTTACCGGTTGCCCGATCAAGCTTGGATAGAGGCATGATTCGGCGCCCGACTGACCTCATTGAGAAGCCGCTGGACGGCCTGCTGCCTCCAGACTCTGACTCGCTTCTGGAGGGTATGCAGTTGCCTTTGGCTGTAACAGCCTGGATATTTAACCTGGAACTCGACGAGTAGTTCGAGGGCGGTCTGATCGGGATCCTCCTCAAGGCATCCGAGCATCTCTGGCCAGTGATCCGCGAAGATGTCACGCTTGCGTCCGCTCCATTTGTCATTGAACACTCGGTAGGTCTTCGTCACGACCGCTACGCCGCGATCTCGAGCATCTTCGCGCCAGCGGTTTACGCGTCGAAGGAGCGCTGGATATTGTCTTGGCGTGAACCGTCCGGGGAACTGGATACAGAGCTCATCGAAGAGCTGCATCGCGCTGATGTTCGGCATACCCTCGAGTCGGCGGGCAACGATAGGCCATACCATCCGCAGAGCTTGGATTCGAGTATTGACCGGCAAGGCGTAAATCGGACGAGGCCTCCACTGCAGCTTTGCGGTTATTTTGACGACCGCCATTCGCCTCTCCGAGGTCGCAAGCTGAGGCGGACGCTGCGGAACACGACGGCGATTGTCTCTGCAGGCCACGCAGATACCGTGGCTTCGCATTGAGTGAGAAGGTGGGTCGGACCTCCCCGTCTCGCCACGCGCTCGACAGACTCGCGACGAACATCGTTGGTCCAGATCGGATGGCTCCTGCGCAAAGGCGATGGCATACCGCGCAGCGAAGCCGATGCCGTGCGCTGGTTCCGGCAAGCTACGGACCGCGGCGCCAGCCGAGGGATCACTCGGCGAGGGCCACATGAAGGCCTAGATGGACGCGGCCCCCAGTACTCTTCGGGGTCTACTGGCTCAAGTGGGCGGCGAGTAAGGGCAACGGATTCCCGCAGCTCAACCTCGGCTCTCGGCTCCCCTTACGCGGACGGCATGGGCATGCAGCGCCCGCTCGCTCTATGTGAAGGCGACCTTGAGCGCCCAGCCGCAGGTCGTGCGCAAGCAAAGAAAAACCTTCAATACTCGTATGCCCACTTCTTGCTCCTGAGTCAGCATGGGTGGTTCCGCATCCGCCATCTTTACCCAGGTTTACTCCGAAGGGGGTGGGTCACTTACAATCGGCGGCAACGGCGTGTTGGATTTAAATCCTGGCGCCGACTTGCATAAGCTTGTGATCTGCGTGTAGATGTGAACAGCGGTATCTCGGCGGATGGCAGTCTTGAAGAAACCTCGAACCTTCCGTATTTTAAACTAATTGGCGAGGGCCGGATATTTACCGAGGCTATTAGATGCGCATAATGCTTCTCACTGCAATCGCGCTCTCAACCGCTGGCGGACCTTTACCCGCCGTTACAAGCTCGCCAGCTCAGCTAGCATTCTCCGAAGTGATCGGCGCTTTGCTCCAGGGGGACGGCCCGCGCGCGCTACGCATTTTGCGGGACGTCCCTGACGCAGAACTTGGGAATGAAGATAGGGCGGAAAGGCAATGTGTGACCGACCGACTGCGAGGGGCGAGGCCACTTGCCGGGCCGGGTGGGCTCAGCCCCGACACCGCACAGATTCTGGCTGCTTATCAGACGTACTGGGTACGAGCAGTATCAGACCCGGCCGCACAAGAGATCGCTGAGAAAGAGCTGCTTGATGCGCTGAATGGGTTCCTAGGGCTTGATTTCCCAACGTTAGATGGGACGGAGAAAACACTGGAGGAGCGACTACGCTCAGAAGGCGTCACGTCGATGGAAGGACGGACGGGGCTTCTCCATGACTTCTACGCGTGGAGAAGTCAGACACGACACGAATATAACGTCGCGCTTCCCGAAGGGCATGAACGAGTGACAGTTTTCTTTCTCCGCAATTTCATTAGTAGAGGATGGGAATACTATATTACCTGTGACCGGACAGGGGCCGCGGGATGGACAAAGCCTGAGGGGCTTTACATTCAGGTCGCGTCGTACAAGAACTTTACCGATGAGAACTTCCGAATCAGTTATCTTGCGCACGAAGGCCAACACTTCGCTGACAATCGGAATTACCCGGGGCTCCCAAGCTGGAGGTTGGAGTATCGAGCCAAGCTTGTTGAACTGGCTGAGGCAATCACCACGCGGGACACCATCCTAATGCGCTTCGCAAGCAATCAGGGCGACGATGAGAATTCGCCCCATAGCTATGCGAACCGTCGGGTCCTCACGAGGTTACGAAGCCGCCTTGGAATTTCATTAAAAACCAACCTCGCTGACGTGTCGGTTGCAAGACTGAAGAAGGCGGCACTTAGGGAACTCCACACCGACTCGGCACAGCTGCGAGACTCGTTCCAGCGACCGAAGTCGCCAGCTGAGCGGCAGAGGGCTCCTGGCATTTAATGGGGAAGTGGTGGAGTTCAGCCGCATTTACATGTCGATTATCAAATAATGGGTCAGCAAGACGTGCTGCAGTCGCGTTCTTGCTCGCGAGATGTGAAGGTATGTCTTGGAGAGTGCCTGAGATCGTAAGTCCGCAGGGTGTCTAGATTTTTGTTGTTTGAGCCATACTTTAAGCCAGGATGAAGGTATGGCGATCAAGAACGAGATCATTGACCAGTTAATGAAGCATAAAGATTCGAAGCAGGAGGATTGAGACTCAGAATGAAAGCGAGCACCACCCGAGTGGCGACATCGAACGCGACGGTGACCCAAGTCCGGCCCATGGATTCGCGGTTAAGCTCATCCACGACCATGATGTCGACCAACGTGTGATCAACCTGGACTAATTCGAGCGGCTTCATCGATCGCGGCGTTGGCCGCGCACCAACTGATGCAATGATGTCGTTTCCATCCTTGAGGCTGCTGATTCCGCAGTCCCGAAGTCGGGCGGTGATGGTATTGCGGCTGGGAATGGGAACGGCGGCCGCTTTGCTCGCTGATCCTGGTGCTATCGCTCGCGTGATCGAGCGATTCCAAAACTTAAATGTGGTGCCGCGGCGAGTCATTGCAGAGTTCAGCATTGACGATTCAATTCACATTGAAGTCGACGTTTGCGGGCTACTGGAAGACTGACCTGATCCCCATTTTCAGTGCCACCGGAAGGTTAGTAAAGTCCGTTTTCCGAGGAGAAAACGGTCATGAAGAAGTCGAGATTTACGGACGAGCAGATCATTAATTTCTTGAAGCAGGCCGAGGGTGGAGTACCAGTCAAGGAGCTGTGCCGCAAGCACGGATTCAGCGATGCGACGTTCTACAAGTGGCGCGGACGATTGGGTGGGATGGATGTGGCGGAGGCCCGGCGGCTGCGCGAGCTGGAGGGCGAGAACAGCAAGTTGAAGAAGCTGTTGGCCGAGGCGATGTTGGACATCGAGGCGCTGAAGGTCGTCGCGCGGGGAAAACGGTAGGCCCGCTGGCGCGACGAACGGCGGTGCAAGCCATGCGGGCCAAATCGAGCATCTCCGAACGGCGCGCCTGTGAACTGATAGGGCTTTCGCGCACGGTGCTGCATTACAAGGCGCGTGCACAGCTTCGCAATGAGGAGTTGCGGACGAGGATTCAGCAGCTGGCCGCGGAGCGGCGCCGCTTTGGCTATCGGCGCATCCACGCAATGCTGCGGCGGGAAGGAGTCAGGGTGAACGTTAAACGGGTACATCGGCTGTACTGCAAGGATGAACTACAGGTGCGCCGTCGGCGAAAACGCCGCGGCGTGGCGCTCGAGCGGCGCCCACTGCTCATCCCGCACCGGCCCGACGAGGTCTGGTCGATCGACTTCGTCTGCGATGCGCTCGAATATGGCAGACGGCTCAAATGCCTCACCATCGTTGATGATTTCACCAAAGAGGCAGTCGATATCGTCGTCGACCACGGGATCTCGGGCCATTACGTGACGCGTGTGCTGGCTCAAGCCGCACGCTTTCGCCAATTGCCGAAGGTGATCCGAACCGATCAAGGACCCGAGTTTACTGGCAAGGCGCTCGACCAATGGGCTTACGAGAACAAGATCGAGCTGCGGCTCATCCAGGCCGGCAAGCCAACCCAAAACGCCTACGTGGAGAGCTTCAACGGCAAATTCCGTGACGAATGCCTGAACGAACATTGGTTCAGATCGCTGCACGAAGCTCGCGATATCGTCGCCCGGTGGCGCATGGACTACAACCAACGCCGGCCACACAGCGCATTGCAATACCAAACCCCATCAGAATTTGCTTCTGCTTGGCGAGGCCAACAAACCGGAATCGCCATGCAAGGAACCACGGAGTTGAGATAGTGTCGCAACCAGGACTTTACGAACTCATCCCTGGCACTGAGGCTGGGGGCAGGTCAAGACCAGCTTAAGGTGATCGCTGCCAAGATCGGATCTGCGACCAGCATTGCGAGCGCGCATTGGCATCGATTGTGAATCGAGTGGTGGATTTGAAGCCGGGACTCCTCGATCCGGTTTCCACTGCAGCGGTAATGGCATTTGCGCTAGCGCCGCCAGCGCGGACACTTCCCGGGCTCTGAGTCCCTCCATTTGAATCTTTATAATGCCCGACACCAGGGATCATCTCTACATAGGGGGTCTTGCGGGACGGTCGTCTTACCATTCAAAGATTGTCATCTGTTCCCGGGTCCTCTCTCTGGTGGGACGACCAAGCCTTGATCAAGGCGTCCGCGACATTCTTTGCCGCACACAAGGATTTGCACGCTGATCTTTATCTCTCCATGGGCAGTGAAGGTCAGGAAATGTTGGGTGGCGCTTGGAAACTCTCGGCGGTGCTCGAAGAGAACAAGATCCCTGACCTGTGGTGGCATTTCAAGCGCTGACCGGATGAGGACCATGGCACCCTCGATGATCCGGATTGTTCATAGCGGTATAACACCCACCGGCGCCCCGTGTCCGATGTCTGACCCGAAGATTCTCCATCGATAATGAGGACTTGGTCGGCTCGCAGTTTGTAAGGCTTCCGATGTCTTCTTGCCCCTAACTATCAGCGAAATGTCTCATAAAACCCTCAGTTCAGCCCAAAAGCTGTCGACTCGGGCGGAGGTCGTATAGCTTTGCTCTATGAGGCTCCATGATCGAGTATCCAGCAGCCAACTGCCTTTCATAGTGACCAATGATACCACGGGCACTCGGTATCGGCTGCCAGGGGTCGCAGAACTTGCCGACGAGGTGGGCCAGTCCCCCTTGCGATATGTGCTTACAGACGAACTAGTCCGCGTGTGCATTGCACTTGCGTACTCCCGCGGGGCCAAAACGCTAGATTGTGCAGATTTGTTGCATATTCCTGCGCGAAGCGTATGGGTCGAGTGGTGCGAAAAGGTGCACCTAGAGGAATTGGCGCGATACGGCTTTAAAACGTCCCACGGAAAGGGTCCTACGTGCGGTCGTCGGGGAGTCTTGGTGAGAGCCGACGATCTGGGCAGACAGGGTCAGTTAAAGGTCTTATGGAGCACTGGGCCCACGGAACTCGAACTTTTTGCAAGCCCGTTGACCGTCCGATTTGATCTTGATGCAGGCGAGAATCCGAGTAACTGTGTAGAACACCGGCCGATTCATCGCGACTTAATCGTGGAGGATACGGATAAGGCCGGCTTGGGCTTGCTAGGACGATGTTTCACTTTCGGGTTCGAGCGCGCGTGGGCAAATTACTACGATGATCACCGATTACCTGCGGCAGATCTTGTGGCGATAGAGCGGGACACTCTACGGACCACCGCAATCGACATTCCCATAGTCTTAGTGTTTTTCCTTCTGCTGAACGCTCGAAACGCACTGCGGCAACGTAAATCCGATCTATCAAAACTGAATCGAGCTAGAATTCGAATGGGCAAGAGGGCGTTGTTGGACCATATTGAGGTACATGCACCGCTCATTCCAGGATACTCCCCTGCAGGCACGAGGGATCAATCCGGTGGCATTCGCCGCAGCCCTCGACTACATCACGTCCGTGGTCACCTGGTCCGACGTGGCAACTCACTGCATTGGCGTATCCCGCACCTTCGCGGACATGCCCGGCAGGGTGTCATCAAGAGTCGAACCGTCAGCTGGATATTTGAGCGGGCGGGTGACATCCATCTGCAATCAAACGCTGAGGTATCATAATGATTGCTCCCTGTACCACCAAACAACTGTCGGATTGACCGCCGCGCAGATTTAAGCGGCAGCCGCACATGTTCGCGCGCACATCTCGGGACAGGGGATCAATATGATCGCCGACAATATTAAGCAACTTGTGATGTGTCCATCGAGAGGGCTTTCGAATATACGCGTCGTGGTGGTTTCGAACGAGAGAGCCTTCAATCAACCTACAATGGCACCGAATCGTGGCACTTTTTTGGCGGCGTGGGGCCTCATTATAAAGTGCCGCAGGACCATAATAAGCGGTGTCACTCTGTGAGTTCGCCTGGGTGACATGCAATCTCAATGGCAGTGGAGCTTGGCGGCTACTGCGCTGGGGTCAAATGCCCAGATATCGCAATACCTGCTCGCGGTATCCTGCTGTGCAAGTGATCGATTTTCCGCTGCGCAGATGTACGTTGAGACGTCCCCGGAAATTGCGCTCAAAGCTTACGATGTCTGCAGCTCGAATTATGACGGAGCGACTCACACGGATGAAATCCGTTCCTTCCAAAGCGTTTTCGATTTCATTAATCGGCTTACGCACCCGAAAACGACGTGAGTTAGCATTGAAGTAGACGTAGTTGCCCTCTGCTTCTATCGAAGTCACGGTATCGAGGTCGACTAAGTGATTTTCATCTCCCTCTTTGGATACAAAGCGGACGGGTGGCGGATGTGGCACGCGGTATCCGGAACCGATCCTCTCCGAGAGCTTAGCGAGCGCCGCAAGTAGGGTAGGGATATCGGCCCGCGTTATAGAACTGAGCAATCGGTCAACTGTTTTTTGAACTCGACTCGGATCTAATGGCTTGAGAAGGTAATCGACCGCGCAGTTATCAAAAGCGCGAGCGGCGTACTGGCCATATGCGGTGACGAAGACGATCTTGGGCAAAGGTATCGGCAATTGCGACAGTACATTGAACGAGTTGTGCCTTCCCAATCGGATGTCCAAAAAAATGACATCCGGTTTGCTTTCTTCGATCAATTTCGCGGCACTCGCGGCCGAATCCGCCTCTCCTATGACTCGTATCGCCGGGTGGTCGGTGAGCAACTCGCGCAGAAATAACCGAGCAGGCACCTCGTCATCAACAAGGACGGCAGTCAAAAAGGTGGGTGAATCGACCGTGCCTGACATGGCTATTTCGGTTCCAACGATGTGGTTGCTGGCTCACAGCCCAGTGCAGCTGGCGAATCATTTATCGATCGCTTCGGTATCAAGCGTGGTATTTCGAGTCTCAAAATCGCTTTATTCTCCGCGTTCTCTACCCAATTAAGCGAGAACTGGTTCCCATAAGATAGCAGTAGTCGCTCCCACGTGTTTCGAAGACCGATTCCCGAAGATAGCTGAGGGGATACCAATGAAGCATCTGGCGTCGACGAATTCGAGATCGTGATCTCAATGCGCTCCGCGCTCAGCTTACGTGCATGCACAAGGACCTCAATAGCGGGAAGGCCGGAGTTCACCCCATGCAGAGCAGCGTTCTCGACCAAAGGTTGTAGCAACAGAGCAGGGATGGCAGCGTTGCCGCAACTCTCTGCCAGCGTCACCTTAAAGGACAATTTTTCAGGATAGCGCAGTTGATACAATGCCAGATACCTACCGGCGATTGCGAATTCGTCGTTGAGGGTTGAGTCAATAACTTCATCGCGCAGCGTCATCCGCAACAACTCCCCAAGACTGCTAAGCATTTCTATCGCTATCATCGGAGCCGGCCGCACACTCCCCGCAATTGCATTCAAGGTGTTATACAGCGAGTGAGGATCGAGCTGCCGACGCAAAGCCATGCTACGACTTCGCTCGGCATCTAGAGCGAGTCTACTCCGAGCGATTGCTTCCAAGTGGTAGCGGCGCCAATTGACGACGCCTGCTGCGATAGCTAACGCGACACAATACAGAGAGCCAAGTTCTATGGCCGATCCCAGAGCAGTCAGAGGATCGGTGAGCCACTCGCGTAATTCCGCAAGCACCCCGGGCTGACCGGATTTCAGCATGGCGTATGCGGAAAGCGCCATGAAGGAGAACTTGGCCATGCACATCACAAAGAAAACAACTAGAAGGTGCCGGACAGCGGCCGCGATGCGATGTGAATCTGGCAGGCCGATTCTGTACGCCGCGGAGTGCGCGATAAACAGCGCGGGCGCGAAGATTGCATGAGCAAGTGCGAACATTTTCGGAGATGACATGTTCGCCGACGGCATCGCCTGGTACCAAAGCCCACGCACGAGTACACGGGTAAGCGTTGTGTAGCCCCAAAAGACGCTGACGGCGCACCAATATACTGCTGCCTGGCCATGCGAAACTAGCCAACTGCCCTTGGTAGCCCGCAGGTGCCGTTGCATTTTATATTCCTCTCAAAACGTTCTGAATCTTAAATCCAACACAAATGTAGGGGTAATTCGCTGGGTTTAGCAAGGAAGCAGTCTGGAGATTCGCCTTTTTTGACAGACAAGTCGAGCAATCGTCATAGCATAGAAGCCACAGAGTAGTTACTTCATACATGTCCTTTGAACAGCACTCGAAGATCTCCTTTCCTCGAATGCCGGCGAAACTGCAAGCAGATGCGTTTCGTATTCGGCCCGTCTGTCCCAATTTCGGGCCACTTCATCACTGAAAAACGCCAACTTGCACCTAGCTGTACATCTCCAGTTATGCCCCCGTATATGTTTATGCCGGCCGGTCTGATGTAAGGCTAGAAGTATGGAAACACACCGTGAGCGCGTGTCGCTGGGACACAACGGAGTAGGCCAGGCATTCGATCACAAGAAAGGGGGACGGGTATATGTATCCGATTGAGCTGTCCTCGAGGAGGCTTCGTCCGCATCGCTTCCTCATCGGCATCTGAGGTGTGTTTAGGGGCCCCAGAATTGTCAACATTAATCGTCGAATGCGCACGAGGCGTGCGATATCGGCGCAAAAGCAGGGAGTTGATATGATATTGCTCCGTCAGGTTATACGCGGTTGGATGAAGCTGCTGTGGAGTGCTGCAACAGCAGCGATATGCTTGCCTGTACTTGCCCAGACAGTGACGAGTGCGCCGGCCGAGCCGTTGCTGTCCGAGGTAGTTGTCACCGGTTCGCGTATCGCAGCGCCAAATCAGGTCAGCGCGAGTCCGATTCAAGTCATTAATACACAGGCCATTGCCGACACCGGCCGCGCCGACATGAGCGACTTACTGAATCAATTACCGCAGATCCTGAACAATGACCTTGGCCAGGATCTCGGTAATCGCACCAGCGGCCTGACGACACCCGGCGGCGTTTCTACCGCCGACCTGCGCGGTCTTGGTCCGAATCGCACACTGGTGCTGATTGATGGACGCCGTCTGGGAATCGGGTCGCCCAACACCGCCATCGCAACGCCGGCTCCTGATTTAGACCAGATTCCGCTGTTCATGGTCGATCGCGTCGAGGTCCTGACGGGTGGCGCGTCCTCGGTGTACGGCTCCGATGCTGTCGGCGGCGTGGTGAACTTTATCCTGAAGAAAAATTTTCAGGGTATCCAGATCGACGGACAGTTGGGAGAGAACTGGCACAATCAGCACAATGACTTTGCGCAACGCCTGCTGCGGGAAAGCGGCGACACCCCGTTGCGCGGGGGCGTGCACGACGGCCGCAACAAAAACTTCAACGTCACGATGGGCACGAATTTTGCGGATGGCCAGGGCAACGTGACGGGGTACCTCAACTATTATCATCAGGACGCCGTCCCGAGCGGCAACCGTGACTTCGGACAGTGTCAGCTCAATCCCGGCTCCAATAGTGGGACCACGATCGACAACCTGTTCTGCGCGGGATCGTCCAACTCGAACTTTTTCAATCCACTGACTGGTCCGAACGCTCAGAAAGCTTTCAGTGTCTTCGGCACGTCGTTCGTTCCGCGCGGTTCAGTTGCCACGAGCCCTCCGGCACTCTTCAACTCGCAACCTTTCATCTACATGCAGCGCAATGACAGTCGCTACCTGGCGGGTTTCGATGCGCACTACGATATCCAAGACTGGATCAAGCCGTACTTGCAGTTCGGTTTCATGGACGATCGCACACACCAAGAGGTTGCCCCTTCAGCGCTATTCAGGGGTAGTAACCCGAATAATACAGTTACGGGCAACTACCACGTTAATTGTGGCAACCCGTATCTGAGCCCACAGGAAATCGGCATCCTCGGATGTACGCCGGCGCAGATTTCAGCAGTGAACCAAGGAGATATCGCCAATCAGGTAGAGATCGAAATTGGCCGCCGCAACATCGAGGGAGGCGACCGGGTGAATGAGTTCCAACACACGAATTACCGTGCTGTTTTCGGCGCAGCGGGCGAAATCACAAAGGCGTGGACTTATGATGCATATGGCCAGTTCTACTACGTCAGCTATTTCGGCAGTGCCGATAAGTACCTTAATTTTGGCAATATTGACAACGCCTTGCTCGCGACGAAGAACGCGGCCGGCACAGTGGTCTGCGTCACTGGGGGCCCAAAATGCGTGCCGTACAATATTTTTGCGGACGGAGGCGTAACTCCAGCCGCTCTTGCCTATCTCCAGACGATCGGAACGCAGCGTGGCGAATCCACTCTTCGCACCTATCATGGGGACATCACTGGCCAGCTCGGCGAGTACGGCATCAAATCACCGGCGGCGAGGGACGGTCTAGCGATCAATGTTGGGTTTGAGCATCGCAATGAAAGCGTGATACTCAGTCCCGACGCCGTTCAGCAAAGCGGCCAGTTATCCGGATTCGGTAGCGCAGTGACACCGATCGATGCCAGCCAATCGGTCGACGAGCAATTCATCGAGTTGCGAGCGCCGCTGGCCCAGGACAAGTTCCTAGCAAAGGACCTGGTATTCAGCACCGGCTTCCGACGTTCCGACTATTCGAGCACCGGTACCGTCAATACCTACAAGTTCGACGTGCAGTGGCAGCCTATTGACGACATTCGATTACGGGGCTCATTCAATCGTGCCATTCGTGCGCCAAGCATCGTCGAGTTGTTCAACCAGCCGCTCGTGGGGCTAGTGCAGCTAGGCAACGATCCCTGCGCGCCGTCGGCTCCAGGGCTCCACGATGCGCCGGCGTCACTCGCGAATTGCCTGAATACGGTTACTTCGGCACAAAAAGCTGCTTTTACGGCCGCCTATAACGCCGGAAGTATTCCAAACGCGATTTTGGGGCAGCTTTCCCAGGAAACCGCGGGAAATCCGAAATTGCAGCCTGAGTCGGCGAAGACCTACTCGTTTGGCTTCGTGTTCACTCCGACAGCCATTCCGGGACTGTCGGGCAGCGTTGACTTCTGGGACATCAAGGTCGGCGACGAAATCAACGTAATACCTGCTACGCTGATTCTAGCCCAGTGTCTGAAATCAGGTAATCCGCAGTTTTGTAGTCAGCTGGTTCGTCAGCCCAACACGTTCAGCCTGACTGGCAATTCCGTTGCAACCGGCGGCTTCATCATCCAGCAGAACTTCAACATCGGCGGCGCCGAGACTGAAGGAGTCGATCTGCAAACAAACTACAAAATGTCGGTGGGTGCGATGGGCTCGGTAAGAATGAGCCTGAACGGATCGTACATGCTCAAGAACAACACTCAACCTCTTCCGGGTGCTCCGACCTATAACTGTGCGGGTCTTTTCGGACACACCTGCCAGACGGTTGCTCCGCGGTGGCGTCACATCTTTAACACGACTTGGGCGACGCCGTGGGGCGTGGATCTCGGAGCGAACTGGCGCTACATTGGTAAAGTTAGCCTCGACAATAACTCGACCGACCCGTCTCTGGCTCTGGCGGAAGATGGCATCTTCAACACGGTCAACGCGCGGTTTCCCGCCTTCAACTACCTCGATCTGACCGCTAAGTGGGTCGTGTCGAAAGCCCTGGAGGTGCGCGCTGGTGTTAACAACGTGCTCGATAAGGATCCGCCCCTGGCATCGTTCGATCTGACGTCTGGCGGAGTGAACTGGTATTCGACTTATGACTCTCTGGGCCGACAGTTATATGCGGCATTTACTGCGAAATTTTGATCTTGTTATGTCGATTCGTAATTGAAAGCGAACCCTTCGCGTTAACGGAATCCGGGGCGGACGTACAGATGAGCCTGCGAGAGATCCACTGCATTAGGTGTACGTTCGTCTTCAGTAACGTTCGACGGGGCATGGCGATCAAATAACCAATTCTGGGGAAGTGAAAATGGAAATCTACCGGATCATCTGCGCTTTATGCTTTTCGGCTGGTTTGATATTGGATGCCTCCGCTACGGACACAGGCAAACTCGATTCAACGCTGCGTTCCCTGGCAAATCATTCCTCCTCTACAAAAGCACGAGCCCCAGTATCGCGTTTGATTCCTGGCCTTCGAGCGGCAGATGGTTACGTCTCTATCACTGTCGTGGCGGTCTCCGATACCGCCATACTCAAAAGAGAGCTCGAGGCCCTCGGCATGCAAGATGCCGTGGCGATGGGCGGAATGGTGTCCGGGAGGGTCTCGGATTTAGCTTTAAACAGCATTGCCGCGCTCGAAGGGGTGCACTCAGTTCGCCCCGTCTTCTCTCGCACGCATGCCGGGCTCGTAACCTCACAGGGTGATCGCGCTATTCACTCTGATTTTGCACGCCATCGATACGGGGTCGATGGCTCCGGCGTTCGAATCGGGGTTTTGTCAGACAGCTACGGTTGTTTGCAGGGTCCCATTTTCCCAGGTCAAATGTTCACAACTCCACAGCAGGACATTATCAATGGTGATTTGCCCAGCGATATAAAGATTCTAAATGACAAGTCCTGTGCGCAGTCTAACGACGAGGGCCGAGCAATAATGCAGATCCTCCATGACGTGGCGCCGGGTAGCTCTCTCGCATTTCACACTGCAAATAATAGCGAACCGGATTTTGCGAAGGGCATCGTTGATCTCATGAATGCGGGCGCCACGGTCATCGTAGATGACGTGATTTATTACGATGAGCCAATGTTCCAGGACGGAATCGTCGCTCAAGCAGTCGATTTCGTCAAAAAGCATGGCATTGCATATTTTAGTTCGGCCGGGAATGAAGGGAGGCAGTCATATGAGGCGGAGTTCCGGCATTCTCATACCGACGGATTGAGCGGGGAGCGACATAACTTCGCGACTAATGGCAAGGTGGACGGCTTACAGAAGATCACTGTAACGGACCAAGGCCTCGAGCTCCTGGTTCTCAACTGGGATCAACCATTTCGGTCCGCTGGCGGGGCAGGGTCGAAATCCGATGTTGACCTGATCTTCTATGACATGAAGGGCGAGCTGATCCCGGATTGCGATAACAATTTGCAACCCGTCGTGTGTCAGTTTTCAGGCATATCTAACAATATTGGCGGTGATGCTCTGGAGGAAGCCGTCATATCTAACACAAGCGGTCGATCTATCGATGTGCAGGTCAGCATTGAACTCTTTAAAGGCCCTGCGCCATCACTCTTGAAATATGTCTACTTCGATCTTGGTTTGGGCGCCATGACCATCGATGAATACGATACCAAAAGTCCGACCGACTATGGGCATTCAAACGCTGCGGGAGCTGAATCGGTAGGCGCGGCCGCTTGGTACAACACGGGCGCTTGGGGCTCGCCATTTCATCCGGAATGTCAAACTGCATGCGAGGCGGTGTATTCCTCCGCCGGGGGTGTTCCAATTCTCTTCGATACCAGTGGACATCGGCTAAAAAACCCCCAAATCCGACGGAAGCCGGGCCTTAGTGGCCCCGATGGCGGCAATACGACTTTCTTTTTCTCGCCCCTTACCGCGCACGTGCCGGACAGCACGGAACCCGACTCGTTCCCGAATTTCTTCGGTACCTCGGCGGCTGCCCCACATGTTGCCGCCGTGGCGGCGCTGATGATCGATGAACGCCGACGCCAGCATGGCGCTCGATTGTCTCCTGACGTCATCTATCAGGTCTTGCAGCAGAGCACACTTGACATCCGATTCAGGGCCGGCCGAACCATCGGGCCGTTTCCAATTCCCAACAGTAAGGGATTCGATTTCGATTCCGGGTACGGATTCTTAAGTGCGCCAGTCGCGCTAGACGAGGTTGCGGACGAGAAGGAGGATTGAGGCCGCAACTCATTTTACATCGCAACCATCGAATTGCATGGAAAGCCGCCGGCGACCGCACAAAAATAATGTGGCCCCGTAGTCCGTGGCATGCCAAGCCACCGTTCCACGTCGAATAGCGTTGGCCACGCTGGTCGAGAGCGGGTTCGTCCGTGTCGTACACGCCTGCCCAAGTGCAGTCACTCACGCCAATCCGGGAAACCGTTGAGAGACGAGCAGCGGAGCAACCTGACCTTCGTGACGTCTTCTTGTGCCACGCGTGGGACGACCGGCAAGGGCCAGCCAAAGAGCTGCACGAGTTGCTCGTAGCGGCTGGTGTCAAGGTTTGGTTCAGCGAGAAGGACCTTGGCCTCGGCGTTCCGATGATGCGTGCAATCGACAAAGGTTTGGCGAATTCGCGAATCGGGCTTGTGCTGGTGACTCCCGCACTGCTGGCCCGCCTCCCCAAAGAGAGCGTCGCCGACAAAGAGCTTTCGGCTCTTCTGGCGGGCAATCAGCTCGTTCCCATCGTGCACAACACGACGTATGAAGCTCTCCGCAATGTCAGCCCGTTGCTCGCCTCCCGAAGCGGCCTGGATACTGCGGAGGATTCAATGGCGGTGGTCGCGGCAAAAATCGCCGAGCTGGTCGCCGGCTAGTTGTATTGTGCACACTTGTTCGCCCAATCAGATGCGTCGGGTCGACTTCGATCGCTCCGGGCAGGGCACGATAGTTGGCGGATAAACGAGCTATTGCTAACCGGCGTCCGCTTTCTTGACCGCCGCGAGCTGCTCTGCTGGGCGGTCGTCCAATTCACCCCTTGTAAAACGGGCATTCAAGAACCACAGCCGTATGACGCATGATAAGGCGGGCGTTATCAAGAGCGCGAAGAGTGCAGTGTGCTCCGAGAAAGCGCGAACGCTGATCACCATGATCAGCGTGTCTGGTTGCAGCAGCTGCCGGATCGGTCCTATTGCGTTTACGATGGCCGACCCCTGCTGGACTGATCGTAAAAGGTGCGAATGGCTGAATTGTCCCTGCCGTCCGGGCGTATGTGGTTAAACTCTTGTGTGGCACCGGGCGTCCGTCGAGTTCTGCTAGAAGGCGTCAAGAGCTCGATTATTTCGCTATGACATCCGATTGAATGTTGGAAATTTCATGCGGGCCGGCAACTCACGTACTAATCTCACCCGGCCGAAGAAGGACGTTCGATCAAAGAAATTCTATAGCCGCCGTACAAAATTAACGGTGGCGCGAATCACTGCTTCCGGCTGGTCGCGGTGTGGGGAGTGCCGACACTCGTTCAATTTGCAAATGTCGACATCGGGAGCGCGAGCGGCAATTCGGTCGATCTGTTCGAAGGTTCCGTATTCGTCTTCGGTTCCTTGAATAGCCAGAGTCGGGCAGCGGACATCTACAAGGCATTCCTCGATGTTCCAGGTGCGAAAATCTTCATCCAGCCAGATATCATTCCAGCCGCGAAAGGTTTTATCGACATCGGCGTGATGGCGCGCAAGGCGCGAGCGCAAGTCGGTGCCTTGGTAGGCCGCTTTCGCCGCGTGAATGCTGCGCAAGGCAAGGTCTTCGACGAATACATGGGGCGCACATAGAATCAAGCCGGCTGCCGTGCGCGGCCCCAAACCTTCGTGAATGATGGCAATGGACGCCCCATCGCTGTGCCCGAAGAGAATGGGTCTGCGAATGGACAGCCGGGCGAGGATCTCGGGAAGCACGTCGAGTGCCTCGCGGTGCATGTAATCGGGCCGCCGGGCCTCAGTGAGCGAGTCAGAAAAGCCATTTCCATAACGCGAATACACTAAGGCGTTGCAGTCGCACGCGGCGGCGAGCCGGTGCGGGAAATTTTTCCACAAGGAAATCGAGCCCAAGCCCTCATGCAGAAATACCAGCGTCGGCGAATCTGTTGAAGCGGCCCGGATATACCGGTACTCGAGCGAGCGACTGGCGACCGTGATGCGTTGCGTGGCGTCGGTGCCGTGAGCGAGGGATGCCGCCGCACGCTCGCGCAGTTTAAAGCGTTGAATCTTACCGGTCGCCGTCTTTGGCAATTCATCGCAAAATTCGATCCAGCGCGGATATTTGTACGGGGCCAGGCGTGATTTCACGTGCAGCTTGAGCAGGTCTCCGAGCGCCTCATCGGCGCTCACTCCCGGTTTGACGACGATGTACGCGACGGGTTTGACCAGGCCATCGTGATCTTCGCGGCCGACGACGGCTGCTTCGAGTACCGAATCATGAGTGATAAGCGCGGACTCGACTTCGGAGGGCGAGACGTAAATTCCGCTCACCTTCAACATGTCATCGCTGCGTCCCGCGTAGACGAAACAGCCATCCAGTCGCTCGACGTACTTATCGCCGGTGCGAGTCCAGCGTCCTAAAAAAGTGCTTCGGGTGCGTTCGGGATTGTTCCAATAGCCTACGGCGCTGGTCGGGCCGGCAACCTGCAGTTCGCCTTGTTCTCCGCGCGTCACGGGATTGCCACTATCGTCGACCAAACGAACCTCATAGCCGGGCACGGGCCGGCCCGTGGTGCCGTATTGCACTTCTCCCGGACGATTGGAAATGAATATATGCAGCATTTCGGTCGAGCCGATGCCGTCCAAGATGTCGATCTCGAAGCGCCTTAACCAACGTTGCCCGATATCCTCGGGCAGCGGCTCGCCGGCCGAGACGCAACGCCGCAGGGCGCCCGCGAGCACATGCGGCAAGTCGGGGCTTGCCAACATCGCAGCGTACAAGGTGGGTACGCCGCTAAAAATCGTCGGTTGATACTTTGCGATCCTTGCAAACACCGCGGCAGGCGTGGGCCGCTCCGCCATTAAAATGGTCGATGCGCCGACGGCGAGCGGGAAGGTAAGCGAGTTGCCGAGGCCATAGGCAAAAAATAATTTGGCTGCCGAAAAGCACAGATCGCCCTGGTTGATGCCAAGGATGGGACGGGCGTACAGATCTGCAGTTTGAATCAAGCTCGAGTGCACATGCACCGTGCCCTTTGGCGCACCGGTAGAACCTGAGGAATATAGCCAGAAACAAGGCTCGTCGCGCAGAGTGTTGGCTACGCTGTATGGTCGGTCCGTGCGCTCCAACTGGCGCGTCAGCGATTCGCCGTGAACGGGGTCGCCACCTGCTATCAAAACATGGCGCAAATTCGCCAGAGTGGCGCGTAAGGGCTGAATCAGAGGCACAAGTGACGCCGACACCACGGCCAGCCGCGCGCCGCAATCCGCCAGCATGTAGGCGTAATCACTCTGCGTGAGAAGAGTGTTGACCGGTATCGGGATTACACCTGCTTTGATGCTGCCGAGGAACACCACCGGAAAATCGACAGTGTCCAGCATGCACATCAAGATGCGCTGTCCTCGCTCGATCCCGAGCGCGCCTAATGCGTGGGCGAAGGCGGAGCTGCGAACGTTCAGCTGGCCGAACGTGAGTGATCGCTGGTCGTCGAGGTACGCAACTTTATCCGCTAGGCCAGACTGCAAATTGCGCTGAATCAAATCGTGGGCGGCGTTGTAGCGTTCAGACACGATTCAAGTCTCTTTCGCAAATAGGCAATATAATGCCTGATGTATATATTTAACCGCCATCAGAGGCATAATAATGCTTGCATCTGAGGATGCAAGGAGAAATACTGCTTCGGTGGAGTCCCCCAAGCCTTTGAAAGCCGTTTCCGCCACCCTTCCCGATGAAGAAGCCGATTTTCTGCGAAAGGTCGGCCGACGCGTTCGCGAATTGCGTGACGAACGTACCCTCACGCGCCGCGCGCTCGCCGTCCACGCCGAAGTGTCAGAGCGCTACCTCGGTCAATTGGAAACCGGGGAAGGCAACATCTCCATCATGCTGCTGCGGCGGGTGGCGGCGGCCCTGAACGTGCAAATCGCCGAGTTATTGGAGACGGAGACCGATCAGCAGGAGCAGGGCTCGATTCGCCGCTTCTTGCAGCAGATTCCGCGGCATCGGGTTCCGGATTTGGTGGCGCGTCTGGAACGGGAAGTCGGTTCGGCGCGTGAGGCGCGGCGCAATCGAGTTGCCTTGATCGGATTGCGCGGCGCCGGCAAGTCAACCTTGGGCGCGCAACTCGCGCAAGAATTGGGTGCGCCGTTCGTGGAAATTGATCGCGAAATCGAGACAGAATCAGGGCTCCCTCTATCGGAGCTGTTCTCGCTGTATGGTCAGGCGGGATATAGGAGATTCGAAGGCCGCTGCCTCACGCGCATCGTCAAGGGATACCCGCGCGCCGTTATCGCCGTCGGCGGTGGTGTGGTATCTGAGACCAGCACGTATGAATTCTTGCTGGCCAATTGCTTCACCGTCTGGCTCAAGGCCAGCGCCTCAGAGCATATGCAACGCGTCGTCGCGCAGGGCGACATGCGTCCGATGGCGGAGAGCCAGGAGGCGATGGAGGATCTGAAGCGCATTTTGGCCGGTCGAGACTCGCAATACCGAAAGGCCGATGAGATCGTCGATACCGCGGGCCTGTCGGTGGAGACAGCATTTGCCTGCTTGCGTGACCGCGTCGCGCAGTCTTAATCGGAGTCATGATGGCAACCAATCTTCAGTCTGATATTAAGGCCTCGAGCCTCCACACCACTGACATGGTCAGCTTTCAGACCGATCCTTCGCGGTATCGACACTGGCGATTGCAAGTCGACGGAACAACGGCCACGTTGCTCATGGACACGCAGGAGGAGGCTGGCATTCGGCCTGGCTACAAGCTCAAGCTCAATTCCTATGACCTCGGGGTCGACATCGAATTGCACGATGCATTACAGCGCATCCGCTTCGAACACCCGACCGTGCGCAGCGTCGTCCTCACGAGCGCCAAGGAACGCATCTTCTGTTCCGGCGCCAACATTTACATGCTGGGATTGTCGAGTCACGCGTGGAAAGTGAATTTTTGCAAATTCACCAACGAAACCCGCAATGGCATGGAGGACTCAAGCCGGCATTCGGGAATCAAATTCATCGCCGCCTGCAATGGTACAACCGCGGGCGGCGGCTATGAATTGGCATTGGCCTGCGATGAGGTCATTCTTGTGGACGATTGCTCATCCGCGGTGAGCCTGCCCGAAGTATCGCTGCTGGGCGTGTTGCCTGGGACCGGCGGACTGACTCGGCTGACCGATAAACGCAAGGTGAGGCGCGACTTGGCAGATATTTTCTGTACCACCACGGAGGGCGTGCGCGGGACTCGCGCCAAGGAATGGCGTTTGGTGGATCAGGTGATCAAGCCGCAGCAGTTCAACTCCTATGTGCAAGCACGAGCGATAGAACTCGCCGAACACAGTGCTCGTCCGACTAGCGCCGGCGGCATCGCCTTAACGCCGTTGAATTGCCGCATCGACGCCACGGCGTATCACTACGGCCATGTCGATGTACAGTTGGAACCAGACTCTCGTCGCGCGATTATCACCGTGCGTGCACCCGAACGGGATGAGAGTGAAGGAATCCAAGATATCCTCGCCGCCGGCGACCGCTGGTGGCCCTTGCAAATGGCACGCGAACTCGATGATGCGATATTGATGCTCCGGACCAATCACGTCACCCTCGGCACCTGGGTCTTGAAGACTGCCGGTGATCCCCAGCGCGTACTGGCCGTCGATGCGCTATTGCAGGCGCTATCCGATCACTGGCTGGTGCGCGAGACAGTAGGGCTGCTGCGCCGTACCTTGGCCCGACTCGACGTGAGTTCGCGCACCTTGATCGCGCTCATCGAACCCGGTTCCTGTTTTGCCGGTACGCTGCTCGAACTCGCACTGGCCGCCGATCGCACCTATATGGCGGATTTCACTGAGCTTACGCCCTTCATTGCGCTCACGGAGATGAATTTCGGCGTCTTCCCTCGAGTCGATGGGCAATCTCGATTGCAGAGTCGCTTCTACGGCGAAACCACGGCGATTGACGCTATCTCCCGGGCGAAAGGTGGCCCCATCGCACCGAAGCAGGCCCTAGATCTCGGTCTGATTACCGCCGCCTTGGACGACATCGACTGGCGCGACGAGATTCGACTGGTACTGGAGGAGCGCGCGAGTCTCTCCCCCGACGCGCTTACCGGCATGGAAGCGAACCTGCGTTTCGGCGGCGCCGAGACCATGGAAACGCGGGTATTCGGCCGGTTGTCGGCCTGGCAGAACTGGATTTTCATTCGACCAAATGCCGTCGGAACGGAAGGCGCCCTGAAGACCTTCGGCAGCGGTAGTAAGGCTAAATTTAATTGGGAACGAGTGTAATGAACTTCAACTATAGCGACAGAATTCCGAACAACGTCAATCTCTCGGAGGACAGGACTCTGCAGCGTGCCCTAGAGCATTGGCAGCCGGAGTTCCTGAACTGGTGGCGCGATATGGGACCGGAAGGATCGCACGGATACGATGTGTATCTGCGCACCGCGGTCAGCGTGCATCCCAGCGGTTGGACGCACTACGAGCACGTTAAGATGCCTGACTATCGCTGGGGCATTTTCTTGAATCCGCCGCAGCCGGATCGAACCGTCGGCTTTGGCGATCATAAGGGCGAGGCGGTTTGGCAGGATGTGCCCGGTGAGTATCGGGCCAACCTGCGGCGCATCATCGTCACCCAAGGCGACACCGAACCCGCATCCGTCGAGCAACAGCGGCATTTGGGTCTCACTTGCCCGTCCCAATATGACCTGCGAAATCTTTTTCAGGTGAATGTGGAGGAAGGCCGCCATTTATGGGCCATGGTGTACCTGCTGCACAAGCACTTTGGGCGTGACGGGCGGGAAGAAGCAGAAGCGCTGCTGCAGCGGCGCTCGGGGGATGCAAACAATTCGCGCATTCTAGGCGCCTTCAATGAGCAGACGCCGGATTGGCTGGCTTTCTTCATGTTCACCTACTTCACGGATCGCGATGGCAAATTCCAACTGTGCGCTCTGACCGAATCGGCATTCGATCCTCTGGCGCGCACCACTCGTTTCATGCTGATGGAGGAGGCGCACCATATGTATGTGGGTGAGTCCGGGGTGGCGCGTGTCATCCAGCGCACCTGTGACGTGATGCGTGAGCACAAGACCGATGATCCGCAAAAATTGCGCGAACTCGGCGTGGTCGATCTACCGACCATCCAGCGTTATTTGAATTTTCACTACAGCGTCACGCTCGATTTGTTCGGCGCCGACGTGTCGTCGAATGCGGCGACATTCTACAGTACCGGGCTCAAAGGGCGTTTTGAAGAGAGCCGTATTCAGGACGATCATGTTCTGAAGGAACAAACCTATCCTGTGCTGCAAGTCCTCAATGGTGAATTGACCAACGGCTCGGCGCCGGCGCTGAATGCATTGAATGAGAAGCTGCGTGACGATTACATCAAGGATTCGGTGTCGGGAGTCGGCCGCTGGAACAAGGTCATCCAAAAGAGCGGCCTGGAATTTCGATTGTCTGTCCCGCATAAGGGATTCAATCGGCAGATCGGCGCATTAGCGGGGCTCAAAATCGCTACCGACGGCCGAATCTTGAATCCCGCCGATTGGCAAGCGAAAGCAAAGGCCTGGCTGCCTACGGAGGAGGACCGCATGTACGTAAGCTCGCTGATGGGTCGCGTGACCGCTCCGGGAAAATTTGCGAATTGGATTGCGCCACCGGAAAAAGGCGTCAACAAGAAGGAAGGCAACTTCGAATATATCCGCTTCGGATAGTCACATTGCGCGGCGATCGCGCCCTGATCGTCTCTGCGTACGCGTTTAATAAGTAATGGGGGATTGCGCCCATAAGCTCGCGCGAGGTGGCAGAGCGCGAGCGGTCATTCGAGTGGCCAAGGCCGCCAGGTTGGCACTACCCGCAAACCACATCGGCGCAGCCAGTCTCGCGCTACTTGCAGTCGTCTAAGATAGCGTTTGCGCCATCATTTCGACAATGTTGTCCTCCGGGTCGATTTTCGGTCGAAGGCCGTGGGTCTTAAGCTGGTTGAGGCTTTGACAGCACCTGGATGGATCGAGCGCGGTCAGCCGTTGTTGATCTCCGGTCCCACCGGCGTCGGCAAAACCTGGCTCGCCTGTGCGCTGGCGCAGAAAGCCTGCCGTCTCGGCAAAAGTGCGCTGTATGCCCGTCTTCCACGCCTCCTCTAGGAGCTGCGCGTCGCGCGCGGCGAAGGTATCCACAAGCGCCGCCTCATGGCGCTCGCCAAAATCGAGGTCCTGGTCCTCGACGACTGGGCGCTGCAGCCGTTAGAACCTTATGGTCGAGAAGATCTGCTGGAAATTATGGACGATCGTGCCGAAAAGCACGCCGCCGTCATCACTGCCCAGTTGCCGATCGAGCACTGGCATGGCTGGATCGGCGACGCCACGATCGCGGATGCCATCCTCGACCGCCTTCTGCATCACGCCCACCGCCTGGCCCTCATAGGCGAGCCGCTACGACGTCCCGAAAAGACACTCAAAACCCGTACCGATCCCGTGACCGACTGAGTTATCATTTACATCGAGCACTTCACCGCGCTCCAGACCGGTCACGTTAAATCGGAACCGCCGGTCACCATCATCGGAATACGCAACTGGCACTTGCTTCAATGAATAATTTCGATATTGACTTAGATATCCCCGATTTCATGACCACCGACGATGTGATCATTTTCGAGCGAAGTGTACGCGGGTTCATTGCTGCCCATGTTCAAGCCGCAGACCTGGAGAGATGGCGAAAAAATAAGCAAGTTGATCTTGAAACTTGGAAGGCCGCCGGACGTGCCGGATTATTGGGTGTGTCCGTCGATCAAGCCTATGGAGGCGGGGGGGGCGATTTCAGCCATGAAGCCGTCATCCTGAAAGAAATCGGCCATCACGGCGCCGAGGCGTTTGCCATCAGCCTCCACAACGCCGTGATCCTTCCTTACTACGTGGAATTCGGTACGGAAGATCAGAAGGCTCGCTGGTTGCCCCGCCTGTGTACGGGCGAGCTCATATCCGCAATCGCGATGACCGAGCCCGCGGCCGGATCCGACCTTAGAGGAATGCGTACAATGGCACGCCGTACGGAAGGCGGATATCGGATAAGTGGCCAGAAGACCTTCATATCCAACGGTCAATCGGCCAACTTGATTCTCCTAGCCGCCGTAACCGATCCGGTCGCTGGGTCGAAGGGTATTTCATTGTTTGCCCTTGAGACAGACACCGCCAATATCGGGTTCCGCCGTGGTCGAAATCTGGATAAGGTTGGCCAAGAAGGACAGGACACCTCAGAGTTGTTCTTCGACGATCTATTCGTGCCCGAAAGCTCTCTACTCGGCAGAGTCGAGGGTGCGGGACTTGGTCAATTGAAGACCAAGCTTCCCCAAGAGCGGCTCGTAGTTGCCTGGCAGGCAATGGGCATGATCGAGCGTGCGCTCGCAGAGACGATTGCATATACCAAGGACCGGAGCATGTTCGGTCATCGGCTGGCCGATTTTCAGAACACGCAATTCAAGCTGGCTGAGTTCAAAACCGTGGGCACCGTAGCCCGTGTTTTCATCAACGATTGCACGCGCTTGCTTATCGAGGGGCGGTTGGATGCTGCCCGCGCCTCCATGGCGAAATATTGGATTACTGACCTCGCCTCCGAAATCATCGATGGCTGTGTCCAATTCTTCGGCGGATACGGTTATATGAATGAATATCCAATCGCCCGGCTTTATCGCGATGTAAGAGTCTTGCGCATTTACGGGGGTGCGAACGAAGTGATGAAGATGCTCATTGCGCGAACGCTTTGAAGTACCTGTTTGATGTAGCACACCTGGCTAACATTGACACGACCTGTATATATTGCGAAAGGACAGGCCGGAAGCCTCCGCGCGAGGCTCGGGTCTTGATTTAGTGTGATTTTCACAGATGCAGGGGCCGCATCCTGCTGGACGGTGGCCTCCGGCGAGAGATCGCTTCGTTTTCGGGGCCTTAGACGCAGTTGGCCGTCCGATCACCGCAGTTTTTCGGCCGCAGCATCGCCGGATCCGTGATGCAGTCGGTTCGCCGCCCTGAGCGCTGATTAACATGCGTCCCCTGCCTCCGGCCGACAACCACGGGCCACTCATTGCTTGAACCGAGAGAGGGCATAAGGAGCTGGATCAATCGTCGGATTTTCACCAGAAATCAGCTGGGCGAGTAGATGTCCGGAGCCGGCGGCCATGGTCCACCCGAGATGTCCGTGTCCGGTATTCAGCCACAAGTTAGAGATCGAAGTCGGTCCAATGATTGGGACACCGTCAGCTGACATAGGACGCAGGCCACACCAGGATTTGGCCCGGGCGGGCTCGATCCCCACACGAGGCAGGAGTGCTTGGGCCAGTCGTATGAGGTTTCGGACTCGCTCGGGCCGAAGCGTGAGATCGTATCCCGCAAACTCGGCCGTGCCGGCGACGCGAATGGCGTCGCCGACGGGAACCACTGCCGCATGCATCTGATCATCCACTACGGGAATTTTAAGAGCGCTCCCGTCACGGATCGAATCGAAAGTGACCGAGTATCCCTTGGCCGGCTGGACGGGCAGTTGAAGCCCGAGGGGTCGTAGGAGTGGGGTGCTATAGCTTCCCGCCGCGACGATGTATTGGTCTGCGACCCAGCGTGCCTCGGTGGTTCGCACCGCCGTGACTCGACCTAAGTTGACTTCGAGCGCGGTGACGTTCGTACCGAAGGAGAATTCGACGGCTTGTGCTCGTGCAAATTCCGTGAGTGCGACGCAATAACGATACGCATCACCAGTCTCGTCGTCGCCGTAATAAATTCCGCCGTTTAGCTGATCAGCGATGGCGGCGAGCCCAGGCTCTGTTTCAATCGTCTCATTTCTTGTGAGCCGGCGGAAGTTCAACCCTTCACGACTCAGGCGATCCGCTGCGATCAAGGCATGGGTAAGCGCGGCGGGATTTCTAAACACCTTGAGGCTTCCTCGAGCGATTGCGGCGTACTTAATACCGGTTTTCTGTCTCAGGGATTGCATCAACTGAAGGGATGAGCGTGCTAGGCGAAGATTGCTGCTTGCATTCGCCTCGAACCGCGCCGGGTTGGAGTTCTTGAGAAATTTCAAGCCCCAGCCAAGGAGTCCCGGAAGCGCGTGCAGCCGAAGTTGCAGCGGCGCATTAGACCGGGCGAGCGAGGTAATAAGCCCACGCCAGCAGCCCGGCGCATTCCAGGGTTCCGGCATGCTGGGGGTGAGGAGCGATCCGTTTGCGAAGCTCGTTTCCGCGCCCGGCCCGTCTTGCCTATCCATCACGCTGACATCATGCCCGCGCAATTTAAGAAAGTGCGCGGTGGTTACACCGATCAGTCCGGCTCCGATGATGAGGATCTTCACTATCTCTCCGTCGGTCCGTCCCGTTCACAGAGGATAGGGATGGTTATTCTTTCTAAAGAATGTGTCAATGACATAGCGCGCGGATACGCGCCACTAGATCTGCATTGATTCGGCGCGGGGCCCTGGACAAACGGTTGCTATGGCGACGCGCCCCGGGGAGCCGTGCACCCTCGATGGCCTCGAAGCGCCGAAAGAATTCTTCGCAATGCTCCACCCACTCAGGGCCCGCGAGAAGTTCCGGCGAAATTGCCAATATGAACTCCCCGCCCCGCGGCGGGCCGCCGTCCCTATTATCGGCTTGGGCAGCCTCAAAGCTGAAGCGCTCACCGACCGCTCCGGCGGCGAGCAGCTCCACCATGAGAGCAATAGCCGAACCCTTATAGCCGCCGAACGGCAGGAGCATTCCATCAAGTATCTGGTTTGCATTCGTGGTTTGCATCCCATTGCGATCGAGCCCGGTTCCAAGAGGTACCGGGTGTCCTTCCCGCGCCGCAATCTGCACCTCGCCGTGGGCCATCGCAGCGGTTGCCATATCGATGACCATGGGAGACTTCCCGGGCCGCGGCCAGGAAAATGAGATTGGATTGGTCCCGAATATCGGCGTATTGCCGCCGGCCGGAGCGACAAATGGCATATAGCAGACGCACGCGATGCCGATAAGCCCTTGGCTCGCGATCGCTTCGGTCTCTGGCCACAGCGCTGCAAAGTGATAGCTGTGGGTCATCGCCATCACCGCAAGACCCATCCTGTTTGCCGCTTCCGCCAACACGGGTACGCCACGCTCGATGGCGAGTGGTGCGTAGCCGTTATCGCCGTGAACGCTCAGGACGACTGGTGTCTTATGAGTGATGGTTGGTTGTGCGTTCCCGTTGACCTTGCCGCTTCTCAGGGAGGCTACATAGCCGGGAATCCGAAACAGGCCGTGCGACAAGGAACCATCCCGTTCCGCGCCAACCACGGTGCGCACAAGGGCCCGAGTATTCGGCTCGTCGCACCCGTTCTGTGACAAAGCACGTGTGGCGAGATCCTCGATTTCCTCGAGCGTTAATGAAACCATCTCTTGTGGGCTCAAGATCTTCCCTCAAGCTGCCATGCGCCGGGCAAGCTGGTATTCCAAAGGTTCCCTGCATTTCTGACTCACAGTCGCGGGTTTGTTGCAGTGACTCCGCAATCACGCTAGCTCATAACATTGCCAACTCCTGCCGCGGCGTGGTGAAAGCAGACGAATGGGGAGGCGTGTAAGCCGCTTGGGCCCAACTCTGCCGACACATTGCCTAGAGACCCAGTTCATTGAAAGCAAGTTCGGAACGCAAAGGTGCCGAGCGCCTTCGTAATGGCAGGGCGATCCGTCGGCTCGCAATGCTGCACGGTAACTATGAGGCCATCGCGAGGGTGCGTGTGCGCATTGATATCTGCGAATAGTCCGCCCTTGCGCAATACCTCGCGGGCGGCGTAAGCGGCCGCAGACTCACGTAGCGCAGGCTTGAAAACCTTGCCGATTGTGGTCAGGGGAAGCTCGCCGAGGATTTCGACCCGGACAGGCGCAGCGCCGGATTCCCGGATCGCCGCACGTGCGAAGGCTAAAATCTCGTCGGGAGTTGCCCTGGCTCCGCCACGCAGCGTTACGAACGCAACCGGCAGTTCTCCGGCGTAAGCGTCGGGCTGACCTACCGCGGCCACCATCGCAACCGCGGGGTGTTTCATCAATATATTCTCGATCATCAGTGGATCGATGTTATGACCCCCGCGAATGATCAAGTCCTTCGCGCGACCCGATAGCCATAGGTACCCATCCGCGTCGAGACGCCCGAGGTCGCCTGTATTTAGCCAACCTGGCGCCGGGAATACCTTCACGTCATTGATGTGATGCTTGTAGCCGGCGAACACCGATGGTCCGCTGATCAGCACGATGCCAGCCTCGTCAACTGCGCAGTCTCGGGTGATGTGCCCATCTCCATGCAGCTCGACGATCCGAATCCGTTGATAGGGAAACCGGAGCCCGACCGATCCGATGCGCCGCTCACCGTCCGGCGGATTTACGGCGCTGGCGCACGTTCCTTCCGTCAGACCATAGCCTTCTAGAATGCGCGCGCCCGTTGCCGCCTCGAACCGGTGAAACAACTCGGTTGGCATTGGTGCCGCCCCGCACCCACAAAAGCGCAGCGAGCTGATGTCGTATGTGCTATCAAGTTGTTCGAGCAACCTAGCGTAGACGGTCGGCACCCCTCCAAAGCCGGACGCCCGGAAGCGCTCGACGAATTTCCACAGATTCGGCATCACCTCTTTATCCCGGTATCCGTCCGGTGTCAGGAACACGACGCGGGCGCCTGCTGCGAAAATGGCCAACCCCCCTGCCAGAATGGCGTTCGCGTGGTACATCGGCAGGCCGCAGAGCATTGAATCAGTCGGACCCATGTCACGAATGAACGCCATGGCCCACGCGCTGTAGACCTGATTCGAGTTTGTCCACTGGGCAAGCTTCGGCGCGCCCGTAGTACCTCCCGTATTGAGGCACGCAACAACTCGCGCGGATTCTCGGTCGGTCGGTGCAGCGATCGCGGTAACCGGTTGGGGGTCGACGCTCGCGTCGAAATCGAGTACTTGAACACGAGTGCCAAAGCCTGACCTCGCTTCGTCAATATGGGGCTTCGCGGGATTTCGTGCCTTTTGCAGCACCGATTGCAGGTCGACGACGACGATGGCCTCAACGGATGGCGCACTCTGACAGGCTTCAATGGCACTGCGCCACAGTTCCGACTTCGGGGCGGGCCCGAGCGCGACCAAGACACGCGTATTGACAGCGCGCATAACGTCGGCAATCTGTGAAGCCTTGAAAAGCGTATTGACGGGGTGAACTATGCCAACAGCCTGCGCCGCCCAGATCACGTAGTGGGTGTGCGGGAGATTCGGTAGGAGGACCGACACAGTATCGTTTGCGGCAACGCCGAGAGAGCGCAATAGATGTGCCGTTTGGGTCACCTTGCGGAAGAACTCCGCATAGCTGACGGTAATCGTCTGATTGGCGTCGATGGTGGCCAGCAACTCGATGGCGATCGCATCGGGAAAACGTTCGGCCGAACGTCGGATCAGCTCATAAGTGGAAGAAGGCAGCGCTCGTGCTTCAAGAGGGGTCTTCTCGATCCTTTCGATGTCGCGGAGGGAAGCGAGGGGCATCCGCCCTGCCGGTGCAGTGACCTGGTTTAGGGAGTGCAGCGGGGCGACCGGATGGGCCTCGGGAGGCGAAGGTGACTGCGTCAAGATTCTCTATGCCATTTTGAAGATAATAGTGCCATTTCAAAATCGAGTGATGACCGGCATAGGGTGCGGCCCGGCGCGCTAAAGCGAGGTCACGGAGTCGGGACATCCGTCAGCGGATCCATACACGATACTTGCCAGTTCCCCCAGTGTGCGACCGACCGTCGCTTGGATCACCTCCACATTCTCCCCAGCGATAGGGACGTGATTGAGGTAAGCGGCAAACGCCACCCGGCTACCCCCCAGAGTCGTCACGTAGCCGGCCAGACCTTTTGCCACGACCATTGGCCGATGGTTCAGGTAGTCGTAGTAGACGTCCGTGCCCGTTTTGGCGCGTACGTGGCCCGCCGCAGGGGACATTGTCTCAGTGATAGCCAGAGTGCCGTCCCGCCCAAGCACTGGCAACGACGACAAAAATGCCGGGAATTCCCGCTGTGTCGCGTAATAAGAGAGGAATTGGGCCATGAATAGTGGTGTGAACTGGCAGAACGCCCCGGCTCCATCCCCCTTGGCGGCGTTTTCGATCGGAAGGCCTGCGCACAGCCACAAGTCGCGCTCACGCTCGAACCCTCTCATCTCGGCAGCCGATCCGCGCGAGCGACGATCGGCCCCCAGAATCGACGGCAGTTGATCCGCGTGCACATTGTGGCTGACCTTGAGAATGACTTTCGCGGCCTCCGAAAATGGTGGGGAGACATGCTCGGCGAGGAGATTCGCTGCTGTGTATTGCGCCTCCAGCGCAACAAAATCGACTGGACTCTCCGAACCTCCGGAAGGAACAACGGTGATGCCCGCCTCCACAAGGCATTGGGCGAACGCGATCCGAGCGAACTCCGTTGGCTCCCCGATCGGACATGGAACGATCGTCGGGCACATTCCCGCAGGCACGGTGCCGCGCGCAATGATGATGCGCTCCTTTTCTTCGGGCCGCGATCGTTCCGTGAACCGCACCTTCGCACGGCCGCCTTCGGATTCCGTGCACACCTCGTTCACGAACCGGGCGTAGTTGGTGCCTGCCAGCACCTTGAGCAATGCAGGTTCGCCTGCGCGTGTGGCGGTGAATTCTACGTCCAGCACGTTGTCGTTGATCATGAATGGCGAGATGACGACATTGGCGTACCCGCGCGTGACCTCCGGGAAAAGCGCTGCGTCTGCAAGTACTCGTCCCTGTACTCGGCGGACGCCCTGATCACTCAGCTGTCGAGCTAGTGCTCGCAGTGGCTGGAGGGGGTCCCCAGGAACGACACATTTCGCGACCGACCCCCCGAATGTGTGGTCATCGTCCCGGAACGAGAGCGTGTCGTTCGGCTGAGCGCGCTGTGAAAGATTGGGATCCCCTCCTCCGACGAGGACTACATCTCCCACGAGTATCCCGCTCTCACTAATCTCGCCAAGACGGTAGACCCGCGTGCGAAATCGATGCTCAGGGCTAAGAAGCTTTAGCGCCGCGCCGACCGTTAGGAGTTTGGCGGTGGATGCACCCGTGAAAAACATGTCTCCATTCTTCTCGTACAGCAGCGCACCGCGCTGGACATCAAGCACAGCGACACCGGCGAGTCCGCGCCCAAACTCCTGGCGCGCAAGTAATTCGCTAATTCCGGACGCTAGGCCGCTGAAGACCTTTGCATGAGTAACGTTCGATGGATCGGTCAGAATCTACTCGCAAGGACGCCGTAAGCCGCTCTAACTCCTGCCCATTGCGCAACACGCAACGCAGAAGGCGTACCTGAAACAGTTCGCGCAGCTCGCGCAGTGCCAAGGGTCTGTTGAGGTGGCTGGATTGGCTCCTGATGAAGCAGTGTTAGGGTATGGCGATCGCCGGCCTTCCGAATCGATACTTTTGGGGAAGAAACACCTTCGGAAATGACGGCACCGGGGCGCAGTTCGCAGGTCAGCATTCGAGGTTGCTTCTGGTCATAGGTCTGCTTGTTACCATGGTAGACCATCGTTCGTTTTTGCGTTCTCATGCATCGATTCTAGCGGCTATTTCTGAACTGGAACGCAACTGCGCCGATCGCCATGGCTTATCTGGAATCATACCCCGTTGTGGGGCTAAGGTCCTATCGGTCATGGCCGGTTGCAATGCAAGTTGGGGTGCTCTTTCACGCGCTTCAGCTCGGCTATCAGATCCCTTAAGACCCAATCGGGATGGATCTTAGTAAAGGCGTGCTCGGTGTCCTTATAGACGGACCACGTCACTAGCGAAGGGAATGCGGCTTGCAAACGCCGGTCTGAGTTCGTCTCCAAATCCGTCGTCTGATGTCCGACCGCCTCGATGATTAGCATTGGGACGTCAAGTTGCCGGAAGATAGTCTCCGGGTTGAGCGCGCGGATAGATCGCTGCAATGGGGTCATTCGATAGCCAGCCGCCGGATCAATCCAATCGGGATAAACCGCGCCTAGCGCTTCAACCGGCGTCGCCCGTAACCACTTTCCGTCTGGCCCTTGCTTTATAAGCGACCAGAACAGAGGAACCACCGAGTCGGGAACCTCGCCGCCCAGATCTGGCAATAAATCGTTCATAATCGCCCGAATTGCATCGACAGGGTTGTCGAATGACCACGATGGAAGTATCGGGCCTGTTAGCTTCCCGTACTCTTCCATAATCGAGTGGGCCACAACTTCCAGCCGCGACTGCCACATGTAACTACCGCCAGCACCGAGAACGAGTCCAAGAGTGCGCTCCTTGTGGCCATCGTAAAACGCAGCCGTGATCCAAGCCCCGAAGGACGTACCGGCGAGAACTGCACACGGGATGTGCAGCTTGTCCATCAGTTCGGCCGTGTCGTCGGCCAATGTATAAATCGTAAAGTTGGTGTCGCTCACCTGGCTTAGGCCGTGCGCTCTGTGGCTGAGTGAGAACACGTGGTATCCGGCCCCGGCGAGCTGCGGACCGAGTTCCATGAAATCAACCGCGCTGTTTGTAAATCCTGGCGACCAGATGAACGGAACGCCCTTGCTATCGCCCCATTCCAGGTAGTGCATGTGCACACCGCGAAGATCGAGTTCGTGGCCGTGCTGCTGCTCGAGTGCGACCCATTCCTTGCGCGCCTGCTCCACTATTGCCCTAAAGCCGAGCGTATCCTCGACAGGATAAACGATTACGTTTTTGGGGGCCGCGGCAAAAGAGGACCCGAGGAAGGCGACACCGAACAGTGCAATAATCAAGCGACAGATTCTGTGGCTCGCACTCGCGAGATTAGCCAGTGACTTCGGATCGTGCATTGTCATCTCTCCAATCTCGTGATTCACTCCGACTCCGCCGGATCCAACCGGCGATAGAATATCGCGACGCGTGCAGCATACCCCGCGCGCCGCGACCCAAGTTGCGATCGAGGACGCGTAAGGCCTGCCCGATGAGTCACATGGCCAGGTGCATGAGAACGCTAGCGCACCTGGCGATGCACTCGTCAATATCCGCCGCCGTCATCGGAGTCGACAGTGAGAAGCCCGCCCCGGGCCCGCAGGACACACCGGCATTTAGAAGAGCATGATGAAAGGCCCTAGCACGCGCCCACCCGCCTTTCGACATCGCCCCATAGTAGCCGCGATAATCCGAAAACTCGTCGTTTGTGAACAGAACTCCCGCAAGCGAACTCGCGCCGACCACGCGCGAAGGTATCTTCGCGTCCCATAGTGTGCGTTGCAGCCCTTCCCGCAGGCGTTCGCCGAGCGTCGTCAGACGCTCGATTACGATCGGCGTGAGTTCACGAAGTACGGCGCAGCCAGCCGCCATCGTCAACGGGTTGCCGCTGAATGTGCCCGACTGTTCAACCCGCGGCTTGCCACCGGAGTGATCGAATAGATCCATCAGGGGTCGCGTACCCGCGAGTACGCCGATTGGCAGGCCACCGCCTACAACTTTGCCTAGCGCCGTCAAGTCGGGCGCGATGTCCAGAACGCCTTGTGCCCCGTGAAAACCGAGACGGAAGCTGAGAATTTCGTCAAATACGAGAACGATCCCGTGCGCTGCCGTCAGCTCCCGTACCATCTGGATATAATCGCGACGGAGGGGTAGATACCCGCAGTACGCGATCATCGGGTCGATGACAACACACGCCAGATCAGCTGCATGCCTAGCGATGAGTTCACGGGTTTCTTCGAGCGCGTTCGCGGGAAAGACGACCACATCCTCAAGAGCGCTTGCGGGGAGCCCGGCCGAGTGCGGCACGGAAGCCGGGGCTGAAGCCGGACCCCACACATCCGGCGTCGGACGAATACTGACGAACAGTGGGTCATAGCTGCCGTGATAGGCGCCCTCCACCTTCGCGATCTTATGACGCCCAGTGAAAGCACGGGCCGCACGCACCGCGAACATCATCGCTTCAGTTCCCGAATTCGCGAAACGCACGAGATCCATCCCCGGGAGGCGTTGCAAGATCAAGGCCGCGAGGTCAATCTCACCCGCCGTCGGCATTCCGATGCTGCTCAAGCTCACGACCTGCGCTTGGATAGCCTCCACCAGGGCCGGGTGCCCGTACCCGAGAATGGTAGCCGTGTTGCAATTGACGAAATCGAGCCTCTCAACGCCGTCCGCATCGACGACACGGCAGCCGGCTGCATGGCTCGCATAGAGCGGATATGGGGGATAGAAAAGCGACTGCCGCGTATTGCCGCCCGGGATGAGCGCCGAACCACGCTCATAAAGCGCGCGAGACTGAGCGCTATCTTCGGGATACCGGGGCATCATTACACTCCACCAACCGGGGAGGGCGCAGCGCGAGCGTCCGTATCTCCGGTCGATGCCACCGCGTGATCCTCCATGTCGTTCGAAAGCGTGCGGGCCGCGAGGCAGAAATGGATGATCGCCCATACCTTGAGCACGGCGATAGCGAGAAGGCTATAGCGCAGTGACTCGGCATGGACCAAGGGTTCAAGTGCATCACTGATCAGGCCTATCGTGATCGGCCCTAGACCGTATCCCACGAAATTGACCACAAATGCGACAATTGCCAAGCCGAGCGCGCGATTAGCCGACCCCGTGAGGCCGTAGATTGCGACGTAGAGCGGCGGCGTCGCCACACCAAGGCAGATGAGTCCGACGGCGCTCAGAGCGACGAACCAGGTGAAATCGTGGCACAGGAACGCGAGTACATAGAGCACGCTACTCACGACGATCCCCATCGCAGGCAGTAGCACCAACCAGCGCAGATCTCTCGATGTCAGGCGACTAGCGACGCACCCGCCGATCACGCTACCGATGACAAGTGGCACGGGGGACATTAGCGCGAGCACGAAGCCGGCGGTGGATATCGACACATGGAAGCTGCGCATCATGAACGGGGCGAGGAATTGGCCCGTCCCTATGGAAACGACATTCCACAGTGCAAACCCGATCGCAATGTGGATGAACGAGGATTTTGAGCACAGCACCCGCAGCGCCGGCATAACGTCAGGGCCCATCACTTCTGCCAGTCGAGGGGAACGCGTCAGCCGCCGCGGCTCGTAAAGCGCCAGGGCAAGAATCACAGCCAGCACTAGACCCGGGGCACCGAGAACGATGAATGTGCTCCGCCATCCGAAGCTTTGGCCCAAATAACCCCCCATCCCGAACCCGAGCATCTGTCCGATGTTCCCGCCAATCGTGAGCACTGTCGCGGCGATGGCCCGACGGGCAGGGGGATAGTAGTCAGCAGCCAAGGCGTGTGAGGTTGGCGTTCCGGCGGCTTCGCCTATTCCGACTCCGACCCGGAGAAGGAACAGCGCCATGAAGCTACCTGCGAGCCCGCAAAGCGCCGTTGCGACGCTCCACAACCCGACCGCCACGGCCATTATGTGCCGCCGATTACCGAGATCGGCCCAGCGCGCGAACGGCAACCCGAGAGCTGCGTAGAACAGTGCGAATGTCAGGCCCGAGAGCAACCCTATCTGCGTGTCCGAGAGGCTAAACTCCGCCTTGATGGGCTGAGTCAGCACGCCGAGAATCGAGCGATCGATGTAGTTGAACAGCGTCGCGACGAAAAGCAATGTCATCGACATCTTCAGATTAGAGCGCGTGATGGACCGCTCGGCCTCACTCATCACGCGTCTCTCAGGACCGAGATGTAGTAGACGGTCATTTCATTTGATATCTGACTTCGATACCAAACATACGTGGATCGCCAAGCCTGACAAAGTCGCGCTTGCCGACGACGAAAGATTTCAGGGCATTTGAAGCGTCCATTCTGTATGCTGTATTGCCGATATTCTTTCCCCACAGCGAAACCGACCAGCGATCTGAGGCCTCGGCCAGCGTCAGGCGGGCGTCGATCAACCCATACGGCCCTTGATAGACGAGATCGTTGGCCGTGAAATTGCAGCACGTGTTGGTACGGAAATCCAGCTGCGTTTCCGTTTGGTGCGCGTAGTTCAGACGAAACCTCGTTTTGAGGTCACTCGATAGAGCGAACGAGAATTGCGAGGCGATGTTGAAACGGTCCAGTGGCGTGCGCAAGAAGCGCTGACCCGCGTCGAAAACCGCTGATTCGCTACCAAATCTCGCGTCATCATAGCTATTATTTGCGCTGAGCTCCCACCACGGAGTGATCAGGCCAGTAATCTCCAGCTCGGCACCCCTCGAATGAGCCTTATCGATATTTTGTACGACAAGGGTCGGCAAACCATTAACCGGCACAAACTCGGACACCTGTATGTCACGCCACTCCATGTCATAAACCGCGAGATTCACGATCAAGCGATTCTCAAGCGAGGTCGACTTCATGCCAATCTCGTAGTTCGTGAGGAATTCCGGCTTGATCGGAATGATGCCCGAAGTGGTCACCGTGTCGTTCAGCGCCCCGCTCTTATAGCCGCGGCTCGCTGTTCCGTAAATCATGAAATTGCGATTCGGCGTATAGGAGAGAGTCCCGAGCGGCGTGAATTCAGTCCATGATTCGTTGCTGAAAGTGAGAGGAACTGGTGGCAATACTGGAGTGGTGCTGATTTGATAAGTCCGAAAATCTTTCTTGTCGTAATTGACGCGGCCACCGAGCGTCAACGCAAGCTTGTCCGTGATCTGCCAGTGAGTGTGCCCGAATACGGACATGCTGGACGTAGCTGTGTCCGGAAGAGAATTCGAATATCCGGGCGCAATACCGACCAAATTGGCGAGGTCCGAGCCGATCGATACTAGGCTGCTATAGCTCAGGTCCTGATGATAGAAATAGAGGCCGGTCATCCAATCAAATCGACTGCCTGCGTGGGAACTCAGCCGGAATTCCTGGCTCCAGTTGCTTTCATGCTCCGTGTCCGTTGACATCAGCCAGGAAAGATTACATGAGCATACATTATCAGGATTCGCGAAGTCGCTCTTCCGATACGCCGACACTGACGTCAGATTAACGGAACCGAGATCAAAAAATCCACGTATCGAGCCCCCTAGGCTTCTATCTGATTCCGGTACAGGCCCGGTCGCAACGCTTCGATCGTAAATGTTAAGGGATGCGGGCGCCAGGAATCTCAAAGGCCCATTGTCGACCAGCACCTGGAATTGCTCGGCGTCCTGGTGGAGGAGTTGCGAAAAGTCGGCTGCGAACGTGATGACTGCGCCCGGTGAAGGCTGCCACCGCAGCTGACCGCGAGTCGAGAAGTTTCCGAGGTTCTCATCGCGCTGGCCGGTCAGTGAGTCTGTCAGCCATCCGTCCTGCTTGAAGTACTCAACGTTGAGCCGGCCGGAAAGTTCGCCCGGCACGATCGGGCCGTTGACTACCGCGCGAAGCTGCTCACGATTGTAGTTGCCGTAACCGAGCATGACGTCAGCTTCCGGCGTGTCGGTCGGCTGATTGCTCGTGATGTTGATTGCACCACCAATCGTGTTACGACCGAAGAGCGTCCCCTGCGGGCCGCGTAAGACTTCCACGCGCTCGATATCGTCAAGATCCATGGTCGTCTGGGCTCGAGTCGGGTAGTAAACATCGTCGAGATAGAACCCCACCGAGAGATCGCCGCTCGAAACAGTGGATACCTCCTGGATGCCGCGGATGTTCATCCAGGCGGTCTCCGGTGAAGGACTCCAGTTCAAGTTAAGACCGGGCGTGACATACTCGAGATCGTCAAGGCGCCGGACGCCAATTTCCCGCAGCTGGTCTTGGTCGAATGCCGTTATAGCAATCGGTACATCCTGGAGGCGTTCTGGCCTCCGCTGGGCGGTGACGACAACCTCTTGAAGTTGGTCTAAAAGGCCGGTACTTGACATTGACGTTTCGGCAGTTTGGCTGCGCGCCGCAGGCGCGATTAGTCCCAAGCTGGTGGCCAGAGTTACCGCCAAGATGAGCCGTACTGCGCGATCCGAAGACGGTACGTAAAATTCCCCGTTGAGCGATGACGTCGAGTTGATCATTGATATCCCCTCCGCAGCCGGTTATTGGCTATTCGAGATGCATCGCGGTCCGCGCGATCGTCACCCATATCGATTCCATCACTCATCGCTCGCTTGTGGCTCCCTTCCGCGGGATGCGCGCCATGAGAATCTTTTGACATCTAAGCTGACATTCTTTCTAGCATATCGCGACATGTCACGCAAACTAGGCTTGCCGGGTCTCCGCGCTTTGACCGTGCTGCGGCGCCCTGTCGTGTCTGCCCCCGCAGCTCTACCGGGGGGAGAAGGCCGCCGGGGCTATGGCAGAACCTAGGCTCCGGGTGTAGTGGGTGATGCCGCTGACTTGAATGAAGGTCCGCCGCGCTCGATTGTGGGGATGCTCGCAGCGTGCGTACTAGGGTGACGCGCGCATCCGTTCCCTCACAAATCTGCGACCATTCATCGCGTGTCTCGGTTTGAAAATGGCTTGGAACTCCGTGCGATACTCGGGCTAGATGCTTCGGGTATTCGGCGATGCGAATTGTCCTGAGTTAAATTAAGCTTCTGGAGACCTCAGCTACGCCGCGTCAAAATTCTTCCACAAGTACATCGACGCGGCCGGCCTGCAGACAACATCCCTACCTTCGGGAAGAAGCTAAGGTCAATGGCAATCAATTTTTGTTGCGTCGCGGCACCTCGCGCTCCAGCGCGAAAAGGTCACGTCTATCCGCTAGGTACAAATCAGTTCCGCGCCCCATGTCGGCAAGCATTCGCCCACAGAATGGCGCCGGTCCGCGGGCCGAAAGCTCAAGTACCGAGATGCCGGCGAGCGCAGACTGCGGCGGCGTCGCGAGCTCGCATGTCAAGTCCGACCGGGGCTCAGGCAGCCGAACCGAGGGTGGTGCGGGCTCGCTCGGCCGCCGCATCTCCATCAGCCGCGCGAGACCAACGGCGATCACAGTCGCGATCAGGTTGCAGCTCGAGGCATGCGCCCGGGGGCAGCACGATGCCGGCGACAAAAATCGGGCGGTGAAGCTGAAGACTTTGACGACGTGTAGGAAGCGTAACCAGTCGATGCCGGCCGCAGGATCCTGGACCCAGGTCGACACAGCATTGTGGCGAACGTCGGAAATGGGCGTGCGCCCCGCTCATACACATAGCTCAGCTGCTCTGGATCGACTGGCTCTGAGCCAGGGCCTATGCCGAGCGCATAGAAAATCGTAGTCCGCACTGCGGAGGCTGACCGATTCCTCGAATTTTCAGGAGCGGTTTTTCTCTTAGTTCATGAGACGCTGTCCCGGCCGAACTTTAGAGCGGATCCCAGCAGAACACGTCGCGCCCTCTCTCGAGCGGAAAGAATCCACTGCGCATCGAAGGGATGACTCTCGACAAGACCAACTCCGGCGTCCAGCCATCGCCACAATGGGCGGAGCGTATAGGCCGTGGCTGGCTCATGAGAAATATCTCGTCGCCCCGAACAGCAAAGATCTGGCCGGACACGTCCTTCGCTTCGTCGCTCGCAAGCGCGATTACGAGCGGAGCAATCTTTGCAGGCGTGAGTCGCCTCATCTGTTCGAGTTTGTCCGCATTAACAGCATCTCCGACCGGCACTGTTCCCACGAGTCGGCTCCATGCGAATGGGGCCACGCAGTTCGAACGCACGCCGTAGCGCTCCATGTCCATGGCAATGGAACGCGACAATCCAACAACCCCCATCTTGGCAGAGGCATAGTTCGCCTGCCCCACAGCGCCAACAAGCCCGGCCGTCGATGTCATGTGAAGGAAGCTTCCGCTGTTTTGCTCACGAAACACTGGAGCTGCCGCTCTGCTGACATTGAAGCTCCCCTTAAGATGAACGCCAAGGACCGCGTCCCACTCTTCCTCGGTCATCTTGTGGAAAATGCCATCGCGCAAGATGCCGGCATTGTTGACGACAACATCAAGCCGCGCGAACGTGTCCAACGCTCTCGACACCATTCTAGCTGCCGCAGCCGAGTCGGTTATGCTCTCGGTGTTCGCCACGGCATTCCCGCCTCGCTGCTTAATTTCATCGACAACCGCGGCGGCGACGGACATATCGGAGTTTTCACCTCGTTCGCTCGTGCCGACATCGTTGACGACTACCGCAGCCCCTGCGCTACTCAAGGCAAGCGCAATGTCGCGCCCAATGCCGCGGCCCGCGCCTGTGACGATGGCCACCTTTCCTTTCAGAAGCATCATTATCTCCATTTCTCAAGGGAAGCATCTCGCCACCGAGATCTCCGCGAAACTGGTGGTTGCCCCTATGTTGAGGGCGCTCAATCCGCCGGTCGGATTCCCCGTCCGCGAATACGCATAACAGCCACCGCAAGAGGGCGTAGAGTAGCAGCAATGACATGTTGAATGTCGACTATTGACATTCCGAATTTCCTCTGAGAGTATCGATCCATGATATTTCGATGCCCGGGTTTAGCGCTAATCGATACTCGGTACAGGGCCCGCACGCTTGGGGATTTTCCGTTCATCGCAACGTGCGCTCACTTGCACAAGGGCTTCTATGTCTCACAGGCAACCGCGGGAAGACGCGAACTCTCGTAAAAAATTCGTTCCGGCGCGTCCGCATGCGGAGCGTGATGATGGGTGGTGCGCTGCGCTCGACCTCCGCGGGGATAACGCGGCGTGCTCCGAGAGGTGGGGCTCGTGACCCGTGATGTGTTCGTGGTGGGTATCGGTATGATTCCTTTTGCAAAGCCGGGTGCCCACCCGCCCTATCCGCAGATGGCCGCAAGTGCCACCCGGGCTGCGCTTCAAGACGCCGGCTTGGACTACCCTACGCTCGAGCAAGCGTATGTCGGCTATGTCTACGGCGACTCAGCCGCCGGCCAACGTGCGCTCTATGAAGTGGGCATGACGGGAATCCCCATCATCAACGTCAACAACAACTGTTCTACGGGATCCACTGCGCTATACCTTGCCCGCCAAGCGGTGGCGAGTGAGGCGGCAGAATGCGTGCTGGCACTCGGATTCGAGCATATGCTCCCTGGCGCGGTTGCCACAGTATTTCAGGACCGTCCGAGCCCGTTTGACCGCTTTGATGCCGCCGCGACCGAACTTGTCGCAAATGACAGCATTCCCTTAGCAATTCGATACTTCGGCGGTGCCGGCCTCGCACACATGCGCGAATACGGCACAAAACTGGAGACGTTCGCGAAGATCCGCGCCAAAGCGAGCCGCCACTCATCGAACAATCCCTTTGCGCTATTCCGCAAGGTCGTTTCCGAGGAGGAAGTTATGGCGTCGCCGCCGATCTGGCCGGGTGTAATGACCCGCCTCATGGCCTGCCCGCCGACCTGCGGTGCGGCGGCCGCGATTGTCTGTTCGGAAACGTTTGCGCGACGGCGCGGCTTGAGTCGCTCCGTTCGAATCCGGGCGCAACGCTTGACTACTGACGGCCCCGCTACGTTCGAAGCCCATGATATGCGCGAGGTGGTTGGGTTCAGCATGGCAAGGAACGCAGCCCAGGGCGTGTACGACGACTCCGGAATCGAACCGCGCGACGTGACGGTAGTCGAGCTGCATGACTGCTTCGCACAGAACGAGCTGATCAGTTACGAAGCCCTCGGCCTCTGTGCCGAAGGTGAAGCAGAGAAGTTCATTCTTGACGGTGACAACACATACGGCGGCCGCGTTGTAACGAATCCGTCAGGCGGCCTGCTCTGTAAAGGACATCCGCTCGGGGCCACCGGACTTGCTCAATGCACTGAGCTCGTCAATCAGCTGCGTCGGACCGCGGGAGCGCGCCAGGTCGACGGCGCCCGGCTTGCTCTGCAGCACAACCTCGGGCTCGGCGGCGCATGCGTTGTGACCCTTTATGAGCGCGTCTAGTGGAGCATGCTTCGATTGACAAGAAGTGGATAGGTCATGAGCTGCCGTCCTCTGTGCTGCCAATCGAGCGTGGACGTCTGCGTTTTTTCGCGAAGGCGATCGGCGAGACGGATCCGGTCTATGTTGACGTCGCGGCGGCGCGCGCCAAAGGCTACTCAGATCTTCCTGCTCCGCCGACATTCCTATTCGCGGCAGAATTTGATTCAGGCGCCTCCGACCTTCTGCTGGCGACACTGCAGATCCCTATCGGCAATCTGTTGCACGGCGAACAGAGTTTTACTTACCACCGGCCAGCCTGTGCTGGTGACACAGTCACAGTCCACTCCAGAATCTCCGACATTTACGACAAAAAAAACGGCACCTTGCAGTTTGTCGTACGGAACTCGCACGCACTCAACCAGGACGAGGCGCTGGTGGCCGAGCTCCGCACAGTGCTGATCTACCGGGTTTAAGAACTCCAGTCCAGAATCGCACATCGCATGAGAATTCCAACATTTGACATAGTCCAGGTCGGGGACGACTTGCCGCCGCTTCAGCTTCCTCCGCTCGACCGCACGACGTTGGCATTGTTTGCTGGTGCTTCCGGAGACCACAATCGGCTCCACGTGGACGTCGATTTTGCCCGACGCGCCGGCCTCCCCGACGTAATCGCGCACGGGATGTTGGGTATGGCGCAGCTCGGCCGACTATTGACGCGCTGGGTGCCACAGTCCCAGCTGCGCCGCTTCGACGCCCGCTTTCAGGCGATCATTCACCTTGGGCACGCGATGCGCTTCGAAGGGAAAGTGGTGGAAAAGCTAGCTCTTCATAACGAGCGCGGCGTTCGCATCGAGCTTCGCGGCACAAACCAACACGACCAAACAAAAATCGTCGGCGAAGCGGTCGTCGCGTTGACCTGACCAGAATTGGAACACACCCCTTGACACCGAAGCTCGACGGCAAGGTTGCACTCCTCACCGGTGCGGGGCGCGGTATTGGGCGATCGATCGCTTTAAAGCTTGCCAGCGAGGGAGCCAGAATCGTGCTTAACGACCTCGATCTGGCCCCGGCCGAGGAGACCGTGAGCGCGATACGAGCCTTGGGGGGTCGCGCTATCACTTGCATCGGCAGTGTCACGGCCCCAGATTTTGCCGAGCGGTTCGTCTGCGCCGCGTTTGATGAATACCGGGGCATCGATATTGTCATCAACAATGCAGGGTATACTTGGGACAGTGTGATCCAAAAGACTACCGACGAGAGTTGGTATGCGATGATGGATGTGCACCTGACCGCTCCGTTTCGCATCCTACGTGCTGTACAGCCGGTGATCCGCGCGCTCGTAAAAGCCGAGACGGAAGCCGGACAGCGTGTCGTGCGCAAGGTAGTCAACATCTCCTCGGTCGCAGGCTTGTTTGGCAATCCCGGTCAAACAAACTATTCGACAGCCAAAGCCGGCGTGATGGGTATGACCCAGACCCTGGCCAAGGAGTGGGGTCGCATCCATGTAACGGTCAACTGCGTCGCGTTCGGTCTTATCAACACGCGCCTAACGGCCGGCGTCGCCGGCGCAGCAAGTGCGACAATCGACGGGCGCGAGATAAAAATCGGCGTCCATCCCGAGCTGCTCGCGATGCTGGAGAAGTCCATACCGCTCGGACGTGCCGGAACACCCGAGGAGGCGGCTGGCGCTGTTTACCTGTTATGCATCCCGGAGTCCGACTACGTAAGTGGTCAGACGCTGTTGTGCAGTGGCGGCCTGACGGGGATCTAGGTGTGCTGCGGAGGGTGCGTCTGCAGTTCAGGCCGAAGAGTTGCGGGGAACTCTGCGCTACTTAAAGGAGGAGCTGAGTTCGATCTGAAGACCGGCGAGAACAAGGTTTCTTTCGGACGATCAAGGGCGGCATTGTATTCGACCCGAAACGGCCGATCGAAAACGTGACGACCTAAGGTCACCCGTGTGGCGGCCGAATGCGGGAGTGTTGCTATCCACAGGCGCGATCGCACATTTTCTGTGCTGGAATCGATTAACTTTCCGGTAGACAATTCGAGTTCATCCCCACAACTGTGTGTTGTGCGGCTGTTGCACTACGCCGTCCTCATACACGAATCCGTGCTCGCAGTCCTCTGACTGCAGCAGCGGCCCATCCAGATCAACGTAAGCGCAACGCTGGGCCAACACCATGGCGGGCGCCATCGACAGTGAAGACCCGGCCATACAACCGACCATGAGTTTGAATCCGGCTGCGATAGCAACATCAGCAAGGTTGATTCCCGCCGTCAGGCCGCCACACTTGTCGAGCTTGATATTGATAACCTGGAATCGCCCGCGTGCTCTGGCGAGGTCCGCGATACCGTTTATCAGCTCATCCGCACAGAGTGGAACTGGCGACACATAGCCATCCAGATCTGCCTCGCTCCCAACCGGGATTGGCTGTTCGAGCAGGATCACGCCCAGTTGCCTCATGGTTGGCGCCAGCTCTTTCAGCAGCGCGATGGTCCATGATTGGTTAGCATCCACGATTAGGCGAGCGCGGGGAGCACCGCGATGAGCGGCCACGACTGCCGCGGCGGGATCCTCGGCGCTCACTTTAATTTTGAGCAACGGGTAATTTTGCAGGGCCCGAGCAGCCCTCTCATATCCCGCAACAGAGCGAATACCAATAGTACGGGCGCTAATCACCGGTTCCGGGGCGAGGTAGTTGGCAGTGAAAGGACTTAGTCCATCTCGTTTCGCTTCCAAGTCCCAAAGCGCGGCGTCGAGTGCACAGCGCGCCCCTCCTGGAGGGAGCAAGTTCAATAGTCCGCGACGTGTGATGCCTCCTGCTATGGCTTCCTTCACCGACTCGATCTGATCGGTCATCAACTGCGTCGTTTCGCCTACATACGATACGCCACAAGCTTCGCCCCGACCCACAACCCGGTTATGATCGATCAACCGCACCTGTAAGGTTGGCTGATCGACTTGAATACCGCGCGCAATCGCAAACGGCTCCGCCATTGGCCAGACCTTTTCCCAACGTTCAAGGTGCAGCGTCATCGAGTCGCGATCCCGGCCACTGCTGCCTCGATTCCGAACCGCAAAGGATCGAAGCAAGGTAGCTCATAGTGATGTTCGAAATCGGCCAGCACAGCGCGCGCCGCGTCTTCACTCATACCGTAGGTGTTCAGGCTGATTGCGATGAACTGTGCGTTTTTGTTGGTCACACGGGCTAGGGTCAAGTAAGTAGCCATCGTGTCCGCAAGTGGCGCGATGATATAACCGGGGTAGGCCGCAATCTCGTGTCGCTCGGGTTGATGGCACAACACCAAGGCATCTGGCTGGGATCCATGCAGCAGCCCGAGTGTCACGCCGGCGTATGCGGGATGGAAGATCGCACCTTGCCCTTCGATCACGTCCCAATGATCGGGTGCTGCATCGGGCGACAGAGTTTCGGCTGCTCCCGCCACGAAGTCCGCAACCACTGCATCGATCGCAACCCCGGAGCCCGCAATCATTATCCCAGTCTGCCCCGTAGCCCGAAAGTCAACCGCGACCCGCGCTTTCCGCAGCTCTCGGGTTAAGGCGAGCGCGGCGTATTTCTTTCCGATTGAGCAATCAGTTCCCACGGTCAACAATCGCTTTCCGGTGCGCTTTCGGCCGGTCGCAATCGGGAAAGATCGGTCGCTGTGACGTACATCATGGAGTGTTCGCCCCGTGCGGACCGCGGCCTCAGCGACTTGCGCGATCGAGGCGAGTTGCGTGTGCAAGCCACTCACGATGTCGAGGCCGGCCTCGAGCGCCTGTACCAAGTGCGGAATCCACGCGCTGGGTAATTGACCGCCTATGGGTGCCACACCGATGAGCAACGAGCGCGCACCAGCCGCGAAGGCGTCGTCAGGGCCGTAATCGGGAAGGCCAAGATCGACGGCCTCGCGAGTTAATCGCCACTGAGCAAGGCAAGCCTCTGGAGCCCATTCACGCACTCCGAGAGCCGTCTTTGTAGCCGGCGATCGTTTCAGGTCGCCGACAAAAATCAAGTACGGCCACAAAATCATGACAATTTAAGACTCCCTTGATTCGGCAGTGGCTTGCAGCGGCCAATACCGGGGTGCAGGGCCGACCGCGATTTGCCCGTCTGGCTGGATGGTGTAGATGCCTCGGAAAATGTTGTGTGGATGAACTGCGGCCTCGGCGATGCTAAGAACGGGTGCAAAGCAGACATCGCGACCTTCGAATAGATCACACCAGACACTACGCGGCTGCGCACGGAACAGTGCGGCGAAGCGCGCCTTCAGCTCGGGCCATTTGGATTTGTCGTACTGGCTTGCCGAATCAATATCGCGCAAGCCGAGCGTTTCAAGGAGCAAGGCATAGAATTGTGGCTCAAGGGCAGCGATGCTAATGAACTTGCCATCCGCACATTCGTAGACGTCGTAAAATGGTGAGTCGTGAAAGGCGCCCGGCTCACCGCCGCCAATTTGGCCGAGCGCATGCAGCCACTGCACCAGGCTTCCGAGGAGCGCCACGACATCGACGATCGCGGCATCTACGACGCGGCCGCGGCCGGTAGAGCGCGCATCGACGAGCGCGCACGCCACCCCAAAAGCCAGGCCGAGCGCGCCAGCCGCATCGCCGAGCACGGTTGGCGGCACTATGGGCCGCTCGCCCCGACGGGCGGAGAGGGAAAGCAACCCGCTCAACGCGACGTAGTTGAGGTCATGACCCGCGATGTGCGCCAGGGGCCCACGCTGACCCCAACCAGTGAGACGTCCATAGATGAGCTTCGGATTGCGGGTCGCACATTCACGCGGTCCGACGCCCAGACGCTCCATCACTCCTGGGCGGTTGCCTTCGATCAACGCATCCGCTTCAGCGACGAGAGAGAGCGCCCGTTGCAGATCATCATCTATCTTGAGATCGAGCACGACCACTTTCTTACCCCGGCGGAAGGGGTTTTCTCCGGCGCCCATCATCTGGTGGACCTCAAGCGCATGGGGCCGAACTATCGCCGTAACTTCGGCGCCCATGTCCATCAGGAGCCGAGCGGCTAAGGGTCCCGGCCCCAAGGACTCGAACTCGACAATTCGCACCCCCTCAAGGGGAGCGTTCACGGTGCCCCCTTGCGGCAGTTCGCGTGCAGACTGATTTTTGCATTATCACGTTTACCCTTCCTAGATGCGCTGACCGTGCGACCGTGTACAGGATGGCAGTCAGACATTCAGCCCCGTAAAGACTGGAATCCTGCCATCGAGTATCGGTCACGATACAATCTGCCCCTGTGCACAAAGATTTCAGCGTGTGCAGGGGCTTGTACTCCGAGTCATCACGCATCGTTTGAATACACAGGCGTTGAGAAAACTTCTCACCACCAGGGCGATCTCTATGCACCCACGAGGAGATATTACTGATAATCCGCTACGAAACATCCGAATGTCAATATATGCGTTTTAACATGTCATGAGTTCTAGGGTTGTTTTCAAGAACACCCGGGACCCGGCGCGCTCGGGCAAACTTTCAGATCCCGAATAAACCTTCTGACAGGCTGGCCAGCCAATTTTCCTTGTCGAGGAATCTGCTCGGGTAGATATTGCTCGATTATTACGCGCCTCGGCGGTGACTAACCGGTCGTTACTTTGGACGACTGCTTGCCATGATTCAGGAGCGACTGTGGACTGCGCACCTAGTCCAGGTGCAGCGGATCGTCGACCCGCGGCCAATAATCGAGCGATCGCTTGGAGTAAGGGAGCGCGGCGAATTGCATATCTAGGGCACCAGGACCGGAGACATATATAATTTTGCGCCCGAGGACGGCGAAGGCTGCCTGGAAGTGCTGTGTCGATTTGACGACAATGATCTTGTAATCATCCAAATTCAATCCCAGACCTGTAAAGGCATCAGGAGCGAAAGTTTGTCTGCGAATAGAAGACAGCACGATGTCCACGTTGCCACAACGCACGCACGCCGAAAGACCAAGCGGTACCGGAGCGGTCAGGCCCGATTGCGTGTGCCGCTCGTGCACTGAGATAACTTCGATCTCCAGATCTAGAGGATCTCCCGAAGTTCGCCCGACCTTTCCACCTATTCGCAGTTCAAACTTTGCCCCGACGCCAGCCTCCGCGCAGAGTGCCACGGCTCCTGGGTCCCAATAGCAGCCCAGCACCATCCGCCCGCCGCCGCTTCCTATCACGGCACGCAACAACGCCGTATTGTCGCTCGGTGCACCGCCGCCCGCGTTGTCAGACGTGTCGGCGATTACCACCGGTTCTGCCGAATCGTTGGCGACCTTCAACCCTAGATCGATACTGAGGGCCTGCGGCAGCAGTTGGCGCCGGAGCCGATAGACCTCAAGCCCTAGTTCGCGCGCCAGGTCAGTCGCGTACTGCGGACTGCCATCGGTAATAACTAAAACCTTGGAGCCAACGTCTGATACGTCCGCCCACGGGAACCCATGGCAGAAGCTCACCGATAAAACGCCAGGAAGCCGCTCGACTTCCTTGAGTCGGGAAACGAAGCCGATCATTGGAGCCGTTGTGGTCGGATATAAGCCGATCATCTGACAATCAAAAACCCCGTAGGTGGGCCGGAGAGCGCCCATGGCGGCCCGCTCGCAGAGGCTAAAAAGTTCTTCCGCGCGTTCCAAAATGTCGGTATGCGGGTATTCTTTGTACATCACGAGGAAGTCTGAGGCGCGAGTCATGGGCTCGGTGAGGTGGCAGTGAGGATCGAGTTCGGCACCGATGATGCACTTCGTTCCCACGACCTCACGTACGGCGCCGATCAGATCGCCTTCACAATCGTCATAACCATGAGCGACCATTGCGCCATGCAAGCTGAGGAGCACGACGTCGTAGGGAGCGTATGCCCGAGCATCATTCAAGATTTCTTCTCGGAAGCCCTCGTACACAGTAAGCAGCGTTCGGCCCCCAGGTGGGGCCACGGCTATCAGGCTTTCGATGACTGACCAGCCCAGCGCCTCGGCACGCAATCGCCACAGCTTCACGAGCGGACTTGAAAATCCCGTCGACTGGCTCGCGTCCCCACGATATAGGTCACCTCGCGAGAAGCTGGCCAACCCCGTGGGCAGGGGCGAGAATGTATTTGTTTCGGTCGCTATTCCCGCGATGAGGATACGCATAACGAGTTTCTGCCCTTAAGAAATCCGCAGCTGTGCTAAGTGACCTGGCAACCAATTGACCCGCACTTGTAACATGTCACAATGAGTTGATTATAATGTCAATAGAGTAAACCCGTTTTAGAGGTGCCCGCCAACATGCATGTCCGCGATGCGATTCTTTCCCGCCGCTCCGTGCGCGCCTTTCTCAACCACCCCGTGCCGAAAGCGCTGCTCGTCCAGGTCTTGAGTGATGCATCCAGGGCGCCATCGGGCGGTAACCTGCAGCCCTGGCACATTACAGTTCTGACGGGAGAAGCGCTCGAAGCATTCCGGGCGCACATGACCGCACGCCTGCGGGATCCGAGCCCGGATCCGCCCGAATACGACATTTATCCCTCGAAGCTTCATGAACCCTATCGTAGCCGACGCTACCGCATCGGCGACGCCATGTATGCAACGCTTGGCATCCCACGCGAACGGCGGGACATGCGCCTTGAATGGTTTGCGCAAAATTATGCGTTCTTTGGCGCCCCGGTGGGCCTGTTGTGCGCGATCGACCGCCGCCTGGGAACTCCTCAGTGGTCTGATCTTGGCATGTACCTGCAGAATGTCATGCTACTTCTGCGTGAACACGGGCTGCATAGTTGTCCCCAGGAGGCATGGTCTCTTTATGGTCCCACCATCGCACAGTATCTGCGGTATCCCCCGGAGTTGATGTTGTTCTGCGGCATGGCTATCGGCTATGCGAACCCGGCAGAACCCGTCAACGGCTTGATCAGCGAGCGCGCCGCGATCACCGAGTTCGCAACGTTTCTGGGAGAAAACGCTGTTTGAACATGAGCAACGCCACGCACACGAGTCAGGCGAGGTTTAAACAATATCTGGCCGGCGTCAACTACTTCTTCCGCCGTGTTGCCTCACGAGAGATTGTTACCGGGTTGCCTCATGCCGAATGTTACCCGCAAATCATAATCTGAATTACATCTCGACGATGAACCATCGCGCGATCTGCCGCGTCAGCGGCAGAAGCTCCAAGTCTTTTTCATGTCATTCTGGAAATTCGGAACGCATGAGAAGCTCTAGGAGCGGCGATCGGGACCATGCTGTCACCTTAGGTACCGCCTGGTGGGTCATCCAGTTACGAGTTGTGCAGTCAACGAGGACAGGCCGGAAACTGTTGCGGTGCTGCCTACACCAAAAATCAATTCGCGTGCCTTCTGCGCCCGCCATTGACACACTCGCCGTTGCAGCGTGCGAAGCTGATTGTCCGGAAACGAGCCGGGGTGCTTGCTTTGCAGACGGCGGAAAGAGCCAATGCTGTCTCTTCAGGGCTTTCCTCGAACCACGCCATAATCGTGGGCCAAGTATTTTCGAAGGGATTTTTGCGGTACGCCAGTGATGTGGTGCCGTTGACGGGGACGATCTGTAGGCCGAACTTCGCCCGCGTGCCAGGCGGTGGACAGGCTCATCAGGAAGCGCTGTAGGTCTTGGTTTTGAGCCACGGGAAGTGCGGCGGCACCCTCGTCAGCGAGGATCGCGAGCTGATGCTGCGCGTGGCGGATTTCCTCCAAGAGTCGCAGCGGGTCGAGAGTCTCAAGGAGTTCCACGACTCGTGCCTTCACCGCTGGCGGCGTCGTAGCCGCCGCCAATAGCCGTGCACCACGGTGTCTGCGGTGGGTCATAGCGCTTCACCGTGCAGCCGCCAACACGGAACTTCTCTTTGAGCTTGAAGGACGGTTGGAAGGAGTTCACAAATAACCCGGATGCGGTATACAGCCGCGCCAGAATGCCCGCCGCAGCAGTCCGCTCGAGCCGTCGGTAGCCCACCAGTCGCCGCACAACAGAGCCGTTTTTTTTGCTCAACCCACGCCTGATCGTTTTTACGATAGGGCCGCGATCGAGTGAGCTCGATCCCCTGACTGACGCAAATAATCCTCTCGCTTCAGCCAACAGCCGATCAATCGTCGCGGCGCTCACCGCGAGCAGCTTGATCCGAGCTGACGGTTTGAAGGCAAGATGCCCATGACGCTAGAGCGCCGGAACAAGTAACGGTAGTAATGCCCGTAGGCGCTTCCCGCAAACTCGGTCTGATGCCTCCCACAACACGATTAGCGTGCTGCAGAACGTCTCATCGTATAGCCGGGGCCGCTGAAAAGGGATTGTCGCCCCGCTGGCGTCCCCGATGTCGTTCAGGATGCGGATCGCCGACTTTCGATGGTAGCCAGTGATCGCCACAAACTCTCGCAAAATCTCCCGCTTCACGGACGCCACGCTAGTCGAATACCGACCTCGAACTGCCACAATCAGCTCCCGACGTGCCAATCCGCTGAGTCTCTTCGCCATTACTGCCTCCAAGATAGTTACTTCCGGTAACAATCACTGTGAGGCAACGACCCCCAATTGGTAACCGGTCAGGTGAGGCAATGCGGTCAAAAAATCCATAAGCCTCGATATTTGGAACAACAATTCGAAGAAGGAAATCCGTTGTACCAGCCGCGAATGCACCTCGGTTACCTCCGAGATCTAAGCACAGCTTGCTCAACGACTTAATAAAACCAATGTGCGTTGCTGCTATTCGACGAGATCGGATATATGCCGACCAATCTAAGGATGTCACTACCTTTATACGTGATATCGAACAGCCTGCTGGTGCAAACGTCACGCAGACCGATTAAGATTTATGATGAATCACGACAATCGTTAACGTCGAGATGCAGCAAACTTCCTGATCATCGCGCCGCATAACGATCTCCCAGATATGTCGCCGTTCGTCGATGTGAAGCGGCCGTGCGATGCCAGTCACATAGCCGCCCCCTATTGGCAGCAGATGACTCGCGGTGACCGATTGGCCCACGCAACGGGCCACCTGTCGATCGATGGCGCAATTGGCCGCTACACTTCCCAACGTTTCCGCAAGGGCGACCGATGCTCCTCCATGCAGCGCACCGAAAGGTTGCAAATGGTGACTCGTCACCTTCATGCGCCCGACGAGATAGTCTGACCCCAGATCTGTGAATTCAACGCCGATGAAGTCTGCAAAAGTGCCAGTTTCAAACTGTCGTAACTGCTGGAGCGTGATTTCGCCCCACCAGATCGCCTTCTCCATAAGTTGACCCTTACGTTGCTATGCTGATCAACACTATACGACGGCTTTTTTGGCCCACATTTAGACTCCATATCGATGGAGGTATATATTAGAATCCGAATACTCTCTCCGGTGCCTGACGTCAACTACTTGGCCCTCGGATTGCCCCGCTTGTCGTTACCGGGAGTGGGTCATTGCCAAAGCAATGTTACCGAAGGTAACGGCGACTAGAAGCAGAAATGGTACGAGCACCTAAAGGACGGCGCAGCAGGAATTGATTCAAGCGTTTCGCACGCGATATACCGCCGGACCGTGAGAGATAAAGTCCCGCATTCTGGCGGAGTTTGCGTGGGTCAGCGGATGCCATCGTAAGTCCGACATTCCCATCCTAAATGGCGCGGCTTGTCCTGAGGAGGATCAACGCGGCCATTGACGTATCTACGATGAGGTAGCGCGACAAGCCTTATAGTGCTTTGGGAGGCTTCCGATTGCGTATGCGGCAAACGACTGAAGGCGTTATTCCAGATACTCGTTCCGGCGCTCGAGCGAAACGGCCACCTTGTGCTGGATACCGTAATCCGCCCGAAGCTGCTTAACATAAGCGCCGCAACGATCGACCGGCTGTTGAGGGACATTCGAAACCTCGCCAGCAGTCGTAGAAAGCAAAAACTACCACCGCGCATCGTCGAAGCGTGCCCAACCGGACATTTGCCGACTGGAAAGATCCGGTTCCGGGGCCATTGAGATCGAACTGGTATCGAACTCTGGTGAAGTGGCGGCGGCAGCTTCGCGCACACGTTGACCCCAAGGGACATTGCGAGCGGCCGGACTCGCGGGGAAGTTTGCGATGGAATGGCAGCAACTCATACTAAAAGTGCTCAACACATGCCAACATGTGAGTTGCTAGAGCCAGATTCCACTTCAATTAGCCAAAACGTCAGAACCAGGATGAAACCGATGGCTCCCTCGAAAAACCGCGACGGCACTTCGTCGACACTAAATTCGAAAGTTTACGAACGCATTCGAGCCGACGTCCTGACATGCCAGGTCCCGCCCGGATCGTTCATATCTGAAGCCGCACTTGTACAGAAATATAAGTTTGGCAAAGCAGGAATCCGCAACGCACTTGCGCGCCTTATACAGGAAGGCATGGTTGTCAATCGCGGGAGGAAGGGCCACATCGTCCGGCCGCTCACTATGCGGGAACTGCGGGAGATCTTTCAGATGCGGTTGTTGATTGAACCGCCGGCAGCGCGAATTGCTGCGCCTATAATCACAGATGAGGCTATTAAAAAATTGATAATTCTTTCGAAGCAAAGCAGAACGGTCCCGAACGACGACCCGAAGTCAGTCGTGGCACGCCTCGCTGCTACTCGCAGCTTTCACGTCGCTATCGCAGAGGCAACGGGCAACGAACTTCTAATCCGATTCATGTCACGCGTCCACGACAATATGCTGCGCGTATCGTACCTGACGGTGGCCACCAGTCCGGAATCTGATACTCGGCAGGAGTACCAAAGCATTATCGATGCGTTCACGGCACACGATCCCGATCGTGCTGCCGAAGTCGTCAAACTGCACGTCGAGAATTCAGAAAGAAATGTCATGCGAGCGATTACTGATCTTCCGGGAATACTCAATGTAAACTTGGGCGATCTGGGCTTGCGGCTTGCCCCAAAGTAACGTCGCCTCGAATCCACTATCCCTCACAGGCCGAGATCTCGGATGCCTTTCACTACCGACCGAGGAAGTGCGGACAAGTCACCCCGTGCATTTTCCTATTCGGCTTGGACGTACCCTAAATTTCGCACATTTTGAGGCGGTGGCCTCAGATGCGGCGCGGCTATATTGCGATGCTCCGTCCTTGGACGTCCCCTTCATCGCGCTGACGATAAGCGTCGTCCGCGTTTTACGGCGTTAGCGGCACTAGCACATTGCACAGCGTTCGCCCGGCAAGAAAAAATGGCGGAAGACAGTTAGCGCACTCGAATGATCCAATCCCTGAAGAGAGCCGCTGGAGAATTTGCAGCTAGCCCGCGCGACAACATCAAGTACACGTTGTCACTGGCTTTGAGGGTCATGGCAAAGAGACGCTTCAGTTTTCGGGTTCGCAACAGGTCCTCCGCGTAGCTGCTGCGTGCAAGACTCACTCCATGTCACAAGACCGCCATCTCCAAGGCGAGCGGCATGGAGTCGAATTCGGAACCGAAGGTCAAAGATTCCTGTTTAAGTCCTGCTGCAGCGGACCAATGCTTCCACCCCTGTGCGAAACCGATAATCGTAAGCAGGGTGTGGCCTCGCAGGTCTGCTGGGCGCCGCAGGTGAGGTCGGCGAGATGCGAGCGAGGGACTGCAGACGGGGAACACCTCATGATGCGTGAGTTGATGCGAATCCAACCCGACGATCGGACCCGAGGCGAGACGGATATCTACATCGACACTTGATCAAGCGGATCCGCGGCCCAAACAGTTGCTACAACGCGCAACGGAATATCTGGATGCAGTCGGGCGAAGCCCGCTAGCCAATCGAGTAACCAGTGCCTGGCGAAACCAAGTGACACCCGTATCACGAGGTGCTTGCGGCTCCGATTGCCGAAAAGCTCAGTCAACGTATCATCAAGCCGCTCGAATGACTCGCGGCATGCGGGAACGAGCGCTTCACCTATGGGGGTAAGTCGTAGCCCGCGAGCATGGCGGACGAACAAGAGGATAAAGTAAAACTTAAGGCTTCTCCCTAAAGGTGTTGGTTGTGTCCCGAAGCAGTGGCCTCTAGCCTGAGCTCCACACAACTGCAATGGAGCACCATGCTCGCTACCGAAAAAAAGCCGGCAATACCGGGATCGTGCAGTCCGAGGAGATGCAAGCAGTTGCCGGTGCCTTGAGTCTCCTCGCCAATATCGTCATGGCCTGGAACACCGCCCAGATGCAGCAAGTCCTCGATCATTGGGCGCAACGTCGCGGTGGCGCCGTCCCGCCCGAGCTCATCGGACGCATCGCCCCGACTCGAACTGAGGGCATCAACCTGCGTGGGATATTTCGATTCCCAGTCGAGCGCTACGTCGACAAAATCCTACCGTCTGTCGCTCCCAACACAACGACGGCGGCAAGCGCGTGAGAAGCCAAAACAGAGCGGCGATTTCGCTCGTAAATTAGGATCAGAACCCACCACAGAATCAGACACTTGCACGCTGGAGCCCCGTGGCGCTCGGGAAATATGGTCTCCCGCTACCGTATGTTATTGCACGGAAAATGAGAGGACCCCGGCAGATGGTGCTCGCGATGATCAACACCGTCTTCGCCCAGGAACTCAGGAAACCGCGGTCGCGCAGTGGCGCACAGTTGCCGATCAGCTGCGCGTCAAGTTCCCGAAGCTCGCCGCGCTGATGGATAAATCGAAGCCGACGTCTTGTCGTTCATGAGCTTCCCGAAAGCCCATCGGACGCAAATCCACAGCACCAATCCGCTGGAAAGGCTCAATGCCGAGATCAAGCGGCGCACCGACGTCGTGGGCATTTTCCCGGACGAGGCTTCTATCACGCGCTTGGTCGGTGCGTTACTCCTCGAGCAGAACGACGAGTGGCAATTCCAACGTCGGTATATGCAACTTGAAGGCTTGCAGACTCTCAGCGACAATCAAACGGCTCGGTTGTCCGCAGTGGTCAACTGAGCATGAGTTCAACCGAGCCAAGACTCACGACTCACACACCACGCGCTGGGGCACGATCAAGACCCACTGTGGGTATGCGGCGGGGGACGGATCAGAGATCGACGCAGATCTTGCCAAAATGCTCGCCAATAATTGCCGTGGTGACCAAACCCAAGTTTGAAAGGGAGCGCCACATGACCGGCATTTGCATAGCGGGCTGTCCTCACACACCGTTAGGTAAATTACCCGATCCCGATACTGAAGGCCTAATCGCGCAAGGGGGGTATGCTTTGAATTGGCAGTGAGGACGGAAAGTCTTGCTTCGAAAAGCCGCTGTTGAAATGGCCAACCAAGATTGCGTCGATTTCCGCGGGCGCGAATGCGGCGTCGTCGATCGCCGGCCCCATTTTTGGGTTAAAAGGACATATTGGATGTCGTTTTTTTCTCAAACGCTGAACTGTGGCCCCTGGAAGGCCAGATGGGCTGGGTAGTTTGTGACCTGCGCCAATTCCAATTCTGTCCAGTGCGATGAGACCTCCTATCGCTGTGAATTCAACCGACGAGTCCGGCGAAGACAGAATTGCGCAGCAAGATGGCCACAGCTGCACCGAGGCCGACACGATCGTCTTCATCAAATCGAGCCAAGTCGGGGCTGTCGAGATCAAGAACACCGAGGAGGCGCCCGTCTTGCACCAGCGGCACCACAATCTCAGACTGCGACGCTGCGTCGCAGGCGATATGGCCGGGAAAGGCATGGACATCGGGAACCACCAGCGTCTCGCGCAGTTGTGCGGCCGTACCGCAGACGCCGCGACCGAGCACGATTCGGACGCAGGCGGCTTTTCCCTGGAAAGGGCCGAGCACCAGCTCACCTGACTGAAGAAAATAAAAGCCTGCCCAATTGATGTTCGGCAGTTCCTGGTAGAGAACTGCGCTCATGTTGGCGGCGTTCGCGAGGCCACTGCGTTCGTTTTCGAATAGCGAGCGAAGCTGCGCATTCAACTCTTCGTAAAGGGTTGACTTGGAACGTTGCCGATCGATGGAGGCGGGCGGCGGAGTCATGTTGAACATCAAGCAGACCTCACCGTCGCAAGGCTCCGGCCGAGCGTTTGGATTGTACCCAGCGGCTATGCACGTCGATATAAACCTCCTCGTAAATCTCGTTGACGGTTTCGGGACTGGCGAAGCCGGCAATGAATTCTGGGGCGACCTCGCCGAAGGCGAGTTCAGCGGCCCGGGCGAGATGATCGAGCAAATAGCGAGGATCTTCGTCGCCGACAGAGATACGCATGGTGCTTAAAGAGATCCCGGCATCCGCGAGGGCTTGGGGGCTCAATTCGGAATGAGTGGTGAGGGCAGGGCAGAGGACCACCGTGTTGATGAGCCCGAGGCTCACTTGCATGCCGAAGGCCGGTTCCATGCTATCGAACAATCGCTTGAGGTGGGTGCGGCCTAAGTGCTGCGGATGCGCCTCAGTTCCTTCGAAATCGATGGTGAAGAGCGGCGCCGGAAGCCCGAGGGTCAGCAGCTTTGCGGTGAGTTCGGCGTTGCGATTGCCCGGCACAGCGGAGCAGTGCACATTAATCATGGGATTGCGTGCCAGACAGCGCGCAAGCACGAGGGTGTTGATGCATTTGGCGAGCAGGCGCAACTCGGTGGTGCGCATGCCGGTGAGAACTTCGAAGGCCTTGTCGGAGTCCAAGAACGCGCCCTTGATGTAGTACACATTCCAAAACAATGTCTCATCCCAAGAGTACTCGCGCTCGCGGCCATCGTGGCCTGTCGCAGTCACCGAGTTGCCCTTGGGCATGAACATGCGTTCAGTCCGGGCGATTACGACGCCAGCGGTGGTATTGCCGGAGCCGCTTAAGTCCTTGGTGTAGGAGTGAATAATAAAATCCGGACGTTCGCATTTGTGTGGGCAGCGCAGCATCGCATGCAGATAGGGTGTTGCGATCGTGGCATCACATACCACGGTGATGCCTTGCTCGTGCGCCGTGCGGCATATGGCCGGGACGTCGAGGACGTAGCCGTGGGGGTTACAGGGGGATTCTAAGTACACAAAGATGTGCCGCCCTCGCGCAATGCGCTTAGCGTACAGGGTTTGAACTTCACCCAGACGGCGGGTGAAGGTGGCCTGGTCTTCGCCATCGAACCACTCAACGGCAATGTCAAGATTGCTGCGCTTACCATACCAGTCCTGAAGCAGCTGGTGAGTGCCCCCATAGAGATTGCGACTGGCTAGGACGATGTCTTGGTTGCCGAGCAGATTAGCCAGGGTGGCATCGATGGCGGCCATCCCCGAATTGAAGTTCCAAGCGAAATATTCATTCGCCTCGGGCCCGGCTTCGAGATCCACGATGTGGTTGGCGAGGCAAATCGACGTGGGATTCAATAACCGCGAATAGATTTCGTGCAGGAATTCTTTGCCCTGGAATGCGTCTTCGACCCATTCTGTGCAGGCGTAGACATAGGTGGCGGTGCGGGTGATGACAGGGGTCGCGCTGAAAATCGCGGTGACATTGTCGAACATGGCACAGGGGCCTTTAACACCGACAGTGCTCGGATCCTCCATGAGCGACTGATAGGTGGCGCGTAGGGGATTTTGCAGGGTGTCGAGGATTTTCGCGAGTTGGAAGCTCGCGAACCGCTTGGCGTTGTACCAGGCAATGCGGTCGCGGCGATCTAACGTCAGGAGCACGTCGGTGGTTTGATGCCAGACGTCGTGGGCCGCGGCGTTGGCGGCGCCCAAATGGATGACAAGTTCGGCGAGCGCACTCCCGTGCGGGGAATCGGGGCGGATGCCGAAGTGTTGGAGCTGTTCGCTCACCAAGCCTTGCGGGGTGGTCGCGGTGGTGCTGTGCCGGCGCGGGCTCAATTGCCGGGCGTGGGTGAACGCGGAGTTCGTGGTCATAAATGTGCTGGTCAGTATTGAGGAGAGCGGCCTATATTGCACGCGCACACAGTAAAGACCAGTATTTCGGGTAGACTTTGCAGGAATCCCTTGTGTTGCAATCGTTGACGCAGGAATCATGCATGAAGCCATGTGATGCCTTGGACATAAAAATACTTTCCGTGCTGCAGGGGAATGGTCGCGCCAGCATGGCGGAGATCGGCGAACGCGTGGCGCTCTCGGCATCGGCGGTGACGCGCCGGATGGATAGTCTGGAGAAAGCCGGGGTGATACGAAGCTATGCCGCGCTGCTCGATCATAAATCCGTCGGCCTTAAAGTTACAGCATTTGTGACCGTGACGCTCATTCGTCAGTCGGAGGAAATCATCGATGCATTTGAGAAGGCAGTCGTAGCATTGCCCGAGGTAGCAGAGGTGCATCTGATGGCGGGATCGACGGATTATCTGTTGCGCGTCTTGGGCTCAGATCTGGAGGCGTACGAACAGTTCTTGAAGCGCAAGCTGACCCGCCTGCGGGGTGTGGCTCACGTGCAAACCGCATTTTCGTTGTCGAGTTTGAAGGCGGCACCCTCGGTGCCGCTCACCCATTTGGAGGGTAGTAAGTGGGGGCGCCGCCGAGACCAATCCAGCTGATGTGCGGGGCTGTTGTGGAAATGGTGGCAAATTGGAGTGAACCCGAAATGGGTTATCCGTGATCACCGCATCATCAATGTCCGAGAATCATCGAACTCGGTGTCGTCCGAAGCGTCGCTTAAAAGCACTCGAGAAATTGCACAAGCGGGGATAGCCCAAGTGCGCCGTCACGTCGTTTTCCTAGCGAGACGCCAAAGATTTCGTTGAATGCGTAGCGCAGTTTCGGCGAATGATGCCGAAGCTCCTAGCGAGGTCGTCGAGTTTGGGCGGATCCGCGAGGTTGTCGTCGATTACCCCGCGCACCGGATGAATAATTTGCCGCTCGGGCGGGGATAGGCAACTTCCGGAAGCGCCGGTGGATCGGGTCGGGTCCAAGGGCTAGACGGTGATAATTTGCGTGCAGGCCATTGGCGACTTCCGCGATGCCGTGAATCCCGCCTCGGCAGCACCGTACAGCGACGGGGCGGACGGGCGCCTGCCTCGCACCTGTGAGTAGGGGTGCCAGTCGCCGGGATCCGTCGGGCTCAATACAGAGAGTCCTTTTACACGGAACCGCTAACATGTCAATATTTGCAGCGTGGAATGTCGATATGCAGTGTCGCCGGCAAACTCGTAGGGTGTGGAGGACAATAAATGATCCGAAATGACTCGTACCTATCCGCGTATGTCGCGACGGGCGCAGCGTTGCTATTTGCCATTGCATCATTCGCGAGCGCAGACGAGGCTTTCCTGAGCTATCCGTTCAAAGATACGCCCGCAAATCGTAAGGTGGCGAAGCAAGCGCTCGAGGAGCAAGAGGCCTTCAACGCCGAACATGGACATTTCGTCGATCTCGGCGACATTCGCATGCACTACCACGAGTGGGGGAAGGACGGAGTACCGTTGGTCTGGACTCCGGGGCTCACCGGCACAGGTGCACAGCTCATTACAGTGGGGCCGCAATTAGCGCGTGCCGGCTATCACGTCTACGCGGTTTCCGTGCGCGCTCACGGGCTCACCGAAACCCCGACGCTGGAATTTTCTTATTACACCCTCAGCGATGACATCAACAAGATGATGGATCGTCTCAACATTCCTTGTGCCGTCATGGGAGGTAGCTCACTCGGCGGCTGGGTCACCGCCGCGTTCTATGATGGCCACCGGGAGCGCACGCTCGGGCTCATCATGGGCGATGGGGGCACGAATCCGCGCCAGGAGGAGCTCGAACGCTACACTCCCGCTTACATGAAGGCGCACCCTGGCCTAAGCGGCACGATCGCGAGCGCATGGTCCTACGATGACCCATTCTTGGCATTTCAAGCGACCGTGAACGAACGGCTCCAGGATTTGAGCGGCTCTACTCGGAAAGACACGCTGCCGTTCTTCTGGTCTACGATCAAACGCGACGCCGCGGGTCATTATGTCCCAGCGACGCCCGCCGACGCGCTTCTCGGAAGCCTGCCTGACTATATCGACCCCGCCGCCGGCTATCGCACTCCATTGCTTCAGCGCTCCTTCCGCAGCATGCTTCCAGAGGTCATTTTTCGCCATCTCGACGTGCCGATGATCATAATCGAGCCGATGGATGAAAATTTCGGATCGCCCACCGCCGGCAACAAGCGCCTGGTCGCGCAGCATCCGCAGCTGATCACTCGCATCGAGTATCCCGGAACGCCGCATCCGTTCATGTTCGTTCATCCCGAATGGTTCGTCCGTGATGCCACGGCGCTTTTGCCGCGCATGCGTGAGCAGCTGAAGACACGGCAGGGATGCCGGAAATGAATGTATTCATGATGCTACCTGCACGTGTCGTGTTGGACGCTGTCCAGTGAAAATCTACACGGCGATGCTCTCGCACGAGACCTCCAGCTATTCGCCGATTCCCACGGGGCGCACGAGCTTCGAATCCGTGTTTTACCGCCGTCCCGGTCCCAATCCCGACCTGCGCATGGAGCAGGGGCAGGATGGGCCCAACAGCCAATGGATTCCGCTCGCTGTAAGTCGCGGCCATACGCTCATTCCGGGACCTTCGATGACCGCGACACCGAGTGGACGTACCTCGAAAGTGGACTACGAGGCGCTTCGCGACGAAGTGTTGGAGGATCTGCGGAGTGCGATGCCGGTCGATGCCGTCCTGCTGCTTTTGCACGGAGCACAGATGGCCGAAGGTTACGACGATTGCGAAGGAGACCTGTTGGCGCACGTTCGCGAGATTGTCGGTGCCGATGCGCCGATCGGCGTCGAGCTGGATCTGCATTGCAATATTTCCGCTGCGATGGTCCGCCACGCCACCATCCTCATGGCCTGCAAGGAGTATCCGCACACCGATTTCGACGATCGCGCCGTCGAGCTGTTCTATTTGATCGAGGCGGCCGCCACGCGCGCCGTAAAGCCGGTGATGGCGTTCGAGCGCGTGCCAATGCTGAGCCTGTTCTTTACGACGCGGCAGCCGATGCGAGGATTCGTCGACAGGATTACCGCCCTGGAGGGCAAAGAAAAAGTGCTCTCGATCACGTTGGCCCACGGATTTCCATGTGCCGACGTCGCGGATGCGAGTGCATCCATCATCGTAGTCACCGATGATGCGCCTGAGGCAGGCCGGACGCTTGCGAGGCAACTGGCTCGCGAGTTCTTCTCTTTGCGCGAGGCCGCTGCGTCACACACTTTATCGATCGATGAGGCGCTAGATCAAGCGCTCGCCGCCGGAGGTATGCCGGTCGTGATCGCTGACGGCTCGGACAACCCTGGCGGTGGAGCGCCGGGAGATTCCACTTTCATTCTGCGCCGGATGCTCGAGCGCGGCATCACCGATGGTGCGATAGGCATGATGTGGGATCCGATCGCAGCGCAGTTGGCCCGGGACGCAGGCGTCGGCCGACGCCTTGACATGCGCATCGGCGGCAAGCTGGGTCCAATGTCGGGACAGCCTCTGGATGTTGAGGTGGAAGTTATGGCTGTGGGCGAGAACCCTGTGCAGACCGTTCTTTCGGGCCGCCGTGACGGACCCTACTCGGCGCTCGGCCTGTCGGCGGTCTTACGAGCCAACGGCATCGATGTCGTGGTGATTACCAACCGGGTTCAGACATTCGGGACGGAAGGGTTCACAGACTTGGGCGTTGAGTTGACGCGCAAGCGAATCATTGTGGTGAAATCCACTCAGCATTTCCGCGCACGGTTCGCTCCGCTAGCTCACGCGATCCTTTATTGCGACGCGCCAGGCGCCACGTCGAGCGATTTGAAATCGAGACTCTATAAGAACCTGAGGCGGCCCATCTGGCCTCTCGAGGACGTGAAGTATGCGCTCTAGACTGTAGCCGATTCCACCGGGCTGAATGCCGCCTCAATGGATTCGACGCGGCCGCGCGATGTAGATGCCGGCGAGAATCATGCAGCCACCTGAGCATTGCCAGGTACGGCCCGCGGGCTCGAGGCACTGATTTCGCGCGGCTGGATCAGCAGCGCCGGCGGCCAAGGCTCACGGTCGCTTTTGACAAACTCCCTCGAGCTTCGCCTCTCTGGTCATTTTCTTGGAATCGATTGCGGCGGCCTGGCCTGGCTTGAGCGTTCTTGAACGAGTCCATCTCCGCACTGCAATCACCCCGGTCAGACAAGTCGCCACGCAAATTTATGCGTGCGGCTCGGCGCCGCGCTCGCTGAGCCGCTGCAGTCACGGTAAGCGCGGTCCTGCCGGCAAGGGCAACATCCGCGGTGCGATCGCGGCGGTGATTTTTCCATCCGAAGAGACAGTGTAAGTTCCCCGTATGAGATTGTGCGGGTGCCGTGCGGCTTCTTCGAGGCTCAGCACCGGCGCGAAGCAAACGTCTGTCTCTTCGAGTAAATCCTGCCATTCGGCGCCGGCGCGAGTGAGAAACATTGCTGCCACGCGCGCTTTCAGCCGCGGCCACGCGGTGCGAGCGTATTGCGTCCGCGGGTCGACGTCGTTCAGCCCGAGCTTGGTTAGGAGCTGCGAATAGAACGGCGGCTCGAGCGCGCAGATGGTCACATAGGCGCCATCGGCGCAAAGATAGCTGTCATAGAAGGGGGAGTCGTGAAACACGCTCCCGCCGTGGCCATCCAGAAATCCGCACGAACGGGCTAAGAGGGTCAGCGAGCCAAGCATGGCAGTGATGTCCGTCATCGCTGCATCGACGATGCAGCCTCGGCCGCAGGCCCTCGCATCCAACAAAGCGCACGCGATTCCGAAGGCAAGCCCCAGCGCGCCGGCGCCATCGCCGGCTAGCGCCGGCGGAGTTCGAGGCGCGACGCCCGGGGAGCGGCAAGCGAGAGCAGGCCCGTGAGCGCGACATAATTGAGATCGTGCCCCCGCCGAATGAGCGAGAGGACCTTCTTGTCCCCAGCCAGTGATGCGCCCATAGACGAGCTTCACGTTTCGGGCGGCGCACTCTGCCGGACCGAGACCGAGGCGCTCCATCACCCCCGGTCTGTTGCCTTCAATCAATGCGTCGGCGCCCGCGACGAGGTCCAGCGCGTCGGCGACCCCGAGCGGCGTCTTCAGATCCAAAGCCCGCACGTGCTTGCCATCGTGAAACGGTGTTTGGAGAGAGTCCTTCGCCGAGTCCGGCCTAGTGATGACCGTGACCTTCGCCCCCATTTACGCAAGAATGTGTGTCCCGCGAGCGGGCCCGGACCTAGGCCCTCGAATTCGACTACCGCTATGCCGATTAGCGGCGCCCGCATGAGATGCTTTTCATTGACATTGCGATAGAATTATTGTGACATGTTACGAAGCGGAAAAACATAGGGAAACGCGATGCCCTCACGTCCGGCCATTGCCTCTCTGCGTGATGTGGAATCGATCGAGCGGATCCCGCTGGCAGAGCGAGGGCTGCCGAATTCCACCTATGAATTGATTCGCCGAACGGCGCGAGCGCACAGTAATGCCACCGCGATCGAGCTCCTCCCCAGCGTCGAATCCACCTCGACGATCCGAATATCATACGGGGACTTTGTCACGGCGATCAACCGCACCGGGCATCTGCTGCGGCAGCTCGGGGTCAACACACACACCGCGGTCACGCTGCTGCTGCCCAGTCTTCCTCAAGGCCATTTTACGATCTGGGGGGCGCAGGCAGTCGGAATCGCAAATCCCGTAAATCCGCTGTTCAAGGCGTCGCAGATCGCCAGCATCATGCGCTTCGCCAACGCGCGCGTCCTCGTCTCGCTCGGGCCGCGCTCGCCAGGCGACCTGTGGAAGAAAGCGTGCGATGCGGTCTAGGGGGCACCGTCCGTGACTACGGTGCTCGCCGTCGATCTGCAAGCTGCGCTCGGCGGCGACGCGGACGATACACAAGCACAGCTCGACGCCGCTCGCGCCGATCTGCCGCCGCAGGTCGAATTGCTCGATTTCGATCGCGCCATCGCTGCGCAGTCGCGGACGGACCTGTTGTCCGAAGCGGATCTCGAGCGTCATCACGTTGTTGCCTACCTGAATACCGGCGGGACCACCGGCGCGCCGAAAATCGCGCAGTGGAAGGATTCCAACCAAGTCTACAACGCCTGGGCGATCTCGCTGTTGCGCGACTTTTCTGTCGGCGATGCGATGCTCTCGGGGCTCCCGCTGTTTCACGCCAATGCCATCATGGCCACGGGTCTGTCGCTCTTTGCATGCGGCGCAAAGCTGGTCCAATTGACTCCGGACGGCTATCGCAACCCCGGTGTCATTCCGCGCTTGTGGGAGTTCGTGCAGCGATTTCGAGCGTCCGGGTTCGGCGGCGTACCGACGGTGTATGCAACACTCCTTGAGCAACTGAGATCGCAGCACGACATCAGCTCATTGCGGCTGTGCGGCTGCGGTGCGTCGCCGATGCCCGCCGAGCTGTTCCGCAAGTTCAAAGCCGCAACGGGGGTCGAGATCTTCGAAGGCTATGGCCTGACGGAAGCCACTTGCGCGAGTACTGCGAATCCGCAGGACGGGGATCGGCGCGTGGGGGTCGGTGGGCATCCGATTTCCGTATCAGAAAGTGCGTGCTGTGGTGTTGAACGATGCCGGACGCATCGAGCGTGATTGCGGGGTCGAAGAAACCGGAGTCATCCTCATCGGCGGCCCGTCCGTGTTCGCCGGTTATAAGGATCAGCCCGAGTCACCGCAAGAACTTTCGCCGAGCCAGGCTGGCTCAACACCGGCGATCTGGGCCGATTTGATGCGCAAGGATATCTGTGGCTCGCGGGACGCGCGAAGGATCTGATCATCCGCAGCGGCCACAACATCGATCCCGCGATGATCGAGAACATCTTGATGTCGCATCCGGACGTCGTGCTCGCGGCGGCGATTGGCGAGTGCGATGCGTACGCCGGCGAAGTGCCGGTAGCCTATGTGAAGCTGCGTCCGAGTTCGCAATCGAGCGCCGATGACATCAAAGCGTTTGCGCGAACGGCCATTCCCGAATCGGGTGCTGCCCCGACGCGCGTCGAGATCGTGGATGACTTGCCTTTGACGCCCGTCGGCAAGATATTCAAACCCTTTCTTCGTGAGCGCTCCGCGGTGCATGTGACGCGGCAAGCGCTGGCGGCGGCCGGAGTCAGCGCGGAGGTCAACGCCTTCACCGATCCGAACAAAGGTCTTTGTGTTGCCGTAAAAATACCCGATGTCTCGCAGGACCATACCGTGAGAGCTGCGCTGGGCAAATTCACGTTCACTACGCTCCTCTCCGGATAGGCGTCAGTCGGTCGTCCCCACGATGCAAACCGCTGACACCCCTTGATAGGGCAGTCCGCCTAAGTTGTGTGTGAGCCCCAAGCGCGGCGACTTCAGTTGGCGCGGGCCGGCGCGCCCCTGCAATTGAAGGTACATCTCGTACACCATGCGCAGCCCCGACGCGCCGATTGGATGGCCGAAGCATTTGAGGCCGCCGTCGATCTGGCAGGGGATTTTCCCATCGGCGTCGTAGAAGCCGCTCAATACATCGTGCACGGCGCCGCCGCGCTCAGATAGCCCCAGATCCTCCATTACGATGAGCTCGGTGATCGAGAAGCAATCGTGCACCTCGATCATGTCGAGCTCACTGCGCGGATCGCGAATGCCCGCCTCTTTATAGGCGCGGCCGGCGGCCGCGCCGGTCGTCATGATGCTGGCGGCGTCCCAGATGTTGAATCCGGCCTCCGAGCCGTTCGATGTCGACAGCTGCAGCGCCTTGATCGTGATCGGCGATTTTCTTCCCAAGCTGCGGGCGATCTCGGGGGTGGTGACGATGGCGCACGCCGAGCCGTCGCTCACGCCGCAACAGTCGAACAGGCCGATGGGCTCGGCGATGATCGGCGCGTCCAATGCTTGTTGCACAGTGATCTCGCGCTGCAGGTGCGCCTTGGGATTGCGCGCGCCATTCTCGTGGCTCTTCACCGAGATGTGCGCCATCGCTTTTTTCAAATCACCTGAATGGACGCCGTACTTGGCGCGGTACCCGGCCGCGAGATGAGCGAACGCGCTCGGCGCGCTCATGTTGGCAAGGAACATGTCTTGGAATACGCCGCGCGCCCGTTGCGGCAGCCCGCCATAGCCCGTGTCCTTGAGCTTCTCCACGCCGAGCGCGAGCGCGAATTTGACGGCACCGCTAGCGACGGCATAGGCGGCGCCGCGCAACGCATCGCTTCCCGAGGCGCAGAAATTCTCGACGCGCGTGACGCCAATGAGCGGAAGACGAAGTGCCGTGGCCAGCGGCACGCCGCTCGGGCCGATATTCAACTCGCCGACGGCGGTGGAGAGCCAGGCGGCCTCGATCTCATTCTTCTCGATGCCTGCGTCCGCCCGACATTCCTCGAACGCCTCGACCATCAAATCGGCGGCTTCGGAGTCCCAGCGCTCGCCGAATTTGGAGCAGCCCATGCCGATGATGGCGACTTTGTCGCAAATACCGCTCACGAAGATGCTCCGAGGGTGGTGGGCACCGGCACCGCCTTCCAGAAATAGCGAGTGAAGCCGCGGCGAGGGTCGGTCGCCTTGACGCGGAATTCCAATTTCACGTCGCCGCCCACCGCGACCGAGGCCGGATCGACATCGGTGAGATCCATCATCAGTCGTCCGCCGCCTTCGAATTCGATCATGCTGGAATAAGCCGGTGGGTCGAGGTCGAAAGTCAGATAGTCGGCCGTCCAGGTCATCATGCGTCCGCGCGCTTCCGACATCGGCCGATCCAATTGGCTGTCGAGCGCGTTACAGGCGGGGTTGACGCAGTAGCGCGCCTTGGGAAATTGGATCGTGCCGCACTTGCCGCAGGCGCCGCCCACGAAACCCGTGAGGGTCTTGCGGTTGCGATACAGCGCGCTCAAGAACGTTTGCTTGTCGAGCTCGGAGCGTTTGCCGAGATCTTTGTCGATCGTGCCGGTGAACGTCGTGAGCTTTTGATAATTGGTCTCGGGAAGGCGCGTCGCGAGCGCCTGCGCGAAGCGCGTGGCAAGGCGCCCCGACGGCTTAGACTGTTGCTTGAATAGCAGCACATCGCATCCTTGTCCGAAACCGACCAGGCAAATGAGCTCACCGGGCTGCGCGCGCTCGAGCATGGCGGCGAGTTGCATCAGCGGATGCGCAGCGCCAGTGTCGCCGCAGGTTTTCTGCAAGGTGTCCGCGACACATTCGGATTTGATGCCGATCTTGCGTGCCACTGCCTCGCAAGTCTGTGATTGCCAAGCCGGCAGCGCGAAGTGCCGAATGTCTGCAGCCGCGATGTTCAGCTGCTGCAAAGCCTCGGCGACAGTGGCGGGTACGATTTTGAGGTATCCTTCATCGCGAATCCAGCGCTCTTCCCATTCGTAATCGTAGGCATGACGCTGGCCGCGGTAATGATCGACGAAGTCGACCAGACGCGAATGACCGCCACAAAATTCCGCCACCAGATCGTCGGTGCCGAGCAGCATGGCGGCCGCGCCATCGCCGTAAACCATTTCTTGCACGGAGGCGGCTTTGGCGAGTCGCCGGTCGGCGGCGATCACCAGCGCCGGAACCACGGCGACGGATTTGCCGCGCAGCGCGTTTAATAGCGCGGTGGTACCCGCGCGCTGGGAATTGCCAATATCGAGCGCAACCGTATCTTCGGTGAGATTCAGCGCCTCGGCGACCACCACTGAATTTTGCCGATCGGCAAAGGGGAAGGTGGTCGATGCGAACGTCAGCGACTGCACCCGGGATCGCACCGTACCGTCGAGACAGTTGCGCGCCGCTTCCACTGCCATCGTGATGGCGTCTTCGTCCCAATTGCACAACGTGCGCTCGCCGCTTGCGAGCGGCTTGAGCGCGGCATTCGACCAGGCATTCGCGGCACCAATGCTCGATCGTTGCAGCCTCAGTCGCGGCAAGCGCACTCCCCAAGATTGGATTCCCAGCATAGCGTCTTCTCCTTCGTGACATGAGACAGGACTGCTATTGAAATGTCAATAACCGCGATTTGGGACTCCGCTGATTCAGCCGCCGGCGGGGCGGCGGCCCAGGTCGGCCAAATTCGCGTGGATCAGACCGGGCAAGTCGATCACCGCCAGCATCATGTGATGCTCGGCCTTGTCCACGTGAGCGCGGCTCGCGACGGCGGCGCGTTCCGGGTCCCGCGCCGCGAGTGCCTCTAGGATCTCGCCGTGGCCGTGGTCGATCTGCACGCCATCGCGCGAGGCGAGCATAGTCAGGAGGGTGACGCGCATGATGCTGTCGTGCAGCCAGCCGAACAAATTGGCGAGCAAGTCGTTGCCCGATGCCCGGGCGATAGTAATGTGGAACGCGCGATTCGCTTCAACATACTTGGTCAGCGCGGCGCGATCCGTCGCACCAGGCTTTGGCTTATATGTCGTCGCCGACAGCAAGGCCAGTTGCTTCAAGGTGGCGTCGGAGATCAACGGAGCGGCGAGCCTCGTAACCGCAGGCTCATGGATGTGCCGCACCTGGAACAGTTCGCGCACTTCGCGCAGGGTGAGCGAACGGATGAGGTGGCCAGACCGGCCCTGGTTCATGACGAACCGCTCTTGTGCGAGACGGGTCAACGCATGGCGGATGCTGGCCTTGCCCACGTTGTATTTATTGGCAAGCACGCCTTCGGATACCACCGCGCCGGGCCGCAGCTCGCAAGTCAGCACGTCGAGCTTGATGCGCTCGTAAACCTGACGATTGAGGGTGGATGCCCCTTTGCGCTTCTTGGTCGTCGCCATGGTCGGGAATTCTAGCATCGGCCGCGTCAGTCAGCGAATCCCGAGAGGCGGCGAAGCGCGCGAACGCTGCCTTCCGGCGCTTGATCGACATCCGCCTCGCTCATCGGTGTCGACAACGAAAATCCGGCGATCGGCCCGCACATCACGTTCTCTTGCAGCAGCGCTCGATGAAACGCCGACGCGCGTTCCCAGCCTTGCCGGCGACCATCGCGTGAAAATAGTCGCGATAACTGGGAATTGATGTTGAGGCCCGGCGTGATGTAACGCAGGTCATCCATGTTCCGCACGCCGACGGCTTCGAGAATGGCCTGATTGAATGCGGTGATCGCGATCGGAACATCTTGCAGCTTCTCGGCGCGCTTCTCGGCGGTGACCACGATTTCCGCCAGTGAGATGCGCGAGTCGTCGGTGGCTCCTGCGTCGGCAGCTGCAGCTGGATTCGTCATTCCGATGCCAAGGCTCCGCACGGCGGCTATTCCGGCGCACAGCGCCCCGCTGCGAGCGATCCGCTGCGTCATCCGTGGCGCTCGATTCGAAATTCTGGCTATCCCCATGGTGTTTCCCCTCGGCGAAGTGTTTTTTGGCTATTGCGACATTTCTTATAACATGTGATTTGTCCAGCGTGACATGTCAGGCAAATAGCAATGAGATATTAGTTAGCGAATTGCTCCCTGCCGCCTAAGGAGCGAGATCTCGTCGGCCGAGAAGCCGGCTTGCAACAGAACTTGCCCGGTATCGGCTCCGATGGCATGCGGAGCGGCCGGCTCGGGCGGCACCGTGCGGCTGAAGCGGGGCGCTGGCCGCGACTGCGTCGGGGCTCCCGTGCCGATGAAGGTACCGTTCGCGCGATGCTGTGGATGCGCCGGCGCCTCGGTCAGCGACAGCACCGGCGCGAAGCAGACATCGGTGCCCTCGAGCAGAGCGGACCATTCTGCCAGTGTCTTTGCCTTGAAGCAGGTGGTAAGGCGCGCTCGAAGCGCGGGCCAGCCGGCGCGGTTGGCGGGCTGTGCGAACTCCTTCGCTGGCATTTGGAGCTTCTTTACCAGCGCCGCAAGAAATGGCGGCTCGACCGCGGCAATCGACAGATATTTCCCGTCGAGCGTCTCGTAGACCGAATAGAACGGCGATTCGCCACCGAACTCGCCTTCGCCGCGCTTTGCCCACCAGCGCCCACTTGCCAAGTGCTGGAAAAAAGGCCCCATCAGCGCGGCGACGCCGTCGATCATCGCGGTATCGACGACTTGTCCCTGGCCGGAGGCGCTGCGCTCGAAGAGGGCGCTGAGGATGCCGAACGCCAGCAACAGTCCGCCGCCCGCATAGTCGCCGATGAGATTCAGAGGGATGGTGGGCGGTCCATTCGCCGCGCCGATGGCATCGAGCGCGCCGGAGAGCGCGATGAAATTGATGTCGAATCCCGGCGCGTTCGCCAGCGGGCCTTCGCGGCCCCAACCACTAACGCGGCCATAAACGAGCGCGCGATTGCGCCGCATGCATTCCGATGGACCTACCCCCAATCGTTCGGCGACACCGGGGCGAAAACCCTCCAGAACCACGTCCGCTCCGCTTGCTAGCCGCAGCAAGACTTCGCGGCCCGCGGCATTGGTGAGATCGATGGAGATCGACCGCTTGCCACGCCGCATGACCTCGTGCGCCGTATTCCGCGCCGCATGCGCAGGGCGGTCGACGCAAATCACCTCGGCCCCCATATCGGCGAGCAGCTGGCCGCAAAATGGCGCCGATCCCCGCGCGGCGAGCTCGATCGCGACGAGACCCGCGAGGGGGCCCATCAGCGGCGGTGCAAAAGAGCGCGGCCGATCACCATCTTCATAATCTCGCTGCTCCCGGCGATGATTCGCGAGACGCGGGCATCGGCGTATGCGCGGGCGATGGGGTATTCCCACATGTAGCCGTAACCGCCGAAGAGCTGCAGGCACTCATCGATGATCTTGCCTTGGGCTTCCGTCGCCGCGAGCTTCACCATGGCCGCCGTGACGGCGTCGAGCTCGCCGCGCATCAACAGCTCGATGCAGCGGTCGACGAACGCCCGCAACATCGTGGCCTGCGTGGAAACCTCCGCAATCTTGAACTGCGTGTTCTGATTTTCCGACAGCAGACGCCCGAACGCGGAGCGTTGAGTGACGTACTCCTTCGTCCACTCGATCGCCGCCTCCGCATTCGCCGACGAGCGAATCGCGACCAGCAGGCGCTCGCGGGCCAGCTCCGTGGTGAGTTGCGAGAATCCGCGGCCTTCTTCCCCGAGCATGTTGCTGGCCGGCACCATCAAATTCTCGAAAAACAGTTCCGAGGTGTCTTGCGCCTTCAGGCCGACTTTCTTGAGCAGGCGGCCGCGGACGAATCCGGGGCGATCGGTCTCCACCAGGAACAAACTGATGCCCGCGCCGGCCGCCGCCGCATCGGTCTTGGCCGCCAGCACGATCAGGTTGGCGAGTTGCCCGTTTGAGATGAAGGTCTTCTGTCCGTTGATGCAGTACTCGTCGCCACGGCGCTGCGCGGTCGTGCGCATGTTTTGCAAATCGCTTCCGCCGCTCGGCTCGGTCATGGCGATGGCGGCGATCATCTCGCCGCGGGCCATTGGCGGCAGCCAGCGCTCGCGCTGGCCGGACGTGCCATATTTCACGATGTAGGGAGCCACGATGTCGGAGTGTAGGGGAAAAAACGGTCCGCTCGCTCCGGCTTTGGAAAGCTCCTCCGTGACGATCACACTGTGAAGGAAGTCGCCGCCCGGACCGCCGAGCGCCTCCGGAACCTCGCACAACAGCAGACCCGCTGCGCCGGCTTTTCGCCATACCTCGCGCGACACCATGCCATCGGCTTCCCATTGCTGGTGAAACGGCGTGATCTCCGCGGCCACGAAACGGCGCACCATGTCGCGAAACATCTCGTGCTCTTCGGTGAAAAACGGACGCTTGAACATCGGTGGTACCTCCTGCACGGCCGGCAACGCTTACCGCACCATTGCCCTGCCTTGTGACAGAACGGAAACTTCTCTTTCCACGACGGCGCAGTCGAAATCGATGTGGTCCTGGCTCACCCACACGCGGGTGCGGATCGTCTCGCCGGGATAGACTACTCCGCTGAAGCGGGCTTCCATACCCGTCAACCGCTCTGCATCGTAACCGCAAGCCACCTTGAGCAATGCGTGACAGGCGACACCGAAAGTACACAGACCGTGCAGAATGGGACGCGGGAAACCGCCTTTGGCCGCTATCGCCGGTTCCACGTGCAATGGATTGGGGTCGCCCGACAAGCGAAAGATCAAAGCGGATTGCGGCAACGTCGGCGAGATGCAGGTGAAATCAGGCTCACCTTGTGGCTCCGCGGCGGCTGCGGCAGGCGCCTCCGTCGGGCCGCCGCAGCCGCCATCGGCCCTGGCAATCCCCGTGGCGGTGACGGTGGCAATCGCCTCGTTGGTGGCGCGATCGATGAGCTCGCGCGCGTGCTCGATCAGGACACCTTTGCCCACGCCGCGATCGACGATGCGGGTGACGCGCGTAAGGCCGGTCAGCGTGGCAGCCGTCGGCACATGCTTGTGGATCGTGATCGCTTGGCCCGAATGCAAGAATTTAGTCCAATCGATCCCGGCATCGGGATGCATGAACCACGGGCCGGGGCGGCACAGCATCGTCACGAGGCTTGGCAATGCCAGCATCTTTCGCTCGTATACATAACGCAGTTGTTGCGGATCCACCGGATCCGTTCCGAGCCCGACGCCCAAGGCATACAGCGCCGTATCGCGCGTGTCGTAGGTTTGCTCGACCGGCTCGAAAGGCCACGATCGTACTTTGTCGTAGTTCACGACGTCGCGAGCCTCGTTACAGCGGATCCCAACAGAAGACGTCACGGCCGCGCTCGAGGGGTGTAAAGCCGGGACGCATCGCGGGCAGCACTCGAGAGAGCACCTTCTCCGGCGTCCAGCCGTCGCCGCAATGCGCAGACCTCACCGGCCGCGGCTGGCTCATCAGAAACATCTCATTGCCCCGGACCGCAAATATCTGGCCAGAGACATCCTTGGCCGCATCGCTCGCCAACGCGACGACGAGCGGGGCGATCTTGTCCGGCGTCAGCCGTTTCATCTGATCGAGCTTCTCGGCATTCGCCGCATCTCCGACCGGCACGGTGCCGACCAGGCGGCTCCATGCAAACGGGGCGATGCAGTTGGAGCGCACGCCGAAGCGGTCCATATCCATGGCGATGGAGCGCGACATGCCGACCACGCCCATTTTTGCCGACGCGTAGTTCGCCTGTCCGACGGCGCCGATGAGACCGGCGGTTGAAGTCATGTGAATGAAGCTGCCGCTCCCGCGTTCGCGAAACACGCCCGCCGCGGCGCGGCTGAGATTGAAGCTGCCTTTCAGGTGCACGCTGAGCACCGCGTCCCAGTCCGCCTCGCTCATCTTGTGAAAGATCGAATCGCGTAAAATGCCGGCATTGTTGACGACGATATCGAGCCGGCCGAACGCCTCGACCGCCTGGGATACCATCCGTTCCGCATCGGCATAGACGGCGATGCTCTGCGTATTCGCGATTGCGGTGCCGCCGCGCGCGGCAATTTCCTCCACTACCGACGCTGCGACCGAGCCGTCCGGATTGTAGCCGCGCTCGCTGCCACCGATATCGTTGACCACCACTCGCGCGCCTTGCGCGGCGAGGGCGAGTGCGATGTCCCGGCCGATCCCACGCCCGGATCCAGTCACAATCGCGACTCTGTCTTTCAGAAGCATCCCAGTCCTCCGTTATCGCCGGCGGCACCCGTCCGGCTTTTCACATGGCAAAGAGTACACTTTGACATGTCAAAATGAAATAGACAGCCTAATTCTCATTGAATTTGAAATTCTTTCGGCGGTTCGCGCCCGAGCAAATGACGCACGAAGAAATCCCAGCTTCGCCGCGTAAGATACGGATTCGATTTGATGAAGTGATCGCCGTTCGGGATCAGCAGGAATTCGAAGTCCTTGTTGGCGGCGATCAAACGCTCGATGAGCCGCAGCGACACGGCCGGGTGAACGTTCTCGTCCAGCTCGCCGTGCGCGATGAGGAGCTTGCCTCGCAATCGATCCGCGAGCTCGATGTTAGAAGCCCCGGCATATTTCGCTTCGATGTCTTCGTAGCGATCGGCAACGCCCTGAAAAATCTCAGCCCAGGCGGCGTGATACATCCGCAGGTCATGGCCGCCGCACATCGACACGCCCACCTTGAATACGTCGGGGAATACGAACATCGCGCGGGCCGCCGCGAAGCCGCCAGCGGATGAGCCGAGAATGCCCACGCGCGTCGTATCGCACCACGGCATTTTCGTGCTGATCTGCTCGAAGGCGGCAACATGATCGGCCAAGCCGGCATCGCCAATGTTGCCGTAGGCAAAATCTGCGAAAGACTTGCTGCGATAGGGGGTGCCGAGCCCGTCGACCATGACCACGGCAAATCCGAGCGCGCATAGCGCCTCGGGATTGAAGTAATTGCCGGGCTGCGGCGGTGTGAATACCGCGGGCGCCACGGTCACGAACGGGCCAGGGTACGAGATATCGATGAGCGGGTAATTCGCACTCGGGTCGAAGTCATGCGGGCGCCACAACGTCGCGTAGATCGGAGTGTGGCCATCGCGCGCCTTCAGCTCGAGTCGTTCCGCCGGCTGCCAGCCAAGCTGGGTCATGGCGGAGGTGTCGGCGCGCTCGAGCTCGACGATAACGGCACCGTCCTCCGCGCGCCGCACCAGCGACACCGGTGCTTGCCGTGCACTGGAATGCGTCTCCGCAAAATAATTGCCGCATGGCGAGAATCCGTGCGTGATGAAAGCGATCTCATCGGCGCCGGAGGAATGCGATGTGCGCGGCGCGGGGACGTGGACCCGATGATCGCCTGGTTCCGGTGTCAGCAATTGCAGGTGAGAGCCGTCGAGATCGACCCGGTATATATAGCGCTCGTAGGGATCGCGGCGCGGGTCGCGGCCCCGTGCGCTAAAGTACACGCGCCTTCGTGCGAGGTCGACGTGGAGAATGGAATCTACCAACCACTCGCCGCTCGTAATCGCATTCGTCCGCTCACCGCTCCTGGTATCGATCAGGTATAGATGTCCCCATCCCGATTCCTCGGAGAACCAAATGAGCTCGCCGGTCCCATGCAAAAAGCGGATGTTCGGCCGTGCTCCGAACACGTGGGTCACTCGGACCAGGGTCTGCGACGTCTCCGTCACGACCGCACGGGATTTGCCCGTGGCCGGCTCAATCGAATAGAGCACCAGGCGCCTGCGCCCCTGTGACCAGTGAAGAAAAAAGATGAGCGAGCTGTCCTCCGCCCACCAATACAGCGAATCCGGAAGAGGGGGTTGCACCATGGTTTGAACCGCGGGCGCGTCGCTGGCCGCGATAGATCCGGCTTGCGCATCGACGACAGACAGCGTGGACCACGGGCGCTCACGGTCGATTGGCAAGGCGTAGCGATAGCTGTGAACAACGGGCCGATCGTGAGGGTGCTCACCGATCGACTGCACGAGGTGCAGCGGCTTCACTGCGCGCTCATCGAGCTTGTGGATCAGGAAATATCGCGAATCCGGCGACCAGCCGATCGGCGGCGCGAGAGGCGCGCTTCCTTTTCGACGCGCCAGCTCGAATAGGTTCGATTCCGGCCACGCGCCGTAAGCGTCGTGCGGTTCGGCGTCTCGAGTCAATTGCCGATCGGCCGCACCTTCGCGCGACAGATGCACGTTGCCGTCGCGCACGAAGGCATATGCGCGCGAATCCGGCGAGCGCCGGCCGGCCCTTGTGAATTGCGGCGCGGCTTCATCGAGGGTGCCGGAAGTCAGGTCGAAAACGAAGCTTCGACCACCCAAGTTGAAGCGAATCGATCCGGCGATGCGGTTGAAGACGGAGAACGGCAGTGAGGCGGCGGCGCACGAGATGCCGAACTTTCCCAGGGCCGCGGCAACGGCGGTATGATCGAACGCGGGGCGTTTGAGTCCGGTGTCGATTTCGAACTCGATGAATTCCGTACCGCCTGGATAGTAACGGCGGTAGAACAGGCTCCGTCCATCCGCCTGCCAGAACGGCATCATCTCGGCGCCCGGCAGGGACTTGTTGAAAGCGGGTTTCAAAAACTCCGCAGCGCGGCAATACGCCTCGAGCATCGACGGCCGCTGGGGTTTTTGAGAGTTCATTGTGGAGTTTGCGCAATGTCAGTTGACATGTCAATAATAACGGCAGTACACAGGATACTCCGATGACGATTTCAACAAAACGAAATTATGCCCGAGCGGCGGCGCTTACTGCACCCTACCAGCACGGTGACCCGGCAACAGACGCGGCACACAAAGAACATTCGCATTCTTGCGGCGCCTGCGCCGCGATGCAGGCGGCCGCGGAGCTCGGCCGGACGCTACCTCGCGCAACGCTGAAACCTGGCACGGAGATGGCCGAAGTGTACGGCCGCGGGCGCTTCCATGTGCCGGAGCCGGCGCCGCCGCGGCGCAAACAGGAAGGCGAGGGCCCATATCGCAGACTCGTGCTGCGTGGCGCAACGCTGATCGACGGCACTGGTGCGCCGCCGATGGGTCCGGTGGATATCGTGATCGAGGGCGGCCGCATCACGCAGGTATGCTCCGTCGGGGTGCCAAAGATGCCGATCGCACCCGAGCGGCGGCCGGCGCCCGGCGACCGGGAGATCGATTGTACCGGCGCATATGTGTTGCCAGGCTTCATCGATTCGCATTCCCACATCAGCTTTCCGCGGCGTAAGTCGCATGGCGTTCCGCAGCCCGCCGAGTACGTCTATAAATTGTGGCTCGCTCACGGCATCACCTCGGTTCGAGAGACGGGCTCCATCAACGGCCTCGAATGGACGCTATCGGAGCGGGACCGCAGCGCCGCTCATGAGATCGTCGCGCCGCATATTCATCCGTACGTGCTGTTCCCGCTCAAGGACATCTATGAAGTCGCTGCGAAGGATGCGCCGGCGTGGGTGCGTGCGGTCAAGGAGATGGGCGCAGAAGGGATCAAATATCTCAACGCGACGCCCGAGACGATGGCGACCGTCCTGGCGGAAGCCAAGCGCGTCGGATTGCCTACTGCGTGCCATCACTCTCAGCTGTCGGTGAATCGTATGAATGCATTGCAGTCGGCTCGACTCGGACTCACCAGTATCGAGCATTGGTACGGTTTGCCGGAGGCGCTGTTCGAGAGCCGCACGATCCAGGATTATCCGGCCGGCTACAACTACAACGACGAACAGCATCGGTTCGGCGAGGCGGGCAAGCTGTGGTGTCAGGCTGCAGAGCCCGGTAGTGTCAAATGGCGCGCTGTAATCGACGAGCTAATTTCGCTCGATACTACGCTGGTGCCAACGTTCTCGGTCTACGAGGCGATGCGCGACGAGATGCGCGCGCGCCGCGCCGACTGGCTCGACGAATACACCTGGCCATCAATGAAGAAATTTTTCCAGCCGCATCGCGAATCCCTCGGCTCGGCCTTCTTCGACTGGACGACCGCGGACGAGATCGCCTGGAAGGAGAATTTCCGGCGATGGATGTCCTTCGTTCGTGATTTCGTTCATCAAGGCGGTCGGCTCTGCGCCGGGAGCGACGCCGGCTTCATGTATTCCATTTACGGATTCGCCTTCATTCGAGAGCTCGAGCTGCTACAAGAGGCAGGCCTCAATCCGCTCGAGATCATTCGAATCGCGACGCTCAACGGCGCCCGGCTTCTCGGCAGAGCGTCTGAGACCGGCTCCGTGGAACCGGGGAAAAAGGCGGATCTGCTGATCACGTTCGAAAACCCCCTAAACAACTTTAAGACCCTTTACGGATCGGGTGCGATGCGCCTTAACGATGAGCTTGGGCGGCAGGAACGGGTTCAGGGTCTTCGCTGGACGATCAAGGATGGCATCGTGTTCGATGTGGTGCGGTTGCTGGCTGAGATCCGTGACATGTGCGTTGCCGCTTCAAGTTGAGGCTGGATTGCACATGGATATCGATGCGCTCGAAACACCCTGCTTGATTCTCGATGAGAACCGGATGATGTCGAACGTTGAGCGGATGCGCGCGCGGCTCTCCGAGCGCAACATCGACCTACGCCCCCATTTAAAAACTGCAAAATGTGCTGAGATCGCGCAACGCCTGGTTGCGGGACAATCGGGCTCGATCTGCGTGTCCACACTACAGGAAGCGGAATTCTTCGCCGCGCGCGGGTACCTCGATCAAATCTACGCGGTCGCGATCGCCGCAAACAAGCTCAGGCATATCGAGCGCCTGATGAAGCATGGCGCGCAAATTTGCGTCTTGATCGACGACCACGCGGCGCTGGACGCCGTGGAGACGCTGGCGCACGCGGACGGCACACGATTCCCCGTGCTGTTGGAAATCGACAGCGACGGGCATCGATCGGGGTTGGCGCCGTCCTCTCCGCAACTGGTGCCGCTCGCGAGTGCAGTGGCGCGTTCCACGGGCGCCACGTTCAAAGGCGTTTTGACCCACGCGGGAGGTTCTTATGCGTCTCGGTCGGTGGACGATATCAAGGCTTTCGCCGCGGCGGAACGCAATGCCGTCCTGGAGGCGGCCCGAGCGCTGCGCGCCGCGGGCCTTGAGTGCGAGATTGTCAGCCTGGGATCGACGCCTACCGTGACGTTTGGCGAGGATTTTTCCGGCATCACCGAAGTACGCGCGGGTGTGTTCGTCTTCCAGGATCTGGTCATGGCGAATCTCGGCGTTTGCGGGATTGAGGATATCGCCTTGAGCGTTCTGACCACAGTGATCGGTCACCGGCGGAGCCGAGGTCAGCTCATCACGGATAGCGGTTGGACCTCGCTGTCGTCCGATCTCGGCACGGCTACGCAAGCCGTCGATTATCGCTACGGTTTGGTCTGCGATCAGGAGGGCCGGGTGCTCGCGCCCGAGCTTCGGGTCGTCAACGTGAATCAAGAGCACGGCATCATCGAGGCGCGAAGCGAGGCGCTCGATTTCGCGCGCTTTCAGCTCGGCACGAAATTGCGGGTACTGCCGGTCCACGCGTGCGCCATGGCCGCAGGTCATCGCTGTTATCAGGTCACCCGCGACAACCGGCGCGTCGACGCGGTCTGGCAGAGGATCAAATGAAGTTACGCATACTGAATTCGGCCGATGTTCGCCGGCTCCTGCCCGTCGATCGCTGCATCGATCTCATGCGCAAGGCGATGCTCCTGGTCGCGCAAGAGCGCACGCTCCAACCGATTCGCACGGCGTTGCGTCACCCCGAGCGCAATGGCTTGATCAGCATGATGCCCGGATACACGGCGGATCCGGAGTGGCTAGGCATCAAAGTGGTCAGCGTTTACCCGGACAACTTCGGTACCGAACTCGGCTCGCATCAAGGCATGGTACTGCTGTTCGACGCGGTGCGCGGCAAGCCGGCGGCGATTCTCGATGGCCGCGAAATCACTGCGATTCGCACGGCGGCGGCGACTGCCGTGGCCACCGACGTGCTCGCAAAGGCTGATGCCGCTACGCTGTCGATTCTCGGATACGGCGAGCAGGCTGAGTCGCATCTTCATGCACTCACGAAAGTGCGCTCTTTCCAGCAGATTTTCGTGTGGGGACGGGACTTGCGCCGCGCGCAAGCTTTTTGCGACAGCTCCGCGAAACACTTCGATGCTCGCTTCACGGCGGTGCAATCCGCGCGGGAGGCCGTGGAGGCCGCCGATGTGTTGTGTACGGTGACCGCGGCGAAAGAGCCGTTCTTGGAAGGCGCCTGGCTAAAAGAAGGTCAGCACCTCAACGTGGTGGGATCTAGTATTCCAACAACGTCCGAGATCGACATCGATGCGGTGGCGCGCTGCCGGGTGTTTGCGGATTTCAAAGGGAGCGCGCTCGAGCTCGGCGGCGATTTGCGGCGCGCCATTCAGGCGGGGGCGATCGACTCAGGCCATGTGCTCGGTACCGTCGGTGATGTGATCGCGGGGCACTTGCCGGCGCGAGTTTCGCCGCGAGACATTACGATGTTCAAATCGCTCGGAATGGTCTGTGAAGATCTCGTATCGTCGGGCTTCGTGCTCGCGGAAGCAGAGCAGCTCGGTGTCGGCACGGTCATCGATTGGTAAGGCTGCGAGCGTACCAAGCTACACGAAAAGCTCGCCGGACTCTGCTTTACGCAGCAAAAGATCCGGTGGGGTAAAGCGGGGGCCATAACGTTTCGCCAGTTCACTGCCACGTTCCGCGAACCGCTTGAGTCCGTAGGTATTCACAAACTGGAGAAACCCTCCCGTCCATATCGGCGCGCCGATCCCGAGGATCGAACCGACATTGCCATCGGCCACCGACCGCAGCACCCCTTCCTGCAGACATTTAATCGTTTCGATCACCTGCCGGAAAAAGCAACCGATCCTTGATGTCCTGCTCCGGTAAGGACAACTCGTTACTGCAGAAGAGCTCGAAGAGCTTGGGCCAGAGATGTTTCTCGTCGTTGGCTGGATACTCGTAGTATCCCCCGCCATAAGAGCGACCTCCGCGACCGTACTGACTCACCAATACCTCACAGATCTCAGTGGCGATACTGTTGTCCGATTTGCTATCGAGCACGCCCATCGCGCGATGGGTCTCCGCCATCTTGCGCGTCAACTCCTGGCTCACCTCATCCTGGATGGCCAACGGTGGAGCAGGCATGCCGACCTGCCTGCCTAGATTCTCGATGACAATGGGATTGACGCCCTCTTTGAGGAGCCTCGCGCCTTCGTCCAAGTAGGTACAGAAAGTGCGTGAGGTAAAGAATCCCAGTGAGTCGTTGACCACGATCGCCGTCTTGCCGATCTGCCGTGCGTAGTCGAATGGCTTTGCGAGCGCCAGAGGGTTCGTCTGCTCGCCGCTGATAATCTCAATCAGCTGCATCTTATCGACCGGTGAGAAGAAATGGATGCCGATGAAATTCTCGGGATGCCGCGCCGCCTTCGCCAGAAGGCTAATGGGCAGTGTCGAAGTGTTGGAGCCGAAAACTCCGCCTGAAGTCAAATGGCATTCGGTTTCACGAATGACTTGCGCCTTCAAATCCGCGTTCTCAAACACGGCTTCCACGATCAGGTCGCAGCCGGTGAAATCTGCGGCCTCGCACGTCGGTTTGATCAAGCTCAGCACCGCAGCCTTCTTCGCCTCATCCAGGCGTCCCTTATCGACTGCGCCTCGCAACAGCTTCTCGGAATAAGCCTTGCCTTTCTGGGCTGCTTCGAGCGTTACATCGCGCAACACCACTTCGATGCCTGCCATCGCCGAGACGTAGGCGATGCCCTGTCCCATCATGCCGGCGCCGAGGACGCCCAATTTCTCGACCTTGGATTTGTCGATGTCTTTCGGGCGGTTCGCGCCACCGTTCACCTCATTCATCTGATAGAACAGGGTGTTGATCATGTTCTTGGCCTGAGGCGTCATCACTAGCGAGGTGAGCCCGCGACTCTCGATGCGCAAGGCGGTGGAAATCGACGATGGTGGCTTCGGTGGCAATCGCCAGAATTCGCCCTGGTGCGGGCAGCAGGCCGCGTGTCTTCTTGATCAGGGTTGTTGCTGCGACGCTGGCCAGCTGTGCAATCTTCGGGTCTGCCGCGGTGCCGCCTGGAATCTTATGGTTCTTGCGATCCCAGGGCCGCACACTAGCTTCGGGGTTCGCCAGAATCCACGCCTTTGCGGCCGGAATGAGTGCGTCGGGTTATCGACGATCGCATCGACTAGACCGGCTTTGAGCGCATCAGAGGGCTTGACCCGCGTGCCTTCCAACAGGAAAGGCAGCGCCTTCTCCAGACCCAGCATGTGCACCAATCGTACGATGCCGCCGCCGCCAGGCAACAGGCCCAAGGATACCTCTGGCTGTCCAACAACAGTTCCAGCGGCGTTGAGCACGATCCGGTAGTTGCAGGCCAATGCCAGTTCGTAGCCGCCGCCGAGCGCCGCGCCATTGATCGCAGCCACCACTGGAACCGGTAACTTCTCCAGCCGCCGAAAGTCACGTTTGGTTGCTTCGCAAAAGGCAAAGAATTCACTTTCATCACCGGGCCGCAGTGCGAGCAGGTATTTCAAATCCCCACCGGCGAAGAACGTGCTTTTGGCGGACGCGAGGATGACGCCTTTGAGCCCTGCTTCCTGTCCCAGTTGCTTTACAGCAGCGCCCATCGCCTGACGATATTCTCCATTTAGGGTGTTGACCGGACCACTCATATCCATGGTGATCGTGACGATGCCGGCGGAATCCTGCTCGTACTTGAATGCACGGGTCATCTGATTCATACCCACTCGATAATGGTCGCGATGCCCATGCCGCCGCCGACGCACATCGCGATCAAGGCACGTTTGAGGTCTCGGCGCTCGAGCTCATCGATCATGGTGCCCACCAGCATTGCACCGGTCGCGCCCAAGGGGTGGCCAAGCGCGATTGCGCCCCCATTGACGTTGGTAACCTCGTGCGAGATGTCGAGGTCCTTCATGAAACGCATCGCGACCGACGCGAAGGCCTCATTGATTTCGAATAGGTCGATGTCACGCGTGGTCATGCTTGCCTTGGCAAGGCACTTCTTTGCCGCCGGGCCCGGGCCGCCCAACATGAGCGTCGGATCGGTGGCCAGCACGGCGGTTGCGACCACGCGGGCGCGTGGTTTCAGTCCCAATTCGTTGCCAATCCGTTCGTTACCGACCAAAACTGCGCTCGCACCATCGACGATTCCGGAAGAATTGCCCGGCGTGTGCACATGACGGATCCGCTCGATCCGGTTGTATTTGCGAAGCGCCAAGTCGTCGTAGCCCATTTTGCCCAGCGATTCGAACGACGCTTTGAGTCGAGCCAAGCCTTCCATCGTGGTGTTTGGCTTGATGAGCTCGTCACGCTGCAAAATTGGCGAGCCATTCGACTCCTTCACCGGTACCACCGACTTGTCGAACCAGCCGCTATCTCGAGCCCGGGCAGCGCGCCGCTGCGATTCGAGCGCGAAGGCATCTACCCCCTCGCGGGAATAGCCGTCCAGCGTCGCAAGCAAATCTGCCCCAATGCCTTGCGGCACGGCCTGCACCTGATAGCATGCCACGATGGGTCCGCAAAGCATCGAAAATATAAGCTGAAGCAACCATCAGATTTGCCTCCATCTAACCCGCACGATCGAAGTCGTGCGCCAGCTTAGCGACTCAATAACTCCTGCGCTCATGCACGCTCGGCCCGCAACTGCGCGCGACGCACTTTACCCGCCTCGTCGCGGAGGGGCTCACTCGTGAACTCATAGGAACGCGGCGTCTTGGATTTCGCCATCCGCCCGCAGACAAATGCAGACAAACTTGCTTCGTCGAGGGACGTTGCCCAATCCGGATGGAGCTTCACGATGGCATGCACTGCCGCTCCCAGATCCTCATGGGGCAGACCGATGACCACGGCCACCTCAACTCCGGGGTGTTCCATTAACGCAGCCTCTACTTCCGCCGGGTAAATGTTCGCGCCTCCACTGAGGATCAAATCGGTACGTCGGTCGGCAAGATAGAGGTAACCCTGCTCGTCAAGCCACCCCAGATCGCCGAGCGTTTCAAACCCTCCATCTGCGCGACGAGGTTCTGCTCCAAGGTAGTGATAAGTGGAACCAACACCTCCGGCGGGGCGCAGGAAGATCTCACCGATCTGTCCGGTTGGCACCCGGCGTCCGGCCTCGTCGAGAATCCTCAGTTCGCAGCCGAGTGGACGTCCCACAGAGCCGCGATGCTCGAGCCATTCACCCCCCGAAATGACTGTGATTCCCATCTGCTCGGTGCCGGAATACAGTTCCCAAATACGCTGCGCGCCGAGCCAATCGATCCAGGCGTCCTTCAACCAGCAAGGCATTGGCGCTGCCATGTGCCAGACGGACTGAAGCGAAGACAGGTCGTACCGTTCACGTACCTCTTGGGGCAACCGCAAAATCCGCAGCATCATCGTCGGCACAAAACTCACCCATGACACGCGATTCTCCGCCATCAGTCGCAGAGCCTCCTCTGGGTTGAACTTCGACATCCCGACGACCGTGTTGCCTTGGAACAAGGCGTGGTGGGTGAGCAGGAACGGGCCATTATGGTACAGCGGCCCCGGATTAAGGACGATCGAGTCGCGCGGAATGTTCACGAACGCGGTTTCTGAGTCGACTGCGCTCGGCGTATGGCTGACGATGACCTTCGGGCGTCCGGTCGAGCCCCCCGACGACATCGCCTTCCAATGACGAGCGACTGCTTCGGGCAGGGGGTCCTCACGATCCCCGAGCAGCGTGCTCGATGGTTCCATTGTGAAACACGTCTCGGGGAATGCGGGCTCGGAGGTCAACAGTAATTTGGGCTGCGCAACTTCGAGGATCGACTTCAATTCGAGCCGAGGCAGCCGCCACGAGACCACGTGCGGCGTTGCGCCTAATTTCCACAGTGCGAAAGTCAATTCGTAGAATGCGGAATCGTTGGGCAATGCCAGTGTCACCAGATCGTCTTGGCCAACCTCAGCGGCTTTCAACGCCCACGCGCGCCGTGTCGAGCGGCGGTCGAGCTCACCCCAGGTGACGATCTCATTGCCGTGCTTCAACGCCACGGCATCCGCGCCGCGCCGCGCCGCGTTGACAGATGGAATCGCACCCATCGATATCAGTGCCATCTTCAGCGTACGCGAAGCGTCAGATCTTCCAAGGAGGCGACGCGGACTGTGACCTTGGATGCCAGGGGAAGTGATCGAAACTCACGGCACGCAATTTAATGCATTAAAAATCCAATGTACAGTTTTATACATGGTGAAACGGGTTTGGCTCGTTCTCGCTACGCAATTGTCACTTTTGACTGTAGAGAGTAGTGAGAGGTTGTATTGCCGAACAAATGGTTCTCAACCTTTCGGCAACGCGGTGGTAATCTCATGCATGATAGGAAGTAAGGCGATGGAGCGGGATGATATTTGCGGAAATTCCTAGCGACATGAACCTATAAGCTAGTAAAGTAACTCACGCCGTGTGTCTGTCCGCAAAGCACTATCGAAATTTCTGGAAACGGTAGCCAGCTATAGCACTAATGGAGCGTCTGAGTGTCGAGCAAACTCGAAACTTCGATGGCGTATCTGCCACTCTTCGTTCCGGCAACACGTCCCGAGAGATTTAACCGGGCCGCAATTTCGGGCGCGTCTGCAATAGTAATCGATCTCGAAGATTCGGTCCCGGCTCTAGAGAAGAAGGAGGCACGGCAGCTCCTGAAAAAGGGTTTTTCCGATGCACTTGCAGCCAAAATTGATGTATTCATTCGAATAAACGCCGTACACACCGAGTGGTATGAAGACGACCTACTTGCAGTCTCTAAATTACCAATTCGTGGCGTAATGCTAGCAAAATGTCAATCACCCGGTGAGATAATCGCGCTTAGGAGATCTTTGCCGACCCTTGCACAGGTCATCGCATTAATTGAAAGTCCAAGGGGGCTGGCGCTGTCGCGATCAATTGCAACCGTGGCAGAGCGACTCGCCTTCGGATCCCTCGACTATTCCATTTTAATTAGATCGTCGCATACCCCAAGAGCACTAGCCGCAGCCCGTGCGGAATTAGTATTCGCGGCTGCCCTGTCGGGGCGCATGGGCCCGATTGATGGAGTCACCACAAATCTTGCTGACGTAAAACGCGTTTTCCTTGATTCCCGACACGGGGCCGCCATGGGCATGGGAGGGAAACTTCTCATTCACCCGTCGCAGGTCGCACCCGCCCGCAAGGGATATTGCCCAAGCACGACCGACATCGATCGCGCCAGGAAAATCTTGGAGGTTGCTGATGCCGGTGCGGTAGCGGTTGATGGCATGATGGTCGATGCACCTGTTGTCGATTGGGCAAAGCGGATTCTGGCTACGGCTGCGAGCCTGATGGAGGCAAGTGAGTAGGCGTGTACTGACTGGCACGCTTGCTCAAACTCCAGGTGCCAAGTCGATTCAGCGTTGGTGGGCGCCGAAGAACGGACACGCATTTGATGGGCAACAATTCGTCAAACTACGTACCCGTCGATCTCACGGTCATGTGAGCTGTAACCTAAAATCGCAAGATCTGGATTGACCTATGGATTTGCGCCAGCTGCGAACGTTTCAGGCCGTTGCCGAATTCGGTAGCCTCAGCAAGGCTAGCGACCGGCTGCACGTTGCAGAAGGTGCGCTCAGCCGTCAGATTAAACTGCTCGAACACGAACTGCGCACTGTGTTGTTCAACCGAAACGGGCGGGGCATGATGCTCACCGATGCCGGTCGGATCCTGCTTTCAAGAACCGGCGGTTTGGTGCGGCAGGTGGAGCAGGTGAAGGACGATCTGCTCTCCCTCAAAGGCGCTCCATCAGGCAGCGTGGCGCTCGGCATCGTGCCGACTGCCAGTTGCGTGTTGGCGGGACGGCTGGCACAGCGCGTTGCGACCGACCTTCCGCAGGTCGCGCTGCGGCTGATCGAAAGCTACGGCGGTCACTTGGTCGACTGGCTGCATCGGGGCGAGATCGATTTGGCGATCATCTATGGTCACCACGTGGGCGTGCATCTGGTGCAGGAGGACCTCGCGATCGACGATTTGATGATCGTCGGGCCTGCGGGAAGTCGCTTGTCCAGGCGTAGCGGTGGCTCATTGGCGTGGTTGGCGGGTCAGCGTCTGGTATTGCCCAGTAAATTGCATGGGCTGCGGCAATTGTTAGAAAGAACCGTGTCGAGCAATGGACTGCAGCTCAATGTCGTGATCGAGGCGGATTCGTTCCGCGCGCTCGTAGACATCGTAGAGCGCGGTGTAGGCTACAGCGTGCTGCCCCCATCGGCTATCGTGCGCGAGCGCGCTCACAAGACGCTTGAGGCCGTGCAGTTGCGCGACCCGCGTGTGGTTCGCAATCTCGTGCTGGCACGATCGGTCACTATGCCGACCTCGGTTGCAGTGCGTGCTGTGTCGGCCTTGCTCAAGCTTGAAGTGGCCGCGGTTGCCGGGGAGGGACTGTGGAGCGTGACGGAGGCGGTCGCACGTCCACTTTAAAAAGTGCCCGCTAGGGGTCGTCGGGCGGACCATATCCGCCGCCACCGGGGGTCTCAATGATGAACACATCGCCGGGTCGCATCTCGACGCTAGCGATATGAGCTACCAACTGACGCCCGCCGTCATTGCGTTCAATATGATTGATTCCCACCGCTCCGGCACCGCCGCCGGCCATGCCGAATGCCGTGACAATGCGCCCGTTGGAGAGTATCGAGGCAGTCATCGTTTCGAGAAACCGCATTCGACGGATGCCGCCATCACCACCGTTCCAGCGGCCCTTACCGCCTGAGCCGCGCCGGATTTCAAAGCTTTCCAGCATGACCGGAAAGCGCGATTCGAGAACTTCCGGGTCCGTCAGCCGCGAGTTCGTCATATGCGTCTGCACCACGCTTGTTCCTGCGAACCCCAAGCCCGCTCCGCTGCCGCCAGCGATGGTTTCATAGTATTGATGCTGCGCATTGCCGAATGTGAAGTTGTTCATCGTGAGTTGTGATGCGGCCATGATCCGCAGTGCGCCGTACAAAGCGTTCGTCACGCAGGTGGACGTCTCGACATTGCCTGCGACGACAGCTGCCGGTGATTGCGGATTCAGCATGGACCGTTCGGGGACGATGATTCGCAGCGGCTTTAAGCAGCCGGCGTTCAGTGGGATATCGTCGTCGACCAGCGTTCGAAAAACGTACAGCACACAGGCAATGGTGACGGCCTTTGGTGCATTGAAATTGTTAGGCAATTGACCACTGGTGCCGGTGAAGTCGACGGTTGCTTCGCGCAAATTCCGATCGATGGTAACCGTAACCTGGATGGTCGCGCCGTTGTCGAGCGGCAGGGTAAATTTGCCGTCAGACAGCGTCGTGATGATCCGCCTGACCGATTCCTCGGCATTGTCTTGAACATGTTGCATGTAGGCCGTGACCGTGGCTCGGCCGAACTGCGCGACCATGGCTCGCAGTTCCTGCACGCCTTTTTCGTTGGCAGCGATCTGCGCTTTCAGATCGGCAATGGTCTGCGAGGGATTGCGCGCCGGGTACGGACCGCGGGCAAGTGCCTGTGACACTTCGACCTCGCCGAACACGCCCCCACGCACCAGCAAAAAATTATCGAACAAAACGCCTTCTTCGCTGATCGATTGCGAAAAGGGCGGCATGGACCCGGGCGTGATTCCCCCGATATCAGCATGGTGCCCTCTGCTGGCTACATAGAAGCTGGGCTGCGAGTCGGTGGTTTCCACATACACCGGCGTCACCACGGTGACATCGGGCAGATGGGTGCCACCATGGTATGGGTCGTTCAGCATGAACACATCGCCCAGGCGCATCTGCGGGTTGCGTTCGATGACGTTCCGGATCGACTCACTCATCGACCCCAAATGGACGGGCATATGCGGGGCATTGGCGATTAATTGGCCTTCGCCGTCGAACAGGGCGCAGGAAAAATCTAATCGCTCTTTGATGTTTACCGAATACGCCGTGTTTTGAAGTTGCAGGCCCATTTGTTCGGCAATGTTCATAAACAGATTGTTGAAAACCTCGAGCAGAATTGGATCAACCTCCGTTCGAGCGTCGCGTGTGTTGGCGCGAGGCGCGATTCGCTGTAGCTCCAAACTACCGTCGGTTTGGATGCGCGCCTGCCATCCGGGTTCTACGATGGTTGTTGCGTTTTTGTCTGCAATGACGGCCGGCCCGGCTATCGCCACACCGGCGTCGAGACTCTCCCGTATGAACAGCTGGGCTTCCTGCCACGCATCGGCGTATAGGCGAACCGTCGCCGCGGCTTCGGGCGCGCGCGCCAAGCCGCTGGCCAATCGGGATTTTGCCGCCGGCGCTGGTTCGCCCGGACTAAGCGCTTCGACCCAAACCGAGTCAATGACGAGATCCCGTGATTCCATAATGAAGGCATAGCGCTTGCGATAGGCCGCCTCGAATGCGGCGCGCATCTTCTCCGCTTGACCTTCCGGAACCGTCAATGTTGTGTCGGTCCCTGCGTAGCGCGCGTTGACGTTTCGCTTAACAGTAATGCGCGCCGTTTCGACGCCCTGTGCAGTAAGCGCGATTTTGGCTTCGACCGCCAGGTCATCCAGGCGATTTGAGGCAGCCGTAAAACTTTGGGCATTCAAAGGCAATTCAATGGAGGCTTCGCGAATCACGTTTTGGTCGGCCAGCCCCATGCCATAGGCGCTAAGCACACCGGCCAGCGGATGCACGAAGATGCGGCTCATGCCCAGTGCGTCGGCCACCAAACAGGCATGCTGACCGCCCGCGCCGCCGAAGCATTGTAACGTGTACTGCGTGACATCGTAGCCTCGCGCGATGGAAATTCGTTTGATCGCGTTCGCCATGGCCTGTACGGCGATTTGTATGCATCCCGCTGCGATCGACTCGGCGCTCGTCTGCCGGCCGGTCACTGCACTGATCTCCAACGCCAGTGCCTCAAATCGTCCAGTCACTACCTCGAGGTCCAGAAATTCATCACCGTTGCGCCCAAAAACCTTCGGGAAAAAGGCTGGCTGAATTTTACCGAGAAACACGTTTGCGTCAGTAATGCACAACGGTCCGCCGCGACGGTAACTCGCAGGCCCTGGATTGGCGCCGGCGCTGTCGGGTCCCACGCGCAGTCTGGCGCCATCAAAAGCGATGATCGACCCGCCGCCGGCGGCGATGGTGTGGATGCTCATCATCTGCGCGCGAATGCGGATCCCGGCCACCGTTGTCTCAAACGCGCGCTCGAAATTTCCCGCGTAGTGACTAACATCGGTGCTGGTGCCGCCCATATCAAACCCGATCACATGCTTATGACCGGCGGCTATTGCGGTCCTTGCCATGCCCACGATTCCGCCGGCGGGACCGGAGAGAATTGCATCCTTGCCCTGGAATGCCTGGGCGTCGCTGAGTCCGCCCGAGCTCTGCATGAAATATAGCGGGACGCCAGGCATCTGCGCCGACACCGCGTCCACATAGCGACGCAGTATCGGGCTTAAGTACGCATCTACGACGGTGGTGTCACCGCGCGAGACGAGTTTGATCAGCGGGCTTACCTCATGCGATACGCTGACTTGGGTAAACCCGCAATCGTGCGCAATCCTCGCGGCGGCCTTTTCGTGTTGCGGGTGATGCCAGGCGTGCATGAATACAATGGCCGCCGAGCGCAGTCCTTGAGTTGATGCTCGGAGCAGTTCTTGACGCAGATGCGCCACATCCAGCGGCCGCACGATGTTGCCCCGTGCGTCGATGCGTTCCTGGGATTCAACGACCTGTTCGTACAGCAATTCTGGAAGCAGAATCTGACGCTCGAACAACTTGGGGCGATTCTGGTAGGCGATGCGCAGGGCATCTCGAAATCCGCGCGTCGTGATCAGCAGGGTGCGCTCCCCCTTGCGTTCGAGCAGCGCATTGGTAGCAACCGTCGTGCCCATTTTCACGCATTTGACCCTCTCCGGGCCGATCTGGTCGCGGGGCGCCAGGCGCAGCAACCGCCGGATGCCTTCGACCGCAGCGTCGCGGTATTGGTCTTGAGCGTCCGAGAGTAGCTTCAGCGTGTGCAAGTTCCCGTCCGGTGCGCGGCCCACCACGTCCGTGAAGGTGCCGCCGCGATCGATCCAGAACTGCCAGCGGGTTTCGACGCTCATCAGGTCTTTTGGCTGGCGCGAATTTCGAGCGTCACGCCCGCGCCCCGGTCGGCAGTTTGGAAGTAGGTGAAACCGGAGCGGTCATCGCGCCGTCCCTTCATCAACGGCAGCAATCCGAGTGCCTCGGCCGCCTTTTCAGCCGTGTCGCAATCGGGAACGGAGAATCCGAGGTGGAACACGCCGCCGCCGCGATCGTCCAAAAAGCGTCGCTGCGGGCTGTTGCCGGGTCCGGGCTGGCAGAGCTGAATTTGCAGGTTGGTGATATTGGCGTACTTATATTTCATGGCCAGGAAGGCGCCGCGGTCGGGAACCTCGAGCTGCGTGTATTGATCGAGCGGCGGATAGTCGTGCCAGGGGCCGACGCCGATCGCGGAATAGAATGCGACGGATTGTTCGATGTCTGCGACGACGATGCACACATGATGCATCCTTTGAAATATTGGGGTGTTCTCATTCATTAATCGATCTCAGGCTCACAAACCGGCACGGTGTAGTTCAGAATCAGGCGTCCGCCATCGGGGTAAATTGTCTGTCCCGTGATGTACGAGGCATCGTCGCTTGCCAGAAACGACACCACGGAGGCTACTTCGCTGACCTTTCCCAATCGGCCCATCGGGGTTCGCGACAGAATTGTCTTGTTCTGGCTTTCACTCGTGATGAATCCTTTCGTCACCATATCTGTGAGTATGGTTCCGGGACCTACGCCGACCACCCGAATCGCGTGAGGAGCCAGCGCCACCGCAGCAACGCCGGTCAGCTGATTCATCGCGCCTTTGGAAATTGCATACGTCGCTACGAAGGGGTTTGCCATCCTTGAATTGATGGACGACATATTGATGATGACACCGCCAGTTCCTTGCGCGATCATTTGCTTGCCAGCAGCTTGCACGCCAAAGAAAGCGCCTTTCAGATTGATCGCTAACGTTCGCTCCAAGTCATCCTCGGTTACAGTCATGAAATCTTTGGTGATCGCGATGCCCGCATTGTTGATCATGATATCGATCCGTCCGTGATGCTCCACGGCCGCGCGCACAGCTTTATCCACATCGGCGCGGCGCGATACATCGGCCTCGACCGCCACTACCGGCGCCGACCCGGTTTGCAGCTCCTTGAAAGTCGCGTTCAGCCGTTCGGTGTCGTTGTCCGCGATGACCAGCTTGCATCCTTCCGCCAGCAGCCGCTCAGCGCAGGCCCGCCCGATACCACGCGCGGCACCTGTGATCACGGCAACTTTATTCAACAACTTCACGGCGATACCTCCGGGGAAGCAAGATCAATAGATGATGGTCTCATGCAATGGCGAGTTCGAACGGATACGGCTATAACCCAACGGCGACAAATCCAATGACTGGTATCGGCCAAAGAGAATGTGTTCTGCGACGGCCCGTCCGGTGGCTGGGGCGTGCATCAGGCCATGGCCGGAAAAGCCTGTAGCAAACAGCAAATTGTTGATTTCATCGTGCGGACCGATGATGCCGTTATGATCAAGCAGATTGTTCTCATAGTGCCCAGCCCAGGACCCTTCCACGCGCAGCTCCTCGAACGCCGGTATACGATGAGCGAGGGTCGGCCACAGTTCCTGTTCAAACTGATGCAAGTCCGGTTCGAAATCGCCGGTGGCATCTGCGTCCCGATGCGGTGGGGGCGCGATCCCGCCGATAAACCCGTCCCCTTCCGGTCGCACCCAGGCGCCGGAGTTGTCGAACAGCATGGGAAAATTCGAGCTTGTCAGCGGCGCCTTGAGTCGAAATACGGTTCGCTTGCGCGGTCCGACCGGCAGCTCGATACCCAGCGGCCGCACTATTGCAGCCGATGCAGGTCCAGCGGCATTCACGATCCAGTCCGCGCGTGTTTGCGTGCCATCGCATGAGCGAACCGCATAGGCGCGCACCCCGTGAGTCTGCACCTGTTCGATGTCGTCGCGCCGATATTCCACGCGCTGGGCCTTGGCCGCATCACGAACCAATTGCAGCAGGGCCCAGGCGTCGAACCAGCCCTCATTGCGTAGTCCGTAGGTAGCGATGTCTACATCGCCGGTCTGCAACCACGGGAAGGTGATGCGTGCCTGCGCAGGATCCAAGGTTTGTATGTCGGCCCCTTGCTCAGTTTGCATGCGTGCGGCGGCAAGGCGATCTTGCGCGCTCCCGGGTCCGCCGATGATCAGATAGCCACGCTCGACTAGGCCGATGTCCGCCTCCGCCCCCCAGCGCTGCTTGACGGACCGCAGAACCTGCGCGCCGAACAAACTCATCTGTACATTGATAGCGCATCCGAACTGGGTGCGAATCGATGCGGCCGATAGCGCCGTCGAGGAGCGCCGATAGCTCGGGTCGCGCTCGAAGACGACGATATCTCCGCTGAATCCCAATTCACGCAGGTACAGCGCGACAAAGCTCCCCATGATGGCGCCACCCACGATCACAACGATTTCCTGCGCGCGGGTCATACGTTTCAGCGAATCACGAATGGATCGGCCGGAACTCCGGCGGTGTCGATCCAGACCGTTTTGGTCTGCAAATAGGCATCGATTGCTTCGCGGCCGTTTTCCCGTCCCAATCCGCTGCGCTTGTAGCCGCCGAAAGGCGCCATGTAGCTCACCGCTCGATAGGTATTGACCCACACTGTGCCGGCCTGCAGTGCAGCGGCCGCACGCATAACGCGTCCCATATCGGAGGTCCACAATCCGGCTGCCAATCCGTAGGGACTATCGTTGGCAATCGCGAGTGCGTCGGTTTCTGTTTCGAAGGGGATGACGGACAACACAGGTCCGAACACTTCTTCGCGCGCGATGCGCATCGAGTTGTTGACGTTGTCGAAGATCGTGGGTTCCACGAACCAGCCCGGCGCAAGCGACGGGTCTGCGGGTACCGCGCCGCCGAGGACGCATCGCGCCCCTTGATCCTGGGCCGTTGCAATATAGTCCAGCACCCGACGTTGATGGGGTTGCGTGGCAATGGGCCCGACCTGGGTTTCTCCTGACAGCGGATCGCCCAATCGCGCACCCTTGGCCAATTCGACCACCTGCTCGACCACTCGATCGTGCACGCTGCGCTCGACTAGAAGACGGGAGCCCGCGATGCAGGTCTGGCCGGAGGCGGCAAGAATGCCTGCAATCGCTCCGCGAGTTGCATTGTCCAGATTGGCGTCAGCGAAGATGATGTTGGCGGATTTGCCGCCCAGCTCCAAGGTGACAGGCTTGAGTCGTTCAGCAGCCGCGCGATACACCGATAGCCCGCCGGCCTCGCCGCCGGTGAAAGCAATCTTGTTAATCTGCGGGTGTGAGACCAGGGGTTCTCCGACCTCGTCCGGTAAGCCGGTCACCGTGTTCACGACGCCCGGCGGAAAGCCAGCCTGCTCGAACAATGCGGCGAAGGCGAGTGTGGAGACCGACGCGTGCTCCGAGGGTTTGATCACGACGGTATTTCCCGCTGCGAGCAGGGGCGCCAATTTCCAGGTGAGCAACAGCAGCGGCGAATTCCACGGCACGATCGCGGCGATCACACCTAGGGGCTCACGCCGCGTGAAAGCGAACATCGAGGGTTTATCGATGGGTAGTACCGAGCCTTCAATTTTGTCCGCCAATCCACCGAAGTAGCGATACCACTCAGGAATATACCGCAGCTGTGTGCTCATTTCTGCGATCAGTTTGCCGTTGTCGCGCGTTTCCAGTTCCGCCAAGCGATCCGCGTTTCGGGCGATGACATCCGCTAAGTTGATTAACAGCTTGCCGCGGGCGGAGGGCGTCAGTCCGGCCCAGCAGGGGTTGAGGAAAGCCGAGTGCGCGGCGCGGACCGCGCGATCGACGTCAGCAGAATCGCAACGCGGCACCAGTGCCCACGGCTGACCGGTAAAGGGATCGAAACTCTCGAGCCAGACTGGTGACTCGGCGGCGTGGCCATCGATGAGATTTTGAAATCGTTCGATTGCTTGGGAGGCAAGTCTCAGCACGGGGTAAATCCGAGATGTTGTCGAAATCGATTCTTGACGAATACGGCATCACGCGAGGGTAATGAGCGCAGCAGATTCGCAGCCGCCACCTTGATGACGAACATCCGAGGACCGTCCGATTTCTGCGCCAGACGCCGGCATAGGTCATCGAGTTCCATTGCGTTGCGCACCAGGGCAGTCGAAGCGAAACCGCAGGCGGCTGCAACGGTGGTCAGGTCGATTCCCATGCCCGTATGGCTGCGCTGCATGCCGGTCTCGCCGAAGTGCTCATTGTCGATCACCACGATGCTCAAATTCGCTGGCCGTGCCACGCCGATCGTCGCCAGCCCACCAAGGCCCATCAATTGCTCGCCGTCCCCGGTGATCACTAGTACAGCCCGGGCCGGTTGTGCTCGAGCCAGGCCGAATCCAACAAGCGCGGCGCTTCCCATGGCACCCCATAAATAGTAATTGGCGTGGTGGTCGCCAGCAGCGTGCACGTCATAGCTGGGGGATCCCAGACCGCTGACCACCAGCGCGTCATTGCGCTGCTTCAACACCGCCTCGACCGCAGTCCGTCGATCCAAAAGCGCATGGGTTGTTTGCATCGATACCGTTACCAAACCTTGCGACCCAGGAGCCGCTGAGAAATCAGGACCGCCACTTGCTGATCGGCTTCAAACGCCAGCGTCGCACCCGCACCAACCATCTCCAGCAAATCGGCGATTGTCTCGGCGCGCAGCGTTCGCACGCCGATCGCCTGCAATGATTTTTCCACCGCCAATCCCATCGGCACTTGCCAGGGATTGAATTCGGCCCATTCCCCGCGCATCGTGACCAACAACAACAGCGGAAACCGACCGATCACCGGCAGTGACAGGGCATTGATGCAGTTGCCGACGCCGCTGGATTGCATCAGGACGACGCTGCGTTGTCCACCTAGCCAAGCCCCGGCGGCGATGGCGATGCCTTCTTCTTCTGTCGTCAGCACGGCGGTGGCAACTGCTGGGTCGTCGCTGAACAGCTCGATCAATCGGGTATGGCCGGCATCGGGCACATAAGTCATTTGCTGGACGTTCGCGGCCTTTAGGATTCGAAACAGCGCGATCGGCCAATCCGACGCGACGGATGGCGCGCCAGAGGTCGCCGATGATAATGCTTCACTGGACATTGCAGCGGTCATCGCCATCCTCACCTTCTCGGAAGATTAAACAAAATCGCCACTTGGCATACTAAATCCGTAGAAGTCCCAAGCCATTGCTTTCTAATCAAATCTGTTATCGCCGAATTGGTGGGAGAGACCTCGACGATCGCGCTACGATGGTTGAGAACACGAACTTCAAAGGCGATCGATGGGGGAACCAACTGCAGGCTATTCTGATATTCGGGAAGGCGTTTCCCGGCTGTGCGAGGACTTCCCAGGCGAGTACTGGCGACAACTCGACAAGGAAGGGGCTTACCCGACTCAGTTCGTCGCCGCCTTGACCAAGGCCGGCTACCTGGCAGCGCTGATTCCGGAGGAATTTGGTGGTTCTGGCCTGCCGTTGTCGGCGGCCGCTGCCATACTCGAAGAGATTCAGCGCGCGGGCTGCAATGCGGCATCCGCACACGCGCAAATGTACGTCATGGGAACGCTCCTGAGACACGGGTCGCAACAGCAAAAGTCCCGCTACCTGCCCCAGGTGGCGGCAGGGTCGCTGCGGCTGCAAGCCTTCGGTGTCACTGAACCGACGTCGGGTTCGGACACGGGCGCGTTGAAGACTGTGGCACGGCGCGAGGGTGAGGTGTACATCGTCCGCGGTCAGAAAATTTGGACGAGCCGTGCTGAGCACTCCGATCTCATGTTGCTGCTGGCGCGTACGACGCCTGTTGAGCAGGTGTGCAAGAGTACGCAGGGCCTGTCGGTTTTCTTGATCGACATGCGCCAGGCGCTCAAGCAGGGCATGACGATCAGGCCGATCCCGACCATGATGAACCACTCGACGACCGAGGTGTTCTTCGATGACGTGGTGGTGCCGGCGGAGAACCTGATCGGAGTGGAAGGTGAGGGCTTTCGCTACCTCTTATCCGGAATCAATGCGGAGCGAATCCTCATCGGAGCGGAGTGTGTGGGCGATGCGAAATGGTTTCTGACGCGGGCCGGCGCCTACGCGAAGGACCGCATTGTATTCGGCCGGCCCATCGGTCAAAATCAAGGTGTGCAGTTTCCAATCGCGCGCGCGTACGCGAATATGCGCGCAGCCGAAATGATGGTGCGCGAAGCGTTGAGTCTCTACGATTCGCAGCAGGATTGCGGCGCAGAGGCCAATATGGCCAAACTGCTGGCCGCCGATGCATCGAACGAAGCGGCTAATGTCTGCATCCAGACCCATGGCGGATTCGGTTTTGCGGTGGAATACGATATCGAGCGCAAGTTTCGCGAAACCCGGTTGTATCAGGTGGCGCCGATCTCCACCAACCTCATTCTGTCCTATCTAGCCGAGCATATTCTCGGTCTGCCTCGATCCTATTGACGTATGACTGCAGGGGCTCTCAAGGGGCTGCTGGTCGTAGCTCTGGAACAAGCGGTCGCGGCGCCGCTGTGCACGAGCCGTTTGGCAGACGGTGGCGCGCGGGTGATCAAAATCGAGCGACCGGAGGGGGAAACCGCGCGTCATTATGATCACTTGGTCGGTGGAGAAAGCGCATATTTTGCATGGTTGAATCGAGGCAAGGAAAGCGTGCTGCTTGATGTTAAACGTCCCGCCGATCTTGAACTTCTGTGTCAAATGGTTGCTCGTGCCGATGTATTCATTCAAAACCTGGCGCCCGGTGCTGCGCAACGATTGGGCCTTGGAGCCCACCAGCTGACCGCACTGCATGACCGATTGATAGCCGTCGATATCGTCGGCTACGGTCAAGACACAACGTTTCAAGCAATGCGCGCTTATGATCTTCTGGTGCAGGCGGAGGCGGGCATTTGTGCGGTGACCGGAACGCCGGATTCCCCATGCAAAGTAGGCGTCTCCATTGCGGATATTGCAACGGGTATGAATGCACATAGCCTAATCCTCGAAGCATTGCTGAGCCGTGAGAAAACAGGTTGTGGACAGGCAATTGAAGTGGCCATGTTTGATGGCATCGCTGACATGATGTCGGTGCCATTGCTACATCGCGCAGTGGCCGACCGCGATACTCCTCGTTGCGGTTTGGCGCATGCCTCGATCCGGCCGTACGGTGCGTTTCGCTGCAGTGATGGTCATGAAATTGTTATAGCGATTCAGAATTCACACGAGTGGAGGCGATTCTGTGAGGGTGTTCTACAGTGCATCTCATTGGCGAACGATCCAAGATTTAAAAATAACCCTGACAGGGTCGCACACAAAGAAGCGCTGGATACGGAAATCAGTGCAATTGTTGCGACATTAAGTGGAGATGAACTCACCGCGCGTCTGATAAAACACCAGATAGCCTATGGGCGTGTGTCGAGTCTTGCAGACGTTGCGCTGCACCCGGCGCTGCGGCAGGTGCAAGCGTTGATGCCATCTGGAGATATCGTGTCTATGCCGCGCCCGGCAGGTCGACCTGGATTGCTGCCATCGGAAGTACCTGCGTTGGGTATTAACTCGCGGCAGATTCGAACGGAGTTTGGCGGCGACTCGGCGCTGCCTGCGCAAGAATGAACGCGCCGACTATCGACATTGGAGAGCTCCGCACCAGTATTGGGCGACAAACTCAGAACTCAGATGAAGTGAGCGAGCGACTCATTGCCGAATTGCGCGCCACGCTTGAACCTTTCATCTTTAACGATTCTAGTGCGGCGGCTCCGCTCTGCCCAATTTTTGCTGCATCAATAGAACGAAGGCTCAAGCCGCCTACAGTGTCTATTGTCCCATCCAATCTTGCTGCGATAAGAGCTTCGACGTCAACCTTGCCAGGAAGTACGAATGGCCGCTTTCACGATTCGTTCTTAGCGCTTGGCGAACTCCCACTCGGACTTTGGGATTGCCAACAATTCGCGTTCCGACGATGAGAGCTTTACGCAATCGGTCGCGACAGGCGCTCGTCGCTTGGAGCGCCGGACAACTTTGCGCTTTTTCTTCGCTGTCATACGCACACCCGTTTCAATTACTGACAGTATTGCGTAACAAGATTGACCAGCTGCGCGATTTTACCCCTTTTGCGACTGTCAGGATAAAGGGGCATAACTATCGGAATCTAGGAGGGAATTCGAACCTTCCTTCTGGACATGAACTACGGAAAAAATGACAGCCATTCGGGTAATCCACAGCAGCTTTTTTGACCGGCAGTAGTGCAAGGTATCCGGCAATGAACCGTCGCAACTCCTGCGACTCGGTCCACACGGGCTGCTCGAAGCGGCTGGCGATCTGTGGATCCGATCGCATAACATGTAACGCCTCGTATGTCCCGGCGGCGACGATCGAGACGCGCAATTTGTTAGCGAGATACTCGATGGCATTCAGCGCATCTGATCTCGCGCGCTGCAGGAGAGCAGATTGTGAATTTCCGTCGATCAGCAGTTGAGCAGGCCGGAAAGCTTCGATAAAGGCTTGTGCCTTAGCGGGCTTTCGGGCGGCTTACCGACTGAATCCGCCGCTCCGTTTTGCGCAACAATTGCTTGCGCGCGGCCCTGCTACGGCGTTTGAATTCAGCGATCAGAGGTTTGGGCGCTACTAAGGTGATTTCGGACCAGCCGGCGGGCAGATGAAGCCCCTGCCAGGCAGCCGTGACCTGGTTTTCGATGGTATAGATGCGCTGCAAATTGACTCCGTACTCGGCGGCGAGGGCGGTGGCCGGCTCCCGACGCAAAATGCGCCGCTTGGCGATTTCAATGGTTTGGGGCTTAAATCGACGCCTGCGCTCCAGTAGCTTGAACGCCGTCGCGTCCATTTTCACCTGAGCAGTCTCTCAACACCCTGCATCGCGAAGCGATACAGCAGGTACAAAAGCAGGAAAACCACGGACGCACCCAGAACATGCCAACGGTGCGGGAACGGCGCATGAAAAATGAAACCGAACAACACCGCTACCAGAAAGCACCCAAGGGCAAGCGCGCTCAAGACGACCGCGAGAAACGGTTCCGCCATCGACATCACCATGAAGAGGGCGAGCGCGCACGCGCGGATCATCAAGACAAGCGCACCCGTCGCCGCGCTGGCCGTCAAGCGCGCCGGCCTCGAGAGTCCGCTGTTCGCGATATCGTTTCTCACACGGCCATCCAAGTCTTCAGCCGGATCTTACTGAGCGCCACGGCTTCTTGCGAGCCATCCGCAAATTGGACGGTGGCCTGGGTCGGCCGCTGCCCCGGTTTCAGCATCATGGTGCCTTCCCGGCCGGCGACTTGAACCGCAAGGCTGTTCCACGAACCGACGCCCGGGCGCGCAGGCGGCGCCGCAGTCGGGGTGGCGCTGCGCGAGTGGAGGGATTCTGCGAGCGTCTTGGTCACGATCCGGCGGGTGATCGGCGAATCGCCGTTCAGCCACGTGGTGACGCCGGCGGGATCCTCGTCATATCGCCGCGCTAACAAATACGCGGAGCGAATATCCGGGATTCGTCGACTCCGGAAGGCCTCGCGTATCGCGGGCGGCGCCTTGATCAGGAGCGCAATCTCAGAAATGTAGGATTTCGGCTTGCCGAGGCGCTTGGCGATGGTGATACGCGAGTCGCCGGCGGCCTCGCGTTTTTCCACCCAGTCGGCGATGTCGAGGGGGTCGAGTTCCTCGCGCTGCAAATTCTCGATCGCCTGACGATACGGATCGAAGTTGTCATCGATTACGGCCGCGATGGTGGGGTGTCCGAGCAGGCACACGGCGCGGAACCGACGCTCGCCATAGCTGATGAGAAAGTAGTCCTTCTTGTGGAGGTTGCGGCGGACGGTGATCGCCTGCAGCAAGCCGTCGGCCTTGATGGTTTCGGCCAGTTGAATGACGGCTGCCTCATCAAAGGACTTTCGAATGTTGTCGGGGTCCCGTTCAATGCGGGCGACGGGCAAATCGCGCGGCTTGCCGGTGCTCGCGGAGGCGTTTCGGCCGAGCGCCGCCACATCAAAGTCCTTCAAGGCTTCAAAGTGTCCCATGATCAATTCACCGCCGCTTCTGCATCGGCCGGCTCCATTTTCTTCATCAACGCCTCGAACACTTGCAACACTTCGACGCTTGCATCCCGGGCAGCAGCCGTTGGCAATTGCCATACACCGCGGCCCTCCTCGAGCGCGCGAGGGATGGCTGCGCGAGTTGAGATCTTAAGCGGCAACACATAGTCCTGATAATTCTCCAAGAGATCCTGCAAGGGCCGCTTTTTGCCGCGTCGGGTTGTGCATGAAGCGATTGGCCAAGATACCCATAAATTTCAGTTTCGGATTCCATTGCTGACGCACCCCGAACACGGTTTGCAGCATGTCTTTGACCGCCTGGGTGGAATATTCTTCGAGCTCAATCGGCACGGTCACAAAGTCCGCGCTCGCCAGCGCTGCGACCATGCGAACTCCCAACGTCGGCGGCGGATCTATGAGGCAATAGTCAAATTCCTCCTGCATCGCTTCTAAGTGCGCAGCAAAGGTCTGGACGCGCCGATTGGCCTCCTTCGCACCCGCACGCTCGAGATTCGCGAGCTGTGGGGTTGCGTGAATGAGGGCAATGTTTTTGCGCACCGCGGGAAGCTCGATGCGCGCGTCGGCAAACAAAGCCGTGGTGGGAATCTCGATGCCGCATTGACGCAAGGTATGGGATAAGTTTCGCTGGCTGTCCAAATCCACCGCCAGCACCCGAGCGGATTTCTTGTCGGCCAGAAAATACGCAAACAGGCTCGAGAGCGTGCTTTTACCGACGCCGCCTTTTTGATTGGCGATGGAGATGATGTGCATGAGGATCGATGCCGCAGTGCGAAAGTGGTCTCCAGAACGCTTTTTGATGCTTGAGTGACGTCAGGACCCCCGCCGGTCCCGGCGACAACAAATTGTCAAACTGTATAAAACTGTAGAAAAGCGTACACCGATACGGTTGACCTCACAAGCCGCCGCGGTGTTAGATGGCAGGCGCCATGGACAAGGATGAGATTGCGCGTGTTCGTGCCTTGCCGCTCGAGGTGGTTCTGCAACGCCTGGGGGCGGAGCGAGACCTTAAGGACCCGGTGCACAATTGGCGCTTGGGCGCGAGCCGCATCACGTTAACTGATGAGCGGTTTTACGACCACAACCGGGCGGGTGCGCTGCACCGGATGCGCGAGGGTCGGGCCGGCGGCGGCGGCGCCATCGACCTGGTGCAGTACCTCAAGGACATCGGCTTTCGCGAGGCGGTGCGTGAGCTTGGAGGACTTGCCGGTTCGCGCGAGTCTCTGATCTCGGTTACCGCCAAGGCTGCATCCCTGCAAAAATCGACGGACGCGCGGCCCCAGCCGTCGCCGGTACCCGATCGAGCCGCGCGTGCCCATTGGTACCTGACGACGTGTGCGGAGGATTCCAGAATCCATTGTCGATCAGGAGATGCGAAGCGGACGGGTGTTTGCGGATGCGCGCGGGAATGTCGTCTTTCGGCTGCGCGACGAGGCGGGGCAGGAGGTGGGGTACGAAGTGCGAGGCACCTACGAGAAGCCCTACCATTCCGTGCATGGCGAGAAGGGCTTATTCATTTCCAAAGTGGACGAAAGCCCGGAGCGCCGCGTTTGTCGAATCCGGCATCGAGGCCTTAAGCTACCGCGCGCTTCGCGGTACCGGACTCATTCTGTCGACGACGGGCAGCGCGATCGAGAGGCCGGCGACCATGGCGCGACTACTGATGGCGCGAGGCTATGAGATCGTCACGGCGTTTAATGCGGATAAGAGTGGCGATCGCATGGCAGAGAGAATGCGCGAACTCTTGGGGGCGAGGTGAGGCGGGATCGACCCGCAAGTGCCCGCGGTAAGGATTGGAACGAGCAGATTCAGTCCTTACGAGCCGAGCGGGAAACTGGACATGGACGGCGACTCGACGCTCAGCAGCGCGGGGAGTGGGGCTCGGTGCAGACCGCGGGCCGGCTGCGTTGACTCCAGGTCGACCTTCGCTTGAGTGTTATCGCGCCTGCAGGACGAGAGCTTGTGAGCGGATATGGTTCATCGGATTAGCGACCACCCCCTGCACATAGGGCTTGATCAGCCGTTTGGAGACAAAAAAGTACAGCGGAACCAACGGGTAGTCCGCGAGCATCAAACGCTCGGCGCTTTGCAGCAGCTCGCGTCGGCGGCTCGCATCGGCGTTGGCGGCCGCGGCGTCCAGCAGCTCCTCGAAGGCGGGGTTCGCGTAACCGGGATCATTGTTACTCGAATGCGTGCGGAAAATGTCGAGAAAGTTACTGGCATCGTTGAAATCGGCACTCCAGGCGAGTCGCGCGACGTCCCAGCGTGATCGATCATGCCGCGACTGCAAAAATACCCGATATTCTTCGTCGATCAGTTCGGTTTCGATACCGAGCGTCTCCTTCCACATCGATGCCACGACGATCGCCGTGTGCTTGATGGCGGGATTGGAGTTATACAGCAGCCGCAGATGCAGCGGCGCGCGCGCGGAATATCCCGCCGCCGCATACAGGCGCTTCGCCTCCGCAACTCGTTCAGCGCCGCCCCACTCCTGCCAGGGTAATGACTGCGATCCGTAGTTCCAGGTGCCCGGCGGTACGAAGCCGAAGGCGGGTGCCTGATCAAAGGCGAGCGCCTGCACCAGCCGGGTTCGGTCGATCGCCATGGACAAGGCTTGCCTCAATTTGACGTTTGTCTTCAAGGGTCCCGCGGTCAGATTAAGTCCGTAGTAGGCGGTTGCCAGATACGGGGCGGTGAGGAATTCGGTCGAGTGCTCGCGGCGAAGTGCTGCAACCGCGTTCTCAGGCACCGTGTCCGTCATGTCGAGCGCACCGGCTCGATAGCGATTGAACTGGGCATAGCCGTCGCTCGCCACCACATACTCGACACGCGGGATATGCACGGCCGAGTGGTTCCAATAATGAAGATTCCGTGCAAGCTCAATCGCCGTCCCGGTCGACCAGTCCGCGAGCACATAGGCCCCATTGGACACCCAAGTGGCAGGGTCGTGGCTGTGCGCGCTCGCATCCGTATAAATCGGATAGGCGGCAGAGTGCGACAGCAGCTGGGGAAAGTAGGGCGCCGGCTGCTCGAGATTCACGATGAGGACCGCATCGCCGCGTGCTTCCACACCGAGCGCCGAGACGGGTGACTTGCCGGCGATAATGGCGGCTGCGTGTAAGATCAGCCGCAGATTGTCGGCGACCGGCGAGCCCTGTTTCGGATCGAGCGTGCGCTGCCAGGCGGCGATAAAATCCTGAGCGCGGACCCGTTTGCCATTGGACCACTTGGCGTCCGGGCGCAGCTCAAACGTGTACTGCGTGCCGCTCGCGCTCACGGTCCAGCTCGACGCGACGCCCGGAATCACCGCACCTGAGGGCGACTCGCTCGTCAGCCCTTCGTACAGGTCGTCCATGACCTCGTAGGAGAAGGTGTCGGCGGCTTCCGCCGGATCGAGCGTTGCCGGTTCACCGCTCAAGCCCCGGCGAAGTACTTCGGCGGTGTCAGGGGCTTGGCGTTGGCCGCAAGCGATCAGCCCGGCAACGAGGAAGGCCGCGCCCAGGGCGACCAGGCGGCAACGACCGCGACGCGCAGGGGTCCCTGTCATAGCCGGCATGCCGCATCCTTCGGGTAATAATCGACCCCTGACGCAGCGCCGCGCCGCATCGACGGGCGCAGTCCCTCACTCACCCCAGCTGACGATGCTACTTCTTACGCCAGGTAAAGACGCTCACGCCGATCGTCTTGCTCGGCGCCTTACTCTTGCGGGACTTGCGAGCGCCGCGCCCAAACTCGATTTCGATGCCTTGAATGAAAGAGGCGATGCGCGCGAGCATGGCGGGTTGGCTGATATCGAGCACGTCACTCGCCACTTTGATGGGTTCGCTCGCCACATAGGCGGCAAACTCGCGCGGCGCCGCGTCGCTCGGATCTCGCATGGATTGCAATAGGGTGTTGCCTAAGAGGCGCATTTGCTCGGCGGCATACGCCAAGGCGGTGGTGCTGAGCTCCGTCGGCAACGCCGTCGTTTTCCGGTAGCGCACGATTTCATCGGGCAGCAATTGCACCAATCCGCGCCGCCGCAACTCCTTGAGCACCGTTTTGGCAAGCTTCCCCGGCAGTGCCTTGTCGACGAGTTCGGAGAAACTCGGGCCCTCCGGCTGTAAATCGAGCGGTAGGTCCAAAGGCAGGCCGCTGGTCGACAAATAGCGGCTATTTTTGCTCCACAGGCTTAAAATTCGCTCACTCTTCGAGTGCTGCCGCGACTTCTTTTGCATGCGAAGTTCAGCGCTCTTGGTGCCGGAAGACAGAATATTTTGCACTTCCCCGCGATTCAATCCCGCCGCGAGTCCAATTTCCTCGTGACTCGGGCCCCGTCCGGTGCGCAAATTTCCGGGCAGCGTTTCGGCGAGACGCCGGACGAATTCAACCCGCACTAAGGATTCGAGCTCCGTGCTGTTGACGCCAATGCGGACACAAATATCGATGATCGGATCGAGCGCGGCCGCTAGGACTTCGGCGCGCTCAAAGCGATCTTTAGACTGGGCCAAGCGATGGCTCCCGACGCGCGACCACGGGCCGTTTGCGACGCCAACGGCAGCGCGCTACTAGCTGGATGACATATTGCAAAATACACTGTCTCCGCGCACTTTGGGCACTTTTCTCATGCTCAGACTGGCTGTTGAAAATTCCTTACACAAAGTATGTCGGTTTAGGAGACACTTTGCCCACAAAGTGTCCGGGATAACGCGCGGTGTGCAAGTACACTATGCCGCCGTGCCAGACGAACAGGTTTGGAACGATATGGTCGATCCGGTTGTTATGCCTGTCATGTAGATGTTCCCTGCGCCGCAGCGTGAAGTGCGCGATCGATATCGGCGATTAAGTCACTCGGATGTTCAAGGCCTATCGACAGTCGAACCAAGCCGGACGTGATGCCGGCCTCGGCCGCCTTCGAGGCGCCCACCGAACCTGACCACATCATGCCAGGCTGAGTCGCAAGCGATTCGAACCCACCGAAGCTGACCGCTCGACTCACGAGGTCCAGGGCACCAAGGAACGTTTTGGCGCCATAGAAGCCGGCGCGTAGTCCGACGCTCATGAGTCCGCCGAATCCGCCAGGCATCGGCCGACGTCAAGGCTGACATCGACGCGCTGGATAAAATGGGTCGCCGCGATCCGCAAGCGGCGCGACTGAGAAGATCTGGAAGGGGCGGGCGGTCAGCACGTTCTTCCGCGCCGACGGACTCCGTCACTCAGTCCCTTGAGAATCCCTGAAAATTCGAGGTAGCGACTAGACTAAAGATCTAATGCCACGGGGGATGTTCCGTTCATCAACTTGTGACCAAACTTGTGACCAGAATCGCTCGAGCTGCGACCAAGCCCTAATTTTAGGACAGTACAACCAAAGAAACCCTAGCGAAATCAATGGTCGGGGTGACAGGATTTGAACCTGCGACTCCTACGTCCCGAAGGTTTAAATCTCCTCCAGGATCTTCGACTCTTGTTGCGGCGCCACAGTCACGTCTAGGAACGGCCTAGATGCAGCCGCACGTTGTGTCGTGTTGCCCAACCTCAACTTGTCCAAATAGTCCGCCCAACTTTGCATCATGGCGCGCCGTTCTGGAATGCGTTTAGCCCGGTTATATGCGGCGCGGACTTCGTTGCGTTCTGCGTGCGCTAACTGGAGCTCGATGACATCGGGCGGAAAGCCTTGTTCATTTAGGCAGGTCGATGCCATGGCTCGAAAGCCGTGTCCCGTAATCTGGTCGCCGGAATAGCCCATGCTGCGCAACGCGAAATTAACCGTGTTTTCGCTGAGCGGTCTTGCGCCGCGAAGGGAAGGGAAGACGTACCGCCCGTCGCCGGTGATAGGCTCAAGATCGCGCAGAATTGCGATCGCTTGGTTTGCTAGCGGCACGATGTGCTCCTCGTCCATCTTCATGCGGCTGGCCGGAATTCGCCATTCGGGATGTTCTCCACTGAGATCAAATTCAGACCATTCGGCGGCGCGAAGCTCGGTGGGACGAACGAAAAAGAGTGGCGCCAGTTTAAGCGCGGCTTCCGTCGGACGTTGCCCTCGGTAGGCATATATCGTTCTCATCAATTGTCCAATCTGCACCGGTACGGTTATAGCCGCGCGATTGGTAGTCACCACCGGCGCGAGCGCTCCGCGTAAATCCGTGGTGATGTCACGCTCGGCTCGCCCGGTCGCGACGGCGTAGCGAAACACGTTGCTGGCGGTCGAGCGCGCGCGGTGCGCGGTCTCCCTAAAGCCTCGGGCTTCGATGCGCTTCAGCGCGGCCAAGAGATCCGGCACTGTGATTTTTGCGATGGGATGGCGCCCAAGATAGGGAAACAGGAAGTCTTCGAGCCAACCGAGCTTTCGTAAGAACGTCTTCTCGGCGAGCCCCCGCTTTTGAAGTGCCAGCCACTCGCGCGCGATAGATTCAAACGTGTCTGCCAGGGCCAGGCGCTGCGCTTTCTTGCGAGCACCAGGATCGATTTGTTGGGTAAGCAACCCGCGCGCTTCGTCGCGCCGTTCGCGCGCCTTGGCAAGCGACAAGTCGGGATAAACGCCGAGCGAAAGGACCTTTTCGCGTCCATCAACCCGGTACTTAAGGTGCCAAAGACGGCCACCGTTCGGCTTCACCAGAAGATAAAGCCCTCGCTCATCAAAGAGCTTGTAGCCTTTCGCCGCGGGCTTGGCGGCCTTGATCGCCGTGTCGGTGAGTGACATCTGGGGGTATCGACCCTGGGGGTATCGCCTGATACAACTTCCTGATACCCCCATAAATACCCCCACGGGAGTGTGGCTGTCAACCCCAATTAGTGGACATTAATCGACATCAAATGTAGGAGAAAAATTATATCAAAACAGATAGTTACCGGGAGCTAAAGGCTCTGTATGGCAGCTAGTGGACGTTGGTGGAAAATGGCAGGTGGCTCCCCGGGACGGATTCGAACCGCCGACCAACGGATTAACAGTCCGTCGCTCTACCACTGAGCTACCGGGGAATGCACAGGAGGCGCGGGATTGTCGGGAAGCCGTGCCTCTAAGTCAAGGAATCAGGAGTGCCCAACAATGGGGTGGGGCACGTAGGGAGATTCCAGCTGCGCGATTTCTCGCGGCTCGAGTTGCAGTGTCAGGGCGGCACACGCATCTTCGAGATGCTGTGGTTTGGACGCGCCGACAATCGGCGCTGTAACGAAAGGCTTCTGTGCAACCCAGGCCAGCGCGACCTGCGCCTTCGCCACGCCGCGGGCGGCAGCGATCGCGGCGACTTGCTCGACGACTCGGCGGTCGGCCTCGACCGTAGACACGTACAGTTTATTCCCATAGTCGTCGGTGCGCGTCCGTGTCGTCTCCGTATTCCAGTCGCGGGTGAGGCGCCCGCGAGCGAGCGGGCTCCACGGGACTACCGCGATTCGCTCAGCGCTGCACAATGGCATCATTTCGCGCTCTTCTTCGCGATACAACAAATTGTAGTGGTTTTGCATGCTGGCGAAGGGGGTCCAGCCATGCCGGCGCGCCAAGTGCAGGGCTTTGCTGAATTGCCAGGCGTACATCGACGAGGCGCCGAGATAGCGCGCTTTGCCGCTTTTGACGACGTCGTTCAGGGCTTCGAGCGTCTCTTCGATCGGCGTCGAGTAATCCCAGCGGTGGATCTGATAGAGGTCCACATAGTCGGTTCCGAGCCGCCGCAGGCTCGCCTCGATCTCGGTGAATATCGCTTTACGCGACAGTCCGCCGCTGTTCGGGCCTTTGCGCATCGGGAAAAAAACCTTTGTCGCGATGACTGCCTCGTCCCGGCGCATGAAATCCTTCAAGGCGCGGCCGAGGATTTCCTCGGAGGTGCCGTCGGAGTAGGTGTTGGCGGTATCGAAATAGTTGATCCCGGCATCGACGGCCTGACGTATCAGCGGACGGCTCTGTTCCTCGGGCAGGGTCCACGGGTGATCGCCGCGTTCGGGAACGCCGAAGGTCATGCAGCCCAGGCACAACTCGGAAACTTTGAGCCCTGTGCTACCTAGGTTTTTGTACTTCATGGCGCATGTTAGCGCTCGCGGCGTCGGCAAAGGCGAGTTTGAGGGCGTGATCGCGAATGTCGGTTGGCCAGCCATCGACGAGTTCCCTGAACTTCTCGCGATCGCCGGCGAGCAGGGCTCGCGAGGCCTCTTCAAAGTTTGCCAGTTTGCGCGGCCATGGCCGAGATGAAATGATGGGCCGCTTCCTGCCTCTGGCGGCGTTGATCCATGTGCTGGCTCGAGCGCCGCGCCGCCTCCACCAATTTGCGAATCGCCACCGATGCGCCGCCCGGCTGGGAGCCCAGCCATTGCCAGTGTCTCGGCATCAATGTGATCTCTCGGGCGACCACTCCCAATTTCGGGCGGCCTCGTCCGCGCGGTAAAGGCGGCGGGGGAGGTTGGGCGAGCCGCGCGAGAATCCCACCGTCGCTGCCGCCGCTGTCGATATCGATCGCACGGCCGGTATGATCGTTATAGATGAGGACCGGCTGCCGCGTGCCGCGGTCGACCGCCTTTTTGGCCGCCAGCGCGACCTGATCCAACGGTCCGGACGCTAATCGGCGGGAACCAACAAACGCAGTGAATTCAACTGTCTGTGGGTCATTCATTGCTCATACTCAAGTCAGATAATACCCGGATGAAATTCAGCGGTCAATTCTATCCGGATATTAATCTTGCGCCTCGAGGCTCCCGCCGAGAGCGCGTGCGCGGCGAGTTCTGCGACGAGGAGTGACGCGGGCAGCGCGGCGGTGAGATCACGCCCGCCGCTTGGGAGGGGCAAAGACCCCGATCAGGCCCGCTTCGCCACCGCCACCATGAGCGCGCGGCGGATACGTTCGATCGCGTCCTGCAGAGTCTTCATGCTGCAGGCAAAGGACAGCCGCATGTGCCCCGGTGCGCCAAAGCCCGATCCCGGGCACTACGGCAACACCCGCTTCCACGAGCAGGTACTCGGCGAAGGCATTGTCGTCCGGCAGGCCGAGGGCGCGGATGGCGCGCTCGACGTCGGCGAAGGCGTAGAAGGTGCCGGCGCCCGGAAGGCAGGAAACACCAGGGATGGCGTTCAATCCGGCGACGACGAAATCATGGCGCTCCTTGAACGCCTTGTTCATTTCAGCCACACACGTTTGGTCGCCATTCAAGGCCACCGTCGCGGCGCGTTGCGAAATGCTGGAGGCATTCGAGGTGGATTGGCCCTGAATCGTCGACATGGCGGTGACGATCGCCTTCGGTCCCCCGCAGTAGCCGATACGCCAGCCGGTCATGGCATAGGCCTTCGACACGCCGTTGATGGTGATGGTGCGGTCGTAGAGTTCCGGATTCGCCTGCACGAAACTTGTGAACGGCTCGGGGGCCCAATAGATATGTTCGTACATCTCATCGGAGGCGATCACCACTTGGGGATGCTTCGCGAGGACGGTACCCAGCGCCTTCAGTTCGGCCTTCGTGTAGGCGGCCCCCGTGGGATTGCTCGGACTATTGATGAACAAAAGCTTACTGCGCGGGGTGATCGCCGCGGCAAGCTGTGCCGGAGTGATCTTGTAGCCTTGCTCGGGTCCGGCGTACACGCTGACCGGAACGCCATCGGCGAGCAGCGCCATGTCGGGGTAGGACACCCAATAGGGCGCCGGAATCACACACTCATCGCCCGGGTCCAAAAGCGCAGCGCACACGTTGAAGCAGGTTTGCTTGGCGCCGGAGGAGACGAGGATTTGGCTGCGCTCGTAGCTCAATCCATTGTCGCGCTTGAATTTCGCAATAATGGCGTCCTTCAGTTCCGCGGTGCCGTCCACGGCGGTGTAGCGCGTAATTCCCTTGCGAATGGCATCAACGCCCGCATCTGCAATATACGGAGGCGTATCGAAGTCCGGCTCGCCGGCCCCCAAACCGATGATGTCCTTGCCTTCCGCTTTGAGTTGGGCCGCGCGGGCGGTGACGGCCAGAGTGGGGGAAGGTTTAACCTTTTGAACGCGCTTGGAAAGTGACACGGCCAAGGGAGTTTTCCTGTGTTGAAAACGGCGAGCGAGTGTACGAAAAATAGCCTGTCGGCGCCAGATGACAAAGGGCCGCATTTTGCGACACGAGCGCATGCCGCCTGACGGTCGCCGTGCCGCCGTGGGCCCCAACATGAGACAATACCGCAATGAATTTTGAGCTTTATTCGGATTACCCGCCGGCCGGCGATCAGCCGCAAGCGATTGAAAAACTTGTCGATGGGCTGACCAGCGGTCTGGCTCATCAAACGCTTCTGGGGGTAACCGGATCGGGCAAGACCTTCACCATTGCGAATGTGATCCAGACGCTACAGCGGCCGACGCTCGTGCTCGCGCACAACAAAACCCTGGCGGCGCAACTGTACGGCGAATTCAAAGTGTTCTTCCCGAAGAACTCGGTGGAGTATTTCGTTTCGTACTACGACTACTACCAGCCCGAGGCCTACGTGCCGGCCTCGGATACCTTCATCGAGAAGGACGCGTCGATCAACGAGCACATCGAGCAAATGCGCTTGTCGGCGACCAAGGCGCTGCTCGAGCGGCCCGACTCCATCATCGTGGCGACGGTCTCGGCGATTTACGGTTTGGGCGACCCGAAGGCCTATCTGAGCATGGTGTTGCACATGTCGCGGGGCGACATCCTGGACCAGCGCAAGCTATTGCGCCGTCTCGCGGACATGCAATACACGCGCAATGAGATCGACCTGCAGCAAGGCACCTATCGGGTGCGCGGCGACGTCATCGACATCTTCCCGGCGGAATCGGAACGCGAGGCCGTGCGGGTAGAACTGTTCGACGATCGGATCGAGGCCTTGAGCCTTTTCGACCCGCTTACCGGCGAGCTGCTGCGCAAGGTGCCGCGACTGACCGTCTACCCATCATCGCACTATGTGACCCCGAAGGAGCGAGTGCACAACGCCGTGGATGAGATACGCAGCGAGCTGCGCACGCGGCTCGGGGAACTGAACGCAGAGGGCAAGCTGGTCGAGGCACAGCGCCTGCAGCAGCGCACCTTGTTCGACCTTGAAATGATGAACGAGGTTGGGTACTGCGCCGGCATCGAGAACTACTCCCGTTATCTGTCGGGCCGCAGGCCCGGCGAGCCGCCCCCTTGCTTGTTCGACTACCTGCCGAAAGATGCTTTGCTGGTGGTCGATGAGAGTCATCAAACCATTCCGCAGCTCGGCGCGATGTACAAAGGCGATCGGTCGCGCAAGGAAACCTTGGTGGAGTATGGATTCCGTCTGCCCTCGGCCCTCGACAACCGGCCGCTGCGGTTCGAGGAATTCGAGCAAATGGCGCCGCAGACGATCTATGTCTCGGCGACGCCGTCGCACTACGAGCGGCGCGTGTCGGCTCAGATCGTCGAGCAGGTCGTGCGGCCGACGGGCTTGACCGACCCGGCGGTCGAGATTCGGCCGGTGCGCGCCCAGGTGGACGATCTGCTGTCGGAAATCCGACTGCGCGTCCAGGCGAATGAGCGCGTGCTGGTCACCACGCTCACCAAGCGCATGGCGGAGGATCTGACCGAGTATTTGAACGAGCATGGCGTCAAGGTCCGCTACCTGCATTCGGACATCGAAACCGTGGAGCGCTCGGAAATCATTCGCGATCTGCGCTTGGGGAAATTCGACGTCATCGTCGGGATCAATTTGCTGCGCGAAGGGCTCGACATGCCGGAGGTGTCGTTGGTCGCCATTTTGGATGCCGACAAGGAAGGCTTCCTGCGGTCGGAGGGTTCGTTGATTCAGACCATCGGCCGGGCCGCGCGCAATGTGCAAGGCAAGGCGATTCTGTATGCGGACATCAAGACGGGCTCGATCGAGCGCGCCATCGCCGAGACAGACCGGCGCCGCAATAAGCAGATCGAGTTCAATGCCGCGAACGGCATTACTCCCCGCAGCATCGTCAAGGCGGTTGGCGATGTGATGGAGGGTGCGCGATCGGTCCAGGAAAGGGAGCGGTCCGGCGCGGATGATGCTGCGCTGGCCCTGGCGCCGGAACAGGCGTTGAAGCGAATCAAGAAGCTCGAATCGGAAATGATGAAACTTGCGCGTAATTTGGAGTTCGAGCAAGCAGCGCGGTTGCGCGATCAGATACAAAAGCTCCGTAATGCGGCCTTCGGGGTACCCGGCACGCGCGCCGGTTAGACTCATGGACGGTGAATATAGGCACACCCCGGAGCCGGATCTCGACAAGACCGATCGATTGCCGGTACTGCAAGGCACTACCGTCGCTCGGGATGTCGGCGACGATGCCGTGCCGCTCGACCATACCGCAGTGCTGCCGGCCGATTCGTTCACCCCGATTCCCGCAGCGCAGCGGGCCCCGGTTCGCCCGGCAAGCGTGGATTTGCCTTCGCTCGCGGAGAGCATGCGCTCGGCGGAAGAGCGCATCGACCGCCAGCATGCCGAATATGAAGCGCTGACTCGCGCTTATGAACGCGCGCGGGAAGCCGAGTCCGCCCTGACCAAACGCGCCAATTCGTTGGCGATGGATCTTGCGACCGCCCGAACCGCCCTCGAGTCGGAGAAAGGACGCTCGCGCGAATTGGAGCGGGTGCTCGGCGAGCGCAACAGCGCGCTCGAAAGCGTCCGCGCGCGCGTCGGTGATGCGCTGCGTGAATCGGAGCGCCAGGCCAGCGAATCGCACACGCTGCGAGAATCGCTCGCGGCGCGCGATGCGACCATCGTCCAAGTGCTGCATTCTCTCGCTGAGCGCGACGCGCAATTATCAGCGTTGCAGCAGGAGCACGCGAGGGTCGTGCCCGCGCTCGAGGCCAGCGCGAAATCCACATCTCAGATGGATGCGGATTTGCGGGCTGCGCGTGCGGATGCGAATGCACTCGGCGCGGAGTTGAAAGCCAGCCGCGAGAAGGTGGCCGCGCTCACCGAACAGCTCAAGCGCAGCGAATCCGACATCAATGCCACGCGATACGAACTGGGCGCCGCCAAGATCCAGGCGAGTTCCTATCTCGATTTGTTGCGGACTCGCGAATGGCGCAGCGGATTCGATCAGAATCTGTTCCGCGAACTGGATGCCAGAGTCGGCGCGGCAGCCGCCGGCCACGGCGAGCTCGAGTCGCAGCGCGACCGATTGCAAGTCCAAGTGGCGGCGTTGGAGGCACGGTTGAGCAAGCAATCCTCGGAGCTGCGCGCCGAAGTAGCCCGTTTGACCGCGGAGTTGGCGGCGCGCGATCGCGCGCTCGCGCAATCGAACGAACGGGGCAGCGGTGATGCAGCGCAAATACGGCGATTGCGATCCGAGGCGCAGACTCACGAGCAAGAGATGTCCGTCCTGATGGCCCATTTACAGGAAGCGCGGCGGCCGATCCCATCGATGGATGCGGACCTCAAGCGCCTCACGGACGAGCTTGCGGCCAAGTCCACGGCCGTCGTGGAACTCGAGGAGGAAAAGCGAAAACTGCGGTCGGCGTTGGAGCGGACCCAGGGCGCGCTCGAGGAGCGGGAATTTCTGATACGCCGCTTGGAGCACGGCGAAAGCAGCCAGTGCGAATGGGCTCGGAAGAATTATTCCGACCGTCAGCGAGCGGCTGCCGAGCGGTCCCCCGGCAGGCGCTGCCGCGGGCACGATGGCCGATGCGTGGGGAGAGCTGATCAAGATCGATGGCGCCGGCCCCGCCACCTTTGCATTGTCTCGGCGTACGCGGATCGGCCGGGCGGCCGGTTGCGAGATGCAGATCGAGTCCGGTTCGGTCAGCCGTCACCATGCGTTGGTGCTGGTCGGGCCCCGAGACACCGTTATCGAAGATCTCAACAGCACGAACGGCGTGCTCGTGAATGGCCGCAAGGTAGTGCGTCAGGTGCTCTCCGACGGCGATGCGATCACGATCGGCGAGACCCGGTTCCGCTATTGCGCGAAGCCGGTACCTCGCTCGTCGGAGCCCGGCACGGCGGAACCGCTGCCTTAAGCGTGATTTTTCGCTTGAAGTACGGTATCTTTCGCGCCCTTCGAGCGCGCTTAGCTCAGCGGTAGAGCATCACCTTGACATGGTGGGGGTCAGTGGTTCGATCCCACTAGCGCGCACCACCCGATGGCGGGTGCCGGCCTTGCGAAGGCGGCGCCCCGCTCGATCCGCTTTGATAAGATGCGCCATGCCTGTAATAACTCTTCCCGACGGAAGCCATAGACAGTTCGATCGCGAGGTTTCCGTGGCGGACGTCGCCGCGAGTATCGGTCCCGGTCTCGCCAAGGCCGCACTCGCGGGCAAGCTCGATGGCGTCTTGGTCGATACCTCCGCGCCCATCGACCACGACGCGCGTTTGAGCATCGTGACCGACAAGGATCCGGAGGGTCTCGAAATCATTCGCCACTCCACCGCGCATCTTTTGGCGAACGCGGTGCAGGAGCTGTTCCCGGACGCACAGGTCACCATCGGTCCGGTCATCGAGGACGGCTTTTATTACGATTTCGCGTACAAGCGGCCGTTTTCGACGGAAGATTTGGCGGCGATCGAGAAGCGCATGGCCGAAATTTCCGCGAAGGATTTGCCGGTTCACCGCCGCGTCCTGCCGCGCGACGAGGCGGTGGCTCATTTCAAGAAAATCGGCGAGCACTACAAGGCTGAAATCATCGCGGCCATTCCCGCCGGCGAGTCGATCAGTCTGTACGGACAGGGCGATTGGGAAGACCTGTGCCGCGGACCGCACGTTCCGAGCACCGGCAAGCTCAAGGCCTTCAAGCTCATGAAGGTCGCCGGTGCCTACTGGCGAGGCGATTCGCGCAACGAGATGCTGCAGCGGATCTATGGCACCGCGTGGGCCAGCGAAAAACAGCTCAAGGAGTATCTCACCCGATTGGAGGAGGCGGAAAAGCGCGATCACCGGCGCATCGGCAAGGAGCTCGATCTGTTCCATTTACAGGAAGAGGCGCCGGGCGCGGTGTTCTGGCACCCCAAAGGGTGGGCCCTGTTCCAGCAGCTCATTGCCTATATGCGTGAACGTCAGTCGGCGGCCGGCTTTCAAGAAGTCAATACTCCCGAAGTCATGGACCGCGAGCTGTGGGTAAAGTCCGGACACATCGAGACATTCGGCGAGAACATGTACATGACACAAACGCCGGACGATCGCACGTTCGCGATCAAGCCGATGAATTGCCCGGGACATATCCAGGTCTTTCGGCAGGGGCTGCGCAGCTACCGCGAGCTGCCGCTGCGGCTGGCGGAGTTCGGCAAGGTGCATCGCTATGAGCCCTCCGGCGCCCTGCACGGGCTCATGCGCGTCCGCGCCTTCACGCAGGACGATGCGCATATCTTTTGCACCCCCGACCAAATCACCGCCGAGGCGGTCAAGGTCACTGAACTGATCCTCAGCATCTACCGCGACTTCGGCTTCGACGACGTGCGGATCAAGTTCTCGGATCGGCCGGCGAAGCGGGTGGGCTCCGATGAGATTTGGGACAACGCCGAAGCGGCGCTACGCCAGGCGGCCGCAGCGGCCGGCATCGAGACCACGCTCAACCCCGGCGAAGGGGCCTTTTATGGACCGAAGCTGGAGTTCGTGTTGCGGGATGCCATTGGGCGAGATTGGCAATGCGGAACCCTCCAGGTGGACTTCAATTTGCCTGGGCGCCTTGGCGCCGCCTATATCGGCGAGGACAGCCAAAAACACATCCCCGTCATGTTGCATCGAGCCATGTTCGGGTCTTTGGAGCGATTTATCGGGATTTTGATTGAACATCACGCCGGCAGACTGCCGACTTGGCTCGCGCCGGTTCAGGCCGTGGTGATGGGAATAACCGAAAGGCAAGAGAAATATTGCTTGGAAGTTGCGGAAAACCTGAGAAATCAGGGGCTTCGGGTAGAAACGGACTTGAGGAATGAGAAGGTAGGCTTTAAAATCCGCGAGCACACACTTAAGCGTGTCCCTTTCCTCTTAGTCGCCGGCGACCGGGAAGTCGAGGGGCGCACCCTGGCCGTACGCACGCGCGCTGGCAAAGACCTAGGTAGTTTGGGGCTGGCCGAGCTCGCTACCTTGCTTTGCGAAGAAGTCGCGAGCCGCGGCCGTCTTGTTTTGGAGGATCGCGTATCGCAACGTCGAAGCGCGTAAGGCGCAATGAGGAGATCTCCGCACCGTCGGTGCGTGTGATCGCGGCAGATGGAAGCCAAGCAGGGGTCATGTCACGCGCAGAAGCGCTGCAGATGGCCAGCTCGCAAACACTGGACCTCGTGGAGGTCTCGCCGATGGCGGAGCCCCCGGTGGTTCGTGTGATGGATTTCGGCAAGTTCTTGTTCGAACAAAACAAGAAGGCGCACGCGGCGAAGCGCAAGCAGAAGCAGATTCAGGTCAAGGAAGTAAAGTTTCGTCCCGGGACGGAAGAGGCTGATTACCAGGTCAAACTGCGTAGCATCATCCGCTTCCTGACCGAGGGTGATAAGGCCAAGGTAACGTTGCGTTACCGCGGCCGTGAGCTCGTGCATCAGGATATCGGCCGGCGTCTGTTGACGCGGATCTCTGAGGATCTCGCCCCGTACTCGGTGGTCGAGCAGAATCCGCTGATGGAGGGCAAGCAGATGATCATGGTGTTCGGGCCCAAAAAGAAGTGAGCGGCAAACCTTAAAAAAGTTCGCCGTCCCGCCTGTAGCGGTGCCGCCTGAGGATCGCGGGATTCTTTGGGGGTGCTTGCGAGCAGGGCTAAAAAATTAGGAGTCGATCATGCCCAAGTTGAAAACTAAGCGGGCTGCGGCGAAGCGTTTTCGCAAAACAGCGAATGGCTTCAAGCGCGGTCAGTCCCACCGTCGTCATATCCTGACGAAAAAACCCAGCAAGCGTAAGCGTCAGCTGCGCCGCGAGATGCACGTCAGCGAGTCCGACGTTAAGCGCATCAAGCAATGTTTGCCGAACGCTTAACGAGTCAGGAGATAACACATGGCACGAGTTAAACGCGGTGTCGTCGCAGGCCGGCGGCACAAGAAAATCCTCAAGAAAGCGAAGGGCTATTTCAATGCTCGACGCAAAGTCTTCCGCACCGCCAAGCAGGCGGTCATCAAGGCGGGTCAATACGCCTATCGCGGCCGCCGCGAAAAGAAGCGCGAATTCCGCGCGCTCTGGATCACGCGCATCAACGCCGCCTCACGGCTGTGCGGCATGACCTACAGCACGCTCATCGACGGGCTGAACAAGGCGGGCCTCGCCATCGACCGCAAGGTGCTCGCCGATCTTGCGGTGCATGACATGCCGGCTTTTACGGCCATCGCGGAGAAAGCCAAGGCAAGTCTCGCGGCCTAAAGCCGTGACGGACTCGCTTTCAGCGCTCATCGCGCAAGCGCTCGCAGACGTCGATTCGTCTGCGAGCCTTGCCGCATTGGATGAAGTGCGCGTGCGGCTCTTGGGAAAAAAGGGGCTGCTCACCGAGCAGCTCAAGGGCTTGGGGAAACTCTCGCCCGGCGAACGTCCCGCCGCGGGTCAGCGCATCAACGATGCAAAGACCTCGATTCAAACGGCCCTCGAGATGCATCGCATCCGTCTCGAGCAGGCGGCGATGGAGAAGGACCTCGCCAGGGGCGCCATCGATGTGACCTTGCCCGGACGCGGCCAAGAGCCCGGCAGCCTGCATCCGGTCACTCGAACGCGGCTGCGTATCGAGCGGATCTTTGCGCAGGCGGGGTTCCAGGTGGCCACGGGACCGGAGGTCGAGGACGATTTTCATAACTTCGAAGCCCTGAATATTCCGGCGAATCACCCGGCAAGGGCGATGCACGATACGTTTTACTTTCCCGACGGGCGCTTGCTGCGTACGCATACTTCGCCCGTGCAGATTCGCAGCATGCGGGCGCAGCGTCCGCCGCTCGCAGTGATTGCGCCGGGCCGCGTATACCGCATGGATTCGGACATGACGCACACACCCATGTTCCACCAAGTCGAAGGCATGGTGGTGGGTGAGAATGTGAGCTTCGCCAACTTGAAAGGGATGCTGCACACCTTCGTCGAGCATTTTTTCGAGCGCCCGCTCGGGATGCGCCTGCGGCCTTCTTATTTTCCCTTTACCGAGCCGTCCGCCGAAGCCGATATCGAGTGCGTGTTCTGCGACGGCAAGGGGTGCCGGGTCTGCAAACAGACCGGCTGGCTGGAGATTTTGGGCTGCGGCATGATTCATCCCAACGTGCTCCGAGCGGCGGGAATCGACAGCGAACAGTGGCAGGGCTATGCCTTCGGCATGGGCATCGACCGGCTCGCCATGCTGCGTTACGGCGTCGATGATCTGCGGCTTTTCTTCGAAAACGATTTGCAGTTCCTCAAGCAGTTTCCTTGAAAGCCTAGTCACATGAAAATCACCTATTCGTGGCTCAAGGAATACGTGGCGCTCGCCGCGCCTGCAGAGCTTGCCAAGCAACTCACGCTCGCCGGTCTCGAGGTGGAGTCGGTCACTCCCGTGGCGCCGCCGTTTTCGGGCGTCGTGGTGGGCGAGGTGCTGGAGTCGGGACGCCATCCGGACGCGGAGAAATTATTTCTGTGCCAGGTGACGACCGATGGATCGAATCGGCTGCAGATCATTTGCGGCGCGAGCAATGTGCGTCCAAAATTAAAGGTCGCCGTCGCCACTGGCCGGGGCGAAGTTGCCGAATGACGTGACCATCAAGCGCACCAAGATACGGGGCCTCGATTCGAACGGCATGCTGTGTTCGGCGCGCGAACTGGGCTTGGGCGAGGAGCACGACGGAATCATGGAGCTGCCCGAGGAACTGACGCTCAATCAGGATTTGCGCGCGGCCATGGGACTCGATGATGCGATGCTGGAAGTAAACGCGACCCCCAATCGCGGTGATTGCATGAGCGTATTCGGTATCGCGCGCGACTATGCGGCTGCACAGGAGCGGCGTTATCTCACCGCCCGCGTCAGTCCGGTCCCCGCGCGCAGCGCGGCGGCATTTCCGGCAACGCTCGAAGCCCCGGGCGCTTGCCCGGTCTTCGCGTCGCGAGTGATTCGCGGCGTCAGGGCGGCCGCTACGTCGCCAGCTTGGCTGCGCGAACGCCTGCGCCGGGTCGGCATCAACAGCATCTCGCCCATCGTAGACGTCACGAATTACGTGATGATGGATCTGGGCCAGCCGATGCATGCCTACGATCTCGCGCGGCTCGAGCAGGGCATCCGGGTGCGGATGGCGAACCCCGGCGAGCGCCTCACGTTGCTCGATGACAAGGAATATTTGCTGGATCCGGATCTTCTGGTCATTGCGGACGCGCACCGAGCGATCGGGCTTGCGGGGATCATGGGTGGTCGGGACACCGCGATCTCCGATGCGACAAGCGATGTGCTGCTGGAAGCGGCGCATTTTTCGCCCGCCGCGGTTGCCGGGCGTGCGCGGCGGCTTGGGCTGTTCACCGATGCGGCGCAACGATTCGAACGCGGCGTCGATCCGAACGTTGCCGCCGGTTGCCTTGGAGCGGGCGACCGCGCTTCTCGTTGAAATAGTCGGAGGCGAACCGGGACCCGTGCAAGTGACCCGCGCTGCGCCGGGCGGCCTTGCCGATGCAGAAGACTGGGTGAGCTTGCGCCGCGCTCGATTGACGAGACTCCTCGGGGCAAGCGTGCCCGATGATGAAGTGCGGGCCGTGCTGTCCGCGATCAGCGATCGCGTCGAAGTCACGGAGACCGGCTGGCGGGTGCATCAGGCGCCGCATCGCTTCGATATACGCATCGAAGAGGATCTCGATCGAAGAAGTGGCGCGGCTGCGCGGCTTCGACAGTATTGCCGAGAAGCATGCGACTGCGCCGCAAATCGCCGGGGAAGCCACCGAATCACGTGTGCACGAGCGATCGGCTTTTGACGGCGATGGCCGATCGCGGCTATCGCGAGGTCATCACCTATAGTTTCGTTGATGCAAGCTTGCAGCGGCACTTGTTTCCCGAGACGCCTGCCTTGAGGCTGGCGAATCCCATTTCCGAGGATCTCAGCGAAATGCGGGTGTCGCTTTGGACCGGCCTCGTGCAGGCGTGCCGCGAGAATTTGCGGCGCCAACAAACGCGGGTCCGTTTGTTCGAGATCGGCAAGAAGTTTCTGCTGCGAACCGGCGCCGAACTCGAGGAGATCGAAACGTTGGCCGGAATTGCAACCGGCGCGCGCTGGCCGGAGCAGTGGGGCAGTGCGCGTCAGGCGCTCGATTTCCATGATGTGAAAGGGGATTTGGAAAGCGTGTTGGCGTTGACCGGTGATGCATCCTCCGTTCGGTTCGAGACGGATTCGCTGAGCTGCTTGCGGCCCGGACGCACCGCGCGAATTTATCGCGGCGCAAACGCGGTCGGGTGGCTGGGAGAGACTTCACCCGCAGATTGTCAAGGCCCTCAATCTACCGTCTACCGTTTTATTGTTCGAACTAGAAATAGACTCATCATTTACTTGTAAACCATTGAAATATAAGAAAATTTCAAGATTTCCAGCAGTGCGCCGCGATTTGGCGATCGTAATTGACGAGAGTGTCCCCCTCGCAGTTTTACGGGAAAATGTTACTGTTAGTGCATCAGGTCTCTTGAGCGAGTTGCGGGTGTTCGACGTATATCGCGGCCCCGGCGTAGAAACAGGACGAAAAAGTATCGCTTTAGGCTTGATTTTACAGGACTCTTCCCGCACTCTTACTGATGTTGACGCAGACGCCGTCGTGACCGCAGTGGTTGCTCGGTTACGGGATGTATTGAGCGCCACAATAAGAGATCAATAAGCATGGCAGCCCTGACGAAGGCAGAAATGGCGGAGGCCCTGTTCGATCAATTGGGCCTGAACAAGCGGGAGGCGCGGGAACTCGTGGATTTGTTCTTCGAGGAGATTCGCGCCGCGCTGTCTTCGGGCGAGCAAGTAAAACTCTCCGGCTTCGGCAATTTCGATTTGCGCGACAAGAATAGGCGCCCCGGGCGCAATCCAAAAACCGGCGAGGAAATTCCCATCAGCGCCCGTCGAGTTGTTACATTCCGTCCTGGCCAGAAACTGAAAGCCCGCGTCGAGGCCTATGCTGGAACCAAGCAACAATAGCGAACTGCCGCCGATTCCGGGAAAGCGGTATTTCACCATCGGTGAAGTCAGCGACCTGTGCGGCGTCAAGCCGCATGTGCTGCGCTACTGGGAACAGGAATTCCCGCAGCTCAAGCCCGTCAAGCGCCGCGGCAATCGCCGGTATTACCAGCGGCAAGACGTCTTGATCATTCGGCAGATACGAAGCCTTCTGTATGAGCAGGGATTTACGATCGGCGGGGCACGAAACCGCCTCACCGGCGACGACGCGCAGGTGGACCTCAACCAGAGCCAACAGCTCATTCATCAGATGCGGCTCGAACTCGAAGAACTGATCAAGATTTTGCGCCGCTAGACGGCACGCGGCAGGTTCACGGCGCGCGGCATTCATGGCCCGTTTGGGCTATCATTCGGTCCCTCGGTCGGGGCGTGGCGCAGCCTGGTAGCGCACTTGCATGGGGTGCAAGGGGTCGCAAGTTCGAATCTTGTCGCCCCGACCAATTACTTACGGTCCTAACTGGGCGGATGGTACCCATTGTTCTTCCGGCGGTGAGTGTCAAGATGGTTGTCGCCTGATTCCGTCTGGGACGTCCGTGTCAGCCTCCGCCTGGGGGGTTTAGAACTACCAGCTCGATTGGGTTCCAGTTGCGGGTATCGCCTCATGAGATACCCCGCGGTATAACAACGCGCGGGGAATACCACGCGCCAGGCGAGCGCGGAATGATGGCCTGGAACCATGTCGCGACAGCCCGCGAACTTCTGCACCAGCCGGCGTGGTTCCTGCCGGCTCTGGCGATAACAGCACTGCAAACAGCTCCGTTCGCCCCACATTCGTGTGCCGGCACTGCGGTGCCCCGATGCGAGGCGCCCGAGGTGGGGCACTTAAAGTCGCGCATCCGCAGCATGTTCCTTGAACCATGCGTACGTGCTCTCTATGCCTGCCTTCAATGTGATTCGCGGCCGCCAACCGAGAGCCGTCAAGCGCGTGACGTCCAGCAGCTTGCGGGGTGTCCCATCTGGTTTCGCCGAGTCAAAGATCAGCGTACCGGTGTACCCCACAATCGAAGCCACCACTTCCGACAATTCGCGAATCGTCACGTCCTTACCCCATCCGATATTTAAAATCGGCTCGGCATCGTAATTGCGCAGGAGGTACAAAACGGCATCGGCAAGGTCATCGACATGCAAGAATTCGCGACGTGGAGTACCAGTTCCCCAGATGGTTACGCTCTTATCGCCGCGCATGCGGGCGTCATGGAATCTGCGGATCAGTGCCGGGAGCACATGGGAGCTCTCTAGGTCGAAATTGTCGCCTGGCCCGTATAGATTCGTCGGCATCAAGGAGATCGCATTGAAGCCATACTCGCGACGATATGCCTGACACATTTTAAGACCGGCGATTTTAGCGACGGCGTACCATTCGTTGGTCGGCTCAAGGGCCCCCGTCAGCAAATATTCTTCCTTGATCGGTTGCGGGGCCAGCTTCGGATAAATACAGCTCGATCCCAGAAACACAAATTTAGCAGTCCTCGCGCAATGCGCGGCATCGATGACATTGCTCTGGATGACGAGATTGTCGCGGATGAAAACTGCTGGGCGCGAGTTGTTCGCGTGTATGCCTCCCACGCGCGCGGCCGCCATGATGACCGCCTCGGGACGTTCAGCCTGAAAGAACGCATGCACCGCCGCCTGATCGGTAAGATCCAGCTCATCACGGGTACGATGGAGCAGGTTATCGTGGCCGTGCAATCGAAGCGCCCGCAGTACGGCCGATCCGACCAGGCCGCGATGGCCCGCCACGTAGATGCGAGAATGGGCGGCCAGCTGCAACGAGCTACTCGTGGTAGGCGTAGACTTTGTAGCCCTCATTGCCAACGAGGCGATCGCGTTTAGCGGCATCGAGATCAGATGCGACCATCTCGGAAACCAAGTCCGGGAAGCTTATCTCGGCTTGCCAGCCGAGCTCTTGCCGAGCCTTGCGAGGGTCCCCGAGTAAAGTTTCGACTTCCGTGGGACGAAAGTAGCGAGGATCCACGCGGACGACTCGGCGCCCAGTACGAGCGTCGATCCCGATTTCGTCGATTCCCTCACCCCTCCAAACAATCCTCATTTCCAGCAGCGCGCCGGCGGCGGCCACGAAATCCCGAACCGAATGTTGTTCTCCCGTTGCGATGACGAAGTCATCCGGAAATTCTTGCTGCAGCATCAGCCATTGCGCTCGAACATAATCACGCGCGTGACCCCAATCTCGCCGAGAATCAAGATTACCCAGATGTAGCGTTTCTTGAAGGCCTACCCGGATGCGCGTCAGTGCACGCGTGATTTTCCGCGAAACGAATGTTTCGCCGCGCAGCGGCGACTCATGGTTGAAGAGGATGCCGTTGCATGCAAACAGACCGTAAGCCTCTCGATAGTTCACGGTAATCCAAAATGCGTATACCTTGGCAGCTCCGTAAGGCGAGCGCGGGTAGAACGGGGTCGTCTCCCGCTGCGGAATTTCCTGCGCCTTTCCGTACATTTCGGATGTCGATGCTTGATAAAATCGCGTCTTCTTCTCGAGGCCGAGAATTCTGATTGCCTCGAGAACGCGTAAAGTACCGATTCCATCCGAATTCGCTGTATATTCGGGCGTCTCGAACGAGACCCCAACATGACTTTGTGCCGCTAAATTATAAATTTCATCCGGCTGCGTTTCCTGGATAATCCGAATCAAATTGGTGGAGTCGGTGAGATCTCCATAATGCAGCTTGAAGCGCAAGTTTCTTTCATACGGGTCTTGGTAGAGATGATCAATGCGGGCGGTATTGAACATCGATGAACGGCGCTTCACGCCGTGGACCATGTACCCCTTTTCTAGCAGTAATTCCGCTAAATATGCGCCATCTTGACCGGTGATGCCGGTGATCAATGCGGTTTTATTAATCACAAGGTAATTCTCCGTTATCGGCGCTGTGCTCGTCCGTAAGCCTTTTCAGCCGGATTGCGCTTCTGGCCTACGCTGCGAGGTCATCGGCAATCGTTTCGTGATCTTCGATCGGGGCGAAAACACTCGTCAGCACTGCGTCGCGCTCGAAAGTCTTTTCCGCATGAGCGCGGGCACGTCCCCCGAGTTCATGCCGAACGCCGGTTTCATCGGCGAGCTTGCAAACCGCCGCCGCCAGTTTTGGGATATCACCGGGTGGGACCACGAGTCCACACTTGCACACAACCGCATCGAGTTCGGTTCCCGCATGACAGGTTGTGATGACCGGACGTCCGCTAGCCAACATTCCAGATAATTTCGAGGGAAGAACCAGATCGGTTGCATTCGGATTCTGCGTCAATAGGTGGACGTCGGCCATGCAAAGCAGCTCGCCGAGAAGCGCAAAGGGCTGCAACGGAATAAAAAGCAAATTTGCCATCCCTTCGCTCGCAGCTTTTAGTTGAGGTTTCATCACTCCATCTCCGCAAATGACGAATAGAATGTCTTTGCGATGCTCCAAATATTTGGCGACCTTTGGAATTGCGGTTAGTCCCTGCTTTCCTCCCAGCGTTCCCGAATACAATACAACCATCGTATCGTCGGAGATGCCCATTTCTGCGCGATAAACTCCGCGGGCCTTTGAAGGTTTGATGTGACCTATATCGACCCAATTAGGGAGATAGCGGATGCGCTCTCGGTCGACTCCTTTCGCGGCGAGGCGCTCGACCATTCGATTAGAAATAGTCGAAACATTGTTAAAGCGGCGCAGCACCCAGCGCTCGATGCACAACACAATTCGCTGCAACAATTCTCCTTTGAGCAGTCCCATCCGAAACGCTACATCGATTTCGAAGTCCTGTAGGTGCAACCACGACCGCGCTCCGCAAAGACGCGCAAGCAGCAAACCAGCTGGTGCGCATAAAAAGGCCGGCGCCACGGTCACCACGAGTTCGGGGCTCCAGAAGAACTGCCGCAGAATTATGGGAAACGACATGATTGCAAAGGACAGCAGATGCAACACTCGTGTCAACCCCGTTGGTTTTTTGGGGATCCAAATGGGCGCGCGCCAAACCTCCACCCCTTTCCATTGCTCACGCCGAAAGCGAGGCCGAGCGTAGTGAGAGTCGACTTCCCAATTAGGATAGTACGGCGGCGCAGCAACCACCCGCACCGCGTGACCTTGAGCCGCCAACCAAGACGCCATTTCGCCGGAGTACTTGCCGATTCCCGTGAGCTCCGGCGCGAAGTTCGCGCTGTATATGACTATCTTCATGGAACATCCCTTTAATTTGCGCAAGTAGTGAAAGTCAGCTACCTCAAGCGGAAGGTGCTTAGATGATTGAGAGCAAGATTTATGCCGGCGGCGCGCTTCCCTTCAACAGAGTTCCTGAGCAGTTAATTTTTCGCCGAAATTTTGACGATGCTTCAATTAAACATAACGATGTGAACGTATACAGACATTCAGCACTGGACGCAAATTGCACCGACATCATGCATCGTTCGACCTGCAACGCACCAATACAAACGCTGCATGTCATCGGACGAAACAATCTGGCTGCGGACTTTTGCAACGCACTGTTGAGGGGCAATTGTCCCGACACATGCACTGCGGCAGTGCAAAATGCTAAGACGCGAGCAATATGCCAATGTTAGGTATCATCGGTAGAAAAAAATATTCCTGGGGAATTAGATAAGGAAATATTCCTGGGGATTTCGATAAGAGTGCAGCGCAGAATCGGCTTGTTAAAGGCCGTTATGTTTTCGGCATAGGACTTGCTTCGTTATTGATGCTTGCATCCGGCGCGCAGGGAAGGAACTCAAATGACCAATATTTCGGCACGCAGGGATTTGCGCATCGAGGATGTTTCAGCCGAACCAAAGGCTTCTGGATCCAAAACGCGTTCGGGAATCTCCCAGAAATATTTGCACGATAAAGCAGTTCGGCTGGGCAGCATGGAGCCGGCCCACGTGACGCTGACGAAGCAGAGTGTTCTTCCGAGCATGGTCGTGGTGGTTCTCTGGTTGAGTGCATTAATTTTCGGTCAACCCATAACCACGAATCTGTGTGCACTGGCACTAGTCGCATTCATTGTTTCGGCGCAAATCTTGAGCCCACTCGACGTAGCTCGTTCAAGCGCCAGTGGCAGCATCCCAGATATCATTTTAGGCTTTCTGTTGGAATGGACCTGCATAGTTGCGATATTGGTATTCCTAGCGATCTCGTTCGATCTGACCCATGGCTTTTCACGCGATACTATTGTGACTTGGTTCTTAGCGATGCCGTTTGCGCGATTGATAGTGAACTCACGCTGCATTTTATTCGTAAAGCGACTCGCGGGGGGTAGTCCACCCGTGCATCGATTCATCATTATCGGCGCCAACGACGTCGGGTTAGAACTAGCGCGGCGCATTGGACAGGGCGAGGGACTCGGCAAATTTCGAGGGTTCTTCGATTACCGCGGTTGTGAGCGATTAGCCGACCTTGGGGAGCATGAAATCACGTGTAACTGCACGGCGGCCGATCTCGGTAATTTTGTTCGAAACAACGCGATCACTCGAGTGTATATCGCACTACCGATCTGTACCGCACCTCGCATCGAGGATCTTCTGCGGGAACTTCGTGACACGACCGCTTCGGTGTACTTCGTACCGAACCTCTTTGCATTCGATCTGATCCAGGCTCGCTGTATCGAAATCAATGGCATGCCTGCGTTTTCGATTTGCGACTCACCCCTTCAAGGCACGAGCGCCTTGTGGAAGAGGGTGCTGGACGTGGCGGGCGCCACATCGGCGCTATTGCTGCTCTGCCCCTCCTTATCGGGATTTCAATCGCGATCAAGCGCTCATCGCCGGGTCCGATTTTGTTCAAGCAGCGCCGTTACGGACTCAACGGCGAAGAAATTATGGTGTACAAATTCCGCACCATGACGGTCTGTGAAGACGGCCCGGTAGTAATGCAGGCTACCAAAATGGATTTTCGCGTCACCCCGATAGGCGCATTTTTGCGTCGCACCTCCATGGATGAGCTCCCTCAAATCCTTAACGTCCTCGAAGGCAAAATGAGTCTTGTGGGCCCGCGTCCACATGCGGTCGCGCATAACGAAAAATATCGGAAGCTCATCAATGGCTACATGATTCGTCACAAAGTTAGACCGGGGATTACAGGCTGGGCGCAGGTGAACGGCTTGCGCGGCGAGACCTCAACCGTCGATAAAATGCACGAACGTGTGCAATACGACTTGGACTATTTGAGG
>CAWBUE010000015.1:0-10270 GCA_963791825.1 uncultured Gammaproteobacteria bacterium
CGGCCGGTGGCAAGACGTCGGATGGCGGCGCGCCACGCTAGCGCTGCACTGAAAGCCCCACTCGGTCGAGCTTCAGTTTCTCGTATACGTCGTCCTCGGCGGGATAACGCAAGCCCGCAACGCCGGCTTGCTTTGCCAAAGACCACACAATACTTTCTCCGGCAGGCAGGACGGCAGGTCTCATGGCATACACTGGATCTGCATACGCCTCCGCCGGAGAAATGATCGTCCATCCCTTGCTGCGAAACAGGGCGATCATTTCAGACAGAAATTCTGCATTGATTCTGCTCGTATGCAGCAAGATCACATATTTTGCGCTGCGGCCAAGGACTTTTCTCGAAAGGCCGTCGTAGTAAATCGCGCGATCCCAAATGTGCGCCAGATACGCAGTGCAAAACGGCGCCGGGTCCGCGTCCGGATGCGCCGCCCGCCACTGGGCGTAGCGTTCGTCGTAATACCAATCACTGGTATCGATACTCACGGCGCCGCTTTCATAGCGGTGGGCGCTCAGCCAGGCTCTCACTCCGTCGCGCTTCGCCGCGGTGTCGCCTTCCTTGAGATAGGGAAACCGAAAGCGCGCCGTCCAGCCCGGACTATTTCTAAGCAGCGTCTCGTTTCGCTCGATGTCCCGTAGGAAACCATCCAAGCTGGTCTTTTTGTCGTCAAGATCTAGATGACTGTAGGTATGGTTGCCGACGGCGTGGCCTGCCAAGCCCCAGTCCTTGACCAATGCCATTCCGCCGGGACTATCCACGCGTTCACCCGCCGCATACAGCATGGATTTGATTCCATCCCTGGCAAGAGCCTCGAGGATGGCCTCGTTCCACGAAGCGGCCGCCGGTTGTCGCCGAGGGTCAAGGCCGTCATCGAACGTCAAGGCGATGTTTTGGGCAAGGGCGATACTCGGCAGACAAATGGCGATACAGATGATGAGGCGCCGGTCGAATCGCAAGATTTTGGGAAGCACGATTGCCTTACACATTGGATATACGTGAAAACGCGGGCGGCAGGCTAGCAATAAAGATGAATGGCTGCACCCACGCTTGTATGATGGCACTGAGATGGCCGGCCGCAGCAAGAATTGGCCGCAGAAGGAGACTGCGATGACGCTGAGTGATGAACTGAGCAAACTGGCGGAACTTCGCGAGCGCGGCACCTTGACGGACGAGGAGTTCACGCGCGCAAAATCCCGGCTGTTGAATCCGGAGCACACCGGCTCCACGCCCCCTTTCGTATCTGCGGTCAATACCTTTCGCCGCAGCCGCGCCGACAGGTGGATCGCCGGGGTGTGCGGCGGAATCGCGCGAGCGACGGGAATGGAATCGTGGGCATGGCGGTTGATCTTTGCAGTACTGGCCCTTTGCGGAGGTGCCGGCGTGCTTCTCTATGTGCTGCTGGCGATTTTCGTACCGAGCGAGTGATCGAGTCGAAGTCGACGCAAGACCGGAGGCGCCATGAAAGAGATACCGAGAGGCGCGAAAGGGCTATATACCCTGCACGTCGGGCGACACCACGGCACCTCGTGGCGACTCCAGTCGGCCGCTATGTCATTGGCCATGCAGAGGTCATCCGGGTGGAAGGCCGCAGAATAGATTTCCGGGTATGGGCCACGGATGGGGCCGAGGACATCGGCACCGGCACTCATGAGCGCACCGTGGTGAGCGTCAGCCGCATCATCGAGAAGATGGCCGCCAAGTACGGCGCCGGACCAGCAGCAACCTGAAGAAGAACTGGCTTGCGAAAGGCGCCGTAGAAAAAATTCTGCCTCGAGTGTCGATTCTGCGGCTTCTGAAACGTCTTATGTATAAGCACGGCGAGCGGGCGCACCCGCTCTGCCCAAAATCTTTGCCTTGCACTCAGACAGGAGAAATGCATGATCACGATCTCCGCGTTTCGATGGGTTCCCGAGTTCGCACAGGGGCACGTGCGCGATCTGCGCGTCCGCTGGGCGCTCGAGGAAGCGGGACTGCCTTACCGGACGCGACTGCTGGGGCAGGGCGACCAGGACAAGCTTGATTACCGTGCGCTGCAACCGTTCGGTCAGGTACCGATCTTCGAGGAGGACGGCCAAGTACTCTTCGAAAGCGGTGCGATCGTTCTGCACATTGGCGAACGGACCGAGGCTCTGTTGCCCAGGGACGCCGCTGCCCGCGCTCGGGCGACCCAATGGTTGGTTGCGGCGCTCAATTCCATCGAGCCGCACATCATGAACGTCGCTGTGCTCGACCTGTTCTATGCCGATCAAGAGTGGGCGAAGCTGCGTCGTCCCAGCGCCGTCGAGTTTGCGCGCCATCGTCTGAACTGCCTCGCCAAGGCGTTGGGCGACAAGCCCTATCTGGACGGCGCGCGCTTTACGGCGGGCGATCTCATGATGACGACGGTGCTGCGCACCCTTCCCGAACTCATTGCCGATCGGCATCTGGCGGATTACGTTGAGCGCTGCACCGGCCGCCCGGCTTTCAAGCGCGCTCTCGATGCACAGATGAGTGATTTCAAACAAGCCGCGTGATGGATCCCACGTGTGGCGTGCGCAAGCAATTATCTCGCGTGTCCTGACTTCTGAATGAACTCCCGTGTGCCGCAGGGTCCGGCGGTCGCGTAGGAACGACCGCCGGTATTGGTCTTCTTATTTCAGCTCCGCCACCTGCACGGTGTCTGAACCCAGCACCGTGCGAATCTTGGCGCGATCCACCTGGGACTGACTCGCCTTTTCGACCGAGCCTTCAACCTTGGCGCTTATCTGATCAAACTTCCCGCCGAGATGATCGAGCGCCGCCCAGTTCTTGTACTCGACGACGAGGATGATGTCGGCATCCTGCGCGGTGTGCGGCTGAGCGACCAGCACTTCATAGCGCGTGATGAGACCGGCCGCCTTGGCCGCTTCCTCCTGTTTCTTGTAGGTGGTCGCGAGCCAGTGCATGTATTCGTCGAAATGCCCGTCGACGGTGCGGATGAACGAGACAGTCTGTACCGGTCCGTCGTTGTAGTCGCGGCCATCGGCGTAAGCCCTCGTGCCAAGTGCAGCGAGAGAGAGTAGTGCGCCGGCGGCGCAGATCGCCTGGGTCATACGTGTCATGAAGGAGTCCCCTTTAGTTATAGTCATTTGTATCGAGTCCCCCCGAGCGGCAGACTGCCTGGGGCTCGGAGCGCGCTGCACACTACGCCGCCGACGCATCCCTCGCAAGTACCCCGCGAGCCAGGCACACCCTGCAACGTGCGGCAGCAAAGTCATCGTCGGAGCCGGCGCCGCCGCGCGGAGAGCGCGCCCCTCCGTGGGCGCTGCAGCAAAAGCACGCCTGAGGTCATCGCTTCGTCGCGCGCTGCAATGCGCGAGGTCCCTGGAATGCATCCCCGCAGAGATTGCGGCATCACCAACTCACTGGCGCGGCCGTTCGACCCCGATGGGGAGGTTGGCGACGCGTCCGTACTCATCGCGCCAGAATCGCTGCGGGTCGCTTAGATAGTCGAGCACCATGCCGGTGGCATCGACACCCCAAAAGACATCCCCGTCGATGACGAATGTCGGCACGCCAAATACGCCGGCCGCGGCTGCACGGTCACCGTTACATTTGAGTTCTTCCTTGATCTGCGGGTCGTTGATCTTGGCATCGGGATCGGCGACTCCGACCCGCATGCACAGGTCTATCCAATCCTTGTCAACATCGATCGAGTTTCCCTCGCGCCAGATGTGCCGGAAGATCGTGCGTACCGGCTCCAGGCCATTACCTGCGGCAATTGCCAGGCGGAGCGCCTTGATCGGGTTGAAGGGATGCTTGGGTGGAAATTTCAATTGAATGTGGTCGCGCTCGGCAAGCCACTGCACGAAGCGGTACGTGAAGCGCCGTTTCGCTGGGATCTCGGCAGGGCCTTTGTGACCCCAATGACTGAGCAGTCCGGCGAACAGCACGGGGCGCAATGCCACCTCAACATCGGGCGGCAGCCGGCCGAACGCTTCGAGCTGAAGATAGGAGAATGGCGAGATGAAGTCGAAATACCAGTCAATCGTTTTCATGATCCCCTTCCCCATGGAGCTCGTAACCCATTCGTGGGTTCACCGACCGCGTGAGGCGATCAACGCCAGATGCAGTAGGTCTTGCGCAGCGTCTCGTGAACGGTCCAGATTCCGCGCGTCAGCGGCGGGAAGTACGCCGCGTCTCCTGCTCGGAATTCAAACGTCTGTCCTGCCTCGGTCACGAACGTCGCACGCCCGGAAATGAAATGACTGAACTCTGCGTCCACCACCGCACGCGCGAAGCGGCCCGGGCTCGCCTCCCAGGTGCCCGTACAAACGGTGCCATCCGGTGACGCGAAGGCTTCCCTGCTCGAGAGCCGCGGCGAAGGGCTGTTTCCCACCGGCGGCGGCACCGCGCCCAATTCGAACTGCGATGCCGGCAACAGCGCCGGTGCCACCATGTGAACTATGCCCATTGGACGAAGTGTAGTTCGAACAGACATGATTGGCGAGACGCGACTTATCTGCGTATCGCTGCGTCGCTCCGTGTCTCCTTGCTGTCTCGTTGCCTCTCTTGCGCTGCGCTACGCCCCGTTGCGACATGTCGTCCCCGCGGGTCCACGTTCTCAGTTCGACAGAACGGCCCGCATCTCGGTTGCCGTCCGGGTATCGCCGAGGAGCTCGGCCGCTTGGGCCGCACCCGCAAGCGCGCCGCGCCTTCCAGGCGCCGCGGCTAACGCCACCCGATATTCTTGAAGGGCTTCCTGTGGCCGATTCAGGGCCAGGAGCATATCTCCCAGTTGCTCGCGTGCCGGTACGATCGGGCCTGGCGTCACCGGCAGCTTCTCGACCGCATCTTCTTCGTCTGCCGCCTGCCGAAGTCGTTGAAGCGCCTCGTCAGCGCGAGAGCTTGCGGCCGATCGCCAGGCGTCGGCCTCCTTCCCTAGCACGTCGACCTGCGTTGCCCAGTAGGTATTTCCGGCGACTTGCAGCTGTTGTTCACAGGTTTCGAGCCGCGCGATGTCATCGTCGGCCGCTCGCGGATGCCCGGCGCGCGCGTTGGCCACCGCCCGCGCCCAATAGACGACAGCCGCCACATGCGGCACGGACTCAGGCAGCGGCTGCAGCGCTGCGGCCGCGTCCCATTTGTGCCCCTCCATGGCGAGTCGGACCGGCATGACGGTGACGGCATAGCCGGCCTTGAAGTCGCTCCGCAGAGATCCGCTCATCGTACCTAACGCCGCAACGACTTGCTCCGCATCGCCTGCACGCCCTCGCTGCAAATAGGCGTACGTCAGGTAATCCATCGCATGGAGTTCTTCGCCTGAATCACCCTGACTGTGCGCTGCCGCGCGCGCAGCGATGTTAGATGCGATCGAATCATCCCACAGGCCCAGCCGCGTGAAGATGTGCGACGGCATGTGCAGCGCATGCGGTGCAGAAGGCGCGATCTTCGAGTACGCGCGCGCAGCGGCCAAACCGCGCGGCGCCAATTCCGCGCTGTCATAGGCGTGGATGAGATAGTGAGCAACGCCGGGATGATCCGGATGATCGCGGTAGATCGGCTCGAGGATAGCGGCGGCCCGTTTCTGGTTCGTATGGGATCGATCGTCGGGCGCGGCGGTTCCAATCAGGGACAGCGCATAGAAGACCTGTGTCTCTGTGTCCGTCGGAGCGCTGCGGGCGGCGATGCTCATCGCTTCTTCATAGGCTTGAGCGCGAACCGGATGTGGCAAATGGTCGGAGTCTCGGTAATACACAGCGGCCGCTGCAATGAATTGTCGTTCTCGTTCAGACCGGACATTGAGACGAAGGGCTTGACCGATCTCCGCCTCGCCCTTGCGCAGATCGTCGGCGCTAGGCGGGCTCCACAACTGGTGGTAATACGACATCGCCACGCCCCAATGCGCCATGGCGCAAGACGGATCGGCCGCGGCGACGTTACGAAAGGCTTTTTCCGAATCGCTGTACGCAAAGGAGTGAAGTAGGGCGATTGCGCGCTCGAAATCATGTGTAACACTGTGTGCGCACGAGGTCGCGAACGTCACGGTACCGAGCTTTTCCGGAGGCGGGTGCGAATGCACCTCTTGGGCTGAAGCAACCGATGCGCAAAAGACCAGGCCGACCGACAACAGAGGAACGAAGCGCTTCATATGTAATTCCTACAGGCATTTGCGTCACGGGGCGTGCGGAAGAGTACTTAACCAAAACGAGTGCGGAGCGTCACGTTCTCGTAATGTTGATGCGCAGATACTATCCCCGTGTCATTTATCGAACTCGCTTTGCGCGCTTACCTCGTGGCGTCAGCTCTGCCGGTCCTGGGCTTCATCGTCCTCTTACTGATGGACGTTTCGCCCGCAAACAAGGAAAAACGCCGAGGCCTGCACCACTCAGATCCCGTGGTGTAAGCGGTGTACCCGCAGCCGCTTCTCTTGCTACTGTCGCGCAATGCCCGTCGTCGGTCAAAGGTAAGCATAGCTGCTAACATGCGCAGATAGTTGAAGCTTCGCCAAGGAGCCAGTTTTCTGAGCGACCAACCATCAGCAAGTACCGTGCTCCCGTCCGACGCCGTCACGGGGCCCCTTGCCGCAGGTGGCTCGAGCGCCCAAGCGGGTCGGTTGCACCGCAAGCTCAACTCCTTCGGTGTTCTGCTGCTCACGATGTCGTGTCTGTCTCCCGTCTTTTCGATATACGGCGTCGGCTCCGATGTCTTACAGCATGCCGGAACCGGTGCCGCAGGCCTGTTTGTGGTCGGCATTGCCGTGGCCGTCATTTGGGCGACGGTGTATGCGGAACTGGGTTCCGCATTTCCTTATGCGGGCGGCGACTACGTGGGAGTAGGCACGGTTCTCGGTCCGGCTGCGGGATTCGTGTGCCTCGCCCTGTGGGCCGTCACGGTGATTCCAATCACGGGGTTTCTCGCGAAGGTTGTGGCTGTCTACGTCGCTGATCTGGCGCCGGGCCTGCCGCCGCAGGCCGTCATATTTGGCTCGCTCGCGGCCGCGCTTGCGATCGCACTGCTCGCCGTGCGGGCGAGCGCATTGGTGACCGGCCTGTTTCTCGCAATAGAAATGCTGGCCGTATTGGCACTCATCGTCGCCGGAATGTGGCATCCGGCGAGGAGCATCGTGAATGTCATCGCACACCCGATGGCTCTGAATGCCGCTGGAACGCTGGGTCCGGCCAGTATCGGTGCACTGGCGCTGGGTGGCGTTAGCGCGGCCTTTGCCACCACCGGCGGTAACCAGGCCGTCGCCTTCGGCGAGGAACTTGCCGATCCGCACCGAAGAATGGGCTCCGTGATTCTCATCGCAGGCCTGATCGGAGCGTTTGCAACCGCGATTCCGGTTATCGCCGTCGTCCTCGGCGCGAGCGACCTGGTCGCGACCTTTGCCAGCCCGGCGCCCTTCAGTACATTCATGTCGTCGATGGCCGGACCTGCGGCCGCCCGCGCCTTGAGCGCGGGAGTGGCGTTGGCGGTATTCAATGCGTTGATTGCGCAGGTCATGTTCTCGGCACGATTGTTTTTCAGTTTGGGCCGCGATGAAATCTTTCATGTCCGCGTCAATCGGATGCTGGCGAGCGTTCACGGCACCTCGGGGGCTCCGCGTGCCGCGACTCTCGTGGTAGGCGCCCTTGCCGCAGTGTGCTGTCTGCTAAATTCGCACCTGTTGGTTGTCTTCACCTCCGCTCTGGTCGTATACAGTCTCGGGCTGGTCTCGCTTTCCGTGCTCGTAGGACGAGTGAAAGGACTGACCGGGCAACCGGGGTATTGGCGCTCGCCGCTCTTCCCCTTGGCGCCCATTCTCGGGCTATGCCTTGCAGCCGCGTTTGGCGTCGCCGACCTCCTCGACGCGGACGATGGACGGCCCAGCATTCTGATTCTGGGATCGGTGCTGTGCTTGGCGTTCGCGTGGTACCACCTCGTGCTCAAGCGACGAGCCGGAGGATGGGCGCCGCGATTGGTAGTTTCCGGCTAACGGGCACGGCGGCACGCTCCGCAACGCGCGCATCGGAATCGCCAACGGCGTCATCACCTCTCTTGCCGCGGCAACGACGGGTCAGGTGATCGACCTCCGTAACTATACGGTGCTGCCCGGTTGAATCGATGTCCACGTACACCTCGCGTCTGCGCAAACATCGGGCGCTCGCCGGTGTGGCGCTACCGCCCCAGCTGGGGGCGGTCTGTTCTGCGGCGGCGATTATGCGTTTCACGCGATCGACAAGGAAACCGGCGAGGATTTATGGACATATCCCACGGGCGACTTGAAGACGAACGGCACGCCGATGACGTACCGACTGCACGGCCGGCAATACGTCGTGATCGCCGTCGGTGGTCCCGGTGTGGGCTCCACGCTGCTGGCGTTTGCGCTGCCGCTCACGCCGGGCGCCGTATCGGCCGCCCTCGGTCCTACCAGCCGGCCAGGCCCCGTCGATGCCGAGCACGCATGCGCACAGTGCCACTCCTTTGAATTAGTAACGCGATCGCGGCACACGCGAAAGCAATGGGAGGCACAAATCGATTCAATGATCGGCAAGGGTGCGAAGATCTCGGACGAGGAGTTCGACGTCATCGCCGATTATTTGGCAACCCATTTCGGGCCGGACGGAGGAAAATAAGTGCTCGGCACGGTCCGGCTGGCACGATCCGGCCGGTCAGCGCAGACCCGTATAGAGAAATTGTTGCCGCGGATGTCGATTTCGCCTCTGCTTGAGCGTCGTAGGGGCAAGAGCAAGAGGAGCCGTCCGAGCCCGGCGAGTCTTGCGTCCATAAACGCCTGAAATTGGAGCAACTCATGAAGAAATTCCTCGCCGTCTTTCTTGGCACCGCCGCCTCCTTCGAGAAATGGAAGACGGTGGACGAAGCGAAGCGCAAGAAGGCTGAAGCGTCGGGTATGCAAGCGTGGGGCGAATGGATGCAGGTCCATAAGTCTGCGGTTGTGGATCAGGGGGGGCCGCTCGGGAAAACGAAGCGGGTGGGACCGCAGGGAGTTTCCGATACGAAGAACAACATCACCGGATACCTGACAATCAATGCCGAGTCCCACGAAGCTGCGGCAAAGCTCTTCTTGAATCACCCGCACTTCACGATATTTCCAGGCGACGCCGTCGAGGTCATGGAGTGCCTACCTATTCCGACGCAGCCGCGCAATTGATATGCCTGATGGGGTCGGCACGGAAGCCGGCCCTTGGTGGGGTGGACCGTGGACCCGCTTGGCGTCTGCTTGAGAGTTATTCTGCGGCCCAGGAGCGGGCGATCTCCAGAATTGCGCTTTCATTGACATGCGCTTCGCCAAGTGCGCACAAACGCCGGAAGGCGGTGCCCGCGAGGGCACCAAACGGGCTACCGATTTGCAATCCCTTGGCGAGATCGAGCGCATAGTTCACGTCTTTCAGCCGCAAGGATGGGGTAAACACCACGTTTTGATCATGGTTGCCCTCGACCATGCGGCGGCAATTGCGGATGACTTGGGGGCTCGCGGCTTGGCCGAGCGAGATTGCCTCGGCGACGAGCCGCAGCTCGAGCCCGGCGCGCTCGGCGATCGCCATCGCCTCCGCGGCCGAGGCGATTTGCACCGCGCCTAGCATGTTGATGATCAGCTTATACGCGGTACCCGCGCCGATATTGCCAAAGTGAAGGATGCGTTCGGCGAGCGGGCCGAGCAGGGCGCGAGCGTCCTCGAGGTCCGCTGCAGGCGCACCGACGAGCAAGGTGAGCTGGCCGGCGGCGGCCGCATCCGGAAGACCGGTCACCGGCGCGTCGATGTAGCGCAGCCCGCGGCTGCCCGCCTTCGCAGCAAGCTCCAGTACCCAGTGGTACGAAAGGGTCGAGCACTCGATTGCGAAAACGCCTGAAGGCAAGTCCGCGGCCAGGATGCCGTCCTGTCCGATCCATAGCAGCCGCGAAGCCTCATCGTCGGCCACCATGGAGATCACCGCATCTGCATCTGCGCAGGCGTCGCGTGGAGTGTCGCAAAGGCGAGCGCCCTGCCTAACGAGCGATTCGGCGCGAGAAGCCGTACGGTTATACACGCGCAGCGTATGTCCGGCAGCGAGCAGCCGCCCCGCCATTGCAGCACCCATGTTCCCGAGCCCGATAAATGCGATTGTTGCCATGGCTTTCGGTGACGCTCCAGTCATGCAGACATTCTCGTTAAGTTGCCGACACTCTCGTCAAGTTGGAGGCGGGGCGCCGAGTGGAGGCGAGAACGGCGGCTCGCAGTCGTTCGATCCCGAAACGATTCTATCCGAAGTGACCGCCGCGGGCTTCGTGCTCGAAGCCCGGAGCGATCTGCTCAAAAACCCGCACCGATTCGA
>CAWBUE010000016.1:0-14520 GCA_963791825.1 uncultured Gammaproteobacteria bacterium
TCTACTCACACACGGTGGCGGGTACACTGACGGGATCCATTACTGATCGTACTCATCATGGCGGCGGACCCAATACGGACCGCGATCGCTCTCATCGCGGCCCTTCGGCACCATATCGAGATAGTGATAGTGCCCGTTGAGCATGTCGATGTCGGCTGTCGTTGCGATATATGTCTCGTAGGTGAATTTCGACTTCGGCACCGTCAGGTTCCCTCTAGCCGCTTTTTCAGCTCTTGCATGCCCTTAAACGGGGGCGTTCAAATTTCCTGATCCAGCGATCGTAAATTTGCTGCAAAGGCACGGGATTGAGGAAATGCAGCTTTTCACGCCCGCGCTTGCTCGTCTTCACCAGCCCTGCATTCTCCAAGGCGTTGAGATGTTGAGTAACCGCCTGGCGGGTCATATCCAGGCAATCGCAGAGCTCGGACAGTGTCTGTGCATCATGGTCATTGAGCGCGTCGAGCAGCTTCCGACGGCTCGGATCGGCGAGAGCTCGAAATAAAACGTCGGAATTTTTCATACTTGTGCAACCGCGGTGCTCACTAGCATAGGCAAGGGGATACTTGCCTGTCAAGTCGAATGGGATGCTTGGGTGATTGATGGCATGTCGGATATTTTTCTAAAGCGCTCCACTCTGCGGTGACGAGGACTTTCATATCGTTCGATTTGCCCTCCGAGGTAGCCATGCTAAAAGCGTAGAAGGATCGAACCATTTGGCCCGCGTTCACGTTTGGCAACAGGCTGTTGTTTCCGTCACCTCGGAAGTGCATGCTGACGGTCCGCACTCGCAGTGCTGCACCGTTCGCTCAGGAATATCGATGCCCGCTCCACCCCCAAGTACAATCCCGGATTTGCATCGCGCAATCATCGCAAATGCGGTCGATACGCTGGCCGCCTCGTGAACAGCCGACCCAGCCCTTAGCGAGGACAGGCGACAACATGGAAACAATTGGAGGCGATTTACTCCAGATGCAGCGCACGCCGCTGGCGGCGGCTCACGTCGAAGCACTGCGTGCCGCTGGCAAGATCGCAACATATCCGGCGGGTGCGATCATCGCCCGACCTGGCGAACCGATGGATCGTTTCATTTATGTCGAGGAAGGCGAAATCGAGGTGGTCAATCCCTACACGGGCGATCGCCTTTTCCCCCACACCATGGGTCCGACGCAGTTCGTGGGGGAGATCGGTTTCCTGAACGGAGGCGCCTGGTCGCTGCCATTTCGCGCTGTTCGAGACACTCGGGTGATCGAGGTGCCGCGCGAAACGATGCTGACGCTCATGTCTCAAATCCCGGAGATGTCTGACATCATTATCACGGTGTTTGCGGCGCGCCGTCGGCGCCAACTCGAGGAACGAGGCCTCAGCTCGCTACGGCTGATCGGCGAGGAAAACGATCGCAACGTGCGCCGAATCGCGGAGTTCTTGAGCCGAAACCGGATCCCATACAGTTCGTTCCCGCTGGGAAGCCCCGAGGCAGAAGCGACCGCCCGCAGCTGCTCAATTGCTCCGGGAGTGCCGGCGGTCATCTTCGGGCGCAACGTCGTGAGCGATCCGACTCCTGACCGAATCGCGCGGCTGCTCGGCCTCAATCTAGACTTCAGGAAAGATGAGGCATTCGACTTGCTGGTCGTTGGCGGCGGCCCCGCCGGGGTCGCCGCCGCGGTCTATGCGGGGGCTGAGGGAGTGCACGCGCTGGTCGTCGAGGATATTGCGGTTGGCGGCCAGGCCGGCACCTCGAGCCGTATCGAGAATTACATGGGCTTCCCCACGGGCATTTCCGGTGGCGACCTCGTCTGGCGCGGCGAAGTGCAAGCATTGAAGTTCGGTACTCGCTTCGCCATGCCGCGGCGGGTGGTGCGCCTCGAGCGCCTCGAGGATCAAAGCTTTTGCGCCACCTTTGATGACGGCCAACAGGTGCGCAGCAAGGCAGTGGTGGTGGCGACCGGGGTGCAGTATCGCCGGCTGCCGCTCGATCGGCTTGCCGACTTCGAAGGCGCCGGTATTTATTATGCTGCGACCGAGATGGAGGCGCGCTACTGCAAGGAAACAGAAGCGGTGGTCATCGGCGGCGGTAACTCTGCGGGACAGGCCGCGATGTTCCTCAGCCGCTCGGCGCGCTGCGTACGCGTGTTGGTACGCGGGACCTCTCTCGCAGCGTCGATGTCGAGCTATCTTTCCAGCCGGCTTGCGGCCGACCCCAGGATCGCAATCGAGTACGGCGCGGAGGTGACCGCGTTGCACGGCTCCGACCATCTCGAGGCGGTGACCATTCGCGACACGCGGACCGGCGAGAGCCGAGTCGTCAAAACGTGTGCGCTCTTCGTTATGGTAGGCGCCGCACCAAACACTGGTTGGCTCTCCGGGCTGGTGGAACTCGATGATAAGGGCTTCGTGATCACCGGCTCCGGCGTTGACACAGCCGCCTCGCCTTTTGCAACTTCGCGCCCCGGCATCTATGCGGTGGGTGATGTACGTGCAGGCTCCGTCAAGCGCGTCGCCTCTTCGGTCGGCGAGGGATCGGTCGTGATATCCAAGGTTTGGGAGTTCCTCAATCGCTAATGGTCATCGATCTGCGCAAGAGTCTTGAGGGGCGCACGGCGCCGCATCGCGCGCACCCGAAGTCGCGCAGCCCCCCCCCCCCCCGCCGCTAGAAAGCAGCCCCTCCGCGCGGCGTCACGGACGCCCGCCGATTTGTGATTGCTCGAACGCGATTTGCCGAGCACGCTGGCTGCGACGCTAAACGGACCCGCCTGCCGCACCGTGGCGGCGTCTTGGCGACTGCAGAGATCCAGGACCGCGCGAGGGTCGGAAGACTTGCCGGGGTCAGCCTGCAAGATATTGTTTTATATATGATTTACAATTGTCCTCGCGGGAGCATTCCGCCCGTGCTAGGACCTTCGCTACAGGACGGCCATGAGACATCGGGAATGGTTCGGTTTCGCGCTGGCACTGTTCGGGGCAATTTCATTTGCGCGGGCGGACGTGCCGCCGATCCCTCCTCACCCGCTGGAGGTGCAACGGGGTGTGTGGATGGTTTCCGGAGGCATCCCGCCCGGCCGCGAGCCTGATGGAAACTCGGTGATCTTTGAGGCTCCGGCGGGGCTGGTCGTTGTGGATACAGGCCGTCATCCATGGCACCGCGAAGCAATTCTGTCATTTGCGCGCACGCACAAGAAAAGGATCATTGCAATCGTCAATACTCATTGGCACCTAGATCATGTGAGCGGCAATCCCGTGCTACGCGAAGCGTATCCTCGCCTGCGCGTTTACGCGAGCAACGCCATCGACGATGCGCTTACCGGATTTCTTGCATCGAGCGCAAAGGAAGAAACGGCATATGTCGACGATCCTCAGTTTTCCGAGGAGATGCGTGAAGATATCCGCGGTGATTTGTCGACGATCCGGAATGGGGCGGCTCTCCGGCCGGACAACGTGATAACCGCCTCGGGCTTGATCACGCTGGGTGGCCGTGCACTGCGAATCAACCTGGCGCCAAATGCCGCAACAGCCGGTGATGTTTGGCTGTACGACGACAAATTGCGGTTGGCGGTGCTCGGTGATCTCGTTACCCTGCCTGCGCCATTTCTCGACACCGCATGTCCTGATGGATGGAAGGAAGCCTTGGCACAAATCGCAGGCGTGCCGTTCGAAACGGCGATTCCCGGCCATGGCGCCCCGATGAGCCATGCACAATTCCTCCTCTACCGGCGCGAATTCGAGGCACTGATCGATTGCTCGAACTCACGCGCTCCCAAAGAAGAATGCGCGGTCCGGTGGGCGGATTCGATCCGGCCACTGCTTACTTCCGACTCGCAGCATGCACAGGAGACCGCCGCGTATTACATCGACATGCTGCGGGCTAATGGCGGGCGCAGCAAATACTGCGGAGAAGTGCCCCGCGGGAGCGTCGGCAGTGCGGAACTGCCTTCCAATGTATCCTACCGCACAGACAACGGATCCCTCGAAACACAAGATAAGAAGTGTTGCACCATTTTCTTACGGCGAACCGCACGCTCTTGATTGATCGATGCCGGGTTTTGGTGGCGGGCCGATCCGAGCCCAAGACAACCGATTACGAGTTGACGCACGGAATCCCGACTTTTCTGGATCAACTCATCCAAACGCTGACCCTCGAGCAAACATCGGAGCCGTTGATAAGCCAGGCTGTGTCCGGGGCGGCGGTTCGCCCATCTGTTTCCGAAATCGGTGAAATGGCGGCTTTGCACGGGCGCGATCTCCTCGATCAAGGCTTTACCCTCGAGCAAGTGGTCCGGGACTATGGCGATGTTTGCCAAGCCGTTATGAGTCTCGCTGATGAAACCGGCCTACCGATTGAAGTTTCGGAATTTCGTACCTTTAACCGCTGCCTCGACACCGCCATTGCGGGCGCCGTTACCGAATTTGCGTCTCAGCAAGCCATGGTGGCGACAAAAGACGGCCTTCAGGCGATAAAATCGCGGCTGGGGCCCTTGGCCCACGAGCTGCGAAACCACCTCCATACGGCGACTCTCGCCATCAAAGCCATCAAAGGGGGGAGCGTCGGCATTGCAGGGGCGACGGGCGCGGTACTCGATCGCAGTCTGATGGCAATGCGTCATCTCATTGATCGCTCGCTGGCTGAAGTGCGGGTCACGGCGAACCTGCCGCCTCGCCTGCAAGCCATTCGCCTTGCTGATGTCTTGGATGAAGCCGAAGCCTCCGCGTCTCTTGATGCGCGGGCGCACGAATGCAAATTCACGGTGTCGCCGGTCGACAAAGATATCCTCGTGTACGCGGATCCCGAGATGCTCTCCGCGGCAATAGGCAATTTGCTGCAAAACGCGTTCAAGTTCACGCGGCGCCACTCGGAAGTGAGGTTGAATGCGTATGTCGCCGCAGATCGGGTCCTTATCGATGTCGAGGATCACTGCGGCGGCCTCCCGGCCGCGTTGGCGTCCACCCTGCTTTTACCCTTTCCTCAAAGCGGCGAGAATCGATCGGGGCTCGGGCTCGGACTCGACATCTGCAAGCGCAGTGTTGAGGCCAACAAAGGCGTTTTGAGAGTCCGAGACGTGCCGGGTACGGGGTGCATCTTCACGATCGATGTGCCCCGGCATGTCCACTTCGACCATCCCCCACACCCATCCGAGCACTCGCTACAATCGTGATTGCCCCAGTGTCTCGCTGAGCGATCCATACCGGGCACCCGCTGTGTTCCAGCGGAGCCCTGCATCGATGTTAAACTGGCCTGCCGCCGACAGGAAGTCGCGTACGTCGCGCGTGAAAATTGCCGCCGCAAAGGGACCAAGCATGTCGCTGCTGGAAGGTTGGGACAATTTCTACGTCATTCTCGGATCGGCCGCCGCAGGGCTCATGGGCCTCACGTTTGTCGTCATAGCCCTGCTGGCGGATGTGCGCCGCGCGAACCCGGCTGGGATGAGCGGCTACATCACCCCCACGATCGTGCACTTCGGCACCGTGCTCGCACTATCTGCATTCCTCAGCGTTCCGCGCCTGACCCTAACGAGCTTGAGTTTAGGCTTCGGGATCACGGGCATTGGAACGTTGATTTATACTGCCCTTATCGCTCGGAACATGCGTCGATTCGCCAGCGATTACGTGCCCATAATCGATGATTGGATCTGGCATGCGATATTGCCGGCGATCGTTTATGGAGCTCTTCTCGCCTTGGCGTTTCTCATATGGCGCAGTCCGCAGCGGAGCATGTATGGCATCGCTGCTTCATTGACACTGCTGCTTTTTATCGGAGTCCATAACTCTTGGGACGTTGCGGTATCCGTAACGATGCAAAAGCAGAAAGAGGCCCCAGGGAACGAAAAATAATGAAAAGGAGACCGCTCGGTCCTGACGCCGGTTGCCTTCGCAGAGCGCCGGCGAAACTCTCTATTGTACGGAAACGACGCGGTCGTCCCGCTTCGCTCGTATCGCGGGCAACGCAATTCGTACCAGGCCGCGCAGCAGCAGCGGCAGCAACACGAAATCGTCCACCACGCCGAGTACGGGGAAGGCGAAGTTGAGGGGCTCCAGGGCAAAAAAGACCAGGAGCAGCGCCGCCGGGAGAAGCCACTGCGGGCGATTGCGTTGCCGCAATGCGGCGAGAAGGATCCGTAGATCTTGGCCGCTGAGTCGCCAAAGCCGAAATAGCCGTCTCATAGTCTAATCCTGAGGGTATTTACCCCCCGTGTGGCGGCTCATACGGCAATTTCAACCCTCCGGCGGCTATTTCAACCCTCCGGCGGAAATAGTACCGCCTCTAAATGTCGTATTGACTCTCGCTCGACAGCATGTCCTTGTTGAAGAGTTCACAACTGTCGCGCCCGCCTTGCTTCGCCGTATACATGGCAAGATCGGCGTACTTCAATAGAGTTTGGGCATCCGTCGCGGTATCCGGAAAGTACGCAATGCCAATGCTAGCCGTGACGTGAAGCGTATGGTTGCCGAGTACATACGGTGCATCAAGCGCTTGCTTCACCTTCTCCGCGACCTCGCGCGACTCCCCGGGATTCAGGTCTGAGATCAAAATGACGAATTCGTCGCCTCCAAATCGGCTCACCACATCGGAGGTCCTTACACAAGATACCAACCTTTGCGCCACCGCCCGGAGCAGCTGATCGCCTACGGCATGACCAAACGTATCATTCACGGGCTTGAAGCGATCCAAGTCGACGAACAGTACTGCGCCGCAATCCCCCCGTCGTTGCGACCGGGCTACGGCCAGATCGAGCCGATTTGCAAAGCACGTTCTATTCGGAAGGTCCGTAAGACTGTCATGTAGAGCAAGGTGCGCGAGCTTCGCCGAGAGGTCGCGCGCAACCGTGACGTCGTGGGCGACCATGACCGCGCCGACGACCCCCCCGTTCTCATCGTGGATCGGCGAGGCCGCGTCCTCCACTGGAACTTCGCTGCCATCCCTTCGGATGAGCACGCAGTCGGATTCAATTTTCACGCGGCGATTCTCGATGATTGCGACCATCGTCGGACATGGAATGTGTTCGCGAGTGGAGGCGTCGACGATGAAGAATATTTCGTCGAGCGGACGGCCGGTCGCTTCAGCCTGCGCCCATCCGGTCATCTGCTCCGCAATGGTATTCAGATAACTCACACGGCCGCGGAAATCGGTGCTGATGACGGCATCTCCGATCGAGTTCAACGTGACCTGGGATCGCTCCTTTTCTTCAAACAGCGCTTGCGCATTCGCTAGCAGCGTATCTTCGGTGGTTTGTAATGCGAGCTCGGCCGCCCGGCGATGCGTGATGTCGCGGAAAACGATGACCGCACCGCATAGCGTCGCATGAGCGTCTCGATGCGCGGCCACGGTGTATTCAATGACGACAGGGTTGCCCGTTTCGCCGACGAGAACACCTCGATTTGCGGTTCGAGCGCTGTCATCGGTCGCTTTCGCGGCGTCGATCGCCGCTCGCAGGGCCCCCGCGGTATCCGCATGCACGATCGAGAACACACTGTCCAAAGGCTGCCCAAAGACTTTTTCGAATTCGGCCCCGGTCAGCCTCTCGGCGGCGGCGTTCATGTACCTGATCTCGTCGGTGACGTCGATTACGATTACTGCGTCGGAGACGTGCGCAAGAGCCGTTTCGAGATAATCCTCCCGGGACTGCGTCCGAATCGAACTGCCGTGTCGCTTCGATACCGCCGTGGGGAGTGCGCTCATATTGAAAAAGCCGTTACGTTGCGGTTGCGTCAATGGCAATCCGGAAAAGATCGCAGCCATATAGCCGCGCTTGCAATATGTCACTTTAGAGGGGCGCGGGTTGCGAAATGAGTCACACAATCAGTAGCATGCGCGGAGACGTGAGCGGACGCATTTTCATTGTAAGACCTACAAAAGCCGCATTCGATCGCGCCGCGGGAAATGCCGTTTTTGCGCGACCGCAGGTCGGTCAGGGCTCGGGCCTGCCAGCACCATTCATCTCGTGTCTTAGCCGGCTAATGTGCTCATAGATGACCTTACGCAGGCGGTTCGTCACGCCGAGCGGACGATGTTCCGGCAGGGCGTGCCAGGGCGTGAAGGAGAGATTCTCGCAAAATAGATTCTGTGCGGAGGTATCGAATTCCTGGCGGGGAATGGTAATCGTAGCGACCTTGAAGAAAGGCGCACGGTCCTCTTTCCATTCCGTCATGGAATCCTCCACGCTCATCCGGTCGGTAGTGCGAGGTTGCACGAGCAATTCCATACATGCATCCTCGGTCTGGAGCGTGCCCCGTAATGCGTCGCGGAGATAATCATGCGCGGGATTCTTCGGGACGGCGAGGGACTTCGCCAGGCATGGTTCCGCGGATATTTTGACTGCCTTCCGGGTTGGACCGACGCCCAATTGGTAGGGCACCATTGACCAGTACCGGACGTAGAGCGGATTCGCGATTTTGCTGCGCGTCGTTTGAAATGAGATCCACGTGCCCTTTATTCCGAGGGAGAGCGGATGGTCAGCTTGCTCAAAAAGTCGCCGCGGTTGATTTTATCGATCGCGGAAAGATAGCGCTTAGGATCATTTGCGAAAAATACGGGATGATTGATCATGATGAAGTCTTGGGTAGTCGCGTTTCGCTCGCTCTCCAATAGTTTCTCGCCAGGAACGCCGAGGACCTTGATGGCCATGCCGCGGGCATCTCCTCGGATATCCGCGTGACTCGGGTCCGGCGACCCGTTTGAGAATCGAATCCATGCCTGATACGTTTTTCCCGGAACGAAAATTCCCTGGGCGAGCGTCTGCGGGAGCTGCTCGCCCACATGTATCGCCGCTCTGACACACCCGTGAGCTTTGGGATGCGCATCGCGCCGCGCATTGCCCGGCTGATACCGCGCCCTGACTGCTTTTTCAAGTGAAGCGGCGATATGACTTGCGAGAGTTTGTTCCGCCGGATGGAGGAATTCACCCATCTGCTCGTCCACGGCAGGATAGATTATTGAAGTGCCTTCCGGCGAGGATGAGCCCGGTTGCGGCCAGGCTGAGAGCGATTGAGCTATAGAGACATCTGACAAATCGATGGCAACGGCCAAGGTCGCCAACGCAAGTGCGGCGCTACGCAGAATTTTCTCTCCTGGAATCGGGGAAGCCCGGACTATGCTTGAAAGGGGGCATATCATGTTGCCGTTTAAGGCTTCTCTTGATGTAGGCGGACGCCTATCCGCGGCCACGGCGGAGATACGATCGCGTGGGTTGCCGCGGCCCGTCGGCAGCTCAACCCTCACGCTGGAGGCTTCAGGCCTGCTTTTTTCCCAGCACTTTCTTGGCACTCTTTCTCGGTTGTTTCCCGCTCGCGCCCGTTGGTTTGTCGCGGGTCTTTGCGATTCTAGGGGCCGGCACTTTTTTTATGGACAACCGTTCGCCCGGTTCAAGCGACTCCACGAGCTTGATGAACTTGGCGGTCAATTCCCGGATGTGATCTGCTCTGGTCTTGACCGCCATGACTCCGCTCCTGTCCTATTGCGCTGACTCATTATGCCGCAAACTGCTGACTTGTATGGAACGAACCCGCCGAGCGCGGCAAGGCCGGCCACGGAGATCTCATGGTAACCACCATTGCTTTGACCATTCTGGGCACTCTCGTCGTGCTGTTCGTGTTCGCAAATATCAAGACCCCCGAAAAGGAGCCCCATCACCGGGTCGAGCATCTTTTCGGGATAGGCGATCCGCAGTTAAAACGCGAGATGGGCGCCCTGCTCGGCCCGGCCATCGTCTCGGGAAATCGAATCCACGTACTGCAGAACGGCGACGAAATCTTCCCCTCGATGCTGGCGGCGATTCGCAGTGCCCGGCGCACAATTACCTTCGAAACCTTCATTTACTGGTCCGGCGTAGTTGGCAATGAGTTCGCCGATGCCCTGATAGAGCGGGTGCATGCGGGGGTGCGCGTACACGTGATGCTCGATTGGGTCGGCACCTCGAAGATGCCTCGAGACCTGGCCTCCAAGATGTCTCACGCAGGAATCGAAATCGTACGCTATCACCCGGTACGCTGGTACGGGCTTGGCAAGTTGAACAACCGTACCCATCGCAAAGTGTTGGTTATCGATGGGATTCTCGGGTTTACCGGAGGAGTCGGAATTGCCGATGAATGGCTGGGGCACGCCCAAGATCCACGGCATCGACGCGACATGCACTTCAAGGTCGAAGGGCCGGTCGTTGGGCAGATGCAGGCGGCTTTTTTGGATAATTGGATTAAAACGACCGGGAACGTACTGCATGGGGACTCCTACTTTCCGGAGACGCCCCTCTGCGGCGATCAGGAAATGCAAATGTTCATCAGTTCGCCCAAAGGCGGCAGCGCGAGTATGCGGCTCATGTATCTCACGGCAATCACTGCGGCCGAGAAATCGATTGATATCGAGGCCGCCTACTTTGTGCCGGACGGCTTGATGAGCCGAGAACTCGTAAGTGCCCAGTGCCGTGGAGTGCGAATCAGAATACTGGTGCCCGACAAATACATCGATTCGGAGACTGTCAAGATCGCATCGAAACGCGAATGGGGGCCACTGCTTCAATGCGGAATAGAAATGTACGGTTACGAGCCCACCATGCTCCACTGCAAATTGTTGATATTCGATCGCTACATGGTTTCGATCGGTTCCACTAACTTCGATATGCGCTCATTCGAGCTGAATGACGAGGCGAGTCTGAACGTCTACGATGCGCAATTTGCCGCACAAATGACGGCTGTTTTCGAGCGCGACCTGGCGCACGCCAGGTCTTTTAGCTTCGAGGAGTGGCGCGACCGCTCGCTGGTTGAAAAGTTTGCGGAAACCGTCCTGTTGCCGATTCGGTCACAGCTTTGAATCAGCCTGTGCTGAGGCATTCATGCGCAGATAAATTTTCGCCACTCCATCCGCAATCTGCTCCGGCTTCGCATCGCCAAGGTTTGTCAGAACCACGATGGTGATTCCGTCATCGACATAGCGCGAGATTTGCGTCTCGAATCCCTGCCACTGGCCCTCGTGTTCAACGACATGATGGCCATTCTTGGAATCGATGAACCAACCAAAGCCATAATGACCGGAATTCGGCTGCCCGTTGCGAAGCTTTGCGACGGTCCACATCTGCTCCAAGCTTGTCTTTTTCAGGAGCTTCACGGTGTAGAGCGCGGCGTCCCACTTCGCAAGGTCGAGAATCGAGAAATATAAACTGCCGTCAGCCGTCGTGTTGACGGCCGGCGACACCCACTCCTGGTTTTTCAGCTTGCCATGGTCCAAGCGATATCCCGCCGAGCGGTTCGGAATGATATCCGCCTCATCGATAATGCGAGTCGTCGACATTTGGAGCGGCTCGAAGATTCTCTCCCGCAGGAAGTCGCCGTAAAACTCGCCGGTCACTTTGTGAATGAGAATGCCGAGCGTCAGATACCCTAAGTTGCTGTAGACCCAGTTCGTTCCCGGCGCATACGCCAGCGGAATTGCCTCGACCATCTCGAGGAGTTGGGCTTCCGTGTAGTCTTTGCGCATGTCGAAGTCTTTCGGATAGTCGGTGAACCCCGCGGTATGGCTGAGCAACTCGCGAACCGTGACTTGCTTCCAGGGCGCGGGACCCTCGGGAAAATACCGGATGAGCGGATCCTCCAAGCCGACCTTGCCCTCCTCCACCAGCATCATCACGGCCGTTGCGGTGAATTGCTTACCCATCGAACCGGACTGGAAGATCGATTCGGGGGTGGTCGGCACGCTCAACTCGACGTTGGATAGCCCAAATCCTTGCGTGCGGATTGGCCGGCCCTGCCGCGACACCAACAGCGCCAATCCGGGAATCTGTTGCTTTCTCATTTCCGCCTGCACGAATTGCCCCACGGCATCGGCATGCTCGGCCGCGGTGGCGTTGGAGGGAGAAGCAGCGGCTAGCCAGATCAAGACGGTCAGGGCAATCAAACGATATTGGCTCTTCATCGGAACGGCATCTCAACTGGCGCGCAGCGCGGTGGTCACCGGCACTCGCGCCGCACGCAGCGCGGGAAAAATTCCGCCCAACAACCCCATTCCCAAGGCCCAGCCCACCCCGAGCACGGCGAGAGAGGGAGTGACTGTGAGCTGAAAATTATAGCCGAAGGGGCTCACCGACAGTCCGTTGAATAGCGTCCATGCCAGCGCGACCCCCAGCAGCGCGGCCGGCAAAGCCAACAGGATCGACTCGCACAGTATGGAAGTCACGATCGGCGCGGAACCGAAGCCGATCGCACGCAAGGTGGCGAGCTCGCGGCGGCGCGCATCGACGATTGCATACAGCGAGTTCACGGCGCCGAGCGTTGCCCCAACCGCCATGATCGTGCCGATGAAGTAGCTGACGAAACTGAACAGCGAGTTCAGTTGCTTGAATTGCTCCTCGACTGCCTCCCGCTCGCGCCGGGCTTCGAGGTGCAGCGTGGGATCGGCGTGCAGCGCATCGCGAATCGCATCGTAGTCCGCGCCAGAGTGGAGCATCATCAAAACCTGGCTGTAGGTGTTGCGGCTGAACGTGGACATGATGGTATCGACGTCGGCATAGACGACGCACTGCTGCGAGCGACCCTGATCGAAGTGACCGACGACGGTCCAGTCGTTGCCGTGAATCGAGCGCCGGTCGCCGATTTCGAAATCCGTGAACTGGCGGGCGCAGCGGTTGCTGGCGATGAGCTCATGCAGACCGCGTTGGAACATGCGCCCGCCTGTAAATCGCATCTCCGGCAGGTACGCGGTGACATTCGCCGTGATACCGACGAGCGGCAGAAAGATCCGGTTGCCGGTCACGCGTCGATTGCCCTCGCTTGGCACGAAGGATTCGAAAACGACGATGGGCTCGCCCTGGGTATCCTTTTTGACATGCGGCAGATTCAGGGCGACGGCCGCTTCCTCCCTGGGGATGCTGCTCTCGATGCCCTGCGCGCCGACGCTGTTCAAGACGATGCGATCGGGGCGCGCATCGCCTACCTCCTGCTCGCGGGCCCCGGCGCCCATGGCGAGCATGGAGACCAGCACTCCGACGGAGCAGGCGATGCCGATGAGGATGGTCAGGACTGACCCTACTCGCTCAGTGACTCCCGACAGGCTCACCCGCAAAATACCCGCGAATTGTCGGATGAAATTCATGCCCGCGGACTAGTGCCTTGCCAGTGCAGTGGCGACTTGTAGCCGGGCCGCCAGCAAGGCCGGGACTGCCGCGCTGACCAGTGCCACCAGCACGCCGCACGCGAGCCCGACCACGACGATCACCCCGGGCATGGACAGCCCTGGCACGATCCTCGATGCAAATGGGAACACCTGCGTTGCCAGCGCGAGCCCGAGTGCGGCGGCGGCAACGCAGACCATGAGCGCCTCGATGAGGACCAGGGCGAACACCCTGCTATCGGTAAAGCCGACGGTCTTGAGAACCGCAAGTTCCGGCGTGCGCTCGCGAATCGATTGCATCATCATGGTGGCCGTTGCGAACAGCAGCGCGACGAGGACTGCCCCACGATCGCCCGGATCAGGAAGTTCAGGTCGCCGATCGCCTGCAGATTGGTCTGCGCCATTTCCCGCAATGACTCGCTGCGCGTTTCATTCGGCGAATTGGCGGAGCGGCGGTCTATTTCATCCGCCACCGTCATCGCGAGTTTCGGGTCTGACACCGCGACGTTGAAGTGCTGAACCGTGCCTTTGCCGGTTAAGCGGGCTTCGTCGAGGTACGTGAAATTGATCAAGATTTTGTCGTTGCCGCCGCCGAGGTCCGTGTCGGTGAAAAAGCCGACGATCTCGAAGGTCCAGTCTTTCGATCCGCTCAGTTGCGCCATGTTGGTCTTCAACGGGACATGATCCCCGATTTTCCAGCCATACTTCCTCGCGAGCTTCACCCGGGTCAGGGCGCCGGTTCGGATCTTCCGGAAGGCATCGAGATATTCCGGAGCGATGACGAAGGTAAATGCCAAGGTCCAGTCCTCGTCGGGCCGTACCGCGACGATGCCCACTTGCTGAGTGGGCTTTTGATAGAAGCCCCCGAAGAGCTCCACGGGATTGACGACCTTCACCCCCGGCAGCGACTTGATCTGCTCGAGCATGCCCAAGGGGAGCGAAGAGGCAAACATTCCCACGCGGCTGTGTACGATCAGCAGGTCGGCGCGCGCCTCGGCGATGAGGTGCTCGACGCCGGTCTTCAGCCCCTGCAGCATGCCGAACAACGCAAAGGCAACGCTCACCTGTAGGAAAATCAGGATGGTCCGTCCGGGCTTGCGCCAGATGCCCGACCAGATGAGCGGCAGAAATCTCATGCGCGCCTCGCTGGCATCAGGATGCCTCCGCGACGCTCATCTGCTCTCTGCCATCGGGATTCAGGTCAACTCTCGAAACAGTATCGAATATCATCGTCGGGATCGTTTCCGCGGAAAACGCCGGCCAGGGCGGCAGGCGTTCATGATTGGGATCCCCGGTGCGCGCGAATTGGACCCACGCGTCGCACATCGTCGCCGCCAGCGTGCGCGCCTGAGCGCCACCGCCCGTCATGGTTTCACAGCGGTCCGTGTTGTCGAATACGAACGCAATCTCCGAGCAATGGAATGCGCGCGGGCGTC
>CAWBUE010000017.1:0-9702 GCA_963791825.1 uncultured Gammaproteobacteria bacterium
CGGATACCGTTGACTTTAGCGTCGGGCCGTGCCGACTGACTTCACCTTCGCGTTGTCATTGGCATCTGCCTCATTTTTCAGACCCATTTTTCCCTCAACGCCATCTTACGTTTGAGCATCGTGACGCCCAAAGCTTCTGTGTCGACTTTCGCCCTTTGTGCCTTGGGAAACATCTCCCCTTCCTGTTCCTTGACGTGATGGTCGATTTGCTCGCCCAGCACCGTCACTTTGGCGTCATACAGAATCCGGTGTCGACAAGGCGACCAGGGCGCTAGGCTAACGAGGCGGTCGCGGCAAGTCAGCCGCTATTGGCGCAACTCGATGTAGGAACTCGGGCAGAGTTGCGCTGGCGCGCCTGAATCCTAACTCAGGTTAGGAGCAAACTTCGGTCAAGAACCCGAAATTGCGTTCGCCGTGGTGCGCCGTGCGCGGGATGCTCCGTGTCCACCGGACAGCTCAAGCGTATGGCGATGATTGCTGAAACCTCGGCCATTCTCGCCGCGCTCTCCTCCGTGACCGCGGTCAACGCACTGTGGCGGACTCGCTCATCTATCGCCGACGCTGCCTTTGACCACTCTTGCTGGAACCATCGAGCGGACGATGCGGCTTCCAATGCTGCTGAGTTGAGACCGATCCAGGGACTCAGCAATCGCGCCGTACTGACGAGGGCAGCAATCCGCCAGGACCCGGGCTGTGAAATTAACTCTGCTAAGGCGCGGCTAACCACGCAGGCCACGTGGCCGACGATCGGCCGTTGAGGTACCGCGAGGCCCTCTGCTCGATCATTGAAATAATGCGTGAGTCCCGCTTCGACTATCAACACGGTCGCTCGCACCAAATTGTCGCTGTCCTGAGCCACACCGGCGGGCGCAGGAACGATCGCTCGCGCTCTTAAAAATTTATCCAACGGAGCACGACGCAGTCTTGCCTGCAGCGCTCCGTCCCAACGGCGGGCGACCGCCTCGCTCGGAAACAAGATTCCCATGAAATTTTCCCCGCAGGGCATTCGAACATCGGTAAGAAACCTCTTCGCTCTTATCATGACGGCGCAAGGATTCATAACTTGACGGGGGTCGGACCGGCGAATATGCGACGCGCGTCTTAAAATGGTTCCGCTCAATGCGATCTGGCGCGTCCGGACTATTTCTGACAATCTTCGGTGGACCGGCATGCTAAGTTGCCTGTATTTATATACAGTAACGCACAATTAAGTCGGCGCAGTGGCCAATCAAGGAGTGGCTCGTGGATGGAGCGCCGACGGACAACTCCGCCTTGGAACAGAGCGCGTATCGGAAAGCATCCTTGCGCATAATCCCCCTGATTGCACTGGGATACGGAGCTGCCTATATCGACCGCGTCAACCTCAGCTTTGCCGCGCTGCAAATGAATCGCGATCTCAAGTTCAGTGCCACCGTGTACGGATTTGGCGCGGGACTCTTCTTTTTGAGCTATGCCGCATGCGAGGTCCCTTCGAATCTTCTGCTCTATCGGTTCGGCGCCCGTCGATGGTTGGCCCGCATCATGGTGACCTGGGGCCTCGTAGCACTAGCCATGGCCTTTGTGCGGACACCCGCTCAGTTCTATATCGGTCGATTCGCACTCGGCATGGCCGAAGCCGGTTTTTTTCCCGGCGTCATCTACTATTTGATGCAATGGTTTCCTGCTGAACTGCGTGCTCGCAGTATCACGCGATTTTATATCGCGTGGCCCCTGAGCACTGTAGTAATGGGCGTTCTGGCCGGCGCGCTGATGGGTCTCGACGGCCGCTGGGGTCTTGCCGGATGGCAATGGCTATTCGCTGTCGAAGCCTTGCCCCCTGTGCTTCTGGGCGTTGTCTTTTTTATGCTCTTGCCCGATGGCCCGGCGACGGCCCGCTGGCTGTCCGAACCTGAACGGAATGCCATCCGCGGCCGCATGCAGGGCCCATGCTCCCACCCTACGTCGACCCCCGCGGAACCGATCGGTCCCGCACTACGCGATCCGCGCGTCTGGCTGCTCGGCATTTTCATGTTTTGCATGCTCGGCAGCAGTTATGCCTAAAGTTTTTCTGCGCCCACTATTGTCCAATCCCTCTCGGGCCTTAGCATCACCGGCACGGGATTCGTCATCGCGGCAATGTACTTGCTCGGGGCCGCCGCTATGTTGGGGAACGGCATTCTGTCCGATCGCGCTCGCGACACTTTCCTGCACGTCATCCCCGGCAGTCTGATGATGTCCGGGGGGTTTCTCGCTGTCGCCCTCGCTCGGGTACCGAGCATTGCCCTTGCGGGATTGCTCGTCCTCATCGTCGGGCATATGTCTATACAGGGACCGCTCTGGTCTATATCGACCCGTTTCCTCAAAGGCCGCACGGCCGCCGCCGGAATCGCCTTCATGAATACGATTGGCATTCTGGGGGGCTTTGTCGGTCCCTACGGGATGGGCATCGCGAAAGACCTTACGGGGGATAACCGACGCGGTCTATTGATCATGGCCGCTCCGATGCTCATCGGCACGTGCATCATGTTTTACCTGCGCAGGCAATTCGTCATCACGTTCCCGAAGCAGGCTCAAAGAACCGGAAATTCGGGCATAGCCCTACGAGCCACGCTCAGCGATTAGGGGGCACGGCCTCCATTAGGAGAACCAGCGACTCATTCAAGTCCCGAGTACCGGCTTTGTTGCCCTTGAAGTGGCCGAGGCGCACGACCACCAATTCATGCGGGGGAATTATGATCGTGTATTGCCCCCCCGGCGCCCGACATGCGTCTTTTGGAACGGGCTGTTCGCCGTCGCCGTTGATCCAAAAAAAATCCCCCATAAATGGGTCGCCCATCGGCGGCCCAGGCGGGCGCGGCAGCAAGGTCGTAACCCTTGGGATGGACCATCGTGCGCACGCCGATCTTGTCGAACCGAATTGACGCGGCCCGTGTATAGGTACAGATGGTCGGGATACGGACCTCTCGGGTCGTAGTCGAGATCCTAGGGCGCGCGAATCCGCAGGGCTTGTCGGCAGCCGCGACCCCTTCAGCCATCAGTAGGCCACAGAAGACGGCCGCCGCCACGAGGCAGATGGAACTATGGAGCGACACCAGTCATTCATGTGAGTTCTTGGCAATTGGCAACCATCCCGCAGACGGAAGCCATAGATTATGAGCCGAGACTGCTCATGTTGAATGACCATCTCGCCGCCTGCGTGTAAAATACCCTAATGACCTGGAGGTATCTATGACCAACTATCTGCGCGCTGCGAGCGCGATTGCCCCGATACTCATCCTCAGTGCCTGTGCTGCAAACACGGCGGCCGTGAAACCAAAAGCCGCCGCATCAGCGCTGTCCCAAAATCACGCTTGCCTGACTGAAACTGGTAGCCGAATTTCGAGCCAAAATGCGAATTGCTCGGCATTTGGCCGTTCCTATTCGAGCGACGACATTCGAAGCACCGGGGCTACGTCGGCTGATGAAGCGCTACGGCTGATGGATCCTTCGATTAGCGTTCATCGCTAAGAACGGATCAAACGGAGTAGCCGTGTGCGAACATGACGATCTGGATGAATTTGCGAGACACGCAGGCGATCTGACGCGCCGGCAATTTGGCGCCATGGCACTCGGTGCCGGGTTCGCTGCCGCGTTCCCGAAGCTAACGGATGCCGCGGAGACCCAGGGTACGGACGTTGAAATCAAGACTCCTGAGGGTGTGGCCGATGCCTATTTCGTACATCCGAAGACCGGCAAATACCCCGGCGTGCTCGTTTGGCCCGATATTTTCGGCCTCCGGCCGGCATTCAAGGAAATGGCCACTCGGCTGGCCGGGTCTGGTTACGCAGTCGTCGTCATCAATCCCTTCTACCGCACGAAGAGAGCGCCGACTGCCCCGGACCACCCAGATTTCAACGAAGCTGCGACACGCGACGCATTGATGACACTGGCGGGGACACTAACTCCCGACACCACTACGACCGATGCCAAGGCATTCGTCGCGTTTCTCGATAGCCAATCGTCGGTCGACAAGAAGCGAAAGGTAGCAACCACCGGATACTGCATGGGCGGTCCATTGGTCCTGAGGACGGCCGCGACTCTTCCAGAACGCATCGGCGCAGGCGCCACGTTTCACGGCGGCAGCCTCGTGACCGACAAACCGGACAGTCCGCACCTCCTGATCCCGCACATGAGGGCCCACTTTCTCATCGCGATCGCTGAAAACGACGACAAGCGCGAACCGGAAACCAAAAACGTACTCCGCGAATCTTTCGCCAAGGCGCACTTGCCGGCCGAGATTGAAGTATATGCCGGCACGCTGCACGGTTGGTGCCCCCCCGACTCGCGCGTTTATAACCAGGAGCAGGCGGAGAAGGCCTGGAGCCGCATGCTGACACTGTTCGGCGATTCCCTATCGATGCCGGCGATAAAGCCACAATAGAAGCGCCATCACCGACCCCCCGGGAAGAATCAGTTCAATGAGTGCGTATGGCGCGACCGCCCGTAGCTTGGCAACGGCGGCCGCTGTGTAGGCGCCAAGTTTCATCCCCGCCGGCTTGCTTCGCGAACTCAACCCCGTCATGGACACGACACGCATCATTGTTCATCTCGCTAACTATCGTTGCCTCAAAGAAAGACGAATGAGCGACTTGAGAATCGACATCGTCTGCATGAAAAACTCGAAAGCTATTGGCTCATTTCGGCGGGATTGCGAACTAACCCGTCAACATTGCGAACTGCAGGGCAAGGATTGAAGCCGTTGTAGCGGTCACCGCCAGCAGCGCCTGCGCGAATCGAATCGTAAGGATTTCGTGTGTCATGAGTTTCTCGGTTGAGTGACTTGATCGGACAGGCACAGATTGCACCGGGGGCCCATGCACAACAAACGCAATGCCTTGCCTGCTGTTAAGGAAACCTTAACGGCATGAGCCCGACGGACCTGCACTCGCTTGCCGGTCGGCGCCATACAGGCCATCGCAGCTTTCGCCATCGGTTATCTGCTCGACCGCATGCTATCGGCGGTCTTGCGCCGAAGAGCGGCAAACAATGTGGGCGATGAGATGTCGCATCCATGACGCAAACGTATTCCGGCGGCTGTCAGTGCGGCAGAGTGCGCTACGAAGTTCAAATGGGTTCGGCGAGGTCCTCGCGTGTAACTGCTCTCGATGTGGCCGGCTGGGTTCGTTGTATCGGCACGCACCCGAAGACCGGTGACAAGTTGGCGGCTATCAATGTCCGATGCCTGGACGGTGTCGACGTGGATCTACTCAAGATCAAGAAGGTCGACGGCAGGAGCCTCTAATCGACTTGCGCGGCACCCGCATTGCGCACCGCCACATGGCGACGGCCGGCTGCTTCCTGCTCGAGTATCGTGATTTTATACAGTACTGGAACAATGGAATTGCTGAATGGACGTCATGACATGGCCTGACCGACAATCGATGGAATGGGCCGCTACCGCTACACCGCCTACATCAGCGACCACCTGCCGCGTTACCTCGTCGTCTGGTCAGTACATTGGGCTTTGATCGATTGCCAGCGGCTAGAGCCTGGCGCGGATCTTTTCGGCGCAATGGCAGCGACTATCAAAAGGCTATCGGTCGAGGGCTGGCAGGCGGAGGCTGAGCCCGAGTATGGCTTCGTATTCATTCGCAACCGCAACGATCGGCGCCTACTGATGTTGACATCCCGCGATCCGTACAGCACATCGTCGCAGTCGTTCTCGCCGTTTTAAGATGCACTCTGAGAAGTCGGCATCTGCCGTGCCTGATCGGTCGACGTCAATCATAAGAGGACATTTGCAATGCACCCGGCGCCAAATCTCCACGGAACTTCATTTGCCTTGATTCCAGGTGCGGGAGGGATGGCCTCGTATTGGCATCGGGTTGCGCTGTCCCTCGAACAAGCGCGCCAAGAACCAATCGCGATTGACCTACCCGGTGACGACCCCAGGGCAACTCTCAACGACTATGCCGACATCGTAGTTCAGGCAATCGCACAGCGGGCGAACGTAGTCCTAGTCGCCCAGTCACTTGGGGGGTTCACAGCTCCTCTCGTTTGCGAACGATCGGCCATCCGAGGACTTGTCTTCCTCAACGCCATGATCCCGAAACCTGGCGAGACTGCCGGGGCCTGGTGGGGCAACACCGGCTCCGTCCAAGCACGCATTGCAGCCGCCAAATGCGGCGGATACAGCACAGAGTTCGACTTGCAAACGTATTTCCTGCACGACGTTCCGGAAGCGGTATTGCGCGCGGGGCCTGCACGCCAGCGTGAACAGACAGACGCCATCTTCCAATATCCCTGCCAATTCGAGCGCTGGCCTCCTATACCCATCCACGTCGTCGCCTCGGCGGGCGACCGCTTCTTCCCTCTCGAGTTCCAACGACGGGTCGCTCGCGAGCGCCTCGACGAGGACGTGTCAGTCGTTCCTGGCGGCCATTTGACCGCTCTCTCCCATCCGCAGGAGTTGGTGGATATCTTGCTTCGCTTCGAGCGCGAGGCGAGAGAAACATGACTGATCTGATTAGAGAATCGGTATCAGCATGTCACGCTCATCGCCTCGGGCTGTGAGCACACGGAGTAATCAGGGTAAACTCCTCCGATGCGCTACTCCAGCCACGGCATGCAATTGGACCGCAGGCCGCACCGCCGGCTTGGAATGAGTCTACTCCTCGCGCCCCCGCTGCCCGAGCGCCCCGTGAAATGCGCAAACAGAGTTTTGGTGATTTTGATCCTCTGCTTAAGTCTCGTCGATATTAGCTGGGGCCAGGATTTAATGGAATCACACGAAAAGTTTGTCTGTACTTCCGGTTCCATCAAGAAAATCATCAGCATTTACAACATCAGCGGAATACATCGCCCGCGCGAACGAGGGGGCTGCCGTGTCGACTACACTGATGGGAGAAGAACCCGCACGCTCTGGTCATCCAATTCCGAGCGCGCTTTTTGCACGACTAAAGCTCTGTCATTAGTGACGAAGCTCATTCAAGGCAACTATTCCTGTAAGCCGGAATCCGTAGGCGTGCCGAAAGCCGCTGACCAGGCGGCGCCCAATCAAGAGCCCTAAATCCGGGCGTAACGGGGCGAATTTGAGAAGATGCACGGCGTCATGAGAATCGCTGTAATAGGTGCCGGGGCGGTCGGGTGCTATTACGGGGGCATGTTGTCGCGCGCCGGCCACCAAGTGATGTTGATCGGGCGCACGCAGCACGTGGATGCGATTCGTCAGCGCGGATTGCTGATGAATACGACGGAATTTCGGGCGCTGATTCCGGTCCGTGCCAGCACTGAGATGCGCGACATTCAGGGTGCGGAGCTGGTTCTCTGCTGCATCAAGTCGAACGACACCGAGAGTGCGGCAGCCATGATGGCGCCTTTCGTGGAGCCGGATGCCATAGTTCTCAGCCTGCAAAATGGCGTCGATAACGCAAGGCGGCTTGGTGCGAAGCTCCTGCGTGCCGTGCATCCCGCCGTGGTTTATGTGGCCGCGGAGATCATGGGACCCGGGCAGCTCAAACATCATGGCCGCGGGGAGCTCGTGGTCGGGCCATCTGTGATGAGCACGGAAATGCTCGAAAACTTCGTCAATGCCGGCGTGCCGGTGCAAGTCTCGGACAACGTGGCTGGCGAACTCTGGGCGAAACTGATTTTGAACTGCGCCTACAACGCCATTTCCGCCATCACGAAATTGCCTTATGGTCTCCTCTTCGAGAACGAGGGTGCAAGAGATCTCATGCGGTTGGTAGTAGATGAATGCCTGGCGGTGGCGCAACGCGAATCGATCATCCTGCCAGGCGATAGCTGGCTAGGAGTGGAGCGTATCGCCGCAACCATGCCGGGACAATTCTCCTCCACCGCCCAAGACTTGTTGCGGAAGAAGCGAAGTGAAATTGATGATCTCAATGGCTATATAGTTTTGAAGGGCAAATCTCTAGCGGTCGATACGCCGGCGAATCAAGCCCTATACTCTCTCGTCAAGCTGCTCGAAGGCGCGTTCACTGCGGAGCTGGGATGACCTCGTCGATTGCCTGCGCGTTGGCGATGAGGATGTCGAATGACTTACCTGCGGCCAGCAGACCGTCAGCGCAGCGGCGCACACTGGGGAGCGACGCCAAGTCGAGCTGGACGAGGTGAAGAGACCCTCCGTTAGTGGCTTGCGCGCGAACCTGCTCGGTAGCGGGCGTGCTCTTTGGATAGGTCGCGCGCCGCGCCGGCGTCGGTATCGGCACACTGTATCGCCATTTCCCCAGCAGAGTGGCGGTCGTGGAGGCGGTATACAGACGCGAAGTCGAGCAACTGGTCGACGCCGTGCCGCATTTGCTCGAGAAGTCACCGGCCGGTGAGGCACTGCATCAGTGGATGCACCTGTTCGTCAATTACATCGCCACCAAGCGCTTGATCGCACCATCCTTGGGAGCTGCGGTAGGCCGTACCTCCCCGCCTCATGCAACCCCGGACGAGCTGATCACACGAGCGATCTCCACACTCCTGAAGGTCGCGGTCCGAAACGGCGATGTGCGCAAGGATATCGATCCATCTGACTTGCTGCGTGCGCTGGTCGGGGTGATGGTCGTCGTTATCTCTCATAACCGCTCTCCCCATTCTAACCTGCTCGTCATGGAAGCAGCTACGGCAACACACGAAGCGCCGCGACGCGCGAGAAATCCCGATCGTAGGTAATGAGCGCATCCGCATTGATTGCGATTGCACTCGCTGCTTGTACCGCATCGGGGAGCTTTAAGCGCGAAGATGCGCGCAGCCGTGCGGCGCTCTCGGCAATCTCTAAAGTCAAGTCAACGACCTGCCACGATCTCAATATGGACAAATAGCGCTCTGCCAGGGCTTCATCGTGCGACTGCAAAGGACCCGTCAGAACTTCGGCAATGGACACCGTGGTCACAGCGAAGTGAAGCGCGCCGGCGGTGTGCCGCTCAAAGAGCGGCTTGAAGAGTTTCGAAAGCCTGGGGTGCGCTTCCAAGAAATACACAATCGGTGCGGAATCCATGAGCAGGAGCGCTCCGTCCGGTAATGTGTCGAGCGTTAGCGACTCCATTCGTCGCGCAATTTCTTGATTGTGCCACCGCTATTTTTACCCCAGAGTCCTCGGCCGGAACCTTCGAGCGCAAGGAGTGAGCGCTGGGGGTTACTCGAGCGATACTGAGACAATGGCACGAGCGCGGCTACAGGTCGACCCCGGCGCGTAATAATCGTTGTCCGTCCGCTCTCCGCGTCTTCCAGAAGAGCCGGCAGCTCATTGCGGGCCACTTCAGAGCCTTTGTGCACTATTTTTGTCATGATCGTCAACTGTACGGACCGTACAGTACCTTGTCAAGCAGCGAACAATTCAAAGACGCATGAGATTCACATACACGCCAATGTATCCGGTTCTTCGGCCGAGAAATCATCAGCAATCGTGAGCACTACCCTGGGATCTTCGGGACGCTCAGCCATTGGGTTTTCGCGCCTGCCTGCCTGGGCGTCCGTCACTTAGTTTGTAGGGGCTTCTCGCGAGGTTTTGCGTTTCTCGCCGCCGCATCGGTCAAGGTCATTTGGGGGCAACCCCTTTTTGGTTTTCTCTAGTTGCTCCCCATAATGGCCTCCTCAAACGAGTTGCTGTCAACGAGAGAAGCTGGACGTCCCTGGAAGATCTTCTCGCAGGTAAGCCCCTATTTTTACTGAAATTCTAAGTAGTTTGTACGCGACTGTGGACCTCGCTGGAATTTGTTGGAAATGGGGGATTGG
>CAWBUE010000018.1:0-200616 GCA_963791825.1 uncultured Gammaproteobacteria bacterium
CCGTTACGGCTCCCGTACAACACCCGTGTCAATAGCTTCCCGGCTCCGGGTATCAATAGGCGTTCGCGCCTACGGTGGCTGGGGACCCACCTCCCCCTGGGTCCGCGCTACATCAGAAGTCGCCTAATGAGTGCGTCTTTGTCCGGTCCCATTCAGAACTAGTGGCTCGGGAGTACAGGGCCCTTCGGCAGCGAGGAGCTGGAGGGCAAACTATGCCCGCTTTCAGCTTTTTTGAGTTGCTCTTGGAAACCCGGCACCAGCCGTCCGAGAAACCCCGTTACCTGGGTCGCGGCCACTCCTACCAACGCGCTTTTGACATTGTCCCAGGTTTCGAGCACTTCATGCTTCCCGGCACGTATCGCGGCGATGCTATCGCTTCTAGGGGTCGATGACGTTGTCCGCTCTTTACCGCCCCGGCGCCTACGGCCTAGCGTCGCAACCAAGGCGCCCGCCCCGAAAGCCGCGGCCACCATCGTACCTGGGTGGTTTTGGAACTGTTGTTTCCAGTCGGTAACCGATTTGACTTTTTGTTCGAGCTCTTGCAAGTTCGAACGCAGATCTTCACGCGTGTGCTTGATGTCGGTTTCTATTTGATCTGTTGTTTGGCCCATTCGACATTCTCCTTAAGGCTCTCGGTAGTTTTGGGCGCCACAGTCACCTGCTTGAACTGCTTCACCCCCTTGGAAACGGTTATCCCGGCGCAAAGCGATAACGCAATCGCCACAATCAGCGCGGCCGCCCAGTCGGGCACGATAAGAGACAGGCCGTAGACCGTGGCAAGCAACAGGAACAGAAGGCCAAATACGCCACTCACAGCCCCAATTCCGACCAGAAGTGCAGCGGCCCGCACTTTAGTGACTTCTTCGCGGACTTCCGTCTTCGCAAGGCGCACTTCGGCTCGGATGATGTCTTGCAGGTTGTGAACAATATCCTGCAAAACATCCGAAAAAGAACGCTCGACTGCGGGCATACGCAAGTTCTCAGCTCAGTCGTCGGATAAGGAACGCGCGATTACGAATCCCAGCGCAGCCGCCGCGAGAAGGGCCGGGCCGGGGTTATTTTTCACTAACCGGGACAGATCCGACATCATGCTATCGACATCGTGTTCCCGAATGTAATTCGCCGTCGCACTGAGCTTATCCGCAGTGACATGAGCCACCCTGCTCGCGTTTTTGCCTCCCGGCAATGAATCCGCCTTTTCATGAATCTTCGTGGCGGCACTCTCGAGCCCCGAAGCAGCTGCATCGCGGTTTTCGTCGACCTTGTCAACGGCCGCTCGCCCAAGCTCAGTGGCTTTGGTCTTCACGTCCACGGAAACGTTCGACAACTTCTGGCCGAGGTCGGAAGAGGCTTCAGACGCCGCGTTTTTGGTCGTCGTGATATTTTCCGGCATTGACTTCTCCTGGTTAGCTGCGAAATCCCACGGGTCTATTCAGTGTTGGCGAGAGTGCACCTCGCTTCATCTCTTGTGTGTCAGCCACACGAGCGTCTTAATGTCAGATTATTTGCAACGCTACCCTCCGCTTGTCACCGACTTGGCGCGAGCGCCTAGAGGCTGCAAACTGATTTACAGCGCGGCGGAGGAAGGTAAGAAATGCTAGCGCTAGGAGCGTCACTAGCTGCGCTAGGCAACGCGCTGGGCATATCAGCTGGGCATATCACTAGCGCTAGGCATATCAGGCGAGCTGGCAAGTGACAAGATGAGCATTTCAATAAAAGGAGCCGGCCGCCTTATCGGCTGCGCCGCAAGAAATTGGGTGTCGGACAGCGCCTCCACCTCGGGCGCAGCGCTCGCGTTCTACTGCGCATTTTCTTTGGCGCCCCTATTGGTGATCTTACTCGGTATTGCGGGATTGATAGTAGGAGCCTCAGCCGCTTATAACCAAGTCGGGGCGCAGCTCACCTCGCTATTCGGCCCGGCGACGTCGAAGACGCTCCTGGACGCGATGCAAAGTTCGCATCAGAGTCAGGGACTCGTCGCCACAGTCACGAGTGTGGTGACACTCGCAATCAGCGCGACCACGGTGCTGGCGGCACTCGATGCCGCGCTGGAACAGATCTGGAAGACACCAACTTCGGCTACTGCCGGCTGGCGTGGCTGGATACGCACACGCTTTCTGTCGTTTGGATTTATCTTAGCGCTTGGTTTCTTACTCCTTGTTTCACTTACCATCACCACAGGGTTGTCGAGCCTGCAGCATCGGATATCCGCAAACAACGCGGCCCTCACTGGCGTGATTGGGGCAATCGACGTGCTGTTCTCGCTTATCTTGGTGTCGTCCCTATTTGCGCTTATTTTCCGCTACATGCCGGCAAAACACCTCCCATGGCGAGTGGTGCTCCCCGCCGGCGCGCTGACAGCGATTCTCTTTGATATTGGGCGGTGGGCGATCGGCCTTTATCTCGCCAAATCAACCCAGCCGAGTGCCTTCGGGGCGGCATCGTCATTCGCAGCCCTCCTCTTGTGGCTTTATTACACGGCACAGATCTTTCTGTTCGGCGCCGAGTTGACCGCTTGCCTTGGCGGACTGCGGCAAGAGAAGGAGCCGCCCGGACGCACTTCGCCGCAGGAGTAAGACATGTATCTGATTCAGATCTTGTTCCCGCTCTACGATAATCAGGGCCGGCGTTTGCCGAAGAAACTGTTCGACCACACGTCGCGCTCGTTGGCGAAATCTCACGGCGGGGTGACGGCTTACACGCGCTCGCCGGCCATCGGACTTTGGAACTATCGAGGCTCGCAACTTAAAAAAGACGAGATCGTCGTGTATGAAGTCGTCGCGACGGATTTGAAACTCAAGCTGTGGAAAAATCGTCGCAAGAAGTGGGAAGTGGCGTTTCGGCAAGGCTCAATCCTTATTCGCGCCACCCGTTGTCAACAACTGTAGATTCGGGAACAGTGCAAGCCTCCACGCTCGCGGCCTCTTTGATCAAATCGCTCCGTCCTTCGATTCGCCATCGATAACGCAATCACACTCTGCCGGCACGGGTAGAGAGTAGTTGCCCCGCAACGCTTTAATGCAACTTTCTGGTTGCATTTCGCGCATAGTCGGCTAATACGAGAGGTTGCATATGGACACCACGACTGATTGCATTGAGAGAAAGATTTTGCTGAAGGCCCCGCGCGCCCGCGTTTGGCGCGCGCTGTCGGACGCCGCTGAGTTCGGCTCCTGGTTCGGCGTCGACTTCATAGGCAAGGCGTTCGTCGCCGGCAAGCCTATTCAGGGAAAGATCACCTATCCAGGCTATTCCCACCTGCTCATGGAGGTGGTTATCGAACGGATCGAGCCGGAGCGCACGTTGTCATGGCGTTGGCACCCTGCCGCTATCGATCCTTCCGTCGATTATTCCCAAGAGCCCACCACGCTGGTCGTCTTCGAGCTCCGAGAAGTCGAGGGCGGCACGATGCTCACCGTCGTGGAATCCGGACTGGGCAAAATCCCATTGACTCGTCGTGCGACCGTGTTTCGCATGAACAGCTCGGGCTGGGACGAACAGATGCGGAACATCGAAAAACATGTCGCCGCGGGCTAAAGCGATTCCGAAAAAGAGGTCACTGGACGATTTCGCTCCGATTTTCGCGGCCCTGGGAGATGAGGTGCGCCTGCGCCTCATCGCCATCCTGTGCGTGGGCGGGGCAATGTCCATCACGCAGCTGACTTCCGGAACAGATATCTCCCGGCAGGCAATCACGAAACATTTGAGCGTCCTGGCCGCTGCGGGCTTGGTTCGCGACGTGAAAGTAGGACGCGAACGACTGTGGGAATTCGAGCCCAATCAACTCGAGGAGGCGCGCCGCTCGTTGGACGCAATCTCTCGGCAATGGGACCATGCGCTCGGCAAGCTCAAGAAGGCCGTGGAGAGTTGAGGCGGATTCGAACGGAGAAGGGGGCGCGCAACTTCGAGTTGCCGCGGAGGCGCTAGGAATCAACGGGCCGCTTCAAATCCCGGCAAAGTGCTATATAATCCGCGCGCACTCGCGATTCGGTTTGTGTGGGACCCGAGCGTCGGCCTGGAAAATTTACGATTGGCGCTGTAACTTGTTGATTTACAAAGCGCCCGTAGCTCAACCGGATAGAGCACCGGCCTTCTAAGCCGGCGGTTGCAGGTTCGATTCCTGCCGGGCGCGCCACCCCAAGTCGGGAGTACGACGATGGTGGACGTAGCTCAGCTGGTAGAGCCCCGGATTGTGATTCCGGCCGTCGCGGGTTCGAGTCCCGTCGTCCACCCCAATTTCGATAGCTGGGTGCGAGTCGGGTAGTTTTTTTGGCAATGTTCGTTTGGGCCGTTAGCTCAGCTGGTAGAGCAGTTGACTCTTAATCAATTGGTCGTAGGTTCGATCCCTACACGGCCCACCATTTATGCAAGGTGAATGCGCCGAAAATCCTTTCGGCGCCAGAGAGTGTTAGCCTGTTAGCCATGTCCTCGGTATAACTTGTCAGCTATGTCCCGGAATGGACACAGGATTCAGTGGTCGGGGTGACAGGATTCGAACCTGCGACATCTACGTCCCAAACGTAGCGCTCTACCAGTCTGAGCTACACCCCGGCTATCGAACTCGGGCGCCGGCGGCGCGCTAGTGTACGGCGTCGACGGCTCATTGGCTACAATCGAACTCATGGCTACGATTGAGGCCCGGCCCACCGCAACCTCCTGCGTGTCAGCACCGCGCCCCGCCACCCATCGCCGGGGGACAAATCACGGGGTCCTTCGGTTCGACAGCCGATGCATGACGAATGCGAGCGCCACGCCGATGAACGGCAGCAGCACGACTTCTTCCGCCTTGCGCACGATCAGGGCGCCCGACAGCAAGGCGCCGAACAGGTAGGAAACCACCACCGCACTTTGGATCTTCACATCTTTGAGGCCCGACGTGTCCTCGTTGGCAATTGAATCGGCAATCGTTCCGACCAACTTCGTCAGCGTCATCGTGAACACGATCGTCGTCAGGCTGATCGTTTGACCGATGACCGCCTGCAAGCCCATTGCAATGGCCAGAAGTAAGATCTGCAGATGGTCCGAGGGCGCATGTGCCACGTGCGGGGTCCACATCGCGTAGAGCGCAAAAGCCAACAGCAAGCTCGCTTCGGTGACGATGAGGATGGTGAGCGCTTGCTCCTGCGCGCGCCCACGACGCAAGAGCACTCCGGCTGCGCAGCCGATCGCGAATCCGATCAGAGCGACGACTGAGCCCATGGCCGCCTGGGAATCGCTTTGCGCGACGTAATAGGCGAGCAAGGCGAAATTGCCGGTCATCGCCGATGCGAAAACGCCGCCGAGCGTGGCAAAGCTGATGATGTCTACCGTGCCCGCCGCAAAGGCGGTGAGCAGGAGAACCCATTCGTTGTAACTCAGTCTGATTTTATCCGGCATGGTTTGCGCTCGCCTGATCCTACCAAGGGATGGCTCGACGGCGCTAGAATCTGATGCCTGCGGCAAATCTCCAAGCCTTTTGTGCCGAAAAGTTTTGATAAGGATCATAGGCAATCCGCGCGAACCGGGTCGGCCAATCCCAGTTGGCGCTGAATCCCCAGCCACTGATGCGGCCGGCATCGCTTAATCCGCTTTTGCGCAGCAAATCCAAGGTCGCATGCGAAGCGCCCGCGGGAATCTGAACATTCGCATGCCAATCGCGCTGCCCGCTATGAAAGCGATCATCTTCTACCAGGAACACCATGTAGCTGACGCCGTACTCGGCTCGATGTCCCGCCCCTAGGGTCAGAGCGTCGTTCGGATCGAAATTCAGATTGAAATACGGCCTCGCGTCGGTTCGTCCGAAACCCGCGACCCCGTACCAAGCGCCGCCCGCCACGATGTTTACGCTACCGCCGACGAATCCCCTGGAGGCCACTTGCATCGAGGGTTGCAGTTGAAGGTATTTCCCGATACCGATCGACGTGTCCGTGCCCGCGCGCGACTGGGTGCCGAATATTCGGTCGTGGTAGAGACCGGCCCATGCCCCGGTATCATCGGCGCGCCAGCGCAGGTTGACGTCACTGCCATAGTAATCGGCATATGCGTACTCGCCAACGGTGAGCTTCCACGGAAGGCCATCGCCGGCTGCGCCCGACGCTGAGTGCACCATGGCTCCGATCCATAGCCCGAACAGCTCACGGCGCATCGACTTCGTACCCCTTCGCGCGCAGCTCATCGAGCAGGCCGCCGGGCTCGAGCAACAGGTCCATGTTCACCACGGCTAGCGTCACGCCGTCGTTTTGCAAATACTTCTCCATGCTGCCAAGCCAGGTGCGGCGCATGCGGGCGATCAGGTCGGCCGCGCCAACGCCCGTATCGAGCGCTGCGCGGCAGGCGTCGACTTCGGCGGGTTCGCGCAATTTTTCAATGCGCTCGACGTTGCCGCTCGCCCATGCCTGGGCGCGATCGATCAGCCGCGGCAGGTCTCGCTCGATGGTGACGAGCGATGCAGCCACACAGATGTTCTCCGTTGCCGGCGGCAATGTCTTGAGAGCGTCCATCACGTCGCCCACGCCTGCGATCTTTATTTCCTCAACGCGAACGTCGTGCTTCTTCGCGATCGCGCGTACGGCCGCGCCCATATCCAAGCGCGTGGAAAGACCCGCTTGATGAAACGCGGCCTGCTGCAGAAATGCAGACGCGATGAGGGGACGGAACCGCTCCCACTTGTTTGGGTCGTCGGTGTATTTGGCTCGTTGAAGTGCAAAGCGGGCGTATAAATCCCCGGGCAAGACATCCTTGAGCCGCTTGCCCCCGCGGACCATCAAGACGCTGCGTTCTGTAAGGAGGAGCCACAATATGCGGGCGATTCCGATCTCGAACGGCTTTTGCACCAGCACCTGACTCGCGGTGCCGAGCACGTGCTCCACCTGTGCCGAGCGCCAGGTGATGCCCTTGGGCAAGGGCGACATGCTCCCCAAAATCCACACCTGCGCAGCGCCGTGATGCACGCGCCACATACCGGGCCCCGCGCGTTCGCCGGTCACCACCAGTTCGTCCATCAAGGGCGGTTGATCCGCGCGGCAGGCTATCGGCGATAAGGCCATCACTAACAGACTTGCCGCAACGAGAATCGCGGCAGGAAGCCGCATACCTGCAATCGTGTACACTTCTGCCACGCCGCTAGCGGCGATCCTTGACCCGGCTTGCCTTGCCGGCCGAGCGCACCAGCGAGCCGCTCGCGGCCACCCGAACGTCCGCAGAAATTCCGATGTTATCCTTCAATTTGGTGGCCAGGAGCATGGCTTCCCCGTGACGTGAGGCATCGTTTAGCTCCGGCCGGCCCTCGACGACTATCAAAATTTCGTCCAGGCGATTCGTCCGCGTGAGTTCGATTTCGTAATGCGGCGCCAGGCCCGGGCAGCATAGGATCAGCTCCTCGATTTGCGTCGGAAATACATTGACGCCACGCACGATGATCATGTCGTCGCTGCGGCCGCTGATTTTCGCCATCCGCCGCATGCTCGTCAGCGATCCCGGCAGCAACCGCGTCAAATCCCGCGTCCGATACCGAATGACGGGCATGGCCTCTTTGGTCAGTGACGTGAATACCAACTCGCCATGCTCGCCGTCTGCGTAGCGCGTGGCCGGTCGTCGGGTCGACGATCTCGGCAACGAAATGATCTTCCCAAATAGTCGGTCCCTCATGGGTGCGGGCGAATTCTTGCGCCACACCGGGTCCCATGACCTCGGAGAGACCATAGATATCGCAAGCGTCGATGTTGAACGCTGATTCGATCTCCGCGCGCATGCCCTCGCCCCACGGCTCTGCGCCGAATATGCCGACACGGAGCTTTGTCGATCGCGGATCGACTCCCAAGCGCCTGAATTCATCGAGGATGGCGAGCATGTAGCTCGGCGTCACCATGATGATCTCGGGCGCGAAGTCGCGGATCAGCTGAACCTGCCTTTCCGTTTGACCGCCTGACATGGGAATCACCGTGCATCCCGCCGCCTCGGCGCCGTAGTGAGCACCCAATCCGCCCGTGAATAGGCCATAGCCATAGGCGACGTGCACCCTCATTCCGGCGCGGCCGCCCGCGGCCCGGATCGAGCGCGCCACGAGATTGCTCCAAACGGCGAGGTCATTGCGCGTATAGCCGACCACGGTGGGCTTGCCGGTGGTGCCGGAAGAAGCGTGAACCCTGGCGATTTGTTCTCCAGGAACCGAGAAGAAGCCGAAAGGGATAGGCGTCCCGGAGGTCCGCTTTGGTCGTGAACGGGAAGCGCGCCAAGTCGGCCAGAGATCTCAAGTCATTCGGGTGAACACCGGCGGCATCGAATTTTCTCGTGTAGTTGACATTGTTTGTATACGCATGATGCAGCGTCGACTTGAGACGCTCCAGCTGCAGTGCCTCGAGCTCGTCGCGGCTGGCGCTCAACACCGGGTCGATGGCGGCCAGCTCTCGGATCTGCGCGCTCATGGCGTGGTCCTCACCGCCACGGCTATTTGGCTTCGCCGCGATCGAAGGCAGGACGGCGCTTTTCGCGCGCCGCCGCCAACCCCTCGCGCACGTCCGCCAGCCTGAAACCTAGAAACTCAAGCGCCAGCGAGGTATCGAAACTCGGGCCCGCCAATCGCAGCCAATTGTTAAGCGCGTGCTTGGTCCAGCGCATCGCGGTGGTGCTGCCGCCCGCGAGCGTGCGCGCGACATCGAACGCACTGGCCAGGACCTCGGCATCGGGCACCGCGATGGCGATCAGCCCTATCCGTTCCGCTTCGGCGCCCGACAAGGATTTGTTGGTGAGGAGATGATATCGCGCCTTCGCGAGGCCGCAGAGCAGAGGCCAGATGATGACGGCGTGATCGCCCGCCGCCACGCCTAGCTTGGTGTGACCATCCAGTATCCGCGCGTTCTCTGCGGCGATCGACACGTCCGCCAGCAGTGCGATGGCGAGGCCCGCGCCCACCGCGCTGCCGCGGATCGCCGAGACCACCGGCTTGGAGCAGTTGATGAGGTTGTAGACGAGGTCGCTGGCCTCTTTCCAGACCCGGAGCAAGGTCGATTCATCCTCGATCATGCGGTCGATCATGTCGAAATCCCCGCCCGACGAAAAATTCGAGCCTTCGCCGCGCACGATGACCACGCGCACCGCATCATCGATGTCCACCGCGCGCCATACCTGCGCGAGGTCGCGGTGCATGGCTTCGGTCGCTGCATTCAAGCGCCCCTTGTTCGCCATGACGAGTTCGAGGATGCCCGGCTCCGGCGCGAGAAATTGCAAGCTGGAGAAATCCCGCGCGTAGCGCGCGACGTCGATCGACGTGTTCACTGGGCGTCTCCCTTTGAATCGGGAATGGCGTGAATGCTGACCATGGTCAGCACATTGTACGAAGCCACCGTCTCTTGATTTTGGTTCGTGATTTCCGTGTCCCAGGCTACCTCCCCCCACCCCTTGTCGGCGCGCAGGCTTTTTCGGGCACAGGTCAGGCGCACCTTGATTCGATCGCCTGGCTTGACGGGTTTTACGAATCGAAGCTGATCGATGCCGTAGTTGCCAAGCACGGGACCATAATCCGGATCGACGAAGAGTCCGGCCGCGGCCGAGATGAGGAAATAGCCATGAGCGACGCGGCCGCCGAACAAGGGATTGCGGGCCGCCTCGGTCTCGTCCATATGAGCGTAAAAAGTGTCGCCTGACAGCGCCGCGAATTGTTCGATATCAGAAATGGTGACTTCACGCTCGGCCGACTTCAGGGTATCGCCCAACTTCAATTCGTTGAAAGGTATCCGGAACGGATGCCTCCCGGGATCGCGTTGTCGGCTGCCCCGCACCCAGCGGCCGCTGACGTGGGTCAGCGTGTCGGGCGAGCCCTGGACGGCGGTGCGCTGCATGTAATGAAGGACGCCGCGGATACCGCCCATTTCTTCACCGCCGCCCGCCCGGCCCGGCCCTCCGTGGATCAGCGGGGCGAGCGGCGAACCGTGACCTGTGGACTCTTTTGCGCAGGCGCGATTCACGACCAGGATGCGGCCGTGATACGGCGCCAGCCCAAGGACGATTCGGCTGGCAAGGGAGTCATCTGCACAGAATACCGAAGCCGCCAAGCTGCCTTGGCCGCGCCGGGCGAGTGCAATCGCGTCGGCGGTGTCGCGGTAGGGCAATACCGTCGCGACGGGCCCGAACGCTTCTACTTCGTGGATGGCGCGCGCCGCCGGCGGATCGCGGGCGAGCAGCAGCAGCGGCGGCATGAAGGCGCCGCGCGCGCGATCCGCGCCCTGCACCTCGAACCGATCCAAATTCCCCGCCACAAGATCGGCCTCGCCTCGCAGCTCGGCCACGTGTCCCAGCACTTGGGTGCGCTGCTCCTGGCTGACCAAAGGACCCATGCGTACGCCTTCCAGGCGCGGGTCACCCACGACGATCTTCTGCAGCGCGGTCTGCAGCGCGCCGACGACATCGCCCGCAATCGCGGCAGGTACGAGCGCCTTGCGGATGGCAGTGCACTTCTGCCCCGCCTTGACCGTCATTTCCCGCACGACCTCTTTGACGAACAGATCGAACTCCGGCGTGCCGGGCGCGGCGTCCGGCGCCAAAATGCTGGAGTTCAACGAATCGGTTTCGGCGACGAAGGGCACCGCGTGACGAATGATGGCGGGATGCACGCGCAGCCGCGCTGCCGTGTGCGCCGATCCCGTGAAGGAGACATTGTCCTGGCAATTCAGGTGCTCGAAGAGATCGCCGAGACCGCCGCACACGAGTTGCAGCGAGCCCTCGGGCAAGATCTTCGATTCGACGATGCGGCGAACGACCAGCTCCGTGAGGTAGGCCGTGGCCGTCGCCGGCTTGACGATGGCCGGCATGCCGGCCAATAGCGCGGGAGCCAGCTTCTCGAGCATCCCCCACACTGGAAAATTGAACGCATTGATGTGAACCGCCGCCCCCTCACGCGAGACATAGATGTGCTGACCGACAAAAGTTCCCCCCTTCGACAGTCCTTCCACATCGCCGTCGACATAGACCCGCGCATTGGGCAGCTCCCGGGACCCTTTACCGGCGAAGGCAAAGACCGTGCCGATGCCGCCGTCGATGTCGATCAGTGAATCGCTTTGGGTGGCGCCGGTGCGGTAGGAGAGCGCATAGAATTCTTGCTTGCGGTCCGAGAGATGCTTGGCGAGCGCTTTCAAAATGCCCGCCCGCTCGTGAAAGGTCAAGGCACGAAGCTGCGGTCCACCCACTTCGCGGGCGTGCTCGAGGACGGCAGGAAAGTCGATGCCGTCGGAGGACGCATGGGCGATGAATTCACCCGTCGTGGCATCGCGCACGGCGATGCCGTTTTCCCGGCCGCTTTTCCAAGCACCGCATACGTAGCTCTGCAAGTTCATCGCTTTAATACCTCGAATTACGCGGTTTGTGCCGGTGCGCGCAGACGCGAGCAGCGGCCGCGAAATTGCGCGAGTACTTCGCCGGCGGAGTTGCTCACGGCCACATCATAAATGCCATGACGCGCGCCGCGGGACACTTCGGTCGCCGCCGCCGTCACGCGCTCGCCGCGCGGCGTCGGGGCGAGAAATTCGATGCTGGCGCCCGCCGCCACCATCGGTTCGCCGTATGAATTGCACGCGAAGGCAAAGGCGCTGTCCGCGAAGGCGAAAACGATGCCGCCGTGACACATGCCATAGCCATTGACCATGTCGCTGCGCACCGTCATGGCGATTTGCACCCGCCCCGGCGCGACGTCGAGGATTTCGATGCCGAGCGACTGCGACGCACGATCGGCGCTGTACAGTGACTGAACCGTCGCGCGGGCGCGAAGCATCGCGCCGTCGGCTTGCGAAGTCGTCTCGCCCGACATTCTCATCGGCCCGTGAACCGAGGCGTCCGCTTTTCGAGGAAGGCGGCAACGCCCTCGGCGTAGTCGGCCGATCGCCCGAGTTCGCGTTGGGCGTCGCGCTCGATGTCGAGTTGCTCGGCCAGCGAACGTTGCCAACTGCCGCGGATTGCGGCCTTGGTCCAAGCCAGGCCTCGAGTCGGCGCGGCCGCCAATGCGTGGGCGAGCGCGTTCACCGCGCCTGCGAACTCGGCATCCGGAACGCATTGCCAAATCATTCCCCAAGCCGCCGCCTGTTCCGCGGGAAGTTTGCCGCCGAGTACGGTCAGACCCAGGGCGCGCGCGTTGCCGACCAGGCGCGGCAATATCCAGGTGCCGCCGGAGTCGGGCAGCAGCCCGAGCTTCGAAAACGCTTGGACGAAGCTGGCGGAACTCGCCGCGATCACGAGATCGCACGCGAGCGCGATGTTCGCGCCGGCGCCCGCCGCCACGCCGTTGACCGCCGCGATCACTGGCATGGCCAAGGTATGCAATGCGAGCACCAAGGGCTTGTAGTACTTGTCTAGCGACTCGCCGAGATCGACGTTCTGTGCCGATTCCGGAGCCACCGCGCGATCGCCGAGATCCTGCCCGGCGCAGAAGCCGCGGCCGGCGCCGGTCAAGACGAGGACGCGCGCACCGCTGCTCGGCAGCCGCTCCAATGCGTCGCGCACTTCGCCATGCATTTGCGTATTGAAGCTATTGAGCTTATCCGGTCGATTCAAGGTCAGACGGGCAATGCCGCCGTCGACACTGAATAAAATGGTGTCGTAAGACATGTGCGTCCCCCGGACGTCTTGCGCCGCTTATTTGTGATCGTAGCTCAATTCGAGAGTATCGGTGGTCGGTCGAGCCTGACAACAGAGCACGAACCCGGCATCGGTTTCCCAAGGTTCCAACGCGATATTGTGGCTCATCACCGCTGCGCCTTCCGTAATCCGCGCGCGGCACGTGGCGCAGATGCCGGACCGGCAGGAAAACGGCAGATCGAGGCCCGCCCGTTCCGCGGCAACGAGCACGGACGGATCGCTCGGCGCCATCGTAAAGGTGCGCCGTCGGCCGTCCATGACGACGGAAATAGTGGCCAATACCTCTTGAGGCAGCGTCGCGGGGCCGAATTCCCGGCTGACACGGTCCGCGGCGGCGCGCGGCGGCCGCGGCGGCGCAAAGCGCTCGAACCGAACCGTAGCACTGCCGTTCAATGCCTTCACGGCGCTGCGCACTTCGTCCACCATGTCGCCGGGACCGCAAATGAAGTACTCGTCCGCCGTCAGGAGCTCGGGCATCTGACCGGCCAGCTCCCGGACTTTGCGGCCGTTGATGCGGCCATTGAGCCATTCGGTTTGTTGCGGCTCGCCGCTCATTACGAAATGCACGGAAAAGCGCCCCATATAGCGGTTTTTGAGCGCAAGCGTCTCCTCCACGAACATCGTTCGCGAAATGCTGCGGTTGCCGTAGATCAGGGTGAATCGGCTGCGCGGTTCTCTGCCGAGAATATCGGCGGCGAGCGACAGGATAGGGGTTATGCCGCTGCCGGCCGCGAAAGCCACGTACGAATGCTCGCGCTCGGCGCTCACGGCGGTGCGAAATCGCCCCATGGGCGTGGCGACATCGAGCAAGTCCCCGGGACGCAACCTAGAGGCGAGCTCGCCCGACATCCGCCCGCGCATTTGTAAACGGACACCGAGTTTCAGGGCTTGCGCCCCGGGAGCCGTCACGATGGAATAAGTCCTCCGCTCCTCGCGTCCGTCGATCGTGCGCCGCACGGTGACATACTGTCCGGCGTGATGGGCAAATTCATCGCGCAGCGCCGCCGGGATTTCCACCGTTACGCAGACGGCATCGTCGGCGACGCGGTCGACGGCGGTGACCTTCAATGGATGAAAGCTAAACACGCGCGCTTGTCAGATGCATTTGAAGTATTCGAACGGTTCGAGACAGGAGCGGCAACGATGCAATGCCTTGCAAGGCGTCGAACCGAATTCGCTGACGCATTCGGTGTCGATCGAGCGGCAGCGGGGACAGCCAACGGGTTTACGCAACACATCGCGCATGGATGAGGCGTGCTCCGGCGGCACGATGCCGTAAGTCTCGAGCTTGCGCCGACCGTCGGCGGTGATCCAATCGCTGCTCCAGGCCGGCGACAGCACGCTGGTGACTACAAAGGCGCCGACATCGGCATCTCTCAGCGCAGTTTCGACGGAGTGGCGAATCACTTCGGTAGCAGGACAACCGATATACGTTGGCGAGAGCCCCACTTCCAGCGTCTCGTCCGGCGCAAGCCTCACGGAGCGAATCAAGCCGAGATCGACGATGGTCAACGCCGGAATCTCCGGATCGTCGACGGAAGCGAGCGCGGTCCAGGCCCGAGATATTCGCCGGTCCGTATCCGCGGGCGCGCGCGCCGGCATCGGGTTCACCAGCGCGCTCCCGGATAGGAGCGTTGCAAGTGCTGCATCTCGGTGAGGATGTAGCCGAGGTGCTCGCTGTGCTCGCCGCGCTTGCCATGCCAGGCGTGCGGACGATCCGTCGGACGCTTGAGCGTCGCTTCCGCGAGTATCTCATCGATGCACAGGTCCCAAGCTGCGCGGACGTCCGCCAAGCGAGGCGCGACGCCGTTATCGGCCATCATGCGGTCCAACTCATCCTCGGCGAACAGCTCGACCGTATACGGCCACAGGGCGTCGAGCGCCGATTGAACTCGCGCGTGACTTTCTTCGGTCCCATCGCCGAGACGTACCAGCCAGCCGCGGCTGTAGCGTAAGTGATAGAGAATCTCTTTCACGGCTTTCGCCGCAATGGCTGCCAGGCGCTCGTCGGTGGAGGTCGACATGCGTTCGTACAGTGCCAGCTGGAACGCATCGATCAGGACCTGACGCACGATGGTCCGGCCGAAGTCGCCGTTCGGCTGTTCCACCAAGACGGGATTCAAATACTCGCGATGCTCGCGCAGAAACGCGATCTCGTCCTCACCGCGGCCGCAGCCTTCGATTTCGCCGGCATAGCTCAACAACAGCCGTGCCTGCCCGATCAAGTCGAGCGCGATATTGGCCAAGCCCAGATCCTCTTCGAGCGCGGGAGAATGGCCGACCCATTCGCCGAGCCGCTGACCGAGAACCAAGCTCAAATCGCCGAGCCGCAGCACATAGCGGAACAACGTCGGCGCATAGGACGACGTGTGGACGGGCGACGGCCCGCTCATAAGGTCTTCACCTCGTCCGGAATTTCGTAGAAGGTCGGATGGCGGTAGATCTTGTCCCGCGCGGGTTCGAACAGCGAATCGGTCTCCGCGGGATCGGATGCCGTGATGTCCTTGGAAGGCACCACCCAAATGCTGACGCCTTCCTGCCGCCGCGTGTAAAGATCGCGCGCGTGATCGATGGCCATGCGCGCATCCGCGGCGTGCAAGCTGCCGACGTGTTTGTGATCGAGTCCGCCGCGGGCGCGGATGAATACTTCGAACAATGGCCATTGGCGGCTATCTTGCGTCGGGGTGCTTTGGCGGCTGTCTTGAATCGGGCTGCTCATGGGGGTTAGGCAGCCAGGTCTGCGGCGCGCCGGCGCTGTTTCTCGGCATAGGCGCTGGCGGCCTCTCTGACCCAGGCGCCCGCCGCATGGGCATTGCGGCGCGCCGCAAGCCGCTCCGCGTTGCACGGGCCATTGCCTTTCAGCACTTGATCGAACTCGGTCCAGTCGATCGGCCCGAACTCATGCTGCTGCTTGGCCTCATCCCAGCGCAGCTCGGGATCGGGAATGGTGAGTCCCAAGAATTTGGCCTGCGGCACCGTGAAATCGACGAATTTTTGCCGTAGCTCGTCGTTGGAGAAACGTTTTATTTTCCAGCGCTGCGATTCGCCGCTGTGCGTCGAATTGGCATCGGACGGTCCGAACATCATGAGCGCGGGCCACCACCAGCGATCGAGGGCTTCCTGCGCCATGCGCTTCTGCTCGGGCGTGCCCCGGGCCAGATGCAGCAAAAGGTCATAGCCCTGCCGCTGGTGAAAGCTCTCTTCTCGGCATATACGCACCATGGCCCGTGCATAGGGACCGTACGAGCAGCGGCACAGCGGAATCTGATTCATGATCGCGGCGCCGTCCACCAACCAGCCGATGGCGCCCACGTCGGCCCACGTCGGGGTCGGATAGTTGAAGATGCTCGAATACTTGGCCTTGCCCGACAGCAACTGATCGATGAGCTGATCGCGGGTGATGCCGAGGGTTTCGGCGGCGCTGTAGAGATACGCGCCGTGGCCTCCTTCGTCCTGAACCTTCGCGATCAGGATCGCCTTGCGCTTGAGCGTGGGCGCACGGGTGATCCAGTTTCCTTCGGGCAGCATGCCGACGATCTCCGAATGCGCGTGCTGGGAAATCTGCCTGATCAAGGTATTGCGATAGCGCAGCGGCATCCAATCCTTGGGCTCGATCTTCTCCTCAGCGTCGACGCGCGCGAGAAAGCGGCGTTCCATCGCATCCTGGTCCGACGGCACCGCATCGCCCTGCCCCTGTACATCCAGCGCTTGCGTATACATAACCGCCCCTCGAGTTTGGTCGATGCTATTGTGATACAAAAAATAGAAAAATTCAATAATTTCTGTGTCATAAAGTCCGAATGACCTTACACTAAGAAAATGACTCGCGACGGGCCTGAAACGACTGCTCACCATGACCGCTGATCCGTCCAAGGCCGCCGCCGACCTGGTCGCCCGCTTTCGCCGGCAACGGCCGCTGCGCGGCGGCTCGCTCATCATGACCCTCTTCGGGGATTCGATCATGCCGCGCGGTGGGGCAATCTCTCTCGGCAGCCTGATTGCCCTGGCGGCTCCGTTTGGGCTCAATGAAAGACTGGTACGGACCGCCACGGCGCGCCTTGCCAAGGAGGGGTGGCTCAAGGGACGGCGCGCCGGCAAGCTCAGTGAATATCGCCTCTCCCAGGACGGCCGGGAGCGCTTCGCGGAGGCAACCAAGCGCATCTACAACGAGGCGGGTAACGAGTGGTCGGGTCGCTGGACGGTGATCGTGCTGTGCGCGATGCGCGCGTCTGAAAGGAAGGAACTCAAAGGAGAGCTGATCTGGCGAGGGTTCGGCGAGGTCTCCAGCAACGTATTCGCCCATCCGGAGCTCGATTCACGGTCTTTGAGGCTGCCCGCCGATCCGTCCCGGCCGCTGGCCAATGCGCTCGTCTTTGACGCGAGTCTCGCTGACGATGATGCTCCGCAGCGGCTGGTCAGCCTTGGCTGGGATCTCGAAGACTTGGGATTGCGCTACCGGCGCTTCGTGACGCGCTTCGAGCGCGCTCTGTCGCTTCTCGATCTGCCCAATGCCGCTCCTCAAGCGTGCTTCATCGTGCGCACGCTGTTGATCCACGAATATAGGCGCCTGCATCTTCGCGATCCGTTGCTGCCGGCGCGGCTCCTGCAGGCCGATTGGCCGGGCGCGCAGGCTGCCGCGCTGTGCCGCGAGATCTACACCCGCGTTCTCGCGCCGGCCGAAGACCATCTCTCGAAGATCGCTACGCGGCTCGAGGGGCCCTTGCCGGCGCCTGATGAATCCGTCCTGCGCCGTTTCGGCGGGATTAGCTTCTAAAGAATCGCGCGGCTTGGTCCTAGCCTCGAGCCGAGGCGGCCTTCGTACGGCCGCGCATGACCGCGACGCTGCCGAGGAGCAGCATGAGGCCGCTGACCGCGGAAGTCGGGTCAATCTCCGGCGCCGCGACGCTGGCCACGGTCCAAGTTCCCGCGGAAGTCGAGATGCCGGTCGAATCATTGAGCTGAATCAGGTCTTCGGCGGTTGCCGGGTTTCCATTGCTGGCCGGGTAGAAGACGCTGCCTTCCGAGACCGTGGTGCCGCCGGCCGTCGTGCCGGTCAATGCGAATAGCCAATCGGTAATGTGGCTGGTCGAATCGGTCGAGAAAAAGAAGGATGCCATGGCGGATGGGTTGAGATTGCTCAAAGGGTCCCCACCGTTGAACGAAAAGGCAATGGGATTTATCTCGGCGCCCGCAAGATTGGCGCCGAGCGGCGCGTCTAGCGTGAGGTATCCGTTGATGCTGCCGCTCACCGTCACGGGAAGACCGGTCACGTCGGTGACCTCATTGCCCGAATAATAGAGCGTCTCCGTTTGCGCTTTAGCGGCCATTGAGATCGTCAACCCCAACGCCAAGAGTCCCAGAATTTTGCCCGTCATAAACATCGCTCCCTGTATGAGTTCGCGGCTTCGTCCGCGGATTCGGCTAACTGGATCTCAATATAAGCTCCCCGGAAGGTGAGTGGTGCCTCGAAATCGTATTTTGTGACACCCTAGTAAGTCGGGATTCGGTTATGTAAAGGCTCGCGGCGCCGGTTTCATTCCTCCGGCGGCCACTGCTCGAGCGTCGCGACGACTGCGCTCAAAAAGGCATTGGCTTGGAAGGCGTCGAGCGCGCGGTGGTCGATCGTCAGCGTGAGGTAGCACATGGAGCGCACGCCGATCGCCTCGTTGCCGTCGGCTTGGATCGCGCATACGCGGCGCTCGACTTTACCGACGCCGAGAATGGCGACTTGAGGTTGATTGATGACGATGGGCGCCGCCAAGAGACTCCCGCCCACGCCGTGGTTGGAGATCGTGAACGTGCCGCCGCGTACGTCCTCGGGCGACAGCTTGCCCCCGCGCGCGGCTTCGACCACGTAGCCGCAGCCGCTGCGCTACGCCGAATAGGCTCAAATGTTGCGCGCGGTGGATCACCGGTACGATCAGTCCCTTGCTGCCGAGAGCAGTGCCCACGCCGATATTCGCATCGGAGTGCAATTCAAGCGCATCGGCATGGAACGTGGCATTGACTTCGGGATTGGCACGCAAGGCGCGCGCGCAGGCGCTCACGAAATACGCGGTCAGCGTCAATCGCGCCCCTCGCGATTCGAAATCGGCCGCGTTGCGAGATCGATGCGTGAGCACCCGCGTGAGATCCGCTTCGAACAACGTCGTCACGTGCGGAGCTTCCAGCATGCTGCGCGCCATATGATCCGCGATGCGCCTGCGAATGGCGCTGTGCGGAACCCGAGCCGGCGCCGCCCTCACCGCATGACGAATCACGTCTTGCGCGGTGACCCGCCCATCGCGCCCCGTGCCCTCGATATCGGCCGCGTCCATCGAATGTTCCTTCAGTAGCCGCCTGACCGAGGGGCTCAACACTTGACGGGAGACGCGGCTCTCGGCTGCGCCGCGGATCTTTTCCGCGTGCTTTGGCGGCGGCGTCTCGGCGACGATCGGGGGAGCTGTATCCACTGGCGGAGCTGTCTCCACCGGCGGAGTTGTCTCCGCACGCGACGTCGCCCTGTCGTCTTGGCGCCGTGCGGTGCCAAGACTGAGGCGCGCTAGCACCTCGTCGGGAACCACCTCGGCGTTGGCCTGCTTCAGCACCTCGAACAGAGTGCCATCGGCGGGCGCCGGAATCTCCACGGTGACCTTGTCGGTCTCGAGCTCCACGAGAGGCTCATCCTTGGTCACGGCGTCGCCGACCTGCTTGCACCAGCGCAACACCGTGGCGCGCGTACCTTCCGCATTGGGCGGCACCAACACGTCTGCCAGGTGGCTCATGGGGGCCTATATCTCAGCCAGGTTTTTGATCGCCTGGGAAATCGTCGCGACGCTCGGCAGAACTTCCTCGAGCAGGACGGGGTTGTGCGGACTCGGGACGTCCGGCATAGCGAGGCGCTCGATCGGGGCGTCGAGATCGAAGAACGCTTCCTTCGCAATCACCGCCGCAATCTCGGCGCCGAAGCCGGCGGTCATCGTGTCCTCGTGAACGATGAGGCAACGGCGTGTCTTGCGCACAGATGCGAGCGTCGCGCCGCAGTCCCAGGGCGACAGCGTGCGCAAGTCCAGATGGTCGGCGGATATGCCGCTGTTGCTGATCGCCTGCTCGCAGCGCTCCACCATGGCGCCCCAGCTGATGACGGTAAGCCCCGTGCCCTCGCGCAAAACGCTTGCCTTGCCGAAGGGCACTACGAACTCATCGCCCGGATAGGCGCGCCGCGCCCATCCGCCGTCGAGGAGTGATCGATGCTCGAAAAAAATCGTGGGATCATTGCCGCGCAGCGCGCTGCGGAGCAGCCCTACCGCATCCTGGGCATTCGAGGGCATGACCACGCGCCATCCCAATCCATGCACCCACTGCACCTCGTTCGATTGGCTGTGCCACGGGTCGCCGCATTTGAAGAAGCCGCCGGGAATGCGCACCACCATCGGGGCAGCGAACCGATTGACCGTACGCCACCGCATCGTACCGCAATCGTTGAGCTGCTCCGCTGCAGGATCGGCATATTTTCGAAATTGAATCTCCGGCACCGGCAAGAGTCCGGCCGCCGCCATGCCTACCGCTCGGCCGATGATGCCCTCCTCCGAAAGACTGGTATCGAAAACCCGCCCGGTGCCGAATTTCTCCTGCAATCCGAGGGTCGCCGCGTGCACGCCCCCCTTGCGGCCAACGTCCTCGCCGAAGACGAGCATGCGTGGGTTTACGGTCAGTTCGTACTCGAGCGTGCGGCGCACGGCAGTGACCAAGTTGATGCGGGGCCCCTGCGGATTCGGCTGCGGCGTACCGGTCGGCGGCGCCGCGCCCTCGCAATGGATGCCGCCCTGCTGCTGCAACTCGATGCTGCCGTCAGGAGTGATTTCTGAAAACATGTACCGCCGCACGCGCCGGCGGTCCGGGTCACTGCGCCGCTCCACGAGGGCGAGCGCCTCCGCGACCGCTTCGCGGCCATGCGAGAGCTCGGAATCCCAATCCGCGGCGCTGAGCAAATCGGGCACCACCGCCGCCCGCAGCTTCGCGAGTGGATCGCGCGCCCTCTCGGCGGAAATCTCAGCAGCGGTTTTATAGGTTTGCGTGTCTTGCCCCGAGTGGCCGGAGAGCCGTGGCACCAGCAATCGGAGGAACGTGGGACCCGCGCCCGTGCGAACCCCGTTTACGGCGTCTTCAATGAGGGACGCAGCCGCCACCGGCTCCGAGGCATCGCCATCGAGCACTCGAAGCCCGCGAAAGCCTTCGAGATTTCGGGCGATGTTTCCGCCGGGCGTCTGCTGCCGCGAAGGCACCGAAATGCCATAGCCATTGTCCTCGATGAAGAAGAGCAGCGGCAGCCGCTCGGTGGTCGCGATATTGAGGGCAGCCCAGAAACCGCTCGTGGCGGTCGAAGCGTCGCCGCCATGCGCCACGGCGATGCTATTGTCCCACTCCTGGTCGCCGAGTACTTGAGCCCGATAGCGCAGGGCTTGCGCCCAGCCTACGGCAGGTGTGTATTGAGTACCGACGCCGCCGCAAACGGGCAACACGCATGCTCCGGATTTGCGCGGCAAATTGAATACCACGCCTATGTCGCGGCCTTCGCTCATCCCGCCGACACGCATCATGGTCGAGGCCAGTGCCTCCTCCAAGCTCAATCCTAGGCTCAACAGCAGCGGCCGCGAACGATAGTAGGCGCCCACTCCATCATGCAATCCGGTGAGCTGCTTGGCGAGCAACACCTGCGTGAGCTCATGACCGCGGGCCGAGAACTGATACAGAACCTTGCGCTGCGGCAGGAGCGTGGACTCCTCGAGGTCATCGAGCGCACGCGAAGCGGCTATCTGACGAAGAACCGCGCGCCAGTCGACAGGCGAAGGGCGGCGAATCTCCGCGCCCGGCTCGGCCCCCGGTATCGGCCTAGGATTGGCGTTCATGACTCGAAGATTATTGCAGCGACATGTACAGGAATCGCTAAAAATGCTGCGATTTTTCCCTTAAATTAGAGATAATCGCTAATAATCCATCTTTGTTGAGGTAAATATGGACTTCGATCGATTTGATGTTCGAATTCTTGCTGCCTTACAGCGCGACGGCCGCTTGTCCGTGGTGGATCTCGCTGAAGCCATTGGGTTGTCGCCCACCCCGTGTGCCCGGCGGATCAAAGCGCTGGAATCGATGGGCGCCATCGAAGGGTACGCAGCCGTCTTGAACCCCGCGCGAATTGGCCTCGAGGTGCTCGCCATTGTCCAAGTCAAATTAACCGAACACACCGATGAGACGGTCGCGCGGTTCGAAAAGGAAATCATGCGCATGGACGAGGTCACCAAATGCTTCGCCATGACGGGCAGCTACGATTTCATTCTGGAAGTCTACGGCAAGGACTTGGATGCGCTGAGCAATGTGGTCCTCAAGAAGCTCATACGAGTCCCGAACGTTCGCGACATGCAGTCGAGCGTTGTGCTTGCAACGGTGAAGCGCACCGCGCACCTGCCTCTCGGGCACCTGGCAGTATGAAGCTGAGCGCGCATGCGCCGCAGGCGGGTTCAGTGGCCTCTACGGCTAGGCGCCCTCCTTCAAGTCCCTGCGGCCCAGGGTCCAGACGATCCGCACCGTGCTGCCTGCGCCGGACGGGGGCGAAATCGCGAATTTGCCGCCGGTTATTTCCGCCCGCTCGCGCAGGTTGCGGATCCCGGAACCATGCAGGCGAGTGGTATCGTTGACGCTGTCCGGCATCCCGACGCCGTCATCGCGTACCTCGAGCGTGACCACCGGCCCCTCGCGCTTGAGCACCACCCATACCGTCTTGGCATCCGCGTGTTTCGCCACATTGTTGAGGAGTTCCTGCACGCAGCGATAAAGATGGGTAGAAATTCGCTTGGGAATTTCGTTGTTCTTGGCTGTGATTTCGGTGCGCACGTCGAGCGTCGGGTAGATCTCCCCAAAGCCGCGGCAGAACCAGCTCGCCGCCGACGCGGCGCCCAAGTCATCCAGCATCTGCGGCCGCAAATTCATCGAGATCGCCCGAATCCCCTCCGCCGTCTCATGGATCCTTTGCACCGCCAAGCTCAATACGTGTTCCGGGCTTCCGAGATTACCCCTCTGCACCATGATGATGGCGCGCTCCAGCGTGTACTTGATCGCACTCAATGATTGCCCGACCGAATCGTGCAGCTCCACGGCGATGCGGCGCCGCTCGCCTTCCTGGGCCTGAATCAACTGCTCGGAAAGCAGCGCAAGATTATTGCGCGACGCGCGCAGCTCGAATTCCGCCAGCTCGCGCCGTTCGACCTCGCTCCGCAACTCGAGGTTGGATTCGTTCAACTCATGGGTGCGTAGGCGCACCCGCGACTCCAAATCGAGATTGATGCTTTCGAGTGCCTTTTGCGCACGGCGCAACGCCGATACATCGGTAACCACCAAGACCAACTGAGCGTCCTGCGGCGAGGAGCCCTTGTCGTCGCTGGTGCGCATCGGACGTAGCGTGAATTGCAGAGTCTGATCGCGGACCGACGAATAGAACTCGAACTCCTGGGGCTCGTCCTGATTCACTTTCCACAACGCGTCGCCCAAGCCTGCGGCGATCACGCAACCCGCGTCGCTGCACCCCGGATGCAGCACCTCATGCGCGTGCTTTCCGATGACGCCGCTCACGGAGCCCAGTCCCCAATGCTCCACCACTCGATTGGCACGAAGAATGGTGCCATCGGGATCGATGAGACATACCATGGCGGTAAGCGCATCTACGGTGCTTTCCCATTCGCGCTTGGCCTTCCCAATGGCCGCGTGGCGTTCTTGATCGCGCTGCGTGACGTTGCCCACAGGCTCGACGAATTCGTCGCGGTTCAGGGCCGAGACAGTGGGATCGGACTGCAGTTTCATTGGCATGATCAGTTCGCGGCCGGTTGAACAGATTTGGCTCTGCGGCGCAAACCATAGCGCGGAACAAACACGAATTGCCAGTCGGCATACGACTTCGCGTCCTCAAAGGCCGATTCACCGTCTGGGAACCCTGATTTTTTGATGGGTTCGTCGTTGGAACTGCTGGCTATGCCTTGGATGCCGATTCCGGCAGTTTGGATCAGCGTCCAATCCGCCGCCCCGGTCATGGGATCGGCGTAGAGCCGCCGCAAGTGATGGCGCGGCTCGGGCCAGCGCTTGTCTTCGAGCAGATCATCGATACTTTGCGGAAATTGATGGCTTCCGCTGCCGTAGTAGGAGGCAATGGCCGATTGAAATTCGCCGCCGATGAACAAGAGCTCCTGCTCACGCTCTCGCTGCGCCTGAGTACGCCACACCGTACCGATTCCCGCCAAGGCGATGCCAAGGATCACCACCCCTACCAGCAAGCCGATATAGGTGAATCCCGCATCGAACGGCCGACGTCGGACTGTGCTTGGGTTTGGCCGCATGCGGCTACCAGCTGACGAAGGGCGACCCGTCCGAACCGGTGTCCGGAGATCCGCTGTGAATATCTCGCAGCCCCGGATGATCGGGATCCTCCGAAGCGACCAAAAGCCAAGTCTCGGTGGATTTCGTGAACGGATCGACGGGCACATTCCGGATGTAGTGTTTTTCCACCAGCGAGGCCAGCGTCTCCGGATACTGGCCCAAGTCCCCGTAGTACTGGTCTATGGATTCGCGCACGACCGAAAGATCCTTGCGCAGCACGGTTTCCTTGGAGCGCTGAACGGTGCGGAAATAGCGCGGCACGGCGATGGTCAGGAGCACGCCGATGATGCTCATCACCACGAGCAATTCGATCAGAGTGAATCCTCTGCGCTGCCGCTTACCACTCACGGATAGGGATCCCATTGAGGCCTTTACCTTGAGCCATGGAGTACACGTCGAACACATCGTCGCCGGCCTGGGGGTCACTCGGCGGGCTGTTGTAGCTGCGCAGACCCCACGTGTCGGCTGCCGCGACGGTGAGATCCGGGAATAGAGGATCGCGCGGAATACGCCGCAAGAAATACATCATCACTTTCTTTTCGCTCTGAATGTCCTCGACGCCGTCGACGAGCACTTGCAGGTTAGGCGGGTACCCGGACTGGCCCAACTCCAATTTGATCCGCCCCATATCGGCTGCCTGCTTGTATGCATCGATGGCTTTGCGTAGCACGCGCAAGGACTGGTGCAATTCGGTCTCACGCTCGCGCTCCGTCACCAGGCGCACCAAGGGCATGGCGGCGCTCGTCAACACGCCGATGATGGCAAGCGTCACCACCAATTCGATGAGCGTAAAGCCCCGCGCGCGCATGAGTCGGCTCACGGCTTGATGGCGATGCTCAGCGGCTGAGACGCCGCATTTGCCATCGCCCCTCCCGAGGGGCCCACGGCCGACACCTGCGCAGCGATGTTTGCGTTCCGCGAGGCCAACGCTTTGAACCTGAGCACCATGAGATTGCCATCCCCTTGAATCGGCTCATCGGTCGCCACCACGTCGAGCTGCGCGCCGCCGGCCTTGGTATCGACCGTCGGACTGCCGGCGCTCGCGGGGACGAGATCCCCGGGCGAGCCGCTGAGCAATTGCAGGGCGTTGGCGTCGAATCGAACCTGGCTGCGCAATCGCGCAATGCCGATGTCGGTCGCCATGTGCACGGTGACATCGAACTCCTGGCCGACAGCGATCTCTCCGGGTCCTTCGATGCTCACCGTAGGATGCGGTGGCGGGCCCGCCGGCGGCGGAGGCGGCGCGGGCACGCCGGGCAGGGTTGCGGCCACGACCGGCGCGGGGGATGCCACCGGCGGCACCGCCACCGGTTGCGATACCGATAAACGCGGACCCACCGTGGGGATTCCGGGGCCGGCACTGCCGGAGCTCCCGCCGTCGGATGCGCCGCTCGCGCCCAAATCCCTGCCGCCCGACCCGAACGGCGAGCTGCGCGAACGGGTCTCCGTGCCGTACCAGAATTCGGTGTTGTCATTATCCGGCCGCGCTTGTGTTCGGATGATGTGCGGCGTGATCGACAGGACGATCTCGCTCTTTTCGCGGTCGCTGTTGTGCGATCCGAAGAGCCGGCCAACGATCGGAATCTGGCTCAGGCCCGGAATGCCGGCGGAATTGCGGGTGTCCGAGTCCTGGATAAGGCCTGCCAATATCTGCGTCTCGCCATCCTTCAAGCGCAGTAAGGTATTGGCATTGCGTGTGCCGATGGTGTACGCGGTTGTTCCCTGCTGCGTCGTGATCGTGTTGGTGATGGAGCTCACCTCGAGCCCGACCTTGATGGCGACATCGCCGTCTTGATACACCGTCGGCTGAACTTCCAAAGTCAGACCAACGTCCAGATACTGCACGTTGCTGCTGCTTGCCTGACTCGTGCCGCCCAGCAGGGCCGTGCTGGTCGTGATCACCGGCACGCGGCTGCCGATCAAGATCTTGGCCTTTTCTTTGTTGCGCGCGCGAATGCGGGGGCTTGCCAGGGTGTTGGTGTTGCCGACGGTCTGCAGGGCGTTCGCCGTGACGCTGATCGGCGAGACGGTGATCGTGTTGGCGTTCTGGCGGCTCAGATCCGCCACCACCAGGCTGGAAGCTCCGCCGGTCGCCGCCGTTGCTCCCGTCGCCGTGGCGGTGGCGGTGATCGATGTGGGCGGCGTGATCCCGAGATTGAGCAGTCTGCTTCGAGCGATCTCGAGCACTTCGACTTCGATCAGCACTTCGGGCTCAGGCACATCGATCGATGCCACCAATTTCTCGGCCATGCGCACCGCATCTGGGGTATCGCGCATCACGACGACGCTGGTACGCTCGTCGACGAACAGCGTCTTGGCGCCGAGCATCGACTTCAACAAGCCTTCCACGTCCTTCGGAACCGCATTCGTGAGGTAGAACGTGTGGACGATCTGTTCTTCGTAGTCCTTTTGCTTCGCCGGCGTATTCGGGTAGATCAGAACCATGTTCGACGACAGGATCTGGCGCGCCAATGTGTTCTGATCGAGCACCAGGTCGATCGCCTCTTCGATCGGCACCTCTTGCACGAATATCGTGGTCTTGCTGTCGCTCTTCACGTCTTTGTCGAGGACGAAGTTGATGCCGGTCTGGCGCGCCAACACCTCGAATACCATCTTGGTGGGCGCATCGCGGAACTGCAGCGTCACCTTGGCGTTGTTGCGGGTCTTCAAGCGCGGCGCCACCGTCTGGGGACCGCGAGCGATATTGATCTTGGCCGCGAGCGCAATGGCGGGCCCGAAGCCGGCGTCCTCGTTCAATACCGACCGCAGGAGCGCGTCAGCGGCATCGTATTCCTTGCGGGAGAAATCCTTGGCGGCCTCGGCCACGGTCGCCAAGTGTCTACGGTCGGCTTCGACTCCGTCGATCCCGCGCAAGGCGCGTTGTTCGGCGGGGTTGATGAGGAGCACGCGCCGATAGCTCGCCACCGCCGCATCCAACTGTCCTGAGCCCCGCAGGGTATCCCCCGCCGAGATCAATTTCTGTACCGCTGCCTCGCGCCGCGCCGCGAGATCGAGCTTGTAGCTCAAGTTGTTGGGATCGTTGTCGACGGCGGCGGCAAGTTCGGATACGCCGGCCTCGTAGTTGCCGCGATCGATGTCCGCGAGGCCCTTGCGGTGCAGTTGCGAAGCCGCACAGCCAAACAGCATCGATATGCAGCCGAGCGATGCCAAGATGGTCCTGGAAGTTGCGTGCATTTATTCGTCGCCCACAGCAAGTGTCTGCTGAATTTTGAGTGGCATGTAGGTGAGCATTAGCTGACCGGATTTGACGCCGTCCACGCTATAGGTATTGTCCAAGGTATCGCCGATCTTGACGTCGTAGACTCGATCGCCGGCGGTCAGAAAATAGGTTGCCGCACCCTGGGTTTTGTAGCTGCCCATGAACACGAACGGCAGCGGCGGCGCGGTCGGCGGCGGCGGCGGCGCGGCCGCCACGGGAGGAGGAGGCGGAGGCGGTGGCGGCGCCACGTACCAGGAGTGCGGGGAAAACAGCGACGCGGCCGAAGCATCCTGAACTATGCGCTCGGACATGCGGTACGCGGCGTTCATCACCGGCGATTTGCGGGCGCCCGGCGCGGGCCGGATGACATGCGGAGCAGGCGATGCGCTCGTATTATGCGTGGGCTCGATGGTCTGGGTGTCCGGCATGAGCACGACGTAGCCGGCGCAGCCGAGCGCCAAAGCGATGAGAATTTTTGCGCGCAAGGTGAGCTTAGTCAACATCAGGCACCCCGCAGGTAAATGACGAATGCCACGTCGGCGCTCACCGCGTTGTCGCCGACGGTCTTGCGCTCGACATGCAGCTTGTCGAGGCCGAGAGCGGGAATCGCGGCCAGCGATTTGTCGATGAAGGTGCGAATGTTGCCGTAATCGGCCTTGACCGGAAATTCGAAGGTGTATCGCGCCAGTCGATTGGCGGTCGCCGGACTGAACGTATAACGGCCCTGCTCCAGCACGACTCCGGCCTCTCCCGCCTGAGCCAGTACTACGCCTAGAAGCGCCGGAACCTCCGCGCGGGTGGGCAGCGCCGCCGCGAATTGTTGGGGACTCATCTCGGGCTTGGCGGCCGTCGGCAGCGCGTGGGTATGGCCGGCTTTTGCCAATTCGTCGCGCAACGCCAGCACCGACTGATGCGCCGGCAACAGCAGCACGATCGCGGCAATGCCGGCCGCCATCAATACCCCGACTCCCGTGAGCGCGGCAGGTCCCACGCGCGCGAGCCGGTATCGCAGTTGCGGCAAGGCGCGCACCAACATTTGTTCCGTGCGCACTTGCAAAGCGCTCGAAGGCGCGAGCGGCGCCGACGCAGGCAACGTTTTGGCAACTACGGTGCGATTGTCTTCGGCAAGATTCATGGAGAGTCCCGCCAGGCGCCGGACAATTCGAACCGCACCGGGTGCTGCGCGTCGTCCGCGCGAATCTCATGCCGATCGAGCATTGGATAGACGATCGATCGGCTGGATTGCAGACGCTGCACATAGCTGAGCGCCAGCGCCAGCGTGCGAGCCTCCGCGCTGACGCGCACGTTGTGCTTGCCATGATCCGGCTCGACGCCGAGCACGGCCACTTGCCCCTTGCTGTCTTTGCTCGCTTGTTCGAGTTCTGAAAGCAGTAATGTCCAGGGAGTGGCGAGGTCCGCCACCGCCTCTTGGGCGCTCACCAGGGTTTTGGCATCGACCGCGCCCTCGGCGGCCGCCAGCGCCTTCGCATCCTCACGAGTCAAGACGGAGAGCTTGAGTTCGAGCCCGGCGCGGTGTTGGTTCATGACCCGATATTCGAGCCAAACGGCGCTCGACGCGAGCACGCCCAGGCCCAACAGCAAACCGCCCAGCAGCGATGGGCCGCGGCGGCGATCGGCGAAATCCAATTGAATGGCGGTTCTCATGCCGCCGCCTTTCTGCGCAAGTGTTCGAGCTGATGCAAGGTCGTGAACGGCGGATTGGGTTCTTCGAGCCATTCCAAGTCGGCGGAATTCTCCGGCCGCAGCGCCTGCAGCGTCGCGGGCAAGTCGACGTAGACGCGCCCGTCCGCCGGACTCGCGCTCGAAAGCCGGCCGAAGGTCTGCAAACGCTTGAGCTCCCGTGTCCAGTCCTGGCCGATTCGCACTGCATGGACCCGATCGATGTCGTCGCCGCACATGCGCAGCGCGGCAAGCGAGCCCGAATCGACGGTGACGAACCAAGCCGCCGCGGCGGTCGGCAATACGTGGCGCCAAGTGTTGTGCGCGGCGACGAGCTGCGGCAGGACCGACACAAGCCGCTGGCCATGGCGCGAAGTGGTCTCCCGCAGCGATTCGAGCAATGCGGTCGGCATCGCGCTCGCCAAGCGCGAGGATCCAGGCGGCGCATCGGAGAGCGACAACGTCCAGTCGCTCATGGTGTCGCCGAAGACGCCCGCCATCAATTCGCGCGCATGACCCAGCCTCTCGGTGGCCGAATTCAACGAGTCCGACCAGGGCACGACCGAATAGCGGACCCATTGGTCGGCGATCACCACGCGTGCGCGTGCATCGGACCAGGTGCTTTCCGCCAATTGCTGCTCGAGCGAGGCAAGCGCGCCTTCCCATCCGGCGGGCGCTTCGCTGTCGGTCCGGTCCACCTGGGCCGCCAGAGTGGGCCGTACGCCCCGCCGCATCCGCACCAGACATACCCGCCGCGGGGCAAGATAAATCCCGACTTCATCGCGCCACAAGGGCGATACATCACGCCATAACAGTGACACGATTGACCTCCTCGAGCGTGGTCTCGCCGCGCCTCACCAGATCGAGCGCGACGCTGCGAATGAGACGCACGCCGCCCTTCTGGGAGAGTTCTTTGAGCTGGCGAACCGGCGCCCTGTTGATGATGGCCTCGCGCAGTTCGTCATTGAGCACCAGCAATTCGCCGATGGCCTTGCGGCCGCGATATCCGCTGCCGCGGCAGTGTTGGCAGCCTCGTCCAATGGTGAAGTTGTACGCAGCGCTCGCCGCAGCCGATAGCTGCGACTCCTCAAGCAATTGGCGCGTCGGAACATGCGGTTCCGCGCACTGCTCGCATACCACGCGAATGAGGCGCTGCGCCAGCACGCCGGAGAGCGCGGATACGAAGCTGTAGGTGTCGACGCCCATGTGCGTGAACCGGCTCACTACGTCGAAGACATTGTTCGCGTGCACCGTGGTGAACACGAGGTGGCCGGTGAGCGCCGATTGAATGGCGATCTGCGCCGTTTCGGAGTCGCGGATCTCGCCGACCATGATCTTGTCCGGGTCATGACGCAGAATCGAACGCAGGCCGCGCGCGAAAGTGAGACCCTTCTTTTCGTTGACCGGTATTTGCAGTACGCCTTGCAGCTGGTACTCGACCGGATCCTCGATGGTGACGATCTTGTCGGACCCCGTCTGGGTCTCGGAGATCGCGGCATAGAGCGTCGTCGTCTTGCCGCTGCCGGTCGGACCCGTGACGAGCAACATTCCGTAAGGCAAGGAGCTCAATCGGCGCAGCTGCGTCACCACGCGCATGTCGAAGCCCAGCGCATCGAGCCGGAGGCCATGAAGACGCTCGGTGAGCGCTTGCTTGTCGAGTGCGCGCAACACCGCATCTTCGCCAAAGATGCTCGGGATCACCGATACGCGAAAGTCGATCGGCCTGCGGTCGAGCGCGATGCTGAAGCGCCCGTCTTGCGGCACGCGGCGTTCGGCAATGTCGAGTTCCGACATCACCTTGATGCGCGATATGACTTGCTCCGCCACCGCCATGCCCGAGACGGACGCGATGTTCACGAGGACGCCGTCGATGCGGTAGCGAACGGTCAGGCCGTTGGCAGTCGATTCCAAGTGGATGTCGCTTGCGCCGGCGCGAAGCGCATCGTAGACGGTCGAATGGACCAGACGCACGATCGGGCTGGCATCTTCGCTGATCGATACATACGAAAGATTGTCGGGACCGGTGCTGGCGGTTCCCTGGCTCTCCGCCTGCGACAATACCGCATCGATGGCTCGCAGCGCTTCGGCGCGTCGCGCGATGAAATTCGAGAGCTCGTGTCCCGCGGCGACTGCCCATTCGAGAACTTCAGCGGTGCGGGCCTCGAGCCAGCTGCGCAGCGCCGTATCGAAAGGATCGCTAACCACCGCCAACATACCGCTCGCCGAGCGCACGACCGCGCAATTGCGACGGGTCGCTTCCGACGGCGGCAGAATGTCGAAGGCGGGTTCGAGCACCGACAACTCTTCGCCGCCCACGAATCGATAATCGAGCGCGACCGCCAAGGCCTGAGCCAAGTCTACAGGTGTTCGCCCGGTCTCGACCGTGAGGAATTCGATCGGGGAGCGGCCGGTTCGCCGGGATTCGGCCATTGCGCGCGCGATGATCGCTTCATCCAGCGCTTGCGGTACCGCCGCCGCGGCGTACGCCGAGGAGTCGATGGCCTCTTCTCCGGCAGCGGTGCGGGTTTCCAGCGGCAGCAGTTCGGCAACGGTGTGTTGATCGACAGGCGGTTGGACAACCGGCAGCTGGACGACGGCATTCATTGGACGCTCCCGGCCAATTGAAAAATGGGAAAGTACATCAGCACGACGATGACGCCGATCAGGAGGCCTATCAAGGTCATGAACAGGGGCTCGATCAAGCGCGTCACGATCGCAACCCAGCGGCCGATTTCGTCGTCGTAAAACGCGGCGATGCGTTCGGTCATTTCTCCCATGTTGCCGCTGCGCTCGCCCACCCGCAGCATGCGCGCCGCAACCGGTGTGGTGAGCCCCTCGCTGCTCCATGGCATTGGCGATCGACTGCCCTTCCCGGACGGATTGAGTAGCCTTGCCAAAGGCCGGACGCAATGTTTCGCTGAGCAGGCCCGCCGACATGCTCATGGCGGTCACCGCGGGCATACCGCTGCGCAGGAGCATACCTACCGTCCGATACAGCCGCGCGAGCTGATACAAACGCAGTTGCCGGCCGATCGCCGGCAATTTTGCGATCCACGCACCGAGCGCCGCCCGGGTGGTCCGCCGCGATAAGCCATAGGCGGCACCCGCGGCCGCAGCGCCGCCGATGGCAAGCACGGTCAGTGTGTGCGCTTCCAACATCTGGCCCCACTGCAGCAATAATTTCGACGCGAACGGAAGATCCGAGCCCAACTGTTCGTAGATGGAACTGAAACGCGGGACCACATAGCCCATCAGGAACAGCGTCACCAGGATGCCTGCCGCCAGCAGCACTGCCGGATAAATCGATGCATTGATGAGAGTCTTGCGGAGCGCGTCGATTTGCTGCTGATAGGTGATAAAACGCGTAAGCGCCTCGCGCAAAGATCCCGTGCGCTCGCTGGCGCGAACCGTCGCAACGTAGAGATAGGAAAAAGTGGAGGGATGCTCGGCAAGCGCCGCACCCAGAGTTTGTCCTTCGTAAAGACGACTGAGAATCTGTTCGAGGGGCCGACGCACCGCGGCGTTCACTTCCTTCTCGGTCAACGCCTCGATCGATTCGACCAGGGACAAACCGGCGTCGAGCAGCGCCACCAGTTCCTGGCTGAAAATGACCAGCGGAATTTTCGCGGCCCGAGTGAACAGCCGAAACTGATGCACCGGCGCAAGCGATATGACGCGCAGCCCCGACATTCCCAACTGGCGCCGTGCATCGGCTTCGTCGATCGCATCGACGAGTTGAGCGAGCACTGCGTGCTCCCGGTTCAGCGCCTTGACTCGGTATTCCATACGCTACCAGTTCCCGATGTCGGCGTTTTCGCCGGTGCCGCCGGGCTGGCCATCCTTGCCGTAGGACATCAAGTCAAAATCGTTGTTATGAGTGCCCGGCGCCACGTATACGTACGGATGGCCCCAAGGATCGCGCGGCACGTCTTTCTTCAAGTAGGGGCCCGCCCAGTTCGGTTCATTGGGAGGCGCTAGATTGAGCACGGCCAAACCCTCTTCGGTGGTCGGCAAGCGATTCATGTCGAGCCGAAACTGCTCGATGGCTTTGTCGAGCGCGTCGACCTGGGCTTTGGCGGCTTTGACCTGCGACTTGCCGACCTGCGAGAAATACCGGGGTGCGACGAACCCTGCCAAAAGACCGATAATGACCATGACGACGAGCAGTTCGAGAAGAGTGAATCCGGCCGCCGAAGCCGGCTTTGTTGGATGCGCACTGCTCGGAAGCCCCCGGGCTTGGGGTCTCGAGTGCTCTGAACCCTGGTGGACCGGAAAGTTATTCAATGCTGCTCCCACGTTCAAGTTTCCACTGTACGCAGTCGCTTCGGACGGCGAAGGTAGGGAAACACCGTATGATTCTGGATCATTTGTAGGACGCTGCCGAAGGCAATTGCGGACCTGCAAACGGGTCGTCGGATTCAATGCAATTATGTCCAAGCCTGGGCAAAAGCGACCCGGTATATTGTCGGTCCAAGACCCAGTTTCCATGCTGAGGGTGGCTTCCGGCGACGGCATATGTACCCGCAATTCTTCGGATTGAACAAGCTTCCGTTCCGCCTGCGTCCGGACCCGGATTTTCTATACCCGGGCCAGGAGTACGTTCGCGCGCGCGGTAATCTGCTCGCAGCCCTTCGCGGCGTCCCGCGTCTGGTCTTGTTCGTGGGACCCCCAGGCACCGGCAAAACCCTCCTCCTCGAGGACTTGCTGCGTGAAATCTCGGGGCAATTCGCCCTGTGCCGGATCAATCAACCTCAGGTCTCGCCCACCGAGCTGCTGCAGGCCGTATTGCTGCAGCTTGGGACGGGCGGGGACGCAGACACGAAAGGCGCGCCGGCCGCCGCGCCGCAAGGGTCGCCGCTGTTCACCCGGCTCTCCGCGGCCCTCGATGTGGCCGCAGCGCGTCACACGGTTGCCCTGATCGTCATCGATGATGCCCAATTGCTCGGCAGCGGCACCGTGAACGCATTCAATGACATTCTCGCCCGCACGCGAGGCCTCAAGTTCCTCCTCATCGGGCGGAATGACTCCCACGGTGCTCTCGCGACGCGAGTGACCGGGATCGAGGGATCTCGCCAGGTCCGTGTGGCGCCCTTCTCCGCCGAGGAGTGCAAAGCCTATATCGAACATCGTCTTGAGCTCGCGGGCGGCGGCGGCAAAGAGCTGTTCACGGCCGATGCCCACGCGATGATCTTTCAGCACACCTCGGGCGCCGCGCGCTTGATCAATATTTTGTGTGATGCAGCGCTGCACGCCGCGTGCCTGCGCGCCTCGGGACACGTGAGTCCCGCGGAGATCCTGGTCGCGACGCAGGACTCTCGCTGGCCGGACGCGCTGGCCCGCGACAATCCGGAGCCCGCCGCCCCTCCGGATCTCGTGGAAATTTCGCCCAATTCGATGCCTGAGCCGTCGCGGGATGGCATTCCGTATGCGCAACTCTTGGTCTTGCACGGCAAAGAGCAGCTCGCCGCATTGCCGCTGGAGCCCGGATCCATTTCCATCGGCAGAGCGGTCGACAACGAATTGCGCATCGATGCGCGCTACATCAGCCGCCACCACTGCCGCCTGGTGACCGTCGGAAACGTCTCGACCATCGAGGACTTGGGCAGCGTCAACGGCCTTCTCGTGAATGGCCAGGTGGCGAAGAGCCATGTCTTGCAGCACGCCGATGAGATCGCGGTGGGCGAGCACACGCTAAAATACGTGGTGAATTGACCGGCGCCTGCAGCCCGGCGAGATCAAGTCGGCCGGTCAGGCACGCTCGGCGTTGAGTACTTCTTCTATCATTGCGCGAAGCTCTGCGGTCTCGAAGGGTTTCGGCAGAACCCCATCCGCCCCCGCCTTGCTGCATGCCGCAAGGTACGCATTGGTCGAAATGGCTTCGGGGCGATAGGCGCTGAGGCCGATATTCCCGCCTCCCGATATGGCGATGATGCGGACGCGGGGATAATCGCGCCGAATCTCCTTGACGACTGCCGCACCATCCATTCCCGGCAAGACGACGTCGACTATGACGAGATCGACCGGTGATTGGTGCATGAGTGCGAGACCCGCCGCGGCATCCGGGGCGCCGATGACGGTCGTCGCCGGCGACTTCAGCACCCGCTCGAGCGCCTCGCGCACGAAGGCCTCATCATCGATAACGAGAATCCGCACCGCCGTCAGTCCGCTGAAGCCAGCTGGTCGATTTCCTGACTCGGAAGAATATTGTGGCGGATGGCGTAGCGCGTCACGGCGGCGGCGCTGTCCAGATTGAGACGCCGCATGAGATTTGCGCGATATTTCTCGACGGTCTTCACGCCCTTGCCCCTGTCTGCTGCAATGCGCCAGGTCGGCACGCCGAGTGCAATGAGCCGAATGATTTCGCGATCCTCTTGACCCAGGCTCGTATCGACGAGCCGTGGTTGCTGCGAGCCGTCGGGGTGCAGCCAATTGCGGGTGACGGTGTCCGCGACACCGCGGCAGACCGACTGCATCCCTGTTGCGGCGCGTCGTACTGCGGCCAGGAGATCGGCTCGCACCGCCTCCTTGCGAACGTAGCCGATGGCCCCGGCCGCGAATGCCTCGCGGACGCATTCCAGCGAGTCCTGCGCGGTCAACACCAAGACCCGAGTGGTTGGGCATGCCCGGCACACTTCTCGCACCGCGATCCCGCCGACGCAGCCGGGCATCGTCAAATCGCAGATCGCCAGATCGGGCGCCAGCCGGCGCACCAATTCGATGCCCGTCTCCAGATCGCCTGCGTCCCCGACGATGGTCAGATCGCTTTCCAGCGAAAGCAATGCACTCAACCCTTCACGGACGATGGGATGATCATCGATGAGCACGAGGCGCAAAACGATTGATTTGCGGCTGACGAACTGCGGCCAGATCGCGTCTGAAGTCTCCGCAAAATTCACAGGTCCCATCCCGACTCTCCCACGACTATGTGCATCCCAGCCTCAAGCCGAACTCAGAGGTTACTTGACGGCGGCAACGCCAACAAGAGGCAGTGCCGGCCAACGGCTTGGATATCATAACCGGCAAAAAATAAACCTTGCTTGGCGCACAATTCTTCAAGGAACCCGCCAATCGGCGTCCGGCAATACGCGAGTACCGCTGGGGCTCGCAAAATGTACGATGTAGCCGCCCTTCGAGGCAAAGCGCTCGTTCGGTGCCAGCGCAAGGCGCGGGAAATAGCCGGTAATCAGTTGGTGCTCGAGCATCCCTTCCATGCGCTCGATCAAGTAATCGGGACCGAACGACCCCGTCATGTGAGCAAGGGTCTCCATCACCAAGCTGCACGTCACATAGGTGTCCGCCTGAACCTGTCGGGCGACTAGAGGCATGTGGTGCAGCGCGAGCCAACCCAGCGCGTAATCGACTCGAATCGAGCGCTGCTCCGGCAAGTCCACCGGGTAAGCCATGTGCGTCGCTTGGCGCCAGGCGGCGGGCAGCGGCGCGCCGTCCAGTCCCGACATCAACCCAGACATGAGCACGGTAGATTCCGGGGCGTCGACATTCGCGAGCGTTGCAATGTCCGGCGCCCGCAGCCATAGGACCAAGACGTCCTTTCGCCCCACGTGCCGAACCAGCGCCGCCAGCCGCTTGCCGTCACCGGTTTTGGCCATCGGCCGTTCGCTGGTTTGAATTCCCGAGCGGGCGAGCGCTGCACGCAAGGCCGCCGCGGCTGCCTCACCTACATCATCTGCGCGGAAGACCTGCACCACGCGGGGCGCCTCGGTATTTTTATCGGCAATGATCCGTTGCGCCAGCAGTTCGGCTTCGAGCAGCACGCCTTTCGAGAAATACAATGAATAGAAATCGTGCTCCGCAACCACGGGCAATTCGAGGTTGGGGAAAATACACGGCAAGGACATTTTCTCGCAGAATTCATGGACGGGCTTCCAGTTCTTGCCGCCGAGACCCGAAATCGCGGCATAGACGGAATCGTCGGCCATATGCCCCCGCAGCTGTGCCTCCCATGTCGATGGTGCCCCGCTCAGCTCCCAGACGTGCAACCGCCATGGTCGCTTGGCGGCCGACTTCAATTGCGGGGAGCGCCTGTTCGGGCTCTCGGCAATTGCGAACGCGTTTTGGTCGGTGAAATACTGACTCAGCACGTCGATCATGGCCTGGCGCTGCACGGGATCCGCATCGGGCGTCACGATGGTCGCAAATTCCACGTAAGAGCCCGTCACGCCTGACGCCTTGTGCGGCGGCAAACGCCTCAAATAGTCGATCAGCACCCGAAGGTCGGAGTCGTTCAAGGAATAGCGCGGCATGAGATAGTTGAGCGGATTACCGTCTGCGCCGACGCCTTCTCGGATCGCCCGCCCCAATGTTTCATCGGTATACGGCTCTCGGTCTATGCGCATTCCCTCGACGTACGGCACCTCGAGGCTCTCTTTGTCCGTGGTCCGCCGACGGAACAGGTAGGAGCCGCTGATGGGCGGAATTTTGATCGTGCCTTCGACCTCACCGAGACCGCTTCGCCTGTGGCAATTGCTGCACGCGGCGGCAGCTCCCGTAATCTGCTGATCGCCTTCGCGCCGGGCGGTCACCGATTGGCCCGACGGGAGAACACCCTCGCGGTACAACTTTTCACCGGGATCAGGCGCGCTTTGCGATGGAGCGCGGGCCGCGAAAAAAATGAAAATCATCGCACCGAAAAATGGGCGCATGCCAGGTCGGGATGGATTGACGAGCACTGCGGATTGTCCGGAACTACGGGACGAGCCAGCCGCCATCGGGGTGGATACGGTTGCCATCGGCCGCATCGAATAGGACCATGTATCCGCCCTTGGACGCGAAGCGTTGCCCAGCGGCCAGGGTCAGACGGGGGTAGTAACCTGTCATCAGGCGATGCTCCAACATCTCATCCATGCGTTCCACCAGATAGTCCTGCCCGAAAGTATCCGCCATGTGGCTGACGGTTTCGGCGAGCAATCCGCAGGCAAGATAGGTATCGACCTGCACTTGCTCGGCAACCACGGGAATGCGTCGAATTTTGAACCATTCAAGCGGCAAATTGACGCGGACCCGGCTCAAATCCGGTAAATCAAACGGGTAGGCCACTCGAGTGCGGCTTCGCCAACTATCGGGCAGCAGCGAGTTCTCGAGTCCGCCCATCAATCCCGACATGAACATCTCGGACACAGACGCGGGCGGTTCGCCCAGTACCGACAAATCTGCCGGACGCAGCCAGAGGACCAAGACGTCGGCAGCTGGCGCTTTATGTAACGCCTCAGCGACCGCCCCTCCCGCGGCACCGCGCGGCAAGGCACTGCTGCGCACGGCGATGCCCTGCCCCTTGAGCGCCGACGCCAGCGCCGACGCTGCTTGCTCGCCGCTGTCGCCGATGCGATAGAGTTGCTGTACGGCTCGGATGGGCGGTCCGCTGCCGGTTTCGCGCATCCTTTTGGCGATGAGCTCGGCCTCCAGCAACACTCCTTTGGAGAAGTACAGCGAGTAAAAGTCGCCCTCCGCGGTCACGGGCACCTCGACGTTGGGGAATAGGCAAGGCAGGCGCGCTCGCTCGCAGAATTGATGCACCGGCGACCAGTTGGCTCCTCCCAAACCCGAAACGGCTGCCAAGACCGGCTCCTCTTTAATGTGCTGCTCTAGCTGCGCATTCCAAGAAGCCGCCGGACCCGCAAGCTCCCAAACATGCAGTTGCCAACGGCGATTGGCCATATACATGCTTTTGGTGTAGAGGGTCTTGCCTGATGAGCGCATCCGCGGCGTCGGCGGAAACGGGAACGTGTTCTTGTCCGCGAAGTAGTGTTGCATGACATCGAGCATCCCGCGCTCCTTCACGGGGTCGGCATCTGACGTGATGATCGTGGCGAAGTGCAGCACGGTGTCGGTGACACCCGGCACGGATCGCGCATCGAGCTTCTTCAAATAATCGACGAGTGCAGCCATATCGGAATCGTCGAGCGCGAACCGCGGCATCAAATAGGCCAACGGCTTACCCGCGGAATCGAGTCCGTCGCGAATAGCGCGAGCCAGCGACTCGTCGGTGTAGGGATCGCGATTGCCGTGCACCCCCTCGACGTAGGATAGTTCGACTTCGTCGCGACTCATCGTGCGCGGCTGGAATAGATACCGGCCGGTGATGGGAGGAATCGTTAGACGTCCCTCGGTGGTACCCAGGCCGCTGCGACGATGACAGTTTACGCATGCGGCAGCCGGACCTTCCATGCGCAGCCCTGACTCCCGAGTCGCTCGAGCCGGAGCACCCGATCCGACCGTGCCACGCAGATAAATGGATTCACCCACGTTCGCGGACGAGTTGGCTGCCGACCATCCTGAACAGGCGAGGCCCATGAGCAAGAGGCCGCCGGCGATGGGCCCCCGCACTCTTATTCCTCCGATTCTGCTTGAGCTTTTGCCGGCTCCGAAGAGCGTGGCGCCGTCGGCCTGCCGGTCGCCGACAGTGCTGCCCCTGCCGAGTCAGGCTCCCCGGATGTACGCCGGCGCGGCATTCCTGGACGGTCGAACGTGCGGTCTCCCAAAGTCTCATTGAGTGAGATCTTTTCTATGAACATTCTGTCGGGCTGCTTTCCAGAACCCGTGCCGATTTCCAGCATTGAAGGGATTTGCAAGCCTTCGACGGTTTGATAATTGCGGTAGAAAACCGTCGCCATGCCCGGCATCCCCGACGAACTGAATGACATACGGTCGAGCCTCACTTCCAAGAACGTTTCGGCATCGATCCAGAGGGTCTGGTGCTCGCCCGAGGCGAGATGCACGTCCACGCGGTACGCGTTGCGGCCTTCGATCTTTTCCGCACCCAGCAGCCTCACGGTGTTGCCTTTGGCTGCGGAGTCGATCAGCGGGCCATCGATGACCTGCGCGTCGCGAGCGAACTTCAACTCTTGCGGCGTAAAAGCCTGCACGTCCGGACTACCTCCGCGTTCGGGGCGCATTTTCCAGCCATGCGTGCCGTCGAAGACGCGCACACTGCGCTGGTTCATCGTCATGAGTTCGAAACGCGTTTTATTGGGTCTCTTCTGCTGAAGGACGAACGGCATGCTCGGCTGCGGCGCGTTCATGCTTTCCATGTGACCGACCCATACCATGGTCTGAATTTTGCGCCACGCCTCGAGTCCGCCGCGGGCTTCGACATTTTTCGCAACGATCTGCGCAGCGCCCAATTGAGGCGGCGGTGGGACCCCCTTGCCAATCGCACCCGCCCCGGCCAAGGCGACGAGCGCCGCAACGGCGATGCAGCGCATGCTGTTACCTACCGTGGCCCTATGCCTTCGGCTTGCCGAACAGAGACTCATCCAACTTCGGATTTACCGTGACTTTTTCGATGATGATTTTTTGAGTGTCGCGGTAGCCGTCGACTGATGTCTCGAGGACGAATGGAATCTTTATTCCCTGCACGGTCCTGAAGTCGCGCTGGTACACCCAGACGCTGCGCATGCGGCCATCCATGCGTCGCTGTGATCCTTCCACCTTCACATCGAAAAAGCTTTGCGCGTCGATCCAGATGTGCTGGACATCGCCGCTCTTGCTTGTCAGCTTGAGCTTGTAAGCGTCGCGGCCTTCCACCGATTCGATGCCCGCAAGTTCCACTCGAGTGCCCTTGGCCGCATAGTCGATCAACGGGCCATCCAAGTCCGATTTAGCCGCCTCGGATTTCATCTCCTGTGCAGAAAAAGGCTCGACGTCGTTGCGATTCAAGAACGGGCGCACCTTCCACCCGCTCGTGCCGTCGTATACCTGTATGGCCGTTTTCCCTGCGAACACCAGCTCCAGCCGCGATTTGCGCGGACGTTCCATCGCGAACGTGAAAGGGAGCTGCACCTCGTTGCCGGACTCATCCTTGGGCGCCGCGAGCGAAGCGACCGCCTGCTTGCTGTGCTTGGCGGCATTGTCCTGTACGAATCGCTTGCTGCGAGCCGCCGAATCGGCGCTTCCCGCGTCCATTTTTCCGCTCCACGAGAGCGCTTGGATCGCATGCCAGGCGGACAGCCCGCCCCGGGCCGCAATGTTTCGGTCGATGATTTGCGCAGCAGTCAGATGCGGCACCGAAGCTTTGCTGGGAGCTGCCACTTTGCTACCGGCTGCCACCTTGCCGTCGGCTGCCACCTTGCCGTCGGCTGCCCATGCACCGTGCGAGATGCCGAGGCACGCGATCGCCGCGAGCAGAATCGGCGTGGCTCCCTGCGTCACGAGACTCGCCTCCCCGAGTATATTTGCAAGTGAGATTTTTTTTGACATGATCTTTAACCTCTATCTGAGTATCTTGAAATCGGTTTGACGCCGCACGGTGCCGCTAGTCCACCACGAGTCCGTCGGCGTGAAATTGCCCAATGACTACGTTGACGCGGTCGCCGCGCTTCACCAATCTGCCTTTGTTGGAAAATGCCATCCAATAGGACTTCCCCGCTTCGGGGGTGGAGCTTTGCCGCAACTGGCCGATTTGCTCCATCGTGGGAACCACCAAACTGACCCGTGCCTGAGGGTCGTTGAGCGACGGCACGGCTCGCTTGTCGTTGAGAACCTGCGCTTTATCCGCGTCCAATACGCGCCAGGTGAATCGAATGATCTCGCCCGATTCGACGGTCTTGACGCTGAGCGCGTCGACGCCCCACACAACGCGATAATACCGCCCCGCCGCGCCCGCGAATCGATCCGGGAGAAAGCGCGTTGGCGTCACCGTGGCGGCAGCGGCCTTTGTCGCCGTGGCGGCGGCTGCCGCCTTTGTCGCCTTCGCCGCGGCTGCCTTTGTTTTGTCGCCCGGCGTCTGCGCAACGGCAATCGAAACCACCAAGCTCGTGACGAGAGCGGCCGCGATTGCGCACCACGCATGGCGGGTACGCAGGATAGCCATCGATCGCCTCAAGGGGCCTCCGCTTTCGGCTCGGACACGGCCATCGCGCAGGGCGCAGCGGCATTCTGCTGATCCACCGTACCGACATAAGCCGTCAGTTCCGCGTAGCCGGCTTTATATTCTTTGCTCTTGCGCAACTCCGCAACGGCCGCGCCAGACACGCCTTTCAGCAGCTCTTGGACCTTCTCTTGGAGCTTCACCGCAGAGGGGGGATCGACCCGGGTGCAATAGCTCACAATGCTCTCGGCGACACCCAGAGTGCGCGCATCGGGTGCGGGCTCCGCGGCCGGGCTCACGCGCGGCAAAAATAGCATTCCCAGAATCAGCGCAACGGCGGCCAACCCCGAGTGTTTGCCGACGGCGCTCACGGTAATTGACATTGAACGATCCTCCTCGCTTTGCGGGCATACCACGCTTCACGTGAGTTTAGTAGTTGCACCGTTGCAATACGTCGACGCGTTTCACAACTCTCGTTGAAATCCTGGAGCGCGATACTGCCCAAGTGACCTCACTCGGGCAGTATCGATTTCATCCCAGGTAATGACCCATTCCTACTGGGCCGTTCCGTTCAGCGCCGCCGTCTGCGTCCCGGCCGAATCCGTCACGGAAAGCGTGACAAACTTGGCGCCGGCCGGCTGATTCGTTAGCGGCTTGAACTGATAATTGATCTTGCAGTTCGCGCCTACCGCCAGCGTCGTTCCACAGTTCACGACAAGGGGTGGGAGGGATATAAAGGCATAATTGGCTAGGTTCGCCGCAGTTCCGGTCAGCGTGAAGGCGATGCCCGTCAGCGGCACATTGCCGGTGTTGGTCAACGTGTACGTCTCGGTTGGATCAAGTGCGCAAAGTATGGGACCGAGGAACCCGGTTCCCGGACAGTTACGCCGCTGCCTCACGGACCGTGTTGCCGGAGTCAATGTCGCCTGCGGCACCGCAGCCACCCCCGTTCCGCTCAGCGCCACCGGCGAGCCGGTCACGGGCACGTTGGCCGTGATGCTCAGCGACCCGCTCACCGCTCCCGGCGCAGTGGGGCTGAACACGACGTTGATGGTGCACGTCCCGGCGGCCGCCGTCAGCGTCGTGCCGCACGTGCTGCCGCCTGCTTGCGAGAATCCTGCCGAGAACACCAACGCAATGCCGGTCAGGTCGGATCCGCCCGAGTTCTGCAGCGTCAGCGTCTGCGCCGCGCTCGTCGTACCGTCGGTCACGTTGCCGAACGACAACGGTCCTCCCGTCACGCTGCCGATCGCCGGGGCACCGCCGCCCTGGAATTCGACCGCACCCACATCGATGGCCTGCCCCTTCACGGCCGGTCTCGGATTGCCGAAGAAATCTGTCGGCGGCGCGGCTTTACCCGCAATCGAGTTGCCGGGAATGACGTCGATGGCGGGCGAGCCCGCGGTCAATATGTAGTTTCCGAGCGTGGCGCCCGTGACCGGATTGGCTTGGGCCAACGGTCCCCAACTGATGTTGACCCAGTTGTTGCCTTCGTCCACCGTCGCGGTCGGCGTCAGATTGAAGACCGGATTGGGCACGGTCGCATCGGAGATACCGGGGGGCACCTGCCAGCCCGAAAAACCGCCCTCTTCCGGCGGCGTTCGCGCACCGTTGCAATACTGACTGGCCACTGCCGGGTTGGAACCGTACAGGTTGTTCCCGCCGGCGGCCTCCTGAGGCGCCGCACCATTCGTGGTCGCATTGGTCAGCACCGAATAGGTCGGTGCGATCGAGTAGCCCGAGTGGTGATCGCCGGGTCCGTTGTCGCCCCGTACGCCGATGTCCCAGTAGCTCACGCCGGAGACGCAAGCGCCGGTTCCCCCGGTAATGACCACGCCCTTGCCATTCGCCGCTGTCGCGGCCGCCGCGGGCTGTGTCCCAGCCGGATTGGTCGTGAACGAGTTATACAACGTCACCACGTTCTGTTGGTACGCCGCGCTGAGTGAGCCGACTCCGATGTAGTACGTCCGATTCTGCCAGAACACATCGTTCGCCATATACGGCGTCGAGATGGCGGTGCAATTGGGATTGTTGGCCGGGCACGTGATCTTCAACCCGGCGAACGTCGCGGTCAGATTGGAGCTGTTCGGCATCGTCACCAAACCCGCGGGCTGCGGCGCCGAACTCGTCGTCGTCGTCGTTTGGTTGTTTGCACCCGGCGCGCTCGCCAACGGAGCGCCCAAGGTGTTGAACAGCACTCCTGACGAGGCGGTCGTGTCGTTCGACATGACCGTATTGTTGACGAAACTCACCTCGAGAGCGTCCTGCAACGACACACCGGCTCCATCCCACCCCGCCAAATTGTTGGTGATGATGTTGTTGGTGATCGTCACTGTGTTCCAGAGGCCGGGGTTGCCCGGGAAGTTCGAGACTTCCGTACCGTTCACCGATTGGAGCCGCAAGCCGCCGCCGCTGCCGCTTTCGGCCGCATTACCCATGAGGAGGTTGGCGTTGATCAGGAGACCGGGACCGGTGCCGTCCGGCAGCCCGGGCGCGCAATCGGCGTCGGCGATCGTGCCGCCGCATTCAATACCCTGAGCGTTGAAGCCGTCCGGTGCCGCTCCCATGACGATGATGCCGCCGCCGTTGGTGGCGATCGTCGGATTGGTGCTCTGATTGAACAGGAACTGATTGTGCTCGATGTCACCGTTCTTGATAAACCCGATGTGAGCGAAGCCCCCGCCGTCGCCCGTGCTCATGTTCCCGCAGACCCAGTTGTATTGGAACTTATAGTAGTCAGCGCCGGTGCAGAAGCTCACACCGCCCGCACCTGCCGGCGTGCCCGAGAACAACTCGTCTCCGATGGAGGTGTTTTGCGCTACGTAGTTGTTGTGCACGTTCACGTTCAGGTTGAAGCAGTACGGCAATTGGAGATTGGCTATGCCCGAGTTCTCGCAAGAACCGGGATCCGTGTTGTTAGTGGTTCCGGCCAGGTACCCGTCGGGGGACTCGCCCTGCCCGATGTTGATCCCTCCCGACAAAGTGCCGATGTTGTTGTACACGCGATCGTTGGCGATCTGCAGATTATGACCCCACGCGTGCACGAAAATGCCGCCGCCGCCTTGCGAGCTGTCGGTGATCGACAATCCATCGATGCTCGAAGGATTGCACTGGAAGTTGCTGGTGAAGTTGCCCCCGCAATCCGCAGCCGTGAGCACCGTGGTGCCGGTGGGGAACGACGCCTCGTTGCCGCTGCCGTAGTAGCCGGACTGGTTGTGGCTGTTCACGCCTTTCGACAAAACCGTGATCGCCGCTCCCTCATACGCACCCATGAGTGTCGGTTCCTGCAACAGCTGCGCCAGATTGCCGTTGGTGGTGGTATCCCAGCCTACGATGCCCTCGAGCGGCAGCCGATCAACTTGCGGCTGTTTGAAGTTGCCGGAGAAGGCCGTCCAACCTGCGTCGGTACCGCACTTGACCTTGCCGCTGGCATCGTACGGATGGGTGGCGCTGAGGGGCGTTCCATCGAGAGCCAAACCGAACAAACAGTTGACCTGGTGGCGCCAAGGATCGAGTTTGCCGCCCGGTTGAGTGTTGGCATTGATGACGGAGGAGGCGGCGCCCACACCTTGAAGCCGCACGGGCTTCCACATGAGGATCATTTCATTATAAGTGCCTGGGGGCACGATGATCAGATCACCCGGCTGAGCCGCATCGATCGCCTGTTGGATCGCTCCCGGTCCATTTGGTGTCATCGTCGTGGCGGACGCGTTGGCCGGCAGCACTTTCGGCGCTTTCCCGCCGATCGTGACCGTCACGGCGTCGATGGACGACTGGCCGCTGCCCGCTGTGATTTGCAGTTCGCCGCAATAGGCAGTGGAGCCGCCATAGGTCGCCTGTTGCTGCACGGCGCATAGAGGCACGCCATTTTTGCCGCCGAGAACGGTGGGCACCGTCACCGTGATGAGCGAGTCGCTCCATGAGATCACCGGCGCAGTGACTCCGCCGATGGTGACCGTTCCAGTGCCCTGCGTCGCGCCGAAGCCGTAGTGTCGTGTGACTGTCTTGGCATTGAACGGGGCTGTGGTAGCCGCGGGGCCGGAATATCCGTAGTTGTTGACCACCGCGTCACCGAGCGCGGAGATCGTCAGCGTATTGCCGCCCTTTTGCACCCAGGGGCCAATTCCGTCGCCATCGACTTCCTTGATGGCCGGTGTTGCCGCCGGGTACGCGCAATCGGGATTGTTGTACCCGCCGCCCGCGAAGGCCGAGGTGGGCACAACTGGCGTGTCCAGGTACTGCGTCTGGCCAGGCATGAAGGGCAGTTCGTAGCAGAACTGGCTGTACGCCGGATTGAACAAGGGGTCGGTGACGCCGTTGACGGGACCCGGATCGTTCATGCAATACACCATCATCCCAGGCGCATATCCGGTGGGGTTCGGGGGATTCACTTCCCAGGTCGAGTAGACCATGCCGTTGTAGGTGCCCCACTGGTCGGAGTACACGCGGGAAATCTCTGTTCCGCTCCAATCCTTGATGGATATCGGCATATTGGGTGGGGAGAACTTCTCGCCGAATTGCGGCGCGAACGGATCGAACTCGGACGTGAAGTCGTCCGTGATTACGCCCGTGTACTTCGAAGCGATATGCGTCGAGGTGAACAGATAGAACTTCGCACTCGCGCCCATCTGGTCGCCGAGCGTGACCTCTTTGCGGTCGCAAAGATTACGCGTGGCGCCGGCGAACGGCGATACTTGCTTGGTCTGCGGGAACAAGCTGATGTAGTCGGGCACGATGCGAGACTGGCCCACGCACGGCCAAGTCGGCTCCGGAACGAACCCTGGGACGATGCCGTTACTCGGCGCGGCACCCAAGCTGTTGGTCGAATTCCCCGCGTTGTTGGCGTTATACGCACTCGCCACCGACGCTTGGTCGGGCATGATGAACACGTCGCCCAAACCGCCGAACTGCTGGACCTTGGGCGCAATGAAGTTGTCGCCGATCAGGATGTTCTTGTCTTCTTCCTTGACCAGTTCCATGCCCGGGGGCACGACCACTTCGACCACATACTTGCCGGCCGGCAGCATGGGCAGGCCGTAATACAGGTCGGTCTGTGGCACTGCATGATTCGGCGCGCAGACCTTGCAGTTCGTTCCGGCCGGCTTGCCGCTGATCGGATCCAAGCCGGTCACGCTGGGGAACGCATACATGCCGTCATAGGGCGCGGGCTGGAGCTGATTCCAATTGTGCATGCCGTCGTAGCACTTGAACTGCGAGTTGTTCGGCAGCGCCGGAGCCGCCGGCCCGCCGTGCTGTGCGTTGTACAAGTTATTGAGGTTCTGCTGGTTGTACAGCGTGAAATAGAACAGGTCGCTGGTGGACTGGCCCGGGCAGTTCATGTTTGGATTACCGTCGGAACGGAAACCCTGCGCCCAGTCATCCCAACTGCTGGTTTGCGTGGTGTCGATCAAGATCAAGGACTTGCTGCCGTCCGGAGCCGTACCTTCTTGGTACAGATTGATGGTCACGTGCGGGACCAAAGGCTCCCATTGAGTCTGGACCAGCATCTGCGGGTCGTCGAAGGGGCGCGTGGAGGCATAAACGACGTGGCCCTTGATGCCGCCATTCTCGCCGGGCGCATACGGCTCCTTGCCGAATTCGATGAAATTGTTCTGACCCGAGAAGCCCTGCCAGCCCTCCGTGCCGCCGAGCCACGGCGGATCGATACGGCCGGTGGAGAGCTGCGGCGAGCATGTGTTCGCAGTTGTGGTCGACGTGCCGCAAGCGCCGCTCGGCGGATCGCTGGCATTCGGCATGTTGAGACCGGCTGCGCCGTTCTGAATCGATTTTCCCGCGCAGTCTGCCGTCTTGCAATACACCGCGCCCGGTACTCGAAGGGCCGTGGGCACCGAGACGGTCTCCGCCGTGTTGGCCAAGAAGTTGAACGGACTCGCGGGATTGGCTGTTCCGCACGGCGGGTAGCCGGGCTGGCCGCATGCCGACGTAGCATCGGCCGGCCCTCCGGAATCGTATACCGTGTGCGTGCCGGTGTTCTTGTAGCGGGTCACGTCGGATTCGACGACGTACCAATTGAATAACGGGAATTCCTCGTTGAAATTCGCGACGCCGTTGAAGTCGGTGGACAGATTGTTCGACATGCTGCCGTCGCGGTAGCGGACTGTCACCGGAATCAGGGGCACTCCCGCCTCCGTGGGTTGCGAGACGCCGTCCTGGTTGTCGTCGATGAAGGTTCGCGTATAGACGTTCGCCTGCCATTGATTGGTGGCGATCTCATGCATGTCGACGGTCGTTCCGCCGGATTGGTTGGGTACGAGCACGGGCGAGGAGAGACCATCCACCAGCGCATCGTTCCACTGATCGAATACCGTTACCCTCCACGAACCCGGCGGAAGACCGGTCAAAGTGAAGTTCCCGTTGGCATCGCACTTGGTGAAGGCGAAGTCTTCTCCGTCCGGATCGCCGAAGCTCACGTAACACTGCGTCCAATAGAAGCTGTCGTGCGTTCCGCTGCCGTACAGCCGCTCATCGGGCGTGCGGCTCATGCGTTCTGTCGTTACGTGCCCTTTGACCGTGTTGTTGCACGTCGTGCCGGGGAGCGGAAGAAATGCGTCGTTGCCGGCGCAAACGCTCGGCAGACGGGCGTTGATGATGGCCGGATTCGCAAACCCGATGGTGACGTGGTAACCGGCGGGGCCGTATTCCTGGAAGTAGCTGGGCTCGCCGATCCGCACGAACGAATCGTGCGCTTTCTGGCCGTCCAGGGTGTTCGTCTGCAGCCACTCTTCACCGCGCGCGATACGATCCGCACCGGGCGTAGCGATGACGCCGAATCGTCCCGGCATCAAATTGGCAATCACGGCTTGGCCGGCAAGCGGCGAGAGGATTTGTTTCTTGCCGTCACCTTCATACTTCGGGCATGTGATGATCATTCCGGTGATTCCGCCGTTCCCCGATGGCGTGCCGTTCTTGTTGAGACCCTGCTTGGAAATCGCGCAGGCGTTCAACCCGGTGACGGGATCGATCGTGCCGTCCAGACTGTTGGTCAACGGCTGGTTGAACATGTCGTAGCTCATTTGGCCGGTGAAATCGCCATTGCCGCCCATCGCATCCCACAGATGAATCTGAAATCCGCCGAGACCGGGCTCGTTGGGCGCCAGGACATCGACGCCGCCGCCGGCGTCCTGCTCACCATTCAGGGGAAAATCATCTTCGAACACGATGACCGACAACTTCGCCGGCTGGTACGGGCTGGGCTGCGACACGACAGTCACGGGCGCAAACGTCCCAACGCAGGTCGTTGCCGGCAGCACCGGTGTGCATGCGGCTGCGACGGGCGCACCGCTCATGCCATGCCCTTCGGCGCAGGTCGAGGAGGGCGCGCTGCTGGGACATGGTGCACCCGTGTATCCGAATTGGAAAGGAGTGCCCGCATCGCCCGGGAGCACCGACAAGTAGTATCGCTTGCTGGGATCGAGAGCGACATCGCCGGGGAAGGATGGCGTGCGTCCATTGCCGGTCGGATCGGGACGGCAGGTACCATTGCCCACGTCGCATGCGGAGGTCACCCCAAGCACGGTCTGACCGCCTTCGCAAGACAATGGACCGGTGCAGCCCTGCGCCACGAACGGCATGTGACTGGTGTGAAAATTCGTGCCAAAAGTGGGCACGACATTCGGATTCTCGCCTTTGATCAAATTACCGCTGTTGCCCGGGCAGCCGGCCGGCGGCGGGTTCGCGGTGCAGTTAGGATTGACGTAATAGGTCGTGTCTTCCTCGATGATCCATCGATAGTCCTGAGGACTGGCAAGAGCGACCGGGGGCGAGGTCGATCCATCCACGATCGTGACCTGAAGCCCCGAGGGCGCCGGGAAGTTCACGGTCACGGTTGCGGGGGAGCTCAGCGTCCCTTGTGAGTTCTGCGCCTGATAGGTGAACGTGGCCGAGGCGGCGGCCGTATTCTTCGTGTTGAGCGTGGCGATGAATCCACCGTTGGACGTCATGACGACGTTCAAACCGCTTTGCGGTTTGACGCTGGACACGGCCACCGCTAGGGGGTAACCGGCCGCGTCGCTGTCGACGGCAAGGACGCCCGGAGTATCGATGCTGATGTACCCAGCAACGTTCGCCGAAAATGTCATGTTGTTGGCGGTGATACCGCTCGCGGACTCGATCGGCGCTGCACCGAGTGTCACCGTGTTGCAGGCGGGGTTCGCCGCACTGTAGGTAGTGCCGTTGCCGCAATAGATGAAGCTATCCGTGGTCGTCGGCGTCGACGCCGTCCAACTCGAATCCGCAACATAAGCAAACGTGCCATTCCCGTTGAGCGTCAACGTTCCATGAGAGGGACCCGTAGCGACCTGAACACCATAGATATTCACATCATTGGCAATCACACCCTTCGATGGATCCGATACCGTCAAGGTATTTCCGGGAACGACCGCCGTATAGGAATCCTTGTTGGCCACCGCACCGGCGAGCGCAGCCGACGCCTGCAATGCAGAGCCGTTGATGCTGATGTAAGCCAACATGCCGGCATCACGTCCGATCGCGTTGCCCGAGAGACTAAGCTCGCGGTCGTAGATCGGCAGCGCGGGCGAACTGCCGGCGGAGGGCACATTGATCATCACGTCATAGGTCTTGCCCGCGGCCATGAACACTTCGCTCTGCACGCGAGGCACACCGGGCAGCAGGTTGCCGTCTTCCGCGATCAGCGAGAAGCCGTTCGGCACTACCCCGCCTGCAGGCGCCACGCCCGTTTGCGATCCCACGATGGACGGCACGTGCATGCGCAGACCGGCGTTTACCAGACGCACCAACACGGTGCCGCTGACGGGTGCCGTTGCGGTGCCGGGGGAAGCGGCGAACAACGACTTTGACGCATTGGTCTTGTCGAACGCGACGCCGTTGAACAGGTAATAGAGAGGGGTGTAGTTGACTGCCGGCGGATAGCACGTGTTCAGCACACCGACCGGCGAGCCTGGGTTGCCGCAGCCGCCGGGTTGGCCGGACCATACAGTGGTCTCTTTGAAGCCCGCCGTATTGACGGCCGTGTTCACCGCGTTGTTTTGAACGGGGTCGATTTCGCTGAGGAGCAGCGGAACATCCGCACCGTACGAGACGGCTGTGGCCGTAGAATTCGCCGCGGGATACGCAACGCCGGCGATGCCGCTGCCGGGCGCTTGCGTGACGACGAGTATGCCGTACAACCCCATCGGCCCCTGGATGGACGGATGCGTACCTGACTCGATCAAATAGGTACCCGGACGCGGCGCCTTCCATGTCAGCGTGGTGGTCGTCCCGGCCGCCACTTCGGTGGCGAATGACTGCACGCGAGGGCCTTGGGGCGGGGGCGTGAAAGTAGGCACCGTGGGATCGGGGGTGCCGGTATTTGGAGAAGTCGGCGTCGACCACGACACGCCAAGCCCGTTATGGGTAGGACTGGGTGTGGTGGTTGCGCCGGTGCCGAGACCACCGCCCAGCTGACCCACGATCACCAAGGAGGTCGGTATCGAGGCGGTTGTCGTGGTGCCGTTCGTGAACGTGAGGTTATTCGTCAGATTGATCGTGAGGTCCTGACCCGTTGGCACGGTAATGAGCACCGGGGACCAGCTCCCCGCCGCTGCCGAGGCGTTCAGAGCAGCACAGGTACCGATGCTGCCCGACACCGGAGCGCCGCAGCTGTAGCCCCACATGGGCACCGCAGTGCCGTCGGGCAGGTAAGCCGCCGCGGGCGCCGCGGTGAGATTGACCTGCGCGTACGACATCCCGGTGCCGAGCAGCAGAACAGAGGCAGCAAGTCCGGATTTGATCAGGACTGACTTGAAGATTTTGGATCGCATTGCGGTTTCCTCGCTCTAATTCGATTCGTCGATCACGAACTCTCGCGAATCGACCAGCATCATCATGAACATTCCGCCGGGGAACACGTTGTTGGTGGTGATCTCGCGTTCGTTATGCGAGTGCCACATGAACGCGTAGCCACGCTCGTTGGCCGGATTGGCCTGCGTGTTGGCGGGTTGAAAAACACCGGTGGGGCCGGTCGCCCGGGTGGTAGCGTCCGGACCCAGATACGGACTGCCGCTATACCACGCGCCGTTCGTAAAGATGTTGGCATCGGGCAGTGTTGCGGGGCCCCCGCTCGGCACATCGCCGAACGGCGCTGCTTGCAAGGGCTTCAAATGGTCTTGGCACCACTCGTAGTAATTGATCGCGGTCGGCGCACCCGTGTTGTAGCCGTTGGCGTCCGGCGTGCACGGCAGGTTTGCCGGGGTGTTCAAAGGATCCTTGGAATTGTGCCCATACGCATCCCAGTTCAAACCGCGCCCGGTCCAGTAGAAAATGCCGTCGAAGGCGAGGCCCGGCGTGGTTGTGGTGGTGAACATCAACGGCCCGGCGAGGCTGGGATTGGTGGGCGAATCCGACGCGCTCAGAATTAGATTTCCGTCGCGCCCGAGGATGCGTACGTGGTTTCCGTGTTCGTGAAACGGATGCTGCCAGCGGCCTTGGCCGATCACGCGTATCAGCACCTGCTCGCCCGGGTGCATGTGCGGATTGCCGTTGTAAGGCTGATTCGGGTATTCAGCGGCAAAATTGGAATCCATGTCATCGGGCATGGACCGTCCGTTGATCAGGAAGTAGCCGGGGTGGTAGGGTTCTGTCGGCACTTGCAGGGTGCAGCCCGGCGCTCCCGCCGCGCAGCTGCCGAGCGCGGTCACTTGCGCCAGCGCCGTGCGATGAATGTTCACATCCATCTCCGAGAACTGGAACAAGTACTCCCGGTCGTAGCACGTCTTGGGATGGTCGTACGCGGCGGCCGCCAATCGAAAGTCCTTCTCGCCCCAATGCGCTTCGGCAAGGAGATTTTGAGCGGCCAATCCGCCCGTGCACGCCGCCGGGATGGTCTTCGGAAGCACGATGATGGCTCCATAGAGACCCATCTCCACCTGCAGGTCGCTCTGTGTTCCGCTGTAATAAGAGCGCGTGCCCGGCGACCCGGCCGTGAAGGTGTAGGTCACTGAGCAGCCCGGCGCCACCTCGGTGGTGAGCAATCCCGCAGGAGCCGGGTTGGCAGCGGTGCAGCCCGCGAGTTGCGGGGCCGTCGGCGCCGCGCTCACTTGAAATCCCGGAAACAAAATCGACGTGTTGCCGGCGGGCGCCGGCAAATTGTTGGTGAGATTGACCGTAATGGACTGGCCTTCGGTCACGACCAAGGTGGGACCCGGAATCTGCATTGAGGGGCACGTGGCCTTCGCCGCCAACGCCGCGGGAACGAATCCATTCGCCGGCGCACCGTTACAGCCGTAGCCCCAGGAATACACCTGAGCGCCGTCGGGCTGATTGATGTTCGCCTGCTGCGCGATCAGATTGAACATGGGACCCGCGATGCCCGGAGCGGCCGCTTTCGCCGCCGTCGCGCACACCAGCGCTCCTGCCGTCATGACAATGGGAAGCAGTCGGTTCATGGACGTCGCCTTTTTCATGGTAATTGCGCTCATTGCCGCACCTAATTGATGTGGACCTCTGTCATCAAGCCGCCGAAGTTTTCCGCGTCGTTCGACAGGTGATCGAGATTTGGGGTGTAGAGGTAGTACACGCTGCCCGCCGGATATTTCGTGTCGTCGCTTGCATCGAGGATGACATCGAGCGACTCGCCGCCGCCCAGCGTGATGGAATTGGTGTAGTAGTCCATGTTGTTGCCCGACTGGTCGCGCAGCAGCTTCGCGTTGAAGCCGACCACGTGCATCGGTATGCCGAGCGAAGCGAGCGTCTGAAACTCGGTCACGTCGAGATCCGAAATCCGCAGCAGCGCTCTCTTGCCGGCGGGAATGTTGATGATGGAGGGCAGCGGTTGCGAGTAATGGCTGCGGCTGTCCGATGACTGGGTCGCCAGGGGGCCTGGCGTGACGGTGTCGGGATAGCTGCGCCCGTTCAGCAGAAAATACTTGTCCCTCATGTCCTCGAAGGCTTCGGGATTGAACGTCATGCCGACGAAGTGAAAATTGGGATCGAATCCGTGGATCTGAAGCGGGTACTCGACCTCGTACGCGGACATGCCGTCGCCATCGTTGTAGGCGTACTTGACTCCAGCCTTGGCCACGGTCGCCTTGGTGTTTCCGGCCAGCGTGCCGCCGTCCGAGGGCAGAGGATTGCTGCAAAGAATGTCCGCGCTCGTGCAAGCGGTGCGCAGGTCGACCTGTTGTGCCTGCAGGCCGGCATACAGGGTAGTGCCGTGGGGAACTCGATTTTGCCGCGGCCGCACGTAGATCTGACCAACCATGCCCATCTGCAAGTGTTCGGGCGGCGTGATGTGGCAGTGCCAAAAATAAGTGCCCGCATCCGGCGCCAAGTAGTAATACGTGAAGCTGCCGCCGATGTTGATGGCCACCGATGCGTCGGGCACGCCGTCGTACAGCGACGAGGCGTTGGGATACCCGTGAAAGTGCACCGTGTGCTGCTCGAACAAATCGGGGCGCATGATCATGCCGACGTTTGAAAGCGTCAGAAAGAACTCGTCGTCTTCGTCGATTGCCATGAGCGGCGCCGGGATGTTGCCGTTCATCACGCCGACATCCAGGATCTGACGCGGATCGACGTGCCCGTCGATACCGGCATATACGCCCGACTCGGCGGTGCCGGCGGTCGCCTTGAAATTCACGCCCGGAGTCGGCGTGTTCGGGCAGGGAAGCGGGGCGGCAGTCGAACCCGCGGGCAAAGCGGCATTGGCGGCAGCGGTAGCGGCATTGTCAGCGAGGCAATCGTGATTGGGCGTGAGTCCAACGGCGCCGTTGTACTTGAACAGCGGATCGCCCTGGACATAGGCGCTGGGACCCTGCGTCGGGTCCGCGTTGTAATCGCTGGCGCCGTCCGTGGTTGCCGGATCGCCGGGCAGGAATGCGCCTGAGTACACTCGGTTGAATTCTTCGGGAAACGCCGTCCCCGGTTTTCCGGCCGCTATGTTCGCCAGACCGGACAACGGGCCGAAGGAGAACATGTAGGTCTGGGTGCCGTCGGCCATGGTCGCGTAGCCGTCGCCGCCGCTTATTTGCTGGCATTTGATCGCTCCGTTCGCGGTAACCGGGGCTTTCGAGGACGGCACATCAGGCACGAGATAACCGCTCGCGCCGGCCGTCAATTTCGTCGGCCCGATGTAAGGGTGCTCCTCGCTGTTGACGCCCGTGTTGTTCGGATCCGGATGGGTGATGGTGCTGCTGGGACATTGCACGCGGAACGACTGCGCGGCGGCGGGCAGTGACAGTAATGCCAGCAGAATCGTTGGTAATCCTAGCTGGACCAAGCGAGTATTAATCATGTGACCTCCGACCCCTCATGCTTGCGGTGGCAGCGCTCAGAAAAATGGTGGATGCTCGGGAAACGCGAGCGGTCATCCCGTTGGAAGTGAACCGACGGGTGTCGCTCGTTGCGCGGTGATGATTCTTTTCCATAGCCATCCCTGTCAGTTCCGTGCTCGTGCAATGTGGTTTTTCTCTCGAATCGCGAGTGAGAGAATGCCGCATCGGGGAAAGCCTCAGGGGGAGGCAACTCTGCAGTTTCGGCGTAGGAACCACCGTATTTCGGTGGCGCAAGGGCTTATATGTTCAATCGGAACGAAACGCAGTTCTCGTTTTTGAGGAAGTTGCTGACGTCGCGACGCGCAGGAAGATCGCAAACGCGATTCTTCAAGGCGTGGAAGACAGCTGAATTACGGCGAGGGTGGAATTACAGCGGCGCGCTTATCTCGCCACCAAGGATGCCGCGGCGGCCTTCCAGGATTTGCGCTCGGTCATGAGGTCATCCGCCCTGGCGAAGCCGTCCAGGCGAATCCAGGGCCTGCCCGGCCCTGCACGCAACAGCGTGAGCGGCGAATGGCTCATCTTATCGCCACGGTAGGCATTGAACGCCTTTTGCACCGCAAGCACGGATGCGAGCGATCCCGAATAATGGTCCCAGCCCCGCTGCGCATGAAATAGCGCGCCGTACGCATGCAACCGCGCCGGCGTGTCTTGCTCGGGATCGATGGAAATCGACACGAGGTGAACGTCGTCGCGCCCGGCCCCGAGTTCTACCTGAAACTGCTCGAAAACCTGACTGCTCAGGGGGCAGATCGTCGTGCAGCTCGTGTAGATGAAGTTGAGCGCCACCGGGCGGCCGTCATCCAATTCGGCCGATAAGGCGACCGATTTTCCATCGTCCCGTACCAAGGTCACGTCCGGGATGACGTACTCTGCCTCGGAGCGTTGCACGTCCGCATTGCCGCTTGCCGCATGATGCGCATGTGCATTGCCTGGACCGCTGGGACTATTCCGCGTTGACCCGCCATTCGCCATCGCGACGGTGCATGCCAAAATCGACAGACCCATGAGACTGGCTGAGGTCAGGTGACGCGCGCGGCTGACAGATCGCATGATTCCGCTCCGAATAATCCAAGGATGCATGTTGGATGCACGTTGCCCAGCATCCCGATTATCGGCCGTAGGCGAGGCCGCTGCCATGGGTAAAACACCCCATGCCGTCACCCAAGACTATTTGGAACCCGCCAATGAACGCTCAAAATCCGTCCAAAACTTCCTTTCGCTCGCGAAATCGCCGGCGGCATCACCCAACGCCCGCTCCGTCGCGGGAGCGCCTGCCTGAAAGGCAACGGCCTTTCGCAGCACGCCGGACGGCGACAACAGGTAAGCCTTCGACGATTTGCTCTCCTCGTCGTAGGCTATGAATACCACGTCCTCGGGCTTGTCCTTGCAAATGTTGAGCGTTCGTACCATGGATCCATCCCGCATCATGGCTTGCTTGACGGGCATGGCCCGTTCGATGCGGGTCATGCCGAACACCATCGATAGGTGGGCTGGCAAGAAACTCTCCGCGCCCTTTCGAGTCACGGTATCGATCAGATCGCCCAGCACATGAGCGGCGGCATGAGCTGACAGCAGCGATATCGATATTACGGCTGCCAGCCACACTCTTCTGCGCATCGACTTATGCACACCGGTCTCCTTCGTTTAGGCCCCCAGCATCGACTGCCCGCGCGCATGTAGGCCTATGTAGGCCCCGCAAAAGCGCCGACCAAGTCTCGCATCAGCGCGATAGATTCGCACTTTCCCGGCGACACCGCTATCGTCTTTGGTAATCAAGCGTCCGGGATGCATGCGCCACGCGGGAGTCTTTCGAATGCCGAGATTGTGGCGCACCGTCGCCTCCGCCGCACTGTTTGCGATGTTCGCCGGACGCACGGCGCTCGCCGAGCACGAGCACTCCTCGAGCGAGTTCGAGGTTTTCGTCGCCACCGACGCACTCATCGGTTCCGGCCAGCCGCACCCTCGCGACGACTACTCCTGGATCAATGCCGACGTAATCTTCGGCCTCACCCATGGCCAGTTTCGCGTCTTCGGCGAAGACTACATCACGCCCGAAGAGCACGATCTCGAGCGATTGCAACTCGGTTATGAAGTGGTCCCAGACACCATGCTGTGGCTCGGCCGCTTTCACCAGCCCGCAAGCGCATGGAATACGGAACATCATCACGGGCGCTACCTGCAAACATCGATCACCCGGCCGTCGATTGAAAATTGGGAAGACGAGGAAGGCGTAATTCCGCAGCACATCACGGGCGTGCTCCTGGAGACGCGCCGCCCGATCGGCTCGGCATCCGGATTGCAATTCTCGGGCGGTGCGGGCGCCTCGCCTGCGCTGGCGGAGCAAGGCAACGTTCCGATCAACCTCGTCGGCAACAACCCAGGAAAGCACGGCCTGTCGCTGACCGGCCGCCTCGCCTATCTGCCGGAGTATATCGGCACGAGCAGCGCGGGCTTGTTGTGGGGTCATGATGAAGTCTTCGTGAGGCATTCGGCCTACGCCTCCTTGAGCTCCAACCACGTCGGCGTCAACGTGTATGGCGCATATGCCGATTGGTACGTCGACACCTGGCACTTTATCGGCGCCGCGTATTACGTGAACATCGAACTCGATCGGCCGAACCCCGGCGAAAGCTTCATCTCGGGATATCTTCAAGCCGAGCGCCAGTTGCCGCATCGACTGACGGCGTTCGCCCGCACCGAAGACTCGGCGCGCATGCAGAATTCGCGGTATGTCGCGCTGTTCGACCAGCCGGGCGGAAACATCGACATCTCCCTGCGGCGTCAAGCCCTCGGATTGCGCTGGGACCTTGCGCGTCGCCAAGCATTGTCCAGCGAGATCGCGCGCGTGATTTCCCTCACCCAGCACGAGAGCGCGTACGAGATGCGCCTGCAGTGGTCAGCGGCGATCCCGTGAGAAAGATCGCGGCGGCGTTTCTGCTGGCGCTGCTGCTGAGCGCCGCAGCGCCGGCTTTCGCGGGGGAGCAACTGGTGCTCATTGTGAGTACCCGCAGCGGCATCGACGAGCTTGATAGTCCGTTGGTGCGAAGACTGTTCCTTGGCCTCACCGTCACTCAGCACGGCACCCGGCTGCGCCCGCTCCTCAACGAATCCGATGCGCAGCTCAAGGATATTTTTCTGCAAAACATCGTTTCAATGTCGGATAGCACTTATGATCGATATTTGCTGCAGCTTTCCCTTAAACAAGGCGGCACACAGCCGATGGTTTACCGCAATAACGTCAAACTGATCGACGGTGTAGCGGCCGATCCCACCGCCGTGAGCTACGCGTGGCTGAAGGATGTCGAGCACGACGGCCGCATACGGATATTGCGTGTGGTATGGCACGATTGAGATCAAGAGTCGCGAACCTCGTAACCGGCTGGGTGCTGGCCGTGCATCTTGTGCTGCTGCCGGCGCTTTACTTCGGCGTGGGGTACGTGATTCGCAAGAGTCACGAAGATCTATTCGTCCAGCATGCCAGGACTTTTGCGCGGATACTCGCCGACGAATTCGAGGTCGGCGCCGCGCTCGAGTCCGGTGCTCGAACAGAGGATCTGCTTGACCTTGCGATCATTCATGGCGAGAGCCGCTACGCAGAATTGGTGGAGCATGACCGCACCATCCGCAGTACGCTCGGCGCGCCGGACATTACGGCTCCGCACGAGCCGGACATGGGGTTTGCTCATGGCGGCGACGATATTTACTTCATCGTGTTGCCGATCGTGCATGCGGGCCAAAACGCGGAATTACGCTTGGGGTTCGACGAGCGGCCCACGCAGGCGAGGATCCAGCTGGCGCTCAATCGCATGCTGATGTTGATGACCGGCTACCTGTGCATGGCAGTCGGAATCGCGACGTATTTGAGCAATCGGCTGTCGCGCCCGATTCGCCGGCTGCAGGATGTCTCCCGATCCATCGCATCGGGAGACTACGCCCAGGCGCTTCATGTCAGCACGGGTATCCGAGAATTGCACGAGCTTGCGGCGGATTTGGAGGCCATGCGGCGCGAGCTCGTGGGCGTCAACGATCGGCTCCAAGAGAAAATCAGAGAAAAAGAGCTCTCCGAAACGCGGCGCGATGAGCTGCAAAAACAATTGCGTCACCGGCAGCGGCTGGAAACGGTGGGGACCCTCGCGGGCGGCATTGCGCATGAATTCAACAACGTGCTGGTGCCCATCGTCCTGTTCACCGACACGGCGCTGCAGGACTTGCCGCCCGGTAGCGCCTCGCATTCCGATCTCGAACGTGTATTGGCCTCCGCGCGCCGCGCCAAGAACATCGTGCAAAAAATACTGACCTTCAGCCATGTGCTGGGCGACACGACGCTGGCCCCGATCGATCTGCGCACGGTGGTAACCGAGAGCGTGGTGCTTTTTTCAGCGCTCGCCCCGCCCAGCATCGAGATACGCACCGAGATTGCCGAGTACGTTCCTCTGGTTCGCGCCGACGCGACGCTCGCAATGGATTTGGTCATGAACCTGTGCACCAACGCCTATCAGGCAATGCAGGGCACCGCGGGCGTGTTGAGCATTGGATTGCGCGTGCTGCCGCCGGCCGCAACGGATGAGGTGCCGGGTGTCGAACTGCGGGTCGCGGATACCGGGCATGGGATGGAGCAGCCGACAGTGGAGCGCATATTCGAGCCGTTTTTCACGACGCGGCCGGTCGGCCAAGGCACCGGCCTTGGTCTGTCCGTCGTGCATGGAATTGTCGAGAGTTTCGGTGCTAGCATCACGGTGGAAACCGCGCCCGGTGCGGGGACGACCTTTAGAATATTGTTCCCGGCAATCGCCGAACTGACGCAAGCCGTTCGATCCTCCGGCTTCCCTGGAACGTAAATGCAAACTGTTCTGGTGATCGACGACGAAGGCGACGTGCGCGATGGCATCAGGCGCGTCCTCGAACGCGCCGGCTTTTCGGTCCGAACCCTCGACAATGCAACCGATGCTCTGCTCGAACTCAGACGCGCGCCGGCGGACGTCGTCATTACCGACATCATCATGCCGAAACTTAACGGTGTCGACGCCATCTGCTCCATCGTGAGCGAATTTCCTGCCGTGCGGATCGTCGCGATTTCTGGCGGCGGTAACTTCGACGCGAGCAGTTATCAACCCGGCGCCATCATTACGACCGCATACCTGGCAGCCGCCAAGAGAGCCGGCGCGCATTTCATCTTGACCAAGCCGTTCGAATCCCGCGAATTGATCGAGGCCGTCAAACAAGTCATCGGCGCCGGCCCGGGCTGAGTGACGGGCCCTACAGCAACACCCTACCGGTGGTTACTGCGAACTCCGCGCTCCACCGATGCTCCCTGAGGTTGCGATATGATGGGCCGATGAAAATCTCCCAATCTCGCCACCCTTACCGCTTATTCGCCCTGCTGGCCGCTTCCTCTGTCTACACCTCGACGGGCGCCCAGACCGCTGGTCCGACACCGGCGACAACGCCCGTCGAAGCCGCCCGTCGTGAGCCCCGAGGCGGGCGGCTATGACATCGGCCTCATGCTCGGCAGCCAACTCGCGCACAACGGCGTCGTGCCGCTGGTGTCATTGGAGACCGTGATCCGCGGCCTCAAGGATGCTGCGGGCGGTCGGACCGTCACGGCGGAGGAACGGGACACAGCGTTGCAATACCTGAGAAACGGCCGCGATGCGCTCGCTGAGAAGAATCGGGCGGCGGGTCGCGAATTCCTGGAGCGCAATGCCAAGGAACCCGGCGTCATGACGATGCCATCGGGCCTCCAATATCGCGTGCTGGCCAAGGGTGATCCCAACGCCAAATCTCCCGCGCCCACCGACCAGGTGACCGTGCGCTATAGGGCGAGCCTCGCCGACGGCACGGAATTCGATCGCTCGGAGACGCACGACCGGGCTGCGACCTTCCGCGTGAACAGCGTGTTCAAAGGCTGGCAGGAAGCTTTTGTGGCGATGAAGCCGGGCGCGAAGTGGCAGCTGTTCGTTCCGCCCGAACTGGGCTACGGCGCCAACTCGCCGCCGACAGTCCCGCCCGGCGCCCTATTGATCTACGAACTCGAACTTCTGAAGGTGGAACCCCCTGCGCCCATGGACCCGGCGGCTGCGAAGCAACGCGTGAAGCCGGCGTCACCGCCGAGCTCGCCGCATTAGGGGGTAATCCAATCTCCGTCGGGAAGCCAGCGTTGGGTGCCGGCCGACGCATAGTGGACGACGAAGCCTCCCTTGGATGCGAAACGCTGATGCGGGCCAAGCGCCAAACGCGGGTAGTATCCGGTAATGACGCGATGCTCGACGGTATCTTCGAGACGCTCGATGAGATAGTCGGGAATGAAGGCATCGATCATGTGCTTCAAGGTTTCCGAGAGGAGCCCGCAGGCGAGCCAGGTATCCGCCTGGACTTGCTCGGCCACGACCGGAATTTTACGGATCCGGAACCAGGCCAGCGCATAGTCAACGCGCACCCTTCGCCGATCCGGAAGATCTGCGGGATACGCCATGTGCGCTTGCGAACGCCACGCAGCCGGCAGCGGGGCGGCATCGAGGCCGCCCATTACGCCGGAAAGGTAGACGACCCCGCGAGGCGCCGGCGTTGCGTCGAGTGCGGCAAGATCTGCCGGCCGCAGCCATAGGACGATCGCATCCGAATCGGTGGGATCGCGCGCCGCGTCGGCCACGGCTCTCCCGGATGCGTTCTCGGGAACGACGCGCATCGCCGCAGTGACGCCTCGTGCCTGCAACTGCTCCGCAAGTCTCTGCGCGCCCGCCGCACCGATGTCGCCGGCACGGTATACATTCCGAACCCGCAGGGAGCCCGTGCCGGCGGGCGCGTTGAGCAGCGCGGCGGCTATGAGGTCGGCGTCGAGTAGCACGCCGCGGGAGAAATATAGGGTGTGGAAATTGCTATCGGCATCGGCCGGCGGCTGCTCGACGTTGGGGAACAGACACGGCACCGCGCGCCGCTCGCAGAAAGCAGTCATGGGGGTCCAGGTCTTCCCAGCCAGTCCTGAGAGCACTGCGAACACCGGCGTTTCCGCGAATTTGCGGTCAAGCTGGCCCGGCCAGCTCGACGCAGGGCCCTCGAGTTCCCAGAGATGCAGTACCCAACGCCGATTGACCTTGAACATCGACCGCACTGAATCGGTGTTGCCCGACGTAATCATGGTTTGCGCCGACAGTCCGCGCGGGGCGGCGTTGCGGTCCTGGAAAAAATGTTCAAGGACGTCCAAGAAGGCGCGCCGCTTCACGGGATCGGCATCGGGAGCAATGATGGTCGCGAAGTGCAGCTCGGTGGTGGACACACCGGGAACCTTGCGGTGGTCGAGGGCGCGCAGGTGGCCAATCAACGCGGCCATATCGGAGTCGCCGAGCGCGAAGCGCGGCATCAGGTAACCCAGCTCGTGGCCGTCGGAATCAACACCCTCCCGGATCGCGCGCGCCAACGTGGCATCGGTGTAGGGCTGGCGCTTCAGCCGCGCGCCCGGCACATAAGGCAACGGTTGTTCCCCGACATCCGCCCCCGTCGGATGAAAAAGAAACTGCCCGGTGATGGGCGGGATACTGCTGCGCGCCTCGGTTACGCCGAGGCCGCTGCGTCGATGACAGTTCACGCAAGCAGCCTGCTTACCCGTCACAGGATCACCATCGGCTCGATCCGCCACGAGAGGCGCGCCCGTCCCGAGAACACCGTCGAGATAGATTGCCTCGCCTACCGACGAGCCCACTTGATCCATTTGCGGCGCGCGAGGCTTCGCGATCGCAGAGTGAGGTGCGGCTGCCAGAGCCATCCAAAGCACGCCCAGGGCAACGCAGCGCGTCACGGTCATGGCTCAGGAACTCGGAATGCGGATGTGTCCGCCGCGACGCACGGGCACGGTCGGAGGCGCAAAGGCTCCGTCATCGAGTTTGGGATTGACTAAAATTCGATCGATGACCAGCTTGTCCGCCCCCTCGGCACCGGGACCACCCCCCGAGGCCGTTTCGATGCTGCGCGGAAGACGAAGGCCGTCGACAAGCTCGTAATCGCGGTAATACACCGATACCGGTGCGCCCGGTTTTAGGGGGCTGGTAGCCGGCCGATCGTAACGAATCTCCAGGTTCGTCTTCAAGTCGATCCACACCTTGCGTTCGGCGCCGGATGGCAGTTTCAACGACAGCCGATAGGCCTTTCGTCCCTCGACCGTGTCGATGCCGTCCAAATCGGCGGTGACCCCCTTGGCCACATAGTCGACCAGCGGGCCGTCGGGCACAAATTCGGCCCGCGCGAAGTTCACCTCTTCGGGCGAGAAAGACTTGCTCTCCGGACGCCCGTCCGATGCCGGTCGGATCTTCCAGCCTCGTGTGCCGTCGAAGATGCGAGTGAATTGATTGAACTGCTCCTTGAGTTCGAAGCGAGTGAGATTCGGTCGCCTAAGCTGCATGACGAAGGGAATCCGCTGGGCGTCGCGCGTGTTTCGCTCCAGATGTCCCAGCCAGACCATGGTTTCCACCTTACGCCACGCCTCCACGCCGCCGCGTGCGGCAATATTGCGTTCGATGACCTGCGCTGCGCTCGTGGCGGGCGCACGAGCCGCGACGGGACCGGAAGAGGCCGCGTGCGCGTCCGGCTCGCGAGGGGCGCCCAATGCGGCGCTTGCCATGATTGCGCAGGCAATGACGCCCACCATCGCCAGTGCGGGGCTTCGCATGCTAGGGCTGTTTGTGGCCCGATGCCGTGGCCGCGGCGAGCTGCGGCTTTTGAAAGAGGGAATCGTCCATGGGTTCGTTCACGGAGACCTTCGCGATGGTCATCTTGTACGGTTGTTTGACGCCGTCGACGACGGTTTCCTGCAATCGCCACGTGGTAAGCCCGGATTCGGTCTTGTAGTCGCGAAAATAGACCGCGACGTTGTGCATCCTGCCGTCGAGCTTGCGCGGTTCTCCATCCATTTTGAGCTCGAGAAAGCTGGCGGCATCGATCCACAAGCTGCGCTTGTCGCCATTCTTGAGTGTGAGTTTGAGCTTGTAAGCGGGATGCCCCTCGACCGAATCTATGCCCGCGGGGGCGATCTGCGTACCCTTCGCGGCATAGTCCATCAGCGGCCCATCGAGGTCCTGCTCTGCAGCTGCCGATCTGGCCTCGGCCGGCGTATACGTTTCGACCTCGTTCCGATTGAGGAAAGGCCGCACCTTCCATCCCTGCGCACCGTCGTAGACCTGCACGGAGGTCTGATCCTTGAAGACGATCTCGAGGCGGCTTTTGCGCGGCCGCTTCTCCTTGAGCACGAAGGGCAAGGTGTGATTCGGCTTGCCGCCGGCATCAAGGTCACCGCTCAGCGTCAACGTCTTGACGTTGCGCCACGCAGTCAGACCGCCACGGGCCGCAATGTTTTTGTCGACGATTTGCCCGACGCTTAGCGACGGCGGTGCCGCCATGGCCAGAGAGCTAACGGCGGACAACCAAAGTACATAGCTGGCAAGCTGGAGGTTTCGAATCATGATGACAGTCCTCTGACGCGCGGGATGAGCGCACATGTGAATCACTCGACGAGCAGTCCGTCGGCGTGAAATTTACCAATAATGACATTGACCCGGTCACCGCGCTGCACGAGATTGCCTTTGTTGGAGAAGACCATCCAGTAGGTCTTGTTCGCCTCGGCCGCACTCATCTGCCGGAGTTGACCGATTTTCTCCATCGTAGGCACCTGGAGCATCGCATGGGTGCGAGGGGCGTACAGGTACGGTGTTGCTTCATGGTCCCCGAGAGCTTTCGCGAGCTTCGGTTCGACCACACGGTAATTGAAACGGATGAGATTGCCGGACGAAGTGTAATTCACACTCAACTGGTCGACACCCCACGCCGCGGGGTAAAAGATCTTCGCCTTCTCACTGACCTTCATGCCGTGGTAGGGCGAGGTCTTGGTGCGCTTCGCCGCCAGCGACGATGGGGCGGGCTTGGTTCCCTTGGCTGCCGGCGGCGATGCAGCGGGCTTGGTTCGCTGGGCCACCGGAGGCGACGCGGCTGCAGGCGGGGACGTGGGTGTCGAAGTTTGCGCGGCTGCGATTGATGCCAAAAAGCACCCCATAGCCACACTAGCTCGATATCGGCGGCCAGCTGTGAGTCCTGGAGCCGCTATATTCCCAATCTGGTAATGCATATCCGTCAGTGCGACTTGGCAGAGGCGCCGGGTTTGCGCGGCCTTCCCATCCCCTGCACCATCGACGGCGAATGTGCGATTGGGGACTGATCGGCACGCGCATGCGCGCCCGCGGCGCGCGCATAGGGCGAGATCCGCTGTCTCTTGGTCACCGCGGGTGAATTCGCCGCTCGCTGGGAGGCTTGCGTTGCCGCGGCCGGTTGAGCCGCCGTCGCCCCCGCAAGACATGCCGCAACGAGTATCGCCAACATTCCCCAGGCACGCACCGAACGCGGCGCTCGCATCAGGGGGTCGGCATTCAATTTATGAAGTGGAAACATATGATAGTTACCTCAAATCGGCGCGATCGCGCGTGACGCTAGTTGTGCCGTGTGGCTTCCATCCATTTCGCCACGTTCGGCGCATCGGCTGGCGAACCCGGTTTGGCGGCAGGCTTCGGAGGATTGTATTTCTTCCGCTGCTCATCATTCAGCATGGCTCGAATTTCGTCGGACGTCCGATCCTCGACAGCCCGCGTTGCCGGCGCTCGCTCCGCAGGGAGCAACCGCGGATCGCTCCATATCTTTCGGACGGCATCGCGCTGGTCGGCGAAAATCTTCCTCAAGTTCTCCTGCTGGCTCGGCTGGAGATCCAAGGCCTTCGTCAGGACCTCAACGCGGTGGTCGATGGTGCTTGTCGAAGCCGCCGCGTAAGCCGCTGTGCCCTTCACCGACGTTGCCTTGGCTTTGTCGCCCGCCATCTGTGCCACGGCAGTCGAAATCACCAGGCTCACGACGAGAGATGCCGCGAACGCCCCTATCGCATGGCGGGTACGCATGGCTTTACCCATCGATGGCCTCAAGGGGCCTCAGCTTTCGGCTCGGACAAAGCCATCGTGCAGGGCGCAGCGGCGTTCTCCTGATCCACCGTACCGACATACGCCGTCAGTTCCCCGTACCCGGCTTTATATTCTTTGGTCTTTCGCATCTCGGCAGCGGCCGCGTCAGACACTCCTTTCAGCAAGTCTTTGACCGCCTGTTGGAGTTTCACCGCAGAAGGGGGGTCGACCCGCGTGCAATAGCTCACGATGCTCTCGGCGACACCCAAAGTGCGCGCATCGGGTGTCGACTCCCCGGCCGCGCTCACCTGCGGGAGAGCTAACATTCCTAGGGCCAGCGCAACGGCCACCGCCGGGTGTTTGTAGACGGCGCTCAGTGTAATCATCATCGAGGATCCTCGCTTCGCGTCTGGGCATACCACGCTTCACGTGAGTCTAGTATTTGCACCCTTGCAATACGTCGACGCATTTCACACTCTCGTTGAATTTCCGGAGTGCGAGGCGGCCCGAGCAATAACGCTCGGGCCGCATCGATTTCATCCCGGGTAAGGCCCCCGTTTCTACTGCGCCGTTCCGTTGAGCGCCGCCGTCTGCGTCCCGGCCGAGTCCGTCACGGACACCGTGACAAACTTGGTGCCGGCCGCCTGGCTCGTGAGCGGTTTGAACTGATAATTGATCTTACAGCTCGCGCCCACCGCCAGCGTCGTTCCGCAGTTCACATACACCGGCGGCTGGGATACCAAGGCGTAGTTCGCGAGGTTCGCCAGGTTCGCCGGACTTGCCGTCAGTGAGAAGGCGATGCCCGTCAGCGGCACGTTGCCGGTGTTGGTCAGGGTGAACGTCTCGACCGGGTCCAGTGCGCACAGTATCTGACCGAGGAAACCCGTTCCGGGACAGTTACGCCTCTGAGTCACGGACAGTGTCGTCGGGGCCAGGGTCGCCTTCGGCGCCGCGGCCACGCCCGTTCCCGTCAGCGGCACCGGCGAGCCCGTCACGGGCACGTTGGCCGTGATCGTCAGCGACCCCGTCACTCCTCCCGGCGTGGTGGGGCTGAACACGACGTTGATGGTGCACGTCCCGGCGGTCGCCGTCAGCGTCGTGCCGCACGTGCCGCCCGACTGCGAGAAGCCTGCCGAGAACACCAATGTAATGCCGGTCAGGTCGGAGCCTCCCGAGTTGTGCAGCGTCAATGTCTGCGCCGCGCTCGTCGCACCGACGGCAACATTGCCGAACGGCAACGGTCCTCCCGTCACGCTGCCGATGGCCGGGGCGGCGCCCTGGAACTCGACTGCGCCGACATCGGGCAGCGTTCCCGGATAGGGCCGCGGATTGCCGAAGAAGTCGTGGCTGGCGCTCGGCACCGAGGTGACCGCGCCCTTGTTGACCGCTTCCGACGTCGCAAACAACGTATAGACCTTGCTGGTTGAAGCAACCGCCGGACTTGCCACGATCGGCTCCGCCGACTCGACAGACCCTACTCCCGCCGGCGGCCGGTCCAGGGTTAACGGACCATAAGTCATGTTGATCCAGTTGTTGCCTTCATCGACGGTGGCGTTGGCCGCAATGTTCTTGAACACGAACACCTGCGATATACCAGCCGTTTCCGATTGGCCGGCCGGGGTGAAGTAACCCTGGCACATGGCTGCGTTGTTCGCGCCAGTATTCAGGCCCTGGCCGTTGCCGCACTGCTCGGGCGGGATTCGCGCGCCATTACAGTACTGGCCCTGAACCGGCGCAGCAGCCGGCACCACCGTGGTGCCGTTCACGTTTCCGGCATTGGGCGAGTCGCTGAACACCGAATTCGACGCGGTCAAGCCGATGTAACCGTTGTCCGCGTTCCCCGTGACACCGCCGCCGGTGAAGTCAACGTTGGGTGCACTGCTATACCCGCCGCCCCCATTGATCAAGATCACGCGCACCACCGTGCCCGCGCGGCGTCCATCGCCCAGGATGGCCTTGCCGGTGGCCGTGCTCGTAGCACCGCCGCCGGTGATCACGACGGTGGGTGCGCTCCTGTAGCCGGCGCCGGGATTGGTGACCGTTATCTTAGTCACCTGCCCGCCCACAACCGTCGCGACCGCGGCTGCGCCCAACGTGTAGCCCTGCCCGACAGTCGCCTTGCTGAACAGCAACTGGTGCCCGGCCTGCTTCGCGCCCGTGTCGCCGCGCACGCCGACGTCCCAGAACAGCTCATCGCTTGCAGGTCCGCTCGGGTAATCGGAGAACGCCTTCGTCCCGGAATCCGGCTTGAAGCACTGACCGGTATATTGCTGATTGAACTCCGGCAGCAGAGCGACGATGTTCTGATGCGAGAATTTCGGATCGAAGCGCACCGCCATTCGCCGTTCCCGGAGCATCCGCGATCGGGCTGCCGTCCTTGTTGACGATTTCGACGTGGAACGCGCGGTTCTGCCAGAAGAGGTCGTTCGTGATCTGCGGCAGACTCACGAGCACGCAGCGCCCACCCGTTCGTGCGTTGGTCGAATCCGATCCTCCAACGCCATAGCCGAAGCCGGCCGGGCATACGACGCTATTCGGCAGCTGCGCCATCATGTTCGGCGTGTTCTGCATGGTCACCAAACCGGCCGGCTGCGGAATATGCGGGCCGTTGCTGTCCAAGCAGTTCGGATTCTGCGGCTGTGTCGGATCGGGAGTCGGAATGCAGCCCGGCGGCGGCGACGCCGCGTTGACCGCTCCGAGTGTCTTGAACAGCACGCCGGCCGAAGCCGTCGTGTCGTTTGACGCCACCGTATTGTTGATGAACTGCGTCTTGAACGAATCCTGCAAGGACACGCCGCCGCCGTCCCAGCCGGCGACATTGTTGACGATGATGTTGTTGGTCACGGTGATGCCGTACCAGTTCTCGGGATTCTGCGGGAAGGCCGCCACTTCCGTGCCGTTGGTCTGCCGCAAGCGCAAGCCGCCGCCGCTGCCATCCTCGGCACTGTTGCCGAGAATCAGGTTCGAGTCGATGACCAAACCGGGACCCGTGCCGTCGCCGATGCCGGGGGGGCAATCGCTGTCCGTGACGCCGCCGCATTCCTGACCATTGGGCAGTGTACGGTCTTCCTGTGCGCCCATGATGACGATGCCGCCGCCGTCGACCGGGAGCGTCGGATTGTTGGCCTGATTGAACAACACGAAATTGTTGTGAATCTTGCCGTTGAAGCTTACGCCCATCTGAGCCACGCCGCCGCCGTCGCTGGACGTCAGGTTGGCCGCGATCCAGTTGTGATCGAGCTCGTAGTTGTCCGAACCCGCGCTGATGGTCACGCCGCCTGCACCCGCCGGCGAGCCGGAGAACAAGGCATCGCCGATCGACGCGTTGTCTATGATCTGGTTGTGGTGGATGTGCACATTGGCATTGAACTGGAACGGAATCTGGTCGTTGAGATTGCTGCCGCGGATCGTGGGCAGGTTCACGTTCGGCAATATCACATTCGGCGGAATCGGCGGGCACATCGGCGTCGGCGAGACGCCCGTGTTGCCGCAGATCGTATTGTCGATGGTGAATGCCGGCGGCGTCTCGCCGCTGCCCAGATTGATCGCGCCCGACAGCGTGCCCGCGTTGGCGGAGATGCGGTTGTTGGCGATCTGCATATTATGATTCCAGCCATGCAGGTAGATTGCGCCGCCGCCCTGCGAGCTGTTGATGATGCTCAACCCGTCGATGCTGGACGGATTGCACAAGAAGTTGCTCGTGCCGTAGTCGCCCACAGTGGCCGATTTGGTCGCCGTGGCGCAGTCGGTGCCGTTGTTCACGTACACGCTGCCGTCGGCGAACGTCCCCGCGCCACCCACCTGACCCCAGAGGTCGGTGCCGGCTGCCGGAACTCCCGACTGATTCACGCCGCGTCCGACCACCGTGATACCGGCGCCTTCATAGGCCCCCATCAGCGAGGGCTCCTGCAGCACCTGCGCCAGGTTGCCGTTGCTCGAGGCATCCCAGCCGACGAAGCCCTCGAACGGCAATCGGTCGGCTCGGAAATACATGTCGCTCGGGCACGAGAACTGTCCTGACGGATCGTAGGGTCCGCCTACCGCCAAGGGAGTCCCTTGGATGGTCAGCCCGAACAAGCAGCTCACGCGCCGACGCCACGCGTCCATCTTGCCGGCGGGTTGCGCATCGGCATTGATGGTGACGGAACCTGCGCCCACGCCCTGCAGCCGCACCGGCTTCCACATGATGAGGTTTTCACGATAAGAGCCCGCGTCGACGATGATGAGATCGCCCGGTGCCGCCTTGTCGATGGCAGTCTGCAGCGGGTTCGGATAGAACTCGCCCCATTTGGTGGAACTGGCATTCGGATCGTTGGCCTTGACGATGGACGGCGCCTTGCCGCCGACGGTCACCGTGATCCCATCGATCGACTGTTTGCCATTTCCGGCAGTGATGACCACTTGGCCGCAGCCGGCGCTGTAGCCGATCTGCTGCACGGGGCATGGCGCAAGGGGCGGGACGTTGACCGTAATCGATTTGTCGTCCCAGCTCGCTATCGACGCATCCTGGCCGCCGATGGTCACTTTGGAAAGCGCCACGCACGCACCGCCCAGTGCGCTGCATTGGCCGCCGAAACCGTAATGGCGGATCACCGTCTTCTTGTTGTACGGGTCCGCTGTGGCAACGGGCCGGCAAACTGCGGGTTTTGAACCACGCGGTCGCCGAAGGACTGCAGCACGAGCCTCTTGGCCGCGGTCAGATTGCCGAGAACGGCAGACGCCGTCGCGACCGAGCCTCGTCGACCACCGACGGTGCCGTTGATTGTCACCGTCGGCGATGAGGTGTAGCCAGCGCCCCCGTTGACGACAGTGATCGAGGTGACGCTGCCGTGTCTCTGATCCCAGTTAAGCGCGACCGTGGCCCCGAGCCGCCGCCGCCCGAGAGACTGATGGTTGGCTTGCTCGTGTAGCCTCTGCCTGCGTTGCTGAGCGTTATGCTTGCCACCGAACCGGTACCCGTTGCCCAGGGGCCGGTGTTGCCCTCGAAGTCCGCTCGCTTGATCACGGGCGTGTTGGCGGGATATTCCGCATCCGGCAAATTGTAGTGATCGGCGAAGGCCTGAACCGGAGTAACCGGCGTGTCCATGTAGGCGGTGAAGCCCGGCATGAACGGCGTCTCATAGCAGAAGTTGCTGTACGCCGGGTTGTAGGCCGGATCCGTGATCATCGGTACCTCATGGGTGACCGGATCAGGAGTTCCGTTCGGGTCGGGGATCGGTCCCGGATCGTTCATGCAGGCCACCGACATCTGCGGCGCATAGCCCGTCGGGTTCGGCGGATTGACTTCCCAGCTCGAGAAATACATGCCGTTATACGCGCCCCACTGGTCGCCGTACACGCGCGTCACCTCGTCGCCGACGAAATCACGCATGCGGATCGGCAGGTTCGGCACGCCGAACTTCTCGCCGAACTGCGGCGAGAACGGATCGAACTCGGAGGCCATGTCGTTGGTCATGCCGCCGACGAAGTGGCCCGCGACATGGTTCTTGGTGAAGACATAGAACTTCGCACTCGCCGACATCTGGTCATTGAGCGTTACTTCCTTGCGATCGCAGAGCGGCCGCGAAGCGCCGGCGAACGGCGCCGTCTGGCCGACTGCCGGGAACAGGCTCATGGTGTCGGGCACGATGCGCGTCGCGCCGACGCACGGCCACATCTGGTCGGTGGTCGCAAAATCCTCGCGCGGATTGACGACGCCCAAATTGGAGGTCGAGTTGTACGGATTGTTCGCGTTGTAGTAGGCGTTCAACGCCGCCTGGTCGGGCAGGATGAAGACATTGCCGAGACCCGCGAACTGCTGCGTCACAGGAGCGATGTAAATGTCGCCCATGAGAATGTTCTTGTCCTCTTCCTTGACGATTTCGTAGCCCGGTGGCATCACCACCTCGACCACGTACTTGCCGGCAGGCAACATTGGTGTGCCATCGTCCGGGTTGGCGACGCAGACGGTGCAATTCGTGCCCGGCTGCGAGCCTGGGGTTCCGTTGGTGACGCCGCGTGCCCGCGGGGCGGCCGGTCACGGGGTCAAGCTCCACGGTGCTCGGGAACTGGTACTTGCCGTCATAGGGCGCCGGCACGATCTGGTTCAACATGGACCAGCCATCGAAGCACTTGAATTGTGAGTTGTACGCGAGAGCCTTCTTCGGTGCGCTCAGATTCACGGTGCCGTCGGCGTTGTACTGATTGTCCAGCCACATCTTGCTGCCCTTCAGGGTCGCAAAGAAGCCGCTGTTCGGGTCCTGGCCCGGGCAGTTCATGTTCGGCACGTAAGCCGCCGGATTGGTGCCATCGTTGATGGTGCGAAGGTTTCCGTGGCCGTCCGTCTGGAAACCCTGCGCCCATTTGTCCCAGCTCGAGGTCAAGGTCGTGTCGACCAGCTTCAAAGTCTTGGTATTGGTGCCGTCCGTCGCAGTGACTTCCTGGTACAGGTTCACCTGCACGTTGGGTACCGCGGGCTCCCAGATGAGCTGCACATCCAGCGACGGGTCGTCGAACGGCCGGGTCGACGCATAGACCACGAGACCTTGAATGCCGCCGGTCTCGCCCGGGACGAAGGGTTTCATGCCGAAGTCGATGAAGCTATGTTGACCCAAGAGGCCCTGCCACGCCTCGGTTTTCCAGGGCGGATCGATGCGTCCGCTCGAGAGGCTGGTGATGGTGGACTTGTTCTTGCTGTTGTCGAGTGCCATTCTTCGAATAGTAGGCGCCCAAGCGCGATCGATTCGGTTCCGAGGGGATCTGCGCAGTCGGCATCGGAGCAATACACCGCACCGGGCACGCGCAACGCGAGGGGCAGCGAGTTGTTCTCGACCGTCCCGGCGAGGTTCATCGAGGTGTTGGAGCCCGCGCAGTGACCATCGCCGCCATAAGCAGCCACGGCATCCGGCGAGCAATCGTCCGGTCCGCCGGCATCATAGACGACATGCTGGCCGGTCGGCTTGTAACGGGTTTGGTCGGGTTCGACCACCAGCCAGTTCATGAACGGGAATACTTCGTTATAGGTGGCGTAGCCATTCAAGTCCGTGTTGTTCGCGAAGCCCTTGCTGCCGTCGCGATAGCGGATGTTGATCGGAATCAGCGGTATGCCGGCTTCGAGATCGCCGTTGGCGTCGCGATCGGGAATACCGTTCGACTTGCCGTTCAGAGTATCCAGGTAGATGCGCGTGTACAGATTGGTGCGCCACTGCGTTGCGGTCGGGGTCACGCACGTCGTTTTCGCGGCCGTTCCGCTGGGGCAGCCGGTGCCCTTTCCGTCGACGGTCACCGCCGTGATCAGGCCGTCCAGCATGATGTCGTTCCATTGATCGAAAACGGCGAGCTTGTAGGTGCCGCTGGGGACGAAATCGAACTTGAAGCTGCCGTCCGGATCGCATTTCGTGAACGCGAAATCCTGCTCGTCCGGGATGCCCAGCGAGACGTAGCAATTCGAGAACTTGGAACGCGTCGTAGGTGCCCGGTGTCGTAGGTACGCTCGTCGGGGGTACGGCTCATGTGGTTGCCGTGCACTTGTCCGCTGATGTGGTACGTGCAATCGAGACCGCCGCCGGCGGGCGCCTTGTCGCAGATGCCGGTGCCCCCGCGTTCGAGCGTCGATCATTGATGATCTTCGGATTTGCGAATCCGATCTGTACGTGGAAACCGCCGGGACCGAACTCCTGGAAATATGCGGGCTCGCCCGGGCGGATGAAGGCCTCGTGCGGCTTGCCGCCGTCGAGGGTGTTGGTCTGCAGCCATTCCTCGCCCTTGGCGATGCGATCTGCAGCCGGGAAAGCCTGGATTTCATACAGGCCCGGGTACAGATTCGAGATCACCGCTTGGCCTGCCAGAGGCGACAGGGTCTTGTTGTCCGACTCGAAGGTCGGACAGGTGACGATCATGCCGGCAATGGCGTCGGGATTCGTCGTCAGCGGACATGCATTGTTGCCCGTCATCGGGTCGATGGTGCCGGCGAGCGAGTTGCTGACCGGCATGTTGAACATGTCGTAGGTGATTTGACCGGTGTTGTCGCCCAGGCCGCCGGCCTGGTCCAGCAATTCGATCTGGAAGCCGCCGAGGCCTGCTTCGTTCGGCGCGAGGATGTCGACGCCGCCGCCCGCATCGTTTTCGCCGTTGAGCGGGTAGTCATCCTCGTACACCAGCACCGCGATCTTGGCGGTCGGCAGTGGCGTCTCTGCCAGCTTGATGGTGATCGGCGGATACGCCGTGGTGCCGACAACCAACGGCGGGATCTGCGCGCCGCCCATGTTGTGGCCGCATAGTCCGGTCCCGGCTGCGTAATCGCTCTCCTGCCGTGCAGTCGAGTGCAGGATCGAACGGCCGCGTGCCGCCTGCGTACTTCGCGTCCGGCACAGGCCCGCCGCCGCCATTGACGGTCGGATTGATGCCGTCGCCCGGCATCACCGAGATGAAGTAATGCTTGTTGGGGTCGAGGTAGACCTGGTCCGGCGTCAATTGATTGCGCAGCGCGTTCTCGGCGATGAGCGGATTGCCTGCCGCGTCCGTCGTCCGGCATGTTCCGTCGCCACTGTCGCAGACAGCCGGCATGTCCGAGGACAGTCTGGCCCAATTCACACGACAATTTGCCGACGCAGCCCGTCGCCACGACCGGCATGCCCGGCGGAATGGAAATTGTAACCGAGCGCTTCGACGGGCAAGTCTGGGCAATTACGTCCGTAGGAATCCTTGAGGCCGTTGTTGGTGCCTGACCCGTTGATCTGGCATTTCGGGTCGATCCAGAACGTGCGGTCTTCTTCGATGATCCAGCGGTAATCCGTGAGATTGCTCCAGGTCGGATGTTTCTGGTCGACCAGGTTCACCGTCAGCCCCGAACCCTGCGGGAAGATGAGCGTCACCGTGGCCGGCGCAGTTCCGCGGCACCAATTGAGAATTAGCACGTTGTACGTGAAAGTGTAGGTGCCTGGCGCGCTTGCCACGCCGCTGAACGAGCCGTCTGCATTCACCGCTAGGCTCGCGGTGCAAGCCACCGCGCAAGACCCGCTGACCGTTGTCGGCACGGTGCTGAGATCGACCGTCAGCGGCAGGCTTTTCGGATCAGTATCGTTGAGCAAGATGCCCGGCGGATTGATGGTCAAAAGCCGCGCATTATTGCTCTTGAAAGTATCCGCGACGGCCGTCGGGGCGCCGCCCAACGGGCAGCCATTCGTCGTATTGGGGGTACCGTCGCATTCGGAGATGGTGGCGGTCAGAGGTGGCCGCCGGCCGAGAGAGGATTACCGTTGACGGAGAACGTGAACGACGCACTGCAGGTTCCCGTCGCGGGCGGCGTGTAGGTAAAGGTGCCGTTCGATTGGACCGCCAATGAGGCGCCATTCGGCAACGTCGGCGCAATCAGCGCCGCTCCGTTCGCACCGGTCGTGCCCTTCAGAAGCCCCTGGGTCGGATCGGTGATCGCCAGCGTCTTTCCTGCGACGCAGTAGTATGTTTGATTCGCGGTCGCCGCTCAATTGGGTCGCGGACCCCGCGCCGCCGGTGGCGGTGGAACCCACACCGGTGTTCGATCCGCCGGCCACTGCGATGTACGACTGCATGCCGCCATCGCGCTGATTGTTGGTGGACAAACTCAATTGCCGGTCGAACAAGGCGTAGTTCGCGGGGGTATAAGTTTTGTTCGCCTGTGCCGGGCTGATAACGACATCGTAGGTCTTGCCGGCGGCGAGGAACACTTCGTTCTGCACGCGGGGTTGACCGGGGAGTGGATTGCCGTCTTCGGCGATCAACGACATCGGCATGTTGACGATCGAGGGAACGTGCATGCGCAGACCGGCGTTTACGAAGCGAACGATTACATTGCCGTTGCCGGGAATGCTCCCGGGAGCAAGTACTGGGAAAGTCGATGCGCCAAGATTGGTGCGGTCGAAGGAGACACCGTTGACCAGGTAGTACCGCGGACTGTAGTTGACTGCGGGCGGATAGCAGTTATGCACGGCGGCGTCGCCGCAGGCGCCGGGCTGGCCGCTCCACACAGCGGTCTCGGAGAATCCGGTTGTCGCAACGGCCAATGCGACCGCGGTATTTTGCAAGGGATCGATTTCGCTGAGCACGATCGGCAGATCGGCGTCATAAGCCGAGAACTTCGCCGTCGGGATGGTCGGATCGGCCGGCTTGCCTGAACGGTTGTCGGAACGGGATAGGCTTGGCCGGCGCTGAGCGGCCGCATCGGTCACGACCAGAACGCCGTAGAGGCCCATGGGCGCCTGGATGGAGGGATGCGTGCCTGACTCGATGAGATAGGTGCCGGGGCGCGGCGCTGTCCAAGTGAGCGGGCTGCGTGGTTCCGGCGGCTACTTCCGTGCCGAACGATTGAACGCGCGGCAGCTGCGCGGGCGGTATGCCCGTGCCAGCACCGGTCGTCGCGGAGAACGCCGAAAAATTTGTGACTGGTGGCTGCGGCGCCCGTTCCCCGCCACCGTCAGTGAAGGTAATCACCGGTGGGCTCGTGTAACCCGTTCCCCCGCTCGTGGGCGTTACGCTAACTACATGGCCGCCGCTATCGATGGTCGCCGTGGCCGTAGCCCCGGAGCCGGTTCCCGTGAAGTTCACCGTGGGAGCGGACGTGTAGCCCGATCCCCCGTTCGTCACGGTGATCGAATTGGCCCCCAGGTCGGCCGCGCCCGGCGTCGGCCAGGTGACCCCATGCAGAGCGTGCGCTGGGCTCGCTACCGAGCTGCCGCCGCCACCCAAGCCTCCGCCCAACTGACCGACGATCATCAGTGATGTGGGAATGCCGGCCGGCCGGAGGAGCAGATTATTCGTTAGGTTGATCTGAAGGTCGGAGCCCGTTGGAATCGTGATCACCACCGGCGACCAAGCGCCGTTCGCGGCGCCTTTCGCGTGCGAATTCAACGCCGCGCAGGTCGCCGTCGAACCCGTGGTGTCCGCCGAGCCGGCGCAGGTGTAGCCCCACATGGGTACGGCCGATCCGTCCGGCAGATTTGCCATGGCCGGAGCCGCGGTGAGATTGACCTGCTGCGCCTGGCCGAATGCAGCGGCGCCGGTCAAGAGAAGCACGGAAGCCGCGAGTCCCGATTTGATCAGGGTCGACTTGAAGGTGTTGAAGCGCATTGCGTTGTTCCTTGACTTAGTTCGTTTCGTCGATCACGTAGCCACGCGGGTCGACGAGCATCATCATCATCATGCCGCCGGGAAAGACGTTGTCGGTCGTGATCTCTCGTTCGTTATGCGAGTGCCACATGTAGGCATAGCCCGCCTCGCCGGTCGGCGAATTCGCTATCGTGCCGGCCGGCGGAATCGGTGTCGCTCCCACTGCACGCCCGGTCGCTTCGAAACCCAGGTACGGACTGCCGCCATACCAATTGCCGTTGCGTCAGGATATTGGGATCGGGCAATGTCACCGGACCACCGGAGGCGACCTTGCCGGTCGGGTTCTTTTCGAGTGCCTTGTTGTGATCGCCGCACCATTCGTAATAGTTGGGCGCGGTGGGCACACTGGTGTAGTAGCCGTTGGCGTCGGGAATGCAGACGCTCTTGTCGCCCGGATAGCCGTGGGCGAACGCATCCCAGTTCAGTCCCTTGCCGGTCCAATAGAATATGCCGTCCATCGTCATGCCCGGCGTGGTGGTGGTCGTGAACATCAGCGGGCCGGCCAGCATGGCGCTCGGATCAGTTGCCGGCGCGCTCAGCAACAGGTTGCCGTCGCGTGCCAGCACTCGGACGTGGTTGGCGTGCTCGTGGAAGGGATGCTGCCATCGGCCCTGGCCGATGATTCGCAGCAGGGTGAGCTCGCCCGGATGCATGTGCGGGTTGCCGTTATACGGCTGATTGGGATATTGCGGGGCATAGTTCGGATCCATGTCGTCCGGCATGGATCGGCCGTTCAGCAGGTAGTAACCCGGAGTGTAAGGTTCGGTGGCCACGACCAGGCAGCCGGTTGAGTTCGTGCACTTGCCGTTATCGGCCAGCACTTGCTGCTCGGCTTGTATATGGATGTTGTCGTCCATCTCGGAGAACTGAAACAGGTACTCGCGGTCGTAGCACGTCGCGGCGTTGTCGTACGCTGCGCGCGCATGCCGGAAATCCCTTTCGCTGATCCCGTTGTAAAGAACACCCTCGGCTGCAAGATTCGCCGAGTCGTTGCAAGAATCGACCGGGATGTGCGCGGGTATCACGACCACTGCGCCGAACAGACCCATCTCCACCTGCAAATCACCCTGCGTGCCGCTGTAGTAAGAGTGGGTGCCGGGACTTGTGGCGGTGAACGTGTAGGTCACCGTGTTGCACCCGGGATTGGCACCGCACGTGGATGCGTTCGGCGCTTCCTGCGTCAGCAGACCCGTCGTGCCGGTCAACGAATTCGTGGTGCTGTCGACGGCCGACACTTGGAAACCGGGAAACAGGATCGATGTGTTTCCCGCCGCGGGCGGCAAGCTGTTGGTGAGCTTGACCGTAACCATGTCGCCTTCTTTGACGATCAGCGTCGGCCCGGGCATCTGCGCGGTCGGACAGGTTGCGCCGCTGATAGCTCCCGGCGCAAATCCGGGCGCGTGGTACAGCCATAGCCCCAGGTGTAAACCGATTTGCCGTTCGGTTGAGTGCTGCGCATCGGTGCCGCATTCAAATTGAAAGTAGGCCCGGTGATACCCGGCACCGCCGCGTGCGTCGAAACAGCGAGCAGCGAGCTCAGCGCAAGGGTTGCGCCGAGCGGAACTTGCCCCAGCAGTGATTTTTTGTTCGTAACGATCATCGCCGCTCTCCTAGGTACAGGACTTGGTCTGGGGATCGACCTTGTTGCAAATATTGACTTCGGTCATGAGTCCGCCGAAGTTCTCCGCGTCGTTGGACAAATGGTCCAAGTTCGGGGTGTAGAGAAAGAATTTCTGGCCGGGCGAGATGCCGGTGGCATCGAGAATCACATCGATCGATTCGCCGCCCGCGAGAGTGATCGAGTTGGTGTTGTAGGCCATGTTGTTGCCCGCCATGTCGCGCAACAATCGAGCGTTGAGTCCGACCACTCTCATGGGAATCCCGAGCGATGCCAACGTCTGGTATTCACTGACATCCAAATCGGAGATGCGCAGCAGGGCTTTGCCGTTGGTGGGAATGTTGATGACGGTCGGCAATGGTTGCGACGCGTGGTATGTGCCGTCGGTCGATTGCGTCTCCATGGGACCCGGCGCCACCTTGACTCCGTTGACGGTTTGAGCCTGGGAGGAATTGCAAGCCGGCAGCAGATCGCCCGCCGTGCACACATGACCGCCGACGGTATCCGGATAGCTGCGCCCGTTCAGCATGAAATACTTGTCCTTCATGTCGTTGAACGACTCGGGATTGAAAGTCATGCCGACGAAATGAAAGTTCGGGTCGAAGCCATGAATCTGAATGGGGTACTCGACGTCGTAGTATGTCGACCCGTCACCGTCGTTATAGGCGTAGTTGTAGTTGCCTGTGCCGCCGTTCGGATGGGTCTGGGGGTCTGCAGCGGCTCTATTCTGCGAGTGGTCGATCGGCAGCGGCGTGGTGCACAGGATGTCTGCGGCCACCAGCTGGCCGTCGACTTGAGTCGTGGGACCGCACCGCTTGCGCACGGGTTCGTAGGCAAGCCAATCGGCAGCGCTCGTCGGTGAGCGGCTTGGCAGCGTCGCGGCCTCTAAATTATTGAGCGCCGCAAAGAGAGATTGGTTTTCCGCTATTCGATTCTGCCGCGGCCGCACGTATAACTGGCCGACCATGCCCATTTGCAGATGTTCTGGCGGCGCGATGTGGCAGTGCCAGAAGTAAGTGCCGGCATCCGGCGCCAGGTAGTAGTAGGTGAAGCTGCCGCCGACATTGATCGCGATGGACGCGTCGGGGACGCCGTCGTAGAAGGAGGATGCGTTCGGATAGCCGTGGAAGTGGACGGTATGCTGTTCGAACAGGTCGGGACGCATGATCATGCCGACATTCGTGAGCGTCAGGAACAATTCGTCATCTTCGTCGATGGCGATCAAGGGCGCCGGCTGGTTGGCGTTCATCACGCCGACATCCATGATGGGTCGCGCATCGACATGGCCGGTGAGGAAGGAATCCGGCGGGTTTGGGAGCCACTTGTATCTTACCGAGCCCGTTCCGCCGTCCCCGACACTCACCGCCGCTGCGCCCGTGGCGGTCGGGCCCGGGCATGAGGTCACCGTCGTCGACAGCGTGCACGAGGTGCCGGACTGCACCACTTGATAGACATTCGAGCCGTTCACCAGCACCGTACTTGGGGCATAGGCCGTGGCTGGCGACCAGGTGGACGTTGCGCCCTGCGTCAGGTCGGGAACCAGGCCGATCGCGCCGTTGAAACTGAAGCTGCCGTCCGGCATTCCCACGAGCGTGCTCGGGGTACTGGCTTGGAAGGCGGGATCCAGCAGCGTATTGAACGTCGCGTTGGGCTGCGTGCCGGGCAAACCCCGGTAGATGTCGCTCAGGCCGGACAACGGTCCGAATCCGAACAGGTAAATGGTGTTCCCGTCGCCCATGGTCGCGTAGCCGTCGCCGCCCGCAATTTGTTGGCACTTGATGCTTCCCGGATTGGGCAGATTAGTGGTCGGGTCGACATTGTTGGGGTCGTGAAAGGGCGTGCTTGTGGGACATTGCACGCGGAAGTTTTGCGCATGCGCATCCACCGAAACGAGCATCAGCCCGAACGCGGGCAGCAAACTAAGAAGGCGCGGAATGCTCTTCATGTCGGGTTCTCCATCGAAATCGCGTGCAATTTTTTGTGTTTCATGAAATCACCGGGCGGCGTGCAATTGGGGAAGGTCGGAAAGTTCGGCGAGCATTTGGTCGGCGGTGGCGAACCCTTCGATGCGAGTCCACGGCCCGTTCGGCGTAGGGCGAATCAATGTCGCGGGCACATGCTCCATCTTGTTGCCGCGATATACATCGAACGCACGCTGCACGGTCTGGCTTGCGGCGAGCGTGCCCGTGTAGTGCTGCCACTCGGGACCCGCGCGGAAGGTCTTGGCATACTCGCGTAGGCGAGCCGGGTCATCCTGCTCGGGATCGATCGTGATCGACATGAGATGCACGCGGCCGGCATTCTCGCCAAGTTTGTTCTGCAGCTGCGACAGGGTATGGCTCACCAGCGGACAGACCGACGTGCAGCTGGTATAGATGAATGAAAGCACGACGGGACGTCCGTCGTTGAGTTCCGCGTTCAGATTCACCGCAGCGCCATCCTGGCGGATGAGCTTTACGTCCGGGATGGCGTAGCTCACGGTGGTGCGGGTGGTAGTGGGAATTGCCGCCAGGTGATGGTGCGAGGGTGTGATCTCCGGCAGCGATGTGATCTCCCGCAGCAATCTGATCTCAGCCGCGCCGTTGATGCCGTTCGCGCGCTCACCAACGCCGCAGATCACCATGATCGCCAAGCTCGTTGCCCCGATGAATTGCCAGCGAACCCGCATCCGTATTCATCCCTTAGTCTGAGGCCGGAGAAATCCTGAGTTCTCCGGCTCTCCGTGGATTGGCATACTCGCGGGAATACAAGGCGCTTGCGATTCGGTTGATCCTCCCGTGCAGCTAGGTAAAGCTACGTACGCAAAAGGTAGGGAAAAGACGTAGATGGGAGGCGGGTTTCACATAACGCGATGGACGGTGCCCGCGGGTTGTACATAATCCGCGCGTGCGGTCACGCCACCAAATGACGATTGCTTCGGCATGGAACTGGATCGGGCGCGGTTGCGTCGGATCGAAATCAGCGATGAACGCGCAGGGGTGCGCGGCGCACGGAAAGACCGTGTTAAGCGCGATTCAAGCGGAAGCGGTCGACGCGAGCGGCTGCAGCCGTGCGGTCGGCCGGTCGGCGAACGGCTCGGTGCCGGTCAGCCCATTGCGAATGGCGAACATGGTGATCGCCGCTGCGTTGTGCAGCTGGAGTTTTCGCATCAAATTGGAGCGGTGCTTTTCGACGGTCTTCGGACTCACGCCGAGTTCGCGCGCGATCAATTTATTGGAATTGCCGAGCGCGATCCGGGTCAAAACCTCGCGCTCGCGTCCGGTAATGGACTGCGCAACCGCCGGGAACGGCGCTTTCTGCTCGCCGGAGAGATAGCCCGACAGAATTTTGCTGGCAATGGCCTCGCATAGAAAACGCTGACCGACCGATACGGTACGGATCGCCCGATTCAGTTCTGCGCTGTTGGCGTCCTTCAATACGTATCCATCGGCGTCGGCATTCAATGCGGCGCGGATGTACTCTTCGTTGTCGTGCGCCGTCAAGACCATTCGTCGCGAGCCCGGCGAGAGCCGCCGGATTTCCTCCAGCAGCTCGATGCCCGAACGTCCGGGCAGCGCAAGATCCGTAATGACGAGGTCGGGTTGCAAGTCGCGGATGCCGTCCAAGCTTTCTTCTACGGAGCAGTACTCGCCGACGACCTGGAAATCGGAATCGAGTTCGATGAGCGCCTTCAGGCCCTCGCGCAAGATTGCATGGTCTTCGACCAACACGATCCTGATTCGCGGTTTCCCGCTTGGGCTAACCGTGATAGCGGGCTTCGTCTCCTGTCCCATTTGCATCAATTTCTCCACCCCTGCGATCGCTCCGATGCAATATTTACATGTGCAAGGAGTCTACTGGGGCGCCCAGGGAAGGTGCAAGGCGTCAATAGGCAAGACTCGGCATGACGCGAGCCGAGGGAGATGGTTTTCGCGCTTATTGTGACGTAGGTCACACTTTAGCTGGATTCTGTAACATCGGCCCCGCTGCGGCGTGCGGGCCGCGGCTGCAATGTGTCCTTCGCCGGCGCTTGGGTGCGCTGAAGTGCGATCGGACAGTCTCATATTTTCCGGCTGAAATCAGCTGTCGCACGGCGACGACAGTGACCAAATGGAGGAATTGTGTTGCAGACTTCGGCTATGGCGCATCGTCTGGCGGCAAATTCTCTCGTGTTCCTCCTGGTCGGTTGCAATCCGCTGAGCATCGTAACCGCACATGCCGCGCTTGGCGGCGATGCGGCCAGTGTGGTCGCCGATGCGGACGGTTTGCATGGCATCGCGGACTCCCTATTTCTTGCGCAATACGATATCCAAGAGATCACCGACGACAACGGCATGCGCGTGCGCGAATTCCTGACCAAAGCCGGCGTCGTTTTTGCCGTGGCCTGGAATGGCCCGGTGGTGCCGGATTTACAGCGATTGTTGGGTGCGAGCTTCGATGCCTACATCCAATCGTTGTCGGCGCTGAAGGACCCGGGTAGGCATAGGTCCCTGCGGATCGCGACGTCCGAACTGGTGGTGGAAGCCGGCGGACACATGCGCGCCTACAGTGGGCGCGCGTATTTGCCGCGGTCGATACCCGAGGGCGTCTCGGCAGCGGATCTACGCTAACGCTCACCCGACGGCTACTACCCTATGCGAATCGAGCATTTCTTCTCCTTGGTTTTGGCGGCAGGCCTGCTCAGCGGGTGTCTCGGCGGCAAGAGCACGTCGGCGGGTGGTGCAGCGCCGCCGCCCGTGGTGAACACGATGGCGGTCACCGTTGATTCCGGGCCTGCCGCGGCTACCGGCGCGGTCAATCACGCCTACGTGACGGTGAGAGTGTGTGCCCCGGGCAGCACGACGCAATGCGCGAACATCGATCATGTGCTTCTCGACACGGGTTCGTGGGGACTGCGGCTGGTTCGATCGGTGCTGGCAGCGGGAACCGTGACGCTCGCCGCGGAAACTGACTCGCAAGGACGAGCGATCGAAGAATGCGAAACCTTCGGCGGCGGTCAGACATGGGGGCCGGTGGCGTTGGCGGATGTCACGCTCGCGGGAGAGGTGGCGTCCAAAGTACCCGTGCAAATCATGGATGACACCAAAACCGGTGCGCCTCCGCCGGCACCCTGTGGAGCCAACGGCACGCTGCTCAACGATGTCGCGGGCTTTCATGCCAACGGGCTGCTCGGCGTCGGCGTCCTCGTGCAGGACTGCGGTACCGCCTGCGTCAGCGCGGCATCGCCCCTGCCCGTCTATTACGGCTGCACCACTTCGGGCGTATGTACGGCGGAGAATGTGCCGCTTGCTCAACAGGTCACGAACCCCGTGTCGTTGTTTGCGGTGGACAACAACGGCATCATCGTCAACATGGCGAATCTGATCAGCGCCAACGGCGATGCGTCGGTCAGCGGCGAGCTTACGTTTGGGATTGGCACGCAGACCGACAATGCGCTCCCGCCGGCATTGACGGTGCTTGGCGCGGATCCGGCGACCGGCGACTTCAAGGCCACATACGCAAGTGCGACCTACAGCAGCGGCGCGACACCGCTGCCGGCATTGATCGATTCGGGAACCGACGACTACGCCTTCAATGATCCGAAGATGATGGTGTGCAATACCGGCAGCTTCATCGGCGATTACTGTCCCAGCGTCGCTCCGCAAGCCGTGTCCGCGACCAACCTCGGCGTGGGTGTGAACAATGGCACCAACCGCGTAGATTTCGCGATCGGCGATGCAAATACGTTCGTGATCACCGCGGCCGCCTTCGGCACTCTCGGCGGCGGCGTCGGATCAACCAGATTTACGTGGGGAATGCCGTTTTTTTACGGCCGCAAGATCTACTTCGCGATCGACCAGCGCGTCGCCGGCGCCTACACCGGGCCGTTCTATGCGTATTGACCTCGCTCGATACGCTCAGCCGCTGCCGGCCAACTCCTTGGTGACCGATGCGAAACCGCGGCCGGCGGCGACATCGCCCGCGGTCACACCGGCGTTGTTGCGCAGACTCTTGTCCGCCCCGGCCGCCAGCAACAGGCGGCATATGACCGTGTAGCCGCCGCGGCTGGCGGCGATCAGCGCCGTGTCGCCGCCGTGGTTTTGAATATCGAGAGCCGGCGAACGGGCCAGCAGCGCCTGCACCATTTCGACGTGACCCGTGGCCGCCGCGATCATCAACGCGGTTTCGCCGGCGCTATCGCGCCGATTGACGGAGAGGTCGGCCGCCAAGAGCGGCTCGATGACGTCGATGTTTGCTTGGGCAGCGGCGGCGTGCAGCGCCGTGATTCCTCGCGCATCGGCCGCTTTCGGATTGGCGCCGGCGGCCAAAAGGAGCACCACTTCGTCGCGCGAACCAAAGGCCGCAGCATCCAACAGCGCCGTGCGGCGTTCTTGATCCTCTGTGTCGATTTTCACGTGGTGCTCGAGGAGGACCTTCACGAGCCCCACTTCACCGCTGGCGCAGGCCAGCATCAACGGCGTGCGGCCTTGCGCGTCGGCGGCCTCCGCATTCGCGCCGGCAGCAAGCAACAGCTGCGCGACGTCCGGGTGGGTCGCGCGGAGCGCTGCGAGCAGCGGCGTCTGTTCGGCGGCGGCGTGGGCGTCGGGCGGTACGCCGGCGCCGAGCAGCGCCTTGACGATGTCGAGCTCGTTGCGGGCCGCGGCGAGCCACAGCGCGCTATGACCGGAATGGTCGGTCGCGGTCGGATTGGCGCCGTGCGCGAGGAGCAGCGGCAGGATGGGGATGGCGTGCGCGTCGGCAGCCACTTGTAACAGCGGATCGCCCTGAGGCACGCGCAAATTGGCGTCGCCTCCCGCCGTCAGCATTTGCTGAACGCCCGATATGTCGTTGCGCGACGCCGCAAGCGCGAGTGCAGGCCACCCCCGATAGATATCTCCCGGATGCGCTGGGTCAAACTTGCCGGTTTGCCGCGCCGGGTCGATGGTGATCCGATTGGCGCGGAGCCCCAATGATCGAAGCTGGGCGGCGGTATCCTCCGCCCCGACAACGAGCGCGGCATCCAACGCATTATATCCGCGGGCGTCCTTCGCATCGAGCGGTGTGCCGGCGCGCTGTAGCGCACCGACCGCCGCGGTCCGATTCGCCCGGGCGGCGTAGAACAGCGCAGTACGCTGCTCCCCGTCGAGCGTCTGGGCGGCAGCCCCATGCTGCAGCAGTAGATTCACCATCGCTTCGTCGGCACCCTCCGCGGCAATCATCAGCGCGGTCGTGCCGGCCTTATCCATGGCCCGCGTGTCCGCACCCATCTCGAGCAGCGCCGTCGCGGCAGCGAGAGACCCCGCCGCGGCTGCGTGCGATAGGGCGCCGCGGCCGAACTCGTCGCGCACCGAGGCGCTCACCGGACCAAGCCGGCGCAATTCGGCGGCATCGTTCTTGCGCGCGCAGTCGATCACCCAAGGCGTGAGCAAGGTGGGATCGGTCGCGCCCACGGACTCGCGATCCAGCAAGGGCCTTCCGGAGCGCAAAGCCTCTATCGCGCGGTAATAGCCGAGCTTGGCCGAGCGCTCCAGCCACTGCCGCGCCGATTCGCGAGTTGCCCCCGTTTCGTGTGCGAATTCGCCGGCTAGCACGTACGCGGCCGCGCCGTGCCCATGCTCGGCGGCCGTCTGCAGCAATGCGCGTCCGCGGTCCGCGTCGGCCACGATGCCGACTCCGTTCAAATACATGAGCCCGAGCAGGTACTGCGCTTCGGCATTGCCGCCGTTGGCGGCAGCGGTCAGCAGCGTGTTCGCCTTGTCGAACTGCAGCGTGCGCAGCGCCGCGCGCGCCGGCTCCAACGGATCTTTCGGCGGCGCGATCTTCTTGCCGGGGGCGGCGGCCGCGGCCAGGCTGATGGCGCAGCAGAGTGCGGCTGCGCACGCGCGGCGTAACTTCCACGCGCGGCGTAACTTCAGCATGCCCTGCCGTCCACCATGAGGTACTGTTCGTGATTCACGCGGTGCGGTGCTGGACTCATGCGATGCCGTCCGCTGACTCACGCCGTGCCGAACTTCGTCTCGACTTCGATGCCGATGGACTTCAGGAAATCATTTGGCAGTACGCCGCCAGCGCTCACGATGACTGCGTCGTTGCGCACTTGCAATTCCTTCCCCGATTGCTTCAAGAGCACTTCCTCCGCCCGAATTTCTTTGATCTGGGAATTGAGCAACACCTTGAGCTGACCCTTGGCGCTCGCTGCGTCGACGCGCTGACGGTTGCGCTGCTTCGCGCGCTGAAACGCCTCGCCGCGGTACGAGAGGAGCACCTCGGTATCGCCGAGCTCGGCTATGCTTGCCGCTGCCTCGAGCGCGCTGTCACCGCCGCCGACGACCATGACCTGCTTGCCGCGGTACTGCTCGGGATCGATGAGCCGATACACCACTTTGGATAGCTCCTCCCCGGGCACGCCGAGTTTGCGCGGTGTACCGCGCCGCCCGATGCCAAGCAGGACGGTCGATGCAACATAATGCTTCTTGCTGGTCTTTACGTGAAACGCGCCATCTTTTTTCTCCATGCTTTCCACGCGTTCCTGGTAGCTGATTTTCAGCTCGTTGCCGTGACAGGCCTTCGTCCAGAATTTCAGCAATTCTTCCTTGGACGTGTTGCGAAAGTGCACTTTGCCGACGATGGGCAATTCGACCGGCGCGGTCATCACCAGCTTGCCGCGCGGATATTGGAAAACCGCCCCGCCGAGAGCCTCCTGTTCGATGGTTTGGTAGGAGAGGCCCATCTTTTTGGCGGCAAGCGAGGCGGCGAGACCGGCGGGTCCCGCGCCGACGATCAGCACATCGAGCGCACCCGGGCGTTTCACGAGCGCCTTGGCGATTGCCTCGAGCGCTTGCTGGCCCTGCGTAAGGGCATTTTTGATGAGTCCCATGCCGCCCAGCTCCCCGGCCACGAAAATGCCGGGCACATTGGACTCGAAATTGGGTTTCAATAGCGGAATATCCAGGCCGCGCCGCTCCGTGCCGAACACCAAGGTGATTGCATCGAACGGGCATGCTGTCTTGCAGGCTCCATGGCCGATGCACTCCGTCGGGCCGATGAGCACGGCCTTGCCGTCGATGAGGCCGAGGACATCGTGATGCGAGGTCTCGGGGCAAGCCTTCACGCAGGCGCCGCAGCCAAGGCATTTGGCGGCGTCGATCAGCGGATGCAAGGACGCCGGCTCCGTCATCCCGGAGGCGATCGTATCCTCGAGGACTTGGAGATGACGCGCGTGGGTACGCCGTTGGCGGGCAAGATAAATGCCGGTGACCACCGCCAGCGGGACCACGTACACGGCGAGCGACAAGATTTCCGTCATAAAGTCATGCTTTGTAAACTCTACAAAATGCCGAATTATGTTCAATGTGCGGCAGGGCCCGAAGCCCTGAACTTCCGCAATATTGTGAGTCTCCTCACTAATTGCATATATCGAAAGTGTCGCGATTTGTACACATTGTATTGATCCAAATAAGCGGGATTACAATCCGGGCCACGAGCACCCAAGCGCGCTGCAAGGGAAGGGCCCGCCTTATCGGGCGCACAGCGCGTTTACCGGAGATTCTCAATGGCGTTATTTTGGTTTTTGGCGGGTGTCGCTCACGACGCTTGCCGCCCTTGCAGTGATGCTGCCTTGGCTGCGCAAATCGCCGCGGTTCGGGTCGCTACCCGCCGTGCCGTGGCGAGCCTCGCTCAGTGTCGTCATGATGGGGGCTGCGATTCTCGCATTGGTTCACTGGCTGGGACACCCCAACGCGGCACCCCAGCCCGCCGCTAGCCCCAGCAGCGCATTCGGCAGACGCGGCAAAGGCATTCGCAGAGCGCGAGCGAGCGGCACCACACCACCGACCGCGGCGAATAGCACGCACCCGCTGCGGGCTCGATGAACAGCGCGATTGCAAATCTTGAATCCCGGCTCGCCAAAGGTGGCGGCACGGACGGTGACTGGGAGCTGCTGGCGAAATCGTTCGAATTTTTGGGCCGTCCCGCCGACGCAGCCAAGGCGCGTGCGCGGCAATTGCCGGCGGTACGGGGGGATGAGGGAGCGGCGAGCCCGCCGGTGGCGTCCGATCGTACCGCCGCCGCTCTTGGCTCCGCTTCTGTCGCGGCGGCGAATGCCGAAGCCGCGCCTGCCAAGTCCGCGACTGCCGCGACCGGTGCGGCAGTCAGCGGCGAGATTACGCTCGCGCCCGCGCTGAAAGCCAAAGCCGCCGCCGGCGAAACATTGTTCATCGTGGCCAAGTCCGTGGATTCACCGGGAGTTCCCGTCGCAGTCTTTCGCGGCAGCGTCAGCAGCTGGCCCTTGAAGTTCACTCTGGATGATTCGCAATCGATGCTGCCCGGCCGAAATCTCTCGAACGCCGGACGCGTGACGGTCGAAGCGCGAATTTCGCAGAAGGGGCAGCCCCTGCCCGCGAGCGGTGATCTGCAAGGCTCCACGGGCGTGATCAATCCGGCGGATCATCAGCCCCTCAAAATATTGATCGACCGCGTCATCTCATGAACACGGTAGCCGCGAAACTTCCCTCGGCCGTTGCGGCCCCGACCTCCGCGACCAAGCTGCCACGCTTGCACTGGCCTCTGATTTGGACCGTCGTTGTGGTGGTTCTCGTGGCTTGGGGAATGCACGCCCACCTCGAACGCTACATCTCCCCGCAGCGCGGCTTGGGATACTGGCTGGGAATCACCGGCGGTTCGATGATGTTGCTGCTGCTGTTGTATTCTGCGCGCAAACGGCTGCGCTGGCTGCGCTGGCTGGGTGGAATCCCGGTCTGGTTTGAATTTCACATGGTGCTTGGCGTGGTTGGCCCCATCCTTATCTTGTTTCATGCCAATTTCAGCCTCGGCGCGACCAACAGCAACGTCGCTCTCTTCAGCATGTTGCTGGTCGCCGGCAGCGGCGTCGTGGGCCGCTACATCTACACGCGTTTGCACGCGCGTCTCGAAGGCCACGAGGACACTCTCGAGCAATTGAAGGCGGTCGGTGACCGGCTCCGCGTGCAAGCGAGGTCGATCTCGTTCCTTCCCGGCCTCTTGGATGCGATCGAGCGGGTGGAAGCGAAACTGATCGAGCCTCCGAAGGGAGCCGTTCGAAGATTCCTGCACCTGAGCACCGGGGCTGTCCGCATGGCCGTGGCGCGCTGGCTCGTGCGCCGTGAAGTCAAGGAGGCGGTGGTGAAGGCGCGTCGACGCGAGTCCCTGGTGGTCGCGCGGCACGCGACCCGCCTCGGCGAAGTCGCCCGCCAATACGCTTATCGGCGCTTGGATGCCGGCCGGCGCACCCGGGAATACAAAATGTATGCACGGCTTTTTTCGTTCTGGCACGTGCTGCACATCCCGCTTTTCTTCATGCTGTTGATTGCCGGGGTGGTTCATGTCGTCGCCATCAACGTGTACTGAGGGCGGCCGAATCGCAGGCGGCGGCGAAGATATTGACTAAGTAACGCATAATTTTTGTGGATGAAGGCGATTCGTTGGAATTGACGATCGATGAGTGAGACGGAGGGAGAGGGCAATGGAGTTGACAGGCAGCCATGCACTTGGACTTCTCGCGGACGCCATGACTGCGGCGGTGGATATCGATTCCTCTGGGCCGCCGTGCGTCTGCCCTTAAGAGCCTTACTGACCATGTCGCTCCTCGCAGCACTTTTCGGGGCAACAGCGAAACCTGCGTGGGCGGCCAACGTGGAGACGCTGCTGATGCCCGGGAAGGTGACGCAGGCGCATGTGAAGCAGGAAGAGAATTGTGCGAACTGTCACGACCGCTCGAACGCACGGACCCAAACCTCGCTCTGCCTGGACTGTCACAAGGACATCGCTGACGACGTGCGCGAGAGACATCGCTATCACGGGCGCATGACCAATGCCGGCGTCGGCGAATGCCGCGCTTGCCATACCGAACACAAAGGCCGCAAAGCCGACATCGTGGAACTGAGCCGCGCGCAATTCGATCATGGCCTCACCGATTTCGCGCTCGAGGGCGCTCACGCCGGTCTTGCCTGCGAAAACTGTCACAAGAAAGGCGAGGCGTGGCGCAAGGCGCCCGCGGCCTGCGTCGGTTGCCACAAGAACGACGATGCTCACCATGCGCAGTTCACGCAGTCGTGCGGCGATTGTCACAGCTCCACGACCTGGACGGGCGGCAAGTTCGATCACGACAAGACGGATTTCAAGCTCACGGGAAGTCACCTGTCCGTCACGTGCAATGCCTGTCACGTCGGAGGCCGGTATAAGCAGACGCCCAAGACGTGCGTCGGTTGCCATGCGACCGATGATGAGCATCGTGGCTCGCGCGGCGAAGACTGCGCCAAGTGCCACGTCACGAAGGAATGGAAGACGGCGAAATACGACCATCTCAAGGAGACGGGTTACGCGCTCTTGGGCGTGCACGACAAGATCACCTGCGTCGCCTGCCATCGCAGCGGCAACTACAAGGACAAGATCCCGAAGGACTGCTACGGCTGCCACCAAGCCGATGATGCACACGCAGCACGTTTCGGCGCGAAGTGCGAGGACTGCCACGAGAACGACCGCTGGCAGGTAAAGGACTACGATCACACCGGGCGGCACAAATTTCCTCTGGTGGGCGCGCATGCCAAGATCGATTGCTACGCCTGCCACACAGGCGTAGCGGCAACGCAAAAATTGGCCAAGGACTGCGCGGGCTGCCATCGCAGCGAAGACCCGCATGCCGGTAAATTGAAAGGCGCGTGCGATACCTGCCATGGCCAGCAATCCTGGCGCTCCGGCATCGTGTTCGATCACGATCTCACTGATTTCCCGTTGCTCGGGCTCCATCGAGTCGTGAGCTGTGCTCAATGCCACGCGACCTTGGCGTTCAATCAGGCGCCCGTCGCATGCGGCGATTGCCATGCTCACGATGACGTGCACAAAGGCGGTCTCGGCAAGAAATGCGAGAGCTGTCATTCGACCAATGGTTGGCAGCTATGGGCGTTCGATCACGCCAAGCAAACGCCGGATCACTTCGCGCTGCTCGGCGCTCATGCCAAGTTGCAGTGCGCCGATTGCCATCATGAGCCGCCGGGCTCGGTGAAGAACTCGCCCTTGTGCGGAAGCTGTCATCACAAGGATGACCGGCATCTTGGTGAATATGGTGCGCAGTGCGATCGCTGTCATTCGATCTATTCCTGGAAAGGCGCACGGATTCAGTAGCAATGAAACATCGCCTCACATCGGGGTGGATCGCGGCGCGCGCAGCGGCGTGCGCAGCAGCGCGCGGAGCCGCCGCGCTGCTTGCCTTGGCGGCACTGGCGGTCGCGCTGTTGCTGCTCGTGCCGGCGACACGGAGCTCGGCGGCGGGCGCGCCGCCGATCACGGTGCCCTTCGATCACTTCTCCACCGGTTTCGAACTGGACGGCGTGCACCGCGACCTGCCGTGCGAATCCTGCCATCTGAACGCAATCTTCAAGGGGACACCGAGAAACTGCGGCGTGTGCCACATCGCGGGCTCGACCTATAACGCTACGCCGAAGACCCCGACGCATATTCAAAGCACGAACAATTGCGCCGCCTGCCACGACACCACCTCGTTCCGCCCCGCCGTGCACTTCACCCACGCCGAAGTGATGGGAAGCTGCGTCAGCTGTCACAACGGAACCATCGCGCAGGGCAAAGGAGCTACGCATCCGGCGACGAGTCAAGTGTGCGAAGCCTGCCATACGGTGATGAGCTGGAATCCCCCCAAGGCGGTCGATCACACCCAGATTCCGCTGGCGGTGTCCGGCTTCTGCATCATCTGCCACAACGGCGTGCAGGCCACCGGCAAGAACCCGGGGCACGTCGCGACGAGCCTCGAGTGCGGCGATTGCCACCTGACCACCACCTGGCTCGGTGCCGACTTCGATCATACGGGAATCAGAAGCGGTTGCGTGAGCTGCCACAACGGCACGAAAGCCGTGGGCAAACAGGGCAATCATATGCCCACGAGCAACTTGTGCGAGAACTGCCACACCACCGGCACTCGGCACCAAAACGCCGAGCTGGGCGCCCTCGGCTTTCGATCACACGCAGATGACGGTCACGACCTGCCAGACCTGCCACAGCGGCAGCGTGAAGATTACGACCGGCTTCGTCTCCGGGCAGCCGAGCAATCATGTCCCGCCGATCCCCTCCTCCATCGATTGCGGCGTTTGCCACGGCAACAATCCGTCGGCCGAAACGTGGGCGGTGCTGGCGGCGAGCATTCCGGTCTTGCACACCGGACTGAACGTGTCGAACTGCGTGCTGTGCCACGGTGGCGAGACCTTCGCGGGCGTACCGGCCCCCTACATTCCGATGTCGATCTCCGGCGTTTCGCCCACCAAGAAGACGCCGCTCACGCCGCCGCACATCCCGATCCTCGCCGGCACCGATTGCAGCGCCTGCCACGGCGCGGCCTACACGGCGGGCGGCTTCGGGCCGGCAACGGCGATGAGCGCCGCCAAGCACGCCTTCGTATCCACGACCTGCGATACCTGTCATGACACGGGCAAGAGTTTCTACGTGGGCAGCGGCACGCCCCTGCAGCTGCGGCCTGCCAACCACCTCAGCAGCAACGACCCGCGCATGGCCACCGGCGACTGCGCGCTGTGCCACTCGACCACGGACTGGACCAGCACGGCACTCCCCAGCCGGCCACATGCCGAACCCGAGCAATCTCTCCTGCGTGACGTGCCATGCGTCAGCGCCGAGCGACTACACGCCCGCGACGCTCGCGGCGAACTCCGTGCTGCACACCGGCATCAAGAGCAACTGCGGGCTCTGCCACGGCGACACCGTCACGGCGCTGACGTGGGCGAATAACTACACGCCCAAGGACGCGATGCTGTCCCCGAATCACATTCCCTATTTGTCCGGCACCGACTGCAGTTCCTGCCATTCCTCGAGCACTTATGCGGTGGGCACATTCGGACCGATGAATATGACTCCGGCCAAGCACGCCTTCGTGCCCACGGCCTGCAACACGTGTCACGAAGCGGGCTTGACGTTCACGATGGGCGCGGCGAGCCCGGGGCTGCAGGGCCGCCCGGCCGATCACAACACGGGCCAAATGGTGGCGCCGAACGACTGCAGCATTTGCCACACCACGGCGAACTGGAACAGCAATGCATTGCCCTCGGGCCACATGCCGAATCCGGGCAACGCCGCCTGCACGGTTTGTCACATCGACGTGACCAACTATAAGACTCTGGCGGCGATTCCCATCCTGCACACGGGCATCAACGGCGGCTGCGGCACGTGCCACGGCGGTAGCACGGTTCTGACCTGGTACAACAATTACGTGCCGAAGGACGCGTTGCTCACGCCCTCCCATATTCCGTATCTGTCCGGAGCCGACTGCAGCTCTTGTCATGCCTCGAACTACGTGAGCGGCGGTTTCGGTCCGACGAACATGAGTGCCGCCAAGCATGCCTTCGTGCCCACGACCTGCGACACCTGCCACGAAGCCGGCCTGAATTTCTATCTCGGCGCATCGACCCCGGCTCTGCAGGGGCGCCCCGCGAGTCACCTCTCGAGCACCAACCCTCAGGAAAAGACGGGCGACTGCTCGCGGATGTCACAACACGACCGACTGGACCACGACGGCCAAGCCGGTGGGTCACATGCCGACTCCGGGCACTCAGACCTGCGCGGTTTGCCATACGGCGATCGGCTCCACAGAAGCAAGCTACGCCACGCTGACGACCAGCATGCCGGCGATGCACACCGGCATCACCGGCAACTGCGGACAATGCCACGGCGCGATGGCGCCGCTGACCTGGTACAACAACTACACGCCGAAGTACGCGGTGACGCCGTCGCTGAAACATATTCCGTATTTGACCGGCACGGACTGCGCCTCCTGCCATGCGGCGACTTACGCCGTGGGCGGCTTCGGCCCGGCCACGGCGATGAGCGCGGCCAAGCACGCGTTCGTGCCCACGACCTGCGATACCTGCCATGACACCGGCGGTTACTATGTCGGCAGCGGTACGGCGCTGCAGACGCGCCCGCCGAACCACGTCTCTGCGCCCAATCCGCCCAGCCAAAAGACCGGCGACTGCTCGCTGTGCCACAACACCACCGTGTGGACTACTCCCACGACGCTGCCGAATGGCCACATGCCGATACCCGGTACCCAAACCTGTACGGTCTGCCACACGGGGGCACCGTCGAACTACAACGCCTATGCGAGCCTGCCGATTCTGCATACGGGCATCACCACCGGCTGCGCCCAGTGCCATGGCGGCGCGACGCCCTTGACGTTCTACAACAACCACGACAATCCCAAGGCCGCGCCGGCGAACCATATTCCGTCATTCACCAACAACGATTGCAGTGCCTGCCATAAGGCGAATTACGTCGCGGGCGGCTTCGGCCCGATGAACATGACCGCCGCCACGCACCTCAATGTGTCGACCATGGCTTGCAAGACCTGCCATGAGGCCGGCCTCGCCTTCTACATGGGTGCGGCGAGCCCGGGCCTTCAGGGCCGTCCGGCCGACCACACCAGCGCGGGTATGGCCGCGCCGAACGACTGCGCGACCTGCCACACGACGGCAAATTGGAATAGCACCGCATTGCCGGCCGGCCACATGCCGAACCCAGGCAACCAAAATTGCAACGTGTGCCACACGGCGGCGCCGGCGAATTACACGACCATGGCGGCGAACGCAGTCCTGCACACCGGCATCAGCGGAAGTTGCATGCAGTGCCACGGCGTTACTCAGCTCTCGTTCTACAACAATAACGATCCGCCGAAACCGCAGGTTGCGAATCACATTCCCTACCTTGCCGGCAGCGACTGCGGTTCCTGCCATAAGACGACGACGTATGCAGCGGGTGCCTTCGGGCCGATGAACATGAGTCAGGCGACGCATGCGTTCGTCCCCACGACCTGCGTCACGTGCCACGAGAAGGGCAAGTCCTTCTACATGGGTGCGGCGAACCCCGCCCTGCAGGGGCGACCGGTCGATCACACATCCGGCACGATGCTCACCGGGGATTGCGGCGGTTGCCACACCACCGCAAATTGGAACAGCAACTCGCTGCCGGCGGGACACATGCCGAACCCCGGCAATCTCGCATGCACGGTCTGTCATACGAATACCGCCAACTACGCGATTCTGGCGGCGAACTCGGTGATGCACACCGGGATCAGCGGCAATTGCATTCAGTGCCACGGCACCACGCAGCTGTCGTTCTACAATAATAACGATCCGCCGAAACCGCAGGTTGCGAATCACATTCCCTACCTTGCCGGCAGCGACTGCGGTTCCTGCCACAAGACGACGACGTATGCGGCGGGCACCTTCGGGCCGATGAACATGAGCCAGGCGACGCATAAATTCGTGGGCACGGCGTGCGCCACATGCCACGAGAAGGGCAAGTCCTTCTACATGGGTGCGGCGAACCCCGCACTGCAAGGGCGCCCCGCCGACCATACCTCCGGCACGATGCTGACCGGCGATTGCAGCGGGTGCCACACGACCGCGAACTGGAACAGCACCAGCGGCGCATTGCCGGCCGGTCACATGCCGAATCCCGGCAATCAGGGTTGCAACGTCTGCCACACGGCGGCGCCGGCGAATTACACGACCATGGCGGCGAATACGGTCCTGCATACCGGCATCAGCAGCAATTGCATCCAGTGCCATGGCCAGACTCAGCTGTCGTTCTACAACAATAACGACCCGCCGAAACCGATGGTTGCCAAACATATTCCCTCGAAGGCGACACCCTGCGAGAGCTGCCATACGGGCTTCACCACCTTCAGCGGCACGACGATGTCCGCCTCCAAGCACACGTTGCTGCTCGCGGATACCGGCGGCACCTGCGACCAGTGTCACGAGTCCGGGTTGAGTTTCTTCGGTGTGGGCAACCTCACCGTACGGCCTAACAATCACCACGTCGGCAAGGATTGCAACGGTTGCCACAGCCCGAACAATTGGGGCGGCGGGAACGCGAAACAGAAAATCGCGGCGGCGCAAACGACGACGCGCGCGAAGGTCACGCACCGTGGTCAGCGCGCCTGCGCCGCAGAGCGCGAGCCGCGCGGGCGGGCCTGGCGCCTTCGCCCCGGGCGCCGCTACGCGGGGCATCACCACACCGGGCACCCTGCCCCGCCCGGGCAGCGCGATGCCGTCCCACGCCGGCGTGACCGGCAACTGCGTCAGCTGCCATAACGGCGCGCTGGCGCAGGGCAAGGGGGCCGGCCATATCGCCAGCAACAACTCCTGCGAGAACTGCCACACGACGCTGGCCTGGATGCCCGCACGTTTTGATCACCGGGGCGTCACCGCGCAGTGCGTCAGCTGCCACAATGGCGTCTCGGCGCCGGGCAAACCGACACGGCACGTTGTAACCCCGCAGGACTGCGGCGCATGCCACGGCACGCTCGCGTGGAGACCGGCGACATTCAATCACCTCGGGGTCAACGCGACCTGCCAGAGCTGCCACAACGGCATCACTGCGACGGGCAAGCAAGCTCAGCATGCGCGCACCACACTCGATTGCGGCATGTGCCACAACACGCTAAATTGGAATATCACGGCTAAGCCGCCGCCGCTGCGGCCCTTGCTACCGCGCCCGCGCGCTGCGACCGCCGGTCCCGCCAAGTGATGGTGGATGCGAAGCGTAAAGGTCTGCGCCGGCAGCCGGGGCTGCTGCGTGTGAGCGCGCTGTTGATCGGATTCGCGGGACTGAACACCAACGCACCTGCCGCCCCCGGCTCGATCCTCCCCGTCGGGCCCATCGTGCAGCTCATCGATACCCAAGAGCTCGAGGATCATGCGGATATCTCGATTCAATTTGCCTGCTCCGTGCGCTACGTTGCCAATACCCCCGTCAGCCATGGCACCGGCACCACCATTACGCTTCGTCTCGGACCGGATTGCGGCACTCAATTCAGCTCGCTTCCGCCCGAACTGCCGTTGGTCGGCGGCGGCGGGAATCTGGTCACGGGGGCGCGCGTCGATTCGATCGTTCCCGGGGAAATCACCCTGGAACTGACATGGGCGAAGCCGCTCGATTTCGTGATGGCTCCCACGGCGTCCGGCCTCGGCCTTCGCGTGCGCCTGCTCAACATCAACCGCCGCAAAGGGAACGTTTTCGTCGCCGAAACCGAGCCGCCCGGCGTCTATGCCGTCAATCTCGAGTCCTCTCTCACCAAGATCGAGCGCGATAAAGCCGAAGCGGCCGCTGCCGCCCTGCAGACCCAGGCCTACGTGTCCGAAACCGACATCGAGGATCAGCATTGGTACCGCTTGCGCGCGGGCCCGTTCACGACGCGCCAGGAAGCCGATCGTGTACTCAAGGTTGCACAAGCCACGTATCCACAGGCGTGGGTTGCGGTCAACGACGAGCAGACCGACCTCTCCGGCGTCGAACGCGCCGGCGTTTCGTCGGCGGCGAGGAGTGGACCGACCGACCCGCCGCTCGCAGACGAGGAGCGTGCGCAAATTCTGCGCGATGCACGGGTCGCCCTGGAGAAGCATAAGTACCCCGAAGCGATCGATTTGCTGAATCGCTTGCTGCGGCAGCCCGAATATCCCGCGCGTTCTCAAGCCCAGGAATTGATGGGCTTGGTTCGCGAACGCGCCGGCCAATTGGCGCAGGCTAAGGCGGAGTACGAAGAGTACCTGCGCCGCTACCCGGACGGTCCGGCGGCGGCGCGTGTACGCGGCAGACTGCAAACCCTTGCCGCGGCTTCGCTCGCTCCGAGATCCACGGGCGAGTTCGGCGCGCCCGTGAGCAATCGCTGGACAATGGCGGGCAGCGCCGCCATCAGCTATCAGTACGGCAAGGACCAGACGGTGACATCCGGCACCACGACCACCACGAATTCGATCAACTCGGCGCTCGTGTATGGCGACTTGCTGCTGCGCGATCGCGGCGAGCGCTACGATTTTACCGCTCGATTCGATGGCGGTTATACCCACAATCTGTCGACGACGTTCGGCGGCAGCCAGGACCGCACGACTGCCGCCTACGCCGAGCTCACCGATCGGCTGTTTGGCGTCACCGCCCGCGTCGGGCGTCAATCGCTCGCGAGCCAGGGCATCGTCGGACTGTTCGACGGACTGTTCGTCGGCTACCAGGTGAACCCCAAGCTGTCGGTGAGCGCAGCTGCAGGCCTACCGGCTTACACGGGATACTCCGCCGTATCGAGTCACGAGAAATTCGGTACGGTGACGGCGGAGTTCGATCCGTTTCATCAAGCCTGGGTTTTCGATACCTACTTCTTCGATCAGATCAATGAAGGTCTGACGGACCGCCGCTCGATCGGTTTTCAGACGCGCTACTCGGTCGCGGGCCGCACGGCCGTCATGCTGGTCGACTACGACATTGCATTTCGGCAGATCAACTCGGCCACGCTGATCGGCAATTCCAGGGTGGGGCAGTACTGGATACTGAGCTTTGACGCCGATCACCGCCGCAGTCCTTTGCTGGAGCTCAACAATGCACTCATCGGCCAAACTGCGGCGGACCTGAACGCGCTGCAGGGACCCCCGTTCAACTACACGCCCTCGCAGCTGCGGCAATTCGCGCTGGATCGCACCTCGACCAGCAATACCTTCGTGGTCTCCGCAAGTCGCCCTTTGGGTGAACGCTGGCAGTTCATGACCGACCTCGGCGCTTTTCAGCTCAGCGGCACCCCGGCCTCGGGCGGCGTCAGCGCCACTCAGTCGACAGGCCTCGACAAGAACGTATCGGTGCAGATGGCAGGATCGAGCCTGATGCAGTCGAATGATCTGCACATTTTCAGCGCCCGATTCGATACCTCGCCCTCGGCGCGAAGCACTACGTTATCGTGGGACGCGCGTTTCGTGGCAGGCGGGAACTGGCGTTTGGGCCCGCGGTTGAGTGTCGAGCAATTGAACGACCCTTCGCTCGGGGGCAAGCAAATGCTCTACCTGCCGCAGGTGCGCGGCGATTGGACCAACCGGATCTCCGTATTCGAAGCCATCGCGGGCTACCAACTACAAAATCAGCAGGCCGTGCAGCAACAGCAGGCGTTGACCGGCCAGGTCCAGACGACCGCGGTGAATCAAAGATCGTTGTACGTTACGGTGGCGTACCGAGTACGATTCTAAGATCCTATGAATATGAGCTTGGCTTTGCTGCTGGTCCTGACGGCGCTCACATCCTGTACAACTCGGCCGTCCCGGGCATCATCGGCCGAGATTTTCGATGAGCAAACGGGGAGCACTCTGCTGGTGGTTGCCAAGCCCCTCGTGTTTGCGCGCGATCGGTCGGATGTCGCCGCCCATTCGCGCGATTACGCGACTCTCGTGGCGATCGAAAACGATCGCTCGGGCGAATACGTACAGTATCTGTTGCTGTACCGTTGGTCGACGGTCGACCGACGGATGTCGCCGCCGCCCGGTGCGGACGAAGGCGAACTCAGGATCCTCGCAGACGGCCGAACCATCGATTTGAAACCCTTGGAGCGGCCGCCCACCAGCCTCGCGCAGCACCGCGCGCTGCACGTACCCGAACATGGCGATATTGTCTATCGCTCTTACCGCGTGGATATAGCAACTCTGCATTTCATAGCCGCCAGCCGCGAAATTAGCGTGCGCATGCCGCAGGAACAGCTCGACACGCCGTTTACCCTATGGGAAGACGGCAGAGGCGCGCTCGCGCAATTCTTGGAGCGCGCGGCCCCTCCCTAGGTCAAACGCTCGGCGCGCACGATATCTGCGTAGCCGCCATGGCCAAAGCCGCCTGCAGCAACTGCGGCGCGGACGCGAGGGCTAAGCAGAGCCGCAAGTTCATCGGCATGCCGATAATCGGTCATCGACTCGGCAATGGCGACTTCCGATTGGACGGCGGGGTGAAGATAGATTTCCGTGACGCCCATCGGCAGCCGCGCGAGAATCGCGAGCAGCTTCTCTTCGTCCATGGCCCCGCTCGCGGCGACGCCGAAGACGCGATCGTTGTGCACGATCTGCGCACTGCGTAACCGGCGCTTCATCAGTGCTATCCAGGGACTGAGCAAGACGGCATTCGCGCCGGAAATCCAATTGCCGAATCGCGCCGCGAACCAGATAGGTTCGTCCGGGACCCTCAGAGCCGTCGCTCCGAATTCGCGGCCGATACGCAGCAGCATTTCCAAGAGCGTCGGATGCAAGTGGAAGTGCTTGTGCGCATTCACGTGATCGAGCGGGAGACCGGTGCGCGCGAACGCTGAGAATTGCGCGCGGATTTCCGCTTCGAGTTGTCTGCGCAACCGGGGGTAGGCGACGAAGCGTATGCCGTTCACGAACATCCGGCCGTTCATGCGGCCCGTTTCGTCCGCAAGTCCCGGGATCAGATCGGGCGACAGCATGGCGTGGCCGTCCGCCAGAACAAGATGCAGGCCGACGCGTAGGTTCGGCATCTTGCGCGCGCGGCGCACCGCATCGGCGGCTGCGGGCGCGGCCACCATGAGACTCGCCGCCGTGAGAATTCCGGCCCGGCTCGCCTGCTCGACCGCGTCGTTGACGGCCTCATGCAGGCCAAAATCATCGGCGGTGACGATCAAGAACCTTCGCATCGGATGCCGGCCATCCGTCACGTCACTTCTTTCGCCGTCCATTCCGTCTTGACTGCGGAGCCGGCATCCAAGAGCACCTGCTCGAGAACGGTTAGATACTCGATGTAGCGTTTGCGCCCCACGCCGGTGATGCGGCAAAACGTTTGCGGGCGGTTGTTCTGGATGCTCTTCGTGATCGCGATCAACTTCGCCTCTTCGAGTACCTGCAAGTGCCGATTGAGATTGCCGTCCGTTAGCGCGCACAGCTGTTTCAGATCGCCGAATAGCAGCCCTTTCGCGTGAGTCACGAGCGAGGTCAAAACGCTCAGACGTGCGCGTTCATGAATGACTCGGTCCAACCCATCGTATGCAAAGCGAGAACCGGTGCTTTTCTTACCGCCACGCTTATTCAAGAGGTTTCTCATATCCATATTGAAGCACGGCAGCGACCAGGAGCTGTCCGACGCCGAACGGAATGCCCATGAACCAGGGAGAGAGTGCCCTTGTGGCGCTTCCGGCCGCCAAGCAATAGAGGCCGGCCACCAGGTACCACACGCCGACGACGAACATCAGTCGCGGCAGGAACCGGCACGAAGCGAAAACTCCCAGGCTGAAAATCAATGCCCACAGCCCCGGGAGGATCCAGCATTCCCGTGGAGCCACCCGCATCATCACGACCGTCAGCAATGATCCGACCATCACCGCCGGCAGGAACTGCTCGACGGCGGACTGGACCATTTCTCGGGCAAATCCCCTATGAACGCGCCGCGCGCGGGCAAACGTATCGATACCGGTGAGAAGGAGCGAAACGGCGGCCGTGCACGCCCAGACCGCGACCCACATCGTCAAGTCGGTGCTCTGTGGAGCCTTCCATTGTGCCTGCGCCGCCGCGACGAGCATTGCTAGCAGGCCGCTCGATGCAATCGAGACCGGACCGTAGCCGCGAAATTCCGTTCCCCGCGCCACTTGATTGCGGATGCTGTGGATCTCGGATAATGCTCGTTCCAATTCCTTCATGCGGCAACCTCGTGCACTCAGACCCTATAGACTGCTCGATTAGGAAATACCTTAAAGGCCCGCCGTGGTCAACCGCGAAACGGCCGGCTCACGAAGCGCGAGCCTGCGAGCCCGAATCGCCAAGGATGCGTAACCGCCTTGGAGATGCCGATTCGCGGGCCGGACACGACATCGACCTCGCTTGCCGCCGCGGTCAGTTCGAACGGCGGCCTGTCGATGCGCATGCCGTTCATTGCATGAGTGATTCCCAAGGCCTGGCCCAGCCTGCCCGGCCCCGCGCACAGTGCCCGCAGATCCCGTTGTCCGCGGCGCTCGATCATCTCCGATATTCCGACGGTCGGCTCCAAGGCACGAATCAAAACGCCCGCGCCATGACCTGTTTCGCGGCAGACAAAATTCAAGCACCAATGAATACCGTAGGAAAGGTAGATATACGCTCTGCCGGGCGGACCGAACATCACCGCATTTCGCGGCGTCGGACCTGAAAAACTGTGCGATGCCGGATCTTCGCGATCATACGCCTCGGTCTCGACGATGATTCCGCCGGCTCCGTTGACGAGCAAGGTCATGCCGATGAGCCGACTGGCGACCTCCGGAGAATTGCGAGTGAAATCGATGCCTCTCAATCGTGGAAAGCCCGATGCACCTGCTGCACGCACGCGGATCCCTTGCCCATGGCGGCGGCCACTCGCTTGACGCTTCCGCAGCGCACATCACCGACGAGCTCCGCTGTCATGCGCGGAGCACCTCGATGTCGTCGATGAAACACCAACTCCAATCTTCTCCCGGTTCGAACGAGGAGATGATCGGATGCGTGGAATTGAGGAAATGCTTGCGGGCATGACGGTTCTTCGAATCGTCGCAGCACCCGACGTGGCCGCAGGTCCTGCACAAGCGAAGATGAACCCAATCGTCGCCCATGGCCAAACACTCCTGGCAACCGTCTCCGGAGGGCGTCACTGGTTTTACCGTGCCAAGGTGGGTACATTGCTGGCGTGATCTAGGCATTTTTACTCCATATGTGATGCGGATCCCACATTGCACCCTGCTTGCGTCCCTGGGCGAACTTCACCGGCCTACGGCGCTCTAAGCCCAAGCTTATCAGCCTCGAGAGGACATGACTTTCACATGCATTTGCGACAATACGCGCTGATTCTAGCAATCCTTTTCACCGCCGTTGCCGAGGCGGGCCCCGCGCCGTTCGACCTGGCGGGTCCGACCCTCGACGTCAAAGTCACCCGGGGTGAAAAAACCCTGCCGGCCTCGGAAGTTCCGAACCTCGCGGCCGGCGACACCATCTGGCTCAAAGCCGATCTGCCGGCCAGCCAATCTGCCCATTATTTGATGGTGATGGCATTTCTGAGCGGTTCCACCAATCCTCCTCCGCAGAACTGGTTTTTCCCCTGCAAGACCTGGACGGTCAAGTGCAGCCACGACGGGCTGACGGTCACCGTCCCGGAGGGCGCGCAACAGGTGCTCATATTTCTTGCACCTGAGACGGGTGGGGACTACAGGACCCTGGTGAACGCAGTGCGGGGGAGACCCGGCGCATTTGTACGCACTTCGCAGGATCTGAACCAGGCAGCGTTGGACCGTTCGCGCTTGGAACGCTATCTGGCGGCGATCCGTGGGCTAAATGATGCCGATCCGGCCAAACTCGCGGAGGCAGCCCCACTTCTCGCGAGGAGTCTCGCGATCAAAGTCGACGAAAAGTGCCTGGACCGGATGCCGCAGCTACAAGCGCCTTGCCTGACGCAAGGTCAGGAATCACTCATCTTGAATGACGGGCACAGCACCTCGATCGTCGAGGCATTGACGTCCGGTCCCGGCAGCGATTTGGCCATGGAGGCGAGTTTCACGCCGCAATTGAGCTATGGCTACTACAGTCCCTACATCGCATCCATTCTCGATATTGGACGCATCATGGATTCCTTCCGGACCGCGCAATATCAATACATTCCCGCCCTGGCCACCGCGCGCGGCGAGAAACTCGCATTGACGCTCAATGCCGCGCCGTCCTTTCACAATCCCCAATCGGTATTGGTCGCGGCACTTCCCGCAGTGGAGCAACCGCAATCGCCTCCGCTGCATGCCGTCAATCCGAAGGAGATCTACTGCGCGGGAAAAACCGCTCTGGTGTTGCCGGTGGACGGCGCCCCGCTGGTGTTTTCGACCGCTTACGCGCATGGGCTGACTTTGAGTTTTACTGGGAAAGACGGCAAGAGTATCGATTTGCCCGCAACCGCAGACGCCGTGCAAGGCGGCTACGTCGTCGACACCTCGGCACTCAAGTCCGCGCCGCTGGGCGACAACGTGCATGCATCTTTGCAAGGCTACTGGGGCTTCGACCGCTATCGTGGTCCGAATTTCCTCTTGATGAACGCGCACTCCAAGACCTGGAGCCTCGCGGCCGGCGACGAAGACGCGCTCGTCGTCGGCCGGCAGGATACGGTGCACCTGCAGGCTGATAGCGTCAGCTGTATTGACGGCATCATGCTCAAGGACCCCGCCGGCAAGTCCCTCAAGGCGGAATGGAAAACCGTCAGGCCCAACGAGGTCGAGGTGAAATTACCGCTTCAGGAAGCCAAGCCCGGTGCCATGACGTTGTTGGTGAGCCAATATGGCGTCAGCGAACCCCAGCCCATTTCGCTTCAGACTTTCGCGGAGGCAGGTCATTTCGACAGCTTCGCCATTCATGCCGGCGATGTCCGCGGAGTGCTGAGAGGTAGCCGCCTCGACGAGGTCGCGAGCCTGTCGCTTCGAAATCTGGTCTTTGTGCCTGCCGAGCCGGCGAGCCGCAACGGCGGGGTCGACGAACTCCCCCTCGTCGCGCAGGACACAACCGCCGCTGAGGGTCTCAAGCAGGAGCGCGGCATCGTCGCGAAGGTCTCCCTGAAGGATGGCCGAGTTCTTCCGGTTCAGGGGTCGGTTGATGCCCCGCGGCCTCGAGTGACGCTGATCGGCCAGAGCGTGCAACCGTCCGCATCCATCAAGGACAGCAATATTCAGCTGGCAGACCAAGGCGAACTGCCGCAGGACTCGACTCTCAAATTTGCCTTGCGCGCATCATGGCCGGCCACATTTACGCGTGACGAGACGATCGAAGTAGCCACCACCGATGAGTCGTCGTCGACTGTTTTGAGTTTCCTCAACGGCGGAATCACGCTCGAGAACGCTCAAGTAGCCGTCGCCACGTTCAATCCAGCGAAGGCGTTTGGCGCTTCCGCGTTCGGCCCCCTGCACTTCCGGCTCATAAGCAAGGGTATCGCGAGCGACTGGCAGGCCTTGGGCAACCTGGTGCGTTTGCCCGTGCTGAGAGACATCACATGCCCTGCGGCGCCCGAGCTCGCGTGCAAGCTTTCGGGTTCCAATCTGTTTCTGGTCGATTCCCTGTCCAACGATCGTGGTTTTGCGAAGCCCGTGCAAGTCCCCGATGGCTTCTTGGGGTCCGCTCTGCCTGTGCCACGGCCTAGCGGGGGTCCGCTTTACGTAAAATTGCGTGACGACCCCTCGGTCGTCAACCCAACTTCCTTGGATGTACAACAGTTGCCCGCGTCGCCGAACGACTCGGCACGCTCCGCCGTCAGGCAGCCGGCGCTGCCTGCGGAAGACCCGGCGAACCCCGCGAACCCTGCGAATCCGAAGCACGCGGATGAAGCCGACCCGGTGGCGGAGCGTAACCACCCCAATCCATGAAGCCCTAGCTTGATTTTTTCTTTGACCCTTTTTTCTTCGGCACTTTCTTGCCCTCGCGGCGCGCTTCCGAAAGGCCGATAGCGATGGCCTGTTTCCGGCTGGTCACTTTTTTTCCGGAGCGGCCGCTGCGAAGAGTTCCCGCCTTCTTCTCGCGCATCACTTTTTCTACTTTTTTACTGCTGGCTTTGCTGTACTTACGTGCCATATCCATGCCTCCGCGACAATGATCGGAGGAGTATCGAGAAACCATGCCGCATTGGTATCGGCCATTTCGACCGCCCTCATGTCAGCGCTCCCCGACGTTGCGTGCGCAAGACACTTTAGAAAATACCCAAGTCGATGCCCGCAGCCAATGTCGCACCGAGTTCCCGGCATGCCTTCAGCGCGTCTTCGGGAATGTGCTTCGGCCGTTGAATTTCTTCCGGCGTTTGAGCGTGGGTGCATACGATGAGTGGTTCGGCCACTTGTTTCAATCGCCAACCGGCCGCGATCCGTTCGATCTGATGAGCTGCATTGCGTCCGTCGCTGCCGGCGCATATCAATGAGGCGTAGGGTCTTCCACCGACCCGATCGAGCACTGCGTAATAAGTGCGGTCAAAAAAATCTTTCATCTTTCCCGAGATCGCTGCAAGATTCTCCGGAGTCGCAAAGATAAAGCCTCCGGCATTGAGCACGTCGCTAGCATGTGCGTCGGCGGCATGAACCAACGAGACTCGCAGGGCGGAATCGCGTGCGCCTGCTGCGGCAGCTCCGGCCATCTGGAAGGTGCCGCCGGTCATGGAGTGGTAAACGATCAGGAGACTCTTCACGGCCGAAATTTAGCAGAATGGGGCGTGCCTGCGCCGGAAATGGCCCGGCGTGAGCTATATCCTACAGGGGGCGACGACACCTTCCGACTGCACCCGCTGGTCCGTTACTGGAGACTCCCGTCACTCGCAGGCAATGCTGCCGCAACAGAGGTGGTCCATGCTTCACTATGCAGTTGTCTTCTTCATCATCGCGTTGATAGCCGCGGTATTTGGCTTTGGCGGTATCGCGGCCGGGGCCGCCGGTATTGCGAAGATACTATTTGTCGTCTTCTTGATCGGCGCGGTAATCAGCTTTTTAATGAGCATGGGCCGCCGCGTCTAGCGTCGCGCTTGGCCGTCCGGCGTCGCACCTGCTCGAATAAGTAACTGCTTTGAAGGAGTAACTAATGGAATCAATTCAAGACTCGCCGAACGCGCACAAATTGAGCGACTACGCCAATGGTCAGGTCAACAATTTCCTCGATAGCGTCGAGGATTTGACGAAGGCGCTGAAGGATATCGACACTCCCGATATTGCAAGAGTGCGCACCAAGGTCAAGATCGCCCTGGTTGCGGCCAAGAGCGCGGTGGCGGATACGGCGTCCCAGCTTCGCGATCAGGCTCAGGACGTGAGCAAGCGGCTCCGCGATCAGGCTCAGGATGTCAGCAAGCGCACCGACACGTACGTGCGCGATAACCCTTGGCAAGTCGTCGGAATTGCAGCGGTCATCGGGCTGGCCGTTGGATTTTTAGCGTCGCGGCGTTCGTAAGTCGGGGCGATCGTAAGTCGCGGCGATCAGCAGCCGCGGCAAATCATCCGCCGCGGCACTCTCGAGCGGCGGCGATTTCTGCGCCCTGAGAACCTATACGCGCCGCCATTGGGTGGGGCCGCCGGGTTTGTCCTCGAGCAGGACGCCGGCGGCCTTGAGTTCATCGCGGATCCGATCGGATTCTGCGAAATCCTTGGTCGCGCGAGCGGCTTGGCGGGCGGCTAACAGGGTCTCGACATCCGCGTCGGACATCAACTCCTCGCCAACGCTGCGTTTTAAATAGGCGTCAGGCTTTTGTTGCAGTACCCCCAAAATCGCGCCCAAATGGCGCAGCGTGGCCGACGCCCCGGCCGCCTTGGCGGAGTCCCCCGCCGCTTTCGCCTGATTGAGTTCCCGCGCCACACCTTGCAGAACCGCGAGCGCCTCGGGCGTATTGAAATCGTCGTCCATGGCACCGCGAAATCTGTCGAGCCACTGCGCATCAACCGGCCCCGTTGCGTCAACGTCCTTCAGGGATCGGTATAGCCCCAGCAATGTTTCGTCCGCTTGTTCGAGCTGAACCGTCGAATAATTGATGGGTCCCCGATAGTGACTGCTGAGCAGGAAAAAACGCATCACTTCCGGATCGCGCAATGCCTTGAGGACTTCGCGAACCGTAAAAAAATTGCCTAGGGATTTCGACATTTTCTCGTCATTGACGCGCACGAAGCCGTTATGCATCCATACATGAACGAAGGGTGAATCGCAGGCCGCACAGGACTGCGCGATCTCGTTTTCATGATGGGGAAATTTGAGATCTTCGCCGCCGCCGTGAATATCGAAGTAGCCGCCGAGCAAGCTGGTCGACATGGCCGAGCATTCGATATGCCACCCCGGACGCCCGTGGCCCCAGGGCGATTCCCAGGAAGGCTCACCGGTTTTAGCGTGCTTCCAGAGCACGAAATCCAACGGGTCGAGCTTCGCCTCGTCCACCTGTACGCGCGAGCCGGCGCGCAAATCGTCGATTTTTTTTCCCGAGAGGCGGCCATACTGCGGGAATTTTCGCACTGCGTACATGACGTCGCCGTTGCCGGCGACATAGGCATACCCCTTGTCGATCAAGGTTTGCGTCATGGCGATTATCTGCGCGATGTACTCGGTGGCGCGGGGCTCGAGGTCGGGCGCCTGCAGTCCCAGTGTGGCGCAATCCTCGTGCATGGCCGAGGTGAAACGCCGCGCTAGATCGGCCCAATTCTCGCCGTTGGCGGCCGCGCGCTCGATGATTTTGTCATCGATATCCGTCACGTTGCGCACGTACGTGACGTCGTAACCCAAAAATCGGAGATAACGCTGGATGAGATCGAATACCGTCAGCATCCGCGCATGGCCGACATGGATGTAGTCGTAGTTGGTCATCCCGCACACGTACATGCGCACTTCGTTGGCCCGCAGAGGTTTGAAGTCCTCCTTTTGGCCGGTGAGCGAATTATGGATTCTGAGCATGGTGCTCGAGGCGTCGACGAGCCGTAGCCGGTGGCATGAGTTTGAGCAGCGGCCCAAGTTCAGGGCCGTGCGCTTGACCGGTCAAGGCAACCCTGAGCGGCATGTAAAGATCGGCGCCCTTGCGTCCGGTACGTTCCTTTAGGATTTTGGTCAAGGCTGCGAGATTCGAGGATGATTGGTCGAACGCAGCGGCGGCGGCGGCGAAGAATCCGGCTCCGGCCGCTGCGATGACGCTCTTTTCTTCGCTTCCGAGGGGCGGCAACTCGCCGTGCACGACCCTTCGCCATTTGACGGCATCGTCGGGCAACACGACGTTGTGCCGAACCAGCTCGAGGAACTCGGGTGGGTCACGGAAACCCAGCCAGGCGGCCAATTCTTCGGCCGACATCCGTTCCACCGTCTCCTTTTGCCAATGCATCAATTGCGATTCATCGAAGCGCGCCGGCGCGCGGCCGAGATGCTCCGGACGGAAATGAGCGGGCATATCCTCCGCGGCCAGCCAGCCGTCGATATCGCTCGCGTGGCCCAGACGGAACAGATGATTGAGTATGGCGGCGGGGAGGAATCCTCGATCGCGAAACTCCTGGACGCTGGTGCTGCCGTGCCGCTTGGACAGAGGGGCGCCGTCCGTCCCCACCAATAACCCGACATGACCGTAACCCGGACGGCGCAAACCCAAGGCATCCAGCAGCATGAGTTGGCGCGGCGTATTTGCGAGATGATCATCGCCGCGCAAGACGTGCGTCACTCCCATCGCCGAGTCGTCGACTGCATTGCAGAAAAAAAATGACGAGGTACCGTCCTCGCGGCGAATGATGAAATCACCGATATCGTCCGAAAGAAATCGTTGCGGACCATGCACCACGTCGGTGAACTCGATCGTTTGACCGATCGGCACCTCGAATCGCAGGCTTGGCCGCAGGCCCCGATCTTCCCGCTCGGCGCGCTGGCTCGCCGTCAGGTGCCGGCAAGTCCCCGCGTAGCGGGGTGGCTTGCCCGACATTCGCTGCACCTTGCGCGAGAGCTCCAGTTCATCGGCCGTGCAGTAACAAGGGTACGCCTGACCATGCACCTCGAGTTGCCTGAACAAAGCTCGATAAAATTCGCCGCGTTCCGCCTGCGAGTAAGGGGCCGACGGACCACCCTTGTCGGGCCCTTCGTCCCACTCCAAACCCAGCCATCGCAGATCCGCCATCAATTCGTCCCGAAACCGCAGTTGACTGCGCTCGACATCGGTATCTTCGATCCGCAGAATAAAGCGGCCGCCGGCTTTGCGCGCCCATAGGCGGCTGAAAAGCGCCGTCCGTGCATTGCCCAAGTGCAGGGAACCCGTCGGACTCGGCGCGAACCGCGTCGTGACGGCGGATGGATCTTTGATTACGGACATATCTCACGATTGTACCTATTCGAGTAGAATCCCGAGCATGAAACAACTACTCCTCGCCGCCGGATTGATCCTCGCGGCTTGCCCCCCACAGAGTTTCTCGGCCGAGACGGAGTCCAAGCCCGCAGCTGCCCGCGCCCGCTTCAACGCCCGCCGCGCCGGCACCCCGAGCGGCGGCGAGCTCCTCGGCGGCGCCGCAAGTCCTAGTCTCGACGTCGTTGGGTAACTTCACGCTCGAACTGAACGCCGAACGGGCGCCGCTGACCGTGGCGAATTTCTTGAAATACGTCGATCAGGGGCACTACTCCGGCACCTTGTTTCACCGCGTGGTCGCGAACTTCGTCATTCAAGGCGGCGGGTTCGACAGCAACGGCAATCCCGTACCCGCGCCCGCAAAGGTGGTCAACGAGTCCGGTAATGGCTTGACCAACCAGCGCGGCACCGTTGGCATGGCACGCAGCCAAGATCCGCACGGCGGCGATGCCCAATTTTACGTGAATCTGTACGATAACGATGCTCTCGATCCAAATAAGACCCGTTGGGGCTACGCGGTGTTCGGCAAGGTCGTACAAGGCATGGATGTGGTCGATAAGATCGGCAACGTGGCGACCGGGGCCCGTGGACTGTTCAAGGAAGACGCACCGCTCCGGCCCGTGGTGATCGAGCGAATCGAGCGCGTAGCAGGCCCGTAACCGTTTGCCAATACCAAGAGCCAGTCGGAATCTCTCGTGGCCGCGCTCTTCATGTCGGACTTGCACATCGACGCAACTCGCCCGGCGATCGTCGAGCAATTTCTGAGCTTTCTCGCAACCGAGGCTAGATCCGCCGACGCCTTGTATATTCTCGGCGACCTATTCGAATCGTGGGTCGGCGACGATGCGGCGGACGCCGCGCAAGCCGCCGCGATCGCGGGACTTCGGCTTCTGACCTCCCATGGCGTGCCGTGTTTCGTCATGCACGGGAATCGCGATTTCTTGTTGGCGGAGCACTTCTGCCGTATGAGCGGCGCCCTGCTGCTGCCGGATCCGCTGATTGTGACGCTCTATGGTGAACGCGTGTTGGTGATGCATGGCGACGCACTTTGCACCGATGACCGCGCCTACCAACGGCTGCGTGCCACCGTACGAGAGGCCGATTGGCAGCGCCAATTTCTCGCACTGTCGGCAGCGTCGCGGCGTGCGCTCGCGGGCGCCGCTCGCGGCGGCAGCCAAGCGCACACCGCGGCCATGGAATACGCCATCACCGATGTCAACGCCGACAGCGTTACCCTCGCGGTGCGCCATGCCGGAACCTCGACGCTCCTGCATGGGCACACGCATCGCCCCGGCATCCACGCGTTTCAAGTCGACGGCCGCCCATGCACGCGCATCGTGCTCGGCGATTGGTACGAGCAAGGCAGCCTGCTGCGATGGGACCATACCGGGCCCGAGCTGGTATCCCTACCGCGCTAGAGCTCCTGTCGCTGCGCAAGTTACGGTCAGCCGTCACGGTAGGAGGCGGCTCGCACGTGACGGCCATCACGCTTTGCGATCCTCGACCCAGCCCGCATTGAACATATGCGAAACCGATACCAATGCGGCTTTCGCGAAAACAGTAGCGTTCGGTGCCCTGAGGCAAGAGTCTCCAAGTACGAGCATCGATGGTGCACCAGAAATTCCTTTCCTCTCGCTTGTGGTTGGCGCCCGTTCTCATCGGCAGCCTGCATTCCGCGGGTATCTGCGCCGCCGCGCTCACCGGCGGGGTGCGCCTGGCGATGCTGCCGCAGAGCTGGCAGGACGACAGCGGTAAGTCGCTTTCCTTGTCTGACTTCTCGGGACAGGCTGTGGTCCTCACCATGGCCTATGCGAACTGTCACCGGATCTGTCCGATGACGATGGCGGGTCTTTCGCGGCTGCAGGCGGCAATGGATGCCAAGGGCACACGTGCCGAGTTCGTCGTCGTCGGCTATGACCCCGAGAATGAAGATCCCGCCACCTGGCGCCAATATCGCCGGAGCCATCATCTCGAGCGCTCCAATTGGCACTTCGTCTCGGGCTCCACCGCCGACACTGCGCAACTCGCTCGGCAACTGCATTTTGAACTTTGGAAATACGACGAACACGTGATGCACGACTCCCGAGTGCTGGTGTTTGACGCGCAAGGAGTGCTGGCTCGCGAGCTCGGCCCGAAGGCCGACTACGCCGCCGGCGCGCTTTGAAAGCACCCCATCGAGGCACCATGGCGATCTTGATCCAACGTAACTTCGGGGCCCTGTGCCTCGCCGGCATTTTGGCGGCCGGCATGCTGCCGTGTAGCGCATCAGCCGATGACGCGAACTCCGTTACCGTCAAATTGCTCCAGCAAAAACTTGATCAAAGCATCAAGATGATTGAAGCGCTCGCGGCGCGAGTGCAGGAACTCGAAGCGAAGCAGGCCGCAACGTCAGCCGCCGCGGCGGCTCCTGTGGTTGCCGCCGGTTCGCAGGCGCCACCGACGCAGACACCCTCGCCGAAGCCGACCGAAGCTGCGCGCCTCCAGGCCGTCGAACAGCAAATCAATCAGATCGAAACCGCGAACGCCGCGCGGCAGGGTGATGACAGCGGCCTGGCGGTGCATGGGTTTGCAGACGTCAACATCGGCAACCACAATCCTTTCCATGCTTATGAAAAGGGTGCCAGTCTCAACAACCTCGATCTCTATCTGACGCCCAAGCTCGGCGACAAGTGGTTGTCCCTGTTCGAACTCAACTTCGAGGTGGACCACAACGGCAACTTCGGCGTCGATGTCGAACGCGCCCAGCTAGGCTATCAGTTCAGCGATGCAGCGACCGTCTGGGTCGGACGCTTTCACACACCCTACGGATACGTCAACACGGCGTTCCATCACGGCGTTTGGCTCAACGATGCGCTGCGGCGGCCCTCCTTCCTCATGTTCGAGGATCAGGGCGGCGTGTTGCCGGCCCACACGGTCGGTGCCTGGCTCACCGGCGCTGCGCGAGGCGAAAGTGGTAAGGCGCTGTACGACGTGTTCGCCGGCAACGGTCAGCAGATCATCGGCGGCCTGATCGACATGCGCAGCGGCGGCAACGAACACGGCAAGCTCATCTACGGCGGCCGGCTCGGCTACCAATGGACCGCGGGCCCGCTCGAAGGACTCACTCTGGGCGCCAACGCGTTGGATTCGAAGATCAACGATGACCAGACACCGCAGAATCTGACTGACGTCAGAATCGCGGGCGCCTTTGCCGTCTACGATACCGACATCTGGGAGATCGTGTCGGAAGCCTACTGGTTCGACAACGTCAATCTCTATCAAGGCCTGGGGACACACCGGAGCGAAGCCTATTTCGCGCAGGTCGGTTACCGGCTGCCCTACTTCGTCCCTTATGCCCGCTACGAGAGGGCGCACCTCGATCAGACGGACCAGTATTTCGCCCAGCAGATGACCGGGGGTTCCTATTACAGGACTGCGGCGGGATTCCGGCGCGACCTCAACCCGAAGGTTGCGGTCAAGTTCGAAGTGGCCAACACGCACTACACTGATCGCACGGTCGGGCAAATCAACGAGTTCCTGTCCCAGCTCGCGATCCGGTTCTAGGCTACTAGCGCATGCCGGTGTACTTCAACATTTCAGATCGCGCGTCGAAGTGGGTTACGGCAACCGCGGTCCGCAGACGCGCCACCCTGCGCAAGCTCGCAATCCTTTTGCTCGCGGCACTCGGCCCTGCCGCCCATGCGGATGAGCTTTACATCGTTTGCGGCGCGGGCGTGACGATCGCGATGGCCGATATCCGCGATGTTTTCCTCGGCGAGAAACAATTCGCCGGACCGATCAAGTTGGTGCCGGTCGACAATAGCGCAGTGCAGCCGGATTTCCTTGCAAAGGTGATGAAGATGGACGCCGGCAAATACATGACGGCATGGACCAAGAAGTCCTTCCGCGACGGATTTACGCCACCATCCGTCAAGGGCGCCGACGGAGAAGTCCTCGAGTTCCTCAAGCACACGCCCGGCGCTTGCGGATATATTGGCTCGCCGCCGCCGCCGGGCCTGACGCTCATCGGCCAACTCTGATGTCGATGCGCGGCCCGAAGTTCTGCGTGTTACTTGGAGTTCTTGCGGCTGCTGGCGCTTGCGCAAGCGACTTCGATATGGAGGCACTGACTGGAATCATCCGCACCGTCAATGTACGGTCGGTAGAGGAGATGCTGCCGCTGCTGCCGTCGGAGCTGCGGGCAAATTATACGCTCGCCTTCGCCAGCCGCAGTCTGCAGGGCGCGACGCCGTCGGCGCCCAGGGCAATTCTGTTCGGCAGTGATGCGCGGTTCATCGTTACCTTCAACGGCGATGCCGGTGAACGCGGCTATGACGTGCTAGAGACCATGCAATTCGACGAGCGCAGCAATAGCTTCCACTTTCGCGAGGTGTCCTTCCAATCCGGCGGCAGCGGCCTCGTGTCGGAAGACAATCCGGCCCAGTGCGCAGTCTGTCACGGCCGGCCGGCCCGCCCCATATGGGATACGGCCCCCAGCTGGCCCGGAATCTACGGCGAACGATATCGCGCCGGACTGTCGAAGGCGGAATCTATCGGCATGACCGCGTTTCTTGCGCGTCAACCAAACGATTCGCGCTACCGCCACTTGATCGGGGCGCGGCAACTTGGCGAGCGTGCGACCTACGTGCCAAGCCCGCATGCGCTCTACAACGGTGCGAGTTTCGACCCCCCGAACGCCCGCCTTGCAATACTGCTGGCGACCATGAACGTGCGTTCTCTCGCCTCGGAACTCTCCGATGCCCCGGCATTCTCGGCGCATCGCTATGTGCTCTTGGGGGCCGCCGGAGGCAACTGTGGTTCGCCGGCGGAGTTCTTTCCCGGCGCGTTGCAGAGCCCGCTCAAGCAGTCGATGCTTGTCCACGAACGCTCCTCCGTCGCTGCCGGCGCTGCACAGGACGCCGCGAAGCGCCTCCGCCGCGCAAGCACCGGCGACGCCTACCATGCCGGGCTGGAGGCGGCGGATCCGATTGCATTCAGATTCATCGCGGAGCAACTGGTCGGACTACCGCGCCAGCGCTGGAGCTTGGCGCTGGAAGGCGGAACTTTCGACCTGGCAGCGCCTGAAGGGGCTCTGTCACTCGAACAGTTGTTCTTCGAGAGGCTTGCAGTTGCAGAGCCGGAATTGCGCGAACTGCGTGCCTTTCGGAGTTTCTCCGCAACGGATGCCTACTGTGAGGAGCTCCACAAGCGTAGCCGGCGCGAGCTGACGGCGTTCTATGGTGTAGGCGCGGCCGAGCTTGGGCATACCGCCAGCCTGCCGGCCCAAGAGACCGGTGCGCGGCATCCGGCCCTTCTCGATCACTGCGTCGCGTGTCACGACGGCGAAGTGGGACCGGCATTCCCTTTCGGCGATCCGGTCGCGCTCGCGCCCCGACTGATCGCCGGAGGCTATGCGCACGGACGGCTTCTCGATGAGATCCTCTATCGCCTGGCGCCTCAGGCCGGCACCGGGCGCATGCCCCGGGATGTGATCCCGACACCCGCGGAACTGCGTGATTTGGAAGATTACTTCGTAAACATCGCAGCAGCGAGCGGGCCTGTTCTATGACTCGGCCCTCACTTGCGACGAGTCTGCTGCACTGCAACGATACACCGGTCAAGTTAGCCAAGAATTGGCCGATCTTAATAGGGGGCGGGAAAAGATCCCGGGGGAATGGCTTTGACTTTTGATGCCGTCGCACCATGAAACGCGCCACCGACAAACTCATCGCGATGCAATTTCTGGCGGTCGTCTTGCCGATCGCCGTGGTTCTGCTCGTGCAGATGGTTGTCGACGCCCGCCGCGCTTCGGCGCTGGAGCATTCCCGGCCGCTCAGAATATTGGCGGACGAGATTCGCACGGATTACAAGACATTCACGAACGGCGCGGCGGACGCCGTCGATACCGGCACGTTGGGCGCTCAATCGGTCGAGGCATTGCACGCTGCCGCCGCGCGGTTGGCCGAACTCTCCGAGCGAGGAGAAGCGGCCGCTGCCGGCGATGGGACTGCGGTCGTAACGAATCTCGCGGCCAATATCGGCAAAGGCGCAACTCTCAATAACTTGATGCCTCTGCGAGAGCGCATACTGCAGGGCGATCGCCTCACAAAAGCCATTGACGACGAATTCGAAACACGGGACGAGTTCGTGGTGAAGGACGCCATCGCGTCCGCAGTACAGCAAAAACGAGCCGTTACCATCGCGCTCATCCTCAGCGCAATCCTTACGATGTGTTTTGTCTCCGCCACCCGGCGTCGCCTGAAGGCGAGGCTTGAAGCCGACATTTCTGCCGAGCGCAAGCAGCGAGCCGAAATCGAGGCGATTTCGCTTCGCGTCGGCATTGCAACCCGCGCCGCCGGGGCCGGCGTATATGAATTGAAAAACGACGGCTCTGAATTATGGTGGAGCGACACGATGCACGAGCTGTACGCTCAACCGCCCATGCTATTTCACCCGACGATGAGCTCGTGGCTCGGATTGATCCATGCCGATGATCGCGAGGCCGCGCAAACCGCCATCACCACCGCAATGCGAGAGCAACGTCAGTTGCGCTCCGAATACCGCATCGTGCGTCCGGACGGATCGATCTGCCACATCGCATCCCTGGCAGCGGTAGTGATGGATTCGATCGATGCCAGTCCGCGTTTGGTGGGGATCGATCTGGATATCACCGCCCGCGTGGAAGCGGACGAGCGCGAACGGCAATTGCAGCAGCAACTGCGCGATGCGTCACGGCAGGCCGGAATGGCGGAAATCGCCACCAACGTGTTGCACAACGTCGGCAATGTCTTGAACAGCGTGAATATATCGGCGAGCGTCCTCGCGGACAAGATCAAGAATCCCAGGGCGGCGGGACTCGGCAAGGTTGCGGCGCTGTTGCAGGAACACTCGGCCGATCTGGGAACTTTCGTTTCCGCAGACCCGCGCGGCAAGCAGCTGACTTTGTACCTCACGCAGCTATCCGAACAGTTGATCCTCGACCAGCGTCATACCCTTGAAGAACTGGAATCGCTGCGCAAGAACATCGATCACATCAAAGAGATCGTAACCATGCAGCAAACCTACTCGAAGCGGGTCGGCGTCCCGGAAAGGTTGGCCGTCACCAGCCTCGCCGACGATGCGCTGCGCATGAACGTCGGAGCATTTACCCGCCATGGCGTGACTTTGAAGTGCGAATTCGAGGACGTCCCGGACATCGTGGTCGAAAGACACAAGGTGCTGCAGATTTTGGTCAATCTCTTGCGAAACGCAAAGTACGCCTGCGAAGCATCGGACAGGAAGGACAAGCAAGTGGTGATGCGCATTGCGAGTCACGCCGAGGGCGTGCAAATCGCGGTTTCCGACAATGGAATCGGCATCCGGTCCGAACACATGCCGCAGATCTTCTGCCATGGCTTCACCACGAAGAAAGACGGCCACGGTTTCGGCTTGCACAGCGGTGCCTTGGCCGCACGGGAAATGGGCGGAGGCTTGCGCGTGGAAAGCGCCGGCCGCGGTCATGGGGCGACGTTTACGCTGGAATTACCACTGAAGTCTCCGGAGTTGCTATATGGGTAAGAGCTCACCGCCGATCAACCGGCGGATCCTCATCATCGATGACAATCGGGACATCCACGCCGACTTCGGCAAGGTCCTCGGCGGCGCTCCCGACGACGCGAGTGCGCTGGCGGCCGCCGAACTTGCCATCTTGGGCGAGCCTTTGGCGGCGAGCACAAACCCGGGATTTGAAATCGATTCCGCGTTTCAAGGCCAGGAAGGAGTCGCGCGGGTCCAGCAAGCATTACAGGAGGGCAGGCCGTACGCGATGGCCTTCGTCGATATGCGCATGCCGCCGGGCTGGGACGGTCTTGTCACAATAGAGCGGCTTTGGGCCGTCGACCCGGATGTTCAGATCGTCATCTGTTCGGCACACTCCGACTACGACTGGACCGACGTCGTGGCTCGGCTGAACAATTCTGACAAGTTGTTGGTGGTGAAAAAGCCGTTCGAGGCCATCGAGGTGCTGCAATGCGCGAACGCGTTGACTCGCAAGTGGCAGAACGAGCGCATCGTGCGCCGCCACGTCGAGAGCCTCGAACAAGTGGTCACCGCGCGCACTCAGGGCCTGGAGACCGCCAATAAGCAACTGCGCCACTTGGCGACGCATGATGCGCTCACCAGCCTGCCGAATCGCATTCTCATGGACGATCGTATCAACCAATCGATCGTTACGGCCGAGCGTCACAGCCAGACCTTTGCTGTCATCATGATGGACCTCGATCGTTTCAAGTCGGTAAACGATTCTCTCGGACATCGAGCCGGCGATGAACTGCTAAAGGAGATCGCGCAGCGCCTCAGGAACGTGGTGCGCGAGGTCGATACGGTCGCACGCTTGGGCGGAGACGAATTCGTGCTGATCATCACGCCAAGCCCGGAGCGCGACACCACGCAAGAAGTGGCGAAGCGGATCATCGAAGCGATGCGTGCGCCGGTGCGCATTGCCGGCGTGGAGATCCATACCTCGGCGAGCATCGGCATTGCGTTTTATCCGGCGGACGCCACGAGCATCGAGGCTCTTTTGGCTTGCGCCGATGCTGCCATGTACTGCGCCAAGCAACGGGGCCGCAATAATTTCCAATGCTTCATGCCAGGAATGGATACGGCAAGCCAAGAGAAGGCGAAGCTGGAAAGCGACATGCGGGTCGCCCTGGATCAGGGACAGTTCGAACTGCACTATCAGCCCAAGGTGAATACCGCAACCGGCGTAATGCATGGCGCCGAGGCACTATTGCGCTGGTGGCATCCGGTGCGCGGAGCGATCCCGCCGGTCGAGTTCATTCCCATTGCCGAGGAAAGTGGATTGATCGGCCCCATCGGAGCCTGGGTCGTGCGGGAAGCCTGCCGGCAAGCACGAGCTTGGCAAGTCGAGGGTCTGCCGCCGTTGCGGGTTGCCGTGAACCTGTCGCCGTCGCAGTTCCGGCAAGGCAACATCGTCACGATAATTCGCGATGCGTTGAATGACGCAGGCCTCGAAGCGCGCTTCCTCGAAGTCGAGCTCACTGAGAGCGCCGTGATGAGCGACCCGGAGGAGTCGATCGCCATTCTGGAAAAACTGAGCGCCATGGGCGTGCTCGTGTCGGTCGACGACTTCGGAACGGGATATTCCAGCATGAGCTATCTGCGCCGTTTTCCCATCGACAAACTCAAGATTGACCGAAGCTTCATCAACGAGGTCGCGTCGCGGCCCGAAGACGCCTCCATCGTCCGCGCCATCGTTTCGTTGGCGCATAGCCTGAAGTTGAAAGTGGTGGCGGAAGGTGTCGAATCGATGGAGCAGCTCGAGTTCCTGAAAACACTCGGCTGCGATCAATATCAAGGATTCCACTATAGCGCGGCCTTGCCGCCGTTGAAGTTCGAGGAACTAGTCCGCGCCCAGCAGCACGCCGAGCCGAAATTGACCGGCTTCGATCCAGGGCGCACTTACAGCAAGCTTTCCGCATACCGGCCGAAGTAACGGCGACCGACGAACCCGCGGCGGTTGCCATTACCCAACGCATACGCGACTATGCGCAATCAATAATTGGGGATGCAGGTATGGCTGAAGGCAGGGGCGAAGAGCAAGCCACTGACACTCGTTCGCGCAAGTCCAGTGTATTCATAAGCTACGCCTCCCCGGACAACGCCGTCGCTGAGGCGGTCTGTGCGGCCTTGGAAGGCAACGGCGTGGCCTGCTGGGTCGCCCCCCGAGACGTGATGCCCGGCGAGTTCTACGGGGACGCTATCGTTCGAGCGATTGATGCCGCGGCGGCGGTGGTGCTCATCCTGTCAAAAGATGCCGTCGCCTCGTCCCATGTGTTGAGAGAGGTGGAACGAGCAAGTTCGAAGAGTCACCCCGTCATTTCCCTGCGAATCGACAAGGCGCCGCTGCCGGCCGGACTCGAGTACTTCCTCAATACATCACAGTGGCTGGACGCGAGCGGCGGCGCACCACAGAGCGTGTTTCCGACCTTGATAACCGCTGTGCGCCGCATCGCCGGTGGAGGAGCGGCGCTGCGCGACGGGGGGCCGCGCTCCGCCGCGCCGGCCGAGTCCGACAACTCAACTCCTGTCCCGGCCGGATCGCCGCCACGCCGCGCACGGCTCTTGTTCGCCTCGTTAGCCGTCCTCGCGTTCTTGGCCTCGGTCCTGCTCCTCGGAATCCGATTCCTCGGGTCGGGTCACGGTCGTCAGGCCGAGATCGAAACCCGTGCGCCTGCTGGAGCGGCAGCTCCCTCGCCTGCGCCACTGCCCGCGTTTTCGCCGCCCGCGCACTCCGTTGCAGTATTGCCCTTTGTAAATATGAGCGGCGACCCGAAGCAGGACTATTTTTCGGACGGCTTGTCGGAGGAGTTGCTGAACTCGCTCACCAGCATCCGCGACATGCACGTTGCAGCGCGAACTTCCTCGTTCTTTTTCAAAGGGAAGGAGGCGGACTTATCGGAGATTGCCCATAAACTCAACGTGGGAGCGGTGCTTGAGGGCAGCGTTCGCAAGGACGGCAATCAGGTCCGCATTACTGCTCAACTCATCAATGCCGTCACCGGTTTCCACCTCTGGTCGCAGACCTATGACCGCGATCTCAAGGACGTGCTCAAACTGCAGACCGAGATCGCATCGGCCGTCACCACGGCATTGCAGGCAACACTGCTCGCCGACGCAGCGGCCACGATCGAGCTCGGCGGCACCCAAAATCCGCAGGCTTTCGACGCCTATCTGCGCGGCAAGAATCCGAGCCGCGACAAGCCCGGCAGGGACGCCGTGCTCGCCTCCATCGCCGCTCTCGACGAGGCCATTCGTTTGGACGCTACCTTTGCGAAGGCCTACGCGAGCAAGGCGACCTCGGAAACCGGCTTTGCCGAATACTACGGGATGGCCGGCGAGACTCGCGAGCATTTTGCGCGAGCGCGCGCTGCGGCGCAGAGGGCCTTGGAGCTCGCACCGGATTTGGGGGAGGCCCATTCGGCGTATGCGAGCGTACTTGCTCAAGGATATCTCAATTTCAGCGGCGCCCTTGCCGAGCACAAACGAGCCTTGGCCCTTTCGCCGAACAGCTCCACCGTGCTACTACAGGCCGCCTGGTTTTTCGCGGACATCGGCCGGGCGGATGAGGGGGCAACCATGGCGCGACGCGGAGCTTCCCTCGACCAGCTCAACTCCCGCGCGTATAGAACCCTCGCCTTGGTGCTTTCGGATGCGCACCGGCATCGCGAGGCCATCGAGGCGGCAAACCGCGCCTTGAGCCTCAATCCCGAAGACACGCGGCAAACCGCCATACGAGGACTTGCGCAGCTGCAATTGGGCGAGACCGAAGCGGCCCAGCAATCCTGCAACACGCCGCCGCTCGATTGGGAAAATCGCATGTGTCTAGCCATCGCCTACAACAAGTTACATCGCCGGCCGGATGCGGAAGCGCAGCTGGCGGCAATGGTTGCGGACTTGGGCGATGCTTCGGCGTATCAATATGCCGAAATCTATGCGCAGTGGGGCGATATCCCCAAGGCTCTGGACTGGCTCGAGACCGCATATCGGTTGAAGGATCCGGGAATGGTCAGCCTCAAGGTGGACGAATTCGTCTCCCCGCTGCGCAAGGAGCCGCGGTATCAGGAGATCGAGAACCGGCTGCGAATCCCGAATTGAGTGAGCCGCGATGCGCTATGGCGGCTCCGCCGGTTCCGGCGGCGGTCCTGAGTGAAAACGAAAGAGCGCGTCGGGGAGCGTGACCAGCTCCGCTTCGAGCGCCGCGAATTCGTCGAGCCGCGCTTCCAATGCGGCCCCGGCCCGCTTGGCGGCCCGGCGAGCCAGATCCAAATACACCCGGTAATGGCGCGCTTCGGCACCATGCAGGCCCTGAAAAAAATCGCTCAAGGGTGGTCCGATGACCTTCGACAGGGCACCGAAGCGCTCACAGGAGCGCGCCTCGATGAAGGCGCCGCAAATCATCAAGTCGACTTCCCGTAACGGCTCGCTCTTGGCGACCAAGCGGCGCAATCGCTCGGCATAGCGGCCGGGAGCGAGGCGCTGGGGCGCGACGCAGAGGCTTTGAATCAGTTTCGCGACCTGCTCGTAGTGGCGCAATTCTTCGCGGGCCAGCCGCGACATCTTGTGGGTGAGCTCAAAATCTTCCGCATAAGCGAACATCAGCGCGAGGGCGGTCGATGCCGCTTTTTTTTCGCAATTGGCATGGTCTATCAGCAACGTGTCTCGCGAGACACACGCCTGACGCACCCAGCCGGCCGGGGTGGCAACGCGCAGCAAGGGATGTACGAAGGGCGCCGGGATCACGCGGGAATTTTCAGTGCCGAGATCGCCTCGAGCAGCTCGCGAGCCGACTGATACCGGTCTGCGGGAGACTTGGCAAGCAGGCGTGTCAGCATTTCCCGATAGTCGGCGAACCGCGGGGCGATCTCCGGCAGGTCCGCCCGCTTGTGCTTATAAATCACTTCCATCGCCGTTACGCCGGTGTAGGGTTTTTGGCCCGTCAGCATTTCGTAGAACATGACGCCCAAGCTGTACAAATCGCTGCGCGCATCGAGCTCCTCGGCGTGTCCCTGTTCGGGACTCATATAATAAGGCGTTCCGAAAATCTCCCGCGTGCCGGTCAACGAGACCTCGATTTCATTTGCCTTGGCCAACCCGAAATCGATCAGGCATAGCGATCCATCGGCGCGCAGCATGACATTGGCCGGCTTGAGATCCCTGTGCAGTACCCCCACCGAATGAATGGCCTCGAGTGCGCTCGCAATCTGTTCGACAAACTTGAGCGCGGTCGCGGGCGATAGCGGCGTTTTCATGCGATGGCGCAAATCGCCGGCCGGGAAGTGTTCCATGGCAATATAGGCGTGATCATCCGCAATGCCGAGATCATAGATTCGCACGATATTCTGATGCTTCACTCCGGCAATGATTTCGTATTCCTGCAGAAAGCGGTCGAAGCTGATGATGCGCTCGGAGACATCCGGCACCTGATTGAATACCTTGAGCACCACGAGGGTGCCGGCCCGCTCGCTCTCGGCGAGATAGATCGTGCACATGCCGCCGCTGCCCACTTGGCGAATGCAGCGATGGCCGCGGATCATCACGGACCCGAAGCGGTAGCGTTGCTTGAAATCCGGCTGCGCGCGCAAGATCGAAAGGCTCCGCTCATGCTCGCGCGAAGCCTTCTCGATAGCTCTGATCAGCCGATCGCGGTCGATCTTGCGTCCATAGATGCGATGCAGACCGGCGACGGGGGCGGGTTCATGACGCGGGGACTCCTCTACGAGGAGCAGCACGATCGGCGCGAATTCCGGCTTGGCCAGCAAGCTCGCCACCAGAGCTTCCGTGTCGGCCGTCGGTGTGACACCGACGACGACGACGGCGTCGAAACCGACGGCGGCGAACTGCGCGTCGAGCGGACCGTCTTCGCCCAACCGATGCTCCACGAGATTGGCGTCCGGCCACTCGATCTCGACATGCTTCCTGACGAGCAATCGATAGTCGGCGCGCGCTGCGATCACCAGCAGGCGCATGATTCGCGCCTGCTTAGCACCGGCATCTATCGGACGGATTTGAGTCCACGACCCGCACCGTCGCGACGCTGCTGTTTGGCTTCGTCGGATCGCTCTGCCTGCAGCCGATTGAGATACTCCGGCGTTACATCGCCCGTCACATATTCGCCCGAGAAGCACGAGGTATCGAAATCCTGAATCTTCGCATTGTCGTGGCGCACCGCGTGTTCCAGATCTTCAAGATCCTGATAGATCAGCCAATCGGCGCCGATGATATCGCGAACTTCCTCGTCGGTATGGCCGGCGGCCACGAGCTCGGACGCATCCGGCATGTCGATGCCATACACGTTGGGATAGCGAACCGGCGGCGCGGCGGATGCGAAATACACCTTTTTGGCGCCCGCTTCTCGCGCCATGTCGATTATCTGCGCGGATGTCGTGCCCCGCACGATCGAATCATCCACGAGCAATACATTCTTGCCGCGGAACTCCAGATCGATTGCGTTCAGCTTGCTGCGCACCGACTTCGAGCGTTGCTCCTGACCGGGCATGATGAAGGTGCGGCCGATGTAGCGATTCTTGATGAAGCCCTCGCGATACTTGACGCCAAGCAGCTGCGCGACTTGCACGGCGCTGGTGCGGCTCGTGTCGGGGATCGGTATGACCACGTCGATGTCGTGGTTGGGACGTTCGCGCCTGATTTTATCGGCCAGGCGCTCGCCCATGCGCAGCCGCGCCTTGTATACCGAAATATTGTCGATGATCGAATCCGGTCTCGCGAAGTACACGTACTCGAAGATACAGGGCGTGTGCCGCGCCATCGCGACGCATTGCTGCGCGTAAAAGCGGCCTTGCTCGTCGATGAACACCGCCTCGCCCGGCGCCACGTCGCGCACCATGTCGAACCCCAGCATATCCAGGGCAACACTTTCGGATGCCAGCATCCATTCGGTGCCCTTTTTGGTCTCGAGTTTGCCGATGACCAGAGGGCGGATGCCGTTCGGGTCGCGAAATCCTAAAACTCCATGACCGATGACCATCGCGACCACCGCGTATCCGCCGCGACATCGGCGATAGACGGCGTTTGCGGCGGCGAAAATATCGGCCGGCGTGACGCGGGGTGTTCCGACGCGCTGCAGCTCCGAGGCCAAGACATTGAGCAGCACTTCGGAATCGGAACCGGTATTGAGATGGCGGCGGTCTTCGCGCACCAACACCTCGGTGAGTTCGCGGGAGTTGGTCAGGTTGCCGTTGTGGCCGAGGCAAATGCCGTACGGCGAGTTCACGTAGAACGGTTGCGCATCATTGGCGCTCTCGGCGCCGGCCGTGGGGTAGCGCACGTGTCCGATTCCGATATTACCCTTGAGTTTGAGCATGTGCTTCTGCTGAAACACATCGCGCACGAGTCCGGAATCCTTGCGCATGAAGAGTTCGCCGTTCACGGAAGTCATGATGCCGGCCGCATCCTGACCGCGGTGCTGCAGCACCGTCAGAGCATCATAGATGCGCTGATTGACTGCGCTCACGCCTACCATCCCGATGATTCCGCACATGAAGGACCTCCGCCCTACTTGGGCCTGACTTTGACTCCGGTCAGACGCTCGAGCTTGGCCCAAGGGTCGCCTTTTTCGCCGACCATGGCCCGCAGCCAATCGCCGACCGTTTCACCGTAAGGGACCAGCTTCGACCGGTTCCACCACTCTTCCTGGTTCAAGTGCAGCAATTCGGCACCGATGGTCATCAAACCCACGAGCACCATGCCGCGCAATATGCCGAACAGGAGCCCGATGACGCGATCCATCGCGCCCAGCCCTAAGGTGCGCGTGAAGTAGCTCAGGAGCATCCCCACGACCCAACCGATCAAGAGGACGAGCACGAGAATCACGAGGCGTCCGACCCACGGCGCTATATTCGGATCGGCGAGCACGCCGCCGAGATGGGGCTCGACGATGGGGCCGAATTTCCACGCCGCCCAAATGGCGATGATCCAAAAAACGACGGATACGGCTTCGCGCACGAAGCCGCGCAATAACCCGATGATGGTCGAACCCAACAGAACCAAAAGTATTAGGACGTCGGCTCCGGTCAAACGGCCACCCTTATGAATCGCAAGGTCATCGCCCCAACTCCCGGTTCAAGTTGCATTCTAGCAGCGCGCCGGGCCGCCGCCGTGAAACGAATGTCACAAACGGCAAATCAACGTGCCGGGGGCACGAAACTGGAGGCATGTCCCAACATTTTCAATTTTGCGGCCGCTTGAGTAGCGGCGCCGCGGTCCGCCAGAGGGCCTACCCGCACTCGATATCGCACCGAGCGCCCCGAGCCGCCGGATATCACATAAACCTGAAAGCCCTGATTCTTCAGTTGGCGCATCAATTTATCGGCGTTGGCGCGGCTGGCGAAACTCCCCAGCTGCACCGCCCAGGCACCTACCGCGCTCGTCGGTTTTGGCGCCGGTGATGACGATGTGGGGCTCGGCGCCTTTGTTTCAAGCCGTGGAGTAGACAAGGCGGTTCGCGGCGCATTTGCCGTCGTCCGGACGGGGACCCGTGGCGCTTCGGCAGGGGGTCCGCCGGGCGGTGCGCCGGAAGCCACCTCGCCCGGAGGGGCTCCTGGGGGCGTCGCTCCCTCCGCAGAAGTCGCCGCGGGGACATCGACTGCCGCGCTTGCCGTTTCCTGCGTCTGGGCAATCGATGCGCCGGCAGCGTCAACGGCAGGATCCACCGCGGACGCCTTGCTGGTGGCGAGGTCGACGGTGATGTTGCGGATCGGCTCGGGGGCGCTGGCGGGCAGCCGTAGACTGGCCGGTCCCCGAGGCGCAGGACCCGATAGCAATTCGGGCACGATCAACACGAGGAGCACCAGCAAGATCGACGCGCCGACCAGGCGTTCCTTGACGCGGCGATCATCGGCAGTCATGCCGCCACCAATCGCAACGCGCCGGCAAAGGCCGTGCGGACACAGGTGGTGAGCTCAACGGTCATGAATTTCTAAATATCTTGCTCGGGGTTGATGGCGCAGCGTACTCAGGGCGCCGCAGTATATTCGGGAAGCGCGCCCGGCGGCAGCATCTCGTTGGCCTCGAGCCAATCGAGGGCGGGCCCTACCACGTGAAAAGAGCCGAAGACGACGACTCGGTCCAAGGGCTTCGCGTTTGCCAAGGCCGCCGCGCATCCGGCAGGCGTGCTGTCCGCAGCGTCGACAGGCGCCGTCACCGCCTCCTCGATCATCCGTGCCAGGGAAACGCCGCTGCGGCCCCGTTCGCCCTCGGTGGTAACGCACCACCAAGCATCGATGCAGCCGCGCAGTTCTGCGGCAACCGCCACTGCATCCTTGTCAGCCAAGATCCCGCATACGGCTAGGGTGCGGCCCGCAATCGCGTGTTCGCGCAGATTTCGTGCAAGCACGCGCGCCGCGGCCGGATTGTGCGCGACATCCAGGATCCACGTGGGTCCACGCGAAGTAGCCGGAACGATCACTTGAAAGCGCGCCACAAGCTTCATTCCCCGAAGCCCCTGGGCCACCGCCGCGGCAGGAATTACCAGACGCCCATCGAGCTCTTCCAGAGCAGCGAGGGAGGTCGCCGCATTCGCATATTGCGCTTCCCCCGGGAGGGCCGGCGGAGGTAACTGCGGCAAATCCCAACGGCTACCGCGAAAGTGCCAGCTTGCGCCCCTGTGCTCGTACGCATACTCCTTTCCCAGGCGCTTGAGCGGAGCGCCGACCATGCGGGCGGTCTCTTCGACGACCGCGGGCATGTCATGGCTGCCGAGCACGGCCGGACGCTGCCGGCGGAAAATACCGGCTTTCTCGCGGCCGATGGCCTCCAGCGTCGTACCGAGATACTCCTGATGGTCAAGTCCGATGCTCACCACCACGGCAACGTCGGGATCGACCACGTTGACGGCATCCAAGCGCCCGCCCATGCCTATCTCGAGTACCCAAGCATCGAGCTGCGCCGCGTCGAATATCAACAGTGCGGCGAGGGTGTTGAACTCGAAGAAGGTCAGTCCCACCTCCCCGCGGGCAGCCTCGATTCGCTCGAACGCGGATATCAGCTCTTCGGCACTGACGAGGCGATCATGGATTCTGATGCGCTCGCGATAGTCGCGCAGATGCGGCGAAGTGAATGTGCCGACTCGCAAGCCTGCAGCCGCCATGATCGCCGCGCAATAGCCGCTCACCGAGCCCTTGCCGTTGGTGCCTGCAACGGTGATCACGGGGACCTTCGGCTGCTGCCAGCCCAGGCGGTTGAGCACTTCCCGGAGCCGATCCAGTCCAAGATCGATCGCCTGCGGGTGCACCGCGGTTTGGTGGTGCAGCCATTGCTCGAGACTCCGCGCGGCGCGGCCGACTTTAGGAGTACTCAAAAAGGCTCCTATGCTGCGGCAGGTGGTGCGGCGGGTTCTTTGGCGGTCAATAGGCGCAGCATGGCGCCGATCCGATCGCGCAGCTCGCGCCGATCGACGATCATATCGAGTGCGCCGTGCTCGAGCAGGAACTCGCTGCGCTGAAACCCTTCCGGCAGCGTCTCGCGCACCGTCTGCTGAATCACGCGTGGTCCGGCAAAGCCGATCAGGGCCTTTGGTTCGCCGATGTTGATGTCTCCCAGCATGGCGAGGCTGGCGGACACCCCGCCCGTGGTTGGATCGGTCATGACCGAAACATAGGGCAGGCGCGCTTCGGACAAGCGTTTGAGCGCGGCGCTGGTCTTCGCCATTTGCAGCAGTGAGTACAGGGCTTCCTGCATGCGCGCGCCGCCGCTCGCTGAGAAACAGATCAGCGGCATACGATGCTCGAGCGCATGTTCGACTGCGAGCGCGAATTTCTCGCCCACCACGGATCCCATCGAGCCGCCGAGGAAGCGGAATTCGAAGGCGCACGCAACCACATCCAATCCCGCCAATTTTCCCGCCATCACGATCAACGCGTCGCGTTCACCGGTCTGCTTTTGCGCTTGAACGAGCCGATCCTTGTAGCGCTTCGAATCCTTGAACTTGAGCGGATCCTCGGGTTCGACCTTGAGCGCAAGCTCGGTGGTCGATCCGGTATCCAGAAATTTTGACAGCCGTTCGCGGGCGTTGATCCGCATGTGATGGCTGCATTTTGGGCACACGTGCAGATTGCGCTCGATCTCGGCGCGGTACAGCACCGCATCGCAGGCGGGGCACTTGGTCCACAATCCTTCCGGTACCGAGCGAGTACGGCGCTCGGTCTTTATACGCGACGGGACAATTCGCTCGAACCAGGACATGCGCTAGTTTAGCCCAATAAGCCCGCCGGCGGCAGCATGGGACCTGTCCAGAGCCCGAGTTCCGGCGACGGGATGCGGTAGACGGCCGGGTACTCGACCCGCCAGAGATACAGGCCGGCGGCCGGAGCGGTGGCGCCGGCAAAACGCCGATTTCTTTTGGCCAGGACTGCCGTCATCGCCGCCGCCGGATCCGATTGGTCCTGTACGGCGAGCAGCGTGCCCACGATGTTGCGCACCATATGATGCAGGTAGGCATTCGCCGCGATCTCGAGCCAAAGATAATCGCCCTCGCGCCGCACCTCGATGCGATCGACGCGCCGAACCGTGGTTTTCGACTGGCATTCGACCGAGCGAAAAGCGGAAAAATCATGTTCGCCGATCAGTACCTGCGCCGCGGCGTGCATGGCCGCCTCGTTGACGGGCCGATGAATCCAGGCCGCGCGCGTGCGCTGCAGGGCCGAGCGTGCGCTGCGGTTCAATATGCAGTAGCGGTAGATCCTACGAACCGCTTGGTGCCTCGCATGAAATCCAAAGGTCACTTCCCCCGCCCATTGCAAGGCGATCGCGGGCGAGAGTTTGGTATTGGCGCCGAGCACCCACGCGCGCGGTGTTCGGACAGCGTCGGTGTCGAAGTGAATGACCTGGCCGGTCGCGTGCACCCCGCTGTCGGTGCGCCCGGCGCAGATCGCGACGATCGCGATGGCCGGCCACGAACGATATCGCGGCCTGAACTGCGTCTTGGATCGATGCCGAGTGCTCCTGCGACTGCCATCCGGCGTAGTCGGTGCCGTCATACTCCACGATGGCGGCGACGCGGCGGCCCTTGGCCTCTGCTGCAGAGGCCGTCACGTTAGCCGGGAAGAGTCTCGATCAGCCGCTGGGCTTCCTGTTTCTGACTGGCCGAGCCTTCATGCACGACTTCCTCGAGAATGCTGCGGGCGCCTTCCGGATCGCCCATGTCCATGTACGCACGCGCCAAGTCCAGCTTGGTGCCGACCTCGCTCATGGTGACCGGCTCCAATTCCGGCGGCACGTCATCGTCGGGCTTGAGCTTCGTGGTGCGATTAGTCGCAGTGATCGCCGTCAGCTTGTTGGTCGGCGCCTCGGCGCCATTCATCGCACTCGCCCACGTCGAGGTCGACGCGGCGGCTGCGCTGGCTGGCCTCGAAAACTTCAGTCGAGAAGACCTCATCTTCCGCACGCGGCTGCTCGACGGTATCGCCGCTTCCCAGCGCATTCGCAAGCCGGTCCAAGTCCAAATCGATGCTGTCGCCGCTGAGCGCGCCGAGGCCACGCATCCTCGAGGTGGAATCGACGTCCACTTTCTCCTCGGCACCTGCGATATCGGAGAATTCGGGAGACTTGAAGCGCGACGTCGGGCTGGCATCGATCTCGCGCGGCATTTGCACGGTAGGCGCGGACTCCGGCCCTAGCACTTCGGTTTTGATTTCTTCGTGATCGGATCCCAGGTCCGCGACGAACGAGGCTTCCAGTTCACGTTCCAGTTCGGTCAAGTCGCGATCGCGCGCGCGGCTCTCGGCTTCAGCCATCATGCGCCGCGACCTCTCGTCGAGGCCGGCGACCATCGTCGGCGCGTCGGCGGGATGATCGGTCTCTTCCAGATGCGAGCCGCTGACGGCGGGCGATCCCGTCTCCTCGAGATGGTCCAGATCCAGGCCCAGATCGTCGATCGATACCTCGGCCGTCTGGTCTGCCTTGCTCGGCAACTTCGAGGATATGCGGTCGTATGCGTCGCTGGACTTCAACGCCGGCGATTCGCGCAGTTGGCGCATCCGCGAAATTCATCAGTTCGGACTCGACCGTCGGTTCATCGCGCGGGGCCATCTCGCGCGTCGGCGACTCATCGGCGCCGCGCTCCGGCGTATCCAAGGTGAAAGTCGAGATCGGAACTGGCGCGCAGCCGAGGGCGACTCGCCCGTTGCCGCCAAATCGCTTGTCCTTGGCGTGATCCGCTCGGCCGTGCTCCCCTTCCGGATCGCCGAACAAGTCGATATCGACGCGGTTCTCGCCGCCTTCCAGATTGAGGTCGACCAGGGCGCCTGCGCCGCGCCCACTGCCCGCGGTCGACGCGAACATCGGGTCATCGGGGCATATTTGTTTGCCCATGATGACGATCTTGTCCCACTCGCCGGCGGGAGCGCGGTCGCGCGTCGCTTCCAAGCTCTTCGCCGTCTGCAGGAAGGCATCCTTGTTGCCCCAAACGAAATAGATCTCGAGCAGCTTCAGGCGCAGATCGCGCCGATCGGGCTCGCGCTCGAGCGCAATTCGCACCAGATCGGCCGCCTGGTCATACAGGCCGTATGCCATGTGAAAGTCGGCTTCGGCCAGAGGATCGCCCTGATCGAGGTTGACGGCGCTCTCGCTCGACATCGTGTCGTCGGGCGCTTTGATATCGGTGTGCGTATCGCGCAACCGATCGGGTGCTTCGTCGAAAGCCGGCAATCGATGTTCGCCGGACTCTTCGACCACGAATGAATCGTCGCCCTTGCGCACGCCCTGGGCTCTGACGGCCGGATCGCGAACGCCGGCAACGTCGGTCTCTTCAAGCCTATTCAAATCCGCCACGCCATCTTGTCTGCGCCGCCAGGCTGCGAAGGCCAACACGACGATCAAGGCAATGATCACGGCGGCCGGCACCCACCAGTTCGCCGCCACCCAGTCAATCCAGGATCCCGATTCGGGAGCTGCCACGACCGGCTTCTTCTTGACGGGCGCAGGCGCAGGCACCGGCACAGGCGGCAATGTGCTCTCGGCCGATGGCGGCGGCGCGGTCGGGGTGGATGCGGTGGGTGGGGTCGCCGGGGGCGTTGCCGGCAGTGGGAGCGGTAGCCGTCGGCGGGGGGGCCGTCTGCGGGGCCGGAGTCGGCGCAGGTGCCGCAGTTTGCGGCGGCGCCGGAGTCGTCGTCGGCGCAGGCGCTTGCGCCGTGGGCGGCACGCCGAGCTTGCGCTGAAGGGCGCTCAGCTCGCTGTTGCGGATATCGATCAGGCGATGCGATGCCGCGAGCTGTGCTTCCAGATCCTTGACGCGATCCTTGCAGCGCCTGGGCTTCCGAATTGGCCGCGTTCGACTCGCCGGCGCCGGTGACCGCCGCCGCCGCTCGGCGTTACCAAGCGAAGGTGTCCGCCGGGGGCTGCGCCGCCGCTGCTCGCGCCAGGCATTCATCTGGCGGTGAACTTCGCTTGTCGCCTCGCTTTGATTCAGAGCGGCGATTTCATCGGCGCCGGGAATACGCAGCACCGCCCCGCGGCGCAAAATATTGATATTTCCGCCAAACGCATCAGGATTGGCGCGATACACCGCCATCATCGTTTGATCGACCTGCACGGGCGAGCCGGCGCGCAGGCTTCGCGCGATTTTGGTCAGGGTGTCGCCTTGGCTTACGTGATAGCTGGAGCCGGCGGCTGGCCGCGCCCGTCTCGGCGCCGGCGCTCGGCGCGGGGCCGCCTGGCGACGATGCGGTGGCCGGGGCGCGATTGACCGGCGCGGGGGTGGCACCGGATGCGGGCGCGGTCCGGGGCGCCGGCGCCGGCGACGGTCGGCGCAGCAACCGGGGCCGCGCTGCTCGCGCGCCTCCCCGGGCGTGTACACCGGGGGATCGAGCAATACCGTGTATTCACGCATCAGATGGCCGCGGGCCCAATTCACGTCGACCAGAAACGTCACGAACGGCTCGGGAATGGCATCCGTGGAACGCACCAACAGCGCGTCGCGGCCATCCTTGCCCTTGCCCACTTTGAAGGTCAGCGTCGACGAGGAACGGCGGGCGATCGATGCCGTAACGGGTGAATGCTTCGCGGCCCGCAAGACTTGCCCGCAGGGCCGATAATTCGTCGGCGGAGGCCGCAATCAGGTCGATTTCAGCATTCATCGGCTCGTTGAGCGCCGAATTCAGATGGATCTCACCCAGGCCGAGCGCCCACGCGGAGGACGGCCTCAACAGGGACGTGGACAGCAGGCACGCCAACAGCATTAGGCGAGGCATCGTCACGGACATTTCTACTCCCAGGAATCTGGTGGGCAAGCGGGTAAAGTTCATTGTGATATAGGAGCTTGGAAGCGAATTCTCACTTGCCTTTTACATAAGCCAATAACTATATCTCACTGGGGTCTATTTACCAAAATCTGGGCCACCGAAACTGCGTTATGTGCCGCACATTTCCGAACATTATCAGCCACGATCCAAAAATTAAGAGCGCGGTCACGGGTGATATCCGCTCGCACCCGGCCTACATATACCTTATCGGGCGCGATTGCCAATGCGGCCGGGGTCGGAAATTCCGCGCCCGAATCCGGCATCGGTGAGTCGAATGCCCGTGCCGCGTTGCAGCACCGCCGGTCGCCTCGGCCACACTCAAGGAGCGCGCGAACGTGGCGTGGACCGCGAGACTATGTCCAAAGAACACCGGCACGCGGACCGCGGTGGCGTTTATCCCTAAGTTCGGCAGGCCGAGCACGCGCCGGGTTTCCTGCAACAAGCGACGCTCCTCGCGCGAGACGCCGTCCGCATCCAGGCTATCCACTTGCGGAATCACATTGAAGGCGATCTGCCGGCCAAAGGCGCGCCCCCTCGCCTTCTTGCCGCTCAGCATGGCCACGGTTTCGCCCGCCAGCTCATCCATGGCGCCGCGCCCGCTGCCGGACACCGCTTGATACGTCGCGACCTCCGCGCGCTCGAGCCCGGCCAGCGCATGCAGCGGTGCGAGGGCGGTGGTTAGAGCGACGCTGGCGCTTCCCGGGAGCGCAATGAGGCCGGTGGCGCCTACCACATCCAGAGCTTCGGGATTGACATCCGCCGCCACCAGGGGAACATCGCCGCGCAGTCGAAACGCCGCGGAGCCGTCGATGACCCATGCTTGCGCGGCAGCCGCCTCAGCGTAGCGCTCCGACAGCGTCGAGCGGCCGCAAAAGAAAACAAGGTCGACGCGAGAAAAATCAAAACCGGCAATGTCGTTTACCGCCGGCGTCTGGCCTTGGTCCATGCCTTCTTGCTCGCTCAGCGGCCGGCCGATATTGCGCTCGTCGTCGAGCGCATGCAATTCGGCAAACGGCAGTTTTCGCGCACGCAGCTCATCGAGCACCGCTTCGCCGATCAGGCTCGAGACGCCGACCACGGCGATGCGCAACGATGATTTTCTACTCGGCGACGAGACGCTCATTCGCTTCGAGCCGGGATGACCGGTGTCGTGCGAACCACATCCCCGCATTGGGCCCGAAAACGCAAATAGTGATCCATCAACACGAGCGCCAGCATTGCCTCGGCGATCGGCGTCGCGCGAATACCGACGCACGGATCGTGCCGCCCGGTGGTGACGACGTGCGTCGGGTTGCCGTGAATGTCGATGGTCTCCCCGGTGACGGTGATACTCGACGTCGGCTTCAGCGCGAGGCTCACCACGATGTCTTGGCCCGAGGAAATGCCGCCGAGCACGCCGCCTGCATGATTGCTCTTGAAGCCCCGCGGAGTCAGTTCATCGCGATGTTCGGAGCCTCGCTGTTCGACCGCCCGGAATCCCGCGCCGATCTCGACACCCTTAACGGCATTGATTCCCATCATGGCGCTCGCAAGATCCGCGTCGAGCCGCTCGAACACGGGCTCTCCCCAGCCCGGAGGCACGCCCGTGGCGATCACGGTCACTCGCGCGCCGATCGAATCACCGGCCTCGCGGATGCCCCAGATGAACTCCTCGAGTTCCTTGATGCGGCTCGGATCCGGACAGAAAAAGGGATTCTCATAGGCGCTCGCCGGGGCCACCGGCTGCAGCACCAAGGGGCCCAACTGCGCAAGGTATCCATGAATGCTGACTTGCAGCCGCTCCCGTAAGTATTTGCGCGCAATCGCACCGGCCGCCACACGCATGACCGTCTCGCGTGCGGATGAGCGGCCGCCGCCGCGATAATCGCGAAAGCCGTACTTTTGGGTGTAGGTGTAGTCCGCATGTCCCGGTCGAAAACGATCCTTGATCTTCTCGTAGTCGCGCGAGCGCTGATCTTCATTGGCGACCAGAAGGCCGATCGGGGTGCCGGTGGTCTTGCCCTCGAAGACGCCGGACAGAATGCGCACGGTATCGGACTCGCGGCGCTGGCTGGTGTACTGCGAGGTCCCGGGGCGCCGGCGCTCGACATCCGTTTGCAAGTCTGCTTCGCACGAGCGCCATTCCCGGCGGGCAGCCGTCCACGACGCAGCCGAGTGCGGGGCCGTGACTCTCCCCGAAGCTCGTCACGGTGAAAATGCGGCCGAAAGTATTGCCCGCCACGCGCTAGTGTCCCAATGCCTTCAGAACGCCCCCGTCAAGGTCCCGTGCCTGCAGTAAAAATACGCCGCCTCCGCCCATCGCAATCTCCGGCCAGACAAACGGCAGCCTTGGAAAGGTGCGCAGCAACGCTTCTTCGGTGTTGCCGACTTCCACGACCAGTATGCCGTCGCGGCGCAGATGCCGGTGCGCGGCGCCCAAAATCGACCGCACCGAATCAAGTCCATCGGTACCCGACTCGAGGCCGAGCCGCGGTTCGTGTCGATACTCGCGCGGCAGCCGGCGCATTTCCGCGCGCCCGACATAGGGCGGATTGCTCACAATGATATCGTAACGGCAGCCCTTCACGGCGCCGAAATAGTCCGATTTCAAGACCCTGACGCGCCCTTCGAGGGCAAAACGGCGGACATTGCGGCGAGCCACTCGGAGGGCGGCCGCCGACACATCGAGGGCGTCGATTTTCCCCTCGGGGAAGGCTTTCGCGCACGCCACGGCGATCGCTCCCGAGCCGGTACCGATATCCAGAATCCGGCGCACGCGACGGCCATCCACCCAGGGCTGAAACCGTTGCAGGATGAGTTCGGCAATGGGCGAGCGAGGCACGAGGACACGCTCATCGACGTACAATTCGAGGCCGGCGAAGAAGGCGCGATGCGTGAGATAAGGCAGTGGTACGCGTTTGCGGATGCGCTGCTCGAGCAGTTCATCGACCCGCGCCGCCGGGCGCGCGGTCAACTCTTTGCCGTAGGCTTGCATGCCCAAGTCGTGCGCAAGGCCCGCGGCAAAGAACACCAATTCAGCCGCCTCGTCGCGCGCATTGTCGGTGCCGTGGCCGAAATACACCCGCGCCGCTTTGAGAGCGCGCGCAACACGCTCGATGGCGCCTGCCACGGTTTCACGCGAGGCGCCGCGAGCACCGCGCCGTGCGGCGCCGCCGGTCGAGCCGCGCGTGGCGCCGCGAGCACCGCCCGCGATTTTAGCGGCTGTGTGGGATAATCGACGCATGGCAATTCAATCGAGATTCCTGTCCTTCATACTCGTATGCTCCGTCGGCATCGTGGGCCCTCCGGCTGCGGCCGCTCTGACCATGGAGACCGTTCTCGCGCCGAGCCGCGAGCTGCCGGATTTTAGCCTGATCAACCAACAAGGTAAGCTTTTCGGCTCGGCCGGTCTGCGCGGTCGCAGCGATTTGCAGCGCCTCGTGTCCGGCCGCCGCGTTTCGGGGGGACGCGCATGAGCATTCGCGGCCGCCTGTTCGTTTGGTTTCAATACGTTCTGCCGCAACACGCACTCTCTCGGCTGGTTCTCGCGGCGACACGAGTGCGCGCTGCGTGGTTCAAAAATCTGCTCATATGGGGGTTTCTCAGGCTTTACCGGGTCGACATGACAGAGGCTGTCGAGAGTGATGCGTACCGCTACGGCAGCTTCAACGAGTTCTTCACGCGCGCGCTCAAAGACGGCGCCCGTCCGATCGCGCGCGAGGCGCACGCCATCGCGGGTCCGGTCGATGGGTGCGTCAGCGCGGTGGGCACGATCGAGAGTGGCCAGCTGCTGCAGGCGAAGGGCCGCTATTATCGCCTAACGGATCTGCTCGCCGAACAGCCGTGGGCGAGCCGCTTCGAAGGCGGCTCCTTTGCGACTATTTATCTCGCCCCCTTCAATTATCACCGTGTGCATATGCCTCTGCGCGGCGTGCTCAGGCAGACCGTCTATGTTCCCGGCCGTCTGTTCAGCGTCAATGCCGTGACGGTGCAGCATGTCCCGAGCTTATTCGCGCGCAACGAACGAGTCTTGACGCTGTTCGACACAGCCTACGGTCAGTCCGCCGTGGTGCTGGTCGGAGCGCTCAACGTGGGCAGCATTGCAACCGTGTGGGCGGGAGACATTACGCCTGGGCCACGGCGCATGATCACCGATTTGCCGGCCCCGCCGGTGATGTTGGAGAAAGGCGCCGAACTCGGCCGCTTCAACATGGGTTCGACGGTAATCTTGTTGTTCGAACGGGAGCGCGCGCGCTGGCGGCCTGAAGTGCGCGCCGATAGCGCGGTCCGGCTTGGGCAGCCGCTCGGCACCATCGAATGAGTTGGCGTCCAATCGCATCCTCGAGCGCGCTCGTTCGGCGCGCCGCGATGTTGGGCGCTGCGCGCGAATTCTTCGCGCAACGCGGAGTCCTGGAAGTCGAAACCCCGATATTGAGCAGAGCTGCGGTGAGCGATCCGCAAATCGAATCGCTGACGACGCAAGTGGACGGCATGCCGGCGGCGGCCTATCTTTGCACCTCGCCTGAATACGCGATGAAACGGTTGCTGGCTGCGGGCAGCGGAGATATCTATCAGGTCTGCAAGGTGTTTCGCGACGCCGAGCGCGGCCGCTGGCACAATCCCGAATTCACCCTAATCGAGTGGTACCGCGTGGGGTTCGACGATGCGTCGCTCATGACCGAGGTCGAGGCGTTGCTCGGCCACGTGCTGGCCCCCTATCGGGAATTGGAACGGGCGGAGCGCCTCAGCTATTCGGCTGCGGTGCGTCGCCATGCCGGGGTGGATGCGCACAACGCAAGCGATGCCGAGTTGACCGAAGCGGCGGAGCACCATCGCATCATGTGTCATGCCGACCTGGACCGCGACGCCAAACTCGACCTTTTGATGGGACTCGTCGTCGGTCCGCGGCTGGGGCTCGAACGGCCTTGCTTCATCTGCGACTACCCCGTGTCGCAAGCCGCGCTGGCGCGATTGAAGCCGGGACCGCCGCCGGCAGCGGCGCGCTTTGAGCTATACCTCGACGGAGTCGAGCTGGCCAACGGCTTTCATGAGCTCTCGAACGTACGCGAACAGCGTGCGCGATTTGCCGAGGATCAATGCCGGCGCCGCGCCCGCGGCCAAGTGGAGCGGCCGCTGGATGAGAATTTGCTGGCGGCATTGGAGGCGGGCCTGCCCGATTGCGCCGGGGTGGCATTGGGTTTCGATCGTTTGGTCGCCATCGCACTCGGGGCGCCGCGGCTTGCCGACGCCATGGCCTTCACCATCGACAACGCCTGATGCCCGCAATGGCTCTCGTAGCGCCCCCTCATCGAGGCCAAGTCACCCCGCTACGTGCCTGCCCGCGGTGACACATTCGGCTAATGCTTGCCGCGCGACAGATACTCGCCCGTACGGGTGTCGATGCGCAGGATCTCGCCTTCGTTGATGAATAGAGGAACGCGAACCATGGCGCCCGTCTCGAGCTTGGCGGGCTTCGAGCCGCCGGTCGCGGTATCGCCGCGAACGCCGGGATCGGTCTCGATGACCTTGAGCTCCATGTGCGCGGGCGGGGTCACCTGAAGAGGCACTCCGTTCCACAATGTGACGACGCAAATCGTGCCGTCTTTCAGCCACTGCGCGCCATCGCCGACGGCCTCCTTGGAGGCGGTGAGCTGCTCGAAAGTCTCGGGCACCATGAAGTGATAGAAATCGCCGTCGCTGTACAGATACTGCATATCCGTGTCGACCACATCCGCGGCTTCCACGGTATCCCCGGACTTCCACGTTCGTTCGATGGTCCGGCCCGTTTTCAGGTTGCGTACCCGGACGCGATTGAAGGCCTGGCCTTTACCGGGCTTGACCATTTCGTTCTCGACGATCGCATAAGGATCGCCGTCGATCAGGATCTTCAGACCGGACTTGAATTCGTTCGTGCTATAGCTCGCCATCGAAGAAGGCCTCGGACATGGGGGCGCGTATGATAGCCGCAACTCCGCGCCTAAGCCAATTCGGCCCCGTTCTTAGGCAGGCTCCTTAGACGCCGGTCCCAGATTCGACAATCCCCTGGTGTTACACTTTGGGCCCCGTTTTCAGAGGATTATGACCCGTGACCGAACAGGGAGCAGTTCCGATGATCGTCATGACGAAGTCGCAGGACCACGTCGAGGCGATCAATAGCACCCTGCGCAAGGCCGGCCATCCGGTGCATTGCACCTGGCTCCCGGATGCCCGCGATCTTGGGGATGCACTTACGCAGATCAATCCCGAAATGCTCATCGCATTCATCGAGGAGCTTGGCATCGACCTGGCCTCGCTCATGAAGATCAAGCAGGTGAGCGCGCCGGGCATGCCGGTTCTGATCATGCGCGAACATGTCGATGAGGCCGCGATTGCCGAGGCCATGCGCCTCGGCGCGCAGGACGTCGTGACGCTGGCCAACCGCAGCCGCCTGCAATCGGTTGCGACCCGTGAGCTGCGCGCCTATCGGCTGGAACGGGCGCTCTCGACCACGTTGTCGTCGGCTCGCGAGTACCGGGAACAGCTGCAGCACTTTCTCGAGGGGTCCGCCGATGCAATCACGCACGTGCAGGAAGGCATCATCGTCGACGCGAATCGCGCATGGCTCGAACTCTTCGGCTATTCGGGCGACGACGCGCTGACCGGCACGCCGCTCATGGATCTATTCGAGCAGGAGACGCACCCTGCGCTCAAGGGGGCGCTCGTCGCCTGCTTGCAGGGTAAGTGGTCGGGCCACGATCTGAACGTACGGGCGTTGCTCTCGGACGGCTCCAGCTTGGCGCTGAAACTTCTTCTCACCAAGGCCGACTACGAAAACGAACCCGCGATTCGCATTGCGATATCCGCGACGCACAAGAAGGATCACGACCTCGAAGTACGGCTCGCCGATGCCGTCAAGAACGATGCCTCGACGCGCTTTCTGCAGCAGCGCTATTTGATCGCGGCCGTGCGCGAGCGATGCGCGCACGGCATGAAGGGCGGCGTGCGTCAGTTCGCCCACATCAAGCCCGACCGTTTCATCGACATCCAGCATGCCATCGGCGTGCTTGCCAGCGAGGATTTCATGGCGCAAATCGCCGAGCTGTTGCGCCCGCAAATGACGGCCACCGACTTGTGCGGCCGATTCGGCGGCAACGGCTTCTTGATACTGCTCGAGCGCGGGACCATTCGCGACGTCGAGACTTGGGCCGAGAATGTCGTCAAGCGCGTGAACGAGCATGTGTTCGCGATCGAGGACAAGACCTTGTCGGCCACGGTAACCGTGGGCTTGGGACTGCTGCCCGCCGCCAATCCCGACATCGGAGCGGCGATCACCGATGCGATCAGCGCCACCCGCCGCGGGCGCGAGCTCGGCGGCAATCAGATGTACGTCGTGGACAAGTCCGACACCGACACCCGCGTTCAGGCATACGACAAGATCTGGGTCAAGCACATCAAGAGCGCACTGATGGAGAATCGATTCCGGCTGGTGCAGCAGCCGATCGCGAGCCTGCTCGGCGAAGACAAGGGCATGTTCGACGTGCTGGTGCGCATGCTCGACGAACAGGGCAACGAAGTGCTGCCCGCGGAATTCATCGCAGCCGCCGAGCGCAACGACCTGATGAAGAACATCGACCGCTGGGTGATCGGAGCATCGATGTCGTTTGCCGCCAACCGCAAGGCCGCCTGCATTTTCGTGCGCGTCTCGAAGGACACGCTGCTCGACAAAAGCTTGCTTGCATGGCTCGATACCCAGCTCAAATCGCTCAAGATCGACGCCAAGCGGATATGCATCCAGGTGACCGAGGATCTCGCCAATCAGTACGTGCGGCAGACGAAGGACGTGGCCGAAGCTCTGCGCAAACTTGGCTTTCGCTTCGCTTTGGAACACTTCGGCACAGGCCGCGATCCCTTGAAGCTGCTCGCCGACATCGACATGAACTTCATCAAGATGGACGGATCGTTGATGCAGGGACTGTCGACGAACCAATCTCAGCAGCAGCGAGTGAAGGGGCTGGTTGAGGCGGCGAAGCGCCGAGGCATCGAAACGGTCGCCGAACGGGTGGAGGACGCCAACACCATGGCCGTGCTGTGGCAGCTCGGCATCGAGTTCATCCAGGGATACTTCGTCAATGCGCCCGAGGATGTGACCATGTCGGGCGACCGGCATTAGGACTCAGGCCTATGCGGGCGCGACCTCGAGCCGGTCGACCTGCTTGTAGGCGCGCGAGAATCTTTGGCGGCGCTGACCCTTCTTGTCCTGAAACTGTTTGAGCTCTTCGAATTTAAGCTTCATCGGCGCGCTGTTGCCGCTGTAAATCGGTCAAGACCTCGCCGGGCGCGACGACCGCCATCGCCACCAAGTATTCGTCGCGATCGGCGGATTTCTTGCCCGGAATGCCGAATAGATTCTGTCCCTTGCCTGCGGTCATCTCCTCTATTTGCGCAGTCGGGAGCGCCAGCACTTCGCCATCGTTGTTGACGAATATCGCCAGCGCCGCCGGTTGCGAGATCGGTTGCGCCGGCAGGACGCGTGCGTTCTCGGGCACCTTGAGCACGGACTTGCCCTTTTTGTTGCGTGCGTAGAGCTCGCGCAATTTGACTGCAAATCCGTAGCCCGCATCGCTTGCGACCAACCAGACATCCTCCGGTTCGCCGATCAGGACCGCCGCAAAAGTGGCGCCGTCGGGCGGATCGACGGTGCCCGACAAGCGGCTCCCCGTAACCGCGCGCCGCAGGCAGCTGATGCGCATCCAGACTGTAGGCCCGGCCGGTGGAATCGATGAAGACGGCCTGCTGCAGGTTGCGCCCGCGCGCGGCGGCCTGGAACTCGTCCCCGCTCTTGTAGCTCAAGGAGCGGACATCGATGTCGTGCCCTTTCGCGGCGCGTACCCAGCCCAAGCGGGACAGAACGACGGTCGTGGGTTCGCTCGTGAGGAGCTCCGTCTCGGAGATGGCTTGTGCGGCCTCGCGCTCGACCAGGCGGGTGCGCCGCTCATCGCCGTATTCCTCGGCGTCGTTCGTCAATTCGTCCCGAACCAGCCTGGTCAGCTTCGCCTTGCTCTTCAATATTCCTTCGATTTCGGCGCGCTCTTCACTGAGTTCTTTTTGCTCCTCGCGGATTTTCATCTCCTCGAGACGCGCCAAATGCCGCAGTTTGGTCTCGAGTATCGCTTCCGCTTGCTCGTCCGACAGCTTGAAGCGCTTGATGAGCTTGGGCTTCGGCTGATCCTCCGTGCGCACGATGCGAATCACTTCATCGAGATTCAGGTACGCGATCAGCATGCCGTCGAGGATGTGCAGCCGCGCGTTCAATTTTGCGAGCCGGTGATTCAGGCGCCGGGTGACCGTGGACTTGCGGAAATTCAGCCACTCGAGCAAGCAGCTCCTTCAAGCCCATCACCCGCGGGCGTCCATCCAGGGCGATGACGTTGAGATTCACCCGGTAGTTGCGCTCGAGATCGGTGGTGGCGAACAGATGCGCCATGAGCGCCGTCGTGTCGACGCGGTTTGACTTCGGAACGATGACCAGCCGCGTCGGGTTCTCATGGTCGGACTCGTCGCGCAGGTCCTCGACCATCGGCAGCTTTTTCTGCTGCATCTGGGCGGCGATCTGCTCCTGCACCTTGGATCCGGAGACCTGGAACGGCAGCGCGTCGATCACGATCTCGCCGTCTTCGATTTTATAGGTCGCGCGGGCCTTGAAGCTGCCGGAGCCCGTGTCGTACATCTGCACCAGATCGTCGCGGGGCGAAACGATCTCCGCGCCGGTCGGCAAATCCGGCCCTTTGACATGCGCCATGATCTTGCGCGTGCTCAGATCGGGGTCGTCGAGCAGCGCCACGCAGGCCTTGACGACTTCGCGCAGGTTGTGCGGCGGAATGTCCGTCGCCATGCCGACCGCGATGCCCGAACCGCCGTTCAGCAGCAGATTCGGCACCCGCGCCGGCAGCATCGAAGGTTCGTCCAGCGAACCGTCGAAATTCGGCGTCCAATCGACGGTGCCCGCCCCCAGCTCCTCCAGCAGCAGCGTCGCATAGCGGGTCAAGCCGCGATTCGGTATAGCGCATCGCAGCGAACGACTTTGGATCGTCCGTCGAACCCCAGTTGCCCTGGCCGTCGACGATCGGATAGCGATATGCGAAGTCCTGCGCCATGTGCACCATGGCCTCATAGCAGGCAGAATCGCCGTGCGGATGGAACTTGCCGATCACATCGCCCACCGTGCGCGCGGACTTCTTGTGCTTGGCGCCGGCCGCCAGCCCCAGCTCGCTCATCGCGTAGACGATGCGACGCTGCACGGGCTTGAGGCCGTCGCCCAAGTGCGGCAGTGCCCGATCCAGGATCACGTACATCGAATAATCGAGGTAGGCGCGCTCGGCGAAGGACTTGAGCGGCTCGCTTCTCGACGCCCTCGAAGTTGAGTTCTTGCTCCTTCATATGCGCGCGAGGTTGCCCTTGGTCTCGAGCCACTCGCGCCGGTCGCCGGCGCGTTTCTTCGCAAGCAGCATGTCCAGCATTTGGTCTGGACTGTCGTGTGCGTCGATGGTCATCTGCACCAGGCGGCGCGTCTGCGGCGCCATGGTGGTTTCGCGCAATTGCAGCGGGCTCATCTCGCCCAGGCCCTTGAACCGCGTCACGACCAGCTTGGCGCGGGGATTTTCGGCGGCAATGCGCTTCAACACCCTTTCGCGTTCCGCCTCATCGAGCGCATACACCACTTCCTTGCCGGCGTCGATGCGGAACAACGGCGGCATGCAGACGTACACGTGTCCGGCCATGACGAGCGGCCGGTAGTGGCGAAGAAACAAGGCGCACAGGAGGGTCGCGATGTGCTGCCCGTCGCTGTCCGCGTCCGCCAAAATGCAGATCTTGTGATAGCGCAAGCCCGACAGATCGGCGGCGGCAGGTTCGACGCCGATGGCAATGCTGATGTTGTGAACTTCCTGGGATTGCAGCACTTCACCGGTGTCCGATTCCCAGGTATTCAAGATCTTGCCGCGCAGCGGCATGATGGCCTGCGTCACTCGATCGCGCGCCTGCTTGGCCGAGCCGCCCGCCGAATCGCCCTCCACCAGGAACAGTTCGCCGCGCGCCGGATCCTGGCTCACGCAGTCGGCGAGCTTGCCGGGCAGCGCAGGGCCCGCAACGATGCGTTTGCGCGCGATCTTCTGGCTGTCCTTGAAGCGCTGCTGCGCATTGGCTATGGCCAACATGGCGATTTTCTCGCCCTGGTCGGGATGCTGATTGAGCCAGAGGGCAAAGGCGTCCTTGATCACGCCCTGAACGATCCCGGACGACTCGCGCGAAGAGAGCTTCTCCTTGGTTTGACCGGCGAACTGCGGCTCGCGCATTTTCATGGAGAGCACGAAACTCACCCCGTCCCAGACATCCTCGGGGGTCAGCTTCAGACCGCGCGGCACGAGATTGCGAAACTCGCAGAACTCGCGCACTGCGTCGGCGGCGCCCGTCCGCAGGCCGTTGACGTGCGTACCCCCCTCCACCGTGGGAATCAAATTGACATAGCTTTCGGTGATGGTGTGCTCGGACTCGAGCACCCAGGCAAATGCCCAATCGAGGGAACCGCCTTCGATGTCGCGCTTGCCGTAGAAGGTTTCGGCCGGCAGCCATTCGCCTTTGCCCAATTCCTCCGCGAGGTATTGGTGTAAACCGCCGGTATAGAACCATTCATCGTGCTCGCCGGTGATCTCGTTGACGAGCGTGACGCGCAAATTGGGGCACAGCACCGCTTTCGCCCGCAGCACTTGCTTGAGCTTCGGGATGGCGAATTTGTCGGTGTCGAAGTATTGCGGATCCGGCCAGAAACGAATGGTCGTGCCGGTTTTCGATTTCGGCACTTCTCCCACAACTTCAAGCTTGGATTTGAGGCGACCGCCCGCGAAGCTCACGTTGTATTCCTTGCCGCCGCGGCGCACCCAGCACTCCAAGTGCTTCGACAATGCGTTGACGACGGAGACGCCGACGCCGTGCAATCCGCCCGAATGCTGGTAGGTCTTGTCGTTGAATTTTCCGCCGGCGTGCAATCGCGTCAGGATCAATTCGACGCCGCTGATTTTTTCCTTGGGGTGGATATCGACGGGCATGCCGCGGCCGTCGTCCTCGACCGCCAACGAACCGTCCTTGAATACTGTCACACCGATGTTTTCACAATGGCCGGCCAGTGCTTCGTCGACGCTGTTGTCGATCACTTCGTGGGCCAGATGATTCGGCCGCGTGGTGTCGGTGTACATGCCCGGACGCCGGCGAACCGGGTCCAAGCCGCTCAATACCTCGATGTCGGAGGCCGTATAAGACGATGCCATCGGTTACCTCGTGCGAAGGCGGCGGAGTCTAGCATGCGAATCCGCCGCTAATCAGCTGGCAGCCTGCTCACGATTGGGCTATCTTTCGCGCATCATGGGAATCGCAAACGCTCAGAACTTGGTGCGCACTTTGCCGGTACTGCCGCGTCCCTATGGTATTCGGGTGCGCCTCAAGACCGGAGATCCGTTCGCGAAGCTGCTTGGCGCGGACTGGCAGAAGACCCATTGGTTTTTCACCGCGGCTGAGCGCGACCGCGTCCTGGAGGACATGTCGCGCCGGCACGAATATTCGCGAATCGGCGACCAGCCGTCGCTGGTATTCGAGAAAGTCGAAAAACTCGCGGAGAGCCGCAATTTTTAGGCCCGCCCCGCGTACGGCACGCCAAGCGCTCCGCGCACGCGCACATCAAAACGTCCGGCCCAGAAACAGATAGAACCCGGCGGTGCCGGCCTCGTCATATCCGGACCCGAGATAAACCGGCCCGAGGAAGGTGTCGAAGGCCACGAATACCGACGCATCCTTGCGGGCCGACCTGAGACTGATGTCGCCACGGTGATCCCACGTATTGCCCGCCTCCAATGACATGCCGATATAAGCGGGAAACTCGAAGAATCCCTCCCCGCCACGGCCGATCTTTCTGAAGTAGAGGGCCCGCGCGATTGCGTAGTGCGGTCCAATCAAGGAATTTGGCGCGAGACCCGACAAATTGAAGAAACCGCCAAGGGAATAGAATTCCGGCAGGTCGGTGGGTTTGTAATTGCCGTCGAGAATGCTCCCCGCCGAAGTCCAGACCAGTAGGGTGTTGCGCCCCCGAGAGCGCGCCATCAACCAATCGGCCTGCACCCGATCGGAGGCGACGTCCGCGCCCAGATTGCTGCGATTGCCGTCCCACTGCACGGTGAATGTCTGGCCGTCGCGCGGGAAATGCACGTTGTCCAAGCGGTCGTAGCTGAACTTGAAGAAGTACTCCCCATTGTTGTATTGCTGTGTCACCAGTGCCGGGGCGCCGAAGCGCACATGGGTCAGGCCGTTGGTACGATGCAGTCCCCAGCGGATTTCGCCCCAGTTGCCGAGGTTGCGTCCGACATCGAGGTCAGCTTCCACTTCGCGGTCGCGAAAGTCCGCCACTTCGAGATTCCTGGTGTAGACCCCGAGATCGCGGGCCTCAATGCGCGCGCTGGGCGCGACGAACCAGGTTCTGGAGGCATCGAGCGGCTGATAGAATTCGCTGACGACTTTAGGGTCGCTGCCGATTTGCACGTCCGTGAGCAGTTCCGCGCCCAGTTCGTTGATTTCGGTCAGAACAAAGCGCGCTGCCGCATTGTAGCGGCTGTTGCCTTGGAAATCGTCCTCGATGTTCAAACCGAAGCGAAGGTAATTGGGACCCCAGGATTTGCGCCGCGCCCGCACTTCGAGGCCGGATTCTTTGGTTGCGCCCTCGCCTTGATCGGCGAGCGTGTAGTCGAGAGTCTCGAAATTGCCCAGGCCGTAGAGTTCCGTGACGCGCTTGCCCACTTGATCGAGGTCCAGGGGTTTCCCCACCAGCGGCTGCATTTCTGCCCGGATGGTTCTTTCATAGCGTTTCGACTGTGGGTCCACGCGCACGAATTTGATGATCGGCAGCCCCGGCTCGCGGGTGGCGCGCCGTGCAAGGTAATCTCGGTACGCGGCGTCGCCGACGCCGTAGGCCGAAAGCTGAGGGGCAGCATCGCGCGCCGCGCTCTCGCCGCGAGCGATGACGGCAGTCGGAGCGGTGAAGTCCGTCGCGGTCGAGGTGCCCAGGTTCGGCGCTATCAGAATGTCCCGCGGGCTCAAAGAGGCCCGCTGGCGGTCGGAATCCTTGCGCACCAGAATCGCCAGCATCTGGTTGGATATGGACAACGCCGAGTCGAGAGCATCGCGCGACTGCAGTGGAAAGCTCACGTCCGATACGATCAGCACGTCCGCGTGCATCGCGCGCGCCACGTTGACGGGCAGATTCTCGGCCAAACCGCCGTCCACCAACAAGCGGCCGTTCGATTCCACCGGGGCAAAGACGCCCGGGGCCGACATGCTGGCGCGCATCGCGATCGCAAGATCGCCCTTGTCCATCACGACGGCATCGCCGGTTTCCAAATCGGTCGCCACCGCGCGAAATGGCGTGGGCAGCAGGTCGAAATCCGTGCTGTTGCTGAACGGCAAGGTCAGTTGCCGCAACGTCTCCTGCAGCTTTTGCCCTTGAATGAATCCCTTCGGCAGCAATATCTGCCCGTGTTTCAATCCGAGCGGCAGCCGAACAAGAAAATTGCGGTCGTCTTGTTTGCGCCTGAATGCGAGATCTCGACGCGGCGGCGCATCGCGAAATGCCTCCTGCCAATCGAGGGAGCGCATGGTGGCATCGATCTGAAGCGCCGTCATGCCGCTGGCATACAAGCCGCCGACGATGGCGCCCATGCTGGTGCCGGCGATGCAATCGATGGGAATTTGCAATTCCTCGAGAATCTTGAGCACACCGATATGCGCCATGCCGCGCGCGCCGCCGCCGGACAACACGAGACAGATCCGCGGACGAACCGCCGCATCAATCGGGGCTTTTGGCGCGTCCGCCCAAGATCCCGGCGGCCATAGGCACCCCGCGAGCGCCGAGGCCAGTCCAATCCGTAAGATGACCTTCCCCATATTGGGGGGCTTGTTTCCCTTTAGTTCACGACATCGATGCTGGAGGCAGTAAAGGTGTTGTTGCCGCGGTTATACACGCCCGTGGCTACGAAGTGCAGAGCCGGAGTCGCCGCGACAATCGACTTGGGCAACTGGGTTGCGAAGTCCGAGAAGGCGTTGTACACGGAAATGCTGGTGGTGTTCGCGGCGGACAGATTGCCGATGGCAAACAATGGTAGAAACGCGGCGGGCACGCCCGCCGCGCGGGGCCGGCGCCGTCTGGGGAACGATCGTCGGGCTTGCCGCCAGGGACTTCAAGTCGATGCTCTCGGAGCCGATGCGGATCACGCCCGAGTTCAATTTCGCGTTGCCAAGGTCGATCGTCAAACCGGAGGCTGTCAACGTGGCGAACGGCGCAGTCGTCCCGGTGCTCGTCCAATCGACCTGCAGACGGGCCGGAACGGACAACTCAGAATTGATGGCAAACCCTTTGAAATCCGGCGGAGCGGCGCCGAATGGCGCGACCACCCCATCGACCCACACCGGATCCCCGGCGACCAAGCCCGCGGGGACCGCAAGGCTGCCGCGTGGCCACCGTAAAGCTCGCAGGCGTGACCGCAGCGGCACCATTCCCGGTGAAATTGTAGTCGCTGACCGGCCAATTCTCGATGGTTTGCAGATTCATCACCAAGCTTCCGGGCGCCGTAGACGTCAGAGTTCCCCACAGTTCGGTCGAGATGAGACGCACCGATCCCGTGTTCGTGCTCGACGAGCCGGTGGCATCCAGAGTCACGACGCCGGATGCCGGCAGCTTGTAAATACCGCGGGCAATGATGTGCTGCCCGACGGCGATCGATTTGTAGTCGAGGCCGGTGAGGGTGGTATTGTTTTCCGCCGTCACGATGGTGGCGGGCCCGACCAGGACCACGGCGTCGGCGTCGTTGTACTGGCTGGTGCCGTCGTTGAACTGCAAAGTCGAGCCACGCAACGTCAATGTGTTGCCGCTGCGGGCAATCACATCGCCTTCGAGGCCCTGGGTATAAAAGTCCTCGAGCGTGCTTCCGGCAACCACGAAGTTCGCATTGAACACTCCGGCTGTCGTCGAAGGAGTCGCCGTCGGCACGTATGTGCTGTAAGCCGCGGTCATGGTCGTACCGGCGGACAATTGCGACAGGACGGTGAGGCCCGTCGTGCCGATGTACGTATTGCCGTTGATGCTGTACACCGTATTCGCACCGTTGAAAATCGTCAGCGATCCCACGCTACTCGACCTCGTCAAAGAAAGGCCGCACGTAGACCGTGTACGTACCGGCCGAGCCGGGCGTGCTGCCGCTCGCGCTGGTGCCGAGGCTCGAATTGATCAGGGGGCCCCGTACCCGGACCGGTTTGGTGTCCGGCGCGCTGGTGGCAACCGTCACAAAAGGCTTGACGGTCACGGTCGGCGGACTGGTCGCCATGTTCACTGTGTTCGAGGCGGCGAGGTTGAAATCGATCGCGAGACGTTCGGCGTTGGTCGAAGCATAGGTCGGTGTGATGACCAGAGGGTGATTCTTATCGAGTGTCACGTGGATGGTCTGAGTGGTCACGGCCGCTCCCGTCGTGTCCACCACCTTCGCTTTGATCGGAACGCCATTGACCATCACCGAGATGTTCGCGTTGGTGTAGTCCAGAATAATCGTGGCCGACGTGTAGGTGTCGTTTGGAATGCTCGCCGCGCTCCAAAGCTCCGAGATATCGTCGAGCTTCGTGAAATCCACGGGTTCGACCGTCGACACCGCGGTTATGGCGCCGTCAACCTTGCCGGTGAGGGTCACAGAGTCGACGTTCACTTTGTAGCTGGTGAAATCCCCGGGCGTGTCGCTCAAGGTGACCCAGCCGATTCCGTAACCGCTGGTGTTGTTGTTGCGGTGGCACCCGGCGGCGGCGATGATGGCGGCGGCGCAAACGAGCGCGCATGCTGATTTACGAACGAATCGAACGGGCGATGAGTGCACTACGGCTTCCAATATTTATGGCGTTAGAACGAATTAGGCTGCGTAGAATAAAGACTTTCGAGAGCGTGCGCAGAGCAAAGTTCCATTTGCCGGCGTCAGCGCCCCGCCGCGAGGGGAACTTGTTGGGTGATACAGTGAATATTGCCCCCGCCCAGCAGCACCTCGCGGGTGGCGACTCCCAGCACCGTGCGGGTGGGGAACAATCGTTTGAGCATGCGCTTGGCCGCGGCGTCACGGCGCTTGTCGTATAGCGGCATGACAACGCAGCGATTCGCAATATAAAAATTGATGTACGATGCCGCCAATCGATCCCCCGCCTTGCGCGGCCGGCTGCCGGCAAGCTGATCGATTCCCGCCGCCTCTTCTGCAGTCATGTAAAGCGGTCCCGGCTGGTGGATTTTATGGATGGTCAGCTCCCGGCCCCGCGCATCGCGGGCCGTTCTCAAGCGCTCGTAGGCATCATGGGAGATCTCGTATTGCGGATCTTTGCGATCCAAAGTCCAGGTGAGCGCGACGTGGCCGGGGCTGGTGAAGCAGGCAAGTTCGTCGATATGGCCGCCGGTCTCGTCGAGATGGACGCCCTTGCCCAGCCAGATCACGCGCGTGACGCCGAGATAGCGGCGCAACTGCTCCTCGATCTCGGACCGCGGTAAGCCCCGGGTTGCGATTCGGATTGAGCAAGCATTCTTCCGTGGTCAGGCAGGTGCCTTGCCCGTCCACATGGATGGCGCCTCCCTCGAGCACGAACGACGTGCGGTACCGGTCGGCGCCTTCGATTTCCAACACCTTTTGCGCGACTTCGTCATCGCGATCCCAGGGGAAGTACAAGCCGCCGTGCGAGACCGCCCCAGGCATTGAAGGTCCAATCGACGCCGCGCCGCCGGCCTTTCGCATCGATGACGAAGGTCGGCCCGCAGTCGCGGATCCAGGCATCGTTGCTGCTCATTTCGATGACGCGCACCTCGCTCGGCAACCGGGCGCGCGCATTCTGGAATTGGGCGGCCGAAACGCCGACCGTCACCGGCTCGCCCCCGGCGATGGCGGTGGCGATCGCCGTGAATGCCGCTTGAGCCGGCTTGGCGCCGCAGCGCCAAATATCCGGTCGCTCCGGCCAGAGCATCCAACAGCCTGAATGCCTCTCGAATTCCGCTGGCATGCGGAAGCCGTCGTTCGCGGGTGTTGATCTGAGTGTACGCACTGCTTCGTCTCCGGTCGCGCATGCTAGCATTGCGGCTGAATTTATAGGAGCGAAGCGAATGTCAGACGCGATGCCTGTCCAACTGCAAGTCCCCGCCGGCGGCGAGAAGATCACGATCTCGAACGGCAAACTGCATGTACCGGAGCAACCCATCATTCCGTTCATCGAAGGCGACGGTACCGGCCGTGATATATGGCGCGCGAGCGTGCGGGTGTTCGACGCGGCGGTTCAGAAAGCCTACGGCGGCAAGCGCAAGATTCACTGGATGGAAGTTTTCGCCGGCGAGAAGGCGAACAAAGCCTACAACACCTGGCTGCCGGACGAGACCGTCACCGCCTGCCGCGACTACTTGATCTCGATCAAAGGTCCTCTCACGACGCCGGTGGGCGGCGGCATTCGCTCGCTTAATGTGGCGTTGCGCCAATTGTTGGATTTGTACGTGTGTCTGCGTCCCGTGCGCTGGTTCAAGGGCGTGCCCTCCCCGGTCAAGGCGCCGGAGAAGGTCGACATGGTCATTTTCCGCGAGAATACCGAGGACATTTACGCCGGCATCGAATTCGAGGCGGGCACGGCCGAGGCAAAGAAGTTTCTCGATCTGTTCAAGCAAAATTTTCCAAAGCAGTTCGCGAAGATACGCTTCCCCGAGACCTCCGGCATCGGGCTCAAACCCGCATCGAAGGAAGGAACCGATCGATTGTTCCGCGCGACCGTCGAAGTACGCGATCGACAACAAGCGCAAGAGCGTGACGATCGTGCACAAGGGCAACATCATGAAATTCACCGAGGGTGCGTTTCGCAATTGGTGCTACCAAGTGGCGGAACGGGACTTTTCCGGCGAGGTCTTCACTTGGGAACAATGGGAACGCATCAAGGCGGCCAAGGGCGAGAAGGAAGCCAATGCGCAGATGGATGCCGCCAAGAAGGCAGGAAAGATCATCATCAAGGATGCAATCGCGGACATCACTCTGCAGCAAGTGCTGACGCGCCCGGATGAGTTCGACGTCGTCGCCACGATGAATCTCAACGGCGACTATCTGTCCGATGCCTTGGCCGCTCAAGTCGGCGGCATCGGCATCGCACCGGGCGGTAACATCAATTATTTGACCGGCCACGCCGTCTTCGAGGCCACGCACGGCACGGCACCGAAATACGCGGATCTCGACAAGGTCAATCCCGGTTCCCTCATCCTCTCGGGTGAGATGATGTTGCGCTACATGGGCTGGCTGGAAGCTGCCGACGCGATTATCGGCGCGATGGACAAGACGATTGCCCAGAAGACCGTTACTTACGATTTCGCCCGCCAGATGAACGGAGCAACCGAGGTCAAGTGCAGTGAATTCGGCGATATACTCATTCGCAATCTGTAGGGGCGCGCGCAAGCACTCCGCGCGCCGGCATACCGCTGCGCGCGCCGGGTGACGCACGCCGCACGCCCCACACGGCACGCCGCTATCTTGCCGCGTGCGCCAGCTTGAGATGCACGCTCTGCGGCGCCGATCGTTGCTTCATGACATCGAATGCGGCGATCCGGTAGGCTTCGGTCATGGTGGGAAAGTTGAAGATTTGCTCGATGAAGAATTCCGCGGTTGCGCCCGTCGCAATGGCCGCCTGACCGAGATGGACGAGTTCGGTGGCGCCCTCCCCGATCACCTGACACCCCAGGACGCGCGCCGTACTGCGCTCGCACAGGAGCGCCAAGAACCCAACGGGCTCGCCCGCAATGTGGGCACGCGCCACCTCACTGAAATCCGCTCGGCCGACGACCAAATCGATCTTTTTCGCAGCAGCCTCGCCCTGCGACACGCCGACGCAGGCGATCTCCGGGATCGTGTACACGCCGCTCGGGACGAGGCTGGTGGCGGCCGGCGGCGGCAGCCTTAAAGCCGCCAGGGCGGCCCGCCGGCCTTGGTCGGCGGCAGCGCAGGCCAGCGCAGGCGGACCGATGGCATCGCCGGCCGCGAAAATTCCAGGAATATTGGTCTCGAATCGGCCATCGACTTCAACATGCCCGCGGCTGCTGATGGCGAGTTGCAGCCGGTCCAAGCCGATGCCGTCCAGATTGGCGACGCGGCCGAATGCAGCGAACACGATGTCGGAGCTCAGGGCTTGGCCGCCCTTGAGTTGCACCTGCACCTGCGAGAAACCGTCGAAGCGCGCATCGGCCACCTCGGCGCCGCCCTGATACTCCCCGCCCATTGCTCGGAAAGCGCTCAAGAATCCCGCGCGCAGCGCGGGGTCCAGAAATCCCAGCGGCTCCGGCGCCTTGTCGACGATCGTGACGGCGCAGCCCAGCGCGGCAAATATCGATGCGTACTCGCAAGCGATCACGCCGCTGCCCAGGACAATCATGGAGCGCGGAATGTAGGACAAGCTCAGGATGGAGTCGCTGTCGAGAATATGCTCATGATCCACGGCGATGCTCGCCACGTGCCGCGGACGCGAGCCGGTGGCGAGCAGGATGTGCGCCGCGCTCACCACGATCCGCGAGCCGTCCAAACGTTGCACCTCGAGACGATTCGCGTCCAAGAAGACCGCGCGCCCGCGGATCAGCTCGACGCTGTTGCGCGCAAGTTGAGCTTGCAGATAGCGGTCTTGAGCGGCGATGACGATGTCGACGCCGTGCAGCAATGCCGATAGAGGCGCATCGCCGCGCAATTCCACGGCCAGCGACGATGCGCTGCCTTGCATGCGCCGATAGCGCAGCGCTTGTTCTCGCAGCGCCTTGCTGGGAATCGTGCCTGACAACAGGCACGAGCCGCCCACCTGCGATTCACGCTCGACGATCGCCGCGCGATACCCCGCCTTCGCCGCCTGAATGGCCGCCTTCTGGCCGGCCGGCCCCGAGCCTATGCAAAGAAGATCGAAGGCGTTGGGATGCATCGCTAGATGCCTGCGAGCGCGCGCACATGATCGAGTTTCTCAAGCATGCGCCGTCGATCGTCGGGAAATACGCCCAGCTGCTCGAATACCGGGCTTTCCATCACCAGCGTTTCGTCCAAAAGCTGCGGGTGCAGGGTGTGGGTGGCCAACAAATGGGCCAGATGCACGGTTCCCGCGAGGTCGCTTTGGGTCGATTCACGATAGTTGCGCCAATCGCTCGCCGCATCTTGTACGTCCTTGGGCAGCATCCAGTTGTTCATCAATAGGCGGCCGAAGGCGGGCTCGAATTCGACGACGAGATCGCCGAAGGTGTGTGCGTCCATGACCGTGCGCTTCTCAAATTCAAAGCGCGACAGCATCTTCAATGCGAGCGCGGCTCCCGTGCGGTGCATCAGGCCGGCGAGAAAGGCGCTTTCGACATGCTTGCGGCGGTCGCGCGCGATCTCCTTGGCCCATAAGGCCGCCAGCCACGCCTCTCGCCAAAGCTCCTCGGATTCCGGTTCGTGACCGGGAGCGACGAATACCTCGCCACGCAGCATGACCGCCATCGCAATATTGCGTACTTCCGCGACACCGAGCCATGACACCGCTTGCTTCAAGGAAACGACTGCGCTTCGCGGCCGCAATGCCGGCGAATTGGCGACGCGCATGATCTCGCCCGCGAGCGCCGGATCGGATTGAATTAAGCGCGACAACTGGGCTGCATCGATCGCTTGCTGCGCCGTGAGCTCTGCAAGCTGCGCGCAGACCCGCGGCAGCGGCGCCATGGTCTGGGGACTGCTCACGGATTCGTTCAGGTACTCACGCGCCACTTGCGAGTGCAGTGGGGAGAGAACGACGGCGGATTCGAGGCTCAATGATCACTCCATAACATGTCCACCACCCTAGATCGGCAGGCGATGGGGATGCTTGAGCAAGCTTCTGTTATGTCAAATGAATGCCTTGTCCAAGGCTTGCGTCAGGTCTTGCACGAGGTCCTCGGCATCCTCCAGACCGATCGACAAGCGCACGGTCCCCGGCGTTATGAGCGATGCGGCGCGCAGCTCGGGGTTGTATTCGTTTCCTGCCAACAGTTGCGGCGGCATCACCAACGACTCGGCAGATCCGACGCTCGCCGAAATCGAAAAGAGCTGCAGCGACTCCGCAAACCGGCCGCCTTGCTCGAAGCCGCCCTCCAGCTCGAACGTTACCACGCTGCCGAAGTCCTTCATTTGCCGCCGAGCCAGCAGGTGCTGCGGGTGGCTCTCAAGACCCGGATAAAAGATCCTTTTGATGCGCGGATGGCTTTTCAAGAACAGACTGCACGCAAGGGCGTTGGCGCACTGGCGTTCGTACCGCAGGAAATAAGTACGCATGCCGCGCTGGATCAGAAACGCGGCGTGCGGATCGAGCGTCGGACCAATGGACACGATGTCCTTGCGCATCAGGGTGATCAGCTCGCGGCGCGCAATGATCGCGCCTCCCATGACATCGCCGTGGCCCGAGGCGTACTTGGTGAGGCTGTGCAAAAACATGTCGATGTCGTAGCCGCCATGGTTGTGAAAGCCGGCAAACGTGTTGTCGAGCACGGTCAAAGCGCCAGCGCGCCGCGCCAGAGTCGTCAGATGTTCGATGTCCGCGATTTTGGTGACCGGATTGGTGGGGCTTTCGAATATCACCAGCCGGGTCGGTGTGCCGAGCAACACCCGCTCGATGCCCTCGCGATCCTCGATCGACAACAACGTGTGCGCAATACCGAACTTCGACAGGAGGCGCTGCACGATATAGCGAGTCGGACCATAGGACTCGACGAAGGCGAGAATGTGGTCACCTTGCTTGCAAAGGGATAGAAGGCTCGCGGCGATCGTCGCGACGCCGGACCCTGTCAACAGACAGTCGTCTCTGCCTTGCAGCCGCGCCAGCAAGAGCTGCAATTGCGTCAGCGTGGGATTCGAGGACCGGGAATAGAAAAATCCCTCTCGCTCGCCGCGCAAGTAACGCAGCGTCTCCTCGGTATCATCGAACGAGAACTTCACCGACTGGTGGATCGGAGCCACCAGAGGCCGATTGTCGGGTGCAACCGTAACGGCGGGCGGATGATTGACCAGGGTATTGTCCTTCATGGACTGAACGATAATCGAGCTGAGCGCGCATTGAAAGCGCCCGATTCGGCGTCGGCAACGCGCTGGAAGGATCGCGGGGCGGCAGGTGCTCAGGCCGCGAGGTAGCGGTCCAGTTCGGCGTTGATCGCTGACGCGGAATCGAACAGCGGCTCGCTATCGGCGGGCGTCAGCCCAAGATCTCGGTAGGCCGGATTCGTCACGAGTGAATCGCGGGCGAGCTGGGTGGATTCGAGCAGTGTGAAGTCCGCCAGTGCGTGCGCCACGTTGACCACGTTGCTTTCGAATCGCATGGGACGGGCGGCAGAATCGGCGTCCCACTGGGATGCCACGGCCTGCACCGGCGAAGGCAGTGCCCACGCGCCGATGACTCTGGCACCGACATGGCGATGAAAGGTGTCTATGAGCCTGTCGTACTCCTCGCCGGACAGTTTCTTGCCGGCTCGTTGCGCTATCTCGTGAATGGCGCCCAAGGCGACCACCTTGCCGATGTCATGAAGCAATCCGCACAGGTAGCACATGCCGGTCTCTTCGGCCAACATGTGCGCCAATTGCCGCGACCACAGCGCACTCGCCAGCGAGTGACGCCAGAGCCGCCGCGCTTTGTGCTGTTGCCCTTTCACATCGAGCATTTTGCCCTGCAACGCCAGAGTGAAGGCGATATTTGCCACTTCGTCGAATCCCAGCCATGCAACCGCATGCTGCAGCGTGCCGAGAGGCAACGCCGGCTGTTGCGCGGCAGATCTTGCGACGCGCAGCACATACATGGTGAGCGCCCGGTCGGCATTGATGATTTCCGCGAGCTGTTGCGCGTTGGTCGAGCCTGGGGGTCCCGCGCGCACTATGCGGATCGCCACCTCCGGCAACAGGGGCACTCTCAGCTCATCGCCGGCAAGGCGGCGTTGCAGGAGATCGTGGACGATCTCGCAATCCACGTTCTGCACCGCACTCGTCGAAACGGCATTCGAAGCGTCCGCCATAGCCCGTGTAGCGGCCGCCACAGCCATGACTTGAGCAGGGACGCGGCCCATGGCCGCGGCCCCCTCTGATTTCATCGATTGAGTTCCAACCACTTGCGCAGCGCCGCGAGACCAGCCGGCACGTGCGACCGCCCGAATCCGACGCGTAAGCAGTCACCAGGCACGGGGCCAAGTTCCGATCGGTAGATGCTCGAAGGTAGAAAGAGAACACCCGCTTCCTCGACCAACCGGCGCGTAAATATTGCCACGCCCTCGGCACCCGTATAACGAATGAATCCGATGTACCCGCCATCCGGCTCGCGCCATTCGAAAAGATGTCCGTAGTCGGCAAAAAATCCGCCGAGTTGGGCAAGATTGGCGCGCGCCACGCTGCGATTTCGCTCCAGGATCTTCTCGCGCGCCTTCAGCGCAATCCGCGCAAGCACTTCAGAAGGCGCCGAATTGCAGATCGATAGGAAGTGCTTGTAGCGCTCGAACCGGACAAGGATTGCACGATCCTTGCAGGCCAGCCACCCTATTCGAAGTCCCGCAAGTCCGTAGGCTTTCGACATCACGCCGAGCGATATCCCACGCTCGTAAACATCGGCTGCCTGGGGCAGCCTCAGGGCCGGATCTCGCTCGATCAGCCGGTAGACTTCGTCGCTGAACAGCCAAATGCCGCGGCTGCGGCACAGTTCGACGATCTCATCGAAGCTCGCGCGCGGGATGATCTTGCCGGTCGGATTGTTGGGAAAGTTGATCGAGATCAACTTCGTGTTGGGCCGCAGCGCGGCCCGCAACCGATCCACGTCAAGGTCCCAATTGCGATCGATATCGAGGGGTACGCCGCTGACCTCGCAGATTCCGAGCGGTACCGTTTCCGCGGCCTGATAGTTCGGGGTGATAACGATTGCATGGTCGCCCGGGTGCAACAACACGCGCATCGCTGCATAAATCGCCTCCTCGGCGCCGGCGAAGCAAAGCAGGTGCTCAGGTCCGACGGTGTCGTAGGTCCGCGCGATCTCGGCGCGCAGCGCCGGCGCTCCGAAAGTCTCGGTGTAGCCAAGGCTCACCGTGTCGAAATCGGCACGATCCAGCGGGCTTGCGAGCGCAAGCAGCTCAGCGAGCGTCATGTTTTCCCCGTCCGATCCGGCCAAGTTGTACTTGGCCGCAAATTCCCACTTCGAGAAATACGCCTCGAGTTCGAAATCTCTCATGGGTTTGGCGTGAATGACGTCGTCCTCGTTGTGCGCCGTTTTAGGCGGCCGCCTTGTCCAGCTTGGCCATCCGCGCCATCCAAAGACTTACCCCGACGATCATCAGAGTTACCACGGTTATGGTGATGGTCGCGAGCACGTTGATTTCGGGGCTGACGCCCAGGCGTACTTTCGAGAACACGACCATGGGCAAAGTGCTGCTGCCGGGTCCGGAGGTAAAGCTCGAGATCACGAGGTCGTCCCACGAGAGGGTGAAGGCCAGCAGCCATCCCGACAAAATGGCAGGGAATATGATCGGCAGCGTGATGACGAAAAATACCTTGAGCGGGCGCGCGCCCAGGTCCATGGCCGCTTCCTCGAGCGCCGTATCGAAAGTCGAAAGCCGCGAATTCACGATCACCGTGACGTAGGCCATCGAAAAGGTCATGTGGCCGATGGTCATGGTGGTGATGCCTCGTCCCGCGGGCCAACCGATGAGCTGCTCCAAGGCAACGAACAGCAGCAGCAACGACAGTCCCGTGATGACCTCGGGCATGACCAACGGCGCCGTGGTCATGGCATTGAGGGTGAATCGTCCCCTGAATTGCCTGAACCGCGCCAACCCGAAGCCCGCCAGCGTACCGAGGATCACAGCTCCCGACGCGTTGATCACGGCAACTTTGAGTGAAATCCACGCGGCATCGAGGATCTCCTCGTTGTTGAGCAGCGCGTAGTACCACTTGAGCGTCGGCGAATGGGCCGCATCCCACACGGTCACCAACTTGGAGGCGTTGAATGAAAACACCACCATCGAGAGGATCGGCAGGTACAGAAAGGCGAATCCTAACCCGAGGCAAGTCAAGATGAAGTACGAGCTTCTATAGTTCATCGTACCCCCGGAGACTCCTCGCACTCCCGCGAGTCATCGCGCCCCCGCGGCTCATCGCGCCCCCGCCGATTCGCGCGCCTGCACGCTCTGATACCACATCATAAAGGGCACCAACAGGATGAGCAGCAGGATCGCCACCGCGCTCGCGACCGGCCAAGCGCGGTTTGAGAAAAATTCATCCCACAACACCCGGCCGATCATCAGGGCATTCGGACCGCCGAGCAGCGCCGGAATGACGAACTCGCCCACCGCAGGAATGAAAACCAGCATCGAGCCTGCCAAGATGCCGTTTCGCGACAGCGGCAGCGTGATCTTATAGAACGCCTGCCAGGGCCGGCATCCCAGGTCTTCGGCGGCTTCGAGCAGCTGCCAGTCCATTTTCTCCAGGTTCGCGTACATCGGCAGAATGAAGAACGGCAGGTACGAATAAACGATGCCGACGTACATGGCGAACGGCGTGTAGAGCATTGTTATGGGCTCATGGATGACTTTCAGCCACAGCAGCACGTTGTTGATCACGCCGTTGGCTTTCAAGAGGCCGATCCACGCATAGACCCGCAGCAATAACGACGTCCAAAATGGCAGGATCACCAGCAACAAGAGCACGTTGCGGGTTGCCGATTTGGCCCGCGCGATGCCATACGCCATGGGATACCCGATCAGTATGCAAAGAACAGTCGAGATGAACGCGACCTTGACCGAGTTCAAGAAGGCGTTGACATACAGCCTATCGGTGAACAGAAACGCGTAGTTGTTGAAATTGAGCTTGATGGCGAGAGAGTTCTTGCCGACCCACTCCAGCAAAGGCTTGTAGGGCGGTATCGCGAGATCGATATCCGAAAATGATATTTTCAGGACGATGACGAAGGGGACGACGAAGAACAACAGCAGCCACAGATACGGCAGCACCACGACCAGGCCGCGTCCGGTTACGCCGAAGCGCCGCAATTGTACGGTTGTCCTCGAGAGGCTAACGGGTCACCACCACCGGACTCGTCGCATCCCACGACAGATACACCTGTTGATCCCAGGTAATGGCCTCGGCATGACGTGAGGTGTTGGGCTGCGTCACGCGCACGATCTTGCCGGTGGGCAATTTGACGAGATAGATCGACAAGTCGCCGAGATACGCGATGTCCTGCACCGCGCCCCGCGCCACATTGTCGGTCCCGCCGGGAGGCGCCGTGCTCATGAAGATCTTCTCCGGCCGCACCGCTGCCCATACGATGGCTTCCGGCGGCGCACTGATCCCGTGGCTGACATAAATCGTCGCGCCCAGCTCGTCAGAGGCGATCCGCACGTGTTCCGGTTCATCCTCGATCAGCTTGCCCTCGAACATGTTCACCGAACCGATGAAATCGGCCACGAATTTCGAGCTTGGAAATTCGTAGATTTCCGAGGGCGTGCCGGCCTGAACGATCTCGCCGTTGTTCATGACTCCGATCCGGCTCGCCAAGGTCATGGCCTCCTCCTGGTCGTGAGTCACGACCACGAAGGTCACGCCAAGCTTGTCTTGCAGGCTGATCAACTCGAATTGCGTGTGTTCGCGCAATTTCTTATCGAGCGCGCCCAACGGCTCATCGAGCAACAGCAGTTTCGGGCGCTTGACCAGCGAGCGCGCCAGCGCCACCCGCTGGCGCTGGCCGCCCGAAAGTTGATGCGGCTTGCGTTTGGCGAATTCTCCCAATTTCACGAGATCCAGCATCGTCGCCACGCGCTCTTGGATCTCCGGCTTGGGCACTCGATCCTGTTTCAGGCCGAACGCGACGTTCTGCTCGACGTTCATGTGCGGAAAGAGCGCATACGACTGAAACATCATGTTGACCGGCCGCTCGTACGGCGGTACCCCCGTCATATCCTCGCCGTCGATGAATATTTTTCCGGAGGTCGGAGTCTCGAATCCGCCGAGCATGCGCAGCAGCGTCGTCTTGCCACAGCCCGAGGCGCCCAAGAGACAAAATATTTCGCCCTTGTAGATTTTTAGGCTGACATCATCGACCGCCTTGAATTCGCCGAAGGACTTCGTGATGCGGTCCACCTGAACGTAGGGACGTGCGTTCGGATCCTTCCAAGGCGCCGCTTTGACGGCCGCTCCGCCGGATGTCGTCATCGTCTATTGGCCGGTCTTGAATCTTTGCCAAACTCGCGTAATGGCGCGGGTTTGATCGGGCGAATCTGCGAGCTGCACTGCCAGCTTTTGCCTCTGCTCGGGCGGCGGATATATTCCAGGATCATTCTTGACGGCATCCAGCACGAAGGGTTGCGATGCGAGGTTGGGATTGGCGTAACGCTTGAAGTTAGAAATATCGGCAATGACCTGCGGGACCATGATGTAGTTCATGAAGACATAGGCGCTGTCGGGATGCGGAGCGTCCTTCGGTATCGCCAGCATATCGAACCAAAGGATCGAGCCCTCCTTGGGCACGGCATACTTGATGTCGATTCCCTTGTTCGCTTCGCGGGCGCGATCGCGGGCCTGCATCACGTCGCCGTTGTAGCCGACGGCAATGCAGAGATCGCCGTTGGCAAGGGCCTCGATATACTCGGAGGAATTGATATTGCGGATGAAGGGCCGGATTTTCGTCAGCACCGCTTCGGCCAGCACGAGGTCATCCGAATTCTGGGAGTTCGGATCCTTTCCCAAGTAGCTGTAAACGGCACGGATCATTTCGGCGGGCGAATCAAGCACGCTGATGCCGCACTTGGCCACTTTTGCCGCCACGGAGGGATCGAACACGAGGCGCCAGCTGTCGAGCGGCGCATCCGGCATCAGCGCTTTGACCATTTTCTCGTTGTAGCCGATGCCGTTGGTACCCCAGGTATAAATAATCCCGTGGGCATTGCCCGGGTCGTGCAATGCGACCTTCGCCGTTAGCTGCGGATCCATGTTCTTGAGGTTCGGCAGCTTCGATTTATCGAGTGTTAGATAAACGCCGGCCTTGATCTGCCTCTCGAAATACGATGCGGTGGGCACGACGATGTCGTAGCCGCTGCTGCCGGCGAGCAGCTTGGTCTCCAGCGTTTCATTTGTGTCGAAGTAGGCGACGTTGACTTTGATGCCGGTTTGCTTCTCGAAATCCGGCAACGTAGTCGCCGCCAGGTAATCGGACCAAATGTAGAGATTCAGCACCTTGCCGGTGCCGCGGTCCGCAGCTGAAGCCGTCTTGTCGGCGGCGTCGGGTGCCGCCCCGGATGCGCTCTTGCGGTCGCCGCAGGCGCTCAAAGTCAACAGGCAGGCAAAGGCCAGAATCGTCACCCGACGAATGCTTCCCATCAATCGATTCCCCTTCCGTTTCGCGACGGCGACCGCTCGAGCGCGTTTCAAAACCACTTTATAGCGTAGCCCGCGGTTCGGGGACAGGGCCAGCGCGGATTAATATTTCCTTTCCGCCCGCCTTCCGCTCACCGAGCCCGATAGCGACGGCGCGATAGCGACGGCCCGAATCCGAAACGATGACTAAACGTTCAGCAGCAAATGTTCGCGTTCCCACGAACTGATGACTTGCGCAAACGTCTCGTATTCGGCGTCTTTGACCGCTGTGTAGGCGAGCACGAACCGATCGCCGAACAAATCCACCAAGGGTTTGGACTCGCGCAGCAAGCGCAACGCCTCCGCCAAGGTACGGGGCAGAGCGATCGCCAAGTCATAGGCGCTGCCGGAGATCGGCTCGGACGGCTTCAGGCCTTCGACCATGCCGAGATAGCCGCACGCCAAGGATGCGGCGATCGCGAGATATGGGTTCGCATCGGCGCCGCCCACCCGATTCTCGACTCGCCGGGCATCGGGGCCTGACATCGGTACGCGCAGTCCCGCCGTTCGATTGTCGTAGCCCCAGTGCACGTTGATCGGCGCCGATGAATGGCGACTGATGCGCCGATAACTGTTCACGTTCGGCGCGAACAGCGACATCGCAGCCGGAAGATATTTTTGCAATCCAGCGATGTGCCCGAAGAACAAGGCGGTCGGTGATCCGTCCGAATTGCTGAATATATTCTTCCGGGTCTTTGCATCGATGATGCTTTGATGCAAGTGCATGGCGCTGCCGGGCTCCTTGGCCATCGGCTTCGCCATGAACGTGGCATACATTTTGTGGCGCAGGGCCGCCTCTCGGGCGGTTCGCTTGAACAAGAATGCCTGGTCGGCGAGACCCATCGGATAGCCATGGAGCAGGTTGATTTCCATCTGCGCGGCGCCGGCCTCGTGAATCAAGGTATCGATTTCGATGTCCTGCGCCTCGCAGAACGAATACATGTCGTCGAACAGCGGATCGAATTCGTTGACCGCCGCGATGCTATACGCCTGGCGCCCGATTTCCGGACGGCCGGATCGGCCCACGGGCGGCTTCAAGGGATAGTCGGAATCGACGTTGGGTTCCACCAAGAAGAACTCGAGTTCCGGGGCGACCACCGGCTCCCAACCGTGCGCCTCGTACAAGTCGAGCACCCGGCGCAACACGTAGCGCGGCGCCATGGTGACCGGCCGGCCATCGCCGTAAAAACAATCATGAATCACTTGGGCGGTGGGTTCCGCGGCCCAGGGGACGACCCGTACGGTCTTCGGGTCCGCCTTCAGCACGATATCGATATCCGAGGGGTTCATGGCGCTTTGATCGTCGGGATAGTCCCCCGTCACTGTCTGCAAAAAAATCGCCTCCGGCAGGCGCATGCCCTCTTCTTCGGCAAATTTTTCCGCGGGCATGAGCTTACCGCGAGCCACTCCGGCCATGTCCGGGATGATCGCCTCGACTTCGGAGATGCCGTGTTCCTTTAGGAATTGCTGAATCGTGCTGGCCATAAATTACCTTTCAACTGAGCGCGCCCGGCTGGCTTCACCAAACGCCGCAAACAGCGCGCTCGAAAATGGATTCTCCGCAAACTGCCATTCCGGATGCCATTGCACGCTCAAGGCGAAATTCGGCGCAGAACTCACCCGGAACGCCTCGATGACCCCGTCCGGTGCGCGCGCCTCGACAGCCAAATCCTTCCCCAGCGTCTTGATTCCTTGCCAATGCAGTGAATTGACTTGCAAGCGATCCTGTCCGGCGATTTTGCGCAGCCTCCCTCCAGGCTCCAGGAGGACCTCGTGGGCCGGCCCGTATTGCACGTCGAGCGGCGTGGATTCATCCTCGCGGTGATCGAGGTACCCCGAGACCTCATGCAGCCGCGGATACAACGTGCCGCCGAAGGCAACGTTCATTTCCTGAAATCCGCGGCAAATCGCCAACACCGGCAAGCCGGCGGCGACCGCCCGCGGAATCAGCGGAAGCGTCGTAGCATCCCGATTTGGATCATGTAGCGTTCCCGGCTCACTTGCCGGTCCTCCGTAGTGGTGTGGTTCGACATTCGATGCGCTCCCCGTCAGCAACAATCCGTCGCAAGCATCCAAAAGGGATGGCAAATCGATGCCGGACCCCAGAGCGGGTATGAGCACCGGCAGGGCGTTGGCGCCCGATGCGACGGCTTCGATGTACTTCTCGCCGGCCATGTGAAAATAGTGTTTTCCACACAGCCTGCGGTCGGCTGGAATTCCGATGAGGGGCAAGCGAGACATGTTTAATATATTAAACGTCCAGATGGACGGTGGAGCTTCCTTAACGACCGTATTACACCACACCGCCGATGACTCGTCCTGTTCCAGCCGGCAGAATTGGCTAAGATTCAGGCATTTCCATGACTTAGCGGTGTTTTGTGCGGTGCATCAACATTGAACATTGCGGAAAATCGGCCGCCGGCGCACAGGCCCCGAATCCTGTCAATAGCTATAATATTTTAAACACTATCGGTAAAAGAGAGCCGCCTTGCACCTGTCCTACCCCCCCGCCTCGTCCTACTACGCCGCCTCTGTGGCGAGCTCCGCGACGATCGAAAGCTCGCCGGCTCCTCGAGGGGCCCTGCGGGGCTCCATCGAAGCCGACGTCGCCGTGCTCGGCGGCGGCATCGCGGGCTGTTCGGCCGCACTTCACTTGGCCAAACGAGGTTACCGCGTCGCCTTGCTCGAGGCTCGCGTCGTCGGATACGGCGCCTCGGGGCGAAGCGGCGGCCAAGTAATTTTTGGCCTTGCCGCAAGTCAAAAATCGCTTGCGGCCGAGGTCGGACGCGATGACGCACGCCGTTTATTCGATTTGTCCATCGAGGCCCTGGATCTGACCCGTTCGCTGATCGGCGAGTACGCCATCGACTGCGACTACCACGCGAATCATCTTCATGTCGCGGTCAAACCGCGGCATCTGCAGGAACTCGATGAATGGGCCCGTGAACTGCACGAGGAATGCGATTACCCATCGGCGCGACGTCTGCACCGAGACGAACTTATGGCGCATGTGCGCAGCGAGCGCTATCTGGGAGGGCTCCTTGACCCGCGTAGCGGCCATCTGAATCCGCTGAAGTTCACTCAAGGGGTGGCACGCGCAGCCGAGTCGGCGGGAGTGAAGATTTTCGAGAATTCCCAAGTACTGCGCTACGAAGATGGCCCTGAAATCGTCGTGCATACAGCGCAAGGGACCGTACGCTGCGCGCATCTGGTGTTATGCGGAAATGTGTATATCGACGGCGTCGCGCCGCCTCTGGCGCGGCGGATTTTGGGCGTGGGCACCTACATCATCGCAACAGAGCCGTTGGGCGAGGAGCGCGTCACCGCGCTATTGCCTAGCAATGCAGCCGTTGCCGACATCAATTGGATCTTGGACTATTTCAGGCGCTCGACCGATCACCGTTTGCTTTTCGGCGGCCGCGTGAGCTATAGCGCCGTACAGCCGCCGCGACTGGCCGAATCGATGCGCAAGCGCATGTTGCGTATTTTTCCCACGCTTGCCGACGTCAAAGTGGCGTATGCCTGGGGCGGATACCTGGACATCACCATGAATCGCGCCCCGGACTTCGGACGGCTCGCGCCGAATGTCTTTTATTGCCAAGGATTTTCCGGTCACGGCATGTCGCTGACCGGCCTCGCGGGCAAATTGGTCGCCGAAGCCGTCGCCGGCACCGCGGAACGCTTCGATGTATTCACCCGCATTCCGCATCGCGACTTTCCCGGAGGCCGGCTATTCAGAAGGCCTTCGCTGGTGATGGCAATGATGTACTACCGGCTCCGCGATTTGATGTAGCGCTATTTCAGTTATTTCAGACCCGGCTGTTCCTTGCCGAAACTGCCGATGAGCTTCTGCCCGGTATCGAGCAACGTGACTGAATTGAGGCCGCCGCCATGCGACCCATCGCGCAGCGGGCTGAACGTCACGCTCACGCGATCGCCTGTCTTGATCGATTGGCGAGTCCAGCCGCCGCGGGTCAACACGCCCGGGCTCGTGGTTTCAATCGACCACTCTTGCGGCGCGCCCCCGTCATCCGGCTGTACGAGAATCCAGATGACGACGTGCGGATTGGTCCACTGGAACGTCTTGACGGTGCCCTTGAGCGTCAATGTCTTGGTCGGCTCATACATGGCGAAGGAGTGGTGGGCCATGGACGATGCGGCACCGGCCGACATGAGCACGGCCGCGAGCGCGGACTGCTGCCACCCTGCACGCTTCATTTTGAATCCGATCCCACGGGAACTCCGTTGTGAAATTTGATGGGTTCGAAAATCGAATTGCCATTTTTGTCGACGGCTTCGGTAAAGGAGCCTTGCGTGCACACGCCTTCCACGATGTCGTACTTCTTCGCCCGTTGCCGATAATATTTGCGCGTGGTGAGCCAGGGCTTGGACAAAACCTTGTTGGCGGTAATCTGCAGATCGTCCGCCAACGTGTCGGGATTCAGGAGGTGCAGCCGCTCGACGATGTGCATGTCGCCGTTGTTCGGCACGCCCACGGCTTCATTGACTGCGAGATAGGCCTGGGGCAGGACCGCCACGGTGTCGACGACGAGCATATCCTTCTCCCAACGTCCGATGGAATGTCCGTGAAAGCTCGGATCGGGATCGGCAGGGTGCGGCCGTCCATCGGTATAGATGCGGCGCAGCCGATTGCCGTCGCCCTCGCCCAATATCGTCACCCGCCCGGGGCTGAGCAGTATCTCGAACGCATTGTGAGTGATGAGCATCCAGCTCGGCATGCCCGTTGGAAAGCAATGATCGATGATGGGGAACGGATGGCCGGCCGCCTCTTCCGCATACATGCGATCGATTTGCTTCGCAACCTGCGGAAGCCAGGGCGGCGGATTGGTCTTCTCCTGCGCGACTTGATCGCTGATGACCGGCGTCCAAACCCCGCTCCAATCCGGCGCCTTGGCGAGCGCCTGCCAATCCTGCGCGTTCGGCGGCGCATTGATCGAATCATTACCCTCTGCCAAGGCGAGCGGCATGCCGAGAAGCGGACAGGCGGCGATGGCGGCGATGGCTGCGATCAATGCGGTGCGAGCGGTGAAAATCTCCATGGTGCGCGAAGAGTACCGCAAGCGTCAGGTCGGTTGTCAATCATTTGAGCGCCGCCATCATTTGAATCGGATGGTAAAGCAACGGTGGACGCGGGCATGCCGCTCGAAGTCCTTGGGGATGGTCTGGGCGCTGATATCGTCCACGGCGACATCGGCCAACGCTTCCGTGTCGAGTTTGAAGCGCGTGTAGTTGGTGGAGAATATCAATCGGCCGGAGGGGCGCAACAGCTTCAGCGAGCGGCGAATCATGCCGACGTGATCGCGCTGAACGTCCAGCACGCCTTCCATCCGCTTGGAATTGGAGAACGTCGGCGGGTCGACGAAGATCAAATCGAACCGCGGACCCTTCGGCTCCTGCTCTTCGAGCCAGTGCAGGCAGTCAGCCCGATACAACTCATGGTTCGCGCCGCCGAAACCGTTGAGCACGAGATTCTCCTGCGCCCAATGCGAGATAGGTGTTCGACAGGTCTACGCTGGTGGTACTGCGGGCGCCGCCGGCGGCGGCATAGACGGTGGCACTTCCCGTGTAGCAGAATAAATTCAGGAAATCGGCGCCTCGAGCCCATTCGCGCAGCATGCTGCGCACGATACGGTGGTCGAGAAACAGTCCCGTATCCAAATAATCGCGAAAGTTGACCCAGAATTTCAGGCCGCCCTCCTGCACGGCATGGCGTTCGTCTTGGGTATTCCGCTTCTCGTACTGCTCGTTTCCTTTCTGGGGTTTACGCACCCTCGAGTGCACCCGGGATATCGGCACCGCCAGGATCTCGGGAAGCACCGCCAATGCTTCGCGGCGGCGCTCTCGCGCGCCCTCCTGATCGATGGTCTTCGGCGGCGCATATTCTTGAACATACACGTGACGCCCCGCACGGCCATAGAGGTCGATCGCGAACGCGTATTCCGGCATGTCTGCGTCGTACACGCGATAGCAATCGATGTGCTCCCTTTCGGCCCATGGATCCAGGCGGTGTAAATTCTTGCGCAATCGATTCGCGAACATCTGAGCACCGGGCCGGGAGGACCAATCCGCGCGCACCGCCGCGGCCGGGCGCTGTTCGCTGGCCTCGTTCAAGTCGAAACGCAGCAGGCGGCACTCGATGGCGCCATTCATAAACCGATGGCTGCGCTTCGCGTAAATCCCGAGGTTGCGGGCGAGCGGGGGGTTGCCCGTGAGAATGGCGGCCTGCCAGCCGCGAAAGCGATCGCGCAACGTCGCCCCAAGTTCGGAATATAAGGCCGGCAGGCCCGACTCGGCACCGATGCGTTCACCGTAAGGCGGGTTGGCCACGATGAGACCGGGAGCGCTCTTCGCCGGGTTGATCTCAGCCAGCGAACGTTTCTCCACGTGCAGCCAATCCGCCACGCCGACGCGCTCCCCATGGGCTATCGTCATTCGCACGGCATCTGCATCGATGTCCGATCCCAGAATGCAACGCTCCGGGGCGCGGGCCGCCCGGCGCGTGCGGGCCTCCTCGCGCAACCGTGCCCACAGCTCCGCGTCGTGGCCACGCCAGCCCGTGAATCCGAAATAGCCTCGATCGTAGGCCGGCGCGGCGTCCGCGGCGATCAACGCGCCTTCGATGAGGAAGCTGCCCGATCCGCACATCGGATCGAGCAGGACTCCGCCTCTTTCGCGTACGGTTGGCCAACCCGCGCGCAACAGCACGGCAGCGGCAACATTTTCTTTGAGCGGCGCGCGCCCGCCTTCGGCTCGGTAGCCGCGCCGATGCAAGCTCTCGCCCGAAAAATCCAGCGACAACTGCGCCGCGGAACCCTCGACATGAAGGTGCAATAGCACGTCCGGGCGCTCCGGCTTGATGTTCGGCCGCTCGCCGGTCGACTCGCGAAGATTGTCGCACACCGCATCCTTGAGCAACTGCGAGCCGTAGATCGTGTGGCGAATGGCCTCATTGCCGCCGCTGCAATCGCAAGCGAGCGTCGCGCCCGCCGCGAGATGTTCGCGCCAGTCGATGCGCCTGACGGCTTCGTAGATGCTTTTGGGAGTGCCGGCGTCGATCGATCCCAAGCTGAGCAGCACCCGCGTTGCGGTACGCGACCACAGGCAAGCGCGATATCCGACCTCGAGCGTGCCCTGGAACTTCACATCGTGGCTGCGCTCCCGAACCTCGCGTGCGCCGAATTGCGCGAGCTCCTCGGCCAGTACCGAGGAGGCGCCCACCGGCGCCGTCGCGATCCAATAGCGCACGTTGTCGGTCACGTGCACATGGTGCTGCCGCGCATATCCACCCAATCGAGCTTCGGATTTTTGGCGAAATAGCGCACGAGAATTCTGTATACGTCGACATCGAATGCGCCGCTCGAGCAGCTCGAGCCGAGGGTCGCGAGTTCCTCATCGGTCCGCGCCGTGCCGAGGTATGCCCACTGGTCGAGAACATGCAACTCCGTATCGCGCATCCATTCCGGCAGGCCGGTCCGAGGAGAGCGCTCACGCAATGCAATGCGACCGGGAAACGGCCATGCCTTCAGTTTCAATGATGACAAGGCCAGCTGCAGGCGCATATTGTGCAGGATGAGCGGCTCCTTGCCGACGCAGGCGCCTTTGCACTTTCCAACCTGATAGGCAAGGCATGAGCCAGGGCTGTCTTCGATTCCCAGAACCTTAAGACACAGCTGCTTTGCGCGCGCGATGTCGCCGAGCGCCTTGCGCGCGTCCTTTGCAGAATGAAACACGCCGAAACACTGCGCGAGATCCTCAGCATCGAGGCCCTCGACTGGCAGCGCTTCGACGCCCAGCGCCTCGACGGGCCGCGCTTCGACGGGTCGCGCCTCGACGGGTGAGCCGGGTCTGCCTTGGGTCGGTGCGGCGGCGACACGCAAGGTGTGGCATCCGGCCGTGTCCTTGGTGCGCCGATTGTAGACCGGCTTCTGCGCCCGCACCCACTGAGCTTCCCGCAGCATCGATCCGAGTTCACCGGCGGTCTGCACCCAATCGATCCGCCGCACTTCGATTGCCAGCCGTCCGTCAACAGACAGCGCATCCTGTGCGGCAAAATGGCTGCACACGCGCGAACGAAGTGAATTGCCCTTGCCGACGTAGAGTAAAATGCCGTTGTCGCCGAAAAAGCGGTACACGCCCGGCCCTTCGGGTAAATCATCGGCCAAGCCGGGCGGCAGATGGGCGGGCAATTTGTGCGCACCAAGCACCGCCCGCACGGCGGCGGCGAGCTGCTCTTCGTCCACTTCACGGCGCAACTTGGACCAGAAATCGTGGAGTACCCGCGCATCGCCCAGGGCTCGATGCCGCGCGCCGCACGTGAGCTCGTGACGCTCCATCACGGCATCGAGATTGTGGCGCGCGTATTCGGGAAACAATCGCCGAGAAAGCTTGACCGTGCACAGGACCTGCGTGGAGAAGTCCACGGCTGACTTGAAAAATTCAGCCCGCAGAAACGAGTAATCGAAGCGCGCGTTATGCGCCACGAACACCGCCCCTTGCAGCTTCTGCCGCACGGCCGACGCGATCTCGGCAAAGCGCGGCGCGCCGGCCACCATCTCGTTGCTGATGCCGGTAAAGGCCTCGATGTACGCCGGAATGGGGCGTTCGGGATTCACAAGCGAACTCCATTCCTCGATGAGTTCGCCGTCCCTTACGCGAACGAGACCAACCTCGGTAATGCGGTCATATGCCGCGCTGCCGCCAGTCGTCTCCAAATCGACGAATACAAGATCCGGAGGAAGACCTTCAGCCGCGGCCATCGAGCGACAGCAAGGGATAATAAAGATCAGGCCGCCGGTCCCGGAATACGCCCCACGACTGGCGGTAACGGCGCACCTCATCCAGATCGAAGTCGGCGGTCAGCACCGTCTCGGCGACGCGATCCGCTTCAGCGACTTTTTCGCCGGTCGGCGAGGCGATGAACGATGAGCCGTAGAACGTCATGGTGTACTTTTCGCCCTGTTCCGTGCCGATGCGGTTCGAGGCGATCACAGGCATGATGTTGGCGGCGGCGTGGCCTTGCATCGTCCGCTGCCAATGTCCGCTCGAGTCGATGCTCGGATCCTGCGGCTCCGAGCCGATGGCCGTCGGATAGAGCAGCATGTCGGCGCCCATCAATGCCATCGATCTTGCGGATTCCGGAAACCACTGATCCCAGCAGATCGCGACTCCGAGCCTTGCATAGCGGGTGTCGAATACCTTGAAGCCGGTATCGCCCGGCGAGAAGTAGAACTTCTCGTGATACCCCGGCCCCTCGGGAATATGCGACTTGCGGTAGCTGCCGAGCACCGCACCGTCGGCATCGATGACAACCACCGAATTATAGAACGCGTTGTTGGCACGTTCGAATACGCTGATCGGCAGCACTACGCCGAGATCGCGCGCCACCGCGCGGAAATGCTCGACCGCCGGATGAGCATCCAAGGGTTTGGCAAGTTCCAGATGCCGCGCGGAGTGATCCTTGCAGAAGTACGGGGTCTCGAATAATTCTTGGATAAGGACCACCTGGGCGCCCCGGCCGGCCGCCTCTCGGATCAACTTCTCGGCGCGCGCGATGTTCGCGTCGCGGTCCCAACTGCAGGCCATTTGGGTGGCCGCTACCGTTACGATATTCATGGTTACTATGCTACCTGAAGGTGTCCGATATGCGGCCTGCGAGAGGGATTAAAAGGTCGGGGGCGAACTGGCACTCACGATCTCGCATTCATCGCGTCCGATGTTGCGGAAGCGATGCGGCAAGGAACTCTTGAAATAATAGGCGTCGCCGGGTCCGAGAATCCGCGACTCCCCGCCGACGGTGAGTTCTATCTTTCCTTTGACGATCACGCCGCCCTCCTCGCCTGCATGCGTCAGCATTTCCTCGCCGGTGTCGGCATTCGGGGCATAGCGCTCGTGCAAGATCGACATGCTGCGTTTTGCCAGCCGACTACCGACCAGCCGCAGTTCGAGGCTCTCGGTACCGATGTCGGTCAATTCTTGCCGCGGAAAGAAAACAGGAGGCTGGCCGCCGAGCTCCAGCGTGAAAAAATCGGCGAGCGCCATCGGGATGCCGTCGAGCACCTTCCTCAACGAGCTCACCGAAGGGCTGACCCGGTTCTGCTCGATCAGGGAAATCAACCCATTGGTCACGCCGGCGCGCTTTGCCAGCTCGCGCTGCGATAGCCCGTACATTTGGCGTACGGCCTTCAAATGGGTACCCACGTCTACACTCATGATGTCTATTATATTAGACACTTAGGCCGCGAACGAGGCAAAAATTGAGCTGAGTGTCAATTTTCCTTATCATCTGCCCCGTCGAACCGCAAATACCGCAAGGACTCCGCAATGAACGCCCAGCTCTCTCCCGCTCCCGCAAACGGCGATCTCGAGGCATTTTGGATGCCGTTCACGGCGAATCGGCAATTCAAAGCGAATCCGCGCTTGCTGGCGCGCGCCGAAGGAATGTACTACTGGACCTCCGACGGCCGTGAAGTCCTCGACGCAGTCGCGGGCCTGTGGTGTGTGAATGCGGGTCACGGTCGCCGGGAAATCACCGAAGCGGTCACCAAGCAACTGAGCACCATGGAGTACGCTCCCGCGTTTCAAATGGGCCATCCCATCGCGTTCGAACTTGCAAATCGGTTGGCCAAGGTGGCTCCCCCAGGCCTCGATCGTATTTTCTTCACCAATTCGGGCTCGGAGTCGGTCGATACCGCTCTGAAAATCGCGATTGCCTATCACCGCGCTCGCGGCGCCGGTCAGCGCACCCGCTTGATCGGCCGGGAAAAGGGATATCACGGAGTGGGCTTCGGCGGCATGTCGGTCGGCGGGATCGTGAACAACCGGAAATTCTTCGGCGCCTCGATGTTGCCCGGCGTCGATCATCTGCCCCATACCTTGGCAATCGAACACAATGCCTTTTCGCGCGGCCTTCCGGAGTGGGGCGCCCACTTAGCCAACGAGTTGGAGCGGCTGATCGCCCTGCATGACGCATCGACCATTGCCGCGGTCATCGTCGAGCCCGATCGCAGGATCAGCCGGTGTGGTCCTGCCCCCCAACGGGTATCTGAAGCGCCTGCGCGAGATCTGCGATAAGCACGACATTCTTCTGATTTTCGACGAAGTGATCACCGGCTTCGGCCGCGTCGGCAAGCCATTCGCGAGCCAAGCGTTCGACATCACGCCGGATCTCATGACCACCGCCAAGGGTCTGACCAACGGCGCAATCCCCATGGGTGCGGTGTTCGCTCACCGCAAGATTTATGACGCTTTCATGCAGGGACCGGAAAATGTCATCGAGTTGTTTCACGGCTATACCTACTCCGCACATCCCGTCGCCTGCGCCGCCGCCCTGGCCGCGCTCGACGTGTATACCAAGGAAGGGCTTTTGACCCGCGCCGCGTCTCTCGCACCCGACTGGGAGGACGCCGTGCATTCGCTGCGGGGATCGCCGCACGTGCTCGACGTGCGCAACTACGGACTCATCGGCGCGGTGGAACTCGAGCCGCGCGCGGGGAAACCCGGCGCGCGAGGCTTCGAGGTGTTTCTCAAGTGTTTCGAACGCGGCGTCATGGTGCGTCAGACGGGCGATACCATCGCCCTGTCCCCGCCGTTGATCATCGAATCGGCGCAGATCGCGCGCATCGTCGAAACCTTGGGCGCGGTGCTTCGCGAAACGGCTTGATGACCCTGAGCTAGCTCCGGCCTAGCGCTTGGGTTCGAAAATCGAGTACCACTTCTTACAGGGTTCGGTGACTTCCCAGATCCCCTCGAAACCCGCGGGCACGACGAAGGCATCGCCGGCGCGAAACTCGTGTTTTTCCCCGGAAGCAGATTCCAAGCGCACCCGCCCTTCGATGATCACGCAGAATTCGTGTTCGGTATACCGCACCCGCCATTTGCCCGCGGTGCTCGTCCAGATGCCGCAGAAAAACTGCTGGGTCGGCTCATCGTACTGATTCGACGCGCGCACCCGCGGGATACCGGCAAGAATATTTTCCGGGGACGGATTGGCCGATTCTCCGGTCTGCAATCGGTCCAGGACGATGAATTTGGGGTGCGCGGTCATGGCGCTATCGTAGGCTGGGGTCGCGGGCGGAAACAAGTGCGGTCCGGAGCCCGATGCTCCGGACCGCAGGCGCTCGATCAATCTGGCCGAATCACTGATTCCCAGCCGCCTGAGCTACTGCTGCGCTGCCCTGCGCTGCACCGTCAAGCGGACCCGGCGCTCCAGCGCATAACCATCGCTGTCGGCCGCCATGCTCTGACTCTTGCCGTAGGCATTGACTTCGAGCGCCTCGCCTGCGATCCCCGCCGCAAGAAACAGATCGCGCACCGCATTGGCTCGATCTTCGGAGAGCTTGAGGTTGGTATCGACCGTACCGCGCGGATCTGCATAACCGTCCACCCGGACCTTAAGCTCCGGGGACTTGGCCACCGCCAGCGCGAGCACCTGAATTTGGTGCGCGATCTCCGGTGTAATCTCAGCGCTGCCGGTGCGGAACAGCACGTCGCCCTGGAGCCCGTCGAGTACCTCACTGCCGTCCGCCCGGGCGTTTTGCGCCGCCTCCACCTTGTGAGTCAAATCATCCAGCTGCGCGGTCAAGCTGCGGTTGGTCTCGACCAACGCCTTCTTTTCGTTCAGCAGCGCCGATTTTTCCGTCCGCAGTTGGCTTTCATCAGTCTGCAACGCAGCAACCGTTGCTTCCGCCTTGGTGGCATCCTTCGCCCGGTGCACGCGGTTTCCAAGCCACGTGCCAAGCCCGGCGCCGACGACCGCACCGACCGGCCCGGCGGCAAACGCGCCGATCACGCCGCCCGTTACAAATCCGATCGGCTCATGCGGGGCCGCGGGCTTAGGCTCGGCCGCCAAGGCCACCGTACTCGCGCCCAACAGGCCAACCATCCCGACGACCCTGGAAAATACAGTATTCATGACAGCTCCTCACTTTCGTTCGCCAAGAGACGACGACCGCCGCCTCATGGGAACCATTACGCCTGCGCATTCGGGCATCGACCGGCCCGGCCTGAGGCAAATGATGGCGAAGCCGCGACGAATTCGGCGCTAAGGCTTCAGCGAGAACGGTGTGAAGTTGGTATCCGTGTCGTAGTAATCCTCGTTCTCCGCCTTTTTGAGAAACGAGACGATGCGGTATGTCAGCGGGGCTGCAATGATCTCCCAGCCGCTTTTAAGCGCGTACTGAGTGAACATCAGGCCGATGAGCTGCGGCTGCGGCATGCGCCCATAGAAGGCGACAAAATAGAAAATCACGGAATCCACGAGCTCGCCGCACACCGTCGAGCCGACGATTCGCGTCCAAAGCCAGCGGCCCCGGGTCCAAATCTTCATCTTCGCGAGCACATAACTGTTCACGAACGTTCCGCACCAGAATGCCATGATCGAGGCGGCCACGATTCGCGGTGTGTTGCCGAAGACCGTTTCCACCGACGCTTGCGTGGCGCGCGACGCCTCGGACGGCGGCAAGTGAACCACCACGGCTGCCATCAGGGAGGCAAAAACCAGTGCACCGAATCCCGCCCAAACGACCCGGCGGTCGCGTCCGTAGCCATACACCTCGGTCAATATGTCACCAAATATGTATGAGATCGGAAAGAACAGCACGCCGGCGAGAAAGGTGACCGTGCCAAATACCGGCACGTGGATCGAGGTTTCCTTGGCCGGGCCGATCAAGTTCGAACAGAGCAAAATGCATACGTAGGCCGCCATCACAAAATCGTAGTAGCGGTATTGCCGGGCTTGCGCTGGCGCAGTCATGGGGCCTCTGAGTCGGTGACGGATGGTTTCCGATGATATGTCACACCGCCCGCTTGGGCTGTCGCATTTTGGCGAAGGGCATCACATCAGGAAATGCGCTCGTACGGTAGATATGCAGTTCTAACATTACGTAGCGGATCTATGGAGCAGGGCAAACCCTTCAGTGCGTCGGATGGTGCGCCCGTCGACTACGATGCTGTCTGCCAAAAAGTGCGTGCAGCCGTCGAACCCGCCCGCGCGCAGGCCGTGTCTCTCCACGACGGTCAAGGCGATTTGCTTTGGCTGAGCGAGAGCTCCATGGGACCCGACGAACACAATGCGGTCCGCGATGCCGTGGAGACATTCTCGAGCGGCGATGGACCACCGGTACTCGTATCTGATCTGGGCGACTCACGGTCAGCCGTCATGCTCCGGGCGGTCAATGGCCGGCGGGCCATGGTCGGAGTCATCATGATCATCATGGACGCCCGCGTCGTCAGGCAGGACGCTCGCGGCGCCCTCAAGGCGATGACCCCGAAGCTGCAACGTGCGCTAGCCGATTTCGCAGCGATGCGCCCCGACAGTGCGCCCGCGGCGCGCTCCGGCGCGGCCGCCCTGTCTCTCGTCAACGAGGCGATGCCCCGCTCCGGAGCGGCTTTGCCTGCACGGCCCTCACCCCCTACCGCTGCGCAGGCGGGGTCGGCACCCGCGCGCACTTCGGCAACCGCAGCCGTGCGGGGATCACCCGCATCCCCGGTCTCACCGCCTCCCGCGCGCGCCACCGCCTCGCAAGTCCCGGCAGGAACTGCGGACAAACGGCTGCAAGGCGGCGTGACGCCGGAAATCGATCGTTTGCACGCCGCTTTGCGCCGCAGTCCCATTGCGTTGCATGTGCAACGCCTGGTCCCCTTGACCAAGGGCAGCCCGCTCAAACGTTACGAGGTATTGCTCCGCTCCAAGTCCGAAACCGCGCCGAACGCAGCTCCGCAGGCGATGTTGAAGGCTGCGGTCGAGAACGGCCTTGGCTCCATGATTGATCGTCGTGTGGTGACAGAACTGATCGGTCACTTGGTTCATCACCCGGAGATCTGGAAATCCACCGCGGTCATGTTCTCCGTGAACCTCACGACGACCGCTCTGCATGACGAGCATTTCATCAAATTCATCGAACTGTGTTTGGTGAAATCCTCGTTGCCGAAGGGAATGATTGCTTTCGAAGTCGACACCGCGACGGCGGTGAAGCTCACCGACAAGATAGCGGAGGTCGCCGCAGCCCTGCACCGCCTCGGCTGCCCCGTGGTCCTCGATGACTTCGCCTTGAAAACGGAGTGCTTCGACCTCCTGCGCCTGCCGGGCGTGCGCTACGTGAAGCTGGCTCCCGAAATGACCGCGACAATGCGCACCGACAAGTTGTCGCAAGCAGCGATTACGGCCATCGTGCAAATGGCTCGGGTGCTCGGCATGCACACGGTGGCGAAGCGCACCGAAACCGCGGCGGAGCAGGAATGGCTGACGGCCCTGGGGGTCGACTTCATACAATCGAACTCGATGTCGCCCCCGGTGGCGATAGAATTACTGGCGAAGGCGGGAAACCCCTCTAGACCGCCGCTCCCGGCGGTCTAATTGCCGCGCGAGAGCCGGCTCGAATTCTCGTTCCAACCGCCGCCGAGCGCCTTCACCAGGTAGACGGCGGTGGCGAACTGCTGACCGCGCACTTGCACGGCCTGCCGCTGATTGCTGAGCAAAACCTGCTGGGCGGTGATCATTTCCAAATACGTATCCACGCCGCCCTTGTAGCGAGCGGTTGCGATGTCGAATGCCTCTTGGGCGCTGCTGACACTGGCATCGGCCTGGGTCACGGCACGGTCCAGCGAGGCCAAACCCGTAATTCCGTTTTCCACCTCCTCCATGGCGGTCAGAACCGTTTGCCGATACGTGGCCACCGTCGCGGAGTAATCCGCAGCCGCGAAACGCACATTTGCCCGAATTTTTCCCGCGTCGAAGAGAGTCTGCGTGACAGAGAGCCCAATCGACCATAGCTGACTCGGTGCCGCAAATAGAGTCGCCAATGCGTTGCTCTGCCAGCCGGCAATCGGCGTGCCGAAGTTCGATCCCAGCTCGATGCTCGGGTAGTAAGCGGCGCGCGCGACGCCGATCCGCGCATTGGCGGCGGCCATGGAACGCTCTGCCGATGCGACGTCGGGACGCCGCTGCAGCAACTCCGATGGCACTCCCACGGGTATGGGCGGCAGCACCGTGCTCGCCTCAGTGGCCGGAATGGCGAAACTTGGCGCGGGAGCGCCGACCAGAGTGGCGATCGCGTGCTCGTGTTGCGATCTTTGGTTGGCGAGGAGTTCGAGCTGCGTGGCGCTGGAATCCACCAAAGCCTGCTGCTGGGCCAAGTCCAGACCGGTGGCGAATCCGAGATCGTGTCTCGACATGATGAACCGCAGGGCGTCGCGCTCCAGATCCAAGCTATGGCGCACAACCGCGATCTCCGCGTCGAGCTCCCGGAGAGCGAAATAGTCCGTCACCAGCTGCGCGGCCACCACCAGCCGCGTGTTCTCCAAATCCGCCTCCGCCTGCTGGGCAGAGGCTCGGGCACCTTCCACCTCGCGGCGTACTCGGCCGAACAGGTCGGCCTCGTAGGTCACCGTGGGACCCACCACAAAATCATTTTGCACCGTGGACTGAGCGGCTATTGAATACGCAGCGACGGGGCGATTCGCCGACGTTTTTGCGCGGGACGCGGCGGCGGACAGGCCCACGGTGGGGTATAGATTCGCGCCGGCAATAGTGACCTGCGCGCGCGCCTGATCGAGCCGTGCGGCAGCAACACGCAAGTTTTGATTGCCGGCGAAAGCGCGCTCCACCAACGGGTTCAAAGCGTCGTCGTGGAACAGCGCCCACCAGGCACCCTTGAGCCCACCGTCGCCCGGTGCCGCCTCATGCCACGGCGAGTCCGGTTGCCATGCGGCAGGCACGTCAGCCTGGGGCCGGTGGTAATCGGGACCGGCGGCGCAGCCCGCAGCGAGGCCGATGAGGGCCCACCATAAGATCCAGCGCGGCTCGAGCACAGTCACTGCGGCTCGGCTTTAGCCGTAGGTGCGGGCAGCGTCACCACGTCGCCGTCGGCGAGCGAATCGGCGGGATTGAGTACGATCCGATCGCTGGGGTTGAGGCCGTTCAAGACCTCTACCTCCGTGCCGAAATCCGTGCCTAATTTCACTGAAACCAAATGGACTCGGCCGCCCGCATCCACCAGCGCGACGCGGGTACCCTCGGGCCGAAACAGCAAGACATTGGTGGGCACGACGAGGGCTCGGGAATCCACATTGATCGGCAACGTCACTTGTACGTAGGAACCGGCGATCAGCGCGCCCAGGGGATTAGGGACTTCTATTTCGACTTGCATGGTGCGAGTCGCGGTGTCGATGGCCCGCGCGGTGCGCGCGATGGTGCCACGAAATTCCTGACCCAAATGTTCGGGCAACGTAACCGTTACGGGATCGCCGATCTTGATTTGCGGCGCGTACACCTGCGGCACGTAGACGTAGAGACGCAACGGATCAACTTGCGCAACCGCGAACAGCGCTTGCCCTGTTCCGCCATTGCCTGCATTGACCAAGTCGCCGACATCGACATTGCGCCGGGTCACGACTCCGTCGAACGGTGCGACGACTCGGTTAAATCCTCGCAGATTTTGTAGCCGTCCGACGTTGGCGTCCGCCGCCGCGAGATTTGCAGCCGCCTGGTTATAGGCGCTTTGGCGTTCATCCAGGTCCTGCTGCGTCACCGCATCTTTCTCGCGCAAGGCCTGCCAGCGAGCTGCTGTGCTCTTGGCGAGGCTGGCGCCGGCAGCCGCTTGCGCGCGCGCCGACATCGCCTGGGATAGCTCCTGATCGATCTCGGGCGCGGTGATCTCGGCCAGGAGATCACCCTTTTTTACGACGCTGCCGATGTCCTTGACCCAGCGCACGACATAGCCGTTGCTGCGTGCGTAAACCGTCGATTCGATGACTCCGAGCAAGGTGCCGGGCAACGTAAGCGGCTGACCCGGGTCACCGGTCTTGGGGGTAATAGTCGTCACATATTTTCTTGCGTGAAGACTCGTGGACGCCGACAGAGCACTGGCTTGAAAGCTACGCAACACCAACACAACGACGGCCCCGATCAGCAGCGCCGCGACGATTCCCCCGACAATAAACTTGGCCCGGTTCAACACCGCGGAATTTTCGGCTTCCGACATGTCAGGAATTCCCTTCGACGGTCGAAGACTGCGCGGATAGGCGGCGTTCCTTGCGCTCCTGGAGGCGTCGATGGGTGCCGGCAAAAATTACCGGCACGAAGAACAAGGTAGAAAGCGTGGCGAACAGGAGTCCGCCGATCACGGCGCGGCCGAGGGGGGCGTTTTGCTCGGCGCCCTCACCGAGGCCGAGCGCCATGGGAACCATGCCGATGATCATCGCCAATGCCGTCATCAAGACCGGCCGGATGCGGGTCGCCCCGGCGTCGAGCGCCGCCCTGACCGGATCGAGCCCCTCGCCCATGCGTTGCCGCGCAAACGAGACGACGAGAATGCTGTTGGCGGTAGCAACACCCATGGTCATGATGGCACCCGTCAGGGCCGGCACGCTCAGGGTCGTCCCGGTCAGAAGCAGCATCCAGCAAATTCCCGCCAATGCCGCGGGTAGCGCGGTGATGATGATGAAAGCATCGACCCAGGATTGGAAATTGACGACGATCAGCAAGTACACCATCACGACCGCCATCACCAAACCCACGCCCAGCTCGACGAAAGATGACTTCATGGTTTGGGTCTGCCCGCGGATTTCAACGTTCACACCACGCGGCAGGTTGGGCCGAAGTTCAGCCACCAAGCGTCTTATTTCCTTGGAGATACTCCCCATATCCCGGCCTTGCGCGCTGGCGTAGATATCGATCGTCGGCGCCAGGTTATAGCGCGAATCAACGGCTTGCTGGACCGCCGGCGCCACCGCAACGAGATTACTCAGAACCTGGGGCGCGGCGGTAACGGCAGCAGACGCTGCGCGAACCGGCGTGCGCAGGAGGGCATCCAAGCTGTCAACCGCATATTGCGGCGACTGCACGGTCAAATTGTAGACCACCCCGTTCGTCGGACTCAGCCAGAATGCAGGCGCGGTTGTCCCGGTGCCTGCGGTGGACACCAAGAGGTCGGTGGTCACGTCGTTGGGCGTCAAACCGAGCGTCTGTAGCTGTGTGCGATCCATCTTGAGCGACACGGTCGGCTGATCGAGCCGTTGATGAATGTGAGTATCCACCGTCCCCGGGATCATTTCTATCTGCTTCATGAGCTTCGCAGCAATACCGTAATCGGCGCGTAGATTGGCGCCGGTTACTTTTACGTCGATAGCCGAGGGCGACCCGAAATTTAGGATCTGCGTCACCATATCGGCCGGCTGGAAAAAGAATTCCACTCCCGGGAACCGTCGCGGCAGTTCGCGGCGCATCTGCTCGATATAGTGCTCCGTGGGCCGGTGGCCGCTATTGAGCGACACCTGAATCTCGCCGTCGTGGCTGCCGAAGGTCCCGGCATTGCTATACGTTTTGTTGATCCCGCTCACCGCTACGCCCAGGTTATCGAGAATGGTGCCTAGCTCAGCGGCGGGCACTATCGTGCGGATGACGCTTTCCACTTCATCCGCCACGCGCGCGGTTTCTTCGATACGCGTACCCGTGGGCACGCGCATATGCAGCCGAATTTGGCCGCCGTCCACGCTGGGGAAAAAATCACGTCCCAGAATGAGCACTAAACAGCACGACAGCACGCAAAAGCCCAGGAACATTCCCGCGAATAAGCGGCGCCGTTCAAGTGCGCCCCCCAGCATGATCGAATAGCCGCCGCGAATGTTCTCGAAACGCGCGTTGAAAGCCAGGTACACGCGTTGCAGCACGCTGGGCCTAGCGCTCGCCCTGCCGGGCGAGTGATCCATCATCAACATTACGAGCGTCGGCACCAACGTTCGCGACAGGACATACGAGGCCAGCATTGCGAATACGACGGCCTCGGCGAGCGGCGCGAACAAGAATCGAGCTACTCCGGATAGAAAGAACATCGGCACGAACACGATGCATATGCAAAGGGTGGACACCAGGGCAGGAACGGCGATTTCACCGGCACCCTCCAAAATAGCCTTGTGCAAATCCGAACCCATGTGAAGGTGGCGCTCGATGTTCTCGATGGTCACCGTGGCGTCGTCGACCAATATACCGACCGCGAGTGCCAGGCCCCCGAGGGTCATGATATTCAATGTCTCGCCCATCATATATAAGGCAATGATCGAGGACAGGATCGACAGCGGAATCGACACCGCAATGATGCAGGTACTGCGCCAGTTTCCCAGAAACAAGAGAATCAGCGCGGCAGTGAGACAGGCCGCGATCAAGGCTTCGCGCACAACGCCGCTGATCGCCGCTCTAACGAATCCCGATTGGTCGAACAGGGGCGTGATTTTCAGGTCCTTCGGCAGGATTTGCTCGACTATCGGCAATTGCGCGAGAAGCGAACTGACGATGTCCAAGGTCGACGAACCGCCGTTCTTGATGATGGATACCAGAACTCCGCGTTCGCCGTTTTGCCGCACGATGTTCGTTTGCGGCGAGAATCCATCGCGCACATGCGCGACTTCCGAAAGATACGTCGTTGCGCCGTTGCGCGTCTGCACCGGAATATTGTTCAGCCCGGCAATACTATCCGGAGAACCATTGGTGGCGAGCACGTACTCGGTTGCGCCGATCTTGGCGGTGCCCGAAGGCAGCACCAGGTTCTGCGCATTCACCGCATTGACCACGTCATTGGGGGTGAGGCCTTTGGCCAGCAACGAGTTGGTATCCAGGTCGACCGATATCACGCGCTGTTTTCCCCCGTAGGGCCACGGAACGGCCACGCCGGGGATGGTCACGAGGCGCGGCCGCAGGAAATTTACCGCAGCATCGAACACGGCCTGCTCGGTCATGCTGGGGCTCGATAGGCCAAGCTGGATGACCGGAATTGCGGACGCCGAGTATTTGATCACCAGAGGCGGCAGGATGCCGGGCGGCAATTGACGCAACTGGGACTGTTCGATTGCGACTACTTGCGAAATGGCCGTTGGAATATTGGCGTTTGGCTGAAAGAAAATCTTGATGATTGAGAATCCGGACAGCGACTCGGATTCGATGTGCTCGATGTCGTTCACCGTGGTCGTGAGACTGCGCTCATTGACCGCGGTGATGCGTTGGCTGACTTCTTGCGCGGACAGGCCGCCATAGGTCCATACGATGCTGATGACCGGAATATTGATTTCCGGAAAGATGTCGGTCGACATTTTCAGCAGCACGAGAGGCGTTGCGAGGAGAATCAGTAGCGCCATCACCAAAAAGGTGTATGGCCGCCGCAGCGCAACTTCCACAATCCACATTAGCTACGGCCTTTAGCCTGCGTGCGCGCGGCTACCGTTCGCGCGGCGCAAACACAACCTAAGGACACAGGAAGACTCAATAAGCATTACTCGCGCCACGATGGGCCAGGCTTAGTTAACACCCGGTGGCCAATTTATTAAAGTCTGTTAATGAGGCATTATCCTTGCCGATGCCGACCTCACAATCAACAGAGTCTGCACGCGCTCATATGAGACCGAACGGTAAACGCTGCGCCCATTCACTGCGCGTGTCTTGAGCCATCCCCTTATGCAGTGTGATCGGTTGGGGGCACGCGGTCGGGCATTGAAGCCTCCGAGTGTGACGCGGGCCACAGCACAGGAAGCCGAATGTGCGCCCGCTCGCCCCACTTGGCGCGACAGCACTTGCAAATCATTGGAAACAAAGCAAACTATGGGGGTCTGCAACGAGACACCGGGACCGAGCTAAGTGTTTTGTTAGTCCCATGAGGTTCGGTTCCGGTTCCCGTTAGACTCCTCTCATGACATTCACCGCACTGATCGTCGTCTTCGCTCTGGCGGGACTTCTGTTCTTGTTCGCCGCCCTCCGCCGCTTGCGCAGGCGGCACTTTGGTTTAGGCGGAGCATTGAACGGTGGCGCTGCACTCATACTCATCTTGTTCAGTGTCGGTGCCGCGCTCATGGCCGTCAATTTGCGGACCTTCCAACGTCTCGGCTTCGAACAGCCCGCCGGCGAATTGCAATTGATGCGCACCGGCGAACGAGAGTTCAACGCCGTTTTGACCTATCCCAGCGGCCAGCGCGCGGATTTCGCATTGAGCGGGGATGAGTGGCAAGTCGATGCGCGCGTGCTCAAATGGCACGCCTTTGCCAATGTCATTGGTTTCGACGCGGCGTATCGCCTGGAGCGCATCAGTGGCCGTTACTCGCGCATCGAGGATGAGCGATCCCAAGCTCGTACCGTATATTCCCTGAATCCTGCCCAACGCATCGATCCTTGGGAGCTCGTGCATCGCTATCACTCGTGGATTCCCTGGATGGACGCGCTTTATGGCAGCGCCATCTTTCTCCCCATGGCCGACGGCGCCCTGTATGAAATCAAGGTCGCCCAGAGCGGGTTGATCGCACGCCCGCTCAACCAAGCTGCGCGCGACGCGGTGGGAAATTGGCATTAGGGGTGCCAAGGCGGCGCCTGGGCCTGCGCCGATGCTGCAGTCGCACAACTTCCTGTATGGTCGGGCGATGTGGCCCGACAGAGCGGACTGAACCGATTAGCCACGCGATTATGTCAATTCGCGCGCGGCTTCGCCATTTCACTACGGTACGATCTCTCGAAAAGCGCTGAGGGACGCGTCAGCGGCGATAACCGATCGGATAAAAAGCGAATCGATTCCCCCGTTGCCGGCGTGTGCCGCCGAATCGGATGCGCAGTTGCGGGATACGAGGTTCACATGGATAAGTCGACCATTTTTAGGCTCGGTGTTCGTCGAATCGACGGCGCAGCGAGAGAATGGGCCTACCTGAAACTCGGACTGGATTTCACAAGACCTGATTCGATTCGCGCGACCATTAATCAACGCTGCAACTATAAGTGTCCCTACTGTTACTCGTGGCAGCGCAGCGACTACGGCGAGATATCGATCGAGGAATGGAAAAGCGGACTCCTGAGCCTTAAAGAGTACATTGGTCAATACACGATTCAGTTTTCCGGCGGCGAACCCTTTCTAAAAAAGGGATTCACCGAACTACTCGCGTTTTGCCGCGACAACGGCATTCGGTGGGGCGTTATCAGCAATGGATCGGTATTCGTTCAGAACATCGTCTGTAAAGTAGTCGATGCGCTCCCGCTGAACATCGACATTTCCATTGATTCACCGGATCCGACAGCCAATGATTTCGTCAGGGGCGCAAAGGGGTCGGTTCAGGTCATCGGTGCAGGTATAGAACGGCTGGCAGACGAACGCAGGAAGAAGAAGGGCAAGTTCTTGATTCGCGTGAAGCCAACGGTAACCGCACACAACGTAGAAACTCTGCCGGAGCTGGTCCCCTGGGCCACCGGACACGGGGCGGATATCGTCGATTTTTCGGTGGTGCGGCCGGAGGATTTCTGGACCAGGGAGACATACGCGAATGTGTGGGTTGATGAGGCCCGCCTCGCAAAATTGAGCGCGTCCGTGGACAAATTGATCCGCATGAAAAATGACGGGGCCGCGATAGAAACATCCGTTGAAAAACTGCGTTCCTTCGTCCCTCATTTCCAAGGGCTTGACGTCAAGCATGGGCCGGTCCCCTGCAGAGTGGGAATGCGCGATTATTTCATCTCCCCACTTGGCGACGTGAACATGTGTTGGGAGTATCCGGTCATTGGAAACATTACAAAGAATAGCGCGCGGGAAATATGGGAGGGTCCTTTGGCGATCTCGGTGCGGAGCGACACCGTCAAATGCGGCAAGTTTGGTTCGATAATTTGCGCCAACTCCTGCCGCACGCATAGAACAATCAAGCAGGAGATCGCACGAGCGATTCAATGGCTTTGAAGATGCGCCCATGAAACCTTGAGAAAAACCGCCCTGCCCATGGACCGCGCCCGGACGATGAACAGAGCAACTAGAGAGAATTTCAATTCTCCAGGGAGAACCGATGGCAGACACCTATGTTTACTGCTTCATAATAGTCAATCAGCGGACCGGTCAAAGCGTGCTCAGTCAACGAAGGGCGACGCTCGAAGCAATCAAACGCAGCTGCGGCGAGCCGGTCTTGGAATCGCAGATGGAAGTCGATCTCTCCGAGATCGATAGCGGCGGCTTTCTAGTCAGATCAGTCGGCGGCTCGCACCCAACCGATCAACTTTGGGGCGAAATTAGATCCCTCTATTTAAGAGCCGCATCGCGCGATCAGGAGGCTCTGCAGCTCGACGAACACACGGACGGTCCCCGGAAGCAGACGCTCATTCTCGAAAGTCGCGAGCTGCGAAGAGAGGCTGCAAGCCTGCAAAAGAAGCGCTCGGACACGCTGGCGGCAGAGTCGGGCCACCCTGGACAGGCGGCCGAGATCGAACGATACGGGAGCACCCTCACCCCGAATAATCAGTCCAACGGTTCGGCGCCCGGCCCCTCAGAAACCGACGAGCGGCTTGACCAGGTAAACCCGCTGCATGTCTCTTAGGTTGAGGTACACATGAAACCGATCCAGCCGCAGCGTCCTGGTTAGGAACTCCATGGCAGTCTTCACGGCCTCGCTTTTTGAGATCACGCCGATGTTGAACAGGAGTCGACCAATCGTGAGCGACCGTCCTACGAACTCAGTCTCACGCACGGCGAACCCCACCCTCATCGCCAAGCGCGAAAGCGTGTCGACAGTGAAGAAGTAGACGTGGACATCGCACGCCATGCTTCTTTCCCTCCGGCCGAGCAGCTTGAACATCAGAGTGTCGTAGCGAGGCGTCTCCAATACCAACGTTCCTCCCGGTTTGAGCGCTTCGAATATCTTGCGCATCGTTGCCAGAGGATTCGGCACATGCTCGATGACATGAAGCATGACGACGACATCAAAGGAACCCGCCTCGAGCGGCGCCTCAGAAATGCTCAAAGGTATGACCGTTTGATCGAACACTTCGGCGGCGTAGGAGCAGAGCCGCCGGCTTTGATCGACGCCGGTGGTGGACCATCCGTCTTCGCGAAAGTAGTCAAGCAAGAAGCCGAAGCCGCTGCCGATCTCCAATAAGCGGCCGCGGCGGGGATACGCGGCCGAAAGCCGGTCGCGAATCGATTTGTAGTCGCGCAGCTGCAGCCGCTCCTTGTGGACTCTCGGGGGTTCGTTCGCAGTCACCCGGCGTACGAATTCGGGGTCCTGCAGTTCAAATTCGGTAACCGACTCCGCAATACACGGACTGGCATACATCAGGCCGCAGGCCGCGCATCTGACGATGCGGTTACGTTGAGCAACTCCGGCAGCATAGACCTCTTCTGCCACTTCACTGCCGCATAGATTGCAGCCTATATCTCCGCAGCTTTCCATAGGCCATTTTTGACGACAACTTCGTCGCATAACTCGCAAACTCCCTGTCGGCGGTGCTTGCGGTGACGATAGCAGCTGGCCGCGTTTCTGCGCCACCTTGCTTTTACATATGCGCCGAGGTTCCATGCATGGTCCGGTGATCGCTCTTCACACCGCCCGCATCACGTCCCAGGCCCTTATCCACCTCTGCGGCCCGTTGGCAATGTTCAGGGAGTGTCAGTAAACTGGCTCTAGAAAGATGCGTTAGCAGTTTTTGCCGGCTTAGCACAGTGGTAGTGCAACGGTTTTGTAAACCGTAGGTCGGGGGTTCGAATCCCTCAGCCGGCAAGCCTTCGTGCGGGTCCGTTCCGGGCACATCGGTAACTTGACCTCAATGGGTCGACGAAACCCTTGTATCGAGAATACACACCGCGCGAAATCTCTTCGCGCTTTGCGAAGCTCAATACCCTCTATTAGCGACTTCGATGCGCCGGAGCGATACTGCCAGTAGCATCGAGCGCGCGGATTATGTTGCTGCTGGATCGCTGCCCCAGCGCTTTAGCGATGCGGTGCACGGCTCGTCCGCCCGTTATAGGCGCCAGAGCTCAATGCGTTGTGCGTCGGAAACCCTCGAGTGACGACTCAGACAACTCCTAAGCTAATACTAGCTAAAGGTGTTTCGCTGATCCCTTTAGACCGCATCAACGATGTGTCCGGTATTGCAGTAAGCTATGTGTCAGGCACTACGCGGGGCTCACGCGTGAACAGATGGAGCGATAAGTGACGTGTAAGCGCCGTGTAGCCAACTGAAAAAGGACGCTCTATGCCATTCGGTAATGGCGACGAATTCAAACCTCCGGCACACACTTCACGCAAGTGCCACAACGCGAGCAATTAAATGTGAAAATACATGACCGCGGGCTATGTTTTAGCGCTGCATTGTTGATTGTATTCAGTGCAAGCTGCTCGGAAGGCCATTTGGGGTCGCAGGCCCCGATGCTGCCGCCTGTCCAGTACAACTGGGAAAACGTAACCGTCGCCGCGCAGTTCGCCGGGCGCGACGGCGCTGGCGCACTCGAGTACGCGGATAAGATGTGGCTGCTTGGCGGCTGGAACCAGAATGGCGTTTTCCCGACGGGCCCTACGACAAACGAAGTGTGGAACTCATCGGACGGCGGCAACTGGACCCTCGTCAAACCCGATACGGTATCCGGCTGGGAACCGCGACACATGGCCGGATGGTTAGTGTTCAATGACAAGATGTGGATTCTTGGCGGCGACAATAACCGTGGTCACTATCAATACGACATATGGAATTCAAGCGATGGTGTGACTTGGAATCTCGTTACCGACAACGCCCCATGGGCCTACCGATCGCCGAGTGGGCAGGCGCCCAACGGTCGTGTACTTCATTACACATTGGTCTTCGGCGGGAAAATGTGGGTGATGGGCGGGCAATCGCTTCCACAAGCGCTCGACCCGCCACCTGAACCGATACCCACAACCGAATATTATCGTGACGTTTGGTCCAGTGCGGATGGGATGAATTGGACTCAGGTCCTCACCGAGGCACCGTGGGCAAAGAAAGGTAGAGGAATGATTTGCGGTGCCGTTGTTTTCGACGGAAAGATGTGGGTGATCGGCGGCGGGACTTACTGGAGCGCAGACCCGGATCAGTTGGGCGTAGGCTACAACGATGTCTGGAATTCGACTGACGGCATGAATTGGACAGAGATTACCCCCAGCGCTCCGTGGCGTGCGCGCCGCTACCACAACGTGGCAGTTTTCAATGACCGCATTTGGGTCATGGCAGGCATTCCAGACGATGCCGCACCAGACGCTGGTGTGCCTCTCAACGATATCTGGAGTTCGAGTGACGGGATTCACTGGTCCCAGGAGCCCGGTGTCGGCGTGTCCCCACCCTGGTCCGCGCGTCATGCCGCGAGCGTATTCGCCTATCACGGCGCGCTTTGGATCGCCGCTGGGACTCCATCGCAGCCCTTCCAGTTGAACGACGTATGGAGGTACAGCTCTGGACCAGCGCTTAAATAGCCAATTCGCTGCGGGCCCTAACCGGGGACATCGTCGTTCGCTTTATGATCCGGCGAACCGCCTTGGCGGTCGCTGATCCAAAGATAGAAACCTAGAAGCCCGGCGAGGGTTGCAATGGCGACGGAAGCGCCGGTCAGAAGCGGCGCCAGTTTTACGATGAAGGGTTTTTTCGTGATGTGCAGCGCCATCTTTACATGGCCCCAACCCTTGGGAGTCGCATATGCGGCAAAAGCACCGACGATGACCGATATCGCGCTCGCAAACCCGGCGATCGCGCCGGCCGATTTATGGGCCTTCTTGGTGTCGAGAGTCTTGCTGACGATGCTTAGCAGGTTGGTCATTGCCGTTATATCAATGGCGGGCGGCGGGTTTTCCAGAGTGTAGGCAAGGAGGCGGGCGTCGGCAACCGGTCCGCTCTGGCATGCGCGGTTCGGGTGCCGCTCCGATTGAAGCATATGGGTTAGGGTTAAATGGGTGTAAGGTGCGCTCAACTGCTTGAACTACCGCCCTAGAGGTATCATGAGGAAATTCGTTGGGCTACTTCTGTTGATGTCTTTGATAGGTTGTTCGGTTTGCAAAAGCTCGGATTCCCCGGAGGTCTGCAGAACGAAGCAAAGGAATCATTCACAGCCCCGAACCTTCGAGAGTCGATATTCGGATGACATCTCGGCCGCCGGCCCAATCGGGAGACGCGGACCCTGAATTTTCCAGTTCACCGTCGGGGCGCTAGTTGAGGTCTTGAGCCGTGCTGGTAAAGTAGCCGCGTTAGACCGCAGAGGTACCGCATGAGCGATCAAATCACGTCAAGGCCCCGCCGGGCGTCTCCCCGCGGAGCGAGCGCCGCAGGTATCTTTGCCGCGCTTGCGTTACTCGGTGCCCTATCGGGATGCGGTGGATCGAGTGACGGTGACGAGTCAACCAAGGTCAACGGCTCAATTCACGTGCCCGCCGGCAAAGCACCGGGCGCCGTGACAACGGTCAACGGCTCCATTCATCTCGATGACAACGCCGCAGTCACCAGTGCGACAACGGTGAACGGCGGCATCCATTTGGACGCTCATGCAACCGCGGCGTCGATGAACAGCGTGAACGGATCCATCATCCTCGGCGCGGGTGCGCACGTATCGGGCGACGTCTCCACGGTCAACGGCGAAATCAACTTGGGTGACTCTGCAGAGATTTCCGGCTCCGTGTCGAACGTGAATGGAAAAATCACCTTGACTGCCGCACACGTCGGAGGGGGCATCAAGACCGTCAACGGCAGCATGAGCATCACCGGCGCTTCACACGTAGAAGGCGGTATTCTCGTAGAAAAGCCCTCTGGACAGTTGATGCAATTGGTGCAAGAGATCCCACGAATCGTCGTCGGACCGGGAGCGACGGTGCAGGGCGAGTTACGCTTCGAGCGGACCGTTAAGCTGTACGTCAGCGACAGGGCAACCATCGGCCCGGTGACCGGTGCAACGCCAATTCCCTTTACCGGCGATACTCCACCCAAATAGAAATTCCTATCGGTGCCGATGCACCGCGTATATTTGTGACACTGAATCCATAAACACTCTAAAAGGTATCGCCATGCAAAGTTTCCACTTTCGCGCATTGTTGACCGTGACCTTGCTGGGCTTGGCCGGTCCTGCCGTTGTAGCCGCCAAGCAAGGTGACGCCGCGCTCGTCTCTGCGGTGGCAAGTTCGGCGCGCAGTCCGGCCGCTGTAGCCAGGGACGCCGCTCGCCATCCCGTTGAGGAACTGACCTTCTTTGGGATTGCTCCCACGATGACGGTGGTCGAATTGTGGCCGGGCGGAGGGTATTGGACCGACATCCTGGGACCCTACCTGGCTCCGGCCGGACACTACTACGTCGCCTTGCCGCCGCCAGGGAATGCCGAGGAAGATGCAGGCGTGAAACGCTTTCACGCGCGGATCGCTGCGGAGAAGGACCGGCTGGGCACGCTTCATGAAACTACATTGGGCCCCGGCCACTTCGAGATCGCCCCGCCGGGCTCCGCGGATCTCGTGCTCACGTTTCGCAATCTGCACAATTGGATGGACGGCGGCTATGCGGACGAAGCGCTGGCGGCCTCCTTCAAGGCCCTCAAACCGGGCGGTTACTTGGGCATAGAAGAGCACCGCGGCCGCAATGATCAGCCGCAGGATCCAAAGGGCAAAAATGGCTACGTGCGCCAAGATTACGCGATCGCGCTGGCGAAAAAGGCGGGCTTTGAATTCGTCGGATCATCAGAAGTTAATGCAAATCCGCGAGACACGAAGGACTGGGTTGATGGAGTCTGGACACTGCCCCCGACCTTATCCCAGGGCGAGAAGGATCGTGCCAAATATGTCGCGATCGGCGAAGCCGATAACTTCGTGCTCAAGTTTCGCAAGCCGAAGTGACGTCGCAGCGATGACGTGACTTCAAGCCAGCAGCCGACAACGTGCGGCGGTTGCGATTCGCTGGATCAAATTTCCGGGCCGATCACGATTGGCGAGCCATCGCTGAACCGGGAAGCACGAAACGGCGCCGGATCAACCGACGGGGTCTCGCCGGTTGCAAGTTCGGCAGCCAACCGGCCGGCGGCCGGGCCGATACCGAATCCATGGCCGGAAAATCCGGCCGCAATCGTCAAGCCTGGAAGCGTGCCCACCTGACTGATGTAAGGCACGACATCCGGTGTGACATCGATGTATCCGCCCCACTGCTGCACCACATCCACGCCACGAAATTGCGGATAGAGTTTGATCATCGCGGCCAGAGCCTGTCGATTCAGCGCTCTATTCGGAGGAGGATCCAATACTCGTGCGGACTCGAATGGGCTCGGCCGATCCATCGGCCAGCGGCGCGGCGCACAAAGCTCGCGTAACGACTGCGCGTTGAGTCGTAGCCGCAAAGAGTCATGTTCGTTGCGGATGGCCGGTAGGAAATCACGAAAATACCGCAGCGAATCGGGCACGAACGGCACGACGTAGCCTGCGCCCCTGGCGATGGTGTAGCCACCGTCACGCCGCTTGCGGTAGCCAACCTCATCCATATAGGTACAGGTGTCCGGCCCATTGGTGACCGGCGCGGTGCGCAAGACCGAGGACAACACCTTCAATTGAGGCAACCGGATCCCGAGACTTGCGCAGAACAGACCCGACCACGCGCCGCCGGCGAGGACAACGGACTCGCATGCGATTCGGCCTCGCTCAGTTATGACCGCCACGGCGCGGCCACCCGCGCGTTCGATCCCGCGCACGGCACAGTGGGTGATGACAATGGCTCCCTTGCGTTGCGCGGCGCGGGCGATTGCCGGCGCCGCGCGCTGCGGCTCCGCACAGCCGTCGGTAGGCACATGCAGTCCGCAAGCGAAAGTGCGGCTCGCTCCGGGCATGAGGGCGCTGACGTCGCCGCCTCGCACGATGCGCGTGCCGATGTCATAAGGCTTCGCCATCTCTGCCCATTCTGCAAATCGCGCTTCGTCTTTTTCGCTTTCGCCCACATAGAGAACCCCGCATTGGCGAAAGCCCGTCTCGGCTTCCGTCAAACGGTCCATGTCGCGCCACAACTGCAAACTCTGCACGATCAGCGGCATTTCCCGCACATCGCGGCCAGCCTGCCGGCACCAGCCCCAGTTTCGGCTGGATTGCTCGCAAGCGATATATCCTTTCTCGCAGAGCACCACCGGAACGCCTCGGCCGGCCAGCGTCAGGGCGGCGAAGGTGCCGACGATGCCCCCGCCGATGACGACCACGGTGGTGCTGGCCGGCATCACCTCATCGGAGATGATGGAATCGACGTAGGGACCCATGGATTCGCCTTTATGCCTTGCTTTTTCATGAACGAACCGGCCTGCCCGGACTTTTGCGGTGTGGGATGATTCTAACCTGGGTGGACCGTAAAAAAGATCGACGCTCGAGGCCTTTAGCAAGCCAAACGCCAAAACGTCAAGGTTAAAAAAGGCAATATACTTACCCACGCGCTGTCCCAATCGGTTTCAGTGAAAAAGCAAAGCATGGATCACTCCATCCCGTTTATCGATATCGGCTCGCTATTCCATCCGCCGTCGCGCGAGCGCGACCTTACGGACAAAGCGATCATGACGGCGGCCGCAATGCCGGGTTTCATGGTAGTTGAGGGATTTCCGCCTGACATACCCGCAGGCCCGGCCGCGCGGACAGAGCTACTACGTCTGTTCCAACTGCCCGAGACCGAGACACGGAAACTCTGGCGTCAGAAGTTCGATCCAGCACACCCAAACGTTTATCGAGGATGGTTCCCGCTGCAGACAGGTTTCTTGACTGCCAAGGAAGGCATCGATATCGGTGCCGACGTCGTCCACGGAGCAGCCGTTGTTCGGAGCGACGATCCTTTGCGCGAAACTACTCCTCTGCCTGCGGCAACTTCCCTGCCCGGATGGCGTGAATCCGTCGCCGCCTATTATCTCGGCATGGAGAAGGTGAGCCAGGCGTTGATGCGATCGCTCGCACGCGGCTTGTCTTTGGACGAGCATTTTTTCGATTCCGCATTCGACCGTGGCCTGTCGACATTGCGCTTGCTGCGGTATCCCATTCGAGCCGACACCGAGCAAACCGCCGAGTCGGATCCTAATGTTTGGGTAACTCACGAGGGCGTCCGGTATTACATCAACGGCGCACCGCATGTCGATTCGGGATTCTTGACGCTGCTCGCCCAAGATGGGATTTCGGGGTTGCAGGCGCGCCACCGCGACGGCACCTGGCTCGATGTGCATCCCGCCGACCATGCTCTCGCAGTCAATTTCGGCAAAGTGCTCGAGCGCTGGTGCGGCAGTCGAATAAAGGCGACCGAACATCGCGTGATCGGCAACGGCCGCGAACGCATGTCAATCCCGTTTTTTTACGAAGCGCGAGCGGACGCCGAGATACGTCCGCTGCCGATGGATGCCGCGGACTCGTTCGAGCCTTTCTTGTATGGGGACTACCTGTGGGCTGCTACGACCCAATTCGTGGAATTCAAGGGAATGGAATGGCTGCGCCGGCCCCTGCGAACTTGACACACGTACCTTGAATCGGCAGGAACCCGCCCCACCATTGACTCCGTGAGCGTGCGCCGCCTCTTTTTGAACCCCCTATGGCTGATCTTCTTGCTGCCTGGATACATCGGCTGGCGGCTGCTGCCGCCGTTATCAATCGGGCCGATCGGCATACTCGCCGCAATGACTCTATTGATCGTGTGCTGCCTGGTCATTCCAATCTCGGTGCGCAACCACACGATCCGCAATCGAGGCATGGAGGATCTACTCGCTTGGATCGGCGTGCTCTCCATGGGATTCTTTTCCTCGCTTTTCGTTTTTACTCTACTGCGCGATGTCGTCCTGCTCGGCGCCCATGTGTTCCTGCCCTCGCTGCAAACGGCGCCATTGGCTGCACCGTCCGCCCGGTGGACGTTAGCGCTTACCGCGATCGTCACGCTGGCTGGTTTAGTGATTGCTCGCCGCCGGCCCCATGTTGTCGACGTCGAGATTCCGGTCACCAACCTTCCGGAAGCTTTGCGCGGCTTTTCGATTGCGCAAATCAGCGACGTCCATGTCGGTCCCACAATCAAGCGCGGCTTCGTCGAGAAAATCGTGATGCTCGTGAACGGCCTGAAAGCCGATCTGATCGCGGTAACCGGCGATCTGGTCGATGGCTCAGTGCAGCAGTTGTCGATGCATACCGCGCCCTTAGCCGGGCTCGCGGCCCGTCACGGCGCTTACTTCGTAACGGGAAATCACGAGTACTACTCGGGTGAGCGTGCTTGGACCGCAGAAATCAGGCGCTTGGGGTTGAGGGTTCTCAAGAACGAGCATGTAGTCTTGAAACACAATGGCGCTACGCTGGTCATCGCCGGCGTCACGGACTTAAGCGCACATCATTTTGACGCCGCCGAGCTCAGCGATCCGGCGGAGTCGCTGCGCGGCTCGCCGGCTGATGCGGGAGCAAAAATATTGCTGGCCCACCAACCGAATTCTGCAACGGCTGCGGCTAACGCCGGCTTCGATGTGCAGCTCTCGGGACATACTCATGGGGGCCAGTTTTGGCCATGGAATTTGTTCGTGGGTTTCTTCCAGCCCTTCACCGCGGGGCTTTACCGGCTGAAAAATTTATGGGTATACGTGAGCCGCGGTACGGGCTACTGGGGTCCCCCAAATCGTTTCGGCGTCCCATCGGAGATCACCCGCATCAGGCTGATACCCGCCAGGGCGTGAAAGACCTGCGGCTCTGCGTCCCCTAAAGACCCCTTCTCTCCCCCTTTTGGCAGTAGCTCCGTTTGGAGGTCGGCCATCCGTTCGGCGGCGACCTCAACGTAATCGCCATGGCTGGACGGAGGAGGAATCGGAATACCGTGCTCGCGCATCCCCTCCAAGTGGAACTCAATAGCCTCGCGAATTGCCTGCTCCGTCGCGGCTAGTGTCTCGCCCGTGGCAATGCAGCCTGGAAGGTCCGGCACATATGCGGAAAAATTATCACCGGCATTTTCGATCACTATCGTGTAACGCATAAGAGGTGCCTATTTCTTCAAACCCGACTGTTTGAGGATACTGTTCAGCGTGCCCGGTGCCAAATCGGGTGCTTGAACTGGCGGTGGCTTCCCTTCTTGGACGCCAGGCTCGCCCAGCATCGGCCTGTAGGCGACACGGGCTACACGCGCAACGGCCGTAGTCAGCCACGCGGAGACGGAAACACGGCGCGTGGATCTCGTGGGGTCCATCGTCCCGCTTCGACGGTCGTGATTAAATCGTGAGCCATGCGGTTGAAAGCGTCAGGTTCCTCCAGATTCACTGCATGACCAGACCTTGGAATAACTGCAAGTCCGGCGGTCGCAATCGTGCGCTTCATCATCAATGCTGGTTCCAGACACGGTTCGTCCTCGTCGCCTGCAACGATCAGCGTTGGGACTTCCAAAACTCTCATGGTATCCCGCAGGCTCCAAAGCGAAGGTCGCCGTTTTTGGACTCCACGCATAGTCAATGCGGAGCCTGGGGTCGAGTGCTCGGCCAGCTGGGCCACGAACTCGGTCCAGCCCCGTGGATCCTTGTTCTGAAGCTGAACTCGTGCGGGCCCGAGAGCGTAAGTCTTGGCAAAATTCGCCATCGATTCTCTCTCGATCCGAGCGGCAGTCGCTTCCATCTCATCGCGGAACTCCGCTTGCCGCTCGGGATCCGACCCGTAGCCACAAGAAGCGATCATCAGTGATTTCGCCCGTGACGGATACGTTAAACCGAAATGCAGTGTTGCAAAGCCACCCATCGAGAGCCCGACGATGTGCGCTCGTTCAATGCGCAGGTGCGTGAGAACGTCTCGAATATCGTCGCGTGCCCGCGCCTGAGAGTAGTGACGCTCATCATCAGGCACGTCGGATGGCGGATACCCTCGAGCATTAAAGGTAATACAGCGGAACCAGCGCGACAGTGAGCGCACCTGAGGCTCCCAACTGCGACGATCTCCCGCGAACTCATGAACGAAAATCACAGGAACACCGGAGCCGGTTTCTTCGTAATAAAGCCGGACGCCATCATCGGCCATCGCGGTGCCGCTCCGCGTCAACGCGGAGAAATTGGGGATCGATCCGGCGGTGTCCTCCGCATGCTCGGGACCGCCAGACTTTTGCGCAGCAGCCTGCGTCGTTACGACCGCTGCCATTAGGCTCGATAGCGCTCGGCGCCGTTGGGCATTCATCGGATCCTCCTTACTTAGCAAAAAACTAGGCTACTCCTTCATTCGCGCGGTGCGGTATGAGGTAGCAAAAAGGCGAATTCGGAAGACGCGTCCTTCTCGCAGTCGAGCGTGAGGGTACCCCAGTCTAATGTTCGAATGTCTGCTTCTAGATACCCAGTTCGCCCAGGGGAAGGACAGCTCTTGATCCGAATTGAGCCGCTCAGGGGACTGTTACAAGCCGGCCCCGGTCGGGATCAAGGCGCTCAACATTCGCCGGCGTGGCTCTACCATGCGCGCCATTCCTCGGTGACCTGGCAACTTATGCAGGGGAAGAAGCTACTCTGGGTCGCGAAGCAGCACGGACACAGCGTCGAGGTGATGATGCGCATCTACGCCGCGTGGCTCGAAGGCCCAACGGATTCCGATATTCACGCGATCAAACAAGCGATGGGAAAAAGTGTCGCGCGTGCTGCATTTTTGGATTCTCGTACTGCAATTTTTCGATGATCGCGGCGTCAAATCACGTGCAGCAGAACATGATTCGTCCCCTCAAGTCGCCCGAGGTTTGGCAGTAGGAAAATCCGGTCTAGGTTAAGCATCGGAAAAGGCTTGGAAAACAAGTGGCGGAGAGGGTGGGATTCGAACCCACGTGCCGGAATTACCCGACCATCCGATTTCGAGTCGGCGCCGTTATGACCACTTCGGTACCTCTCCCGTTAACGTTAAATTTATGCGGAATTTACTTAAGTTTTTTGTGCTCTTAACTTAAGAATTGCTGCAGTGTGACGCGCTAGGCATCGCTGATGGAAACACATTTGTCAAGGGTCCATAGGAAGAAATAAAGGGTTATTCTAACGCATCGGCAATGGGCCTGCCTCTGGAATGGGTAGCCCGCCTCACGGAACTTATCAGCTCACGACCGTGCGTACTTTCAAGCTCAACATGAATTGGCAGCGCTGGACAAAAGTCGGCGTAGCCGTTGCGGCCGTCCTGATGCTGGGGACATGCACCCCGCTGCCGAGCTTGATCGACCAGATCAAGACGCTGGGCGAGCTGCGAGTGGCTACGCGAAATGGCCCCCTCGCCTATTATCGCGGCCCCGACGATATGCCGGAAGGTCCGGAATATGAATTGGCCCGTCGATTCGCCGATGAGCTCGGTGTAAAGCTGACAATCACGCCGCTGCGCAGCTACGCGGAGATCTATGATTCCCTGGCCTCCGGACACGCGCACTTGGCGGCGGCAGGTTTAAAAGTCTCTTTGCAGGACATACCCGGTGTCGAGTTTGGCCCTGCGTATCAGCGGGTGCGTGAACACTTGATCTACAGGCGCGGCGCGACAAGGCCGGGTTCGCTCGCCGAAATCGGCAATGGTGATCTTGAAATCGCGGCCGGCAGTTCTCATGCAACGACTTTGCACGCGGCGCGCAATTTGCTGCCCAATCTAGTGTGGGTGGAGAACGCCAGCACGGATACGCAGGCGCTGCTTGATGGGGTCGCGGACGGGACTATTGATTACACCATCGCCGATTCCACGGAATTTGCATTGGCACACGATGCTCATCCTGAGTTGCGCATTGCCTTCGATTTCGGCGGCAGTCAATCGCTTGCCTGGGCGGCGAGCGCGCGAGACCCGGGGTTTCTATACGAAATGAGCAACTATTTCTCTCGGATTAAGACCACCGGCGAACTTGCAGCGATTGTCAAGCGTTACTACGGCCGCTCCGAGGATTTATCGTTTGTCGGAACGCGCGGCTTTATGCGCCATTTACAAAGCCGTTTGCCCCTTTACAAGAAATGGTTCGAAGAGGCCGCGCAACAAAGCAGCCAAGACTGGCGGCTGTTGGCAGCAATTGGCTATCAAGAATCGAAATGGAATCCCAGCGCAGCCTCCGCATCGGGCGCCAAGGGTCTGATGCAGTTGACGGTCGATTCGGCGACCGAGGCCAAGGTCACCAATCCCGGTGACGCCAGGCAGAGCATCTTCGGCGGCGCCCGTTATTTTCGGCAGGTCTACGAGAAAATCCCGACCCATGTGCCCGAACCGGATCGGACATGGTTTGCACTCGCCGCCTATAACATCGGCTACGGACATTTAGAGGACGCGCGGGTGCTGACACAAAAGGCCGGTCGCGATCCGGATTTATGGCAAGATGTGCGCGAGTTTCTGCCGCTGCTGGAGCAGGAACACTGGTACTCCCAGACCGAGAACGGATATGCGCGCGGCTGGGAACCGGTGCGATATGTGGACAACGTGCGCGGCTACCGGGACCTATTGGAATGGGCCTGGGGCGCCGGCGCTTCCTCTTTGAACTAGGGGTCGGCGCTAACGACGGGTCTCGAAAAAGCTTCGCAGCAGGCCGGCGCTCTCATCGCTGCACACACCGCCAAAAACGTCGATGTGGCGAGTCAGCTTCGGCTCGCGCGGCAGATCGACCACGCTGCCGCAAGCACCGGCCTTTTGATCCCATGCGCCGAATACCAGGCGCGATACACGTGCATTGAGCACGGCGCCGATGCACATGGCGCATGGTTCCAGCGTCACGTACAGCGTGGACCTCTCCAGCCTGTAGTTGCGCAGGCGGCGCGCGCCTGCGCGCAGCGCCACGATCTCTGCATGGGCCGTGGGATCGTGCTCGCTTATCGGTCGGTTCCATCCCTCGCCGATCACTTCGTCGTCCAGCACCAATAGGGCACCGATTGGCACCTCGTTCTCCAGCGCCGCACGCCGCGCAAGCGCGAGTGCACGGCGCATGAGATCCATATCGCTGGACGAACTCACCTTCCGCCTCCATCGGCCCGCCTTCCCCTGGCATACCTGACGGCGAAGATCGCCGCATAGAGGATCAGCAGCGCGGCAGCGCTGTAGCTCAACGAGTTATGTATGCCGATGATCGAACCCAACAACCCCACACTCAGTCCGCTGAAGGTGCGCAACCCCAAAGCAGACATCGAGAACACGCCAAGGACTCGTCCGCGGATCTCGCCCGGGGCATTAAGTTGCACCAGCGATTGAGCCATGGAATTGAACCCCAGTTCAACGAACCCCGCGGCGAACAACAGTGTAATGGCCATTGCATAGGTCGTCGAACGGGCAAAACCGAACAGCGCGCAGCACCATATCATTGCCAGGACGAACGCCGTGCGCGGCTTCGGCAGAAGCGATCCGCGGCTTTCCAATATGACGCCTCCGGCCAGAC
>CAWBUE010000019.1:0-10200 GCA_963791825.1 uncultured Gammaproteobacteria bacterium
GTCGCGGTGTGGGACGAAGTCGCGGTGAGAGACGGAGTCGCGGGATCGGGCGGCAGCACGGCATCGGCCGCCGACGCGGCGCTCCTGGCGGCGAGGGTGGCCATCGCGGCTCCGATGAGCAAGCCGAGACCGAGGACAACGGCGCGGCGATCCTCGACGATCAAAGTACTACCGCGTACCAGAACATACCGGCCGATTGAGTGCTCCAGGTAGCCAAAGCCTAAAATACACGATGGCGTAGCGCCTTTGGGATGTAAATGGCTTGGGTTGCGTCCTATCATCGTGCCTACCATGAAAATCATTGCGGTTACGAACATCAAGGGAGGAGTCGGGAAGACGACCGCCGGGGTCAACCTTGCATTTCTGTGCGCCGCCGGCGGAAGAGCGACGCTGTTGTGGGACTTGGATCCGCAAGGAGCGGCGACCTATATCCTACGATGCGAGCCGAACCCGAATGCATCCGCTAAAAAGCCCGTGTCCGGCAGGCGCGAGCTTCCTGAATTGCTCGCTCCGAGCGGTTACGAGCGCTTGGATGTGCTGCCGTCGGATCTTTCGTACCGCAATTTCGATGTGCACCTCAGCGCGCGCAAGCATCCGACCGAACGGCTTCTAAAAATGAGCCGCACGCTCCGGGACGTGTACGCCGCGCTGTTTCTCGACTGCCCTCCCGGAATTTCGTTGCTTTCCGAGAATGTACTTCGCGCGGCCGATGCTGTCATCGTTCCGCTGCTGCCGACGCCGTTGTCGGTGCGCATGCTGATTCAGCTGCGCGACTTCGTAGCCGCGAGCCGATGGACCGATGTGGCGCTGCTGCCATTCTTCTCGATGGTGGATCGGCGCAAGTCGCTGCACCACGATGTGATCGCAAGCACGCGCGATCTGTTTCCCGATCTGCTGACCACGGAGGTGCCGTACTCGAGCGAGATCGAGAGAATGAGCCTGCGTCGGGCGCCGATTCCGAGCTACGCGCCGCGCAGCACGGCTGGGCAGACCTATTCGCTTCTGTGGGAGGAGATCGAAGCGCGAATGAAGCACCCCCCACCAAATCTCTCAGCGCCGGTATCCGATATGCCGAGTACTTCAATCGGCGTGACTTAAGCCCTGGCGCATTGATGCGAAGTGTCGGTCCGTTTTGTCCGCGGACAGTGTCCGCGCTTGCCCTCGCCCTGGTGACGAACAGCATCATGATTGGGATGAACGAAGGCATATAATTCCGGGTAAGCTCCGCCCGGGTTATGCAAGTCATCTCGTTCAAGAGCACTCGCTTGTTCAAGCGCGGAATCTGGCTGAGCGCCGCTGCGCTGATGGCGTTCGTGGCCGCTCCTTCCGCGCTCGATGGCAGCTTGAGGTCAGATCCGGCATCGAGAGTTTTTGCCATCGGAATTCTCGCTGCCTTTTTCGTATATTTCCTGCGAAAAACGCAAATTCATCATCTCGCGGACGAGGTGTTGGATCATGATGATCACCTGACGGTGAGGCGGGGGCGCATCGAAGAGACCATTCATTTTTCAAATATCGCCGGGGCTGAGGTTTCGACCGGCAGCGGTCTGCACCGGATCACGGTCCGCCTTCGTGAACCGACGGCGCTCGGAATGCGGATCGAGTTTCTGCCGCAGGCAAGCCTGTGGTCCAATCTGCCCGGGCTGAAACGGGTAGCATCGAGCTTGACGGATCGCGCACAGCAAGCGAAGGTACGGACATGACCTCGAAGGCGGACCTCTACCGCGAAATGGAAGGACAATTGGCTGCTTTGTTCGCGGGTGAGCGCGACGGCTTGGCGAACGCGGCCAATATGTCGGCGGTTCTGTACGAGACGTTGCCGGATTTGAATTGGGCCGGATTCTATTTCCGGCGCGGCAGCGAGTTGCTGCTGGGTCCTTTCCAAGGCAAGGTCGCTTGCGTTCGGATTGCTATGGGCCAAGGCGTTTGCGGCACGGCCGCCGAACGCGGCGAAACCCTTGTTGTTGCGGATGTCGATGCTTTCCCCGGGCACATCGCGTGCGACGCCGCTTCGCGCTCGGAAATAGTGGTGCCATTGATGGAGAAAGGCCGACTCCTGGGTGTTCTCGATATCGATAGTCCTCACCTCGGGCGGTTTGATCACGAGGACAGCGTCGGGCTCAATGCGCTCGCAGCCCTATTTATCCGGTCGTCTGACCTGCATCGATTCCTCGAGTGATGCATCGGCGGCGCATCGGCTGATTCAGACCTAAAGAAGCAGCTTGTCGAGGGTGATCGGCAATTCGCGCACGCGCACGCCGGTTGCGTGGTAAACCGCATTCGCGAGCGCGGCCGCGACCCCGGTGATGCCGATTTCGCCGATTCCGCGGGCGCCCAATGGGTTGATGTGCGGGTCGTTTTCCGCGACCACACCGACGTCGATCTCGCCGATGTCGGAATTGGTGGGGATATGATAGTCCGCCAAGTTGGCATTGACGATCCGCCCCGTACGCTCATCCAGCACGGATTCTTCCATGAGTGCCATCCCGATACCCCACACGATGCCCCCGACGAGCTGGCTTCGCCCGGTTTTTGCATTCAACAGCCGGCCGATGCCGTAGCGGGCGACGACACGCGGAACGCTGATTAGTCCCAGATCCAGGTCCACATTGACCTCGACAAACACCGCGCCGAACGAATGCATGGAGTACCGCTTTTTTTCCGGGCCGGGTCGCGCGGAGCCTTCGGCGACGATATCGCCGCCGCCCGCGCGCGCGATCAGCAGCGACAAGGGCTCCCTGCGGGCGCTCGATCGCGCTCCGATGAATCCGTTCTCGATGACTACGTCGGCCGGAGACGCACCGTGCACCAGCGAGGATTCATCTGCCACGCCCAAGGCGATCAACTTGTCACGCAACGCCAATGCGGCGGCGCGCACGGCCGGCGCGACGCTAGCCACGGTTTGCGAACCCCCCGATACCGGCGCTTCCGGAAAATCGCTGTCTCCCAATTCGAACACTACGCGCTCCAGCGCGCACCCCAGCGCGTCCGCCGCGACCTGCGTCATTACCGTGGACGTACCCGTTCCCAAATCTTGGGTGCCGGACTGAACGATGAGGCGGCCATCCCGCGTCATTCGCGCCCGCGCGTTGGCGACGCTGCGATTGGCGGGGTACGTAGCCGATGCAACCCCCCAGCCCACGGCGGTGCGCCCGTTGTGCATTCCGTTCGGCTCCGCGCTTCGCCGCGACCACCCGAAGGCAGCGGCGCCGCTTTCGAAGCATTGCCGCAGTGAGCGCGACGACCATGGAAGCTGGTTTTCGGGGTCCAAATCCGGTTCATTGCGCAGGCGAAGTTGAATGGGATCGATCCGCAGCGCATACGCCAATTCGTCGATCGCCGACTCGAGGGCGAAAGTGCCCGTCGCATGACCGGGCGCGCGTTGAAATGTCGGGGTTCCGACATTGAGGGGAACGAGACGATGGGTGGTCTTGAGGTTCGGGCAGCTATACATGATCCTCGTCTGCAAGGCTGCCGCTTCGGCGAAGTCCTCGATCACGGATGTATGGGAAAGTACGTCATGCTCGATGGCGAGGAATTCGCCGTTTTCCCGCGCCGTCATCGCGAGTTTCTGGGAGGTTCGAGGGCGGCAGCCGACCGGCCCAAACATCTGCGGGCGCTGCAATGATAGCTTGACCGGCCGCTTGATCTGCCGTGCCGCCATGGCAGTGAGCGCCACGTGGGACCACATCGAGCCTTTGCATCCAAACCCGCCGCCGACGAACGGGCAAATGACGTGCACATGTTCCTTGGGGACACCGAGCACCTTCGCGAGCGTCTCCTGCGTGCCGGAAATGTACTGCGTTGAATCGTATAAGGTCACTTGATCGCCGATCCAATGCGCGAGTGTTGCGTGAGGCTCCAGAGGATTGTGGTGCTCGACGGGGGTCTCGTAGGTTTCGATGACTTGCGCGTTCATCGAGTCGCCGCCGATGCCGCAGCGAGATGAATCAGCGTCCTCGCCATTCACTTTTCCCGGGGAGTGAGCGGCCGCTTGCCCGTGGGCAAAGTCGAGGTGAGCAGGCGACTCCTGGTATCGCACCTCGACAAGGCCCGCAGCCGAGGTGGCCTGCTCCAAGGTCTCCGCCACTACCACCGCTACGGGCTCACGGTTGTAGTGGACCTCATTGTCTTGCAACAAGGAAAGGACCCGGCCGGCCGGAGGATGGACGCCCGCCCGCCCGCCTTGCGGCAATCGTGGTGCATTTTTGAAGGTCAGAACGAGAAGAACGCCCGGCGAGCGCTCAGCAGCGGCCGTATCGATCGAAATGATTCGCCCGCTCGGCACGGTGCTCAACACCAAGACCCCATGGGCTTGGTTGGCGAGATTCACATCGTTGGTGTAGGCGGCGGTGCCGGTAAGTTTCCGCGCACCATCGACGCGATCGATGGGTTGTCCGACGGCGCCCACGTCAGGTCTCCTGAGCAGATGCGGCCAACGACAAGGCGCGAACGATGGCGCGTTTTCCCAGCTCTAATTTGAATGCATTGTGCTCGCGTGGCATGGCTCCTTGAAAAGCCGCTTCGGCAACTTCACGGAAGGCGTCGTTGTCCGCCCGCCTCCCCAGCAACAGGCTCGACGCCTCGGGTACTCGCCAGGGCTTGTGCGCTACACCGCCGAGCACCACCCGAGCGTCCTGTATGACCTCGTCTCGCACATCGAGGGCCACGGCGACCGAGACCAACGCAAAGGCATAGCTCGCGCGATCACGAACCTTCAAATACGCTGAGTGCTTCAGCCATCGATCGGACGGCAAATCGACGGCGGTAACGATCTCCCCTGATTCGAGAAGGTTGTCGATGTGCGGGGTGTCGCCAGGCAAGCGCTGAAAATCGGCCAGCGGCACCGCCCGGGCGCCGCGTGCGGTCCGCAATTGTACGACCGCATCGAGCGCGACCAGCGCGACACACATGTCGGACGGATGGGTGGCGATGCAGGACTCGCTCGCTCCGAGAACGGCGTGATTGCGATTGAATCCCTGGATTGCGGCGCAGCCCGAGCCGGGGTTGCGCTTATTGCACTCGTCGAAACCCGTATCGTAAAAATAGCCACAACGCGTCCGCTGCAGGATATTCCCGCCTACTGTCGCCATGTTGCGCAATTGCCCTGAGGCGCCGGACTCGATGGCTTGCGCAAGCAACGGATGCCGCTCGCGAATCAACGAATGATTGGCGGTATCGCTGTTGCTGGCAAGGGCGCCAATCCGGATCCCGCTTCCAGGCAGTTGGTGGATCTGCGCGAGCCCGGAGATTTGCGAGATGTCCACCAATCTCTGCGGAATCGCGATCCCGCCCTTCATGAGGTCCAACAAATTGGTGCCGCCGGCGATGAACTGCGCGCCGGGCTGCGCCCCCAGGCGCAGCGCACCATCGATATCCGCGGCGCGCGCGTACGAGAAATTATACAAGGCCGGCTACTTCGCGGACCGCCGCAACGATGTTGGGATAGGCGCCGCAGCGGCACAGATTGCCGCTCATCCCTTCGCGGATCATTGCATCCGATATAGGCTCCGCGGACTCGGGGCCCCTTTGGTGTTCGTCGAGAAAACCCACGGCGGAACAGATCTGGCCGGGTGTGCAGAAACCACATTGAAAGGCATCGTGATGCAAAAAGGCGGACTGCATAGGGTGCAGCTCGCCGCTGCCCGCCAGCCCTTCCACGGTGACTATCTCGTCGTGCGTATGCATCACCGCAAGAGCCAAGCACGAATTGATGCGGCGGCCGTTTGCCAGCACGGTGCATGCACCGCACTGGCCGCGATCACAACCTTTCTTCGTGCCTGTGAGACCCAAGTAGTCGCGCAGAGCATCGAGCAACGTGACACGCGGCTCCAATGTCAGTTCGTGCACCGATTGGTTGACTTTCAAGGTGACCGAGACCGCCGGCACGGGGGCCTGAGACGGAACCGCCGCCAGGCGCGCGCGTTGATCCGGCGCCGGGCGGTGCGCCTCGGTGCGGCTTGGCATCGAAACTCGCTACGAGTTAGCGCGCGGCCGCGCAAGCAGCGCGCCTACGCCGATGCCGATGAGCGCCGCAATGCCGATGGTCCGCAAGGGAGACTCACGTACGTAGTCGCCCGGACGGCGGAGGGTGCGAGTTACCTGCCGGCTCGCGTACGCGGTAGTTTCCTGCCAGGCGCTCTTCGCCGACGCAAGAGCCACCTGAACCTTGGCTCGAATACTTTTGATATCAGGGCTGTCGACGTCGGCAATGCGCTTGAGTAAATCCTCGACGCTGTCAGTCAGCTCGGTGTAGGGACTCTTTTCCATACTCGTCTCCTGACAAGATTTTCGGGCGAGCACTGTTTCACGCCCACTGGGGCGCGGAAATCGGCGTTCAGCGCATGGCCGCGTCAGAAAACGACGGACATACCCACTCGAAACGCGACCGTCCTACATGCGCTCAAGGCTCCCTCCCGACAGAAAATTCGAAGGGCGCGCCCCACACTTGCTCGTCGCCTAGGAGCAGAGCAATGTTCGACCACCCAAAGAGGCCCAACACCGTGTTTTTCGTGGCGCGCTCGCACCGGGATTTGTCTTGGTATCTAGCCTTCAATTCCCTGAGGCGCGCGGCGAACGAGCAGGACTTCAATCGCAGATGCCGCGCCACCCGCGCTGCCGAGGAGCGCAACGTGCTGTATCTCGAGAGACCGCCCCGCTGGTAGTCGAACTTACCGAGAGCGTAAGCCTGCAAAGTGGTACTGTGGCTGCCAGCCCAGCCGGCCCCGACGCCCATGGACCCTGATTCGTCAACGAAAGATCGCTATGACACCCTGATCATCGGCGCGGGAGCGGCAGGGCTGGCGGCGGCACGCCTACTCGCCGGCGCCGGCCAACGGATTGCGGTCCTCGAAGCGAGGGATCGCATCGGCGGCAGAATATTCACTCGGCACGTCGCGCATCCATTATCGTCCGAGATCCTTCCGATCGAGCTTGGCGCCGAGTTCATCCACGGCCTTCCCCCGGAAACCTGGGCCCTCGTGCACGAGGGCCGCCTGGCTACGTTCGAGTTGACGGGGTCCCGGGTGGTGATGAGGAAAGGACGCCTTCAGAAGGAGGACGGCCGGCGGGATGCCGCCTTCGAGGTGTTACGAAAGCTCGAGACTTGGCTGCCGGCACCACCCTCCGGTCCGGATGATTTGACCCTAGCCGAATTCTTCCAAGCCGCGAACATAGGCGGAGACGACGCCCAGAGCGCGGCAGAGTACGTCGAAGGATTCAATGCGGCAGATCGGCGCGTCATCGGCGTCGCCTCGCTGGCAAAGCAACAAAACGCAGAGGACTCCATTCAAGGGGATCGCATATTTCGGGTGCAAGGGGGATATGACCTCATACCGCAACTGTTGGCGAGCCGCATCGGTGATTCCCGTTCCACGCTTTTTCTCAATCGGAAAGTGAACCGCATCGCCTGGAGTCCGGGGACAGTGACGGCGAGTGGCACGGACGGTCTTAACCGCAGGTTCAACCTGCGGGGTCTTCGTGCCATCGTCACCTTGCCCTTGAGCTTGTTGCAGGCAGGCACCGTCGCCTTCGAGCCAGAACCTGCAGAAGTCATATCCCAAGCTCAGCGTTTGCGGATGGGCGCGGCCTTGCGCATTTCCTTGGTGTTTCGCTCACGTTTCTGGCGCGACAACGCGCTGACCGGTTATTCGGCCGGACTCAACGAGGAACTTGAGCGGCTCAGTTTTCTATTTACGCCGCAACGCGTTCCGGCGACCTGGTGGACGGCCATGCCGAGCCCCGCGCCTATCCTTACGGGTTGGGTCGGCGGTCCGCGAGCGGCGGAACTTCAAGCCCGGGCCCGCGACGGTAGGGACCGGGAAATGCTATTGCGGAAGAGCTTGAGTGTGCTGGCCGCCTCGTTTGGACGATCTGAAATCGAGTTAAGGCGACTACTCATCAGTTGGCACTGCCATGACTGGGAAGCGGACGATTTTGCTCGAGGCGCGTACAGTTATGTCCCGGCAGGCGCCCTCGACGCTCCCGATCGGTTGGCCCAACCGGTGCGGAGGACCCTATACTTCGCCGGCGAGCATACCGACCTTGGGGGCGAGTGGGGTACCGTTCATGCCGCATTGCGCAGCGGTGCGCGTGCAGCGCGCCAAATACTGGAGTCGACCCCGTAAGCCGCCCGTCGGGCACTCACGAAACGCCTGCCCCCGACGTCACAATCGTCCGGTAACGACCAATATCAGCAGAACGATGAGGACCAGACCCAGTCCGCCGCTCGGATAGTAGCCCCACCCGCTGCTGTACGGCCAGGTAGGGAGCGCTCCCAATAGGAGAAGCACCAGGACGATCAATAGTATGGTACCTAGCGACATGTTCATCCCTTTGTAATGGAGATGAACCAAGACTAGCTTTGACGCGCGCTTGCATCAGTCGGACGGACCGTGGCACAACGCGTAGGGCGAATCCTACTGAGGAAATCCGAAGGCGTCCATGGGGGTTATTCTGGCGGTTCGGCGCGGTGTCAGCCGACATCAGCTCCGAGCGAACGTAGGTACGTTTGTATCCCCCTAAATGAGGATAAGAGGAGTGACGGATGGAGCCTCTTGAAACAACCGATGGCAAAACAGGGCTGCCGGGCGATGATGACCGCATCCGTGATTTTTGGGCGCGGCACGGCGGCCCGGCAGATCGCCGCGGCGACGCCGGGGAAATCGTGGCGGGCATCTGCGGATGGTCCGAAGTGTATGCCGCCGATGGCTATGCCTTGCGATGCGAATGGTCTCGAATCGGGGGGCGCCAGGAAATGCAATTCATCGAGAAACCGCCCCGCCCATCGGCGCAATAGACGGCGACGATTCACCGTGCGAAATATCTTACAAAACGTGAGTGGGTCTGCCGATGGTGGTTTTCTCAGGCACCTGAGAATGTCAGTCAAAATAATTCCGCAGCACTGAGAACAAACCGTGAACACGGCTGCCATGCTCCTGCCAGACCCCTCAATCCGAGGCACCGACGAGTCATCCTGGCAGAGCATGCTGGACGGCGTACCGCTATGGTCGCCTTCCGACGGCCCACTATTGATCGTCAGCCCGCACCCCGATAATGAGGTGTTAGGCGCCGGCGGTCTGATTTACGCGTGGAGGCAAACGGGCCGGAAGGTGATCATCCTCAGTTTGACCGACGGAGAAGCGGCCTATCCTCAATGGAAACGCTTGGGCCGGATACGACGGGAGGAGCTTCGCGATGCGCTGCAAGTCCTGTCCGAAAGTCCCCCCTTGGTCGTCCGTCTCGGTATCCCTGATGGCCACGTCGCGGAACACGCGGGCAAGGTGCGCGGCGCGATCATGTCCTTGATCACCTCGAGCACCACCCTCATCGCTCCGTACGAACATGACGGGCATCCTGATCACGATGCAGCGGGACGCATTTGTTTCGACATGGCGCGGGCTCATGGACTATCCATCGCGCGCTATCCGATTTGGACCTGGCACCATGCCGATCCGCTCAGCCTCAACAGCGCGACATGGGGGCGATTTCCGCTTTCCGAGCGAGCCCAAGCCGCCAAGGCCGACGCAGTTCGGTGCTTCCCATCGCAGCTGTCCCCCTACAAGCGCGCGCCTATCGTGCCGGAACACATCGTCCGGTATTTCGCGCGACCGTACGAAACGTTCTTCCTTTAGGGGATGCGGCTTTAGGGGATGCGGCCGCTACCCGCGTTTCGGCGGGGGTTCCTCCTGCGGGCGCCGCAGAGTTCGTCGGCTTCTTTCAATCGCTTCGTTCGGATTCGTCGGATCATCGGGATCATTCTTGAAATCGCCCGGCGTCGAATTCGAGATTGTCTCGCGCTCTCTCTCTCGATCCGCTTTGGAGTCCGGTCCCGGTGGAGTTGCGCTTCCCTTCGAAGGCGCGGGGTTGGAAGGGTAAGAGTAAGACATAGGCGGCCCTCGGAATTTGCGTACGCTAACGCTAGTGGCTCGGTCGGCCGAAGGCGAGTGTCTTCGGCCAGAATCGCACGTCAGCATGCACTGACAGATGCTCCCGCCCGCGGTCGAGGTTGGGGAACCGCGCCGTCAAACGTCAACCGCGCCGTCAAACGTCAACCGCGCCGTCGCAGGGCCGCTGTCGCGGGGTCGAGCCATCAAACGTTGGTGAGCGCGGCGCCCGGCTTGCAAAATATGTTCCAGTGCGGCCTCGGTGTCCGCTTGCCGGCTCAAGAGGTCCAGCGCCAGGGTGGCCAGAAGCAGAGGC
>CAWBUE010000020.1:0-10755 GCA_963791825.1 uncultured Gammaproteobacteria bacterium
GCGAACGAAAACCGCATGCCGGCTGCTGCGGGCAATCCGGCGAACCATTGCAGCCACGCCGCCGGATCAATTCATTCCCCGGTCAGTGGCGTGATGGTGGCGTTCTCATTTGGCCAGGAATTTCGTGACGATGCTGACCGTTGCTTGCGGATTCTCTTCCATGATCCAGTGACCCGAATGCGGTACAATGCCGCTGCTGACATGATGCGCGACAAACCCCAACTCATCTGCCATGCCCGCGCCGAAGGATTTCTCCCCTCCGACGCCGAGCGCCGGCATCGTCAGCTTGCCTCCCTGAGCTAGCATCGCCTTGTTGTCGATGGCATCTCGGGAAAACGCGCCAAATTGCTCAAATGCATCGTGCATCGCATGCGGTTTCGCATAGAGCGCAGCATAGTGATCGCGTGTTTCAGTATCGATGGTTTTTGGATCCGCCGATAGCTCATTGTAGAAGCGGTCGAGATAAATGCGCTCCCGCCCCTGAACCAATCGTTCTTCATCGGGGCCGCGGAAATTGAAGTGCCATAACAAAGGGCTGCGGAGGATGGTGTCCCAATTGCCGATGCCGGGTAGCGGCGCGTCGATGGCCACCCAGCGCGTAATGCGCTTCGGAAATTGGGCCGCCAGAGCATACCCCACCATATTCCCGATATCGTGAGTGATGAGGTCCGCGTTCTCCACCTTCAGCGCATCCATGACTCCCGCGATATCCAGGGCTTGATTCTTCTTGGTGTAGCCGCCCTCGGGATGCGCGGACAGGCCCATACCACGAAGGTCAGGCACGACGACGGTATGGTCCTTCACCAATACCGCCGCCAACGGTGCCCACATGTCCCCGGTATCTCCAAAGCCGTGCAACAGAATAACTGCCGGTCCTTCACCGCCGACACGGACAAAGAGACTTGTGCCGTTGGTTTGCACCATCTGCGTATGGAAAGTGCCGGGAAAGGTTTCGATACGCGCAAACGTAGGGGTGACTGAAACAACGGCGGCTGTGAGAGCCATCAGATACTTGAGCATGAAACCTCCAACACTCGCCGGTTACTAGAATGGACACATGAACTATAGCCGTCACACGGGAAGCGCGATAGCCGATGATCAGCCGATCCAAATTTCGGACATTTCGAACAAATGCTCAAACTTGAATCATTCGCCGCTAAGCCCGCCGTTGCGAAGGCCAGCTCTATTACGGGCGCGGCGCGGCGTTTAGCGATGTCGAAGTCGGCTCCACCGGGCGGGTTCAGGTAGGCACTTGGCTACACAAAATAGCGGTCTGTGCCCTACTCTTTCTTACTCATGTCCGTGCAATGCTCGCAACCCCATATCTTATAGCTGAACGCGGTCGTCGGCAGGCTGAGAGAGGATTTTGGCCAACCAACAGAGGAGTACTTTCATGTCCCTATTTGACAAAGTGGTTGCGGCCGTCACCCCGCCAGAAAGTGAGGAAGCTCGCGCTGAGGCGCGTTCCAAAGCACAGGCCGCGGCCAGCGACGGCGACTGGCTGTCCCTCGTGTTGCAGCATCATCGCCAAATCGAGGCGGCATTTGCGGCGGTAAAGAGCGCGACCGATCCTTCAAGTCGAACCGCCGCCCAGAAGAATTTGGCGATTCTGCTTACCGGACATTCAATCGCAGAGGAAGCAGTGATCTATCCCGGGCTGGTCAAGGCCGGTGAGGAAGCGCATTCCACCAAAGCTTACACCGAACAGTCTGCAGCCAAAGTGCAAATGGGACTACTGGAAGATATACCGCCGATGAGCCAGGAATACCTAGACAAACTAGAGCATATTCGAGGCGCGGTAGCCCACCATATGTACGAGGAGGAAGGAAATTGGTTTCTCGACTTGAAGAACAAGCTGCCGCCAGCAGACCAAACCAAACTTACGTTTCGTTATAAGGAGCAGTTTTCCCGCTACGTCACGGACGGCGACCGTGATACGCCGCCTCGGACCGACGAACTCGCCCAGGGCAGCGCTGCACAGACGCTGCACGATCGGCATTAAATGCGCGCCGCAACCGTGCCGTTTAAATGCTCGCCATGTTAGAAAGGGAGTCATGGACGCAGGCTAGGAACTTCCTCGACAGTGCCTATATCGCGGCCTGAGCAGCTAACGTCACGGATTTCCGACTGGCGCCCAGAATATTCGCAAGAAATTCTTGGGTATACGTCAGCGACTCACCTTCGGCTCGATCGCGCATCATGAGAAGCCACCGGCACATTCGCTCCTCGGTGGAATGCAAAGCATTGCACCCAACCGTCTGCGTACCGAGCGCCCATGGCTCCGCATCCGCGCACCACTCAGTATCCGCGTCTGAACTGTCGCCAAGTGTGACTAAGAATACGCGGATGCGAGATCGAAGAATAAGGGGACACTTCGGTTGGCGGGCGCTCTTCGCACACCCTTTCGAGCCGCCATGCTACGTATCGTGGCCTCCACACGCTTGGGCGTGCCCAAATCGGTCCACCCACAGTGCGGAACCCTAAGCACTTGCAAAAGGTTAGCGCGAATCTCAAGGATATCCTTTGAGAAGTCCATTGGCGCAATCTTCTCGTAAAACCTATCCAAGGATCCGGCGTGCCCAGCCACGCTGCGTTGGAGTGCCTCTCGCATCTCAGAGACTGCATCAGCGTGCCCCTCGACAAAGAGTCGTAGCAACGCGTTCACTGACCCCACCAGTATGAAAAGATTCCAAAGCGCGCCGGATGAAATCAACTCCTTCGCAAAGTCCTTATTTGGCTTTTCCGTGAAACCGGCGATAGGGGCTGGTTTGTCCACAACCTTCTCCTCCGGCAGAATATACCCGAGTTCGGGATCTGCGGTCTCTGGATCGGCTCCCAGTAAATACGTGGAAGACGGATTCGCACCAGCCAGATTGCAGGCGATGCGAAGTGCGCGCGTGATCGATCCCTCATCACGAAAGTAATGGTCTGCGGGCAGAAGGACTAGCGTGGCATGCGGATTTCGCATTTCCAGTGTTAAGATCGCCAAGAGGATGCCGAACGCCGTTCCTTTATTCCGGGGCTGCACGAATACATTCGTTTCGTTCAGGTCCGTCACCGAAGTCCACCATTGCCTGTGTTGAGCGGCGACGACGGTGCAGACATGCGAGGGCATGGCGACCGCACCGGCGCGCGTAAGAGCGTCTTGGAGCAGGCAAGGCGATCGTCCCAGCGAGCAATATTGCTTAGGGATCACGAGGCCCTGGCGGTTGGTCGTTATCTGACGGAGTCGCCTACCTTCGCCTCCCGCTAACACGACGGCGAAGGACTCTCTAACTAGCCTCACTCAGCCCCCAGTTTGTTTTGGTGCCTGTGAATGTGCTGACGGACGATCTCGCTGACTAGTCCATTCGACACTAAACGTCTGTCGGAATCGGCCGACTCTCACCGCGCTTAGTCTTCAGTGTCCTAGAGGCAAAATAAATGAGGCACCCCACGCAACCAAGATCTGGGGTGAAAACCGTGCACTTCGATAGCTACGCCAGCGAGAATTTCAGCCGCCGCGGGCGGAGGCTTCTTGGATTGCGCGTGAGGGCGGTCGCGCTGTTGCGTGTACGGTTCTCGCCGCTTTGTCAGCTGACTTTTGGCTTAGAACATTCACCGCAGGCGCTACGGCCCCATGCCGGGGTCGAACATCGGCCGCACCTCCGACTCGCCGTCGAATTCGGGCCAGTGCTTACGATGCAACTCCATAAACTCAGTTGCAATTCGGACGGCTTCCGCCTTCGAGTCCGCCTTCAGTATGGCCCAGCCACCGATAACTTCCTTGCTCTCGGTAAAGGGCCCGTCCGTCACGGTGATCTTGCCCTTGGCAAGCCGTATGCGAACCCCGTCCTTGCTCGGCAGCAGACCGCCGGTATCAACGAGGACCCCTTCCTTAAGGGACTTCTCCACGAATTTGCCCATCGCCTCCATTAGCCCAGCCGGCGGCCCGGATTGGCGATAGGACTCGGAATGGCGAATGAAAGTCAGGTATTTCATAGTTGCTCCTCAAGTTTAAAGCTATGCGACGAACCAGCCCGAGCCGGATCGACACAACAGGTACTTTTTTCAACCGCAGTAGCCGATTGGGAGTCATTTGTGCCCCTGAGAGACTTGTTGATAAGTCTCCGGAGTCATCCCCGGCATTTTCCGAACGAAAGAGACCACGTCCCAGATCGCTGCATCATCGAGTGTCTTGCTCCACGAGGGCATGGCGCTCATTTTGACGCCGTGTTTGATTATCCAGAATGCCCGCCGACCGTCACGGAGATCTTTCTGCGCACGCCCATCGAATCTACTGAACGACGACCGTTCCGACCATGCGCGGATGGATCGAACAAGTGAAGTGATACGTGCCTGGCTTGTCGAACTTGAAGGAAAAGCTCTCGGCGGTGTCCATGCCGCCTGACTTGAATGCACCCGTGTCGCTGACGACGGAGTGCGGTTCATCGTCCATATTGGTCCACGTCACGGTCGAGCCGGCTCTGACCGTCAAAGGCGTGGGATTGAACATGAAATCTTTGACGACGATTTTCGCCGTGTCCGAAGTTTCCGCCGCCGACGGAAGATAGATCTCCATTGCAATCAGGATCGCCAAGCCGAGGGCCGTCAGTAACACTTGAGTTCGTCGAATATTCACGCCAATCCTCCGTTGAACTTTGGTGCACTGCTAGGTAAGCGCCCTGTCATTGAGCGCCAAGGCACTCGGGTGTTTTACGACGGAAACGCTGGTGATCCCCAGCATCGATGCTAGTTGATCGGCGGGAACCTTGAGCGGACCGGGTCCCGGCCCCTCGCCGGCGACGGGTTGCGGATAGGAGGTCGCGCGTGCCGTATGGAAAGTCATGTTGCCTTCGACTTTCTGCACGATCTGATGGATGTGGCCGTTGAGCACGGTGACCGAGCCAAAGCGGCGCAATCGGCCCATGAGCTGATCCGAGTCGCCCGTCCCCCAGCCCCACGGTTCATAGATGGTCCACAGAGGCATGTGGGCGAAGACCACGATCGGCGTGCTCGCCGCGCGTCCATTCAAGTCCGCTGCTACCCAAGCGAGTTGTTCTTGGCCTAACGTGCCAAGACCACCCGGTTTGAACTGCAAAACATTGATGAGCCCGATGAAATGCACGCCCGCGTGATCGAAACTATAATATCCCTTGCTATTGGAGACTTTACCGAATCGGTTGAAGTATTCAGTGACAGTTGCATCAGTGGTATCGTGCTCGCCCGGCACCGTGTGCATCTCGGTGGTCCTCAGACGAGTGAATAACTGCTGCGCCAGGTCGAACTCGGCGGCCTTCGACAGGTGCGTGATGTCGCCCGTGTGAATGATGAGCGCGGGTTGCTCCGACATCCCATTTACGATGTCGATGGTTTGCGTGAGAGTACTGTTGACATCCGGATTCGCCTCCTTGTTGAAACCGATGTGCGTGTCGCTGATCTGCACGAACAGCGGTTTGCCGAGCTTTGCAGCGCCCGGTTTGTCGCCCGCCGCCATCGCCAGATCAATGGGCGTGAGAACTCCGCCCGACAGCGCGAACAGAGTGCCCGCCCCGCCATAGGCCATGCATTTCAACGCGTTGCGACGCGATAGCAGTGACTGGTCGTCCGACATGCCTGTCTCCTAACTTGCGGTTCTGAAGAGAAGACTTCGGAGCAGAACAATTTATTCCAAAAGGACCTGGCGACTTTGGAGGCGCCGGCCGGCGTTCACTTCGGCCCTCGGTGCGGCGCGGTCCTCAGCTCACCGCCTTCTTTATGAGCGCGCAAATCTTTGCCTCTTCGGCGGCAGTCAGCTCCTTTAGCGCGAAGGCCGTGGGCCACATGTGGCCATCGTCGAGCCTCGCCTTGTCGCTGAAGCCGAGCGTCGCGTATCGCGTCTTGAACTTCTGCCCACTTTGGAAGAAGCAGACAACATTGCCGTCCCTCGCATACGCGGGCATCCCGTACCAGGTTTTCGGCGAGAGGGCTGGCGCACTGGCTTTGATGATCGCATGGAGCCGCTCGCCGATGGCGCGATCCGGCTGCGGCAGCGCGGCGAGCTTCTCGAGCACGGCGCTTTCCCCGTCCTCTTTTTTCGCGGACTGACCACGGCGGCCGGCCGCCTTCATTTCCTGGACGTGCTCCCTCATCGCGTCTCGTTCCTCGTCCGTGAATCCTTTGCCCTTCTTTTGGGTCGCAGTCGTGCTCTTGCCGGGCTTGTGCGTGCTCTTTTTTGCAGCTTCCATTGGCGCCTCCTTTCTGACCGGGCCTACGTTTAAATCGGCTCAATGACAATCACGAAACCGTGTCACCGTCGGTAATCACGTTGCGGCGGTACACTGTCTTGGCGCCGCCTCGTTCAATGGCGTTCTTCTGCAGATCATGCCATGGCCCTAGGGGCGAGCGCGACCTTCGCCTTCTTGGCTCACCGCCTTCGAGAACGCAAATCGGCGGTGTAGAATGCGGCTGAGAAAAATACGCCTGGCACTTTCCGGGTTGCCAAAGGCAATACAGAGTCTTCTGGCGCAGCCGTACTGCTGGCCGCCTTCTTATCGGGAGGATATTCATGAACACTCAAGCAGTTCCCCCTCCCGGTGTCATCGTCATGGCCTCTCATCATGCGGTGGCCCGGACCGTCGACCGTCTCGAATCGCTTTTGAAGGAGAAAGGCATATTGGTCTTTGCGCGCATCGATTTCAGCAGCGATGCCGCGCGTGCAGGTCTCACTATGCGACCGGAGCAGCTGCTGATCTTTGGCAATCCGAAGGGCGGTACGCCCTTGATGCAAGCGATGCCTACGGTCGGTCTCGATTTGCCATTCAAGGCGCTGGTCTGGGAGGATTCCGATGGAAGGACCTCGCTTGCCTACAATGATCCGAGGTACATCGTTCAGCGTCACGCGGTAGAGAGTGGCCTGAGCGCCAATTTGGCCGCGGTTATTCCGCTTCTCGAGCAAGCCGCAGCGCAATAGCAGGGACGCTGGAGCCCTTGTATTCAATCGCAGCCTCTCGCAGGCTTTTGCCAATCGGAATATTTTCTTCCCATACTCGGAGGTTACGAATGGATCTTGCTGGTTGGAAGGGCGTTGCGCGCCCTGGACGAGTTATTCTCGAAGGCCGGTACGCGCGGCTTGAGCCGCTCGATATTGAGCGGCACCACGCGACATTGTTTGAATCCGCCCAAGCGACCGGAGCGGCGGAGCGCTTTCGCTATTTGCCCAACCAGCCCCCCGAGGGCCTGGATGACTTCAATGCCTGGTTACAGACGGTGGTGGCGGGAACGGATCCGCTTTTTTTTGCAGTGATCGACAAGGCGACTGGTCGTGCAGAGGGGCGCCAATCCTTTCTGCGCATCGACCCGGCCAATGGCGTGATTGAGATCGGTCATATCCTATGGGGACCAGCGATTGCTCGCAGCCGCACGGCGACCGAAGCTCTGTTCCTCTTTGCAAACTACGTCTTCTCTTTGGGCTACCGCCGGTTCGAGTGGAAGTGCGATAGTCGAAACGATCCGTCCAGGCGCGCTGCCGAACGTTTCGGCTTTAGTTTCGAGGGCATCTTTCGCCAGCATATGATCGTCAAGGGTCAGAATCGCGATACCGCCTGGTTTGCAATGACCGACGGCGATTGGGTCCGGCTGAAGCCCGGCTATGAGCGATGGCTGCGGCCGGAGAACTTCGACGAGATGGGCCACCAACGTAGCCCGCTGACTTTCTGACGATGGCCTTCCCGGCAGCCGAAATTTACCATTCGCTGAGCGGCTACGGAGGCGGACTGCCATCACCCGCGTTGGTCGTGAGTACGACGCGGAATCGTGCTTTTCCGCTCATCATCCGTTCGTAAGCCTCTGCCGCTCGCTCCAACGGATACGTTTCGATCAGCGGGCGGATGCTGCACAGGACGCTAAACTCCAGGGTGTCCTCTGAATCGCTGGACGTTCCCGATGGCCATCCAGCTATGGAACGCCTCGCCGAAATCAGTGCCAGCGGTGAAACCTCGATCGCCTGCATCGAAGCACCGAGGACCATTAGCTTGCCGTCGATGCCCAGTCCGCCGACCGCGTCGCTCATCGATTTGGCATCGGTCAAAGTGGCCAGAATCACCCTGGCGCCGCCGAGCTTCGTCAGTTCCGTAGCGACGTTTTGCGTCGTGCTGTCGATATAATGCTGAGCGCCTAACTGGCGAGCCAGCGGTCCCTTGTCCGCGCCGCGGGCGACGGCCACGGTCCGGCAGCCCATCTTGGCAGCGAACTGCACGCCCAGATGACCCAGGCCGCCGATGCCAAGGACGGCGACGAGATCGCCCGGCCCGGCACCACTGTGGCGCAATGCGTTGAACGTTGTTATACCAGCGCAGAGCAGTGGCGCTGCTTCCGCCGACGACAATTCATCCGGAACGGCGGCCAGGGCTTCGAAGGGCGCGATCATGTAATCCGCATAGCCTCCGTCATAGGAAATGCCGGGAATTTGGCCGGTAGTGCACGTAATGAAATCTCCGCGCCGGCACGAGACGCAGTGGCCGCAGTGGCCTCCGTGCCAGCCGACCCCGACGCGCGCACCTACCCGCCATTCGGGCACTTCCGCGCCAACCGCATCCAGAAGGCCTACGACTTCGTGCCCGGGGACGCGAGGAAATCGAATCCCCGGGAATGCACCGAGTTTAGTGAATGAATCGCTGTGGCAGATCCCGCACGCCTCCACTTTGATTCGAACCTGTCTGGGCCCCGGAGTGGGAATCTCGTGCATAACCAATTCAAAGGGACCATTGGCGCTGGAGACCTGGACTGCTCGCATGCGTGACATCGCTAACTCCATCGGGCGCGCCCGTTGCGGACGCGCCTCACCGTCCGGTAGTTCAAATACTCATGCAAATTGACTTGGTCTCGAGATAATTCTTGAGCACCTCACCGCCCATCTCGCGGCCCCAGCCCGACTGCTTATAACCGCCGAATGGCATCGCCGCATCAAAGATGTTGTAGCAATTGACCCACACCGTCCCGGCCCGCAGCTCATTGGCGATGCGATGGGCACGCTTGATGTTGCTGGTCCAGAGTCCCGCGGCCAATCCGTACACCGTGTCATTGGCGCGGCGAATCAGCTCATCGTCGACCTCTTTGAACGGCATCACGGTCACCACCGGCCCGAAAATCTCCTCCTGATACACGCGCATCGTCTCGCTCGTGCCGTCGAGGACCGTCGGCTCGACAAAAAACCCGGTCTCACCGTGACGTTTGCCGCCACAGACCGTGCGCGCACCCTGTTCCTGACCGGAGCGCAGAAATCCTGTGACTCGCTCGAATTGCGTCTTTGACACGAGAGGTCCCATCTCGCTGCGCGGATTGAGTCCGGGCCCGAGGCGGATGGCGCGCGCCGCCTTGCTCACCCCCTCCACCACCCGATCGTAGCTCCTCTCCTGAACGAACAGACGGGAGCCAGCGCAGCAGCACTGGCCGTGATTGAAGAAGATCGCATTCGCCGCGCCGGGTATTGCCACCTCCAAATCTGCATCGTCCAGAATGATGTTGGGCGACTTTCCGCCCAGTTCGAGCGTGACTTTCTTCAGATCATTCGCCGCCGCTTTGACGATCAGCTTGCCGACTTCGGTCGAGCCGGTGAAGGCGACCTTGTCTACTTGGGCGTGGGCCGCCAGCGGAGCGCCGCAGCTTTCCCCAAAACCCGTCACCACGTTCAGCACCCCGGGCGGCAAACCGGCGTCCAAACACAGCTGCGCCAGCCGAAGGGCCGACAACGGGGTTTCCTCCGCCGGCTTGAGCACGACGGTGCAGCCGGCGGTCAAGACCGGGCCCAATTTCCAGGCCGCCATTAACAGGGGAAAATTCCACGGAATGATCTGCGCTACGACGCCGATGGGTTCCTTGCGTGTGTAGGCGTGGTATTGCGCGTCGGGGGTATATGGCACGGATAGGGGAATCGTGCTGCCCTCGATCTTGGTGGCCCAGCCCGCCATGTAATGGAACAGATCCGCGGCCAGAGGCACGTCCGCGGCGCGCGCCACGCCGATGGGTTTGCCGTTGTTGAGAGATTCCAGCTGTGCAAGCTCCTCGAGGTTCTCCAAGATCAGATCGCCGATTTTCCACAGGATCTTGCCGCGCGCCGAGGGCGACATGCGCGGCCAAGGTCCCTTGTCGAACGCTTTGCGGGCCGCAGCCACCGCCAGATCGACATCGGCACGCTTGCAGTCGGCCACACGCGCAATCACTGCTTCAGTAGCGGGATTGAAGACTTCGAAGGTCTCCCCCGACTGGGCATCTTGCCAGCGCCCATCAATCAGGGCTTGACGCGCTTGACTCACGAAGCGCGTCACCGGTGCGCTCAGCGACACCATATCGACTGCAGTGTTCATGGACATCTCCTGTGTTGATATTTCTCGATGAATGCGCGGGGAACTCCGGTCCCTTCAGGGCTAGGACTCGGTCCGTGGCAAGGTCCGTAAAGCTCTCTGTTGCTTAGGCCTTTTACGCCTCAGTCGAAGATTTGTCACACGTCTCTCGAGGCGTCGGCGGGACCGGTGCACAGCAGGGCGCCGCGCGTGTGTACAGATATACAGTGGAGGGGAAGCGGGGCTTCTTGCGCGCCGTCATATGGACCGATGCAACAGCGACCACGCGGCGAGCGCCATCACTTTCGCGGCGGCCACCATGTCGTCGATCGACACGTACTCGTCGGGCTGGTGCGCAGATCCAGAATGCAGGGGCCCACGCGGCAGTACGGCTGTATTCGGCTGCTCGCGCAGCGTGGCGAAGGGCGATGCCCGTTCGGCCGCCGCGACGAAATCC
>CAWBUE010000021.1:0-28164 GCA_963791825.1 uncultured Gammaproteobacteria bacterium
GATCGAGTGGGAGTGACGATGGACCGACGTGCGCTCGCAATGAATCAGCATCCGCTTAGTCGGTCGATATCCGACTCGCCTTCGGGAAACGTCCTGCAAGGCATTCCATGCGTTGCGTGTCATCCAGTGGCTCGCGCCTCGAACGCGCGCGAGCCAGGCGAATGCTCCTTGCAGTTGGTACCGTGCCAAATTCGAGTTGGCCAAGTCCGGCGAGACAGCTGCCATAGACGCCTTGCGCCTCGGCATGTCGCCAGCCTGTAGTGGGATCATCCGCAGGTCGCATGGCTATAGCCTGCCGAGCGAGCGCACAGCCGACCGTCACGTTGTGTCCAGCTAATTCGATACGCGCATCGGCGAGAATCGCGTTAGCCAGCTGATCCGAATCGAGCCCTTTGATGCCGGTGAGTTCGGCGATCCCCGCTTGGATGTTGCTCCGCGCATCTTCGTAATCGCCCACGTCGGATTCGCTGAGAGCGTACTGTACATGCGCGGTCGCCGTCTCCTGCGGCGGCACGTCGTTTAGTTCCATTCGTATGCCCTGCGCGTGCCTCTGCTCAATGACCGCCATTGCGGCGCGACCCGTCAGCCGCAAGACAATGCCAAGATCGTTTAGGCTCATGGCCACAGCGGATTCCCTCGCCCAGCTGCCGCCTGCGGGCCTCGAGCACCTCACGGGTAACAATCTCTGATTGCACCAAGTCACCGGACTCTCGCAGCGCCACTGCCAGGTGGGCTTTCGAGATCAGAGCAAATGGATGCTCTGGTTTGCCCTGCGCAGCCCAAACGGCCATGGCATCACGGCTGTATTTGGCACTGCCCGAGAAGTCGTCGACGTGCATGCGCAGCACCGCCAGATTGTTCAACGTGGTGGCCAGGTCAGGGTGCTGGCTGCCGAGGACACGTTGCTGCATCTCGAGCGCTTCTCGATATAGCGGGTCGGCATCGCGATAACGCTTCAAACGATCGAATGCGCGGGCCTCATTCGCGAGTGCCAACGCGAGCAGAGGATGATGGCCGGCAGCAAGCGCCGGTAAATCGCGATCGCTTCATCGAACACGGGCAGCGCACGGGCGATGTGATCGGATTGCATGAGAAAGACGCCGAGATTGACGAGATTCTCCGCAACATCGAGGTGATTCTCCCCGTAAAGTGTGCGAAACATGGCGAGCGACTGCTCGGTTAACCGAGTCGCCTCCTCGATTCGATTCATGTCGCCGTACAGTGCGGCGAGCTGATTGAGCTGGGCGGCGATCTGTGCATGTGGGCTTTTAACCGTCGAGCGCGACATCGCCAGCGCCTGCGCCAGCAGGGCGGCGCCCTTGTAAAATTCACCCTCCCGGCGCGCGATCTCACCCTGGAGCGCGAGGTCATTGGCGATGATGGGACTGTCGATTTTCCCTGCGCAAGGTGTTCGGCACGCGCTTGGGTCGACGTCGCCGCAGCCGACGAATAGTCGCCCTTCTCGTACTGGGCGCGTGCCAGGAGCGCCAGCGTGTCGGCATGCGAATTATCGCCCGGTCCAGCGGTTGAACGCAAAGCCAGCGAACGCTGCAAGAGGTCGATGGCGCGGTCGTTCTCGCCCAATCCCTGATAGATGCTGCCGAGCACGACGGAAAACGACGCCTCGAGTTGCGGTTGCTGCTCGAGCTGACTTTGCAGACCTTTCGCGCCCGCATCGAGCACTTCGCGCACGCTCAGTTTGAGGCCACCTGGCATGCGTTTCGGATCCGCGACGCGGAACACATCGACCAGATATTGGGTCACCGCCTGCGCGCGCAGCGCATGCGCGCGCGCACTTGACGCTTGCATCAGCGCGAAGGTGGTCGTGGCAATGAGGCCTGCCAAGCCAAGGATCGAGAGCGCGACGCCGAATCGATGGCGCGCAACGAACTTGCCCGTGCGATAAAAAAGCGTGTCGCGTCTGGCTGCGATCGGCTGCCCGTCAAGAAACCGCCGCAGGTCCTCGGCCAGAGCTTCCACCGTCGGATAGCGTCGCTCCGGTTCGCTCTTCAAAGCCTTGAGTGCGATGGTGTCGAGATCGCCACGCAGCTTTCGCAAGGAAATGTGAGGGACCTTCGGTCCAGGACCTGCCCTGCTCGGCGCCAAGGGTTCACTACAGTTTATCCCCTGCGGCGCCTCGTCGAGGTTCGGCGGCGCCACCGATCCAGTTGCCCGAAAGCCTGTGAGAAGCTCATAAAGAAGACACCCAATACCGTATACATCGGTTGCAGTGGTGACGGGCTCGCCGAGCAATTGTTCGGGAGACGCATACCCCGGCGTCAGAGGCCGCTGCCGATGCGTGTGGGTCAAGAGGGCGTCAGCATCCACTTCTCCCAGCAGCTTGGCGATGCCGAAGTCGAGCAGTTTCACCTCGCCATTGTCGGTGACGATGACGTTCGACGGCTTGATGTCCAGGTGAACGACGAGTTGCCGGTGAGCAAACTGCAGGGCCGCGCAAATTTGCAGTATGCAATCGAGACGTGCCCGCAGGCCCAGGGAGTGTGAAGCGCAATACTCCAAGATTGGAGCGCCCTCGACGTATTCCATGACGAAGTAGGGACGGCCCTCGGCCGACAGGCCGCCGTCCAGCAGCCGGGCGATGTTCGGATGCGACAGCCGCGCCAGGATTTGGCGCTCCCGCAAGAAGCGATTCAGCACGGCTTCGCTATCCATGCCGCGCTTGATCAGCTTCAGAGCAACGCGCTGCTCGAAATGGCCGTCCACCCGTTCCGCCAACATGACGACACCCATGCCGCCGCGGCCTAATTCGCGGAGCATTCGCCAGGAACCGATGACGCTACCGACCGGCGCTGCATCGGCATCCCGCGCCCACTCCACGGCGACAGCATTGCGGAGCTTTGGTGCCTGCCGCTCCAAGACGTCCCCGGATGCATCGGCATCGAGAAGGGATTGCACCTCGAGACGCAATTTGTCGTCTCCGTTGCAGGCAAGGTCGAGCAATGCAGTGCGCTCTCCCGGGAGGGCCTCGACGGCCTGATCGAATACCGCGCTGATGCGACTCCAGCGCCCGGTATCCACGTCAGCGGGCCGCAACCGTGTCGGTCAGGCCGAGCCGCTGCACCAAAAAGGCGCGGGCGCGGCGCCAATCCCGATAGGCAGTGCGCACGGTAAGACCCTGCATTTCAGCGATTTCCTCGATGCTGAGGCCGCCGAATACGTGCCATTCGACCACTTGCCCGGCACGCGCATCGAGTTCGGTGAGCTCGCTCAGGCTTTGATCGAGCGCCAGCATGTCCGCCATGTCGCCTGAGGCCTCGGGGTGATTCTCGTCGGCCTGGGTGAAAATGATTTCACCGCCCCGCTTGATGGAAATGCGGCTGCGCGCATGATCGATCAGCACCTGACGCATGGCGCGGGCGGTCAACGCAAGAAAATGCGCCCGGTCGTAGCCTTGCTCGACCGACCCTGGCGATAGTTTGAGATAGACCTCGTGAACCAGAGCCGTCGTATTCAACGTGGCGGATTCGCCCACGCGGTGGCGTTGCTGGCGCGCAATGCGGCGCAGTTCATCGTAGGCCTGCGAAAACAGGCGCTCGGAAGGCTCTGCGGTTTCCATGAGGTCGGCAATTGCCATGCAGTGCGGGTGGTGCAGGGCAGATAGATCCCATTCCCGCGGATCCGCAACCGTCGCGTTATGTCCGGTCGCCGGTCCCAGGCTCGGTAGCCTCAAAAGGATGCCAGCGCGTGTCAGCAATCCACATCGAAACCCGTATTCCTTGGCAAGCGATGCCGTGTGGTCGCAAAAGGATCGAACTTACGCAACAGGAGCGGCCGCCATGAGCAGGATCGAGTCACACATCGGAGCGAGGCCCCGCTTTGACGCCGCCAGCTCAGGGGAACAGACCGACTATGAAATTACCTCTTCTCTCACTCGGCCTGCTGGCCATAACTCTGACGGCGTGCGGTAAGTCGTCGACCGCCGCGGTGCACGCCGACAAATCGCTGCAGCACGACGCCGTCAGCCCTCAAGAGTCGGCCCGAGGCGTGCTCACGCGCGAGGAAGTGTCTGCGATCCTAGGCCAGCCGGTGACGTCTGCGGAAGGCGCTGGCACCGACATGGCCTACAAAACCGCCACATTGTTTTTAGAAGCTACAGTTGGCGTTGAGGATGAACACGACGCGGAAGAGTCCATGGCAGGGGCGCGCAAAGCGACCGGGATGCTCGGCGGGACGCCTGAAGATGTCCCTCACTTGGGCGAGACGCGTTCTTCGGTGCGATGTCGGTTCTCTACGTGCGCAAGGGCGACAAGGTCATCACGATTCAACCGCCGAATTTTCAACAGATCGCCGCCGTGGCGGCTTACGGCAAAGTGACCGAGGCGAAAATGGGCTCGCCGGAGCAAGCGCAGGCCATGAATGATTTCGTGAAGACGGAGAAGGATGACCCGCTTCAGTCGGGGTTGAAGGCCGGCGACGATATGCAGGGCGCCCTCGCCACGATCGCCGCGGTCAGCAAGAAGCAGGGGACACCGGAGGAAGTCAAAGGACGCGCGGTCGCGGTCGCGCTCGCCACCAAAGTGCTGTCCAAACTGTGAAGCACTTTCATCGACCGTGGACGTTCGCTCTCGCGCTGTCGCTCGGCACAGCAGCGACCGCGGCTGCGGCGGGAACCGCTGCGATCCCCGCGGTGATTCCACTCATCCCCGGACTGACTCTGGTGCAGGCCGTCAGCGAGCGCCAGGGAGACTACGAATCGATCCTCAACGTTGAAGAACTGGATGCCGACGGGGTGCTGCATCTCACAGCTTCCGCCGACCTGCCCGACCCGGCGGGCGGAAAAAACGAGCCGGTGTCGTTCAACCGTGAGGTGAGTTCGAGCGATCGCGATCAAGCGCGCACCTACAAATACATGTTCTCGAGCGGCGCCGAGGAATATCCAGGCACGACCGCCATGGGGACCTCGGCCGCGGTCATCAAGGACTTGCGGGCGGGCCGCGCCGCCTCGGTCACGCTCGATGGGGAAATGGGCGGACTGGCAGCCATGCTCGGCGGCCTCATGCAAATGGTGCCCGGTGCGAGCGCGAATCAGTCGAAGACAACGTATTTGACCGCCTCCGGCAGCCTCCATGTCGTCGAGCCAAAGCCCGTGCCGTACCCCATGATCGTCAACGATGCACTGGTGTCCCTGTCCGCCTGGCATGTCAAAGGCGACTTCGTGCAGGCGGGCGCCGCCGTCCCCGTCGAGTGGTACATCCTCGATGATCCGCACGATCCCATCACGCTGCGCGCTGCCTTCGGCACGGACAAGACGGACATCGTGCGAATCTCCTTCCCGGTCGACAATCCCACCCAATCGCTGGAGACCGCACTCGCCAAAGATCATCGCGCAGTGACCTACGGCATCTATTTTGATTTCAACAGAGCCACAATCAAGCCGAAGTCGGCGGCAGTGCTGCAAAGCATCGCCGACGTCATGAAGAAAAATCCGCAGTGGTCGCTCATCGTCGAGGGCCACACCGACAACATCGGTGGCGAGGCGGCCAACCAGGATTTATCGGCGCGACGTGCGGCCGCAGTGCGCGCCGCCCTGATTCCTCTCGGCGTTGCAGAAACGCGATTGGTGACCTCTGGGTTTGGCAGTTCGGTACCACGCGATACCAATGCCACTCTGGCGGGGCGTGCCCGCAATCGACGGGTCGAACTCACGCGTCAATAACCGTTCACTCGCGATTCGTTCACTTGTTTGCAGGAGCATTTATGAAACTTGGTCTTTTATCGATGACGATTCTCGCGGCAACCATCTCGGCCAGCATGACTTGCATGGCAGACGATCTGACTGTGGTCTCCAATGTTACGACCAACGGTAAGCCGGGAGGTACTCAGACGAGTTACATTTCGAACGATCACATTCGCCACTCCGATTCGAAAGGCGACGATGTGATCATTGACCTGAAGAGCGGCACCATGACCAATATCGACAGCAAGAAGAAGACCTATTCGATCATGACCAGGCAAGACATGGAGACCATGCAAGCGGCCATGGCTGCGCGCATGAACGACCCGAAGATGAAGCAAGCTATGGCCATGATGCAAGGCATGACTTCGTCCATGGCCTCCGATACAGAAGTCAAGAAAACCGGTGTCAGCCGCAAGGTGGCCGGCTACGCCTGCGAAGAGTGGCTCATCAACATGGGCGGCATGGTGAACATGACCGAGTGCGTCACCAATGACTTCAAGTATCCGGTGCAGAGCTGGGCCGCGCTCGCCGATTTCCAAGCATCGATGCGCAAGTCCATGAGCTTCGGTCCCAGCGCCAAGTCTAGCTCTGACTATCAGGAAAAAATGAAAAGCATCAAGGGCTTCCCCGTGGCCTCCACAAGTTCCGTCGATGCCGGCCTTATGAAGATCACGACCGCCACCGAAGTCACCGAGGTGAGCCGAACAACCATCCCGGACTCGACCTGGGATGTGCCCGCAGGCTTTACCAAAGTCGAGAATCCGATGTTGAGGTCCCTGCGAGAGCATGCTGACAGGCCGTGAGCGTGGCCCACCCGAAAGCAGCTCTGATCCGGGTCGCGCTCTTGGCCGCAGGTGCGTTGCTCGGAAGCTGCTCACGCAATGCACCTCCCGCCGCGGCGGTGACGGAGACTCCCGCGAGTGCGCCGGCTGCCATGTCGACGCCCGCGCGGGGGGACCGAGTCCGATGAGACTCCCGCGTTGCCGCTGAGCGAGGCAGAGCGAAGTTTCGGCGTGTCGCCAACCTTCAACAAAGACGTCAAATATCAGCCCGACGTGATCGTAATGGAGCACGGCGCCGACGCAATCCGGGCAAACAGCTCCGACGGAGGGACCTGGACTCTTGATGCAAATGCGCCGCATGCCGCGGAGATTAGGCAAAATTCTGTTTGCGACCGGCCGGGCGGTTGGACGGGTGTTGGCGGTGGAGCGCAAGGGCGATACGCTCGATGTCACGCTTGGCCCTGCGGAACTCACCGAGATTTTCGAGGAACTTCACATCGCTTATCACGGCACGCTCGACCCCTCCAGGATGATCGCGTACTACGCACCGGACGCTATCGGCACGTATACCGACCTGAACGCGTCGGGACAGCCCACGGCGGAAACATTTCGCGAACCACCCACGAAGCGACTAGCCGCGCACCGTAAGGACAGTCAATTCCTTGCTACGCGCTGGGATGGCGGCGATGGCGCCTCGCTTCGTTCAGCAGTGCTCACAGACGCGGATCGCCTTCAGTTTCGCGCATCGAAAGTCTCGATCCCAATACCCAATGTCTACGGTCCGCCGGTCGAAATCAGCGTGAAGGACTACAAGATCGTACCGAATGCCTACGGAGGATTGGGCTGCATCATTCAGTACGACAAGGATGGAATCAAGTTCCAGGCGGTTGCCGCCGTGATCGTCAAGGATGCGCACTTCGATATGAGCCTCGATATTCTGCATGGAATGAAGAACGCGTTTGTTGACATCAGCGGTGTCGGCGGGCTGAGGGTCTCGATCAGTGGTGGCAACCAAGGGCCTCCCAAGAATCTCAACGCCGTCATCCAAATTCCCGTGGACTTTTCTTTTCCGATTCCGGGAATAGGTGCCCCCTTCTCCATCGTTTTGCGTCAAAGCATCAAAGTCCAGACGATTTTTACCACACAGGGAGCGGTGCTGGAGGCGAACGGGAATACCTGTATCAGGGCGCGATCCGCGCGGGAATCCGCCAAGGACAACCGGTCGCAGATGGTCCTCAAACAGCAGATACCAAAACCGACCTCGCCGCGACCTTGACGGGCCACTCACCCGGCGTGAACGCCCTGTTGCTCGCCTACGGCGGCAAGGTCATCGCTGGACTGGGGGCTTTCAGCTTTGCTGTCGGACCCTACGCGGCAATCGATGCCTCCATCGGAACGACGCGAGGTGCCGATGAGCAATCCGGAATTGGCTATATCTGCCGCCGCGCAGATGTGCTTATTTGGATGGAAGCCGGCGTGGGCTTGGCGCTGCCGGCGACCGCCATGAAGGCAGTGAACTCGTTTTTGAGCTTATTTAATATAGGCGAGATTCCCGCGACCTATACCAAGGCGCTTTTGACGAAAACGATCTACGAAAATGCCAAAGCGATTCCTCCTGCGTGCGCGAAGGATTGAGTGTGGTAGCAATGCGGACGATTCGGATGCCAAGGAGGCCACATGGTGTCATTCCTTCATCCACTGGTCCCGCTCAACGCAGCCGTGTGGCAATCAACCGTACCATCCCGGCAATACCCTGTTCTTGCGTTACCCGAAGTCCTACGGATTCAAGGGCGCGGATTACCCATTCAGGTGTCAGTCGGAGCTTGGGGTAGGCGCTAACCCGCTGACGCCATTCCGCACCGTCCCATTCATGGAGGATGTCATGGACTTTCACCCTCTGATCCTCATATTCCAGAAAGCAGGTGAGAATGCGGTCCACATCACTTCGAACTGTAATGAAGCGATTTGCGCCAATGAGCGGTGTCGAGTAGTCGCGGAACGTAACGATGAATGTGCCGTCGCGCACGAGCATATCGGCTACATCGGAAAACAGTTGCTCGACGGCGGGTCGGTCTGGCAGATGGGTCAGAGTATCTCCCATGCAGACGAACAACCCGGCCGGGGCTTTGAGGTGCACTTTGAACGAAAGCAGGTCGTCATTGATGGCCACGATTGGCCGGGCTCCGCGGTGTTTCTCGATCAGCTCCAAAAGTGTGCTGGAGCTATCAATGGCCAGGACGGAGTAGCCGATGTCGGCAAGAGGGATCGCGTGCATGCCGAATCCAGCGCCAAGGTCTACAGCCACTTGAGACTCACAGGGTCGCGGGCAGGTCGCATCTAGTTCAGCCCGTCCGCGCGTGATCGCAGATTCCCAACCACCGGCCATCCAAACATAGATCCGCGCAAGATGGCTTTCGTAGTGCTCTATGACAGAGGGCATGCCTATTAGTCGCAACGTGTTAGCTCAGTGCAATTTCTTGCCTGGAACCGTAGGATAAGATTGATCTCCGTGAATAAGATTGATCTCCGTGACGCCGCCAGCTATCACTTGCATCTGGCGGTCGACCGCCGTGCCCGTTGACGTAGATTCCGAGAGTGCGGCCGCCGTCCTGATTCGTTAGCCACTGTAATTGGCAACCATCGAATGATCTTTCTATTTGAATCAAGTTCCATAAATTCGCCGGTTTTGTGCCATTGTGGTTCACGTAGTAAAGAACAACGCTGGAAAGTCCCCACATGAGATCCAAAAGCGCGAACGATTAGCGGGCGCAAAGCGGTCGGGTTCCGTTCCCGGCCAATTATTTTAGCACTCGTTGAATCTCTAGGCGGAGTCGAGTGCGGTGCTGGCGAGGCCGCAGAGATCGTTGCTTCCGACCTTGATCGAGTGTGATCGCGTATTGGTGCTGGCGGTGGCGTTCAAGGAGATGACAGAGGCCAAAGCCGCCGACCGCCGAGCGCACCTCATGTAGAACCAATCCTACGAGTGGTTAGCTGCATGCCGTCGCAGGCAAAGGGCAGGGGCAAATTCGGACCAATTACCAGCGAGTAGCAAGTTATGACGGGCCGGCTCGGAAAGCGGAGCGGCAACGCCTCCCGTTCTCATCGTACCGGTAAGGGCGATACCGTCCGCGGCTGGCGTGTTGAGGAGTATGATCGCATTGGTTTAGAGCCCGAAGAGTCGAGCCATGACGCTGAAACAAGCCTTTTTCGTGAGCCAGAGTGTGGCGGCGCCGGTTCTCATCGCTCAATTCCCGTTGAAAAATCCTTTGGGACCGTCTACTTCAGCATCGAATTAGTGGCGGCACTGTGGGAGGACCTGATTTTTCCGCGGCGTCGCCAGCCCTGCTTGCGCGAGTCGATCACCTGGTCTATGCGACGCCCGATCTAGATCGCGGCATCGCGGAGATCGAACGCCTACTCGGTGTCCGAGCGGATTCTGGCGGGAGACACTTTACCTGGGGGACGCGCAACGCACTTGCTGCACTGGGGCAAAGCACATACCTCGAGATCATCGCGCCGGATCACGGCCATTCGCCAACCGGGGGCGTACGCCCATTCGGATTGGATCGGCTCGATCGCTCGGGTCTTGTTGGATGGGCTGCCAATGCCAGCCATCTTGATGAAATACGCGTCGCCGCGGCTAGGCACGGCGTGATGCTTGGCCCCGTGCTTTTTGGCAGTCGGCAAAGACCCGATGGCGCAATACTCACGTGGACGTTAACTGATCTGACGTGCATGGTCGCCGACGGAATTGTGCCGTTTTTTATCGACTGGGGATCGTCTCCGCATCCAGCGTCGTCTGCGTCTGCAGGCGCCACGCTCGTGAGTCTGCGCGCAGAACATCCAGACGCAGATCGCGTGCGCGAAATGCTCGGTCATTTCGACCTGGAGTTGCCGCTCGCTTTTGGGCCTGCGGCGACTTTGGTTGCAGAGATTGACTGCCCAAACGGTCGCGTCTTGCTGCATTCCTAAGCTGACACTCGCGACAGGCAAGTCAGGGTCAATGAGGTCCAATCACTGGTGTCTGTATAAGCGCTTGAGACCGGCGTGGCAGAATATGCTTTTGGAGAGGAAACAACGATGTCTCGGATCGAAGATAAACTTCAGGCCCTCGGGTTGGCCTTGCCACCGCCGACGCGACCGCCGCCAGGCGTCATTCTGCCCTTCCAGTTCGTGCGCGTAGTTGGACACAGGGCGCTATTCTCTGGCCATGGACCGCAAAATCCGGACGGATCTTTTGCTTTGCCATTGGGGAAGGTGGGGCGAGATCTGACTGTTGAGCAAGGCTACACCGCCGCACGAACGACCGGGCTTTCTATCCTTGGAAGCCTGAAGCGCACGCTTGGCAACCTCGATCGCATCGCGGCGTGGTCGCGAGTATTCGGCATGGTCAACTCGGCTCCGGGGTTCAACCAGCAGCCGAGCGTGATCAACGGATTTTCTGATCTTATAATCGAGTTGTTTGGACCCGAGGTCGGCGCGCATTGCCGTAGTGCCGTGGGACTTGCCGAGCTTCCCTTCAATATCCCGGTCGAAATTGAAGGCGAAGTCGAACTCGTCGGCAATGATCCGGCGACGTCGCTGAATCGATAAGTTGCCGCGGATGGCCCTTGCCGGGTGTGCGTCGGAGAAGGTTGGAATGGATTTGAAAACGTTGAATGAATTTGCGATCCACTACACCGCCGCGTGGTGCAGTCGACACGCCGCGAGTGTGGCCTCGTTTTTCGAAGAACAGGGGTCTCTCAAAATTAATGGCGGTACCCCCGCAGTCGGGCGGGCAGCGATCAAGAATGCAGCGCAGAGTTTCATGACTGCCTTTCCGGATATTGTCGTCAAGATGGATCGCCTCGTCGCGAAGGGAGCCAAGACCGAGTATCACTGGACGCTGACAGGCACCAACACCGAGCCGGGCGGGACTGGGAAGTTGGTTAAGATCAGTGGCTTTGAGGAATGGCGCTTCGGTCACGATGGGCTGATAGCCGAGTCATTGGGCCATTTCGATGCGGCGGACTATGAGCGCCAACTGAACGCCGGTGGTTAGCGGCCATGTTATCTACCCGCTTTGCCAACGGCTTGAATAGACGTCAACAAAGCGGCCGCTCGCGATCGTCAAGTTGGGCCTAGTCCGCGTGTGATCGGTAGATGTCCGGACGTAGTATTTCCATAAGACGCGACGGCTGCGCGAGCGGCGCAAAGCCAAACTGACGATAGAGGCCGTGAGCGTCCCGAGTGCCGAGGAGAATACGCCTCAACCCCTGCAGATCCGGGTGTGCAACGATGGCCGCCATAAGCCGTTTGGAAAGCCCAATCCCCCGGTGCGCCTCCAGGACGAACACATCTGCCAGGTACGCGAAGGTGGCGCGGTCGGACACCACTCTGGCAAAGCCGACCTGCACCCCATGTCGGTAAACGCCAAAGCATAACGAGTGTTTGATCGCGCGCGCGACGACATGTCGCGGAATCCCCGGCGACCAGTAGCTATGAGCGAGAAATCCATGAATCACGTCGAGGTCGAGCCGATCCGGATCGGTGTGAATCTCGTAATCACTCAATTTCTTCTCTGGCACCATCCGTTTTGCTCCGTTTACGCTCGTGATCCCGTCTGCGGCCTGCTGAATTGCTCGCATGAGCGTGGGGCCGGATCTCCTTGAACGGGAGCGGGCCCGTAGTTCACAGTTCCAGCGATCGCTGCGCCGGCGGCGGCGATGCGAACCGAATTCCCTCCAATTCGAGCATGCGAGTCTTCGCCGCCGAGCCCCCTGGCGCCGAAAAACCACCCACCCGGCCGCCGGCGGCCAACACACGGTGGCAGGGGATGATCAACGGGACCGGATTGTGGGCCATGGCGCGACCGACATCGCGCGCCGCTTCAGGGCCGAGGCGGAGTTCCTTCGCCAAGGCGCCATAGGTGCTTGTGTGACCCCAAAGAATCCGCCGGGCGGCAGTGTAGATTTCCTTGAAGAGACTATCCTGATCATCAAGGGCGAGCTGGAACTCGGTGAAGTCGATATTCTCCCCGCCAAAATAGCGCCTCGCGGCGGCGACAGCCTCACGCTCTTGCCGCAGGGGTGTGCCAGGCTTAGCCCGCGACAGCCGGCGCAACAGATTTCGTTGGGTCACTTCGGCATTTCGTGAAGGCAACTGAAAATGCGTGATGCCCACAGTGTTCCAGGCGATCGCGCAAAAGCCGCTCGCGGTTTCGAAGACCTCCTACTCGGATGCTGGTTGGTTCAATTGAACCCTGGAATCACTCTCGCGGAGATCGCTTGGGTCGGCGGACGGCTCTCACCTTTCCACTCCTTCCTCCTCCGCAGAAGAACCGGTGATTGCCATCGGACTCGAGCCCCGATACTACCACTCCGGGGGGCATCCCGAGACTCTCGAGGACTTCTCCCGTGCGAGGATCGATGCGCCTCAAATCGCTGATATCGCCCTCCCAAGTGCCATGCCAGAGCTCCCCGTCGATCCAGGTGACCCCGGTGACGAATCGGTTCGACTCGATGGTGCGAAGTATCGCCCCTGTTTCGGGATCGACTTGATAGATTTTCCGGTCCCGATACTGCCCCACCCAGAGCGTCCCTTCGGCCCACGCAAGCCCCGAGTCAGCGCCGCCGCCGGGCGCCGGAATGGTGGCGAGTAAGCGGCCGGTATTCGGATCGATTTTCTGGATGCGATCTTCCACGATTTGATAGAGGTGCTGGCCGTCGAAGGCGGTTCCTGCGTGGGCGGCGACATCGATGGAGCGCAGAGTTTTCCCGCTCACCGGATCGAAGGCGTTGAGCTTGTCTCCGGTCGCAATCCATACATGCTGACCGTCGAACGTAACCCCATGCACGTGATCGATGCCCGGAAAGGGTCCATATTCATGGAGGATTTCGGCTGCAGATTGTTTCATGCATCCATTCTAGTCACTCGGTAGCGGGCCAGGGAGTAACAATATTGTCGGGAATGCCGGCACCGGGGGGTTCATCCAACGACGCGCACGCCCGTGACCGAACGACTGTACCTTGCCGGCCGCCGCAAGCGAATCGAGCGCCCGCTGGACGGTACGTGGGCTCATGCCAAGCGCAATCGCCAGGGCAGAGCTCGACCACGACTCGCCGTCGGCGAGAAAGGCGAGCACCGCGGCATGCTGCTCGTCGACAGGCGGGGCCAGCACGACCACCTCGCGTGCGCGGCGCGGCACCAGCGTAAAGCCTCGCTTGGTCGCGCTAACGGTCGCCAGCGCCCCTAGCTCGACCCGGAGCCGGCCGACTTCGACTCTCAGCCGCGCGCGATAGGATTCATCGGCATGCCTCGCTCGGAAAGCGCGTGCCACGAGCATGCTCCTGGGCACGTCGCCGGGCCAGGCTTCACCCAGTGCGCGTGCAAGCGCGAATAAGACCGGCCGCGTCGCGAGCGAGACAACCATGGTTGCATCCCGCACCACATGGCGGCATGCGTCCACCACGAGCGTGCCCGACGCGAGGAGCGCTTCGACCTCCTCCAGCAGGAGGAGGCGCTCATCGCCGCGCGTGCTGAGGCGCGCCGCGGGCGTGCTCATCACGAGCGATGCGCTTTTGACCTCCGCTATCAACGCGGGGATATACGCCTCGCGCGCCGCATGCTCGGCTCGAGCGAGCGCCGCGCGCGCGGTCTTCGTCTGCAGGCGCCTAATCGCGATTCCCGCGATTGCCAGCTCGTGCGCGACTCTCAACGCGGGCGGGAGCGGTGCGGGGTCAAGCGCGGCAAGGATTCGATCTGCTTCATCGAGGCGGCCGATCAAGAGCAGACGCCGGACCTCGAGATGCCGCGCGTGCGCTGCATTTATGCGATCGCCGTGCGCTTCGAGCGTGACCCGCGCTGCATCGAGCGCTTTCGCAGGCCAGCCCAAGTCGCGCGAGACGAGGGCGATCTCGGCCTCTGCGACGATGCACCTCGCCCGAGCCACCGCCTCGTTCGGACCGAACGCGCGCGCAGCACTTCGCAGGAGCGCCTTTGCTCGAGCAAGATCGCCGAGCTGCGCCATCGCGATCCCTCGCAGCGCGAGCGCGGGCGCATCCTCGCGCAAGGCGACCCTCTTCAATGCGCCGAGGGGATCACCCGCCGTTAGTGCCCGCGCCGCAGCGGTGATCATCGAGTCCATCGGAATCCCGTCACACTTGTAACTCCCGCCCTTCGATGCCTGGCGCTATAACTATCTCATGATCAACGAACGAGGCGAGGTTTTAGACCATGATTACATCACCTGGGAACGACCAGAAAGGCGGACGGCCCGTAATGAGTACACCAGCGATTGTGTCGACGCAGGAGTGGGAAGCCGCGCGCGAGCAACTGCTAGTCAAGGAGAAGGCATTGACCCGCGCCCGTGACGCCCTTGCCGCCGAGCGTCGGCGGATGCCGTGGCTGGCCGTGAAGAAGGAATACGATTTCGTCGGGCCTCAAGGCAACGCAAGCTTACTAGACTTGTTCGAGGGCCGCCGCCAGCTGATCGTCTACCGAGCCTTCTTCGAGTCCGGCGTGTTCGGCTGGCCTGAACATGCCTGCCGCGGCTGCTCCATGGTGGCTGACCAAGTCGCCCACATCGCCCATATTAACGCCAGAGACACTAGCCTCGCGTTTGTCTCGCGCGCGCCGCAGAAGGACATCGCGCGCTTGAAGGCTCGGATGGACTGGGATATGAGCTGGTACACCTTAACGGACGGCTTCGACGCCGACTTCGGCGTGGACAAGTGGCACGGCACGAACGTGTTCTTCCGGGACGGCAAGCGCGTTTTCCGCACCTACTTCATCAACAACCGCGGCGACGAGCAGATGGGGAATACCTGGAATTACCTCGACGTGACTCCGCTCGGGCGCCAGGAAGAGTGGGAGGACTCGCCGCACGGCTACCCGCAGACACCGCCGTACAAGTGGTGGAACTGGCACGACAATTACCTCGCCGGCGCCGCTCCCGATCCGAAGTGGGTCGAGGTGTCGGATGCAGGAGAGGCAGAGTGGCAGAAAGCTTGAGGAATACAACGGGTGACGCCGGCGCTCTGAACGACGAAGGAGGCAAAAGCAATGACGAAGCACATGATCGCGACGCGTGAACAGTGGTTGGCAGCGCGACTCGAATTGTTGAAGGCGGAGAAGGATGTTACGCGGCGCAGCGATGAGCTGGCGCGGCGGCGCCAGGAGCTGCCGTGGGTTCGAGTCGACAAGGAGTACCGATTCGAGACGGACCAGGGGAGCGTCTCGCTGGCGGACCTTTTCAGAGGCCGCTCCCAGCTCCTCGTCTACCACTTCATGTTCGGGCCCGATTACACGGCCGGGTGTCCGTCTTGCTCGGCCATCGCGGACGGGTTTGAGGGTGTCGCCGTCCACCTGGCGAACCACGACGTCACGCTTTCGGCGGTGTCGCGGGCGCCCCTCGCCAAGCTGCAGGCGTACAAGCGGAGGATGGGATGGACGTTTCCCTGGGCGTCATCGCTCGGCGGCGACTTCAACTTCGATTTCAACGTCTCGCTGACCGAAGACCAACAGCGCGAAGGTGGTGTCGAATACAATTATCGTCGCGGCGGCTACGCGATGGACGCGACACAGGTGCCGGAGCCCGTCGCCCACTTTGCGGCCATGTGCGGAACCGATGCGCCGACGTTTATGCGCGATAGGCCGGGCATGAGCGCGTTCATGCTCGAGGACGGCATCGTTCACCACACCTATTCCACCTACGGGCGCGGATTGGACGGACTTTGGGGCATGTACCAGTGGCTCGACCGCGCCCCTTTGGGCCGCAACGAGACCGGCGGCGTCTGGTGGCGCCGCCACGATGATTACGGTAAACGCTAGTCAAGGACGAGAGATTCCCCAGATGCTTTCCGAGCGAGCTTCCCGGCGAACCTTCTTCGGCGCCGCAGCGCTGCTTTTCGCCGCCAGCGCGTCAGTCACGATCGCTTGGTGCGCGGGCATGCGGGCGATGGGCGAGATGCCGATGCCAGGCGGCTGGACGTTATCGATGGCCTGGATGCGAATGCCCGGACAAGCGTGGTCAGGCGCCGCATCGTCATTCCTCGCCATGTGGGTCGCGATGATGGTTGCGATGATGCTGCCGTCTTTGACACCAATGCTGTGGCGTTACAGCAGCGCCTTGGGCAGGACAGCCACGCGTGCGGGTTGGCTGACCGTGTTGATGGGCGGCGGGTACTTCTTCGTGTGGACTGTGCTCGGGATGGCCGCGTTCCCCCTAGGCGTTGCGCTAGCGTCATTGGAGATGCAGTCCCCCGCGCTGGCAGGTGCCGTTCCGATCGCGGTCGGCATGGTCGTCCTGATCGCCGGCGCGTTCCAGTTTACCGCGTGGAAGGCACATCATCTTGCATGCTGCCTGGAAACCCCAAGGCGATGCCGCGGCTTGCCGATGGACGCCCCTATGGCATGGCGACATGGCCTGCGCCTCGGCCTTCACTGCAGCTGCTGCTGTGGCGGACTGACGGCGATACTTCTAGTCTTCGGGGTCATGGACTTGCGCGCGATGACTCTGGTGACGATAGCCACTACCGTCGAACGTTTGGCACCGGCCACTGTGCGCGTCGCGCGACTCATCGGGGTTCTCGCCATGGGCGTGGGGTTGTTCCTGATCGCCCGAGCAGCCGAGTTCGTATGACGGGCGATCATGCACGAGAATTTGTGCGCCGCACAAGGCGTTTATCACGAGGATGAAATGTTGATTCTTGAGTCACCCGGGATTTGCCTGGGGACAGCGCAAGCGTATTCTGACGCGGCCACCGGGCCAGCAAAGGGATTTGAATCATCTAAAAAAGGGGAGACCGTGAACAAGAAATTCATCATAGCCTGGGTCGTGCTATTCGTTGCATGGTTCGCTGGAAGCTTCATCGTCCACGGCGTGCTGCTGCGATCCGACTACATGCAATTGACCAACCTTTTTCGGCCGGAAGGTGACCAGCAGAAATACTTTCCGCTGATGCTGCTGGCGCATGTGATCCTTTCGGGCGCGTTCGCGTGGATCTACACGCGCGGCGTCGAAGCCAAGCCGTGGGTGGCGCAGGGCGTGCGCTTTGGCGTGGTCGTAGCTTTATTGACCATCGTGCCGAGTTACATTATCTATTTCGTCGTACAGCCTATGCCGGGGAACGTGGTATTCAAACAGATCCTCTTCGACGGTGTTTTGATGGTGATGCTCGGGACGATCGTCGCTTGGCTGTATCGAGACACGGCGGCGCCGGCTTAAAAACCTGAACGCCTTGGGCGGTGCCGCGCAATGAACGAGGTTTGTTCCAAGCGGTTTGAATTAAGAGCTAGCGGGCGTAGGCTCGCATTCGGCTTGCTGCTGCTGGCGAGCCTGGCGTCGAGCCGAAGTGTCGAAACCGCGGCATCTGCCAAGCGGTTTGCGACCCTCATCGAGCTCAACGGCCCTATCGGGCCCGCGATGAGCCGTTATGTCGAGCGCTCGCTCGCGGAGGCCGTTAGCCAAGGCAGCGCCGTCGTAATCCTCCAGATGGATACCCCCGGGGGGCTCGACACCTCCATGCGCGACATCATCAAGGCGGTCCTCGCCTCGCCGGTACCGGTCGTGACCTACGTGGCACCGAGCGGTGCGCGGGCCGCGAGTGCGGGAACTTACATTCTTTATGCGAGCCATATTGCGGCAATGGCTCCAGCGACCAATCTGGGGGCGGCCACGCCTATTTCGATCGGCGGGGAACCGAGTGCCCCGCCGACGGCGCCCGCGATGAATCCGAGCGATGACAAGAAACAGAAAGCTCCTGAGCCGGCTCCGGCAGGTACTGCAGGCGAGCGCAAAGCGATCAACGATGCGGTTGCCTACATTCGCGCGCTGGCCCAATTGCGCGGACGTAATGCCGAATGGGCCGAGGCCGCGGTACGAGGAGCCGCGAGTCTGTCCGCGGATGACGCCCTTGCCCAGCATGTGATTGAAATAGTCGCCAAAGATGTACCGGATCTGTTGCGGCAGTTGCACGGACGCGAGGTCAAGGGGGCCGAGCATGAAACTACGCTCGATACCCGTGGAGTGACGATACGCAGCGTCGCGCCCGACTGGCGTACGCGCGCTCTCTTGATATTGACCCATCCCACGATTGCCTATGGGCTGTTGTTGATTGGTATCTACGGCCTGCTCCTGGAGGGATATAACTCCGGCGCGGTCCTGCCGGGGGTTGTCGGAGCGCTCTCGCTGCTTCTGGGCCTTTACGGTTTGCAGCTGCTCGCGGTCAATTATGCGGGCCTCGCGCTCATGGCGCTGGGCGTCGGTCTGATCGTCACGGAATTCTTCATGCCGACATTCGGATCGCTCGGCGTTGGCGGCCTGGCGGCATTTGTCATCGGTTCCCTCATAATGTTCGACAATCCGGCATCGGGCCTGCGAGTGGCATTGCCATTGATCGCTGGAATCGCGGTCGCCGGCGCTCTGGTCGTGATCGCCATCGGCTCGCTGGCAGCTCGTGCGAGGCGCCGCCCCGTGAGCACAGGGACCGAGACGATGATCGGAGGGCGCGTTGTAGCGATGAGTGATGGTCAGGACCGGTGCGTCGTGCGCTATGGCGGAGAATTGTGGAACGCCCGCACGACAAGCCCGCTGCGTGAGGGTCAACAGGCCCGTATTGTCAAAGTCGCGGAGCTGACGCTCTGGGTGGAACCGGAACAGGATTAAAGGAGTCGCCAATGAGTCTTTCGCTGCCCGTCGTTATCGTCATAGTGCTCTTTTTGGTCGTGAGTTCGATACGCATACTCAAGGAATACGAGCGCGGCGTGATGTTCACGCTCGGCCGCTTCACCGGGGTCAAGGGCCCCGGCGTGCGGCTGGTATTGCCGGGGATTCAGCAGATGAAGAAGCTGGAACTTCGCACCGTCGTGCTGAACGTACCGAAACAGGATGTAATTTCGAGGGACAACGTTTCCGTGAAAGTCAGCGCCGTGGTTTATTTCCGCATCGTCGATCCGGAAAAAGCCATTCTGCAGGTTACCAACCCGTGGGAAGCGACCAGTCAGCTTGCGCAGACGACGTTGCGCTCCGTGGCGGGACAGCATGAGATGGATGAAATGCTCGCGCAGCGCGATAAATTGAATGCCGCGATTCAGCAGATACTCGATGCGAATACGGCGGCTTGGGGAATGAAAGTGTCCAATGTGGAAATCAAGGACATCGATCTCGATGAGACCATGATCCGGGCAATGGCACGTCAGGCCGAAGCAGAGCGGGGCAGACGCGCTAAAGTGATTCACGCCGACGGTGAGAAGCAAGCGGCGGTCACGCTGGCTGAAGCCGCCAAGCTGCTGTCGGAAGAGCCCGCGTCTTTGCAATTGCGCTATCTGCAGACACTTGCCGATATCTCCAGCGAAAAGAGTTCAACTATCGTGTTTCCGTTACCAATTGATCTGATTACCCCGCTGCTTCGACCGTCGAAACGCGATTAATGCTGATACCGTTGTCAGTATAAGGAGATCACATGTCTGCAAACCCTAATCCGCCGGTGAAAGGCGGCGCAGTCCCCTATCTGACGCTTGACGGCGCGGCGTTTGAGCGGTGTCGCCCACCCGCTTCCCATGATTTTTAGAAGTGTAAGGTTTTGGAGACGATCGACAATGGGCGGCCCGCTCCTATAGTGCCCTGAAGCGGCCATGTGGCCGCGGCCGAGCATTCGGCGTCGAGTACGGGGAACCCATGTTTCGATATCGCAATCGCCGGCGTTTACGGACATACGCGGTTGCGGCGGCGGGGCTGTGCGTCATCGCGGGCCTTCATGCCGCCGAGAAAAGCACGGACCCGCCCGGCTGCGAAGATGAGACTCCGCAGCAGTGTGTTACCGCCGCGCTCGAAGCGATGGGAGGACGTGAACGCCTGGAGCAGGTGTCAAGAGTTCGGGTGAAAACCGTCGGGCACACGCTTCTGATGGAGCAATCTTACCGGCAGGAGCCGTTCATTTCGTCATACGAGCGCGGCCTGAGCATCATGGACCTGGCGAACCAAAGACTATTCACCGAATCGAAATTGACGTGGCCGCAATCCGATCCGAATCAAGTCGATTCCGATACCACATTGGTGGTAGGTCCCGAGGGCGGGGTGTACCACACCAGTTTCGGCGATTCGCCGTGCTCCTTGAGCGACTTAGAGGCTGCGCGAGAAGCACTCGCTTTGGGTCCCGTCCGCGTTCTGTTGACGGCTGTCGGGGCGCCCGATCTGCACTTCGAACCGCCGCAAGTTCTTCGATCGACCGCCCACGCAGTTGTGGCATTCAGCTGGCGAGGCATTTCCGTTCGAGTCATGCTCAACCCATTCAATCACCTCCCCGATGCCCTCGAGACCACTCGGGTGTTCCACGATTTTTGGTATTTCTGGGGCGACGTACGGCAACGAGTCTATTTCGATAATTGGAAGCTGGTCGAGGGGATCAGCTTTCCAACAAACAGGGTAGAGGAACGCAACGGCATTGTTTGGCGGTCGACTCAGGCGCTCACTGTGGAATTCAATATTGAGCTGGCCGGCAAGTTCTTTGACATGAGCGCGGGCGCCGCCAAACAAAGCGCAGCCTCCCCGGGCTGGAATCGGCCGTTCAGCGTCAAGGAAGCCACTGTTCTAGCGCCTGGGATAGATCTCTATGCGGGGTCGTGGAATGCAACAGTGGTGAAGGAGCCCGATGGAATGATCATCCTTGAAGCACCCATCTCAGGGTTGTACACGCAGGGTGTGCTCCGAGAGGCGAGGCGGCGCCATCCGAATCTACCCGTCACTGCGGTACTGTCGACATCCGATTCCTGGCCTCACACCGGGGGCGTGCGCCAGGCCGTGGCCCTTGGCTTGTCCGTGTACATCCTCGATCTGAACCAGCCGCTGCTCGACAAGCTGATGAGCGCGCCGCACACGATCGAACCCGATGCGCTGCAATCATCGAAACCCTTTAAGTTGCCTCACTGGAAAATCGTGGCACAGAAGCAGGAGATCGGCCGGGGCGCAAATCGGATGGAATTGTATCCTTTGCGCGGCGCGTCCACGGAACGGCAATACATGGTTTATTTTCCGGAACACCGCCTATTGTACGCAAGCGACACGCTGGCATTGAACGACGACGGTACTCTCTATGCCCCCGAACTGATGTATGAGGTCGCGCAGGCCGTGAAGCGCGAAAATCTCCTCGTCGATAACGTTTTTTCAATGCACGAAGGTCTCATGCCCTGGGATCAAGTGACAGCCTTGATCGAGAAATCGCGGCACGCGGAAGACGCACGTCCCGATGAAGCGTCAAACAACACTATGCGGTGAGAATAGGGGAGGGCTTGAGCGCCTTCAAGTATCCCGGGCGGAGTTCACCGCGCTTCAGCACGAGCACCAGCTGACGCCAATTGGCTATGAAATGCTGGGCGCGTTCGTGTCCGATGCGGCGCACGATCTCCGGCAGAAGAGATCCTTCCATGGCTTCGAGCTCCCGCCGCGCCAAATCGAGATACCAGGCATGGCGGTCGCGAATTTCGACATCGTCGAACCCGGCCGATCGCAATGCTTGAGCGCTCTCGGCGAGCGTTGCCATATTGTAGGCAATGCCTTCGAGGCGGAAGTATTCCATCATCTCCGGGGAATACTCGCCTGTGCCGCCGCGCAGCCAATCGCTGGCGATGAATCGACCGCCGGGTCGCAGCACCCGCAGCACTTCGGCAAAGATGGCCCCCTTGTCGGGGATCTGCACGAGTGAGTCTTTGGAAAAGACCACATCAAAACTGGCGTCTTCAAAGGGCAGCGGGCCTGCCTCTACCTTGATTCCTCGAATGCGGTCGGTCATTCCCGCTTGCTCGACGCGAGCTTGCATGCTCGCGAGCAGCGACGGATCGACGTCGATGCCTACCACCGAGGCTGCCTTGAACTTCTGGACCAAGAGTAAATCGATGGCGCCCAAACCGCAGCCGACATCGAGCAGCGCACAGCCGGCGATGTCGCTGCCCTCAAGCAGGTGAGCAATTTCCGCCGCGCCCCCCGGCGACAGGAATCCCTCGCCCCAAATGATTTGCAGGAGCGTCTGCATGCCGTCGTCGTATTCGCCGGGTTCGCTCGCCTGTCCAACCTTGACCGGCTCCGTGGGGTTCATTTCGAGTTGAGCTCCGCCAGCAGTGATTTCGCGCCGTACACCTTGTCCAGCGCCTCGCGAATGATCGCCGTATGCAGTGCAATCGCGCGATTATCGGCGGCATTGAACCAGTAGTGACCGGCGACCGAGTGAATGTTTCCGTCGAACATCAGACCTACGATTCTGCCATCGACGTCTATCAATGGGCTGCCGGAGTTTCCGCCGACAATGTCATTGTTGGTCGAGATACAAAAGGGCGTGCGCATGTCGAGTTGCTCCTTCGCCCTCATCCAGGTCACAGGGATTTTGAAGGGTGAGGCGCCGGTCGCGCGCTCGAAGGCACGGCCAAGGTATGTGAACGGCACGACGGGAGTGGCATTCTCGATCCACCCCTGCACCGTTCCATAATTGAGGCGCAGCGTGAACGTCGCGTCGGGATATACGTTTGTGCCGTAAACCTTGAATCGCGCCGCGGCAATTCTTTCCGCGGCCGCGGCTATCGGTGCTTCGACTTCATCCTCGAATTGCCTGCGTACGGCGCGAGCGTCGACATCCACCGTACGCGCAAACACGATCATGGGGTCGAGGGATGCATCCACGGCAGCTTTACCGCCCTGCCACAATTTCTTGCGCACATCCGCGTCGTCAAGCTTGGTCTCGGCAATAAGCCGCGTTGCCAACGAATCCGGAGATTCTTTCGACAGCAAACTGCGGACGACCGGATGGTCCGGCCCCAGCCATTCGCGCATGCGCTCGAGCGAAAATGACAACGTCAATACCTCGAGTTCCGGGTAGACCGGAACCCTGGCGTACAGCTCGCGCTGAAGCACCGGAAGCGAGGCATCGGTAAACTCGCGTAACCGATCCGTATTGGGCTTCATGCGTTCATCCGCACCGCGCACCAGCAGGCGCGCGTCCCGGAACAGCGCGCTGTTGAAGCCGGCGCCGCTTTCGAGAAACGTGTACGGCAGGTAGAGCGCTCGCTCGCGCGCGGTCGCAGATTCGATTTCGCGCCAGGGGTCCATGTCTTCGAGATGGGCGCTCGACCGCAATTCCTGTTCCGCTTTGGTCTTGTCCGCCAAAAGAACTCGGTCATTCAACGCATCAAGCTCCTTGCGGCGCACCTTGATCGCGTTCTGCAAGCTATTGAGGGGCGCCTGCACTATGCGGTAATTGGCCGGGTTGGCCGTGCCGAACTGGATGAAGCGGCCCCGCAGTTCCGCAGCGCGCAGCAATGTAATGGGCAGAGGCAAGTCCCGATCGAACTCGAGCTGCGCGCGCGTCTGCATGCGCGCTGTTGATCCAGGGTGTCCGGCCACAAACACCAGCTGGTTGGCCGCGGGCCCCGCGAAATTGAGTTGTAGATAATTGGGCGTGACGGCAGGCTTGCCGTTCTCGTAGGCTCGCATGATCGAGAAATCGAGCGACCAGCGGGGGAACTGAAAATTATCCGGGTCGCCGCCGAATGAGGCGATGTCGGCCTCGGGAGCGAACACCAAACGAACGTCGTCGTAGCGTTTATACTTGTATAGAAAGTATTCGCCGCCATGGTAGAGCGTCACGACTTGGCAGCGAAGCTTGCCGGACTTCGTTTTGGCGCTCGCTTGTTCGCATGACTGCTCCAGATTGGTCAGCGTCCTTTTGCGGGCATTATTGGCCGCCATGTCGTTCAATCCTGCGATGGACTTCGAAACGATGGCGGTGACGTCTTCGGTCGCGACCAGAACGTCTGCAAGTTGCGCAGGGCAATGCTGCTCGGCGACTCGCTCCACCGCGATGAATCCAAGCTCCACCAAACTTCTGTCCTTGGAGGACAACTCCGCCAGGCAGGATTCCACGCAATGGTGGTTGGTCAGCATCAAACCTTGGGGTGATACGAAGGAAGCCGTACAGTTGGTCAGTCGAATCGTGGACAGCCGCACATGGTCGAGCCAGGCGGGGGTGAGGTTCACCCCATAGTGCTCCCGAACCGAGCCGGACGGGAAGTTGTCGAAAGTCCACATTCCTTCGTCGGCAACACCGGGCAGGGCTGCGAGGCATGCCAGCGCGAGCAGAAAAACACGCATGAAATTCTCGTCTTCTTGTGTATTGCCATGGGCGATGGAGAGATTCTACTTGGCGGCCGGCGGCATTCGAAGAGTTTTCCGCGGATTCCGCTACAATCGTGCCGCAATAAACGCGAACGAGGCATCATCGGCATTGAACTCGGCAACCACCGCGCCGCTACCCCCGGCTGGGCACCGCGCCTTCACGTCGTTCGCAAACGCAGATTTTCGCGTCTTTTTCCTGGCCGCCACCGCGGTAATGATGGCCGACAACATCGAGCATGTCATCAGTTACTTCGTGATGTTTCAAAAATTTCACTCCCCGGCGCTGGGCGCCTTTGCAGTCGTTTCTCATTGGGTGCCGTATCTTTTCTTTGGCGGGTTGTCCGGCAGATTGGCCGATCGCTTCGATATCAGGCGTCTCATTCAAATCGGCATGCTGTTGTTCATCGGCGTGTCCATCAGCTGGGGCATCATGTTCCTGACCGATTCGGCGACCGTGTGGAAGGCGGTCCTGCTGCTGATCATTCACGGACTCGCGGGCGTGATTTGGATTCCGGCATCGCAGGTATTGATCCACAAAATCGTCACGCTTGAGCAATTGCCGAGCGCAGTTCGGTTGACAGCCACGGGCCGCTACCTTGCATTCGGAATTGGCCCTGCCGTCGGGGCCGGATTGTTATTCGTCTTTGGGACTGTCTACGGAATTTTTGCTAACGCGCTCATCTACCTTCCGATGTTCGTCTGGTTGGTAAAGGCCCCCTATGGTTCGCGGCAGCCGCATACGGCTCCGACGGCGCAAGCCGTCAACGGCTTTGCCGACATCTGGTCCACCATCAAAGTGATGGCAAAGAACCCGGTTCTCGCGTCGATGACGGTGTTGATCGGCGCCGCCTCGTTTTTCGTGGGCAATGCGTATCAGGCGCAAATGCCAGGATTCGCCGTGGACCTCGGGCACGATCGGGTCGATTTCGCGTATAGCGTGCTTTTGGCGGCTGATGCCGCCGGCGGTCTGGCCGGAGGCGTCATATTGGAAAGCCGCGGATTGCTTCCGCCGAAGCCGCGCACGGCGTTCATCCTGGCAATGATATGGTGCTGCGCGCTGTTCGGTTTTGCCCGTTCGACGACCTATGCAATGGCCATTACACTGTTGTTCGCCGCGGGATTCGTTGAACTGGGGTTCAATTCCATGGCGCAATCGCTGGTGCAACTTAATGCGCCGGGCGAGATCCGCGGACGAGTCCTTGGCGTGTTCTCGATGTCTGCTTTGGGGTTGCGCACCTTCAGCGGACTGAGTGTGGGGTTGTTGGGTTCGATCATCGGCATACATAACTCGTTGAGCTACAGCGCTGCCGCGCTGCTGATCCTCTATGCGGCGATCTTCGCCGTCAGGTATGCCAGGGGAAGGCGGGCCGATGGAGGCGGAAGGTGAGTTCGTCCAGCGATATGGATCTCATGCGCCGTGCACTCGCGCTTGCGCGGCGTGCGGCGCTGGAGAACGAGGTGCCAATCGGTGCCCTATTGGTGCTGGACGACGAAGTGATCGGCGAGGGATGGAACCGACCGATCAGCGAGCACGATCCCACGGCACATGCAGAGATCGTGGCGCTGCGCGCAGGCGCGCGCCGCCTGCGCAACTACAGGCTGGAGAGGTCCACGCTGTACGTGACGCTGGAACCATGCGCCATGTGCATCGGCGCCGTGCTCAATGCACGTGTATCGCGCCTGGTATTCGGCGCATGGGATCAAAAGGCCGGTGCTTGCGGCAGCGTGGTCGATCTGCCGCGCGAGCCGAAGCTGACTCGCCACATCGACGTTTTCGGCGGTGTGTGCAGCGATGAGAGCGCCGGCCTGCTGCGAAGCTTTTTCGAGACCCGTCGTTAGCGCCGACCCCTAGTTCAAAGAGGAAGCGCCGGCGCCCCAGGCCCATTCCAATAGGTCCCGGTAGCCGCGCACGTTGTCCACATATCGCACCGGTTCCCAGCCGCGCGCATATCCGTTCTCGGTCTGGGAGTACCAGTGTTCCTGCTCCAGCAGCGGCAGAAACTCGCGCACATCTTGCCATAAATCCGGATCGCGACCGGCCTTTTGTGTCAGCACCCGCGCGTCCTCTAAATGTCCGTAGCCGATGTTATAGGCGGCGAGTGCAAACCATGTCCGATCCGGTTCGGGCACATGGGTCGGGATTTTCTCGTAGACCTGCCGAAAATAACGGGCGCCGCCGAAGATGCTCTGCCTGGCGTCACCGGGATTGGTGACCTTGGCCTCGGTCGCCGAATCGACCGTCAACTGCATCAGACCCTTGGCGCCCGATGCGGAGGCTGCGCTGGGATTCCATTTCGATTCTTGATAGCCAATTGCTGCCAACAGCCGCCAGTCTTGGCTGCTTTGTTGCGCGGCCTCTTCGAACCATTTCTTGTAAAGGGGCAAACGGCTTTGTAAATGGCGCATAAAGCCGCGCGTTCCGACAAACGATAAATCCTCGGAGCGGCCGTAGTAACGCTTGACAATCGCTGCAAGTTCGCCGGTGGTCTTAATCCGAGAGAAATAGTTGCTCATTTCGTACAGAAACCCCGGGTCTCGCGCGCTCGCCGCCCAGGCAAGCGATTGACTGCCGCCGAAATCGAAGGCAATGCGCAACTCAGGATGAGCATCGTGTGCCAATGCAAATTCCGTGGAATCGGCGATGGTGTAATCAATAGTCCCGTCCGCGACCCCATCAAGCAGCGCCTGCGTATCCGTGCTGGCGTTCTCCACCCACACTAGATTGGGCAGCAAATTGCGCGCCGCGTGCAAAGTCGTTGCATGAGAACTGCCGGCCGCGATTTCAAGATCACCATTGCCGATTTCGGCGAGCGAACCCGGCCTTGTCGCGCCGCGCCTGTAGATCAAATGTTCACGCACCCGCTGATACGCAGGGCCAAACTCGACACCGGGTATGTCCTGCAAAGAGACTTTTAAACCTGCCGCCGCCAAGTGCGCGTGTCCGGAGGCCAGGGAATCATAGATTTCCGCGTAGCTGCGCAGCGGCGTGATTGTCAGCTTTACACCGAGCTCATCGGCGAATCGACGGGCCAATTCATATTCCGGACCTTCCGGCATATCGTCGGGGCCGCGATAATAGGCGAGGGGGCCATTTCGCGTAGCCACTCGCAGCTCGCCCAGCGTCTTGATCTGGTCGATCAAGCTCGGCAGCGGGGTGCATGTCCCCAGCATCAGGACGGCCGCAACGGCTATGCCGATCTTTGTCCAGCGCTGCCAATTCATGTTGAGCTTGAAGGTACGCACGGTCGTGAGCTGATAAGTTCCGTGAGGCGGGCTACCCATTCCAGAGGCAGGCCCATTGCCGATGCGTTAGAATAACCCTTTATTTCTTCCTATGGACCCTTGACAAATGCGTTTCCATCACCGATGCCTAGCGCGTCACACTGCAGCAATTCTTAAGTTAAGAGCACAAAAAACTTAAGTAAATTCCGCATAAATTTAACGTTAACGGGAGAGGTACCGAAGTGGTCATAACGGCGCCGACTCGAAATCGGATGGTCGGGTAATTCCGGCACGTGGGTTCGAATCCCACCCTCTCCGCCACT
>CAWBUE010000022.1:0-59151 GCA_963791825.1 uncultured Gammaproteobacteria bacterium
GCGGCGGCGGGGGATGCTGCGGGAAAAAGCTCTGTTCCGGCGAAGGCCGCGCCCGCCACTGCGAAGAGCCGGCGTCGAGTCAATTCGATCGGCTTGAATCCGGTCACGATATTACCGGTCTCGCTGCCATGCTCCTGCTCCCCCGCATCCATATTGATTGATCCAGCGCTGTAAACGGCGCCGCGGCGTTATCGGCAAATGATACTGCGAGAGACTCCGAAAGATCATTTACGAACTGTGTTGTGGGAAACCATGCTTAGGAGACGTACCCGAGCTTTGATGAGTGTAGGTTTGCAAACGTCTCGATCGAAATGCTACCGGAGGGCTCGGCCTCCGCGATTGTAAAAGAACAGCTCGCGATCTTGTTTCAGGGGTGAACATGGCTGGGGAATCGGCAGCGTCTCCTCGCACAAAATATTTTTGGTGATCGCGCCGCGGTGATCCTCGCAGGCGTCGTCTGGCCGTGCCGGGCGATTACCACGCAATCACTCTTCTTCGGCGAAATCGAAGGATGCGAAAGCAGGCGCGCATCGCAGCGCGGTGCGAAAACGGACTGATTAATTAGAACAACGCAAGGCTACGGGGGGATGATGAGAAAGAAAAAGAACACGCTGGCACCGCTGACCGCATGCGTGGCGCTCGCCGGCGGCGCGCTGGCCGTCCAGGCTGCGTACGCCGCAGACCCTGAGGATGAGGTGAAAGAGATCGTTGTCACGGGTTCGCGCCTCTCGTCCGCCAATTCCACGAGTCCCAGCCCGATCGTGGTGGTCGACAACGAGGAACTCCTCCATCAAGGGACGCCGAGAACCGAGGAGATCATGAACAGCTTTCCGCAGGTGAATTCGACCTTGACGCTGTCGGCGAACGGCGCCGGCGTTGCTCCGCTCACCGGCGCCGCAACGGTCGATCTCCGCGGCATCGGCGCCTTCCGCACCCTGGTGCTGATCGACGGCCGCCGCGCTGCCCCCGGAGATCCCATCAATCCGTCGGCGGATTTGAATACGATCCCGAGCACGCTGGTGAAGCGCGTCGAGATTCTCACCGGCGGCGCTTCCGCCATCTACGGCTCGGATGCCATCTCGGGCGTCGTCAATTTTATTCTCGATACGAATTACACCGGCTTCAAGGTGGATGTGGAAGGCGGCATTTACCAAGGCAGCAACAACCGCCGCGATCTGCAAGCGATCGAACGGGCCAACGGAATTACGCCGCCCACGGGGACAGTCTTCGACGGTGCGTCGGGGGATCTGTCGGTGGTCTATGGCAAGGATCTGTTCGGCGGCAGCGGCCACGTGACGACCTATGCCGGCTATCGCCAGACCCAGCCGGTCAGCGCTTCCAACCGCGATTTCGCTGCTTGTACCTTGGGTGAGACCGGCAGCTCGTATCAATGCTTGCGGGACGGCACGACCGGGGCCGGTCAATTCGTCCCCAATGGCGGCGCGGGCACACCGCTTACGCTCGACGCCGCAAACGGCCACGCTTTTCGCCCGCTGACGGCGCCCGGCGATTATTTCAATCCCGCGCCCTATCAGGATTTGCAGCGGCCGGATAAGCGCTACTCCGCGGGCATATTCGGCAACTATAAGTTCAACGAGGCAGCGAATTTATACACCCAGGCGCAGTACACGGACGACAGAACCACGGTAAGGTTCGAGCCGAGCGGCAGCAACATCACGCAGTACCCGGCGGCGCCGCCGCCCTTGACTTCAGTGCCGCCGCTGCCGCCGGTGTTCAATATCCATTGCAACAACCCGCTGCTGTCGGCGGGTCAGGTCAATGACCTCTGTACCTCCGCCGGCTTGGGTCCGAACGACTCGGCGCAGGTGGCCATCGGCCGCCGCAATATGGAAGGCGGGCAGCGCATGGATGAATTCCACCACCAATCCTATCGCCTGGTCCTCGGCGTTAAAGGCGAAATCAGCGAGCCGTGGTCATACGACGTGAGCTTCGTCCACGGCCGCGTGAACTCACGGGAAACCCTGACGAACGACGTGTCGGCGTCGCGTTTGGCCAATGCGCTCGACGTGGTCAACGTCAACGGCGTGGCCACGTGTCAATCGGTGGTCGACGGCACCGATCCGGCCTGCATTCCCTACAATATTTATTCCGCGGGCGGCGTGACGCCGGCCCAGGTGCGATACATCACGGCGGGCGGCGAGAATTCCGGTTTCGCGCAGCGCGACATCGCGAACGTACAGGTGATCGGTGAGTTGGAGAAGTACGGGGTCAAGAGTCCGTTGGCGAGCAGCGGCGTCAGTGTTGCGGCGGGCGCCGAGTATCGCCTCGAGCAGGTGCGTTACAATCCGGACCTGGAGTACGCCACCGGCGACCTGTTGGCCACCGGTTCCAGTCATCCTACCGCAGGCAGATTCCATGTGTCCGAGGTGTTCGCGGAACTCAAGGTGCCGCTGATCGAGGACCAGCCTTGGACCAAGTCCCTGGTACTCAACGCGAGCGACCGCTTTGCCGAATATAAGCCGCAAGGGAATGTCAATGCCTTCGGCACGGGGCTCGAATGGGCGCCGATCGGTGCGGTGCGCCTGCGCGCCAGCGTCGGGCGCGCCGTGCGCGCGCCGAATGCCTACGAACTGTTCACTTCACAGCTGATCTTCCAGCCGCAGGGCAACGATCCGTGCGCGGGTTACTTCGCTCCCAATGCCGCGCAAACACCGACCCGCTCCGCAACGGAGTGCGCTCGCACGGGCGTCACGGCGGCGCAGTACGGCAATATCGCTCCGCAATCGACCATTAACGTCACCAGCGGGGGCAATCCTGCACTCAAGCCCGAAACGGCGGATACGGAAACGATGGGCTTCGTGCTGACGCCGTTCGCCAATCTTATGTTCAGCGCGGACTACTGGCGCATCAAAGTCAACGGATACGTGGGGCCGATTCCCGCGGAATCTTCCCTGAAGGCGTGCCTCGATACCGGAGATCCGTTCGTTTGCAGCTTGATACAACGCGACGCGAATGGCTCCTTGTCCATCGGCAATGGCGCCACTGCCGGGCACATCGTGGGCACCCGGATCAACACCGGCTCATACGGCAACAGCGGGGTGGATTTCGAGGGCCGTTACAGGCTCAACTTGGAGACGCTGAGCGCCGACGTGGGGACTGTGGCATTTGGATTTACCGGCAGTCTCGGGCTCGACAACGTCATCAATGCCAATCCGGTGGTACCGCCATTCGATTGTTCGGGCTACTACGGTCCCAACTGCACGAGCGGGGGCCCAACATCCCCGGTACCGCGCTGGCGTCATCGGCTGCGTACCACGTGGGAAGGGAAATCCGGTTTTGAGCTGTCGCTCAACTGGCGGCATATCGGCCACATGAGATCCGAGTTCACCAGCGGCAATCCCACCTTGGCGACAAACCCGGCTTACCCTGTTGACTCCGAGGTCGGCACTTACGATTATTTCGACATCGATGGCAGCGTTGACCTGACGCCGCACCTGAATATGCGGCTCGGGGTCAACAATCTGGCTGACCGGAAACCGCCGATCATCGGTTACTACGCGAATCCGCAACTCGTCAACGGCAACATGACCGCTGGCACGTATGACACATTCGGGCGCTATGTATTCGTAGGCATCACCGCGAAATATTGATTCACCCATCAACACCTCCTAGGGGCCTTCATGAAAAATGTAGTTCGTTCAATTGCTTGCCTGGCCGTATTCTCGATACCCGCCGCGGCCAACGCCGCGGCCAACCCTCCGGCCGGCACGGCGGCCAACGCCGCGGCGTCGAAGCTGGAATTCACGCCGGGCGCGTCCATCGAAATGCCCAATTCGAAGGGTAAATTCGACTTCCTGCGCGTCGACTCGAAACGTCACCGCCTGCTGGCCGCACATGAGACGGACGGCACGGTTGATTACATTGATCTGCAGAAGAACACCCTGATCTCGCGGGTGAAAGTCGGCGGTGCCGTCGACCACGCGGTCGATGCCGGCTCCAAGCTCTATTATGTGAGCGTGCAGGAGGATGCCCGCGTCGCCGTGGTCGATGCCGAGACCTTGAAGGAAGTGAACTCGGTCAAAGTGCCCGGCCCCACCGATGCAATCATCTACGAGCCCAAGAATCACATGGTGTATGTCACCCATGATGATGGTCTGGACGTATGGGTGATCGATCCGGCGACTCTCAAAATCGTGGCCACCGTGGCGATACCCGGGGCACCGGAAGTCATGGTCTATGATGAGAAGGCCGATCGCATCTACCTGAACATCAAAGACAAGAACGCCGTGGCGGTCATCGACCCGGCCAGCAATAAGGTCATTGCCCAGTGGCCCACCGCGCCGGCCCAGCTGCCGCATGGCGTGGCTTTGGATACCGCCAACCATCGCATTTTCGTCGCAGGTGCCAATAGCAAGCTCGTCGTCATCGACACCGCCAGCGGTTCGGTCACGGGATCGGCCGACATTGCGCCCAAGGTCGACCAGATCGCATTCGACAGCGTGGGCGGGCTGGTTTATTGCGCCGGTCCCGGCAAGATGACCGTGCTTGGCGCCAGCGGCGGCACCGTCACGAACCGCGGCGAGATTGCGACAGCCGCCACGGCCAAGAACGTTGCGGTGGATCCGGCAACCCGCGCAGTGTGGACCACCTACACCGACGGCAAGAGCTCCTTTGCGAAATCATGGATGCCGCCGAAGGAATAAGGGTTGGGGGTACCCGCGTGTCTTGACGGTAGGACACGCGGGTTTGGGGTTTACGCCATTCGGCCCTTACCCCGCGGGCTAGGACTCCAAGGGCTGATTCAGCCGATGAGTGTGATCCTCCTGGATCGAGTTCCCGCCGTCGGCCAGGATCGAATCGCCGGTCATGTAAGACGCGTCCTCGGATGCCACGAATGCCACCAGTGCCGCGATCTCGTCCGGCGTTCCCGGCCGCCCCATCGGACACAAGCGCCCGGCAGCGTCCTCTTCCGGCGCCGACCCCGTCGAAGTCCAGCCGGGAGCCACACTGTTGACCGTGATTCCCGAGCGCGCAAGCTCGATCGCCAGCGAACGCGTCAGCCCGTCCACCGCTCCTTTCGCCGCGCTGTACGCGCTTTGCCCGTGATAGCTCGCCCGTGTGCCGGTGGTGGAGGAGATATTCACGATGCGGCCGTACTTCGCATCGATCATGAGCGGCACCACGCAACGGGTGACATTGAACAGCGTCGTGAGATTCCTTGCGATATGCGCATGCCACTCCGCGGGTGAAATCGACGCAAAAAGCGTCGATCCCACGTTCACGCCCGACTGCGTCGCGCCGGCATTGTTGACGAGAACGTCGATCCTGCCATTCACCGCCGCCGCCGCGGCGACGAGTTCCACCGCTGATTCGTAGCGGGTCAGATCGAACACGAGCGACAGGACGGTTGCACCTTCGCGGCGAAGCTCTTCCGCCCGCCGATGGATCCGGTCCGTCGTCGATGTGATGACCACGGCAAGCCCATCCCGAGCCAGCTTCTTCGCAACCGCGAAGCCGATCCCTGTCGCGCTTCCAGCACCCGTCACCAGGGCCACTTTCTTTCTTGTAGACTGGCTCATAATGCTCATGACCTCAAAGTTGTCGGCAAATGTCCGTTAAAGATCTTCGACGCGTGCGCGGAGAAGCGACGCGGTCGGCGTTGCTCGAGGCGGCGATCCAATCCGTGTCTCTTCATGGCCTGAGCGGCACCACGCTCGGCACCGTGGCCGAGCAAGCCGGCGTTTCGCCGGCCTCCGTCGGTTTTCACTTCAAGGGCAAAGAGCAACTGTTATCCGCCGCGCTCGATCTCGCCTTGGAGCGCTATGATACGAGTTTTCGGACCGCGCTCGATCGGGCCGCGTCGCCGGCTGCGAAACTCGAAGCCATCTTGACTCACGATGCGACATTCCCCGTTCGATTTCCGGGCATTCTCGGGCTGTGGTTCGCGGTGTGGGGCGAGGCTAAAGCCCTGGCCCTGTACCAAGCGGGAACTCTTCCCCATGACCGGCGCTATATGAAGGAAATTCGTGGCCTTGCCGCGGCCCTGATCGATGATGCGGTCCGGGTGCGGCAATTCACCTCGGTGTTCACCTTCTATTTGGTCGGCAGTTGGCTCGATTTCCATCTCGACCCCAAGCGCTATGACGCCGGCGGCAAGATCGCGGCGGGGAAGCGGTTGATCGCCATGTGGTTTGACGGCTTCATCTTAACCCCATAATCTATTTGTCTGTCTGCACAGATAAATTAATTTTACCGCTTCGCGAGGACCAGAGGCAATGCCGTGACCACCGCTCACGAACCGCACCTGCGGCGGGTTCTCGGGCTGGGCGACGTCGTGCTCATGATCATCGCGGGCATGCTGAATTTGAATACCCTGACGCCCCTCGTAGCGCACGGCTCGCTGGTGCTGCTCGCATGGCCGCTGACCTTCGTCGTGTGGCTCGTTCCGCAATGCATTACCGTGATCGAGCTGTCGCAGCAGTTTCCCGGCGAAGGAGCCGTGTATGTGTGGCCGACCCAGCTCTTGGGGGGAATGCACGGCTTTTTGTCCGGATGGTGTTATGCCATGGCGAACGCCGTATACGTACCCACGCTGATCGTGTCGTCGATCGGGCTCGGGGCGTTTGCGTTCATGGACGGGCACGCCGCCATCCCCAGTGACGGAGTGGCGGTGGAGATGGCGTCGTTTGGTTTGCTGGCGCTGCTCATCGGTCTCAGCATCCGCGGCATGGTCGCCGAGAAATGGCTGGTCAATCTCGCCGCCGTCGGCACGCTGCTTGCCGGCGCACTGCTGGTCGCCCTGGCGGTCTGGCTCACTGGGCATGACGGCTCCGCCCTGCGCCCGATCCGCTTGCAGCCGGAGCAAGTCGACTGGCACCTCCTGTCCGCGTTCAGCTTGACGTGCTATGCGCTGCTCGGATTCGAAATTGCCTCGAATGTCGGCGATGAGATTCGCGATCCGAGGCGCACTCTTTCCCGAGCAGTGTTCATCGGTGCCCTGATCACCGCGAGCATGTATTTCGTTCTGACCGTATCGACGCTCATCACCCTGCCGGCCGGAAATAAGGCCCTGGTGTCGGGTCTCATGCCTGCCATCGCGGTCGTCTCCGAGCGCGCAGGGATCTCGCGGTTGGTGCCGGCGATCGCCGTGCTTGTCGCGCTCTCGGTGGCCGGCGCCGCCGCGGCGTGGATTGCATCGCCGGCGCGAATTCCGTACGTGGCGGCGCTCGATGGGTTTCTTCCGCGCATCTTTGGCCGGCTGCATCACCGATATCAAACTCCGCATGTCGCGCTTCTTGGCACGGGTGTGTTGTGCGCGCTGGCGCTGTGGATGAGCTTTGCCGGCGCCACGCTCAATGAGGCGTTCCTCACCATCCTCGATCTCGCCGTGATTCTGAGTCTCGCTCAATATCTCTACATGTATTCCTCATTGCTGGCGCTCGTGTTCCGGCACCGTCATCTGAAGACGACGTTCGGGCGCCGCACGCTGATTGCCGCCGGAATCGGCGGCCTGATGACGACGCTATCCGCCACAGGGTTTGCATTCGTTCCCAGCCGTCAAGTCGAGCATGTATGGATGTTCGAATTGAAGCTGTGGGCCGCCTGTATCCTGATGGTGGGCCTGGGCATGATGTGCTTTCGCATGAGCGCGGCGCGCCGCGCAGGAATGGCTGCCCGCGCCGCCGTGCCGGGAACTTCTGTATAGGAAAGATCCTATAACAACTCACGGTCTTCGATGACTTTTCCACACAGCGGACGTTAGCGAGACTGCACTCGCCGCTTGAGCGGTGTTTACAGCGGGTTCTTTCCATGGACATCGAAGAGCGCCTGAAAAGACTTCAATCCCTCTTCACTTCCGCGCAAAGCGGTTCGATGACTGCCAAACAGAATTATCTCGCGCTTCTTCGGGAGCGCCAGCCTCGAGCCGCAGAGGTGGTGCGCGCCAAGCTCGCATGGCAGCAGCATGAGGCCAGAAAGACGGCGATCATCGCCCGCATGGTGGAGTTGGAAGAATTGGAGCAAGAAGCTTTCGGCTAAGCGAATGGCCACGAACACCCGCGCCCGCCGCCGCACCCGCCGCGATTCTCTACGGTGACATTGCCGCAAGGGCGTCTCTTCGATATTGCGCGCCGCGCGATGCAAGAGAACGGATTGCAGCCGGAATTCGACGGCGCCGTGGTGAAGCAGACGGATTCCATTGTCCAGGCCGCAAGCGACACGGGGCCCGCGATTCAAGATCTGAGAGCGCTCCTCTGGGCATCGATCGATAACGATGACTCACGCGATCTGGATCAGCTGTCGGTGGCGGTGCCGGCGCGCGGGGAGATGGTCAGGATCTTGGTGGCGATCGCCGATGTCGATGCGATCGTCAAGGTGGGCTCACCCATCGACGGCCATGCGCGTGCCAACACCACCTCGGTGTATACGGCCGCGGCCATCTTTCCGATGCTGCCGGAGAAGCTGTCGACTGATCTCACCTCCTTGGGCGAAGGGCAGGAGCGCTTGGCCATCGTCGTCGACATGAACGTCGACCCTGCGGGAGCGGTGACTCAGTCGGACGTGTATCGCGCCCGTGTCCTCAATCGCGCAAAGCTGTCCTACAATGGCGTTGGCGCGTGGCTCGAGGGCGGGGGGCCGCCGCCCGAGCGGCTGGCCGCGGTCGCAGGAGTCGATTTGCAACTTCGAATCCAGGATAAGGTGGCCCAGGCGCTCCGGAGCGTGCGTCACGCGCGCGGCGCGCTGAGTTTGGAGACGCTCGAGACGCAGCCCGTGGTGGACTCCGGGGTGCTCAGTGATCTGCGCGCCGAATCTAACAACAGGGCAAAGCAACTGATTGAGGAGTTCATGGTCGCGGCCAATGGGGTGACGGCGGAGTTTCTGGCCGGCAAAGGAATCGCTTCGTTGCGGCGGGTCCTGCGTACTCCCAAGCGATGGGATCGCATAGTCGCACTGGCGGCGGCGCTCGGGGAACAATTGCCGGCCAGCCCCAGCGCGCTCGCGCTCAACTCTTTCCTCGAGAAACGGCGGCAAATGGACCCGGCACGCTTTCCCGATCTGTCCTTGTCCGTCATCAAGCTGTTGGGCTCGGGCGAATACGCGCTATCTAGGCCGGGGCAGGTAATCGAAGGCCATTTCGGTCTGGCGGTGCGCGACTACACGCATTCGACCGCACCCAACCGGCGTTTTCCGGATCTCATTACCCAACGTTTGATAAAGGCAGCGTTGGCGGGTGAGAAAGCCCCTTATACAGAAGACGAACTTGCCGCTCTCGCGGCACACTGCACCGAGCAAGAAAATAACGCCGCCAAGGTCGAGCGCTCGGTGAATAAGTCGGCGGCCGCATTGCTGCTGGCGCCGCGCATCGGCGCTCATTTCGATGGCATGGTCACCGGCGCGTCTGCAAAAGGGACATGGGTGCGTATTTCCGGCCCCACCACCGAAGGGAGACTGGTCAGGGGATTTGAAGGCCTCGACGTCGGCGATCGGGTGCGAGTGGAACTGATTGGCACGGATGTCGACCGCGGCTTTATCGATTTTGCCCGGGCACGCTAAGATGCAAAAGGAACCTCCGGAAGCTCACCTCGCCTATGAGGATCCGGAATTCCTCGCAAGCGATGATGCCCGGCCGTTGCGGATTCTTGCCGAGTATTTGGATCCCCTGCGGCGCTTTCGTCGGCAACGTGTCCACGACACCATCGTATTTTTCGGCTCCGCGCGGCTCGATGCGGATGGTCCTTTGGGCCGCTTCTATGCGCAAGCTCGGGAACTGTCCCGCCTCCTGACACTCTGGGCGGCAAACCTGCCGTCACCGGTTCACCGATTGGTGATTTGTTCCGGCGGCGGCGCAGGAATTATGGAGGCCGCCAACAGAGGCGCGGCGGATGCAGGTGGCCGCTCGATCGGGCTCAATATCGGTCTGCCACACGAACAGCGGCCCAACCCGTACATCACGCGCGAATTGGTGTTCCAATTCCGCTATTTTTTCATGCGTAAACTGTGGTTCGCGCACCTGGCGCGCGCATTGGTGGTCTTTCCCGGCGGGTTCGGCACTTTGGATGAGCTCATGGAAATCTTGACGCTCTCCCAGACGGGCAAGCTTGCGCGCCGGGTGCCGGTGATTCTCTACGGATCGGAATATTGGAACGAGATCATCAACTTCGAAGCCTTGGTCCGGCACGGCATGATCAGCCCGGAAGATCTGCAATTGTTTCAGTTTGCGGATGATCCGGTTGCGGCGCTCGAGATTCTGCGGGGTGCGATCGACACCAGTCCGGATGCCAAGACGCCGGCGATCGCCCAGTCGGTCCACCGCTAGGCCCCCCATACCGAGCTAAAAAAGTGCTCCGCCGATTCTCGGCACGGACACCCGCGGCTCAGCATCGGCCGCGAATGCAGCTCATTCGCAGCAAAAGTTAGCAATAACTGCACCACGGTATTACGGCTCCCCCTATATCGTTTGAAGCGCCGTTTTATCGGACAGACCACGACCAGATTCGCGTGGCCAAAATAAGAGCGAATATCAGGGAGAAATGCAGAATGCGTATTTTTGAGTCGCGTTTACTCGCTTGTCTTTCAAATTTGGTGCTGGCCCTCGCACTCTGCGCGCCTGGTATGGCTCAGCAGTCCCCGTCCAAGGGCGAGGAAATTCAAGAGGTCGTGGTCACCGGTTCGCGCATCGCGGCGCCGAATCTCACCAGCACCTCGCCCATCCAGCTGGTCACCGCCAAGGAAATCCATCAGGGAGGTAAGACGGACATCATCGATCTGGTGAATCAGCTGCCGCAGAATTTTCAAAATGCGGCGACCGATTTCAGCAACACGTCGGCGGGGCTCTCGACCCCGGGGGGCATCACGACCGCCGATCTTCGCGGCTTGGGTCCGCAGCGCACGCTGGTGTTGATCAACGGACGCCGATTGGGCACCGGCGATCCGAACACGGCAAACCCCAATTCCGCACCGGATCTTGACCAGATTCCCGTCGCATTGATCGAGCGGATCGAGGTGGTCACCGGCGGAGCCTCCGCCACCTATGGCTCGGACGCCATCGCGGGTGTGGTGAACTTCATCATGAAGAAAGATTTTGAGGGCGTTCAGATCGATGGCCAAGTAGGAGAGTATTGGCACCAGAACCACAATCGATATGCTGAAGGTCAGGAGGCGGCACAAGGATTCGACGTCGTGTCCGGGAGCCGTCACGATGGCCGAAACCGCAGTTTCAGCCTGGTGCTGGGGACGCGCATCGCCGACGGCGCCGGCAACGTCACCGGATATCTGAGTTATTTGCAGGCCGATCCGATCGCGAGCGGCGCGCGCGACTTTGGCGGTTGCCAGCTCAACCTCAATGCTGCGCAGACCGGCGTCATGTGCGGCGGATCAGGAAGCTCCAACCAATTCGTGGCGCCGAACGGCAATGCCTACACAGTCGTGGGCGACCAGTTCCTACCCTGGCCTCAGGCCGGCTCGAATCCGCCGGCGCTGTTCAATTCACAGCGTTTCATTTACATGTCGCGCGGCGACCAGCGCTATTTGGGCGGATTTCTTGCCCATGTCGATATCAACGATCACGCGAAGCCCTACGCCGAGTTCGGATTCATGGACGACAAGACGCGGGTTGACGTCGCTCCCTCCGGGCTGTTCTTTTCCAATCCGATCGATCCGACCCAAAAGGGAGGCTTCAACATCAACTGCAGCAATCCGTTGCTCAGTGCCCAAGAAGCCTCCGTGATTTGCACGCCCGCGCAAATTGCGGCAGACCGGGCCTCTCCCGGATGTCCTCCGGTCCCAAATCCGGTACCCGCGAACTATGTATCTCCGAATTGCGCCAACCTGCAAATCGGCCGGCGAAACGTCGAGGGCGGCGGCCGCTCCTCGGTGTGGGACCACACGAATTATCGCGCCGTCGCGGGCATCAAAGGCCTTATCGCAGACGGTTGGAACTACGATGCGTACGCCCAGTACTACTACACGACCCTGTTCAATGCGAACAGCAACTACCTGAACTTTCAGGCAGTCTCGAATGCGTTTCAGGCCACGGGGACCGCGGCGAATCCAGTCTGCGTGAGTGGGCCGCCCTGCGTGCCTTGGAACGTTTTCAAGAGCGGAGGAGTGACCCAGGCTCAATTGACGCCGCTGTACACCGTGGGTACGTCCTACGGCACGGTCACCGAGCGCATCGCCCATGCGGAAATCACGGGCGACCTGGGCAGATACGGCGTGCAATCTCCCGCCGCGAATGAGGGCCTCGGTGTGGCCGCGGGCTTCGAGCACCGGAGCGAGAAGCTTTCGTTCGCGCCGGACTCGGGTGAGAAGAGCGGGCTCTTGTCGGGTTTTGGCGGTGCGTCCGTGGCGATCGATAACGGCTATTCTCTCACGGAGGGATTCATCGAAGCGCGCGCGCCGCTGGTCCAGGATAAACCCGGCGTCAAGGATTTGGTTGCGGATGCCGGCTTTCGTCATTCGGACTATCAGTTGGCGGGCGGGGTCAACACCTACAAGTTCGAAGTGCAATACGCGCCGATATCCGATGTCCGCCTTCGCGGCAGTTATCAGCGTGCAATCCGCGCGCCAAATATCATCGAGCTGTTTACGCCGCCGGGTTTCGGCTTGATCGGTTCTCCCGGGATCGATCCCTGTGCGCCCACCCGGGATCCGAACACGGGCGTGCTGACACCGGCCACCGCCAGCTTGGCGGAATGCCAGAGGACGGGAGTCACGGCCGCGCAATATGGCAACGGCGGCACCACGAATCACATCCAGCAATGCGTCGCTCTTCAGTGCGGAGAACTGCTCGGCGGCAATGCCAAATTGAAACCGGAGCAAGCGGATTCCATCACCCTCGGCATCACATTGACGCCGACGGCATTGCCGGGTTTCACGGGCAGCATCGATTACTACCGGATCAAGCTGACCAACACCGTCGGGGCGCTCTCCGCTCCCCTCATTCTGCAGCAGTGCCTTGCATCCGGAGATCCGGCTTCCTGCAGCCAGATCGTTCGCACGTCGGCAGGATCACTGACCGGCTCGAGCGTCGCGACCGGCGGCTACATCGTTCAGCTCAATAACAACGTGGGTGCCGCGAAAGTCGAGGGAGTCGACCTGCAGACGCTGTACAAGCTGCCGCTCGCCGACCGATTCGGCTCGTTGCTGTTCAATCTCGCGGGCGCAGCCCTGCTGAAAACCACCACCACCCAGCCAGGTCTGCCCATGTATGATTGCGCCGGGCTGTATGGGCCAAAATGTCTGACCGTCAATCCGAAGTGGCGGCACAATCTGCGGCTTACCTGGCAGACTCCATGGGACGTGGAGTTGACGGCGCTGTGGCGCTACATCGGCAAGGTCTCGCTCGATACGAACAGCGCGGAGCCCACGTTGTCGAACGGTTCATTCGATGCGTTCGACGCGAAGGTGGCGGCTCAGAGCTATCTGGATCTTTCGGCCGCCTGGAATATCGCGAAGATGGTGGAACTTCGCGTCGGTGTAAACAACGTTTTCGATCGCGATCCGCCGGTCGTTTCGGCCAACGTTTCCGCAAGCGGTGCAGCCAACTCATTCCCGACTTACGACCAGCTCGGGCGTCAGCTCTTCGCGGCATTCACGATGAAGTTCTAGCTCCCGGAAGCTCAGGGCAAATTCTTGATCCCGCTGGAGATGAGAAAGACCCGGCCGGAGTGATAACCATGCACCCCGCTCCATCCCGCGGTGATCAAGAGTTCGCTTTGGCCGTCGCCGTCGCGCGTGCCCATGCCGACCGCATCGAAGCCGAACGTATCCCCGGGCACTCGGCTGGTATAGGTGCGCAGCAGCCGGCCGCTGCGGCCATCGTACAGGTAGGCGCGCCCGGCGCCCTGCGCCTCGCGGCTGTATTGCCAGGCGCCGATGATGAGGTCGGCGCGGCCATCGCCGGTCACGTCGCCGGCGACGGATTTGGTGGTCCCGAATCCCTCGCCCGCCGTCTCCCCTATGAAGGTGTAGAGCCTGCGTCCCGTTCGGCCCGAATAGACGTATGCCTTCCCGGTCCCCCGGCCCTTGCTGGCGTCTGACCAGTCCGATGCAAATACATCGGGCACACCGTCGCCATCGACGTCTCCCAGTACCGAGAGAAACATGTACCCCAGAGCGACGCCGCTCGGATCCGCGTCGAACGCAAACGCGGGAGTTTCGGTAAGGTCCCGATACACATAGACTCGGCCGCTCTTGCGCGGCCCCGCTCCGGGTGCGCCGACGAGCAAGAGAGGGTGCCGCGCGTCCGAAGACCCGCCGACCGTGCTCCCCAATGCGTCGCCGGCGCGCTTGCCCGTGAGCTTGAGCAGAAGGTGGCCGTCTTTCCCCGAGTACACGTAGGCGCGGCCGGCCCCCTTCCCGCCGGCATTGTTGGCCGGTGCGCCCACGATGATGTCGGAATATCCATCGCCGTCGATATCGCCGACGGACGCTACGTGCGCACCGAAGGAGTCTCCTTTGGCTTCCCCATGCAGAGTCATGAGGACACGGCCATCCCGTCCGGAATAAACGTACACGGTGTCGATGCTGGGGGCGCTGCCGATGACATCGGGAATCCCATCCTTGTTGATGTCGCCTGCGGCTTCGATCCCCGTCCCCAATTGATCGCCGGGTGAACCGTCCGCCTTCCACAACAACTCGCCGCTCCTGCCCGAATAGACGTAGATGCGTCCGGCGTTCTCGCCGGCGAGATTCTTGGTCGGCGCCGAGGTGACGAAATCATTGACGCCATCGCCGTCGACATCGCCGATCACCCGGGCGATCCAACCGAACTGATCGCCCGACGCTTCGCCATCCCATTCGCGAATGACGGTCACCGGTTCGACGAATGGATGTGCGAAATCCTCCGGCCGCGGCAACAACGCCGAATATCGAGGATCACCGCGCAAGGTTGCCAGGTCGCTTTCTATTTCAAGCTGCGACATATCGACGCGCCGGGTCGCCTTTGCCTTTTGCAGCCACTGGAACGCTTCCTCTGCCTCGCCTGCTTGCGCGGCGGCAATGCCCAGGAACAGGAGCAAACTCGGGTTTTTTGGCTCGAGCGTCAGCGCTTTCCAAAAAGCCTGCTCCGCTGCGGCGGACTCATGAAGTTTCAGATGAGCCATGCCGGCATAGCGCCACGCGGTCCCATTGTGGGCAAGAGTCGCCATGGCCGGATCGAGAATACGCAGCGTGCCCCGGTAGTCTTCGTTTTGCAACGCAGCTCCCGCAGCGGTGAGCTCCTTGCTCGCCGCATCAGACATATCCTTTGCCGCGGAGAGCCCGCCGGCGGAGAGGCTCGCGGCTACGAGCCACCGCAACCATTGCCGCTTTGATTTCCCTGATCTACTCATGGCGGCGCTCGATGGCTGGGAGGAGGCGGGGCAGAGCCTGTGCAGCGCAGGTGCGCCGTCGAGCAAACGACAGACACACGGTCCGCGACCGGACAATTCCCTGAGACGCGCTTCCTCGCAGGTGCGGCGTTCGCCAAAAGATGCAGTTATCGCGGCGCACCAGGTGGCCGCGCACGTGGTGCAGCCGTGGCGGGCGCCGCGCCGGGTCGAGTTCCCCGTGACCCGGCGTCTCGGAACCGGCATCGAGCGACGCATGCACTTCGATGTGATCCAGCAGCCCCTCGCGCCCGCGTGCACGCCGTTTGCGATTGATGATCGATCGGGAAATCGGCGTCGATCGCGTCGCATTGTTCGCCGACAGCAGCAGAAAGAACGCCAGCAGCAGGGGCGGGTCTCGAGCGACCGCCGCCAAGGAGCTATGAACTATATGTCGTTGGGTGTCCGCGTCGATCGCCGCAGCCCGGTAATATGCCGCCCATTCGTCATCGAACCGTAAGCGCACGCAATCGAGCAGCGTCGACATCGCCGGGTCGCGGCCGTCCCGGATTGCCGCCGCGCCGCCGGATAGCATCGGTTGAACAGGAACCGTCTCGTCAAATTGAGCGCGCAGATCGATATGCGTCTCGATGGGTGAAATAATCACGCCGTCGCCGTTCGCACCCGCGTCGAACCAAAAGGTGCGCGCGAACGCGCTAAGCCCATCGGAGGCCCCCCGTAATAGAACGCCGACCGATCTTCCGAGCGCGCCGGAGTCGTAGTCCGGCGCCGACTGGGTCTCGTAGATGACGCTTTTGTGCACCTCGTCGTTCCACTCGACCCATAACTGAGTGGCGGGGATGCGCAGCAGATCCAGGCAGCCCGCCAATCGGGCACCGTCGGCAAACGCCAAGTGGGCGCTCGCCCGCGTCAGATCATCGCCCAGCACGTACCGCAACGGGCAGTTCGTGACCAACTCGGCATAGTGGCTGGCCGCGGTCACGTCAAACACTTTGTTTGGTTCATTACCGACTGACAAGCGAAAGGATCCGGTGCAATTGGCGACTCTATCGAGTAATCGCATGGCGGGGCACAACCTCTTTGGATCGATCGAGGAAATCACGGCCGTTGGTCATTGCCGAAGCTTGCGGCACGTAAAGGCGGGGAGTGTTGCGTTTCTTGCGAAAACGACGCACGCGCGCGCACATTATCGGAGCACGGTGCTCCCGCGAATTATGTTGTATTGTTGCGACGTCGCGGCGCTTCGGTCGGAGGAACGGCAGGTTTTAGCAAGATCTGCAACGATCATCCGTCGCGGGCGATATAAGCTAGGGGTATGGTGGGCGGTGCGTCGGAGTCCTGATGATTTATCGGCAAATGCCTGCGCTCTGGGATCACGCTTTCAGAACAGCGTTCTATGCACGCTGGGGCCGCGAGTCCGCCGTGATCTCGGCCCGCACGCGCCTGGCAGATTATCCGGAATTTCGCCAGTTGCTGTCGATCAAAGCGGCGTCCGGAGGCTGTGAGGATTACTTCATCGACGGTCGACGCGTGTCTGTCGACGATGACACCTATCTGATCGTTAATCACGGGCGCAGCTACAGCAGTCGCATCGAGGCGATGCGGCCCGTGCACTCTTTCTCCATATTTTTCGATCCTCACCTGACAGCGCAAGTGCGGCACGCCCTATTGCGCCCGGACGAACTGGGCCAGGATGGAGCTCAGCCGCAACCGTCGGTCGAATTTTCCGAACGGCTGTTCGCGCATGACAAGATCGTCAGTCCCGCCTTGCGCCATATCCGCGCCGTCGTCGATGGCGGATTGCGCGATGAGGCGTGGCTGGAAGAGGAATTGCTGTTCTTGCTGGAAAGGATGCTGAAGAGCCATTACAACCGACTGAGCCTCGAATCGCGCATTCCGTCGTTGAAACCCGCAACCCGCCGGGAATTGCTCGAGCGCATGGACCTCGGCGTTGATTACATCTACACGCGATACGGCGATCCGATTGGACTGCGCGACATCGCCGCCGCTGCCCGTCTGTCTCCTTATCACTTCTTGCGGACGTTCAAAGCGGTGCACGGAATCACGCCGTCCGATTTTCTGAATCGCACGCGCGCTGCAAAGGCATTGCGGCTCCTGCAGACTACCGCATGGTCGATAACCAGCATTGCCGAACACGTGGGATTCGGCAGCCGCAGCAGTTTGTTCAGGCACATGTTCGCCATCTACGACAAAACACCCCAAACGCTGAGGCGGGAGTGTGTTGCGGCGTGATGCGCTCAGCGCCTTAGCGCATTGGCGACACCTTTTGCCAGGGCGGCAAGCAGCAGGACGACAACGCCATATAGGGGTAGCATGAAGTGGTGCCACGTGATGCCTGTTTCGATCACGGAGCGCTGCGGATTCGCTGGATCATAGTGAACCTCGACCGCCTGACCTACCGGGTGAGATTTCGAGAGCGCGAAGGATTGGCCGTGGCGGCCGAGCAGTGAAGTGGCGCCGCCGTACCGCTGACCTCCCAGAAAGTATTCATAGCGGATTTCCGTCAGGTGATTGCCCGCCGAACCCGCGCTGCCTGTCTTTGAGTAGAGCACGCGGCCTTCGACGGTCGGCCAGGACGAGGCAGCTATCACCGCATAGAGGCGGTAAATGCCTAGGCTCATGAGAAAAAAGCCGATGCACGCGAGGGCCAGTGCGACCTGGCAACGGTGCTTCCCTGAGCGGGCGGCGGCGGTGGCCGCCGTATCGGAGGTCGACGGCCTCGTGCGCCCTGTCCGGCCCGACAGGAGTCCCGTCAGCGCGAACATGAGACCCGCGCCAATCCACAGCAAATCGTCGAAGTGCGGACCGGGTTCCAGCACCGAACGCGATGGGTCGTGTGGATCGACCGCCACTCGGGTACGGGTCCCGACGGGGTACGCGGCTTGCGCCGCGGCGATTTCGATCGCTCTCATCCGCTGGCGGTTCATGTAGAAGCTATACCGAAACTCGTCGCCGGTGTACTCATTTCCGTCGACCGCGTAGCGGTAGCGGATGTCCACGCGGGGGAATCGGCGGCTCTCGTAGGCCGTGGAATACGTGACCGTCGCGTCCGCCTTGGGCCAGCCGCTGCTCGCGATCCCGTAGTACAGCGATTGCGTACTGAACCAAAGCAAGCCGAAGCCCAAGGTCATCGAGACCCAGGCCCAGCGTTCGCGCGGCATGACCCAGGATGACGGAGTCATCGCCAGCCGAGGCAAGCGTGCCTCACATCCTCGCCTTGGCGGTGTCGAAAATTTTCTTGGCCTTCACGGGTGCGTCGTCCACGCCGGTGAAGATGAGTTTCACCAGATCCTCGCCCGTTTTGATCATGAGGGCGGGTCCCACCGCGACGGCTTGATCGCCAATGCCGTCGTACGGGCTGACGATGCCTGGCTCCTTTTGATTCATGAAGCCGGAAGCACGCATGGCAACTTCTCCATCTCCCCAGTCGACCTCCAACTCCACGGCGGGAAAGCCCGAAGGTGCTGCCCATTTGCAGTCGCTCTCGCCGCTCGAGTGTGTAAGGTCCCTCGCGCTCACCGCGACGCCCAAAATCTTGGACATCTCCGCTTCGGTGACCATCTCGCACGCCTTGGCGGCCGGACGTTGCGCTCGTGCAAGTGCGGCAGCGGCAGCGGCTGAGGCTGCATCCCGTTCGGGACCATCGGCGGCAGGCTGTTTCGAGGCGCCGCAGGCCGTGACACCGGCGATGATGACGAGTGCTGTTGCGGCAAGCGCGGCGCGCGGGCGCAGAAGCCAGGGGTGATTGATCACGAGTTTCTCCTTGATACGGGGCAGGGTCATTGGCGAAGGAGTTCGACGCGCCGATTGCGGGCGCGTCCTTCGGGCGTGTCGTTTTTGGCTTGCGGCTGGGAAGCGCCGAACCCGCCGGTGCTCAATCGATCAGCCGCGATGGCGTAGCGATCCACGAGCGCCGATTTGACCGATAGCGCCCGCAGGCGCGATAGCTCCAGATTGGACGCGTCGCTGCCGACGTTGTCGGTGTGGCCGCTGATGTTGAGCCTCCAGCCGCCGTTTTTCGCAAGCACCGCGCCGATCTCCGCGAGCACCGGCGCCGATTCCGGGCGCAGCCGATCGCTCGCAAAGTCGAAGTAGATGCCGTACACATCGACTTTCTTGTCGACGGCCAACTGTTGTTCGAGATTTGCATCGTTGGGGTAGGAAATTTTGGTGTAACGAATCCCGAACTTCTCCCCGGGTCTCTCATAATCGAGCACTAGCGGAAAGCGTTCGTCATCCACGATCGTTGCGGTGGTTTCAAGGGTTGATTCCGCATTGGCGATGGCGATCACGGCCGGCAAGTCGACCGGCCGATTGTTGATGAGGATGCTCGCAGACTTGCGCTCGCCTTTTTTGGTGACTAGGTCCCCGTCGAGGTCGGAATCGAGCGGCTGCGCACGCGTACGCCACCCCGCGGCGAACGAGATGTAGCGGTGACGGGTGATGCCTTTTGCCTTGAGCTCTTGCAGCGAGCGGCTCGACAGGCTGAACATCGTCGTCGGCGAAGTGACCGTGGGTATCGACTTGAGCGGGGCGGCTTCGGTGCGGTAGAAATAGGCGGCCCGCAAATCACTCTGGCAGAGCCGGCGCATGTTCGTCACGGTTTCATGGTTTCCGCCCCACGGACAACTCTGGGTGACGTCAACGTAGAAGTCCGTCACCGCCGTCACCTGCTTGAGGCATTCGAACTCGTGGCCTTCCACGAGCCACATGCTGGAGAGCGTAAGACCGACCTTGAGTGGTACGAGTGCCTTTCGTTCCTCCGCCGCGGCGTTGGCAACCTCAACGGGACATTCCTCGCCCACCGAGAGCCCGACGGGAAGCGGCGCGACCGAAGGAGAAGCGAAGGCGGATGTGGAGGGCGGTTGAGCGCTGGCGGCGTCCGCCGTGGCGGGCGACGGCGGCCCTAGACGCGCGAGCAGCGCTTTGCCGACGGCGACCGCACGCGCCTCGGAGTCCGGCCGCATGGGCAGCGTGATCGTGATGTGCGTCTTTCCCGTGCGGATGCTGAGCGCGCCCTCTTCGCTATAAAAGGCGTAATCGCCGAGTGGCACGGGATGAGCCACCTTTTGGCCGGCGTCGCTGCCTCCGAATGCATCCGACAGTTGCTGCTCGAACGCGGGCGAGCCATTGGGATGCCATTCGATTTCGATCTCCGCCTGAGCATAAGTGTCGGGGGCGCCTGGCGGGTAGGCGCAAGACGTCGTGCCTTCGGAATGTTCTTCGATGAGGGAGCCGATCGGCGCGCCAAGGAGATCTGCCATCTCGGCGCGGGTGATGAACGAACACGCCGGCCGCTGAATCGCCGGCGGGCCTCCCGCCGATGCTGCCGCGGCGCCTCCTGAGATTGCCGCCGCCGCCGCCGCCGCCGCCGCCGCCGATGCCGCCGATGTGGATCCAAGTGCGGGCCCAAGTGTGGATCCAAGTGCGGGCCCACGTGCGGGTGCGGCCGGGCTCTTCGGTCCGCTGCAGCCGGCAAGGAGCGCGGCGGCCACGAGTATGAGCGAGACATCCCGCAGCCATGGGCACGCCCACATCCCGCAACTACACCGGGCCACTGAGATGCCCCGTTGCCGACGTATCCTCATCCAACTTGCAGCCGCCGATCTGGTTGGTTTTGTTGAGGATGGTCAAGGGCGTGCTCGGTTCCAAGCCGCCTTCACCCTTGATCCGATATTTGATATTGAGAAAGCTCAGGACGGAGTTGACGAGTTCGGTAATGGATTTCGGAATCAAGTACCCGACGCCGCCATTCAGCTTGATGTCGAGGGTCGCCCCATTGCAGGCAATCATGCCGATAGCCGAGCCTCGAAAGGCGCCCACCGCCGTTGTGAATGAAAAGTAGGGTCCGGCCGCGAATCCATGGATGCCTACGCCGGCGATGACCTTCACTTGGTTCGCCAGAGTCAAGCCTGTCACCCCCATCGACAGGCCATCGCCGGAGCGCGTCATGCTCTGTACGGTGGTGAAGCCCACCGGGCCGCCCACGCCCCATTTCTTGTTCGTATAGTCGACTTTAAAGCCGCCGCTGAAGGTGTAGTCCCCGCTGGCGCTCAGCGTGCTATCCCTCACTCCGAGTGCCGTCGCGATTTTGAATCTCTGCCGCACCGTGACGGCGATGGGCACCGGGCCGAGCCCGCCGACCGGGATGCTGAAGTCCGTGTCGGGCTGCAGGAGAGCGTTCACGTTGGCCCGCATGCCGACGTCGCTGCCGGCAGCGAATTTCCAGGTCAGGCCGGCACCGCCTTTGAGTTCGATCGACGCGCTCCTGATGCCGATGCCTTCGATCTTGATATCCACGGCGAGGGTGGGCGCGGCCAGATGCACGAAAGTCTCCGCCGACACCTTAAGGCCGCCGCCGTCCGCGCTGACGCGCATGCCGATTGCAGAGGTGGACACATAGGGAGCGGACTTGAAGTTCTTGTCGAGGAGCTTGGATACGTCCGGCTGGTTGGTGGCCGGCGGGACGGATCCCGGAGCGGCCTGCACGGGGTAGAGCCTCCATCCTGACTCGGCGATGAACGTGGCGGGGACCGCGCCGCCACGCGGGCCGGCAAGCGCCCCCGAGACCACCTGACCGGGAAGATCCGGGGACCTGTAGGCAATCGCTTCACCGAAATCGATGGGCATGTCCGCAATATGGATGTGCGCCTCGCGAATGATCTCGGTGAGCGTTACCGGACCCACCGTGACGATCAGATCGGCGCCGGACTTGCGGACATCGAGCACGCGGCCCACGGCGCGTCCCGTCATGAAAAATACCTTGCCCGGCTCCAATTCCCGCGCGTGGGGGGCCAGGCCGTCGATCGTCCACCTGAACCCGTTGGGATCCTGCGCGCGGATGGCTTCCGCACCGCCGCCCACCACGATCACGTCAGGCTGGTAGGTCACGGTGTCGTCGGGAACGGGTGCGATACCGTATTTCTGCTCGGCTTCGGTCAAGTCGGATCTTTTCAGCTGATGAGGCGGTCCGGGAAATCGCCGCGGCGGTCCATAGCGATGCGATGCGGCTCCCTGCGAGGCGGCGTCGGGTTCGTGCCGCTTGGCGCATCCCGGAAGAAGCGCCGCGGAGAGTACGATCAGAAGCACCGGAACACGCATATCCCAAGGTCCCTCGGCCCTTATTGGCCATTCCTGTAGGGAGTAACGTGGTTTTGCGGACGGTTGGACACCCGTGGGGCAAAAAACTTTCGAAGCGGCGTGCCGAGAGGGGCTAAATAAACTCGCCCGTCGATGTCCGAAACGAGGGCCGATCACGTTTTCCTCAGTAGGGAGCGCAATACGCTCGAGGGAAACTCGACATGAATAGAACACTTCAGCCCACGGTCCTCGCCCTGGCGTCGTTGATTTCGGGAGGACGGGTCCTTGCCGACGTGACCATCCAACAACAGACCACGATCCATGCCTTCATCGTCAAGGCGCACGGCATGAGCACCGACCGAATCGCGGGCGACAAGCAACGCAACGAGACGCAATTTTCTTGCGACGGCATCATGTCGATGTTCTGCGGACACAATAAGGCCGTGGACATCGTGCGCGTCGATCGTGGTGTGACCTGGAAGATCGAGCCCAAGCAGAAGCGCTATACCGAAATTCCGTTCCCGACGCCCGAGGAACATCGTGCTGCGCTCGAGCACGAGAAAGCCGTCCTCGAGAAGCTCAAGTCGTGCCCACAGCCGAAGCAGCCCGCTGCCACCAACGTCGATACCTCCCAGTGCGAAATGACGCCGGCGGTGTTCGCGGTCAACAAGACCCAGGACGTGAGCACCATCATCGGACATTCGGCGCAACGGACCAATGTCTCGATGACCCAAAGCTGCAAGGTCAAGGACAGCGCCGATGTGTGCAGCATGAGCTATTCGTTCGATGTTTGGTTGACGCAAGACGACTTGCCGGGATTGGCGGATCGGATGACTTTCGAAAAAGCCTACCAGCGAAAGCTCGGAGGACCCGATGCCTCTCCCTTCAACACAGAGCAGATGAGTTCGGTGCTCGCACCGTACGCGGACAGTCTCAAGCAGCTCAAGGCGAAAGCTGCCGATTTCAAGGGCTATCCGCTGAAGACGACTTTCCGGTTCGCGGTCGGCGGAGAGCATTGCCGGCTGGTGCCCACGGCGGGCACGCCGGCGCGAAGCGCCCCGCAATCGGCGCCGGATGGCTTGACCACTGCGAGCACCGCCGCCGGGGAGGCGGGCGCGAATTCCGCCCAGCACGCTGCGGGGTGGGGTGCATCGGACGCCGTGCAGCGGTCGACGGGAAGCGGCATTGGGGGATATGTGGCCGGCTCGGCCGCGGGCGCCTTTACTCAGAGTCTCGTCGGCGGCTTGTTCGGCAAAAAGAAAAAGCCCGACCCCACACCGGCGGCTGCGGCGCCGAGCGGCAGCCCGCAGCCGGCTTCCCCAGAGCTGGCCGGCACCACCGTGGCTGAGATCAACGTCGAGACGACGGCGATCGATCCGGCGCCGGTCGCGGCCGATCAGTTCGAAGTACCTGACGGGTGGAAAAAGCTCACTCCGAAGCCCGCGGCTGCAGAAGGAATGCCCAATTGTCCCGGCACGTGACCCTCGGCGGCCCCGCGCCATGAAGTCGCACTCCGGGACGCGCGGCGTTTTGGTATGCCTTGCTCTTCGGGCAGCGCCGGCACTTCTGTTGTGGGCACCGGCTCTGCTGCTGCGGGCGCCGGCTCACGCGGAGGACGTCCACCAGATTCCCCTGGTCGATGGGCTGACGGTAATGACCGCGTTCGCGGGCGACCGCCAAGGCGACTATGAGGCCGTGAAAGTCGTCAGCGAGCTTTCGCCCGCTTCGTTCAAGTTGACAGCCTCGGGCGAGGCGCCGGATGACTCCGGCGAGGTGCGGGAAATAACCGTTTCCCGCATCGTCAAGCGCGAAGATCTGCGCAGCTCACGGATCATGCGCCGCCGTTTTGAGGAATCCGATCCGCCGCAATTTCCCGGTACAACGCCTGAATTCTCCGCTGCGGCGGTGAATGACATCCGCACCTTGGGCCGCACCACCATTACGTATCTCGAAATCGAATCCGGATTCGGCGGTCCGGTCGTCGCGCGCACCATGACCGGATCATTGGCGCGCGTGGCCCAAGGCCCGACCGAAGTCACTGTTCAGGTCAACGGCCGCCCGCAAGCCTTGCGGGCCCTGCACGTCGCGGGCCGGCTCGCCGACGACGGCGATGGCGATGATTTCGACTATTTCGTGCTCGATGACCCGGACAATCCGTTGATCTTGCGCGGACAAGGGCCCGGATTTACCTCTGCGGTGACGCGCATCGAATTTCCCCAACCGAGCTCGGCCGCCACATCGCTCGAGCGTTCTCTCGCGGAGCAGAAGCATGCGCTCGTCTACGGCATCTACTTCAAGTTCGCGCGCGCCGACATCCGTCCCGTCTCCGAGCCGGTGCTCAAGGAGATCGCCGTCGTTTTGAAAAACAATCCCGGCTGGAACCTCAACATCGTAGGCCATACCGACAACGTCGGAAATGCCGCGGCGAATTTGGATCTCTCGCGCAGGCGAGCCGCGTCCGTCAAAGCGGCGCTCGTCGAGCGCTATGCCGTCGACGCTAACCGATTGACCACCGGTGGCTTCGGCGCCTCCGAGCCCCAGGCAAAAAACGACACGCCGGAAGGCCGCGCCCGCAACCGGCGCGTGGAACTGACGCGGCAGTGAGTAGGAGGCGCGGTCGAAGAGTACCCCCAATGAAAAAAATCTTGACGACTCTGAGTGTGGGCGCCGCGGTGTTGAGCACGGCCTTTGCAGGCAACGAGGCCGACGCCGGTGCGGTGAGGTATCTGGACAGCCTTAAAACGTGTACGCCATTCACGTTGAAATATCCGCACCCGTTCGTACCGGGCTTTACGGCTCAAAATATCATCAAGGAGAAAGTCGCCGGCAATTGCCTGGTCACATTCGTCATGCCCGGCGATAAGAAGCTCAATTGCCGATTCACTCCCGAAACGATCAAGCTTTTGACCAGCGAAGCGAAATACGCAGAAGCGCGGCAAAATAGATACACGGGCGCCACTTCGGACGCGGCCAACCAAAGAATGTCCGAGGAATGCAAGCTTGACTGACGTCTCTTCATGCACGGAGGGCCCGGCGCCTGACGCGCGGGGCACTCATTTTCCGATCGGGGCGGTGTCGGCGAGCCGAATAAAGTTCTTCGCATCGGCGATCGTCCGGCTGGTGGCGGCGTCATAGCGAAGACTTGCCTGCAGCGCCTTGGCTGCCCATTCACGCGCGCCCGCCGCATCGCCGCTCTTGAGCAACTGAGCACTGTGCACCAGCCACAGCCGTGGCTGCACGCGCACGTCGTAAATCCCCTGTACCCGGCCGAGTGCCGCGAGCGCCTCGGTGCTTTCTCGAAGGGCGAGCGGCGTGTCGCCGCGGGCGGCGGCCATCCGGGAAAGATCCGAATGGACAAGCGCGATCTCCACCGAAGGCCGATCTGCGGCCTTCTGCAATACTTCGTGTAGTTCGGCGTCGGCGGCCGCGAAGTCCGGGTCGCGCGGCTCCGCGTGATCGAGCAAGAAACGTCCCCAGCGCTCCCGCATCCGCAAGTTCCACGGCGAAGCGGGAGCATCCTTGAGAACCGACTCATCGCGCGCCGCTTGCAGGAGCTTTCTTGCGTCCGCCGTACGCCCGATTTGATCATAGGCGTCGCCGAGTTTGCGGCGCACCTCGCGCACCGTAAAGTCGGAGCGGTAATGCGCGAGAAAATATTGCTGTGATTGCTCCAGCAAGGGGAGCGCCTGACGCGCGCGCCCGTCGGCCGCAAGACATTCTGCGTAAGTCTCGCGCGCCCATTTGTCGTTTCCGTTGGTCGACCAGTCCTGAGGGATGGCCGCCAGCATTTTTGCAAACAACGCATCGGCTCGCTCTCGTTGACCGCGCTGATGCAACAGCCGTGCGTGATAGGCAAGCGTGATCCAATAGACCGCGTTGCGTTCCCCATAGGTCTCGCGAGCCTGCGTTTCCGCCCGGTTATAGGTGGCTTCCGCCGCGGAGAAGTCGCCGAGCCGCTCCTGGTTTCTCGCTAGGTTATATAAAAAGTCCGCGATGATCGAATCGTCTCGGCCGGGCGCAGCTTGCGCTACCGCCAGGGCGCGGACCAGAAACTGGGCGGCCTTTCGATTGTCGCCGCGTTCGGTTTCGTCGAGTGAGGCTAAGCTCAAGGCCGCTGCGTAATCGTTGCTCTGCGGCGCAACCTCCTCATAGAGTGCCAGTGCTTGATCGAGCGTATGCGCGAAGTCCTCCCGGCGGTCGGCCATGCTGCTCAGCATGCGCGCCTTGGTCCGCAGCCAATTGGCGCGCAGGAGAGTATGGTCCTGACCAGAGGTCCGCAGTGCGAAGTCGGTTTCCTCCAACAAGCGTTGGGCTTTGCCGTAATCCTGCCGCTGGCAGGCGCCGTCGGCTTCGCTCAGCTGCCCTTGGATGACGATCGGATGATTGGCCCCGTAGTAGGCCCGCGCCAACTCGATGCGCCGCCGTTGGGCCGCGGCATATTGTTTCTCCTCGGACATCGTGTCGTACATGTCCGCGGTCAGTCCCAAAAGCTCGATCTGCAATTCCGGCTGTCCCGCGAATTCTTTCTCGATTCGTGAGGCGCCCACATCGAGCAGTTCCCGCGCCGTTAGTTCGCCGCGCGGCTTGTCCGCTGCAATTCTGGGGTCATTGGCGCGAAACACTCTGAGCAGAAACTCTTTCGTCGCGGTCGCTCGTGCGGCTTGCTTTCTCGCCTCGCGCGCCTGCATCACCGAGACCCCCGTCGCGGCGCTCAAGGCGATGAGAATGGCGCAGGCGGCGCTCAAAGCGACGCGATGGCGCCCCGCTACTTTGCGCAGCCGGTAGGCGGCGCCATCGGGCCTGGCAAGCACTGCTTCGCCGCGCAGGTAGCGCTGCAAATCGCTCGCAAAGGCCTCCACGGACCCGTAGCGGTCTCCCGGATTCTTTTTCATCGCTTTGTTCAAAATCGCGTCAAGGTCGCCCCGCAATTGGCGCTTCAACGAGGCCTCCTGCGCCGCGGCGCTCGCGGCCTGCGGGTCGGCTTCAGCGATCGCTTCGGCCAATTCCGCGGCGCCCTGCCGCTTCAGCCGATAGGGTCGTGTTCGGGTCAGAAGTTCGTAGGTCACAACGGCGAGCGAATACACGTCCGTGGCGGTACCGATGGCGGCCCCGCGAATCTGTTCGGGAGAGGCGTAGTGCGGGGTCAACAGCCTGCCTGCGAATTGCGTTTCCGCTGCGTCGGCGTCGGGGTCGCCTTCGATGAGTTTCGCGATGCCAAAATCCAAGAGGCGAACCTCGCCCTCGCCCGTCACCAACATGTTCGCCGGTTTCAGATCACGGTGCACGACCAGCTTGGAATGCGCATAGGCCACCGCTTTGGCCACCTTCAGCACCAGCCGTAGACGGTCTCTCAGCGATAATTGCCTTTCCCGGCAATACACATCGATGGCCTGCCCTTCGACGTATTCCATCGCCATGAACGGGCGGCCCATCAAGTCGATGCCCGCATCGTAGAAGCGAGCGATGTTCGGGTGTTCGAGCCCGGCCAGAATGTCCCGCTCGCGGGACATGCGTTCCGCCAGTCGGCCGGTCCACGCCGCATAGGGGAGTTTCAAGGCAACCGATCTCTTGAAGGCGCCGTCGGCGCGCCTCGCCAACCAGACGAGTCCCATGCCGCCACGTCCGATCTCGCGCACGAGTTCATAGGGACCGATGAGTTCCCCGGTTTTGAGCCCCGGTGTTTCGGGCTGCGCCGTCGCCTCGAGCACCGCCATCGCAATGCGGCCTTGCAGCTCCACGATCTCGTCGGTCGCCTGCGTCGCGGTCGCTGCCAGCATTCGCCGCAACGTCGGCGCGAGGGCGGCATCGGCTTCCGGCAACTCATTGACCCATCCGGCGCGCGCCTGCGCCGGCAGATCGAGCACCACGTCCAGCAGAGCGAGGAGACGGGCGTATTCGGCGGCCGTGCGCTTCATCGAGCGGGATCCGGCTGTCGGTTAGCCTGCTGCATCCAGCAGCAGCAAACGCACCTTCTCAAGATCCCGGCGCACGGTACGGTCCGTCACGCCGAGGCATTGCGCTATTTCCTCGTTGTCGAGTGCGGCGAAATAGCGCATTTCCACCACGCTGACCAGGCGTGCGTCCACCGCGGCAAGCTCGTCGAGAAGGTCATTCACACGGATGATCTCGTCGGCCGGGGAGGCGATTGAGTCGGCAAGATTCGTGTCGAAGGTCACGTTCAGATATTCGCCGCCGCGGCGCTGCGTTTGCGCGTGCCGCACATAGTCCACCACGACCGACCGCATGACGTGGGCCGCGTAGGCTAGGAATTGCTTGTGATCTTCGACCGCGATTTTGCCGGCCTTGGCGAAGCGCAGGTAGGATTCATGCACCAGCGAGGTGGTGTCGAGTACCACGGCATTTTGTGAGCCGCGCAATCGCTGGTGCGCGAGGACGCGCAATTCCGGGTACAGAATCGCGTACAACTGGTCGATGGAACCACGGTCGCCGCCGGCGGCGGAGGCGAGCATTTCGGACACCTCGGCTGCCTTCTCACTGCCCATGCGCTAGAGTCGTACCACCCTCGGAAATGTCGAGTGCGCAGAGTAAGCCACGGATGGGGGGCGCGCACAAGGAAAGGCTTTCCGGCCTAGAATCGCGCGCCGGCTCGGCGATGCTTATGTCAAAAATCACGATCGGAATCCGCGGCCAGCGTCGGGCCTTAGGGTGGGGTCAGGGTGCAGTACTCGGAAAACTCCTCCAGATCCCAATTGGCGGCGATCGGCTCGAAAGTTCTCGTGTCGGTGCGGTCAAAATAATTATCGCCGACGATTGGCATCGGTTGCGACGCCCCTTGCCCGTATTTGGTGGAATTCACGCCGTAGTGATCTTCTTGCCGGCTCGGGCGTCGCCCTGGGGTGCCCTTGGCGCCGATCAAGCTGCCCATACGTCTTCCTCTCTCAAGATCCACAGGGTTCTAATCCCATCATGCTCGGGCAGGTTCAGCGAGCGGCGGGGCGGTTGATTAGCTGTCGGCGTCCAAGCGCTCGAACAGGTCGCGTTCTCTGACTTGGCGTGTATTAGGTTAAACTTCAAAAATGGGCCACAGCGGAGATCGCCGTCATTGACATCCCAACCGAGCCGATTGGCAGTATCCCGCGGCCGCCGGAGCTCTTGGCGGCGCTGGCGGCGGCCGGTGAGGCGAACCATCCGTCTCTTGAGGAGCTTTATGAGGCGGCGGTCCGTGACACGATCACGCAATTCGAGGCCACGGGTTCCCCCGTGGTCACCGATGGCGAGCAGCGAAAATATCATAATTTCTGGACCTATAGCGTCGAGGGCCTGCCGAACACCTCCGCCGAGGGCTTCAAGATTCCATTCGCGGCGGGTCACACGCGCCGCATGCCTCGCCTGACGAGCGGACCGTTCGCCTATCGGCGTTACGCCGATGCTTATTTGGCCCTCGCACTTCGCTTCGCGCATGTTCCAGTCAAGCAAGCCGTCATTTCGCCGTCGGCCTTGAGCCTGTTGTATCCGGCCGAAGGGCTGCCCGGCTACTCTCGGGAAACGTTCATCAACGATTTGCTGGGCGAGCATGTGACTGAGGTCCGGCGCTGCCTTCGCGGGGGCGCGCACTGCGTCCAGATCGACTTCACGGAAGGCCGGCTGGCGATGAAAATAGACCCGTCGGGTGAACTCCTCAGCCGTTTTGTCGAACTCAATAACCTGGCGCTTTCGCGTTTTTCGGGCAGCGAGCGCCTCAAGCTCGGCGTTCATACGTGCCCGGGCGGAGATCGCGATTCAACTCACAGCGCCGATGTCGACTACGCCGAATTGCTGCCCAGTCTTTTTACGCTCGACGTCACCAATTTCTATGTGGCGCTCGCGGGGGAACGAGATCGCGAATATGTATTGCGGATCATTCGCGACCGCATAAAGCCTCACCAGCGCGTCTTCGTCGGCGTCATTTCGCCGATCAATCCCCGGATCGAGACGCCGGAAGAGGTTCGCGATCGCATCCTTGAAGCAGCTTCATACATACCGCTGAAACAGCTAGGGACAACCGACGATTGCGGATATGCACCCTTTTGCGATGATACGTCCACCAGCCGCGACACCGCCTTTGCGAAAATACGCGCCCGTGTGCAGGGCACGTCGCTCGCCGCCCGCATTCTAGGGGGATCGCTTGGCGTCGGATGAGGAGGAAGACACGCAGCTGCGCATTGCGGCGCTCAGAAATGCGGAGGAGATTCTGCTCGCTCGTCAACGGGCGGAACAGGCCCTGCGCGCCGCCAACGAGGCCCTAGAGCAAAAGAACGCGGAGTTGCAGCAACAGCGCGAATGGTTCCGCGTGACGCTCTCGAGCATCGGCGATGCCGTGATTACCACGGATCTCAACGGCGACGTCACTTTTCTAAATCCCGTGGCCGAGCAGCTGACCGGCTGGACGTCGATTGAGGCGCAAGGTCGCCCATTGACTGAAATATTCAACATCATCAACGAGGATACCCGTGAGAGTATCGCGCATCCCGTCGACCGGGTGCTGCGGGAGGGACGGGTCGTCGGGCTTGCGAATCACACCGCGCTCATCAGCCGCCACGGAACCCTCACCGCCGTCGAAGACAGCGCGGCGCCGATCCGGGACGCTCACGGCCGGCTGACCGGCGCCGTCATGGTCTTTCACGATGTGACCGAGCGGCGCCAATCCGAGGCGGCGCTGAGTGCGAGCGAGGATCGATTCCGTGCGATTTTTAATCAGGCGGCCGTCGGCATCGCGCTCACGGATTTGCAGGGGCGATTCCTGCAAGTCAATGCCAAGCTGGCGGAAATCTCCGGCTATTCCGTCGAAGAAATGCAGAAGCGGTCTGTTTTCCAGGTGACCCATCCGCAGGAGATCTCGGCCACCGAAGAGGGCATGAAGCGGCTATTGGCCGGGGAAATGCCGCACTTCGCGCTGGAAAATCGCTGGGTGCGCAGGGACGGCACCCTCGTCTGGACATTGAGCACGGTGACGTTGATGCGCGATCGCGCCGGCCAGCCTCTTCATTTCGTGGGCATAGTCGAAGACGTCACCGAGCGGCGAATGGCGGATGAAGCCAAGGCACGCCTCGCCGCCGTGATTGCATCTTCGGATGATGCCATCCTCAGCATGACGCTCGACGCGGAAATTCTTTCATGGAACAGCAGCGCGGAGCGCATGTTCGGGTACACGAAAGCGGAGATGATCGGGCAATCCCCCAACATACTCATTCCACCGGAGCGTGCCGACGAGGAATCGGCGATTATCGAGCAGATTCGCGGAGGCGGACGCATCGAGCATTTCCATACCGTGCGGCGGCGCAAGGACGGCGCGCTGCTGGATGTCTCGATCGCCGTGTCGCCGATCAACGACGCGCACGGTCGCGTGATCGGCGCATCCAAGATCACTCGGGATATCACGCACAGGAAGCGCGCGGAAAAGGCGCTGCGGGAAGAAACGCGGATCTTGGAGATCTTGAACCGGACCGGCGCCGCCATTGCCAGCCAACTCGATTTGGAAAGTCTCGTTCAAACCGTGACCGACTCCGCGACCCAGCTAAGCGGGGCTAAATTCGGCGCGTTCTTCTATAATGTCTCGAACGACAAGGGCGAATCTTTCTCATTGTTTTCGCTGTCGGGCGCTTCGCGCGAGGCATTCGAAAAATTCGGCATGCCGCGCAACACGCCCATTTTTGGACCGACCTTTCGCGCGGCACGTGTCGTGCGCTCCGCCGACGTGACGCAAGATGAGAATTACGGGTTGATGGCGCCGCATCACGGAATGCCGAAAGGGCATTTGCCGGTGCGCAGCTACCTGGCGGTGCCCGTCGTCTCGCGGTCCGGCGAAGTCATTGGAGGATTGTTTTTCGGTCACCCGGGCGCCAACGTGTTCTCTGAGCGCTCCGAACGGCTGATCGTCGGCATTGCCGGCCAGGCAGCCGTCGCGATCGACAACGCCCGGCTCTATGAAGCCGCGCAGAAGGAGATCGAGATCCGGGAACGCGCGGAGGCGACCTTGCGCGAGATCGACCGCCGTAAGGATGAATTCCTCGCAACCCTGGCGCACGAGCTGCGCAATCCTCTCGCACCCATTCGGCAAGCGGCTCTCATATCGAAAACCCCTGGTGCCAGCGATGCCCAAAAGCGCTGGAGTCACGACGTGATCACTCGGCAAGTGCATCACATGTCGCTGTTGCTCGACGATTTGCTCGACATCTCGCGGGTTACGCGGGGCACGCTCGAACTGAGGCTGGAAACCACGGATTTGAACGATGTGATCGACGCGGCGATCGAGACCGCTCGGCCGGTGATCGACGCGAAACGCCATGAACTGCGGGTAGAGAAGCCGCAAGAATCCCTGCAGATCGTGGCTGACCCGCTTCGATTGGCCCAAATACTGTCAAACTTGCTCACCAACGCCGCGAAATATACCGATCCGCAGGGACGAATCGTCCTGAAAGTCGAGTGCGCCGCGGATAGCATCGCCTTGTCGGTGAAGGATACCGGCATCGGCATTTCGCGCGAGGCGATCGCGGATGTGTTTGAAATGTTTGCGCAAGTGCGCTCCTCTCAGGATCGCTCCGAAGGAGGCCTCGGGATTGGGCTCGCCCTGTCCAAAGGATTGGTCGAACTTCACGGGGGGCAGATCGAAGCGCACAGCGCGGGTGCGGGGCAGGGGAGCGAGTTTACGGTTCGGCTGCCCCGGCGGGTATTGCCGGCCGCTGCCGCCTCCGCTGTCGACCTGCCGGCGAAAGGACCTTGCGTGCGCCGCCGGATATTGATCGCCGACGACAACCAGGACGCTGCGCAAAGCCTTGCGATGCTGCTCGAACTGGAGGGCCACGAGGTGACCGTGGTGCACGATGGACACGCCGCCGTGAAGGCCTTTAAAGAATTCCGGCCCGAGGTCGTGCTTTTGGACATAGGGATGCCTGGCCTGGACGGATACGAGGTCGCTCGGGCCGTTCGGCAGGACTCGCTGGGTCGCGCCGTCAAGTTGGTGGCCTTGACGGGATGGGGGCAGGATCGCGACAAGGCTCGGGCGCTGGCGGCAGGCTTCAATCATCACTTTACGAAACCCGTCGAGCCCGGGCGGATCAGTGAGCTGCTGCGCTCGATCGGATAGCGCTCACGATTCTGCTTTTGACCGTCTTGCGAGCTTGCGCAGTTTCTCAAACCGGGGCGGCTCATCTTTATTCGGCCCCAAGAACTGCATCATCGAGTGTCCGTCGGCGGCGTTCTCGGCGATGACCTTCAAGGCGACCAGAATGGGCGTGGCAAGTATCACGCCCGCAACGCCCCAAAAGATCCCGCCGAACCATAGCCCGAGAAAGATCAACAACGGATTTACCTCCAGGCGTCTGCCCACCAGAAGCGGCTGCACTACCTGCCCTTCGATTGTGGCTAACCCGAGGTAGCTCAAGGCTACGCCGATCGCGGGTCCGAGGCCGTCGAATGACACGATGGCGACGAGCGTCACAATGAGCAGCGTCGCTGTTGCGCCCGCGTAGGGAATGAAATTCAAGAGTGCGGCAATCACGCCCCAAAGATAGGGCGTCGGCATTCCCCACCACATCATCGCCAGGGTCGTCGCAATGCCCAGCCCCACGTTTATGAGAGACGTGGTGACATAGAACTGTCCTACCTCCGCGCGCACCTTGTCGATATATCTTTGGACGTGATGGGATTTTAGGTGATCAAAAAATGCCGCGGTCATGCGGGCGACCATGGGCGGTCCGCCGGCGAGAAGAAACAGGGTGATCACCACGAATGTCGCGAGGCCGATGGCGGAATCGCGCAAGGCCGCGAGAACAGCGCTCGAGGCGCTCTCCTGTGCAACTGCGACAATGGCAGGCTCGCCTGAATTCACGGCCGCAACCTTGCCTGCCCGCTCGGTCAATTCTTCCAAGTGGCGCATCAATCGGGCGGCGGGGGTAAATTTTTTCTGAATGACCGACAGCGTGTGGGGAGCCGATGCGTACCACTGCTGGCTGGGTGACCACATGAGCGCAATCAAGCCCGACACCGCCGCCAGCGCGGCAATCAAGATGAGCACGGCGCCGAGGCTCCGGGGAAGCCCGAGGCGGTGAAGACCTTCGACCGGACCCGAGAGGATCAATGCGGCCAACAGCGCAAGGGCGACGGGAATGAACGCGGCATGCCCGATATACAAAAGCGTACCGATCATGAGCAGCAAAATGCCCTTTCCGGCGTTGAAGTGCCGCACGCCTGCAAGGGGCTTCGGCAGACGGTCAAATTTGGAAGGCCCTGTCGACATAGATTCTCTACCTGCGCTGACGGGCGCATTGCTCAGTGGAGCCAGTCTAATCCGGCCATCCTCAGGGGCGCCGAGAAGCAGATCAAAAGTCTCGATAATATATGTCCTATGTTACCCTGGAGCATCATGGACGTCCTATTGGTAGAGGACAGCGACGAGGTCAGCTGCATCATCACCGAGTATCTGCACGAACTCGGACATCAGGTTGTCGCCGTCGCAATGGCCGAGCAAGCAATTGCTGAGCTGCGGGATGTGAAATTCGACGCTCTGATCACGGATTATTCCTTGCCCGGTATGTCGGGAATTCAACTCGCGCGCAAGCTGTGTCGAGAGTATCCGAATCTACCCGTCGTCGTGTGCTCGGGAAACAGGGCGCTCACGGCCGAGTTTCTCTTGCGCAATGAACTGGGTATGGTGCTCGTGCTGCCTAAGCCCTTCGACTTGCCCGCGTTGGCAGGCACTTTGGACGAAGCGGGAGCTATCGGCCGGGCGAGGCTGGCCGCTGCGGGCTGCCCCTAGAATGCGACCGACTCCCCCGGAGTAGGTCTAGGCTGACATCAATGTGAGTCCTTGAGTATCTTTTGTTTTTCGAGGCGATCGATAGCCTACGAGACTGCAGCGAGGGCTCCATCGCGAAATTCGGGGGCGACACGTCACTAAACGCAGAGGCCCGCTTGAATTGTCGCGCGAGCTCTCGCTGCAGTTCGTTTACGGGCTTGCCGCGCGCAGCGCGCACATAGGTCGGCTTCGAGACCGGCGGCAGCCTGATAGCGCTCTTCCGCGGTCTTGGCCAACAGCTTCTGCATGATCGCGGACACCGGTATCGGCACCCCTTTTGACCGCTCGCGCGGCAGCCTCGAAGCGATACCGAAGCCGGTGAGCCACACCTGGCCGGAAGCCGCGTTCACGAGCGCGTTGGCGGGCTTGATGTCCTTGTGGATGAGACCGCGCTGCTGCACCCGGCCGAGCGCGACCGACAATCCGATGGCGAGACGCAGGAATTGCCGCAACTCCATCGGCCTGCCGACGAGCCGCTCCAGCGGCTCGCCGCCGGGATCCTCGAGCACGAGCACCGGACGCCCCTGCTGAGCCGCGAGTGCGAGGGGCCGAGCGGCCAATGACCCACAATTCTGGGATCGGCCGCGATTCTCCGCGGAACGATCGATTTTTTCACTAAGATTAATATGCTGTGGCGCAAAAGAAAAAGTTGACGACAGTCCGGCGGCCCAGGCGGATGAGCCCTTGACGGGATCCCGAAAAGCTACTGCGGTTCGCCTCGTGGCGGATGCCGCGGGTTACGGCGTGCGCTTTTTGGGCAAGCATGCCTGGCGGATGGCACTTTGGTTTTTCTGCCTTCTGCTGCCGCTGTGGGGATTTGCCGCATTGGTCGGTGAAGTGCACGAAAAGGCAGTGTTCCCATTCGACGCGCCGATACTGAATTTCCTGCATGCGCTCGCAACCCCCGGACTCGATCACTTCTTCGTGATGATGAGCCTCTTAGGCTATCTGTGGGGGGTGGTGCCGATTGACGCAGCAATCCTCGTGCTGCTCGTCGCGCTCCGGCGTTTTCGCGACGGCTTATTCTTCGGCGTCGCCGTCATGGGGTCGGCCATCCTGAATATCGTCGCGAAAAATCATTATGCGCGCGTTCGTCCGGATCTATGGCTTTCCATCACGCCGGAGACGACCTACAGCTTCCCCAGCGGCCATGCGATGGGCTCCATGACGCTCGGCATGGCAGTGATCATTCTGTGTTGGCCGACACGCTGGCGCTGGCCCGTGTTGGGCGTCAGCGTGATGTTCATTCTGATGGTGAGTGTTTCACGGGTTTATTTGGGAGTCCACTATCCCTCCGACATCCTTGCCGGGTGGACGGCTGCGATCGCATGGACATTTGGAATGTACGTCTTGGTAGACCAAAAAGCGCCCCCGCCGCCGCCGAGTGCAGAGCCGAGCAAGGATGCCGTCGGCGCGGTTTGAGTTAGGTGCCTCGCGCTGCGGATCCCTCGCTCAGGGGATGCTGCGCCCCTAGGACGAGTCCTATAGGAACTTGCTCTTCCCTGCAGTTTCGCTTTCCCGCGCAAAACTGCCATCGTCGAAGCTGGCAATCCGTGGAGGGTCATTAGACATGAGCGACAACCGCGCGGATCGGCGGCCGGCGTGCCAAGGCCGCTTGCTCGTTCGAAGGTCCATCGAAATCAAAAAATGCTGGCTTCGCTTTCGCTGTGCCCCACGCCGGTTGAAGGCAGCAATCGCCGCCGTGGACGATTCGCTTCGTGGCGCTGACGAGACGATGTCCTGCCGGCCGAACTCCGGGTGAATGAAAGGATACTCAATCGACCTACACTCGATTGCTCCTGTCGCCTACGCGTACGCGGCACCGCTCGCCGCAGGCTAACTCCTCTATTTTTTTCCAGGAAATGGGCAATGGCGAAAGCAAAGCAGAAGCGATCTACATCCGAGCAGAAGCGATCTCCCGCGAAGCGGAAGCGCTCCACCGCACCCAAAGACGCAGTCGCCCTCTTGAAGTCCGACCATCTGCAAGTCAAGACCTGGTTTGCAGAGTTCGAGGGGACCAAGTCCTCGAGCAAGAAGCAGACCCTCGCCACCGAACATTTGCGCTGCACTTGGCGTCCACACGAAAATCGAAGAGGAAATCTTCTACCCGGCGTTCCTCGAGGCCACCCGTGACAAGGACATGCACCACGAGGCGGCCGTCGAGCACGATGCGGCGAAGAAGCTCATCGCCGAGATCGAAACATCGAGTCCGTCGGATGACTACTTTGATTCCAAAGTCCATGTCCTGTCGGAAATGATCAAGCATCACGTCAAGGAGGAAGAGCAGCCGGGCGGAATGTTCGCGGAGGCGAAACAGTCCAAGAAAATGGACTTACAGGCCTTGGGCGATGTCATCGCGCAGCGTAAAAGGGAGCTGATGACTCAAAGAGGATAGGCACGCCCGCCCATTGGCCTGGGCGCACAGCGCTCCATCGGGGGCGCCAGTCCCCTTTTCGGTGACGCCACCGAAAAGGGGATGATGGCGTCGTCCTAGTTCTCGAGGGCGACCTTGATGCGTCGGGGTTGGGCTTTCGGCTGCTTGGGAATGACGATTTGCAGCACGCCATTTTTCCCCGCCGCTTTGACACCATTGGCGTCAGCCGTTTCGGGAAATGCAAAGCGCCGGTGGAACCGGCCCACGGGACGCTCGGTGCGCTCCCGCTGTAGGTCGGCTTCCGCCTGGTCCCGTTCCCTAATTCCCCCCACGGCCAGTATCCCTTGCTCGAGGGTGATCTCGACGGCGTTTGGATCTACGCCCGGAATATCCAATTTCAAAACGAAACGATCGGCATACTCGTCGATATCCGCGGCGGGAATCCAGTCGGCGGTGGCCGACGAACTGGCACTATTGTTTACCGTCGCATCGCCATCGAAATATTGATTCAGGTGGCGCTGCAGCTGATTTAAGACGTTCCATGGTTCATGGCGCGAAACGTTCATGGCACATACCTCCTTTATGATGGTGGAAGAGATCGGTAGCCGTCATGTGCGCATATAGGGCTTTGCCAAATGGATTCAAGCCCTATCCATGAATTATTTTTAATCTCCTGCGCCGCGGGCACCCCTAGGCGGACGCTAGCGCCTGACGGACTTTGTCGTCGCGGACCTCGCAGCGTCGCTGCTCAATGCAGACGCAGTCATGTTGCAATCGCGATGCCACCGATGCATCTGGCCTGCCAACTCGGAGGAAAGGGACCAAATTCGGGAATACCTGGGCGCGCTCGCTGCAACAATGACACGCTAGCGAAACGTGGTCCTTCAAAATCCAATGCGCCCCAGACCGGGAAACTTCAGAGCAGGTCTTCGCAGATCAAAACCGGCAACCGCGCCAAGGATATTGACTTCCAGACCATCGATCCAGCCGCAAGTCACACCAAAATAGCCGCCGGCGTTGATACGGACTCCCGTCCGAGACGGCGTGAGTCCGACCCAGCGTCCGTCGTATGGAAAATCCTTCCCGATGGCCGTGGGCGGCAAGCTGGCTCTGATATGGGCGGCTTGCATGATGGCTGCCACGAACGTGTTGGAGTTCGGACCGGGCCATAAGCGATAATCTCCGCTCTTCGGATAGCGATACTTTTTAATGGCGGCGCGGATCGTTGGAATAATTCGCACCGCATCAGATCCGTCGGCCATGAAGACCAGCTCCGGCACACTGCCGAACCAGCGCGCGTCGGGCATGAAACGATTTACCCAAATCGGTTCCCCCCATGCGGTGTAATCGAAACGCTGATAGGAAGCCGCCCCCTCGTCTTTGATGACGATCCAACTATGGGTCGCCACGATGCCGCGCCAACTGATCGTGCGGGCCGACAGGATCCCGGCGACCGCTGCCTCGTGGGTGCTTGCGGCCGGCAGCAGACCCGCGCTGGACCGGTCTGCTGAACGCCAATCGGCATGGCGGCCGTGGACAAAATACAGGCCGGCCGACAGCAACAACGGTGCAATGTAGAAACATACAAATGTCCAGCCAAGAACCGCAAGCATGCGTCGTGCTGAGAAGTTGCGGCGCGGCCCTAGGGGCTCGATGTGTCGCTTGCCTCTCGATCTCCAATAAATGTCCGATTGCCATATAGTGAGTGGTGCCTGCGCGCTAACAGTAAAGCCCGAATCGACGCCAGTGGAAGTAAGCAGATTGCCGACGGATGGCGAGGGACTTCTCCGACTGATCGGGCTTGAGATCGGCGTGATTGTCGGGGACGCCGACGCCTATGAAGGCATGGGCTGTGCGATGATGCGGGGAACGGCCGAAGCAGGTGTTTTGAAGTCGGCGTCACGACGCCGCGAGAGTCAAATTACCGCGAGAGCCAAATACCGGAGGTGATGTCGTGGAAGAACTGATTAGGACGCTTCAGCATATGAAGGAGCGAACGGAGCGGCAGATCAACGCGTTTGAATCGGGTCATGTGAAAATCTCTTCCTCTCTCGGCCCGCAGGATGAGACCGAGCACTACCTGACTTTTCTGCGCAGGCAACTGGAGGAATTCAGGACGGCCATCGAGCTGGCGCGGGCCAGACAAAATAGCCGATGACCCGCGTGCTTCCCGCGGCATAGAAGGATGGTGCGCTCCGCGCCGAAGGCGGCAAGTTTGTCGATGAGGGAGATCGATGTGAGATTTTTTTGCCGATCCGCGGTCATGCTTTTCGCAATTCTTTTGCATCCGGCGGCGCAGGCTGCGCCCAAGACTGCCGCGCCCCAAGCTGCCGCACCCGACGACACGGCCTTCCGTAGCCTTTATAAGGAGCTGATCGAAATCAACACCACGGGATCCGTCGGCAGCTGTACGGAGGCTGCTGAGGCGATGCGCGCGCGCCTGACCGCGGCGGGTTTTCCCGATGCCGATACACAAATTGTGATCCCGCCGGGGTATCCCAAGGACGGTGCGCTGATCGCGGTGCTGCACGGCCGCGACCGCAAAGCCAAGCCTATCCTCCTGCTGGCGCACATCGACGTGGTCGAGGCCAAGCGCGAGGATTGGAAACGAGATCCTTTCAAGCTGGTCGAGGAGAACGGCTGGTTCTATGCGCGCGGCGCGAGCGACGACAAAGCCATGGCGGCGGTATTCACCGACAGCATGATCCGATACCGCATGGAAGGTTTCAAACCGCGGCGCGACATCAAGCTGGCGCTGACATGCCGCGAAGAGACGCCCGAAGGGGCGAACACGGTCAAGTGGCTTACATCGACACAACCGCAAGTCCTGGAGGCCGCCTTCGCCTTGAACGAGGGAGCGGGCGGAGAACTCGACGCGAACGGCAAGGCCATCGCGCTGCAAATCCAGGCAGGCGAGAAGGTGTACCAGGACTTCGCGCTCGAGACGACCGATGTGGGAGGCCACAGCTCGCGGCCGACGAAGAATAATCCGATCGGGCGTCTGAGCGCGGGTCTCGACAAGCTCGGCGCCCATCAATTCCCGATCGCCATCAACGAGGCGACCCGCGGCTATTTTCAGGCGGAGTCCAAATTGGTCGACCCGCCGGTCGCTGCGGACATGCTCGCCGTGCTGAAAAATCCGCCGGACGAAGCGGCGGCCGAGCGGCTGTGGTCCGTCAATCCGAGCTGGAACGGAATGTTGCGGACCACCTGCGTCGTCACCCAGATCGACGGCGGGCACGCGCCGAACGCGTTGCCGCAGCACGCTCGTGCCAACGTCAATTGCCGCATATTGCCGGGGGTGCCGATCGACGCGGTGCAAAGGGACATCATTCGTGTCCTGGCCGACGACAAGATCAGTGTCGCCACCACCGGCGATCCCGGGATTCAATCGCCGCCGCCGCCCCTGACCGAGCGCATGTTAGGTCCCGTTCGCAAGGTGGCCGCCACGATCTGGCCGGGCGTCCCGGTCGTACCGACGATGACGACGGGTGCGACCGATGGACGCTTCCTCAACGCCACGGGTGTGCCCACCTATGGTCTATCCGGCATGTTCCATGACGCCGAAGGGTCTCATGCCCACGGCCTCAACGAGCGGATTCGGGTGAAATCGCTGATGGACGGCCGACATTTCCTATATGAGGTGGTGCGGCTCTACGCCAATTCGGCGGATTAGTGCGGGGCATCGGCGGATGCTTTGCTGGCATTCTTGAAATAAGATGGGGCGGCGCCTGGGTGAGAAAATGCGCGCCGATATCAGCAACGGAGGGTGTTCGAATGCCGGTCAAGAATCTAGTCCGCTTGTTTCGTGAACACCCGGCTGCGGTCGGTGAATCGTATGCTCAGCACTGCGTTCACGCGACGAAGTTCGGTTGGACGATGCTCCGCGGTTCGCTGGCTTGCTTTGTGCACGCCGTGTTTCCTTGGGTCTGCACCAATTTCGGCAGCCAGACTGTCGTTCGTTTGCATGATCGAATGGTCATTAATCGTTCACGGTCGCGTTTGGATGAAATGACGCCTCTGGATCCGCTCGATTCATTGGCGGAACACATTTGATGGGCGATTCGCGCCGCGGTATTCGATACTAAAAGCGATACCCGATCGTTATCGGAACGTACTCGATGGGAGCGGCGGTATCGACGCGGTGGTAGCGCGCTTCCAGAAACCATGCCCTCCCATAGGGAAGTGCGAACTCAACGCCAATGCCGGCGTTCCAGCCGAATTTCGTGACTCCGCTCGATGAGACCAGCAATCCAAGATTGCCGCCCTGACAATAATCCGAGAACGGATCGCAATAAAAATAGCCGCCGTAGGGATCGTACTGCGCAAGCTCGACGCGCTCGTGATAGACGCCGATCCCGGCTATGCCGTAGGCGCTAACACCATAGGCCAGCGGCACGTGATAGAGGACATTTCCCGTCCCGGACCAGAAGCTGCCGGTGCCGTAGTCCACCTGGGTGTTAGCCGCCCGCTGGCCGAGGTCCAGGAGATAGTTCGTGGCTTGATGCTCGCTGTAGCTCAGATCGAATCGAAAATCCACGGGACCGGATCGGGATGGAGTGACGCTGAATCCTCCGCTCACCAAGTAGCCGCCTTGCAGATATTTATTCGTGGAACCCACCGTCTCGCTGTATCCGCCCATGACGTGCCAATGCACGAGCGGCCCTTCCTGCGCCGTGGCCACAGGGGACATGAAGACTGCGGCAAGGCCTGCGGTCAGCAATAACGAAACAGGTGCCGTTCGCGGCATGATGTAACTCCTATCGGAGATCAGTTGGATCGTAGGCTGGCGCATTAGTTCTGCTGCGCCGCCGAGCACTGTTGATTCAACGCCGCGAAACTCCCCAGGTTGACGGGTCGCGAACAAGATTCGAACATTAAGTTTTGCTGATGAAGACATGTTCACGCCTGTCTTGGTTACGTACATTTCATGGGCAGCACAGGTTCCCGCAAGCGCGGTTTTGCTATACCGGAGGCGTGTCATTATCTATCCCGCATGCCTGCCGCGAGCGCGCCGGCTGCCGGGAAGGAGAATCGAGCCATGAATGCCGCAATGTTTCCTCGCGCGTTGTTGACGGTGTTTTTCACCTTCGCGTTTCCTCTCTTGGCGTCCGCACATTGGGACGTGGGCGTGAGCGTAGGATTCGCCCCGCCGGAATTGCCGGTGTACGAGCAGCCCCCGTGTCCCGACCGTGGCTACATCTGGACGCCGGGGTACTGGGCGTATTCAAACGATGAAGAAGACTATTTCTGGGTCCCCGGCACGTGGGTGCTCGCCCCGTCGCCCGGGCTCTTGTGGACACCCGGCTACTGGGCGGTGAGCAATGGCGGCTACCTGTGGCGCGAGGGTTATTGGGCGCCGCATGTTGGATTTTATGGCGGGATCGATTATGGCTTCGGCTATTTTGGCGTCGGCTTCGTCGGTGGATATTGGCGCGATCGGGATTTCTACTACAACCGCTCGGTCACCAACATCACGAATGTGAACGTGACGAACATCTACAATTCCACCGTAGTCAATGATGCTTATGCCAATCGCGCGAGCTTCAATGGCGGCGGCGGTGTTCGTGCACGTCCCAGATCCATCGAACTCATTGCCGACCGCGAACCGCATCGCGGTTTTACCGCGCCGCAAAGGCTCCACGCACAGACCGCGCGATCGACCCCCGATTTGCGGGCGTCGATCAATCATGGCCGGCCGAGTGTTGCAGCAACGGCGCGGCCCGGACTATTCCATGGCCCGACCGTCACGCCGGCACGAATGACCGGCGCACCGCCGCCGGAATATCGCAGCGCTCCCGAAGTCCTGAATCGTGGCGCAGCCTCGCGTGGTGATCGTAGTGCGCGGGTTGCGCCGCCTCACGCTTATCCTTCTGGGTATGCTGTGGCGACGAGCCGCCCAGCGGCATTCCCGCCGCCGCCCGCGCACACGGGAATCCAGACTGCGGTATCACGCGAGTCATCAATGCGAAGGGGGTCATCAGTGCGAAGCGAGTCATCAATGCGAGTTCTCTCGAGCGCTCCCGCGCCGCAACGCCGGGTTCCTGCGGCGCCGGTATATCAACCGGCCCCCTCGAATGGCGCGCTGGCACGGGAAAGCCATCCGACACCGGCCCGGCAGACTTTGGCGCCGGCGCCGCGGAGCGACGGTAATTTTCGCAATCCGCCCGCCGCACGAGCGAATGTGCCGGCACCGCTGCAGGAGCGGGGCGCCGCCGGCGTCCAACGCAATATCCAGAATGCGATGGCAGTTCGACGGAACCGATGAGTACCTGGCCTGTCGATGGTGGATTCAGTGCGAGCAGCGTATTGTTGCGGCGCAAAGGCGGTCCTCCATCCATTCCGAACCAAGGAGACGATCATGGCGAGAAAGTCGATTCCCGACGGCTATCACTCCGTCACTCCCTATCTGATTATCAGAGGGGCGGCCGCCGCCATCGAATTCTATAAGCGTGCGTTCGGCGCAACTGAACTGATGCGCATGCCGAGCCCCGACGGAAGAATCGGTCATGCCGAGATCAAAATCGGTGATTCGGCGATCATGCTCGCGGACGAGCACTTGGAAATGGGCCACCGCAGCCCGCAATCGCTGGGGGGTGCCGGCGTGAGCTTGATGATATACACGGATGGCGTCGATGACGTTTTCAAACGAAGCATCGCAATGGGCGCGAAAGAGCTGCAACCCGTCAAAGACCAGTTCTATGGCGATCGCTCGGGAACGCTGCAAGATCCTTTCGGCCACACGTGGACTATTGCGACGCATGTCGAGGATGTTCCGCCCGAGGAGATGCGCCGGCGCGCCGAGAAATTCATGCAGCAGAAAGCAAACGCCTAAACATTCCTGCCGAGGGGATCGTCGGACTGCGGCCTGGGCGACGCGGGCTCCCCGGGGCCTTCAGCGCCGCTGGTGGGAGCCGGGTGCGTCTTACTTGAGGTAAGATCGCGTTCAAGCGCATGAAGAATTCTCGCCTCTATCGCAGCTCCCGTTCTCGCCGCTTGCCGGTGGTGGGGTGGATCTTCGCCTGGATTCTGTTGGCGGCTCAAGGTGGAGGCGGTGCAGCTTCGCCGTGCAGCCCTGCGGAGGCCTCGTCCGGGACGGAGGCCTCCATGCCGGAAATGACCGATCACACCGCCATGCCCTCGCGGTTGATGGCGACGTCGCAAACCGGCGGGAACCACTCCGCACTTTGCGAGCATTGCCGATCCGTGGCGAACGGTCACGCTTGCCCTGGGCTGCAAGGCTGCAGCGCCCAGAGTGCAGCGTTGATGGACAGCTCGGCGATGCCCCGCGTCGGGCAACTGCAGTTGGCCTTGCTCCCGACCGCGGTTCCGCGCATTGCGGCCCTCGCGTTTGACCCGCCTCTAAGACCTCCTCCCGCGTAAGCATCCTGGCCGCGCTTCGGCGCGGCGTCGAGGGATTGCTGTTGCTCGCGCACCCGGGTGCGCGGGCGTTACCCGCCATTGGAGCTTGAATGAAATTTACGTCTCGATCTTCGCGACGGTGCGGCCCGGACGCCGCCCGCCGCCGACTCGTTCAAGGCTTGGCGATGAGCGGTGCCGCCGCGGCCACGGGGCTATCGGTGTTCTCATCGGCCAGCCGTGCGCAAAGCATACCGGACGCGGGCGGCCCTCCAATCTTGAGAGGCACCGAGTTCGATCTGATTCTGAGCAATACACCGAAGAATTTCAGCGGGCGTTGGACATCGGCCACGTCGGTCAACGGCAGCGTTCCGGCACCGACGCTTTGTTGGCGCGAAGGAACCACCGTCACCCTGCGGGTACATAACCGGTTGCCCACCTCGAGCTCCATCCACTGGCACGGCATTATGTTGCCCTTCGATATGGACGGCGTACCCGGCATCAGTTTTCCGGGCATCCCGGCGGGCGAGACCTTCACCTATCGGTTTCCCGTGCGCCAGAGCGGCACCTATTGGTATCACGGCCATACTCGCTTCCAGGAGCAGACCGGCCTCTATGGGGCAATCATCATCGAGCCGGAGGCGGGCGAGCCGATCCGCACGGATCGCGACCACATCGTTCTATTGAGCGACTGGACCGACGAGAACCCGGAGCACATCTTCAGCGCGCTCAAGCAGATGAGCGACTTCTATAATTTCCAGTTGCCGACGGCGCAGGATTTTTTGCGCGATGCGAATTCGATGGACATCAAAGGCGCGCTCGCCAAGCGGCGCATGTGGAATCGGATGCGCATGAACCCCACCGATCTGGGCGACGTCTCGGGCGCCACCTATACCTATCTGATCAACGGCGCATCGCCGGCGGTGAACTGGACCGCAATCGCAAAGGCCGGCGAGCGCGTGCGGCTGCGCTTGATCAATGGCTCCTCATCGACCTTTTTCGATGTGCGCATACCCGGCCTGAAGATGACGGTTGTCGGCGCCGACGGCCAAGCGGTCGACCCCGTAACGGTCGAGGAGATCCGGATGGGCGTGGCCGAAACCTACGATGTCATCGTCGAGCCCCCAGATGACCGCGCGTACACCATTTTCGCGCAATCGATGGACCGCTCCGGATACGCGCGCGCCACCCTGGCGGCTCGGCCCGGCATGGAAGCCGAGGTGCCGCCGCTTGATGCGAGGACCTGGCTGACGATGAACGACTTGGGGATGGGCCACTTGGGGGTGGCCGGACATATCGCCATGCAGAGCATGCACGGCACGACGGAGATGGAGGACATGCAGGGCATGTCGCCGAGCGATTCGAAGAGCAAAGATCCCTCCATCGATATGCGCGTGACGCAACCCTCGCGGGCGCTCGATGATCCGGGTCCGCGCTTACGGGATAATGGCCGGCGCGAGTTGACCTATGCCGATTTGCATACCATCGGCGGCTCGAAAGATCCTCGCGGCGCGACGCGTGAGGTGCAACTGCGCCTCACCGGCAATATGCGGCGTTTTATTTGGGGCTTCGACGGCAAGAAGTTCTCTCAAAGCCGGCCGCTGCACGTCGATCATGGGGAACGCCTGCGCATCGTCTTGAGCAATGACACGATGATGGCCCACCCGATTCACCTGCACGGCATGTTCGGTGAATTGGAAGCCGCCGACGGCGAAGTCATGGTGCGAAAACACACCTTCATCGTGCAGCCCGGCAAGCAACTGAGTTATCTGGTCACTGCGGATAATCCCGGGCAATGGGCGTATCACTGCCATCTCTTGTATCACATGGAAGCCGGGATGTTTCGCGAAGTGGTGGTCGCATGAGGCGATGCGCGCTCAGCGCCTCGTTGGGGTTCGCCGCAATGCTGGGCGGCTCGGCGGCGATGGCGAGCGCAGCCTCCCCGGCGCCGAGCGCGGCAGAGAGTTCCCCGGCGGTGACGGACATGCCGCCCGCCATGGTGAGCCGTAGTGCTCACGCGCCAGAGCCCGCACTGCAGCGCCCCGCCGTGAGTGAGCAAGTCATGCCGCCCATGATGCCGGGCATGGACACCGACATGGATGACGCCGGCCTGCACCATCGTGTCTGGCTTGAAAATCTGGAAGGCGTGTATGGTTCCCAACATGGCGTTGCGTGGGATGGGCAAGGCTGGATGGGCGGCGATTTCGACAAGCTGTGGATCAAGAGCGAGGGCGCAAGGCGTGATGGCAAGACCCGGGACTCGAAGGTCGAGGCACTGTGGGCGCATGCGATTCTTCCGTTTTGGGATGCGCAATTCGGGATCCGGCATGACTTCGGCGGCGGCCCGAGCCGCGAGTGGGGAGCGTTCGGGGTGCAGGGAATATCTCCTTATTGGTTCGACGTCGAGCTCACCGGCTACGTCGGAGAAGAAGGTCGCACCGCTGTGCGGCTGAAGACCGAATATGACCTTTATCTTACCCAGCGCCTCATTCTCAAACCCGAACTTGAATTGAACACGTATGGCAAGCCGGACCGTGCGCGGGCAATAGGCGCGGGCCTTGCCGACGGTCAGTTTGCGATGAGACTAAGATATGAGTTCACGCGCCGCTTTGCCCCCTACGTGGGTTTCCTTTACGGCCGCAGATTCGCCGGGTCCGCCGCTCTCGCGCGCCAGGCCGGGGAGTCCGCGATCGATCATCGTGCCGTGGCGGGAGTCGCGTTCTTTTTCTGAGTGATAGCAAGGAGTATTCGATGAAAACAATGACCTTCATGGCAGGTGCTTGCCTCACGCTGGCGGCGCTCGGTGCGGAGGCGCATGCGCGCTTGAAAACCTCCAATCCAAAGGAGGGTGCCGTCGTGTCGCAGACGCAAATGCCGGCCGCTGTTTCGCTGACTTTTTCCGAATCGGCGCGCATCACCGTCGTGTCGATCCAGAAGGATCAGGAGCCGAAACAAAAGTTGACGGCACCGACGACGGCCGGCGAGCAGATAGACGTCGCCGTCCCCATGCTCTCGCCGGGCGCCTACACCTTGAGCTGGCGCGTCGCGAGCACCGATGACAATCACATCATGGCGGGTGAGCTGCATTTCAAAGTGACGGCCGAAAGATTGAACAGACCGATGAAGGATTGAGGCGGCGAGGGTGCAGCCCGATACTCTTTCGGTGATTTTCCGCACCGCGAGCTTCATCGCGATGTTCCAGGCGGCCGGCACGGCGATATTTCTTGCCATATTCGGCCGGCCGCTCGAGGTGACACGGTCGCGCATTCAGTTCGCAGCCAAGCTCTCCGCCATCGCAGCAGCCGTCTTACTCGTTGGGCAATACGCCCTGGAAGCGGCGCGGATGGCGGGCGATATGTCGGGCATCGTCGATCCGTCCCTGCAAATGATGGCCCTGCACTCCGCCGGCAGCACGGTGCTCGGCGTGCGCCTGTCGGGATTACTCCTCATGGGGATCGGTATGGGACGCGGAAAAGGCGGGGGTACCTTGAGCGTCATCGGTGCCGGAATTATCGCAGTGTCCTTCGTGCTGATCGGGCACAGCGCGGCAAATCCCCTGCGTTGGATTTTGGCGCCGCTACTCGCCATCCACGTGATGATCGTGGCTTTTTGGTTCGGTGCTCTGCTGCCGCTCTACTTGCTCTGCATGCGTGAAACTCCGGTCGTCGCCGGGTGCGTGACCGGCGCTTTCTCCAAGATCGCACTGTGGTTGGTGCCGGGTATTTTCGCTGCCGGGGTCTTGATAGGGCTCATATTGGTCCGGAATCTCGCGGAATTTCGTTCAGGCTACGGCTTATCTCTGCTGGCCAAATTCGCCGGATTCGTGCTGCTGATGGGAATTGCGGCCGCGAACAAATGGCGCCTGGGGCCGGCGATCGCCGGCGGCGGCGCGCAGGTATTGACTGCCTTTCGCCGGTCGCTCGCCATCGAATACGCGTTGATGTGCCTGGTGCTCGGAGTCACGGCTGCCATGACGACATTGTATTCGCCGCAAAGCTGACCGATTGCCGATCGGCGGATACGGTGCGTCGGGCTTCGTAGTAGAATTTGCGGCATGTGCTACTCCGCTCAAGTGATACAAACCGCCCGCAAGCTGCAACGCCAAATGGGTCTTCGCCTCGACTATGCAGAGGCCGAAAAACTGTTCTTTCGCAGACTGGATGACCCGGGTCTGATCATCTCTCGTGGGTTCGAGGCAAACTTCGACGATCCGCATGACGAGCAAACGCGGCGTATCAAGGGAGCCATCGACGAGCATCGCGCGCGTTTGGCCACCAAGCTCGAGAAGGACTTATTTTCTCAAAAGACGCGTCTGGTCAACGCCGGGCGCTCGCTCAAAGAAAAGGAAACGAAGAAAGCACGCGAGGACGTACGAATCGCGTCGACGAAGATCGACGCGCTCACGACAAAATTAGGGCAGTTGCGGCGCAACGAGATAACCTTGGACGATGACCGCATTTTCCCGATGGTGTACGCCGGGGTGATCATCCGGCAGGAGGGCGAGAATGTCCTCACCCCCATGCGTTACGCGTGCCGGCCTGCGGGAAAGCCGGCATTTTACGATAGAAAGTTTCCCGGGCTGTACAACGCCCGGCGAGATAATCTCGAAAAGTTTTGGAACGAGCAATTTGGCCGCCATCACGCGCTGATGGTTGTGGAAAGCTTTTACGAGAACGTCCAGCGGCATACGATGGAGCGCCGGGCGCTTGCCGCCGGTGAAAAGGCTCAAAACGTCGTGCTGCAATTCACGCCTGAGCCCCGGCAGGCCATGCTGATCGCCTGTCTGTGGTCGCACTGGACCGACCCGACGGAACCGGATTTGCGCGGCTTTGCGGCCATCACGGACGAGCCGCCACCCGATGTCGCTGCCGCGGGACATGATCGCTGCATCATCAATCTTCGGCCCGAGCATCTCGATGCCTGGCTGGACCCCACCGGCCGGAGCACAGCGGAGCTGCAGGCCATTCTGTCGGATCGGGCGGTCTCGGTGTATCAGCACGCAGTGTCCGAGGCCGCGTAAGCCACTCGCATACCGTGTCACCGCCGCATACTTCAGAATTTCTCGTCCCATGTAACCTCCCCCTCACGGCTCACCAGGGCCACCCGGACAGCGTCTTGCGCCTCGAAATCAAAGCCGGGCAGGGTTTTCGCCGTTGCGTTGTTCATGATGTCAAATGCGGCCCCGGACTCCTTGCGCTTCCACAGTTCCCGGGTATTGATGGTCTCTTCGACAAAAGACTTCAGCGGACAAATGGCGAACACATTGATCTGTTCGTTTCGCCGCCGAAGCGCGGAGGCGAGGGGCGCGTATGCGTGCTCCGCTTGATCGTGAATGGGCGGCGCGGCGGCATCGATCTGATGACGTAGGGCCGCAAGCTCATTGTACAGATACAGCATTTTGAATCCTGCACGCTCCAATACGCCTTGACGAACCTCCATGACGCGCAGCAGCCGTGCAAGCAGTGATTTCTGGTTCGGCTCTTGCTCGAAATCCGAATTGAGCGGGAGTATGAAGATGAGGTCGCACCCTTCCACGGCGGGAAAGGCGATCGGCAGGTTATCAATGACGCCGCCATCTTCGAACAGTCTGTCGTCGCGTTGGGCGTACGGAAACAACGGCGGCAGATCCATCGAGGCGAAGACCCCCGCCTTGACGCCTTCGAGGTAGGCGGCTGGATCGCGATGGGAATCCAAGCATTCGTACGACACGCGTGGGATTGGCGGCGGAGTGGCATTGTTTGTCGCACAATTCAGCTGGCCGGAACGCACATCTGAGCGCGTGAAATAGAAATGAATGGTGGAATTCAAAATTTGCCGCTTGACGTCCTGCCGCGCAAAAAGTTGGTCGAAACTCTGCTGCCACGGCAGCGTTGAGAGAAAGGCGTTGCGAAAGAACGGTACATACCAGGAGGGGGCCGTCAGCGACTTGGCGCTGATCGAGCGCCACCAGCGCTCGTGAATGCTGCGCCCGTCCCAATCGCCCTCAGGTTTGATCAGATTGCCAAGCCAAAACAGCGCGTTCCACGAGCCGATGGATGTGCTCGAAATCACCCGAACTTTCTCCAGGGCGGCGTGCTGCGCCAGGAAACGGTAGATGGCCTTCATCGCGCCGGCTTGGTACGCGCCCTTCGCCCCGCCGCCCGCGAGTACGATGCCGATTCGACTTATGTTCTTGAACGGGTTGTCCTCGACTCGGCCAGCTTCGGGCATCTGCGGCGGCCCGGCGGAATACGGGACCGGCTTCAACGTCAATATCACGAGCGTCCAATTGAAGAATGCGGAAATGTTGTAGGCGGCGACGAAACCGACGGCAAATAGTGCGATAACCATGGCAGCATGCACGAAGGACTCGAGACCGGCGATCAGCGCGGCGTCGATGAACGTCGGCAATCGTGCTTCGAGGAACGAGCTGACTGTGGTTGCGAGCGGCGTTGCCACGTGATCGTTCGCGAGACGAAATCCCCCGAACACCCACCACAGCGACATGCCCGTGAACGGGAGCGAAAAGGCGAGTGGCAGCCGAATGAAAAGCCACGAAAAGACATTCAGGCCCGTGGATATGGGGTTCAAACACGTCTCCCAACGGCGATGCGGTCAATTGCCTCGCTCACGATAGAAGAGTCGCCGGGAATATCAACTCCCTTGCCCAAGCCAAACCCTCAAGTCCCTGTCGCTGATAGCCGGAGAGAACAGATACCCCTGGGCGTATCCGCATCCAATGGCTGCCAGGGCATCTAGGGTCGGGCGATCTTCGACACCTTCCGCGACAGTTTCCATTTTGAATTGCTCAGCCAACGTGACTATCGTTTGCACGAGTCTCTGGTCGGCAGGGTCCTGCAGCATTTGCAGGATGAACGATTTATCGATTTTTAGCTCATCGGCCGGGATTTTCTTGAAATAACTGAGCGAAGAGTAGCCGGTGCCGAAATCGTCAATGGAAATACGCACACCGACATCACGTAGCGTCCTGAGGCGGGCGATCGCTTCGTCGAAGTCGGCAATCAGGGCGCCCTCCGTGATCTCTATGGTGAGATGATTGGCCTTGATTCCCCAGGTTCTGACGGCCGTTCGCACCATGTCGAGAAACCCGGGGTGGTGCAGCATGCCGGGCGTGATGTTGATTGCCACCGGCAATGCATCGCATTTAGTTGAGGTGCGCAATGCGTTGCTTAGCACATACCATGTCAGGTCCTGCATCAGCCCGCTTTCGTCGGCCAAAGGAATGAACACGTCGGGCGTCGCCACGGTCTCGCCCGAAACTATCCAGCGCGTCAGCGCCTCCACGCCCGCTGTACGCAAATCGTCGATTCGGACCTTGGGCTGGTAGTAAACGGACAACTCCCCGATATCCAGTGCCTTGGCGAACGCTTCTCCGAGTTGCCACGGTTTGAGCACCTGCGCTTCGCAGGTGTCATCGAAGACTTTGAGTCGCACCGATTGATCGTGCGCGGCTGCGGCGGCCAACTGGGCGCAACGCAGGAGGGCCCGAGGCTCGGTGGCATGCGAGGGAAAAAGAGCGACGCCAATACTGATCTGCGGTTTGATGGCTACGGCGGCTGCCGTCATCACCTCTTGCGCAACGCGCATCAGCTTCTCCCCGGCCAACAACGCGTGTCCACGATTGCGGATTGCGTGGAGGATGATGCAGAAGCGTCCATCGCCAAAACGAATGACCCGTCCGCGTTCCTTGAACGCCGACACGAACGCCCGCGACAGGAGGTCCAAGAGTTCGGCGCTTGCTTCAAACCCCAACCGTGCCTGCAGCCTGGGAACATCTGCGAGGTCGACCAACAGCAAGGCAAGCGATGCATTGGCCGGACGAGAGACCTCCGCCAGCGTCATCAACACGTCCTCGTAAGAGCGATTCAGCGCTGCGGACGGCGCCGGCTCCGCTGAGGAATTGCTCAGAGGAAATACTCGGTCGGATCGATTCCATAGGCACCCGGTTCCAGGCCTTGGATGATCCAAAGCCCCGGGTTGCCATCCGTATTGTTCTCCTGACACATTTGCAAGTCGATGAGCGAGAATTCGTCCCTGATGCGTTTCTTCCCATCCAGGATCAGCATCAACTCCGGGCGCAGACGGCGGAAACGGTTCTGCGCGACGACGACGCCCACTTCGCCGGTATTGAGCTCGACCAACGTTCCGGTTGGGAAAACCCCAACGGCCTGGATGAATAGATCAATCAATTCCGGCTGGAACCACGTGCCGCCCAGTCTCTTGAGCTCGCGCACGGCTTCATACGTCGACTTCCCTTTCGCGTAGATGCGATCCGAAGTCATCGCGTCGTATGAATCGACGATTCCGGCAATTCGACCAAGCAAGGGAATGGCATCGCCATGGAGCCCTTGAGGATAGCCCGAGCCATCCATGCGCTCGTGATGTGTGCGGATCATGGTTTTGACCCGCTCATCGGCTTTCGGGTCGTTTTCAACCAATTCCAGACCGTACTCGACGTGCCGCCGGATATCGCGCCATTCGTTCCTGGCGGGCTTTCCTGACTTCTTGAGCAGCTCGTCTGAAAGCTTCGTTTTGCCGACATCGAGCAGCATGGCTCCGACACCAACCGAGCGCAGCGTTTCCTTGTCCAGGCCCAGGTGCCGTCCAAACGCGAGGGCCCATACGGAGCCTGCCAACGAATGGTTATACAAATAGTTATCCTTGGACTTCATTCGCGCCAGCCAGCTCATCGCTTCGCGATTGCGAAACACACTGTCCACCATGGAGTCCACCACGGTCTCCAGCGTGCGAACGTCGAGTACCGCCCCGCGTCTTAGACGATCGAATAGATCCGTGACCCCAAGCTTGGCCTCGCCAAATGCGGTTTTGGCTTTGGCCAACTCCGTCCTGAGCGGTATGGTGTCCTTCTCCGGAACGCTCGCCAGGCGGGCCGTGAGTCTCCCCGATACTTCGGAGAGTGTGTCGGATCGGATTTGAGGCGACGGTTTGCCTGCATGCCTTGCTCTTCCCGCGAGTATTTCCGCCGCTTCCGGCGCGGATACCTCGATCTGTACCGATCTGCAGAGTTGCCGTAGCTGGGCCAACTCCTCTTCGGTCTCGATCTCGAACCCCTGGAAAAGGAAAGGGGACTCGCCCCATGGGCGATCTAATCGGGACACATAGAAGCCGATTTCTAAATCCGCTACTGGAACCTCGATGATTTGCTTCGCCATACGCTGCTGCATCGGCCGGGACAGTACACCTAAGATGCACAATTAACGCCCCAGACTCCTCGACCCGCCTCGCAATTTTGTGAAAAACATGCGATTGCGTCCAGCCGGCAACGCTTGGGAAGCCGCGAATCCGTGCTTCCGGGGTGATTCATCTGCAAGGTTCTTCATTGCCGAGCGCTGCCCGAATCGCTACAGTAGATGTGACCGCATTTTCCGTGAACGTGCCTGATTAAAGGGGCCGCCGCTCGCCGCTCGGAGCGGCTGTGGTTAACAAAAAGCAAGGGGATGGCCATGCAAAAATCAGAAACACGGCAGCCCCGCGGCCCGTTGGCGAGGGCGGTAGCGATGGCGCTCGGAATCGGCGGCGCCGCCACTGCCTGGGCGCAGACCGACTCGGGGAACGCACTCGAGGAAGTCGTGGTGACGGCTACGCGGCGGAGCGAAAATCTGCAGAATGTGCCGATCGCCATCACGGCCCTGACCGGCACCACGCTGAACGAGCTCAACGTGCAAACGCTCGAGGATTTCGCCAAGTACTTGCCGAATGTGAGTACGGCGGGCGAAGGTCCAGGGCAGAACGAACTCTATATGCGAGGCCTTTCCACCACCCATCAAGGCACCCAGGTCGTGGGCGGCACGGGTGTCTTCCCCAACGTTGCGGTCTACCTTGATGACCAATCCGCGCAGCTTCCGGGCCGCAATCTCGACATATATGCGGCGGATCTGGCGCGAATCGAGGTGCTCGAGGGCCCCCAGGGCACGCTTTACGGGGCCGGCGCGCAGGCCGGGGCCGTGCGCTACATCACCAACAAGCCAAAACTCGATGTGACCGAAGCCGCGGTCAACGCCAGCTATTCGACGACCGCCCACGGCGATCCGAATACATCGGCTGTCGCGGTACTAAACCTACCCCTCATCGCCAACACGCTGGCCGTGCGCGCGGTCATCTACGACGACAGACGCGGCGGCTACATCCACAACATTCCGGGTACCTTCACCCGCTCTTCGACCGACGTGGGGATCTCGTACTACTTCGGCACGGTACCGCCGGGAAGCGAAAGCCTCTCCAATAACGCAGTGGTGAGCAGGGCGTTTAACCCGGTGAGTTACCAAGGAGCGCGGCTTTCGGGCTTGTATCAGTTCAACGACGACTGGAACCTGTTGCTGCAGCAAAGCTACCAACAAATGGTGGCGGAAGGCGTCTTTGCCTACAACCCGCTGCTCGGAGATCTGAACGTACAGCAATACAATCCGTCGCGCGATACGGACAAGTACGAGGACACGGCCTGGACCTTGAGCGGCAAGGCCGGGCCGGTCTCGTTGGTCTATACCGGCGGCTACCTCGTTCGCAACGTCGATCAGGTTGCGGATTACACGGCCTATTCGCGCGGCCCTTTCGCTGCCTACTATCAGTGCAACGGACCGCAGTTCACGCCGAGCCTGGCGGCGCCGATCTGTTATTCGCCGAGCGCAACGTGGCATAACATCGAAAGAAACACCCACCAGAGCCACGAGTTTCGCGTGGCTACGCCCGACGATGCGCGCCTGCGGGCGATCGCCGGCATCTTTTGGGAAGACTTCAAAATCCAAACCTCGCAGAATTTTCTGTACGCGAGTTCGGAGGCAGGCTTTCCGCCGTTGACGCCGGTCCCCGGGGTGACGATCTTCGATCCGAGCTCGCGCGTGGCCGGCACGGCGTTCTTGAGCGACATTACGCGCGGCTATCAGCAGAAGGCTTTATTCGGCGAGCTGGCGTTCGATATCGTGCCCCACTCGCTGACATTGACGGTGGGCACCCGCTTCTATCACTTCGATAACATCGACCGCGGGCAGTCGGACTCGGTCTACGGCTGCCGCAATATCAATCCTTGCGCGCCGCCGGCCGGCAGCTTCAGCCCCTTCAACTTTACGCGCGTCAATTCGGGCCACAAGAGCAGGGTGAACTTGAGCTGGAAGCCCATCGACAGCGCGATGGTATATGCCACCTATTCCGAGGGTTTCAGGCCCGGCGGTTTCAACCAAGGCGCGGGTCTAATTCCGAAGAGTTCCCCGCTCTATGGCATCTTCACCGTGCCGCGATTCTACGACAGCGACACGCTGAAAAATTATGAGATCGGGTGGAAGACCCAGTGGTTCGATCGCCGCCTGCAATTCAACGGCGCGGTGTACGACGAAGAGTGGTCGAACGTGCAGCTGCAAATCTATGACCCGCTCCTGTACGGAAATTCCGGATTCACCGTGAACGGGCCGCACTATCGGGTGCGCGGCGTCGAGGGTGATGTGGTGTTCCGTATCACGGATGAGCTTACCCTCAACTCGTCGTTCGCTTGGAATCGCAGCCAACAGGTCAACGCGCCATCTCTCGTGGCCAACGGCACCGACATTTCGCTCTTCCCGACCCGCGGCGTCGGCAGTCCTTTGGCCAATGCACCGCCATTCCAGGGCAATGTCCGGCTGCGCTACGAAGTGCCGATCAACGACTACCGGTGGCATGTTCAAGCAGGAGCGCAGCATACCGCTCACTCCTTCGCGGACGTCATCACTCAAGGAACGCTGGCTCCCCCGAACTACGAGCTCGCGCCGTTCACGACCTACGATGCGTCGGCGGGAATCGCAAGGGACGCGTGGGAGGTCGAGTTCTTCGGCGAGAATCTCACCGATACGCGGGCTCAACTCTTCATCAGCTCGGCGAGTTTCGTGACGCTCACCACGACCAATCGGCCGCGCATCATGGGACTTCGTTTCGCTTACAAATTCGGCGATAAGGGAAAATAGTTGCGATGGGTGGTCGTTGAGAGCAGAGGATCGCTTCGATGACTAACGTCACCCGGCGCGATTTTCTCACCGCGACGGGCGCGCTCGTCGCCGCCACGACTGTGGCGCGCGCGTCTTCTGCGGCTGCCGCGTCCGCTGCGGCCGCCGCGCCGGCTGCGGCGTCGCACTCGCGAGCGGTGTGGACTCTCCCTGCTAAGCGGCCCTTTCGGATCATCGAGAACGACTGGATTCCCCTCGAGGACGGAACGCGGTTGGCCGTCAGGCTCTTCATACCCGAGGGGGCGGAACAACGGCCGGTACCCGTCGTGTGGGAATACCTCCCGTATCGCAAGCGCGATGGTGTCCGCAAGCGCGACGATGCGACGGCTCGGAACCTGGCTCCCTACGGGATCGCGTTTGCGCGAATCGACATCCGCGGTACCGGGGACTCGCAGGGGGTCATGACCGACGAATACGCGCCGGCGGAAATCAACGACGGCGTCGAGTGTGTGGCATGGCTTGCGCGGCAGCCCTGGTCGAATGGCTCCATCGGCATGCGAGGGATTTCCTGGGGCGGCATCAACTCGCTGCAAGTTGCGGCCATGGCGCCGCCGGCGCTCAAGGCGATCATGCCGATGGGATGCGTCGACAATCGGTTTTTGGGCGATGCCCACTACATCGGCGGCGCGCTTGCCGCGGAAAACTTCAAATGGGGCAGTTACTTCAAGGTTTACATGGGGGCGCCCCCGGATCCGCAAGTGAGCGGCGCCGATTGGGAGACGGCGTGGCGTGAACGGCTGGAGGCGACTCCCGCGATTTTGAAGAAATGGACGTCTCACCAGCGCTACGATCAATATTGGCGGCGCGGCTCGATCGCGGCCGATTACAGCCGAATCAAATGCCCGGTTTATGTTGTCGGTGGCTGGCTTGATCCCTACTCGCACGCGGTAGGTACTCTGCTCGCAGGTCTCAAGGTGCCGCGCAAGGGGTTGATCGGTCCGTGGGGACATATCATGCCCAACTTGCCTAAGCCCCTGAGTCTGGATTGGGCCTATGAGGAAGTTCGCTGGTGGCAACACTGGCTGCAGGGCGTCGACACGGGAATCATGGACGAGCCCATGCTCCGGGCCTACATGCCTTATCGAACGGTGTCGGAGGTATATCCCGCGGAAATTCCAGGCCGTTGGGTGGCGGAGGCGGCATGGCCTCCGCCGAATCCTCCAATGGTGCTGCATCTCGGGCCGGGCACTCTGTCGCGCGCGCCAGCCCGCGGCTCTCTCAGCTACGTCGGCGATAAAATCGTCGGCATGTCCAAACCTCAATGGATGCCGAGCCGGCCCGCCGATCAGAGGTCCGATGATCTGAAATCCTTGGTATTCGATTCAGAGCCGCTCGATGCCGCAACGGAGATTCTCGGGGCCCCGCTCGCGAGAATTCGCGTCGGCGCCGACGTGCCGGTGGCTAAACTCGCGGTCCGGTTGACCGAGGTTTTGCCCGACGGCAGCTCGTGGCTCGTCAGCTATGGTCTCTTGAACCTCACGCACCGCGATTCTCATGAACACCCGGCGGCGCTCAAGCCCGGAGATCTCTACGATGCCGAGGTGACGCTCTACATGGTCGCGCATCGTTTCAAGGAAGGCAGCCGCATTCGGGTCGCCCTATCCGAGAGTTTGTGGCCGTTGGTGTGGCCGTCGCCGCAGATTGCGACCCTGACCATCGATCTGGAGGGCTCGAGCTTGGTTCTCCCAATTCGTCCCGTGCCTGGCAAAGAAGCATCGTTCCCCATCCCCGTGATTCGCTCCGCCGGTTCGACCCCCTACATGGCCACCGAGACGGGAGGCGGTACGCAAGCGTCCCTCGAATCACCGCTGCAGAGTAACTTGGTTCGAGATGTGGGGACTGTTGTCGAGACGCAGTCGAGCGAGAAGCTGAATATCTCGGAAGGCCAACCGAATAGCGCCGTTTGGACGCAGGAGAATATGACCGCTTGGAAACGAGACGGCTGGGATTGCACCGTGAGCGCCGCTTTTGAACTGACCTCCACCGCGGAAGAATTCCGGTTGACGGAGGTGCTGCGGGCCAATAAAGGCGATCGCGAAATATTCAAGCGCGAGCAATTCAGTTCGATACGGCGCGATTTACTGTGAGGCACCGGCGGACCCTCAGGAGTCTGTCCAGGCGCAATTTTATCGTGGGCTCCAGCGCCCTCATCGCAAGCACCACCCTCGCCGGAGGCTCGGCGTGGTCGGCGCCGAAGGCCGGCCGCGCGTGGCAATTACCCGAAAAGAAGCCGTTCCGCACGATTGA
>CAWBUE010000023.1:0-110380 GCA_963791825.1 uncultured Gammaproteobacteria bacterium
GAACGAGTGGATCGTGCTCAAGGACGGTACGCGATTGGCGGCGCGCATGTGGCTCCCGGTGAGTGCGGAAGCCGCACCGGTGCCGGTGGTCTGGGAGTATCTGCCGTACCGCAAGCGCGACTTCGAGCGTGAGCGCGACACGGGGTGGGCCGAGGCGTTCGTTCCCTATGGATTTGCTTTCGTGCGGGTGGACATCCGCGGGTCCGGAGATTCCGATGGTGTTCTGCTCGGCGAATATCTGCAGCAGGAACAGGACGACGCCCTCGAGGTGATCGCCTGGCTGGCGCGCCAGCCATGGTCCAACGGCGCAGTCGGCATGCGCGGAATTTCTTGGGGAGGCTTCAGTTCCTTGCAGGCCGCCGCCCTCGCGCCGCCCGCGTTGAAAGCCATCATCCCGCAATGCGCCTCGGACAATCGCTATACGGACGACGCGCACTACGTGGGGGGCGCACTGACGCTCGACAATTACGATTGGGGCGCGGAGTTCAAAACGGTGCTGGTGGGTCCGCCCGATCCTGAGATCGTCGGCGCTCGCTGGCGGGAAATGTGGCTCAATCGTCTGAAAGCGACGCCGCCGATCTTGGCCGAGTGGCTCTCGCACCAACGCTACGATGGATTTTGGCAGCACGGCTCGGCGGCGGTGGACTATTCGCGCATCAAGTGCCCGGTCTACGCCGTCGATGGACAAATAGATTCCTACCGAGATTTTCTGCCGCGCCTTCTCGAGCATTTGCAGGTACCGCGGAAAGGGCTCATGGGGCCGTGGGGGCACAAGTATCCGCAACTCGCCGATGCGGGCCCGGGGCTGGAATGGGTCACCGAAGAGGTTCGCTGGTGGAGTCAGTGGCTGCTGGGAGCGGACACGGGAATCATGGATGAGCCCATGTTGCGCGCCTTTATCGAAGATCGCACCGCTTCCGAGGTGTGGCCGAGAGACATTCCCGGCCGATGGGTGACGGAGCCCTCATGGCCGTCGCCGCACATTGCTCCGCGCGTGCTGTTCCTGAACTCGGACGGCTTGGCGGATACACCGGGTTCCGAGACTTCTCGTGTCTGCCGATCGCAGGAGACGATCGGCTTGACCAAGCGGGAATGGTTTCCCTGGAATTTGAACATCGATTTACCGCCCGATCAGACGCCGGACGACAAAAGGTCCCTCATCTTCGATTCCGCAGCTCTGACGGAGGACGTGGAGATTCTCGGGCGGCCCCTCGCCCTCATTCGCGTGTCCTCCAGCGAGCGGGTGGCGAAGCTCGTGGTGCGCATCAACGAGGTGACGGCGGACGGCAAGTCCTGGTCGGTGAGCTATGGAGTGCTCAATCTGTGCCATCGCGACGGGCATGAGGCGCCGGCGGCGCTCGAGCCCGGCCGCCGCTACGATGTGCAGGTGCCGTGTTACTTCACGGGGCATCGATTCAAGAAGGGCAGCCGCATTCGAGTGGCCATTACCGAATCGATCTGGCCGATGCTATGGCCATCGCCTCGGCCGGTGACGCTCGAAATCACCACCGGCGCTTCCCGTCTTTCGCTGCCGGTGCGCCCGAAAGACACCGGCACGGAGCCCATGCCAATCGCTCTTTTGCAAGACCGCATTCGCGCGAAGGTCGAGGCACATTCCGGGGAGCTGAAGAACAACAGCATCACGACCTCGGGTCCCGATGCCGAGGGCCGCGTGATGCTGCACAAACGGCTGAGAGACCCTCCGGAGACACTCGCCGACATCGGCACGATCATGTCGGGAGGCAGCGATTGGTACCTGTCGATCAAGGAAGGCGATCCCAACAGCTCGAAGTGGTCGCTGGAGTGGTTCAGCCGCTTGAAGCGCGGTGACTGGGATACCACCTTGCGCTCCTCGATGGAACTCACGTCGACTGCCGAACAATTCCGAATCAAAGAATCGATTCATGCGCTGGAAGGCGACAAAACCGTCTTCGAGCGGCACTGGGACCATCGGATCAAACGCGACTTCCTGTGAGGCGTTGCTGCATTGACTCAGCCGTTGAAGAGCGGCAGCGCAAAGGCAAACGTAACGCCGGCCGCGAAGCTCGTTAGAGCAAGGACATACAGGACGGCGCTCAAGCGGCGAAGCCTTCGGCAAGCGCGGGCCGCGATCGGATCGATCGGGCAGGGAAGCGACCGGCCGTACCAGAGCGCCGCACCGCTCACGGCGATGAGAACGCCGGCGATGCCGAATACCAGCGGCTTGTGCTCGCTCAGCCAAATGAGCTGCGGCACCGCCGTGACGAGGCCGGCAAGCGCCGCGCCGGCGCCGAGCGCCACCAGCAGGGCGGGTAATACGCAGCAAACCAGAGTGGCGGAACTCGTCAGCAACGCCGCGGCGGAGAGAGCCGCATTGCGAGTTAGCCGAGAATCGGGAGCGTCGCTCACGGTTTACTCTGCTTCACGCGTGCGCGCACCGTCTCGATCGGCGTGTCGGTCCGCTCGATCGAGGTGATGGCATACCCTGAGTCGGTCATGGCCTTGCGCAGATCCGCGTCAGTAATGTCCTGTCCGTCTTTCAAGGCGACCGCGACCAGGCGGCGCTCGAGGCTCACGACCACATCGGCCGTGGCCGGAAGCTTGCGGAGTTTCTTCTCGATGCCTTGTGCGCAGAATGCACATACGAGACCGTTGACGTTCATCTCAATGGTCGCGGCGCCCGCGGATGCGGCGGCGAATACCACGAGGACGGCTGCAATGGGAAGGAGTTTTTTCATGGTGATTCCTTTAGAAATTGAACATGGCCATGGCTTGGATCTTGCCCGCGTTCGTGACGCCGCCTTCCAACCACGCGCCGCCCTTGAAGAGACGCACGAGAGCGGCCCATTCGGTGCCGCGGTGCAGGCCGCCGGTGTACTCGCGTGCTTGGACCAGGAACCAAGTCGCCAGGCCGTTGTACTCATGCTGGTACGGCGCCAATCCGAGCTGTAGCGTGTCGATCCGATGAGAGAAATCCGAGGCGCGTTGCCAATCGGTCTTGAGCGAGGCATACACGCGGCGCGTCTCATAGTCGGCTTGCGCGCCTGCGTTACCCGCGAATTCAGCGCCCCGAAACGTGTTTCCGGTGGCATCACCCCCGCCGCCCCACACGAAGACGTTCGCTTGGGCGGATTCCATGTTCCAGCGGTGAAGCAGGTAATTGAGGCGAGCGTACGTGATGCTGCGAATCTTGGAAGTCTCGTCGCTATCGAGCTCGACGTGGCCGCCGCCTACGGAATAGTCGAACCGCGGCGCGTAGAAAATCTGAATCTCTCTCATGGTGCCGGCGCCGTATTCGGCCATGACGGTCGTGCCGTCGGCGAAGGCAATGGGCTTTGCATAACCAAGAACAGGGGCCGCGAGCGTCAGTGCGCCCACCAAGCTGGGGGACCATCGAATCATGAAGATTCTCCGAATACCGTCGAAGACCCACGCCGCCAAGGCATGAGGTCGCGCGGGCGCAAGGCGCCCGATGCTTACTCGATCAGAGCAGCGTTAGACGATGGGAGGACGGAGAGGGTGAGGCGGGTCGTGATCTGCGAACGGTGGGATGCCGGCGTCCGGAATGACTACGCCGCGCAGGGCAATCCGCACCGAAGTGGCTAGCACCGGCGGCACGGCCGCGCCCGCGCGGAACCGGGCACTGCGCCGCGCACGAAGGCATCGAGCCGTGGGCACAGCAAGTGTCGCAGTCGCTGCCATCGGCAAGGACTTGTCCGCCGCAGGCATGGGTTATGGCATCGCCGATGCTGCTCGACCCCAGCGTGGCCGCGTAGGTCAGCGCCGGGCCCTGGAGGAGGGTAGCCAGAATCATTGCGATGGCGAGCAGGCGGTGATGCATGGTGTCAAGAGTACTGTAACCGGAAGACGCATAAACGTGAACCACTCGGCTAAAAATTGCGCCGCAGCGAGGACGGCCGCTGCGGCTCCCGAGAATTTTCGAGGATAGGCGTTATCCGACGAACGTTAACTCTCTTTGTCGCACTGTCAAATCGGCCGGCGGCCGCTAAATTGCTCTCCATCCGCAAGTTATCAACGATCAACAGTGGGCTGTCCTAAGGGCGCCGTCAGAGGAGTTCTCATGAAAGCAGTTGTTTATCACGGCCCAAGAAAAGTCTCGGTCGATACCGTGCCGGACGCGAAACTCGAAAAGCTCACCGATGTGGTGATCAAATTGACGACGACCAATATCTGCGGTTCGGATTTGCATATGTATGAGGGCCGCACCGACGTCGAGAAAGGCAAGATTCTCGGGCACGAGAACTTGGGCGAAGTCGTCGAGGTCGGCAAGGCGGTCGACACCATCAAGAAAGGCGACAAAGTGGTGTTGCCGTTCAATGTGGGTTGCGGATTTTGCGCCAATTGCGAACGGGGACTGAGCGGCTATTGTCTTACCTGCGCCGATCCGAAGGTCATGCCCGGCATGGCGGGGCAGCGTACGGGTTCGCGGGCATGGGCCCTTATTCGGGCGGCCAGGCCGAATATCTGCGAGTACCCTATGCGGATTACAACTGCCTCAAGCTGCCCGATGATGCAGATGAAAAAGAACAAGACTATGTGATGCTCGCCGATATTTTTCCCACGGGCTGGCACGCCACCAGGCTCGCGGAGTTAAAACCCGGCGAATCGATCATCATTTTCGGTGCGGGGCCCGTCGGGCTGATGGCCGCGATGTCCGCCCGAATCCAAGGCGCGAGCCAAATTTTTGTCGTCGACGGGCAGGCGGACCGGCTCGCGCTCGCCGAGAAAATCGGCGCAACCCCGATCGATACCAAAGACGGCGAGGTCGGCGACCAAATCCGCGAGTTGACCAACGGCTTGGGGGCCGACTGCGGCGCCGAATGCGTCGGCTATCAATGCCACAATTCGCACGGTAAAGAGGTTCCGAACCTCACCATGAATGCGCTGGTGGACGCCGTCAAATTTACCGGCACCATCGGTGTCATCGGTGTGTTCATACCGAAAGATCCGCACGCGGAGGACAAGCTTGCAAAAGAAGGGCCAGATGGCCTTCGACTTCGGCAAATTCTGGTTCAAGGGCCAAAGGCTCGGCACCGGACAGTGCAATGTCAAAGCCTACAACCGGCGGCTATGCGATTTGATTCATCATGGGAAAGCAGATCCCGCCGTCATCGTGTCGCACGAACTGCCGCTGGCGAAGGCGCCTGACGCCTACAAGCATTTCGACGACCGGGATGAAGGTTGGACCAAAGTCATTCTTCGCCCGCATGCTGCCTGACGATGCTGAAAAACCTCTTCGAGGAGAAGTAACCGAGGAGGAGTAACGGGGGAGGAGTAAGGATGCCGAAGGCCGCGCTCTCGAAATATCGTCAGAAACGCGATTTCACCAAAACGGGTGAACCCAGCGGACAGGCCAAAGTACTGGCGTCGGATCACCTGCGGTTCGTGATCCAGAAACACGCTGCTAGTCATCTGCATTACGACCTACGCTTGGAAGTAAACGGCGTTTTCAAGTCCTGGGCAGTCACCAAAGGCCCTTCGATTGACCCTGCCGACAAGCGCCTCGCCGTGGAAGTAGAGGACCATCCGCTCGATTACGGGGATTTCGAAGGCACGATTCCCAAGGGCGAATATGGGGGCGGCACGGTCCAACTCTGGGATCGGGGTTTTTGGGCGCCCGAGGCGACAAACTCCCCCGAAGCGGCACTCGAGTCCGGAGAACTTAAATTCATCCTCGCAGGGCAACGGTTGATCGGCGGTTGGGTACTGGTGCGTATCCATAACAATCGCGGGCGCGATAAGCGCACCAACTGGCTATTGATCAAGCAGCGTGACCAATACGCGAAGCCCGGTGGGACGGCGGCCCTCCTCGAAAAAGACGAGTCCGTCGCCTCCGGACGGGCAATGCGGGAAATTGCGGACGGCGTTGGGAAGGCGCCCAAACCTTTCATGCTCGCGGCGCCCAAGGCACCCAAGGCCGATGCAGTGTGGCATTCCAATCGGACAGAGCCTTCGACACGGCGATCCCTTCCCCGAGTGCCGGACCGGTTACAGCGCCGGAAATAGGAGCTCGAAGGTCGTGACTCCACCGACTTCACTGTGTGCAACCGCAGTACCACCGTGGATCTCGACGATGGTCTTGACGATGGCAAGCCCCAATCCGGTCGAGGTTCCGGAATTGCTGCGTGCCTTGTCGCCTCGATAGAAACGATCGAAGACCTTCGCCAGGTCGCCGCGAGTTATGCCAACACCCGGATTTCGCACCTGAATCGAGACGCCCCGGTCCGTTTGCGCGGCCATCAGCGTGATCGTCTGCCCGCTCGGCGTGTAGCGCTCCCATGCCGCGCACGGTGTGGATGAGTTTGAGCTCATACGGATCGTCGATCTTCGAGCGCAGCCGGCGGATGGCGACTTCGACCACGTTGGTGTCGCTGTCGAAGTTCATGTCCCACGCATTCGTGCGATTTGGGTGCGGCATTCGGCGCGGTGCCGCTCTTGCTGTTCGCCATGCCCGCTCTCGGCGACGACGGAGTTTCTCTCAACATCGCCAATGACGGAATCGAGGATATTTTCGTCACCGTGTACGACATGAACACCAAACCGTACATTCCGGTCATGGACCACGCGCGTATCAACGGCTTCACGAAAGTGCCGGTGTTCGTGACGGCCGATGACATGGGCCGGGCGAATTTGTATTGGTCAGCGATCAGCGTTGACGATCGCGACCGGCAATGTGGTCATGAAACCACGCTTGGTCTAAACGGCGACGCGCTGGTCAGCGTGCACGCGGATTCCGCGTGCGGCGGCGGGGGTTGAAAAGACCTAGTAAAGCAGCGAGCTCGCGCGCGCCGCCATCCAGGCCGCTTCGTCAGGGCTCGCAAGCGCGTCCAGATCGCCCGGCAGCGCCTGGCTGTCGTCGACCCATCGGCGCAGCAGGTCGCTTCCATTGATCACGTCGATGGCGAGACGGTCCTTTTCGTATTCGTAGGGAAAATCGCGCCAGATCGTGTAATCCGGCCGCAGCCGCCGCAGAGCCTTGAACGCGAGCGCGAACAATCGCCAAGCCTTGAACGCCTCATGGTCGTAGTGCGCGGTGTCTTCGACGTGAACGTGGATGCCGGCGCACAGCTGGCCCGCGTGCTTGTGGAACGTAGGCTCGAACGAGCAGGGGCGCAATCGGCACCCGCCGTCCGTCCATGCCGGTGCGAGCGACCGCATCTCCGCCAGCAGTTGCCGCGAATCGAGGTCCGGAGCGCCGAGCAATTCCAGCGGCCGCGTGGTTCCGCGGCCTTCCGACAAAGTCGTCCCTTCCAGCATGACCGATCCCGGATAACAGCGCGCCATCCAGAGATTGGGCGCGTTGGGACTTGGATTGACCCACGTCCGCTCACCCAAGGGCCATCCGTACCCGGGAGCGGCGTCGGGCTTCCAGCCTTCCATGGCTATCACCTGACAATCGACGTCGAGGCGCAGTGTGGCCACGAACCATCGCGCAAGCTCGCCGAGCGTGAGGCCGTGACGCATCGGCATCTCGCCGGCGCCGACGAAGCTTTCGCAGCCCGGACGCAGCGTCAATCCTTCCACCGGCCTGCCGATGGGATTCGGCCGGTCCAGCACCCAGACTTCCTTGTGGCTCTTCGCCGCTTCCTCGAGCACGTACCGCAAAGTCGTGACGAATGTATAGATCCGGCAGCCGAGGTCCTGCAGATCCACGAGCAATACGTCGAAGGTATCCATCATGGCGGGCGTCGGGCGGCGGACTTTTCCGTAGAGGCTGAAAACGGGGATGCCGTGCACCGGATCGTTGTAATCCTGCGACTCGACCATGTTGTCCTGTTTGTCGCCGCGCAGCCCATGCTGCGGGCCGAAAGCCGCGCTCAAGCGAACGCCGCCGACCATGGCCAGCGCATCGAGCGAGTGGCGGAGATCGCGCGTCAAGGAAGCGGGATGCGCCAACAGCGCTACACGCCGCCCCGCCAGGGGCTTGCGCAGCTTGGATTCATCGAGGAGGCGGTCGATTCCAAATTTCATAGAATTCTTGGTTAAATCGGCAGCTCGAGCAGGAAACCATCCGGCCAATGAAAATCGGCCTTACCCGGTGCATGCTTCGCCGCCCAATACGAAAGCGTACCATTCTCTTCCTCGACGACGGCGTTCAACCCGACCTTCAGGCGTGGCGCGCCGTGCGCGGCGATAAAATCATGCGCGGCGATAAAATCATGCGCGGCGATAAAATCATGCAAAGGCACCGCAGCATCAAGTTCGACCCGATCGGCAAAGCGGCGAACGGAGATTTGCGGCGGCGCCGGGAGGTCGGGGGACGACATTCCCACGCGGTACGCCGTGAAACGATACGCCGCCCAGTGCCGTGACGGCGAGAAATTGAGCTCGCAATAACCCGCCGCACCGGGCGTGCCGATGAACGCTTCGAAGCACGTGTGCTTCCACAACTCATCCGCGCGCTCGGGCGGCTGCTCGGGCGGTATGCGCACGCGAGCGATATCGGCCCGAAGCACATATCGGAAAACGCCGAGGCCGGACTCCCGGACTTCCGCAAGAGCATCGATGCCATGGATGAACGCACCTTGCGTTGAGGAGTGGCCGACGAGCGCAATCCACCGCTCACGCATACGCACGCCGGGCCGTATCGCTCACTCGCGGCTGACGCCCGAGAGAACCATGATGACGCGTTTGTCGCCCGGTCCGACGAATGCGTTCTCTCGGTAGACCGTATGGTCTCCCATCCGCACTTCTACGGTGTGCGTCCCCGCGGTGACCACGAGATCATGCGTGCGCTTATTGCTTTCCGTCGGCGCGCCCGCTTGCACCCCATCGATGAACAGAACCGATCCTGTAGGCGCGCCGGTGACGATCAGTTCGGGCGGAATGGGTGCGGGGGGTTTCCTGGCATGAAACCAGCTGCAGCCTGAGATACATGTCAACGCAATCAACGTGAATAGTTTCACTCGTACGCCCGCTTTCCCGACGGACCGTGAGCGTAGCACGTCATGTTCCGAGCCGGGCGCAGTCGCCGCTCGCCGACGCGCATGCAGACCGGTCAAAGGCGCAGCCTGCACTTCTTCTGCGTCGGATTCATCGTTGATATCCCCTCAGCATTTTTTCCATTTCAGTCATGGGGTTGCTGATATGATCCGGCGGTGCATCCCGGCGATCTGATCGGCCCGTATCGTCTGATCCGGCTGCTGGGCGAAGGCGGCATGGCCGAGGTTTGGCTGGCGCAGCGCGCCGACGGGTCCATCAAGCGCGAGGTGGCACTGAAGCTCCCGATGCTCCGGCGCGACCGCGAGGACCTCGCCGGCCGCTTCGCTCGCGAGTGCGACATTCTGGCGGCACTCGAGCACCCAAACGTTGCACGGCTGTACGACGCGGGTATCAGCCCGGAAGGGCTCCCCTACCTGGCGATGGAATATGTTCGGGGCGAGAAGCTCATTGCTTGGTGCGATGCGCACCGGGCAGGGGTGCGCGAGCGTCTCAAGCTGGTTCTGCAGGTACTCGATGCCTTGCAATATGCTCACGCGCACCAGGTGATCCACCGCGACATCAAACCCTCGAACATCCTCGTGAACGAGGCCGGGCAGGTGCGGCTGCTCGACTTCGGTGTGTCCAAATTGCTGGCGCAGGAGGAGCAGTCCCCCCTCACCGTGGTTTATGGGCGTGCCATGACTCCGGAATACGCGAGTCCGGAGCTGGCGCGCGGCGATCCGGCCGAACCGGCGAGCGACGTGTATTCGCTTGGGGTGCTCCTGTACGAGCTGCTGACCGGCTGCCTTCCTTACGGGAAGCCCACGGGCTCAGCGGCGCAGCTAGAGCAGGCGATCCTGGCCGCTGAGGTAACCCGACCCAGTGCGCACCTTGCGCCCGCGGCCGGGGAGGCGCGGGGTACGACGCAGGATAAGCTGGCGCGGCAGCTTCGCGGGGATCTCGATGCGATCGTGCTGAAGGCGCTGGCGAAGGCGCCGCCCCATCGATATGGCAGCGCGGCCGGGATCGCCGATGATTTACAGCGCTACTTGAATGGACAACCGGTCAAGGCGCGACCCGATCGCTTCACCTATCGATTCCGCAAGCGGGTGCTTCGACGTCCGGGCGTGTGGGCGGCCGCGGCGGTCGTCGTGGCGCTGGTTGCGGCGGCGCTCCTCGATGTACTGACTCGGCCGCGGCACTCCGTGCCGGTTACGGCAACATCGATCGTTTCCCCGTCCCATACCGGGGCGGTCCTGGCCAAGCTGGAAAAATCGATCGCAGTCCTGCCATTCGTCGATATGAGCGAGAAGAAGGACCAGGAATACTTCTCCGACGGCCTGTCGGAGGAACTCATCAATCACCTTTCGCGCAACCCCGGTCTGAAGGTGATTGCGCGCACCTCGTCGTTTCAGTTCAAGGGCCGGAACGAAGATGTTCGCTCGATCGCCGGCAGCCTCGGAGTCGCGCACCTTTTGGAAGGCAGCGTACGCAAGGCCGGCCAGGAGCTGCGCGTCGCCACGCAGCTGATCCGGGCTTCCGACGGAGTACAGCTATGGTCGCAGACTTACGATAGGAACCTGGCCGACATCTTTAAGGTACAAGACGACATTTCAGACAGGGTGGCAAAGGCGCTCAACGCAACTTTCGCGATCGTCGAGGAGCCGATCGGACGGGAAACCGATGTCGAGGCATACAACCTCGTATTGGAAGGCAATTACTACAAGGCGCGGCAGAGCAAAGGCAGTGTCGAGAAAGCCGTTCAACTCTACAAGAAAGCCATCGATCTGCGGCCGGGCTATGCCCTGGCCTGGGCACGTCTCGCCAGCGCCTACCTGGATTTGGAGGCGGCCAGTGGGACTGAATCGGCCGAGGACAACGCAAAGATTCTCGGCGCGCTCGACCGCGCCCTGCGCTTGGACCCAAATCTCCTCTGGGGGTATTACACGCGTGCCGCTTTCGAGATGGAAATCAAGTGGGACTGGGCGGCCGCGCAAGCGGATCACCTGCGCATGCGCGCCCTCGATCCCGGCAACACCTACCTGCTGCCGAGCGCGCTGGGCGACATGGCCATGGTGTCCGGGCACGTCGCCGAGGCGCTCGAACAGTATCAGCGGGAAATCGAACTGAATCCGCTCGACCCGTTTTCCTTGCAGTCGATCGGGGTTGCCTCGTGCGCCTCGGATCGGCTGCAGGAGTGCCTCGGGTACCGCCTGAAGTTGCAGCAACTGCATCCGGATTATGCCGGGGTCAACGCCTTCGTCGGCGCTGCGCGCCTCTATCTCGGGCAGTTCCCCGAAGCTTTGGATGCCATGGAAAAGGAGCCCGAAGAGGATCTCAGGCTGGCCGGCCTTGCGCTGGTTTACACGGCGATGGGAAAGCGCAGCGAGTCCGACGCCGCCCTTGGGACGCTCGAAGGGAGATTCGCAAAGGACGACGCCTACGAAATCGCACAGATCCACGCGTACCGGGGGGAGCCCGATGCCGCATTTGAATGGCTGCAGCGCGCCTATCGCGCGCGAAATCCGAAGATACTCTTCATCAAGACCGACCCGTTGCTCCGCAATTTGCATGGGGACCGCAGGTTCAAATCCTTGCTGGTCAAGCTAAGCTTGCCGGAGTAGAAATACACCTGAAAGAACAGGCAACGTGTTTCCATTCAATCGACAGGGAGCCGATGATGAAATATTCGAAGCCGATCGAAATCACGCTCAAGAAAGCCCAACAAGAGATTCGCGAACTTCGGTCCGAACTCAAGGCCGGGACGCTCAACAGCAAAAGATTGAAGTCCGGGCTCAAGGAAATTCAGCAGCGATTGAAGGTGATGAATATACATAATCACAAGCCCGATCCTGAAGACGACGATAAGTGAATCGCGGCGGACGGTCCGCGGCGTCTACGCCGGTGCAGGCTGCCGTCAAGTTGAGAAGCGCGCGTTGCCAGTCGGCATATTGGGTCGATGGAAGTCTGCGGATCGTCAATTACCTCACCCGGGGAAGGTTTTCCGCGAACCCGATCGTGCTGGAGGTCATCCGATTCTTCTTCTCCCCCAAGACGATCCGGGACGCGATGCTCGAATTCGACTCCTACACTCGGGAGAGCGTGGGCGAGGCCATATTGAAGTTGATCGGGGCGCGGCTGCTGCTGGAATGCGGCTCGCCCGAATCGGCCCGTGATGATCGGCTCGATGCCCTGTGGAAGCCGTGGCTGCCCGAGGGCGGATTTCACTTCCTGACCAAAGACGCCCCCTATGTCGGAGGCGACTGGACCGTCGAGCAAAAGATGCGGTCGATTCCCGGGACGCCGGCGCCGCCGCAGTTCAAGAAGATCGAAGGCGCCGAATCGATTTCATTGCCGTCGTATGAAGCGCCGCTGACGGACAGCTTTTTCCGGACGCTGCACGCGCGCAGGACGGTGCGAAAATTCTCGACAGCGGATATTGCGCTCGATGACGTTTCGAAGCTGCTGCAAACGGTCTGGGGCGTACAGGGGTATCTGGAGTCGAAATCATTCGGCCCGCTGCCGATCAAGACGAGTCCGTCCGGCGGCGCACGACACCCCATGGAAGTGTATGTGATGGCGCTGAGGGTGAAAGGGCTTCATCCCGGGATCTATCACTACGAGGCGAGAGATCACGCGCTTGAAAGGATCTCTTCGAAGGCGACTCCGCAAATGGCGCGCGAGTATTGCGCGGATCAGCCCTTTGCCGCCCGTTCGGCCGCGTTGTTCATCATGACGGGCGTCTTTGCGCGGACCATGTGGAAATACCATCATCCGCGGGCCTATCGAGTCGTTCTGCTGGACGCCGGCCACCTCGGCCAGACTTTTTGTCTGACGGCAACCCGGCTGGGTCTCGCGCCCTTCAGTACCGCAGCTGTCAAAGATACCCTCATCGAGAAGGGGCTGGGGATAGACGGCATATCGGAATCGGTACTCTATGTCACCGGTGTCGGCGCGCCGGCCGGTCAACCGGGCGCTTCCTCATGATTCTGCACGCTTCAGTTCCTGGCGCGCGCGGATGACGCGCCAATGCCGAGTTCCGTAGACCGCTTGAAGGATTTCGAGCGAGTGAGCGAACCACTTTCGCGCCTGCTCCACATTCCCTTCGTGTTGAGCGAGGAGGCCGTTCACTCTGTCCAGTTGGGCGGCAATGGGATGCAGGGCGGGGAGCGCTGTCACATCCATGGTTGGATTCGTGAGGAGGGTCCGGGCTTCCTCGTCTCGTCCTTCCGCTACCAAGCATTCCGCGAGAGAAAGCCGGGTCGACCGGCTGCCGGGATGTTGCGCACCGTCCGCTCGCTCGCTCACGGCGACGGCATGCTGCAGCGCGATAATCGCGGCGTCTAACTGACCCTCGCGGGCATAAGCTTCACCGAGAGCTCGCAGCACAGGTCCCGTGTGATCCACCTCCCGCCCCGAATCGGTGCGCCCGGCGGCCTGCGCGTCTTGGGACTGGACGATTTGCAGGAGTAGGGGCTCAGCCTTCTCGGGCGCATCCATCTGCAGGAACAGAAGCGCGCGGAGATATCCCGGACGCATGGCCATCCCCGTGTCCGAAGGTGCAGAAGCTGCCAGTGCTTGCACCTTGTCTAATTGTGCCGTGGCATCCTCATATTGTCCGGTATCCGCGAGCGATCGACCGAGGGCTGCCCGGGCTTCGGCCACCTTCGGGTCCGCGGGACCGGCGGCGCGCGTCAGGAGATCGACCGCCCGGCGTAAGTGAATCTCGGCATCAGCAGGCTTGGCGAGATCGATGAGCGCCTCCGCAAAGTAGAGTTCGGTCTCGCCGATGATCTCAGGGGAGGGCGAGAATTTGCCCTCGGCCACGAGAAGAGTTCCTAGAGCCTGGGCGGATTGCGACCAGTCACCCAACCGGTATCGGCCTCGCGCCACTTTTTGCTCGAGATCCAACAAAGCGGCATCGTTGGGTGCGACACGTTTTTTGCCCGCTGCAAGCACGGCTTCGTACCGTGGCATCGTGTTGCGCAGGTTTCCGAGCGTGTAGTCGATGCCGACCAATTCGGCGGCGCTGCGGAGCACGGAGTCGGCTCCTGCTTCATTGAGTGGTTCACCGAGTTCCATGGCGCGATTGAGATGCCGTAATGCCGACGGATATTCGTGAAATTGGCCGAGCGAGCGTCCCATCAGATAATGCAGCTCGGATGCAACCTTGGACTGCCCGGCGAAACGCACGTCGATGTCATTTCCCGCCCGCGTCCAGAGCTCCAGGGCTGTAGGGCCCTGTGGAGAACCAATGCCCTTGCTGATCGGTGCGAATACATGGCTGCTCAGAAATTCCGTCACCGCTTGGGATTGTGCGGCTGCGGTCGCGCTTCGCTCTTGAGCAAGGCGTCCTTTCAAATACAGGAAGGTGCTGGCCGCAAGTCCGACGAGCAGCGCAGCGAACGCGGCGGCGACCCCCACGTGGCGCGCCCGAGACCGTTCGAGGCGCAGATGCGTGCGCTCGGCCTTGGCTTGCGCCTCGCGCTGCGCAATCCTTTGGCTGCGGCGCTCGTCCAGGCTTCGGAGCCGCTGCGCCAAAAGTTCTCCGTCTGCCAGCCGCGCCGCGGGATTCTCCTCCGATACCAAGGCGAGATCCTCGCGCAGCAGCTCGTTCTCGATATCGCGCTCCCATCCGGACGACATGCTCCTGAAGAAGTCGCCCATGAGGAATTGATAGAGGATCACGCCGAGCGCATAGATATCCGATTTCACGGTGTAGGGCTTGCCATCGAGAATTTCCGGCGCCAGATATAGGGATGTTCCCGCACCCACGTCGGGCGCCGCGAGGGTCTTGGTGAAACCGAGGCGCGTGATCCCAAGCCGGTCAATGTGGCCGGCATCGAGCACGCCGCCGCTGCCAAAGTTCCCCAACGCAATATCGACGCGCTGGCCGGCCGCAGGTTTCACGAAAATATTGGCGGGCTTGAAGTCCTTATGCAGCACGCCCACCGAATGCACGGCCGCCAGAGCGGATGCGATCTTCGCGACCACTTCCAAGCGCTCTGCGACTGGAATGGCCGTCATGCCGCCGCGTCCCTGAACCCAATCGACCAACGTGCCGCCGCCCACATACTCGGCCTCCGTGAAGCAGGGCAGCTGTTCCAAATTCCAGTCGAGCAATCTGAGGATCGGGGCGCGGTCCCCGAGCGAATCGTTGATGATGCGGAATAGGGTGATTTCGCGTTTCAATGCGCCGAGCGATGCCTCGTCGAGGGCGAACTTGAACACGCGGTGTTCGCGGGTCTTTTCATGGCGAGCGCGCCAAGTCTCGCCGTGTCCGCCAATGCCCAGCCGCTCGACCAGGCTCCACAGCGGGCGGCCGGGCGGGTGGTCGCCCGGCTTGAGGTCCAAGCGCGCGGGCCCGGCCGTTTCCGCCACTTCCACCTGAACCGGGGCGATGAACCGATAGCCGAAACCGTAAGCGGTCTTGATGATCTCCTGATCCCGGTCGCCGAGAGCCTCTCGCAGGCGGCCGATGCACTTGGTCAGTACGGTTTCGCTCAGGATCCGACCGGGCCAGACGCCGCCGAGCAACTCATCCTTGGTGCACACCTCGCCGGCGTGCTCCAGCAAATAGGTCAACACTTCGAGGGGTTTGCGTTCGAGTTCGGCATCGATGCCGTTGACGAGCAGTTCCAGAGTCCGTTCATCGAAAACCGTGCCGGCAAAGTGCCAGCGGCGGCGGCCCTTGTCGGCATTCGGTCGCGGCGCCGCGCTTGGCCTTTCTCCCATCACGCCGTTATGTCCTTCTCGCCTAAGGAGCAACCTTGCGATTTCGATGATGACAGAAGCCGGTTGGCGGAACTACCGCTTTCGAGCATTCACTTTTAATTCATGAGTTTCTCAGCAGACGGTCAAGATTGGTCGACCGCCGTTTCCTACCGTGCGCCTAACCCAGCGCGAGTTGGGGAGTGCAAAGACAAACTGAGGAGAATCGGCCATGAACACATTCAATCGAACAAAACTCGATACCGCCATTTATTGCGCCTTGGGCATCGCAGCGCTTGGCGCGTTTTCAACGTCGGTGAACGCCACGGAAATCCCGCCATCCGAAACCGTTCGGTTCAGCGATCTCAATATCTCTCACATGGAGGGAGCGAAGGTCCTCTACAGCCGGATACATGCTGCAGCGCGAAAGGTCTGTAAGCAGTCCGGCGGCACCGACGCGATCCTGAGACTCGCGGAGAAGGCGTGCATCGACACGGCGGTCGACGATGCCGTTCGCAAGGTCAATGCACCCGCCCTGACCGCCTTGCGTTTCGGCAATGAACCCATTCGGCTCGCGAATAAGTGAGGATCCCGGCGTCGTCGATGGACGATGCTCCATCGACGATGCCGGATTTTTTTGAAAACACACCGGCGGCAGCCGCGCGGCGCGGCCGGCCAATCGGTGCTCCTAGTGTTCCGCGACCGAATAACTGACGGTGAGGCCGATAGTCCGAGGCCTTGACACCAACGCTTGGTAGAACTTTCCCCATTGGATGGGATCGGTGTAGGAGTTGACTCCGAGCCGGTTGGTAAGATTGTCTACGTACAGCGTCGCGAGCCAGTGGGGTCGCGAATAACCGATTCGCGCGCCTACCAGCGCGTAACCGCCGACGGTCGGGATGGTCGCCGAAATCGCGGGTATCTGGGACCCTTGATAGTGCGCATTGGCAGCGAACCGCAGCTCGCCATCCGCTAACTTGACATGCCCATATTCGATCGCCGCCGCCGCGGTATTTTTCGGCGTCCCCGGGAGCGGAGTCCCGGCGGCGGGCGGCGGAACGGACAACCCGATCAAGGCCAGAGGCGCCAGCGACGTCAATTTCGTCTGGTCATACGTGTACTCGAGCTGACCGGAGACGTGATCGGTCAAGCGGGTAAAGAGTTCGGTTTCGAGGCCCCGGCTATACGCCTCGCCGGCATTGATCGCACCCGGCAGCGCGAGCGGCGTCAGGAAAGCGGCTTCTTGGACATTGTGCCATTGGATGTCGTAGATCGCCGCCGAGTAGCGAAACCGATTCTGCACGGTCCCCTTCACGCCGACTTCATAGTTGTCGGCGGTGTCCGGCGACACCTTGAATAAGCCCGGATTGGTCACGTAGTTGACCGCGGCTTCTGTCGGGGGCAATCCATTCACGGCGCCGCGGCGAAATCCCTGCGACCAGGTCGCGTACGCGAGATTGGTCTCGTCGATCCGGTAAGCCACGTTCACTTTCCAGAGCGCTTTGCGCCAGGTCTCGCTTTGCGAGATGTTGGCGATGTATGCCGGTCCGTCGAAAAGAAGCCCCGTCTGCTGCGACTGCGAGACTGTCTGCCTGAAGATGCGTGCGCCGGCGGTCGCGCTCCAGGAGGGCGCGAAATGCCACGTGAACTCGCCGAAGCCTGCCAGGTCGGTGTAGCGAGTCTCGAAGTCGCCGACGTAGGCTTGATCCTTGACGATCGGGATGCCGTCAATAGTGGTGGCCGCCCCCGGCGTGTAGGCGGTCTCGCCGATTCCGCACTGCGAGGGATTGATGCCGTCGCCGGCGCCATACAGCGGCACGCAGGCATTGAAGTAGTCGAGGTACCCCGGATAAAAATCGTGTTCGCGAATGGTCGTGCGCTCGGTCTTGTAGAAGACGCCCGCCACCCAATCATAGGATCCGTTCGCTTTCGACGCGAGACGGATCTCCTCGGCCCAGGGCTTATCTTCGAATCCTTGGTGCCCGGTTACCAGCACACGCGGGTTTGCACCGTACAACGATGAATAGAATGGGAAGTAGTCGTACAGCGACGTCACATCGCCCTGCGATACGTTTTGATGGTCGGCCCAGGAACTATTCGACGTCAAGGTGGCGAATCCGAGTTCGAACTCGAGCGTCAGGGCGGCGAGGTCGACCTTGTCATTCGTGGCCGCCGGGGTGTAATCCGACGATGACAGGGATGCCAGTCCGTAGTAGGGGGCGGCATAAGGGTAGCCATCGGCGGTCGAGAGCTGGTGATGGTAGGAGAACTGCGCACGAAAATCATCGTTCGGCTTCCACGACACCGCCGCGCGCGCCGTGCGGTAAAGATAGGAATTGACCCCTTTCTTCGAGTACGTCACGGGCGGACTCAGATACTCCCAGGCTGCTGCGCGATCGGCGCGCCCGAAGCGTCCAGCGCATAGAGATCCGGCTGATCGATAAAACCCGCCTCCGCCGTGTAGCCCGCATTCAAGCGAAACGCGATCGTCTCCGAGAGCGGCAGGTTGAGCATGCCGGTCACGTCGTAGTTCAAGTGATGGGTGTGCGCGGTGTCGCTTACGCCGGTCTCAATCTTCGCGTCGAAGGCGCGAGGGTCCGGCGCCTTCTGCACGAAGCGGATCGTGCCGCCCAGCGAACCCGATCCGTACAAGGTGCCCTGCGGGCCGCGCAGTATCTCAACCCGGTCCAGATCCTGAAGGCGCAGATTGAAGAACAGCGGGGTATCGTCGACATAAGTCGCGACCGGCTGCACGATGGGCGATGACTGGACGAATTCTCCGGAGGTGGAATCGCTGTTCAGCCCGCGGATAATGAGGGTGGATCCGTTGACGCCGCCGAATGGGCCCTTGTCGGTCACATTGATGCCGGCGAGCGAACGTGCGAGGTCGACCTTGTCGACGATTCCCGCTTGCTCGAGCGCGGGGCCGGTGATCGCGGTGATGCTCGCCGGGATGTTTTGCGCCGATTCGGACCGCCGCGTTGCCGTCACGATGACTTCCTGCAGGGTGTCGTTGTCTGCAACCGACGGAGCGCCGTACAAAGCAGCAAGCACGGCGACCGCCACGAGTCAGTTGCATCGGCCACGGTGCGGGTGTTCGCGCGCGGCGCCTCGTCAGAGGAGTGTCAGCCATGTATTTCTCCCTATGAACCGGCATCGCCCCAGCGCAGTTCATGCGTCTTGGGCGATCCCTCCCCGCGGGTTAATCGAGTTAACCTCGGGCCGGAATTTAACAACGCTTCATAGCGAAGTCAAACACAGGCGGCCTCACCCCGCGGCATCACGCGCGGCATCAGGGGTTCCGCGGAATCACGCGCGGCGATCACCGCGGCCTCACGCGCGCGACCACGGCGGATTCGCGCGCGGATCGAATCAAGCGCCGTCATGCGGTGCCAGGTGACGTGCCGCAATGTCCCAAAGCCATCGTTTGCCGGCGCGCAGCTCCGCGCGGGTCGGCCCGCGCAACAGCAGGGCGTCGTCCGGGAATACCAGTCGGATGAGAAGTGAAGCCTTGAGGAGCCGGTAAATGTCCACCGCGTCGACCCTGCGAAAGTTGCCGGATTGCATGCCGGCACGCAGCAGCTTGCGCAGCCGCGCGTGCATCTGAGCGAGCGGCCCCCGGACCAAATTCTCTTTGAAGGAGCCGCCGGCCGCGAGTTTGACGTAGTCCATGCCGCCCTCCGGCGTCGCAAAATCGACGAGCGACAGCCGCACGTACGCGGGGTGCCCCATCATCAGATCCACGAAATCCTCCAGGGCCGCGCGGAACGCCGCCACTGCGCTCAAGTCCGGCCGAAGCGCGAACTGGCCCGCGAGCATCGCGATGAATCGCCGGGCTACCTCGATCAAAACGTCGTCCCGGCTCTTGTAGTGCTTGTAGATCGCCGGCACCTGCACGCCGAGGGGCGCGGCGATGTCCCGAAGCGTGAAGCCGTAGACGCCCTTGACCGCGATCAGCCGCTCGGCCTCGTCGAGAATTCGGTGGCGCATCGGCGTTGCGGTCCGAGAGGCCGTGGGCATCAGAAGTCCCTGGACATGAACTATCGCAACTCTCGCAGAGTCGTGCGCCGAGTACAACTGCCGCGCGACTTGCAAGCGGGGTGCTGCTGGTTTAGTTTGAGGAAAAGTTAACCACATTAACCGTCCGCTTCGGCCTCGTTCGGCTTGGAACCCGTCTCGGGCAGCTATCATCGAGGACTCGCTCGGCGTTGGGATCGAGTGATCATCGAACACAAATCGATCGACTACATCCCCGAGAACGAGCGGCACGGCCGGGTCATCGATCAGGCGCCCTTCTGGTTCCTCGGCAACTTCCACTTCTTCACGATCGCCATCGGGTTCGTCGGCCCAAGCATGGGCTTGAGCTTCGCCTTCACGTCGCTCGCCGGCGCGCTCGGGATTTTGTTCGGGACGATCTTCGTCGCCTTCCACGCATCGCAGGGGGCGCAGCTCGGGCTGCCGCAGATGATTCAATCGCGCGCGCAATTCGGATTCCGCGGCGTGGTCATCGTCCTCGTCGGCACGCTTTTCACGTTCATCGGTTTCAACGTCGCCGATTCGGTGCTCATGGCGCGGGGCCTGAATGGGATTCTCGGCTGGAACGAAGCGGCGGTCACGCTGCTCGCCGGCGTGATCGCCGTCGCCATCGCGATCTATGGGCACGACTGGCTGCACCGCATTTTTCGCGCGTGCTTCTGGGTTTGCCTGCCTCTGTATACGCTGCTGACGATTGCGATCGCTGCGGGCGAGGTGCCAGCAACTCATCTCGCAACAGGTGAGTTCACCTGGGTCGCGTTCATCGCGCAGTTCGCCGCGAGCGCGGCTACAACATCACTTATGCTCCTTCCGTGTCCGACTATTCGCGCTACCTGCCCCGCGACACCCGGCCGCAGCACATCATTCTTGCGGTGTTCTTGGGCGCGAGTTCCGCCGCGATATGGTTGATTTCACTGGGCGCGTGGCTCGCCACGCGCCTCGGAGCCTCGGACGGACTCGTCGCGCTTCACCAGGCGGGAAATGCCATCTTTTCCGGCTTTGGCGTATGGATGGCGCTGGCCTCCGTGACCGCACTCGTCGCCACGATGGGCCTCAATGCCTACAGCGGCATGCTCACCGTCGTGACGGCGTTGAATTCTCTGTTCGAATTGCAGCCCACTCCCCGCCTGCGGATCATGGCGATCGTGGCCGTAGCTGTGGCGTGGATGGCGATTGCGTTCGCGATTACGGAGAACGCGATAGCCTTCTCTTTGCGGCCCTGACGATAATGCTGTATTTGCTCGTGCCGTGGACATCGGTAAATTTGATGGATTATTTCTTCGTGCGCAGGGGCCGTTATGCGATCACGCATCTATTCATGCCCCATGGCATTTATGGGGAATGGGGAACTCGCGGGCTCATCGCGTATCTGCTCGGGTTCGCGTCGACGTTGCCATTCTTCGTGTTCCCGGACCTTTACATGGGTCCCGCTGCCCGTGCGCTAGGCGGCGTCGAGTTGGCGGGGGGCTGGCCTGGTCGCATATACAGCAGCTGTTTACCGGTTACTGTGCAACTCGCTCGATCGGGGGGAACAAGGGTCAATCGACGAGAGCGGAAACGCGTTGAAATGCGGGGAATCCCTGTAGGACTGCGCCCACAAATGCTGAAAGTGTGACCATCTCGTGCTTAAAATGCACGATATGTCGCCGAATTACCGCAGACTACGGATACTTTCTAAAGTCTGAGTCCGAGGATCGGACGACATGTGCGCCACGTTAAATCGAGCTACCCGGACGGCCGTGCGACTTTGCTCGCTCAGCCTCCTTTTATCGCTTTGTGAGTTGCCTCACATAGGGGCGGCGATTGCGGAACCCACAGATTTTACGCTCCGGGTGGGATATCAGCCCTACTTCGCCGAAGCCTGGGTCCAGGCGCCATGATTCGCGCCGGTCGTCTACGAAGAGGGTCGGCTTCCGGCAGGCGTGCCGGTCCAATACAACATTGGACTCAAGGGCGCCGGCGTGCTCGTAGATGCACTGCGTCATGGCGAGCTCGATCTCGCTTCCTGTTGGGATTGGCCCCAACCCTGACGGTTACCCAAGGCAGCGATGGCGATGACTTCCGCATCATCGCCGTATCCTCGGTGAGCTCGGGCTCCGAATGTCATTGTCGCCGGCAGCGGCGCGCCGCACGGCGCCGGCCTCGAGGTTGCCGTCCGTTGGCTCGAAGGCAAGCGGCTCGGAACATCCCGCGGCACCTGCTCTGACCTATTTCTCTCAAACCTCATCGACGCGTATAAGTTGCATCCCGCGCAGGTGCTCGATTTGTCACCTGATGTATTGGTAGCTGCGTTGCGTGACGGCAAGATCGATGCGGCGGCGATTTGGGAGCCATACGCCACCGCTTTCCTACGCAGCGCGCCGGGCGTGCGGCTGCTGTCGGGCCATAAAACGCAGCCGAAACCAGCGCCGCCTTTCTCGTCGCTCGGGCCTCGGTCCTCGCGCAGCGTCCCGACGTGATTCGCGGCTGGCTTCGAGCCGAGCGCGCGCGGCGCAACAACTCCTGATGTCGAATGCTGAGCGGAGGCAAACGCTGGGCCGCGCTGCAGTCGCAGACGCGGACTTTCAGATGCCGGCACGCTGAGTGCCGTGCTGAACACCTCCGGGGGCCGCGGCGATCCCGAGTATCCGTTCGTGGTCACGCCCGCTGTCGGCGACATGCTGCAGCTCGCGAATGCGCGCATGGCGCGGCGCCTCCCGGGCAAGCGCGGCCCGGTGCGCGCGGGTACGGTCGCAGACGGCTTGGCGCGTGAGGTCTTGAATTCGACTGAAGCTTCGCGCGCGGTGCGGTCGGTGAGCCGATGAAAGGCTCGGAGAAGCTGTTGCCTTTTGACGATTCAAATCGCGGGACCGGCTTGTCCGGGACGGAGAACCTCGTCTCGGCAGCGTTTGTCGGCGCGATGCTCGTCGTCGTGCTGATCGGCGTGCTCGGCATGGGCGCGCTCAAGAGTTCCGAGAAATCCGAAAAATGGGTCGAGCACACCTACCTTGTCCTGCGCACCATCGAGGAAGTCGGAAGCGGACTCTTCGAATCGCTTGCGGATACGGAGACCTTCATCCTCACAGGCGCCGTTGACGCGCTCGAGCAGCGCGAGAAAGCACTGTCGCAGGTGGAGTCTCGGTTGCAGAATTCAAAGGAACTGGTCGCCGACAATCCGGATCAAGGGCGCGCCATCGGCGAACTCGCCCGGCTGATCGACGCGCGGGTGGTTCTCGATCGGGCGGTGATCGTCGCCGCCCAGACCGACGGCGTCGGCGCCGCAAAAGACCTGATGGCAGCTCGCCGCGAGGGCGATTTGACGCGCCGCATCCGTGATCAGCTAGGGACCATCAGGGCTACGGAGCTAAAGCTCCTCGACGCGAGGCAGCGCGTCGATCGAAAGGACCGAGTGCAGGTGATGTGGCTCGCGGGCATTCTGTTTGCAGCGGTCGTTGCAACCGTGCTCATCGGCTTGATGAAACTGCGCCGCGAACTCGCGCTGCGGCACGAGCTTGCCGACTCCCTGCGTGCCAATCGCGGGTTCCTGGCCGCTGTGCTCGACAACCTGCCGGCCATGATTTTCGTCAAAGACGTTCGGACGCTGCGCTATCTTACGGTCAACCGGGCCGCCGAAGCGTGGGTTGGCCTTCCGCGCGAGGCGATTGTCGGCCGCATGGCCTCTGAAATCACGACGGCGGAGAATGCGGAACTTGCTGACAAGAGCGATCGCGAAACGTTGGGCCGGTCGGAGATGCTGCACATTCCTCAAGATCAACGCATCGACCGCAACGGCGCCGTATTCACGTTCGCGACGCGCAAACTGCTGCTGCGCGATGACGCCGGCAAGCCTCTCTACCTCGTCAGCATCTCCCACGACATCTCTGAGCGGGTGGCGCAGGAATCGCGCATCAAAACCCTGAACCAAGATCTGGGCCGTCAGCGAAACGAACTCGAAGCGGCGAATCGCGAGCTCGAGAGTTTCTCCTACAGTGTGTCGCATGACCTGCGATCGCCGCTTCGGGCGGTCGATGGCTTCTCTTTGATGCTGCTCGAGGACTACGGCGACAAGTTGGAGCCCGAGGCCCGGCGGTATCTCGACACGATTCGCAACGCAAGCCAGCGCATGAGTCAGCTCATCGACGACCTTCTCGCGTTCTCGCGGCTCGGACGAAAGTCGTTGACGCATTCTCTGGTGGATATGGAAGCGCTCGCGAAAGCCGCTGTGCAGGAGGCGCTGCGGGCAGGCTCCGTGCAACAGCAAGTGACCATCGATCCGTTGCCGGCCGCGCGCGGCGATCCCTCGTTATTGGCGCAAGTCTGGGACAATCTCGTGTCGAATGCGGTGAAGTACACGGGCAAGACGAATGCGCCTCGGATCCACATCGGTGCGCGCGCCGGAGACGGCGAGATCTCTTACTATGTCCGCGACAATGGCGCGGGCTTCGACATGCAGTATGCCCATAAGCTGTTTGGCGTGTTCCAGCGCCTGCACGGCCAGGAAGAATTTTCCGGCACCGGCGTTGGGCTTGCCATCGTTCACCGGGTCGTGACCCGGCATGGCGGCCGGGTATGGGCCGAGGGCACGCCGGGCCAAGGGGCAACTTTTCATTTTGCTCTGCCGACGCAGACCGCCGCAGGGCAAACCGGTACGGCCGCACGGCCAACGGCGAGTGCCGCATGAGCACGCGCGTCGGCGAGGAATTCTTCGAGATAGTCTACGCCGAAGACAGTCCGACGGACGCCGAAGTCACGCTGCGGGCATTTCGCAAAGCCAATCTCGGCAATAAGGTCGTATGGCTCAAGGACGGCCGGCAGGTGCTCGATTATTTGTTCGGGAACTCGCCCGACGTGCTCAAGAGGCCGCTGCCGCGGCTATTGCTGCTCGACCTCAAGATGCCGAAAGTCGACGGGCTGCAGGTGCTCAAGGCCGTGCGCGGCAACGCTGCGGGCCGCGCGCTTCCGGTCGTGATTTTGACCTCGAGCGCCGAGGAATCCGATCTCGTCCGCTCGTATGAGCTTGGCGTCAACAGCTACATCGTCAAACCCGTGGACTTTCAGAAGCTGATGGAGGAGGTCGCCCGCCTCGGGTATTACTGGATTGCGATGAATCGCCGGCCGGAAGAGACATAGCGCATGCAGGCACAAGGAACGTCCCGGACTCTTTCTATCCTGATCGTCGAGGATGAGCCGACGGAAGCGGCGTTGATCGCGCGCGAACTGAAGCGCGTGGGACTCACCTGCAATTATCATCGGGTCGACACCGAAGCCGCGTTTCGTCACGGACTGCAGTCGACTCCGGACCTCGTCATGTCCGATTTTTCCATGCCGAAATTCGACGGCATGGCGGCGCTGCGCATTGCCCGGAAGGAGTTTCCGGAAGTGCCGTTCATCATCGTATCGGGCACGTTGGGAGAGGAGCGCGCCATCGATGCGCTGAAGAGCGGCGCTACGGACTATGTGCTCAAGAGCAATCTGGCGCGGCTCGCGCCCGCGGTGATCCGGGCGCTGCAGGATGTCGAAGCTCGGCGCGTGATTCGCCAGGCGGAGCAGCGGTTCCGCGATCTGGTGCAGACCTCCCAGGACTGGGTTTGGGAGCTGGATGTCGACGGTCACTACGGATTCTGCAGTCCGAGCATCCAGAGCATTCTCGATGTGTCCGCCGACTCCATGCTGGGCACTCATTATCTACACCGCGTGCACGACGACGATCAAGTGCTGCTGGCCGGCGCCATGCGATCGCTCGGCGACAATGAGCGCCGTTTGTCCGCGCTCACGGCGCGCTGGCAACATCGGGATGGTTCATATCGTTGGCTCGAGCGCCAGGCGCTTGCCGTGATCGACGCGAAGGGCCTCGTGACCGGGTTTCGAGGCACCGACCGGGACATCACGGAGCGGAAGCGCCACGATGAGAAAAACCAACGGCTGAACCGGATTTATCGGCTTCTCAACAGCGTCAATGCGGCCGTCTTGCGCATTCGCGACCGTACGGAGCTTCTGGAGGAAGTGTGCCGGATCGTCAACGTGCAGGGCAATTATGCTCTCGTGACCATCCTGTTGACCGACGCCGGCACCGCCGTTTTGCGTGCCGTGGCCGTTGCCGGCGAGCGCGCCGAGGAATTCCACGACTTCAGTCTTCGGATCCGGTTGGCGGCGACCGAATTTCAAAGTCTCACGGAGCAGGCGCTGTGTACCGGACTTTCATCGGTCTGCAACGATCTGATGAATCCCCGTGCCCGGGTACACTGGCGCGAGGATCTGGCCGCCTGGGGGTTTCGTGCGGCCGCCGCTCTCCCCCTGACCGTCGCCGGAACCGCGGTGGGTACCCTTAACCTCATCTCGCGGGAATGCGGCGTGTTCGAGGCGGAAGAAAGAGCCTTGCTCGGCCAATTGGCAGGCACCTTGTCATTCGCGCTCCAGTACTTGGAGAAGGAGGGGCAAGCAAACTTTCTGACCTACTTCGATCCGATGACCGGTCTCGCTCGCCGAACGCTCTTCTGTGAACGTCTCGCGCGCGAGATGTTGGATCGAACGCCGGATGCGGGCGCCCTCGAGGTATTCATTCTCGATATCCAGCATCTGTCCGCCATCAACGATCGCTTCGGCCGTCAAGGCGGGGATCAGTTGCTGCAGCTCGTCGCCGAGCGGCTCAAAGGTGCGGTTCAGGGGCCGACGCGGTTGGCCTATTTCGGCAATGGCTTCTTTGGCGTCGCCTCGAACATCGCGGGCGAATCCGCGATGCGCCCCGAGGATGTGCGCACGGAGTTGTCGCAGCTGCTGGTCCGTCCCTTCCAGATTGAGGGACAGGAAGTCCCCGTCTCCGCGTGGATCGGCGCAGCCTCCTTTCCGAAGGACGGCGAGAACGCCGAGGTCTTGCTGCAGAACGCCGAGCATGCCGTCAAAAAGGCAAAGGAGTCGGGCGAAAGATACCTGACTTACGTTCACGGCATGAAGAGCGAACTTTACAGCCGCATGACGCTCGAGCATGAGCTGCAATGCGCGCTCGAAGAACGGCAGTTCGAGCTGCACTACCAGCCCAAGATCGATCTGGCCACCGGCAAGATTGCGGGCGCGGAGGCGCTGCTGCGCTGGCAACGGCCCGGTGCCGGCTTGGTGTCGCCGGCGGAGTTCATTCCCGTGCTCGAAGAGACGGGACTGATCGTCAAGGTCGGCCAATGGATCATCGAAGAGGCCGTGAGAGTCAGCCACCGGTGGCTGGATGAGGGGCTGCCCTTGACTCCGATCGCGGTCAACGTGTCTCCCGTTCAGCTCAAGCGGCGGGAGTTCGTCGATTTCGTTCTGGCGGCCATCGAAACTCTGATCGGCCGCGGCGGCCGGCTGGATTTTGAGATCACCGAGGGCGCCTTGATGGAGGATTTGAAGGGCAGTACGAAAAAACTGCAGCGTCTGTTCGCGGCCGGGCTGTACATTGCGATCGATGACTTCGGTACCGGCTATTCGTCGCTCGGACGCTTGTCCAAGCTGCCGGTGCACGCGCTCAAGATCGACCGTTCCTTCATCTCGGACCTGGCGACGTCGCCGGCGCAAGCAACGCTCGTGTCGACCATCATCTCGCTCGCCCATGCCTTTCATCTGTGCGCCGTCGCCGAAGGGGTCGAAACCCAAGAGCAGCGCCGGCACCTGCAGGAGCTCAAGTGCGATCAGTATCAGGGTTACCTATTTGCGAGACCGATGCCGGAAGCGGAGTTTCATAAGCTGCTGCTCCTCGAACGAGGCGCGGCGTCGGTCAAGCCAGCCGAACCTCGACTCCGCGACGCTCGAGCTCGGCCACCACGCTAGGATTCGCGCCGCTGTCCGTGATCAGCATGTGCAGTTGTTCAACGCGGGCAATGAGCGAAATATTCCTGCGCATCAATTTGGATGAATCGGCGACTGCGATGACCTGACCGGAAATGGCGATCATCTGCGCATTGAGCTGCGCTTCCAGAAGGTGAGGAGTCATGACGCCGCGCTCGGGATCGAGGCCGTCGGCGCCCAGAAACAGGCGATCCGCCTGCAGTCCGGCAAGGGCCGCCTCGGCCAGAGGGCCCGACAAGGAATTCGACTCCGGCCGCAAGATGCCGCCGGGCATGATCAAGCGCACGAAAGGCACGTCGGCTAGCAGCGTGGCGATGTTCAAGGCATTGGTGATCACATTGATCGAGCGGATCTCGAGCTTGCGGATCTGTTTGGCGATCTCCGCGGTCGTCGTGCCGGAATCCAGGATCACCGTCTCGCCATCCTGTATGAGAGTGACCGCGGTCTTGGCGATGCGAACTTTCTCCGCGTGATGCAGTGTCTGCTTGACGGTAATCGGCTGATCGTCGTTGTCCCGGCCGAGGAGGGCGCCGCCATGGGTTCGTTCCAGGGCGCCGGCGGCCTCGAGCGTCGCCAGATCAGTGCGGATGGTGACCGCCGAGGTGGCAAAGCGGCTCGCCAGAGCTTCCACCGTGACCCGGCCGTGCTCGCGAAGCAAATCCAGAATCCGGTGGCGGCGCTCTCCGACCAGAAGACCAGGCTCGGCCTCTTTCACGCTGGGATCGCCTCGAGCAACAGAAAGCGCTCGAACGTCACCGGCAGCCGATGGGGAGCGGCCAAGGTGCCGAGATCTCGGTCGTTGAAATAATCACGCACGCGGTATGGCCCAGGCTGCAAACCGCGAAGCGCCACTTCGCCGTTCCAGCGCTCGGCGAAGAAAGCATAGTACAGGCGCCCGGATTTCTCGATGGCGTGAGCCTCCGGTTTGTCGAAGCCGATGTCGTAGAGTTCGCCGCGGTACGTCCCGAGCGGCAGCATTTTCTCCCTGTAGAGCGCAATCCAGCGCCTCCATGTAAGTTCTTTCTCGGGCGTGAGCAGAAACGAATCCTTGGGTTTCGGATCGACCGGCCAGGTGAATTTGGTCGACACGATGGCGCCGACCCCGACCGTGGAGGCGAAATCATCGTGGTTGTCGCTGAGTTCGACATGATCTCCCGCATACGGGGCGCTCGCGCCCATCAACGCCTTGAGCGTCTTGCCCTTGTGGCGCACTTGCCAGGAGGACTCCGGGTCGGAGGCTGGCGCCTGGTTCATAGAGGGGAAGTTGAACGCCGAGTATGCGGTGCCGCACGGGCATAGTTCCAGCACGGCGTCGGGATCGATCTCGATCGCGGTTTGGTAGATCGCGCGGAAAAAATTCTGCAGCCCTTCCACCGACTCTTCGGGACGGGCGTGGCTATGCGCGGGATTGAAGCAAGGCGGAACGCCATTCAAATGCTGGCCGTCGATCTTGAGGCCTGCGAAGCCCCATTCGCCGATAAATTTTCTCACCAGTGCCTCGGTATGCCGGACGGTTTTCTCGTAGGCGGGGCATAGATAAAAGCTGTTCCACCACGAGATATTCTGCACGGCTCCATTTTTGTCGAGAAGCAGCATGTCGGCATGATCGTGCAGGAGGTCCGTGCCCGGAGCGACCGACAGAGGGGAATACCAAAGCCTGGGCTTGAGGGCGGCGGCGCGGATGTTCGACACCAGACTGCGCAAGTCATCCTCGCCTTTCGGATATTTGGTGGGGTGAGGTTTCCAATCGCCGATACCTCGCCTGCCATCCGTCGTCGATGACCGCCCAAGCCAAGCCCAAGTCCTGCACCTTCGGCAGCGTGCCCTCGATCAATGCCGCGGTGCAGTCTCGTTCATAGCCCCAGGCGCACCAGATCGGCTCGTAGCAGGCGGCTCTCGGCTCCGCGGGCTTCAATCCACGTTCGGACATGATCCGGCGATAGGTGCTCAAGGTTGCGAAATAGTCGCCGCCGTGTGACGGCGACGAAAATCTCCGGTGTTTGAAAGCTGTCGCCGGCACGCAGTTCGAGTTTCTGCCGAGAGCAGACGGCAACCCGTACGCTCCCTTGCCGCCCCTCCACGGGCAGCGAGACGAGCTTGGGAGTTATCTCCACATGGCCCACCGCAAGGCCACCGTCCCGACGCCACACATCGACGATCGGCGTGCCGCCGCCATAGTCGGAGGCCTCCATGCCGAGGAAGTTGTCTTGTGCGAACCCATGCCTGACCGGCTGCACCCAGTCGCGGCGATCCTCGTACGAAGCGCCCGAATAGCACCAGAACCCGGGTTCGGCGGTGGCGGATCCGGCGCGCGCACCGCGCACCAGAAAGTCGCCGTTGGTCCAGCCACTGGAGGCTGATCGCCTCCGTGGAGACATTGCGGTAGGACACGCGATAGACGGCGAAGCCGGGGTACCGCTGGTACAGCGTCGCCGCGATGGTTTTCTCGATCCCTTCGGGAGAGGTTCCAGACAACGTGAGCCGCGCGCCGGGACCGTTGGCGCCGTCGACGGAGTCGCGCGCCTGATGCTGAAGAGGGAACTCGGCGATGTGATGGCCATCCGCCCGCAGCAGATAATCGGCCGGGCCGGACGAAGTCATCGGGGTGGGAACTGACTGCGGCCACGCGCGACACTCGCGCATGGAGGTTCGCGTCCCAGTCGATCCGTATGGATGAGTCATCGAGTGCCGCCGCCGAGCGGACGGCAGGATCACGGGGTCTTGCGGCAGCAAACCGTGACGAAGGCAAAGCGCGAGCCCGCCGGTGAGTTGCACGAATTGGCGCCGCGAGGTCTTGTTGGTGTGCATGGCCTTTAAGTCCACCGGGAGCTTCGGAGCGGGCCTATTGACATGTTCGAAAATAATAATAATATAAAACGTAAGAATACGGAAGCTGAAGCCGGCATTTAACTATCACTTGCTTTCGTTTTACCCATAGAGCATGTGCTGACGTTCGAGTCGGAGACTCTTTGCGACCTCATTGAGAGAACCATTCTTTTAAATGGTACTGGGAATCGAAGCGTGACGGGGAGACGAAACGTCCCGGGCCTGAAGCCTTTGCTTGGGATTTGCCTGGCGTTCGGCCTGGGGGTCAGTGCGGTGGGCGCAACCCTCGAGACGGCGGTGGACGACACGGCCGCACCGCCGGCTGCAGCACCCGCTTCAGCGCCGGCTGCAGCACCCGCTTCAGCGCCGGCTGCAGCACCCGCTTCAGCGCCGGTTGCGGCGCCGGTTGCGGCGCCGCTGCGGCGAGCGGCCAGAAAGGCGCAGACGCGGCTTTGGAGGAAATCGTCGTCACCGGACTTCGGGCAAGTCTCGAGAAGTCGCTCGACGTGAAAAAGAACGCGCCCAAGTGGTTCTCGATTCCATCAACGCCGAAGAGCTCGGCAGATTTCCGGACGCCGACGTTGCCGACTCGCTGGAGCATCTGCCGGGAATCACGATCAGCCGCACCACGGGCGGCGAGGGCCAGAAGGTCACCGTTCGCGGCTTCGGCCCGCAGTACAACATCGTCACGCTCAATAACCGTATTCTCGCCACCGACGACGATGCGCGCGACCTGGCTTTCGATGTGCTGCCCTCGGAGGTGATCTCGGGCGCCGACGTGCTCAAATCATCGGAAGCCTCGGCGCTCGAGGGCAGTATCGGCGGAACGGTGAACCTGCGCACCGCGAGCCCGTTCGACAATCCGGGATTTCATGCGGGCGTGCATGCGGAGGGCAACTACAACGAGATGTCGACCTTGCACGGCACCAAGTACTCCGCCTTTCTCGAAGACACGGTCGCCGAGCACACGTTGGGATTTCTCATCGCGGGCGTGCATTCCGACAATCATCTGCGCACCGATTCCTTGAACGCGTACAACCAGAACATCTATGGTCCCACCACATACCCCTTCGACGGCACCGGCAACGCCGTGCCGCTCAGCAGGGCGACGCCTTGCTGCATCACCTTCGGGTCGATCTTCGACAACAAGAAGCGCGACGCGCTCTCCGGAAGCTTGGAGTGGCGTCCGAACGATGCCTTCAAATTGGTCGCCGATCGGCTCTGGACGCACCTGGAAGATGCGCAGCTCGGCTACAACCAGTCCTACTATTTCCCCACAGACTCCACCGGCGCCGGATGGACCAATCCGGTCGTGAACAACGGCGTGATCACCTCCGTCACGTCGAGTAACTTCACTCCGGAAATCGTCAACAACACCACCAACCGCACTGTGGTCACGTCGCTGGCCGGATTGAAGGCCACCTGGCAGCCCACCTCGAAAGTTGGCCTTGAGCCTCGACGGCTACCGTTCGACCGCCAATCGCCCGGAAGGCGGCGAGGACACTTTCGTGACGGCGGGTCTGGTCTCCGCCACTTCCGTTTCGCCCGACACGCTCACGATCACGGATGTTCCGCACGGCCTGCCCATCCTCAATGTCATGATTCCCCCGAATCAGCTCGGGCTCACCGCTTGCCCGAGCGGTACCGCGAGCACGACGAGTCCGGGATCCTGTTCCTACACGGCGCTGATGAACTCGGGCTTCCTCAACAACAACAAGTATTGGTCCACGCATTACGATGGCTTCAACGGCTATTCGGTCCACGATCAGATCACGGCCCTCACGTTCGACGGCACCTACGATATCGGTTGGGGATTTTTCAATAAATTGCTGTTCGGCCTCGGCGAGAGTCATCGCGACAAGACGCGCACCGACAGCAGGGGCGACTGGACGAATGGCTCCGGCCAGTACGGGTCCCTGTACCAAACCGCGGGCTGCCCGGTTCAATGCAGTCCCTATACCTTTGGGCCGGGCTTCACCGTCATCTCCTTCACCAGCCCGCCCAATTTCATGCAGGGAGCGGGCGGATCGTTCCCGATGATCCTGCCGCGGTTGAATACCGCCCAACTCCTGGCGTTCCTCAAGAGTTTGAACGGCAAGTCGAATCCATTCTTTTGCTCGACCCTGCCGTGCTCCACGCAGTTCAATCTGGCCGACACGCTGCCGCAGCCCAATCCATTCAATTCCTACGACGTGACCGAGAAGACGAGTTCATTCTATGTCGAGGCCGGATTCGCCGGCAGCGACTGGTCCGGCAATTTGGGTGTGCGGGTGGTGCGCACCCGCACTCTCGCCTCGACGGCGGAATCCGTGCCATCTACCTTGTGGACTCCCGACACCACGAACTCGACCCAAACCTGGAACGTGCAGTACAGCACCTCCCGCGCGTTCAGGGAACGCGCTCAATACACGCTGGCGCTGCCGTCTCTCAATGTGAGTTATTGGATCGCGCCGCAGACGTTGCAGCTGCGCGGTGCCCTCGCCGAAAGCCTCTCGCGCCCGGACCTCAATCAGCTCGCGCCGAACTCGACCAACCAGGCGATCAACGGCACGCCGTCCCTGGACTACACCGGCACGGCGGGGCTCAAACCCATCAAAGCCTATTCGGCGGATCTCTCGCTCGAGTGGTACTACCAACCCCATGCGGCTCTCACGGCCGCGCTGTTCGGCAAGCGGGTCATCGATGACATTTATACCGGCACGCAGACCAACGTCGACCTTGGCACCCTGCAATATTTCGGCGGGGCGCGGGGAACGCCGCAAGTGAAGTCGATAAAGCCATTCCCTGGACCATCACGGCTCCGGCCAATGGCGCCAAGTCGGTCTACACCGGCGTCGAGCTGAGCTGGCAGCACTTCCTGGAGATGGGTCTCGGCACGCACGTGCAATTCACGCACACGTGGAGCAAGGGCTACGATCAGTTCGGCAACTCCACCGGCGCGGTCAATGCCGCGCCGCCGACCACCTTTTCGATCAGCCTGATCTACGATAAGGGGCCGTTTAACGCCGACGTCAATTGGGACTATACCTCGCGCTACATCTACTACTGCTCCCAATGCACCGAGGTCCCCGGTATGGTCCGCCATCGCCGATCCGTTCTCGTGGGTGACGGCGAGCGCGCACTACCGGATCGCCAAGGGCTTCGAGGTCTATGCCGAGGGTAAGAACCTCACGAACGCCATCGCGCGAACGTACCTCAATGGCAATCCCTTGTTACCGTGGGCGCCCGGCCAACTGATCGGCCAGAGCGCGAGCGGCGTGGGCGCGGGCTACAGCGCGTATGGACGCAGCTGTTCGTCGTGGGCATCTCTTACCGGTATTGACCGTGATCAAGAAACCCTGGCTGATTTACGCGCTCGTCACCATGGTGTTTTGGGGCGTGTGGGGGGCGTTTGCCAATTCCCCGCGCGAAACGGATCCGGACACCCTGGTCTATGTGGTCTGGTCGCTCACGATGATCCCGCCGGCGGCGTACGCGATGCAACGGGTGCGATGGAGGGTGCTGCGCGATGCGAAGTCCGTTTTTTTTGGATCGTTGATCGGGCTGACCGGCGCCGGCGGACAAATGCTACTGTTCCATGCCGTGCACACCGGACCCACGTACCTGATCTTCCCGATCATTGCGTTATCGCCGGTCATCACCATCGCGCTCTCGTTGATTTTTCTCAAGGAACGCGTGAGCAAGCCCGGGGCCGTCGGCGTGGCGCTTGCGCTGATCGCGTTGCCGTTCTTCAATTATACGCCCGGTGCAGAGGCCTCCGGGCTCGGCACACTGGGCGTCGCTTGGTTCTTCTACGCGCTGATCATTCTCTGCGCCTGGGGCGTGCAGGCCTTCTTCATGAAACTCGCCAACAACACCATGGATGCCGAGAACATCTTTCTCTATATGGCGATCATGGGACTCTTGTTGATTCCGTGTCCGCTGTGGATGACCGATTTCTCGGAACCCATCGAGTACGGATGGCAGGGTCCGGGACTTGCCGCCATCACGCAAATTCTCAACGCGGTGGGTGCGTTGATGTTGGTGTACGCCTTTCGCTACGGCAGGGCGATCGTCGTTGCGCCGCTCGCCAACGCGGGCGCTCCGCTGATCACGGCGGTCGTCTCCATGGCCGTGCTGCACGCCGCGCCCAACCTCATCACCGTCGCCGGCATCGTGCTCGCCTTCGCTGCCGCGGTACTGCTTGCCATTGAACCGGACGGAAAAGGTTCTCCCGAGGGCCTCATGAACACCCTGCTGGATGTCATCCACCGCCACAAGGCCGCAGATCCCGTCGGACTCTACTCCGTGTGCTCGGCGCACCCTCGGGTATTGGAGTCCTCGCTGCGCCTCGCGCAGCGCACGGGAGGCGCCGCGCTCATCGAGGCGACCTCAACCAGGTCAATCAGGACGGCGGCTACACCGGCATGCGTCCCGCGGATTTTCGCGACCTCGTGTATGGACTCGCGAGTTCCGTGGGACTCCCGCACGAGCGCGTCGTATTGGGCGGGGATCATTTGGGCCCGAATTGCTGGCAAGGCATGGCGTCGGCGGCGGCCATCGAACAAAGCCCAAGTGCTGGTGGGGGAATACATCACCGCGGGTTTTCGCAAGATCCATTTCGATTACCATGTCCTGCGCCGATGATCCGCGCGTCCTTGGCGATGAGTTGATCGCCGAACGCACGGCCGCTCTGTGCGAAACCACGGAGGCCGCATGGCGCGGCGCCGGCGGCGAACCGCCCGTCTACATCGTCGGTTCCGAGGTTCCGGTGCCGGGCGGGGCCCATGAGGCGCTCGCAGAACTCGCCGTCACGACCCCCGAGGCCGCTCATGCCACCATTGAAGCCCACCGCGCGGCTTTCATGCGCTGCGGTCTCACGGACGCTTGGGCTCGCGTGGTCGGCCTCGTGGTACAGCCCGGGGTCGAGTTCGACAATCACCGCGTGATCGACTATGAGCGGGGCAAGGCGGCTGCGTTGAGCCGCAGCATCGTGGCCGTGCCGGGAATGGTCTTCGAAGCGCACTCCACCGATTATCAAACACCCGCCGCACTGAAGGCGCTGGTGCAAGACCATTTCGCCATCCTCAAGGTGGGCCCTGCGGCGACCTTCGCGATGCGTGAAACACTGTGGGCGCTGTCGGATATTGCGACGGAATTGCACATGATGCCGGCGAAATGGCTCAAGGATACGATGCTCGAAACGATGCGCCGCCACCCGAAGCACTGGAAGGCCTATTACGTGGACCCTGAACGCCAGCAGTTCGATTTGCAATTCAGCTTGAGCGACCGCATCCGCTACTACTGGAATATCCCCGAAGTTTCGCGGGCCTGCGCAATGTATCGAGGGTCTCGCGGCCATGAGCGTGCCGCTGACGTTGATCAGCCAATATTTGCCCGTGCAGTATGCCGCGATCCGCGAAGGCCGATTGAGAAACGAGGCGCACGAGCTCCTTCTCGATGGGGTCGCGCAAGTGCTCCGCCACTATGCGCATGCATGCGGCGCAATTCCTCGAGGAGCATGATGAATTATCTTGGAATGTCCCCGGACGATCTGGAAAAGTCGGGCGGATACTGGACCGCGCGCGAGATCTCGCAGCAGCCCGCCGTCTGGATGGACGTACAGCGCGTCATGGCGCGCGATTCCGCCGCGTTGCATGCGTTCTTCGGTCCGCTCCTTGCCCGACGGGAGTTGCGGATCGTCTCGACCGGCGCCGGCTCCTCGTCGTTCGTCGGCGAGTGTCTGGCGCCGGCCTTGGCTCGCCGATTGGGACGGCGGGTAGACGCGATGGCGACCACGAATATGGTCGGCTGGCCGGAAAGCTGGCTCGCGCCGGCGGCGCCGGTACTACTGGTCTCATTCGCGCGTTCCGGCAATAGTCCGGAGAGCATGGCCGCGCTCACGCTGGCCGAGGAGGCTTTGCCGGAGTGTCACCATCTGATCGTCACCTGCAACCGAGAGGGGGCGCTTTACGGCAGCGGGCAGAGCCTGCGCAGCGCCCACGTCGTGCTCCTGCCGGAGGAAACCAACGACCGCGGCTTTGCCATGACGTCGAGTTTCACCGGCATGTTGCTCGCTGCCGCGCTGGCGTTCGACGTCCTGCCCCCGGATGTGCCGGCGGCGTTCGCTCGTTGGGCGGGCCATCTTCTCGCCGGCTTTCCCTTGGCCGCGAGCTTGGCGCGCTCGGGGTTCGAGCGGGTGGTCTACCTCGGGAGCAAGGAGTTCAAGGGGCTGGCGCGGGAGGCGGCCCTCAAGATGCTCGAGCTTTCCGACGGCAAGGTCGTCGCCCTCGCTGAAACGCCCTTGGGGTTTCGCCACGGCCCTAAGACCATCATCAATGCCAAGACGCTGGTCGTGATGTTTCTCTGTAATGACCCTTACACTCGCCGCTACGAGACCGATGTGCTCCGCGAGCTGCGCGCCGACGGCGTGGCCGCGCGCGTGATGGCGTTGACAGCCCGGGATCCGCAACGCGATGAGCAGCACGCCGACGGAATTCTCGTGCCGGGAGCGGCGGCGGCCTCGGATTTGGGACTGTGTTTTCCTTATGCAGCATTCGCTCAGATCTTTGCGTTGCTGCAATCGCTGGCGCTTGGCTTGCGACCCGATACGCCGAACGCAAGCGGCGTCGTCAACCGCGTCGTGCAGGGCGTCTCGATCTATCCGTGGACTCAGCGCCGGTGAAGACCTTCCTCGGTGTCGACGGCGGAGGCACGAAAACCGACTTTCTGTTGATCGATGAGTCGGGGCGGGTCCTCGCGGCGCGCCGGCGCGGGGGTCAGCCTACTATCTCGAGATCGGGGCCGACGCGCTGCAGCGGATGCTCGTTGCGGGCATCCAAGAGACGCTGGCCGAAGCATCCGTTTCGCCGGGCGAGCTCACGTACGCCTTCATCGGGCTGCCGGCCTACGGCGAGGACAGTGCGCAGCTCGCGCGGTTCGATCGGATCGCCTCGGCGGTCTTGCCGCCTCAGCGCTGCCGCTCTGCGAACGATGTGGTTTGCGGTTGGGCGGGAGCTCTCGCAGGCCGCGACGGGATCAACATCGTTGCCGGAACAGGCTCCATTGCGTACGGGGAATTCGTGTCGCGCAGCGCGCGGGCCGGGGGGTGGGGCGAACTGTTCAGCGATGAAGGCTCCGCCTACTCGGGTTGCGCGCGCGGCCTTGAATCTCTTCTCGCGCATGAGCGATGGGCGGGCGCAGAAAGCTCCGCTGTACGATCTGATACGCGAGCACTTTCGAGTGCGTGACGATCTCGACGTATGCGCCGCCGTCTACGGTCCACCCCCGCTCACGCGCAGCGAACTCGCCGCCTTGGCGCCTCTCGTGGCACGGGCCGCGCACGCCGGGGATGTGGCGGCGCTTCTCCTGTTCGAGGTGGCGGCGCATGAACTCGCGGCGATCGTGCACGCGGTGCGCGACAAGCTCGCCGTCCCGCCGCAGCTGCCGTTGCCGGTGTCCTATTCCGGCGGCATGTTTCAGTTGGACAATGTCGTTCCGCCGCTGCTTCAAGCGGCGCTGGGGGGGGGCGATGGGGAATACGAATTCGCCGCGCCGCGTTTGTCCCCGAGTGCAGGAGCCGCTCTGTATGCCGCCAAGCTCGCGGGCGCGCCGCTGAGCCTCGAGGCCGTTGATCAGCTCATGCGCACGCACGCCGCCTCCCCGGGGATTTTGCAATGAATCAGGGCGTGCGGTGGGCTGCCGCGTTGTGCGCCCTATGGATGGCGGCCGGCAGTGCGAGCGCCGCCGACGAGCCCTATGGCGCCGCCGACGAGCCCTATGGCGCCGCCGACGAGCCCTATGGTGCCGCCGACTTCATGCGCGTGTCCAAGTTCGACGCGCACGTGCACGCGAATACGGAGGATCACCTGTTCCTCGATATCGCGGTCGAGGACGGGTTCGAACTGCTTTCGATCAACGTCAGCTCCCCTGATTTCCCGCCTTGGATCGGCAGGCGCAGGTCGCCCATTATTTGATGGCCGCGGACCCGCGGCATTTTCATTTCGCCACCACCTTTGCCATGAAAGGGTTTGGCCGGAAGAATTGGACTGCAGATACCGATAGGCGGATCGATGGCGAAGTTCGGCGCGGCGCGCTCGCCGTCAAGGTATGGAAGAATATCGGCATGGTCGAGAAGGACGCACAGGGCCGTCCCATCATGCTGGACGATCCGCGCTTCGATGGCGTCATGAGCCATCTCGAAGCGCGCGCGATCCCGCTGATCGCGCACCAAGCGGAGCCCAAAAATTGCTGGCTGCCGCTCGAGGCGATGACCACGGACAACGACCGCAGCTATTTTCGCGACCACCCTGAATACCACATGTATCTGCACCCCGAGCAGCCGAGCTACGAGAGCCTCATCGCCGCGCGCGATCGCTTCGTGGCGCGGCACCCGAAGCTCATCTTCATCGGGGCGCACTTGGGAAGTCTCGAATGAGACGTCGATGAGCTCGCGAAGTTCTTGGACGCCTATCCGAATGCGGCGGTCGATCTCGCGGCGCGCATGTCGCAGGTTCAATATCAATCGAACTCTGACTATGCGAAGGTGCGCCGCTTCTTCATCGCCTATCAAGACCGCATCCTGTACGGGTCGGATCTCACCGAAAATCCCCCCGATGCCCGCGAGCGGGCGCAAAATCCCGCCCATGAAGGTGCAATTTGCGGCCGAGGCAGATGCATTCTGGCGTTCCGACTGGATTTACCTGGCGACCTCGGACACCCAGCATATCGACGCCATCGATGCCGACAGCAGAGGGCCTGGCATTGCCCAGAACGGTCATCGACAAGATTTATTATTCCAACGCCAGACGGGTCTTCGGGCTCTCCGGCCGGGAGAGGCGGCTAGCGCAACGAACCTGATCTGTGCAGCCACCGGCGAAAGTCGACGTCCAACGTCATCGCCCACAGCGCCAATGCGGCCGCGAGGATGCCGGCGGCCGTCGTACTGTCCCGCGCCAAGGCGTGCGCTCCAAAACCCAATGCCCAGGGCGAGAGCATGAACCACAACGCCAGGACGAGATTGGCGAGGTCCCGCCAAACCTTGGACACCGTGTTTGTGGTGCCCTCGAAAATCATTGTAACGAGCATCATTGCAAGGCCGACTGCAAACGCATTCCAACACGCCTTGGGTTGCTGGCTTGCCGCGAATCCCAGGATCATCGGCGAAATCAGGATCCAGACGCTGAGCACAAAATTACCGATGATGACCATCTGTTTACCGTCCACGATTCCTTCTCGCTTTAGCCGTCTCCTTTCTTTTAACCCGGCGGCGTTTCCGGGATCTGTATGAGCTTGCAGTTCTGATGCCTGCGTTCGACAGCCGCGCACACGGCGTTAGCATCCGATTGGCTCATGGGACCCGACGTCACTTTGTAGCGCGTGTCGGGTGCCGCCGGCGGAACCACCACGAGGTCGTGGACTTCCTTGCTGAACCGTGCCTGCAATCCCGCGCGTATCCGCTCGGCTGCAGTCTTGCTGCCGGCATCGGAAAGCTCCGCCCGATAGGTCAGAGCGGCGAGTCTCTGACGTGCGTCGTTGGATTCCGGTCCCTGCGGATACTTATCCAGGAATGCCTGCAAGGCCGCAGAGGACCCATCGCTCTGGGCGGCGCCCCAGGCGGCGGCTCGTTGCAGCGCAGTCGTCTGGTAATGGGCTTCCCCGACGTGGGTGCCTCCGGGTTCTTCGTGCAAGTACTCCTGAAAGCTGGCGATCGTATTGGTCGCCTTCGCCGCCGCCCATACCTGATCATCATGAAGCGCAAACACACGGCCGCGGGCCTCGGCCGCGTGTTGGCTGTCGGGATGGTCCCGGACGAAGGTCTGGTAGGCCGCGATGGTATTTGCAGCCGCCGCCTTGGTCCAATCGCTCTCGGCGGGATTGCACGCCGCCATCGCAAAGCCAGCGCCTAAGAATAATGCGGTCGTCGATCGGCTCATCATAATCGTCGCCCTCCTGCACGGGGGCACAACCGAGTTTGCCGCATTGCGTCCTACGTCCTTGCGCGCAACGTCCGTTCATAATTACGATACACTGTGTATGATAATGATTCCCCGAATGAAGGGCAAGGGCGCAAGAAATATGCCAAGAGCTACTCGTGCGCGACCCCGCCGGGCGCAACCACGCGACCGGACGCAACCACCCGACAAGACGCAACCACCCGCCCGCGCGCATTCGCCCGTCGACCCCCCACATAGCCCACGGCTGGGAAGACCGAAAGACGTCCGCATCGAGGCGGAGGTGGTAGCGGCCGTGCTGAGCGTGTTGAACTCCCAGGGCTATCGGGCGGTCACCATCGAGAGGATCGCGCGGCGCGTGCGCCGGGCGCGCACCAGTCTCTATCGTCGCTGGCCGAGCAAGCGTCATTTGGTCGCGTTCGCGATCATCCATCAGATGGGCACGGAGCCGGCCCCGGACACCGGATCATTGCGCCGCGACTTGACGGCCGCGGTGGATACCCTGCGAACTGCATTTGCAGGCATCTTGCGTCCCGCGCTCGCAGGTCTTGTGGGGGACATGGCCCACGACCAGAAGCTCGCTCAAATGATCCGAGCGGAGGTTCTGAACCCACGGCGAGCCTCCATGCGTCTCGCTCTCGCGCGGGGGCAGAAACGGGGGGAAATCAGCCTGGACGTCGACCTTGACCTGATGCTCGACATGCTGACCGGCCCGTATTATTTTCGCGCTCTCTTCGGCCACGGGCCCATCGACCTTACATTGAATGCGGCGGTAGTCGACTACGTCCTGCGGGCCGCCGCCGATCGTTTGTGAGCATTCGTGCCGCCCAGCGACCCGAGCTGGCGCCAGTTGACGCCAGCGACTCGGAAAACGGCGCGGAGCGACTGCAGCTCGCGGTGGTGCCGGGCGGCAATGCGCCCGAGCAATTTCCGCCCGCGCGGCGTGACATGGACCTCGACGCGCCGAGCATCGTCCTTGTTGCGCAGTCTGCGGACGAGCCTCGCCGCTTCACATCGATCGATGAGGGCTACGGTCCCGTGGTTGCTTGACTGCAGACGTGCCGCCAACTCCCCGACGCTTGCCCATTCCCGGTCTGCGGTGCCGCAGATATGCAGCAGCAAGAGATATTGCTTGGGTGTAATACCGGCGGCGCGCGAGGCGCGTTCGCTGAACCGTAGGAAGCGCGCTAGGGCGTATCTGAAGTTCGAAAGCGCGACGTGCTGCTTCTTGTTTGTCATCCCACAAATGCCTTGGGTCACGCGGAAAGCACCTGTATATCATATTGTGAGGTAAACCCCACTGAGGGGCGTTGTATCGGAAGAGTCGCGTCGGCATCTGCCTACGACAATATTTGACGCAGGCTTACAGTCTTAGGGCCGCATTCGGAATCTACTCTGACAGCGGAATCCCGCTCCGACGGCGGAATCCCGGCTCTCGATCAAAGTTCTCCATCATTTTATTCGTAGCCAAGGAAAGCAATATGCCGCGCCAAATCGTCTCGCTTACTTTGGCGCACGCGCGCCAGCTCGATATCGACAGCACGAACCGAGTCAAGCTGGCGATCTTCGGGGATTGCTCGGGCGAGGTGATGCGACCGTGATTCGCCCGATCCCCTATTGTGGGCTGCCACCGCTGCCGGGCGATATTCTCACCAGGTTCAATTTCGACCCGCGGTTGATCTTGGTGCTCGCTTTTTGCTGTGCGGTACAAGTGCTGTGGCTTCATCAGAGCGCTCCGGAGCTGCCCGCTCGGGAGCGCAAATTCGCGCTTTGGGGATGGGCGGTTGCGGCACTGGCGCTGCTGTCCCCGATCTGCGCCTTGTCTGTCTCTCTTTTCGCCGCTCGGGTCGGCCAGCACATGCTCCTCGTGTTGGTAGCGGCTCCGTTGATCGCTCTCGCCTGGCCGCGCAGAGTCCCTGAAAACCGCACCTGGCCACTCTGGGCGAGTAGCGGGGTATTTTTCCTGGCGCTCTGGTACTGGCATATGCCGGTCCCTTACCAGTCCACGTTCGACTCGGTTTTCCTCTACTGGGCGATGCATGTGACCTTGTTCGGCAGCAGCATTTTCTTGTGGCGAGAGTTGCTGGATCATTCGCCGCGCCGGACCGCGCAGGTCTTGGCGGCCGGTTGCAGCATCACCTTCGTGCAGATGGGGCTGCTCGGGGCAGTCATCGCCCTTGCGGCGCGCCCGATGTTCTCATGGCATTTTCTCACCACTCAAGCGTGGGGTCTTACCCCACTGCAGGACCAGCAACTCGGGGGCACCGTGATGTGGGTGCCCGGAATCCTCCTCTTTCTTGCAGACCGCCATGCGTTCGATGAGCCGGCTATGGGAATCGATCGGCAGGATGCGGGTGGCATGACCGGCGCGCCGCTTTCGTATCTCGAAAGCGCCGGAAAAGCGGCGGACACAATTTGCCGTTGACGTGGTTCACTCTGATCGTTTCGATCGTCATGGGCCTGGTGATCGGTGCGGTGCTCTGGGGCGGGCTGCGGCGCACACGGCGCGAAGACAATCCGCTGGATATGCAGTCGATCCCGATCACACGGGGTGCCGAGGGGCATAATTGGATCGTCATCGGACTCATGGTTTCGGCAATTCCCCTGGCTGTGACGATCGTATGGACGCTGATCGCGCTGGCCGCGGTCGCCGGGCCGCCCGCAAATCCGGCGCTCACGATCGATGTAACCGGGCGGCAGTGGTGGTGGGATGTGAAATACGCCTCGGCGCAGCCCAGCGGCGAGTTTACCACGGCCAACGAGATCCACATTCCGGTCGGAGTGCCCGTCTTGGTGCGGCTGCACGGCGGCGACGTCATCCCAGCTTTTGGGTCCCGAAGTTGTCAGGTAAAACGGATGCGATTCCCGGCCAGACCGATCTGAGCTGGCTGCAGGCGAACCAGAGGGCATCTACCGCGGCCAGTGCATGGAATACTGCGGATTCCAGCATGCGCGCATGTCTTTTCCTCGTCGTCGCGCAGGGCGCCGGCGGATTTTCAGCGCTGGCGGCAGGAGCAGCTGGCGCCCGCGGTCGCGCCCGTGGACGGCCGGGCAAGAACGAGGCCGGGCCCTCGTGGGAATATCGATGCGGACTCTGCCACCGCGTACGCGGCACCCGCGCAGGCGCCTTTGCCGCGCCCGATCTTACACATTTGATGAGCCGCGCTTACGCTGGCCGCCGGCGTGCTCGAGAACAACCCCGGCAACCTCGGGGGCTGGATTCAAAATCCGCAAAACATCAAGCCGGGAAGCCTCATGCCCGATCAGCATCTATCGGCGCAAGAATTGTCCGATGCGATCGCATATTTGGAGTCGCTCAAATGAAGTCGCTCAAACATGAGGTCGCTCAAGTGAGGCAGCCGGATTTTCGTACGCCCGCGGTCGGCATCGACACCGTGGAACACGAAGCTCGCCTGCACGAATTGTGGGACAGCGCGCCCGGCTTGAAGGGGTTTTTCACGACGGTCGATCACAAAGAGATCGGCCTTCGCTACATCGTCACGGCATTCGTGTTCTTGGCGCTCGGCGGCGTCGAAGCGCTGGTCATCCGCATGCAGCTCGCGGGGCCGAACCTCACGTTGCTGACGCCGAGCGAATACAACCAGTTCTTCTCGACGCACGGCATGACGATGATCTTCTTGTATGCATCGCCTATCTTGTCGGGCTTTTCCAACTACTTGTGGCCGCTGCTGCTCGGCAGCCGCGATATGGCGTTCCCGCGCCTCAACGCGCTTGAGCTATTGGATCTATGTCGCGGCCGGCATCTTCTTGTACGTGGGCTTTTTGACCGGCAACGGCCCAAATAACTGGTGGTTCAATTACGTACCCTACGCCTCGCGGCAGTACAACCCGGGCTTGAACGAAGATTTCTATTCCTTGGGGATGGTATTTCTCGGTATCTCGACCACCATCGGCGCCGCGAATTTCATCGTCACCGCCTTTCGCACCCGCGCTCCCGGTATGTCCCTGAATCTTCGTGCCGATCATGATATGGGGAACCCTTACCGCGAGCGTCGCCAACTTGCTGGTCGTGCCGGCAGTGAGCCTCGCGTTCTTCCTGCTGTGGATGGACCGGCAATTCGGCACGCACTTCTTCGATCCGGCCGCTGCGGGCCAGCCGCTGCTGTGGCAGCATCTCTTTTGGATCTTCGGTCATCCGTGGGTCTACGCGATCGTGCTGCCCGCGATGGGGATGGTGTCCGATGGCTTGCCGGTGTTTTGCCGCCGGCCGCTGGTCGGTTATTCGCTGGTCGCTCTCTCCACCGTCGCCACCATGATTCTGGGCTTCGGCGTCTGGGTGCACCACATGTTCGCGACCGGACTGCCCGGGCTGGGACTGTCGTTCTTTTCGGCGGCCTCGATCATCATCGTACTGCCGTCGGCGGTTGCCGTGTTCGCTTCACTTCGACGATTGGCTGGCCGTCCGGTCATCACCACGGCGTTCCTGTTTTTCTCCTCCATGATCCCTCTCTTCGTGATCGGCGGGGTCTCGGGATTCATGACCGCCAGCGTGCCGGTGGATTGGCGGTTGGCCAACCTACTTCGTGGTCGCGCATCTGCACTACGTGTTGATCGGCATCAATTTATTTCCCGTGGTCGGCGCGACCTACTTTTGGTTCCCGAAAATGACCGGCCGGATGCTCGATGAGAAATTGGGGCGCTGGAACTTTTGGACAATGTTCGTGGGTTTCAACTTGGCCTTCTTGCCCATGCATCTGACCGGATTGCTCGGCATGCCTCGCCGCGTGTACACCTATGCCGATTACGGCGGGTGGGGCACGCTCAATCTGATTACGACGATCGGCAGCTTTGTCCTAGCGGCCGGCGTTTTACTGTTCTTCGTCAACGTTGCGCGCAGTCTGCGCGCCGGGGCGCTTGCGAGCAAGAATCCGTGGGACGCTCCCAGCCTCGAATGGTCGGTATCCTTCACCGCCGGCCACCCTATAACTTTGCGGTGATTCCGACGGTCAAATCGCGCCATCCGCTGTGGGAGGATCGAATCGGGAGCGAGGGGCCACGCTCTGCGCTGGTTCGCGGCATGTTGCTCGATCAGGGTAAGGAAACCATCGGCACATCCGGTGTTCGATGCGGTCCCGGACATCCTCCTGGAGATGCCCGAGGACACGGGGCGCACCCGCTGTTTCTCACCGTCGGAATGTCGGTGGCATTTGTCGGCTTGCTGCTGAAGACCTGGGTCACCGTCGGGAGTCGGCGGTGCGGATCGTGGCCGCGGCGCTTTTGATGTGGATGTGGCCACGCCGCGAGCTTCGCGAACGGGAGCCCCACGTCATTTTGGTGATGATCGCCAAACCCGAACAAGTGGTCGCCAAACCCGGACTTCTTCCCGTGGGGCCCGTGGAAAGCAACGGCAATGGTATAGTGGGGCATCGGGGCGTTGATCGCCAGCGAGGCAGCCCTGTTTGCCTACCTGCTGTTTGCCTATTTCTACACGGGGGCAACCGCACCCCAGGGATGGTTGCTCGAGCCCGCGCCGACGCTGAAGTTAGCATTGCCCAATACGATTCTTCTCCTTGCTTTCGAGCGTTGCCGCCTGGTGGGGCGAGCGCGGCGTGGTCGCCGGCGCTCGATTCAAGCGCTGATCGGGTTCTTTGGCGGCGTTCCTGATGGGGTCGGCGTTCGTCGCCGTGCAATGGTTCGAATGGCGCGCCAAATCTTATGGGCTCGGCACCATCGAGTACTCGTCGCTGTACTTCGTCACGACGGGCTTTCACATCGCGCACGTAGTCATCGGCCTGGCGGTGCTCTTGTCACTGTTCATCTGGACTGCGCTCGATTATTTTCAGTCCCCGACGTCGGCTCGCCATATCCGCCGGAGTGATGTATTGGCATTTCGTCGACATTGTCTGGTTGTTCGTCTTTGCCACCTATTATTTGACTCCTTATTTGGGGTTCGCTTCGATGAGCGTAACGCCCGCCACCAGCGCAACGCCCGCGCCGAGCGCAACGGCCGCGGTGAGCTTAACGCCCGCGGCGAGCGTAACGGCCACGGTGAGCGCACCGCCGCCGGCACCCGGGCTGGATGTGAGCTTTTTCGCCTTGTTTGGCGGTCCCATTGCCTGGTTTCTGCATCTTTGCGCGGGGTATGCGCTCGCGAGCGAGCCATGCTGGCGAGCCGGCGAACGATTGGCGCACTCGCCCCTGGCACTGCGATGGTCGGAGCGGGGGATGGCGGGAGCGGGCCATCGCCGCGGTGTTGGGCGCGCTCGGCGCAATGTCGCTCTCTTGGCGCACGCACAAACGAGCCCGCGAGGCGGCCGCAAGCGCCCGGAGCGGCATCGACCCCGCCGGTTGCAAGGGCTGCGTTTTTATCACTTTGGGGCGTAATCCTGGGCGGCGGATCTGCGCTCGCAGCCGGCCTCACCGCCATTGCCCTCAACATTTTGCCCGATGCGGAGGCTGAGTCGCGTGCGCTGTCCCATAGTACTCATTGGGGAAGAAATCGCCGACTACGAAAACGCCGGGACTACCTCTACACGGTGAGACAACATCCATGAGAACTTCTGCATGCCTCTGTATTTCGAGCCTGCTGCCGCTCATCGGCGTCGGCCAAACCGTCCCGGCTCCGGTGCCGGAGAACGAGGTGTTCACCCGCGAACAAATCGGCCATGCTCTGTCGGCGCCGACCCCGGAAGCGGGACACACTGCGCCAAGCCCGGCCAATGCTCCGCAAGACGATGGGCAATGGACCATGCCGTCGAAGAATTACGCCTCGACGCGCTACTCGGAGCAGGCGGAAATCAATCAAGGCAATGTACGAACACTGCAGCCCGTCTTCAGCTTTTCTCTGGGAGTCAACAAGGGGCAGGAAGCGGCTCCGATCGTCGTGGACAACACGATGTATGTGGTCACCGCCTATCCGAACTACGTGTATGCATTGGATCTGGCCAAGCCCGGCGCGCCGATGAAGTGGAAGTTCTCGCCCAACCCGGCGCCGGCCAGTCAAGGGCTCGCATGTTGCGATGTCGTGAATCGAGGCGGCACGGTCAGTGGCGGAAAATACATTTTCAATACTCTCGATGGGCAGACGATTGCGGTGGACGTCAAGACGGGCCGCGCGCTCTGGCGAACGCAACTTTGGAAACATCAACATCGGGGAGACGATCACCATGGCTCCTCTGGTGGCGGACGGACGGGTGTATGTGGGCAACTCCGGCGGGGAGATGGGCGTGCGCGGCTGGCTCGCCGCGCTCAACGAAAACGACGGCAAGTTGCTGTGGCGTGGGATGGAGCACGGGGCCGGACAAGGACGTGTTGATCGGAGCCGAGTTCAAGCCGCGGTACCCCATCGGATCAGGGCACGGATCTCGGCCTGAAATCCTGGCCTCCCGAGGCATGGAAGATCGGCGGCGGCAACATGTGGGGATGGGCGAACTACGATCCTGAGCTCAAGACAATTTATCACGGGACAGGAAATCCCGGGCCCTGGAATCAAGAGCAGCGGCCCAGGGAATAACAAATCGACAGCGGGGCCGTCTTTGCACGCGATCCCGCGACCGGCGCGGCTCGCTGGTACTACCAATATTCATCGCACGACGAGCACGATTACGACGGCATCAACGAGCAAATTTTGCTGGACATGCCGTTTGCGGGAAAAATGCAAAAAGTCTTGGTGCACATCGACCGCAACGGTTATCTCTACGTCATCGAGCGCACCACCGGCACCGTGCTCTCCGCGGACCCTTATGGCCCGGTGAATTCGAGCAAGGGAGTGGATCTTCAATCCCGGCCGCTTGATCGTGAACCCCGACAAGGAAACAAATTATCGCGGTCAAACGGTTCGAAACATCTGCCCGACGGCTTCGGGCGCAAAAGACTGGAACCCATCGAGTTTCAGTCCTCGCACCGGACTCATTTATATCCCGCACGAGAACATGTGCATGGATTGGATGAGCATGGCCGTGAATTACATCGAAGGGACTCCCTATGTGGGCGCGCAAGTCCACATGAAGCCGGGGCCCGGCGGCAATCGCGGTGTGCTCACTGCGTGGGATCCGGTTCAACGCCGCCCTGTGTGGGCGGTGAAGGAGAATTTTCCGGTCTGGTCGGGGACGGTGGCGACCGCCAGCAGATCTTGTCTTTTATGGAACCATGGACGGCTGGTTCAAGGCGGTCAACGCCACGACCGGGGAGCTATTGTGGCGCTACAAGGTCGATAGCGGAATCATCAGTCAACCGGTGAGCTATCGGGGCCCCGACGGGCATCAATACATTGCCGTGCTTTCAGGCGTGGGAGGCTGGTCCGGCGCCATAGTTTCCGGACCGGTGGATCCTCGCGACGGGTCTGCAGCACTCGGGATGATCAATGCGATGTCGGATCTACCGAAATATACAACCGCAGGAGGAACACTCTATGTCTTCTCGCTGCCGCGATGAAATAGCAGGCGTATTCCTTATCTGTCGACGGCAGGCCTGTTGACGGCATGCAATCAGAGCGCTCGACAAGCGGGCCCGGCCGAACAGCCCGCCCATGAGGGCGCGGTCGATTCCGCGCTTGCGCCAGGTCTCGGCCACCCCAAGATCACGTCCGATCCACGCGCCGCGGTCTATTACGACAATGCCGACGCCGTGAATACGGGTCGGCGGCTGTTTGGGCAGTACAATTGTTCCGGTTGCCACTCGAATGGCGGGGGCGGGATGGGGCCGGATCTCATGGACGGCCAGTGGATTTATGGCGGCCAACTTGAGCAAATCCATGAAACCTTGGCCGAAGGCCGGCCCAACGGCATGCCGTCTTGGGGCGGTAAAGTTCCCGATGAACAACTCTGGCAACTAGCCGCATACGTGCGCTCGATGTCCTTGCCGCAAACCTTGTCAGCGGACACCGGTAATACGCCTTCGCAAACGCCCGCACCGGTTCCGCGCTCTGCCGATGAGGATGCCGGTTGGTCTCCCCCTCCCGGGACCAGCAATGACTACGGGACTACGATGGAAGGATCCGCGTATGATGCGACGTCCAAAGCTCCGAAGTGAGCGGCCGGCGAGAACATAAGCCGGCGTCTGCCTCGTTCCTCGCGTGCGTCGCGTTTGCGGTGGCAGCAGCTGTTCTCGCGCGACCGGCGGCTTTCGCCGCGGTGTCCAAAAATTCTTTGGTGGCCTGTGCGGATCCCGACAATCTGCCCTTTTCCAACCGTGCGGGCGAGGGGTTCGAAAACAAGATCGCCGCGTTACTCGCCAAGGATTTGCACGCGAGGCTCGCCTACACCTGGTGGCCACAACAGCGCGGTTACGTGCGCAAGACCCTGGAATGACGACAAGTGCGACGTGTGGCTCGGAATAGCGACCGGCGTCGATCGGGTCGCCGCTTCGCACCCCTACTACCGATCGACCTACGTCTTCGTAACGCGAGCCGATGCGCCGTTGCAAGGGTTGACTTTGGATGATGATCGGTTGCGCTCCCTTCCTGATCGGCGTTCAGTTGATCGGAAACGATGCCATGAACACTCCGCCGGCACACGCGATCGCGGCGCGCGGGTTGACGGAAAATGTCGCGGTTACATGGTCTACGGCAATCACGCTCAGCGCCACCGAACCGTCCCCATCATCGACGCAGTTCTCGACAAGAAAATCGACGTCGCCATCGTTTGGGGACCTCTCGCCGGATATTTCGCCGGCCAATCTTCGCCCCATTGCGCCTCGAGCCGGTGACTCCGGCAGCGGATTCGCGGTGGCCCATGCAATACGATATTTCCATGGGAGTGCGGCGCGGCAATGAAGCGTTGCTTCAAGAAGTGGATCGCGTGATCGCAGCCGAGTCCCCGCGCATCGAGGAGATTTTGGCCTCCTACCACGTGCCCCCAAGTGGCAACGGTCACCCCTAGTCGCGTTGAACCGCGGGGTCTGCGCCCTCGCGATGGAGCGCAGGGTTTGATCCCGTGACGATCGAATCCATGGGGATGTCATGCGGCTGCGGGAAGATCGTCCTGATCGCAGCGTCCCGGTAGCCGAGGCCGATTGCGAGAGGTTTCTCAGTCATCCGGGCGAGCGTGCGATCGAAAAAACCGCCGCCGTATCCCAGGCGGTAGCAGGCCACGTCGAAACCGATGACCGGCGCCAGGACGACGGTAGGGATGACTTCGGCGCCGTCCGCGGGATAGGGAATCTTCCACAATCCGCGTGCCAACGGACCATCGGGACGCCACTCGCGAAACACCAGAGGCTCACCCAACGCTAGCGCGACCGGCAGCGCAATGCGAATTCCCTGCTCCCATTTCGCGCGCATCCAAGGCCGGAGATCGGGTTCGGCCCAGATCGGCCAGTAGGCGCTGACGATTGTGCCTGCTGCCGGGCACACCAGCTGATCAAGGTAGTTGCCGATAGCCAACGTCTGTTCAGCGCGATATTCAGCCGATAGCTTGAGCCGAGCCGCCAGCAAGCGCTCCCGCTCTGCCTTGCGCCAACGAGCCACGTCGCAACTTTGCTGCCGATCGACGAGTGTCCCGTCGGGACGCAGTTCGTGCATGAAGCACGGCGCAGATCCCCCATCGTCGGTAAAACCCATGGCCAAGAATATATCATAGGGTGATATGGGAGCCACGCAGTGCGCGCCGTCTCGACATGTAGAAGTACCGCTTCCGTCCGGTCGTTCACCCGGGAAATTCATATAATCCGCCCACGTCGGCGCGTGGCATGTGCCTACGCATCCCGAGGGTGGCCGCTTACCAGGTCTTGCGCGGTGGACCGATGAGCAGCCCTGGAGGGCATAGACTATCGTGATGGGCGATCACGGCGGCAGCAGAAGCGGCGGTACAGGGGTATTGGAGTGAGTCACGAACGAAGTGCAGGAGAAGGCGATGCCGGGGGACGCAGAGGCGGGCAATTGGGCCAAAGTTAACGAGCTGATACGAGAGATCGGGGTGGCGCTGCTCACCACCGTGAATCGTGACGGACATTTTCACACGCGCCCGGTACAGACCTTGCAAGTGGATGCGGATGGGACCCTATGGTTCTTTACCGATTGGAGCAGCCCTAAGGTCGACGAGCTGCATCATGATATGCGGGTGAGTCTCGGATACGCGGACCCGGCGAAGAATACCTATGTGGCCGTAAGCGGAGCGGGAAGTCTGCATCGGGACACCCAGAAGGCGACAGAGCTGTGAAGCGTCGAGCGGCGTGCATTTTTCCCCAAAGGCCCCGAAGACGAGCGGCTCGCGCTTTTGCGCGTGCAGATCGAGAAGGCGGAATACTGGATTGCGCCGGGGCGGGTGTCGTATATCGTGGCCACGGCGAAAGCCGCCGTAACCGGGACACCCGCGGGAGTGATTGGAGAGAATCGCAAGCTCGAGTGAGCTTGACGAGGTAAGCACCCTCGCCGGAGGACGCGGCCGTGCCACGCCACTTTCCCCGCCGTCCAATTCTTCGAGTAGAGTCGGCCTGTACAGACTCTCAACGAAGGATTGCTGTATGGCCAAAGCGTATTGGATCAGTTTCTATCGGGAAATCATCGACCCCAACAAGTTCACCGCGTACGCGAAGCTCGCGGGACCAGCCATCGAAGCGGGCGGCGGACGGTTTCTGGCAAGAGGGATCCCGGGCAAGACATAGAGGCAGGGCTGATGGAGCGAGTCGTGTTGATCGAGTTCGACTCGATCGAGAAGGCGATGGCAACCCACGACAGTTCGGCTTATCAAGCCGCGCTTACGGCATTGGCCGGCGGCGTCATCCGCGACTTGCGGATCGTCTCCGCACTGTAGCCGCTGAAAATACTCATCGGGGGCCGGCCGCATTTGCCCGCCTGCAGAATGGGCGTCTGCTAGCAGGCGTGAGATCGTGGCAGGAGACCAGCGAATTGAGGAATGGCAGGAGTCACAGCGAATTGAGGAATGCGACCAGCTGTCCCTTTTGCTCCTCGGATAAATTCATCAGAAAAGGCTGATTGTAGAAATTGACGAGTTCATGCAAGTCGGAGGCTGCGCCGTTGTGGAAGTAGGGGGCACGTGCCGCCAGTCCGCGCAGAACCAGCCCTTTACCGCGATTGAGGTCGCCGCACAGTCCCGTGATCAGCGCCTTGCCGGGATCGCTGGTGTAAAACGATGCGGGCTCGGCGGGATTGAACGGATTCGGGCACCCAGTGACGAGAAAGACGGGAAGATCGGGCAGGGAGAGCTGCGCAAGTCCCGTCGCGATGTTGGGTCCGTCTCGGCGCGCGGCAGCACCGAATGTCCGGTGCCGATATCAAGGGGCAGCGGGAAGGAGTGGTTTCCTACGTTCGGCGCGTTGTGGCACGTGGTGCAGGTGCCGGTAAACGAGCTCGGTTTGCCGAGCGTGGCATTGTCGTTCAACCCCCGGACGTTGGAAATTTGCACCGGCGCGCTGTCGAAAAGGGCTGCTCCGGCGGCGATCTTCCGTCGTTGGGCGTCTCTATACGCGCCGAAATCCTCATCGTTACCGTTCACGGTCGACCACGCGCTGAACAGCGTCATGGATTCCGGGCCGAAAGCCGCACCCGTGGGATCGGCGCCCAACGAGTCATTGATACCCGGATAATAGATCTGGCCCGCCAAGTTGACGGGCCCGCCGACGTGCTGCGCGCGCTCAGCGACCCGGCGTTCCAGTCATAGACCTGCGCCGTCACCAAGCCACGCTCGAAATTGACGATGTCTGCGAGCTGGCTGGCGGTTGGCGGTTTGATTCCTTGCGCGTGAATCATCACCGCATCCAGCGCCTGTTGGGGAAGATCGGCGCTGAGATTCTGGCCGAAGGTCTGCCCGTTGTTGAGCGGCGAGTGAGTCTCGCGTCCATCGAACATGAGCGTGCTGAGAAAATTGAGATTGGTCGTCGGCAGTGGTCGCCGATACACGGAAATCACGGCCGGGCCGCCATGGGTCGGTACCAGTGCGCAGCCGTAGGGATCGTGGATCACCGATACCGCGAACTGCGCATTGGCGGGAAGCGGGAGGAAGACCCGGATCAGTCCATGGCGCAGCAGCAGACTATGATTCGTCGCTTTGCCCGAACGTGCTTTCGGGGAATTGGCACCGTCGACGGCGGCAAACAACGGGTCACGGCCTGTCATTTCCCTAAATCGCGCTTGGATTCCCTTGGCGCTGAGACTCAGGGCCTGGCCGGCGACGTGGCACGTCGCGCAGGTACGGCCGTTCGTTCCGAGACTCTGAAAGAAGGCACCGCGCTGATCGACGGGCCCGTTGACGTTCAGCGTTCCAAAGACCCCTGTGGCATCGAACGAAAGCAGCAAATTCTCCGGATCCTCGCTCGGCCCTTCCGCGCGAGACGGTCCCGAGAGCGCGCTCGAGACGCCTGCAAGCGCGAAGAATGCTGCGCACCATGTGAGGGCCGGTCGCAGGAGCGCTGCAAGCGGGCAGGTGCGATACGCAGGGTTGATCATTTGTTGTCCTCTTGATGGCTTCGGGATCCCTGCGCGATAGATCGGAACCGGCGGTTCAAAAGCGACATCGGAAACGCCGTTTTTCGCGTCTGCAGCGCATTGCACGCGAGATCATCGTACGGGCGGGGGTCGGGTTGCGGCAGCGACCCCGATTGGGCATGCTTGAGTGGTCTTTTGGGAGATCGTAAATGGGGACTGAGCCGCCGGTCATTGCGGGCCAACGACCCAATGCCACCGAGATCGCCGACAATCGGCAACTCTTCGCCTCTCTGTACGGCGACCTTCGGCAGTTGGCGGAACGCCAGCTCCGGCGCAGCGCCGGTGCATCGATCAGCCCTACGACGCTGCTTCATGAGGCCTATATCGGGCTGTCGGGTCGAGACGCGGTTTTCCCCGATCGGCAACGATTCTTGGGGTATGCGGCACGGGTGATGCGTGGACTCATCATCGATCTCGTTCGCGAGCGCCTTGCGCTCAAGCGAGGCGGGGCTTACCACATCACCCAATTGCCCACGGAAATCGGCGGCCCTGAGCACGATGCCACCGAGCTCGCGCGGTTGTCGGACGCTCTCGATGAGCTTGCGATCCGCGAACCGCGGCTGGCCGAGGTGGTGGACCTTAAGTACTTTTGCGGATTCACGTTCGAGGAAATTGCGGCGCAACGGGCGAGCTCGTTGCGCACCGTCCAGCGGGATTGGGCGAAGGCCCGCCTGATCCTCTTCAGGGAAATCAACGAAGCCGGCTAAGGTGCCGATGTCGCGTGGCGTGTTTTGAGTAGAAATTCCGATTTGGCCTACAGGACGTCAACCGCCTCGCGAGGAGCCTAATGCCGAATTTTTCCGCGGAACGCTGGCGCTCGTTCAGTGATTTCCTCGACCGCGCGCTCGAGTTGCAGGAGCCGCAGCGTTCGCCATGGCTCGCAGCGCTCGCATCCACGCATCCCGACATCGTCGTGGAGATCGAGCGGGCGCTCTCTGTGCGCGATTGCAGCGGATACGATGAGTTCTTGTCTGACTCTCCGTTCCCGAGCGCCGGCCCGACTCTCGCCGGCCGACAAGTCGGCGCCTACGTCATCGAATCGGAGATCGGTCGCGGCGGCATGGGCAGCGTCTGGCGGGCGCGCCGGGCCGACGGACGGTTCGAGAGCAAGGTCGCGATCAAGTTCGTGCATACCTACTGGCTGGGCAAGGCCGGAGAGGAGCGATTCCAAAGCGAGGGGCGACTGCTCGCCCGGCTGGATCATCCGAACATCGCGCGCCTCATTGATGCCGGTATCATCGATGATCTGCAGCCCTATCTCGTGCTCGAATACGTCGAGGGTGAGCCGATCGATGCGTACTGCGATCGATTGCAGCTCGGCGTTGAGGCTCGAGTGGCGTTATTCGAGGGCGTGCTGGCTGCAGTCGGCCACGCGCACAGCCATCTCATCATTCATCGCGACTTGAAGCCCGCGAACGTCTTCGTCACCGGCGAGGGCACGGTGAAGCTCCTCGATTTCGGTATTGCGAAGCTGCTTGCGCAGGACGGAGCCGCCGCGCTCACTCAGACGAGTGCCCACGCGCTGACCCCCCAATACGCGGCGCCGGAGCAGATCTTGGGCCAGCCCGTCACGACGGCGACCGATGTATACAGCCTCGGCCTTGTCCTCTACGAGCTGTTGACCGGCGCGCATCCGATGGGCAAGAGTCCTCGCTTGACGCCCGAGTGGATCCATGCCGTGGTAACAGAGGAGGCGCCCCGCCCCTCGACGGTAACGAGCGGTCCGATCTCGCGCCGCGCGCTGCAAGGCGACCTCGACAATATTCTCGGCAAGGCGCTCAAGAAGGATCCGGCAGAGCGTTTCGGCTCAGTCGGCGCATTTGCGGAGGACCTGCGCCGCTTCCTCGCACACGAGCCAGTCGCCGCTCGTCCCGACACGGTTCCCTATCGAGTCGCGAAATTCGTACGCCGCAATCGAGGCAGTGTCGTTGCGGGCGTGCTCGTCGCAATCGGCCTCGTCGGCACGAGCATCTTTGCGTTGACCCAAATGCAGGCGTCGCGGGCACAGCGAGACCTCGCGCTCGACGAGGCGAAGCGGGGCAATGCACAGGCCGATCTGACGCAATACATATTGGACGACAAGCTGAGCAGGCTCTCGCCGGACGCAGAGAGCCAACGGCTTGACCGGGCGCGCCAATTTTTGGCGGCGAGGTTTCGCAACGAGCCCCTGCTGGCGGCTCGCCTGCTGATCGACATATCAGGGCGCTACATCGACATCGGCGATTTTCGAACCGCAGCCGACGTCGCTGCCCAAGCGGAGACGATCGGGAGGCGCTTCGATGATCCGGATATTCTCGGCCAACTTGCTTGTGTTCGCGCCGAAGACCTGGCAATCGCACGCGAATTGACGGCGGCGCGCAGCCAACTTGTGTCCGGCCTTGCGCAAATGCAGCGGCTCAATCCCGTGCCCCCGGGGATTGAGGCGGAGTGCACCACGGCCGAAGCGTTCGTCCTGCAGGCCGATGGCAACTTCGCCGTCGCCGTCGATCACTTGCGCACGGCCGTCGCGCATCTGGATCGGGCGGGAATGCGCGGAGGGGCCCGCTACCTCGCGGAGTCGAACGATCTGGCTCGCGCCCTTGCCATAGCCGGACGCTACCACGACGCCTGGGAGGTCGGAACCGGCAATGTCGCCTTGGTGCGCGAGGTAGGACGCGCCGACACCAACGCTTATCTCGCCTACGTCAATGGCGTCTGCTCGGCCTTACGAAATGGCGGACAGCCCCACCGTGCGGTTGAATATATCGATGCGGGCACTGCCGATGTGCGCCACGACGCTGGGTATGCCGACATGGGCGTCGGCAGCGAGGCCTGCTGGGCCCTGTCTCGCCTGGAGAGGGGCGAGCCCCAACAAGCGGAACCTGCCATTCTCGATGCGGCGAGCAAAGCCGAGCAAGGGGGAATCACCTATCAAGCCGCGCTGTTGCGGGCATCCGCCGTGACTGCGGCCCTTGCGCGCGCGGACCTCGTTACGGCGGAGGTTCGCTGGGGCATGCTTTTGCCCGACGAAGAGCGGCGGCTCGCATTGAATGAGAAGGGAATCGAAGTGGTTCGCCTGCTGCTCGTACACGCGCGGCTGGATATGGCGCGGCATCGATCGGATGACGCCTTGAAATCTCTCGCGCGTGCGGCGGCCTTGATCGCATCGCGCCGGCAGCCGAGCAATCCTGATGCGCGTGAATTGGAAGTGCTGCAAGGCACTGCGCTCATGGCAAAGCAACTTTATGTCGAGGCCGCCCAGCACGCGCAAGCGGCGCTCGGGCTGGCACGGCTGAGCGCCGTCGACCCCAAATCCTCAGCCTGGATTGGCGAGGCGCTCGCGCTGCGCGCGCGAGCCGAGGCGGCAGCGGGAAGCAAGGCCGCCGCCGCCACCGCACGGGAAGCCCTGGCGCACCTGGTCGCGAATCTCGATCCCGCTCATCCGCTGATTGCGCAGGCGCGCGAGATGGCGACCGGCCCTAGCGAATGAATCGGCGGGAAAGCTTGCATTCGCCGTATAAACGGCCTACTGCATTCCAAAATCGCCCGGTTGGCTATTTTCCGTGAGTTCAAGGATGCGCCCGCCGCCCCGGGCGACGCAGGTGAGCGAATCATCCGCGATGACTACCGGCAGACCCGTTTCTTCGCTGATCAGTTTATCGATATCGCGGAGCAGCGCGCCGCCGCCGGTCAGCACGATGCCGCGTTCCGCCACATCGCTGCCGAGATCGGGCGGCGTCTGCTCGAGCGCCTGCCTCACCGCGCTGACGATCGCTTGCAGCGGTTCCTGCAAGGCTTCCATTATTTCGTTGGAATTCAAGGTAAAGCTGCGCGGAACACCTTCCGAGAGATTTCTTCCCGTGACGGTGATGTCACGTACCTCTTGTCCGGGATAAGCCGATCCAATGGCGATCTTGATGCGCTCGGCCGTCGCCTCCCCGATCAAAATGCCGTAGTTTCGGCGCACATATTGCGTGATCGCCTCATCGAACTTGTCGCCGCCCATCCGAATGCTCGCAGCGTAGACAATCCCGTTCAAGGACAGCACCGCCACCTCGGAGGTGCCGCCACCGATGTCCAAGACCATCGAGCCACGCGCCTCATGCACCGGTAAGCCCGCGCCTACTGCGGCCGCCATAGGTTCGGGGACGATGTCGACCCGGCGCGCGCCGGCCCCTTCGGCCGATTCTCTGATGGCGCGCCGCTCGACCTGGGTGGAACCGAAGGGAACGCAAATCAGCACTCGCGGACTCGGACGCAAGAATCCATTTCCGTGGACCTTGTGAATGAAGTACTGCAGCATCTTTTCGGTGTAGGTGAAATCGGCGATCACACCGTCCTTCATCGGACGTACCACGGTTATATGGCCCGGGGCTCGTCCGAGCATGGTCTTGGCCTCCGTTCCCACGGCAACGACGATCTTGCCGCCGCCGACGGGATCTCTTCGCAGAGAAACGACGGATGGCTCGTTCAGCACTATCCCGCGTGACTTGACGTAAATCAGGGTGTTGGCGGTGCCAAGATCTATTGAGAGGTCATTTGAAAAATGACCTCGCAGGCGCTTTAACATGGATGGGGAGTCTATCGGGAGGTTGCGGGGGAACAAGCCCGCAGCGCGAGCTGCCGGCGACTGCGGCGAATTTGGATGCCCAGGCTACCATATCGGCGGCCGGCGTGGCTTCAGCCCACGCCGCGAAACGCCCTGAGGGAAACACGGTAGCGAGCTTCAGGACTTTTGCCGCAAAAGCGAGATCAAAAATCCCAAAGAGGCCACGCCCATCACAGCGGTCGCTATCCACCCCGTGACGACCCAAGCGCCGGTAACCTTGAACCGTCCCATCACCTTTTGGCTGGTTGCCATCTTCATGATGAGCACCATCACCGGAGCCGCAACGAAGGCATTGAGCGCCGCCGCCCAAATCAGTGCCTTGACCGGACTGATCCTCAAGATATTGGCCGCCGCGCCGATGAGAGTCGCCACGGCGATGGCGCCATAAAAGGCCTTGGCCTGGGAGGGCTGCTTCGACAGTCCGACGGGCCACTTTCTCGCTTCGCCCAAGGCATACGCGGCGGACCCAGCGAGCACCGGAACCGACAGCAGGCCTGTTCCGACGATTCCGAGCGCAAAAAGCGCGAATGCGAAATTCCCAGCAATCGGCTTGAGAGTCTCCGCGGCCTGCGCGGCGCTCGCGAGTTCGTGGACGCCGTGAACATGCAACGTAGCCGCGGCAGTCGCCATGATGGCGATCGCGACCAGGTTCGATATTCCCATGCCGACCAAGGTGTCGAGACGGATGCGCGACAGCGCATCAGGCCCCTGGTCGGGACGGCGAAGCAAGGGTTCGCGGAGGGGTTCGGCCTTGGTGTCCTCGACCTCCTGTGAAGCCTGCCAGAAAAATAGATAAGGACTGATGGTCGTTCCCAAGATCGCGACCACCGTGAGCCACAAATCACTGTCCATGGAGAGGCTCGGCAGGACGAGTCCCCGGAGGAACTCCGGCCACGAGATACGAACGACGCACAGCGTTGCAAAATAGGAAAACAACGACAGCGTGAGCCATTTCAAGACCGCAACGTAACGCGTGTGATGCATGAAAACCTGGCCGGCAGCGCAAACCGAGCTGTACACCACCAAGTAGGCCCAGGTCGGGACGCTCGGTAACAGCAGTCGGCTTGATTCGGCCATCGCGCCCAAATCAGCGCCGATATTGCACACGTTGGCAGTGAACAAGAGCGCCACCGTGGCCTGCACGATCCCGTTGGGGAAATTCAAGCGGATGTTGGCGGCGATGCCGCGCCCGGTGGTGCGGCCGATGCGCGCACTCACTGCTTGAATGGCGACCATCAAGGGATACGTCACGAGGAGCGTCCATGAAAGCCGGAAGCCGAATTGGGCGCCGGCCTGCGCATAGGTTGCAATGCCGCTCGGATCATCATCGGCGGCGCCGGTGATAAGACCCGGCCCGAGCACTTTCCATAGCCTGGGCTTGCTCGAGCCCACCACGTCGCTGGGTGCACCGGGCGGAACGTCTGCCGTTCTTATCGTTACTGGCGGCGGTCCCTTCATGATCGAGCCTTGACGATGCCTCGATTACTCAATTGTGGAACCGCGGGTGGGCGGATGCCCCGGCTATCGGGCTTGCTTGCGTGCTTGCTTCACGCATCGGCGGCCGGCCGCCGGTCCCTTGAGCCCGATGATGCGGTATTCCTTGCCGCTCAAACGGTGGTAGTTGACGAAGAATTCCTCGATCTCCCGTTCGAAACGCTCGCCGAGATCGTCAATCCGCTTCACGTGCGCATAGTCGTGATTTCCGTGTTCCACCGCGACCACGCGATCGTTGCGTTCCGCCTTCTTCTTGTCTCCTTGCTCCCCCTCGATGACGCCGACTATTCGGCAAGTTATCTTGACTCCCGGGAACGCGGGCTCGTCCATGAGAACCAGCACGTCCAGAGGGTCGCCGTCGCCGCCCAGGGTTGAGGGTACGAAGCCGAAGTCATAAGGGAAGGTCATCCCGGCGGGCAGCACTGTTTTCAAAGAAAAAATGCGCTCCTCGGGATCGAATGCATATTTATTGCGGCTGCCCTTGGGCGTCTCGATGATGACTACGGTCAGGTCGGCATTGTCCGGGTCGAATGCTGGCAACCGAGTGGGATCTGCAAGGCCGGCGGCAGCGCGTTTGCGGCGTGTAGGCATTCAAAAATCGTGACATAGAATCGCCCGTGCGCCTAGCGGCGTTGTCCTACAGGCCACGCATTCTCCCGCCCCCGTTCGGTAAGATTTGTCCCATGCAATGATTCCATCTTTTTTTCTCGGCACTTCGTCGGTCAGCTCGCGTCGGCTGCGCCCGGCGCCGAGGCGCAGGATTCCTGTGAACTGAAGGGAACTACCGTCTGAATAACTGTCGGGCTCTGGTGCGGAGATTCATCATCGAGCCGGGCCAGTCGACGGGTTTTCGTACGCACGCGGTCAACCGGCTGTTGAGGTTCGTCACGGGGAGCGACCCATTCAAGGGATCGCTCCTTCCATGGGATCGCCTTTCGATCGGATCGCCGGTGCGCCGTCCGCCTGGCGATCATGCCGACTTTGCCTGCCGCGCAAAATTGTTCCATGCTGGTTAAAACTATGGTAACTATGCGTTTCTCTCGAGTCCAAGTGCGAGGGGGCTTGAAACCGTTACCGCTAAAAACACAAGTACACCGCGACGGCACTCCCCTCGGGAGTGTGCTTCCGATTCTAATAAAGGGACACATGATGCACTCACGTTCGAAGCTGTCTTGTGCCATCGCCGCAATTCTCGGCAGCGGCGCGATCGGTCAAGGGGTTGCCGCCAGTTCGGCTGACACCAATTCGGCTGATCAGATTCAAGAAATTACGGTGACTGCGCAGCGGCGCACCGAAAACGTACAAAACGTCCCGATCGCGATTCAGGCTTTCACCGGCGAGAGCCTGGCGCAACTGAACGTCACGAATTTCGACGATTTCATCAAGTATCTGCCCAACGTGACGGCATCGTCCGCGGGACCGGGTCAAGCCAACATCTACATGCGCGGCCTCAGTGTCGGGGATCAGGGGACTCAATCCGGAGGCTCGATCAACGGGTTTCCGAACGTCGCCATTTATCTCGACGACGTGTCAGGCCAGCTCCCGGGCAGAAATCTCGATATCTACGCCGCAGACTTGGAGCGCGTCGAAGTGCTCGAAGGGCCTCAGGGCACCCTGTTCGGTGCGGGCGCTCAGGCCGGCGTGATTCGCTACATCACGAACAAGCCGAAGCTCAATGTGACCGAGGCAAACGTTTCCGCCGGCTACGGCATCACCGCCGGCGGCGATCCCAACACCGATCTCACCGCAATCATCAATCTGCCGTTGATCGCGGATACCTTCGCGGTGCGCGGCGTGATCTACAACGACCGGCGCGGCGGTTACATCAACAACGTGCCGGCCACCTTCACGCGCAAGCCGACCGATCTTGGCATCGGCTATGCCAACTACCCGGCCGGCTGCACGGCCACCGGCGACCTGCCAGGTTCCCCCGTCGCGCCGCCGCCATCAATAACTACGCCATCGCGGGGCGCGCGATCAACCCCGCGACCTACCAGGGTCTGCGGGTTTCCGGTCTCTGGCAAATCAATGATGACTGGAATGCCCTCGTGACGCAGAGCTATCAGAACATCGACGCCGAAGGGGTGTTCTACCAGATGCCGATCAGCTCGGACGGCGCACCGCTGCCCAAGCAGTCGGTCACGCTGTTCAACAATTCCTACGACAAGGATAAGTTCGAGAACACGGCCTTGACGGTGAACGGGCGTGTCGGCCCGCTCAAAGCCGTCTACACCGGTGCGTATCTGATGCGCAATGTCAGTCAGGTGCAGGACTACACGAATTATGCGCGCGGCGTCTATGCGGATTACTACCAGTGCCACGGCGCGGAGCCCGCGAACGGTCTGGCATCGACCTGTTTTTCACCGAGCACGACCTGGAACGAGACCGAGCGCAACACTCATCAAAGTCATGAAATTCGGTTGAGCACGCCCGATGACTGGCGCATGCGCGGCATCCTCGGCGCATTCTGGGAAGACTTGAAGATTCAGGACCAGCTGAACTGGCTCTACAAGACTTTGCCGCCGTGCACTACGACGGTGACCACGGGCTGTATGACCGACGTCGCGACGCCTCCGGGCTCGAGCGTCAACACCCCGGGCACGCGCAATGACAATGTGGCGTTCTTCAACGACGTCAAGCGAGGATATAAGCAGACGGCGTTTTTCACGTCGCTGGATTTCGACATCATTCCCAAGGTGCTGACGGTGACGGCCGGCACGCGCTATTACCGTTTCGTCAATACGGAAAAGGGCGCGGTCGTCGGCAGCTTCGGCTGTTACGAGGCAGGGCCCGCACCTTGCCTCGCTTCCGCCACCAATATCGACGCTGAAAACCTGCATACCACGTACAAGGGATTCAAGAGCCGCGCGAATGTGACCTGGCACATCATGCCCGATGTGCTCGCCTACTACACCTGGTCGCAGGGATTCCGCCCGGGCGCTTTCAACCGGAACTTCAATTGCTACATCAAGGATGCGCAAAACATCCCGTTGTACTGCTCGCCGCTATCGTTCACCTCCGACAACCTGACCAACAACGAGATCGGGTGGAAGACGGAGTTCTTGGATCACCGCCTGCAGTGGAACGGTGCGGTTTACCAGGAAGACTGGAACAACGTGCAGCTCGCCTTTTTCGATCCCGGCGTGCTCGGAAATGTAGGCTTTGGTACGAATGGCCCCAACTACCGGATTCGCGGCGTGGAGACCTCGATCATCGCGGTGCTCACCCAAGGACTGACGGCGCAGGGCGGGGCGTCCTGGAACAGCAGCAAGCAGACCAATTCGCCATTCCTGATCGCGAATAATCCCGCCTTGCTCTTGAATCCGGCGAGCAAGGGCGAGTTCGGACAGCCGATCCTGTCCGTCCAGAATCCATACGGTCCCGTTGGCGGTCCGAGCGCCAATTCCCCGCCGCTGCAATGGAATTTGCGTCTGCGGTATCAGTGGACGATGAACTCGTACAACGCCTTCGCGCAAGCGGGCGCCACGCATACGGCGCATTCCTACACCCAGTCCAGCAGCAACCCGTCCCTCTCCGCGGGCCAGAACGTGAGCACCACACTGCTCAGATTCGAGAATCCCGCGTATTCGCAATATGACGCGTCCATCGGCGTCGCGAAGGATGCCTGGTCGGCGGAACTCTATGCTCAAAACCTGACGAATGTGAACGCAAGCGTGTTCACCTCGACCAATCAGTTCGTGCAGGCGGAGACGATCCTGCGTCCGCGCGTGCTGGGCATCAAGATCGGCTACAAGTTTTGATATGGTTCCCGGCTGTCGGCGCCGCGCGCCTGACGAAGGCTGCCAGCCCCGCAAGTGCGGACAACGTGAGCCACCAAGCCGCCGGCAGACCGGCTGCGGATTCAGCGATCCGACGTAATTGCCGCCGCTCGCGAGATACACGAGCGTACAATGTCAGCGGAATGTAGATGCCGGCTGTTGCACGCCTGAGGAGGTAGACAGGGCGGAGTCCATCGCCGCTTTGCGTTGACGCGGTCTCCACTGGGCGGCCCGAGTCCTCCTTGGTAATCTAGAGGTACTCGTTAGAGGAGTTCGGCGTGTCAGCCAGTGAAGTCGAATATCATTACTTGGTGTCCACCACGACGGCCGAACCGACCGTGTATACGTCTCTAGCTGATGCAGTCTCGGCTCTGCAGAGCCTGGTTGTCTTGCAGGAGGGCAGGGGATACGAGACTGAAAGGAATCCCAGCGGCCGCTACATGAGCAAGCATCCGGAAAACCCTCCAGTCATTTTCTGGATCGAGAACGAAACGGGTGCCGTCGTCAGTTGATTGCCGCGTGGAGAGATCTGGCAGACGCTAAGCGTGCCCCTTGGCTGGCGTATCGCCTTTGGCTAATGCGTCCAATTTTCGCGCCAGACGCGAATTCCGCCCGCAAATGCCCGGGTGTTGTCGGCTCGAATCACGTATCGAGGTAGCCGCTTGAGTCGCATCGCGTTGCCGCCTCCAACCACGACGAAACGTACTTCGAGTGCCCGCCTCACCTGCTGAATGACGTCTTTCGCGTTTTCAGACCAGCGGGCGAAACCCAGACCCCCCCCCCCCCCCCCCCCAATACCCCAAAGAGCAAGTTCCATCGGATAGATTTTTGAATCCGCGATGAGCACAGCGCCGAGCCCCGTGCCAAAACCCAGAAAAAGCATCCGCCCGCTGCCGACATAGCTGCCTAAGGCCTGCATCACGGCATCGTTGACGATACGAGTCGGCCGTCCAAAGGCCTCGGTAAAATTGAAGCCGATCCAGCCCAAACCCAGATTCACAGGTTCACACACGATTCGACCATTAATTACCATTCCCGGGAAGCCGATGGTGACATTGTGGTAACGCCACCCGCGAGTCCGCTCCAACAATCGCCGGGTCATCTCGCGCGCGGTCAAATCAGTCCCTGAACTGAATTGCTCAACAATGCGCTTGTTCGAAACGCGATATTTGACATGGCCGCCGCCGATATCGATGACCAAAATGTGCCGCAGCAATTTCTCTCGCATATGATTTTCCGCCGGGGTATCCGCGCCGCATTTCCAGTTTGTACAATGGTAAGCGACTGTCAAGCCGTCCAACGTGGCGCCCACGACGGATGTTGGACCAGGGAGTGCAACTTCGTACGCCGCCGGCGCCCAGCGGCGCGAATCAAAGACGCGTCAATTCACGCTGTTGCGAAAGAGGCTGGTGAGCTAAGATCAGTGTCGATAACGTCGGTGACGATCAAGATAAAGGATGCTTTGCGAATTCATGGCGAGAGCCGAATGCAACGATATGACCAGCGCTTAGTCGATATCCTCAGTCGGCTCCAACAGCGGCAGGATCTCTCCTGTGAGTGGAGACGAATGGATGAGCATTGCACTGAGTCATGCTCGACCGTCACCGCTTAGAGAGCCTTTTGGCTCAACGTCGGCCGGGCCACAGCCTGCCGCAAGGCTTTTATCTCGACCCGGACATCTACGAATTCGATCTGCAGGCGATTTTTTATCGGAACTGGCACATGGTGGGCTTCGAGGCAGAGCTGGACCAGCCAGGTTCCTATTTGGCGACGACGATCGGACGCTCCCCGATTGTCGTGCTGCGCGGCAGGCAAGGCGATATCGTGGGTTTCCACAACAGCTGCCGTCACCGCGGCGCGCAGATCTGCAAGGATGGAAGGGGCCGAGCTCCAAGGCTCATGTGCCCCTATCATCAGTGGACCTATGACCTCGATGGCAAGTTGCTGGCGGCGCGGGGCGCGCCCCACGATTTCAATGCTTCCGCCAACGGCCTCGTGCCTATTCGCGTGGAAGCCGTTGCCGGATGCATTTACGTTGCTCTATCGGATGACGCGCCGGATTTTGCGCCTTTTCGCCGCGCGCTCGAGCCGGCATTGACGCCCCATAACCTTCTCGATGGGAAGGTGGCCCACGTTGCCGAACTCGCGGAAAATGCGAACTGGAAACTGGTCATGGAAAACGGCCGCGAGTGCCATCACTGCAGCGCGTGCCATCCCGAACTGAAACACGCCTTTCCCATGGGGATTGCCGAAGGCGCCGCGTTCTTTGAACGGGAAGCAGCTTCCCCTTTCATGCAAAAGATGAAGGAATTGGGCTTCTCGACAGTGAACCACGCGGCCGACTGGTGGCAAATAGACCGCTTCCGATTGAATGACGGCGCCGTCTCCTTTTCGACGGACGGCAGGCCGCTGGTGAGCAAAGCTCTGAACGACGCCAATGGCGGAAATCTCGGTTCCTTGCGATGGGCGATCGAGCCGAGTAATTTTTGTCACGTCAGCAGTGACTGCGCCTTCACCTTCAATGTGAATCCCACCGGCCCCGCATCCGCCCTAGTCACCGCGCGGTGGCTCGTTCACAAGGATGCAGTCGAGGGGGTGGACTACGATTTGAAGCGCTTGATTCACTTGTGGAACGAGACCAATTTTCAGGACCGAGATCTTGCAGAAAATAATCAGCGCGGCGTCAACAGCGTCGCCTATTCGCCAGGCCCCTATTCGCCCGAAGCCGAGTCATACGTACTCAGGTTTGTCGACTGGTATTGCTCTGAGTCCACTAAGTTTCTCGGAAGGCTCGGTACAACACTGCGCTAGCTAAAAGCCACGGTTGTTCCCACCGCGGCACGGCCCCCCCGCAGTCACCCCCTCCGTCCCGGCAGCAGGGCCCCTCACCGCCAGCCTCCCTCCCCATAGCAGGGCCGGCCCACAGCCACGGTTGTCCGCCCAGCGGCACTGCGCCCCACATTCACGCCGTCCTGACAGGCATTTCCACCGGGCATGGGAACCGCACCGGGAGTGAGCAATTGCGGACTCGAGATGATCGATCTACCAGCGAAGATCGATCTGCCGGAACTTTTGCAGTGGCCGAACAGCAATATTAAAGATCTCTGCCGCATTCACGGTCAAGCGCAATAAATTGCGACTTTGCGCAGATTGACGGCGTCGCCTCGGGGGCCCGGCGACCCCTGCAACATATCCGTAACAACCATTTGCGATTCTCTGCGGCTCAATTGTTCTAGCTGTCACGGGGTTGTAATACATGCTTCGAAGTAGATTGTTGTCGTTATTTGCCGCAACCCTGATCATCGGCGTCAACGCCGCCTCGGCCGCCGCGGCCGACAATGGAGATAGCGATACGGGCGACTCGAGTCCGACATCGGCGCCTCAGCGCCGCGGCGCTCGGGAAGATGCGCTCGAGGAAATCACCGTACTTGCGCAGCGGACCACTCCGGAACTTGCCCGCGAGGCGCAAAAGGAAGCACCAAACCTCATTTACCTCACCACCGCGGAGGAAATGCAGAAGCTACCTGACGTCAACACCGGCGAAGCAATACGTCGCGTGCCGGGCATAAGCTTGGAAACGGATACGGGCGAGGGACGCTACATCAACATTCGCGGGTTGGATGCGGACCTCAACAGCACCACTTTCGGCGGATTGAGGCTTCCCCCGACCAATAACAGCTCGCCGTCGGGTGCGGGGCGCGCGGTGGCCTTCGACTCGATTCCCATCGGCTTCGTCGGCGCGATCAAGGTGACGAAGTCCAATCTGCCCGAACAAGACGCCGAGGCCCTCGGGGGCACCATCGACATCACTCCGAAAACAGCCCCGGCGGACGGCAGGCCGTTCGCCGAGGTCAAGCTCGGCACGGGCGAGGAATTGCTGCGGCATACCTCGATCATCGACCTGGCGGGAACGGCGGGTATGCGCTTCGGCGGTAGCGGAGATTACAAGCCATTCAGTTTCCTCCTGACCGCATCCACGTACGACGATCGGCGTGGGATCGATGATGCCGAGGCCGCCTTCGTCGATAACCAACCAGCGGGAATTCCAGACAAGGCGTTTGCCGCTTTCGAGCAGCGCCTTTATACCTACCATCGGGAGCGGCACGGATATGGCGCAGATTTGGGCTTTGCGCCGAATGAAAACAACCAATACTTCTTGCGCTATTACGATGCGGGTTATTCCGAGACGGTCGATCGCAACCGGCTCATTTGGAATTACACCGGCGCGCCCGCTGTGGATCCCAATGACCCCAACGGATTCGTCGATACGGCCACCTTCACCAAGGCCTTGCGCGACGAGAAGGAATATCTCGATTCGAAGGTAGCCGAATTCGGCGGCAAGAATCTGTTCGCAGACAACAGGCTCGACTATCACGTGGGGTACACCAAGGGCACGTACTACAAGCCTTACGATTACAACTCGGGGTTCAACAACAACTCGCTCGCGAACGTCGCGTATGACAACACGACTCTGCCCAACTGGCCCGTCGTGAAAGTGCTTCCGGGAACTGCCGCAAACGGCACCGTCACCGTCAATCCGGCCGATCCGACAGGTTACGTGCTGCACTCTCTCAACACGCAGACGACCCATTCGGACGATCACGAATGGGGCATCGGGGCGAATCTCGCACTGCCCACGCACTTCACCGACCGCTCGGACGAAGAATTCAAGTTCGGCGTCAACGCGAGAATCCGTACCAAGACCGGAGATTCGACGTCTTATGCGGTGACCGCGGTTCCCAGCCTCGCACTGGCTTCGATGGTCTACGGCGGGAACCTCAGCTACTACCAAAATCACTACGCGAACGGGCCGCAAATCGATGCGAATGCGGTGCGGGCAGTGTATGCCGCCGCGCTGGCCGCGGGGAACGTGTTCAGCGATCCCGTCGCGAATGCGTTGAATGAGGTGCACGACAAGGAAGACGTCTACGCGGCGTATGGGCAATACCAATTCGGCTTCGGTGCGCTTGGCGTGATAGGCGGGCTGCGCGTCGAGAAAACCAAAGCAACGTACGGCGGCTTCGATGATTCGGGAACGACGCCGGGCAGCGTGTCGTGTCCCATACTGGATCCCATCAACAGCCCGAAGATTCACGTCTGTGCGGTCCAAGGTCATCGGGACTACACGAATTTCTTTCCCACCGCGCAGGCTCGCTATGAAATCGAATCGAACCTGATCGCACGCGCCGCCATCTCCTCGACCATTGCGCGTCCCGGTTTTCAGCAAGTGACGTCGGCGACCACGACCGACGGCAGCGGCAACATCATAACGGGCAACCCGAACTTGAAACCGACGACGGCGACGGGGCTCGATCTCGCCCTCGAGCAGTACCTGCCCCATGCGGGGATCGCCTCGTTGGGATTTTTCGCGAAGAACATCAAGGACTACATAGTCACCAACGCGATACAGGCCGCGGGCGGACAGCAGAACCTGGGCGGACAGCTCGGCATCGTCAAGCTCATCAGTTACGGGAACGCGCCGACTTCGCATTTGTATGGCTTCGAGACGAATTACGTGCAGCACTTCACCGATATCTTGCCGGGACCGCTCGGCGGCTTAGGCGTTTCGGCGAACTGGACATGGGTCGATTCGCGCTACAAGATTCCGGTCAAGGATCCGGCTACGGGTCTCACCACGCTATCGCGGGACTCGATGCTGCCGTCCACATCGCGCAATACGGCGAATGCCGAGCTCCTGTACGATATGTACCGCTTGAACCTGACCCTTGGCGCCTACTACACCAGCAAGAACATCTTCGCTCTCGGCGGCAGCGCCGCTCTGGATGCATGGACGCAGGAGCGTTTCTCGGTCGACTTCGGCAGTCAATACAAGGTCACTGATCCGCTCAGTGTCTATTTGAATCTCAAGAACCTGACGAATACGCCGCTCAAATTCACCGAAGGTCCCGGCGAGAATCGAATCATTCAGCGCGAGTACTACGGTATCACCGCCCAGATCGGTGGAACCTACAAGTTTTGACAGGGAGGGCCTCAGAAGCCAAGCAATCAACCGGCGGGAGATGCCTGCAGCGGTCGGTCTCGGTGTAAGATCCGTCATCGACGCAAAGCGGGCATGAACCGATGCGGACGCCTCGACCAAAGCATTCATGAATCGTCGTACGGTGCTTGGCTTGACAGCCGGTGCAACCGCGGGCGCTGCCTTGCATGCGGCTCCCCGCGCGGCGTCTGCGCGCCCGTTGGACGAGCTCGTCTTGATGGACGCCATTGCACTGAGCACGGCAATTCATTCGCGCAGGGCGTCGTGCGTCGAAGTAATGACCGCCTACCTGAACCACATTGGAGACCTTAATCCTCAGGTCAATGCCATCGTGGCCCTTCAGGACCGTGAGGCCCTGATGGCGCTGGCGCGCGAGCGCGATAGCCAGTTGGCGCGAGGCGAGTCCATGGGGCCGCTGCACGGTTTTCCGCACGCGGTGAAGGATTTGCAAGCCGTCAAAGGCATCCGAACCACGATGGGGTCGCCGATACTCAAGGATTCCGTTCCGTCTGCGGATAGCCTGATGGTGGAGAGATTGCGCCATGCGGGCGCTATTTTCATTGGAAAAACCAATGCGCCCGAGTTCGGACTGGGCTCGCATACCTACAATCCCGTCTATGGGGTCACTCGCAATGCTTATGATACGGGGCGATCGGCCGGCGGCAGCAGTGGCGGCGCTGCGGTGTCCCTTGCACTTCGCATGCTGCCCGTCGCCGACGGTTCGGATTACGGCGGCAGCCTGCGCAATCCCGCCGGTTGGAATAATGTCTTCGGCTTTCGCACCAGCATAGGGCGCATTCCCTACGACTCCCACGACGCCTGGCTGCCGACGATGAGCGTGACCGGCCCGATGGCAAGAAACGTGGGGGACCTTGCCATGCTGCTCTCGGTACAGGCGGGATTCTCGGCTCGCGTGCCGCTGTCTCTGGATGGCGATGGAACCGTGTTTCAGCGCCGGTTGGAAAGGGATTTCAAGGGCACGCGCATTGCCTGGGGCGCGGATTTCAAAGGTCATACCCCCTGCGAGCCCGGAGTGCTCGACATTTGCCGGGCGGCGGTAAAAACCCTGGAGTCCCTGGGCTGCTCTGTCGAGGAGGCGGTGCCGGACTTCGATTTGGACGCACTATGGCGATCGGCGATGCGTCTTCGCGGCTGGCAGAATGGCGCTTCGCTTCTTGAATATTACAACGACCCTGCCAAGCGGGAACTGCTCAAGCCCGAGGCGATATTCGAAGTTGAGCTGGGCCTCAAGCAATCGGCTTACGACATTACAGCCGCTTCGGTCGTGCGCACCGAATGGACGCAGGCCGTACGCCGATTCTTCGAACGCTACGATTTTCTGGTTGTGCCGACAGCGCAGGTATTTCCGTTCGACGTTTCAGAGCATTGGCCCCGCGAGATAGCGGGCCGGAAAATGGACACCTACCACGAATGGATGAAGGCCACGCTGCTCGTCACGATGTCCGGATGCCCGGCGCTCGCCGCTCCGGCGGGCTTCAGCGAGCAGGGCCTGCCGATCGGCATTCAGATCGTCGGCCCCAATCGGCAGGAATTCAATTGCCTGCAGTTAGCGTATGCCTACGAGAGTGCCGCAGCTCATTTCATCCATCGCCTTCCCCCTCTGCTCGGTCATGCGTGACCGGTCCGCTGCCCGAGGCAGCGGGCATTCTCGCTAGGGGCGTATTTCCGCGAGCCGCGCTTCGCCGCGGCGCTCACGATGGAAGGCGGCCGCCAAGTTTTTGAACCAGTGGCCGCTGCGTTTAAGGATTCGCGCCTGCGTCGCATAGTCGACGTAATAGATGCCGAAGCGCTTGGTGTAGCCCGACGCCCATTCGAAGTTATCGAGAAGCGACCAAAGGAAGTAGCCGCGCACATCGACACCTTTATCGAGGGCGTCCGCGACGGCGCCCACATGCGATTCGATGTAGGCGCGCCGTTCATCATCGCCGATGTCGCCGTCGACGATCGTATCGCGGTAGGCGGCGCCGTTTTCCGTAATGAACAATGGCGGCAAATCGTAGTCCCGGTCGAGCCGGAGGAGCAGCTCCGTAAAGCTTCCGGGCGCCACCTCCCAGCCCATGTCGGTGACCGGGACGTCCTCGCGGGCATGAGAAAACGGCCGGGTCGCGCTGGAAATAACGGGGTGGTAATAGTTGACGCCGAGAAAATCAAGCGGCTGGGCGATCAATCGCTCATCCCCCGCGTCCGCGTGCGGCGCATCGGCCCCGAGATGCTCGAGGACGTCGGCAGGGTATACCCCCTTCAGAAGGGCATCCATGTACCAGCGCACCAGCAACCCGTCCTCGCGTGCCGCAACCTCCTGATCAGCCGGCGAGGAGGTGGCCGCATAAACCGGCGAGAGATTGAGCACAATGCCCAGATCGAGATTTTGGCGCGCGCCGCGCATCGCCTGCGCGGCTAGGCCATGACTCAAGAGGCAGTGATGCGAAACCTGCATTGCTACGGCGCGATTTTTCACGCCCGGCGCAAAGATCCCGAGCTCATGCCCCAGCGTCGCCGTCACCCAAGGTTCGTTATGGGTCGCAAACGAGTGGACGCGATCGCCCAAGGCGTGGGCGATAAGCGCCGCGTACTCCGCGAAACGGTAGGCCGTACTGCGCTGCGCCCACCCCTGGTATTTACGCTGCAGTTCGGACGGGAGGTCCCAATGGTAAAGGGTCGCGAAGGGTTGGATGCCTCGCGCCAGCAATCCATCCACGAGACGATCATAGAATTCCATTCCGGAGCGCAAAGCGGCGCCGGATCCCAGCGGCTGAATGCGCGGCCAGGAAATCGAAAACCGATATGCCTTGACGCCAAGGCCCGCAATTAAGTCCAGATCCGCATCGAGGCGATGATAGTGATCACAGGCGATCTGGCCGTCTGAGCCGTCGGCGATGACGCCGGGAATGCGGCAGAACTCGTCCCAAATGGATGCGCCTTTGCCGTCGGCGGCCGCCGCGCCTTCGATTTGAAAAGCGCTGCTTGCGACTCCCCAGACAAAATCCCTGGGGAATCGATCGGAAAGCGCGTCGACGGATTGCGGCTCATTCATGGGGAGCATGCTGCCGTTGGGCGGAGGGGGCTCTCCTCGATCCCGGCGTCCGGTCCGTCGACTCCCGCACGACCAATTTGACGTCGGGCGCGGCGATGCGCGGCCGGCGCCCGGCGATCAACTCGAGAATGGCCTGGGCCGACCGCTCGCCGAGTTCGCCGATCGATTGCCGCACGCTGGTCAGGGGCGGCAGCCGGTAGGCCGATGACGGTAGATCGTCGAACCCGATCAGCGACACATCGTGCGGTATCGAGAGTCCCTTGCGGTACAGCGCCAGGCATGCGCCATAGGCCGTTTGATCGTTCACGCAAAATAGCGCGGTGAATTTCAAATTCGCATCGAGCAGCTCCAGGGTCGCTCGTAGGCCGCCCTCTTCGTGCCAGTCACCCACCGCGACCAGCTTGGGATTGAAGCCGATATCGGCATTGGCGAGCGCCTGCTTGTAGCCGCGCAGGCGCTCGATCGCGTCCGGATGGGCTTCGGAGCCGGTAATGAAGGCGATCTGACGGTGCCCGAGCTCGACGAGGTGTTGGACCGCCAGCATCGAAGCCCCCGCGTCGTCGACTTGGAGGCTAAACAAGCGCGGCGCGCGCAAGCTGCGGCCCGTGATGACGATCGGAACGCTCTTCGCGTAATTTTTCAGTTTTGCATCGCTCAGGCGGCCGGCGAAAACGATCACGCCATCGACACCCCGGGCGATGAGTTCCTGCACGCAGCGGTCCTCATCCTCGTTGCGCCAGTTGCCGCTCATGATGAGCGGCGCGTAGCCTCGCTGTCTTAAGCCTGCCTCGATGCCGCGCAGCCCCTCGCCATAGAATGGGCTGTCGATCGCCTGTGCGACGACGCCGATGGTCGAAGTCTTGCCGAGAGCCAGGCCCCGCGCGGCCGCATTGGGCCGGAAGCCGAACTTCGCGATTGCCGCGTCGACCGAACGCTTCAGTCCGTCGCTCACGTTGACCGTGCCGTTGATGATGCGCGAAACGGTGCTCGCAGACACGCCCGCTTCTCGGGCAACCATGCGCAGGGTCGCGGATTGTCGCGGGCGCGGGCCGCTTTTGCCGGGAGTGGGCGCAGGAAACTTCGGTTTCACGCCTCGCCTCCACGCAACGGCCGCGTAAGGACGCGTTCCAAGTCTTCGAGGGTCTTGCCGCGGGTTTCCGGCGCAAGCGCCGTGAGAAATAAGAATCCGGCTAAGGCGAGCAGGGCATAAACGAAAAAAGTGCCGTCGGCACCTAAGTTGGCTACCGCCGCCGGAAACAGCAGCGTGACGCTGGCACTGACGAGCGAATTCCAAAATCCGACGACCGAGATTGCCGCTGCTCGCTCCTCGTTGGGAAAGATCTCAGATAGCAGCACCCACATCACAGGACCTAGGGAGAAGGCAAAGGAGGCCACGTAGGTAATGATCGCGACGAGCACGATGCGTTCGTGTCCGGCGCCGGCGGCCGCCCCCTGGCCTGCATGAAATGCCCATCCTATCGCGAACAGCGAGAGGGCCATGCCGGCCACGCCGACGCACAAAAGGGGCCGTCGCCCCACCCGATCGATCAGCCAGATCGCCACGAACGTCACACCGAGGTTGACGAGTCCCACGAGGACGGACTGCGCAAAAGAGGTCGACAGTTCACCGCCCGCCTGCGCGAAAATCGTCGGCAGATAGTAAAAAATGGCATTGATTCCCGTGGCCTGCTGGAAGAATGCGATGCCCAAGCCGAACAACATCATGCGCCGCAGGCGCGGCGACAGCAGGCCCTGCACGCCCACGTGCCGCGGCCGATTGGCAAGGTTCGCTCGGATCACGTCGAATTGCGGTGCGGCACTCCGGCCGTGAACGGCCTCGAGCACGGCACGCGCTTCGGCCTCGCGCCCTCGGCTCATGAGCCACCGCGGACTCTCAGGGACGAGGTATAACAATAAAAAGTAGAGTGCGGCCGGCGCGCTCTGCACGCCCAACATCCAGCGCCAGCTGTTCGTGCCCAAAGACAATAAAAAATAATTCGAAAAGAAGGAAACCGAGATGCCGATGACGATCATCAATTGATTCACGGACACCAATCTGCCGCGGCTGCCCGCCGGGGCGATCTCCGCGATGTACAGAGGGGCGATGAGGATCGCCGCGCCGACGCCGAGTCCGCCCACGACGCGCGCTGCAATGAATACCGTGAAGCTGGTCGTGAGTGCTGCGGTGAGCGATGAGGCCAGAAACAATACCGCGGTCAGGAGCAGCACCGTTCTGCGCCCCCAACGGTCGCTCAGAGGACCCGCGCACAGATTGCCGGCCATGGCGCCCCAGCCGAGGCTGCTCACGGCCCAGCCCAACTTGAAAGTTCCGGCAGCGCCGCTCAACCCGAAGTAGTCGCGGATGAACGGCACGGCGCCCGAAATGACGGTGGCGTCGAAACCAACCAAGAAGCCGCCCATGGCCACGGTGAGTGCGATGCCCAATAATTTCAAAGAGTTGTCCATCCCCGGCACGTTCTCGATGCCCGGCAGCGGGGCGTCAAAGCCCGTACCGTGAGCCAAAGTTGCGGCATGCACCAGTCTCTCCGGGATATCGCTCCCCAGACGCTCGAATCGGCGAGTCATATTGCCATCCCCCCATCCGCGCTCCCAGCCGCGGGCCTCGGCCGCCTGTGCAACCGGTTTCAGGGATGCTGCTTGCGTGGGGCGGCTGCTGTCAAGGCCGATGTTGTCATAGTACGCGCAAACCTCGCGATTCATGCGGTGCGCCCCTCTTGCAATTTGCCAGATGCTTGGGCAGTATCGGTCTGCAACCGGTTTCAGAAACCGGTCGCAAAGAACGACCCGCGACGTCGGCGAGTAGAAAAATGTTGATATCCCGGAGACACCGGGAGGGGAGAGTAACTTGAAGAAAGCGAGCCTTGCGCGCGCCTGCAAAAAGGTGCATCAACCACTTCCGCAATTTCCGATGAAGCCGCTCGCCGTGCTGATCGCGATGTATTGCTCGGGGGCGATGGCAGATCCGGCGGCCGATTCGGCCGCGACGGACAATCTCGACGAACTCGTGGTCACGGGACTGCGTCAGTCATTGATCACTTCCGAGACGATCAAACGCGACTCGCCGGGCGTGGTGGATGCGATCACCGCCGAAGATATCGGCAAATTCCCCGATACGAACCTGGCCGAGTCGATCCAACGCATTCCCGGCGTAACGATCGATCGGCTCAACAATGAAGGCGCGCGCGTGACCGTGCGTGGATTCGGCCCGGAATTCAATATGGTGACCTTGAACGGCCGCTCCATGCCGGGCAGCGTCGTGCCGGGCCAAAATGCGACGCGTTCCTTCGATTTCGAGAATCTATCCGCCGACGGCATCTCCGGCATCACGGTCTACAAGACCGGCCGCGCCGATGTACCGAGCGGCGGCATCGGTTCGACCATCAACATCACCACGGCGCGCCCCTTTGATTTTCATTCCATGCGCGCCGCGTTTCAGGCCAAGGCGACCGACGACACCTCGAGCAAAGTCGGCAGCAAGATCACGCCGGAATTCTCCGGCTTGTTCAGCGATACCTTTTTCGACGATCGCGTGGGATTTCTTGTCAACGGCTCCTATTCGAAGCGCAACAGCCAAGAGCAGGACGCCAACATCGATGGGTGGCTGCAGGATCAGTTCGCGGCCGGCGATCCGCGGGTCACCAGCAGCAATACGAATCCTGGCGGCCACAATTGGGCGCCGCGCAACGAGGGCTGGGGTGTCGTCGATCACGAGCGCACCCGGGTCAATGGTCAGGCGGTGCTGCAGTTCAAGCCCGTCGACTCCCTGGTCGCAACCGCGGACTACACCTATACATTTTATAAAGACAACGTGAATCGCCATACCTTCGGCGCCTGGTTTGATTACGGCCCGAATCCGACGAGCGCCACGATCAATTCCCATGGCACGGTCACGAACTTGGTCGACACCGGCAGCGATCTGTCGTATTTCGCGGCCGCCAATGAATTTCTCACTCAGAACGGCTCGGCGGGCCTGAACCTCAAGTGGCAGGCGTCGGACAACATCGCCGTGGAATTCGACGGCCACCATTCGACTGCGGATTCGGGCGGCGGGGCTTCCGGCAACAATAACTTCGGCATCGTGGGCCAAATTCCCCAAAAATCCCTCAACAAGTACTTCTCGCTCGGCGGCACGCAGATTCCAACCACGTCTTGGACCTATGTCCCTCCGCTCAGCATGAGCAACCTTGGCACCGGGACAATCGAACCGCTGTTCGGCCAAGCGAACAACAATGTCTTCAAGACCGTGATCGATGAATTGAAGCTCGATGCGACCTGGAAGAACAGCTCCGAGAGCGGCTTCAAGAGCCATCACCGCCGGCATTGACCTGAAGCGCATGACCACCGAGGCGGAATCATTCAACAGCGGCAATTTCCCATGGGGCTATTACAACCCCGCCTACGCCGGGATGATTCCGGGCACTGCCTTCACCAAGGTGTCGACCTGCACCATTCTCAAGTCGTTCTCCGGCGGCGGTTGCGGCATCCTGGTCCCGTATTTTTATAGCTTCCCCTTGGGGGCAGCCATCGCAGCGACGCAACGGGGCGGAGCGCCGGGGGATGGGAATTTCCCGCCCTACACCTTCGCGCAGGCAAAGACGCCGACGAATGATGATCACATCAAGGAAGACACACCCGCGCCGTTCGTGCAGATGGATTTCGATACCGAGTTCGATGGCATGAGGTTCCGGGCGCTCGCTGGGGTGCGCTACGAGCACAGCAGCGTCACCGCGCAGAGCTTGCAGAAGGTGCCGACCTCGATTCAGTGGAACAACCCGACCGAGTTTTCGACGAATTACGCGGCCAACGCCACCTACAGCGACGTGCACGCCGCCTATGACGAATTCCTGCCCAGCTTGGATACCAGCCTGCAGGTGCTGCCGGACGTGCTGCTGCGCGCGTCGTACAGCAAGACCATCAGCCGCTCGGATCTGAATCAGATGATCGGCACCACTTCCGTGACCAATGCCCCGAAGCCCGGCTCGCGCACCGCCACCGCAGGCAATCCGGGTCTGCTCCCGTACGAGTCGAATAACTTCGACCTCGCCGCCGAGTGGTACTACGCTCAGGGAAGCTACGTTGCGGCCAATTGGTTCACGAAGCACGTGACCAACTTCCTGACGCAAACCACGACGCAAGGGCCGCTGTTCGGCATCACCGATCCGAACGTGGGCGCGATCGCCACGAAGGCGATCGCCGAGCTGCAGGCGGCGGGCAAGCCGGTCTCCGCACAGACAATATTTGCGCAGATGCTGGCAGACCATCCCGGGCAGCTGACCTTCCCCGGACAACCGGGCGACCCTCTGGTCGTCTGGGACATTACGGCACCCTCCAATGCCAATGTGACCCAGATTCATGGCTTCGAGTTCTCGGTGCAGCACATGTTCGGCGACAGCGGATTCGGCGTGCAGGCCAACTGGTCCATTCCGTCCGGCGGTGCGCAATGGAACTCACTGGTCATCAATTCGCAGTTCGCGCTGCCCGGCTTGAGCCGTTCCTACAATGTGGTCGGGTTCTTCGAGAAGTGGGGCTTCCAGACGCGGGTGGCGTATAGCCATCGCGGCGAGTTCTTGTTCGCAACGGTCCAAACCCAACAGGCGAACGAGCCCGTGTACACGGCGGCGTACGGGCAGCTCGACATGAGCGCGAGCTACGACTTCAACCGGCACTTCGGTGTATTCTTCGACGGCATCAACTTGACGTCCGCTTCTCAGCGCCAGCACGGGCGCTACACCGAACAGTTCTATTCGGCATCGGAGGGTTTCGCGCGCTACCAGGTCGGCTTCCGCGTCGCCTTGTAGGGGCCGTCGGTCAGCTTGTCTTGCGCGACAGGTTCTTGAGCAGGATCGCGCGAATGCGCTCTGCCTTGGCCGAGGTCAGCTGGCCGAAAAGACCTTGAGTCTCGGCGGGCAGATGCTCGAGGGACGGTTCTTCGGACTGGAAGATGAGGTAGTCGAACAGCGCTCGCCAGCGGCGCCTTTGCTCGATCGGCAAGCTCTTGATCGAGAGCAGGCAGTGCAGCAAGCTGCTCGAGGGGGAATCGAAGTAATCGGGAACATCGCGCCACCAATAGTTGACCAGAACATTGAAATCATCGAGCGCCTCGACGTGGTGCCACCACAAGGCCGGTATGTAGACGGCATCGCCCGGACCCAAATCGGCGATTTCCGCGACCTTCAGGGCTTCGGCAAAGCGTGGGTAACGCGTCAGGTCCGGATTGCGAATGTCGACCAAGCTCACGGGCTGACCGGCGGGCGTCAGATCGAGCGGTCCGACGTAGAGATTGCGGATCTGGTCCGCGGGAAACATGGTAAAGCGGCGTCTGCCTGCGACCACGCAGGCCAGGTTCTCGGTATTGTCGAAATGAGCCGCGATACACGTGCGGTTTCCGATCCAGATCGACTCCAGCACCGATTCGGCGGTCACCAAGCGCCGTGCATGATTGGCGTCCGCGAAGCCCGGCAGATAAATCGGCAGCGACACCGAACCCGCGTAGAGGGCAGGAGAGGAATGATTTCCGATCCAACCACACAAGCGGTCCAGTACCTCGCTGAGCAAGGCTCGCTTGGACTCGAAATTAAAACCATTGAGCGATTCGTTGTAAAAGAACCGGCCTTCGATGGCGGAGGAGCCTTCGAAGGACGGCGCGGGCTGGCCGCTGTCAAACCCCTTGAGATAGGCGCTCAGCGTCTGCGGCGATGCACGCCCGGCGACGGTGGCAGGCCAGTCCCGCGCCACGCCGCGCAGAACCGCGGGCCGGCCTCGGGGTATGATTGTTTTCTCGAACAGGTCCGTATCGACGTCCTGCCATTCCGTCGCGGCTTCAGGATGGGGCATCGTCAAGTGCACGGGCCTGGGATCATGACGGTAATTATAGCGCGGGGAGACTCGGCGCAGATCTCGGCGCCGGCCGCCGGAGCACAACTTTAGGAGTGGAGCGTGACTGATTTGGTGGTCTTGAACGGTCAAAAGCACCGCGCACTGCGCGTGGCGGCCGCGAGCGCCCGCCCCGAGTATGCGACAGGCAACATCATCAGCGTGGTGCCGCGAGAATTTCCGAGGCTCCTGGCGCAGTATCCGATTTTCTTCGTCAAGAGCCCGGAGAACGGGCGTTTCGAACCGGCCGCGCTGTTGGGTTTCCAGAGTGGCGAGAATCTGTTCTTGTCGGAGGGTATCTGGGATGCCGCCTATGTACCGCTGCAAGTTCAGCGTCAGCCCTTCGCGCTGGTTCCCCGGCGCGGCGATGCGGTGGCCGGCGCCCAGCCATCACTCGATTTGGCGCTCGATTTCAGCAGCCCGTATGTACAAACGCAGGAGGGAGAGCGCTTGTTCCAGGACGACGGCCAACCCACCCAATTCCTGCAAAACATCAGTTCGATGATGCGGGCGCTGGTGGCCGGCTCGAGCGAAGCGTATGCCTTTACGGGCAGATTGGCCGAGCTCAATCTGCTGGAGCCGCTGCGTCTCGAAATCGAGTTCGTCGACGCCAGCGACACCAAGCTGCAGGGACTGTACTGGATTGCCGCCGCGGCGCTCAAGGCGCTGCCCGCGGAACAGTTGGCAGAGCTGCGCGATCGCGAGTACCTCGAGTGGATGTATTTCCAAATGGCTTCCCTTGCGCACGTCTCAGGGCTCGTCGCCCGCAAGAATCGACGGCTCTCGGGTGCAACGCCCGCAAAGCCCGGCGGCGGCGATGCAGCCCGGCGCTGAATCGCAGCCCATTCGCAGCATCCTGATCGTCGGCGGCGGTACGGCGGGCTGGATCACGGCAGGGGTGCTTGCGTCCCGGTTTCCGCAACGCGGGGAGCAAGGCATTTCGATCACGCTGGTTGAATCGCGCACTCAGCCCCCCATCGGTGTCGGCGAAGGCACATGGCCGACCATTCGAGCTACCTTGAAGCAGATCGGCGTGAGCGAAAGCGATTTCTTGCGCGAATGCGACGCCTCCTTCAAGCAAGGCACGCAATTCGCAAAATGGGTGGATGGCGGCGACGCCGACGTCTACTACCACCCCTTCACGCTGCCGGCGGCCTACGAAGATCGCAACTTGGCTGCCTATTGGGTGGAAAGGCCGCAAAACGCGAGTTTCGCGGACAGCCTGTGCTTTCAGACGCAGCTGTGCGAGAACGCGCGCGCGCCCAAGCAGATCACGACGCCCGAGTTCACGGGTCTGGCGAACTATGCTTATCACCTCGATGCCGGAAAATTCGTGCCGTTCTTGCAGAAACATTGCGTCGACAAGCTCGGCGTCCGTCATCTCTACGATGAGATCCTGAGCGTGCATTCCGGCGATTCGGCCGACATCTCGCACTTGGCGATGAAATCGGGAGAGCAATTGAGCGCAGACCTCTTCGTCGATTGCAGCGGCTTTTCCTCGCTCTTGATCGGCAAGCATTTCGGCGTGCCGTTTCTGCCGATGCGGGACGTACTGTTCGTCGATCGAGCCTGGGCGGTGCAAGTGCCGTACGCGACGGACGAGACGCCCATCGCGTCGATGACAAAGTCCACGGCCCTGTCGTGCGGCTGGGTGTGGGACATCGGACTCACCACCCGGCGGGGCGTCGGGTATGTGTTTTCGAGCAACCACGTGTCGGATGACGCGGCGCTCGAAGAACTGAAGGGCTATCTTGCGGCGAGAGGCGACCCGTCCGCCGCGTTGAACTTTCGCAAGATCAACATCAACGCAGGATATCGGCAGGAATACTGGCGCCGAAATTGCGTCGCCGTGGGGCTTTCGGCCGGATTCCTGGAGCCGCTGGAGGCATCCGCCATCGTCATGATCGAGCTGTCGGCAAAGTCGATTGCCAATCTGTTTCCCGGCCGCCGCGACGGCATGGAGCGCGCGGCGAGAATTTTCAACGAGACGTTTCGCTATCGGTGGGAGCGTGTCGTCGACTTCCTCAAGCTGCACTACATGCTGAGTCGGCGTACCGATTCGCGGTTTTGGATCGAAAATAGGCGCACGCAGTCCATTCCGGAAAGCTTGCAGGAAAACCTCCGATTTTGGGCGCATCATTGCCCTTGGCATGAAGATTTCTCGCATCGCGAGGAGGTTTTTTCGGCCGCGAGCTATCAATACATTTTGTACGGCATGGGCTTTCACACCGACGTACCCCGATCCTTGCTCAACGAAGCCGATAGAAAGCTGGCGCAGGAGAAAATGGACGAGACCGCGCGCTACGCGAAGAGCCTAATCGCCTCGCTCCCCGCCAATCGGGAGCTGCTGGCCAAGGTGCGGCGCTTTGGGTTGCAAAAGATTTAGCTGCGCAATGAGTTCAGACGCGACGTTTCAGGGGTAGCTGGGCACCGTCACCGGAATATCGGCGTTGACTTTGGTGGATGGTCCGCCTTGGCCGTTGACCACACTGCGAATTCCGCCGGACGCGGCGGAATTCAAGAATATGGTGAACAAGTCCTGCACGCTCGAGGGCGCAAGGCCCGAAGGAACTTCGAAAGCGTTCGCGGCGTAGACCTCAACGCCGCGGTTGAAATAACTGTAGCTGCCCATTCCGAATCCGTGAAAGCGCTTCACGGAATCATCGACCTTGAATGCCGCCCAACCCTCGATGCCTGGGGCTTCCTGCCAAGCCGCTTGACTCGGCGGGTCGTACGGCATTTCATTCTGAAAAAAGACGACGGTGCCGTCATCGCCATTCCACAAGACCTCATGCTTTTGGTAGTGCTCGACGAACAGACCGTAAGCCGTGACGCCGCTGCCGTTGACAATGACCCCAGTCTCGGCGGTGTTGCGGCGCCAGCCGACGCCATGACCGTGGTCGGCCCGCCACGCCCAGATGTGATCGAGAATCACGTTGTTGCTGTTGACGACGAGGCTGACCGTCGCCCTGCCGTCGCGAGCGCCACCGATTCGGAAGAATACGTCGTGCAGGGCGCTCGGATCGGACGACTCATCCTCACTCGGCGCGAGGCGCTCGCCCACTCTCAGCAGTTCGGGGGAATTGAGGTCGCCTGCATCGAAGATAATCCCGGAGACTGAAACGCCTTTGGACGCTGCGATTCTCATCGCAATAATTCCGTGCTTGGCGATCAGCGTCGGAAAGCCGAGCCCGATCACCACCGTGCCGGCGCGGGCGATGACGATGCTTCGATCGAGATAATAGTTGCCCGGGGTCAAGGCGAGCTGACGGCCCGCGGCGAGCGCGGAATTGATGGTGGCCGCGGTATCGCGTGGCGTGGCGATATAGAACTTTGCAATGGGGATCGATTCGCCTGCCGCCGGGTGGCCGGCCCAAGTCGTGCCGGCCGTGTTGCTCTGAACGGCGGGCACGAAGACCTGATACTGGTTTCGAGAATCCATATACAAGAACGGCGATTCGCGCGTAACCGGACTCGCGGCGAGTGTCGTGTACGGGCCGCATGACGGCTTGGCAGGAAAACACTGAGAGGGCGCCTGCAACACGCCCGAGAACACCTGGTTCCAATTACCGTTGCTCCAGCCGTTCAGCTTGCTGTTCCTGACCATGAACTGCTGCTGCGTGCCGTTGATCACCTTGCCTTCAAATTCCGAATCGGCGATGAAGCCGCCGCTCGCATAGGACGGGCTGGTGCATGTATCCGCCAGCCTCAGGTCTCCTCCCGTGATTCGCACGCGCCGCATCGGCGCGGCCTGCGAAACGGCCCAGACCTCGCCGGCATCGCAGCCCGCGTCTGAAGAGACATCGAGCGTCAGGTTCGACAGCGACCGCCAGAAATTGTCGAGCGCAACGCAGGAGTGATGAAAGCACCGATTGCGAACCTGCGCGGAGCCGTTGATGATGACGTCGGTGGGAGAGGCGCCGAGGCCGGCGATCGCGGTGTAATAGCCGACCTGAAAGTTGAGAGGGTGTTTGCGGGACCCGTAACTGCCAGGCTCGAAGAACAAGGCGTAGCGGTCATTGCCGAATTGATTCGATATTTGCCGCTTGGCGATCTTCTCCAAGGTCGCCCGAATCTCACCGAGCGCCCTGTGAGGACTGAAGATGTAAACGTGGTCCCCAAAACGAGGTGCGACTGCGGCGGCCACGCCCGCAAAAGGAAACATCAGGGCAACGGCGAGAACTGTACGAATCGGCCTCGAGGCGCTGTTGCGGGGTGCCATGGATTGATCCATTCGCTTGACCAAGGGACTGCGGCCAAACCGATTGTAGGGAAAAATTCACCGGCATCGGGTTCATTTTGCCAAACGGCGATGCAGTGTTGGAGGTTCTCCAGCCGGTTGCTGCACGGCGTGCTACTGTCAACGGGTGCGAAAACCGCCGACAGCCATTGCCGTTATCGCCGTGGGTGTACTTGTCGCCGCCGCACTCGCTGCGATCTTCGCACCCTATGTCTACGCCGAGCTATCGCCCCGGCTCGCCCACCACGCGATCGTGGATCCCGCGCCGGCAAAGCTCGCGAAAGGTCGAATGGTCGATGATTATTTCGCGGTGGAGGAGCTTGGCTCCGAGACCTTCGCCATCGGCGAGCCGCGATACTATCAGCAGAATTATTCGTATCTGATCGTCGGGGAGCGGCGGGCGCTGCTGTTCGATGCCGGTTCGGGCACGCGGGACATCAGTGCAGTCGTGGCGTCCCTCACTCATCTGCCGGTGACGGTAATGGTCTCTCACCTGCATTTCGACCATTTGGGCGGCATCCTCCCGTTCGAGCGGGTCGCCATGATCGACGTTCCCAATACGCGCGCCGACGTCGCCGATGGGCGCGTTACACCCACTCGCTACGAGTACTTGGGCTTCATCGATGGTTTGCAGGCGCCTTCGGTGCGGGTAACCGAATGGCTGGCGCCCGGCGCCACCATCGATTTGGGTGGGCGATCGCTGACCGTCCTCTGGACCCCGGGCCACACCGATAGCTCCGCGGCCCTGTTCGACCCGGCGGCACGCCGCCTCTTCATCGGGGACTACGTCTATCCCACGACGCTGTACGCATACTTGCCGGGCGCCAGCCTTACGAGTTATCAGCGCACTGCACAGCGATTGCTGGCAACCTTGCCCCCCCAGACGGTGCTATGGACGGCGCATTGCTGCCGAGAGGACGAGGGTATATCTGCCCCTTGGCTCGACATGACTGACTTACGCGACTTGGACGTAGCACTGTTGCATGTGGAGGCGGGGGCCGCGAAGTCCCTCGGGTTCTACCCTCGGGTCTTTCCCGTCAACCGCCAGATGAGGCTCGCGACCGGATTTTCCTGGAATAACCGGTGACAGCCACGCCTTCGAACGCTTGCGGAATGGTGCGCTTGCCTAATGGTTTATGCGCTGATGCTTAATTCAGTAGATCTGATGCGGCGGAGGGGCTCCCGCGGGGGGAGGCACGTCCTTGTTTCCCGTGTGTCCATACCCTTTTTTGTCCTTCCCTTTTGGCTGCCCTTCATCTTGACCGGCGGGTGGAACGGGAAGGTCATTGTTTGGCTGGTCAGGGTCGCCGCCGGGGGTGGGCGGCCCATCGTTGCTGGTTTGCGGTTTCGGTTCCATTGAGTGCCTCCAACGGTGTGTCCAGATTCGCAGGGTATCTTGGCGGCAGGCCCACGTATGTCCTTCCGAGGGGGGTTTAGGGATAAGCGGTGTCCTACGGTCGATCGAACTAAAACAGTGCACGCCTGTCCGATACGCGGCATAACCAACCGACCGGAGTCAGAATGGATCTTATTGGCTTACGAGTGTGTGGAGCGCGAGTCTGCGGTCTTTGGTTTGGCGTCTTGCTGGCTACGTCCGCATTCGGGGACGCCGCCCCGGTGTTGGGTGTTGCGCACTTCGGGCCGTTTGGCATCGATCTTTCCGCACAGGATAAAGCGGTGCGCCCCGGAGATGATTTCTATCGGTACGTCGACGGCCATTGGCTAGCCACCGAGAAAATTCCCGCCGACCGCACCACCTGGGGTTCTTTCGCGGTGCTGCGAGAGCAAGCGGACTCGGACGTGAAGTCGATCATCGAGGGTGCTGCGGCCGCACGGGCACCGGCAGGAACGAATGAGCAAAAGATCGGCGATTTCTACAGTGCGTTCTTGGACACGGGCAAGATCGATGAACTTGGAATTGCGCCGGCGAAGGCAGGACTCGACGCGATCGCGGGGCTCAAGACCCACGACCAGGTCGCTGCCCTGATTGCAGAGCCGGGGATGCCGCTCGATGGGCCCATCGGTTATGGCATCTCGCTCGATGAAAAGAATCCCGACCGCTATATCGTCAATATCGGACAGTCCGGTCTGAGTTTGCCCGACCGCGAGTATTACTTGAAGCCCGACCCGCAGTTCGTCGAGATCCGCGCCAAGTTTGCGGCTCACGTGGAAAAAATGCTGAATCTCGCCGGCCACAAAGATGCCAAGGCCGAAGCGGCAAGGATTCTCGCGCTCGAGACGGAGATCGCCAAGCTGCACTGGGACATCGCACAACGTCGAGAGCGCGATCGGACCTACAATCTGATGACGGTTGCCTCTCTCGAAAAGGACGCGCCGGCGTATCCGTGGGGCGCCGCCTTGAAATCTTCGGGCCTTTCCGGCCTCAACGAAGTCGTCGTTGCCGAGTGGAGCGCCGTCCCGCCGCTCGCCAAGTTATTCAAGGACACCCCGGTCTCGACCTGGAAGTCTTATCTCACCTATCAATACTTGACGGGCGAAGCCGCGGTACTGCCCAAGGCGTTCGATAGCGAGAATTTCGCTTTCTACGGCAATGTCCTGAATGGGCAGCCCGAACAGCGGGAACGGTGGAAACGCGCCGTGCAAGCGACCAACAGCGCCTTGGGCGAAGCTGTGGGGAAGCTCTACGTCGATAAGAAATTCCCGCCCGCCTCGAAGGCCGCAATGGAAGGCTTGGTGGAGAACTTGCGCAAAGGCTACGCTCAGCACATTGCCGAGGTGCCGTGGATGACCGCTGAAACCAAGAAGGTCGCGCTCGAAAAGCTGGCGGCGTTCCGCCCGAAGATCGGCTACCCGACCAAATGGCGCGATTATTCGCAGCTCGAGGTTAAGAGCGGCGATGCCTTCGGCAACCACCGGCGCGCGCAAGTGTTTGAATGGAATCGCCAGCTCAACCGCTTGGGCAAACCCACCGATCGCGACGAGTGGGGCATGACGCCGCAGACGATCAATGCTTACTACAATCCGGTATTCAACGAAGTCGTCTTCCCGGCTGCGATCCTGCAACCGCCGTTCTTCGACCCCAAGGCCGACCCCGCGGTGAATTACGGTGCCATCGGTGCGGTTATCGGACACGAGATGGGCCACGGCTTCGATGATCAAGGCTCCAAATCCGATGCCAAAGGCGTGCTCAGAACCTGGTGGAAGCCCGAAGACGTCAATGCATTCAAACAGCGCACCGACGCCTTGGCCGACCAATACTCGACGTTCGAGCCGCTCAAAGGGCTTCACGTTAACGGCCGCCTGACCCTTGGGGAGAACATCGGTGATCTCGGCGGCGTCACCATCGCCCACGATGCGTATCTCATTTCCCTCGGCGGCGCGCCGGCCCCGGTGATCGACGGCTACACCGCCGATCAACGCTTCTTCTTCGGTTGGGCGCAAGTGTGGCGTACCCTCGAACGCGACCAGGCACTTCGCAATCAGGTGATGGCCGACCCGCATAGTCCCGGCGAATACCGCGTCAACGGCGTAGTTCGCAACGTAGACGCCTGGTACTTGGCCTTTGGCGTCAAGCCGGGCGACAAGCTCTACCTTCCCCCGAATCAACGTGTTCACATCTGGTAGCGCATCCATGAGCGCTCCATGATCCTTGGACTCTCCACCTGGCCTGAAATAGAGAACTGGCTGCAACGTTCCAAGACGGTAGTGATACCGATCGGTTCCAATGAGCAGCACGGACCGACCGGGCTTCTAGGGACCGACTGGTTGTGTCCGGAAATCATCGCGCATGCGGCGCACCGGCAAGGCGGCGAAATCCTCGTTGCGCCGACGTTCAACATCGGTATGGCGCAGCATCACTTGGGATTTCCCGGCACGATTTCTCTTCGTCCGTCGACGTTCCAGGCGGCGGTCGGCGATTGGGTGGAATCTCTATGCCGGCACGGTTTCGAACGTATCTTTTTCCTCAACGGCCACGGCGGCAATATCGCATCGATCGAAGCGGCCTTTTCGGAGAGCTACTCCCGGTTTTCGTTTACGGCTACGGTGTGTCCCTACATGTTGAAGCTGCGCAGCTGGTGGCAGCTGCCCGGCATCGCCGCGATCACGGACGAGATGTTTCCCTCGGGGCACGGCACGCACGCGACCCCCTCCGAAATTGCCATCACCCAAAGCGCTTACCCGGACGCGATCAAGAGCGCGGTCTATTCGCCGCCTGTCGCGCCTACGGGTCCCATCCGTGATGCCTTGGATTACCGCGCGCGATTCCCCGACGGCCGCATCGGCTCCGATCCTCGGCTGGCGTCCCCTGACAAAGGCGCGCGCTTGATCGCCGCCTGCGCCGCCGCCCTCATTCGGGACGTCGCCGAATTCGCGAAGGAGCCGTTCGTCGTCGACGCCCGTTAGCCGGCTCTTTTTATCGGATGGACGTTCCCGAACTCGGCAGGAGTTGCCGCCGGCACGGCGGGTCCGGGTGACGCAAGATCGGCAAGCCGTTCCGCCGCAAGATTGAACAAGGCTCGAAGATGCGAATCCTCGGGCAACGCATCGCGAGCCTCTTGGATGACCGTAATTTCACATTCGAGAGTGGCTCTGAAGGCCTGACTTGTCGCACTGCTGTTCATGTCGGCTCCGGAAGATCAAGGCAACAATCGTCGAACGGTCGAACAAAGCTGCACCACTAATCCAGAGATGTCCAGCGCCACCCTGTCGCGAGCCGACGACGGTCCGTGCGGTGATGCGATCGCTGCACTGCAGAATCAACGCGGTTGCGCGAAGGAACCGGGGCTCTTCAGCACATGATACGCCCCATTGTTGACAATTCGATTGCAGCGCCTAGGGGAGGCGCCGGCGAGCAGAGTTTCGGCGGTCGGTCGGCCACATTCGTTGCAGCACGCCGTCGTGCAAGTAGAGCTGATGCCATAGTGCCGCTGCCGCGTGCAGTCCCGCGAGAGTGAACAGCGCGTACGCCAGATAGCCGTGGATGTCTTCGGTTGGGCCGAATACGGCGTGGTTCTTCTTGATTCCGAGGTCGACCTGGAAGAGGCCGAAATCGAAGACACGGCCGTGATAGATGAAGGTTACGAATCCCAGGATCGGTGTGATGAATAGGAGCGTATAGAGCGCCAGGTGGACGGGGCTCGAAAAGCGCCGCGAAAACGCCCCGACCGTCGTTGGAAGCGCCGGAGGCGGGTGGCGGCGCCGCCAAGAAAGGCGCGCCAGGAGCACGATCCACAGCAGGAGCCCGAACATTACATGCACGTTGATCCAGAATCCCTGGGTCTGCTTCGGCCAATCATCATGCAGCAGGCCGAGAACTCCGACGATGACGACCAGCACGAACATCGTCCAATGAAACGCGATGGCACGGGGCGTATAGCGCTCGGTGCCCGGCATCGGCTGCGAAGTTTCCAAGGGATCGATGGCCATCGTGTTGTTCCTGTCGGCTGGATTCCAGCTCGCATCTTGACGGCACGAGAAGCGTTTGTAAAAACCCACCGTCTTACGCTAGGCCAGCGCTGGCTGCGAGGCGGCGCATCATCAGTACGCACCTGAATCGGAGAAGAGGAGCGCAACCGTGCGCACCAGGATCACGAAGTCGAGGCGCAGCGACCAGTGCTTGAGGTATTCTAGATCGAGTTCGCTCCGGCGTTTCATGTCTTCGAGGTCGTTGCCGCCGCGGGAGCCGTTGACCTGCGCCCAACCGGTAATTCCCGGCCGCACTTTGTGACGCAGCATGTATCCGGAGATCAACTTCCGGTAGGTTTCATTCATGGCGATGACATGAGGGCGAGGTCCGACAAGGCTCATGGTGCCGGTGAGGACATTGAACAGTTGCGGCAGTTCATCAAGCGAGGTCTTACGGATAAAAGCGCCGAACGGCGTTACGCGCTGATCGCCGCGCTCGACCGCGCAAAACTCCGCCGCTCCATCCTCGGTGACTTCCATCGATCGAAACTTGTAAACCATGAACTCGCGCCCATCGAGACCATAGCGCCGCTGCCGGAACAGGATCGGTCCCGGCGAGCTTGAGCGCACGCCGACGGCTACGCCCGCGAGAAGCGGCGCCGCGAACACGAGCAGGACGCTGCTCAGGGCGATGTCGAACATTCTCTTCTGCCATGCCCGTATGCCGTACAGAGGCGATTCGCATACGCCGACAACCGGAATCCCGCTCACGACGGCGAGACGCCCCTGAATGAGGTTGACGATCGAAACATCGGGCACGAAATAGACGGACGCCGTCGAGTTCTGCAGCACTTCCAGGATCTCCAGTATCCGCTGCTCGCGCGTCATCGGCCAGGTAATGTAGACGATGCGCACGTCGCTGCTGCCGATGAAGCTGCGCAAGTCGCCGATTTCGCGGCAGCGTATTCCCGGAATGTTCGCGTGTTCCGGGTCGTCAAAGTAAGCAACGACCCGAATACGCGACGAACGGTCTTGGCGCAGCTTGCGCTCGAGCAACCGTCCCAAGTCATTCTGGCCGACGATGATCGCATCGTGGGGCCGGAAATGATCCGAGGCGAGCACGAGTTCGAGCGCGAGCCGCGCAACGACTTGGCTCACCCAAAGGACCAGGGGCGTGAGGAGCGCCCACGTCAGCCACACATGCCGCGGGAAACTGGCCTGTAAGCCGGAAACGCTGATAAGAGCCCACAAAAACGCGATCACGGTGAACCAGCGGCGAGTGATAAACAGAAAACCGCGGGCCGAGGCGGTCAGGTTCTCGAGCGGGGCGACGCTCAGAATCTCGGAGGTCGCAATGAAAGCGAGCACGGCGGTTAAAAAGTAGGCCTTCCGGAACGGCTCTTGGCAAATCACCAGCGCAAGGCAGAGACTCCCGGCCGCCGCGAGCGGGTACAACAGCGACTTGATGACCACCACGGATGGCGGGTCCCACGGCCTGACCTCGCCCGCAGGTTCCGTGCTGCGCGCAATCCGTGCAATCGTTCCGCGATACAAGGGGTGACCCTCCTGCACGCCGTTGCCTATGGGTCCCGCAGTCGCCAGCGGCGGGCCCTGCGTGCGCCGGGCTGTCAACTCAATGGAACGAGCGGCTGAAGCGAGCCAAGGGCGTGTCGTTGTCGACGAATGGCGAAACCGATCGCGGCAAAGCTAACAGGGAACATCATCCAAGTATCCGCCTCGAAATGGGGTGGCTCGTGTTGGGGTGCCGCGGGATGGATCCTCGGGATGCTGTGAGGCGCCTTTGGGTGACCGTGTTTTGCCTGAGAGGCCGCATAAGTCGCAGCGGGCGCCAGTGCGACGGTCGCGGCGAACACGACGGTCGCCACGAGCAACGATAGCGATCGAATCGAAGAGGTCGGGCTCATCTGCTATTCCCTTTGGCGTTTCAAGAAGTATTTTTGTCCACGGCGGAGCTTGCCGCCGAACGTCCGGGCGCAGTTAATCCCAAGGAAGTTCGCGGATCAATTGTCTGCGATCAACTACACACACCCGCGCAGAAGCTTGCGCCGACGGCTAAGCGGTTGATTGGCTTGAGTACCAGGCCGAAAATTTATTATTGTAAAGTCCCGCAGCAGGACATGGGCGGCCAGCACACCATGGCCTGCAGCAGAATAAGCGAGGCCATCAACGAATGGCTTTCATGAGGCGCCGACTTTATGCACGACCCGCCGGCTTTCGGTCAGCCGAGCGTAGCTGCGAGTTTCCGAAGGCAATTCTCCGAAAAGCAGCCGATAGTAATGGGAAAATCGGCTCCAATGCCAGATGCCGTGCCGCGCGGCGATGATTCCGATGGATACGTGAGCGTTCGAGGCGCACATCAAGTCGCGGCGGATATGGTTGAGTTGCAGCGCGCGGATATAATTGCCGGGCCCCATGCCTATCACCGAGCGGAATACCGATTCCAGCGATCGCCGACTCACCCCAGTTTCTTTGCAGAGCGCCACGATGGAGACGCCGTCGGCCAAACTATGATGAATATTGTCGCGTGCCCGTCGAAAAACGCGCAGCGCGCGCGCCGTCGAGTACTGTCTCGTTCCGCTGAAAGCCGCGTCCTCGACGCCCGCATTGAGTTGCCACAAGCTGTCGGCCACGGCTGATTTGAAACTGCGTGCCGCCGCCGGGTAACCGGCCGGCGATTCCAAGGACATGAAGGCCGCCAGGCCGGATTGCAGCAATTCGCGCAAGTGCCGCGACCGCGCCGCGTCTCGCATCACGCCGGCCCTTCGCATGTGCCGTCCGTCGTCCGGCAGCAGGTCGCGCGACACATCCATGCAGAAGATGCTCATACCCTCCGAAGTCATGCCTTCGAGACTCTTGTTCTCCGGACAGACCACCACTCGATCTTGGCCGAACGTGACGCCGTTCAGCGTGCAGGGCGGGGAGGTATCGGCAAGCAGGCACGCCGCGTATCGCCTCGGGGGCGTCGAGGCAGACTGAGCAAGCGCGCGATTGGCGCCCTCCAGATGAATGCTGAAATCGGCGCCGAAATCGAAGGAGCAGAAACGGCCTTCGAATGGCCCCGGTCCTAATTGCTGGTATTGCTGTCCATAGCCTTTGAAGTGCGCGGCCTGGGCATCGATGTCGTTGAATTGGCTGCGAAGCACCCAGCTGGGCTGCCCCGAAATAGGATCTGGCATCATGCACTCACCGCCCGGATACCCGAATGGCTAGATCATATCAAGAACGCCGGCGCCCGCCGCGAAAGCCGATATTTGCGCAAAGCGGATAACGGTGATTATGCAATCCCGTTATGTTAGCTCAACCGGCGCCCCATCGAGATTGCGCCGCAGGGAAAAGTATGACTGGGATATGCTCGCGCACTTGGGCCGCGCTCGTCTTGACCGGCGCCTTCGGCTTCATGCCTTTCGCACTCGCCGACCAAGAGAGCGTGGGGCAGCTCGAGGAGATCCTGGTCACCGCGACGAAGCGAACGTCCACCGTGCAAGAGACACCGATGAGCATCACCGCGATCAGCGGCGAGGAGATTCAGGAACGAGGGCTCGCGGACTTCACCGCCATCATCCAATCCGTGCCCGGCGTGTCCATGCGCACCAGCGGGCCGGGTCAGACGGAAATCGACATGCGGGGAATGACCTCTGCGGGTGGGAACTCCTCGACTGTGGGTTTCTATCTCGATGACACGCCCCTGACCGCGCCGGCGAATGCGCAGAACGGCAAAGTGGTCATCGACCCGAGCCTGTATGATCTCAATCGAGTGGAAGTGCTGCGCGGCCCTCAGGGTACTCTCTACGGATCAGGATCGATGGGTGGGACAGTCAAGCTTGTGCCGAACCGTCCGGATCCTCGTGCGTTCGACGCGTCGCTCGAGTTGTTGCCTTCGTATACCGAGGGTGGCGGCTTCAATCGCGGCGAGAACGCGATGGTCAACCTGCCGTTCGGCGGCGGCAGCGCGGCGCTTCGGGTCGTCGCCTCCGAATCGCGCGACAGCGGGTGGCTCGACCGCGTCGTCGTTGCCGATGGGCAGTTCCCTCTCGAAACGAATGGCCTCAGCAAACGGGGCGACGTCGCGGCAGCTCCCGTCGTCCGCGATTACAAGCGCGTGAACGACAGCGAGCTCAAGTCCGTGAGGGCCAGCGTGCTGTGGACTCCCACGGAGAAGATCTCCATCACGCCGTTTTTTCTCTATCAGGAGATCCGGCAGGGCGGCCTGAACCAGATCGATAGCGATCCGGGCACCAATGTCCACTACCAGCCCTTCGACGTGCCCGAACCGTTCAGCGACCGAATTGCGATCGGCAGCTTGAATCTTCAGTACAACTTCGATGCGTTCGACTTGACGTCGACGACGTCGCGCTGGAACCGCAACACGGCGCTCCGCCAGGACGGAACCGAGGAATTTCAATGGGCGTTGTCCGTTCCGGGTGCGATCTTCCCGTTCTACGTTTCCAAGGGAGGCATTGGAGCCACGACACCGACGCCGCTCGAGGCGGACACCTCGCGCCAGACCAGCGAAGAAATCCGCCTCACGTCTTCCGGAAATTCGGCCCTCAAATGGCTGGTCGGATTCTTTTACCAAGATTTCCAGTCATGCTACTGCGAGACCGTGCTCATTCCCGGCGCGGCGGCTGCGTTTGGAACGGCCAATGCGTTCACGCAGTATCAGACCACCAAAATCAGTCAAAACTCCTTCTTCACGGAGCTCTCCTATCAGATCTCACCGCAGCTCAAGGCAACGGCGGGCCTGCGCCGGTATTCTTATCGGTCGGAAGTCGATGCGGCGACATCAGGCTTCGTCAGCATCAGCGGAAGCGATGCCTTCTCCTACGCGTATGCGCCCGAAAACAACAAGGGTGTGAATCCGAAATTCGATCTTTCTTACGAACTCGACAAGAATCTTCTCGTGTACGGAACGATTTCCAAAGGCTTTCGTCCGGGCGGCGGCAACCAGCCGGTTCCGATCACCGGTCCATTGGGTGCCACGTGCGAGGCCAATCTGCAGGCGAATCACGGCACCACATCATTCGTGCCTTCGCCGCTCGCTTTCGGTCCGGACACCGTGTGGAGCTACGAACTCGGCGAAAAGATCCGCGCCTTGCAGGGCCGCCTGACCGTCAACAGTGCGGTCTACTTCGAGAAATGGAATGGGACTCAGCAGAATATTCCCCTTCCGTGCGGCTATCCGTATACCGCGAATGCGGGGGTGGCGCATATTTACGGCGCCGAGGTCGAGATCAACGCGCTCCTGGTGCAGGGTCTCGTGCTGTCCGTCAACGGCGGCTACACTCATGCGACATTCGCCATCGGCAGCCTCGAGGCGGGGATCACCCAGGGGACGCGCGTGCAGGACACACCCGAACACACGTTGAGCGCCTCGCTTGCCTATCGGACCGGTGTCGCTAACGGGCTTTCGTTCGCAACGCGGCTCGAGAACGACTATGTCGGCACACGAACGGACGCTACGTACGCCATCAATCATCTGCCTTCGTACGATCTCACGAACTTGCGAGCAGGCGTCGAAGGAGACCGCTGGAACGTCGCATTGTTCGCGAGGAACTTGTTCAACGAAAGGGCCATCTTGTCGAACGGTTTTCAGATCAACCTCAACATACCGACTTTCAACCGGGTAGTGGTGACCCAGCCTCTGACGTTTGGCGTCGACCTGCGCTACCACTTTTGAATTTGGGAAGACACTAGTGGCCGTATTGGATCGTCTGGGCAAATTCCCGCCGCTGTGCATGCTCACTGCGCTCGTCGCCGCAGGGTGCGGCCAAGCTCAGCCACCGGACAAGGCGGCGAGGGTGCCGGCGGCCGCGTCTCTGCCGGCGGCCGCGTCTCTGCCGGTCGCGCATGTCGATGCGCAGCGTCTCGCGGATGCGGGCCGCGAGCCTGATCAGTGGCTGACGCCGGGCCGGGACGGCGCGGGTACTTATTATTCGCCCCTCGATGCGATCAACGACAAGAACGTCGAGCGCCTTGGCTTCGCTTGGGACTACAAGCTCGGCACGCGCCGCGGCCTCGAAGCGACGCCCGTCGTTGTCGACGGCGTCATGTATGCGGTCGGAAACTTCGGCCGGGTGTATGCGCTCGATGCGGATACCGGGCGCGAGCGCTGGACTTACGACCCGAAGGTCGACGGACAGTGGGGGCGGTATGCGTGCTGTGACGCCGTCAGCCGGGGCCTCGCCGTATGGAAGGGACGCGTCTACGTGGTCAGCCTCGACGGCTTCCTGCACGCGATCGATGCGGGGACGGGCCGGCTGGTCTGGCGGGTAGACACGTTGCCGGTCCGGGCGCCCGGGGAATTTCACTACTTCGTGACGGGGGCGCCGCTGCTGGCCGGCGATGCCGTTGTCATCGGCAACGGCGGTTCGGATTTCAAAGGCGCGCGCGGGTCGGTGTCCGCCTATTCGCTCGACAGCGGGAAATTTCAATGGCGCTTTTACACCGTGCCGCGCGATCCGCGTTTGGGGGCGCAGGACCAGCCGCATTTGGATGCGGCGGTCAAGACATGGCCCGCCAAATACGATTGGAGCATGGGAGGCGGCGGCACCGCATGGGATGGCCTCGCCTACGATCCCGGCCGGCGCTTGGTTTATTTCGGTACGGGAAATGCGTCGCCGTACCACGGCGAGCACGACCCGCAGGGCCCGGGCGACGCATTGTTTGTGGCGTCCATCGTCGCTGTGGACGCCGCAAGCGGCAAGCTTGCTTGGTATTTCCAAGAGATCCCGGGCGAGGGCTGGGACTACGATACCGTCAACAAATTGGTGCTCGCCGATGTCGAGGTGGGCGGCAAGGTGCGCCCGGCCATCATGCAGGCGAGCAAGAATGGCTTTCTATACGTGCTCGACCGGGCCACCGGCGAGTTCCTATCGGGCAAGCAATACTCCTACGTCAACTGGACCCAGGGACTGGATCCCATCACCCATCGACCCATCGCGGCGGCGGCGGCCGATTGGGGGCGCAAGCCCGCGTTGATATTTCCCGCGGCCGTGGGCGCGCACGACTGGCAGCCCATGTCGTTCAATCCCAAGACCCGACTCATGTATATCCCAGTGATCGACGCCGCCATGGTGTACGTCGACACCTCGAAGCGCCGCGCCGGGCTCATCGAAGGCAATTTCGACCTCGCATTTTTCTTTCCCGAGGACTATGTACCCAAGGATCTCAAAAGCCTATACGGCAAGCTACCCTCGCTCGAATCATTGACGGGGAACCGGCCGCCGCCGAAGTCGCGGGGGTTCATCCGCGCGATCGAGCCTATGAGCGGCAGGCTCGTGTGGGAACAGCAAACCGCGAGCCGTTGGGATGGTGGGGTATTGTCGACGGGCGGCAATTTGGTGGTGCAGGGCGATGCAGCCGGCTTTTTGAATGTCTATGCCGCTGATTCCGGCAAGCTCCTCAAACGGCTCGAGGTGGGCACGTCGATCATGGCCGCCCCGATGACCTATCGCAGCGGCGGCGCTCAGTACGTATCGGTGATGGCCGGATTCGGAGGCGGCGTGCTGTTCCTGCCGTTTCCGGAGAACAGCGCGGCTTTCAAATACGGCAACGACGGTCGCATCGTGACGTTCAAGCTGGATGGGGGAGCGACGCCGAAACCGCCGGCCATCACCGAGGACCCCGCACCTGCTCCACCGCCCCCTGAAGGAAACGCCGCAAACATCGCGCATGGTGAGCTCGAGTACAACCGCTACTGTTCGCGGTGCCATGCGTTCGGTCGGGCCCTGCTGCCGGATCTGCGGCGCATGTCGGCGCCGACTCACGCCATGTTCTACGAGATCGTTCTGCGCGGCGCGTACCAAGTCAAGGGGATGGGGCGCTGGGATGATGTCCTCACGCAAGCCGACGCCGTGGCGATTCACGCCTACCTCGTTGACCAGGCTTGGGCGCTGCAAAAGAGCTCCCCATCTGTGGGCGGGCAATGACCCCGGCGATTCGCCGCGTGCGCGCAGTCCTGCTCGCCGCCGCGTTGAGTCTCTCGGGGTGCGGCCGCAGCGCTACGAGCCCGGGCGTGCCGCCCGACCTCAAACACTCGTGGGAGGTCGCCTTCAATCGGGGCGATGCGGATGGCGTGGCGGCACTGTACTCTCCGAATGCGGAGCTCGTGATGTCCGGAGCGGCGCCCCTCCGCGGCCCGTCGGCCATTCGCGCCGCCATCGATGACATGATCAAAGCCCAAGTGAAAGTGCACATCGGCAGCGAGCAAAACGTCGGGACCGAAGATCTGGCGTATGTGTACGGCCCCTACTCGGTGCTCGACAAGGCCGGTGGCCGCGTGGTCGAAGCCGGCGCGTACCTCGAGGTCTGGCGCCGCCATCAAGGAATCTGGCAGATCGATCTCGATGTGAACGCAGTCGGGCCGCCGATCGCCCCCGCCGCGACAACCTCGACCAGCGAGCGCAACTAGTCCCAGCGAGCGCAGCTAGTCCGCTGAAACCGTCCGGCTGCCGGCCCAGGCGCGCAGAGCCGCCACTTTCTCGGCCATGACGACGGCGAGCGGCCGCGTCGTCTGCATCTCGTGCGCGATCATGGCTGCCGTCACCGGTTCGCGAGCGGCGTGTGCGCTGTAAAGTGCGGCGACAATCGCTTGTTCGATCTCCGCGCCCGAGAAACTCTCGCTGCGACTCGCGAGCGCCGCCACGTCCGGGGGATTCAGTCTGAGCCCGCGTTTGCGCGCGTGGATCGCGATTATTTCCGCGCGCGCAGCGCCGTCGGGGAGATCGACGAAAAAGATCTCGTCGAAACGGCCCTTACGGATCAGCTCCGGCGGCAGCGTGGCGATGTCATTCGCCGTGGCGACGACGAATATGCGTGACCGCTGCTCGGCGAGCCACGTGAGAAATGTCCCGAGCACCCGCCGCGATACGCCGTTATCACCCTCGCCGGCGGCGAGTGCCTTTTCGATCTCATCGACCCACAGCACGCAAGGCGCGAGTCCTTCGGCCGATTGCAGCGACTCGCGCAGGTTCTTCTCGGCCTCGCCCTGCCATTTTGTGTAGAGCGCCCCGAAATCCAGACGGACGAGCGGCACGCCCAAAATCCCTGCCGCGGCGCGCGCCGCCAAGCTCTTCCCGCATCCTTGCACGCCCAGGAGCAGCACGCCTTTGGGCGAATCGAGTTCGGGGGCGGTCCCGTCGAATGCCGGCTTGCGATTGGTCAGCCAGTGCCGCAGATTCTGCATCCCGCCCACGTCCGTGGACCTGGCGGTCGCTGGCTCGTACGACAGCGTCCCGCCGCGATTGAGCAGCTCATATTTCGCGTTCAGAACCTCCGGAATGTCGGACATCGTGAGTGCGCCATGATCGAAGATGGCGTGACGAACGAGGCGCTCGGCGTCGGATGCCGTGAGCCCGCTGAGGTTGTCGACCAGCCTCGTCAGCACTGCAGGCTCCAGATGCAAGGGTTTGTTCGGGTTGGCCGCGGTCCACTCGTGGACTACGCGCGTGACGATCATCAACCGCTCGTTGGTCGAAGGAAGCGCGAGATGCAGACGGGCCGCGAATTGCTCGAGTTCCTCGGGAAGCGTCACTTCGTAACTCATCAAGACGACCGTGCGGGCCACGCGGCCGTAGCCTTGGGCGATGTCTTTCAGCAGCCGCACGTTCACGGGATCTTTGAGGTAGGGGTGAAAGTCCAGCAGCACGTAGATCCCCGGCATCGGGGTGGCCTTCAGATGCTTCAGGAGCTGTTCCGGATCGGCGAGCGTGCGTTGCGGCCCGCCGAGATCGATATCGATGCGTTGCAGACCTTCCGTGACGGTCCACTGAAACACGCCCCAGCCGCGGCCCTTCTGCACCTTGAGGCTCATTTCCCGCACGAGCGCCAGCACCCGTGACTCCTCGCGGGATTCGACCACGATGAGGGCCAGGCGCGAAGCCAGTAGAGTTTGCAGTTCGCGGCGTGGGTCTTGCGGGGTCGATGGCACGTTCATGGTTGCCAGAATGTAGCAGAAGCCAATGCCGGTCTGACCACGCCGTCAAGTTTTTACATCGCGCCCGGCTTGCATGCGTCGACGCGCGCGCAGCGCCGCTGCGTCGGGTTCGCTGATGGCTAGCGAATGCCGGTATCGATATCCATATCTACCTGGACGGTTCTATTTGATACAACCGTGAAAGGTTTCGGTTTTGCGCGTACACGCCCCGGCGCACGCCCTTTGACGTCGAGGATATAGTCGCCGGGCGGCAGCGCGAGGCGATAGTGCCCCGCCGCATCGGCGGTCATGACGATTTTTTTCTTTCCATCCTTGCCCAATACGAGAAGCGGGTATTGGGCATAGCGGCCGGCCGCGGTTTTGCCCGCCGTCGCCGGCGATTTATCGTCCGCCGCACCCAGATCGACCTCCTGCAGCGAGATGATCTTCAGGCTGCCTTCCACGAAACCCAAGGGTTCACCGGCATTCACTCGAACAGAGACGAGTACCAGGACGAGGTAACCGACGGTCAACAAATACTTGCCAAGCGGATTCACTGCGTTTAAGGCAAAGCGGGCGGGGCGGCAAAAGCCACCCCGCCCAGCGAAGATCAACCCTACGGCAGAGCCAAGGACCAAGCGCTGCGCCCGTGAGTGGCGGCGTGGAGCACGCGCTCCTTCGACACGATGGTGAGTCCCGCCACTTCGACGTTTGGCAGGCCGGAGCCTGCGACCACCCAAGTCGTCGCGCCGGAGGAGAGTTTCATCACCCCGAAATCAGAGGACCCGTACAGATCGCCCGTGACATCGTCGCGCACGAGACCGGTGACGGGGAAGTCAGGGAGGTTGAAACTGCGGTCGACCCATGTCGCTGTTCCTGATCCCGTCCAAGTTACTTCGAACACGTGGCCCGGGGTTGCCGGGGTGTTGACGTTGTAGCCTGAATAGGAAATCCACGCGTGATGCGAATTCGCCGGATCGATCGCGATCGACGAGATGAACCGGCCGGGATCGTTCGCCACCGGATCTACTCGGTGCCAGGCCACGGCGCCGGCAGGGGCGTTCGAATTATCGGAGACAAACACGCGTCCCGCGCCAGTTGATACCCACGCGGTGCCGGTATTGCTGGGCGTGCGTTGGATCCAGGACACTGCGCTGCCGCCTCGCGTACTGCCGTAGCTCGCGGACGTGAGATCAGTGGCGCCGGCGGGGCCGATGGTGACGAAATCACCGCAACCCGGTTGACTTGCCGAGGTTGTAAACTCCGGGCAATTCGCCTCAAGATAAGCTTGGTTCCCGCCCCAATCTTGAGTGCGCCAGACGCTGAACGATCCTTGGAAGATGGTGCCTCCATTAGCCGGGTGCGGATCTGAGATCACAGGCGGATAAAAGAAGGCTCCTTCCGGACTGCTGATGATAGGCGCCGAGATGATCACCCACTTGGTGGGGTCGCCATTGCGGAAGTTCGCATCGTTCGCCTGCCCGGTGAACGTGTTGAATCGATGTGCGTCGTTCGTCGAACTGAATCCGGACTGTCCTCCATCCCCATAGATGATCTGATGCCAAACGGGACTGGCCGTGATAGCGCTTCCCTCGTTGTCGTCGTCTTGGCTGCCGATCTGCCAGGTCCCGTTATCCTGCGTGCCGCCTTGGATCAAACGCCTTGGATGTTGCCGGCTAACCGAGAGGCTTTGGAATTGCAGCGTGGAGAAGCCGCGGTTGATGTTGTTGTGCAGCTCATGCGGCACGCGCGACAGCAGGCTCACGCACAACGCCGCATCGCCCGCGCTGAGTCCCCGGGTGCCGCACTTGTAGGATACGTCCGAGAAGCCTCCGTCCGTACTCACGATGCCGCCATCCGAGCCCTCCCAATAGAGGTAGGGATTGCCCGGCAGGGTAACGATGGCATGCTGATCGGGGTGCGTAAATTCGGCGTGACTGGGATCGCCATCCTGCGTCAAATCGCTCCAAGTGGCGCCTCCGTCGGTGGATAGCAAGACGGCCCGGCCGTTCGACACACCGCCGAGCTGACCATAGCTGAACGAGCCAAGCAGATAGACGACGTTCGGAAATCCCGCCGGCGTATAAACTTTATTGTCGTACCAGCACTGGCCCGTGCAGTAGTCGTCAACTTGAGCGCCGCCCATCGAGACGAATGTCGCCGCGCTGTCGGCGTTATCGCTCCGCCAGAAGTTCGAATGGTGTCCGGCCCCGCCACCTTGGCCTTCACCCACATACATGCGGGTCGCTCCATTGGCTAGAGTTGTCACGTCGAACTCACTGCGATCGGTGGCCGAGGCGGCGATCGTCGGATCTTGCGGGGTAAAGATCTGGGCGAACGATCCACCATTGTCCTTTGAGCGCCAGATGCCCTGTTGAAAGGCGTTGACGTAAATGATTCCGGGGTGCGTCGGATCGACTTGAACCCGGGTTGAACCGCGAACTGGGGCCGGAATCGCCCAAATGAGAGTGAACGTGGAGCCTGTCTGTCGATAAAGCCCTCGCGTTACGAGCGGATGGCCCGTTGAACCGCTGGAGGAGCTGCCACCGGCTACGGACCCGATACCGCGCACGCCGCTGCCGATCGGCACCAGGAGGTTGCCGGCGTTGTCCAACGCGATCTGTCCGATGGAACGTTGAAAGAAGATGTCGCTGCCGGGAACGAGTGCCCAAGTATTGCCGCCATTCGTCGTCTTGTAGATGCCAACTCCGGCCTCCGAATCGCCCGACGCGTTCTCCTCTCCCGTGGCTGCATAGAGAGTGTTGCCGGTGGGGTCGCTGGGATCGAGGAGTAGCGAGCCGATGGCATTCGTGCCAAAGCTGCCCGAGATGTACTCCCACTCATGCGCAGAATCGCCAAGTGCGTGAGCCGTCCGCCACACGCCGCCCCCGGCCGCGCCCACGTAGAGGCGGCAATGATCTTCTCCGCAGTTGGGAGCAAGCGCGATCGCCGTTACCCGCCCCGCGGTGATGTAGGGAGCACTGTCGCCGAGCGAGTTGAGAACGCCCGGAACGCTCGCGATCGTCGGTCCGATCAGCCGCCATTTGCCCGCTGAAGCCCCGCCATTTCGGTTCAAGGCGGCCCAGCCGTTCCGAGCAGCGGTCGTGGCCTCCGGCGGCACATCGTCCGATGGATATGCCCGCTTCAAGAACTCCTCGATGGAGGGCGTGTATAGGCCGTCGCGAACTTCGCCTGTGCCGAAGAGTGCACGTTTGTTGGAGCCCGCATCGTCTTTCGGTCCCGGGTCCGCGTAGACCGGCGCAATAGAAATGAACAAGGCGAGCGCGGTCGCACCGCCAGCCAAAGCAAGCAATGGGTTCTTCACCATGATCGATACTTCCCCTAATGACAATTTTCGTTCTAGATTCCAGTGGGCAGAAAATAGTCCCTCACGCTCGTTAGCGCAAGGATGTTGATACCCTTGGTTTATCGCAGAGATGGTTTTACATAACCTCGTGAGGCGGGAAGTTATCCTTTGTAATTGCTTTCAATCGGCCTGAAGAGGAGGGCGACATGGGCGAAAGTTTGCTCGGCGGATTCTTAGGCGAGGAGCACGAGACGCCGGAGACGGACCCTGCCGAGGCTCCGGCCGGCGCTGAGGCATTCGCCGCGGCGATTGCCGCCATTGCCTCGCGCCAGGATCCGGAGGTCGCGCGCGAAACGTCGGCTTTCCTGCGCGATCAGTCACGACTGCTCCAGGTGCAAAAAACACACCTCGAGGACGAGCACACGCTGCGCCTTGCGCACCTGCGCAATCAGCTTCGCGAAGAACGAATTCGGCGTGTGGGACTGCGCCTGCGAGTCGCCTTCCAGCTGTTCATGGCTTTGATCGCAACGGCGATCGTCGCTGCCGTCCTTCTCATGCTGCGCGATGCGCTGACGTCCCGCAGTGTGGTCGTCGAGTCCTTCGACGTGCCGCCGTCGCTCGTCGCGCGCGGCGTCACCGGAAAAATTGTCGCGGGCGGCCTGCTCGATGAGCTGCGCCGGTTTCAGAGCGCGACGCGCGGCGATGCGGCCAAGCGCGATCTCGCGAACGCGTGGACGGGCGAGATCAAGCTCGCAGTTCCGGAGGCCGGCGTCTCACTCGGTGAATTCTCGCGGATGCTGAAGGCGCGGTTTGGACACGATCTTCATATCGACGGCGACCTCGTGGAGACCGATGCCGGGGGACTGGCGCTCACGGTTCGCGGCGACGGCGTCGCGGCCAAGACGTTCAGCGGCTCATCGCGCGATCTCGATCAGCTTACCGTGAATGCGGCCGGATACGTCTACTCGCAATCGGAACCGGTGTTGTGGGCGTACTACTTGACGAACAGGGGACGCAATGAGGAGGCGATCGCGTTCAGCCGATCCGCCTTTGCCGCCGCGGACATTTCCAACCGGCCCTTTCTTCTCAATACCTGGGCCAACGCGTTGGCCGCGACTGGGAGATCCCACGAATCTCTCGTTCTGTATCGTGCGGCGCTCAAGCTGAAGCCTGACTACTGGGTCGCCTACAACAACGTCATCAACGCGCTGTGGGCGCTTGGAGACGAAGAAGGTGCCTGGGGCGTCGGCGAGGAGATGCGCCGCGCTGCGGGCGGACGGCCCGGCCGAGCGCCCGAGACCTACTATCAAAACGTCGACGTGCTCGTCTGGAATCTGCAAGCGTGGCGGGACGCGCTCATCGCCGACGCCAATGCCAATGGCGGCGTCGGATCTAATATCGGCAGCGACGTCGGGATCGCCATCAGCGATGTCAACATCCGGCTCCATGACCTGGTCGCAGCGGATATCGCGCTTCAGACCGTCAAACCAGACCCGGCGGACGAAAGCATTGCCGTGATGAGTCATTTCCTGCGCGGACGCCTTGCCGCGGAAGCGGGCGATACCGCTGGAGCGGCGGCCGAACTGGAAGCTTTCGGTACATTGTCCGTAAATCCCTCGGTTACGTTCAATTTTCCAGGTTTCACTTGCTGGATTGCTCCGGCGGAAGGAAGCCGTGGGGCACGCCGCCAAGGCGGAACGCGCGTGCTCGAGTCTGCCGGTAAATACGTGGACTGCTATCGTTTTCGGGGCGACATCCTCGATGGCCGCGGCGATTGGGCGGGCGCGCAGAAAGCCTATGCTGCGGCCGTCGCGCTGGCGCCGGATCTGCCCGCTGCTTATTATTCGTGGGGACTGGCGCTTGCCGGCCATGGCGACCTGCCGGCTGCCGAAGCCAAACTCAAGGACGCCAACAAGCGGGGCCCGCATTGGGCCGATCCTCTAAAAGCATGGGGTGACGTGCTGGCAAAGCAGGGTCGCCGCAGGGAGGCGCTGATCAAGTATGACGAGGCCCTGAAGTACGCCCCCAATTGGGCGGCGCTCAAAGCAACTCGAGACGTGGCAGCGAAGAGCGCCCGTTGAATCACGCAATACCGCGCCTGGCGGCCACCGCGACGTCTTGGCTTCGGCGAAGCGCACTCTGCCGAAAATTGCCCGATGGAAGCGGGAATGCGCTTTGAAATTTTTTCAATTGCCACAGCTCGGTGGCGCCGCTGCATGGCCGTGGGCGGGACGGACTTCTCGAGCAAGTGATAAACTGACTGCACGGAATCCCGGGGAGAGCTGCACGCGGATTCATAGGGGCAAGTTTGCGCCTGAGCCCGAGCGGCGGCTGAATCGTTGCTCGTCCTCGACGGATTTTTGTACACACCCAAGGGAATCCGAGATGATCCGCATTAGAACATTCACGATTGCGTTAGTCTTCGCCGCGCTCGGAATTACGGGGTGCGGCGGTGGGGACGGTGGTAGCCCACCCCCGCCCCGAGTGACCACTCAAATATTGAGCGACCCGGCCTTTGACGGCGATATCGAACAAACCTCATCGACCTCATTCACGGTAACTCAGGGAATGTCTCCCACCGTTCAAAGCGTGTTTGCGGGTATCGATCCCGCTACGCTCAATGAATTCCGGGCGTTCCTGGATTTTCCACTGACGGGCGCGGGCGGTGTCCCGTCTGCCGCAACGATAGAGACGGCGTTCCTTGATATATATATCAATAGCCTCCAACCCAGCACGGGCTCGCTTCCGCTTCTCATCGAGCTCGTGGCTTTTCAACCGCCGACGCTGATCGCGTCTGATTTCGATCGAACGATCCAGCCGCCGCTTGCGTCCCTCAGCGTATCGCCGCCCTTTACGCGGGGAGATGTCGGCACCAGCGTCTCAATCGATGTCACTTCATTGATGGTGGAGGCGCAGCTCAAGGGACTCAATGACTTTCAGGTGCGCATCATGGAGGATTTAGGACCGGCAATTCCCGTACTGATGGAGATCAACGACACGACGGGAGCGGATCGAGCAATGCGCGCCCCGGTGCTCACGGTTACTTATTTTTGAGTCCTTGACTCGCAGCTCGAGCGGCTGCGCGGGCTCGGCGACGAGGTTGTGATTTCCATGCGGATGCGTACCCTGGCTGTCGTTCCATTGCTATGCCTACTGCCGATGGGCCTCGTCGAAGCCAGAGTGGATCTCATCGTGGCGCACGCCCGATATCCCGAGGGTCCGTTGTGGGACCAGGGGCGGCTTCTCTATGTGGAGTACGCGGGCGATGGCATCAAGATGTGGGACGGCAGGGAATCGAAAGAATATTGGCGTAAGGATCATTGCGGCGCCTCCGGATTGATTTTCTTCGGCGACCGCCATCTGTTGGTCGCGTGTTACGACGGAAATTATCTCGTGGAGCTCGATGCTCATGGCCAAGAGGTGCGTACCCTCTCGAGCGACAGTTCCGGCAAGCCCTTCACCGGTCCTAACGATTTGACTGCGGACGGCCATGGCGGCGTTTATTTTTCCGCGTCCGGGGCCTACGAAATCAAGGCACCCATCACCGGATCCGTACTTCACGTATCGGCCGACGGCAGGGACATACGCGAAGTGGCGAACACCATCCATTATTCGAACGGGTTGACGCTGTCGAAAGACGGGCGGCATCTGCTCGTCGCGGAGATGCTGGCCGGCAGGATCCTGTCTTTCCCGATGCAGCCAGACGGGACACTGGGGCCGCGCGTGGTGTGGGCGCGCCTGCAAGACCTCGCGCCGCCCACCGCCCATGAGGATGCCTACAACGGGCCGGACGGCATGAAATTGGGTCCCGACGGAAACTATTACATCGCCCAAAACGGATCCGGGCGTGTGTTGGTCGTGAGCGAGGATAAAAAGCTCGTGCGGACCATCGATGTTCCTACGCCCTACGTGACCAATCTGGCCTTCGGCCCCGCAGGCGCGGACACGCTCTACATTACGGGGGCGTTCGAGCAGTGGAAGCCGCCGTTTCCCGGGGCGGTGTATCGCTGGACGCCATGAACGCGCTCAAATGCCGGTCGAGCGCGAGTTCGGACGTGACCCATCAGGCTGCAATGCGAAGGGGGCCATGATCATCCAGCGCAGGACCACTCTCATCATGGCGGGCATTGCCGTGCTTCTCCTCGCGTCCATTCTGGTGGTTCCCGCCCTGCTCAATGCGGACCGCTACCGGCTGAAGGCCATCTCCTATCTGGAAGAGAGCACGGGGAAAAAAATCGAGATTGGCCGGCTCGCGCTGACGTTCTTTCCGCAGGTTGCGATTCACGTGGAGAAGTTCGGCGCCAAGAGTCCGCCGTTGTTTCCGCCAAGTTACGTGCTGAAAGTGGCGCGCGATTGACGCTCAGATTGATTTCTGGGCCCTGCTGCACCGTGAGCTCGTGATCAGGTCGCTGGTGCTTGAACAGCCGATGATCAATCTGATCTCCGATCCGGACGGGCCGTGGAACTTCGAGAACCCCAAAGCCAAGAATAAGCCGAACTCATTTGTGATCGGCACGATCTCGCGCGTGAAAATCAACCGGGGCCACGTGCTCCTGTCGAACCTTCTGCCCTCCGATGCTCCGGGACCCGTTTTCTTCGAAGCACAGGAGGTCTTCAGCGACCTCGAGAACGTGGATGCGCAGGGCATCGCCAATCCGGTTTCGACGACGCTTGACGGCCAGGGAACGTTGAAAGCAGCGTCGCTGCAAGTTCGGATCGATCGAGGCGAAGAATCTAACCTCCACCATCCGTCTGCAATCAAGGCAAGTATCGTTCACGAACGTGAAAGCGGAGACATACGGGGGAAGTACCAGCGGGGAGTTCTCATTCAAATTCTCGGGAAAAAAATCAGCTTCAAGACGGACGCAACGATGAAGCGGATCGACGTAGCCCATCTTCTGACGGCGTTTAAGAATGCCAGCGGGAAAATGACGGGAAGGATGGAAGGCGAGCTCAAGATCGCCGGAGACATCGAGCACTCGGAGCGCCCGTTGGAGGGACTGCACGGTAGCGGGCATTTGACGGTGCGAGACGGCCAGGTACCCAGCCTCAAGCTCAATGCGAACCTCATGAAACTCGCGCACTACAACGATCTCGGGCCCGCCAAGAATGATCCTTCGTCGTTCAATTTCGTTTCGACGGATTTGGAGCTCGATCACGAGCGGCTCTCCAGCAAAGTCATCGACATCGATGGCTACGGAGTCGACGTCGACGGCTCCGGGAGTGTCAGCCTCTCCGGCTCCGACGAGCTGAACTATCAGGGCGTGGCGCAGATCACCTCCAAGCAGGGATTCGTAACGAACCTGTTCGCGCGGCTGGCTGCCGGAGCGACGCTAAAGGACGGCAAGCTATCGTTCCCCTTTCATATCGGCGGGACGATCGATAACCCCGTATTCGCCAGGGGACCGTAACCAAGAGCCGTTGCTGGCATCGAGGTAGGGGCACCACGTTCGCGCCCGGGAAGAACCTCTGCAATAATCGGCTCCCATGGCCGGTCTACTGACTATCGCCCTTACCCGGAGGACCGCATGAAATCACTCGTTGCCATCACTTTCTCACTGATGTTGGCTTGTTTTGCGGCTTTGACGCCCGCCGCGGAGGTTCCCTTCGATCAAGCGCAGTACGATTCGATGCGGGCGGCCGGCAAGCCCGTCGCCGTGGTATTCCATGCCGATTGGTGTCCCACGTGCCGGGCGCAGGCCCCGATACTGAAGGACTTGGCGCAGACGCCGGAGCTCAAGCCGGTGACCTTGTACATCGCCAATTACGACACCGAAAAAGCATTGAAAAAATCCCTCGGAGTCACGCAACAAAGCACCATCGTCGTGTTCAAGAACGGCAAAGAGAGCGCCCGCTCAACGGGAGATACCCACCGGGACAGCTTGGCGGCACTGCTGCGTCAGGCACTTTCCTAGGCGGAGGGCGTGCCGGCTTGACCTGTGCGGATACCCAGAGGGGGTATGATATTCGAGCCTTTAAAAGCCGAGTAAAAAGCGAATCCCATACTATTTACAAGTTTCCTCCGGAAGCGTAAGGTCGCGCGATCTTAGGTAATGCGAGGCGCTTCGTGGGTAGTAGTAGTAAATGTGGTTCTGGATGCTGCGATGATGCGGCGACTATTACTCGGCTCGTTTAGCCCTTAGAGACTTCTTAGGGCTTACCGCCGAGTGCGGCAGGCCCTGGAATCGAACCTCTGCGCTAGGTTCCACCTTCCTCGTTCCATACCCACGCTTTGTACCGCAGGCCAGCTTAGGCTCGGCTCTGCGGCCACTCCCACGCAGTCCCCGTATGCGGTTTGGCACGGGCGCCGAGAGGCGTTGCGCTTTGAGGAGTAGCGACGATGAAGATCAACCATGCGCAGGACCGGCTCATTGGCGCTCAGGATCGCGTCCGATATGTGTGCCACGCAGGCGTCAAGACCAAAGCAGTGCGCGTAAGCGCCGGTGCGCAGGGATCTGCGAGCGCGGCATTGGATGAAGCGCACATCGGAGATATTCGCGGTGCGCTGGGCACGCTGCTGCAGGACGATGTCGCGCCCAGACTGACCTGGCGGCACCGTCTGACCACGCTCATGGCGATCATAGGACCCGGTCTCATCGTCATGGTCGGCGACAACGATGCGGGCGCGTTCGGCACCTACACACAAGCCGGTCAAAACTACGGCACCACTCTTTTATGGACGCTCGCGATCCTCATACCGGTGCTGTACGTGAACCAGGAAATGGTCCTGCGGCTGGGCGCGGTGAGTCGGGTGGGGCATGCCCGGCTGATTCTGGAGCGGTTCGGCAAGTTTTGGGGAGCATTCAGCGTCGTCGATCTCTTCATTTTGAACGCGTTGACCATTGTCACCGAGTTTATCGGGGTGAGCCTCGGGCTCGACTATCTGGGAATGCCCAAGGGTTGGGGCGTCGGGGCAGCTGCGCTGCTCATCATGACGGCCGTCAGCAGCGGCAATTTTCGACGCTTCGAGATCTTCGCGCTGACGCTGGTTGTCGGCAGCTTGATCCTGATGCCGATTTTCTTCATGGCGCACCCCTCCTGGGCCAGTATGACGCACGACTTCCTGGTGCCCGGGTTGCCAAAGAACTCGGTGCTCGCCGACGTGATGCTGTTGATCATCGCGATTGTCGGCACGACCGTGGCGCCATGGCAGCTGTTCTTCCAGCAAAGCTATGTCATCGACAAACGAATCACGACGCGCTTCATTCCTTACGAACGCGCCGATCTGGTCATTGGCATCATCATCGTCGTCGCCGGCGCAGCCGCCATGATGGCTTTCTGCGCGGCGGCTTTCTCGGGCCATCCCGAATTCGGGCAGTTCAGGGATGCCGGAGCCGTTGCCGCCGGCCTCGCCAAGTACGTGAGCCCCGTCGCGGGTGTGTTCTTCGCGATTGCGCTCATCGATGCAAGCCTCATCGGGGCCGCGGCGGTATCGCTGTCCACGGCTTACGCGGTGGGCGACGTTCTCTCGGCGAAGCATTCCCTGCATCGCAAACCAGGCCAAGCCAAACTCTTCTATGTGGTGTATTTCGGTCTCATCGGCGGGGCTGCCGCCTTGGTCATGGTGCCGGGCGCCCCTCTGGGGTTGCTTACGAACGCCGTGCAGACATTGGCCGGCGTGTTGTTGCCGAGCGCGACGGTTTTTTTGCTGCTGCTTTGCAACGACTCGGCCGTGCTCGGACCCTGGATCAATTCTCGCCGTGTCAATTTGTTCACCATGCTGGTCATCGGCATTCTGGTCACGATGTCGCTCATCCTCACCGCCGCAGTGCTGTTTCCGGGCGTGGCCGGAGCGCAGATCTCCTTGATATTAGCCGTAGGCTGCGGCCTCGCTTTTTTGGGTGCGGTTACCGCATTCGTGGCCGGACGTCGCACCCGGCCACATCCGATCTCGGCACCCGAGGCATTGAACAGCTATCGCATGCCGCCGCTCGAGACATTGCCGCCGCTACGGCTGTCGCGGTTGAACCGTTGCTGGATGATCGTGCTGCGCGGCTACCTGGTCGTGGCCGTGATCTTGGTGGTGGTGAGGGTCGTTCAAGTGGCGACATCGTCGAATGGCGGTTAGTAATCCTAACCTGTGCTAATTCCCGCGGCGCGCA
>CAWBUE010000024.1:0-42939 GCA_963791825.1 uncultured Gammaproteobacteria bacterium
CGGCGTCTAACTGACCCTCGCGGGCATAAGCTTCACCGAGAGCTCGCAGCACAGGTCCCGTGTGATCCACCTCCCGCCCCGAATCGGTGCGCCCGGCGGCCTGCGCGTCTTGGGACTGGACGATTTGCAGGAGTAGGGGCTCAGCCTTCTCGGGCGCATCCATCTGCAGGAACAGAAGCGCGCGGAGATATCCCGGACGCATGGCCATCCCCGTGTCCGAAGGCGCAGAAGCTGCCAGTGCTTGCACCTTGTCTAATTGTGCCGTGGCATCCTCATATTGTCCGGTATCCGCGAGCGATCGACCGAGGGCTGCCCGGGCTTCGGCCACCTTCGGGTCCGCGGGACCGGCGGCGCGCGTCAGGAGATCGACCGCCCGGCGTAAGTGAATCTCGGCATCAGCAGGCTTGGCGAGATCGATGAGCGCCTCCGCAAAGTAGAGTTCGGTCTCGCCGATGATCTCAGGGGAGGGCGAGAATTTGCCCTCGGCCACGAGAAGAGTTCCTAGAGCCTGGGCGGATTGCGACCAGTCACCCAACCGGTATCGGCCTCGCGCCACTTTTTGCTCGAGATCCAACAAAGCGGCATCGTTGGGTGCGACACGTTTTTTGCCCGCTGCAAGCACGGCTTCGTACCGTGGCATCGTGTTGCGCAGGTTTCCGAGCGTGTAGTCGATGCCGACCAATTCGGCGGCGCTGCGGAGCACGGAGTCGGCTCCTGCTTCATTGAGTGGTTCACCGAGTTCCATGGCGCGATTGAGATGCCGTAATGCCGACGGATATTCGTGAAATTGGCCGAGCGAGCGTCCCATCAGATAATGCAGCTCGGATGCAACCTTGGACTGCCCGGCGAAACGCACGTCGATGTCATTTCCCGCCCGCGTCCAGAGCTCCAGGGCTGTAGGGCCCTGTGGAGAACCAATGCCCTTGCTGATCGGTGCGAATACATGGCTGCTCAGAAATTCCGTCACCGCTTGGGATTGTGCGGCTGCGGTCGCGCTTCGCTCTTGAGCAAGGCGTCCTTTCAAATACAGGAAGGTGCTGGCCGCAAGTCCGACGAGCAGCGCAGCGAACGCGGCGGCGACCCCCACGTGGCGCGCCCGAGACCGTTCGAGGCGCAGATGCGTGCGCTCGGCCTTGGCTTGCGCCTCGCGCTGCGCAATCCTTTGGCTGCGGCGCTCGTCCAGGCTTCGGAGCCGCTGCGCCAAAAGTTCTCCGTCTGCCAGCCGCGCCGCGGGATTCTCCTCCGATACCAAGGCGAGATCCTCGCGCAGCAGCTCGTTCTCGATATCGCGCTCCCATCCGGACGACATGCTCCTGAAGAAGTCGCCCGTGAGGAATTGATAGAGGATCACGCCGAGCGCATAGATATCCGATTTCACGGTGTAGGGCTTGCCATCGAGAATTTCCGGCGCCAGATATAGGGATGTTCCCGCACCCACGTCGGGCGCCGCGAGGGTCTTGGTGAAACCGAGGCGCGTGATCCCAAGCCGGTCAATGTGGCCGGCATCGAGCACGCCGCCGCTGCCAAAGTTCCCCAACGCAATATCGACGCGCTGGCCGGCCGCAGGTTTCACGAAAATATTGGCGGGCTTGAAGTCCTTATGCAGCACGCCCACCGAATGCACGGCCGCCAGAGCGGATGCGATCTTCGCGACCACTTCCAAGCGCTCTGCGACTGGAATGGCCGTCATGCCGCCGCGTCCCTGAACCCAATCGACCAAAGTGCCGCCGCCCACATACTCGGCCTCCGTGAAGCAGGGCAGCTGTTCCAAATTCCAGTCGAGCAATCTGAGGATCGGGGCGCGGTCCCCGAGCGAATCGTTGATGATGCGGAATAGGGTGATTTCGCGTTTCAATGCGCCGAGCGATGCCTCGTCGAGGGCGAACTTGAACACGCGGTGTTCGCGGGTCTTTTCATGGCGAGCGCGCCAAGTCTCGCCGTGTCCGCCAATGCCCAGCCGCTCGACCAGGCTCCACAGCGGGCGCCCGGGCGGGTGGTCGCCCGGCTTGAGGTCCAAGCGCGCGGGCCCGGCCGTTTCCGCCACTTCCACCTGAACCGGGGCGATGAACCGATAGCCGAAACCGTAAGCGGTCTTGATGATCTCCTGATCCCGGTCGCCGAGAGCCTCTCGCAGGCGGCCGATGCACTTGGTCAGTACGGTTTCGCTCAGGATCCGACCGGGCCAGACGCCGCCGAGCAACTCATCCTTGGTGCACACCTCGCCGGCGTGCTCCAGCAAATAGGTCAACACTTCGAGGGGTTTGCGTTCGAGTTCGGCATCGATGCCGTTGACGAGCAGTTCCAGAGTCCGTTCATCGAAAACCGTGCCGGCAAAGTGCCAGCGGCGGCGGCCCTTGTCGGCATTCGGTCGCGGCGCCGCGCTTGGCCTTTCTCCCATCACGCCGTTATGTCCTTCTCGCCTAAGGAGCAACCTTGCGATTTCGATGATGACAGAAGCCGGTTGGCGGAACTACCGCTTTCGAGCATTCACTTTTAATTCATGAGTTTCTCAGCAGACGGTCAAGATTGGTCGACCGCCGTTTCCTACCGTGCGCCTAACCCAGCGCGAGTTGGGGAGTGCAAAGACAAACTGAGGAGAATCGGCCATGAACACATTCAATCGAACAAAACTCGATACCGCCATCTATTGCGCCCTGGGCATCGCAGCGCTTGGCGCGTTTTCAACGTCGGTGAACGCCACGGAAATCCCGCCATCCGAAACCGTTCGGTTCAGCGATCTCAATATCTCTCACATGGAGGGAGCGAAGGTCCTCTACAGCCGGATACATGCTGCAGCGCGAAAGGTCTGTAAGCAGTCCGGCGGCACCGACGCGATCCTGAGACTCGCGGAGAAGGCGTGCATCGACACGGCGGTCGACGATGCCGTTCGCAAGGTCAATGCACCCGCCCTGACCGCCTTGCGTTTCGGCAATGAACCCATTCGGCTCGCGAATAAGTGAGGATCCCGGCGTCGTCGATGGACCATGCTCCATCGACGATGCCGGATTTTTTTGAAAACACACCGGCGGCAGCCGCGCGGCGCGGCCGGCCAATCGGTGCTCCTAGTGTTCCGCGACCGAATAACTGACGGTGAGGCCGATCGTCCGAGGCCTTGACACCAACGCTTGGTAGAACTTTCCCCATTGGATGGGATCGGTGTAGGAGTTGACTCCGAGCCGGTTGGTAAGATTGTCTACGTACAGCGTCGCGAGCCAGTGGGGTCGCGAATAACCGATTCGCGCGCCTACCAGCGCGTAACCGCCGACGGTCGGGATGGTCGCCGAAATCGCGGGTATTTGGGACCCTTGATAGTGCGCATTGGCAGCGAACCGCAGCTCGCCCTCCGCTACCTTGACATGCCCATATTCGACCGCCGCCGCGGCGGTATTTTTCGGCGTCCCCGGGAGCGGAGTCCCGGCGGCGGGCGGCGGAACGGACAACCCGATCAAGGCCAGAGGCGCCAGCGACGTCAATTTCGTCTGGTCATACGTGTACTCGAGCTGACCGGAGACGTGATCGGTCAAGCGGGCAAAGAGCTCGGTTTCGAGGCCCCGGCTATACGCCTCGCCGGCATTGATCGCACCCGGCAGCGCGAGCGGCGTCAGGAAAGCGGCTTCTTGGACATTGTGCCATTGGATGTCGTAGATCGCCGCCGAGTAGCGAAACCGATTCTGCACGGTCCCCTTCACGCCGACTTCATAGTTGTCGGCGGTGTCCGGCGACACCTTGAATAAGCCCGGATTGGTCACGTAGTTGACCGCGGCTTCTGTCGGGGGCAATCCATTCACGGCGCCACGGCGAAATCCCTGCGACCAGGTCGCGTACGCGAGATTGGCCTCGTCGATCCGGTAAGCCACGTTCACTTTCCAGAGCGCTTTGCGCCAGGTCTCGCTCTGCGAGATGTTGGCGATGTATGCCGGTCCGTCGAAAAGGAGCCCCGTCTGCTGCGACTGCGAGACTGTCTGCCTGAAGATGCGTGCGCCGGCGGTCGCGCTCCAGGAGGGCGCGAAATGCCACGTGAACTCGCCGAAGCCTGCCAGGTCGGTGTAGCGAGTCTCGAAGTCGCCGACGTAGGCTTGATCCTTGACGATCGGGATGCCGTCAATAGTGGTAGCCGCCCCCGGCGTGTAGGCGGTCTCGCCGATTCCGCACTGCGAGGGATTGATGCCGTCGCCGGCGCCATACACCGGCACGCAGGCATTGAAGTAGTCGAGGTACCCCGGATAAAAATCGTGCTCGCGAATGGTCGTGCGCTCGGTCTTGTAGAAAACGCCGGCCACCCAATCGTAGGATCCGTTCGCTTTCGACGCGAGACGGATCTCCTCCGCCCAGGGCTTATCTTCGAATCCTTGGTGGCCGGTGACCAACACACGCGGGTTTGCGCCGTACAACGATGAATAGAATGGGAAGTAGTCGTACAGCGACGTCACATCGCCCTGCGATACGTTTTGATGGTCGGCCCAGGAACTATTCGACGTCAAGGTGGCGAACCCGAGTTCGAACTCGAGCGTCAGGGCAGCGAGGTCGACCTTGTCATTCGTGGCCGCGGCGGTGTAATCCGACGATGACAGGGATGCCAGTCCATAGTAGGGGGCGGCATAAGGGTAGCCATCGGCGGTCGAGAGCTGGTGATGGTAGGAGAACTGCGCACGAAAATCATCGTTCGGCTTCCACGACACCGCCGCGCGCGCCGTGCGGTAAAGATAGGAATTGACCCCTTTCTTCGAGTACGTCACGGGCGGGCTCGAGAGACTCCCAGGCTGCTGCGCAATCGGCGCGCCCGAAGCGTCCAGCGCATAGAGATCCGGCTGATCGATGAAACCCGCCTCCGCCGTGTAGCCCGCATTCAAGCGAAACGCGATCGTCTCCGAGAGCGGCAGGTTGAGCATGCCGGTCACGTCGTAGTTCAAGTGATGCGTGTGCGCGGTATCGCTTACGCCGGTCTCAATCTTCGCGTCGAAGGCGCGAGGGTCCGGCGCCTTCTGCACGAAGCGAATCGTGCCGCCCAGCGAGCCCGATCCGTACAAGGTGCCCTGCGGGCCGCGCAGTATCTCAACCCGGTCCAGATCCTGGAGGCGCAAATTGAAGAACAGCGGGGTATCGTCGACATAAGTCGCGACCGGCTGCACGATGGGGGATGACTGGACGAATTCTCCGGAGGTGGAATCGCTGTTCAGCCCGCGGATGATGAGGGTCGATCCGTTGACGCCGCCGAATGGGCCCTTGTCGGTCACATTGATGCCGGCGAGCGAACGTGCGAGATCGACCTTGTCGACGATTCCCGCTTGCTCGAGCACGGGGCCCGTGATCGCGGTGATGCTCGCCGGAATGTTTTGCGCCGATTCGGAGCGCCGCGTTGCAGTCACGATGACTTCCTGCAGGGTGTCGTTGTCTGCAAGCGACGGAGCGCCGTACAAAGCGGCAAGCACGGCGACCGCCACCGACGTCATCCGTTGCATCGGCCACGGTGCGGGCGTTTGCGCGCGGCGCCTCGTCAGAGGAGTGTCAGCCATGTATTTCTCCCTGTGAACCGGCACCGCCCCAGCGCAAGTTCATGCGTCTTGGGCGATCCTTCCTCGCGGGTTAATCGAGTTAACCTCGGGCGGAATTTAACAACGCCTCATAGTGAAGTCAAACACAGGCGGCATCACCCCCGGCATCATCCGCGGCATCATCCGCGGCATCACCGCGGCATCATCCGCGGCATCACGCGCGGCATCACCCGCGGCATCACGCGCGCGACCACGGCGGATTCGCGGGCGGATTTCGAATCAAGCGCCGTCGTGCGGTGCCAGGTGACGTACCGCAATGTCCCAAAGCCATCGTTTGCCGGCGCGCAGCTCCGCGCGGGTCGGCCCGCGCAACAGCAGGGCGTCGTCCGGGAACACCAGTCGGATGAGAAGTGAAGCCTTGAGGAGCCGGTAAATGTCCACCGCGTCGACCCTGCGAAAGTCGCCGGATTGCATGCCGGCACGCAGCAGCTTGCGCAGCCGCGCGTGCATCTGAGCGAGCGGCCCCCGGACCAAATTCTCTTTGAAGGAGCCGCCGGCCGCGAGTTTGACGTAGTCCATGCCGCCCTCCGGCGTCGCAAAATCGACGAGCGACAGCCGCACGTACGCGGGGTGCCCCATCATCAGATCGACGAAATTCTCCAGGGCCGCGCGGAACGCCGCCACTGCGCTCAAGTCCGGCCGAAGCGCGAACTGGCCCGCGAGCATCGCGATGAATCGCCGGGCCACCTCGATCAAAACGTCGTCCCGGCTCTTGTAGTGCTTGTAGATCGCCGGCACCTGCACGCCGAGGGGCGCGGCGATGTCCCGAAGCGTGAAGCCGTAGACGCCTTTGACCGCGATCAGCCGCTCGGCCTCGTCGAGAATTCGGTGGCGCATCGGCGTTGCGGTCCGAGAGGCCGTGGGCATCAGAAGTCCCTGGACATGAACTATCGCGACTCTCGCAGAGTCGTGCGCCGAGTACAACTGCCGCGCGACTTGCAAGCGGAGTGCTGCTGGTTTAGTTTGAGGAAAAGTTAACCACATTAACCGTCCGCTTCGGCCTCGTTCGGCTTGGAACCCGTCTCGGGCAGCCATCATCGAGGACTCGCTCGGCGTTGGGATCGAGTGATCATCGAACACAAATCGATCGACTACATCCCCGAGAACGAGCGGCACGGCCGGGTCATCGATCAGGCGCCCTTCTGGTTCCTCGGCAACTTCCACTTCTTCACGATCGCCATCGGGTTCGTCGGCCCAAGTATGGGCTTGAGCTTCGCCTTCACGTCGCTCGCCGGCGCGCTCGGGATTTTGTTCGGGACGATCTTCGTCGCCTTCCACGCATCGCAGGGGGCGCAGCTCGGGCTGCCGCAGATGATTCAATCGCGCGCGCAATTCGGATTCCGCGGCGTGGTCATCGTCCTCGTCGGCACGCTTTTCACGTTCATTGGTTTCAACGTCGCCGATTCGGTGCTCATGGCGCGGGGCCTGAATGGTATTCTCGGCTGGAACGAAGCGGCGGTCACGCTGCTCGCCGGCGTGATCGCCGTCGCCATCGCGATCTATGGGCACGACTGGCTGCACCGCATTTTTCGCGCGTGCTTCTGGGTTTGCCTGCCTCTGTATACGCTGCTGACGATTGCGATTGCTGCGGGCGAGGTGCCAGCAACTCATCTCGCAACAGGTGAGTTCACCTGGGTCGCGTTCATCGCGCAGTTCGCCGCGAGCGCGGCCTACAACATCACCTATGCTCCTTCCGTGTCCGACTATTCGCGCTACCTGCCCCGCGACACCCGGCCGCAGCACATCATTCTTGCGGTGTTCTTGGGCGCGAGTTCCGCCGCGATATGGTTGATTTCATTGGGCGCGTGGCTCGCCACGCGCCTCGGAGCCTCGGACGGACTCGTCGCGCTTCACCAGGCGGGAAATGCCATCTTTTCCGGCTTTGGCGTAGGGATGGCGCTGGCCTCCGTGACCGCACTCGTCGCCACGATGGGCCTCAATGCCTACAGCGGCATGCTCACCGTCGTGACGGCGTTGAATTCTCTGTTCGAATTGCAGCCCACTCCCCGGCTACGGATCATGGCGATCTTGGGTGTAGCAGCGGCGTGGATGGCAATTACGTTCGCGATCACGGAGAACGCCATCAGCCTTCTGTTTGCGACCTTGACGATCATGCTGTATTTGCTGGTTCCGTGGACATCGGTAAATTTGGTCGATTACTTCTTCGTGCGCAGGGGCCGCTATGCGATCACGCATCTTTTCATGCCCCATGGCATCTACGGCGCATGGGGAACTCGCGGGCTGATCGCTTATGTGCTCGGCTTCTTATCGACATTGCCGTTCTTCGTGTTGCCCGACGTCTACACGGGTCCGGCGGCGCGTGCGCTGGGCGGCGTCGATGTCGGTTGGCTGGTGGGCCTCATCGTATCCGGTGGCATCTACGGGGTACTGTGCCGCTCGCTTGATCTCGCCCGGGAACAAGGTTCAATCGAGGAAAGCGGAAACGCGTTGAAATGCGGGGAATCCCTGTAGGACTGCGCCCACAAATGCGGAAAGTGTGATCATCTCGTTGCTAAAAATGCACGATATGTCGCCCAATTACCGCAGACTAGGGTTACTTTTTAAAGTCTTAGTCCGAGGATCGGACGACATGTGCGTCACGTTAAATCGAGTTATCCGGACGACCGTACGGCTTTGCTCGCTGACCCTGCTGTTATTGCTTGGTGGGCTGCCTCACATGAGGGCAGCGCTTGCGCAAACCCCGGATTTCGCGCTTCGCGTGGGGTATCAGCCCTACTTCGCCGAAGCATGGTCCGGCGCCATGATTCGAGCCACCCACCTTGAGAAAGGCCGGCTTCCGGAGGGAGTGCCGGTCCAATACAACATTGGGCTCAAGGGCGCGGGGGTGCTCGTGAATGCCCTGCGTCATGGCGAGGTTGATCTCGCCTATCTGGGGCTGGCCCCGGCCCTGACGGTTACTCAAGGCAGCGATGGCGATGATTTCCGAATCATCGCCGTATCCTCCGTGAGCTCGGATTTATGTAATGTCATCGTCGCCGGTAGCCGCGCGCCCCAGGGCGTTGTCGCGGAGGTTGCCGTTCGTTGGCTCGAAGGCAAGCGGCTCGGGACATCGAGAGGCACCTGCTCCGACTTATTTCTATCGAACCTGATCGAGGCGTACAAGATACGTCCCGCGCAGGTGCTCGATCTGTCGCCGGATGTCTTGGTAGCCGCGTTGCGTGAGGGCAAGATCGACGCGGCAGCGATTTGGGAGCCCTACGCCACCGCTTTCGTCCGTAGCACGCACGGCGTGCGGCTGGTGTCGGGCCGTGAGGCCAACGAGACCAGCGCCGCCTTCCTCGTCGCTCGGACCTCGGTCCTCGCGCAACGCCCCGACGTGATTCGCGGATGGCTTCGAGCCGAGCGCGCGGCGCAACAACTCCTGATGTCGACCACTGAGCGGAGGCAAACGCTGGCGGCGCTGCAATCACAGACGCGGACTTTCGATATCGACACGCTGGATGCGGTACTGAACACCTCCGGCGCCCGCGGGGACCCCGCGTATCCGTTCGTGGTCACGCCGGCTGTCGGCGAGATGCTGCAGCTTGCAAATGCGCGCATGTCACGGCGCCTGCCGGACAAGCGCGGCCCGCTGCGTGCGGGTACCGTCGCGGACGGTTTGGCGCGTGAGGTCTTGAATTCGACGGTGGCCGCGCGCACGGCACGGTCGGTGAGCCGATGAATAGCGCGGACAAGCTGTTGCATCTTGGCGATCCCGAAGGCGAGACAATGTCCGGGACCGAGAATCTCGTGACGGCGGCGTTTGTCGGCGCCATGCTCGTCGTCGTATTGATCGGCGTGCTCGGCGTCGGGGCGCTCAGAAGTTCCGAGAAATCCGAGAAATGGGTCGAACACACCTATCTCGTCCTGCGCACCGTCGACGAAGTGAAAAGCGGACTCTTCGAAGCGATTGCCGATACCGGGGCCTTCATCCTTACAGGCGCCCCTGATTCGCTCGAGCAGCGCGAGAAAGCCCTGTCGGCAGTGGAGTCTCGGTTGCAGAACTCGAAGGAGCTGGTCGCCGACAACCCGGATCAGTCCCGCGCTATCGGCGAGCTCGGCCGGTTGATCGACGCGCGGGTGGTGCTCGATCGGGCGGCGATCGTCGCTGCCCAGACCGACGGCGTCGGCGCCGCGAAAGACCTGATGGCGGCTCGCAGCGAAAGCGATCTGACGGGCCGCATCCGCGCTCAGTTCGAGTCGATCAGGACTGCCGAGCTCAAGCTCCTGGACACGAGGCAGCGCGTCGACCAAAAGCGGAGACAGGCGGTGATGTGGCTGGCGGGTACGCTGTTTGCCGCGGTCGTTGCGACGGTACTCGTTGGCCTGATGAAGCTGCGGCATGAACTCGCCCTCCGGCGTGATCTCGCCGACTCTCTGCGCGCCAATCGCGGGTTTCTGTCCGTCGTTCTCGATAGCCTGCCCGCCCTGATTTTCGTGAAGGACGCTCGGACGCTGCGCTACCTCACGGTAAACCGCGCCGCCGAAGCATGGATCGGGCTGCCGCGTGAGGAAATCGTCGGCCGCACGGCCCCTGAAATCATGACGGCGGAGAATGCGGAACTTGCCGGCAAGAGCGATCGCGAAACTCTCGCTCAGTCGCAGATGCTGCACATTCCTCAAGATCAACGCATCGACCGCGACGGCACCGTATCCACCTTCGCCACGCGTAAGCTCCTGGTGCGCGATGAGGCCGGCAGCCCCCTCTATCTCATCAGCATCTCCCACGACATCTCCGAGCGGGTGGCGCAGGAATCGCGCATCAAGATATTGAACCAAGATCTTGGCCGGCAGCAGAGCGAACTCGAAGCGGCAAATCGGGAGCTCGAGAGCTTCTCCTACAGCGTATCGCATGACCTGCGCTCGCCGTTGCGGGCCGTCGATGGCTTCTCTTTGATGCTGCTCGAAGACTATGGCGATAAGTTGGAACCCGAGGCTCGGCGGTATCTCGACACGATTCGCCATGCAAGCCAGCGCATGAGTCAGCTCATCGACGACCTCCTCGCATTCTCGCGGCTCGGACGGCAGTCGTTGGCGCACGCGCTGGTGGATATGGAGGCTCTCGCGGCGACTGCCGTGCAGGAGGCATTGCAGGGAGCGCCGTCCGCGCAGCAGCAAGTGACGATTGATCCGTTGCCGGCCGCGTGTGGCGATCCGTCGCTGCTGGCGCAGGTCTGGAGAAATCTCGTGTCGAATGCGGTGAAGTACACGGGTAAGACGAATGCGCCCAAGATCCGGATCGGCGCGCGCACCGAAGGAAACGAGACTTCGTACTATGTCCGCGACAACGGCGCGGGTTTCGACATGCAGTATGCCCATAAGTTGTTTGGCGTATTCCAGCGCCTGCACGGCCAGGAAGAATTTTCAGGCACCGGCGTCGGGCTTGCGATCGTCCACCGGGTCGTGACGCGGCATGGCGGCCGCGTCTGGGCGGAGGGTACGCCGGGCCAAGGGGCAACTTTTCATTTTGCTCTGCCGACGCAAATCCCCGCATGGCAAAGCGAGACGGCCGCACGGCCAACGGAGAGGCCGCACGGCCAACGGAGACTGCCGCATGAGCACGAGCGTTGTCGAGGAATTCTTCGAGATCGTCTACGCTGAGGACAGTCCGACTGACGCGGAAGTGACGCTGCGGGCATTTCGCAAGGCCAATCTCGGCAACAAGGTCGTCTGGCTCAAGGACGGCCAGCAGGTGCTCGATTATTTGTTCGGGAACTCGCCCGATGTGCTCAAGAGGCCGCTGCCGCGGCTATTGCTGCTCGACCTCAAGATGCCGAAAGTCGACGGGCTGCAGGTGCTCAAGGCCGTGCGCGGCAACGCCGCGGGGCGCGCGCTTCCGGTCGTGATTCTGACCTCGAGCGCCGAGGAATCCGATCTCGTGCGCTCCTATCAGCTCGGCGTCAACAGCTATATCGTCAAACCCGTGGACTTTCAAAAGCTGATGGAGGAGGTCGCCCACCTCGGCTACTACTGGATTGCGATGAATCGCCGGCCGGAAGAGGCATAGCGCATGCAGGAACAAGGAACGTCCCGGACTCTTTCTATCTTGATCGTCGAGGACGAGCCGACGGAAGCGGCGTTGATCGCGCGCGAGCTCAAGCGCGTGGGACTCAGCTGCAACTATCACCGGGTCGACACCGAAGCCGCATTTCGTAACGGGCTTCAGTCGATTCCGGATCTCATCATGTCCGATTTTTCCATGCCGAAATTCGACGGCATGTCGGCATTGCGCATTGCTCGAGCGGAGCTCCCGGAAGTGCCGTTCATCATCGTATCGGGCACGCTGGGAGAGGAACGCGCCATCGATGCGCTCAAGAGCGGCGCCACCGACTATGTGCTCAAGAGCAATCTGGCGCGGCTCGCCCCCGCGGTGATCCGGGCGCTGCAGGATGTCGAAGCTCGTCGCGAGGTCCGCCAGGCGGAGCAGCGGTTTCGCGATCTGGTGCAGACATCCCAGGACTGGGTGTGGGAGCTCGATGTCGACGGTCATTACGGATTCTGCAGCCCGAGCATAAAGAGCATTCTCGATGTGTCCGCCGATTCCATGCTGGGAACTCATTATCTAAACCGTGTGCACGATGACGACCAGGTGCTGCTGGCGGGCGCTATGCGATCGCTCGGCAACAATGAGCACCGTCTATCCGCGCTGACGGCGCGCTGGCAGCATCGGGATGGTTCGTATCGTTGGCTCGAGCGCCAAGCGCTCGCGGTGATCGACGCGAAGGGCCTCGTGACCGGGTTTCGAGGCACCGACCGGGACATCACGGAGCGAAAGCGCCATGATGAGAAAAACCAACGGCTGAACCGGATTTATCGGCTTCTCAACAGCGTCAATGCGGCCGTCTTGCGCATTCGCGATCGTACGGAACTCTTGGAGGAAGTGTGCCGGATCGTCAACGTGCAGGGCAACTATGCTCTCGTGACGATCCTGTTGACCGACGCCGGCACCGCCGTCTTGCGTCCGGTGGCCGTTGCCGGCGAGCGCGCCGAGGAATTCCACGACTTCAGTCTTCGGATCCGCTTGGCGGCGACCGAATTTCAAAGTCTCACGGAGCAGGCGCTCTGTACCGGGCTTTCCTCGGTCTGCAACGATCTGATGAATCCCGGTGCCCGGGTGCACTGGCGCGAGGATCTGGCCGCCTGGGGATTTCGTGCGGCCGCCGCACTCCCACTGACCGTGGCCGGAACCGCCGTGGGTACCCTCAACCTCATCTCGCGGGAATGCGGCGTGTTCGAGGCCGAAGAGAGAGCCTTGCTCGGTCAATTGGCAGGCACGTTGTCATTCGCGCTCCAGTACTTGGAGAAAGAGGGGCAAGCAAACTTCCTGACGTACTTCGATCCGATGACGGGTCTTGCTCGCCGAACGCTCTTTTGTGAACGCTTGGCGCGCGAAATGACGGTCCGAACGCCGGACGCAGGCGCCCTCGAGGTATTCATTCTCGATATCCAGCATCTGTCGGCCATCAACGATCGCTTCGGCCGCCAAGGCGGCGATCAGTTGCTGCAGCTCGTGGCTGAGCGGCTCAAAGGCGCAGTTCAGGGGCCGACCCGGTTGGCCTATTTCGGCAATGGCTTTTTTGGCGTCGCTTCGAACATCGCCGGCGAATCCGAGATGCGCGCCGAGGATATGCGGACGGAGCTGTCGCAGCTGCTGGTCCGTCCCTTCCAGATTGAAGGACAGGAAGTCCCCGTCTCCGCCTGGATCGGCGCAGCCTCCTTTCCGAAGGACGGCGAGAACGCCGAGGTCTTGCTGCAGAACGCCGAGCATGCAGTCAAAAAGGCAAAAGAGTCGGGCGAAAGATACCTGACCTACGTCCACGGCATGAAGAGCGAACTTTACAGTCGCATGACGCTCGAGCATGAGCTGCAATGCGCGCTCGAAGAACGGCAGTTCGAACTGCACTACCAGCCCAAGATCGATCTGGCCACCGGCAAGATTGCGGGTGCCGAGGCACTGCTGCGCTGGCAACGGCCCGGTGTCGGCTTGGTGTCGCCGGCGGAGTTCATTCCCGTGCTCGAGGAGACGGGATTGATCGTTCAGGTCGGGCAATGGGTCATCGAAGAGGCCGTGAGAGTCAGCCACCGGTGGCTGGATGAGGGGCTGCCGCTGACTCCGATCGCGGTCAACGTGTCTCCCGTTCAGCTCAAGCGGCGGGAGTTTGTCGATTTCGTTCTGGCGGCCATCGAAACGCTGATCGGCCGCGGCGGCCGGCTGGATTTTGAGATCACCGAGGGAGCCTTGATGGAGGATTTGAGGGGCAGTACGAAAAAGCTGCAACGTCTGTTCGCGGCCGGGCTGTACATTGCGATCGATGACTTCGGAACCGGCTATTCGTCGCTGGGACGCTTGTCCAAGCTGCCGGTGCACGCGCTCAAGATCGACCGTTCCTTCATCTCGGACCTGGCGACATCGCCGGCGCAAGCAACGCTCGTGTCGACCATCATCTCGCTCGCGCATGCCTTCCATCTGTGCGCCGTCGCCGAAGGGGTCGAAACCCAAGAACAGCGCCGGCACTTGCAGGAGCTCAAGTGCGATCAGTATCAGGGCTACCTATTTGCGCGACCGATGCCGGAAGCGGAGTTTCACAAGCGACTGCTCCTCGAGCGAGGCGCGGCGTCGGTCAAGCCAGCCGAACCTCGACTCCGCGACGCTCGAGCTCGGCCACCACGCTAGGATTCGCGCCGCTGTCGGTGATCAGCATGTGCAGTTGTTCAACGCGGGCGATGAGCGAAATATTCCTGCGCATCAATTTGGACGAATCGGCGACTGCGATGACCTGACCGGAGATGGCGATCATCTGCGCATTGAGCTGCGCTTCCAGAAGGTGCGGAGTCATGACGCCGCGCTCGGGATCGAGACCGTCGGCGCCCAGAAACAGGCGATCCGCCTGCAGTCCGGCGAGGGCCGCCTCGGCCAGAGGGCCCGACAAGGAATTCGACTCCGGCCGCAAGATGCCGCCGGGCATGATCAGGCGCACGAAAGGCACGTCGGCGAGCAGCGTGGCGATGTTCAAGGCATTGGTGATCACATTGATCGAGCGGATCTCGAGCTTGCGGATCTGTTTGGCGATCTCCGCGGTCGTCGTGCCGGAATCCAAGATCACCGTCTCGCCATCCTGTATGAGCGTCACCGCGGTCTTGGCGATGCGAACTTTCTCCGCGTGATGAAGTGTCTGCTTGACCGTAATCGGCTGATCGTCGTTGTCCCGGCCGAGAAGGGCGCCGCCATGGGTTCGCTCCAGGGCGCCGGCGGCCTCGAGCGCCGCAAGATCGGTGCGGATAGTGACCGCCGAGGTGGCAAAACGGCTCGCCAGAGCTTCCACCGTGACCCGGCCGTGCTCGCGAAGCAAATCTAGAATCCGGTGGCGGCGCTCCCCGACCAGAAGACCAGGCTCGGCCTCTTTCACGCGGGGATCGCCTCGAGCAACAGAAAGCGCTCGAACGTCACCGGCAGCCGATGATGCGGCGCCAAGGTGCCGAGATCGCGATCGTTGAAATAATCACGCACGCGGTATGGCCCGGACTTTAATCCGCGAAGCGCCACTTCGCCGTTCCAGCGGTCGGCGAAGAAAGCATAAAACAGGCGGCCGGATTTCTCGATGGCGTGAGCCTCCGGTTTGTCGAAGCCGATGTCGTAGAGTTCGCCGCGGTACGTCCCGAGGGGCAACATTTTCTCCCTGTACAGCGCAATCCAGCGCCTCCATGTGGGTTCCTTCTCGGGGGTGAGCAGAAAGGAATCCTTGGGTTTCGGATCGATCGGCCAGGTGAATTTCGTCGACACGATGGCGCCGACCCCGACCGTAGACGCGAAATCATCGTGGTTGTCGCTGAGCTCGACATGATCTCCCGCATACGCGGCGCTTGCGCCCATCAATGCCTTGAGCGTCTTGCCCTTGTGGCGCACTTGCCAGGAGGACTCCGGGTCGGAGGCGGGCGCCTGGTTCATGGAGGGGAAGTTGAACGCCGAGTATGCGGTGCCGCACGGGCATAGTTCCAGCACGGCGTCCGGATCGATCTCGATCGCGGTTTGGTAGATCGCGCGCAAAAAATTCTGCAGTCCTTCCACAGACTCTTCGGGACGGGCGTGATTATGCGCGGGATTGAAGCAAGGCGGAACGCCATTCAAATGCTGGCCGTCGATCTTGAGGCCTGCGAAGCCCCATTCGCCGATAAATTTTCTCACCAGTCCCTCGGTGTGCCGGACCGTTTTCTCGTAGGCGGGGCACAGATAAAAGCTGTTCCACCACGAGATATTCTGCACGGCCCCATTCTGGTCGAGAAGCAGCATGTCGGCATGATCGTGCAGGAGGTCCGTGCCCGGAGCGACCGACAGAGGCGAATACCAAAGCCTGGGCTTGAGGGCTGCGGCGCGGATGCTCGACACGAGGCCGCGCAAGTCGTCCTCGCCCTTCGGATATTTGGCGGGGTGGGGTTTCCAATCGCCGATACCCGCCTGCCATCCGTCGTCGATGCCGGCCCAAGCCAAGCCCAGATCCTTGACCTTCGGCAGCGTGCCCTCGATCAATGCTGTGGTGCAGGCGCGTTCATAGCCCCAGGCGCACCAGATCGGCTCGTAGGCGGCGGCTCGCGGCTCCGCTGGCTTCAATCCGCGTTCGGACATGATGCGGCGATAGGTGCTCAACGTCGCGAAATAGTCGCCGCCGTGGACGGCGACGAAAATCTCCGGTGTCTGAAAGCTGTCGCCGGCACGTAGTTCGAGTTTCTGCCGAGAGCATACGGCAACCCGTACGCTCCCTCGCCGCCCCTCCACGGGCAAAGAGACGAGCTTTGGAGTTGTCTCCACATGGCCCACCGCAAGGCCACCGTCGCGGCGCCACACATCGACGATGGGCGTGCCGCCGCCATAGTCGGAGGCCTCCATGCCGAGGAAGTTGTCTTGTGCGAATCCGTGCCTGACCGGCTGCACCCAGTCGCGGCGATCCTCGTACGATGCGCCTGAATAGCACCAGAACTCAGGCTGGGCGGTGGAGGGTCCCGCGCGCGCACCGCGCACCAGAAAGTCGCCGTTGGTCCAGCCACGAAGGCTGATCGCCTCGGCGGAGACATTGCGGTAGGACACGCGATAGACAGCGAAGCCGGGATACCGCTGGAACAGCGTCGCCGCGATGGTTTTCTCGATCCCTTCGGGAGAGATTCCGGACAGCGTGAGCCGCGCGCCGGGACCGTTGGCGCCGTCGACGGAGTCGCGCGCCTGATGGTGAAGAGCGAACGCGGCGATGTGATGGCCATCCGCCCGCAGCAGATAATCGGCCGGGCCAGACGAAGTCATCGGGACGGGACCTGACGCGGTCACCCGCGACACTCGCGCATGGAGGTTCGCGTCCCAGTCGATCCGTATGGAAGCGTCATCGAGGGCCGCCGCCGAGCGGACGGCAGCGCCGCGGGGTTGTGCCGGTAGCAAACCGTGACGAAGGCAAAGCGCGAGGCCGCCGGCGAGTTGCACGAATTGGCGCCGCGAGGTCTTGTGGGAGTGCATTGGCCTTTAAGTCCAACGGGAGCTTCGGAGCGGGCCTATTGACATGTTCGAAAATAATAATAATATAAAACGTAAGAATACGGAAGCAAAAGCCGTCATTTAACTATCACTTGCTTTCGTTTTCCCCAAAGTATGTCCGACGTTCGAGTCGGAGGCTCTTGGCGACCTCATTGAAAAAAAGCCCTCCTATAAATGGTACTGGGAAACGAAGCTTGACGGGGAGACGAAACGTGCCGGACCTGAAGCCTTTGATTGGGATTTGCCTGTTGTTCGGCCTGGGGCTCACTGCGAGCGGCGCAACCCCCGACACGGCTTTGGAAGAAATCGTCGTCACCGGCCTTCGGGCAAGTCTCGAGAAGTCGCTCGACGTCAAAAAGAACGCGCCCGTGGTTCTCGATTCCATCAACGCCGAAGAGCTCGGCAGATTTCCGGACGCCGACGTCGCCGATTCGCTGGAGCATCTGCCGGGCATCACCATCAGCCGCACCACGGGCGGCGAGGGCCAGAAGGTCACCGTTCGCGGCTTCGGGCCGCAATACAACATCGTCACGCTCAACAACCGTATTCTCGCCACCGACGACGATGCGCGCGATCTGGCCTTCGACGTGCTGCCCTCGGAGGTGATCTCGGGCGCCGACGTGCTCAAGTCATCGGAGGCCTCTGCGCTCGAGGGCAGCATCGGCGGCACGGTGAACCTGCGCACCGCGAGCCCCTTGGACAACCCGGGGTTTCATGCGGGCGCGCATGCCGAGGGCAACTACAACGAGATGTCGACTTTGCACGGTACCAAGTACTCCGCCTTTCTCGAGGACACGCTCGCCGAGCACACGCTGGGATTTCTCATCGCGGGCGTTCATTCCGACAATCATCTGCGCACTGATTCCTTGAACGCGTACAACCAGAACATTTATGGTCCCACCACATACCCCTTCGACGGCACCGGCAATGCCGTACCGCTCGCGGCGACGCCTTGCTGCATCACCTTCGGGTCGATCTTCGACAACAAGAAGCGCGACGCGCTCTCCGGAAGCTTGGAGTGGCGTCCCAACGACGCCTTTAAATTGGTCGCCGATGGTCTCTGGACGCACCTGGAAGATCCGCAGCTCGGCTACAACCAGTCCTATTATTTCCCCACGGACCCGACCGGCGCCGGATGGACCAATCCGGTCGTGAACAACGGCGTGATCACCTCCGTCACGTCGAGCAACTTCACTCCGGAAATCGTCAACAACACCACCAACCGCAATGTAGTCACGTCGCTGTTCGGATTGAAGGCCACCTGGCAGCCCACTTCGAAGTTGACCCTGAGCCTCGACGCCTACCGTTCGACGGCCAATCGCCCTGAAGGCGGCGAGGACACCTTCGTGACGGCGGGTCTGGTCTCCGCCACTCCCGTTTCGCCCGACACGCTCAAGATCACGGATGTTCCGCACGGCCTGCCCATCCTCAATGTCTTGATTCCCCCGAGCCAGCTGGGACTCACCGCTTGCCCGAGCGGGACCGCGAGCACGACGAGTCCGGCATCCTGTTCCTACACGGCGCTGATGAACTCGGGCTTCCTCAACAACAACAAGTATTGGTCCACTCATTACGATGGCCTGAACGGCTATTCGGTCCACGATCAGATCACGGCCCTCACGTTCGACGGCACCTACGATATGGGTTGGGGATTTTTCGATAAATTGCTCTTCGGCCTCGGCGAGAGTCATCGCGACAAGACGCGCACCGACTTTAGCAACGACTGGACCAACGGCTCCGGCCAATACGGCTCCCTGTACCAGACCGCGGGCTGCCCGGTCCAATGCAGTCCCTATACTTTTGGGCCGGGCTTCAACGTCATCTCCTTCACCAGTCCGCCCAATTTCATGCAGGGGGCGGGCGGGTCGTTCCCGATGATCCTGCCGCGGTTGAATACCGCCCAACTCCTGGCGTTCCTCAAGAGTTTGAACGGCAAGCTGAATCCATTCTTTTGCTCGACCCTGCCGTGCTCCACGCGGTTCAATCTGGCTGACACGCTGCCGCAGCCCAATCCCTTCAATTCCTATGACGTGACCGAGAAGACGAGTTCATTCTATGTCGAGGCCGAATTCGCCGGCAGTGACTGGTCCGGCAATTTGGGAGTGCGGGTGGTGCGCACCCGCACTCTTGCCTCGACGGCGCAATCCGTACCCGTCTCCTTGTGGACTCCGGACGCCACGAACTCGACCCAAACCTGGAACGTGCAGTACAGCTCCTCGCGCGCGTTCAGGGAGCGCGCTCAATACACGTTGGCGTTGCCGTCTCTCAATGTGAGTTACTGGATCGCGCCGCAGACGCTGCAGCTGCGCGGCGCCCTCGCCGAGAGCCTCTCGCGCCCGGACCTCAATCAACTCGCGCCGAACTCGACCAACCAGGCGATCAACGGCACGCCGTTGCTGGACTACACCGGCACGGCCGGGCTCAAACCCATCAAGGCCTATTCGGCGGATCTCTCGCTCGAGTGGTACTACCAACCCCATGCGGCGCTCACGGCCGCTTTGTTCGGCAAGCGGGTCATCGATGACATTTATACCGCCACGCAGACCAACGTCGATCTTGGCACCCTGCAATATTTGGGCGGCGCGCCGGGAACGCCGCAAGTGACGTCGATAAAACCGTTCCCTTGGACCATCACGGCTCCGGCCAATGGCGCCAAGTCGGTCTACACCGGAGTCGAGCTGAGCTGGCAGCACTTCCTGGAGATGGGTCTCGGCACGCACGTGCAATTCACGCACACGTGGAGCAAGGGCTATGACCAGTCCGGCAACTCCACCGGCGCGGTCAATGCCGCGCCGCCGACCACTTTCTCGATCAGCCTGATCTACGATAAGGGGCCGTTCAACGCCGACGTCAATTGGGACTATACCTCGCGCTACATCTACTACTGCTCGCAATGCACCGAGGTCCCCGGTTGGCCCGCCATCGCCGATCCGTTCTCCTGGGTGACGGCGAGCGCGCACTACCGGATTGCCAAGGGCTTCGAGGTCTATGCCGAGGGTAAGAACCTCACCAACGCCATCGCGCGAACGTACCTCAACGGCAATCCCTTGTTGCCGTGGGCGCCCGGCCAGTCGGTCGGCCAGAGCGCGAGCGGCGTGGGCGCGGGCTACAGCGCGTATGGGCGGAGCTACGTCGTGGGCGTCTCTTACCGGTACTGACGGTGATCACGAAACCCTGGCTTATTTACGCGCTCGTCACCATGGTGTTTTGGGGCGTGTGGGGGGCGTTTGCCGAATTCCCCGCGAGGAACGGATTTCCGGACACCCTGATCTATGTGGTCTGGGCGCTCACCCTGATCCCGCCGGCGGCGTACGCGATGCAACGGGTACGATGGAGGGTGCTGCGCGATGCGAAGTCCGTTTTTTTAGGATCCTTGATCGGGCTGACCGGGGCAGGGGGACAGATGCTGCTCTTCCACGCCGTGAACACCGGGCCCACGTACCTCATCTTCCCGATCATTGCGTTATCGCCGGTCATCACCATCGCGCTCTCCCTGCTTGTTCTCAAAGAACGCGTGAGCAAGGCCGGGACCGTCGGCGTGGTGCTTGCACTGATCGCGTTGCCGTTCTTCAATTACACACCGGGTGCAGAGGCCCCCGAGCTCGGCACACACGGCGTCGCCTGGTTTTTCTACGCGCTGATTATTCTCTGCGCGTGGGGCGTGCAGGCCTTCTTCATGAAACTCGCCAACAGCACCATGGATGCCGAGAACATCTTCCTCTATATGGCGATCACGGGACTCTTGCTGATTCCGGTCGCGCTGTGGATGACCGATTTCTCGCAACCCATCGAGTACGGATGGCAGGGCCCGGGACTTGCCGCCATCACGCAAATTCTCAACGCGGTGGGTGCTTTGACATTGGTGTACGCCTTTCGCTACGGCAGGGCAATCGTCGTCGCGCCGCTCGCCAATGCGGGCGCCCCGCTGATCACGGCGGTCGTCTCCATGGCCGTGTTGCACGCCGCACCCAACCTCATTACGGTCGCCGGCATCGTGCTCGCCTTCGCTGCCGCGGTACTGCTTGCCATTGAACCGGAAGAGAAGGTTCTCCCGAGGGCCTCATGAACACCTTGCTGGATGTCATCCACCGCCACAAGGCCGCGGATCCCGTCGGAATCTATTCCGTGTGCTCGGCACACCCCTGGGTATTGGAGTCCGCGCTGCGTCTCGCGCAGAGCACGGGAGGCGCCGCGCTCATCGAGGCGACCTCGAACCAGGTCAATCAGGACGGCGGCTATACCGGCATGCGTCCCGCCGGTTTTCGCGACCTCGTGTATGGACTCGCCAGTTCCGTGGGACTTCCGCGCGAGCGCGTCGTATTGGGCGGGGATCATTTGGGCCCGAATTGCTGGCAACGCATGGAGTCGGCGGCGGCCATGAACAAAGCCCAAGTGATGGTGGAAGAATATGTCATGGCGGGTTTTCGCAAGATCCATCTGGATTGCTCCATGTCCTGCGCCGATGATCCGCGCGTCCTGGGCGATGAGTTGATCGCCGAACGAACGGCCGCTCTGTGCGAAACCACGGAGGCCGCCTGGCGCAGCACCGGCGGGGACCCGCCCGTCTACATCGTCGGTTCCGAGGTTCCGGTGCCGGGCGGGGCCCATGAGGCGCTCGCGGAACTCGCCGTCACGACCCCCGAGGCCGCTCATGCCACCATTGAAGCCCATCGCGCGGCTTTCATGCGCCACGGTCTCACGGACGCTTGGACTCGCGTGGTCGGCCTCGTGGTACAGCCCGGGGTCGAGTTCGACAATCATCGCGTGATCGGTTATGAGCGGGCCAAGGCGGCCGCGTTGAGCCAGAGCATCGTGGCCGTGCCGGGGATGGTCTTCGAAGCGCACTCCACCGATTATCAAACTCCGGCCGCACTGAAGGCTCTGGTGCAAGACCATTTCGCCATCCTCAAGGTGGGCCCAGGGGCGACCTTCGCGCTGCGCGAAACCCTCTGGTCGCTGTCGGATATCGCGGCGGAATTGCACATGATGCCGGCGAAATGGCTCCAGGATACGATGCTCGAAACGATGCGGCGCGACCCGAAGCACTGGAAGGCCTATTACGTGGACCCTGAACGCCAGCTGTTCGATTTGCAATTCAGCTTGAGCGACCGCATCCGCTACTACTGGAGTCTCCCCGAAGTTTCGCGGGCCTGTGCGATGTTGCTCGAGGGTCTCGCGGCCATGAGCGTGCCGCTGACATTGATCAGTCAATATTTGCCGCTGCAGTATGCCGCGATCCGCGAAGGCCGATTGAGAAACGAGCCGCGCGAACTCCTTCTCGATGGGGTCACGCAAGTGCTTCGACACTACGCGCACGCCTGCGGCGCAATCCATCGAGGAGCATGATGAATTATCTCGGAATGTTGCAGGACGAGCTGGAAAAGTCCGGTGCATACTGGACCGCGCGCGAGATCTCGCAGCAGCCCGCCGTCTGGACGGACGTACAGCGCGTCATGGCGCGCGGTTCCGCCGCGTTGCATGCGTTTCTTGCTCCGCTCCTTGCCCGACGGGAGTTGCGGATCGTCTTGACCGGCGCCGGCTCTTCATCGTTCGTCGGCGAGTGTCTGGCGCCGGCCTTGGCCCGCCGATTGGGACTGCGGGTGGACGCGGTCGCGACCACGGATCTGGTCGGCTGCCCGGAGAGCTGGCTCGCGCCGGCGGCGCCGGTGCTATTGGTCTCATTCGCGCGTTCCGGCAATAGTCCGGAGAGCATGGCCGCGCTCACGCTGGCCGAGAAGGCTTTGCCGGAGTGTCATCATCTGATCGTCACCTGCAACCGAGCGGGGGCGCTTTATAGCAGCGGGCACAACCTGCGCAACGCCCACATCGTGCTCCTGCCGGATGAAACCAACGACCGCGGCTTTGCCATGACGTCGAGTTTCACCGGCATGTTGCTCGCCGCCGCGCTGGCGTTCGACGTTCTGCCCCCGGATGCGCCGGCGGCGTTCGCTGGTTGGGCGCGCCATCTTCTCGCCGGCTACCCCTTGGCCGCGAGCTTGGCGCGCTCGGGGTTCGAGCGGGTGGTCTATCTCGGGAGCAAGGAGTTCAAGGGTCTGGCGCGGGAGGCGGCCCTCAAGATGCTTGAGCTTTCCGACGGCAAGGTCGTCGCCCTCGCTGAAACGGCCTTGGGGTTTCGACACGGCCCTAAGACGATCATCAACGCCAAGACTCTGGTCGTGATGTTTCTTTGTAATGACCCTTACACTCGCCGCTACGAGACCGATGTGCTCCGCGAGCTGCGCGCCGACGGCGTGGCCGCGCGCGTGATGGCGTTGTCGGCCCAGCAGCCGCAACGTGACGGGCAACACGCCGACGAAATTCTCGTGCCGGGAGCGGCGGCGGCCTCGGACTTGGGGCTGTGTTTTCCCTATGCTGCATTCGCTCAGAGCTTTGCATTGCTGCAATCGCTGGCGCTCGGCTTGCGTCCCGACACACCGAACGCTCGGGGCGTCGTCAACCGCGTCGTGCAGGGCGTCTCGATCTATCCTTGGACTCAGGGCCGGTGAGGACCTTCCTCGGTGTCGACGGTGGAGGCACGAAGACCGACTTTCTGCTGATCGACGAGTCGGGGCGAGTCCTGGCGACGCGCCGCGCGGGCTCAGCCTACTATCTCGAGATCGGGGCCGACGCGCTGCAGCGGATGCTCGTCGCGGGCATCCAAGAGACGCTGGCCGAGGCATCCGTTTTGCCCGGCGAGCTCACGTACGCCTTCATCGGGCTGCCGGCCTATGGCGAGGACAATGCGCTGCTCGCGCGGTTCGATCGGATCGCCTCGGCGGTCTTGCCGGTTGAGCGCTGCCGCTCTGCCAACGATGTGGTCTGCGGTTGGGCGGGAGCCCTCGCAGGCCGCGACGGGATCAACATCGTTGCCGGAACCGGCTCCATTGCTTACGGGGAATTCGCGTCGCGCAGCGCGCGGGCAGGGGGGTGGGGCGAACTGTTCAGCGATGAAGGCTCCGCCTACTGGGTTGCGCGCGGGGCCTTGAATCTCTTTTCGCGCATGAGCGATGGGCGCGTGCAAAGAGCTCCGTTGTACGATCTGGTACGCGAGTACTTCCGAGTCCGCGACGATCTCGACGTGTGCGCCGCCGTCTACGGTCCGCCGCCGCTCACGCGAAGCGAACTCGCCGCCTTGGCGCCGCTCGCGGCACGGGCTGCGCGCGCCGGGGATGTGGCAGCGCTTCGCCTGTTCGAGGCGGCCGCGCATGAACTCGCGGCAATCGTGCACGCGGTGCGCGACAAGCTCGCCGTTCCGCCGCAGGTGCCGGTGCCGGTGTCCTATTCCGGGGGAATGTTCCAGTTGGACACTGCCGTTCCGGCGTTGCTTCAAGCCGCGCTGCGGAGCGGCGACCGGCAATACGAATTCGCCGCGCCGCGCTTGTCTCCGAGTGCAGGAGCCGCTCTTTATGCCGCCAAGCTTGCGGGCACGCCGCTGAGCCTCGGGGCCGTCGACCAGCTCGTGCGCACGCACGCCGCCTCGCCGGAGATTTTGAAATGATAGAGGGCGTGCGGTGGGCGGCCATGGTGTGCGCCACGTGGATGGTTGCCGCCGCCGCGAGCGCCGACGAGCCCTATGGGTCCGCCGACGAGCCCTATGGGTCCGCCGACTTCATGCGCGTGTCCAAGTTCGACGCGCACGTGCACGCGAATACCGAGGATCACCAGTTCCTCGACATCGCGGCCAAGGACGGGTTCGAACTGCTTTCGATCAACGTCGATTATCCTGACTTTCCCGCCTTGGATCGGCAGGCGCAGGTCGCGCATCATTTGATGGCCGCCGACCCGCGACATTCTCATTTCGCCACCACCTTTACCATGAAAGGGTTTGGCCGGAAGAATTGGACTTCGGATACCAATCGGCGGATCGATGGCGAAGTTCGGGGCGGCGCGCTCGCCGTCAAGGTGTGGAAGAACGTCGGCATGGTCGAGAAGGACGCACAGGGCCGTCTCATCATGCTGGACGACCCGGGCTTCGATGGCGTCATGAGCCATCTCGAAGCGCGCGCGATTCCGCTGATCGCGCACCAGGCGGAGCCGAAGAATTGCTGGCTGCCGCTCGAGGCGATGACCACGGACAACGACCGCAGCTATTTTCGCGACCACCCTGAATACCACATGTACCTGCATCCCGAGCAGCCGAGCTATGAGAGCCTCATCGCCGCGCGCGATCGCTTCGTGGCGCGGCATCCGAAGCTCAACTTCATCGGGGCGCATTTGGGAAGTCTCGAATGGAGCGTGGATGAGCTCGCGAAGTTCTTGGACGCCTACCCGAATGCGGTGGTCGATCTGGCGGCGCGCATGTCGCAAGTCCAATACCAATCGAACTCCGATTATTCAAAGGTGCGCCGCTTCTTCGTCACCTATCAAGACCGCATCTTGTACGGGTCGGATCTCACGGAAAATCCCCCCGACGCCGGAGAGCGGGCGCAAAATCCGCCGATGAAGGCGCAGTTTGCGGCCGAGGCCGATGCATTCTGGCGTTCCGACTGGATTTACCTGGCGACCTCCGACACCCAGCATATCGACGCCATCCATGCCGACATCAGAGGGCTGGCATTGCCCAAAGCGGTCGTCGACAAGATTTATTATTCCAACGCCAGACGGGCCTTCGGGCTCTTTCGGCAATGAGAGGCGGCTAGCGCAACGACCCTGATCTGTGAAGCCACCGGCGAATGTCGACGTCCAACGTCATCGCCAACAGCGCCAATGCGGCCACGAGGATACCGGCGATCGTCGTACTGTCCCGCGCCAAGGCGTGCGCACCAAAACCCAAGGCCCAGGGTGAGAGCATGAACCACAACGCGAGGACGAGATTGGCGAGGTCCAGCCAAACCTTGGACGCCGTGTTTGTGGTTCCCTCGAAAATCATTGTGACGAGCATCATTGCAAGGCCGACTGCAAACGCATTCCAACATTCTTTGGGTTGCTGGCTCGCAGCGAATCCCAAAATCATCGGCGAAATCATGATCCACACGCTGAGCAGAAAATTTCCGATGATGACCATTTGTTTAGCGTCCACGATTCCTCCTGGCTTGTTGCCGCCTGCTTCCTTTAACCCGGAGGCGTCTCCGGGATCTGGAGGAGCTTGCAGCCCTGATGCCGGCGTTCGACAGCCGCGCATACGGCGTTTGCATCCGATTGGCTCATGGGACCCGACGTCACTCTGTAGCGCGTGTCGGGCGCCGCCGGCGGAACCACCACGAGGTCGTGGACTTCCTTGCTGAAACGTGCCTGCAACCCCGCGCGCATCCGCTCGGCCGCAGTCTTGCTGCCGGCATCCGAAAGCTCTGCCCGATAGCTTAGAGCGCCGAGTTTCCGACGCGCATCGTTGGCTTCCGGCCCTTGCGGATACTTATTCAGGAATGCATTCAGGGCCGCAGGGGACCCATCGTTTTGGGCGGCCTCCCAGGCGGCGGCTCGCTGGAGCGCGGTCGTCTGGTAATGCGCTTCTCCGACGTGGGTGCCTCCGGGTTCTTCGTGCAGGTATTCCTGAAAGCTGGCGATCGTATTGGTCGCTTTCGCTGCCGCCCATACTTGATCATCATGAAGGGCAAAGACACGACCACGGGCCTCTTGCGCGTGTTTGCTGTCGGGATGGTCTCGGATGAAGGTCTGATAGGCCCCTGCGGTATTCGCCGCCGTCGCCTTGGCCCAATCGCTCTCGACGGGGTTGCACGCGACCAACGCAAAGCCGGCGCATAGGAATAATGCGGTCGTCGATCGGCTCGTCATAATCGTCGCCCTCCTGAGGGGGCCACATTGAGCTTGCCGCACTGCGTCTTATACCTTGCGCGCAATCTCGATCATATTTACGATACACTATGTATGATAATGATCGCTTGAATGGTTCGCAAGGGCGCAAGAACTATGCCAACGCCTGTTCGTGCGCAAGTGCCGCGCACGCAACCCCCCGACCTGAAGCCAGCCGGACGCACGCGTCCGCCCGTCCACACGCCGGACGGCCCACGGCTGGGAAGACCGAAAGACGAGCGCATCGAGGCGGAGGTGGTAGCGGCCGTCCTGAGCGTATTGAACTCTCGCGGCTATCGGGCCGTCACCATCGAGAGGATCGCGCGGCGCGTGCGCCGAGCGCGGACCAGTCTCTATCGTCGCTGGCCGAGCAAGCGTCATTTGGTCGCGTTCGCGATCATCCATGAAATGGGTACGGCGCCCGCTCCGGACACTGGATCATTGCGCCGCGACTTGATGGCCGCGGTGGATACCCTGCGAGCCGCATTCGCAGGCATTTTGCGCCCGGCGCTCGCAGGCCTTGTGGGGGACATGGCCCACGACCCGAAGCTCGCTCAAATGATCCGGGCAGAGGTGCTGGACCCTCGGCGCGCCTCGATGCGTCTCGCTCTGGCCCGGGGGCAGAAACGGGGCGAAATCGGCACGCACGTCGACCTTGACCTGATGCTCGACATGCTGACCGCCCCTTACTATTTTCGCGCTCTCTTCGGGCACGGGCCCATCGACCGCAAATTGAATGCGGAGGTAGTCGACTATGTTCTGCGGGTCGCCGCCGATCGTTTGTGAGCCTTCGTGGCGCCTGACCCGAGTTCGCGTCGGTTGACGCCGGCGACTCGGAAAACCGCGCGGAGCGACTGCAGCTCGCGGCGGTGCCCGGCGGCAATGCGCTCGAGCAATTTCCGCCCGCGCGGTGTGACATGGACCTCGACGCGCCGAGCATCGTCCTTGCTGCGCAGCCGGCGGACGAGCCGCGCCGCTTCGCAGCGGTCGATGAGGGCCACGGTCCCGTGGTTGCTTGACTGCAGACGTGTCGCCAATTCCCCGACGCTTGCCCATTCCCGGTCCGGGGTACCGCAAATATGCAGCAGCAAGAGATATTGCTTGGGCGTAATGCCGGCGGCGCGAGAGGCGCGTTCGCTAAAGCGCAAAAAACGCGCGAGGGCGTATCTGAAGTTCGAAAGCGCGACGTGCTGCTTCTGGTTTTTCATTGCCGCAAATGCCATGGGTCACGCAAAGAGCGCCTGTATATCATATTGTGAGGTAAACCCCGCGGCGGGGCGTCGCACCGTGGAGATTCGCGTCGGCGTCTGCCTACGACAACATTTGACGCAGGCTTACAGTCTTCGGGCCGCATTCGGAATCTACTTCTACAGCGGAATTCCGCTCCGACGGCGGCCTCCCGCTTCTCGATCACAATTCTCCAGGCGTTTTATTCTTAGACAAGGAAAGCAATATGCCGCGCCCAATCGTCTCGCTCAACCTCGCGGACGACCAGCCAGCTCGGTATAACCAGCACGAACCGAGACAGGGCGTGATCAGCGTTTTAAGTGATCGGGCCAGGTGATGCGACCGTGATTCAACCGGTTCCCTATTGTGGGCTGCCCCCGCTCCCAGCCGATATCCTCACCAGGTTCAATTTCGACCCACGGTTGATCGTGGTGCTCGCTCTTTGCTGTGCAGTACACGTGCTATGGCTGCGTCGCCGCGCTCCGGAGCTGCCGGCTCGCGGCCGCAACTTCGCGCTTTGGGGATGGGCGGTCGCGGCGCTGGCGCTGCTGTCCCCGATCTGCGCCTTGTCTGTCTCTCTTTTCGCCGCGCGGGTCGGCCAGCACATGCTCCTCGTGTTGGTGGCGGCTCCATTGATCGCCCTCGGCTGGCCGCGCACCGTTCCTGAAAACCGCACCTGGCCACTCTGGGCGAGTAGCGCGGCATTTTTCCTGGCGCTCTGGTACTGGCATATGCCGGTGCCTTACCAATCCACGTTCGACTCGGTTTTCCTCTACTGGATGATGCATCTGACCTTGTTCGGCAGCGGCATCTTCTTGTGGCGAGAATTGCTCGATCATTCGCGGCGCCGGACCGCGCAGGTCTTGGCGGCCGGTTGCATCACCTTCGTGCAGATGGGGCTGCTCGGGGCAGTCATCGCCCTTGCGGCGCGCCCGATGTTCTCATGGCATTTTCTCACCACTCAAGCGTGGGGTCTTACCCCACTGCAGGACCAGCAACTCGGGGGCGCCGTGATGTGGGTGCCCGGAATCCTCCTCTTTCTTGCGACCGCCATGCGTTCGATGAGCCGGCTATGGGAATCGATCGGCAGGATGCGGGTGGCATGACCGGCGCGCCGCTTTCGTATCTCGAAAGCGCCGGAAAAGCGGCGGACACGATATTACCGTTGACGTGGTTCACTCTGATCGTTTCGATCGTCGTGTGCCTGGTGATCGGTGCGGTGCTCTGGGGCGGGCTGCGGCGCACACGGCGCGAAGACAATCCGCTGGATATGCAGTCGATCCCGATCACACGGGGTGCCGAGGGGCATAATTGGATCGTCATCGGACTCATGGTTTCGGCAATTCCCCTGGCTGTGACGATCGTATGGACGCTGATCGCGCTGGCCGCGGTCGCCGGTCCGCCCGCAAATCCGGCGCTCACGATCGATGTAACCGGGCGGCAGTGGTGGTGGGATGTGAAATACGCCTCGGCGCAGCCCAGCGGCGAGTTTGCCACGGCCAACGAGATCCACATTCCGGTCGGAGTGCCCGTCTTGGTGCGGCTGCACGGCGGCGACGTCATCCACAGCTTTTGGGTCCCGAAGTTGTCAGGTAAAACGGATGCGATTCCCGGCCAGACCAATCTGAGCTGGCTGCAGGCGAACCATCCCGGCATCTACCGCGGCCAGTGCATGGAATACTGCGGATTCCAGCATGCGCGCATGTCTTTCCTCGTCGTCGCGCAGGCGCCGGCGGATTTTCAGCGCTGGCGGCAGGAGCAGCTGGCGCCCGCGGTCGCGCCCGTGACGGCCGGGCAAGAACGAGGCCGGGCCCTCGTGGAATATCGATGCGGACTCTGCCACCGCGTACGCGGCACCCGCGCAGGCGCTTTTGCCGCGCCCGATCTTACACATTTGATGAGCCGCGCTACGCTGGCCGCCGGCGTGCTCGAGAACAACCCCGGCAACCTCGGGGGCTGGATTCAAAATCCGCAAAACATCAAGCCGGGAAGCCTCATGCCCGATCAGCATCTATCGGCGCAAGAATTGTCCGATGCGATCGCATATTTGGAGTCGCTCAAATGAATGCTCAATGAAGTCGCTCAACATGAGGTCGCTCAAGTGAGGCAGCCGGATTTTCGTACGCCCGCGGTCGGCATCGACACCGTGGAACACGAAGCTCGCCTGCACGAATTGTGGGACAGCGCGCCCGGCTTGAAGGGGTTTTTCACGACGGTCGATCACAAAGAGATCGGCCTTCGCTACATCGTCACGGCATTCGTGTTCTTGGCGCTCGGCGGCGTCGAAGCGCTGGTCATCCGCATGCAGCTCGCGGGGCCGAACCTCACGTTGCTGACGCCGAGCGAATACAACCAGTTCTTCTCGACACACGGCATGACGATGATCTTCTTGTATGCATCGCCTATCTTGTCGGGCTTTTCCAACTACTTGTGGCCGCTGCTGCTCGGCAGCCGCGATATGGCGTTCCCGCGCCTCAACGCCTTGAGCTATTGGATCTATGTCGCGGCCGGCATCTTCTTGTACGTGGGCTTTTTGACCGGCAACGGCCCGAATGACGGGTGGTTCAATTACGTACCCTACGCCTCGCGGCAGTACAACCCGGGCTTGAACGAAGATTTCTATTCCTTGGGGATGGTATTTCTCGGTATCTCGACCACCATCGGCGCCGCGAATTTCATCGTCACCGCCTTTCGCACCCGCGCTCCCGGTATGTCCCTGAATCTCGTGCCGATCATGATATGGGGAACCCTTACCGCGAGCGTCGCCAACTTGCTGGTCGTGCCGGCAGTGAGCCTCGCGTTCTTCCTGCTGTGGATGGACCGGCAATTCGGCACGCACTTCTTCGATCCGGCCGCTGCGGGCCAGCCGCTGCTGTGGCAGCATCTCTTTTGGATCTTCGGTCATCCGTGGGTCTACGCGATCGTGCTGCCCGCGATGGGGATGGTGTCCGATGGCTTGCCGGTGTTTTGCCGCCGGCCGCTGGTCGGTTATTCGCTGGTCGCTCTCTCCACCGTCGCCACCATGATTCTGGGCTTCGGCGTCTGGGTGCACCACATGTTCGCGACCGGACTGCCCGGGCTGGGACTGTCGTTCTTTTCGGCGGCCTCGATCATCATCGTACTGCCGTCGGCGGTCGCCGTGTTCGCTTGGCTTGCGACGATTTATCTCGGCCGTCCGGTCATCACCACGGCGTTCCTGTTTTTCTCCTCCATGATCCTTCTCTTCGTGATCGGCGGGGTCTCGGGATTCATGACCGCCAGCGTGCCGGTGGATTGGCAGTTGACGGACACCTACTTCGTGGTCGCGCATCTGCACTACGTGTTGATCGGCATCAATTTATTTCCCGTGGTCGGCGCGACCTACTTTTGGTTCCCGAAAATGACCGGCCGGATGCTCGATGAGAAATTGGGGCGCTGGAACTTTTGGACAATGTTCGTGGGTTTCAACTTGGCCTTCTTGCCCATGCATCTGACCGGATTGCTCGGCATGCCTCGCCGCGTGTACACCTATGCCGATTACGGCGGGTGGGGCACGCTCAATCTGATTACGACGATCGGCAGCTTTGTCCTAGCGGCCGGCGTTTTACTGTTCTTCGTCAACGTTGCGCGCAGTCTGCGCGCCGGGGCGCTTGCGAGCAAGAATCCGTGGGACGCTCCCAGCCTCGAATGGTCGGTATCCTCACCGCCGCCACCCTATAACTTTGCGGTGATTCCGACGGTCAAATCGCGCCATCCGCTGTGGGAGGATCGAATCGGGAGCGAGGGGCCACGCTCTGCGCTGGTTCGCGGCATGTTGCTCGATCAGGGTAAGGAAACCATCGGCACATCCGGTGTCGATGCGGTCCCGGACATCCTCCTGGAGATGCCCGAGGACACGGGCGCACCCGCGTTTCTCACCGTCGGAATGTCGGTGGCATTTGTCGGCTTGCTGCTGAAGACCTGGGTCACCGTCGGAGTCGGCGGTGCGATCGTGGCCGCGGCGCTTTTGATGTGGATGTGGCCACGCCGCGAGCTTCGCGAACGGGAGCCCCCGCGTGACTGAGGTGATGATCGCCAAACCCGAACTGGTCGCCAAACCCGGACTTCTTCCCGTGGGGCCCGTCGGCCGCCACGGCAATGGTATGTGGGGCATCGGGGCGTTGATCGCCAGCGAGGCAGCCCTGTTTGCCTACCTGCTGTTTGCCTATTTCTACACGGGGGCAACCGCACCCCAGGGATGGTTGCTCGAGCCCGCGCCGACGCTGAAGTTAGCATTGCCCAATACGATTCTTCTCTTGCTTTCGAGCGTTGCCGCCTGGTGGGGCGAGCGCGGCGTCCTGCGCCGGCGCTCGATTCAAGCGCTGATCGGGTTCTTTGCGGCGTTCCTGATGGGGTCGGCGTTCGTCGCCGTGCAATGGTTCGAATGGCGCGCCAAATCTTATGGGCTCGGCACGTCGAGTTACTCGTCGCTGTACTTCGTCACGACGGGCTTTCACATCGCGCACGTAGTCATCGGCCTGGCGGTGCTCTTGTCACTGTTCATCTGGACTGCGCTCGATTATTTCAGTCCCCGACGTCGGCTCGCCATATCCGCCGGAGTGATGTATTGGCATTTCGTCGACATTGTCTGGTTGTTCGTCTTTGCCACCTATTATTTGACTCCTTATTTGGGGTTCGCTCGATGAGCGTAACGCCCGCCACCAGCGCAACGCCCGCGCCGAGCGCAACGGCCGCGGTGAGCTCAACGCCCGCGGCGAGCGTAACGGCCACGGTGAGCGCACCGCCGCCGGCACCCGGGCTGGATGTGAGCTTTTTCGCCTTGTTTGGCGGTCCCATTGCCTGGTTTCTGCATCTTTGCGCGGGGTATGCGCTCGCGAGCGAGCCATGCTGGCGAGCCGGCGAACGATTGGCGCACTCGCCCTTGGCGCTGCAATGGTCGGAGCGGGGGATGGCGGGAGCGGCCATCGCCGCGGTGTTGGGCGCGCTCGGCGCAATGTCGCTCTCTTGGCGCACGCACAAACGAGCCCGCGAGGCGGCCGCAAGCGCCCGGAGCGGCATCGACCCCGCCGTTGCAAGGGCTGCGTTTTTATCACTTTGGGGCGTAATCCTGGGCGGCGGATCTGCGCTCGCAGCCGGCCTCACCGCCATTGCCCTCAACATTTTGCCGAGATGCGGAGGCTAAGTCGCGTGCGCTGTCCCATAGTACTCATTGAAATCGCCGACTACGAAATCGCCGACTACCTCTACACGGTGAGACAACATCCATGAGAACTTCTGCATGCCTCTGTATTTTGAGCCTGCTGCCGCTCATCGGCGTCGGCCAAACCGTCCCGGCTCCGGTGCCGGAGAACGAGGTGTTCACCCGCGAACAAATCGGCCATGCTCTGTCGGCGCCGACCCCGGAAGCGGGACACACTGCGCCAAGCCCGGCCAATGCTCCGCAAGACGATGGGCAATGGACCATGCCGTCGAAGAATTACGCCTCGACGCGCTACTCGGAGCAGGCGGAAATCAATCAAGGCAATGTACGAACACTGCAGCCCGTCTTCAGCTTTTCTCTGGGAGTCAACAAGGGGCAGGAAGCGGCTCCGATCGTCGTGGACAACACGATGTATGTGGTCACCGCCTATCCGAACTACGTGTATGCATTGGATCTGGCCAAGCCCGGCGCGCCGATGAAGTGGAAGTTCTCGCCCAACCCGGCGCCGGCCAGTCAAGGGCTCGCATGTTGCGATGTCGTGAATCGAGGCGGCACGGTCAGTGGCGGAAAATACATTTTCAATACTCTCGATGGGCAGACGATTGCGGTGGACGTCAAGACGGGCCGCGCGCTCTGGCGAACGCAACTCGGAAACATCAACATCGGGGAGACGATCACCATGGCTCCTCTGGTGGCGGACGGACGGGTGTATGTGGGCAACTCCGGCGGGGAGATGGGCGTGCGCGGCTGGCTCGCCGCGCTCAACGAAAACGACGGCAAGTTGCTGTGGCGTGGATGGAGCACGGGGCCGGACAAGGACGTGTTGATCGGAGCCGAGTTCAAGCCGCATTACCCATCGGATCAGGGCACGGATCTCGGCGTGAAATCCTGGCCTCCCGAGGCATGGAAGATCGGCGGCGGCAACATGTGGGGATGGGCGAACTACGATCCTGAGCTCAAGACGATTTATCACGGGACGGGAAATCCCGGGCCCTGGAATCAAGAGCAGCGGCCCGGCGATAACAAATGGACGGCGGGCATCTTTGCACGCGATCCCGCGACCGGCGCGGCTCGCTGGTACTACCAATATTCATCGCACGACGAGCACGATTACGACGGCATCAACGAGCAAATTTTGCTGGACATGCCGTTTGCGGGAAAAATGCAAAAAGTCTTGGTGCACATCGACCGCAACGGTTATCTCTACGTCATCGAGCGCACCACCGGCACCGTGCTCTCCGCGGACCCTTATGGCCCGGTGAATTCGAGCAAGGGAGTGGATCTTCAATCCGGCCGCTTGATCGTGAACCCCGACAAGGAAACAAAGTTGGGTCAAACGGTTCGAAACATCTGCCCGACGGCTTCGGGCGCAAAAGACTGGAACCCATCGAGTTTCAGTCCTCGCACCGGACTCATTTATATCCCGCACGAGAACATGTGCATGGATTGGATGAGCATGGCCGTGAATTACATCGAAGGGACTCCCTATGTGGGCGCGCAAGTCCACATGAAGCCGGGGCCCGGCGGCAATCGCGGTGTGCTCACTGCGTGGGATCCGGTTCAACGCCGCCCTGTGTGGGCGGTGAAGGAGAATTTTCCGGTCTGGTCGGGGACGGTGGCGACCGCCGCAGATCTTGTCTTTTATGGAACCATGGACGGCTGGTTCAAGGCGGTCAACGCCACGACCGGGGAGCTATTGTGGCGCTACAAGGTCGATAGCGGAATCATCAGTCAACCGGTGAGCTATCGGGGCCCCGACGGGCATCAATACATTGCCGTGCTTTCAGGCGTGGGAGGCTGGTCCGGCGCCATAGTTTCCGGACCGGTGGATCCTCGCGACGGGTCTGCAGCACTCGGGATGATCAATGCGATGTCGGATCTACCGAAATATACAACCGCAGGAGGAACACTCTATGTCTTCTCGCTGCCGCGATGAAATAGCAGGCGTATTCCTTATTCTGTCGACGGCAGGCCTGTTGACGGCATGCAATCAGAGCGCTCGACAAGCGGGCCCGGCCGAACAGCCCGCCCATGAGGGCGCGGTCGATTCCGCGCTTGCGCCAGGTCTCGGCCGCCCCAAGATCACGTCCGATCCACGCGCCGCGGTCTATTACGACAATGCCGACGCCGTGAATACGGGTCGGCGGCTGTTTGGGCAGTACAATTGTTCCGGTTGCCACTCGAATGGCGGGGGCGGGATGGGGCCGGATCTCATGGACGGCCAGTGGATTTATGGCGGCCGACTTGAGCAGATCCATGAAACCTTGGCCGAAGGCCGGCCCAACGGCATGCCGTCTTGGGGCGGTAAAGTTCCCGATGAACAACTCTGGCAACTAGCCGCATACGTGCGCTCGATGTCCTTGCCGCAAACCTTGTCAGCGGACACCGGTAATACGCCTTCGCAAACGCCCGCACCGGTTCCGCGCTCTGCCGATGAGGATGCCGGTTGGTCTGCCCCTCCCGGGACCAGCAATGACTACGGGACTACGATGGAAGGATCCGCGTATGATGCGACGTCCAAAGCTCCGAAGTGAGCGGCCGGCGAGAACATAAGCCGGCGTCTGCCTCGTTCCTCGCGTGCGTCGCGTTTGCGGTGGCAGCAGCTGTTCTCGCGCGACCGGCGGCTTTCGCCGCGGTGTCCAAAAATTCTTTGGTGGCCTGTGCGGATCCCGACAATCTGCCCTTTTCCAACCGTGCGGGCGAGGGGTTCGAAAACAAGATCGCCGCGTTACTCGCCAAGGATTTGCACGCGAGGCTCGCCTACACCTGGTGGCCACAACAGCGCGGTTACGTGCGCAAGACCCTGAATGACGACAAGTGCGACGTGTGGCTCGGAATAGCGACCGGCGTCGATCGGGTCGCCGCTTCGCACCCCTACTACCGATCGACCTACGTCTTCGTAACGCGAGCCGATGCGCCGTTGCAAGGGTTGACTTTGGATGATGATCGGTTGCGCTCCCTCCTGATCGGCGTTCAGTTGATCGGAAACGATGCCATGAACACTCCGCCGGCACACGCGATCGCGGCGCGCGGGTTGACGGAAAATGTCCGCGGTTACATGGTCTACGGCAATCACGCTCAGCGCCACCGAACCGTCCCCATCATCGACGCAGTTCTCGACAAGAAAATCGACGTCGCCATCGTTTGGGGACCTCTCGCCGGATATTTCGCCGGCCAATCTTTCGCCCCATTGCGCCTCGAGCCGGTGACTCCGGCAGCGGATTCGCGGTGGCCCATGCAATACGATATTTCCATGGGAGTGCGGCGCGGCAATGAAGCGTTGCTTCAAGAAGTGGATCGCGTGATCGCAGCCGAGTCCCCGCGCATCGAGGAGATTTTGGCCTCCTACCACGTGCCCCCAAGTGGCAACGGTCACCCCTAGTCGCGTTGAACCGCGGGGTCTGCGCCCTCGCGATGGAGCGCAGGGTTTGATCCCGTGACGATCCAATCCATGGGGATGTCATGCGGCTGCGGGAAAATCGTCCTGATCGCAGCGTCCCGGTAGCCGAGGCCGATTGCGAGAGGTTTCTCAGTCATCCGGGCGAGCGTGCGATCGAAAAAACCGCCGCCGTATCCCAGGCGGTAGCAGGCCACGTCGAAACCGATGACCGGCGCCAGGACGACGGTAGGGATGACTTCGGCGCCGTCCGCGGGATAGGGAATCTTCCACAATCCGCGTGCCAACGGACCATCGGGACGCCACTCGCGAAACACCAGAGGCTCACCCAACGCTAGCGCGACCGGCAGCGCAATGCGAATTCCCTGCTCCCATTTCGCGCGCATCCAAGGCCGGAGATCGGGTTCGGCCCGAATCGGCCAGTAGGCGCTGACGATTGTGCCTGCTGCCGGGCACACCAGCTGATCAAGGTAGTTGCCGATAGCCAACGTCTGTTCAGCGCGATATTCAGCCGATAGCTTGAGCCGAGCCGCCAGCAAGCGCTCCCGCTCTGCCTTGCGCCAACGAGCCACGTCGCAACTTTGCTGCCGATCGACGAGTGTCCCGTCGGGACGCAGTTCGTGCATGAAGCACGGCGCAGATCCCCCATCGTCGGTAAAACCCATGGCCAAGAATATATCATAGCGTGATATGGGAGCCACGCAGTGCGCGCCGTCTCGACATGTAGAAGTACCGCTTCCGCCCGGTCGTTCACCCGGGAAATTCATATAATCCGCCCACGTCGGCGCGTGGCATGTGCCTACGCATCCCGAGGGTGGCCGCTTACCAGGTCTTGCGCGGTGGACCGATGAGCAGCCCTGGGGGCATAGACTATCGTGATGGGCGATCATTGCGGCAGCAGAAGCGGCGGTACAGTAGGAGTGAGTCACGAACGAAGTGCAGGAGAAGGCGATGCCGGGGGACGCAGAGGCGGGCAATTGGGCCAAAGTTAACGAGCTGATACGAGAGATCGGGGTGGCGCTGCTCACCACCGTGAATCGTGACGGACATTTTCACACGCGCCCGGTACAGACCTTGCAAGTGGATGCGGATGAGACCCTATGGTTCTTTACCGATTGGAGCAGCCCTAAGGTCGACGAGCTGCATCATGATATGCGGGTGAGTCTCGGATACGCGGACCCGGCGAAGAATACCTATGTGGCCGTAAGCGGAGCGGGAAGTCTGCATCGGGACACCCAGAAGGCGACAGAGCTGTGGAGCATCGAGCAGCGTGCGTTTTACCCCAAAGGCCCCGAAGACGAGCGGCTCGCGCTTTTGCGCGTGCAGATCGAGAAGGCGGAATACTGGATTGCGCCGGGGCGGGTGTCGTATATCGTGGCCACGGCGAAAGCCGCCGTAACCGGGACACCCGCGGGGGTGATTGGAGAGAATCGCAAGCTCGAGTGATTGACGCTCGAGCGATTGACGAGGTGGGCATCGCCGGCGCTGCCACGCCCCTTCCCCCGGCGTGCAATTCTTCAGTAGAGTCGGCTTGTACCAGACTCTCAACGAAGGACTTCTGTATGGCCAAAGCGTATTGGATCAGTTTCTATCGAGAGATCATCGACCCCAACAAGTTCACCGCGTACGCGAAGCTCGCGGGACCGGCCATCGAAGCGGGCGGCGGACGGTTTCTGGCAAGAGGGATTCCGGGCAAGACGTACGAGGCCGGGCTGATGGAGCGAGTCGTGTTGATTGAGTTCGACTCGATCGAGCAGGCGATCGCAACCCACGACAGTTCGGCTTATCAAGCAGCGCTCACGGCGTTGGCCGGCGGCGTCGTCCGCGACTTGCGGATCGTCTCGGCGCTGTAGCCGCCGAAAATACTCTTGGGACCGGCATTCGCCCGCCTGCAGAATGGGCGTCTGCTAGCAGGCGTGAGAGCGTGGTTGCAGTCACAGCGAATTGAGGGATGCGGCCAGCTGTCCCTTTTGCTCCTCGGATAAATTCATCAGAAAAGGCTGATTGTAGAAATTGACGAGCTCATGCAAGTCGGCAGCTGCGCCGTGTGGAAGTACGCGGCACGTGCCGCCAGTTCGCGCAGAACCAGCCCTTTACCGCGATTGAGGTCGCCGCACAGTCCCGTGATCAGCGCCTTGCCGGGATCGCGAGAGATGGCGACCGGCCCTAACGAATGAATCGGCGGGACCCGTCGCATTCGCCGTGAAAACCAACCCTGCCTACTGCATTCCAAAATTGCCCGGTTGGCTCTTTTCCGTGAGTTCAAGGATGCGCCCACCACCCCGGGCCACGCAGGTGAGCGAGTCATCCGCGATGACTACTGGCAGGCCCGTTTCCTCGCTGATCAGTTTATCGATATCGCGGAGCAGCGCACCGCCACCGGTGAGCACGATGCCGCGTTCCGCCACATCGCTGCCGAGATCGGGGGGCGTCTGCTCCAACGCCTGCCTCACCGCGCTGACGATCGCTTGCAGCGGTTCCTGCAAGGCTTCCATTATTTCGTTGGAATTCAATGTAAAGCTGCGCGGAACGCCTTCCGAAAGATTTCTTCCCGTCACGGTGATTTCGCGCACCTGCTGTCCCGGATAAGCCGATCCGATGGCGATCTTGATGCGCTCTGCCGTCGCCTCCCCGATCAAAATGCCGTAGTTGCGGCGCACGTATTGTGTGATTGCCTCATCGAACTTGTCGCCGCCCATCCGAATGCTCGCCGCGTAGACAATCCCATTCAACGACAGCACCGCCACTTCGGACGTGCCGCCACCGATGTCCAAGACCATCGAGCCACGCGCCTCATGCACCGGTAAGCCCGCGCCTACTGCAGCGGCCATAGGTTCAGGGACGATGTCGACGCGGCGTGCGCCGGCCCCTTCGGCCGATTCTCTGATGGCGCGACGCTCGACCTGGGTCGAGCCGAACGGAACGCAAATCAGCACTCGCGGACTCGGACGCAAGAGTCCATTTCCATGGACCTTATGGATGAAGTACTGCAGCATCTTTTCGGTGTAGGTGAAATCGGCGATCACCCCGTCCTTCATTGGACGTACCACGGTTATATGGCCCGGTGCTCGGCCGAGCATGGTCTTGGCCTCTGTTCCCACGGCAACGACGATCTTGCCGCCGCCGACGGGATCTCTTCGCAGGGAAACGACGGATGGTTCGTTCAGGACTATTCCGCGTGACTTGACGTAAATCAGAGTGTTGGCGGTGCCAAGATCTATCGAGAGGTCATTTGAAAAATGACCTCTTAGGCGCTTTAACATGGATGGGGCGTCTATCGGGAGGTTGCGGGAACAGCCCGCAGCGCGAGCTGCCGGCGACGGCGATGATTTTGGACGCACAGGCTATCACATTGGGGGCTGGCGTGGCTTCGCCCCGCGCCACGAAACGCCCTGAGGGAAACACGGTAGCGGGCTTCAGAACGTTTGCCCCAAAAGCGAGATCAAAAATCCCAAAGAGGCCACGCTCATCACAGCGGTCGCTATCCACCCCGTGATGACCCAAGCGCCGGTAATCTTGAACTGTCCCATCACCTTTTTGCTGGTTGCCATTTTAATGATGAGCACCATCACCGGAGCCGCAACGAAGGCATTGAGCGCCGCCGCCCAAATCAGTGCCTTGACCGGGCTGATTTTGAACATATTGGCGGCCGCGCCGATGAGAGTCGCCACGGCGATGGCGCCATAAAATGCCTTGGCTTGCGACGGCTGCTTCGACATTCCGACGGGCCACTTTCTCGCTTCGCCCAAGGCATACGCGGCGGAGCCGGCGAGTACGGGAACCGACAGGAGGCCCGTCCCTACGATTCCGAGCGCAAAAAGCGCGAATGCAAAATTCCCCGCAATGGGTTTGAGCGTCTCTGCAGCTTGCGCGGCGCTCGAGAGCTCGTGAACGCCGTGCACGTGCAACGTCGCCGCGGCTGTCGCCATGATGGCGATCGCGACCAGGTTAGATATTCCCATGCCGACCAAGGTGTCGAGACGGATGCGCGCCAGCGCACCAGGTCCCTGGTCGGGGCGGCGAAGCAGGGGTTCGCGATGGGGTTCGGACTTGGTGTCTTCGACCTCCTGTGAAGCCTGCCAGAAAAACAGATAAGGGCTGATGGTCGTTCCTAAGATTGCTACCACCGTGAGCCACAAATCACTATCCATGGAGAGGCTCGGCAGAACGAGTCCCGTAAGGAAGTCCGGCCACGAGATATGAACGACGCACAGGGTTGCAAAATATGAAAACAACGACAGCGTGAGCCATTTCAAGACCGCAACGTAGCGCGTGTGATGCATGAAAACCTGGCCGGCAGCGCAAACCGAGCTGTACACCACCAAGTAAGCCCAGGTCGGGACGCTCGGTAACAGCAGCCGGCTTGATTCGGCCATCGCACCCAAATCAGCGCCGATATTGCATACGTTGGCAGTGAACAAGAGCGCAACCGTTGCCTGCGCGATACCTTTGGGGAAATTCAAGCGGATGTTGGCGGCGATGCCGCGCCCGGTGGTGCGGCCGATGCGCGCACTCACTGCTTGAATGGCGACCATCAACGGATACGTCACGAGGAGCGTCCATGAAAGCCGGAAGCCGAATTGGGCGCCGGCCTGGGCATAGGTTGCAATGCCACTCGGATCATCATCGGCAGCGCCGGTGATAAGACCGGGCCCGAGCACTCTCCATAGCCTCGGCTTGCTCGTGCCCACCACATCGCTGGGCGTGACGAGCGGAACGTCTGCGGTTTTTACCGATACTGTCGGCGGTCCCTTCATGATCGAGTCGTGACGATGCCTCGATTACTCCAATGTCTCGATTAGTCCAAGGTAGAGAGCCCGCGCTGGGCGAATGGTCCGCGCTATCGGACTTGCTTGCGTGCGTGCTTTACGCACCGGCGGCCCGCCGCCGGCCCCTTGAGTCCAACGATGCGGTATTCCTTGCCGCTCAAACGATGGTAATTCACGAAGAATTCCTCGATCTCCCGTTCGAAACGTTCGCCGAGATCGTCGATTCGCTTCACGTGCGCATAGATGTGATTGCCATGCTCGACTGCGACCACGCGATCGTTGCGCTCCACCTTCTTCTTGTCTACCTGCTCTCCCTCGATGACGCCGACTATGCGGCAAGTTAACTTGACTCCCGGGAATGCGGGCTCGTCCATGAGAACCAACACGTCCACAGGGTCACCATCGCCGCCTAGGGTTGACGGTACGAATCCGAAATCATAGGGGAAGGTCATCCCCGCCGGCAGCACTGTTTTTAACGCAAAAATGCGCTCGTCTGGATCGAATGCATACTTATTGCGGCTTCCCTTGGGCGTCTCGATAATGACTACGACCAAGTCTGCATGGTCGGGATCGAAAGCTTGCAGCCGAGTCGGATCGGCCAAGCCGGCGGCGGGGCGTTTGCGGCGTTGAGGCATACAAAAATCCTGACACAGAATCGCATCTGCGCCTAGCGGCATTGTCCTACAGCTCGCCTGCGCATCTTCCCGCAGCCGTTCGGGTAGAATTTGCTCCATGCAATGGGTCTCTCGATTTTTCCTCGCCGGCGCCCTCGTTCTGCTCGCATCGGTGGCGCCCGCTGCGGAGGCGCGGATATATGCGGACCTCGAGGGATCCACCGTGCTCGAGAACTCCCGGGTTCTGGTGCAGAGATTCACCCTCCGGCCGGGCCAGTCAACGGGTTTTCATACGCGTGCGGGCAGTCGGCTGTTGGTATATGTGAAGGGCGGGATACTGACTTCCAAGGCGACGGGCCGATCGACGGTGTGGCCCGATGGGCGCGTCGTTTGGCAGGACGATGCACGCGGCGACGAAGGCAGCACCAACACCGGCCCCTCTCCGATCGAGTTCCTGTGTGCGACGCTCAAACCCGTGCAACCTGCTGCCGCAGCGGCTGCCCCAGGCCGATTCGGATACCTGGATTATCCCAATCTTCCGGGAGAGGACGTCCTGGAAAATGATCGGGTCATCGTCCAGCGTTTCAAGATGAAACCTGGCCAGTGGGAAGGCATCCATGCCCACAATCCGAATACCTTCTACATCTTCATCAAGGGTGGACAATGGCTGAGCAAATCCAAAGAACATCCTGAGGGAGTTCCAGGATCCGCGGCGGACGGGCTCGTTGCGTGGATGGACGCGATCGATATCGCCGATCAGCATCAGTCAGGCAACACGGGTACCACGACAGCCGAAGTGGTGTGGGTCGCGCTCAAGCCGTAGCATGGTTTCGCCGATTTCACGGTGCCATCCATGGGACGGCCATTTAGGGGAGCGACCCCATTTCAAGAGATCGCTCCTTCCACGGGGTCCCTTTCGACGAGATCGCCGGTGCG
>CAWBUE010000025.1:0-262472 GCA_963791825.1 uncultured Gammaproteobacteria bacterium
GGGTCAACTCGCGCCGTGTCAATTTATTCACCATGCTGGTGATCGGTATTCTGGTCACGATGTCGCTCATCCTCACCGCCGCGGTGCTGTTTCCCGGGGATGACCGGAGCGCAGATCTCCTTGATCTTATCCGTCGGCGGCGGTCTCGCTTTTTTGGGTGCGGTTGCCGCGCTCGTGGCCGGACGCCGCAGCCCGCCGCGCGCGGCTTCGGCGCCGGAGGCCTTGAACAGCTATCGCATGCAGCCGCTCGAAACATTGCCGCCGCTACGGCTGTCGCGGCTGCACCGTTGCTGGATGATCGTGCTGCGCGGCTACCTGATCGTGGCTGTGATCTTGGTGGTGGTAAGGGTCGTTCAAGTGGCGACATCGTCGAATGGCGGCTAGTACTCCTAACCTGTGCTAAGTCCGGATCGCGCGGTCGGTCATTTGCCACGATACACGCAATAGATATTATGTCGATTGCATGTGAACGGAGCTCGCGTTCTGAGTAAAATGCACACCCCCATTTGACTTTCGCGCGTGCACCCGTCGCGTCAACAGGGAGATCACGAATCATGGGCAGCACTTATGAAAGCACTTATGAAGGTGGCCGCGGCATCCACGCGTCTTGGGGCCGCTTGGCCCTGGGGATCTTCCTGCTCGGAGCGTCGACCGCGCACGCGGAGCAGTCGCTAGGCTTTTTCAAGAACTACTTTCTTACCGGTGACTACGTCGCCGCCGGCGTCGGGCTGCGCGGCAAGGGCGTCAACGGCATTGCGACCGGCACGATCACGATCGACCCCAGCTCAGATTCCGGCCGGCGCCGAAATCGTCGCGGCGTACCTCTACTGGGAGACGCTCGGTCCGAACAGCGGACCGGTCGCCGCCACGCTTGCCGGCGCGCGGTTTCAGAAGAACGACATCAGCGCAGTCGCCGTGCTCGTCAATCCGGGCGGTTCCCCGGCCTGCTCCAGCAGGCGAGGGCGACGATCGCGATGAGCGCGACAAGGGCGGCGAGCGGTGCTCGAAGCGTGTACGTCTACCGCTCGGACGTGCTGCCCTACTTTGAACGCATCACGCCCAGCGATCCCACGCAGCCGATGCAGCGTCGTGGCAGCGGGCCCGCACGAGGTCTCGCTGCCGGATGCGGGCTCTGCACGCCGCCTGCCGTCGACGCTGGGTGCCGGCTTGATCGTCGTCTACCGCGTGGCGGGATATGACCCCGGCGACCTTGCCGCTCGCGTACTCGGCGCCCAAATGCCGCTCAAGTCGATCGTGATTTACGACGGCGGCTTCACTCTCAACGAAGGGGTTTCGCAGCTGTCCCTTCCCATGGAGGGATTCTACGAGGCGTCGCGGAGCATACCGAGCGCGAAGCTGACCCAGATTGTCGGTAACGGCCGCCCGGGCCTTCAGGAGACAGTGCAAGTCACAAGCACGCTCGCCGCAGCCGACAATCAGCGAGTCGCGGCCAACCCGTTCGTCGGCAGCGGCGGCGGCGGCAATCCGGCCGGCTCGACCGCAACAGGCATCGATGTCATCACATTCCCGCTGCCGCTCGAGCCCGGCGCGATGAAGGCGGGCGATGTCCGTCACCGGCGGCACGCGAAAGAACAATTGCGGCTGCCTGACCTTCGGGGCGTCCGTGCTCAGCACCGTAGTCCAGGATCGGGACGGTGATGGGCTGCTCGATGTCTGGGAATCGCAATCGGAGTGGTCATCGAAGCCCTCGCGGCTCGCGTCGGTGTACGGCAGTTGGCCGTTGACCGAGCCCACTGGCGAGGCGCTGCCGAATCTGCAGCCGATGGGCGCAAACCCCGACGTCCAGGACGTATTCGTCCAGATCGACTACATGGTCGGGAGCGACGGTCACACGCACTTGCCGACGAAGCCGGCGCTCGATGCCATCGCCACAACCTTCCATAACGCAGCGCCGCGCCCGTCGCTGGTCGCCAGGGGCAACTGTTCCGCAAGTGCATCGTCAGGCCAATGCCCGATTGCGATCCATTTCGATGTCGGCAGCAACTATCAGCCGTCCGCGACGTTGAGCGCCGCCGCTTGCGCAGCGGTTGCAACGTGGACGCCTGACTGCGCGATCGTTCCGGTCGTGGCTGGACCAAAGGCGGGTCAGATTGCCGAGGTGCTATGCACCGCGGCAGGCGCGCTGGCCGGCTCGAATCCGCCCGAACCCTGCGCCTTTCCGGGCTACCCGGGCGTGGTTGGATGGAAGAATGGCGAGCGCGCCTTTCGCGACGCCCCGGTCGATGTCGCGACGCATACGGTCGCCTGCACGCTGGGCCAGACCGGCTGTGAACCGCGCATGCCCCGCAACAGGAAGGACATGTTCCATTACGCGCTCATGGCGCACGCACTCGGTTACCCATCGATCGAGAATCCGCACATACCGGTCGCCAACTCCGGGATAGCGGACTCCAACGGCGGCGACCTGATGATCACGCTGGGGTTCTGGGATCAACGAAGTCGGCACGCAGCTTCGTGCAAGCGTCCACTCTCGATGCATGAGCTCGGCCATAATTTTGGCTTGCGCCATGGCGGCGTGCTGCCCGCCGGCGTGCTCGAGGCCAACTGCAAGCCTAACTACCAGAGCGTGATGAACTACATGTTCCAGGTGCGCGGGCTGTGGAACAGCCAAGGCGTGCCCGTCGTCGATTATTCGCGCCAGCTGTTGCCGACGCTCCGCGAGAGCGCATTGATGGAGGCAACGGGCTTCGGCGCGACCCCGGCGTATCAAGCGCGCTGGTACGCGCCGCTCGCGAGTAACTTCATCGACTCCGCAATCGGCACGACTCCGGCGCCGCGGCACTGCGACGGCACTCCCGTCGGCGCAACCGAGCCCGCCTATGTCATCGCCGATGCCGACCGCGCGTTGGCGGGGCGATCGACTGGAACGCCAACGGCATCATCGCCGGCACCCAATCGCAAAACGCCAATTTCGACGGCGTCTTGGGCGAGACATTTACCGGCGCGAATGACTACTCGACCATGGATCTGCGCCAGAGTCGGCGGCCGCCGCAGCGTGGGCAGCCGGAGCTTGAGCTACAGCGTCGTCGATCCCGCCACGGGGATTGCGCCCACGCCGCCGGCGCCGCCGCTGGGTGGCGGACTGTCGCTCGACACGCAGATAACTGATTTGGGTTACGGCGACTTGGGTTATGGCGACCTGGGCTACGGTGATTTGGGCTACGGTGATTTAGGCTACGGCGACTTAGGCTATGGGGATTTAGGCTACGGGGACTTAGGCTACGGTGATCTCGGTGCTCCGCTTGACGGCCCGTTGAGCAAAGGTGAACCGACTCCGCAGGTGGCGCCGCGGTCGGCGGTGCGACCCCGAATTCGCTGAAGTCGGCCACGAGCCCGCAGCGGCGCCGCGCTTAGCTGGGTGGCGCCGCCGGTCGGTACGGTGATCAGCTACCAGCTCTACCGCGTCCCAGGCAGCGCGGTCACACCGGCCACGATTTCGACCAAGGTGCTGGTGGCGACTCTGCCGGGCACGGTTACCACGTATCTCGACGATCGTCGAACAGCAGGACGGCGGCGGCCAGTCGGACAAGTGCGAAGAGCACGCCCATCGGGGGACTCGTCGGCAGCCTATACCTATTTCATCGTCGCGACGGTGACGATCCGGGTGCGCCGGGCGCGACGATGCGAAGCGGGCCGTCGAATTTCAGTACGGTCACGGTCCCCGGCTGCGATGAAGGGCAGCACAAACGAGACCGGTGAATAGGGCCTGCGGCTGCTGTCAGTGGGGTAGGTTCATCTGACGCAGCAGCGCTGCGTAACGCGCATCGCTGCGCAGCGATGTCAGCAGCGGATCGTATTTGACTTGGATCAGGCCGCCGTCGTGCTGGGTGTACGCGCGCTGCAGCCAATCGAAGGCGTGGTCGCGTTCGCCGCGCCAGGCATAAACCTCGGCGATCTGGTACGCCCAGCGCTCGGCCATCGTCGCGACGAGAACTTCGAGCGCTGCCTGCGATTGCGCGGCATGGTGCAGCGAGTGGTGCGCCATCGCGACGCCGGCTTGATGAAAGGCGGTCGCATTCGACTCGGGAAATGCGGCCAGCGCCTTTTCGGCATGGCCATCGAGCAACTCGGTCAGCCCGAGATTCCAACGCGCGTAGACCGAATCGGGATTGATCTCGAGCGCCCGTTTTAGTGCCTTGCGCGCGTCGGCGTACCGTCCGGCGCCGTTGTAATAGACGCCGAGATTCCCCCAGGCGGCATTCGACAACGGATCCGACGTCGATGGCCTTTCTTGCGGCGGAAACGCCTTCCGGCACCCGGCCGAGCGCGGCCATCAGGCTGCCATAGCGGCGCTCCGTGGTGCTGTCGCCGGCATCGAGCTGTAGCGCCTTCTCGAGATCCGCCTGCGCCCCCTGCCCAGTCCCACTTGCGGCTGAAACGCAACCATCCGCGCGCGACGTAGCCATCGGCAAGTGTCGGCGCGAGCGCGATCGCCTTATCGGCATCCGCGAGCGCGCGCTCCACGTCGGCCGGCTCGCCGCCGTTATCGGCCCAGTAGGCTTCGGCCATGGCGAGTCCCGCGTATGCCGGCGCGTAGCGGGGATCAAGGGCGATCGCGCGACGGAAGGTCTGCGATCGCGCTCTTGAAGCCGGCCGGATTGCCGCGGTTGAACAACTGCCTTGCCGAGCAGGAATTCGCTGTAGGCGTCCGGGTTGGCTGGCCGGCTGCCCGCAGTGGGCGCCGCAAGCCTGCTCTTCAGCACCTCGACGACTGCTGCGGCGATGTCGTCCTGAACCTTGAAGATGTCCTTCAGTTCGCGGTCATAGGTCGCGGACCAGAGATGATAACCGTCGTCGGCGCGGATCAACTGCACCGTCACCCGAATGGTGTTGCCGGATTTGCGGATGCTGCCTTCAAGCACGTGCGTGACCCCGAGCGCCTTCGCGACCTCGGCGATCGTGACCTGTTTACCCTTGAAGTAGAACGAGGAGGTGCGGGCCGGCACTCGCAAGTCGGTGCCTCGGGTGACGAGGTCGATGAGTTCCTCGGAAATCCCGTCCGAAAAGTACTCTTGGTCCTTCTTCTCGCTCATATCGACGAACGGCAGGATCGCGATCGACTGCTCGCTCATTGGCCCCGCGGTAGCCCGAGATGCCGGTGCAAGAGACGGTGCGCGGAATCGATCGACCAAGATGTAGCCGACGCCGAGAAGGACCGCGGCACCCATCACCAGCACGCCGGCACGCAACCGCGGCGATGCCCACGGCACTGCCCACCACGATGCCCGCGGCGATGCCCGCATCGCTGCGCGCGATTTGATTGCGTCGAGCTCGGCCGCGCGCCGCGCAGCCTGCGCCGGCCCCTCGCGAAGCGCCGCAGCAGCCGCTTTTGCTTCAAGCAGCGTGTGTGGCACGGGTGTCTGCGGCATGGGTGTCTGCGGCAAGGGTGTCTGCGGCGAGGGTGTCTGCGGCACGGCAGGCGAGAGCAGACGAGCCACTCGTTCGATGAAGGCCGGCGAGGCCTGCCCGTCCGGCAAACGCGTCCACTGAACTTCCCAGAACTTCTCGGGCACTCGCGCATCCCCCTCGCGCGTGCCATCGATGACGACAGGCAATAGAAATGCCTTGTCGGCGGCCATCAGATACGAGCGGTCAACAGCGAGCTTCCATTCGAGGCGGAAATACCCTTCGGCTCGGGCACGCGAACTCGCGGAGATCACGGGGACGAATAGAGCGCAGGACCTTATCTGTCTTCGGATTGCCGCGTCCCAGGCATCGCCGCCGCGAAGCTCGCTCCGGTCTAGCCATACCTCGATGCCCGCGGCGCGCAGCGCTGCGCAGATTCGCAGGGCGGCCTCGCCATCTTCCGATGCATAGCTCAGGAACACAGCCTGAGGCGGCTCGGTCACGGCCGCGGACTCTCGTCTTTGCGCGCCGCGCTCGGTAGCAGTTGCAACGTGTCGGTCGTAGCCCGGTCAACGGCGCTCCGGGAGTAGGCCAATGGAAAATACCGGCCTTCACTCCACAGGGGCAAAAGATCGTCGTAGTGTTTGCTGCCCGGCTGGCCGCTCTGTCCGGGCACATTGATTGCCCTGGAATCGTCCCAATTCGCCAGATCGAAGATCTCCCGGTAGCTCGCTCCCGGTGATCTGGTCGAAAGAATCGGCGCCGAATCCGGTCGCCTGCAGAACGTCTTCATCGCCGCCACGCGGCACAGGCCCCCGATCGAGCAGGTCCGCTCCGCCCGTCGCCTGATCGAGCGGGTGCAGAAAGCGGGCTTGGTGCAATTGCCCCCAGGACCACCGGTGCATGTCGGTACCCTGCTGCGAAATCAGGCGGGTGCGCGCGGTTTCCAAGGCATCGAGCAAGGCGCGGTCGCGGCCTTGCTCGGGCGACGAGCCGAAAGACCGCCGCACGAGCTTTCGTCAATTCGGCGATCACATGCTCGGCGGACAACTCGCCCATTGCGGTCCGAGCAATGGCCGGCACAGCCAGCGCCGAGACGGTCTTGCGCAACTCGGCAACCCAGAATTCGTACAGAGCCGCCGGCTGCGGAATCGGCGCGCAGCGAGCAGTCCCAGTCCAGCAACAGCTTCGCCGCGGAGCGGCCTTCGTTGGGCGCGTCCGGCACATCGGTCGACCGCGGTCCGCAAGAGGTTTTGCAGCGCCCGCGCGTGCAGCGATACGACGTCGGTCTGGAAGGCCTCCATGTCGGCCACGGTCAGTTTGCTGCCTGCGTGCTTCGCGCCTTCCAGAAGCTCCCGGGCTCTCATGTAGCGTACCGGCGGAGCCCACTCATAGCCGACGGCGTAGCCGTAGTTCTCCGGGATCATCTTTTGATTGGCGGTGGCAATGAAGCCTTCGGCGGGGTTAAAGCTATGCGGAAGTTCGGCATTGGGGACGAAACCGCTCCATTCGTACTTTCCATTTCCCGGGACCGGCAACAAGCCGCTCCAATTTTTCCGCAACGGCGCCAGACCCGTGGAATGCTCACCGATGTTGCCGCGGCGATCCGCATAGACGATGTTTTCCGAGGGCACCTTCCAGCGCTCCATGGCGGACTCGAATTGACGCCAATCCTCGGCGCGATCAAGAGCGAGCGATCCCAGGTAGCCCGCAGTGCCGGGTTCCGACCCGACCCAATGCAAGGCAAGCGCACGATCGCCGCTCTCCCAGAGAATCGGACCATGGCTCGTAAATTTCAGCCGGACCTCGACGGACTTCGCGTCGCGCACCCGAATAGTCTCGAGGCGCGTCTCCATGCGCTGCCAGCCGCTCGGCGTCGCGTAGAGCTCCCGATCCGCGGGATTGAGATCTTCGAGGTACAGGTCTTGTTGGTCGAGGCCAAATATTGTGAATCCCCAGGCGATTTGCGCATTATGGCCCGCGGCGACGCCCGGCAACGCCGGTTCACCGGCGCCGATGACGTTCCATCCCGGCGCCACGAGATGCACGACGTAGCGCAGCGAAGGCTCGGCGATGACGCGATGAGGATCGTTTGCGAGCAAAGGTTTTCCGGTGGCGCTCAAGGTCCCGGCCACCGTCCAGTTGTTGCTCTCCTGAAGGGATTGCCGCCCGAACGGGGTGCGATGATCGCTGCTGACGATGTCCTTCAGAAATTTTGGCGACAACCCCGCGTAGTTTGCATTGGGCGCCGGATCCAACATGATGGCCGGGTCGAAGTCGAAGAGTTCAGTGGCATCGCGCGTACCGACCAGTGAGAGGAGTTCGGCGTGCTGTAACTCGTCGGTTGCATTTCCCATCATGGAATACGCGGCTAAGCGGTTCAGGCAGTCCTCGGGATGCCAATGCTCCGGAGCGAAGCCCGCGATCTGAAATTCGACCGGCATTCCGGGGCCGCCCGGCCCATGCAATGCATCGATGTAGGCATTGATGCCGGACGTAAACGCTTCGAGGATCGATTTGGCGCCCGGCGCATAACTTTGAAACTCGGCAGCCATATCGCCGCGGTAGCGCAGTCGCCTTGCGTTGATATCGCGCTCGATCGCATCCGGCCCGAGTATTTCCGCAAGCCGTCCCTGACCCGAGCGCTTCCAGAGCTCCATCTGAAACAGCCGGTCCTGCGCGACGACGAAGCCTTGCGCGAAGAACAGATCATGCTGGTTTCGCGCATAGATATGAGGCACGCCCCACCGGTCGCGTTGCACGCGCACCGGCGCACGCAGGCCCGGCGCCGTCATCGTCCCTTGGATCACAGCGACGGCGGCTTTGGCTCTCGTCTGCACCGTAGACGGCGCGTCGTTCACCGCCGCCGCGGCGCGTCCCTGGAACAAAGCCGCCAACAGCACGGCGGCAATTGCGAGAGGGCAGATATAGCGCAGCAGGATGCGGCACACGTTTCTCACGAGGGCCGACGCGCCTTCGAGCTCGGCGGCGAATGTCGCTCGGTCCAGGCGCCAGCCTATGAACAGGCAAGTGAGCAGTGCGCACAGCGGCAACAACAGGTTGCCGGACACGAAATCGACCACTTCGAACATCGTTTTGCCGGCCAATAAGCGGTATCCAGTCCAGCGGGCGCCAGTTCGCGAGCACGTTGAAGGAAAGCACCGAACCGATGCCCGCAAGCCAGGCGGCAATCACGCTCGCTACCGCGGCCTGCGCGCGGCGCATCCCGCGCGCTTGCAGCCAAGCGACCAACGGTTCGAATCCCGCGAGGGACGGCGTGAGCGAGGCGAAAATCAGCAACACGAAAAAAATCGTACCGATGAAGCGTCCGCCCGGCATGAGCGCGAATGCCGTGGGCAAGACGTCGAACACCAACGCCGGACCGCCCGCCGGGTCCATATGGAAGCGGAACACCAGCGGAAACACCAGTATCGTCGCCATCACCGAGACGAGCAGGATCGAACCGCTGACCAAGAGCGCCGGCCGCACGAGCGGCGCGCGGCGCGACATATAGGATCCGTACGCGATCATCATTCCCATTCCAACGCCCGTGGCGTAGAAGGCCTGGCCGATCGCCGCGAGGATCACGCCCGCGGACAACATGCCCCAGTGCGGAGCGAAAACGAAGCGGACGGTCTGCGCCACATCGCCGGTGGCGAGCGAATACGCGTCGAGCACGAGCAGCAGCACCAAGAGGACCGGTGCTCGGATTCTGCTCGCAAGTTCGATTCCGGGCCCGAGGCCGCGGGCGGAGATGATCGCGACCGCGCCCAGGAACACGACCTGCCAGCCCATGATTTGCCACGGGTCCGCCAAAAAGTGCCGCCACGTGGCTTGCAATTCCGCTCGCGGCATCTCGGCAAATGCACCGGTCGCGCATTTCCAGGCATAGGCGACGACCCAACCGGCGACGATCGTGTAGTACGACACGATCATGAAGGCCGCCGTCGTGGCGATCTTGCCGATGATATTCCAGCGGCGCGACCGCCCTATGCTGACGGCCATGGCGCCGGCTGCGTCGATGGGCGCGCGGCGCGCATACCGTCCGATCATGAACTCGGCGACGAGCAGAGGCGTCGCTATGAAAAGGCACGCGAGCACGAACGCACCGAGGAAAACGCCGCCACCCAGCGTGCCGGCCAAGTACGGAAAGCGCCAGATGCTGCCGAGGCCCACCGCAGCGCCGATGGTACCGAGATAGACCGCGAGCTGGGACGACCAGTGCGATGTTACACGTGCATCGGAGTCCATGGCTGTGTCGGAACGGCTCACTGTGCAGCGGCCGAGGGCGGCATGTTTTCGTCGAACCAAGACACGATGCGTTGCGCTCTGTCGAGCACGTGTGCGGGCTCGGAGAACTCATGTCCTTCATGCGGATAAATGACCAATTCGGTTTTCACGCCAAGCGTCCTCAATGCGTGCCAGTACTCGTATGACTGCGCCGGAGGACTCTCCACGTCGCTCTCGCCCACGATCAGTAGAGTCGGCGCACGCACGTGCTTGATGAAATTGATCGGCGAACTCTTGGCATAGACGGCGGGGTCATCGTAGACCGACGCGCCAAAGTAGGGGATCAGCCATTCGTCGATGCCGTTCTCTCCATAGTACGACAGCAGGTCGGCGCATCCCGCGCCGCCCACCGCCGCCGCGAACCGATCCGTCTGAGTGATCGCCCACATCGCCATGTAGCCGCCATAGCTCCAGCCGGCGATGCCGACGCGTCGATCGTCGATGGGGTGAGTCGCTACGACCTGGCGGATGCCGGCGAGAATGTCGCGAAGATCGCCGCCACCCATGTCCTTGATGTTGGCTCTCTTGAATTTTTCGCCGAAACCCGCGCTGCCCCGGGGATTTGGCAAGAACACATAGTAGCCTTGACTCGCCAATAGCGTGGCGTAGTCGACTTGTTCGGGCCGAGCCGGCGAGTTCAGCCACGCGGGGCCGCCGTGAGCCCATACCACCATTGGATACAGCCGGCCCGCCTCGATGTTTGCGGGAGGCACGAGCCAGCCCTGAACGGAAAACTCATCGCTCGTCCAGTGCAGGTTCTCTGCCTTTCCCCAGAGCGGCGCCGCTTCCGCCGTTGCGGAATGCACCGGCCGCCAGGCGCCGATTTTACCGAGCCACAGAGTCGGCGGCTCGTTGAAGGATTCTCGGATGACGGCGGTCGTCTTGCCATCCGCGGCGACCGACACACCGCGCGCGAAGTCGCCGGGACCCGTGATGGTTTCCGCGCCCTGCCACAGCGTGCGAGCCGACCGGGAATTCACGTTCACTTCGGTGAGGCCGCTGGCGCCGTTGAGCGCGTCCGCCGCCAAGATCGCTTGCGAGTTCGGCAGCCAGGTGAACCAGAACGTCGAGCCCGAGCCGTCGGGGGTGAGGTTGCGCGGCTGGCCTCCCGATGCTGAAATCACATAGAGGTCCCCGCTTGCAACCGATTCGTCGCTCATGAGGCCGCCGATGAAGCCAATGGCGCGGCCGTTCTTGGACCAGCGGGGCACAGCAATCTGCATGTTGGGTTTCAGTATGGATCGACACTCGCCGGTATCCCGATCAACGACATAGACCTCCGCAATGTACCAGTTGTTGTCGCCTGAGCCGTGCGCCGCCGTGGCCGCGAAGCTCTTGCCGTCGGGAGACCAGTCGTATTCGTAGACATACAGATCGGCAGGCGAGACCTGTCTGACCTCCCCGCCGGCGACGTCCACCGTCGCGATGCGCTGCTCCATGATCTGCCGGCCGATGACACCCGTTTCCTGGGGGACGGCTTCGAGAGGACCCGCGGCGCGGGTGGCATTTTCGGTGAACAGGATGGCGATCGATTTGCCGTCGGGCGACCAGCCGGGCGAAGCGAGGAAGCCCTTCAGCTGCGTGAGCCGGCGGACGGAATGATCGGCGATATGCAAGACATAGAGTTGAAGTTGGCCGGGGACCTCGGCGTCGGACAGAAAGGCGAGCGAGGAACTATCGGGGGCCCAGGCGAGTGCTTTTTCTTGGATCGCCTGGCTCGCGTCGGGTTTGCCGGTTCGTACCGCAGTGACGCGCAACGGATCCTGCGAATGAGAGACCGACGCGAGATAGATGGCCGATCGCGCGCCCGCCGGCGCACCGGGCGGGATCGAGCGTGACCAGGCGACCCAGCGTGCATCGGGAGAGATCGCCGTCTCCAGGTAGTCCGCCGCGCTTGCGACGCGCTGCATCGTTTTTGCGAGCGGGGTCCTCTCTGCCGGGTCGGCGCGGACAACCCCTGCGGCCGCCAAGAGCAACAGCAGCGGAAGGACTGCGATATCCGTTCTCATCGATGCATCATTCGTTTCCCTGCCGTCTGTGCAGATCGGCAGCGTCCCCGCTCAACAGGCGCAGCACCTCCGGCGTCTTGAGCGCGGTGCAGAACTCGCCATCCATGTTCGTGATGGCCATCGCGTGAACCAGCTCCGCGTCGCGGTCCACGCCGTCCCATCCCACGCGATTGGTCGTTGCACAGGCATCTTCCACGACATAGGTATCGAAGCCGAGATTCCCGGCCGTGCGCACGGTGGTTTCGACACACATATTCGTAAAGAACCCCGCGACCACCAAGCGATGGATTCGCCGGCGCTGGAGCATGAGCTCCAAATTCGTTCCGATGAAGCCGCTGTTCACATCTTTTTTGATGATGGTTTCGCCGCTGCGCGGTTCCAGACCTTCCTTGATGATGCCGGTAGGCAGGGCGAGCTTGAGAGGAGAACGCTGTTCCCGCGAATCGTGCATGGTATAGAACACCGGCAACGCATGGCCCCGCCACCCATCGAGCAGCCGGCGGATGTTCTCCTCGGCCTGCGGATTATTGCGCCGGCCTTGCGGGCCCCCCCAATGGTCGAGCACATCGACGCCTTTTTGCACATCGATGAGCAAAAGCCCCGTGACGCCGTCGAATCTCTTGATCATGTTTTCAGGCCTCCTGAATGGCACCGGCGCCTAGCATAATGATGCAAGGAGGGTTTGGGGCGATAAAGTTTGGCCTGAAACTCGCCGTAGGGTCTCCGCGGGCCCTAATTGGCGCGATTTTCCGCAAAGTCGAGCGTTTCGAAGCGGCGTGATTCGGGCTCTCCGTGCTTCTTCTGCGCCCGAATCTCGTTCACGAGTTCAAGCGCCGTCTTCGTGCAGGCCGGCAGCTCAGCGTCGCATGGCTGCAGCGGCGTCATGCGCTCGCCCCAGCGAAGCAAATGCGCGGACAATGTCAAGCCGCCGCCGAAGGCCGGCATCAGCACCAGGCTGCCGGGCGATAGGCGGCCTTCCTCGACCGCTTCCACGAGCGCGACCGGCGCGGTGGCCGAGCTCATGTTGCCGTACTTCTGCACATTCACATAGACCTTCTCCCTCGCTGCGCCGGCGCGCTTTGCGACCGCATCGATGATGCGCAAGTTTGCCTGGTGCGGCACGACCAGGGCGATGTCATCCATGGTCACGCGGGCGCGGCGCATGACTTCTAGGCATCGCTTCGCTCATGCCTTGCACGGCCTTGCGGAAGATTTCTTGGCCGTCGAAGTCCCAGCGGGTTTGTCCGAACTGGACGCCCAGATTGGCGTACATGGTGCCCATGCCGCGCACACGCAAAATTTGCCGCGCGTCGGCATAGCATTGGAGCTTCTCGGCAATGACCCCCGTCTCGTGTTCCGACTGCTGCAGCACCACGGCCGCCGCGCCGTCGCCGAACAGCACGGCCACATTGCGATTGTCCCAGTCCATGTACTGCGAGATCAGTTCGACACCGATGACCAGGGCGTTTCGGACGATGCCGCTCTTGATCATCGACGAGCCGATCGACAGCCCATACATGAAACTGGTGCAGGCGGTGTTGACGTCGAACGATGCGGCCTGGGTCGCGCCGATGCGCTGCTGTACCCCGGAGGCGCTGTTTGGCACGGTCTCATCGTTGCTGCAGCTGCCGTAGATGACGAGCTCGATATCCTTGCCCTCGAGTCCCGCGCATGCGATCGCGCGCCGCGAAGCGGTGATCGCCAGCTCGATGCCGGGTACGTGGGAGATGCGCCGCTCCTTCATGCCGGTGCGGGTCGTGATCCACTCATCATCCGTAGGCAGGAAGGTGGCCAGGTCGCGATTGGTGAGAATCGACGGCGGCAGGCATTTGCCCCAGCCGACGATGGCAGCGTGCGTCAAGGGAACTCCCCGGCTCTTCGTATGCCGCCATTGTCGCCGATATACGCTCGACTCGCACGCCTTGTGCCTTGGAATGCGGTGCCGCAAGGAGCGTGACGGTCGGGCGCCCGATGCGGCGGCTTGCATGGGATCCGGTATACTCCCACACGACTCGGATCGGCAGCATGAGTTGAGCACCAGAGACCTTGCGTATTGTCGCCTGCACGTATGAGTCGCATTCCACCGAGATGCTGCGCATCTTGAACGACGTGATCGCGAACTCGACCGCCATTTATGACTACAAGCCCCGGTCGAGCGAAAGCATGGCAAATTGGTTCGAAACGAAGAAGGCCGGCAACTTTCCGATCCTCGGCGCCACCGACGCGGACGGTCGACTGCTCGGTTTCGCGAGTTACGGTAGCTTCCGCGCGTGGCCGGCTTACAAATATTCGATCGAGCACTCGATCTACGTGCATCCCGATCATCGCCGGCGTGGCGTCGGGCGGATGTTGTTGTTGGAGCTGCTCGCCGTCGCGAAGCAGCAGGGGTATCACGTGATGGTCGGGGGAATCGATATTGAGAACGAACCGAGCATTGCACTGCATCTAAGCCTGGGCTTCGTTCATGCAGGCACGATTCGGCACGCCGGCTTCAAGTTTGGAAAATGGTTGAATCTTGGTTTCTACCAAATTGTATTCGAAACTCCCGATCGACCCGTGGACAACTGAATGGCCCGCTGGGAAAGTGCTGTTGACACAATCGTTCACTTCGTCAAACTATCCGACCTTACCGTGAGCCCAATCGCCGTAGCCCCGCAGGTCTTCTCGCGTCAACTGGAATTCAGAGCGCTGCTCGGCGGCTTTGGCTAAATTTCGCGTGGCACGTTCCAAGCTGCTTCGCTGGGGGCTGGCGTTCCTCCTGGCGTGCGTCGTAGTCGCAATTGCCTCCGCCGCCTGGCTCGTTCACCTCGATCACCTGGTGACGCGGGAATTCCAGGGCCGCCATTGGTCCGTTCCCGCGCGGGTTTACGCCGCACCCCTCGAACTCTACGTCGGAGCGCACCTCTCTGCGGGCGATCTCGAAGAGGAACTACGCCGCGTCCACTACCGGTCCGGCGACCCTTCAACGGGCCCCGGGCTATATCGGCGGCGTGGGAACACATTCGATTTGCATGCGCGCCGCGTGCGCTTCATCGACGAGCTGCGCGATCCCGTGATGGTCTCGATCAGCGGTGACTCGAACTCGATCACCGCGCTGAAGTCGGCCGACGGCTCGGAACTCGCGGTGTTCCGCCTCGATCCGCCGGTGATCGGCAGCGTATTTCCGATCCATGGCGAAGACCGGCTCGTGTTGTCGCCCGCCGATATTCCGCCCGTTTTGCGCTCCGGGATCAAACTGATCGAAGACCGGCGTTTCGACGAGCACCATGGCGTGGATGCGCACGGCATCGCTCGCGCGGTCTGGGCAAACCTTCGAGCCGGTCGCGTGGTCCAAGGCGGCAGCACGCTGACGCAGCAGCTCGTCAAGAATTACTTTTTGTCGGACGAGCAAAGTTTCGGACGGAAATGGACGGAAGCCTTGATGGCACTGCGGCTCGAAGCGCATTTCTCCAAGGAGGAAATCATCGTAGCGTATCTCAATGAGGTATATCTCGGCCAAGACGGTTCGCGTGCCATCCACGGATTCGGGCTCGGCAGCGAGTATTATTTCGCCAAGCCTTTGGACGAACTCGACACCGGTGAACTCGCGATGCTGATTGGGCTCGTCAAAGGCCCGTCTTACTACGATCCGCGCAAACATCCCGACCGGGCACGCGCGCGGCGCAACCTCGTTCTGCAGCAGTTCGCCGACGCGCATTTGATCGACGCCGCCGCTGCGAAACGCGCGGCCGTGACTCCACTCACGCTAAGGCCGCCGGGCGGCAGCTACGTGCCGGCTTATCTGGATCTGGTCAGGCGCCACCTCAAGCGTGACTATGCCGAGGCGGATCTCGCAGCCGCCGGGCTTGCCGTTTACACGAGCCTCGACCCGCGTGCGCAGGCGGCCGCGGAGCGCGCCCTCACGCTGAATCTGAAACGCCTCGACGCCGCAAGCCGTGTGCGCGATGCCCACCTCGAAGGCGCCGTGATCGTGGCTGAGCCGAACAGCGGCGACGTGGTGGCCGTCGTCGGCGGCCGCGACGTGGGCACGGATGGCTTCAACCGAGCCCTCGATGCGCGCCGGCCGATCGGATCGCTGGTCAAGCCCGCCGTGTATCTGACCGCCCTCGAGACCGGCCGCTATAACGCAGCGACTCTGATCGAAGACGCACCGGTCGAACTAAAGCTCAGCGACGGCAGCGTCTGGACGCCGCAGAATTTCGAGCATCAGGTCTACGGCCGCGTGCCGATGGCCCGTGCGCTCGCCGAGTCCATGAACCTTGCCACGGTGCGGCTCGGCCTTGACCTAGGTTTGCAGAAGGTGGCCGCCACGCTGCAGCGGTTGGGCCTCGACACGCCGCCGACGCTCAATCCGTCGTTACTGCTCGGGACCGTCGAGATGACGCCCCTCGAAGTCGTGCAGGTATATACGGCGCTCGCGAACGGCGGCTTTCGCGCCCGGCTGCGCGCCGTGCATGCGGTCGTCGACGAGCATGGCCGGCCGCTCAAGTCCTTCAAGGTCCAGGTCGAGGAAGCTGCGCCGCCGGCCGTCGTTTATCAACTTGACCGGATGCTCATGCTGGTGACCACCCACGGGACCGCCCGTGATGTAAGTTCGCACTTGCCGAAGGGCATGGTTGTCGCGGGAAAAACGGGCACGTCATCCGACACCCGCGATAGCTGGTTCGCAGGATTTACGGGCAGCTACATCGCCGTGGCATGGGTGGGGTACGACGACAATCGCGTAACGGGACTCACCGGTGCGGCGGGAGCAATGCCGGTGTGGGCCGGGACCGTGGCAAGCCTCAGATCCGCTTCTTTCGAGCCGGTCCCGCCGGAGTTCGTCGAGGATCGCTGGATCGGGTTCAGCGACGGATTGGAGACGACCCCGGCCTGCAGCGCCGACGCCGTCGCCGTGTCGGTCCCGAAGGGAGCCGCGTTGCCCCCTCGACCTGACTGTATTTCCTCGCCAAACAGCACGACGACTGACAAGATCAAGGCATGGCTCAAGAACCTCGTACATTGAAAGCGCTCGCGGTCGTGCTCGCGGCCGCGGCATTTCTGAGCGGCTGCCCGGCGACTTCGAAGCGCCCGGAACCGCCGAGTACTCCCATTCCGGGGCCCGCGCCCTCGGCTCCGCCGCCGCCGGCTCAGGGAGCGCCGCCGCAGCCAACGGCACCGCCTCGCCAAAATCATCTCTCCCCTGCAACTCGCTCGCTCGTTACACAGTCTCGGACGCTCATGGCCCATGGCGAGCTGGACGGCGCGTCCTCGACCCTCGATCGGGCGTTGCGCATCGAGCCGAACAATCCCTTGCTCTGGATAGAACTCGGGAGGCTGCGGCTCGCAGAGAACGATGCGCATCAAGCGGAGGGCTGCGGGCGCAAAGCGCTCGCGCTCGCGAGCGGCGATCGAGGCACGCAAGCACAGGCCGGGCGGCTGCTCGCCGAGGCTCTGCGCGCGCAGCGGCGCAATCAAGAAGCCGTCGAGATCGAGCACCAGCCGTTCATGCATTGACGGTCGTGCCGGCGCATTCGCTTTCGTCTATGCTGCGCGCACTGGCGATGGACGGGGTCCGGGCCTGAAGGCCGGCGTTTTCTCGCGGGAGTGGGCATGAAAAAGAATTCAGGGAGATCGCTGTCGCGGCGCAGGCTGCTCGCGATGATCGGCATGAGCGCGGGCAGCACCGCCATGTATCAGGCGATGCACAGTCTCGGTTTTGCGGCCGAAACGACTTTCCGAGGTCCGGTTCAATTGACCGCCGCACCGAAGGGCGCGTCGGTCCTCGTGCTCGGTGCCGGTATCGCCGGTCTCGTGGCGGCTTACGAATTACGCAATGCCGGATACCGCGTCCAGGTGCTGGAATACAACGATCGCCCCGGCGGCCGCAACTGGACGCTGCGCGGCGGCGATCGATACACGGAATTGGGCGGCGCGGCCCAAGAGTGCCGATTCGATCCCGGCCTGTACATCAATCCCGGCCCGTGGCGGTTGCCGTATCACCATCGGGGAATGCTGAGCTACTGCAAGCGGCTCGGCGTCACGCTCGAGCCCTTCGTGCAAATCAACTACAACGCCTACGTGCACAGCCGCAAGGCGTTCGGCGGCAAGCCGCAGCGTTTGCGCACCGTCAAGGCCGACTACCAGGGTCATATCGCGGAACTGCTTGGCAAAGGCGACGCGCAGCCATCTGCTCGATGGCGAGGTCACTGCCGAAGATCAAGCGAAGCTGCTCGATTCGCTGCGGTTCTGGGGCGCGCTCGATGGGAACTTACGATACGTGAAGGGCGGAAGCAGCAGCGATCGGCGCGGCTACGAGCGGGATCCCGGCGGCGGCCTCAGTGCGCGGCCGCAGTATTCGGAGCCCGTCGGTTTGAGCGATACGCTCAACTCCGGTCTGTGGGCCTCGCTCCCCTTTGGCGAAATCTACGATCTTCAGACGACGCTGTTCCAGCCGGTGGGCGGCATGGACGGGGTGAGCAAGGCGTTTGCGCGCGAGCTCGCGCCGATGATCAAGTACAACGCCAAGGTCGTCGAGATCCACCAGGACGAGCACGGCGTGCGCGCGGCCTATGAAAATACCGCGCAGGCAGGCACTGTGCAGACCGCACAGGCGGACTGGTGCGTCTGCACGATACCCTTGTCGATACTCGGACAGATCCCGATGAACGTCGGCGAGCCGATGGCGAACGCAATCGCCGCCGTGCCCTACTATACGTCGATCAAAGTGGGGCTGCAGTTCAAACGCCGTTTCTGGGAAGAGGACGAACAAATCTACGGCGGCATCACCTATACCGACCTGCCGATTGGTCAGATCAGTTATCCCAGCAGCGGCTTCTTCGGCGGCGGCAAGGGGGTGTTGCTGGGAGCTTATATCTGGCAGGAGCTCGACTCGATGGCATTCACGGCGATGTCTCCCGAGGAGCGCGTCTCCAAGGCGGTCGAATACGGCAGCCAAATACATCCGCACTACCGCGAAGAATTCGACAACGGCATCAGCGTCGCCTGGCATCGCGCCCCGTTCGCGATGGGATGCTTCGGCCTTTGGACCGACGCGACGCGCGCGCAACATTACGACAATTTGTGCGGGTTCGATGGCCGCATCGTGCTCGCGGGAGAACACGCTTCTTATATTTCCGCCTGGCAGGAGGGCGCCGTCACGTCGGCGCTCGATGCGATCGATCGGCTGCATCGGCGCGCCGTCGCCGCGGGTGCGGCGGTATGAACAGCACGTACGGTGCAGGCGCCGGTTGCGCGCTGCCGGCGAGCCGCCGGCTTTTTGTCGGTCGCATCAGGGATGGCGTTCCTTGCCGGAACGCCGGCGCGAGCGGACATGGGCATTTTCAATCCCCCGACGCTGAGCGCGGCCGACGGACGGCAAGTCTATGAGCAGATATGCCAGGGCTGTCACATGCCCGGTGGCCTCGGCGCCGTCGGCGCGGGACACTATCCGGCGCTGGCGAAAAACCCTGCCTTGGGATCGGCGCACTACATGGCGCTGACGATTTTGGCGGGTCGGCGCAATATGCCGGCATTCGGAGCCAAGCATGCCGTCGGATTCAATCTGCCACCCGTGACTTTAAGCGATGCGCAGGTCGCGGCCGTGATCAATTACATCCGCACGCATTTCGGCAACCGCTATTCGGATTCGATCACCGCCGCGGAGGTCGCGGCGCTCGACCGGAGCGCTCACTGATCGGGGCACCGGCCCGCGTCGAGGCACCGGCCCGCGTAGGTGCGCGGGCGGCGAACTCCGTTCGGCAGCGGAGAAACCGCTCGAACAAGGACTGATGCGCGGAGGCCGGGGCGGGCCCGACGCGAATCCATTCGAATGCCAAGGCGTCCAATTCGTCGGCGCCGGGCTCGCTTCCGTGCCCCATGCGCTGCACGAGGCGTTGCACCTGATATTCGCGTCGTAAGGGTTGATCTTCAGGAGGAGTGGCCGCCTCGGTCAGAATCTCACTGCGGATGCAGAGCATTCTGAGCTCGGTTTCGTGTGACGCCGCTTCGTGCGCGGCCGCGCTCTTGGCTTTGAGCAACGCCTCTTTCAGGGCCTGGGCGCCGCCTTTGGGCCATTGCTGCACCTCGGCGATGAATTTTTCGGCAGCCTGTTTGAGCTCTTCGCGATCGGCAGCTGACGCGCCCTGCGCCACCGCCCATCCGAATGCCTGGATGCGCCGGCCCGCCTCGAACAAATGGGTGTACGATCGCTCCTTGTCGCGTGCACGCTGCTGCGCGAGCTGCGCCTGGCACTGGTCGATCGCGCGATCGAATCGATCGCGCAGCGCACGCTCGTCGGCTCTCGGCAGTTCGCCCAAGGCTTCCAATGCAGCGCGCCACTGCGGAATCTTCGCGATACCCTCGAGCAATGCCGGGCCCGACAGCGCCGCGGCCTGTGCGGCTTCCTCGCAGATCGCGGCGGCTTGCCGACGGTTGGCCTCGAGACCCGCGGTGTGTTCGGCATAAGCCTGCTGGCGCCTCTGAAAGATCGCATCGCACTGCTCCCGAAACTCATTCCACAGCGGCTGTTCCTGTTCGCGCGGGACGGCGCCGACGTCGTTCCACTTGAGTTGCAAATGCTTCACCGCATCGACCGCCTCGCGGCCGTCTTCCTTGGTGCGCAACGCTTGCGCCCGCTGGATCAGTGATTTCTTATCCGCAACATTTTGTGCGTGCCACGCATCCAACCGTGCCTGCAGCCGGCCCACTGAGGAATCGAATTGCTCCTGAAGGGCAAGGCCGGCCTCCCGGTCGACCGGGAAATGCCCACGCCATTCCTGGCGCGCCTCGCGCAAAACAGCCGCCACCGCGTGCCAATCCGGATTCTCGCCGCTCTGAGCGGCCTCGAAGGCTAAAAACCGCTGCAGCACTTCCTTGCGCTTCTCGAGATTCGCTCGCCGCATCTTGGCCTGGGCATCGAAATACTCGCGGCAAGGTTGATAAGCGCTCTCGGACGCCTGATGAAAGCGCTGCCAGTCCGCTTCCGAATCGCTGAGAACTCCTCTGCTGATCGTCCTCCATTCCTCCTGCAGAGCTTTGATCCGTTCCGCCAGAGCTCTCGGCGCTTCCGACGATCCGATGAGCGCTTCCATCTGTTCGATCAATTCGAGGCGCTTGGGCGCCACCGCGTAGTCCTTCCACTCCTTGAGCTCGTTCAGCTTCGCATCGAGCTGCTGCACCTGTCGCGCAAGATTCGGCGGCAGGGCAGCGGCCGGCTGTTGCTTCTCCTCAATGGCGCGGCGCAGACCCGCGGCGCGTCCCGTATTCCCATCGCGGAGTTCGCCATGGGCCTTTGCAATGAGACCGCCGATCTGGCGCAACAGAAGCGCCTCGGCAGCCAACCTGTCGGCGCGCGCTTTCTCTTCGGCCTCGCGAATCGCATTGGCTTCCGCGGCCGCCAGGGCAGCAGCCTCATTGCGACGTAGAGTTTCCGCCTGCGCTTGCGCGAGCGCCTCTTGCCGAGCCGCTTCGCGCGCCGCTCGATTCGTCTCCTCCGCGGCCTGATCCGCCAACTGGCGCAAGTGCCCGGCAATTATGCCCCGACAGCGCTCGATGGCCCGGTGCGCACGGTCTCTGATCTCGGGCACCGCCTGCGCCTCGAGCGTTTCCCATCGCGCATTGAAGTGCCTGAAGGAAGGCTCGTAGATCGCATCGTAAATGCGTTGAGCGTGGCGCTCGAGGGACGCGCATGCCGCCATGACGTTGTCCTCGATCTGCGCAATCCGCCGCTCCTCGGCGCGCAGCACATCGCACTTCTGCTTGAGGATCTTATAGACGCTTTTGTCCTTCTCGCGCACTTGCTTGAGAAGATGCTTGAGCTTTGCGGGATCTTCGATGCGTTGCGCGGCGAGCTGGCGCACGCGGCTGGGGGAGCCGTCGAGGGCGAGGCTCGCGAGTCGTTCCGGATCGCCGATCGAGTCGAGCGCCTGGGGCAGGTATGCGGGATCGGCGCATAGAGCGGCCACGGCGAGCACGGCCGAGGAATTGCCTGCCGATGCGCAAAGCTCGGAAAAGTCGATGGCCCCGGCATCGATGAGCTGCGCCACACGCTCCTGCGCGCTCCGGTCACCCGGAAGAGAGGTGCCGGGGCTCAATCCCGCGCGCGTTCTCAGCTCATCCGATGTTTCCGGCGCGACCGACGCAACCTTCGTTTGCACCGGGGCCGGGGATGCAGGCGATGAACCAAACAGACGCGACCACGGCTTCAAGTGTTTGAACCCCCCAAGAAGATGCTTTTGATTCGTACAAGACTAACGCGCGCAATCCGTCGCGGCGCCGATTCTACCGCGCGAGCACGCATTTGGGATCGGCCGAAGCCCCCTTAGGGGGTGACCGCGCGCGCTTTCGCGAGCAGCGTCGCGCTCGCGGGTGCCATTGCCGCGAAAAAACCCGAGAAGCGCCGCGGTTCCGGGGCATCGTAGACCGCAAGGTTCTTCGCCCATCGATAGCCGATCGGCTGGTACAGGAGTTCGGCCTCGACCTCGAAGGGGCCGGCCGCCGGCCCCACGTCGACCGAATAGCGCAGGCGATGGCCGGAACCGTCGAATCCCGCATCGGATGCCGCCGCGCCGTGCACCGCAATTTCGGGCGCGGCCGTTGCCTTGTCGAAGCCGTGCGGCAATAAGCGATTGTCTTTGACATATCCGACCGCAGTGAGTAGGCCGGTCGTCACCGCGCCCTGCGCGTCGCCCATGATGTCTTCGTAGATTTGAACCTCATCGGCGCTGCGGATTTCGCTGTAGTGGGGTTCGTAACGCGCAGGGTCCAGATCGTTGTCATTGCCCTGGATGGAGCCGTCTGCATTCAATGCCCCGGACTCGAAGATCACGGCATGGGTTGCGTCGCGCACCACGACGTGCAGCCACGCTCGCCGCGACGGGAAGGCGGTCGGCAGTTTGTGCCCGCCGAGATTCTCCACGCTCACCTCCGCGGTCAAGCGTCCGGCGCGCACCTGCGGCACCGATAAGGCGACGCGGGCCGCTTGCGATTGCAGATAGCCGACCGTGCGGTCCGCCGCAGCGGCCAGCTCCGCGGGCTCGGCCCCCACTTGAAGTTCGTCGTGGTAGCGGTTGAGCATGCGCTGCACGAAGAAATTGGCCGCCACGAATTCATGGCGCGCGACCCCCGGCCGATCGGCCCCGAGGATCCGCGTGATGGGCGCATCGCCGTCGACAGCCGGCATGTGGCAGGACTGGCAGGTGCGCGACTGGCGAAAGTCGCTGTGCAGCCATTCTTGGTAAGGCATTTGCTCGGGTAAGGTGCCGATGATCCCTCCCCCGGCGCCGCGCGCCTGCGTGAACAGCGTATGACAGGTCGCGCAGAGTTCGGCGGAACGAATTTGCTCTCCGTGCCGCGGCTCGAAGCCGTCGGTGGAAGTGCGCATGACCTGCATCAGACCCGGATCGATCTCGAAGGGACCATATTCCGGGTGCACGCCGCCGGCATCCGCAGCGTCCACCACGAACTCGCCGTTGAAACTGGCGGCGCTGCCCAATTTTTCGGGCGAGATTTGGTGGCAGACAGAGCATGTCACTCCGTCCGCGGCTTCCTTGTCGCTTGCCTGCATCGGCAGATGCGCGAATATTTTGCCCAAATGTCCGGCCTGTTTGGCCTGCTTGCGCACGATCGGCATGTGGCAGACCGAGCATTCGTCTTCGATGACCGCCGTGGATTCGCGATGATCGATGGACTCGCGCCGAACGCTCGCCTGCCAATACGGATCCCGCGATGAATTTGCCATGAGGGTGGCGCTCCACTCGAAGCCGATGGAGACGTCTTCGCCGCTGCGCGTGCTCAGCGCATTGTGACAGGCGAGGCAGCGATCGGAAGTCTGAAACATGGGAGCCGCGCCGTGCTCCGCGAGCGCGCCCGTGACCACGAACAGCAGGTTGAGCGGCGCGAACCGTAGCCTCCGCCTCATGCTCACCACCCCTCCAGCAATCCGCCGTCGAACCAATCCCACAGAAAGTAGAAAAGGATTTGCTTGGATCGGCCCAGCGTGTCGTTGATCGGGATGCGGTAGCCCGCTGCGGCGCGCACGTGTTGACGGCGGTTCAAGGTCACTTCGAACTCGGCAACGGCGTCCCAATCCGTGACAGCGCCCGCGTTCAAATTGCGATTGGCGACCAGTTCGATCATCGGCGACCACAGCCGGCCGAGATTCTCATCGCCGCTGATATTTTTGCCGAGCGCCGTGCGGAAATACGCGGCGTTCGATCCGGAACTCAATGCATAGGCGTTGCCGCCGTGATTGCTATGCAGCGGCACATCGCCGCCGGCCTGAAACTCGAGGAACACTTGCCGGGGCAGCAGGACGTCATATGCGGCGAAGCCCCCGACACTCGTCTGGCCGCTCCCAAGCCCTTGGGTCTGATCGCCGGTGGCGAGCACCACTTCTGCTTGCACGCTCAAGATCGAGCCGGTGCGTTGGAAAAGCGGCCCCGTGCCGCCGTTCAAGTGCGAGGACAGCACGTGCTTGACGCCGACGGCCACATCGCCGATCCCTCCCGTATAACCTCCGCTGTCCCTGTGGTTCCAATTGACCGGCACCGCTACTTCAAGCTGGTCCAACTTGTCGAGAATCTGTTCGTAGATCAACGTATTGCCGACCCCCGGGGGTCCCTTGGCGTTGACCGAGGTCGTCAGCACGGTTTCACTTTCCGGAAACGCTTTCTCGGTGACCAGCGCCAGCGGGACATTCAGTTCGCCGACCGGCCAGCCCTTCTCGCTGCACAGACTACGCAGGTATTCGATCACTCGGTCCATTTGCCCTGAGTCGAGCACCCCTCTGAAGGAGGGCATGATCTGGGAGAAGCCGCGCCCCGGCCCGCCGTCGCGAATCACCGCCTTCCAGTCGCGGGTATACTCAGGCGTCGTTTCATCGCATTTGTCGAAGTGAGGGAATGAAGAGGGCTTGTCGAATCCGGCGGAGGCCTGCGGGGCGCCATTGCCGGTTGGTCCGTGACAGGCGGCGCAGGCGGCTTGATAGATCTCGCGTCCCGTTAGCAAGCCCAGTTGCTGCGGCAAATTGCCCGCCCAGGCGAGGGGCACGGCCGCACCCCCGGCGAGAAAAATGGGGATGGCCAGGCGCAAGGGATGCTGCAAGCGGCGGGAAAACATCGCCCGATGGTACATCCCCGGGCAGGGCGTAGGAATTTACATAATTGTAAGGACGCGGATGTGAAACACGCGAGCGGCTTTCTCATCGTACACACCCCTGGACGCGGGCTGCTCGAGATCACGCGGGAAGTCCGCTCCTGGCTGAACGATCAGCCCGTCTCCGCCGGATTGCTGACCGTATTCTGCACCCACACGTCGGCGTCCTTGCTCATTCAAGAGAACGCGGCGCCTGAAGTACGTTCTGACCTGGAAGCATACTTCGATAGGATCGCGCCTGAGGACCCGGGACGATACGACCACGACGATGAAGGCCCCGACGACATGCCCGCGCATATTCGTGCGGCGCTCACGCAGGTGCAGCTGAGCATTCCGGTGATCGACGGCACGATGACGCTCGGAACTTGGCAGGGTATTTATCTGTTCGAACATCGGCGGCGAGCGCACGAACGCCGTCTTGCCCTGCACGTCATCGGCGAGTGAGTTTGCGCGGGGCGAGCTTGCGTGCCGGCCGCGGAAGGATCGGAGCAATGGCGTTCTAGTAAAACTCGTACTCGAATCGCGCCATCCAGGTCTGCCGGGGCGCGTCCGAATTGATGCCGAGCACGACTCCCACGCGGTATTCCAGATTGCTGGTCGTGCCGGGCAAATGAAATTCCCCGGCGAGGATAGGTCCGGCTTGATAGGCGCGATCGGCCGGGCGCACGTACGCCTCGAGACCCGGCCGCAGCGCCTGAGACAACGCGTAGGTTCCCGAATAGCTGTAGCGCAATGCGTACTTGCCGTCCGCGCCCGCGCCAACCTGTTTTTCCCAGATCAAATTGACGATGTGCGCGATGCGGCCGGAGGTGAATTCGAACAGCGGCCCGAATTCCGCCGCATCAGGGACCCCCGCTACGATGTTGTGTTCGAACGCTGCAAGGAATCCCACATCCAGAAAGTACTTGCCGGGCGGCGTCAGCTGAAACGTGTTCTCGAACTCGTAACCCTGTAGGGCGGCGCGAGAACCGGGGCTCTGCAGATACTCGAGCACATAGAACTCGGGCTTCCACCAGTCGTTGACACCATGGGCAATCGACATCTCGGCGGCGCTGCCGCCCAATCCCGCGCGCGAATCGGTGTAGTGATAGCCGCGCGTTTCGATTTCGCTCTGGCCTGCGATCACGTAAGGGGAGTACACGATGAAATCGTCCGCGCTGGCAAGTCCGGCGGCACCGAGCAGGATCACGCCGAGGACCGCGGCGCCCGGCACAGGCGCCGCCCGGCCGGCGGAGGATTTCAACGCGACGCCTTGTGCGCCGAATGTTGCGCCATTTCAGGCTTGGATCGCCGCGGCACCGAGGGGGATCGTTGCTGCCAAAGCACGCCGAAGATCAGCAGCGCCAGGGTGCTCAGGTAGAAGACGATCTGGATCCCGGCAGGTGAGGCTTTGTAGCCCACCAAGATACCCAGCGTCTTTCCGACGACCGAGTCGTCCGATAAAACGCGCGACGTATTCCACACCTGCGCGCCCAAGCTCGGCAGCAGATCGCTCTGCACCAGATATCCGGCCGCTGCCGAGGCGAGTCCCGCGGCCAATAGGACCAGCAACACATTCGTCACGCCGAAGAAGTACTTGAGAGGGATCCGCAGCAAGCCAAAATATAACGCGATGCCCAACGCGGCGCCGCCGGTTACGCCGATGGCGATGCCGCCGGCGAGTCCCGCGGCACCGATACCGCCGGCCGCCATGCCATACAGGAACAGCACGACCTCGGAGCCCTCGCGCAGCACCGCCAGAGCCACGACCGTCAGCAAGAGCGTCAACGAGCGCGAGCCTGTCTTCACGGCGCCGCCGACCTCCCTCATGTGCTCGGAGAGTTCGCGGCCGTGAGTGGACATCCAGATCACGTGCCAGCCGATCATTACCACCGCCGACAGCAGCACGGTGGCGTTGAAGATGTCTTGCCCGGCGCCGCCGGCGAGATTGGCGATGAAGCCGGCGCCGAGAGCCACGAGCAGGGCGCCCGCAATGCCGAGTCCGATACCGCCGATCACGAACCGTCCGCGCCGCGGCACACCGCGCGTGGCGGCGCAAACGATCGAAATGATCAGCGCCGCCTCCAGCACCTCGCGAAACACCAGCAGGGCGACGGCGGGCATGCAGTTACTCTACTATCAGCCGGCCCTGGGCCGTATCGCGGTGGAAGTCGCCGAAGAACCCATAGGTTCCCGAATGAAGCGGGCCCACGTAGACGACGATGGTGCGATTCGGCAACACTACCGTCTCGCGGCTGAAGTCGGTGCTCTCGAATTCCTCCGGAGTCGCGTCTTCATTGGTGACGCGGATCTTGAATTTGGTGTCGGCGGGAACCTTGAGTTCAGTCGGCTGATAGGTGTGATTTTTGATCACGAGCGCGAACTCGGGCACATCGGCCGCCGGCGCGGGAGCCGCGAGGGCGACGGCCATGGCCGCGGCGACTGCCGAAGGAAAATTCATGACCGTTCCTCACCCTTAAAGCTTATGCGAATGATAATCGTTCTCATTCAACGGGTCAATACCGCGTCCCCTAATGACCTGATCGGGTCCCCTTAGAAGACGGCCCGGGCGGGGTTTTCGGAGTAGCGAATGCGCCGGTCAGGCGTTCAAGGATATTTTACCGGTCTCACTACGAGCGCCTTTCTTCTGGCGTTCGCGAGCTTGTTTTCCGACATCTCGACCGAGATGCTGTATCCGATCCTGCCGGTTTTTCTGACGCAAACGCTGCACGCCGGCGGCAGCATCATCGGCTTGGTGGACGGTTTTGCGCAGGCGACCCAGAACATCGTGCAGGGATTCTCCGGCGCATTGTCGGACAAGCTGAAAAAGCGAAAATTCGTGGCGCTCTTGGGCTATTTCCTCTCGGCGGTCGCGAAACCGCTGATGGGGCTCGCGGCGACCTGGCAGGCTCTCCTGGGAGCTCGGTTTCTCGATCGGGTGGGTGCAGGTACCCGGTCGCCGCCTCGCGATGCGCTGCTCGCGGCATCGGTCCACGAGAAGGACAGGGGCCGAGCATTTGGGCTCGAAGGCGTCGGCGATAACGCGGGGGCTTTTATCGGGCCGCTGGCCGCCGTGGTCTTGCTCTATGCCATGCACTTGGACATTCGCGCGATTTTCTATCTCGCGGTCATCCCAGGCTTGCTGGCTTTTTGCATGGTCCTTTTCGTATCGGAGAGGTCTGCGGCCAACGGCGCCAAATCGAAGATCGATTTGAGTCTCCGGCATTTCCCCTCCGGACTATTGGAAATACCTGTCGGCGACCGCGGTGTTCAACCTCGGCAACTCCAGCAACGCCTTTCTCATTCTGCGAACCCAGGAGATCGGCGTGTCTCTGCGATCGACAATCTTGATTTACGCGGGCTTTAACCTGGCTGCCGCATTGATCTCTTATCCGGCCGGATCGTTGTCCGATCGAATTGGCAGAAAGAGCATCCTCCTGGTGTCGTTCCTGATCTTCATGATTGCCTATCTTGGATTCGCGCTTGCGCAAAATCAGTATCTCATCATCGCGTTGTTCATCTTTTACGGCCTATTCCAGGGAACATACCGCGCAGTCGGCAAGTCGCTTGCCTCGGACTTCGTGCCCGAGCGGTTGCGCGCCAGCGGTATCGGCTGGTACAGCACCACCGTCGGCGTGTTTCAGCTCGTCGGCAGCGTCGTCGCCGGAGTTCTTTGGGACCGCGTAGGGCACGCCGCCGTGTTTATCTATGGTGCGGCATTTGCCGCCGCCGGAGGCCTGGCTCTTTATTTGCTTGCGCGGCGCCGGATCCTCGGTGTCGCTGCGCTTCAACAGGTAGTCCAGGCCGCCGACTCGATACCATCGATAGCCATAGCCCTCGAGCACCAGCCGGTGCTTCCCTCGGGCGTCCGCATGACTGTGGTCTTCCGACAGCAGATTGATCAACAGCCGTGCATCTTCCCGTGGCGCATCCACGGTGAGCGAGATCTCACGCGGCGCCGATGCGAGGTTGTGGATACACAGCACCGAGTTGTTCCGCCACTCGTATTGGATCGCCAAGACCGACGGGTCACGGGTGGCGACGATCTTGAAATCGCCCCATCCGATCTCGGGGACCTCCTTTCGCATTCGAATAATGCGTTCGGTCCAATTGAGCATCGAGTCCGGGTCGCGCCTTTGCGCGGCCGCATTGACGTGCTCATAGCCGTAGGGGCCGTCGCTGATGACGGGCACGAAAGGTTTGTCGCTTTTGGTAAATCCGGCATTGGGTTCGGTTGACCATTGCATCGGCGTGCGAGCACATTCCCGCTCGGGCAGAGACAGATCGTCTCCCATGCCGATTTCATCTCCGTAGCGCAGGACTGCGGCGCCGGGAAGCGTGAACATCAGGCTATACGCGAGTTCGATGCGCCGCCGGTCGCCGTTCAGCATGGGTGCAAGGCGGCGTCTGATCCCGCGCTTGTAGAGCTGCATGTGAGGCTCCGGGCCAAAAGCCTCGAAGACTTTTTCGCGTTGCGCCTGGGTAAGGCGTCCGAGATCGAGCTCGTCATGATTTCTCAGGAACAAGCCCCATTGGGCGGTTTTCGGGCGGGGCCGGGTCGCCATGAGGGCCTTTTGCAGAGGCCGAGCATCGCACGCCGCGAGTCCGTAGAAGAGATGTTGATTGACCTGAAAGTTGAACATCATGTGTATCCGATCGCCCGCCCGGCCGAAATATTCCATATCGGTGTCGGGAAGCACGTTCGCCTCGCCCAAAATGATGGCATCGCCTTGCCGCCATTGCAGGAACTCGCGAAACATGCGAAGCATCTCGTACTGCTCGACGGGCTTGCGCACCTGCGCGCCCTTCGTCGCGATCACGAACGGCACGGCGTCCATGCGAAAGCCCGAGACGCCGAGCTGGATCCAGAAACCCATGATCTTGAGGATCTCCGCCTGAACGTGCGGGTTCTCGGTATTGAGATCGGGTTGGAAATCGTAGAATCGGTGGAAATACCACGCTCGCGCGGTCGAATCGTAGCTCCAGGTCGATTTCTGGACTCCTGGAAAAACCATGCCCTTGTTGGCGTCCCGCGGCTTTTTCCTGGCCCACACATACCATTCGCGATAGATCGATTGCGGGTCTCGCCGCGCTTCTTGAAACCAGCGGTGCTGATCGGAGGTGTGATTCACGACGAGATCGATGATGACGCGGATCCCGCGCTGCTCGGCCGCGTGCGTAAACTCGACGAAGTCGCCCAGCGTTCCGTAGCAAGGGTTGACTTGGTAGTAATCGGAAATGTCGTAACCGCCGTCGCGGCCGGGAGAGGCTTGAAAGGGCATGAGCCAGATCGCGGTGACGCCAAGGCCATGCAGATAGTCCAAACGCCGCATCAGTCCTGAGAAGTCGCCGATGCCGTCGCCATTGGCATCCATGTAGGTGCCGACCGCCAGGCTGTAGATGACGGCGTTCTTGTACCAGAGGTCATTGATCATGTGGCAGGCTCCTCGTCCGGCGACAGCATCGCGATCACTCCTTCATTCGGCCGGAGAACGAGATCTCCGCGCAAGGATTCATCTTGCCGGTCCATATGGGTTGATAGCAGCACACGGCCCGACAGGCCGCGGGAATCCCAGCACACCGCGCTTGCTTCGTCGCCGCCGAGATTCAGCACCACGAGGAGACTCTCGTTCTGCGCGCGGCGGATGTAGGCGAGCAGATCTCCGCTTGCCGCGGCCGGTTCGTAATTGCCGATCGAAAGCGCCTGATACGTCCGACGCAGCGCGAGGAGCCTGCGGTACAAGGTGCAACAGGACAGCGGGTCTTCGCGTTCGGCCGCTACATTGACTGCCTCATAGTCGTCCGCGACCGGCAACCAGGGTTCGGCCGCGCTGAATCCGGCGTGCGGGGAGCCATTCCACTGCATCGGCGTCCGGCAGGGATCGCGGCCCAGGCCCATGCCCGGGACATTCTTCTCGAAGGGATCCTGCACGCGCGCCGCGGGAATCGGCACATTGACCATGCCGATCTCATCGCCGTAATACATCGTGGGAGTGCCCCTGAGCGTGAGGAGCAACATCGCGGCCACCCGTGCTTGCAGGCGGCCAACGCGCGATGCGACACGCGGAGTGTCGTGGTTGCCCAGTACCCAATTCGGCCATCCCCCGGGGGGCAGGGCGCCCTCGTATTCTGCAATGAGCTTGCTGATGCCACGCGCATTCCAAGCGCATTGCAGAAGCTGAAAATTGAAGGGCAGCTGAACGCCGTCCAGAGCCTTCCCGTAATACGCGATCAGACGGTCCAGCGGCAGATAGATTTCTCCGATCAAGACGCGATCGTCGAACTCGTCGACTACCTTGCGCAGTCCCGCCACGACCTCGAGCACCTCCGGCCGGTCAGTCGTGAACAAGGGCAGTTGACTATGATGCGGCGGCATCGCCGGTGTGTACGCAGGATTCGGAGGATTGTCGCGCCACTGGTCATCTTTGATGAGATGCCACAACACATCGATCCGAAATCCGTCGACGCCTCGCTTCAGCCAAAAGCGCAGGACCTCATGCATGGCGAAGACGACGTCGGGATTGCGCCAATTCAGATCCGGCTGCTCTTTCAGGAAGGCATGGTAGTAATACTGGCCCGTGCGCTCGTCCCACTGCCACGCGCTGCCGCCGAAATTGCTTAGCCAGTTGTTCGGAGGGCCGCCGTCCGGTGCCGGATCGCGCCACAGATACCAATCCCGTTTCGCGTTGCCGCGGCTCGCCCGTGACTCCTTGAACCACGGATGCTGCTCCGAGGTGTGATTCGGCACGTAATCGAGAGTGAGCTTCAGGCCGCGCTTTTTGACTTCAGTCAGAAGCCGATCGAAGTCGGCGAGCGTGCCGAAGATCGGGTCGATGTCGGTGAAATCGGAGATGTCGTAGCCGAAGTCGGCCATCGGTGAAGGGTAGACGGGCGACAGCCACAAGGCGTCGACGCCGAGCGAGGCGCAATAGTCCAGGCAGGCCTCGATTCCTCGAAGGTCGCCCACGCCGTCTCCATCAGCGTCGCGGAAGGATCGCGGATAAATCTGGTAGATAACGCCGGATTGCCACCAGGGAGTGCTCATCGTCGCTCCACGATAGGCGTCTCGAATGCGCTTTGTCGAGGGTTGGCCCGCGGTCTGACGTATCGGTTTTGGGGACAGTCAGGCCGGGAGCAGATCCACGAACCAGAACCCTCGCGTTGCCGTCGGGGGCGTAGCAGCTTCCGATGCGCTTGCAAGGGGCCGATAGACGGTCTCGCCGACTTCAAAGGCGACCGGATGCCGAAAGATCGGTCCATCATAAATGAAGCTGTGATATTCGCCGTTCTCTCCGCAGGGATCGACGCCCGCCGGCAATCCGCGGAAAAAAGTGTCGTCCAAGGCGCGACCGACGTCGCTTTGCGTCAGGTGTGCATCGTTGGTGCAGCAGATGATCGCCTTGAAGCGCCGGTCGATGAATTCCCGTGCGATTGCGCGGGTATCTTCTTTCCAGAGCGGAAAAACGCCCGCCATTCCTAGGCTCGCCAACAAGCTTTCGCGCCATTGCCGCAGATCCTCGAGGAAGATATCGCCGAAGATGACATGCCTGGTGCCTCGCGCTTTGAAGATCTCTAGTGCCGAGCACAGGGCCGGCACATAATCGTCATTGCTGCCGCGGCCGCCGACGTTCATTTTGTAAACGGGAATGCCGATTGCTTCCGACTGCCGATCGATCAGCTCCTCACGGACCCCGTGCATCGACACCCGCTTGAATTGCGAATTCAGGGTCGTGATCAAAGAGACCACCTCATAGGTTCCGCTGCGGCGTACACGATCGAGGGCCAGCCCCGAATCCTTGCCGCCACTCCAGAAGGCGATTGCTTGCTGCATGCTCCATCCGCATTTTAGTTGGGAATGACGGAGGGTACCCCGAGCCGCGGCGGCGCCGCAAAATCGAATGCTTCGAACGGATCCCCCGCAGGATCGCCTTTGGCAAGCGCGGGCGCATTCCAGGCGCTCAAGCCGAATAGCCGGATACAGAATTTCACCACGCTCGACGTGGGAATAGAAGGTGTGATTGATGGCGTTTTTGGCGTAGGGGCTGACGATGAGACACGGTACTCGCGGGCCGAAGCGAAACTGCGAGCCGTGATAGCCGGCTGGTCCGGTGCCGGTCCAATTCGATTGGCGGGCGCCGCCACGTGATCGTACCAACCGCCATAGTCATCCCAGGTAATGATGATGGCGGTGCTTGCCCAGAGCGGGCTCTTGGCAACCGCGAGTACGCGCTGCGCCGTCCATTGCGCGCCTTGATGGACGGTCTGGTTTCCCGGATGCTCGCTATCGCCGTAGGGCGGATACAACCAGGACACATCGGCTAGAAATCCCTTCGCCACATCCGTGTCGAACTGTGCTGGCGGCACATTCCATGGATTGCCCTGAAGCGCCTTGATGTGCTCGAAGTACGACGAGTTGAGATCCGCGTAGTTGCGCCAGGTGCGCCCCGCCGCGGCGAGCGTCTGCGGGAGGCTGGGAATATGGAACGGCGGCTGCGGCTGATAGGTTCGGCTGCAGCTGCTGTTGTCGATCAGCGGCGAATCAGCGGCGATCAAGAACAGGTGATTCGGCTCCGACTGGCTCGCGACATCCGTGAAATAGTTGTCGCACAAGTGTACTGCTGGGCAAAGGCCCAATACGCGGAAATGTCGGCTGCCAGATACTGCGTCTTCGCCGTACCGGTCACTCCGGCGGCGCCGCCATGCGCAAGCCAGGCGCCGTGGCCGTGGCCGTGGCCGTGGCCTTGGTCCGGATGTGGATCCGCCGCGTGTGGAAGTGCCACGCCCGACGCGCCCGGAAATGCACCGAAGAAATTGTCGAAGGTGTGATTCTCCTTGGTGATGATGAGCACATGATTGATGGGGAACATGATCGCGCTCCTTACAAACAAGCGGCGAGTGCCGAGGATATCGATCCACTATGGCAAAACGGTGCGCTGAGGATTCATTCGCGCGAGCAGAACTCTTTCCCCCGGCGGCAAGTCCTAGTAGTGTGCATACACACCCTCCTGCAGATGGAGAAGACGATGAACGTGAACGTGAAGCCGACAATTGCAATTCAGTGGCCTAGCTTCAAGGGGCACGCTGCCCTCGTCGGCACGAGTCCGAGCGGGCGGGTGACCGTCTATGTCGACTCTGCGCTGGCCAAGCCCGGCCAAAAAAACGCGCAGGACCTGTTGGCCGATGCGGACCGAGTGGTGCGGGCGAATGACCAGTTCTTCGGCGCGAGCGCCGGCAGCGTGAATGTAATCGTATTCGCTCTGGGTGGTGCAACCGATGGAACCGGCGGCGCCGACCATATGGGCTGCGACTATGTGGTCGGGAACAACATTGAAGTGTGCGCGGCCTTCGGCAATTCGATGCGGGTGAGCGCGCTGTTCGAGGCCGAGCTCAGCGAGTGCAACATGGGCGGCAACCTATGTGGTGTGAGCACCGGCGAAGCGCTTTCTCGCTGGTGCGCCGCGAGCGTGAGCAAGAATGCGCTCGCTGATTTCGCGACCGCGCCCACCTGGTTCAACGACGGCGCGCCTGACTTCGTCAGCAAGACCGATCCGACCGACCGGGGGGCCGATAGCACCGGCTGCGGCATGGCCTTCATTTCCTGGTTGTTGAGCCAGAATATTGCTCTCGGTGCCGTAGCCCGAGGACTGGTGGCGTTGGGCGCGGGCGGAACATTCGCGAAGCTCTACGGTACTCTCACCGGCAATGATCCAAAGACAGCCTGGCCGGCCTTCATGAACGCCGTGAAAAGTCTGAGCGGCGGCGTTACCAGCGACGATCCGTTCGGCGCGATGAAAGCGGTACAAAAGGCACTGGCGGCGCTCCGCCCGGTCTCGCACCGCCTGCAGCTGCCTGCGAGGCAGCGCCAGTAAAACCCGCGACGCAAGCGCCTGTTCCCCGGAGAATCACCTATGGATCTCGCCCGACTCCGCGCTTCTATCAATAAAACGTGGGATGAATCGATTCTGGAGCTCCTCAAGGCGTACATCCGAATTCCGAACAAGTCGCCGGATTTCGATCCTCAGTGGGAAGAAAATGGATATATGGAGGCCGCCGTGCAACTCATGGCCGGCTGGTGCCGCGAGCAGCCTGTTCCCGGCATGCGTGTGGAAATCCGTCGTTCGCCCGGCAAGACGCCGCTGCTCGTCGTCGACATTCCCGGCGACACCGCTGGCTGCGTTCTGTTGTATGGCCATCTCGACAAGCAGCCGGAATTTACCGGCTGGTCACCGGGCCTGGGACCTTGGGAGCCGGTAATGCGTGACGGCAGGCTGTACGGGCGCGGCGGGGCGGATGACGGCTACGCGGTCTTCAGTTCGTTGACCGCCATCGCGGCGTTGAAAGAACAAAAGGTGCCGCTCGCGCGCTGTGTGCTGCTGATCGAGGGGTCGGAGGAAAGCGGCAGCATCGATTTGCCCGCGCACCTGGAATCCTTGGGCAATGTCATCGGCGACCCGTCGCTGGTGGTGTGCCTGGATGCGGAATGCGGAGATTATGGCCGCGTTTGGTGCACGACCTCGCTGCGCGGGAATCTGACGGGTCGTTTGCAGGTGCAAGTGCTCACCGAGGGCGTTCACTCGGGAATGGCGACCGGGATTGCGCCCACGCCGTTTCGAATCGCGGAGCAGCTGTTGGCCAGGATCGAAAATACGGCCACGGGCGAAATTCTGCTCGATGAGCTGCGGGTGGAAATCCCGGCGGATCGCCGCTCGCAAATCGCCGCTACCGCCCAAGCGCTGGGCGACACGGTTGCAGGCAAGCTGCCCTGGGCGCGGGGCGTTCACGCGGTTTCAAGCGATCCGGCCGAGTTGCTTGGGAATAGCACGTGGCGTGCGACGCTGGCAGTCACCGGCGCGGATGGCCTGCCCCCGATTGCTTCGGCAGGCAATGTGCTCCTGCCCAGGATCGACCTCAAGCTCTCGTTGCGCTTGCCGCCCACCAGCGATGCGGCCCGGGCGGCTGACGCCGTGCGCGCAGCCCTCGAAAGAGATCCGCCCTATGGTGCGCACATCAGCTTTCAATCCGATCCCGCGACGGGCGGTTGGAATGCCCCCACTTTCGCACCATGGCTCGAGCAATCCATCGCGCGTGCATCGCAGGCCGTCTTTGGCCGCGAGACCTTGCATGCAGGATGCGGCGGAACGATTCCCTTCATGGGGATGCTCGGACGCCAATTTCCCCGCACCCAGTTCTTTATCACCGGCGTCCTGGGCCCGCACTCCAATGCCCACGGCCCGAACGAGTTTCTCGATGTGGAATATGCCAAGAAATTGACCGCCTGCGTTTCCCTGGTGCTCGCCGATCATGCACACGCCGGCGACCTTTAAAAACACGCACAGCGTTGTGTCTCGAACCAGGCCCGGGCTTCACAATATCGCATCGATCGATTCGCGCTCAGGCTGAGCGAGCCGGAAGTCGAAGATCGCCAAGGCCTCGCGCATGTGCGTTTCCGACCGGGTACCCGTCAGCGGCACGACGCCGCTTTGAGTCAGGTACCGGAAGAGGATCTGCGCAGTACTCACGCCATATCTCGAGGCCAAGGCGACAATGGTGCCGTGGCCGAGCAGGTGAGGATTCGCGCTGAGTGTCCAGAAGCTCTGATAGGCGATCCGTTCCTTCCTGCAGAACGCGCGAATCTCGCGGTCATAGCGAGTATCGGCGTAAAAGCGATTTTGGACGACGGCCGGTCTGACTCGCGCCGACTGGCTCAGCGCCTCTAGATCATCGAGACCATAGCAATTGCTGATGCCGAGTTGCCGCACGCCGCCGGCGGCAATGAGCGATTCCATGGCGCGCCAGACTTCCAAGGTCTTTTTGGCGCTCGCCAGGGGCGAATGCAGAACCAGACAGTCAAGATACGTGGTCTTGAGGTTCAGCAAGGAGATGGCAAAGGACTGCTCCACCTGTATTGCGAGCGGCGCGTTCGGGTCATAGGGAACCGTCATCGGGTCTTGGCCGGACATCGGGGTGTACTTGGTCTGCAGGAACAAGTCGCTCCGGGCCAGCGTATCGTCGAGGCTCGCGGCCACGCCCGCGCCTACGCCGGCTTCATCGTAGTGCTTCGGTTGGCAAGCGGTATCGATACCGCGAAATCCCTGCAGAATGGCCGTTCTGACCAACCGCTCGGTGGCCGCTTTCTTCCACGCGGTTCCATAAATGATTGCGGGAATATTCAGATTCTATTGCCCACGGTGAAGCCACCGCGCATCAAGGGCAGTGAATGTAGCCGCTGCCCAACGGCGGCGAACAGCGCGTTGGCGACGGCATGCGCCGCCGGGGGCACCGCCTCTTCGCCGACTCCGCCCACGGGGGCGTCGGATGGCAGGATGGACACATGGATCTCCGGCGTCTGCGCGAGAGTCAACAAAGGATAACGGTCGAAGTTCTTCTGCAGGACGGCGCCGTCCTTGATCGAGATCTCGCCGAACAATGCGCCGCTGAGGCCGAAGATGATTCCGGCCCTCCATTTGCGCGGCGACTGAATCGGGATTGAATGCGATTCCACAATCGACCACGCAATGCACGCGATGCAGAGTCACCAGCCGTTGCGCCGTCACTTCGATCTCGACGATTTGCGCCACGACCGAACCGTTCGCCGCATGAGCGCAAAGCCTCATGTCGTCCCGGTGCGGCCGGTTCGCAGAAGCCCGCGCCGCACCCGAATTTTGTCCCGGTCAAACGAAGATGATCACGCAAGACCCACAAGAGCGGTGTTTCACCATCCACGGCAATGGTCTTGATTTGACCGTTCACGGTCACTGTGTAGGTCGCCATTTCTGATCTCCTACGGGAGGTCGAAGTATAGCGACCGTCGCGGCCCCGGGGTGATCAGGGCTTGCTAAGTCGCTACAAAGCTTGACCAGGGTCAAAGCCCCTCAGTCGTTCATGGCTTGAAAGCGCCGATCCAGAGTCCGGCTCTCTTTTTGTTGCAATCTAGCAACTGTTGCTTTATGTCACAATCATGGATAATCACGCTAGCAGCCGAGGGCGCAACCTTTCAGTGTGGACGCCCTGCAACAATCAAACTAGAAGGGAGATCTCATGGCTATTCGCAATAACCGTTTCGCGGCGGGTATTTTACTCACGTCCATGCTGGCGGGTTACGCGACGCACGCGGCCGACGTGGCCACTTCGTCGACGCTCGACGAGATTGTAGTGACCGCGCAGAAGCGAGCCAGCACCGTCCAAGACACCCCGTTCTCCGTCTCGGCGACCTCCCAGGAACAGATCCGTAATTCCGGGGCGGGCAACATCACGGACTTCGCCCGCAACGTGGCCGGACTGACGATTGCCGATTTGGGTCCAGGGCAAAGTCAGGTCGCAATCCGCGGCATCAGCTCGGGTCAGGTCATTCGCGACCAGCCGGGTGTGAGCGAGCAGGTCGGTGTATATTTGGACGAGTCGCCCATCTCCGTCGCGCTATTCACGCCCGATTTAGAACTCTTCGACCTCGACCGTATCGAAGTGCTGCGCGGGCCGCAAGGAACGCTGTTTGGCGCCGGGTCCGAAGCGGGCACGATCCGCTACATCACGGCCCAGCCGAAGCTTGGCATTCTCGAAGGTGTGGTGGATGCCTCAGTCGAAGTGCCGAAGAGCGGCAGCGTCGGGGGCAGCGGCCGCCTCGCGGTCAATCTACCGATGGGCGATACCGCGGCCGTTCGGATCGTCGTCTACGAGCATCATCTTCCCGGGTTCATCGACGCCATCCAGCCGAACGGCAGCATCAAGAAGGATGTCAACGACGGCGACCGTTCGGGTATCCGCCTGTCGATGTTGTGGAAGCCCACCGAGCAACTGTCCATTACCCCGCGCGTGATCTATCAGAATCTGACGACCAACGGCTATCCGCGCGAGGACGCCTACAATTTTCTGGGCAATCCTTACATGACGACCCAGCCGAAGGTCTCAATCGGCGAGCGTCAGCAATACACGCAGCAACGTGAGGGTATCGACGACGATTTCGGTTTGGCCGATTTCAAAATCGATTACGACTTCGGTCCGGCCACGCTGACCTCGATCAGCTCGTACACTCGCCGAAGGGTCACGGTACTGCGCGACGCGACGCAGTTGACCGGCAGCGTGAGTTTTGACGTCGGCATTCCCGAAGTTCGGGTCAGCTCGCCGCTGTTCGACCGCACCCACCTCAATGTAACGTCGGAGGAATTGCGCTTGTCTTCGAACGGGAAGTCCACAATCGACTGGTTGGTGGGAGGGTTCTTTCAGCACGTCGGGCGCCGTTACGGGCAAGACCTTCCGACGCCGGGATACGACTCGTTCAACGCCGCCGCCGGATTCCCGCTCGGCCCCAACCCGGCGGGCCTCGTCGACACCCCGTTCTTTTCGGACATAGGCTATCGGTTAAAACAATACGCCGGCTTCGGCGAAGCCACCTGGCATTTGACCGATCAATGGGGCCTGACCGGAGGATTGCGGTACTACAAATACTCGGAGACTCGCGTTCAAAGCTTCAATGGCGTGTTCGACGGCAATGGTCCTCAGGGCGTGCAAGGATCGGTCGATTCCCACGGCGTGTCCCCGCGCGGGATCCTGAGTTTCAAGCTCGACGAGGATGCCCAATTCAACGCCCAGGTGTCGAAGGGCTTCCGGCTGGGGGGCATCAACGACCCCATCAACAAGCCCCTCTGCTCGCCGGAGGACCTGGTGGAATTCGGCGGCCAGGGTAATTGGAAGGACGAGACGAGCAAGAGCTACGAGCTGGACGCCAAGTTCCGCTTCCTGGACCGTAGGGTTACGCTGAACGTCGGCGCCTTCTACACCGATATTCACAATCTGCAAGCTACCGTGACGGCCGGAACTTGTTCTTCGCGTCTCGTTTTCAACGTGCCGAAAGCACAGTCGCACGGCATCGAGGCAGAGTTGTTCGCCCGGCCGAACTCTACCTGGGACTTTGGTTTGTCGGCCACGTGGGTGAACGCGACACTGCAGTCTTCGGTGGTCTCCACGAGCACGGTGGCAGGAGTAACGACCACCAACGTCATCGGCGGCCTCGCAGACGGGAATCGCTTGCCGACCGCGCCGCAAGTTCAGGCGGTGGGCAGTATCGGCTACACGTTGCCGATCCAGAATCAGCGTGATTTCTTCTCCGTGTTCACGGTGCAATATGTGGGATCCTCGTATTCGCAATTCGAGAACGAAGAGCCCGGCTTCGGACAGATCGGCGGCAGCAGCGATCCGAATGCAGCCCGATTGATTACGTATGGCGGCGTGCCGGCGAGCACCGTCATTTCGTTCGATGCACGGCTCCCCGCGTATTCGCTCGGCAATCTGCGAATGGGTGTCAGAAACGATGTCTGGGAGGTCGCGGCGTATCTCAACAATCTCTGGGACACGAACGCTCATCTTGCACTCGACTACGAGCGAGGGCGCAGCGCGCGCGTCGGTTACATCACGAATCAGCCACGAACGATCGGACTCTACGCTCGGTATAGGTTCTGATATTCCCCCCACCGGATAGGGCGGGGCCTTACTTGATTTGACCCTCCGCGCGGGGCGCAGCAATGCGTCCCGCGTTTCATCACCCTCAATCCCGTGGGTAAATGCCGACATGCAGGCAGGGGTTCGGCACCCTTGCGGTCCCGAAGGCGGCCTACAGAATGCCGTGCCCACCCGATGGATAGTTACCCTTCCTCGAGCGAAAAAGCCACCGCTCGAAGTTGTTCATTCGATTCACTGGGAGGCATTTTATGGAAACGAATTACATTTCGCGCGATACCTACGGTATGTACCGAAACACAGAGGGTGGTCCGGGACCGGCATTGATGGGTGCCGATACGCTTATCGGCAACGATGTCTATAACTCAGCAGACGAAAAACTTGGATCGATCAAGGAATTGATGATTGAAATGGCAACGGGAAAAGTCGCCTATGCTGTACTGGCGTATGGCGGGTTCCTCGGTATGGGTGATCGATTGTTCGCGGTTCCCTGGCAGGCATTGCAGCTTGACACTGCTAACAAACGTTTCACGCTGAATGCCAGCAAAGACAAGCTCAAGAACGCCCCAGGTTTCGACAAGGACCACTGGCCGTCGATGGCTGACACCACCTGGGCCAACGACGTCTGCAATTTTTATGGCGTCCGAAACACGGGCCGCGTCCAGTAGGCCTGCGTCGCAAAGCAATGAGGGCTAGTTTTTACTAGCCCTCTTTTTGTCTGCGGGCGACGCTGGTTGCCGTCCTGCCACGCCGGGAGAGAAAGAGCGCTGGGCGCTCCCGCACTTGACGTTGATGCCATTATCAGTCGTCGTGCGGACCGCCGGACACGGATTTTTCGACAATACACGACGGAAATCGTTGTACCTGACGGTCGGCAAGCCGCCAGGACCGCCGGGATATGTGAGCGCCAAAAGACCCCCGTATTCCGCCTTTGCGCTGCCGCCGAACTCTCGGACCGTGTGCGGCAGATAGGGGCCCCCAAGTTGCCACCGGCAGCCATGTTGCGTTTCGGTTGTCGTAAAGAACGGATAAAAATCCGCACCGGCCGGCGGATCGACGCAGCCGGCTCCGGGACTCGGATCGGCAGGGTTCGAAACGTGACGCTGGCAGATCGGATGGGTATTCGTTTCGATCCTCGGCAGATCCGCTTCAAAAGCGACACGCTCGAAATCTTTCGCATCTTCCTGTTCTTCACCGGTGAAAAACCGTGGACTTGAAAATTGAATCGGTTGGGCGTGCAGTTGCCGATCGAGATTTACATTTGGCAGCGTCCCGGGCCAAGTATTACTGCGATAGGGCACTCCATCGAAATCCGCATCGCCGTCGACGCACCCGCCGATTCCAAGCAAGCCAAACGATGCTGCGAAGCCTGCATCGAAGCAAAACGCATCGTCCAATCCGGACGGGTCATTAGCCGCCGGGTCGAGGCAAGCGCCTCCTTCCGCGGCAACGGTGCTGCAATACTCGAAGTGGCCGGTTTCATCAGCGAATGCGATGTTGTAAGAGTGCGCGGCCCAGGGAACGCGGGTATGCTCGCTCGACGTCGCATACATGGGGTGAAAGTCGTACGGGATGTTGTGAGTGGCCGGGTCGCAGTTGGTGCCGTTGGGGTCGAACAAAATTTGTCCGAATCCGTTCGCGGCGCTCGCCACCATGAACCCAGACTGGCCCGTCGTAAGGTCGCGTACGACGATCTTCAAGCCGTGCGCCGTATCGAATTCCAGGACTTCCAGTTCATCGCCCGGATTCATGAATAATGTCTTGGAGTTGACCGTAAACGTGTTCCCATTGGAGAGCAGGGGGCTGGCGGTCCGGCCGGAACGCCGTCGAGTTGGATGAAGGCAAAATTGACGTATTCAATCGCTCCGCCGCAGGCGGCATTGTTCCCGCGTCCAGTGTTGCCATCTTGAGAGACGCTGTCGATGTTGAGCGCAGCGGTCCATTGGGTTGCACTATTGCCGGTGATCCAGCCGGGCGGATAAAACTGCATTTCCATGAACGCGGTGCCTGGGTGCTTGCCGATATATCGCGGGCTGTGCGGATTTCCGCTGTCGAAAATATTGGCGTCGGTGTCGGGCAGGCAGACCTTCGTGTAATTCGGAGATGATTCGCTGTCACACACCGCCATGCCGAACCACCATGCCGGATGCAGCTGGAAATTCCAAACGCCGCCCTTTCCATCCTGCTGCGGCAATGTGGGCGGCTCTTTCGGCAAACGCGCCCGCCAGATGTTGTTGTAACCGGATCCGTGTCGATTTGAATAAAATAAAACCGAGGGCTCATCGTGGCCTACGTACTCATAGCTCGGAACCTCCGCCTGCTCGGCGCAATAGATTCCCTCGCCTCATCGCATTGAAGAGTTTGTTTAATGACCGAAGGCAAGGTTCATGCAAAAGACGGGTACCCCAGACCCAAGCCAGAGTCCGGCGCTTAGGACCATCAAGCTCGAGGATCGATGGATATTCATGACGTTACTCCTTTGCAGGCGTTTCGACACGTTTGATTTTTTCGGCGATCGTTCTTGCTGGCGATCCGCTGTCGCGTAATTATTGATCTGATCCGCGCGCCGAGAAAGAGAAATATTTGCGACGCGGAAGATCGAAGGCCACGTGCCGGACCAAATGACCAACCAGTGGTTGCCGAGCGCAGCACAGACTCGGTCTCATTTCACTCACGTTTCCATGCAGGCAAGGTTTGCGATCACTGCGTGGCGCTGCGCTCACGCTTCAGCGTCTCGCCAAACAACGCAAGCAAACGCTCCCAATGACGCTCCGCCGCGGGTTTGTTGTACACGGGTCGTTGCGTAAACGCGAACCCATGTTGCGTGCCGGGATAAATTTCGACTTCTGCGTTGCCGCCGTTCTTTTGCAGTTCCAAGCGAAGCTTGGCGATCGTCTCCTTCGGCGCGTATTGGTCGGTCTCCGCGCAGGCGAAATACAGACGTGCATCGGTCCGTTGCATTGCAAGGTGCGGGCTGTCGGGCTGATCAGTCACGAGGTCAGTGCCATAGATCGATGCCGCAGCACGGATTTGGGTTGGGTGGCGCACCGCCGCGTTGATCGCATACCGGCCACTCATGCAATACCCGACGCAGCCGACCGGACCCTTGGCGGCCGCATCGTCCTTGCTTGCAAACGCCAAGAGTGCATCGGCGTCGTCCATGACCATCGCCACGGTGAGAGTGTCCTTGAATTTCATGTACCTTTCGCGCGTGGCGGCGTGGGCCTCGCCGATATAGGGTCCGAGTTCCTCGACGTTGAATCGATAGTAGAGATTCGGCAGCGCGACGTAGTAGCCTGTCGTGGCCAAGCGCCGCGCCATATCCCGAAGTTCCTCGCGAATCCCAGGCGCGTCCATGAAAAAAATGATCATCGGATGCGGTCCCGAGCGTTCGGGATGGCATATGAAGGTATTCATGCGTCCTTTTTTCGTGTGGACTCCGATTTGCTGCTCGATCATTTCCCTCACTCCGTTATTCCGCCGCGCCGGCGCCGACAGCCACCCACGCAAGATCCGCATTTGACACCGAATCGATTTTGAAATTCTTGGCGGCCGCCGCCATGCGGGTCAGTGCTTGCGCCAAGGGCATGGGTGGCGTGGTGTCGCCTTTCTTGGGTTTGTGAAAACGGACGGGGTTGATCCGCGCCACGACGTAATTGCGCAGGTAAGGTGATTTGAAGCCTTTCGTTTGCAACGCGGCAATAATGCGTTTCGCTTGGGCGTCGATTTCCAGCAGTCGCGAGGCAAAACCTTCCCGTTCGCGCAAGCTTGCGGCGAGAGTGCGGTCGCTGAAGCGATCCACCTTCTTCAAGAAAGAACTGTAGGCGCCGCCGGCAAATCGCGATGATTTTTCGTACACGATTCCGAGAGTCAACAATTCGGCGGATTCGAACTCCGCAATGTACTGCGTTTCCTTCGCCTTCCCTTGCCGCTTTACCAGGCTGCGGGCCATGCGGATGACTTCGAGGCTGCGGTCGCGCAAGTTGTGCGCCTTTTCGGTGTTGAGGGCGAGAATGCGATAGGCCAAGGCGTCATCCGGCGAAATAAGGACCGTGATCTGTTTCAGACCGAGAACTTTGCCGGCCGCCAGTCGGTGACGTCCGTTCGGCGTCCACAATCGGCCATCCCCGCCGCGCACTACGATCAACGGATCCAGGAAGGCCGCGGTCTCATCGATTTTCAGCGCCAGCCGTTTCGCATGGGTGGGCGACAGATCGCGCTGGAACGGGGTCGGCTGCACCGCATTGAGAGGCAGCGAGGCGAGCACCAGTGGCCGTCCGCCCAACGGGTCGCGATACGCGCCTATCGGCGCACCGCCCGCATTCCGTACCAGCGCAACGACGTCCGCGATCTGCGGATCGCTCATGGGGATGGCGACATCGGCAGCATCCAGTCCTCGCGCGTTTTTGTGCGGTGCCAACTTCCCCCGCGGGCGCTTTTTTGCCCGGGCACGGCGCGCAGGGGCTGCTTTAGATTTTGGTTTTGAGATTGCCATTGGAGAATCGTCGTCGGACAAGTATGTCTCAAACGAGGTTATGTGCGTAGTCAGGGACCCACGTCGAAAACGGCGGCGAGCCTACATGGAAAGCTGCTAGGGTGATTGCAAATGAAGCATGCACGTTTACGGTTCAGGAAAGGCTTTCGGGTTGCGCTGGGGAACTCCCGCTCGCAAGCTGCGGAAATGACCATTACCCCGGGGGACGCGGAGGGAGGTCCCACCAACCGGCGGTCTTCTTCGCACGCTGAATTTTTACGCACCTCCCGCCTATACGAAGAGCGGGAACCAACTCCCGCGCGCCAAACCATAGGGATGAGCACACAGAGAGCCGCGCAGCCGATGAACGACCGCCCACCTTTGGAAAAAAATCCACATGGCGCTCCGCCAGCAGGGCGCAAAACGAGCGAAAGCCAGACGCGGCGCTTCTTGACGATGCGGATGCGGCTGCGAATTCGCCGCTATCGATCCTCGGTCACCGCATCGCGTGACCACCGGTGATCGCCAGACGGTCGGTGCAACGCAATCACCTGTCGGATTTCGTTTGCAGAAACCTGCGCGAGACAGTTATATAGTTGCCTGAGGGGCTGGCCAATGCAGCCGCGGAGCGATCGCAATAGACTTGGAGGCAGAGTGATGGTTAAGAAAAGCGTATCCCCCGGCAAAACGACGACGAAGCGAAAAACAAAATCGACCGTGGAGGCGTAACCGATCTCGCGGACAGCGCCGTAATGACGGTGCTGGAATCGACGCAATCAAAGATGGAACCTGCGAGCATCGATCCGAGCGTTCGGCGCCAGCTCGTTGCGGCGGAGGCCTATTTCCGTGCGGAACGGCGGGGATTTGCAGCGGGCAACGAACTCGAGGACTGGATTGCTGCGGAAGCTGCAGTCGACTCGAGACTTCAGCAGACGCGAGTGGCGTAGCGATCGCGTAACAATCGCGCAACGGGCAAGCAACCGCGCAGCGATTGCGCAATGACAGCGAGGAATCGACGGCCCGCTCTTCGGCTACCAATGGTAGGCGATCGAGAGAACGGCCACGTGTCCCGTGCGTCTTTCGACGACGGGACTGAGATCCGGGCTTCCCTTTAGCCGGTTGATGGCGGTGTCCAAGTTGAGCAGCCAGTGCTCGCCGAAAAAACGGGTCGCGCTGAAGCCCACTCCGACGGCTTCCGTACCGGTATGCGGAGAAAAAACCGGGTGGCCCGAGGCAAGCGACTGAGCCGGCGTAACGCCGTACTCGCTTTGAAGGTACCGATGCGTCGCGAACGTGATCGAGGGCCCGGCAAACATGACAAATTTTTTCGAGCTCCCGGGAAGGGGCATGTAAACCCCTACATCCCCAACCACGCCGTTGGCGCCGCCGAGCAGCTGCCTGGCGTCCGCCCGCAAAATCAATGGAAATTTTCTCGAGAGTACATAAGAGCCGAACAGCTTGGCGGCGGGCGCCGCCGAAATGTCGCCCATTCCGTGCAGGTTGGTGTAGTCATCCCGGACGCGCCGGCCCAAGTCATAACTGATTGCGGCTCCCAAACGGTAATGGTCGCCGCGCAGAAAATTGTAGCCGATCCCTTCGCCCGTCGAGATGAAGGCGACATCACGGTACTGAACATTGATGACCGGGCCGCCTTGCAAACGGTAGGCACGCGCCCCGTCATACACCGGCTGCACCTCCGCCGCGGTGCCGAACACGACGCGCCATTTCGGCAAATCCGGCTGGAAAAGACGGGCGAGGATGATGCCGCCGGAATATTGCCATTCCTGCAAGGGCGAAGGCGTCTGGCCGAAAGCCATGCGTGGACCAAACGCCCACAACATGACAGTCAGCAGCGCGAGCGGGCGAAGGATGATCTTGACTCCACGGGGTCGGTCTCTACGAGATCAGCCTCCACGGGATGGGCCGCCCTCGGCCTCATTGGCCCGGCGGCCTGGGCGGCGTGCCGCGACGGCCCGCAGCACGCGGGGGCGCCGGGGCATCCTGGGGGGACCGGCGCCTTGAAGAGCAACGCGCTTCGCATCTTCGGACTTCAAATCCTCCGCGGCGGCGGCGGCTTCCCATTTTGCCTCGGCGTTCGCCGGCGGCACGTCGGGCAGGTGGCTCGCGGGCGGATCGCTGGCCGGGTAAGTATCCTTGAGCGACTCATCGACACTCGCCGAAGAGGCGGCTCTCTGAGTCGCCGGCGTCTCCGAAAGCTGGCGTTCGGCTTCTAGCCAATCCCGTTCGGCGGAGCCTGCCGGGCAGCCGCGGGCGACCCAAGTTGGTAAGCAAGTTCTCGAATATCTCGGTGCTCACGAGACATGGCAGCTCTCTCCGTTCCAGAGCGGGCAGGGGTCAAACGCTGGCCCGCAAATTAGAACGCCGGCGCGCCGGGCGGAAGGTCGCAGACTCGTCAAACAGGGTCAGTACAATCCTACACCGCTCTGCCGCCGTGGGTATCTGCGAGGGCGAGCATTTGACGCTCGTACACGAATTCTGCCGCCGCGAGATCGGCCCGGGACACGCCTACCGATTTAAACACGCTCCTGCAGGGAGGGTGTGTCACGCGTCCCGGGACAATCAGCTCGCCTAGCAGGTGAATGTCTTTGTCGGCAATGACGCCGCGCGCCAGGGGTCCGATCAGATCGCCGCTTTCGTAAAGAGCTGCCCGCGTATCGACGGTAACGAACGCGCCACGCAGGCATTCATCGTCGGCTTCCCGCATGGCCGGTTGAAGCTTCCGACCAAATCCAAGTGACAAGAGGATTTGAGCCAATCGCCCCGGATGAGGGGCCGCCGCGCCAGCGTCGCACAGCAAATGACATCCGCGGAGCGCGCCGCGTCCTCCAAGTCCTCCGCGACGGCGACAGGCCAGCCGCGCGCTCTGAGGTCTTGGGCAACGACAGCCGCCTTTTTCGGGTCCCTTCCCCAAATAGCGACGGACTTGTAGTTGCGCACGGCCATATGACCTTCAACGAGATAGCGGGACAACGCGCCCGTCCCTACCATCAACAGTGCGTCGGGAGCCTCAGGCGCCAATACGTCGGCCGCCAGTGCCGACACCGCCGCCGTGCGCAGCAGTGTCAGCGCTCGGCCGTCGATCCATGCCCGAGGTTGCCCGGTTTGACCGGACAGCAACACGTAGGCGGCGTTGACCGAGGGAGTTGCCGCTCAGCATTATCCGGAAATACAGTGACTATTTTTACGCCGATGTCGCCATCCAGCCGCCACGACGGCATGAGCAGCAATGTGCGCTGCCTGTGGGGAGTGGCAAGATCGTACTGCGCACGCTCGGGTCCGTCGTGCGCGCCCGCTAAGAAAGCGCGGCGCAGCGGCTCCACCAACCGGCCTACGCTTACCAGGCGATGGACCGCCTCGAAGTCGATATGGATCATGAATTCAGTCTCGCCCGCGAGCAGGGCTTTGCGCAAGACCGCCGCTAGCCGATCACATTCGCCTCGCGAAGCGGACGATCGTCCGCGATTTGCTGAACAGGAGTTCGGATAAGTCCATGCTTGTGAAACGTCCATGCAGAATGAACTCGGCGACGCCACGGCCGATGACCGGCGCTTGCTGCATGCCGTGGCCGGAGAATCCGTTCATGAATAGAAAGTTCGTCAATGAGTCATCCGGGCCCAGAATGGCATTGTGGTCAAAAGTATTCATCTCGAAGTAGCCGGCCCAGGCGCGTTCGAGCTTGGCCGCTTCGAACCCTGGAATCCGATGCGCGAGGGCGGGCCACAACCGGCCCTCGAAGGCGTCGTAGTCGGGCTCCAGCGGCTGATCGTTCAAGTCCTCGCCCGGCGATAACCCGGCGATGAAGTTCGTGCCATCGGGACGAATCCAGAACCCCGCCGGATCGATCAAGAGCGGGAAGGGATGCATGAGAGTGGGGCAGGCGATGACGTAGACCGTGCGTTTCCGCGCGAATACCGGTAATTCCACTCCAGCCATCGCTGCGATGCGCCGCGCCCAGGGGCCCGCGGCATTGACCACGTGGCTGCAACCGATCCGCGAGCCGTTGGCGAGCAGCACCTCGTTGACGCGGTTGCCTTCGATAGCGAACCCTCGCACTTCGGCATTGACATAGCGCGCTCCTTGCAGGCGGGCTTTCCGCGCAAACGCCGTCAGGAGTGCGTAGCCGTCGAACCAGCCTTCGCCGCTCAAGCCCAAGGATCCCAATGACAAATCAGAGGTGTTCAGCCATCCGAATCGGCATTTGAGTTCGGCAGGATCGAGGAGCGCAACATCAGAGCCGCAAGCCCGTTGCACTCGATGCACGCCGCGCAACTGTGCAGCGCCGTCGCCCCTGGCGAGATAAAGGTACCCAAGCTCCCGCAGCATGATGTCCGGCTTCTCGTTGCCGCATTCCAGTTCCTCGGCGGCGTTGCGCAGAAACGCGATGCTGGCCTGGGAGATGCGGATGTTAATGGGCGCCGAAAATTGCTGACGAATGGATGCCGCCGATAGAGCGGATGACGCTTGAGCATACGAGAGGTCGCGCTCGATCACCGTGACTTTTAGGCTGGGATCGAGCCGAGTGAGCCAATAGGCAAGCGCGGAGCCCATCACTCCGCCGCCGATCACGACCAACGGTCGCAGCCATGCCGTCATGGGGATTAGGTGCGCGAACTGAGTATCCAGAGAAAGTGATACTCGTCATAGTGCGTCGCGCCGAACAACGCGGCGGCTTCCTTCACGGCTGCCAGCTGCTCCGTGGTGGCCGCCGGAATGGCAAGGGCCGCCTCGCTGTCGGCCGCGAGATGCAGATGCACCGCGGGTTCGCCGCCGGGTTCAATCGTTGCGAAATGGCGGCCGGAGAGTACGGGCGAATCGATCAAGGTGGTGAGCGAGACTTGGGCAAACTGCGCAGTCTCGCCGGCGACTCTGTGTTGCGGGAGCGCCGTTCCAAATTGCCAGCCCGGGGGAAGCCGCAGGCTCGCCCTGTACGGCAGGTCATCCGACTGCGTCCCCACGGGATACAGGAGCAATTGATTCCAGAGAATGATGGCCACCGACTCGGTGCTGGTGCGCAGTGCATTGTTGTCCGTGGCCCCCGCAACGGCATCGACCTCGAACACCACGTCGAGCGAGTTGGCTCCCGCGGGGACGGTGAGGTGGAAGGCGTACATGTTTTCGGCGTCGCGTTGCCAGGCGATGGGTGCGCCCTTGCTGGAAAATTTGAGCCCTGACACGCCCGCCACCGGACCGTCGGGTGAATGTTCGCCGGGCAGCCACTTCGGATAGAGCAAGGTGAGCTTGCCCGGCGTGGCCGGCAGGACCAGGTGAACGTGCTCGATTCCGCGCGGAGCGTCCCGGGCATCGACCTCGAGGGTGGCGGCGGAGGGTGCGGGAGCGGCGTTGGCGCCGACGAGCGCCGAGACAAGGAGGGCGGCGGCGAGCAGTCGGCAGCGTACGCATGACATCGCGGCGATGATATAGCGTTTTGCCGCAAAGCAAAAACACGATGCCGCTGCTGTATGTTCCAACGAGCCGGGCGGGTGGACATGGCTCTATTGCGAAGTAGTTCTCACCTTGGCCATTTCGCCGCCACAGCCCACCAGGTCCCGGCGCTTGACCGCGCTCAAAATGTGATCTAGGGCCTCTCGCGCACCACTCATTTCCCTGAGGATCTTGCATGCGCGGCGATGTAATCGTTCGACCTCGCAAGTGCTGTGAAGTTGCAGTGCAGCAATACCTTGTTCGACGACGCGATTCATGGAGGCATCGGTGCAGAGCGCAGCAAAGAAAGGTGAATCCGCCAAGGTGCAAGCCGCCGAGCATTTGTCCGTTCCGATGCCCAAAAAGGCCAAGCTCTCGGTACTCCTCCTTACTCGCGACGACACGTTGTGGCCGCAGATCGGTGCGCATCTCAGCGGCGACTTGATCCTCAAGCAGGTCGACTCCGTCGATGAACTGTGCACGGCAACACCGGCGGGACAACCCGCCATCGTCTTGTGGGACGCGCGCGGTCACACGGATGCCCCCGCGGTGCTTTCCCGGCTGCAGCTGCATTCGACCCGCTTTGCGGTGATCGCGCTGGACGAGGCCAATGGCGCCGATGCGTGGACAAACCCCATCGCACTTCGGCAAATCGTCGCGCACGTCGCGGTGCCGATAGTGGCGGAGCCCTTGAAGGCCGCCCTCGACAACGGATCCGAAGAAGTCAATGCGCGAACCGCGTTGCTCGGAAGCGGCGCCTCGGCATCGGAGCACGGCTCGGCCCTCTCCTCCGGGACGTCCGGTCCGAGAACAATGCCATGGATTCCGGTATCCATCATCCTGGTTATTCTCGTCGCCTTTGGGGCGGCGTTGATGCTGCTGCGGCACGGCGACACGCCGGTCAAGCCGGCGGCTGTCGGGATCCCGCAATCCTTGCCGCAGCCAGGCAGCGAGGCGCCCGCGGCAGACGAGAAAGCCGATTTGCTCATCGAGAAGGCGCAGCAAGCGATGCTCGACCGGCATTTCATCGAACCGGCCGAGGGTAGCGCGCTCTCCTTATATAGAAGGGTGCTGGCTCTAGACCCCGACAATGGCGAGGCGCGCCAAGGGTTGCAGCGCCTCGGGGAGATACTCTTTGCACGAGTACAGTCCGCCTTGGACGAGCGGAAAATCGATGTGGCACTGCAGTCGCTCGAGACCGCACGCAGCATCAGTCCCAGCGATGGCCGTTTGGGGCCGCTCGATGAGCGAATCGCGAGCTTGCGTGCCGAGTTCGGCCCGGCACAGATTGTCGCGGCAATCAATGCTCAAAATTTCGACCGCGCAGCGCAACTGATCGATGATGCAACGCGCGCAAAATCCCTCAACAGCGCGAAGCTTGCTCAGTTGCGCGACGAACTGCATCGGCGGCGTACGGAATTCGATATCGCGAATTTCATGAAGCTTGCCGACACGCGCCTCCAGCAGGACAAATTAACCGAGCCGCGCAACGACAGCGCCGCTTTCTACCTGGCCCAGGCCCGTGCATCCGGGGCAACCGCCGCCGTGCTGCAGCCGCAAGTTCAGGAATTCTACAAGCGGATGACTCAGTCGATCCATGCCGCCATTGATCAACGGCGTTTCGGCGACGCGGATCGATTGCTTGCGGACCTGCACGCTGCCGGTGCGCCGCCCGTTACCCTTGCGGGTCTGCAACATGATCTCGCCGCGGCACGCCAGCCGACCGTGGCGGCGCCCGAGCAGCCCCAGTACCTGGATCTCGCGCAGTCGCGGCTCGCTCAGGGAAAGGTGACTGAGCCAGACAATGACAGCGCTCTGTACTACGTCAATCAGCTGCGTGCGGCGGATCCCAAGAATGGCGGACTGGCGCGAATCACGAGCGCGGTTCAGTCGCATATTCTCGATCAAGCGCGCACGGCGCTCGATACGCTTCAGCCTGCAAGGGCGGAGTCCCTATTGCAGATGGCGGCCGGCCTTGGGACCACGACGGACTTGGTTGCGCTCAATCAGCGTCTCGCGCAGGTAAAACAGGCTGCGGCCGGGACGCCGGAAGTCATCGAAGCCACCTTGACCCGAGTCAAAGGCATTGAAATCGACTACCCGACGGATGCACTGCGCAAGGAAATTGAGGGGTGGGTGGACCTCTCGTATATGGTGACGGCGGAGGGCAAGGTCACCTCGGTGAAGGTCCTGGGCTCGAGCCCCACCGGCGTCTTCGATGCGGCGGCGACCCGGGCGATATCGCGCGTGCGCTACGCGCCGATGGCTCAGGCGGGGAAATCCGCCGTGGTCAGCACTAAATTGCGAATCGCATTTCGCTTGAAGAAATAGCGATCGTGGCCCGATCAACAAGCCGTCCGTAATCACCGATCGGCGCGAGCCGGCTGCTGCGGCCCTCAAGCGGGGTGCCACGCGCTGCCTGGTCGTGCACGACGATCTGGAGCTTCGGCTCAGGCTCGCGGGTGTCGTGCGCCGGGCGATTCCCACCCTCGATGCGGACTGCATGAGCGGCGCAAACTTCGACGCACTGGCCGCCGATCGCATCGGTGCCTATGCAGCGCTGTTTCTCATCGTCGAGTTCGGCCAGCGCGAGAACGCGCCGGACCCACTCGCGAGGCTTCTGCGTTCGCGTGAGCAAGCGCCACGGCTTCCCATCTTGGTGTTTGCGCGCGGCGGCGATGAACGCAACGCTGCACGGACCATCCTGCTCGGCGCCGACGACTATTGGCCGATTCACGCAGTGAAAATCGGCGAATTAGGCGAGACCGTGCAGCGGCTCTTGGAGCCAGCGGCCGCTTCGGACATCGCGATCACCGCCCCCGGGGATCCATGGCGGCAACCGCAAATTGCCGGCTATCGGCTGATAAAAACGATTGCCAAGTCGACGGCGGCGGTGATCTATCTCGCCCGCAATGATAATTTGCCGCAGCCCGTCGCGCTGAAGGTTCAAGCGTTCAAGGGCCGCTACGAAGTCACCGATGCCGATCGACAGCGCTTTATGCGCGAATGCCAAATATTGTCGTCCCTGAATCACCGCTCCATCGCCGACGTGATGGATTACGGCATCACGGACGATTATTTGTTCCTGGCGCTGGAATATTTTCCCTGCGGCAGCCTCAAGGACCGGCTAAAAAATCCGGTGAGCGAGGCCGACGCGCTCAACTATGCGCGGCAGATCGGCGAGGCGCTTCAGGTGCTGCACGCCGCGCATATCGTGCACCGCGACGTCAAGCCATCGAACTTAATGTTGACCGATGACAATCGCTTGATATTGATCGACTTCGGGTCCGCGTCCATGCGGATCGCGGAGGCCGATTGTCAAGGTCGGATCTTGCACCGGGACTCCCTATTATGTATGCCCCGAACAAATCCACAACCGCGATCCGGACGGGCGAGGCGATCTCTACAGTCTCGGCGTGGTGCTGTTCGAGATGCTGGTGGGCGCTTTGCCGTACGTCGGCGCGAATTTGAGCGAGATTTTCGCGGGCCATAGCTCGGTCCCCATCCCGCGCCTGCCGCAGCGCGTACTGCGCTATCAGCCGATCATCGATCGCCTGTTGGCAAAAGATCCTGCCGACCGTTATCCGTCTGCAGCCCTATTTCTCGAGGACTTGAGCGCCGTGAGCGCGCCTATTCGAACATCGGTCGACGAAGCCAGCCATATGGGAGTGAGTAATTCATGAAGTCGCATTTAACCAAGATCCTAAGTGCGCTGATGTCGCCGCTCGGCCTTCTCGTACTGGTCGTCATTCTGGGATCGAGCTTCTGTCATCGTGCTCATACCGGGGCTCGAACTCGCCAGTGAAGTCGCTGACAGTTCGACCGCCCTCAAGTTGGTGGGCGAACAGCAGCGCCATCCGACGCTGATCCGCGCCTCCCTCGAATCGATGCGCGAGCGTCTGGGCGAGAGAGGCTACATTCAAGATTCCTTCGATCAAATACGCACCTCGAGCAGCAAACTGGAAGGAGCGATGCATGAGATGAGCGTGCCCCGCCGGGTGAGTTGGTTTGCCCTCCTGGGCGACACCGGTGCGACCGGCACGCCGATCGCCGGCAAGCATGCCGCGCAGCTGCTCGACAGCTGGGCCCGAGAAATCGAGGTATTGAACCCCGTGCTGTCGTACCAGGGGGTCCCGTACAGGACAACGAATCCACCGGCACGAATCTCAACGGCAGCGGACGTCAATTGGAGCTCGATGTCGTCGCAGCGCTGCGCACCAGCCGCCATGTCTTGCCGGTATTGGACGGGGAGTTGACGTCCATCGCCGCCGAGCTGCAGGCGACCAATTTCAGATCGGCGACGCAGCTCCGCCTGGTGATGGTTTCGGGCCTGGTCATTGCGCTCGCTCTCGTGCTCCTCGTGACGGTCCTGCTCAGCACGAGGCAGCGGCAAGAAAACAGCCTGCGTCTGGCTCGGCAGCAGACGCTGGATATCCTGCGGACGGTCAAGGATGGTTTGTTCCTGCTCGACCAGGATTTGGTCATCGGTGCGGCCTATTCCGGCGCTCTCGAATCGCTGTTCGAGCGCAAGGATTTCGCGGGCCTGCCTTCGAGAGTCTGCTCAAGAACATCGTTTCCGAGCGCACGCTCGCGACCGCGCTCAAGTTCGTGAAAATTCTGTGGGCAGAGCGCACCAACGAGAAACTCGTCAAAACGATCAATCCGCTGGGCGAAGTCGAGGTTCATATCGACGCGGGCAACGGCAAAGTCGACACGCGCTACTTGCAATTCGATTTTCACCGAGTCCGGGTCGACGGCGAAATGACGCAGGTGCTGGTGTCCGTGTCCGATGTGACCGCTCGGGTGGAGATGGCGCGTGAGCTGCAGGCCGCACAAAGCCAGGCCCAAGGCCAGGTCGATACCCTCCTGGGCATTCTGCACATCGATCCCTCGCAGCTGACCTCTTTCCTGAACGACTCCAATGCGGCCATGAAAATGATCAACGCCGTGCTGCGCGAGCCGACACGGGAAGAGGGGGTGTTCCGCAAGAAGCTCGACACGCTGTTCCGGCAGGTCCACTCGGTCAAGGGCGAGGCCGCAGCGCTGGGCTTGTCCTCGATCGAGATCCGGGCGATGCATTCGAAGATGACTTGAAATCGCTCAAGGAAAAGCCGGATCTTTCGGGCAACGACTTCCTGCCGCTCGTGATCAAGCTCGATGACCTCCTGACTCATCTGCAATCCGTAAGCGATCTGGTGTCGCGGCTGTCGCGTTTGCAGCCGGTGCAGCACGACGTCGTTCATACGATCACCGCGGTGCTGGAAGAAGAGAAACAAAAGCAGAAACAGAACCTGCAACAGCAAAGCGGCAACGCCGATTCGGGCGTCGCGACGGCGCTGCAGCAGCTGACCGAGCGCATCGCTCGCGAAAACAACAAGGAGGCGACCCTGCACTGCAAGGGTCTCGACGCGGTGCCCGATGACTATCGCCGCGCGGTCAAGGACATCGGGATACAAGCCGTGCGCAATGCCATCGTGCACGGCATAGAGTCGCCGGAAGCGCGCATGGCTGCCGGGAAATCCCCGCAGGGCGCCGTGCGGCTTTCGTTCCAAGATGTGGGCGATGCAGGATTCAAGCTCATCATCGAAGATGACGGCCAAGGCTTGTCGACTGAGAAGATCAAGGAGACCGCGCTCAAAAAGGGATTCATCACTCCGGAGCGCGCGCAGACCTTGGACACGAAACAGATCTTCTCGCTGTTGTTCCAGTCGGGATTTTCCACCGCCGAAACGGTGACGAAAGACGCCGGGCGGGGCGTCGGCATGAATGTGATAGCCGAGCTTGCGAGTCAATTGGGAGGGCGGGTCTCGGTTGCGACCAGCAGCGGAAAATTCACCCGCTTGACCATGACGCTGCCGCGCGCCGCGAAGCGTGCTAACGATACGGAGGCGGCGTGACGAATATGCCGGCAGGGTCCAAGCCCTCGTTGAAGCTGATGATTGTCGATGACTCGAACATCATTCGCCGACGCATCGAGCGCTCGCAACAGATCGCCCGCCTGGAGGTGGTCGGTGCGGCGAGCAACGGACGCGAGGCCGTGGATTTGTTTCGCCGCACGCGGCCCGACGTCGTCACGATGGATTTGACCATGCCAGAAATGGACGGAGTCGAGTGCGTCCAAGAATTGGTTGCGATCAATTCGAAGGTGTTGATCTTGGTCGTGTCGGCTCTCGCAGATAAGGCGACGGCCGTGGACGCCATCGAGAAGGGTGCAAACGGCTTTCTGTGCAAACCCTTTACCGATCGTCAGCTCAATGACGCATTGGAAGAACTGCTGTCGGAGGCATGATGCTCAAAGAAGCAGAAATCCGCACATTCATCGAGGGTGCTACCAACTACTTCGAGATTTCGGCGCAGCAATCGGCTACCGTCGGATCGCCCTATCTCGTGACGGATGGCAACCCGGGAGCCTATGAATACACGGGGGTTATCGGAATTTCCGGCGCGCGCAAGGGCGTCGTGTACTTTACCGCCCCGCGAGGCATGCTCACCGTGCTGTTGATGCGCATGCAAGAAACCGACACCAGCGACGAGAACATCAAGGATCTCGTCGGCGAGGTGGCGAATACGATTTCCGGCAATGCGCGGCGCGATTTCGGCAAGAACTTTGTGATATCGGTGCCGGTCGTCATCGCGCACGACGCCGACAAGGTCACGGCGCCGCACAGACGCTCCTACGTGATCCCGATCAATTGGCGCACGCACTCCGCAAAGCTCGTCGTTTGTCTCGAGTAGCGATCCCGACGTCCGCGGATCCAAAGGTCGCAACGGAGTCAATGGAATGGACCGCGACTTCAGAAAGCATAACTTGCGCCGACACTGAGCGTGTAGCGTGGGAAGACCTGATAGCCGACGAGATCGCTGTAGACGGGAAGCTGTGCAAAGCCGTACACGTGCATGCCGCCGAAAACGCTTGCTGTCAGGCCGGGACTCACATACGCCACATAGCCTGCGCTATCCGTGATGTCTGCAAGCGCGCCTTGATCGACGCTCTTGTGTGTCAAATTCATCTGGAGCTGCGGTACCCACTTCGGGTTTGCTCCGTAACGGACGCCGAAACTCAACGTCGTTGCATTGCCCGGCCGGAAATCTTGACCCGGCTGCTCTTGTTTCGAAGTGAGGGCGCTCTGAAACTGGATGTTCGCAAACGCATCGATATTGAGTCCGACGTACTGATAATAGTAGGCACCCACAATGACATCGGTGCTGCCGGTGCCGGGCTGCAGACTGGCATCCAACGGCGTTCCCGCAGCGGGGCCGCTGTCGAACTTTACCCCCGTGCCGTACTGTCCCGTTGGGAGCTTGATGCCCAGCTGCAACCCGAGATTGTGCATGGGCAGAAATCCTTGATACGCACCGATGAGCCGCAGGTCACCGATACTCGAACTGCGCGAAGTGCTGGTGGGCGGCAGCGGTTGAGTCGAATCGTAAGCGCCATACGTCGAGTGAGTGCGGATGACGTATGGCACCCGGAGGTCGATGTTCCAGTCCGCGGTCGGATTGTAATCGATACCGAGCGTCAAATAACGATTCAGTGTTTCGCGCTCGAGCTCATTGCCGTCCGGGACCGTCGTGACCGCATGCATTCCATTGCGTAATTGATCTTGATGGATGTAGTCATACTCAAAGCTGAGGCGCCATCCTGCCTCGGCCGAGTAGCCCATGGCGGCATCAGTGTTCAACGTACAGCCGCACGTAGCGCAGGCCCAAGATGGGCGGGGGACGAGCGCAGCGATGAGCAAAAATATCGCTGCCGCGTCGGATTGCAATGTTCGATCGAATGAACGAGAACGGGAGGCCTTACGCTGGCCGACGAGACGAAGGTACATAGAAACCTCGCTAAAGAAACCTAACACCGAGATCGCGACAAATAACCCGGGCCGTTATGCGGCTCGACTATCAGTGCGCATGAATCGCCTAACGGGATTTAAGCGAGCGTCGGGGGTCCGCGAGGAAATTGCTGACGAAGGGGGCCCAAGGTTAGCCGCGTCTGGGTGGCCGCTTCGGGCGGTTCCAGCCGGTGCATCGTGGCGACTGCCGGCAGCACCGGCAGGGTCGGCATCAAAGCGGGCCCGGCGCTTTGTGCATAAGGACAGGTAGGGTCGACCTCCAGCTGCGGTCCCGAATCGGGTGATCCGGAATGGTGGTGGTGGCCGGTCATGGCCCCCGGTTGGCACAACACGATCTGAAGCGTGCCGTCCACCGGCGCAGCCATGAAGCCGGCCGGAACCAGCGCACGCAACGCCAGCACTGGCAGCACGAAAGCTAGCAGGCAGAGCAGGCGCAAACGGCGAAATCGTATCAAGGCAATATTCTCCTGGAATCCTTGTAGGCCGATTTAGCGCCGCGCTCAATGGGGTCGAACATGTACCTGCCGGACTGGACTCCACTCCGCCGGCAACCTCATTATGTCGCATCTCAACTGCACGCACCATGTCATCGGCCCCCCCCCCCCCCCCCCCCCCCCCCCCCCCCCCCCCGGGGGGGGGGGGGGACACCGCGACGAAGAAGCCGCGGCGCCGACCATACTGGGATGCGCCGACACCGAAGCCCGTGCCATTGCGAATCTGATAGATCTGATCGAAGGCGTTGATGACGTCGAACCGTACGGTAAAAGTGCCGGCGTCGGGGATATGAAAGACATGGCTCACGCCGAAATTGACCTGCGTGTAATAAGGCAAGTGTGACGCCGTTCGGAATAACGCCGCCGGCAGCTCTGGCGCGCAAACCCGACCCGACGAGGAAGTCGGCGCTGAAACGGCGTGTCTCGCCACAGGTAGGACGCACCGCCGGAAGCAGTGAAACTGCTGTTCGTGATCGAGATGAATGTAGTGAGTGGCGACGTAGGCAATATCGTCCGGTGAGAAATTGAACTGCGACGAAACCAAATCTTTGCCCTTGGCGCTTTGGCCGGCCAGATTCAAGTAGGCAGAAAACGCCTCCGTGGTGTAATTGCCCGTGAGCTCGACGCCATATTGCTTGCCGTAAGCATAGTTGAAGGGCGTGAGAATGATGGGTGCTCCGAATTGACCTTCATCAATCAAGTTATGCGACTGCTTGTAATAGGTATCGAGTCCCACCGTGAACCGGCGAGAGATTTTCTGTTCCACCCCGATGTCATAATAATTCGCCTGTTCCGCTTGCGGAGTATCGGCCAGAGTGACCACCGGCGCAGCAGTGGTACCCCCGAATTTCGTCACGGTCTCGGTGCCCACCAGTTCGAAGGGCGGCGGTGAAAGATAGCGGGAATAGCCGCCATGCACGATGGTGTCGGGCAGCGCCTGCCAGACGACATTGACGCGTGGGCTGAACTGGTGGCGCTGGTGAATGCCGTGAAATGATCGAATCGCAAGCCGTAATTGACGGTCACGGCAGGCAGGATCTTCCACTCATCCTGCAGATAGATGCTCTCGATCCATTCTGTCTTGCCGCTATTGTCGATGATTGATTCAGGCACATCGCTGAGTTGATTGCCATTGACGTCGAGCGGCAATGACCTGCGAAGTGGTCAGGCTCTTCGAATGATCGCTCTGCAGGCACACGCCGGCGCGCACCGTATGGACGTCGTTGAACTTGTAAGCGGCATCCGACTGCAGGGCGTAGGCCACGTTCTGCTTGTAGGCATTTTGGGCGATGCCGTTGTACAAGCAGATCGCCCAAGCGGGTCAGGCGTAAAGGTCAAGGCTCGAATAGCGCGCGGTGACGGAAGTCTGCACATCGAAGGGCCCTTGCGAGTGCTGCCAGCTCACGATCGCGAAATGGTTGATCTCACGCTGATTCTCGTTGAGATTTTCGCTTGGGTAAGTCGTTTGGCCATTGACGTCGAGCGGCGAGCCGTTGGCGTTGATGAAGCCGGGCTGCATGCCGGCTTGGTTGGGAATCTGGAACTTCCCCGTCGAGGTGCTCAGAATCGAGACTGCACCCGATTGTACTCGTCCAGAATGTCTTCGAAATACCCAAAGCCGTGATATTGCGTTGGTGTGATCGTGGATGGGGTTGGAACTTCCGTCCGGTGATTCGATACCGAGATCATTGCGCAGGAAATCGCCGGAGACGAAGTAATTGATGTTGCCGATACGAGCCGCCGTAATTGATGCTCGGCAACACCTCGCCATGACTGCCGCCGTAAATGGATATGGCACCGCCCGGATCGATGACGCCGCTTTTGGTTTTCAAATCGATGATGCCGGCCGTGCGCAACCCATACTCGGCGGGCAGCGCACCGGTGACCAGCGACATCGAGGAGATGAGCCTCGGATCCAACGACTGGCCGAAGACGCTGATGCCTTCCGGAAGAATGATGCCGTTCAACCGGTATTGCAGGCCGTTGTGTTCGCCGCGCACGTGGAACTGCCCGAAGGAGTCTTGCGCCACGTCCGGGCGCCTGCATGATCACCTGGTTGAGGAATTGGTTATCGCCGCCGGGAGCCGCGGCGATGGCCGCCTCATCGATGACATAGGTCGATGCGCCGGTCTGGGTCTGAATACGCGCGCGCCCTTCATCCAAATGCATCGCGGTGACCACGATGGGCGGCAAACTCGACATATCGGCGCTCTTGGCTGTGCGCCGCGCCGCCTGCGTCGGCCGCGTCGGCTGTGCCCGCTGCGCTGGCCGGATCAGCGGTGCCGCTGGGGTCGGATGCGCCGCCCGTTTTGGCGGTGTCGGCCGCGCCGTACGGTCCGAGCGCATCCGCTGTGAATGCTTTCTCTGCTGGTTCGGTCGCCTCCGCGACGGCCGCGGATCCGATCGCGATGCAAATAATGGCAGTCGCGACGCGGAAGCGGCGCACAACGGATAAGAATCTGGACATCAAATGTCTCCGCAAAAGCTGAAAATACGAGCCTGCCGCCGATCGCTCGGGCGGCTTGCCGCAAGAGTCGGGGATTCAGCTTTAGATGGGAGGACCGCGGTTGCGCGGTCGAGGAACCGCGGCGTCGATCAGTGCATACAGCGGCTGGCCGCTGAGTTCGAGTGCGGTGCGAACCAACAGAGGGATGTGAAAGGAATGACTGAAAGCAGCCGTGTTGACCTGCGCGAACGCCGGACACAAGGCGCACGTCGTATCGGCGACCCCGGCGGTAACTTTAAGTTCCGAGCCGCCGACACCGGACGCGTGGCTCAGTTCGTGCACCACAGCACCCTGCTGTGCCGCCAACAGCAACAGCAACAGTGTCAAGCATTTGACCAGGTATCTCATTCGGATGCGTATCAACAATCAACCGCTGGACGGGTGTAAAAGCTAACAGAAAGTATTGTTTTTTGCAGCACGTGCAGCTTGCTTCTAGGCAAAATGACCTAACAGGGGAGGTCGAGGCTGCACTCAAGGCCTCCCGATGGGGTTTCAGCGGGTCCGTTCGACCTTGCACATTAGCAGGCTGGCGCGTACCTCGAATCCCATGGATGCGTAGAGCCGCCGAGCGGCCGCATTGCCTTCGCTCACGTGCAGAAAGGAGCCGACGCCGCGCCGTCGCTGGCGGCACATGAGTGCACGAGTGAGCCTGCGCGCGTGCCCTCTACCCCCGAAATCCGGATGCGTGCACACGCCGCTTATCTCTTGAAGCCCGGGCAAGCTCATGCGCTCTCCCGCCATCGCAATCAATCTTTCGCCCTCGAAAATTCCCAAATACAGCCCAAGTTCCGGAGTGCGCTCGCGGAAGAAATCGGGAAACGCAACGCGGGTCAGTTCTCGCATCGCCGGTCTGTCGGTCTCCCCAAGCACGCTGCCCGCATCCTCGCTCTCCTCGGGTATCGGGCCCCCCTTGGGAAACAGTTGCAATATGTTTGACCGGGCTGCAGTCCGCCAGCCCCTGGGCAACGATTTGGGACATACCCCAACGAAATAAGCGGGATCACCCAGCCCCAGCGTTTGGGCTGTAACGAGGTCCGGCAGGACATCTGCCGATGGTATCGCCACGAACGGCGCGATCGACGACGGATACCACAGCAATTCGTGAAGATGTCCAGCCAAGCGCCGGTGCGGTCCGTCGAGCGAGGACCACACCGGGTTGTCTAGCGCCGAAGTATCTATCGGCCGAATGTGATTGATCGTCAATCCCTCGCTGCCGTTGCAACGAGCAATTTTATACCGCGGCACGGATCGCTTGTACGAGAAAGATTCGGTCGCGCATTGTGGATTCTGGATGTCAAACAACATCTAGATGCCGACTAGACGGCAGCACGTGTGCTATACAGGCGCACATGGGCCACTCGAAAGCCAGGAAGGCAACCACGCATGCGCGACTGGTGGAAACGGCCGCCGCCAAGTTCAAGGAGTGTGGAATCGACGGCATCAGTCTGTCGGACCTGATGAAGGACCTAAAGCTGACCGACGGCGGCTTCTATCGACACTTCGATCCCGCGATGAGTTGGTGGCGGAGGCGCTGGATTCGGCGCTCAGGCAAGCCGGGCGGACCCTACGCGAGCGATTGTTCAACGAAGACAAGGCGGATTTTCCGGCTTCCTGGATTTCTATCTCGGCGGGGCTCATCGCGACGGGCGGGCGGGAGGATGGGCGTCGCCGTGGCGGGCGATGCGCCGCGCAAGGGAGCCCGCGTGCGGGCTAAGTTCCGCGAGCAGACCGAAAATAGCCTGGAGATTTTGCGCGAAGTGCTCCGGCCGCGCGGATCGGCGGCTTCCGCGCGCGCATCCGCACTCGTGGTTCTCAGCTCGCTCTGTGGCGCGTTGATGATGGCTCGTGCCGTCGGCGGATCGTCCTTGTCGCAGGAGATCCTGCGAACCGCGCGGATTCAGATATTGAACCTGAGAGGTTCGGCGAAAAGGCGCGTTCACGGCGCTCGAAGGCAAGAAAGCCGAAATTCTCCGCGGATCGAAAGGGAGCGCAGCTGCAATGACCAATATTCACTTGATCGGAGGCGAAAAGGGCGGGGTCGGGAAATCGCTGGTGGCGCGGCTGCTCGCTCAATATTGCATCGATCGTTCCCTGCCGTTCATTGGCTTCGATTCGGACCGTATCCAAGGAGCGCTGCTGCGCTTTTACGCAGGGCATGCCTCGCCGATCCTCATCGGCAATTACCAAAGCCTCGACACCATCGTCGAGGCTGCGACCGAAAATCCGGAGCGGAGAATACTCGTGGATTTGGTGCCGCAGTCGAATGACGGGCTCACGCAATGGATGGACGATTCTCAGCTGCTCGAAGTTGCTCCAGAAATCGGACTTAGCTTTCGATATTGGCATGTGATGGATTCGGGACGCGAGTCGGTTGATTTGCTCAAGCGACTGCTGGACCGACACGGCACGCGCTTCAAGTATACGTTGGTCTTGAATCAGGTTCGGGGCACTGACTTTCGCATCTTCGACGAATCGAGCGAGAAAGCGCGCGCGCGTCGCATGGGCGCCGGCCTCGTCACACTGAGGAGGCTAGAGGAGAGTTCGATGCTCAAGATTGATGCATGCAGCTTGAGTTTCTCTGCGGCCGTCAACACGAGTCAAGGCGGCTTGCGGCTGCTCGAGCGCCAGCGAGTCAAAGTGTGGCTTAAGACCGCCTATGAGGAAGTTGCGACCGTGGTGTAACGATCTTTCTCTGCAAACCCGATACTTAATCGAATTTAATTTCTCGTGCGCTCCTCCCAAACTGCCTGCCACGCGACGGATTGATTTCTCGTCGCGCAACATCAACAGTCAAGGAGTAGCCATGAATAGTTTCACAGTAACCGCCGTCGGGAATCTCGCGAAGGATCCCGAGCTTGCCGTCAAGGGGGACACCACCTACACGAAAATTTGTCTCGTTGGCAATGATTATGCGGGCAAAGACGAGCAGGGTAACGCGCGCGAGGCGGTCACCAGCATTTGGTTCGTGGCCTTCGAGAGTCTCGGAGAGGCCATTGCCAAGCACGCGCGTAAGGGCGACCAGCTCATTCTACAGGCGCAGATCCGTGCGAATAACTGGACGGACAAGGAAGGCGAAAAGCAATACAACCTTTCATTTGTCATCCTAAACTTTCGTTTTGGCGCCCCGGGAAAAATCAAGCGCGAGGAATTGGCTGCGCGCCGCGATGAAAGAGAAGGGGAGCTGGAGACCGAGATTTAGAGAAACCCACCGCGCCTCGATCTTAAGCGCAGCAATCAATCGGAAAAGGAATTCCGCCGTGCATCACCCCCGTCCGCGTTGTCCTGGCCTGCAGCAAATCTCGCTGCCGTTGATGCTTGTGGTCTTTGCGATAAGCAGCCCCGATTTGGCGATGGCTCAAGCCTCGCCTTTCATGACGGGTGCTACCTCGCTGCAAACCAATCTTCTTGCTTGGTTGACGCCGGTCGCCATCATCCTCGTGATGGTTCTCGGCGGCATGGCGATGGCAAATCGCATGTCTTGGGGGTGGTGCCTCGGCGCAATTCTCGGCATCGCAATAGGCTTCGGAGCGCCGCAAATCGTGACCTGGGTACGCGGGATGTTCGGCGTCTAGGGGAGGAAAGGTGGGCGAACTCAACACCGGGCTGACCGCGGATCCGCTCTTCGTGGGCGCAACTCGGCCTCCCATGCGCTGGGGTGTCACCTATTCGGCGCTGTTATTCAACATGATGTTCGTCATTGCTCAGGTCTCGAGCACTTATGGACAAAGCGAGGCCCAGACAATCGTCGAAAATTGCGCAAACACCTTGATTTTGCGTTGCGCGGGCAGTGAAAACGGCGGCACGTCTCAATTCGCCTCGCGATTGATAGGTGATCGAGAAATCGTGAGGCGCCAAATATCCCGCGGCAGCGACCGCGAGGGCGGATTTTCGACGCGCAGCGCGCGCCGATCACGCAGCATCACGGAACAGCACACGACGGAACCGGCGGTTATGCCGTCCGAACTTGAGCAGTTGCCCGATCTTTGTGGCTATCTCAAGTGTGCTTCCTCGCCGGCGTGGGTGAAAGTCGCATTCGGTAATCTTCGGAGCTTGAAAAATGCCAGAAATGCCTCTCGTTGCTAACGTTCGCGCCCAAACCTTCTACGTCGCGCTCACCGTCGCGCGATGTTGGCACTGTGGCGTGTCGACGCGCTTACTGGCGCTGGCGATGCCGGAAAATCACGAAACTCAGGACGCAGAAACTCAAGCGGGCGCAGAAGACGGTGATGAACCGGGGCCGCCTTCATGGCAGCGGACGAACATGCACGCTCTTCTTTTCTTTGTGCAGGAACTGTCCCGTGACATCCAAAAGCGATTGAGCGAAATACTGCCGTCATTTCGCCTGGCGCATAGCCCGGCCACATTGAATTCTTATTGGGTGAATCACTGCGAGCACTGCGGGTCATTGCTTGGAGATCACGAGCTGCATTGCGAACCCGAAGGGGCCTTCATGCCCGCAAGCGAGGCGGCGGCGGCAAATATCCAGCTTGTGCTGATTGAAGCGCCTTTCGAGGCGGCTGCTGCCGGCTATGCATTCGAGCCCGAGTTTTTCGCCTTCATGCGCAGGAGCTGATCGACCATGGCCGTCTATTTTCTGAACATGAGGACTTTCGGCCGCGCAAGCGGCAGCAGCGCGGCAAGCGTCGCTGCTTACCGTGCGGGTGAACGCATCCGCGACGAACGCACCGGCAAAACCTATGATCATTCCGAGCGTCAGGACGTCATGCACAAAGAGATCGTACTCCCGAGCAAACTGGCAGACGCGGAAATGAAATGGGCTCGAGATCGAGCTACCTTGTGGGATGCCGCCGAAGGCGCCGAGACACGCAAAAACGCCCGCGTCGCCCGCGAATATCTCGTTGCTTTGCCGGTTGAATTGTCGCCCGAGCAGCGGATCGGGTTGGTTCGAGGTTTCTCCCAGGAGCTCACCGACCGCTACGGTTTTGGCATCGATTTCACAATCCACGCGCCTCGTGAGTTTCCCGGAAGCGATCCGCGCAACTTTCATGCGCATCTGCTGGCGACGACCCGGGAGATCACGCCTGAGGGTATGGGCGCCAAAACGACGCTCGACATGAACGACGGCAACCGCCGCGCGCGTGGCCTCGAGCCTGCAATCAATGAACTCTTTCATGTGCGAGCGCGATGGGCGGCCGTCGCGAACGAGGCATTGCAGGAGGCACATATTGCGGCACGCATTGATCATAGAAGCTTGGAAGCGCGGGGCATCGATCGCGAGCCGCGCCCATACATCCCCCGCCCTGCATTCGAGATGGAGCGGCATGGCAGCCGGAGCGTATTGGCTGATCGGATGCGCGCAGAGTACAAAGCGCGAGTGCAGGAACGTCTGGCGAGGACCGGCGCGCTAGGCGCCGCCGAAGGGGCGGCCGTCGAAATATCGGCCGGCGAAGGAACGACCGCCGAGGAATCCGCCGCCGTTCCTCGAAATCTCGAGGACATTCGGCGGGAAGCCCGAGAGAACTGGTTGCGACTACGGCAGAAACAAGGTGACCTCGCTGAATCCGCGCCTGATGTAGCAACCAATCGAAATCACGATGACGATTTCGCCCTCTGATCTTGTCTTGCGTCTCATGGCCGCCGTGTGATTCAAGCTATCACATATGCTTCTTGCTACGTTTACTCACCCACCGGTGCCGGCGCCGTGTGCGAGCGATCCCGTTTACTGCGCGCGTTGCTCAAGTCGGGGGACTCGGGCTTCATGCTCAAATACGCTTTGCGAGTACGCCAACAAGCCGATGATTTTTCCCCGCTGGCGGGCTTTTTCGGCGGCTCTGATGTGCTGATTCCCGTGCCGGGAAGCGGGCTCCGGGGCTTGTGGGCGGCGAAATATCTCTCGGTCGCTTTGGTCAATGCGGGGCTGGGAAGGGTCGCATGGTCCGGATTGCGCCGCATCCGTCCCGTGCCGAAGTCAGCAACTGCGGCACGAGGCGACCGGCCGACGGTAAGCCTGCATTACGAGTCCTTCGTCGTCGAACGACCGCCGGCATTACCCGACCGTATCATACTCATCGACGATGTGGTTACAAAAGGAAGGACCCTGTTGGCCGCGGCGAGCCGCGTCCGGGAAGCCTTCCCGTTCGCCCAAGTCCAGGCCTTTGCCTTGGTGCGCACGATGGGGCTGAATTCCCACATACACCAACTGTTGGACCCCTGTAAAGGAGAAATTTGCTGGAGACGCGGGGATGCTCACCGCAGGCCGTAGGCCGATCCGGGGACGAAATTCTCGGCGACGGGGGAATGTTTCTTTTTACATTCTTCGACGCTTTGTCGCTTAAACGGCTGCTGTAGCGTCAAGGCGTCAGGAAAATATATGCGCAACAACACCCGGACCACCATCTACTTTGCGCCGGACATCTTCAAGGCGCTGCGCATGAAGGCAGCTGCGACACATCGTTCGGTGTCTGAAATGGTGAACGAGGCGGTCAAGGATGTCTTGGCGGAAGATGCCGCCGATCTCGATGCATTTGCATTGCTCAAGATGAGGAGGAGACGTCGTTCGATTCCTTTGTTTGTGGTCTGCGGCGTCGTGGCAAGCTATAAGATCACGCTCAAGGCAATCGCCGCCAAAGAATACGAGGCGATCGCCTCGGAGGTTGATCGCCGGCGCGTCCTTGGGAAGATGGGTGACTTAAGCTTTGGTCCCCGCCCGGCGGAGGCAAGACAATTGGCCGAGCGCGAGGATCAGCATCGAGTTCACGTAGCACAGCACCGAATCATCTACCAAATCGATGAGCACCAAAAGCAGGTCACGGTTTTCAGAATTGTCCACTGTAGACGCCAAGGATCCACCTGGTAGTCGTCCGCTTCAGGGACTGACTCACAGCGAGATCGCCGCTCGCCTCGACCGTGCCCTATTCGACGCCGACGGTAGGTTGGGAGCCCACTGCATCCACGAACTGTGGATGCGCGGCGAAATGTCCATTAACATTGAACGAGCGCTCGAGAAGCTTTGGGCGCGTGCCGCGGAATCGGTCCCGGAGTGGCTGCCGATGAACTACATCGAGTGGTTGCCCACCGTGTATGAGATCGCACTTACGTTTCAATCCGTCGGTCGGGGACGATCGAACATTTACTTGGTACTTCTCGACTATCTGGAACTCGATGGAGCGTATGGCGTGTATGTGGGAATGAGCAGTTACAGTCCGTCGGAGCGCTTCGATCAGCACAAGGCGGGTATTCGAGCCGCGGGCAGCGTGTTGAAGCGCGGCATTGAAGTGCTGACGGGACCGACCCTGCATCTGCAGTACATCAAGCGCTCAGAGGCTTCTCGCATCGAAGCGGAGTTGGCGCAGGCCCTTGCGTCGGCGGGGCTGTTGGTCAAGGGTGGCCACTAACAAATCTCTGCGGAGGCATCGACGCTTGATTCTCATCGGCATGTTTGACTCGCCCTTTGTGCGGCGGGTCGCGGTTAGCATGAACGTGCTCGGGCTGGCATTCGAGCACCGCAATTGGTCCGTCGGAAAGGACTTCGAGCTCATCCGGCAATTCAATCCCCTGGGCCGGGTACCGACGCTCGTGCAGCCGGATGGCGAAGCGCTGTTCGAGTCGAGCGCGATATTGGATCTTCTGGATGAGAGCGCGCGGCCGGAAAGGGCGCTCATACCGCGCGCCGGTAACGATCGGCGTGAGGTGCTCAAGATTTTGGCGATTGCCACGGGTGCGGCCGAGAAGGGCGTCAGCCAGGTCTATGAAACCGTGTTTCGACCTCCGGAAAAGCGTTATCGGCCTTGGATGGAGCGTTGCAATACGCAAATGCACGCGGCACTGGCGGAGCTCAATCGCCTCGCGCAGGTACGTGCCGGCGCATGGCTGGTCGGCAATCGGATGACCCAAGCGGATATTACGGCGACCTGCGTTTACACGTGCTTGGTCGACGTACTGGCTATCAACCGCGCGGCCGTCGGCTATCCTGGGCTCGCGGAGATCGCCGAGCGCTGCGAAGCGCTGCCGGAATTTCGCTCGGTCAAGGCCGACTGGTTCCCGCCCGCCGAGAATGGCTGACTGCTGTTCGCGAGGCGCTATACGCAAGGCGCGCTCTCTCCAAGGTGCGCAAGCACTCCAGTGCCGTCATGCCCTACAATACCGCCATGATCATCGTGCACCATCTCAACAACTCACGGTCGCAGCGCATATTATGGTTGCTCGAGGAGTTGGGGGTCGCGTATGAAGTCAAGCGTTACGAGCGCGACCCGAAAACGATGCTGGCTCCGCCGGCGCTGCTGGCGGTACACCCGTTAGGGAAATCCCCGGTCATTGCCGACGGCTCGGTCATCATGGCGGAGTCTGGGGCGATCGTCGAATACCTCAACGATCGCTACGGCGTTGGCAGGTTCATTCCGCCTGCAGGCACTCCGGGACGGCTGCGATATACTTATTGGCTCCACTATGCTGAAGGATCGGCAATGCCGCCGCTCTTGCTCAGATTGGTTTTCGACCGAGTTGAGAACAACCCCGCGCCTTGGCCCATCAGCGCCGTGGCGCGCCGCATCGCGCAGACCGTACAGAATTCCTTCATTGGCCCGCAACTGAAGCGGCATTTGGACTACATGGAAGCCGAACTTGCCGCGCAGACCTGGTTCGCCGGCGAGGAGTTTTCCGCGGCGGATGTACAAATGAGTTTTCCTTTGGAGGCCGCGGTTATACGGGCGGGCTTGAATTCCAGCCGTCCCCACTTGACGGGCTTCCTCGATCGGATTCATGCGCGCCCCGCATACAAGCGCGCGCTGGAACGAGGCGGCCCCTATTCTTATTAGGCCGCCGGCCGAGGTTTTGCGCATCGATTGGAATACTCATAAAACGGGGGAGTTGCCATGTGGAAGTCGGTAAAGGTTGCAGCGGCTTTGTCGGGAATATTGTTCCTAGGTTCAACCGGGTGCGGCCAGAAGCAGCCCGCGGCCGTGGCGCCCAAAGGTCCTTCAGCCGCAAGCCAGGGATGGAAGAGGCTGACAGATGCCTTCATGAAGGGGTATTTCGATTCCCGACCGTTCTTCGCCGCACAATCCGGCCGCCACGAATACGACGGCCAGCTGTCGGATTTGAGTAATCACGGAATCAGGCGGGACATCGCATGGCTGCACGATCAGCGTAACCAGCTCGGCGCGGTCGATCCGAAGACACTGGATCCGCGGGAGAGATTCGACCGCGAGTACCTGCTGGCCGTCATCGACAACGACTTGTTCTGGATGGAAAAGGCGAAATTCCCATTCACCAATCCGCGCTGGTATATCGACAAAATAGATCCCGACATGTATTTGAATCGCAACTACGCACCTCTGGATGTGCGCATGAAAGCGTACATCAAGTACGCGCGCGCTATTCCCAAAATGGCCAACGACATCAAGGCAAACCTGCAATCGCCTTTGCCGAGAACGTATGTTGAGTTAGGGATTGCGCAGTTTGGAGGGTTGGCCGAGTTCTATTCGAAAAGTGTCGGGCCAGTCTTCGCCTCGGTGAGCGATCCAGAGTTGCAAAAGCAGCTCAGCGATGCGGATGCGGCAGCGGCGCAGGCAATGGAGGCCTTGAAGCAGACTCTGGTTGAAGCTCGAAAGCAGGCGAACGACAAGTTTGCGATTGGGCCGGACCTCTACGCCCAGATGGTGACGCAGACAGAGCTTGTGAACGTCTCGGTCGATCAGATCGAAGCCGCGGGCCGCGCCGATCTCGATCGCAACATGGGGGCGCTCAAGAGCGAGTGCGATACCTTTGCGCCGAAGGCATCCTTGCTGCAATGTACGGCGAAAGTGTCGGCACACAAGCCGAAGGACGGGCCGCTGGATACCGCACGTGCGCAGCTTGCGCTGCTCAAGGATTTCATCGTCAAGAACAATGTGGTTTCGATACCAAGCGCCGAAGAAGCGTTGGTGGCCGAGGCGCCGGTCTACAAGCGTTCAAATGCGGCGTTCATCGAGGTGCCTGGACCGTTCGATCATGGAGTTGCGTCCGTGTATTTCATCTCGCCGCCGGATTCGAAGTGGAGCAAGGGAGAGCAGGCGGCCTATGTCCCGAGCGAGGCGACACTGTTGTTCACGTCCGTTCACGAAGTATGGCCGGGACATTTTTTGCAGTTCCTGCACTCGAACGCCAACCCCTCGAAACTTGAAGCTTTGTGGGTGGGATATGCGTTCGCGGAAGGCTGGGCACATTACTGCGAAGAGATGATGTATGAGAAGGGCTTAGGGAAGGGCGATCCGGAGAAGCATATCGGGCAACTCACCGATGCCCTTCTGCGCGACGTGCGTCTTCTGTCCTCCATCGGGCTGCACACGCACGGGATGACCGTTGCGCAATCCGAAAAGATGTTCCGAGAACAGGCGTTTCAAGATCCGGGCAACGCGCGCCAACAGGCCGCACGAGGCACCTTTGATCCGGCGTATCTGAACTACACATTGGGCAAGCTCATGATTCGGAAGCTGCGCTCCGACTGGACCGCCAAGCAGCCAGGCTCGGGTTCGGCAACGCCGCCCGCCACAGGTTCGGCAACGCCGCCCGACGAACAAGCGCTTTGGCATGATTTCCACGACAAGTTCCTGTCGTACGGCGGCCCGCCGATTCCGCTGCTGCGCAAAGAAATGCTGGGTGAGGAAGGCAGCGTGCTTTGAGGGAACCGGAAGCTATTTGATTGCTACGATGATCCCGCTGTCCGCCCAGAGCCCCAACAGGCTTGCGGCGCGCAGCGGGATTTCGTTCTCGGATAGCCACTCGGCAAGCGCCTCGCAGATTTGCCCGAATGTGCCGCCCCTGCGGGCAAGTTCGAGCGCCGCCTCTTCATCGGCCGTTATGGAGCGGAAATAATTCTGCAAATTTTGCCTCCACAGAAGCCACGGGGTCGGATGTTCCGCGCATGCCGGATCCGGCGGCGACTCCCCGCGGCTCATCGTCTGCCATACGGCTACCGTGTTCCATTGAAGCGGCAGACGGCGTACCGAGGGGTGGAACTCGAGTCTTAAATCGCTCCAGGCGGAAGGGTCGAGAGCCGCGAATGCCGTGCGCGGCGTCGGCTCGGCATCTGCCGAATCGAAAACCTCGGCCAGCGTCCATTCGAGCAACGCGAGCTCCTGGAAAATCGGCACTTCGGCAAAGGGCGAACATCGCCCCAAAAAATCCGCGAGTTCGCTTCCGTACCAGCGAATCGAGCGATGCACGGAGGGGTGGGCGGCGACGAACTTCTCACCGAGGGTAGCGAAGTCGTCGTCCCCCAGCACCGCGTGCAGAACGGGATAGGTGTCGTTAAGCGCCTCGATGAGACGGACGCGATAGGCATTGCGATAAATATCCAATCGAGCGGCGACCGGCAGAGGCGGCGCATCCACGATGGCATCTGCAATCGCGCTCTCTGCACCTACCAGGTGGTTTTGCAGATCACGCTGCAAATGGCGCAGTCCCCGCATCATGCCGCTTGCCGGGTGGATCGGCCTGCAAGTTCGCGCGCGATTTGCAATTCCGCGACGAGCTCATCCAGCGGCGGAATGTTGTCGTCGCGTTCGATCATGGTCGGTACCGCGCCGAATCTCGCGATGGCCGCGCTGTATAAGTCCCAGACTGGCTTGACGATCGGATGGTCATGTGTGTCGATGAGGTGTCCGCCAAGATCGCTGTGGCCGGCGAGATGAAACTGACGCACACGATCCTTGGGTATCGCATCCAAATAAGTCAGCGGATCGAAGCCATGGTTGACGCTGCTGACGTAGATATTGTTGATGTCGAGCAAGATGGAGCAGTCGGCGCGCTGCGCGACCTCGCTCAAGAACTCCCATTCGCTCATGTCCGAGGCATGAAAGGTCAGATAGCTGGAAACGTTTTCCAGCAGTATTTGCCGGCCCAGCACGTCCTGTACTTCGCTCACCCGCGCAGCGACCGTAGCCAGAGCTTCTTCGGTGTACGGCAACGGCAGAAGATCGTGCAGGTTGTGGCCGTCGACCCCCGTCCAGCACAGATGATCGGAAATCCAGTGCGGTTCGATGCGCTCGGCGAGCAACCGCACGGAGCTCAAATACTCAAGATCGACGGGATCCGTGCTGCCGATGGAGAGCGATACGCCGTGCATGACCACCGGGAAACGTTCCCGTATGCGGTCAAGGTAGTGCAGAGGCTTGCCGCCGGGCACCAAATAGTTTTCAGTAAGAATCTCGAGCCAATCAATGTCGCGAGGCTCGTTTAGCATGGCCTCGTAGTGCGGCGTGCGGAGGCCAAGACCAAAGCCGGCAAGGTTCATGAACGTCGCTCGAAGTGAAAGCTGGGGTCTGGGTTGGATGCCCGGGGGGGGGGGGGCCGGGCGCTCGAGTCGCGCCCGGCCCCTGACTCTCCTATGCAGCTTACTTGGCGGCTGCGGCCTTTGCTTTCGCCTCTTTGCAGTCCTCTTTCGACATGGACGTCCAGCCCTGGCCCTTGCAGCTGTTCATGCCCTTGCAACTGTTCTTGGCGGACTTGCACTCGGACATACCTTTACAAGAATTCACTCCCGCGCAATGCGTTTTGCCGGCATCGGCGTCCCCTGCGAATGACACGGTGGGCACCGCGGAAGTGAACAGCATCGCGGCCGCGGCAGCGATGGCGGCACTCGACAGTTTATTCATCTGCATGATGTAGTCCTCAATGGTTTTTTGAACAATGGTTTTATCAACGCAGCGTTATTGCTGCTCCCCAACTAAGACCCGGCCAACGGTGTGATTATTACTCAATTGTATAAGCTTATGCGTTATTCGTTAGAGCGGGCGGCGGCCCCCTTCAACGAAATGACCAGCAGCCGGGCATCAGCGGGTTAACTCGCCGTAATGTTGTAATTTTCTCGACGCACGCGAGATCGTTGCATCCGGTGACACGTTTTGGCCGACTGGTCGTTCATTAAATTTTCTTTAGAGTGCGCGATGTTCCCAATCGGGGTTTACCTGCAGGGTCTCCGCGTCGGGACTGTCGCCGCGTTCGTCACTTGGCTATTGAGTCTGCATCGCCGCAACGTTGCCAGCGTTGGGCTTAATCATTGAGGCGGGAAGTGACCGGCAGTTGGCGAGGTCCAAGTCGACGCCCGGCCAATAGAGACAAATTGATGGTTCAAGGAAAGGTCGTGGTCTTGGACGTCTCCGGCTTCAGATCGGGGTTGGATCCGACCAAAGCGAGATCAACATCGCCTGATGCCAGCTAATGGCGTACAGGCGGGCGCCGAGATCATTTCACGCGACGGGCCTTTGTGGCCCGCTCAGACGGGCCCACCAGCCAAAAGGAACCCAACGCGCCCGGGGTAATCGTTATCGTGTCCCCAACATGCAGCATAGCCCGTACGGATTCATCTTCTTCGTATTGCATCCAGACTTGCCCGTTATCCAACGTAGCGATGAATCCCATGTGAGGGCGTTCACGCATGGCGGCAATCTTGGCGGTCAGGAATCTTGGCTTGGGTGCGGGATTGGATGACTGGCCCTGTTTCGCGGCCACTTGAGATTGGCTAAGGCCAAAGCTTTGCTCGGATGTACTCGGAAATTTGGCCACTTCCCGGTCATAGCACTGCAACCTACGCGCATCGTCCGGCTCGCTCGTGCACGCTTGAATCGTATCCGGAATCGCCTGGCCGACAGCCGAGAGGGTGACCAAGCACAGGAGCACCGAGCTCGCCCCCATCGGTAAGGGCCGTGTCGTGATCATAGGGGGTGGTTCCGGTGCGACACCATTGCAACAAGCCTCCCCGAGCACAAATTAAGGTAACAGCCTAATATAAATAACGCACCCGTGTCGTATTCCCGTCTTGTATCCCCTCATTTCGCTTGTCGGGGAAACCCCGGTGTTGGGAAAACACAACCGATTTTTTTTGCTGGCGGGTGTCGTAAATTTTTTAAGAAGCCGTTATATTTGGCAGTATATGGTCGAGCTGTGGCATATGCACAACGCTCGGAGTCAGTTCAAGGGGGATGATTTCTGTGGTCGTAAAGCCGAAGTCGGCCGAGCACAGGGAGTCCAACTACTACGGGAGAGATTAATGAAGCGCGAAAGGCTTTCACGCATATTGAAACAACAGTTTGTGATAATGACGGCGTCCTGTTTAGGCTTGCCCGCATTTGCTCAGCAGAGGCCAGCCGTGGCAACCGATGAACCGGTGCTTCAGGAAGTCGTCGTAACCGGTTCGCGCATCGCGGCTCCGAACGCCGTCAGCGCAAGCCCCATTCAGGCGATCACCGCCGCCGACATCCAGGCAAGTGGTAAGACGGATATAAGCGACATCCTCTATCAGTTGCCACAGCTCCTTAATAATGACCTAGGCCAGGACTTCAGCAATCGTACCTCGGGACTCACGACACCTGGAGGCCTCACGACGGCGGACCTTCGCGGGCTCGGCCCCAACCGCACACTGGTGTTGGTCGACGGGCGGCGACTGGGTCAGGGCTCCCCTCAAACCACGATCGCCTCTCCGGCTCCCGATCTCGATCAGATTCCCACTTCCCTCATCGAACGGGTCGAGGTTCTGACTGGCGGAGCGTCTTCGACCTACGGTTCCGACGCCATCGCGGGCGTCGTGAACTTCATCATGAAGAAAAATTTCCAGGGAGTGCAGGTGGATGGCCAGTTCGGGGAGGACTTGCACAACAACCGAAACGCTTTTATGAAACCCTTTCTGACCAACGCCGGCTACACGCCGTTGAGTGGCAATAAGTTGGACGGCAAGAGCAAGACCTTCGATATCGTCGCCGGGACTAACTTCGCCGATGGCGCCGGGAACGTCACCGGCTATCTTACCTATATGCATTACGATCCGGTGGCGAGCGCGGAGCGTGATTACGGCCAATGTCAGCTCACGGAGGTGACCGATGCCAACGGAAACGTCACCGGCAGTAAGTGCTTCGGCTCGAGCAATTCGAACCGCTTCACCCCGCACAGCGGACCGAACGCCAACACCCGGTACGCGGTGTTTGGAAACAGCTTCGTCCCATGGGGAACGGTAACCACGAACCCACCCGCTTTGTTCAACAGCCAACCCTTCATCTACATGCAGCGCGAGGACGATCGCTATCTCGCCGGGTTCATGGCGCACGATGACCTGTCGGACTATGCGAAGCCATACATGGAATTCACCTTCATGAACGACCAGACGCATCAGGTAGTCGCGCCTGCCGCGGCTTTTACGACGGGAAATCCGAATACCGGAGGCGCCTACTTCGTGAATTGCGGTAACCCGTTCCTGAGCGCCCAGCAGCAGGGCATCCTCGGTTGCTCACCGGGGCAGATTACGGGGGATCAAACTCTCGCGGCCAACCAGGTTGCCTTGACGATCGGCCGGCGCAACGTCGAGGGCGGCCCGCGTTCGTCCGACTACGAGCACACCAACTATCGCGCGGTCATTGGCATGAAGGGCGATTTCGCGGAAGCCTGGAGCTACGACGCCTACGAACAGTATTACTACGTCAATTTCCGCGAGGCGAACAACAACTATCTCAGCTATGCGAAGATCGACAACGCCCTGCTCGTTAACGGCACCAGGGCCAATCCGCAGTGCTTGGTCGGCAAGCCGTGCGTGCCGTGGAACATCTTTTCCGACGGCGGCGTCACTCAGGACGCGCTGAACTATCTGTACCTCCTCGGAACATCGTCAGGCGATAACAGCTTGCGCACCCTCCACGCGGACATCACCGGCGATTTCGGCAAGTATGGTATCAAGCTGCCGACAGCTCGTGATGGCATCGCCATGAACTTCGGTTGGGAGCATCGCAAGGAGACCGTGCAGTTCAAGCCTGATGATGCAACAAACAGCGGCCAGTTATCCGGCTCAGGCGGTACGCAGGAGCCTTTCGACAACAGCATCGGCGTGAGCGAGGAGTTCGTCGAACTGCGAGTGCCCCTGGCGCAGGACCTGCCTTTCGCTAAAGACCTGATTTTCGGTACCGGGTTCCGCCATTCAAATTATTCGGTGAGTGGCGGCGTCAATACCTATAAGTTTGATCTGCAGTGGTCCCCGGTCGAGGACATCCGTTTCCGCGGCTCGTACAACAGGGCGATCCGAGCGCCAAGCGTCAGTGAACTGTTCGATGCCCAGAATATCGGCCTGATTGCGTTCGGCAATGACCCCTGCGCGGCCCCTGCCACGGCGTCATTGCAGGCTTGCCTGAATACCGTCGCCGCGGCGAAGCGCGGCCGCGTTCGCGGCGGCATACGGCAATGGGACCACCACCGACATCATTCCGCAGGCGGTGTCAGGTCAGCTCGCCCAGGTGCAGGGCGGCAACCCCATGCTACAGCCGGAAAAGGCCAAGTCTTACTCGTTCGGCTTCCTGTTCTCGCCGACAGCGGTGCCCAATCTATCGGGCAGCGTCGACTTCTGGCAGATCAGGATTGAGGGTGAAGTCGGCACGTACCCCGCGAATGTCTTGGTGAACAACTGTCTGCAGACCGGCAACCCCGTCTATTGCTCGCAACTCGTTCGCACGACGGACTTCTCGTTGCAGGGGGCGACCGTGGCAGGCGGTGGCTATATTTTGCAGACAAACCAGAACATCGCCAGTGTGCTGCAGAGCGGTATTGATCTACAGACCAGCTATAAGTTGAACCTCAACGGTATGGGATCGTTGCTATGGTTCTTGAACGGAAGTTACCTGCTCCATGCCAGCACGACGCCAATCCCGGGAGGCGGCTCTTACGACTGCGCGGGACTGTATGGATCCACCTGCCAGACGGTCAACTCGCGTTGGCGGCACAATCTGCGCACTACCTGGCAGATGCCATGGAACGTGGACGCGTCGCTCGTCTGGCGCTTCATCGGCAAGGTAGGGAATGACAACAACGACCCGAATCCCCTACTTACCGGCGCCACGTACGGCGCTGTGGACATCGCCCAACCTGCGCTGCCCAACGTAAGCTACCTCGACTTCAGTGGGGTATGGCACGTTTCGAAGAGCTTCGACCTGCGGGGAGGCATCAACAACATATTTGATAAGGATCCGCCGATAGTCACTAACCCGTCGCTTCAGGGCGGGGGCCAGGCGAACACGTTTGCAACTTACGACGTGCTCGGCCGCCAGGTATATCTCGCCTTCATGGCGAAGTTCTGAGCACTCGCGCAACGAGTTCTCGGCGATCGCGCAATGTGGCGGCCCCTTGGGGCCGCCTTTTTTTTCGGAATGCGCCGGTCAGCCTGTGGTTCGGTCGTGCGGCCGTAGTTGTATGAAATGTCATAGGTCCAAGGCGTGCTGAAAATGTCGCCTTCGACCCCGCCGACGATGCGGGCGGTCTGGCGGCCCGACTCACTGCTGCGAATGGCCATGTCGGTCAGACGTCTGTGTTCACCGATATAGGTGATGCAGTCGGCGGCCGTACCGGTCGAGCAGCCGCCCGTTACGGTCGGATGCGCATTGTCTGCGGCGATGATCGCCCTCAGGCCCGCCGGTATAATAGACGTTCGTGACCGGAATTCCGACGCCTGACCCGCCCTAGACGTTAACGGTGGGCCCCGACGATGGTGTTGGGTGTAGTTGACTCGAGCTTGGGCCGCGCGATGCGCGAACCGGTGACGACGATTTCTTGCAGCGGCTCGGTCGCATCCCCCACTCCGACTCCCTGCTGTGCAAGTCCAGGCATGGCAACGACCGAAGCAATTGCCGCGGCCAAACTGCCTTTGTAGCCGGACACAATTGATTCATTGTCTATTGCCCTTGAGGGTGAAATCCAACAAGTGAAATCCAACAAGTGAAATCCGTGCCTTTAGGTATGCCCTTGTATCTTTGGCCAAAATAGTCGCCTTTATTTAGCAAACAAGCTTCATTAGTCTTTTTTTGTTTTTTTGCCACAAGGTCGCCACGCGCAGTCGAGCTTACAATTCCCGTCGATCTCTCGCGAATTTGCCCATTTTTCTACTCGCTAACGTGTGAGGAAAAGTTCAATATTGGCGACCTCGAAAAAATGGGATCACCATGAAGATGTCAGGGGGTATGTTTGGGGCGATCGGACTTGTCTTATCTCTTCAAGCGGGCGCCGATACGGTTGCCGATTGGGCCGATAAGACGACCGAGATTGCGACCGAGGGTGCCAATACGATTCGGACCATGGCACTGGCCCAGGCTGCCGTGTACGAAGCGGTAAACGCTATTACCTTGCGCTATCCGCGCGACCATGTCGATCTCGGGTCGCCGCAGGGGGCGTCAATCGACGCTGCCGTCGCCGCAGCGAGCCGGACGGTGTTGCTTCACGAAGGTTCCACCCAGACGGCGCAGACTGAGGCCGCGTATGAGCGGGCATTGCGCTCTATGCGGGACGACGAAGCGCGGATGCGCGGCGTCACTATCGGCATGCGGGCTGCAGAGGACGTACTCGCAAAACACACCGACGACATAGGGAAGATCGAGCCTTACCGCCCGCTGACAGCGCCGGGTGTGTACGTGCCGACGACTTTTCCTCTCGGTTACGCGGTTGCGCAGCATCGGCCTTGGGTGCTAGCGAGCGCGGCACAATTTCGGCCAGGACCTCCACCCGCTCTCAGGAGCGCGTTGTGGGCACGAGACTATAACGAGGTAAAAGCTATCGGGTCTGCGACCAGCAAAGTACGCACTCCGGAGCAAACCGAGATTGCGCGCTTTTGGGCCACCGCATTGCCCGATGTCCACATGGGCGTGGTGCGCTCCGTTGCCGTCGCCGACGGACGCGACGTGACGCGCAACGCGCGGCTTTTTGCAGCCGTGACCGCGGCATTAAACGACGGGGAAATTGCAGTCTTCGAGGCCAAATACCACTATCAGTTCTGGAGGCCGATCACCGCCATCCGAAACGGCGATCGTGATGACAATTCCGCGACCGAGCGCGATCCCGACTGGGTACCGATGATTGTCACACCGGTTCAACCGGAGTATCCGTGCGCGCACTGCATGATTGCGGCAATCATCGCAACCATCATTCGTACAGAGGTCGGTAATGAACCCTTGCCGACCTTGAGCACGACCAGTAACACTGCGCCGGGCATAACTCGCCGGTGGACGCGCACTGAGGATCTCGAGCACGAAGTATCCGAGGGCCGCATCTATGACGGTGTGCACTATCGGAACTCGACGGAGATGGGGGAAAGGATGGGCGAGCAGGTGGGGCGGCTGGTGGCGACTGCGTACGGCCTCCCCTAGCAGGCGCCGGATCTATTCCTGACCCCGTATGGCACTGTTGCGGACCAGCCACAGGTCGGGGGGAAATATTTGAGGGCCTAGTGAAGTATTGTGGCATTTTGTGAAAAACGTATACTGGGGCAATTGTGAAAACCCCCTGGGGATGACAGGGGTTCGTGGATAGCTTAGGACGGTGCCTGGGGACACTGCGTCTCGCCACGCCCTTGGTGGAAGCGCAGCGCGACAGCAAACATCAATACAAACAAAATTAGGGAGCAATCTTAATATGACCACGGAAATGAACCCCATTCTCCGGCGCGCGGTACGTACAGCGCTGCTCGGTGCGGGAGCTTTTGCTTCGAGTATGATGCAGTCCCCACTTGCGCAGGCGCAGACGGCGCAGGCCAACGCAGCCACGGAGCCCGTACTCCAGGAAGTTGTCGTCACCGGGTCGCGCATCGCCTCCCCGAATCTGGACTCGATCAGCCCCGTGACTGCTGTCACGAGCGAGGAGATCAAGACCACCGGGGTGGTGCGCATTGAAGACTTGCTGAACAGTTTGCCTCAGGTTGTGGCCGATCAGGGCTCGGGCCTGTCGATGGGTTCGAACGGTACAGCTACCTTGAATCTGCGCGGGCTTGGCGCACAACGAACCTTGGTGCTGGTCAACGGTCGCCGGCTGCAGGGTGGTGACCCGGGGGCGGCATTGGGCGCGACTCCCGCTTTTGCCTCTGCCGCGGACATCAACCAGATTCCTGTCGCTCTGATTGAGCGGGTCGATGTCCTCACCGGCGGCGCGTCGTCGACCTACGGCGCGGATGCCGTCGCCGGCGTCGTCAACTTCATCATGAACGACCATTTCGAGGGAGTGCGACTGGATTCGAACTTCGGGATTTACAACCATAGCAATCATGCCTCGTGGATCAATCCGCTCCTCCAGGCCAAGAACTTTCCCACGGTCAACGGCACCAATTGGGACGGCAATAACAAAGACTTCACGGTCGTCCTGGGTCAAGCGTTTGCCGACGGCGCCGGGCACATGGAGGGCTACCTGGGCTATCGTCGAACCGCGCCCATCACGGCCGATCACCGCGACCATGCGGCCTGCGTGCTGACGTCGGCAGGCAGCTCGACCAGCGCCGGGCCCTATGTCTGCAGCGGCTCGAGCAACTCGGCGCCGGCTGTGTTCTACAACGCGTCCACCGGCAAATCGTACCAGGTCGACCCGACCGGGCAGGTCGTGTCGAAGTACGCGCGATACAACTACGCCGCCACCCACTACCTGGAGCGTAACGATGAGCGCTATACGGCCGGTTTCATGGGCAAGCTGAAGCTTAGCGATCACGCCGAGGCGTACACCGAGTTCAGTTTCATGGATGACGTCACCACGGGTGCGTACGCGCCCGCGGGCGCTTTCCTCGGCAGCGGGAAGAACATCGACTGCGGACACCGGCCTGCCGGACGGCAACATGAGCGTCAACTGCGGTTCCGGTCTCTACGGCAACGCCGGCATGAATCCGTACCTCACCGCTTCGGAATTCAGCGTGATTTGCGCGGGAGGCCTCAAGGGCGGCCCGATCGTGAACGGCCCGGTATTGAGCTACACCAACTCGACCAGGCCGGCCGGCGCCACTGCGTACCAGATCCAGAATGGTCTTGCTCAGTTGCTCTTCGCGCGTCGCAACATCGAAGGTGGACCGCGCCAGGACAATTACACCCACACGACCTATCGCGGCGTGCTGGGGCTGCGCGGCGAGATCACCGAGGGCTGGACCTACGATGCGTACGGACTCTTTTCCCAGACGCGGTCCTTGGATTTCCACAACAACGATACCTCGACGAATCTCATTCAAAATGCGTTGCTTGCCGTCAAGAATCCGGTTACCGGGCAGATCGTCTGCCTGGGCAACCAAGCGGGATGCGTACCGTGGAATATCTGGAATCCTGGCGATTTCGCCTTCCTGCGGCGGCTGTGAAATACTTCTCCGCGCCCGGGGAATACTCGGCCAACTCGGCGGAAGAACTTGTCAGCGGCTACATAATGGCGATCTGACTAGTCGCGGCATCAAGTCACCCTGGGCGTCGGACGGCCTCAAAGTCGTGTTCGGTACGGAGTACCGCCGGGACACGCTGACCACTCAGCCGGACCAAGAGCTGCGACGGCCGACCTGGCGGGGTTCGGCTCGCCGATACCGCCGGCGGATGGATGCCTTGATGCACGTGTGGGAAGGGTTTACGGAAGCCCGCATGCCGATCGTGCACGATGCGCCCGGCGCAAAGTCGCTGGATCTGGAAGCCGGCTACCGCTACTCGAGCTATTCGGCAAGGGTTCAACACCAACACCTATAAATTCGGTGTCGAGTGGGCGCCGATCAGCGATCTGCGCGTGCGCGCCAGCTATAACCAGGCGGTGCGAGTCCCGAACCTTCAGGAACTCTACCAGCCGCAGCACGTTGGCCTTGACGGCGGGTCCGATATTTGCGCTGCCGGCACGACTTTGACTCAGCTGCAGTGTTCATACTTGGGTGTCACCGCCGCGCAATACGGCGTGGGCGTACCCCCGTCGCCGGCCTCTCAGTACAACGGTCTCATCGGCGGCGCTACGAACCTCCGGCCGGAAACCGCGAAGACGACAAATGTCGGTTTGGTATTAACGCCGACGTTCCTGCCGGGCTTCAGTGCGACGCTCGACTACACCGACATCAAGATCACGAACCTCATTCAATCTTACGGCTCGAGCACGATTCAGGCCAACTGCCTCGCGACTGCGGATGCGGCCAGCATCTGGTGCCAGAAGATCCACCGTAGCGCTCTCGGTGATCTGTGGACGAGTTCGCAGGCGTACATCGTCGATCCGCTGCTGAACGAGGGTGACCTTGAGAACAAGGGAGTCGACTTAGGGAATGGCCTACCGGCTGGACATGGGCGCCGCGGGTAAGTTCCGCAGCCGCTTGGATGCGGGCTATCTCTTCAAGTTACTGTATACGCCCGGCTCGGTGGGCGGTATCACCGGTAAGCCCTATGATTGTGCGGGCCAGTTCGGCATTCACGTGTTCGGCGAATACACCGCCTGCCCCGAAGTATCGCCATCGGCTGGCGCTCGACTGGGATACGCCGCTCACGGGCTTCTCGGTCGGGGCCACATGGCGCTTCTTCGGCGAAGTGCACAATTCCATTACGAATCCGTCGTCTCCGGACTATAGGGCGTCATTCGGCATTCCCGGGGACAACGTAATACCGACGTACAGCTTCATCGATCTGCGCGTCTCGTACAGCATCAACAAGGTCACGGCACGGCTCGGCGTGAACAACGTGGCCGACAAGGATCCGCCGATCATCGATACCCTGAACGACACCGGCAATTCGATTTACGGCGAGAGCAATACCTTCCCCTCGCTGTATGATTCACTGGGCCGGTATGTCTATGCGAACGTGACGATAGACTTCTAGACTTTGAGTTGGCGTTGATCAGGGACGGCGGGCATGGGCCCGCCGTCTTTCTTTGGCATCCTACTTTATGACCGCAACCGACCCGGCAAGCCGCCGCCGCTTGGAGGCCGCCGTTCTCGCTCATCGCGCCGGGCGCGTGCAGGAGGCGGCCGCGGAGTACGCTGAGCTCCTGCGCAGCGATCCCGACGATGCAGAACTGATGCAGCGGCTTGGCGTCGCGCTCGCCGAACTCGGTCGCACCGAGGAAGGCGCGCAATGGATGGCGCGTTCGCTGGAGTTGCAGCCGGACCGCCCCACGGTTCTGGTCAATCTCGCGCGCGCTCTGCTCAAGCTCGGCCGACCGGAAGCAGCCCTCAATTTCGGCGATCGAGCAGTCAGGCTCGACGGCACGGCGGCCGCCGGCTACCGGGTTCGCGCCGCAGCGCTGACGGCATTGGGCAGGCGCGAGGAAGCGCTGGCGAGCAGCGGTCAAGCAGTGCGGCTCGCAATTCGCGACGCCACGGCGCATCTGGAACTTGGGTTTGCGCTGGAGGCGGTTGGTCGGTCCGAAGATGCCCTCGGGTGTTTCACCCACGCCGTGTCGCTCGACCCCAACTTGGCCGCCGCGCACCACAGTCACGGCATATTGTCGGCGCGCCTGGGACGGCACGAACCGGCGCTGCGCAGCTTCGACCGCGCGCTCATCCTGCAGCCGCACTCCGCGGCCGCGCACAGCAATCGGGGCAATGCGCTCGCGGAGCTTGGGCGCCTGGCGGAGGCCATTCAAAGTTATGATACGGCGCTCGCAATCGAGCGCCAGAATTCTGAGACGTTGCACAACCGCGCGGTGGCCCTGGTCTTGTCCGGCCGCCACAGCGAGGCGCTGCGCGATTACGACGAGTTGCTGGCGCGTCACGGTGCGATGGCGCCGGATCTAGTCGGGCGCGGCACAGCGCTCGTCGCTCTGGAACGGTATGCCGAGGCGGTCGAACCGCTGCAAAGTGCGGTCGCGCTGCTGCCCGAAGAGGCCGAGGCGCACATTCAACTCGGAGTGGCGCTGCTGCGCCTCGATCGGAACGCCGAGGCGGCGGAACAATTCGATCGCGCGCTCGCGATTCGCCCGGATGCGCCGGAGGTGCTCACGAATCACGGCGTCGCGCTTGCGGCACTCGGCCGCACCGAGGACGCTCTACAATGCTTCCGGCGCGCACAGTCCTTGAACGGCGGCACCCCCGACACGCATATCAATATCGGAGTCGTCCACAAGGCAGTCGGTCGCTACGACCAGGCGGGGCTGCATTTTGATCTGGCCCTGGCTCTGCAACCCGGCAATCCCACGGCCGCGTTCGAGTCGGCCCTCCTGGAGCTCGCGTCGGGCAACTTCAAGCAGGGTTGGTTGCTGTATGAGGCACGATTCGACGTTCCGGCGCTCGCCATCCCGGCGCGCGAGTTCGACGCGCCGCGCTGGGACGGCGAGCAACCACTCGACGGCAAGACCCTGCTTGTGCACGCGGAGCAAGGCCTTGGCGACACGCTGCAGTTTTGCCGCTACTTGCCGGGCTTGGCGGCGCGGGGGGGCACTGTTGTCTTTGAGGTGATGCGCAATCTCGTGGTGTTGATGTGCACTTTGCCCGGCGGGATTCGCACCCTGGCTCGCGGGGACCCGCTACCGCCGATCGATTATCACTGCCCGCTGCTGAGTCTACCCCTCGCATTCGCTACCGATCTTGCGACGATCCCTGCCGATGTCCCTTACCTCTCGGCGGATCCGCAACGGATCGCCCGCTGGAGGGTGCCCGTTGCGGGGATGGCGGGCCTCAAAGTGGGGATCGCCTGGCAGGGTAATCCGGGCGTCGAGCGCCTCCTCTGGGCGCGTGGCCGGTCGATTCATTTGGCCGCACTCGCGCCGCTTGCCGAACTGCCGGGTGTGAGCCTCGTGTCGCTGCAAAGGGGCCCCGGCGCCGAGCAGCTCCGCGAGGTGCCCTTCCGGGATCGGATCCTCGATTTGGGCCCGGAATTTGACGGCGGCCCGGATGCCTTTCTCGACGCGGCCGCCGTGATGGCGTCATTGGACCTTGTGGTGAGCTCCGACACGTCCATCGCGCACCTGGCCGGAGCCCTGGGCCGTCCGGTCTGGACGCTGCTGCATGCCTTTCCCGACTGGCGCTGGCTCTCCGGCCGCACCGACAGCCCGTGGTATCCCACGATGCGCCTGTTTCGGCAATCGCGCGGCGGCTGGGATGAGGTCGTCGGGGCAGTCGCGATGGCGCTCGAGCAAGTGCGGCAGAACGCCGCTAATAGATCCGTTTGACCCGGGTTTTGCGATGACGATCGGCGGCGAGCCACAGCGAGCCCATCGCGCCATGCCCGATCTGCACCGCTTCTCCCACCGCGAAGCGAACGTTGGAACGCAGCTCGGCCTGTATCCAAATTTGGCCGTTATCCAGGGTAAAAATATATTCGCCGCGCGGCGCTTCCTGCAGAGCCGCGATTTTTCCGGCAAGGGTGTCGTTATCGCTCTTAGGAACAGCGGCCGCCGGTTCGCGCTTGCGTGCAATATCCACGGTCATGCCGAATTGATCGGTTTCAATCTTCGGCAGCGCGCCCGCCAACGCATCGAAGCAGGCAAGGCGTTTTTGTTGATCCGTCTCGATCGAGCAATGCCGCAGGCCGTCGGCCAGGGGCTCGGCTGCGCCGAGCACCGAAGGACTCGCGAGGGCGAGGATCAGCAGGAACGATGACGGAGTGTGGTTTCTCATCGCGACCCCAGCTGCGGCGCGTCCGCACCGTAGAATCGGCCGAGTCCCACGGTCAAACCACGCACGAGGTCGCGTTCGGCCTCCGTCAGCAGCGGATTCCAGATGTCGAAGATCAGAATGATGCGGATCTGGTCGCTGTCGTTCCAGGCTTCGTGGTCGATGGTGTCGTCGAAGACCCAGGCCTTGCCCTTCTGCCACTGCCGGACCTGCGAGCCGACGCGAAAACCGCAGCCCTCGGGAATCACCAACGGCAAATGCACGATGGAGCGCGTGTTGGTCGTGCCGGTATGCGCCGGCAGCCGGGTGCGAGGCTTCAACATGGAAAAATAGGCGCCGGGCGCGTAGTCCGGAATTCCGCACAGCGGTAACTGCGCCAACACCGCGGTGGTTTTCGGGCATTTTTCGATGTGCGCGGCGACCGGCGCTCCATCGTCCAAGAGATTATAGACACTCCAGTCGAGAGAATGATTGAGCGGTGCCCATTGGTCGACGGGTGCGGTGGCAGGAAAGTCGACATAGGGCTTGAAACCGGCGCGGTCGCCTGCAAGCACTGCCACGGCCTCGGCTGCGATGTCTTCGGTTGCCGCCTCGAGCGCGTCGAGCCAAGGAAAATCCTCGCGGCGGAAGAATTCGATCGCCGGCAGGTAGGGAAATAGAATGCCCTTCGGCTCGTGCGTATACACTCGCCGCTTGCGCAAGAAAACGTCGCGGCAGGCCTCGTAGCGCTGCTGATCCACGCCGGCATGTTGCTGGCGCAAGGAAGCGAGTTGCTCCTCCAAGAAGACTTCCAGTTCACGCGCGTTCGCGTTCACCCGTTCCTGGGCGTGAGTCAGGGCGGCCGCCATGGTTTGCGCCACCGGCGTGCCCGACGCGACGCAATCCAGCGCCGCTTGGTAAACCGTAGCACCCGCCTTCCGGTTGCCGAGCCGCTCCATGAGATCTGCTTTCTGCAGCAGGGCAGGCAGGTAGCGGGGATCTAGCCCCAGAGCCCTCTCGAGCGCCGTGCCTTCTGCGTTTGGATCGCTCAAGCTGTGGCACGCAGTCGCGAGGTTCAGCCAAAGGACCTTGGAGCCGCCATCGAGAGCGATGGCTCGTTCGTATAGTTCCCGGGCACGGCGCACATCGCCGTGCCGCATCATGTGGCCGGCGGCAGCGTTCAGCACGATGGGTTGCTGGGGGGCCCGCGCCAAGGCGGCATTCACCAGCTTCATGGATTCGGCCGGCGGTTGACTCGCAGACACCTGGAGAATGGCGTCCGCCAATGCACGCGCCTCGGGCTCGGTAATCGATGCTACGTTCACCGCTACACCTGTGGCGCAGCGGAGGGTGCGGGCGCGGCGTCCTGAAAAGCGAACCAACAATTGAAGGCGACGGTGATGCGCTCGCCATCGCCCTCGAAGGGCTTCACGTCATGCAGGACCCATGACGGAAACAGGACGAGCAGCCCGGGCTCGAGTTGCACATGCCGAATGTGGGAGGCAAACCCGCCTCTTAAGTTCATGTTAGCCGCGTCCATGAACATCGCGGCAGCCACCGAGGGATTGACGAAGCTCAAGAGCCCGCTTTCCTGCTTGTCCGGGTCGTTCTTCCCGGGATCTACACAGTAAACGCCGGACCAGGAGGCATTCGGATGGTTGTGGAGCGCGAAGAAGCCGCCGCGCCGGGTCACGTGAAACCACGAGTCGGAGGAGATGAGCATGCGTCCCAAGGCCGCCGTGTCGTAGCCGTTGAGCTGGCCGATCATTCCCATCATCTGCTGCCAACAGAACTCCTTGAGCTGCTGCACGCAGCGATCCGGCCAGCGGAATAATTGAAATTCGCTCTCGAACACTTGCCGATTGCGCTGCGTGAGCGGGTTGGGATTCGCATACGCGGCGCCTTCGGCCGCCCGCCGCAGAAACAATTCACGCAGCCGTCCGTTAAGTGCATCGCAGTTGTCCAGCTTCGCAAATCCGAACGGGACCGCGAAATAGGGGATTACCTCCAAGGCTCGCGCCTCGGGCTTTGTCGGGATCGATGTTGCAATCAGGCTAGCGGGTCGATACCGCGGATCGCGGCCTGTGAAGTGTACAATATCGCATCATATGGCACGTCCACCCCGTCATCAATGGTGCAGCGTGTGCCTGCTGGGGGCGCTGTTTGGTGGAATATCTCCGGGCGGCGCTGAGTCGGCCGCAACACCACTGCGCACGGCGCTTCCGGATGCCATGGAGCCGGAATCGACCGCGCCTCTCGGGAGCGAGGCGCTGCTGTTTGCTTCGCCGACCACGCGCGACCACATCGGGCGGGTGGTCGTGCCGGTGATGGTCAATGGCCGAGGGCCCTTCCGATTCATCGTCGATACCGGAGCCAATCATTCGACCATTTCGCCGCGCCTCGCGCGGGAGCTTGGTCTGACAGCGGCCCAGGAGCCCTCGATCGTTCTCGATGGCATTACGGGTACCGCGCAGGTGTCCTTCGTTACTATCGACCGGCTGCAAGCCGGCGACTTGGCCTTCGGCAGCACAGATTTGCCGGTGGTGTGGGCGCCGGTAATGGCCGGCGCCGACGGGATCCTAGGTGCAGCCGGGCTAAATGAAAAAAGCTTATTCATCGATTTCCAGCGCAATCAAGTGGCCATCTCACGTGGTGTCAAATCTGAGGTGCGCGCCAACTCGACCCGGATCCATGGGCGGCATTCAGTCTCTGGTTTGATCACCCTGGCTACCCGGGTCGGCGGGGTGCCGGTGCTTGCGGTCATCGATACCGGCGCCGAGCGAACCTTGGGTAATATTGCTCTGCGCGATGCGCTCCGGGCGCGGCGATTGCACGGAGTCATGGCGCAGATGACCTCGGTCTATGGGGCCACCAAGGAAGTCGAAGTAGGCGAGATCCTGCGCGCGCCGCCGATCGTCATCGATGCGCTGCGCATCAACGATGTCGCAATCGTGTTCGGGGAATTCCACATTTTCAACGTCTGGAAGTTGCAGGACCAGCCCGCCATGATCATCGGCATGGATGTGCTGGGAACGGTGGCCTCTCTCTCCATCGATTTCAAAAATCAGGACGTTTATGTCGGCAGCCTCCCGGCGAAGGGCGACATATTGTCGGTGATGCGCGGGATGACCGGGGACTCAGCTCAAAGGAAATAGCAGTGTGGTGATCGGTTCCGACAAGACGATTTTGCCTTCCGATCCCGAATCGCTGATGGATCTCGCGCGGCGGGATCTGGCAGACGATCAGCCGGCCGCCGCAGAGGCCAAGTGCCTGCGTGTCCTCGCAGATCACCACCATCATCCAGGCGCGCTGCAAGTGCTCGGGCAGGCCCTCCATTCTCAAGGACGGCACGAGGAGGCTGTGCGAGTGTTCAATGCACTCACGTTGCAGCAGCCGACGGTTGCCGGACATTGGCAGAATCTTGGGACCGCTCTGCGCACGACCAAGCAATACTCACAAGCGCTTGCGGCATTCGAGAAGGCGTTACACCTCGCGTCGCCGTCCGCGGCTTTGCTGTACAACCTGGGCGTAATGCAAATGGACCGGTGTGATTACCGAGCGGCGTATCTCGCGCTCCATGACGCCGTGGGTCTTGCGCCGGCCGATGCCACGACCCGTTGGGCCTTCGCGCAGTGCTGCTATGACATTGTGCAGCTCGACGAAGCCCGTGCTGCGCTCAAGGACTGGCAAAGGCTCGATGGACTTACCGTCGAGATTAGCGCGCGCATCGCCCTTCTCCTGGTCATGCTCGGAGCTGCGACGGAAGCCGTGCCGCTGATCGCGCGGCTTCTGGCGGATCCTCCTCGCAGCGGGCGCACAGCTCTCGTGTTGGTGTCCATTCTGGAGCGTCTGCAACGCGTCGATGAGGCGCGAGCAATTACGAAGTGGATCGAGCTCAACGATCGCAGTCACGATCATGATCCCGAGAGGCTGATGCTATCGGGCATCTTGGCCGACAGAGCCGGTCAGCATGAGGAAGCCTACCGATACCTGTGGCGGGCGCTGCAAAACCACAAGGAATTCGCGCGCCGGCATCATGTGCTTTTCCCGTTCGCCAAGGTTTGCGATGCGTTGGGGCGATACGACGAGGCGTACAGCGCTCTCGAAGAGGCCCACAGCTCCCGGCGGGCGTTCCTCGAACTCGCAATGGGCGCGACGTTCGCGGAGGAGTCACCCTTATTGGCGCGCACGTTGAACGGATGCGACCCGGATGATGTTGCGGCTTGGGAGAGGGCCGGACCCGCAATGGAGGACTCTCCAGTCTTTGTCGTGGGATTCCCGCGCTCAGGGACGACCCTGCTCGAGCAGGTCCTCGATGCGCACCCGCGGCTTGTGTCCATGGACGAGCAGCCATTCATGTCGAAAGCCCTCGAAACTGCGACTGCCAGCGGCCTCCGCTATCCATCCGAGCTCGGCAAGTTGACTGCGCAGACGTTGGACGAAGTCCGCGCCCGGTATTGGGGACTTGTCCGCAACAAGGTGACCCTCCTTGCGGGCCAACGGCTCGTGGACAAGTTTCCGATGAACATGACCCTGCTTCCGTTGATTCGACGGATTTTTCCCAATGCGCACATCGTTGTCGCCATTCGTCATCCCTGCGACACGCTCGTAAGCTGCTTATTGCAGAATTTCCGCGCGCCGGAGCTTGCGCTCTTGTGCCGTGATCTGACCACATTGGCCGGGGCGTACTCGCGCATCTTTGGATACTGGTATTCGCAATGGCCCATGTTGCAGCCGTGCAGCTATGAGTTGAGGTACGAGAAGCTCACCGCGGACTTTGCGGCGGAGGTCCGCAATCTAGCCGCATTCCTGCAGTTGCCCTGGAACGATGGCATGCTCGCACCCGCCGAGCACGCTCGTTCTAAAGGGTTTATCAGCACGCCCAGCTACTCTCAGGTCATCGAGCCGGTCAACAGCAGATCCGTGGGCCGATGGAAGCACTACGAACGCCACTTCAGCGAAGTGTTGCCTGTTCTGATGCCCTGGCTCGAGCGCTGGGGCTATCCCGTGACTTAGTCGATCAATCCAGCAGCTGAACGCAAGCGTTGTTGAGCGACGGACCCAGCCGGCAACTTGAACGTTGCTACCTCCCCAGCCTCGCTTGCCGGCCCTCCCGACCGCCGCGCAAGGGGCGCACTCGTCGAAGCGCGCAGCGACTGCAGGCAAAAGCGCAAAAGCGCCAAAAAAGCCCCCCGATCTTACGCTCAGGGGGCGAAATCAAATGAAAACCGTCACATTGCACGCTGCTTAAGTTAGTGCTCCTGGTGCTCTTTCTTTGCGCGCTCAGGTTCTCCTTGCTTGGCGGCTTCGATCGAGGCGGGAGTCGCCTCCTCGGTGACAACTTTGACGTGTTGGGGAGCACTGGTCACCTGGAAGGCTACACGGCGATTCTGGGCCCGCCCCTCGGTGGTGGCGTTCGTGGCGATTGGATTGGCCTTTCCGAATCCCTTGGCGGTGAGACCCGCGGGATCGACGCCTTTGCTGATCAAGTAGGATCTCACGCTCTGGGCCCGCTTCTGCGAAAGATGCAGGTTGTATTCGGCGGAACCCGTTGAGTCCGTGTAGCCCTGGATCTCGACCTTCAATTCAGGTTGTTTGACCAGCGACGCGGCAACCTCGTCGAGCGTTTGCCTTGCTGGTGATGTTAATTCAGCGGAGTTGAACTCGAAATCCACCGCACGCACAACCAGCGTTTGTTCAATGATGCGGCAATTGGCATCCACCTGGAAGCCGGCCGGAGCTACGCAAGCCGGCGGAGGAGCCGGAGGCGGGGGAGGGGGCGGCGGGGCGGGCTCCGGCGGGGGAGGCGGCAGCGCCCGGGCAACGGGTGGGGGCGGCGGTGTCGGTGCCCCGAACATGAATTGCAAGCCGACGCCGACGATTACATCACCGGGATTGTTCGGCACGAAAGGCGTGTTCCTGATGAATTCCTTTCGATACTTGGCCTCGGTGCGGAGCTGCAATCGCGTGGAACCCGACTGGCTACCGAGACCGGTCAAAAGGCCGACCCCGCCCTCGGCCATCCACTGCAGCTTGTTTTCGGGAGGATGGCCGATGTAGTCGGTCATGACTCCCGCGCCCACCAACAGGAACGGTCGAAATGTCGAGGTAACCGGCAGGAATTTGTACAGGACGTCCAGGGATGTGGCGTTGAGTTTCTCGCTGGCCCCGGACGCACGGAGGTGAAATGATCCGATGCTCTTGTCGAGCTCGGCGGCGAAGTGGGGAGCAAAATCATAGCCAAGGCCGACTTGGTATCCGAGATGGTCTTTGGACACCCGCCTGTCGTTGAGCAAGGTGTACTGAGCCATGGGAGCCAAATACCAGGCCCCCGTGTCGTCGTAGCCATCCGCCGCCAGCGCAGCGCCGCTCCCTGCGACGGCACACCCGGCAGCCAGGAGTCCACCCAAGATCACTCGCTTCATAATCCACTCCGATTTGTTTTGCGTTGAGGCAACAAACCCGCTGTTGTGCCCGTATAGCCAGAACACCTGCAATCACCGGCCAGCAATTCGGCGCAGCTGCTCAGCATTCAGTGTATGTTGCGTTTGTACCACATAGGCGCGGCTTGTATGTAGGCCGGCAGCCCAACCTCTCGTAGGATTGGGGAGGTTATGTAAAGTGAAAGGAACGCTCGGTCTTAAGCTAACGCTGCCCCGCCGAGGACTTGCGCAGCCGGATCTCGAATAGTTTTGGCCAATTTTTGCCTGTGACGAACAACCGGTCGTTTTGGGCGTCGTAGGCAATGCCGTTCAGGACATCGGTCTGTCCGGCGACGATGTCCGCCGGCTTCAGGAGTCCGGTCAAATTGACGGCGCCGACCACGTGACCATTGCGCGGGTCGATGCGCACGATCCAATTGCTCTGCCACACATTGGCATAGATCTCCCCCTTGATCCATTCCAACTCATTGACGTTGCTCAGAGCCTTACCCTCGACGGTGACTTCGAGTCTGCCCGTTTCCTTGAGCGTCTCGGGATCCAGGAAGCGAAGCTGCGGAGTTCCATCGCTCATGATGATTTGCTTGCCATTGCGCGTCAGTGCCCATCCCTCCCCGTCGTATTGAAAATGCCTTTGCAACTTGAACGTGTGGAGATCGAAGACGAATCCGATGTGCGATTTCCAGGTGAGGCTGATGAGATGTCCGCGCCAATCGACGATGCCCTCGCCGAAGTACTGGGCTGGGATATCGAGTTTCTGAACCACTTCTCCTGTTTCCAGCCGTACTTTGCGAATGGATGAGTGTTGTTCAAGGCCGGTACTCTCGTACAGGTAGCCTGCCCTGTAAAAGAGTCCCTCGGTGAAAGCCGACGCATCGTGCGGATAGGTATTGACCACTTCGTAGTCATATGTCGGTATCGCCGCCAGCGACCCCATCGCGAAAGCGATTGCGCCAATGGCGAACGAGATCCAGAGCAGCCGGATCATTGGGAAGTCATGTGCTCGGTCGCAGTTGTGCCGTTATTTTGCGCATCGTAAGTCACAGGCCCTGCGAATTCGAAGGTGCTTACCAATACCGCATCGTTGCCGCGCACGGCGTGGGCAGGCTGCGTACAAAAGCCGCGCGCTTCGACCCTGTACGTGCCTGGAGCCTTCAGCGGCCGCTGCGCCAGCGAATCCACCGTGCAACGGGAGTCCCCCAGTGTTCCGTAGATGCGGCTCGTGCCTTGGACAATGACGGTTAAGTTCACACCGGCGGCGCGCGCCGGCCTGCCCTCGCGCACTCCGGTGATGCCGAACACGAATAGCAAATCCGGCGAGCCGCCGGCCACGCGCTGAAAGCTCAGGCGCACGCCGGGCGGCTTGTCCTTGGGCTCGCCCTGGCAGCGCGTGCCGCTATTGGGCCAATCGATCTTGGCCTCGATGGCGCCGCCGAGATTGGCTCGCAAGTAGCCGTCTCCGGATTCGAGACAACTTGCGGGCGGCGCCCCGGGCGCTCCTATCGGGACACGCGACTCGGCCGCGAGCCCGAGCCCGGCAATCGAAAGCGCCACGACTGCCCAGCGAGAAGGCAGGCGTTTTATCGTCGGTCGGTCGTGAAAAGAGGTATTCGATGGCATGTTTGGCGCCCGGATCGTCGACCACCGCGCGCCGGCGCATTGTGCCACGTGGCGGCGCACGTCGATTGATCAGATACAATCGGCGCAAATGAGCGGGTATTTCTGCATTTCGAACAGAATCCGGGCGGCGGCCAGGGTTCTGCCGGTAATCGCCTGCACGCTCTGTCTCCTCGCCTGTTCTCTCATGGCGCCTAAGTTCAATCGCCCGAACGTCTCCGTCGTCAGCATCGAGTTGCGCGGCGGCAATCTGCTCCAGCAGAATTTCGCGGTAACGCTCGACGTTCAAAATCCCAACGCCCGTTCGCTCCCCGTCAGGGGTCTGCACGTGGAGCTCAGCGTGGGCGGGGCTCAGATAGCGAGCGGCGTCAGCGATCGCGCCTTCGTCGTCCCGCCGTTCGGCGATTCGCAGTTCGACATGACGATCAAGGCAAATTTGGGCGCGGCGGTGCTCCTTCTCGCGAACAAGCTTGATCAACACGCCGACTCCGTCGACTATGACCTTACCGGCGCGGCGAACCTCGATTTGCCCTTCTTGCGCGACTTGCCGTTTCGTCAGACCGGCTCTTTCTCGCTGAAGGGCGTAAGTAACTGACTGAAATAACAGAATATATTGAAGTAAGACGTCCGGACTCAGGGCGCCCTCTGATAAACTTGAGCGCCTTAGCGAAGGGCGCCGCTGCCCAGCGGCGCCCCACAAGGTAATCATGGCATCCTCGCCCTACGAACAGTTGGAACAAGAGTTTCGACGTCTTCATGCATTTCGCGGTGCGCTGTCGCTGCTGCGCTGGGACGCCGCGGTGATGATGCCGCGCGGCAGTGCCGACGTGCGCGGCGAGCAACTGGCCGCGCTCGAGACCGAGCACCACGCCTTGCTCACCACGCCGAAAGTGGCGCGCTTGCTCGAGCGCGCCGAGGCGGGCGCTTCCCAGTTGGATGATTGGCCGCTCGCCAATCTGCACGAGATGCGCCGCCAACGCGACCATGCGATAGCGACGCCGCCGTCGCTGATTGCGCGTCTTGCCAAGGCGACCGCGCGTGCCGAGGTCTATTGGGTGGAGGCGAAGAAGGCGAATGACTTCAAACTGCTGGCGCCCCATCTCGACGAGGTGGTGCACCTCGTTCGCGACAAGGCCGCGCTTCTCGGACAGGCGCGCGGGTTGGCTCCCTATGACGCGCTGGTGGATGGATTTACGCCGGGAATTTCGACAGCGGATATCGACACGATCTTCAAGGCGCTGTCGCGCAAGCTTCCGGGGCTCATCAACGAGGCCATCGAGGTGCAAGCGGCTCATGCACCCATTGCGCTGAACGGCAAATTCACGGTAGCCCGTCAGCGGTCCTTGTCGGTGGACGTGCTGAAGGCGCTGGGTTTCCCCTTCGATCGCGGCCGGCTCGATGAAAGCGAGCACCCGTTCACCGAGGGAGTGCCTGGCGACATCCGAGTGACGACGCGGTTCGACTTGAGCGACCCGTTTTCCGGTCTGTTGGGCGCCGTGCACGAGACCGGGCATGCCATGTACGACTTGGGATTGCCGCTCGAGTGGCGCGATCAACCGGTGGGGCGCGATCGCGGCCTTGCCCTTGAAGAGAGTCAATCCTTGTTGTTCGAAATGAATCTATGCCGCAGCCGCTCGTTCGTGAAATACCTCCGGCCGCTGCTGGAGAAGTACCTGCAGGTCAGCGGTCCCGAGTGGGAAGAAGCGAATCTGTACCGTCATTTGATCCGCGTTCGGCGCAGTACCATCCGCATGGATGCAGACGAATTGACGTATCCCGTCCACATCATGCTGCGCTACGAGCTCGAGAAAAAGATCCTCGAGGGCTCGCTGCCCGTCGCCGACTTGCCGGAGGCGTGGAGCGCCAGCCTGGAACAGCGCTTGAACATTCGCCCGACCAATGACGTTGAGGGCTGTTTGCAAGACATTCATTGGGCCGTCGGCCATTTCGGATATTTCCCGTCGTATGCCCTGGGCGCCGTGATCGCCGGCCAGCTCAATGAAGCCATGCGCGCGGCGAGGCCGGCGCTCGATGAGGAAATCGCCGCGGGCCAGTTCGGCGGGGTGATGGATTGGCTGCGCGACAACGTCCACGGCGTCGGCGCTCGATTGCCGGTGCAGGAGCTCATCAAGCAAGCTACGGGCAAACCGCTCACCGCGGGCGCGTATCTGCGCTACCTGGAAACGAAATATTTGGAGACTCCCTGAGCGTATGTCCATGGCCCTCGCGGTGCAACCCTCGTCCAATAATTTCAAGAAGCTGCAGGCGCAGCTACGCGGCTCAGTGGGCAAGGCCATCGCCGATTTCAATATGATCGCAGACGGCGATCACGTGATGGTGTGCCTGTCGGGCGGCAAGGATTCATATACCTTGCTCGACGTCTTGTTGAGCCTGCAGCGCAGTGCGCCGGTGAGCTTCGGAATCACGGCCGTGAATCTCGATCAGAAGCAGCCCGGCTTTCCCGCTGAAACCTTGCCGCGCTACCTGGAGGATCTGGGCGTGCGATTCCGGATCATCGAGCAGAATACCTATGCGGTAGTCAAACGCGTGATCCCGGAAGGCAAGACGATGTGCGGCCTATGTTCTCGTCTGCGCCGCGGCGCGCTTTATCGGTTCGCGGCGGAAAATGGCGTGACCAAGATCGCTCTGGGCCATCATCGCGACGACATCGTCGAGACGCTGTTCTTGAATATGTTCTTCGGTGGCCGCCTGAAGGCGATGCCGCCCAAGCTCCTCAGCGAGGATGGCCGGCACATCGTCATCCGGCCGCTTGCGTACCTGAGCGAGGGCGAGATCGCGCGCTACGCCGCCGCCCGGGGCTTTCCGATCATCCCCTGTACACTCTGCGGTTCGCAGCCGAACATGCAGCGGCTCGCGGTCAAGAAAATGCTCCGCGAATGGGAGCGGCAATTTCCCGGCCGAGTCGAATCGATTTTTTCGAGCATTTGCAATGTGGCGGGTTCCCAGCTCGCGGACCCGACCCTGTTCGATTTCGCCGGCCTCGAAGGCCGCCGCGCGGCCCTCAATGCCAGTCGCGCCGGACCGGATTCAAATACTTGAAATACCAAGATTGCGGTGCGTCCACGGATCTCGCCTTCACGTACGCGCGGCACAACAAGCGCGAACGTAGGCTTCCGCGGTCTTCGAATGCGCATTTGTAATCCACTTGCCGCGGGCTCCAGCGGGTCTTCGCCACGTCCTTGGTCGGCGAGAGATTGACGGTCTCGAAGCCGTTCGCAATCGCATACTTGATCGCTTCGGCCAACGTGGTGGTCATGACGCTGTACCGCGACCAGGCGTCGTCGTAGCCGGAATAATACAAATAGAGGCTGGTCCCTACTGCGAAGCCGATCCGCGAAGCGACGATATGCTCGCCGACCTTGAGCTGAAAAAACCGGACCACTCCCCGCGCAGCCAGCCTCTCGCACACTTCGTAGAGGAAATCCCGGGAAACCCGAGCCGCAAATCGGTTCGGATGCATCACCGCGGTCTCGGCACGCGCTCGCATGCTATGCAGGGCGAGAAACCGGTCAACGGCCGCGCGAACCTCCGATGGTTCCTGGATCACCTGTAGCTCGAAATCCAGCTTGTCGCGCTTCAATGAGTTATAGCAATGGCGCAGTGATTCGCGAATATTGCGCTTGAGGCCGTGCCGAAACTCCTCCCATGTCGGAGTCATATCGAGGACATAGTCCGCCAGGGGGGCCTGCCACTGCAGATCGGCGCCTGTCGACTTCAGGGCCGCTGCGAACTCGTCGCCGACTCCGGCCCAATGAATCCAATCCCAGTCCGAGACGTTTTCGAGCTGGGCCTTCACGGCGAGAGCGGTCAGCGCTTCGTAACCGGGCTCGATCAGCGGAGTGCGGATTTCCGTGATGGCCGGATCGGCTCCGAGCAGATTGACGGAAGCTATCTTCAGAGGTCCGAGTCGGCGCCGGCTGACGACAAAAGGAACTATCGCGACGCAGGCTTCCGAGGGGTCCCTCAGCACGAAGAACAGCGGCTCGTCTTGGACCCTCGGGTCGCAATTGAGAAAATGTCGACACCAGGTCAAGTGCCATTCGTGCAAGGCGAACGGCAGCGTATTGCCGTTGAGGCGGTTGAGCCGGTCGTAAAGAGGGCGCAGGGCGGCGATGCCGTTCACCGTGGTCACCCGTTCTACGGTCACCGTGGATTGTGGGAGCATTGCTTGCGGTGCGATAATTTGCATCATTATTCCGCCAAGCATTGCACGACTCCCGCATTCTTGCAGGGCCCTTTCTGTGTAAGATTCGGCTGACAACTTTCGGTTCAAACAATATGTTGCAATCCCGTAACAAATACTCCCGCGCCCGCAGGCCGCGGCCTCGCCATGCATGGGAAACCCTGACAGACGAGCAATTGCTCAGCCTCCGGTTCTGCGATTTGAAGCTTAAAATTCAGGGAACCGAGCTGGAGGAGGCCGTGCAGCGCCTGTACCGCGAGCTTTCGATGCGAGGCATACGGTTTCGTCCGCATTGCTGGCTGTCGCAGGAGTGGTTCTCGCCGGATGGCATACCGGGGATCGCCATTCCCTTCTACCTTGCGCACCGGCGATTGACCAGCATCGAACGGCGCCTCATGCGTGAAGTGGAGGGCGGGAATCGCAATTGGCTGATGCGAATCTTGCGCCACGAGGCCGGACATGCCATCGATTCTGCGTATCGTTTACGGCGCCGCAGCCGGTGGCGCGACGTGTTCGGGCCGGCTTCGCTGCCGTACCCCGACACTTACCGCCCGCGGCCGGGAAGCCGCCGCTTCGTGCAGCACTTGGGCGCATGGTATGCGCAGGCGCATCCGACGGAAGATTTCGCCGAGACTTTCGCGGTTTGGCTCAAGCCTCATTCTCCGTGGCGGCGGGAATATTTGGGCTGGCCCGCGTATGCGAAACTAGAATACATAGATTCGCTCGCGGTTGAAATAGGCAGAAGCCGTCCGTTGGTTTTGGCCCGCGATACCGTCGAAGAGGTGACGGAGGAGACCCGCACGCTGCGCGATCACTACGAGCAGAAACTGGCGCGCTACCGCATGCCGCGCCGCTCCGGCGCCGACGAATTGCTACTTAAGGTGTTCACCCCGGCGCCGAAGAGTCGCAGCCGTCCCAAAGCGGCGCAGGTGCTCCGTGAATTGCGCAATCCGCTGCGGCAACAGATCCAGCGAACCGGTGCGTTCAGCGAATATCTGGTGCACCAGCTGCTGCGGCTCATGATCGAACGATGCGAGGCGCTCGACTTATACCTGCGTGGTCCGCGGCGGGCACTGCGGCCCCAATTGTTGTGGGTGATCGCGCGGCTCGCCGAATCCCACGAAGAGCGGCAACTGCCGCGAGTCTCGTTGTGAGGAAGTTGCGCGCGCTCGTCCTCGTGCACTCGACCCTCGTGCCTCCGGATTCACTGAAGGGGGCCACCGAAAAAGAGATCGATGAATGGCGCACCGAATACGACGTCATTTCGCACTTGAAAGCCGATGGTCATGACGTCCGGCCCTTGGGCCTGAGCGACAGCCTCTCGGATCTGCGGCGCAACATCATCGAGTGGAAACCGGACGTGGTGTTCAACTTGCTCGAGGAATTCGACGGCATCGTCACCTACGATCAACACGTCGTGGCGTTCCTGGAGCTGATGCATCAGCCATACACCGGCTGCAATCCCCGCGGTATGCTGCTGTCGCGGGACAAAGTGCTGTCGAAACAGCTCCTGTCCTATCATCGCGTGCCCACGCCGAAATTCATGGTATTCGTGCGCGGCAGGAAACCGCTCGTGCCCAAGAAGCTGCGCTTTCCGCTATTCGTGAAATCATCGACCGAAGATGCATCGCTCGGCATCGCGCACGCATCGGTTGTCACGGACCCAAAAGCCCTGGCTGAGCGGATCGCCTTCATTCACGAGCAGACGCATTCCGACGCACTGGTCGAGGAGTACATCGAAGGCCGCGAGTTGTATGTGGGCGTGCTCGGCAACCACCGGCTAAAGGTGCTCCCCGTGTGGGAAATGACCTTCGGATCGCTGCCGGAGAACCTGCCGGCGATCGCCACCCGCAAGGTGAAGTGGGATCGCGGCTACCAGCAGCGCTACGGGATCACCACGGCGGCGGCCGACAACCTGCCGGAGGGCACCGTTGCGCGGCTGGAGCAGCTGTCGAAGCGTATTTTCCGCGCCCTGCACTTGACGGGATATGCGCGCATGGATTTTCGACTGCGCGACGATGGGGAGTTATTCGTGCTCGAAGCGAACGCGAACCCGAACCTCTCCGCGGCCGAGGATTTCGCCCAGTCGGCGCTGACCGCCGGCATGAGCTATGACGGCCTGCTGCACCGGATCATGCAGCTCGGCGAGAATTATCCCGCGGCTTGGCGAGCCCTCGCTCCTTGACTCGAGGGCCGCGCCGGCTCAGGGCCGCGTCCAGCGTTTCAGCCAGGCGAGCACGGTGTCATACCATTGAATGCTGTCTGCGGGTTTCAGCACCCAATGATTCTCGTTCGGAAAGTACAGGAGTTCGCTCGGTATTCCTTGGCGCTGCAAGGCAGTGAACACGCCGAGCCCTTGGCTGTCGGGCACTCGAAAGTCGAGCTGTCCATGAATCACCAGCGTCGGCGTTTTCCAGCGGGCCACGTAGTCGATTGGATTATGAGCGGCATACGCCGCGGGATTTCGGTACTCCGGGCCGCCATTTTCCCACTCGGGAAACCACAGCTCCTCGGTCGAGTAATACATGCTGCGAATGTCGAAGATGCCGTCGTGGCTCACGATGCATTTGAACCGGTCCGGCCATTGGCCCGCGATCCAATTCATCATGTAGCCGCCGTAAGACGCGCCCAACGCGCACACATGATCGCCGTCGAGCCAGGGATATTTGCCAAGAGCGGCCGCCAGGCCCAGTTTTAGATCCTCCAACGGCTTGCCGCCCCAATCCCCGCTGATGGAATCGGTGAACGCTTGACCGTATCCGGTAGAACCGTGGAAATCGATCATGACGACGCCGTAGCCCGCGGCGGCGAAAGTCTGCGCATTCCAGCGCCAATTCCATGAGTTCGCGAAACTGCCTTGAGGGCCGCCATGGACGATGAAAGCCACGGGGTACTTCTGATCGCGCTTGAAATCCGGCGGCTTGACCACATAGCCGAACACATTCTCGTTCTTCCAACCGGAGAAATCGAATTGCTCGTAGTCGCCGAATTTTCGCTGGGCGAGCGCAGCCTGATTGATATGCGTGATCTGCCTGGCTGCGCCGCCAGCGAATCCCACCGCGTAAAGATCGGCCGGAGCCTTCAGGTCGCTCAGGGCATAAAAGACCTTTCGAGTTCCGACGCCGAAGCCTTCGACCTCTCCGGATCCTGTGATAGCAGCCGCTCTGCCGGTACCGGCATCGATTGCCCACAGCGGCCGCTGGCCCAGATGGTCGGTGGTGGCAAATAAGGTTTTACCATCGCGGGACCAGGAAAAATTTACTATCGAGCGGTCCCAGGCGTGAGTGAGCGGCCTCTTCACGGCCGATTTCACGTTCAGCAGCACCAGATGAAAGCGATCCGCTTCGAACCCCGGGCGGTCCATGGCGAGATAGGCAAGCTGCGTGCCGTCGGGCGAGAAAGCAGGCTGCGCATCCCACGCCGGATTGTCTGCAGTCAAATTTCGCGGTGGTCCACCCGCGGCGGCGACTTCGTAGATATCGAAGTTCGTCGACCAAGCCTCTCCTTCTTTTGCGCGCACGGAGAACACCACCTGGGCGCCGTCTGGGCTGAACGCATAGTCCTCCCGGCCGCCGAACGGTTTGCCCGGCACATCGCCTATGCCTTCGGTCAGGTTTACCGGGGCATCCCGTGCCACCTCATCGAGCGGCAACGAAAAAAGCTGAGAGCGGCGGCCATCGCTCCACGTATCCCAATGCCTGACGAACAGCTGGCCGTACAGCACCCCGCTTGCTGTGGAATGGGCCGCGGCGTCCAAGCGCCGACGAGTGCAGGCGAAATCCGCGCAATCCAGATAAACCTCGACACTGACGAGAATCCGATCACCCTTGGGAGAGACTCGAAAACTGCCGACGTCGAGCGGCAGGTCGGTAACCTGCTTCGCGTCGGCGCCCGGCGCGTGCACTTCCGGCGCAGTCGCGCCGGCCGCCGTCCCGCCCAGCGCGTCTGCAAGGCGCCACACTTGAGTGGAGCCGCTTCGATTGGAGAGAAAATAAATGGATCGCCCATCCGCGCTCCACTCCGCGGCATTCGAGTTCGCGGCGATGTCGGTGAGGCGGCGAGGCGTCGGCAGTTCTCGCGTGCCGATATCGAGCAGCCAAATGCTGGTTCGGCCCTTGTTGGCCTCCATATCGGTGCTGCGCAGGGTATAGACCACACGCTTGCCGTCCGGTGAAACGGAAATATCCGAGATGCGCTCGAGGCGCACCAGATCTTGAACGGTGAAAGGCTGCGGGCGGTCGCCAGCGTCGCCCGGCGCCGCCGCGCCGGCGGCCCGGGCAGCGGCACTCAAAGCAAGGAACATGAAGGTACACAACAAGCGATCGGCAGCCATTGCGGTTTCTCGTTAATGAATGCGCGTGACGCGATTGTAGCCCGCAGACCGGTGATTTGCGCGAAATCGCTCTCCGCATTGCGCGAGAATATGACGATGACCGAGAATATCGCCGCGGCCGGGAACATGATGACCGAGAATACGGCGATGGGCGCTCCGCTCGTCTTGAGTTTCGATTTGGACGATACGTTGTGGCCGGTGGGACCCGTCATTGCCGCCGCCGAGATCGAATTGCTGTCGTGGCTGCGCGACCGTTATCCCCGAACGGTGACCGGTCACGACCTCGAATCGCTGCGTGCGTTGCGCGCGCGGGTGGCCGAACGGTTTCCAGAGCACGGCCATGACCTCACCTTCCTGCGTCATCGTGCGCTTCAGGATCTGTTCGGCGCGGCGGGGCATGCGGCGTCCCTTGCCGACGAGGCGTTCGAGGTGTTCTTCACGGCGCGCAACCGTGTCGAGTTCTACGACGACGTGCGTCCGGCGCTGCTTCGCCTGCGCTCCCGTTATCGGCTGTTCGCTCTCAGCAACGGCAACGCGGATCTGCACCGCTGCGGTATCGCGGATCTTTTCGCCGGCCACATGACCGCGAGGACGGCCGGCGCGGCCAAACCAGACGCGCGAATTTTTGCGCGGCTCGCGGAGCTCGCAGGCGTCGACCCCGCGCGCGTGCTGCACATCGGCGATGATCCGATGACCGACGTCGTCGGCGCGATGCGCGCCGGGATGCAGGCGGTGTGGCTCAATCGCGATGCGCGCGAGTGGCCGCGAAGCGCGGGAATGCGACCACGCACCATTTCGACGCTCGCCGAGATTATGTAGCACCAATGAGAGGCAGCGCAGGGTTAGCAGCATGCCGCTCAGAGTGCTGATCGCGAAAAACCTGGAAACATAGGTATTTTCTGACACCGGGTTCGCGCTTTTGCGCTTCACTTCGTCTTTACTTTGTCGATAGGATGGTGTGGGCCAGAAAAGGATGCAAAGCATGCAGGCAGTGTCCGGATCACTTGTAGCGGTAAGCTCCTTGCGCGAGTTTTTTCGCGACGCCTTTCATGCCGCGAGCGAGCATCAGCATCTCGACATCGACGAGCAGGCCGAACAATACGTGGTCAACTTGCTCACCATGTTCTCTCGCGCGGACGCGCTGTACGAGCGCACGGCGGATGGTCTGCGCATCCGGCCGCTCGCGCAGATGCTGGCCGATGCGCTCGAGGCGCCGACGGCCGCCGCGCGGCACCGGGGGCTGCAGCGCCTCGGCGACGTCTCGCTGTTCATCGCCGGCTTTTTCGCCCGCAGCTTCGCGCGCAAACTGATCGACATCGACTATCACATCGCGATGGGCGGCAACGCCTACAGCTCGCTCGCCGACACGATGCAACGCTCAATGTCGGGACGGTGCGTCGCGGCGATCTACGCGCAGCTTGCGCGAAAATTTCAGCCACTCGTCGACGCTCTCAACGAGGTCAGCGAGATGTCCTATCAACATACAGATGCGGATATCTTGCGTCTGTATGAGATATGGATGAAGACCGGCAGTCCACGCGCGCACGGTCTGTTGAAGCAGCTGGGGGTGCAACCGGTCGCAACGGGCGGCGCCCGCCGCGAGCATTGATGGTCCTGCGCGGCCTGCAGTCGCTCCTCGGGCGCCTTTACGACGTCGAAATCAACTACGACGTATACGATTTTCTGGTCACGGACCGGCGTGACCTGAAAGGCCTCGTGCCCGGCAACGATAGGCGCGAGTCAGAGGAGGAATTGCTGCTGGCCGAAATGCCGGACGGCGCTGGTGTCGCGCTGTACTTGGATCCGGGTCTACTGGAGCGGCTGGAGGGTGCCGATCCCTCTGAGGCCCTGACAGAGCGAAATTTGGTCGATTATTGCACGGCCCTCGAGGGCGTCAGCCACTTCGTGTATTCGACGTGGCGGCTCGATCGAGATTTACCCGTATCGCTGCTCGAGCTAGAGACTCAAGCCGAAGTAGATAAATATGCGGTGACGGTATTCTTGCTGGCGGACCAGCAGGGAGGCGGCTATCCGGCCCAGGTGCACGCGCGCCTGTTTGATGGCGTGAGCTTCGATTCTCGTTTGGAGGCGGATCAGTATGATCGTTATCGCACGGCGCATCGCTGCGCCGCGCAGTATTGCCATCGGTTGGAACAGCGCTTCGTGAAAAGAGGACAGGCGCGGATTGAGGCGTTGGTGCGTGAGCTGCGCAGATTCTATCGACTGGGGAGCACGGCCAAATTGAGTCACGCGCTCGCGTGATCCTGGAGAGATGAATAGCTATTCCTTGCCGTCCTTGTTGTCGGCAAATTGCTTCTTCAATTTCAGGAATTCGCTCAGGCGGCGCAAGTCCTTTTTTCGCGCTGCGGCCGCTTTACCGAGCTTGCCGCTGTCATATGGATCGTAACCCTTGACCGTCCCCAAAGGGTTGGGGCGGGCTATGTCGAACGGCGTCGGCGCATCCTCGGCAATCGACAGTGCAGGGTTCTCGAGCCGCTTTAGCCGCTCTGTCGATACCTCGCGGCCGAATGCGCCCGTGGCGACCGACCATTCCCAAACGGCATTGCCGCGGTCGTCAAATTTGACGCGGCCGGAGATGTTGTCAGCAAGCTCCGGGGCCTCATCCACGGTGTCCCGGACGCCGGGCTTGGGGGGCGATTTTGATTTATTGGCACTCACAGTACCTTTTTAGCCCAGGACTCTGTTAAGTCAACTTGCACACTTCAAAAATCGGCGCACCGTCACATTTGCAGATGATATCGGGCCCGCCACAGCGCCAGGGCGGTCTTGCCGTCGTTCCACTCGCCGCGCAGAACCATGTCCGCCGCCTTTGCGATCGGCAGCCATTGGATTTCCAGCTCTTCGTCCGCGTCGGGCGCCGACGCTCCGACGATGAGGTCGCGCGCAAGGTAAAGATGGATCACTTCGGTGAATATTCCCGGCGCGGGAAAGAAACGTCCCATGGACGTCCAACGCCCCGCCTTGACGCCCGTTTCCTCTGCCAGCTCGCGCACGGCGCAGACCTCCGGCGCCTCTCCGGCGTCGAGTTTGCCGGCTGGAATTTCCCACAGAAAATCCCCAACCCCGTGCCGGTACTGGCGCACCAGGCACACGCGGGCGTCGCCGTCCACGGCGACCACGGCCGCCGCGCCCGGATGACGAACGAAGTCCAAGTCGTATTCGCGGCCATTCCCGTAGCGCAACCGCTCGGTGGACACTTCGATGATGCGGCCGCTATGGATGTGATGGCTGGCGATGGGGGTCGGTTTCTGCATCCCTCAAGTCTATATCACGCTTGTGACCTGCCTCCTGGCACACGGCACTCGTCATGAGCCATTCTTCGAGCACATTGCATCGGCTTCTGGATATACGTACAGTATCAATTCGTTTGTATGATGAAAGCCAAGCCCTCTGCCTTCGATTCGCTCAATCCGTCGCAGCGCCGGGCGGCCACCTTCGGTATGGCCGTTCCGGACAAGGGCGTGAATGCAGGGCCGCTGCTCATACTGGCGGGCGCAGGCACCGGCAAGACCAACACCTTGGCGCACCGCGCCGCTCACTTGGTTTTGAATGGCGTGGATCCGGCGCGCATTTTGATGCTGACCTTCACGCGTCGCGCCGCTCAGGAGATGATTCGGCGCACGCAGTTGATCGTCGCCGAGGTGCTGTCGGATCGCGGTAAGGCCGGCGATCGTAGCGTGGTGTCGCGGCTGTTGTGGTCGGGAACCTTTCATTCGGTCGGCAACCGCATATTGCGCTCCTATGCCAAACACCTCGGCCTGGATCCGAACTTCACGGTGCTGGACCGCGCAGATGCTGCCGACCTGATGGATGTCGTGCGGCACGAATTGGGATTCTCCGCGAAGAACAAGCGCTTCCCGCGCAAGGACGCGTGTCTGGCGATCTACTCATATCGGGTCAACACCCGTCTAACGCTGAGGCAGACGCTCGAGGAGCAATTTCCTTGGGTGCGAGAATGGGAGGCGGATCTTACGCGCCTCTATCGGGAATATGTCGGGCGCAAACAAAAGAATCGCGTCTTGGATTTCGACGATCTGCTGCTTTATTGGCATGCGATGATGCAAAACCCGACGCTGGCGCAGAGCTTGTCGAAGAATTTCGATCATGTGCTGGTGGATGAATATCAGGATACGAGTTCTTTGCAGGGCGAAGTCGTCCATGCCCTCCGGCCCGACGGGCAGGGGGTCACCGTGGTCGGCGACGACGCCCAGGCGATCTACTCGTTCCGCGCGGCCGCGGTCGAGAATATTCTGGGTTTTGCCGACCGCTACAAGCCCAAGGCCGAGATCGTCGTCCTGGCGCAGAATTATCGTTCGACGCAGCAGGTGCTCGATACGGCCAATGCGCTGATGGCCGACGGCGTGCGCCAGCACCGCAAGACCTTGCTGGGAACTCGACAATCCACTCAGAAGCCGCTTTACGTCGCCCTCGACGATGCGCAGGCTCAAGCCGAATACATCGCCGGCAAGATATTGCAGACGCGCGAAATCGGCGGATCGCTGAAGCGCCATGCCATTTTGTTCCGCAGCTCTCACCACAGCGACGTGCTCGAAGTCGAGCTCACAAAGCGCAACATTCCGTTCGTAAAATACGGCGGTCTGAAATTCTTGGAGGCGGCGCACGTCAAGGACATGATGTCGGTGCTTCGCTGGGCCGACAATCCGCGCAATTTCGTCGCGGCTTTCAGGGTGCTGAAGCTGCTGCCCGGCATCGGCCCCGGCCATGCGAAACAGGCCCTCGATTATTTCGAGGCGCAGAGTTTCAACGTCGGCTCCCTGGCGGGATTCGACGCGCCCCAGCCGGTAAAAATGGACTGGAAACGTTTTTGCGCCTTGTTCGAAAAGCTTGCAGATCCCGCGACTCCCTGGCCCGGCCAGGTAGGCCTCGTACGCGAGTGGTATAAGCCGCAGCTCGAGCGCATCCATGATGCCGCATGGACGCGGATGGGCGATCTCGAACAATTGGAACAGCTCTCAGCGCAGCATACGACCCGGGAGCGCTTCTTGACCGAACTGACATTGGATCCGCCGGCGGTCACGGGCAACCAATCCGCAGCAGCGTCGAAGGACGAGGATTATGTCATTTTGTCGACAATTCACTCGGCCAAGGGACAGGAGTGGGATAACGTCTATGTGCTGAATGTCTCCGACGGAAATTTCCCGTCGGAATTCTCCGCCGGCAAACCGGAAATGATCGAGGAAGAGCGGCGGCTCTTGTACGTGGCGATGACACGGGCGCGAAACGAGCTGCATCTCTGCGCACCGCTCAAGTACGCCATCACGCAACAGCCCAAGGACGGCGATGCCCATGTGTACGGCGCCAAGAGCCGTTTCATGACCGACAAGGTGCTGGATTCCTGCGAACGGATTTCGCTGCGCAACATGCGCGGCGTTGAGAATTTGCGCGAGGATGAGACGGCAACAGTCGACGTGGTCGCGCAGCTCAAGGAAATGTGGTGAGCGCGACCAATGTGGTGCGCGCGATCGACCATACCCCTCTTGGGGGCCGCGCCTGAGGCCGATTCCAAATCTTAGACCCGCGTGAATCGGCGAACCGCGAGCGAATCACTACCAGCGACGCGGCCCGCCGCCGCCACCGCCGCCGCCGCCGCTCGCCGGCTTGGACCGAGGCGCCCTTTCCTGGGCTTCGTTGACTCGCAGCGGACGACCACCCATCTGGAAGCCGTTCGTCTGTTGAATCGCGTTTTGTGCTTCACCGGCCCCCATGTCGACGAACGCAAATCCGCGGGGACGCCCGGTTTCGCGATCGTTGATCAGTTTGACCGATTCGACTTTGCCGTGGCGCTCGAACAGCGCCCGCACTTCGTCTTCTGTAGCAGTGAATGGCAGATTGCCAACATAGATCGTCGTCATTCAACTATTCTCACTAACAGTGTTTCACACTCAGAGCCGCCGCGCACATCACCGCCGGGGGCCGTACCCTAAGACCCGTGTAGGGAATGAACCTACGGTTTGATGCTACGCCAGGGGAATATTGTTGGCAAACGAGTCGCGATGCTATTCGAATCATTCGACTTCGAGGTACGCGTAACCATTTAGTTCGTGCTCGTAAAAGCGCTTCACCGCTTGCGCTTCGGTGAGCGACATGCGGCCTTCCTGGACCGCCCGTTCGCAGTCGCGGGCGATCCCCGGATAGAGTTCGTCGGTATCGTATTCCATGTACTCGAGAACCTTGTTCGCGGTGTCGCCCTTGACGATCTCCTCGATCCACCAGCCGCCGCCGTCCTGCAGCCGGATGTGCACCACGTGGGTATCGCCGAACAGGTTGTGCAGATCTCCCAGCGTTTCTTGGTAGGCGCCGACCAAGAAGGCCGCCAAGTAATAGGGCTCTCCCGGGATGAGTTCGTGGACTTCGAGCGTGCGCTTGGTCGCCCGGGGATGCACGAAGCGATCGATTTTGCCGTCGGAGTCGCAGGTGATATCGGCAAGCACGGCATTGCGCGAGGGCCGATCGCCCAGCCGCTGAATCGGCATGATGGGAAACAATTGACCGATCGCCCAGCTATCCGGCAGCGATTGGAACACCGAGAAGTTGCAGAAATAGATGTCGCTCAGCATGTCTTCGAGGTTTTCCAGCTCCTCTGGAACACGATCGAGCTTGCGGCAATGGTCGCGAATCTTGGTACAGGTGGCCCAGTAAAGCTTCTCGGCCAAGGCGCGGAATTCCAGGCTCAAATACCCTAAATTGAACATCTGCAGCGCCTGTTCGCGCGCTTGCAGCCCGTCGTGGTAGCACTCCACGAGGCGGCGCTCGTTGACCGAGCGGAAGCTGTCGAACAAATCGCGCACCGGCTGCGGGACTTCTTCCTTGCCGTGATAGTCCTCTTCGGGCCGGCCGGTGACTTTGAATTGATCGAGCTTCGAGGAGCCCAAGGTGTCGAACACCAGCAAGCTGTGGTGCGCGGCGATGGCGCGCCCGGACTCGCTCACTATCATGGGATGCGGCACGTCGCGCGCGTCGCAGACGCTCTTGATTCGATACACCACGTCGCTCGCATACTCGTTCAACGTGTAATTCATCGACGATTCGAAGTTGGTGCCGCTGCCGTCGTAATCGACGCCCAAGCCCCCGCCGATGTCGATGTACTGCAGGCCGGCTCCCATGATCTTGAGTTCGGCATACACATGGGCCAATTCGTTGATGGCATCCTTCACGCGGCGGATGTCCTGAAGCTGGCTGCCCGGATGGCAATGGACCAGCTGCAGGCAATCGAGCATGTTGCGATCCTTCAGCAGCGCATGCAGGTCGAGTATCTCGCTGATGAAGAGCCCGAATTTGGACTTCTCGCCGGCGGATTCCCGCCATCGGCCGGCGCCTTCGCTCGCAAGCTTCACCCGAACGCCGATTTTCGGCCGCACTCCGTATCGCTCGGCATGCTTCAGAATCAGATGGATTTCTTCGTAGTTCTCCACCACGGGAATGATGGTACGGCCGAGCTTTGTGGCCAGAATGACCGCCTCTATGTAGCTGTCGTCCTTGAATCCGTTGCACACCACGATGCGGTCCGGTGCGTCCTCGGTGATCGACATGACCGCGAGCAGCTCGGGTTTAGAGCCGACTTCGAGTCCGAATCCGAATTCCTTGCCATACCGGTAGACCTCTTCCACCACCAGGCGTTGCTGATTGACCTTGATCGGAAACACCGCGGCGTACCGGTTCTTGTAGTCGTTCTCGACGATGGCCGTGCCGAATGCTTCGGCCAGGTGGCGCAGACGATGGGCGAGGATGTCTGAGAAGCGAATGACCACCGGCGTGTGCAGGTCCCGGGCCTTCAGCCCCTGAACGACTTCGTACAAGTCGATCTCGCGCGAGGCGTCCATGCTGGGCCTGATCACCACATGGCCCGCATCGTTGATCGAAAAGTAACCTTTGCCCCACGCCTCCACCTGGTAGAGGTCCAACGACTCTTCGATCTTCCATGCGGGATTCGCGGCCAGGACTTTGGCGGGAGTGTTCATCTCGCGCGCACGATAGCAAATTGGGGCTGCATGTAAATGACACGCCTGCCTAGCCGCGGGCGATGGGTCTGCGCGGATCGCGAATCCATTCGCTCCAGGACCCGGCGTAAAGCCTGCCGCCGGTGAGACCGGCCACCTCGAGGCTCAGCAAATTATGACAGGCGGTAACGCCGGAGCCGCACATGGCGATGAGGTTCTTGGCGTCTCTGCCAGCGAGGGTCTCCTGCCAGCGGTGCTCGAGCTCGGCGGCGGGCAAGAAGCGGCCGTGCGCGTCGAGATTCGCGGTGAAGGGATGATTCGCGGCGCCCGGCACGTGTCCGGCCACGGAATCGATCGGTTCCGCGGAGCCTGCATAGCGTTCCGGGGCCCGGGCATCGACCAGCAAGACCGCGGGGCTCCGCATCTCGCGCTGCGTCTGCGCCGTGCTCAGCACGGCTTGGTCGTCGATTCGTGCCGCAAAGCGTTCCGCGCGAGGGGTTGTTTCGCCGGACTCGAGCGCGCCGCCTTGTGCGATCCATGCCGCGAAGCCGCCGTCGAGGACAGCTACCGCGCGATGGCCAGCCCAGCGCAGCAGCCACCAGAGCCGGGCGGCCATCGAGCCGTTGGCAGCGTCATACGCGACGACCTGGCTGCCGTTGCCGATTCCGTTCGATCCCAGCCAGAGGGCGAAAGTCTCGGGCGCCGGCAGCGGATGACGGCCGGTCTCGGGACCAATGGGCGCCGAAAGGTCGCGATTCAGATCAGCGTAGCGCGCCCCAGGCAAGTGTGCCGCGAGAAACTCCCGCCGGCCGGCATCCGGGTGCAGGAGATCGAAACGGCAATCGACGAGGGCCAGCCGCGGATCGCCCATGAGCTTCTGCAAGGACTCCACGTCGATCAGCGTCTGAAATTCCATCAGCCAGAGCTTAGCGCGCCGCCGGAGGAACTTCATCCGCTACAATCGGGGCCATGGCACTCACTCTCTACTGGGGCAGCGGCAGTCCGTTCTCGTGGCGGGTGCTCTTGGCTTTGGAGCACAAAGGGTTGCCCTACGAGTCGCAGCTCCTGCACTTCGACAAGCAAGAGCACCAGTCGCCGCAGATGCTCAAGCTCAACCCGCGCGGCCGCGTGCCCGTTCTCAAGGACGGCGATTATGTCGTGTTCGAATCGGTAGCGGTTCTGTACTACCTCGACGTGAAGTACCCACAAGCACCTATATTCGGCGCGACTCCGGAGGAAGCCGGCGTGATCATGCGCGTGATCTGCGAATTCATGACGTACGCCGAGCCGTCGCTTCTCAAGATCACCGACGCGATCTTCGGCGAGCGGGTCGCCGAAGACATAGACGCCCTCACTGACGCGATGCACGTGGTCGGACGCGAGGCGCGTACGATCGAAGGCCGTCTCAGCAAGGAGCAATGGATCGTCGGCGCCGCCTACTCCGCCACCGACATGGTGATTTTTCCGTGGATTCAGATTTTGCGGCGCGCCTTGAATAGAAGCGCCGCCAAGGAATTGGGCGCACGCTTCTTACCAATGGAGCGCAACTACCCGGCGCTCGCCCGCTGGATTCATCGCATCGAGTCCCTTCCCGGCTACGAGCGCACCTATCCGCCCCATTGGCGCGATATTTAAGCTTGAGCATTTCATAGGCCGCCAGGTAGGCTGGCGGCGTCCGCCCGGTCGGGCGAGCCGGAATCCAAGCAAAACGAGAGGGCAAACCGAAATGAGATCAAAATTATGAGCAACAACGAAGTGCACGTGAAATTTGCGGGCAAGATCGTATGTGTGGGTTTCGGCAGCATCGGACAAGGTGTCTTGCCGCTGATCTTGCGTCACATTGGCACTTCGCCCGATCGCATCACAATCGTCACCGCCGAAGACCGCGGCCGCAGCCAAGCCGAGCATTTCGGCGTTAAGTTCGTCAAGAGCCCGTTGACGCGGGGGAACTACCGCAAAGTCTTGGAGCCGCTCCTGGCGGCCGGGGACTTCCTGTTGAACTTGTCCGTCGACGTGTCGAGTGTCGCCCTCATTCAATTGGCGCGTGAACGCGGCGCCCTGTATCTCGATACCTGTATCGAACCTTGGGCGGGCGGATATACCGACCCGAAGGCGAGCGTAGACTCGCGCAGCAATTACACCATGCGGCTGGAAGCCTTGGGCTTGCGCGAGGGCGCGAGCAAAACGCCCACGGCCGTCCTGACCCATGGCGCCAATCCGGGCTTGGTATCGCATCTGGTCAAACAAGCCTTGCTCAACATCGCCAAGGACACCGGGATCGAGCAGCCGACGCCGGCCAGCCGTGAGTCATGGGCCAAGCTCAGCCAGACTCTCGGCGTCAAGGTTATTCACGTCGCCGAGCGCGACACTCAGGTAACGAACGTGCCGAAGACGCCGAACGAGTTCGTCAATACCTGGTCGGTCGACGGCTTCGTCAGCGAAGGCGCGCAACCCGCCGAGCTGGGCTGGGGCACCCACGAGAAGCATTTTCCGGCGGACGGCGGCCGCCACAAGGCGGGCTCGGGCTGCGCGATTTACTTGAATCGGCCAGGCGCGAGCACCTGCGTCCGCACCTGGACCCCCGAGGCGGGACACTTCCACGGATTCCTGATCACGCATTCGGAGGCGATCTCACTGGCGGACTACTACACGGTGAAGGAGGGCGACCAGGTGGTGTACCGGCCTACGACCCACTACGCCTATCACCCTTGCGACAACGCGGTATTGTCCGTGCACGAATTTGCCGGCAACAACTGGCACCTGCAAGACCGCAAACGCATCATGCTCGACGAGATCACCTCCGGAATCGATGAGCTCGGGGTGCTGCTCGCCGGTCACGGCAGAAACGCGTACTGGTACGGCTCTCAGCTGTCCATTGCGGAGGCACGCAAATTGGCGCCCCACAACAGCGCCACCAGCCTGCAAGTTACATCGGCGGTGCTGGCAGGGATGATTTGGGCGATGGAGAATCCGAACCGCGGCATCGTGGAACCCGACGACATGGAATTTAAGCGCCCGCTCGAGGTGTGTATGCCGTATCTGGGCCGCGTCATCGGGAAGTACACGGACTGGACGCCGTTGCATCAGCGGGGGGAACTGTTCGCCGAGGATCTGGACGTCACCGATCCGTGGCAGTTCAAGAACATTCGGGTGGTTTGAGTCCGTAACTGACGGCGACCACCGTGAAGGTGGTCGCCCCGCCCGGCGATGTCACGCTCACATCGTCGTCGATGCGCTTACCGAGCAAGCCTCGTCCCAACGGCGAGTCCATGCTGATGTAGTCTTCCGCCATGTCGAATTCATCCGGGCCGACGAGCCGATACCACCGCAAGGCGCCGGCGCTTTGAATCTGCACCCATGCGCCGAAGAAGACCCGCCCGGGATCACGCCGGCCGGCATCCGCACGGGGATCGACGATGGTCATGCCTTCAAGCCGCCTGCGTAAAAAGCGCACCCGGCGATCGATCTCGTGCAGGCGCTTCTTGCCGTAGGTGTACTCGGCGTTTTCTGAACGGTCCCCCTGCGCGGCTGCTTCGGCGACTGCCGCGGTTACCCGCGGACGCTCGACATGCCACAACTCATCCAGCTCATCCTGCAGGCGCTTCGCTCCTGCGGGAGTGATGTATTTCGAGCCGGGCGCAGTGGGAGGGCGATATCTTGACACGCTGCAATATAGTGTACGGAAATTCCAGGACGTGAACTAAGTTGGGTGCGGCTGCAATCGTTTGAGTGGTCGCTCACAGATTGCTTGGGCCGCGAATCATAAGCTCCTTACCCATGAGCGTTAAATATTACACCCACTTTATCGCGCAGTCGGAGGGAGCCGTCGAATACAACGAGTACCGCGGTGTGGTCGAACTTCTGGATCGGTCGGCCAGGCTCCAGGGTGATCGCGATATCGCGCGCATGCTGGCACGCAGCTTCGATCTCGAGGAAACAGACATTCAAGTTCTCCAGTGGGACCATCTGCACTGAATCGATTCCCCTAGCGGGCTTTACTTCCCTTCATTGAAGTCCGCCTCTCAGCCCCGAGCTCATCACTCGGGGCTTTTTTTGCCACGGTGCTAAACTCACCCCATGCCCCCAAAACCTCAAAGGGGGAGAAGGGGACTTCATGCGTAAATTAGCGTTAGGGCTAGCCGCCGCCGCGGCGTGCCTACTGTCGACCGGCTGCGGCTATAACACGATGCAAACACAGGATGAACAAATCAAGGCCGCTTGGTCCGAAGTCCTGAATCAATATCAACGCCGTGCCGAACTCATCCCTAATTTGGTGAATACCGTGAAGGGCTACGCTGCCCAGGAAAGCTCGGTCCTGCTGGGTGTAACCCAAGCCCGCGCAAAGGTGGGCGCCATCCAAGCGACCCCCGAGCTGGTCAACGATCCGGCTGCATTCGCGAAGTTCCAGGCCGCTCAAAGCGAACTGTCGAGCGCCTTGTCGCGGCTCTTGGTCGTCACCGAGAACTACCCCCAATTGAAATCCGACCAGAACTTCCGCGACCTTCAGGCGCAATTGGAAGGCACCGAGAATCGTATTGCGGTGGCGCGCAACCGCTACATCCAAGCGGTGCAGAATTACAACGTGACCGTGCGCTCTTTCCCCGGAAACTTGACGGCGATGATGTTCGGCTACAAGCCGAAACCGAATTTCGCGGTCGAGAATGAAGCGGCGATTTCCAAACCGCCGACCGTGGATTTCGGCGGATCGGCCCCCGCCGGGACGGCGCCCGCGCCGGCAGCTTTCCCGGCGCGACCTCCCGATTCGGCGCCCGCGCCGACACACTAGCCTAAGCGCCTTCGTTCAGACGCCCGCGTGAGTTCACTTTGCCGCATCGGTCGCATAGGGGCGTTGACTCTCCTCCTTTTCGGCGCCCCGCTTGCGCTCGCGGAGGTTGCCGTGCCCCCTCTGACTGCCCGGGTCATCGACCTGACGGGTACGTTGTCCGGCGAGGCGGTCACGCGCATCGAGTCAAAGCTAGCGAATTTGGAGGCCAAGAAAGGCAGCCAAATCGCTGTGCTCGTCGTTCCGACGACGGCGCCCGAGGAGATCGAGCAATTCGGCATCCGGGTCGGGGATGCCTGGAAGCTTGGCCGCAAGGGTGTCGACGACGGGGCCGTATTGATTGTCGCCAAGAACGATCGGCGCGTGCGCGTCGAGGTGGGGAGCGGCCTTGAGGGCGCGATGCCGGACGCCATCGCCAACCGCATAATCGACGAGAACATCACTCCGCATTTCAAATCCGGCGATTATGACGGGGGCGTCGAGGCCGGCGTCGATAAGATGATCGCCGTGGTTGACGGTGAGCCATTGCCCGAACCCGATAGGAAGTGGGAACACCATACGGGGATCGGCCATTTACTGCCGCTGCTGTTGATAGTGGTATTCGTTGCGAGCGGCGTGCTACGCGCCATCTTCGGGCGACTGTTCGGATCGCTCGCGACTGGTGGATTGACCGGCGGCATTGCGTGGCTTTTGAGCCACTTCCTGCCCATCGGCGTGGGCGCCGGGATCGTTGCATTCTTGTTCGCCATGCTGGCGGGTTCGAACACGCGGGGATGGTCCGCCGGCAGCGGCTTTGGACGGGGGTTCGGCGGCGGACTGGGCGGTGGGTTCGGCGGCGGTTTCGGAGGGGGAGGGGGCGGCGGAGGTGGGGGCGGTTTCAGCGGCGGCGGTGGCGGTTTCAGCGGCGGCGGCGCCTCGGGGAGCTGGTAATGCAGATCGGCCGTCTGATCCGTCATGCGGCGCAAACGCATTGGCGCACGCGCATGATGTTCTCGAGCGCGACGCTCGATGCGATCGAGCAGGCGATTGCCCGCGCCGAGCAGACCCATGCAGGGGAAATTCGCTTCGCCGTGGAATCGGCCTTGACGCCCCTGCATGTGCTGAACAATGCCTCGCCGCGCGCTCGCGCCCTGGAAGTCTTCGCGCACCTGCGCGTGTGGGATACCGAGCGCAACAACGGGGTCTTGATTTATGTGCAACTGGCGGACCGCGCAGTCGAAATAGTCGCGGACCGCGGCTTCGAGGGCCGCGTCGGCGCCGCGGAGTGGGAGGCGGTTTGTCGCCTGATGGAGGAGCATTTCCGCGCGCGCCGCTTTCTGCCGGGCTCGATTGCGGGAATCGACGCCATCGGCAATTTGCTGTCGCGCCACTTTCCTCCCAGTGTGAGGCAACCGTCGCAATCGCAGAACGAATTGCCTGACCGACCAACTTTGCTGTAGATAGAACGGATGAAGCATTTGACTCTAGCCGTTTGCATCGGCGGATTGGGCATGGGCGGCTGCGGGCTGTTCCGGGAGACGCCGCCCGCCCCGCCCCCCGCGGCGCGCGCCTTACCGCCCCCCGCGCCTCAACTGCCCAAACCGAACGCGACCCACCACGAGCAGGTCGATCCAAACAGCGATATCGTGGGCTACATTCAGAAGACCACAGTTGGCAAGGATGACACGCTGCCGGATATTGCGCGGCGTTTCGACGTGGGCTACGAGGAAATGCTCATGGCGAATCCCGGAGTCGACCCCTGGTTGCCCGGCGTCGGCCGCGAGGTGATCGTGCCGACGCAATTCGTGCTGCCGGCGGCCCCCCACGAGGGCGTCGTCGTCAACGTGGCCGCGATGCGTATCTTTTACTATCCGCCCCACAAGAAGGGCGAACCGCAGATGGTGTTTACCCACCCGATCGGGATCGGCAAGGTAGGGTGGAAGACTCCCGAGGGCACGACCAAGATCATCAGCCGTCAAAAGGACCCGGTATGGATGGTTCCAAAGTCCGTCCGCGATGAGCACGCTGAAAACGGCGAAAAGCTGCCTGCCCAGGTCCCGGCCGGCCCGGACAATCCCCTTGGCCAATACATGTTTCGCCTGGGCTGGCCGAGCTATCTGATCCACGGCACGAACAAGCCTTACGGCGTGGGAATGCGCTCGAGCCACGGCTGCATGCGTTTGTATCCCGAAGACATTGCCGTATTTTTCGATTTGATCCCCATCGGCACCAAAGTGACGGTCGTCAATCAGCCCTACCTTTTCGGGCGGCGCGACGGAATCTTGTACCTGCAGGCCTATACGGTCATGGAAGATGATTCGCGCGATTGGTCCAACAACCGCAAGCGATTGCTCGCCCACCTGCTGAATCCGAAGCTGCAAAAAAAGATCTCCGATCACGACAAAGAAATCGATTGGCAGCGCGTGGGCGATCTGGCGCACACGCCGCGCGCAATTCCCGTCCCGATCACAGGCGACCAGGGCGGGATCGAGGGGGTTGTTTCGAATTCCTTACTGGTCGAAAACACCCTGCCGGCGGGTTCCAACTGGGACGGCAAGACCGGCTTGCTCGTAGATGAAAAGACCTTCCAGGAATTGCTCGGCGGCCGCGCCGAGGCACCGCCCGCCTCGCAGACCCAGGCTTTAGTCCACTAATGACCGGAATTTAGGGTGCGGTCCCATCTTGTGCTGCTGCTTCTCGCCTGCGCGGGCACGGCGGCGAGAGCCGCCGACTCCTCACGCGTCGAATCGGGTTTTGATTACCACTCCTTCGCCAATGTTGATCAGTTTCGGGTTACCCACCTTGAATTGGATCTGCGGGTCGACCTCGATTTCAAAACGATCAGCGGCGTCGTCCAACTCGACTTGAAGCGGCTCGATCCGCGTGCGACGCAACTGGTGCTCGATACCAAGGATCTGATTATCCATGACGTGAACCAGAAGGCTACCGACGTATTGGGCGCGACTGCCAAGAATCAAACCATGTGGGTCAGCCGGCCGTTTCATCTGGACAAGCCCGATCCCATACTCGGTAGCGCGCTCGTCATCGATCTGCCGCCATCGCGAAAGACGGTCGAGTCGATCCGCATTGACTACGAGACGGTGTCCACCGCCGCCGCATTACAGTGGCTGACGCCGAAGCAGACCGCCGGCCGCCACAAAGCCTTCCTGTATACCCAGTCCGAGCCCATCGGCACGCGTACCTGGATCCCGCTGCAGGACACCCCCCAGGTGCGTGCCACCTACAATGCGAAGATTCATACCGCCTCCGATGTGGTGGCGGTGATGAGCGCCGCGAACGATCCGACGGCCAAGCGCACGGGCGACTACACGTTTGTCATGCCGCAGGCGATCCCCTCCTATTTGATTGCCTTGGCCGTGGGTGATCTCGGGTTCAAGGAGACGGGACCGCGCACCGGCGTGTACGCCGAGAAGCCGGTGCTCAAAGCGGCGGTGAATGAATTCGCCGACACGGAATCGATGGTTGCAGCCGCGGAAAAATTGTTCGGCCCTTACCGCTGGACGCGTTACGACATCCTGGTTCTGCCGCCGAGTTTTCCCGTCGGCGGCATGGAGAATCCGCGGCTGTCGTTCATCACCCCCACGGCGATCGCGGGTGACAAGAGCCTGGTGTCCGTGATCGCGCACGAATTGGCGCATTCTTGGTCGGGAAATCTCGTTACGAATGCGACTTGGCGCGACGTATGGCTCAATGAGGGTTTCACCGCCTATTTGGAGACCCGCATCATGAATGCGGTTTACGGCGAGCAGCGCGCCGCCATCGAGGCGGTGCTCGACCTCGGGGCCTTGCGTGAAAACCTGGTGGCCTTGAATCCCAAGGATCAGGTGCTGGCGATCGACTTGCGGGATCGCGACCCGGAGCTCGGGTTCAGCAGCGTGCCGTATGAAAAGGGGCGGCTGTTCTTGACCTACCTCGACGCAAAATTCGGACGCGACCGGTTCGATGCTTTCTTACGCGGCTACTTCGAGCACTTCGCATTCAAAAGCATCACCACTGAGCAGTTCAACCAGTATCTGGCCGAGAATTTGCTCGACCGCTTTCCGGGCATCGTCACGCAGGCGCAAGTTCTCGCCTGGGAGAACGCTCCCGGCATTCCCGCCGATGCGCCGTTGCCGGTCTCGAGCGCCTTGTCTCTGGTGGAAGATGCGAGGTCCGGATGGCTCGGCGGCAGGCTGCAGCCCAAGAAGTTCGGTCTTGATTGGACCCCGCAGCAGTGGATGTATTTTCTGGACGACATGCCCGCAGAATTGAACGCCAAGGAACTCGAAGGTTTGGACCAGGCGTACGGCTTTACTCGGAGCGCGAACGCCGAAATCGAGCATAGCTGGCTCGAGCTCGTAATTCGCAATAACTATCGGCCTGGCTATGTACGTCTCGAGGAATACTTGAAAACCATCGGCCGCTGCAGGTTGATCGTTCCGCTGTACGCCGACTTGATGAAAACGCCGGCCGGCAGCGAATTTGCTAAGCGCGTGTACGCCATCGCGCGTCCTGGCTATCATCCCGAAACAGTGGCCGCGGTCGACGCGATCGTCACTCCCAAAGATGCGGAGGGATCGGATTGATCAGCAAAAAATGACGAGCGAGTGGATGAAGGTGATGCTCGAGGAAATCTCGCGCAAGAAAGCGGAGATCGAGCAGGCCCGCGTTGAAGAGCGCACGCGCGTTGAAGAGCGCGCACGTGCTGAAGAGCAGACGCGCGCGGAACAGCAAGAGCGCCTCGAGGAGCAACGACGCCGCGGCGAGTCCCACGCGGCGCCGGCGTCCGGCCCCGGCGCGGCACGCCAAATGCGCGGGTTGTGATAGAGTCAGCCTGTGCGCACGCGAGAAAGAATTTGGCTACTCCGGGCAGCTTAGGGATAGAGGTCGAGGAAGAGCGCGGCCCCGATCAAACAATCGCGCGCCTCGTCACCGCGCGCACCGCATTCGTCGGCCGTACATTGCGCGGACCGGTCAATCGGCCGGTGTTCATCACGAGCTTCACAGAGTTTCAGCACGTTTTCGGCGGTCTCTGGCAACCCAGTCTGTTGGGGTATGCAGTCGAACAGTTCTTCGATAACGGCGGCCGCGAGGCCTTGATCGTGCGGGTGGTCAACGGTGCGCGTTCCGCGACGCTGTCGCTTTGCGCGGGGACATCGACACTTCGCCTGCGGGCGGTGCGCCCCGGCACGCGAGAATTTCTCCGTGCTAGCGTGGATTACGACAATATCGCGGCGGCTGATACGGCGGAGTTCAATCTCACCGTGCAGCGCGTGCGTGCGCAGGGCACCGGCCAGGTGGAAGACCAGGAAATATTCCATAAGCTCTCGGTGTTGCCGTCGGCCCCTACCTACTTGCCGAATGCGATTTTGGGGTCGGAACTGATAGAGTTGGCGGGCGAGGTTCCGGCGCAGCGGCCGGATCGGACCTTGGATGCCGCGAGCGGCTTGGCCAGCGGCTACGTCAATTCGAATTCCGACGGCGATGATGGCGCGCCGCTCACGGACTATGACTTGATCGGCAGGACCGGCGATCGCACCGGTCTCTTCGCGCTGGGCCACGCGGACTATTTCAACTTTCTATGCATCCCTCCTTTGTCGCGCGATCAGGATGTCGGACCGGGCGCGCTCCTGGTCGCGGGCCGCTATTGCAAGGAGCGCCGCGCGCTCTTGATCGTCGATCCACCGTCAAGCTGGCAGACCGCGGATGATGCGGTGCGCGGCATGCGCGATTGGAGCTTCGCCAGCGAAAATGCGCTGATGTACTTTCCGCGAGTTCTGGCGCACGACAAGCTGCGGGGCCATTTCGAGTCATTCGCGCCTTGCGGCGCCGTAGCCGGCATGTTGGCGCGCGGCGACGAGGCGTCGCCGGTATGGGCTCCCGCCAAGAACGACGAGGCCATCCTGCGGCCTGGCTACCGTCCCAGTTGCCTCGTGGCCGAGGATCGCCGCATCCGGCTCGCCGCCTTGGGGGTCAACACCATACTTGCCATGCGTTCCGCCGCGCGGATCGGCGTCGCGGCGCGGACCCTGGCTCTAGGTACGGCGGCGAGCGCCGATTGGCAGTACCTGGCGGCGCGTCGCCTTGCTCTGTTCATCGTCAACAGCATCGAGCGAGGTACCCGCTGGGTCGCTATGGCGCGGCCGCATGTCGAGGTCGCCGATATGGCGGCATCTCAGGTGCGCGCGTTCTTCGAGGCGCTTCACGACGAGCACACCTTCGGCACTCGGCCGATGCAAGAAGCCTTTTTCGTCGCTTATGACCAACGGAGTGAGTTCCAACTCGTAATCGGCTTTGCCGGACGAACAAACCCGAAGTTCCACAGCTTTCGCATCGTGCACTCGCCGTCCGGCAGCAAGGTAGAATCCGTAAGCTTGAATCGGTTGAACGCGGGGCACGCCCACTACAGTCCGGCGGAACTCGAATGGGTCGAGTCGCTTGCACAGAGCCTCTCTCATGGGGGCGCCGAGAATTAGGAGCGCGGGGCGTCGATGCCGCGATGTCGCTAGGACACGGTTACTGCGGCCAGGCGTCGTTCCAATTCGGCCATCAAGGAACTGCGGTATGTGCGCTCGGCGGGGACGGGCATCCGCGGAACGGCCGGCAGCCCCTCGAGTGCCAATCGCGCGTAGTCATAACCCGCCTGAATCGCGCGATCGAATGCCCGCCAATTGAGCAAATCGACGTTCGCGAGCGGAGGCTTCAGCAACACATCGGCAAGCTCGCGCTGCGCCGCGACGCTCGATGCGCTATTGACCATGCCGGAGTGCATCAGAATCTGGAATATATTGATGCCGCGCTTGCCGCGGACGAGCGCAAAGCGATCCGCTCCGACATCGCTGCCGATCACCAACCCGGGCGCGTGCATTTGCATGATGTCGACGGGAAGATTATTGATCGCGGCGCCATCGACCAAGACGTCCTCGCCTCGGAATATCGGAGGCATGACGCCCGGAATCGCGACCGACGCGCGCAGCGCCTCGGCGAGCCGCCCCTGGCGATGCTCGAGCACCCGGCCCGTAGTCAAGTTGGCGCTGACGCAAAAGTACGGCTGTCTTAGATCCTCGATCAACACGTCGCCGTACTCGCGCTCCAGCAGCCGCGAGACCTTGCGGCCGCGGGTCAGCGCAACGAATGGGAAGGTGTAATCATTCACGGGATTCGTGTCCACGAAGCTTCGGCGATAGCGCATGCGCATCTCCTCATCGCTCCATCCGACCGCGACACCGGCGGCGATGATGGATCCAATGCTGGAACCGCCGACGAAATCGATGGGCACCCGCGCCTCGCGCAACGCGCGAATGACGCCCAAGTGTGCAAACCCGCGCGCACCGCCGCCCGACAGCACCAGGCCGACTCCGCGCCGTGTCAGCAGACGGGCCAGGCGCGCGAAATCGGCTGCCTCGACGACATGGTGATGCAGGGCGACCGGGGAGCTGCGCAGCCACCGACTGGCGGCTCCGACTTCGATGCGCCGATCGTGCAGCAAAGCGAGCTCAACGCGCGCGCCGCGCGCCAGCGCCGCTTCGGCGACTCCGCTCGGCCAGGGAAGCGCAGCGGCGCCGGCCGGCGCGAGAAGCAATATCACGTCCGCTTGGCGGCAACATTGGCGCGTCCAACCCGAGGCGTTCGGATCCGCCACGTACACTACATAGTCGCTCGATTCCTCGATGCTATTGAACCAGCCAGCGGTATGGTTGCTCGCCCGCGCGTCCCATACGAGTTGCGTCCGTCCGGCGCGCGCGAACTCCGCTACCAAGCCGGTAGCGAAACCCGCCACGTCGATTTCGACGCTGTTTGGAATGATTGAGAATACCCGCGCCCGTCTTTGCTCCGCTTCGCGCAGATTGCTGCGCCGCAGCCGGCGCGCGCAGAGGCGGGCAAGCGCCAATGAGAATTGGGTCGATCCCGCGGCAACGGCATCGAGCAGAGGCATTGGGAGCAGCAATAACTCGCTGTCGCGCATGGCGAACACGGCGGCGCTGCGTGGCTCCTTGAGCAGCCAGGCTGTCTCGCCCACCAGCTCGCCGCGCTCGATTTGCGCAGTCAAGCGGTCCATCCCCTGTGTTTTGACGCCTAGTCGGCCGCTGGCGACCAGATATACTCCATCCGGATGAGATCCCGCTTCGAACAACAGGCTGCCTGCCCGCAATGAAAAATGCACGGCACCGGCCGCCAGCGCCTCCAGGGTCGCGCGGTCTACCCCGGCGAGACCCGCGCAATCGCTCAGGCATTCAATGGCCCGACGCGTTTCGTGCGCATCGATCGCTTGCTCTTCATCCAGTGCCATTCGTCAGTTAGCGGCAGCAATGGCCAGATCCTTAGGCATGGTGGTGTTTTCGCATGGGAAGGAGAGCGGCCCATGGGGCTCGAAGATCACGGCGATGGCGGGAGTGGTCCGAGACCTCGACGCGGCAGTCGAATCGGTGGATTATCGCGGGCTCGACGATCCCGGCGACCGAGTGCGCAAGCTCTTGAGGTTTGGGACGGGACTCGCGGGACCCCTGGTGCTCGTGGGATCGAGCATGGGCGGGCATGTCGCCGCAGCCTCGGCGAGGCGCCTTGACGCGCGCGGCCTGTTCCTGCTGGCGCCCGCTTTTTACATGGCGGGATATGAGGAGTACACGCCGCAGGACGTTGCCTGTCCGACTGCCATCGTTCACGGCTGGCACGACGACATCGTCCCCGCCGACAACAGCATTCGATGGGCGCGCGAGCATCGGGCGACGCTGCACTTGCTCAATTCCGATCACCGGCTCGAGGATCAGATCGAGGCGATTTGCGTGCTGCTGCGAGCCTTCTTGAACGCGCTCGCGGCTTAAGGCCGCGTCGGCGCCGCGATTGCCGGCGGAGGCGGCTCAGCGGCCGTCGCGGCCACTTGGGATTGCGCCAATTCGCGCAGGCTCTCTCCGAGTTGCTCGCCGCATCGCTTGCCCATGGCGTCGAAACCGGCGCCGAGCGATGCGATGTAAGCGGACACATACCGTTTGCCGGGCGCGGAGGTCAGGAATCCCAGCAAGCGCTTGAGATCGGCGTCGCTCATATCGCGATAGCTATAGGCGAGGTAGCGACGCAGGGGCTCGCGCATGTCCTGCTCCAGTCCAGCGCGGCTCGCTTCGCCTGATTTACGCGCACTTTCCGCAACGACTGTCGTATCTCGCCCGGACCCGACGGCGGTACCAATCGCGACTGCCTGCCCCATGCTGAGAAAAATCTGCACGGTGGACTCGGTGGACTTCGAGGCTAGTTCCAGTTTGTCGAACAGCGCATCGCGCTGCGGTGTCGTGGGAGCCGTGAGATCGCCCTTCATGATCTTGTCGATCGTGGGTTCATCGAGCGCGGCCGTGGCCACGTCCGCAGCCACCATGCGGCGGCCCAAGTCGCTCTCCAGGAACGCCTCGATTTTTTTCTCGGTCGCCACATCGAGGTTGGCGGCCAGCGCGTTCAATGCGGGAACCTCGAATACATCGATGCGAAAGCCGCGCTTTGCGGCTGCCGTCACCGCGTTCAACTGCTGCTCGGAGAGCTTCGCAGCGACGTCGGCGGAAAACAATTGCCGTATGTGCGCTGGCATGGCGCCGAGTGTGGCCCGCACCTGCTCGCGCATGCCTGCTTCCTGATAGATCTTCGCCGCCGTTTCGATGTCGACCGGCTGCGCGGCATAAGCGCCTGTGGACACAAGCATGAACAGTGCAAAACGAAACATGCGCGACTCCGGGTGACGGTAAATCGGAAACGATTGTACACTTCGGGACTTGCGGAATTCCGAGGTGCACATGGGCTTGCTCAATAATGTGACAGCGTCACTGTCGGTTTTGTTCATCGTCGGCTGTTCGTCTCCCGAAACGCCGCCGAAAAACACCGTATTCGATCCCCTGCTGCAAGCGGAGCAACGCGCGCGAGACGTGCAGAAAACTGTGGACGACCACGCAGACGCGACGCGCAAGGCGGTCGACAATCAAGAGCGCGGCGATACAACTCCGTAATTCATAGGCGACCATGAACCCCCTCGAGGGTCTGGGCCGAGCGTGGCATTGGGGTGTCCGCAAGGTCTTGGGCCTGTGGGTGCGGGCGAGCATCAAGCCCGATGAGGCCGCTGCTGCGATCGCCGCGCGACCTCTGCCCGTATGCTACGTGCTCGAACGCGAGAGCAGGACGGATCTTGCCGTCTTGTGCAACGTCTGCTCGGAGCTGGATCTCCCCCGCCCCGAACGGCGCTTGCCGATCGGCGAACAGCACGCCGAAAAGGCCTACTTCGAGTTGAGCGGGCCGGCGGCCGTTCTCAGGAAGCGCCGGGTAGGGCGTGCGCCGCGCATCCTTACGCAACTCGTGGCCGCCGCCGCGGCGAATCCCCAGTTCGACGTCGATCTGGTACCGGTCGCAATCTTCTGGGGTCGTGCGCCGCACAAGGAGGCAACTCTCTGGCGCCTATTGTTCGCGGAGGACTGGGTGCTGGTCGGCCGCTGCCGCAAGTTTCTTAACGTGCTGGTCAACGGCCGGAACACGCTCGTGCACTTCGGCGAGCCGTTGCGGCTGCGCGACGCAATGCAGGCCGGCATGAGCGAGCAGCGCACCGTACGGCGGCTGCTGCGGCTCTTGAGGGCGATCCTGCGCGCACAGCGGGCTTCGACCATCGGCCCGGATCTTTCGCACCGCCGCACCTTGGTCGCACAGTTGCTGAAGACGGCGGACGTGCGCAACGCAGTACGCCGCGAAATGCGCGCGCGCGCCTCATCTCGACGGGCCGCGTTGATCACGGCGCGGAGATACGCCGTGGAAATCGCTGCGAACTATTCGCAGGTCTTTGTCAGGTTCATGGCGGCCTTATTGGGGTGGTTATGGAATCGCGTGTTCGACGGCGTGGAATTCGAGCATCCCGAACAATTGAACGAAGCGGGTGATGGCTCGGAAGTCATCTATGTTCCGTGTCACCGCAGTCACATGGACTACCTGCTTCTTTCCTACGTGATCTACCGCAAGGGATTTGCCGTTCCCCACGTGGCGGCGGGGCTCAATCTAAACCTGCCGGTGATCGGGCGGTATCTGCGCAAGGGCGGCGCATTTTTTTTGCGGCGAAGCTTCAAAGGCGACGCATTGTATGCGGTCGTATTCGCGAGGTATCTCGGAGTGATGATGGCGCGCGGCCACAGCCTCGAGTATTTCATCGAGGGCGGCCGCAGCCGCACGGGCCGCCTGCTGCCGCCGCGCACCGGCATGCTCTCGATGACGGTGCGCGCCTATCTGCGCGACCCCAAGCGGCGCGTGGTTTTCATGCCGGTGTATTTCGGCTACGAGCGGATCGTCGAGGGACGCACCTACATCGGGGAGCTGTCCGGTCAGCCGAAGAAAAAGGAGAGCATTCTCGGCTTGATCAGATCGACGATATCGGTATTGCGCAGCAGACTCGGCAAGGTGCATGTGAATATGGGGCGTCCGATTTCGCTCGATGCGCTGCTCTGCCGGCACAATCCCGAATGGCGAAGTACCGCCGCCGGGGACCTTGCCGCGGGGGCCGGCTGGATCGGCGACGCCGTCAATGAACTTGCGACCCGCATCAATATAGAGATCAACGCTGCGGCCGCCGTGACGCCGATCAATCTAGTGGCCACGGCCCTGCTCGCGACTGCGCGCCAGGCGTTGGCGGAAGACGATCTGGCCCGCCAGCTCGAACTTTACCAAAGGCTGTTGCGCGACGCGCCCTATTCGCCCTTGGTGACGGTAACTGCCGACAGCGGCGCCGAAATGATCCGGTACGCGGAGGCGATGGGCGTGCTGGAGCGGCAAAAGCACCCGCTGGGCGACGTCTTACGCATGGATGGGCAGAACGCGGTGCTCGCCACGTACTACCGCAACAACATTCTGCATTTGTTCGCCATGCCCTCGCTCCTGGCTTGCTGTTTCCTCAGCAACGCGAGCATGGACGCGGCCGATATTTATCGCTTGGTGTGGCGCGTGTATCCCTACATCTCCAGGGAGCTCTACCTGCGGTGGGACGAAACCGAAGCGGGCGAGGTAACCGGTTCACTGCTCGACACCTTCGCAGCGCTGAATTTGCTGCAGCCCAACGCGGATCGGACCGAGTGGCGGCGACCCCCCTCGACCTCCATCGAAGGATTCCAGCTGTCGCTCCTGGCTCAAGCAACCATTCCAACGCTCGAGCGGTACTACCTCGCGATTGCGCTTTTGTTGCAAGCCGGCAGCGGCACCATCACACAAGAGGCTTTGGAGGAACGCTGCCATTTGATGGCGCAGCGCATGTCACTCCTATATGAATTGAATTCGCCAGAGTTCTTCGACAAGAGCTTGTTCCGCAACTTCATCGATCTCCTTCTCCGCCGAAGGGTGATTCAGCAGTCCGAGAACAGCGCGCTCCTGTTCGGCGAGCCGCTTCTGGGGGTTGCCGCCGATGCCCAGCTCGTGCTTTCCGAGCAGATCAGACACAGCATCCTGCAAGTCACCCTGGGACAGTCTCAGTCCCGCCCCTGACTCTTCAGTCCCAGCCCCGGCGGCCCCGCTCGAGCTTCGTCGCGCCCCGGCGCTTCTTCGAATCGATGCGCCGTTCCTTCGAACCCTTGGTGGGACGCGTCTTTTTGCGGATCTTGGGTTCCACCAGCGCTTGGCGAATCAACGCTTCCAGTCGACCCTGCGCGGCGCGGCGATTGCCCTCCTGGCTACGTTCGCTCATCGACTTGAACAGAATGCTGCCGTCATCGATGAGCTTCTGGCCGGCGAGCCGGCGCAGGCGATTCCTCGCCGCTACCGGCAGGCTGACATTTAGCGGCAGGAGAAACCGCAGTTGCGCGGCGCTCGCCACCTTGTTGACGTTCTGACCCCCGGGCCCCGAGGAGCGGATGAACTTCCATTCCAATTCTTCGTCGGGAATGACGATATCGGACGTGATGATCAGAGGCATGGGGATCAGTCCAGGTCCGACGACCCCGAGTGCACTATGATCTCGCGCTGCGCAACGGGGATGGTGATCTTGTGCTCCTTGAACAGCCGCCAGATGGCGCGATTCACCTCCGAGCGCACGTTGTTGACCCCTTCCTGGGGGTCGGATATCCAAAAGCGCAGCTCGAGTTCGATGCCGCTGTCGCTGAAGTGCATCAGGCGCGAGACGGGGGCCGGGTCCGCGAGCACCCGCGCTTGGCCCTTGCACGCGGCCAGCAAAATGCCCAAGGCCACTTCCGGATCGTCGCGATAGCTTACGCGTACGGGCAACTTGAGGCGAATGCGCGGGTCCGTGTAGCTCCAATTGATCACCGCATTGGAAATCAGCTGCTGATTCGGCACCAGCATTTCAACGCCGTCGCGGTCGCGCACCACCACATAACGACCGCGCAATTCCTGCACCCAGCCGAAGTTCTCGGTGCTGGTACCGCTTTGCCCCGACAGACTGATCACATCGCCCGGCTTGATGGACCGGTCCATGAGGAGCACGAAGCCGCTGACGAAATTCGCCGCAATCGACTGCAGGCCGAAGCCCAGTCCCAAGCCGACGGCCCCGGTCAGCACCGTTAGCGCGGTCAGATCGACACCGGCGGCATTCAAGCCCAGAAGAATGGAAAGGCCGATCAAGAATGCATTGGAGAACTTCGCAATGCCGATTCGAGTGGAGGGTGCCAAGGTGCTGAGCTTTTTCAAGCGCCTCTCGACCCAGCGGCTGATCCAGGCCGCGACCAATACGAACAAGGTCAGCGTGAACAGCAATTTCATCACGGACCAGAGCGTTATGCGGCTCTTGCCCGTCGCCATGCCGATGCTGTCCAGGGTATTTATGATCGGATCGAGCCAGCCGAGGTATTCGGAGGCGATGATCAGCCAAATGAGGAACGCGGCGCGGTTTTCCCAGTGCTGCATCCACGATTTGTTGCCGAGACTCGCGGTGAAAAGCAGCACGACGACACGCACGATCACGTAGAAGCCGATCAGGCGCGCCGCGGCATCCAGTATCGACACGTCGTAGTGCGCGGCGAGCATCGTGGTTCGGGCCACGATGACCAATGTCAACGCGAGAATGGCGGGCATGGCGACGACGCTGCCCTGCGACGAAAAATAATTCCAGGTCAAGGCCGTCGGCGTCTTGATCCTGCGCCTCCGATGATGCTCGTGCAGCGCGGCGCTGACGAACCAAGCGACGAGCAGACACAAGGCCACGACCGCGATCTCCATCAGCACGTTGCGCGTCGACAAGATCTCGAAGAACGCAGCGATGCGCTGCATCAGCTCACTCACGGATGTGCCCGGTCATGCGTTGAGATCCGGGATGAGCTGGCTCTCCAGCCGCGTGATTTGATCTTTCAGCATGAGCTTGCGCCGCTTGAGGCGCTTCATCTGCAGTTCGTCGACCTTGAAATCCATGGTGAGGCGCGAAATGATGTCGTCGAGATCGCGGTGCTCGATGCGCAGCTGCCGCAAGCGCTCGATGTTCTTGAACAAGTCGGTGTTGACGTTGCTTTCTTCGTCGCTCACGGCGTGGCTGCTTTAGTTATGTAGCTGCGCCACACCGGGGTGACGCAATCCGGTAGCTTAAGGGAGCGGCCGAGGGGATTCCAAGAAAGTTGTGGATTGTGAAAATCCGAGCCCACGGATCCCATGAGCCCGTACTTGACCGCGAGCGCCGCAAGGCCTTCAGTGTGTTGTGACGCATTACCGCCGCTCACCACTTCAAGGGCGGCCCCTCCTGCCGCGACGAAACTGTCCAGCATCTGCCGGCGGCCTCCGGCCGACAAGGCGTAGCGCGCCGGATGGGCGAGCGCTGCGACGCCTCCGGCGGCGCGGATCCAGCCGACGACGGCCTCGAGCGACGGCCATTCTGCGGCGAAATATCCGGCCTTGCCGGCCCCCAAGTACTTGCGGAACGCCTCATCGGGGCGAGCGACGAGGCCGCCAGCGACCATGGCGTTCGCAAGGTGCGCTCGCGTCGGCAAACCGGGGTGCGCCTCGACCGCCGCGAGCAGTTGCCCCCCCGGCAAGCCTAGCTTGTCGAGGCGCCCGCATATCTTGCGCATCCGCGACCTGCGCCGTTCGCCCTGTGCGTCGAGCGCGAGGCGCAGTTCGAGTGAGGCCGGATCAATCCACAAACCGAGCACGTGGATGGCTTGGGCCCGCCAGGTCGCAGAGATCTCAACGCCGGGCACCAAGATGACGGCCTTGCCAACTGCGCTTCGATCCGCCTCGTCGAGCCCCGCCACCGTGTCGTGATCGGTGAGCGCCAACACTTCAACGCCGGCCGCCGCGGCGAGCGCAACCAGTTCGCCGGGAGCCAATGAGCCGTCGGAGCAGTTCGAATGAGTGTGCAAATCGATAATGAGCGCGCCGTTCACGAAGGCGCACCCGTGGTGCTGGCCGCCAGACCGACGGACTCCAGCCGCCGGCCAGCCAGGACGATGAAGCCCTGCGCCCGCTCGAACCCGTCGCTCGTGTAGTCGAACGTGTAGGTGCGAAGCAGGCGCCGCTTGCCCTTGCCGTCGCGCATCAATCGAAATCCCGCAAACGCAACTGTCCCGTCCAGGAACTGAACCACCGCGCGCGAGCAGGTGTCCTTGGCTATGCGATTCGCGGTTTCGCGGGCGTCCAGTGAGAGCTGCCAGATCTTGTAGCCCCCCGCCAAGACACCGGCGGCCGATACCAGCAGCACAAGGTCGTCACTCATGGCGCCAAGCTTAACCGCAATCTGCTGCGCCTGCGCCGCCCTGGAATTCGGCGGGATGCCCCCCATAGTAAGCTCAGGTAGGAATCTTAAAGCTAGGCGACTCTTATGACAGACCACCCACAACCGAATTTGACCGTGCGCGTCGACCCCCACGAGATGGTGCAGTACGTGCAGAATTTGATGACCATGCCGCAGGGCGCCACGGCGTCAGAGATCAGCATGGCACTCGCTCACCGGCAATGGGGCGGCGATACGCCGCTGGCACGGGCAGCGCAACTTCGCTGGAGCGCCCTGAACCGCGCCTTCGGCGACGCGAGGGTGAGCACCTGGACGACCCATCCGAAACGGGATCAGATTCACGTTCCGGCTGCGTTGATCGCGGCCGCCGGTGTTGCACGCTTGACCATAGCGGCTGAAGAGGTCGTATTCGATATCCCAACGCTTCTGGACGCGACGTTGGAGTTGTGCGAGCCCGTCGGACACGCTTGAGCCTTGCGCCCTTGCCCCTTGCCTTAGCCTTGCGCGCTTGAGCCTTGCGCAGGCGCGCAGATCAATCGCGTGCCAGCACGTTCGAGTGGCCGAAGGCCAGAAAATCCCCGTTTATTACGCTTTCCCGGCAGTTGTAGCGCAATCGATGCCCATCCAACCGGGTGACGTGGCCGCCGGCGGCCTCCAATAGCGCCTGGCCAGCCGCCGTATCCCATTCCGACGTGGGACCGAACCGCGGGTAGAGATCGGCCTCGCCGGCCGCCACCAAGCAGAATTTCAGCGAACTGCCGATGCTTGAAAGGACATGGGGCCCGAGTCGCGCCAGGTATTTTGCCGTCTCGGCACTGGCGTGGGAGCGGCTGCCAACCACGCGCAAAGGGTCGTGCGGCGCGGACACTCCAATGGGGGCTTCGGCGCCCTGGGTGCGGCTGAACGCGCCAATTTCCGAAGCGCCCCAATACAGGACTCCTTGGGCGGGCGCCGAGACCACGCCGAGCACCGGCTCGTTCCCCTGCACCAACGCGATGTTGACGGTGAACTCGCCGTTGCGGTTGACGAACTCCCGGGTACCGTCGAGCGGATCGACCACCCATAACTCGCGCCAGGCTCGACGTTCCACCCACGGCGCCTGCGCCGACTCTTCAGCGAGTATTGGTACGCCGGGCGTGAGCTGGCGCAGGCCCTCTATGATTATGCGTTGCGACTCCAAATCGGCCGCCGTCAGAGGCGTATTATCATCCTTGCGTTGCACCGTGAATCCATCGCCGTAGATATGCATGATGGCGGCGCCGGCGCGCTCGACGATGGGTATCAAGGCCAATGCCAGGGCATGCAGATCTCTCATCGTTGGTATCATACGCAAATGCATAAGCCACCCGCGGTCGAGTGGTCGGCCATCGATACGGTGCTGCTCGACATGGACGGCACATTGCTCGATCTTCGCTTCGACAATTGGTTTTGGCAGGAGCTGATTCCGAGCCGGTTCGCGGCGGCGAACGGTCTTGCGCTCGAGAAAACACAGGACCTGCTGGCTCCAAAGTTCGTCGAAGTCCGGGGCACGCTGCAATGGTATTGCATCGAATACTGGAGCCGTGAACTCAAGCTGGACATCGGCAGCATCAAGCGCGAGGCCGTTCGGCAAGTGAGCTTTCTGCCCGGCGCGCAAGAGTTTCTGCTGAAGCTCAAGGACGCCGGCAAGCGGTGCGTCCTAGTCACCAATGCGCACCCCAAGACATTGGCGATCAAGGATGCACACGTGGCGCTGACCCAGTACTTCGACGCGTGTTATTCCACGCATACCTTTGCTCATCCGAAGGAAAGCGCGGCGTTTTGGCCGCGCCTCGCTGCGGAAGAGCGGTTCGATGCGGCACGAACCTTGTTCGTCGATGATTCCCTCAGCGTGCTGGAATGTGCCCGCGATTTCGGCATCGGGTGGCTGCGGGCCGTTCGGCGTCCCGATTCGGGGCGACCGCCGCAACATACAGGCGACTACGTGGCCGTCGATCGTGTCGCGGATCTTATGTAGCGGCGCCGGCGGGGCCCCCGCCTCTACTGCCGCCACCGCGGCCGCCGCGCCGTCTGCGTCGTGCGGGATCGCCGGGGCCGTGGGCCGGTGTTTCCCCACCTGCAGAATCGTTGCCCGAGCGAGGCGCCTGGGGTGCTGCCGGCCGCGGCGCCTGCGAGGAGGGGTGCGACCCTCGAGAATTCGGAGGGCTTCGGCGAGGCCCGCCGCTGCGTCCGCCGCCGGAGGAGCGCCCGCCCGACCCGCCGGGACGGCCACCTCCTGAACGGCCGCCGCCGCCACCTCCTTGAGATCGAGACTGACCGTGCCGGGGAGCGCGTTCGCGCCATTCGGCGGGCGGGGGCGCAGTGACCACCGCCAAATCGACGGCCTCGATGGCGGCGCGCGGAATCTGATGACCGATGTAGTTTTCGATGTCGGGCAGCGAGATGGCGTATTCCTCGCAGCCGAAACTGATGGCGTCGCCCTCAGCGCCGGCCCGCGCTGTCCGGCCGATTCGATGCACGTAGTCTTCCGCATCGTTCGGTAGGTCGAAGTTGAACACGTGACTGACGTCGGGAATGTGCAGGCCGCGCGAAGCCACGTCGGTGGCGATCAAAACGGCGATTTCGCCTTCATGAAAGTCGCGCATCATTTTCAGTCGCTTGGTTTGCGGGACGTCGCCCGAAATCGCCTGCGCGACGAAACCGTTCGCGGTAAGGGTTCGCTCGAGCACTTCGGCGATGCGTTTGGTATTCACGAACACCATGGTGCGGCGCGCGTCGATGCGGCGCAGAAGTCCCATGAGCAACGGGATCTTTTCTTCCGTCGAGGGGAAGTAAAGCACCTGCTTGACGCGGTCGACCGTCATCTTGTCGGGCTCGATACGGATCAACTCGGGATTGTTCATGTGCTCGTAGGCGAGCTCCATCACCCGATGCGACAGCGTCGCCGAAAACATCATGGTCAAGCGCAACGTCGGATGCGGCAAACGACGCAAAATGAAGCGAATATCCTTGATAAAGCCGAGATCGAACATACGATCCGCTTCATCCATGACCGCGACTTGGATATGGCGCAGATCGAACACATGCTGTTTGAAATAGTCGATGATGCGGCCTGGCGTGCCGATCAGAACGTCGACGCCTTCCTCGAGAATGCGCCGCTGCTTTTCGTAGTCTACTCCGCCGAACACGATGGCGAGCTTGAGGCCCGCATACTTGCCGATTCCAAGCGCATCGGAGTGGATCTGCACCGCCAGTTCCCGAGTCGGCGCGACGACGATGGCGCGAGGCGCATTCTGGGGGCGGTTGGGCGCTCCAGGATCGGTCAACAAGCGATTGAACAGGGCGACTAGGAAGGCGGCCGTTTTTCCGGTGCCCGTTTGAGCTTGGCCCGCGACGTCGCGCCCTGCAAGGGCCACCGGCAAGGTTTGCGCCTGAATGGGCGTGCAGCGGGTATAACCGAGTTCAGCAATGCCCCGCTTCAAGGATTCGGCGATGTGGAGGGATTCGAACGTAAGCTGACTGAGATGGGCGTCTGACATTTTCTCTTTGAGGAGTAGGGAAACTTGCAAAATGATGAGGACCGGTTAACAATACAACCAATCCGGAGCCGGTCTATCCGCTCCCATCAACCGTATCATCGGTACCCTTTTAAGGTAATCAAGACCGCTAAAGCCGCTGTATTGTGCCCGAACGGCCGCGCATCGTCACTTCGCGCTACCTTTTGGCTGTACTTTCCCAAAATAAACCCGCTCCAAACAAACGAATCCCCATATGGAGGTATTCCCTAAGTGAGTAATCCCAGTATCGTCCACACCAGCGACGCCACGTTTGACAAGGACGTTCTCAAGTCCGATAAGCCCGTATTGCTCGATTTCTGGGCGGAGTGGTGCGGACCTTGCAAAATGATCGCCCCCATCCTGGATGAGATCGCCGATCAGTACAAAGACAAGATCCGAATCGCCAAGCTCAATATCGATGACAACCCGGCGACGCCGCCCAAGTTCAACATTCGCGGCATCCCGACGCTGATCCTGTTCAAGAACGGCACCGTGGAGGCCCAGAAAGTCGGAGCAGTCACCAAGTCACAGCTCGCCGCCTTTCTGGACAGCAACCTGTGAGAGGCTACCTAGGAAACCAATCGCGCGGCGGCGGGCAGGGCGGCGGTCAGCAGGGCGGCGGCGGCCAGGGCGGCGGCGGTCGATCCAATAGATCCAATCGCGGACCCCGCAACGACAACCGCAACGGCAACACCAACGGCGGGCGGCCTCCGCAAGAAGATTACGGCGATTTGCCGGAAGGCGGGGATGATCTAGAGATCATTGCGCCGACCGATCTCGCGCGCAGCCGCAGCTCGATGAATCTGACGGAGCTGAAAAAGCGGCCGATCAGCGATCTCGTCAAACTCGCCGAGACCATGGGTCTCGAGAACATGGGCCGCTCGCGCAAGCAGGACATCATATTCGGCGTGCTCAAGGCGCATGCGCGCAAGGGCGAGGACATCTACGGCGACGGCGTTCTGGAGATCCTGCAAGACGGCTTCGGCTTTCTACGCTCTTCGGACTCGAGCTACCTGGCGGGCCCCGACGACATCTACGTCTCCCCCAGCCAGATTCGCCGCTTCAATTTGCGCACCGGCGATTCAATATCCGGATTGATCCGCCCGCCCAAGGACGGCGAGCGCTATTTCGCCTTGCTCAAGGTGGGCGAGATCAATTTCGATTCGCCGGAGAGTTCGCGCGGCAAGGTGCTGTTCGAGAACTTGACGCCGCTGCATCCCACCGAGCGCCTGAAACTGGAGCGCGGCAACGGGTCGACGGAAGACCTCACGGCTCGCGCCATCGATTTGGTGGCGCCGATCGGCAAGGGCCAGCGCGGCCTCATCGTTTCGCCTCCAAAGGCAGGCAAGACGATGCTGCTGCAAAACATCGCCACCGCGATCACGGCGAATCATCCGGAGGTGTATCTCATCGTGCTGCTCATCGACGAGCGGCCCGAGGAAGTCACCGAGATGGCGCGTACCGTTAAAGGCGAAGTCGTATCATCGACATTCGACGAGCCGGCCAGCCGCCATGTGCAGGTGGCCGAAATGGTGATCGAAAAGGCCAAGCGGCTGGTCGAGCACAAGAAAGACGTTGTCATTCTGCTCGATTCGATCACCCGCCTGGCCCGCGCCTACAACACGGTCGTGCCGAGCTCGGGCAAGGTTCTGACCGGCGGCGTGGACGCCAACGCGCTACAACGGCCGAAGCGATTTTTCGGCGCGGCGCGCAACATCGAAGAGGGCGGGAGCCTCACCATTCTCGCGACCGCCCTGGTCGATACCGGTTCGAAGATGGACGACGTGATCTTCGAGGAATTCAAAGGCACCGGCAATTCGGAAATCCATTTGGATCGCCGCATCTCCGAAAAGCGCACGTTTCCGTCGATCAACATCAACCGCTCGGGTACTCGCAAGGAAGAACTCATCACGGAGCCGTCGGAGCTCTCAAAGATGTGGATCTTGCGCAAGCTCCTGCATCCGATGGACGAGCTTGCCGCGATCGAGTTCCTGCTCGACAAGATGAAGGATACCAAGACGAACACCGATTTCTTCGACGCTATGAAGCGATAGGCATAACCAGGTAGGGTAATCATGCAATGGTGGGCGTGGATTGCGGTCGGCGCCATACTTTTGGGTTCGGAATTGGCCTTCGTCGACGCGCAGTTCTATCTCGTGTTCGTCGGCGCCAGCGCCTTCCTCGTCGGGATGCTGCAGTTGGCCGGGTTGGAATTCGCCGCGTGGCTGCAATGGCTGACTTTTGCAGTGCTCGCCGCGACCTCCATGCTTCTGTTTCGGCGCCGGATATACGAAAAGATGCGCCGCGGACTGCCGGCGATGAAGAGTGGTCCCGCGGGGGAAATGGTGACTTTGCCGACGGCGCTGCCGCCCGGGGAGACCTGCCGTCTCGAGCATCGCGGCAGCTCATGGAGCGCGGTCAACGGCGGCAAGTCGATGATCGCCGCGGGCGCTCGCGCCCGCATCGAGCGGGTCGACGGATTGACACTCGTCGTGCGCGGCGAGATCTAACCTCGCATTTCTCAGGAGAGTTCCTTGGGTATGTTTCCTTTCAGCTACGCATTCATCGTGATAGCCGTCGTCGTGGTGATCGTGCTGGCGAAGACCGCTACCGTGGTACCGCAACAGAGCGCCTACGTGGTGGAAAATCTCGGCAAATACAGCCGGACTTTGCAGGCCGGGTTCCACATCCTGATCCCGTTCGTCGAGAGGGTGGCCTATCGGCACAGCCTCAAGGAAATCGCGATCGATATCGCCGAGCAGATTTGCATCACCCGTGACAACGTTCAAGTGGGGGTCGATGCCGTGCTCTACATGCAGGTGATGGATCCGCATCTGGCCTCTTACGGCATCACCAATTTCGGCTTTGCAATCTCGCAGCTCGCGCAAACCACCTTGCGCAGCGAAATCGGCAAGATCGAGCTCGATCGCACCTTCGAGGCGCGCGGGACCATCAACACCAATGTCGTCAGCGAATTGGACAAGGCTTCCGCGCCCTGGGGCGTCAAGGTGTTGCGCTACGAAATCAAGAACATCACGCCGCCGAAAGACGTGCTGCAGGCGATGGAGAAGCAGATGCGCGCCGAGCGGGAGAAACGTGCCGTCGTTCTCACCTCCGAGGGCGAGCGCGATGCCAAGATCAACGCCGCCGAGGGCGACAAGCAGCGCGTGATCAAGCAGTCCGAAGCCACGAAGCAACAGCAGATCAACGAGGCTCAGGGCCAGGCGGAGGCGATTCTTGCGGTCGCGACTGCAACGGCGGAAGGCCTGCGGCAAGTCGGAATTGCCTTGTCCGATCGCGGCGGCATCGAAGCCATGCAGCTGCGCATCGGCGAGGAATACGTGAAGCAATTCGGCAAGCTGGCGCAAGCCGGAACGACACTGGTCGTGCCGGCCAATCTCAGTGACCTGGCGTCCATCGTGACCATGGCTACCAGCATTGCCAGGAAGCCGTCCGCGACTCCCCAGGCCACCCCGGCGGGGTAATTCCACATGTCGGAGAAGCGCGAGGCCGCAAACATCGGCTTCCTGGAATTCGTCGTGCTGGCGGCGGCGATGATGTCGACCCAGGCGATGGCCATCGACGCCATGCTGCCGGCATTTCCGGTTATCGCGCGCGCGCTCCATGTCGCCAACGAGAATCACATTCAATGGATCGTCACCGCGTACATGACTGGCTTGGGATGCGGCCAGCTGTTCTGGGGCCTGATGTCGGATCGCTTCGGCAGGCGTCCGGTGTTGATCGGCGGGCTGGGCCTTTATGTCGTAGCTGCGCTGCTCGCCGGTCTCGCCGGCAGCTTCCCGGCGCTTCTCGCATGGCGCTTCGTGCATGGGCTCGCGGCATCCAGCGCGGTGGTGACGCGTTCGGTCATCCGCGACCTGTATTCAGGCAGGCAGATGGCGCGGGTCATGTCGCTGACCTTCATGGTGTTTCTGATGGTCCCCGTGCTCGCTCCAAGCTTGGGCCAGTTCATCCTCTGGCTGGCGACCTGGCGCTACATTTTCATCGTGTGCGGCGTATTTGCCGCATTCGTCTGCGCGTGGGCCTGGTTTCGCCTGCCCGAGACCCTGCACGCCGGGTACCGCCTGACGTTGACCTTTTCCCACATCTTGGGCGCCGTGCGGCTGGTGGCGCTCAATCGCACCTCGCTGTGCTACACCCTGGCGATGAGCGTGATGTTCGGCGGGATCATGGCCTACGTCGGCATGGTTCAGCAGATATTCGGCGAAGTATTTCACCGCGCGAGCCTGATGCCATCGATGTTCGCGCTGTGCGCGACCACGATGGGGGTCGCGGCGTTTCTGAACTCGAAAATCGTGGAACGTTTCGGGATGCGCCGCATTTCCCACACGGCGCTCTTGACCTACCTCGGCATCACCGGCGCGCACTCCTTGACCGCCGTTTTTGGCTTGGAGCGGCTTTGGCTTTTCGTCGTGTTTCAGTCTGCGACCATGGCGTGCTTCGCGTTGTCCATCTCGAATTTCGGAGCGATGGCCATGGAGCCGGTCGGATCGGTTGCGGGAATCGGCGCGTCGCTGCAGGGTTTCGTATCGACGCTGGGCGGCGCGCTCGTCGGCGCCCTCGTGGGCCGCCAGTTCAACGGCACGATGCTCCCGCTCGCGGCCGGCTCGCTCGGCTGCGGACTGGCGAGCCTCGTATTCGTCCTGCTCGCGGAGAAGGGCAGGCTGTTCCGGGGCCATCACAGCGGGGCGGACCTTGCCGCGCCGATGGGCGCCGGCGCGCAGCGATCGGGGTTACACCGCGTTGGTCAAGAGCGCGGTGCTCCCGAGCCGCCATGAGACGGGAATGTCAGGCCTCTGCGATCACCGCGATGGAGATTTTCATATTCTGCGGGCGAACCGGCAGCTGAGCCGCATGCCGAGCGGGGGGGTCTCGGGGGAACCACTTGAGCCACTCTTCGTTCATCCCGGGGAAGTCCGCCGCTTCCGCGAGAATAAACGTCGCGCTGACGACCCGGGCGAGCGAGCTCCCGGCGGCGGCGAGAATTGCAGACACGTTGCGGAGACTTTGCGCGGTCTGTTCCTGAATGGTCACGCCGACGACTTGTCCCGTCGCCGGATCGAATGGGCCTTGACCGGCGACAAAGACAAAACCGCCGGCCTTTACGGCTTGACTGAAGTAAGGCGGCGCCTTCGGCGCGTTTTCGGTGTGAATGATTTGCTTAGCCATTGTGCCTCCCGAAGAATTCGTCGAGTTCCTTACCGGACGCCGCGTCGGCAAAGCCGTCGAACTTGCCTTGTTCGATGATCAATTTCGCAGCGCCGATGAAGCCACCCCAAGCGGAGCGGGCGAGCGCGCCGCCGACGCTGATACGGCGCACGCCGAGCTTTTCAATTTGCGCTACCGTCATTTTTCCCGGCCAACCCATGAGAAGGTTCACAGGTTTCGGCGCCACGCCCTCAACCACGGCGCTGATGTGTTCGGTCGTGCGGATACCGGGCGCATAGAGGCAATCGGCGCCCGCGTTCGCGTAGGCTTTGAGCCTAAGGATGGTGTGCTCGATGTCCGGCCGCCCGACCAGAAAGCATTCTGCCCTGCCGACCAACATCGCATCGCCTCCCGCCTTATCGATGGCCTTGCGCGCGGCGCGAATTCTTTCGACCGCCGTATCGAGCTCGTACAAGGGCCGTGAAGCATCGCCCGTTGAATCTTCGATGGACAATCCTGCAACCCCGGTATCTACGGCAAGCCTGACGCTTTCTGCCAAGCCGGCAGCATCCGGTGCGAATCCGTTTTCGAAGTCGGCGTTGATCGGCAAATCGGTGGCCTCGACCATGTCGGTGAGATGATCGAGCACCCGGTCGCGCGACATTCCCCCGTCCCGATGGCCGTGCGACCAGGCGAATCCCGAGCTCGTGGTGGCGAGCGCTTTGAAGCCAAGACCCTGAAGATACCGCGCGCTTCCCACATCCCAGGGATTGGGGAGTACGAAGCACCCCGCCGCGTGCAATTTGTGGAATGCGCGGCGCTTATCGGCGATGCTGGGACGGACGTGCGGCATGGAAAGCTCCTTGAGGAACCGACGGAGACGTATTGTGCACGCCACGAAGCGCTCGCGCATCTCGCCGCATGGCTGTACCTTATCGACCATGAAAAAACACCGCCATTCTCTGCTCTTGCCGTGGGTGCTTGCGGCCCTTGCGTCGGCGATCGCTTTACCGCAGTGACGCACGAAAGATCCGCCTTATCCCTGCAGGAAATTGTCGAGGGCGGCCTTTGCATCGGCTGCGGACTCTGTCGGTCGGTGGCGGGAGCCGGCAGAATTAAAATCATTCTGACACCCGAAGGGCGCGAGCGGCCCGTTGCGCCGGAGGCGCTGGATGAGGCTACGCTTGCGCGCATCAACGCGATTTGCCCGGGCATTCGCGTCGAGGGCGCCGCGATCGGCGCGGCGAGCGCAGGCGCGGTGCACGATGTGGTTTGGGGGCCGGCGGAGCAATTGGCGGTGGGCTTTGCGGGCGACCCCGAGGTGCGCCGCCGGGGCTCGACGGGCGGGCTGTTGACCGCGCTCGGCCAGTTCCTGCTGGCGAGCGGTCGCGTGAAATTCATTCTGCATGTTGCTGCGTCGCGCCGCGAGCCCCTGCGTACCGATCGTCGCTTGAGCTGCGATGCGGCTTCCGTGCTCGAGGGGGCCGGCTCGCGTTACGGCCCGGCGGCACCGCTGGTCGATTTCACCCAGCTCTTGGATCGAGCCGAGCCGTTTGCACTGATCGCAAAGCCCTGCGATATTGCGGCCGTGCGCAACTTGGCGCGGATCGATCCGCGAGTGAACCGCCTCATGCAATACGCTCTGACCTTCGTTTGCGGCGGGGCCTCCGATCTGACCAAATCGGAAGAAGTCGCGAGCGAGCTTCAAGTGCGGCCGGACGAGATTTCCTTATTTCGCTACCGTGGGCATGGATGTCCAGGCCCGACTCGCATCGAGACCAAAGACGGACGATCATTCGAGTTGAGCTACCCGGAGATGTGGAGGGACGAGGCGACCTGGCGTATTCAGCCACGCTGCAAAATATGTCCGGATGCCATCGGCGAGAGCGCCGACCTCGCTGCCTCGGACGTCTGGCCGGGCGGCGGTCCAACCGGTGATGATGCGGGATTCAACGGCATCATCGTGCGCACCGCGCGGGGGCTCGAGCTCTACCGGGCGGCGCTCGATGCCGGAGCCATCGCCCTTGAACCCCGGAAGGTTGATTTCCGGGATTTCGACGGCTTTCAACCGCACCAGGTTCGCAAAAAACGCGCCGTCTGGGCGCGCTTGGCCGGGATGAAGGGGGCGGGACTGGCGGTCCCCGAGACGATCAACCTGCGCCTTGCGGAATGCGCCCGCTTGAATACCCTGCGCGAGAACCTGGACGAGGCACGCGGCGCGCGCCGGCGTGCGGAAGACGGAAAGCTGGGCGAGCCGCCAGCCGTCAGTCGCTAGGTTTTTTTTCCCGCGCGATCGCGCGGTAGCCGATATCGCGGCGGTATTGCACCAGGTTCCAATGAATCGCACGGACGAGGTCGTAAGCTTGGGCCTGAGCGGCGGCGACGGTGTCGCCCAAACCCGTCGCGCAGAGAATGCGGCCTCCCGCCGTGACGATCTGCCCACCCTCGGCACGGGTGCCGGCGTGAAAAACTTTTCCCGGCAATCGGGCCGCGACATCGAGGCCGCTGATCGAATCACCGGTGCGGTAGGTGTCGGGGTAGCCACCGGCCGCCATCACGACCCCGAGCGCCGCGCGCGGATCCCAGCGGACATCGATCTTGTCGAGCTCGCCGGCGAGCGCCGCTTGGCAAAGGTCGACCAGATCGCTTTGCAGCCGCATCAAAATCGGCTGCGTCTCGGGATCGCCGAAACGGCAATTGAATTCGAGCACATTGGGCGTTCCATCCGCAGCGATCATCAATCCCGCATAGAGAAACCCGAGGTACGGCGTCCCATCCTCGCGAAGGCCGCGCAGGGTGGGCCCGATGACTTCGCGCATGATGCGCGCGTGCAGCTCCGTCGTGACGACCGGGGCGGGGGAGTAAGCGCCCATGCCGCCGGTATTGGGACCTCGATCGCCGTCGTCGCGGCGCTTGTGATCCTGCGAAGTCGCGAGCGGCAACACGGCGGTGCCGTTCGCGATCACGATGAAGCTCACTTCTTCGCCGCTCAAATATTCCTCGATCACGACGGTGCGGCCGGCCGGCCCAAAGCTGCCGCCGAGCATCGCGCCGGCCGCCGCGATCGCCGACTCATGGGTGTCGCAAATCACCACGCCCTTGCCGGCGGCCAGTCCGTCGGCTTTTACCACGATGGGCAATCGCCGTGCTCGTATATAGGCCGGATCGAAGTTCTCCGCGGTGAAGGCCGCGTAGCCGGCGGTGGGAATGCGATGGCGCGCAAGGAATTCCTTGGTGAACGCCTTCGATCCTTCCAACCGCGCCGCGGCACGCGAAGGGCCAAAGCAGACGCGGCCGGCGGCCGTGAATCGGTCCACGATGCCGGCGACCAGGGGCCCCTCGGGGCCTACGATGCTGAGGCCGATGTCCTCGCGCGCCGATAATTCGAGCAGCCCCTCGATGTCGTCGGCCGCAATGTCGACATTGCGCACCTTCGGCTCCCGGGCCGTGCCCGCGTTACCCGGAGCAACGAACACCTCATGAACGCGCGGTGAAAGCGCGCACTTCCATGCCAGCGCGTGCTCGCGGCCGCCGCCGCCGACTACCAGGACCTTCATCAGTGGCGAAAGTGGCGCATGCCGGTGAACACCATCGCGATGCCGTGTTCGTCCGCCGCCGCAATGACTTCCGAGTCGCGCTTCGATCCGCCGGGTTGGATCACCGATTTGATTCCGAGTTCGGCCACCGCGTCGAGGCCGTCGCGGAACGGAAAGAAAGCATCGGACGCAATGCTCGCAGCGTGCATGTCAAGGCCCGCATCGCCGGCCTTCAGCGCGGCGATCTTGCTGCTGACGACGCGGCTCATCTGCCCCGCGCCGATGCCCACCGTTGCCTTGTCCTTGACGCAAACGATCGCATTGGATTTTACATATTTCGCAACGCGCCAAGCGAAAATCAAATCATCGAGTTCGGCGAGTGTCGGCATGCGCTTGGTGACAGCCCGCAGCTCCTGGGCGCGTATCACCCCCTGGTCCCGTGTTTGAACGAGAAGACCGCCTGCGACGCTTTTATATTCGAGCAGTTGCTTGACGGGAACGGCCAGTTCGCCGACCTCGAGCACGCGGATATTGTCCTTGGCCGCCAACGCCGACTTGGCGCCCGCGGCTACGCTCGGCGCAAGGATCACTTCCACGAATTGCTGCTCGATGATTGCCTGCGCCGTCGCGGCATCCAATTCGCGATTGAAAGCAATGATGCCGCCGTACGCCGAAGTGGGATCGGTGCGATACGCTCGCGCGTACGCCTCGGCAAGGGTGGCAGCGCGAGCGGCGCCGCAGGGGTTGGCATGCTTGACGATCACGCACCCCGCCGTGTCGAATTGGCGCACGCATTCGAGCGCCGTATCACCATCCACGACATTGTTGTACGAGAGTTCCTTGCCCTGAATTTGTCTGGCCGCGGTCACCGACGCGCCGATGGCGCGGGGATCCGCGTAGAACGCGGCTTGCTGATGTGGATTCTCGCCGTAGCGCAAGTCCAGGTGTTTGCGAAACGATAGATTCAAGTCATTCGGAAAAGTAGCCGCGGCGCCGCCGATGACGCCCGTGAAGTAGGCGGACACCATGGCATCGTATTGCGCGGTGTGCGCGAATGCCTTGGCGGCCAACCTCTGGCGCATGGCAACATTCGTCGCGCCTTGATTCGCCGCCAATTCATCGAGCAACTCGCGATAATCGTTCGGGTCCACGACGACGGTGACCGAGGCATGATTCTTGGCGGCGGCACGCACCATCGCCGGACCGCCGATATCGATGTTGTCGACCGCGTCGTCGTAGCTGCAATCGGGCCGCGTCACCGTGGCGGCGAACGGATAAAGATTGACGGCCAATAAATCGATGGGTTCGATGTCATGCTCACGCATCACCGCTTCATCGAGGCCGCGCCTTCCCAAGAGGCCGCCGTGAATCTTCGGATGCAAGGTCTTGACGCGCCCGCCCATGATTTCCGGAAAGCCGGTATGCTCGGCGACTTCCTTGACCGTAATGCCGTGGCTGACCAAGAGCTTGGCGGTGCCGCCCGTCGACAACAGCTCGATGCCTCGTTCCCGCAATTCGCGCGCGAATTCAACGATGCCGGTCTTATCGGAGACGCTGAGCAGCGCGCGGCGGACGGGCGTGAGCAATGGCTTTCCTACTCGTTGATGCCGAACTCTTTGAGTTTCTTGCGCAATGTGCCGCGGTTGATTCCGAGGATCGTCGCGGCCCGGCTCTGATTGCCCTGGACGTGGCCCATGACGACCTTAAACAATGGTTCTTCCACTTCGCGCATCACGAGGTCGTATAAATGCGCCGGCTTGTGACCGTTGAGCGTTTCAAAATAGCATTCCAACGCCTCTTCGGCTTGCGAGCGCAAGGGCACGCCCTTGCCGTTCACTTTCAAATCGCGGCCGTTGAAGGCGGGCGATGCATCTCTGCGTGATTTCGATTTCTTTTTTGCGACCATGGCCCCGTCCGAATCCCCTGCCGATCATGTTGTTATCTAAGCGCGCCATGCAGCGCGGTCTACACTCGTATCGTAATGTTCCAACAGCGTCGACAGTTGCTCCTGCGGCGTCTCGATTAGTACGAGACGATTCCGTAAAGCGTCCTGCCCTGGATGCTGCCGGAAATACCAACTCAAATGTTTACGTGCCACACGAACACCGGTCTCATCGCCGTAAAAAGCATACAGGTCTTCGAGGTGGGCGCGCATAATATCACGTACTTTTTCCAGCGCCAGATCTGCGCGTAATTCACCCGTCGAGAGAAAAAAATTGACTTCGTCGAATATCCATGGCCGACCCTGCGCCGCTCTGCCGATCATGATGCCATCGCAACCGGTCGAGCTGAGAATTTGTCCGGCGCGTTGCGGCGAATCCACATCGCCGTTGGCAAATACCGGGATGTTGACCGCTGCCTTGATCGCAGCCACAGTTTCGTGTTCAGCGTCTCCCTGATAAAGGTCCCTGCGTGTGCGTCCGTGAACGGCAAGTGCTTGAATACCGTTGTCTTCCGCGATAAGTGCGATGCGGAGACCGTTCTTGTGATCGCGATCCGAGCCGGTGCGCGTCTTTAGCGTGACGGGTACTTCAGCGGCCCGCACGACAGTGTGCAAAATTCGTCCAACCAGCTCCTCATCCTGAAGCAGCGCAGAGCCCGCAAACCGGTTGCACACTTTTTTTGCGGGGCAACCCATGTTGATATCAATGATTTGCGCGCCGGCATCGACGTTGCGCCGCGCCGCCTCGGCCATCATCGCGGGGTCATAGCCGGCGATTTGCACCACGCGGGGGCTCGGCTCGCCCGTATGATCCATGCGTCGGCGCGATTTCGGCGTTTCCCACAAGCGCACATCCGCGGTGAGCATCTCCGATGCGGCTAGTCCTGCGCCAAATCGCCGGCAGAGAATGCGAAAGGGACGATCGGTAACGCCGGCCATCGGCGCGAGCACCACGTTGGACGGCAACGTATAAGGGCCGATCTTGACGGCACGCGCGATTGCGGTGGTCATGGCTTAGTCTGCGCCGCAGCATCGTTGGCGCATGAAATTCTTTTGCCGACGCCCCGCAGGCATACGTCGACTTCGAATCCTTCGGCGTTCTTGCCTGGATCCAAAATCTGCAACGAGACATCGGCGCGCTCGCCCGGCGCAAGCAACCGTGCCGTCGGTTTGCCCATGTACTCGCTTGGTTCGAAGTCGCGGCTGCCGATGCTCTTGCCGAAGCGGTCGGCAAGCGATACACGAAGCAGCGGATAGGGTTGCAATTGCGCGGCGCCGTTGAGAATGCTCGCGCGCAAGTGAAGCGTGCCGTTCGCGTCGGGATCGCCGGTAACGCCCCACTGGCGAAGCTGATAGGCGGATAGATTCGCCGGCGCCGGAAGAGGAGAGCCCAGTGCTCCGTACAGACCCCGCACAACGGCGCCGAAGGGTCCCTCGGCGTTCGAGACGAACCATTCCCGATTTTGATGCACGAGTTGCGCCAACAACACCAACATCAAAACGATGGCGGCGCTGAGCCACCAAGTGAACGGTCGGTTGTGCCCGCCCGCCGGTGGGGCACGTCGCGCTGACGCGCGCCGTGGCTTGAGTATGTGCTTCGAAACCCGACAACATGTCGCGGCGCACGTCGTCGGGCACCTCGAAGCCGCTGACTCGACTGCGAGCGGGCAGAGCATCGATGAACGCGCTCTCAGGGTGCGGCGGCGGCGCCACTTCGGATTCCGGCACGAGAAGAATCTCAATCTCGGGCGCCTCGGGCGCCTCGGGCGCCTCAGGCGCCGCCTGCGCCTCAGGCGCCGCCGAAGAGGGCGCTGTTTCCATCGACGGCACGGGCATCGGCTCCGGCGCGGGTGCGACGGGCGGCGATTCCGCGTGGGTTGCCGGTTGCGCGTCCGACTGAGGCGCTGATTGAGCGACCGGTCGCGGCGCGGGCTGTGCCGCGGTTTGCGGCGATGTCTGCGCGGGTGGGTGTAGGGACTGCGCGGATTTCTTGGATTCGACGAAGATCCTATCTAGTTCGCCTGGTGGGAGCGTGAACTCGAGCGAACGGTCGTCGGCCTCGGTATCGCGATCCGCCACATCGGCACTTTCTTCCTGCGTTTCTTCTTCGGGCCAGTCGAGAACTTCGATGCTGGCGATCTCAACGCCGGGGGGGGCGAAGTCCTCGAAGTCGGTCGGCCTCTCTTCGGGAGCCTGAGCGGGAACGACCGATTCCAGGATGCTGTCGGCTCGGGTTTCCAATTCGAACGCCGATTCGCCGGCATTGAAAACTGACGCATCTTCCTCAAGGCGCGCCAGGGCGTTGAATACCTCGCCGCAGTTTCCACAGCGCACTTGACCGCCCGCGACGCGCAGGATATCCGGCGACACTTGGAAGACGGTCTCGCATTTTGAACACTGCGTGAACACTGCTAAGCGCTCCTTCGAGCGTAGATGCAACACCAGTCGTCGCGCTCGACCACTTGCACCTTATCAAAAGCCGAGGCATAGGCGGCCTTTACCGCATACGCCTGCGACTTCAATAGCCCCGACAACAGTAAATGGCCGCCGGGCTCGCAGGCGGCGGTGAGTTTCGGCGCCAATTCGATCAACGGGCCCGCAAGAATATTCGCCATGACACAGTAGGCCTGGTGCAACCCGCCGCCGACACCTTCCTCCTCGACGCCTTGCACCTCGATACTCGAGGAGACGCCGTTGCGAATCGCGTTGTCGCGCGTCGCGAGCAGGGCCTGAGGATCCAGATCGACGGCCGTCACATGGGCGGCGCCGAGCTTCAATGCGGCAATACCTAGTATGCCGGAGCCGCATCCATAATCGATTACCCGGCGGCCGGATACCGGTATTGCATCCAATATCTGCAGACACTAGCGCCGTGGTGGGATGCGTGCCGGTGCCGAACGCGAGCCCCGGGTCGAGCCGCACGACCACCGCGTTCGGATCGTCCGGGGGGTCGGCTGCCGTTGGGCAAACCCACAGCCGCCGTCCGAAGCGCATCGATTTCCAGTCGGCGAGCCACGCGCGCTCCCAGTCCCGGTCCTTGACTTCATGTAAGCGCGCAGTCCGCGTGATGTGCGGTCCCAAGGCGGCGGCGAGACGCTCCAAATTGCGCGCCTTTGCCAAAGACTCGTCCTCCGAAGATTCTTGGAACAGAGCACGAACCAACGTGTCGCCCCATAGCCTTATTTCGCCGGGCCTGGGCTCGAGAACGGGCTCATCGCCGCCATCGAGGAAGGTGATCGAACCCGCGCCGATCTCGAGAAGCGCGGCCTCAACCTGTTCGACGCTCAAGGTCGCAAGCGGGAACTCGATTTCATAGAACGTCATCGATGCAACACCCCGGCAGGCTGCTGCGAGGCTACTTCAAACCCAACCGCCGCTCTAGATAATGGATATCGGTGCCGCCTTGACGAAAGGCGGAATGATTGAATATTTCCTGGTGCAAAGGAATATTGGTCTTGATGCCTTCGACCACCATCTCCGCCAGCGCGTTGCGCATGCGCGCAATAGCGGTTTCACGCGTGTCGCCATAGGCAATGACCTTGCCGATCATGGAATCGTAGAACGGCGGCACGTTGTAGCCGGTGTAGACGTGGCTGTCGACTCGAATACCTGGTCCGCCGGGCGAGTGCCACAGGCGAATGGGCCCCGGCGAAGGCGTAAAGGTTTTGGGGTCCTCGGCGTTGATCCGGCATTCGACCGCATGGCCTCGAATCTGGATGTCGTTCTGGCCGTAGGGCAGCGCTTCGCCCGCTGCGATGAGCAGCTGCGCCTTGACGATATCGATCCCGGTTACCAACTCAGTGACCGGATGTTCGACCTGGACACGCGTGTTCATTTCGATGAAGTAAAATTCGTTGTCCTGGTACAGGAACTCGAGCGTGCCGGCGTTGCGATAACCGACTTCCCGGCATGCCTTCGCGCAGCGTTCGCCCATCGTCTTGCGCTGCTTGGCGCTCAAGCCGGGTGCGGGAGCCTCTTCGATGACTTTCTGGTGGCGGCGCTGCATCGAGCAATCTCGCTCGCCCAAATGCACGACGTTGCCGTAATTGTCCGCCAAAATCTGAAACTCGATGTGCCGAGGCTTCTCGAGAAACTTCTCCATGTAGACCTGGGGATTGCCGAAGGCGGCCAGCGCCTCCGATTGCGTGACGCTGATGGCGTTCAACAAGGAAGCGTCGGTATGGACCACCCGCATGCCGCGGCCGCCTCCGCCGCCGGAGGCCTTGATGATCACGGGATAGCCGATGTCCTTGGCGATGCGGAAATTTTCATCGACATCGGTGCCGAGCGGTCCGTCCGACCCGGGGACGCACGGAACGCCATAAGATTTCATAGTCTTGATGGCGGATACTTTATCGCCCATCATGCGGATGGTCTCGGCGCGGGGTCCGACGAAAATGAAGCCGCTCTTTTCGACGCGCTCCGCGAAGTCGGCGTTCTCCGACAGGAAGCCGTATCCCGGATGGATGGCAACCGCGTCGGTCACCTCGGCTGCGCTGATAATGGCCGGCATGTTGAGATAGGACAGCGCCGATTGCGGCGGGCCGATGCAGACAGTCTCGTCGGCGAGCAGCACGTGCTTCGTGTTGAAATCGGCGGTCGAGTGCACGGCGACGGTTTTGATGCCGAGCTCGCGACAGGCGCGCAAGATGCGAAGTGCGATCTCGCCGCGGTTAGCGATGACGACCTTTTCGAGCATTGCGGCTATTCGATGATGAAGAGCGGTTGGCCGAACTCGACCGGCTCACCGTTCTTGGCGAGTATCGCCGTGATCCGCCCCGCCTTGTCGGACTCTATCTGGTTCATCATCTTCATCGCCTCGATGATGCACAAAATTTGGCCGATCTTGATTTCGCTGCCGATTTCGACGAAGGACTTCGCTCCCGGCGATGCGGCAGAATAATAGGTGCCCACCATGGGCGAGGTGACGGTGTACTCGTCGTTTCGCGGCTTGTGCTCGCCGGCCGCGGTCGCCGGCGTCGCTGCGGCGCTAAGCGGTGCGGCCGGAGCCGCCGGCATTGCCATCGCTTGGGGGGCCTGCATGGCCATCCGCGGATGGCGGCTGATGCGCACGGATTCCTCGCCTTCGGAAATTTCCAGCTCCGAGATGCCGGATTCCTCCAGCAGCTCGATCAATTTCTTTACCTTGCGAATGTCCATCCGCGAACCCCTTGAAGTCTTTTTTAGATGTTGGACAGGCGGCTGCAAGCAGCCTCGAGCGCCAGCTCGTAGCCGATGGGCCCCAATCCAAAAATGCCGCCGACTGCGATGTCGGACAAGAAGGAATGCTGCCGAAACGACTCCCGCGCGAAGACGTTGCTCAAGTGCACCTCGATGAAAGGCACGGCGACTCCCAAGAAGGCGTCGCGTAAGGCAATACTCGTGTGGGTAAACGCCCCCGGGTTGATGATCACGAATGCGATGCCGTCGCGGCGCGCGCCGTGAATCCTGGCAATGAGCTCGTGCTCCGCGTTGCTTTGAAACGCCACCAAAGAATGGCCGCGCGCCCGGGACAGCCCGATAAGCGTGGTCTCGATGCTTTGCAAATTGGTCGACCCGTAAATCTTCGGTTCGCGCGCGCCGAGAAGATTCAAGTTCGGCCCATTTAGCAGCAGAATTCCAGCCATTTCGCCCTAAGTCCGGCGCCATCGCGTTGCAGAGGTTCGCGATAATAACCAGAAATGGAGAGGAAAAGGCAAGCTTCGGCGGCGAACGTCGCCGGACTCAAGATCAAGAGCCGCTGTCGGCTTTGCTCTTCACCGCCCGCAAGCCTTCGAAGATGGCACGGCGGGCGGCCGGCAGTTCAATGAGACCTTTATTGAGGTTCTGCACCTCGGTGAGGATGATCTCGGCCTGCGGTTTATGCAGTTCGCCCACGAACAGGGCCACTACCTCGCCGCGGCGGTCGGTGAAAACGGTGAAGGGAAATACCGGCGTCGCGATCCCCAAAGCGGCTGCCACGTCGAGCGCGTCTTGCTCACCGACGAGCAGCGGATAAGGGATCTTGAACCGCTCGGCGAACTTCACCACTTCATCGCGGTGGTCTACGGCGATGCCCACGACGCTCACGCCCAGGGGCTGCCATTCGGCGTGGAGGCGCTCGAGCAGCGGTATTTCGCTGCGGCAGGGCGCACACCAAGTGGCCCAAAAGTTGATAATCAAGGACTTGCCCTGGAATGAAGTGATCGCGATGGCCCTGCCGTCGCGGTCGGCCAGCGAAAAATTCGGCAGCCGATCCGGAATCTTCGGGGACGGCATCGGCCCTCCAGTCAAATCATCGGGACTGGAGGCGAAATCACTGGCAGTGGGAGAGCTCGCCACCCCGGCTGCCACGGGGACTGCAGCGCCGCCATGGGCAGCACTGCGCGCGTGACGGAGTTTTGCTCCAGTCCAGATGGCTAAGACCACCAGCACGGTGGCGCCGGTGATTCGCAGCGCCGGGGAGTTCATGCGGCGGGTAAGTCGAGCTCACGCCCCTTACGCAACATGAGGCCTGCCAAAATAAAGGCACATACGCCGCCCAAGATCGCAATACCTTCCCAAGAATGCCGCATTGGCGGGGCCGCCGGGGCGGTATGCTCGGCAGACAGCACTTTTGTAATGGGCGGATAGCAAAGGCCGGCGTCGGCGCAGCCCTGGTAGGTCACTTTGATCTGCATGGGGTGGGCGCCCGCGTCGATTCGGTTGTAGGGTGCAACGGCTTCCACCTGTTGCCGGTAGATTTCCTGAGTGCCGAGATAGGGGTCGGTTTTCTGCATGCCGGGGGGCAGCACGAGGTCCGAGATGACAAGATCGGGGCTTTCCGCCTTGATCGCAATCCGCTGCCGATACAGATAGTAACCGTCGGCGATGACCCAGCGCACATGGACGGCGTTGCCATCGACTTCGGCGCCGGCGCGAAACGCTACATCGGGGGGGAGAAAGTCGGATTCATTGGACTCGATTCCGCGCATCCACCAGGGCTTGGCGCTCGCCACGCTAGCCAGGGTTACGCACCCCAGGCTCGATAGTAAAAGAGCGACCCGCAGTGATCTCATGCCGGCACTTTAACGCAGTCAGGCATCCGGCTGGCCGTCAAATTGTCTGCTGGCTACTGCACTGCGGAAAATATTGTGTGAGGCAGCCCTTGATTAAGGCGGAATCGTCGCTATTATTAGCAGCCACCGGCAGGGAGTGCTAACACCCTCTGCTTCTTAACAACCCAGTATTTCAAGCATTAGGAGTCTTGTCTTATGAAGATTCGTCCCCTTCATGACCGCGTGATCGTGAAACGAGAAGAAGAAGAGCGTAAGTCACCAGGTGGCATCGTGATCCCGGATACCGCAACCGAAAAGCCGATCTTCGGCAAGGTAATTGCCGTAGGCAAGGGCAAGATCTTAGAGAACGGCGAAATTCGCCCGCTGGACGTCAAGGTCGGCGACAAGATTCTTTTCGGTAAGTACAGCGGTACCGAAGTGAAGATGGATGGAGATGAGCTGGTTGTGATGCGAGAGGAAGACATCATGGCCATCGTGGAAGGCAAGTAAGCCGCTCCAATCCGAATTTACTTTCCGCAAATCAAAATCAATTTAGAGGTATCAGCAAATGGCAGCAAAAGACGTACGCTTTAGCGACGACGCTCGGCAACGCATGTTCAAGGGCGTTAATATTCTGGCGAATGCCGTCAAGGTGACGCTGGGTCCTAAAGGCCGCAACGCAGTCCTCGACAAGAGCTTCGGCGCCCCCACCGTCACCAAGGACGGCGTATCGGTCGCCAAAGAGATCGAGCTCAAAGACAAATTCGAGAACATGGGCGCGCAGATGGTGAAGGAAGTCGCTTCCAACACCTCTGACGAGGCGGGCGACGGCACCACGACCGCGACCGTTCTCGCGCAAGCGATCATCCGCGAAGGCCTCAAGGCGGTTGCCGCGGGCATCAATCCGATGGACCTGAAGCGCGGCATCGACCAGGCTGTCGTTGCAGCGACGGAAGAACTCAAGAAGCTCTCCAAGCCCTGCAAGGACCCGAAGGCGATCGCTCAGGTCGGTACAATTTCCGCCAACTCCGACGAGAGCATCGGCAAGACGATTGCGGATGCGATGGCGAAGGTCGGCAAGGAAGGCGTGATCACGGTCGAAGAAGGTTCGGGTCTCGAAAACGAGCTCGAAGTGGTCGAAGGCATGCAGTTCGATCGCGGCTACCTGTCGCCGTATTTCATCAACAATCAGCAGAGCCAGAGCGCCGAACTCGACAAACCGCTGATCCTGTTGGTTGACAAGAAGATCTCCAACATCCGCGAACTACTCCCGCTGCTCGAACAGATTGCCAAGGGCGGCCGACAGCTGTTGATCGTCGCCGAAGATGTGGAGGGCGAAGCGCTGGCGACGTTGGTCGTCAACACGATCCGCGGCATCGTCAAGGTCGCCGCCGTCAAGGCGCCGGGCTTCGGCGATCGCCGCAAAGCCATGTTGCAGGACATTGCGGTCCTCACGGGCGGCACGGTCATCTCCGATGAAGTCGGATTGTCGCTCGAGAAGGCGACGCTGAACGACCTGGGCGAAGCAAAGAAGGTAGTGGTGGAAAAAGAGAACACCACCGTTATCGACGGTGCCGGCAAGCCGAACGACATCAAGGCGCGCGTCGAAAGCATTCGCCAGCAGATCGAGGAAGCGACTTCGGATTACGACAAGGAAAAACTGCAGGAGCGCGTTGCCAAGCTCTCCGGTGGCGTTGCCGTGATCAAGGTCGGCGCTTCGACCGAGATCGAAATGAAGGAAAAGAAGGCGCGCGTCGAAGACGCACTGCACGCAACTCGTGCGGCGGTCGAGGAAGGTGTGGTCCCGGGCGGCGGGGTGGCGCTGGTGCGCGCGTTGAAGGCCATTGAGAAGCTGGTCGGCAAGAACGAAGATCAGACCACGGGCATCAAGATTCTGGCCCGCTCGATCGAAGAGCCGTTGCGGCAGATCGTGACCAATGCCGGTGAAGACGCTGCGGTGGTGTTGAACCGGGTCCGCGAGGGCAAGGGCACGTTCGGCTACAACGCTCAGACGGGCGAGTACGGCGATATGATCGAGATGGGCATTCTGGATCCCACCAAGGTGACGCGTCTGGCTCTGCAGAATGCGGCCTCCGTATCGGGACTCTTGCTCACGACGGAAGTCATGATCGCCGAGGCGCCGAAGGAAGATGAACATGCACACGGCGCGCCTGGCGGCGGCATGGGTGGCATGGGCGGTATGGACATGTAATACCCCCCAAAGGGTATTCGGTCCAAAAAGAGCGGACTCCGGTCCGCTCTTTTTTTGTGCGGCCGATATAGTGCGACTAAGTGATGCAAGACGCTCGATCTGTGGTTATATCCAGTAGCCGACCCAAAGCGCCGCGATGAACTGGTCGGCCAGGCAATACGTGGCTTTCGAAGACGAACGTACCCGCCCGGTGAGGGATCTCGTTTCGGTGCTGCCGCCTATCGACGCGCGGCTGGTGGTCGACCTGGGATGCGGGCCGGGCAATTCAACGGAAGTCTTGGCGGATCGTTTTCCAAACGCCGCGGTCTCTGGGCTCGACAGTTCGCCCGACATGATCGCGGCGGCCCGCCAGAGGTTGCCGCAGGCGAACTTTTCGCTGGGAACCATCGAGGGATGGATGGGCGGTGGCCCGTTCGACGTGATTCTGGCGAACGCCGTCCTGCAATGGGTGCCCAATCACCGCATCTTGCTGCCCGAACTCGTGGCTAAGCTCACGACGGGCGGCGCGCTTGCTATTCAAATGCCGGACAATGCCGATGACACGGCCCATCGATTGATGCGTGAAATTGCCACGGAGGGACCCTGGGCGCAGGCGCTTGCGGGGGCCTCTGGAGTTCGCACGGCGATCGAGGACGCGAGTTGGTACTACGAATTGCTGAGTCCGTTCTGTGCCGGTGTGAACGTGTGGCGAACCACGTATTACCACCCGCTGTCGGGTCCGAGCGCGATCGTGGAATGGTTCAAGGGCAGCGCGCTGCGGCCGTTCCTGCAGCCGCTCGATTCAGCATCGCGCGCGGCATATCTGGAGCGTTACACTGCCGCGGTGGCGCGTGCATATCCGGTACTGCCGGACGGTTCGGTGCTTCTGCCGTTCCCAAGACTGTTCATGGTGGCGACCCGCTAGGCCATCCGCGCGGTTCTCAAAGCCGTTGTAGGATCCGCCATGGACTTCATGTCTGTCCCTGAGATCTTGCGCGAACCGCTCACCCGTTGGTGGGAGCGGGCCGACGCCACAGCAGCGTTTCCCGATGCCTACACGGCGCTGCCGCTCCGCATTCGCGAGGAAATGCCGCGCATCGCGGCCGGTAGCGAGTTCATTGCCTCGGTACTGATCCAAGATCCGCAAGCGCTCAGCTGGTTCAGCCGGTTCGAGCTGCCGTCGGAGGCGCGCACCGCCTCCGCGGAGTATGAGACCCGCGCGAGTCAAGCATCGACTGCTGCCGACGCACAGCGCATTTTGCGCGAGTGGCGGCGCCGCGAGATGCTGCGTATCGCGTGGCGCGACATTGCCGGGCGCGCGCATCCGACGGAAACCCTGCACGCTTTGTCGGATTTGGCGGACGCCACGATTCGAGCGGCTGCATCGGTCGCGAAACTGCTGCTGGGTGCCGTATTCGGTACCCCCCGCGACGAGCGCGGCGAAGAAGTGCCGCTCATCGTGCTCGGTATGGGCAAACTCGGCGGTCGCGAGCTGAATTTCTCGTCGGACATCGATCTGATGTTCTTGTTCCCGCAGCCCGGAAAAACCGACGGGCCTCGAGAGGTGGAGAACGAGGAATATTTCAACCGCCTCGGCCGCGAGCTCATTCGCCTGCTCGATGTGAGGACCGAGGATGGTTTCGTGTTCCGTGTCGACATGCGCTTGCGGCCGTTCGGCGAAAGCGGCCCGCTGGTCGCGAGTCTCGACTCGCTCGAGGATTACCTGCAGGAGCACGGCCGCGATTGGGAACGCTATGCCTGGATCAAGGCGCGGCCCATCTTGGGCGCGGAGGCGTATGCCGCGGCCTACCGGGAATTCGTCCGCCCGTTCGTCTACCGGCGCTACCTGGACTTCGGCGTGCTCGAGTCGCTGCGCGACATGAAAGCCCTGATCGCGCGTGAAGTTTCGCGGCGCGAGCTCGACCAGCATTTGAAGCTCGGTAGGGGCGGGATTCGCGAGATCGAATTCATCGTGCAGTCCATGCAGCTGGTGCGCGGCGGTAGCGACCGGCGATTGCAGAACGCCTCGCTGCTCCATGTGCTGCCGATGTTGGCGGGCTCGAAGCTGATGGCACCCGCCGATGTCGCGGAATTGACCGACGCTTATTTCGTGTTGCGCAAGGCCGAGAACGCCTTGCAGATGATCCGGGACGAACAAACTCACTCGCTTCCCGGCGAGGCCATCGACCGCGCCCGTTTGAGCCTTAACATGGGGTCTGCCGGATTGGCCGGCGGCGAGCGCCCGCATCGACGCGGCGCGCGATAATGTGGCGAGGCAATTCGAATCTCTCCTGTTCGGCGCACCGAACGCTCACACTCGTCACGATGATGCGGGTGCGGACTGGTTTGCCTCCGAAGACGCGAAAATCGGCGAGGAATTGGCGGCAAGCGGCTTTCCGCGCGCCGACGTTCCGGCAGCCGTTGCCACTCTCGAGGCTTATAGACGAGCGGCATCCTATCGGCGGCTGGACGAGCCGGGACGGCGGCGGCTGCACGTCATTCTCGATCGCTTGCTGAAGGCAGCCGCCGAGCGTCCGCAACCAGCGAGCGTCGTGCAGCGGGTGCTGCGGGTGCTCGAGTCGATCGGCACGCGCTCGTCGTATTTCGCGCTGCTCAAGGAGCAGCCCGCGGCGCTCAATCGGTTGATCGAGGTGTGTGCGATCAGCGGATTTCTGTCGCGGCAAATCGCCGACTTCCCATTGTTGCTGGACGAATTGATCGACGCCAAGGCATTCGATGAGTTGCCGTCGCGTGAGAGCTTTGTTCTGGAACTCGCCGCCCGAACCGAACGGCTGCCTGCCGACGATCCGGAACGGCAGGTCGAGGCGCTGCGCCAATTTCAAAAAGTGGCGATCTTCTCGGTGGCACTCGCCGACCTCACGGGGCGGCTGCCGCTGATGAAGGTGAGCGATCGGTTGACCGATATTGCCGAGCTGATCGTCGAGCGCTGCATGGATCTTGCGTGGCAGCAGATGACCGAGATGTACGGTGTTCCCTATTGCGGCGATTATGAGGCGAATCAGCGCCAAGTGCGCGTCGCGGTTGCCGGCTACGGCAAGCTGGGCGGTTTGGAACTGGGCTACGGCTCCGATCTCGATCTGGTCTTTCTGCATGATTCGAGCGGTGAAATTCAACAGACCAAGACTGCGCGTGCGATCGACAACGGAGTCTTTTTCCTGAGATTGGGGCAGCGGATCGTGCATCTGTTGACCATGCATTCGGCGGCCGGCCGCCTCTACGAGGTCGATATGCGCCTGCGGCCCAACGGCAAAGGCGGATTTCTCATGACGGGCATCGATGCATTCGAGCGATACCAGCGCCAAGACGCATGGACCTGGGAACATCAAGCACTGCTCCGGGCGCGGGCAGTGGCCGGGGAAGCGAGCCTATGCGCGGCGTTCGAGGAGGCCCGGCGCCGAACTCTCAGAGAAGCGGTGCACCGCGGCGACACCTTGCGAAGCGACGTCATGGAGATGCGCGTGCGGATGCGGCGCGAATTGTCGAAAGCCGGTCCGGGACAATTCGACATCAAGCAGGATGCGGGCGGCATCGCCGACATCGAGTTTCTAGTGCAATACTGGGTACTGGCTAACGCGAATCGGCATCCGGACCTGTTGAGGTATTCCGACAATATTCGCCAACTCGAAGGCTTGGCTCAAGTTGGGGTGCTCGACCGCGCGACCGCGCAATGGCTGACGGGAGCCTATATCGCCTACCGAACGGTGCTGCATCATTTATCGCTCGAGGGCCAGGGAGACCGGGTGGCGGAGGCGGCTCCTTACGCCGAGACACGCGCCCGCGTGGTCGAGATCTGGCGAGAATCGTTCGCGTAAGACATCATGGCCGCCGCCAAACTACAATTCCCCCTGGAGCACGCAATGCCGGCGATGGTACAAGATGATTCGCAGCATCAGTTGATTCAACCCAACGCGCTGCATCAGTACACCGTGACCGAAGCTGATCTACCGCTGTCGTGCCCGATGCCCGGAATGCTCCTGTGGAACTCTCATCCCAAGGTGTATCTGGCAATCGAAGCGACCGGGTGGGCGAAATGCCCTTACTGCGGCGCCGAATACACGCTTCAGCGCGGGTGAGCGGGCGCGAGCGACCGCGTGGTTGACCTGCCGCCGGCGATTGGCCCTTGTACGACGGTTAGGATTTGTACTCGCGGTATGATTTTTCCTCGACGATGCTCGATCCGAGGGTGGTATTGATGCGTCGCTTGATGGCCGCGCGCTCGTCGTTCTCGAAGTAGACGGCACGGGCCAAGCGCACGAATTCCGCATCGAAGGCCTGCTCGCGTTCCTTGTCGCGAATGTCGTCTTCGATGACCCACAGGCGTTCATTGACGCGGAGCAGGGCTTCTACGTCCGCTTCGAGGTTGATCCTTGCATAGGCTGAGGCGTTCCAGGTCTCCTCGAGCGAACGCAGCTCGAGACGCACATTGGATAACTTGCCGGGGTCACTCATCCGCTCCGACTTGATGCGCAGGATGGTGATCTTGTCGAGCAATTCACCGGGAGAAATAGCCACCTTGATTTCGCTCATCCGCGAATCTTAGCATCCGCGCGATGCGATCAGCGCCGTGCCATCAGGGCGTCGAGTTTCGCCGTCACATCGCTCACCTCGATGAGGTCCATCACACCGGGGCGTTCGATTTTGGTGGTCCAGGGAATTTGCGCAGCGGGCTTACCCAAGAACGTCCGCGCGGCCACGTCGTACTTGTCGACGCACCACTGCAGGCTGTAATAGGGGCCGGCGCGGGCGGGATTGGTGGCTGCGTAGAGGCCGATCACCGGCAGCGCGACCATCGTGGCCATGTGGGCGGGACCGGAGTCGGGAGACAAAAGCACGGTGCTTTGCGAGAGCAACCCCAGAAGCTGCGGCAGCGTATCCTTGCCGATCTGATTGATGATAGGGGCGCCCGCGGTGCGGACCGCGGCGCAGATGGCGCGGCCCATCTCGTACTCGATGGAGCTGCGGCCTCCGACGAGCACCACCCGCATGTGGTGTGCTTGGGCGGCGTGATCGGCAACCGCGGCATACCGCTCCGCAGACCAGTTCCGGGCCGCATGGCTGGAGCAGGGGCTGATGACGAGCGTCGGCCGTTCGTCGGTTACGATGCCCCGAGCATACTCGAGCGCGTCCGGAGGGAGGCGTAGGTTCCAGAAGGGTCTGTCGGCCTCTATGCCGCACGCGCGCACGAATCCCATGAACGAGTCCAACACATGTTCCGCCGCCGCCGGTGCGATGCGGGCATTGGTGAACAGCCACTGCAGTTCCCGCGCACGCGCGCGATCGAAGCCGAGCTTGATGGGTGCGCGAACCAGGGTGCAGACGAGGCTCGCGCGCAACGACAATTGCATATCGAGCAGCAAGTCGAAGCGCCGGCTGCTCGTGCGCAGGCGCCCAAGCTCCCTGAACGTTGTGCCTTTATCGAAGGTGATAAACTCGATTTCCGGGAGAATCGCCGCCATCAGCGTGGCTTCGACTTTGCCGATGATCCAGGTGAAGCGGGTTTGCGGCCAAGCCGCTTGGAATGCCCTGAGCGCCGCCAACCCGTGGCAGGTATCGCCGATAGCCGACAAACGCAGCAGACACACATCCCGCGGCGGTGGTTTGAAATTTAAGGTCATCGCCGATGGTGACAAGGACGCGCTCGAGAGAATGACGAACGGCAGAGAATGACGAACGGCGGCCGACGCATTGCCACTGCCACGGGCGCCATGCTGGCTGATCCCGCTTGCCTTGGCAATCAGGCGCTGGAATCCCTGGAATCGATGTTCGATCCGGAATACTGGCGCTCGCGATGTGAGCTCATCGCCGCGAGCGGCGGCCGCGGTTCGGCGTGGTTCGTGGCTTCGGGCGAACGCCAGTGGGTGCTGCGTCACTTCCGCCGCGGCGGCTGGATTGCCCGACTCTCGAGCGATCGGTACGTGTGGGCGGGTGAGGACAGGGTACGGGCTTTTGCCGAATGGCGGCTGCTCGAGTTGATGGCTCAGCGTGGTCTGCCCGTACCTATTCCCATCGCCGCCCGCTATCAGCGATCGGGCTTGTGGTACCGCTGCGATTTGATTACGCAACGGATCATGGATGCCAACCCCTTGAGCGCGGTTCTCGCGCAGGGCAACGCGTCTCAGGCGACCTGGCGCGCCGTCGGCGCAGCCGTCGCAAAGCTGCATCGCGCCGGCGTCGATCATGCGGATCTCAATGCGCATAACATACTGCTCGACGCCCGCGGCTTCATCAGTGTGATCGACTTCGACCGCGGCCGCTTGCGGCCGCCGGGCGCGTGGACCTCGCGCAACCTGCGGCGCCTGCAGCGCTCGCTCGCAAAGATTTCCTGCGGATCATCGCAAGACGAATCCTGGAACTGGTTCTTGGAGGGCTATCAGGCGCGATTCGGCGACGGGTCGAAATGACGCGCCGCTCGTACTCGCTGCTGATTTACTTGGCCGCCCCCCTGGCCTTGGCATGGGAGCTGGTACGCGGCGTGCGCGATCCTTCCCGCTGGCGGGGGCTGAGCGAGCGCTTCGGGTGGGGCAGCCCTTTAAGCGGCGGCCCAAGTATCTGGCTGCACGCGGTCAGCCTTGGGGAGATGACGGCGGCCGCCCCCTTGGTGCGTGCCTTGCGGTCGCGGTATTCAGAGAGTCCGATCGTGCTGACCACGGCAACACTCACCGGCAGGGCGCGCGCCGGAGAGCTGTTCGGCGATGCCATTCATGTACGTTTCCTGCCCTACGACACGCCGGGTGCGGTGGCGCGATTCCTGGATCGTGCTCGGCCACGCATCGCCCTCATCATGGAAACCGAGCTGTGGCCCAATCTGTTCGGGCAGTGCGAATGCCGCGGCGTGCCCGTGGTGCTCGCGAGCGCCCGGCTGTCGGCAAAATCGGTTGCGCGCTACCGGCGCTTCGGCGCGCTGATCCGCGGGATATTCTCCGCCAGTCCGTTGATTGCGGCTCAGACCCGCACGGATGCCGAGCGTTTCATTGCCATCGGGGCAGAAAGCTCCAGGATCCATGTGGTCGGCAATATCAAGTTCGACTTGGAATTGAACCCGGCCGCCCTCATTCGAGGAGCCGAGCTTCGCGCTTCGTTCGGCGGCGAAAGGCCCCTTTGGATCGCCGGCAGCACCCACGCAGGCGAAGAGGAGCAAGTGCTGGAGGCGCACGCCGAACTGCTGCTCGCCCGACCGAATGCTCTGTTGCTGTTGGTGCCGCGGCACCCCGATCGATTCGATGCCGCGGCCGATCTGCTCCGCCGCCGAGGAATGCGGTTCACGCGACGAACCAGCATGATGCCGAAGGACGTCAAGCAGCAGGCGGACCCGCAGATCGAATTGGCGGGCCCGCAAGTTATCCTGGTGGACACGGTGGGTGAGCTCGCGGCGCTCTATGCATCGGCGGATGTGGCTTTCGTCGGAGGCAGTCTGGTGCCAATCGGCGGTCATAATTTGCTGGAGCCGGCGGCGCTCGGAGTTCCCGTGCTGACCGGGCCCTCGCATCACGCCGGCGAAGAGATAGCACGGCTGCTGCTCGAGCAAGGGGCTGCGTTAGAGGTGGCGGATGCGGGCGAGCTGCAAGCGGCCCTGAAGCTCCTCCTGGCCGATGCGGAAGGGCGGCGGCGAATGGGCGACATCGGACGGCACATCGTCGAGTCGAATCGGGGCAGCCTACGGCGTCTGCTCGAGCTCATTGAACCGCTGTTGAAAGCTCATTGAGCAGCCCGCGAAAGCTGGTAGCTGCCGGCGCGGGCTCATTGAACCGTTGTGGCGGGATCCTTCGTGGGCGGCGCGTCCGTCAGCAGGCTGTTCATCCGCTCAAGGCTCTGCTGCGACAGAGTGCCGGCCGCCTGCTGCAGCTTGAGCACGTTGATCATGTAGTCGTATCGGCTGCGCGAATAATCGGTTTGCGCCTGCACCCAGAGTCGCCGCGATTGCAGAACGTCCACGGCGGTGCGTGTGCCGGCCTCGTAACCGGACTCGGTAGCTCGCAGCGAAGTTGCGTTTGATTCGAGCGCCCGACGCAGCGCCTTGACGCGCGATATCTCGGAGAGCACACCCAAATACGAATCGCGCGCGTCGTGCTCGGTTTGGCGTGCCACCCGTTCGACTCTTTCCTTGGCGGCACGGTGCTGGTAGACGGCCTGGCGGACCTGCGAGGACACCATGCCCCCTGAGTAAATCGGGAACGTCAATTGCAGGCCGATGGTCCGCTGATTCTGGTCCAGGGTCGTTCCGCCCGCCGGGGTGCCGTCGGTGAACGTATCTACGCCATTGCTGGTCGCCTTGTAGCGGCTACCCACCAAGTCCAGCGACGGGAAGTGGCCGCCGCGCGCGGAGCTGACGTTCTCCCGTGCAATGTCGGCCGCCAAGCGGCTCGAAACGAGGGAAAGATTTTGTTGCAAGGCCATTTCGACCCAGCGGTCTTCGTTGACGGGGTCCGGGGTGGCCAGTTCGAACGGCTCGATGGGGCGTGACAGCGAATCGAAGGCATCGCCGGTGATCTCGCGCAAAAATTCCTGAGTTGAGGCCAGCGTACGCTTTGCGGCAATCACGGCTGCTGCACCGGTGTCGTGGGCCGCGCGTGCCTCCTCGACATCGGTGACGGCGATCAGCCCGATTTGGTAGCGTGACTCGGCCTGGTCGAGTTGATGTTGGATCGAGTTCAGCGCGGCCTGCTGCGCCTCGAGATCATCCTGGGCGGCGAGCACATCGAAGTAGCGTTGCGCAACCCGTTCCATCAGGTCTTGTTGCGCGGCCTGGTAGTCCGCTTCCGCCTGCGCGACTTGGGCATCCGCCCGTTGCAGGGCCACCCAGTTCTCCCAGCGAAATATATTTTGCCTGAGATCGACGCCGTAGCGGTGCGTCGTCGTGTTGATGCGCCCATCGAAGGGAAAGCTGATCAGGCCGACGGGCCCGTGGCCGGGGCTGCTCGTCGGTTGCGTGACGATGTCCGTCCCGGAGTCCTTCTCCCGGGTCACAACGCCGGTTCCCTGTAGTTGCGGCAGCAAGGCCGAGAGGGCCTGTGGTTTCGCTTCCAGTGCCGCAAGGCGTGTCGCTTCCGCCTCGCGAAGTTGCGGATCGTTTTGTAGCGCGCGTTGATAGACGGCGAGGAGGTCCGCCGCGCGCGCGGAAGTCGCGCACAGAAAAACTGCGAATAAGGTCAGCAGTCGGGTCATATAGTGTTATATATAACCATATCACCTAGGTGTCAAGGGCGCCGCGGCACTTCAATATTGCGGGATCCGAGGGTCCAAGTCTCGAGACCAGGCCAAGATGCCCCCCGTCAGGTTGTACACCGAGGCAAAGCCTTGAGCTGAGAGAAAACGCGCCACTTCCATGCTTCGGCCGCCCGATCGGCATATCACGACTGTCTCCCGCTGAGGATCGAGCTCGCCCAGGCGATTCGAGATTTGGCCCATCGGGATGTGGACAATGGCGTCGGGCACAGGCGCCAGCGCCGTTTCCCAATCCTCGCGAACGTCCAGAAGCGTCATGTCGGCGCCGCCCGACCGCCGCTCCAGGAATTCCTTGGGAGTCATGTCCTTGATCATCAGAACACGAACTTCTGCGCCGCCGCGGCATTGACCAGAGGCTGGACTACGGTCTCGAACAAACTCTCTCGGGTCCACTCGTCGGTATCGACCCGCCGGATCAGGACGGCGTCCATTGCCGGGGCGGTGCCGACGATGGCAAATAGGCGTCCCCCGACGCGAAGTGAGCGTTCGAAACGCGAATCGTAAATCGGCAGCGAGCCGGTGACGGCGACGATGTCGTACTCGCCCAACGCGGCGGCGGCAAAGGCATCGCGGACCTCGAACTGCACCGTGGCCTCGGGCACCGCGCGCACGTTCGCTTTGCATAACGCGATGAGCCCCGGGTATATGTCGATCGAGTGCGTCGAGGACGTCAGCAAGCTCAAGCATGCCGAGAGATAGCCCGTGCCGCTGCCTACCTCCAAGGCAGTGTCGGTGCCCGAGGGGGCAAGCGCCTGCAGAATCCGTCCCTGGAGCATCGGTGCCAACATGGTTTGCCCGAATCCAATGGGAATCGGCGAATCGGCAAACGCGAGCTCGCGGTACTCGGGCGGTACGAAGGCTTCGCGCGGAACCGCGGATAGCACGTCGAGCACGCGGGAGTCGAGAACTTCCCACGTGCGTATCTGCTGATCCACCATTTGCCGGCGAGCGGCCAAAGTATCCATCATTTTCTGCGCTCGCGTACAGGATTAACCCACGTTGATTATGGTCAATTTCGGCAGGCTTCGCCATGCCCGTGCGCTATTCTTCGTGTCACGATGAGTCGCGGCGTGCCAACCCGATCTGGGTACTAAAATCAAGGGCCGCTAAGATTCATAACTATCGAGGTCCGCGTTGATCTTGTCTCCCATCGTGCCCTGGTTTTCCATCACCGCCGTTCTGGCGGTGGGCTTGGCCGTGCTCTATGCGCGCAAGCGGCGCCAAGAACGTGCCGTGAACGAGGTGTCCGAGCAGATTTTGCGACTCACCCGCGAGGCCGGCACGGCCGGGCGCATCGGGGTCGAGGGCAAATCGAAAAAGCTAGGCCAGCTCGGTTCTGCGGTCAATACACTCCTAGAAGACCTCGAACAGCGCGGCGCACGGCTGCTCGACCGCGAACAGCTCTTCCAGCGCTTGGTCGAGACCGTGCACGACGCGGTGCTCGTGCATCGCGATCGCATCTTGTTCGCCAACTCGCGCTTTTTGGCGCTGCTCAATTTGAGCGCCGCCGAGGTCGTGGGTCGCCCCTTGACCGATTTCGTCGCGCCGGAATATGCCGAGTTGGTGGCCAACAATTTGCGGCGGCGGTTGGCCGGCGAGCCCGCGGCCGAGCGCTACGAGATCGAGCTCGTCGGCGCTCAGGCGCAGGTGACGCGCGTGGAGCTCTCGAACCTCCTGATCGACAGCGCCGGCGAAGCGGCGCTGCTGCTCACAGCCCTTGAAATGTTGCCCGAAGCGGGGACTGCGGTGGTGCCCTCGAGACCCCGCGCCATGGTGACGCTCGATGCCATGGGCGAGAGCGTCATCACGGTAGACGCCGATGGCCGCATCGACTACATCAATCACGCCGCGGAGACCTTGCTCGGCCAACGATTCGACCAGGTCATGGGCAGGTCGTTTTCGGACGTTGCGTCGCTGGTCGACGAGACGGACCGCCGGTCGCTGGGAGATCCCGTGCGCAAGGCCCTCGCCACCGGCGGCCGCGTGTCCATGGGGCGGCGCGCCGTGCTGGTCCCGGCAAACGCCGGCCCGGAGCGGTCGGTAGAAATCAGCGTCACGCCTCTGCGCTTCGACGGCAAGGACATCGTGGGACTGGTGCTGGTGCTGCACGACACCAGCGAACTGCGCGGCCTGACGCGTCAAATGACCTATCAAGCCAGTCACGATGCCCTGACGGGACTGGTGAATCGCCGAGAATTCGAGCGGCGGCTGCAGGAAGCCATGGACTCGGCGCAGGCCGGAAACGTCGCGCATGCCCTGTGCTATCTGGACCTCGATCGGTTCAAGGTGGTGAACGACACCTGCGGCCATACCGCGGGCGACAACATGCTGCGCGAGGTCGCCTCGCTCGTCAAAGAGGCCGTCCGCGATTCGGATACCGCCGGGCGCATCGGCGGCGATGAATTCGCGTTGCTGCTGGTGGGCTGCCCGCTCGAGAAAGCGCGGCAAATCGCCGACGATGTGGTGCGCACCGTCAATGACTACCGCTTCGTCTGGAAGGACAAGATATTCAATATCGGCGTCAGCATCGGTCTGGTCGAGATCGGCCGCGACGGCGGCGCCATCGAAGACATCATGAATTCCGCGGATTCCGCGTGCTACGTGGCGAAAAAACAAGGCGGATTGCACGTGCACGTGTACTCGGCGCGCGAGGAAGCGAGCGCACGGCACAGCGGCGAGATCCATTGGCTGCAGAAGCTGCAGGGTGCATTGCGGGACAACAAGTTCGAACTCTACTACCAGCCGATCGTCCACGCCCGCGCCGGCGGCCAGACGCGGTCCCGCAATCGAGGTGTTCGTACGCCTCGAGGGCGAGAACGGCCAGCCGAGCACGCCCCCGTCCGATTTCATTCGCGCGGCCGAGCGCTACCGCCTGATGCCGCACATCGACCGATGGGTCGTGCAGACGGTGCTTTCCGCGCTCGGGCGCGGCGGGATGAAATTGCCGCCCGGCCGCAGCGTTGCGATCAACATCGCCGGTCAGACGCTCGGAGATTCGGATTTTCTGGAATTCGTCGTCGATTGCTTCGATCATACGGGAGCGAATCCCGGCGACATTTGCTTCGAGGTCACGGAGAGCTCGGTGGTCGCGAACCTCGATCACGCGCACCGCTTCCTCGCCGTGCTGCACGGCATGGGCTGCGAGTTCGCACTGGACGATTTCGGCAGCGGCTTGAGTTCGTTCTCCACGCTGCGCACGCTGCCGATGGATTATCTGAAAATCGACGGCTCGTTCATCAAGAATCTCGCCGTCGATACCGTGAATCAGGCGATGGTGGCAGCGATGATCGAATTGTCGCGGAGCCTTCATTTTCGTGTGGTCGCGGAACAGGTCGAGGACCAGCTTTCTCTCGACACCGTGACCGACATGGGAATCGACTTCGTGCAGGGCTTCGCAATCGGCCGCCCGCAACCGCTGTCGGTAATACCGAACCCGAACGCCGTGCCGGCGACCATATAACGCCCGGGCAGGGCCTCATAACAAACTTCTATGGCATTTCCCCCTCGCTTAGGAGGAAAATTGGCTGCCAGCCCAATGAGGTGACCCTATGCACGTTTATGAGGACAACACGAAGTCCATCGGCCGCACGCCGCTGATCCGCATCAACCGCATGAATGCGGGAAGCGGAGCAACTATTCTCGCCAAGATCGAGGGACGCAATCCGGCCTACTCGGTGAAGTGCCGGATCGGCGCCGCCATGGTGTGGGACGCCGAAGAGCGCGGCACACTGAAGCCGGGGATGTCCATCGTCGAGGCCACCAGCGGCAACACGGGCATCGCGCTCGCTTACGCCGCTGCCGCACGCGGCTATGGGTGCGTTTTGACCATGCCGGAAACAATGACCATGGAGCGGCGCAAAGTATTGGTCGCGTTCGGCGCCAAGCTCGTTTTGACCCCGGGGCCCAAGGGCATGAAGGGCGCGATAGCCAAAGCCGAAGAGTTGGCCGCCGCGGAGCCCGGCAAGTATCTCCTGATGAAGCAATTCGAGAATCCGGCCAATCCGGGGATCCATGAAAAGACCACCGGCCCGGAGATTTGGGACGATACCGACGGCAAGATCGACGTGTTCGTGAGCGGCGTCGGTACCGGCGGCACGCTGACCGGCGTGTCGCGCTACATCAAAGGAACGCGCGGAAAGAAGATCCTGACGATTGCGGTGGAACCGACGCATTCTCCGGTCATCACGCAGACCTTGGCCAACCAGCCGCTGACGCCGACTCCGCACAAGATTCAGGGTATCGGAGCGGGATTCGTCCCGAAGAATTTGGACTTGTCGCAGATCGACCGCGTCGAGCAAGTCAACAACGAAGAATCCATCGAGACGGCACGGCGCTTGGCGCGCGAAGAAGGACTGCTCAGCGGAATCTCCTGCGGCGCTGCGCTGGTTGCGGCGCTGCGTCTCGCGCGCGAGCCCGCGCAGAGAGGCAAGACCATCGTCGTGGTGCTGCCGGATGCCGGCGAGCGCTATCTGTCGGGCGCGTTGTTCGAAGGGCTATTCGAAGGGGTCGAGAAGATGCAGGCGGTTGCCTAAACGGCGGCATGAAAGCGATCGCCTACCCGCAGTCCTCGAACCCCGCGCTCGACGAGCTCACGGGAGAGTTCCTCGACAGCTACAGGGGCGATGAGCGCGCGCGGCGCATCTCGCGCCGCTACCTTCCCTCGCGCGAAGCCATCGTCGAGATCTTGGAGTCAATCCTCGACTTGATGTACCCGGGATATTTTGGGCGCCGCGATTTGAGCAGCGAGAATCTGGGAGCGCATGTGGCGCAATCGATGGCCACGCTCGCACCCAAGCTCGAGCGCGAGATGGAGCACTGCCTGTGCTACGGGCGGGAGCAGGCGGGCCGCGAGCCCGAGGGGACGCGGCAGGAATTCGGCGAATGTGCGCCGCGCGCGCACGAACTGGCGGAGATTTTCCTGAGCCGATTGCCGCACATCCGTGGTCTCCTGATACGCGACGTGCAGGCGGCGTTCGACGGCGACCCGGCGGCGACCAATCTGGATGAAGTGATCCTTGCCTATCCGGGCGTGTTGGCGGTCAGCGTGTATCGCATCGCGCACGCCCTGTACGATCTAGGCGTGCCGATGATGGCGCGTATCATGACCGAGTGGGCGCATTCGAAGACCGGTGCCGATATTCATCCCGGCGCCAAAATCGGCCCGGCCTTCTTCATCGACCATGCCACCGGCGTGGTGATCGGGGAAACGACGGATATCGGCGAAGGCGTCAAGCTGTATCAGGGCGTGACCTTGGGCGCCCTCTCCTTTCCGCGGGACGCGAGCGGACAGATCATCCGCGGGAAGAAGCGTCACCCTACCGTTGAGGACGGCTCCACCCTCTATGCCAATGCCACGGTGCTTGGCGGACAGACCGTCGTCGGCGCCGAGAGCGTCATCGGCGGCTCGGTGTTCCTGACCCGCAGCGTGCCGCCGCGCTCGCGCGTGTCGCTCAAGGAGCCGGATCTTCGCGTGGCCACGCGCGAAGGCGCCGCCGAACCGGACGCCATCTATTTCGATATCTAGACGCGGATTCGATAGCTAGACGCGAATTTGATAGCTCGACGCGGACGCGCCCGACGCAGCCGATCACATCATCTTGCCGAGCACCGGCACCAACAGCAGCGCCACGATATTGATGATCTTGATCAGCGGGTTGATGGCCGGCCCCGCGGTGTCTTTGTAGGGATCGCCGACGGTATCTCCGGTCACCGCGGCCTTGTGGGCGTCGGAGCCCTTGCCGCCGTAATGGCCTTCCTCGATATACTTCTTGGCGTTGTCCCACGCGCCTCCGCCCGTGGTCATCGAGATGGCAACGAACAAGCCGGTCACGATGGTTCCGATCAAGAGTCCGCCGAGCGCTTGCACGCCGGAACCGGGGCCCATGAGGAGATTGACCACGAATACGAGCACGATAGGCACCAGGATCGGCAGCAGCGAGGGGATGATCATTTCCTTGATCGCCGCCTTCGTCAGCATGTCGACGGCGCGCGAGTAATCAGGCTTCGCGGTGCCTTCCATGATGCCTTTGATTTCGCGGAACTGGCGGCGCACTTCGTTGACAACCGCTCCCGCGGCTCGGCCGACCGCTTCCATTGCCATGGCGGCGAAGAGGTAGGGCACCAGACCGCCGATGAACAGACCGATGATCACGGCGGGGTTCGATAGGTCGAAGCTCGTGGGATGACCCAGTACTTCACCGAGCTTGTGCGTGTAGTCGGCAAACAGCACGAGCGCGGCAAGCCCGGCGGAGCCGATGGCATAGCCCTTGGTCACGGCCTTGGTCGTATTGCCCACCGCATCCAACGGGTCGGTGACGTCGCGCACTTTTTTATCGAGCCCGGCCATTTCGGCAATGCCGCCGGCATTGTCGGTGATGGGGCCATAGGCGTCGAGCGCGACGATCATGCCGGTCATGGAGAGCATGGCGGTGGCGGCGATCGCGATCCCGTACAAGCCCTCGAGCCTGAACGACGCCCAGATGCTGAAAGCCACCGCGAGCACGGGCAGGGCGCAGGCTTTCATCGAGACACCCAATCCCGCGATGATGTTGGTGGCGTGGCCGGTTTGTGACGCCGCGGCGACGTGCTGCACGGGTTTGTATTCGGTGGCCGTGTAGTACTCGGTAATCACGATCATCGCCGCCGTGAGCGCGAGACCGACGAGCGTGCACAACCACATGGACATGGCGTGATCGCCCAGGAGGCGCTGGCAGGTGAAATAAAAGGCGACCGCGGAGATGGCGGCGGAGACGATGACGCCCTTGTACAGGGCGTTCATGATCTTGCCGCCTTCACGGGTGGAGACGAAAAACGTGCCGACTATGGACGAGATGATGGAAATCGCGCCGAGCACGAGCGGAAACAATACCGCCCGCTCTCCCATGTCCACCATCACGAGCCCGCCCAGCAACATCGTGGCGACCAGGGTTACGGCGTACGTTTCGAACAAGTCGGCCGCCATGCCGGCGCAGTCGCCGACGTTGTCGCCGACGTTGTCGGCGATAACCGCGGGATTCCGCGGATCGTCTTCGGGAATGCCGGCTTCCACCTTGCCGACCAGGTCGGCGCCCACATCGGCGCCCTTGGTGAAAATGCCGCCGCCCAAACGCGCGAATATGGAGATGAGCGAGCCGCCGAACGCGAGGCCGACCAAGGAACGCAAGGCGGCTTCCGGATCGCCGAGGAGGCGCAGCATGACGAGGTAGTAGCCGGCGACCCCGAGGAGCCCGAGACCCACCACCAGCATGCCGGTGATGGCGCCCCCTCTGAATGCGACCTTGAGGGCGGCGTTGATGCCCGAGTGCGCTGCCTGTGCAGTGCGCACGTTGGCTCGCACCGAAATGAACATGCCGATATAGCCGGCGAGGCCGGAGAGTACCGCACCGACCGCGAAGCCGCCGGCAGTGGCCCAACCCAAGGCGAGGCCCAGCGCAAGGAAAAGAATTACCCCGACGACGGCGATGGTGGAGTATTGGCGGTTCAAATACGCCTTCGCCCCTGCCTGAATCGCGGCGGCGATCTCTTGCATGCGCGCGTTCCCGGCCGGCTGCGCCAAAATCCAGCGCACCGAAATCAGGCCGTACAGGATCGCCACAACACCGGCCGCAATTGCCAGCCACAGCGCACAGTCAAGAGTCATGAGAAGGTCTCCGGTGAATTCTTATGTTATTGAAAAGTATAAAATTATAGCAAAAAAAAACGCCCGAACTATACCACAAACGGCGTGCGCAGGCGCTTCGGTACGCTGGCTCCCTTGAGCGCGGTATAGGCCGGCAGGCCATTGCGATAGGGCGGGTAATCTTCGCCGCCGATCAGAGGCGACAAATACACACGGCAGGCAGCCGTAATGCCAAATCCGTCCGCGGTGATGAAATTGCGCGGCACCTTTTTTTCTTTGTTCGCGATCGCCTCCAACGGCGCCTCGCCGATGCTCCAGCGGTAGGGTTTGGCGGATTTTCGCACCACGACCGGCATGACCGCGTTCTTGCCCTTGACGGCGAATTCGACCGCTGCCTTGCCCACCGCATAGGCTTGCTCCACGTCGACCTTGGAAGCAATGTGCCGTGCCGAACGCTGCAGGTAGTCGGCAACAGCCCAATGGAACTTGTATCCGAAGGCTTCCTGGGTCATTTGCGCGACAACGGGTCCCACGCCGCCGAGCTGCGAATGGCCAAAGGCGTCCTTGGTACCGGCCTCGGCCAGAAATTTGCCGTCGGCATCACGCACCCCTTCGGAAACGACGACGACGCAGTAACCGTATTTTTCGACCGTGGATTTGACCTTTGCCAGGAAAAGCCCACGATCGAAGCGGACTTCGGGAAATAAAATGATGTGCGGCGCATCGCCGGCTTTTACCCCGGCAAGGCCACCGGCGGCTGCCATCCAGCCGGCGTGCCGGCCCATGACCTCGAGCACGAATACCTTCGTCGACGTGCGGGCCATGGACGCTACATCGAGCGCGGCTTCGCGGGTCGAGACTGCGATGTATTTGGCGGCGGAGCCGAATCCGGGGCAGCAATCGGTGATCGGCAGATCGTTGTCGACAGTTTTGGGAATCCCGATGCATGTAAGGGGCACCGCCATTTGCTTGGCGATTTGCGCCACCTTCTGCGCCGTATCCATGGAGTCGTTGCCGCCGTTGTAAAAGAAATAGCCGATATCATGCGCGCGGAATACCTCGATCAAACGTTCGTATTGCGCGCGATTCTTGTCGATTCCGGCCAATTTGTAGCGCGCCGATCCGAAGGCGCCGCCCGGCGTGTAACGCAGGGCGGCGATGGCGGCCCGGCTCTCCCGGCTGGTGTCGATCATGTCCTCGGTCAGGGCGCCGATGATGCCGTGCCGACCGGCGTACACCTTGGCAATTTTATCGCGGTGTCGCCTGGCAGTTTCTATTACACCGCAGGCGGACGCATTGATGACCGCGGTAACTCCGCCGGATTGTGCATAGAACGCATTCTGCATGGGACCCCCACGACATGAGGCGCGCAGAATAGCCGATCGGCTGGGGTTTGACGACCGCGCCGCTCGAAGGTACGGTAGCTCCGTTTCACACTCAAGAAAATCATGCGAATAGTTCTATTGGGAGCTCCCGGGTCGGGCAAGGGCACGCAGTCGCAACTGCTGGTCAAAGCCCATGGAATCCCCCAGATATCCACCGGAGACCTGCTGCGCGAGGCGGTAGCCAAGGGCACGGAGCTGGGCCTGCGCGCCAAGGCCGCCATGGACTCGGGAAAGCTGGTCGACGATGCCACCGTGCTCGGCATGATCCGCGAACGCATCAGCCGGCCGGATGCTGCCGAAGGTTTCATACTGGATGGCTTCCCCCGCAACATCCCCCAGGCCGAAGCGTTGACCAAGCTGCTGGACGAACTCGGGACACCGCTCGATTCCGTGGTGCTGATGAACCTCGAATCTAGGGCGTCTGTTCAAACGATTGTCCGGCCGCAGGATTTGTCAGGATTGCGGACAGGTGTTCAACATTTATACTTCGGCCGGAGGGGGAGGCGCATCAAGTGCGCAGTGCGGCGATTCGCACCGGCTGATCCAGAGACCGGATGACAAAGAGGACGTCATCTCGAAGCGGCTGGAAGTGTACGAAGCGCAGACCAAACCGCTGATCGCGTATTACGAGAATGCCGGATTGCTCCGGCCGGTGGACGCCGACGCGGACGTGGACACCGTCTTCAAAAACATAGAAAGCGCGGTACGCAGCGGTGCGGCCGGCAACAACGCGGCCAGCCGCGTCAGCCGATAACCTCGAGCAGCCGCTTCCCGATTTCTTCGCGGCGCCAGCCCGTCAGTGCGTGCGCCTCCCGCAGCGAGCGAGCAAGCGGGCGCGTCGCGAGCGCCTTGAGCTCTCCGCGCGACGCAAGGATCTCGGGGCTGATCTTGAGTTCGGCGGCGCGCGAATCGACGATTTTACCGAGACGTTCGATGACGATTTTTTGTTCGGGAGTCGGCCGCGCGTCCTGGCTCGGCTCCTGATCCGATACATCATGCGCCGCCTCTTCGAGCGAATCGAGCAGATCAGCCGCCAGGCCCTCGTTAAGCGGTGGCGATGAGCCTTGCGCAACGGAGAAAATGGCGGTGTCGGACAAGATCCAGGCGCGCGGCAAATCCTTCGCGCGCGCAAGTCTTTCGCGCCAGATCGCAATGGCTTTGGCGCGGGCTCGCGCCGCCGGTGCCAGCTGCGCGAGGCCACGAAGCCTCACCCATGCCTGCCCGGGATCGGGCTCATACAGATCCCTATCCTCGAGCGCCAAACAATCCTCCAATACCCAGTGCTCGCGATCGAGCTCGCGGAGCTTTTCGACGAGATGATTCGCGATGTCGCCCGAGGTAAAAGACATCGTCCGCCGCGTATTCCAGCTGTTCGCGGCGTGAGCGGGCGCTTCGACCAATCGGTCCGGGTTTGGCCTTTCGGCACCGTTACGTCCAACAGCGTCTTGACAAGCTCTGCGTAACCGACTTGAGGCTTGAGTCCGACGCAGCCGGCGGCGATCTGCGTATCGAACACGGGGGACACGACGCGCTTGGTCGAAAGGTATACCGCCTCCAGATCCTGGCGCGCGGCATGAATCAGTTTGCGGGCCGCCGGTGCTGTGAGGGCAGCCATCAATGGATCGAGGCTGCGAATCTTGAGCGTATCCACGCACCAGATTCGGCCGCCGGCAGCCAGTTGCAGGAGGCACAGCTTGGGAAAGAATGTGCGCTCGCGCAGGAATTCGGTATCGAGGCCAATCGACGGCTGCGAGGCCAGCGTGTCCGCCAGCGCCGGCAGCTCATCATCTCGATCGATCCAAATCGCGTCGGGCATACCGTCGGTCCGCGTGTACAATTTGGAATCGATTATGACTGATCGGACGATGCTGCGACTCGCAAAAGCATTTTGGGACATTGCCCTTTGGCGACGGACGCCCGCGCATTTGCCGGCGTCGGTCTTCCTATTGGCGCTGGTTTCCGCGGCGGCAGCGCTGCTTGAAGGCTTGAGCGCATTTTTGCCCCCTGTTTCGAGCGATCGAATTCTCACCCGCATCGTCATGAGCGTGGGTCTGCCGCTTGCCTTCGCCTGGGGCGTGCTGGCGCTGGGCCGCCACCGGCAGCGGTTTCTGCAAACCGGCAGCGCGTTGCTCGGAGTCGGGGTGCTCGCGCAGATCGCGCTCTATCCGATAGGCTCGCTGATTCACGTCATCGGTTCGGACCGTCTCGCGTCGGTGCCGTTCGGCGTCCTGATGTTGATCGGGCTGATTTGGTACGTACTCGCCTGTGCCAACATATGGCGCGCCGCGCTGGATTCGGGGATCGCCCTAGGGGTTGCGGTGAGCGTGGGGTATCTTTTGCTATCGATCGTACTGGAGCAGAAGTTGCTGCCGAACTCATGACCATGCACGTGCATATTTTGGGCGTCGGAGGGACGTTCATGGGCGGACTCGCGAATATCGCGAAGGCCGCCGGATATCGCGTGACCGGCGCCGATCTCAATTTGTACCCGCCTATGAGTACTCAGCTCGAAGTGCTCGGCATCGAATTCATTCAGGGCTATGACGCGGAGCAGCTCGACCTCAAGCCGGACGTCGTCGTGGTCGGAAATGCCTTGAGCCGCGGCAGACCCGTCATCGAGGCGATGCTGGATCGCGGGATCCCGTATACCTCCGGGCCGCAATGGCTGGCCGAACACGTATTGCACAAGAAGCATGTGATCGCCGTGGCCGGGACCCACGGCAAGACCACGACCACGGCCATGCTGACCTGGATCCTCGAGGAAGCCCGTCTCGCGCCGGGATTTCTGATCGGCGGCGTGCCAGGCAATTTCGATTCCACCGCCCGCTTGGGCGGCGGACCGCACTTCGTCATCGAAGCGGACGAGTACGATACCGCGTTCTTCGACAAGCGCGCGAAATTCGTCCACTACCGGCCGCGTACCGCCATCCTCAATAACCTCGAATACGATCACGCCGATATCTACGCGGACGTTGCCGCCATTCGCAGCCAATTCAATCAGCTCCTGCGCACCGTTCCGGCCGCGGGCAGGATCATCGTCAACGGCGGGGACGCCGAACTCGCTGCCACCTTGAGTTTCGGCTGCTGGACGCCGAGCGAATCGTTCGGTTTGGCGAAGCCGCCGGGCGAGGGCGGAGCGAGCTTCGACTGGAGTGCTCGAATTGCGGAGGGATCGGCAGCGAGCCGGTTCGCGGTACTACGGCAGGGAAAGCCGGTGGCCGAAGTCAGCTGGCCGCTGCTCGGCGAACACAACGTCATGAATGCGTTGGCGGCGATCGCCGCGGCGGGGCACGTGGGGGTGGAACCGGAGCGCGCTGCCGAAGGCGCTGGGTGCGTTCCGCGGCGTCAAACGCCGGATGGAGATTCGCGGCGTCGTCGGCGAGGTCACCGTGTATGACGATTTCGCTCATCATCCGACCGCAATCGAAACGACTTTGCGCGGACTGCGGGCCCGCGTCGGCGCTGCGCGCATCATCGCCGTGCTGGAACTGCGTTCGAACACGATGAAGCTCGGCGTGCATCGGGAAACACTGGCGCCGTCGCTCGAACTGGCGGATCAGGCTTGGTTCTTCAACCCGCCCGATCTCGGGTGGGACCTGCCCGGCGCCGTGAGCACCCTCGGCAATCGAGCCCATGTCGTCGCAAGCGTCGATGACTTTGGCCAACGGCCTCGCCGCCGAAGCCCGACCGGGGGACCACATGCTCGTGATGAGCAACGGCGGCTTCGGCGGGCTGCACGACAAGCTGCTCGCCGCGCTGCGTGTCCGGAAGTGAGTTGACGGTACGAGCTCGACGGAAGTGAAGTCGATCGCCATATTTCCGCTCAATATCGTGCTGTTTCCGGGCGGTCCGCTGCCGCTGCGAATCTTCGAGACCCGCTACGTCGACATGGTTCGCCGCTGCATGCGAGAGACCCAATCATTCGGCGTGGTCCTGATCCGCGAGGGCACCGAAGTAGGGCCCGCCGAGACTTTCGATGTGGGAACGCTTGCGAAAATAGTCGATTTTCACCAGCTGTCCGATGGTTTGCTGGGATTGTCATGCGTGGGCCAGGAACGCTTCCGCATACGCACCCGCAGCCGCCAAGGCGACGGTCTCCATCTCGCCGAGGTTGAGTGGCTGACGCCCGAGCCCCTGGTCGCGGTGCCAACTCGTCATGCGCGCCTTGCGGCATTATTGAAAAGCGTTCTGCCGCAACTCGGCGAAGTGTATACGGACATCGAGATGCGCCTGGACGATGCCGCATGGGTTGGGCACCGGCTCGCGGAAATCTTGCCGATTCCCTTGTCCGATAAACAAGCATGCCTGGAACTCGACGATCCGATTCAAAGGCTCGATGTGCTCGAGCCCTTGGCGTAGTACACCCAAGCCGGGCGCGCCAACCAAAGAGCGGCCGCGATGGCAGTGCCCCAGGGCACCATCCAGTACCCCAATAACCCATCGAACCGGCCGACCCAGGCTGAGTAGTCAGGGGAGCTGCCGCTGGTCGTGCTCTCCTGCAGCATCCGAAGCACCACGACCCAGCCGGCGTGCAGCCCGACCGCCACCGCGATATTCCCGGTGAGCGCGCGTGTAAGGCTCAAGATCAGCGCCACAATCAGCCATGACACAAACGAATCGAATACCAGCGCCGGATGGCCCAAGGGCGCGAACGAGAGCTTCAGCAAATCGAAGCCGCTCCCCCAGCCGACATCGGCCGCCGGCATCCTGGCCTTGGCGAAGAAATGCAGGACGGCGAACAGCGGCGCGGTGAGCAGGGCGGCCGGCCACGGACCGGATTCACGTTCAATCGCGGTGTGCATGACACCGCGAAACACGGATTCCTCCAGAAGCGCGACGGCGACGCCCGAAGCTAAGCCTATGAGGAAAATGCGCGCAAAGCTTCCCGCAGAGGGAATGAATTCCGGGACGGGAACGCGCAGATGCGTGGCCAGCAAGAACGCGGCGCCCATGCCCGCCGTGGCGATGCCGAAAGCTCCCCAGAGCAAGGACACCTTGAGAAAGCGGCGCCAGGGCAGTCCATAACCGAAATCGCGCCTCTGTCTGAGGTTCAAGCGCCGGCAGAGTATGACCAGCAACACGACGAGCGCCAGCATGGCAATTCGGCTCGCAACGCGATGAAACGCGAAGCTTGCGAACGCAGAGCTCAATTCGAAGGCGGGATAGGCGAGGCAAGCACCGATCAAGCCGGCAAGCAAAATTGCGCCGAAGAACCAGAAGAAGGCCAACACCCTCAGCGGCTCAAAGCGGTGAAGACGCGGCCTGCGGCTGCGATGGTGGCATCAATGTCGGCCCGGGTATGCGCCGCCGACAAAAATCCCGCCTCGAAGGCGGACGGCGCGAAGTAAATGCCCTCGCCGAGCATGCCATGGAAGAAGCGTTTGAAGCGCTCGACGTCGCAGGCCATGACTTTGCTGTAGCGGTCGACAACGGGTTCGGTCGTGAAGAAAAAGCCGAACATGCCGCAGACATGATTGGTCGCAAGCGCAATGCCGGCGTTGCGCGCCGACTCCGCCAGCCGCGCAATGAACACATCGGTCGCGGCTTGGAGCCGCTCGTGAAAATCGGGCAATGACAGGAGCTCGAGCGTGGTCAGGCCAGCGCTCATTGCGACCGGATTGCCGGACAGAGTGCCCGCCTGATAGACAGGCCCCAAGGGCGCCAAGGCCTCCATGATGTCGCGCCGCCCGCCGAATGCGCCGACCGGCATGCCGCCACCGACGATCTTGCCGAGCGTGGTGAGATCGGGACGCACGCCGTAGAGCGCCTGCGCGCCGCCCAAAGCCACCCGAAAGCCGGTCATCACTTCGTCGAAAATCAGCACCGCCCCGCTGCGATCGCATTCCTCGCGCAACGTCTCGAGAAATCCCGCGGCCGGCGGAACGCAATTCATGTTGCCGGCGACCGGCTCGACGATGACGCAGGCGACCTGATCGCCGATCTTCCGAAATGCCTCTCGCACCTGATCGGCGTCGTTGAAGTCCAGCGTCACGGTGTGAGCAGCGAGCGCCCGGGGCACGCCGGGAGAGGTGGGAACGCCCAGCGTGAGCGCTCCGGAGCCGGCCTTTATCAACAGCGAATCCGAGTGTCCGTGATAGCAGCCTTCGAATTTCACGATCGTGTCGCGCCCGGTGACGCCGCGCGCCAGGCGAATCGCGCTCATGGTCGCTTCCGTACCGGAACTCACGAAGCGGACCAACTCCACGGAAGGCATGAGTTCGTTGACCTTACGTGCGAGCCGCGTCTCCAATTCAGTCGGCGCGCCGAACGAGAGGCCGTTTTCGGCTGCTTCCTGCACGGCTTTGATCACCTGGGGGTGCGCGTGGCCCAAAATCATCGGGCCCCATGACCCGACGTAATCGATGAAGCGCCGGCCGTCGGCGGCCGTGATGTAGGCGCCCAACGCTTTCTTGAAGAAAATCGGCTCCCCGCCAACGCCGCGAAATGCGCGAACCGGCGAATTGACGCCGCCCGGTATGACCTTGCAGGCTTCTTGATATAGGCTCATGCGGTGAATCTAAACAGCTAGGGCCGCAGGCGGCAAGTGCAGGCGCACTTCCAAACCGACGCCCTCGCAGTTGATGGCCTGGGCGGAGCCGCCATGGGCCTTCATGACCTGAGCAGTGATGGCAAGGCCGATGCCCTCTCCGCCGGTATCGCGGTCGCGCGATTCGGCAACCCGGTAGAACGGCTCGAAAATGCGCTCCAGATCCCGGCTCGGGACCCCGGGCCCGCAATCGCGGATGAGGATCGTCAAGCCGCTCTCGGGGCGCGTCACGATCACGTCGACGGTTGCGCCCGGTGGACTGTAGCGCACTGCATTGCGCAGCACGTTCTCGACGGCGCTGCGCACCAGGTCGCGGTTGCCGTTGACAGCGACTTGTGCCGCGCCCTCGAGGCGCACCGAGCAACTCTTGACGGCCCCTTCGAAGTTCGCATCGCGCACGACTTCCTCGATCAATTCGTCGATGTCGAATATTTCGCGCGCGAACGGCGCATCGGCGCCATGCAGACGCGCCAGCTTCAAGACCTGACTGATCAACGAGTCGAGACGTTCGACTTCCCGTTCCATGCGATCGAGCTGAAGCGCGAAATCGGCCGGTGGTTGGCGGGCGAGTCCCAACGCGACGCGCATTCGCGCCAGCGGCGAGCGCAGCTCGTGCGAGATATCGCGCAATAGCTGCGTGATGGCGCTGCGGTTCGCCCGCAGCCGGTCCGCCATGGCGTCGAAATCACGGGCGAGCACAGCAAGCTCATCCCGGCGCCCCTCCAATCCCGTACTTACACGCAGTCCCGGGCGCGCCTGCATATCGAGATTTTCGGCGGCGAGAGTACGCGCGCCCGCTTGAATGCGGCTGATAGGCGCGCTCAGGTGCCGCGCCAGCCACCAACTGGTAAGCGCGCTCACAATGAGCGCGACACCGAGAATGGTGAGCGAAATTGCCGGTAGGCTCAATGCGCCGAAAATGCTGGGACGCCGAGGCACCGAAAGCACGGTGTAGGCGGAGCCGTCGGCGCCGACGATCTGCGGCGCCGCGCGGCTGGGTCGGAAGTTGCCCGGCGGCGGTCTCAAGGTCCGCGGCTCCGCGCGGCTGAAGAACTCATCGCGATTGAAGTACGCGAGGCGCCGCGCTGCGCTCTCCGAGAGGCGCCGGCCCAAGATATCAGCCCCATCCGGACCGATGATGTACAGATCGCGGTCCGTGATTGAAGTCCTATTGGCATTGAGCCACGCCTTGAGGGCGCCGATGCCGCCCTGCGCGAGGACTTCCGATGCCTGGATGGCCACGGATGGGCGGCGCTGCAAATCGGGCGCCTCGTACTCGCGGGCGGCGATGGTGAAGGTGATGGCGATGCTGCCGCCGACGATGATGGCCATCGCGGCCCAAAAGAGCATGAAGATCCGCAGGAATAAGCTATGCATGAGCCCAAGTGAGAGTGTAGCCCGAACCGCGGACATTCTTGATCTCCGGATTCCTTCCCGCCGGCAGATCCAGCTTGCGGCGCAGGTTGCTGATGTGCGTATCGATGCTGCGGTCGTAGGCGACCAGCTTACGGCCGAGCGCCTGCTCGGTCATCGACTCGCGCGAGATAACTTGACCCGCCGACCGCATGAGCAGTTCCAGCACGCGAAATTCGGCGCCGGTGAGCGGCACCGGCTCCCCGTTCACGTGCACGAGATGCGTGCCGGTATGGAGGGTAACAGGCCCTACGATGAGCTCGTCAGGCGCGTTGGCCTTGCCTGCTCGGTTGTTGGCGCGGCGCAGGATCGCTCGAATGCGCGCCACCAGCTCGCGCGGATTGAAGGGCTTGCTCAGATAGTCGTCCGCCCCGAGTTCCAATCCGACGATGCGGTCGACATCATCGCCACGCGCCGTGAGCATCAAGATCGGTGTGGGATAAGACGCTCCGAGCTTGCGCAATACGTCGAAGCCGCCGACGCTCGGCAACATCACGTCGAGAATCAAAATTTCAAAATGACTGGCTTGCAGCTCCGCGAGGGCATCGCCGCCGTCGTGCACGCTCTTAACTTCGAAGTGCTCGGCGTTCAAGTATTCGGTGAGCATTTGACAGAGCTCGCGATCGTCGTCGACCAGCAGCACGCGCGCCTCGCGGACAGGGTTGAGATCGGTCGATGAAGAATTCGGGTGCGTCATGTCCACATACTTTGGCACACTGGACTGCGATCAATGGCCCCGGTGCGCGAATTCACATTTCTTGACAGAACGTTGCGTTCCCCGTGACACATGTTTGCACGCCCGAGCTTAGGATAGGACCTTATGATCCCAAACACTGCTGGAGCCAGGAACATGAAATCCATTCGCAATATCGTGGCGGTGACGCTGATGAGTGCCGGGGCGATGGGGGCGGCCGCAGCGGGGACGGCCGTGGCGAGCACGGCCGTGGCGGGCGCGGCATTGGCGAGCGCGGCCGACGAGACGACGAGTACCCCGCCTTCAGCGCCCGGGCCCCAGGGGCATCACCGCGGTGGAGAAGGGCGCCTACTCAGGCAGTTGGGATTGAGCGACCAGCAAAAATCGCAGATCAAAGCCATCATGGCGGCAGCGCATCCGGAAATGCAGAATCTGCGTGAGCAAATGCATGCCAATTCGCTGGCATTGCGCAACACCAAGCCGACCGATCCCAACTACGCCAGCATCGTGTCGCAAGCGAGCCAGACTCACGGCTCGTTATCCGCGCAGGCGATGGCGCAGCGCGCACAAGTGCGTGTCCAGGTGTTCAAGGTGCTAACGCCGGCGCAGCAGACCCAACTCGCAGCACTCGAGGCTGCGCAGGCGCAAAAGCATCGTAATCGAGGTGGCTACGGCCCGGAGTCAGCCGAGACACCCGCCCCGTAACGGGCGCGGTCTAGCGTTGGATGGCGACGATCCCGTCTTTCTTGAGAAGATCGAGTACGCTGCCCACGCCGACCAGATGGCCGGTGCCGACGATTACGAGGTAGTTCGTGTCCTCGTTGAGCAGCGCTTCGATTTTCGGCACCCACTTGCGGTTGCGTGCGCCCAGCACAGATTGAAAAAGCCGCGGGTCTTGCTTGAACTCGGTCTGGAGCTGATTCTCGAACCACCGCATGTCGCCGTGCTGCCATGCGAGGACCATGGAATCCACCTCCTTGGACAAGTCATGCGCTTGCTCCAGGCTCGATGCCAGATACTCGGCCTGAGTATCGGAGGGCATGTTCTGAAAGATGGAGATCTGATCGTGCACGGTTTCCAGGCCATCCACGCTTTTGCCGTCGCTGCGGGCCCGCTGCATGAAATACATCTCGACCCCGGCTTCGGGCTGAAAACCGAGCTGCGTCAGTTGCAGTTGCGAGATGGCCTCGGCGGCGAACCAGGGTGCAAACTGGTCGAACATGGCTAGCTCGACTCCCACCTCGTGCGCCAACGCGGCAGCGCGCCCATAGCGCTGTTCCCCCAAGACGTCGGGCAGCGTTTTCCCGTCGGGAAGGAACGCACTGGCGAGCATTTCCGCCTGCACCTGCTCCGAACTGGTTTCCTCCAGGTTCACTTCCATGAGCACGGATTTGGCATTCCCGTACGCCTCCAGCATCACGGGAGCCAACGGGTAGTCACTGAGGCGCAGCACGTGAATGGAGCCGAGCAGATAGACGGTGTTGTGTTTGCCGTGCAATTCCCACAGCGTATGCAGCGCACCGTCCGCGCGCGCGGTGATGCAGAGCAACAGCCCGGACAGGATCCAACGGAGAGGCCGACGCATCAGCGCGCCAGTGACCGGCGCATCGGCAACGAATCGACCCAATGGACGGCGGTATCGATGCGTCCGTCCGCGTGTAGGTTGAATTGACGATAGGCGGGCGGCCGCGAATCGACGGCGTAGCGCTCGCTCTTGGGCAAGAATTGCGCGCCCGTCGACGGGGTCGCGAACAGGCGCACATCGCCGCGCCGGCCGTCATATGACTGGTGCACATGCCCCCACACCACGGCGCGGACATGGGAATGCGAATCGATGATGCCCCAGAAGGCTTCCGGCTCGGCGAGGCCGACGGTGTCCAACCAGCGGCTGCCCATGACTACGGGGTGGTGATGCAAGCACACCATGGCATGTCGGGGCGACCCCTTGAGCGCGTCGTCGAGCCGCGCGAGTTCAGTCGGCCTCAAACGTCCGCCCACATGACCGGGATCGTAGCTGTCGAGCATGATGAATTGCCAACCCTCGGCCGCATAGGTTCCGCAGATCTGAAACGGCGCGCCGCGAAGTTCCCTTTGCATGGCCTCGGGTTCGTCATGGTTGCCGGGAACGCACAGCACGGGATTCTTGAGGTTACCGAAGATGCTTCGAAAGCGCAGATAACCGGAACTGTCGTCCTGCACCAAATCGCCGGTGACCAGCACGGCCGAATAGTCCGGAACTCGTGCGAACGCATCGTCGAGCACGGCACGCAGACTAGAATCGGTTTCAACGCCGCGCAGCCGCCCATTGGCGCTGCCATAGAGGTGCGGATCGGTGATTTGTAGAATTTGCATGACGAAATGGTAGCAAAGCACCTTGGAGGCTTCGGTGAACTAGGTCATGGCGACGTGCAAACGCGTTATACATAAACAGACTGCATTTCTGTGAACGCGTTCCGTCGTTAATTGGCGACCTGGATCGCGCTTTTCGTGCGGCATTGCTGGCGAGGGGCGCATCGGGGACAATACGCGGCCTGTTCCCCGTCACACCTGTTAAATCAAAGAAGCCCGTCATGCCTACCCGTCGCGACCTCGCCAACGCCATTCGTGCCCTTTCGATGGATGCCGTCCAAAAGGCCAATTCCGGCCATCCAGGCGCTCCCATGGGTCTAGCCGACGTCGCCGAAGTCCTGTGGCGGGATGTGCTCAAGTTCAATCCCGCCGATCCGGTTTGGTGGGACCGCGACCGCTTCGTGCTGTCGAACGGCCATGCCTCGATGCTGCTGTACTCGGTGTTGCATCTGACGGGTTATCCGTTGCCGATCGAGGAGATCAAGAATTTTCGGCAGTTCGGGTCCAAAACCGCGGGACACCCCGAGCGCGAAGTGCACCTTGGCATCGAAACCACCACGGGACCCCTGGGCCAGGGATTTGCAAACTCGGTCGGCATGGCATTGGCCGAGCGTTCGCTGGCGGCCACCTTCAACCGGCCAGGCCACGCGATAATCGATCATTACACCTATGTGTTCCTCGGCGACGGCTGCATGATGGAAGGGATTTCGCATGAAGCCGCTTCATTTGCCGGCGTGCAAAAACTAGGCAAGCTCATCGCGGTGTACGATGACAACGGCATCTCCATCGACGGCAAGGTAATCGGGTGGTTCGGCGACAATACTGCGGAGCGCTTCGAGGGCTATGGGTGGCATGTACTGCCTCACGTCGACGGTCAGAACAGCGATGCAATCGCGGCCGCGTTCGCCGCCGCGCGCGCGGAAACCGGCCGCCCGTCGCTGATCTGCGCGCGTACGGTCATCGGATGGGGCGCTCCGAACAAGCAGGGCACCGCTTCGATGCACGGCGAAGCCATGGGCAATGAGGAGATCGCGGCCACCCGCCTGAATTTAGGATGGACCTACCCGCCTTTCGAGATACCGGCCGAAATTCGTGCCGCCTGGGACATGCGCGACAAGGGCGCCCGTACGGAGCAGGAATGGCGCTCTCGTTTTGCGGCGTACAAAGCAGAGTTCCCGGCTCTGGCGGCCGAACTTGAACGGCGCATGCAGGGGGAGCTGCCGAGCGGATTCTCCGATTTGATGAATGCGTACATCGGTCGCACCCAGGCCGAGGGCAAGGCGCTGGCCACGCGTCAATCGTCGCAGGCCGCCTTGAATGCGATCGGTCCATCGATGCCGGAGCTATTGGGCGGATCGGCCGATCTGACGCCCTCGAACGGCACCCTGCGCAAGGATTCGGTCGTCATGACTCCGGAGTCTCCCGGCGGCAATTACCTGCACTTCGGCGTGCGCGAGTTCGGGATGTCGGCGATGCTGAACGGCATCGTGTGCCACGGCGGATTTATTCCCTATGGCGGCACCTTCCTCACTTTTTCCGACTATGCGCGCAACGCCGTGCGCATGGCCTGCCTCATGCGATTGGGAGTGATCTTCGTCTACACCCACGATTCGATAGGGTTGGGTGAAGACGGCCCCACCCACCAGCCGATCGAACATCTGGCAAGCCTTCGCCTCATTCCTCACATGGATCTGTGGCGGCCCTGCGATGGGGTGGAATCGGCGGTAGCATGGAGCGCGGCGATCGAAAACAGAAATAACCCCACCTGCCTGATTTTCACGCGCCAGTCGGTGGCCCATCAAACCCGCGACGCCGCCCAGGTCGCTGCCATCAGGCGCGGCGGCTACGTGTTGATCGATTCCGCGGGGCCTCCGGAAGTGATCGTGATCGCCACCGGTTCCGAGGTCGGCATCGCCGCCGAAGCGGTTCGCACGGCTGCGGCCAAGGGCAAGAAAATCAGACTGGTCTCCATGCCGAGCACCAATACATTCGATGCCCAAGACGATGCATACAAGCGAAGCGTGCTGCCGCCGTCCGTTGCCCGCCGAGTCGCGGTCGAGGCGGGGGTGACCGCGTTTTGGTCGCACTACGTGGGGTTGAGCGGCGAAATCGTCGGCATCGATCACTTCGGCGCGTCGGCGCCGGCGAAAGATCTATTCAAAGCCTACGGCTTTACGCCCGAGCACGTCGTCGAGGCTATCGACAAGGTTTCGGCCGGCTGACTCGGGGCATCAATGGTCGGGGTCGCCACGACTCCGTTGAAAGGCGGCGCAAAAGCGCCCAAAAGGGGATTCAAGACGATGGCAATCAAAGTGGGTATCAATGGCTATGGGCGCATCGGCCGCAACATTCTGCGCGCGCTGTACGAAGGAAAACACGCGAGCGGGATCAAGATCGTCGCCATCAACGATTTGGGCGATGCCAACACCAATGCTCACTTGACGCGTTTCGATACCGTGCACGGCCGTTTCCGCGGCGATGTACATGTGGACGGCGACTCCATGGTTGTCAATGGCGATCGCATCCGCGTGGTCGCGCAGCGCGATCCGGCCAAGCTGCCGTGGGGCGAGATGGGCGTGGACATCGTGCTCGAGTGTACGGGCTTGTTCACGAGCAAGGCCAAGGCGTCGGCTCATATCACCGCGGGCGCGAAAAAGGTCGTAATTTCGGCGCCAGGCGGCGATGACGTCGACGCGACGATCGTCTACGGCGTCAACCACGGCGTGCTCAAGGCGAGTCACACGGTGATCTCGAATGCTTCTTGCACCACGAATTGCCTCGCGCCGCTCGTCAAAGTGCTGCACGAGAAAGTCGGCATTTTGGCGGGAGTGATGAATACCATTCACTCCTACACGAACGACCAGGTCTTGACGGATGTCTATCACACGGACCTGCGCCGCGCGCGCTCCGCGACCATGTCGATGATTCCCACCAAAACCGGCGCTGCCGCCGCGGTCGGTCTGGTGCTGCCGGAACTCAAGGGCAAGATCGACGGTTTCGCCATTCGCGTGCCGACGATCAATGTCTCGCTGGTCGATTTGAGTTTCACCGCGGCGCGCAAGACTTCGGTCGAGGAGATTCACGGCACCATCAAGGCGGCCGCCGCCGGCGCACTGCAAGGCATTCTCGCCTACAGCGACGCGCCCCTGGTGTCCGTGGATTTCAATCATGATCCAGCCTCGTCGACCTACGACGCCACCCTGACCAAGGTGATCGAGGGGAATCTGGTGAAGGTATGCGCCTGGTACGACAACGAGTGGGGGTTTTCCAACCGCATGCTCGACACTACCGTGGCTTGGTCAAAAGCCACCTAAGCCGGGCGGCACAGGGGCGCCTTTGAAGATCATCAAAATGACGAGTTTGGATCTCAGCGGCAAGCGCGTGCTGATTCGCGAGGATCTGAACGTGCCGATCCATGATGGGGTCGTGAGCAGCGATGCGCGAATTCGCGCGTCGCTGCCAACCATCCAGGCGGCGATGACGGCAAGGGCCCGGGTGATGGTGATGTCGCACCTCGGACGACCCGAGGAGGGCAAGTACGCCGAGGAGTTCTCGCTCGCGCCCGTGGCCAAGCGCCTCGCGCAGCTCCTCGGAGTGCCGGTGGCGCTGAAGAAGGATTGGCTCGGCGGCGTGGACGTTCAGCCCGGCGAGGTGGTCCTGCTCGAGAACGTGCGGTTCAACAAGGGCGAAAAAAAGGACGCCGATGATCTAGCGCAGAAAATGGCCGCTCTGTGCGATGTTTTTGTCATGGATGCCTTCGGTACGGCGCATCGGGCCGAAGCGAGCACGCACGGCGTCGCGAAGTTCGCGCCGGTTGCCTGCGCGGGACCCCTCTTGGTCAGCGAGTTGTCGGCGCTGGAGACAGCGCTCGAGAAGCCCGCACGGCCGCTTCTTGCCATCGTCGCCGGATCGAAGGTGTCGACCAAGCTCACGGTACTCGAGTCCTTGTTGGGGAAGGTCGACCAGCTGATCGTGGGGGGCGGCATCACCAATACCTTTCTCGCGGCTCTGGGCTTCAATGTCGGCAAATCGCTCTACGAGCCTGCCATGTTGGATATTTGCAAACGCTTGCTCGATCAGTCGACGAAACGCGGCATCGACATCCCCATGCCTACCGACGTGGTGGTCGCCACGCAATTCTCGGCGAAGGCCGAAGCCGATGTGAAGCCGGTTGCGCTGGTCTCCGATGACGAAATGATCCTCGATATCGGGCCGGATTCGGCCGAAGCGATGAGCGTGCTCATAGCCGCCGCGGGCACGATTCTCTGGAACGGGCCGGTCGGCGTGTTCGAGTTCGAGCAGTTCGGCGAGGGGACCCGGGCACTCGCCAAGGCGATCGCCCGCAGCAAGGCATTTTCGCTGGCCGGCGGCGGCGACACGCTCGCGGCCATCGAGAAATACGGCATCGAGGATAGTATGAGTTATATATCGACGGGCGGCGGCGCGTTCCTGGAATTTGTCGAGGGCAAGAAACTCCCGGCGGTCGAAATCCTTGAACAGCGTGCCGCATGAATTCCATCCTGCGGCGCACCAAAATAGTTGCGACCCTGGGTCCGGCCACGGACGACCCTAAAGTGTTGTCCGACATCGTGCGCGCGGGCGTGGATGTGGTGCGCCTGAACTTCTCGCACGGCTCGGTGGCCGATCATGCACGGCGGATGGAGCTTACTCGCGAGGCCGCAAGCCAGGCGGGGCGCTACGTCGGCGTGCTGGGCGATCTGCAGGGGCCGAAAATCCGCATCGACCGATTCGTGGGCGGCAAGGTGCTGCTCGCCGACGGCGCAGAGTTCACGCTCGACGCTGCGCTTGCCGTCGACGCGGGCACGGAAGCGAGCGTCGGGATCGCCTACAAGAAGTTGCCGACGGACGTGTTCGCCGGCGACGTGCTGCTGCTGAACGATGGCCAAATCAGCCTGCAGGTCCTTCATATCGACGGTCCGCGCATCAGGACACGCGTGCTCGTGGGTGGAGAACTCGGCAACAACAAGGGGATCAACCGGCAGGGGGGTGGCCTATCCGCCGGTGCGCTGACCGACAAGGACCGCGAGGATATCGTCACGGCGGCACGGCTCAAAGTGGACTATCTCGGCGTATCTTTCCCGCGCGACGGCGCGGACATGGAAGAAGCGCGGAAATTGCTGCGCGATGCGGGCGGCCACGGATTGCTGGTCGCGAAGATCGAGCGCGCCGAGGCAATCAAGAACCTCGCTGCGGTGGTGCGCGCGAGCGATGGAGTGATGGTTGCCCGCGGCGACCTCGGCGTCGAAATGGGCTACGCCGAGCTGGCGGGCCTGCAAAAGCAGATCATCCAGGAAGCGCGCCATCAAAATCGCGTCGTGATCATGGCGACTCAAATGATGGAGTCGATGATCAACAACACGATACCCACCCGGGCGGAGGTATCGGATGTAGCGAATGCCGTCATGGACGGCAGCGATGCAGTGATGCTGTCCGCGGAGACCGCCTCGGGCAGGCATCCGGCGAAGGTCGTGGAAGCGATGTCGCAAATCATCGTCGGCGCGGAAAAATACCAAGTCGCGCATGTGCGCATCAGGCAGCGCAACAGCGGCTATTTCGGGCATACCGACGAGGCGATCGCGGCGGCGGTCATGTACACGGCGAATCACCTGCACGTGAAGGCCATCGTCGCGCTTACCGAGTCGGGATCGACGCCCTTGTGGATGTCACGGGTCCGCTCCGATATCCCGATTTACGCATTTACCCGGCACGAACACACGCGCTCTCGCGTCACGCTGTATCGCGGCGTGTACCCGGTCGCCTTCGACGTGACGGACACGGGCGAAGCTTTGTACTTTTCGGTATTCCGCTTGCTGCTGGATCTGAAGTTGGTGGCGGAGGGCGATTCGGTCATCCTTACAAAAGGCGAATTGAGCGGGGTATCCGGCGGAACGAACTCGATGCAGATCGTGCGCGTGACGCGCAAGTGAGCACGGAAGCGCAATTTCGCAGTACCGACCGGTATATCGCGACCGAAGAATTGATGGCAGCGGTGAATGCCGCCATGGTGTTGTCGCGCCCGCTTCTGATCAAGGGCGAACCCGGCACGGGCAAGACGCTCCTGGCAAACGAGATCGCGAGATCCCTGAACAAGCCATTCTTCGAGTGGCATATCAAGTCCACCACGAAGGCGCAGCAGGGGTTGTATGAATATGATGCGGTGTCCCGCCTGAGAGATTCGCAGCTCGGCGACCCCAGAGTCAAGGACATCCACAATTACATCGTGAAGGGCGATCTTTGGGAGGCATTCGATTGCGACGTGGAGCCGGTCCTGCTCATCGACGAGATCGACAAGGCGGACATCGAGTTCCCGAACGATCTCCTGCGCGAACTCGACCGCATGGAGTTTTACGTGTACGAAACGCGCGAAACCGTGCGGGCCAAGCACAGGCCGGTCATCGTGATCACGAGCAACAACGAAAAGGAACTGCCTGACGCTTTTTTGCGTCGCTGCTTTTTCCACTATATCCGCTTCCCGGATACGGCCACGATGACGCAGATTGTCGACGTGCATTTCCCCGGGTTGAAGCGCGAACTTCTGCATGAGGCGCTGAGCACTTTCTTCAGGATTCGCGAAACGCCGGGGCTGAAGAAGAAGCCGACCACCTCCGAGCTGTTGGACTGGATCAAGCTGTTGGTGACCGAGGACATTCCGCCCGAGGTGTTGCGCAGCGATGACGCCAAGAAGCTGATTCCACCGCTATATGGCGCTCTGCTCAAGAACGAGCAGGACGTGCACCTGTTCGAGCAATTGCTCTTTCTGCACCGCCGGAATGCTCGTTAGATTCTTCTTCTTGCTGCGCAGCGCCGGCGTACCGGTCTCGATCACCGAATTACTGACTCTGCTCGAGGCGCTCCAGGCGGGCTTGGGCGATCTCTCTGCCGAGCGATTCTACTATCTGGCGCGCACGTGCCTCGTGAAAGACGAGCGCTACTACGACCGATACGACCGGGTGTTCGCGGCACATTTCAAGGGGGCCGAGGATTTGTTTTCGCTGCTGCAGCGGGAGCTGCCGGATGATTGGCTCGCGAAAATCGCGGAGCGGGAATTCACCGATGCCGAGAAAGCCGAGATCGAGGCGCTCGGCGGCTGGGAGAAACTGATGGAGACGCTCAAGAAGCGTCTCGAAGAGCAAAAGGAAAGGCATCAAGGCGGCAGCAAATGGATCGGCACGGCAGGGACATCGCCGTTCGGCGCCTATGGCTTCAATCCGGAGGGCGTGCGCATCGGACAGGCCGGCGGGCGCAACCGAAGCGCCGTGAAAGTCTGGGACAAGCGCGAATTCGCCAATTTGGACGACAAGGTCGAACTCGGCACCCGCAACATCAAGATGGCGTTGCGGCGGCTGCGGCGCTTCGCGCGGCGTGGCGCGCCCGACGAACTGGCCCTGGCGGACACCATCGATGCGACCGCGCGATCGGGCGGATGGCTGGATATCAAGATGCAGGCCGAGCGGCACAACGTGGTGAAGGTCCTGCTGCTGCTCGATATCGGCGGTTCGATGGACGATCACGTGAAGACCTGCGAGGAATTATTTTCCGCGGCGCGCAGTGAATTCAAACATCTCGAGCATTATTATTTTCACAATTTCACGTATGAAGCATTGTGGCGGGATAATCGGCGCCGCTTCAATGAGCACATCGGCACCGTCGAAGTCATGCGCACTTACGGCACCGACTACAAGCTCATTCTGGTGGGCGATGCGACCATGAGCCCGTACGAGATCACTCAACCCGGCGGCAGCGTCGAACACTGGAACGCCGAAGCGGGCAAGGTCTGGCTCGATCGGCTGCTAAAACGCTATCCCAAGTTCGCGTGGATCAATCCGCAGCCCCAGTCGCGCTGGCGGCACACCGCGTCCATCGAATTGACGCGCGAAATCCTGGAGGGCCGGATGTACCCGCTGACGCTGGCCGGGCTGGATGATGCGATCGGTGCGCTGACATAGGGAGAGTGCGGTTCTTGTTTTGACATATCGCTCCTTGATCTTTTAACCAAGAATGCGAGCGTTTACTATGTTGCCCGAGGAAACCCGCAAAGCCAGGAAGCTAGAAAATGAAATTATCGACGTGTCCGTTTTGCGGGAGCGATGCGGTTCTCGCGGTCAGGGACGATCCGACGGAGGAATGCCACTGGTTTTGGGTAACGTGCAAAGGCTGCGACATCAGTCAGCCGAACAGCAAATATCGCGGCGCCGGCGCGGCCGAGCTGGCGTGGAATGGCCGCTACCAATCAGCTTCCACGCCTTTCCACGACACGGGGGATGGTCAGGGAGCCGCGACTGACTAGACGCCGGGCAGGGGCGCGGAACGCCGGATTTGCCGGCGTAGGGGTCCACCTTTTTCAGCCATTGCGGCCGGACAGCGCAATTCGGTGCTCGGCGGCTGTCTTTGCGGTTGCGCTGCGGCGAGGGTGAACCTTAAACGGCAGCGGTCGAGTGATGCAGTTCCCGAAAGCTGGGTAGCGCAATGGCATACTAGGAACGATGCGCGTCAAGGCACCTCACCTCGGTTTGGTACTGACAGGCGGCGGCGCGCGCTCCGCCTACCAGGTCGGCGTGCTCAAGGGTGTCGCGGAACTGTTGCGGCGCGGCTCGGCCTGCCCGTTTCCCATCATAACCGGCACCTCCGCGGGAGCGGTGAGCGCGATCGCCCTTGCATCGGACGCGGCCCATTTCAGGCACTCGGTGTACGCGATCGAACGAGTATGGCGGGATTTTCGAGTGCATCAGGTCTTCAGAGCCGATGCGGTGAGCGTAGTGAAGTCGGGTTTACACTGGATGCTGGCTTTCATGACCGGCGGCTGGCTGGTGCATCCGCCGCATTCGCTGTTCGACAACACTCCTCTATGGAGTCTGTTGCGCGAGCAGCTGCATTTCGAGGGCATCCCGCGAAGCCTGTACAAGGAGCATCTCCAAGCGATCGGCATTTGCGCCACTTGCTACGCGGACGCGGATTCCGTGACCTTTTATGCCTCGGCATCCGCAATCGAGCCGTGGGCGCGGGTATTTCGCAAAGGCGCACGGGTACAGCTGACGCTGGACCACTTGATGGCCAGCCTCTCGCTTCCTTTCTTGTTCAGGCCCGTGTTGCTGCACGACCAGTATTACGGAGACGGCGCCATGCGCCAAACCTCGCCGTTGAGCCCCGCGATACATCTGGGAGCCAATCGCTTGTTCATCGTCGGCGTCAACGATCCCGTCTCCACCGGCGTGGCGCCGAAAAAACCCGCGGTCGAACCGAGCTTCGGGCAGATGTTCGGCTTCATGCTGGACTCGCTGTTCATGGATACGCTGAATGCGGATCTCGAGCGCATCAGACGCTATAATGAGACCAACGCTTCCCAGCGTATCGAGTTTCTGGTGATGACCCCATCGAGGGACGTGAACGAAATCGCCCGGCGGCACGCTCACGAGCTGCCCCGAAGCCTGCGCGCCCTGATGCGGGTCATGGGCATAAGCAACCCGGCGAGCACGCTGTTGCTGAGCTACCTTCTCTTCGAACGCGGTTTCACGCGCGAGTTGATCGCCCTTGGATACGAGGACGCACGTGCGCGCGGCGAGGAGATTCGGGGTTTCCTGGCCTTGGAAAATGCCCGCCAATACCGCGCGCCACGCTCGCAATCATAGAGCCGGGCAGGCCGCCAAACGACTCTTAGAATTTCTGCAGGGTGTCGTGCCGGGTCAGGACGTGCGGGTAACTTTTTCCGAAATGATCGGCAAGCTGTTCGGCTATGTATACCGAACGGTGCTGACCGCCGGTGCACCCGACCGCGATGGTGAGATAGCTGCGATCGGCCTGTGCGAACTCGCCGATGCGCTTGTCCAAGAATTCGATCAGATCCGCAACCATCATACGCACGCTCGCATACCCGGCAAGATATTCGATCACCGGCGGGTCGCGGCCGTTGAGATGGCGCAGCTCATGCTCCCAGTAAGGATTCGGCAGGCTGCGCACATCGAACACGAAATCGGCGTCGCCTGGAATTCCGTGCTTGTAGCCGAAGGACTCGAACATGAGTGAAAGCCGCCCCTCCTGCCGACGGTCGATGCGCTCGCGAATCCTCTCGCGAAGGCTGTGGACGCCCATGTTGGACGTGTCGATCACCAAGTCCGCCGCCGTGGTAATGGGTTCGAGCAGGCGCCGTTCCGTGGCGATCGCCTCGCGCAACCCGACATCACCCGCGACGAGGGGGTGCTTGCGGCGCGTTTCGGCATACCGCTTGAGAAGTACTTCCTCGCTGGCATGCAGATACAAGACCTCGCAGCTGATTCCGCTGCGCCGCAATTCGCTCACGAGGGCGGGAATCGTCTCGATTTCGTTGGGCCGATTGCGCGCATCGAGACCGACCGCGGTTCTGGGATAGGTATCTCCCATCCCGCGGACGGTGTGCGAGATGAAGGGCTTGAGCAGCGCCGCCGGGATATTGTCGACGCAATAGAAGTCGATGTCTTCCAGCATGTGCAGCGCGACGCTCTTTCCCGAGCCCGACAGCCCGCTCACGATGACGAGTCGCATCGATGGGAGGCCTCCAGTCAAACGGACGAGCGGGCCTTGATCACGTCCTCGGCGTGATGGTCCGCTGCTTTTTCCTTGTGCTTCTTGACGCATCGATCGAGTTTGTCCGCCAATGCGTCGATGGAGGCGTACATGTGGTTTTCGGTCGCCTCGGCGTAGATCTTGTTTCCCCGCAGCATCAGAGTGGCTTCGGCCTTGTGGCCGAATTTTTCAACAGTAAGCACACAATGCACATCGATGAGCTGTTCGAAGTGTCGTGAAATGCGCTCGAATTTCTTGATGACGTAAGCGCGTAGCGAGTCGGTGATTTCAACATGGTGACCGCTGAGATCGAGCTGCATGAGCTTCCTCCTAAGGTTGTTATTACGACGCGCGGGCAGCCGCTCGCTTCCGTTCATTGGATGGCGCGATCTGCATGCCTTCGCGATACTTGGCGACGGTGCGTCTCGCCACCGGTATGCCTTCTTGCGACAGAATTTCCGCGAGTTTGCTGTCGCTCCACGGATTTTCCGGATTCTCTTGTGAAATCAGTTTCTTGATCTTCGCGCGAATGGCGGTGGAAGACATTTCCTTGCCATCGGCGGCCTCGACATGACTGGAGAAGAAATATCTGAACTCGAACACTCCGCGCGGCGTATGCATGTACTTGGCGGTCGTTACGCGTGAAATGGTCGATTCATGCATCTCCACGGCTTCCGCTACGTCCTTGAGGATGAGCGGTTCCATCGCTTCCTCGCCCAATTCGAAAAAACTCGTCTGCCGCTGCACGATGCAGCGCGCGACCTTGATCAGGGTCTCATTGCGAATCTCGAGGCTGCGCATCAGCCAGCGGGCCTCCTGCAGCTGCGTGCGCAACATGGCGTGGTCGGGAGAGCGCGAGATCAAACTCGCGTAAGCGTTGTTGACACGGACGCGGGGAACCGTTGCTTGATTGATTTCCACGATCCAACCGTGCTCAGTACGGCGCACGAAGACGTCGGGAATGACGTATTCGGCTTGCACCGAATTGACCGCCGCGCCGGGGCGCGGATGGCAAGAGCGCACCAAAGCCAATGCCATTTCCAAATCGCCTTCGCTGCAACGCAGTTGTCGCCGCAGCAGTACGAGCTGTTGGCCGGCAACCAAGTCTAGGTATTCCAGCGCGACGCGCATGGCAATATCCCGCGCCGGCGTGTCCGCATGGAGTTGTTTGAGCTGCAGGGCAATGCACTCGCCGAGAGTCCGGGCGCCGACGCCGGCAGGCTCGAGCGATTGGACCGCGCCGAGCACCCGCTCGACGTCCGCCGTGGTGGCCTCGATCTCCGGCAGCAAGCTCAAGCGCACATCTTCGAGGGCGTCTTTGAGGTAGCCGTCATCGGTGATGGCGTCGGTGATGACTCGGGCGATCGCCATGTCGATGGCGGATAGGTTGGCAAGTTCCAACTGCTCGATCAGTTGCTCTTGAAGAGTTTGGCCATGTTGGTCGCTGAAATCGCTGCTGCGGTCATCATCGCCCGACCAGGGAGTTTCGGAGGGCCCGCTGGTTTGCTCACCCCAGGCTTCATCCGCTATCTCGACCTCCGGTGCCTCGCGCTGCTCGCTGGAGGGGCTGTTACCGTCCAATTCGACATATTTCTCTTCCGCGGGTATGTCCTCGCGCTCGCGCACGGCATCGCCCAACACCTCCGCGGCCTCTTCTTCCGCTTCGAGCATGACATTGGTTTCGAGCGTCTCGCGGACGTGCGCCTGCAGGTCGAGAGAGGGCAGCTGCAGCAAACGGATGGCCTGCTGCAGCTGCGGCGTCATGGTGAGCTGCTGCCCGATGCGAAGCTGCAGACTTGGCTTCAACATAGTTCTTTCAGGTCCAAGCCTACAGTTTGAAATCCTGGCCCAAGTACACCTCACGAACCTGCGGGTTGGCAAGAATCTGATCCGCAGATCCGGAAGCAAGGACGGTGCCTTGACTCACGATGTATGCGCGGCCGCAGATACCCAAGGTCTCCCGCACATTATGATCGGTAATCAGAACGCCGATGCCCTTGTCAGACAAGTGCTTGATTATGCGCTGGATATCCGCGACCGACAGGGGGTCGACCCCCGCAAAGGGTTCGTCCAGCAAAATGAACCTCGGATCGGCCGCCAAGGCGCGGGCGATCTCCACGCGCCGGCGTTCGCCGCCCGACAGACTCATGCCAAGGCTGTCGCGAACGTGGCCGATGTGGAGCTCGCCGAGAAGCTCCTTGAGCCGCGCGGTTCGGCCCACGTCATCGAGCCCGGGGCGCGTTTCGAGAATCGCCATGATGTTATCGGACACCGACAGCCGGCGGAATACCGAAGGCTCCTGCGGCAGATACCCTAGACCGAGCTGCGCGCGCCGGTGCATCGGCAGCCGGCTGATGTCGCGATTGTCCAGAAATATTTCGCCTTGCTCGCAGCGCGTGAGGCCGACGATCATGTAGAACGCCGTGGTCTTGCCCGCACCGTTGGGACCGAGCAGGCCCACCACCTCGCCGCTCTCGACCTCGAGGGATAAATCCCGCAGTACCTGCCGCGATTTATAGCTCTTGGCGAGGTTCAGGGCTCGCAATACACTCATGGTTTGGGGTTGGCCGGCGGCGTGATGATGATATGCACGCGCTGGGAACCCTGCTCGGAGCTCTCCGCGACAATATTCTGAGCGAGCACGTTGTACTTCAGCGACTCGCCGCGAATCTCGTTCTGGCCGTCGCTCAACCAGGCATTCTTGGACAAGCGAACCACTCCCTTGGCGACGTCGTAGTCAATGGTATCGGCCCGCCCCTGCGCGGTTTTTCCGGTTTTTACGATCCGCTGTTCGAATGCTGCCGGCTTGCCGTGGACGACGGCCTGGGCGAGCAGCTTCTTGGCAAAAGTGATTTCGGCCTCATCTGCCGTGAGCTGTCCTTGGTCCATGGTAATTTTTACACTGCCGTGAAATACCCAGCGGCTGTTTTCGAAGTCCAGGCCGGTGGCCTGCGCCTGCTCCGCCGACACCGACATATTGCCCTGCGCGATGCGCACCTTGCGAAAAATCAAGTTGTTGTTCTTGTAATCCAATTCGGAGGACTGCGCATCGAGCGAAATGGCTTGCTGCTCGACGTGCGCCGCCGCGGCGGCTTGCGTAGTCGGCAGTGCGAGCGCGAACCACGCGACGGCTTTAAGGGTGGAAACGGCCATTCACTTTCGATTCTAGTCGCATCGTGCGCTCTTTCAAATTGGCGCTGAACCCGTGTGCAGTCAAGGTATGTTTAGAAAAATCGATGCGCACGTCGCTCTTGGTGCTGGCCACAGCGTCGGGAATGTCGTAGCTCAAAGTGTCCGTGCGCACTACCGCCGCGCCCTCCTTGCCCGCAGCTTCGCCCTGCAAACGTACATTCCCCGTCACTTCGACCACCTTACCATCGGGTTGGACATGCGCGACATCGCCCACCATGATCCACGCCTGTCCATTCGGGGACTGATATGCGACTCGTATATTGTAGAGGGCGACCTCGTTGCTGTGATCGATCTGATCGATTCGCTCCGCCTCGATGCGGATGCTCGGGTTGCCGGCGAGATCGTAGTCGGTGAGCACGGCGTTTTTCAGGTAGTAGCCCGGCAATTCCGCCTGTTTGGCGTCGACCTTGGTTTGGGCTTTGCGCGCCGGCGAACTCAAGATCCAGGTGCCGATGACCAATGCCACTACCGCGAGCACGGTAAAGACTCTGAACAACATCAGCGTTTTCCCGCGCGCGCGCGAAGCAGCGCATCGCAGAGTTCGCGCACGGCCCCGCAGCCGCCGTTTGCCTTTGCGATCCAATGCGCCGCGCCCAGTACCACGGGATGCGCATCCGCGACCGCGCCCGCTAGCCCCACGGCGGACATCAAAGGGAGATCGGGTGTGTCGTCGCAGAGACAGGCGCAGTGCAAGGGATCGATTTTCAAGCGCTCCGTTAGGCGACGCAGCGCGGCCAATTTGTCGCTGCAGCCCTGGATGACATGGATCACACCCAGCTCGCGCATGCGCGCTGCGAGCGCGCCGGAGCGCCGCCCGCTGATGACGCCTATCGCGACACCGGCACTCATCAACAGCCTGATCCCGTGGCCGTCGCGCACGTGAAACACCTTGAGCCTCTCGCCATGGACGGAGAAATACAAACGCCCGTCGGTAAGCACGCCATCGACGTCCAAGACGAGGAATCGTATGCGCGCGAGTGGCGTCGCTCTACGCGCCTTCACACGACCCCCGCGCGCAATAGATCGTGCACGTTGAGCGCGCCGACGATTTTTTGGTCCGCGTCGATCACCACCAGGGAAGTGATGCGGTGGGTTTCCATGAGGTGCACCGCTTCAGCCGCGAGCGCCGTTGGGCGCACGGTTTTTGCGTGGCGGCTCATGACTTGGTCCATTCGAGTGGAGTGCACATCCGCGGAAGCGTCAAGCGCGCGCCGCAGATCGCCGTCGGTGAACACGCCGAGCACGCGCATGTCCGCATCGACGATGGCCGTCATTCCGAGGCCCTTGCGAGTCACTTCCATCAGGCCTTCCGAGAGCGGCGTGTCGGCGCGAACGGTTGGAATATCACGGCCCGTGCGCATGACGTCCGCGACATGCAGCAGCAGCCGCCTCCCTAGACTTCCCGAGGGGTGCGAGCGCGCAAAGTCTTCCTCGGTGAAGCCCCGCGCCTTGAGCAGCGCCACGGCCAGCGCATCGCCCACGGCGAGTGCCGCCGTGGTGCTCGCCGTGGGCGCCAGATTGAGCGGGCAAGCCTCGGCCGGGACCCCGATGTCAAGGTGCACGGCCGCGAGGCGGGCAAGCGCGGAACTCGAGTTGCCGGTGAAGGCGATCATCGGCACACCTAAACGCGCGATGACCGGCACGATGATCAGAATCTCATCGGTTTCCCCCGAATTGGACAGGGCAAGGACGGCGTCATCCCGCGTGATCATGCCCACATCGCCGTGGCTCGCCTCGCCGGGATGCACGAAAAACGCCGGCGTGCCGGTGCTTGCCAGCGTGGCGGCGATTTTTCCGGCGATATGGCCGGACTTGCCCATGCCGGTGACGACGATCCGCCCGCGGCATTCAAGACAAATGCGGCAAGCGCGTGCAAACTCGCTTCCCAAACGCGGCACTTGGGCGCGCAAACCGTCGATCTCTACGTTGAGCGCCTGGCGGCCCAGATCGACGAGATCATCGTCGGTGAACGGAAAATTCATATTCGAATGATACCGCGGTTGCAGAACCTCGCTGACCTAATGGCGTAAGCTTCCGCGTTTGTTAATAATCGGACGACAGCCCGGAGATGGCATGAACCCCCAAGATATTGCGCAGATGATCGAAGCCGGCTTGGCCGGGAGCAAAGCGTTGGTCAAGAGCGACGACAACGTGCATTTCGACGCTGTCGTTATCGCGGCTGCGTTTGCGGGGAAGCGTTCGGTACAGCGCCATCAATTGGTCTACGGGACTTTGGGGGCATACATGGGCAATGAGATCCACGCCCTCGCTCTGCAGGTATTCACGCCGGAAGAATTTGCAGGGCAGGGACGTGGATAAGCTACAGATTCAGGGCGGGATCGCGCTCGAGGGCGAGATTCGCATTTCGGGCGCCAAGAACGCTACCTTGCCCATTTTGGCCGGTAGCCTCCTGGCGGACGGTCCGGTAACGATATCGAATGTTCCGCATTTGCAAGATGTCACCACGATGATCGAGCTGCTCGGCCGCATGGGCGTCTCGGTGACGATCGACGAAAAAATGCGCATCGAAGTGGACGCGTCCACGATCAAGGAGTATTTCGCGCCTTATCAACTGGTGAAGACCATGCGCGCGTCGATTTTGGTCCTTGGGCCGCTGCTGGCGCGCTTCGGCCGTGCCGATGTGTCCTTGCCGGGCGGCTGCGCCATCGGCGCACGTCCGGTCAACATCCACGTTGCCGGCTTGCAGGCGATGGGTGCGGACATTCACATCGAGAACGGGTACATCAAGGCGCGTGCGGGCCGGCTCGAGGGTGCCCGCCTGGTGTTGGAAACCGTCACCGTGACCGGCACGGAAAATCTGATGATGGCGGCGACCTTGGCAGACGGCGAAACGGTGCTCGAAAACGCCGCGCGCGAGCCCGAAGTGGTCGATCTGGCGAACTTCCTGATTGCCATGGGCGCCAAAATCAGCGGTGCCGGCACCGATAGAATCGTCATCCAAGGTGTCGAGCGTCTCAACGGCACGGCCTACGAAGTGCTGCCCGACCGTATCGAGACCGGCACCTACCTTGTCGCAGGCGCCATTACCGGCGGCCACATTCGGGTCAAGAATACCCGCCCGGAACATTTGGATGCGGTCATCGGCAAGCTGCAGGAGGCGGGTGCCAAGGTTGATGTCGGCGATACGTGGATCGAAGTCGATATGCGCGGCCGCCGGCCCGCGTCGGTCGACATCCGCACGGCCCCATACCCGGCGTTTCCGACCGACATGCAGGCCCAGTTTGCCGCGCTCAACAGCGTCGCGAGCGGCGTCGGCACCATCATCGAAACGATTTTTGAAAATCGCTTCATGCATATGCTCGAGATGCGCCGCATGGGCGCAGAGATCCGCCTCGAGGGCAACACCGCGATCATCAAGGGCGTCGAGCGGCTCACCGCGGCACCCGTGATGGCCACCGATTTGCGCGCATCCGCCAGCCTGGTGCTGGCTGCGCTGGTGGCCGACGGCCGCACCGAAATCGAGCGGATCTATCATATCGATCGCGGCTACGAAGCGATCGAGGAGAAACTGCAGCAGCTGGGAGCGAAGATACGGCGCACCCCGGCGTGAGGCTGCCTGAGGTGCGGCCATGCGCGGCGGCTATTGCGGCTGCATCGGCCGCGTAGGGCGCTCCAGCACTTGGAGGTCGAGCTTGTAGGGGGTACGTCCATGCAATCCTTCGAGGTGCACTCTCGCGCCCGGCGGCAGCGCCGCAACTCGGCTGACGAGGTCTTGGGCGCTGCGGACAGTTTCATGGCCCAAACCCGTAATCACGTCGCCGGGCCGCACTCCGGCGTCGAATGCCGGACTCTTCACCAAGATATTCACCACCGTGACGCCGCCGCCCCCGGGAATCCCGAGCTGGGCCGCCTGCTCGTCGGATAAGTCTTGTGGCAGGAAGCCCAGCCAACCCCGCACTACGTGCCCCTGCTTGAGGATTTGCTCCATGACGCCGCGGACGAGCTCCACCGGAATTGCAAAACCAATGCCTTCCGGGCCGCCTTGAGCACGGTTCAGAACCGCGGTATTGATGCCGACCAAGTCGCCTTGCGCGTCGATGAGCGCGCCGCCGGAATTACCGAGATTGATGGCGGCATCGGTCTGGATGAAATTCTCGAAAGTAGCGAGCCCAAGCTGGCCTCGGCCGGTGGCGCTCACGATGCCCTGAGTGACGGTTTGGCTCAAGCCGTAGGGATTGCCGATTGCAAGCACGATATCGCCTGCGCGCAATGTGTCCGAGCGGCCCACCGGCATGACCGGCAGATTGTCCATGCCTAAATGCAGAATGGCTAAGTCCGTGTCCGGGTCTTGGCCGACGATGGTCGCGTCGGCGATACGGCCGTCGGAAAGCTGCACTTTGATCTCTTGCGCACCGGCGATGACGTGCTGGTTCGTCACGATGGTGCCCCCCGAATCGACGACTACGCCCGATCCCAAGCTGCGTTCGACGCGCTGCCGATAGCTCGGCCAAAAATCACCGAATAACTGATTGAGCGCGGGCGCCTGGGTGCGCTCCGTCACCACGCGCGCAGTATAGATGTTGACGACGGCCGGAGCCGCTCGCGCCACCGCATCCGCAAAGCTCGGCAAGCCCGCGGCGGGGCGGGGCGTCGGGCGCCGGCGCAGCGATCTGCGCCGGGGCGGTGGTCTGGCCCAAGAGCGCGGGCTTCCACCAAACCACGAGAAACGCCGCCGCCAATCCGACAACCACGGCTCTGATCAAAAAACTCACGACGACGCGAGTCTGCTGCAATTATTGTCGCTCCGCGGGCCCTAAGGGAAAATCGGTTTATCTGTGTATAATGCGCTCCCAATATTCTTTGGGAAACACTACGGCCAGAGGGGTTTGCGTGAAGATTTGTCAACATTGCGCGGGAACAATCGAATGAATGATCAGGTTGACCACAGCCGGCGCCGCTTGTTGACGGCGGCTACAGTCGGCACCGGGGCGATCGGCGTTGTGTTCGCGGCGGTTCCTTTCCTGGCATCGTGGCAGCCCAGCGTGCGCGCCAAAGCGCTGGGAGCGCCGGTCGAAGTGGATGCATCCAAGCTCGAGGCCGGCCAAATGTTGAAGGTCGTATGGCGCGGTCAAGCTGTTTTCGTGGTGAGGCGAACCCCGGACATCATCGATCATCTGGGCAACCACGATGCGATGCTCGCCGACCCCAAGTCCGACGATTCGGCCCAGCCTCCTTATATAAAATCGAGCGGCCCCGCGCGCGCGCGCAACCCCGAATACTGGGTGGGCTTGGCCGTGTGTACCCATCTCGGGTGCTCACCGCTGGGTGCGTTCGAGGCGAACAATTCGTTTCAAGTGGCGGGCGCCGATTTGGGAGCGAACTGGCCGGGCGGATTCTATTGCCCTTGCCATGGCTCCAAATACGATTTGTCGGGCCGCGTGTTCAAGAGCATGCCGGCACCGAAGAATCTGACCGTCCCGCCGTACGCGATCGCGGGCGACGCGCGCATCACAATCGGTGTCGACGACGCCCCCAAGAAAGTTTAGCTACGACGAGGTTCAAGCGATGGCCGCAGCATCCGATTCCGCCGAGAACAGCAATGGCGGAGGTTTAATTGGCTGGATCGATCAGCGTTTTCCGCTGACCAAGCTGTGGAAAGAGCAGGTATCGGAGTACTACGCGCCGAAGAACTTCAATTTCTGGTACTACTTCGGGTCGCTCGCGCTCCTCGTCCTCGTGAATCAATTGGTGACCGGGATCTTCCTGACGATGAATTACAAGCCCTCGGCCGCGGAGGCATTTTCTTCGATCGAGTACATCATGAGGGATGTGAGCTGGGGCTGGCTCATCCGCTATTTGCACTCGACCGGCGCATCCGCGTTTTTCATCGTGGTCTATCTGCATATGTTCCGCGCGCTGCTCTATGGATCGCACCGCAAGCCGCGCGAACTGCTCTGGATCTTCGGCTGCTTGATTTTCCTGATTTTGATGGCGGAAGGGTTCATGGGGTACGTGCTGCCCTGGGGCAACATGAGCTACTGGGGCGCGCAGGTCATCGTATCGCTGTTCGGCAGCCTTCCGTATATCGGCGGCGCCTTGGTGGATTGGATCCGCGGCGACTATTACATCGCGGATGCGACGCTCAACCGATTCTTTGCCCTGCACGTGGCCGCGTTGCCGCTTGCGCTCATTTTCCTTGTGATTGCGCATCTCATGGCGCTTCACGAGGTAGGCTCCAACAATCCCGACGGCATCGACATCAAGAAGTACAAGGATGCTCGAGGCCACCCCCTCGACGGCATCCCCTTTCACCCGTACTACACGGTGAAGGACCTGGTCGGCGTCACGGGATTCTTGCTGCTGTTTTGCGGCGTTATTTTCTTTGCCCCGACCTTCGGCGGCCTGTTCCTTGAATCGCCGAATTTCGAGCCCGCCAATGCCTTGCAGACCCCGCCCCATATCGCGCCGGTCTGGTACTTCACGCCTTTTTACGCGATGTTGCGCGCAGTGCCGTCATTCATGGGAACGCAAGTCTGGGGTGTGCTGGTCATGGGCGCCTCCATCGTCGTGCTGTTCTTCGTGCCGTGGCTGGACCGTTCGCCGGTGCTGTCGATCCGCTACCGGGGCCCCATCTACAAAATCATGTTGACCATCTTCGTATTGTCGTTCATCTCCTTGGGGATCTGCGGCTTGAAGCCACCTGCCGGCATTTACCCGACGCTCGCAAAGATATGCACGGTTTTGTATTTTGCCTTCTTTTTGCTGATGCCCTGGTACACGAAACTCGACCGCGTGAAGCCGGTGCCGGAAAGGGTCACAGGACATGCTTAAAAGCTCCGTATTGATCTCGATAGCGCTCTTGTTCACCGCCGCAGCCCGGGCCGAGGAGGGAGGCATTACGCTCCAGCAAGCCGGTACGGACATCAAGAGCACCGAGTCCCTGCAGCGCGGCGCGCGGAATTTCATGAATTACTGCTCCGGGTGCCACTCGCTCACTTACCTGCGTTATAACCGGATGGGGACGGATCTCAAGATTCCGGAATCCGAGCTGCCCGCATTGATGTTCACATCGGACAAGGTTTTCGACACCATCAATTCGGCGATGCCGAAGGATTCCGAGGCTTGGTTCGGCAAGCAGCCGCCCGATCTGTCGCTCATGGCAAGAGCTCGCGGTCCGGATTATATTTACTCGTTTTTGAAGGGTTTCTACGCCGACAAGACCCGCCCCTGGGGCGTCAACAATCTGTATCTTCCGGGCGCTGCAATGCCGCATGTGCTGCAGACATTGCAAGGTTTGCAAAAGCCCGTTTTCAAGAACGAGCCGGACGCGCAGGGCAGCGCCAGAATGGTGCTTGTTGGGGTCGATTCAATGACCCCGGGCGCCATGAAGCCAGAGGAGTATGATCAGTTCGTCCGGGACATAGCGAATTTTCTCGACTATGCCGGTGAGCCCGTCAAGGAAAAACGCCAATCAATGGGCGTTTATGTGATGCTATTTTTGCTGGTGTTCTTTGTGTTCGCCTACTTGCTGAAGAAAGAGTATTGGAAGGACGTACACTGACGCAGCAGCGGGTGCTCCCGTTCGTCTTGCTCCCTAGGAGATCGCGTTAGTGGCACGTCGCTCGGTGATGACTCTTTTTTCCGCGCCCGCTGACCCTTGGAGTCACAGGACGCGCTTGGTTCTTGCCGAAAAGGGAATCGCGATCGAATTGGTCAATGTCGACCTGAACGATTTGCCGGAAGACCTGCTTGACCTCAATCCGTATCACAGCGTCCCCACTTTGGTGGACCGCGACCTGGTCCTGTACGACTCCCGCGTCATCATCGAGTATCTGGACGAACGCTTTCCGCATCCGCCCCTGATGCCCATCGACCCCGTGACACGGGCACAATTCAGAGTGGCCTTGTATCGAGTGGAACGCGACTGGTACGCTTTGGCGCGCGACATCGAGCTGGACTCGCAGAGCAAAACAGCCGGGCATAGTCGCAAGGTTCTGGGTGAAGCGATCTGCGCCAGCGCCGAGGTCTTCAAGGCGAAGCCGTTCTTTCTCAGCGACGAATTTTCGCTGGTCGATGCGAGCATCGCGCCCATCTTGTGGCGTTTGCCGAGCTATGGAATCGAGCTTCCGGCACAAGCCCAACCCATCACGAAATACATGAACTCCATTTTTTCGCGCTCGACATTCCGCTCCTGCTTGAGCGAGGCCGAACGGGATATGCGACATTGAAGCCCAGACGCCCCTATCTTCTGCGTGCGCTGCACGAATGGATCTCCGACAGCGGCGAGACGCCGCACATCGTGGTGGATGCCGGCGCCGAAGGCGTGACCGTTCCCCGGCAATACGTGAAAGACGGCAAGATCGTCCTCAATGTCAGCTTTTCCGCGACCCAGATGCTCAAATTGGGCAATGATTTCGTGAGCTTCGAGGCGCGCTTCGGCGGCGTCGCTTTCGCCGTGCAGGTCCCGGTACGGGCGATTCTGGGCATTTACGCGCGCGAGACCGGCCAAGGCATGATTTTCCCGGAAGGCGATGCGGATCCCGATCCCACGGATGGGCCGCCGCCGGCGGCGGGCGCCGGGAAGACGAGTCCCGCCCCGTCGAAGCGGCCGAAATTGCAGGTCGTCAAGTAGCGACGCTCACACGCGAAAGGCGTCTTTGATCCAAATGATGCGAGGTGTGCCGTCCGGCAGTCCTTGCACGCCGACGACATCGAATCGAATCACATGCGCGCGCCACGCTCTCTCTCGCTGCAGGAAGAACCGCACGGCGCGTATGATCTTGCGCTGTTTTCGCCGGTCTACCGAGGCCACAGCGCCGCCGAAATCGCCGCGAACCCGCTGCCTTACCTCCACGACGGCGAGCACGGCGCCGTCGAGGCATACCAGATCGAGCTCGCCGCCTCTACATCGCAAATTGCATGCGATTACCCGAAGACCCTTCGCTCGAAGGTGCGCGGCGGCAATCTGTTCCGATGCGGCGCCGCGTTGTAGGCGGGTAAGGGTCGACACGCGTGAGAGATTGCACCGTCGATCCGACACCGTCAGCCCGGAAATGGAGCCTCTTGATCACAAAATAGAGTGGCCCGGCCTCTGTCGGAGTTCGACGACAATTTTACATCTGCCGGCATTGCTCTATATTTTAGTCCCATGAGCCACACCTTCGAAAACGTGATGCACCAGCTGCAACTCGGCGAGGACTTGATCGCCGCCGGCGTCGACGAACTATTTCGCGGCTGGCAAGCCTCTGCAACGGTCATCGGCAAGTTGTGCACGCCGTCGGGCCGCTGGCAGGCCGTGCTTCGGCAAATGCAGGCCCCGGTCAATCTGGCTGACATCCTGCGCTCGCGCACGCTGCTCTAGAGGCCGGCGGAAAAGGTGTTTCTGCGCAATCATTGTAACCGCGCCGAATCCATCTGCTTTTGCGCCCATAGCCGTTCATCGGGGCTATCGCTGACCAATATGATCCGTTCATAGTAGCCGCGCGCCTTGACCTTGTCTCGGAGGCTCTCGTGAACAGCGGCGAGATCGCGAAGAAACTCGGTATTGTGAGGCGCACGTGCGGAGCCGAGTTCCAGCGGGATGAGCAGCTTTGCCGCATCGATGTGCGCGAGCGCCGCGGCCGTGACCCACAGCGCGACCGCTTCGAGCGGGGTAGAAGCGGTGTGCACGAGTTCGTCGAGAATACCGAAGGCTTGACCCGCCACCTCCTTGGACCGGTCTTGGCTCAGCAACGTTGCGGCGACATCGATTCGCAGCTGCGCGTCGTCCGCGCCGCCCTTGGCAAGCTGGTTCGCCATATCGCTGATGTCCTGGCGCGGTTCCGCCCCAATCCGTGCGCTGAGAGCGCGGATACCCGCATCGGTCGGATTCTCCTTGAGCGCCGCCGAGGCGAGTGCGCCGGTCTCCTTCGACCAGCCCAACATGAATGAGAGGCGGGCCATCTGCGCATCGGCCTGTCCGACAGACAGCGGCGAAATCGGGGCATCGTCGAGCGCCACTCCATGGAAATACGTCAGGGTTCTGATGTGAATGACGCGGCCGTTGATCAACTTCCGGACCGCTTGATCGAGCGCCTTCTTGTCGAACGGAAAGGCATTCGCGAAGGCCTCAGTCTCCGGAATGCCGACGTCGAGATTCTCGAGATAATTGTTCGTGGGCCGCGTCAGCGACTTATCGTCAAAGAGCAGCATATGAACCAACGCCCAAGACTCTCCGTAGAACTGCGGAGCAAGGCGCTCGGCGCGGTACTCTGGGTCGCTTTGTTTGACGGCCAACAAGCGATCGATCGGGATCCAATCATGCATATCGACGCCGACGCCGACCGGCAATTCACCGATGGTGATCTTGTTCTCCTTCAGCTTGAAGCCGCTGAACAACTCGGCATATCCTTCGGCAAACCACGGCGGCATTTTCCTGGTCGATGAGTTTCGCTGGATGAAATGGGTGTACTCGTGAAATACCGTGACCTTGACGAAGTCGAATGACAGGTCGCCGTTGACGACCATGACATTGGCGAACGGTCTTTCGTAGAAGATGCCGGCGAGGCCCGGCTGGCCGGTTCCGTAGCGCAAGAAATCGCCCGAGTCGAGGACGTAGACGATGGTCGGCACATCGGGCAGCCGATCCTCAACCTGCAGGATCTCACCGACGGTCTTCTCGAAGGCCTGCAGCTGCATCGCTATCTCGCGGGTCCTCGAATCGCGCAGCGTGCTGTATAGATGGAAATGTCCGACTGCCATTTGGCGCCAGTCCGTGCGCCGCGCCAGGGCGGATTGCGAGACGAGCAGCAGAGTGACGGCGCAAACAAGCATCTTGCTCAATTTCATACGATCCCTCGTGTCGACCTTATGCGATCCCCAGCTATGCGTGATCTCGATTACAGGCCGCTCGGCGCTCCATTCCTGATCTGGGCCCAATCCAAATCGCGGCGGACCCGGTTGTGCTCGTCAATGTGCAACTTGCCGGTCACCCCGGAAATCTCGCCCCCTTGTGCGGGCGCCTTTGTGCGCAGCGCCGGCAGCAGCCGGTAAGCGTCGAAACCAAACGCGTAAAGGCGATCGCGGCGTTGAGTTCGCGCCGGCCACGCCGCGCGCACGCACGTCCCGGATCTGCAGCGTCACCGGATCGGTCGCGACCATCCACGGCATATCCGGAAACAACATGCCGTCGAGATCGCTGTTCGCCGTCGCGTCCGGCTCGAAGCTGTCCGATGTGGAATAAACTGGCACATCTCCGGCGTAGTGGAATTTCAGCTGCGGCAGGATCTGGCGGGCTATGCCCGCAGTGCCCGCCGCTACGAAGATGAAGGCCGCATCGGCGCGATGGGTCGCCGGTTCACCCTTGACGCCGCGCACTTGCAGAACCTGCTTGATGACATCGGAGAAATCTACTTGGGATGTGTCGAAGCGTTGGCTGTCGAGGAGGTTTCCTCCAAGATGCGACAGCTCATCGGCAAACGCGGCCGCGACCCGCTTTCCCCAGTCGTTGCTTGGCACGAGCGCGACCCCATTGAGCCGGCCGTCTGCAACGACGCGCCTGGCGACAATGCGCGCTTCGTCTTCCGGAGACAGCGCGAACTGATAGAAGTTGCGCGGCGTGCTCGTCGTATCATTCACGAAATTCAGCGCGAGCACCGGGATGCTTCCGTTGCTCAAGGGCACGACGGCGGCCACATCTTCCTTGGTGAGCGGACCGACCACGAAGCCCGCGCCTTCCGAAAGGGCGCGGGTATACGTGCTGCCAACCGATTCGGCGGCTACGTCGTAAATTCTCAAGCGCGGCCGGGTCGCCGGGTCTTGCTCGAGGTAAGCGGCAATGAAGCCGTCGCGCACCGCGACGCCGACAGCCTCGGCGCGACCGGAAAGCGGCAACAGCAGCCCGATCTGATCGGGAAATTCCGTCGCCGCTGCGATCTGAGTCGATGCCATCGCCAGTACGCTCTCGTTTGCCGGATGCTGCGGGAAGAGGCGTTTCCAGTCCGCCAACGCTGCCGCCGCGCGCATGGGATCGCGAGCGAGCCCGACCGCGACGGGTCCCAGTGCGAGCCACCCCACGACGATCGGCCCGGAATTGGGCGGAGGATTCATGGGTTGTCCGCGCTCCGCAGCGATTCGAATTCTGTTGAAGAGCTCGGCGCGGTTCGCACCCAAGCTAATCGGATCGTGGAGCCAATGCTCGCGCTCGACCAAGCCAAGCGTGCCTTCGACGGGGTGCCCGGTTAAGAAGGCGCTGCGGCCGCGGATCCACCAATAGTTCTGCGCTTGATCGGGCGATGTCGGCACCGGGATTTGATCCAGTTCGCGAATGGCGCGCGCCCCGTCGTTCTCGGCGTACGCGATCTCCGCCGCGACAAGCGCACGCGCAACCGGCAGACGAGTGCGGGCATCCGGCGACACGGCCGCGAACGCTTTCTTCGCGGCCTCGACGTTGCCGGCAATCAGCCATTGTTCGGCGCTCAGAAGCTCGTAGTTATCGTGGTTTAGCGGTTCCAGATCCGCGAGCTCCGAATAGGCACGGGCAGCCTCGTCATGCTTGCCCTCTTGAACCAGGTGCAGCGCGTGCTCTTGCCGATCCTCGGGCTCCTGCTGCTGCTTCACCAGGCTGCAAGCGCTCAAGATCAGCGATACCGTGAGCGCCGCATACCCCCGCAGCCGTGGACGTCGAGAGATCGCTGCCATACCCTTCTGCTCCTGAATCATCGAACAGGCTCGGATTATAGTGAACTACGAATCCATAGGTCGGCTCTATGTGGTCGCTACTCCCATCGGCAATCTGGGCGACCTTTCTGCGCGTGCACGCGAGATCCTGCGGACCGTGTCCTTGATTGCCGCGGAGGACACTCGGCATACCGGGGTCCTGCTGAAGCACTTCGGCATCGAAACCCCGCAAATTTCCCTGCACGATCACAACGAAAGGCAACGTGCCGGGGAAATCATCGCGCGGCTTCGGCAGGGTGACTCGATTGCCCTCGTCAGCGATGCGGGCACGCCGGCCGTCAGCGATCCGGGTTTTGAGCTGGTGCGTGCGGTGGCGGCAGCAGGTTTCGAGATCATCGCGATTCCAGGGCCTTGCGCGGCGATCGCCGCGTTATCCATCGGCGCGCTGCCGACCGATCGCTTCTGCTTCGAGGGGTTTTTGCCGGCGCGCGGCGCGGCCCGCCGTGCACGGCTCGAGTCGCTGGCGAACGAGGCTCGTACCATCGTGCTGTACGAAGCGCCGCATCGAGTGCGCGAAACGCTCGAGGACTGCGCGGCGGTCTTCGGCGGCGAGCGCAATGCCACCGTCGCTCGCGAAATCACCAAACTGCATGAAACGACGTATCGCGGCCCATTGGGCGAGCTTGGGGCGCGAGCGGGCGCCGACCCCGATTTCGGCCGCGGTGAAATAGTCTTGCTCATCGCCGGATCGCCGCAGAGTGCGACAGGGGACGGCGGTGCCGACGGCCACGGCGGCAGGTTGGACCGGGTGCTCAAAGTCCTGATGGCGGAATTGCCCCTCAAACAAGCGGCGCGGCTGGCGGCGCAAATCAGTGCCGTGCGCGACAACGAGGCCTATAAGCGGGCGTTGCGCCTCAAACAGGACTGCGGAGGCAGGATGCCGTAGCAGACGCCGCAGGGGCCCCTCGGGGGAGAGCTGAGGATGGGCCAGACTCATCCGCCTCGCATTCGTAGCCACATCTGCGTAAGGTGCTCCCCTAGAGTCGGCCAGGCAGTCGCTGTGTGCGCAAGCACATGGAGGAAAGTCCGGGCTCCATAGGGCACGGTGCCAGGTAACGCCTGGGGGGCGCGAGCCCACGGAAAGTGCAACAGAAAGATACCGCCTACGTGCCGCGCAAGCGGCGCCGGTAAGGGTGAAATGGTGCGGTAAGAGCGCACCGCGCGAGTGGCAACACCCGCGGCACGGCAAACCCCACCTGGAGCAAGACCAAATAGGGAAGCAAGCGGTCGCAGGGCCGCGCCATGTGGCCCACATGGGGCTTCCGGGTAGGTCGCTTGAGCTGCGCGGTGACGCGCATCCCAGAGGAATGACTGTCCACGACAGAACCCGGCTTAACGGCCGACTCTTTTCTAGTGCGTTTTAGCGCCGCTCGGTGCCTCCTGGCTCCGCGCGACCGGTTGGCGAGTAGGAGCCGTGCCGCCGCGATCGATCTTGGGACTCCGCAGCCATCGCAACTGGGAAATAGCAGCACGTTTAACGAAGTTAGACGCCGATCGGCACTTTTAGTCCTGCGTCTCTGTCAAGCAAAATCTCCTAAGGGATTGATTAAAAACAAACTCGTCCCGCTGCGCTGCGGCAGCGCTCAAAGTGTGACCTAAGTCACTGTCGGGGCGAGTTTTTTTTACCATAAGGCGTTGACAGTGCGTTACGGCCATCCCTATAGTGGTGCCCGGTGGGAAATTGTGGGAGAGAGTGGGTTTCAGGCCCACAAAAATATGTTTCGGGGTGCCAACCAACTCACGCTCGATGTCAAAGGCCGGATGGTCATGCCGACCCGGTACCGAGAGCGGCTGCAGGAGCTCTGTGGCGGCAAGCTGATAGTCACCGTGGACAGGGACCAATGCCTGCTCATTTATCCCCAACCCGACTGGGAAGAGATCGAGCGCCGGCTGATGCGGCTTCCCGCATTGAACCCCCAGGCGAGGGGGCTGCAGCGCTTGATGGTCGGACACGCTACCGAGCTGGAGCTGGACGGGCATGGGCGCGTGTTGCTGCCGCCGAAACTGCGGGAGTTCGGCCATCTGATGCGTGACGCCATGCTGATCGGTCAAGGATCGCATTTCGAATTGTGGGACGAGGAACGGTGGAACGCGCAGCGTGACGAGTGGCTGGCACGCGCGGACTCCGCTACCGATTTGTCCGCCGACCTTGAAACGCTGCAGTTGTAGCCGGTCGGCGCGGTGAATGACAAGGCAAACGAACATACGCCGGTACTGCTGACCCAGGTACTGGCTGCGTTGAACATACGGGCAAGTGGCACCTATTTGGACGCCACTTTTGGTCGGGGCGGACATGCAGGGGCGATTTTGCAGAATCTCATCGCGAACGGTCGACTGCTCTGCCTCGACCGTGATCCCGAGGCCATTGCGGACGCCAAGAAGCGTTTCGGAGGAGATGCGCGTGTGGCGGTATTTCAAGCCTCGTTTTCTTCGCTGGCCGATTGCGCGGACCAGGTGGAGATCGGCCTCAAGTTCGACGGAATGTTGTTCGATCTGGGCATCTCTTCACCGCAGATCGATGACGCACTGCGCGGCTTCAGCTTCTTGCAAGACGGGCCATTGGACATGCGCATGACGCCGGGTGCCGGCCAGAGCGCCGCCGACGTGGTCAACCGCGCATCCCTGAACGAACTGATCCGAATCTTTCGCGAATACGGCGAGGAGCGCTTCGCGCCCCGCATCGCGCGCGCCATCGTCAAGGACCGGGAAACGCAGCCTTTCGAGCGTACGCTGCAACTCGCCGAAATGATCGCGCGGGTGTCCCGCGGCCATGAACCGGCCGGCCGGCCGCGCCACAAGCATCCGGCCACCCGTGTGTTTCAGGCCTTGCGCATCCATGTGAACAGAGAGCTCGCCGAATTGGAGGCGGCGCTCGATGCCGCGCTCGCGCGCCTCGCCGGCGGCGGGCGCCTGGCGGTCATCACTTTTCACTCGCTCGAGGACCGCATGGTCAAGCAGTTCATGCGGCGCCACTCGCTGGCGGATCCGATGTATGCGGGCCTGCCCGACATGCCGGCGCACGCTCGTCCGAAGCTCAAGCTCGTGGGCAAATCGATCATGCCCGATGCGAATGAAATATCCGCAAATCCCCGCGCGCGTAGTGCGCGCCTGCGAGTCGCCGAACGTCTTGAACAAGGAAAAGCTGCATGAAAAACCGTCGTTGGTCGCTGCTCGCGATGCCTGTGCTTTGGCTTGCCGTGCTCGGGTCGGCAGTACAAGTCATTTACGCGCGCCATAAAGCCCGCGATATGTTCGTGCATCTGGAGAAGCTCAACGCGGCACGCGACTCGCTCGATATGGAGTGGGGCCGACTGCAGCTGGAGCAGAGCTATTGGTCTTCGCACGCCTTCGTCGAGAGAGTCGCCAACGCCAAACTGCAAATGAATTTGCCGCAAACCCGGGATGTGCGGATCGTGCGGCCGTGAAATCACGGTCCGGCGACAACGACGCCCAGGCGAGGAGCTATCGCTGGCGGTCGGCCGTCGTCTTGGGTTTGGTCGCGGCGGGCGCGGCCGGACTCATCGCCCGCGCGGTCGAGCTGCAGCTGCTCGATCACGGATTTCTCGCCAAGCAGGGCGACGATCGCTCGATGCGGGTGGTCAAGATCGCGGCCCATCGCGGCGCAATCACGGACCGCAACGGCGAGCCTCTGGGCGTGAGCACGCCGGTCGACAGCGTGTGGGTCAATCCGCAGGAGCTCAACGACAACATCGATCAGCTGCCGAAGCTTGCGAAGGCCTTGCAAGAAGATCAGCAGTCCCTTGCGCGGCGGATCACCAGTAACCTCGATCGCGAGTTTCTGTACTTGGTGCGGCACATGCCGCCCGAGCAGGCGGCACATATCAAGGCCCTGGGTATCCCGGGCGTCTATCTCTTGCGCGAGTATCGGCGCTACTACCCCGCGGGCGAGATCTCCGGGCACGTCGTTGGCTTCACCACCGTCGATGACAAGGGCCAAGAAGGCCTGGAGCTCGGTTTTGATCAATTGCTGAACGGCGAGGACGGGGCGAAGCGGGTCGTCCAGGACATGTACGGACGCTACGTCGAAAACATCGAGAGCATCCGCGCGCCGCGCCCGGGCCGCGATTTGGTGACCAGCATCGACCTCAGGATCCAGTATCTCGCTTATCGCGAACTCAAGTCGGCAATGCAGGAATATCGGGCGCGCGCGGGCTCGGTCATCGTCATCGACGTGGATACCGGCGAAGTGCTGGCCATGGTGAACCAGCCCTCGTACAACCCGAACGATCGCGAGCAGCTGAAGGCCGGTCTTTACCGCAATCGCGCCGCCACGGATATCTTCGAACCAGGTTCCAGCGTGAAGCCCTTCATCATGGCCGCGGCGCTCGCCTCCGGGCAGTACCGCGAGGATAGCGTCGTGGACACCTCGCCCGGGTTCCTGAAAGTCGGCAACAAGATCGAAGAGGACGAGCATAATCTCGGCGTCATCGATTTGGCGACCATCCTGGCCAAGTCGAGCAACGTGGGCACCGCGAAAGTTGCGCTGTCGCTCCATCCCGAGGAGATCTGGCGCACGTTGACCAGCTTGGGATTGGGCCAAGTGACCGGTAGCGGCTATCCCGGCGAGTCGGCGGGCATGCTGAGTCACTATTCGCACTGGCGGCCGATCGGCATTGCCACGCTATCGCACGGTTATGGATTGTCGGTCACTCCGCTGCAGCTTGCGCACGCGTACGCGACCATCGGCGCCGGCGGCGTGAAGCGGCCCATCTCCTTCGAACGCCTCTCCGGCCCGGTACGGGGGGAGCGCGTCCTCGATCCGAAGGTGTGCAGGTCGCTGATTCAGATGATGGAGCACGTCGTCGAAAAAGGCGGCACCGCCACCCGAGCCTCGCTCATCGGCTATCGGGTTTCGGGAAAGACGGGCACGGCGTGGAAATCGATCGCCGGCGGCTATTCGACCGACCGATATATGGCGGTGTTTGCCGGCTTGGTGCCCGCATCGCATCCGAAGCTGGCGACCGTCGTAGTCATCGATGAACCGAGCGGCGACTTGCACCGGGGCGGCGACGTCGCGGCGCCGGTATTCGCGAGTGTGATGTCGGGCGCCTTGCGTCTCATGGACGTGCCGCCCGACGATTTGCAGAACGTGCCGGCCGCGGCGTTGGTGCAGGCGAACGACGTCCAATGAGCGCCTCACTCATGTGGCTGCTCGATGGCATCGCAACGATAGCGAATCTCGAATCGCGCGATATCCTTGATCTCACGCTCGACAGCCGCGAAGTGCGCGCCGGCAGCTTGTTTTTTGCATTACCCGGCCGCACCCGGCACGGTCTTGCGTTTGCGGCCGAGGCGGCCTCGCGCGGCGCCAGCGTGGTGTTGTGGGAACCCGCCGCCAATGCCGAGCTTCCCAAGTTACCCGCCTCGGTGTTCGCGGCGGCGATACCGGGGCTCAAGGATCTGGTGGGCCGCATTGCCGATCGATTCTTTGGTTGGCCCTCATCTCAGCTGCGCGTCACCGGCATTACCGGAACGAACGGCAAGACCACGTGCGCCTATTTGTTGGCGCAGTGCCTCGATCGCCTGGGATCGCCTGCGGCCTACATCGGTACCATCGGCTGGGGCCGCACCGCGTCGCTGGCGCCCTCTACGCTCACCACGCCGGATGTCGTCACGCTGCACCGCGAGCTGGCCCAGCTGAAGTCCGCCGGGGTGCGCGAAGTGGCGATGGAGGTCTCTTCCCAGGCGCTCGATCAAGATCGCGTCGCCGGCGTGCGTTTCCACTCGGCTGCGTTCACGAATTTGAGCCGCGACCATCTCGATTATCACGAGACCATGGATGCGTACGGTGCCGCCAAGGCGCGGCTGTTCGCTGTTCCGGAGCTGCAGCACATCATCGTGAACGTGGGCGATGCGGCCGGCCGCGAATTCGCCCGGAGGCTTGGAGGACGGGTGCCGCTCACCGCGGTCTGGATCGGAGCCGGGGATTCGGGATGGCTGGCGGAGCGCGCACTTCGCGCGACCCACGTGAGCTTGGACATGCGGGGCGTTTCTCTGCAGGTAGACGGCAGCTTCGGAAAAGCCGAAGTCAGCACTCGCTTGCTGGGCCGCTTCAACGCGGAGAACTGCTTGGTGGTCGTCGCGTGCCTTTTGTCTTTGGGTGCTTCGCTGGCCGAAGCCGTGGAGGCACTTGCCGGGTGTGTTCCGCCTCCCGGACGCATGGAATTGGTCGAGGCGGCCGTTCCCGGCAAACCGATGGCCGTGGTGGATTTTGCGCACACGCCCGATGCGCTCGCCAAGGCGTTGGGCGCTTTGCGCGAGCATTGCAAAGGCTCACTGTGGTGCGTGTTCGGTTGCGGCGGCGACCGCGATCCCGGCAAGCGTCCCCTCATGGGCGCGATCGCCGACGAGATGGCCGATCAGATCATCGTCACCGACGACAATCCGCGTTCGGAGAACCCGCAGGCCATTACCCGCGCCATCATCAGCGGAATCAAGAGGCGCGAGGCGCGGGTCATTCATGACCGCGGCCAAGCCATCGGTGCCGCGCTCAACGAAGCGAGGGCTGAGGACGTGGTGCTGATTGCCGGCAAAGGGCACGAGGAGTATCAGATCTACGGCGAAACGCGCCGCAGCTTCAGCGATCGACACGAAGCGCAGCGCTTTCTCGGGGCCGCCGCGTGAGCTGCGGGCCAACGACATGAAACGAACGTTACGCGACGCAGCGGCGGCGATGGGCGGCCAGTTGGTCGGCGGCGATCGCGGGTACGGGGCGGTGGCGACGGATAGCCGTACGCTGGCCGCGGGCGATGTGTTCGTCGCGTTGCGAGGCCCAAATTTCGACGGCCGCGACTTCGTTGCGGCAGCGGCGGCGCGCGGCGCCGTCGGCGCGATCGTCGAGCGGGCGGTAGCTCATGATTTGCCGCAGATCGTGGTGGCCGATGCCTTGCGGGCGCTGCAAAGCCTGGGCTGCGCCTGGCGCGCCCAATTCAACATCCCAATCGTGGCTGTCGCGGGGAGCAACGGGAAGACCACCACCAAGGAGATGACAGCCTGCATCTTGGCGCGCAAGGGAGCGACCTTGGCCACCCACGGCAACCTCAACAATCATATCGGGGTGCCGCTGACGCTGATGCGACTCGAAATTTCGCATCGCAGCGCCGTCGTGGAAATGGGCGCGAACCGCATCGGCGATGTCGCCGAGCTGGTTCGGCTGGCACGACCTACCGTGGGACTCATTACCAATGCCGGTGCCGAACATCTCGAGGGATTCGGCAACCTGGATGGCGTTGCCCAAGGCGAGGGCGAGATGGTCGCCGGCCTCGCTCCCGAGGCGACGGCCATCATCAACGCCGACGATGTCTATGCGGGCTATTGGCTCAAGATTGCCGCTGCGCGGCGCATCATCACCTTCGGCGTGCGCGCGCCCGCCGATTTCATGGCGAAAAATTCGGCACAGAGCATCGAGGGCGGCGAATTCGCCACGCGCTTCATGCTGGAGTGCCCGCTCGGTAAACGTTCCATCGTTCTCAAGGCAGGTGGCTCGCACAACATCGGGAACGCCTTGGCGGCGGCCGCGGCGGCAAGCGCCGCCGGCGCTACCCTTGAGGATATCGCCGTGGGACTGGCGGACTTTCGCGCGGTCGCAGGCCGTCTGCAGCTCAAAGCGGGAGCGCACGATAGCTGGATCATCGACGACACCTACAACGCCAATCCGACTTCGGTGCGGGCTGGAATCGAAGTATTGCGTTCGCTGCCAGGCGTTACCTGGCTGGTACTCGGCGACATGGCGGAACTCGGCGAGTTTGCCGAAGAAAGTCACGCGCACATGGGCGCGTATGCGCGCGACGCCGGGATCAAGCGCTTGTTCGCGCTGGGGCCGCAAAGCTCAAATGCCGTCGAAACCTTCGGTGCCGGCGCCGAGTGGTTCGCGGACGCCGAATCCCTGACCTGCCGGCTGCAGGCCGAGCTCGCACCGGGCGTGACCGTGTTGATCAAGGGCTCGCGCATCAATCGCCTCGAGCGCGTGGTGCAGTCGCTCACCGGCGGCGGTGCCCAATCGGGCCGCATGACGAGAGCGAGGTAGCGCCGTGCTGCTTTACCTCACCGAATACCTCGCGCGCTTCTATAGCGGCTTTCATGTATTTCAATACCTCACGCTGCGCGGGATTCTGGCGGCGGTCACCGCGCTCGCGCTGGCGCTGCTCATCGGCCCGACCATGATCGATATGTTGAGCCGCTACCAAATCGGGCAGCACGTGCGAACCGACGGACCGAAATCGCATTTGCAGAAGTCCGGCACTCCCACCATGGGCGGCGGTCTCATCTTGGTGGCGCTCGGACTGGCCACACTGCTCTGGGCGGATATTTCCAGCCATTACGTGTGGGTCCTGTTGGAAACCACGATCGGCTTCGGCTTGATCGGTTTTTACGACGATTACATGAAGCTGGTCGTCGGCAATTCGAAGGGTCTCAAGGCGCGCTACAAGTATCTGGGGCAATCGATCGTGGGCTTGACCGTGGCGTTCACACTGCACCACCTGCGGCAGACACCGGCCGAATCGGCGCTGTACGTGCCGTTCTTCAAGGCAGTGGCGATACCGTTGTCCCAGACCGGATTCGTTGCGTTCTCCTATTTCGTCATTGTCGGCACCAGCAATGCGGTGAATCTAACCGACGGGCTCGACGGGCTCGCCATCATGCCTGCCGTGATGGTGGCGGGCGCCCTCGGCGTCTTCGCCTATGTCACGGGCAATGTCAAGTTCGCCTCCTACCTGCAGATACCCTACATCCCCGGCGCGGGCGAGGCGCTGATTTTCAGTTCAGCCTTGGTGGGCGCGGGCTTGGGATTCTTGTGGTTCAACTCCTATCCGGCCCAAGTGTTCATGGGCGACGTGGGCGCCTTGGCGGTCGGCGCCTCGCTCGGCACGCTCGCCGTCATCGTGCGGCAGGAGATCGTGTTGTTCGTCATGGGCGGCGTATTCGTGCTCGAGACCGTGTCCGTGATACTGCAGGTGACCTCGTTCAAGCTCACGGGAAAGCGTATTTTCCGCATGGCGCCGATTCATCACCATTTCGAACTCAAGGGATGGGCCGAACCGAAAGTGATCGTGCGTTTCTGGATCATCAGTTTCGTGCTGGTGTTGGTCGGTCTTGCAACCTTGAAGATCCGCTGATGCACAGCGTCGTGGTAGGACTTGGCAAGACGGGTGCATCATGCGTGCGCTATTTGTCGAAGCGCGGCATTCCGGTCGTCGCCACCGATTCGCGCCGCGCGCCGCCGGGGCTCGCCGAACTGGGCGATCTCGCGCGTTTGGTCGACCTGCGGCTGGGCGGCTTCGATTTGTCGCTGCTCGACGACGCATCGCAAATATTGATCTCTCCCGGGATTTCGCTCGAGGAGCCGATTGCTCGTGCCGCTCGCGATCGCGGCATCGAAGTGCTGGGAGACGTCGAGCTGTTCGCGCACAACGTGCATGCGCCGGTGATCGGCGTTACCGGCACCAACGGCAAGAGCACGGTCACGAGCCTGGTGGCTCATATGGCCGCGACGGCGGGACTCAATGTGCTCGCCGGCGGAAACCTCGGGGACGCGGTGCTCGACTTGCTCGAACAGCCCACTCCCGATCTCTACGTGTTGGAGCTGTCGAGTTTTCAACTGGAAACCACATCCTCGTTGAAGCTCCAGGCTGCTGTGGTTCTCAATGTAACCGCCGATCACATGGATCGGTACCCATCGATGGCAGCTTACGCGCGGGCGAAATCGCGGATCTTCGCCAAAGCGGCGACCATGGTGTTGAATGCCGACGATCCGCTCGTGGCGGCAATGCGCCAGGCGCCTGAGCGGGACGGCGGCGACGTGCGTATCGTGACGTTTTCCATTGAACGCTCGGAGGCGGATGGCCGCCCCGCGGATTTCTCTCTGCTGCGGATGGGCACCAAGACCCTGCTCGCGCACCAAGGCGTTGCGCTGCTCGATATCGAACGGATGAAAGTTTCCGGCCTGCACAATGCCGCCAATGCGCTGGCGGCCTTGGCATTGGGCGATGCCGCGGGACTACCCATGCCGAAGATGCTCGAAGCGCTCGAATCCTTCACCGGCCTGCCGCATCGCTCGGAGTGGGTTGCCGAAGTGGCCGGCGTTTCATATGTCGATGACTCGAAGGGCACGAACGTGGGTGCGACCATTGCCGCGGTCGCGGGCATGCCGGGGCCCCTCGTGATGATTGCGGGAGGTGTCGGCAAGGGTCAGGATTTCACGCCGCTGGCCCAAGCCTTTCGCGGCAAGGTGCGGCACGCGGTACTGATCGGCAAGGATGCACCCGCGGTGGCAAAGGCCCTTGCCGGCGTGTGCACCACGGAGACCGCCCCATCGATGCCGCAGGCCGTCGCGGCGGCCATGCGCGCCGCGCGACCGGGCGACACCGTGCTGCTGTCGCCGGCGTGCGCCAGCCTCGACATGTTTCGCGATTACGCGCACCGCGGCGATGTATTCGCGGCCACGGTCCGAAACCTTGGCGCGAGGCTCATATGAACTCCGCCACCATGTCCTACGGAATGCGGGCCCGCGAGCGCATGCCCTTCGCGTGGGACCACATCACCTTGGGATTGGTCGCGGGGCTGCTGTTGGTGGGCTTGGTCATGGTCACCTCCGCTTCGATGGCGATCGCGGCGCGCGATCTGGGCGATCCCTTTTACTTTCTCGAGCGGCAATTCATTTTCGGTTTCGCCGGGCTCATGTTTGCCTGGGTCGTCACCCGAGTTCCGACCGAACTGTGGGATAAATACAGCCTCTGGCTGCTGTGCCTCGGGTTGTTGCTGCTGTTCCTCGTTTTGCTGCCGGGCATCGGCGCCACCGTCAACGGCGCTCGGCGCTGGCTGCGCGTGGGCCCGGTCAATTTCCAGGTGTCTGAGTTAGCCAAGGTCCTGGTGCTGACCTGGGTATGCAGCTACTGCGTGCGCAAGCGTACCGAGCTGGAAACAACGCTCCCGGGATTGGCGAAACCGGTGGGCCTTTTGACCGTCGCCGCGTTCCTATTGCTGTGCGAGCCGGATTTCGGTGCCACCACCGTGTTGTTCGCCACTGGGTTCGCCGTGCTGTTCGTCGCCGGTGCGCGGCTTCGATATGTGCTGTTACTCGTTTCGGCGGCGGCGCTGGCGTTCACCGTGCTGGCACTCACTTCCGCGTATCGTCTGAAGCGCCTCACGGGATTTCTGCATCCCTGGGACGATCCCTTCAACGGCGGCTTTCAATTGACGCAGTCGCTGATCGCCATCGGCCGGGGCGCCTGGTTCGGAGTCGGCCTGGGAAGCAGCGTTCAAAAGCTGTTTTATTTGCCGGAAGCGCATACCGACTTCGTGTTTGCCGTGCTCGCCGAGGAGCTGGGCCTCGTCGGCGTCTTGGGAGTGATCGCCATGTTCATGGCGCTGGTGTGGCGCGCGTTTCAGATCTCACGGATGGCCGCCCAAGCCGGCATGCGCTTCCAGTCGTATCTTGCGCTCGCCTTCGGCGTATGGCTGGGATTGCAAGCCACCGTGAATATGGGCGTCAACATGGGCGTGCTGCCGACCAAGGGCCTGACCTTGCCGCTCTTGAGCTACGGCCGGAGCAGCCTGCTCGTGAGCCTGGCCTGGCTCGGCGTGGTGCTGCGGATTTATCACGAGATCAAGTGCAACTCGCGTTCCGCGGTGACGCGCATACCGGGAGGGGTCCGATGAGCGGCCGCCCGGTACTGATCATGGCGGGAGGCACCGGCGGCCATGTATTTCCGGCCCTCGCAGTGGCGCGCGTATTGCGCGATCGTGGGATCGCCGTGGTCTGGCTAGGGGTCCCGGGAAGCATGGAGGCGCGGCTGGCGCCGGCGAACGGTTTTCCCATCGAGTGGGTGCGAGTGGCGGGAATTCGCGGCAAGGGCCTCAAGGCTTGGCTGCTCGCGCCGCTGCGGATCATCAAAGCCGTGGCGCAAGCCGTGGGGGTCCTGCGCCGCGTTCAACCTCGTTCCGTCCTCGGCGCCGGCGGCTACGTCAGCGGTCCGGGCGGAATCGCCGCATGGCTTTTGCGAGTTCCTCTCTTGATTCATGAACAGAACGCCATTGCGGGTTTGACCAATCGCTGGCTGGCGCGGCTCGCAAGTCAAGTGCTGGAAGCGTTTCCGGGCAGTTTCCCGCCGCAAGTGCATGCGCGGGCCATCGGGAATCCGGTGCGCGCCGAAATCGCGGCGCTGCTCGCGCCGCAGGTGCGCTTCGCAGGCCGAGAAAGTGGCTCACGCTTGTTGGTGTTCGGCGGCAGTCAAGGTGCAATGCGCTTGAACTTGCTGGTCCCGCAGGCGTTGGCCCGCGTGGCGCCCGAGAATCGGCCGCACGTCCGCCATCAAACCGGTGAACGCGGCCTGGAAGCGGCGCGTGCCGCATATGCGCAAGCGCGGGTCCAGGCCGACGTGTTGCCCTTCATCGATGATATGGCCGCGGCCTACGCCTGGGCGGATCTCGCGGTGTGCCGCGCGGGAGCCATGACTATCGCCGAGCTGCAGGCGGCGGGCTTGGGCGCCCTCTTCGTGCCGCTGGCCGTGGCCACCGATGATCATCAGACCAAAAACGCCGAATTCATGGTGAAGTCCGGCGCCGCGCAGCTGATTCAGGAGCGCGATCTCACGCCGGAGCGTTTGGCCGGGATGATCGGAGAGCTCATCGGGGACCGTACGCGCCTGCTCAAGATGGCGGAAGCGGCCCGCAGCTCGCGCGTCATCGACGCGGCGGCGCAACTGGCCGACCTCTGCATCGCTGCCGGAGCGCGCGCATGAATGAATGCTCGCCCCCAAAAGGCCGTTCACCTACCGCCGCGCGAGCGGACGATAACGCGCGCATGGAAGATCGCATGCGGCGGATTCACCGCATTCACCTGGTCGGTATCGGCGGCAGCGGCATGGGAGGCATTGCCGAGGTGCTTCTGAACCTCGGTTATGCGGTGCAAGGCTCGGACCTCAGGAGCAATTCCGTTACGCAGCGCCTGGCACGCCTGGGCGCATCGATTTTCATGGGTCATTCGGCGGAGCAGCTCGGCGAAGCGGACGTGGTGGTGGTCTCGAGCGCCGTCCATCGCTCCAATCCCGAAGTTGCGGCGGCGCTCGCGAACCGCATTCCCGTGGTGCCGCGCGCGGAAATGCTGGCAGAGCTGATGCGATTTCGCTATTCGATCGCCGTCGCGGGGACGCACGGCAAGACCACGACGACGAGTTTGGTGGCGAGCGTGCTTGCCGAAGGCGGCTTGGATCCGACCTTCGTGATCGGCGGCCGCCTGAAGAGCGCGGACAGTAACGCCAAGCTCGGCGCCGGCCGGTATCTCGTCGCCGAAGCCGATGAAAGCGATGCGTCATTCATGCATCTGCAGCCGATGATCGCCATAGTGACCAACATCGACAACGATCATCTTGCGACGCACGAGGGCGATTTTTCGCGGCTCAAACAGAGCTTCGTCGATTTCTTGCACAACTTGCCGTTCTATGGGCTCGCGGTGCTGTGCATCGACGATGTGAATGTGCAGAGCATTCTCGAGGACGTGACACGGCCCTTCGTGACTTACGGCTTTGCTCCCGAAGCGGACATCCGTGCCGTGGGAGTGGTCCGCGACGGCCTGCAGTCTCGTTTCCAGGCGCTTCGCGCGGGTCATGGCCCCTTGACACTCACCATTAACTTGCCCGGCCGGCACAATGTATTGAATTCTCTGGCGGCGGTCGCCGTGGCAACGGAGCTGGAGATTCCGGCCGCGGCGATCCAACGTGCGCTTGCGCACTTCCAGGGCATCGAGCGGCGTTTGCAACAATTGGGCGAAATCGAGTGGCCAGGCGGACGAGCGTTGGTGGTCGATGATTACGGCCACCATCCGACCGAAATTGCCGCAACCCTCGATGCGGTGCGTCAAGGTTGGCCGACGCGCCGCCTGGTGCTTGCATTTCAGCCGCATCGCTACACGCGTACTCGGGATTTGCTGGATGACTTCGGTCAAGCCCTGAGCGAATGCGACGTGCTCCTGGTCACGGAGGTCTACGCGGCCGGAGAAGCGCCGATCGCCGGCGCGGACGGCCGGGCCATTTGCCGCGCGGTGCGCACGCGCGGCCTCAAGGAGCCGGTGTTCGTCGAGCGAGTCGATGACCTTGCCGAGAGCCTGCGCGCAGTCCTGCAGGACGGCGACGTGGTCTTGACCATGGGCGCCGGCAATATCGGCGCCATTGCGCAGGAACTCAAGAGCCGAATTGCGGCAGGAGCTGCGGTATGAGTGCGCAGCGATCGCCGGCCTTGGCTCCAGAGTTCGCCACCCGCGTATTGCACGACGTGCCCATGGCGAAGCACACCTCATGGCATGTCGGAGGTCCGGCCGATCTGTTCTTCACGCCGCGTGATGCCGCGGACTTGGCCGGCTTCATGCGCCAGCTGCCGCCGGAAGTGCCGCTGCTGTGGATCGGCCTCGGCAGCAACCTGCTGGTGCGCGATGGCGGAATCCGCGGCGCCGTCGTAGCCACGCATGGCGCGCTGGGCGCGTTCGAACGCTTGAGCGCGACCCGCATTCATGTCGAGGCCGGCGTGCCTTGCGGGCGAATCGCCCGACAATGCGTGAAATGGGGTTTGGGTCCGGCCGAGTTCTTCGCCGGCATTCCCGGCACCTTGGGCGGCGCGCTGGCGATGAATGCCGGCGCCTGGGGTGGAGAGACGTGGCGCCACGTCGTGGAAGTCGACGTGCTCGATCGGCGCGGCGCACGCCACACCCGGAGGGCCGCGGACTACGACATCGGCTATCGCAGCGTGAAGGGACCCGGCAACGAATGGTTCATCGGCGCGCGCCTCGAGTTCGAGCGCATCCCCGGCGTCAGGCCCGAGGCCATTCGCGAGCTACTCGAAAAACGCAGAGAGACTCAGCCCATCGGCGAGTGGAGCTGCGGCTCGGTATTCACCAATCCGCCGGGCGATCATGCGGCACGCTTGATCGAAAGCGCCGGGCTCAAGGGGTTTCGGATGGGCGACGCCTCGGTATCCGAAAAACACGCCAACTTCATCATCAATCACGGCGCCGCGCGCGCTGCCGATGTCGAGGCTCTCATATCTCACGTGCAAGCCACCGTGGCGAGAATCCATGGCATCGAACTGCGAACGGAAGTACGCATCGTGGGAGATCCGGGATGAGCCTGCTCACTTTGAAACCGGCCATTCGGCCCGCCCGGTCAGCGCCGGACTTCGGCAAGGTGGCGGTGCTGCTCGGCGGCGATTCGACCGAGCGCGAAATTTCCCTGCTGAGCGGCAATGCGGTGCTCGCCGCCCTGATCCGCCGCGGCGTGAACGCGCACGCGTTCGATCCTCTGAATCGTCCGGTCCGCGACTTGGCGGGCGAGGGGTTCGATCGAGCGTGGATCGCCCTTCACGGACCCGGAGGCGAGGATGGCACCATGCAGGGTGCGCTCGAATGGCTTGGAATTCCCTACACGGGGAGCGGCGTCCTCGCCTCGGCGTTGACGATGGACAAGCTCAAGACCAAACGGGTCGTGGTGGGCGCCGGATATCCTGCGCCCGAATATGCCGTTTTAGCAGGCCTCGATGATTTGCCGGTCGCGCTCGAGCACGTCGGATTACCCATGATGGTCAAGCCCGCCTCGCAAGGATCGAGCGTCGGAATCACGAAGGTCAAGTCCGCCGCGGAACTGCCGCGCGCCTACGCCGAGGCGCACGCCGTCGATCCCATCGTGTTCGCCGAGCGCTTCATCACGGGGGATGAATATACCGTGGGCGTCCTGCACGACCGGGGCCTGCCGTCGATCCGCATCCAACCGGCAACCGAATTCTACGATTACCAGGCGAAATACTTCCGCAACGATACCCAGTACCACTGCCCGAGCGGCCTCGATGCCGATGCCGAACGCGAATTGCAGGCGGCGGCGCTCGATGCGTTCCGGGTCACGGATTGCCTCGGCTGGGGCCGCGTCGACTTCATGCGCGACCGAGCCACCCGCAAATTCTATTTCATCGAAATCAATACGACTCCAGGCATGACCGATCACAGCTTGGTGCCCATGGCGGCGCGTCAATCCGGCATCGACTTCGAAGAACTGGTGTGGCGCATTCTTGAAACGAGCTTCTTGCGGGAGCGAAAATGAACTTGAACCTGGCGCTACGCCGCAATCGTTTCAAGAACAAGCCCAAGGCGCAGCAACCGCCGTGGCAATGGCCCACATTCATCGTCGAATGGCGCATTCACGCACGCCGCGCCGCGCTGCTGGTAGTGGTCGCCGGCGGCTTGACGGCCCTCGCTTGGGCGCTCGATCGACCGCTTCGCGTGATCTCGATGGACGGCAGCTTTCAACGCGTGTCTCCCGGCCAAATCGAAAAAGCCATTGCCCCGTTCAGTCAGGCGGGATTCATGTCCGCGGACCTCGACGATATCCAGCGTGCGGTCGAGGCGCTGCCTTGGGTGGAGCACGCGCGCATTCAGCGCCGCTGGCCCAACAGTTTGCACGTCACCGTCATGGAGCAAACCGCCGCCGCGCGCTGGCGCGAGTCGGGCCTGCTGAACACGCGCGGCGAGCTCTTCGTGCGCTCGGCGACGCACGTGCCGGCGGAATTGCCCCGCTTGAGCGGGCCGGACGGCAGCGAATCCCAGGTCGCGCAGCGCTATTTGTCGGTGCAGGGGCGAATGCTCGAGGCAGGCATGCGTATCGCGGCGCTGCGCCTCGACGAGCGGGGCGCCTGGGAGATCGATCTCGATAGCGGCGTCACCGTGCGCTTGGGAAGGCGCGACGTCGATGAGCGCATCGATCGCTTCATCCACACCGCATCGCAAGTCATTTCCCATCGCCTGAATGAAATTACCTATGTCGACATGCGCTACTCCAATGGCTTTGCCATCGGTTGGCGCAACCCCGCGGTTCCGGCGTCGGCACCGTCCAAGCATACCGATGATGCCGACGTCTAGAGGCTGCAAAGATACCCATGCTCAAGCGTTCTGATCGAAATCTTATAGTGGGGCTGGACATCGGCACCAGCAAAGTCGTTGCCCTCGTGGGCGAGATCAAGCCGGACGGCGCGCTCGAGATCATCGGCATCGGCACCCACCCGTCGCGCGGCTTGAAAAAAGGAGTGGTGGTCAATATCGAATCCACCGTGCAGTCCATTCAGCGCGCAGTGGAAGAAGCAGAGCTGATGGCCGGCTGCGAAATTCACTCGGTGTACGCCGGGATCGCCGGCAGCCACGTCCGCAGCCTCAACTCGCACGGCATCGTCGCGATCAAGGACAAGGAGGTCGTGCAGGGCGATGTCGAACGCGTGATCGATGCGGCGAAAGCAGTGGCCATCCCCGCCGATCAAAAGATCCTGCACGTGTTGCCGCAGGAATATGTCATCGACAGCCAGGAAGGCATCCGCGACCCGATAGGCATGTCGGGCGTGCGCCTCGAGGCCAAGGTGCACATTGTCACGGGCGCGGACAGCGCCGCGCAGAACATCGTCAAATGCGTGCAGCGCTGCGGTTTGGCCGTCGATGACATCGTCTTGGAGCAGCTCGCCTCGAGCTACGCCGTCCTGACCGAGGATGAAAAGGACTTGGGCGTGTGCGTGGTCGACATCGGCGGGGGCACCACGGACATCGCGGTGTTCGGCGGCGGCGCAATCCGCCACACCGCGGTGATCCCGATCGCCGGCGATCAGGTGACCAACGACATCGCAGTATCCATGCGCACGCCCACGCAGTACGCAGAAGACATCAAGATCAAGTACGCCTGCGCGCTTTCTCAGCTGGCGAATCCCGACGAGACCATCGAAGTGCCGAGCGTGGGCGATCGCCCGCCGCGGCGTCTGGCGCGGCAAACGCTCGCGGAGATCGTCGAACCGCGCTACGAGGAATTGTTCGGGTTGATTCGCGACGAGCTGCGCCGCGCCGGACTGGAAGAGCAGGTGGCCACCGGCATCGTGCTCACCGGCGGCAGTTCCAAAATGGAAGGCGCCATCGAACTCGCCGAAGAAGTGTTCCACATGCCGGTCCGTCTCGGAGTGCCGCAGTACGTGAGCGGCTTGGTCGATGTCGTGAGCAATCCCATTCATGCCACGGGCGTAGGGCTCCTGCTCTACGCCAAGAGCAATCTCGATGGGTCTCTCGCGCGCGAAGCGCCGCTGCTCGCGGGCGGGGTGAAGAACGTGGTTGAACGAATGAAGACGTGGTTTCAGGGCAATTTTTGATTTCTACAGGTCATTTTTTCCGCAACAATCGACGAGGAGACTGGAATGTTCGAACTGATGGACTCTTATAGTCAAAGCGCCGTCATCAAGGTGCTGGGCGTGGGCGGCGGCGGCGGAAATGCCGTCTCGCACATGGTTCAAGCCGGCCTCGAGGGCGTGGATTTCATATGCATCAACACCGACGCGCAGGCGCTGAAGCATTCCAAAGTGCGAACCGCACTGCAAATCGGCTGCAACATCACCAAGGGTCTGGGCGCCGGCGCCGACCCCGAGGTGGGCCGTCAGGCAGCGATGGAAGATCGCGATCGCATCATCGAACTCATCGAAGGTTGCGACATGCTGTTCATCACCGCCGGGATGGGCGGCGGGACCGGAACGGGCGCGGCTCCGGTCGTGGCGCAGGTTGCCAAGGAATTGGGCATCCTCACGGTGGCCGTGGTCACCAGGCCCTTCGAGATGGAAGGCAACAAGCGCTCGCGAGTGGCCGACCAAGGCATGTTGGAATTATCCAAGTATGTCGATTCTTTGATCACCATTCCCAACCAGAAGCTCTTGTCGGTGCTCGGCAGCAGTACGACGCTGCTCGATGCCTTCAAGGCGGCGAACACGGTTCTGCAGGGAGCGGTGCAGGGTATCGCGGAACTCATCACTCGGCCGGGACTGATCAACGTCGACTTTGCCGACGTACGCACGGTCATGTCGGAGACCGGCATGGCCATGATGGGTTCGGGCAGTGCGGCGGGCGACGATCGCGCGCGCGAAGCGGCGGAAGCTGCGATTTCGAGCCCCTTGCTCGAGGACATCAATCTGTCGGGCGCTCAGGGAATCCTGGTCAATGTCACCGCCGGCATGGATTTGTCCATCGGTGAATTCCAGGAAGTCGGCAACGTGATCAAGCAATTCGCCTCCGACGACGCTACGGTCGTGGTGGGCACGGTGATCGATCCCGATATGGCCAACCAGATCCGGGTGACTGTCGTTGCCACCGGTCTCGGAAAACCCGTGGCAACGGCACGGCCTGCGTCGATCCAGGCGACGGCGGCCGCGGCCATGGCGCCACCCTTGACCATGCGCATGGTACGCCCGAGATCGCCGATGGCGCCGACCGACTACGCGATCCTCGACAAGCCGACGGTGCAACGGCAACGCGCGGTCGGCGACGGTATGCGCGCGGAATTGGAATCGGAGGACTTGCTGGATATTCCGGCGTTTTTGCGCCGGCAAGCGGACTAGGAGACGAGCAACAGTGCTAAGTTTGCACTAATTCACATTAGTTGACATTCCAGCCATGGCGCGCGCGGGGATCGGATTCTCCGCAGCGCCGGGTTGGCTGATGATCTTTAGGCGAGGGTCCGCGTTATGGTACCTTTGCGCGTACTTATAGTGCGGTTTCCATTTAAATGCTGAATCAGCGAACACTGAAGAATTCGATTCGGGCTACCGGCGTCGGATTGCATACGGGCAAGAAAGTCCTGATGACATTGCGGCCCGCGCTGCCCGACACCGGAATCGTCTTCCGCCGTACCGATTTGGACCATCCCATCGATATCAAGGCCCACGCCGACAACGTCGGCGACACGACGATGGGCACGACCCTGCAGAAAGGCGATGCCAAGGTATCCACGGTCGAGCATCTGTTGTCGGCGCTGGCCGGGCTGGGTATCGACAATGCGCTCGTGGAGGTGAGTTCCGGCGAAGTTCCCATCATGGATGGCAGCGCAGGGCCGTTCGTGTTCCTGCTGCAGTCGGCCGGCATCGAGGAGCAAAGGGCTCCGAAGCGATTCACGCGCATCCTCGAAAGCCTCCAGGTCGCGGACGGCGACAAGTGGGCGCGTTTCGATCCTTACGATGGCTTCAAGGTGAATTTTCAGATCGAGTTCAATCACCCGACCTTTAAAAAGCATTCCCAGGTGGCATCGATGGATTTTTCGACCACCTCGTTCTTGCGAGAGGTGAGCCGTGCGCGCACATTCGGTTTCATGCGCGATCTCGAGAGTCTGCGAGCGCGAAATCTTGCGCTCGGCGGCAACATGGACAATGCGATCGTCCTCGACGACTACCGGGTACTGAACGAGGATGGTCTGCGCTACGAAGACGAGTTCGTGAAACACAAGATACTGGACGCCATCGGCGATCTGTACCTGCTGGGACACAGCTTGATCGGCGAATTCAGCGGCTATAAGTCGGGCCATGGCCTGAACAACAAGCTGCTTCGAACGCTCATCAGCACGCAGAGCGCCTGGGAAGAAGTGACTTTCGACAGTCTGGCCGACGCGCCGATTTCCTACGTGGCGGCTGCTGCGGCGCGGGCCTGAAGATCCCACCTAGGGTGATTCTGCCGGCGGCAGTGGCGCTGCCGGGGGCACCGGCGGCACAACCCGGATTCGCACGCTGAGAACCGCAGTGCCCGTCGAGGCGGCGACCCGCTTGCGGACGGCATCCGTCAAGTAACGCAGGCGGGACGCCCACACCGCACCAACGACCCCGATGGTGAGTTTTCCTTGTTCAAGGCCCGAGCTGACCACTGCCAGGGCAAGCCGGGGAGGCAAGGCGGCGCGCACTTGGTCGAGAATCAGGGAGCGCTGCAGCGAACGTGCTTTGAGCTTAGTTAGTTTGTTTCCAGTTCGTGACAATAAGTCACTGACACTCCTAGGGTTTTGCATCGCAACACGACAGTATGCTATTGAACTGAATGGGAAAAGTGTGCGGAAATCCTTGTTTTACGTCAGTTTTCTGCATAGGCTAGGTTGATCCCACGGGCCATAGTAGTCTGAAAGGCATCTGTAGGCCTGCACCGATTTGAAGCATCGAGACCGACTTATAGACTCAGCATGATTGGCCCATAGAATCACCTTATGAATGTCATTTTCGTCGGTCGCAGGTCCGGGCGGGTAAAACAGTTTGATCTGCGCCACCCGCTCATCGTGGCGGTGGCGGTACTGTTGGTGGTGGGCATCGTCGGCGGAGCGTTCTCGGTCGGCGTGGGATTGGGGGTACGTCACGGTAACGCCAATCCTATCAATCAGTTGGGCAATTGGTCGGCCGTCTTGTTGCGGCAGCAGGCCCAGGTCGAAGACGTCAAGCGCAATCTGCAAGAAAAAGTCAATGCCCTAGCGATGCGCGTCGGCCAGATGAATGCCAATGTCATCCGCGTCAACGCGCTAGGCAAGCGTCTGACTCGTATGGCCAAGCTGAACGACGGGGAATTCGATTTTTCCAACCCCCCGGCTTTAGGGGGTTCCGACAGCGGTGCGGACGGCCAGCCGGCTCAAATTCCCAATCTGACCGCCATGGTCGATGATCTGCAGAACCAGCTTTCCAGCCGCGAGCAGCAATTGGGGGTGCTGGAGAACCTCATATTGACGCGAGAACTCAACCGGCAGGTGTATCCCGAAGGCCGACCGGTCCAGGACGGTTGGATTTCGTCGTATTTCGGCAGGCGTGCGGATCCCTTTACGGGGTACTCGGCTGTGCACAAGGGTCTGGACTTTGCGGGTGCGGAAGGGACGAAAGTGTCGACGGTGGCGGCGGGTTTAGTGACTTTCTCGGGCGAGCGGTCCGGATTCGGCCAGATGGTCGAAGTCAATCACGGCAACGGGCTCGCCACGCGTTACTGCCACAACGAAAGAGTCCTGGTGAAGCAAGGCGACATGGTTCGAAAGGGTCAAGAGATTGCACTGATGGGTTCTACGGGTCACTCCACAGGTCCTCACCTGCACTTCGAGGTGCTGAAAAACGGTGCCCAGGTGGATCCGTTGCGCTTTATCGCAGAAGACCGTTAATCCCTGGGGGCCTTTGAGCCCGCTCGAGGACTCGCGCGCGCGGGCTCGACGCCTGCGCTCGAAACGATTTCCCGCCCTTCCGGTCTATCCGTACAATACCCAGTTTTCTTCAAGGACTCCCTCGCGTGTGGAAGCTTCTGACCCGTGTATTTGGCAGCCGTAATCAGCGCCTGGTGAAGGAGCTGAGCCGCACAGTCGCGGCCGTGAATGCTCTCGAGGCGAGCCTGAGTGCTCTGCCCGACGAGCAATTCCCGGAGAAGACCCGCGAACTCAAGGCGCGCTTCACGGCCGGCACTGCGCTGAATGACCTGGTCCCGGAGGCCTTCGCCTTGGTGCGCGAAGCGTCGCGCCGCAAATTAGGCCTGCGCCACTTCGACGTGCAGTTGATTGGCGGCCTCGCGCTGCACCAGGGAAAAATCGCCGAAATGCGCACGGGCGAGGGCAAGACGCTGATGTCCACCCTGCCGGCGTACTTGAACGCCCTCACCGGCGAGGGCGTCCACGTCGTCACCGTCAATGAGTACCTGGCACAGCGCGATTCGGAATGGATGGGACCGGTATTCCGTTTTCTGGGCCTTCAGGTCGGCGTCATCAAGAATGCCCAGTCGTCCGAGGAGAAGCGCGCGGCCTATGCCTGCGACATCACCTACGGCACGAACAACGAATTCGGCTTCGACTATCTGCGCGACAACCTTGCGTTCCGGCTGGAAGACCGGGTCCAACGCAAGCTGCCGTTTGCAATCGTCGATGAAGTCGATTCGATCTTGATCGACGAGGCGCGCACGCCCTTGATCATATCGGGCCCTGCGGAGGAGAGCACCGAGCTCTACATCAAGATCAACGCGCTGATTCCGCGCTTGACCCGCCAAAAAACGGAAGACGGTCCCGGCGATTACGCCGTCGACGAAAAGACCAAGCAGGCGACGCTCACCGAAGACGGCCATCAAAAGGTCGAAGAGCTCATGGCGGAGATCGGGCTCTTGAGGGACGGCGAGAGTCTCTACGATGCCACCAATATCCGTCTGATGCATCACTTGAACGCGGCGCTGCGCGCCCATGCCCTATACAAGCGCGATGTCGAGTACATCGTGCGCCAGGGCGAAGTGATCATCGTCGATGAGTTCACCGGCCGCACCATGCAGGGGCGCCGCTGGTCTGATGGCTTGCACCAGGCGGTGGAGGCCAAAGAAGGCGTCAAGGTGCGCGAGGAAAACCAAACCGTCGCATCCATCACTTTTCAGAATTATTTCAGGCTGTATTCGAAATTGTCCGGCATGACGGGTACGGCCGACACCGAGGCGTTCGAGTTTCAGCAGATCTACGGTCTTGAAGTCGTGGTGATCCCAACCCATAAGCCGATGATCCGCCAGGATAAATCCGACCTCGTTTTCCTCTCCGAGCAAGATAAATTCCAGGCCATTCTCGAGGACATCCAGGATTGCGTGAAGCGCGGTCAACCGGTATTGGTGGGCACGACGTCGATCGAAACCTCCGAGCGGCTCGCAAAGTTGCTGCAGGGAGCAAAGATTCCTCACGAAGTGCTGAACGCCAAGCAGCATGAGCGGGAGGCGCACATCGTCGCCGAGGCCGGCCGGCCCGGCGCCATCACGATTGCCACCAACATGGCCGGCCGCGGCACGGATATCGTGCTCGGCGGCAGTCCGCAGACGCAAATCGATGCGATCGAGAACCCGAACGCCGCCGAACTGCAGCTCATTCACGACGAGTGGCGCAAACGGCACGAGCAGGTTGTGGCCGCGGGCGGTCTGCACATCGTGGGGACCGAGCGCCATGAATCGCGGCGCATCGACAATCAGTTGCGCGGACGTTCCGGCCGCCAGGGCGATCCAGGCTCCAGCCGATTTTACCTGTCTCTCGAAGATAACCTGATGCGTATCTTCGGCGATCCGACGCGCATGAAAGCGCTCATGACCCGAGTGGGAATGAAGGCGGGCGAGGCCATCGAAAGCGGCATGCTGACGCGTCAAATTGAGCGCGCGCAGCGCCGCGTCGAGCAGCACAACTTCGATGCGCGCAAACAGTTGCTCGAATATGACGACGTCGCCAACGATCAGCGCCGGGTGATTTACCAACAGCGCACCGATCTCATGAGTGCCGAAGATGTGGCCGAGGCCGTCAAGGGCATTCGCGAGGACGTCGTGGGACAGCTGGTGGATCAATATGTCCCGGGCGGTGCGCCCGAGGAGCAGTGGGACATACCCGGTCTGACCCAGGCCATCGGGCGCGATTTTGGTCCCCTGCTGCCCATTGATGCTTGGATGAAAGCCGAGGAAGCCGGCGACGGTTCGGGCCTGCGCCACAAAATCGTCGCCGCGCTCGAGGAGGCCTACGTCCTGAAGGAAACGAACGTCGGCGTGGATGTCATGCGCTACATCGAGAAAGAGGTGATGTTGCGCACCCTCGACCAACACTGGCGCGAGCATCTCGCCGCCATGGATTACATGAGACAAGGCATCTTCTTGCGCAGCTATGCGCAAAAGAACCCAAAGCAGGAGTACAAGCGCGAGGCCTTTGAATTGTTCTCAGCCATGCTGGACCGCATCAAATTCGACACGGTGACCACCGTGTCGAAGATACAAGTGCGCAGCCAAGCCGAGATCGAGCGCGAAGAACTCGAGCGGCAGCACCGGCTGGCGCGGGCCCTCCAGGCCCAGCATGCCGAAGCGATTTCGCCGATTCAAGCGGCGCCCGCATTGCGCGACCCCGGCGCCGGCGACGCCGTGAATTCCGGCGGCAATGTCATGGAAATGGATCCGCGATCGACCGCGCCCGCCGCGCCATTCGTGCGTCAGATGCCCAAGGTCGGACGCAACGAACCCTGTCCGTGCGGGTCCGGCCGCAAGTACAAGCATTGCCACGGTACGTTGCAGCAAGCGAGCGGTTGAACTCGAGTCCGGTCATCCATGTGGTCGCAGCGGCGCTAATCGACGCGGCCGGCCGCGTGCTGCTCGCACAGCGGCCCGCGGGCAAACACATGGCGGGCGGATGGGAATTCCCCGGCGGGAAACTCGAGCTAGGAGAGGATCGCTTGGCGGGGTTGGCGCGCGAGCTGCGTGAAGAGCTCGGCGTCACGCTGCGCACCCCACGACCACTGATCCGCGTTCGCCACACCTATCCCTCACGCGAAGTTCTGCTCGACGTCTGGATCGTCCGCGACTACGGCGGGACACCGGCAGGACTCGATGGTCAACCATTACGCTGGTGCACTCGGGCCGAGCTGGCGACGGTGGATCTGCTGCCCGCGGACGGCCCCATCGTGCGCGTGCTGTGGTTGCCGGAGCGGCTGATGCACATGTCCTCAGCGGAATATGACATCGACCCGGCCGAGGCAGGAAGCGATCCCATGCGGCTTCGCGGCGTGTCCTGCCGGTGTGCCGCTGAGGCGGCCGCGGCGGCGGCCGGGGGTGCGGACTTCGTGGTGCTGCGCGAGCCCATGGTCGACGCGGAGCTTGCGGCGCTCTGCGGTGCCGTGCCGCTGCCGGTGTATGCGCGTGGAATATCGCTCCGCGAGGCTTGGGCGCTCGGCGCGAGCGGAGTGAACGCGACCTAGCGCACGCGCCGCTCACAGATTCTCGTCGAAATACCGTTTGATGGTGGCGTAGGCATGCCGGCCATCATGCTGACGGATGAGTCCGTGCTTCGCTCCGGGATAGACCATGACATCGAAGGGCTTGCCCAAGTCCTGCAGCTTGCGAAATAACTTCGTACTGTGCAAGAAAAGCACGTTGTCATCCGCCATCCCGTGAATCACCAAGAGCTTGCCCTCGAGTTTCTCGGCGTAGGGGAGCACCGAACTTGCCGTGTAGCCCGCGGCATTGTCCTGGGGCCGATCCAGATAGCGCTCGGTGTAATGGGTATCGTAAATTTCCCAATCCGTGACGGGGGCGCCGGAGACACCGACGCGAAACACGTCCGGGGCCTTGAACATCAGCATCAAGGTCATGTAACCGCCATAGCTCCAGCCCCAGACGCCGATGCGTGCAGCGTCCACGAACCCTTGGGCCGCAAGCCAGCGCGCGCCCTGGACTTGATCTGCCACTTCGACGTCGCCCAACTTGTCGTGGATAAGGGCCTGAAAGGCTGTTCCCCGGAATGCGGTGCCGCGGTTATCGAGCTGGAATACGACGTAGCCGGCGCGCGTCAAGATTTGGGTGAACGAGGCGCCTGCCCAGGTATCGAGGACTCTTTGCACCCCCGGTCCTCCATAGACATCCACGATCGCCGGGTAGCGCTTCGCTGGATCGAAGTGCCGGGGCTTGAACAGGCGGTAATACAGGATCTGGCCGTCGGCGGCCTGGAGAGTACCGAATTCAGGCACGGAATTGTCGGCAAGATAAGGCGCGTCCGGATGCTGCGCATCCAACCGATTCTCGAGCAAGCGAGCGAGCAGCTTGCCGTCGGCGCCGTGCAAACCGACTTGGGGCGGTTGGGCCGTGCCGGTGAAATTGTCGACGTAAAGGCTAGCGTGAGACGACATGGTGATGCCGTGTACTCCGTCGCCTGCGGAAATGCGGTCGATCTTTCGCGGATCTTCCGTGTCCAAGGAAATACTATAGAGCTGCCGCTGCGTCGGACTCTGCGCGGTCGCCGTGAAATACAGCCTGCGCCGTTTTTCGTCGATCCCCTTGATGGCGCGTGCGCGAAAATCGTCGACGGTCCAATCTCCCGCCGTCAGCTGCCGCAGCATCCGGCCGTTGTTGGCGTAAAGATAGAGATGCCGGAAGCCGTCGCGGCTCGAAGCCCAGACGAATTCCTTGGATTTCTTGAGGAAGGAGATTTCGTCGTGCAATTCGATCCAAGTTGCGCTGGTTTCGGTCAGAACGACGCGGCTTTTTCCGGTTTCGATGTCGGCAAACAACAAATCCAGCTTCTTCTGGTCGCGACTTTCGCGCTGAATGGCCACCGTCCGTCCGTCCGGCAGCCAGTTGACACGCGCAAGGTAGATGTCGGTATCGTCGCCTAAGTCGATCCAGTTGACGGCTCCGCTTTGCACATCGATCACGCCGATACGCACCAAGACATTGGGACCGCCTGCGGCGGGGTAGCGCTGCGCAAAGGTGGCGACATTGTCGGCCGCGATTTCGAAGCGCTGGGTGACTTTGACGGGCGTTTCATCGACGCGTGCAAATGCGATATGCCGATCATCGGGAGACCACCAATAGCCGGTGCTGCGGTCCATTTCCTCCTGCGCGACGAATTCGGCCATGCCGTTCTTGATGGCGCCGCCGCCATCGACGGTCAGCGCTTTTTCTTGGTTTCTTGCGATATCGAATACGTGCAGATTCTGATCGCGAACGAACGCGACGTAGTGCCCCGCCGGGGAAACCGTCGCGTCCGACGCGGAGCTGTTCGAGCGGTTGATCTCGAGCACCGCATCGGCGGAAGGTTTGGTGAGATCGTAATAATAGAGATTGCCGCCGAGAGGGAACAACAAGGCGCGGCCGGATGGCGCAAAGGAGTACTCAATTATTCCGGATAACGCCGCGGTTCTTTGCCGCTCGCGGCGGCTCAGCTCCTCATCCGAGAGCTTTTTCTTGGCCGGCGCCAACGAGTTGGAGTCGACCAGAATGTGCGAGCGACCCTCATGAATACGGTACTCCCAGAGGTCCAGGCGATCCTTATCCTTGGGGCTGCTTTGCAGGTAGGTGATGCGGGTACCGTCGGGCGATATCTTCAATCCGGCGATGGTGGGGCCGGCCAATGCGGGCGCATCGAACAGCCGATCGATCGTCAATTCGGAAGCGTGCGGAGCACTGACTGCTGCTGCACAGGCTACCAGGGCGGGCCCCAAGCAGCGTCCGGAATTGCGGGTGTCGGCCATGAGTTTAATTCTATTACAACCGAGTCAGCCGGTAGCAGACCTCGTACAACTCGGTGACGCCCCGCGCGCGAAGTCTCGGTTCGTCGGCCACAACGTCATCCCTTGAAAGCTCCTCGATTGCATGATGAGGCGCATACAAGCTCTCGATCTCGTGAGCAGCGACGCAGAAGGGCGGGCCGGACATTTGTGTTTGCGCGTACTCCATGGTGACCAAAAGGGTCTGCGCGCCGGGGCTCGTCATCGCCGTCATGTGCGCGACATACGCTTCACGCAGCTCAGGCGCCCACGAAATCAATGCGGCGCGGTCGTAGACAGCCGAGAAACCGTCGACGATTTGGCGTGTCAGCGCAAAAAAATCACCCCGATAAAGCTCGAGACCCGGGTTCTCATAGACGTCGAAGTGATTGAGGGTTCGGCGCCTTGCAGGAATGCCTTGTTCCATGCAAAACGATTCCAACGCAACGGCGGAGAGCTCCACGCCCACCACTGAATGTCCTCGCTCGAGCAGCCACAACAGATCGAGGCTTTTGCCGCACAGGGGGACGAACACACGGCTCGCGGGCGCCAACCCGAGCCGAGGCCAATGCTTCTTCAGGTGCCGATCCACCTTGGATTGATGAAAGCCAATTTGGCCATTCCGCCACCGTGCGTGCCAAAACTCCGGCTGCAAGGTCTTACGAATCCTCGGACGAATCCGGAGCCAGTTCATCCGCCGGGCTTGCCGATTCGTCCGGAATCTTGTGCTGTTCGTTGAACCACGCGCCGAGGTCGATGAGCCGGCAGCGATCGCTGCAGAAGGGGCGGTAAGGCGAGGCGGGCGACCATTCGACGGGCCGCCTGCAGGTAGGGCATTTAACTATCGTTGCCATCGAACTCGGTCGACTCACGCACAGCAGGTCAATAGGAACGGCACGTCCACTTCCACATGCGCGGGACGGCTCGTCGCGTCCAGCCAATTCAAGAAGCGGATGGTGCAACGATGCTGGTTGCCGCTGATCTCCGGGAACAAGCCGAGATGCGGGGGTAGGGTCACGCGCACGAGTTGGCAGGGGTTCTCCCGGTCGAATTGCAGCTGGAATATGCCGCCGGCTGCAAGCTCGGATTTGCGCTTGGCATTTTGCCGGGTCAGCCAAAGCAGCTCGGCGATGCTGTCGCACAAGGGTCTGATCAGGGCAAGCCAGTTGTCGAACTCTGCAGCGCGCACCTCGGCGGGACGGTTGAGCCAATATGAGTAGTCCGGCAGGTCAAAGTCGCAGGTTCCGCCCGGGATGGCGCTCCGGTGTTTGATCGCGCTCAGGAACTCCGAATCCCGCAGCGGCCCCATGTAGTTTCCGCCGACTGTCGATAGATCATGGCGCAACTTGACGAGGTTGGACATCAACGACTTGAGGCGCCCCGGATCGACGCCGGTTTTGGATTGGTATTCCTTCAGGACGTTCACGTGGCGCTCGAGTTCTTTCATGACCTCGGTACGTGGCTCGCCCCGTGCCGTGATGGCCAAGATCTCGAGCAGGCTCGCAACCGCGGCGCGGGAACTCCAAGGATTGGAGGACTCGCTGTGGTAAGAGGCCTGCGTATAGAGAAATTCCAGGCGCAGGAACGTGCGCATACGCTCATTCAGGGGCTGCTCATAGACGATCGGCGCCGCCTCGAGGTCCGCTTGGGTCTGTGGATCGGGATGAGAGTTCATCTGCCTATTCTGAGCCAACCCAAGGCCCAGGGTAAACCTCAGGTTTGGATTAAATCACTCCGCGCGCTGAGCCTCGGCCAGCCGCAGATACGTCTCATGTAGGCGATCGACCGCCTGTCGCAAATCCGTGACGGTGCCGGAGTTGGGCAGCACATCGTCCGCCGCGGCCAGACGGGCGGAGCGCGAAGCCTGAGATGGCCAGAATTGCACGGGCCTCCTCGCGCGAGCAATGGTCGCGCGCCATCACGCGCTGCAGCTGAACGGCCTCGTCGACATCGACGACCAAAATACGGTCCACTCGATCGCGCATTGCGCCCTCGACCAGCAGCGGGATGGCCATCACTACGTACGGTCCATCTGCAGCCGCCGCGCTCCGCTCCATGTCGGTGCGAATCAAAGGATGAAGGATGGCTTCCAACTCGCGACGTGAGTCGGCATCGCTGAAAATCCGGGCGCGCAAGGCGCGCCGGTCAAGCTCGCCGTTGTCGGCCATGACACTCGGCCCGAACCGCGCAATCACCTGCTCGAGCCCGGGTTGGCCCGGCCCGACCACGGCACGAGCGGCCGCATCGGCATCGATCACGGGGACCCCGTGCTCGGTGAATCGCCGAGCAACGGTGCTCTTGCCGCTGGCAATGCCGCCGGTGAGGCCGATGAGCAGATGACGGCCCATGAGCAAGCGCCGGCCCATGGCTCAGTGCTTGAAACCGGACACGCGCATATAGCTATCCATCAGCAAGTCGCCGTACATCATCGCGATCCAGCCCGCAGTGGCCAAGTAGGGCCCAAAGGGCATCGGCGCGCTGCGGTCGCGGCCGTGCAGTAGGATCATAAGGATCCCGAGAACGGCGCCGGCGGCGGCGGACAGCAGGATCACGAGCGGCAATAGCTTCCATCCGAGCCAAGCGCCCAAGGCGGCAAACAGTTTGAAATCGCCGTAACCCATGCCTTCCTTGCCTGTAATCAACCGGAATGCATGGAATACCAGCCAAAGACTCACGTACCCCGATGCCGCGCCCATGATGGCATCGCGCGCCGACACGGGAATCGGGCTGCCGGCAATCGGCCCGACGATCACGGCCGCCAGCAAGCCGGCCCACATCAGGGGCAGGGTGATGCCATCGGGCAATAGCTGATGGTCGATATCGATGCCGGTAAGGGCGATCAGCGCCCAAGTGATCAACAGACCACAGGCCGCCGGCGCGCCGAATCCGAAGTGCCAGGCGACCCACGCCGAGAGGATGCCGGTCGCGAGCTCGACCAAGGGATAACGCGCGGATATCTGGGCTTTACAAGCGGCGCAGCGGCCCCGCAGGAGCAGCCAACTCAGGACCGGAATGTTCTGCCAGGCTCGGATGGGCGCCTTGCAGGCCGGACAGGCTGAGCGCGGCGTGCTCAATGTCATTCGTTCGGGAATGATCTGGACCATCGACGCCGTTGCCGAAGCGTCGCCGCTCGCCGGCATCAGTTCGGATGCTTGGGCGCGCCATTCGCGCTCCAGCATGATGGGCAGGCGATAGATGACGACATTGAGAAAGCTGCCGATGACCAGGCCCAGCACGAATACGGACCCCGCGAACACCGCGTGGTTCTCGGCGTAAAGCGCGGCGAGGTCGTTCAGCATGGGCTAAACACGAGTCTCGGCCGCGACGGTCCGGCCGGTACTAAATGGCCGAGCCGAGTTTGAATATGGGGAGGTACATGGCGATGACCATGCCGCCGACCAGTACGCCCAGGATGGCCATGATCATCGGCTCGAGCAGGCTCGACATGCTGTCCACCGCATTGTCGACTTCGGCCTCGTAGAACTCGGCGACCTTGCCCGACATGGTATCGAGGGAACCTGATTCCTCGCCGACGGCGATCATTTGCACCACCATGTTCGGAAAGATGCCCGTATTTTCCATGGCGCGCTGCAAGCGTTGACCGGTCGCCACTTCGTCCTTCATCCGCAAGGTGGCTTCTTCATAGACGATGTTGCCCGTGGCGCCGGCCACGGATTGCATTGCCTCAACCAAAGGCACGCCGGCCGCGAACATGGTCGACAGCGTTCGTGCAAAGCGCGCGATCGCGGACTTGACCAAAATGGGCCCTATGATGGGAAATTTGAGCATAGCCCGGTCGATGCCGCGCCGCATATTTCTCGATCGCTTATGGAAATACATGAAAGCGTAAATGGCGCCGCCGGCAATCAATCCCACAACCCAGCCATAGTGCTGCATGAATTTCGACATGTTGACGACCATTTGCGTGAATGCCGGCAGGTCTGCGCCAAAACCCTTGAACAAGGACTCGAATTGCGGAATGACGAAGATCAGCAAGATCACGGTCACGATCACGGCAACGATCAAAACTGCCGCCGGATAAAACATCGCCTTCTTGATTTTTTTCTTCAGCGCTTCGGTTTTCTCCTTGTAGGTCGCGATCTTGTCGAGCAATGTTTCGAGTGCGCCGGCCTGCTCGCCCGCCGTAACCAAATTCACGAAGAGATCGTCGAAATACAAGGGGTGCTTGGCCAGCGACTCATGCAGCGTGCTGCCGCCTTCGATGCTGCTCTTGATCTCGAGGACGAGTTTTTGCATGGCCGGTTTTTCATGGCCGTTGCCGATGATCTCGAAGGCCTGCACCATCGGAATGCCGGCTGACATCATGGTGGCGAGCTGCCGGGCGAACACCGCAATGTCCATTGGCGTAACCTTGCCGCCGGACCGGAATGCCGAGCTCGGTGTCTTGACACGAGTGGCCGCAACGCCCTGGCGCCGCAGGTCGGCCCGAAGCGCTGCTTCGCTCGCGGCAAGCGATTTGCCGCGCACCTTGTTGCCGCGCTTGTCCTTGCCTTCCCATAAAAACTGGGTTTCTTTCTTCCCTGCGGTTGCCGATACGGCCATAAATCCCATCCTTCCCGGTTATCTGCTAATCAATGGTGACGCTGTTGACTTCTTCCAAGCTAGTCACACCGTTTCTCACTTTCTCCAAACCCGAACGGCGCAGATTCCAAATGCCATCCTTGACCGCCTGATCGTTGATGTCCATGGCACCGCCGCCTTCCATGATGATGCGTCCGATGGTTTCCGTGACGGGCATGACTTGGTAAATGCCCATGCGACCCTTGTAGCCGTCCGTGCACTGCCCGCATCCGACGGCCCGATACACTCGGATGCCCTTCTCGATGTCCGCCGTCTCGAAGCCTTCCTTTTTCAAGGCTTCGTCAGGAATGTCGATCGGTTGCTTGCAGTTGTTGCACAGCTTGCGCGCCAGGCGTTGCGCAATGATGAGACTTACGGAGGTCGCGATGGCATAGGGTTTTACGCCCATGTCGACCAAGCGGGTGAGAGTTTGCGGCGCGTCGTTGGTATGCAATGTCGACAACACCAAGTGCCCGGTTTGTGCCGCCTTGATGGCGATTTCCGCCGTTTCCAGGTCGCGAATTTCGCCGACCATGATCACATCAGGGTCTTGGCGCAGGAACGCGCGCAAAGCGGCCGCAAATGTGAGTCCCACCTTGTTGTTCACATTGACTTGATTGATGCCCGGCAGGTTGATTTCCGCCGGATCCTCGGCGGTCGAAATATTGCAATCCTCGGTGTTGAGGATGTTGAGGCCCGTGTAGAGCGACACGGTTTTGCCGCTGCCGGTAGGACCCGTTACCAAGATCATTCCCTGCGGCTTGGCCAGATATCTAAGGTAAAGCTCGCGCTGCAGCGGCTCGTATCCCAGTGCGTCGATGCCCAACATGGCGCTCGACGGGTCGAGAATACGCGTGACGACCTTCTCGCCGAACAGCGTCGGGCACGTGCTGACGCGAAAATCGATGGCCCGGTTCTTCGACAGGCGCATTTTGATGCGGCCGTCCTGCGGCACCCGGCGCTCCGCGATATCCAGGCGCGCCATCACCTTGAGACGGGCGACGATTTTGACCGCGAGCTGCACGGGAGGCAAGGCGACTTCCTTGAGTACGCCATCCAAGCGCGTGCGGATGCGGAACATCTTTTCATAAGGCTCGAAGTGAATGTCCGAGGCGCCCTTCTTGATCGCGTCCAGCAAGATCTTATTGACGAAGCGCACGATAGGCGCGTCTTCGACGTCATCGCGTCCGAGGGCATCCGCATTGGGATCTTCATCGCCGCCGGTGACCTCGAGATTCTCGAGATCGAAATCATCATCGGTCAGGCTCGGCATGACCGATTCGGCCTGGTCCATCGCCTTGCCGACCGCGGCTTGCAGCTTGTCGTCCTCGACCACGACGAACTCGATGCTCATCGAGGTCTGGAAGCGAATCTCATCGAGCGCATGCAGATTGGTCGGATCCGCGACTGCGAGGAACAGGCGCTTGCCGCGCTTCATCAGCGGCAAGGCTCGGTGCTTCTGCAGCAACTTGTCGCTCACGGCGCGCACGGCGTCCATATCGAGGGCGACGGCATCCAAATCCAGCAAAGGCACCCCAAACTCGTTGGAGGCGGAAATCGCGATATCGCGGGCCGTCGCGAGGTTCGTGGTCACCAGGTGGGTCACCAGATTGACGCGTTTTTCCTTTGCCCGGGCAATGGCATCCTGCATGGCCTGTTCGTCCAACAGGCCGTCTTGGACCAAGCGTTGCGCAAGGCCGCCCAAGGCAACGCGGCTGGTGCCGCCAACTGACGCTATTGCGTTATCATTCATGATCTTGAAGTTAACCCCAGGCATTGCTTGTCGGCTACTATCGGTAGCTAGCTCGAGCAATTGTCAAATCATCCCTGATACTCGCACATTGGCCCCGTAACCCTCGTGACTTTGATCGCAAAACGAGGTGTGGGCTCGCTCCCAGCGCAGCCGACTGGGCATCGCAAATAAAGAAGCCCCTCGAATGGAGGGGCTTCGGAAGACGCTTCGCAGCGTCAATTCAAACCATCATCAAGCTATTTGCACTGGGTCGGAACGTACTTGGCCAACATGGTTCCGACGGGTGCACCGGGCAGACCTTGGGCTGTCGCGGTACCATTCGAGATGGACGTGCAGGCCCAGTCGATGTTGCCGGCGGCACCGCCGACGAGCGGAGCACCTGCAGATGTAGGGAGCCAGCCTGACAATCATGCCGATTGATTTGCGGCGTTTTGTTGCTATAGGTAATGGAGATAATGCCAGTAGCAGGCGGCAATATTGATATCTTGAACATACTTGGTCTGCACGAAGTTCGGTGCGTTCCAGGCGGTTGCCGCAGCGGTGATGCCCGCCATGTCATTAGCCTGGAAACCTTCGGCCACCGCAGTCTTCGCCGAGTCAGCCGAGATTGAGGCCCTCCGTGACCTTCGCGCGGATCGTATAGTCCTGATACGCCGGTATGGCGATCGCCGCCAAAATACCAATGATCGCCACGACGATCATCAATTCGATGAGGGTGAAACCCTTCTGTACTCGCTTAAGCATAATTTCTCCTGATGAAACCAAAACGGTTGTGTTTTCAAACAACGGCCAATGCCGGTGGTAGGGGAATAGCAAGTGCTGTGCCAGGCGAGGGTGCCGTTGCTTAACTGCTTGAAAATAAAGAAATAAACCCTATGATAAATGCCTGTTTTAACATAGTTAAGTCGTTGTTTGCCGTCGGAGTGCGGCGCACCACGTCAATCTGTGACAATTTTTGTCAGCCCGGACCGTTGGCTGGGGAGGTAGGCGGCCCGGGTTGCGTCGCAACCTTTAGAGCGATCAGGTGCCTGTGATCAGCGGCTCAAATCTTTCAGCCCCATTAGCGGACCGATGAATTTGCGGTAGTTGCGGGAGCGGTGCAAGGAGTCGAGATAGATCTTTTGCCGCACCTGCCAGAAGCTGGAGGTTACCACCGGACGTTGCGACTTGTGGAAATCCAGACATCTCTGGTCCCATTCGAGACCGAGGAAATCCAGAATCTTGCGGGTCCAATCCTCCTGGCGAGTAATAAGCTCAGAATAGGGAACCTCCAGAACCGTGCCAGCCGGTAGCACAGTGAGCCAATGTGCCATGAGGCGATGATGCTCGCGGTAATAATGCGCCAGGTCGGAGAGATCCATGGTGTAGTTCAGCGAGACAGCGAACTTCTGGAAATAACAAGAAAGACAAGTATCAATTGGATCGCGCCGCATGTAGATAATGCGTGCATTCGGAAATATTGAGTGAATGAGACCAACGTAGTTGCTGTTGACGGGTGACTTATCGACGATCCGGGGTGCGTCACCACATTTTGCCTCGAGAGCGCGAAGATAGGCTTGGGCCAAGTCCTTCCGCATCGATTCCGGTAGCAGGCCATTTAGCATCGCTGATTCACATTCATGCCACGTGGTGCCCCAAAACGGTAGCTCCCCCGCACCATTTGCCGAGGGATGCGAGGCGATGATTTGTTCAACGAGTGAGGTGCCCGACCGGGGCATGCCGACGATGAACACTGGGTCCGTTGATACGGACGGTCCATTTCCTACACGAGCGAGCGCTTCACGCGTGAAGGCCTTAGCCATGTTGTCAACGAAACGCGTGCGCGAGTCACGCTGATATTTATCAGCAATTGTCTTAAGTAATTCGTTTCCGCGCCGGTAACTCTGAAACGCTCGGTCGAAGTCCCCGACATCATCGTAGTACTTCCCGATGGCGAAGCGCATATCCGCTTCGTCCAAAGGTGCAAGGCCGCATTTAGCAACCTTCTCTGCTCCCTCCAGCCATGCGCTGTCGGCGAGCGTCATCTTTCGAATGCCAACGAGAGCGGCCCAGGCACTTGGCAATTTCGGATTGATTTCTAGGGCCCGATTGAACAAAACATTTGCCTCACCGAAATGACCTTCTATCTCAGCGATATGGCCCATGCCGAACAACGCGTCGGCGTTCCGAGGGGCAATTTTAAGCACTTTCTGAATTGACCCTCCGCTTCGCGCAAGCGGACCAAGAAGACGAGGGTTAAGCCCAAATTGATCCTGGCATCCTCATACTTCGGGTTTAGATTGACAGCGCGTCGAAGCCACCCCTCCGCTTCGGTGTTCCTCCCTCGCCATCGAAGCACATTGCCGAGATTACAATGCGGTTCGGCATAATGGGGGCTGATAGCAACCGCTTGCTGAAAATTAGCCTCCGCCTGGTCGTAACATCCCAACTTCGAAAGCGCGGCCCCAAGATTGTTGAGCCCATGGGCGTTGCTGGGTTCAAGAATGAGCAAATCTTGATAAACGGCAACCGCCTCCGCATATGCGCCCACCGCCAACAGTTTATTGCCTTGCGCGAGTAGATATTTCGTGTCTCCTCGAGGGTGTCGATTCGACGGCGCGGGATCTGAACCATGATCCGGCTTGGGAATTGGCTCAATACCGGATAGGTGCAATACTAAATGTTGGGTCAGCTCATCGGCAAAATCTTTTTCGACACCATTTTCGATCAACCTCCACTTGAAGGAGTTTGCAAATTTTGCTTTCCTGAAGATGTTCAGCTCTAACCTAGGAACTTCGCGTTCCGCTCGCCGGAAAACCTCCATCAGCAGGTCGCGACGTGCTGGTGATATTTTCTTTCCCTTAGCCCAAATGGTTACGGCAGCTGGCGCGAATTGATCTGCCAAGGCAGAGCCAACTTCGACGGCGGCGCGGGCATTAAACCATTCGAGAATCATCAATATCTCCTACATCCGTGTTTCGCGCTTTCAATCCAAACCGCCCAACCATTTGAATTCACCAAAATATTATAGGGATTTCGGAATCATTTTGCTTTTCTCAACGGTAAGGGGTTCGAAAATTCATAAAATGAGCCAAATATTTTCGTATCGTGAACCAACCCATGGATTTGCCTAGAAAAAGTGGAAAGGCCTGTTTGTCGTCAAGGGCATCATCAGGAGCAACTTGACGCCCTGGCTTTCAGTGGTAATCCCAACCTATGCGCAGGGCCGTGGATCGATCCCGCGTTGCGCTCGCTCGTCGGCAGGAGGCCGATGACGGCATCGAGATCTTGGTAATCGACAGCAGTCCGACAACCCGCTACGATCGAGATTGCGCAGAGGATATTCGAATCGTTTGCGCATACGAGTTATCAAACGTCCCGACCTGCTCGTCATGGCAGACAAAACGAATGTTCGGTGTCCTCGCAGCCGAATCGAGCCATGTCTGCTGGCTCGGAGCGGACGATGTGTGGATAACGAGGCCGGGCTGCCGCAGTTAAGGCCTGGATCGCCGAGGCGCCGAAAGTTCCCTGCATTTTGCCTCCAGCATCATCATCGACAATCAGGGCCGGAAATTGGGTGTATGGAAGTGTCCATTGCCCGAAAACATCGACATTTAATCGAGACTGGTCATCGAGCGACTCCTTGTGCAAAATTTTGTGGCAGCTGCGGCCCCGGTTTTTCGTAGGGAGGCGTGGCTAGCGTGCGGGGGATTGGATGAGGACTCTCTGGTACACCGCGGACTGGGACATGTGGCTCAAGCTTGCGGCCTTCGGCCCCATGCACAACCACGGCCTCACCACGTAGGCTTTCGAATCCATGGCAGCTCCCTAACAATGAGCGCACCCCGAGAATGCCGCGGATTTCGAGCGGCAGATGCGGATTGTTGTAGAACGGCATTTTCCAAAACTCGCGGAACTCGAAAGAGTCTCGAACGGGTGGCACTGACCTCGATCGCAGTAAATGTGGCCCTGGCCTCGGCATTCGCGGGGCGACCGACCGGCTTGATGCGTGCTGTAATTAAGGTCTTAGACCTCAGGCCCGCCGGCATTTGTCGATATTTTCGCGATTCCAGGATAATCGACCGGGTCTTGCCCCGATTGCGGGCGGTGTTAGCCGGCAAATTGTGAACACTGGCGAGCGCCCTGCGCCCGGCCGACGCTCGCGGCGGCTACGCTAAGTTTCATGTAGGAATGAGGAGCCTCCATAGGCTGTTCCGATTCGCTGGATTGCGAGGGACTCATTCGCCAAGGCAGCCAGTCACTCGATTTCGATGAAGCCGAGTAAGAAACCGCCGAACACGATCTGCGTGCCGATTGCCAGCGTCGTCACGGAAGGAATGGTGATTCGCATCATTTCGCTGGGAACCAGCGCACCGAAGTAAGAATGTCCCCATTCCAGTATGGCGTAGAGCGCCCCACCAAGGCCGGTGATCACCATGCACATACCTATTGCAATCGCCAGCTTGAGGGATGCCAGCCGCAGCGCCCTTTCCGGCAAGCCGCGCGCGATCCGTAATTGCATTTTACGTGCAATCGCGATGGCAAACAGGCCGAAATATATGATCTGCACACCCACGATGGCCGCAATCGAGAAATACAGCAGAGCATTGATGTCGAGAGTGAAAATTCCCAAAACATGCAGTGGCGCAACCATTAGTACAGCGGCGCCGATCAGTCCGAATACCGCTAAGCCCAATCCCGGATACAAAAACAGCCATTGCGGGCTTCGCAACAGCATAAAACGTAGGTGCCGCCAGCCGTCTCTCCATGGGCGGAGATGCGGTGCCCTTTGTCTGCCGTCCGGACTCAACGTTGTCGGCACTTCCGCAGTATCCAAATGGGCCAAAGATGCCTTGACCACCATTTCGCTCGCAAACTCCATACCGGAGGCGCGCAGCTGCAGCTCGAGAATGGCCTGTCGCTCAAAGCCGCGCATGCCGCAATGAAAGTCTCCCACGGGCGACGAAAACAGCCTTCGGCCCAGGAACGAAAGCACGGGATTGCCGAGATAGCGGTTAAGCAACGGCATCGCGCCCGGCTTAATGCCGCCATCGAATCGATTGCCAATTACGAGTTTGCAGCCGCGCCGCAGCAGCTCGATGAATCCGTCGAGATCAGCGAAGTCGTAAGAATTATCGGCATCGGCCATGATCACGAACCGCCCGTTCGCGGCCTCAATACCGCCGATGAGTGCCGCGCCGTACCCCTTGTTCTTGATTTGGACCACCCTGGCTCCCGAAGCTCGAGCGATCTCTTGCGAGCCGTCGGTCGAACCGTTATCGGCGACCAACACTTCCCCGGCTATTCCTCGTCTCTCAAGGTAGGCTCGCGCCTTTCGAATGCAGGTTTCGACCGTCAACGCCTCGTTCAAACAAGGCATGAGTATCGTCAACTCCATTGTTACTCGATTCCGAGCTTCTTGATGCGATAACGCAATGCCCGAAAGGACATACCCAGCACTTTGGCGGCGGCGGTCTTGTTATAGCGCGTCTGCTCCAAGGCCTTGAGGATGGCATCACGTTCGATATCCTCGAGATGATCGCCAAGCGGACTCCCGCTTGTAGGGTTAGGTGCCACGACCGTGCCGCTTGGCGTCGGCCGCAGCTGAATATCGCTTGCACTTACCTCTCCGGTGGTACTGAGGGTTATCGCTCTCTCCAGGATATTTTCCAGTTCCCGCACATTGCCGGGAAAGGCGTAGCCCTTGAATGCAGCGAGCGCATCCTTGCCGAGCATCGGCGGGGTAATCTTCATGCGCCTCCCCAATCTTCGAAGCACGGCCTCGGCGAGTTCGGGCACATCTTCCGGTCGTTCGCGCAGCGAGGGCACCCGAAGCTCGATCACATTCACCCGGTAGAATAAATCCTCGCGAAATTTCCCTTCGGCAACTAACGCCGAGAGGTTTTTGTGCGTGGCCGATAAAATGCGCACATCCACCGCAATCTCGAGCTGCTCGCCGATCGGCCGGACAGCTTTTTCTTGAATGACCCGCAGCAATTTCACCTGCATATGAAGAGGCAAGTCGGCGATCTCGTCGAGAAAGAGCGTGCCGCCCTCTGCGGATTGCAAGAGGCCTTTTTTATCGCTCACGGCGCCGGTAAAGCTGCCACGTTTGTGCCCGAATAGTTCGCTTTCCATGAGTTCGGTGGGTATGGCACCGCAATTGACAGGCACGAAGGGACCATCGCGCCGCGGACCGGATTCGTGGATGAGTTTCGCCACCAATTCCTTTCCGGTCCCCGACTCGCCGCAGATGTGCACCGGCGCTTGGCTGCGCGCGACTCGCCCAATCATCTCGCGCAGGTGCTGCATCGCGCCCGACGCCCCCAACAAGCGAGGGCCGAATACGCTCGTATCGGTGTCATGCGATCCAGAAAGTTTTATGGCGGCGGCAACCAGCTTACGAAGGCCTGCAAGCTCCAAGGGCTTGGATACGAAATCGAACGCACCGAGCTTGAGCGCACGCACCGCAGTCTCCATGTTGCCGTGAGCGGTGATCACCGCAACCGGGACAGTCGGTGAATACTGCTGCATCCATTGGACGAGCTCCAGGCCGTCACCATCCGGCAACTGCATGTCGGTCAAGCACAGTTCAAATTGCTCGGTCTTGAGCAGGCGCTGAGCCGCGGCCAGATTATTTGCCGTTCGAGGATTCAATTCCATGCGCTGCAACGTGATCGACAGCAACTCGCAAATGTCCGGTTCGTCATCGACCACTAAAACGGCGGGTTTGGGCATGACTCTATTGTAACGCGGCTTCCTCGTGGTACTCATCTTCGGTATTGACACGCCAGATCCCTGATTTGCCGGCGCCATCGTTGACTATGGAGGTGACGGCGCCTCTGGCCGACAACATGGAATGGTCTTGATTGTTGTAGCGGTGCATGCCGTTTCTACCGATGGGATAGAGATTTGAAAACTGGTCCAAGTATGCGCGCACCCTGTCGAACTCGCCGTATGCGCCAAAATACGCCGGATATGCCTTGGGGACGCGAATCAAGGTACCATCGATCACGTCTTTTCGATTGATCAACCCAATCTTTTCCAGCTCCCCGGCCGCGAAATCTATGAATCGGCCATCGTCCATGGACCAGAGATCATCGCCTTCGCGGCAGAAGTACTCGAGCCCGAGCCAGATGGTGGCGGGATCGGCGACCAGAGCCGGGCTCCAATTGTTGAAGACTTGGAGACGCCCGATCCTCACGTCCGGTTCCTGAATGTAAATCCAATTGTCGGGGGGCATGCCATTGGGTCGTCGCTCGTCCCGCCGGCCGGAGCCGGGATTCATCCGGCGGAGCAGCAGGCCAACGGTCATGAAGTCGCGGTAGGGCAGGTCATCGGCGATCCGTTGCACAAGCGAGTCCGCGGGGCGCAGCAACCCGATGAGATCGTGAACCGGCATCGTGGAAACAAATTGATCGCAGGGAACCCGATGGAGCGAGCCGTTCGAGACATCCAATACAGTGACTGCCGTCACGGCTAGCTCGTCGCGCTCCACCCCGACGATCCGATGACTCAGATGAATCTGTCCTCCGAGCTTGGACACTCGGCGCGCTACTTCCTCCCACATCTGCCCCGGCCCGAATTTCGGATACAGGAATCGCTCGATTAGACTGGTTTCCGTCTGCTTTTGAGAGGTATTCGTCGAACCGCGAAACGGATTCGCAAGCGCGTGCGCAAGCGCCTTTGCGATTGACAGGCCTTTGATCCGTTGCGCTCCCCATTCCGCCGATATTTCCCCGCAAGGGACGCCCCAAACTTTCTCGGTATAGCTCTTGAAAAAGGTGCGGTATAACCGGACGCCGAAGCGGTTGATGAAAAAATCTTCCAAACTGATTTCAGGGGATCGCGCCATCAGCTGCGCGCGACCGTAGCTCAGCCCAATCCTCAAAGCCTCCAGAAGGCCCGTATTCTTGAAAGTGCTCGCGCTCAGCGTGAGCGGGTAGTCGAAGAAACGGCGTCGGTAAAAGATGCGGGAGAGACGTTGCCGGACCAGCATGACATCATCCGACGCGGCCGATGCAAGCGCTTCGGGCATCAAGCCGCGCGATTGACCTTGGTAGTGGACCCGCAGCGATTCTGAGCCTCGTGTCTGTCCTTCCGCGACCGGCAGTATGTCTTGCCACCAACGCATGACCCAATCCGATTTCGAAAAAAACCGGTGACCGCCGAGATCCATGCGATTGCCGCGGTAATTAATGGTCTTCGAAATCCCTCCGACTTGGCTGTCGGCTTCGAATACGATCGGCTTGATATCCGACCGCCGAATGAGCTCCAGCGCCGCCGTCAACCCCGCGGGGCCCGCGCCGGCCACGACTGCGATCTTTTGCGGCATTTTTGCGGAGGTCATGACTGCGTCACGGCGCTCAAGTTGCAGGCATCGACGAGCGGATTGTTCGGCAGTCGTACAGGTTCGAATCCGCCCACGCTCCTGCATGCCGATGACGCAGCGATTCGAGGCCGAGCTCGATCGGCGAAACGACAAATCCAAGCTGGGGGTCGGCACAAATATGGATCAAATTCTTGGCCGTCAGAGGCCGTGACGCCGCATCGCCCTTGAGTCCGCTGCGGGCGTTAGCGAGACCGGTCATAATCTTCCAGTTTGGCTCCATGAGCGGAAGGAGCACTTCCGATCTGCGCTGCACTTCAAGGGCGGTCGCCCGCGAAAAAACGACCCCTGCGGATTGGTCCAATGCCAGGTAATTCGGCCGCTCCAGAGTAAACCAGACAAATGCTCCCACGTCGCGTGCAGGCACGACCAGCACCGTGCTCGTCGGGGGTATCGCATTTCTCCAATCTGCGAACTCATCGATTTCGGATGCCGAGGCGAAGCTGTGCGATTGTTTGAACGCTGCGGGCCAAACAAAAATCGAGATCATGAGGAGCGCCGCGGCAACAAGAATCGGTGCCCAGATCTTGCCGCCGGGATCTCGGCTCTTTTGGATCGTCCACCAAACCAGGATACCGAATAGCACCGCGGGGATTCTCAGTCCGAAGATGTCGCGAACTTGCATCCCGCGCAATGAGGCCCCGGAGGCCGCAGCTGCCGGCCAGAGCAGTGCGGACGATCTGGCCAAAATCCAGGCGGCGATTGCGGCGACAAGCGCCGTGGCGGCGACGCGGAAAAAGAGCGCTGCGCGATCGCCGATATTTGCTCTCATCACCCAGAGTATGAGGGCAAGCGACGCGCAAGCTGTCCCGTCAGCGCCCGACAATGTCCAACCCGATACGAGCAATACGACGCAAATAGGGCCGCACCTATCGTCGCGCCATGCGTGAATAGCCGTGACGGGAAGCAGCAGAGCGCTTACAAAAACCGCAATCCAGACCCACCGCCAAGCCTGACCCTGCACCAGAATTGCGATCGGACCGATCAGACTGCCGATCAATGCCACCGCCAGTCCGGCCACTCCCACGAGTGCGGATCCCGCGCACAGCTTGCGAATGCGCGGGTCGGGAACGACGATCGCGGTGAACGCCAAGTAAACAAACGGTTGGGTATTCACGTCCCAATCGTGTGCCGACCAGAGCGGCAGGAACAAGAATTGCGAGCGCTCCCTGACGACCTCCAACCACGCCGGATCCATGACGGCCAATGCCTGAATGCCCGGCAACCGGGTCGCTGCCGCCGCGCAGCCGAGCGTCAGCATGGTCATTCCTATCGCCCCCGCGGCAATTGCGCGACTCGGCAGCCAAAGGCACAGCAGCAATAGCACTCCGGGAAGTGCTATCAGCGGATGGACCAGCAGTGCCGCCGACGCGAGCAATACGCTCAGCCTATTTTTCCCGCTGACGCAGCAGGCAAGCGCGGTCAGGACCAAAGCCTCGGCAGGCAGCCGGGCCGTCAAATACTGTTCTGAAATCCGGAAAACGCCCGAGGCGCCGTAGTCTCCGGCCACGATCAGTAAAAAAGCGGCCGCTAGCCACGCGGCGTCGCGGCCGGCGAGAATCCGAGCGAGTTTCCACGCGGCGGCCAACAACCAAAAGGTAAATAACACCGTGAGCAGTCGAGCCGCGTTCTCGAGACCGAACAGGCCGATACACCACGCGTAGAACGGGGAAAAAATCGTAAATCGATCCTGCGAGGTATTCTGCAGATACAAATCCGTTGCGAGGTGGGGATGGATCCTGGCGAGCGCCTGAAACGCATAGATCTGGGCGTCGCCGGAGAGGCCGTGGTAACCGCGCATGAGGAGCCAAAGGGCCGAGAGCAACGAGACCCAGGCTAAGGCAGCGAGCTTCGAGTGACTATTCTGGCTCGACGAGTGCATTGCATGAGGTCTTGTGTAAACATCCTATTATGCACGAGGCGGCATTCGCATAAGCGCTCCGTTGACCCGCTGGACAGAGCGCCGCATCGCAGTCGCGGTAGTCGTGCTGTCGGTGCTTTGCGTTGCGTACTTCTATTTCCTCGATCACGTCCTTGTCTCGAGCAAGGACTTCTCACCGATATTTCGGCACCTTCTGACGGTCTATGATTTTCGTTCGGCGTGGTTCGCAGCGGCGCTCGTCCTCCTGGCGGCGGCTTGGAACCGGCCGACTCCCATTTTGAGACTGGTTGATTTTCTCGGCAGTCATCCGTATCCGATCGCCCTGGCGGGCATGGCGGCAATTTCGTTTGGGGCGGTCGCGGTGTACCACGATTACCCTTTTTCAATGGACGAGTACGCCGCTGTGTTGCAGGCTAAAATCTTCGCTTCCGGACACCTTTTTGCGCAACTGCCGCGTGATCTCGTTGACTGGTTTGTGGTGCGCGGCTTCAATGGGTCGTTTCTGGTGGCTTCGCCGGAATCCGGCAGAGTCATCGAGCACTACTGGCCCGGTTTTGCGCTGTTGCTGGCGCCCTTCGAGTACTTACACGTGCCGTGGCTCTGCAATGCAGCGCTGGCGGGTCTTGCGATTTTTCTCGTCTATTGGATTACCCACGGGATTACCGGCGATCGGCGGGCTGCGGGATGGGCACTGCTGTTCACCGTGGCGTCCGGCGTCTTCATGGCCGATGCTATTTCGTACTATTCGATGCAAGCGCACTTGACGGCGAATTTGTTGTTCACTGCGCTTCTTCTGCAGCCTTCCCGGTTCCGTGCGCTGGGCGCGGGGCTCGTCGGCTCGCTGGCATTGATTCTCCACAATCCCGTTCCCCATGCTTTATTCGCAATTCCATGGATCCTGGCGATGGCAACGGAGCGCGAAGAACGCCGATACCTCGTGCCCATGTTCTTAGGATACCTTCCGGGCGCGGCGCTCGGCCTGGCATGGCTATGGTTCCGTGCGGACCTCGGCACGGGAGTCCAGGGCGTTTCGGTCGACGGAGTCGTTGACGGCGTATTTGCATGGCCGGGTGCGGCGACCCTGAATATGCGCGCTGCCGCATTGGTCAAAATGTGGGTGTGGGCGCTGCCCGGCCTGTTCGTCGTCGCCCTGTTGGGCTGCCTACGAAACCGCGGCAATCCCCTCGTGCGCCGATTGATGCAGTCGGCCGCTCTGACCTTCGTCGGTTATCTGTTCGTTCGCTTTGATCAGGGTCACGGCTGGGGATATCGCTATTTCCATTCCGCGTGGGGGGCGATTCCCATATTGGCCGGCTGCGCCATGACAGATCGATCGGACGCGCAGCAGCGGCTGATTTCGTTCGCCGGCGCGGCGGCGGTGCTGAATTTGCTCGTGCTCGTCCCATTTCAGATGCATCAGATCAGCGAAGTCATCTCTCAACACCTCGCGCAGCTCCCACCGCCGCAAAGGCCGGGCAACGATGTCTACTTCATTCACCCTCGCGGCGGCTTCTATGCGGCGGACATGGTTCAGTTCGACCCGCTGCTTACGGACCGCGACCTACATTTGGTAAGCCACGGCGCGGAATGGGATGAGGAATTGATCCGGCATAACTGGCCAGGCGCGGTCAAGATCGCCGGGGGAGGAGCGGCCGATCAGTGGTATCTAGGCCCTGAAGATCAGCGACGTCCCATAGAGAGCGAGGCGGGCTCAAGGCGCTTTGTGATCAATTCCGCGAGGGCGCCTTGAGGGACACGGAGCCGAGGCCACGAGCCTAGGGCCTCGGAGCCTAGGGCCAACGGCAAGCCTCGGGGCTATGGCAAATCCAATCGAACGTTGCTCTCCCAACGCTGCGGGTCGCTGAACACGACTCTGAAGACACTGCCGTCGCCGTCGCGCGGCTCGTAGAGCAAGATAGCGCGGTTGAGCTGACACAGTTCGCGCGCAATGAATAGGCCGAGTCCCGTGCCCCCTTTTCGGCCCGTAAAAAATGGCTCGAAAATCCGGTCCACCGCGTGTTGCTCGATACCAGGGCCGCGATCGGCGACCTCCAAATAGGGCCGGCTGCTGGGATTCAACCGGCCGAGCCTGAGCTCAATGCCGGTCCCGGCGCGCGGCTCACCATACTTGATGGCGTTATCGCCGAGATTCCATATCACTTGGTGCAAATGGCTGGGATCGAAGAGCACCTCCAGGTCGTCCGCATCCTCGACGAGGCCGATCCGGGCGCGGGGGACTTGCATGGTCTCGCAAAACTCGCTCAAGAACTCCTCGACCCAGTCGCCGAGCGTCAATCGGGTCGGGTTCGTCGCCTCGCGGCGCGAGAGCTGCAATACGTTGTTGATGATGGTGCTGACGCGCTCGGAGTTGCTGCGAATTATGTCCGTGAGCCGTCGCTCGTCGGCTCCGATATGAGGGCTCTCGGCCAGCAATTGACCGGCATGGCTCATGGCTCCGACGGGATTGCGGATCTCATGCGCAATGCTGGCAGAGAGCCTGCCCAAGGCGGCGAGCTTGCCCTGCTGCACGCGTTCCGCCATCAGGCTGGTGTCTTCCAGAAAAATCAGCGTAGGCCCGGGCGAGGCGCCGCCAAGCGGCGCGAAGTGCGGTTGAATCACACGTGCCCCGTCGGCCGCCACGAAGCTCGAAGGCGGATTCTCGCTGCGCTCGGCTTGCCGCCAAGTCGTCAGGGAGTACAGCAAGCGCGGCGAGACCTCGCCCACCAATGCGCCGGGAACTGCATGATCATCACCGAGAATCTCCGCCGCAGACTCGTTGATCAGGCGAATCTGGTCGGCCGCGTCGACCACCAGCAGGCTCTCGCGCAGATGTTGCACGATGTACTGAGATAGTTCGGCGAGGTTTGCGAGATCAAGATCCTTTTGGCGAACCAAGTCTTCGCTCTCGCGCATGCGGCTGGCAAAAAAGGTTGCTGCGGTGGCGATGGCGAACAACACCATTCCGAGTAGGCCGGCGGATGCGTAGGAGACTATGTCGGCATGGCCATTCAACTGTTGCCAAATGGTGTCGGTCAGCACCGCAATCGCGGCCACGGCGGCGAGGAACAGGGCGCTGCGCGGTGGCAGCAGGAACGCCAGCCCGCCCACCGGGAGCAGCAGCAAGAGGCCGAGACCGCTGGCAACTCCCCCGCAGGCATGCAGCAACATCATCAGCAGCGTGAGGTCCACCGTCGCCTGCAGGACGGTTTGAATGTACACACTCGCGAGGCGCAGGCGCACCACCACTATGCTGCCGAGCCCGAAGCACAGATAGGCCAGGGTGGCGCCGAAGAATAGCTGCGGCCAGACGACCGTGAAGCCGCGGGCGCTGCCCAGCGGATAGAGGGCCAGGAGAACGAGGGGGGCCAATACCCGGTACAAATTGAGCAGACCGAGCACGCGCCAATTAAGGGCGGGCTTGGAGGTGATTCTGAGGTCGAATGGCCGGTTCAACAAATGGACGTCCTTGACGGCTTTGCGCTGCCCCTGAGCTTAATTCAGAATAGCGCGCCTTACCTGATCGGTTCGGCATTGCGGGAAAATTCTGCCGAAGTACCGTGTTCGCAATAGGGGACTAGAGTGGGTCAACTGCAGCAGCTGCGTTGTGTCATGGCGCAGCTCAATTTGGTCGTCGGCGATGTCGACGGCAACACGACGCGCATCGTCGCCGCGGCCGTCGAGGCGCGCGATCGCTTTCGCGCGGACGTGGTTTTGCTGCCCGAACTCGCGGTTTCCGGATATCCGCCGGAGGATCTCTTGTTTCATTCCGGCATGCGTCTGCAGGTGGGGCGCTCGATCGAGCGCCTGAAGCAGGAAGTGCACGGTATCACCTTGATCGCCGGCTATCCGGAGTACGAGGGGACCAAGATCTTCAATTCCGCGGTCGTGATTCGCGATGGCGCGGTCCTTGCCGATCATCGCAAGGCCTGCTTGCCGAACTATCGAGTGTTTGATGAGAAACGCTACTTCACGCCAGGCACTCTGCCCACGATCATAGAACTCAACGGCATCAAGGCAGGGGTCTTGGTGTGCGAAGACGTGTGGGATGCGCAGCCCGCGCTCCAGGCGGCCCAGGCCGGCGCCGAGGTCCTGTTGGTCATCAACGCCTCGCCCTACGAGGTCGATAAGCAGATCCAGCGCGAGCAGGAGATTGCGCGCGCGCGAGTCGGCGAAACGCGTTTGCCGCTGGTATTCGTCAACCTGATCGGCGGCCAGGACGAATTGGTCTTCGACGGTAACTCCTTCGTGATGGACGCTCAGGGCGCAATCACGACCCGGGCCCCAGCGTTCGTCGAAGGCCTCTACGCCGTGGATCTCGTGAAGGATCCCTCGGGGGCGATAAGGCCGCTGCCCGGTGACGTCGCGCCGCTTGCAAAGCCAGGAAGAAAGCGTGTATGGAGCGCTGGTACAGGGCACGCGCGACTATGTGGACAAGCACCGTTTTCCCGGTGTAGTGCTCGGCTTGTCCGGAGGTGTGGATTCGGCATTGACGCTGGTGATAGCGGTCGATGCGCTGGGCGCGGATCGTGTCCATTCGGTGGCGATGCCGTCGCGTTATACCTCGCAAATGAGCAAAGACGATGCCGCACTGCAGGCGAACTGGCTCAAGGTCAAGCACAGCGAGATTTCGATCGAAGGCATGTTCGAAGCGACGTTGGCTGCGCTCAAGGCCGAATTCGCGGGACGGCCGCCGGATACGGCGGAGGAGAATATTCAGTCGCGCTGCCGCGGCGTGCTTTTGATGGGCATCTCCAACAAGACGGGGAGGATGCTGCTCACCACGGGCAATAAAAGCGAGATGGCGGTCGGCTATGCCACCTTATATGGCGACATGGCGGGTGGTTTCGCTCCCATCAAGGACTGCAGTAAGTTATTGGTTTATAGGCTCTGTGCTTGGAGAAACGCTCAATCGCAGGTGATTCCGGCGCGTGTCTTGGAGCGCCCGCCCTCGGCCGAGCTGCGCCACGAGCAGAAGGACACTGACAGCCTCCCGCCTTACGAAATTCTCGACCCGATTCTGGAGGCGTTCATCGAGGAGGACCTGTCGGTTGATCAAATCGCGGCGCGCGGATTCGACCGGGTCACGGTAGGGCGAATCTTGGATCTGGTAAAGCGCAATGAATACAAGCGGCGGCAGGCGCCTCCCGGGGTGCGGGTCAGCGGCCGGGCATTCGGGCGTGATTGGCGCTATCCGATCACGAGTGGATATAAGTCGCGCTAGAAAATGGCCCACCAATGCTTTTTGGGCAAAATATCCCTGGTCGAACCCGGGAAATTGTCCGCATACACGCGTTCCGCGTTGGAGGCCAAATCCGTCATGTGCAGGTCTCGGTAGGCATCCACCAGCACTTTGAGGGATCCCTTCACGGCAGGGGCGCCGTCATAGTTTTCGACACAGTACTTGGCGCGATTGATCGCGCCCACGTACGCGCCACGCCGCATGTAGTACAGGGCTACATGCAATTCGAAATCAGCCAGGCGGTTGCGCAGAAAGATCATACGCTGCCTCGCATCGGTCACGTACTGGCTGTGCGGGTACTTCTCGAGCAACTGCTGAAACGCTTCGAAGGACTTGCGGGCATTGATGGGCGGACGCTGCGACAAATCGACGTTGAACTTCCGTTCCAGCCAATTGGCCTGGCGCTCGAAATACACGAGGCCTTTCATGTAATAGGCGTAGTCAACCCGAGGGTTGGTCGGATTCTCGCGTATGAACGTGTCGGCGGCGTCGATCGCCGGGTCGGTCTGGCGGGCCTTGTAGTAGGCGTAGATCAAGTCGAGCTGTGCTTGGCGCGCGGGCTCGCTGAAGGGGAAACGCGACTGCAGCAACTCGAGCTGCTTGATCGCCTCGCCGTAGCTGGAGTTCTTCAGGGCTTTTTGGGCGCGCGCATAAATGACTTCGGGGCCGGATTTCGCATCGTCGGCGCGATGGCTGCGGCAGCCCGCGGCCAGCATCGCCAGGCCTACCGCGACGAGCAGCACACGGGCGGGAAGGACAAGATCACGCAGTCTCACGGTCAATTCCTTACAATGGGAGACCCGTGGGGTGGGTCCCGAAAGCGCGGCAGTATACCCGATGCCCCGCCGCTAGCTTCGAGTGCGCTATGACCGCGGAGTTCCTGATGATCGATCTTGAGATTCCGCCGGAATTTGCCGGCCAGCGGCTCGATAGCGCGCTTGCCCGGTTGATGCCGGAACATTCGCGCACGCGGATCAAGGGCTGGATTGAAGCCGGCGCCGTGACGTTGGATCGGGCCGCCTGCAAACCAAGGGATCTGGTCGAGGCAGGATCGCGGGTCCAGGTGCAGGCGACGCTCGACAAACCCGCCCAACCCCAGATACTTCCGGAGGCCATCGCGCTGCGCATGGTGCATGAAGATCGCGACGTGCTGGTGATCGATAAACCGGCCGGATTGGTGGTGCATCCCGGGGCCGGAAATCCGAATCACACCCTGCAGAACGCCTTGCTGGGCCTCGATCCCCGGCTCGCGGTGCTGCCGCGCGCCGGATTGATCCACAGGCTCGACAAGGACACGAGCGGTCTCCTGGTCGTGGCACGCACGTGGGAGGCGCATACCTCCTTGAGCCGGCAGTTGGAGACACGCACGATGGCGCGCGACTATGTGGCTGCCTGCGTGGGGGTGATGACGGGCGGGGGCACTGTCGATGAGCCCATCGGACGTCATCGCGGCGATCGCCTGCGGATGGCGATACGCGTGGCCGGCCGGCCCGCGGTCACGCACTATAGAGTCCTCGAACGTTTCCGGGCGCATACCTATTTGAGCGTGAAATTGGAAACGGGGCGCACGCACCAAATTCGCCTGCATTTATCGCATATCAAGTATCCGATCATAGGCGATCCGGTCTATGGGGGCCGGTTGCGGCTGCCGCGCGGCGCCGGCCCAAAGCTTGTAGACACGTTGCGCGGTTTCAGACGTCAAGCCCTGCATGCCGCGGCATTGGGGTTCGATCATCCGCGCTCGGGCAAACGATTGATCTTGGAGAGTCCGGTGCCGCAGGATTTTTCGGAGTTGCTTGCCGCTTTGCGGGAGGACGCGCGCAACGCGGCGAGGGATGCTGCCGGGGACAGGCCTCGCGGCAAGGTCCGTGCGCCGTGACCCCGTCCTGGATCGTTCCGGAGTGGCCGGCGCCGAGCAGTGTTCGGGGGCTGTCGACCCTGCGATGGGGCGGCGTGAGCGCCGCCCCTTACGCCTCGCTCAACTTGGGCGACCACGTCGGTGATGCGGCCGAGGCGGTTGCCGAGAACCGGCGGCGGGTGGCGGCGGCAACCGGCGTGCCGACGGAGCCCGCTTGGCTCGCGCAGGTTCACGGGACCCATGTCGCGGACCTCGATGCCGGAATTCCGAGGGACCCCGCGGACGCTTGTTTCTCGCGCAAACCAGGGCGGGTGTGCGCGATTCTTACGGCGGATTGCCTGCCGGTGCTGCTCGCGGCGGACTCGGGCGACTTGGTCGCGGCGGCGCATGCGGGGTGGCGCGGGCTCGCCGGCGGAGTGATCGAGGGGCTGGTGGAAGCCTTGAAGGTGCGGCCTGCGCAGTTGATGGCGTGGCTGGGTCCGGCCATCGGACCTCAACATTTCGAGGTGGGTGCGGAGGTTCGCGAGGCACTCTTGGAGCGCGATCGGGGAGCCGAGGCCGCCTTCACGACGAATACACGAGGGCGATTTCTGGCGGATCTGCAGGTACTCGCGCGCCGCCGCCTCGCCGCCTTGGGGGTCGAGCGGGTCTACGGCGGCGGAC
>CAWBUE010000026.1:0-168432 GCA_963791825.1 uncultured Gammaproteobacteria bacterium
CCTCTCGTCGTGATCGTCTCGAGGCCATGGCCCTGCGGTCCCTTCTCCCGCCTGAGCAGCAGCGCGGTGAAGATAAAACCCGCCAAAGCGAGACCGGAGAAGATCAACAGTCCGACCCGATAACCCTCGATATGCCCGAGTCCTGCGTGCTGGTGGTCGTTGGCGCTGCCGATGAGTAGATTGAGCGAGAAAAAGCCGAGCTGCTCGATCAGCGTCATGAGCGCGTAAGCGATACCGAGCCGCGACGGATCGACGAGATAAGCGACCGACGGCCACATCACGGCTGGAATGACCGATAGGGCCACTCCCATCATGCAAAGCGGAACCCACAGCGAGACGTCAGTGTATCCCATCAGCACGTACGCTGGCATCAATACCAGCGCCGCAATCATCAGCAGGGTCGCTCGCTTGCCGATTCGGTCCGATAAGAACCCGAGCAGCGGCGTGGCAAGCATCGACGACAGGGGCAACAAGCTGGCGAAGCGGCCCGCCTGCTGGTGCGCCAGCACGCGCATCGCCTCCGTGGTGCCGAGTCCCCCTTGCGCGTCGAGGATCCGATTCGTGAAGAGGTCGATCGCGAATGTGCGGAACGGAAAGATCGCCGAGTAAAACGTGAGGCACACGCCCACCAGATACCAATAAGACAAATTGAATCGCAGCGACTCGCGAAATCCCGTTTTACCCTGGCTGTGCGCGACCCTGCGAAGGGGTCGGTATGGTTCGGCGGCACCCCGCTCGAGCATCCAGTAGATGCCGGCGCATAGCACCGCGATTAGTCCTGAGCCAACGGCCAGGAGCATGGGACCTTGCCAGCTTGGCTCGCCCGCCGCGCCTTGCGGATAAAACACACCGCTGGCCCAGCCGGCAGAATTGTCCGAGGCGACCGAGGCTAAGCGGGCGATCATGACCTTGATGCCGAACGCCAGCGCCAGTTCCTTGCCGCGGAACCACTTCGCGATGACCGTTGTGGCGGCGACGACCAGCGACTCGCCGCCGAGACCGAGCAGCGCGCGACCGGCGATCATCGTGCCGACATGTCCGCTAGCCGCAGTGAGCGCGGCACCGAGACAGCAAATAGTCGCGAACAGCGGAACCGCCCGCTGAGTGCCGACGCGGTCGATGATGGCCCCGCCGATCAACAGCGTGACGATTGCGCTCGCCGCGTACGCCGAATTGAGCATGCCGAACGTCGTCGCCGTGAAATGCAGCTCGCGAATGAAGATGCGTTCGAGCGGATTGATGCTGTCGTAGATGTAGTAGGTCCCGCAGCCCATGGTAATGCTGACGAACAGCAGCACCGTCCAGCGGTACAGCGCCGAGGGCGGTCGCGCCAGGGCGTCGCCCGGCAAAGTCGCGGTGCTCAGTGGGCACCCCCATCGTTGGTCATTTCTTCGAGACGCTGCAGGGCCGCCGGATCGAGCGTAACCTTCGCGAACCTGGCGGCAAAGACGGCGGCCCCCAAGGCAGGCCGCAGGCGTGGCGGCCGCAGAATCGTAGTTCCGTCCGCTCGTGCGCAGCTCCTGGACTAGCATGGGCAATAGGAGGCCGTCCGGCTGCATCAGCCCACCGCAATATGAGATGTGCTAGGGGCCCGTCGGGCGCCACGCCGAGGGCATCGCGCACCGCATGCACGAGCGCCGCAAGCTCGCGCCCGGCTGATTCGAATATTTCCCGCGCCGACGCGTCGCCGGCGTGCACGGCCTGCGTGACCAACGGAGCCAGCGCCGCAAGCTCGCTGCGGCTCAGGGCCGGCGGCCCGTACACCTTCGCGCACACATCGAGATCTTCCGCCACGCCAAAATATTCGCGGACGAGCTCGTACAGTGGACCTTCTGGCGCCCGGCCATCACTCATGCGCGAGAACGACGCCAGTGCTTCGCGTGCGAGCCAGAACGCGGAGCCTTCATCACTGAATAACTCTCCCCAGCCGCCCGCGCGGGCGCTGCGCCCGGCGTATTCGCCATAGGCGATCGACCCGGTACCGGCCACGACGGCAATGCCTTGCGCGCCGCCGAGCGCGCCTGCCCAGCCGCACACCACATCGTTGGCACAGCGATAGCGGTGTTTCGGCAGCAAGTCCCTCGAGGATGTTGTCCAGCTGTGGCACCAAGGCGCTGTTTTCGCCGTAGCCAGGCAGTCCGGCGAACGCGAAGGACAGATCCCCCGGGGTCTTCGAGAGCGAGCCCAGCATGTCGCGGACAGTTGCGGCAAGTAACTGTTGTAGACCTTGCATGCCGATCTCGACATGGTAGGCGGGGCCGGTAAGGCGGGTGGCCAGGACACGGCCCGTCGCATCGATCAGCACGAACTCCGTCTTCGTTCCCCCACCGTCGATCCCGAGGAAGAGCGTCATCGATTGGGTTTCCACGGATACACGGACACCCCTTGCACTACCCGGTTCACCACGCCTCGCGCGTTGGGTGAATCGGGCTTCAGTTTCATCGCCATCGAGGTCTGCAGCGCGATGCTCTGGGCGAACACCGCACAAGGGAAACAAAGTTCCAGATCCGTGGCCGCCCGCGCATCCCGGAGAACGATCTCGCCCGACGACCGAACGGCATTGCCCGCCGTCACCGCGACGACCCGGGCGGCAATGCCATCCCTGCTCAACTCGTCGATCAGGTCGAGCTCGTACGCGCGCGCGTATGGGTCATTGCACACGAACACGATGACCAGGGTTCGGGCATCGATGAAAGTCTTCGGTCCGTGACGGAAACCCAACGGTGTCTCTGATAAGGCAGCTACCCGACCATCCGTCAGCTCCAGTAGCTTCAAGGCCGATTCGCGCGCGAGTCCGCGCAACTCGCGGTCACCGAGGTACACGACACGATCGTAGCCCGACCGGGCCAGTTCTCCTGCGGACGGATCCGCAAGCACTTGATCCGCCCAGCGCGCGAGGTCCTCGACCGCCGGCGCATTGACCAGATCGAACGCCAGTGCTGCACCGAGCAGCATACTCGAGAAACTCGAGGTCATCGCGAAGGCGCGATCGTTGGTCTCGTCCGGCAGCCGGACCACACAGGCACTGCTCGATCGCTCGCCCTGTCGGCACAGCTCACCCTGCGCGTTGCAGGTAATTATCAGGTGATGACATTCGGCCGACACCTGGTCGGCGAGATTCAGCGCGGCGACGCTCTCCGGACTGTTGCCCGATCGGGCGAATGACACCAGCAGCAATGGCGCATCGCCGAGGCAGCCTTGGGGGTCGACGACCAGATCAGTCGTAGCGATTGCGCGCACGCGCGGGCCGAACCGTCGCGTCAAGGCGGGCGCAAGGCACTCGCCGATATGCGCGGACGTGCCGGCACCGCTCAACACGATCTGCAGTTCCGGCCTGATCAGCAGGGGCGCGAGGAATTGCTGCGCGGCCTTGGTGCCGACGGCCGCGAGCTTGCGCCATACGCTGGGCTGCTGCGCGATCTCGCGGGCCGTGCAAGAGGCGCTCGCCTGCTCGAGGTCTCGGGAAGAAAAACCGGCAAAAGCGGCGGCACTCATCGGGGCATCTTGCCGCGTCCGGATAAATTGACAGGCGTGCGCAGCGAGGCGACTGGCTTTCGACAACCCACTTCTTTGAACTTAGAATCCATATACGACGGACCGACAGCGTCGAACCGCTGAGTCATACGATGAAATGAAAGGTAATGAAAGACTTTTTGTCTTTCTTATCCTTGCATTTATTGTTAGTATTTTCAAGACTTGGTGCTGACCCTAAAGAGAATGCCGGCGAGTACAAGGAATACACGACCCGATGACTCCATCGAACAGCTCAGTCCAGGCGCGCCGGGCCAACAAACCTGCCAGCGTCCAGTCCGTCCCAACGCCCGGTGACGGCAGCGAGGAGGCGGTGCTCCTGCTCGGCGAGCGACGCCACAAGATTCTGCATCTGCTGGCCAAGAATGGCCGAGTGACCGTCGACGAGCTCGCCCGAGCCTTCCGCACATCGACGGCGACGATCCGCAACGACCTGGCCCAGCTTGCCAGCGCCGGCGCACTGGAGCGCACGCATGGCGGGGCTCTGGCCATATGGGACGGTCAGGATCGTCCGATTTCCGTCAAACGCACGCTGCACCATGCCGAGAAAGTGCGCATTGCCCGCGAAGCGGTCTCTCTCATCCAGGAGGGCGAAACCATTGTCTTCGATGCCGGCACGACGACAGCGGAAATTGCCAAGCAACTAAGGCAAATGGAATTCACCTCGCTCAACGTCATCACGATTGCCCTGGATATCGCGGTGTTGCTGGCTGACATCCCCTGGCTGCGGCTCATCATGCCGGGCGGTGTGTTACGCCCGGAGTCCAACGCCTTCTCCGGGTACATGGCTGAAGCGGCCATCGGCGGCCTGCAAGCCGACCGCCTGTTCCTCGGCGCCGACGGCCTCGATCCGGAATGCGGTGTCATGACTCCGCATCTGCTCGAAGCGCAGCTGAACGCCAAAATGATCGGCATCTCGCGCCAAGTGGTGGCCGTCGCGGACGCCTCGAAGCTGAAAAGGCGGAACGTGTCGCTGATCGCCCGGGTGGAGCAGCTGCATATGCTGATCACGGACACTGCGGCCGATCCCGCCGTCGTCGCGGAATTGCGGCGACGCGGCGTCGAAGTGCGCTGCGCCTGACGGCCTTCCCTACTCCGCTCGTCCGCTTGTCAGCATCGGGTCGCTCGCCCTATCGACTCGTCGGGCATCTCGCCCTATCGACTCGTCGGGCATCACGTTCCGCGGCGCGCCACGGGAAGTGCTTTCATTGCCTCGCGGTTGTTGACTTTATCGAAAGAAGCAATACACTCAAATGAGAGGATATGAAAGTTAACTGGCTTTCGCTATCTAGCAATTGGCGACAAACAAAACTTAGGGGTGTGATGTGACGACACGGCTACTGAGGCTGATTGGGTCAGGTCTGTCATGTGCGGTCTGCCTGTCGGGCGGGGCGGTTGCTGCCGATACGGCGGCTTCATCCGAGGAGTTACAGGAAGTTGTCGTCACCGGCCTGAGGGCGAGCATGGAGAAATCACTCGACATCAAGAAAGACGCGCCGGTGGTGCTGGACTCCATCAATGCCACCGAACTCGGCCGCTTCCCGGACGCCGATGTCGCGGATTCGCTGGAGCACTTGCCCGGCATCACCATCACACGGACCACCGGCGGCGAGGGTCAGAAGGTCACCGTGCGCGGATTCGGTCCGCAGTACAACATCGTGACGCTCAACAATCGCATCCTTGCCACGGACGATGACGCGCGCGATTTGGCGTTCGACGTGCTGCCGTCCGAAGTCATCTCCGGCGCCGATGTACTCAAGTCGCCGCAGGCATCCGCCCTGGAAGGCAGCATCGGCGGCACCGTCAATCTGCGTACGGCCAGCGCATTCGATACGCCCGGCCTCCACGTGGGCGCCCACGCGGAAGGCAACTGGAACGACATGAGCCACCTCTTCGGACAGAAGTACTCAGCGTTCGCTTCGGACACCGTCGCCGGCGACACCCTCGGCTTCCTCGTGGGTCTCGTGCACTCGGACAACAAACAGCGCACGGATTCGCTCAACGACAACAACCAGTATATCTACGGCCCGTGTGCTTACCCGTTCAATGCGGCCTGCGGTGCGCCCGGCACCACGCCGATCATCGCGGCGCCGTACTCGACGGCCTTCGGTTCGATCTACGATGAGAAGAAGCGCGATGCCATCTCTGCCAGCGTCGATTGGCGGCCCACCTCCGACATCAAGCTGGTGGCGGACGGCCTATACACGCGGTTACGCGATCCGCAGAACGGCTACAATCAGTCTTACTACTTCCCGTACACGACGGACGCCGCAGGTAATCCGCTTTGGTCAAATCCCACGATCGCCAATGGGCTGATCACGGGTGTCACGTCGAGCAGCTTCCAGCCCGAGGCCGTCAACAGCAGCCTGAATCGCAACGTCGATACGCAAATGTTCGGGCTCAACGGTTCGTGGAACGTGAACTCCAGGCTGAACCTGGGATTCGATGCGTATCACTCGCTCGCTAATCGCCCCGAGGGTGGTACCGATACGTTCGTGACGGCGGGCTTGGTGTCCCCGACCAGCGCGGCCATCGACACGCTGATTTACAACGACGTACCGCACAGCCTGCCTAACATCAACGTCGTGGTGCCGCCGAGCCAGCTGGGGCTCAGCGCGTGCCCGGGCAACACCGCCAGCAGCAGCATTGCAGGATCGTGCTCCTACACAGCGCTCATGAACGGTGGTTACCTCAACAATAACAAGTACTGGTCGACGCACTACATCTCGCTGAACGGCTTCTCGGTCCGCGATCAGATCGACAGCGGGCAGATCAACGGCACTCTCAAGATGGACATGGGGCCGCTCAAGCAGATCGAGTTCGGATTGGTCGACAGCAACCGCTCGAAGCGGCGCGTCGACCGGGATAACGACTGGAGCAACGGCTCCGGCCAGTATGGCTCTCTGTACAACACCGCGGGATGCCCGATCCAGTGCAGCCCCTATTCCTTCGGCTCGCAGGGCTTCAATGTTCTCTCGTTCCTGACACCCTCCAACTTCATGCAGGGCGCAGGCGGTTCGTATCCGCTCACGCTGCCGGCCATCAACGTGCCTCAGTTGCTCGCCTTCCTGCGGAGCCTGAACGGCAAGGAGAACCCGTACGCGCCCGGCACGCTGTTTGACTTCGCCAACAGCCTGCCGCAAGCGAATCCCTTCAATTCGTACAAGGTCACAGAGAAGACCTACTCGGGCTACCTCCAGACCGATTGGTCGGGTGACCGTTGGGCAGGCAACCTCGGCGTGCGCGTGGTGCATACCACGACGTCGGCACAGTACGCGCAGGCGGTACCCACCTCGCTGTGGACGCCCGACGCCAACGCCTCGACCGTCACGTACAACGTGAATTATGCGTTAGGCAACCAGGTCCGCTCGGACGCCAGTTATACCCTGGCGCTGCCCTCGCTCAATTTCAGCTTCTGGGCTGTGCCGAAGGAGTTTCAGGTGCGTATCGGCCTCGCCGAGACCATGTCGCGGCCGAACCTCAACCAGCTGGCGCCCAATTCCACCAACGGCGCCTTGGGCGGCCGGCCGGAGATCTACTACAGCGGCACGGTGGGCTTGAAGCCCATCAAGGTGTGGCAGGGTGATCTGTCGGCGGAGTGGTACTACCACCCGCGCGCGGCCCTCACCCTCGCCTACTTCGAGAAGCATGTGCGGGACGACATTTTCAGCGGTGTCACGAGCAATGTAAACCTGGGCACCAAGCTCTACGTTGGAGGGCCGCCCGGCTCGCCCGCGGTCACCTCGGTCCGTGACTTTCCGTGGACCGTCTTCGCCCCCGCCAACGGCTTGAAGGAAACCTACCGCGGCATCGAAGCGACCTGGCAGCATCTGCTGGAGAACGGCCTTGGTGCCCACGTGCAGGTTACCCACACGCAAAGCTCGGCCGATGCTGTGAACACCACGCCGCCAACGACAGCCTCGGTCGGCGTGATCTACGAGAAAGGACCGATCAGCGCCGACGTGAACTGGGACTACACCTCGCACTATAAGAGCGCGTGCGCGCAGTGCACCGAGGTCTCCGGCTGGCCGGTTTACACGGATTCGTTCCAGTGGATCACCGCGAGCCTGCACTATAAGTTCTTCGAGAACCTGGACGTGTACGTCGAGGGCCGCAACCTCACCAACGCCATTGTCCGCAGCTACCTGAACAACAATCCGTACCTGGTCTGGGCAAACGGCATGGCGACGGGCCAAAGCTCAAGCGGAGTCGGAGCGGGCTACACTGCTTATGGTCGAACCTATGTGCTCGGAGTGGCGTACCGATTTTGAACGGGTGGGCTGTGGTTCCTTGGGGGGCTCGGGTCCCGCAGCGGCTGGAGACTTAAGATGACTGATCGCCTGAAACTGGTCCTCATTGGGGCCGGCAGCACCGTATTTACCCAGCGCTTGGTCGCGGATCTGATCCTGAGCGGGGAGTTTCATCGCTGGGAATTGGCCCTCGTCGACATCGACCCGATAACGATCAAGGCCGTCGATGCGCTGGTGCGGAAGATGTTGTGCTACAAGAACGCCGAGTTTCCGATCGTCTCGACCACGGATCGCCGCGAGGTATTGCGAGGCGCGCGATTTCGTCGTCACCACCATCGCCGTCGGGGGCCGGCGCGGCTGGGAGACCGACATCCTAATCCCGCGCAAGCATGGGATCTACCAGCCGGTCGGCGACTCCGTAATGCCGGGGGCATTTCGCGCGCCATGCGCATGATCCCGCAAATGGTGGCGATCGCCGAAGACATCGACGAGCTGTGCCCGGATGCGCACTTTTTCAACTATGGCAATCCGATGACCGCCATCTGCCGCGCCATCCGGCTGAAGACCGGGGTGCCGGTGGTCGGCTTGTGCCACGGCGTGACCTACGTCGAGGGCCTGCTGGCGAGGTTCCTCGGCTGCGACGCCAGCAGCATCAGCAGCTCCGGCGTGGGCCTGAACCACATGACCTTCTTGACCGACATCCGCGTGAACGGGGAGGATGCGAAGCCGCTCATCCGCGCGAAGATCGACCAGCAGCGCCCGCTGGCCGAGAAGGAGATCCGTGAGAAGACCGAATGGCCGAACGGCGTGAGCGGACGCGCCATCCGCTATTCGGACGATCCTCTTTCCTGGTCAATTTTCGATCGGTACGGGGTATTCCCCGTGGCCATGGACCGGCACGTCAGTGAATTCTTTCCGGAGCGATTCCCGGGCGGCCGCTACTTCGGCCGCACGCTCGGCGTCGATGCCTTCTCGATCGACGGCCGCATCGCCTTGGGCGACACCTGGTTCGACGAGATGCTGGCCGTGGCCCGCTCGGCCGACCCGCTGCCCCCTTCTTACTTTGATAATGTGCCCGGCGAGTCCGAGCAGTTGGTCGCCATCATCTACTCGATCCTGGAGGATCGTCGCAAGGTGTTCTCCGCCAACTTGCCGGCCGGCGGCACAGTCCCCGACATGCCGCGCGACGCGGTGCTCGAACTACCCGCCACGGCCGGCGGTTCCGGCTTCGCGGCGCTACAGTCGCAGGCGCTCCCGCCGGCGCTCGCGGCGAAGGTCCTCTCCAAGATCGCTGCGGTCGAGGTCACCGTGCAGGCGGCGCTCACGGGCAGCTTCGAGCTATTCGTCGAGGCGCTGCTCACCGATGGCTCGGTGACCGAACCCGCCAAGGCCGTCTCCCTGGCGCGAGACTTGCTCGAGGCGCACAAGGTGCACCTGCCGCAGTTCGCGTCTACCTGATGGCCACGCTATTCAAGGCCGACCATGGCCGGCGCATCGAGCTCGAGGGAGTCGGCCCTGCGCCGCGCCCCGTGGACATCGACCAGGCTCAGACCGGCTTCACGGCGCTGCGCACTTTACGCATCTATCACTTCGAACCGCCCGCCGTGATCCATGGCCATGCCGAGGAGGACGAGGTGCTCATCGTGATAATCGAGGGTGGGATCGAGCTGCAGATGCGCAGCCAGCACTGGGCGCGAAGTGACAGCCCCTTCTCGCTCAGAGCCGCTGACCCAACCTTGTCGACAGCATGCGCCGCCTATCTGCCCCCGCATGCCGAGTATTCGCTCACGCCGCGCACCGGCGCGGATGTTGCGTACGCACGGGCACTGCCAACCGGTGCACGCTCCCCCGCGATTTTCTCCGCATCTCCCCGTCGCGAGGGCGCGGTCCCGAGTTTGTTGCTGGACCAATCCGCATATGCGGAGAGGCTGCGTTTCCAGCTGTGGTACGCAGAGGCTCACGAGAATGCCGCCGACTTGACGGCGGTAGGCCGGCCGGCAGTGTCGGCCGAAACCCTGATCCATGTCCGCTCGACGCCCGCTCAGGCAGTTACAATTGAGGCACCCGGCCTATCCGGAATTACGCTCGATTCCTGGGATACCGTCGGTGTGTCCGCGGGCGAGCGGCCGCAGCTGCGCCTCGCCGCCCGTTCGTCGGCGTTGAGCTTTGTTGTGAGTGCCGCATGAGCGCGCCCGAACCCTGTCGCATCGTCGTGATCTCGGACAGCTTTCAGCGATCTGCCGCCGGCCATCGAGACTCTCGATAGGTCGGGCCATCGCGTGACTTACGTGCCGGCCCTCACGCCGTGGACCGAACTCGATGCCGCGCACCGGCGCGATCTCGCCGAAGCGCGCGCGGTGGTCATGGGCCGCGTGCTCGGAATCGATGCCGGCGCCCTGCAGCTCGCACCCAACTTGCGCATCGTCGCGCTGCACACCTCGGGTTGCGACAACGTGGACATTCCCGAGGCGAGCCGCCGCGGGGTGTTGGTCACCAACGTCAAAGGCGTGAACGCGGAGCAGTGCGCCGAATTCGCCATGGGTCTGATGATTGCCGTGGTGCGCAAGATCGTGATCGGAGACCAAGCGATTCGCGCGGGCCTGTGGGCCTCCCGAACCCAGTCGAGCATGGACCTTTACGGCGCAACCATGGGCGTGGTCGGCTTCGGACAAATCGCGAAGGCTTTTGCCCGCCGGGCGAAGGCCTTTGGCATGCGGCTCCTGGTGCACACCCGCAGCCCCGATCCGGCCTTTGCACTTGAGTTCGGCGTCGAATACGCCGCGCTCGACGATGTGCTTCTTCAGGCGGACGTGGTCGGTCTATTCGCCTCTCTCGATAACTCAAGCCGGCACATGATCGGCGAGCGCGAACTCGGGTTGATGAAGCCTTCGGCTTACTTTCTGAACATCGCCCGCGGCGAACTGGTGGACGAGCCGGCGCTCATCAGTGCGCTGCGGGCACGGCAAATCGCCGGCGCGGGGATCGATGTCTTCGAACAAGAACCGCTGCTTGCGAGCCCGCTAATCGAACTGGACAACGTGGTCCTAACGCCGCACCAAGCGGGCCTTACTCACGGCGGCAAAACGGGTGCCGCCGTGCGTGCCGCACGCAACGCGTTACAAGCCCTCGAGGGCCGCGTCCCGCGCGACGCCGTTAATCCACACGCCTGGGAGACATCTACATGAAGCTCGTCCGCCATGGCACGCCAGGCACCGAACGTCCGGGCCTTCTCGATGCCCAGGGCATCCTGCGCGATCTGTCGGCTCACGTAACCGATTTGGGCGGCGATGTTCTGCTGCCCGCCTCGCTCGACCGCCTGCGGGCGCTCGATGCCGCCTCGCTCCCGCGCATTCCGGGTTCGCCCCGGCTCGGGCCCTGTGTGACGGGCACCGGCAAGTTCATCTGCATCGGTCTCAACTACACCGATCACGCGGCCGAGGCCAAGATGACGGTGCCGTCCGAGCCCATCGTGTTCATGAAAGCCACGTCCGCTATCTGCGGACCGGACGATGACATCGAAATACCCCGTGGCGGCGCCAAGCTGGACTGGGAAGTGGAACTCGCGGCGGTGATCGGCAAGTCGGCGAAATACGTAAGCGAGTCGCAGGCGCTCGATCATCTCGCCGGTTACTGCGTCGTGAACGACCTATCGGAACGCGCCTTTCAGATAGAGCATCACGGGCAGTGGACCAAGGGCAAGTCCCACGACACGTTCGGCCCGGTCGGCCCATGGTTGGTCACCGCGGACGAAGTCGCCGATCCGCAGCGGCTTGCGATCTGGCTGTCGGTCAATGGCCGCCGCTATCAAGACGGGACGACCGCCTCGATGGTCTACGGCGTGCGGTACCTGGTCTCTTATCTCTCCAGGTTCATGACGCTGCATCCGGGCGATATCATCGCGACCGGCACACCGGCCGGCGTGGGGCTCGGGCAAAAGCCGCCGCTGTTTCTCGAGGCCGGCGATGTGATGGAGCTCGGCGTCGAGGGTTTGGGCACGCAGCATCAGCGCGTCATCGCCCCGCACGGGCCGGAGCGTCCCTCGTGAGCGAGCGCAAGCCGCTGCGCAGCAGCGCCTGGTTCTCACGCCAGGACAAGAACGGCTTCTACTATCGGTCGTGGCTCAAGAACCGCGGCATCCCGCAGGATCAGTTCGACGGTCGGCCGGTGATCGGCATATGCAACACCTGGTCTGAGCTGACCCCTTGCAACACACACTTCAAGACGATCGCCGATCACGTCCGCTGGGGGATCCTCGAGGCCGGTGGATTTCCGCTCGAGTTTCCCGTTATGTCGCTGGGCGAGACCCTGCTGCGCCCGACTGCCATGCTGTATCGGAATCTCGCTTCCATGGATGTCGAGGAGTCCATCCGCGCTCATCCGCTCGACGGTGTGGTGCTGCTGATGGGCTGCGACAAAACCACTCCGGCGCTGCTGATGGGCGCGGCGAGCGTCAATGTCCCCGCCATCGGCATCTCGGCGGGGCCCATGCTGCGCGGCGTGTACCAGGGCCGCTACATCGGCTCCGGAACCAACACGATCTCGATGAGCGAACAGCTGCGCTCGGGTGAGATCACGCTGCCGCAGTACCACGAGGCTGAGGCGTGCATGCACCGCTCGCACGGTACCTGCATGACCATGGGTACGGCCTCGACCATGGCCTGCCTGGTCGAGGCGCTCGGCATGTCATTGCCGGGCAATGGGGCTATCCCGGCAGTCGACGCGCGCAGGAACCTGCTCGCGCGCGAGTCGGGGCGTCGCATCGTCGATCTCGTGAAGGACGATGTGCTGATGTCGCGCATCGTGACGCGCGAAGCGTTGGAAAACGCCGTGCGCGTCAATGCGGCGATCGGCGGGTCGACCAACGCCGTCATCCATCTGATCGCACTCGCCCGCCGGCTCAACTTGTCGTTCAATCTCGATGACTGGGACCAGCTTGGACAAGGGGTCCCCTGCCTGCTCAACATCATGCCTTCCGGCAAATACCTCATGGAGGATTTCTTCGAGGCCGGAGGCCTGCCGGCAGTCATCCGTCAGCTCGGCGAGCACGGCCGTCTGCACGGCAACGCGCTCACCGTGAATGGCCAGTCCCTATGGGACAATAATCGGAATGCCGCCAACTGGAACCCGGATGTCATCCACCCCTATGAGACCCCCTTCAAACCGGAGGGCGGCATCGTTGTGCTTAAGGGAAATCTCGCGCCCGACGGCGCCGTCCTGAAGCCGTCAGCGGCCTCGCCGGCACTGATGCGGCACACCGGGCGCGCTGTCGTCTTCGAATCGATCGAAGACCTGCGCACGCGGATCAACGACGACGCGCTTGACATCGACGAGTCGTGCGTCATGGTGCTGAAGAATTGCGGACCCAAGGGCTATCCGGGCATGGCGGAAGTCGGCAACCTCCCTCTGCCGCCGAAACTGCTTAGGAAAGGCATTACCGACATGGTGCGCATCTCCGACGCGCGAATGTCCGGTACCGCCTATGGCACCGTCGTCCTGCACTGCGCGCCGGAAGCTGCCGTCGGCGGCCCGTTGGCGCTTGTAAAGAACGGCGATCTCATTTCGCTCGACGTGAGCAACCGTACCCTGTCAATGCAGGTGAGCGACGAGGAGCTGACGCGCCGCCGCGCGGCGTTCCAGCCGGCCACCAATGCGGCGACGCGCGGTTATGTAAAGCTTTACGTTGACCACGTGATGCAGGCCAATGACGGCGCGGATCTGGATTTCCTCGTCGGCGGCAGCGGTTCGGCCGTGCCCCGCGACAATTTCTAAAGACCACGAGGTAGCCCATGGTGAATCGCCGCACAACCCTATTGGCCATGGCCGCCGCCTGCGGCACTGGGCTCTCCCGCGCAGCGTTCGGCCGGTTCGCAGATGCCGGTCAGCCGGCACCAGGCCCCGCACTTGGCGATGCGTCGAACACCGTCGCCGGCGACACTGAACTGCGCGACGATCTCGCACGCTTGGGGTCGCACGAATACTCCGACGAAGGCATCCCTGTGTTCCTCGCTTGCGTCGACCTAGTGGCCGAACAAGCCGGCAAGCTAAGGCTGCCCCCCACCGCCCTGAGCAAGCACATGGCTTCGGACCTCCGCCGCTACGGCGATGCGTGGCAACGACTGCACCCCGACGCGCCGGATACAGACGTGTCCAAAGTGATCGAGGTGCTTGCCGAGCGTGACTTCGCCCAGGGCGGCAAAGGCGGGGGATTGTGACGTCCAACCCCACCTTCGGCGGTCGGGTCAATGAGCTCGAAGAAGTTTTCGGCACCCACCCATTGATCCGCGCGGTCAATTTTCATAGCACATCGCGGGCGCGCGAGGACAGCTATGACCGCCAGTTGGCGCAGTACAGCCGCAACTTCACGTCAGTCAATGAAGCCGAGCTACGCGAGTACCTGACGACCGGACAATGGCACAAGAGGAAGCCAGGGCTGATCGTGTCGGTGTTCGAAGGCTATCGCAACAGCTACGAAATCCTGCATCCCCTGATCGAGAAGCACGGCTTCACCGGCTGGTACTGGATCATCACCGGCTTCATCAACACGCCGGTGCTAAGGCAGCTGAGCTACGCCGACCATCACGACATCGACATGCTGACCCATGAGTACTCAGATGGCCGCTATGCGCTCACCTGGGAGGAGATTCGCCGGCTCGACAAGAAGCACGTGGTCGCCTGCCACACGCGCTCGCACATGCTGCTGTCGAAGTTCGAGCCCGCCATGCGCCGCGAAGAAATCGTCGGATCTCAGGACGAGTTCCGTAAGCATCTGGGTCATCCTGTAAAGTCCTTTGTCTCGCTGACCGGTCCACCCTACGGCGAGGATGAAACGACCGATGCGCTTGTGCGCGAAGCTGGTTTTGAGTTTGTTTTTTCAAACTTCCGCATCCAGCGCATCGGCTCTTCATGACGTCGCGAAACATGCTTACCTATCGGCGCGATCGGCAGGATTTGATATGGAATCCAACCAGCGTATGCTATCCAAGCGGTCATCAGGAAAATCGAACGTTGGATGCTAGGTACAACTCGGTGGCCGATTGGGCGTCAGTGATGACGACCGGAACGCACGTGCGCACGAACCAGTGCGTTCGATCGAAATGAACTGGTGGTGCGTTGGGAAGCGTGGAAGAACGGTCAATGAATCCACTCGTCAGCAAGGTTCATGGCAAGGAAAGACGCTGGAGCGCAGAATATGCCGCTCTTCGCCAACTCTGTCTTGCATCGGGCCTCAACGAAGAACTGAAATGGGGCCAAGCTTGCTACGATTTAGATGGCAGCAACGTAGTCCTGATACATGGCTTCAAGAATTATTGCGCTTTGCTTTTCATGAAAGGCGCTTTGCTCACGGACCCCAAGGGCCTTCTCATCCAGCAAACCAAGAATGTGCAGGCCGCTAGGCAAATCAGGTTTGCTTCTCTTCCGGAAATCGACAAGCAGAAAGCAACGGTTAAAGCGTATATCAAAGAGGCCATTGCAGTCGAGAAATCCGGCGCCAAGGTGCCGATGAAAGCCGCGGCGCAATTCGATGTGCCCGAAGAGTTTCAAATACGTCTGGATGATGACCCTCAATTGGCCGAAGCCTTCCATGCGCTCACCCCCGGAAGACAGAAGGGTTATTTGTTGCATTTCGCCGGCGCGAAACAGTCAGCGACACGCACGGCGCGCATCGACAAACATGCGCCCAGGATTTTGAAAGGGCTGGGACTCGATGATTAGTTCATAAGAGCCTGACGCCACGGCCGTCCTTGAGGCCTGCGGCGGCAGAGCCGTTGATTTTGCGGCAACAGCAAATGACGGTATGGAAGATCCGACTTTCGTTCTTCCCAGATCATAAAGAGCCACTGAACCACGGCATTCGCGGCGCGGCGGACAGCGCATCACGAGCGAAGTGCACTTCCTCGACAAACCCGGTCGTCAAGATCTTCACCGGTAACGCGATGCGCCGTCATCGTGGATCGCGGGCACAGGTGATTTATACCGGTATGTACGACTGAATATTACGGTGGTAAAATTGGGGGCGCCGACAATAACGATTGGTGGGATTTAAACATTTCAACTTCACCCATGCCGGCGGCGCGAGCGGCCACTCGCCGATGCCCTGTAGTGATATCGGGCCAACAACCATGTTGTGCAAAGCGAGTGCTGATCGCTGTGGTCGCCTTGACCTCGATGGCAACGACCGTTCGCGGGCAACCAACGGCGTCCTTGCAGGAACCGGGTGCGCTCGCCGCGTCGGTCGCAGGCGCACTCGAGCCGATTATCGTGACGGCCCGCTTGCGGAAGGAAGATGCCCAGGCGGTGCCGATCTCGCTGTCGGTCGTCGACTCCACGACCATCGAGCAAACCTTTAGCAACAACATCTCGCAGATCTCGCTGCTGGTACCCAGCGTTAATTACACGTCGCCGAATCCGCGCAACACGGCGCTGACGATCCGCGGACTCGGCAGCAGTGTCGTCGCGATCGCCCAGGCGAACGACGGACTCGATCCTGGGGTCGGTTTCTATGTCGATCAGGTCTACCATGGCAGGCCGGCGACAGCAGCCTTCGACTTCGTCGACCTCGATCGCATCGAGGTGCTGCGCGGTCCGCAGGGCACGCTCTTCGGCAAGAACACCACCGCCGGTGCAGTCAACATCACGACCAAGGCGCCGACCTTCGAGCCTGAGGTTGCGACGGAAGTGTCGGGCGGCAACTACGGCTACTACCAGGCGAAAGGCTACGTTTCGGGTCCACTCATCGCCGACACGCTGGCCGGGCGCATTTCGGGCGTCGTCACGGGCCGGGACGGCGTCCTGCACAATGTCACAACCGGCGGTGAGAACAATGATGTACACAATGCAGGCGTACGAGGTCAGTTGCTGTTCGCCCCGGCCGACACATTTCGACTGAAAGTATCCGCAGACTACAGTTCCTTCGACAGCAACTGCTGCACCCAGGTTTACTTCACCGTCGGCACCTCATTGAAGCCGGCTGGCGCGCCAGTACCCAGCGCTCGCGGCCGGGATCGGCTATTCTCCGCCAAGCCTCGATCCCTACGCCCGGCTCGCTGACATTGACGCTGCGCTCAAGGTTGCCACCAATGAAGGCGGCGTCGGGGCAATCTCCGATTGGGACCTCGGGCCCGCAACCCTGACGTCGGTTACCGCTTGGCGCTATTGGAACTGGGACGCGGCCAACGATCGCGACTACACGCGACTCTCGATTCAGACGCAGCAGCACATTCCCTCGCGACAGGACCAGTACAGCCAAGAACTGCGCATCGGCTCGAATGGCATTCGGACTATCGACTATACCGGCGGCCTGTACTGGTACGGCCAGACCCTCGCAGGCGAGCCGATCACGGTGTACGGCCCGATCGCGACCTATTGGCTCCTCGGGCCTTCGCGGGTCCTGCCTGGAACCCTGCTCGATGGCTACGGTACCGATGGCCACACTCGCTTTCACTCGGATAGCTACGCCGCGTTCGGCGAGGCGACCTGGCACCTCACCGACAAACTCGCCGCCACAGCCGGCCTGCGATACACCCAGGAGGAGAAAAACGGCCGCTTCGCCTCGACCGTGTCAGGCGGCCTTGCAACTACGGATCCGGTGTTCGTGAAGGCGAAGCTATCCATTTTGCGGCCGCAGTCGTACAGGGCGAAGGTGTCGGACGGCACCCCATCGGGTCGCCTCAGCCTGGCCTACACATGGACGCACGGAATCATGGCGTACGCGACCTTCGCGCACGCCGAGAAGTCGGGTGGCATCAACATGTCCGGCCTGCCATTCGATGCCCATAACCAGCCGGCACTCGGAACTGCCGTGGTCAACCCCGAACACGACACGACGGTCGAACTCGGCCTCAAGACCCTGCTGTTCGACCGGCGCCTTTCGCTGAATGCCGACGTCTACGATTCGCGTATTCGAGACTACCAGGCCAACGTCGTGGACAGTGCGCCCGGTGCCCTGCGAGGCTATCTCGCTAACATCGGGGAAGTTGAGGTCAAGGGCGTCGAGGTCGATTCGGCGTTTCGCATCACGACACATTTCAATGGGTATGCGTCTGCGGCGTGGGCCGATGGCAGATATTTGTCATACAAGGACGGTTCGTGCCCGCTCGAGTTGGTCGGGACCGCGACGACCGTGTGTGACCTGGGCGGGCGGCCGCTGCCGGGAACGCCGCACTCTGTGTACTCCGTGGGGGGTGAATACGTTTGGCCGACGCGGTTCGGCAGCAAACGCGGGGAGTCGTATCTACGCGCCGACGGCACCCGGCGCAGCGGCATTTACGGCGACGCCACGGACTCCAAATACACGCTGATTACAGGCTACACGCTCATCAACGCTAGCGTCGGCGTGCGCGTTGCGAACCATTGGGAACTCGGGCTTTGGGTCCGCAACCTATTCGACAGGAATTACATGCAAAACCTTACCGTACAGGCCGGCAATTCAGGGCTCGTGGTCGGTACACCGGGGGACCCGCGCACCTGGGGGCTGACGCTGCGAGGGCACTGGTAGTGCGGAGTTTCTGTAGGCGCAGTCCCTACACGAACTGGCGTAAATGTCAGCTACTCCGATGCACGTTCTTGATCTAAATTGACCGCACTGAAGTTAAGGAGATGCTCGACATGACTGGAATACGCACTATTCTTTCTCACTCTTTACTCTTAGGCTTAGTGGCCTTGAGCTCCGGATGCGTCATTCACGAGCGGGGCTCCAGTGAAGCGCGCGAACAAGGGTACCGCGAAGGCTACTACGATCGCGAACACCATCGTTATTACCACGAAAATGCGTGGCATGAATGCATGGAACACGACCCGTATTGCCACTAGCACCGCAACCGCGAGCGCCGGCACTGCGAACGAAAACCGCATGCCGGCTGGCGCGGCAATTCGCGAATTGCAGCGACGCCTAGGACAGTCGCCCGACACCGTCGCATCGCGCATAAGCAACCCGTTATTGACCTCCATCGGGAACTCAGTCTATCGGGACACCGACTCCAATCGCGGTAGTGCCTACGGCCCCTTGCCGGGGTCGAACATCGGCCGCACCTCCGACTCGCCGTCGAATCCGGGCCAGTGCTTTCGATGCAACTCCATAAACTCCGTTGCAATTCGGACGGCTTCCGCCTTCGAGTCCGTCTTCAATATCGCCCAGCCACCGATAACTTCCTTGCTTTCGGTAAAGGGCCCGTCCGTCACGGTGATCTTGCCCTTGTCAAGCCGTATGCGGACGCCGTCCTTGCTCGGCAGCAGACCGCCGGTATCAACGAGGCTCCCGTCCTTAAGGGACTTCTCCACGAATTTGCCCATCGCCTCCATTAGCCCAGCCGGCGGCCCGGATTGGCGATAGGACTCGGAATGGCGAATGAAAGTCAGGTATTTCATAGCTGCTCCTCAAGTTAAAGCTATGCGACGAACGAGGTCGAGCCGAATCGACACAGCACGTACTTTTTTTCGCTCTGCCAACCCGAGGTCGAGCAGGACCGACTTTTCACGTACCGCGCACGATTGGGCCATGAGTCGAGAACTCGCATCCATCGTACGGAGGTATAGCCGATTGGCAGTCATTTGTGCCCCTGGGAACCTTGTTGATAAGTCTCCGGAGTCATCCCGGCATCTTCCGAATGAAAGAAACCACGTCCCAGATCGCTGCATCATCGAGTGTCTTGCTCCATGAGGGCATGGCGCTCCTCTTGATGCCGTGTTTGATTATCCAGAATGCCCGCCGACCGTCGCGGAGATTTGGAGGTTGGGGGTGGGATAGAGATGGGGCGAATCTAAGTTATAACCGGGTGCCATGTGACGGGCGGCGCAAAGCGCCGCATAGCGTTCCGCACCGGCTGCGATCCTCTGAGGGGCCTCCGAATAGCGTAAGTCAATGGTGCGGGCTCGTAGTTCGATGGAGTGCTCGCGCAATTGCTCGATGAGCGACAACACGACCTTCGTGTGATGGTCGTCGGCTCCGATGTCGTACACTCCCGAGCCGATAAACAACGCGCCCCCGCTTGCCAGCAGCGAGAGGGTGCCCGCGACCGCGAGACCGAATTTAGCTTTGCCAGAATACCCGCCGACCGTCGCGCCCCGAGCCGATAAACAACGCGCCCCCGCTTGCCAGCAGCGAGAGGGTGCCCGCGACCGCGAGACCGAATTTAGCTTTGCTGCCCATCGAATCTACTGAACCACGACCGTTCCGACCATGCGCGGATGGATCGAACAAGTGAAGTGATACGTGCCTGGCTTGTCGAACTTGAAGGAAAATCTCTCGTTCGTGTCCATGCCGCCTGACTTGAATGCTCCCGTGTCGCTAACGACGGAGTGCGGTTCATCGTCCAAATTGATCCACGTCACGGTCGAACCGGCTCTGACCGTCAAGGGCGTGGGATTGAATATGAAATCCTTGGCCACGATTTTCGCCGTGTCCAAAGTTTCCGCAGCCGACGGAAGATAGACCTCCATTGCACCAAGGATCACCAAGCCGACGGCCGTCAGCAATACTTGAGTTCGTCGAATATTCACGCCGGACCTCCGTTGAACTTTGATGCACTGCTAGGCAAGCGCCCTGTCATTGAGCGCCAAGGCACTCGGGTGTTTCAAGACGGAAACGCTGGTGATCCCCAGCATCGATGCCAGTTGATCCGCGGGAACCTTGAGCGGACCGGGCCCCGGCCCCTCGCCGGCGACGGGTTGCGGATAGGAGGTCGCGCGTGCCGTATGGAAAGTCATGTTGCCTTCGACTTTCTGCACGATCTGATGGATGTGGCCGTTGAGCACGGTGACCGAGCCAAAGCGGCGCAATTGGCCCATGAGCTGATCCGCATCGCCCGTCCCCCAGCCCCACGGTTCATAGATGGTCCACAGCGGCATGTGAGCGAAGACCACGATCGGCGTGCTCGCCGCACGTTCATTAAGGTCCGCTGCTACCCAAGCGAGTTGTTCTTCGCCTAACGTGCCAAGACCACCCGGTTTGAACTGCAAAACATTGATAAGCCCGATGAAATGCACGCCGGCGTGATCGAAACTGTAATATCCCTTGTTATTGGAGACTCTACCGAATCGGCTGAAGTATTCAGTGACAGTTGCATCGGTGGTATCGTGCTCGCCCGGCACCGTGTGCATCTCGGTGGTCTTCAGACGAGTGAACAACTGCTGAGCCAGGTCGAACTCGGCGGCCTTCGACAGGTGCGTGATGTCGCCCGTGTGAATGATCAGCGCGGGTTGCTCCGACATCCCATTTACGATGTCGATGCTTTGCGTGAGAGTACCGTTGACATCCGGATTAGCCTCCTTGTTGAAACCGATGTGCGTGTCGCTGATCTGCACGAACAGCGGTTTGCCGAGCTTTGCAGAGCCCGGTTTGTCGCCGGCCGCCATCGCCAGATCGATGGGCGTGAAAACTCCGCCCGACAGCGCGAACAGGGTTCCCGCCCCGCCATAGGCCATGCATTTCAACGCGTGGCGACGCGATAGCAGTGATTGGTCGTCCGACATGTCTGTCTCCTAAGTTGCGGTTCTGAAGAGAAGACTTCGGAGCAGAACAATTTATTCCCACTCTGGAGGAAGCAGACGATATGGCCGCCCCTCGCATACGGGGGGCATCCCGTATCAGGTTTTCGGCGAGAGGGCTGGCGCGCTGGATTTGAAGATTGCATGGAGCCGCACGCCGATGATGCGATCCGGCTGCCACAGCGCCGGCGAGCTTCGCGAGCACGGCGCTCTCCGCGTCCACTTCCTCTGCGGGCCGTGGGCACCGGGCACGCAGACAGCACTATTGCACCTGACGCCCTAGGTCAGCACGAGCGGCAGGCTCCGCAGCCGCTTGCCCGTTGCCGCAAAGATGGCGTTAGCAAGGGCCGGTGCAACCCCGGGCACAGGCGGCTCTCCGACACCACCGACCGTTGCGTCGAGTGTGTCGAGCAGGATGCAATCAATCTGCGGCGCCGCGCGGATGCGCAGCAGCGGATAGTCTTTGAAGTTGCGCTGCTGAACACGGCCGCCCGCTAGCGTGATTTTCTCGCCTAAGGCGGCGGACAACCCAAACAGCGAGCCGCCTTCGAGCTGCGCGCGTACTTGCTGCGGATTGACGGCTGTGCCGCAGTCCATCGCGACGACGATGCGTTTGACGCGCAGCCGGGTGCCCACAACTTCGACCTCGATGACATGCGCGACAATCGAATCCCACTCCTCTAGCAGTGCTAGGCCCACTCCCGTGCCGGCGCGGCGCGCTTTCGGCCAATCAGCCGCGTTAGCCGCGCTTCGCAGCACTCGGCGAGCGCGCTCGTTGTCTCCGAGGAGTGCATCGCGATACGCCAACGGATCTTTGCCGGCAAGATGCGCGCATTCGTCGACGAAACATTCTTTGGCGAAGAGCGACATACCCGGATCGACCGAGCGCCATGAGCCGATGGGTACGCCAATTTTCACATTGGCCAGTGTCGCTGCGTAGCCGGTGAGACGGTAAGGCTTCGGAGCGCTGCCACCCGTGCGATCGTCGGCGGTTATGGCCAGGAATTCGTACCCTGTTAGCAGGCCATCCTCGGGTAGTGCGGCGCGCACCACTGCACGCATTGCCGGGCGGTAGAAATCATGTGTCAGATCTTCCTCGCGTGACCACACAACCTGCACCCCGCCGCCGTGCGCGAGCGCGACCTGCGCCGCGCGGCCGGCATAGTCGCCCTTGAGCCGCCGCCCGAATGCGCCGCCCATGAGCAGCGGATGAATCGTGACGGCATCTTTCTTGAGACCGGTCATCCGCACGACGTCATCGCGCGCCCAGGTCGGTGACTGACACGGTGCCCAGATCTCCACACCGCCGGCGGTCGGTCGCGCGGTTGCGTTCATCGGCTCGAGTGGCGAATGCGAGAGATAAGCAATTTCATAGCTGGCTTCGTGGCGGCGTCCGGCGGTTGCATACTCGAGGCGCAGCTTTTCGCGCGCTTCATTGCCTCCTTGTCGGGGGCTGATGACGGAATCAGCGCCGTCGATGCCTGCTTTGAGACGGCGCGAGATTTCAGCCGAATCCGGAACCGGGTTCGCCACCGCCCACCGAGGATCCAGGGCCGCCGCGCCCCGTAGCGCCTGATGCGTCGTATCGGCCACCACCACGACGGCATCGCTCAGATGGATCACTTTGCGTACGCCCGGCAGCGCCAGCACGGATTTCTCGTCCACTCCCGTTAGCACGCCGCCGAACAGCGGGCACTGGCGAATCGACGCGAATTTCATTCCCGGTAGGCGAAAATCGATTCCGTAACGGGCCTCACCCGACACCTTGTCCGGCTGATCAATCGTCGACATCGATTTGCCGATGTAGCGTCGCTCCTCGGGCTGCTTCAGGACAGGATTGGCCGGCGGGCGAATCGCTGCGGCCCGCTCAGCAAGCGCACCGTACGTCATAGTGCGACCGGAGCCCGCATGCCTCACAATTCCTGACGCGGCTTCGCAGCTCGCCGCGGCACCTGCCACGACAGGGCTGCCGCTGCGATCAGCTGATGGCGCACGCTTGCGCCCGCGCGTCGCAGCAGATCATAGCGGGTTCGCATTGTTTCACTGCCACCCGAATACAAGGCTCCCTCGATCAAATAGGGGTCTTGCTCGGGCGCGAGAACCACGCTAACCGCCTCCCAGGGAACATCAAGTTCGTCTGCGAGGATCTGCGCCTGCCCTGTGCGCGAACCCTGACCCATTTCCAGCGAGGTGCTGACAAGCGTCACCGAACCGTCAGCATTCAATGTGATCCACGGCGACAACGGCGTGGTCGTCGCTGTCGCCCGCCCGGCCAGGGTAAGGGCGCAGCTTCCGGCGATTGACCAAGTGAGGAATTCGCGCCTATCCATCCGGCCGATGCTACGCAGCCCAAATGGCGATGGCAACGCTCTGTCGTCAACGGTTGTGGCCCGACCACGGCGATTTCCGCCGACGTGCCGTTCTGCATGGGATTGACACGACAGCTGGAGTCCTTGTATTCAATCGCAGCCTCTCGCAGGCTGTTGCCAATCGGAAGATGTTCTTCCCGTACTCGGAGGTTACGAATGGATCTTGCTGGTTGGAAGGGCGTCGCGCGCCCTGGACGAGTTACCCTCGAAGGCCGGTACGCGCGGCTTGAGCCACTCGATGTTGAACGGCACCACGCGACATTGTTTGAATCCGCCCAAGCCCCTGGGGCGGCGGAGCGCTTTCGCTATTTACCCAACCAACCCCCCGAGGCCCTGGATGAATTCAATGCCTGGTTACAGACGGTCGTGGCGAAAACGGATCCGCTTTTTTTGCGGTGATCGACAAGGCGACCGGTCGTGCAGAGGGGCGCCAATCCTTTCTGCGCATCGACCCGGCCAACGGCGTGATTGAGATCGGTCATATCCTATGGGGACCAGCGATTGCGCGCAGCCGCACGGCAACCGAAGCTCTGTTCCTCTTTGCAGACTACGTCTTCTCTCTGGGCTACCGCCGATTCGAGTGGAAGTGCGATAGTCGAAACGCTCCGTCCAGGCGCGCTGCTGAACGCTTCGGCTTTAGTTTCGAGGGCATCTTTCGCCAGCATATGATCGTTAAGGGTCAGAATCGCGATACCGCCTGGTTTGCGATGACCGACGGCGATTGGGTCCGGCTGAAGCCCGGCTACGAGCGATGGCTGCGGCCTGAGAACTTCGACGAGGCAGGCCACCAACGTAGCCCGCTGACTTTCGGGTGATGGCCTTCGCGTAAGCGAAAGTTACCGTTCGCTGGGTGGCTACTGCGGCGGTCTGCCATCAACCGCGTTGGTCGTAAGTACGACGCGGAATCGTGCTTTTCCGCTCATCATCCGTTCGTAGGCCTCTGCCGCTCGCTCCAATGGATACGTTTCGATCATCGGGCGGATGCTGCACAGGACGCTGAAATCCAGGGTGTCCTCTGAATCGCTGGATGTTCCCGACGGCCATCCAGTTATGGAACGCCTCGCCGAAATCAGTGCCAGCGGTGAAACCTCGATCGCCTGCATCGAAGCACCGAGGACCATTAGCTTGCCGTCGATGCCCAGTCCGCCGACGGCATCGCTCATCGATCTCGCATCGGTCAAGGTGGCTAGAATCACCCTAGCGCCGCCGAGGTTCGTCAGTTCCGTCGCGACGTTTTGGGTCGTGCTGTCGACATAGTGCTGAGCGCCTAACTGGCGAGCCAGCGGTCCCTTGTCCGCACCGCGGGCGACGGCCACGGTCCGGCAGCCCATCTTGGCCGCGAACTGCACGCCCAGATGACCCAGCCCGCCGATGCCAAGGACCGCGACGAGATCGCCCGGCCCGGCGCCACTGTGGCGCAATGCGTTGAACGTTGTTATCCCGGCACAGAGCAGCGGCGCTGCTTCCGCCGACGACAATTCATCCGGAACGGCGGCCAGTGCTTCGAAGGGCGCGATCATATAATCCGCATAGCCGCCGTCGTAGGAAATGCCGGGAATTTGGCCGGTAGTGCACGTAATGAAATCTCCGCGGCGGCACGAGAGGCAGTGGCCGCAGTGGCCTCCGTGCCAGCCAACACCGACGCGCGCACCTACCCGCCATTCGGGCACTTCCGAGCCCACCGCGTCCAGAAGGCCTACGACTTCGTGGCCGGGGACGCGAGGAAATTGAATCCCCGGGAATGCCCCAAGTTTCGTGAATGAATCGCTGTGGCAGATCCCGCACGCCTGCACTTTGATTCGAACCTGTCTGGGCCCCGGAGTGGGGATTTCGCGCATAACCAATTCAAAGGGACCATTGGCGCTGGAAACCTGGACTGCTCGCATGCGTGACATCGCTAACTCCATGGGGCGCGTCCGTTGCGGACGCGCCCCGCCGCCCTGTAGTTCAGATACTCATGCAAATCGACTTGGTCTCAAGATAATTCTTGAGCACCTCACCGCCCATCTCGGCCCCAGCCCGACTGCTTATAACCGCCGAATGGCATCGCAGCATCAAAGATGTCGTAGCAATTGACCCGCGTAACCGGCGGGCTCAGCGACACCGTATCGACTGCAGTGTTCACGGACATCTCCCGGGTTGATATTCCTCATGAATGCGCGGGGAACTCGGGGATCCTCTGGGGTTCGCAGCCGGGCTCTGAGCGTCAAAAGTGCTGTGGAAACTCTCTACTTCCTCACGCCTTTTACGCCTCGCTCGAAGATTTGTCATACGGCAGTGCGAGGAGAAATGCAGCGGCTGCCTCGGCGCATGGATTGTAGTCTAGGGCCCTGAATGCTGCGCGGACATGGCCGTTTCAGTGCCGGGCGTATGGGCACATGCAACTGCAGCAGTCGAATACGCTTTCATCTCGGAGTTCAACCGGGATACGTCCATTTTGATCCTGACGAGCGCTGCGGGATCGTTAGCGCCCGGCGCGAATTTCCAGCCCCCGATCCGTCGCTTGGAGGTGAGTCTTAATGAGCGGTAACAGCCGAACAGGAGACGATTTGGACACAAAAAGTTAACTAACGGTGTAGCGCGAGCGCTCCTCGTTACCCGCGTTACCTGGACCGACGTCGGATTGTCTCTTCGTGCCACTACCCGCCTTCGAGATTTTAGTAGTCGCGCCACAGCGCTGGGGAAGAGGCTTTTGGCTTAAGCCCCGCTTTTTATCGACATTCTTTACGGGGCGCATCAAGGGAAGGATTCTTCTTTGATGACAAACCAACTGGTCGGGAATGGACACCGATGGGGCAAACGGATTGCGGTCGATATACCCGTCGAAGTGGCGGCCCCTGCGTCGCCGGCAATTCACGGGGCAAGGAATCGTCAGAAACTGGGGGATACAGGTAAAACCAATTCTGCCTTAAATATAATTTCGTAAGCGGGGTAGCGTACAGATCTTTCAGCGGCGAGAGAACACGCTGCACTACCCCAAGCCACAATTAAGGATGAAGGCCATGATCACGGATGCCCGATCTCAAGGCGATTTGATCGCCGCCCTGCACTTGGAGTCTTCAATCAATTCACGGCGCGCCAGCGATAAGGGCAATAGCGCGACGTGCAACGAACCTGCGAATCATTGTGCAACGGAACGCGCCGCGCTTCTGTTGCGCCATCGCTTGGCATTTGTTCAAAGTTTGGCCATCACTGCACGGGGCTTATCGATCAAGGCCGACATGGCTGAGGCTGCAACGGCTGAGAAACATAATGGGGATTGGTCGCGCGCTACGACAAACGTTGCTGCCTGGAGAACCTATTTACCGGAGGATTGTGTGGTCGCGATGATCAACGACGGATGGCATTGGTCAACTTAGCTACTTTGAGGTTTTCGGGGTACGACAGCTCTCTTTCGCGCAATTACCGCTGATTTAAATCCCTTAAATCGGTTCACGTTGGGAAATACCCTGTCGTACTCCTTTTTAATGAGGGCGCAGCTGGTTGCTCTCGTTGGTCGCAGCTCCTCTCCGATGGGGAGGAACTTTTTTGCTGCGAGCGGTATTTACGGGATATCATTCAGGGGGACTCCAAAAACGCATAAACAACAAACCAAGAAACGGAGAATCTATGCGCGCAGTAGTGATTGGACTTGCCTTGGCCGTCCTGGCCGCGGGTCCGGCGGTAGCGACGAATAAATCAGATGTGATGTCGGTCATTCAGCAATGGGTGGATGCCTTCAACAAGGGTGACGCGAAGGCGGCAGCAGCGGCGTGCGCTGATCAAACGTCCATAATCGACGACTTTCCACCGTACGAGTGGCACGGTTCGGGCGCATGCGCCAAGTGGTATGGCGAATTCCAAGCTGCCACCAAGGCGGAGAACACCACCGATCACGCCGTAACCCTGGGCAAGCCTCGTCACATTGACGTCATGTCTGACCACGCCTATGTGGTCGTTCCTGCCGGTTTGTCGTACGTCAAGAAGGGTGCGCCCGTTAAGGAAACATCGACCGTGACGATGTCGCTGCAGAAAGGCACGTCCGGCTGGCGCATTACCGGCTGGTCGTGGGCAGACGGTTAGGCATCCTATGTAACAGCGACCACGCGGCGAGGGCCATCACTTTCGCGGCGGCCAACATGTGGTCGATCGACACGTAATCGTCGGGCTGGTGCGCCAGATCCAGGATACCGGGGCCGTACGCGATGCAATCCTTCAATTTGCCGATGCGATCGATGTGCTTCTGATCGTATGTGCCAGGCGAGCAAATGACTTCCGGATCAGGTCCGAGCGCGCGGCGGATGCCGCAGCCGTGCTGTGCGCCACCGCCCCATTGCGATCGGCCATGCATCTGTTGCGCGAGGGCGGACCGGCCGCTCTTGATCGCCGCCTCGAGCGTGCAAGGTCGCCTCATGCGTGCGGCTCGACGGATTGCCCAGATAATCGTGCCCCATGGAAGAATCATATCGTGATCGCGGCTTTATCCTACAGACACCTCTCCGCGGCTTTGCGATAAACAGGCTAGTGGAAGAAACAACAAACATCCAGCATCTTGCGGTGATGAGGCCGAGTCGAAAAAAAATGTATGGAGATCGAACATGTTGATAGCTTCCAAAGCCGTGCTGCTGGCCGTCGTTGCCTGCTTGGCTACTGCGCTTCTCTATCCCACAACCGCCGCCGCGCGCAGCTTTGAGCGCTGCGATGTGTATGGCCATCACTGCGTTCGCATGACTTGCGATAGGGACGGCGACGTATGCTGGCGTCAGTCGAAATACCATACCGCCCACTATTATCGACGTCGCGGGCATTGGGTGTGCGACTCCGATGGGGATGCGTGCCACTACCAATACTATGGGCACAAATGGAACCCGCATTGGGACCGCGACCACGACTGAGGCCTTGGCTCGCGATTTCGATGGTCCCTCGTACCCGCCGATGATCGTGATCGGCTCAGCACTCTCGTCCGATTCAGGAATGCTTAACAGTGCTTAAGAAGGTTTTGGCGCGCGCCGATCGGGCGCGCGTATCTTCGAAGGTACTTGGCTTGAATCTGCAAATCAACGAGGTCGCCCATGAGTACGAAATCAGACCGTCGCAGCGCCGCCGTGCGCGGCTCCGTGCACTACGCAGTCCCCGCCGACCGGCAGCTATACCACTATGCCTACGCGCCCCACGGGACGGAGGAAACGAACATCGAGTTTGCGGAGCATACGGTCGAGATACGTGATGTGCGCCAATCGCCCCAACCGCTGCGGCTCGAGGTGGAAGGCGCCAGCCTGTTACATCATCGCAGCGCCGTGCAGCAGATTCTACGATGGGGACGAACTGCGTTGCGTAGGTTATCCGGAAACAGCCGAGCTCGTCCGATCGGTAACGGGCGCGGCGGACGTCGTCGTGTTCGACCACAACATCCGGCACGGCGGGCGGCGCGGTAAAATGCTGATCGCGGGTGATGTCAAGCCTCCGGTCTTTCACATCCACACCGACTTCAGCGGCAAGTCCGCGCAGGCCAGGGCTGCCGCCGTCCTCGGCTCGACCGAGCGTATCCGGTCGACGAATGGCGGCTATCAACGTTTGGCGGCCGCTCGCTGAGCCTCTGCGAGACTGCCCGCTTGCGATATGCGACGCCTCTTCGGTCGAGCAGCGGGACCTCCTCGCCGCAGATCTTCTATACCCGAATCGCACGGGACAGATCCACTATGTGACATTCAATCCTAAGCATCGCTGGTACTATGCTTCGGACATGCGGATCGACGAGGTTTGGGTATTCAAGAACTATGATTCCGCCATCGATGGCAGGGCGCGATTTACTCCGCACACCGCCTTTGTCGATCCGACCCATCAGGTGGTGCCGGCGCGAGAGAGCGTCGAGTTCCGGGCCTTCGCGTTCTTCACTGACTAGCCGCACCCCGGCTCCGCATCGGTTACCATACCTCCCCGCGGACGCGCGAGTGCGCGTCGCGCTTTCAACGGGATGTGTTGATATGTGCAAACCCTGCGCTCCGCTTCCGACCGTCCTCGGTTGCCTCTGGCTCGGGTTCGGTGTCTGCGCAATCGCCGCAACGAAAATGCCCAATGCGGATGCAATGGACCGCGACCTCATCGAGGTGACCGTCCCGGCACTCGAACGCTTTTACGCCGAGCACAAGTACACGGTCACCCAGGTGGTCAAATGGCACCTTGCACGGATTCGCAAATACGACGGAATCTACCGGGCGGTCGAGCAGGTACTGGAAAAACAGGCACTTGAGGCGGCTGCTCGCGAGGACGCCGCGGCGGCGCATGGCGGTGACGCGCGGTCCGCTCTGGGGAGTGCCGATCGTGATCAAGGCCAATACCAGCATCGAAGGTCAGGTCACGACCGACGGTTGGGACGGCTATACGATCCGCGGTCACGAGCTCGTCGCGCCGCAGGATGCGACGGTCGTCTCGAAGCTGCGTGCGGCGGGGGCCATCCTGATCGGACATACGAACATGCCGGACTTCGCCAACTCGGACACGAACCGTAGCAGTTCCTTCGGCCGCACCGGCAATGCGTACGATGTGCGATTTTCGCCCGGCGGTTCGTCGGGCGGCACAGTCACCGCCGTAACGTCGAACATGGCGGTGCTCGGCAGCGGTACGGATACGGGCAACTCGATCCGGATGCCCTCCGCGACGAGCGGCGTCGTCGGTGTATTCCCGACACGAGGACTGGTCAGCACTGCCGGCATCGCGCCGCTCGATTGGCTTCTCGACAACACGGGTCCGATCGCCCGCAATGTGACCGATGCCGCGATCGCGTTGTCCGTCATGGCCGGCCCCGACCCGCTCGACCCGCCGACGCGTGAGTCCTCGGCAAAGGCGCAGCCGGGTCCGTATGTCCGGTACTTGAAGGCCGATGCGCTGAAGGGAAAGCGTTTCGGCGTGCCCGCGTTCATCCTGGACGGTATCGGACCGCCATTCCACGGCGTGCCGGCGGCGGTGCCGGATGTGCTCGCCGCCAAGCAGGCCGCCGATCAAACCAATGGACTAGACCCCGCGACGCGCATCGCGTTTCTAAAGGCCGTCGACGAGCTTCGCGCCGCCGGCGCGATCGTCTTGATGGACGATTCGATACTTCCCGCCAGCTTCGCCCACACCGCGACCCGCGTCGCGACGTATCCCTACGTGAAGGAGGGCACCGACCATTTTCTGAAGACATTCGGGCCCGCGCAATATCACTCTGCCGCGGAATACGACACCATTGTCGGCCAACCGCTGGGGCAACCCATCATCGGGACCGAGACTCTGAATTCTCAGTTCGGTGATGTGACGATCACGCAGCGAGCCATCGAGACCGATCCCGAGGCGGAGGCGAACTTTTACGGACCGCGTAAGCGCTTGATGGACTTGTACCTCGAGACCATGGACCGGTTACATCTCGACGGCTATGTCTATCCCGCAATCCAGATGCCGCCGATTGATGAGACGATGCCTCAGAGCGGACGTCTGAGCGAGGGGCCGCATTCCGACACGAGCTGGGTCAATATGCTGGGCGTGCCGGCGATCGTCGTCGTCGGCGGAATCTACCCCGGCGGGATGCCCTTCGGGCTCGAGATCTCGACCCGGCCCTGGCTTGATGGCGACCTCATCGGATACGCTTATGCCTACGAGCAGGCAACCCACCATCGGCGTCCACCGGTGCTGGTTGAACAAGGGCTCCTCATTAAAGCGCCTTGACGGCGGCAAAAGCGACTCCACCAGCCCACGGCCTGGCCATCTTTGCGATGATCGGACGCGCCCGATAAACACCCGATATTGCTTGATCCGCGGAGGTTGTATCGGATCCGGCACCCAGCGCGTGCCGGATCTGCCCTCCGGGTCATCGACTCACGGCGCTCAAGCGTTGCCGTACCCGATGATCCCTTTGGTCTCGAGGAACTCATGGATACCCCAGTCGGCATATTCACGGCCATTGCCTGATTGTTTGTAGCCGCCGAACGGTGCGTGGAGATCCCAATCCGGATAATTGATGTTGACATTGCCGGCGCGCAGTTCGGCCGCCACTTTTCGAGCGTGCTCGACGTTTGCGGAGGACAGGTAGGCGGCCAGGCCATAGATCGAGTCGTTGGCTTTGTCGATGGCCTCCCGCTCCGTCTCATAGGGAAGAATGGACAGCACGGGGCCGAAGATTTCCTCTCGTGAAATCGTCATTTCATGTTTCACGTTGCCGAACACCGTAGGCTTGACGTAGTAGCCGCTCTCCAGACCTTCGGGGCGACCGGTGCCTCCCGCCACGAGCGTGGCACCCTCGTCGATGCCCGTTTGGATGAGGCGCTGAATCTTGTCGAACTGAACTTTGCTGACGACGGGCCCCAACACAGTGCCGGCGTCGCGCGGCGAGCCGACGCGGTGCGCGGCGGCCACGCCTTTGGCGATCTCCAACGCTTCCGCATGACGGTCGACGGGAACGAACATTCGCGTGGGCGCGTCGCAGGATTGGCCGCTGTTGATGAAACACGCCGCGATGCCGCGCTTGACCGCGTCCTCGAAGTCCGCATCCGATAAGATGATGTTCGCTGATTTGCCCCCCAATTCCTGGGCCACCCGCTTGACGGTATCGGCGGCCGCCTTGGCCACCAGGATGCCGGCGCGCGTCGAGCCCGTGAAGGACATCATCGCGATATCCGGATGTGCGGCAAGGGCTTCTCCCACAGTCGGACCGTCGCCGCTGACCAAATTGAATACGCCTTTCGGCAAGCCGGCCTCGTGCACGATCTCGGCGAACACGATGCCGCTGATGGGTGCGACTTCGCTTGGCTTGAGCACCATGGTGCACCCCGCCGCAATCGCCGGAGCGACTTTGCAGACGATCTGGTTGAGCGGCCAGTTCCACGGAGTGATGAGGCCCACGACGCCGATCGCCTCTCGGACGATGCGAGTGCTGCCGCGTTGCGAGGAATATTCGAACTCCTCGAGCGCCTTGATCGTCGATTCGAGATGGACTCGGCCGGCCCAGACCTGAGCTTCACGCGCGAACGTGAGCGGTGCACCCATCTCGTCGCTGACCGCCTCGGCTATTTCGTCGCAGCGCGAGTTGTAAATCTCCAGAATTTTGCGCAGATAACCCGATCGCTCCTCGCGGCTTGTGTGGGAAAAGGCGGGAAACGCCGCCTTGGCCGCAGCGACCGCACGGTCCACATCCGCAGAACTGCCCATGGAGATCTTGGTGTATGCGCGCTCCGTCGCGGGATTGATGACATCGATGGTTTTCGCCGCGAGGGGCTTGACCCAGGTGCCGTTGATGTAGAAGTGCTCGTGGTTGTTCGACATACATTCTCCGATCGGTAGGCGGCGGCAATTGACGGCCGCTCTGGCACGCGAAGCGTGACTTGGCGCGTACGATTTCGCAAGTTTTAAAGCGAGTTACTGGCGCCAGCGTCGCTCCGGTTCCTACCAGATGCCGCCAAGAGCGACGGTAATCGCCTCCCCGTTCACGCCCCCCGCAGCATCGGTGCAGAGAAAGGCAATCACTTGCGCGACTTCGCGCGGCTCCAGAACTCGCTTCTGCGGGTAGATCGCTGCGCGCTCCTCCCACACTTTTTCGACGCTGATGCCGCGTCGTTCGGATTCGGTCTTCGCCGAGCGCTCGGCCATCGCCGTTCGCACCCATCCCGGCAGCACCGCGTTGGAGGTGACGCCGAACGGCCCGGCATCCTGCGCCACGGCGCGTGCAAGCCCGATGACCCCATGCTTTGAAGCGGTGTACGCGCTGCCGGAGCGCTCCGCTTTTTCGCCGGCGGTCGAACTGGTGAACACAAGCCGGCCGAAGCCGCGCTTGCACATCCCGCCAACCGTCAGCCGCGCAAGTTCGAACGGACCATCGAGGTTGATGCGCATCGTCTCCCGCCATACCTCGGGATCCTGCTCCCACACCAGGCGCTCGTGGGCCGAGCCGATGCCGTGGTTCACGACCAGCAGATCGATGGGCCCCAAGCGTCGCTCGGTTTGGGCAACCGCGAGAGCGCAGCCTTCGGCGGTGCCGAGATCGGCCGCGACATACTCGAGACCCACGGCTCGCAGTTCGTCCGCGCTCCGCGACACGATCATCACGCGCACTCCCGCTGCCGACAGCAAAAGTGCCGCTTCACGCCCGATCCCACGACCGCCGCCCGTTACCATCGCTACGCGTTGATCCATTTATATGCTCCTGTACTAATACCATGCGAAAATAACTAAACGATCGATCAATTACAATGACCGCCTGCTGTCAATGGCTGGACGGTAGTGTTTCCGGAATTCGGCCTGCTGGCCGCGGACTTTCCCGATTTCGCCCTGTAGCACGCTGCCACCGTACGAGACGGGCGGCAATATGGATATTCGCGACCTCGGCGACGGGGATAGGCCCCGATCTAATGGAAGCGGCAGCTCAAGGGATGTCGAGCACTACGTTCCCCACAACCGATCCCTGCTCGATTCGATCATGGGCGCTCGCAGTTTCGCGCAGCGGTAACCGCAAACCGATCGAATGCTTGAGCTTTGCCTGCTGCAGCAGCCCCGTCAATTCGCCGAGAGCTGCGCGACGCTGTTCTCGCGTGAGCTCATAGATCAGGAAAAATCTCAGCGTGATGGAATTCTGCATCAGCCACAAACTGGGCAACGTGGCCTCGCTCTTCGACATGCCATAAACAATCACCTTGGAGCGCGGCTTGAGAATCTGCGGATAAACGGCAGCGTTTCCTGAAAAATCCATTTCTATTGCGACATCCACGCCGGCGCCGCCGGTAATCGCCTTCACTCGCGCTCCAATGTCTTCCGTACGATAGTTGATGACATGGTCGGCGCCGGCATTGCGGGCATGCTCCCCTTTGGCGCCATTGCTCACGGTCGTCAACACCGTGGCGCCGCGCGCCTTGGCCATTTGAATCGCATAATGGGCAACCGCGCCCGCGCCGCCGATGACCAGGACGTTCATGCCGCGTCGGGCTTCCGCGAGGCGCACCGCGTGCATGGCGGTGAGGGCAGGTATGCCGAGACAAGCACCCTCCGGATAGCCCAGGTGCGCTGGCAAGACGACCGCCTGGAATGACGGCAATGAGATGTACTGGGCAGCAGTGCCGAAGGGCCGCTTCCATTGGCCGTTCCAGATCCAGACTCGCTCACCGATCCGGCTTGCCGGCACCCCTTCTCCCACTGCGTCGATATCACCCGCACCGTCACTGTGCGGAATGATAAGGGGCGCCATCAGCGGTCGGCCGAACCCCCCCTTGCGCACCTTCCAATCCGATGGATTTGCCCCGGATGCGCGCAGGCGCACGCGCACTTCGCCCGCGGCCGGTTCGGGCATCGGCTGCTCGCCGTACTGCATTACCTCCTCCGCCGGCCCCTGCCTGCAATAAAACGCTGCTTGCATTTGTGATTCTCCTACACCATTGCAGCTTCTCATCGGCCGGGAGCATGGGCCCGGAAGCCGAACTGGCCGATGACGATTTCGCGGCCCGAGGTGCCGCCGAGCAGTTCGGCCATGGCTTCATGCGCGCGCGCGTGAATGGCCTCGGCATCGAGAGACGCTTGGAATTGGGAACTGACGGCGTACGCGTTCAACCGGAAAAATTGACCCGAGGGTCACCATCCTCCCCAGGGAGGAGTGGCTTGGATATATGCACTCTGTTTCAGCCGTATGCCGGGCGAGACGCATTCGCTCAGCCGCTCTTCACCGCGACCCGTGCGCCAATCGGACTCCGCTTTATGGATCAGGATCCGCCCAGATCGAAGCGCTTTCGCTTCGCGTCCCGGTGGAGTTTATCCACCGACGCCGTTGACAATTCAGCCCGCGGCTCCGCAGCCCGCTTGGCCTTTTTTGGGGGATCGAAGTGCGCCATGTTGGGGCGTTTGGGCGGGTATATCTGCTCTTTCATCAGGACCCTCCTGTACATCGCTCGCCTCGATTCGAGCCGAGTGTACACCCTGCGCGGAACCTGCGGCAGGCGCCTCCGGGGTCGGCAGTGAACCCCCAGGGGTTGACTGGGCACCTTCACGGATGAGTTCCGCCAAGCGCAGCGCGCCGGGACCGGCATAGTCTCGGTCGGCGAATACCAGATAAAGATCAGCCCAGCGTTCGGCGCCCTCGCGCATGGGCAGCGGTTTGAGTTCGCCACGCTCCAGTTCGCCGCGCACCATCTCTTCGGGGAACCAGGCGAAGCCTAAACCCATCACGGCGGCACGAATCGAGGTGGCCTTGTGGCTCACCGTCCAGCTTTGTTCGGCGCCGAGCCAACTGCCGCTGCGCCGCTGGCTTCCGGTGTCGCGGATCACCAAATGGCGGTGGCTGCGTAAATCCTGCAATGTGAGTTCGCGGCGCAGTTGATGCAACGGATGTGCGGGGTGAGCCAGCGCGAGGAAACGCAACCGCATCAGCGTATCGCCGACGAAACCCGTCGGTATCTGCGAGCAAATCGCCAGATCGACTTTGCGCTGTAGCAGTGCCTCCTCGGTGCCGCTGAGCACGGTCTCATACAGTTCAATGCGGGTCTGCGGCCGTTCATTGCCGAAGCGCGCGAAACATCGCAGCAGCAGCCACGTGGGAAAGATGATCTCCACCGCAAGCCGAAGCTCCGGTTCCCAGCCCGCAGCGAGACTTCCGGCTGCACCTTCCAATGCCCCGGCCTCATCCAGCAGCGCTTTGGCGCGACGGTACAACACCTCGCCTGTGGGCGTCAGGTGCGCCTTTCGGCCGATGACCTTAAACACCTTGACACCGAGCAGCTCTTCCATCTTCTGCACGCCGTATGTGACCGCCGACTGACTCTTGTGCAGCACCCCGGCTGCTTGCGCGTAGCCACCAGCATCGACCACGGCGAGGAAGGCGCGCCACTGTTCCAGGGAAATCCGCGGGTGAGCCATGATTATCCAAACAATCGATAGATATGGCCGAAATAATGGGCTTTTTTATCTAATCAATCAATAGTGAAATGCGCCACGGAGGAAATTTCCTCGTTTCACACAGACTACGGAGATTCGCATGATCAACTTGCTGCAAATCAACGCTAGCATCAACAACAGTAGCGGACAGTCGAGCCAACTCGCCAACCAGTTCGTCGCCGCCTTCAAGGCGCGTCATCCCGATGCGACCATCGTCGTGCGTGATGTCGCCTCGGCGGACCCCGTGCCGCATCTCAACGCCGAGCGGTTTGGAGCCTTCATCACGAAACCGGAAGAGCGTAACGTCGAGCAGAACGCGGTCGTGGCTTACTCCGACGCGCTGATCGGCGAACTGCGGCAGGCCGACGTGATCGTGATCGGCTTGCCGATGTACAACTTCGGCGTACCCTCCCAGTTGAAGGCCTACTTCGACCACATCGCCCGGGCGGGCGTGAGCTTCAAATACACCGAGAAAGGTCCGGTGGGTTTGCTCACCGGCAAGAAGGCATACGTGTTCGCCGCGCGCGGCGGCCTTTATGCCGGTACGCCAATGGACACGCAGACAAGCTATGTTCGCGACTTCCTGCGTTTCATCGGCATTGTGGACGTCGAATTCGTTTACGCCGAAGGCCTCAATATCAGTCCACAGAGCAAGGATGCGGGATTGGCGAATGCCTTGGCCGAGATTGCGCGGCTCGCCGCATGAACATATACCATCGACGGCGAGCCGCCGCTCGGCGCGATGCCTTTAGGAGGTTATAGTGACTACTCGCACACTCGTAAATATCATCAAGTCGATCCCGGCTTCCGACGGCGCAGGCGTCAAGCTGCGGCGCAGCCTCGGCAGTCAGCGCGGGCTGCACGTGGATCCGTTCTTGATGCTCGACGAATTTTATTCCGATAACCCGGACGACTACATGGCCGGCTTTCCTTCGCATCCGCATCGCGGCTTCGAAACCGTCACCTACATGCTCGACGGGCACATGCGGCATGAAGATCACCTCGGCAATCGCGGGGACCTCGGTCCAGGCGACGTTCAGTGGATGACGGCGGCGCGCGGCATCATTCATTCCGAAATGCCGCAACAGAGCGAAGGGCGAATGCGCGGCTTCCAGTTGTGGCTCAATCTCCCGTCGAAGGAAAAAATGAAAGCCGCCGGCTACAGGGACATTCCCGCCGACGCGATCCCGTTGGTGAAACTGCCCCACGGCGGGGAAGTCAAGGTTATTGCCGGCAAGCTCGACTTGGACGGAAACGTCATCGGCGGCCCGGTCAACGGAGGCAGCGCGAAGATGAGCACCGATCCGTTGTACCTCGACGTGCGATTGCCGGCGGGGAAGGAATTCCACGCGCCGGTTACCAGCGGGCACAGCGCCTTCCTGTACAACTATGAGGGCAACGCCAAAATCGGTGCCGCCAACGCGGCGCAGCCATTGCCCCATCGCGCGGCGGGCGTCTTGTCGGATGGCGACAGCGTGCGCGTGCAGGCTGGAAGCGACGGCGTGCGCTTCCTGCTGCTGGCGGCGATGCCGCTGCGCGAGCCGGTGGTGCAGTACGGGCCGTTCGTGATGAACACGCGCGAGGAGATCGAGCAAGCGGTCGCCGACTTTCGGGACGGACGCCTGACGGCTGCGGCCTGAGGCGGGGATAGGAACCCGCGAAGCGCCGTGCAGAATCTGGCGGCGCGGAGCGTCCGCTTCCGTGCGAAAATCGAAGCGTGCGGTTTCTACATCATCTTGGTCTCCGTTCCGCGCCCGCAGCCGTTTTGGCGGCAAGTAATGCGCTGCTCGCGGCCGCGTGCGGCGGAGGCGGAAGTGGCGCAGCCGCGCCGGTGCCTTCCACCCCTCCGCCTTCCGGTGAAGTGGTTGTGCGAATTTCGGCCGCATCGCCTTTCGCAGCAAACTGCGACGGCGTACCTGCAAGCGGCGTGCTCTATGCCAATGCCGAAGTGGAACCCTCGCTGGGCGTAAGCCCCTTGAGTTCGGCGACCCTGGTAGGGGCCTGGCAGCAAGACCGGTGGTCCAACGGAGGTGCACGCGGTGTCCTGCTCGGCGCCTCTTCGGACGGCGGGCATACATGGAGGGCCTCGATGGTGTCCTTCTCCCGTTGCACGGGCGGAGATCTCGCGAACGGCGGGGACTTCGAACGCGCATCGGATCCTTGGGTCAGCTTCTCGCCGGCCGGAACCGCATACGCACTGGCGCTCGTCTTCAGCGGCGAAACGCTCGCTCCCGGCTCATCGAGCGCGATGCGCGTCGCCCGGTCGGCAGACGGCGGCACCTCCTGGTCTGCTCCACAGACGCTGATTGCGGACGGAGCGCAATTCTTCAACGACAAGGGTTCGATTACCGCCGATCCGACGGACGCGAGCCTGGTATACGCCGTCTGGGATCGAGTCACCAGCGCCACTCACTCGACATCCACGCTCGCGCGCAGCACCGATGGCGGCTCGACCTGGGAAGCCGCACGGGTGATCTACGACCCAGGCCCGAACAACCAGACCATCGGCAACATCGTCCTGGTGCTTCCCGACGACACGCTGGAGAACGTCTTCACCGAGATCGATAGCCCCGCCGGAGCCGCCCAAAATGCGTCGCTGCGCGCGGTCCGCTCGACAGATCACGGTGTCACATGGAGCGCTCCGATTCAAATCGCGGACGAGCTATCGATCGGCGCCTATGACCCCAACACAAAACTCACCATTCGGGATGCCGGAGATCTGTGCTCCGCGGCCATCGACGCCACGGGCGTCACTTACGTGGTCTGGCAAGACGCCCGCTTCTCGGGAGGGCTTCGCGACGGCGTTGCCATGTCGCGCTCGACGGACGGCGGACTCCATTGGACGGCCCCGGTTCAGATCAATGCCGCGACCGACACGCAAGCATTCGTCCCCATCGTGCATGTGCGCAACGACGGCGTCATCGGCGTCACTTACTACGATTTTCGAAACAACACCTCCGATGCCCGCACATTGCTGACGGATTACTGGATCGTCACCTCGGCCGACGCTGCAAAATGGACGGAATCGCACATCACCGGACCTTTCGATTTGGACATTGCGCCGCAGGACGGCGGTCTGTTTCTCGGAGACTATCAATCCCTCGGGAGCCTCGGCACGACGTTCCTGCCGCTCTTCGCCAAGACAAACTCCGGCGACTTGTCGAATCAGACGGACATTTTCATCGCCTTCGGCGAAATGGCCAGCCAAGCAGCCCGAACGGCGTTGCTGCACTCCGCTTCAACGCCTGGCGCCGCCGCGCCCGTCTTGAACGCAGAGTGGCAACGGCTGATCGATGACCACATTACGCGCGTGCGCCGCGCGCGCTTGCGTGGGCCTGCAGAATGACTAGCATCGCTGCGTTGATCCCAAATGGCGGTCGTTGTTCCCCCGTTGTGCGCCAGAACGGCATCGCTGCGTAAACTCGCGGCGCTCCGCTTCGGATTCCAGCTCCGTCGCCAGGCGGTGTAAGAGATCCTCCACATCGGCGGCACGCGCGCAGGCTGTCCTGACCAAGTGCTTGGCGACCGGACCGATATAACCGGCCAGCAAGCGCTCGATTCTGTGCAACTCCGCATCGTCAAATCGGCATTTCGTAGCGGCCGAATTCGACGGGCGCGCGTGAAGGGCGGTGGGCGCCTCGAGGGCGGCGGGCACGGCGATCGGCTGCGCCTTGAGATAAGCGGCGAGCCGCACATAATACGGCTCGCGGGGCGGCGGAAACGCATCCATCCAGTGCTGCGTGCTCAAGAAAAATTCCAGACTCTTCGACGGCGCCACATCCTCGATGCGGAATGGCAAGACACTCAGGTTCTTGTGAACCGCCCTTTCCACTTCACGGCGCACTTGCTGCGATTGATTGCTTGCCGCGGAGAACACCAGCACCATGGTATGGGCGGATGATATGGCATCCATGATTGCCGCCGCCCAATCGGCCGACGGCGTGATATCGCGCGGCGCAATCCAGCATTTGATGCCCGCCCCTTCCAGCCGCTCCAATATTTCAAACGCGCAGTCCCGATCAGGCTTGGAGTAGCTCAAGAATACCTGGTGCGGCATGGGCTATTGCTCGAGCAACCGCAGAGCCTTTTCGAGGCTCTTGCGCATGCGATTGAACGAACGGGTCACGGAGGCGATTTCAAGGGCGCCCTGTCGTGGAAATTCTTCCGCCGACATATCTCCGACGCTCAATCGATCCGCGACCCGGGCGATCTGCCGCACCGGCCGGACGACCAAGAAATACAGCACTCCATCGACCACCAGAAACACGGAGACGAATACCGCGATCAACGAAACCATGAAGGCGCGAAACGCGCGGTCGGCGTTCGCCGTCGCACTCGCAAAGGGTACTGAAACCACTTGGGCGCCCACTATCTCGTTGGGCTGCCAGCCGAAGCCGTTGTTGCGCCCGTACCGCGCAGTGAGGGTTTGGGGCGCGGTCGATGGGTTGCTGTGACAGGCTGCGCACCCCGCCTCGTTGCGGATGGGCCGCGCCAGGTAAAGCGATTTACCAATCGGTGTATCGCGCTCCCCTACGATTTCCTGTGCATGGACATCATTCCTGAATCGCTGAATGATGTCGCCCTCCCAATCCGCGGCTCGATCGCGCAGATTCATCGGGTTGAGGGTCGCCTCCTTGTATGCATACTCCGGATGCCGTTCGTGGAGCCGCAAGAAGTTCTGGGTCGCCGCATAGAAGGGCACGCTCTGCGGCGGAAACTCCGTCTGAATTTGTCGGCTGAGCAACGGTAAGATCTCGTTCGCAGTGTAGTCGCGAATGGCCCACGCGCTATCCATCATCAGCCCGGCCTCCGCGAATACTTCTCTTCGTGCGTTGGCTTCAAGTATGTTGCGGCACATGTATCCGGCGATCAATGCCGCGATTACCAGCACCGCGCCGAGCGCCAGGTTTATTCGAAGCAACAGACTCATGTTGTAATTGCCGCGCGAAACGTAGTGCATCCCTCGAACGTTTATCTGGCTCGCACGCGCATGCGGCGGGGCGACATCAGTGCCAATATAGTAGATGATTTGGATCGATAACTCACGCAGCGTCAATACGGCAGGGAAATTATGAAGATGCGACCGCACATCGACGTGGATGGCATTCGAATCGATCAAGTCTTATACGACTTCATCGCCAAGGAGGCGATGCCGGGAACCGGCGTTCAAGAGCGGACCTTTTGGGCCGGGTTTGCGGCCCTCGTTCGCATCATGGCCCCCAAGAACGCTGCGTTGCTGCTCCGGCGGGACGAGCTGCAGTCAAAAATCGATGCCTGGCATCGCGAGCACCCAGGCGCCGGCTTCGATCACGCGCGGTATAAGGCGTATCTGCTCGAGATCGGTTACTTGGCGCCCGAGAAGGATGCCTTCCGCATCGATACCGCCGGCGTCGACCCGGAGATCGCGCATATCGCGGGACCCCAATTGGTGGTGCCCGTCAGCAATGCCCGCTATGCGCTCAATGCGGCCAATGCGCGCTGGGGCAGCCTCTACGACGCCCTTTACGGCAGCGATGTCATTCCGGAAGACGGCGCGCCGCGCACCGGCGCTTACAATGCGCGGCGGGGCGCGGAAGTCATCGCGTTTGCCCGGGATTTCCTCGACGAGCACTTTGCGCTTGCCGAGGGCTCGCATCGCGATGCCGTCGCCTACCGCTGTTCTGCGCAAGGACTCGAAATTCGATTGAAAAACGGCGGTGCCACGCGATTGAACAATCCCGCGGCCTTCCGCGGCTTTCAGGGTGAACGCAGCGATCCCGCCGTGCTGTTGCTGGTCCACCATGGACTGCACGTGGAGCTCCACATCGATCGCCAACACCGCATCGGTCGCGATGACCCGGCGGGAATCAGCGATGTGCTGCTGGAATCCGCGATCACCGCGATTCAAGACTGCGAGGATTCTATCGCGGCGGTGGATGCGGACGACAAGGTCCAAGTGTATCGAAACTGGCTTGGGTTGATGAACGGGAGCCTCGAGGCACGGGTCGAAAAGGACCTTAAACCCGTGCTGCGCCGGCTGAACGCGGATCGGCGCTACCGCACGGCGGGTGGCGAGGATCTGGAGCTGCCGGGCCGCAGCCTGATGCTGGTGCGCAACGTCGGCCACCACATGATGTCCGACGCGGTGACGCTGGACGGCAAACCCGTGCCGGAGACTTTCATCGATGCGGCCGCGACCGCGCTCATCGCTCTGCACGACTTGCGCGGCCCCGGCAGCCGGCGAAACTCGCGGACCGGTTCGATCTATATCGTCAAGCCAAAGATGCACGGCCCCGAAGAGGCTGCCTTCGCCGATGAGTTGTTCGCCGCCATCGAGAACCTTTTAGGTCTGGCCCGAAACACCCTGAAGATGGGGATCATGGACGAGGAGCGGCGCACCAGCGTCAATCTGGCGGAATGCATCCGTGCCGCACGCCATCGTGTGGTGTTCATCAACACCGGGTTCCTGGATCGCACGGGCGATGAGATCCACACCTCGATGGAGGCCGCGCCCGTGCTGCGCAAGAGTGAACTCAAGAAGGCGAGATGGCTGGACGCCTATGAGCGGCAGAACGTCGATATCGGACTTGCCTGCGGTCTACGCGGCAAGGCGCAGATCGGCAAAGGCATGTGGGCGATGCCGGACCTCATGGCCGACATGGTAAAGACCAAAATTGCGCAGCTGCAGGCCGGCGCCAATACCGCGTGGGTTCCCTCTCCGACCGCCGCGACGTTGCACGCCCTGCACTACCACAAAGTGGACGTTGCGCAAGTGCAAACGCAAATTGCGGGCAGGACGCGCGCGTCGCTCGATGACATTTTGACCCCGCCTCTCGGCGCGGACCCGAAATGGAGCGCCGCTGACATCGAAGAAGAGCTCAACAATAACGCGCAAAGCATTCTGGGTTATGTCGTGCGCTGGGTCGATTCGGGAATCGGTTGCTCGAAAGTGCCCGATTTTTACAACGTTGCCCTCATGGAGGACCGGGCGACGCTGCGAATCTCGAGCCAACATGTCGCCAACTGGTTGCATCACGGCATCTGTACGCCGGAACAAGTAATGCAGGCGCTGCTGCGCATGGCGGCGGTGGTCGATCGACAGAATGCAGCCGATCCCGGATATCGCCGGCTCGGCGAGGATCCCGAAAACAACGTCGCGTTCAAGGCCGCACGCGACCTGGTGTTCAAGGGCCGCGAACAACCTAACGGCTACACCGAAGCCATTTTGCATGCCCGCAGGATCGAGCGGAAAGTTCAAGCCCGCCAATCCTCATGAATGAGGTTTCGAGTGCGGAGTTCCGCTGTCGCAAGCGCCCCCTATCCACGGCTCATGCGTCGGATTCCGAGCGCCGCCAAGGCGGCACTGCCGACGAACGCCAAATAGCCGCCTGCCCCGATCGAGATATGCCTGGAAACCAGCCCGTTGGCACGACCGATCAGATCATTGGCGAATCGAATGACGCCGCTGCTCAGGGAAGCTTGGCCGTGCGCGGAGAAAAATTTCGCTCGACGTCTTGGAATAGAGCAGCGTTCCGCAGAGCAACATAAGGGCGAGCGGCGCCAGATACGATGCCCAGGCCAAACGGGACCTGCGCCAATGAGGCCAAAGCGGAGCCAGCAGGCAAATCAAGCAGATCAAGGCGAAGACAATCCGTTGCAAGGAGTCATCGACGCCGAAAAATATGCGTGTGGGGTCTAGGATGGCTGAGGATATGTCAAAGAATCGCACGCCGTGGCGCAGCGCACCGAAGGTAACGACCAGAGTGTCCACGAAAAACCAGCCTATGAATATCGCGAGCATGGCCAACAGGCTGATGCCATCCATCTGAATCGCCGCATTAACGAGCTTGCCGAACCCCGTAGGCGGGGGCGTGACATCCATGCTTCGCGATGTTCCCATATGACATAGCGTAGCGCCATCGTCCTGCTTTGGCAGCACAATTTTCGCGTGATAAGATTTGTGCAAATCACGCAAATGAATCGACTCACCCAATCGCAGGGCAGATCCGGATTGCGCCGCACACGCCTCGCTGCCCTCGCAGCGGTTTTGAGCGCCAACTTCTTTGCCGGGTGCGCCACGGTCGATCAGAGATTCGGCGATCAAGAGTGGTACCAAAAGAGCAAGGTGGTTTCCGCCAAAGCGGTCGAGGTGACATCGACGACCGCCTCCAAGGCGTATGCGCGGATGCAAAAGTATCTGGCCGAGAAGGATGTGCTCAAGACGTTCCAGGATGCGGGAGAACACAGCGAAGCCGCGGTGCTCGGAATCCTGCATAAATCGGGCATCGCGAAGACCCCTGTGGCGCCGCCCACCGGTACGCAGGCGCCGCCGAAAAAACACGCTGCACCTGCGCCGCTCACGACGGTCCCCGAACAATATGCCGGTTCGCTGCGCTGGCCGTTGGATGCCTACATTGTGAGTTCGGAATACGGCGACCGCTGGGGCAAAATGCACAAAGGGATGGATATGGCCGCGGATGCCGGCGAACCGGTCTACGCCATCGCGGCCGGTGAAGTCATTTATGCCGGCGACGGTCTGCGCGGCTACGGCAATGTGGTCATCTTGAGGCATGACCGGAAGACCAGCTCGCTCTATGCGCACAACAGTGAACTCAAGGTCAAACAAGGCGACCAGGTAACTCAGGGCGCCTTGATCGCGTTGCTGGGCAGCACCGGGCATTCAACGGGACCGCACGTGCATTTCGAGATCCGCGACGGCGACACCGCGGTTAATCCCCGTACCGTATTGCCGAAATCGAAGGTCGCCGATCTCCTGGACGAGAACGCGCCTCCGGCGAAAATTGCGCACAACCGCTAGCTTCCTGGACGCCGCAGCCGCCATCCTGTACAGTGCACGCAGCTCAAAGGGTCGGTGCTCGGTCAGTGCCACCTCAAGCTCGCGGTCCGTCCTTGACGACTTCGCTTTAATTTACCCCTCTCGCTGCTGACCGCTGCCGAAGCAATTGCTTCTGTCGTGCGAGTCCACCCTCTAAGGATTTCTAATGTCATTTTCCGATCTCGGGCTATTGCCCGAATTGCTGCGTGCTGTCGCCGATAAGGGCTACGACTCGCCTTCCCCCATTCAAATTCAAGCTATCCCCGCGGTGCTCGCCGGCCGCGATGTGCTCGCAGGCGCCCAAACGGGGACCGGCAAGACGGCCGGCTTCGTGCTGCCCATCCTGCAGCGCCTCGCCGCCGATACGAAGAACGGCAGCAGCCGGGCGCCCCGCACGCTCGTGCTCACGCCAACCCGCGAGCTCGCGGCGCAGGTGGCACAGAGCGCTCGAGACTACGGTAAATATATGCAACTGCGCACTTACCAGGTGTTCGGCGGAGTGAGCATCAATCCACAGATCAGCGCATTGCGAAGCGGCTGCGATATCTTGGTGGCGACGCCCGGTCGACTTCTCGACCTTGCGCAGCAGCGGGTGGCCGACCTGTCGAAAGTGCAGGTGTTGGTTCTCGATGAGGCCGACCGGATGCTGGACATGGGGTTCATCAACGACATCCGGAAGATAATCAAGCTGCTGCCGCCAAAGCGGCAGAATCTCTTGTTTTCAGCTACCTATTCCGACGACATTCGCGGTTTGGCCGAGCGGCTCCTGCAAGACCCGCTGTCGATACAAGTTGCACCGCGCAACGCACCGATCGAATTGGTCGAACAACGCGCTTACCGCGTGCAAAAGGAACAGAAGCGGCATTTGTTGGTCCATCTGATCCAGGAAGGGCAGTGGCGCCAAGTGCTGATCTTCACGCGCACCAAGCATGGCGCGAATCGCTTGGCTCAGCAGCTCGAGGGCGCGGGCATTCAGGCTGCGGCCATCCACGGCAACAAAAGCCAGGCTGCACGCGTCAAGGCGCTCGACATGTTCAAACGTGGGCAAGTCACCGCATTGGTAGCCACGGAGGTTGCCGCTCGTGGACTCGATATCAAGGAGCTGCCCCAGGTGGTGAACTACGAATTACCCAATGTGCCGGAAGACTACGTCCATCGCATCGGCCGCACCGGGCGTGCCGGCGCCGCCGGGGAAGCGATCTCGCTGGTGTCCGGCGACGAATCCGGTTTATTGCGCGACATCGAGAGAGTTCTTCGCCGCAGCATTCCGACCTTGCCCACGCCGGTTTTCAAGATGGCCGAGTCGGCCTCGCCGCCGGACTCGCATGGCGATCGGACGCCGAACGAACGCCCCTCAGCCAATCGTGCGGGCGGTCGTCCGGCTCAGGGTCAGGCGCCGCCACCACCACGGTGGACGCGACGCGCGTCGCGCACCCGCGGGGGGCGGTTCAGGTACGAGGAGCTTTGGCCAGCAGCAGCGCGGGCGTTTCCGCTAACGGCCCGGGAGCTGCTAGGACAATTTAGGAACCAACTCCCGCAGATAGTTTGCGAAATCCCCGCCCAAGCTCGGATGCTTCAGAGCGTACTCGACGGTCGCCTGCAAGTATCCGAGCTTGCTGCCGCAGTCGTAGCGCTTGCCTTCGAATTCAAACGCATATACGGGTTCGCGCTGCATCAGCCGGGCAATGCCGTCGGTGAGCTGGATCTCCCCGCCGGCTCCCTTGCCGATCTTCGCCAGATCGTCGAACAACGGCGCGGTGAGCAAATAGCGGCCGACCACCGCGAGCGTCGATGCGGCCTTGTCCGGCTTGGGCTTCTCCACGATATGCGACATCTTGCTGACACGCGGCGCAACCTTGCCCTCCAACGTGACGATTCCGTATTTATCCGTGTCCTGTTTCGGGACGTTTTGCACGCCGAGGACGCTGCCTCCGTGCGCCGCGAAAACCTCCACCATTTGCTTGAGGCACGGCACCGCGGCGTCGATCAAATCGTCCGCCAGATGCACCATGAAGGGAGCATCCCCCACCACCGGCCTTGCGCATAATACGGCATGGCCGAGCCCCAACGGCGCCGGCTGGCGAATGTAGACGCATGACGCCCAGCTTGGCAGGATGCCGCGCAAAGTATCCAGCAATTCCTGTTTGCCTTGCGCCTGCAGAACCGCCTCGAGCTCAGGATTGGTGTCGAAGTGATCCTCGATCGCCCGTTTGGAGCTTCCTGTGATGAACACCAGCGTGTCCGCGCCGGCGGAAAGCGCCTCGTCAACCGCATATTGGATCAGCGGTTTGTCCACGATGGGAAGCATCTCTTTCGGACTGGCTTTGGTGACCGGCAAAAAACGGGTACCGCGCCCGGCGACGGGAAAAACCGCGGTTTTTACGGGTTTGTGTGACATCGCGAAATGATAACGGATTTCATTGCTGCGCGCCGTCGGACAAATCTCACAAGCTAGCGCAGCTTGACGATGGCATACGCCTCGAAGCTGTCCCACGCATGACAGGCGGGGCAGTGCCAATAAAAGCTGCGTCCGGAAAACCCGCACTCATTGCATCGGTATTTCTCGGCATGAGCGAGCAACGCGGCGATCTCCTGCGCGGTGCGTTCGTAGTGCTCCGGGCCCGCCCGCCACATCGCTTGGAGCGTGCAGTCCAGCGCGAAGACTTTTTCGATCGACGCGCGAAGCGGCGGGGCACCGGCCAAATCCGCTGCGATCGCGGCGAATACCAAGCGTTTCAGTTCGTTGAAGCCGCGCGACTCGGCTTGCGCCGCGAGGTCGGCAAGCACCGCGTCGCGCTTGTCCGGCTCGACCCACCTGAGCAAATGCGGCAGCTCCTCTTGCAGCAATTCCGGAGAATCGGCAAGCGCCTGCCTCAGGAGGCGCACCGCCAATTCCGGTTGCGCGTCGCGCTCTGCGATCTGCGCGCGCAGCAAAGTCGCGCGAGGGAACGGCGTCGCCTCTGCGCGCGCTTCGCGCAGCAAGCGCCGAGCGTCCATCGTTTGGCCGCGCTCGATCGACAGGACGGCTAGTTCGCAGAGGTAGTGCGCAGCGACGACGCGCGGCGGCGCCGCTTTGGCGTCCGCCAATTGCCGATAGGCGCCCAACGCCTGCTGCCAATCATGTTGCCGTTCGTATACCAAGCGCAGCGCATCGAGCGCGCTGTTGCGCAGCCGCGGAACTTCGCTCACCTGCTGGAACAAACCTTCCGCGCGATCTAGCAGTCCGGCGCGCAGGTAGTCCTGCGCAAGGCCCAGCAAAGCCTGCTCGCGATGCTCGGGAGCCAGCGCATCGCGTGCCAATAGATTTTGATGGATGCGGATCGCGCGCTCCACCTCTCCTCGCCGGCGATACAGCGTGCCCAACGCGAAATGCGTCTCGATCGTGTCCGAGTTGGCGTCCATCAATTTCAAGAACATGTCGAGAGCTCGGTCCGGCTGTTCGGTAACGAGGTAATCCAACCCGGTCAGGTAGTCGGGATGCAGTTTGCCGAGGGAGGCGGGCCAGCGTCTGCCCCAGCCGAAGTGTCCGGCAAGAATGCCGATGACCAGCGCCGCTACGACCAAAACCCATGTCAACAGCGGCAGGTCGGTCACCTCAAGGCCCCCGGAGGGACCGAGCCCAAGTCAATCGCGTATCGGCTGATCCGCACCGTCATTGACCCGCTCCCGCAGGTCTTTGCCCGGCTTGAAATGCGGGACATGTTTGCCGGCAAGCGCGACGGCTTCTCCGGTCTTTGGATTGCGGCCCTGCCGCGGCGGGCGAAAATGCAGAGAGAAGCTGCCGAAGCCGCGAATTTCGATACGCTCGCCCGTTGCCAGCGCATCGCTCATGATTTCCAGCAGCTGCTTGACGGCGAGTTCGACATCTTTGGCCGGCAAGTGTTTCTGTTTGGCCGAAATGATCTCTATGAGTTCCGATTTCGTCATTATCGATCCGTGGACATCACTAGACATAGTTAAGAGGAAAGGCGCGGCGGCAAACCGCCGCGCCTAGCCTGTCCTCTCAATCCTGGCCCGAGATTTGCTCTTTGAGTAAATCTCCCAGGCTGGTTCCGGTCGGTGAATCGGTTCGATAATTTTGCATGGCTTCCTGTTCCTCGTGGATGTCCTTCGCCTTGATCGACAACGAGATGCTCCGACCCTTGCGGTCCACCCCGGTGAATTTTGCTTCGACTTCTTCCCCCACTTTGAGCAGCAAGCGAGCATCTTCCACGCGATCGCGCGATAACTCCGAAGCCCGCAACTGGCCGTCGACGCCATTGCCCAGATCGATGATGGCGCCTTTGGCGTCCACTTCGCGCACCACTCCGGTCACGATGCTGCCCTTCGGGTGCTCCGCAATGTAGGCGGAGAAGGGGTCCTTCGCGAGTTGTTTGATGCCCAAGCTGATGCGCTCGCGCTCCGGATCGATCGACAAGACCATTGCGTCGACCTGCTGCGCCTTTTGGTAGCTGCGCACGGCTTCTTCGCCGGGCATATCCCACGAAATGTCCGACAAGTGCACCAGGCCGTCGATGCCGCCGGCGAGCCCGATGAAGATACCGAAATCGGTGATCGACTTGATCTGGCCGCTGACTTTGTCGCCGCGATTGTAGTTCTCGGCGAACTCCTTCCAAGGATTCGTCTTGCACTGCTTGACCCCGAGACTGATGCGCCGTCGCTCCTCGTCGATGTCGAGCACCATGACTTCGACTTCTTGCCCGACATGCACAACCTTCGCGGGATTTACGTTCTTGTTGGTCCAATCCATCTCGGACACGTGCACCAGGCCTTCGACGCCCTCTTCGATCTCGACGAAGCATCCATAATCGGCGATGTTGGTGACCTTGCCGAACAGACGCGTGTTGGCCGGATAGCGGCGTGCGATGTTCTGCCAAGGATCCGCGCCCAGCTGCTTGAGGCCCAACGACACGCGCTGTCGTTCGCGGTCGAACTTCAATATGCGCACATCGATCTCTTCGCCGACTTTGACGACTTCGGACGGATGCTTGACGCGCTTCCAAGCCATGTCGGTGATGTGCAGCAGGCCGTCGATTCCGCCCAAGTCCACGAACGCGCCGTAGTCGGTGAGATTCTTCACCACGCCCTTGACCGCGGCTCCCTCCTGCAAATTATCGAGCAGCGCGGAACGCTCCGCGCTGTATTCCTGTTCGACGACCGCACGCCGCGACACGACCACATTGTTGCGTTTCTGGTCGAGCTTGATCACCTTGAATTCGAGAGGCTTGTTCTCCAGGTACGATGGATCGCGCACTGGACGCACATCGACCAGAGAACCCGGCAAGAATGCCCGCACGTTGTCGATCTCGACGGTAAATCCGCCCTTCACCCGGCCCGTTATGATGCCGATCACCACTTCCTGCTTCTCGAACGCGGTTTCGAGGCGCGTCCAGGTTCGGGCGCGCTTGGCCTTCTCGCGCGAGAGGCGCGTCTCTCCGGAACCGTCCTCGACGCTGTCGAGCGCGACTTCGACGGTTTCTCCTACGACAACCTCGATTTCACCTTTCTCGTTCTTGAATTGATCGGAGGGAATTACCGCCTCGGATTTCAACCCGACGTTGACGATGACGTAATCTTGGCCGACTTCGACGATCAATCCATTGAGGATGGTGCCAGGACGAATGCGCTGGCTCGCTATGCTCTGTTCGAACAGTTCCGCAAAACTTTCTGTCATGTTTTCTCTTAACTATTCCCCGACACTTTTCCTGCGTGCCGAGGGGTTACCATATATAACAGCGATCATTCCATGAAAGCCGCGACCTAAATCAAATCGATAGACGTCCTCGGGCCAAAGCCAACACGCGCTCAATCACTTCTTCTACGGACATCCCCGTGGTATCCAGCAGGACTGCGTCTGCGCTTGCAACAAGAGGCGAAACCGCACGATTCGTGTCGCGCCGATCACGCTCTGCTATCTCCAGCGAAAGGGCGGCAAGGGTAGCAGCAACCCCCTTTTCTTTCAACTGCTTATAGCGTCTGGCGGCCCGTTCCTCGGCGCTCGCCGTGAGAAAAATCTTAACCTCGGCATCGGGGAAAACGACCGTCCCCATGTCGCGCCCATCCGCGACCAGGCCCGGGGGCGCGGCAAAGCGCCGCTGACGCTCCAGGAGGGCAGCTCGGACCCCCGGCTGGGCGGCGACCTTGGAGGCGTCGTTACCCGCTTCCTCGATCCGAATGGCGCCTGTTACCACCTGCCCGTCGAGCCGGACGATCTCCTCGCCCGCCGCATCGGAGTCGAATTGCAGGTCAAGACCTTGCGCCAAACGGGCCAGCCCGGGCCCGTCATCGAGCCCGACACCTGTTTTTCGCGCCGCTAGGGCAACCAAACGATATAGCGCACCACTATCGAGCAGCTTCCACCCGAGCGAGCGCGCGACCGCGCGGCTGATCGTCCCCTTGCCCGAGCCTGAAGGGCCATCAATGGTGATGACCGGTACTTTGTTCATCGCATCACCCTATGACGCCGATTCGCCGATATCCAATCCGATCGATCGGGCCAGCCCGACGTAGCCCGGAAACGACGTCGCCACATTCGCCACATCGCGGATCAAAATGACACCTTTGGCCCGTAAACTCGCGATGGTAAAGGACATGGCGATCCTATGATCTCCGAAGCTTTCGACCTCTCCGCCGCTGAACGCCGGCCCGTCGCCGCGACCCTCGATTCGCATGCCGTCGGGCAACACGCTGTGCGCGACGCCCAGGGATCTCAGACCCGCGCTCATCGCCGCTATCCGATCGCTCTCCTTGACACGAAGCTCCTCGGCCCCGGTGACCACGGTCTCGCCCGTCGCGCACGCCGCCGCAATGAATAAGACGGGGAATTCGTCGATTGCGAGCGGCACGAGTTCAACGGGAACTTGCACGCCACGCAGCGCGGATGCGCGAACCAATAGATCCGCCACCGGCTCTGCGCCGCTCGCGCGCGGGTTTTGGATCTCTATATTTCCGCCCATCGCGCGCAAAACATCGAGCAGCCCGGTGCGCGTGGGATTCAAACCCACATTTTGAATCAACAATCCGCTCCCGGCGGCGCCCAATAGGCCGGCCACGACAAAAAAGGCGGCCGAGGAGAAATCGCCCGGCACATTCAACTGCTGACTCGCCAATCGCTCCGGCGGATGCAGCGTCGTGCGCAAGCCGTCGACGTCGAGGCGCACCCCGCAACTTTCGAGCATGCGCTCGCTATGATCGCGATTGATCGCCGGCGCAATGACCGTGGTGGCGGTGTCGGCATACAACGCGGCCAACAGAACCGCCGATTTTACCTGCGCGCTCGCCACCGGCATGCGGTATTCGATTCCGTGCAGGCTGCGCTTTCCGCCGATCTCGACCGGGGGCAGGCCGTTGCGGGTGCGGATGTCCGCTCCCATTTCGCGCAGCGGCTCGGCGACCCGTTCCATCGGGCGCCTCATGAGCGATGCGTCGCCGATCAATCGGGAATCGAAGGCTTGCGCCGACAAAAGGCCGGCAAACAAACGCATGGCCGTTCCAGCATTTCCCATATCGAGCGCGCCGTTCGCGCCCGTGAGGCCGCGCAAACCCACGCCGTGAATCACCACATGCGTGGCGCTCGGCTGCTCGATCCGAACTCCCAACGCACGCATCGCCGCCAAGCTCGCCAAGCAGTCCTCGCTCGCCAAAAAGCCGGTCACCTCGCTCCTGCCTTGAGCGATGCCGGACAACATCAGCGCGCGATGCGAGATGGATTTATCGCCTGGAACTGCCACTGCGCCCGATACGCTGCCCACCGGCTTCGCCTCGAATTTGCGACCGGCGTCAGCGCTCAAAGGACGGCCCGCGGATACGAGCCCAGCACCTTGAATAATGAGGCCCTCTCCTGCAGAGCAGCGAGCGCCTTGGCGACGGGCGCGTCGCTCACGTGCCCTTCGACATCGATGAAAAAAACGTAATCCCATTTGCGTTTGCGCGAAGGCCGGGATTCGATGCGCGTCATGTTGACGCGATGCTCGGCCAAGGGTTCGAGGAGGCGGAACAAGGCCCCCGGATCATCGGTATCGGTGCCGGAAACCAACAGCGTCGTGCGATCGACGCCACTGGCTTGGAATAGCTTTCTTCCCAACACCAGGAAGCGCGTCGTATTGTCCTGGCGGTCTTCGATTTCATTCGCGAGCACGACAAGCCCGTAAATTTCGGCCGCCGCGTGGCTCGCGATTGCCGCGGTGCCGCGCTCGTCGCGGGCACGCCTCGCGCCCTCCGCATTGCTCGATACGGCGACCCGCTCCACGTCGGGAAGTTGCTCATCCAGCCAGCCGCGGCACTGCGCCAAGGCTTGGCTGTGGGCGCACACGCGCTTGACGGCGTCGGTACCGGCCATCTTGCCCATCAAGTGATGATTGATCCGCAGTTCCACTTCCCCGCAAATCTTGAGCGCGGATGATAGAAACATGTCCAGGGTGTGATTGACAGTGCCCTCGCTCGAGTTTTCGATCGGTACCACGCCGAAATCCGCGATGCCGCCTTCGACTTCATGAAACACCTCGTCGATTGAAGGCAGCGGGAGCGCGCGCACCGAATAGCCGAAATGCTTGAGCACCGCGGCCTGAGTAAACGTACCCTCCGGCCCGAGGAATGCCACTTTGAGAGGTTCCTGCTGCGCGAGGCAGGCCGACATGATTTCACGGAACAGCCGCGCAATTTCCTCGTTGCGCAGCGGCCCCTGGTTCCGTTCGAGCGCCATGCGCAGAACTTCAGCTTCGCGTTCTGGCCGGTAGAAATCCACCGCCTTGCCGGACGCCGATTTTGAAATTCCGACCAGCTGCGCATAGCGTGCGCGCTCGTTCAGCAAGGCGTGGATTCGCGCATCGATGGCGTCGATGCTGTCCCGGATATTGCCGAGGCCGCCGCTGGCGGGAGTTATGCCGGGAATCGCCGCGGGCGGAATCGCCTCGGGGGGATTCGCCTCCGGCGGAATCGTCCGCCCGATCGCCGCTTCAGCCGGCGGCGCTGTGCCGCCACGCTTCTTGCGCGGCCGCCTCTTGCTTGGTGGCGTCCTTTTGCTTGGCATTCTTTTACCTCACGCGTGCCGGCGTTCGAACTCGCGCATGAACGCGATCAGGGCTTTGACGCCCGCAAGTGGCATGGCATTGTAAATGCTCGCCCGCATGCCGCCCAACACACGATGTCCCTTGAGCCCGTGCAATCCCGCGGCGGCGGCTTCCGAAAGAAACGCGGCATCCAATTCCGGCTTGTTCAGCCTGAATGTCACGTTCATCCGGGACCGCGCATCCCTCGCGACCCGATTCTGGTAGAGACGAGACTCGTCGATGGCGGCGTACAGAGTCTGCGCCTTGACGCGGTTGCGTTCGCCGGCCGCAGCCAAGCCGCCGGCGCCTTTCAGCCATTTGAACACCAGACCGGCCATGTACCACGCAAACGTCGGCGGGGTGTTCAGCATCGATTGATTGTCGGCAACTGCCTTGTAGTCGAACACCGCCGGGGTCTCCACCCGAGCATGGCCGGTCAGGTCTTCGCGTACGATGACCACGACCAATCCGGGCGGCCCGATGTTCTTTTGCGCGCCCGCATAGATCAGCCCGAACTTGGAGACATCGATGGGCTGCGACAAAATACTGGAGGACATATCCGCGATGAGGGGCAGCCGCCCCGCTTCGGGAATGTAGGCGAATTCGACCCCGCTGATGGTCTCGTTGGGCGTGTAATGCGCATAAACGGCAGAGGCGCTGAACTGCAGCTCGCTCTGCGGCGGCACCCGCAGGTAATCCCCGCCGGCATCCCCGGCGATGTGCACCGTGCAATAGCGCCGTGCCTCTTCAATCGCCTTCCGGGACCAATATCCGGTGTTTATGTAATCCACTGCGGAGTGCGGCGCTGCGAGGTTCAGCGGCACCAGAGAGAATTGCGCCGATGCTCCGCCTTGCAGAAACAAGACCTTGTAGTTGCGGGGTATCGACAACAAGTCGCGCAGGTCCGCTTCGGCCTCGGCCGCCACTGCCATGAACTCTTTGCTGCGGTGGCTGATCTCCATCACCGACATGCCGCTCTGCTGCCAGTCAAGCAGCTCGGCCCGCGCCTGTTCCATGACCTCGACCGGCAACGCGGCGGGCCCCGGAGAGAAATTAAAGGCGCGCATCTTTCGGGAAGTTCTTAAGTGTCGGCCGCCGGCGCGTCATCTTCGGCGCCCAAGTCTTCGGCGACCGGTTCGCCGGCGACGGGCACCTCATCGGCATCCGCCGTCAAGCCGTCGATGCGCTCCAGCCCGGAGAGCTGATCGCCCTCTTCCAGCCGGATCAGACGGACCCCTTGGGTATTGCGCCCGACGATCGAAATGTCCCTCACCGGCGTGCGCACGAGTACTCCGTTCTGACTCATGAGCATGATCTCATCGTCCACGCTCACCTGCAGAGCCCCCACCATACGGCCGTTGCGGTCGGTGATCTGCAATGCGATGACGCCTTGCCCGCCGCGGCCATGCTTCGGAAATTCGTCCAGCGGCGTGAGTTTGCCGAAGCCGTTTTGCGATGCGGTGAGAATGAATCCCTGTTCCGCTACGATCAATGCATTGACTTGGCTTTCATCGGTCAATCGCACGCCCCGGACCCCTGCCGCCTCGCGGCCCATGGGCCGGACCTCCTCTTCCATGAAACGAATCGCCTTCCCGGCGGTCGTGAACAGCAAAATATCCTTCGTGCCGTCGGTGATCGCGACGCCGACCAATTTGTCGCCGTCTTCGAGAGCGACTGCGATGATGCCGCTTGCGCGCGGCCGCGAAAACAAGGCCAGCGAGGTCTTCTTGACGGTTCCAAGGCTGGTCGCCATGAAAACGAACTTGCCTTCCTCGAAGTCCTTGATCGACATCATTGCGCTGATGCGCTCGTCCCCTTGCAAGGGCAATAGATTGACGATGGGCTTGCCGCGCGAACCGCGGCTAGCTTGCGGCAATTGGTACACCTTGAGCCAATACACCTTGCCGTGGTCGGAAAAACACAGCAGCGTGTCGTGCGTATTGGCAACGAATAGCTTGTCGACGAAGTCCTCGTCCTTGACGCTGGTAGCCGCTTTGCCGCGGCCGCCTCGGCGCTGCGCCTGGTAGTCGGACACCGGCTGTGCCTTGGCGTATCCGCCGTGCGACAACGTCACCACCACGTCCTCGGGGGAAATCAGGTCCTCCGTCGTGAGATCTTCGTGATTGACGATGATTTCCGTACGCCGCTTGTCCCCGAACGTGTCGCGGATGTATTGAAGCTCGTTGCGAATTACTTCGAGCAGCCGCTCCGGCCGCGCCAAAATGTCCGACAAGTCGCGAATTTGTTCCAGTAACTCCTGGAACTCGGAAATGATCTTGTCCTGCTCGAGACCGGTCAGCCGATTGAGGCGCATCTCCAGAATCGCTTGCGACTGAGTCTCCGTCAGCCGATAACCGCCCTCCACGATGCCGAGCCGAACGATCTCGCCGTCCGGCCGCGTGCTGATCGCACCCGCCCGCGCGAGCATCTCAGGCACGGCCCCCGATGTCCATGGCCGCGACATCAGGGCGATTTTGGCCTCGGCCGGGCGAAGGCGACGCTTTGATTGCCGCGATGATCTCGTCGATGTTCGCGAGCGCGATGGCGAGACCTTCCAATATGTGGCCGCGCTCCCTGGCTTTGCGCAGCTCATACATCGTGCGGCGGGTGACGACTTCACGCCGATGCCGCAGGAACGCATCGAGCATCTCCTTCAGGCTCAGCAGCCGCGGCTGGCCGTCCACAAGCGCGACCATGTTGATGCCGAATACCTGCTCCATGGTGGTCTGCGCGTACAAATTATTGAGCAGAATCTCCGGCACTTCCCCGCGCTTCAGTTCGATCACCACGCGCATGCCGTCCTTGTCGGATTCGTCGCGGAGTCCGTCGGAGGCGATTCCTTCGATGAGCTTGTCGCGGACCAGGTCGGCGATGCGCTCGATCAAACGCGCTTTATTCACCTGATAAGGCAATTCGGTGATGATGATCGCCTGCCGGTCGCCCTTGCCGACGTCTTCGAAGTGGGTGCGGGCGCGCACGTGCAGGCGGCCCCGGCCGGTCTTGTACGCAGCGACGATTTCTTGCGCGCCGTTGATCAAGCCGGCGGTCGGAAAATCGGGACCGGGAACGATCTGCATCAGCTGGGCGAGAGTGATCTCGGGATTCTCGATGAGCGCGATGCACGCCGTGATGATCTCGGTCAGATTGTGCGGCGGAATATTGGTCGCCATGCCGACCGCGATGCCCGATGATCCGTTGATCAGCAGGTTCGGAATGCGGGCCGGCAGTACCGCAGGCTCGTGTTCGGACTCGTCGTAGTTCGGGTTGAAATCGACCGTTTCCTTGTCGATGTCGGCGAGCAGCTCGCCCGCCAGCCTCGACATGCGCACTTCGGTATACCGCATCGCGGCCGGCGGATCGCCGTCCACCGAACCGAAATTCCCCTGTCCGTCAACCAGCAAGTAGCGCATCGAGAATTCTTGCGCCATGCGCACGATGGCGTCGTACACCGACGCATCGCCATGCGGATGATATTTGCCGATGACGTCTCCGACGACGCGCGCGGATTTCTTGTAGGGCTTATTGAAGTCATTGGCCAATTCGCGCATCGCGAACAGCACTCGCCGGTGCACGGGTTTCAAACCGTCGCGAACATCGGGCAGGGCGCGGCCGACGATGACGCTCATCGCATAATCCAGGTAGGACTTGCGCATCTCGTCTTCGAGATTTACGGGCAATATTTCGCGAGCGATCTCGGCCATTTGCGAGAGTCCGGTGAAGCCTTCGCGGCTAAGTTAAGCGGGTTTAAAGGAGGCGAGACATGGTCTCAACATGGGCGAATTCTAGCACATATCCCCATCGGTTCTTAAGCCGGCGCCGCGGTTTAGCCGATATACTGAGGAATGCCCGCCGTTCCCGCCGATTTACGCATCGACGCCCGTTGGATAGTGCCAATGACTGCGCGGGGCAGAGTGCTCGAGCACCATACATTGGTCGTGCGCGACGGGCGAATTGTCGACCTCTTGCCCACCGCGGATGCGGTCGAACGCTACGCCGCCGCCGTGGCCATCCATCGGCCCGGGCATCTTCTGATGCCGGGAATGATAAGCACCCACACCTGTGCCGCCCTGTCGCTGTTGCGCGCACGCAGCTCGCCGACGCCGGGGCTCGAAGCGAATTTCGTCGGCCCTGAATTCGTGCGCGATGGCGTCCTGGCGGGGATCGCCGAAATGCTGGTATCGGGCATCACTTGCTTCGCGGATCGCTGCTATTTTCCGGAGGAGACCGCGCGGGTCGCCGGTGAACAGGGGATGCGTGCGGTCATCGGTTTGCCTGTGGCCGAGACGGCCAGCCTCTGGGCAAAATCCGCCTCCGAATATCTGACTCAAGGGCTGCGCGTTCGCGACGAATTTGCGGGTCACCCCTTGATTTCGACTGTTTTTGCGCCGCATGCCGCGAGCGGGATGAGCAACGGCACTCTCTCGAGAATCGTCACCCTGGCCGATGAACTCGATGCCGGTATCGTGATCGATTTGCACCGATCGGAGGCTGAGATCGCGCAGTCAGTCGCCGTGCACGGAATGCGGCCGATCGCTCGCTTGTGGCAACTGGGCATGCTGACGCCTGCCCTGACCGCAGTGCATATGACTCATGCATCGGCGGCCGATGTCGAAACTCGCGCAACGGACCGGCATCTCCATCAGCCTCGGTCTGTCGTCGAGCCTCGGGTCCGAGCACCAATTCCCGCCCGTTGCATCATTCATCCTGGCCGGCCTTCGCCTAGGACTCGGCACCGGCGACGGCGCGTGCCGGGGGCAGGACCTGTGGAGCGAATTGAAGCTCTTGGCCCTCATCATGTCGAGCGGCGGCGCCTGGGATGCCCTCGCCGCGGTCACACGTGGCAGCGCCGCGGTGTTGGGACTAGAAGCGGACGTAGGGTCGCTCGAGCCTGGGAAATGGGCTGATCTTTGCTGCGTCGACCTCGCGCGGCCCGGCCACCCAGCCGCTACACGATCCCCTGAAGCAATTGGTTTTCTGCGGCGGCCGTGACATGGTGAGCGATGTTTGGGTGGCCGGACGGCAGTTGCTGGCGGAGCGCGAATTGATCCGCTTGGATTGGACCCGCGTTGCCTCGCGCGCCGCTGCCTGGGCCGCGCGAATCGCCGTCGGAGGATAAAAAAAATGCCTGAATCGAGTCGAAATGTTGACCCCGCGGAACTCGCGAAATTCGCCGCTCTCGCTCAGAGCTGGTGGGACCCTCAGGGTCCGTCGAAGCCTTTGCACGATCTGAATCCGCTGCGGCTTCGGTACATCGAGCGCGTGAGCCTGCGAGAGAAGCAGGTGCTCGACGTCGGTTGTGGCGGCGGCATTTTGTCGGAGGCGATGGCGAGCGCGGGCGCGCGGGTGCTCGGCATCGACCTATCGCAGCCGGTGCTCGACGTCGCTGAACTGCACGCGATGGAGGCCAAGATTCCGGCGGCATACCGGGCCGTCGCCGCCGAGGAGTTGGCCCAAGAACAGCCCGCCGCCTTCGATTTGGTGACCTGCATGGAGATGCTCGAGCATGTGCCAAACCCGGCTGCGAGCGTGCGGGCGCTGGCCGAACTGGTCAAGCCCGGCGGCGATGTGATCGTGTCCACGTTGAACCGCAATCCGCTGGCATTTGCGGTGGCCATCGTCGGAGCCGAATATATTGCCCGCGTCCTGCCGCGGGGCACCCATGAATATTTGAAATTCATTCGCCCATCCGAACTTGCCCGCTGGGCGCGCGCCGCGGGGCTCGAGCTGCGCGACTTGACCGGCGTCGCTTACAATCCCTTCACGCGCTCCTTTCGGCTCTCTTCGAACACGGACGTCAATTACCTGGCCCATTTTTCGCGGCCCGGATGATACTGTCCTTGCGAGCCGCAGCGTGAGCGACGGCACACTCTGGTTGGCATTGGCGGTCGGTATTGCGCTTGGCGCGCTCGGGGCACTCGTGTGGCGGGCGCGCCGCGAGCGAAACCTGAGCATAGAAACCGAGGTGCTGCGGGCCCGGCTGAGATCCGAAGAGACCGTCCGGGCGGAGCGCGACCAGTCCTTGGCGCGGGCTCGCGAGCAATTGCAAGGAGTCTTCGGCGAGCTAGCCCGGGATAGCCTGCAGAGCAACAGCGAGGTATTCCTGCAGCTGGCGCGCGAACGGCTCGCCCGTCAACAGTTGGATGCCGAGCAATCGCTGAAGGAACGCGAGACGGCGATCGAGACGCTGGTGCAACCTATTCGCGACGCCTTGTCCAAGGCCGAGGCGCAGATTCAAGCGATCGAGCGCGATCGCATCGACTCGTTCGCGACCCTCAAGACGCAAATGGAGGTGCTGGCCGGCGGCCAGAACTTGTTGTCCCGCGAGACCCGGAATCTGGTCACCGCATTGCGGCGGCCCGACGTGCGCGGGCAGTGGGGCGAGATTACCCTGCGCCGGCTGGTCGAATTGTCCGGCATGACCTTGCACGTCGACTTTACCGAGCAGCAGCGCCACGACACCGACGATGGATTCATTCGCCCCGACATGATCGTGCACATGCCGGAGCGGCGCGAAATCGTGGTCGATGTGAAGACGCCGCTCGAGGCCTATCTCTCGGCGGTCGAGGCGCAGAACGAAGAAGAGCGCAGTACCCAGCTGCGCCGCCATTCGCAGATCGTCGGCAACCGGGTCCGCGAACTATCCTCGAAGCAGTACTGGTCGCAATTCGAGCGCAGTCCCGACTTCGTCGTGCTGTTCCTGCCCGGCGATCAGTTCTTGACCGCGGCGTTGCATGAACATCCGGGACTGATCGACGACTCGCTTCGGCAAAATGTGATGTTGGCGACTCCGACCAGTCTCGTGGCCCTCCTGAAGATTGTCGCGTACGGCTGGAAGCAGACGGCTCTGGCCGATAATGCCGCAGAGATCCGCCGGCTGGGCGAGGACGTGTACAAGCGGCTGGCGGTGTTCGGTGAACATTTGGCCCGACTGGGAAAATCGCTCGGCGGCAGCGTCGATGCTTTCAACAAGGCCGTTGGCTCGCTCGAACAACAAGTCATGCCCGCGGCGCGCCGCTTTCCGGAGCTAGGCCTGCGCGTGAACCGCGAGATCGAGCCGATCGAACCGGTCGGGAATCTGGCGCGCATCCCGCGCGAAGCGGACATCGAACAGGACCCGACGGACGAGGCCGGCCCTGAAATCACTTGAGGCTACCTACCGGGCGCGCGCCATCCCGCCGGGCTCGGCGCGCTATTGGAGTTGGCTTTTCGCTTCGCCGGAGTCCCGCGCCGCACTGCTTGGTATCTTCGCGCTCGGCGCCGAATGGCAGGCGCTGATGGATCCGGCGACCGAATCGGCTGTGGCGCATCTGAAGCTCGCCTGGTGGGAGGAGGAGATGCGGCGGCTCGTCGCAGGCTCGCCCGTCCACCCGATCGGCGCCTATCTCGCCGCCCTGCCGCGCGCAGCCGTTGTCGACTTCACGCCGCTCCTGACCGCCGTCACCGCCGCCGCTCATCAGGTCAGCGGCGTGCCGCTGGAGCGCGGCTCGGATCTCGAGCCGCAGGCTGCGGCACTGTGGGGCGGACCGTTGGCTCTTGCATCGCAGCTCGCTGCTGACGTGCCGAAGCGGGTGAATTTGCAAACGTGCACGGACGCCCTTGCCGCTGCCCTTTATCTCTCCCGAGCGATTCGGCATTATCGGCGGGACGCTCGACACGGGCGCGTGCCCTTCGCGATCGATGAACTCCTTGCCGCGCGCATCGGCAATGATGAACTGATTGCCGGCGCGCCGCCGGCCCACCTCGAGAGCTATCTCGACGTTTTGCGCGCACGGGCTGCGGGATATTTCGCGAGCGCCGCGCAGGCACTGCCGCGCGCGGAACGGCGCCGTCAACGGCACCTCCTGGTGCTGGCGGCGCTCGGGACGAGGCATTTGAATAGCGGCACGCCCATGCTTCCGCGCCGGCGGTTCCAGGATATGCTCCTCGCCTGGACGACGGCGCGGCGCGCCCACGAATGAATCCGGAGCTCGATATGATTCCCAAAGAATTCACCCCTGACGGCGCCTTGCTCGCCGGGCGCGTCATCTTGATCACCGGCGCAAGCGGCGGCTTGGGAGCCGCCCTCGCGGTCGAATGCGCGCGGGCGGGGGCTTGCGTTATCTTGTCCGGCCGCAACGTCGCCAAGCTCGAGCGCGTCTATGACCAAATAGAGGCCTTGGGCCCGAAACCGGCGATCGCGGTGCTGGACCTCGCCACCGCGACCGCCGCGGACTACGACGATCTGGCGAAAACCATCGGCAGCGAGTTCGGCAAGCTCGACGGCATCGTTCATGCCGCGGCCTTGTTGGGCGACCGTACCCCGCTCGAGCAGTACGACGTGCCGACCTGGTGCAGGGTGCTGCACGTGAATCTGACCGCGCCCTTCATCTTGACGCAGGTTCTCCTTCCCAATTTACGCAAGTCGGCAGACGCCTCGGTCATTTTCGTCAGCAGCGGGGTGGTGAAGAACCAGCGGCCCTTTTGGGGCGCTTACGCCGTCGCGAAATCCGGATTGGAGTCCGTGCGCAGCATGTGGTCGCAAGAACTCGAGGGGGAAGCGAATATTCGCATGAACAGCGTCAACCCCGGCCGCATCCGCACGGCGATGCGAGCCGCCGCCTATCCGGCGGAGGATCCGAATACGGTCCCGGCGCCGTCGGCTGTGAGCGGCACCTTTTTATACTTGCTGAGTGCAGGCAGTCGCGGTATTGATGGGCAATATATCGAAGCGCAATAACGTGCCTGGAGTTGCATTGATGCGGTCACGAGTCGTTCTATCGGGTTGCGTAAGCATCGCGGTGCTGTGCCTTTGTTTCGGCGCGGCCCGCGCCGCGGCGCCGGAATCGGGTTCGTCCTCCTTCGAAAGCGACCACGTGATCCGTGATTTTCACTTTGCATCGGGCGAAACCCTTCCGGAACTGCGGCTGCATTACACGGTCCTCGGCACACCGCGGCGCGACTCGCGCGGCAGGGTCGACAACGCCATTCTGGTCCTGCACGGTACCGGTGGATCGGGGCACAGTCTGCTGAATGAGCGTTTCGCCGGCGTGCTGTTCGGCCGGGGACAATTGCTGGACAGCGGCAAGTACTTCATTATTTTGCCGGACGGCATAGGACACGGAAAATCGAGCAAGCCGAGCGACGGTTTGCATGCCCGCTTTCCCCAGTACGCCTATGCGGACATGGTGAATGCGCAGCACACCTTGCTCGTCGAGGGCCTCCAAGTCGACCACTTGCGGCTGGTGATCGGCACCTCGATGGGGTGCATGCACACTTTCATGTGGGGAGAAATGTTTCCTGATTTCATGGATGCGTTGATGCCGCTGGCCTGTCTGCCGGTGGCAATTGCAGGCCGCAATCGCCTGTGGCGCAATCTCCTCATCGAGGCGATCCGCAAAGATCCGGAATGGCTGAACGGCGAGTACAAGAGCGAACCCTTGAGTTCGTTGCGCACGGCCGCCGGGCTGCTGTTGATTGCCGGGAGTGCGCCGATCCAGATGCAGATCACCCTGCCGACCGCGGCGGCGGCGGACCAATTCATGGATAAATTCATGGAGCGTGAACTCCAGGACTTGGACGCCAACGATATGCTCTATCAATTCGCCGCATCCCGCGACTATGATCCTTCGTCCGGCCTGGAGAAAATACAAGCCCCCTTGACGCACATCAACTCGGCCGACGATTTCATCAATCCGCCGGAACTCGGCATCGCGGAACGCGAGATAAAACGCGTGAAAGGCGGCCGCTTCGTGCTGCTGCCTGCATCCGAGCAGACGCATGGCCATGGCACTCATACCTGGGCTGCGGTGTGGCAGCAATATCTGGCGCAACTGCTCCAGAGCTCGCAGCCTTCCGCCAACTAAAAGGGCGGAGCTTCGGCAACGGTGCCCGGTTTGGCCGCATCGATCTCATTCATCAGCGCGTTGCGCTCGCTCGTCAGCAATGCGCGGGAGTGCCCCCGAGGCAGCTCGTGTGACAGATGGATCGGGCCGAAACGCACGCGCATCAAGCGGCTGACGATGATGCCGCGCGCCGCCCACCAATGCCGCACCAGGGCCGATCGCGTTGCGCGCACGGTGACATTCAGCCAGTGATTGAATCCCTCGCCGTACGACGCATCCGCTTGCAAAATGGTCATCGCCTCGCCCTCGCAGTCGGAGGCCGCCCGAAATTCCGCTACCAGCTCCTCCTGGAGCGGTCCGCGCATCCGCAGAACATAGTCGACGGTCAGCGCATGAACGCCGCGGGACACCCGGTGCGCCCAGGATCCGTCGGTGGTGAGAATCTCCAAACCGCCGTCGACCGGCGGCATGGGTTGGATCGCCAGCCATCGCCCCCCGGAACGCGGCAAATTCAAAAGCTCCGCCGCACGCGAGGTCGCGGCCTTCAGGTCGAGCGTTTCGCCCGGCGAGCGGTGAAAAAGCAGCACGCGCAAATCCTTGTTTGACGGCGCGTGCAACCTCACGGGCCGCCCGTCGAGCGTAATGCGGTCCCGCGGCGTGAGCTTGGCGCCCAGCGCGGGGACTTCGCCGTTGATTTGCAGCCGGCCCTCGCGAATCCACGCCTCGACTTCCCGGCGCGAGCCGATGCCTGCGGCCGAAAGCAGCTTTTGCACGCGTTCCGCCGGCGGCTGCTCGTTTCGCGGCGCCGACGGCTTGCGCGGCGGTCGGCCGCATCAATTCGAGTCGTCTTGCGCACCGCTTGCCACCAAGCCCTGGTGCCGCGGCGACCCCCCGTGCGATTCCTCGCTGCTCGAGGAGTCCTCGCCTTCCTCGTCATCGCAGCCGCTCGCAAGCTGCACCGCGTCGGCGCCGGCATCCGGGCCGGAGGCATCGTCGGTTGCGAGCGCGACTTGTGGGCTCGCGCCCGGCAAACTCAATTGCACCCGCAGATCCTCGAGTTCCTTGAGCTGCGCGAGCGTCGGCAAGTCATCGAGCTTCTTCAGACTGAAATAGTCGAGAAATTCCCGTGTGGTGCCCAGCAGCTCCGGCTTGCCGGGAACGTCGCGGTGACCGACTACGCGGATCCAGGTGCGCTCCAGCAGCGTCTTGATGATGTTGGGGTTGACGGCCACGCCGCGGATCTGCTCGATCTCGCCGCGGGTGATCGGCTGACGATAGGCCACCAAGGCCAAAGTTTCGAGCAGGGCCCGCGAATACTTGGCGGGCCGCTCCTGCCAGAGCCGCGACACCGGCTCGGCGACGGCTGCTCTGATTTGAATCCGGTAGCCGCTTGCCACTTCAAGCAATTCCAACCCGCGGCTTTCGTAGTCGGCCGTCAACGCCGCGAGGGCGCTGCGCACTTCCTCGGCGTTAGACCCGTCGCGCTCATCGAACACGCCGACCAGCTCGTCCATCGTCAGCGGGCGCCCGGCTGCGAGCAGGGCCGCTTCAACCACATTCTTCACGTATTGATCGTTCATTGGGTTCTCGCAAGGTCGTCATCATTTGCGGCGCCATCGTCGGCCACCAGTTTCAGATACGGGGCGGGGTTGCCGAGGCGAACGTGCAGAGGCGCATACGCCTCCGCCTGGACGATTTCGATCAGTCCTTCGCGCAGCAACTCCAGCACGGCAACGAATGTAACCGTCACACCGCGACGGCCTTCCTCGGGGCGAAACAATTGCACGAAATCCACGAACGTGCTCGTCGTCAATGACGACAACACCTCGGTCATTCGCTGCCGAACCGACAGCGGCTCGCGCTGTATGTGGTGATGGGCGAACATATTGCTGCGCGATAGCACTTCTTGAAACGCCGACAACATTTCCTGCAAGGTCACTTGCGGTGGAATGCGCACGATTTTTCTGTCCACCAGATCTGCCGATGCAATCCAGGTATCGCGATCGAGCCGGGGCATGTGATCGATCCCTTCGGCGGCACGCTTGAAGCGTTCGTATTCCTGAAGGCGGCGCACCAGCTCGGCGCGGGGATCAGATTCATCCGCCGCGTCCTCGCTGGCGATGCGCGGCAACAGCATGCGCGACTTCACTTCCGCGAGAGTCGCCGCCATCAACAGATACTCGCCCGCCAATTCCAATTGGAGCACCTGCATCAGTTCGATATAGCGCATGTACTGCCGCGTGATTTCGGCAATTGGGATATCGAGGATGTCCAGGCCCTGGCGCCGGATGAGGTAGAGCAGCATGTCGAGCGGTCCCTCGAAGGCCTCGAGAAACACTTCGAGCGCCTGCGGCGGGATGTACAGGTCCCGGGGCATCTCGGTAACCGGCTGACCTTCGACCACCGCAAACGGCATTTCTTCCTGCGCGGGCTGCGGCGCGGCGGCCGGCGGCGGCGGCGGGACGGTTTGCACAAGCGTCAGTTCAGGTTTCATCGGTAATCCATTGCCATGGCTTGTCGGACGGCATCCAGCGTATCGCGAGCTGCGCCTCGCGCTCGTTCGCAACCTTCGGCGATGATACCGCGTACCAGTTCGGGATTCTCTTCAAACTCCTGCGCTCGTTTCGCGATCGCGGAAACCTCCTCGACGATTTTTTCGATGAGCGGACGCCTTGCAATCCAAGCAGCCGATCCCGGCGCTCCGACAACCGTGCTGTACCCACGCCTGGGTGTCGCTGTTTGAATACACTTTGTGCAGATCCCACACGGGACACTTGTCGGGATCCCCCGGATCGGTGCGGCGCACGCGCGCCGGATCGGTTTGCATCGCCTTGAGCTTCTTCACGATCGAATCGGGGTCTTCGCGCAAGCCGATCGTATTGCCGTAGGATTTGGACATTTTGCGGCCGTCCAATCCGGGCACCTTGGGCGTTGCGGTAAGCAGCACTTCCGGCTCCGGCAAAATCGCTATGCCGGTGCCCTCCAGGAATCCGAACAGGCGGTCGCGGTCGGCGACGGTCAGCCGGGCGTTCGATTCGAGCATCGCCCGCGCCTTGGCCAAGGCGTCGGCATTGCCCTTCTCCTGAAACTCCTTGCGCAACCCGCGGTACATGGCCGAATTGCGCGACCCCAAGCTCTTGATGGCCTTTTCGACTTTTTGTTCGAACTCGGGCTCGCGTCCGTAAATGTGGTTGAAGCGCCTCGCGACCTCGCGCGTGATTTCGACGTGTGCAACCTGGTCTTCTCCCACCGGCACATACTGCGGGCGGTACAGCAAAATATCCGCCGATTGCAGCAAGGGATAGCCGAGAAAGCCGTACGTGCCAAGATCCCGATCCGTGAGCTGCGCTTGCTGGTCCTTGTAGGACGGCACGCGCTCCAGCCATCCTAAAGGCGTGATCATCGACAGCAGCAGATGCAGCTCGGCGTGCTCCGGCACTTTCGACTGAATGAACAGCGTCGCCACCCCGGGATTGAGACCGGCCGCCAACCAGTCGACAGCCATGGTCCAGACGTACTCCTCGAGCTTCGAGGTGTCCTCGTAGCCCGTGGTGAGCGCATGCCAGTCGGCGATGAAAAAATAGCACTCGTACTGATACTGCAGCTCGATCCAATTCTTGAGCGCGCCATGATAGTTGCCCAAATGCAGCTGGCCTGTCGGCCGCATGCCCGACAGCACGCGTCGATTCTGGATCGGTCCGCTCACGCCGCGCTCCCCATCAATGTGAGGATTACCTGCCCGATGGCCCGATACGCCGGATTGAACAGCCACCCGAACAGGCCGAATGCCGACAATCCGAGCACGATGAAGAGGCCGATGGGTTCAATTTTTTCCAAGCGAGCGCTCATGCGGGGCGGCAGCAATCCAGCCAATACGCGCCCACCGTCAAGTGGCGGAATGGGCAGCAGATTGAAGACCGCGAGGACCACGTTGATCACGATACCGGCTTGTGCCATGAGCGCGATCCAGTGATCCAAGGTGCCGTTGCCATTGAGCCGCGCGATCGTTCCGAGCACCGCGCACCACGCTGCCGCCATGAAGAGGTTGGCTGCCGGACCGGCGAGCGCGACCAGAATCATCGCTCGACGAGGATTGCGCAGGACACTCGTCGCGACGGGGACCGGCTTCGCCCATCCGAACAACGGGCCGCCGAAGGCGAGCAACAGGCCTGGAACCAACACCGTCCCGATGGGGTCGATGTGGCGCAGCGGGTTCAGGCTCAAGCGGCCGAGCATTTCGGCCGTACGATCTCCGAAGTATCTCGCCGCCCAGCCGTGTGCCACTTCATGCAGGGTGATGGCAAACAGTACAGGGATAGCCCAAATCGAAACTTTGTAGAGAAATGCAAATAAATCCAATGCTTACACTCGTTAATTAGACTACAAAGAGCCAAACCGCCCGGCGGCAGCCGCATTATACGGTTGTAGAGTCGGCAAAGGGGCTTAACGAACCGCGGCCCGCGCGCACGACAATCGCGCGATCGCCGGACAAATCGATCACCGTGGTCGGGACGAGGCCGCAATTGCCGCCATCGAGCACGAGATCGACGCTATGTTCAAGCTTGTCATTGATTTCCTTGGCGTCCGTGCGCGGCAACTCCTCACCCGGCAGAAGCAGTGTCGAGCTCATGACGGGTTCGCCAAGTTCGCTCAGCAGCATGGCCGTCACGGGGTGATCCGGAACGCGTAAACCGATGGTGCCACGCCGCTCATGTTTCAGCCGCCGCGGCGTCTCGCGAGACGCTTTGAGCAGAAAGGTATAGGGACCCGGGGTGTGGGAACGCAACAGCCGATACTGCCAATTCTCCAGCATTGCGTACTTTCCCACGTCGGCAAGGTCGCGGCACACCAAGGTGAAATGGTGATTGCGATCGGTTTGCCGAATGCTGCGGATGCGCTCCAGCGCCGCCTTGTCGCCGATATGGCAGCCGAGGGCATAGCAAGAATCGGTGGGGTAAACGATGACCCCTCCACCGCGCAACACCTCGACGGCTTGGCGCACGAAGCGCCGTTGCGGCGTCACCGGATGCAGTTGCAGATAGATGCTCACGTCGTCGGCTATGATACGCGTATGAATCAGCTCATCGAATGGTTACCCCTCATCGTTTTTTTCCTCAGTTTCAAACTGCTCGGGATCTACTGGGCCACTGCGGCGCTTATGACCGCCTGCGTGCTGCAGCTCATCGTGCACCGGGTTCGCACGGGCAAATACAAAACCATGCACATCATTACCGTCGCGGTGGTGTTGTTGCTCGGCACTGCCACTCTGCTGCTGCACGACCGCCGATTCATCCAGTGGAAGCCAACCGTGCTGCTTGCCGTGGCGGCCGTCGCTTTCCTGGGGAGCATGTTGATAGGCAAGCAGCCGCTTGCGCGGCGCATGCTCGAGGCGGTGTTCAACGAGCCGTTGAATATCTCGCCGCGCACTTGGTTGGTGATCAATTCCCTGTGGGTAGGCTGGCTCGGGCTGCTCGCGGCGGCCAATATCTATGTTGCGCGTAACTTTGCCGAGAACACCTGGGTCAATTTCAAAGTGTTCGGCATCACCGTGGCGATGCTCATATTCATGGTGCCGCAGGTGTTATGGTTGAGCGGCAAGACCAAGACAGCGCAATCGGATCAGGCCAACGTATGAAGCAATTCGACTCCGGCCGCGAGCAGCGGTTGCGCCAGCGCCTCGAGAGCCGCTTTGCACCCTCGGTTCTGGTCATCAAAGACGAGAGTCACCTGCATGCCGGCCATGCGGGGGCGGCCGGAGGCCACAGCCATTTCAGGATACGCATCGTTGCCGAGGCCTTTCGGGATGTCTCCCCCGTCGCACGCCACCGCCTGGTGTATGAGGCTGTCGATGATCTCTTGAAGACGGAGATCCACGCGCTGGCGATCGAGGCGTCGCCCCCCCCGGCATAACCAAGGCTCTTTTCACGAATCGCATCGATAATTGGAGAGATCGCGCGGTAAAGGCTAAACTGCGGCCCCGGCGCGTCGGCCATGTCGGCCAAAACCGCCCTTTTTTCGTGGCAGAGGATACAAATGACGCAATTTTTCAGTACACAGTGGGCCCGCGTGTCCGCCGTGGCAGCAATTACCGTACTTCTTGCGGCCTGCGGCAAGGGACAGCAGGCAGCGACGCCCCCGGCAGCCGACAAGCCGGCCACAGCGCCGTCCGCCACGGCGGTCGCCATCGTCGACGGCACGCCCATTTCGCGCGAGGCATACGATGATTACCTGAAAGGGCTGCTGCGCGGCAAACCGCTGACCGACGTAACGGCGGAAGAAAAGAATCAAGTCCTCGATCAGATGATCAATATGCAGCTCATCGCCGCCCAAGCTGAAAAAGAAGGTTTGGCCAAGGATCCGGACGTCGCGACGAAAATCGCCCTACTGCGCACGCAAGTCTTGGCCGACGCAGCCGCGCAAAAGTACATCAAGGGCAACGAACCCTCGGAGCAGGAACTGCACACCGCGTACGACTCCGCGACGGATAAGACCGAATATCACGCTTCGCATATCCTGGTGCCGACCAAGGAAAAGGCTGTTCAGCTGCTCAAGAAGATCAAGGGCGGAGCAAAGTTCGCGGACGTCGCAAAGGCTGAATCCACGGACAATTCCAAGGCGAATGGCGGCGATCTTGGCTGGTTCACGACGGCGCGCATGGTCAAGCCCTTCGGCGACGCCGTCAAAGGCCTGAAGAAAGGCGAGATCACTCCTGAGCCCGTGCAGACGCAATACGGCTGGCACATCATCATGCTCACCGATACCCGCGACGCACCGTTCGACCAATTGAAGCCGCAGCTATCGAACGCCATCATGCAGAAGAAATTCCAGACCTATATCGACGAATTGAAGAAGCCTGCCAAGATCGAAAAGAAGATCTAGCCGGTTTTGCAAAAGGCAACATAGCGGATTCACGGGAATCCGCTATTTCTTGAGCAAATCCAGAAACGCTGCTTCGTCCAGCACCGTGATGCCCAGTTGCTGGGCCTTCTTGAGTTTGGATCCTGCATCGGCCCCCGCAACGACGTAGTTAGTTCGCTTGGACACGCTGCCGCTTACCTTCCCGCCGGCCTGGACGATGGCTTTCTCGGCCGCCTCCCGTGTCAGTGCCTCGAGCGTACCGGTCAGCACGAAAGTTTTTCCTGCAAATTCCGCATGAGCTTCGACCGATGCCGGAGCAGGCCAGGTAACGCCCGCGGCGAGCAAGCGATCGACGATGGCGGCATTGTCGGAATCGCGAAAATAAGCCGCGACGTTTTTGGCCACTACCGGACCGACGTCCGGGACACGCTGTACCGCCTCGGCCTCGGCGTGCCGCAGAGCGGTCATGTTGCCGAAATGGCGGGCAAGTGCGAGCGCCGTCGCCTCACCCACGTCGCGGATGCCGAGAGCGTACAAAAAGCGCGGCAAGCTCGTATGCTTCGACGCGAGGATCGCCGATTGCAGTTTCTCGGCGGACTTGTCGCCCATGCGCTCGAGCGTTGAGAGTTGTGCCGCTTGCAGAGCGAAAAGATCCGCGGGTGTTCGCACCCACTCGCGATCCACGAGTTGGTCGATCAGCTTTTCGCCGAGACCCTGGATGTCCATCGCGCGGCGCGAGGCAAAATGCTTGATTTCCTCTTTGCGCTGCGCAGCGCATAGCCGCCCTCCCGTACATCGCGCGACCGCCTGCTCGGCCTCGCGCACCACCGGCGATCCGCACACGGGGCAGGCGGTCGGCAGGATCACCGGCGTAGCGCCGGCCACCCTGCGTTCCCGCAGGACTCTTACCACTTCCGGTATCACGTCCCCGGCGCGTCGGATCACCACCGTGTCGCCGACCCGCACGTCTTTGCGGGTCAATTCATCCATATTGTGCAAGGTTGCGTTGCCGACGGTGACGCCGCCGACGAACACCGGTTCGAGCCGCGCCACCGGAGTCAGCGCCCCGGTGCGCCCCACTTGGAACTCGATCGCCCGCACCGTCGTCAAAGCCTCTTCGGCGGGGAACTTGTGCGCTATCGCCCACCGCGGCGCCCGCGAAACGTAGCCGAGTTGCCGCTGCAGCTCCAGGTCGTCGACTTTGTAAACCACTCCATCGATTTGGTAGGGCAGCTTCGCGCGCAGCTCACCCAGCTCACGGTAATACTCCAGGCATCCGTCGATGCCGTCCACCACGCGGCTTTGCGGGCAGATCTTGAAACCCAATCGGCGCAGTGCCTGCAAAGCCGCGCTGTGCTGTGTGGGCAGTTCGCCGCCTTCCACGATGCCGGTGCCGTAAATGAATAAGTCCAGGGGGCGCGCCGCGGTCATTCTGGCGTCCAGCTGGCGCAAACTTCCCGCGGCCGCATTTCGCGGATTGACATAGCTTTTTTCGCCGCGCGCGAGCGCCTCCTTGTTGAAGCGTTCGAAGCCGGCCAAGGGCATGAATACCTCGCCGCGGACCTCGAGCACTCGCGGCGGCCGCTCGCCGCGCAGCTTCAAGGGCAGAGCCTTGATGGTGCGCAGGTTCTGCGTTACGTCCTCGCCGGTCTCGCCATCGCCGCGCGTCGCACCCTGCGCGAATACCCCGTTCTCGTAGCGGGCGCTAATGGCCAAGCCATCCAATTTTGGCTCGGCCGCATAACGAATGGGCACGGCGTCGGCGAGCCGTTCCGCAAGCCGTTCTCGGTTGCGCCGGTCAAAATCGCGCACGTCCGCCTCGCTGAAGGCATTGTCCAATGACAGCATGGGGAGCCGATGCTTGACCGCTCCGAAAGCGGCCACGGGCGCGGCCCCCACCCGTTGCGTGGGCGAATCCGGCGTCAGCAATTCAGGATGCTGCGTCTCGAGAGTTCGAAGCTCGAGCATGAGCCGGTCGTATTCTGCGTCCGGAACCTCAGGATCATCGAGCGCGTGATAGCGGTAGTTGTAACGTTCCAGCGTTTCCCTGAGTTCGACGATGCGCGCCGCTGTTTTCCCGGGCAGTCCCGCTGCTTTCCGCGAGCTCATCGAAGTCAGTGCCGCGCCAGCGACGCCTGAAAGCGCGCAATGTCCTCGCGCAACGCCGCCGCGCGTTGCGGCGACATAGGCATTCCCTTGGCGTCCTGCACCATCCCCGCTAGCGCTTCCGCCAATCCACGCGCCGTGCGGACCAGCTCATCCATCATTTCGAGAGGCGGGAGGGGTCCCGGCAATACCGCAAACAGGCTGACGCCGCGAAACTCTTGGTCCGCCATTTTCGCGATGTCGAACGTTCCGGGTTCGATGAGGCTCGCAACGCAAAACAGGCTGCGACCGTCGGCGTGCCTGCGGTGGAACACCTGGTAGCGTCCAAATGCCAGGCCGTGCAACTCCAAAGCCGCCCTCAATTGAATTCCGGACCAGCGCATCTCACCGGCAGCGCAGACCCGGATGGTCACGATCCTTTGCAGCTCGGCCGGATGGGAAGGCGCGGCCGTCACCGCCGCGTGGCGATCGCTATTCTCGGGGGCCGCCGCGATTGGGGGCGCCGCTGTGGTTCGCGGCGCCTCGGTAGTTATGGGCGCTTCCGTGATCTCGGCCGCCTCGGCGATCTCGGCCGCCTCGGCGATCTCGGGCGTCTCGGCGATCTCGGGCGTCTCGGCGATCTCAGGCGCCTCGACGCTGTCGGGCGCCTCCGTGATCTCAGGCGTGACCGTGATCTCAGGGGTCACCGAGATCGGAGATGTCATGGTGAAGGGGGACGTCTCGGCGTCGACCAAGATCGGATCGTCCAACACGGGCACGTGCTCGAAGTCGGCGGTGCGAATATTGAGCCGCTCGAAGGGAGGTACACCCCAGTCTCGGGGCGCCGGGTGCGGCCTCATGTCTTCATGGTTCGGATCGGTGTAACGCGGATCGGGTGTGGACGTCGATTCGCGTAACTCGGCATTTCCCGGAGCTTGACCGGACCGCCGTACCGTCCACCACCATATGCCCGCCAGCAGCGGCAAGCTCAGTCCCAGCAATATCCAGCGGAGCTCGGCGGCCAAAGCCTGAGCCCTTACATCGCCGCCATGCGCACGGCCTCATCGACATCCACCGCCACCAAACGAGACACGCCCGGCTCGTTCATGGTAACGCCGACCAGTTGCGAGGCCAGCTCCATGGTGCTCTTGTTGTGCGTAATGAATATGAACTGAACGTTGCGCGACATGTCCCGGACGATATCGCAGAAGCGGCCTACATTGTTCTCATCGAGGGGCGCGTCAACCTCGTCCAACAGACAGAACGGCGCCGGATTTAAATCGAAAATCGCAAATACCAGCGCGACCGCGGTAAGCGCCTTCTCTCCGCCTGAGAGCTGACTGATCGTGCTGTTGCGTTTGCCGGGGGGACGCGCCATGACGGACACGCCGGCCGCGGCCCCATCTTCTCCGGTGAGTTCGAGATAGGCGTGACCGCCGCCGAAAAGCCGCGGGAATTTCTCCTTGAGACCCGCATTAACCTTGTCGAAGGTGTCTTGGAAACGGGTGCGGGTCTCGCGGTCGATTTTGCGCATCGCCGATTCGAGCGTTTCCAATGCATCCGTCAGATCCTTGCATTGTCGATCCAGATATTCCTTGCGTTCCGACTGCTCCTTGAATTCTCCGATCGCGGCAAGATTGACCTGGCCCAAGCGCTCGATCTTGCCCTTGGTATCCTCGAGCTGCGACTCCCAGGTCGCCACCGTCGCGACTTCTTCGAGCTGCGCGAGCAGCTCGGCGAGCCCGAAGTGCGTCGCAGCAAGCTGTTCGGCGACGCTCTCCCGGCGCACGCGCACTTGCGATGCGGCCATTCGCGCATCATCCAACTCCGCACGCGCGGCCTCGACGCGCTGTTCGACGGCGGCGCGTTCGGCATCGCGCTCGCGCAGCCGGGCATCGAGTTCCTCGCTGGCGATCCTTGCCGCCTGCAGCTCGCCGTCGATCTGCGCGCGTATGCGCAGCGCGTCCTCGAGCTGGAGCTGCGCCGCGGCAGAGCGGTGCTTCTCCCTCCTCTAGCTGGGTCGCCAGTTCGTTGCGCCGGTTCTCCAACCCTTCCAGCTGCTTTTCGATTCGCGATAGCGCGGTGGTCAACGAGTTGTGCGACGAACGCCGCGACTCCACCTGCAGCGCCATTTCGCGGGCGAGTTGCTGCGCCGACAGCGCCGCCGCGCGGGCGATGCCGACTTCCTCCCGCATGCGGTCGCGCTCCTGTTCGAGGGTGACGCGTTGCGGCTCGAGGGCCGCCAATATGTCGATGGCGGTCTCCATGCGGCTGCGCGCCGCGCGCAAATCCGTCTCCGTGAGCTCCAGCTCGCCGCGCATGTCGACCAGAGCGGTCTCCAGCTGAGCCATGCGACGCTCCGCATCGACATTGCGTGCTTGCGCCGCGTCCAGCTCGGCGCGCCGATCGACATGTTCGCGGTGCAGCCGGTTGACGTCCGCTTGAATGCGGTCGCGTCGATCTTCATGGTCGCGCACGCGCTCCCGCGTGATCTCCAAGCGTTGCTCGAGATCTTTGAGCTCATCCGCGAGATCGCCCAGCTTGGCACGGATTTCACGCAGGGTTTCCTCGCGTTCGATCACTCCCGTGTGAGGATCCGCATCGCGCGACAAGCGTAGCCAATCCGATCCGAGCCATATGCCGTCGCGCGTAACCACTGATTCGCCCGAAGCCAAGCGGCTTCGCATGCCGAGAGCCTCGTTCAACGTCTCGGCGGTGTACACCGAGGACAGCACGGAGCCCAGCACGGTCGAACCCTGCACCCTCGCCTGCAACGATGCGGAGTCACCGCGCACGGCGGCCGCATCGGCGAGGCTCACCACCGCCAAATGCCCGCCATCGAAGCTCGCCAAAAGATCGGTGACGCTGTCCAGGCCGTCGACGCACACTGCCTCGAGGTAGGATCCCAGCACGGTTTCGACGGCGCGTTCCCATCCGCGATCGACGCGCAGCTGCTGCGCCACGCGCGGCTGGCGATCGAGAGACTTCGACTTCAGCCACTCCGTGACTTTGCCGGACACTTTGCCGAGGGCAGCCTGCTGCAGCGCTTCGGTCGACACCTGCCTACCCAGCGCCTCTTGCCAGCGCGTGCGCAAAGCGATGAGGGCCTGGGACTGTTCTCGTTCATGATCTCTGGCGACGAGGAGCTCGGCGAGCAGCTCTTGAAGTTCGGCCGAGGCCTTTTCACCCGCGTCGCGGGCGGCATTTGCATGCAGTTCGAGTGTCTCCAGAGAAACCGCCGGCTGCGTTTGCGCAAGCGTCGAGCGCTCGCTCTCCTGGCGTTCCTGCTGCAGCAGCAGACGACCTTGCTGGCTCTCGAGTTGCTCGATGCGGGCGCGTTCGACACCGGTCTCACGTTGACTCAGAGCGACCGCCTGCGCGTGCGCATCCCACGTATGCTGCCAGGCCGCCAGCGCATGCTCGCAGTTCGAGAACGTCTGAGTGGTGCGATGTTCCTCGGCATGCGCCGCGTCCAAGGCGGGCACCATCGTATCGAGTTGCCGCGATAGCTCTTCGAGCTGCCCCCGGTCGCGCTGCAGAACCTGGGTCAGGTCGGCAACTTGCGCCTCGGCTTGTTCCAAGTCCGTGCGCTGCCGCTGCCGCAATTCGCGCGTGAATTGGATGCCCTGCTCGATCCGCGTTACCTCGCCGCCCGCCTCGTAGAAGCGGCTCTGGATCGCGCCGAGGGCGTCGGCTTTCGATCCCTGATCGGCGCGAATGCGCTCGATGTCCGCTTCGACTTCCCGCAGATCCGCGAGCACGGCCTGCATGGCGGTCTCGAAGCCCGATGTGGCGGCATCGCGCACTTCGGCCTCGGCGTCCAGGCTTTGCAGGCGCAAAGCCAGCAACTCCGCTTGCAGCTTGCGCTCCTCTTCCTTCAGCGTTTGATAGCGCCGCGCGGTCGCGGCTTGGCGCTGCAAATGGCGTATCTGCTTTTCGACCTCTTCCCGCAAATCGTTCAGCCGGTCCAGGTTCTCGCGCGTGTGCCCGATCCGATTCTCGGTCTCGCGGCGCCTCTCCTTGTAGCGGGAAATGCCGGCGGCTTCCTCCAAGAAAGCGCGCAGATCGTCCGGCCGCGCCTCGATGACGCGGGAGATCATGCCTTGCTCGATAATCGCGTAGCTGCGCGTTCCCAAGCCGGTGCCAAGGAACAACTGCGTGATGTCCTTGCGGCGCACCTTCGTGCCGTTGATGAAATAATCGGAAGTTCCGTCGCGGCTTACGGCACGGCGAAGTGCAACCTCGTTGTAGGCCGCATACTCGCCGCCGATTTTGCCGTCGGAATTATCGAACACCAGTTCGACCGATGCGGCCCCCAAGGGCTTACGGGCGGACGAGCCGTTGAAAATGACGTCGGCCATGGATTCGCCGCGCAGATGCTTCGCGGAAATCTCGCCCATCACCCACCGCACGGCGTCGATGATGTTGGATTTTCCGCACCCGTTCGGTCCCACGACTCCGGTCAGACTGCTCGGAAAGGTGACGGTCGTCGGATCGACGAAGGATTTGAAGCCGGCAATCTTGAGTTTCGTTAAGCGCATTATTCCCCGGACCTAGATGCGTGGCCGTCAATCAGGGGCGTAGTGTAAAGTAAACGTCACTTTCGTAAAGCCCAGGGCGTTCTCGCCGCAATCTCGCCATGACCGAACCCAGCACCCGCTTGGAAACATTTGCTAATCCGGCGCCCGAGCGGGACTACACCATACGCATGACCCTGCCGGAGTTTAGCTGCCTGTGTCCAAAAACGGGACAGCCGGATTTCGCGACGCTCACCCTCGAATACGTTCCCCATGAACTTTGCGTCGAGCTCAAATCGCTGAAGCTTTATATCTGGTCCTTCCGCGACCGCGGCGCCTTTCACGAGGCGGTGACCAACGAGATCTTGAACGATCTGGTGGCCGCGACGGCGCCTCGATTCATGCGCCTTTCGGCACAATTCAACGTGCGCGGCGGGATCTATACGACCGTGACGGCCGAACACCGGCGCCCAGGTTGGTCGGGCGCCGCCTTGATGACGCTTCCCCCCGCGCGGCAACGTGACTAGCCCCGCGCCCCAGCGGGAGCCTAGGGGCTAAGGCCGGCCTGACGGGGCTGGGGCGGCCTTCGGCTAGCCGCCCTGGGCTTGGGGGCCTGGGGGAGCTGGGCTGGCCTGGGGCCGGCGGCCCGGGGGCTGGGACTTCTCGCCCGCACCGCCCCTCACTATTCCAACTCCCGGGGGCTTTTGCTTCCCAATCATAGGCTTAGATATTGAGAATATGTTGCATAAGTGCGCTGTACACGCCTCATTGCGTCGGTATAATCGCGCGCTCTTTCGTTAGGAGCGGAGACTACAAATGCCCTCGAAGAAACCCAATAAAGCGGCTAAGCGGCCAGGTAAGGCGAGACCTAAAAAAGCGGTTCACAAAGCAGCCGCTCCGAAAAAGGCGGTTCGACCGCCTGCGAAAGTAAAGCCATCGCCTGCCACATCAAAGGTACCAGTGAAACCCAACAAGCCCGCTCCGAAACCCGCGATCGCGAAAGCCCCGATCGCAAAACCCGTGACGGCGACGCCCGCCGCAGTGAAAGTGCCGCGCGCGAAGCCGGAACCGATCAAAGCAAGCAATGAGAAAGTCGCTCCGATTAAATTCGACACCCGTCCGCTCGTGCTGACTCGCATGCCGCAAAATGATGAAGACGCGGACGGCGAAGCCGCCGTCCCGGCCAGTTTGCTGGCGGGTCCGCGCAACGTAAAGCCGTATATTGCCCGCCGCGGCGAGCAGTACATGAACAAGGAGCAGTTGGAGCATTTCGCTCGAATACTGCAAAACTGGAAACGGGATCTGATGGTCGAGGTCGACCGCACCGTGCTGCACATGAAGGACGAAGCAGCCAATTTCCCGGATCCGAATGACCGAGCCACCCAAGAAGAGGAATTCAGCCTCGAGCTGCGCACGCGCGATCGCGAGCGCAAGCTGATCAGGAAAATAGACGAGGCGCTGAAGCGCATCGAGGATGGTTCGTACGGCTACTGCCTCGAAACCGGCGAGGAGATCGGCATCAAGCGGTTGGAAGCCCGCCCAGTTGCCACCTTGTCGGTCGAAGCCCAAGAGCGGCGCGAGCGCCGGGAAAAGCAGTACGGCGACCGCGACGACCGGTACCGATAATAGGCAGCCCTATGTAGGTCGCTTCGCTCCGACGCCTTCAGGCGACTTGCATTTGGGTTCCCTGTATACGGCGGCGGCGAGCTACCTCGATGCGCGTGCCCACGGCGGACGCTGGCTGCTGCGGATCGAGGATCTCGACCGGCCTCGCGAAATCGCGGGTTCTGCGGCCGCCATCCTCCGAACCCTGGAGGCATTCGGTTTCGAATGGGATGACGAGGTCGTTCGCCAGCGCGAGCGCATAGAGCGCTACGCCGAGGCCCTGCAGACCCTTCAGCGGCGGCATTTGACCTTCGAATGTTCCTGCAGTCGTCTGCAGCTGGAGGAAGAAAGCCGTTATCCGGGCACCTGTCGCGTGCGCCCGTCGATGGCGGGAGTACCGACCGCCGCCCGGCTGCGAGTTGAGCCGGGATTCGTCATGTTTAGCGATCGGATTCAGGGAAGTTATCGGCAAGACGTCGCCGCCGCGGTTGGCGATGTCATTCTGAAGCGGCGTGATCAGGTATTCGCATACCTGTTGGCGGTCGTCGTCGACGATGCCGCGCAGGGGGTGACCCACATCGTGCGCGGCGCCGACTTGCTCGACAACACGCCGCGCCAAATTTATCTGCAAAGAATGCTCGGCTTGCCTCAGCCGGCCTACGCCCATGTCCCGGTACTCACCGAGGCGGACGACACCAAACTTGCCAAGGCCCGGCGCAGTGTGCGATTGGGCACCGATACGCCCCTACCCCAGCTCTTGGCGGTATTTTCCCTGCTTGGACTCGCCCCGCCCGATTCCCTGTCGACGGCGAGTCTGTCTCAGGCTTGGGAGTGGGCGATAGCACGCTGGGACATGAGACGGGTGCCAAAGCGCTTGAATGTGCGCGTAACGGACTAAAAAATATACAAAAAAATGCCGATTTGCCTTAGCGCTGCATTGCGCTATCCTTGAAACGTCCATGGAGTGGGTCATGCGTGGTCAGGCACGAACCGGCATCTTCCGGCGGCGCGTCGGCCAACACGAGCGAGAAGCCCTATGAGCGAACCGCGAGTGATAAAAAAATATCCGAATCGTCGCCTGTATGACACGGTTGAAAGTCGGTACATCACATTGGCCGACGTCAGGCGTCTCGTGATCGAAAGGATTGAGTTCGTCGTCGTCGACAAGAAGAACAATGCGGACATTACGCGCAGCATCTTGCTGCAAGTGATTGCCGAGCAAGAGCATCTTGCCGAACCTATCCTCAGTCAGGATTTCATGGTCAACGTGATCCGCGCCTACGGAACCGGCATGCAGGGGCTGGTGAGCGGCCACTTGGAACAGAACCTGAAGCAGATCATGAGTCAGCAGCCGCAGGTTCGTCCAGCGCGCATCCGTTCACCGGCGGATGATCCCTTCAAGGGACTGTCCGCGGTCCGTGCGCGAGAGGGCGAGAAAGACCGCGACGAGCACCTCGATACGAAGTGAGCTCGTCGATTTGGATCTTCGCCGCCGATCAGGATCGGCGGCGCATTGCATTCCGCCGGACGCGGCAGGGCCCGGCGGATTGCATGCGCTAAATGCTGCTTATGCGGCGTCCACGTTCCGCATCGACAGACGCACGCGCCCCTGCCGATCGACTTCGAGAACTTTCACGCGTACCACATCGCCTTCTTTCAATTTGTCGCCGACGCGCTCGACGCGTTCCTCGGAGATCTGCGAGATGTGCACCAGGCCGTCGCGCCCCGGAAGAATGGTCACAAACGCGCCAAAGTCCATCAATCGGGCCACCTTGCCTTCGTATACCCGGCCGACCTCGACGTCGGCAGTGATCAGTTCAATGCGCCGCTGAGCTTCGCGGCCGGCAGCACCTTGCACTGACGCGATTTTGACCGTGCCGTCGTTCTCGATATCGATCGATGTGCCGGTCTCTTCGGTGATTTGCCGGATGACGGCTCCGCCCTTGCCGATCACGTCGCGGATCTTTTCGGGATCGATCTTCAAGGTGATGATGGTGGGCGCCCACTCCGACATGCTCTCGCGCGGCTTGGAGAGGACCTTGTTCATCTCGCCCAAGATGTGCAGGCGGCCGTCGCGGGCCTGATCCAGCGCCACCTTCATGATCTCGCGCGTGATGCTGGTGATCTTGATGTCCATCTGCAGCGCAGTGATGCCATCTTTCGTCCCGGCCACTTTGAAATCCATGTCGCCCAGGTGGTCTTCATCGCCCAAGATATCCGTCAGAACCTGAAATCGGGGACCTTCCTTGACGAGACCCATCGCCACTCCGGCGACCGGCGCCTTGATCGGCACGCCTGCGTCCATCAATGCGAGACTGGTGCCGCACACGGAGGCCATGGAGCTCGATCCATTCGACTCGAGAATTTCCGATACGACGCGGATGACGTACGGGAATTTCTCCACTCCAGGCATCACGGCCTTGACGCCGCGTTTTGCAAGGTTGCCGTGACCGATCTCGCGCCGCTTGGGCGAGCCCATCATGCCGGTCTCGCCGACGCTGAATGGCGGGAAATTGTAGTGCAGCATGAACGGTTCTTTACGTTCGCCCGTGAGACCGTCGATGATTTGCGCGTCGCGCCCCGTGCCCAGCGTAGTGACCACCAATGCCTGGGTCTCGCCGCGGGTGAACAACGCCGATCCGTGGGTCCGCGCCAACACGCCGGTGCGAATGTTGATGCCGCGCACCGTTTTGGTGTCGCGCCCATCGATGCGCGGGTGTCCTTCCAAAATTCGCTCGCGCACCAGTCGATATTCCAGATTGAAGAACTCGTTGCCGACCTCATCCGGCGTGAATTTCGCCGGCTCGCCCGAGGGGCTCGGTTTGGTCAATGCCTCGAGCGTTGCGCTCTTGATCTCGCTGATCTTGGCGTGTCGCTGCTGCTTCTCGGTGAGCGCATAGGCTGCGGCGAGACTCTTCTCGGCGAGCGCAGCCACTGCATCCTTCAAAGCCTTATTCGGTTCTGGCGCGACCCAGGACCACTTTGGTTTGCCCGCCTCCGCCGCAAGTTCGTTGATCGCCTTGATCGCGGTCTGCATCTCGGCGTGACCGAACATGACGGCGCCGAGCATGGTTTCCTCGTTCAAGCCGTCCGCTTCGGATTCCACCATCAGCACGCCTTCCTGGGTGCCCGCGACCACGAGATCGAGTTTCGATTCCGTCAACTGCGAAGCGGTGGGATTGAGGATGTACTTGCCGTCCAGATAGCCGACGCGTGCAGCGCCTATGGGACCCATGAACGGCATTCCGGAAATAGCGAGGGCGGCGGAAGCGCCGAGCAATGACGCGATGTCCGGATCTACTTCGGCATTGACCGAGAGGACCGAGGCCACTACCTGCACGTCATTTATGAAGCCTTCCGGAAACAACGGTCTGATCGGGCGGTCGATCAGCCGCGAGGTGAGAGTTTCTTTCTCCGTCGGGCGGCCTTCGCGCTTGAAAAAGCCGCCGGGGATGCGGCCGGCCGCGTATGTTTTTTCCTGGTAGTTCACGGTCAGCGGGAAAAAATCGCGGCCCGGCGTCGCCTTCTTGAGGCCCACCGCCGTCACGAGCACCACCGTGTCGCTCATGGTGACGAGCACCGCGCCGTCGGCCTGACGAGCGAGTTCGCCCGTCTCAATCGTTACGGTGTGATCACCATATTTAAAGCTTTTTTTGATAGCGCCCACTTAGAGCCCCTTGCGTATTTTGGAATGTATAGACGAAGGCCGAATGCTCAAAGCATGTGGCCTGCGGCGGCGCCTGCTAGCGGCGTAACCCTAAGCGTTCGACCAACTGCGTGTACTTGTCCGGAGTTCTGCTCTTGAGATAATCGAGCAGCTTGCGGCGCTGGTTGACCATTTTGAGCAGCCCGCGGCGCGACGCGTGGTCGGCTTTATGCGTGGTGAAATGCTGGCTCAAGCCGTTGATGCGCTCGGACAACAAGGCAATTTGAACTTCGGGAGAACCGGTGTCCTGCGCATTGCGCTGGAATTTACCGACGACGCCCGTCTTTTCTTCTCGAGTGAGTGGCATTGAAATCAAACCTCAATCAATAACTTAGACCTTTTAAGAAGGCGCGCATTGTACGCGTCGCGGCACTGCCTCTCAAGCTTGGGATTAGCCTTAATTGGCAATCAGCCGCAATGGCACCAGCCGGCCGGTGGGCTCGATCTGCCCCAAACCCAGAAATCCGAGGCCCGCCGCATAGATACGCGCGGTACCCGGCAAGCTTCCGGGTGCGCCGGCGGGAATCGACACCGTCTGGCCCTGACGAAACGCACTCACTCCTGCCGCAAACAAATCCAGCCGTTGGAACGCTCTGAGGGCGGCATCGACGGGCAGGAGTGCTTCCTGCCGTTCCGCCGGACTCAACGATTCCAGTGCCTCGAAGGACCATTGAGTTTCGGCGCCAAACGGCGCAACACCGAGTCTGCGGAGCAGCCGCCAAATGGCCGATCGTACCGAGCCGGGCCGCCAAATCCTCGGCGAGAACTCGAATGTAAGCTCCCTTGGAGCAGCGCACATCGAATGATAAATCCGGCGGCTGCCAACCGAGCAGGCGCATTTCGTGGATGATGATGGCGCGCGGCGAGCGCGCACGGGTGATTCCGGCACGCGCGTACTCATACAGCGGCTTGCCATCCTGCTTGAGCGCCGAATGCATCGGCGGTACCTGGGCATATTCGCGCGGAAACCCAACGAGCGCTTCCTCGACCCGCTGCGCAGAATAAGGCTGTAATTCACGACGCTCGATCACCTCGGATTCACGATCGGCACTCGGCGTGCGCTCGCCGAGGCGCACGGTTACGCGGTAGGTTTTGTCGGCCTCCAGGAGTTGCGCGCCGAACTTGGTGGCTTCCCCAAAGCAAATGGGCAGCAATCCCGAGGCCAGCGGATCGAGAGAGCCGGTATGTCCGGCCTTGCGGGCATTGAACAGCCGTTTGACTCGCGCGACTGCACCTGCCGAGCTTAAGCCTATGGGCTTGTCGAGCAAGAGAATTCCGTGGATATCGGCCGGCATCACTCCTCTCTCGGCGACGGGTCGCCTTCATCGATCACGTGGCCTTCATCGATCTCACGCGTCGCCTTCATCGATCACGCGGCCTTCGCCCCCGGCTGGGCCCGCCGCATGGGTTACCGGCTTGTTGACGGAGTCGATCAACTGCGCCAGCCGCACGCCGTGCTCGATCGACGTATCGAGTTCGAAACTCAAGGTGGGGGTGTGGCGAATCATCAAGGAACGCGAAAGTGCGTTGCGCAAAAATCCGGCGGCGCTTTCCAGACCGCGCTGCACCTTCGGGTCCGGACCATCCTTGCCGAATACGAGGTAGTACACCCGCGCGGTGCGCAAGTCTCCCGTGACGCTGACGGCCGTGATCGTCACATTGCCGATGCGCTCATCCTTGACGTCGCGCCGCAGCAACTCGGTCAGCTCGCGCTGGATCTGCTCACCCAGCCTGCGTGCTCGCGGATTCTCCTTATTTGCCATACTTCTCAGGCGCTAGGCGCCGGACTAACGGGGTCGAGGCGACGCGGGCCTGTCAAACTCCTGTTCAAAGTGTTCGTGCCACTTCCACTCGCGAGTAGCATTCGATCTGGTCGCCTTCCTGCACGTCGTTGTAATTCTTGACGCCGATTCCGCACTCGGTTCCCGCCCGCACCTCGTTGACGTCGTCTTTGAAGCGCTTCAAGGATTCCAGGGCGCCCTCGAAGATGACGACGTTGTTGCGCAGCACACGGATCGGAAAATTTCGGCGCACATAGCCGTCGATCACCATGCAGCCGGCGACTGTGCCGAACTTGCTCGAGCGGAATACGCTGCGGACCGCTGCAAGCCCCACGATCTGCTCCTTGACTTCCGGGGCCAGCATGCCCGTGAGAACCGCCTTTATGTCGTCGATGGCCTCGTAGATGATGCTGTAGTAGCGGACGTCGACCGCGTGATCCTTGATGGCGGCGCGAGCCGCAGCGTCGCCGCGAACATTGAAAGCGATGATTCGCGCCTTGGAGGCGGCGGCGAGAGTGACATCGGATTCAGTCAAGCCGCCGACGCCGGAGGCCACGATGTTCACTGCGACCTCGCCGGTCGAGAGCGCGTTCAGCGCATCGCGCAGTGCCTCGACGCTGCCCTGCACATCGGCCTTGACCAAGAGCTGCACCAGGTCGGCCTTGCTCTCACCCATCGTCGAGAACACGTCCTGCATGTTCGCGCTCTTCTGCGCGAGCTTGACGTCGCGCGACTTGGATTGTCGATGCATGGCGACTTCGCGCGCCTTGCGCTCGGTCTCGACCACCAGCAATTCGTCGCCCGCATTCGGTGCGCCCGACAAACCCAACACGACGACCGGAATCGAAGGCCCCGCGGCATCGACGGCTTCGCCCGCCTCATTGAACAACGCTCGCACGCGGCCGAATTCCTGACCGATCAGCAAGGGATCACCGAGCTTGAGCGTGCCGCGCAGCACGAGCACCGTCGCGACGGCGCCGCGCCCCTTCTCGAGGCTCGACTCGATCACATAGCCCGCCGCCAGGCCGGTCGTCGGTGCCTTCAGCTCGAGCACTTCCGCCTGCAGCAGGATGCTGTCGATCAATTGATCGACGCCCTGACCGGTTCTCGCGGATACCGGCACGAATATATTCTCGCCGCCCCATTCTTCGGGAATCACGCCGTATTTCGTGAGCTCCTGCTTGACCTTTTCCGCATCCGCTTCCGGCTTGTCCATTTTATTGAGCGCCACCACGATCGGCACCTTGGCCGCTTGCGCGTGCTGGATCGCTTCGACGGTCTGCGGCATGACGCCGTCGTCGGCGCCCACCACCAAGATGACGATATCGGTGACCTGCGCGCCGCGCGCGCGCATGGAAGTGAAGGCCGCGTGGCCGGGCGTATCGAGGAACGTCACCATGCCCTTGGCCGTTTCCACGTGATACGCGCCGATGTGCTGGGTGATACCGCCCGCCTCGCCCGCCGCCACCTTGGTGCGGCGTATGTAGTCGAGCAATGACGTTTTGCCGTGGTCGACGTGCCCCATGACCGTCACCACCGGCGGACGCGGCAAAACCTCGAGCGAGGAATCCGTTTCGCCCTGCAGATCCTCCTCGATGATGTTTTCCTTGCGCAGTACCGCCGTGTGGCCCATTTCCTCGACCACCAATACCGCAGTGTCCTGCTCGATCATTTGATTGATCGTCGCCATCACGCCCATGTTCATCATGACTTTGATGACTTCAGTCGCCTTGACCGCCATTTTTTGCGCCAACTCGCCGACGGTCATCGCCTCCCCGATCGGGACCTCGCGCACCACGCGCTCGGTGGGCATCTCGAACCCGTGCTTGGCATCGGAATCGCCGCCGACTGAACGGCGGCGCCCGTCGCGTGATTTCTTCTTTTTGTGGCGCGAGCTCACATCGCCGACGATGTGCAGCTCCTGCCGGCCGTAACGGGTCGCTTTGTCATCCACCACGGCCCGAGCGGCTTTGCCGGGTTTCGCAGCGGCGGCCTTGCGGTCGCGCTCCGCCACTTCTCGAGCCTGCACTTCGGCGATGCGGCGGGCTTCCTCCTCCGCGGTGCGCTTGCGAACTTCTTCATCGCTGCGGCGCCGGCTCTCCTCCTCGAGGCGCTCGCGATCCAGCCGTTCTTTCTCGAGGCGCTCGCGCTCGGCGCGCTCGACGGCAACCTTGGCTTGCTCTTCGGTTTCGCGTTGCCGATCGATCTCTTCTTGCTGATGGCGCGCCTGATCCTCGAGGACCTCGCGCTTGATGTACGTGCGCTTGCTGCGCACCTCGACGTTGACGGTGCGGGCGCGGCCCTGGGGGCTCGCGAGCTTCAGTTCCGATTGCGACTTGCGACGCAACGTAATCTTTCGCGGGGCTGCATCGGCCTGTACGTCGTCATGGCCGTGGCTGCGGCGCAGATGCGTGAGCAGTTCGTGCTTCGCATCCTCGCTGATCATGTCCTCGGCGCTGTCGACTTTGATCCCCGCCTGATCGAGCTGCTGCAGCAGGCGATCGACCGGGACTTTCAGCACCTCGGCGAATTGGGCGACGGTAACATCTGCCATAGTTGCTCCTAAACCTTCGCTTCTTCCGCGAACCAGTGTTTGCGGGCGTCCATGATCAGCTCGCCGGCTTTCTTCTCATCGACGCTTCCGATCTCGACCAACTCGTCAACCGCGAGGTCGGCCAAATCATCGCGCGTGCGAACCCCTTTGCGCGCCAAGGTCTTGGCAAGAGATTCGCCCGCGATTTCGATCAGATCGACTGCCGCTTCCGCGCCGTCGACCGACTCTTCGCTTGCAATCGCCTGCGTGAGCAACACGTCGCGGGCGCGCGTGCGCAGCTCTTTGACTATCTCCTCGTCGAATTCCTCGATGCCGTTCAATTCGCTGGCGGGCACGTAGGCGATCTCTTCGATGGTCGAAAACCCCTCCTGGACCAATATGCTGGCGACATCGGCATCGACATCGAGCTGCTTCATGAACGTTTCGCGCAAGGCCAGCGACTCGGTCTCGCTCTTCGCCTCGGCCTGCGACTCGCTCATGACGTTCAGCTCCCACCCCGTCAGCTCGCTCGCCAAGCGGATATTTTGCCCGCCTCTGCCGATCGCCTGCGAGAGCTTGTCCTCCGATACCGCGATGTCCATCGAGTGCGAATCCTCATCCACGACGATTGAAGTAACCTCCGCGGGAGCCATGGCGTTGATGACGAATTGGGCGTTGTTGTCGTCGAATGGAATGATGTCCACTCGCTCGCCGGCAATCTCGTTCGACACCGCCTGCACGCGCGAACCGCGCATGCCGACGCACGCGCCGACCGGATCGACGCGCGGATCGTTGCTGCGTACCGCGATCTTGGCGCGTACGCCCGCATCGCGAGCCGCCGCCAGGATATTGATGAGTCCCTGGCCCACTTCCGGCACCTCGAGCTTGAACAGTTCAATCAGGAACTCCGGAGCGGTGCGCGACAGGAACAGCTGCGGACCGCGCGGCTCCGTGCGCACTTCCTTCAGATAGGCCTTGATCCGGTCCTGCGAACGCACGGGCTCGCGCGGGATCATCTCTTCGCGGGCGATGAAGCCTTCGGCGTTCGCGCCGAGATCCACATAGACGCCGTTGCGATCGACGCGTTTGACGATTCCGCTGACGAGGGTCCCCGCCCGATCCTTGTAGGCATCGACGACCTGCGCGCGCTCGGCCTCGCGCACCTTCTGCACGATGACTTGCTTGGCGGTCTGCGCCAGGATGCGGCCGAAAGGCACCGATTCCATCGGTTCTTCCACGAAACCGCCCGGTTCTACGTCCTTGTCGATGTCCCGCGCATCGTCCAAGCGAAGCTCGCGCTCGGGAACCTCGAGTTCCTTGGAGTCGTCGGCAAACACTTTCCAGCGGCGGAAGGTGTCGTAGGCGCCGGTTTTACGGTTGATCGAAACGCGCACATCCAGCTCTTCGCCGTGCTTCTTGCGAGTTGCGGACGCGAGCGCGGCTTCGAGCGCCTCGAAGATTATTTCCTTGTCGACGCCCTTCTCGTTGGAGACCGCATCAACCGCCATCAATATTTCTTTGTTCATGGTCCTATAGACTCCTCGTCACTCCGGCCGCAATCTCGCCTTCTGAATCCGCTCGAGCGGCAGGCTATGAGCCTTGCCGTCCACTTCCATCACAATTGTGTCGCCCGCGATCGACTTCAACTTCCCCACATAACGCCGCCTTCCGTCGATGGGCAATTTCAACTCGGCGAATATGCGTTCGCCGACAAAACGCTCGAAATGCGCGCGGGTTCGCAAGATCCGATCGAATCCCGGCGAGGAGACTTCCAGCGTGTAGTGCCCCTTGATCGGATCCTGGGCCTCGAGCACCTGACTGGCGGCATGACTCACGGTCGCGCAATCATCGACCGTGATGCCCGGTCCGGAATCCGTGGGTCCGCGATCAATGAATATCCGCAAGACCCCGCCGCGCCCATCTCGCGCAAATTCGATATCGACCACTTCAAATCCGAGCGCCTCGATCGGCGGCTCTAATAGGCGCATCAAGGCGTCACGCATTTGCCGAACCTAAGCCCTTAAAACAAAAAAGGGGACCATCGGCCCCCTCTCTGCAACGAAAAGCCCGCTGAAGGGCTATCACCTGTCGGGCGCGGTTTCCGGATTTAAATCAGGTCCCCCGCCGAGGGCCGCGATTATAGGCAAAGCGGACTTGGGCGTAAACCCTGATCGCGCACATCGATTCGTAAAAATGACTAGGGCCGCATCACTGCGGCCCCAGTTCTCGCACTATTTCAGAATGCTGTTACCAGCGCTTCGGACCGCGCGATCCACCGCCACCGCCACCGCCACCACCACCGCCGCCGCCGGTGCGCTCCTGAGCCTCATTCACCTTCAGCGCTCGCCCGTCGACATCGTGGCCATTCAAGGCCTGCATGGCACGCGCAGCATCTGCGCTGGCCATTTCAACGAAGCCGAAACCGCGGGGCCGACCGGTGTCGCGATCATTGATCAGCGCGACCGACTGAACGGCGCCATGCTTTTCGAACAGCGCACGCACTGCGGACTCGTCCATTGAGAACGGGAGATTGCCAACATACATTTTCGTCATGTGAAGAATACCTACTGCAAAAGAAGCTATCGGCCGGTCACGCGTGCGTACTGCGATGCAATGTGCCGAGTGCCTGCCACCTGGATCGAAGAAACCTGCTTTGTGGGTTGTGGTCAAGGTGACGCCGGAGCGGCGCGGTGACCAGAAACGGACCAAGTAGAAATCACGAACCGGGCCGAATGCTACAACAATTTGCCGATAAATACGAATATTTCTCGGCGCGCAGGCCTTCCCACCCCCGCCTCCCGGCTCCGCAAGCGGCCGGATGACGCACTGCAACAGATACGCCGCGGAACCGGCTGGCACCGCGGCAGCGACCCCGCCACGGCCGAGCGGCGTCCGTGTTGGGCGGCGATCACCTGGCAACCCTAGCCCAACGCAGCTATTCTCTCGCCTGCTCGAGGTTTACGGTACAAAGTTCGCCGGCCAGTCCATGAATCCATCTGCTGAATGCCACGCGGGCCCGGAGGCAGCGTCGAGGGTGCGCGCACACTGACGATGCGGGTAGAACTACTTTTGCCCAAATACTGGGCGACTTGGGCCGGTTTGAGCGCACTGCGCATCATCGAATCGCTGCCCTTTTCGGTTCAACGGCACGTGGGCTCGACTCTCGGCAAACTCATCCGCCGGCTACCCCTTGCCTATGTGCGCATTGCCCGCCGCAACATCGAATTATGCATGCCCGCGCTGTCGCCGCCGGAGGTAGAAGAACTGGTCGACCGCCACTGCCAGAGTTTGGGGATTGGGCTGTGCGAAACGGCCACGACCTGGTGGAGCAACGATCGCCGCGTGAACAGGCTCGCCGAAGTGCGGGGCCTCGAGCATCTGCAAGCGGCGTTCCTCAAGGGCCGCGGCGCCATCCTGATCGGCGGGCATTTTACCACCATCGAGATCGCCACCCGGATCCTAGGCACCGTCGTTCCTCTCAATGTGGTGTATCGCCCGACGAAAAATGCGGTCCTCTCGCACACCATGTTCACCAGTTTTTCGCGCCACGGCAGACCGATCGCGCATGACGACATACGCGCCATGATTCGCGCTCTGAAAAAGAATGAGGCGGTGTGGTACGCACCGGACCAGAGCTATCGCAACAAGGGCGCGGCCATGGTGAAGTTCTTCGGCATCCCGGCGGCCACCACCACCGCAACATCGCGTCTGGCGCGAATTTCCGGCGCCGCCGTACTGACCTACTTCCCGGAGCGCCTGCCGGGCAATGCCGGGTATCGGGTGGTGATCGGGCCCGCGCTCGAAGATTTCCCGAGCGGCGATCCGACACGCGACGTCGAGCGCTTCAATGAGCTATTGGAGGCGCAAATTCGCCGCGTACCCGAACAATATTTGTGGGTGCATCGGCGCTTCAAGGGGCTGACGGCAGACTATCCCGATTACTATGGGCGCGACTCGCGCAATCGAAGGCCCGTACAGACGGCAAAGCCAACCCGCTAACGAGAACAAAATTGACCAACCGACCCTTGATTGCCGCCCTTTCGGCGTTGAGCCGCTCTGTGCTGCCTGATGCACGGGCCTATGGCCGCCGCGCAATCCCGGAGCCAGGCCGACATCGTCCTGACCGGAGGAAAGATCTACCGCGGTGCGAAACTGCCGGCCGCCCAGGCGATGGCGGCGCGCAACGGCCGGATCGTATTCATCGGCACCGACCAAGACGCGGCGCAATGGACCGGACCCAAGTCCAAAGTGTTGGCCCTCAAGGGAGCGCGAGTCTTGCCCGGTCTCGTCGATGCGCATATTCATCCCTTGGATATCGTCGATCTGGATTTTTGTGATCTTGCGAGCAAGCCCCTTACCTTGAGAGAGCTCTCCGCATTCGTGCGGCAATGCATAACGCGGTATAAAACCGCTCCCGGAGAACGCCTCGTCGTCCATCAGTGGAACTACACCACGGGCAATCAGCCCGACAGCGAGTTCCCAACCCTTCGCGTTGCGCTCGACAAGGCCTCGTCGGGCCAGCAGGTGCAGTTGCTGGGCAATGACGGGCACCATGGCGCCTTCAACAGCCTGGCGCTCGCTTCGGCAAAAAATCCCGCCGGCAACCCCGTCGGTTTATCCAAGGAGAGTCTCGAGAAGGACTTCGCGGCCTACAAGAAATTCGTCGGCATCGACGAGCGCGGGGAACCCAACGGGGCGGCAAACGAAGATGCCCGCTATTTGATCAATCCCAACAGCATGCTCAACACGGACCTGACTGACGTCATGAAGGCGCCGCAGCGGATCACGCAACGCCTGAACAGCGTCGGCATCACGGCCATTCTCGATGCCATGACGGCGCCCGATACGATCGCGGTATTCGACGCCTTGCAGCAGCGTGATCAATTGACCGTGCGGGTGAGTCTGGCCCAGTTCTACGATCCCGCGGTGTACCACACCGCGGCCGGCAACGTGGATTACGACGCGATGGTGGCCAAAGCGGTCGCGATCCGCGACAAGTATGCGTCGAATCCTTTGATGCGCGCCGATTTCATCAAGTTATTTGCGGACGGAGTGCTCGAAGGCAACCCCTATGCGGTTCCGCCTACCTTGCCGAACGGAGCGTCACTCAAGGACTTTCTACAGCCGATCTTCCGCATCGATGCCGGGGGGCTGGCAAGCGTCACCGGCTACGTCGATACCGCCGCACCGCTGTGCGCCGATGTGCGGGCGAATGCCGTCACGTATTCCGACGCGGCAAGGGCTGCCGAGTTCCTCAAGCAGCACGGGTACCACCCGGTTCAATGCACCGTTTCGAACGGCGAACTGCAGCATGATCGGGCTGTGATCTTGGAATTCGTGCGGCGTTTCCACGCGGCCGGCTTCAACATGCACATCCATGTGATCGGGGATCGCGCGCTGCGCACGGCCCTGGACGCAATCGAGGCTGCTCGCAAGGCCGACGGGAACTACGCTACCCGCGACAGCTTGGCGCATATTCAATTATCGGCACCCGAAGATGTGGCGCGCGTCGGCCGCGATCATTTGTACGTCGCTTGGACTTTCGCGTGGATGGGCGTGGATACGGCGTACGACATGACGGTCATTCCTTTCCTGGAGAGGATTCAAGGAAATGACTATCGGGAGCTGCACGCACCGGGCAGCTTCTACGAGGCCAACGCCTACCCCGTCCGCGCGGTTCAGGATGCCGGGGGCATCACTGCCGCCGGCTCGGATGCCCCGGTCGAAACTCGCGATCCGCGCCCGTTCGTCAACCTGGCACACGCCATCACCCGCCGCTATGCCGGCGGCCGGGCGCTGAACGCTTCCCAGGACTTGAATGTCGATGAGGCCATCGATGCATACACCATCAATGGCGCCCGCATGCTTGGAATCGACAAGGATGCAGGATCGCTGCAGGTCGGCAAATCGGCCGATTTCATCGTCCTCGACCGCGACATCATTCAGCTCGCCGCCGACGGTCACGCCGACGACATCGCGAAAACCCAAGTCACACACACGTGGTTTCGAGGCAAGGAAGTTTACGTGCAGGCCGCGCACTGAACATGTCCATGCAGTCCGGCTTGGTTGCCCACGAGCGGTATTTTTGGCATGACCCCGGCAACGGTGCCGGATTTTCCAGTTCCAGCCCCTTCGTGCAGCCGGACCGGCATCCCGAGACTCCCGAGTCCAAGCGCCGCCTATTGGCGCTTCTCGAAGTCAGCGGCCTCGGCGAACGACTGACCCGGGTCAAACCGCGTCCTGCCGAATATGCGGAGCTGCGTTATTTTCACACCGAGCGCTATATCGAATCGGTGCGCGCTCTATCGGCGGCCGGCGGCGGCGCGATCGGCGACAGCGCCAGCATCGGCGCCGGCAGTTATGAGATCGCGCTGCTGGCAGCGGGCGGCTGCATCGAGGCCGCGGATGCTGTGCTGGCGGGGCGCATCAGGAATGCCTACGCCTTGGTCAGACCGCCGGGCCACCACGCGGAGGCTGACGCGGGGCGCGGTTATTGCGTCTTCGGCAACGTGGTTCTGCTGGTGCGTCATGCCCAACGCATGCGCGGCGTGGAGCGTGTCGCCGTCGTCGACTGGGATGTGCACCACGGCAACGGCACCGAGAGTGCGTTCATTGCGGATCCGTCCGTGCTCACCGTGTCGATTCACCAAGACCGTTGCTATCCCATCGATGGCGGACAGCTTGGCGTCATCGGCATCGGCGCCGCCGCCGGTACCAACCTCAACATTCCCCTGCCGCCGGGATCCGGACACGGGGCGTATCTCGCCGCCTTCGACCGCGTCATATTGCCGGCGCTGCAACGCTTTAACCCGCAGCTGATCGTCGTTGCATCCGGTCTCGATGCGAGCGCCATGGATCCTCTGGGCCGCATGCTGTGCACCAGCGAGACTTACCGTGCGATGGCGGCTCGAATTGTCGCGGCCGCCGCCTCCTTATGCGGAGGCCGCCTGGTGGCAACCCACGAGGGCGGCTACTCCAATGCCTACGTGCCGTTCTGCGGCTTGGCCGTCATCGAGGAATTTGCCGGCATCAGAACTTCCGTGGTCGATCCCTACCTCGAGGAACTGATGCTGATGGGGGGCCAGGACCTGCAGCCTCATCAGGCCGCGGCGGTCGAGGCGGCTGCAAACCTGGTGCGCAACATACCGCAAGGCCCTTAGCCGCATGCACCGAGCTACAAGGGCACGTGCAATTCGTCCCGTTGCTTGGACCTTCAGCGCCCATCCATAAACCAAGCCGATCGCCAACCATGCGGAGCCGACCTTGACGGCGAGCACGCTCATGCCGGACAACACGGCGAGGACGACGATGATTCCGCAGGATGGCACCAGCCAGTGCCGCACCCACGCCGCGGAGCGCCGCTTGATGGCGGAAATACGCCAACACCGAGATGTGCAGGAATAGAAATCCGCTCAGCGCCCCGAAATTCACGATCGATGCCAGATCGTCGAGACGGTTTTTCATGTAAAGGGCCGCGGCAAGCGACAATGTGGCAGTGGCCAGCATGCCCACGTATGGCGTGTGGTAGCGAGGATGGACCCGCGCCAGGATTCGCGGCAGCTGTCGATCGCGTCCCATGGCGAATACCACTCTCGCCACGCCAACCTGCATCGGCAATGCATTCGACAAGCCGACTATTCCGACATAGGCCCACGCCAACACGACCGCCGTCCAAGGGCCCGTGGCCCAGTGCGCGAGTTCATACACGGCAGCCGCCGGATCCTTGATCGAAATCCCGGGCAAGAGATTTCCGAGAACCCAGGCAACCGCCACGAAGAAAATCGCGGACAACACCAGCACGGCAATGATCGCCTTGCCGATGACGCGCCGGTCGCCGTCCTCCACCTCTTCGGCGAGCGTCGAGACTGCGTCGAAACCAAGGAAAGACATGATGCAAATCGAAGTCGCGCTGAATATCTTGCCCGCATCGAAGGCGGCGGCATTGAAAACGGGCTTGATCGTCAGCGCGCCATTACCCTTGCCGGCGTAAAGCGCGATCACTCCCAATATCAGGAAGCCCACCAGAATGATCACCTGAAGTCCGACGGAGATGAAGTTTGCCCGCGAGGTTACCGTGATGCCGAACCAGTTGACCAGGGTGGTCGCCGCCACCATCGCCACGATCCAGATTCCTCGATCGATACCGGGCAGCAGCGTTTCCAGCGCCACCGCAATCAGCACGTAAACGAAAGCCGGAATCAACAAGTAATCCAGCAATATCATCCAGCCGGCGATGAAGCCAGGAAAGGTGCCCAGGGCATGACGCGCGAAGCCATAGACCGACCCCGCCGTCGGCAAGGTTTCGGTCATGGTGGCATAGCTTTGCGCCGTGAAATACATGCATACCGCCCCCAACACATACGCAAGGACGATCAAGCCGTTCGATTCTCTCCACACGAAACCAAGCGTGCTGAGCGGCGCGAACGGCGCGATATAGGCCAGGCCGTACAGCACCAGATCCCAATGTCGCAATGAGCGCTTCAAATTCGCGCCGCCGACGCCCGTTGCGGCCGGGAGCACCGCCTCCGCGCTCATATCGCCGACACCGACACCTCGATGCTGTGCACCGCCGTACTTTCCCCCATATCGCTTTTCTCACCCGGATTGAGCACGTTGACGTTGGCGCCTGCCGCATCCGTGCCGAGCCAGCGGCCCTTGTGGGTCAGCGCCACTCCGCGCGGGACGTCGTCGCAGACCGTCACTGTCAGCCGCAGGCTGCCGCAGCTGTTGCGCACCAGAGCAGAGTCGCCTTCCGCCAGGCAACGGTCCGCTGCATCGCCGGGATGCAAGGCAATCGTCGCGTCGCCGATACGCTTCTCGATCTGACGTACGTTGCCGAAGCTGGTATTCATGAGCCACGCATGCGCCGGCGAGAGCAAGCGCAAATGACCCGCGGCAGGCCGGTGGATCGCTCCACGCTTGAGGCACCCGGGGATGCCCATCCGCCGCGGCGCGCGCGGAAGCGATCTCGATGCGCCCGCTCGGCGTCGCAAATACGCCTTCGGGGAATTGCACCGCAGGCTTTTCCGGCACCCAGATCGACCCGCGTTCCGCGAGCGCGGCGAAGGTAAGCCCGAGGCCGCTGCGCTCCATGAGAGTGTCCAGAATCGAAGCGTCGCTTTCCTGCAGTTCAGGTTCGCAAAATGCCATGGCTTGGCCTAAGCGCCTGAATATCTCCTGATTCGGCAGAGCACTCCCCATCGTCTCCATCGCTTTGACCTGCGCGGATAGGGTCAATTGGAAGTACGACGCGATGAGATCGTCGAACTCCAGGAAGCTTGCCGCCGGCAGCACGTAATCCGCCATTCCGGTCGTATCGGTCGCGAACAGATCCAAAGCGACCGTCAATAGGTCCTCGCGCTGCAAGGCGCGGCGCAGGCGCGCCTGTTGCGGGCAAGACGCCAAGGGATTCATGTTCCACACGAACAGCGCCTGCGAACGCGCCGGATCTTCGAGAGCCGCCGCGAAGTCCATGTGACTGACCGACCGCGCGCCGCCGGCGGGCGCCAAGTGAGCTCCGCTCAAGTACTCTTCGTCCATACGCCGTTGCCGCAAGTTGCCGTTGAGATACAAAAATCCTGCTCCGGGCTTGCATAGGTTGCCGGTAACGGCCGGCAGCAGGCCGCAGGCGCGCATCACATTACCGCCGGTAGTCTGACGCTGCAGACCTTGGCCCAGCCACAGCAACGAAGGACCGCGCGCGTAAAGAACGGCGACCTCCTCGATCAGCGCGGCAGGCACGCCGGTGACGGCGGCTCCCCAGGCAGGATCGCATCCATCCAGCAACGGTTCGAGTTCCTCCCACCCCAGCACATGAGCCGCGATGAAGTCGGCATCGATCAGTCCTTCGCGCCGAATCACGTGCAGCAGCGCGAACGCCAGCGCGGCATCGCTGCCGGGAAAGGGCTGCAAATGAATATCCGCCTGTGCCGCCGTCGGCGTGCGGATCGGATCGACCACTACCACTTTGCCGGGCGCCTCGGGCAGCCAGTTCTCGTGCGCGTGCGGCGCGGAGGCGTGCGGATTCGCGCCCCAGACGACGATGCACGCTGCTTCGCCGGCGGTACGCGGGTCGAACCCATCGACGGAGGAGCCATAGAGGTAGCGAAGGGCGACGTGCCCCGCCATGTTGCAGATCGTGTCCGGCGTAACCTCGGTGGCGCCCAGGCGGTGAAAGAAGCGCATTGGCGCAATGCCCGCGAGCAATGAGATCGTTCCGGTGTAGTGGGCGTTGAGAATCGTTTGCGCGCCTTGCGATGCAACGATGCGCTGCAGTCGCTGCGCGATCTCCGCACATGCCGTGTCCCAGGATACGGGTTCGAACCGGCCGGCTCCCTTCGCGCCCACCCGCCGCAGCGGTTGGGTCAAGCGCCGCGTCGGATCCCGCCACTCGCGGTTGTAGGCGGTGGAACATTTTCCGCAAAGGGTGCCGCGACTGACGGCGTGAGCCGGATTGCCGCGCACCGCGGTGACGATTCCATCGCGCCTGTGCACGAGCATCCCGCACGTATCGTAGCAATCACGCGGGCACGTCGTGAGAATCACATCGTCGTGAGATTCGTTCATGGCGTCGCGGATGCATCCGCCTTCTTGAGCAGCTCAGCGCGCATCTGCGAAGCTTCGAGCCGCAGCGGCGCGCCGCGCAACTGTCCGATCTCGTTTGCCGTGAAGGGCCGGAAATTCGCGGGCAGGTGTTCTTTGTCGAACCGCCACAGCATCCAGTTCATCACTTCGGACAAATCCGAGTCCGACAGCGCCGAGGTCGCGACCCCGGGTACCCGGCCGAGATATTCACGGCCTCCCGGCACGGACAAGAACCGAGCCACGGTGCCGGCAAGGCTCGGTGCGGTCCCGGATGATCCCGTTCCGTCCGGCCGATGACATCCCTGGCAGTTGAGCGTCCAATGCTGCCAGGCGCGCTGCGGATCATCGACGCCTGCCGGCGGTGATTCAACCGCATTTCCAAAGCTGCTGCCTGGCATCGAAAGATAGGCGGTCGCCAACAGAGCCCTCGCTCGTGCCGCAAACCGCACCGGAGCGGTCATAGATCCGCGGCCGGCCGTAGCGCGCGCGTGGCTTGCGCCGAACTATCGGCATGGCGCGCCCGTGCATCGCTCACGTCGGCAGGCGACAAGGCCGCGGCGCCCGATGCGGCTTTACCCATACCGCTCGCAAGATAACTCAGTACCGCGGCGACCTCGGCCTCGCTCAACCCGGACTGGGCCGGCATCACGCCGTTGTAATTGGCGGTCCCCACTTTGAGGGTGCCCATCAGACCGCTGGTAACCACCATCACCAGGTAGTCGCGGCCTTCCGGCGTTTTTGCAAAGGCCACGACTTGCTCGTGCAAGGAAGGAAAACTGCCGGGTATGCCGGCCGCCTGCGGGCCGTGACAAACGGCACAGTGATCGGCGAATACGGAGGCACCCAACGAACCGGCATCGCCCGGCTGCGCATCCGCGGCGGCTGAGGGCACACCGCCGCCCAGCGCCCAGGCGCCCAGGGTAGCGGCGATCGCCGCGGCATTTGCCCACGGGCTCCGTGGTTTAAGTCCGCTCCGGGGTTTCAGTCCGCTATTTTTGCTCAATCGCCACACCCAAGATAATCGCGGTCGAGCAAGTATACGACTGGCTCTTGGTGCCGAAACACCAGGTGACTTCATTGTTGTTCTGCGGGCGCACTACCGGCCGATCGCCTTGGTTGTTCTGACAGGGACATCGCCCCCACGCGACGCCGCCGCAACAATCGTTATACGAGATGATGTAGTTGCGCCGATCCGCGGGATTGCGGCAAGTGCCTATCCAGGTAATCGGCGACATTTCGGTCCCCGGCGGACACGAGTTGGCGCTTCCCCCATAGCAAGCGCAGAGCGACCCGTCTATGGCGCAGTATCGCCAATAATCGCACTTGGTCGGATCGCCGGGATCCTGCGGATTGCCGCTCCCCTGGGGCGCGATTTGGCCGGAATTGGGATCCGTGGAAGCGGCAGGCTCAGCCGCTCCCGCCCGCTCCACCGGCAACAACGGCAGCGCCGCTGCGCCGGCAAGGAAGCCGCCAAGCACGCTGAACATACTGCGGCGCGATGTTCGGCTCGCGAACCCGCGCAACACTTTTTCGGCCACTTGATCGAATTGAGCCATTCTCATTCTCCGGAAGATGCATGCCTCGGTCTTTGACTGAGGAATTGCTGAATACTGCTGACGCCGGTCTCCTTCGCAACGAAGAGACTTTCCAAATGTTCGCGGGTATTGACCAGGCCGGTCGACGATAGCTTGCCCGCTTCGTCTATCAATACGGCATAGGGAAGCTTGGCAACGCCGAAGGTGCGCCCCAAACGCTCGGACACCACGTAGGGGAATTTGGTCAACCCCTTCTCCCGCACGAACAGTTCATGCTGGTCGAGTTCGCCGTCGCTCGCCAAAACGATATCGAGCCAACTGCGCTCTGCGCCCTGCGCGGAGCGCACCGCGGGCAGCAAGGTCTCGCATACCGCGCAGCCCGGCGACACGAACAGCAACAACTGGCTGCGCCCGCCGCGCGCGCCGCCGATTTTAACGGGCGATCCGTCCAGCCCGGTCAGCACGGTCTCGGGCGCAAGCTCCCCAAGCTTCAGCGGCTGGCGCAGCGCCAAGGCACCCGCCGGCGCGATGCGTTGATGCAATACGCCGATCTGACGCGCAAGGGCGATGCACACCACACCCAGAACGAGAAGTCCGATCCAAAGCATGATCTGCGAGGCAATCAAGAAACTCATAGCAATTCTCCCGTTCGCGGCGGCGTCAGGGCCATCGCTTGATCCAGCGCGCCGTACAATACCAACAAGGCGATCGCCGCCAGGATCTGCGATCCGAAAACCGGACCGCCGGCGCTTGCCGCCGAAGCCGCTGCCACCAACGATGCGACGCCTGCCAACACCACATTTCTGACCACCTGGTAGGCGCCCAACGGACGCTGCGCGGCACCAAAGCTGCACCCGCAATCCACGTCGCGCCTTCCTTGTGCAATGGAGCGCAAGATCAGCGCGAGATATCCGCTCCAGATCAGGGCGGCAAGCGCACCGCCCGCGGCACGGTAAGCCTGCGTCCACAGTAGATAGCCGGCCAGCGCTTCGGCCGCCGCGATCAGAACAGTGGCTGCAAGCGCGAGCCGGCTCGGCACTCCGGCGAATTCATGGACCACCGTCCGGGCGTGATCGGGCCGCGCCATTTTATGCAGGGAGGAGGCCAGCAGGAGCACAGCCTGAAATGCCGCAAGCTGCACCATCAGCCATTGAAAAACCTCGAGCATCGATGCCGCGTCCGCCATCAACGTACGGGCTCGATTTGCATGCGCGTATGGAAGCCGGGCAAATCCAAACTGCGCACCAGACTGCCCCCTGGCTCGTACACGTCGAGCCGCTCGCCCGCCTGCACCAACAAAAGCGGTTCGGCGCCGTGCGTCAAGGCAATCGACGAGCCCGCCCGAACGAGCCGGAGACGTTTGACGCGGGTTTTCGTGGGAGCGTTGTACACCCACACTTCCGCCGCCGGATCCTTGTGCGTTCCCTCATGCGCCTGCGGCTGCATCAGCACGTATAGAAGTTTTTGCTCGTCCCCCGCGACGACTTGCCAACCGCTGGGGCGCCACTCCCCTGCCTGGTCGGCGGCTGTCACCAAAGGCCAATCCGGCAGTATTTTCGGATCGTCCGCGCGCATATCGATGGGCTGAATGCGGCCATGCAAGCTCGGGAAATAGCGCACGCCGCCGACCAGCGTCGAGGCCGTGAACAGAGGATCGGTGTCGAGCGGATTGAATGCCTTGGACTCGGTGCGGCCGGCCACGGCGCCGTTCGCGTCGAGCCGCACGGTCAACATCGTGCCGCTCGCGCACAAGGTCGAGAATCCGCGGGCGCCCGACGGATACACGAGGGAGCAGCCTGGAATTTCCACCTCGCCGAGGACTTGCCGCTTCGTCAGATCGACGACCGTGACCGAGGAGGCGGGCGTGAAGTTGAAAATGAGCGCCATCCGCTGATCGTCGGTGAACGCGATCAAACCTTCCATCGCCGTGATCAGTGCGCGCTTGGCTCCGGGCAATACGATCTCGCCGACCGGATTGAGCGTATGCGTGTCGTAGACGGTGATGAAATCCGTTCGCGTGCCGCGCGAGCCGCGCGACCACACCGTGTCAGCCACATAGATTTCCGGGCGTTTATCGGGAACCAAAAACGTGGCGGAGTCGTGCGCCGGCAATTGACCCTTGACCTCGCGGCTGTCGCTGCCTACGTTGCGCAGCTCGATGCGATCGCCGGCGTAGTTGAGAAAGCTCCACGTCGTCGGATACTTCGCCGGCAACGTTTCGACCTTCGGAATGGTCTCCGCCGGCAACGGGTTTGGGAATTCGACTGCCGCCTCCGCCGTTCCCAAGTGCGCAGCAGCCGCGAGGGCTGCCACGACGATCGCCGTAAATCGCGCGCAAGCCCTGTCCTGCGCCGCGCATGAAACGCTTGCTGTCATTTCGTTAGGCCTCTCTCGCACTGACTCTGCGACCGTTGCTGACGTGATCATGATTGTCCGTAGATCCCCGTGTATTTTTTTCGGCAGGCGCCTGCTTGCGATCCAGTGTACGTGAAGCGCCGCAAACTGAATACTGCCACGCGTTGACCGGTATTTCGCATCGGCCGCAAGGTATATTGTCTCTCCATGAACGCCGCACAACTTGCCTTCTATGTCGCCATCGGCTTGGCCGGCGCGGCCTTCATTATCGGCGCGCTACGCGCCGCGCGACGCAGCACAACCGTGCGCCGGCCGACGCCGATCGAACTCCTCATCGGCTTCGTCACGGATTTTTTCGATACCTTGGGGATCGGATCGTTCGCGCCGACGACGGCGATCTACAAACTGCGCCGGATCGTTGCCGACGAATTGATTCCGGGTACCCTGAACGTCGGCCATACCCCGGCCGCGCTCGCAGAAGCGCTCATTTTCGTCGGGACCATTCTGGTCGATCCGATGTTGTTGGTCGCCGCGGTCGGCAGCGCGGCGGCAGGCGCGTGGCTGGGCGCCGGCGTCGTGGCGCGCTTGCCGCGCCGCGCGATCCAAATCACCATGGGGATTGCCTTGGTCATCGCCGGCACGGTTTTCACCGCCGTCAATTTAGGCGCTCTTCCGGGCGGCGGCACGGCGATGAGCCTCGGCGGCTGGAAATTCGCTCTGGCGGTGGGCATCAATTTCATACTCGGCGCACTCATGAGCGCCGGCATCGGATTGTATGCGCCGTGCATGATAACGCTGGCGCTCCTCGGAATGCATCCGATCGCCGCTTTTCCCATCATGATGGGTTCTTGCTCGCTCCTGCAGCCCGTGGCGAGCTTGCGCTTCTTTCAAACCGGTAAATTCGCGTGGGGCCCTTCCCTCGGCCTCGCATTTGGCGGCGTTATCGGCGTCTTCGTCGCAGCCTACATCGTCAAGTCGCTGCCGCTGAATGCGCTGCGCTGGCTCGTCATTGCCGTCATCGCCTACGCGGCGTTCGCGATGCTGCGTTCGGCCGCACGCTCCGACACGTGAGGAGGACATGGCGATCGCCTTACGAAAGGCCCGGCTGGTCGATGTCCCGGAAATAGAAGCGCTGATCGCTCGGTCCGCCCGCGTCTTGAGCAGCGGACACTATCGTCCCTCGCAGATCGAGGGTGCGCTGCGCGGCGCATTCGGAGTGGACACTCAGTTGCTGGCCGACCAAACCTATTTCCTGGCGGAAGAAGGTGGCCGGCTCGTCGGTTGCGGCGGCTGGAGCTTTAGGTCGACTCTCTTCGGCGGCGATGCGCGAACCGATCGGGACGCCTCGGTCCTCGATCCGCACACCCAAGCCGCGAAAATACGCGCCTTCTTCGTCGATCCCGCCAGCGCACGCAGGGGTATCGGCTCGGCTTTGCTCGAGCACTGCGAGAAGCAGGCGAGCGCCCACGGATTTTCGCGGGTGGAACTCATGGCGACGCTTCCCGGCAGCAAGCTGTACGGCGCACGCGGCTACGTCGCGGACGCGGTGATGAGTTTCGACGTCGGTGATGGGGAAATCATAGAATTCGTTCCGATGCGCAAGACCTTAGTCGCGCCATAGCCGCTGCCACCCCGCATGGCCGAGCTCGCGGAGCGTGCGAATGTTTTTGCGGTAAATCTCGCCGGTATCCGGCACCGCAGCGACGGCGCGCTGCACGCTCGCCTCGCGCAACAAGTGCAGCATCGGATAGGGAGAACGGTTGGTATAATTTTCGATGTCCTCGGACTCGGTGCCGGCGAACCGGTAGCGCGGATGAAAGCTCGCGACTTGCAATTCCCCTTCCAGGCCGAGCTCGGCGATCGAAGCCTCGCAAACGTCGAGGAAATCGTTGTACTCGATGAAATCTGCCAAGACCCACGGATGTACCAACAACACCGTCTCGCGATGCGAGGGGTCCGCCGCCTGCAGGTCCATCAATTCCGACCGAAATTCTTCCAACAGGCCGGATGCGGATCGCTGTTCGCTGACGCGAATGCGCAGCCGGCCGCCCCGATAAACAGCTTCGGCGAATGGACACAGATTGAGGCCGATGACGGACCTTTCGAGCCAACGGCATGTCGCAACAACGATTTCGTCGGCCGTAATGACAAATCCTCCGCAACGGCACGCAGTCTAATCCCATCCACTTCGAGTATCCTAATCCATCGATCCTTCCGGAGAGCCGAAGCAGATGCCACAATCGATCCCAGCCACACTGATCCCCGGCGATGGCATCGGCCCGGAAATCATCGACGCAACGCTTGCCGCGCTCGAAGCGCTCGGGGCGCCTTTCGCATGGGATACGCAAGTCGCCGGCCTGAAGGGCGTCGAAGCGGCAGGCGACCCGCTCCCAGCCAAGACCCTCGAGAGCATCCGGCGCACGCGCTTGGCTCTCAAAGGTCCGCTCGAAACCCCTTCGGGGGGAGGTTACAGATCCTCCAACGTGCGCTTGCGGGAGGAGTTCAAGCTGTATGCAAATCTGCGGCCCGCACGTACTCTGATCCCCGGCGGGCGCTTCGAAAAAATCGATCTCGTGGTGGTGCGCGAGAATTTGGAAGGCTTGTACGTCGGACACGAGTATTACATCCAGATCGACGATGACCCGCATGCCGTCGCCATGGCTTCGGGCGTGAACACGCGCCAGGGCAGCCGCCGCCTGTTGGAATTTGCATTCGAGCATGCCGTCGCAACCGGCCGCAAGAAAGTGACCATCGTGCACAAGGCCAACATCATGAAGATCTTGACCGGGATTTTTCTGGAGGCGGGACAGGATCTCTACGAGCGCAAATACAAGGGCCGGTTCATCCTGGAGACGGTGATCATCGACGCCTGTGCCATGAAACTGGTCCTAAACCCTTGGCAATTCGACGTGCTGGTGACCACCAATCTGTTCGGCGACATCTTGTCCGACCTCGTCGCCGGACTGGTGGGGGGCTTGGGAATGACTCCCGGCGCCAACATCGGCGCCGATGCCGCGATATTCGAAGCCGTGCATGGTTCGGCGCCCGACATCGCCGGCAAAGGGGTGGCGAATCCCACTGCGATCATGCTTGCGGCGGCCATGATGCTCGAACATTGTCATTTGCCGCACATGGCCGCGCGTCTGCGCACCGCCATCGATCAAACCCTCAATCTCGACAAGGCGAGAACCAGCGACCTGGGCGGCAGTTCCAGTACGGCGGAATTCACCCGCGCTTTGGTCAAACGCATCGCCAATGCCTGAGATCGCGTCGCCGGCGCCCGAGGTCCCCATGAAACCGGTCATCTCGATCCGTGACGTCGTCAAATACTACGCCTCGGGCTTGCAGGCCTTGAAGCCGATCAACCTCGACATCGACAAGGGCGAAATATTCGCGCTGCTCGGCCCCAACGGCGCGGGCAAGACCACCCTGATCAATATCATCTGCGGCATCGTCACTGCGAGCGGCGGTACGGTGATCGCGGATGGCCACGACATCGTGCGCGACTATCGGGCGGCCCGCAGCATCATCGGCTTGGTTCCCCAAGAGTTGAGCACCGATGCGTTCGAGACGGTCTGGGCAACCGTGTCGTTCAGCCGCGGCTTGTTCGGGCGAGCGCCGAATCCCGCCTTCATCGAAAAGCTGCTGCGCGATTTATCGTTATTGGACAAGCGCAACAGCAAGATCATGACGTTGTCGGGCGGCATGAAGCGCAGGGTAATGATTGCCAAGGCGCTGTCTCACGAGCCGCAGATTTTATTCCTCGATGAACCGACCGCGGGCGTCGATGTAGAGCTGCGCCGTGATATGTGGTCCTTGGTGCGCAGCCTCAGGGATACCGGGGTCACCATCATCTTGACCACGCATTACATCGAGGAAGCGGAGGAAATGGCGGACAGAATCGGCGTGATCAACAAGGGCGAGTTGATCCTGGTCGAGGAGAAAAAAGGGCTCATGAAAAAACTCGGCAAGAAGCAGCTGAGCTTGCAATTGCAGCAGCCGCTACGGAGGATTCCGCCGGAGCTGGAACCATGGGGCCTCGAGCTGAAGGCCGATGGTTACGATCTGGTATATACCGTGGACGGCGCAAACAGCATCGATATCTCCGCATTGCTCAAACGCATGAGCGAATTGGCGATCGTGGTCAAAGATCTGCAAACCCATCAGAGCTCGCTCGAGGACATCTTCGTCGAGCTCGTGAGGCGGCATCCATGAGCTCGTCCGCGTCGCCCGCCGCATTCAATCGTCATGGCGTATGGGCAATATACAAATTCGAGATCGCCCGCTCGCTTCGCACCTTGGTGCAGAGCCTGCTGACCCCGGTGCTTACCACTTCTCTATATTTCGTGGTGTTCGGTGCGGCCATCGGATCGCGCTTGTCCACCGCGGGCGGCGTCAGCTACGGCGCGTTCATCGTTCCGGGATTGATCATGTTGGCGTTGTTCACCGAGAGCCTCTCCAACGCTTCGTTCGGCATCTACTTCCCTAAATTCACCGGCACGATTTACGAGCTTCTCTCCGCGCCCATATCCTATGTCGAGATAGTCGTTGCCTACGTGGGAGCCGCAGCCACCAAATCCGTGGTTCTGGGGATCACGATTCTGCTCACGGCTTCTTTTTTCGTGCCCATCAGAATTCTCCATCCGGCTTGGATGATCGGCTTCCTATTGATCACGGCGTTCACGTTCAGCCTGTTCGGATTCATCATCGGCATTCTTGCCAAGGGATTCGAACAGTTGCAGTTCATACCCATGCTGATCATTACCCCGCTCACATTCTTGGGAGGCGCCTTTTATTCGATCGACATGCTGCCCCCGGTATGGCGCACGTTCAGCCTCTTCAATCCGATCGTGTACTTGATCAGCGGCTTCCGCTGGAGTTTCTACGGCAACGCCGATGTCAGCGTCGGTACCAGCATGGGGATGACCGTAGGATTCTTAGGCATTTGCTTGGCCGTCGTTTCTTGGGTCTTCAAGACCGGGTTCCGATTGAAAAATTGACGTACTATTCTCATATGAATCAAACCGATACCCCGTTGCGCCGCCGGCGCTGGCTGCACTGCGTTGCCACCGCGCTCCTCTGCGGTACGTTTTTTGCCGCCAGGGCCGGAGCGGCGCCGGCCCCGCCGCCCTTGAAGATCGATCTCGATGCCTTCGACGCAAGCAAAAAATCGCTTGCGCTGCCAAACGGCGAGACACTGGCATACATCGATAGGGGTGAACGATCCGGCCCGGCGGTCGTGTTGATCCATGGCTATACCGACAACGCGCGCGACTGGGTACCGATGCTGCCGTATCTATCGACTCGCTATCGGCTGATTCTGGTGGATATCCGCGGTCACGGACAATCGAGCAAGCCGGAGTGTTGCTATACCCGGTTGGATTTTGCATATGACATCAAGCTGCTGCTGGATGCCCTCGGCGTGCGCAAGGCGGACATCGTCGGGCATTCACTCGGCAGCATCATTGCCCAAACGTTTGCCGAATACTGGCCGGAACGGACGGCGCACGTCGTTTTGATTTCCTCGACGGGCGGTAGGCCGCCTAATGGGGCGAAAAAAACGCCTCAGTTTGATTTCGCCTCCGAAATCCGCAAGCTCAAGGAGCCCATCGATCCGGATTCGCCCTTCATGATTGCCTGGTGGGATTCTCCAACGCCGGTGGATGCTGATTTCATTCGTAGACAGCGAAAAGATGCCGCCGGCATTCCTCTGCGAGTTTGGCTCGCGGTTCTCGATCAAGGCCTCTCCGCCGGTAACGCCTTCGGCGATCTCCAAAGCACCCTGCCCCGGCTCAAGGCGCCTACTCTCCTCGTCTGGGGCAGCAAGGATCCCATCGTGGAGGAAGATATGCGCCAATCGTTGCGCAACGCCTTGCCGGGCGCGACGGTGAATATCTTCGACGGACTCGGTCACAACCCCTTTTGGGAGGATCCGCGCGGCGTGGCGCTGGTCATCAACACGTTTCTCAGCACCGCGATCTAGGGGGCTGCGTCGGGGTCGAGCCCCATATCTGCCGCGTGCGCTCGGTGACGATCAACCGCGATATCGAGCGAGCGGCATGCGGCGATGTACACCAGCGCCGAAACCGGCAGCCCGATGAGCATCGCTATGTCGGCTCCGCCGAGCGCCTTTGCCACCGGTCCCTTGAAATGCTCGGTGCTGAAGAATGGAATCATCGAGACGAATCCGATGCCATAGGCCCATAAGCCGCGCCAATTCCAGCGCCCATACATTCCGCGCGGGTTGAATATCTCCCGCACGGAGTAGTGGCCTTTGCGTATGAGGTAGAAATCCACCAGATTGATAGCCGTCCAGGGAGTGAAGAGGTACAAGAGAACGGCCAGGAACTCGCCGAATTTCTCGACGAAGTTTTGCGACGATGCGAGGGCGAGCCCGGTCGCGATCACGGCGGATACGAGCAAGGTGGCCAGGCGCTTGGCGAGGGTAAGACGGCTCGGTCTGACCGAGTCCATGACGCTCAACAGGGTCAGGGACGCTCCGTAGTAATTGAGCGAAGTGATCGTCACCAGCCCCAGCAGCGAGCATAACAACAGCGGCTTGCCGAAGCCCGGCAGCACCGCATCGGCAACGGTGCGCAGCGCCGTCGCCACTTCCATCGTCGGATGCAGCGCGGCAGCCAGAGTTCCCACGAGCATCATCCAGGTGCCGCCGATGAACGCTCCCAAATAGGTCCACCAGAAAGAGGCGCCCACGCCGACGTCGCGGGGGAGATAGCGCGAATAATCGGAAACGTAAATTGACCAGGCGATTTGGTACGAGGCGGCGGCGAAGAACTGCGCCAGAAACGGCACGGCGCTGAAGTTCCGCAACGTGATTTCCGCCGCCGGCAGGTGCACCGTGGCGAGGACAGCGACCGTGAAGATCAGCAGCGCGGCGATCAACAGGTACGCCACCCAGCGCTGCGCGATATGGATCAGGTCATAGCCGATCACCGCCAAGGACACGGATAGCAGCGTGAACACCAGGATTATCAGCGTGGAATCGCCGCCGTACAGGGACAGCACGGTTTGCGCCGCAAGAATTTGATTGAAGGCGTTGAATCCGATGTAGGCAATGAGTGCCACGACCCAGACCAGCAGCGCGCCCACGCAGCCGAACTGGGGGCGAGACTGGATCATCTGCGGCAATCCGAGTTGCGGCCCCTGTGTCGAATGAAAGGCCATGAAGAACGTGCCGAAAGCGCACCCGAATAGCACCGCCAGCGCCATCCACAAGAGTCGTCCGCCGAGCGCGACGCCGACCACCCCGGTGGCGACCGTCGCCAGATGCGCGTCCCCGGAAAACCAGACCGGCCACAGGTGCCACACTTTACCGTGCCGTTCAGCGATCGGCACGTAGTCGATTGATCGCTTTTCGATCGTCAACTCGCCGAATTTTGCCGCCATATTTGTACTTTTGATGTTGGTAACGCCGAAAATACTAACATCAGGACGCGCGGGCCGCGTCCGCAGCGTGCCCCCCGCCGCACTTCAACCGGTAGCGAGGCTGCGCCGGCCGTGCTTCATAGTCCTAGCACGGTCACCTTGCCGTTGATCTTGGGAGTCGGCCAGATCGGCGAGGTCATGCCCACGGCTACCGCGATCTTTTGTCCCTGGCCGCTGTCATAGGTGATCACCCCGCCGCCGATGGCACCGCCGAGATCGGTCGACCATAATTTTTTGCCGCTCGCCGCATCGAATGCGTAGAAATTACCCCCCATGTCGCCGAACAATACCAAGCTGCCGGCGGTCGGCGTCACGCCGCCGATCAGGGGAAAAGGTGCGTGGAACTGCCACTTCATTTCGCCGCTGACCGCGTCGCTTGCCGTCATCCATCCGCTCCATCGCTTCGGATCGTCTTGCTGACCGAAACCGTTGGTCGCCCCGCTCCACGGTTTGCCTGGCGGCAGGCTCGCGAGCGACGCGGTGGGAGCCGCCCGCACCGTCGTGCACCAGTCAACTTCGCCGGTAAAGATGAGATTGTGCCCGGGATCGAACGCTGGACCGTTCCATTCTGCGCCCCCTTGCGTACCTGGACAGAACCGCGTCCCTTGCGCCGTCATCGGCGCTTCGACGTTTTCAATGGTGGTCAGCGGCTTTCTGAACAGCGTCCTGCCGTCGTTCAAGTCGATCAGGTACAAGTGGCCATCCTTTGGCGATTCGGCCAGCATCCGATGCCCCACCCTATTCAGGAATAGCACCGGCGCACCCGATACGTCCCAATCATGGAAGTCACGCTTCACCAGCTGAAAATGCTTCTGATAGGCACCGGTCTTGGCGTCGAGAACCACGATCGAGCTTGCGTATAGATTCTCGCCTTCGCGAACGCCCTTGACGAAATCCGGTGCCGGATTTCCGCCCGGCACGTACAAGAATCCCGTGACCGGATCCAGGGAATAGGTGGTCCATGTGGCGCCACCCGCGATGGGTATGCCGGCGCGGTTTTTCCACGTCGCCGCTGATGGGGCGCCCGGCGCGGCGGGGCCGCGCGCCGCATCGCCCGAGGCCTTCGGTATCATGTAGAACTCCCACACGATGTGACCGGTGGCTGCATCCAGCGCATACATCCGGCCCTTCCCGCCCTTGTTGTCCCCGCCCGCATTGCCGACGAACACCAGCCCATTCCAGGCGATCGGCGCCGCCGGGACCGACTCGCCCTTGGCAGGATCCGCGATGACCGTCGACCAAAGGGGCTTGCCGGTCTTGGCCGTGTAGGCGATGACCCGCCCGTCGCTTGTGCCTCGAAAAATCTTGCCGTCGAGCCATGCCAGCCCGCGATTCACTTTAAGTTCGCCTGAGACGGAGTCCGCGTGCGCACGCCAGTTTTGTTTGCAATTGTTGGCGTCGATGGAAAACGTATCGTGCTCGGTCGTGCCGAATAGCGCCCCATCCACTTCAATGAGGCCGGTCTGGAAGGACATCTGTTCACCGGTATCGAAGCTGCAGTGTACCTTGAGCGCTGCGACATTCTTCGTGTCGATCGCGTCGAGCGTGGAAAAACGCTCGGAGGTGAGAGTGTTGTTGTAGCTCGGCCAGTCCTTGAAGGCCGAAGCCGCCTGGACCCAGGCCGATCCGGTGAGCAAAGCGGCGACGGTGAACGCTGCAAGTTTCCACTTCATTGTTGGCTCCTCGATGCTCCCCGGAAGTGGCTGCAGTATTTCATTGGCGCTTTGCGGACGTCCAGCACCGACGGGCGAGCATGGTGTAAGCGCCGTCCTACAAGAGGGGCCCTGATCGCGGGGCCATGTTGCGGCATTCGTCTTATGGTCGAACTCCAGTCTCCGGGCGAGGGTCTTACGCGCATGGACACTCAATCGCAAGAATCCGAAGAACTCGCCAACGCCGCCAACCTCTCGCCGTCTGCCCGCGGCAATCTCGATCTCCTCACGAAATTCGAGAATGTGGAAGACGCGAAGATCTCCGGTGCGCAGCTCCTGATCGAGCGCATCAGCGCCTTCTTCGGCAGCCCTGCCTATTTCGCCTTCGCGGTCTCATTCATCGTCGTCTGGATGCTGGTCAACGCGTATGGAGTCCATGCGGGATGGCGGCCCATCGATCCGCCGCCCTACTCCTGGTTGCAAGGACTGGTGAGTTCCAATGCGCTTCTGTTGACGGTGGCCGTGCTCATTCGTCAAAACCGCATGGCGAAGGTCGCCGCGCATCGCTCGCACCTGGATCTGCAAATCAATCTATTGAGCGAACAGAAGGTGACGAAGATTCTGCAGCTCGTCGACGAGTTGCGCCGCGAACTCACGGCACTACGCGGACGGCCGGATTCGCAGGTAGACGAGATGACCAAGCCGGCCGATGCTCACGCGTTGATGCACGCGATCAAGCAGCAACAGACGGAGCGCTAGGAATAAGCGCTAGGAATACATGTACCGGCGCGTGAGCGGCAAAGGCAGACTTCCCTCCGCCCGTTTGCTCGCCAGCACCTGGTATATCCCGACGCCGCCCGCTTCGAACTCGAGTGCGCAAGCCGCCATGTACAACCGCCACACGCGATACGTGGCTTCGTTGACGTACTGCAGTGCGCGCGCGTGGTTGTTCTCCAACCTCCCGACCCAGTGGCGAAGCGTCAGCGCATAGTGCGGACGCAGCGCCTCGACATCCGCGATCTCGAATCGCGCGCGTTCCATGACCTGCTGAATATTGCTGATATTGTCGAGCTGACCGTCGGGAAACACGTAGCGGTTGATGAATTCGGTGGATAGGGATTTCTGCCATCCGTCGGAGTCATGCGTGATCCCGTGATTGAGAAACAGACCGTGCGGTTTGAGCAGCCGATGGACCGTGGAGAAATAGACTGGCAGATTCTTCAATCCGACGTGCTCGAACATGCCGACGCTGGCAACCTTGTCATACACCGGCTCAGCCGGTAGATCGCGGTAATCCCGCAATTCGACCCGGACGTGATTCTCGAGTCCCGCGCGGGCAATGCGCTCCTGCGCCACTTTCAATTGCTGGGGGCTCAAAGTCACGCCGTGTGCCCGCACGCCGTAGCGGCGTGCGGCGTGGATGACCAGTGCTCCCCAGCCGCAGCCGATATCGAGGAATTCTTCTCCCGGATGCAGCAGCAGCTTGCGGCAGATATGATCCAGTTTTGCTTCCTGAGCGGAGTCCAGATCGATCTCGGGTTTCTCGAAATAAGCGCACGAGTAGACCATGGCGCGGTCCAACCATAGGGCATAGAACTCGTTGGACACGTCGTAGTGGAACTGCACGGCATCGCGATTTTCGCTCTTCGAGTGAGCCTTGACCGTGCGTCCGTGCGACGGCGCCCAACCCAAGTGCGCGGGCCGTTTTTGCGCATTCAGGGCCCGCAAGCGCAAGGCGGTGGCGGCGACTCCGATCTGCTCGCCGACCGACAGTTGCAGCGCCTGCAAATGATCCTTGAGCTCGAGGGCTGCAAAAAAGTCGCCCTCAATATCGAGGTCTCCGCGAAAATAGGCTTCGGCAAGCCGAAGCGGGTCACGCCCAAGAACCGTCGAGCAGACGACTTCGGGGTTGCGAAACACCAGAGTGAAGCGGGAGTCTTCCGGGCCGGACTCGATTGCTCCGACCTGCACCGTTGCGTCATTCCATAGGCGCAGCGTTATGCTGAACGGCAAACGCTCGAACAGGCGCTTCAACAAGTCGGAGGCGAGATCGCTTCCCCGGTATTTCGATGGGGAGGGTTCCTGCAGCGCTTGAACCGACATCCGGGTGCCCGCACGCGAAGAGGAACCCATCGTTGAATCCGTGTGTGTTTGATTGCGCATGGACGCCCTCCAGGCATCGGTTTGTCACGGCCTCCCAAAGTATACGTCGATGCTTTCGGTTTGGCATCTCAGCCCGGCGTGCAATTTTTACATGCCGCCGGCGCCATGGCGCGTCTTCTCGATGAAGGCCGCTACATTCGCATGCAACGCCTTCAAGTCGGGCTCGTGCGCGTAAACCATGTGGCCGGAGGTGTAGAAGTGCATCTCGATATTGGCTTGCAGGGCGGCCTGAATGGGCAATTGGCGCAGCTCGTAGACCGCGGCAAAATAAGGGGTCGCAAGATCGTAGTAGCCGCCATTGAGTTGAACCTTGAGGTTCGGGTTTCGTTTCATGGCGACGGCGAGATCCGGGATGACATTGATCGGACCCGGAACCTTGGTCGCAGAGCCGGGCGGCTGGTGCAGCATGTCCCAAAGCTTGTCGACGTCCAATATCGGCTTGTAAGTCTTTTTCTCGCCGAATTTGAGAGCGGTTCGCACGTAGTCGTTGAACGCCGATACGTACGCCGATGAAATCGCCGCCGACTGCGGATCGTAATCGGCTTCCTTGCTCATCGGATCGATGGTGGGTCCCGCAAAACGCGTGTCGAGCCGGCCGGTCGTGATATCGCTTCCCAGAAGCGTCTTCTCGAATTCTCCGCCGTTGACGCGCAGATCGGCTCGCTCGATGTAATCAGCCGCCAGTCCCGTGTAGTTGTGGAGCCTGGAGGCGATTTCAGACTTGCGTTCGGCACGTCAGGGCCGAGCCCGCGGCGAGCGCTTGCAAGTAGTCGGTCAGCGCAAAATTCTCGACCTCTCGCAGCAGAGGTTCGAGCACCGCCGGCTGATTTGGGAGCTTGTGGTGATACCACGCCGTGGCGGTGTAAGTAGGGAGCGCCAGCGAGTATGGAAGGTCGACGCCCGGATTGAATTGCGGCTGGTCGACGCTGGTGTCGAAGTTCAGGATTTGCGACAGCAAAATGACGCCGTTCAGATCGATCAGTTTTTCACTCTGCAGGATGTTGGCGAGCGCTGCGGAGCGCGTCGTGCCGTAACTCTCGCCGAATAGATACTTCGGCGAATTCCAGCGGTTGTGCCGCGACAGGAACTGCACGATAAAATTGGCGAAGGCGTGCGCGTCTTGATCGACGCCGTAAAAAGCCTTCTCCTTGTCCGTGCCGCGCAAATGGCCGAAGCCCGTGCCGGGCGCATCGATGAACACCAAGTCGCTCGCATCGAGAAGGGTAAATTCATTGTCGACCAGGCGATAAGGGGCCGCGGGACTGTGCGTGTCGTCCGCCGTCACCACGCGCTTCGGTCCAAACGCACCCATGTGCAGCCAGACGGTGGAAGAACCGGGTCCGCCGTTGAATAGGAATGTGATCGGGCGGCGAGAATCCTCCTTGTCGCCGTGGAAATAGGCTACATAGGACATTCCGGCCTCGGGAGGCTGCGGAGGCGGGGGAACGCTTTTATCTTCGCGCGGCGGCGGCGCGTCGTCATCCATCGGGTCCTTCACGTGAACGACTAAAATCCCGGCTTCGGACTGATAACCGAGCGCCCGTCCGGCGATCGTGATCGATCCCTTGGTGATCTTGGACTCGTCCTGCAAAAATCGCGGCGATTCGGTAGGCTCGGGAACCACCGCAATTTTGGTGTCCGGAGCATCGCCCGCTGCAGAGCGCTCCGCGCCCATCGACCGCGAGCCGGCGAGCGCCGTACCCAACAAGAATGCGCCAATCAGGGATCGAACGACGAAAACCATCTTTCACTCTCCGGACCTGCAATCAATCATTCTATGCTGCCGGAGACGACCGCCGCTAATATTCGAACTGATAGATCAAGCCTATGCTGCTGCCGGGATCGTTTTCCGGCGTGGTTCCTTGCACCGAGGCCGTGCCATTTCCCAAGCGAGTTTGCAGTTTTAGGTGCTTCGTCAGATCCACGTCCGTCTCGAGCTGGGTGGTGCCCAGCGTGGTCTGTTTCGCCTCGACGTAGACTCGCTTGGAGATGTAACGCCCGGCCGCGATGCTTGCCCCGGTACTCTCGGGACCGGCAGCGGTATTGGTCGTGGCTCCCGATCCGACCGTCAGCCGATCCAGCCCCAGGCTCTTTTGAATTTTGACAAGCGGATTGAGCCCGCCGTCGCCGCCCACGCCGCTCAAGGTCGCGAGCGTCGCGCCGATTTGCGCCACCTGCAGCGCAGAAAGCTGCGCGATATTCTGGCCGAACAAGAGCTGTGCCATGATCTCGTCCTGCCCCAACGGGGGGCTGCTCGTGAATTCGAATTGCGGCGCATCCGCAAGGCCGCTTATCTGCAACTTCACGGTGGTGGTCCCTACGGCCGTCTGCGCCGTGAAATCCAGAGCTGGGTCGATTTTATTCTTGAGACCGGAGCCGGTGAAGTAAACGCGCCCGGATGTGAAATCGAGCTTGTTGCTGCCGAGCGAGAAGCTTCCGCGCTGCAGCTCGAAAGCGCCGCTCACGGCCGGCGCATCCGTCGTCCCGCTGATGTGCAATTCGCCGCCCATTTCCGCGTCCAGCCCCCGGCCTTGGACAAGAAATTCCTGGGGCGACTGCACGGTCACGTCCAGGCCGATCACCAACTGCTTGACGGGCGCCGTGGCCGTGGGTTTGCCTCGCCTGCGCACCTCGAGAACCGCCACATTGGGCGGCAAGCTGTTCGGAATCCCGATCAGGGTGCGATTCAAGTGTATGGTCCCGCCGATGTCGAGCCGCTCGCGGGCGGTGCCGCTGACGCGCAAATCCGCGTTGAGATTCGCGGTCACCAGCTTACTCACCACCGGTTGGGCATTCTGCGCCTCGATCTTGAGGTCCACGGGAATGCCCGCCTGCAGCACACCGACCTTGCCCGTCACCGATACCGTCCCCGGCGCCGCTGTCGCTGTCATACTCTTGATCTGCAAAGTTCCCTCGCTGCCGACGATGGCGGCGGTGATATCCGTCAGGCTCGCGCCGCGCGCGTAATCACGCACTGTGCCCTTGGAAAGATTGACCGTTCCTGCGATCTGCGGCTCTGCCACGCTGCCGGCCACGGTCGCATCGATGGCGAGATCGCCGGTTGCGTGCTGGCCGCGCGCCTCCAGAAGGGGATTGATCAATCCGACGTCGAGGGCGCCGCTGATTTTCAATTCCAATGCACCTTGGGCGGCGAGCGGCGCGCGGCCGGTGACGCTGAGCTGCGAGGCGGCGCCCGCCGCCATCCGGGCGTCGACCTCTGCGGTATCTCCCTTCAATTGCGCGGTCGCGTGCAAGTTGAGCGGCGGAAGACCTAAAGCGGCATCGTCCGCCATGCGCACATCCGTCGCGGTAAGCTGGACTTGACCCACAGGCAACGCCGCGCTGCCCTTGAGTTTGGCATGCACCTCCATCGTGCCCGACGCCAGCAAATCGGGTACGAACACATTCACAAGAGAGGGCTGTACCTGGCGCAATGACACGTTCAGATCGAGCGCCGGTGAAATTTCCCCTTTCAGCGAAAGGACGGCCTGTCGTGCCCCTATTTTGAGCTCATCCACCGAAACGCCGTTGGCCAAGGCGATCTGCGCCGGGGAAAGCAAACGCAGGTCCAGTCCGCGATACTTCGCCACCGCAGTTGCGATGGCGATCTTGCGCGCATCGAGATTCAGTGATCCCGACGCGGACAAGCTTGCCTTTGCGCCTCGCAGCTCCGGCACCTGCGCCTCGAGATCGAAGTCCGCCGCATCGGTGAGCCCCGCCGCGGTCAGCTGCGCATTCCCGACGAATTGGCCCGCCGCGACATCGCGCGCGTCGACGTGCAGCTCAGCGCGTGTGCGCCCCTGATCCGGTCGCAATACGACGGTCGTGTTCAGGCTGCCTGCGATACTCGCACCGACCAGGGTTCGCAAATCGGTGAGTTGCCCTACTTGCAAAGCCAATTGGCCGTGGGATTGCGCGATCTTCTGCGCCACGGTGATATCCCCGTCGAGATGGGCGCTCTTCCACTCGGCGCGGTGAACGAGTGCCCGAAAGGAACCGGCTTGGACTCGCTGCATCTCGACATCGACATGCAGCGGCGCTCCATCCAAGAGGCCCTGCGCGGCCAACGTGCCGCTCACGTCGGACGGCAGGCCATGCATTTTTATCGTGGCTGATAGCGTGCCGCTGGGCGAGCCATCGCACCGAGAGAGTCGAGGTCAACTGCGCCTCGCCGCCCAGCGCAGTCGTGGGTCCCTCCAGTGTTCCCGTGCCGCTTAGGGTGCCGGATAACGCGGGCGACAACGTATTGAGATCCGATGCAGTGAGGTTCCAGCGGGCATCGGAGCCGGGCCGGTTCATCGGCCTTCGAACCGGGGCCGGCTCTTGAAAGATCGCCGCTTGCCGCAAGCGACACCGCGCGGCCCGTGAATTTCGCGTTCTCGACGGTGATGGCGCGGTCGGTGAGCACTGCAGACAGTTGCAAGGCGGCGCTGTCCCCCACCATGCCAGCCCACACTTCTGTTCCTGCGCCAAGGGCGGCGGTCGCCGCGAGCGTCATCCGCGTCGCATCAGCGTCATTCTGCAGCTGCGCCTTCACGACCGCCCTCCCGCGCAGATTTTGCCCGGCGAGTGCCGAGAGCTTGGCTAAATTGGGCAGCCGCAGCTCGAGCGTCGCGCTGCGCCGACCTGCCTTGACCGCAACCGTCTCGGCGGCGGCATGCAGAGAGAACAAACGATGCGAAGCGGAAACATCGAGGGGCCGAGCGGCTTCGTCGAGCCGCATCGAGGCATCGATGCTCACGGGAGAATCTTCGAGCAACTGCGGCTGCGATCCGGGGATTCTCAGGCCGCCGATCAGCGCATGCAGCGTCGCCGTGCCGGAATCGACGACAAGGTCGCCCCTCAGCGTGGCCAATTGGATGCTCCCCGGGAGCCGCAAGCCGGCAGCCTCGATATGCCCTTGCGCCATCGGCGCCTTGACGCTGCCATGCCAGTGCCCGCGCACTCCGGCATGGTCCCACCGAAGATCGGGTCTCGGGGCCAAGGCCGGCGACTCGAACGCAAAATCGAGATCAGCCGACAAATCGGTCAAGTTGAAGGTACCGTGCCCATCTCCGTGGAGCGCGCCGGCGTCGAGAGTCAAATCGAGCCGCTCCGCGGCCCGGGGCCCCGCCAGGGTGATCGTTGCCGCCAAGGCGCCCAGGCCCGGCAACTCAAGCATATTCTCCAAGGGTCCGCCGGCGGGTTCATGCACCTTCAAATCAGCGTCCATTCGTTCAGGGTCGAACCGCATGTGCAAGTCATAACTTCCGTCGCCGTCGATCCGGTGCGCCGAAGCGTCGATGATCATGTCCACGGCGGAACGCAGATGGGCATTGCCGCGCAATGTCAGCGACGCGGGTGAGCCGGCAAGCTGCGCTCCCAATTTCAGTACATCTACCGACATTTTTGCGATGTCGATTCGCGGTATGGAAGCCGGGGCGCTGTTCGGCGCGCGGGACGAGGATTCGGGTAGCCTCTCCATGTTCACATTCGCGGCGTGAAGTGCTTCGATCTGCACGCGGCGTGACAGGAGCGCGAGCGGCGACCAGTCGAGCGACAGCCGCTCGGCGGTCAGCCAAACGCCGCGATCGTCGCTGAGCTCCAAGCGTTCGACCACCAAAGCCTGAGGAAACGAACCGTTCAATCCCGCCAGCGAGACATGGCCGGAAGTCAGACGGCGCGTCAAGCTCTCCATCATCACGCGGCCCGGGCCGGTGTTGCCCGCAACGAACAGCAACCCGCCGAGCAACAAGATCAGGAGCACCATCGCCCCCGTGATCCAACAGGAAATTTTTACCGCGCGGCGCATCAGAATGCCTGCCCCAACCCGATGTAAACCTCGAGTGCAGCATACCCGGGAACGAGCCGATCACTGGCGGTCCGTGTGGTGGGCACGGCGACGTCCAACCTGATCGGGCCAATCGCCGTGAAGTACCGAATGCCCGCCCCGACCCCGATGCGGAACTCGTTCGGCACCGCTTTGAGGCTTGCGCTCACCTGCCCGGCATCCACGAACACCGCCGCGCCGAAATTGGTGCCGAAGCGCTGCCGCAATTCCAAACTTCCCGCCTCGATCGCGGTCCCACCGATCGGCAAACCCGCGTCCGGGGAATTGGGAGGATACTTCGGACCAACCGACTGATATGCGTAACCGCGCACGGTGTCGCTGCCGCCGGCGTAGAAGCGCTGATCGGGCGGCAGGCTTGTTTGGCCCGCCCCCTCCGCGCGTCCGGCGAGCACACGGGCGGCGAGCACCGTGCGGCCGGGATCGGTGGGAAGCAAATGGTTCAAGTCGAAATAAGTTGCCACCTTGATCTGCGTAATGATGAACGTCGCATTGGGATGGCCCAGCGCGAATGTCGGAGCGATGTTCAACGAGGCGCGGAATCCCTTGCGGGCGTCGTCTAGCGGCGAGGCTAGATTGGTTGAGTCGACGGCGACGTTCAGCGGCAGTGCGAACAACGTGTAATTGAGGGGTAGCTGCTTCGGGATCGTGATTTGCTCGTCGGTCGTTGCGCCGCCGACGCTCGCGCTCCAGAAACTGGAGATCTTGCGGGTCAATGTCACGGTGCTCGTGCGCGCTGTCTGCTCGTACGCTTGCAGCGACTGTTTGAGCGCGCCGACCGTGAATTGCAGCGACTGATCGCGGCGGCCGAAATCCGGCATGATGAATTTTGCGCTCGTGTCGTAACCCACGCCGGTCGTATCGCTGCCGCCGAGATTGATCACGGAGGCCGCGAAGGTCAGCTGTTCGGCATTGCCGAAGACATTGCGATCGGTCCAGGTGACGCCGCCGCTGCCGCCGAGGTCGCTCGAAAATGCGGCTTTGACGGCGACAGCGTGGCGCGGGCGCTCTCGCACTTGAAAGCTGATCGGCACGCCTCCCGTATCGTCGACCGCCGTCCCGACCGCCAAGCTCACCTGACCGAACACACCCAAAGCCAGGAGGTCACGGCGCGCCCTTTCTATGGCGGATGCACTGTACGAATCGCCGGTATGCAGCCGGAGCCTTGCTCGCAGCAAAGACTCGTGCACGCGCTTCAGGCCTTCGATGCGGATGGTCCCGATGTTCACCTTGGGTCCCATCTCGACCCGAAAGCGGACGTCCAGGACGGGCGCATCCGCGGCCTCGTAGGCGATCGGCGGGTCTACTTTCGCGAACGCATAGCCTCGCTCCTGCAGGGCGTTCAGCATGCGCGCGCCCCCGGCAAGGACAGAAGCTGCGACAGCGGGTTGGCCCGGGGTTAGCTCAAGCGAATTACGTACCTCCTCGGGCAAATCGCCGTCGATATCGATGCGACGCAGACGATAAAGGGGCCCCAGGCTGAAGCTTATGGCGACCAGCGCTTCCTGGCCGCTGGGCAATGCGCTCAACGTGTCCGCGAGACCTGGATTGTTGACCGGCGTACCGTTGATCTTGATCGTGACGCTGCTCTCGTAGTAGCCAAAGCTTTCGAGTGCCGTTTTGAGACGGTCCACATCGCTTCGCGCGCGCGCTATCAGCCCGAAGGGACTGACCGGCGCGTTTTTTCGCAACGACTGCAAATCGGAGGTGGCCTTCAAAGTCGCCTCGATCTCGCCGTCTCCCACCGAACCGATTTCGACGCGGTACGGCTGAGGGTCGGCTGCGTGCGCGAGAGAACCGAACGCCGTGAAGGCAATCGCAAAGGCGGCTACGGTGTGGGTCATTCGCCTTGAAGGATACACCGATGCGAGACCGCGACTTGTCGGCTAAAGCCTACAGTCCATGGCCGCGGCACACGGATACGCGCCTTCATGCATGCGTACTAGTCTCGGCATGCCACATTCTCACTGGAGTCACTGATGGGCAACACAACCAGCGAAAACAACCGGCCGCAAACAGGCGAGGAGTCGGGTGAAAGTCGACTTCGCGGCTCCGCTCTCGACGGTTCGGAACAGAAGCGAGCAGCCGACCATACGAAGTACGACAAGAAGCGCAATCCCGACAGTGTCGTGCGGCTCGATGGCGAAGAGGACACTCTGTACAACGACGGGCTCGAACTCGAAGACGACACACCGCCGATGGGCACCTCGAGCAGCTACGACAAGTCGCCCGAATAAGACGCGCGTCATTCGGTTAGCGGCCGGCTGGGAGCGGGCCCCGCTGCAATTGCGGTGGTCCGCGTCCCCCCGGCGACGGCTGCACCGGCGCTTGAAGCGTCGTGCCCGACAGGGTATGGTTTGTCATGGCTTTCGCACGCTCTTCTTGGCTATCGGCGATCTTTGCGCTCATGGTGACCATCGGCTTCCCCGCCGGTCGCGCGGCGGAACGAGACATCTACCCACCGCCCGAACAGGCGAAAATCGATCTCGCGGCCGCTCTCGCCGCCTCGGCTGCCACCCATAAGCGAGTGATTGTGGACTTCGGCGGCAACTGGTGCCCCGATTGCCACGCGCTTGACCGGTACTTTCATGATTCGGCCAATATGCCCATCCTGGAAGCGAATTACATTCTGGTCCACGTGAACGTCGGCCGCATGAACGAGAATCTCGACATCGCCGAGCGCTATCAAATCCCGCTGCGCAAGGGGGTTCCCGCCCTCGCCGTTCTCGGCGAACATGGCGAGCTTCTTTACAGCCAGCGGACCGGGGAGTTCGAGGCGATGCGCGGCATGCAGTCCTCGGCCGTGACCGATTTTCTAAACCGCTGGAAATCCAACCGCGCCTGATCGAGCCGGGTCCCGCAGAGTTGCTGCCTTGACAATTGTTGCCCCGGCAACTATCATATCGGCATGAACGAGGTGCGCGATTCAAGCTCTCTCGAACTGAACAACAGCCTGGCCCCGTTGTTGAGCCAGGTGCGGCTCGCCATGCTGAGCGGCGTTGATCAGGAGTTTCTCCGCGATGACGATGTGGCGCCGCTCGAGGTCACGGCCGCGCAATTCATCATCATCGCCAACGTACTCAAGGGACATGCGAATTCGGCTTGCGAGCTGTGCAAATACATGGATTACGATCGCGGCGCCATGAGCCGAATGATCGACCGCCTGGAGACCAAGGGTCTGCTGCGGCGTGTTCCTCTAGCGCATACGCGCCGGACGATGGCGCTGGAAGTGACCGAAGCGGGCAAGGCGGCGTTTCCGAAGATGCAGGCCTGCCTGACCAGGGTCGTCAGTCGATTGTTGAAGGGCGTGACCAAGGCGCAAGTGCGGGAAGTGGAGAGGACATTGAAACGGATGCTCGCGAACAGCTGAGTATTTTTCGGACTGGACAGTTGCCCAGGCATATGTTGTTCAGGCAGCTTCGGAATCGAGCCGGCGGTTGAGGAGAAGAGAGTGATGGATTTTATTGAATCGAGCGCCGGCCGAATCGCGGCACGAATCCAAACGATCGGAGCGGGTTTCGATCCCGAAGTGCTGTCCCTGCCCGGCGGCAGCCTCATCGCCGCGTTTTTTTGGATCTACGCAAGCGTCATGACAACCTTCAAACGGCACCCGCGACACGAACGGCGGGCACCGCAAGAGGAGCCGGCGTGCGCCGGTTGCCCGGGAGGACGTCACTGATCGCGGTGAGGCTACAGCGATGGCGCCGCGCTATCCATTGATTCCGCCGAGCGCCTTGTAGACCGCCACCGCTCCGGTATTCGCCGCCGCTTCGGCTTGCGCGAGTTCATCTTCGGCCTGCAGCAGGGTGCGCTGCGCATCGAGAAGAACGAGAAAATTGATGCTCCCTTCGCGGTACTGGATCTCGGCCAACAGCGCGGCTCGGCGCGAGGCTTGAGCTTGTTCCAGCACGCTCGCGAGGCGAGCCTCCTGCGTACTGTAGCCGGCGCAGGCATTCTCGAAGTCTTCCAAAGCCCCGAGCACCGCCTTCTGATACGCCGCCAGTGCGCCGTCGGCTTCCGCCTTGGCGCCGCGCAGGCGCGCATGCACCGACCCATAATCGAGCGCGGGCCAGCTCACGGCGGGATTGATCAGCCAAGCGCGGCTCGCTGCTTTCCCCAATTGCGAGGCATCGCCGGAAAGAAATCCGACGAAACCGCTGAAGCTGATGCGCGGAAACAAATCGGCCGTGGCGACGCCGACTCGCTCGGTGGCGGCCGCGAGATTGCGTTCGGCAATACGCACGTCGGGGCGCGTTCGCAGCAGCAGCGAAACATCACCGATGGGCAAAGGCGCGGTCATGACCTGCACCGGCACCGGGCTGAGCTCGGCATCCAAGGTACCGGGCGCCGCGCCGATCAGCACCGCAAGACGGTAGCTGTAGCGCTTTTCCGCCGCCTCCAGCAGCGGCAAGGTCGATTCGGTCGCCTTGAGCCGCGCCTGCGCGCTGTCCGTGTCCAGCTCCGTCACCCGCCCCGCCTCGTAGCGCACCTGCGTCAGGCGCAGCGCCTCGCTCTGATTGCGCAGATTGTCCCGTGCGACGGCGATTTGGCGCTGGGTGCCGCGAAGCTCGAAATAATTGCGCGCGACCTCGGCCGCAACGGTGACTTCGGCGTCCGCGAGGCTCGCCTGCTCCGCTCCGACCACTGCGCGCGCGGCCGCGTTCTCGTGACGCACATGGCCGAATAGATCGATTTCCCAGCTCGCATCGAATCCGACGCTGGCGGTACTCACATCGATCCTGTCCGTCGTGAAGCCCGGCAGCTGCTCCTTGCTGCGCGCGTAGGATCCGTCCAACTGCACATGTGGTGCATAGTCGTATTGCGTTTGCGCAAAAACGGCGCGCGCGGCATGCACACGCGCAATGGCGATATGCAAATCGAGGTTATCGGCCAGCGCCCGCGACTCCAGGTCGGCGAGCACCGGGTCTCCGAATTGCCGCCACCACGCCGCCTCGGGTGCGGCGGACGTGAAGCGCGCATCGATATTGCGCGCCTCCACCGGCCGTGTCTCGGGCCGATGATAGGTGGGCCCGACCGCACAGGCGGCCACCGCGGCCACCAATGGCAGGCACGCGACTGCGCGCGCCCATCGGCCCTTCCACGAACTGAAGAAATTCCTGCTTGTCATGGTGTCCTCGTTCATGGATGTAATTCGCTCGCCTGCGCCAATGCATTCGGCTCGAGTTCGGCTCGCCGCCACCTCTGGACTAGATTGCGGATGACGAGGTAGAAGATCGGCGTGAGCAGCAAGCCGAAGAAGGTCACCCCCAGCATGCCGGAGAATACGGCCACGCCCATCGCGCGGCGCATTTCGGCGCCGGGGCCGTGCGAAGTCACGAGCGGCACGACGCCCATGATGAACGCGACCGATGTCATCAGAATAGGCCGCAATCGCAACCGGCAGCCATCCAGCACCGCTTGCCAGATGCTCTCGCCCTGCGCCTCCCGATCGCGCGCAAACTCGACGATGAGAATGGCGTTCTTGCAAGCGAGACCCACCAGCACGATAAGGCCGATCTGGGTGAATACGTTGTTGTCGCCGCCGAAGATGTGCACCCCCATGATGGCGCTCAGCAGGCACATCGGCACGATCAGGATGACGACCAGCGGCAGGCTCACGCTTTCATACAATGCGGCCAGCACGATGAATACCAGCAATATCACCAAGGGAAACACGTAGGCGGCGGTGTCGCCGGCCAGAATCTGCTGGTAGGTCAGCTCGGTCCATTCGAAGTTCATGCCGTTCGGCAGCTCGCGGCGCGCGATCTCCTCGATCGCCTGCTGCGCCTGCCCGGAGCTGTAGCCGGGCGCGGGGCCGCCGTTGATGTCCGCAGCCGCGTAGCCGTTGTAGTGAGTCACGCGGTCGGGGCCGGAGGTCTCGCGCACCGTGATGAAACTGTTGATCGGAATCATGTCGCCGCGCTGATTGCGCGTCTTGAGCCGGCCGATGTCCTCGGCGCTCAAGCGAAAGCCGGACTCAGCTTGCGCGTTGACCTGGTAGGTGCGGCCGAAGCGATTGAAGTCATTGACATAGAGGGTTCCGAGATACACCTGCATGGTGTCATTGAGGTCCTGCAGGCTGACTCCGGCGGCCTTGAGTTTTTCTCGGTCCACGTCGACTTGTATCTGCGGTACGTTCACCTGGAAGCCCGAGAACAGCCCGGCGAGCTCCGGGCGCTGCCGCGCCTTTGCCAACAGAGTCTGGGTTTGCCGGTACAGCTCCTCGGGGCCGAAATTCCCGCGATCCTCGATTTGCATCTTGAAGCCGCCGATCGTACCCAGCCCTTGAACCGGCGGCGGCGGAAATACCGCGATATAGGCCTCTTGGATTTGGCTGTATTTGGCCGTCAGCGCGGCGGCGATCGCACCGGCCGATTGCTTGGGGTCGCGCCGCTCCTCGAAGGACTTGAGCGGGGTGAATGCAATCCCCGCGTTCGTCGCATTGGTGAAGCCGTTGATCGAAAGCCCGGGAAATGCAGGCACCGACTCGATGCCAGGAGTTGCGAGTGCCGTCGCGCTCATACGGTTGATCACGCTTTCCGTCCGATCGAGGGTCGCCGCATCGGGAAGCTGGGCATAGGCGACCAGATATTGCTTGTCCTGCGGCGGCACGAAACCGGTCGGCGTGTGGGCGAATCCGAACCAGGTCAATAGAACGAGTCCGCCATACACGAATAACGCGATCGCGCTCGACCGCAACACGCGCGTGACCGCGCCCACGTAGCCGGCGCTTGCTCGGGCGAAGAATCGATTGAACGGCGCGAAAAACCATCCTAGCCCTGCGTTGAGAATGCGCGTGAGGCGATCGGGCGCCGCCCCATGGGGTTTCAACAGCACGGCCGAAAGCGCCGGCGACAGGGTGAGCGAATTGAACGCCGAGATGATGGTGCTGATTGCGATGGTGAGCGCAAACTGTTTGTAGAACTGCCCGGAGAGGCCGCTGATGAACGCAGTCGGCACGAACACCGCGCACAGCACCAAGGCGGTCGCGATGATCGGGCCCGTGACCTCTTTCATCGCCTGGCGGGTGGCATCGATCGGCGCGAGGCCGTCGTGAATGTTGCGCTCGACGTTTTCGACGACGACGATCGCATCGTCGACGACGATGCCGATGGCGAGCACCAGACCGAACAGCGACAGTGCGTTGAGGCCGAAGCCCAAGAGATGCATCACGGCAAACGTGCCGATCAGCGACACCGGCACGGCGATCAGCGGTATTATCGACGCCCGCCAGGTTTGCAGAAAGACGATGACCACGATGACGACCAGCGCGATGGCTTCGATCAGGGTGTGCACCACCGCGCGGATCGAGCCGCGCACGAATACCGTGGGATCATACGCGACGTTGTAGTCGATGCCTTCCGGAAATCCCTTCTTGAGCTCCGCCATCTTGGCGCGTACGGCGTCGGAGACGGCGATGGAATTGCTGCCGGGACGTTGGAAGATCGGAATCGCCACGGCGGTCCGATTGTCGATCATGGCCCGCAAGGCATAGTTGTCGGAGCCAAGCTCGACCCGCGCGACATCGCGCAGGCGGACCATCTGTCCGGCCGCACCGGTCTTGACGATGATGTTCTCGAAGTCCGTCTCGTCGCTCAGGCGGCCCTTCGTATTGATTGCGAGTTGGAAATTGGCGCCATTCGCGGATGGCGGCGCGCCCAGTTGCCCTGCGGCCACTTGCACGTTCTGTTCGCGTATGGCATTGACCACATCGCCGGTCGTGAGGCCGCGCGACGCCACTTTTTCCGGATCCAGCCAGACCCGCATCGAGTAGTCGCCGCCGCCGAAGCGCTGCACGTCACCCACTCCGTCGAGCCGCGCGAGTTCGTCTTTGATGCGCAGCGAGACGAAATTCGCGAGATAAGTCTGATCGTATCGGTCGTTCGGCGAATACACGAAAACCGCCAGGGTGATATCGGGCGACGACTTGTTGGTGACCACTCCGAGGCGTTGCACTTCCTGCGGCAGCTTGGGGAGCGCCTGGCTGACCCGGTTCTGCACCTGAACCTGGGCCTTGTCGACGTCCGTACCCAGCTTGAAGGTGACCGTCAGTGTCATCACCCCGTCGCTGGTGGCCTGCGAGTATTGGTACAGCTCGTCCTCGACACCGTTGATCGCTTGCTCGAGCGGCGAGGCGACGGTATCGGCAATGACCGTGGGATTCGCACCCGGGTAAGTAGCGCGGACGACGACGGTGGGAGGCACCACCTCGGGGTACTCGCTGACGGGCAAGCCCGGCAACGCAATGAGGCCGCCGAGCAGAATGAGCGCCGACAGCATCGCCGCGAAGATCGGACGCTGTATGAAATACCGAGATATATTCATTTTATATCCAATGTGTTACAGGGTATTTATGATGTAATATAGTAGGCCATCAAGGATGCACGGCCACAGCGGCAGTCCGTATTTCACTGCGTCCCGGCAAGGCTGGGCCGGGAGGGGCGACGGCAGCCACCTGCGCGAGTCCCGATCCGTCCGCCGTCATAGCGACGCGAGTCGCCCGAACCACGGCGCCGGCCGTGACATGCTGCAAACCGTTGACGACGATGGTTTCGGACGGGTGTAGGCCATCCTCCACCACCCGCAGGCCGTCGACCCGAGTTCCCAACGCCACCGGGCGGTACTCGAGCGTGTTGTCCGGCTTCAAGACCAGAACGAACTTCTTGCCGAGATCATTGCCGACGGCGCGCTCATCGATGAGGATGGCATCGTAGCTGTCGCCGGCAACCAGCTTGATGCGGGCGAATAGGCCCGGAGTGAAATGGCCGTCCTTGTTGTCGAACACCGCGCGGGCATGAATGGTGCTGCTGCGCGAGTCGACCTGATTGTCGATGAAATCCAACCGTCCCTGGTGCGGGTAGCCGTTCTCGCCGACCAAGCCGATATAGACCGGACTGGAGTTCGCGCCACGGCCGGCAGGCTTGTCCGGCGCTTCGCCGCCGCCCTGCTGCAACTGCGTAAACTTGAGGTAGGTCGCTTCGTCGGCGTCGAAATAAGCATAGATCGGGTCGTCGGAAACGACCGTCGTCAACAAATTGACATTCGATACCAGATTTCCGGAAGTAATGAGGGCGCGCGATACGCGGCCATCGATGGGTGATCGCACGTGCGTATATTCGAGATTCAGGCGGGCCGCGTGCAACTGCGCATGCAGCGATCCCAGATCGCCGGAAGCCTGAGTCTCGGCCGATGCCAGTTGCTCGTACTCTTCGCGTGCAATTGCGTTTTGCGCGAATAGCCGCTCGGCACGAGCATGCCCCGCCGTCGCAAAGTCGAGTTTGGACTGTGCACGTTTGATCTCCGCGCTGAGGCGCTCGATCTCGATTTGATACGGGCGCGGATCGATCTGAAAGAGCAGCTGCCCTTTGGCGACCCGGGCGCCTTCGACGAACTCCACGCTGTCGATGAACCCGCTGACCCGCGGGTGCACTTCGACGGTGTTGACGGCCTGTAGTTCTCCGGTGAGCTCGTCCCAGTGATGCAGGGGCCGCGCAATCACTTCGGCGACCGTCACCATGGGCGGTGGCGGTGCAACATTCGACGCGGACTGGGCGTGCGAATGGCCGCAGGCCACGAGGGCCGTGGCGCAAAACGCCGCTAGAATCGAGGTGGTTACCCGCAAAAACATGGTGTGCTCCGTGAATCGATTTGACTTCAAACTTTAAGGCGCCGATGCTGTCTATGTGAGTTACTAGTAAGTAACAGACGGCACGTTACCGATCGGTAACATTGTTGTCAACAGAGAAATTGGTATGAGCGGCGATAAAACAGGCATAAGCGAGGCGGAAGCTTCAGGGGCGTGCGCTTCGATCCCGGGCGCAAAGAGTCGCGTGCGCGACCGCATTTTCGAGACTGCTTGCGAGCTCTTTTACCGCCACGGCATTCACGGCGTGGGCGTGGACGCGATTGCGGCGGAGGCGGGATCCAATAAAATGAGCTTCTACCGAAGCTTTGCCTCCAAAGATGCGCTGGTCACCGAATATCTTCTCGAGCAGGAACGAGAGTTCTGGGCTTGGTGGGACGGCGCGGTGGCGCCCTATCCCGACAACCCGCGCCGTCAGATCGAGGCGCTCTTCGAAGCGCAACTCGAGATCGCCAAATCCAATAGCTGCCGTGGCTGCGCGCTCGGCAACGCGGCGGCGGAACTCGCCGATGACGAGGACGAATTGAGCACCCTGGTGCGCGCGTATAAGGAGAAAGTGCGCCATAGGCTGCATGCGCTCGCGCGTGCCATGGGTGCGCGCGATGCCGAGATCCTAGGCGACTCGTTGATGCTGCTTCTGGACGGCGGATATTTTACCCGCCTGATTTTCCCGCTCGGCAGCGGACCGATTTCCGCGGCAATACCCGCGGTGCGCGCGCTCATCGATGCACACCTTCCCGATGGCAGCGAGTTCAAGCATCCCCGCTGAGGGCCGTGGGCCTGCCCATTAACGGATCTTAACGATCCGACCACAGACGTTTAATGGGCGCAAGCCCAGGGTGGCGCACATGAGATGGCACCGCCGCGGCCTGGCGCTTTCCGCATTCCTCTGCATGCTGGTCGGGTGCAGTGTCGGACCCCCCTACCAGCGCCCGCAATCGCCACTGCCTGCGCAATGGCAGGAGTCGGCGGGCGGCGTTGCGAGCGGCGACCATGCGGCGGCCGGGATTTGGCCGGCGGCGCAATGGTGGCACGGATTCGGCTCGGCGAAGCTCGACGAATTGATCTCGGAAGCCGAGCTCAACAACCTCGACCTGGCAGGCGCGATTGCCCGCGTTCAAGAGGCGGATGCGCAGGTGCGCATCGCCGGCGCGCCGCTTCTGCCTTCCGTCGATCTGGGCGCCACCGCCGCCCGCGAACGCACGCAGATCACGGGAGGGGGGGCACGGTTGTTCAATGTCTTCGGCCCAGGCCTGAGCGCTAGCTACGAACTCGATTTCTGGGGCAAGAATCGGGCGGCGCGTGACGCGGCTCGCGCCGCCGCGGCGGCCAGTCGCTACGACCAGCAAGTGGTCGCGCTCACGATGGTGAGCAGCGTCGCAACGACATATTTTCAGGCGCTCGAGCTGCGCGACCGCATTGAAGTGGCGCAGCACAATGTGGATAACGGCGAAAAGATCCTCAAGGGATTCCGGTCCGAACAATCCGCGGGCACGGCCACAGGCCTCGACGTCGCACAGCAGGAAACGGCGGTGGCATTGCTGTACGCAGCTCTCCCGCCGCTGCTTCAGCAATTCCGCCAGGCCGTCAATGCGCTTGCCGTGCTCATCGGCAAGACGCCGGAGTCGCTCGACATCGACATGGGGCTCGCTCGCGAACTTGTCGAGTCCGAGCGTCGTCGAGGGTCTGCCGTCGCAGCTCCTGGCGCGCCGCCCGGATGTGGCCGAAGCGGAACAACAACTGATCGCCGCCAACGCCGATATCACGGTCGCTCGGGCGGCCTTGTTTCCGAACATCCAGTTGACCGCGAGCGGCGGCTACCAGAGCTCCGCGCTGACCTCGCTCTTGAGTCCGTCCTATCGGGTGTACGCCGTCGGCGCGGGACTGACTCAGCCGATCTTTCACGGCGGCGCCCTGCGGGGCCAGGTCGCCTACAGCCATGCACGCTATACGGAGCTGTTGACGAGCTATCGCAAGACGGTGCTCACGGCCTTCGGCGACGTGGAAAACGCCTTGGTGGCGGCTCAACAAACCGCCGAGCAGCAAAATCGGCAGCGGCGCGCGGTAGCCACTGCCCAGCGGGCTTATGAATTCGCGCAGAAACAAATGTCTGCCGGAACCGTGAATATCCTCACCGTGCTCAATACCGAAAACGCGCTGTTCAGCGCCCAAGATCAATTGGTCCAGGTGAATTATTCGCGCCTGCAGGCGTTGGTGAACTTGTTCACCGCCCTCGGCGGCGGATGGCACCAGGGTTGATGCACACATGAAAGATTTCTCGAAAATCCGCAAATACCGTTGGCTTGGTGCGCTCGCTCTCGCCGCGCTGATGCTGATCGCCTGGCGCACCTTGATTCATCATCCGGCGGATGCGTCCGCGCTCACCGCCCCGGCGGTGATCGCTGTCGACACCGCGCCCGTGACGCGCGCCGACGTACCGATTTACCTGTCGGGATTGGGCACGGTGCAGGCTTTTTACACCGTGACGGTCACGGCGCGCGTCGATGGCGAGCTGCAAAGGGTGGCCTTCACGGAAGGTCAGACGGTGCACAAGGGAGACCTGCTGGCCCAAATCGATCCCCGCCCGAACCAGGCGGCATACGAACAGGCCGTTGCCGCCAAGGCCAAGGATGCGGCCCAGCTCGCGAACGCCAAACGGGATCTGGAGCGCTACACGATACTGCAGCCGCAGGATCTGGCGAGCAAGCAAACGGTCGATACCCAGCGCGCAATGGTCGAGCAGCTCGCCGCACAAATTCAGGTCGATCAAGCCCTCATCGACAACGCTCGCACGCAGCTCGACTACACGCGCATTACCTCGCCGATCGAGGGCCGCACCGGGATACGATTGGTGGATCCGGGGAACATCGTGCACGCGGCAGCCACCACAGGCATCGTCGTCGTGACTCAGGTGCAACCCATTTCCGTGATCTTCACGCTGCCGGAGGAGCAATTGGCTGCCGTCACCGGCGCCCTCGCCGCCGGTCCGGTGAATGTCACGACGTTGTCCCGCGATGGGGGCACCGAACTCGATCGGGGCGCCCTCTCGCTGGTCGACAACGAGATCGATCAGACAACCGGCACGGCGAAACTCAAAGCCACCTTCAGCAACGCGCACAACACGCTGTGGCCCGGACAGTACGTCAACGTCCGCGTACTGGTGCGGACTGAACGCGATGTGCTGACGCTGCCGACAACGGCTGTGCAGCTCGGACCGAATGGTCCTTTCGCGTATGTGGTGAAGCCGGATTCCACGGTCGAAGTTCGGCCGCTCAAGCTCGGCGAAGAAAGCGGCGGCTTGACCGTCGTCCGCGCGGGGCTTGCGGCGGACGAACAGGTGGTGACCAGCAATCAATACCGCCTGCAGGCAGGAGTGAGGGTGCGGGCAGCGGCGGCGGCCGCCAAAGCGTCATGAGCATTTCCGAGCCATTCGTCCGACGCCCGATCGCGACCTCGCTGCTGATGGGCGGCATTTTCCTGGTGGGCCTCGTGGTCTATCCCTTGCTGCCGGTGGCGCCGCTACCGCAGGTGGATTTCCCCACGATCCAGGTCAGCGCGCAGTTGCCCGGCGCGAGCCCGGAGACGATGGCCTCATCGGTCGCGACGCCGCTGGAATATCAATTCGCGCAAATCTCGGGTCTGACGCAAATGACCTCGACGAATGTGCTCGGCACCAGCCAGATCACCCTGCAATTCGATCTGGCCCGCAACATCGATGCGGCAGCGCAGGACGTGCAAACGGGCATCGACGCCGCCGGCGGACAGTTGCCGAAAAACCTGCCGAGCCCGCCCACCTACCGGAAAGTCAATCCGGCCGATTCGCCCATTCTGATCCTGGCCGCCCATTCGGACGTGTTGCCGGTGACCACGGTCGACGACTATGCCGAGAACATCCTCGCGCAGCAGATTTCCCGGATTCCGGGGATTGCGCAGGTTTCGATCGGCGGCCAGCAGAAGCCTGCGGTGCGCGTGCAGATCGATCCGTCGAAGCTCGCCGCGTTGGGATTGCAAATGGAGGACGTGGCGAGCGTCATCACGACGGCCACGGTCGACGCCCCCAAAGGCTCGATCAATGGTCCGCTGCGCAGCATGACGATCTATGACAACGACCAATTGCTGAAGGCCGCTCCTTGGAACGATGTGGTGATCGCCTACAAGAACGGCGCTCCGGTGCGCATCCGCGATGTCGGCGTTGCGGTCGACGGCCCGGAGAACAGGCTGCTGACGGCCTGGCAAAACGGCCGCAACGGTATTTTGCTGCTGATCTTCAAGCAACCCGGCGCCAATGTCATCGACGCCGAGAAACGCGTCGAGACGTTGCTGCCGCACGCGCTCGCATCCGTGCCGCCGTCGATCAAAGTGGAGACGGTGGCCAATCGCACGACCACCATCAGTGCATCCGTGCGCGACGTGGAGTTCACCCTGGCCTTGACCATCGCACTGGTCGTGATGGTGATTTTCCTGTTCCTGCGCAATGCCTGGGCGACCATCATTCCCGGCGTCACCGTGCCGCTGGCACTGCTCGGCACGGCGGCGATGATGTATGTGCTCAACTACAGCCTCGATAACCTGTCGCTGATGGCATTGACCATCGCCGTCGGTTTCGTGGTCGACGACGCGATTGTCATGCTCGAGAACATCTACCGGCACATCGAGGCAGGGTCATCGCCCTTGGCGGCGACGCTCAAGGGCGCGGGCGAGATCGGCTTCACCATCATGTCCATCAGCATCTCCCTGATCGCCGTTTTCATTCCCTTGCTGCTGATGGGTGGGATCATCGGACGGCTGTTCCGCGAGTTCGCCATCACGATGACCATGACGATCGTCATTTCGGCGTTCGTCGCTTTGACGCTGTCGCCCACCATGTGCGCGCTCTTTTTACGCGATGAGAAACATGCAAGGCACGGCCGGGCCTACATGTTCATCGAAAGAGCGTTCGATCGGCTGCTGGCCGGATACACCCGCGGGCTCGATTTTTGCCTCGATCATAAGCTCGCGACGTTGACGCTGTTTCTGGCCACCGTCGCGGCGACCGTCGCGCTCTATGTCGAGATTCCCAAGGGTTTCTTCCCGCAACAGGACACCGGAATCATTTCCGGCCTGTCCGACGCGCCGCAGGACATTTCGTTCGAGGAGATGGTGCGCCGGCAGCATGCGCTACTCGATGTCGTCGCCAAGGATCCGGACGTCGCGAGCTACGGCACCGGCCTCGGCGGCAGCAGGCCGATCAACAACGGATTCGTGGTGATCGGCCTCAAGCCGCGCAACCAGCGCAGCGCGAGCGCCGACCAAATCATCAACCGCCTGCGGCCGCAGCTCGCGAAAGTGCCGGGAGCGACGCTCTTCATGCAGGCTTCGCAGGACCTCAATGTCGGCGGCCGAACCTCGCGCACGCAGTATCAATACACGCTTCAGGATTCGGACATCGATGAGCTCAACGAGTGGTCTCCGAAAGTTCTCGCGGCGCTGCAGAAATTGCCCATGCTGCGCGATGTGGCCTCCGACCAGCAGACCAGCAGCGGCATGCTGTCGCTCACCATCGACCGCGATCAGGCGGCGCGTTTCGGCATTCAACCGGCGGCCATCGACCAGGCGCTTTACGATGCCTTCGGCCAGCGCCAGGCGGCGCAGTTCTTTACGCAAGCCAATAGCTATCATGTGGTTCTGGAAATCACGCCGTCGCTGCAGTCCGACCCCGCGTCGCTCAACAAGCTGTATTTGAAATCGGCCCTGACGGGACAGATGGTGCCGCTCTCCGCCATCACCAAGTACGATACTCGGCAGGTCACTTACCTCTCGATCAATCATCAAGGGCAGTTTCCGGCCGTGACGCTATCCTTCAATCTCGCCCCCGGGGCCGCGCTCGGCGACGCCGTCGATGCGATCAACGGCGTATCGGCGTCGATGCGGCTGCCTGCCACCATCACGGGCAACTTCCAGGGTACGGCGCAAGCCTTCCAAAGTTCGCTGAAAAGCCAGCCCTATCTCATTCTCGCGGCGCTGGTGGCCGTGTACATCATTCTCGGCATGCTCTATGAAAGCTACGTTCACCCGCTGACCATTCTTTCCACCCTCCCCTCGGCGGGCGTCGGCGCCCTGCTCGTGCTGTTCATATTTCACGTCGATCTGTCGGTGATGGCGCTGATCGGCATCATTCTGTTGATCGGCATCGTGAAGAAAAACGGCATCATGATGGTCGATTTCGCGATCCAGGCGGAGCGCGAACAGCATCTGTCGCCGCACGATGCGATACGGCAGGCATGCCTGCTGCGATTTCGGCCGATCATGATGACTACGATGGCGGCCCTGCTGGGTGCCCTGCCCTTGGCGCTCGGACGCGGCACCGGTTCGGAGCTGCGGCAGCCTCTGGGACTCACGATGGTCGGGGGCCTGATATTGAGTCAGGCGTTGACGCTGTTTACAACGCCCGTCATCTACCTGTATCTGGATGAGTTGAGCCTTCGGTTCAAGCGCCGCCGCCGTCGCGGGCGGTCCGATACGTCTGCGGCAGAGCCGCCGCCGCGCTCGACCGAGCGCGCAGGGCCGCCGCCGCTCGAGGGAGTCTGAGTGAAGATTTTACTGGTCGAAGACAACGAACGGGTGAGCCAGTTCGTGGTGAAGGGTCTGCAGGAAGCCGGCCACACCACGGATCACGCGGGCAATGGCCGCGACGGCATGTTCCTCGCGGCAAGCGAGCCGTATGACGTGATCATCATGGATCGCATGCTGCCGGGCGACATCGACGGCCTCGCCATCATCGAAGTGCTGCGCAAGGCCGGCAAGCGCACTCCGATCCTGATCCTGAGCGCGCTCACGGAAGTCGACGACCGGATCCGCGGACTGCGAAGCGGCGGCGACGACTATCTGACCAAGCCCTTTGCCTTCGGCGAGCTGCTTGCGCGGGTCGATGCATTGCATCGGCGCGCGCAATCGACCAACACCGAGATGCCGCTCACGGTCGGCGATCTGCACATGGATCCGCTGACGCGCAAGGTTACGCGGGGTGATCGGCCGATTACGCTGCAGCCGCGCGAATTCAAGCTGCTCGAATACCTGATGCGCCATGCCGGTCAGGTGGTCACTCGCACCATGCTGCTGGAGAACGTGTGGGATTATCATTTCGATCCGCAGACCAACGTGGTCGATGTGCATATCAGCAAGCTGCGGCAGAAAATCGACGCCGAGTTCGAGCGGCCGCTGCTGCGCACGGTTCGCAATGCGGGCTATACGGTGAGGGCCGGTGACTAGCATGATGCGCTCATCCGCGTTGTCGCTGGCTCTCGGCTACGTCGCGCTCGGGATCGCGGCGCTGGTCTTGTTCGCAGCCCCGCTTTGGTATGCATGGCAGGTGACCATCCAGGAGGGGCGTGCGGAATTTCTGCAGTCCGATGCGCAGCGCCTCACCGATGTTTTTCGCCGCGACGGCGCAGAAGGACTGAAGACCTTCATAGATACCCGCGTGCAGATGCAGATCCCCAACGAGAGGTACTTGTTGCTCACCGACGCGTCGATGCATCCGCTCGCCGGCAACTTACGGGCATGGCCGCCCACCGTGCCGGCGGCTCCGGGCAACTATACGATCAAGTTCAATGTGGGCAATCAAGGCGTCCAGACGGTGTTGGTGCACGTCGGCCTGCTGGGCGGCGGCTACAATCTGCTGGTGGGCCGGGACAATGCGTTGTTTGCACCCTTGCAAACCCACTTCTGGTACGGCCTCGCCGGCGCGGTCGCCGTCCTGGCCATCGCGGGCTTGTTGATCGGCCTCATCACCCGCCGCGCGCTGATGTCGCGGATCCATAGCATCCGTCAGACCGTATCGGCAATCATGCACGGCGATTTGAAGCACCGGCTGCCCACCCAGCTCAATGACGACGAACTCAACACGCTGACGCGCACCATCAACGGCATGCTCGAACAGATCGAGCTGTTGGTGCACGGCGTGCGCAACGTATCGAATTCCATCGCTCATGACCTTCGCACGCCGTTGGCGGAGTTGCGCTCCCGGCTCGAAGAACTGGCCCTCATTCGCCCGCCGCCCGAACAGACCTTCGCGGAAATCGACGGCGCGGTCGCGGACGTCGACCGCGTCATTCGCATATTCGATGCGCTTCTGCGTCTGGCGGAGATCGATGCCGGCATGCGCCGATCCGGCTTCGTGACGTTCGACGCCGCCGAGGTTGCCGCGAACGCGGTCGAGTTCTATGCGCCCGCGGCCGAGCTCAGGAATATCGAATTGGCGTTGCGGTCCGAGGGGCCAACGGCGGTGTCGGGCGATCCGATTCTGCTTGCCCAGGCGCTCAGCAACTTGCTCGACAACGCCCTGAAGTATGCTCCCGTGAACGGTGCGATCGAGGTCGCGGTGCGCAAGCGCGGCGACCGCACCGCCGAGATTTCGGTCTCGGACAATGGTCCAGGCATAGCCGATTCGGAGAAGAGCAAGGTTGTGGAGCGCTTTTACCGCGGCGATGCAAGCCGAGGCACCCCCGGCGTCGGTCTTGGACTGAGCGTGGTGCAGGCGGTGGCGAAGCTGCACGGCACCGCGCTGGCGCTGTCGGATCGAAAACCAGGGCTGCACGCCGCCATTAGCCTGCCGCTCGACCCTCCGCAGCATCCCGATAAGGCCGCGCCGATGGGTCGGGCTGCCGTGACCGCTTCGTAACAACGTTTCAAGTTGCGATCAAGGCACGTAAGATCCCTCCATGCTGATCAGCTGCGCCGTTTACCAAGACGGCAAGAAACTTCGGGATCTCACAATCGATCAGGTCCCCGACTACCTGCAGCGGCCGCAATGCTTTGTGTGGGTCGAGCTTCACGACGCGCTCGCGAGCGAACTCAGCGGCATGCAGCGGCTATTCGATTTGCATCCCCTCGCCGTCGAGGATGCAGCCAAGGGACATCAGCGGCCGAAAGTCGAGGAATACGGCGACTCTCTGTTCACGGTATTGCACATCGTCGAGCCGCACAACGGGGAATTGCGTGTGGGCGAACTCGCGATATTCACGGGCCGCAACTACCTGGTGTCGGTTCGCAATCTCGCGCAGAGAGATTTCCAGGAAGTGCGTGCACGATGCGAGCGGGAGCCGGGTTTGCTGCGCCAGGGTCCCGGCTATCTTCTCTACGCGCTGATGGATGCGGTGGTCGACGGCTACTTTCCTCTATTGGATTCCCTCGAGGACGAACTCGATTCGATCGAGGCGAGGATATTCGCTCCCGACGGGACGCCGCGCGAGAATATAGAAGCGTTGTACGTGCTGAAGCAGCGATTGATGGTGATGAAGCACGCGGTGGCGCCGCTTCTCGAGGGGGTCTCGAACCTGTCGGGCGCTCGCGTGCCGGCGTTGTGCAGCCAACTCACCGTATACTTTCGCGATGTGTACGATCATCTGCAAAGGCTCAACCAAACTGCGGACTCGATTCGCGATTCGGTGGCAACCGCGGTATCCGTGAATCTATCCATGGTCACGCTGCAGGAGAACGAAACCATGAAACGCCTTGCGGCGTACGCCGCGCTGCTCGCCGTACCCACGATGATCGCGGGTGTCTACGGCATGAACTTCGAGTACATGCCGGAACTCAAGTGGCATTACGGGTATGCGCTGTCGCTTCTGCTGATGGCCGGGATCGACGTTTATTTATTCTTCCGCTTCAAGCGGGTGCGCTGGCTTTAGGGGGGTTTTCAAACACGATGACGCCGCCTGCGTCCGGGCCCCCACGTCAGCATCATCGTGACGGCGTAATTCCACACCGCACCGACCAGTATCCCGGCGATTGCGGCGAGAAACCACCCGCGTCCGATGCCGTAGACTGTGGACGCAACGCCCAGATTTGCGATCCCGCCGATGCTGCAGGCGAGCACGAAAGAAATCCAACCTCGCACCCATCGCATCCCGGACAAGCGCATATCGCGGTAGGTGAGCACATTGTTGACCGCGAAGTTGAAAGTCATGGCGCCGAAGGTCGCAATGGCCTGGCCGGCGACAAAACTGCGCTGCAGCCCGTGAAAAATGAGCGTAAGCACCGCAAAATGTACCGCAATTCCGGTGGCGCCGACGATCGAGAATGCGAGGAAGCGCACGGGCACCCATCGGCCTATCAACTTGTCGAGCAGCAGCATCACATAGTCCCACGCGCTCACCGAATCAAGCTTGCTCTCGCCTGCGCGGCGCGTTCTGAAGCGGTAAGGAAGCTCCTTGAAGCGCAGCGGCCGTGGGAAAGACGCGAACACATCGGTCAGTATCTTGAAGCCGATTGCCGAGAGCCGGTGAGCCGAGCCTTGCAGAACCGATCGGTGCATCATGAAAAATCCGCTCATGGGATCCGTCAGGTCGCCGGGAACCAGCACCCGGCTGAGGCGCACGGCGAGACGGCTCATGCGGGCGCGCCGCGCATCCCAGCCGCTGATATCCCCGCCCGGCGCGTAGCGGCTCCCGACCACGATGTCGATATCGCCTTGCTTCAGCGTGTCGAGCATCTGCGGCAGCAAGCGCTCGTCATGCTGCAAATCGGCATCGATCACCGCCAGGTACTGCGCCGTGCTTGCTAGCATGCCCTCCACGCAAGCAGAGGAGAGGCCGCGCCGGCCGATTCTCTGCAGACAACGGACGCGGCTATCGGCAGCCGCGTGCTCGCGTACCACGTCGGCTGTGCCGTCCGGGGAGTCGTCGTCGACAAAAACGACTTCCCATGAACGATCGCCGAGGCAAGACACTAGGCAGCCGATCAGTTCCGCGATGTTTTCACGTTCGTTGAACGTCGGCACGATGACGGACAATTCCGGACCGGATCGCAACGCCTCCTGGGGCGCGAGCGAATGGGCAAAATATGCCTGGAGCGGTCGGTGTTGTTCGGCAGCGTTCATCTCTTTACTATAAACATCAACCGGCGCTGACGCACGATTTGATGATCCTTGATTTGCGCTCCACAGTCAGAGTTGGCGAAAGGTACGCGCTTCTGCCGGAAAAACCTGAAACACCGAATCGCTTCACCTTAACGGCGCTGCCGCCGCTGGTGGACGCCGGTCTATTCTGCATGCTCATCGGCAATGGACTCTCGTTGCGATTCAGCCATATCGCAAGCTACGCCGCGGCCATGGCTTTGAATTATCTACTGAAAACTCGGCCTACGATCGTTGCGCACGGCCGAGCGCGAGACTTCCATTTACACCTTCGCCTGGTGGTCGCAAGCCTTATGGCGGTGTTCCTGCGAGGCGGTGTGCTCGGGTTGCTGTCGCTGCACTGGGGCTGGCCCGCGCAGGCATCCATCGTGTTTGCGGTGCTCGTGGCGTGGACCGCGACAGTGCTGGGTTATTCGCTCGCCATTGCTGGGGCCGACACCGGCGCGCGGACGGACGCGCTCGCGGCCGGGCTGATTGCCTATGCCTTCGTGCTTCGTTTGGCGTACATGGGATCGGTCGACCTGCTCCCGGAGGAAGCGTATTACTGGAATTATTCACGGCATCCGGACTTCGGATATCTTGATCATCCGCCGATGGTCGCGTGGCTGATCAGGCTTGGCACCGCCGCGTTCGGTCAATCGTACTTCGGCGTGCGCTTCGGCGCTGCCTGCTGCGGCCTGATCACCTCCCTCTTTACATATCGACTGACGCGCAACCTGTTTGGCGAAACGACCGCGCTCGCCGCCCTCTTGTTGGCCCAGGCGCTGCCTTTCTTTTTTCTCTCCGGCCTGTTGATGACTCCCGACGCCCCGTTGACCGCTGCCTGGGCGGCATCGCTGTACTATCTGGAACGTGCAGTGCTTGCGGGCCGCTCGGCTGCCTGGTGGGGGTTGGGAATTGCCGCGGGGCTCGGCGCAATCTCGAAGTATTCCATTGGGCTGCTCCTACCCGTTACCGCGGCGTTCATGATGTGGGATCGGGAATCGCGGCATTGGTGGCGGCGTTGGGAACCCTACGGCGCGGCGCTCCTCGCCCTCGCCGTCTTCTCGCCCGTCATCCTTTGGAATGCGCAGCATCACTGGGCGTCATTCCTATTCCAAACTTCGCGGCGGCTGGCCGAGACCTCCAGGTTCGCACTTCACAAGCTGATCGCCTCCGCCTTGGTGCTGATCACGCCCACGGGGGTGCTCGCCGTGGCGGCGGCCTTCACCGGCGCAGGCTATGCCGATCCCGGCGATACCGGCGGCGCGCGGCGCAGGCGTCTGTTCATTCGAATCTCGGTGCTGCTGCCGCTCGCAGTGTTCGCGATTTTCAGCCTGCGCCGTGAAGTGAAGCTCGACTGGACCGGCGCGCCATGGACCGCTGCCCTTCCCGTCATGGCGGCGGGAATGATTGCATCGACAACGCATGGGGACGGCCTGCGCGCGTGGATCCGCGCCGCGTGGATGCCGACCGTGGTGGCGATGCTGCTCATTTACGGCGCGGGCCTGCACTACCTGGTGCTGGGTATACCCGGCGCCGGCTATAGCAAGCACATTGAACTGGTTCCTGTCGCCTGGCGCGAGTTCAGTGCCCAGGTCGCAGAGACGGCCGCGGCCGTCCGCAGGGACATCGGCGTCGACCCGCTGATCGTCGGCATGGATCGTTATGCCATCGCCAGCGAGTTGGCATTCTATGGAGCCGAGCGCGCGAATTCAGTCGTGGAAACCTCGAGCGCTCATTTGTTCGGGGGAATCGGTCTGATGTATGAACGATGGACGCCGGCGGCGGCGCAGGAGGGGCGAACTTTGCTATTGATCGCCTGGGGCCCGGGCGAGCTCTGCGGCAAGTCCGTCGAGGCCCACGCCGAGCGCTGGGGGCCCGTCGAGAGCGGGGTATTGACGATGAATGGCCGAGTCGTGCGCCGCTACTACTACCGGGTCGCCTATAATTATCGCGCTATTCCGCGCCCATGACGGACGCGTCCTCGGGGGATTTCCGATGAGAGCGACGATTGTTCGATGGCGCGGGCCGGCATTGCTTTGTGCGGCCTGCCTCGCCCAAAACTCACTGGTCGCGGGCCAGACCCCCGAGCAGCAAAAAATGTGGGACGAGCAGCGGGCTCAGGCGCAGGCCCAGGAGAAGGTGATCGCGGAACGGTTGGCGAAGGAGCGAGAGGTCCGCCGGGCGGATCCGATGGCGTGGGTACGAACGCTGGACCCGATGACCTCCGGAGGTTGGGTATTCAGGGAAGTCGGCACGGACGGATCCTGGGCGACCTTCAGCACGGAACATCAATTGAAGCGTTCCGGCCACCTCGTGACCGAGTGGCTGAGGCAGGAATACGCGGAACCGCAGCGCAGCCCCGCCGGCGGCGTCTATTTGAGCGATGTCGAGAAGATCCAATACGATTGCGCCAAGGAACGCGCACATGTCCTGTTGGTGATTTATTACGCAGAGAATAATCTTGCCGGCGCCCAGCAAACCGAAGAAGCCGATCCCAGACAAGCCGAGTGGGATCCTATTGTGCCGGGCACGCGAAGCGAATCCATATTCCATCGGACCTGCGGCGCCGGCTCAGCAGGGGCGAGACCATGATAACCGGACGGTGGTGGCCAGCAGCTGCAATCTATCCGCGCAAGGCCCTACTAGAATTTCCACTTCCCCCGGCTCGAACATGGGTTCGAGATCAGGCCCGAGAAATCGCAGCTCGGTGGCGTGCAATGATAGGGTCACCGTCCCCGTTTCACCAGGCCGCAAGTCGATCTTTGCAAATCCTTTGAGCTCGAGCAGCGGACGCGCGACGCTCGCAACCTTGTCGTGGGCGAAGAGGAAGATTGTCTCTTGAGCCGCCCGCTCCCCCTCGTTTCGCACATCGACGCTAATTCTCATGATATCGATGTCTTCGACTGGGTCGGGGGTGACGCGCAGATTGGAGAGGGCAAATCGACCATAAGTGAGGCCGTGGCCAAATGGAAACAGCGGTTCATTCGGCACGTCCAAATACTTGCTCGTGTAGTGATCCTTCGCATCGGCCGGGCGGCCGCCCGGGCGTCCGCCGAAGAAAATTGGGACCTGGCCGGCCGCGCGGGCCCACGTGACGGGCGTGCGGCCGCTGGGGCTTACCCGCCCCGTGACGACGTCGCCGATGCAATGGCCAGCCTCGCTGCCGAGAAACCACGCCGCTAGCACGGCATCCGCCTTCTCGACCAGCCAGGGGACGACCAAAGGCCGCCCCGAGAATAAAACAACGATCACCGGTTTTTGGGCCGCGCGTGCCCGCTCGAATACCGCCTCGGCAAACATGCGCTGCTTCCCGGGAAGACCCAAGTGCGCGCGGCTCGCGGCCTCTCCGCTCATGGATGCAGCTTCTCCTACGCACAGCAGAACCGCATCCGCGGCCGCACAGAGCTCCAGAGCCGCCGCAATGCCTGACTCATCCTCGCTCTGGATCGCGACGCCCGGCGCATGCAGCACCTGTGCGCGAGGGAGAATCGCGCGCAAACCCGTAACTACACTGACTTGACTGTCCGCGTCTGCTGCGCCCCACCAGGGGCCGCGCATTTCCGCCGGTGCGTCCGCCAACGGACCGACGATCGCGAGCCTGCTCAGCGAGCCTGCCAGCGGCAGCGTTCCCGGGTCATTTTTCAACATCACGATGGCGCGCGCGCCCACCGTGCGTGCCAACCGCCGGCGATGAGCCAAGGCCGCGGCCGGCTCGGCCTTTGCGCCGCGACGATAAGGGTCCTCGAACAGGCCGAGCCGCTGCTTGAGCGAGAGCACCCGCCTCACCGATTCGTCGATCTGCCCCACCGTGACGGTCCCGCGCTCCAGAGCGACCGGCAATCCATGTCGATACGCATCGGACATCATGTCGATGTCGACTCCGGCGTTGAGCGCGTGCGCGGCCGCGTCGGCGAGGTCCGCGGCAATGCCATGGCGGATGAGTTCGGCGACAGCATTGTAGTCGGTGACGATTACGCCCTTGAATCCCCATCGATCGCGCAACCAGCCGCGCAGCATCTCTCGGTTGGCCGTCATCGGTATGCCCGCGAGATCAACGAATGCCGGCATGACCGCCGCTACGCCCGAGGCGACCGCTGCGGCGAACGGCGGCATGTAAACTTCACGCAAAGTTCGTTCGGAAATATCGACCGAGGCATAGTCGCGTCCCGCGGTCACCGCGCCGTAAGCGCAATAATGCTTCGCGACCGCCGCTAGCGCATCCGCCGACTCGAGGCTCGAGCCTTGAAAACCGCGCACCTTCGCTTCGGCGATGCGCGCTGCGAGCCAGGGGTCCTCGCCCGGGCCTTCGGCACTGCGCCCCCACCGCGGATCGCGCGCGACGTCCAGCATCGGGGCGAAGGTCATCGCGAGACCCTCCGCGGCGGCCTCCTTGGCGGCCTCGCGCGCTGTGAGGGCCCAGGTCTCGGGATCGAACAGCGACGCTTCGCCCAACGGCACCGGAAACAATATGCGGTGTCCGTGCACCACGTCGAAACCGATGAGAAGCGGAATGCCGAGCCGCGATTCCTCGACGGCAAGCCGCTGCATCTCGCGCACATGGGCCGCCCCCACCATGTTGAGCAGATTGCCGATTGTCCCGGCCTTGATGGCTTCGGTCGAATCGCCGGCGATGACCGGCCCGGTTACCGCATAACTCGAGGCCGACATGGTAAGTTGACCGAGCTTCTCGGCCAACGTCATCTTGCCGATCAAGGTCTCGGTCCGGTTCATGTAGCGATACGCCCGCACTTCATCTTATGAGCAGCACCGTGATCAGCGCGGTAATGAAGGAAACCAGGACGGTCGTCGCCATGCCGAGTATGCCGTCCTTGTGCTCCCGGTACCACAGATCCATACGCCCGCGGCGGGTATGCAGGCGAATCGCCCGATCGGCGCCCGCAAATGTCACGGCAACCGAAACCGTCCCGTCGCCGCGCTTCGCATACTTGATAAGCCGCCGGTATTGCAGGTAGCGCAGCGGCAGGTCGAGCTTCGCCGTAATCAGCTTGGACTCGATGTCGGCCGGGACGACCGATGGGTCGAAACTCTGCGGCTGCCCGTCCTTGCTCCAGGCATCCCCATCGCGCAGCGGATGCATCGCGAGCCACAGAATCTGCTCGTCGTTCAAGGACACCTCCGTGTCGATGTCCTCGCGGTGGTAATACAGGCCGTGCAAGATTCGATCTTCGTCCTCTCGACTCATGTCTCTCGGCGCCGCTGGTTGTACGAATAACGAGTGTACTCGGTAGGGGTTGCGCCGGTGAACGGTGTTTTTCAGCCGGGCACTGCAAAATATGGTAAACGGTCGCCTGCGGGAATGGTTCATTGCGGAGGACGGGTCGATTAATAGTTGGAACGATCCAGCCCAAGACGGGTCCAGATCTGCCGTGGTATGCAGGTTTCATTTGCGGCTCGCATGCCTGGCCGGCGCGTCGCTCGCCAGCGTGTCGATGAGCTTGGCCGCCGCGGAGAATGCCGTTCCGGCGTACGGCCTCTCCGAGCGGAGCGCGCCACCGGCTTACTTGCATATGCCGCAACTTGCCGGCGGCAAAATTCCGCTGCTGCTGTCTCAAACCGGCGCTTTCAGCGACACGCGCCGCCTCATCCCCAGCAAGGGGGTGATTCCGTACGACATCGTGGTCGCCTTTTGGTCCGACGGCGCCGCTAAATCGCGGGCGGTCGCAGTCCCCGACGGCAAGATAAAGTATTCGCCTACCGGGGATTGGTTCTTTCCGAAAGGCACGGTGTTCATGAAAACCTTCGAATTGCCGACCGACGCGGGCGACCCCGGCGTCAAGCGCCGGCTCGAGACCCGCTTGCTGGTATGCGACGACGCCGGCGGCGTGTACGGCGTCGTCTACAAATGGAGGCCCGATAACAGCGACGCGGATTTGTTGAGCACGAGCCGGACTGAAGAAATCCCGATCAAAACGGCCACGGGAGAGACTCGCACTCAGACGTGGTACTACCCGAGCCGGCAGGATTGCCTGACTTGTCACAACGTCAATACCAGCGGGGTGCTCGGCGTGAAAGCGCGTCAGATGAACCGCCCCTTCACTTATCCCTCCGGGGTGATCGACAACGAGCTGCGGGCTTGGAATCACCTGGGAATGTTCGCACCGGCACAGAAAGAGACGGACCTCGCGCAGGTACCGACGCTCGCGGCCGCCGACGATACATCGCGAAGCGTGCAAGAGCGCGCCCGCTCTTACCTCGACGCGAATTGCGCGCATTGCCACCGGCCGAAAGGCACTGTCGCCTATTTTGACGCGCGATACGACACGCCCCTCGAAAGGCAGGAGCTGATAGACGGACCCATACTGATCGACCAAGGGATCGACAGGCCCCGGGTCATTTCGCCGCACGACATCTGGCGCTCGATTGCATTCATGCGAGTGAACACCGTCGACGACATCAAGATGCCGCCGATCGCGCGCGAGACGATAGATCAAAAGGGCGTCAAGCTCCTGCAGGATTGGATTGAGAGCCTGCCCGGCCGGCCGGTTCTCGAGCCGCCGGCCGTATCGCCCGCCGGCGGCACCTTCGCCGGGCCGATAGAAATTTCTCTGACCGAACGCGAACCCGGCGCGGTCATCCGCTACACCTTGGACGGAAGCGTGCCGGGACCCTCGGACTTGCGCTATGAAAAGCCGATCAGGCTGACGGATCCCGTGGTGGTCCGGGCGCGAGCCTATAAGGATGGTTTCACCCGCAGCATCACCACCCAAGAGGTATTTGTCGTCGCAAGGTGACCCGAGCGCCGGGGCACTCGTTTTTTTGCTCAGTGCGGCTTGTGCTCCGGACGCATCGCCGGCGCGGCTTCCAGCGGCACCACTGCGACTGCCCAAGGGCTAGCACCCGCCTTGACCCGGGCAATTTCTTGGTCGGTGTCGAGATCGACGACGGACACGTCGTTGGACGGTCCGTTGGCCGTATACAGGAACTTTCCATCGGGCGACAGCGCAATACCCCAGGGACGGGCGCCGACTTTGATCGAATTCAGGAGTTTGTACGAGCGGCTGTCGAGCACGGACACCGTTCCGGCACGTCCATTGCTGACGTAGATCTTGCGGCCGTCGACGGCTAGCTTGACGCTCATCGGCCGCGAACCGGGGGGTAAGGCGATCACTTTGAGCACTTTGAGGTTCATGGTATCGATGATGTTCAATTCGCCCGTCGATTCCGAAGGGATGAATCCAACCGGGGTGTCCGGCATAAAGGCGACGGTGCGCGGGCGTACGTTAACCTTGAAGTGCCCAACGGACGTGTAGCCGTTTGTTTCAATGACATAAACGTCGCCGCCCGCCTCGCAGGTAACATAGAAACGTTTGCCGTCGGGAGCCGTCGCCACGCCTTCGGGTTCCTGACCTACCGGGATGATGTGCTCGACCTTCCCGGTCGCAATATTGATAACGCTGGCAGCCTTGATGTCTTCGTTGGAGACATAGAGCCTGGTGCCGTCTGCGCTGACGGAAAACTCTTCCGGGTCCGAGCCGGCGTGGATCTTCCCCGTCAGTTTCCCGCTGGCAACGTCCAAGACGCCGATCGCATCGGCCGACTTGTCCGCCTTGTCGCGATCGTCATCGTCGTCGTCCTTGGCTTTCTGAAAGATCGGATTGCCTTGGGGGTCGAGCTGCGGAGGTGCCGCGATCGGAGTGCCGCTCAACGCCACGTACACTGTCTTGCCGTCTGGACTCGCGTGTATACCGCGCGGGCGCTTGCCGACCGGGGTCGTACGGAGCACTTGATTATCGCTGCCGTTGATGACGGTCACGTCACCCGATTTCTCATTCGTCACATAGACCTGAAAATTGGGGCTTGCGCGACCGCCTGCAGGAGACAGGCCAGCCACCAGGAGTCCCCAGCCATAGAACCAAGCGCTGCGTTTACGCGTCGACATCAAGACCCCTCCTAGACCGAGTATAAGCGAGCCAAACCTCAAGATTTCCCCGACCTCGCCGCAAACTGATGTATGTCAGCTAATAGGCGCGAGCGCAGCTCCTTAAGGAGACTGTATTATGTCTAATGTCGCAATATCAAACAGGCAGGCCAACAAGCCTGCTGTCACTGCCGGCTGTCCGACGGGCGCCGATGAGCGAACGGCGGCGCTCAAATTCCTGACTGACCTTGCGAACGAGGTATCCAGAGGAACGGTCAATCTCCCGAGCTTCCCGGACGTCGTTGTCCGAATCCGCAGGGCCCTCGCCGATCCCGATACGAAGGTCACCCAAATCGTAAAGATTGTCGGCGCGGAGCCCCGATTGGCGGCACGCCTCATGCAGGCCGCGAATTCCGCCGCATTCAATCCTGCGGGGAAACCGTTGACCGACTTGCGCGCCGCGATCACGCGCTTGGGGCACCGGCCGGTGCAGAGTTCCGCTATTGCCTTCGCCGTCCGGCAACTGCGGCTCGCCCCCGCGTTGCGTTCGATTGACAAACCACTGAGCGTTTTGTGGGAGGAAAGCATTGCTGTGGCATCGATCTGCCAGCTCGTCGCACGGCGCACCAAAGTCAGTCCCGATCAGGCGTTCCTGACCGGCCTGCTGCACGGCATTGGCCGCCTTTACGTCATGGTCCGCGCCGTGGGGAAGTCGGAAAAACTCTGGCGCGACCCTTCCTTCGTCGCCATGGTTGAGGGCTGGCATCCGGCAATCGGCCAGGCCGTGCTCGAGAATTGGGGATTCGTCGAGGATATGGCCCAGGCAGTCGGAGATCAGCGCGACTATGATCATGGCTTGAAACCCGAGACCGACCTCACCGATGTCCTCATCGTCAGTATCGAACTCGCCAGTCTGTTGCGGACTCCCGGGCCGAGACGGGTTGCGATGAACGGACTGGGCTCGTTTCGACGGCTGGGTCTGCATGCAAAAGACTGCGCCGCAATTCTGCAGCACACGGAACATCAATTGGGCGCGCTTCATGCCGAGCTCGGGTATTAGGGCGCGGGTCGGCGTGCGAAGTAGCCTTGGATCTCGCCGACGAAACCACGCCGGAAAGTCATCACGCACACCAAAAAAATGGCGCCGATGATTACCGAAACCCAGGCGCCCACGAGATCCGAAAGATATTCCTGCAGCGTGACGACGACGTTCGCTCCGATTACGGGCCCGAGAAATGTACCGCTGCCGCCCAGCAGCGTCATCAGAATAACCTCTCCGGAAGTGCCTTGGCTCACGTCCGAGAGCGTAACAAAGCCCAAGACCAACGCCTTGAGGGACCCGGCCAAGCCGGCGAGCGCAGCCGACAAGACGAAAGCCGCGAGTTTGTAGCGGTCGACCTTGTAACCGAGCGACACCGCGCGTGGCTCGTTCGCGCGAATCGCCTTTAGAACATGACCGAACGGTGAGTGCACGACGCGGCGAATGAGCGCGAATACCGCGGCAAACACCGCGAGCACGAAATAATACAGGGTTCGATCGTTGCCGAGACCGACCATCCCGAAGATGCTTCCCCGGGGTATCCCCTGCAGCCCGTTCTCGCCGCCCGTGAAATCGGCCTGCAGGCAGATGAAGAATATTAGCTGCGACAGAGCCAGGGTGATCATCGCAAAATAGATTCCCTGGCGTCGCACGGCAATCGCGCCGATCGCAAGGCCGAGCAACGTGGCGACCGCGACTCCGCCGAGAATCCCCTCGATCGTTCCCCATCCGCGGGCCGTCACAAGCCACCCGGTGACGTAGGCCGACGATCCGAAATACGCGGCATGGCCGAAAGAAAGCATCTTGGTGTAGCCGAGCAACAGGTTGAACGCGCAGGCGAACATTGCAAAGCACAGCAGCTTCATCAAAAAAACGGGATACAGTCCGAGCATCGGCGCCGCCAACGCCACGAGTGCAAGGACCGCATACGTTGCGATGCCGCGGCGCATCCCTTACTCCTTGCCGAATAGACCAGTGGGGCGCCAAATCAGCACCACTGCCATGATGACGAAGACCACGATATTCGATGCTTCGGGATAGACGACTTTGGTCAACCCTTCGATGAGTCCGAGGACGAGTCCACTGACGATGGCGCCGATGATCGATCCCATGCCGCCGATCACCACGACCGCAAAAACCACGATTACGAGCGATGAACCCATGAGGGGACTGACTTGGACCACGGGTGCTGCAAGCACGCCCGCGAGCGCCGCGAGCGCCACCCCGGTCCCGTAGGTACTCATCACCAGAAGCGGAACGTTGATGCCGAAGGCCTGTACCAAGCGCCCATTCTCGGTGGCCGCGCGTAGCATCGCCCCAAGCCGGGTCCGCTCGATCAAGAACCAGGTGAGGCCGCAGACCGTCATGGACGCGAGAATTACCCAAGCCCGATAGATCGGTAGCACCATGAACCCCAGGTTAAAGCCGCCCCGCAAGAGGATCGGCACCGGATAGGACTTGCCGGAGACGCCGAAAATGCCGCGCATGATGCCTTCCGCTATCAACGCAATGCCGAAGGTCAAAAGCAGCCCGTACAGAGGATCGAGCTGATACAAGTGCCGCAGAAACAAGCGCTCGATGAGAATGCCGAACAGCCCCACCGCGATCGGCGCGAGGAGCAGTGCGCACCAATAGTTCACGCCCAAGAATTGCAAGCCGATGTAGGCCGCAAACGCGCCGAGCATGTAAAAGGCGCCATGAGCAAAATTGACCACCCCGAGCAGCCCAAAGATCACGGCGAGACCCAGGCTCAGGAGCGCGTAGAACGATCCATTGACCAGTCCCAGCATGAGTTGGCCGAGAATCGCGGGCAGCGGTACTCCAAAGACGGTCGTCACCGGTCACATCCCGCCATTGGGGAGCTCTGGCCGTAAGTGCCGCGGCAAATCCACGTGGCGGCCTATTTCTTGGTCAGGTGACAGGCGGGGTCGGGCTGCGATCCGTCGGCCTCCTCGCCGGACATGACCTTGATCACCTTGTAATAGTCCCAGGCGTGCTGGGACTGCGCCGGAGTTTTCACCTGCATGACGTACATGGTGTGCACCATCAATCCGTCGGCGCGAACGTACCCGTTCTTGGTGAACATGTCGTTGATCGTGACCTTCTTCAGATACGCCATGATCGCGTCCGGGTCGGTCGACCCGACGGTCTTGACCGCTTGCAGGTACTGCATCGTGGCCGAGTAGTACGCGGCCTGGTGCATGGTCGGTTCCTTCTGCATCTTTGCGAAATAGCGCTTCGCGAAGGCGCGAGTTTCGTCGTTCAGATCCCAGTACCAGGCGGTCGTCAGGTACAGACCCTGCGCTGTTTGCAGGCCGACGCTGTGGATGTCGCTGATGAAGGCGAGCAGCGCTGCGGGGGTCATGGTTTTGGTGAGCCCGAATTCGTTGGCCGCCTTGAGCGAGTTCGAAAAATCGGTGCCTGCATTCGCGAGTCCCAGAACTTGCGCTCCCGAAGCCTGCGCCTGGAGCAGGAAGGATGAATAATCCGTGGTGCCTAGCGGTGCACGAACCGCCCCCAAGACCTTGCCGCCGTTGGTAAGCACGACGCGCGTGGCTGCCTCCTGCAGCTGCGTGCCGAACGCGTAGTCGGCAGTGACGAAATACCAGGTTTTGCCGCCCTGCTTGACGATTGCACTGGCCGTGCCGTTGCCGAGTGCAGTCGTGTCATATGCATAGTGCACCGTGTAGGCCGTGCAGTCGGCGCCGGTCAGCGAGGCGCCGCCCGCCCCAATGGCGAAAAATGGCACCTTTTTCGTGGCCGCCACCTTGGCCATGGCAATGCTCACGCCGGTGTTCGAACCGCCCAAGAGCATATTCAGGCCATTCTGATCGGCCCACTCGCGAAACTTCGAGGCGCCGATGTCGGGCTTGTTCTGATGATCGACGACGAGCAGCACGATTTTCTTGCCGAGGACCATGCCCCCGAAGTCCTTGATCGCCATGGCGGCCGCCTCGTCGGCCCCTTGACCGCCGACATCCGCATAGACGCCCGACAGATCGCCGATGTCGCCTATGACCACCTGTTCGCCGGCGGCGCGGGCTTCGATGGCTGTATACAGGCCGAGTAGCGTACAGAGCGCCGCGATCATTGATTTGTGCATGCTCGTGTTCCCTTTTTCTGGATTTTGATTCAAATACCCAAAAACTCCTGCAGCAGTCCCATTTGCGAAGCCAGTTCGGATTGCTCGAAATGTTTGACGATGCGCCCATGCTCCATCACATAAAAGCGATCCGCCAGAGGAGCCGCAAAACGGAAGTTCTGCTCGGCGAGCACCACGGTGAGGCCTTTTGACCTGAAGGTGCGGATGACATCGCCCAGCTTCTGCACGATCACCGGCGCAAGCCCCTCCGAGATCTCATCGAGCAGCAGAAGCCGCGCGCCGGTTCGCAGAACCCGCGCGACCGCGAGCATTTGCTGCTCTCCGCCCGATAGACGCGTCCCGGGACTCGCGGCCCGCTCGAGGAGTTGCGGGAATATGCGGTAAATCTCTTCGAGCGGCATCGCGCAACCGGTTGTGAGTTTGGGCGGCAGCAACAAATTCTCTTCGGCCGTCAGCGCCGAGAAAATACCACGCTCCTCCGGACAATAACCCACACCGATACGGGCAATCCGGTGCGGCGCGAAGCGTATCGTCTCCACATCGTCGATCAGGACCGAGCCGGTTCGAACGCCGACCATTCCCATGATCGCACGCAGCGTCGTCGTGCGCCCCGCTCCGTTGCGGCCCAACAGGGTGACGATTTCCCCTTCTTCCACGGCCAGATCCACGCCATGCAGGATGTGCGATTCGCCGTACCACGCCTCGAGGTTGCCAACCTGGAGCATCGTTCTCGCCATCAGCTGCCGCCGGCGAACTCGCTGGTCGAAGTTCCCATATAGGCTTCGATTACTTGGGCATTTTTCGAGACCTCGGCATAGCGGCCGGCGGCGATCACTCGGCCCCGCTGCAACACCGAAATGGTATCGGCGATGGACGCGACCACACCCATGTTGTGTTCGACCATGAGCACGGTCCGGTTCAGTGAGACCTGCTTGATCAGTCGCGTGACTCGCGACACGTCCTCGTGGCCCATACCCTGCGTCGGTTCATCCAGCAGCATCAAATCCGGCTCGAGCGCGAGCGTCGTGGCGAGCTCGAGGGCCCGCTTGCGCCCATAGGCCAGGTCGGCCGCCAGGGTATCGGCCCACGGGTCGAGGCGGACCTCCGCCAACAGTTGCATGGCTCGATCATCGAGTCTTCGGAGGCTCCTGTCCGAATGCCAAAAATCAAATGATGAGCCGCGGATTCGCTGCAGCGCCACGCGCACGTTCTCGAGGACGGTGAGCTGCGGGAAGACGGCGCAGATTTGAAACGAACGCACGATGCCGCGCCGGGCAATGTCGGCGGGTTTTTCGCGCGTGATGTTCTTGCCATGATAAAAAATGCTGCCCGAAGTGGGTTGCAGAAATTTGGTGAGCAAATTGAATAATGTCGTCTTGCCGGCGCCGTTTGGCCCGATCAACCCGTGGATCTCTCCGCGCCGCACGCGCAAAGACACGCCGTCGACGGCGACGAATCCCTTGAAGGCCTTGACCAGGCTGTGCGTCTCGAGGATCACGTCGTGTCCCAACCCCATTTGCCGTCAGCCTCCCCGATTCACTTGCCGTGGTCCCCCCTTTACCGCGCCTAGGCCTCCTCGTCTCCGTCCGTGCCCTTCTTGTTGGTGGATTCCGCGTTCTTGAAGTCGTCGGCGTGAAGGCGATAGCGGGCCAAAAGCTTGTAGAAATCGGTGCGGCTGCGTTTCGCAAGCCGAGCGGCTTTTGTCACGTTGCCCGCGGTGCGTTGCAGGTTCTCGGCGAGATAATCGCGCGAAAACTGATCCCTTGCTTCATTGTAGGTCGGAATCTTTCCCGGCTCCCCGCCCAAAGACTCCTGCACGAAGTCCTTGCTCATGACCTCGCCGTGCGCCAGGGCCACATTCCTTTTCACCAGATCGAAAAGCTGGCGGACGTTGCCCGGCCAATCCGTGGTCGCAAGCAGCTCAATCGCCTTCGGAGAATAGATTTTTCGTTGGCCGTCGGCTTCGGTTGCCTGCTCCAGGAAATGCGATACCAGCAGTGGAATGTCTTCCCGCCGGCGGCCCAAGGGCGGCATCTCGATCGGCAGGATGTTGATTTGATAGTACAAATCTCGAAGAAACGCACCGCTCTCAGTCGAGGACTTGAGATCCTGAGACGTGGTTGAAATCAGGCGCACGTCGGTGCGCACCGCACCCAACCACTTTCCCGAGGGTAAATGCTCTTTCGCGAGCGCCTTGGACAGCCGCGACCTGGATCTCCATGGGCAAATCGCCGATTTCATCGAGGAACAAGGTGCCGCCGCGAACCCGCTCAAAGGCCGACTCGCCGGGCGCATCATCGAATAGCTCGTAGGCCAATTCGTGCTGAATCCTGTCCCGACAACAAACCGTGTCGAAAGGCTTTTCCCGGCGCGCACTTGCGGCGTGGATTGCACGCGCGAGGAGCTCCTTTCCAGTGCCGTTTTCTCCCGTCAACAAGACGGGAACGTCGCTTGCCGCCGCTCGATTGGCGATCCCCAGCCGCTCCTCCATCAGCTGGCTGCGCGATACGATGTTCGCACGCCAATCGTCGCCCAAGGCAAAACTCGAGGTCGAGGTCGCCCGCTCCACCTGTCCCAGCAGTTCTTCCTTATCGACCGGCTTGACCAGATAACCAAATGCGCCGCATTGCGTGGCCTGCACCGCTTCCGCGATGGTTCCATGGGCGGTCAGAATGATCACGGTCAACAGGGGCCATCGACTCTTCAGCTCCTTGAGGAACGCGAGGCCGTCCGCATCCTTCATTCGCAAATCCGTTATCACCAGGTTCGGGCGAGAGAGAACGCAGGCATCCATGGCCGACTGGGCGTCCCCGACGGTTTCCACTGAATAGTTGGCCGCGCCCAGACGAGTCTCCATGAGGCGGCGCAATGCCGGGTCGGCGTCCACCACCAATATTTTGGCCTTGCGGACTGCCGTGGAGCGTTCGTCGTCGCCGCGTCGGTACTCCTTCGCTTTGCGAATGATGCCAAATCCGAGCGAGACCGTCGGGGGCGGTGAATTGGACTTCATCGAGACCTTCCTCCTATGACGCTGCGAGGTACGAGTCACCCGGCGCTTGGCGCCGCCAAATGCTAGTTTACACGGGAGCGCCGCATGTCATGATACCGCCCAGGAGCGTCGTATACCGGCATTGCCCGGCCTTGGCATGTAAGGCAAGCGAACACCATGACCATCACCGTTTCCCGCCTGACCCCCGCACTCGGCGCCATTGTCGACGGCGTCACACTTTCCGAGGAACAGTCCCAGCAATCCATTGACCGGATTGGTGAACTCCTGGTCGAACACCAGATCCTGTTCTTCCGCGGGCAACCGATAACCCCTGAGCAGCAGTGCCGGTTTGCGGCGCGCTTCGGCGAGCTTCACATTCATCCGATCTACCCCGTGTTGCCCGAACTGCCCCAAATCCTGGTGCTCGATACGCATGGCGACTTTCTGCCCGACAATGACAACTGGCATACCGATGTCACATTCAGCCAGACCCCGCCGCTGGCAGGCATGCTCGCCGCCAAACAGTTGCCAAGCTCCGGGGGAGACACGCTTTGGTCCAGCAATCTTGCTGCCTATGATGCCCTCTCCGCACCGATGCAGCAGTTCCTCGGAGGCTTGACCGCCGAACACTCCGTGGTCAAATCATTTCCCGCCGGGAGATGGGGGGCGGATCCGGAATTCAAGGAACGGTATGAACGTGCGGTCGCGAAACATCCGCCGGTGACCCATCCGGTGGTGCGCACGCATCCCGTGTCCGGGCGAAAAGGCCTGTTCGTCAACCAAGGATTCACCACTCGCATCCACGAGGTGGGGGCGAGCGAGAGCGATGCGCTGCTCGGGTTTCTCTTCGAACACGCTGCACGGCCCGAGTTCACGCTGCGCTGGCGCTGGAGCGTCGATGACGTCGCGTTCTGGGACAACCGCATAACCCATCACTACGCCGTGGCGGACTATCTCCCCGAGCGGCGCATCATGCACCGCGCCACGATCATTGGCGACCGCCCGTATTAACGACCTTCACGATGTAGTCCCGCACCGTGCGGGATTGCCCGGCGGAATGCCGATGAGGCCGTCCTAGAGTTCCTCGTACCCGTGATGCTCCATCGCGAGTTCCGACATATCGGGCTTTGCGCCGAAACGGACGCGGGCCGCGTAACTCACCAACAAGAGGCCAAGGCTGATGACGCCGAACAAGAGCGGCAGACGCTGCTCCGGGATGAAAGCCATCGCCAGGAGGATGCCAAGCATGCCGGCTATCGCCAGATAGGTGAGGTACGGGTACGCCCACATCCGTATTCTGAGACGGGCCGGATCCTCTTTTTCCAATCGCGCGCGCAGGCGCAACTCGGATATTGCGATCAGCACGTAGACGAATATCGCCACCGTTCCGTACGAATTGACCAGAAACGCGAAAATCGTGTCGGGCGAGACGTACGACATGACCACTGTCCCGTAGCCGAACAGCGTCCCGAGCAAAATCGCGCGCGACGGGACGCCATTTCGATTGAGCTTCGCGAGGCCTCGCGGCGCATCACCACGTCCGGTCAGCGCGAACAACATCCGCGACGAGGCGTACAATCCCGAATTGAGCGCGGAAAGCACCGCTGTGAGGACTACGGCGTTCATGATCTGCGCCGCGGCGGGAATGCCCATCGCCCTTAAGGCGCTGACATAGGGGATGGAAATGCCTGGGGAGTCCCAAGGTACCAGGCATACGACCAGAAGGATCGAACCCACGTAGAAAAAAAGCGCCCGGCCGATGACCGAGTTGGTCGCCTTGGCGACCGCTTTCGCCGGCTCGGCCGCCTCCGCCGCCGCGATGGTGACTATCTCGGCCCCAAAATAGAAGCCCGTGGCCGCGACCGCCCCGGTGAGGACCGGCAATATGCCGTTCGGAGCGAATCCGCCGTGTACGCTGAGGTTGGCAATGTTGGCGTGCACACCCGGCCATAGGCCAAGAACGTACACGCCCGCAATCACCAGGAATGCAACTATCGCCGCAACCTTGATCGAGGCGAACCAGAACTCGAACTCGCCGAAAGACCTGACCGAGATGAGATTGGACAGCGTCAGCAGCAGCAGCAGCGTCAAACTGATGCACCATGCCGGTTCGCTGGGCAACCAAAAGCGGACCAGATTCGCGCCGGCCACCGCTTCGAGTGCCACGACGATTACCCAGAAATACCAGTACATCCAGCCGGTGAGAAAACCCGCCAGTTCGCCGAAGCGCGGCCGGTCGCTCCATGCCAGGCGGGCATACTCGTAAAATGAGCCTACGGCAGGCAGCGCCGCGGCCATTTCGCCGAGCATGCGCATGACCAGAACGACCAGTAACCCGGTGATCACGAAAGAAAGAACCGCCGCGGGTCCGGCTGCCTTGATGACGACGCCGCTGCCGACAAAAAGACCGGCCCCAATGACGCCGCCGAGAGCAATCATCGTCATATGCCGCTGCTTGAGGCTGTGGCGTAGCCCACTCGACGTCGCCGAAGCTCTCTTCACGGATCCCCGCGCGGTGCAGTGCCTGACATGCGGCATTAACTAACGCCGGGCAGCGGCCGTCAAGGTGCGATGGAATCTCAGTGCCCTCGTTTGGCGATTCTCCGGCGCACACGGTGCACCGGCGATGGATTCGACGGTATGCTTGGGGCGAGATGCGAATCGCGATTGCGCTGTTGACGATTTTTGGCCTGGCAGCTTGCAGTGAGCACGGCAAGGGAGCGGCTGCCGATGCGGCCCTCAACATCTATTCATGGGCCGATTACATCGCCCCGGAAACCGTCGGCAATTTTGAACGAGAAACCGGCATCAAGGTGAGCTACAACACCTTCGACACGAACGAAGTGCTAGAAACGAAGCTGCTGACGGGACGCAGCAATTACGACATCGTCGTTCCCACGGACTTCTTTTTCGATCGCCTCAAAAAGGCCGGCGTTTTTCGCAAACTCGACAAGGCTGCTTTGCCCAATCGCAGCAATCTTGATCCGGATATCATGCAGAAGCTCGCCGTGCACGATCCCGGGAACTTGTACAGCGTTCCGTACCTATGGTTCACAACCGGCATCGGCTACAACGTCGACAAGGTCCGCGAGCGTCTCGGGCCGGCTCAATTCGAGAGCTGGTCGCTGCTATTTGATCCGAAGAATGCCGCGAAGCTGCAGGATTGCGGCATTTTGATCGTTGATTCTCCGACCGACGTGTTGTCCTCGGTGCTGATCTACCTCGGAAAGGATCCTGACAGCCGCGATCCGGCCGATCTGAACGCGGCGGCGGAGACCTTGATGAAGATCCGGCCGTTCGTTCGCTCGATCGATTCGGTCGGAATCATCGGCGATCTCGGCAGCGGCGGCTTATGCTTGATCTTGGGCTGGTCGGGCGACGTCATGCTGGCGCGCTCCCGCGCCCTCGAATCATCCAACGGCGTCAAGATTCGCTATTTCGTGCCACGTGAGGGCGGTTTGATCGGCGCCGACATGATGAGCATTCCCGCGGATGCGCCGCATCCGCGCAATGCGCATCTTTGGATGAACTATTTGATGCGGCCGGACGTGATGGCCGGAATCACCAACGCCGTGAAATATCCGAACGGGAATCGGGCCGCGCTGCCGTTCGTGCAAGAGGCGATTAGGAACGACCCCGAGATTTATCCCGACGCGGAAACTCGCGCCAAACTACGCACCTTGCCGTCGATGCCGCCGGAGACCACCCGTTTGGTCACGCGCCTGTGGACACGCTTTCGCACCGGCCAATGAGCGACAATAGCCGCACTGATCGCCGAAGCGGTTTTGTGGTATAGGTTTTTGCATAGCTTATTTCGATAGTGGAGGGCTCCCTATGGCGCTGGTAAGTGTTTTCGCATTCACCCATGCAGAGGAGGACAATAAAACCGTTCACGAGCCGCGCAAAGCGACGCGCGAAACGATTCGCCGTATCCAGGGAACGCCGATAGAGTCTTCAAAAGAAGACGTCGACGAATCCGAACTCGACACGGATGGGTTTTACCCAAAAAAGAAAAAACCGGCGCACCCCTGATCCGAGGGCGCCGGAGATTGTAGACGGTGAAATTGAGGATCTTCTCCGATTCGATTTCGACATATTGCGTTCGGATCGGTCGGCAATGCGAAGCCACGCCCGCAATGCGGGCTTCTTTCGGTGTGGCTCGTCACATTCACCACGGCCCTCATTGCCTTAGAGTCGTCTCACTAGTCTTCAGCGCGGGAGTGGGAAATGACCAGCACGGGCTTTTGGTTCGTTATCGGTGCGACGGCCGTCATGTTCGCTCTATGGCTGGCCGCAAATATATTTCTCGTGGCCGGAGAAGGCGCAACGGAAATAGTGCCCTTATCCACTCGGCCGAACTGGCGGGCACGTATCAACGCAGCCATGCTGATGCTGCCGGTCGTTGCGGGACTCGGGGCAGCCCTCCTTCTTCAATGAGGATCTCCTCACTTCGACTTGAGCGTCTCGAGCTCGTCCAACGTTCGCGGCCAATCGGCTCCTAAAAGGCGCGATAGAGCCCGATCTGCAAGCAGTCTGCCTGCCGTCTGGCACCGAGCGCAGTAGTTGGTTTCGTTGTCGGCATAGCGGATCCTCTGAACGTTGTCGCCGCATCGTGGGCAAGGTTGACCGAAGCGCCCGTGCACGGCCATGTCCTTTCGAAAGGCGGTAACTTTTTCGGGAAATCCGCGTTCGGCCTCTTCGCGCAGACGGTGAATCCATGATTCAAGCGTGGTTCGCGTTGCCGAAAATAGGCGTTCCCATTCTTCCGCATTCAATTTTCGGGTCAGCGTGATCGGGGAAAGAAGGGCGGCGTGCAGAATCTCATCCGAATAGGCATTGCCGATTCCACTCACGATGCGAGGATCCGTCAGCGCCCGCTTCAACGTTCGGTTCTCGGCCGTCAGTGCGGCGCGAAATTCGTCGAGGGTGGCCGAAAATATTTCGATGCCGCCGGGATCCAGCGTAAGCAATCCCGACTCGCCGCTCACGACGTGCAACGATGCGCGGCGTTTGGTGCCTGCCTCGGTGAGGACCAGGGACCCGTCTGGAAAGTCGAATGCCGCCAGATTATTACGTCCTGACAATTTCGCTCCGGGAGCTCGCCAGTGAAGTCTTCCGGCGATCATTAGGTGTACGACCATCCACAGGTGATTGTCGAGCCGGACGGCCACGCGTTTTCCGATCCTGCGAAGTTCACGCACCGTTCGCCCTTGCACAGCGGCGATCGGCGGCTCGGCAGTGCGCAATACAAACGGACTCGCGACTCGAACCCCCTCGAGGGTTTTCCCTACGATGCGGGACTCGAGCGCCCAAAGGTAAGCATCGATATCGGGAAGTTCCGGCATGCGCCGAGCTTGCACGGGATGTCCCCCGTGCGTCGCCCTTATTCGGACTAGTCCGCCCTTATCGGGGCGCGGGCGCCCGACGGCCACCTAAAACGGCGAGGCTCCCAAACAAAAATGTAAGCGCGCCAATGGCCGACATCGCGTCGATTTCAGGTGCGGCAAGAGCGGCCCGCACAACAGGCGTTGCGGCAACGGCGGCCGTGCGCTCTTGATCGCCCCGGGTTCGCGGCATCGAAACCTGCCGCATCGATCGTGAAAAAGCCTTCGACTCGGTCTGGCGAACGACCGCTCCCCTTTCATCACCGTCTCGGCGAGATTCCCTCTCGCCGCTGGACGCCATCGCGACGATTGGCAGGCTCAAACTGAGCACACTCATGATCACTCTCATTTTGTTCACAAATCACCCCTTACCATGCACCGATGCGTGCCAGCCAAAATAAGGACCCTCATACCGCAACGCCATCACGCGTACGCCCTGGATTAGCTGTAATTTTTTGCCGATCTTCAGTCGGAATCGGACTACAACGCATTCGACAGCCCTCTGAAGGCGTGCACTCGGGTTTTTTGCATGCAACGTCGACTATTCCTTGCGCGATGAAGCGCCGAGACTTGCTTTTGGCGGTCCACGCGGCCGTCCTGGATCTTGGAGGTGCCCCTGGCTGCCGGCGCTACGATCCCATTTAGGCATGCGCATTGAAACGAAAGGTGAATACCAGCGAGTCCTACATCGTTACGCGGCAGTATCTGACTATGGGCTGAAACTCGACTTGGATCACACTTCGGGCCACCACAACACGGCGATAATCCAAAGAACATGTCAACGCTCAATATGGTTTTTCGCATCTACGTCATTGCGGCCGCGCTACCCGTGCTTGGCCTGATCATCATTCTGTTGGTGGACTCCTACACCCACAAGAAGCGGCAAGAGACCACCAAGCTGGGCCACGCCCACACAAGATAGCGATAAGCGTTAAAGCGGGATAGGCGAGGCAGCTTGCCTAGATTCGCCAGCGGCGCCGCTCTGCTTCCGGCAGGTCATAGCCGGCGAGTAGCGCGGCGAGCCGCTGCTCCTCCAGCGAAGCGTCGGCATCGAGGCGGACGATGTGACGGGGCGGGAGTGCCATGCCCCGGATTCGCAGCAGCGGAGCCAGGCCGCGCCAATGCAGCCCGTGGCCCCGGCTCTCCTTGCACGCCCAGGGCCACTACCGCATAGCCGTGGTGCGCATACTCTGCGAGCTGATCGGCGATCACCGCGAGCAGCAGACGATGGACCCCCGGTCGGGGCAGTTGCAGCACACCGTAACCGCTGGCGTCCAGCACACCGAGCACATCGGGCAGAGCCGCACGCATCCCTGGCGGCGGATTGACGAGCTTGTCGGGCACCAGCGCTATGCGCCAGCCGCGTGCATCGCCGTTCACGGCGGCGCCGAATCATCTTCGCCGGGCGGGCCCCCGGCGCTCTCGCGGCTATCGAGGAACTGTTCCAGGTCGCGGCGCGACCCAGCCTCATCGAAGCGCCCCATGTCCAATGCCCAGCCCGTCGCGGGCAGCGGCGGCAGACCCCGCCGTGCCAGCTCAGCCTCCAACTCCTCGATCCACACGCCCCGTCGCGGCACGATCTCCCAGTCATCCTGGGGCCTATTGGGCCGCCCGCCCCAATCAGGCTTGCTGGAGGTAAAGCGCACGCCGGTTGAAGGACTGCCGTCGAGCCCGATTAGGATCACCTCATCGCCATCGCGTAGATGGCTCTCGATGAGTGGCGCGATTGCCTGTGCCAGGCGCCGGCAGTGTGCCCGATAGGCCGGGGTGTCGTATTGCTCGTAGACCGCCCACCAGCGCCGCACACCGGCAAAGGCCAGCTCCGGGCACGGCAGCTGCAGCAGCATGTACCCGCGACTGCGCAACGCATTCACGACCGGACTGACCACACCCCGGTAGCGAGCGCCCTCGCAGACCTTGGCGTTCTGGTTCATGAGGCAGTTTGCAACGAGCGCCACCTTGCGCGGCCTTTTCTGCTCCATAGGCTAATTTGCTCCCGCCGTTGATACGCCGGCCCGGCGTCAACCTATGATGCCCGAATTCGAGCCTGCGCGAGTTTTGGGCCGTCTTGCGCCCGAAGAAACTCTGTCTCGGGCCCAACTTTAGCGACGTTCACCAGACAGTCGCCGGTACATTGACAGGGCCTTGAGGCCGGTGTAATTCTCCGCGCCTCCTTTGAAAAATCCTCGCCGCGACCAGGACGTTCTCACTCCGGCAATCAAAAAAATCTACGGGGGACCCCATATGAATCGCTTATCGGTCATCTTTGCCGTCACTCTGCTCGCAGCTGTTTCGGCTACGGCTGAGAACTCGATTTCCGTCACATCCGCCCCTTCGCATCTCAACGAGGCCACCGTGGCCGAACTCCAGGCAAGAATGGCGGCGGGCACGCTCACTTCGGAACACCTTACCAAGTATTACATCGCCCGAATCTTTGCACTGGATCAGAATGGTCCAGGAGTCAACTCGGTGATCCAACTTAACCCGGACGCCGTCAAAATTGCGGAACAAATGGATGACCTGCGCCGGCGGGGAGTTGTCCTTGGGCCATTGCACGGCATCCCGGTATTGATCAAGGACAATATCGACACGGGCGATGCAATGCAGACCAGCGCAGGATCATTCGCGCTCGTGGGCAGACCCGCATTGTCAGATTCCACCGTGGCGGCAAATCTGCGGGCCGGCGGAGCCGTGATCCTCGGCAAGACCAACCTGTCCGAGTGGGCGAACTTCCGCTCCTTCGAATCGATCAGTGGCTGGTCCGGGCGTGGTGGACAGACGAACAACCCTTACGGTATCAATCGCAACCCATGCGGCTCGAGTTCCGGATCGGGCGCGGCAGTATCGGCAAATTTTGCCGCCGTGACGCTCGGCAGCGAGACCGACGGGAGCATCGTCTGTCCGTCCAATGCCAACGGCGTCGTCGGCATCAAGCCCACCGTCGGTCTGACCAGCCGTGCCGGCGTCGTGCCGATCTCGCATACCCAGGATACGGTCGGCCCGATCGGGCGCACCGTCGCGGACGCGGCGGTGGCGCTCGGCGTTATCCAGAGCCGAACGTTTGACGGCCGCGACCCGGCGACGAGCAGCGTGCCGCTGGGCTGGAAAGGCCGCACGCGGCCGGCGAACATTCCCACCGAGTACACGCAATTCTTGAACCCAAAGGGCCTTCAGGGCGCCCGCCTGGGCGTGACGCGCGCAGGTCTGGGCGGATTCGACCCGTTTGTTCCGACGCCGCCCAATGTACTCGATGCGTTCGAGGAGGCGGTGGAGGCGTTGACGGCCGCGGGCGCGACCGTCATCGATCTGGACGCAGCGGGGTTTACCTTCCCCGCTGCGACCGGCGAGTCCCTGGTGCTGGACTTCGATTTCCGCAACGATGTGAAGGCGTACTTCGCCACACGAGTCGGCGTGCCGGTGGCGGGCGGGACGCTGCAGAGCGCGATCGATTTCAACAATGCGCACGCGGACGAAGAGATGCCATTCTTCAACCAGGACGTCTTCGAACAGGCTGCGTCGCTCGCACCGGGCCCGGACGATCCGCAACCGGTTTTCGGCGGGCTGACCTACAACCAAGCGCTCGAAATCGACCGGCTCTCCGGCGTCAACGGCATCGACGCGGCACTCAGCCAGTTCCATCTCGACGCAGTGGTCTCGGCAACCGACAACCCGGCCTGGGCGACCGACCTGCTATACGGCGACCACTTCATCTTCGGCACCTCCGGCCTCGCGGCACCCGAGGGGTATCCGATCGTACAGGTGCCCGCGGGCATGGTGTTCGGTGTGCCGCTCGGAATCAGCTTCTTCGGGACGGCGTTCAGCGAGCCCGCACTGATCAAGTTGGCTTCGGGGTTCGAGGCGGTGACCAAGGTGCGCTCGAAGAACCTGCCGACGTTCGCGCCGACGATACCTTCCAACGACATCAAAGGAACGACACTGCGCAAACCGCACCGCAAATCCATGCCGACTCCGGCGATGCCCGAAGCCGGCAAAAGGGTGTCTCGCCATACATAGGCATGGCGTCCTCGCGCATGCGCTCGCGGCGGTGAATAAAGGCCGTCGAATCAGCTCCCGGCTCGGGCAGCGTACGCGGGATTCATCGGCGCACTCTCCCGGCGCGTCGATTGTGGTGCTGCTCCAATGTGAGCTATTCCTCATTGGCGGTCATCGATATTGAGATCTACGTCAATTCTCTGCTAATGCAGGCGTGGCGATTTGACGAAATCACGACAGGCGTTCGGCTTTGCGCGTGAGGGTCTGATACGAAGTCAGAAAATGAATATTCGTACGAAGATAATTTCTTTGCTGGCGCTGCTCTTTGCACTGATGATCGTCCTTGAGATCGCGATCCAGCAACGGGTTCTGATGCCGAGTTTCGCTCAGCTCGAGCGTGACGAAGCAAGGACGTCGATGAAGCGCATCGACTACACGCTCAATACGACGCTTGGCCGCCTCGGATTCAGCGCCGCCGATTGGGGGAACTGGGCGGACCTGTACCAGTTCCTGCAGACACCGAGCGCTGAATTCGTGGACAAGTACATCAATGCTCTCGAACTCAAGCAGCTGCAGATCAACATGGTCATGATCGTCGATCTGAATGGCAATTCGGTGGTGGCCGGCTCCTGGGATCTGAATTCCGGCGCTCCCTTGAATCTGAACTTGGCGGCGGTCAAGACATTGCCCGAAAATTTCCCCTGGCGCCGCAATCTCGCAGAGGCCACACCGGCGCAAGGCCTGATTCGAACCGACCGCGGCATCATGATGGTGGCCGCGGCTCCGGTACTCAACGGCACGGGCTCCGGCCGGTCGGTGGGAATGGTGATCATGGGTAAACTGCTCACTGGGGAGCAACTTGGCCTGATAGGCGCCCAGGCGCAAGCCCGCCTTTCGATGATCGAGGATCTTCCCTCGGCCGGCGAAGACCGCCTCGTCGAGACTGACACCATGACCCAAGTATATCGGTCGTTCGCCGATATCTACGGGAACCCCTTGATGGCGTTGCGTGTCGAGGTTCCACGAAAAATAACCGAATACGGGCAAAGTGCCGTCGATTACGCCGCCGCTTCTCTCATCCTGGCGGGGTTGGCGGCGTTGGTTTTACTCGTCATTGTTTTGAATCGCGTCGTGCTCGCACCGCTCGGCCGCGTCACCCGCCATGCCGTTGCGCTCGGCGAAGGCACGGATCTTACGGCGCGTTTGGACCTCCCCGGTCGCGACGAAGTCGCGGTCCTTGCCCGAGAGTTCGATCGCATGGTGGGACGTGTCGATGAATCGCGCCGTCAACTGGTCGATGCGAAGGAGGCTGCAGAATCGGCCAACCGTGCAAAGAGCGATTTCCTGGCCAACATGAGCCACGAGATTCGCACGCCAATGAATGGCGTGCTCGGAATGACCGAACTCCTTCTGGATACACAGCTTGATGCAATGCAGCGTGACTACACAGAGACTATACGCGACAGCGGCACCTCGCTGCTCACCGTCATCAATGACATTCTCGACTTCTCAAAAGTGGAAGCCGGCAAACTCGAACTCGAGCTCTTGGACGTCGACTTGCGAGATATGTTCGAGGATGTCGCCCGCCTCCTCTCCATCCAGGCCCACGCAAAAGGGCTGGAACTTACGGCCCAGATCGATCCGTCGCTTCCGGCTCTCGTGAAGTGCGATGCGGGGCGCATTCGCCAGATTCTGTTGAACCTCGCCGGTAATGCCATCAAGTTCACGATAAAGGGCGAGGTGTCGCTCGAGATCAAAGTCCTCGATACCGGCGGACTCGGAACTCGCATACGCTGCGAGGTGCGGGACACGGGCATCGGAATTCCAGCCGATCGGCTGCAGTCCCTTTTTACACCTTTCATGCAGGCGGACTCGTCCACGACGCGCCGATTCGGCGGCACGGGGTTGGGATTGTCGATCGTACGCCGCCTCGTCGAGCTGATGGGGGGGCAAACCGGAGTAGCAAGCGTTGAAGGCTCAGGCTCGCTCTTTTGGTTCACCGCGCAGTTAGCACCGGTCACCGAAAGCCCACAACCCGTTCACTCAGCGCCTGACTCGATCAAAGGGCGCCGTGTGCTCGTGGTGGATGACAATGCCACCAATCGCAAAGTCCTCATGGGGCAACTGCTCCTGTGCGGTGTAGATCCCGTTTCCGCAAGTTCGGCCGATGAGGCACTGTGCCTCATGCGCCAGGCTCACGCGGCCGGGCGCCCCTACGATGCGGCATTGCTCGATCATCTGATGCCCGATTGCGACGGCGCGGAGCTCGGCCGGAATATCATCCAAGACGAGAGCATAAAATCCACGCGGCTCATTTTGCTCACCTCCTCCGGTCAACGCGGGGATGGGCAGATGTTTGCCCAGATCGGGTTTGCCGGCTATCTGTTGAAGCCGGTCACGCAACGCGACCTGACAGAATGCTTGATACTCGTTCTGGCGAATCCCGCCGATGCCTGGCATATGCAAAGCCAGCCGATGATCACCCGGCACGCGCTGCGCGCGCAAAGAACTCGGGGCGGCAGAAGGATATTGTTGGCCGAGGACAATCTCGTCAATCAGAAGGTGGCCTTGAGACTGCTGGAGAAGCTGGACTATTGCGTGGACGTCGTGGCGAATGGCCGCGCCGCCATTGCCGCATGGCAGACCGGAACCTTCGATCTCATCTTGATGGATTGCCAGATGCCGCAGCTCGATGGCTATGAGGCCACACGCGAGATTCGCCGCCTCGAAGAAGGCAAGAGCCGCATCCCGATAGTGGCGCTAACGGCGCATGCCATGAAGGGCGATGAGGAGAAGTGCCGCGCCGCCGGCATGGATGACTACCTCACCAAACCGATCAACCGGGCCAAACTGGATGCTTGCCTGGATCGCCTGCTGCCATGCACCGGCTCGACCGGGGTGAACATCGCGCTCCAGGGCGCCCCCATCGGTACCGGCAGCGGGAATTCTCCGGTCGATTGGGAAGCGCTGCTCGAATCGGGCGATGGCGATGAAGGCTTTGTGCGCGATCTGGCGGAAGCTTATATCGGAACCGGCGCTAGAGAACTGGCGGCAATCGCTGCGGCACTAAGCGCGGGCGAGTCTGCAACGATTCTTATCTCTGCACATATACTGAAGAGTGCGAGCGCGAACTTGCACGCTTCGGCGGCAACTTCCGCGGCAGCGCAGCTCGAGGCAGCCGCGGGGTTACGAGAGAACGGCGAGATTCCGGCGCTCGTAGAGAAACTTACGACGGAAGTCGGACGGGTGATCGCCTACCTGCGATCGATGATGAGTAAGGGCGGCGCCCCAGCGGCGGACACCGGCAGGTCACAAGCCATGTTGCCGAAGACGATGAGCACCGGGACCACCTAAGCGCAGGCTCTTGCCTCATGCCCGCAACTGCGGGATGAAGGATGCCGCAGGAAGCTACCCCGCGCTGCGGGCCGGTTCTAACCTTGGCGTGGCTGTGTAGGGTCTAAAGGTCAATGCAATCAAGAAGGCACCAATGCCTAGACCGCACGAACCGATGTAAAGCCATCCGTAACCGGCGAACGTGTCGTAAATCAAACCTCCGGCAAGCGGGCCGGTCGCCATTCCCAGACTACCAGCCATTGCTGTTCCGCCGATAATCGTCCCCATCATGCGCAGCGGGAAATTCTCGCGTGCGAGTACCGCATAAAGAGGCATTACTCCGGCGTAGATAAACCCGAACAGCGCCGCCACGGCGTAAAACGCGCTTAGGTGACGCACGAAGAAATAGGCCAGTGCGCCGAACGCCTGCAGCAGCAGGCCTGAGACCAGAACGCGTTTTGCGCCAAACCGGTCGCCGAGGAAACCGAACGCGACACGGCCGCCCAGGCCTGCCAGCCCTTCCACGCTGTAAATCGAAACCGCGGCAACCAGCGGGATCCCGCAGCTTATTGCGTAGCTCACCGTATGGAAAATTGGACCGGAGTGGGTGGCGCAACAAAAAAAATTCGTCAGCAGCAGCGTTATGAATTGCGGCGATCCAACTGCCTGCCCGAGCGTGATATTCGACTGCGGCTCCTCGCGTGCCGTGAGGACAACATTTTCGGATTCCAACGCCGGCGGGCGACGCACCAGCAACGCGACCGGAATCATGACGACTGCGGCGAGGGCGGCGAGGATTTGCAGGGACGTTCTCCAATCGTGATTGGAAATGAGCCGCGCCGCCAATGGAGACATGGTCATTGGCGCCATTCCCATACCGGCGGATACGAGAGACACAGCTAGGCTGCGCTGCGTGTCAAACCAACCCGTGACGCACGCCATCATGGGCGCGAAGATGGCCGCTGTCGCGCCGCCGACCACCAAGCCGAAGATCAGCTGGAACTCGACAAGCGATCTCGCCCGGCTCGTCAGCGCCAGAGCTGCGGCCAAGACACTGGAACCTATCAGCACGATCAGGCGCGGACCGAAGCGGTCCGACAGGTTTCCCCAAATGATGCTTCCCAATGCCATCGCGAGAAAACCGAAAGTCATGGCGCTGGATACCCCGGTGATGGACCATCCGGTATCGCGGGAGATTGGCCGAAGAAAGACAGGCAATGAAAACATGGCGCCTATTGCGACGCAGCCCAAGAGGCCGCCGGCTGCCACGATCACCCAGCGATAATAAGGTCTGCCCATATTGTGATTCACATCCAACCGTTCCAGCTGTCGGGTCTGCCGCGTCGACTATCAGAACATCTGCTCTC
>CAWBUE010000027.1:0-20433 GCA_963791825.1 uncultured Gammaproteobacteria bacterium
TCGGCAAGCAAGCGCCAAGCATCGACCGAATCAGGTTTCAACTGGAGGGCTCGCCGGAGCGCCGCCATCGCATCGGTGTTGCGGCCGGACTCGCCCAAGGCGACAGCGAGTTCGATGTGGGCGGGAGCTGACAGCGGCTGCTCGCGGGCAAGCGGTTCGAGAACGGCGATGGCGCCTTCGGCGTTGCCCGGTCGGCGGTGCGCCGCGCCGAGATAACGGGCGTGCGGATGACCGGGAACGGCCTTCAGGATCTCGTCGCCGGCTCGACAGCGAGCCCGGCATCCTTTTCCAGAAGTCGTGCAGCATGACCAAGTGCAACATCGAATGTTCCAACAGGCTCCGAAACGCTGTTCAATTGAACATCCAAAAGATCCCCGAAGATCGTTATGACCTTATAAGAATCTCACCCGGCCGCTTTGTCAAATCTACAACACCAGTTGCACCGCAAATAATCTAGCAAGAATCTCGGCTCAAACTGCCTCGATTGCTGGCTGCCATTCGAACCCTGAAGTTTTAGATGATAACCCATTGACGATCGGAGATATTTCTACTGTCGGCGTCGTTGATCTCAATCCCCATATGGGCAGCAGGGGCGTATGACGCAAGCCCCGGAAATTGTACGATCGTTCAGAGGTTTTTATTGCCGCAGCTATCGGCCAAGTGGAGGCAAGCCAATGACTCGGGTTAAGGGTCGGGTTGTACCCGGGCCCCGCATACACGCCCCGGCTTCGCGCCCGTCATCTTCCCCTCGGCGATAACCGGCACGCCGTTGACCAATACCCAGCGCATCCCGACAGCCAACTCGTTCGGCGAACTGAATGTCGAGCGGTCCGAAATCGTAGCTGGATCGAATATCACCACATCTGCCCAAAGGCCGCGCTTCAATACGCCGCGATCGGTAAGCCTCATGCGCTGCGCCGGTAATGCGCTGAACTTGGCGATCGCCTGCTCCAGGGACAGCCGATGTTCCTCGCGCACGTATTTGCGCAGAATTCTGGGAAAGTCCCGTACGCGCGCGGGTGCGGATGCTCCTCGCCGAGCCGGCCCTCCGGCGAGGTTCCCGAGCTGTCATTGTTGACCGAGGTCCAAGGCTGGACGAGCGCGAGCGCTACGTCATCCTCTTGCATGCCGAACACCGCGCATTCCGAATACCCGTCGTCCTCGACAGGATATCGAGCAAGGTATCAAGCGGGTCCTTAGCCCTGGATTTGGCGATGGCCGCGATGCTCTGGCCCTGCAAGGAGCGCAATGCCGGATTCTTTACGACGCCGATGACGATGGATTCGGGTCCCGACACTTCGTCCCATTCGTTATCCCACTCGGTGCTCGGAGTCTCCATGTCCTTGCGCACACGCGCCCGCATGGCAGGATCCTTGAGGCGCTCCACCATTTCTCGTTGCCTCCGTCATGCGCCCATGGCGGAACAAACGCGGACATCTCGTTGAACCAGGCAGGATAGGCATACGTGTCCGCGGTCACGTCGAGACCGGCCGCGCGGGCCGCCTCGATCCGCCTCACCACATCGGGCATACGTCCCCAGTTCTTCTTGCCCGCGACTTTCAGATGCCAAATCTCAACCGGGATATGCGCTTCGCGGCCGATGCGAAATGTCTCATCGAGCGCGGCAAACATGCCGTCGCCTTCGGAGCGCATGTGGCTGGCATAGATGCCGCCGTAAGGGGCAGCTTCCGCAGCCAGGGCGATCAATTCCTCCGTGCTCGCGTACATCGCGGGGGCATACTCGAGCGACGTCGAAACACCGACCGTGCCCTGCTCCATCGCCTCGCGCACCAGTGCGCGCATCAGCACAAGTTCCTTCGGCGTGGGCGGCCGATTCTCACCGCCGATGACGGCCTTGCGCACCATGGTCGCCCCGACATAGGACGCGAGATTGATCCCGATGCCCTGGCGCTCGAGGCGAGCAAAATACTCGGCGAAGTTCTGCCAGTCCGCTTCGATCCCGTAGTGCTCCAAGGCCTGGGCCGCTTCGATCCGCGCGTGACCTGTCATCGGCGCCGCCGACGTGCCCTCTCCGGTGATCTCCGTCGTGATGCCTTGATAGATCTTCGATGGCAAACGAGGGTCGACCAGAATGGTGAATTCCGACTGGCCCAGCATGTCGATGAACCCCGGCGCCACGACTTGGCCCGCCGCATCGATCCGCCGTTTCGCCGCGGCGCCGGTCAATTTACCGATGGCCTCGATATGCCCGCCGCGGATGCCGATGTCCGCCGTATACCAGGGCGAGCCCGTTCCGTCGATGACGTGACCGTTGACGATGATCAGATCGAAGGGCGCTTCCTCGCCGAAGGCAGGCAGGCAAAGCATGCTGCCGCAAAGCGCCGCTAGACGAATCAATGCCTTCGACATGTTCAACCCCACAATTTATCCGACGGTAATTGCATCCGGCCGCAATCATACCGAATGCCATGCTCTCGATCCGCCGCGTGCAGCAGCGGCCCATCCAAATCCACGAACTCCGCCAGTTGCCCGACGACCATCCCGGGCGCCATGGCGAGCGAGGTTCCCGCCATGCATCCGACCATGACTTGAAGGCCCAGCGCGCGGGCGTCCCGCGCCAGAGCAAGCGCCTCGGTGAGGCCCCCGGTCTTGTCGAGTTTGATGTTCACGACTTGGTAGCGATCCTTGACCTTGGGGAGTCCGGCACGATCGGCCAGGGATTCGTCGGCGGCGAGCCTTGTCGGGCCCGCATAGCCCCGCAAGGTCTCGTCTTCACCGCGCGGCACCGGTTGCTCGATCAATACGACGCCGAGGGAATGCAATTCCGGCGCCAAACGGTTGAGAAGATCGCACGTCCACGCCTGATTCGGGTCGACAATGAGCCCTGCCGCCGGACATACCGCGTGCACCAGCCGAACGGCGTCGAGATGGCGCTCGGCATCCACTTTCACTTTGATCAGCGGCCATCCGGCATATCGGCGTGCGCCCGCCGTGACGGCCTCGTCCGTATCGATTCCGAGCGTGATCGACGTGGTGAGTGGCCGCGGATTCGGCAGTTGCGCCAATTCCCACACGCTCGTGCGGCGCTGCTTGGCCTTCAGGTCCCAGAGCGCGCAATCCAATGCATTGCGCGCGCCGCCCGCCGGCAACAGCGTCGCCACGTCGAGCGCCGCACGTTTCGAAGCGCCGCGCCCGAGAGCGCGTTCGACCGCGGGGCGCACCGTTTCGAGCTCGGCGCACATGAGAGGAACGGTTTCTCCGTCGTAGTCCACCCCTGCCGCTTCGCCGCGGCCGACATGCCCTTCGAAATCCGTGAGCGTGACGACGATGAGTTCGAGCGCGTCCTCGGCGCCTCGCGAGACGCGGAACGGCGTTTTATAGTCCCATCTCTCGGCCTCGACGCGCATCGGCATGGAATCGACCGCTTTCAAGCGCGCGCGGAGGCGCGTGCCGCTGCAAGGAACGCATCCACGTGCGCTTGCGGCGTCGCGTACGAGGTCACGAGGCGAATCGCCACGCCGGTCGGCGGGGTGCTCAGCGGCCACCGGTAAAATTCGAACCCTTGCTGCTCCAGCGCGGCGACGCTTGCTTCGGGGAGCGCGACGAAGACTTCGTTGGCGTCGACGGTTTGCAATACTGAAGCACCCGGAACGCTGCGCAACCCTTCGGCGAGATGCGACGCCATCGCGTTCGCATGGCGGGCGTTGGCGAGCCACAATCCATTCTCCAAATAGGAGAGAAGCTGAGCGCTCACGAACCGCAGCTTTGACCACAAATGCCCCGCCCGTTTGCGGCGGCGCTCAAAATCGCGCGCCCGCGCCGGATCGAAAAAAACCACGGCCTCTGCGCACAGGGCGCCGTTTTTCGTCGCGCCGAGGGACAGCACGTCGACGCCGAGTTGCCACGTGGCTTCGGCCGGAGTGCAGCCCAGATGCACCATCGCGTTCGCAAATCGCGCGCCATCCATATGCACCGGCAGACCATGTTGCCTGGCGACGGCGGTGAGCGCGGACACCTCCTGCCTTTCGTACACGGTTCCCCATTCGGTGGCCTGGCTCAGGCTCAAGGCTCCGGGCTTGACATGGTGCACACCCATGTCATCGGCGAATGCGATTGCGCTCGCCAATTGGTCGGCACTGATTTTCCCGTCAGCCGACGGAAATCCGATCATTTTGGCGCCGCCGGTAAAGAATTCCGGCGCGCCGCACTCATCGGTGACGATGTGCGCTGCGTGGTGGCAGTACACGGCACCATACGGGGGCGTGATCTCCGACAGCGCCAGCGCATTGGCGGCGGTCCCCGTGGTCACGGGATAAATCGCCACCTCCCGGCCGAACACCTCGCTCGCGAGGGTTTGCAACCCAAGAGTGAATTCATCGCCGCCGTAGGAAGGTGCCGAGCCTGAGTTCGCGGCCTGGATTGCAGCCATGATGGCATCGCAAGCCGGCGTGACATTGTCGCTTTTGAAATTTCCAATCAATGGAGGTCCTCGTTTCGCCGGTGGATTGTAAGCGATTTAAGCAGTAGGTCTCACGGTCATTGACGACCAAACGCTGGCGTCGAACTCGAACGTCTCGCCCTCGCGCTGCCAAGTCACCGCCTTGCGACGCACGGTCAGGAACCAGGTCTCCTGCGCCAAAGGCTTGCGGGGCTTGAAGCACGATGGCCGAAGCACGGCCTCCGCCGGTCCATGCTCCGGATCGCGTACCGATTCATAGCGGATCGCATCGATGGCCGCTTGGTGCGCCACGCGAGCGAAGGACTGCGAGGGACCATAGTCGTCCGGGTGCGTCCATTCGGCGCGCCATCGCTTGAACGGCGAGCGAGTCAGATCGATCATGCGCCCGTCGATACCTGCGCGAAAAACAGTTTGCGGCGAGGGTCCGATCGTCTCGAGAGCGTCGCTGTCGATCAAGAATCGCCAGCGCCAAAAACCAAGCTCCGCGCAGGCCGTGCGCTGCGCCTCGGCGCCATACCAAATTCCCGAATCGGCGGGTCCCCGAAACCGAGAGCCGATGGGAGAGGAGTAGCGAAATGGAGTCGAGAGCAGGTAGTGCAGCTCACTCGCATCGGCGGGCAGCGGCGGCTTGCTGTGATCCAGCAACCGCTCGAGCAGCAGCTGCTCCTCGACATTCGCGACCAGCCGCAAGGTGGAAGCGATGTGCTGTGCTTCCACTGCCCGCCACAGGCGCCGCCGCGCCCGCAGCGCCTCAGATCCGACCGCGCGCCGAGTCCAGGTATTGGACGACACGAACCAAGCCTTCGGTGCTGCGAATCAAGTCGATTGGACGCCCCGCCAGGGCATGATTCTGTCCGTAAAGCCACGCTCGGGCAGCCGTATCATTGGAACCGATCAAAGCGTCCAGCGAGCGAAACAGGCGGACGAATAATGCCCCGAGTTCCCATTCCTTCTTCTGAGCGTCCAGGTTATAAGTTCCGTTTGCCATCCTCGACACGGTCGATGGGCTGAGCCCGAGAATTTGCGCGAGGCTCGACTGCGTAATTTCCAGCAATGCCGAGGCCCGCACTACCGCGCCGGTAAGCACCCGGCGGGGTTCGGGTCGGTTGTCGATGGAGGCGCGCGGCATGTATGTCTATGGAAATATTTCAGCAATTTGCATTCTACTGAAATACTCATATCCCGGCAACTCCTCCCAAACGGCGAACCACCGACTGCATCACATATGCACGGGGTATATAGCCCGCAAGAGCCTGCCTGGGGAAACTTCGGCCGGTCCCCAAAACATGCGTGAACTGCGTCGAAGTCTTTGAAATCGCTTGTATCCAATGCCAGATCCTCTCGAATAGGATTTGCCCAGACTTATCCATGGTGTGCGTTTGTGGAGTAGATGATGCCGAACGGGAAGAACCCGTTATTGCTGATGATGGCCCTCGTGATGCCGGGCGCTGCCCATGCGCTCGGTTTGGGCGACATACATGTCGATTCTCAACTGAACGAGCGTCTCGCCGCCGAGATCGACCTCATCGGGGCCACCGATGAAGAGTTGAACGACTTGCGGGCTGCGGTGGCGAATCGGGAAGCGTTTCTGCGCTACGGCGCTGACCGCCCCGCCTTTCTCGCCTCGGCAACCTTCAAGGTTGCTCACGACAGCCGCGGTCGACCCGTCCTCTCCGTACGCTCGACCGAGCCATTCACCGAGCCGCTGGTCAACCTTCTCGTCGACCTGCGCTGGCACAAGGGCGAGATCGTCCGTCACTACACCTTGCTGCTCGATCCGCCGGGATTCGCGGCCGCGGCTGCCCCTTTTTCACCCGCCGCGCCGGCCGCACCCTCCCTCCCCGCCTTGCCGGCCGCAGCGACGCCTATCCTGGAACGCCAGCTGCAAACGGTAGCGCGTCAGGTCGACCCGCCAAGCGACCGAAAGATGACGCACATCAAGGTCGGTGCTCGAGCCACACTTCGCGGCATCGCCTGGCGAGTGGGTGAGCGAACCCCGTCTGATCTGCAAAGAATGATGATCGCGATCTTTCGCGCCAACCCCAGCGCTTTCGACGGCAACATCAACCGGCTGCACCTGGGCGCCGTGCTTGCCATCCCGTCCATTGCGGAGGTGGAAGCCATCTCGCCGGAAGAGGCGGGGCGCGAGTTTCACGCGCAGATGGCGGCATGGCACTTGCCGCCGCGAGCCTTGCACGCGAGCACGCCCGCGGCCGCCGGCACTGCGCCTGCATCCAAAACGGCGGAAACCGAAGAATTGAACAAGCGCGTTCAATCACTTGAACACGCACTTGCCGAAGTGCAGGGGTTGCTCGTGAATCAGCATGACAAAATCATCGACGTGCAGCAGCAAGTTGCTCTCGCCGAGAAGGCGGCACCGGTTGCACCAATCGCCGCCGCCCCAATCGCCGCCGCCCCAATCGCGGCTGCGCCGAGTGCTGCTGAGAGCGCCGCCGAGGCGCCCTTGCCGGCCGAGTCTGGCCATGCCTCGGCGGTACCCATGGCCGGCGTCCTTGGGCTACTCGTAGGAGCACTGGGCGCCTTGTATTTACGGTTTCGCCGCCGTACGCCGGCGCCTGGCGACGCGCGCAGCGACGCGGTCGCACCCACGCCCGCCGCGAGCTTGACCGAGGAGGTCGCTGCAGAAGTCGCGCCGGCTTTCGCGCGGGACGAAGTTCGCGGCGATGCCGCCCGCGCCGACACGCAAGCCCACGCGCGTAGCGACACCCGCCCCGCTTCGCCTGTGATCGCCGAGGTGGACTTCGATTTGGAGACGCAGGAGAGCCCCGCGCTGATGTTCGGGGAGGACACTTATCCCAGTGTACCGGTGCCTGCGAACCTCACCCTGCCGAAGCGCGTCAACAATGCCGCGGCGACCATCTCACGCCCGGATACGGACCACACCACCCTGAATATGGCGATGGAAACCATGAAGCTTCCCGTCAATGCCGAAAGCACCCGCGTCGACGCCACGCGTCTCGATTACAACTTGGTCGATCTCGACATGACCGCCCAACACGTGCACATGCCGAGCGTGCTCAACGAGCAGGTTGTCGCCAAAGAGCGCCGCACGAACCTCGCGGACGTGCTCCGAGTGGCGATTGAACGCGAGCCGGACCGCCACGATCTGCGGATGAAGCTTCTCGAGCTGTATTACTCGGCCGCCGCGACCAACAGACAGGCCTTTCTGGAAGTCGTGCAGAAGTTTGCGCGTGACCGCGATTATCTGCAGACGGAGGAGTGGGACAAGATCGCCTTCATGGGGCGTCAAATCGCGTCCGACAATCCCCTGTTCGCGGAACGATCGGCGGACGACGACGATTTGGCCAATTGCGCCTGAGCGCGTTAGGACGCGGTCATTACCGACGCGACCGCGGCGGGACCGGGGCGAGTGCCGTTCAGCTTGATATTCAGACGCAGCTCGTTCGCGGAATCGGAGTTTCGAATCGCCTCGTCATACGAAATATCGCCGTCGTTATAAAGCTCGAACAAAGACCAGTCGAAGGTCCGCATCCCCAATTCCCTCGACTTCGACATGATGGCTTTGATCTCGTGAAACTCACCTTTGAGGATCTTGTCGGCAATGATCGGCGTGTTGATCAATATCTCCATCGCCGCCTTGCGCCCTTCGCCGTCGATGGTGCGGATCAACCGCTGCGAGACGATGGCCTTGAGATTACTCGAAAGATCCATCAGCAATTGTTTGCGCCGATCCTCGGGAAAGAAGTTGATGATGCGATCGATGGTCTGGTTGGCGCTGTTTGCATGCAGAGTGCCCAGGCATAGATGACCCGTTTCGGCGAACGCGATGGCATGCTCCATGGTTTCGGCATCGCGAATCTCGCCGATCAAAATGACATCGGGTGCTTGGCGCAGAGTGTTCTTCAACGCGTGATGCCAGGAATGGGTGTCGATACCCACATCCCGGTGCGTGATCAAGGATTGATGAGACTGGTGCACGAACTCGACCGGATCTTCCACGGTGATGATGTGCCCCGGGGATGAACGGTTGCGGTGATCGATCATGGCCGCCAACGAGGTTGATTTACCCGAGCCGGTGGCTCCTACCACGAGCACCAAACCCCGGTTGGTCATGACGATTTCCTTGAGGATCTCCGGCAAGGACAGCGCAGTGAAATTGGGCACTTCGGCTGGAATGGTCCTGATCACCATGCCCACGTGCTGTTGCTGAAAGAACACGTTGACGCGAAAGCGGGCCACCCCTGGGATCGAGATGGCGAAATTGCACTCCAGCTCTTTGGCGAACTCCTCGCGTTGCCGGGGGTCCATCAGCGAGTCCGCCAGCCGACGTGTGGTCTCACCGGAGAGCTTTTGGGACGTCATCGGCCGCATGGTGCCGTGAACTTTCATGCTGGGCGGGAATTGGTTGGAAATGAAGAGGTCCGAGGCCGCCGCCCGGGCCATCGCCGTCAACAATTTGGTCATGTAGGACTTGGCTTGATCTTCGGTCATCGACATTCTCTTCTTGACGGCTGCGGCGGTGAATATATCCACGCCGCTTGCGATTGTCCGCGACGGAGTTAACAACCGCGCCCGACCTGGCGCAAAGCGACGAGGCGGCTGCACGGTGGCCGCACGGAACTCCCTACGTTCAATTGAGGGATTTGCTTAAGCCGCATTCGCATCGCGTATATTGGTAGGCATGCGTCATCGGGAGATCTGCGTGCTGAGCCGAGTCATCTGCATTCTGGTGTGGGCCACGTCATCGGTAGCCGCAGCGGCCATACCGCCTTCGGCCCCCACCCACGGCATGCATCTTGAAAATGCGTCGATTCCCATGAAGGATGGCGTGCGGCTTGCAGTCACTCTTTATATGCCGGCTCCTCGAAAGGCCGCAGAACGCTTCCCGGCACTGCTGGAGTACTTGCCTTATCGGAAGGATGACGACGAGGCTGCACGCGACTACGGCACTCATTCATATTTCGCCAGGCGCGGTTATGTGAGCGCGCGGGTCGATATTCGCGGATTCGGCGCAAGCGAGGGCAGCCCGCCCGACCGCGAATACTCTGCTCAGGAACAGCAAGACGCGGAGGAAGTCATTGCATGGCTGGCGCATCAGCCGTGGTCGAACGGCAAGGTTGGCATGCTCGGAATTTCCTGGGGAGGATTCAATTCAATTCAGATGGCGCTGAGGAGACCTCCGGCGCTCAAGGCGATTCTTGCGGTGGCAGCCACGGAGGAGCTTTTCAAAGAGGACGTGCATTACATGGACGGCGTATTTCACGTCGACGAGTTCGAGCTCACGATGGATTTGGATCAAGGACGCCCCGGAGCCCCGGATTTCAGTTTGGAGGAATCCGTGATCGGACCCCGCATGGACTCGCCGCCGTGGTCGCTCAACTACATGAAGCATCAACGCGACGGCGCATTCTGGCGCGAGCCGTTGCGGCCCATCGAAACCCTGCAGGTGCCCGCGTTTTTGATCGGCGGCTTGCAGGACGGATACCGAGACAGCATCCCGCGCATGCTTGAAAAAGTGAAGGCGCCGATCAAGGCGTGGATCGGCCCCTGGAACCACGGCTTTCCGAACGGCAGCGACTACGGACCGATGTATGAATGGCGTGACCAGGCCGTGCGCTGGTTCGACTACTGGCTCAAGGGCCGTGACACCGGCGTGCTCAGGGATCCCAAGGTCATCGTCTACCAGCAGCGCTGGCATCCGCCTGAGTCGATGGCGCAGGACGTGCCGGGCGAATGGCGCGCCGAAGAACTGGCCGCCCGCCGGCCTCAACCCGATGACCTGGTACCTACAGCCGGAACATCGTCTGTCGCCGGACGAGCGCCGCGGCGGGCTCGATCAGCTTCGTTACGTTGCCTCGGCCGGTGTCGAGGCCGGGTTCTGGTGGGGAGAATTATTGACGGACCAACGCCCGGTGGACGCCTTTAGTCTGACCTACGACTCGCAGGCCCTCGCCGAAGACGTCGCGATCCTGGGTCTGCCGCGGATTCACCTGCAGGTGGCCTCCGATGCACCGCTGGCCGACTGGTTCGTGAGGCTCTCGGATGTCGCTCCGGACGGGCGCGTGACCATGGTCACGGGCGCCGGCATCAACGGCGCTCAGCGCGATTCGATGGCCAATCCCGAAGACCTGGTGCCGGGGAAGGTTTATCCACTATCGCTGGATCTGCATTTGGCGTCTTGGGTATTCCCGAAGGGGCACCGCATCCGTATTGCCGTCTCGAATGCACTGTGGCCGATGAACTGGCCGACGCCCTACCCCATGACCACGGCGCTGATGTTAGGGGGCGAGACTCCGTCGCGGATCGTCCTGCCGCGCGTACCGGTGCACGGGCCTGTGGCTCCGGCCTTCGCATCACCCGAACCTGTCGAGGCGCCCCCTGGGATTACGGGAATCGGCGGCGGCGGCGCCGCGTGGCCCGGCGAATGGACCGTTCTCCGCGATGAAGCCAAGCAACGCAGCACGGTGATCTGGAAAGGTGCCACGGCAGTCTCTTATCCGTGGGGACGATTCGATCATTCGGAGAGGCTCACGTACGACATCGACGATGCGCATCCCTGACATCGCGCGCGTCCAGGGAGACTCCGAGTACGTCCAAGCTTTGAAGGATCATGTGCTCACCTGGCGCGGCCGCCTCGACATTTCGAGCGATGCACGGACCTTCTTCTACAAGTACACGCGCACGTTGCTGCGCGACGGCGTGATTGTTCGGACCAAGACGTGGGAAGAACCGATTCCCCGGGACCACCAATGAGCGCCGCGGCCCGGATGGGCCAATTCATGCCGCGCTATCCAACATAGGATTCTGCGTCCGCCACGCTCGTTCACGCGCGGATGCCCCAACAGAAAGGATCTTGGGGATCCAGGCGCAGCAGCGTCTCGCCGGTCACATGCGCGGCGCCCGTTATCGTGGGGACGATCTCACCCTTCGTGCGGTCGAGCCACCGATAGCGGCCGACGAAGGTGCTGCCGATCAAGCTCTCCTGGATCCAGGCATCGCCTTCCAGAAGCTTGCCGTCGGCGGCAAGACACGCGAGCTTCGCGCTCGTGCCGGTGCCGCAGGGCGAGCGATCGTAGGCTTTGCCGGGACAGAGCACGAAATTGCGACTATGCGCCCCAGGTTTTTTTGACGGCGCAAAGAGTTCGACATGGTCCACTTTCGGGTGCCCTTGAGCGTTGACCGCCTCGCGGACCCGCCAAGCGAAGTCGGTCAGCGCCTCGACGTGCTGCGGGCCGATGATCTGGTCATGGTCGGAAACCAAGAAGAACCAGTTGCCTCCCCAGGCAACATCGCCCGATACATGGCCGATCTCCGGGAACTTCGACGTCAACCCGTCGTGCCGTGCGGTAGCTTACGACATTCGATACGCTGATCTGACCATCAGAACTCAACCTCGCCTCGACCGGCCCGACCGGCGTATCGATCTTGAACGCGCCCGCAGATAGGTCGCCTGCGTGCCGAAGCGAGGCGATCAAGCCGATCGTGCCGTGTCCGCACATGCCCAGGTAGCCGACATTGTTGAAGAAGATGACGCCGAATTGGCAGTCGGCACGGTGCGGCTTGACGAGCAGCGCGCCGACGAGCGGTTCGGAACCCCGCGGCTCGTTCACTATCGCGGAGCGGTACGCGTCGAAGTGGTCGCGAAATCGTTTCAGCCGCTCACCCAGCGGCCCATCGCCCAACTCGGGGCCGCCCTCGAGCACCAGGCGCGTAGGCTCGCCCCCCGTATGTGAATCGATGACCCGGATGCTGAGCATCACCGGGGACGCGAGTCGCGCGCGTGCGCGACCATTGCGGTCACCGCGGCGCGGCGCTCGCCGCAGAGCGGCAGGCGCGGAGGGCGTACGCGTTCCGAGCCACGTCCCATGATTTGCTCGGCAAGCTTGATGGACTGGACGAGATCATGCTCCGAATCCAAGTGCAGCAGCGGCATGAACCAGCGGTAAATCCGGCGCGCGCGGTCGAGATCCCCAACGAGCAACGCCTCATAGAGGAGCAGCGATTCTGCCGGAAACACGTTCGTGAGGCCGGACACCCAGCCCTTGGCGCCGAGCGTCAAGCCTTCGAACGCAATATCGTCCAGCCCGGCGAAAAGCACGAAACGATCGCCAAAGGCGTTGATGATATCGGTGAAGCGGCGCGAATCGGGCGAGGATTCCTTGATGGAGACGATGTTCGGCACGTCGGCCAGGCGACCAAGAGTCGGAATATCGATGTTCACCCGATATGAGGGCGGATTGTTGTAGAGCATGATCGGCAACCCGGTCGCCGACGCTACCGATTTGAAATGGTGTTCGAGCTCCGCGGCTGTGGGCACATACACCATGGCGGGCAGCACCATCAGTCCGGCAGCCCCGAGGCGCTCGGCGTCGCGGGCGAATCGCGCGGCCGCAGCCGTCGTGAATTCCGAAACACCGGCAATGACTGGTACCTTGCCCTCGCTCAACTCAACCGCGGCGCCAAGAACGCGCCGCTTCTCCTCCGCGCTCAGCGAGTTTCCCTCGCCTACAGTTCCCATCAAGACAAGGCCATGGACGCCGTCTTGAAGGAGCGCCTTCTGCACTCGTAGTGTAGCCGGCAGGTCGAGTTCGAGAGCCGAATCGAATTGCGTCGTCGCGGCGGGGAATACGCCGGACCAGGTGCATGAAACGGGATTGGGCACGGGAATCCTTCGCCATCGGCCGTTGCTTGCTGGATCGTAGATCGTATACGGTACCTTGATGGGCGAGCAAGATACGATCGCGGTCATGGTCGTAACCATGCCATGATCCGAATCATGCATTCGCGCTCTATTTTGACCTTGGCCGCCATGTGCGCCACGGCGCCGGGGATCCCGGGCTTCGCGTCGCAGCCAAACGATGCCGATGCCCGCTTGCAGTCGATTTACAGCGCCGAGTGGAAGTGGCGCGATGAACAGATCCCTGACACCGAGGATTCGCAAGCGCCGGTTCGGGATCATCTGCCGAAGGTCGATCCTTCGAGCCAGGAGCTGCGCCTGCGGAAGTGGCAGGACGTTCGCCAACAGCTGAATTCCATCCGTCGAGAGGAACTGTCTCCCGCCGAGCAGTTGAATTACGATGTGTATCTGCCGCAAATCGAAGCGCTCATTGCCGGCCAGAAGTTTCGCGATTACGAAATGCCCGCCAATGCGGACAGCACTTTCTGGACGAACCTGGGTTACACGGCGCGTCGCCCGTTTCGCACCCTCGAGGACTATCGCAATTGGATCGCGCAAATGCGCGACATCCCGCGGTATTTCAGCGAACAAACAGCGGAAATGCGCGAGGGACTCAAGCGCGGATTCACGCCGCCGCGCGTCACTCTGACGGGGCGCGATGCTTCGATCACCGCGGTCACCGAGGCGAGCGCGGAGGCGAGCCTTTTCTACACGCCTTTCAAGGACATGCCCGGCGTACTTCAGGCCGATCAAGCAAGCCTGCGCGCCGAGGCGGTCAGCGTCATCCGTGAGAGCGTTCAGCCGGCATACCGGGAACTGCTCAAATTCATGCGCAATGAATACTTGCCCGGCACCCGAACGTCGCTCGCCGCCTACGACCTGCCCGACGGGCGGTCCTTTTACCGGGCCAAGATCAGGGAGTTCACGACACTCGAGGAAAACCCCGCCGCCATCCATGCCTTCGGCAAATCGGAGGTGGATCGCTTGCATCGCCAAATGCTGGGCGTAATGCAGGAAACCGGCTTCACCGGCGACTTTCCCGCATTCCTCTCGTTTCTGCGCACCGATCCCCGATTCTACGCAAAGACGCCCGAAGAGCTTCTCATGCGCGCCGCCTGGATCGCGAAGCGCTTCGATGGAAAAGCCTCGCAATATTTTGGGCTCTTGCCGCGTGCTCGCTTCACGATCCGGCCGGTACCGGACGATCTTGCTCCTTTCTACACGGCGGGGCGCGGTGGCCCGGGACTTTACTTGCTCAACACCTATGATTTGCCGAGCCGCCCTCTCTATAACCTCCCCGCACTCACTCTGCACGAATCTGCGCCCGGACACGCTTTCCAACTGCCGCTTGCGCTCGAGCATAAGGAGCAACCGGAGTTTCGCCGGCACACTTATATATCCGCTTATGGCGAAGGCTGGGCCTTGTATTGCGAACGGTTGGGGGCGGAAATTGGGATGTATGAGACCCCTTACGAGCGCTTCGGCATGCTCAATTATCAAATTTGGCGCGCGGCGCGCCTAGTGGTCGACACCGGGATTCATTCGCAAAGCTGGGACCGCGCGCGCGCCATCGCCTACCTGCGGGAGTTCACGGCGTTGCCGGAGCACGAAATCGAAACCGAGGTCGATCGCTATATCGCGTGGCCCGCGCAGGCCTTGTCTTATTATCTCGGGGAAGATGCGATTCTCAAGGCCCGTGCCAAGGCGGAAATGGCTCTCGGCAGCCGCTTTAACTTGCGCGCGTTCCACGACGCGGTCCTGGAACTCGGCTCAGTCCCCCTATCCGTGCTGACAGCGCGCATCGATCGGTTCATCGCCGACGGCGGCAAAGGGCCCTATCCGGACCTGGAATAGGGCCGCGAGAGCCGGACGCCGTGTCGAGCGCCGGGCCCCGTGTCGAGCGCCGGGCCACTTGTCGAGCGCGACGGAGCGCGCGATCCTCGCGCAATTTTTTTTGGGCGACGCGGGGAGGTCGCGGCTGCGCGATGGCTTGATTGCTCCCTGCGTGCCACATCATACCCCAAATGCTCGCACGGAAAAGTCGCCGAGCGTTTTGGGCGCCATCTATCGAAATCGGCGGCCGGCTGGTGCGAGCAGCGCGCCGTTACGATTTCCCAAAATGTGAACTAAGCACGCTTCACGGCGTCGCACGCACTCATCGTTGTTGTTGTGCGCGGAACACACACGACGTCGACGCGGTAGCAATCGCGCGCGCGGATTGCTACGCACGAAGTTTAATCTGTGACATGTGCAGCAAGAACACTGTTGACATAAGCCGCAACTAAATACAGTGTAGTGTATAGATACGTTGGTCGCTCTCGGGACAATAATGTACACGGGCCGAGGATGTGATTCGAGGGAGGGTTGGTTGGATTTAGAGTGAATGGTGACGTTGCTGCGCGGAGGTACATTACATGCAGCCAGAGACCGGTAACACCGACTCCGATCGTCGTTCGACTTTTATCGATTCTTTGAGCGCGTTCAGCCGCCAGCATCGCGCTCAGCATTGGGAAGGCACCTTTGGCGATTTTCTTGCCGACGTCCTGCCAGGCAATCCCGCAGCCTTCACGCGTGCAAGCCATCAGTATATTTGGGACATGCTCCGCTGGTACGGGCGCGACCGCGCCGACGTCGACGAGACCGCGCGCGCCCAAGAACTCTTTCGGCCTGAACTTTTCGGTATTGACGAGCCGCTCGCGCGAGTCGTCGATTATTTCAAGGCGGCTGCAGCCGGATCGGATGTCGGTCGGCGGCTGCTGTTGCTTCTCGGACCCCCGTCGGGCGGCAAGTCCACTCTGGCGATCTTGCTGAAGCGCGCCCTCGAGGAATACAGCCGCACTGACGATGGAGCGATTTACGCCATCAAGGGGTCGCCGATGCATGAATCGCCGCTAAATCTCGTTCCAACGAGCTTGCGCGGTAAATTTCGCGAAACCTACGGCGTCGACATCAACGGAGAATTGAGTCCCTGGGCGCGCGATCGGCTCGAGCGCGAACACCAAGGCGATTACCTCAACGTGCGGGTCGAGCGGGTGTTCTTATCCGAGGCCATGCGCGTCGGCGTGGGCACGTACGCGCCGCACGACCCCACGACCGCCGACATCGCCGACCTCGTCGGTTCCGTAGACCTTTCCAAGGTAGCCGAGGTCGGGGATGAGGGCGACCCGCGGGTCTGGTCCTGGTCCGGCGCCGTATACGCCGCGAGCCGCGGCATGCTCGAAATGATCGAGATTCTCAAGGTCAAGCGTGAATTCCTATACCTTCTGCTGACGTTGACGCAGGAAAAGAACGTCAAGGTTTCGCGCTTTCCGCTTATTCATCTCGACGAGACGATCTTGGCTCATACCAACCTTGCGGAGTTCAACAAGTTCCTGCAGGAGAAAGAGAACGAAGCGCTGCTCGACCGCATGGTGATCATCAAAGTACCGTATGCGCTGTCATTCCACGATGAGGCGCGAATTTATCAGAAGCTGGTATCCGGTGCGCCGGCGTTCCGCCACGTTCACCTCGATCCGCACGTGCTCAAGCTCGCCGCCGTCTTTGCAATTCTCACTCGTCTGGCGAAGCCTGAGCGCGAAGGGTTGGACGTCGCGAAGAAGCTGCGCATTTATGCGGGCGAATCCATCGAGGGTTTTGCGGATACCGAAGTGACGCACCTCAAGGCCGAATCGCCGGACGAAGGATTGGCCGGAGTGAGTCCGCGCTTCGTCGTCAATGCCATTTCGAACGCCATCACGCGAAGCGACGCGAAAAGCCTGACGAGCATGGAGTTGTTGCTCGCACTCAAGGATTCGATCGACAGCGATGCGCGGATGGACGCCAAGCAAAAGAAGCTCTGGATGGATCATCTGGTCGTCGCGCGCAAGGAATTTTACAATCGCTGGGTGAAGGAGGATGTCCATCGCTCCATGTTTGCCTCGTTCGAGCAGGAAGCGCAGCAACTCCTGGAGAAATATCTCGATGAGGTCGAAGCATCGCTCGATCAACGCAAGGTCACTGACCCCATCACCGGCGAGACCCGCCCTCCTGATGAACGTTTTCTGCGCTCGGTGGAGGAAAAAATCAAAGTGTCCGATTCGGGTAAGCAGTCGTTCCGGCAGGAAGTCGTGCGCAAGGCCATGGTCACCTTCAAAGCGGGCGAGAAATTCTCGCTCGACAGGCATGCGCGCATGCACGAGGCCATCGAACAGTATCTGTTCGCGGAACGGCGCGATGTCCTGCGCCTGGTTACCTCGAGCGCACGCCCCGACGATGACGCCCAGAAGAAGATCTCTGCCGTACAACAGCGCCTGATCGCCGAATATGGGTATGACGAGCACAGCGCAAAAGAGGCCTTGAATTACGTGACGACGTTGTTGGCGCAGGAGTAGACATCGATGGGAGCTTCCGACTCCACATCGAGCAGAACCACGATCGCAGGTTGGTATGATTTATTTTCCCGCGGCGCCCGCGATTGGCTGCGGCACAACGACAAAGTACGCGAGGCAGTGCGTTCGCACTTGCCCGAAGCCATCGCAGGAGGCGATGTTTTGAGCGGCGGCACCAAGACGATACGCGTGCCGGTCCGCATGCTGGAGCATTATCATTTTCGATTGCGCTCGCCCGAACAGCAACAAGGCGTAGGGCAAGGCGCGGCCAAGCCCGGCGACACGCTCGGTCAGCCCGGGGGCGCTCCCGCCTCAGGGAAGGGCGGGGGCGGGCGAAACGATGGCGGATTCGAATTTCTCCTGGAGTTCAAAGTCGACGACATCGTCGATTGGCTGTGGGAGGAGATGAAATTGCCCAATCTGAAGGCCCGCGTGGGACGCTCCGAAGAATCCGATTGGACTCGCGAGGGCTGGGATCGGCATGGCGCACGTTCCCGTCTTGATCGGCGGCGTTCCATGCGCGAATCCATCAAACGCCGCGGCGTGCAATCGGCCGATGCGCCGCGATTCACGGATGATGATCTGCGCTTTCGTCAATTGACGAAGCGCGAGCAACCCGCCACGCAGGCCGTGGTTTTCTTCCTCATGGATGTTTCCGCCAGCATGTCCGACCGCGACCGCCAGCTCGCCAAGTCGTTCTTCTTCTGGGCGGTCCAGGGATTGCGCCGCCAGTACCGCCACTTGGATACCGTCTTCGTCGCGCACACCACCGAAGCTTGGGAGTTCAATGAGGAAGAATTTTTCAAGGTGAGCGGCAGCGGAGGCACCGTAACCTCCTCCGGGCTCAAGAAAGTTCGCGAAATCATCGGTGCCCGCTTCGACCCAGGGCGCTACAACATCTATCTTTTCTATGCGTCGGACGGCGACAACGCCTCGAGCGACCGTGCCGATGCCGAGGCCGCCCTGGGCGAGCTCTCGGCGATGGCCAATTACACGGGATATCTCGAGGTTTCGGCCTCGTCGCAGAGCCGGCTCAACAGCGAGTGCGGCACCCTGTTCAAGGCTCTGGCGGACGGCGGCAAGCCGGCTGCAAGTTTCGCTATCAGCCGTTTTGAAGACATATGGGATGCGGTTCGGCACTTCTTTCAACACCAAGCGGCTGGCTAGCGTCAAGGGAAACCAAACGGTGCCGCCAAAACAGGTAAGCAAGGAGTGGTGCGAACTTTTGCCGCGCGTCGAGGAGCTTGCCGCGCGAGCCGGCCTTCGATACAACCCCGTCGACTTCGAGGCGGTGCCTGCGACTTTCATGATGGAAATCGCGGTCTACGGGCTGCCGGTGCGTATGCCGCACTGGTCGTTCGGCGTGCGTTACATCAGTCAGCTCATTCAGCATCGGATGGGGAACTCGCGTCTGTTCGAGGTGGTATTTCCGGGAAACCCGGGACATGCCTACCTGGCGGCGGGCAACAGCCTTGCGGAGAACATGCTGGTAGCCGCGCATGTACTGGGACATGCGGATTTCTCGCGCAACAACATGCTTTTTCGCAGCAGCCAGCAGCAGGTCGGAGATCACATCGTCGAACAGGCCGCGTCCCATGCCCGGCAAATCACGCTGGCCGTGGAGGAACACGGATTGAAGCGCGTCGAGTTGGTACTGGACGCCGCTCTCGCGCTCGAACAGCACATCGCCGTCGATCAACGGGTGCAGCGCGAGCGCTATCCCGAGTATCAAGCACCGAAAGCGGAGCGGTCGGACGACGCGTTCAGCAAACGGTTTGCCGCCCTCAATCCCGAGGGCGCCCCGCCGGATGAGGGACCGAAGCGCAAGCGCGCGGCGATTCCGCCGCACCCGGAGCGCGATTTACTGTGGTTCATTGCCAACTATGCGCCCGAGCTCGAGGGCTGGGAGCGCGATATTTTCCTGGCGGTGCGCGAGGAATCGTTTTACTTCCATCCGGTTCACGCCACGCAAATCATGAACGAAGGCTGGGCCTCCTACTGGCATGCGCGATTGCTGCGCGAGGCGGACTTTCTGCCGCAAGGCGCTTACGTTGATGCCATCAAGTGCCATTCGGACGTCGTGCGACCGATTGCGGGCGGCGAGAAAGTCGCGCTGGGAATCAATCCGTATCACCTCGGCTTTTCGATGTGGGAAGACATCATCGAGCGTGAGGGCATGGATGCCGCGCGGCGGATCATGCAGGAGGATGACGATGTCAGTTTCGTACGCAATCAGCTCAATGCGGATTTGGCCGCGAAACTTCAATTGTTCCGCTTCAACGCCGATTCTTCCGGCACCATCAAGGTCATGGAGACCGATCTGGACGCTCTGCATGAGGCAATCGTCGGGCCCAAATACAATTTCGGAGCGCCATCCGTGGCGGCGACGCACGTCCGCGTCGACGGAACGCTCGAGCTAGCGCACGATTACAAGGTCGACGGCCGCGGTATCGATCTCGAACGCGGCAAAAAAGTCTTGGAGTACGTGGAAAAAGTGTGGCGTCGTCCGGTGATCTTGCACACAATAGATTCGCACGGCACCGCGATGGACCTGGCGCCCGCCGCGCGATGAATCACGGGGGGAGATTCAATGGCTCACGTTACCGTCACGAGTGAACACCACTTCGCCCAGCTGATCGCGTCCGGTCATCACCGGCTGACGTCGGACGAGCCTATTGCGCGCGGCGGCGGCGATTCGGGCGCTTCGCCCCACGAGTTGCTGCTCGCGAGCCTCGGCGCCTGCACATCGATCACGCTGCGGATGTATGCCGGACGCAAGGAGTGGGAATTGGGAAAAATCACGGTTGGCCTTCGCTACACGACGCGCGACGACCAAAAAGGTCACATCGATCGGAGGCTGTCCTTCTCGAAGCCGCTCAACGCCGAGCAGACGCAGCGCCTTCTTGAAATCGCCGGTAAAACCCCCGTCACCCGCACGCTGATGTCCGGCGTCACCATCGAGACCACGATCGTCGCCTGAACCCGGG
>CAWBUE010000028.1:0-5494 GCA_963791825.1 uncultured Gammaproteobacteria bacterium
AGATCCCTGCGCACCGGCGCTTACGCGCACTGCTTTGGTCTTGACGCCTGCGTGGCACACATATCGGACGCGATCCTGAGCGCCAATGAGCCGGTCCTGCGCATGGTTGATCTTCATCGTCGCTACTCCTCAAAGCGCAACGCCTCTCGGCGCCCGTGCCAAACCGCATACGGGGACTGCGTGGGAGTGGCCGCAGAGCCGAGCCTAAGCTGGCCTGCGGTACGAAGCGTGGGTATGGAACGAGGAAGGTGGAACCTAGCGCAGAGGTTCGATTCCAGGGCCTGCCGCACTCGGCGGTAAGCCCTAAGAAGTCTCTAAGGGCTAAACGAGCCGAGTAATAGTCGCCGCATCATCGCAGCATCCAGAACCACATTTACTACTACTACCCACGAAGCGCCTCGCATTACCTAAGATCGCGCGACCTTACGCTTCCGGAGGAAACTTGTAAATAGTATGGGATTCGCTTTTTACTCGGCTTTTAAAGGCTCGAATATCATACCCCCTCTGGGTATCCGCACAGGTCAAGCCGGCACGCCCTCCGCCTAGGAAAGTGCCTGACGCAGCAGTGCCGCCAGGGTGTCCCGGTGGGTATCTCCCGTTGAGCGGGCGCTCTCTTTGCCGTTCTTGAACACGACGATGGTGCTTTGTTGCGTGACTCCGAGGGATTTTTCAATGCTTTTTCGGTGTCGTAATTGGCGATGTACAAGGTCACCGGCTTGAGCTCCGGCGTCTGCGCCAAGTCCTTCAGTATCGGGGCCTGCGCCCGGCACGTGGGACACCAATCGGCATGGAATACCACGGCGACGGGCTTGCCGGCCGCCCGCATCGAATCGTACTGCGCTTGATCGAAGGGAACCTCCGCGGCGGGCGTCAAAGCCGCAAAACAAGCCAACATCAGTGAGAAAGTGATGGCAACGAGTGATTTCATGCGGTCCTCCGGGTAAGGGCGATAGTCAGTAGACCGGCCATGGGAGCCGATTATTGCAGAGGTTCTTCCCGGGGCGCGAACGTGGTGCCCCTACCTCGATGCCAGCAACGGCTCTTGGTTACGGTCCCCTGGCGAATACGGGGTTATCGATCGTCCCGCCGATATGAAAGGGGAACGAGAGCTTGCCGTCCTTTAGCGTCGCTCCTGCAGCCAGCCGCGCGAACAGGTTCGTTACGAATCCCTGCTTGGAGGTGATCTGCGCCACGCCCTGATAGTTCAGCTCGTCGGAGCCGGAGAGGCTGACACTCCCGGAGCCGTCGACGTCGACTCCGTAGCCATCAATGTCGATGACTTTGCTGGAGAGCCGCTCGTGATCGAGCTCCAAATCCGTCGAAACGAAATTGAACGACGAAGGATCATTCTTGGCGGGGCCGAGATCGTTGTAGTGCGCGAGTTTCATGAGGTTCGCATTGAGCTTGAGGCTGGGTACCTGGCCGTCTCGCACCGTCAAATGCCCGCTACCGTGCAGTCCCTCCAACGGGCGCTCCGAGTGCTCGATGTCTCCGGCGATCTTGAGCTCGCCTTCCATCCTTCCCGTCATTTTCCCGCTGGCATTCTTAAACGCCGTCAGAAGATGGGCTACGTCGATCCGCTTCATCGTTGCGTCCGTCTTGAAGCTCGATTTTTTTCCCGAGAATTTGAATGAGAACTCCCCGCTGGTACTTCCCCCATATGTCTCCGCTTTCACGTTCGTGAACGATACCTGCCTTGATTGCAGACGGATGGTAGAGGTCAGATTCTTCGCCTCGATCGATCCGAACTTGAGCGACGCCGCTTTCAACGTTCCCTGGCCGTCAAGCGTCGTCGAAACCGGATTGGCGATGCCCTGCGCATTCACGTTCTCGAGGTCGCTGAAGACCTCCTGTGCTTCGAAGAAAACGGGGCCCGGAGCATCGGAGGGCAGAAGGTTCGACAGGAGCACGTGGCCCCGATTGATTTTCACGCGCGAGATTGTGCCGATCACAAATGAGTTCGGCTTATTCTTGGCCTTGGGGTTTTCGAAGTTCCACGGCCCGTCCGGATCGGAGATCAGATTGATCATCGGCTGTTCAAGCACCAGCGACCTGATCACGAGCTCACGGTGCAGCAGGGCCCAGAGGTCGATCTGAGCGTCAATCCGCGCCACTTTCAGGACGTAACTTGGCGGAAACAACGGCGGACTCTTGGCGCCGAACTCCTCCACGTGAATCGCAACCTGCGGAAAGAACGTCAGCGCGAGCCGGCCAATCTCGATCTTTTTCCCCGTGCTCTCTTCCAGATAGGAGATGGCCTTCAGCCGGTAGCGGTCCGCATTGAGCAGGGCGGGAACCACCAGAATGGACGCGAGGAGAAGCACGGCAATGCCCGCCATGATGAGAGTGGTCCTGCGCTGCATGATCATGGCCCCCTTCGCATTGCAGCCTGATGGGTCACGTCCGAACTCGCGCTCGACCGGCATTTGAGCGCGTTCATGGGGTCCAGCGATACACCGCCCCGGGAAACGGCGGCTTCCACTGCTCGAACGCCCCCGTGATGTAGAGCGTGTCCGCGCCTGCGGGGCCGAAGGCCAGGTTGGTCACGTAGGGCGTAGGAACATCGATGGTCCGCACGAGCTTTTTATCCTCGCTCACGACCAACACACGCCCGGATCCGTTTTGGGCGATGTAATAGTTTCCGTCGGGACCCAATTTCATGCCGTCCGGCCCGTTGTAGGCATCCTCATGGGTGGTGGGCGGCGCGAGGTCTTGCAGGCGCGCCCACACCACGCGCGGCCCCAGTGTCCCGTCTGGCTGCATCGGGAAAGACAGGATCCTGCCGGCCAGCATCTCCGCGACGAGCAGATGCCGCCCGTCTTTCGACAGCGTCAACCCGTTCGAATAATGGATGGTGTTCGCCACTTCGCGTATGTCCCTGCCGTCGGCCGATACGTGAAGTACGGATCCGGTGATGGGTGCCTTGATTTCGTAGGCCCCGGACGCGGAAAAATAAACGCCGCCATGGCCGTCCGCAGTCAAATCGTTAGGACCGGTGAAGGGCTTGCCGGAACTGTCGCTCGAGAGGGTACGCACCTCGTGGCCATGAGCATCGAGCTCCACGAGATAATTTCCGTCGTAACACGCGACCAACAGATGGCGGTCGCCGAAGAAAATCAATCCGGAGGCGCCGCAATGATCCTTACGCCAATATTCTTTCGATTCCCTGCCGTCCCACATCTTGATGCCATCGCCCGCGTACTCCACATAGAGAAGCCGCCCCTGGTCCCACAACGGACCCTCGGGATATCGGGCGTGCGCCACGATGAGATCCACTCTGGCTTCGACGAGGCCCATCGGCAGTAGGCATAGCAATGGAACGACAGCCAGGGTACGCATCCGCATGGAAATCACAACCTCGTCGCCGAGCCCGCGCAGCCGCTCGAGCTGCGAGTCAAGGACTCAAAAATAAGTAACCGTGAGCACCGGGGCGCGCATTGCTCGATCCGCTCCCGTCGTGTCGTTGATCTCCATCAGTACGGGAATTGCCGGTCCTAAATCCTCCATGATGCGCACCTGAAAGTCATTGAGTCCCTTGAGCTGCGCCTCCACCATCAATGAAGTGACATCGATTGAGACGCTGGTGCCGACATCTCCCCGCGTAAAGGGCGGCGATACGCTGAGGGACGCAAGCGGCGGCTGGATCGTTCGATCGAAATCAGACGCGATCAGCGTCGGCGGTTGAAAAGCCACGAGCTCGATGAGAAGCGGAAGCGAGCCCGTGCTGGGTTGGAGGCTATTGATATATATATCAAGGAACGCCGTCTCTATCGTTGCGGCAGACGGGACACCGCCCGCGCCCGTCAGTGGAAAATCCAGGAACGCCCGGAATTCATTGAGCGTAGCGGGATCGATACCCGCAAACACGCTTTGAACGGTGGGAGACATTCCCTGAGTTACCGTGAATGAGGTCGATGAGGTTTGTTCGATATCGCCGTCAAAGGCCGGGTCGCTCAATATTTGAGTGGTCACTCGGGGCGGGGGTGGGCTACCACCGTCCCCACCGCCGCACCCCGTAATTCCGAGCGCGGCGAAGACTAACGCAATCGTGAATGTTCTAATGCGGGTCATCTCGGATTCCCTTGGGTGTGTACAAAAATCCGTCGAGGACGAGCAACGATTCAGCCGCCGCTCGGGCTCAGGCGCAAACTTGCCCCTATGAATCCGCGTGCAGCTCTCCCCGGGATTCCGTGCAGTCAGTTTATCACTTGCTCGAGAAGTCCGTCCCGCCCACGGCCATGCAGCGGCGCCACCGAGCTGTGGCAATTGAAAAAATTTCAAAGCGCATTCCCGCTTCCATCGGGCAATTTTCGGCAGAGTGCGCTTCGCCGAAGCCAAGACGTCGCGGTGGCCGCCAGGCGCGGTATTGCGTGATTCAACGGGCGCTCTTCGCTGCCACGTCTCGAGTTGCTTTGAGCGCCGCCCAATTGGGGGCGTACTTCAGGGCCTCGTCATACTTGATCAGCGCCTCCCTGCGGCGACCCTGCTTTGCCAGCACGTCACCCCATGCTTTTAGAGGATCGGCCCAATGCGGGCCCCGCTTGTTGGCGTCCTTGAGTTTGGCTTCGGCAGCCGGCAGGTCGCCATGGCCGGCAAGCGCCAGTCCCCACGAATAATAAGCAGCGGGCAGATCCGGCGCCAGCGCGACGGCCGCAGCATAGGCTTTCTGCGCGCCCGCCCAATCGCCGCGGCCATCGAGGATGTCGCCCCGAAAACGATAGCAGTCCACGTATTTACCGGCAGACTCGAGCACGGCGTCCGCCTTGGCGGCGTGCCCCACGGCTTCTTCCGCCGGAGCAATCCAGCAAGTGAAACCTGGAAAATTGAACGTAACCGAGGGATTTACGGACAATGTACCGAAAGCTTCCAGTTCGGCCGCCGCTCCAGCGGTATCGCCCGCTTCCGCGGCAAGGCGTCCGCGCAGGAAATGACTCATCACGGCAATGCTTTCGTCCGCCGGGTCTGGTTTGACGGTCTGAAGCGCGATATCCGCTGCGACCAGGTCATGGAGCCGGATGTTGACATCGCTGATGGCGATCCCGACGTCGCTGCCGATATTAGATCCGACGCCGCCATTGGCATTGGCGTCGGCGATGAGCGCGTCCCGCCACGCTTGCAGATTCCAGACGAGCACGTCGACGTTTTGATAGTAGGTCTCGGCGCTCGGCCGGGCCGTCCGCCCGCAGCGCGGCGCATCTCCTCGCCGACGCCCCAGGCACCTTCTTCGTCTCCAAGCGCCCACAGCGCGTTGATGACGTTGTTGTAGGCGACCCAGTAGTCAGGCTTCAGCTTGAGCGCCGCACGATACAGAACGAGAGATTCGTGGGATCTCCCAGTCGCGGCCAACGCGTTGGCCCAGGTATTGAGAAGAAAGGGCCGGTTGGAAATGTCCGCGGCGGCAAAGGCGGATCGGCTGAACGCGATCGCCTCCTCATTGTGTCCCCTGTTCGTCAAGTAGTACGCCCACAACACCATTTCTGATTGCCAGTAGACG
>CAWBUE010000029.1:0-17305 GCA_963791825.1 uncultured Gammaproteobacteria bacterium
CCCGCCTGGCGATGACGCTGCTGGCTGAAGGAAAACCTAAAGAAGCGCTTGCGCTCATGAACCATACGGAAAATATGGGGAGAGTAATTCCATGGCCGAGCGTCTTGTGGGCCAACGGAAAAACGACTGAGGCGGATCGGTCGCTCCAGGACCTGATGGGCGCCCAACCATTCCCAAACGCCTACTACGTTGCCGCGAATTTGGCGTACCGGAATGACGCCGATGGTGCTCTGGAATGGCTCGAAAGGGCCTACGGGGAAAGAGAGACCGCGCTCATATCCGATATGACTAACGAACCTTTTTTCGAGAACATTCGACATGATTCACGGTTTTGCGCCTTTCGGCGCCAAATGAATCTTTGAACTGATTCTTTTTCTCAGACTCGTAAAAAATAACGATTTTTTGGTGGCCAGGGAGACTCTGAGACAGAACGATTACGATTTTCTTTCGATTCTGTTTTTATTTTCTTGAGAATTTGAGTTGCCCCAAAACTTCACCCGTTCGTGAATGATAGAAAATCACAGGGTATTTCCGCTTGAGGACGACTGAGTACGCTGGTGCACTCTGCATTCGAATCATACCGCTATTTTGACGGCTACGCAAGTTTTACCTGACATTCACTTCCGGAGCCTCACGGATGGGATCGCCACGAAGACGCCTGCGGGGCGGTTCTTCTTCCAGATCACGGCCAGCCTGGCTCAGATGGAGCGTGAGCTGATCGTCGAGAGAACCCATGCAGGGCTCGCCGCAGCTCGAAAACTTGGCCGCGTCGGCGGTCGCAAGCGGCGCATGACTGACAACAAGATCAAGGCCGCGCAGCGGCTCTTGGCCGGGGTACGCCGCCGCGAGATGTGGCCGAGAACCTAGGCGTCTCAGTGCCTACCCTATATCGATGGCTCCTCGGCGTCCGCGAGACCTTAGACTGTGCGTGAAACTGGTTTAGCGTAAAGGAGGCACTATGGCGAAGCGAATCTGGATGCTACCCGGCCTCGTGGCCTCGATAGTGGTTTCTCTCGGCGCGCCGCGAGCTTTCTCGGGGCAGCAGCCTGCCGAGCACCATGTGGTGCCTCTGAAAACTTTTTCCAAATTGGCCACGGACAAGAGGGTTCAAGACGGGATCCGGCAATCCAGCGATAGCCGGCGCGCCCTTTGTGATTCGCATTCATGCCGAAGCAGGCTACATCATCATGCCTCACACCCATGAAGTGGATGAGAACATCGTTGTGGTGAAAGGAAGCTGGGCTTTCGCTATGGGTGCGCAGTTCAACCGCGATACCCTCGAACCCATGGAAGTCGGCGACTACGCATTCGCACCCAGAAACATGGTCCACGTCGCTCTGTCAAAAACGGCGACTATTATCCAGGTGCATGGTATCGGACCATTTGCGACGCAATGGGTGGTACCCATGTACGAACTCGCCGATCAGGGCGTCCTGTTGAAGACTACGGCTGGCGACCCAGGGCGTCTTGTGCCATCGAGTCCCGAGAGATGTTTTGCCTTGAAACTAGGCGCTCGCGTGCGAGGCAGTTACGGGGACGGAGTGGTCGTGGGAGCTCAATGCACGCCCGGGCAGATCACGCAATACCGAGTTGAAAAGCCAGATGGGGAAATGTTCTGGGCCCGGCGCGATGAATTGAACACACCGTAACATTTGTTGAAATTTGCTTTTCCAACGCTTCGCAAAGCCGAGTTTTACCGGCTATCGATGCCCTTAACGTACGTAAAAATCCGTTTCTTGAGGTCACCCCATACACAAGCGCCGCCTCATGGCCCTTGCCAAGATCGAAGTCCTGATCCTCGATGATTGGGCGGTGCAGCCCTTGGAACCCTACGGCCGCGATGACCTGCTGGAAATCATGGACGATCGTGCCGAGCGAAATCCCACCATTATCAACGCCCAGAAATGGCAGGAACCGATCCACGAGTATCGCTACTTGAGACCGATCGATTCCACTGCGGCCTTAGCTATAATGTCGTCCTGCGCCGCAGCCGCCCCGCTCACGCCAATTGCACCGACTACAAACGAGTCGGTCATCAGTGGAAGGCCTCCAGCGAAAGCGATGAGTCGCCCACCAAGAGCGGTATTCAGGCCCCAATCTGTTGCCCCGGGTTGCGTACGATTGGCCCATGCGCTCGTCGGCAGTCCACAGGCCACCGCCGTAAAAGCCTTGTCGATGGCGAGCGGCATGGCGCATATCTGGGCACCGTCCATGCGAATGGCGGCGACGAGCTGTCCGCCGCAATCAACTACGGCGGCGGAAATTACCAGGCCCATTTGCTGCGCCTTGCCACGAGCCGCGTCCAGCAACGCTTGCGCCATCTGGATTCCGACCTCTGGCTTGGTAATAAGGGCAAGGCCGCTCATGGTGAATTGCTACATGTAGGAGACATAGACGTCCGCCGCCACGTTCTTCGGGTCCGGACGCGGCGCCGCGCGTGCAAACTTCACGGCGTCATCGACGCTCTTGTCGACCTCCGCATCAATTGCAGCGAGCTGTTGCTCTGTCATTGAACCATCGTCGAGCACACGTTTGCGGAAGATCTTCAGACAGTCTCGATCGCGCCGCATGGATTCCTTCTCATCGCGGGTGCGATAGGTGTCCGAGTCACCGCTAAAGTGACCGTAGTAACGGGGGACCATGATATGCAACAGTGATGGGCCGCCGCCGCTTCGGGCGCGCGTAATTGCCCGTCCCGCCGTCGTGTAAACAGCAAGTACATCCGTCCCGTCGATCCGTGCGGACGGTATGTCGTAGCTCTCGGCTCGCTTCAGTACATCGCCCGCAACGGCCCAGTCGCTCGCGCTGGCTTCGCCGAATCCGTTATCTTCCACTGCAAAAATCATGGGCAGATTCCAGACCTTGGCCAGATTCATCGACTCGGCCGTCGTACCTTGATTGATGGCACCGTCGCCGGAGAATGAAACCGCGACGCCGCCGGTACGCCGATACTTCGCCGTAAGCGCAGCACCGCAGGCAATGGGCGGTCCGCCACCTACAATCCCGTTGGCGCCCAACATGCCCTTTTCAAGATCTGCGATATGCATCGATCCGCCACGCCCTCGGCACGTACCGCTGCTTCGCCCGTAGATCTCCGCCATCATGCCATTGATGTCGCATCCTTTTGCGATGCAATGCCCATGGCCACGGTGAGTCGAGGCGATGCGATCCTTGTCGGTCAGATGCATGCAAATGCCGACGGCGGACGCTTCCTGGCCGGCATACAGGTGCACCGCTCCCGGGATCTCGCCGGTGCCCATCTCAACGTTCACGCGCTCCTCGAAGGCGCGAATCATCGCCATCTGCTGGTACGCGGTTGAGAGAAAAGCTTCGTTGAATTGCATATATGTCTCCGAGAATTGACGCCGGCGCTAGGCCACTTGCCAGCCGCCGTCGACTGTGAAGGATTGTCCTGTGCAGTACTGGCAGAGTTCTGAGGCCAGGTAAATGTATATGCCGGTGAGGTCCCGCATCTCACCTAACCGGCCAACCGGAATGCGGCCGAGCAGCGCCGCTTGTACTGCTTCGGGCGTGCGCCCCGTCAATGCAGCACGGTCACGAAATAGCGCCTGCATCATTTCAGTGTTCATCTGGCCGGGACACACCGCATTGACGAGAATCCCGCGCCCGGCGAGTTCCGCGGCCAAGCTTTGCATCAAGCCGATCATGCCGAACTTGGATGCTGAATAGGCCCCGTTCTCCACGCCACCGCGCAGGCCGAACAACGAGGACGTGAAGATGATTCGGCCTCCCTTGTCCTGCTTGATCAATTGCCGCGCGAATTGCCGCGCGGTGATGAACGCGCCGGTAAGATTGACGTCGATGACCCGCCGCCATGCAGCCGGTTCAAGGTCCACCACATGCTTGAGCGTTAAGATGCCCGCGTTTGCAACGACACAATCGACGTGGCCGAATCGCTGTAGAGTCTTCTCCAGCGCTGCCGCCGTTTGCCCGTCGTCGGTCACATCCATCGGGATAGCGAACACCTTGCTTGAATCATCGAAGCCGGCCATGGCGCGATCCAGCATGTCCTTGGCGATATCCGCGAGAACCACACTCGCGCCTTGGGCGAGGTAAGCGCGCGCCACGGAAAGCCCGATGCCCTGTCCCGCGCCGGTCACGAACGCGACCTTCCCTTTCAACAGATCTCCCGTCGTCGTCGAGTAAGAAGATGCCATCGTTTAATTCCTGTGAAAGAGATGCGTCATACTGCAGTGTAGCCGCCGTCCACCACCATCGAAGTGCCGGTGATGTAGCGTGCCTCGGAACTTGACAAGAAAAGGATCAAGCCGGTGGTGTCCTCGGGCGTGCCCTGTCGCCGCGCGGGAATATTTTCTATAAGCTCCTTAAGCGTTTTGTCCGCGTCGGCCTGAAAAGACCAAAACGGTCGATTGAACGGGGTATCGATCCAGCCAGGGCAGATGCAATTCACACGGATTCCCTCCGGCGACAACTCATCGGCAAGGCTTCGGACCAAGCCGATGAGGCCGGCTTTCGACGCATGGTAGGCCGGCATGCCAGCATGCCCGCGAAAAGCACCTGTAGAAGAGGTAAAGAGCACACTGGCGTTAGTCGACTTCTTTAGGTGCGCCACCGCGGACTGCGTAAAGAAAAACGGCGCCCGAAGATTCACCGCGAAGGAGAGTCCCACGCTTCGGCGGTCCACGCCTCGATCGGCATCGACTTGAGACTGCCCGCATTGAAAAACAGCGTGTCGATACCGCCGAAGGCGGCGGCGCACGCATCGACCGACGCCCGTGCGGAAGGGATCGAAGCCGCGTCGGCCTCGAAGGCGATCGCTCTTCCGGGCAGCGCTTCATCGGCAGCAGCTCGTGCGGCCACAAAATTCGCATCGGCCAGAAACACCGAGTCGCCGCGGCTGCGAAAGGCGCGCATGGCCGCGAGGCCGATGCCCGTGGCGCCGCCGACGATCAGAATATTGCTCAAGCCCGCGGATCCCAGAGGGCGCGTTTTGCCGTCTGCAGATAGGCCTTGCCGTTCGGATAACTACAGAGTTCCATCTGCAATCCCCACGGCGCCATGAAATACACCCAGGTGGCGCCCGCCGACGGACCTTCCACAATGGTCATCGGGTCGCCAAGCACGCGCACCCCGTTCGCCTGCAGGTGTTTGACGGCCGCGTGGATGTCGTCTACGTAGAGCGCGATGTGATGTCCACCGATATCGCTATTCTTGGGCGGCTCACGTACCTGGTCGGGGCTCGAGTATTCGAACAGTTCCGAAGTTGTAGCCGTTGCCGCAGCGCAGAAAGCAATATCGATTGCTGGCTTGAGGGTGCACGTTCAGGCGCTCGACCATGAATGCCGGGTCATTGCCGGTTTCCCCGCCGTAGTAGATGTATTCGCAGCCGATGACGCGGGTGAAGAAATCGATGGCGTCTTCCAGATTCGGAACCGTGATTCCGAGATGGTCCGCCCCACGCAAGCCGGGCATTGATTGAGGCATGACTATTTCTCCTTAGACTGCGATGCATCCGTCGCCGCCATGAATTCGATCAAGAGTTCATTGACACGGCCGGGTTGCTCGAGATAGGCCATGTGGCCAACACCTGGAAGGACGTTCACCTTGGCTGACGATTCCAATCCAGCCGCATGTCCGCTTGGAATGATGCGGTCCGCCTCGCCCCAGATGATTTGGACCGGCACTTTTCCGGTGGCGATGACCTCGCGTAGCGATAGGCGCTGGCGCCCATCCGGGAACGCATTGTCCGAAAGCGCACGCAGCGCGGCCGGAACACCATCGATGCGCATAAAGCGCAATACATCGTCGGTCATTTCGCGCCGCACCTGGTTCGGATCGGAGAACAGCGTGGACAGTGCCTTGCTCATTTGCGTACGGCGTTGCGCGCCGAGAAAGTCGCGGATGTACTGATTGTTGATTTCGAGTCCGAGCCCCACAGGACTCACCAGGGAGAGCGACGCCACTCGGGAGGGATGATCGCTCGCAATCAGCAATGCTATGGCAGCGCCGAGAGAATGAGCCACGACGTGGCAGCATTGGATACCCAAACGGTCCAGCGCCGACAGCACCGCGCCGGCGAGATTCTCGAGCGTCATCGCAGCGCGTGGAATGCTCGATGCGCCGTGTGCCGGGAGGTCAAGCGCATGCGCAGGCCGAGATGCGGCGATATTGGGGTGGTTGAACAGCCAGGAATTCAGATCGCCGCCGAAGCCATGAATGAAGACGGCCGGCACCGCCGCGCCATCGCCCATGCTGAGGACATTGATGCTGCTGCCGTCTATTTCGATGCTCCGGGCAATCGGACCGCTCGATTCCGCGTCACCGGTGGATTGCTGACGGTCGGCGAATGCAGCCACGAAGGCATCTATCTCAGCCTCACCAACTTGACTCTCTGAGATCACCCCGAGCAGATTGCCCACCATCGCAACACTCTGCTCTGTCACCAGCTGCCGCCGCAGGGTTCCCGCGGCAGCCGCCTCAAGCACGTTGGCGATTTTCTCGGTCTCGATTTCAAGGATTTCCTGGCCGACGGTCACCGGCTCGCCGACCTGCACCAGCCATTTCACCAACTGGCCCTCGGTCATGGTCATGCCCCAACGGGGCATGGTGATTGCATGGATGCTGTTAGACATGGGAGCGTCTACTTCCGGAATTCCATTGCCTGCGTGACGGCGGATTCGATGCGGGACACGCTCGGAATGAAGGCATTCTCCAATTCGGGCGCGTACGGCACGGGGCAATGCGGCGGTGTTACCTTGAAAATCGGCGCCTTCAGCGCGCCGAAAGCACGCTCGGCGATGAGGGAGGAAATATCTGCCGCAGCGCCACAGCGCGGGTACGACTCATCCACGATCACGGCACGGCCGCTTTGCTCGACCGATGAGATGATCGAATCCTCATCCAGCGGCGAGAGCGTGCGTGGATCGAGCACAGTGCATTCGATTCCTTTCTTGGCCAGGTTGGCGGCCGCCTCGCTCGCCCGCTTCACCATCCGGCCTAGCGCGATGATAGTGACATCTCGGCCCTCGCGCACGAAGTTGGCCTCGGCGAACGGGACCGTGTAAGAACCGTCGGGCACCTCACCGATATCGTCGTACATGATCTTGTTCTCCAGAAAAATCACCGGATCGTCGTCGCGTATCGCTTGGATCAAGAGGCCCTTGGCGTCGTAGGGATTCGACGGAATCACCACCTTGAGTCCCGGTATATGCGCGAACAGTGGGTACAGCGTCTGGCTGTGCTGGCTCGCCGAGCCGCTGCCCGCGCCGAAGGAGGCGCGAAGCACCATCGGCGTCACCGCCTTGCCGCCGAACATGTAGCGGAACTTGGCCACCTGATTAAAGATCTGGTCGAAGCAGACCCCAAGGAAGTCCACGAACATGATCTCGACGACCGGCCGCAGTCCCGTCATGGCCGCGCCCCCGGCGGCACCGACGAACGCGCTCTCGGTGATCGGCGTATCCATGACCCGGTCTTCTCCGAACTCGCTCAGCAGGCCTTTGGTGACGCCGAAGGCGCCGCCCCACGCGTCCGGCTCGCCCTTGGCTCCCTTGCCGCCGGTGATGTCCTCGCCGATGACGATTATGCTGTCGTCGCGGCGCATCTCGAGCTTCAGCGCCTCGTTCAACGCCTGCCGAAAAGACTTCTTGGCCATGGTCTGTCTCTGTATCGCTTGTTTCGTTGAGTTTCGGGTGTGACGTCAGCGCTGGGTGCTGAGGCGTCTCGCTGCCAGTCGAAGCTTGGGCAAAATGTTGTTGGTGGCCGTCTCGAAGGCTTGCGGTCCTGCATTCAAGCTGACATTGAGCGCCGCCACCGGTTGGCCGCTCGCGTCCAAGATCGGGGTCGCGATGCCGCACATCCCCTCCTCGTATTGCTCGGACACGAAGGACCAGCCGCTCTGGCGATCGTCGTGCAGCGCCTTCTCGAGTTCTTCCTTGGAGCCGATGGTGTGACGCGTCAACGGGTGCAAATGCACCCGGTCCAGATATGCCCGCAGTTCGGGATCGGGCATCCTCGCGAGTAGTACGCGACCGATCGAATGCACATACGCGGGAACATGGCTGCCGATGCTCGGATCGAATGACAGAAACCGCCGCGTCGGCACGCGCAGGATGAACATCACGTTGTCGCCGTCCAACACGCCGATCGAGCAGGTCTCCTGCACTTCAGCGACCAGTTCTTCCAAGACAGGCTGAGCGAGGTGCCAGAACGGCAACGAGGATAAATAGCGATAGCCGAGGTTCAAAATGCGCGGCGTAAGCCAGAAGTGCTTGCCGTCGGTGCGAACGTAACCGAGCGTCTCAAGTGTCAGCAAGATCCGCCGGGTGCCGGCGCGGTCCAGGCCGGAGGCCTGCGCGAGGTCGGTGATCGTCATCGGCGACTGCGGATCGAAGGCGCAGATGACCGACAGCCCTTTGGCAAAGGCCTGCACGAATCGGTCCGGGGAAGGTCCGTCCGAAGCCGCATCGGCCGGCTCGCCGGTGTACTGAATCGGATGTGGTTTGTTCATCTCTTGAAAATGTCCTTAAGCTTCAAAGTTCGTCGGAGCAGTTAATCGTAGAATTGCGGTGCGAGCCGCAGGCGCTGGATCGCGACGGGATCGTGGAACAGGATCAGGCGCCCGCCCGTGTCCGCCACCACCTTGTTGAGGCGGCGGATCGAGACGAGCGCCGCCGCATCGTCGACGCACTCGCCCGGCAAAATCTCTTCGTCAAAATTTTCCTGCAGGTCGCCGGCGTCGAATGGCAGAACGCACGTCCCCGACTTCGGCAGTTCGACGATGGCCGATTGGTGTCCGGGCGTGTGGCCGCGCGTGCTCAAGAAGCGCAGTCCCCGCACGAGTTCCCAGTCGCCGTCGCACAATTGCCAGTCGACATCAGGTGAGTTGTAGTCCTCCAAGAAATACGAGGTGGGCCTCGCGGTGGAGAAGCCATGCTCGTGCTCTTTCCGTTGGATGAAGACCTGAGCGTGATGGAAGCGCTTCAAATGGCCCGCATGATCCAAATGCAAATGACTGAGCACCACGCGCGTGACATCGCGGTAGGTGACGCCGATCTGCTGCATTTGAAACGACAGCTCGTCCTCCGGCGTCACTATCGGCGGATAGATGCCGGCGGAGTGGAAGTATTGCTCCGCCAGATTCTTATCGCGCACATAAATGGAGTCGAAGCCCGCATCGAGCAAAATCCAACCGCTCTCGGTATCGAGCAGGTAGCAGCAGATGGGCTCGCACATGGTGAATCGCGCACCCCGGTCCTTGGTCGAGACGCTCTTCGGCAAGATCTCGTAACCGACCAACATCACGTACAAACGCCGTACGCTGGTCATGGTTTGCCGTGCCCGAGAATCGGTTTGCAGGAGATCGAATACGACGAAAACTGTAGCCGCATGCGTCAAAATTTCTTCGAGATCATGAATCCCACCGTGCGCGGCCGCAGAATGTACCCCTCCTCCAAGAAGAGGAGCGAGGGGCGCTGAATGATGGTGTCGTTGTTCAACAAATTTTTGCCGTATACGGACATGCGCAGGCTACCCCAGTTGATTCCCGCGCTGGCATCCATGGTCCCATAGGTGGGACGCACGTGGTCCGGATCGGTGTCGATGAACGATCCATACGATCGTCCCGTCCAAGCGTAGCTCGCGCGGAGGAAGGCGTCGGCATTGCCGCCGATCGGTTGGTCGTACTCGGTGTGCAGGGTCAGCGTCCATTCGGGCGTATTCAAGATGCGGTCGCCCGGCACGGCGCCAACCGAGCCGATCACCCGCGTCAAGGTGGCGTGTGTGGTGCCGCCCGCGGCACCCACCGTCCAATTCGGCGTGGGCTTGGCGGCAAATTCCAGTTCCGAGCCGTAGCTGCGTGCATCGCCGACGTTGGTCGTGATGGTGTAGCCGCAGGTCGGTAGATTCACGGTCTGCTGGATATTGTTCCACCGGATATAATAAATAGCGCTGCTGAAGGTGAACCGGTCGTCCAGCATGCGGCCTTTGGCGCCCGCCTCGTAGCTCCACAAGGAGTCCGAATCGTACTGCGTCGGCGCCTTCGTCAGGCCGAAGCCCGCGAGATCCGCTGCGCAGATGTCGCTCGGCACGAAAATTCCCGCGCCACCGAGCCGAAATCCTTTGCTGACCGAGCCGTAGACCGTGACGTCCTTGTTGAGGTCGTAGGTCAGAGAGAAGCGCGGCGTAGCCGCATTGAAGCTCGCGGTGTTGGTGAAGACCGGCGGTGCATTGCCGGCGAAATAGCCGCTTTCTTCCTGGGTAAACGTCGCCTTGCCATGCGCCAAGCGAACGCCGCCGGTGGCTTTCAATGCCGCCGATGCGTTGTATCCGAGTTCGCCGAACACGGCGTATTGGCGGTCATCGGTTTGCAATCCCGCGAGGGCCACAGCATCGTTCGGGAAGCTCTGGCCGGCGAAAAGACCGCTGTTCTGCGGGGGGTAGCCGAAGAGCGAGGTGAAGGTGCTCACGAGGCCCTTCACGTAGTCGTCGACCACGCGGTCGACCTTCTGGTCCGAGTAATACACGCCGCCGAGCCAGGTGAGAGGGTTGCCGCCCTCGGTATAGGGCTTAGATGCCAGACGCACTTCCTGGGTAAACTGGGTGGTCTTGGTCCAGGAATACTCCGGGCCTGGCAGCGCGCCGATTTGCGAGCCCACCTGCTTCTGACCGAGAACAGGATCCGAGTCGACCAAGAATGCGAGATATTCGCTGTTGTAGTATGTCGCATCGCCGGTGCGGTCGAACTGCTGGCTGAAGTAGCTGGTGACCGATGTCAGATCCGCCCATCCGAGGCCCACATCAATGGTCAGGCTTGGGACGGTGAATGTGATCCGGCTCGGTTCCGGGACGATCTTGCTCTGCTTATACAGGCCCATCGATGGATAGAACACGGACGTGTCGTCCGTGGTCATGTGCATGTAGTAGATGGCGGGCAGAATGCTGATTTGCTCGTTCGGTTGGAACAGCAGGCTGATGCGCGCGGCCTGGGTATGGTCCCCGTTCACGCCGGAACGCTGCAACACGCCGGCCGGGGAATAGTTGTCAATGTAGCCGCTGTCCGTGGTTGAATCGACCGCCAAACGCAAGGCCGCGATGCCGGATGTCATGGGCAGATTCAACACGCCAGTCACTTCGTAATTGGTACCGCCGTGCTTGGTCGTCGAGACGTCGGCCAAAGCCAGTCCTTCCACGTCTTTCAGATTCGGCTTGTTGCTGATCATGCGGATGGTGCCGCCCATCGAGCTCGATCCGTACAATGTGCCTTGTGGGCCGCGCAGCACTTCCACCCGCGCGATATCGAACAGCTTGGGCTCGATCGCGCCGTTCCACAGGTTCTTCACCGAGATCGGAATCTCGTCCAGGTACAAGCCCACCGTGGCGGCGCCGGAACTGGAACTGACGCCCCGGATGGAGATGTTGTCGAGGCCAGGGCCGCCGCCGCTCAGGAAAGCCACGCCTGGCATTTCACGGGTGATGTCCTCATAAGAATCCACGTGGTCCTCTTTCAATGCGTCGCCGCTGAGCACTGAGATGCTCAGCGGCACGTCTTTGATGTCCTGCGAACGCTTCTGCGCGGTGACGATTATTTCGGCCAGCTGCCCGTTGCCCGTCGCCGCACTGGAGTCGCCAGCCTCAGCGGCCGGGGCAACCAACGAACACTCCCAAGCCAGAAGCCCGAATGCCGCCGCCGCACCGAGCCTGCCAATCCGAGTTATCGTCCGCATACACCCCCCTTCGTCAGCTCTTTGTTCATTGTACGAACATTTATTCTTTTAAATATGTCCAAAATGATTATATGATCGTCTCAAGAACAAATGTCAATGCTTGGTTCACTTGCTCTATGGGGATACACGCGTGCCGCTCGATCAACTGACGCCGTTTCGGGACCGCGACTTTGAATTGCCGGGACGCTCGGTGTCGTTCGGGACCCACTGCATGGCCGCGACCTCGCATCCCCTCGCGACATGGACGGCGCTCAAAACGCTAGCCGACGGCGGGAACGCCATGGACGCCGCAATCGCAGCGGCTGCCATGCTCGGAGTAGTTGAGCCCACCCAGACTGGGATCGGCGGCGACTGCTTCGCGCTCTACATGCCGGGCGGCAAAGGCACCGTCCATGCCATGAACGGCTCCGGCTGGGCGCCGAAAGCAGCCAATGCCGGCTGGTTCCGGGAGCAGGGCATCTCATCCATAGACGCCGACAGCGTGCATTCGGTCACCGTGCCCGGGGCGGTTGCGGCATGGGAGCGATTGGCCGCGGATTACGGCAGGTTCGGTCTGGACCGCCTGCTGGCGCCGGCAATCGATGCGGCCGAGAACGGCTACGCCGTCACCGAACGCTTGGCCCGTGACTGGCGGCGACAGATTGAAAAACTAGGTCGCAATAAAACAGCGGCGGATGTATTCCTCAAGGACGGCGCGTCGCCGTCCGCGGGCACCATGCATCGGCGGCCGACGCTTGCGCACGCGATGCGCGCTATCGCCGCAGAAGGCTCGGCCGCGTTCTATGTAGGCTGGATTGCGCAAGACATTGTCTCCTGCTTGAGGGGCCTCGGAGGGCTGCACAGCGCAGAGGACTTCGCCGAATTTGCGCCCGAGTACGTGCAGCCGATTTGCGCTTCGTACCGGGGCTATGATCTATGGGAATGCCCCCCCAATGGCCAGGGGGCAATCCCGCTTTTGATGGCGCGCATGCTCGAGCGCTTCGACATCGGTGCACTGCCACTCCAGAGCAGCGAGCGATTGCATCTGCTCGCAGAGGTTGCACGCATTGCCTACGGCACCCGCGACGCGCTGATCGGCGACCCGCGCAGCGGGCCGGTCGATGTGAGGCACCTGCTCGGCGACCAAAATATCGATGCTCTGGTGACGCGAATTGCCCGGCATTCGCGCAATGCCGACCTGAGCGCGCCGTTCGGCCCGGCGCATCGCGACACCGTGTTCCTGTCAGTGGTGGACCGGGATCAGAACACCGTCGCCTTCATCAATTCGATCTTCGACGATTTTGGAAGCGGCATCGTCGCGCCCGAATCCGGCATCGTTTTGCACAACCGCGGCTCGGGTTTTGTGGTCGACCCCGGCCATCCGAATTGCATCGGCGCCCGCAAGCGGCCGCTGCACACCATCATCCCGGCGCTCCTGACACGCAACGACCGGGCGGTGATGGCGTTCGGGGTCACCGGAGGCCATTTTCAACCCATCGGGCAAATGCAGCTCCTCAGCAATCTTATCGACCACGGCCTCTCGTTGCAGCAGGCCATCGATCAGCCGCGAATCTTTGCACGCGGCGAGGTGTTCGAGGTGGAACACACCATCGGGGCGAAGGCGATCGAAGGTCTGACGCGTCTCGGGCATCGCATCACCCCGGCAGAGAATCCGCTCGGCACGGCCCAAGCGATCCGCATCGACTGGCAGTCGGGCGTCCTGCACGGCGGCGCCGATGCACGCCGCGATGGCGTGGCGCTGGGATGGTAACGACGATGAATCATGAGCGACGCCGCGTTCTTCCGCCCTCCGCCTTCAAACTGCTGCACAACCCGCGCGTGGACCGAAGCGGCGACTATGGCGAGCACCGCCGGTTAGTATTCGGCGGCGGACATTTCTTAAATGCAAGCCGGGAAATCACCGGATGGCCGGGTTACGCCCAGACGCCGCTGACGGCGTTGCCGGGCCTTGCAGTTCGAGCCGGTGTCGGCATGCTGTTCTACAAAGATGAGGGCACGCGTTTCGGACTTGGCAGCTTCAAGGCGCTGGGCGGTGCGTACGCAGTATTTCGGTTGTTGACGCGGGAGATTAAACGTAGCGCCGCCGCATCGCGCGTGACTGTGGCCGACTTGATCTCGCGTCGTTATGAGGAGATCACGAGAAACATCACCGTAAGCTGCGCCACTGACGGCAATCACGGACGTTCTGTGGCCTGGGGAGCGCAGCTCTTCGGCTGCCGCTGCGTTATCTACGTGCACGAGACGGTGAGCGAGGGCCGGGTGTCGGCGATCGCCGCCTACGGCGCCGAGGTGCGCCGCAATTCCGGCAACTACGACGATGCGGTGCGCGCCGCTGCACAGAATGCAGCTTCTGAGGGATGGTACGTCGTGTCCGATACGTCGTACCAAGGCTATACGGAGGTACCACGGGACGTGATGCAGGGTTACACGGTGATGGTCGACGAAGCACTTAGCCAACTGGACGGACTGACCGCCACGCATGTGTTCGTGCAAGGCGGGGTTGGCGGATTGGCCGCGGCGGTCACCGCGCATCTGTGGGAGCGCTTCGGTTCCCGCAGACCACGGGTGGTGATCGTCGAACCCAAGAACGCGGATTGCCTCTACATGAGTGCGCTTCGCGGAGAACTGACCGTCGTGCATGGCACGCTCGATACGATCATGGCGGGACTAGCCTGCGGGGAGCCCTCGCTCGTGGCGTGGAATCTGCTCGCAGACGGAGCCGATGACTTCATGACCATCGATGACGCAGCGGCGGTCGAAGCCATGCGTCTACTGGCTAACCCGACGCAAGGCGATCCGGCCATCGTTGCCGGCGAGTCCGCAGTCGCCGGTCTTGCCGGCATGCTGCTCGCGGCTCATGACACCGCGGCCTCCATCGCGCTCGATCTGTCACCCGAGAGCGTCGTGCTGGTGTTCGGAACCGAAGGCGACACAGACCCGGCACTCTATCGAAGCATCGTCGGGCGCGACGGCGCCGCCGTCCGCAACCCAGCGGTGCAAGCGTGACACCCGCGTTATTTGGAGAGATCTCACGCGAGATCGACGCGCATCGCGAGTCACTGATCGATCTGTGCGCGAGGTTGGTCGCGGCACCGAGCGTCAATCCGCCCGGAGATACCACCCGCGCTGCGGCCATTGTGAGGGATTATTTAAGGGAAGCGGGAGTCCACACCGAATCACTGGTGGTCGACGCCTCCACACCGAACATCATCGGCATTGTCAACGGCCAAGGTCCCGGTAGGCACGTGATCTTCAATGCCCACATGGACACCATGGAACCGGGCCAGGAGTCCGATTGGACGGTGCCGATCTTCCAACTCACCCGCAAAGAGGACCGATTGTACGGTCTCGGCCTCGGCAACATGAAAGGCGCGCTCGCCGCCATGTGCCTGGTCACCGTGCTCTTGGCGCGGCGGCGCGGTGCGTGGAGCGGCCGGTTGACCATGACCGCCGTCTCCGACGAAGTCATGTTCGGTGACCGCGGTTCGGCGGCGTTGCTGCGGGAGCGCGACGACTTGCTGGGTCACGCCCTGATCAGCGGCGAGGGGCCGGGATTCATGGCGTTGGCGGTGGCAGAAAAAGGCCTGGCGTGGCTCGACATCGAGACCTCCTGTCCGGGCGGCCACGCCTCACGCGCCGTTCGCGGCGGCACGGCGATTTCGGAACTGTCGGCCGTGCTGACCCAGCTCGACGCCTTGAACGATATTTACGCGTCCATACCGTCCAACCTTGGTGGGCTTGATTCGGGTGCGGACAAGGTCGGGCTGCGGCTCTCTTTCAACGTGGGCAAGATCACCGGCGGCACACTGCGCGGGCAGATTGCCCGCCGCGCCAAGGCTGAAGTGGACGTAAGGCTGCCGCCCGGCATCAGCATCGAGGAACTGATCGAACGGGCGAGAAAGATCGCCCAACCGTTCCCGCGCACTGCGATCAATCTGGTGAAGGGGTGGGATGCCAATTGGACATCGCTCACCGATGAGCTAACCGTCACGGTGGCGGATGCCTGCCGAGCGGTGCGCGGCCAAACGCCTTCATACGTGGTGCGCCTGCCGGCGAGCGATGCCATGCGGTGGCGCGCACTCGGAGTGCCCGCGGTCTGTTACGGTCCGCAACCCACTTTGTCGGCCGGATGCGATGACTACGTGGTCGAACAAGAGCTGGTCGATTGCGCCAAGGTGTACGCGCATTCGGCGCTGAGTCTTCTTCTTACTGCGCAGCCGGATCAGCCATGAAATTCTCTTCCGCAGCAATCGGTCTCGGCGTCTTCATCGCCGCTGCGGCCTTGGTCCTCATGGGCGTGCAGCCGATCCTGGTGGGATTATTCGCGGATCATTTGCGGCTCGATCTCAGTCAGAACGGCTGGGTGCTGGCGGCGGAACAATTTGGCGGCGCCGCCGGCGCGTTGCTCGGTTATTGGACGGCGACCCGGCTGCGTTGGTCGTATACCATCGTCGGCGCGTGCATCTTCGCGGCGGCGGTCAACATCGCCACCGCCTACGCCGGTAATTTTGGCGAACTGGTTGCGGCGCGTTTTGCATCCGGCCTCACCAGCACGCTGGCGTATACGGTCGCGATCTATTTTCTCGGCCACTCCTCGAAACCAGACCGAGTGTTCGGCCTGCTCATGGTTCTGCAGACGGCGTTCTTCTCCGTCGATGCGATGATTCTCCCCGTCCTGAACGAACGCTATGGGTACGCGATTACCATCGGTTCCGCGACCGCGTGGTTTGCCGCATCCGCCGTCGCGGCTTTCTGGCTGCCCGCCGGGCCTTTCCGCGAAGCGACGGCGCCCAAAATAGGCTCGGCAACTGCCAAGCCATGGGTTGGAGCGGCGGCATTGCTGGGCGCCTTTCTGCTGCAGATGAGCATCTTCGCGGTATGGGGATTTCTGGAGCGCATCGGACGCACCGACGGGCTGAGCGAAGAACAGATCGGCTATGGCATCGGCATCGGCGTGCTGGGCGGGATCCCCGGCGGGTTGTTGCCGGCTGTCATCGGTGAGCGCTTCGGCCGTATCGGCATGATCGCGGTTTCCGCCGTGCTGCTGGTGGCAAGCTACGCAGCCTTCAGCCGACATCTAGGTATGCTGGGCTATACCGGCTGGATCACCGCACTCAACGTCGGCTGGGTGCTCGGCCTCACGTATTACATGGGGTTGACGGTTGCAAACGATCGCGACGGGCATTTGACGAGATTGATCCCCTTTAGCCAGATTCTCTCTGCCGGTGCCGGACCTGCATGCTCGGCGTTGGCGATCGGCGACGGCGGACTCGCGCCGATCTTCGTCGTCGCGTCAGTACTCGCGACATCGGGGCTCGTCGCCATTTTCATCGCGCTGCGCCTCGGCGATCGCCGAGCCGCGACACGGGTTAGTCCTGGGTGACGTAACTAACAGGGCAAGGCAGAGGTCGCCGTCCTTCCGCGAAGCTAACAAAGAGATTTGAAAGGCTGGACGCCGGCCTACCCGCACGGTAGTTCCTAGCTCGTCTTGGGTATCCGCATATTGAGTTGAGGTCAGCAACTATCAACTGCGGAACTTGTACATGAGGTGCACCTTGCGAACATAAGGTATCAGCCACTTGTTGACCCGACACCCTGTC